>CAXXHB010000001.1:0-93510 GCA_963664815.2 Spirochaetota bacterium
TTATCGCAGTTTCCTGGAAAGAAAATCTATTTTCGGCAGAAATAGAATGAAATAATATTTTACACATAGAGTTGACAAAATAAAATATACGTTATTATAATGTACAAAAAAAGTCATCCCCATTAATATCTACAACATACATTTTGAAGATTTTCTTCAGGAGGCAATATGAATTTCAGATTAAAATTTTTTGCAATGATTATACTTGCGGCAGCCTTAACATTTACAGCGTGTTATGGAGGAGGAGGTTCCGGCGGAGAAACAGAAACACCCGCATCGACTTTATTTGCGAACAAAACCTATATAGCGGCCGGAGCACAATGCGCCGCAGGTGGTGTACAGATAGATATGGGGTTTGATAATAATAAAAACAATAAACTCGATGCGGACGAAATAACTAAAACCGAATATGTCTGCAACGGAGAGGACGCATCATCGCACCCGTTTGTTGTTTATACAAGCCCTGCACCAAATGAAACAGATGTAGAGCTAGATACAGTAATCAGCGCAGTGTTCAACACTGAGATGGATGGGAGTACAATTACAGATACGACATTTACAGTGAAAGATTCCAACGGAAATAGTGTAGCCGGAACGGTGAGTTACAGCGGAATTGTTGCGGTTTTCACTCCTGCAGAACCTCTTAGTATTAACAAAAAATATACAGTAAGCCTGGCGTCGTCTATTGAAAATGATAATGACATAGCAATGGACTATAATCACAAAATATATTTTACCAGCGGAAAAGCCGCAGTAATCTACAAAGCCAATGGAGCAACTGGCGGAACCGTACCTGTTAACGCAAACAGGTACGGCACAGGTGAGTCTGTAACGGCAAGTGCAAATACAGGGAGTCTGTATAAAACCGGATATAGTTTCTGCGGATGGAATACAAAAGCTGATGGGACAGGTACATCGAAATCCGAAGGGAGTACGATAACTATTGCAAACAGCAGTGTAATATTATACGCAGTTTGGGTAATTGTCCCGGTAAGTGGTGTTATGGTAAATAATAGTATGATTATTGAAAAAGGTTTTTCGATGGAACTGACACCAACTGTAACTCCATCTAATGCCACGAACCATGAAGTAACATGGTTAAGCTCCGTTACTACTGTGGCAACCGTATCCAGTGATGGTCTAGTAACAGCTGTAAATGAAGGTACAACAATAATTACAGTAAAAACTGTCGATGGAACATTTACAGATACCTCCATAGTAACAGTTTCGCCTGCGATAACTTCGGGATTAGGTGCAGCAGATCGTGCAGTGTTGTTGTTTATGAAAAATCATGCAGAATGGGCTTCGGCAATAGGAACTTGGACATCTGCAAATACCGATACATGTGGCGTTAATTCCTCAATGGTGCAAAGCAAAATCGTTGATGGGGTTTGTAGAATTACTAAAATTGATGTACCTGGATTATCTATTACTTCGCTTCCTGATGAAATTGGAAATCTTACAGAATTGAATTATCTTAGTGTTGTAAATAATTCTTTGACCAATGTTCCTGAGTTTACAGTTTTTAATAAATTAAATTATCTGTATTTGGCAGATAATTCGATAATTTCATTTCCAAATTCTATTAATAGACTTACAAATTTATTGGATTATTCTCGGTAATAATGTAATAAATTTACAAAAATTGCGGAGAAAAAATTTAGTATATTAGATGAAACTTTTAAATTTCTCAAAATGCTTTTAGATGGTCAGAAGTCCATATTTTTATTATGGAAGAGGGTAAAAAGGGTTGTGAGAATAGCTATAAAACGAATATCACATTCCAAAATTTAATTTAAACAGGTCGTATTGGATACTTCTTTTCAAGGCCGCCCTTTTTATGACATCCTGTCATGTGGCGGCAGGTGAAGATCGTGTTCGCTCAATGATACTGGTTTGACATTAAGATAAGATTCATTATGGACATTTAACTCCAGCGAGTGGATCTAAAACTCGCTGTGTTTTTATCGCAGTTTCCTGAATAGAAAAAGATTCAATGATTTCAGGTGTACAGGTTCTGGTTGGAATAAGATATTCCTTTTCCAGTGAGAAATCAGTGGTGGGGGATAATGGGAAATTATGAATAAAATCTGGACAATAATTTATTCTGAGCCTATTTGATTATATTTAAATAATATTGTATCCCTGCCGAAATACATAAACTTCCGGTGACGGCCCCCGCACCCCTTGCCTGTTGATTAATCAAAGTATTAATTGACAGGCAGGAAATTATAAACCATGATGAAAATATCAAAGGTATGGAGATTATACATGGCAAAGTATAAACCTATAGAGAGGGGACAAGGATATTTTTTAACAATATATCCGGAAGAAATATTTGATGATAATTCAATAGAGAAGGTAATTGATAGATTCATAGATGAATATGTTGATACAAAACCATTTGATAAAAAATATAAGAATGATACGGTAGGGCAAAAGGCGATAGAGCCCTCGGCAAAATTGAAAGTAATTTTATATGGATTAAGCCAGGGGATAGAGTCGATGAGAAAGATCGAGAGAATGCTTAATCGCAATCATCCCGGATTTTTATTTTTAAGCGGCGGCAGATCAATAGATTATTCGACACTTTGCCGTTTTCTTAACGATTTTCCAGATCAGATTCCAGTTATCTTTGCCCGTTTATTATATATACTTGAAGAATTAAATCTGATAGACTGGCGCAGAATAATGATAGACGGTACAAAGATAAGCAGTAATGCCAGTAAAGAATTTACACGAGACAAGGAAGGTTTCGATAAGAAGCTAAAACATTATGAGAACCTATCCGCGAAACTTTTAGCGAGAGCAAAATACATATCAGAGTTAAAAGATAATGACGAAATAAGCGAAGAAGAATTAAATAAAGAGAAAGATCTGATAGAAAAGCAGAAAAATAAATATGACCAGATCATGATGAAAATAAAGTCATATGAGGATGAGGTCAAAGAGGAAAGAATCACACCTGAAACAAAAGTGAACTTAACCGATAGTGAGAGTAAGCTTCTTAAAAAGGATGAAAGCTATTGATCTTCCCCTGATATAGTGGACATTAAGTTAAGCCGAAAATATAATAAATTTGGAGGCTTACAATGTCAGAGAGAAGTAAATACAGCCCGGAATTTAAGAAAGAGGCTGTAGAATTATTAAGAACCAGCGGAAAGACATCACTTGAAATAGCGAATGATCTTGGGATTAAAAGAGATAATCTATTGCGCTGGAATAGGGAAATTGAAACAGAGGAAAGGAATTCCGGGACAATAACAATAAATCCTCAGGATAGTGAAGAAATTAAACGACTCAAGAAGGAAATGTTGATTCTTAAGCAGGAGCGTGACATTCTAAAAAAGGCTCTGGGCATATTCTCGAAACCACAAGAATGAAATATGAATTCATCAAGGAACAGAGTACTGAATTTCCAGTATCGAGGATATGCCAGATTATGGATGTGAGTAAAAAGCGGTTATTATGCCTGGCTGAAAGCTCCAAAGAGTATAAGAGGGCTTGAAAATGAAATACTATTGGAGAGGATAAAATCATCACATGAATCAAGCGGAGAGAGCTATGGCAGCCCCAGAATTCATCAGGATTTACTTGAAGAAGGTATTTTCTGCGGAATACATAGGGTTGAGAGGCTGATGAATGTGAATGGGATTCATGCAAAGACAAAGAAAAAATTTAAGGCAACCACTGATTCGGGTCATTCTTTGCCAGTGTCTGAGAATATACTAGACAGGAATTTTACTGTTGAAGAGAAAGATAAAGTATATGTGTCAGATATAACCTATATCTGGACATTAGAAGGCTGGCTGTATTTATGTATAGTAATGGATTTATTTTCCAGAATGATAGTCGGATGGTCAATGGCAAATCATATGAGAGCTGAACTTGTTGAAGATGCTTTTAACATGGCCTGTATGAGAAGAAATCCGGGCCCTGGCCTGATATTCCATTCTGATAGAGGTAAACAATATGCCAGCAAATCCTTCAGGGAATTACTTGAATCAAAGAAATGTATTCAGAGTATGAGCAGGAATGGCAATTGCTGGGATAATGCCTGTGCTGAATCTTTATTTCATTCGATGAAAACAGAAGAATTTTATTTTAATATTTACAAAACAAGGAATGAGGCTAAGAGAAGTATCTTTAGATATATTGAAATATTTTATAACCGTAAAAGAAGGCATTCACATCTGGGTTATAAAAGTCCGGAGATTTTTGAAAGATTAAATCTTAAAATAATGGCTTAACAAAGTGTCCATTTTTTCGGGGGAACATCACTATATTCAGGGATATAACGTGCAGGCGGCATTTTGCAGCAACGACATACTTCTTTCAATAGAGGCCACATCTAAAGAAAGCGATATAAGCCTGCTTTCAGATATGGTAGAAAAAGTAGAAGTTGCTAAAGAAAGCAATGCAGTTAAATGTGAAAGTGAGTATTTATTAGACAAAGGTTATTTCAACATTACACAGATGAGTGAATTAATTCAGGAAGGTAAAGATTTATATATAGCACCCCCATTACATTTTACAGAGAGCTGGTTTATAAAGGGAGAACATCATGTACAACAAGAAGAAGATGGAGTATATTTTTTCTGCAAAGGTAAACGTAAGAAAAAGGGGAGATTAGAAAAATCTGACAATAAGTACAAATTCACATTGAGCCGTAATTTTTGTGTAGGATGTGAGCATTATTCATCATGCTGGAAAGATAAGGATAGAAATAAGAGCAGAGTCTTTACGGTATCAAAAACCTATGTTGATAACAAAGAACTCTGGTTCAAATATAGAGATCGAATGCAAAGCGAAGAATGGAAGTATAAATATAACAGGCGTATTGGAAAAGAACACAATTTCTTTGACTTGAAATTCAACAATGGTCTGAGCCGTTTGAATTGGCGGGGACGAAAGAAATGTAATACTATATCGATTCTGGCCGGCATTACATATAACCTGAAAAAACTTCAGAAGGCAGTAGCGGATATAGGATGGGTTGGAATTCAATCTGCAGTAGCGTGAGAAGATGTCGTGGATGGTTTATGCGATGTATATGAAGTCGAAGTAAAATATTTGAATAATTAGAAAGTATAATAAAAATTTATAGAAAATTCATACTTCCTGTTTTGAATTTTTATTATTCAACATGCTACCCCCGGAGGGGGCAAAGATAGTCTTGCCCCCTCCGGGGGTGCGGGGGCTGTTATGTACCGGTAGCTGAGAGTGTATCTAATTGCCGGAGTGCAATGGTGGGGGCTGTTAAGTACCGGTAGCTGAGAGTGTATCTAACCGCCGGAGTGCAATGGTGCGTGGGCTGTTAAGTACCGGTAGCGGAGAGTATACTCTACCGGCAGCGGCTAAATGGCCGCAGGCCATTAAGGCCAAGTTACATGAACTCCATTTTTGTACCCCCCGGCACAAGACGGTTGAAGACTGCCACTGAGAGATGTCTTATATGTTCCCTCAGGTACTCATTTTCAGGGTCAAGTGGGAGCTCCTCTATTTTCAAGCTTACGAAGGTATTATAATCGGCGTACTCCTTCTGCTCTTTGAACATCGTAAACAGGTTAAACAGAACGGAGATCACTTCATCAAGCTTTGAAGTGGCCATCCATGCCATGGGGTGGTATGTATAATAGTTATCAAGGTTGAACTGGATAGAGGATGCAGCCATTGAGCTGAAGTTGTAGACAGGATCATTTTGCGCTCCGCAGTTAGGACATTGGTAGTGTCCCTCGGCATAAGGGAGATACGATTTTCCGCATGCAGTGCATTGCGGCACATCCTCATGAAAGTGAATAGTCACTGTAAACCTCCCGGCGGATCCATAATCTTCCGACACCAGCCCCCTAAATCACCGGCGGATCCTAAACTTCCGGTGACGGCCCACTAAATCCCCCGGCGGGGGACTTGAAGATACTGTTATTAAACTATTTGTGTTAAATATTTTCTTATTTCAGACAGAACATAATCTATATTGTTAATTACATCTTCATTTTTAAATCGTAAAGTGGTTATCCCGGCACTCTTAAGATATTCATCCCTGTAATCGTCATAATCCTTTCTGAGTTTATGAACATCCCCATCGATCTCTACTGCAAGCTTTTTCTCATGACAGTAAAAATCAAGTATGTATCTGTGTATTGGATGCTGAATTCTGAATCTAAAACCTTCTATTTTTTTAGTTTTTAATTCATTCCACAATATTTCTTCCGGAATTGTTAAATTCATCCGCATTTTTCTGGCAAGCTCGATAATATATTTTGGAGATCTTATCTTTGAACTCATAAATGTATTATTTCAGATAAATATTTATTTGTAAAGCATTCTTTAAGTCCCCCCGGAGGATCCATAAACTTCCGCCACCAGCCCCCTGAATCCCACGGAAGATCCTAAACTTCCGCCACCAGCCCCCGCACCCCCGGAGGGGGCAAAGATAGTCTTGCCCCCTCCGGGGGTGCGGGGGCCGTTAAGTACCGGTAGCTGAGAGTGTATCTAATTGCCGGAGTGCAATGGCGGGGGCTATTAAGTACCGGTAGCTGAGAGTGTATCTAATCGCCAGACTGCAATGGTGGGGGCTATTAAGTACCGGTAGCTGAGAGTGTATCTAATCGCCAGACTGCAATGGCGGGGGCCGTTAAGTACCGGTAGCTGAGAGTGTATCTAATTGCCGGAGTGCAATGGCGGGGGCTATTAAGTACCGGTAGCTGAGAGTGTATCTAATTGCCAGAGTGCAATGGCGGGGGCCGTTAAGTACCGGTAGCTGAGAGTGTATCTAACCGCCGGAGTGCAATGGCGGGGGCTGTTAAGTACCGGGAGAGCTATAGCAGGGGGCTTCTGGCACAAATAAAAATTTGATTATGCCCATGTTCATAAATATAATTTATATGAGAAAAATTATGAATATGGCCTATGTAATATATTCCGCTTTAATAATTGTAAGTGCAGCAGTTATCGTTTCAGCCGTACTCTATTTTCGCCGGAAGAGAGAAACGGTTGTCGGATTGCCTGTCAAACTGGTGTCTCTGTTTGCTGTTCTGGCAGCAGGCATTATTGCTGCCGGTTATATGAATTTCCGACAGTTCAGAAATTTCTACCAGAAGGAGATTGAAAACCAGCTGTTATCCATTGCAGATCTGAAAGTAAGTGAACTTGTGCAGTGGAGGAATGAAAGGATTGCAGACGGCAATGTCTTTTATGACAATAAAGCATTTAATAATCTTTACGGAAGATTTCTTTCAAATACCGATGACACGGATACGAAAAAGCAGATTTACTCCTGGCTCAATAATGTCTGCAGCTCATATAATTATGAACAGGTACTTCTGCTTAATTCAGCCGGTAAAAAACTTATATCGATAAATAATAAACAGAATATACCGGATGGCCAATGGGCAGGTTATCTCAATGAAGCAGGACGCCTTAAAAAATCAGTGTTGACTGATCTGCACAGAGTATCACCCGGCAGCCCGGTGCACCTTGCTGTGATAGTTCCAGTTGTTAATGCATATGAAATTAATAGAATCAGCGGATTTATCGTAATGGTGATAAATCCGGAATTATATCTTTATCCCTTTCTTAAAAAATGGCCTACATCGAGCAAAACTGCAGAGACACTGCTTGTACGGCGCGATGGTGATGATGTACTCTACTTGAATGAATTGAGATTCAGGGATAATACGGCTTTGAATTTTCGCATACCACTCAGTGAAACGGAGAAGCCGGCGGTAATGGCAGTCCTTGGAAAGGAGGGTGTTTTTGAGGGTACAGACTATCGCGGCAGGAGTGTAGTATCAGCGCTCCGTTCTGTACCGGAGTCGGGATGGTTTCTGGTGGCCAGAGTTGATACTTCTGAAGTAAACCGGCCGGTGAAGGTACGCTATTACGCGATGATATTAATAATTGCAGCTCTGGTCTCTGCAATGGGGGCTGTTTTCTGGATAATATGGAGAAGGCGGAACGAAAAGTTTTACCGTGAACAGTATAAAATTACAGAAGAGCTGCGCGTCAGTGAAGAGAGGTTTAAAAATGTTTTTGAACACGCACCTATCGGCAAATCATTAACTACAACCGAGGGTAAAATAAATATTAACCAGGCTTTTTGTACAATGCTTGGGTATTCGAGGGATGAATTAGAGGGTTTAACCTGGATGGAGATTACACACCCTGATGATATCGAATTTACTCAGAGAAACATCGATTCACTTATAAATGGAGAAAATGAATTTGCCCGTTTTCAGAAAAGATATATGCATAAAAACGGTTCAACCGTCTGGACAGATGTCAGCTCATACCTGCAGAGGGGAAAGTCAGGGGAACCGTTATATTTTATTACAGCGGCCAATGATATAACCGCCCGTAAACTGGCGGAAGAGGAGAGGCAGAAGCTTATTGAGGAACTAGAACGGTCAAACTATGAACTTCAGCAGTTTGCCTATGTTGCATCCCATGACCTTCAGGAGCCGCTAAGGATGATCTCAAGCTATCTTCAGCTTATCGAACGGAGATATATGGATAAGCTTGATAATGATGCCAATGATTTTATAAAATTTGCGGTAGATGGAGCAAACAGGCTGCAGTCCCTGATTGTTGGCCTGCTGGAATTTTCACGGATAAAAACATCAGGAAAAGAATTCAGGGAAGTGGATGTAAACAGAATTTTAAATAAAGTACTTACGGATATTGAACTGCAGGTTAATGAATCGGGTGCAGTTATTGAGCGGGAAAAAATGCCTGTAATAAATGGCGATGAAGCGCAGATCTTCAGACTTTTTCAGAATATCATACAGAATGGAATCAAGTTCAGACGGGAAGGGGTAAAACCTCATATAACAATATCATTTGAAAAATCGGGGAAAGAGTATATATTTATTATAAAAGACAATGGTATAGGCATTGAGGAACAGTATTTTGAACGTATATTTATAATATTTCAGAGACTTCACACCAGGGAGGAGTATCCAGGAACAGGTATCGGGCTTTCAATATGTAAAAGAATTGTTGAAAGGCATGGGGGAAGAATATGGATAGAATCAAAGCAGGGAGAGGGATCATCATTCTGTTTTACAATACCGGAGAACAATGCGCATGATTAAATCATCCGGACCCATGCACCAGCCCCCGCTAAAGCCCCCGCCCCCGCACCCCCGGAGGGGGCAAGGATTTTGCTTTGCCCCCTCCGGGGGTGCGGGGGCTGTTAAGTTTCTGTTGCTGAAGGTATATTATTCCGGCAGTGGTGCAGTGGTGCAGTGGTGCGGAGGCCGAAGTCGAAAAGAGACGAAAATGTCGGGCGTTGTGCCTTGCCCCCTCCGGGGGTGCGGGGGCTTAGTAATAGTGTAATGGTGCGGGGGCTTTACGGAGTCCGGTAAAATCAGCGGAGGAGCAGTATGAATGAATCGTTGAAAGCAATAGACATTCTTCTTGTTGAAGACAGTGAGGGTGATGTCCGGCTTGTAAGGGAGGCCCTTAAGGAGAATAAACTGAACAATACACTTTTTGTCGTAAATGACGGCATTGAGGCAACGGATTTTCTTTTCCGGAAAAACAGATATGCCGATGCCGTGAGGCCGGATCTTATAATACTTGACCTGAATCTGCCGAAGAAAGACGGCCGGGAGGTTCTGGCGGAGATAAAATCTGATGAAACATTGAAGCGTATACCAGTTGTTGTACTTACTACATCCAGTTCCGAAATGGATATAGTGAAAACCTATGATCTTCATGCCAACTGTTATATTGTTAAACCGCTTGATCTTATCAAGTTTATCAATGTGGTCAAAAACATAGAAAACTTCTGGCTCAGTATTGTCAAGCTTCCCAATGGAAAGCAGTAACATGAAGATGCCGGGTTTGAAAATACTCCTTGTGGAGGATAATCCGGGCGATGCGCGTCTTATACTTGAGATGCTAAATGAATACGGCGGATGTTCATATAAAATAAAAACAGCCGGTGTTCTATCTGCAGCATTTGAAGAGCTTGAAAATCCGGAATTTGATATTATTCTTCTCGATCTTAACCTGCCCGATTCGGCCGGTCTGAATACTCTGGAAAGAATAGTGCAGGAAACAGGGAAAGTTATTCCTGTAATAGTACTTACCGGACTGAATGATGAGGATACCGGAATATCGGCAATTGAATACGGCGCCGCAGATTATCTGATTAAAGGTGAACTTAATCATTCCATGTTAATTAAATCGATAATGTATTCAATTGGAAGAAAGAAATCAGAGCTGGAAATACGTGAGAGAGAGGAGAGATTCCGCAATCTTCACGAAAGCATGATAGACGCATTTGTACAGGTTGATATGAGGGGGAAGATAGTATCATGCAACAGCACGTATCTGAAAATGCTCGGATATTCCTTTGAAGAACTGGAGAGGCTGACATATATAGATCTGACACCGGAAAAATGGCGTGCCGGTGAAGCCGGAATTGTTGAAGACCAGATTTTAAAAAACGGATATTCGGAGATATATGAAAAGGAGTACCGGCGTAAAGACGGAACCATTGTTCCGGTTGAACTGCGCACATCTCTGCTCAGAGATCCCGATGGCAGGTCAGTCGGCATGTGGGCCATTGTCCGTGATATTACCGACAGGAAAAAGGCTGAGGATTCTCTTAAAGAGAGCGAGGAGATATACAGGACATTCATAAATGCCTCTGAGGACATTGTTTTTCTTAAAGATGATCAGCTTCGTTATATTTTAACAAATAAAAAAAATGCAGAGGTCATTGGAAAACCGGCCGAAGAAATTACAGGCCGGACAGATTTTGAACTTATGCCGCAGGAGACAGCCCTGCAATGTGCTGCAAGCGACAGGCTTGCTTTAATTAAAAACGGTCCCATTATAAGCGAAGAGACCCTTGACGGGAAAATATATGAAACACGCAAATTCCCTGTAAAACTCCGTGATAACAGAACGGGAGTCGGATGTTTTATCCGCGATGTAACTGATATCCGCTCAGCAGCTAAATCTATCGAAACAGCGGCACAGGAATGGCGTACATCATTTGACAGCATTGAAGAGGTTATATGGCTTCTTGATACTGACCTCAGAATATTGAGAGCAAATGTCTCCAGTGAAAAACTGTTCGGCTTATCACCTGCTGAGCTTATTGGTAAACATTGCTGGAGCGCGGTTAATGGTGTTGGCGAGCCTGTTGAGAATCACCCTGCATCAAGGGTAAAACAATCTTTAAGTACCGAAACATCTGTAATGAAAATTAAAAATCTGTGGCTTAACATTACCGCAAGCCCTGTCATTGAAAATGGAGTTCTGAAGGGGATAGTTCATATAATAAAGGATATTACCGAACAGAAGCTGAATGAAGATCTTCTTCTTCTCCGGAGCGCAGCAATTGAAAATGCCGCCAATGCTGTTGTTATTACTGATATAAATGGTACAATTTTATGGGCAAATCCTGCTTTTGAAATACTGACATTGTATCCATTATCTGATGCCGTAGGGCATAATTCCCGGGATATCTTAAAATCAGGTTTTCACGACAGGGAATTCTATAAAGATATATGGGATACGGTTTTATCAGGGAGTATATGGAAAGGGGAGATCATCAATAAAAAGAGGGATGGAACATTCTATACCGAAGAGATGACAATAGCCCCTGTTAAAAATACAGATGGAATAATTCAGAATTTCATTGCGATAAAACAGGATATAACCGAAAGAAAACTGGCCTTTGACCTGCTTAACTTACGTCTGGAACTGATTAACTACTCCGCGAATCATTCACCTGAAGAACTGCTGGTAAAAACACTGGATGAAGTTGAAAGAATTACCGGCAGCACAGTCAGTTTTTTCCATTTTCTGGAGGAGGATCAGGCAACCCTGTCGCTCCAGGCATGGTCAACGGCCACATCGCAAAGATTCTGCAGGGCAGAAGGGGGTGGAAGGCATTACAATGTCGCAGATGCAGGCGTCTGGGTCGATTGCATCAGGGAGAGAAAGCCTGTTGTGCATAACGACTATATGTCGCTCTCTCACAGAAGGGGGCTCCCTGAAGGGCATGCGGATGTGATAAGGGAGATGGTGATTCCGGTAAAAAGAAATAATATTATAAAGGCGATACTTGGAGTCGGAAATAAAAGCAAAGACTATAATGAAAGAGACATCTCTGTGGTAATATATCTGGCGGATATTGTGTGGGGTATCATTGAAAAAAAAAGAGGAGATGAAAAGCTCAGAGAGTTTAATGCCGAGCTAGAGCTTAAGGTGGAGGAACGGACTTCGCAGCTTAACAAACTCAACAGGGAGCTTGAATCCTTCTCTTTCAGCGTCTCTCACGATTTAAGGGCGCCTGTCAGGCATATAATGGGATTTATTGATATGCTTAACAGAGAGAAGGGTAATTTAACAGGAGAGAAAGCTGAACATTATATCGACGTTATTGATGATTCTGCCAGACGTATGAACCAGCTGATTGATGATCTCCTTTCCTACTCGCGTATGACACGAACCGCATTTTCGAGACAGAATATTAACCTGGAACATCTTGTAAACGAGATATTGGTGGAGTATACATCCGAAATTGAACAGCGGAATATTTCTATTGCCATTAATCCTCTCCCTGAGGTGACAGGGGACAGGGCCATGATGCGTATAGTTTTTGTTAACCTTATTTCCAATGCTGTTAAATATACCGGTAAAACCGTTAATCCATCAATGGAGATAGGGTGTAAATTAATTGATGATAAAAATACATTTTATGTAAAGGACAACGGTGTCGGCTTTGACATGAACTATGCAGGGAAGCTCTTTGGCGTATTCCAGCGGCTGCACAGCGATAAGGATTTCAGCGGAACAGGGATAGGCCTTGCGATGGTCAGGAGTATAATAGAGCGGCACAACGGCAGGGTATGGGCCGAAAGCGGGGAGGGTAAGGGGGCCTGCTTTTATTTTACCATACCTGTTGAGGAGAAAAAATGATTTGTCAGAGAATAAAGGATACAATGGCGGTTATAAAGTAAAATGAATGGAAAAAATACAAATAGCCGGATTGATTGGTTTAAACCGGGCCTTATGATTTTAATCACATCCGCAGTTTATCTGGCAGCGGCCAGATTATCGCTGCTGCTGGCTGTCGGGAACAGCAATGCATCACCTGTATGGCCCCCCTCCGGCATTGCGTTTGCAGTTATATTCCTGTGGGGTTACAGGATGAGCCCCGCAATCTTTACAGGGGCTTTTATCGCCAATATTCTTGCCCTTCAAAGTGCCGGTTTTGCACCGGCTTATTATATTATTCCATCTTTCTTTACGGCGGCGGGTAACATGCTCGAAAGCATCATCGGGACATATCTGATAAAACGGTTTTCCGGGACTGAAAATCCCTTTGATAATATTAAGGGCTTATTCGCTTTTATAATTTATGGCGGACTGTTCTGCACGTTGATAAGCGCTGCTGTCGGAGTCTGCAGTTATTGTTCAGCTGCCGGAAACTGGTCATCATTCAGAGAGCTCTGGCTGACCTGGTGGCTCGGTGACGCTGCGGGTATATTAATTGTCTCACCGATAATAATTATGATTAAAAAAAGGGTAACCGGAACTGTTCCGGGTTCAGGTTTATCCGAAGCTGCTGTTGTATTTTTTATATTAACAGCATCCTCCGTAATCGTATTCCGGAACAGCTATCAGCTGGCGTATGTTGTTATCCCTCCAATGCTGTGGATTGCCCTGCGCTTCGGAAGAGTATATTCCGCATGGGCAGTTTTGCTTGTTTCGGGAATTGCCATAATATCTGCAGTCAGGGGTGCCGGTTCAGCCGGCAATGACGTGTCATTGCTGCTTATTCAGACATATATAGGCATAATCTCAATCATCACCCTTTGCCTGTCAGTACTGTCGCATGAGAGGAGTGAATCGGACAGATCGCTGATCTCAATTCAGAAACAGCTCAGGGAGAACCTTGAAGAAATTATCAGGGAAAGAAGCGCCGAACTTGTCCGTATTAATGAACGGCTTATAAGAAAAATTGAAGAGCAGGAGCATACCGAAAGGGCCCTGTCCTCAAGTGAAATAAAATACCGCGACCTTGTGGAAAGCGTCAACAGCATAATTTTACGCTGGCGGCCGGATGGGGCTATTACTTTTTTTAATACATATGCCCGGAAATTTTTCAGATTCTCAGAACCGGACGTGACCGG
Source organism: Spirochaetota bacterium (assembly GCA_963664815.2). Taxonomy (GTDB): domain Bacteria; phylum Spirochaetota; class UBA4802; order UBA4802; family UBA5550; genus WRGT01. The sequence goes on from CAXXHB010000001.1 coordinate 14,163, forward strand.
GATGAATATTATCGGTACAATAGTGCCGGAAAAAGAATCATCAGGGAGGGACCTGAAACAATTAATGGATGATATTGTGAGCAGTCCCGAAAAGTATCTGTTCAGTGAAAATGAAAACATCAGGCAGGACGGCGAAAGGGTCTGGATCTCCTGGACTAATAAACCTGTCTACGATGAATCAGGATCTGTAGCTGAAATACTCTCCGTGGGAAACGATATTACCGAACTGAAAAAAGCAGAGGAATTTCTGCAAAATACACTGAAAGAGCTCACTGTAGCAAAAGAGCATGCCGAAGCAGCCGACCAGCTCAAGTCCGCATTCCTTGCAACCATGTCCCATGAGCTGCGCACGCCGCTGAATTCTATCATAGGTTTTACCGGAATAATACTCCAGGGTCTTGCCGGACCTTTATCAGAGGAGCAGAAGAAGCAGATGAGCATGGTGCAGAACAGTGCAACGCATCTTTTGTCGCTCATCAATGATGTTCTTGATATATCGAAAATTGAAGCAGGGCAGTTTGAAGTATACGCCGAACCTTTCGATCTGAGAAGCGTTATTGAAAAAACTGCGGCTGCTTTGAAACCGGCAGCCGTTAAAAAGGGGATCGATCTGATTATAAATGTATCTGATGATGTAGGAGAGATAGTGAGCGATAAAAGGCGGGTTGATCAGGTTTTATTAAATCTGATTCAAAATGCAGTCAAGTTTACCGACAGGGGGAATGTTACCCTTTCAGTTGATGTGATTCAGGACTATGCGCCCTCCGGCGCAGACAAAAAATCAGAACCGGTACCTGCAGTGCAATTCAGAGTTTCAGACACAGGTATAGGAATACAGCCCTATGACCTAAGCAGACTGTTTCAGCCGTTCCGCCAGGTTGACACCGGAATTGCCAGAAAGAATGAGGGAACGGGGCTGGGCCTTGCGATATGCCGCAGGCTGGCCGGACTTATGGGGGGTGAAGTGACCGCCGAAAGCGAGTGGGGGCGCGGCAGTATTTTTACGTTTACTATTCCTGTAGAGAAAAGGATATAATATGACCATTAATAGTATTCCGGTTTTTGTTAAAAGGCTCCGGTCAGCCTGTTTGGCCATGATTCCGCTGCTTTTTTTATGCAGTGAAGCTGCAGCTGATGTAAACAGCGGCAGGATTATACGGGTCGGAGTTTATGAAAATGAACCGAAAATATTTACATCGCAGGATCATAAACCATCGGGGATCTTTATTGATATTATAGAATTTATCGCAAAAAACGAGGGATGGGGACTGCAGTATGTATCGGGTACATGGGCCCAGGGGCTGCAGCGTCTTGAAAATGGTGAAATTGATCTGATGCCTGACATGGCCTATACTCCCGAACGCGGCAGAAAGTTCTCCTTTCATAAAGTACCTGTTCTGCTGTCCTGGTCGCAGATATATTGCGGCAGGGGGAGTAAGATAAAGTCGATAATGGATCTGGATAAAAAGCGGGTTGCAGTACTGGAAGGATCAATACAGCAGAAATCCTTCACCAGCCTCGCAGGGGGTTTCGGTCTGGATGTTACCCTGGTTGCCGTACGGGATTACGGCACCATGTTTGATATTCTCGGCAGAGGTGAAACAGATGCCGGCATTACCAATCGTTTTTACGGCCTGGTTCATGCAAAAAGAACGGGGATTGAGGATACCGGGATAATTTTTGATCCTGTGGATATTTTCTTTGCCGCACCTGTGAATGATCCTCTGCAGCTGATGAACACCATTGACAGCTATCTTATAAAGATAAAAAAAGATACTCAATCGGTATATTTTGAATCATTGAAACGATGGACATCGGAGGATGTTACATTCAAAATCCCGGTCTGGCTGAAAATCCTTGGTATTGTAATGGGTGCAGTTATACTGACAAGTATAACTGGAAGCGTGATTTTAAAACACGAGGTAAACAGGCAGACTCTGGAGCTGAAGCAGATCAACCAGGGGATGGAGCAGCGCATAGCCCAGCGTACTGCTGAACTGGCCATAGCGAAAGATCGCGCTGAAGCGTCAGACCGGATCAAGTCGGCATTTCTGGCTACAATGTCCCATGAGCTGAGGACGCCGCTTAATTCAATTATCGGTTTTACCGGTGTTATCCTTCAGGGGCTGCCCGGCCCCCTTAATGACGAACAGAAAAAGCAGCTTGGGATGGTCAGGGGTAGTGCGCAGCATCTTCTGTCCCTGATCAATGATGTGCTGGATATCTCTAAAATTGAGGCCGGCCAGTTTGAGATGCGTGCTGAGAAATTCAGCCTGCGGGATATAATAGAAAAAGCCGTTGCAGCAATAAAACCGGCTGCGGAGAAAAAAGGGATTAAACTCGATATGAAACTGGAAGATGAAACAGGGGAGGCCTTCAGCGACAGTCAGCGTGTGGAACAGGTGCTTTTAAATCTGCTCAGCAACGCAATCAAATTTACCGACCGCGGATCGGTATCTGTAACAGCGGAGAATATACCTGAATATATCCACGGCAGTGCGGGGATGGTTTCCAAACCGTTAAATGCCGTCAGAATCGATGTAACAGACACCGGAATAGGAATATCTGAAGAGCATATGAAGGATATTTTTCAGCCTTTTCATCAGGTAGATACGGGACTTTCGCGAAAAAACGAGGGAACAGGGCTTGGACTTGCCATATCCAGGAAACTGGCAGAGCTTATGGGTGGTGAAATAACAGCTGAGAGCAAACCGGGATGCGGCAGTGTCTTTACTTTTACAATACCTCTGAATATAAAGGAGCTGTCATGAAAAAAACAATACTTCTTATCGAAGATAATGAGCAGAATCAGTATCTGGAAACCTTTCTTATGGAATCGCGGGGGTTTACAGTCGAAATCGCCCCTGACGGGCCAATTGGCATAAAAATGGCCTCAGAAAAAAAATTCGATCTGATACTGCTTGATATACAACTCCCTACAATGGATGGTTATGCCGTTGCAAAGGCATTACGTGAAAACTCTGAAACCAGGAAGATCCCTATTGTAGCGGTAACATCCTATGCCATGACCGGGGACCGTGAAAAGGCCATTGCTTCGGGATGTGACGGGTATCTTGAGAAACCGATAAATCCTGATACATTCGTATCTGAAGTGGAACGTTTTCTGATCAGATCGGAAACCGGAGGTTAATAATGAAACGGATACTCATTGTTGACGATATAGAAGAGAACCTTTATCTCCTGCGGGTGCTTCTGGAAGGGCATAATTATGCAGTAGATGAAGCCAGGAACGGAGGGGAGGCAATTGCTAATGCACAGAAAGCATTGCCCGATCTGATTATTTCTGACATTCTGATGCCTGTGATAGACGGTTTTACCCTGTGCAGAATCTGGAAGGCTGACGGACGATTTTCGCGTATTCCCTTTATTTTTTATACTGCAACGTATACTGATCCCCGTGACGAACAGCTGGCACTGGACATCGGGGCGGATGCATTCATTGTCAAACCGACAGAACCGGATGAATTTATGCGACGGGTGGAGAATATACTTGAACTTGAAAGTGAAGGGAAACTACCCCCACCACAAAAGCCGAAAACCGGGAATGAAACAATACTTAAAAATTACAATGAGGCGCTTATCCGGAAGCTCGAGCATAAGATGCTTGAACTTGAAAAGCTGAATAAGGAGCTTGAAAACGAAATTTCAGAAAAAAATAAAATTGAATCCACTCTCAGGGAAAGCGAGGAACTCTTCAGTAGCATCTTTCATCAGCACAAAGCGGTTAAGTTGATTATTGACCCGGATACCGGGAGCATCATTGATGCGAATGATGCCGCAGTAAAATTTTACGGATGGACTCGCGATCAGCTGCTTAAGATGAAGATACATGAAATCAATATACTTCCGGAGGCAGAGGTAAATGCTGCGATGGAATCAGTCAGTGAACAGAAACGGATGCATTTTGAATTCTGCCACAGAAGATCGGACGGTTCATTATGTGATGTTGAGGTCTTCAGCAGCAGAATTCAGATATGCGGCAGAGTTCTGCTGCATTCAATTATACATGACATCACAGACCGCAAAATTGCGGAGACCTCGCTTCACAGAAGCGAGGAGAGGTTCCGCAAGCTTCACGAGAGCATGATTGATGCCTTTGTACAGATTGATATGAGCGGAAAAATCACAGCGTTCAATAACGCGTATCTCGAAATGCTCGGATATTCCGCAGAGGAGATACTCGGGCTTGTCTATACAGACCTTACACCGGAAACATGGCATACCTTTGAAGCGGATATCATAAAGAATCAGATACTGCCAAGAGGATTCTCTGATATTTATGAAAAGGAATACCGCCGTAAAGATGGGACTATCTTCCCTGTAGAACTGCGCACATCACTTTTAAACGATGACAGCGGTAAACCTACAGGGATGTGGGCTATAGTCCGGGATATTACGCGGCGTAAAAAGGATGAAAACGAATTATTGCTTCGCAGCACAGCCATGGAAAATGCCGCCAATGCTATTATGATAACCGATAAAGATGCAATAATCCAGTATGTTAATCCTGCTTTTGAAATACTTACAGGATACATGTCATCAGAGGCAGTGGGGAATAACCCGTGGAAAATGATAAAATCCGGGCAGCATGACAAATCTTTTTACAGAGAGCTTCTTTCTGCAGTTACCTCCGGCAGGGCATGGTCCGGAGAGATGGTAAATAAAAGAAAAGACGGTTCGATATATACTGAAGATATGACAATAGCCCCTGTTAAAAATGCAGCGGGAGAGATTCAGAACTATGTTGCCGTAATGCAGAATATTACCGAGAAAAAATTTGCCTCCGACCTTCTTAAAACAAGGCTGGATCTGATAAATTTTTCGGATAATCATTCGCTTGAAGAACTAATGACCAGGGCGCTTGATGAAGCGGAAAAATTCACGGAGAGCTCAATCAGTTTTTTTCATTTTCTTGATGATGACCAGAAAACACTATGTCTCCAGGCATGGTCAACAGGAACCCTGCGTGACTACTGCAAAGCCGCGGGGAAGGGATCCCATCTTGATACAGCAAAGGCCGGAGTCTGGGCTGACTGTGTCCGGGCAGGAAAAACCGTTGTCCATAATGATTATATGCATCTGCCCGGCCGTAATAGCCTGCCGGAGGGACATGCCCCGGTTCTGAGAGAGCTGGTAACACCGGTTTTCAGAAACGGCATTATAAAGGGGATACTCGGCCTCGGCAATAAAACAACCGGGTATAATGAAAGGGATAAGTCGGTTTCATCCTACATAGGTGATATCTTATGGGATATAATTGAAAGGAAAAGATCAGAAGAAAATCTTAAACTGCTTAATACAGAACTTGAAGAGAAAGTTGCATCACGTACCGCCGCCCTGGAGAATGCCAATAAAGAACTGGAATCATTTTCCTACAGCGTTTCACACGATCTCAGAGCCCCTCTGCGCCATATTTCCGGATTTCTTGAATTGCTGAAAAAAGAGACTGAAAGTTCAGCCAGTGAAAAAACAAGACATTATATCGATGTTATCTCAAACTCTGCCGGACGGATGGAGCTTCTTATAAAAGATCTTCTTTCGTTTTCTCAGATGAAACGGACTTTATTCTCAAGCCAGAGAGTGAATATGGATGAGCTTTTATCGGATGTTCTCGATGAATTTTCAGAAGAGATGAAAAAACATAATACAAATGTTTTAAAACATAAACTTCCCCACATACAGGGGGATAAAGCCATGCTGCGGGTAGTTCTTGTAAATCTTATATCCAACGCGGTGAAGTTTTCTTCGAAATCTCCGGACCCTCTGATAGAAACAGGATGCGGTACTGCTGAAGGGGAAAATGTATTCTATATCCGGGACAATGGCGCCGGTTTTGATATGAAACATTCAGATAAGCTTTTCTCTGTATTTAAGAGACTTCATAATGAACGTGACTATGAGGGTACGGGGATAGGGCTTGCGATGGTCAGGAGTATAATAGAACGGCACGACGGCAGGGTATGGGCTGAAAGCGGGGAGGGGAAGGGGGCCTGCTTTTATTTTACCATACCTGACAGTAACAAACAATTTGATAAAATGGTATAGATTATGGGTAAAAAAAGAGAAAAACTGAAAATTCTTTTTGTTGAAGATATGGATGCTGATTTTGAACTGGCAGAGAGTGAGCTTCAGAGTGACGGGATATCTTTTGATTCCTCAAGAGTTGAAAACGACTCTGATTTCCTGGATGCTTTAAAAGATTTTCAGCCCGATATTGTAATCTCGGACTACAACCTGCCGCGGTTTAACGGCATGGAAGCTCTGGGCATTGCTAAGGAATTTGACCCGTCACTCCCTTTTATTGTTTTAACCGGTACGTTAAACGAAGAGATTGCCGTTGACTGCATGAAGGCAGGTGCAAATGACTATGTTTTAAAGGAACATATAGGGAAGCTCCCCTATGCGGTGAAAGAATCTCTCAGGTTCAGGGACGTTATGCGGAAAAAAATAAAAGCTGAAGCCGCGCTGGTTGAGAGTGAAAGCAGGCTTAAAGAGGCCCAGAAACTGGCAAAGGTAGGGGACTGGGAGTTTGACATTATCCGCCGGAAAATATCATGGTCGGATCAGGTTTACAGGATGTATGAGAGAGACCTTGCCCTGGGACCGCCGGATCCTGAAGAGGAGGCTGCATACTACACCCCGGAGCAGGGAGCCATACTGCAGCAACATTTACAGACTGTTATTAATACCGGGACCGAGCTTGATTATGAATTCACCGCCAGGCTCAAAAGCGGAAACACCCCTGTATTCAACGGAACGATGAAACCTGTGAAGGATATCAACGGCCGTGTAATAAAGATATTCGGAACAATTCAGGATATAACGGAAAGGAAAAAGACCCTTGAGGATCTGAAAAAATCACTGAATGAAAAAAGAGAGCTGATAAAAGAGATATATCACCGTACTAAAAACAACATGCAGGTGATAATATCTATGTTTGCACTGCATCCGGCTTATGACAATGATGAAAAGCTTGATAGGGTATTAATGGATATGGAAAACCGCATCAGAACAATGGCCCTTGTCCATGAAAAACTGTACCAGTCAAACAATCTTTCAAAACTTGACCTGGGTGAATATCTGATTGAACTTACTCATAATATCATCTCAAGTTACGGTTTCTCAAAAGATAAAATTCATGTAAATAAAAAAATGAAAAGATTTGATGTTCTGATTGATACTGCGGTTCCCTGCGGTCTTGTTGTAAACGAACTGGTATCAAATATTGCGAAGCATGCTTTCCCGGGGGATAAAAAAGGGGAGCTGACCATAGAGCTTTCAATAGATTCGGGCGGTGAAATTAAACTTATAATTTCTGATAACGGGGAGGATTATAAAAACCAGGATGCAGAAAGATCAGATTCCATGGGGCTGCAGCTGGTAAAAAACATTGTGGAGTATCAGCTTAAGGGGAGCGTGGAAAAAGATACAGATACGGGGTTAAAGTGGATAATAAAGTTCAGGGATAATCTTTATGAGAAAAGGATTTAATGATGAAGCCGGTAACAGTTCTTATAACCGAGGATGAGGCTATAACCGCTTTTTTTATGGAGAGAAAGCTCCGGCAGAAGGGTTATAATGTTTTGAAACCGGTTTCATCCGGTGATGAAGCGGTTGAATCTGCAATAAAGCATAGACCGGATATTGTGCTGATGGATATACGACTGGCCGGAAAAATGGACGGCATAGAAGCAGCTGAAAAGATAAAGGGTGAACCGGGACTTGATATTCAGTTTATATTCATGAGCGGATATTCTGAGTATGAAATTAAAAAGCAGAACATAAAACTGGAGTCCCTTGCATTTATAACAAAACCGGTTAACCTGCCGGAACTTTTTAATATAATAGATTCATACATTGAGAAGCGGGATATATGAGAGCTGGCTTCATGCACAGGCGAGCCGTATCGGCTCTCTGCATTTACTCCCAGCATGAGCCCCCGCACAAGCCCCCGCACCCCCGGAGGGGGCAAAGCAAAATCCTTGCCCCCTCCGGGGGTGCGGGGGCTGTTAGGTTCCTGATGCTGAAGGTATACTACGCCAGCAGTGGTGCAGGTGCGGGGGCTGTTAAGTTGCTGGTGCGGGGGCTGTCAAAGCAGTTCCGGGGGAGCCTTTAAACAGAAACGGTGAATAAATGTTAAAGAGTAATCCGAATAAACCAATAAAAGTTCTGCATCTGGAAAGTTCAGCTGAGGACGCCGGGCTGGTGGCAAAGCAGCTTGAGAGTGCAGGCATAAACCTGGACATTCATTTAGTTTCAAACCGATCTGGATATATAGAAGCCATAAAACATTTGAAACCGGACTTAATTCTTTCCGGTTTTAAGCTTCCCGGTTTTGACGGAGAGGATGCATTGAACCTGGCAAAAGAACACGATCCTGACACGCCGTTTATTTTTGTTACCGGCAAAGTGGGGGAGGAGATGGCTGTAACGGCATTAAAAGGGGGGGCAACTGATTTTATATTGAAGCATAACCTGGAAAGATTACTGCCTGCTGTTACAAGGGCTCTTGAGGAAAAGCGGATCTCTTTTGAACGGAGAAAATTATTCGATGCACTTAAACTGAGCGAGGAGAGGTACAGAACACTGATTGAAAATATCCCGGTGGGGATATTCCGCACAACGCTTTCATCTCCGGGGAAGATTCTTCAGGCTAATCTCTCAATAGCACTGATGCATGGTTTTGGATCTGTGGAAGAGATGCTTAAAAATTCCGTTGAGGAGTTATATTTAAATCCTGAAGACAGGAATAAACTGAAAGCGGAAGCTATAAAAAATAAATATGTCAGGAACAGGCTTATTAAATACAGAAAAGTAACCGGTGAGACATTCTGGGGTTCAATATCGGTCTCATGCCATTTTGATAATTCGGGGAACCCGGACTGGATGGATGGAGTTCTTGAGGATGTTAATGAACGTGTGGAGAAAGAATCAGAATTGAGAAGAATTAATGAGGAGCATGATCTGCTTATTAATTCGCTGCAGAGCATTATTATCGGCGTTTCTGTTAATGACCGGATTACTCACTGGAACCCCTTTGCCGAAGATGTGTTCGGGATAAAAACGGAGGATATAATCGGGAAACGCTTCTTTGAAGCTGAGATCAACTGGAACTGGGAACTTATTTATGAAGCAATTGGCAGATGCATAATTACCGGAAAGAGTATCCGGGTTGATGATATGAAATTTGAGAACATTAAAGGCAAAAGCGGAATCCTGGGGCTGGCAATTAATCCCCTGAAGAGCGGAGGCGATGTACTTCATGGTTTTATGATTCTGGGCAAAGATATTACAGACCAGAAAATACTCGAAAACCAGATTCTTCAGTCAAACAAGCTTGAGGCAATCGGCCAGCTTGCAGCGGGTGTGGCACATGAAATCAATACACCTCTGCAGTATATCGGGGATAACCTGAAGTTTATTAATAAATCATTTGTCGGCCTGCTGAATATACTGGATATATCTGAGAGGGCTTTAAAGAACACCGAAGACCGGGATGCTTACCGGCGTTTGGTCAGCCAGATTGAGGAGCTGAGCAGAAAAATAAAGCTTCCGTTTCTTCTGGAGCAGATGCCCAAAGCGCTTGAGCAGTCCCTGGAGGGTATTGCCAGAGTTTCGGGGATTGTTCAGTCTATGAAATCCTTTTCACATCCCGGTACCGGAATAAAAATGCCCGCCAATATAAATAAATTAATTGAGAATACCGTTACAGTATCGAGAAACGAATGGAAGTACGATTGTGAACTTAAGCTTGATCTTGATTTAAATATACCAGAGGTGCCCTGCTTTGAATCTGAGCTGAGCCAGGTTATACTTAACCTGATAATAAATGCCAGAGATGCGGTAGTCGAGGCAAAAGAAAATCATATTATTGAAACAGGGATTATAAAAATACGGACGGAGGAAAATGATTCATCTGTGATAATCAGAGTTGAAGATAACGGCTGTGGTATCCCGGAAGATATTCAGAATAAAATTTTCGATCCGTTTTTTACAACAAAAGAGGTAGGAAAGGGTACCGGCCAGGGGCTGCCAATTTCACATTCAATAATAGTCGAAAAGCATGGCGGCATGCTCTATTTTGAAAGTGAATATGGAAAGGGTACAACATTTATAATAAAACTTCCGGTGACAGCCCCCTAAATCACCGACGAATCTATAAACTGCCAGCAACAGCCCCCGCACCCCCGGAGGATCTATAAACTTCCGGCAACAGCCCCCGCACCCCCGGAGGATCTATAAACTTCCGGCAACAGCCCCCGCACCCCCAGAGGATCTATAAACTGCCAGCAGCAGCCCCCTAAATCACCGACGGATCTATAAACTATCAGCAACAGCCCCCTAAATCCCCCGGCGGGGGACTTGAAAATACTGTTAAGATATTCATCGATTTTGCTTTGCCCCCTCCGGGGGTGCGGGGGCTATTAAGTTGCTGTTACTTAAGTTATACTATGCCGGCAGTGGTGCAGGTGTGGAGGCTGTTAAGTTCATGATGCTGAAGGTATACTATACCGGCAGTGATGCGGGTGCGGGTGCTATTAAGTTGCTGTTACTTAAGTTATACTATGCCGGCAGTGGTGCAGGTGTGGAGGCTGTTAAGTTCATGATGCTGAAGGTATACTATACCGGCAGTGGTGTGGGTGCGGGGGCCGTTAGGTTCCTGTTACTTAAGTTATACTATGCCGGCAGTGGTTCGGGTGAGGTGGCTGTTAGGTTCCTGTTGCTTAAGTTATACTACGCCGGCAGTGGTGCAGGTGCGGGGGCTGTTAGATTCCTGTTGCTTAAGGTATACTATACCGGCAGTGGTTCGGGTGCGGGGGCCGTTAGATTCCTGTTGCTGAAGGTATACTATACCGGCAGTGGTGTGGGTACGGGGTATTCAGGGGGCTTCTGATACAGGTAAACTTACCAGATGGTATGCCCGGGCAGACCGGGGCTAATGTGAAATGTTGGTACAATTCAGTTTGTTAAAGAAGATTTGACTTTAAAAGCATAAGCCCTGCCCCTTAAAGGGGAATTTGCTGAGTCTGTCATCTGCTCCATTGCTAAGCGGGTTTTAGCTTTAAGTATATATTACCAGAAACCCCTTTAGGGTGACAGAAAACTCTAAATAAAATTCAGGGGTCGTGACCCGGTGAACCATATGCAAAGACGAAGCTTTTCATGAAAATAACCGGCTGTTATCTACAACATAGCTTCCGATGTCGTAGACCCCTGAAGTAAACATCCAGCGTTTCCTGTACACACCGCCGGTCATCTTATTTTTATCTCTTTCACGTATCGGCATAAACCAGCACTTCTTCCTTTTTGCAATCGTTGGTTCAGCAATAAATCTCCCTTTGACCCCGCTGAACACGTTGCAGCGATATGAATTCGGTGCGTTTAGTCTTAATACCCATTCCTCCCGGAACCGCAAGGGGCGGGGGGATGATATGCCGTGCTCATGAAAGAGCATTGCGCGAAACTGTTTTATCTCTTTATAAGTTCCTGAGAAACATTCTATGAAGTTGTACTGCTTGAAAAAAAAGTTGTTTTTGTCATTAAATGAGGTGGCTTTCTGGATCCTGCGGACTGTACTTCTGCAGAAGCCGGCAATATTTTCGTTTGATCTGAAACGGTTCCCGGAAAGGAGCACCCCTGTACAGAAATTAAAAAACTTCGCTTTTGACCTGAATATCGATTCATCCGGAACCTCATACCAGTATGACCTGTTTCCGGATTTGCTGATTCCCGAGATGAGACGGCGTTCGGAATTTATCCTGAAGCGGCCGTCGGGGAGTTCAGTGAAGAGAATAGATCTGCTGAACCTCTCCGAGAGCCTTTGCATAAAACGCTTCCGGTTATTGCCGGGCCTGTGGTGGAGAGAGGCATATCTGTGCCTGGAATGCAGAATATCGCAGAGTTCTTCAAGAGAGAAGATCCCTGACCGGCCGGAAAAGTGCTGACGGGCTATTGAGAAAAACCTGTAGTCGTCAATGTCGCCGTTTCTGCTTATAACAAGCTTAATGATCCCGCGGTTGAGCCGGATCAATGGACCGGGCAGCATTTAAACTATAAGGATGCAGAAAGAGGAATACCCCCTGTCTTAATGCGGTAAAAAAGATGAATAAACAGCTGTCCGGAAAGGTTTAATTTTTTCATTGCGGCACCCTCTTTAGTTTTAATTTCGGGTGTTTTACAGTTGACAAAAGGATAACCGTGGCTGTATTTTCAGTCAGATGAATGTTATTTGTCAATTCGGGGGTAACACCCTGAACCCCGGCCTGAAGTTGCAGCTTCAGGCCGTGCTTTTATAAAAGAACATTTAACTAACCTCTTAAAAAACCGCTTTAAAAGAAGGAGTTTTTTAAGAATTAATACACTAAATATTCCCCTCATTAAAATATGCAAATACTTTTTTTATTTGTGCGATTAAATTTGAGTATAGTAATGAAGCTGAATGTATTCAGAGATGATAAGGCCGGATGTAAAAAGCTATTGAAAAAACTATCATGACATTAACTTTTTATAATAGAAAATGCTCTATTCTCCCCGCCGCCAAAGACGGCGGGGAGATATAATCGTTTATTTTACACTAAAACAGATGTTAAGGAATTAACATTGGTAATATAGACATATTTTACATTTTTTTATATAATATACATAACTTTACATTATTTTGATTGAAATATAATGTAAAGTTATGTATATTCATTCTGATGAGTTTAAACAGGAGGTATGGAATGCTTGAAGTATTAGCCAAAAACATATACAGGCTAAGAAAGGCTTCCGGATTAAAGCAGGATGAAGTGGCCGAGAAAGCCGGGTTAAGCAGAGCTGCTTACCTGGCAATTGAGAAGGGAAAGACCAACGCAAGGTCTGAGACCATTCATAAAATAGCGGAAGCACTTAATGTAAGCATAAGGGATCTGTTTATAGATGTCCCGGAGCTTAAGTCTGTAAGATTCAGAATGAGCAAAATAACTGAACAAAAAAGGAAAGCCAGAGAACAGGAGATTATCAGGATAGCTATGTGGCTCAAGGATTATAATTTTCTTGAGAATGAACTTAACAGGAAAAGGGAATACAGGCTGGCAAACATAAAAGTCAAGGATCCGGTTAAACTTGCTTCTGAAATCAGAAAAAAGCTGGGCCTTGATGCTAATGAACCGATAAGAGATATTTATGAAGTTGTAAACAGTGCAGGTATAAAACTGCAGCTGGCAGAAATGCCGATGAATGACTTCTTCGGAGTTTCCATAGGGAAGGATGATGGAGGACCGGCTATTAGTGTGAATGTCTCTAAAGGGATAAGCATTGAAAGACAGATTTTCACTGTTGCACATGAGATGGCACACCTGATACTTCATAAGAATTCTTTCAAACCGGAGATGTTTAACGATGAACCGGTTGAAGAGAAGGAAGCGGATAAATTTGCGGGATACTTTTTAATGCCGGATAATGAATTTAAAAAGGCCCTTGAGAGATGCAAAGGGATGCACTGGGTTGATGCAATACTCACTGTTAAAAGATATTTCCGGGTAAGCTACCTTACTGTTATAAGGAGGCTGCTTGATCTTGAGATGGTCGATTCTTCTATTTACCAGAAGTTTAATGCAGAATATTTGAAGATGTACAAAATCAGCCTTAAGAATCACCAGGAGCCTGTGGCACTGAAAGAACCTGACAGCTCTTCAAATAATATTATAGTAGAGGAACGATTACACTCTCTTGTGCGTGAGGCGGTTGAAAAGGATATAATTACTATCAGCAAAGCTGCTGAGATTCTTAATATATCACACCATGATATGAACACTCTTGCGAATTCCTGGAAGGAGATCAACTGGAAACTGAGCTGAAAACTGTCATTACAGACGCCAATGTACTTATTGATTACCTGAACACAGATAAGAAAATTCTTAAACTGATTGCAGGGCTATTCAAGGAAGCATTAATCCCTATCGACGTACTGAATGAGGTTGAACAGATTACCGCAAAGCAGATATCTGCCTGCGGTTTTACTGTTTATTATCCGGACACGGAGACCTATTATACTGCAGCGAATACGGAAAATGGTCTGTCGTTTGAGGATAATATCTGCATTATTGATTCGAAAAAATTCGGATGGGGTATTGTTACAAATGACACAAAAATGAGGAACAAGTGTGAAGAGGAGGGGGTAAAACTTTTCTGGGGTCTTCAGCTTATGGTGATACTGGTGGAAAAAGGGAAACTTTCAAAGGATACGGCTATAAAGGCCGCTGAAAAGATAACAGAGAGTAATAAAAGGATCACAGATAAGAACCTTAAAGAATTTAAAAACAAGATAAATGCAGTTAATCTTTAAAAAAATGCTATTATACGGGAGGAAATTATTATGGCAAACAAATCACATCATGTAGTTCCCGGAGGAACAAAAGGGGGATGGGACGTTAAGAAAGGTGGTGCAGACAGGGCATCAGCCCATTTTGAAACAAAAAAGGAAGCGGTAGATGTAGCAAGAGAAATCAGCCGTAATCAGAATACCGAGCTAGTGATTCATAATAAGAACGGCCGGATATCCCAAAAAGACAGCCATGGAAATGATCCATATCCGCCAAAGGGGTGATGCATGTTAGAATCAGAACTACAATAGTGGCGATTGTAAATAACAATAATCTTAATCATGAGGAGGTTGCATGATGGCTGTATTCACCATTAATGAACGTAATACATTAAGTATGGCTATGCATTTGTTTGCTATCTGGTTCAATATTAACTTGCTGAACCCTGTAAGACAAGAATGTGGCCATATATCAGATGAAATTAATAATGCATCTTCAAAAATCGATGAGGCAAAAAAACATTTGGACAGTTTTTCTCAAAGTTCTGGTGACATTGATTTGGGCAGTGAGTATTTACCTGTTTATAAAAAAGCCATCATCATCGGCAGGCAACATACTGCCAGATCCATTGAATCACGCGGGAAACATGTCCATCATGGAGGTATCAAAAACTCACTTCATAATGAACTTGATCCTTACAATAATTTAACTGAGAAAGAATGGTTTCTGAAAACTGATTCTATGGTGGTCCCACGACTGACTAATTTCCTTTCCCTTCAGCAATCAGAGATTCTGTTGATACAATCTGATCAATCATTTAATTCGACAACAAGAATTTATGATGAAAAATTCCATATTCTTCAAGCACCTGATCTTTTTCTGAAGGATTTAAATTACTTTCGAAAGCAATGCGATTTGCGAGGCAGCTCTGTAGCTGCAGCATTTATTGATATTGATGATTTCAAAAAAAAATTTAATTCACTACATGGCAATGAGCGAATCGATAGGGATGTATTGCCACTTTTCATGGAGACAATTGAATCACATGTTTTTGGCCGAGGTTATGCTTACCGTCAAGGCGGAGATGAATATCTTATACTTTTGCCGAGCATTAATCTTAATGATGCAATAAAAACTTTTGATGATTTAAGGCAAAAATTAGCCAATTTAGAGTATCCCAATATTCGTGAGCGCACGACTGTATCCATCGGACTTTGTTTTGTGAACCAGGAATGTTTTCTAACAGACAGCGAGGTCCGCGAAAAGGCGAATGATGCTAGTAAATATGCTAAAGAACATAATGGTAAACAAATGAAAAATTGTATTGCAACATATAACGGGAGCAGATACAGGCAAGAGGATCTATATGTGGCTGCACCCGTGGATCCGGTGAAAACTGCTACTGATTAATAAATGCTTTTTACTTCATGTTTCTCCCATGTGGAATGTTTAGTTCAGAATCATTGGCAGCTATGAACCAGAATATACAAGAAAAAAGATATAAATCATACATTTTAATACCTGGCTAATCAAAAGGTGGCTGGAATGTATAAAATATTACTATATCATATTTTATGACTGAATTGATTTAATAATACAAACAACCCAGTTTGAGAGCAGCTGCAGCAGAAATCCAAAGGTCAAAAAAGCTAGACCAATTTTCATTTTGTAATACTTTTGTTTTTCATATTCAGCATATTTTGGGTTTTCTGTTACCGGGGGAACACCGGGTATATGTGCTAATGGAAGAGAATGAAACTTACTGCCATGAAACTGTTTAACAACCTCCCATGCAACAAGCCAGGCACCTATGACATCACAGATAAGGCCTGCGGAGTTTATGATTTTATCAAGATGTGATATCATTAAACACTTCCATTATCCATTCAATTGCACTCTTGCCATTGACTACATATTCATAAGCTTTAGCCGGAATGTTTTCAATTGTTCTTTTACTGTTATACGCCTTTTGATAGTATCTGCTCTTTTGGTGATTTTTAATGTCATTATTTTTATTTAAAACTTACTTCCAGTTTTTTACCAAGAACCTCTGCCACCTTTTCAAGAGTTGAGAGCCTTACGCTTTCCGCATGGTTTTCGAGCCGGGATACCGCGCTTTTTGTTGTCTTCAGTTTTTTTGCCAGCTCCTCCTGGGTTATACCTTTACTGGTCCTTAATTCCTTTATGCGTGCGCCTATCATCATGTTGTTATATTCTTCCATGATGCCTTTTTTAAAACCTGGTGTTTTCTTTTCGCGTTTTGCGATGTATTTTTCAAGGTCACTCATCGGCTGTTCCTCCTTTCTATAACTATATAAATGCAAACCCGCTTAACAGGGGGCCGGCTGTCGGGGGTCTGGACGGTTTTGGGCTTTACAGACGAGATGGAAAGAAAGATACAAATGCAGCAAAAGAGAGAGGCTCACCTGCCAAAACGGTGCTTCAGCAGTATGAAGACCCTGTTAAAAACCGTTTCAATACCGTTTCAATTCCGTTTACGACAGAGAAAAACGTGCGTTTATAGCTGTCAACAGCGTGTTTGAGGCGAAACTAAAGTGAAATTAAAGCGAAGTTGACTTTTCTGTAAAGAGAGTCTGGCTTTTATCATAAATCCGCCGTGGTATTGATCATAAAACTGTTGATGCACAGCGTTGAGTACGCGGGAGTACGATACCTCTATCCGCAGGAAATCCCGATAATCCTTAAATCCTGTAATCGTGTTCAGAATTATTTATATAACAGGTTTAAGTACGGAACTGGTTTCTTTGCTGCGATCCCACTAGTTGAAAAAGGAAAGCAGTTGTCCACCTTAAGCTCAGTAAGTTTTTCTTTACCGTCAGCTACGCAATGACCGTGTTATGCTCTGTAAAAGCTAAATTAATGTTTCTTGACTTATGCAATAATATCTGCAGTATAAGTATAATATTTAACTCATCCAGCTTCAAGGCACGGGGAGCGAATGCGTACTCTCGGACAGCACCTTCAATTTCCCGCAGATTCAGGGTAAGTCAAGGTAGAGTGAGAGAAAAAAACAAGTCGCTATTTCTAGCGACGCAGGAAATGGGGAGTAAAAAACTCGTTCCAAAATAAACATACATGGTATGCAAGGAGGATATATCATGAAAAAGACTATTAATTTATAGGTTAAACTTTATCAGGGAAGTTACAATTATTTATAAACCAGGGAATCCATTTCTATTAAACTATCCGGCAGGGCCGGCATTTCTTTACCAGTATTATTTGTCTGTTTCATCAATTAAGAGCCATAGTTTATTTTTTAAAAGAATTCTGAACAGACAACCCCGGCAATTTACCGGGGTTGTCTGCAGTTAAAATTAAATTCGAAAGTATTTTAAGAAGGCTTCTTTTTTCTCTCTTATTTTTTCTTTTTCTCGTCAGCCTTTTCTTCTTCTTCAAGTTCGCCACTCATGGCTTTTTTAAACTGATTTATTCCTTTTCCCAGGTCTTTTGCTATAGAAGGGACCTTTCCAGCTCCAAAAAGTACAAGTACAATTAAAAAAATAACAACAAGTTCCCCCATGCCGGGCATGCTCATATAAAAACCTCCATATATTTTTAATTATGTTATATTTTTCAAAAGGTGGTTACAAATAATTTACTGTCAATCACTCAATTGTTTTTATCGCTATTTAATCAATATTAATTCATTAACATTGATTTTAGTGCAAAATAAAGGCTTATATCTCCCCTCCACCGCATCTTTTAACGCATGCGCTGTTCGTTCCGTTACATTCTCCGGATGTTTTTGTCGGAGTATCAATCAACTCTGCACAGCTTCTCTCTGAACTATGGCCCGGTGAGCATAAATGTATGGCATACACAGCATCCCATACATTTCTTGAGTATTACCATCTGCCGTATGATCGTCTGCCGGTTCCGACAAGGTATGTTAATGATCTTAATTAATCGAAGTTAAAATCCGGGTGAATATTATTTCCCCCGGTTTCCGGTTTCATACACAGGAACGCAGAAAAGTTTACGGAGGTATTGCTTATAAACAGAACTGTTGTTATATTAATCACTGAATCCATAAAAAGTAAATTCAGCATGCAATAAAGCGGGGCATATGAGAACAGCAGGAAAAGCCGGAATTTTAAATTTTTTTCTTTGTATAACATCTTTTATCTTAATAATATCTTTTATTTCAATAACATCTTTTATCTCAATAACAGTGGCATTCTCCAGTGAGACTGTCTTTACACCGGTTACCATGGATGAGCTGATACGCAGTTCGGATTTTATTGCCATAGTGGAAAACCCCCCTGTGGAGACCTCCACGGAAAATATATTCACAGGCCTGTTTAACCCTTCATTTAAAAAAGTCACAAATCACTTCAGGGTAGTGGAGGTTCTCTACAGAAAACCTGACCTGGATGTTGACACGAAAAATATAATCAGAGTAGTGATGCCGCACTATCTCTCAAAGCTCTCCGCCCATAAATCCTACTACAAGGAAAGAATAAGCGGGTCTTATATCTATGACCGCTATCCGAATCATGATAATTATGATATAAAAGAGAAAAGTTTAATCCTCTACGCAAAACAGCATTTTGCCGCTAAAAGATTTTCTGAAGATGAAATTGTACCTGTCAAAGGCGTTCTGGAGTGGACCATGGAAAACTCCTATGACCTCCTTCCGGACAGGGATAAGATTTTGCAGATTCTTAAATTCCAGGGGAAGATTAAGTAAACTATAAGGCTTTATATGGTTTCCAGGATTTTATAATAAAAAGAGTTGACCATGTAACTATTTTTGATTACATTGCCGGAGATGTTTAATGTAAGAATAAATAAAAAATCCCAGAAGAACATTGAAAAAATGCCTGCAGAGATAAAGGATGTTATGGCATTTTTAATTGAAGACTTAACTAATAAAGGACCAATGTTAAAAGACTGGGCTAATTTCAGCAGGCTGGAAGATAATAAATATCACTGCCATCTATCTTATAAATGGGTAGCGTGCTGGAAAAATGAAAAGAATTCTATAACAATAGAGGTGTATTATGCAGGTTCACGTGAAAACGCCCCATATTAAAATTGATATTGAAGGGGAAATCCCGGAATCAATACTGGCAATCGTTAAAAAAGAATATGGAACAAAAGTAAAAATAGAAAATGACGACGAATATATTTCAGCTGTCGAAACTGAATGGTATAAAAAAACAATGGAAGATATGACCCCGGCACGCGCTATGAAGGCATATAGATTATCCAGAGGGATGACTCAGATAGAATTAGGGAATAAATTGGGAGGTATACCCCGACAGCATATTTCAAATATGGAAAAAGGTATCAGAAAAATAAATATTGAACTGGCAAAAAAACTGGCTGAGCTTTTCAAAGTTTCTGTAGAAAAATTTATTTAACCTTATTTACTTGACATGATTTTATAATATACTGAGATCTTTACATACAACTGACAAAAAAGGTTTATTAAAAGTATGGCTGCCAGATATAAAAAAGATATTCAATACGCCAAATTCAGCGCATATGGATTCCTCAAAAACCTTAAGCTCTTTGAGCCGTTTCTGGTTTTATTCCTCCTTGAAAAGAATATGAGCTTTACCCTTATCGGCACGCTTTACGCCTACCGCGAAATCATGACCAACCTGCTGGAGGTTCCAACCGGAGTTATTGCCGATGCCCTCGGCAGAAGGCGTACAATGGTGCAGTCTTTTCTGTCATATATAATCTCTTTTATAATATTCTACTATGCTTCCTCCTTCTGGGTTTTAATGCTCGGCATGACGCTGTTTGCCTTCGGCGAAGCGTTCAGGGGGGGGACACACAAGGCAATGATATTCGAATACCTGAGGATGAACGGCTGGGAGGATCAGAAGGTCGATTACTACGGGCATACCCGTTCATGGTCGCAGAAGGGATCGGCCCTTTCAGCGCTTATTGCTGCGGGGATTGTTTTTGTAAGCGGCCGTTACGATGTTATCTTCCTGGTCTCAATTCTGCCATATATCGTAAACCTGCTGCTTATGCTTTCCTATCCGCAGGAACTCGACGGGGAACTGAACAAAAGCGGATCTGTTAAAGAGAGTTTTGTAACCGTCTGGAAAAGTCTGGTTATTACATTTAAAGGCCACGGAGCTCTCCGGGCAACAACCAACGTCTGCATCTATGACGGATTCTACAATGCCGTGAAGGATTTTCTGCAGCCTGTAGTCAAGACTATGGCCGTAGCAATGCCGCTTCTGGCCTTCCTGCAGGAGAAACAGCGCTCCGCTGTTCTGGTCGGTATTGTATATTTCTTCATCTATCTGATGACCTCGCGTGCAAGCAGCCGCTCCGGCGACTTTGCCTCGCACTTTAAGATAATCACCAGGCCCCTGAACATTACAATGCTCTCCGGTTTCGGCCTGGGCATATTCTGCGGCCTCAGCTATCTTTTACACTTTAACATGGCGGCGATACTGTTTTTCACCGGTATATTCATTATTCAGAACCTGCGATCCCCCATGAGCGTAAGCTATGTCAGCGACACAGTCCCATATGAAATCCTGGCTACGTCTCTTTCAGTCCGCTCCCTTGTGACTGCCTTTTACACTGCAGTCATGGCCTTTGTAATCGGGGTTATTGCCGACCATTTCGGCCTTGGACAGGCGCTGATTATTCTCGCCGCGGCCCTTATTCTACTGACGCCACTTTACCTGGTCAGGCCAGCGGAAAACACGGCATTAAATTAAAGCCGGTATAGTATACATTCAGCGACCGACCCCGCACCTGCTTCGACAGGCCCCGGCAACATTACACCACTGCCAGTATAGTATACCTTCAGCATCAGGAACCTAACAGCCCCCGCACCCCCGGAGGGGGCAAAGCAAAATCCTTGCCCCCTCCGGGGGTGCGGGGGCTGTTGAAGCAGGTGCGGAGGCTGCCTGCAGAATCATTAAAGAAAGTAAGTCTGAGAAGCAGAAAGTTATTAATCTATATATATAATTCCAATTCTGGCTCTCATACTTGGAACAATCTTTGTAATCAGGTACTTTATATCAAGTACAGACCCCGATGATGATATAAAAAATAATAATTCAAATCGAATGTTGTCACGATACAAAAACAAAAAATGAACACTCATCCGGATATCAGAATGCATGGAAGCTTGTTGTTATAAGCATAGCCAGGTTTGGTATAAGGTTTGCGGCTGACTTGAGTTTTGCCGATATTTTTCACTTTTTTTTACATCCCTGCCCGGAGCTTCCATATACCACCGGCAAAGTCTCAAACAATTCTGAACACCGCACGCATACCCTGTACCTCCTTGCGCTGTATTCATAATACCTGATCATAACCGTATCCTCAATATTGAAGTAACTGCCGCACCGGTTGCACCTCCTTCTGTTTCCACCTCTCCGCACAGATAAATTACCTCTTTTCCTGTTTCTCTCCATAAACTTATAGCTCCGGTCTATTATCGGTTCGATTTCCGGATTTAACGGGGGGAAGACTATTCGCGGAAAATTAAAATCAGTTCTCTTTTTCATAGTGAATCATCCGTAATGTTTAAAACTGCATATCATGAACCTACTGATATAACGATCTGATGTTTTGAGTCAATGCCCGGAAGTTATGATTTGAATGGAAAGTACGGATTGTTTCGTTTTTTTTTAAGTATAGACCTGTTTATAATAAAAAATGTAATATCTGCCTGCTGATAATAAATGAATAGATGTCTGACCGCATATAAAAATATTTGACAGGTAGTAATTATTTTACTACCATGATTTATGTTTACAGTAAAATTAAAAAAACAGGCTCAAAAGAGCATTGATAAGATGCCTGTGCAGATTGTGAAGCGTCTCTTTCAGCTCGTAGATGACCTTGAAAGAAGCGGATCTATACAATCAAGCTGGCCGAATTACAGCAGGTTAAGCGAAAATGAGTTTCATTGCCACTTATCTCATAAATGGGTTGCATGCTGGCGACATGAAAATAATTCAATTATAATCGAGGTATATTATGCAGGTTCACGTGAAAACGCCCCATATTAAAATAGATATTTCGGGGGATATCCCCGAATCAGTTATTGCCGTATTGAAAAAGGAATACGGTAAAAAACTGCTGCTTTCTGATGATGAAGAATATGTTGATGCCAAAGATATGGAGTGGTACAAAAAGATTAAAGAGAAAATGACCCCCGGGGAGACTATGTCAATTTATAGAAAATTACATAAAATGACTCAGTCGCAACTTGGGGAAAAGCTGGGCGGCATCTCAAAACAGAATATTTCTCATATGGAAAAAGGGATACACCCGATAAGCAAAAAGATCGCCAAAGAGCTTGCCGCATTATTTCAGGTTTCTGTTGAGAAATTCATTTAATTGTCTCTATCTTTAATCCGGTCAATCCTGAAAATTCTGATCCAGACGTTTTCTGCATTCCGCCAGATAGGTTTCTATTGAGCTTTGAGGGATATGGTATCTTCCGGTTGGAGAGGTTATTGCCCTGATCCAGCCGGCCTGTATGTATCTGCGGACTGTGACCGGATCTACATTGATCATCCTGGCAGCCTGGGCCGGGGTGTAGAGTTGTTCAACCTTCATAATTTCTATATATCTTCATGTAAAAAGCCCTGTCAATTAAAATGCAGGTATATACTGTATGAAAATCTGGTACAGGCCTTTTAAACAGAATATTATTTCATCCCGGGGATCTCTACCGGACTTTTCTCAAAGGATTTTGACCCTGTTGTGCATTTATAGCCTGGAAGTATAAGGAGAAGGAAGAGAGAGGCTATAATGAGCAGTACAGAGATAAACAGAAGAACCTTTTTCCAGTTTAAAAAGATCTCCCTGAAGACAAAAACTGTTGTTTCGTCCACACTGCCGGGATCACCGCAGTTCTCCTCAAGGCCAGGTTCAGAGACTCCACCGGCTGAATTTCTCTGCCTGGACCCTGAAGGTAGGCGTTTGCCCAGAGAATATTTTATTAACCGGAACAGATCTTCTGCTCTCCCGCCTCCGGGAATGATACGCCCCGGAAGTGATAAAATTCCGGAAAAAGCAGTTTTGAGAATTTTAAATATAAGCATGGTAACCTCCCTGTTTTATTATGCTATTTATTTTTTCCGGATGCGGAGATGTAGATGTTGCCTGTGCTGCCACATCCGGTATATTTCAGGATGATTCTTTTTATCACTGTATATCTCTAACGGATATTTATTCCATTCATTTGGTACAGGTCTCTTCATTCCCCCGGAACCGAAAAGTATCCTCCAGGGGGAATATAGATCAAGGATTTCTTCCCGCGCTACAAGACAGTCATACAGGATCTTTACCGGGGTTGGTTCCACCATGTTGTTATCAATATCACGGAAAAATGCATCTCCGGTACCGTCTTTGAATGCAATCGCTGTTACATCTATTGCATGGCCGCTGTCGTGGCCGGCGGATAATATGGCGGAACCCAGATTATAGTAAGTTGCCGAAACGGTTACACTTTTTATCAAGTGGATTTGTATCATCTCATAAAGCAGAAAGATCATGACCGGATCAATACTTTTGGCATAGGTTTTTAATGACATTCCATATTTGGCTGCAGCGGCTTCTGCTGTTTTGTTGAGGATGAATTCGGAACCTGCAAATATAAACCGGCTCCCTGAGATCATATCCGCAGAATTGATATATTCCTCTTTCAGGGATTCCAGGGAGATGTTTTTCAGCAGAGAGATACCGGGACCTGTCTCTGCTGCAGGTATCTGTTTTTTCTCATTCTTTTGATCCGTATTCTGCATAGTGCCCCCTTTATAAAATATCCTTTATTCCGGTAATACCGGTTTCGCGCAGCCTGTTAAAGAGTGACCTGCGGATAATGCTCTTTCTATACCTTGCGCGGCCCGATACGCTGTCAGATTCATTTAAATACTGATCAAGTACATTTTTATATTCCGGGATGGAATCAAGAATTATACGCATGACAATGCCGTTTTCTGGATCTTCCGGAAGGGGAGGGGGGAGAAAAAGATCCTGAGCCTCACTGTAGTCCCGCCTTATATTTTCAAGAAGAATGTTTTTTGCCGTTGAGTAAAGCCAGGGCCTTACGCTCTCCTCTTTCAGATTTTCTTTAATATCTTGATTAAAATCTTGATTAAAATCTTCTTTGAGTGAACTCATTCTGAGGAAAAGACGGAGGTAAACATCCTGCAGAATATCCTCCGCCGTTTCATGGTTACCTGTTTCAGAGAAGAGGAAGCCGAGAAGTTCCCTGCGGTATTTTTTATAGTTTTCTGTAAAGCGCTGATCCTTATTAATTATAATAATTGACCCCCTGTTTTCCCCCTTTACCGCCCCCCGGAGCAACAGCCCCCTAAATCGGAAGAGGGCTTGAAGATACTGTTATTAAACTATTTGTGTTTTAATATATTTATCCCTGTATCCATCACATTCTTTTCCGGGTTTATAAGCATCTCCATTAATTTTATGGGTGAAATGAAAATGACATGGGGCAAGAAAAATACTTTTAAATTCAAAAAAAATTTAATCCGACACCGTCATTCCGGCCTTGCAAAGCGTAGTGCCGGAATCTGTACATGGCAGCATAGATTTATTTATCAACGATAGATTTCTGTACCTGTACTGATGAGCAGATTGTGAAAAAAGTTCAGCGGAAAAAATGACATGAAGTCACTTAACACCGGACGGCATGGATGCCGGAATAAAAAAATGGAGGTCTTTATGTCACTGGTTAAGCTTAATCCAATGTTCCATAAAAACACAAGGAGCCTTGGAGATATCGTCTTCTACGAGCGAAACGGAGTTCTTTTCAACAGGGTCAAGGGTGAAAGGAAAAAAGCTGCTTCTGCCGTGGAACTTGAAATCCGCAAAACTTTCAGGCATATGACAAGCAGCTGGAGCGGTTCAACAGATGCCATCCGGAAAGCCTGGAACGCCTACGCCCTGGCAAAGGGTGCAGGCCTAAGCGGCTACAACCGGTTTATAAAGGAGAACTACACTCCTGCAAAAGCCGGTACTCCTCTTCAGCTCTGCAGGCAGATGGGGGATATAAAAGCGCCGACCCTGACAGTAGCCACTGCCACAGTTTCGGGGAGTATAACCGGAAACTATGTAAATCCCGCCGGTAACCCTGACGGAAAGTTTATCCAGGTACTTGCGATAAACAAAAAAGCAGGGGAGACACAGGAGAAGGCCCACGTTGTTACAGAAGCAGTAACAGCCGCAGCAGGAGACTTTGAAATAACCGGGCTTATCCCTGGTGATACATATTTCATCTATGCGGTTTTTACAGATGTCAACGGAGCAGCTGTGACCAAGGTTTCGGAGTCTGCAGCATTGACAGCAATTGCTGCAGTGTAAGAGAATAAGGATTGAAGGGGAAAGCGCAAGCTTTCCCCTTATCTATTATATATTATTTTAATCATTTTAAAAGGCATTCAAGCAATTCCTTGACAGCCAGTTAGTCTTGAGAAGTTGAACCAGTACATTACTGACAATAATTATTCAAGTTGACCTGTTTGAATTAAATTTCACCAGGGAAGATCATATTTAACATTGATTTTTTTACCGCTTGTTTCTTCTGCTACATAATTTTTTATTGCTTCGAGAAGCTGATCAAAATTGGTATAGGGATTAACCATATATGTTTTTAATTCATGTGGTGTGCTTTTAGACATATTTTTTCTTAAAACAACCGCATTACGAGACGCAATTTTTTCCGCATTTTCTTCTTTTTGATGGAGATCACGGTATATGTTCGAATTTCCTTTATCATAAGCAAAAGCAATATCCGGTTCACTTTTCATATATTTTATTACCTCACTGCTGCTTTTAAAATTTCTGGATGAATACTTCAGATGAAGAAGTATCCATATTTCAAATGATATGTTCGAAAAAGCGATATTTATACCATTATCACGGGCTTTAATCATTGCCTCATCCAGAGGATGCTCATCACAATCAAAAGCAGCCCATAGAATATCTTCATCAAGCTCTTTATACAACAGTATTTCATCAACAAGACCGCGTGGATTATTTTTATCAATATCAACACATTTTATCTTTATTGAAGGAAGCTCATAATTATTTTTCTGCATAAACCCTTTTATATAAGCATGCTCGGAATGATCCATAGCTCCTTCAAATGCAATATACATGCATCTCCGTGGCTGGAGAACAGATTTTTTCTTTTCTTTCGGCATTACTTCCTTTCCGGAAGGAGACTTCTATTTATATGGGGAATCGCATCGAAGCGGCCCTCAAGGTACCATTTTCCAAAAGGGGTATTGCCCCGAACCTTGTCCTTATCATATTCATCGAGGGAGTAGAGCTTTGTCTCACCATTTTTTTCCTTCTCAGTGAACCACACCTGGTCACGCCTGAAGTTTTCAGGCTTCATCAGAGATATATCATGGGTAGTTACTATAAGCTGCGCACCATGGGGATTACGTTCAGGGCTGTTGAATTCGGAAATGATAAATTCTGAAAGCAAGGAATGGAGAGAGCGATCTATTTCGTCGATAACAAGAAGACTTCCTGAATCCAATGCAAAAATAACTGAATGAGCAAGTTTGAACAACTGCTGAGTTCCATCTGATTCATCAACAAAGTCAAACAATACCTGCGAATTATCCTCAAGAATATGTTTAACCTTTATTTCATATTTAAATAAATTTTTTAATTTTGATGCAGATTCCTGCGGGAAATGCATTTCTGAAAAAAGATTGTCAATATTATCTCTTTCATTGAACACAATATCATCAATGGCAATATCAGCAGAATTGATATATCTCAATATCTCATTTTTAAAATTCATATTTTCTGCCGGGTATACTCCGGAAAGATACATCATTTTTGATAACAGCTCATCAGTTGTTCCCGTCTGGATTATTTCTGTTGTATCAGAAAAGATCCTGTAAACAGGATCGAGCTGGCTCAGATTATTATTTACTGCAACAGATAAATATAACTGATTTGCAAGAAGTATATTTTCTATCTGTTTTTTATGGCCTTTTAGTTGTGTGCCAAACTCAATTGATTTCCCTTTTTCCCTTATGAACAGCTTTGTCTTCTGTTTTTTCGGATAGTAGAACAGGGATTCAAATATAACCTCTTTTTTATCAAATCTGACAGCATATAAATACCTGATTTTATCATCTGCAATAAATTCAACTTCAAAAGATGAAGGTTCATTCCTCGATGTACTGTCAAGCTGATAGGGCTCATAAAACTGTATAGGTTCATCCTTGCTTAATTTATGAGATACTTCAATATATTCCCAGAGAACATTTAGCGCCTTAACTACATTGGATTTTCCAGATGCATTGGCTCCGTAGATTATGGCAGAGGGGAGAAGCCTGAAGTTTTCTCCGGGTACTTCAATCCTGTTATCAATAAGGTCGCCGGTACTGTCGGAGGCTACCAGACTGAGTGTCTGTTCGTTTTTTATTGAACGGAAGTTTTTTACTGTAAAATCAATTAACATAAGTATAACCAGTTAAAATTAAAGCTATTTTCGTAAATATAATACAAATTATGAGTCAATTATAATACATACATCTGAAATTGCTATCTTTTTTTGCTGGTTTTTTAATATAAAAAGTATTCAATACGACCTGTTTAAATTAAATTTTTACTTTTTTGAGCCGGAGGATGATGTTTAATCCCCCGAAAATTTATGCAGGTTGCTGATATAGTTTCTATTTCTTCTTTAATACAAAATCTGTGTCCTTAACTATTTGATCCAGAGATGAGTCAGCAAGCTCAATTCCAGATTTTTCAGCATTTTTTTTATCTGTGTATAACTGCGTAAGCATTTTAATTTACTATTATGAGATCAGGCGAGCGGATTGAACGATTTATAATATAAATAATTCATGTAAATAAATAGTATTAGTATTAGAAATTGCCCTTGCCGGAGACGGCAGCAATCACATTCACTTAACCGGGAAACGGCTACTTCTGAAACTCGTCATTAGCCCATGAACCCTGCTGTGCTATTGATCCGTCGCTGTAATACATTGTCCCATTTCCATGAAAGCTGCCATTGATAAAATCGCCGACATACTTCTTGCCGTTGTTAAATGTATAAACGCCTTTCCCCTCTCTTATCCCCTCTTTCCAGTCCCCGGTATAGCTGTCTCCGCTTTTAAACTTTATAGTCCCTTTCCCGTTTACGAAGCCGCTCTTCCATGTCCCTTCAATGACTGCTCCGTCCGGCTGGGTTTCTTTACCGTGGCCATCGTAATACCCCTCTTTGAATTCCCCTGTAAAAACAACTCCGGTGAAAGATGTAAGAGTACCACTTCCGCTTCTCATTCCATTTTTAAATTCCCCTTTATAGCGGCTCCCGTTTGTCCAGAAAAATTCACCCTTGCCATGCATCCGGTTCCCTTTGAACTGGCCGACATACCTATTCCCGTTAGGGAAAAGAAATGTATCTTTTCCCTTCTTTATGCCTGCCATCATTCTGTAAACGGGAAATCCCTTCTTCACCCGGGTAACAAGAGTTCTTGTCCCTCCGACCATTTTACACCTGGATACGGTCATCATCGGGAAGTTTACAACAAGGGCGCACATTATACCGTTAACTTCAACAAAAAGCCTGTCGCCAAGCATTAATCCCCCGGCATCAGTTACAGTAACTTCATAAGCAGGGGAATTAACCTCTACAACCTTGCTGACCGGTACTCTATCATTATCCCCTTTGTCGGGGAGAGCTATATTCCCTGTGAAGATGTAATGAGAGAACATGCCGTCTTCGACAGTGCCGTCAGCATAAATGTATCTGCCCCTGCCATTGGGGGTGTTTTTATAAAACTCCCCTTCATATTTATCGCCGTTGGAGAAGTTATGAACCCCGGATCCGTTTCTGCGTCCGGCTGAAAAATTACCGGTATAACTGTCGCCGTTAGACCATTCAATTGTACCGGCGCCGTTCAGATCGCCGTCTTTAAATGCTCCTGTATAGCAGTCTCCGTTTGTCCATAACATGATTCCGTTACCGTCAGGTTTCCCTTTCAGCCAGTCTCCCGAATAGATGATACCGTCCTTTTTCCGGATTATTCCTTTGCCGTTTATGCAGTTCCCTTCAATGCAGCCGGTGCCGGTTTTTTTCAGCAGCTCGTTTTTTTTGGCTGCATTTTTAACGGGAGCGGCGGCGCATGAGAATATAAGCAAAACTGAAAGATAAATAAAAAAATGTCTCTGCATGATAACCCCGGTTATTAATGCTTCGTCTTCGCTTCGAGAACCTTCTCCGCATCTTTATACGGCCTTCCCGACATTGCATTATATTTTTTGAAAAGTTCATATGCCCTGACAAGCTTTAAGTTGTCCACCGCCCCCTCAACAGTTTTTCCCGTGTAGATTGCCGGCAGATAATCAAAGGCTGTTTTTCTGGCAGATGATTTAATAGAAAAATCAGCCTTGCTCTGCGCAGCCTCATTAAGAATCGTTTCAAGAGTTTCTGAGGAAACATAGGGAGTATATTCGGCAAGAATCATCAGCATTGTCTTTTTTGATGTTTTGTCAATGAGATAGTTCGGTTTGTTCTTTAAAATATAAGATGATGATTTTAAAAGCACATCTTCAAGATATTTTGTCTTTTCATCATCTACTCCTGTATACCTGTTTGTCAGATTGGAATACATCCCGACAAAGAGCATTTCAATAAAGGATTTGTTCTGCCCCCCCGTATCGGCCGCAGGATCAGCTCCATTTGCAAGAAGCAGATCGAAACAGGCTGTATTGAGTTTATTCCTGGAATTGCTGTTCGCATTAATACAGAAAAAAACGGCTGAATCGCCCTTACCCTTTACATTTTTATCACAGATATTGTCTCTTTTTTTAATGTCAGCTTTATTTTTTATAAGAGCTTCAACAATATCCGAATCCATTACCTCCACCGCTCTCATAAGTGCAGTAATTCCTATTTTGTCACTGGCATTAACATTTGCCCCGGATTTAATCAGGAGATTGACAACATTAACATTTCCCCGGCCTGCTGCCTTAATCAGCGGGGTCTCATTTTGATTATTTGCAAGATCGACCTTAGCTCCGGCCTCCAGAAGGAGATTGATCATATCAAGTCTGGTCTTTTCATCTTTGTCTTTATCATAAAAACTGACCGCAGTGATAAGGGGCGTACTCGAGTCATAGGATCCGGTTTGTACAACATTTATGGCATCACGGTCTTTGACAAGCTCCTTAAGAGATGCCACATCCTTTTTTTCTATTGCTTTAATAATCTCCTGAGTCTTTGCAGTAATTTCAGGCGACGGATCTTTTGAGTATGAGTTAATGCCGATTGAAACAATAAATGCGGTAATTACCAGTAAATACTTTTTCACAACTTCTCCTCCGGGAAACAAATTGAATTTATAACGACATAAATATCTAAAATACAGACATGCAGAAAAGCAAGAACTATTCATTTAAACGGCAGGGTTTTTCGGCAGGATTTTAAAATCCTCCTGCTCACAGCCCTGTAGTGGACGTTTCTGTATACAGTGAAGGGGGGGAAACAACATTGATACGGAATACTTCAATGAAACGCCATTTTAAATTCAGGACCGTTTAATTCCTTCGTTTCTCTTTCATTCATTTCACCTAAAAAACCCTTTGTGCTGATTGTTTTTTTTATATAATTTTTCCTGCCAGTATTTAAAGAATCAATCCAGATCCAGTCCGGCCAGGTACATCCGGATAACTTATATTTAGGCGTAAAATTCCGGGATTATGCCGATATAAAAATTATCCGGCTGCGCATGTTGAGTTTAAGGACATTACGCTCATTGAGCGGAGTCGAAATGAGCTGTTTATGAACTATATGGAGAATATATATGCCGGGGATTTCACACATCGGGAAAAAACAGATAATAGACCAGGTTGAGAAGTTTCTTGACTCCAGAGGCCTTGATTCGCTGAACGGAAGCGAACTTGAGTATATAACAAAGCAGCTTCTTGTTGACCGTTTAAAGGATGAGCTGAAAATTGAGCTGAAAAAATCCTCGGTTGATCTGGAGACGCTGCTGGACCGCTGGCTTGAAGGTTTCGATTCTGAGGCCACGCGCGAGACTTACGGCAAAGGCCTCCAGATTTTCTTTAACTGGCTTGAGCTTCACGGCAGAAACATTTTCAACCTTAACTCCATTGACGTTGACGATTACGTGAACTTCATTAAAAAGCAGTATTCAATGAGCAACAGCATAAGGGAAAGAATTGCCGCCGCTTCGAGTTTCTTCTCTTTTCTTGAAAGAAATGACGTTATTGCCAGGAATTATTTTAAAGGGTGCTCGAGGCCTCCAAAGCCCTTTGACACAAAAAGTCCGGATGATGTTCCGGGTGAACATGAACTGGAGATTATTTTTAATTCACTTTTTGAGGAGCTGAATGCTGAGGGTAAAGGTTCGGCAGGGAAAAAAAGGCAGGCAAGGATTTTAACCGGCGTGCTCAGCGTTATTGTCCGCCACGGTATAAGGTGCGGCTCCCTGCCGTCCTTTTCCGTTGATAAAAACGGCCACTACAGGGCGCAGAGCAAAGGGAAAGAGATCCGGGGGACTCTTGACAGTGATGTTGCTGAAAAGCTCGGAAGCCTCGGTTTTGACAGGGCCAGACCCTTTAAAGACCTGAAGGTTAATTCGGTTCAGAAGGCCTTTGAGAGGTTCAATAAACGGCTTGTGACGGAAGGAAAGCTGAAGACCGTTTACAGCCTGCATGACCTGAGGCATTATGCCGCCGTCAGGTTTTATTCCGTGGGTAAGGATATCATTGCCACACAGAGGTACCTGGGACACAGTTCGGTCGCCATTACGCAGGTTTACCTGGCGAGCCTGGAGTGTGAATAAAATCATTATTTATGCTTTTTGAAATTATTAAAGCTGTCTGAAATTTAACAGATGGTCAGCAAAAGTGCAGAAGACAGACCCTTCCGCGCTCTCACTCTGAAGCCCTGAAACCGGTATTACCCTTTTACCAGATGCTGATGAACGATGCAATGCCGGTCTGCTGGTTATAACAATTTCAGGGTGCTCCGGAAAAGGAAAGATCAAAAATAACCCTGATCCTGCTAATAATGTCAAATGTCCGGTGTGCAAAGGTTCAGGTGTAATTAAAATACATGCTGCACCGGAAAACAGAAAAAATACTGAAATAGATGAAGATTCATACTGCTACCGTACCCTGGTCACTGCAGGCTGTCTCTTCTGGCTTGGGTACGAAATCGCGCATAAAGATGACATGGAATACAAAAACAGGGAAATGGACCGTGAGATCAGGGATATTGAGAATCATGAAGCAGAAGACCCGGCAATACATGTTGAAAGATCGGCTACTGTAAAAAGGGTCAAATGCCCCAGATGTAATGGTACCGGATGGATCAGCAAATCAGATTATGATACTCCGGCAGGTGACAACAATGACATTGATTTTATCATACGCCGGAACGATGAACTGAAACACAATAAACCGGAATAAATAACTTTGAGCGCTTTAATCCGGGAAATAATAAATAATTGACAGGATAATTATAATATAAATTTAAAAATAATTATTCATGTTTTATTCCAGTGCGCTATTACCGCAGGAAAACCCGTTATCCCTTCATTTATCCCTGTAAACAATACCACCCCTTGTAAAACGGCATCCGGACGCATCCCATTTCATCTCAACCGCGCGATCCGCGGATTTTTTCATAAAATTGCAGTAATCCTCCAGATCACGGCCGGTACCGCGCGTCCGTTGAAAAAAGGTATGGTCATCAATCGGGCATGGCACAAGGTATACCGTTGTCCCTTTCCTGGGGAGCACGTATTCCCAGTCAACAAGGTCGGCGTATTTCTGCCGCATTGGATTTCTGCCGGAATAAAATTCAGGTAATTTTACCGCGGGGAACAGGTCGCTCAGGTCATAGCGTTTCCAGACGTGTTCCCTGAGATCAAAGAATACGCATTTCCTGGAATCGCCATCCGGGTGATTTTCAACTACTGAGTACGCCGGTATAATACTTTTATCAGCGCGTGTAAATATTACAAAAGTCAGAATTGCCGTTGTCCCTTCATCTTTTATTTCAATCCTGATATAACCGTTCCTGATATCAATTATCTCCGGAGTGATTGTAAAACCCGCGATTTTTCCCGGGGATAACAGCCTTTTGCGTTCATAAAACATGGTTGACTGGTCCGGACAGATGTTTTCAGCCGAAGTGATTAACCCTTCTTCAGGGCTGAGACGTATTTCTCCGCATAGCAGAAAATAATCGACAACCGTCTGCGGTGACTTCGCAACCTGGTTATAGCTGCGGTTATCCTGCGTAAACGCAGACTCTGTGAGAAACATCATCGTTATAAACAGTATTATTGTCCTTACCTGCATATTTAAACCCCGCCGTTTTAAAAGATATCGTTTATTCATGGAGTATATATAATTTATTGTCAATCACTGATATGCACCGGCAGTACATTTAATTTATAATTTTCTGATATAATTTTCTGATATAATTTTCCATACGGTAAAAATGCGATTATATTCAGAAGGCTTAAACTCAAATCCCGGAAGATAAATGTTTCTCTGTGAAAAACATTGCAGACACAAAGAAACCGTTATCTCCGGAAGTGATCTTTTCCCGGTATTCAGAAGATCATGAATTGCCGCCGTCTTTGTCTGAACCGGCGGGGGAGGGGGGCGTTTTGTCTGTTCTGTTCATCCGTCTGTCGTACTCCTTTACATAACGTTCGTACGCCGCCTTTCCTTCATCCGCCCAGAACCTGTGCAGATTGTGCCTGTCATCCCCATGAAAACCGTGATGAAAACCGCGGCGGGGATTTCTGTCAAAACGCGTATACCCTCTGTAGTACGGATGACCGAATCCGCCGAACAGTAACTTTGAAAGGACTATCAGCACAAAAGCCTGCAGAAAGGTTATGGTCCTGAATCCGAACAGTCCGGGAAACAGCCAGTTCCATAAATACTGCACAAGCAGTCCGAATATCAGCGCAAAAACAGTGGCGATAATCAGTCCTCCGGCCATCATCCGGAGTACATGCATCAGCCGTAATCCGCGTCGTGTACCGTTGTCAGTTTTTCTCATAAATATCCTCCAGATAAGATAAAAGTGTAAGTTCTTTCCTGATCTTTTTCATCGCGCGGGATTTTCTCGACAGCAGAGTCCCCACCGGGATTCCGCTCTCCTCCGAAATTTCCCTGAAAGATCTGGACTCGAATTCTGTCAAATATATGATCGATTTCTCCTCCTCATCGAGAGAATCGATTGAAGAATAAAGCGCCTCAATCATGTCGTTTTTTTCGATCTCAGACATAACATCGTACCGGTCGTCATAAATCATATCGTAGATCGAATATCCGTCTTCCGATACGGCATCGATCGAAACTGTATCACCGCCCCGTTTTTTCAGGATATCGGTCACCCTGTTGCGGAGCGACCGGTAAACGTAAGCGGCAAGGTTCTGTACCGGCACGGTTACATCCGCAAGATTGAACATGTTCAGCATTACATCCTGCAGAATATCCTCACTGTCACGGTCTGCCGCATCGTCTATCATGCGGCGAACGTACCTGAGCAGATTTTCACGCTCATCTTTAAAAAACCCGGCGATACCGGAATGTATTCCTTTCTCTTTCATTCTTTATAAGACGACATCCATATACTTTTATTGCATAGAAAAAAATATTTTTTACGATTTAATGCCCGCGTTTAAACACCCTGACCGTCGAAAAATCCGCTTTTGAAAACCGTTTCACACACAAAATAAAAAACAGAATGCACATAGTAAAAATTA
Source organism: Spirochaetota bacterium (assembly GCA_963664815.2). Classification (GTDB taxonomy): domain Bacteria; phylum Spirochaetota; class UBA4802; order UBA4802; family UBA5550; genus WRGT01. Next base: position 49,267 of record CAXXHB010000001.1, read on the forward strand.
TAAGAGCACTGATGGCCGGCGTTATAATAAATCTGTTTAAACAAAACGCTACTCCGGCATCAACAAGAGCTGCTGACGGCATATTTTCCATATGCAGGGCCGCAGACCTGAATGCGGCCGTAGCGTAAGTCAGCGGATTCAGGTATACCAGCGGTATTAAGATTTTCGGCAGGGCCGTTACCGGGATATAGGCACCCGACAGGAAAGTTAAAGGGAAGGTAGCTATCATCACAATCAGCTGAAAGCTGTCCGATTCTTTCGCTAAGGTGGCAAGATACAGGCCCATTGAACTGAATGTCAATCCGACAAGAAACATCAGCCCCAGCATCACTGTTCCGTGGATAAAACTGATTTTCAGCCCCATAAACAGCGCAATTACAACTATAATCACCCCCTGAATAACCGATATTATCATCGACGAAAGTACGTGACCTATGGCAATCTGCCACCGGTAAACAGGCGACACCAGTATCTCCTTCATGAAACCGGTGGAAATATCCTCCAGTATATTCATCGAATTGGTTAACGATGATTGAAATACCGTCATAATAATTATGCCTGAAATCAGGTAGTTCATCGGATTTTCTATCCCCCGGGCAACTGATTTCATTACAAATGAAAAAATAAACAAAAACACACCGGACATCAATAGTGTCATAAACAGCTTCAGCCTGTTGCGCTTCAGCTTTATAAGATTTCTGATTAATATGGCTTTTACCGGACGTATCATTCCCTTATCTCCTTTCCCGTGATGGCTATAAACGCATCGTTCAGCGTGCCTTTGTTAATTTCAATATCCGATATGCTCTCTTTAAATAACGATACAATATTCAGGAGTTCATCCGTGTTTGTGGTATATACCTCGATATGTTCCGTGTCAGATTTAAATCTGATATTCCTCACTTCCAGATACTGCATAAGATCCCCCCTTTTCGGGGTCTGAATTTTCATTGTTGTGGCAGTGTATTTTTTTTTCAGATTGGCCGGAGTATCATAAGCCACAATCCTGCCGCCGTCAATAACCGCCACATTATTACATATTTCAGCCTCCTCCATATAATGTGTTGTGAGAAAAATTGTAATATCCTTCTGCTTCTGAATTCTGCAGATATAGTCCCAGATGCCGGCTCTTGTCTGCGGATCGAGACCTGAAGTCGGCTCATCCAGAAACAGCACTTTCGGGAAATGAACAAGTCCGCGCGCGATCTCGGCACGCCTTTTCATGCCGCCCGAAAGACTGTCAACGGGCGCATTACGGCGTTTGCCCAGATCGACCAGATCAAGAACAAAATCGATACGCCCTTTAACCTCAGGTTCCGGAACGTTATAAAAATCGCAATGCAGCTTCAGATTCTCTTCAACAGTGAGTTTCCCATCCAGCGTCGATTCCTGAAAAACAATCCCGATATCATTTCTTACCCTGTCTTTCTGACGGGTTATGTCGTTGCCGTTAATATACAGATCTCCACAGGTTTTATCCTGTATTGTACAAAGCGTGTTGATTGTTGTACTCTTGCCTGCACCGTTCGGTCCGAGAAACGCAAAGATAGTCCCCTTTTCAACATCAAACGAAATATTATCCACCGCAGTGATACTGCCGAATCTCTTTGTAAAATTTTTTACTTCAATACTTTTTAAACTCATAACTGTTCCCTTTAATTTAATCCCCTTCAGCTCAATAAATTTTCTTCCATTTTTAACTTCTATGTTTATACAGACGATATTGGTGAGAATTTATTGCTCCGGCCTGTACGCTTTACGCCCCCTCTGTTTCTCCCCCATGAATGGGGGAGATCTCGTGCCAGGGACAGTGGAGGGTAATGCGGCGACAATTTTATTGATATAACCGTTTTCCTGTGTTTCCCCTCGTTTTAAAAAAGAAAAACCTGTTTCATTTTAACGGATTTTCCTGAAAAAGAAAAAACCGCAAATTTTTCATATATTTCATATTTTTTGGGGAATAATTATAGCTTTTTTCTACTATACCTATTATGGAATAAAATTAAACGTTTAACCTGTATTTATATTATATTAATTTTTATAAGTGGTATCAGTTATGATAACAAAAATTTCCGGAATCCGGGCTGCGGCCCTTTCCGCTGCTCTGATCATTATAATGGCCATGGCCACCCCCCTCAGTGCCGAATTTATTTTTCTCAAAACCGGAGAGATTTTAGAAGGCTCAATTGTGAACGATAAAGCGGCCACGGTATTTCTCCGCACAGCCGATAAAAAGACCCTTCAGATAAAACGTGACAGCATAATGCGCATACTCTACACAAAGCTGAAGATGGGGAAGATATATATCCAGAAGCGCAACGGCGAGGGTATTGTCGCCTTTATTGTAGACGAAGACCAGGAGAACTACATATTCAGGAAAGAGCTGTACAAACCGCAGGAGTTCAATCTCAAAAGGTCGGAGGTTCTCTTCATGGCGGAGAAGAATCCCTCGGGGCTGGCAGTCTCCGGCGAGATTGGAACAGACAGGGTATCGCTTGTATGGCTTCCGCCGTATGATGCCGTTAAAAAGTATAATATCTACATAAAGAAAAACCGGGAGGATAAGTATGAACCTGCTGAAAGCGTGAAAGATAAAAAGGCGGTATTGAAAAAGCTTTCAAGCAACACAAAGTATTATCTCATTGTGACAAGCGTGGACAGCCAGGACTACGAATCTGAACCTAGCAACGAGCTTGTAATCACAACAAAAAATATTGCGCCGTCAAAACCTGGCGGTATAACCCGGGAAATGAAAGGGGATAGCGTAACAGTCAGGTGGAAAGAATCAACCGACCCGGACGGCTTTTTGAAGGGTTATAACATATACCGGATTGATGGTAAAGAGAGGGTCAGGCTGGCCTCTGTGAAGAAGCCTGAATACAGCGTGCCCGGTGATATCTCCGTATTTAAACTGGAGATAACCGCAGAAGATGACCTGGGAAGCGAATCGCCGAAGAGCAGGGTGCTTATGCCGCTGCAGCTTGCGGTAATGGCCTGCCCCGCAGTTTTTTCACTCACCGGGGAACTCGGCGAAAAGTTTAATCCCGGTACGGGCGGTACACTTAATATAGGCCTTCGTAATACCATGTTCCAGAACATGGAAGCAGGAATAAGCTGCGGATACTTTACTTTCAAAGGGAAAGATAAGGAGAACACTGAGAGCATGAGCCTGATCCCTTTTTCTGCTTACGGAGGGTATCATTTCAGGTTTATGGAAACCTTTACCTTTTTCCCCTTCGCCAAACTCGGCGGATCCTGTTTAAAAATGAAATACACGAGTATTGAAGGTAATACAGACAAAACAGTAACAGACCCTGCTGCGGCATTTGGCGTTTCACTGACAGCTGAATACGGCAGGTTTAATATTTCAACAGGCGCGGACTGCGGCCTGTTATATGAAAGTAAAGGCTCAAGGCCTTTTTATGAGTGCTTTATAAACATTGGCACGCTTTTTGAGTTATAGGGGGGTAAATATGAAATTCCGGGGACTTTTTTTTATTTTACTGGCGGTTCTGTTATCCGGTTCCTGCGAGTCGGGATTATATGATATGATTGATGAGTCAAACATGGCCAAAGCCGCACTGAAGAGTGTGACACTCTCAAAAGGAAGCCTCTCTCCTGAATTCAGGAGTTACACAACATCCTTTGAAGTTTATACCGGGGAAAATGTTACAAGTGTAACAGTCTGCCCAGTCCCTGAAATGGATGACTCGACAATAAAGTACAGGGTGGACAGCGGAGACTGGAACGAGGGGAATATAGTCCTTAATGGAGTTTCAGCATTCACTGTAGTTAAACTCGACATCAAGGTCACTTCAGGTGACGGGAAAGCTTCTCTTGTTTATACGTTTAATGTAACGCAGACATCAATAAAAGGATATATTGTCAGGTTTTCATGCCCTGATGCGAATGTGGAGCCGGAGTATTACACAAAAATATTAGGTTCTTCCGAAACAACAGTGGGGACACTTCCCGGGTCACCGGGGAGGTACGGTTATGCCTTTGCAGGATGGTACACTGGCGAAAACGGTACAGGTACGCAGTTCACAAAGGACACGCCTGTCACAGGGGGCATTACTGTTTATGCGTACTGGAAGGGGGGCACATCCGGGCTGAGCTTTACAGGTGGCGTAGTAACCTCTTCAAGCATATCAACAGGGGAGGTTGTTATACCTGAATACACTGCCGGAGGCAATAAGGTCACTAAAATAGCGGACAGTGTATTCAATGGTAAAACAGGGATAACGGGTTTTAATATCCCGGGAACTGTCACGGCCATAGGAAACTCCACCTTTTCCGGCTGCACCGGATTGACCGGTATGACAATACCTGCTGGTGTAACATCCATAGGAGGGTATGCATTTGATAATTGTACCGGATTAACCAGTGTAACAATCCCCGGGAGTGTGACATCCATAGGGACTTTTGCATTTAGAAGTTGCACCAAATTAACCAGTGTGACAATACCTTCGGGAGTAACATCCATAGGGGTTAATGCATTTTATAATTGCACCGAATTAACCGGTGTGACAATACCTTCAGGAGTAACATCCATAGAGGCGGGTGTATTCAGAGGCTGCATCAAATTAACCAGTGTGACAATACCTTCGGGAGTAACATCCATAGGGGATAACGCATTTTATTATTGCAGCGGGTTAACCAGTCTTACAATTCCTGCAAGTGTCACATCCATAGGGGTGCAGGCATTCGGGTATTGTACCGGTTTAACAGGGACATTGACTATTCCTTCCGGTGTAATAACAATAGGGGAGGGTGCATTTACATATTGCACCGGATTAACCGGTATGACAATCCCTTCGGGAGTAACATCCATGGAAGCCAGCACTTTTGAGAGCTGCACGAATTTAACCAGCGTGACAATATCTTCGGGAACAACATCCATAGGTGTATCCGCATTTAAAAACTGCACAAAATTAACCAGTGTGACAATACCCGGAAGTGTGAAGACCATAGGAGATTACGCATTTTATGGTTGCACTATATTAACCGGTGTGACAATACCTTCGGGAGTAACATCCATAGGGCAGTACGCATTTTTTAATTGCACAGGTTTAACAGGGGCACTGACAATTCCTGCAAGTGTCACATCCATAGGGCAGTACGCATTTGGTAATTGTACCGGTTTAACCAGTGTACGTATTTATTGCAATCCAGTCCCAACTACTGGTACACAGGTTTTTTATAATCTTTCAGGACGTACCCTTTACAGACCAAACGGAGCAACAAGCTATAATGCATACCCCTGGAGAGTAGCGGATGGTGTATTCAGTTCAATCCAGGATCTATGACAACCTTGTTGCTAACTATTATACCCGCCCCCTCTGTGTCTCCCCCATGAATGGGGGAGATTGTGTGCCGGTGACAGCGGCGGATAATGCAGAATCGAGCACGTACAGGAGGTCCGGAAAAGCGCCCGATTGATGTTGCTCTTTGCCCCCTTCTGGGGTTGCGGGGGCTATAATTGCAGGACGAATATCATCCGTCCTGCTGCCCGCAGGCAGCTGCCTGGAAACGACTGTTTTACATTATAACCTATTCTTTAGCTCCATAATCCTTTAATAACTTAACAATATCATTTCGTTTTAAAGAATAAGCATATGTCAATGCTGAAGATTTGCCTTGTGTTCTTGCATTGGGATCAGCTTTTTTATTCAATAAAAGTTTTATTATTTCAATATGCCCCTGAGTGCTTGCTGCAATTAAAGCTGTCATTCCAAAATCATTTTTTAGATTAGGGTCCGCTCCTTCTTCTAACAGAACTTTTACAATCTCTGTCCTCCCTGCCATTGAAGAATACATTAATGGAGTCTGGCCATTAAAATCCGTTGTATTGATATCTGCCTTTTTTGCCGCTAATGCTTTTATCGCTTCTTCACTGTACTGACAAGACGCATGTATAAGAGCGTCTTTCCCGCTTTTATCTTTAATTTTTACGTCTGCACCTGCTGACAATAAAAGCCGGACATTGGAAATCATATTATTTTTTACCGCATGTATTAATGCTGTCTGTCCGGTTGAATCGGTTTTATTTATTTCGGCTCCATGTTCAATTAAAAGCTTTGTTATACCTTTTGCTATATCTTTTGATGATTGCATCAAAGGCGTAGTCCCGTCGAATTTCTGAGCGTTTAAAGCTGCTCCTTTCTCGATAAGCAATTTTGCAATTTTTTCATTTCTATTCTCAACAGCCATTATTAAAGCGGTGGAATCAAACTTTTTTGTTTTTATATTAACATCTGCACCGTGCTCAAGTAATAGTAAAGCTATTTCATATTGATTAAAATTTACGGCAGTCATTAGAAGTGTTCTATTAGTACTGCTTAAATCATTTATATTTATGTTATCTGCAATTTCTCTTTTTACCTGCTCTATCTCTCCTTTCTTTATGGCATTTGATATTTTATCAAGGTTTGATTTTTGTAAACTTGAACAGCCTGTTATAAATAATATGACGACGATGGTAATGAATTTTTTCATCTTAGTCCACTCCCTAAAATCATGAAATATATTTTTAATTCTCCTGCAGTTGCTTCTTTTCTATTCAGAAAAATGCGATTATTTTCAGAGGGTTTTAACTCAAATCTCTGATGATAAAGATCATAATGACTGTTGACTGAATGTCAAATCTGCATCTTTGAGCCAACACGACATCCGCCTGCCGGCATGAAACATGATGTTTAAGCAAAACCGGCCCTGACAAAAAATATAAAGGCACTGCCTGTTTGAATTAAATTTACGGCTAATGAGACAGATTCCTATATCCCTGCCAACGTTATTAAAAATAATATCTGGCTTGACAGTCTGTTTCATACATGTATATATTAAGTCAATATTTCCAGATTTTTTCTGTTCACTTATTATTAAGCGGATCTTTATAAATTGATAGATAAAATAAAAAAAGCAATATCACTTGATAATATTATTTTCAAGAAGCATGCCCTGGTAAGAATGCTTGAAAGAGGAATTGAATCAAACAATATTATACAGGCCCTTGAGAATTGCAGTATTGTTGAAGAATATCACGATGACAGACCGTACCCAAGCTGTCTGTTTCTTGGATACTCAGGCAACAGGCCGCTGCATATCGTATTATCTTTTAATCCGGACATTGAACTGATCTTTATTATTACAATATATGAACCTTCTGACGAATTATGGGAAGGCGACTACAAAACCAGGAGGAGAAAAACATGAACTGCCCGTTATGCAAAGGTGAAATGCAGAATGGAACAACGCATGTTCTGATAAATCACGGCGAGGATTCAGTCATTGTTATTAACAAAGTCCCTGCCCTTATCTGCGAACAATGCGGTGATGATTTTATTGATATTAATACCACCAGGAAAATAGAAGCGCTTCTGAAAAAGCTTGAAGCTGAAGGCCTCCGAATGGGATTTATAGATTATACCAGAGCAGCTTAGCCGCAGGCAGCGAGATCATACATAACATATAACCGGCCACAACCCCCTCTCCATCGTATCATGGAGAGGGGCGGGGTGAGGCGTATTCTTGCATCTGAAACAGGCAGATTCTTCAACGAAAACTGTTGCGTCTTCCGCCCCCTCTGTGACTCCCCCATGAATGTGGGAGATTGTGCGCCGGTGACAGCGGCGGATAATCATGAAATGTCTGAAATTTTTAAACCTTTATGTCCATATAATCCCGTATTATATGGACATAAAAAAAAGTTGGGGAATGAATAATTCCTGCAGTTATTTCATATTTTTTAAAGCAGTTAATTCATCTTTAGCCAGGTTGTCTTTTTCGTTCTTTGCAAAAGCGAATTATATCAACCGGGGAAATTCCCCGGTTGATATAATGCCTGGGAGAGTTTTATTCTGTCATTGTTTTAAAACAATCTCAACACTAAACCGGCCTGTACATAATATTCAGGTGGAAAATTTCCTTTAAAATCCATGGTTGTATTTTTAAGCATATTCTGCTGCGCTGCAGGAATTGTCCCGGTGTTTGCTGTATTTGTTTCACTAATTTCAACATCAGATATCAGTTCTGAAAATAGGTGAAAATCAACTCCGGCTAAAAAAAACAGATCAACATATCTGGATACATATACGGAAAATCCTGTCTCAATTTTAAATATATATGAATAAATATCGGTTTCAGCATCAAGATTGTATGTTGATGCATACCTATACGTTACAGGATAATTCGAATAAGCATAACTATAATTATTTTGCGATTTTGAGTATTTAAGATTGAATTTATCAACTCCTATACCTGGTATCAGATAAAAGTTAAATCCTTCAACGGGATATATCATCTGAAAATTTAAGGCTAAACCATATCCATTATTTAAATCATAATCGTTTAAAGATAAAGAATTACCTTCATTAATAGTTCCATTTACTAGATTACCATTATTATAAGAAGTTGATCTGTTTTTGAAGCTGCTGTACATATATTTGATATCCATTCTGACACCGAAATTGCCGGTAAACTCATAGGAAGGGGATATAACAGCGGTCTTCATTTTAATATCTGCTTTTTTTGATGTTAATCTCAATGATTCAAATAAGCTGTTTTTAGTTACTTCAAAGGTTGGTACATTAACATCCTTGATTATCCCGTATCGATAAAAAAATCCCACGGCGTATTTTTTTCTGCTTTCATCCTGCATGTATGTTCTCATCGGCGTTGCGTAGGATGTTCCGGCAATTTTATTAACCAGTTTAACGGCCAGTATCTTTGAAGCAAGTTCAAGATCCTCTTCTGTCAGACATCTTTCAGATTCTGCAGAATCAATCTGCCCGGTTTCAACATCAACAGACTTCGCAGTTAAAATAAATGCCTTCCCTGTCTTTGCAAGCGTTCCCAGTATAATCTTCTTTGCAGAGAGAAGTTTTCCCATCTCAACAGCACATTCCTGCTCTGTACATCCGGTCTGCTGAAAACCCTGCTCATTCAGGATAGCGCCTATCTGTTTTCTTTCAATCACAGTGAGCTCGCTTTTTTTTGCCATCTCTGTACTGACAAATTCAGATACAGCCTTTGCCGCATATTTGGATGTGCCGTTGGCGTCAAAATCGAGTATTGCGATTCTTGTTGATCCTGCTGCAGAGGCCTGGATAAAAGATGAAAAGAGAAAAATTCCGGTTATGAGAACAGAGACTGATGCATTCTTCAATTTTTTGACTGACATTGCGTACCTCTATTTATATTTATTGTTTAAATATTTTTCGAAGGAGCTGATGCTTTCAGGTTTATAGCCGACTGACCGGTAGATGATCTGCCTGTTTTTATCTATAAGAAAAAATGCCGGTATTGCAAGTGACGGCGAATATTTTTTTATGGTCTGCTGATATATGTCGAGAAGGCAGGTACAGTTTTTAATGCCGAGCTCATTTAATACCCTATCCGCCTCCGGTTTCCCCTCTTTGTCTATATTTATAAACAGCAGGGTGATATTGCCGCTATACCTTTCATGCAGTTTAACGAGCTCAGGGATCTCCTTTCTGCACGGCGCACAGTAGCCGGCAAAAAAGACAATTAGGATATCGCTTTTTTCAGTTTCAGTGCTGAGTTTAACAAGGTTCCCCTCAGTGGAGAAGAGTGCAAATAAAGGGGCTTCTTTATCAGAAGAGTAAGCTGTAAATGAATATAAAATAAGGGAAACCGACACACAGAGCTTGATGAAAATGTTGTTTTTCACAGTTTAATCTCCTGAAATTAATTCGTTTATAAAAGCATACTCCTCTGACATATATTACATAGCTCTGCCTGCTGAAGACACAGCGGATAATCTTAAACACTTCTGATGCATGGGGATGTAATTTTATCCCCCTGAAAAATTATGCGGCTGCCATGATCAAAAGAAAGGGTAATTTAAATTTTAATTTAAATAGAATATATTGCATATTTTTTGTCAAGAAAGATTTTAGTGCCTTCTGAGACTGGTTTTAAACATATACAGGAATCCGGTTCCCACTGACATTCCGGGGCCTAACCGTTTTTCCTGCGAAAATACTGACCCTCTATACAGAAAAGTAAATTTCGCTTCAGTTACGCCTCAAACACCTTACCGACAGAGAAAAACACGCGTTTTCCTCTGCCGCAAACGGTATTGAAACGGAATTGAAACGGTATTTAAAAGGGTCTTCATACTGCTTAAAGACTGTTTTTGAAGGTTCATGAACTTAACATATCCCCCCTCCCCTGCTTTAATTTTATCTGTACTATAAGCCCCCTAAATCCCCGCACCATGGCCGGTATAGTATACTTTCAGCGACCGGAACTTAACAACCCCCGCACCCCCGGAGGGGGCAAAGATAGTCTTGCCCCCTCCGGGGGTAGCATGTTGAATAATAAAAATTCAAAACAGGAAGTATGAATTTTCTATAAATTTTTATTATACTTTCTAATTATTCAAATATTTTACTTCGACTTCATATACATCGCATAAACCATCCACGACATCTTCTCACACTACTGCAGATTGAATTCCATCCCATCCTATATCCGCTACTGCCTTCTGAAGTTTTTTCAGGTTATATGTAATGCCGGCCAGAATCGATATAGTATTACATTTCTTTCGTCCCCGCCAATTCAAACGGCTCAGACCATTGTTGAATTTCAAGTCAAAGAAATTGTGTTCTTTTCCAATACGCCTGTTATATTTATACTTCCATTCTTCGCTTTGCATTCGATCTCTATATTTGAACCAGAGTTCTTTGTTATCAACATAGGTTTTTGATACCGTAAAGACTCTGCTCTTATTTCTATCCTTATCTTTCCAGCATGATGAATAATGCTCACATCCTACACAAAAATTACGGCTCAATGTGAATTTGTACTTATTGTCAGATTTTTCTAATCTCCCCTTTTTCTTACGTTTACCTTTGCAGAAAAAATATACTCCATCTTCTTCTTGTTGTACATGATGTTCTCCCTTTATAAACCAGCTCTCTGTAAAATGTAATGGGGGTGCTATATATAAATCTTTACCTTCCTGAATTAATTCACTCATCTGTGTAATGTTGAAATAACCTTTGTCTAATAAATACTCACTTTCACATTTAACTGCATTGCTTTCTTTAGCAACTTCTACTTTTTCTACCATATCTGAAAGCAGGCTTATATCGCTTTCTTTAGATGTGGCCTCTATTGAAAGAAGTATGTCGTTGCTGCAAGTTATATCCCTGAATATAGCTTTCATCCTTTTTAAGAAGCTTACTCTCACTATCGGTTAAGTTCACTTTTGTTTCAGGTGTGATTCTTTCCTCTTTGACCTCATCCTCATATGACTTTATTTTCATCATGATCTGGTCATATTTATTTTTCTGCTTTTCTATCAGATCTTTCTCTTTATTTAATTCTTCTTCGCTTATTTCGTCCTTATCTTTTAACTCTGATACGTATTTTGCTCTCGCTAAAAGTTTCGCGGACAGGTTCTCATAATGTTTTAGCTTCTTATCGAAACCTTCCTTGTCTCGTGTAAATTCTTTACTGGCATTACTGCTTATCTTTGTACCGTCTATCATTATTCTGCGCCAGTCTATCAGATTTAATTCTTCAAGTATATATAATAAACGGGCAAAGATAGCTGGAATCTGATCTGGAAAATCGTTAAGAAAACGGCAAAGTGTCGAATAATCTATTGATCTGCCGCCGCTTAAAAATAAAAATCCGGGATGATTGCGATTAAGCATTCTCTCGATCTTTCTCATCGACTCTATCCCCTGGCTTAATCCATATAAAATTACTTTCAATTTTGCCGAGGGCTCTATCGCCTTTTGCCCTACCGTATCATTCTTATATTTTTTATCAAATGGTTTTGTATCAACATATTCATCTATGAATCTATCAATTACCTTCTCTATTGAATTATCATCAAATATTTCTTCCGGATATATTGTTAAAAAATATCCTTGCCCCCTCTCTATAGGTTTATACTTTGCCATGTATAATCTCCATACCTTTGATATTTTCATCATGGTTTATAATTTCCTGCCTGTCAATTAATACTTTGATTAATCAACAGGCAAGGGGTGCGGGGGCTGTTGCCGGAAGAGGATGGATCCGCCGGTGATTCACTTGTACCAGAAAGCCCCCTAAATCCCCCGGCGGGGGACTTAAAAGACTGCTGTACTGATAAATATTTAAGTCAATAATACACAGATACATGCCTGATTTTTTCTGTCATGAGAAAAAACCTGCAGTAGAAATTTATGGGGATGTTCATAAACTCAGAAAGGATTATGACGACTACATGGATGAATACATTAAAAACAAATAGTTTAATAACAGTATCTTCAAGTCCCCCGCCGGGGGATTTAGGGGGCTGTTGCCAAGGGTATATGGTTCCGCCGGGGTTTCAGGAAACTGTTGCCAAGGGTATATGGTTCCGCCGGGGTTTCAGGAAGCTGTTGCCGGATGATTAAACTTAACATATCCCCCCTCCCCTCAAACTTCTTTTTTCACTTGACTTTTGTACATATGTACACTCAACTATTATGTCACATCAATAATAATTTCTTAACAGATCTTTCAGTGAAAAAAGGATAATATATGGACAGAGGAATAATAAGCGCAAAGGATGAAAAGTCGCAGACCCTCATCCGCGAAGCGAAAAAGAAGGCGATTGACCAGGGGATGAACTTCTCTGAAGCCATGCTGCTGCTCATCTCCAAATGGGTAAATGGCGAGGTAAAGATAAAACAGAACACCGGGAGGCATAAATGAAAACAATAGCGGTACTTAATCAGAAGGGTGGCTGCGGTAAATCAACCCTCACAATGCTTATGGCCCTTGCCCTTGCATCCGGAGGGAAAAAGGTGCTTGCCATTGACTGTGACCCGCAGGGGGGACTTTCATCGTTTCTGATAATGGCCTCGGACAACCTTCCCGGCCTCTTCGATTTTCTGGGTAAGTTTAAAAAGCTTAAAGAGGTCATATGCCCTGTCGCGCGCGGCGGGATTGAATTTGACCTTATCCCCGCAGATTACAGGCTCGATTCCATTTCATCCAGCCTTGACCCCTTCGCCCTTAAAAGGGCGCTGAAGAATGTGAAAGAGGTAAAGGATTATGACTATATAATTCTTGATAACCCACCGACGGTACAGGGGATATCGCGGGCCTCCGCGATCCTTGCCGATAAGATCATAATCCCTGCGGAGGTTTCGGCCCCCGCCCTGGGGCCGACGCTGTACACCCTTAAAAGCCTTGAGGAGATAGAGAAGCAGGGGCGCATTCTGCTTGTCGGCTACAAGGAGCCGAAGGAGACCGGCGGGGGCTATATGTCGGATCTTACAAAGAGGTTTAACGCGGAGCTCGGTTCCGCAATTGCGGGGTCAATCCCCAGAACAGTTACAACGGCAAAGGCCGTGGCGGACCCTGAAACCGTATGGACAGCCGCTAAAATTGAAAAGATCCTGAATCCCGTCAGGGATATAGTGGAGGCCCTATGACACAGAAACAGTTTAAAATAAAGTCCATCCAGCCCATAAGCGTGGAGGAGCTTCAGCCGTCCCCGGAGCTTATGGAGGTACAGAGCTTCCTTCCGATAAGCGCGGATGACAGGGAGCGGCTTAAAAACGACATAGAGAAGTCGGGGGAGATCCGCGACCCGGTAAAGATATATTTTGACAGAGAGGGGAACCCCATGATACTCGGGGGATTCAACCGCTGGAATATCGCAAGGGAGCTGGGATGGAAATTTATCCCCTGTGAGGTGATGAACGTGGCGCCGAAAGAGAGGAGGGAGCTTGCCATTATGGACAATCTCGCCCGCCGTCACATGACAAGGGAGCAGAAACAGAGGGTTGTTGAGATGTTTCTTAAGAATGACCCGGTGCAGTCCGACAGGATTATAGCGAAAAAGACCGGAGCAGACCATAAGACAGTGGGTGTTGTCAGGTCAAAACTTGAATCAACCGGGGAAATTCCCCGGTTGGAAAAAAGGGCAGGCGCAGACGGCAGAGTCCGGAAGGCCGAACCTGAAAGGCCTGTCAAGAGGCAGGCATCTGAAGGTACAGAGATAAACAGCACTCCGTCAGGGAAAAAATCAGCCGTGGAAATTCCCCGACAGGAAAAAACCGCTGCTGCGGATAAGGGAAAGGGGAAAAGTGAACATGCTGTTTTTAGTTCAATCCTCAGCGCCGTGGATGACCTCGGATCTCCCGAACTTCACAGGCTTGCATTGATGTCGGCGGAGGAGAGCCTTAAACGCCTGAAGGGGGCAGAGAGAAACAAAGCAGTTTCGGAGCTTCAGAAGGTTCTGAAGAGGTACCAGTAGCCCCACACTGCGTAAATTAAATGCCGCGGTTTATCCCGCGGCTCATTTCAATATTGCGGATTTTGTATGAACTACTATATATGGATTATATTTATAACATCAATTGCCCTGGCGGTTTCTCTTACCTGGCATTTAACAAAAAAGATAAGTTATCAGGAGGGGAAAAGGGACGGAGCGGAGGAGGAGCTGAAGAAATTTATTGTAAGGTATACAGCCTTCACCGATGAAACAGGGAATGTAGTGAATAAAAAGATCCGCATTGGTTACGACATGCAGCTTTATTACCAGAATTTTCCCGTGGGGGACCCGACCAGAAGAATTATCAGGGAGGAGAAGCGGCTCAATGAAGATGTGGTAAATGCCGTCATTGAAACACTGAAGGCGCTGCCGCAGAATAATATAACAAAGAACTTCACAGTGGATATAGTCACCGCGGCATTGTCAAAGGCTGTTAAACGGCGGTAGCACCGGATTTTCTTTAAAGCGGAGACATCACTGGAATATTCGGGGATGTTTAATTATATATCTCTATATCACTTCGGCGGATGGAAAATATTTATGTTTAAAAATACAAAAAAATTAAAGTACCGCTATTCTGGATCGCATTAAAATGTATCATATTGTAATAAATATTGACAAATTATAATGTTCAGTCCATTTCAAGATGTAATTATTGACAATCATTTAAAGAAAAATAAAAAAGGTATCTAATGAAATTACCTAAAAAGATTACTCCCTGCCCGATAGTAGACTCAATACTGGAATTGCGGTTTGCAACAGGTTTTCCACATGATGCAGTTTTTGGGATTGTATATAATGCATTTAAAAGCGAATATCCGAAATATGAAAGCCTGCCCATACTTCAGTTACCAGAACCGGTAAGAAAAGCTGATCCAAATTTAAGGTTTAAACCTTATTATCGTCTGTCAAATGATAAGTTTGTAATTCAAATTGGCGCAGATGTAGCAACCATCAGTTCATTCCCTGAATATTCAGGGTGGGATGTCTTCAAACAGGAAATATGCAGTTTTTTTAAAACAATAAAAACACTTTCAATCATCGACGATGTTTCAAGGATTGGTTTACGTGTTATAAATTTTTTTCCTGAAGCTGATATTTTTCAGGAAGCAAAGATATCATTTGCAATCTCCGATGAGCCGGTTGTTTCTCAGAAAACATTATTCACAACAGAATTTTCTTTTGAGAATAATATTAAAAGTACATTAAATATATCAAATGATGCGATGATAAATTCCATACAGGGATCTATTATTGATATAGACACCTTTTGTGAATACAATAAAGAATTTAATGTTTCTGATATATTAACAGAAATAGAATTAATCCATAATAAAGAAAAAGATCTTTTCTTTTTATTGTTAAAAGATGCTTTTTTAAAGAAATTTAATCCGGAGTATTAGTAATGGGTACAGTAACAACGATCAGAGGGGTTTTTTTATTAGCAGCCCTCGGTGCATCAAATACGATTGCACCTTTACCATATCAGTATAATCCGATGAACACTTCAGTCTTTGGAAGTTATAATGAAATTAAAGAATTTAATAAAAATTACTATAAAACATTTCGCGATGAATCACAATCAGATATAATTGCTCATATTTCAAAACATTTGATAGTTAACTCAAAAAACATTGAACCCGAGTTTGTTGATATTGTTAACGATAATTTTTGGGAATTGATATAATGCTGTCTGAAGATATAAAGATTTATCTGCCCAAATTTCTATCAGTCGAATCAACTCAGGAGTTATTTCAGTGCTTAAAAGATTTTCCAAATAATATTGATGAAAGATTATATACATCTTACTTAAAAGAAGAAGATTCAATTTTCCAGGGCGATGGTATGAAGAATATGCTTGTTGTCAATCTTCCGAATTCAGATATCCGCCCGGCTCCCAGCATGATTCTTTCCAATACCTGTGATATATCTCAGGATAATACAAGATTATTTAATACAAATATTCTGTATTCTCCAATTTTTAATTTACGAAAATATAAAGAAAAAATCAGTAATAATTCAACTAAATCACCTCAGGCTATTGAAGATCACATCGCGGCGATTAAACGGCAGGAGGTTACTCAGATATTTTATCTTCCGGAGTTGAAAGATCAGATAGAAGACTCAATTGTATTTTTTGATCGTGTTTGCAATTGTTCAAACAGCAGTGTAAAAAGAGACAAAATCAATACAGAAAGAATTTTTACATTAAGTGATTATGGTTCGTATCTTTTTGTATTAAAACTCTCAATTAATTTTACCAGAATTTTTGATAAAGTAGAAAGAAAAAACGGGGGATTTTGAGATATATTATATCTGGCAGGCTTGATACTTGTTTAGCCTGCACAAGCTGAAGGGTAAACTGCCGGAACTGTATTCAGTATCTATAAATATAACTTACAGGATTTGCATTTATTTCATAATCAAAGATGACATGATAATACCGGTTGATATTGGTAGCCATGACGAAGTATATTGAATAACCCGAAGAAGAATTTTATGAGAATAGATCTTTTTATTCACATGTACTATCTGCCTTATGACCGGGATTAAAGCTGCAGCCGGGAGAATCTGTTCCTGTAATACTCTATTCCGTAAAATGCAGATCTCTCTTTTTTTACATTGACATCTGAACATTTTACTGTAATATTATTGTATTACATTATAATGCCTCTGTAATAAAAATCTTTAAAACTGCTGCTTTTTCAGGAATACGGATCTTTTTTTAAGGAGTGTACTGAATGCGATACATTATTCCTCTTCTTTCCCTTTTTCTTTTAATCTCATGCAAAAGCTTTGATAACAGACTTTTCGACCAGAAGGAATATCTTGATAATTCCGTTGTTCCGATGAAAATCGTTATAAACCAGTCGAGTATTGATAAAAGTATACATTTCAAAGATTTTCCTGCTTATGTATATATAACCGATGAAGAAGTCACCAGAATTATTAATCAGCAGCTTATTTTTGAACAGAAACCGGGTAAGATATATCTGAGCGTTATTGTCCGAAAAACAAATATCGATATTTTCAGCCACCTCTATCAGATGTTATTTTTAATGGTTCCTGTGCTTCTGGGTGCGCCCATGGATACTATGACTTTTACGATTAAACTGGATGCCGCTATAATAAAGCAGGATGGCAGAATACTTAAAACATATACATCAACCGGGGTGGCTACAGATTATAATGGCGGTACTGCACACTACTATTATACCAGTACAGATGCCCCCAAAACATTATATATCAGGGCCTTGCAGGCCGCCTGTAAGGATTTGCGTGAACAGCTGAAGAACGATTCAGATACCATCAACAGAATTGCACGTTAAGGATACCGGTTATGACAAAAAAATATATTTCATTAATAATCTTCTCTGCACTTTCAGTTCTTTTTATCTCATGCAATACAAATTATGAACAGATATATGACGGCCCACATACTCTTACCGGGGCCCCCATACCTGAAAAGATTAAAAAAAGCCAGGATGTAACGGCAACAGCTGACCCTGCTGTTGTGCAGGGGAAGGCAGTGGGCACAATATCCTCGGTTAATTATCCGAAGAAAGAAGTTATTGTGAACCAGAATAATGTAGTTGAACTGGGGTCTGTTGTATATGTAATTATCGACAACAGAGAGATCCTTATGACCGTAAGCTTCCCCATGATGAGTTCTTTCAAGTGCCTGATTGTTCCGAACCAGATGAAATACTTTAAAGATTTAAAAAAGGGTATGACGGTTTATATAAAACAGTAACCGTTAAATAAAATGTAATTACTGTTTTAAATTCCTAATGTGCTTTCACTCAATTCATTCGTTTCATAGTTCATAGACTTAAAAACTATAATCAGCTTTTTATCTGCACCTGCTTCGACTATCTCCCAGCCATGATTGTAGAAAAACTATCGGAGAAGATATTAAAACAGTTCAATTCGGCTGGCCTTTAGGTATGCCGGTTGTAAGAAAACTTGAACCCGGGATATGGGAAATAAGATCAAATATTAAAAATGGCAAAGCAGATGCGGTATTGGGGAAAAAAATTAAAATTGAATTAGTATAAATGATAGATAAGCCCCGCACCCCCGGAGGGGGCAAGACTATCTTTGCCCCCTTCGGGGGTGCGGGGGCATTGAGGTTTCGTTAAGTGTCGGTTTTCTCTTTGTCATATATTTACAAGCGGCCTGCCTAGTATTTTTTCCAGCTTTGAAATAGTCTTTAAGGATGGATTTGCCCGCCTTGGATTTTCTAATCTTTGATATGCCTGATAAGAAATAGTCAGTTTCTCGGCAATCTGTTTCTGGCTGAGTTGTTTCTCTTCTCTCTCTCTTCGAAGAAGTATAGCAAATGCCACATTTGGCTCCGGAGAAATATAATATATATCTTTCCCGCTAGTTCTGACCGGCTCCGGTATTTTCATATTTTCATCAAATGCAACTTCAAGCCATCCGGTTAAAGCTTCCTTTGCAAATTTCTGCGCCTCCTCCATTGTCTTACCGTAAGTATGGCAGCCTTTCACATCGGGAAAGTATACTTCAAAAACTCCGTCTGTTTTGTTATATTTAATTTTAGCCGGATATTCTAACATAGTTACTCTTCCTGTTTCAAGCCTGAATCTTATTCTTTGACAACACAGAAAAAAGATTCTTAAATTTTTAAAAATAAGTCTTTGTACCGGGTTGAGCATGAAATAAATGAATTTCTGTTATCCGGTCAGAAATACGGATATTGGTTAGTAAACAAATGAAAGGGGCCTGCAGGATGTAAGTTTTCATTTTGCTTTATATCAGATAAAAAATATTATTGACCTGCTGTATCTTTTTTGGTACATTGTCATGAATGAAGAATAAAGAGATTCCGGAATTAATTTTAAAAGTAAGTTTTTATAAAACTGAAAGTGAAAATGAACCTGTCAGGGAATGGTTAAAATCTCTCAGCCATGATTGCAGAAAAACTATCGGAGAGGATATTAAAACAGTTCAATTCGGCTGGCCTTTAGGTATGCCGGTTGTAAGAAAACTTGAACCCGGGATATGGGAAATAAGATCAAATATTAAAAATGGAATTGCACGAGTGATTTTTACAGTCTTGAATGATTCAATGATTCTTTTACATGGCTTTATCAAAAAATCTGTCAAAACTCCACAGGATGATCTTGATACGGCCAAAAGCAGAAGAAAAAATTTATTGGGGCAGATTAAACATGAAATCAAAAAATAAACATATCGGTTCAGATTTTGACGATTTTTTACAGGAAAATGGCATTCTCGCAGAGGCTGAATCTGTTGCTGTAAAAAGAATAATAGCGTTTCAGCTTGAAGAGGAGTTAAAACGGACAAAAATGACCAAACAAAAAATGGCAAAGCAGATGCGCACAAGCCGCTCCTCCATAGACCGTCTCTTTGACCCTGAAAATAGTTCAGTAACATTATTAACACTTAACAAAGCTGCTGCGGTATTGGGGAAAAAAATTAAAATTGAATTAGTATAAAGGATAGATAAGCCCCGCACCCCCGGAGGGGGCAAGACTATCTTTGCCCCCTTCGGGGGTGCGGGGGCATTGAGGTTTCGTTAAGTGCCTGTTTTCTTTTTTTCATATATTTACAAGCGGCCTGCCTAGTATTTTTTCCAGCTTTGAAATAGTCTTTAAGGATGGATTTGCCCGCCTTGGATTTTCTAATCTTTGATATGCCTGATAAGAAATAGTCAGTTTCTCGGCAATCTGTTTCTGGCTGAGTTGTTTCTCTTCTCTCTCTCTTCGAAGAAGTATAGCAAATGCCACATTTGGCTCCGGAGAAATATAATATATATCTTTCCCGCTTATTTTGGATGGTTCTGAAAATTTGAAATTATTTTCAGTCACAGATTCCAAAAATACAGACAATACCTCTTTCGCGTATCTCAACGCATCCTCTAATGTTTTCCCGTATGTTACACAACCTGGAAGATCCGGAAATTCAACCTCATATGCATCATCTTTCTTGTTATATTTTATTTTAGCTGCATATTCTAACATAGTCACTCCCCCTGTTTCAAACCTGCTTGTTTTAAAATCGCATTCAATGTGCCAGCAGGAATATCCTGATTTCCATGAACCGGCACTGGAACTGACTTATCATCTTTTATAAAAACATGATGCGAACCTTTGATTCTATCAAGTTCCCAGCCGTTTTGCTTAAGAAGCTTAATTAACTCTTTAGCCTTCATAGTTTATATATACAACATATAGGTTGTACTGTCAAATATTTTTATCCATATTTAATAAAAGTAAAAATTATTCATTTTTTTTGCCGGAAACGCATATATTAAGAGAGGGGGGAAAATAATGTATAATAATACAAGCTGAATACTACAGCCTCAATTCGGCCTTTAGTTTAACGTCAAACTCGGCTTCAATTTCATTTACTATGGCGTTAAAAAATGATGCTGCCGGATCTTTGTCATCCCTGGAAACAATTGAATAATAAAGTTTTTTATTCTTCATATCCAGATCGTAATTTTTAAACCATTCCCAGTGATTCTTCAGTTTGTGTTTAAGATACTCATGTATTGCAAACTGCAGATGCTTGCCGAAACCCTTTACTCCCAGCCCCTTAGCCTCTGCTTTTTTCCGTAAAATACCGGTGAAATAACTCATATCACCCTCTTTGTTCTTTTCTATGCAGACGTTAAGGGCATGGGTAACTTCATTAAGCGAACACCCGTATTTACCGGCGTTGTGGTTTATCCAGAAAAATGTGTCATCCCTGTACTGGTTTGAATCATCAATCAGAAATCCGTTGAAGGCCTTCCGGAATTTTTCATCCTCAGGCGCACCCATAACTATAAGATAACTCTCTGGAGTGGTCTCTGAGGTAATCTCTGTATATTCTATTCCGGTAGATCCGCTTTTCGATTCCCCGGATATGCTTTCACCAGAAGCAGCTTTACCATGTTTCGTACCGCTGATTTTCGTACTACCTAAAGCAGGTTTCGGCTTTACGGGGGAGTTATGGCCATCTCCTTCCGTACCGTTGGTTTCATCTTTTCCTAAAGCTGAATCCTGCGTTACGTAAAGAGGGAGAATTTTGCTGAACAGATACTCTTCATTTACCGTATAATATGTAATCCTGTCCGGGGTAATCCAGTAATATATAAATGCATCGGGGAGACTGTCCTTATTCCCTTTATTGCGCTTAACAGCCAGGTTGGAGAGGGCTATATCGAATTCCGAGCGGGAAAATCCCAGCTCTTCGCACCATGAATCACCCTCTTTATACAGGGCATGGCCGCAGGGCTCTTTAAACTTGTAGAAGGGTTTTCCGTCATTTTTTTTATGCCAGTAAAGGATCTGCAGAAGCAGAATTGTGGAGGTGACCGACCCGGTAACCCTGTTCAGCCTGGGCCTGTATGTAACAAGGGATTTATCCTCGGCAAGTAATTCCAGAATAGGTTTCATAACGTGCCCCTTTAATTATGTCACATAAAAATTTTTTTTGTTGACACATGGGCACAGGACTATTATATTGATTATAACATTTGAAAATTCAGGGCCCTGCGCCCCTTTAAAAAAACCCTGTTCAGCCGCCAAGCAAGCAGGGTTTTTTATTTATTGCATTACACCTTCAGCTTTAAGAGACTGCCGGGTTCTATAGACTATTTCAGCTGACAGTGACCGGCCGTTTTCCCTGGCAAGCCTTACAAGCGCGTTCCTGTCTTTACCTTTCATGCTTACCATTTGAGTGACAGTTTCATCGTCAGGAACAAGTTCTTCCGATAGCTTCCTCGACATAAAAATGCTACCTCCATCGTTCTATAATTAATCAAAGTTAATTATCATTAATCAATATCTATAATCATTAATTATTGTCAATCAATTTATTATGTCTCATGCGAAAAATGTCGGGAAAGAGGTTAAGTCTTTAAGCGGTGCTGACCTGTTCCGGTTTTTTTATGAGAAAAACATATCATCCGGAGGATCCATAGTACTACGGCAGCAGCTCCTTGAATCCCGCACAACGTATCAGCCTTGTAGCGGCCGTCAGACAGCTCAAGATCATTCACAAGGACAATCCGTGTGGAGGAACAGCAACAGATGGCTGCCGGAGAGTATGGGAACAGACTTGACAATTTCGGACTTTTATGATGCAAATGGGAATATAAAAGCACTGGAACAGGCAGCGGCAATTACATGGAATTACCGTGACAACCTGAGTTCAGCAGTTCTTTTAAAACGAGACGCCCCCACAGGTGGGGGAGAGTTAATAAATGACGCGGAGTACAAAGTTATTCCGGACTAACCGACCCCTTACCGGTCAGGTTTTACTTTTTTAAAATTACCGGAGTACAGGAAATTGCATTAATTCAATAAAGTTCAACAGCACACAAAAAGAGGAGCGGACACGACGCCCCCTCCGGCTCCCCCACGGGTGGGGGAGAGTTAATTAATGACGCGGAGTACTATGTATATGACGCATCGGGGCAACGTGTACGGAAAGTCAGGGAGACTTTACGAAGTGCAGATGTAATAGAAGTAGATGAAAAGATTTATCTTGGCGGAGTGGAGATAAAGCGAATCCGTGCAATCCAGAATAACAACAATACTACAGAACTGGAAAGAAGTACCCTTCATTTTATGGATGACAAGCGCAGGATTGCAGTTGTACATAACTGGTCTGCTGATAACAATAACAAGGAAATTGATTCATCCTTTGATTTAAATAACAATAAGATAAGATACCAGTACGGCAACCTTCTCGACAGTGCATCACTGGAACTGGATGGGGCAGGGCGTATAATATCTTATGAGGAATATGACGCCACAGGATGTGGCTAATGCAAAGCGCGACAGGATGTCAAAAAAGCGCTTTGCCTTTCCTTACGGTGATACAAGCTTTATGGCCGGGACTAACCAGAAGGAAGTTAAGCTCAAAGAGTACAGATACACCGGGAAAGAAAAAGATGACGCCACGGGATTGTATTACTACGGAGCAAGGTATTATGCTTCATGGCTGGGGAGATGGTTGAGTGCAGACCCGCTGTTCAGGGAGAACCCGGGAGTATATGAGAGGCCGAAGGGGAAGGATGAGGATGAACAGAAGAAGCTTGATGAGGAGTTTAAGGGGAAGCTTTATACATAAGGGATGAACCTTTACGGTTACGTTAAGGGGAATCCGGTGAGGTTTAGTGATCCGAGTGGAAGAGATGGTAGTGATATAATTCTCGATTTACAGCGGGGCCTTGATGAAGGTGCAAATAATCAATGGAAACAGGCAAAACAGGATTTTTCAAGCGGATCAGCATTGGGTCTATTGAAAGGATCGTGGAATACATATGCAGCTAGCGTAAACAAAGTAACAGCATTCATATTACCTTTAAGCAAGGATGAAATGTTTGTAGCGGCAATGACTATGGGGTTAGCACCCGCAGCAGGTAAATCTATGAATTATTTGTTGAATCGAGGTGAAAGTCTGCTTTCAAAAATGGCTATAAAAGGTGGGACAAACAAAGCGTTAGGTTTTGTTGATAAAGTCATTACAAAGGATCAATTTTATGAAAGTGCAATGAAAATTGCTAAAACAGGTAATTTTCAAGCAGGAAAAGACAGTGCCATTTTTTATTCTGGACAAGGAATTATGGGAAAAGCGACAAATTTTGCAGAAAGAACTGGAAAGAAAACAATTGAATTGACTGATGCAGGTTCAGTTCTAGACAAAATGCACTTGTATAAAAATTTGGGACCTGATCTGGCCGATAAAATATGGAAAGAAGCTTCAACGAATTATGCTAAAAGTGCAGAAGGTATCGTCCATAAGTTTATACAAGGCCACCAGCAAGGCAGGGTGTATCAGTCCATCGAAAAACCCATTCTAAAGAATAATTCAAAAGTTACCGGATCTAAGTCTCATTACTAACATTACAAGAATAAGGATGGTCTGCAAATGAAGGGATTTAAAAAAGTATTTGAGGGTGAAGTTATTCATGAATCAGGGTATGGAATATCTTTTGAAAGAAATAAATTAAAATATTGGAATAAT
Source organism: Spirochaetota bacterium (assembly GCA_963664815.2). GTDB lineage: Bacteria > Spirochaetota > UBA4802 > UBA4802 > UBA5550 > WRGT01. The sequence continues at coordinate 73,568 of CAXXHB010000001.1, forward strand.
GAGAAAATATTATATATTCCATATGAATCAAATTTAGACCCATATACAGTTATTATCTTCACTTATGGGATTACTAACTGGTACTTACGACCGGATGATTTTATAAAGGAAAGTGAAAAAAATATCATAATTAAAAACATTGATAAAGCAATATCTTTTTTAAATATTAAACATGAATTTAATGATGTAAAATATTGAAATTGCCCATGCCACACCCTAGTCCATTCTGGACTTGGCGGTTCTTTATAAGGAACCGCAAGTTCCGGGTACATCCGTTTTTTCTGCTGACACTTAAAAGTCAGTAAATAAGCCGGAGTACAGGAAATTGTATTAATTCAATAAAGTTCAACAGCACACAAAAAGAGGAGCGGACACGACGCCCCTCCGGCTCCCCCACGGGTGGGGAAGGGTTGATTAATAACGCGGAGTACTATGTATATGACGCATCGGGACAGAGAGTACGCAAAGTCAGGGAGACTTTACGAAGTGCAGATGTAATAGAATTAGATGAAAAGATTTATCTTGGCGGAGTGGAGATAAAGCGAATCCGTGCAATCCAGAATAACAACAGTACTACAGAACTGGAAAGAAGTACCCTTCATTTTATGGATGACAAGCGCAGGATTGCAGTTGTACATAACTGGAATCTGAATTCAAACAACAGGGAAATTGATTCATCCTCTGATATAAATAACAATAAGATAAGATACCAGTATGGCAACCATCTCGACAGTGCATCACTGGAACTGGATGGGGCAGGGAGTATAATATCTTATGAGGAATATGACGCCACAGGATGTGGCTAATGCAAAGCGCGACAGGATGTCAAAAAAGCGCTTTGCCTTTCCGTATGGAGACACAAGCTTTATGGCCGGGACTAACCAGAAGGAAGTTAAGCTCAAAGAGTACCGATACACCGGGAAAGAAAAAGATGACGCCACAGGATTGTATTACTACGGAGCAAGGTACTATGCAAGCTGGCTGGGGAGATGGTTGAGTGCAGACCCGCTGTTCAGGGAAAACCCGGGAGTATATGAAAGGCCGAAACCCAAAGATAAAGATGAAGCACAGAAAGCAGAAGCAGAGTATATGCAGAAGCTTTATTCTGAAGGGTTGAATCTTTATTGCTACGTTAAGGGGAATCCGGTTAGGTTTAGGGATGAAAATGGCAATTATCTTATTGAGCATGGAAACAATTCTGATTTATACTTTGTACGTTTTCAAAGCAAAGCAGAGAATAATATTGAATTGGCATTCAAAGCTCAGCCATTGATACCATTTACAACAGCCATACTTCATGGTTCAAAAACAATAATGGGAGAATACGATTCGGATCTTAAATTTCAAACAACAATTAGTGAATCTATTCTAGATTTAATAAAAATGAAGAGTATAAAAACAGCTAAAGAAGTACTCGATTTATATTCTGCTGAAAGGACATTAAGAGCAGAAATAACAAAGAGAGACTCAGATGCGTTAAGAGAATATGCATTTACTAATGCTGGTGGTGGAAATATAAAAGGTCTAGATACTGTAATTGTTCATAAAGATCGTAAAGCAGTTGAAGAGATGGTGAATATATTAGATTTAATGATTGAAAATAAAATTGGTGAGTTAACTAAAGAATCATTTAATCCATATCATGATATAAAAAGTGAAAATCAAAGAGAGGATTTTGTAAAAACAGAATTAAATAATTACATAACAACTGAGTTAAAAAAAGATTTTAAACAATTTATTATTCCATATATCGAGAAAAAGTATGGAAAAACTAAAAATTAAAGAGGGATTTTTATGAATGAAAAAGTTCGATTTATAATTTATTCGTTATTTTTCATATTTATTACATTCCCATGTTATGCGGATATTTTTCAAATTATTGAAAAGAATAATTATCAGGAATTAAACGAATATCTTAATGATAAGAGAGATATTAATATTAAGAATGATAAAGGAGAGACTCCTTTAATATTTGCAATTATCCATAAGAATGAAGGAGCAGTTAAATTGCTTTTAAAAAATAATGCTGATATTAATTCTTATGATAATAATTATATGACTCCACTTTGCCATGCAGTTGATTCAAATAACATTATATTTATTGAATTATTATTAGACCAGGGGGTTTCATTAAAGAGGAATAAAAAAATATATACATGTTCACCATTGATAAATACAGTATCGTTGAATAATAAAAAGATTCTCAGGTTACTTATAGATAGAGGAGGGGATATTAATGAAAGTAATAAAATAGGATGGAGTCTTTTACATTACAGTATAATTGATGGGAATACTGAAATATCAGAATTACTGATTGAGAAAGGGGCTGATATTAATCAGCAGGATAAAAATGGAGATACACCACTAATTAAGGCTTTAAAAAAATCTAATTTTAAAATTATTAAATTGTTAATAGACCATGGGGCAAATCTTAACATAAAAAATAACATAGGGGAAAATGCTTTAATAATCTCTATCCGCTATAATAATATTGATATTATTCAATATTTATTGGCAAAAGGTGCTTCAATTAATAATAAATCTAATTCTGAAAAGTCAGCTTTACAAGCTTCTGTTGATACGGGTCGAATTGACATAACGAAATATCTTTTTGAAAAAGGGGCAAATATTAATTTAGAAATTGGTAATGGTGGATATCTTTTAATTAAAGCAATTAAACAAGAAAGATTAGATACGGTTGAGTTACTTTTACAATACAAAGCATCGATATATTGGAAAGATGAGTTAAAAATGAATGCCCTTGATTGGGCAAAGCAAATTAAGAATGAAAAGATAATTAAAGTAATAGAGAATGCTAAATAACACTGCCTTGCCATGGAACAAACAAGTCCATTCTGGACAGTACGGTTCCTTATAAGGAACCGCAAGTTCCGGGTACATCCGGTTTATCTGCTGACACTTAAAAGTCAGTAAATAAACCGGAGTACAGGAAATTGCATTAATTCAATAAAGTTCAAAAGCACACAAAAAAAGGAGCGGACACGACGCCCCCTCCGGCTCCCCCACGAGTGGGGGAGAGTTAATTAATGACGTTTCCGCGACTGGTGCTATCCGGACATGGGGCGGGTGTATCCAGACAAGCTGGTGATGGGCCTGGGCAACTTTAATAAGTTCATATTTTGGCGATACATCCATGTTGATGAATTTAATCAACTCATCCATATAGTCATTCACACGGGAAAAATCAGGTGGTATATGCCTGGATCGGTTGATTCTGACATTTTCTTTCCTGTAAAGCCCCGGGGTTCTGCATTCCCGTTTCGACTCCGCTCAACGGGCGGTGTGATATATGGTTAAACATGTTAATCCACAGGCTGGGTGCATCTGCCGGGTTTGTCAATTTTAAATCGGTGGTGACATCAATGTCAGGGAACTGTCCGTATTGTATTGCAGGTAATCCCGTTAATCCTTAAATCCTGTAATCGTGTTCAGACAGTTACTCAGGTACCCGGATAACCATCCAGAAACCGGTGCCCTGGTCGGTTATCCGCTTAAAGGGATTTGGTATGTCATATTGGTCCCGGTAATCTGTATGGATCTGATACCATACACTGTACCGCAGATCCTTTATATCACTGCGGCACCCGCCGCCCCTTATATGAAAACTATCAAACCACTCCCAGGCATTCCCTATCATGTCATAAAGGCCCCAGGCATTGGGCTTCTTTTCACCCACAGGGTGGAGCCTGCCCCCTGAATTCCCTTTATACCAGGCATAGTCATCTGTCTTATCATTGCCCCAGTAATAATCGGTATCTGTGCCCGCGCGGGCAGCATACTCCCATTCGTTACGTTCCGGAATATCTGCTTTCACTCCATGTTTCTTGCCAAACCATCCGCAGAACTCCCTCACCATATAGTGAGACGTTTCAACAACCGCAGGATACCTGCTGCCGAATGTCCATGCCTCTTTGTTTTCAGGAAAACTCCTGCCAGCTTCATAGCTGTACTTTAAAAATTCACCAAGGGTTACTTCATACTTTGTTATCCAGAAAGCCTTCACATCCATTAAATAACGTTGTTTTGGATCAAAGCTGTCAGACAGATAAAACTCACCCGCAGGTATATATACAAACTCTATGCCGCCAATGACTTTAACATCACCGGCCCTGGGCTTTCCCCCTGACTTCAGAACATCAGCATACTTCACATCGTTCTTTTTATAAAAGCGGGGTTCAGTATCTTTATTTATCGATGAATATTTTTTACCCTTATCCTCGACAAGTTTAAAGATACCTCTCCCCTTATCATTGCTTTTACATTCAAAGGTTACAATATCCCCGTCAAAGAAACAGAATACCTGGTCGCCCGGGTTTAACGCAAAACCGGGTTTGTACTCTACCTCAATCCTCTTTGACCATGAACCTGTTTCAACAATCCTCCCCACTACAGGGCGCCTGACAAGATCTTTATATCTTGTTGCGGTCTTATACGACTTTATTCTGGCAATAAGCTCTTCCGCGCTCTGACGTGGAACCATTTCACATCCGTATTCACACTCTGCATTATGCTCAACACGTTTAATCTCCTTCCCGGTTTCATCATAGAAGATCTCCGGGCCGCACATAACGTTTTCAAGGGATTTATCTTTCTTTAAACGGAATGTATAGCAGCGCTCTTCTTTAATTTTACCGTTTTCATGAAAGCGGAGCTGCTTACCGATGTAACGGTCAAAAGAAGAATACCCGGTTTTTTTATGTTTTTCTTTTAAATAATCAAGATCAATTTCCTGAACTTTTCTTTCAAGATTACCATTACTATAAAAATAATCATCAATTAAATACTTCCCATCCTCAGTTTCATAAAACAAACGGGACAATTTCCCATTTTGATACCAAAATACAGAAGGGATTGTATGGAATTTATCATCATATCTCCAATCCGTACCATCCCATATTGCATCTTCAGGTATGTTCGAAGGTTTTTCTGGTATCTTTTTCTCATCTGCTAAAAGGAATATACCAGCAGCAAGAAAACCAAAAACGAGGATAAGCTTTTTCATTTCTTATTATACTCCTTAGATTTTTATTTTACAGCAAAGTGTCACCGTTGTCAAGAACAACATCTTCCGCATTCCCGTTTCGACTCCGCTCAACGGGCGGTGTGATATATGGCTAAACATGTTAATCCACAGACTGGGCGCATCTGCCGGGTTTGTCAATGTCAGGGAACTGTCCGTATTATATTGCAGGTAATCCCGTTAATCCTTAAATCCTGTAATCGTGTTCAGAATTATATGTATAACAGGTTTAAGTTGATCTGCTCCCGAAATTTTAAAAATGCGGGTAGAAGTCATTTTGGTAAATGGGGGTGTTGAGAGAAGAAAAACGGGGGGATTTACAGTTAATTGAACTATCAGCAGCCTTGATTTTAAGTGACTCATTACACGGTCATAATTCTTTTTTTTTACACTCTTGGACAGGCAAAGAAAAGAACGCAACGCAGGCGCATTACGCCGCAAAAAATATTTATTTAATTCTGCTTAAGACAGTCTCTTTGTTCTCGGCGGAGAGCAGTATCTCTAAAGCCTCTTTTATCATCACAGGATCACTGCAGTTTTTAATTATTGCCTCATCATCTTCTGTAACTGATGATCCGAATTTTGTTTTAAGAAATCTTATAAGAATATCCTGACTCTCGATAAGTTTCCCCTTTTCAATACCCTTTTCAATACCTTTTTCAATGCCTTTTTCAATGCCTTTGAGCTCACCCATCTCCATAAGTCTTGTTGCCGTTGACATAGCTGCCAAACCTCCTTCAGCGGATATACCTGATATTGTTTTAACAATTTCACCAGGTTCAAAATTCCCCGCGTTATATAGATAAAGTATTAAAGACTTCAGAAAATTCAACCCTTTTTCCTCTTCAAAATAGAGCCGGCATATGTTTAAGAAATCTTCAAGGTTTTCCTGCAAAGCCTCTTCATTGTGAATGTTTTTCATCAGAAGGAATGCTGTCTCAAGCGAAACCCTACGGAAGAAAGTATTCTTTATTTCATCATCTGTAAACCTTGACAGGTCCGCAAGTATATATTTAAAGTCAGGTACAAACTTTTTAAGGTTTTCATCTATGCCGCTGAAATATTCCGGTAATTCACGGGTATCCCATTTCCCCTCTCCATGATATACTATAACAGGTATGACGGGGGTAACTTCCTTATTCTGTTTAAGACATGTTTCCCATATTTTCAACATATATTTAAGCACCTGGAAATGGGGATACCTGACCTGATAACTTTTATGTTCAAATAAAAGCGATACCCTTATAACTATATCACCTGTATATTCACATGTATATACTATATCAGAAAACTGTTCCTCAAGCTCTTCATCAATATATGAGTTAGTATCAATGGCAAGAGTTTCCAGTTTAATATTTCTCCTCAGTTCTCCGGGGAAAATACCATTTATAAAATCAGCTGCATTCTCTATATCGCTGAATACTTCTTTAAAGAACTTATCATGAGGATTGGCAATTTTTGTCATAAAGGTCACCTCTTTGAAGAGAAAAAAAGAATTAATGAAAGATGTCAACCGTTTCATTTTAATAAAATCTATTATACAGTGAGTATATAAACACACCGTAGATGGCGGGGTATAACCTGTCCTTTTGTGCCGTCACCCGGAGAGCCCCTATGTGCCAAATCACTTGTGGTGAGCGAAGTCGAACCACTTGTAAAAGTGTTTACAGTATCGGGCTGGTATTTGACGGTTCAGGGAACTGTCCGTATTATATCGCAGATAATCCCGTTAATCCTTAAATCCTGTAATCGTGTTCAGACAGTTACTCCGGTACCCGGATAACCATCCTGAAACCGGTGCCCTGGTCGGTTATCCGCTTAAAGGGATTCGGTATGTCATATTGGTCCCGGTAATCTGTATGGATCTGATACCATACACTGTACCGCAGATCCTTTACATCACTGCGGCACCCGCCGCCCCTTATATGAAAACTATCAAACCACTCCCAGGCATTCCCTATCATGTCATAAAGGCCCCAGGCATTGGGCTTCTTTTCACCCACAGGGTGGAGCCTGCCCCCTGAATTCCCTTTATACCAGGCGTAGTCATCTGTCTTATCATTGCCCCAGTAATACGCGGTATCAGTCCCTGCGCGGGCAGCATACTCCCTTTCATCGCGGTTTGGAATCTCTGTATCTACTCCATGTTTCTTTTATGCAGCTTATCAGATCAGAATACGGCACATCCGCAGGTGAAGCGGCAGTAATAATGAAGGGGCTGAACAAGACCAGGGATGAAATCATCGAGGTTTTGCGGACTGTATATAACTGTTCTGACAGTAAAATTGCGAAAATACTGCAGGATATCGGAATGTAAAAAACCGATAAACACCCAAAAAAAGTTCAGGGGGTTTGACATTCCGCTAAGATACTATTATGGTCATTTAACTCCAGCGGGTGGATCTTAAACCCGCGGTGTCTTTATTGCAGTTTTCCGGATAGAAAATTTTTCAGAATGGTATTCTGTTAGTTTTTGACCAGATACCCATCTCCTGCGCTGATTTAAGCAGGCCTTCTCTGAAATCAGGATGAGCTATGCTGATAAGAGCTTCAGCCCTGCCCCAGACAGATCTGGCCTTCATGTTTACTACACCGAACTCAGTTACAAGGTATTGAACCATTGTTCGTGGAACAGTAACAACGGAGCCTGGTGTAAGGAGTGGATTTATTCTCGATTTAATTTCACCTGTTTTTTTATCCTTGTAGGTTGATGTAAAAGCCAGAAAACTCTTTCCTCCCCTTGAATGGAACGCACCGATTACAAAGTCAAGCTGGCCGCCTGTTCCTGAAATCTGCCTGAGCCCTGATGTCTCGGAACATACCTGAGAGAGCAGGTCAACTTCAACGATATTATTGATTGAAACAACATTATTATTCTGTGCCACGAATTCAGGATTGTTTGTATGGTGGATTTTACATGATGCCAGTCTTGGATTATCATGGATAAAGTCATATGTCTCTTTTGTTGCAAGACTGAAAGAGAATGTACTCTTGTTTATATCAACGCTTTTTTTGGCATTTGTGATCTTGCCAGCGTTGTAAAGCGTAACCATGGCATCACAGAACATCTCACTCTGAATTCCAAGGTTCCTGACATCGCTATGTGCAATCATTTCTCCAATAAAATTTGGCAATGAACCTATTCCAAGCTGCAGGCATGCCCCGCTTTCAACATAAGGCACGATGAACTCGGCAATTTTTTTCTCTGAGGGAGACGCCTCGGGAAGTGTTGGAGTCGAAAAAATGGGGGTGTTGCTCCCTTCAATTATATAATCCACTTCGCTGATATGCACATATTCATCATTTCCGCCAAGACAGCGCGGCATATTTATATTTACCTCAACAATCATTATATCAGCCTTTAATGCCATACCCCTGTTATGCGAATTACCAATGCCGAAATTAAAACATCCGTTCCTGTCCATCGGTGTTACCTGCGCACACCAGACCTTCGGTTTAAGAAAATTCAGATCGTTATTGTAATATGCCACCAGCGTCGCTTCATGATAGTTAAAAGGCAGGTGACATGCAAGTCCCTTATCTCCGGCCATCCTGTCCATAAGCGTATAATACCAGCTAAAATACTGGAAGGTTTTCTGTTCCGGATCATTCTGTATTACTGCAGGAACCGGCGGAATAGTCCCTGTTCCCCTTATAGATACATTTTCAATTTCACCAACGCGTTTGCTTAACGCCACATCAAAATCAACCGGTTTTGTTGCAAACATACCATAATCGATAATATCATTTGAATTGATCATGTTTGCCGCTTCAGCAGCACTGATAAGCTTTCTTTTGTAGTCCGATAAATAGGTGTTCATGCTTTTTTCTCCTTTTTTATTTTATCTTTTATAATCACTTTATTTATCATCCGGGGAAATATATGATGAAACAGATAATAATATAATAAGCATATACTTATAGACTACAGTAAAAATATTCCAGCTTCTGTAATTATATTCACATTCATTACAGTTTAAATCACACGGACTAATTTCAACACTCTTAAAGAAAAAGGCAGCAGAATCTTTTTTTGTTTCAAAAAGCAAAGGATCAGCGATACTGTAATATACCCGTGATTTTTTCCAATTATCTTCCAGCAGGCCGATAATATACAAATCCTGATATGCTGCGATACAGCAGTCTGCGTTATACTAAGTATGGAAGAGAAATCTGGTAATCATAATTTTTATAACTATTAGATTATATGCATACACTAATAGTTATAAAAATGTCAACAGATTTTAAAAAAACCTCATAATTTTCTATCCAGAAAAATATAATATTTCACCTTTATGAAAGTATGTTAATCAGAAATTTTAAAGATGTACCGGGATAAAAACCGGATACTATATATACAACAGACGAAAATCGCAGAATAAATTATTCACTTACGCCCAGCCTATGCCGGCTGAAAGATCACCGGCTGATCCATATACCCACGGCAACAGCCCCTAAATCACCAGTGGATCTATAATCTTCCGGCAACCGCTCCCGCACCCCCGGAGGGGGCAAAGATAGTCTTGCCCCCTCCGGGGGTGCGGGAGCGGTTAAGTTCCGGTCGCTGAAAGTATACTATACCGGCAATGGTGCGGGGGAATTAGGGGGCTTCTGGTACAAGTGAATTTATCGGAAGATGTGATTTCCATACAAGAAGTGTGTGAGCAGAGGAGCCTTGCTAAGATCATGAACCTGACGGTGCTGCATGGACCGAATCACGCCCCCGGCCTGTCGGCCACCCCCTTTGTTAAGGGGGTTTGACATTCCGATAAGATACCATTATCTTTCTTTATAATCTCAGCAGGAAAAATCTTCACTTTGTTTAAACCCAGAATTCATCATGCTATCTTCAGTTCAATCCCTTCATGCTTTGCCGTTTCAATAACCGGTGATCCGGAATCGCTGTTGAAATACTTTTCGCCTACAGGTACTGGCTCTATTCTGTAATCACCTATCTTCGTGAGTTTCCACAGCAGCCCGTAATAACGCTCTCTCCCTTTATCGAATTCAGGAGAAACGAGAAGAAGATCGATATCGCTTTCATCGGTATAGTCGCCGCGGGCGTAACTGCCGAAGATAATTGCCCTGGTAATAACAAGGCCATGTTCGGACAATGAAGCCACGTATTTACATGCAAGCTTTACAGCATCTTCTCTGCCCATTTCATCACTTCCGTTGTTTTATCCATAAACCGGGACACCTGTTCACCATCGTGTTCTGTCCCTGATGGTTCAGGGTATCTCCCCTGTATATTGTATTCCATCAGTATTCCAAAATGATATTCAATCTCATCATTGAGCTTTATACCGGATTTTTCTGCCAGCATGAAAAGATTATGGCTTTTTGGTGCAAGTTCTGATGTTTTCTTCACATACAGGGCTTTCAGCATTTTTTCCATTGCAAGATGACAGAAAAACATCCCCTCTCGGTATTTTTTCTTTTCGATCAATATCCCTGCTGTCTCAATATCAGACAGTGATCCGCTATGCCAGTAATTTATCTGTTTCTGAATATCCATTTAATAAATCATTCCATTAAACGGTTTTTTAATCATAATTTAATGCAATGTCAACAGATTTTTCGCTCCCGCTGTCACTGGTTTGACATTCCGATAAGATAAGATTTTAAAAAAACCTCGTAATTTTCTATCCAGAAAAATATAATATTTCACCTTTATGAAAGTATGTTAATCAGAAATTTTTAAGATGTAGCTGGATAAAAACCGGATATTATATATAATACAGACGAAAATCGCAGAATAAATTATTCACTTACACCCAGCCTATGCCGGCTGAAAGATCACCGGAGGATCCATATACCCACGGCAACAGCCCCCTGAATCACCAGTGGATCTATAATCTTCCGGCAAGAGCCCCCTAAGTCCCCCGGCGGGGGACTTAGGGGGCTTTCTGGTACAAGTGAATCACCGGCTGATCCATCCTCTTCCGGCGACAGCCCCCGCACCCCCGGAGGGGGCAAGACTATCTTTGCCCCCTCCGGGCGTTGTGCTGAACTTGCCGAAGCAGGTGCGGGGGCTGTTAAGTTCCGGTCGCTGAAAGCATACTATACCGGCCGAGGTGCAAAGGCCGAATCGCGGCATCATCCACTGTTCCGGGGCCAGTTATCTCTTTTCATTTTCTTTTTCGTTTTTAACTTTGGTGTATTTATAAACCTTCATGCCCGGTTTTATATCGTTTCTGTTTCCTGAAGTTATTTCGCATTTGGTCAATGTCTGCATGGGGAATGTTGCGCGGAGTATTATTATTTTATTCCCTGAATACAGACAGAGTTTATCACCCATATATACGCGATCAGCAATATTCCTCCCCCCTACCAGGATCTCTTTTTTATCTACGGATTTAACCTCGCCGACATACAGACCCGATTGCTCAAGAGATTCTTTCTGTTTGGCGGCGGAAAGAGGATTTTTTAAAATACCATACCTCCCGTTTTTTTTAACAACAGCGATACCTTCAGAAAAAGTACCTGCTTCTTCCAGTTCAGGTTCGATAACAAACTTACCATCCCTGTTTATATAGCCCCAGGTTGAATTATTATAATCTGTTTTAACCTTTGCCAGCCCTTCAGAAAAACTCTCTGCAACATCAAACTGCGGCTCTATTGCAAATTTACCATTTTTATCGATAAAGCCCCACTTCTCATCGTTTTTCACGGCGGCAAGACCTTCGGTAAAATTCAGTACACTTTTAAATTGAGGTTTCACAACAACATTTCCCTCAGCATTTATAAAACCATATTTGCTGAAAACAGACATGGTCGAAAAGGAGAAAAATCCATTGAAACAATTGTTCGGTACACAGATTTCGGTTGAAGAATATATCCATGCCATCCCTTCTGAAAAGCTGCCAATGCGCTTATATTCAGGTTTTATTAAAAATTTCCCATATTTGTCAATATAGCCATACCTTGAATCAATCTGGTAAAAATTGCGTTTTTCAACTCTTGCAGCACCTCCGGTAAAGTCATCATAGTTATAAAACTGGGGTTTAAAAATTAACCGGCCATCCTTATTCAGCAGACCATGTTCATAATAATAAAAGGGTGTATTGCTGAGATATATTTTAGTTACCCATGCGACGCCATCGGAGAAATGCCTTGGACGTTCATATTCAGGTTCTACTATAATTTTACCATCTCTGTTGATGAAACCCCAGTATCTGTCAGTTTCAACCGCGGCTATTCCCTCTGAAAACGATTCTGCACCCTGAAATTGAGGTTTAATTACAGTCACGCCATCTTTATTGATGAAACCCCATTTATATGTTTTGTCAGTTAAAATCGCGGCAAGTCCCTCTGAAAATGGTATTGCGGCCTGAAATTGAGGTTTAATTACAATCTCGCCATCTTTATTGATGAAACCCCATCTATATGTTTTGTCAGATTCAATCGCGGCAAGCCCTTCTGAAAATGAGTATGCTTTATAAAACTGAGGCGCTGCTGTAATTGTACCATCTTTATTGATGAAGCCGTATTTTTTATCTTTTATTATTAATGCCATCCCTTCGGAAAAGTTATCTGCTTCATCAAACTGCGGTTCTGCTATAATTTTGCCGTCTTTACTGATAAAACCCCATTTGGCATCTTTTTGAACTATAGCAATATCTTCAAAAAAATTATTTATCTTAGAAAACTGTGGTTTTGCTATAATTTTACCATCTCTGTCAGCTAAACCCCATCGGTTGTCTTTACAGATTTTAGCAACACCCGGAGAAAGTATCTGTATATCATCATATTCAGGTTCAACAATTACTTTACCATCTTTATTTATCAGGCCCCATTTCTTATTTTTACTGACTCTGGCCATTCCTTCAGAAAAGGATTCTATTGAGTCAAACTGAAGTTCTGTTAAAACCTTTCCCTCTTTATTTATAAGTCCGTATTTACTGTTTTTATATATCTCCGCAACACCATCGGAAAAGGGGCTTATGTATTCATATTGATTTTTTTCAAACCAGATTGTATTGTCGCTGTTTTTATGTTGAGAGCTGCCCGCTGAGGGGAGAAGGGAAAGCTGTAGTGTCATTATAACTATTATCGATATTATTCTCATTATTTTTCTCATTCGGGTATACCGGTCTTTATGTTGTATTGTGGTGATGAATAAGGAGATAGCATATGCCGGTTCAGATGTCCATAAGAATTAAATTACAATAGATTTTTTTTAATGTGTTTAATATATGTTAAGCAACATAAACGCATCGTACTTCGCAACCCGAGACGGCCACACCAGTCGAATCCATATACCCACGGCGACAGCCCCCTGAATCACCAGTGGATCTATAAACTTCTGGTAACAGCCCCCGCACCCCCGGAGGGGGCAAAGATAGTCTTGCCCCCTCCGGGGGTGCGGGGGCTGTTAAGTACCGGTAGCTGAAAGATCACCGGTGGATCTATAATCTTCCGGCGACAGCCCCCTAAATCCCCCGGCGGGGGACTTGAAGATACTGTTATTAAACTATTTGTTTTTAATGTATTCATCCCTGTAGTCGTCATAATCCTTTCTGAGTGTATGAACATCCCCATAAATTTCTACTGCAGGTTTTTTCTCATGACAGAAAAAATCAGGCATGTATCTGCGTATTCTTTGACTTAAATATTTATCAGTACAGCAGTCTTTTAAGTCCCCCGCCGGGGGATTTAGGGGGTTTTCTGGTACAGGTGAATCACCGGCGGATCCATCCTCTTCTGGCAACAGCCCCCGCGCCCCCGGCCTGTCGGCCACCCCCTTGTTAAGGGGGTTTAACTTTGAGTGCATAAGCAAAGCATGTTATATGAAACATTTATATCTTGATTAATCTGCTGAAGTAATGTATGGTATATAAAAATATTGAGGTTTAAAATGAAAGTAAAGCACGATATGAAGAACAGATAAACAATATATACACTACAAGAAAATCCAGAAAAGAACTGGAGAAACTTAAATGATTTATATACTCGATACAAATATATGTATTTATTTATTGGATGGTAATAAAAAAATGAATGAACACCTGTACCTGTTACCCGTACTTCTTGAGAATTCAGGTTTCCTTTTTGAGGCAGAGGTCGTGAAGGATTTTCTGTATAAGAAAAAGAACCTTGAAAAGCTAAATGAAGTTCAAAGCCGGATACTCGGAAAAAAAATATACTATGGCGCCAGGTTGCCTGTTAAGGCAGCAACTGGAGATTACTGGTTCGATATTTATTCTTTTAGTTTGTTCATGTATATAGAATCGGGAAATTTTTCTTACTGGTTAGCCATGTCTCCCCTGAGAGCAATTAATATTCTGGAGGGGGGAGATCCGTGTGCAATAATTCATTTTAATGCTTTTGAAGAGATTAAAGAGAGTATGAGTTCATTGCAGTATAATGTCTGGACGCCCGATATTTTTCAGACTATTATACATAACTGTGAGTACAATTTATGGGATTTCAGCAATTATAAAGAATGGGTCGAAGATGGATACGAATACAAAGTAATTATTGATAACAAAATGACCATTGAAAAGAAAACTTCAGTCGGTTCTGAATGGTCTGCCATTTTAGAGTATGAAGATGTAGTGGAAGAATTTTGTGCCCGTTTATCTTTTGAAGATAAAAATTATGAACTGGAAATCTCAAATGAAAAATTTCACCAAAGACTGAGTGCAGTTACTGATTATCTCCTTGCAGTTTCTGAAAAGTAGTTCTGCATATATTAAACTATTTGTGTTTTAATATATTCATCCCTGTAGTCGTCATAATCCTTTCTGAGTTTATGAACATCTGAATCAATTTCTAATACAGGCTTTTTCTCATGACAGAAAAAATCAGGCATGTATCTGTGTATTATTGACTTAAATATTTATCAGTACAGCAGTCTTTTAAGTCCCCCGCCGGGGGATTTAGGGGGTTTTCTGGTACAAGTGAATCACCAGCGGATCCATCCTCTTCCGGCAACAGCCCCCGCACCCCCGGAGGGGGCAAAGATAGTCTTGCCCCCTCCGGGGGTGCGGGGGCTATTAAGTACCGGTAGCCGAGAGTGTATCTAACCGCCAGAGTGCAATGCGGGGCTGTTAAGTTCCGGTCGCTGAAAGTATTCTATACCGTCAATGGTGCGGGGATTTAGGGGGCTTTCTGGTACAAGTGAATTTATCGGATGATGTATCATCCAGACAAGAAGTGTGTGAGCAGAGGAGCCTTGCTAAGATCATGAACCTGTCAGCACTGCATTGCATATAATCTTTAATTCTGTACTTTAACTTTTTTACTTGATCCGGCGGGGATATACGGCATCTTTGTCCTGAGGATAAACATGAAACAAAAACCGATCAAACAGCAGGCCAGTCAGTGTTAAGAAAACGGGTGAGGCAGTATCTTGATACTGATATATCAAAATATATATCGCATGTATTTATTTCAATTATAATAGGTCTCCTTGCCGGGGGTGGGGCTATTGTTTTCCATAAGGTTCTGTATATCACCAGAACTTTCTTCAGGCCGAATAATTTCAGGGCGGTATTTGATATACCGGTTTATTTAATAATATTGATCCCTGTTTCAGGGGGGATTCTCACTTCGCTCCTCTCATGGATGTACCCCTCAATCGCAAAGGAAAAAGGGGTTATAAGCGTAATAAAGGCAATATTGATAAGAAAGGGCTTTATCCCGGTTAAAGAGACAATATTTCATTTTATCGCACCGATTATCTCCATAGGGACAGGTGCGCCTCTTGGTCCCGAGGGCCCTTCCGCAAAAATCGGAAGCGGGATAGGCTCGTACCTGTCGCAGTTTTTCAGGCATAATAGCAATGATATGATCATGTATACAGCCGCCGGCGGCGGCGCCGCGATCTCTGCGGTATTCAATGCCCCCATAGCCGGGGTGTTTTTCGGGATTGAAGTTATTCTGCTTAACGATCTTAAAAACAGGGCTCTCAGCGCCCTGATTATTGCGGCGGTAATGGCGGATATCCTTTCGAGGACTGTGCTGGGCACTCACAGGATCTTTGTCATACCGGCATACAATATCGGCGATATTTATTCCTATCCGTTCTATATACTGCTTGGAATTCTCTGCGGGATCATTGCCATTATTTATTTCAGGTTCTCTGAGGTAATTAAATTTCTCTTTGATGAGAAGCTGAAACTGACCAATCCATTTTATAGACTTCTGCCGGTCACGTTTCTGTTCGGCATATTTCTTATTTTCCAGTATGATCTTTTCGGCATCGGGTATATTGCAATAAACAATGTACTGCAGGGGAATTACCCTCCATGGCAGCTGCTTAACCTCCTTGTTCTGAAGGTTATATTCCTTGCTCTGTTTCTCCAGGCCGGTTCATTCGGGGGATCATTTGCTCCTGCCCTGAGTATCGGCACATTCCTCGGGTATCTCATGGCCATAGTCTCCAATCTGATGCTGGGGACATCTCTTGACCCCATAGCTTTTGCCCTTGTGGGGATGGGTGGAGTTCTTGCGGGGATAAATTCAATCCCCCTTACGTCAATTCTTCTGGTATTTGAGGTTACCAGTGATTATAACTTTATTCTCCCTTTAATGCTTGTTTCGATACTTTCACATCTTGTGATTTTGTATTACAGAAAGGGGAGTGAATATACTCTCGCGCTTCTTGACGAAAATATTGATGTAACTAAAAAGGGTGATCTTGATATATTTTCAAAAATGACTGTTGATATGATTCTACAGAAAGATATGGATGTTGTGGATTACACCGCCCCCTTTAAAGATATTATCAAAATAATTATGAACGCGAAATACGGTGATGTTTTTGTAACCAACCGGGAGAATCAGCTCATCGGTGTTATAACTCTCAAAGATGTACGGCAGGCCCTGCTGGACAATGACCTTTCATACCTGCTTACGGCGGGCGACCTGGCAATCGATATCCCTCCGGTGAAGATAACCGATTCTGTTGCGGCAGCCATTGAGAAGATAAGAGACTACAACATTGAGAATATTCCCGTTGTGGTTTCGGACAGCGGCATGGAGTTTGCAGGGATAATAAACCACAGGGATATTATAGAGACCTATTATAAAAAGCTCGATGATATAAGCATGACGGAATTTCTTTTATGATGCAGAGGGGATGACGCATCAAAACAAGCACTCCGCACTCCCGGAGGATCCATCCTCTTCCGGCACCAGCCCACTGAATCAACGGCGGGGATCCATAAACTTCCGGTACCAGCCCCCGCACCCCCGGAGGGGGCAAAGATAGTCTTGCCCCCTCCGGGGGTAGCATGTTGAATAATAAAAATTCAAAACAGGAAGTATGAATTTTCTATAAATTTTTATTATACTTTCTAATTATTCAAATATTTTACTTCGACTTCATATACATCGCATAAACCATCCACGACATCTTCTCACGCTACTGCAGATTGAATTCCAACCCATCCTATATCCGCTACTGCCTTCTGAAGTTTTTTCAGGTTATATGTAATGCCGGCCAGAATCGATATAGTATTACATTTCTTTCGTCCCCGCCAATTCAAACGGCTCAGACCATTGTTGAATTTCAAGTCAAAGAAATTGTGTTCTTTTCCAATACGCCTGTTATATTTATACTTCCATTCTTCGCTTTGCATTCGATCTCTATATTTGAACCAGAGTTCTTTGTTATCAACATAGGTTTTTGATACCGTAAAGACTCTGATCTTATTTCTATCCTTATCTTTCCAGCATGATGAATAATGCTCACATCCTACACAAAAATTACGGCTCAATGTGAATTTGTACTTATTGTCAGATTTTTCTAATCTCCCCTTTTTCTTACGTTTACCTTTGCAGAAAAAATATACTCCATCTTCTTCTTGTTGTACATGATGTTCTCCCTTTATAAACCAGCTCTCTGTAAAATGTAATGGGGGTGCTATATATAAATCTTTACCTTCCTGAATTAATTCACTCATCTGTGTAATGTTGAAATAACCTTTGTCTAATAAATACTCACTTTCACATTTAACTGCATTGCTTTCTTTAGCAACTTCTACTTTTTCTACCATATCTGAAAGCAGGCTTATATCGCTTTCTTTAGATGTGGCCTCTATTGAAAGAAGTATGTCGTTGCTGCAAAATGCCGCCTGCACGTTATATCCCTGAATATAGCTTTCATCCTTTTTAAGAAGCTTACTCTCACTATCGGTTAAGTTCACTTTTGTTTCAGGTGTGATTCTTTCCTCTTTGACCTCATCCTCATATGACTTTATTTTCATCATGATCTGGTCATATTTATTTTTCTGCTTTTCTATCAGATCTTTCTCTTTATTTAATTCTTCTTCGCTTATTTCGTCATTATCTTTTAACTCTGATATGTATTTTGCTCTCGCTAAAAGTTTCGCGGATAGGTTCTCATATGTTTTAGCTTCTTATCGAAACCTTCCTTGTCTCGTGTAAATTCTTTACTGGCATTACTGCTTATCTTTGTACCGTCTATCATTATTCTGCGCCAGTCTATCAGATTTAATTCTTCAAGTATATATAATAAACGGGCAAAGATAACTGGAATCTGATCTGGAAAATCGTTAAGAAAACGGCAAAGTGTCGAATAATCTATTGATCTGCCGCCGCTTAAAAATAAAAATCCGGGATGATTGCGATTAAGCATTCTCTCGATCTTTCTCATCGACTCTATCCCCTGGCTTAATCCATATAAAATTACTTTCAATTTTGCCGAGGGCTCTATCGCCTTTTGCCCTACCGTATCATTCTTATATTTTTTATCAAATGGTTTTGTATCAACATATTCATCTATGAATCTATCAATTACCTTCTCTATTGAATTATCATCAAATATTTCTTCCGGATATATTGTTAAAAAATATCCTTGCCCCCTCTCTATAGGTTTATACTTTGCCATGTATAATCTCCATACCTTTGATATTTTCATCATGGTTTATAATTTCCTGCCTGTCAATTAATACTTTGATTAATCAACAGGCAAGGGGTGCGGGGGCTGTTAAGTACCGGTAGCTGAGAGTGTATCTAACCGCCGGAGTGCAATGGCGGGGGCCGTTAAGTACCGGTAGCTGAGAGTGTATCTAATTGCCGGAGTGCAATGGCGGGGGCCGTTAAGTACCGGTAGCTGAGAGTGTATCTAACCGCCGGAGTGCAATGGTGGGGGCCGTTAAGTACCGGTAGCTGAGAGTGTATCTAATTGCCGGAGTGCAATGGCGGGGGCCGTTAAGTACCGGTAGCTGAGAGTGTATCTAATTGCCAGAGTGCAATGGCGGGGGCTGTTAAGTACCGGTAGCTGAGAGTGTATCTAACCGCCGGAGTGCAATGGTGGGGGCTGTTAAGTACCGGTAGCTGAGAGTGTATCTAACCGCCGGAGTGCAATGGTGGGGGCCGTTAAGTACCGGTAGCTGAGAGTGTATCTAATTGCCAGAGTGCAATGGCGGGGGCCGTTAAGTACCGGTAGCTGAGAGTGTATCTAACCGCCGGAGTGCAATGGCGGGGGCTGTTTGTAGACAGGATCATTTTGCGCTCCGCAGTTAGGATATTGGTAGTGTCCCTCGGCATAAGGGAGATACGATTTTCCGCATGCAGTGTATTGCGGCACATCCTCATGAAAGTGAATAGTCACTGTAAACCTCCCGGCGGATCCATAATCTTCCGGCACCAGCCCACTGAATCAACGGAGGGGATCCATAAACTTCCGGCGACGGCCCCTGAATCGGCGGGGGACTTGAAGATACTGTTATTGAACTATTTGTGTTAAATATTTTCTTATTTCAAAAACAAATTTAATTTAAACAGGTCGTATTGAATACTTTTTGTCAAGGCCGCCTTTTTTATGACATCCTGCCATGTGGCGGCAGGCGAACATCGTGTTCGCTTAATGATACTGGTTTGACATTTCTATAAATATCATTATGGTTATTTAATTCCAGCGAGTGGA
>CAXXHB010000002.1:0-842420 GCA_963664815.2 Spirochaetota bacterium
CTGATGATTAAATCGTCTCAAAATCACTTCCTGCATACACATGGTTGTTGTAAAGAATAGAAATTACTAAACGCTCTTTATTGTTTAACCACATAAAGTTCAATACTTTATCAGTCAATAAGGAAATTTAAAAGTTGAAAACAGAACATCTTGAAGAATAATTTTAAAAAACGCAGTTATAAGTGCTTATTCATTTGTTTTATTGATGCACAACAAGTAAAACCAAAACATAGTTCTTTATTTGATATCACTCCCGGCAAAAGGGCGCGCCTGAATTACAGAAGAAATTTCAGACTCATGGTTGTAAACTGTATTTTCGCGATAATTATCATAAGATGAAATAGAAAAATAGTAAAGTACCGTATTTTCAATGGAAGGATAAACAAGTACACCTCTTAAATCAGAATTTTTATTCTCTTCTATTACAGAATTGTCTATTTTTATCGTAATGTTGTTTCCTTCTGCCAGCTGGTTATCAAGTTTTCTCCCATTTACAATTGTAATTATACCATCATATACACCTTTCTTTGTACCATAATATATTTTGTATCCGCCAAAATCAGCTTCAACATTTTTTTTCCATTTCAATATGATATATCTGTCACCAGTTTCTCTGATTTCAAAAGAGAGAGGCACAATGGGTGGATGATCCACTTTATATTTAACAACTACCTTTTTCATAACGGGAGATTTCTCTCCTTCGGGAGACGCAGTCAGATGCGCCCTCCACTGAAAATATTTTCCCCGTAAAAACTCCCCATCTTGACCTCTCATGTTAAAAATACCTTTCTGGCCTGCATTAATTTTGTACCATTTTACTGACAAATCCTTTTCGCTGAAAAATTTGTCTGCAACCCTTAACTCCATCCATATAAAAGTCCCTGGATTTAAAACTCCCTCCCATGAAAAATCAGTTATTGCAGTTCCTGTTGATGGGAACTCCTTCACTGGACTGGTAATGATCCCTTCCCTGTTGTAAGGAACACGGCCAGCATATTCGGAGCCTTTATATTTGTTAAGAGCAACATCCATAGTCTCTTTTAATTCTTTGTAATGCTTGTATGAAATTCTGAATTCATCAATAAGTCCATTATAGTTCTTCCCTATTACTGCAAAAGGTAAGTCCATTCCTTTGCTGCTTCCATCCTCGTCATCGATAAAACCGAAAAGGGGAGTATAAACTTCACTGAAAGCCCCCCCTGATACCGTCATGTATGCACTATCTTCTTCATCATCATTCAACAGTTTAGTGATTTTACCACTTGCTCTGTCAAAACTGAGACTGAAATGATACCATTCCCCTTTATTCAGTCTGCCACCTCTTGTAAGTGAAACGCTTTTCAGTTTACCATCAGAAGTTCTGAACATATTGTAAAGGTATGCCGAAATACCCCGATCTTTCAGTTTTATTTCAATCCCCTTTTTTACCCCTGAAAAATGCCCCACCCTTGAAAAAAGAATAGTGCCGTTTTTAAATTCGGCCGGATTAAACCTGAATTCAATATTAAAAGATCCCAGATCCCCGGGACTCCCAAGCCATAAACCCTCGGACGTATTTATCATTACTTTATGATCACTCTTAAAGAATGATGCACACCCATTCCCCACCCCCTCTTTCAGAAACTTATAATTAGCGAAATATATATCATATTTTTTTGAATCATCTTTAACATATTGATCCGGCTCCTTATCAAACTTTAGCAGGATATCAGTGGAAAATGGATCTGCATGGTCGCTGTAATTTATATCATTGATTACATACCCATTTGTACCGTCAGGCATTTTCCTTTTAGCAATATTATATAAAGATTTCTCCGGGAGATCTGTTATGACAAGGACATCAGTAGCATTTCTTGATGGCGCCAGAAATTGTATAATAAATATAAGGATTAGTACTACTTTTATATGAACTGCTTTCATAAAAAGATTATCGGCAAAAACTGTTTCCTGATTCAATTTTTCCTATCTTTATAATTCTCTTTTCATGCCTCCCGCCTTCAAAAGAAGATTTTAACCAGGCATCAGCAATCCTGACAGCAAGATCATCCCCAATTACTCTGGCCCCAATGGCGAGCACATTGGCATCATTGTGTCTTCTTGCCATTTCAGCCATAAACTCGTTGCAGCAAAGCGCTGCCCGGATCCCTTTAACTTTATTTGCTGAGATTGATATACCTATACCTGTTCCACAGATAACAATTCCCGTATCAACCTCTCCGGAAACAACTTTTTCAGCAGCAAAAACAGCATAATCTGAATAATCACATGAATCTTCAGAATGAGTCCCTACATCAATAAATTCATATTCGGTAAAATACTTTTTTAATATGTTTTTTAATCTGAACCCTGCGTGATCAGATGCAATAACTATTTTCATAAAAACCTGCCGGTAATATCATATTTTATTTAATCCACATTTCTTAACTCTTGATTCATAACTGAATAATTACCAGATAATAGAAATATTGATTTTATAAAGTCTTTTTTAATGTCCGGTTACAATTTTCTATAAATATGAATCTACTTTTACTTTATAATATATAATTCAGTTTTTTAAACGCATTCTTCATTTAAAATGACGATATTTAGGCTATAATAAATATACGAATGAATATAATCATTCCCGGAGTTTTTAATGGTAATTATTCATAAAATCCGACCCAGGCAATTACAACTTCGAACAAGGGTTATGATTTTTCTCTTTATGCTGATATCCATAATATGTATAGGAATTACAATCTTATCCTACTATATAATGAAAAAACAACTTTTCAACGAACTTAAAGAAAGGCTTAAAAATATATCATATACCGATTCGTTAATAATAGACAAAAATGCCTTGAAAGGCCTTGTATTGCTCATCACCCCAGATTATGATTTTACTCAGGTTAATCCCGAAGGAAATAACCCATTTGAAGAGACTAAACTTAATACAATAGAGAATAGTGAAAACTTTCTGCGGGTATGCAATAATCTGAATCTTATCCGGAATGCAGAACCTGATCTTCTTCTTTATGCCTACATACTGATTCCGACAGGAAATCCCGCGATATTGCGTTTCGTTGCCGATGCAGATGCACCTATGCTGCTAAAAGAAGCAGCAGCAGGATCTCCTCCTGATAAAATCACACGTTTCGGGAAGATTTATAAATCTTCTGCAGATTCCATAATGGCACAGGCTGCCAATAAGAAAATAAATATAGTAGAGAAAGATTTCACATACGATGAAGAAGGAAAATCAAATATACTCTCAGGTTACGCTCCTATCATGGATGGAGACAGATTTCTCGGATTGTTTGGTTTAGATATATCCGATAAAAACGTCAATTTAAAACTAAAACGTGTAATTCCATTTTATATACTTGTCTCAATTTCTTCCATTGTAGCCTCAATCATTGTTTCCCTTATTATTAGCAGAATGCTAAGTAAGCCTCTCCGCAAACTGGTATTAAGCTTGCGGCATATGGCCGAAGGAGAAGGTGATCTGACCTCCGAATTACCGATAAACAGCAATGACGAACTCGGTCAGGCTTCCATGGAATTCAACAGGTTTATAAACAAACTTCAGGAAGTAATATCCGATGTAAAAACTATAGCCTCTAAGCTTGAAACTGCAACCACCGATATCAACCACTCAATAGGGACACTTTCAAAAAATCTCAGCAATCAATCAGCTTTGGAACTGGAAATATCATCAGGAAGTACTGAAACAAAAGAAAGCGCCGAGATGCTTGCCATGAATGCCAACCTGGAAAGAAACTGTTTTGTAATTTTATCAAATCGCTTAACAGAATTGTCAACATCCGTTATTCAAATTACAAAAGAATCAGAAGTGGCATCAAGTCTGACACTGAGAATAACTGAAAAGGTAGCTATGGGGAAAAGAACACTTTATTCTACCAGCGGTATAATGGATAATATCAATACAGCCTCTGGTGAACTGACAGGTATAGTTTCTTTAATAAATGATATCTCTGATAAAATTAATCTTCTATCTCTGAATGCAGCAATCGAATCTGCAAGGGCTGGTGACGCCGGGAGAGGATTTGCAGTTGTTGCAGATGAAATTTCAAAACTTGCCGACAAAACAGCTGTAAATGTGAAAGATATAAACCGCATAATACAGGGAAATACTCAACTCATCGATAAGGGAACAAAAAGCCTGAATTCCATGATTGAACTTTTCAATGAAGTAATTGAAGATGTAAATTCCATAAAAGACGTTACCGGACAGATTTACAATTCAATGAAAAACCAGTCAATCCATAATGAAAATGTACAGGATGAATCAGAAACCATGAATATTATTGTAAATGAAACAAAAGAGGCAATGATAAAGCATCATGATGCTGTTGCCGGAATTTCAAAATCCATAGCTTCAATAAATAATCTCTCATCAGACAACAGGGAAAGATCAAACATCATAACCCGATCTGCCAAGGAAATCTCAGAGATGACTTCTTCTTTAGTAAAACTAATCGCTTATTTTAAAGTCTGACTCAATATTATCCCTTTGTTAATAAAAAATTCAATCGTATCAATTAAAAATTTTATTTAATTACGATATTTACCAACTTGCCCTGTACTACAACAGCTTTTACTATCTCTTTGCCGGAAGTCAGCTCCAAAATTTTATGGTCACTAAAAGCCAACTTCTTCATATCATCTTCAGTTATATCAGATGATACATTTACCTTTGACTTGATCTTTCCGTTAACCTGAAAAACAATCTCAATCTCATCACGAACAGTCAGTTCTTCAGAAAAATCTGGCCATTTAACATTTACAAGCAGTGTTTTTTTCCCGAAATCCTCCCACAACTCTTCAGCAAAATGAGGCACAAATGGATTTAAAAGCGGAATAAATTTATCTACCACTTCAGAAAAAATCTTTTTACCGGAATCTGTAAAGAGTTCATCTTCAGGTATTGCATATAATGCATTAGTTAGTTCCATCATTCTTGCTATTGCTGTGTTATACTGCATACGCTCTTCAATATCATGACTGACAAATTTTACAGTTCTATGAAGCTCAACCCGCAGCTTTTTCTGTTCATCACTAAGCAGTTCAGGTTTAATGCTGTAATCCTGCTGATATAGTTCTTTATTTTTCTGCATAAATCGCCATACTCGACTCAGGAACCTGTAACTCCCCTCAACTCCCTTATCAGACCAGTCAAGATCCTTCACCGGTGGAGAGGCAAACAACATGAAAAGCCTCACCGTATCTGCACCATATTTCTTTATAATTTCATCAGGATCAACAACATTACCTTTGGATTTACTCATCTTTGAACCGTCTTTTATTACCATCCCCTGCGTAAGAAGCTTTTTGAAAGGCTCACGGTCTTTAAGCAATCCCAAATCGTTTAAAACCATGGAAAAAAACCTTGCATATAACAGATGCATAACAGCATGCTCAATCCCACCAATATATTGATCGACGGCCATCCAATAGTCGACTTCATTCTTTTCAAAAATCTTGTCACTTTGCGGAGATGTATATCGGGCATAGTACCATGAAGAGTCAACAAATGTATCCATTGTGTCCGTTTCACGCCTTGCATCTTCGCCGCAACAGGGGCACTTCACATTATAAAATCCTGACATCCTTGTAAGGGGGGAATGTGCATCTCCCTGGAAATCCACATCTGTCGGTAAAACAACAGGAAGATCCTTCTCCGGGACTGGAACTGTACCACATTTCCCGCAGTAAATGACAGGAATAGGACATCCCCAGTATCTTTGGCGCGAGATACCCCAGTCTCTCAGCCTGTAATTAACCATTCGCTCGCCAATACCTTCTTTCTCAGCAAATACGGCAATCTTTTCAATTGCATCAGTGTTTTTCAGCCCTGTAAACTCACCGGAATTCACACATACTCCCTCGCCAGTATATGCATCATTCATCGCTTCAGGTTTTAGTGGTGAAACAGGAGTATCAATAACAATTTTCACCGGAATACCATACTTCTTAGCAAAAGCAAAGTCACGGACATCATGTCCGGGAACAGCCATAATTGCGCCGGTACCATATCCCATCAGAACGAAATTTCCAACATACAGGGGAACTTTGTTTCCATTGAACGGGTTGATTACTTTAAGACCGGTATCGATTCCCTCTTTCTCTTTATCTTCGGAAGTTCTGTCAATCATTGACTGTGACCTGACTCTTTTAATAAAATCCATGACTTTCGAGTCAGTTATCTTCTCAAGCAAGGGATGTTCCGGTGCGATAACCATGAACGTAACACCGAAAATCGTATCAGGCCTTGTGGTAAATATAGGGAAATCTTCCCCGGATTCCAGTTTGAAATTCACTTTAAGCCCTGTTGAGCGCCCGATCCAGTTCTTTTGCATTGTTATTACCTGTTCAGGCCACGTTGCGCTTATCTCATCATGACCTGCAAGAAGGTCCTCTGCATAATCGGTTATTTTAAAAAACCACTGGTCAAGCTCCTTTTGCGTTACCTCGGAATCACATCTCCAGCATACACCGTTCTCAGCTTGTTCATTTGCCAGTACTGTCATACACTCTGGACACCAGTTGACTGATGATACTTTTTTATACGCCAGACCTTTTTCAAGCATCTTCAAAAAAATCCACTGATTCCATTTGTAATACTCAGGCTTATATGTACCCACCTCCCGTGACCAGTCGTATGAAAAACCAAGACGTTTAAGCTGAGTTTTCATATATTCAATATTCTCTGATGTCCATTTAAAAGGTGGAGTGTTGTTCTTTATCGCTGCATTCTCTGCCGGAAGACCAAAAGAATCCCATCCCATTGGATGAAAAACATTAAATCCTTTCATCTTCTTATGCCTTGCAACTATATCACCAATTGTATAATTTCGCACATGCCCCATATGTATACGGCCAGATGGGTAAGGGAACATTTCAAGTACATAATATTTCTGTCTGCTTTTATCAACACTATTCAGGAAACATTTTTGTTCCTCCCATACTCTCTGCCATTTATTTTCTATATCCGTAAAATTGTAATCTTTTTCTGACATATCTGTTTCCTCTAATTCATTACTATTTTATAAAAATATTATTTTTTTCTATGACTGGGATTTGAGTATCTGAAGAATTTCTTCGGGAGCAGAGGCCTTTATTATCTTCTCCTTTACAGGTTCTTTTTTCAATATCGCCATAATATTTGAAAGGAGTCTCAGGTAATCTTTATGCTGTTTTTCTCCGGCTATCACCAGGATTATAAGGTTAACAGAATGCCCATCCATCGAGTCAAAATCAATCCCTCTCTCGGATATACCAATCGCAAAAGCCATCTCTTTAACGCTTGAAATTTTAGCGTGAGGGATTGCAATACCTCCCCCGATACCCGTGCTCATAATTGCCTCACGTTCTTTAAGAGCATTTACAAGAGAATCTATATCACTGCACAATTCACTCCCTTCAAAAACTCTCGCAAGTTCTTCTATGGCCTCAAATTTATCCCTTGCACTGATATTTTTAATGTAATTCAAACTGGTATAATCTGTTACTGAGACCACTTTTTTCTCCATAACCACTTTTTATTGTATCCTTATCATGCCAAAACAGGCTTCTGTCAATAAGAAATTCCCTGTAAAACATGGTATCTTTTCTGAAATATTTTATCCTATGTACGGATAAGGTTTTGAACAATAAAAAATTCTCCGATACTACAGCTATCATTGTGATATTGAAAACCAGTCTATCAAAATAAGGAAGCAGTGCAGTGTTAATTTCCGGAAATAGAAAGAGTATTATTTGTTTACTTCTACAAAAACACAAAGAAATATATCGGTTGCGGTTTTTGAACTGGCTGTTTACACTTTGTCGTCAATAAAAACTTATTGACTTATAAATTAATAATTATATCATTTATTAATTTATAATTTATTCAGAAATAATAATTAATAATCTCTTTGCCACTTTTTACAATAGTGAGATTAATAATTATTTTTATATGAAAATATATGTTTTAAACTATTTCAGTTATAAATTCCACAAATTCATTAAGGGGTCGCAAATATGAAAGTCCTCCATGTAATAAAAAGAGTAGAAACCATCGACAATGATATAAAAGAACTCAGAAAACTTGAAAAATCTATCGCCCGAGACAAATCATTTACAACACCTATATTTATGACTATCGAAAAACAGATAAACATACTTCTCGGTGAAAGAATAAAGCTTCTCGACCTCCAGATATTAAATCCTCCAGCATCATTTACTCCAGACATTGAAGGAGAAAAGGAAGAAGTATTGGATATACCTGTGCTGATAAGCCCAGAACCTAAAAAAACAGTTAAAAAAACATCTAGCAAAGAAACTGAAGAAGCCAAGCCAATTCCAGCTCCAAAAAAGAAAATAAGCATCCCTGATGATGACGATATACCAATGCTGACACAGGATCAGATTGACGAAAAATTTTACTCTATAAAAAATGAAGAGAAATCCAGGCTGGAAGAAAAAACAAAACATGATGGACCAGAAGTAATTAAAACCATTCCCGAAGAAGACTCTCCACTTGATGACAACAGCATAAAACTTATTGACGTTGCGCTGGAAAAAGGTTCTTTGAATAAAAAAGTTATGGATAGAGAGAAGAAAGTTAGATTTTTCAGGGAAAATTTCCCCTCTGATTAAAAATTTATCAGATTATCGATCCAATTACTTTTTCAATCCTGTACTTTTCATAAAAATAGATAGTACTTCCGATCTCCATTTTTTCAGAAGGGAAATTATGGAATTTAATGTCTAATATTTCACAATCACGATGTTTGCCAATACTCTTCAATATTCCCGGGATACCGGTCAAGGTTACAGGGTTTGTTCTTTGACCATTATTTTTTACAGAATAAATTGAGTTGCCATCTTTGTATCCTACATCAATCATTATTGCATTTTCATTATTACCATAAAAAGATTCAAGTTGCCTTACATTTCTTGAATCATCCTTAAAATTCACTTTCCCGAATTTATCAACATCAAGCTTATAACAATTTATATCTTCATTGATACTTTTACCAAATTTTGATTTTCTGATATTCGTAATAGTATTAACACAGAACCTGTAACATCCCGACAACGGATCTCCTTCTCCCTTTCTTTTTACAAATGTAAAAAGATTACCGTTTTCATCTATGATATATATCATCAGGTATTTCTGTTTTTCTTCATAAACCATTGAAACGCTATTGTTTATACGCTTCCCATAAATTTCATCAATTAAGGACAACTCAAAATTATCCTCGGTATAAATTCTGTTCTCAGGATACCTGAACGGTCTTTGCGAAACGAAAGATAGCATCTCAATATCACTGTTAAAAGAAGCTACTGAAATTTCATTTTCCTCTCTTGTCGCACATACAAGATTATTATCTATACTTACCAGTAATCTCTGTTTTACATATGGTTTACCGTTTTTAAAAAAATCATAGGCATTACGAAATGTTTTCTCAATCTGTTTGTAAAGCTTTTTATGAGGATCGGGTGATACGAAATAACAGAATTCATCAAAACTCCTGCCGTTCAGCGGTCCATCCTTAAGTATTTTTGAAAAAAT
This sequence comes from Spirochaetota bacterium, assembly GCA_963664815.2. Classification (GTDB taxonomy): domain Bacteria; phylum Spirochaetota; class UBA4802; order UBA4802; family UBA5550; genus WRGT01. Next base: position 9,560 of record CAXXHB010000002.1, read on the forward strand.
CATAACAAGGTCTGATGAATTAGTATAGTATTTTAAAAAAGTCTCCCCCCAGGTATTCATATAAAGATGATAAAAAGAAGAAATCGTCACGGCTTTATCGTCGCTGAAATTCATTATAATCATGTTTTTATAAGTTCGCGGATTTTGTAAATAAAACTTATTTCCCAGATGAACCTTTTCGGAATTAAACATTTCAAAAATCTTATTCAGAAGTTCGGTAATCAGGCTCTTACTTATATGGTTGTATCCGGAATCTATATAAAGCCTGCTGAATGTCGGTTCATATACCTGATTAATTGAACACCATGCAAGAAGTTTGACAAGATCGTCCTCACTTTTTATCGCTATCTCTTTTTCATTTTTATTGTTATCAATGCGGACTTTTTTGTAAACGCGCCATCCATTTCCTTTCCCGCTTCTTGCATCAGGTTCAATATACAGATAGGGTTCATTCGGAGTATCTTTAAATGTTATAAAATTCTCTATCTTATCCTGTTCTATTGTAAAGTTCGCTTTAAGCTTGCTGCTGAGTAGTTTAAAATCCGTTTCAGATATTTTATTCTGAAGATTCATAGAAGGCAGCTGCCTTGATATCTTCTGATATGAGAGAAGCATAAATTTTTTAATATAATTCCAGAACTGTATTATCCTGTTATAGTCCCAGCTTTCAAAATCATCAAGATCACGTATTTCCTCTATCCCCCACCCCCACTCATGTATTACTTTAAACATTACTACAACTTTATATGGAAGATTTTTTTTATCTTTAAGGGCAAGGTACTTAGATAGCTGTGGATCAATTTTAAGATACAAGTTCTGTCTCAATATTATCAACAGAGATTTATCGCTTAGAACCTCTTCATAGTATTTATAAACTTCATTAAACATCAGCAGGTACGAGTCAAGGATTATGGCCGTGATCTCACCTCTTATAATTGAGATTTTCACTCTCTGACTGAGAAGAAGGGTGTTTTCATCACTAAAAAGATATCTCTCTAGTATCCCGATTTTCAGAATCGATTTGAAAGGATTACCTATCGCTTTTATAAGCTGAAAAAGAGCAGCACCCATGAAATCCTCTTTTGATATTTTAAAAAGATTACCTATATCAACAAATTTTTCATCTCTATCCTTCTCCGGAATAAGATCGATGATTTTATCATATTCATCGTCAGTCACAAATCTGGGGACGGCCCACCAGAATGGAATTTTACCTGCTACAACAATTGAACTTCTGAAAAATTCATCCTTAAGTACTGCACCAACTGTTGAACCAAATCCTTCTTCATCATCTTCCGCAAATATATTTTGTTTGAGATTATGAACATCATTAATGAAAATATGAACTTCAACTCCGGCTTCTTTTTCAGCCCATTTCTGTACCTGTTCAATTTTTTTTGAAAAAGAACGAAGCCCATTCTCATCCGTTTTATTTTTATCAATACATGCCCAATAGTCAAAATCAGACTTTTTATTATAGGCAATGGTCCCTACACTACCCATAACTGCTAGCATCTCTATAAAACTATTATTTTCTGGATATACAAAATCTATTCCAAATCTTGCCTTTATATACCTTAAAACTTCAACATCGGGCTTATAACCTGAAACACCAAAAGGGCATTTATCGTCTATGTATCCGGGTATTTTTTTATCATTCATTGAAAGTATCGCCGGAATGGAATTAATAACACGTTTGATATTAGTGCTGGCAAAAAGCTGCTGAAAACGATCAAATTTCATCTGATTAAATTTCAAAAAGGAGTTATAATTCTCTTCTACAACACTAATTAATTTCATTTTACCATGCCGGGGATTTTAAGGCTTCTCAATAGTATCGATTATCCTGTATTATTTATGAAGAATCAGCTGTATAAAAACTTATTTAAAAAATTTATACTCTTTTTAAATAAATATATTATTAATCCCCCTTAGTCTATAAATAATTATAAACATCTCAAATCTTTTTTTATCGCGGATAAAAAAATTATAGACATTTGGCTGTATAAAACTGATTAAACCTTAATTGACTTTATTCAGTTATTATAAATAATTGTTACTGGTCAAAAAAATAAAACACTTTATATTTTTACATACTGAAAATAAATATAAGAACTTTTTATAACATTTATTGAAGACAAATGAAAAAAGAGATTTCAACTTTACTAAATCAGGCTGTTGATAATTATTTTCAGATATTGACTTCAATTAAGTCAAGAAGCAACGCTCTGAAAGCAATCGCAGACAAAGCTACGGCAAATTTTGGTGATTTCATCACCCCGGGAAATTTCAACATATCTGATGAAATCCTCGTCAATCTTATTGAACTTATTGACCAGATTATTTATGAATTCAGAGATAATAATGATTACAATGCTAATATCCGCGATTATATCATTGATGATCTCTATTCCAAATTCAGCCTTACACTTGAAGCTTTGACTGATATCGAAAAATATTTGATCAATATAAAAAACAGATCTCTTTTCCCGGATGATTTGATAATAATCAGAAATAAAAACCTTTCTGAAATGATTCCCATTCTTATATCTGAATCAAAGGGGATAACGAACCTTCAGAAAGAGATAATAAAGACTCTTCTCTATTTTCAGGATGAATCCCTTCTTGAATTTTATTATAATTCCTTTAAAAATACAACTTCAGGCTTTATTAAATCAGCAGCACTGCTTGGCCTAAAGTATGATAATAATAAAAAGCTTAACTGGAATACCTTAACTGAAACAGACAGCGAATATCCAGAACTTGTCGATTTTGCAGAAAAATTTGATATTAATAAAATATCCCTCAATCCATTGCCCTCAACAAAGGAAGAACTGACTTTCACAATCCTTCATATAGAAAAAAATATTCTTAAAATAAATGATCACAATTCAATAAACTGGATTATAACAATGCTTATATCCATTCCATCTTTCAATTTTGAAAATTCATGGCTTAACGAGATAAACAGTTCAATCAGTAATATACTGCTAAATATTGATCTGGAAAAATTGAAAGATCTCCTTCAAAATGAAAATATCTTAATTAAAACTATGGAGTTTATAGATCTTCTGCCGGGTAATTTTTTCAACAGGTTAACCGGACGTTTTGACGAGCTTGGAGTGGAATTTCTTTTTAACCTTAATTCTGCAGTTGAGCGAAAAAAAATCACTACTAACAATAGTAACTCCAATATTCTTAATTATTTATGCTGGAATTTTATTGAAACCTTCTGATTATTTTTCATACTATTTTTATCCTCTGAAATCTTTTATCTCATTGTTTACATGTCATTTATAAATCTCACCATTTCTTTTTTTACAAAAAATACTCTATTTTTTTCTTTTCCTGTTTAACAGAAATTTTGGAAATTTCCACGACATAATATATTCTTTAAATGTGGATACTCCCTTAATGATAAGTTATCCACAAAATAAAAAATCTTATAAAAAAGAATTTCATGCCAAGGCATGGTGAATAATAAATCATTACGATATTAAGCTGGCCGATTAATAAAAATTCATAGTCTCATATAGATTTAACCCTGAATAATTCAGGGTTAAATTGTTTATGTCACATATAAAAAAGAAGTTTTAATAAATGTTGAAATGATTAATCGTTATTTGGGAAATTAATTTCAGAAATTAATTAACTTTGTGGATTTTTCTGTGGATAACATGGATAACTTTGTGGAAAACTCAAATTTTAGTAGATTCGAACCTCCTTTTAAACATAAATTTTTTTTTATAAATCAGAGATACTATATGTATTTTTTGAGACATAATCTTGTTTAAAATGTTTTTTAAAAAATCTTCTCCGGTTTATCACTTTAACATATTCACCAAATCTCTAAACAATTTATTACATTAAGATTTGACACAGAAAAAGTTGTAGATGATGTTGTTTATTATCAGTAAATGGTGAATAAATGACTGGAGTTGGAACAATAGTTAATACAATGGCAATAATAGCCGGAGGAATTATTGGCTCACTTCTAAGAAGTGGACTTCCTGAAAGATTCCGTGAAACAATAATGCAAGCTATCGGCCTTTCTATTATTATAATAGGCTTGTCTGGTGCGCTTCAAGGAATATATAAAGTCACAGCTGGAGAAAGACTCGATCGAGAATTCATTATGCTTATGATATTCAGCCTTGTTGCAGGAGCAATTATTGGAGAACTACTGAACATCGAGGACAGGCTGGAAAAAATGGGGTTATGGATACAACAGAAATACCTTAAAAACAGCGGAAATTTTGCCGAAGGTTTCGTTACCTCAAGCCTTGTTTTCTGCGTTGGAGCAATGGCTATTGTTGGCTCTCTTGAAGATGGTTTAACTGGAAACACAGGGACTCTTTTTGCAAAGTCTGTTCTTGACGGAATTATCGCTATAATATTCGCGGCCACACTCGGAATAGGAGTAGCATTCTCCGCAATTCCGGTTTTTATTTACCAGGGAGCTATTACACTTACGGCCCGTTTTATAAGACCATGGCTGACCGATTCCGTTATAATTCAGACATCACTGGTAGGGAGTATACTGATTATTGCAATTGGATTTAATATACTTGAATTAAAAAGAATAAAAGTGGGGAATCTTCTTCCTGCAATATTCATTCCGTTCATATATTATATATTTTTTGTTTTATTTTTTTAATAACTGTAAACACTATCCTGATTGCTTCTCAGCCAAGCCAAATTTTTATTTATCCTGAATAATTGTCCTTCTTGGATAGAATTTATATCTCTGATAAAATCTGAAAACCAAATACTCTATAGGGTACAGTGACAATATATAAGCACGAAAATGAATAAAAAAGCAGATCAATTTATAAGGTGACCCCCTTTTTTTGTTTCAGAAATATTAGCTGCTATTCCTGACGGATCAATTTTGTCTATATTTTCATTTATTACAGTTTCAAGTCCATTAATAATAGATTCAATATCATCTTCCACTGGATGATGGTCAAATATATAAATAAAATATGAGTTGTAGCTTTTTGTGATTTTAATTCCTACCTCAGTAAAAAAAACATGATGACCATCTCGGCTCAAAATTCCTGTTTTCAGTGTATCCTCTTTAGTAAGTATTCCGGCATATTTATTAAATAAATCTTCATACTTGTCATCAAAAAGAGTATACTCTGTACCTGAATTATCCAGAGTTTTTATAAAAGAATTAATTCCTAAAAACTTAAAATATACATATGAAGCATTTGTCATTATAATTCCTTTTTTCTGAGCTCCGTTTTACAACGCCTACGGTTACCTGTAATTATAGATATATTTAATCCCCTTCATTGTCAACAAAGGGTCAAGAATTATTTTTCTTTCTATTCCAGAGGAAATCCTTCCTGCAAAACCACCAGTGAGTACAACTATAAATTCCCTTTTATAGACTTTTTCGATTCTGTTAACTATTCCCTCTATCATTGATATCCATCCATAATAAAAACCTGATTTTATGGCATTCACAGTATCAAGTGCCACCAGCATATCCGGTTTTCCGAACACAATTTCCGGAAGATTTGATGCTGATTCAGCAAGGGCTTTAATTGTTGTTCCGATCCCGGGAGAGATAAGACCTCCATCAAAAAAACCGTCATGATTCAGAACATCAAATGTTGCTGCCGTTCCTATATCAATCACCACACACCCATCACCATATTCATGATGAGCTGCGACAGTATTTACTATACGATCAATACCAAGTTTTTTAATATTTCTGTAGTTTACCCCGATGGAAAATTGTAAATCATGCCGTATTTCAAATGATTCAACATTAAAAAGCTTCTTTCCCATTTTATGATAGAGATTATTAATTTCCGGAACAACGCTGGAAAAAGCTATACCTGTTATGTCGGCAGCAATTTCATTGTAATTCCCCATGTTGCGAAGAGACATATTTATACATCTTATAAGATCGGAAACATCACTTTTTTTATCAGTCCGGAATCTATAAGTCTTCTCAGGCGAAATAGACTCATCACCATAAAGACCTATCATCGTAGTTGTATTTCCTATATCTAAACCAAGAAACATGCAGTCAATTAACCTTCATTCTGAAATCACCAAGTCTCTTAAGCAATCCATCATTTTCTATCCTGTTAAGAAGAGGAATGATATATTTTCTTGAAAGATTCACGGCATCTTTTGCCTCAGGTACTGTTATTTTGTCTCTTGAGTTAAAGAGGTCAAGTATATTCTTCTTCATCTCTTCATAAATTTGTTTATGATATATTATATTTCCATCAAGACTTACAAGGAAATTAAGTTTTATTAAATCACCAATTTCTTTTTTCAGTATATCATCATTAATCCTGTCTAATTCAATTCCATTCCCGACATTTCTTTTTACCATTTCGAGGATGCGTTTTTTTGATTCGGGGAGAGTATCCTCTGTGACTGATTCAATGGTAAAATATCTTCCATCCTTTTCGATAAGGACTTTTTCAACCTGAATTTCTTTCATTAGAAGAACCGTTATTTCAAAACCTACGCCAGATTTATCTGAAATCTCTTTCATGTTTGGTCCCAGCAGATTTTTAAGAGTTCTCTTTATAGACTCTTTAGAATTAATGCAATATTCAGGCCAGAATAACATCTCGCCAATAGAGAGTATTCTTTTTTCCTCTAAAAGCGTTGTCACTATTTTTTCTATACTTTTTTTATTCCCTGACATTAAAGAGTAAAGTTGTTCTCTTTTTATCCATCCACCAACTGCGATGTTGAAAAGTATTATATCTTTAAGACTTTCAGAAGGGAGAGTATCATAAAGTGTCTTCAATGTTTTTTTGTGTTTTGAGGGAATATAGCGTGGTATCACAACAATTCCCCCCCCAATAATTCTGTATCCTCCCGGTGTTGTGAGAATGAATAATTCACCCGGATACAAATTTGTCTTTGAATCAAATCTAAGACGAACAATAATATCCTTATTAAAGTTCACTTCTTCATGGAATAATATCAATTTTGCATTTAAAGAATCTGTTCCGGCAAGAATCTCCACGTAGGTATTGTTTTTTATCTTTCTATGATCCGGCATAAACGTTATGCGTGCAATAATGTCATCAGTTTCGGTAAAAAAATTATTTCTGCAGATTATATAACCACGTTTAAGATCATCCTGTGTGATATTGGAAAGATTAAGTGCTGTTCTTTGCGAGGGTATCCCCTCCTGCAATTCTCTGTAGTGGCTTTCAATTTTTTTAATTTTCACTTCTCGTTTAAGAGGAAGTACTGTTACACTATCGTTATCCTTGAATACTCCATTCTTCAATGTGCCCGTTATAACAGCACCAACTCCGCGAGGGGAAAAGACCCTGTCTATAAACAGATAAGGCTTATCTGAATCCGGAGCTTTTGAGAGCTTACGGAGATTTGTAATAATTGCTTCTTTAAGTATCTCTATCCCAACACCGGACTTCGACGAAACCGGAACTATATCAGCCTCACAGTATTTTGTATGCTCCAGCCTCTCTCTTATCTCATTCTTTGCCATCTCTATCATTTCTTCATCACCTAGATCGATTTTGTTTATAACAACAATAATCCTCTCTATGCCGAGAAGCTGAAGCACGCGAAAATGATCTTCAGTCTGAAGCATCCACCCGTCATCAAGAGCAATTACGAGCAGGGCAATGTCAACTCCCCATGCTCCGGCAACCATATTACGGATAAATCTTTCGTGCCCAGGAACATCAATGATACTCACTGTTCCAAAACGCGGATAATCTATGCTGGCAAAGCCTATATCAATTGTCATCTCCCTTTCTTTCTCTTCCGGAAGCCTGTCACAATCGATACCAGTCAAAGCTCTTATCAGAGATGTTTTTCCATGATCTATATGCCCCGATGTACCAACTATATACATTCAATTAATCCTTTCATTTTTATCAGATATTCCACAGCATCTGCAATTATTTTCATATCTCTTTCAAAAACGGTGTAAAAATCAATTACATATTTATTATCACTTATAGTTCCGGCAATCGGTGTAGTCCATGAAAGGAAGAAGCCATTTATCTCGTCCGGCTTCATTCCGGGGATTTTTATTTCAACACCTGAACTTTCAAGTTCTATACCCGGCATTGAACCACCACCATAAGCTGCACTGGTAGGCTGAATATTAAAACATTCACTTACGGTTCTTTCCTTCAACATATCAATAAAAAGATTAACATTCCTCATAACATCAACCGGTTTCCTCATAATCAGTTTCCAGAGTTCAATATCGTTCTGGGTACCGTTTACATATTCAAGGAGAATCTCCTGAAGGATCATGTATGTGATTTTATCAACACGTAACATCCTCATAAGTGGATGTTTCCGCAGTTTGGAGATGAGAGATTTTTTTCCAACTATAATCCCCGCCTGGCATCCGCCAAGAAGTTTATCACCACTGAAGCAAACGAGGTCAGGACCCTGTGAAATTTCAGCATAAACAGTCTGTTCAAACTTTTTATCCTCTTTGTCCGGAGAAAAAATATTACCGCTTCCGAGATCCCTTACATAGATTATCTTTTCACTTTTAAGCGAGGCGAGAGCTTTTAATGACGGAGATTCGAAGAATCCCTGAATTCTGTAGTTTGATGTATGGGCAGAAAAGATCATCGCTGTCCTTTCAGTTATCGCATTTGTGTAATCCTCGATTGTTGTAATATTTGTTGTCCCGGTTTCCACAAGAATTGCACCACTCTCCTTCATTATGTCCGGGATTCTGAAACCTCCGCCTATCTGGATAAGTTCACCCCGTGAAACTATCGCCTCCTTCCCTTCGGCAAATTGTTTTAATATGAGAAAAACGCTTGATGCATTATTATTCACTATTAACGCATCTTCAGCTCCGGTAAGCTGGCAGACAAGCTCCTCGGCAAATCCACCTCTTTTCCCCCTGGATTTTGAGGGAATATGGAACTCAAGGTTGCAATAACCGGAAATCTCCGATTTTAATGTATCAAATATTTTTTCACCCAATGGAGCTCTTCCAAAATTGGTATGGATAATAATGCCTGTTCCATTGATTACTCTCTGAAGTTTTTCTGAAATTTTTATTTTTATGGCAGAGATAATATTTTTTTTCAAATCTGCAACCTGCAGTGAAGAACCTCCAATAATTAAAGACCTGTAGTTCTCGACAGTGTCCCTTACTATATTTGCAGCAATTCCTTTTCCGATTTCCGGAATCAGCTCTGAAATTTCAGAATCCTGCATTAGTTTTTCGACCTGCGGAATCGCTCTTAAGAGTTCATTTATTTTATCCATATACCTCTAAATATATTTATCTCTTTTTTTACTTCAAACTGCATTATATGTACAATCAAGCGCCATATTTCAAGAAAAATTTATTTTTTAGTTTTTGGGCAATATGTTGTATTCAGCCAGAAACATTCAATCCATTGACTCAAGCAAACTTAGCAACCGGGAACGGAGTGACATATCAGGATTACCTTCATTAAACCGATGGTGTAATATTTCAAGAAGTTGAGAAACCTTATCTGACAGATGCAAAATTAATGTAGCAGGCTCCTCCTCATTAATTCGATCAGGGTGGCATACTGAAGGATCGGAGATGTTTATATAGTCACGGCATGTGAAAGGTCTTACAGGATATACAACACATCTGCCGTTATCATCCAGTAATGCACATTGACGTTCAAGCTGATAAAAGCATAAAAGGAGAAGATCATATTTATCTGGAAGATCATCAGTTACAAATGAGTATTCTGTAACTTTCTCATCCACATGGCTTTTAAGTAAAGTCAATGAATCCATATCTTTCCGCAAAGAGATAGCTATCGAATCAATAATTTCCGGATGATTGATGGCAAGATACCGGATGATAATCATCACTTCGAAAGAATTCACATCATCGACCCAGTGGCAACAGCAATTTGAACATCCGGCCTTACATACAACGTTGATCCCCGATGCATCTATTATCTCATTCTGAAAAAGATCGTATAAATTAAAAAGTTTACAGAACGTCAGATAGAATTCATCATCAGCTGGAGATAGATCTATCCGGCTCACAAGTTCAGCCAGAATATTCTCTATGGATTTTAGAAGTTCTCCCGCAAACTCAGTGATAACGACTTGAGTCTTATCATCCGGAACTTCTCTTTTACCATTTTCTATACTTCTGTTTTCAGTCATAAATATACATAAAAAACAAGTTTAATACCTGACATAAAAATTAAACCTATATTAATAATCATTGCAACTTTTGCCTTAAGAAGAAATCAAGTATCTTTCCTGAAAATTCCATGGAATGACAGGAATTGTGACCTTACAAATAAACTTCTTTTTAATTATGCTGATAATAATCAGTTTTTCAACATGATTCCAAACAATTATTGACTTTAAATCCCCCCATAAATAAACAATAAATATCTTTAATCGGCTTTTTTTATTATATAATATTATCAAAAACTCTTTAAAAATATTCAACAGTAAAGAAATAAATCAGTTTTTCAGTAATAATAATTCAGGGAGAACCATAAGATGGATATAAAAGCACGAATTGAAAACAGCGTTAAACAGATAATAAATGAAGAACTTGGCACCAGCATTCATCCTGATAAACTTTCAGCCATAACTGCCAGAATAAATGATAAGCTTTCCACATCGATCAATCCTGATGAACTTGTACTCCTTCAGATGATATCAGAGGAAAAAACAAAAAAAGAGATGGCTGTCGTATCAGTCATTGGTCAAGACTCCGTTGGGATTGTCGCTGACGTAACACGTGTTCTTGCCGAAAGCAGCGTAAACATTGAAGGAATGAACCAGGCTATAGTCTCAGGATATTTTGCACTTATACTTACAATTGATGTATCGGCAATGAATATCTCCCTTGAAAAGCTCCAGGAGATGATGAATATTATAGCATCTAAAAAAAATCTGAAAATTTATATTCAGCACGAAAACATCTTCAGAAGTATGAACAGGATATAGGTGTTAAAATGAATTACGAAGTATCCGAAATACTCGAAACAATAAAAATGAATTCCCTTGAAAACCTAGATGTACGTACGGTTACTCTTGGTCTTAGCCTCTTTGACTGTATAAACGAATCATTAAAAAAAACAGCCGAAAATATCAGCGAAAAGATGCTCCTGTACGGTTCAGGCATAGTTAGAACTGCCGACAAAATCGGTGGACGATACGGAGTCAAAATTGTAAATAAAAGAATCTCTCTTACTCCTCTCTCCCTTGTCTTCGGGAAAGCCCGTAGTCTGGAGGAGTATATTGAAGCCGCAACAATTATCGATACTACCGGAAAAGAGATCGGAATAGATTTTATCGGAGGCTATTCGGCGCTTGTTCATAAAGGGATAACTGAAAGTGAATCTTCATTTATGGATTCTATACCATATGTTCTTTCTCAAACCGGGCGTTTATGCAGCTCGGTAAATGTAGCAACGACAAAGTCAGGAATAAACATGGATGCCGTTTTGCGCATGGGCCGGATAGTAAAAAGTACCGCAGAGCTTACATCAGACCGGCAGGCTATTGGTTGCGCAAAGCTTGTTGTATTTGCCAACATCCCCGAGGACAATCCTTTCATGGCAGGAGCGCTTCACGGCCCGGGTGAGGGAAGCTGCACTCTTAATGTCGGAGTTTCAGGGCCGGGTGTGGTCTACAGGGCAGTAAAAAGCCTTCCCTATGATGCAGACTTTGAGGTAATATCGGAAACTGTTAAAAAAATTGCATTTAAAATCACAAGGATGGGTGAACTGGTCGGAAAGGAGGTCGCAAAGGAACTCGGTGTTTCATTCGGTATACTCGATCTTTCGCTGGCTCCTACTCCTGCTGTCGGAGACAGCGTTGCAGATATTCTTGAAGCCATGGGGCTTGAAACCTGCGGAACACATGGAACAACAGCAGCACTTGCACTTCTTAATGATGCAGTAAAGAAAGGCGGAGCTTTCGCATCATCCTATGTCGGAGGTTTATCCGGGGCATTTATTCCAGTAAGTGAAGATGCAACCATGGAAAAACGGGCTGCCGAGGGGCATCTTACTTTTGACAAACTTGAAGCTATGACTGCAGTATGTTCCGTTGGACTTGACATGATTGCAATACCGGGAGATACTACAGCAGAAACCATCGCTGCAATTATTGCTGATGAAATAAGCATTGGAGTTATTAACTCTAAAACAACGGCGGTAAGGCTTCTCCCTGTTCCGGGTGCAAAACCCGGGGACGAAATATCACTCGGCGGACTTCTCGGCAGAGCAAGGATTATTCCGGTTCATAAAGAATCTGCTGAAATATTTGTTAAAAGAGGTGGCAGAATTCCCGCGCCGATACAATCTCTTAAGAACTGATTAGAATCAGGCGAAATTTAAATAATAATATTAAAACAGTAAATGTATGTTTTAATATTATTATTTAAAGCAATATTTTATTACGCTTAAGTATCCTGTATTTTCCGTCAATTATTGCTGCAACAGAATACTGCGGATCGACAAATGCCCTGAATTTATCATAATATTCCTTATGTACACCCTCTCTCTCTCCGTCTGATGGTTCTACATCAGTTCTTCCAAAATTCAAGGTATAATCTACAATGTAATCAGGAGGGTTATTTGTAAATTCTGAAAGAAACCGCTTCCACATGAAAGCAGTATCTTTATATTTATTATCTCTCCATAACCGTGATTTATCAAGATCCTCTCTTATAGAAAAAATCGACGTCTTTGATTTTTTCCTCTTTGTTTCATAATAAATCTCAAAACCTTCATCCCACACATATATTGTTTTATCATCTGAAACATTTGTGACAATCCATGAGCGCAGATTTGCACGTACATTAAATGATCTGTCACAAGGGTGTTTCCATCCATTTATATTAACAACAACCAATGATACAATAATAAAAATTGACATGCTGCTCACAATAGCAGTTCGTGCTTTACCTTTCATATTGTTAATGCCATAAACGACGGCAAAAAATATTCCAGGTAAAAAATAAAGGTAATAACGTGGATTTGGCTTATTCATTACCATTTTACACATTGCGCCGGTAAAAAAAACCGCAATAACAAAAAATGCAAAATTACTCTGCTTATAAACTTTTGTTTTTATAATTTTGTAAATACTATAAAAGCTGATGGCAAAAAACGGTATCCACTGCCATGTAAGAACAAATCCGTAAAAGAAATGACCAACTTTTTTATACCATGGTTTATATCCAGCATAAATTGAAGCCCACCTGATGTTCCAGAAAAACCAATCCCCCAAAGCATTATGACCTGCAAAGTAAACTGCCATTATTCCCAGTGGAATTATAAAACCAGCAAAAGCGGCAAGACATTCAGTTATTATCTTTTTAAAATCATACTCATTATTTTTCATCGAAAGTAGAGGAACTATCAAAGAATAAAAAATAACATTTGTACTTATCAATGTTGCACAAGCAGTAAAAAATCCAAAAAGGGCATAAGATTTCAATGAAGGTTTGAAATTGTTCTCTGTTAAAAAATAAAATCCCGCAAAACATGGAAGCAGATATGTCAGTGGAATATTATGAGGCCAGAATTCAATACTAATCGAAATCATTATAAGGAATAAAACAGCACACAAAATTCCTTTTACAGTATCAAAAATCCTTTCAAATATCATAAAAACAAAATAGGCTGTAAAAGACTGAATAATAATAATGCAAATTTTAATTGTAAGATACATATTATCATATCCAAAAAAACGCGCCATCCAGTAAAATTCGAGATATCCTAGAGGTGGATGACTGCACCCGAAATCCCGGTATAAGACCCCGCCATCGAGCATGGTTCTTGCAAATTCAATATAATAAAAAAGATCAACCCGCCAGATTGTGGAAGCAGCCAGATATGTAATTTTTAAAATGAGACCAACCAGTATAATAATAACAAGTGCTATAAAATTCTTTTTCATTTTTTACCTCAACAAAGGTTTTGATTAATTTTAATCAACTATTCAACAGTCAGAGATCTATTTTTCCCAATGGTAATTAACATTTAACTATATGGACAAAATAAAATTTCTGAAAAGACGTGGAAAATATTTTTATGCGGAAGGGGCAGGAAACGAACCTGCCGCTGCAATAAATTACAGCCAACGGTTTTGAAGACCGCGGAGACCACCAGATCCCATCCTCTTCCTTCGTGTTTTGCTAAAAAATACCCTGAAGATCACAATAATTATTTATTATCTTTAACAGTTATAAATTCATATCTGTATACTTAGCTTTTGCAATGAAAAATAGAATGCAAAGCATTGCGTAACTTTAAAATTTTTTTACTTCTTTAATGTTGCAACTCTTGGAAAGCCTGCATAATCATTTAGAATTGAAACTTTAAAACCGCACATTTCACCTTTATGTTGTACAAAAGCATGCTGATCACTTCCGATCTCAAGAAGGAGAATACCATTATCTTCGAGAAATTCAACTGATTCTTCAATAATTTTTTCTATAATATTCCTCCCCTGGTTACCGGTGAAGAGAGCTATTTCCGGCTCATAATCAATTTCTCTCTGCAGTTTTCCCTTTAACTTATCATCTACATATGGAGGATTTGAAACGATAAGGTTAAATTTTTCTCCCTTAAAAGGATTAAAAAGATCCCCCTGGAAAAGATTTACTTTTTTCTGCCCGAGAATTCTCTGCGCATTTTTCCTGGCAACTTTTAATGCTTTATCAGAAATATCCGAAGCGTAAACTTCAAGATCAGGGCGGGAATGTTTCAATACAATTGCAATAGCCCCCGAACCAGTGCAAAGATCAAGAACTCTTCCACCCTGTCCTCCCCAGTAAATTGCCATATCAACCAAAAGCTCAGTTTCTGGACGAGGTATCAGAACATCTTTATTTACAATAAATTCAATAGAGTAGAATTCCTTGATCCCGGTAATATAAGCAACGGGTTCAAATTTCAATCGTCTTGCTGCCAGTTTCTCAATTGTGTATATTTCATCTCTAGTAAGAAGCCTGTCATTATCTGTAATAAGCTTATACCTTTCAATTTCCAGGACAGATGAAACAAGAATCTCCGCATCGAGTGCTGAAGTTATAATCTCGCCCTCTTTAAAGCGGAGTGTAAGATTTTTAACAAGTTCACCTAATAGCAAAACCGGTATCCCTTTATTTTAAATTTTTCAGCAATGATTCATTTTCAAATTTTCGCAGGGCTTCAACAACATCATCCATATCTCCTTCCATAATCTTTTCCAGCGAATATAATGTAAGCCCTATTCTATGATCAGTCATCCTCGACTGAGGATAATTGTATGTCCTGATACGTTCGCTTCTGTCTCCGGAACCAATCTGCGATTTCCTCATTTCAGATTCTTTCGCCTGTTTTTCGTTATTCATTTTTTCAAGTAGTCTGGCGCTTAATACCCTTAATGCTTTAGCTTTGTTTTTTATCTGAGATTTCTCATCCTGACATGTGACTACCATACCTGTCGGGATGTGAGTAATCCTGACAGCGGAATCTGTGGTATTAACAGATTGCCCCCCATGCCCGGACGATCTGTATACATCTGTTCTGATATCATTTGGATCTATTACAAGCTCATCCTCTTCAGCTTCAGGAAGAACAGCCACTGTTACAGCTGAAGTATGAATCCTCCCCTGTGCCTCAGTTTCGGGGACTCTCTGTACTCTGTGAACCCCGGACTCATATTTAAAAATGTCATATGCTTCAGTACTTTTTATAGAAAAGGATACTTCCTTGAATCCACCTATTTCGTTGGTATTGACCTCAAGAAATTCAATCTTCCACCCTTTAGTTTCAGCATACCTTGTGTACATTCTGAAAAGGTCAGCGGCAAACAGTGCGGCTTCATCACCACCAGTACCAGCTCTTATCTCTATAATTATATCTTTGCCTGAATCAGGATCTTTTGGAAGAAGCATCAGAAGCAATTTGTCGTTAAGTTCGTTTATTTTCACTTCGAGATCAGAAATCTCCATTATAAGCATCTCTTTCATCTCGGGATCCTGCTCTGATTTTATGATCTCTTTACTGTCTGCAAGATCTTTTACATATTTCATGTATTCATTTATTTTATTTACAACCGGTGATAACTGAGAATGCTCCTTATTGAGCTCTCTAAAAATTTTCTGGTCAGCAATAACCTCGGGATCACTCAGCTGTTTTTCTATTTCTTCATATCTGTACTTTATTTCATTCAGCTTTGAATCCATACCTTCCCTCTGGATAAAAAAATAAGCGGATAATCCGCTTTATTTCTTAAATTTAAAACTATTTTATTTTCGCTCCCGGGAGGACTCGAACCACCGACACACGGTTTAGGAAACCGCTGCTCTATCCACCTGAGCTACGGGAGCAAATAGTATATCCTTATGAGTATAGATTTTTTCTTCTTGAAGCTATTACCCGTTGAAAATCCCGGATATTCTTCACAACAATCCTGTCCTCATAGAGGTCAATCTTGTCTACACGGGTTAAATGTGTCAATTCTTTTTGCGCATCAGCCTCAGCCATTCCAGCCCAGCTTGCGACCTGCTGTGCCGTTGTATAAAGAGTAATTTCACCCTCCATATCAAATTGAGGATTCTGTTCAGCAAGCATAATCAGAACATCCATAACCTTGACTGCAGGCTCTTCAAGAAGAAGTATCATAAGCCTTCTTTTTGCATCATAAATCCTCTTTGAAAATATAAGCAGAAGTTTATATGCCAGCTGGGGATTTCCCTGTAAAAGCATATCAAAATTATCTCTGTGAAACTTTAAAACTCTTACATTATCAATCGCTATTACTGTAGCAGACCGCGGTTCTTCTTCCAGAATTGACATCTCTCCAAAAACATCACCAGGGCCAAGTACATCGACCGTTTTTTCTCTGTCATTAATAATCTTGGAAATTCTTACTCTTCCCTTCTGAATAAAATAAAATTCATACCCCGGTTCAAATTCACAAAAAATAATCTGATTGGGTGTGTATTCAGCTCCGAATCTTCCAAAAAATTTTTCATCAAGTTCAAGCATAAATACCCCCTAACTCTTTTGCAAAGCCCTTATTTTATCTAATGCCTTCGAGTTCAGGGAATCTTTTGGAGAGGCATTGGCTACTTTGTTAAAATATGTTATTGCTTTATCTTTCTGACCTGCAACTGTAAAAATATCTCCTATATACATCAGTGATTCTTTTAATCTTTCCGAATCTGTATAGTTTTTTGATATCTCGGCAAATTGGTTCATTGCATCCTTATATTTTTTTAAATTAAAAGAACATATACCTGAATAAAAATAGGCATCAACAAGTATCTTTTTATCCGAAGATTTTTCCGGAATCCCTTCATTAATTATTTCTAAAAATACATCAAGAGCATCCTTATAATTATCCATTTTAAAGCTTGAAAATCCATCTTCAAATCTATCCTTCAATGTTGGTTCCGATTTTGATGCAGGCTTACTGTCAAATTCAAAATCGCCAAAATCATCAATCGGATTATCATCAGAAAGAAAATCATCCATTTCACTCGACAAAGCCGAAGATACCGCAGACTCTTGAGGATCTGAATCAAAACTGAAATCCTGTTTTACCTCTTTTTTTGGAGCAGGAGTATCATCGAAACTGAAAACATCATCAGAATCTTCATCCATTGAAAAATCAGTAATATCATCATTTTTTGAAGCTTTAACTGGTTGTTTAACCGGAGGAAGTGGAGCTCCACCAGAGCTTATTGTTTTAATTCTATCCATTGCAAGCTTGGAATAATCAGTATCAGGATAATATTCCATATATTTTTTAAAGGCATATGTTGCCTTATTGAAATCTCCGGCTTTAAAATAATGTTCTCCAATTCTGAAAAGCTCAACTTCCGGATTAACATTATCACTTTCGCCAAGAATTGTTCTCACAGTTCTATTAATTCTTCGAAGCTGATTACTGAATACGCGGAGCATCTTCCTTACGACATTAACATTTTTGAGAATCATTCTTTCAAAATCAGCCATGTTGAGAACAAGTATTGATGTTTCTCCAATTGTCTGGGCAGTCTCTTCCCTGGGATATTTTCCAAGAGCGGATTTTACTCCAAAGAATTCACCCTGTCGGACTTCTTCCTTGATTTCCTCCCCGGTATCAATTTTTGTATATGTCAGGAGAACTCTTCCAGACTTCAAAATATAGATATACTCACTTTTATCCCCTTCAAAATAAATAATTGAACCGGACTTATAGCCTCTTGTAATTATACCACTCTGAAATCCGCTAGCCATTATTACTCCTTCTATTAATTAAAAATCAACAGGCATAAATGGATATTCCTTTTTAAAACCTACAGCTCTACTTATCCGTCGTAAAAGACCTGTAAGATCTCCAATAATAATCTTTTCCTTACCGGAAAGAACTATTTTCTGGTACTTAACACCAAGGGAATCAAACAATGGAGCAAACTCCATATCTCCGTAAGAAGGCATACCATTAATTACAACAAGCATAATATCCTTCAATTCCGCAGAAACTACTGAGTTAATATATGAACCTCCCCTGTCTCTTACTACAACAAGATCGGCAATATTTCCTTCTTTTAAATCTCCCGAATCATGAAGCTTAAAGGCTTTAGCAGGATTAATAGTAACCATTTTATAGATTATTTCGTCACTTAGTTCTTCACCATAAAGCTTTTTATAAAGATTTCTGTCAAAATGCATTTCATAAAGAAGATTCTCTCCTCCTGACATCGGAGAGTCTGTCCCGATACATATATTAATTTTCTTTTCAAGCATCATTTTTATATTGGCTGTTTTGTTATACATGAACATATTGGAATCGCCACACCATACTACCGATGCGCCTTTTTTCTTGACCAGGTCCATATCGCTCTCTGAAAAAGCCAGGCAATGAACAAGTACCGAATGATCACCAAGTCCACCTTTTTTATCCAATGTTATAATATCCAGTAAAGTCTCTTTATCAAAGCCTTCTGAACAATGTGTTATGAAAGGGATATCAAGTTCCAGAGCTTTCCTGTATTCCTTGTCTATGTCATCCCCCCAGTTGAGGGCAAATGAGTTTACTGAATGTGCAAGAGTATAATCTCTGATAGCCTTCACGGGAAGGATATCATAAAAAGGTTCAGCTACAAAATGAGGCATATGATCAGATACTGTTGTCACTCCCGAAATAAGGTTCTTGTATGCCGCAAGCAGATAAAGATCCCGGTTTTCAATTTGTGATCTTTCCTGGTAAAGAGGTGAGCTTTTAAGATCATTGTCCCATGGCAACCAGTTTTCATAAGGACCATTTCCCACTTTTGGATAATAATTACCCAGAAGATGATCATGTGAGTTAATTAATCCTGCAGAAATGACACCACCTGCATTAAAAGCTATATGGCTTCCCACATCTTTATTCGATACAGTTGAAATTCTGCCATTTTCAATTAATATATTTACTTTATCAGTAGTTTTATCAGGATTAAGAACAGCCATTCCTGAAATTACCCACTTTTTCATTCTAAATTCCTTCTTTTATTTTGATATTATAAGTATAATTTTCTTAAATCTATAATTCTCTGCGACAGATTAAAAAAGCTATTTAATCAATTCGTCGATATACTTCATTAACCTTCAGCACTGGTAAAAATATTCTATCTTCTGTATCTTCCACCTTTCTGATTTGACCATCTTTTAAACAAAATGAACTTTATAAAAACCGTTTAACAGAATTTATTTTACATATTTGCTATAAAACTATTATTTAAAAAATAAATATAACCTAGAAAATAGGATACGTGAAACTTCAAGTCAAGCAAAATAAAATAGTCGTTTTTTTTACAGCAGGAATGCCGAATTTATCCTCTCTTAGGAAGATAATTAATTGGATTTTCCGGTTTGCCTGCACGGTCAATCTGGAAATGGAGAGTCATATCATCACTAATATTTCCAATTCTTCCCCCTTTTTTCACAGTATCTCCTTTTTTTACATCAACTTCCATAAGATTTGAGTATACAGTAATATACTTTCCATCATGCCCAACTACAATATATTTCCCATACCCACGCATATAACCTACTTTTTTTACTACACCATTCTCGGATGCTATCACTTCACTTCCCGGATTTCCTTTAATTATTAATCCTATTGATTTAACACCATCTTTCCCATCTCTGCTGTATCCTTTTATTTTTTTTAATGGCCATAAAAATACTGGTTTTGCTGATTCTACACTTTTCTTTATTGAATCACTGGTGTATTTTTTATTTTCGGAGTTCTTTAATGGAATTCTGAGTTTCATTCCCTTGAAAATTTTTGACTCTTTATTGAAATCATTTGTATCCTGAATTCTTTTTATACTTATTCCCGACCTTTTTGCAATGCTGAACAGAGTATCCCCTTTTTTAACAATGTAATAAACATATTCTCGGGAATGTTTTCCCGAAGAATTACCATCTTTAGCTATTGAACCTCTGACAGTTTGATCTCTCCTGATATCCTTCTCAACCAAATCCTCATCATCTTCATTCCACTGTGATTTTTTTATATTATATGATATTATGTCACAATCAGGCTCTGCCACATTCTTTTTATAATTCGCTTTATAAATTTTTACATCCCTGTCCGCATCTTCTCCGTAAACCTTGTTTTTCTTTTCTGAGTAAGCTGCCGTATAAAAAAACAGGCATATTAAAAGAGCAGCGGATAATAAACAGGATCGTGGTCTAACCATCACCTTTTTTACTCCAAACTGTCTCAAATGAACATATTAACCCTTAATCATATTATCGTTTTATAAACCTTTATAGTTTAGCAAAAAAAAAAAAATAAAATAAAAAAATGTATGAACATAATTACAAAATATAGATCTCGAATATGATAAAATTCATTTTGTATTGAACTAAGGAAGCCTGCATCTCAATACATTATATATAAACGGTGCTGATCTTTATCTCTGTAAAAACTTGAGTCATTGCAACTAACCGATATAGATAACTTAAAAAATTTCACATTTATTTTATTAAAAAGAAGAGGTTTAGTAATGCAGTAACTTGAGGCTTTTTTAAGAAATAAAAAAGACTTTAAAATAAAGATTGAGCCTTACCAGAATTTAATCCTTAATAATAAACAGATTAAACATCCAGATCTGTTTCTGTAGAGGCTATGACAAACTTCCCATGTTTTACATTTTTTATTGATAATATCATATCGGCAAGTGATTTCAAATGCCCGGCCTGCCCTTTAAGGATCAGAACTTCAAGGCAATTATGCGAATCAAGATGAATATGAGTAGTTGATACAATATTCTGAAAATAATCATGCTGCACATGATTTAGTTTATCTGAAATTTCTCCATGGTGGTGATTATATATTATTGTTAATGTGCCGAATGACTCCGCTTCAGGATTTTCTATCTGCTGTGCTACAAGCACATTCCTGATAAGATCCCTGATAGCCTCCGACCTGTTAACATAGCCTTTATCTGTAATATATGAATCAAATTTTGTAAGAAGTTTCTCTTCAATGGAAACTCCGAATCTTACAATATTCTTATCAATCATAAACACTCTCCAGTTCAAAAAGTAAAATAAATAACGAAACATCTCAAACCCAAGACACCCACTAATTATTGAAAAAGGACGCAGGTAAACATACTCTATCCCTTGTAATAGAATTCATTCAAGCAATTTAATATAGAGATTATATAAAAAAACAAAAGTTCTATTCATCACATTATGTCACTAATAAATTATTGACTTTTAAAATGTATTAATATTTTTAAAATGATCAATAAAAAGATAACAGTATGTCAAAGAAAAGTACAAAAACATTAAAAAAATCGGAACCATATTCCGGTATTGCAGAAGCATATGATTACATGCTTCGCCATGTTGATTATGAACAATGGTACCAGTATATCAAGAATATAATGACCCGGTATGTAGATAATCCTGAAACTGTTCTTGAACTTGGTTGTGGAACAGGAAAATTCGGCGCAAAGTTCTCGTCAGATAATTACAAAATTTACGGGATAGATAAATCTCTCAACATGCTCAGAGTCTCAAAAACCAGGGCATTCAGAAGCTTTCGAATCATCTGTGCTGATATCCGAAATTTCTACCTGAAGGTAAAATTTGATTTTATATTCAGTGTCCATGACACAATGAATTATCAACTTACAGACGGCGATGTCAGAAAAGTATTCAGTTCTGTAAAAGAAGTAATGCATGAAAAAAGTGTTTTTATGTTTGATATTACAACTGAGCATAATATTAACCGTTTTTTTGATAACAAGACATCATTCTACAAAACCCGCGGAATGAATATTATGTGGAGTAATACTTACGACAGAGATAAAAAACATATTATCTCGATGTTTAATATAAGGTACAGCGACGGACGTATTTTTAATGAAGAGCATGTTCAGAAAATCTATACCCGCAATGAAATTGAAATAATTCTGGTAGAGGAGGGATTTGAGATATTGAATGTTCTAAGTGACTACACTTATGAGGCTCCATCTGATCAAACAATCATGATAAATTTTATTGTAAAAAAAAGACCCTAGAATGAATGTACTTATATTTATTACAGGATTGGCTATTGGAGTTTCTGCATTTTTATACCTGCTATCCGCACTATCGGCTGGGAAGAAAAAATTACTTTCTTCTAAAACTGATCAACGACATGTTGTTAAACAACATATTCAGCCCGAAACAATAGGGATCAGGGGGAGAAAAAACATCCCTCCAGGATCGAGAATATGCCCTTTATGTGGCTCCGAACTTACTAAATATGAAGGATTATATGCTTCGAGAATTATTGAGAAATCTGAAAATAAAATTTTAATAATGGGATGCAAGTACTGTTACAAAGATGATTGATACAAAAGTCAAAAGAACCCTCCGGATTATCCCGGAGGGCCATTAAAATATAATCACATAATTCTTTATAAGGATTTACTTAAATTTACCCTCGCCAGTAATTAATCTTATAGTTTTATTATTCAGTTTTTTTCAGATGATTTCTCTTCGCCTGCTTTTGAATCAATTGCTGTATTTGCAGCTCCTTCTTCAGGAAACAAAACTTTTCGAGCCATTTCGGAAAAAATTCCATTCGCAGATACTAAATTTTTCAGATTTTCTTCCGCCTGTTTTTTCTGATCAGCTTTTGAATCAGCTTTAGCCAGAACAGCAGCTGATTCTTCATAAATTCTCGCATCCTGCACTGTTGCATTATCTGCTGTAAAACCGCTGTTAACCCACTGCTGTGTAATCCATTTATCGTCAATCTTGCCTACATAAACCTGAATCCATTCCGCGTTTTCCTGCAGAACAAATCCTATGGTACCTTTAGGAATAATTGCAAACACTTTACTCGATATATTATTACGGACAAATGCCTTTGTATCTTCTGTAAATACAACCGGTTTATCCCCCAGGTTTTTTGCGTTTACATATAAAACTGTATTATCTGAAAGCTTAACCTTCGCTACTTCCACAACAGCATTTTTAATAGTTACATTCAATGTCTCAAGCAACTTCACGGATTCCGTTTTGGAAAGAGTAGCTCCATATGTTTTCATTTCCTGATCCTTATAAGCAGCTGCTGCATATTTAGCATATTTTACAATATCACCAGGAGCGACTTCAAGCTGTTTTTTTTCTTCGCCTTTTTTACATCCCTGAATTAACGCTACACTCAGCAATAAAGCAAAAAGTGTATAAATAGACTTTTTCATCTGGATCTCCTTTTCTTTAATTAAATTGTTATTATTTTTTGCAGATTCTTAGAGGGTCTGCAAAATTTAAAAATTCTTAACATAATCTAATTTACTGAAATTTCTTTGTCAAATATTTTTGTTATAATAATTAATATTGTATACCTGAATTCAGATACTCCATAATATATTTTACATTAAAACTGCTTGACATTTTATTTTTCATATTTATATATTTTTTGAACACGGAGAGTCACATGTATATCGAAAAATGTAAAGCCTGCGGGGCATCGATAAATATTATACATGAGGTAAATGAATGCCCGTATTGTGGTACACATAACAGCCTCTATCAAAGCCTGGAAAAAGAGAAAACTCCATCTCCCGCAGTAAAAACCTCAAAACTTAAAATTATACTTGTAATACTTTCTCTGCTTCTTGCCGGAGGTATTATAAGTTCAATCTTTTTTTTCTTACAGTTTAATCAACAAAAAACAGTCTTACAAGACGGTTTGACAGGAACAGACCCTTCATCAATAAACACATACACATCATCCGGAGAGTCTACCGAAGCCAGCAGTTCTGATGTCTCCGGCAATGAATCCTATGTTGTAACGGTTGTCAGTAAGCTTAAGGTACGTTCCGGGCCAAATCTTGCTTCAGCAGTAGTTAAGGTAATAAATACAAATACCAGACTTGAAATTATAGAAACTCAGGATAATCTTGAGACTATTGACAACATCGAGTCCAGATGGATAAAAGTAAGAATCTCCGAAGGGGAAAGTGGCTGGATTTTTGGCGGTTATGCACGAAATGCCGATGTAGGCAATCCACCTTATTCCGTATCTGATTTTATTGGTACATGGAAATGCCAGAATTGTAAAACCGGCGATTGTTCTGTTTCATTAACATTCAACCATAATCGATCAATACAGATACCGGCCGATTTTTGCAGCAATTTGCCTCTGGATATAGCATCAATAAAATCCGCCATAAAAGAAAATAGACGATGGCTCTTTAATAATTATGATGCCACTTTCAAGTTTACCAATGAAACCGGTCAGATACTCTCTGGTGTCGTTGAATCCGGAGATAAACGGCGGATTCTTCATATAGAGCAGGCTTCTTCTTTGAAACTTATTCATACAGATAACTGACGCAGCTATCCAAATAGTTACCGATATAGAATATCGGAGATATATTGTTTAATGAGATAATATAACAAACCTTACCGCGATGCGGATATTTATTACCAGTAATGTACCTGTTTTAAAAAACAGGCACTCAATGAACGGGGCACACAAATATGAAAATAAGTAAAAAATCTTTAATTATTATTATAATTTGCGAAATAATTATTGTGGCGTTGATATATGCTTTTATCAACCGAAACGTTATCATTAACTCAATATCAACACAGCAAAACAAAGAAGTTACCAAATTGCAAATATTATATGTTGATACGTATGCAGGTCTTGTTTTCAGGATAAAACCCGGGGCTTCTCAGGAAAAGATCGGAGTAATACCATACGGAGCTCCTGTTGAACTTATTGAAAAAAGTGCAATAAAAGAAAACATATCAGGTCGCGACGGTGTTTGGCTTAAAATCAGGTGGGATATTTATTTTCTTTCCGAAAGAAATCGGGAATATAAAGAAGGCTGGTGTTTCAGTGGATTTTTAAATGAAAATGATCCGGGTTTCTCGGTTCCTGTTGGTGCTACTGCCGGAACACCGCTACAGATCGATAAAACATATGAACTATCAATGGATACTGAAACAATGTCCGGAGGAGGCCAGAGTACTTCCACTATAGTATTTTTTGCTAATAAAACCGTAGAACAACATGACAATTCAGAATTCGATGAAGCGCCTGATGGTTTTGAAGATCAATATGGCAAATATAAAGTTAAAAATGGAATTGTTTATGCCCATTTTACAAAAAGTACAAACAACAACGATAAACTTGAAAAAACAGTTACAGAAGAAGTTGACCATGATGTTGAATTTCTTTGTGCTGAAACACCTGATTATTATTTATTAATGAGGGGCCGTAAATCAATTTTTTTTATCAGAAAATAAAACCAACTTTTGAAGTTTAATATAAACTTTTATAATAATGTTTTCCGCCCCGGATTATCGAGGCGGAAAACATGTTATACTAAAAGCAGGAAATTTACATCTCTGTCAATAGTTAAGCTTTCTCGCTTCTTCAGCGGCGTTAGTCTCTCCATAATTGGTAAGGATATACTGTCTGATTTGTGAAGCCTTGGGAAGATTTCCCATAAATTCATACGCTCTCATCATACCGTAATATCCTTCTGCCCTCATTATAGCATCGGGATACCTCTTAACCAGTGCATCAAAAGTATTAAGTGCTTCCTGGTTATTTTTCATATACATCATCTCAAGATGACCCTTCCGATAATATGCCCCATCCGCTTCTTTGGTATCGTCATACGCTTTTATAAATTCAGCATATGCCGCAATTGCTCCGGCCCAATCGCGTTTGCGTTCAAAATTCATTGCATTCTGAAATATTTTAAATGGAACTTCTTTTAATTCCACCTGCTGTTCCAGTACTTTTTTTGACTCAATTTCGACATCAACTTTATATGGAACATAGCCATCCAGTTTTATCATTACAGAATGTTTTCCCCTTGGAACCGGAATCGGCGCCGGTGATTTTCCCTCTTTCTTTCCATCTATAAAGATCTCGGCACCATCAGGTTTAGAAGTTACTTTCAGAGTTCCAAGTCTGTTATTCAATGCATCCTCAAGAGTACTTGAAATACTCCACGCCGCAGGCCGAAGACCCGCTGAGGAAGCTATATCTCTTGAACCCATAAAAACTATTGAATTGTCAGAAGTGTTAAACATTTTGTAGTTGATACATATTACATCAGGGAAAACTCTTATATCTCCCTCAACCTTGTATTGAATTCCCTTGTTTTTGAAGCTGCCGCCTGATTCATCATTTTCAATAACCCCGGCCATTTCCAGAATTTTCTCATTGATCAGGGCTTTGGAATATTTTCTTTCCACGGTAGTAATGGTAATGAAAGTCCCCATCTGACTGTTAAGTATTTCGGCGAAGGTCCCACCATAACCGGCCTTCCCGGCCAGATCATTGGCATCCCTGAATTTATAAACAGTAACAGTAGCTTTATCTGTATCATCACTCTCTCTTTGCTTCAGATAATTACTGTTAAATTTTTCCTTGATATACCAATCAATTTCACCTGCAGCCTCATCAATCGATTTTGCACTGCATCCCTGTGCATGTACAATGTTCATGCTTTCTATTCCTACAGTTCTTGAGTCAACTTCATATCTGCCGTCTATTTTGGAAACGGTCCCTACTGTAAGATAATCAACCTTAAGAGAATCGGGATCACCCTTCATCGCCTCTGGTTGAAGAGCTCCGGCCTGTACCTGAGCAAGTGCTGCAAGATAGGACTTGATTGCGTCTTTCTCTCTTACATAAAATCTGTCATTAGCTTTAAATGAACCTTCAATCATTGCAGAAACAACATTTCCGGATTTTTCCTGCTCAGATGCTTTTGTCAATGTGTCGTCAAAAACAGCTACTGCAACCCTTATCTGTTTCTGATCATTATCCTGGCTTAACAAAACAGCAGGGAGAATTAAAGTTATAATAATCAGTGATATATATTTTTTCATGGTCAGCCTCCAATCGCCGAAATCCAGAGTTTGACAAGATTCCTCTCCGGGCAATCAGGTCTTAATGTAAGATATTTATTATAACTTTCAACCGCAGCAGGCCCTTTCTTCATCTTTGTATCATAAAGGATACCCAGATTCTTATACGCCGCTGCGTAGTTTGGATTTATCGAAATACATGTCTTAAGATTTTTTTCAGCTGCACTTAAATCACCTGTAAGAGTTGAAAGTACACCCAGATTGTTATATGCATCAACAAGCTTTTTATCAAGACTAACTGCTTTTTTGTATGATTCCTTGGCGGAAGGGTAATTCATTTTTTTATACTGTGCATTACCCAATTCAAACCATGCAGGAGCAAAGTCATTTTTTATGCTGATTGAAGTATTGAGCTCATCCATGGCATCATTATATCTGCCGGCAGCTATGTAAGATTTTCCAAGAAGATAATGTGACATGTACTGGTTCGGCTGAAATTTTACCGCAGCGGCAGCCGATTTCATTAATAACCCTACATCCCCTTTTTCATCAAGTATTACGGCAATCTTTGTGTGTATCTCGGCTTTTTCAACATCTGTCCCTGCACTCTTAAGGGCGTCATTGAGTTTTTTGATTTCAGAGTTCACTGATGCATTTTCTGAAAGTTTGTACTGCTCTTCAGCTAATTCTCCCTGGCTTTTCTTTGAACAGTTTACGAAATACAGAGAAATAAAAAAAATCAGAATTGATAATATAATTCTCTTCATGCTACCTCCATTATAATTTTCCGCACGGATAATTATAATGTAATATCCATTTATATCATCCGCCTGCAGATTTCATAGTATACTTTTTGTTTTTATGCTTTTTCCTGTTTAGTCAAGACTTTTTCATTATTAACTGACAGTTATAATTTTTTAAAATCGCAGAGTGTTAGAATATTAAATGCTGCTAATTCTTTTATAAAAAATTCAATCAATCATACGCTATAAAACAGTTGACTCCATTATTTATTTAATTATTACTTTTACAATTACATCCGTCTTTCTATAAAAAAAGAACTATTGATGAAACATTTACTGAAAGGTTTTTGCCGCTGCCGATGAACTTTACTAAATAACATGCATAATCTGGAATTTAAACATGGAAGAAAATAAAAAATGGTCACAGGATCTCTACCAGAAAGCAATGTGGTTTGCCGGAGAAGCTCATGGAAATCAGAAAATTCCTGGAACGGATCTTCCATATGTTATACATCTCTCAAATGTATGCATGGAGGTTTTTGCCGCCATCTGCGCACATGAAACCGTAAATCCTGACCTCGCCATTCAATGCGCCCTGCTTCATGATACAATAGAAGATGCCGGAATTTCAGTTGAGCAGATACATGATTTCTTCGGGAATGAAGTGGCACAGGGAGTACTTGCACTGACAAAAAATAAAAATCTTGCCAAAGCGCTCAGAATTAAGGATTCCATCGAAAGAATTAAACTTCAACCCATGGAAATATGGATGGTAAAACTTGCAGACCGTATAACAAACCTGCAGCCTCCTCCAGCTCACTGGAAATCAGAAAAAATTGATAACTACCGGAATGATGCGGTATATATCCTTGAACATCTTGGAACTGCCAGCCTGATACTTAAAGAGCGGCTTGAAAATAAAATAAAAAATTATCCCTGGACAGAATCATCTCCGGATTCAAAAGGCCTTTTATTCTGCATGTAATCATCAAGAATTTTGTATATTTCCCAGAATGAATAAAACAATGAAAGTATTATCGGTCCTATGATTACACCGGGAAGATTGAATGCTTCAATACTTCCAAGCAGAAGAAAGAAGAACAGCAACGGATGGAAATTAAGCCTGTCGCCGAAGATTTTCGGTTTCACCACGTTCTCAAGAATCATATACCAGGAAAAACACCAGCATGCCGTAAATATTGCCATACCATAGTTTCCAGTAAAATAAAGATATATTGAAACCGGAAGCCAGATAAGAGTTGTACCTATTACCGGTATGAGAGAAAGAATAGCTGCAAGTGTACCCCAGATAAGAGGTGTCCCTGCACCGGCTATATAAAGTCCAACTCCAACCATGAGACCCTGAAGCAGCATTATAAAAAGATTACCAAGCATGAGAACATAAATAACACCTTTCAGCTTTGTTACAATATTCATTTCCAAATCTGAGGGTAACGGCAGAATTCTGTATATTGCACCTTCAAGGTTGTAAGCGTCTTTAAAAAGAAAAAAAAGTATCAGCATCATCATGAAGAATTTGATTATAAAATTAATCGGAAATGATACAATTGAAGTTATACTGGAAAAGACTGACATTGAAGTCTCTTTGAAATAGCTGATTATCCTCTCTCCAAGGTCAGCCTTCTGAATATTAAAAAAAGTAAGCACTTTATCCATTGAAGGATGATTTCCAATTTGTTTCAAAGTCTCATAGTTTATAGAGATATGTATTTTACCATAAAGATCATAAACCTGCTCTGAAAGAACCATGAGGAGAAACATCGAAGGAATGACTAAAAGAGATAAAATTATTATAATAATAAGTGTTGAACTGAAAATTCTTTTTTTTACATATTTTAAAATCCATTCATGAATTGGTCTCAATGCGACATAAAATATCAGTGAATATAAAAATATCCATAAGTAAAATCTGAATATGTATAGTAAAAACATTACTATTACTGCAAAGAGTATAAGAAAATAACTCTTCATTGTCTTATTTCTGAATAATGTTTCGTATGAATTATTTTCCTGCATAAATATTTCTTTTCTTCCATTAATTTTAAAGCTATACATCTCAGAAAGAGATGTATAGCTTAATTAAATGATTTCTGCTGACGCTTTTAAACGTAAGCCTGCAACATGGTTTTTTACTTGGTAAGATAGTGAGACAGATCAGTGGCAAGTTTTGATATTGCATGATCAAGATATTTTTCATCAGAGATTCGTTTTTTAAATTCATCAACCTTCTCAGAATCTCCTGAAATTTTACCCTGCCGTATCTCACGATCCTCCATTTTCATGAGATTATTCATTGAAAACCTCCCGGTCACCTGTTCCTCCCTGAACAGGACTTGAGACCTGTTATTTTAATCGACATCTGATTTAATTTAATAAGTGAAATTTCCTGAATCAAGCATACTTTTAAAAATAATTCAACTGAACCTTAAAAGTCATTGACTAACACTCTTTTTAAAATTATCATCTTTTTAATAAAATATCCTGCCTGAATTTTATTATATCAATTTTTTGTATTTATGTAATAATGCTACTTGATAGATGAAATTACATTAAAGAGGGAAAATGGCTTCAGAACTAAACAGTTTACAGGTAAATACTCTTAAAATAATCTCAACCCTTCTTGAAAAAGATGCCGTTGAAGATTCTATAATTGAAGAATTATGGAAAAACGAACTTGAATATTTTTCTCTTCTTGAAAAATATAAAATCCTCAGTGAAAGAGTTAATATTGATGAAAAAACAGGCCTTCTGAAATATAATGACAATTATCTGACTGATATCGTAAAAACCGCATCCCGTTTTCTGAATAATAACAAATTTCCCCAACTTGAAATCGGTTTTGTCAGATTTGACATTGACAATTTTTCAAAATTCAACAATAAATATGGCCACGACCTTGGTGATGAAATTCTGAAAAAAATAAGTGGAATAATAAGAGATTGCTCACGCCCAACAGATTATGTAATCAGATTTGGAGGGGAGGAGTTTGATGTCATTCTTCCTTCAACAGATATAAACGGTACTGAAACGTATGTTAAAAAAATTCTTGAAGAAACACGCAAAATTTACTTTCAATACCAGGATGAAAACGATATTAAAGTTACATTGAGTGCCGGGATGACATCATGCAGTTTGAAGATCAGCAACTCATACAAAAAAGAGAACGTTCAGCTGGAATATAAAGGTATACAGAAAAGAGCTGATGACGCTCTTTACGAAGCAAAGTTCATGGGTAAGGATCGTTATTCCATCTATTCAGATTTGAAGTCAGATGAATACTCAAAGATACGAAGTAAGTATATAACAAAAGTTAAATAACTATGCCTGAAATATTCGGATGGACCGGCCGAGTTCTCTTAATCAATCTTAATGAGAGATCAGCTTCTGTATTAAATCCCCCACAGAAAGTCTATCATGAATATATCGGTGGAAAAGGAATGGCGGGATGGTACCTCCGCTCATATTGCACTAAATCGTGGGATTCTCCGGATATACCTCTTATTTTTTTTACCGGGCCCCTGGTTGACACTGAATCACCAACTTCCGGGCGCTTTACCATAATGTCTATGTCTCCTCTTACCGGTGCTATTGCTGACTCATCTGCTGGAGGAAGATTCGGAACTGAGATAAAACGCGCGGGATTTGATGGAATAATAATTACAGGTTCAAGCACCAACCTCTGCGGATTAATAATTAAAGATGACCTGGTTTCATTTTCCAACGCATCCAGCCTTGCTTTTAAATCAATCTCTGAAACGTTTTCAGAACTTTCTGAAAATGGATCTAGCGCTGCAATCGGCCCTGCTGCTGAAAATGGAGTTCTCTTTGCCAATATTTCCTTTGACGGCCATTCTTTTGCAGGACGTTGCGGTCTCGGTCTGGTGATGGCAAAAAAAGGCCTGAAATATATCCATATTGAAGGTTCTGTTCACTCTTCTGTCTATAACTTGGATGAACTCCGCTCTGCCCGTAAGGATATTCTAAGGCTTGTATCAGCTTCTCCTGCATTATCAGGCGAGTTTGGAATCTCAGAATTCGGTACCGGAGCCCTTTTTGACCTGATTCACAGCCGACGAATGATGCCAACAGATAATTTCAGAAAAACTCAATTTTCCCATGCCGAACTTATGAATGCATGGCATTATCGCAAAAAATATGAAACAAAAAAAACCGGATGCAGCGGATGCCATATTCAATGCAAAAAAACCGGCAAAAACGGAGAACCTATTCCCGAATTTGAAACAATGTCTCACTTCAGTGCACTTATCGGAAATACGGATATAGAAAAAGTGATTGAAGCCTCTCTCATATGCAATGAAGCTGGCATGGATACAATAAGCGCAGCTTCAACCATTGCCTGCTATATGGAAATAAACAGTCTCATTTGCAAAAAATTTGATTTTTTAAACCTGCTGAAAGATATTTCTCTCTCTCGGGGAGAAGGTGAATTTCTTAAACTCGGATCTTATAAATACGCATCAGTTAGGAATAAACATGAATGTTCCATGTCAGTAAAAGGTCTTGAACTTCCGTCATATGACCCCAGGGGCGCATACGGAATAGCTCTTGCATACGCAACTTCAACAAGGGGGGGCTGTCACCTCAGAGCATATTCCATTTCGAATGAAATTCTCCGCAAGCCTGTTGCTACGGATCGTTTCTCTTTCAGCGGAAAAGCACGCATAATTAAAGAAGCCGAGGATTTGAATGCCGTTGTTGATTCGCTCACCGCATGTAGATTCATCTTTTTCGGCGCTTCCCTTGAAGAATATTCAAAAATTTTCCGTGCAGTAACAGGAGTTGAGTTATATGGTGCTGACCTTATGGCTGTCGGTGAAAGAGTATATTACAATGAAAGGATTATGAACTACCTTAACGGTTTTACAGGCATTGATGATGACCTCCCTGCAAGATTTTTTAAATGCGCCGGAACCTCCGGAGAAGGTATAAACATCCCTCCAATTAACAGGGAGGAATTCCTCAATACAAGGGCTAAATACTATAAAATCAGGGGACTCACTTCGGAAGGAAACCCGACAAAAGAAAAAAGTGAAGAGCTTGGACTTGAATGGATAAGTTAACTTCAAAATATTCAAGAAAACTTGAGTCATCAGGACTATGTGCTGATGGTGATCCTCTTTTCGGCACATTCGATGATGAAGTAATCTGGAGCGACTATCGTCCTGAAAGAGAATCACTCAGTACTGTAATACGCAGCATAAACACCATCAGCTTACTCTTTTCTGACACCATCGAACCCTACCGATCGATTATCAACTACCTTGCTCAAAACGCTCTCAAAGAAGGACAATGCATCCGCCCCGATGATACTGAAACAAGAACTTTCCTCCACGATATTCCAGTTGCACAAAGTCTGCGCCCCGAAGAAATAATCCATGCTCTGAAAAGAAGAAAAGGTGTAATTATACCAGGAAGGGGAATAGTAACATACGGAACAGTAAGCCCTGAACAGGCTTTTATTTTTTTCAGTTCAATATGTTTTTCATGTTATGTTAAGTTTATGACGGATTACTTCTATCATAAAAAAGGTTTATTTAAAATGGACGGTGATGTCGATACAATTTATGAGTCTGCCGTTTCATCATACAGAAATACTCTGTCTGGCATTTCATCGATGCCGTCTATTAAAGGTCCTTTCCAGTCAAATGAAAATGTAGTTGCCGCCATGATAGAAACAGGAAAACTTACAGTTGAAAGCAGGATGGTTGACTCATTTTTCGGAAATATATCAGTTAAATACAACGATAAAATATACATCAGTCAGACAGGAAGTTCACTTGACGAACTCTCAGGCTGTATAGATCCCTGCCGGCTGGACAACTCATCAACAAATGCAATAACAGCATCCAGTGAATTCTCCGCACACCGGGGAATATATAATATCAGCAGCATGAAAACAATCCTTCACGGCCATCCGAAATATTCAGTTATAATGTCACTGCTCTGTGATAAAATGGATTGCGAAAACAGGGGGGAGTGCCATGTCAGATGCAACAGTAAAAGAATGATAAAAGATATACCTGTTATTCCGGGAGAGATCGGCACAGGACAAACCGGTCTATCAAGAACTCTCCCTTCTGCAATGTCAGGTCGCGGTGCTATTGTTTTAGGTCATGGCCTGTTTACATCAGGAAAAGAGGATTTCACAGACGCTTTCACCAACCTTATAGATATAGAAAAGACCTGTTTTACAAAATATATTGAAACTATTACATGATAAAATTAATATTTATAACTCTTAGTCTATGCCGGGAGTTTATATAAACTCTAAAATATTACTGCAGATTTAGTTCTTCTCCTCTGACAAAACAGATTTTAACTGAATCTGAACGAAACAGAAGCCTTGCCCTCTCATTAACTGTCGTAATATTATCATTCAATTGTACGAAAAAATTCCATTGTTTATTACTACCTTCCCATTCTCCGAATATACATTAAAATTAATTCCGTGCAAACCTTCTCTCTCTACTTTATACCCGGAAAGTCTAAGCACATCACCTGCAACAACAGGGTAGGAGAACCTCCCTGAAACTTCACGAAACTTTAAAACATCCCTGTCGGCAACTCCATCTATAAGTGCGTTGGTACACATGGCCATAACGCAAACCCCGTGAAGAATCCTGCCCGGAAGGCCTGCGGATTTTGCAAAGAAATTGCTTGTATGGATAGGGTTTGTATCATTTGAAATGCGCGCGTATTTTTTCTCCTGCCCTTTTACCGTTCTTATTAAAAAGTTCACCTCTTCGCTCCCCGGGATATTCTGAAATGAATACTTCTCCCTTTTTGAAATGCCCCCTTTCCGTTTCTCCACACGTCTGACAATAAAGCCTGTTTCTGCTTCAAGAATTAGTCTTCCTTTACTTCTACCTTTAGTTTTTACAAGCAGAAGTTCTCCCGCCTGTGTTTCTGCGATATCTGCAATAGTCATTTCTACACTTAATATTTCATCATGCGAAACAGTTTCATAAGATCTGAGACTCTGATGCCCATGTACCATATGTAATAGATTCAGATTTAATCCCCTGTGTGTGATTATCTGTTTAAAAAGAGGATACAGTTCCTTTGAAAAGAAAAATGGAGGTGCGGGGGAATCATCTTCAACATATTTCTCAAAATCATCCCCTGTAGCATCTGCATACCTGTGAATCTCTTTTAACCCGAAAGGACCGTAATCTTTTTTTAGAGTATAACCTATCATACCCCTGTTCATGGATTTCGAATTTATATTCAGTAAAATTGCCCTGAATACCGGTATATTATTAATAAACATAACCCTCAGTCCTCACTTTGACCCGTTACTTTTTCTGTCCCACTCACCTTTTTCACGAAGCTCATCAACAATTTTAACTGCCATGTTCTTCAGGCTCATATAGTCAACCTTCGCAACACGATTAAGGGGCATACATCCCTGTTCAAGAATTACTGCATGAAGCGGTCTTGAGTACGATGAGATATCACTGCATGAATCTATAACCTCCCCTGAAGTTATACCGGCGCCTGGAGCAGTCTCGACAAATGCCATAATCGCTTCCATGTAAATATCATGCTGCACCCCTACACATGCAATTGATGATGCTCTTCCCCCCAGTTTACGGGATATATGATTTACAACATCCTGCGGATATACCTGATAGCCCTTTGCTTTAATTACAAATTTTGCTCTCCCCACAAAATGAAGGCCTTCATTGTCGTAGTAGCCAAGATCACCAGTATAGCAGACTCCATCCTTTGAAAGGGTCTTTGCGGTGTTCCCTTCATCATTATAATAACCAATAAAAATCTGCGGACCGGAAAAGCAAACCTCCCCTATCTTTCCGTTTTCAAGTACCCTGCCTGCCATACCTTTATTGTCCATAGATTCCCTTATGCTTAGAGGTGTTATCTTCATATCATATCCGATACTTCTTGCAATTTCTTCAATCATTGCATCTGTTTCTGTATACGTACAGAAACCGGCTGTTTCAGTAAGTCCAAGCCCCGTACCGATCTTCGGTGCCATGGTTTGCATTTTTTTCAGGAATTCAGCCGGGACCTCCTGTCCTCCATAAAGAATAAAACGGAGTGATGAGAGATCATAACTGGAGTAATCAGGCAACTGCCACTCAAGGTTAAACAGTGCCGGTATCTGCCCGATGATGGTCACTTTTTCCTGCTCAATGGCCTTGAGGCTTTTTTCAGCATTAAATATATGAAGAATTACAGATTTACATCCACCGAAGATCGATGTTGCAAGCTGTTCAGTCACACACCCGACATGAGAGGGTGGAAGATTAACAAGCATCGCATCATTCTCCATTATATCAAACGCAACAGAAAGACCAATGTTTTGTATTAAAATATTTTCATGGCAAAGAAGAGCCGGTTTAGGAGATCCCGTTGAACCAGTGGTGAATATTATCAAAGCAGGATCTCGTTTATCAACCTGCATATGTGCTTTTTTTACTGATCCGGTAAACACGCTCTTAATAAAAACCTTTTTTATATCCTTCACAAACTCTGTTACCCCCTTTGCACCCTCCATTATGAATTCCGTTTCTTTCTGGAACTGCACCCAGAGTCTTACACCTGAAACATTTTTCATCACTTCAGCAATCATCGGTCGAAAATCAGCAAGAGGAGTTTTCCCAAGGAAAAAATAGGCCTTTGGTTTTATTTTTTCAAAGCAGTAAATGATCTCCTCTGTTTTAAGCCTGAGATCAAGCGGAGCTATTATAATTCCTGTTCTATAGCATGCATAGATAAGATAAATGTGCTCTTTAAGCAAGGGAAGAGATGTCGCTATTATATCCCCCTTTTTAAAGCCGGAAATAAGAAGTTTTGCTGCAAATGCATTTACCGACTGATTAAATTTTTTCCAGCTGATTTTCTCACCTGTGTCAAATTCAGCTATGGCTGTAATGTTTTTTCTTTTTCCGGCATAGTGTTGAACATAATCTGCAAGGTTTGGATACAGACTTTGATATGATAATGCTGCAATATTTTCTTTTTTCTCTTTCATGTATCATCTCCTTAATTATACACTTTTTAATTAATGTATAAAAAAACGAAGCTTTTACAAATTAATATTCAGTTTTTTAGATAAAAACGAACCGATTAACTTCAATTTTAACTTTTTTTAAAAAATGTATTGATATTATTTGTATTTACAAATATTGTATCTACAAATAATCAGGAAGTAAATATGGACAATTCAGATAAATTATTATACCTCATGTCAAGATCCATGAACAGGATTAAATATTACTCCATTAGCAAATTCAATGAAGGTGGAATAACTGTTACACCTTCACAGATGGGGATTCTTTTTCTTCTTAAAAAATGTGACTCACTACCCATGTCATCGCTTAGCACCACTCTCTCGATCGATAATTCAACACTAACCAGACATGCTGATAAACTTATAAAGAGCGGATTTGTCAGACGCATACAGGATGGATCAGACAGAAGAGTTCTTAAACTTCAGATAACAGCTGAAGGACTTAAAGAGAGTGAAAAAGCAGGAAAAATTGCAAATAAGGTTAATGCTGATGTCATATCAGGATTCACTGATGAAGAGATAATTATTTTTTCAAAAGTACTTACAGGAATTATACAAAAATTTGATCCAATACAGAGAGGTGGTGAATGAACAGATCACTGAATATTTATAACAGGCTGAAGGAATTACCCTTCGGGAAGAGACTATTCTCTTACATCGTATGCAGGCAGGCTCCATACTTCAGCACAATTCACCCTCGTTTTGAAGAGCTCGAACCGGGTAAGTGTATAATTATTATGAAAAAGCGTAGATCAGTCACCAATCATTTAAAAACAGTTCATGCTATTGCCATGTGCAATCTTGTTGAACTTGCAGGGGGAATATGTACTGATGTTTCTGTTCCAGAAGGTGTAAGATGGATACCAAAAGGAATGACTGTTGAATATTTTTCTCTCGCTAAAACAGACCTTAAAGGAATCTGCAGCATAGACACCAAAAAACTCAGCGCATGGGATTTAAACAATGATTTTCCAGCTGAAGTAAATCTTTATGATTCGTCAGACAAGGTTGTTATGAAAGGAATAATAAACATGCACCTGTCCAGGAAAAATATTCATAATATTTTACCGAAATAATTGTTCTCTGTTAAAAGAAAAAGCTGTACTGTGATAAGAATTAATATTTTTATGGGACATTCTAAAATATGATATATAGTATTCCTGATTCAGTCTTTATAAAAAATATAGTAACCGCTGTTCTGATTATTATTTTTCTGCTCATTTATAAAAACTTCAGAATACATTCCTGGAGGAGAATACTTAAAGAATCCATTGAATACCATAAACTCCATCTTTTCTCTTTAAACAAAGATTCTTCGTTAAAACAAAACAGCAGGGAACTGGCTCAATCTTTATTGTGGGGAATTACAAAACAACTACCGCTTGATTTGAAAGATGGAAAAGGGGCCCGTGCATTACTTAATTCCTTTTCAGGAAACAAAACATCACTTAATACATGCGGTACTGTATTTTACGAATGCGCGAAAAATCACAAGTCAACCGACATAACAATTTGCAGACTCAATAATACTCTTATAAGTACTCTTTATAGAATCTTTATTATAGAATCATCATTTTCAATTATAGGTTTAATTTACTTTGATTTTAAACTATTCACCAGTTTCTTAATAAAAACCCGCAGCAATACCGGATCTTTTTTTCTGGAAATGAAAAGAAGATCACTCATAAAAAAATGATATTTTTAAAATATATTCAATTAATAATTATTTTAACTTCTAAAAAATTTAAAAAAAACAAAATACAACTCCTTGACAGAAAATTCCATTCGTGTTCTGAGTAGATAATTTTCAGCATAAATATTTTTCAAAGTTCAGCCGGATTGTGCTTACATTCAACATAGCGGAGAATTCAATGATACGTATAAATGAAAACTATCTTAAATTAAAATCATCCTACCTGTTTTCTGAAATAGCAAAACGCGTTTCCTCATTTCAAAAAGAACATCCCGAAATGGAGATAATCAGAATG
Source organism: Spirochaetota bacterium (assembly GCA_963664815.2). GTDB lineage: Bacteria > Spirochaetota > UBA4802 > UBA4802 > UBA5550 > WRGT01. Next base: position 48,708 of record CAXXHB010000002.1, read on the forward strand.
GGAATTGGAGATGTTACTTTGCCCCTTCCTCCGGAAATAATAAAGGCATTCCATACAGGTGTTGACGAAATGGCCTCGGAAAAAACATTCCGTGGTTACGGCCCGGAGCAGGGATACGATTTTCTCCGGGAAGCTATTTCAGAAAATGATTTCCGAAGCCGTGGAGCTGACATTGCCGGAGATGAAATTTTTATCAGTGATGGTGCAAAGTGCGACACCGGAAATTTCCAGGAGCTTTTCTCAAACGATATAAAAATAGGTATTCCTGACCCGGTCTACCCGGTTTATGTTGACACAAACGTAATGGCAGGGAGAACAGGAATCATCAGTAACGGAAGATACGAAAAACTCGTGTACATGAACTGTACAAGTTCAAACGGATTCGTTCCCGAGCTCCCGAAAGAACAGGTTGATCTTATTTACCTCTGCTTCCCGAATAATCCGACCGGAGCAACAATTACAAAAGATCAGCTGAAAACATGGGTAGATTTTGCACATAAAAATAAAGCCCTTATCCTTTTTGATGCAGCATATGAGGCATTTATCAAAGATGAAACACTGCCGAAAAGCATTTATGAAATAAATGGGGCAAAAGAGGTTGCAGTGGAATTCAGAAGTTTTTCCAAAACTGCTGGATTCACAGGAACAAGGTGTGCCTTTACCGTAGTACCTAAAAACTGTATGGCATATGATGATGCAGGCAACCGGCATTCACTACATGCGTTATGGAACAGAAGGCATACAACAAAATTCAACGGAGTCTCCTACCCGGTACAAAAGGCTACTGAAGCCGTTTACTCCACTGAAGGGAAAAAACAGGTAAAAAAAATAATAGATCACTATATGGAAAATGCCCGTATAATTAAAGAAAAGATGAACTCTATGGGTTATGAAAGCACGGGGGGTGAAAACTCACCTTACATATGGATAAACACAAAGACCGGTTCATGGGAATTTTTTGATATGCTTCTTACAAAACTCGGTGTTGTGTGTACACCCGGAGAAGGTTTTGGCATGTGTGGAGAGGGATACATAAGAATAAGTGCATTTAACAGTCGGGAGAATGTTATTAAAGCAATGGAGAGAATTTCAAGATTGTAGAAATCCTCCCCATCCGGCCTGCGGGTACCTTCCCTACAATCGGGGAAGGTATATTATGAAATTTATTTTGCGGCCATCCCGCCATCAAGTGGAATAATTGCACCTGTCATAAAATCTGAAGCCCGTGAAGAGAGAAATACTACCAGACCCTTAATATCATCTGCTTCACCAGCTTTTTTAAGCGGCATAACATCCAGCATAGCCTTCAGCATATTTTCCATACCCGGCTCGTAAACATATCCCATCATATCTGTATGGAAAAAACCGGGGGCAATACAGTTTACATATATTTTATGATCAGCAAGTTTTACAGCAAGATTCTTCGTAAGCACTTCTATTGCAGCCTTTGATGAGTTATAAGCAATAGCGGGATGAGCAAACTCAAGTGAACCCCTGGAACCAAATACTGACGAAACATTAATTATCTTCCCTCCGCCGTTGACTTTCATAATATTCGCAACTTTTTGTGTCAGTATCCATACGCCGCGAACATTAACGTTAAATACTTTATCCCATGCCTCAACAGGATATTCCAGTGTAGGAGCGCCCCATGTAACCCCGGAATTGTTTACAAGAATATCAATTTTTCCGAACTCCTTCATTGTTGCATCAACAAGTTTTTTTATATCATCTTCTTTACCAAGATCACATTTTACTGCAAGATATTTAATTCCGTTTGCTGCGGCAAGCTTCTTCCCGGTCTCTTCACATGCATCAACCTTTCTTGATGCCAAAACAATTGATGCTCCGGCTTCAGCTAAACCTTCGGCAATAAACTCACCAATTCCTCTTCCACCGCCGGTTATTATAGCCACTTTACCGGTGAGATCAAACATATCTTTAACTTTCATTGCAGGACTCCTTTTGTCAGTTTCAGGCAGAGTTTACAGGATTAAATTAAATAGCCGGTAAAACAATCTTTGAAATACTGCAGCTTTTTAAAAGATATTTTACTGCAACAGTAATATTTAATCTGCACCGCCTATTGTACAAGTATTCAATAATATATTTAAATTAGTCAATATGTTTTACTCCTTGCCTGCACAGAATTGAATCGTAGTTTATGGTCTTAAATCTTATAAATTAATACTGGAAAGACTTAATTTCTTTAAATATCCTTGATCTTTTTTTACTTAATTTATAAATAAGCTGTTTATTAGTGTTACGCTTTATAACCGTTCTATTAATCATTGGCCTGAAAATAATAAATTTCAGTTTGATATGCCTTAGTTTCTTAAAATATTAATTGCTTGCTAAATAAAAATATTCATGTTAATATTAATGAAAGAGGTTTCGTTATGAGTGAGAATGTTTTTCGTAATCCTTTTCCTACAGTAGACATAATTATCGAAATTGAAAAATCTCACAGTAAAGGAATCGTTCTTGTTAAACGTAAAAATCCCCCTCACGGCTGGGCAATTCCCGGAGGATTTGTTGACTACAACGAACCGCTCGAAAAGGCTGCAATAAGAGAAGCTGAAGAAGAGACAGGTCTAAAAGTAAACCTTATCCGGCAGTTCCATACATATTCAGATCCCGGAAGAGACCCCCGTCACCATACTATTTCAACAGTTTTTATTGCAACTGCTTCCGGCAAACCCGAGGGGCATGATGATGCTGCGGACGCGGCTGTATTTCTGAAAAATGAAATTCCGGGAAAATTGGCTTTCGATCATAAATCAATATTAGAAGATTATTTTAATAATAAGTATTAATACAGACTAACTGCAAGAGCCTTGAGCGTTTTTACAACCATGACTTGACTCTGGACTCTTCAGTATGAACGGAGGTTTTTATGCCCCTTTCCAAATTTATGCTCAATGCGGCAAAACTTACACTTGATGCGGTTTTCAAAGCATCTGAAGCAGATATCAGGGTACATGGAATTGAGAAAATTCCGGCAAGCCATGTTCTTTTTGCAGTAAATCATTTTACCAGAATAGAGACAGCTTTTCTTCCTTACATAATTCACAAACATACAAAACAGCATTCGTTATCTCTTGCTGATTCCTCTTTCTTCAAAGGGCGACTCGATTCAATACTGCATAAAATGGGGGCTGTTTCTACCAAGGACCCGGACAGGGATAAAGTTCTCACTAATGCGCTTTTGTCCGGAAAAATGAGTGTAATAATTTTTCCGGAAGGACAGATGATTAAAGATAAGAAACTTGTCGAAAAGGGAAAATATCTGGTTTATAACACTGGTATCAGAAGACCTCCTCACACAGGTGCAGCTAAAATCGCTATTCAGGTTGAAATATACAGACAGATCATAAAGAAACTTTACGAGAAAAAAAGATTTGAAGACATAGAAATGATTAAAGATATATATGAATTAAAAAATGAGGATATGTCAAGCATTCTTACAGGTTCAACATATATAGTACCGGTTAACATAACATACTACCCTATCAGGGCGAGAAATAACCTGATAAAGAAAATAGTGGAAAAGTTCACTAAAGAAGTTTCCAGGAGGGTTGCCGAAGAACTTGAGATTGAAGGGACAATGCTAACCAAAGGAGTCGACATCGATATCAATTTTGGTACTGCTTTAAAAATGTCCGATTATATAAAATCCACATCGATAATCAAAAATATTTTTTCCTGCCGTCAGGAGACATGCTTCGGAGAGATCGGCGACAGCGATCGTATAAACAAGTTAAGTATAAAGGTGATGCAGGATTACATGAATTCAATCTACTCCATGACAACGGTTAATCACGATCATATATTCGCGTATATTCTGGCAAATTATCCAAAAAACTCTATAAGGGATTATGACTTTAAAAACAGGGCCTCCCTTGCGATAGAAAGAATTAAAAAATTTAAAAAATACTCATTCCATTCAACACTTGTTAAACGCCACGATAATATCGGATCTGATGTTTTCCATGAAAAATACGACAGCTTCATGGAAGAGGCTGTAAAAAACAATCTCGTGCAGATTAAAGGTGATACAATCATTAAAAATATGGGGAAGTTTGCCATTCTCTATAATTTTCATTTTGTCAGAAAAGATAATTTTATTGAAGTCCTTAAAAATGAGCTCGAACCATTAACAGAGCTTACAAACATGCTGCGCCGTATAATGTTTATGACTCCATGGCTTGTGAAAATAAATATCAGAGATACTTTCCTTAAACTCGATCAGAAAATATATCAGGATGATTATAACCAGTTTTACAGAGAGGGTATTTCAAAAACTGAAAAAACGGGAGACCCTTTTTTTCTTCATAACATGTTCAATAAGCATGGAGTAATTCTTGTACACGGATATATGGCCGCACCGGAAGAAATACGATTGCTTGCCGATAAACTTTATAAAGCCGGCTATTCGGTTTACGGAGTGAGACTCCGCGGACATGGGACTACACCTGAAGATCTATCCGGACGAAGGTGGCAGGATTGGAATGAGTCGGTTAACAGAGGATATGTTGTAATGAAAAACAGTGTTTCAAGCTTTGCCGTTGCGGGATTTTCAACAGGTGCCGGACTAGCACTGCTTCAGGCCATACAGAAAGGGAATAAACTTAAAGCAGTTATTTCAATCGCTGCACCACTGCGGCTCCAGGACATAAGAGCTTCTTTTTCCGGTGCGGTAAGTTTTTTTAATACCATACTTAAGAAATTTAAAATAGAAAAGGGGAAGATGGAATTCGTACCAAATATTCCGGAGAATCCCGACATCAATTACGCCAAAAATCCGATTAATGGTACCTATGAACTCGGACAGCTGATGAAGTATGTAGAGACAAATCTTCCCAGAATTACTATTCCGGCACTTCTTGTTCAGGCTACCGGTGATCCGGTAGTAAATCCTCAAAGCGCAGATGAAATTTATTCAAAGATAAGTTCATACGATAAAGCGCTTATTAAAATTAAATCTGACAGGCATGGGATAATCCGCGGAAAAGAGCTTAAAGAAGTAGCCGATGAAGTAATTTCATTCCTTGACAGGATTTTTGAAAAATAAAACTGTGTAACAAAAAATATAATGTTAATTCTTAATTTCATATTGTATTTCTTATAATAATATAATTACCGCCAGCAGGTCATGATAATTAGTATAAATTACTTAAAAGGAAAATTTTATGTTCGCAGGTAAAAGTGTTTTTTCAATACTCAATTCAGGAGGTGGCATTATGTATATTCTTCTACTATGCTCCATTCTGACAATTGCTGTAATTTTTCAAAAATCCCTCCTGTTCATGGGTATAAGAAAATCTGACAGAAGAGGTCTGATCGAAAGGATAAAAATAAAAGTTGTAGCCGGAGATATTGAGGGGGCTAAAGAGGAATGCCTGAAGAACAAAAACCCGTACTCCAATGTTCTCTACTCCGGACTCTGCCAGTACGGGAAAAGTGATTCAGCTATCGAAAGCGCAATGGAAAGAGAGATTGCTGAAGAGGTTATGGATCTTGAAGAGAACACCGGTATCGTAGGAACTATCGGAAATACCGCTGTCTATATAGGGCTTTTCGGAACTGTAATAGGAATTATGAAGGCTTTTCATGATATAACCACTATGGGTCAAACCGGAATGAATACTGTTATTATTGGAGTATCCGAAGCGCTGATTGCAACAGCTACCGGTCTACTTGTCGCGATCCCTTCAGTAATAGCATTTAATTACTTCATGACCAGGATTGACAGAATTATGAAAGAGATGCAGTTATGCGCATCAGAACTTTCTGATTACCTTAAACGAAGATAAAATGTTATGAAAATTAATACACCCAGAAATATACGTATAAAATCAGAAATCAACATTACACCATTTACTGACGTTGTTCTTGTCCTTCTTATTATCTTTATGATTACAACACCAATGATAATACAGTCAAGCATCACAGTAAATATTCCTAAATCCAGTCATGGAACTGAGGGTAAAAATCAACAGTTTGAAGTCGTGATAAAAGGGGAGAAAGAAATTTATTTTAATAATAAAAGCACAGATCTCCCCACGCTTAAAAACGAAATGACAGAACATGCCAGAGACATGCCGGATATTCCCCTTGTGATCCGGGCCGACAGAGATGTAAAATATTATATGATAGTTGATATGATGGATCTGGCCAAAGAATCAGGAGTGGCAAAAATTTCTCTTAATGTTGAAAAGCCCTGATATAATATTGATTCTAAAGAAAAAATTCAAGCTCCACAGTTTCTCCATCGTAATGTTTCTCGGGTTTAACAGAAAGCTTCTCAAAAACCGCCAGCATCTTCCTGTTTTGAGAAAGTACCGAGGCGCATAATTTTTTTATTCCCCTTTCTTTAGCAATCTTAATAAGAAAATTGGCCAGAAACGTTGCAAGACCTTTCCCCTGAAACTCCTCGTCAACAAGAAATGCCATCTCATATACCTCACCGTCCGGATAAGCAGCATACCTTGCTTCGGCAACTATTCTCTCAAGATTTCCATGCTGTAAAACAGCAACAATTGCCATTATATTTTCATAATCCACACTTAGATATTTCTGCATATTCTTATGAGGCATTACTTTTACATGGGTGAAATACCTGTAATATTTTGATTCATCGGAAAATTTATAAAAAAGCCTTCGCATCATATCCTCATCGGATGCCCTTATGGGCCTTATTTTAAGTTCCAGCCCGTCTTTAAACGTTTTTACCGTTTCGATTTTCGCCGGGTAATTTGCAGCAATTGACCTGTATATCTGATCGTGATACAAATAACCTTCTTCTTTGGCCCTGTTAAAAAGAACCTCCCGGTGATCCGGATGAGCTATCTCTATAAGAGACAGCGCTCTCTCCCTGTTGGATTTTCCAAACAGAGTGGCCACTCCGTATTCAGTTACAACATATCTCGCGGCGCTTTGAGTTGACCTTACTCTGTCATTATCCCTGTTGTGTGATATTACTATGTTGCTCTCTCCGTTCTGCCCCACAGACTTAAGGGCAAAAATTACTTTCCCGCTTCCGGAAAAGGCAGTACCCGCAGCGAAATTGAATTTACTCTCATATCCTGAAAGAAGATCATCTCCGGCGTAGACCAGTACCCTCGCTGCCGTAATATCGATCTTCTCAACATTCATAATACTTATCAGTTTAGGGATGTTCTTTATTTTCAGCGGATTTGAAAGTTCAGCTATTGGATAAAATCCAAAAAGCTGATTATGGTCAACATAATCATAAAGTTCTCTTGTACCAAAACAATAACTTGTTGAGATCTGCCCCCCGTACTCCCTTTTCCTTTCAACCGATATTGCTCCTGATTCTACAAGGTCAATTATCCAGTCAGAAACGACATTAGTAAGAATGCCAAGATTTTTCTTTACCATAAGGTGAGCCGCTATCGCATCAAATATCCTGCCCGCATGCAGCACAACAGTTGACCCATCCTGTATGAGATTGCTTATATGCCATCCGATTATATCCTGAACACTGTCATACGCTTTCCGTTCCCTTTCAAGAATATGTTCATCACTCATGATCACATAGTCAACCTGATCGACATGGATTGAAGTTTCACCATAGGTAACGGGCATATTCGGATTTACTTCGGTTATTACTAAAGAGGCATGATTTATAACAGTATCTGCAACATCTATGGCAACCCCAAGGCTCATATATCCTCTTTTATCCGGAGGCGATGTAGTTACTACGGCAATATCAATCTCAATTGCTTTTGTTGCAAAGATATAGGGTATCTCTACAAGATTGGCGGGTATATAATCTTTTTTCCCTCCTGATGCATCTTCAACATCTGTTTCCCCGCTTCTGAATGTTTTAAGACGGTAATTCTGATTATCATTTGATTCATCAGAAAAAAAATATCCTGAAGAAAAAAGCTGTATTATCTCAAGATCATAGTTTCTCAGTTTTTCAGATGTTGTAATCTCTTTTGCAGCCAGTGTCGGGATACATGGACCGCTTGTAAGAAAAATTTTATTCCCCGGTTTTATAAGCGATATGAATTTGTTTAAATCTATAATTTTACTGTTAAAATTTTCCGTCTTATACATTCCTCTCCCCTTTTCTTCCCGATAGAGAATTCAATTGAATCTATTATAACTTATTATACACATAAAAGTACAGTAATAAAGTTTTTTAATCTTTCCGATAATTTATTTCATTTTAGCTTGACATAATACAAATGTATGCTATTTTTATGTTTAGTTTCTAAAAAGAAGGTAAAATATGACAAAAGACCTTACTGATAAACAACAACTTATACTTAATTTTATCAAAGAATCAATAAATGATTCAGGATTTCCTCCGACAGTCCGTGAAATAGGGGATAAATTCGGAATCACAGTTAAGGGCGCCTATGATCATATGAAGGCTATTGAAAAAAAGGGTTATATCAAAACAGAACATAACAAATCACGCGCTATTGTTATCACGGATGACGAACATGATGATAAAAGTTCAGGAATTAGCATACCTTTACTTGGCAGAATTGCCGCTGGATCTCCAATCCTCGCAGAGGAAAATATTGAAAATTATCTGTCTTTTCCGGAAGAGATGTTCAACAAGGGGGAATTCTTTGCTCTTACTGTAAAAGGCGATTCGATGATAGAAGGTGGTATTTTTAACGGAGATATAGCCGTTATCAAAAAGCAGAATACCGCAAACAATGGCGAGATTATTGCTGCGCTTATTGAGGAAGAGGCAACTCTTAAAGTCTTTCAGAAAACACCCAATTCCATAAAACTTATACCAAAAAATTCCTCTTATAAACCTATTGAGGTTACAGAAATATCTATTATGGGCAAACTTGCCGCCGTATTCAGAAGATACTGATAATTATCTTTTTTATTTGACAGTTCCCGCTGTTTCGTAAAAAATCAGGCAATTAAGAACCAGATAGATGAAAAGTAAACTTTACCTGATAATAATTTCTTTATTTATAAGCAGTATTCTCCATGCATCACCTGTTGCGGGAGTTTCTGTTATTTCAGGCAATACGGAGAGGGCATCAGCCATAGCGATTATTCTTGAACAGCACATACTTGAAATCCTTAAAAAAAACAGTTTTAACACAATTCAACCTGAAATAATAAACCGCGAACTCAACAAATTTAACTGCACTGAAGAAAAATGCATCCTCGCTTTTGCAGTAAATGCTGATATTGATCTTGTAATATCCGGAACAGTGATTGATAAAAAAAATTCTATCATTATAAAACTCAGAGCTTATGGAATTAATATCCCTTTTAATAAAAGAATTATAAACAGTTACGAAGTTACAATTCCCATGAATGTAAATATAAACATAAGAGAATTCAGCCTGATCAGTGAAGAACATGCTGCCGGATTTCTTCAAAAAACTTTAAATGTATTTCTCTTTCCTGTTAATATCATAAAATATCGGAATACATTAATCCTTGCCGATAGTCTAAAGATAAACGGGAAATTTAACATCTATATGAAAGATCAATCCGGTTCTATACTGGAATGTGGTAAGGCCGATATTACAGAGGGCATTCTGTCCGTTACAAACGGCAACCCTGAAGGGGATATATTCATTTTCATCTCTTTTAAAGATAAAAGCAATGAAATGCATCAATATTACAGTACGCGCAAGAGAGAACTGGTTTTTGAAAAAACTTCATTCTATGATACACTCTTCATTCTTGCAATAACACCATTTGCAAGTGCATCAATGCCTGTTTCTTCTCCGTTTCTGGGGTATTACATGAACAATGACTGGGGTGGACTCGGTTTATGGATGATGAATGCTCCTCCCTACCTTTATATGGAAGCTCGAGGGCTCATCAACTCACCTTCAAAACTTAAAAGCAGAAATGAAAATATTTCCCGCGACGATAAGGCACTTAACTATTTTGCATGGTATATGCTCTGTGCCGGGGGAATGCCTCTTTTTATAGATTCATACACTGTAAACTATCTTCATAAAGCTTCCTATTTTACAGGTGACAATCAACTTCTTGGCAATTCGGCCACCGCCGCTCTGCTCTCCCTTACAAGCAATGGCGCCGGACATTTTTACAGGGGTGACAGATTCTGGGGTTATTTTTATTTTCATTTAAACAACATTCTTCTCTATATGACTTTAAGAGAATTTTCCGCGCCTGAGAGTTATGATGAAGCATCTGACACTTATACAAAAAAGAATAAAAACAGGAACAGACAAATTGCTTTTTGTTCTGTTTTTGCACTGTCAAAGACAGTTGAAACATTACATGCTATACTGAAAAATGAAAATCTTTCAAGCGGAGATGTTACAGATGAATATATTATACCCTCACCTCTACTAACCATTGATGAAAGAGGAAATCCTGTCTATGGATTCAATGTTACATTAAGATTCTGAAAAAATATATCTTCCCATGATATTCGTTATACTGAAGAGTCTCCATTGAATATAGACTACGGAACCTGTATATTCACATCTCCAGTTTTTTAATGAAAAACTCTGCATTATCTCCTGAAATCACCCATCACCTCATATGCATCGTTTACAACTACAAATGCCGTCGAATCAATACTTTTTATTATTCCTTTAATCTTTGGCAGTTCTCGTGTATGAAGAGCCACATATACAACATCTTTTGCTTCTCCGGTGTAACCCCCTTCTCCCTTAAGAATCGTGCAGCCCCTGTCAAGTTCTCTGATTATATACTCCCTTATTTTATCAGATTTATTGCTGACAATAAACAACTCCTTAGTATATGACATCCCCTCTACAATAAAATCTGTTCCCTTTGTTGTAATGTAAAGAGAGATGAAACCCCATAGTATAAGATTTGGATTTTTAAAAATAATTCCCACTCCGAAGATTACAAACGAATCAATCAGCAGATATGATGTGCCTACTGTTAATCCGAAATACTTTCTGAGCAGAAGAGCCGGGATATCACTCCCCCCTGTTGAACCGTTAAACTTTATGACAAATCCTACTCCGATGCCAAGAAGAAGCCCGCCGGCAACCACTGCAAGAAATGTTTCATTTGTAAACGATATGCTCTGCTCATTTATTCTGAAAATAAAATCTTTAAGAAAAGAAGCACCTGTGAACCGTTCTGATGCGAAGAGATCTGTAAAGAGAGAAAGAGTTAATATACCCCAGAGTGTTTTAACCCCGAACATCCTTCCGAAATTAATAACTCCTATAATGAATAAAGGAATATTTATAAGAAGCATCATCAGACCGGCCGGGATATTGAAGAGATAGTAAAAAATCTGCGCCACACCTGCCGCTCCACCTGGACAAGCTTTAAATGGAATTAGAAAAAGAGCCAATCCCAGCCCGCCAATGGCAGAACCTAAAATAATCCCACCCATATCTTTAAGAATACCGGTGATATCAGTTCCCGAAATTCCGGTCATTTTATTTCTCCGTTAATATACTTCTTATTCTTATAAAAAAAGGAGCTTTTCATTTAAATATTAAATTATGGAGATCATGTGAAGATAATTTCTTCAGTGAATCTCTGATTAATGCTCAGACAAGTTTCTGAGCACATTCATATTCACTCTTCAGAAATTCTGCAATTTTAAGCAGTTCTGTTTCACTCTTAATATTAAATCTTTCCAGAACAATCTCTTCTATGTAATAATAAAAGTACTTCCTTTTCTCTATACCGGCAATCATATTGGCAATATAAACACAATATCCAACATCCATAAATTCTTCCGGTATACTTAAAGGTGAATGGTGAAATCTTATTATCTGCGCTAAAAAATCGGGGAAATTCCATTTTTCAGATACAAGATGTCCTATCTCGGCATGACTTATACCTATAGAAATCTCCTCCATAACGGTTGTAGTAATAATACTTCTGTCTTTAACAATCTCAGCAATTGCTTTTAATGATTCCATATCAACAGCAAGTAGAATAACCTTTCCAAAATCATGAAGAAGGCCGGCAATATAAGCATTATCTGCCCCTCCCCCTGGAATTTTAAATTTTACAGCCAGAAGCCTCGCGTAAAATGCGACCCTGTTGCAATGTTCCCATATCTCTTCATATCTGGTATACCTGCTCTCCATAATCTTCCTTGCATTGCTTGCAAGTAATATAGATACAAGATTCTTAAGTCCGATTTTCATAACCGCCCTGCTTACATCATCTACCCTCCGGCCGGATATAAACCCTGCAGAATTCGCCAGTTTAATAACATCTGATGTAACTGATACATCAAGCTTTATCATCTCTACAATCTTGTCAATATCAGCATCAAGAGATGAACACATTCTTAATAATGTAATAATATTTTCGGGGAAAGTCGGTATACCGGTTATCTCTTCAAGAATCTGTTTTTTCACTGTAGTAATTATCTCTGGCGGTTTTAGCATATAAGGAATTCTGACAGAAGCAACAGTTACGTTATCAATACAATTTATCTTGAATGACGATGGATCAATTCCCATACTCTTAAGAAACATTACAACAAGGGCAATTCCAAGCCCTGCACCTTCCGTTTCATCTTCAATCATTTCATAGATATCACTGAAATTTGACTGTTTAACAGCGATGTCTATTCTGCAATTAATCCTGTTTAACTCTTCGGGAATCACAGAAACGTTGTTTCTTACTTTAAAAATTAATGAATCACTCTCTTCATTAATTTGAAAATTGATACTATAAATGCTGTTTGCAATATCATCTTTTATTAAATCAAAGTCTCCTACAATTTCTTCTTTAAATTGTTCTACACCCTGTTTGTATTGTAGCGGATTATTAATATCCAGATTATTTTTCTGAAAGAAAATTCTTTTTGCATTTGCTTTCAATGAATTGACAATCAGTTCTCTCAGTATTGTTATTACAGAATAAACCAGATATTGTAAATCATGCTTAGAAAGTTCTCTTGAAACGATACTATTAATAAACATCAGCAAATCATCAGTTACATATTTGAAGCTTATCTTTACAGGCTCACCTTTGATAATTTTTTCATAAACCTGCTTTTTCTGTTCTATTATCATAAAATTCCTGAATAAATTTAATCTGCTCCTTTAAGAAATATTAAAATGTGTTGCTTAAATAATCAAGATTATATTATTATAAAACTAATATATTTGACAAAAATTTCTGTTCAAATTATAATTCTGCCTATTAAAATCAGGGAGCTGTATTAAGAATGCAGATTAAACTCTGGGGAGTAAGGGGCTCTCTCCCTTCTCCTGTAAATAACGAAGAATACACAGGCAAGCTGCGAAAAATTCTTGACCTGGCAATTAATAACCAGCTGAAGAAAAAAGAGGATATAGACAGTTTTCTCTCAGATCTTCCAGATGAGTTGCGTTATTTGTTTGGAGGTGACACAACCTGTGTTACAGTCAAATCTGCCTCGGGTAAGTTGTATATACTTGACTGCGGAACAGGTATCAGAAGACTTGGAAATGTCCTGATGGATGAAGATTGCGGCAAAGGGAATGGCAATCTTAATATAATGATTACTCATAACCATTGGGATCATATACAGGGACTCCCGTTTTTCAGGCCAATTTATGTTCCCGGTAATGTTCTTAATTTTTATTCACCATATAAAAAACAGCAGGAATATCTTGAAAACCAGATGTCATCACCCTATTTCCCGGCAACTTTTCAGGGTACTGCTTCAACAAAGAACTACTTTTACATTGATCATGCAAGAACTACACCTTTACAGCTTGAGGATGATCTGTTCCTGAGTATATATCCACTCAAGCACCCGCAGGGATGTTTTGCCTACAAGTTCATGCAAAACAACAAAACATTTATTTTTGCAACAGATACTGAATTTACAGGGGAGACCATAGAATCAACTGGTCCCACAACCAATTTTTTTAAGAATGCTGATATCCTTGTTCTTGATTCTCAGTACACCCTTAATGAGGCTTTCATGAAAGTAGACTGGGGACATACAAGCTATACTATGGCTGTAAACTGCGCAACAAACTGGAATGTAAAAAAGCTTATAATGACTCACCATGAACCGGCATACTCCGATGGTGTACTTCAGGAAAATTATCTTCTTGCACTGGAACACGCTCGTCTCCTGTCTGATGTTAAGACAGAGATACTCCTTGCCAGAGAGGGGATGATTTTTGATCTTTAAAAAATCTGTACTACCATCGTTGCTGGCACTGCTTATATTGGCTTATCCTGCACAGGCGCAGCGGACCAAATCAAGTCTCAGCGCAGGAAACCAGCGGCATTCTGAAAAAAGTCTGAAAGATAACCGGTATTTTTTAAATTTCATCAATACTACTATATCCAACAGCGGCTCAGATGAAGAGAAAGCAATATTTACTGAAGCCGCAAGGCGCGACCTGATATCCAGAATGCTTTATATGAAATTTGCATTCAACCCGGCGATGAATGAAGTCAGAAATACTCAACTGCTCCTGATTGAACTGTTTAATAAAATTGCTGTTCGTGAAATAGAAAGTGCAACGGCACTTCATAATGAAATCGCTCCTGAAATTCTTAAATCAGGAAATAAAACATCAAAAAAATATATGTCTCTTGGATACAGATCCGTTGACTGGGCTAAAAAATTAATGGTTATGTCAGACAATCTCCCTGTAAATAACTATTCAATCAAGATTTATGAATATGTAAAAGCAATTAAAAATGCCAAGTACTCTAAAAGATATGCAATAATAGCTTTAATCGAAACCAGAATCCCAACTGAAAAAAGAAACCGGATAAATTACAATAAATACAAGACAGTGCAGGAACTCATAAATTTGTATTTACCGGAATCCCGTGAACGTTACAGTAAAATTCATTTTGATAATTATTATAAAATAGAGCCTTCCACATCTCTCTATGACAGGATTTCATCAAATCCTGAACTTGAAAAAATACCCGAATATGCAAATTATGTAAAAGAAAACTAATGCCAAAAAACATCTCATTTATACTTATTTTTACTTTTATCATAACAATATCTTCTTTCAAAGAATCAGAATGTGCCAGTGAATTATCGGTTAATCCTGCGGAGGAGGCTTTTTACAGTAAACCCGATCAGATAATTAAAAAATTCAGAAAAGAAAGCTTTAACTGTCAGAAAAACATTATACTCGCAAGAGCTTACAGAGATAAAAAAAAATTAAAAACAGCCATTCTTTATTATGCAAACAGTTGTTTTGATAAACACTACAACTTTCAAATAAGACTCTTTGCTCAACCTGTTTATTCATTTGTTCAATCTGAAAATGTAAAAAGTATTTTTTATAACGAATCTGTTTATCAAATCGCCTCCCTTTTCTTTGATTATGCGGAATACGAATATGTAATTAAATTTACCCGTCTTATAGAGAATGATAAATCTGCACTTTACAGAGATTCTGTTCTTTTGAGATCCAGATCACTTCAAAAGTTAAATCTGTTCAATGAGGCTATTGATGATCTTAAAAAAATTTCATCAGTATATAAAGACCACGAGTCGCTGTCATTAATTTATCTCCGGCTCGGATCAGTTTATGAATCATCAGGTAATTTCTATAATGCTTCCGATTCATATATAAATGTTATAAAAACTGAAAGCGGAATATGGCAAAACAGCATCGCATCAAAAAGATTAATCTATCTCACCACAGAAAAAAAGGTTATACTTGATTCATCAGAAAAATTTAAATGCTTTGCCTCTGCTCTTTACGATGCCGGTCAATTTAATAAAGCACTCATTATTATCGAAACCATACTTCAAAAAGAACAATCCACTGATATGGAAATTTTAAAACTCAATATTCTTACATTAAAAAATTACCCGAAAGCCATATTATTTCTTAAAAGCAAAGAAGGGAGTACAGGCTATGAGAAATTGCTCCTTGCTCATGCGAATATTCTGTGGGAACATGGCAGGAGAAAAGAATCTGTAAAAATTTATAATCGTTTAACCTCGACTTCTGATAATCAACTGCTGGAAGGAGTTCTGACGAGATTATCTTTTTATTATGAAGAAAGAAACAAACCTGAATTCATCAGCTACATGGAACTATATATGAAAAAGTTTCCTGAGGAAGTACAGAGCGGACGTTTTTTATGGCTGATAGGCCGCTACTTTGTGAAGATAAATAACAGAGAAAAAGCCTCCGAATATTTTAAAACAGGAATTATGAAATACCCTGATAACTTTTATACATCATACTGCAGGTTCTGGTTGTATAAAAACAGTTCTACAGAAAAGAAAACCAGGCCTCCGGAAAATCTTGAATTTCTTGAAGAGCTGGCCGTCAATAATCCTGATACTTACCATGCCCTGACTTTGCTTAAAGATGAAGCTGATAAATCTGAAACGTCTATACTTACAAAACAATACAAAGAAGCCTTAAAAAATAAAAATAAAAACCGGGCATTACTTTTTCATACTCTCCTGTTTATAAAAAACGGTTATAATAATTCACATTCTGAAAGATTAAAACAACTTGATAATAGTATAACAACTAAATATACGGAGACTGCCGGATTATTTAAAAAAACATTTTCTTCTGAAAAATATAATTCCTTCCTTAAAAATATTGAAACATATTTTTACGCCGGAGATATTTACGGAGTAAACAGAGAGGTTAAGCTTATACCTGAAAATGATGAATCTCAAAAATTTCTAGCATCAGCTTTAACAGTATACTCAGACAAATTCCGATATTATAATTACTCCACTTTCTACGGATTTAAACTGTTAAAACATCTTAAACTCAAAGAAAATCTTTCTCTGCTTCCTCAGGAATTTGCAGAAGCTCTTTATCCCTACGCATTTTCTGAATGTGTTAACGACGAGAGTAAAAAATTTAAAGTTAAACCTGAATTGCTGCTATCGATGATGAAAGCTGAATCAAACTTTAATCATGCTGCAAAATCTCCGGCAGGAGCCATTGGTATTATGCAGCTGATGCATCCTACTGCAAAAGGAATTTCAAAGGATCTCAGGATTAAAGTATATGATCTTACCAATCCCTGCACATCTATTAAATTCGGAGCAAACTACATAACATGGCTGAACAGATATTACAATGGACAGATTGAATATATGGTAGCTGGATACAACGCCGGTGCAGGGAATGTAAACAAATGGAAATCATATACTATAAATAAGGATATAGATTATTTTTCTGAATTCAATCCCTTTGATGAAACAAGGGACTATATATTTAAAACAAAAAAATATATTATACAGTATGAATCGATTTATAAAAATCAGGAAAAACAGCTGAAATAATAACTTTTATTCTGCAGAATAGATATCTTATAATTGTTTTTTAAAAAGGTTCAGGAATAAATATTGAAAAATAAATATATTTAATACCGTATAGTGAACATGAGAAAATCTATCAGACATATTCTTCCAATCATTATTTCTTTGTTTTTTTTACAATCTATTATCAATGCTGAAAACCTTAACATAGGTAAAATTGTAAAAAAAAACGGATACATAATGAAAACAAATATCAACTGTGAAACAGATAACTGCAATCAGGATAATATTCTCATACATCCCGGAGACAGAATTTTAACCGGTAAAAAATCAGAAGTATATATTCTGTTGAACGATGGAACTGCACTGGAAATATTGGAAAAGTCTGACATCATTATATTCAGCATTGTTGATAAAAAGAATAAAACACTGACAAATATATTTTCAGATTATGGTAAATTTAAAATAATACAGCAGAATGATTATTTAGAAACATCCCTTGTTTTTAAAACAAAGACTTCTATTATTAAATCTGTTTGTTCAACATATAATCTTATTGCTTCAGAAACTGAAACCGGTATTTTTGTTTATAAGGGTGAAGCTGGATTTGCAAATATTGATCCTTCTATAGTGGAAGCCTATATTATTAAAAGCGGATTTGAATCATATATGAAAAAAAATTCACTCCCTCTGCATCCACAATCAGTTACTGTTTCTCTCAGATCCGCATGGCTTTCAAGGCAATTTTTAACAGATAAAAATGATCGTATAATCATTTATAAAAATAAAAAAGGTCCTGCAGACTGGCCTTTTATTGAAAAAAAATAATAAACATATGTCTCAAAAAAAGATAACATTACTTTCAAATTATATATTAATACTTTTTTTAATATTATTCCTTTCTAAATGCGGCAATAACAATCTTCTTGTAACCGATCCTGCAGCTCAGGAAATTACTATTGCGTTTAACAACTATTATTCAGAGGATTGGGAGACCAGACTTAATTCAATAAAAGTAGCCGCCAAATATTCAAACACAGTTCATGCTAAAAACTCCCTGTTGTTATTATTAAAAGCCATTAATGATTCTCACTCCGAAATCAAAATAGAAGCCCTTAAAATTCTGAAGAAGATGAAAGCTCCTGCTGTTGAAGACAAAATAGGTGTGTTGGCCCTTTCAGATGCGAATCCAAATGTAAGAGTTTTTGCACTTTTAGCTCTTGAAGAATATGGAAATATAAAAAATGAAGATATATTTATTAAAAGCCTGGATGATAAAGACTGGCTTATACAGGAAACTTCACTGGCAGGTTTAATGAAAATAAATGACCCGGAAATACAGACCAAACATCTTGATATAATTATAAGATCGATAAACAGCAAAAACACTTCAATAAGACTTACTGCCCTATCAAATATTAATATAAGAAATCCGTTGATTTATTCGGAATTATCAAGAATTATTAATAATAAAAAAAGCGGCCTTTCCATTTTAAAAGCCGCATTGTTGAAAATAAAAGGTTATAAACTTGATAACAAAACAAAAACGAGAATTATTGAGTTACTCACACACAGCGATAAAGACATAAGGCTTTTATCTTTCTATGTGCTTAAACAGGAAGAACCGGCCATTGATAAATAAATCAGACTTTTTTCTCCATTGATGTATAGACTTTATTTTTATTATCCTGCAGATCTTTTTTATAATCATCTTTGTAGTCTTCTTTAATCATTTTATCAAACAGCTGATCTTTCAGACCTTTATCTTTATTTTTATCCGGATCAAGTTTCATTGATTCAATATATGACTGGTACATAAGAAAGAGATTCTGTTTTGCCAGTCTGTAATAATAAATGGATGTAATCAGTCGTTGAGCTGAAGTTGAGTTGTTCTCGCCTGTATATTTATAATCGTCAAGTATTGATGTTGCTCTTTTTTGAGCAGATTTTGCATTGTCAATATATTTATCCAATACTCCATCCCGCGGTTTGCCCTCAATTTCCTGCTGCAATGAGATCTGAATATTTCTTTTAATACTTTTAGTTAAAAAACGGGATGTATCTTTATTGTAATCTGTGACGATTTTTTTAGCAATCTTGAAAATCTCTCTCTCATTTTCACTGAATTTTTCAGCAGACTCTTCTACTTTATCTTCAAAATAAAGAGCTGTCGCATCAGCATACTGATCGATTAATCTCTGAATTTCAGCTTCTCCACCTCCATAATTCATGATTGCTGAACGAAGAAGTTTAATATTTTTAAAATTTTCATAACTTAGTCTTTTAATAAGAGAAACAGGATTATATTGCTGATTAAACTTTTTCTCAGTATTTTGAGAATATCCGACTACTGGTATAAGAAAAAATACTATAACAACAAATAATGCTGAAAACCGCCTTCTAAACATAAAAAAACCCCCGAATGCTATTTAAAAAAATAATGAAAAACTTTTTATTGAATTAAAATTATAATACTTACTGAATGGATAAAGTCAAGAAAAAATGACCCATCCTCCATTAAAATAGTGGCAGGTTAATAATATAAATTATATTAATTAAAATTAATACGTGCGAGTGTGAGTAATATATTATAATGAGATAATTGAGAAGATATCTTTTACTGAAGTCAACAGTCAAATTATCTAATTGTTTTTCTGAATTTTCCGGTGATCAATATGAATCGCTTTTACCTGTCTCTTCTTTATCTTTGGTGCACCTTCCGGATTATACTTTTCCTGAACTTCTTCAATATTACTGGTTACAAGCATTCTGACTGCCTGCTCCGCTTTGTTTAATATATCTATGAGAAGAAGGTTTTCTTCAAAAGTAAAATCCTGTAAAAGATAATCTTCCATTGACGTTCCTTCCGGACACTCTCCAACTCCAACTCTTACTTTAGCAAATTTTTCTGATTTAAGGGCAACAGCCATTGAATCAACACCAGCATGATTAAGATCAGACTGAAGATAATCTATACGAAGTTCACCAAGATCCAGCGAAGAATCTTCAACTATACAGATTATATCTTTAACATTTATTCTGAGAAACGATGCTATGTAGAGAACCGACTCTCCAATAAGAGTTACAAAAGTCTGAGGTTTAAGAAGTACTACGTCATTTTTCTGTATTTTTCCGCGGCCGATTATAGATTTTTTCTTTTTAATCCTGACTTCAATATTTTCATTATTAGCCAGAATATCGATAACTTTAAAACCGATATTCTGCCTGTTATTTGCAAATCGCTCGCCCGGATTACCGAAACCTACTATTAATTTCAATAAATTTACCCCTTTTAAAAAACTTACGGCCGACTTTTATATGACACTTCACCGGCATTAAAGTTTCATAAAAAATTTTTATTCCCGGGCGTAATAATTACTCCTTCCCGGATTCTTCTGCTGCAACATCCTTTTCTGGTGTTTCAGTTTCTTCGCTTACAGCTTTTGGTTTCTCTACCGCGACAATTACATTATTAGAAGCTGTCAGAATTTCAAAACCGTCTCCAAGTTCAATATCGCTAACATGTATATAATCTCCAGGCAACATTTTAGAGATATCAACTGTTATCTTTTCAGGAAGATTATTCGGAAGACAATGTATCATCAGTTCTCTTTCACCATACTTAAGAACTCCGCCCAATTTTATCCCTGCCGGTATTCCGATCAGTTCAACAGGAACATGAGTTTTTATCTTTTCACTTTTTGTTACTTTAAAAAGATCGAGATGTATAATTCGTCCTGTAACAGGATCTCTCTGAAAATCCTTTACAAATGCCATTAAATCCGGTTCTCCCTCAACTTGAAGATCAAAAATTACACTTTCAGAAATGTGACCTTTGAAAAGATTTGTGAATTCTTTTTCCTGTATTTTTATTACTTCAGATTTACCATGTGAATATACAACAGCAGGAATAAAGCCTTCACTCCTTAATCTGTTGCAATTATTTTTCCCGGTGTTGCTTCTTGATACGGCTGTTAAAGATTTTGCGTTCATTTAATTTACCCCTTGTTTAAAACTACTATTATTACTATTATTATAAATCTATTTTAATCAAATAAAAAGAGAACTTACAGATTCTCCATTATGAATTCTCCTGATAGCTTCCCCAAATAATGGAGCAATTGAAAGAACCTTCATATTATGAAGTCTTTTCTCATCGGGAAGAGGTATAGAGTTTGTAAAAATTATCTCTTTAAATCCTGCCTTATTTAAATTTTCCACGGCATTATCCGAAAGAACGGGATGAGAGAAAAGGCAATAAACATCTTTTGATCCTCTCTCCTTTAAAGCGTCAGCCGCTTTTGAAATTGATCCGGCTGTATCAGCAATATCATCAATCAGTATGCAGTTCTTCCCTGAAACCTCTCCAATAACATTCATTACATCAGAAATATTCGCTTCCGGTCTTCTTTTGTCGATAATTGCAAGACTGGTATCCATCTTCTTTGCAAGAAACCTTGCCCGGTCAACTCCCCCTGCATCTGGTGAAACAACAACTACATTATCAATATGCAGACTCATCAGATACTCAATGGCAATCGGTGTCGCATAAAGATTATCAACAGGGATATCAAAAAAACCCTGTATCTGATCTGCATGAAGATCCATTGTCAAAACCCTGTCAGCGCCTGTTACCTGAATAATGTTTGATACGACCTTCGCCGATATTGGCACTCTCGGTTCAACTTTTCTGTCCTGTCTTGCATATCCGAAATATGGAATTACAGCCGTTATTCTTGAAGCCGAAGCCCTTACTGCCGCATCGATGATAAGCAACAGTTCCATTATATTATCATTTGAAGGATTGCAGGTAGACTGAATTATAAAAACATCATGAGCTCTGACATTATCCTTTATTTTAACAGATATTTCACCATCTTTAAATCTTTTTAAATCTATACCTGAAAGTTCCGTTCCAAGATAGCGCGCGATTTCAGAAGCAAGGGCATTATTGGACGAACCGGAAAATATTTTTAATGGATTATTATTCATGAAACTTATCCTTATTTTGCTTCAAAACATGCTGCTCAAGAAATAACAGTTCTTCTCTGGTATTTATCCCTCTGCCTTCAATTGAATCCTGCATTGGAATAGTCTTTACATTCAAACCTGCATTTATAATATAGATCAGTGCATCGGGAAGATAATATTCACCCTGTGCATTTTCAGTATTTATACTTTCTAATCCTTTAAACAGATACTTACTCTTGAAAATATAAGTTCCGCTGTTTACTTCTTTTATTTTCCGCTGCTCGTCATTTGCATCTTTTTCTTCAACAATTCTGACAAATTTCTCATTTGTCTTAACAATCCTCCCGTAACCAGCCGGATTTTCCTGAATCATTGAAAGAACGACAGCTCCTGTTTCATCATCTTCTGCTGAATTTATTAATGCCTGAAATGTTTCAGGTTTTATTAAGGGTACATCTCCACATGCTATTATTACGTTGCCATCATATTCTTTAAAGTATTCTTCAGCCTGCATAACTGCATGTCCAGTCCCAAGCTGTTCATGCTGCCAGACATATTTAACCCTGCTCCCGAGTCTATCAATTACTTCATCTCCCCTGTATCCTACTACCACAAGAATATCGCTGATTCCTGCAGAATTCAGGCTATCCACAACATGTTCTATTAAAGATTTTCCACATAGCGGATGAAGTACTTTCGGCAGATCGGATTTCATCCGAACTCCTTTCCCTCCGGCGAGGACAATTGAAGAGATTTTTTTGATTATCTATCTCCTAATTGACAGAATCTGAGGCGCAAGGATTCGAACCTTGGATGCCGAGACCAAAACCCGGAGCCTTACCACTTGGCGACGCCTCAATAGCTTTAAATATTTTACGCCAATAAAAACTATCGACACATTTCTCAATATACACTATGAATGTCAATCATTAATTATTAATGACCCGGAATTTAGTAGAATACACTTTATTGCCCTCAAGTTCAAGTCTTTTTTGTACATTTTCAGCAGAATCTTCATCTTTAAACATGCCAAAAACTGTTGATCCTGATCCAGTCATCATAGCAAAAAATGCACCGTTTTGATACATTTTTTCTTTTATAAGTCCAACTTGAGGATAAATCCTGAAAATTGATTCTTCAAAATCGTTTTTAAATGATTCTCTCCATTCCGATTTTAATAGTATTCTTTCCCTGATATTTTTTTTCTTTTCACTGCAATCAACAATTATATCTTGTTCAGATTTATTCAACGATTTATAAGCAAATCCAGTATCTATATGTATTCCATTATTAACCAGAATTATATAACTTTCATCGCTGAAATCCATCCGGTCAACACTCTCTCCTCTCCCCTCAACAAAAGCAAATCCCCCTTTAAGAAAAAAAGGGACATCCGATCCTGTTGAATATGCAGCATTATAAAGATCATACTTCCCCCCTCTGTCAACAATCATAGAAACAATCTTTAATGCAGATGCAGCATTACTGCTCCCTCCACCAAGTCCTGCTCCGGCCGGAATATTCTTTTTTAAACTGAAAACAAAATGCCCCCCCATTCCTACATCATTCATATACTTCTTCACTGCTATTGTAATCAGATTTTTCTCTACAGGTATTTCTTTCAGAACAGATGAAGATTCTCCGCCATCATTTATAATTTCAATAATAACTTCTCCAGGCTTTTGGAATAAAGTATATTCCTCAAGCTTCAGGAGATCATAAAGTTCCAGCTCAGCCATAAGACTGAAGAGATTGTGATAATTGTCGCTTCTCCTGTTTAATACTTCCAGGTGAAGATTGATTTTTGCATATGATTTAATAATGTACACCTTTTTAAACAGATATTTATTTAATGTTTTTCCTGACATGAACAACAACATTTTAATTCTTTTAAGGAGATATGTAAAAACTGAGTTTTTACATATCTCCTTAAATATTTAACTTGAAATTAAGTAACGGCACAATAATAATATTTATAAAATCAGTAACCCCGGATACAGGTATAAATTTGAAATCATTACTAATATTTAATTATGTAATTACAGTATTTACATCAATATATTTTATAGTTATTCATTTATTTAAAAAGAAAAAAACCGGTTTAAATATTTTTTTTATACTTATGATATTCTTTCTTCTTGCAGAGTTTTCATTAATAGCAGCTGTACATATTCATCCGGCTCTGTCAGATGCTTTTTTTATTCCGGGACTTATTCTGTTTTTTCCGGCAGCAGCATCTATTACTCTTCTTTCAGTATTCATTCTTTTCCCTGCTGAGACTATATCAAGGTTCACTGTTATTATTGGTCTTCTCCTGCTTTGCATTATCTTCAATTTTATTTCAATTTTTTTTACACATTATGCTTTTATAACAATCAGTCAATCTTTTGAAATCAACAGAAATTTGAAATCCCTGATTCAATCTGGTATAGTGCTTTTTTTAATGATAGCCGCACCAGCTCCTCTTTTTTTAAATACGCGGATCGCTCCTTTCAGAAGAATTAAAATCTCTGTTGTTTACTACGTTTCAGGTCTATTTATGTCATATATAATTTTATTATCTATATATTTTGCAGGTATATATTATTACCATATACCTGCTCTCGGAAATCCTTTTATACCTCTGCCATTAATACTGATGATGATTATTACAAATCACCTGATATATGATATAAAAAAGACAGACTTTTTAAAATTATATAAAATCCTTTTCATTTATCTTCTGGCATTTTCAATTTTCTTCATACCTGTATATTTTTTCCTTAAATATTATTCCACATTTTCACAATTAAAATATAACAGTATTTATATAAAATCCGGTGTGATTTTTATTTATCTTTCAATTTCCTACCGATTAATAAATCCATATATTGAAAAAATCAGATCAAATAAATTTCAAACTCTTTTACATGAAATTAACAAAACTCTGATGCCTGTTGATGAAATGAAAAAAATTTCGGATATGGATAATTTCTGGAAATACATAACAAATGACAATTTTCAAAATCTTAAAACTACTTTAGGTATTCAGTCGGCATATTTTATGCTGATTAACAGGTCAGATAACACATACCAGTTCACCTACGGCTATGGTCCGGAGCTGAACTTTCAATCAATAGATATAAAAAGCGAAATAGCTGATTTTTTTACATCGCACACCGGTATTTTTGAAATATCTTTTCTCATCGCTGAGAATTCAATTAAGTCTGTAAATAAGGAAGTTCTTAAATTTTTTAAAGATTACAGAATTGAATTATCAATGGTCTTTAAAAACATGTCCGAACATATCATAGGTTTTCTGCTTCTTGGAGAACTTGAGGGTAAAAAATCTTATTCATCAGATCATCTTGCAGCTCTTGAAATTTTCAGAATCAAAATTCAGAATCTTCTTATCACAGATATGATAATTGATGAAGTTACGTCCGAGCAGGTTGCCGAGCATGATAAAATTGTTGTATCTACTGTTAAAAACAGGATCATACCTTCAGAACTTGCTTCAATTCCCGGTATAAGAATAAGTTCACTGAATATGGACAACTCTTCATATGGCGGAGACTATTTTGATTCGGTAAAAATATCCAGTGATAAAACCATTATATTCATAGCTGAAACATCCTACTCCGGGATAGACTCTGCACTGATAGGAATGGAGTTATTCTCCATCCTTCACTCGAGAACTCTCATATTCAACTCACCTGAAAAAATTCTGAATACAATGAACCAGGTAATCAAAACATCGAGACTGACTAACAGCTTTGCCCGCTGCTCCTGTGTAATTGTTTCATCCGATGGAAATTTTTCTTACGCAAATGCTTCCCACAATCAACTTCTGATTTTTGACCCTGAAAGCAACAGCTTTACAGAAATAGAAACTGAAAATATCCCGCTTGGGATAGAGATGGAGCACAGGTACTCTTTCACAACCGGCAGACTCAAGGAACGTGCAATGGGGATCCTGTATTCAGATGGTTTATTTTCTTCATGTAATGATCAGGGAGAGACTTTCCCATCTGACCTGTTAAGGGATACAATAATAAAATTTTCACGCGAAACACCATCTGTAATTACCCGTGAACTATATACGACTTATAAATCATTTATAGGCACAAAAGAACAGCTCAGTGATGTGACTGTTGTTTTATTTAAAAGGATGCCATTTGAAAATGATCAGCACTGACTCTTTTCTGCAGGCTATAAAAAAGTACAAAAATATCATGATAATAATTTTAGGATCGCCGGATCCTGATGCTCTTGCTTCAGCATATGCTTTAAAAATTATTCTCTCTTCTGAATCAGTAAATTCTGATATCATTATCACAAAAAAAATATCCCTTTCACAAAATAAAGCTTTTGTCAGATTTCTTGACATTCCGCTTCTTTATCAAAGAAATCTTAACCCGCACAAATATGATGCGTATATTGTTCCCGATTTTCAGTCTAATATTGTAGATGGTATTACTGGCCACATACCGTGTGCAGCTCATATTGATCATCATACAAAAACTGACAACAAGGTAATATCCGACTTTTCGCTTGTCAAAACAGATGCCGGCTCCACCAGTTCATTGATTGCTCTTATGCTGAAAGATATAGCTCAACATATTGACAAAAAAAATCTTGTATCAGCATCAACAGCCCTGATATTCGGCATACAGACTGATACCGATAAATATGAACATGCAATGCCTGTTGACATTGAAGCTTTAAATTATCTTTCCGAGTATTCCGATAAAAAAATAATAAACAGGATAAATGGTATTCCTATTTCACCGGTAACAATGAGATATTATAAAAAAGCCTCCGGCAACCGGCATGTATACAAAGACTGGAGAATTTACGGGATAGGTTATATTGACATCGAACATCGGGATTCTATCGCAATTACCGCCGACCTTCTTTTGAAAGACCCTGAAAATAAAACTGTTATAGTCTATGCTCTTGTTGAGGATAAAGAGAAGAATGATCTTTTCCTTGATGTTTCATTCAGGTCACGGTCTGATAATCTGGACATTAATGGTTTAATTAAAAGCATAACACCAACCGGCGGCGGGAGACAATTTAAGGGCGCTTATCAGATTAAGCTTGATTATTTTAATATATGTCCCGACAGGGAATTATTATGGAAGACCGTTGAAATAGCTACAATCGAAAAGTTAAAGAAATCCAGAGATGGAATATATATAAAGAAAATTGGCTCCGTATCTTCATCCATGTTAAAAAGGGCTGCTTCGTTTTTCAGAAAATAAACGATATACTCGCTGATATATCATATGACTTTACTTCATTACTTACGCTGTTATCATCTCTGTTCCTGTATTTTTCCAGCGCCATCGTCCCTGAAAAACCTCCCTGAATATTTTTATGCAGATCAAGCTTGAGTTTTGATGTCAGCATAAACAGATCATACGGTTCCGGTGATACTGACACAAAATAATCATACCTGTTTATTTCCATTCTATACTCTATTGAAAAAATCGGGTTACCGGTCAGCTTATAAAAATTTGAAAAGAAATTATAAAGCCATAACACATCCGTTTCATATAAGGTTGAAAACTTATTTCCGTAATCCTGCTCTTTAAACTCCTTATTGCCTTCCATATTCTCCAGGTAGATATAATCAGAATCCCCTTCAACAAGATCTGTACTGATATAATCATAGTTATTCTTCTTCCTGTAATTAAATTCATACTTAAAACCAAGGCTGCTTCTGTCCCACTTTAATACAAAACCAAATTGAGGACTTACTACTTTCTCATTGATATTGGAGGTTATAAGCATATTATCCGTGAAGTTTAAACCGAGGCTAAGTGTTGATGAATGATAAAACAGGTTATCACCATGGTTTTTGAAAAACCCAAAATTAAAAATCTTCATCAGGTCAAATTCAAAATTTATTCCGGAATCTGCAATGATTACCTGATTTGGAATTCCATAAATATTGCTTCTTTCACAAACCTGGCTGAGACTCCCTGATACAGAAAAAGTAAATGAATCTAGATCTACAGAAAGATCTGTTGTAAATTTATCTGTAAGTTTCAGGGAATTACCATATTCATTAGAACTGCAGATATCTTTAATCCCGTGATAATCATTGAACGTCCCATAGACTATTTCGCGTCCCCCTGCGGCATTACCTCTGCCTTTGAAATAAATCCCCGGATAATTGCCGATTAAATTATATACCAGTGGGGATATGCCTGACAGGACATTTGAGATACCGAATTCTTCATTAAACATATCGGTACCTTCACCTTCATAAGGGACATCTGTTTCTGTAAAATATACTGAACGATTGTAATTAAACTGGAGATGTTTTATTTTTTTAAACAACTCTGTCCTGTTCAGAATTACCGGAATTTTAATTCCGGTGTTAATACTGGATATGCTGTTTTTTGACCGGTTATATCCTTCTCCAACAGCATGATCATCTTCGTAGTCTTTAAAGCCATTTTCTTTATAATCAAAATTCATTGAATATTCCGGGATACAGTATTCAATAAATTTTAATCCTAACACAACTCCTGCTCCATTATTTCTTTCAAGGAATTTTAAACTGTTACTATGTGTAAAGGGCAGATGATATCCTCCGATTAATGTACCGCTGACTCCTGTTTTATCATAGCTGTCATACCCTTCAATATCCACGATCTCTTTTGATGATGTATCCATGGCTGGACGGATAAAAAACAGACCGTTTGAATAATCCATTTCAACTTTCGTTTTAGATTCCTGCCGTTTTTCCTGTTCTTTCAGCGCAACTGATGCTGAAAGAACTGTATCGTCTGCCAAAACAGAATCTCTGTTTATTTTATTATGTGTAAAAACCATATCCAGCATCATCTTAAAAGACATCTTTCCATATAGAAAATCCGCTATCTCCTGCTGATAGCTTAGAACAGGTGTATGGACAACTTTTTCTGTTTCCTGATTATACTTATTTCCGTCAGTTTCCGCTTTTATCAGATTGTCATTCTTATCCATTGTATAAGCAAACGTAATTGTAGGAATATTTTTGCCTGTTGAGTTGTATGCCGTATTAAAAGTAAACAAATCGCGCCTGGCATCCCCTTTTTTCGTATCAACTACTTCCTCATTCAGGCTATCTGTGCTGCTTTTTTCATTGGTATAGCTGAGACTGGCATTCCAGTTGGGAAGTATTCTGGCAGATGTGCTGACCTCATGGTAATTTTCTTTTATGTCAGATGTGGTTTTATTCACCGAACTGAACTGAGAAGAGTGTCCTTTGAAAATATATTTGATATTCATATCGGACAGAACAGGAACTCCCGATGCAGTTTTAAAAAGAGGTTTCATGGTTTTAAGTTCAAACTCGTACCAGTGCGCACTTCCTGAAAGCTTTTCCGGTTCTGAGACATAAATTTCATTCAGCCATATGCTTCCTGTAGTATTTGAACCGTATATCACCGCTTTAATATATTTTATCCTCTTCAGGTCAGGGCTCCCTGTCACCTTGTACTTCTCAATGCTTCCGCCCGAGTTGTCCGAAAGTTTCAGCATAATCTCTCTCCACAGCAGGGTATAATCCGGCGTATACCTGTACTCAATATAATCGGAGTCCGAAGATCCTAAAATAAACCCTATTACATTTGCAGCATTGATGCTTCTTGCATTAAACCATATATTCATGGTTTTATAAAACCTTATATCTATTTCCTTGGAGAATTTTCTCTTTATCGATACATTGCTGTTTGAGGCCGGAATATTGTAATCTATCTGAAGGGCCGTTTCACTTTCACTGTCTATATCGTCTGTACTGCTGCTTCCATATAATGATTCATATGTTCCCTTCTGTCTGATTAAAAAAGAATCCGCCCTGTAGTCACTGTCATTAATGGAGTTAACCATTGTAATTTTTATTCTGTCAGAATTATCAATTGCACTGCCGTCAAGCTCTGGGTTTTTCCATTTTGAACTTACTACTCTAAGGGAATCTATTGAAACTCTTCCGGTTGTTCCGCTGTTTTTTTTCAGATAAAGTCTTATACTGTTTGTCTCCTGCAGAGTCAGCACCTGAGCCTGTGTCAGAGTACTCATATAAACTCTTATTTTCTGCCATGCTCCGCCGTTAGGTGTAAGAGTTGCTGATCCGGTAGTGGAACCAAGCTTGACAGTATATACATTATCTGTAGTATCAAGAACTCCGTTCCCGTTAAGATCCTCGCTGGTCAGAATTCCATCCCCCAGCGTTGAATTGCTCAATCCTGCGCCGGAACCCACTTTTGTGGCAGTACCCCCTGTCGGATTAAAAGTAAAACCTCTGTCCTCTGAATAACCGCTTGAAGGTGTCGAATCAATGTATCCGTTTTTGTTCACATCTTCAGTATCAAGAACACCATCTCCATCTGAATCCTCATTAATAGAACCCAAATCCATATAAAAATCCACAGAATCACCCGATCCGGCCTCATACTTTACCCATACTTCAATATACTGAATCCCTGAGAGATCAACTGCCGAATCAGATAATTTCCTTGTTACCGCAGTTACTACGTTGCCCGTTGAAAAGTTGAAATCAAAAACAAGCGACTTTTGCTGATCCTGGCTTGTTATACTGTCAGCTATATGCCCCATAGCAATATTAAACGGTCCAGGTTTTACAGAATAGCTTACACTGTAAGGCGTAAAGCCTGTGCCCTTCAGCGTATCCGGCGATTCAGGATTTCTGTAAAGATAGTAATTCAGCAATCCCCTGTCAGTCTGTGTAGTTGTCAGAGACGGGGGCATTGATGACAAAATCCAGTCTCTCTCCGTAAGCGAGATTGAAACTATCTCATCAGAGGTCTCCATGTTATCAATAAGCGCCTTCCCGAATGTATTTACATCCCTGTAACTTTTTGCGTATTCAGCGTATGCTGAAAATTCGACCGGGATACTATTCCTTTTCCTCTTCGCAAAAAGATTATAAAAATCCGCCATTTTATTTTGTGATAATTTTAATGATGCATCACCTTCAAACATAAGTGTCTGTTCACTTTCCTTACCTATATCAGGGACAACTTTTGTGCTCCCGTCTTTAGAGAGAACAAGACTCCCCCCGATTCTGAGAATTTTATTTACGTCATAATCCGCACGTAAACCGCCGATAAATTTTTCTGATGTTGATCCGTAGGGGAGATATTCATATTTAATCTCTATTCTTGTTCCGGAACTTATTACAGGGTTATTGGGATCGGTGAAAGATATATAGCCTGAATTATAATCAACGCTATAACGCGATTCGGAAATCGGCTTTTCATTAATCTTTACCATGACGCTTTTTTCGATTATATTACCATGTTTCAGTCTGAAGCTACGGGCCTCGGCGCTATATTCAGAAAGCATCCTGTACCTTGAATAAAGATATGCATCCGCTTTTTTCATTTCGCTGTATATTTTTGCAGGTCTGTCGGAGGAAATCAACGCCAGCAGCGATCTGAAAGGTTCACGAGTATAAAATAAAACATTGCCACCCGTCAGCTCCAGTTTGTATCTTCCAAGTTTCGTTTTTTCATTATCAGTCATAGCCTGATTCTCGTTATAAAAGTTTAAAGAGAAATCGGATGACAGTATCTGTCTTGCACCCAGATAGTAGACTGATCTTATCTCATAGACATCAAGATTTACTTTCCCGTCATTGTTCTTATCAGTTTCCCCCGCATCCAGCGTAAGATTTTTTGTTACTGTATCTTCATCTATTGAATAACCGTATTTTATAAAAACAAAGATTTTTCCTGTAAAAGAACCGCCCGGATGCTTTGACTCCTCCGGTGAAACTGCACATGGATCAAGCGTGCCTCCGTTCCGCTTATATACCGCGAAAATCCGTGAATTTTCCGGAATATCCGTCAAAAAATGTATAACGCCTGTTGCATAGTTGATGGAGTAGTCTGTTCCATTGACCATCTTTGTGTAGTACCCTCCGTCAAGAGATAGCTGTATGGCATTGTTATTGTTATACTGGTTCTGATCATCTATATAGAGTTCAAATCCGGCAGGAAGGATATTTACCGATTGTACAACATATGCTGATGGATCGGATAAAGAGGAGAGATCCGACGTTAAAGTAATAAGAGAGTATGCAGCACTGCCGGAAGGCATGGTTGTCACTCCATCGTATCTGATGAATGGTTCCAGCTGATAATAAGTTTTCCTTACATATTGATATTCGGCAATCTTGGTACTGCCAGGTGAAGAATTCCCTCTGAAATACTCTACAGTAGTTTCTCCTCGTGCCACGCTCCCGAATGCCTTTAATGATAAATCCCCTTTCCTTACTGTAAAATCAACTCCAAGGGCCTTCGCATCTGTACTGTCATAAACAGCGTATTTGGAATGATTAAATTTTACGTCTATCTCTCCTGCGTTAATTTCCCTGATTACCTCATCATCATTAATTGCCCGATAATTCATCAGGTAATGATTTTGATCGTCTTGTCTTCTGCTGTCATGATCTATATATACGGTAATTCTGTCTCCTATTGTTCCATCCATATGGAGAAGAATCGTCTGTTCAGGCATGAAACCGGAGTTTATCACTTTTGACTTCGGTTCATCTCCGGCATACTGCTTATACTTGCTGTCAGTAAAATATGACTTCCCATAATTAAGATTAATTTTTACGGATCCTGTAGTATTGATGTTAACAACATCATCTGAATATACATTTCCCTCTCTAAGCTTCGGCATCCGTTCGTTATATTCAGGATCGGTTACATATTCAGACCATTCCCCCTTTTTAAAAAATATTTCACCGCTTTCACCGGAAGATTTTTCATCAGAAGGGGGAGAAACAACATCTGCAGTTTTTTTTTCAACAGCTTCATTATTACCGGAAGAATTATTAAATAATTGTATTAATTTTACCTTGAACCCGGAATTTTCCTGAGCCGCTGCAAAATATAAAACAGTGGTAGTTAATATAATGGAGGATATATAAATTGTAAATTTTCTAAACATTCAACTGCTGTTCGGTAGTTTTATTATTAAACAGCTGTTTATACCATAGTCCTTAAACGAGGGCAATTAAATTATTACCACATTCTGCTCATATACGGATACGGATTTATAGGAATATCACCTAGCCTGATTTCGTAGTGGCAGTGATTACCTGTAGCATTTCCGGTCATACCGACAAAGCCTATTCTGTCACCTTTATTTACTTTTGCTCCTTTGCCAACAGCTACAGAACTCATATGCCCGTAAATAGTCTCATAACCAAATTTATGCTGAACTCTGACTGCTTTTCCATATCCCCCCATAAATCCTGACGATAATACAACACCTGGAGCGGTTGCTCTTATTACAGTTCCGGCTGAAGCGGCAATATCTATACCAGTATGAAAATCCCTCCCATGCCCGAAAGGGGATCTTCTCCATCCAAAGAGCGAGGAGATGTGACCTGGATTTGGAATAATTGACGGCATATCCTGAATTACCTTGCTTCGCACATCAATAAAATTCTTGATAGTTTTGATAGTACTCGTTGTACTCATCAAATCCTTCTGAACCTCTTTCATTGCAAAAACTTCATCAGGGACTATCCTTTTATTTTTAAGAAGACCTTCCATTACTTCATGATCAAAATCCTTGTATGCCCAGATATCCCCAATTTCGTCCGTACCTGCTGCGAGCTGATATAAATCCTCTATTTCCGGCTTAAGATCATCCATTATATCTGTAATCTCATTCGTGAGCTGCTCATATTTTATCAGGTCAGTCCTTATATCGTTATAGGAAAGAAGAAGTTTTCTCTCCTCACTTTTAATATTTCTGTTTTTAATAACAGCATATGAAGATGTCACAATGATAAAAATAAAAAGGCTCAGAAAAAAGACCATAATAAACTTTGATATCTGGAAGTTGAAAATCTTCTTTTCATTGTGAGGTATAAACATAACGGTCATTTTTTCATGACCCTTTTCAACGAATTTTTTCCAGACCTTCTCCCATCTTTTCTTCAGAATGAAATAATTCTCATAAAATTTTCGCGACAGTTTATTGTGAAAATGTCTTATTCTAAATCTCATTTTATCTTTTTTTAACCTTATAATCTACTTTTATCTGTTATCTCTGTAAAACCTGTTTCAGCGATAAGAACTTCTTGTAATTACATAATACACTTTAAACTTCAGCAACTTAATAAATTACAAACTCATTATAGTATTATTACAAAAATTACTGATCAGGTTATCAATTCCGGAACAGACCCACTCTTTTATACATTTTACGTCTTATATCTATATTTAGCAACAATTTTTCTTTTCAAAACAGACAAGTATTACCAACAGAATACAATAAGTGAAAACCGATATTCCCCTTCAGGCAGATTAGCGATGTACTTTTTATAATTTAAGAACCTGTCCTGTTGCACCGTCACCCTGGAAACGGTTTCTTTCAGAATGAAACGTTACCCCCAGGTTAATTCTAAAAAAGCAGGCTTATTACTTCGTTAATAGATGCCGTAGCAATTATTTCACCCTCAAATCCGGCTTTTTTACATTTACTCAAATCTGCGGGTGATACATAAATTTTTTTGAATCCCGAATACCGGAACTCCTGAATCCGTTTTTCAATACCTGAAACCGGCCTTATATCTCCGGAAAGAGAAACCTCCCCTATAAAACCTGATCCATCTTCAACCCTTTTTTCTTTTAAACTCGATGCAATTGCAACAGCCACGGCAAGGTCTCCCGCAGTTTCATTGATATTAAATCCACCGGAGACATTTATAAAAACATCAAAATTACTGAGTTTCAGCCCTGCATGTTTTTCCAGAACCGCACATATTATAATAAGCCTGTTAATGTCAAAGCCATCTGAAAGACGACGCGGATTTGAAAAGCTTGAAAATGTCACAAGCGCCTGTACTTCAAAGAGAATAGTTCTGCTCCCCTCAACCGCAGCTGATACTGCATTCCCCGGTGCAACGGAGAGAAATGGATTCAGAAATATTTTATTTTTGTCCTTAACCTCTTCGAGTCCGGATTCAGTCATTCTGAAAAGACCAAGTTCATTTACCGAACCATACCTGTTTTTGAATGCCCTCAGAACGCGGTAGTCTTTCGAAAAATCACCTTCAAAGTAAAGGACGGTGTCAACTATATGCTCAAGAAGCTTAGGCCCGGCAATATTCCCGTCCTTTGTTATGTGACCTATCAGAACAACAGGAATTCCTTTCTTTTTTGCAAAATCAACAAGCCTCGAGGCAGATTCTCTCACCTGGCTCACTGACCCCATTATTCCCGGAATCTCCGCCGAGAAGATTGTCTGTATGGAATCAACTATAAGGCAACCAGGTGCTATGCTCTCAGCAAGCTCAATAATATCATCAACTTCATTATTTACGGATATATAAATACATGACATATCTATTGATAACCGCTCACCTCTCTGCCTTATCTGAACCGGGGACTCCTCCCCCGAAATGTACAAAGCGTTCAGCTTTTCGGACACCTGCAATGCTAATGTTGATTTCCCTATTCCCGGCTCACCCCCGAGAAGGATAACTGATCCGGGGACAACCCCTCCTCCGC
Organism: Spirochaetota bacterium; assembly: GCA_963664815.2. Classification (GTDB taxonomy): domain Bacteria; phylum Spirochaetota; class UBA4802; order UBA4802; family UBA5550; genus WRGT01. The sequence goes on from CAXXHB010000002.1 coordinate 84,432, forward strand.
AGACAAGATCAAATTCAGTAATTCCTGTTTTTCTCCTGATGGTTTTCTCTTTATCAATACTGCTGAGTAAAACAGCCGCAGGAGCTTCGCGAAGTCTTCTGCCGGCAGAAACCTCTGTTTTCTCGGAAATAGTGTTCCACTCGCCGCAGGAAGTGCACCTTCCATTCCACTTTGAATAATCTGCACCGCAAGCGGTGCAGAAGAAAAAATCTGTCTTTTTTGCCATATTATGGTTTCTGCTTGAAAAATAATTTTGAAGGGTCCTTTTCCAGTTTATTAAAAAGATCCTTGGCAGACTGCGATGCATCCTTCAGGTTATAATAAATTTCCTCGTCATTCATGAGTTTGCCAAGGCTCCCCCTCCCCTGTTCAAGTCTCTGTATAATTTTATTAAGATTACTTGATGTCTCGGACATATTCCTTATTGTGATTGATATATCCTGTTTATTTTTCTCTGTAAGACTTGCCATGTTCCCGGTGAACCTGTTAAGCTGATCCATAAACTGTTTAGTCTGCTGTGAAAGAAGAAATATACTGGCTTTGGTTACAAGAACAGTCTGACGTATATCTCCCCTGTTATCGCTTGATATTGCATTAAGGTTTTCAACAAACTGTTTTGAGTTCTTGAAAATTTCAGCCAGAAGTTCTCCTCCGCTCTGATCCTGCATAAATCCCTGGAAAATAAGCATCATCTGGTCAAAGCTTGGAGGATCGATACCATAGACTTTATCCCCGTCTTTCAGAAAATTATCTACATTTATCGATGGAGGGACAAAGACATTTATATATTTACTGCCGATTATACCTTTTGTAAAAATTGCAAATTTTGTATCTCTTATAAGCCTGTATTTATTATCTATCCATACAACTACTTCTGTTTTTTCACCCGACTGTCTGATTGCAGTGACTTGTCCGATTTTTATTCCCCCGGCAATATTTACAGGAGCTCCCACATCAAGATCATTTAAAAAACTGTAATATATTCCCAGTTCATAACCTGACCTTGCCACATTTATTTTGGCAAGGAGAGCTATCATAAGTATTAAAATGGTGAAACTTAATGTTACAACAAAGCCGACTCTTGCTTCATTGTTAAGCTTCATAATCACCTCCATCAGTCAGAAGGAAAAAAGTTAAACGATCTTCTGACCTCACAAATATCAACTGTTTCACTATGACTTCATTTAATCAAATAAAAAATATAATTACTCCACACACGAAAATCGTTACTAAAGTCTTTCCTTATTTTTCAGCATCTGCTTTTACAGAACCGGCAGCATTAACCACATGTTACACATGCATCAATTCAGCAATAAAATGAAGTTTTTGCAATCATTACATAATAATTTAAAATATATTATTGATTGTAATAGAATTTTATATTTTATACAATAATTACTTATAACATTTTTAAAAGAGGTTTAAAATGACTGAATGTATGATTTATATAACGACAAACTCCGAAGAGGAAGCGGAAATTATTGGAAGAAACCTTGTTTCAAGAAAACTTGCCGCCTGTGTAAATATTATCAGCAACATGAAATCCATTTATCACTGGGAGGGAAAAATCGAAAGCGCTGATGAAGTCGTTTTAATAGCCAAAACAAAGAAAGCTCTTATTAACGAAATCATAGAAAATGTTAAAACACTTCACAGTTACGAATGCCCCTGTATTGTCGCAATCCCTATAATCGGCGGAAATGAAGACTTTATAAAATGGATACGGGATGAAACAAAATAGACGGGTTGATGGGACGAAATAAGACACCATTACTATTATTATTGACAAAGTTTCTGTATTTATTTCTTATGCAAAAGTAACTTAAAATCGGAGGATTCAGGTGGGAAAACAGTATAAGCCAATTATAAAACGAAAAAGAGCAAAAAGAAGATTAAAAAGAAAAAAACTGGCCTTAAAAGCTAAAATATCTGCAAAATAGTGAAGTATATAAGGTAAATTTACCTTATATACTTCACCGGATTAACCGGTAACGCTATACAACCATCACCGGTTATAACAAACGCGATATATCCAGGTTTTATATTTTCAGGAAACCCCTCTCCGGAAAAATCAAGCCAGTAGCCGCTGTTTTTATTTTCAGGAACATAAAGCAGAATCTTATTAATTAATTCACTCCCGCTTTTGATAAATGATATATATGATTTTATTCCCAGTTTTTCAAGAATTGCTTTAGCCAGATGAGTTTTCTCCTCAACTGTACCCTTTCCGCTTGAAAGTACTCTTTCAATTTTATCCGGTCTTAAATTTATATTCCCACTTTTTATAATTTCAGACATTACATAAAAATGAATACTTTTAAGTTTTTTTTCAAAGCTGTCACCTGCCGCGAATTCAGTATTTTTCTCTGCAGTGAATTGACCGGTAAAATCTGATATTTTTTTATACCATTCTGCAAAATTACGCTCTGAGGAAAATTTTGAGATTTTTGAGCTCACTCTCTCTTTTTCACTCCTTGAGAATCTTTTGTTAACAATAAACCTGATTAATCCGTCAGAATACTTTACTGAGGAGACCTCCTCATTCTTATAAAAAACCCCTGGTAACAGATCTCCATAACAGATTACCTCATAGTTTAATTCAGAAATTACTTCATTTTCAGCTTTGAGGGTCAGCTCATTTATAAAATTAAAAATTTCTTCCGGTTCTTGAGTATATTCCCCGGTATATTTAATTACTGAAAACTCTTCATCCCCATCGCTTTTATACTTCACTGTAATCCTCTTTTTATCAGTCAGCGATGTTGCAAAATTAACAGAAACCGGAAGCCCATCCCTGGCTTTTACAACATATAGAACTTTAATACCCTTTATCCGGGGAATACCTGTTAATATTTCCCCTGAAGAAAATTCACTCCCTCCGTTAATATATTTTTCACTGTGAAGTTTGCTCCCCCGGGGAATTATGTCCTCTCCCTCAATGACTACTCTTCCCGATTCAAAAACATGTAATGTAATTTTCCTTTTCTTTTCGTACCATCTGAATTCGGGATGAAAATCCGTATAAAATCCTTTATAAAAATCATTACCGTCAAGTATTCCGTTCTCATAGATATCTGAAAGATCCCGCATCAATCCGGAGTATTCGTTAAGAGAATACCCCTTTTCCCAGTACATAACAGGATCGACCCCCGAATGCATTTCTGCCAGTCCTAAATTGTAGTAATAATATTCATCATCACTCCTCGAACTTCCTTCAATCAGTGTGCTTCTCCATAAATCATCATTCCCGGAAAGTTTTGTTACTTCAGAAAAAATATACCTGAAGCGCGGATTATTTTTAAAAAAGCTTCGAAGTTCATTGATCCCGGCATATTCTCTCATATCGCATAACATATAAACATATGATGCGGCCAGTTCTTCAGGCATATACACGGCAGGAATTAATTTAACAGTCGCCATAAACTTCTCACTGTTTCTCGTAAGATAAAAATCAGCCAGCCATATATTATAAATATCTGAATCCGGAAATATATTGCGAAATTTTGCCATGCATGCATGAAACTCATCCTCCCGGTTCATAATATCAAGCAGCGGAATAAACTCTCTGTATACATCAAAGTATGCGGGAAATTTTTCTGTAATTAATACACCCAGTTTATATCCTTCATTAAGTTTACCGGAGCTGATAAGTTCTTTCATCTTCAATGTGGACACTGAAGCGTCCGATGCAGGAAAGCTGTCAGATTCTCCTGATGTTAAAATCTTTTCAGATGTAAAGCTGTAATTAAAAACATTGCTGCTGTAACTTATTTGTGCAGGAATAAAATTTTCATCAGTAATCAGTCCTCTTATGTATGGATGATGATTTTTGTCACCGCTCTGTGCCTTCAACTGTACGGTATATCCCCCTGCGCCACTTAAGGCAAATGCCATGATGGATTTACCTTCGCCTTTTCTCTTTGTAATTTCTTTTCCGTTTACTGTCAGCTTATACTCAGCATCAGATATTATCCATAAAACAATATAACCTGAACAGGTAAAAGATGTAACAGCATATACTGTCTCATCAGTCCCATGATCCGGTTTAAACGAATAAAACAATCCTCCATCATCTGTGGAAATATTTTTCATCTTCTCCATATCTTTGAGTTTATACACTCTCTCCGGCTGAAATTCATAATCAATATCAGCTTTGCCATATCTGCTCCACGGCCCCGAAATATTCCATTTTTTAATAATTGAAAAATTCTTTTTACTTTCCGAGTAATTCCCATCCAGGTCATCGATTGAAAGCTTCAGAATCTGGCCCGATATGCTGTTTTTTCCGCTTTCTGATTCCAGCTTGTTTAAGGCTTTCCTGAATATTCCGGAGATTTCAGATCTCCCGACTGCCGGAGCAAGATTCATTAATATTGCTGTATAAAGCGGGACATTCCCGCCTGAAGGGTTCCTGACAATCTCCGAAGTAAGTTGTGCCGTGTAATCAATTGAATTATTTCCCGGTCTGATAATATTTTCAGAATGAATAGTTTCGACGCCCTGCACTATCATTAAAAAAACAGATAAAAAAATAATAAAATATCTCATCCTTCAGGTTTCCCCTCAATTGTTTAAAATGTCATTTCTTTATTAAATCAGTACTTCATTATTAACATGTATACATTGTCATGGAAAATAATACAAGCAATGATTACCTGCACATCAGAGATTCAGTTTCACAACAATCCAAAATCTGTTTGACAATTATTAATATTAACATTTTAAATAGTACAGAATAATTTTAAAAATAAATCTATGTTAAAAATCTACCCGCTATCTGAAAAAAAAACATTATATCCCATTCTCGCGTATTGGTCTTATAATAACTGGTACCTGCATAGAAATGTGCCCTTCAACCTTGTCCTTCATGAATATAAAAAACGCGCTGATTTTGACGCTCTTCCATGTTCATTTATTGCTTTCTGGGGGGAGGTTCCCGTTGGCATGATTTCGATTAAAGAGACTGATATGCTCAGGAGGCAGGATTTATCCCCCTGGTTGTCAGCGCTATACGTTTCGCCGGAACACCGGGAAAAAGGCATCGGCTCTGAACTGATCAGAACGGTGTTGAACTACTGCTACAGAAAGGGATTTAAAAGAATATATCTTTTCATTGACAGCCGATTTATGAATATACTTGAAAAATATTATGTGACAAGAGGCTGGATTTTTTTAGACGAGGATTTTGATTCAGACGGGAACAGAACAAAGATTCTCTTTCATGAAATATAATCCCGTTCCCGATCCTGAATTAAATCAAAGAAATCAATGGTGATGGTCACCATGATGGTGGGAATCTCCCTCCCCATGATGATGGTGCTGCCCTTTTTTATGTTGTATCCCATGCTCAATATAACTTACCAGTTTTGCCATATTAGTCCCTTTAGTGGCTGAAACCTCCATAATTCCTGATTCCCTGTTAAGTTCACGCACCTGCCTGTAGAAAATATCCATATCGAAGTTTGTCGATTCAATTATATCCATTTTATTGAGAACAATAAGGTCAGCTTTGCTGAACATTACCGGATATTTATGAGGTTTATCATGACCCTCTGATACAGACACAACCATAATTACCTCGTCTTCTCCGAGAAAAAAGTCGGCCGGGCATACAAGATTTCCGACATTTTCAATAATAAGACAATCGATTTTATGAAGGTCAAAATCCACAAGTGATCTTTCAACCATTGCAGCTTCAAGATGACAGAGGCTGTGAGTGTTTATCTGGTGTACATTTACGTTTAGCTTAGCCAGTCTGTCCGCATCAGCGGTACCCTGCATATCTCCCTCAATAACTGCTATCCTGTATTTTTTGGATAATTCAGGAATTACAGCCTCTAGAAGGCTTGTTTTACCGGCTCCCGGAGCGCTCATAAAATTCAGAACATAAATCTGATGATCATCCATATTCTTCTTTATATTTTCCGCAAGTTTATCATTCTGAGCAAGAAGGTCTTTTTCAAGTTCAATGTAATGCATTATTATTCTCCTGTTATTCTATATCTATCGAATCAACATACATCCTGTCGCCGGAAACTATTTTTACAGAAGTTGATCCGCATAAACTGCATTTAAAAATATAATCCTCCATAACCGTTTCACTATTACACTTGCTGCATGAAAGAATTGTTTTTGTCGGCTTTATATTTATTTTCGCGTTTTCAAATACTGACCCCTTTTTGGCAACCTCCATTGCAAATTCAAGAGCATCTGCAGAGACAGAACTGAACTCGCCTACAATTATGTTAACCTCTTTAACAACTGTTGCACCGTTACTGGCTGCCGCCTCCTCAACTATTTCCCTTACGCTCATGGCAAGACTTAATTCATGCATTATAAACCCCGTAAATTGCCTGTCCGGCTGATATCCCCGCATCATTTGCCGGGATTTTTCTGTTAATAAATACTCTGAGCCCTTCTGATGCAAGCTTTTTTTCCACACCTGAAAGCATAATCCTGTTCTGAAAAACTCCCCCGCTCAATAAAACATTTTCAATACTACTGCCGGAACATACAGCGACCGCTATTTCCACTATACCATTCATCAGGGAGTTATGAAATATTTTTGCCAGATTCTCTATACTTTCACCTTTCAACTTCCGTTCATATAATTCTTCAATAAGCATTGATGAATTGAAGTTCATCAGTCCATCTTCATCTTTTATCGAGGCCGGAATATACTCTTCACTGCTGCTTTTCAGCGCAAGCATTTCAAGATATATAGCGGCTTCTGCCTCGTATGAAACGTTTTTATTAAAGCCCAAGAGTGCCCCTGCTGCATCAAAAAGCCTGCCGGCACTTGACGTGAGCGGCGAGAAATTTATATTATCAGAAATTTTATAAACATTCTCAGCGACACTTCTGTCTACCCATGAGCATGCATCATAAAACTTATCCTGTCCAATAAGTCCCGACAGTATCCTCCACGGTTCTTTAATAGCCTTTTCCCCACCCGGTAAAGGAAAAAGTGATAATCTCCCCCTCCTGACGAATGAGTGAATATCCCCGGTGAATACCTCTCCACCCCAGACAGAACCATCGCTTCCATAACCTGTCCCGTCAAAAATTATTCCTGCAGCATTACCTTCCAGAGCGTTTTCGAAATAGCACGAAAGAAAATGTGCATAATGGTGCTGTATCTGAAGCAATGGGATATTTCTGCTTTCTGAAAGTTCTCTGGCGAATGAAGTTGATTCATAATCCGGGTGAAGATCGGCAACCACTGCATCCGGAACAATACTGTAAAAATTCAGCATTTCATTAACAGTCTGTATAAAATGTGCAAAGGTATCAGGCGTCCCCAGGTCGCCAACATGATTGCTTGTCACTATGTTGTCTTCTGATACTACTGATATATTGCTTTTCAGTTCAGCCCCAAGGGCAAGGATCTTCTTTCCATTCTCCTGCGGAAGTTTAACAGGGAAAGGCATTTTCCCTCTCCCCATTCTTACGCTTATTTCCCTGTTTTCACTGAAAAAAGATATGCTGTCATCTGCTCTTTTGTATATCTCCCTGTTATGCGTTAAAAAAACATCCACTATACCTGCAAGTTCAGCCGCGGCTTTATTATCATCAATAATTAACGGGTCACCTGAGATATTTGCGCTTGTCATAACCAGCGGTATATTTACCCTGTCAAGAATAAGCTGATGAAGAGGGGTATATGCAATCATTATGCCGAGGTACCCGTTCATCGGAGCTATATTTTCGGAAATTCCTGAATTGTCTTTTTTTTCGACCAGCACAATCGGGGAAATTTTTGAAAGGAGAAGTTTCTCTTCACTGAGGTTCAGCTTCACATATTTACGGGCGTCATCCACTGACCTGAACATAACAGCAAAAGGCTTACCGGGTCGTCTTTTTCTGTCCCTCAGTCTCTGAACCGCGTCGAAATCAACAGCCGAACATACAATATAGTATCCGCCAAGCCCTTTCACTGCAGCAATTTTACCTGAAAGCAGCGCAGCTGTTGTCTCATCAAATCCCGATACTGCCGGACCGCAAACCGGACATGAAAATCCTTCGATGTGATAACGCCTGTCTGCCGGATTGTCGTATTCCTCCCGGCACGTGCCACAGAAGGGAAATTTATCCATTGATGTTTTCTTCCTGTCATATGGCATATCTTTCATGTATGTATACCGCGGGCCACAGTTCCCGCAGGTAATGAAGGGATACAGATATCTTCTGTCGGAAGGATTATTGAATTCTTTTCTGCAATCGTTACACATTGCTATATCAGGAGGAATGCTGAATCTTGTCGGCCCATGCTCCCTGCTTTCAATTATAACAAATTCTTTTTCTCCGGGAATAACACTTATATCCTGCAACTTAAAAAATGAAATCACCGCGTTTTCAGGGATAAAACTGTAGAATGAATCCGTATATTTTTTTACTGTTTCAGGCTCACCCTGAATTTCAATCTCGACGGAATCTCTTGTATTAAGAACTTTCCCCTTAAGTCCCATGGAGAGAGCCTGCTTCGCCATCGCCGGCCGAAAACCAACACCCTGAACAATTCCCTTCACAGTAATTCTTACTCTTTTAAGACTCGTTTCCATATACTCTTTATACTCTTTTATTCACCGGGTAAATTACAAGATTTCTGTTAGTTAGTATAAGCTGCGTGATTTTTGTAAATAAAATGTTTACTATTTTGAAAACTTTTTACATGGAAATTCAATAATTAAAAGAAAATAGTATTTACTAGAATTTCATTTTAAAATCTTTTTCTTTGAATATTCTTATACAGGAAGCCACAACATCGGGATCAAAATGCTTGCCGGCATATTTACGAAGTTCCTCAAATGCCGCCTCCATACCAAGGGCCGCCCTGTATGGTCTGTGCGAAGCCATGGCTTCAAGGACATCTGCTACTGTTATTATTCTCGCCTGTATCAGGATTTCGTCACCTTTAATTCCCCGCGGATATCCCGAGCCGTCAAGTTTTTCATGATGCTGCAGAACTATATCTGCAATAGGCCAGGGAAAATCTATATTTTTCATTATCTCATATCCCATCTCGGAATGAGTTTTTATAAGAGCAAATTCAATTTCATTGATTCTCCCCGGTTTATTCAGGATTTCTGAAGGAATGGCTATCTTTCCAAGATCATGTATCTGGCCCGCAAGATTTACACTCTCTATTATATCCCTGCTGAGCCCCATATCCTTTGCTATCTCTTTTGCAATATCGGCCACCTTTTTCTGATGCCCGGCAGTATATGGGTCCCTCGTTTCCACAGTCTTGGTTATTGCTTCAATAGTTCCGTACATTGCCCTGGTGAGTGTATCCATACTCTCCTGGATTCTTCGGTCATATTCCACCTGTTGTGTAATATCCCTTACAACAAGAACTGCCCCCTGCAGTTTCCCGTTTCCCAGACGAAGAGGTGTTGAAGTAAAATCAACCGGTATTCTTTTATCTCCCGATGTCAGATAATTGTTGAACTCTATATAATTCATCGACATGGGGAAAAAGACATTGTCCTCCTCTTTCGGGTTGGTTCCCAGCTTCAGGGTTTCACTGATCGGCCTGCCGAGAATATCCTCCTTCCTTAAGTTGAGCATCCTCCCCGCAGCGGCATTTACATAGTCAACATCACCGGATTCATCTATAACTATCACTGCATCCATAATGGAATTTAATATAGTTGAAACCCTGTTTTCATTCTCTTTTACTTTACTTTCCATCTGGTGACGCAGAAGCGCCATCTCAATTGTCGCCCTAAGGTCCTTTTTGTTAAACGGTTTGATTATATACCCGTATGCGTTGCTCTCTTTTGCTCTTTCTATAGTTGAGTAGTCTGATGATGAAGTAATATATACAAATGGTATGGATATAGTACTGTTGATACTTTTTGCCGATTCAATACCATCAAGCTTTCCCTCAAGATTGATATCCATAAGAACCAGATCCGGACCTTTTTTATTAATAATATCAACCGCTTCCTCCCCGGATGATACAGCTCCTGAAAGATAGTATCCGATATCAAGTATATACTTTTGAATCAGCTTTGATGTAATTCTGTCATCTTCAACGAGTAAAATATTGTACATCATCCACCTTTTATTAAAATCTTTTTTACTATAAGAAATTCTTACAGCCGCTTATGTTAATAATAAATATAAATGTATGTTTTGTAAACAAATAGCCTCAATCAGCAGGATATCAGGTTTTTATAAAAGAATCATAATTATATGTCTTCTTTTTATAATACTATACTTTTAAATCTACTTTTTTATATGTGTAATTCCAATATTTATTCTTTAATCTTTTTAAAGCATTTAGTAAAAGTGACTTTTTTAAAAAAGTTACTTTTACTAAATGCGGCAAATATGATTATTGATATTATGAATTTTATAAAAAATATAGTAGCAATTCCAAACCAGATATTATATTGCCAAAAAAAGGCTCATAAAGATTTTGTATTAGTACTATTATACAGTTGTAGCAGGATAAAATTAAAGTATAGTGATTTTTTATTAAAAAAGGAGTTTTTTGCAACTTTTAACATGAATATTGGTATAAAAAAACGAATGGACATATATAAAATAACTCAAAGATATGTATCTGATTTTTCAGGAGGTAAAGATGTACAGCTTAGGCATTAATATCGGCTCATCCAGCATTAAAACTGTATTGATGGATGGAGAAAGCCTGATTTCATTTAATGTAATCGACCATGAGGGTGATTTTTTAACGGCACTGAAAAAAGTGATCTATGAAGATAAAATCCCCTCAGATTGTAAAATTCTTGTAACCGGTACAGAGGGCCGGTTTCTGGTCAATTCAAACAATGTTATAGAAAGTTTATGTGTTGAAGCAGCTATCAGAAAACTTAATATAAAAACCGATGCAGTAGTTTCACTTGGCGGGGAAAATTTTGTTGTTTATACTCTTGATGAAACAGGCAAAATTATTACAAATTTTTCCGGCAACAAATGCGCTTCAGGCACGGGAGAGTTCTTCAAACAGCAGTTAGGGAGAATGGATTTAACTCTCCGGGATATCGATGTAATCCCTGAATGTTCAAAACCGCATCCATTATCATCCAGATGTTCAGTCTTCATGAAAAGCGACTGTACACACAAGCTTAACAAGGGTGAGGCAACAAAACATGATATAGTTCTTTCGCTCAGTGATGTAATGGCAACAAAGGTTGCCGATTTTCTGAAAAGGGCCAAAATAAGAGACGGCCGCGTTGTACTCACCGGCGGAGTTACTGAAAATACTCATATCATTAAATATATAAAAGATAAACTCCCGGGTCTTGAAATTATTGTTCCCGATCAGGCCAAGTATTTTGAAGCATATGGCGCGGCGCTGCTTGCCGCCAGCTCAGGAAGCCCTCTCCCTTCACCAGAAACAGTTTTTAAAAACAATGAGATCGCTTTCGGAAGGTACCCCTCACTTAAAAATTCTCTGGGACGAGTCAACTATATTGAACCTTTGAGATCAAAAGTAAGAGCAGGCAGAGAATACATCCTTGGCATCGACGGTGGTTCCACTACCACGAAGGTTGCCCTGATAGATTTTGAAACAGATGAAATTGTTGCTGATTATTATGGAAGAACTCACGGAGACCCGGTTAATGCACTGAAAAAATGTCTCATAGAAGTTCAGGGGCAGATTAAAGAACAGATAGGCGATTCACCGATAAACATTACGCTTTCAGCCACAACAGGTTCTTCACGGGAGATTCTCGGAGTTTTCATGGAAACAGCGGGAATCTACAATGAAATCATAGCACACGCAACAGGTACTACCTATTTCAAGAATGATATTGACACAATCTTCGAAATCGGCGGTCAGGATGCGAAATATGTTTATCTTAAAAACGGTGTTCCGATAGACTATGCAATGAACGAAGCCTGTTCCGCCGGTACAGGCTCATTCCTTGAAGAATCAGCGGCCGGCGATCTCAATATAACTGATGTCAAACAGATAGGAGACATTGCCCTGTCGGCTACATCCCCTTTGAAATTCGGAGAGCACTGTTCAGCTTTTATAAACTCTGACATAAGAAAGGCTATACAGTACGGCGCCCGAAAAGAGGACATCACCGCCGGGATCATCACCTCGATTGTTTCAAACTATCTCAACAGGGTTGTGGGGAACAGATCAATAGGGCAGAACATAGTGTTACAGGGGGGGGTTGCGAAGAATAAAGCCGTTCCACTTGCATTCGCCATGCTTCTGGACAAGAATATTACCGTACCTCCAAGTCCTGAACTTCTCGGAGCCTTCGGGGTAGGTATTCTAGCAAAGCAAAAGTTCAAAGACGGACTTCTTGATAAAGGATCATTTAACCTTGAAGAGCTTATAAAAACAGAAATTATAAATGAAAAAGAGTTCACCTGCAGGGCATGCGACAATTACTGCCCGATAAAAGTATTAAATGTAAACAGCCACAAGTATATGTTCGGCGGCCGATGCAACAAATACGCCAACTCGAGAAAGAAAAAGGAGATAGATGAAAGTACAATATTCAACTATATAGATACACGTGAAGAACTGATGTTCAATGAGTTTGCACCGGACAAAGAATCTTTTGAAAGAAAAAAAGATTATGTTGTTGGTATCCCCAGGGCATTTTCAGTTTATACACTCTGGCCGTTCTATTCATGGTTCTTCCATTCTCTTGGCATTGAGGCAAAGCTGTCGGAAGAGATCCTTCAGGACGGAGTTGCAAAGGTGGAGAGCGCATACTGCTTCCCCGCAGAGATTGCCCATGGAGCCGTACAGGCTGTCATCAACTCGGATGCTGATTTTATTTTTGTCCCTCATTTCAGGGACATGCCAAGTTATGTCGATGAGGTTCATGCAAATTTCTGTCCAATTACGCAGAGTCTCCCCTATTATTTAAAAAAGGCTTTCACTGAAATTGACGAGAGAATGATTCTTGCTCCGATAATCAGCTTTAAATACGGGACTGAAAAAGCGCTTAAAGGCATGCTTGATCTGGCCTCACAGCTTGATGTCTCTGAAAATGAAATTGAAAAAGCCTTCAAAATAGCCATTAATAAGCAGGAGGAGTTCTTTGCCAGGTACAAGACCCTCGGTGCAGAGGCGCTGGAAAAAGCGCGAAAAGCGAAACATCCTGTAATAGCTGTTCTCGGAAGACCATATAACGCTTTCACCAAAGACGCCAACATGGGTATCCCGAAAAAATTCACAAGCAGGGGTTACTCGGTAATACCGTTTGACATGCTACCATTCGAGGATACGCAGATTTTCAGCAACATGTACTGGTACTATGGACAGCAGGATATGAAAGCAGCTTCGCTTCTGAAGAATGAGGATAACATATTCATAACCTTCATCTCCAACTTTTCCTGCGCACCAGATTCATTTATGCTTCATTATATCAAATGGATGATGGGAACAAAACCGTTCCTGATACTGGAACTTGACTCCCACTCGGCTGATGCAGGAATTGACACGCGTGTTGAAGCATTCCTTGATATAATTGAAGGTTATCGTCTCAAGTTTACCGGAGATGACGACAACCGGTATGATAATGGCCTCAGGTTTATTAATAACGGCAAAGACAAACTCCATGTTTATGATGTAGTTAACAATAAACGGATAGAACTTTTCGGAAATAAAAAAGTCAAACTTCTGCTGTCAAATATGGGAAGACTTTCAAGCGAACTGATGGCAGCCTCACTCCGCGGAATTGACATAAATGCAGAAGCAATGCCTCTTCCGGATGTATATACCCTGCAGGCAGCCAGAAGCTACATGTCTGGCAAGGAATGTCTCCCCTCACAGCTGGTCCTTGGCAGCGCGCTGAAATATTTTCAGTCGGACAAATACAGGAAGGATGAGATATACCTTCTCTTTGTCCCTACAACAACCGGCCCGTGCCGTACAGGGCAGTACTTTGTCTTCTACGAAAACCTTTTCCGCGACATGAGGCTTGAAAACGTTCTGGTTATAACGCTTGATTCAGAGAACTCATACAATGAAATGGGAGCTGATTTTTCCAAAAACTCATGGTGGGGACTTGTTATTGCCGACTACATGAAAGATATAGAAACATCTCTCCGGACATGCGCGGAAGATCCTGCGGCAGCAATTGCCAAATATGACGAGCTTTGGCACGGACTTGTAGATGTAACCGAAAAGGATATAAAACAGATTATACCGGCGCTTAAGAATATTGCATCGGAAATAAAAAAGATACCGCTCAAACAGAAAGTGGAAGACACTGCCAAGATACTTATAGTCGGAGAGATTTATGTAAGAAGAGACGACTTTGCGGTAGATGAACTTGTAAGGATAATGAGCAGAAAGGGTATAATTGCCAAGGTTTCAGGCATCACGGAGTGGATTTACTACACCGATTTTGTGCGACGGAATGAAATCATTAAAAGGTACAGACTGCTCCCATGGTATAAAAAACTCTTCTCAAAGGAGATGAAAGATCTTATTCTGTGGCGGATTGAGGAGATCTGGAAACATAGTGTTGATAAAAAAATCAAAAAGGCTCTGTCTGTTACAAATTTAATACCGACAACTCCTCACAATATGAAGGAGATAATGGGTAATGCCAATGAACACTTTGTACATTCAGAACTCGATTCTGAGATTTCAATCTCCAGCGGAGTAGCCTCGACAGCCATGATGTCCGATTATTCAGGGGTAATAAATATTTCACCATTTGCCTGCCTTATAGGGCGTGTCATAGAAGGACTGATTACACCATGGAGCAGAGACAGAAACTATCCTGTGATATCGGTTGAAATTGACGGGTCACTTTTACCGCCGAATATTGTAAGTAAACTTGAGATTTTTATGCTTAATGTACTGCGGTTCAGGCAGAACCCAGAACTTTCCGATCTTGTAGAAAATAAAGGTTATAATGATTTATCTATGAGCAGGAAAATTATAAAATAGAATGTTCTATTCTCTGTGCCGCCTTCGGCGGCGCAGAGATAAATTTATTATTTTATTTCATCTTTTTTTAACGGCATTGTCTTTTTATATTCGTCAAGATTCTTCAGGATACCTGATTTATCATCTTTGAATTTCTTCATAATACTGTCATAAGCTTTTTTATATTCCTCTTTTACCTTCTGAATGGCCTGCTGATTTTTTATCTGCTGTTCCTGAACCTTGTTGCAACTATCAACTATTTCCCTGAACTTGTTTTTAATATCGGCGCTTTTCCCGCCATAATCGTTCATCAGGTTTTCTATGCTTTTTTTAGACGCTTCATTCATCAGCATATTGTCTTCATTTTTAGATTCCGAGTTTATTATCTTATCTCCGGAGAGGGCAAGATCCTCCTTCGTTTTTGCTTTTTCAGTCATATCCTTCAGTTTATTCAGTTCCTCTGCACCAGACTCGCTCTCCTCTCCGAACTTTTTAATATGGGATTCATATTTATCTGCCTGATCATCCATATCGTTTTCAAGTGATTCGTCGCTTTCATTCTGCCACTCTTTAAGGTTGTTTTCATTTTTCCCTGTTTCAGGCTCTTCCGCAAGATCGGTTTCCGCCGAATATCCTTCTTCAAGTTCAACATTCCCGTATGGATTTCTGACATCAAGTTTACCCTCGGTAAGTTCTATCTTTGAACTCCCGCCCTTGCTTACTCCCATTGTAAATTCTGTCCCTCTGACTGCGCAGATCGCAGTTGGAGATCCAAGCTTATGCTCACCTTTTTTAAGTTTAACAAATTTTCCGCTGACTTCTCCGGATACTACTGAAACAGATCCTGAGTCTTTGACACTTATGCTCCCTATCTGAACAACCGAATTCTCTTTAATGGTTATCTTGCTTGTGTCATCATAAACAAGTTCAACTATTCCACCCTTCGAGGTTTTGATTATATCTCCATTGGAAACAATGTCTCCTACTTTCAGATTGACTGTTTTGCCGTTCCTTGTAAGAGTCGAAGAGCCCAGGAAGAATGTAACCTTCATTGGAAACCCGAAAACAGGAATTAACGAAAAAATAATTATACCTGCAGCAATTGTTTTAAGTTTCATAGAATCCCCCTGTGATAAAAGTCATCACAGGATTATAATATGATAGTATTAAGATAATTACAACTAATTTTCTCTTTACGACAAGTGTAATTGAATCACACTTGTCGGGATATGCTTTGAAATGATTATAAAAATAAATTTTAACTTTAAATACTGTGATATTACCGGTTGAATTAACATCTGGATTAAACTCCGCTCAGCCAACGTAACTCGTGCTCTCAAGCTGTATCAGGTTTGCCGGGATAAATGGAACTGAATTGGAAGATGTATTAATTCATTCATGAATGCAGGTTATAATTTAAAATAATTGTTTCAAAAACAGAATGTTTCTGATTACATGTCCGGTATATTAATAACGTTGAAAGAACCTTTATGAACCATTACGACATAATAATCATAGGTGCAGGCCCTGCCGGCCTTTTCTGTGCCATGAACTGCGGACCGCTGCATGATGCCAGTGTACTGATACTGGAAAAGAACAGTATTCCGGGTAAAAAACTTCTTCTCTCCGGATCCGGGCAATGCAACATCACTCATGCAGGAACCGTTTCAGATTTTATACATCATTACGGCAACGGAGGTGACTTTGTCAAACCTGTACTAAAAACCTTTCCTCCGGCTGCACTGAGGGACTTTCTTCATAAAAACAATATACCCACAGCGGAAAGGGAAAACGGGAAAATATTTCCCGAATCCATGAGGTCCTCCGATGTTCTCTCCATGATGGTTTCTCACTGTTTACAAAACGGAGTAACATTAAGGTACGATTCCCCGGTCTTAAAAACAGTTTTCAGAAACGGAGTATTCACAGTTTACTCCGGTAATGAGATGTTCACCGCAAAAATACTTGTAATTTCCACAGGTGGAAAATCTTATCCCTCAACCGGTTCAACCGGTGACGGATTTATATTTGCGGAGAGTTTAGGCCACAGTATTATAAAACCTGCCCCCTCCCTTACGCCTGTGATAATTAAAAATTTCACCTTTGCTGAACTATCCGGCATTTCATTTAAAAACAGGAACGTTTCCCTTTTTAAAAATGGGAAAAAAGTTTATTCCTCAGCCGGGGATATACTCTTCACTCACAAAGGATTGTCTGGACCCGTAATACTCGATATGAGCAGGTATATAGACAAAGATGATATACTCGAAATCTCTCTTGCCGGGAAAACTGTCGAATCATTAAACAGTGATTTTATATCAGAATCCAGGTTACAGGGGAGAAAGAGTATAAAAAACTTTTTAAAAAACTATGATTTTGCAGAGAGACTTATTTCAATGATACTGGCGCAGGAGAGGATTGATCCTCAAAAAAATATATCCGAGATAAGCAGAGAGGAGCGTGTTAAACTGTTCAGGTCTCTTGCCGAATATCCGTTCATAGTTGCGGATAAGGGGAACTATAATATCGCCATGGCTACAGCGGGCGGCGTATGCAGAGACGAGATTGACAGGCGTACAATGGAATCAAAAATTGTGCCGGGACTTTATTTCGCAGGTGAAGTAACAGATATAGATGGCGATACCGGCGGATATAATATGCAGTGGGCCTTTTCTTCAGGTAAAGCGGCAGCCGATGGAATTAAGAGAAAAATATTTCACTGACTCTGTTATTATAATCGACGTAAAAACATCTTTTATTATTATGGCTTTAATATTTTAAATATTTTCAGTCAGAGAGTTTATTATGGATAACCGGCAGACACAAACTGGAATACTGGCAATGGTTGCCACGGCCTCACTCTGGAGTATCGCCGGGCTTTTTATCAAGGTAATAGACTGGAATCCCATGGCAATCGCCGGGCTTCGCAGTTTAATAGGGTCCTTTGTTTTGCTGATATATCTTAAAAAACCGAAACTGCACCTGTCATTTCCTCAGGTAGCCGCTGCAGTTGCGAACGCCGTGACCATGCTTCTCTTTGTAATAGCAAACAAAACCACCACTGCCGCAAACGCCATCCTGCTTCAGTACATTGCTCCGGTACTTACCGCATTTATCGGAGCGGCTCTTTTAAAAGAGAGGACACGGATAGAACACTGGATCGCTTTTCTTGTGGTGGCTGCCGGGATGATAATAATGTTCATGGGAAAACTCGGCGGGGGACAGATGCTTGGAAATATTATTGCGTTAACGTCCGCATTTACCTTCAGCCTGTACTTTGTCTTTATGAGAATGCAGAAGGATGAATCGCCATTCGAATCTATACTTCTATCCCACTGGATTACTGCGGGAGTTGCCCTTGTCGCGTCGATATTTCTCCCGTTTCCGCATTTTACATTCAAATCAGTGGGGGCCATTATGGTTCTCGGAATTATACAGATAGGCATCCCCTCTATTCTCTTTGCTGTTGCGATAAAGAGAATAACTGCCGTATCGGCAAATCTAATTGCTGTAATAGAACCGGTCTTTAACCCGGTATGGGTCTTCCTTGTACTGCACGAATCCCCGGGAACAAATACGGTAATCGGCGGAGCTGTTATTGTACTGGCGGTAACAGGAGTCTCTATTATAAGCAGCAGAAGACAGGCTACGCAGAATTAATATATATTACTGCATGATTTATTTCAGGCGACAACTATCTTGGCACATAGGGCACTCTTCCGAAATCAAATAGCAACTTTTTCAACAGTTCAGAATAATAACCCTTATATCTTCTTATTCGGATATTATCGTTAATTATAATATCTATCCCTGTTGACGTCATGGTTTCGTTCTAATCACGGATAACCAATCCGCTGTCGGCAAGTGCTCTCTTTTTCCACTCCTCAACTGCTGCCGCAAGTTGTGTTTGTATTAATTTTTTTTTAATGAAAATCTTTGCCTCGTTATATGAAAGCTGTAACGGTTTTTTTGACTTTGATCCCGGTCTCTTCATATATTTATTTTTGTTTTTTGAATATTCTTCAAACATATCTTCTTCGGAAACCGTAATTTCTTTTTCACAGAGATACCGTATATATTCATTTGCTAAAATAAAATCAGTGGATGATTTCATATCCATTATAAATTTTTTATCATTAAGATAACCTTCTATTGCTGCCTCGGATTTGTAGAGCTCATAAAAATACCATTCCCTGGCAAAACCTAAAAGAAATTCTCTGTTTTCAAGAGGTTCCCTGATAATTGCACTAAACACATCACGCTTTTTTTTCAGTTCTTTAAGTGTATAATCTTTACCTGAGACCGAGAAGATTACTTCATTCTCTTTATCGGGCAATACAGCAACCTTAAACGAAGCGTTGTTGTTCTTTTCAATTTCAAAAATGAGTTTAGAATATGCCATTCTTTCTAACATTAAAGATAAACGTTTTTTCTCATCTGGAGATTTTATTTTTTTCTCCAGATTACCAAGTGTGAGTGTTCCTGTTTCATCAGATATTATAATAGCTGCCATACCACCCGGTAATATTACGGGTTCTTTACTGTATGTTCCTATGGGGAGCGAAAAAGCAGCATTTTCAAATTCCGGCATTCCGCCCCCTTTAACAATATATAAAGTGCTTGCTTCAACGGCATTCTGCGGATTGGTTGAATAGCTTTTTATTAAGCTGTCAAACTTTGCACCTTTTTTTAAAAGCTCAATTGTATTCTTCGCTCTCGATAACGCATTTTCTTTAACATCCGGACTGTTTCCTCCACTGAATACTATATGCCTGCACTTGACATATTCCCAAGACAGATTCAGTGAACCGCTGCTTTTATCATTAACAATTTTTTTTAAAAGTGGCCAGCTCTCCCGTTCCAGACGCAGAATAAATATTTCATTTTTATCAAAGTCACCGGCAAGTGCATCATGCCGTGCAATACCCTCAACAACCAGTGACTCAATTATTGCCTTTTCAAGCTGGGGATTTAGTTTAACCCCCATAGCACGCCGCTTCACTTCACCCTTTGTAATAACACCGTATTTGTAATCAGCTACGGTTTTATTGTCCGGTGAACATGATATATTAAATACAAGAAATAAAAAAAGTAAAAATATGTTAAAAGCTTTCATGAATGCTCCTTTTTTAATAAAAAATAAACACATAACAGCTCTATATAACGTCATGTGCTTATATAGTAAATTTATTACTGATTCAATTTAGTTGTAACAAACATATCACTAGAACCAGTTAATGATTGGCCATCAAGATTACCGAATGTAGTACCTGTAACATAGCAAGTTCCACTTAAATCAACTGCTATACCATTCCCTGCAGTTAAAGCATTACTTACACCAATAAGCTTTGTCCACTGTTTTGTGCCGGATGAATCATACTTGGAAACAAATGCATCATTAGTTCCATTTAACAATTGCCCATCAAGACTACCGGATGTAGAGCCTGTAACATAACAATTGCCACTTAAATCAACTGCAATATCATATCCACAAGTACTTGATCCACTCACACCAAGAAGTCTTGTCCATTGTTTCGTCCCTGACGAATCATATTTAACAACGAATATATCATAAAAACCAGTTAATATTTGCCCATCAAGATTATTCCCTCTAACCGAACCTGTAATATATAAATATCCATCCGAGCCTTGTTTAATTCCATTTCCCTCCGTTAAACCACTGGATCCAAGAAATTTTGTCCACTGTTTTGATCCTGAAGAATTATATTTAGCGACAAACATATCACAAACACCAGTTAATATTTGTCCATCAAGATTACCATACGTAAAGCCAGTAACATAAGTATTACCATTTAAATCAACTGCAATATCCTTTCCGACCGTAACTTCACCGCTTGTTCCAAGAAGCCTTGTCCACAGTTTTGACCCTGAAGAATCATATTTGACAACGAACATATCTTGAGAACCAGTTAATATTTGCCCATCAAGATTACCAAATGTATATCCTGTAATATAAAAATTTCTGTCTATGTCTGTGATAATAGCTTTCCCATAAGTGTTTACACCGCTTACTCCAAGAAGTCTTGTCCATTGTTTCACTCCTGACGAATCATATTTGACAACAAACATATCCCGAGCACCAGTTAATATTTGCCCATCAAGATTACCATACGTACACCCTGTAATATATAAATTACCAATTGAATCAATAGTAACACTAGAACAATAAGTTGGTAAACCACTTATTCCATTAAGTCTTGTCCATTGTTTTGTTCCTGAAGAATTATATTTAGTTATATATATATCATTAGTTCCGGATTTCAGCTGTCCATCTAGATTACCAGTTGTATTTCCCGCAACATATATATTCCCGATTGAATCAACAGCTATACTTGCTCCAAATGTATTTGTACCGCTTACTCCAAGAAGTCTTGTCCAGGACCACCTTGTATATAAATACATATTCTTTGAAGCAAGTGAAAACGTATCATCTGGAAAATAATTGGTACCGGTTCCATCAACAGCGGTATTCCAGCATAAAAATGAATCGTAATTCCTTACTAAAACTCCTGTATTGCCCTTAACAGTAACGAGGTCACCAATCTGGTAAATAGTTGAGTCCACCGGTGCGCTCCCTCCGGTATTTCCATTCCCGTTATAATTTACAGGAAATTTTGTCCATTTAGCATATAGTATTATATCACTTTTACCCATAATAAAGAATGAACCTGCCGGGCGGTCTGAGCCGCTTCCATCTGCCTGAGTATTCCATCCTGCAAAACTATATCCTGTCCTGGCAAGATTTCCCGTATTGCCACTAATTACAACCGCATCGCCATAATAGTTGTGTGAAGTTGCAGCTGGTACTGTTCCGCTTTCAGCATTGTTGGCGTTGTAGGTGAGAGCATATGGTTTTAGTACTTTAAGGGTGAGTGTTTTTGATGGTATAATATTAATACCATCTGAAATTGTCAGTGGAATTGTAACTTCTGTATCATCAGATATAGTTGAAGGTGCAGACCATGTTATATCCACAGCAGAAGGATTGCTGACTGTACCGGCAATCGCACTCCAGGCATATGCAATAGAACGTCCATCTGGATTATAAACACTTGCTTTCAAATCGATTGCCTCTCCCGGCTCGCAATAAGATTTACCTGTTCCATCAATATCTATCGCTCTAAGAATAGGAGTATTACAATTAACACCATCTTTATAATAATCAAAACATGGCTGATGATCATATGGTACAATTGCAGAATATGTAGCAGGGGTCATTACAGCTATATATGTCACTGAAGCCAATAAAGAACAATTTGGAAATAGGATTATATTTAAAGGATTTGAATAACAAATTCCCAGGGTTTTACCAAACACACTGAATTTTTTGCATTCTATTAAAGGATATTTTTCTATGCAGCTTAAAAGCATTTCAGCCCAAAGTCTCAAGTCACACCTTTCTTTTATTTTCCCGTATGTTGTATATCCATATCTATAGCAACCATCATGATTTGCGCAAGCACTAGTGAATGCAAAACCACTGAGTTTATCTGCAAGATATCCACCATAAGATGAACAATTATCACATTTCGTTTTCTTATCAGTTCCGGGAATTTTATCAACTTCTACTCCATTGATTATTAGAGGAGTTGTGCGAGTGCAGGAATCTCTGTACCAGTCAGGAGCGGGATCTATATCAATTGATTTTGAAATTGCTGTTTTTAATGAATCTCTGCATGTAATACATTCTGCGCTTGATTTGTATCGATTCGAGTTTTTATTACCTGAATCTTCATGTTTATCTGATTTATCTATCATATCAATCATCTGTTGCTGAACATCAGCGTTCATTTCAAAGGAGTGACCGGTTTTCACTGCTTGTGAATATCCTACACAATAAATGCCGAGATACGATGCATTTATTGAAAGGGTATGAAGGTTTGTGTCTAATGACGCGTTTGTTTTAATCCATTTACCGGTAAGTGAATTAAAATAATATATATCAAGATTACCCGCATCAAGCATCATTTTGTCTACATCGGCCTGTGTTGTAATTCCCTCTGTAATTAGCTCTGTACTACTTTTCTGCAGATTTTCATTAATTTTTGCTAATAATCCGGAATCATAATTCATAACCAGTTTAATACTTTTCTTTAATTCAAGATCTTTAGAAGTGAAATCAACAATACTGATAACTTTTATATCGGAAACTAAATCAAGGTATGGCTTTTTATCTTCCGTAACACTGCCATCCATGACACCTTCAACAGCCATAATAGATTCATCCGATGAAAATGAATCGGGAGGAAATGCTATTGTCGCAAGATTAGTTAACTTGATTGTTCCCCCGGTTCCGGTTGTTATATCGACTTTTGCGCTTCTCGGTCTTTTTATAGATGTTTCATTGCTTAAATTAGAATCTCCGGCGCTGTTAAATGCATAAATACGATAAGTATAAATGGTCTCATCCGGGAGAGCTTCGGTAAATTCAGTTTTATTCGGTCCAGTCGTTATCAATAAATTATAATCCCCTCCGTTAACCGACCGCTCAATTACAAATCCGGATTCATTGTCGGAGTTGTCAGACCATTCGATAGTGACAATACTTTCATCACATTCTTTAACACTTAAATCGGTAGGTATAGCCGGCGTATACAAAGCATTACTTCCATCAGAACCACCTCCACCGCAGGAATTTAAAATTATAACAAGAGAAAGGATTACTGTAATAAATATTGTTTTTTTCATAAGTGAACACCTTCGCTCCAATAATTATTTTTTACAGAGAATTTATAATATATTTTATTATGCTCTAAACACGTATTTGTCGAATGGGTTTTCTGTACAAGCCCGGACTGAAGAATTGTTATCAGAACTGTTCTATATAATTGCTCCATAAATTTATTCACCTTCACATCAGTAACTGCACTCCGCACAGTTTATATTATATTTATGCCACAGGTAGCACTCCACCTGCTTAACCTCGGCATCCGTCAGGCCGCGGTCATACATCACAATTTCGGCTATATACCCATTTATATATGGAGGTGATGAATTAACCGGCGATTTTCCAATAAACATTGTTGTTGACGATGTGCTTGTTATGCTTCGTGACATTACGTTTTTCACCGTTCCGTCAACCTTGAAGTTTATCATGTCAAGAGTCCCCGGAGTATAAAGACACGACACTATCCTGAATTTCTGCAGGCCGTAATCGCTGTTAACGTAATAGTTGTCAGCATCTAAAGGTGTAACAAGAAATGAAAACCTTAGCGATTTATTCAGATTATGGAGTATAAACGGTTTGATATTGTCATCCCTTACAAGAGAGAAAATGCCCTGAGATGTCCCCGCTTCTTCCATTCTGAAAACAATAAACGCCGCGAATCCTGCGCTGTTGCTATGTGTAAATACAGTTTTACCGGCTACTGACATGTAGTTATCGCCGTCAAAATAGACTGCGCTTTTGCCATATATCATCCCGGACTTTAGACGCGGCATGGCAGCCGAAACAGACTGAATAACATCATTACCGCTGCCGGACTGGTCGCGCCATATGCTGACGCGGCCCAAATCATCCGTTACAACCCCCTTATCCGCCATAAGCCATACTTTACTACCCGCAGGTATATTGTAATTATATTCAGAATCATCATAATATGAGCCCCCGCCGGGTGAGCACCCGGCAGCAAGGAAGAACAGGAAAATAAATTTAAGAATATTCACTTTCATTATCATCACTGCCTCATAATTATTCCTGCGTAAAACTGGTGCCCCTCCACATTCTTTCCATCACTGTCCAGAGGGACAAAACCGTAATTATATTCCGCAAAAATTCCGCTCCATTTAAAAAGCGTACACTCAAAGCCTGCCCCGCCCACAGCTCCATATGATTTATAATTATAGCTTTTATTGCCGCCGGTATAGTCCGGCTTCCCCGATGTTGTGATATCCGAATAGAGAAACCGCGGCGATGCGGAGACGTAGAAGTCCCAGTGTTCACCGAGAAAAAGAAAACCGGCAGAATAACGGATAAAGAGATCGCATGAATACAGACTCATGGTATTTGCCCAGAATAAGGGATTCTCCACCGAGGTAAAAACAATATCATCCTGCCGGAAAACCCTGTACATCCCCCTGAAGCCGGCATCAATTCCATGAGAAAAATAATACCTTTTCTTAAACCTCTGCCTCACTGAAAAAATATCAGCGAAAACACCGTAGCCCATTCCATACCTTTGATTCAGGGTACTGTCCCCAAGGTATGCGGCGCCGCCTCCGACCCTTATTCTCGGAAGTTTTACCGGCAGAAACCCGGCAGGTTTAAACTCGTCGCTGTCGCCGGACATCAATCCTGATGCGGAGACACTTCTTATAACAAATACATTATCCTCATTGGGATCAATTCCAGATGAGGAATACCTGATTGTAATCTCTCCTGAAACCGATTCCCCGACAACGCGATACGCATTACCCTGTTTAATAAAAATTCTGTATTTCTCCACAGACCGGCTTGATACCTTGCCGTTATTCCACTTTATGCTGAGGATATATTCATCTTCATTATCAAGGTATTCGGTTTTATACCACGATACCTCAGGTACCGGAAGTACTGTGCCATCGAGTTTTACAGTAATTTCATTACTGTATGTCGAAACATCATCTTTCATATCAACCGACCGAACCCTGAAAATGTATTCCGTGCTGTTCTCCGGTTTTTTAAATACAAACCCGGTATAGTCCGACGCTCCGGCCGGGGTAAAATCCTTATCGCCTTTTTTTTTAACAATAATCTCAAAACGCTTCACAGCCTGCAGAGGCGATTCCCATGAAAGAACAATATTATCACCATCCACCTTTCCGGCAAGGTTTAACGGCATTGTTCCGGATATGTTGAGAATCCTGCTTTTATCCAATTTAAATTCATCATTTACATTGAGTTTTTTTCTTAACGTTATTGTGTTAACCTCTTCATCTACCTTATATGCCGGGATTAACTCTCCCGAATTGAGCTTTATGTAACTCTTTTCTCCGGTAAACTTCCAGTAGATAGTCCTTAAAACCTTCCCGGCAGATATAAACTCGGTACCTCCGTCAGGGAGTTTAAGGGTAACACCTTTACCGGTATCGCTGATTACCCTCCCCTCAATTATAGATCCGTCTTTAAGAAAAACATGTTCGCCATACAGGGGAAGGTTTAAGCATATCAGGACAGAAAGCATGGCAGGGAGCGCCGGTGAGAATAACCGCGGGATCAGATCAGCAACAGTTTTTTTTATCTTTTTCATTTTTCAATACCATATATATCATCATAGGGAATGGTGCATGGTACAGATGTAGGGTACAGGCATGCCTGTACCCTACATCTGTACCATGCATCACCCCACATCCGTTCCCGCGGCATTTACATCCCCTTCAGCCTTGCCGTCTTCATCACATGGCCGGCCTTAACATGCATAATGCCGTCTGTTGTAAGAATTGTGAAGGTATCACCGCGTGATTTGATTATACCGTTAATAACCCTGCCGTTAAACAGTGTTATTACATCAATTTTGCCGTACTTCTCTTTCATACCCTGAAGCGTTGATGGTTCGGCTTCGCTGATTATAGAGACAGTTTTATCCATATTCATTTTAATGAGGGAGCTGAGATTATTTGCAGATACAGTTTCACCGGTTACCCTGGCGGGTATTGCAGGCCTGTATTGATAACTGTAATAAAAAAATGCAGACAGCAATACAGGAAGAACAGGAAGCATCTTCTTAATTATGCTCTTTTTCATTGTTTCCTCTTTGCATCACATTACCGGCTGTGGTAATCAGTATGAACTGAATTTTTATATATTTTATGAGTCTTAACGCACTTTATCAGTTCAGGTTTCCCATAATAGAATATAAAAAATAAATGTCCACCCCTTTTTGCTCTTTTCTGGAATTAATTTTCTCTTTTTTATAACCATTAAAGATTGAAGATATTTCAATAAATTATAAATATGGTAATAATGAAGTATTATACAGTGGAATACTGAGTACCATATTCCCCCGATACTCCGTAAAAATCGAGAAAGGAAACAAACTTGATATAATCTTTTTTATAATAAAATTTCTTGACTCTGATAGCATTAACAATATTATTTAGTGATAACAGAGATTAATCTGACATTTTGAAAAAATGATATATTTGGAGGATGTAAAAATGAAAAATTTTATACTTATGCTGATTCTTGCCATAGCGGCTATAGGATTTATCGGATGCGGAGAAGATGATAAAACAAAAGCGGATTTAAAATGGAAAAATAATGAGGGAAGTTCAGTTTCAGAAATCCAATGGATAAACAGCAGCACTGCATCTGTAGATCAGACATGGAGTGGTACTACTGCTAATGGAAGTGAAACTGAATTCAAAGGAATTAAATCACTGGCAGGGACTGGGGAATGCGTTTCAGGTGGTGTCGGTGCAAAAATATCTTTTGATACTACTAATTCAACCGGAGTATCATCAATAAGTTCAAATTCGGCTGTTGTTACTGAAAATGCATCTGCTATGCTTATAATATCCGGCACAACACCAGTAAAAAAATAGTATATAAATATTGCAGGATTATTTAATATAATTACATTAATAATACATAAGTAAAAGGATTCCAATTTGAAAAAATTTCTAAGTATAATCATCTTCCTTGTATTAATAAATCCTGCATATAATCAGGAGAAACATCATAAATGGCAGAGATTTTCCGGCAACTGGAATATCTCTGATTCTAACGCATCAGAATTGAACGGCTGGACGCTTGTCTGGAATTATTATGAACTCCTCGACTACAACACCATTATCACATTACAGCCATTAATAAATTTTAATTCAATAGATGTTAGTGCTGCTATAAATAAACGTGTCAAATCTCCATCCGAATTCATGATTTCATTTGCAGTTACAAGTGAATCTCAATCATGGTTTTACCATATGTATGGTTTTAAGTTTACTGGTGGTTTATGGGGAATGGATAAGGTTTCTTTTATATATTCTGACCGTCTTGACAAAACAAAGCCATTCGATGCCAAAAACAACTTTTTTGTAAAAGAGCTGGCATCTGCTGACTGTAAAATAAAACATGATAAAATATACAATTTCCATATTGCATTTGAAGGAGAAAATGTTGTTTTATTTATAAATGACGAGAAGATTCTCTCTGCTCCATTCCCTGATAAAAAATATGACGGCCGCATTGCAGTCAGTGCACGAAATGTAAAGATTGCAGTTGATAAAGTAACAGCTAAACAAAATGATAAATTAATCTTCGAAGATGATTTTAACGAAGATTCAATTTTTGTGAAAGTGATAAAAGTAAAAAAAGTTCCTGATAATACCAATGATAAAGTTCAGGAAAAAAATAAACCCTGATAACATTTTAAATTTATCATAATTAATGACTCAATCCTTATTGTCGCAGATTATAACATTAAGGGCTGAGTCTTTTAAAACACTATCCCCTCATACACCTTTATAAAACCTGCCTCTTATACTTTTTCATCAGTTTCATTTATAATTGAATCTTTTTTCTCTTTTCCACTATGCAGTACATCCTTTTTACCTAAAATACTTATTGTCATTCAATCCCTTTGTATATTTTATACATTAAAGCTGCATTCTTACGGAGAGAAAAATGAATATTCAGAACCTTAAAAAAATAAACGACTTCCTCTACGAAATTCCGGAAACTTCCAGTAAAAGTATGAATGTACCCGCAAGAATTTACGGTTCAAAGGATATTATCAACACCATGGATGAGGCTGTTTTCCGGCAGATTACAAATGTGGCAGCTCTTCCCGGTGTGGTAAATGCTGCACTCTGCATGCCGGATGGCCATTCCGGTTACGGGTTTCCCATAGGGGGAGTTGCAGCAATAGATCCCGAACATGGAATTATATCCCCCGGCGGAATAGGTTTTGACATTAACTGCGGAGTGAGGCTTCTTACAACAAACCTTACATTTGAAGAGGTATCTCCAAAGCTTAAAACTCTCGTCGATCATCTCTTCACAGGAATCCCCTCCGGTGTCGGATCTGACGGAATACTGACACTCAGCCATAGCGATTTAGAACAGGCTATGATTCATGGCGCTGAATGGGGGGTCAGGAGAGGATACGGCACTGAGAATGACCTCAAATGCTGTGAGGAATCGGGAAAAACAGATAAAGCCGATCCGTCTGCCGTTTCTAAAAAAGCAAGGGAACGGGGAATCGGGCAGATCGGTTCGCTCGGTTCAGGTAATCACTACCTTGAAATACAGGTGGTTCATGATGATAATATTTTTGACAGGGAGGATGCAGCAACATTCGGAATTACCGGCAACCGACAGGTAGTTATAATGATTCACTGCGGCAGCAGGGGTTTTGGGCACCAGGTAGCAACCGATTATCTCGGCAGCTTTGCAAAGCTTCAGCAGAAGTTCGGATATAATCTTCCCGACAGGGAACTCGCCTGTGCCCCGTTTTACTCCGACGAGGGACAGAGCTATTTCCACGCAATGAACTGTGCAGTAAATATTG
This sequence comes from Spirochaetota bacterium, assembly GCA_963664815.2. Lineage (GTDB taxonomy): Bacteria > Spirochaetota > UBA4802 > UBA4802 > UBA5550 > WRGT01. Next base: position 113,826 of record CAXXHB010000002.1, read on the forward strand.
CTTTTCTCAACCGCCAGGTTATAAAACACCGGGTTACGGAAATTATTTTTGATCTTTTCGGTTCAAAGAATGGACTGAAAGTAGATGCTGTTTACGATGTCTGCCACAATACAGCCAAAATTGAAAAACATGAGATTGACGGCAAAATGAAAAAGCTTCTCATTCACAGAAAGGGAGCTACGCGCGCATTCCCGCCCGGAAGCAGGGATATCCCGGAAAGATATCTAAAAACCGGGCAGCCTGTGCTTATCGGAGGGAGTATGGAATCCGGTTCATATCTTCTTCGCGGAACTGAATCGGGGAAGGATGCGTTTTACTCAACAGTCCATGGAAGCGGAAGGGTTATGTCGCGCCATGAGGCGAAAAAGAATTTTAACGGAAGAGAACTGCAAAAATCTCTTGAATCCCGTGGAATATATGTTAAAACCTCATCCTTAAGCGGCCTTGCAGAAGAGGCCGGTGATGCTTATAAAAATGTTGATGAAGTTGTCTTATCTGCCCGGAACGCCGGTCTCGGAAGTATTGTGGCAAAATTTATTCCGGTAGGAAATATAAAGGGATAGCTGATGAATTATGAACTTATTGAGAACATAACCTCGGCAGATATAGCCATCCGGGTAAAGGCACCATCGCTCGGACTTCTGTTTAACTACGCCGTAGCGGCCCTGATGTCAGAAATGCTGGAAGACATTAACTCCATAAAGCCCGAAATTATAAAAAATGGCTCCTTATCCGGCGAAGATCTCCCGCTTCTGTATTTTGAGTTTCTTAATGAGTTTATTTTTTTCAAAGATGCGGAGAATCTTCTGCTTCTCCCTGTAAACATTGAAGTTAGCTGCACTGAAGGTCTGTACACATTCTCATATATTCTTGCGGGTGAAAAAATCGATAAAACCTTACATAAATTCCGGGTGGATATTAAAGCTGTTACTCTTCATGAACTTAAGCTTTATGAAACCGGGGGAATTTTTATCGCCGAAACTGTTTTTGATGCATAAAAAGACATAATATTTTTTTTGCATTTTTCTTCTTTTTTTTAGAATTCATCCGCTTCGGTTATTTACTTTATTATCACATGATGAAAACCACAACAAAAAATATCCTGATAAAACCATTATCACAGGTATTCTTTATCTCCCTGATATTTTTCAGCCGGATATCATCTTATGCTTCAGTAATAGGTAATACTCCCGAAGAACCGCACATTACTGCAATGACCCATTTAAGCCTGTACGATCTGGTTATAAATAATATACATGCCTTTTCTCTGATAACATTTTTACTTGCAACTCAAAGTATTGTAATTTTTCTTCTTCAAAGAAGCAGGCTTAAACACAAAAAGCTGGAAAGAGAGCTTCAAAAGAGTGAAGAGAGATATAAAAATCTTATTCAGGATATACACGAAGCTGTCCTTATAATAAACAATAACGGAATTGTCACATATTCAAGCAACTCAATCAACAGGCACAACGGTTCAATATCTGTCTGTAACTCACTGAAAAAAGGATCAGTTTTTAAAGATGAATTTTACTGTCGAAACTGCATCCAATGGAATTGAAGCTCTTGAAATTATAAATCAGGGCAGATTTGATGCTGTGCTTATGGATTGCCAGATGCCGGTAATGGACGGTTACGAAGCCTCCGAAGAGATAAGAAAACTTGATGCCCATAAAGAGGTTCCGATTATTGCCCTGACAGCCTATGCATTTGAAGAGGACAGGAAAAAGTGCCTCACATCCGGCATGAACGATTTCATTACAAAACCGGTTAACCGGACTATTCTTTATAATACTCTTCATAAATGGATATAAAAGATCCATAATTACTTTTTAATTTTTTTAACATAAAATGTTCTGATCTCTCTGCTGCCATCGGCATCGGAGAGATTTAATCTTTCATTTTACACTAAAACATATGTTAAGGAATTATTACTGATAAAAGATTGATTTTTTTATTTCTCCTTTATATTATAATAAATGCAAATACTTAAAAGTTTAAGACTTATCGGTGATAACATTTAATACTACTGCTTCTTCCGGGGTGATTATGAATACATATCTTAAAACGCTGATTGTGGATGCAACAACCGGTTTTTATAAAATGGAGAGGTTCAAAGTCGGGGAGTTTTTCGGTCCGGTTGACCTGGGGCTTCACCTGGGAAGAAAATATGACAGTATTAATATAGGAACAGGTTTACTGGCGGGATCAATCTTCCCGGGGTCAAACAGGCTGATCTTCACCGGATTTTCTCCGGGATGGAGCGGTTTTTACATCTCCACCATGGGCGGAGCCGGGCTGGTTTTTAACAACCTTGGTATAGACATGCTCTCCATCACAAACAAGGCTCCAATGCCTTCAGTTCTTTATCTGAACAGGATACATGGTGAAGAGATCCAGCTCCGCATCGAGCCTCTTGATATTCAGAATGTATGGAGATCCGGAAGAAAAGGGGTTTATTCCCTTACCGATTATGTTTATGATAAATTCGGCAAAGAGTATAACAACGACCCGAGAATTCTTGTAACAGGTCCTGCTTCAGCAGTTACAGGGCATGGGGCTGTCGCCTCAATGCCTATACATAAAGGGCAGGTTTCATTTGTAGATACATGGGCAGGTCGTGGAGGTTTCGGATCAAAAATGGTACAGGAACATGGAATCGCGGCCATTATATATGGCGGAACATTTATTGATGATGACTTCAGGGATAAGAATGTTGCCGACCAGTGGTTTGTTGATAAATACAATAAAAAGCTCGCTGCAAAAGACCTTGAGGCTACTGCGAAATACCGTTTTGAACCCAACTTTAACACCGGAGGTACATTCGGTGTTAATTATGCATCTCTTGCCGGCAAAATGCTTTCATTCAACTATAAAAGTATCTACATGAGCGAAGAACAGCGCCTTGCCATCCATGAAAAATTCGTGAAAAACCATTATCTGAAACAATTTAATGAAGAAACAATTGTCCCTAAAAAACAGACTACATGCGGTGAACCATGCGTCGCTGTCTGTAAAAAAATGAACAACGAATTCAAGAAGGATTATGAGCCATATCAGACCATGGGGCCGCTTTCCGGAATTTTCGACCAGAGGGCCGCGGAGATGCTCAACCATCATGCAGACATGTACGGTTTTGACGGCATCGTTGCCGGTGGCGTAATTGCATGGCTTATGGAATGTCTGGTCGATGGACTTCTCAAGCCATCCGAACTCGGTATTTCAGACAATATTCCCCGGTGGGATATTGATACTTTTGATGTTGTCAATGATTCAATGCATAACGCAAAAATCGGGATGGAGATTCTTGATTCCATTATTGAAAAAAGGGGAATTCTGGACCTCCAGGCCGGAGCGAGAAAGCTTTCACGCAAGCTTGCAGGTGAAAAGGACAGGTCAATCCTCGATAAGCTTGTATGCATCGGCGCCGCACGTAACGGATGGATGATACCAAACCAGTACTGGACGCCGGGGGTTCTATCCCCCATGGCGATTATGGGCAAATACTTTATGCATTACGGCGACGATTTTCTCCCCCCCAGGGAACTGGGGAGAATGGACGGAAAAAGATTAAAAAAAGAGCTGATTCTCGACAACACGGGAATGTGCCGGTTCCACCGTCAATGGGCGGAGGAGATGATTCCCGAGGTTATGGAATCTCTTTTTGGGATGCAGGATCTCTTCCTCAAAAAAATATCAAGGGCGGCGGCAAGAATAAACAGCCGAAATCCTTCGGTATTCTGGGAGAGTGAGAGAAACATGGATTTTGTATACCTCTTCCTTAAGAGGAAAAAAGAGGTTGATAAAGTGGACAATCCTGAACTTGAAAAATGGATCGCTGAATTTGAAAAAGACAAGCGTGAAGCGGCTTTAAGTTTCTGGTATGAGATCCATAAGGGAATTCAGGAGACTCTGGCTGATTACTAGCAGGATAGGGCTAAACGATCTTGCTCAGAAGCTTTTCCTTGGTGCTGAGGAATTCCTCCTCTGTTATTGCCCCCGATTCCTTCAGCTGGTTCAGTTTTTCAATAGTCTGAAAGACATCCTCCCTGCTGAAACTTTTTTTCAGATCCCTGGCATATTCCTTCCCTTTATTTAAAAGTTCCTTATACTCCTCTTTTACTGATTCAAGGTTGATATTATCCAGGCCTTTACCTCCGGCAAAATGTGAATCAAAAAGTTTACCCAGCGCATAAGTTGTACCTCCGGCCATTACTATCTGTGAACCTATTCCAAGAACAGTCCCCACTCCCGGGATGGCTTTTAAAAAGCTTGCACCGATTCTTGAAACAGTTGCTCCTGCAATAGATGACGCGAGAGTTTTTCCTTTATCTGCATCGTAATTAATTTTATGAAACTCAGCGATCTGCCTTATCATATCGTACTGAATTGCAGAAACTGCGACAATGTCAGCAACAGGAACAGGTATTGCGCCTGCTGTCATAGCAAAGATCACATGTGTGGATATAATATCATCTGAACTCTTCTTCTTCTCATTCATTAATTTATCCCCCGTTAAATGGTCTTATACATAAAAAATGTCAATTCAGTATCGCCGGAACGATGGCTCTGCATATTTTAATAATCGCTTGAATTTTCTTTATTAAAATATTATCTGATTAACATTGAATTTAATTTAAACATGCACAGCTTTAGAGTCAAACAGTATTAATAAAATAATCTACTGTTCAGGAGTTTCTTCCTCTTTTTTTGTTATTACAAAAAAACCATACTGAGCCAGCAGATTCGGGAAATATTTAATCACTTTTGATTTACCACTCCTGGTAAATGAAAAATTTCTCTCTGTAATAATATTAAAAGCAAAAGAGCCCGCCATTTTCCTCATGTCCGAAACTGTAAGAAGGTGAATATTCGGGGATTCATACCATTCGTAAGGGAGGAGTTCATTAACAGGCATGGTTCCCCTGAACATCAGGTATGACCTTGTGCTTATATAAGCAAAATTCGGAAAACTTATTATAACCTTTTTCCCTATACGCAGAACTTCATTTATTACATAATCAGGTCTCTTTGTATTCTGTATGGTCTGATTTAAAATAACATAATCAAAAGACCCGCTGTTGTAATCGCTCAAACCATCATCTATATCACCCTGGTAACAGTAAAGTCCCTTTTCCACACAGAGGCTTACCCCTGTTTCGGAAATCTCCACTCCGAAACCTTTAACCTTTTTCTTTTCCTGAAGCATCAAAAGAAGAGATCCGTCACCGCATCCCAGATCAAGAACTTTTGTGCGTTCAGGTATTTCCTCCAGTACCAGATCATAACCCACTGTCATCTGTTTCACTCTTCCTGAATTCACTTTTTAAAAAATTAGAGATGTTCTTTTCAATTACATCGCTCGGCAGCAGAAAAGAATCATGGCCGTTATCCGTCACAATATCGGTGTAATTTACATTTTTTCCGTTAACCCTGAGAGCCTTTACAATTTCCCTTGAATTGTTACTGGGATAAAGCCAGTCTGTTGTAAAGCTTATTACCAGATAATTTGCCATCACATTTTCAAAGGCAGCTGTCAGGTTTCCGCCGTAATCCTCTTTAAGGTCAAAATGATCTATTGCCCTTGTTATATAAATATATGAGTTTGCATCAAATCTTTCAACAAACTTTATCCCCTGATGCCTCAGATAAGATTCCACCATATATTCCGATGAAAGATTTTTAACCTTCACCCCTGAATCCTGAAACTTTCGGCCGAACTTTTCATGCATATGCTTTTCGCTGAGATATGTGATATGCCCTATCATCCTTGCCAGAGAAAGCCCCGCGCGCGGAATTTCGCTGTCATAATATTTTCCGTTGTTCCATAAAGGGTCGTTAAAGATTGCCTGCCGGCCTACTTCGTTAAATGCAATACCCTGGGCTGATAACGACGCTGAAGTTGCAATGGCTATGCACGAGTTTACCATCTCCGGATACGAAATAGTCCACTGCAGCGCCTGCATCCCCCCCATGGAACCGCCTGATACCGCCAGCAGTTTATCTATTCCGAGATGTTTCACAAGCCGGTATTGCGCATTAACCATGTCATGGACGGTTATCATAGGAAAGTCAAGGCCATACGGCTTTCCGGTTGCCGGATTGACTGAGGAGGGTCCTGTAGAACCGCTGCATCCGCTTATTACATTTGAACAGATTACATAATAGATATCTGTATCAAAGGCTTTTCCCGGCCCAACATACTCATCCCACCACCCCGGGTTCCTGTCTGCCGGGCTGTAATAGCCTGCCGCGTGGGCGCTTCCCGAAAGAGCGTGGTTCAGCAGTATCGCATTATTTTTTTTGCTGTTAAGGTTTCCGTATGTCTCATACGCAATTGTAACGGGGCCGAGTTTTTCCTCGTTTAAAAGAAGCAGTTCATCTGGTGGATGACCGAACGTATAATACTCGGTCTTTACTATTCCTATGCTTCCTTTTTCATTATGCTTTATATTTTTTGTCATAAAAAAACCGCCTGTAATTGAGACAGCGGTTTATATTCCAAAACCTGCAATCTCATCTTTCGGATATTATCCGATGGAATTAGCACCTTTTCTTTTACAGAATGGTTGCCGTGACTTCAAAGGGCCAGTCCCTCCGTCACTCTTGATAAGACAGTCAGTTAAATGTTATAGTGCTGCCAGAATAAATTCTGTAAATCGGACTGAACTGTTTCCACTTCCACCTTCAGAGGCAATGGAAATAGTTCAGATAAACCTTTGCTAATAATCATAATATTAAGATATAACTAATATGGATTAGTTTTAAAATTATCTCCTTCTGTCAATAAAAAAAGCCGTAAATAATGCCGGATAATCTTTGTCAGCCACCACAAGTAAAAGGGAATCACTTATTATGAAATCATTTTTAAGGCTACCTTGATTATTTCTTCTATTCCAATATCCCCTCTTTCAAGAGTAATTTCATTAACACACTTCAAAGACTTGTTCTCCTCAAAACCGAGTGCAACAAGAGCTTCTACAGCATCACTTGTCTTGGATGGAATATCATTGGCCGGGCCGGCAATTCGTTCAAGCAGTGCAAGTTTTCTTTTTAGTTCGAAAACAAGTTTTTCACCCTTCGTTTTCCCGATTCCGGGAATCTTTGTAAGTAAAGCCGGATTCTGAAATTTTATTGCTTCAATAAGCTTTTCCGGAGTGATCCCTGAGAGAACTGATATTGCTATTGAAGGTCCGATTCCGCTGACATTTATAAGAGATTTAAATATATCTTTTTCTATCTTCGAATAAAAACCGAAAAGCCTGAACTGATCTTCTTTGTGGATTGTATGTATAAAAAGTGTAACTGTTTTTTCATCCTGAATTTTTTCATATGTAGAAAACGGGATTGACAGTTCAAAACCAACCCCGTTTACATTAAGTATCAACTCTGTCGGTTTAAGATCCTCAACATTCCCTTTCAGTTTTCCTATCATTAAAACTTTTCCTACAGATTCCTTAAAATAAACTGCTCAATATAAAGTTTTTCTGCCAGCTTGAGGTTTGATTCCTCCAGTTTAATAATCTCTTCTTTGAATAAATGTTTATCGTTAACATCCAGCTTTTTTCTCTCTTTTTTTGCCGAGGAAGACCTGCTGATCATATTATTAACTCCCTCTATTCCTTTTCTGCTGGCGATAACCATATCCTCATTGCTGAAATCAATGGAGCTTCTGATTATACATATATCAGATTTTTTCATCTCTTTCTTTTTAAATTTTATTCCGAATACTCTGTTATAATAAATAATTGACTCCTTGTTTATTTCAACAAAATGAACCCCGAAGTAATTTGAGATTACAATCGCCAGAACAAGCGAAAGAATTACACCAAGAAGAGTATAGATTACTATGGCAACGGCAACATTTAATTTCCCTGCGGGAACAATGGCAAAATTTATAATATGAAAAAAACCGTAATAAACAATAAACATAAACACAATCTGCAGCGGGTGGTAGGTGATTTTCCAGGTTACACACTGTGCATCCCTTCTTTCACTGGTTTTAATACTTGAGTTATCGGGAAGAACAATATTGTACGGATTGTACGGATGCCTGTTATCAATCATATTATAAGGTATATCGTTATTTTCCTGAACTGAAAGGCCAATAGTCTTTTCAAATTTACCGGTAAAATCAGTAACCTGTTTATGGGTATTGAATTTGGCTATAAGCAGAAGAGCCCCCATCCTGTTTTTCAGCAATATCCCGTATTCAGGCTTATTTTTATTAACTATATATTGAACAACAATCTCGGTAAAATACTTATATGGAATTTTAAGCGGAGATATCCCCCAGCCTGTCGATTCAACAAGGCTGAGATAACCGGGGTCTTCATTAATCAGAATTTTGTAATATTTTGTATTTAAAATGAAAAAGAGAGAACTATAAAGAAAAATGATCCCTGACCCGATAAAAATATGATCAAATGGATAAATTTCCCCTAATCTGTATATTCCTGTTCCGCAAACAATAGCCCCTAAAACCGCTATTATAAACTGGAATGTTATCGGAGTCTGTATTTTAATACTGTTTTGTGAAAAACCCACTTTTGATTTCATATTGTTATCACTGTTATTTTTTTTGTTATTTATACAATAGTGTACTCATTATTCAAGAATTTTTTATTATAACAGGTCAGAGAGATTGTTAAATTCAGAGAAAATATCCGGGAATTCAGTAGGGAACAGTGAACAGGAGGTTTCCGCCTCCTGTTACGTATATTATTTCTACATAAACTGAGGTTCTTTGTAGGAATACATATCATGAACATGCCCCTCTCTCTGAGCCATTGCCGACCTTATTTCAAACCTGAGATCCTTTGAATAGAGCTTTTCATGAAGAGATTTAACATTCCTTATACCAATATCCTGAAATGAATGCTTCAGTCCCTGAATGAGATAAGGGGCATAATCGTTCATTGAACCCTTATCCATCACCGCACCTGAAACTCCCTGGGCAACAATAATCTTTGCATCTTCGGCAAAGTATCTCTTTGAGCCGCCTGCCTCCATCGCTTCCATAGATGCCATCCCCCGGTATTTTTTCAGACGGACGCCGTTTTCGTAAAAATAATCACCGGGGGCCTCATTTGTTCCTGCAAACATTGACCCCATCATCGCCGTAGATGCACCCAGAGCCAGCGCTTTTGATATATGCCCGATATTGGCAATACCGCCATCTGCAATAACCGGAATTCCCTTTTTATTTGAGAACCTTGCAGTCCGGTAAACCGCTGTTGCCTGCGGCCTTCCTACTGCCATAGTTGTCTGAGTTGTACAGATGGAGCCGGGTCCCATCCCTATCCTGAGGGCATCAGCTCCCGCCTTTATAAGCATTTCACACTGTTCTTCAGTTACAACATTCCCTCCGATTATATCAATATCCGGATAGTTCTTTTTTATAAACTTTATCATTTCAATCTGGTAGATTGAATTTCCCTGTGCAGAATCTATTACTACAACATCAACTCCTGCTTCGTTCAATGCCGCGAGACGATCTTTCGATTCATCTTTTGTGGATATTGCCGCGCCTACTCTCAGCTGTTTCTTGCCGTCTTTTGTTGCAAGGGGAAACTCCCTGTTCTTAAGAAGATCACTTCTGCTTAATAAAGCAACAAGCCTCCCCTCCGCATCAATAATAGGAAGCTTACCCTTCTTGGAGGTTCTCAGAATATTATTTGCCTCTGACAATGCAATTCCCTCTTTTGCTGTAAGAATATCTTTTGTCATCACTTCTGAAAGAGGCCTTGTCCTGTTTTTTTCAAAATCTATATCCCTGTTTGTGACAATACCGACAAGTTTTGAGTTGAGTTTTCCGTTTTCTGTAATCGGAATCCCGGAAAAATTATACCTTGCTTTGATCATATCTATATCGCTTATTTTATTCTGAGGGGACAGAACCATCGGTTTGTTGATAAAACCGTTTTCATATCTCTTGACCCTGCTCACAAGATCCGCCTGTTGCTCAATTGTATTATTGTAATGAACAATTCCTATCCCCCCCCAAAGCGCCAGGGCTATGGCCATCTCTGCTTCCGTCACTGTATCCATAGGGCTTGAAACAAAAGGACTTTTAATTTTGATATTTCTTGTCAGATTTGTTTCAAGGTTTACATCATCAGGGGCGAAATCGATATAGCCCGGTAGAATAATAAAATCATTATAGGCATAACCTGTCGGTGTTGTAAAAATCTCATCAGCTGAAAAACCATCTTTACTCTGCATATTTAACCCCTAAAAAAATAAAATGATATTAAACTCCATGCAGGCCCCCTTCGGGGGATTCGGGGGGCCCTTTGTGCATCGAGTTTAATATCTATACAATATTAAAACAATATAAAAAACATGTCAATGACCGAGATAATTTTTTACAACATTATTTGTCAAGAAATAGATTTATTACCGGCAATAATTCCAAAAATATACTTTGATCCTAAAAAATATTTGTTGCGAATACAGGGATTAAGGCAATTTCTGTATTTTATTAAATATTCTGTAAAATTCTTTAATTATGCCTTTGTATAACAGTTATTAAAAAAGAGGTATCTATGGGCGATTGTAAAAGATGCGGCAGGTGCTGTCAGGATGTGCGGCTTGCTGAACCCCCTGAACTCCTTGAAAAAGCCTATAGCTACTGGAAAAGATCAAAACAGATTGACCCGAATTTTTCTGAAATCTATCTGATTTACCCCATGCTTATATTTCTCTTTGAAAAACCGGAAGAGGATCTTCCATACCATTACAGCTGCAAGCATTTCTCAACTGACAAAGAAGGAATTCCGGCTTGTTCTATCCACCCGGTGAGGCCAAGAATGTGCAAAGATTTCCCATATTATGAAGATGTATCTCATCTTCAGGCGGAGGAGAATTTAAGCCCATACGAAAAGTGCGGATATAACGATCCGGATTGATTACTTTTCTGCCGGAGGAAGATATTCATTATGAATATTAGACATCGCAGCATATATATTCCGCCTGGCATTTTTATCCATACTTACCATTCCGGCAAGAAGCCGTTTCGCCCCCGCTCTTCTTGTTTCTTCACCATGAGGGCAGGTCTTTAACTGAGGAGGGTATCCCTTCAGTACGGCATATTCCCTTATTTCATCCTCGCCAAGGAGTATAAGAGGGCGGATAAGATCAAACTCCCCGTTGAACATTGACAAAGACGGAGGCATTGAACTTATAGCACCACAGGATATCATATTCATAAGAAGAGTTTCTATAGCATCATCCATGTGATGCCCGAAGGCCAGTTTATTGCATCCATCTCTTTTAACGAAATCGAACAGTTCTTTTCTCCTCAGCCATGAGCAGATAAAGCATATTGACTTGTTTTTTTCTCTCGTCAAATCCGCTTCAGTTTCAATTATGTGAAGAGGCACATTCAGTTTATCACAAAAGCTGTTAAGAAAATTCAGGTCAGTCTCATACCCTATATTTTTTACATGTATATGTATCGCCTTTACGTCGTATTTCACAGGGAGTCTTTTTCTTCTCCCTGCAATTGTTTCAAGCATTACAAGCGAATCCTTCCCCCCGGAAAGGGCAACTGCCACTCTGTCATTTTCTCTGATCATTGTATAGGTGTTTATAGCCTTCCCCGCGCTTTTTTCAATTTTTAAAAAATACTGCTCAGCGCTGCTTTTCATCTGTATTGTTTCAGACCTATTTTTTCAGTAAATTCAGATTATAAATATTAAGCCTGTACCCATCCCAGTTTGAGGGATAACTATACCTGCTGTTTCTTTTAACCTTGTTAAGAGCTGCCGTAAATGAACTCTGAAGAGATATACCCTTACATGCATTCCTGTAAAATTCTTCTATAAAAAGCGCATTGTTTGTATCCTGAACCGGCGAACTGTTCATCAGTGCAGCCTGCAGATTATAATCCCTTCCGGAAAGCAGGAAATCGTTAACTCCTGCCCCGCCGATTTCATCCGAAGGCGCAAAAAGAACAGCGTTTCCGCTTACTACACTTCTGACAATCCTGCCCGAGACAGTATATTCTCTTCTCCCCTGGTTATACCTGATTTTATCAGACAAATGAATCATTCCGTTCCCCCGGCCAGGTTTTGTATCAAAACCCGCTCCGGATTCTTTAATAGCAACCCTTCCGAGATATGCGGCCATTGCCTTGTTGCCATCCGGAAGAAAAATTTCTCTGGCAAACGGACTGCTCTCTGTTGAAGAGACCAGAAGTGAGGGAATATAAAGAAATATCGATTTATCCGAAATCATCTCTCCATCACCGGAAATTTCAAACGGAATCTTTTCTGAATCTGAATCGGGTGAAATAAGAATAACATTTTTACCCTTCATCATTGTATATAGAGGTGATAAAATATTTGCCAACTCTTTTGAAACGGCTGTCAGGTCTTTCCCTGACGCTGATGTATTTTTATATGTACTCTGCGTCTTCAGGAATGATGCGTAACCATTTTCAATTACAAACGCTTTCTTCGATTTTTTGTCCGCTGTCCATACAAAAAGGTCATCCCTTATTTTAGCAATATTAACATATAATCCGTTGTCAGGGAGGATACTCTGTACCGCCTCAATATCGATTGTCCCGGCATACTTAAACAGGTTTGTTCCACATCTTGATGATGCGATAAGAAGCTTTTTTACTTCATTATAATAATGGGCATCTGTATGCTGTCCGGTTCTCATTTTATAGTTGATGAACTCTTCAAATACACTCCCGGTCATATCCCTGTATCCCCTGCGGTTCAGCAGTTCAGTATCATGCTTAACAAGAGAAAGTGCCGATGAAAAGAGTTTCTCAAACTGGGCAGCATCTGCCATTGAAGCTTTTTTAAGTGAACTCAGCCTGTGAAGCTCAAGAAGCGAGAGCTGCAGGTTGAGCATATATTTTCTGTCAGGAGACAGATTTTTCATTTTAGTCAGGAGATTCCCTTTTATCTCAGCCTCCTTATATTTTTCAGATTTTATATAAAGATTCATTCGTAAAAGCAGCATATCAACATAGTTTTTATCTTCCGGGGAAAATTCCTCCTCCGCAGAAAGCGCTATATCGTAACTCTGCTGATAATCCCCCATAAGGTAGTAATTCAGCGATGCAGCCAGAACCGTTTCTCTCTTAACTGAATTAAATGATTTCTCCCTTGAGATTTTCAGAATATTATTCAGTATAAATACACGATCTTTATAGTTTTCCCTCTCTGAAAAAAAGTCATCAATTGTTTTCAGCAAAATCAGAGATGATAAACTATCCCCCTTTGATATTATCCCCTCAATATTTACTGACTTTCCGAACTGCAGCAGATCCTCATCCGGAGTTTTTCCTTTCTGGCGTAATAATGTTTCAAGAACAGGATAAACAGAGAGTTCATCAAGACCTTTATCCCCGCGGACAAGCCTGAGCGCCTCATCCCTCTGGGCGGTAAGATCACTGGTGTTCCACAGATCTGCGATTCTGTCAAATCTGATAGATTTTCCATGTGGAGGTTTTACCCCGCTGATAATATTCCTCATAAGATGTTCACTCTTTGACAGATACGGATTTTCGGGTATCAGATCTGATATTTTAACGGCCCTGTCATCTTCAGCAAGAAAAAGATACTGTGCTGCCGGCATAATGTATCGTTCAGCAGGGAGGACAGTTTTATAAGGTTTCTTCAGCCCGGATAAGGTCTCCACTGCGGACAAATCCCCCTCTTTTATAATTCTTATCAGTGCAGTTAAAACTTTAACATCCTCCGGTACTCCATTCATTCCGGTAAAGCTGCCCAGCTCCTTCTCTGTATTATTTAAATCCCCTGAATAAAAGCAGGAATATGCTTTTCTGATTTTCACCGCGTTTTTTTCATCATCATTTGCAGGAGTGAACGAATCGAGAACTGCCAGCGAATTTTTTATTCTGCCGCTTAAAAGCTCCATCAGCCATAAATTACCGATATACTCATTTGAATTTTTTTCCTTCTGAAGTGAATTCCATCTCGCCAGATGAACGGCAGCTTTTTTGAAATCCGCATTCTTCATACAGGAACTGAATTGAGAAAATTCCCTTTCCAGAACCTCGCGGTTATCAGCTTTAATATCGTTATATGTATTTATATATCCCATAGTAAAAAATGGCACTGCCGGAATCATTACTTCTTTCCCGTATAATTTTTTTACTAATGGTAAAACAGTATCCCCCCCTTTTGCTGAAGTAACAATTACACGCTTTGTTCCCGCATAAAAAGCCCCTTCCATTAATGTTGTAAGATACTGGTAATCACATTTTGCACCTGTCTGGATAATACATGCAGGGGAGATGGAGGAGGAGAACATCTCTTCCGCCGTTATGTCTTTCCCTGAACCGGCAATGTCAACAATCAGCGAATAATCTGAAAAAGATTTATCTTTCCCCTCTGACACCGCAAGATTAACTCCTTCAACTGATGTTCCATTGACTGCATTTTCTTCGCTGTAGATACTGCCCGTAAAGCTGTTCGAATCCTTTAAATAGTATGGTATTCTGTCGAGAGTGTTAATAAAAATATAATCGGAGGATGACTTCAGGCTTCCGTTGTTAACCATATCTATTACCGGATCGCTGAGAAGAATAAATACAGGCAACCCCTGAGTTCCGGCGAGTATACTGCTTATGTTATCCTTCACATATCCCGATGTCATCTTTGCTTTTGAGATTTTCCAGTAGAAGAGGCCTTTACCGGTTTCATGAAACCTGAAAATATTATTGTTCACGGCAGGTTCAATGTAACCGGGTATATCAACGTAAGGTTTTATGGAACTATTGCTGTTTCCGATCTCTTTGATAACAGCTTTAAGTTTATCCTCCTCAAGGGATATATCTTTCTTTTTCGATACTATTTCTTTTGAGACGGGATCTGCTCCTGAAAGTAAAAATGATGTCAGTTCATTGCGCAATGCTGCAAGCTTTCCAAGCCCGGATGAATACTCATAGTACTTCTTCCGGTCATACTCATTGCTGAATTCCGGAGAAAGCGAACTTATTGAAATGATCCTTGCAACACGGGAATATCTCTCGGCAATTTCAAAGGCTTTTTTTTCAACTCCTCTCTCTATCAAAAAATTTATATAATCATTGTAGATTGTTTTAACCCTGTTTGCATGAGAACTGTAGACCGCAGGAAATTCCTCAATTAGCTGAATTGCCTGGCTGAAATACCTGTCGGCCATGGATTGGGAATCAGTTTTTTCCACCTCTCTCCCGTTCTGATTGAGAAAATTTCCCAGTTTATGGCATGAATTTATTTTTACCCACGAAAGTGAATTCTTTTCACTTATACTGTTGGCATCCAGAAGCGAAACATATGCTTTTTCATAATCACCGGTTTTTTCATAACAGGACGCTGCATTCATCAGCAGTTTAGCCTTTAGCTCTTTACTTCCCGACTTATCCGCCTCGGAGACAGCTGACTCAAAACTTTTAATACCCTCTTTATATAAATTAAAAATATCCCTGTTAACAGAATAGAGATCAGCTGCTTTTGAAGCCGACTTCCCGGAGAGAACAGGATCAGATGCATAAAGAATCTCTGCAAGATAATATTTCAGGATAGAGGCTGATACATCCAGCGAATAGTAGATTGCCACCGTCTCCTGTTCAATACGCTCTTTTGCTTCAGATAATTCCTGTTCAGAAACCTTCTCCTTTTTCTTTTCAGCCTTCTGTTCAAGAACCTCTGTCTCCTGTGCAATCCTTATACTGTAATAGTTTTTCCTGTAGCTTTCTATCTTCCCTATGAGTGATGATATTTTTTTTTGCCATTCTTTTACATCGCTGATGTTATCCTCAATCATCAGGGCATAAAGGTTGACAAGATTCATCATCGCTTTTTTTGTTCCATCAAGGTTTGATTTCTCCCCGGCCAGGTCCCCCGCCCTGTTGAAAGAGATTTCGGCATCCTTTAACTTTCCTGAAACATAATAATAATATCCAAGATTATTAAGGGAGCGTATCCTTGCATCAACAGCAACCGAGGTTGTGGCCTCTTCGAGAACCATGATTTTTTCTTTAAGATACCTGATTGCCTCGGTATAATTTCCCGACTCAACTGCAATCTCCTCGTACAATGAGAGGTTTAGAAGTTTCTTATCCCGCGTATCAAGAGGGTAGAATATTTTATTGTTGCCAATTACCGCCGCATCTGCCCCGAGATTCAATACTGGAAATGGGCCCAACCCGAAAAGCTTTATCCTAAGATAGTATTTCCTTTCATCATCAGGGTACTTTTCAAGCATCGTCGCAGCGCGATCCAGGTTGTACTTGGCACTGTCAGGTCTCCCTGTCTTGATATAACAGTATGCTAATTCCTGGTAATAACGCGCCCTGTCAATTGTGAGTTTGTTGTCTTCAGCATATTTCAGTATCTTCCTGTACCACTCTATTGCCTCAGTATATCTGTTCTCCTCCCTGCTGAACAGTGCAAAATACCTGTAAATTGTCAGATACTGGTATTTATACTTTTCACTCCCGCCGCTGAGAGACAGTGAATTATATATCTCATACGCTTTTTTTATCTCTTCTTCCGCTTCTTTTATGTCACTATTCTGCCATAATGAATATCCCAGATGAAAATGAAAGAGAGCTTTCTCAATGTCAGAGCCGAAACTTTTTTTATACTTCTCTGCAAGTTTGTACTCTTTCAATGCCCTGGGGTAATTCAGAAGAAGAAAATAGCTGTTCGCCATATTCAGATGCAGGTTACCCTCGTTTTCAGGTTTCAGACTTTCATCATTCACATTCAGGGCTTTCTCAAGGATAACCAGGTTTTCCTCCCAGAGATGTTTCGGGAAAAGTTTTCCGGCATACTTTTCAGCATTATCACCATTTGTATTCCTTTCCAGATCAATATACTGGTAAATCCAGCTTTTAAGTATATAAGGTTCAATGAAGGTATCATCCATAAAAAGGGCCCAGTCTACCTGTTCATCAGCCTTTTTAAATGCCTCATATATACCTGAAGGTGAAACAAAAACATTGTTATCGACAATTGATGTATTCAGCATCAGTGCTTTTTTCGTATAAATATAACCTAATCCGTATATTGCCGCTCTGTCAAAATCCATCCTGTATACAGAAAGATTGTTTTCATATTTCTTTTCCAGCTCTGCGATTCCCGTTTTACTATTCCACTCAGTATAAGCATCAATATAGAGAATATGGGCTTTCGGAGCATACTCTGTGTAAACTTCCGGATAAAGTCTGTTATTATGCATAAGAGTAACAAGGAAAATAAGTTTATCATATGTTTCGACAGCGTCTTTAAACTTTGCCGACTGTACACTTTTCTCCCCGGTCTGTTCATAGTAGTTTACAAGCCAGAGCAGCCTCTCTTTGAAATTTTCTGTTTTAAAACGCCTCGAGTATTTTTTTACTCCGGCGCTGAAATATTTTTCGGCTTCAACAAAACGGCTCTGTCGTCTCTCTATCTCCCCGAGTTTTATATTCGACAGATAAGATGTAATATCATTCGGATGGGACAGAGTAATAGACTGAAGTAGCTCCTCCCGGCTCTTATCTGATGAACCTTTACTGTCATACAAAAGACCGGCTACATAAGTCAGAACCGCCTGAATTTTTTTATCATCCTTATACTTAGCTTTAAGGTTCGATATCTTCGTAAGATATGTGTCTATCTCGGATGAGCTGTAAGCTGATCTGCTGAACGGTTCCACAAGATTTTTGATGATCGATATTTTCTGATTGGTATTACCTTTGTTTAAAACTGTTACTGCTGAATCAGATATACCGGTTCTGCGGAGATCGTCGCCGCATAACGAAATCTTCAACTGTATGTCCAGCAGTCTTTCGAAATCGGGGAACTTCCCGGCAATATTGTTCAGATATTTAAGGGCAGAGGGATAATCCCCTTTTCTTATAAACCCATCAGCGATACTCTCAAGCGCGAAAGGTAGATAATATTTTACGTTTTTATCCCCTTCAAATTTTTTTTCAACGGATGAAATTTCAAGACCACCCTTACCTTCACCCTGTTTTTCAACTATATCAAGGATAAATGATGCATAGATATCCTTACTGTCAGACCTTTTTTTTATGATGGATATAATTCTCTTTGCCTCGTCGCTTTCTCCGCTCTTTTTATAATAGAGTGCCGCCTCTTCAAGCGCCCTGTCTACATAAGCACGCGAAGTGTTGTCAGTGTTTGCACCGAAATTAATGAAAACTGATTCAAGTGAGAGGAGATATTTTTCCCTGTCATCATATTCCTCAAGGTATGTGCTGCACATCTCATACTGAAGCCTGGCATTCTGTTTCTTCGGGATAATACCAGCTTCAGGTATAATGTTCAGGTTTATATTCTCTCCGGTAATATCAGTATAAATAATAACTCCGTTGTAATCCCTTGTGGAGAGAACAGGGAGCCACTTAGCCTTAAAGGATGAATCCGTCTTTTTCGTCATGGGATAAGAAAGGCCTTTTTTCGTGTCGATACACCTTATGATGGACCTGTCCTGAAGATCAAGCACTCCGTTTTTATTGGTGTCCGATTCTATCGATGAATAGATTATGCTTGTATCGGTATTCATAAATGAAGGGTATAGCTTGATATTTTTATCTGAAGTAACTCTGCCCTCTTTGCCGCTATTAATATCCAGAATATAAAGATCGCCATTTTCATTTTCCCTGTACGAAACAAACACCAGTTTATTTCCATCCATGGAGAATGAAGGATATTGCCCCCCCTTTTCGGTCAGCTTTTTCTTGTCAGAACCATCTGAATTCATAATCCAGATATTGGCAGTTCCACCCTTCGAAGAAGAATATGCAATTCTCCGGCTGTCAGGGCTCCATACGGGGTTGGCATCTTTTGTATTTATTATAACTCCTGAATCCATATCTCTTTCTATCGATATATTCACAGCTATGTCATCAAGCGCCGAAAGAGCTGTAACAGATTTCTCCTGTTTTTTAATTAAATCTTCCGGTTTTATTTTCATTACAAAGATATCGCCCTCAGGGTCATCCCTGAAGGAGACAAAGGCCAGCCTTTTCCCGTTTGGTGATATTACAGGGGTAATATCCTTTGACGGGTGTGAAGTGAGCCGTACTGTAGTTATGTCTGTCATGGACCGAAGATAAATATCGAAGTTCCCGCCATCGCTGTTTGAAGAATAAAAGAAATACTTCCCGTCTCTCGAGATATCGCCGTCTGTTTCAACAGCCTGCCCTATAGTGACAGGAATTACTCTTCCTACATTGAATCTGTAATCCTTGTCAATTATACCCTGGTAACTGAACTTAACATCTCCCGCATTTTTATCATCACAGGAGAGAACAAAAGCCAGTACCGGTATTATTAAATATATTATTCTCTTTATAATTCTGTTCATTGCCATAGTCAATCTTCCCTATTTCTTCCTTGCCCATGTTCCGGAGTTTTCCTGGATCCATTCATCCTTTGCAGCCAGCCCCCTCTGATCAGCGGCAAATTCCCTGCCGAAGGCATCTGTCTCGCTCTTATCCGGTTCACTCCCTTTTGAAAGAAAAACAGAACGTTTAAAAATCTCCCTCCTTGCCCGGTTCTCCTCGTCTATAACAGCTGAAAGAATCTTTTTTTCTGCCGGGGATGATTCATACCTCTTTGTTTCCATATACTGGATATACCCCGTACTGGTTTCACCAAGCGCCCCCTCGCTTTTATACTCCCGTATTTTGTCATAGTGGTATTCTCTCACCTTCATATATTTGAAGAGTTCCGGATCACCGGACATCTTCCCTGAAGTATTCCTCTTAGCTACAGTTGTTTTAACCGACGAGACGGTCCATGCATCCTTTTCAAGCTCCATGTAATCTCCGACAATCTGCCTTTCAATAACAGTTTTTTCACCGGTAAGGTTAACCTCCGGCGATACTATACTTATACAACTCGGAGTTGAGCTGCACCCTGCGGTAATTACTGCTGCCGCTGCAGCTGTGATGATTATAATTTTTTTATACATTTATTTCGCCTCCGAAACTTTTCTTAAGTATTCCTGTATTGGAATCCGGTCGAATACGACCTCGTCATTATCCACTTTTATAAAAAAACTGAGAGCCTTCCCCGTAAATTTTACTGTTGTGTAAACAAGTCCTTTATCAAGTCTGAAGTCAAAACTTTTTATCAGCAGGGAGTTATCAACAGCAAACTGTACAGGTTTCCCCAGCTTCGATTTGCCCTTCTCCTGGCTCAGTCCCTTCATAAGCCTGTTCGCAAACTCCTCACCGATTTTGTATATGTTAATACTGCCTGAAGGAGTCAACTCTTTGTTTATATCAAGTCCCTTTCCTGAAAAATTCGCATTCAGAGAGAGCTCCGCTTCCTTCGAAATATTTACTGTCTTCGTATCATCCAGCCGTCCTATATTAACATTTGAGACATCAAGTTTAACACTGAATTCCATATTGTCCTTTTTTAAATCTGCAATATTGAACAATATCGTCCTGCCATATATCGAGCCATCCATAATGCTCGCTTTAAGATCAGATATTCTGAAAACATTGTCCCTGAAGGCCATATACGCCGAAAAATTCTTCATATATTCATAAGACGTATTCCTCACCGGATGCCTGGATTTTACCGAGGCTATTGTAAAATTCGGTTTATCCGAAAACTGTTCGTTGTCTATAACCTGGTTCTGGTTAACACTGATGTATGATCTGGTTACCTTTTTCTCCCTGAACTCATACTCAAAAGGGAAGTTCATGTTGAAACCGGAAACTGCCAGCATTGCTTCATCGTTTTTCAGATTAAAGTCTTTAAACTCCAGGTTCCCATGCGCTTTCCCTGTAGCGAGGTCCCCTTTCATATATGCGGAGAGTTTAAGCACACCGGAAGTATTCCATGGTCCCCACACGCTTTTCATTTTAGGATTGTTAAGTTCAAAGGTAATTTTCAGGTTAGAATCCGAAAGCGGGGCTTTTTTTAGCTCTACAGTACCGCCGGCATTCAGCGCAAGATTCATGTTTCTGCTGCCAAGATAGATAGTATCAAGCGTAACCCTCTTAGCCTTATTGTCCTGCACAACTGCCGCCTTGAGCTTAAGATCATTCACACCATAGTCGGGAATCTTTGCAAGCATTTCAAGCCCGGCTTTAAGTGTATCGCCACCCATGAAAAAATTAAGTCCCAGGTTTATATCAACCGGTTTTTTAAGAGGTATACCGGCAACCTGTTTCCTGAAACGTCCGGGAACCATTGCTGATAGTGGCACTGTATTAATCCTGAACCTGGTTATATTAATACTCCCATCCATCGCCTTTCCCATATTGATATCGCCGGTAAGGTTCATAGAGAGAACATTGCCCCCGCCGGGATTGAAGAAATCAAAACTGACTCCATTTATTTTCACTCTCTTGAAATTATTTATTCCAGTTGCCGATGCGGTCAGCCTTAAACCGTTATCACCGGACTTGCTGCCATCAATTACATATGCAAGGTGAGGTAGATTAATCCCTGCACCGATATTCATTGTGCTCCCGGACATCAGGGCCGAGTAGTTAAAATCGAGTAAGGGGATTGAAGCCTCGGTTCCGGGAATTTTAAAGTAGATTTTTTTCAGGGTAATTTTACCTTTAATATCAGGATTCTTCGCATTTCCTTTAACAGTAAGGGGGAAGAGTGAAATCTCCCCGCTGAATTTTGTCTTCCTGTCCCCTGTCATCAGGACATAATATGGATAAAGGTCTTTCAGCGGAATAAGGCTCTCATCCATTTTGATGTTCAACCCCTGGTTTTTTGTAACACTGCTTACGGTTCCGGAAAGTTTCAGCCAGTTGGTGTTCATAAAGCTGAAGCTGAAGTTATTGATTTTGAGAATGTCATTTATCGGGTTATAGAAAATATCATATGCTACTAAAAAATTAAACGGTGAGAAAAACTTATTCTTCAGCCGCAGAGGCATTCTCTTTGCTCCTATATTCATTGAACTGTTAAACTCCGGAATCTGTCCATTGCTGAAAATGAGCTTCCAGTTCAGAACCAGTTCCGGGACAGTTGATGCGGCTTTTGAGTAGAACTTCACATTCATGCCGTTGCGGGGATTAAGTTCAAACTTCATGGTTTTCAGAATGCGCACAGCCTCTATCGACTTTGGGATGACTTTAAATGGCGGAACATCGATATTCGCGTTAAATGACAGTCCGGTAAGCTCCGTGGAGAAATCCTCGCCATTTACATATACACAAAGATCATCGAGGATAAATTTGAAAAGAAAATCTACTGCTACTGGAAGTTTTATCTCTCTGGATGGCGGTTCATCGCTTTCTTCCTTTTTTTTCTTCTCCGGTTCTTTTTCAGGCTTCTTCTCTGATGGTTTCATAAGAACTGCCGCGTTCCATACACCCTTTTTCTGCGTCAGATAAACTCTCGGTTTGTAGATGCCTATTTCCGGAAACCTTATACTACCTGTAAATATCCGGAAGAATCCATAATCAAATACCAGCTTTTCCATCTCAAAAAGTTTTGCCCTGCCGAAATCCTCACCGCTGCGGATTACGATATTCTTTATAACAAATCCCCTGTAAGGATTAAAGCTTTCTACCTTCATGTCGAGAGTGCCATATGATGCTCCTGCAAAACCATTTTTTGCCAGAGCCTCAATAGTCTGAGGTTTCAGATATATCTGCAGAAAAAACAAAACCGCAGCAACAAGTACGATGATAAGCAGAGGGATGCGGACAAAAAGCGTTTTGGCAGACTGAATGAATATTCTCACTCCCAAAGGTCTTGATTTCTTTGCCGTCTTTTTCTCTTTTGTCTCCTCTTTGCCGGTGAGCTTCTTTTTCTCAGGCAATGCCTTTTTTTGAGATGAACTCTGAACATCTTCATCCGGCATTACTTCTTTCAATTTTTCTTTAATGCTGCTCTTTGATTTTTTACCAAAAAGGTTTTTAAGCCGGTTTAACTTTAACATTTCGAACTACCTGTCACATTTTAATTATATGCGCTATCTCTACAATAAGACAAAATATATATACAGAATATTATAAAATGAATCAACAAGAATGCCTGCTATTAAAAAGTAAAGGGAAAACAATGCTTTTAATTCACATATACAATAATTAGATAGTTATATTTTAAAATTCAAGTAAAAGTTATAAAAATATTATCCTTTAATACAGTAAATAAGACATATAATCCGGCATTTATTTAATATCAAAATACTGACTGTTCCTAGAAAAACAGTTTTCCAATTTTAACTACAGGCTGCTTCTCCAGCAGCAGATTACAATCATTATATTCAAAATATTGCAGCTCCTGTTTATAACAGAACTGCCGGATTTTGCAGAAAATAAGGCATATAAACCGATTATAATCGGGAAAGATAATTGACAATTATATCTGCATGGAAAGACTGATACCAGTTCTCAGGGCGGGGTGAAATTCCCCACCGGCGGTGATTCCCTTTTCAGGGAGAGCCCGCGAGCGCCTGCTTTTGCAGGGTCAGCAGATCCGGTGTAACTCCGGGGCCGACGGTTAAAGTCCGGATGAGAGAGAGCGGGGCAGTTCTATGCATATGGAATTCTGTATTCCGGTATGCGTTTATTTATTTCTTCCACCACTCATACCTCAACCCTGGTGAAAATAATAATTTTTATCAAGGAGTCGGGAATGAACAATTACCAGAACAACCATCAGAATCTTTTATCTCAATACGGAAATAAGACTGAAAGAGTCGAATCAGCGCTTTTATCTCTCCGCAACGGAAAAGGTATTCTTCTTGTCGATGATGAAAACCGCGAAAACGAAGGGGATCTCATTTTTCCTGCAGAAACTGTAAATGTACAGCAGATGGCGCTGCTTATAAGGGAATGCAGCGGTATTGTCTGTCTCTGTTTAACAGAAGAAAAGACCATTCAGCTTAATCTGCCGATGATGGTAACAAACAACAGCAGCCGGTACCAGACTGCATTCACTGTTTCCATTGAAGCGAAAGAGGGAGTTACAACAGGAGTATCTGCCGCTGACCGGGTAAAAACCATTCAGACCGCTGTAAACGATCTGTGCAGACCGGAGGATCTCAACAGGCCGGGTCATGTCTTCCCTCTGAGAGCAAGAAACGGCGGAGTCTTTGAGCGGAGGGGACATACAGAGGGAACAGTTGATTTAATGAAACTCGCCGGATACAGGCCCTCGGGTGTATTATGTGAACTGACAAATCCGGACGGCACAATGGCAAAGCTTCCTGGTATAATAAACTTCGGCAAGGATCACGGGATACCGGTTGTCACTATTGAAGATATTGCTGAATACCGTTTAATGAATAAATGCTGACAATCCGGTAACTGCAGTTTTTTTCAGTTGAATCAGCATATATTATAATTGATGTTTTCGCGGACATTCATAACGGTTGCGCATCCTCTCAAAGACAAAGCCTTTGAGAGGATATTTTTATTTTTTAATTCTAACAGCAATTTTACTTTCTTTTAATTCAGATAACAAATCTTTAAAATATGTATTGTCTTTTCTAAGATATTTTTTATACATTGAATTTATGAAAAGCTTTTTAAAATATTTACCATTAATAGCTATACTCTCTCTGGTTTCATGCTTTGGCAGTGGAAACGACAGCGATGATAATTCTTCTTATCAATACCATACACCTGAAGAAGTTAATTTATTTCTTGAACAGACAGAAACAAACTACCCTGGAATCGCTCATGTTGAAGATGTTGGCACAAGCGCAGCGGGACGTAAAATCAAAGCGCTTATTATCTCGGATAATCCGGAAACCCTTGAGGGGGAACCTGCCGTAAGGCTTACAGGGGGAATACATGGAGACGAAATGATGGGAGTGGAACTGCTTCTGCGGTTTATTGAATACCTCACTTCAAATTATAATTCCAGCTCAACTGTAAAAAGTATAGTTGACAGCAGGTACATCTGCATAATCCCGGTACTCAATCCGGATGGTCTTGCACGGAAAAACCGGACAAACTATAACGGTATTGATCTTAACAGAAACTTTAATGAAACCGGAAGTTCTCTTCAGCCGGAAACAAAAGCTCTTCAGGACTTTTCTTCATCAAAATCTTTCTGTATATCAATTACATATCATACAGGCGCCGTCCTTTTAAATATGCCATTTGACTATGGCAGCGAAAAAATAGATGGTATTGCTCCTGTTGAAAATACTCTTGTTAAGGCCTATGCTCTTACATATACAAACGGTACCGGAAGCGTTTTTTTAACAAACCCTGATGTATTTATCCGCATCTACAACTCAATTTATGGAGATTATATTTATCTTGATAAAGGGACTATAAACGGCGGAGACTGGTACGTTATAACCGGTTCTCTTCAGGACTGGAGCTATACGGAGACCGGCTGTCTTGACTTTACAATTGAAGTCACAAAAAGCAATCCGTCTACTGAAGTGGGAGTTCAACAGGTGTTCATGTATAACAGGGATTCACTTATGGCATATATAAGCAAGTCCGGTGATGGAATTTACGGGAGGGTGACAGACGGGACAAACGGCATTGCAAATGTCGAGATTACTGCTTCATGGAGTAACGGCGGAACAATAACCGGAGATATTATAATAAAAACTGACAGCAAAGGTTATTACCACCGGATATTTCTTCCCGGCACATATGATCTGACATTTACCAAAACCGGATATACTTCACAAACTCAAACAGGTATTTCTGTTACAGACAGCACTCTTCTGAATGTAACAATGAACTGATTACAGAAGATTAAAATTTATCTCTTAAAATTTATTTCTAAATAAGATTTCTTCTTACAGCCTCAGAGCTAAGTTCATTACGGAAATCCGGATGTGCTACTGCTATAAGGTTCTTTACCCTCTGTCTCACTGACTGGCCCTTGATTTTCGCCACACCGTATTCTGTTATAACATAATCTGCACATGACCTCGGTGTTGTTACAATTCCTCCAGGAGTGATGTTTGGAACAATTTTGGATATTGCCTCTCCATTAGCCGATCTTGGCCTTGCAACTGCCTCCATTGCAATGATTGATACCCCGCCAAAAGACTGAAATGCCCCATCGACAAAATCAAGCTGCCCTCCGGGATGAGTATACTGCTGCCACC
Source organism: Spirochaetota bacterium (assembly GCA_963664815.2). GTDB lineage: Bacteria > Spirochaetota > UBA4802 > UBA4802 > UBA5550 > WRGT01. Next base: position 139,881 of record CAXXHB010000002.1, read on the forward strand.
CCATGGATTCAGAACATATCTGCCCGGTAAGATCAACCTGAAGGCATGCGTTTATTGAAACCAGACGATCATTTTTCCCGATGTTTGCAGGATTATTTACAAAATCAACAGGATGAAATTCCACCCCGGGATTATCATCAATCCAGTCGTAAAGCGCCCGTGTGCCCATTGCAAATGTAAATATTGAACGGTTATGCATAAAGGTTTTCCGTCTGTTTGTAACAATCCCGGCCTCCCAGAGTTCGCGCATTGTATCACATGCCATCTCGGAGTGAATGCCGAGATCCTTTACGTGAGTATCAAGAAAGGCCTTTGCAACGGCATTGGGAATACTTCCGATTCCAAGCTGAATAGTCGAACCATCCTTGACAAAATCTGCACAATATCTTCCTATCGTCATCTCTTCATTACTTATTTCTGCAGTTTCAGGTAATACTGCAAGGTCCTGCTCCTGTTCCACAACCGCATCAATCTCGGAGATGTGGATATAATTCCTGCCGCGACTGCGTGGAACCTGAGAATTTACCTGTGCCAGTACCAGATATCGTTCATCACCCTCCCTTCGTTTATGTGCCGCGTTGAGTGCAATAGGGAGTGTCGCGTCAGCTCCAAGCCCAAGGCAGCAGTATCCGTGTTTATCCATGGGAGTAACCATCAGCATTGCAACATGCATCGGACGGTAGTTTTCATCAGTGTATATTTTCGGAAGCTCACAGAACCGGTTTGGTGTCATGGTAAAATCTCCGTTTACAACCTTGGCTCTGCATGAACTCGGATACCCGCAATCTATTTTAATGTTTGATTCACGATTCTGATTGTACCATTTCAGTTTAGGATGTATATCAACTATATGATTGATAGTGATATCTTTAACATCCGGTTCCCTTTCAACCAGCGCGTTAACAAGAGACATCGGTACCGGTACTGCAATTCCGCACCATACTTCAGTTCCGTTCTTTATTTTTCTTACAGCCTCTCCGGCAGTCATCAATTTATTTTTATACATTTCCTTTATATTCATAACATTTCCCCCTGAATTTGATATCTATATAATATAATAACATACTGTTACAGGATTGCATTTAATATCTTTTAGGTATTATATTCCTGATATTTATAAAAAATAAATGTTTAATATTTTCCAGATCCCTGTCAACGATATATTTTCCCTGAAAAAATCATCTTTCCCGGTTATCATTAAAAAAAATCTTGATAATTATTATCTGTTATTCCGGAATAAATTAATTAAAGAAATATATTAATATGAAAGATATTTTTTCGCCAGACGGCTACCTCGACATTGAACTCCCCGAATATGAATACAGGGAAAGTCAGCTTGTAATGGCTGAATTCATTAATGACCGGTTATCTGAAGAGGAGAACGGGATAATAGAAGCGGGAACAGGAACAGGAAAGACCATGGCTTATCTTATACCCGCGCTTAAATACGCACTGAGCCATGAAAAAAAAATAGCAGTCACCACCGAGACTAAGGCCCTTCAGAAACAGCTTACAGATAAAGACATTCCGGCAGTACAGAAAATATTCAGGGAATACCTGCATCTCGATTTTAAATATGCCCTTTGTCTTGGAAGCTCAAATTACCCGTGCCGCAGAAGGTTTGAACGTTTTCTGAAGAAAGGAAATTTTGAAAAAAGCGACATGGAACACTTTAACCGGTTAAGCAACCTCTTCAGGGAAAGACGGATATTTACCTTCTTTGATGCGGAGATGCCATCCAGCCTGTGGGAGGAGATCGGAAGGGATTCTGAAACCTGCGACCAGCAGCGATGCCCGATGGCAACAATATGCCCTTTCCAGGCGGCAAGGAGGGAGTGGGCGCAGGCCGACCTTCTTGTGATGAACCACTATCTTTTTTTCTCCAATATAGCCTCGGGAAAATCGTACCTTCCGGTTTCCGAAGCAGTAATTTTCGACGAAGCTCATTCCATTGAATCTATCGCATCCAGACAGCTTGGCTTCTCTATTGACCATGATTACCTGATAAATCTTCTTCAGCGGTTTTACATGAGAGGTAAATACGGTATTGTGAACAATTTTAAAAACACTAAGCTCCGGGAAGACGCAATACAGTCCGTAGAGCTCATTGCAAAGGAATCACAGATTTTTTTTGAAAAAATGCGCAATCTTTTTCATGGGACTGAAACCGTACGCAGAATAATTACCACAACGAACGAAGGAAGAAAGCTCACAGAGCAATTGAAACGACTTATCGGAATACTTGAAATGGCGGAGCAGGACTTTGAGGAGGAGGACTTACGAATTGAGTTTGACCCGTCACGCAACAGGCTTGTGGCATACTGCGATTCTCTTATGTCTTTTCTTAACCTCTCCTGCGAAAACTACGTCTACTGGATTGAACGGAGTGACAGGGAACTTCTCGGCAATATATCTCTTACAGGCCGTCCGGTAAATATAGACGAAATTATGAGGCAGGAGGTTCTCTCCTATTACGAATCCTCTATCTTTGTCTCGGCCACACTTTCGGTTAAAAATGATTTTTCCTTCTTCATGTCAACTATAGGATTTGAAAGAGGAAAAGGCGTTGTCCTTGATTCACCGTTCAATCACAGGGAACAGATGATTCTCTACCTTGCAGGAGATTTTCCTGCACCGGATGACGAAACATATCCCGCTGCAGTTGCCGATGCGTCTGCAGAGATCATTAATATTCTCAACGGCAACTGCCTCCTTCTGTTCACTTCATACAGTATGCTAAAAAACGTGAAAAAGATACTGGAGAGAAAAATTGATAATACCATTTACTCACAGGACGGAATGAGTCCATCTCGTGCCCTGAGCAATTATATCAGCGATGACGGGTCTGTTTTAATGGGGACTCACTCATTCTGGCAGGGGATAGATCTCCCTGGAGACCTGCTTCGCGGTGTTATAATTACACGTCTCCCCTTTGCAGTTCCCGATACACCAATCATGGAAGCGAAGTTCGAGCGCCTCAGAGAAGCGGGAAAAAATCCTTTTATCTATCTCCAGATACCTGAAGCCGTTCTGAAAATGAAACAGGGAGCGGGACGCCTTATAAGAAGAGGGACAGACCGGGGAATTGTGGCCATACTGGATTCAAGGATAAAAACAAAAAGTTACGGGGCAATATTCTCCGACTCTCTCCCTGATTGTGAAAGAGCCGTCACTCTTAATGATCTCACTAAAAAGTATAAAAACCTAATGAAGATTAATGAAAACTGAAAATTACAAAGCCCTGAATCCTATATCTTTCCTGTAAAAAGACCCCTTAAACTGAATTTTGTCTATTTCACTATAAATATTCTGCCTCGCTTCATTTAAAGTGCTCCCTGTCGAGGTGACATTAAGAACCCTTCCTCCGTTGGTCAGAATCTTTCCATCTGTTTTAGCAGTCCCTGCATGAAACACAGTCAGTTTATCAGATACATCGTTGACTCCCGTTATAACCATCCCTTTATTATAGCTTCCGGGATATCCGCCAGCAGCCATAACCACAGTCATCGCATGAGCTTCCTTGAATTTCAGATTAAATCTGTCAAGATTGCCATCCACAGCCGAGTTAAGCAGATCGCCAAGTCTCACGTCAAGAAGCGGAAGTATAACCTGTGTTTCCGGATCTCCAAAACGTGCATTAAATTCAAGAACGGTTATTTTGTTTCCACTTATCATAACTCCCGCATACAATATTCCCCTGAAGGGAAAACCCTCTTTTCTCATGCCATCCACTACAGGCTGAAGAACTCTGTCTTTTATAAACTTCAGCCTTTCAGGAGTTACAACCGGAGCCGGAGCGTATGCACCCATCCCTCCGGTATTAGGTCCCATATCTCCGTCAAATACTCTTTTATGATCCTGAGCAGCGACAAGCGGTATAACAGTCACTCCATCCGAAACGGAAAGGACTGAGGCCTCCTCCCCCTCGAGAAATTCTTCAACAAAAACCCTTGTATCTGACTTAACGTTTTCTTCAATAAATGAAACAGCTTCATTTATGTTCTGCGGTATACCTACGCCCTTCCCGGCAGCAAGGCCGTCCAGTTTAATCACGATCGGATAGTCTTCCCGTTGATCAATAAATTCCAGAAGTGTTTTCTTCCCTGTGAAATCCCAGTGACCCGCAGTCGGTACGTTGTATGTTTCCATAATTCTTTTTGCAAAGAGTTTACTCCCTTCAATCATTGCCGCCTTTTTTGACGGGCCGAAGCAGCGAATCCCTTTTTCATCAAGATAATCCGCAAGCCCGTTAACAAGCGGTACCTCCGGTCCTATAATAACAAGACCTATTCCTTTTTCATTGCAAAATCTTCCAATTCCCTCAAAATCATCTGCCTGAATATCAACCCTGTATTTATCGTCAATACCGCCGTTACCCGGTGCGGCATATACTTCATTCGAACTTCCGTCACTCAGCAGTCTCCACACAATAGCATGTTCTCTTCCGCCGGCTCCAATAACAAGATATTTCATTTTTTTCTCCATTCAATCTGTAATATATTCTGCTATTTTCTTATAGTCAATTTTTTCAACAGTATCCAGAAATTGAACAATTTCCTTTGTAATTTCCTTCACACCACCTTTAATCTCCGACTCAATGTTCAGTGGAAGCACGGGGTCATGGAGGGAAAGTCTGAGCAGAAACCATCCCTTCTGATTTTCGCTGCCACAGGAAACCCTCAATCCTTCATAACTGTTACGTGCTACAGACCATTCTTTATTGTTATTCACAAAATCCTTAAAGGCATCAATAATTTTATTACCCTGTAATGCGAAGTTTTCTTCCAGAAGTTTAATTCTGAACTCCTCCTCTTCGACAGGTTGAATGAGATCACTGACAAATGCCAGGATGCTTTTCCCTTTTTCTGCTTTTAACCTTGCTGCCATAATTACAATCTTTGCCACAAGATACGCACCATCATCAAGAAAATAATTCTCCATTAATGCCCCGTGCCCGGATGTCTCAATCGCAAGATGGCATTCCACCCCTTCTCTATTAAGACGTATAGCTTCATTTATAACATTCTTATAACCGCGCTTGAACCTGTGATGTTTACCGCCAAGATTTTTCTCAATAAAAACCGTAAGACCGTCTGATGTGACAGAATCTGTTACTATTGCAGATCCCGGGTGTTCTTCCAGAACTATCGATGAAGCAAGAGCTATAAGCGTATTCCGGTTTATAATAATACCTGACCCGTCAACTATAGCCGCCCGGTCAACATCCGTATCAAATATTATCCCGAGATCAGAACCCGAGTTCAATACAGCCTCCCGGATTGATTTCATTGCTTCATTATTCTCAGGGTTAGGTTCATGATTAGGAAACCTTCCATCCGGTTCAAGAAATATGCTTCCTGAGATATCCGCACCAAGGGGTTGAAGCACTTTAACAGCAAAAAAACCTCCGGCTCCATTACCTGCATCGACAGCAATTTTCATTCCTTTCAACGGGTAATTATAATTATTTATACTATTAATTCCACCTTTTATTTTCTCGATAAATATCTCCGAATATTTATCCATAAGATCAATTCCCGGAGATAAAATATTTTCATCATAAAACGGTTTTTCAGTTGAAGCAATGGAAAGTATCTTTCTAATATCTTCTTTCTCAAGACCGCCGTCTGCTGTAAAAAACTTGAACCCGTTTCTGTTAAACGGCAGGTGACTTGCTGTAATCATAATCGCCCCGTCACATGCAAACTCATCAATAATTGTACTCATAAACATTGCCGGGGTTGATGCAAGACCGCAGTCAAATGCAGCACAACCACAGTTTATAATTCCGCTTATTATCCCCTTTTTCAGTCTTTCCCCGGTTATTCTCGAATCCATTCCAACTGATATTACAAGGTTTTCAGTTTCAGAATTTTTCCTTTCAGCAAGCCACTTCACAAATGATGAAGCTATCATTGAGGCTATCTCAGGAGAGAGGTTTACTTTTTCATCGCCTGATTCTATCGCAATACCGCGTATATCCGATCCGTTCTGAAGTTTATTCCAGTCAATCAACACGTATGGTACCTCTATTCTTTATTTATTAAATCAAAATCTTACACCAGAAGCAGTGAGTAGAGCCGCTCCAGATACCCCCAAACATCGCACTGTTTGTACAGAGCTTTATTATAAAGTATGCCTTTCGTATGGGGATTCCCTTCAAACGCGAGACGAAATTTCACAAAAAAAGTTTAATAAATTTTTTGAGAAATACAACTATTAATGTCTATGGATAATTAAATGGAATTATTAATTCTGTAAAGACAAAAACTTGAATCTGATATCTGCAGGCTTTACCGGTTATTTTAAAAAACACTCCAAAAATAAAATAATACAGTTATAATAATTGTTTTAAAAACTCAATTCCCGAATATTAGCTAACCAGAACTAAACACAAATACTCTTAGCCAATAAATCTGAGCGTTTTTTAATTCCGGCAAATTAATTTTACAAAAAATGTTCTTAAAATAGCTATATTAACTATAGAAATAATTAAATCCAAATATGGGGGCTCATATGGAACAGACACCACTAAAAACAGGAGATACAGCACCGGATTTTACATTAAAAAACCAGCATGGTGAAGAGATAAAATTAAGCGCTCTGCGCGGGAAAAAAGTTCTGGTTTCATTTCATCCTTTGGCGTGGACGCCTGTCTGCGAGATACAGATGAAATCACTTGAAATAAAATATGCCACTTTCAGTACACTTAACCTTGTGGCTCTGGGATTAAGTGTTGACAGCCAGCCCTGCAAGAAAGAATGGGGGGAATTTATTGGTATAGAAAAAACCGATCTTCTTGCCGATTTCTGGCCTCATGGAGACGTTGCTTCTAAATTCGGAGTATTTATCGATAAGGCCGGAATTTCAGGGCGTGCAAATTTTCTTATAGATGAAAATGGTAAAATAATTTTTGCCAGAGTTTATGAGAAATCAGAGATTCCCGACATCGAGGAGATAATAAGGTTCGTGCAGAAATAGTTTAAGACAAAGAGAAAATGAACCGGGAAAAGATGTTCAAATTCATCATGAGTTATTTTTTTGGAGGGATGCTGTTTTTAACATATAAAATTTTTCAAAAATTCTGCTTGATCCATGTCATTTGCTTTTCCGGACTGGTTATATAGAGACATAAGTCTCTATATAACAATAAAAAATTATAATAAATACGGAGAGTAAATGTATGGCAAAAGTAAAGCTTCATCCCTATTTAAGAACTGCACATGGAGGCCTGGAAGGTCTTGTGCTTTACAGACGATATGGAAAGATCTACATTAAAAGGCGTACAATTCCTGCTAATCCCCGAACAGAACCGCAGGTAAAATGCAGAGGTAATTTCGGCGACAGCGTTAAGGCATGGCAGAACCTTCCGGAAGAGGAGAAGACACTTTACAGAAACAGGGCAAAGAGAAAGAAAAAAGCAGGGTACAATCTCTTTATGTCTGAATATCTTCGTGGCATTGTACCCGGTTCCCCGGTATCTCCATCTGGAAGCAGTGTAACACCCTGTGAAGATACTTATTATACAATCTCATGTTCTGAAAACAGCAAAACAGAAAATAGAAAGAATGATACAAATGCAGTAAAAGAGAGAGGCTCATCTGCCGAAACGGTGTCTCAGAAGTATGAAGACCCTGTTAAAAACCGTTTCAATACCGTTTCAACTCCGTTACCGAAAGATAAAAACGCTGGTTTTTAGCTGTCAGCAGCGTGTTTGAGGCGGAATTGAAGTGAAATTAAAGCGAAATTGACTTTTCTCTAAAGAGAGTCTGACTTTTATCATAAATCTGCCGTGTTATTGATCATAAACCTGTTGATGCATAGCGTTGAGTACGCTGGTGTACGATACCTCTATCCGCAGAAAATCCCGGTAATCCTTAAATACTGTAATCGTGTTCAGAATTATACATATAGCAGGTTTAAGTACGGAACCGGTTTCTTCGTTGCGATTTCCTCAATTTAAAATGCGGATTGTTTTTTTACAGAAAGGGCGTATCATTACTTTTATCTCTGCCTCCGAAAAAGAGGGTGTAAATTATTCTTCATAGTCATTTCTGATTCTTCTTAAAACCCTGTTTATAGATTCATAATCGAAACCTCTTCCTCTGAGGTAAGCCGATACTTTCACAAAACAATTCTCTTTATCTTTGACCGACATATACTTTTTCATAGCAAGCCCAAATAGGGCATCATCATCCGTAACATCTGCTCCCGATTCCCGGATAACCTTATCTATAATTTTTCTTCCAACTCCCTTCCTGTGCAGATCCCGGATAATTATATCTTTTCCGGATTTCCCGGATTTTATCTTCTCTTTAACGAATGACATGGAGAAATCGTAATCATTGAGATACCCTTTTTCTTTCATATAATCCAGAGTCTCTTCAACATGTTTTTCAGAGAAATTTTTCTTTTTCAGGTACTGCCTGAGCTCATCAACTGAACGTCCTCTTGCTGAAAGCTGACTGAAAGCCTTTTCCATGCATTCAAACTTTCTTGATTCCTCATAAAGCTCAACATAACACTCTGCCGAAAGTGACATACCATCCGATATTTTATACATGGAATATGCATCATAAGATATCTTTATCATTTCGCTGTTATTCAGTTCAAGCTGGACTGAGTTCTTATTGAATATCAGTTTTATTATTTCAGGCATCTTTGCTCCTTCTGAATAGTGCATTCAAAGTAAGAAACAACAGGGATATCATATAATGGATTCAGTGAAATCTCGGTAATTATTTTCTTTCGCTGTAAAGAGAATAGTAAGACTTTATATTCAGCTTCTTCTTTTTTATGAATTTTAAATAAAAAAAGGATGCACGAAGCATCCTTTTTTGCAATTATATGTAAAAATATCTTAACGTTTTGAAAACTGAAATCTTTTTCTGGCTTTTTTCTGACCAGGTTTTTTCCTTTCGACCTTTCTTGCATCTCTGGTAATGAATCCTGCTTCTCTAAGTGTTTTTTTCAGTTTTTCATCTGTCTGAACAAGACATCTTGCTATACCCATCTTAACTGCGCCGGCCTGACCTGACCACCCGCCGCCGCAGACATTAGCCATTACATCATAATTTTCAAGCTGACCAACATGTTCGAGAGGCTGCCTTACAATAAGTCCAAGTGTCATTCTTCTGAAGTATTCACTTATAGGTTTTTTATTGATTATTATCTGACCAGTACCGGGTTTGAGCCATACCCTTGCAACCGAGGTCTTTCTTCTTCCTGTAGCATAAATCTTTTCCGCCATTTAACTCTCTCCTTTAAATCCTGTATACTATAGATTGATAATTTCAGGTAATTGTGCACTGTGAGGATGCTTGTCACCGGCATATATTTTCAAGTTGGTCATCTGTTTACTTGCAAGTTTGCTTTTGGGGAGCATCCCTTTTACAGCATGCATAATTACAAATTCCGGTTTTTCCTTCATAACTTTCTTGATATTGGTAAATCTGTCACCACCTGGATATTGTGTGTGCTTAAAATAGTCTTTATCGTTAGATTTCATCCCTGTGAGTACAACTTTTTCAGCATTGATAACAATAATATTGTCGCCCATATCAAGATTTGGTGTATATTCAGGTTTATTTTTTCCCCTTAGAATGGTTGCAATTTCAGTTGCAAGCCTTCCAAGTACTTTTCCTTCAGCATCAACAAGATACCATTTTTTCTGAATCTCCGCTTCTTTCATTGAATACGTTTTTTGAATATCCTTCATCTAAAAGCCTCTCATAATTCTGTAAATTCTAAATTTTCTCAATATTTCTCTTTAATCGTCATCGAATAAAAAGTCTAACTATAACAACGCAATTGGGAGCGGGATAGTTAATAATTACATTTTTTATACTAAATTATATAAAAACCGTCTCTGCAATATTTTTACAGAACAGAAATATAAAACAATATATACCCATAAAGCTGTCAATAAAATTAATAACAATTTTTATTCAATTTTGAATTAATTCAGGAGAATTAACCTCATTATTAAAAATATATCGAGTTCTAGTAAAAATTTTTATCTTTGTCAATTATGAAACCTTTAAATTACTTTTTAGACTGAAGATAATTCATAAAAAATTAAATACTAATTATCAGCACTTTTATTATAATTAACAGAGCAATTAAGCATATTAATAAAATTGAGTTGAGAAAAATCAAATAAATATTTATGTAGATTGATATTTATTATTTATTAAAAAAGGGGGATATTTAATTGAAAAATATTAAGATTTTTACTGCAATTTTTATATTCATATCATTTGTTTCAATGAACGGTACTGCATTTGAGCTTCCAGACAGCATCAGTGGAATCAAAGTTCCTAAACCGACAGCAGAAATAGTAAATTTTGATATAGATTCAATAAGCCTTACAGATGTTACCCTTCTTTTTGATATTGAGATATCAAATCCCTATCCTGTAAAGCTTAAGCTCAGTACTGTTTCTTTTGTATTTTTCGTGGACAATAAGCAATTTTTTAAAACATCAACCGACAAACTAAAAATAAAAGCGAAAGGAAAAGAAACAACTAGGCTTTTTGTAAATATCAAATACGCGGACATGGCTAATATTATTAAAGATTATAAGGAGAAGGATTCTCTGGAGTGTGTTGTTGAAGGTGAAGTCGTTCTTCCTCTTCCAAAAACTGATAAGACTGTTAAGTTTCCGTTTAAACTTAAAAAGGAAGTCCCTGCTATAAAACCAGATATAAGTATAGCTAATTTTACCGTAGCTAAACCTTCAACAGCGGACATTGAGGAGGCAATAAAAAGAGCACAGAAGAAAAACCTTAATGCCGACGCAGTAAAAAATATGTTCGGCGCAATTCTTGACGGGAAAAATCCTGTGAAGGTTATTGATCCCTCCGACCTTGACCTGAAATTAAAAGTAAATTTTGATGTTGTCATGAAAAATAAAACCAAGGCAGCTATTTACTTTAATGATCTGAATTATAACTTTAAGGTAAACGATAGTAAACTAGTTGACGGTTACACGAAGGATATTACAAATAAAACCGGCGAATATATATTAAGCATAAATAACGATTTCAGCTCAAAAGCTCTGGGTAAAGCTATACTCAAAGCATTTAATGACGGGAAAGGGAATTTTTCATTAACAGGCTATTCCATGGTTAAATTTCCTGATAAAATTAAAAAAACCCCGCTGAAATTGAATTTCAATGAAAATGGAGCACTTTCAATAAAATGATAATACCTGTAATAATGGCGGGCGGAGCGGGCACAAGACTCTGGCCGATGAGCACAGAAGAAAAACCTAAACAGTTTCATAATATGTCCGGTCGTGGTACTCTTCTTCAGGAGACCATAAACAGACTTAAACCTGTTTCTCCTGAAGAAATAGTAATAGTAACTGCAAGAAAATATGAGAGTCTTTCATTGGAGGAGATAAAAAACGCAGGACTTAAAGGCACGGTACTTTCTGAACCAATGCCTAGAAATACTGCTGCAGCAATCTTTTATGCAGCCATGTTTCTGAAAAAGAAATACAATGATCCTGTAATGGTGGTTCTCCCTGCAGATCATTTTATCAGCGATATTGCCGGATTTACCAATATTATAAAAAAAGCTGTATCCCTTGCAGAGAATGGTTCTCTTGCAACAATTGGAATTAAACCAGATTATCCGGAAACAGGTTACGGCTATATTAAAGGAACTACTCTTACCAATGGCGCCTCTCTGGTTGAAAAATTTGTTGAAAAACCGGGTCTTGAAACAGCTAAGCAATATATTGCTGATGGAAATTATTACTGGAACAGCGGAATATTTTCCTGGAAATGCTCTGTAATAATTGACCGATTCCAAGAGCTCCTCCCTGAAATGTATAATCAGTTTATGAAATTTGATACTCTTTCTTATGAACATATAGCCTCTAATTCATCTGAAATCTGGGCGCTGAAAGAAAAGATTTTTTCCGAAATTCAATCTATATCAATAGATAATGGCATCCTTGAAAATTCCGGGAACAGAATGGTCATACCTGCGGAATTCGGCTGGGCTGATCTTGGAAGCTGGAAATCAGTTGATGATATCCTTGACCCTGATAATAACAGAAACAGAACTCAATCCCCTGAAAACTCTATTTTTGTAGAAAGTGGAGATTGCACTATTCTCAGTGAAGGAATGAGAATAGCGTTAGTTGGAGTTTCAAATTTAGTAGTTGTCCAGTCAGGAAATAACATTCTGGTTATTGATAAAGATTCATCACAGAGTGTCAGAACTGTAGTTGATATTATCAGGAAGAGTTAAAAAAACAGTTTCATCTTAATAAGACAGAAAAACTACAAAATTCAATTTAATGGATATAGAACTATACATTATCCATATGTCAAATATTCTGTCGGCATATGTTTTTCATAAACTCCCTGATACTGATAGTAACTTCGTAATCTTCCATTGAATTCCTTCTGGTATTATAACTCCATTTTTATTACAGCTTGTAAATAATTGAATCTATCAATTCTGAAAGCAAAAAAAACACAGATTAAATCTGAAAACATTTAAAAATGTGACGACAACCGGGCATCAATAATGATTTTTTTTAATAGCAACTTAAATTCTTTTAAACCGCCTTATATACATATGTATTTCCTTTTATAGAGTATTTCTTATTAAAATCTTATACCTAATAAAAAAATATAATTTTTAACAGAGAATAAACTGACTCTAGTGGCTTAATCACAGTGTTTATCAAATAAAGGTGCGTTTGAGTTGGCACTCTGTAATATTTCTTTTATTTAGAGTTAAACTAAAATAACCGATATTAATTTCAATTGATAATAAGGTAATTATACAATATTCTATGCTAAAATTTAAAATTATTAACAAAAATGGAGTAATGTGGTCTTTTTTTTAAAAAAATTTTAAAAATATCTAATTTGAAGTAGTATAATTAAAAAAAATTATTTACGTAAATTGTTGTGTTTTGCAGAATTTAAAAAACCGTTCGGACGGGAGTTTTATACCGTCTGGAAATATGTATAATGTTTACAATTTTTCGATAAAGGAGGAAGTGAAATTACAAATCAGCTAAATCTGTTTTCAATTAATTTTAATTCATTAAATCATAATATTCTTAACGGATTTTTAATCAACATTTTCAGAGTAATTTATGTTTTATGAATTACACGTATTTTTATCAGAAACTTTATAAAAAGAGACGCATTACCAAATAAGCACTTAATAAAAGGAGAAAGAGATAAAATGAGCAATGTGAATCAAATGTACAAAGAAAAGTTAAGGACAGCCGCTGAAGTTGCCAAAATGGTTAAATCCGGAGAGTGGCTGGACATAGGAATGTTCAACGGTAAATCTGTAGCTTTTGAAAGAGAGCTGGCAAACCGTAAAGATGAATTGCGGGACATTGTTGTTTTTACCGGAGTTTCAATGCTGCCGGTTCCTCAAATGCTTATGAAAGACCCTATGGGAGAGGTTTTTACTTATGTTGACTACCATTTCAGTCCTTTAAGCCGTATAGTACAGGAAAAACGCAATAATGTGTTTTACAGCCCGACACAGTTTGGCGAGTCTGAAGAATGGTTTGAATTGAAGTATAATGATCCTGATAAAATCGGGACTGACCACAGGGATTGGACAGTCTACAGAACAACTCCTATGGACAAGGATGGATATTTCAACTTTGGTCTTCAAAATGGTATTACATATGTTCAAATGTTGTCTGCCAAAAAATGTGTTGTTGAAATTTGTTCAGAAATGCCATACTGTCTTGGTGGAACAAGAGAACGTATCCATATATCGGATGTTGATTTCGTAATTGAAGAAGATTCCCCAATTTCAGAAATGGCTAATGCTGAACCATCAGATATCGATCGTAAAATTGCACAGCATGTACTTCCTCATATTAAAAATGGCGATACTATTCAACTTGGTATAGGTGGTATGCCAAACGCCCTCGGACAGATTATCTGCGAAACTGATCTCAAGGATCTTGGCGGACATACTGAAATGCTCGGTGAAGCATATATGGGTATGATGGAATCCGGTAAAATGAACAATAAAAAGAAAGTGCTGGATAAAGATAAGACTGTTTATACTTTTGCTGCCGGTACAAAAAAGCTTTATAACTGGATGGATCACAATGCCGCATTGGCATCATATAATGTTCACTGGGTAAATAACCCCATTAATCTTTCAAGGATTGACAACCTTATATCAATCAATCAGGCTCTTGAGGTTGACCTTTACAATCAGGTCAGTGCTGAAAGCTCCGGCTTCAAACAGATTTCTGGTAATGGCGGAATGCTTGATTTTGTTCTTGGTGCATTCTATTCAAAAGGTGGAAGAAGTTTAATTTGTCTTCCGTCCACTCATACCGACAAACAGGGAAATGTTACTTCAAGAATTGTTCCGAGTTTTGCTACAGGTACAATCACTACTGTTCCACGTCAGAGTACAAACTTTATTGTTACTGAATATGGTTCTATTTCACTCAAAGGCCATAACACATGGAAGAGAGCTGAACTGATTATTTCAATAGCTCACCCTGATTTCCGTGAAGAGTTGATAAAAGCTGCTGAAGAACGCAAAATATGGAGAAAAACAAACAAGATTTCATAAACATATAAAATCATCAATTGATGATAGTGATTTTATATTAAACCGGCGGGTACACATCCATTTACCCGCCGGTTTTTTATTTAATGAAAAAATATATTTCAATACAGAGTCTCTGCAATATGTAATACCTGCTGCTTCTTTCAGAATTTATCGATATGAATAAATTCGGAAACCTCCCGTCTTTTAGGTCCCTCTTTTTTCAGCTCTACAGGTTTCCCAACCGGCAGGACCCCTATAAGTTCATATGGATACTTTACATTCAGCAGCTCTGCACATTTTACATGATCCATCGATCCGACTACTACACTTCCAAGTCCCATATCATGGGCTTTAAGCTGCAGATTCTGTACTGCAAGACCAAGATCAAACATATACCAAGAATCGAATTTTGTTCTTTTCACTCCGTCACGATAACCGGAGTGATTGCTTTTACCGCAGAAAGCAATCAATACTGATGCTGATTCTGAACATTTTCTTGCGGGATTGTTTTCTGCATAAGTTTCTACAACCTTTTTTATCAGTTCTTTGTCTCTGATAATAATAAACTCCCAACACTGTGTATTTGACCATGACGGAGCCCACCTGCCAGCTTCGAGAATTCTGTTTATTTCTTCATCAGTTACATAATAATCGGTGAATTTCCGTACGGATCTTCTTGTCATTATCGCATCATGTAGTTCCATAAAACACCTCACATTATATTTTTTCTTTGCCACCGTTGACAGAAAAGAAGAGTGACGATGATTAAAATCCACTCAAGCCTCCGCCGTTAGCCTAAAGTGTGGCACAGCTGATTATTAATTCAAGCCAGTAATGATTTGCCGAATAATATCTATAAATTTCTCCATTCCGTTATTAATTTTTTCTAAAACTTCAGATAATGAAAAAAGATCACCGTCATATTTAGCTAATTCATACCTGATTTCTCTGCTCAATTCATCCTGTGAAAATGTATTATACTGTGACGAATATATGATTTTAAAATCGTTTCTTACTGTCCCGGTAAGCTCTGCATGATACTCTGTTGGATTAAGTGCAGCTATTGCACACCCACAGGCATCCGCTTCAAACATGGTTAATCCGAAATGTGTTATAATAATTTTTGTCCTGACCAGTACTTCCGCATATGATATTTCTGTTTGTGAAAAACCTCCGGTTAAAGTGAAGATTTTTCCACCTTTGAGGATTACCGAAGAACCGGATTCAGGTACTGCGTTTCTGATAGATGTGACAAGTTCATGCGGCGGATTATACCCTGCATAAACTGCTACATCAATATCACGTTTAAAAGAATATTTTTCTGAAAGCAGTTTAATCCCTTCAGAAAAATTGTATCCATACAGAAAAAGCGATTTATCAGGTTTATTAATTCTCAGGTTTTCCAGTGGAAGAGGAAGAAGGTTTATTGCATATTCGGCCATTTTACTTCCCGGACCGGAATCATCAATGACAATAACAGGCGCAATCTGTTTCAGAAGTTTTATTTCTTCCGGAGAAGAATCTCTCATGTCACGAATAATTAAATCAGCATCCGGCGGAATAGAATCAACAAGCAGATAACTGAATTTTTCATCAATGGGGATATCATTTTGTTTTAGTGCAATATTAGCAGAAAAATCCGTTGTCCGATTTAAATTTACAGCAAGACTAAGCATTCTCTGAAGATGCCCTGTCCCGAGAATGCCGCCGGTTCCTGAGACAATTATAATCTTTTTTTTATCCATGGCTGTGATGAGTCATAGGTCTCTGTTCAACACCATTATTGATAAAACGGAGTTCCGGTTTCTTACTTATAAGATCTATGACCTCAGATAATTCAATCGGTTTATTATGATAGAGCTCATTATATATTGCATTCATAAGCTTATAATCATCAGCAGTATCAACCGTCAACCGAAGATCGGGGAATGGATTTGACAAAGTTGATTTATAACTTAGTATTTTAAATAATTCCGGATTTTCTTTTATATAAGGAGTTACATGTTCCCTGTGATGAAGCTCTGTACCATTTTTGTAAGCTGTATCAATGGCGGATTTTTTTATTACTTCAACCCCGGTTCCAAGAGGAATACCAGAAGTAGTACAATGGTCAGCATTCTGCTTAATGGCATAATTCAAAGCGCAGGAAGCTGATTTATGATCAGTAAGAGGATTGTCTCCTGTTACCCGTATTATATAATCACAGTCAGTATTTTCTGAGGCCATGAAGTATCTCTCAAGAACGTCGTTTTCCGGACCGATGAAAGATTCTATTCCACACTGTGAACTTATTTCAAGCAAAGGGCTGTTTTCATAACCATTACCTGTTGCAAGAATAACTGTATCTATATCTTTAATCAGTTTTGCCCGTTCAATCACGTGAAAAATCATGGGTTTTCCACAAAGATCAAGCAGGGCTTTATTCAAAAGCCTGGTTGATAAGATTCGAGCCTGTATTATTGCTACCGCTTTCATTTTATATGAAGTAATCAGAAATTAAATGTATACCACTCATCACAATTCCTGCAATCAGGTTCATCAGTGAAACATTTGTTGTAATTATCAATAAAATATTGACCCTGTTTGTCCCATATTTCTTTCAGAGTCATTGTCTTTATACTGCCGCAGGGATAACTTCCATCTATATCCTGCTTACAAAATGATACTGTTCCATCGGAGAGTATATACAAGTCCCGCTGCAGGTGCCAACATGGTGTTCTCTTCACGGGTGAAAGATCCGAGTATTTTCTATCAGGAATCCTTCCAAAATAAGTATTCTGTTTCTGCAGGATAATTGGAATTTTCTGCCCCTCCCAAAAATCGTAGTATTTATCAAGGTATGATTTTATATCATTCTCATTTGAGAACTCGTCGGTTTCATTTATTTTCATTATCTGAATATAAACCCTTTCTTCCATGGAATTGAGTTCTTTTAGTGATATAATGTTTTTCAGTACCAGATCAAAAGCATCCGTTCCATGATACTTTTGGTATGATTCTTTATCTATTCCGTTGTTATTGACTATAATTTTGATTCTGGAATTTTCAGTTTTAGACATAAAACTTTTAAAGTTTGAGTCTGCCAGTATTCCGTTAGTTTCAATTACAAGCTGCTCAACCAAATCTTCTTTTAAGGCTGTTTCCATGAACGAATAAAATCCCGGATGCTCCATAGGTTCTCCGGAACCTGTGAAACAGAGAGTGTATGGCAGAGAAAAATCATGCATGCCTTCAAGGATTTTATTAAAAGCCCCCACTTCCATGTTGCCATGCCCGGGCGAGCTAAGAGCTTTTCTGTAACAAAAAATACAATCAAGTGAACATTTACCGGTCAGCTCAAGTTCCAGATATGAAGGACTGATAAATAGTGTTTCTGGATTTGATTCTATTAAACTTTTAATTTCTGAATACTGAGGTATTGTTTTCTTTATATTACAGAGATTCTCCATTATTCTGCGATCACGTTTGTTGTTAAGCCGGAAAGATATTCTTTTGTTCCTTATATCAGGCTCTTTGTAAAAAAGTTCAACGTCAAATTTGTTTATATTTGCCCTGATCACTTTTCCAAGCGGGAGAGTCTTTTCATCAATATCCGGAACCTGGTTTATGAGTTCATGTGAAATTATCTCACAGGCGAATCCTTCGGGCAGATTTTCAGAAAATGTGAATTCTGCCAGATACTTGACATGAACATCCAGCATCTCTTTTAGAATCTCATGATCAAAGAAAGGGGAATCTCCGTTTAAAACTACAGCGTGATCGGAAGATGTTGTAGTAAAAAAATTTTTCCAGAAGGATATATCATCATTCCCTTCCCGTTTAAGTACATTTGAGAATGTTTTAAGCTTTCCATTGTAACTGGAGGATATTGAATAAAACACTCTGAAATCAGGGAATGCTTTTTTTATATTCTCTCCGATCATTTCCGGCACAAACGAATTATTAAAATACAGATCTGTTTCGTTTATTCCATCATCGATTTTTATTAATACTCCAATATTCTCAGTTGCCATGAGGCGCTAACCCTTAATATATCCTTCCATATATATTTTTATTGAAGCTTTATCTTTTTTCTGCATTATCCATTTTTTAAACTGTCCCTGAGCATTTTCACTGTAAAGTTTATACATTATCATCTTTTCAACTTTTTCGTAAGTAACTGCTCTTCTTTCAAGATATTTAACTATATGGTAACCAAATCCCGACTTAAATACACCGGAAATCTGTCCGCTTTTATTCATCCTGTATACGTAGCCGGCAAAATAAGGGTCCATTTGTGCAAGCATCTGCCATCCAAGATCCCCTCCGTTTTTAGCAGAACCGGGATCCTGTGAATATTTACCTGCAAGTGATTCAAAAGAATCCTGATTTGCCATTATCTGCTTTCTGATCTCTTCAGCTTTTGTGTTGGCATTTTTCTCATCTGTGAGCGACCCGCCTTTAGGTATTATAAGTATATGTTTTACATGAACTTCATACCCGAGCTTTGATTTATTTACGTTATACCATTTTTTTGCTTCTTCTGCAGATGGAGGTGTTGCACCTATTGCTACGGACATTATCTGTTCACGCGCAATATTTACTTTCAATTCATCAAAAAATGAAAAGAAATCCATCCTCTCTTTTTTTTCAATGAAATCAATAAATTTTTTTAATTCAGGATCTACTTTAAAATTTGTTTCAAACCTGTTCTCTATATATTTTTCCATGTTTGATGAAACACGATCAACTGTTTTTGTAAGTTCTTTATCGTTTTCGATTCTTGTGCTGAAGAATTTTGTAATTGCTCCTTCAAGCTGATTTATTACTCTTTTATCCGGCAGAAGAATTGATTCATCCTGG
Source organism: Spirochaetota bacterium (assembly GCA_963664815.2). Lineage (GTDB taxonomy): Bacteria > Spirochaetota > UBA4802 > UBA4802 > UBA5550 > WRGT01. The sequence goes on from CAXXHB010000002.1 coordinate 159,294, forward strand.
GCTGTCTCGAATATAAGTTCCGTCTCTATCATGTTATCAAGAATGCGGCTTTTTTCGTAATTGATTTTTGAAGTGGGTATATTTTTCAGAGTTTTAAGTCTGATAAATTTCTGGTTCAGATCGCTTTCCATAATTGCCCTGCTGTTGACCACAGCAAGTACTTTTTCATAACTATCCCATGCAAAGGAGGACACTGAAAACAGCAAAATCAGCAGCGGTAAAAGTAAAATGTATCTTAATTTCATTTTGTTCCCATCTATTAATTCATTAATACTTACTATCTGAAGTAAAATTGCGCAACTGTTTTTTATTATTCGTCTATTTAATAAAAAAACAATTATGATAATCAGTATTCATATTGCATCATTTAGTCTTTTTACTATTCTTAAAGAGAAGGTATTCTATACCATCAACAAGGGCCATCCATGATGCTTCAATAATGTTGGATGAAACTCCAACTGTACCCCAGTGATCTGTTCCATCAGACTGATCGATCAGAACCCTGACGCTAGAAGCAGTTCCACTATTATCGTCGAGTACACGCACCTTGTAATCAGTTAAATACATATGGGCAATTTCCGGATAGAATTTAGTAAGAGCCTTCCTTAAGGCGTTATCAATTGCTTCTACAGGACCGTTCCCATTCGCCGCTGTATGTTCAAGCTGACCACCAACTTCTACTTTAATAGTAGCTTCACATTCCATTTTATTGTTTTCATACATTTCAGTAATCATTCTGAATCCCAGAAACCTGAAAAACGGAGTAAATTCGCCGGTAGCCTCTCTTATAATAAGTTCGAATGAACCCTCCGCTGCTTCAAACTGAAAACCCTTCTCCTCAAGATTTTTAATTTTCTCCAGAACTTTTTTAGAGAGATTAATATCACCTTCAAAATTAATGCCGAGCTCTTTAGCTTTAAATTCTATATTGCTTTTGCCTGAAAGTTCTGAGATAAGCACCTTCCTCCTGTTTCCGGTAAGAGATGGATCAATATGTTCATAAGTTCTTGTATCTTTCTGCAAAGCGGATACATGAATACCACCTTTATGAGCGAAGGCGTTATCTCCAACATACGGCCTGTTTTCAAAATGGGGAAGGTTTGCAATTTCACTTACAAATCTGCTGACTTCTGTAAGGTGATGAAGTACCGGGGAGGAAGTACAGTCATATCCCATTTTAAGTATAAGGTTGGGAATGAATGTGGTAAGATCACAATTGCCGCATCTTTCACCGTAGCCATTAATTGTCCCCTGGATTGAAACAGCACCACCTTCAACGGAATACATAGAATTGGCAACGGCTACCCCCGTATCATTATGAAAATGCCCTCCGACTGGAGTTTGAATTTTTGATGTGACTGCAGAGGTTATTTTATAAGCTTCCAGAGGGAGGGTTCCTCCATTTGTATCGCATAAAACTATCATATCGGCACCGGCTTCGCATGCTTTTTCGATACAACTGATTGAATAATCTTCATTAGCCTTGTTGCCATCAAAAAAATGTTCAGCATCAAGGAAAACTTTAAATCCAAGATCTTTTAAATATGCCACAGAATCATAAATAAGCATAAGATTTTCGTCAAGCTCCATTCCCAATGCTCTGGTAACCTGGAAATCCCATGTTTTTGCCACTATTGTCAGAATTTCTGCTTTTGAATTAACAAGTGATTGCAACGTTGGATCTTCGCTGCATTTATAACCCCTTCTTCTTGTGGATCCGAAAGCAGCTATCTTTGCATTTTTGATTTCTACTTTTCTTATTTCGGAAAAAAAACTGTCATCTTTTGGATTAGATCCTGGCCAACCCCCTTCTATAAAATCTACTTTAAGCCAGTCCAATATCTTGGAAATATTTAATTTATCTTGTATTGAAAGTGAAATTCCTACAGTTTGCGATCCGTCACGAAGAGTTGTATCGTATATACTTACTGTTTTTTTAGACATTATTTTCCTTTATCCCGGATTTTTCGGTTATTTTATCATCCTTTTTTTAGATACATGATATTTCAAGTAATTTTTCTCAAAGAAAGTATTATCTACTTTATGTAAATTCCCGATATTTTTTACAGTATGGGAAAAGGAGTTATAAACCTTTTCTGACTTAACCAAATAAAAAGTACTCTCAAAATTATAGTTACCAGATGCTATATTAAATTGTTGACGGTGAAAGTACTGATTTATTTAGTTTATTATCTGTCCTGGATAATTTAATTAATACGTTAAAACTTTTAGTTCCGGTTAAATGAATAAGAAAAGTGGTTCTGCCAATGAATAAGAAAACCTTTATCTCTAATAAATTTAAGATGATATTTTCAGTGAGTCTTATATTTGTCTCATGTTCCAATTCTCCAAAGGCTGTTTATGAGAGAATGCTCAACAAGTATCAAGAGGGAAAAGAGGGAAACATTACACTAATAGCTGAAAAGTTTTTAATGGCTTTTTCCTTCAAAAATATTGAATATGACAGTCTCTTTTTTAATAAAAGTTTAATTCTTTCCATAAAGGGTAATCATATAGAGATTATGTATCCTGATAATGTCAGCATAAAAGGAGATAATAGTATTGGTAATAACATCAGTTTTGCTGATATTAACAAAAAAAATATAGTGCTTGGTAACAACAAAGGATTCTGTGTTTTTGATAAGGATGGGGATCCTCATACTGTTTATAAATCTGAAAAAAAAGAACGATTAGATGCGATTGCGCTTAGAGACAGAAATGTAATTTATTATTCTACAGGAAAGGTGTTTGAATTACCCTATGGAGAAAAGAAAGTAAAGAGAATGGATTCCGGAGAGTATTTTTCTCCGTATAAAAAATATTTCAGGTCATCAATCTTTGTTAATGACAAATATATAATTCTTTCTACCGGAATAGCCGGTTCTTACTATATAAGTGTCTTTGATGCCTTAAATGGCAGTTCTCTGATGAAAAACATTTCTGCTTCATCTTTTGAACTTAATATAAATGAAAACAATCTTACTTATGTACGGGGTGGGACCGGAAGCTGGTCAGTTGAAAAGTATGACATTCTATCCAAAAAGAGGAGCCAGGTTAAAGGAGTAGGGAAAATTGATAACATTTTTATTGCGAAAGATGGTTTTGTTACAGTAAGCGGTAAAAAATATTTTATCGAAAGTTTCACCGGAGAAAGAGAAATTCTGCCTCAGGAATGGAATATAATAGGAATATGCAGAAACGCTGTTCTGATAGAATACGGGAAAACAGCATATATGATTGACTTCCCGCTGCTGCTTCAGAAAATTAAAGAACTAAATGAAAAAACAAAAAGCAAAACTACTTAACGGGCTTTGCTCCATGGAATGTATGGTGCATACGTATCACTTATATCAACTCCTTCACTATAAGGGTGAGGTCTTTTAGCGACTTTTATAAAGATCAGGAGTGTGATCATTACAATCAAAGATAGAATCGCAATAATCATTATATTCATAAACTTGTTATAATTAAGATACATCTGAACCTCCGGAGATACCTCTCTCCTTAATGAAAAGTAATAAATTTCGCTTTATTATTACCGCAGGAGCTGTTTATCTATACATTAGTTAATGTAACAAAAAAAGCTTGCATTGATCGATTATTATATAATCTTAATATAATAAAAAGAAAGAAAAAATTTAAGGTACATAAAAAAAAGATGAAAATGCTCAGAAATGACCTCTGCTGGTGCGGAAGTGGAAAAAAATATAAAAAATGCCATATGGAAACAGACGCTTTGGGTGAAATTCCATCTGTAAATAACCTCAAACCGCCCAGAGGGATTAAAATTAAGACACCGAAAGAAATTGCCGGTATTACACGGTGCTGCAGGCTTACTGCAGAAGTCCTTGATATGGTTGCAGGAAAAATTAAAGAGGGGGTTTCCACTGACGAAATAAATACCTGGGTCCATGATTATACAATAAGCAGAGGGGCTATTCCTGCTCCGCTCGGGTACAATGGCTTTCCAAAAAGTGTATGCACTTCCCTGAACAATGTTATATGTCACGGTATCCCGGACAGTACAATCATAAAGCATGGAGATATAATAAATATTGATGTTACCTGCATTCTGGACGGTTACTATGGAGATGCGAGCAGAATGTTTATGATAGGAGAGGTATCACCTGAAGCATCCAAACTGGTCAGAGTTTCTAAAGAGTGTCTCGATCTGGCCATTGATCAGGTTAGACCATTAAACGATTTCGGGAAAATAGGTGAGGTTATTCAGAAACATGCTGAAAATAACGGTTTTTCTGTAGTCCGGGATTATGGCGGTCATGGTATAGGAATTAAATTTCACGAGGAGCCTCATGTGCATCACTATAATGTCGGGAACAGGGGTTTACCGATGTTTCCAGGGATGATTTTTACCATTGAACCTATGATAAATGCAGGGAAATATCAGACAAAACTTTTAAAAGATGACTGGACAGCTGTTACCATAGATGGTTCACTTTCGTCGCAATGGGAGCATACAGTTCTTGTAACAGAAAATAGTGTGGAAGTACTAACTGTCAATTCTAAATAATAAACAGTAACCATTTGTGCTAATGATTAAAAATATAAATCCTGCTTTTTTACTTGATGCTTCAATTAAATCGAATCATTCAGGAAAAAATTTCTTAAGAACGTATATTTACAGGATAATCAACAGATAAAAAATAAAAAGGACTGAAAAAATGAGAGGTTCAAGCATCAATAATTCCGGAAGCTGGTAATGAAACTTATATTTATCAATGTAATAATATACCTGCTTCAAAGTATAAACATGCAAAACATGGTCTCTTACGAGATTCCTGTAGGGAGCCAACTACTTGTTAATCAGACTCAATCCATGACCTACTATTTTGGACTCATTCCGGCACTGGTTCTTTCCAAATATTATGTATGGCAGCTTGGCTCTTACATGTTTCTTCATGGAGGATTTTTTCATATATTTCTCAATATGTATGCCCTGATGCTCTTTGGTATTCCTGTTGAACAGTTATGGGGATCAAAAAAATTTCTTGCATATTATTTTTTTACAGGTATCGGAGCAGGAATAACTATATTTGTCATAAACCTTTTTATGGGGGGAGCGGGTGCTTTTATCCCGACAATTGGAGCTTCAGGAGCAGTCTTTGGTCTTCTTTTAGCCTTCGGGGTACTTTTCCCTGATGTTGAACTCCTGATATTTTTCTTCATTCCAATGAAAGCAAAATTTCTTGTAATACTTTATGGTGGAATCGAGCTTATGGCTCTTATTTCTTCAGGAAGCAACAGCAATGTTTCACACGTGGGTCACCTTGGGGGAATATTATTCGGCTTAGTTTTTTTTCTTGTTTCAAGAAGAAACGGGATAAAATTTTCAGCAAAACAAATAAAAGCAAAAATGGGAAAAGAAATTAAAGAGCGTGATAAAATTCTTAATCTGAATTCTGAACCATCTGTCGAAAAGCTTGCCGCTATTTTTGAAAAGCTTAAACATGGGGGTTCTGAAGCAATTAGTGACGATGAATATCAGTTTATCAAACTAGCTGATATTCTTTTTATAAAAAACCCTGAAATCTGTGCGGCTGAAGATTTTAACATAAATGATGAACATTGTAAAAAGTGTGAAACCATTGAAGCCTGCATGATGCGTGAAATTAAAAAATATTTATGATAAATATAAAAATTCAACGGCTTGAAGGAGCTTCTGTACCTGTATATCAGAGTAAAGGTTCTGCCGGAGCCGATCTTTGTGCGATGATTAAGGAACCTGTAACTCTTTCACCAGGAAAGACAAAACTTATCCCGACAGGAATTTTCATTGAGATTCCGGAAGGTTATGAAGGCCAGATCCGCCCAAGAAGCGGGCTGTCACTTAAACACGGAATAACTTTTCTGAACTCTCCAGGCACAATAGATTCCGATTACAGAGGTGAGATTAAAATTATTATGACAAACTTCGGGGAAGAAGATTTTGTAATAAAAAATGGAATGAGAATAGGACAGATAGTGTTTGCCAGGGTTTTCCGGGGTGAATTTATTGAAGTGAATGAACTTGTCAGAACAGACAGAGACGAAGGAGGTTTCGGACATTCCGGAATATGAAAGAAAATAATTCAAAGGATTTAAACAAGGTAAATATTATACCATTGGGTGGCCTCGGAGCAATAGGCAAAAACATCACGTTATTCTCTCAGAATGATGAAATAATTATAGTCGATTGCGGAATAATGTTTCCAAGAGATGAAATGCCCGGGATTGATTATATCATTCCCGATTTCACATATATCAAACATAACAGATCAAAGGTAAAAGCTATCGTTGTTACTCACGGACATGAAGACCACATTGGTGCAATAGCATTTTTGCTCCAGGAGGTACGGGTCCCAATTTATGCAACAAAACTTACCATTGGGCTTATACAGAGCAGGCTAGAGGAAAAACCGCTTCCTTATACTCCTCAGTTTATTGAAGTGGTTCCACGACAGGTTGAAAATATCGGAAGTTTTACCATAGAGTTTATCGGAGTCAATCACTCAATTATCGGAGGTGTAGGTCTTGCAATACAGACAGTAGCCGGTACAATAATACATACAGGGGATTTTAAAATAGACTTTTCTCCTGTAGAGGGAGATGTAACAGATATATACAGATTTGCCCACTATGGAGAAAAGGGCGTTTTGCTGCTCATGTCCGACAGTACTAATGCCGAGAAAGAGGGTTTCACCAAATCTGAATCGGCAATACTCGGCACACTTTCAGATATATTCTCCGACTCAAAAGGAAGAATTATAGTTGCATCTTTTGCTTCAAACCTTCAGCGGATTCAGCAGGTTTTTGACACTGCACAGAAATTCAACAGAAAGGTTGTAATATCCGGGCTCTCCATGCAAAAAAACATAGAAATAGCCAACTCCCTTGGGTTTCTCGAAATAAAAGAAGACCTCATAATAAAAATTGAAGACGCCAATAAATATCCGAACAAAAAAATTGTAATAATCGGAACTGGTACTCAGGGAGAACCAATGTCTGCACTTGCAAGAATGGCTTTTGGTACACACCGTCATTTTATTGTTGAGAAAGGGGATACAGTAATTATAACAGCTTCGGTAATTCCCGGCAACGAAAGAATGGTAACTAATATAGTTAACTCTCTGATGGAAATAGGAGCTAATGTCTATTATGATAAAGATGAAAATATTCATGTTTCGGGACATGGTTCTTCCAAAGAACTTAAACTGATGATTGCTGTTACAAAACCGAAATTCTTTATGCCGATACATGGTGAATTCAAGCAGTTGAAGAAACATGCAGATATGGCTGAAATTTTAAAAATCAAAACCTCTCACATAATAATTGCCAAGAACGGCGATGTACTTGAGCTGACCAAGAAAACTTTCAAGAAAACGGGGAAAATTTCACTTCTTGAAATGTATGTTGATGGAGCCGAGATTGGTGATGTCGCGAGTGATGTAATCAAGGAGAGGCACCTGATGTCAACAGATGGTATATTTTACTCATCTATGGTGATCTCACAGGGAATGCTTTTAAGCAGACCTGAAATTGTAACTAAAGGTTTTATCAGCAATGAAAATACAAAAATTTACACATTGCTTCAAAATGATATTGAAGAGAAACTGAAAAGAATGCTTAGAGAAAGAAAGAGTGATACCGAAATTGAAGAATTTCTTAAAAAAAGCCTGAAAAATTATATTTACAAGCTTACTAAAAGAAATCCTATAATTGTTATTAAAGTAATAGAGGTTTAAATAATTATTCATTTACTGCTGTAATTATATTCGTTTTGTTCCAGGGATTTGCAGAATTTCTTTCTATATAATCTTCTGAGTTCCTGGCTCTTCGGTAACAGTATAGTGTTATGAAGAGTTTAATGAATGCTACTGATGAGAAGAATAATCTTTTAATTACTGTTTTTCTCACCAGGATGTATATACCTGCTGCATCTGCCCCTACGGAGTTTAATTTTCTTATTATTAATGGATTTATACTTATTACCGCTAATAAAATCCCCGGTAAAAACCGAACATTAGAAGAGGCAGAATTTTAAAATTGATACTTAAAGGTTGCAGTTGGTATTACAGGTTTGATAGTTAAGCTTCTTTAAATAAAAATTGAATAAAAGAAACTTAACAATAAAACTGCGGAGGGAGCAGTGTTTAAGGATAAAAGATATAGAGAAATATCAGGGGTTCTTCTATTCCTTGCGGGCATCATTTTTTTCCTTGGTATTGTAAGCTATGTTCAAACAGATTACAGGGCTCTTATATACAACAGACCTGTATCAAATCTTATAGGACCAATTGGTGCTCTTCTGGGTCATATATTCAGATCAGCATTTGGACTGGCTTCTTATTTCTTTATCATCATGCTTTTTCTTTCAGGATTGTCTGTATTTAAAAATGGAGAAGTCTCGTCAATCACGGATAAACTTTTTGCCCTGTTTTTTCTTACAATCAGTTTCTCTTCACTTCTTGCAATCTGGAATACAGATTTCTATCAAAATGGTGGTGGATTCATCGGCTATTACATATATCATTTTTTCAAGTCTACAGCGGGCTTTGTGGGTTCATGTCTTGTAATTATTATCATGAATCTTATAGGTCTTATTCTCCTCGGTACAGTTTCCCTTACAACATTTTTTGAAAACGGTGGAATATCGGCAGGAGAGGAAAAACTGAAAAAGTTTTTTAACTTAATATCTGTTAAAAAATTCGAAGGTGAACAGATTCCTCCTGATAGTACCGGAAATGGACAGAATCCGGGGAAAAAAGTTCCATGGATTACACGAAAACGAATTGTTATTGGGAGAAAAGATGAAGTCAATGAAAATTCAGTAAAATATTTAGGAATGAATGTCTCCGCAGCCGTAAGCGAACCGATCTTTAACTCCGGCTCCGGTGATGATAAAATTAAAAGTATACTCCTGAAAAATGAAATAAATCATGAAAACAGATTGTTGAAAGAAGACGATTTCGGATTGGATGATGAAACAGGATTAAGTGAGGATGAAGAATCATATAATGATTCACCCAGAGACCCGATTTATAATTATTCCTCCAGGGAAAACATAAAAATTTCATCAAAGATTGAACCTGATGTTACAGAAAAATATTACGACGAACAAAAGTCTGAAGAACTTAGTGATGATTATGAAAAAAAACCGGAAATCAAAGATGTCCGGAAGAACTCCATTGATGAATTCTCTTTGAAGAAAAACAGGATATTTGAAATTGATAAAGATATCCCTGAGCCAGCGGATGAACCAGTTTCTGAACATGCTGTTGAGGAAAAAAAACAAAACGAAAAAAATTTTTTTGATCCAGATCAGATTGTAACAGAGGAACAGGTATTTAAACAGCTTAAAATAAACAAAGAGTATATAATACCGACATCCTTCTTATATAATTCAGACCCTATAGATTCTGAGACATGGGAGATCGAAATAAAAAAGAATTCCCAGCTTCTTGTCCGTACACTCGCTGACTTTGGAATTGAATCCAGAGTAATAAATGTTAACAGAGGTCCTGTAATTACATTATATGAAATGCAGATTGCTGCAGGCATTAAAATTACCCGTGTTGTCGGACTTGCAGATGATATAGCAATGGCTCTTGCAGCTTACAGAGTGAGAATTGTGGCGCCGATTCCGGGAAAATCTGCCATCGGTGTAGAGCTTCCAAACAGAAAGAGGGAGATGGTTACACTTGGTGATATTATTAAATCGAAATCGTACCAGGAACAGAAAGGGAGCCTCAAGGTTGCATTAGGTAAAGATGTTCTTGGTTTTCCTGTAATGCTAGATTTAAAGAAACAGCCGCATTTGCTTATTGCCGGTGCTACCGGTGCCGGAAAATCGGTATGTGTAAATTCTATTATTACAAGTATTGTATATAATTATGATCCAAACTATGTAAGGTTTATTCTTGTTGATCCGAAAATGGTTGAACTTCAGTTTTATAATGGAACACCTCATCTTCTTACACCGGTAATTACTGAACCTCATCTTGCTCCTGCAGTTTTGAAGTGGTCAATATTTGAAATGGAAAGAAGATACAGACTTCTTGCTGCAATGAATACAAGAGATATCATTTCATATAACGACAAGATTGCGAAAGACAGAAAGGGTGGCGAAAAGATTCCGTTTATTATAATAATTATTGATGAACTTGCAGATCTCATGATGGTTGCCTCAAAAGATATAGAAGGCTATATTACACGTATAGCCCAGAAAGCGAGGGCCGTTGGTATACACCTTGTTCTTGCCACACAGAGGCCATCTGTCGATGTTATTACAGGGATTATAAAAGCAAACTTTCCGGCACGAATAGCTTTCCAGGTGGCACAGAAGACAGACTCAAGAACCATCATAGATCAGAATGGAGCGGAAAAACTTCTGGGTAAAGGGGATATGCTTTATCAGTCTCCAATGAGTTCATATCCCGTAAGAATTCAGGGAGCATTTATTTCTGAAGATGAAATAATGGAAATTGTCACACATCTTAGAACACTTGGTTCACCTGATTATATAGACTTTGAAGCATCCCTTTTCCAGGATGAAGATGGCGAGATTAATGATGAGAATGATGAGCTATTTGTTGAAGCATTGAAAATTATTGAGGAAACAAGGAAAGCTTCTGCGTCTTACCTACAGAGAAGATTAAGTATAGGTTACAACAGAGCAGCACGTATGATTGAAAAAATGGAAGAACTTGGCTACATCGGCCCCCAGCAGGGGAGCAAGCCGAGAGATATTTTCATATAAACCATAAGCAGATCCAGTGGTTTGAATACTGAACAGGTAAATCTCTTGAAACTCACATCATTCTGATTAATCATTACATTATCCGGTTAAATTGAAGCCGTAACTTCACCCCTGTCACCATAAATGAAATACTCGGTCACATCAGATATTCCAGTGTCTTTTCCTGTGTCAGGCTAAAAGTGTATTCAGATATTTATTCATTTTTAATATTTGATCTGAATAGAAATGGATTATTTTATATAGAAAACAGTAAGATCTTCATTTAACTGCGTAAATTTCAATTGTATCAGAAAAGCCTGTCAGCAAAGAATATAATCTGTATAATAATTCGAATGGTTTGTAAAAAATATTATTTGTACTCAAAACTCTTTCCGGATGATAGCCGCATTTTATAATTTTAACTTTTTTAAATCCTGTATTTTTAAGAATTTTTTTTGCACTCTTAGGCGACAGGTCTATCCGATGATCTCTTGGATGCATTTTAATCCATTCATCTTTTGAAATGAAAAACATCGGGCCAAAAAATGAAGGAACAGCCATGGCAAAAACTCCATCATCATTTAACATCTGGTAAATTCTTTTTATTGCATTCAATGGATCCATAAGGTGCTCTATAAAAAACCATGAGGTAATGATGTCAAATTTTTCATTTATTTCAACTTTTTCAAATGGTGATTCAATAACTTCAATAAAAAAATTATTCCTGCAATAATCAGAGGCAAAGTTGGAAATCTCAATTCCTCGAAGTTTTTTTATTCCTATATCTTTTGCCGCTTTAAGAAAAAAACCTGCTGCACTACCAATATCAAGTAAAGACAGGTCAAACTCTCTTTTATTAATAATTTTTAATATTTTTTTCAGGCGTAAAGTGGAAAGATTGTAGATATTCTCGAAATCCTCAAGATACGTCTTTCCATATTGTCCATGATATTCGGAAATAAAATAATCCCTGTCATAAGACAGGGATTTACAATTAACATTGAAAACCAAACTGCATCTGCCACATTTGTAAAGATCAGAGCTTATCTTCTTATCGGAAAATTTGCCACAAAAAGGGCAGTTGGCTGGTTTAGAATTCATTTTGTCTTGGTTTTTCTTTTTGCAGGTTCAACAACAACGGGTACTCCTCTTATTCTCGCATTATCAAATGAATGTAGTACAAGTTCTGCATACTGCTCCGGTATCTCAAAAAAAGCATAGGTTGAATGGATATCGATTTTACCGATAGTTTTGCCGTCAATTCCGGATCTCTTTACAACCTCTCGGATAAGATCCCCGGTCGAGATATTCTGATTTTTCCCAACATTGATAAACAGCCGGGCCCGGCCATCTTTGATGTCCTCAAAAATGATTTTGCCGGATTCAGTTTTATTCAGGAGTCTTTCGGCATTAAGGTCGAGTCTCGATATATCACCGAGAAGCTCTTTAAGCAGGGCAGCGGCTATTCTTTTAGTTCCGCCGAAGAAGGGGAGTTTCTTCTTCATCACTTTCAGGAGTTTTAGGTAATCGTCCAGTTCTTCAGAGAGGGCGCACTCCAGAATTTTTTCCAGTTTTTTTTCCTGATTCATTTTAAAACATTCCTCACTCAAAGGTAGGTAGTTACTGCAATTTGCAGCGATGTTAATTCGAATATTCTGAATTAGCATTCATATATTTCTTAAATAAAAATGGCAAGTATTTTTCGTTTAATTAGTTGATCTCACGGATTTATTACTCACACTTTATGAGTATTTTATTATTAACTATATATTCAGGAATTATTGCAGATATTAAATTATTGTTTGACGAACATCCGTTACGTGAGATTATTTTTCAATAGAATTTGTTTGATGTAGATTAAATAAAAAATTTTTAAAGTTTAATTCTAAAATTCCAGGTTTGAATAAGTGTATGAAAAAAATTTCTTTTCTTTTTTTCTTTTTTTTTGGTATTTCATGTCTGTATGGAGAATTCAATCCGTGGAATTCAGATGTTAATATCGGTGATTCTATTAATTTCAACGAAAGCAGCTATTCAAATGTTTTTAATGGCGTCCAAAGTGGAGCTTTTTTTCTTATTAAATTTTATCAGATTGTTATTTCTCCGCAAGATGGACCGAACTGCAGACATATTCCCACATGCAGTGCATACGGGAAACAGGCGGTTATAAAACATGGGGCATTTTTCGGATCTATCATGGCCGGAGAAAGGTTGTTAAGGTGCAACCCATATTATCCACCAGAAAAAGATCCAGTTCCGGATAAGGTTTTCGGTAAATGAGAAAATTTTTCTTTATTTATTTCTTTTTCCTACTTACAGTAATTTCATCAGCTAATGATAATAAAAATTTTCTGAACCGCCAGATTAAATTTATCAACGAACTTTATATTAATGGACGATATTTTGACTGCATTGCTGAAACTGAAAAAATTCAAATAACTGAAAATAGCCCTGATATTGAATACTTCATATTCTCAAACTACTATCTTGCCGGTCAATATGCAACAGTAATAAATAATTATAATATAAACATTTCATCTGATGAGATGCATTTCAAGTCCCTGCTTCTTTTATCGGGTTCATTTTTAAAAAAAGAAAAATATTTTGAAAGCTATGAAACTCTAAAAAAATTTGAATATAATGAACTTCCCAGTGAATACATTTTTACAATGTTTCTGCGTAGAACAGAATCCCTGATTCTAACAGGTGATAATTCAATGATAGATAACGAAATCAGTAAATCTGGTGCTTTTCTGGAAGATAATTACAATTTTAAAAAACTGAGAGAAGAACTTCTGCTGTATAAAAAGAATGAATTGAAAAATCCCTCTTACTCGGCATTGATATCGGCATTTTTACCAGGGCTCGGACAATGTTATAATGGATATCCAATGGATGGTTTAATATCTTTCACTGCTATTGCAGCTACACTTGCAGGAGGACTTTATTTGAGAGATTCCGGAAAGAAAGATTTTTCATATACACTATTCTTTTTTTCAGGACTTTTTTATGGAGGAAACATTTATGGAGCATATAATTCGGCACAGGCGGAAAACAATAAGGAGCTTCATCGCAGAAGAAACAGTATAATTTCTCAATATGGTTCTTATAACCCAGGTGACTACGTTGACATAGAGAGCATATTTCATTGAAAAAGCTGCTATTTTGTTTTATAATATCATTCATAACCCCCCCTATCTTCCCATCAGAAAAGGGTTTAATAGAACTCGCCGAATATCATTATAATAAAAAAGAATATTATAATTCAATTACTGAATCTATGAGGTATCAGTTTTTATATCCTCAAGGTTCACTTTTTTCTAAAAGTTTGCTTATAATGAGTAAATCCTACTATAAAGGTGGAAATAAAGAAAAAGCTTTATTTACATTATCTGAGTGCTTCGAAAAGTTCACTAATAATGATGATGGACAAATTGCCCTGTTTTATAATGGTCTTATCAGGCTTGAATCGGGTTCGTATAATCTTGCTTTAAAATCATTTCTCGAATATGATTACATATACAATAACGGTATTTATAAGGAAGACGCATTAATTAATTTAACCATTGCATATTCCATTACCGGAAATTATGAAGACGCTGAAAAGGTAGTACTCAATTATAAAAAAACTTTTCCCAATGGGAAATATCAGAAAAAAATGGATGAATTATCTATATTAATTGACGATCTTAAATTGAAACCTGAAAAAAATCCATTTATTGCAGGACTATCTTCTGCAATAATTCCTGGATCAGGGTATTTTTATACAGAGAAATATATGCTTGGCATTTTTTCTTTTTTAACTAACAGCGCTCTTATCTATGGAATTTATGACGGTTATAAAAAAAGGAATCAGTTTCAAATGATATTCTTTTCAGTTATTGAATTATCCTTTTATAATTATTCAATTATAGGTTCAGTAAAAAGCGTAAATGAATATAATACCCACAATGATTTAAAAAGAGATATTTTACTCGGATTTAAAACAACATTCTGATATAAATAGTTATGGAGAATTTGTGGAAAGAAAATCTTACAAGATTGATTCTCTTGATAGTATTAATCCTGAAAAAAGTCAGCTAATAAATTTTGAAAGAATTATAAAAAACGAAAGACTGGAAGATGTTGCTGAAAAACTTGTTGAGTCGACATTCGTTGAACAACATTTCATGAGAAAGGACGCGATTGACCGTTTTCTTGATTTTGCATTTTTCCGAATTCAAACCGGAGCATTTGATGTAATACACATGGCCTACCCAACAAAACGGATGCACGACAGAGATCTTGAAACAAAAATTAAAAGCCTGTTAAATGAACATTTATATCCTGAAATTGTTCTCAGGATTCTTAAATTCTTTGCCAGAAATATTCATGATTCAGATACAAATCTTTATATTGCAAACCTGATTGAATCTGAGTCGATAATTCGTTCAGTATATGATACTTTTAAGCTTTTTCAGAAAGACATTTTTATCTATAATGCTGAGAAAAAAACGTTGAATGTTAAAATGATTCAACAATTTTCACCACAGTCAGATGTTACCCTCTCTCTCCCTCTTGATGCATGCGCGAGATTTAAGTATATACTTGAGTTTTTTTACATCAAGCAGAAAGTCAGCCATATATATACTCTCGATGATCTGATAATGTATAAGAAAGAGGCTTCATAAAAATCTATTTTTTATAATTGTTATCTTCAGAATCAACAGTTTCTTTTACAAAGATATTCATATATCGCCTGGAGTCTGTAAATCCTTTCACATCATTAAGTGACGGCTTATTCTCCTTAATAAGCCAAAACATTATGTCCTGTATATCGAGAGGACTTGTATCAATAACTGTATATTTGAAATACATGTCATGCTCAAGAAGCTTTTCGCGAAGATCATTATGTTTGAGAACCAGTTCGTCCATTAATTTAGCTAATCCAACTCTCAGACCATCTCTCCAACATGCGTAGAAAAGGGTGGACTCCATTTTTCTGTTAATTTTATTTTGTATCCAGATAATTCCGGGAAGCTCCGGCAAAACTCTTCTTGCCTCATATTTGTCATATTCAAACAGACGCGACCAATTTATCGAATAATAAACGTTCTGATCTCTTAGATCTTTTTTCATTTTACATTTTACCCGGCTATTCCATTTTTTTTATCAGCTGATTAAGTTTCTTCAAAAGCTTTACACTTCTTTTTTTTATATCAGTATCATTAAGCAGTTCAATTCGTAGTTTATAATCCAATACAAAATAATTGGCTATAAAATCAGTTATTTGATTTAGTTCAAATAAGAAATTCATCAATTCAATTAAACGGTCAGATTCCTGTACATTGATAAGAAAAACAAGTTCCTGCGCTTTTTTTCTAAGTTCCTTTATTAATTCCGGATCTGTATTGTTTACATCCGGTTGTATTATGCTGTAAAAGGCTTCATGTATACCTTTAATCTTTATAATATGAACTCTTGTTATACCCTTAAGATGTAAATTTATTTTTCCATCCTTCTCTTCTAAATCAGTTATTTCTGCTAAAATGGCAACACGCCTTCTAATTATAAGAAGATCAAAAATATTTCTTATAGGATAAGTAATAATTTTATCCCTCTTTTTCAGACCTTCTGAAAAAGTTGAATGTCTCAAAAGCACACAGGTAGTGCAATGAGGGAAAAGAACTTTTTTATGAAGGATGAAGGCTTTTACAAATTCATGATTCATCAGTTAATTATTCTGTTTTTTAAAAATTAATAATTCTAAAAGAACTTCTATGACTTTATATTTAAAGATTTCGGAGAGATCTACTTGAGTATATAACTTTTTTTTAATTTTACAATAAATATCTTTTTTATATATAATTAGAAATGTAGTTTTATTTAAAATCCAGCAAAGCTCATAGTGATTATAAATTGAGATTTATAGCCAACTCTTTGTACTAAAGTGAAATAAGTATAAAAAAAAGATTGTAAATTTTGTCAATAGGTATATTGTAAATCTGAAGTCAGTTATTAATATATCTTGTAATGTTACAAATAACCTAATCATCTTTAAAACTTATCAAAATACTGTAAAATGGTATTATCATAATAAATAAATTTTGAATATAACTGAATCAGAAAGAAGTAAACATAATATTGATTACATAATAAATTTTTTGGAACTGATAAATTAAGAGGTAATTATATGTCAGATAAAAGAAAAAACGAAAGAATAAAAAAAGGGATTAAATCCGAGGTATTTTCTGAAGAACATGCCTCTTTCAGCTCTTCAGTTGATTTAAGCAAAGGTGGAATTTTTATTTCTACACCAGAACCTCTCGGGAAAGGTTCTGAAGTAAACATGATAATTCATATGCCGGGTCATGGAGAGCTTGAAGTTAAGGGAATTGTTAAATGGGTTAGAAACGATGAAACAGAAGCTGCAAGAGCCGGGATGGGAATTGAGTTTACTAATGTAAACACTGATTTGAAAAAGAAGCTTGATGAACTGATAAAATAAACTATCTGAATAAATCAAAAACTGCTTCGGCCATAAACTTATATCCCGATTCAGTTGGATGGATACCGTCTAACTGAACAAGGAGTGTATGCTTAATACCCGAATTTATTTTCGTCTCCCAATATTCATGAACTTTTACAACAGGAATATTATACTTTAAACCGCTTTCTGATATTTTTTTGTAATATTCCTGTGCAAATTTATTTTCTGCATGATTTAATAATGCGACAGATGTTAAAAGTGCTATTTCGGTGCTGTCTCTATCTTTTATTTTTAAAATTATTGATTCAAGATTTGACTGAAAATCTTCAGGAGAGAATCCGGTATATGCATCATTAAGCGCGAATTGTATTAATACAAGATCAGGAGATAATCGTATAACATCATTTTCCACTCTTCTGAGCCCATCCCTGGCAGTGTCTCCGGGGATTCCTTTGTTGAAAATGGAAAAAATTGAGGCAGGATACTCTTGTTTTATCATTGTTTTTAGATAATCAATATATCCATATTCCGTCATCCAGCCGAATGTTAAGGAGTCACCAAGAGCTACAATTTTTAAATCTACTCCATCTTTTAACTTCTGTAGAGTATTAACCAGCTTCATGAATAAATCTCCTTTTGTGTTTTTAAAATCAGAGCTTTTATTTTCAAATATATTTAAAATTATGAGAATTGATTACAACCATATTGTAATATATAAAAATCAGATACTTTTATTCAAGGTTAAAAAGTACCGATCACTCCAAATCCACATATGAATTCTTTATTTAAAAAAAAATGTTTAAAAAAGTATATTTTTTTTAATTATTCAAATAATATTATTGCTTTTTGCTCTAATTAGTATAAAATATAAAGAATAGTCTTATAGTGTATAAAAAATATTATATTTTTTTTATTTTTTAACAGGAATTCTTTATATATTAGTGGAAAAGTTTAAAAATTTTTATTTTAATATAATTATTAAAAACAGCAGTAAAATAATAATAAAGTGATACAAATTCAGGAGTGATGGAATGAAAATTGAAATTACTATTCTTGGTCTTCTTATGGAAGGAAATCTCTATGGTTATGAGATTAAAAAAAAGATAGTGGAAAGACTTGAAGATTATGTTGATATTAAATTCGGTTCAATTTATTATGCAATTAAAAAGTCTGTTGAAAATGGATGGGTAAAAAGAGTTGGAACGGAAAAGGAGAGTGGAAATCCCGAAAGATACGTATATGAGATACTTCCTGCCGGAAAAAAACATTATAAAAAACTATTAAAGCAATACTTTGATACTAATTTTATACATTTTGACGTAGATATCGTTCTGATGTTTTTTGATAATCTCACAGAGGAACAGAAAGAGCAGTTCCTTGAAGAAAGAATAACCATGGTTAAAGAAAAAATTGATAGTATTAAAGAAAAAATTGAAAAAGATGCAAATGACAATTCTTACAGACATATTTTATCATATCTTGAACATCACTTGAAAGCTGAATTAAACTGGTTAAAGACATTGAAAAGTACATGAAGCTGTATAATCCTATAATTCATCAACTATCGGCTTAAGAAATTCTACTTTCTTTTTAAAGAGAATTTCTTCAAGTTCGTTTTTTAATTTGCCAATATCTGATTTTATTCTTTCAACCTGGCCGATAGTTTTATCTTCACTTCCATTATTATCCAGCTGATGATCAATAAGGGATTTATTTATCGTGCTTATTTTAATTACATTAAAATAGTGCTTCTGGGCCAAAGAATAGGTTATGTTTTTCAGAAGATCCTCCTGTTTTTCACATATTTCTTTTAATTCATTTTTTTTAATTAGTGTTATTACAGTATTATTTTTTGCTTTCAAAGTAGCCGTTCTTTTCTCATTTAGCAGGAGAGCCATTTCACCGATGACAGTGCCTCTCTTGTCAATAGTTGCAACTTTATTCCCCCCTATTTCAACGTCAATAGCCCCGGATTGAAGAATGTACATCTCTTCTCCTGCTGTATTCTCCTCACAGATAATTGAACCGCGGGTGTATTCTATCATTTTATCTGATAATTGATTTGATGATTCTATTGTA
The DNA here is from genome assembly GCA_963664815.2 of Spirochaetota bacterium. Classification (GTDB taxonomy): domain Bacteria; phylum Spirochaetota; class UBA4802; order UBA4802; family UBA5550; genus WRGT01. The sequence continues at coordinate 178,577 of CAXXHB010000002.1, forward strand.
AGTGAATCCTGAGATCTGTAGAAGGCTTCCCCTCTTTTATAATTAATTGAAGTAATATTTTTTTTTAATATCTCATTCATCCATGGAAGTTTTCTTTTTTCATATTCCTGATTAAGATTAAAAACAGCCTTGTAAAACTTTATTGATAATTCGCGCAGCTGTTTTTCTTTACCTTCAAGTGCAACAATATTTTTATTAATAATTTTATTGGTCAGCAAAACCTGTTTTGCAAGTACAATTGATGTATTAATAAGAAATGAAAATTTTTCCATTCCGCTGATAAATTTTTCAGCAGGGATTTTTTTAATTGAAGTCTCTCTTGAAGCAATAGCTGTTTCAATTCTCTGGGTTTGCTGATTGAGCAGGTTATTCATGATTAACTCAGTTGCACCAACTATGAGATTCTGTCCCTTAATAGCATATTTATCAATATTTGAAGCATAGAGATACACACTTCCGCTATTGAGGAAATATGCAGAATCGGGTTGGCTGTTTACGGTATATAATTTAATAAATTCTTCAGGCATCAGGAAACACTATGACAAAATTCTATCAACAAGAGTAAGGAGTTCTTCTTTTTTAAATGGCTTTGTTAAATATGCGTCAGCTTCAATATTCTCATCATTCATTTTTATAGTTTTTTCATTTAGTGCCGAAACAACTATTATTTTAGATCCAGGATTTTTTTTCTTTATTTCTTTCACTGCATTTATGCCATCTTTTCCACCCATGGTAATATCCATTGTCAGGAAATCAGGTTTTACCTCTTCATAAAGATCAATTCCACCCTGACCGTTATCAGCTTCTCCAACCACAGTGTGTCCACCATTAATAAGAATATCAGCAATGATTTTTCTCATAAATTTTGAGTCATCAACAATTATACATTTTGCCATTAAAAAGCCCCGATTTTATTTTTAAGTGTTGATATATTAATTACCCGTTGGAGAAATATTCAAGTATAAAATATTTTTTATTGGAAATGCATAAAAAAGTAAACCATGCTTTTCCATCTTTTAAATGAAAAAAGAGGGTATAAAATGTTTAATTTTAAATTAAACCAGCATAATCAATATACTCTAATATTGAATTTATGCTATAAATAATGCGTTTTATTGAGAAGTACTGATTCAAATTCATGAATTATTGGAAAATATATAAATTTTATATGATTCCGCTTTGAAAGATAAATATCCAAAGATATAGCTACTCCAGAGAAAATTACAATAAAATCTTTCCAGATCTGTTCCGGTCTTTATCCTCTGTGGAGAACGGCTTCAATATCGCATCACTTATTAATTATGCTTGTTTTTTTTATTGCCAGTAAAATAATCAGAAAATTGCAGAAAATGATCTCTAATATATTTTAAAAACAGTTAAATGTGAAGATGTATCAGATTGTTTATGAAAAATAAAAAATCCCAGTTAACAGCTTCCGAAAAGATATCTAATATTATTATTTAGATAGTAATATATAAAATTTCAAAATTGCCCGGGTATTAAAATTATGGAAATAGAAAATAATAACTCCCTGAATTTCGGCCACCTTATAGTATTAGGTTTGAGTCACAAAACGGCCCCTGTTGAAACAAGGGAACTTTTTTCTCTACCGGTATCCCAGCTTTCCGCTTTTTATGAAAGACTTTCAGAGGCTGGAGTGGAAGAATCAGTTTATGTTTCTACCTGCAACAGAGTTGAAATATATATGACTGCCGATGACAGCGAATCTGCTGTTGAAACAATTAAACGGCTTATGGAATATTATACAAAACTCCCACATGAGCAATTTATGAGCTCTGTATATTCAAAATATGGTACTGATGCCGTGAAGCATCTATTATCTGTTGTTTCATCTCTTGATTCAATGGTTATAGGTGAGAATGAGATTACCGGACAAATCAAGGAATCGTACCGGAAAGCAGTTGAGTGTGGTACCACTGGAACGATTTTGAATAAACTTTTTCACAGAGCATTTACTACTTCGAAAAAAATACGTAATGAAACAGATATTTCAAAGAATCCACTCTCAATGGCATCCATCGCCGTTGAGCAGGCAAAAAACATTTTTCCCAATCTTTCTTCTAGAAGCGCTCTTCTAATTGGCGCAGGTGAAATGGGAGAACTTATACTTAAATACCTGGTAAAAGAGAATCTGAAAAAAATTGTACTGGCAAACAGGACTTCAGAAAACGCCGAAAGAATATGCAATGATATAGATTATAAAGCCGAAATAATAAACCTCACAAGAGTGGATCAGGCTCTTGCTGAAGTTGATATCGTTATATCATCGGTAACTGCACCCCATCATGTTATAACCTCCGCAGATATAAAAAATATTATGTTTGAACGGGAAGGGAAACCTATTTTCCTTATTGATATTGCGGTACCCAGGAATATTGAACCTGCAGTAATTGATACTGAAAATGTTTATCTTTATAATGTTGACAACCTGAAAAATATTGCTGAAGCCAATATGAGGGGAAGAATTCAGGAACTGGAGAAGGCTAACAGAATTATTGATGAAGATGTTGAGGAGTTTGTTAACTGGTATGATGAACTCTCAATCGCTCCAACCATTACAGTGATTAAAAACAAATTCAATGAAATCAGAGAAAAAGAACTCGGCAGATACAGAAATAAAAAAATGAAACATCTGTCAGAAGAAGATTTCAAACTAGTTGAAGATATTACATGCCAGATTATGAATAAAACCCTTCATAATCCTATTGTTAATTTAAAAAAACAGAGAAACTGTTCCGACGAACATGAATCCGGCGAGTCTCTTAAAAAAAACACGAAATTTCTGGAGGACCTTTTTATTAAATGATGAATAAAAATTCACCCAAGCTCATATTCTGGGAACTTACAAAGATGTGCAACCTAAAATGTGCACATTGCCGTGCAGAGGCTGAAGACAGCAGTTTCACCGGAGAATTAAATTTAGATACAATAAAAGGAATTCTTGACAATATCTCTACAAATTATACCCCAATTCTTGTTCTTACAGGTGGAGAGCCGCTTTACAGAAAAGATATATTTGAAATTGCAAAATACGCAGTAGATAGAGGCTTAAAAACAGCACTAGCTACAAACGGTACACTGATAAATAAAGATGCAGCTGAAAAGATCAAAGGTGCTGGAATATCAAGGGTCAGTATATCTATAGACGGTACAGATGCCGAAAGTCATGACAATTTTCGCGGTGTAAATGGTGCATTTAATGGAGCTCTGAATGGTGCCAGGCTTTTAAAAGAAGCTGGTGTGGAGTTTCAATTTAACACAACAATCACAAAGAGAAATGTTGATCATATAGAGGGGATTCTTGAACTTGCACTCAAGGAAAAAGCCTCTGCTCTTCATATATTTATGCTTGTTCCGGTGGGATGCGGTATTGAAATTGCAGAGAGTGATATGATCTCTGATGCTAAATATGAAGAAGTTCTTCACTGGTTCTATGACAGATCACGTATAGTGAATATAGAATTTAAAGCTACATGTGCCCCTCACTACTACAGGATAATCAGGCAAAGAGCTAAAACAGAAGGACGCTCCCTAACCTTTGAAACAGATGGAATGGCCGCGATGACAAGAGGATGCCTTGCGGGAACCGGAGTCTGCTTTATCTCTCATCGGGGTGATGTTCAACCGTGCGGTTACCTACCGGTTTCTGCAGGAAACGTCCTTGAAACTCCGTTTAACGGGATATGGGAGAAATCCGACCTCTTTATGAAACTCCGGGATTTTAATTCACTTGAAGGAAAATGTGGAATCTGCGAATATAAGGGTGTCTGCGGCGGATGCAGGGCAAGAGCTTATTATTCAAGCGGTAACTTCATGGAAGAAGAACCATACTGCCTTTACAAGCCACTGAAAGGGTGATCCGATGGAATTCAGCGAGAAAGAGGCGCTTATACTCAACAGGCTTCAGAAAGGAATTCCCGCCATAAGTGAACCTTTCCTTGAAATTGCAGAAGAAACTGGCATGAGCGAAGATGAAGTTCTGAAGATAGTTTCACGCCTGAAAGAAAACAAAATAATAAGAAATATTTCCGGAATATTCGATGGGAAAAAGCTTGGATATTTTCTGAGCCTTGTGGCGTTTGAAGTACCGGACGATAGAGTAGATTTAGCAGCTTCAGTTATAAATTTACATCCTGGAGTCAGTCATAACTATCTCAGAAACCACAGGTACAATATATGGTTTACACTCGCAGGAGAGAACGAGGAGGATTTTTACAGAGCAGTTTCTATTCTTGCCTTTAAATCCGGGGCTGTTGATTCTTTGATTCTGAGGAATGAAAAACTTTTAAAAATTGGCGTGTTTCTTAATATTGGTGAATCTGAAAATGACAGCGGATTTACTCAGGTTCATAGTACGGGAACTATAAATTATGGTAATCCTGATGAAACGATGAAAGAAGCGGTTCTTCTACTTCAGAATGATTTACCGCTTGAAAGAAAGCCATTTCAGAAAATTGCTGTAAACGGAAAATATATTCATGGTGAGAAGCAGCTCCTCTCATATTTCTCCGAATTTCTTGCTGCAGGAGTTATGAAGAGATATGCGGCTGTTCTTAAACACCGTAGTGCTGGTTATACTTCTAATGCAATGACAGCGTGGAAAATTGACATGAAGACAGACTTTGAATTGTTTATTCAAGAGGGGGCCATCTCTCATTTATATCTGAGAACTGTGTATCCCGGCAGATGGGAACATCCTCTTTTCGCAATGATTCATGCGAAATCTGAAGATGAACTTAAAGATATAATTAACAGGCTTTCAACAAAAAGCGGGATAAAAGATTATCTTGCACTCTCCTCACTGAAAGAGTTTAAGAAACAAAGGATAAAGTATTTTTCAGAAGATTTTAATGAATGGAAAAGGTTAAATCATGATTGATATAGGCAAAATCTACTGCGGGGGATCTTCTACCGGTGACGGGCTTAGGTATGGCCAGGAGTCAGGTCCTGACTGTCACGGGAACTCTCCACACAAGGTTCAGAAGCTTGCCAGTGAGAGACGACCAATAGTTGTATGGAACACCACCCGTACATGCAACCTGCAATGCGTTCACTGTTACACTGATTCTGAAAACAAAAAGTATAATGGTGAACTGACAACAGTTGAGGCACGAAAGCTAATTGATGAACTTTCAGATTTCGGAATCCCTTCACTTCTTTTCTCCGGTGGAGAACCATTTATGAGAAATGATCTTTTTACTCTCCTTGAATATGCTTCCAAAAAAAATGTACGCCCGGTAATTTCCACTAACGGTACGTTGATTGACAGGGAAACGGCTCAAAGAGTGAAAGATTCCGGAGTTGTTTATGTTGGTATAAGCCTTGACGGGCTCGAAGCGGTAAATGATAAATTTCGCGGCGTGCAGGGCGCTTTCACAAGAACCATGAAAGGTTTTGATAACTGCCGAGCTGTTAATCAGAGAGTGGGATTGAGACTCACTTTAACTGAAAGAAATTATATAGATCTTCACGGAATTTTTGATTTTATTGAAAAAGAGCAGATTAACAGGGCGTGTTTCTATCACCTTGTTTACTCAGGCCGGGGTAGTTCCATTTCAAAAGATGACCTTACTCATACTGAATCGAGAAAAGCAATGGATATAATCCTTGAAAGGACTCAGGATTATTTTAACAGAAAACTCGATATCAATATACTGACAGTTGATAATCATGCAGATGGAGTTTATACATATCTTAAAATGAAAGAAAAAAATATGCCTGAAGCTGAAAATGTTTACTCAATGCTGAAATGGAACGGCGGTGCTGCAAATTCATCTGGTGTGGGGATTTCCAATATAGACTTTTTCGGTAATGTACATCCGGATCAGTTCTGGCAGGATTATACATTCGGAAATATTCGTGATAGAAATTTTGGAGATATCTGGATGGATGAATCTGACCCACTAATGAGAGGTCTTAAGCATAAAGCGGAGCATATCAAAGGGAGATGCAGGCTTTGCAGTTATAAAGAAATCTGCACCGGTTCAATGAGAGTTCGCGGTTACAGAATTTATAATAATCCCTGGGCTCCTGACCCGGCATGCTATCTTACTGATGATGAGATAGGTCTTGATAGTGAAAAGAAAGAATATTTGAAAGGGCATGGAGAGGAGTTTCCTATGCCTGAAGAGATTAACAGATAATGAATCTCTATCCTATCATGGTTAACATGAACGGTAAACCTGTTGTTATTATTGGGGGAGGAGAGGTCGCAGCACGAAAGGTTTCCGATCTCATTGAAGCCGGCGCGCAAGTGAAAGTAATTTCACCGGAGTTCAACAATGAAATAATCAATGCAGAGAAATTGTTTAGTGACCGGATTATTCTTACGAAAAGAAAGTATCGGAATGGTGACCTGGATGGAGCTTACCTTGTTTTTTCGGCAACAAATGACATGAAAGTAAACGCCGAAGTTTTTAGCGAAGCTGAGGAGCGGAAAATACTGATAAATGCTGTTGATGACCCACCGAGTTGTTCCTTCTATATACCATCTTTCGCCAGGAAAGGAGACCTTATATTTGCTCTGTCTACAAGCGGGGCCTCTCCTGCAATGGCTGCAAGGCTCAGACGTGAGATTGAAAAATATATACCGGAAAATATCGAATATATTCTTAATAAGTTAAAGAATGTGAAAAGACTTTTAAAAGAAGAAAAATGTTTCTCACACATAAATTCGCCGGAACGAGGTAAAATATTGAAGAAAATTGTAAATGATGACACCCTTCTCAAAGAAATGAACTCCTGCAACGATAATGATATGATTGAATTTCTGGATAGAGTCAAGAATATCTGCAACTAAAGCTCTTTGTTCTACCTTCCCTCAAGCCTTCCCATCTCATGAATTCCATTTCCTATAAACATTGCTGCAACAAGGGCAAATATAATTCCTGAAATAAAGACATATTCCTCTCCGAACCTTGTGACAATTATGCCTGACAGAAGAGGCCCGATGGTCTGACCGAGACGGAGAACTGATGAATTAATTGACATGAACGCTCCCCTGTATTCATCCGGAGCAAGAATTGAAATTTGCGTCTGAATGTTCGGTATTAATATACCATTTGCAAATCCATATAAAAATACCGGAAAAATAAAAAGCAGGATTCCCGGCATAAAATATGCCGCGGCAAGCGCCAACGGATAAATCAGGTATGCTGATACAAGAAGCTTTTTCGATGAAAACTTCCCCGCAAGCTTACCAAGATTAAAAGACCCTATGATAGTACCGATTGATGATGTTGACATCGCAAGGCCGATTACCAGTGATGAGGCATGAAAATGATTTTTCATGTAAAATGGAAAAAATGCAAGAAGTATTCCGTAAAGCAGAATAAAAGCGGCTAATGTGCCTCCATAGAGAAAAAGAAGATCTTTTTTCTTTATCAGTTTAAAAGACCTTTTCAGGTACTCTCTTATCTTTCCATTTTTAACCGGTTCCTTGTAATCAAGTCCGAAGATGACAAGCAGTGATACAGGAAAAGCCATGGCTGCAAGAAAAAAAGGGTAATGCCATCCAAGCATTGCTATTGCACCACCAATTGAAGGATAAAGCATGGTTCCGATACTAAGAATAGAACTATTGTATCCCATAGCGGAAACCCTCTCTTTACCTGGAAAAATATCACCAATAATAGTCTGATTTATTGATCCTAATGATGCGGCTCCCGCTCCCTGAAAAAAACGAAGTAAGAGTAGAAATGAAAAGCTTTTTGTAAATCCTGCAATTGTGCCACATATGCCAAAAATAAGAAGTGCCGGTACAAGAACATTTTTTCTCCCGAATCTGTCAGCAGCAATACCGAAAAACGGAGAAAGAACAATTCCAGGCATTGTAAATACTACAATAAGTAAATTTGCCTCTCCTGCTGTTATTGAAAGTGCTTCAGCAATCCTTGGAAGTACCGGGGCGATACAGGAAACCTCCATCACTGAGATGAGTGTTACACAGAAAATAATCTGAAGATGCTTATTAAAGAAAACCGGCATTCTAATTAAATCCGTTCAGAATAAATTCCGCAATTTTCTTGCCGAGATGAATATGACTTTCCGCTTCAAGGTGCGATCCGTCAAGGCTGCTCCCTGTTACATAAACAGAGGTATCAAAAAACTGGGTATTTTTCTGTTTAGACAGTTGTCTGTATTTTTCAGGTAATCCTTTAAGTTTATTAACCTCTAGTTCAAAAAATTGAATCTCTTCAATATCTGTATTGAACTGCGGAGGAGACATTATTATAATTTCAGGAGGTAAAAAACCTGCATCCATGTGGCTTTTTCTTAATACATCAACAATCTGTTCAATGCCATATGATATTGAGTCTAAAGTTGTGTTATCCCCGATAAAGATATCATTCAGACCTAAACATATAAGAGTAATGTCAAGCGGGAGATAGTTACATATTTCTGATTTTATCCACTCTATTCCGTTTGCCTTTATATTTACCGGTGAAAAATCAAGAACTGTTCTTCCATTTAATCCATCTTCAATCACGAAATATTCATCTCCCAGAAAGGATCCCATAACCATGGGCCACCTGGTTTTCTCATCAAAACGGGAGCTGTCTCTCGGATTGCATCCCCAGGTATTGGAATCACCATAACAGAGAATTCGTCTCATTTAAAACCTGTTATAAATAATATATTTTAAGTTAATAAACCGAAAAATTTAATATAAGTATTATATAATCTCAATCCTTTATTGTAAAAGGACATTTAGAAAATTATTTTGATTGAACAAAAAAGTAATAAAAGTATCTTAGAATTATGAAAGAAAATGTCAACAGGATTTACTTATAGTCAAAGGATAGTAAATCCTGAAAGCGGATATTTATATTTCTGCGGAGGTCTGAGATGGAATCGTTGTTAACACAAAGTATTGACAGCATTATGCATTGGAATATATATTATCTGTACATTTTTTTATTCGGAAGCGCTGTAATGGAAAACCTCTTCCCGCCTGTTCCTGGAGATACAATTACTGTATTCGGCGCCTTTCTTGTTGGTGTAGGTAAACTCGATTTTTTTATCGTTTATACAGTAACTACAATCGGAAGTTCAATCGGATTCATTCTCCTTTTTTATGCCGGTGCTTATCTCGAAATGGAATTTTTTCTTAATACAAAAATAAAAGTTTTTTCAAATCAAAAAATATTATCAGCTGAAAAATGGTTCAGTAAATATGGATATTATGTCGTTATCATGAACAGGTTCCTCCCGGGAATAAGATCAGTTATTTCTATTGTTGCAGGGATTTCTGGACTCAACGGAATAAAGGTTTTTTTTATGGCAACTGTTAGTGCTCTTGCATGGAATTTTTTATGGATTTATACAGGATATACAATTGGCAATAACTGGGAGATGGTGAATCAAAAAATTTCAGTTATTATAAGGAATTATAATATTGCAGCAATCGCAATCCTGCTGCTTGGACTTGCTGTTTATTATGCTTTTAAAACTTTAAAAAGAAGACAAGAAAATCAGAAATAATATATAGTAATCATTTTACCTTTTTTTAGTCGCAATTAATATTCCGCTGATAATAAAAATCAAACTAACAAGGTGCATCAGTTGAATATGCTCGTCTAGAAACAATATTGCCCAGAAAGTACTGAAAAGAGGGAGTGAATAGTAAATAATTCCGGATGTTGCCGCCCCAATCTGCTCTACAGCTTTATTCCACATAAAGAATCCTCCGATTGAAGCAAAAATTCCAATATAAAGAATAGAGAAGATAATACTAATACTGAAAGAAAATTGCTTTTCAGAATTAAATTCGTATAAAAAAAAGGGTAAAAGCATTACGAGCCCGGCCGCAAAAGTGACAAACAGAAAAGATACTCCACCAATGCCTGCAGGTTTTTTTCTGAGGAGAAAACTATAAAGAGCGAAGGTAATAGCCGCAAAAAGCATCCAAAGATCACCCGGAGTAAAAGAAATAGCAAATAAGACTTTCAGTGAACCTCTGCAGATCAATATAACTATCCCGGAAAGTGTAAGAAAAACTCCTGCTATATTTATGATATTCATTTTCTCTTTAAAAAAAATTCTGTTGAAAATTAGAATAAAAACAGGAGTAGTGATTGCGATCAATGAAAGATTAATAGCCTCCGTTGAATGTCCTGCTATATAAACCAATGTGTTGAATAAGGTTACACCAAAAAACGAGATTAAAATAATGTATTTAACATTCTTACTTATTGCTGAAATATCCCTGATGAAATGTTTAATTGAAAATGGTGTAATTACCGTTAAAGCTACAGACCATCTTAAAAAAGAGAGTGTCACAGGGGGAATAACCTCATGAAAACCTCTTGCAATTATATAATTCCAGGACCATATCATTGTTGCACCGATAGCGAGAAGAACTCCGGAAAATCGAGGGGGAAATTTTTTTAATTTCATATTAATATCCATAATGTATTGTAATAAACATGAAATATTGTGAAACAAAAAAAATTTTTTCAGTAATTTTCCTAATCGTTTTTTTAAGAAGTAACGTTGTTGACAGTTAATTTTATATTTATAAATCTTTGAGCATATCAGATTAAAGGAGATTTAAAATGGAATATAAATATTACCTTGTGGAAAAGAAGGAACATATTGCGTGGGTATGGCTCAACAGGCCAGAAAAAAAGAATGCCATGAACCCGCCGGCGTGGAAAGAGACTTTTCCTATATTTGAGGATCTTGACGAGGATGATAACATAAGAGTTATTATTGTTGCTGCGAAGGGGAAGGATTTCAATACTGGAATTGATCTTGTAGAAATGGTACCAGAACTACCTGAACTTGGAACACCCGTACAAAGTGCAGGACAAAGAAGAAGTTTTATGAAAAAGCTTCTTAAACTGCAGGACGGGCTTAGCTGTATTGAAAAATGCAGAAAACCGGTTATTGCGGCAGTACAGGGAATGTGTTTTGGAGGAGGCCTTGATCTGATATGTGCATGCGATATAAGACTCGCTACAAAGGATGCAAAATTTTCACTTCTGGAAGCTTCAGTGGGTATGGTTGCCGATGTCGGAGTGCTTCAGAGGATACCAAATATTATAGGACAAGGACATGTCAGAGAAATGGCATATTCATGCAGGAAAATCAGTGCAGAAAGAGCAATGCGTATAAACCTGATAAATGATGTTTTTGAAAACTATGAAGAACTATTAAAAGAAGCAGAAACTCTTGCTAATGAGATTGCGGCTAATTCACCTCTTGCAGTTCAGGCATCTAAATTTGTATTAAAATACGGGATTGGCAAGTCAGTTGAAGACGGCCTGTTGTTTAATGCCGCTGTAAGTAATTACACTATTCCTTCTAATGATGTAACAGCTGCATTCAAAGCCTTCGCAGCAAAGAAGAAACCTGAGTTTACAGGAAGCTGATAAATAAAGAATAAAGAGTATTATAATTTGGATACGTATGTATAAAATTGTTGAACTATTGCATGAATGAAATTATTCCAATTTTAACATAAGCTGTGAAGTGATAGACACTCTTCATTATCACCACAGATATTTCAACTGGCTATTATAATTATATACAAACGACTGGTTGAATATTTTAATTAAGGATAAAAAATTATGGCATTGATTAAAAAAGTTTTAATAAGTCTCTCTGATAAAACCGGATCAGTTGATTTTGCAAAGAATCTATCCGAGTTTGGTGTTCAGTTTCTCTCTACTGGCGGTACTGCTAAAATTTTAAGGGATTCCGGACTTAATGTTATGGATGTTTCCGAGTATACCGGTTTTCCGGAGATGCTTGACGGGAGAGTAAAGACACTCCATCCAAAGGTTCATGGAGGGCTTCTTGGGCTTCGTGCAAATCCTGAACATGTGGAAACAATGAAAAAGCATGGTATAGAACCAATAGATATGGTGGTAGTAAATCTTTATCCATTTAAAGAAACTATATCCAAACCAGGATGTACATTTGAAGACGCTATCGAGAATATTGATATCGGAGGGCCTACTATGCTCCGTTCTGCAGCAAAAAATTTTCAGAGTGTAACAGTGGTTATTGACCCTGCTGATTATAAAACCGTTCTTGATGATATGAGAAAAAGTAATGGTGAAGTATCACTTAAAACAAATCTTAAACTTGCTTATAAAGTTTTTAAAACTACGTCCGAATATGATAAAATGATATCAGATTATTTAAACAATAAATTTTAAATATTGCATGCAGTAATTTTCGAAAATAAATTATAGTTAAAATTGTCTGCTTTCATCCTCTTTATTTATGGTGGAAGTAGATATTTTTTAACAGTCCTTCTCCGTTTTATTGCCCTTTTTGTATTATTCATATATATAATCCAGACATCGACGGCCGAAAATCAATTTGAAACTATATAATATTTATCAGTTGAATTTTCTTTAGATGGTGTTTATTGTTATATTACATCAATACCATGATCAGAGTATGCTATCTGAAAAAATATAAAGTGGTGAATATATGTTCGAAGAATTCAGGATTAAGGCTATAGCAGCCGGAGCGGAGATCTTTCGTTTTACAACAGAAGACGAGGCGCTGGATTTTATATTGTCTTTTCTTGAAGCAGAAGGAGTATCTGATTCTCCCGGGTTGTATGCTCTCTGGCAAAAAGGTACTTTTGCAAAAGATGTGAATGAGATATATCTTGAAGAGAGAGTTCCGGGACTAAAATTCCAGATCACAAGAGAAACTGCGGCTGATTCTCTTGTTGGAATTAGTGAAATGGAGTATGCTCTTTCAGATACAGGTTCACTGGTTGCAAATCAGACACTGGTTGAACATAGACTTGTCTCCACTCTTCCTGATATACATATGGCAATAACATATACATACAAGATTCTTGAAGGAAAGGTTGATCTTTTCCGAAAAATGAATCCTGCAAACAACAGATATATTGCATTTATAACAGGACCAAGCAGAACCGCCGATATTGAACGTGTACTTACTATTGGTGTTCATGGTCCGAAGAGATTGATTATTATTTTTATCGATGATGAAATAGCGGGAGAATGAATGAAGGATGATTTTAAAGATTCGATAATCAAGGCAGTGAATAATACTGTTTTGACAGGTGCACTTGGAAAATTTTCCGAAACTTTTAAAATTAATCGTGCAAAAGCCTACGAAGGAATAGACTTTGAAGACCTGAGAAATATAATCGCGGAAAGAAAAGCATTCGCTGCTGCAAATCTTGAATTACTTACTGCAGAATTCAAACGCAATGCTGAATTAAACGGAGCAAAAGTTTTTATCGCAAAAAAAGCATTGGATGCAGTTGACTATATTATTAATATAGCAAAGGACAATAATGTTAAATCCGTTGTTAAATCCAAATCAATGGCCAGTGAAGAGATACATCTTAACAAGCATCTTGAAGAAAACGGTATCTCTGTCAGGGAAACTGATCTGGGGGAATGGATAATACAACTGGCTGGACAGAAACCCTCTCACATGGTTATGCCTGCAATACATATGACAAAAGAAGAGGTGTCTGTACTTTTCAGCAGTGAGATAAATGAAGTTTTGTCAAATAATATCCCGGAACTAGTTAACGTAGCCAGAAAGGAGATGAGAAATGCGTTTTTTTCGGCAGACATGGGTATAACTGGAGCAAATATAGCTGTGGCAGAAACAGGCAGTATTGTAATAATAACCAATGAAGGTAATGCAAGAATGGTGACAACCCTGCCAAAAATTCATATAATCCTTGCAGGCATTGAGAAATTCGTTGAAAAATTTGATGATATAGTTCCAATATTAACTGCCCTCCCTCGTAGTGCAACAGCCCAGATTATTACAAGTTATGTTTCAATAATTACCGGCCAAACACCAAACATTGATGGTACGATGAAAAATCTTCACATTGTACTCCTGGATAACAGGCGTTCTGAAATGGCGAAAGACCCGGAATTTGCAGAAGCAATGCAATGCATAAGATGTGGTTCCTGCCTTAATGTGTGTCCTGTTTTCCGGCTTGTAGGTGGGCATGTTTTCGGCAAGACATATACAGGAGGCATAGGAACAATACTGACTGCATGGTTTGAGGAATTAAAGAACTCCGAAGAGATACAGAGTTTATGTATACAATGTGGAAATTGCCGTGAGATATGCCCGGGGAGGCTGGATATCCCCGGAATGATATTGGAAATCAGAAGACGAATTGTAAAAGAAAAAGGGTTGTCTGTTCCATCAAAAATTATTTTCAGTATTGTTAATAACCGTAAATTATTTCATGCGATGCTTCGCACTGCATCTGTTGCCGGAAAGCCTTTTACCAGCGGAGGTTATTTAAGACACCTTCCGCTTTTTCTGTCAGGCCTTACAGAGGGAAGAAGCCTTCCAGCAATAGCTGCTGTCCCTTTCAGGGATGAGTTTACTAAAATAACGCAGCCCCACTATGATGAAAAGGTTGCTTTCTATTCCGGCTGTCTCATCGATTTTGCATACCCAAAGATGGGGATAGATCTTGTCAAAATATTTAATAGTGCAGAGATAGAAGTTATATATCCGCAGGGACAAACCTGCTGTGGTGCTCCTGCAAGATATAGCGGTGCATATGATGCTGCTGCCGGTAATGCGCTGGAGAATATTATAGCTCTGCTTGAACAGGACACAAATTATATAGTTTCAGCATGCCCCACATGCACAGTCGCCCTCAAATATGAATTCATTAATACTTTTAAAATTCTTGGGCTGACAGAGCATATCCCAATGGCAGAAAAACTTGCCGCTAAAGTAACTGATTTTTCCATACTTGTAACGAAGCTGATAGATGCTGGACGAATTAAGTTGAAAAGCGTACATAAGAGATGTAGAATCACTTATCATGATTCCTGCCATCTTAAAAGAACCCTGAAAGTTTCAGAACAACCTCGAGAGATTCTCCATAAAGCCGGTTATGAGATTGAGGAGATGTCTGAATGTGATATGTGTTGTGGCATGGGCGGGTCTTATTCACTCAAACTGCCGGAGATTTCCCGTCCAATACTTGAACGTAAACTTGCCAATATAATCAATACCGATTCAGCCATTGTTGCAATGGATTGCCCTGGCTGCGTTTTGCAGATTGCCGGAGGTTTCCACCAGGCCGGAAAAAGAATTGCCGTCAAACATACTCTGGAGTTACTCGCTTCACAGCTTGAAAAATAAATTCATCAATCAATATTCAATTCCTTTCCGGGCAATAACCCCTGATTCAAAATAGTGCTTTATTTCTTTCATTTCAGTAACAAGATCAGCACGACTGAGAATTGCAGGGGAGGCTCCTCGCCCTGTAAGAACTAATTCGATCTCTTCCGGTTTCATTTCGATCAATTCAATAATTTCACTCTCGTGGAGAAGGCCAAAAGCTGGCATGTTCAATATCTCGTCAAGAACCACAATACTGTATCTTTTCTCTTTTAATATTTCTTTTGCTTGTTTAAAACCTTTCTCCGATGCAACAAGATGCTCTTTGTATGATGGTGAATTCTTATCTTTAATAAATCCGCTGCTTCCGTACTTCCGGAAAAACATACTTTCGCCGAATTTTTCAGCAGCCTGGAATTCACCGGTCTCCTGCCCCTTCATAAACTGAATGAAAGCTGAATGAATTCCCCATCCTGCAGCCCTGAAACAAAGCCCGAGAGCTGCAGTTGTTTTTCCCTTACCTTCCCCGGTATATATATGAATTAATCCCTTCTGAATCATTAGTCAGTCTCTCACATCAATCTTCTGGTCATAGCGTTCAATATTTTCTATTTTCACTTCAACAAACCATACAGGAGGGGAACCAAGCCCCTTGGTGATAAAAAACTCCTGGTTTTTCACTATATCAGTAAGAGTGGTCTTCGCTAGCGGAGGTATATATTCAGAAGATATATCAACTGTGACTGGTAATAATTCAATGCCGTATGCATCAGAGTCGGATTTCCGGATAATAAACCCTGTCTTCAGAAAAACCCCGTTGGTTGCCTGCCGTTCAAAAACATCCATAATTTTCTGATTTTTAACTTTTACCCAGAATGAAATTTTGCCGTCAGAAATCAGCACCCTTCCATTATATAAAGTACCTGATTTTTTGGATAATTCACTTTGCAGGGAGGAAACAATATATCCGATGTTATTCTGAAGAGGTTCCTTCTGCATTATCATTATCCCTGTATACTCAGAAAAAGTCTGGATCAGTTTATCCGGTGTTAATAATTGTTTTGTGTGAAAAACCTCATCAAGAGATTCTGGTGGTTTTACATATTTCGGGTTTTTGTAGTCTGAAGCAAGAATTCCTTTCTCCCATTCGTGGTAAGCGGCTATTGAATGAAATATTCTCCCGCGTTGCAGGTAAATATCATGTCTTGTTCCTGCTTTATCAAATACCCGCTGATGATACGAAACACTGAAGTTTTTCCCCTGAGTAAGTCCGGAAAGCCTTTCAATGTCGATATATTCTCCGGCTATTCTTCCAGAGCTTATTACATTAATATGGATCCCCTTTTTCTTTGCCTCGACTGAGAACCTTTCCGGAAAAAACATCCCTCCAAGTCTTGAATTATTTATGATATAAATATCTTTAGATGCTCCGCTTCTCCACTTGATGTTTTTAATTGTATAGTTTAGAAGACTTGAAAATTTTTCAAGATTTATCCCACCACCAGGCTGGAGTTTTGAGAGTGTTTCATTTAATTCCTTTATAGAATTCTGGTGCATTGTTAGTGTTTCATATGATCTTCTATCCGAATACGGAGCGAGATAAATATTGGTATCAACGTTAAGCCTGCCAATAAGTGTTGTTGAAAATTCAGATATAGAACTCTTTACATCATTCCATTCATCACTCATTCCGTAAGATGAGTCTAAGAGGAAAACAATATCGGCCTGGGTTTTACCTGTAACTGCTTTTTTTGCACTGAAATTAATGAGAGTTTCTTTAATCTCAAGCTGAACAAGCTTGTAAATATCACGTGAGCTGTTATGGTTTCTGGAAAGAATTTTTCTGTCTCTTACCGAATAAAGAACATTGTCAAAAGCAAACTCACCCTTACTTTTACTTATTGATCCGAGTAGAATATATTTAAGATTATATTTAACTCCAAAAGCATTGAGATCTTCTGCATCAACAGACTTTTCCGGATTAATCCCCAGCTGTTTCATTCCAATATCAGCTTCCTCGGGAGACAGTACATCGGTATCCTTCATCAGAAGTATACCGAGAGATACCAGTCTTGCATATTCCTTGCCTGAAATTCTTGAATCAAATGCCTGATCCCTGTATGGAAGAATGGCTATAGATGCAAAAGCCTGTGAAACTGAAAACACAAGAGTAATAAAAAACAGAATTTTTTTCATTTAATTTACACTTCTTAAAAGATTAATGTCAGATTCTCTGCCGGGCTTTTATATGACATACCCTTTGTCTGCTGAAGAACCACTCTTATTATAAAACTTCTTAATTCTAACATTGTAATAATAGACTTGAATGTTATTAAAATTCAAGATAATTTTAATATTGAACAACGTTAAAATTTCATTCATACAAAATAAAAATAAATTTGACATTCTTTTCAAAGAGAGTTTCATATAAATTATGGAAGTATTTATACCAGGGAGGGGTATATTTATGAAAATAACACCGGATGTTAATTCCACCGGAATAAGGCCGGGGGGAAATGTTTTACAGCGCTCAAATAAAGATAGCCACATCATTAATGTATCAGATGCAAAAATCGCTCAGGATGTTGTTTTAAAGATGCAGAGAGAGAAATCTCTTGTTGATGCACTTGCTATCGCTCAGTCTTCAAGAGAACTTGTACAGAAGGCTCTTAATATTTCGTCAAGACTCATGTCTCTTGCTTCAGAGGCAATGATTACAGGCAGGGTTAATATTGAAGAAGTATCAACACAGATGTCAAGCATCAATACATCGATGAGTGGATACGGGGAAAGAGTTTCAATTCCTATTGAAGGAGCAACGCCCCCTGTAAATGATGCTCAAGTAAAGATCAATGAAAGTTTCACCAGACTTAAAGAAAAAACCGGGGATTTAATTTCGGGTAAACCTGTTCAAGAAAATGAATTCGAGCCGATAATGGCAAACCTGAAAGTAATAGCTACTGAATATGATGTTAAAATAAAGAAGTATTCAGAAGAACTCGGTAGTGTTAAAAAAATTCCGAATTTTAATTTTGATTATGCCGGATTAAATAAAAACACTGCTGCTCTGATACAAGGTAATCCTTCTAAGGCTCTTGAAACTCAAGGCAACATAAGCTATGACATGGCAGGAAGACTTACAACAGCATGAAATTTTTTATGATGATATGGCAGTAGCGGATGAGATTAAATTTTTCTGAACTGTCATATCATCTTTTTTCATATTTTTTAATATGATCGAAGAACTATTTTCCAATTTTATAAACTACATACATCACATTTCGGGTCACCCTATTTTTATATTATAAGGCCTACAGTTAAAAACTGCAGCAGTGCTTATTAAATGGAATTTGTTCAAGTTAGATTTTCCTGAACAATTATAGTTCATCCGGGTTTGTGAGTCATTTTAATGTTTGAAAATGTCTCATATGAAATTGAGGTTATATAAAAAATACTTAAGTAAAAAATTTTATCTTGACTTTAAATTAATTTTAAACTATTTAAGTATTAAAATTAATCGTGCTTGTTCTTACCCTGTCCAGACTTATTTTTATGCAGAAATCCCTGACATGTTCTGTCAGAGAATTATTAATAATTATGTAGAATAAAAAATGACTTCTTTTAAGAAAATTAAATCAAAAAGAAAAGATAAAGAAATTAATCAGGTTTATTTTAGAATTAAAAACCGGAATTACATTGAAAATTCTTGTAATTCATCGTTGAGTATGTTTAATTCGATTTATAAATTTCATTCATCATTACAGAGTAATGAATCATTCAGATCAATGAAAATCAGAGACTGCTATACATTAACACTGGCAAACGCAATAATAGAACGGCTGCAATCAGAAAAGATCATAGCCGACAAAAATCATTCTATCCCCGATATGTTTTATGACAATCTGGCCGAAACTCTGCTTGAAGAAAACAGCGATAAGGAACTGATTATAATATATCTCAAACAGATGATGAATATAATGAAGAAAAGTGGGATTATTCTTTTTAAGGATAGGATCGCAATTGTATCTGAAACCTTTAAAGAAAAAGAAACCCTCTATTTCAGGTTATTTCACTCATTCTGGAACGAAACAGTGTGGAGTGAAATTTTTCCTTCATCACCGGAAACCGCTGACAAATTGCATGAAAAAAGAAATGTATTTGCTGAGCTTATTCAGGGATTCTTTACCGAAGTAAGCATAGAGGATATTTCAAATGATTTTTTTGATATGACCGATATAGCTGAAAGAAATGATTATTTTATGATTTCATTTCTTGATTTTTACCTTATCGCATGGCTTAAAAATTTCGGGATAATCGAGTATTCAAACAGCAAAAATAGCGATATTATATACATTTCTATACAGGACTACGGGAAAGATATTCTCCGCAAATTAATCTGATATTGGAGACGGCGGGACTCGAACCCGCGTCCTACAACATACCCCTATAGCGTCTACATGCTTATCTTCTTCATTTAATCTAAGTTTGCAATCCGGGAAGAAGCGCCGTATTACAAACCTGTCTCCCTAAAGCTTTGCCCTCATCACGGGAGCATTAAATCGGGCTATTCCCAGTAATTTTATGCCTTTAAACCTCCCTGAGAAACAAAATGTTTAAAGACATAGCAGGTATTAAGCTGCTAGTGCAAAATTATCGTTTGCGATTACATTTAATCTGCCATGATTTACGAGGTGACAGCACACTCGGCATGCAACTATAGAAACACTATTGCAGTCGAAACCAGATCGTCCCCTGCAAAAAGCTTTAAAGTAACTAAAAAGATTGCCTCTTGAATATTTGTCAATATATTAAATCATAATTGACACATCTCTTTGTTTATGATATCTGTTAAGATATATTGTTACAAGGAATATCTGATGAATAAAGTCACTTTAAGGGAAAAAATATATATTTTATTACTTATCGTTTTCATCAACTCGAATTTTTCTGTTTATGCTTCTTCAGGAGATATGTTTTATTATTTCGATAATGTATTATCCAAATTATCAACTTCGATAAAAGACGCTTCAGCAGATATATTACCGTTAAATTTTAAAACATTAAGCGGTAATTGGAATTTAATGTACGGGAACGATTACGGTTATAGCTTCAGGTTTTTTAAGAATTACCGGGCAATTGTTATTGTATATCTCAACACAAACTCAGTTATTTTCAAAGGTGTCTATAATATAGAGAACAGCAATGCTATTAGAATTAATATTTCTGAAATGAAAAGAGTGGAAAGTGTTAAGGAACTTGATCTTAAAGGGGGCTTTGTCAAGGCTAAATCATCCTACTTTATTTTCAATGCTCGGGCTATATCACGAGAAAGAGAAAAAAATCTTGAATTAAGACCGAGAGAATCCTCTATTGACGGTAAAGATTCTGAAGGATATTTTGAACCATATATAAAACTCGAATATTCAGGAAAATAATGTCTGTTGATAACTTTAAATTTATAAATCATCGGGGTTTAAGTCTTTCAGGAAGAATTTATAGCGGTAATAGTAATCATAAATCAGGTTTGATCTTTAGTCACGGTCTTTTTTCAAGCAAGGATGGTTATAAAATAACAAGAATAGCCGATACCATAATAGATTCCGGGTTTGATCTAATGACTTTTGATTTTACTTTTTCCGGTGAATCCTCTGGTAATATTACGGATATTTCTGTTTCTGAAGAAGTGGAAGATCTAAAGTGTGCAATAAGATTTTTCAAAAATAAAGGCATAGAAAAAATCCACCTTATGGGATCAAGTATGGGAGCTTCAGTTACTATACTGACTGCATCAACAAACATGTTTGAAATTGAATCTCTTATCCTGATTGCAACACCGGTTACATTTACACAATTGCTGCCTGATAAGAATAAAATTGAAATCGACTCCCTTGATCACAACGGGTATACTTTCATAACCGGAATTAAAGTGAACAACAGGTTTATCAAAGAACTTTTCGAGATAGATATGCTTGCTGCAATAAAAAATATAAGGATCCCTTCTCTACTTATACATGGGAAAAAAGATGCTGTTGTGGATTCCAGCAATCTCGATTCTTTTATACGGAATTCCCCTTCAAAGTGTACTTCCATTATAATTGAAGATGGAGATCATAATCTGACAAGGGATTCAGATATAAATTTAATATCAGAAAATATAAAGAGTTGGCTTGGAAAATTTAATATATAAATATTTCCTGATAACTATAGGTTTTTCACAGGTTATTATGGCGATCCTGGGATTGTTTTTCCCACAAAGAATATTTAACATGTGGAAAAAATGGATTTTAAACCATTTTTTCCCCCTGCATGGAATTGCTTTAATTCTTATAGGATTTCCAATGACTATTTATAAAGGATTTTTATCATCTATTATTTTCTTTATAGGTCTTTTTGTTGTTTTTACAGGCCCATTTATTCTTATTTATCCTGAAAAAATACAAGATGCATTCAGTAATTCAGATACACGTTTCAAAGAGAAAGATATTAAAATCATGATTTACATTGATGCTTTATTCAGATTAAGTGCAGGATCAATTTTCCTTTTAAGTTGCTGGAAAACTTTTCTCAATTAAACCACCTGAATTTCAGGAGAGATACCTGAAAAGAGATTTTTATTATATTCCATCAAAATATTATTTTTAACAATTTTTTCTTTGCCCTCTTTTAAGGGATTGAGGCTTTTTCCTTTTTATAATTGACACAAATCTTTTTTTTAAAATTATAATATTATATATCTGTAAATATTAATTAATACAAATATTGTCACTTGAGGTATGTGATGATATTGCACTCTATCTTGCAAAATATGTTTTTTGCAAGAATTGTTTGTATTACTATGATCACAATGAAAGATGCTGATCATTTTTTAAAAATTACACCATGAAGTATTTCTGATTTATCCGGGAAAATCAGATTTTATATATTAAAATGTGGCTGGAGTTAAAATGGAATTTATTAATATCTCACAAAAAATATTTCATAAAGGAATTATAAATAGCAGTTCAAGTTGCGAAAGCGATTTATTTAAAGCAGAGAATATTCTTAATGACAGAGGTCATTGGTGTACCAAGAAAAGAAACGCCGCCATCAAAGAATACACAATTATTGATTTTGAGAAAAATGTACCGATTGATTACATAAAAATAACAGCTTCATCAGGTGGATCATCAACCTTCCCGAATGGATTCCGTCTTGAAGGGAGCAATGATAGTGAAACATGGTCAATACTTTACAGTGAAAACAATACATCTCTCGAAGAAAACATTCACGAAGTCCATCTTCCGCTTACAATAATACGTTTTCTCAAATTATTAATTACTGATCCTGCGGTACTCGAAACCCATTATTATTCCGAGATAGGAAGAGTTGAAGCAGGAATTTTTGGCATCCTTGAATTATCAGCAAGCAGTTTTACCGGGCAAAATCCTCTTGAAAACCTGCTTAACGAAGACCCTGGACTTTACTGGGAATCTGCCCAGAACTCAACAGCTATAATGGAATCGATTAAGATCGATCTTGGAAAAACTTTTTGCATAAACAGGATTCTTCTCGGTTCTGTAAATGAAGGCTTTCCGGAGAGCTTTCATGTAGAAACTTCTGTTGATAACGAGATATGGATAACTCTCCTTCATGAGAAAGGATTTGATGTTGAAAACGGTAAAAAGTATTCGTGGGAAACAGATATCAGACCTTCCAGGTTTATAAGATTTGAGGCTCCCGGGAAACTTCTTTTAAACGGGAAATATGGTCTAAGGCTTTCGGAGTTGTCTGTTTTTGCAGCTCCGGTAAACCATCTTCATACACATACCATTGGAGATATATCTCCACATGCTTCAGTTTTTCATGCAGGGATGGTGAGACTCTCAAGAGATGGTGAAAGTGTTCCAGGTACAGTAGTTCAATCTTCAGACAGCAGACTCAGAGATGCATCAACCGTGTTTAAAGGGATTGTTCAGCTTTCCAACGATTCTGATATAGCACATGGTCTAGCTGTACAGGCCAGTGATTCAAGACTCCTTCCTGCTACGGAACAAAGAGCAGGGATAGTCCGGCTAGCTTACAATCGGGAAACCAGCATTAATTCTGTTGTACAATCCAGTGATTCAAGACTTCAGCATGCCAGTGAAGATAATTTCGGAATTGTAAGGATATGTCAAGATGGAGAATATAAAGAACATTCAGTAGTTTCTGGCAATGACACAAGGCTGCATAAGGCTACAACTTCATCATATGGTATATGCAAATTGGCGGAAGACGGAGGTTCGGATTTTGGTACAGTTGTCCAGGCCAACGACAGAAGACTGATGGAAGCATCAACTTATAGTAAAGGAATTGTTAAAATTGCAGCTGATGGTGAAATTTCCGGAGACTCTGTTGTAGTATCAACAGATAAACGCCTTAAAGATGCAACAACAAAATATAAGGGTATA
Organism: Spirochaetota bacterium; assembly: GCA_963664815.2. Lineage (GTDB taxonomy): Bacteria > Spirochaetota > UBA4802 > UBA4802 > UBA5550 > WRGT01. The sequence goes on from CAXXHB010000002.1 coordinate 202,141, forward strand.
GTAGAACTCGCTGAAGATGGTGAAGAAACAGCCAATGTTGTTGTACAGGGTAATGATAAACGTCTTAAAAATGCCACAGTACAAAGCCGAGGAATTGTTGAACTTGCCGAAGATGGTGAGGATAAAGCTGATGTTGTTGTTCAGGGTAATGATAAACGTCTTAAAAATGCCACAGTACAAAGCCGGGGAATTGTTGAACTTGCCGAAGATGGTGAGGATAAAGCTGATGTTGTTGTTCAGGGTAATGATAAACGTCTTAAAAATGCCACTGAACTATCCTATGGAATAGTAAAATTTGCCTCTGACGGATCTACAGAAAACTTTTCTGCAGTTCAGGGAAGTGATAAAAGGTTAAAAGATGCAACTATTCTGAGAAAGGGGATTGTTGAACTTGCAGAGAACGGCGAAGAGAGTGAAGGTGTCGTCGTACAGGGCAATGATAAAAGACTTAAAGACGCAACTACCACCAGTAAGGGGATTGTTGAACTTGCAGAGAACGGCGAAGAGAATGAAGGTGTCGTCGTACAGGGCAATGATAAAAGACTTAAAGACGCAACTACCACCAGTAAGGGGATTGTTGAACTTGCAGAGAACGGCGAAGAGAATGAAGGTGTCGTCGTACAGGGCAATGATAAAAGACTTAAAGACGCAACTACCACCAGTAAGGGGATTGTTGAACTTGCAGAGAACGGCGAAGAGAATGAAGGTGTCGTCGTACAGGGCAATGATAGAAGACTTAAAGACGCAACTACCATCAGTAAGGGGATAGTTGAATTTGCAGAGAACGGCGAAGATAAAGAGTTTGTCGCTGTTCAGGGAAATGACAGAAGGCTAAAACCAGCTTCAGAAAAAGATGCCGGAATTGTAAGATTTTCTGCAAATGGTGAAAGCGGACATAACCTCGCTGTCAAGGCTGATGATAAAAGGCTTAATGATAAAAGAGATCCTCTGCCGCATATCCATGACTATGCTCCTGTTAAACATGAATACGTGAGCCATACAGGTACTATATCAGTAAAAGAAAAGAAAAATGAACCGTTCAGTGAAATTACACCTCCATCTGACGGTTCTTCGGTAATTTATGGGAACAATCTCTCTGATAAACCATTTTCAATTGGTATAGCCGGAATATCCGGCGCAATGGCTAATGAGAAAATCAGCAGTTACGGGGTTTTGGGCCATAGTACTCATGTTGGAGTAAGAGGTCAGTCTGCAGGGAAAGATAGTTCAGGTGCAGGAATTGTTGGAATTTCAAGATTCGGCACAGGAGGAATTTTTTCAAGCGAACACGAATTTTCTCTTATAGCGGATGGTTCAGGAGCTGTTCTTCATAAATTTGACGAAAATCTTAATCTATCCGGCAACGGAAAAGCTCTGCTTGTATCCGGTGTGTCACAATTCGAAGGTAAAATATTTGTAAAAGGTTACGGCAACGCCGAATTCCCCGGAGGACTTGCCGAACTCTTTGAGGTTGATGAAGCTGAATATGTCTCTCCTGGTGATATTCTTATAGTAAACGAAAGAGGAAATTCAATCCTTTCAAAATCAAAAAGCAGTTATAGTCAATCAGTTATAGGAATTATATCAGGAAATCCTTATATAATAATAAATAACAGCGGAAAAGAGGAAAAGCTCTACCCTGTTGTTCTTGCCGGAAAAGCTCTCTGCAGAGTGGATGCAAGAAACAATCCGGTGAAAGCTGGCGATCTTATCGTCACATCGGAGACAACAGGTTGCGGCATGACCGGGAAGATAGATTCATTTGAAAAAATCGGAACTGTAATAGGAAAAGCTTTGCATGGTCTTGAAGAAGGAATCGGCTTGATCCCGATATTTGTTACTCATCTGTAAATTTTAACAACAAATAACAGTTAGAGTTTAAGGAATCCAACCTTCTTTTAATATTATTCCTCTCAGGGCTTCATCGTGTCTACAAGATTCTTTTCAGATTTGTTCAGGATGGAATTTGTATAGTCGTTCAGTTCTTGTGAGTATTTTTTGCTAATATAGATTATTTTTCTGCAAAAAGGTTTTTTCTCATACTGGTCAATCCACATTATTACGATTGTATTTTCCGAATCCCAGGTCATTGCCCCCTGGTTGTCTTTTACATTTTCTCCCGTATGATTCCCGTATTTTTGCTGAATTTTCTGATAAACCTGATCTCTGTCAAGATAGGGAAAAGTTATTGAAACATAAAGGAGTTTACCCTCGTCTTTTTCAGGAGTTGTTGCAGACTGCTTATCAGTAGTCGGTTTAGTTTCATCTTTTTTGGGCTCATTTTTTTTCGGTTCTTCTTTTTTAAGTTCCTCTTTTTTCAATGAAACTGTTTCAGCAGAAGGTTCCTTGTAAAAAAAGCCGTAATAATATTCTACTTCATTGTCTTTTGAAATTATTATTCTTTTTTCATCTGTAAACGATAATATTCCGGTAATTTTGTCTCTGGCATCTGAAAGGTACATTCCCCATGTAAGATTACCATATCCGTCTGGAATTTTTCCGGATTTTTCTTCATTTGTTCCAGGTTTGGCTGTATCTTTGTTTTCTGTTTTTTTGTCGTTTTTAATTTCTTTTTTTACTTCCGTTTTTGTATCGGATTTTATTACAGCTTTTTCTGCCGGCTTATTCTGGGCATAGACAGCGGATGCCAATAAAAATATAATTAACAGTACATATGATCTGCGCATAATTTCCCCTCTGAAAAAAGCTTGAAATACTATTTTAATTATCGACAGAATTAAAAGAAAGAGATACTTTTTTCAAAGAATTGCAACTTTTACATTATCAAAATCTGTAACTTCTCCTATCAAATGTGGATTGTTTCCATTACTTCTAAGCAAACTGATTATTTTATCAGCAGATTTTTCAGATATAATAAGTATCATCCCGATACCCATATTAAAGGTTGTATACATCTCTCTTTCAGTAATTTCACCCTCCTTTTCCATTATTTTAAAGATCGGTGGAATAGTGTATGAATTTTTTAAAATTTTTACAGAAGTTTTCTCAGGGAGAATACGGGGAATATTTTCATAGAATCCGCCCCCAGTTATATGGACAATCCCTTTTATATTGATACCAGCGTTAATGATCGAGTGGAGAGATTTGACATAAATTTTTGTCGGTGTCAATAAAACATTTCCAAGTTCATCATCGAGATCGCTTAGTCTTGTTGAAGGATTATATTTTTTTCCTTCGAAAAATATTTTTCTTACAAGCGAATACCCGTTTGAATGAATACCACTCGAAGGGAGCCCGATGATCAGATCCCCTTTGACAATATTCTCACCGTTAATAATTTTTTTTTTGTCAACAACTCCGACCGAAAAACCGGCAATATCATAATCATCCGCATCCATTATCCCCGGATGTTCAGCAGTCTCTCCTCCTACAAGTGAACATTCTGACTGCATGCATCCTTCGGCAATACCTTTTACTACATCGACAAGTACATCTTCATGTAATTTCCCGCAGGATATGTAATCAAGAAAGAAGAGTGGTTTTGCTCCACTGGTTACTATATCGTTTACACACATAGCCACGGCATCAATTCCAATTGTATCATGTTTGTTCATCATTTGTGCTATTTTCAGTTTTGTACCAACACCATCAGTTCCTGAAACAAGAACAGGTTCCTCCATATTTTTAAAATTCGCGGCATAAAGTGATCCAAAACCTCCGATGTCGGCAAGAACATCATTTGTAAAAGTGCTTCTGACAAACGGGGCAATCCTTTTTACAAATCTGTTTCCCCCTTCTACATCAACTCCTGCATCCTTATATGTTATTGACATGTTTATCTCCGGAATTATTTTATAATTGAATAAGAATACACATCTCTCGGTATTGGAGAAATATTAGGATGAAGTGAATATTTTCTTAATATTCCTTCTTTAATCAATCCGGCATTTTCCATTACTTTTGCTGACGCGCTGTTTTCAATATCACATACACCACATACTCTGTATATTGAATCGATTGCAAAGGCATACTTAACAACTCTTTTCAAGGATTCAGTCATAAAACCTTTGCCCCATTCATTTTTCATCAACACGTAGCCGAAATTTGCCCTGCAACTTTCCAGTTTAAGGTCAATCATTCCTATTAACTGATTATCAACTTTATTTACTATACACCATGCAATACGGCCGCCATGATCAAAATCCATTACGCAGGAATTTAAAAAATCATAAGTATCCTGTATCCTCCTGTGAGTTTTCCACATTAAATACTTTGTAACATCGGAATCTTTGGCATATTTATTAAATATAGCATCAGCATCTGTTATAACAGGTTTTCTTAGTATAAGACGCTCTGTTTCAATAAAAGTTGTATTCATAGATATATACTACATCAAACTAAATACAAAAAAATATTTTTAAATCATTCTTTGTAAAGTATTATTTGCCAACAATTTTAATCGTCTTTTTCATTTAAAAAAAAGTATTTCATATTTTATGAAACAACATTTCTGGCTCAGATCAACAAGAGGGCCGTTTTTAAAACTGAAATTCAGAATTATGAGAACTTTCTATCTTTTATATCCATTATCGGGAGGAAGATTCTCCCCATGCGCTGCAGATACGGCAAGTTCATCACATCTTTCATTAAGAGGATTCCCCGCATGCCCCTTTACCCAGATAAAAGTAACTTTTAAAGGTTCTACAAGATCAAGAAGCTCGCTCCAGAGATCTTGATTAACTGCGGGTTTTTTATCAGATTTGATCCAGTTGTTATTCCGCCAGCTCTTTGCCCACCCTTTTGTAATTCCGTTAACTACATACCTTGAATCAGTGTAGATTTTAACAGGAATATTTTTATACTCAAGGTTTCTTAGTGCCACAATTACACCCATAAGCTCCATCCTGTTATTTGTTGTCAGACGAAATCCTCCGGAAATTTCTTTTTTTTCATTACTGTATATCTGGACAACTCCAAAACCTCCAGGGCCTGGATTACTGGAGCTTCCCCCGTCAGTGTATATAATTACTTCTTCTGTTTTATTTGATGATGTATTTTCCGACAAACTCTCTTTAACCTTGATTAAATCTGAACCGGTTATACTGTTAAGCCATTCATCAGCTTCTGCAACTGAAGGGAATCCTTTAAATACAGCACCGGGAAATCCTTCAATCTGGGACTGGGCGGCAGGCCAATTGTTATATATACCTGGCTTGCGGCCTTTTGCAACAGCGTAAAATTTCTTTGTACTCATGAATTTATATTTTACTCATATTTATATCTATAAGTTTATCTTTTTTCAACCAGATATTATTAAGCCAGTCTTTAAACTCATTCTGAAATTTTTCATCCTCAATATCCGCTTTTGCAAATTTATCAGGAATTTCAAGTGTTTCAATAAAAACATCAATTTTTCTTACTTTCCCGCAAATAAAGTCCCACATAGTCCCAACACCATCAGGATATACAATTGTAACATCAAGCAGCTTATGAAACCTGTCCCCCATCGCTGAAATAGTAAAAGAAAGACCTCCGGCTTTTGGTTTTAGCAAATGTTTATATGGAGACATTTGCCTGTCATGCTTTTCTCTGGTCAATCTTGTTCCCTCCGGGAATGTCATCACCGTAATATAGTTGGTTTTAAATCTTTCACATGCTTTTCGGGTAATTTCAATGTCCTTCCCTTTCAGTTTCGGGTTTTTTTGAACCTGTTCCTTCGTAAATCGTTTCATAAATGGAAAATCGAGAGCCCACCATGCAGGACCCATGATTGGAACCCATATAAGCTCCTTCTTTAGAAAAAACTTGATGAAGGGAATTTTACCATATAAAACTTTCTGAAGGATTACTATATCAACCCACGATTGATGATTTGAAATTACAAGATACCATTCCTTAATGTTTAATTTTTCAGCACCTGTTATTCTCCACTCAATTGGAAAAAAACATTCAATAAATAATGAATTAATAAAGACCCAGTTACTTGCTATTCTGATTAATATTTTTCCTGTAAAAACACGCCACCATTTGATAGGTATTATAATTTTTATAAAAGTAAATAGAAAGAGCTGTACTGCTGTCTGAAGAATATTCAAAACCAGAAAAATAAAAAATAGACATCCGAAAAGATTAGAGGTAATAATTTTTAACATTTATTATTTCCTATTTTAAAATTTAAATCTACACAAGCTTATAATAACGTTACATCAACAATATATACTTTTTCTGTCAAATATTATAAACTCCATATTTAAGAGCTTCAGGCTTAATTAGACTTATATCCTTTGATAGAGTTTAATCTCTCCCCAGATAATAGAGTCTACAAATACTTATTGTTTCATAATCAATCATTCCATTAAGAGCTTCATATGCAGGTTTAAGTCTGTCTATGCCGGTAAGTTCAAATGCATTGATAATTGTAAATAAAATATTTTTATCAGCCGGGATCAATGGCAAGAGGAGGTCCTTTCTTACATATCCACCATATTTAATATATCGGAAAAGGTATTCTATTATCGTCCTCTTTTGAATTCCTTCTCTCACTGTTATCTCGTCTATAGGAATTCCTGAGTTATATAACTCACTTATTCCAATATAACGTGGAGTTTTTTGTGAAGCCTTCATATCGGTATTATTATCTATTCCGTGTTTACAACAATATTCTGTTACTATCAAAATAAGTATATCTCCATACTTTTTAACTTTTTGAACACCTATTCCATGTATCTTTAGAAGTGAATCATGGTTTCGCGGGTACAAGCTTGCTATTTCTAAAAGTGTTTTATCAGAAAAAATTATATAAGGGGGAACATTTTCCGACATGGCCAGTTCCTTCCGTTTTTCGCGAAGTATTTCAAACAACTCTTCGGTATATTCCTTTTTACCTGTATCAGAATTATGTTTTTTAGCACCATCCTGCAAATTACCAAAAACTTTATCCGTTCCTTTCATAACATCATATGCCTTTCCCGTCAATTTCAGCACACCGGGAACTTCAGAATCATTGTGGATAAGTTTCTGCTTTATAAACTGACGGACAAGGTTCATCCAAAAATCTTTTGTATACTCTTTCCCAATCCCATATGTTGAAAGTGAATTATGATTAAAAACGCTTATCTTTTTTGATTTTGATCCGCGCAGAATATCAATAATATATCCTGCTCCGAATTTTTCTCCGGTTCTTTTTATGCATGATAGAAACATCTGCGCCTGAACCGTAATATCTTCACTCTGTTCTTCCGGAGCTAAACAGTTATCGCACATTCCGCAAAATGGTTCATTATATTCCTCACCAAAATATTTAATAAGAGGTATTCTTCTGCAACCTGAAGTGTCAGCATAATCGACAAGGGCATTTAATTGTGTCATTGCTGTTCTTTTCTCTTCGTTATCGCTCTTTTGATCTATAAAATATCTTATTTTATGGATATCCGAATAACTATATAGAAGAAGGCATGTAGAATCAACTCCATCCCTCCCCGCCCGGCCGGTTTCCTGGTAATATGACTCAATACTTTTAGGAAGATCAAAATGTATCACATATCGGACATTAGTTTTATGTATCCCCATACCAAATGCAATTGTTGCTACCATAATCTGCACTTCCTCCTTTAAAAAAAGCTCCTGGTTTTCTTTTCTTTCTTCATCTGATAAACCTGCATGATACGGCCTTGCTCTGTATCCGCACTTTTGAAGTCTGGAGAACAATCGATCAACACTATCCCTCGAAAAACAGTATATTATACCAGATTCGTTTTTAAACTGTTCTAAAAAATCCAGAATCTGTTTAAATGGATTATTTTTATGAATAATTTTATAGAAAAGATTCTCCCTGTTAAAACTCGCAACAAAATCATTCGATTCATTCATTTCAAGATTTTTCCTTATATCTGATCTTACCCTTGCTGTTGCAGTCGCAGTTAGGGCTATACATACAGCATCCGGAAAACGTTTCCTTACATGAGCTATCTTTCTGTATTCCGGACGGAAATCATGACCCCATTCCGAAATACAGTGAGCTTCATCAATGGCAATACAGTCAACCTTCACCGAATCAAGAAATTCGAGTATATCACTTTTAAGAAGAGTTTCCGGAGCTACATAAAGCAGTCTCACATCACCATTCCTGATTTTCTGAATATTATCTGAATATTCAACTCTGGAAATTGAACTGTTAAGCAGAACTGTTTCAATCCCAAGCTGTTTCATCTGATCGACCTGATCTTTCATCAAAGATATCAGTGGGGAGACAACTACTGTCAGACCATTAAAAATCAAAGCCGGAAGCTGATAGCAGAGTGATTTCCCCCCTCCCGTAGGCATTACTACAAGAACGTCTTTTTTATTTACTACCGATGTTATAATTTCCTGTTGCAGAAAACGAAAATTATTATATCCAAATACTTTTTTTAAAATCTCTTTTTCTCTAATCATTTTTCTCTCTTTTATTCGTTTTATATTCTTCTGCTAAAATCCGCAAACTTTACTTAAGAAAACTGAATTTATCACTTAATTCTCATGAATCACATCAACTGCAAAACATTTATACAGTTGTCTATATATACGATCAATAAATCAGAAATTAAAAACTTCAAAAAAAATTTTTTGCACCCATATTTTGATAGTTTTGTTTTAATGACAGATAATTAATATTTCAACAATATATAGAAACTGTGAGGTTCTAATGCTGAGTTTTCTTCTTGGAGTAGTAAAAGGTATAATAAGTGCCATTCTTTTTGTAATAAACACTCTTTTCTGGGTCAGTCTGCTCCTGATAGTCTCAGCGTTCAGAATACTAATCCCTTTAAAATTCTGGTACAGGTATACTTCAGAAATCTCTATCTTTATTGCAAATAGCTGGATAACCATAAATAATATGACAATTGCATTATTACATAAAATTCAGTGGGATGTGGAGTATTCCGGCGAGATGAAGATGAATGACTGGTATCTGGTACTTTCAAATCACCAGACATGGGTTGACATCATTGTTCTTCAAAAAGTTCTGCTCAATAAAATTCCATTCCTCAAATTCTTTCTAAAAAAAGAACTCATCTGGGTTCCTGTCCTCGGTCCGGCATGGTGGAGTCTCGAGTTCCCGTTTATGAAACGATACTCCAAAGAGTTTCTTGAGAAGAACCCACATCTAAGGGGAAAGGACATTGAATCAACAAAAAAGGCATGCGAAAAATATAAAACAATGCCAATCTCAATCATGAATTTTATGGAAGGCACACGCTTTACAAAATTCAAGCATGACCATCAACAGTCACCTTACAGTAACTTACTTAAACCGAAAGCCGGTGGTATTTCATTGGTAATGAACAGTATGGGAAACATGCTTCACAAAATTGCCGATGTAACAATCTTTTACCCGGAAGGACCAAAGACTTTCTGGGAATTTCTCTGCGGTAAAACAACCAGAATTGTAGTAAAAGTAAATATTATTCCAATAACCGATGAAATCCGTGGAGATTATGTTAATGACACAGAGTTCAGCAGTAAATTTTATAGATGGCTTAATGATTTCTGGATTAAAAAAGACAAACTTTTAACAGATCTTAAAAAATAAAATTCTTTATCCGGTCATTTCATTTATGAAGAAGATCTGACCGGATTATTGCCACTCAGTTATCCCTCTCGTCAACTCCTTTCCCGAGTTTTTCCCTATGAGTCTGTGAATAATTCTTCCGTCTTCTTTATTACCTGACGCCTGAGATATAACATTCTCACCATACCGGGTCTCACTTTTAAAATTGATCACTATATCCTTAAGTGCTTTTTCTCCATTAATATCTTCGCCGGTCTCTATAATCCATGATGTATAAACTGAATTGTTAACATGCCTGTTCATATCGAGGTCACTTTTTCGTACAGAAAATTCCTTCTCGTATTCGATCCGGGATATTTCAGAAATAGGGGGGAATTTATCATCCAGGGCTCTTTCCGAATTCATTGGATAACCGGGAAAGAGATCGGAGGGCTTAACCGGAACCATTTTAAAAATATTCATCAGCATCCATGAACTAGTTGCCTGCATTAATATGTTTTTTTCTTCATCTGTTACAATAAATTCACGAACAGCAAAATATCCATTCTCACCGGATCTCCATGTTGTAATAGTAAATTTATCATAAAGGGAAGGAAGTTTTAATACAGAGAGCCTGTATCTTGAAATAACCCAGCTATACCCTTTGCGGAGAATGTCTGATCCTCCAAAACCGATAGAATTAGCATGCGCACCGGTCACTCCCTGAAAATAATTAAATAATACCGGTATTTTAATTGTTCCTCCGGGACCTGCATCATAAAGGGTAACCGAGGATGTAATGGAATACTTGTTGGTCATCTGATCTATATCTCCCTGAATAATTATTTACAGCCTTACAGAATCAGATTCATTTACTGATTTCTATTTTTTCATTACCAGTGGATGGTTCAATCCTCCGACATTGTTTTTTATTACATCAAATTCCGGCAGGCTTTCAAAGAGTTGAGTAAGATTTTTGAACCCATATGCGCGCGGATCAAAACTCGGATTTATCTTTCTGAGGTTTGATCCAACATGTGAAATATGAGTTTCTGAACCTTCACTCAGTGACATTTCATAGGCCTTATCGATAAGATCGAGGTCAACTGCTGAGAGCTGAACTTTTTTAACTTTTGAATGAGAATTTTTTCCTTCAGCTTTTTCCTTTTCCGTTTCAGCCATTATATTTTCACAATAGGTAAAAATCTCACATGACTGTACAAAGGCATTAGGAGTTTTTTTCTCACCTATACCCATTACAAAAATCCCCTCCTCCCTGATTCTTTTTGCCAGACCTGTATAGTCGCTGTCACTTGATACTATACAGAAACCGTCCACAATTTTATCATGGAGAATATCCATTGCATCAATAATCAGCGAAGTATCTGTGGAATTTTTTCCTGTAGTATATGAAAATTTCTGTATAGGGCTGAAAGAAAGATCATTCAGCGTCTCCTTCCACATGTTCATATGAGGATGAGTCCAGTCTCCGTAAATTCTCCGGATTGTTACCTTCCCATATTTTGAAACTTCCTCAAGTATTGCCTTCATCAGCTTTGCCCGGGCATTGTCTCCATCTACGAGTATTGCTATATGGTTTATTGCTGTTTCCATCCGCTTTTTCCTTATTCGTTCTCTTTTTAAAAATTTTTAATATTTAATCAAGGAATCCATCAGGAATATTGATTTTTTCAAAAAATTAAATTTTAAAAAACAGAAATTCACTCTATTTGTATACCGGCATGCCAAGTGCAAGGTTCTTGATCATCTTGCGATCAACGATAGAACATCTTGCAATTGTCATCATGGGAAAATTTGCTTTAAAATATATCTTTTTACCATCAATTATCGTAAAAAGTTTATCTCCAAGCATTATATCCGATGCCTTTCTGGAAGCTACAGTAATTTCGAAACTTGCATTATTTATATTATAGATTTTGCCGATGAGTACACCCTCAACTTTTTTCTCTTCCACTGTTTTACTTATCAAATCCATAAGATCTGGAACAAGAGAAGCAATGTCCGGATATTTTGCTCCAAGTCGTAAAAGAACCTCTTCATCGGTCTGGCAGCTTTTTATAATTTCCTGGATTAATTCCGGTTTATTCAAATACTGCGAAAAAGCAAAGGCCGGAAAAAACAGCCCCTCTTTATCCCTTCCCTGATTGATGTGCCATCCTATTAACTCATCTGCACCGGGACTTGTTGCATAATATCCCTTTGGTGTCCAGACAATCCATCGTTTTCTGTCGTTATGAGGGAAAAAGCTTAACAGCTCTTTACCGTCGGAAAGCCTGAACCAGCGTATTGTTCCATCACCAAATGATGCAATACCGAATCTCCCGTCAGAAGAAATATTTACATCCCATACAATTGATGGTGCTGGCATAGACCACAACAAACTGCCATATCTGTTAAAACAATACAGGTTCCAGCTTGCTCCAAGCAATAATGTTGTGCCCTGATAGGAAACTGCGGCGCAACGTGAAACTTCACCATTAGCTATAGGAAGATTAGTTCCATTTAATGTCGGTTTGAGATAATGCTGCCAGAAATCAATTTTCATGGATGATGAGTTAATCAAAGGATCATTTAAATCCGATCCGGGTTTAACTGATGGATTAAGAACCATTGTCTTGAAAGAAAAAAGTGCCGGCAATTCGTTATTGTATTTGTATCCGAAATAAACGGAAGACCCATCGGATGAGATCTTCATACGTTTATTATTAAACATATGATTTGCAATTGACGGGGTATTGATAAATTGCACCTTATTGTTTTTAATCACCCCGACCACAGGATCAGATGCGGCAAAAGCAACCATATCATTTTTAATTGCAACTATTGTCTGTATAGAGTCATTTCCTATAGCAATTTCCTCTTTTGATGATTTTCCTGAATCCTTCCACCTGAGTATATACCGGATTTCACCGTCTTTTTTATAGGACTGCCCTCCTGCATATAAACTCTTCCCGTCAGCAGACCAGCATGTCGCATAAAATCCGTGTGTAAATCCTGTCGTATTGGCAGAATACTTGTAAGCCAAATCCTCTCCCGAGTAAATATCTATATGTGAATCATCATTATATCCGACTGCAATAAGTCTGCCGTCAGGGGAAATACTTACAGGACGGGGTTTTGAATATCTCGTAAGCACTTTGCGTTGAAGTCTGAAACTCCTGTCATACAGTCGAATATATCCATCATCACAGGCCGTTACCAAACGACCGCTTTTGTCAAAAGAGGCATAATAAGTACTGTCTCCGTAACTCGTATCCCGGGAATTCAAAGTATAATCTGCAGTATTATAAACTCGAATTCCATTTGAACCCAGACTTGCGACAAGATATTTCCCGTCAGGTGAATAAATCAGGTTGAATATAACGTCTGGATGCCCTGTTATACGTTTAATCTGTTTGCCATTTTCAGTATTATAAATATATATAGATACGTCTTTATCCCAATCCCAGCATGTCCAGCCGCTACATGCAATAGTCGAGCCATCAGGAGAAATTGATACTGCATATATTTTACCTTCATTGCCATTGTCTAAAGGAGGTCTGATGGTTTTCAACAGCTTCCCTTTTACCCCGTCAAAAATCTTGACAGTTTTATCTCTTGAACCAGTTACTATATAGCGACCCGAAAAATCAACACTGACTCTCGCTATGCTGGCTGTATGCATATTTGTATTAATACGAATAACTGGATTAGTTGCAGGATTAATTTTGGGTTTAATGTCCTCCACTTTTCTCTTTGCAGAGACGCATGACAAAATAAAACTAAGACTAAAAAAAATAATGACAGATTTTTTTATCATAATTTATCTCCATATCAAATCAAATTTTATATATTCATCAGAATAATAAGTCAGAAATATCCTGCTTAATAATCCTTTATTAATTTTAATAAAATTAATAAACATTGCTGATATAATAATTTTTTACTGGTAAATTTTATTTAATGTATATTTTATAAACTATTTGTCAAGAATGTTACACAGCCACCTTCCGAAAGCATACATGCATGATTTCATCATTCGATAGCAAAATCCGGATTGACATTGCTCCACTTTTAAGATTGTTATAAGAATCAAAACACTCAGGGAACAATATGTTTACGGCATCAGATGGGATACAGATCGACATCAGGGAAAATCCGGCACCGGTACAAAAAGCCATCCTCGTTTTATGGCCATGCATGACAGGAAATACTGACATGTACAGGCTTCCTGTCGGGGATTTTAACATCGCCGGTATTTCAGTCGTACAATTCAATCCACGCGGTCATGCAGGTTCCGGTGGACAGTTTGACCTGACCCGCTGCATTGATGACCTCAACGAATATCTCGAATCATTACATATAAAAGACATCCCGCTCTGGTTCGTTGGACACAGCGCCGGAGCAAGTGCGGTTCTGAAATATGGCACATTTTATAAACTGTCTTACAGGTACATCCTTGTCTCACCGGTGCTGGACAGTATAGAATCATACAAATATCTTTATATGAATCAACACCAGCCAGAAATTAATACGCTTATTTCATCGCTGACCTCAAATAAAGAGTTTATGCACAAACTTCTTGAAAATAATGAGTGGATGAAACATGAAGTATGGGAAAAGAAATTCTGCCGTATAAAGATTAATGCAATTTCCGGAAATTTACTTATCGGCTCGCTCATGGAAAAGCTGTTCATTGAAGGATATAATGCATTCCAAGACCTGAAACTGCACAGGGAAAAAACAACAATTCTACTCCCCGTGTCAGATAACTGGTATCCAATGACAGTTACTTCTGAACTGGCCGCACAGAACGGAATTAATCTTGAAACAATAATTGAAGCAAAAGATCATTACTTTACAGGCGCATGGAAATATGTCTGGCAACGCATCCTGGAGTATATGCGTTTGCAAAATGACACCTATTTCAAATCATCTACAGATATCACTGTCGCTCCGTAAGATTTATATTTTTCAATTCTTCCCGCTGAAGGTTCACCTCCGGAGACCGAGATTACAGCATCTTTCACAACAAACACTTTGTAACCCTTCGCAACAGCTCCTTTGATAGTGCTGTCAACGCAAAACTCTGCAGCAAGCCCGGTTATATAAAGGGTTCCTATCTTTTTTGACTCGAGATATTGCTGTAATGAAGGATTTGTAAAAGCATCTCCCCTTGACTTTGTAATAATTTTCGATTTTTCCCTGTAGATTAATTTATTAATTGCTGTTCCGGGATCTCCCTCTTCAGGGAATGTAGGAAGCAGAAAAGAAAGAAATGAATTTTTAGGGAATTCCTGTCTTATGTAAACCGGTTCCAGCTTTTTGAGTTTATCAAGAACTGTGTTTACATTTTTAAGAAATATATCCACTTTATATTCATGCATTTTTCTTTCATTATCATAAGATGTAAGCATGTTCTGTACATCAATTACCAGTATTGCAGAATTTGTATCTTTCACAGGATCAATAGCAGCCCCTTTGGATGGGACAAGTATATAGAAAAACTCAATGCATAAAACAACTACGGCATACAAAAGAACAATCCCGACTGGAATTGCCAGTATTTTCATAACTTTTTTCATATAAATTCCTCCTCATATAAAAATATCACCAGCTCCAGTGTATTTGTCAATGAAGAAAAATTGACCGATTAGTTCCTGTTCAGTATAATAAGAAATACATCTTCATAAATATACTTTTACCATTTTTGATAAGTGCAACCTGTATCAAAATTTATATTAACCAAAAGATATTGACAAAACCATTGATTATTTTAACGAAGATTTACTGTATAAATAAGAGATTTACAACTTCAAATAAAAGCAGGAAAAATGAATATTTTTATTACACTAGAAGATCTACTGTTCAGACGAATTAAGCATTCTGCGAATTTATTAATTTATAAAAAAGCACAATTTACCGCTTATTCCGATATATTTTTTATTATTCTTATGGTTATCCTCTGTTTTGCCGCAACATCCTATGAAGATAAAACCCGTTTGTATAATACATTACGGCTTTCCATTCCGGTCATGACGGTTGCAGTTATCTCCCTGATTTCCGTGATAAAGGGGAAACCTGAATTCGGAATGAATATTATGGCCGTCGGTGCCTGTATTTTGGCTTCTGCGGGGTATCTTACTGCCCCGGGTCATCTTGCAGGCGTATCTCTTGCCTACTTCATGTATCTTGATCTCATCTATGCTTCTTTTTTCTGTCCTGCAATTCTTTCCGCAATTATGCTTATTATGTTTCTTGCAACCAAATCGGTTTATTATTTCATAATAGCTCTACCATCTGCAGATGGAATTCTGCATGTAACAATAAAGACTGCGTTCCTTGACGGTAGTATAACTCTTATATGTGTTTATGTAGTCGGATTCTTCGCCAGCAGGTTTATGAACCAGGGACTCAACCAGACTGCAATGGAATCAAAAAAAAATGAAGCGCAGCTTGTGTATATCAACAACCTTCTCCACACAATAAAATCTGCTTCCGAAGAACTCCGTAATTCAATAAATCTCAATTCTCAATTGATCGATTCATATACAGAAAATGCACAGAATCATTCGGCTTCTGTTGAAACACTAACATCCTCTCTTGAAGAGATCTCTGCCGGAACAGAAAATGTTGCACTCCAGGCAACTGATCAGAATAAAGCTCTCATGAATCTGATAGACTGCCTTAACTCCCTGACGATGTCGATAGACCACACGGAGAATTTCTCAAACGAAATAAACGATCTTTTTAAAAGTTTTATATCGCTGGCAGAACAGGGGGAAAAAGCCTCTGAAGAACTTGAAAAAACAAACAGAAAAATATTGCATAACTCCGTAGAAGTTGAAACGGTAACATCCATCATAGAAGATTTTTTCGACAAAATAAACCTTCTGTCTCTGAATGCGGCCATCGAAGCAGCCAGAGCTGGTGAGTTCGGACGTGGATTTGCAGTAGTCTCCGATGAAATAGGAAAACTTGCTGATACTTCCCAGCAGCAGCTTAAACACATTTCAGCACTTCTGGGAACCAATCGTAAAGATGTTGAAGAAGGGAACAAAAATATTGAAAATATACTTAACTTTATCCGTGGTATCCTTGTTAATTTCGAAAAAATTCAGGGAAAATCGCTTGATATAATACAAGAGATTAATGGGCAAAAAAAACTGAAAAAAATCATGAACGAACGGGCTGAAGCTGTAATTGATAAATCTGTAATTATTGATAATTCCATGAATGAGCAAAAGCTGGCTATTACTGATATAGTTCAATCTGTTGAAGACACAAATTATATAGTGCAGAAAAATGCTGAGAATACCGAACTTTTACGTGAAAATTCCGGCAAAATTAAAAATCTTGCAGAAGACTTAAGTACAAAATTATCATGAAATGCTTTTAATTAAAATTCCTGATGTCCTCACTGCTATCAAAGATAAAGATTTTTACTTCTTCAATTACTCCTTATAAGAAAAAAATCAGCTGCCTCCGGAACTGAATCTAATAACCAGCCCTTTTTCCGTAACCGAAAATTCAATGATCATGGTTTCCGTTCCCATCCCCATTTCATCAACAGACTCATCATATATCTTTAGATAAACAATATCTCCTTTAATCTCCTTTACTTCTACAGTATCATTCCACTTAGTATTTAACATCTGAATACTCCCGGAAGAATTTGCTACAGGGAACTTTCGTCCTTTCAGATTATTAAATCCCATCATCTTCATCATAACAAACGCTTCAGCAAGCCTGACATCCTGCATAGTAAAAATAATACTGAACTCAGGTAATCCAGGCTTGCCTTCCTTCCTCTCAATAGTAAAACGGTTAGTGTATTCTTTCACTGAATAAAAATACATATTATCTTCTGTTTTTTTCTCTTTTCCTTTCAATTTAAATTTTTTATCAGCATATAGTTCTAAAATTTTAAAATCATCACACTCTTTTATACATTTATCCGGAACAGGATGCAAGGAAAGAAATCCATCAAAAGCATATCCCTCTTCCCCTTCATAAAAAACTTTAACCCAATAACCCTTAATTCCGTTTAGCTCAAAAGGTTTATCCCCAACATTTTCTTCCTTGACCGTTACCTGTTTGCCATAAGGAGCCAAAGATATTTTGGAAGCATTTTTATCAGCAGACGACCTTAACACAAGTCCTGCCTCAGAGAGAACGAAGAGCAGGTCTCCTTTTTTATAATATATTTTTTCTTTTCCATCAACCGGGAATAAAAACACAGCTAAAAGAAAAAGCAATCCGACAGCAGATATTACTTTTGCGTTTCTCATTGATATTTTCCTTTATTAAAAAATTTTAATAAGATGAAATTAATGCATTATCACTTCAAATGCCATTATAATTTGAAAAACATAACACCTTCATATAATTCTGATATTAACAATAAATATAATAGAATACAAAAAAATTGTTCTTAATTTAAACTAAATCTTAAAATCATTAATCATAGATCAGAGATCTATACAATAGGCATCTAATCTTGATAAAAAATTATATTAAGTGGTATATATAAATTTATTGACACTAAAAATCTTTCTTCTATTCTTAAAAAATAAATTCCCATCGGACTGATAAAATGATATAATCTCCAATTCCGGATATCGTGATAATAATGCAGATTAAAAAATCCGTTCACGCAGTCGTTGTCATCATAACATTGATACTTTTTTCATGTAATGAAAAAAAGGATGAAAATATCAAAAAGGAAAAAGGAGAAATATCTCTTGAATATTATAATCTGCACGATTTAATTATTCCTCTTGATACACAATGGGAATTCTATTTTGAAAAATTATACACACCCTCTGATTTTCTTGTAAAGCAGCCTGTTAAAACAGGTTTTATAAATGTACCCGGAACATGGAATGGATATGAAACAGGAGAAAAAATTCTTTCCGGTGATGGTTACGCCACGTACAGGCTTACTTTAAAAAAAGTTCCGGCCGGTTACTATGCATTTAAAATTCCCTCCATGGCAACAGCATACAGAATGTGGGTTAACAATCTTGAAGTTTCATCAAATGGAAAAGTTGCAGAAAATGCAAGCATGATCCCAATGCAGAAACCCGAAGTTGCTTTTTTTGACTCGGATGGAGGTGATATTGTTATCATTATTAATGTGTCCAACTATATGTCTGACAAGGGCGGAATCTGGGATACAATTTATTTCGGGGAACGGTATAATATTTTAAAAAAAAGATATATTTCTATCTGTCTTGAAATGGCGCTCTTCGGTGCATTTATCATCATGTCTTTATATCATTTTGCGCTTTATATATTCAGAAAGAAAAACGATTTTGCACTTTATTTCGGACTTGTTTGTTTTATTATAGCATTAAGAGTAATAATAACCGGAGAATTTATTCTTGTATATTTTGTCCCGTGGATTGACTGGACTTTGCAGATAAAAACAGAGTTTTTAACTGTTTTTGGAGGATTTACATTCTTTATTATCTTTCTTAAAAAACTTTATGATAATGAATTCTCAGCCGAAATTATTAATTTTTATATTATTACCGGTCTTCTCTTTTCCCTTGCTTCCCTGATTCTTCCGGTAAAAATTTCAGCACTGATGATCCCTCTGTATCACATGCTTATTATTGCAGGATTTATTATCATACTCAAATCCCTCGCAGCAGCAGTAAAAAATAAAAAAAATGGATCCCTGCATATACTTGCAGGTTCCATTATCCTTATTATTACATTAATAAACGACATTCTTGATTCAAATGGACTAATTAATTCCACATACATTTTCCCATACGGACTTCTTCTCTTTATCTTCTCACAATCTGTAATCCTTGCAAAAGTCTTTTCTGAATCATTCAGCAGGGTTGAGGATTTATCCATGCAGCTAGGCATTTCATATCTGCAGATTGACGAATATAACAAAAACCTTGAACTGAAAATTGCAGAACGCACTTCAGAGCTGGAAGCTGCTAATGAAAAACTCCGTGAACTTGACCGTGCCAAGACTGATTTTTTCGCCAATATCTCACATGAGCTGCGTACTCCACTTACCCTTATACTCTCTCCTGTTGAAGATGCTCTTTCAGGGAAAGAGCTTGAAAGTGAAACTCTGGAAATGATTCACCGTAATGCCATGAATCTTCTGTCATTAATAAATAATCTTCTTGAAGTTTCACGCATAACTGCAGGTAAGATGAAATTAGCAGTATACGAAACAGACATATGTGATCTTGTAAAAAAAAGATGCGGAGAGATGGAATCAGCCGCAAAACTAAAGGGAATTAATCTTCTATGCAATATACCACCGGATGCTGTAAAAGCATTTGTAGACAGGGAGAGGAGCCGGCATCTTCTCTCCAACTTTTTTTCCAACTCCTTCAAGTTTACTGAACCGGGGGGTAGTATAGAGGTATCTGTCGCTGCAGAAGATAACTACTGCATCATAAAGTTCAGTGACACTGGCTGCGGCATTCCTGCCGACAAGCTCGGTATAATTTTTGACCGCTTTACACAGGGAGATACAAGCTCAACAAGAAAACATGAAGGTACAGGTATAGGGCTTTCAATTGTGAAAGATCTTGTGACACTTCATGGTGGTGAGATTTCTGTCAAGAGCTGGGATATGAAATACTACCCGATTAATCACGGTACTGTTTTTACGGTAAAAATACCTTCAGGTAAAAAACACCTTGAGGGGCGGGATTATGTTGAATTTATTAACGATGAAGATTCAATTACACCCGGAAAAATCATTTCCTGTGTACGTGGTAATTTTTCCGGCACATCTACTGAAAAAAGAGATGTTCCTGCATTAGACGAAGATGCACTTTCCATACTTGTTGTAGAGGATAATGATGATCTTCGCCAACTTCTCTCAGAAATGCTCAGTAATCAGTATAGAGTATTTGAAGCTACCAACGGTGAAGAAGCCACCGAATTTCTTGAAAAGAATGAAGATATAGATCTTGTTCTTTCAGATATTATGATGCCCGGAATGAACGGTCATGAACTCATTTGTAGAATAAGAACTGATAAAAGATTTGAAACTCTCCCTTTTATCTTCCTTACAGCGCGAGCTGACAGCTTTATGAAAATAGAAGGCCTTGCTCTTGGAGCAACTGACTATGTTACAAAACCATTCAATTCCAGAGAGCTCCTGCTACGCATAAGCAACCAGATGGAAATGAAAAGACTGAAAAACTCAGTTTTAAAAAATTACAATAAACTTATCGAAAAACTTAAAACTGTTAATTTAAAACCAATTAGTAAAGACAACACCATAAAGATAGAAACGATATGTAGTTTTATCAAGGAAAATTTCGATCAGGAATTATTGAGGGAAGATCTGGCTTATGCGGCTGGAATTAATCCCGACACATTCAGTCGTCTCTTCAATCAGTATACTGGTTCAACACTGAATGATTATATACAAAATCTGCGAATAGCTGAAGCCATGCATCAGCTTTCTACAACAGAAAATACAGTTACCCGCATATCTATAAATACAGGATTTGACAATATCCGCACATTCAACAGGGCTTTTAAAAAGATTACAGGCATTACTCCGGGAGAATACAGAGATAAAAGCAGGATAAAAAATTAATTATATAATTTCATCCGGAGATCAGCCAGAAAAACCATCTATTTAAAAAAACTATTTTTAACTTAAAATTAAAATGATTCAATAAAAAACTGATTTAATGTTCTTAATTTCCAATCTATATCTTCAATTTTCTGAAATAAATATTACTCATAGTACGAATAATTCTTGTAAATACTAATATATATTATAAAAATATCAATATTTACATGTATGACTTTAGTATCATCAGCCTGATTAACTCTATTAAGGCAATTAATTTATTATTTATAAGATAATCTGTCTGTTTTTTAATGAGATACCATAAATTATCCATAGCAAACAGTTTTTTTGAAAATATTTTAATAAAAACTATATAATGCAGAAGGAGAAAACTTGTATGGAAATCAGAAACGTATGCGTAATTGGTGCAGGACTTATGGGAAATGGTATTGCACAAATATGCGCTCAGGCCGGAATGCAGGTAACAATCCGGGATATCGAGCAGAATTTTATTGATATCGGTATGAATACTATCAGGAAAAATTTCAACCGTGAAGTTGAAAAAGGGAAAAAATCCCGTTCCGAAATGGATGAAATTATGTCGCATATCAGGACAACGCTGGATCTTAAAGACGCGGCAAAAAACGCCGATGTTGTCGTTGAAGCAATAATTGAACTAATGGATGTAAAAAAACAACTTTTCAGTGAACTTGACAAGATTGTTCCTGCACATTGTCTGTATTTTACAAATACTTCGGGACTAAGTATAACAGAAATTGCCTCATCCACTAAGCGCCCTGATAAGGTTATAGGCACCCATTTTTTTAATCCGGTTCCCGTTATGCAGCTTCTGGAGCTGATAAGGGCTTTTCAGACTTCTGATGAAACTCTTCAGTCTGCAGTTGAATGGGGGGTCAGGCTTGGCAAAGAATGTATTGTAGTAAAAGAAGCTCCTGCTTTTGCCGTAAACCGTATACTCTGTGCTCTTCTCAACGAGGCGTTCCTGGTTCTTGACGAGGGTATTGCCACAGCTGAGGATATCGACAAAGGTATGGTCCTCGGATGCAATCATCCAATAGGCCCACTTGCTCTTGCGGATCTTGTCGGCAACGACACCCTGCTGCACCTTATGGAGGGGCTTCACAGGGAACTAGGAGATAAATTTCTCCCGGCCCCGATGTTGAGAAAACTTGTTCGTGCCGGATATTACGGACGAAAGAGTGGACGGGGAGTCTATAATTACAGTAAAGTTTGAAATTAACAGCCTTTGTATTATCATATATAAAATCCAGGAAGATATATTATGCTTACCCGGCTCTTGTTTAATTTATAGCTTCCTGGAAATTAAAATCACTTTTTTATATTTTCTTTAATAAAGGTTTCGTTTTTACTGAGATTTTGCTAATTTATAATTCATCAAACAGATTGAAGTGTTGATATCCTCCATACTGGGCAGGGAAATCATCCGCAGCAACCCAGAAATCTCCTTTCTCTGGATATATTATAAAACTCCATAAATTCGCGACATGAGCCTTGAAGGTTTTTGCAGGCAAATCTTCAAAAAATATATCATCTTTATATAGGGCACATATTGTTGAAAGCTGATTATTACTCACCGAAGGTGTGTATTTTGGCCTCTCTTCACCGGTGTAGGGGTCAAATCTGTCGCTGAG
Source organism: Spirochaetota bacterium (assembly GCA_963664815.2). GTDB lineage: Bacteria > Spirochaetota > UBA4802 > UBA4802 > UBA5550 > WRGT01. The sequence goes on from CAXXHB010000002.1 coordinate 224,876, forward strand.
GATTCTGACGGCAATCTTAAAATCTATCTGCCCATAATGTTCATTAAGAAGCTCCCGGTATCGTTCAAACCTGGAAGGTGCTGCAACATAAAGATTCTCTGGATCCCTGAGACTCCTCTGCCACTGTTCAATTGTATCAACTGATTTTAATTCATAAACCGGGGCCTGATCAAAAACCATATTATATCCTGTGAAATTCCCCCAGCCAGGATATGAATTTGAATGATTTGTTGTCCAGATACAGCACGAATTTTTTTCCGGCAGTCTCTTCGTTATATTTTCCGATGATACTTCTATAACTGAAGCATCACGTTCTTTTGCATCTGCTACATGATAAGCAATTCCTGTACATCGGGGATTTTTAATAAAAACTTCATGTGCATCATTTATACTGGCTGCACTATTAAGAACGGTTCTCGATAAAATTCCGATTCCACATCCCTCCATTGTTTCATGCACCGAAGGATTATATTGTGTCATCATTGAAATTCCTTTTTCATTAAATCCCCCGTCAATTCCCACCATGCCGGGATGAGTCATGCATGCATGTGAAAACCCTTTATCCGGATTTACAATAAGAAGAATCCTGCTTTCAAGAATTCCGGGAAGATTCAGGTTGTCCATGTTTTTCCCGAATATCAGAGATCCATCTCCCCCGGCTGCTTCTCCCCATGCAGAAAAACTGCTGCAACCACATCCTCCAAGTACAAAGGTACCGGGTAATCCCCCCCTATACTCAGCCCTTGTACCAGGCCGATAAGGATCCCAGTGTTTGGGATGAGCATATATACACCACTGATCATACATTGTATTCCAAAGACATATTGCAGAAAAATCAATACCTGTGATGCCTGTTTTTTTTACTCCGTCACTAATACCTAACATTTCCTCTTTCAGCTCTTCAGGGAAAAAAGGTGTCGCCGCTTTTACTCCTATATCCATTCGTTCTTTAGCTTCATTAAAAGAACAATGAATTGTTTTTGCAATAACTGCGGCAGCTGCATCAAGAACCTCGGGAACCACTTTTTTTATTTCATGGGCAAGAATATATCCATGCTGAAATCCTCGAATATAAGGTGATCCTTCAACTTTAAGCACTTTTATTCCATTTCTGAATTTAAGAACTCCTTTTTCATAAGATCTTTCTTCATTAATCATAAAATTCACCCCTGAATTTATTTATTTCAATTGCATTAATTACATACATAATTCAATTTTAAAGAAAACAATTTTTTCTTCTAAAATGATTTAGATGGAGTTTTATATGGAAATAAACAATAAATCAGCTCTGTTTTTTATCCTTTTTTTGTTTTTTTTCATTTCCTGTGAACCCATGAAATCAACCACTCCCAGAGCAAATAAAGGGATACTTGATCTAAGAGGATATAACTTCTCATCTGACGAAACTACCACACTGGATGGTGAATGGAGCTTCTACTGGAAAAAACTTTTTACTCCGCCTGATATTTATAAAATTTCAGAAAACTTCTATCATGTTCCAGGATCATGGAAAACTGCCGGAGAAAATTCTTCAGAAGGATACGGAACTCTCTCTCTTGTTATATATAAAGATAAAACATCCGTTCCTCTCGCATTGAAAATTCCCTCTATATCCTCATCATATAAATTATGGATAAATGATAAACCTGTATGTGAAAGCGGAATTGTTGGCGAGAAACCTGAGAATTCAAAACCTCTATGGCTCCCCCGGGTTGTCATACTGCCGGATACGGAACGAGAATGTATTCGCCTTACCCTCCAGATATCAAATTTTCAGGACAGAAGAGATGGCTTCTGGGGGAGCATTTTAATTGGCACAACAGAAAGTATAAACAAGGCTAGGGATAAAAAAATTGCATTTGAGCTTTTTATTTTCGGAAGTATTTTAATTATTGCACTTTATCATTTCTCTCTTTTTATTTTAAGGAGAGAAGACAAATCGATTTTTTATTTCGCTCTGTTCTGCCTTTTACTGGCAATTCGTACAGTAACCAGTGGAGAATGTTTTCTGACCCTGCTTACAAGTATTCCTTCAATTATAATCTATGAAACACTCTATATAGCTTTTTTCCTCTTAATCCCGGTATTAACGATGTATATGCTGCATCTTTATCCTGAAGAAGTATGGAGCAAATTATACTTAATTGCTGTAATATCTGCCGTGGCTTCTTTAATAATTGTTTTTTTACCTCTTAGAATTATTACAGGATCAGCCATATTTTTTGAAATAGAACTTCTGCTTTTTATTATCTATGGCACATGGTGTCTCATCAGAGCTATTATTAATCACAGGGAAGGGGCACCGGTTTTCCTTACCGGATGGATAGTCCTGTCTTTAACAGGAATAAATGACATTTTATTTGATATGGGTGTTCTCTGGACAGGTCTACTGGCTCCTTTCGGACTTCTCTTTTTTATTTTTTCCCAGGCATTTATGCTTTCAAAGCGCTATGCCAATGCATTCAGAACGATTGAGATAATGAGTAACAGCCTGCTGTCCCTTGATATAATGAAAGATGAGTTTCTGGCAAATACATCTCACGAGCTCAAAACGCCACTTAACGGTATAACAGGTCTTGCCGGATCCCTTTTTGATGGAGCGAGAGGGAATCTTCCTGAAGATGTAAAATCAGATCTTCTTATGATTGTCACAAGTGGAAAAAGACTCTCTTTCCTGGTTAACGATATTCTTGATTTTTCCAAGCTTAAAAACAAAGACGTTGTGCTTCAGGAAAACACGGTAGATATTAAATCCATTATTGATTCAGTAATCTACCTGACCCGCCCCCTGCTTAAAAGCAGTAATGTAACTCTTGTTAATAATATAAAAAACAATCTCCCGCTTATTAAGGGGGATGAAAACAGATTGCAGCAGATATTCTATAATCTCATCGGTAATGCAATCAAGTTTACAGATAAGGGCAATATTGAAATCAATGCCAAAGAGATCTCCATAGATAAAAATAAAATGATAAGTATATCCGTAAGCGATACCGGTATAGGGATAAATAAAGAACAACTGGATAGAATATTTGAGCCATTCTGTCAGGCAGATGGCAGCATCTCCAGAAAGTACGGAGGTACAGGGATTGGTCTGTCTATAACAAAGCAGCTTGTTATTCTGCATGAAGGTCAAATAAATGTAGAATCAGAACCAGACAGAGGATCAACCTTTACTGTTACGCTTCCACTAAAAAAAATACATTTCCCGGAAAAAGTAACTCCTATAAAAGGATACGGTTTTTATGATACAACAGATAGAGATATCAACCAGAAATACTTCAATAGTGATATTATTAATGATAATAATGCATCATTTTCTCTCAATAAAAACAAACAGGAATCTTCAGAAAAGAGATTCACAGTCCTCCTGGTGGATGATGATCCTGTAAATCTTCAGGTACTTGAAAACTACCTTTCTCTGGAAAATTATATAATAAAAAAAACAAATTCTGGTCACGAAGCAATTAATATAATTGAAAATGACCTGTCAATCGATATCATTTTGCTCGATATTATGATGCCTAGAATTACCGGTTATGACGTCGCAAAAAAAATAAGGGAAAAGTATGCACATTTTGAACTTCCCATTATAATGCTAACTGCAAAAAATCAGATATCAGATATAGTTTTTGGAATTGAATCGGGAGCAAACGACTATCTTTCAAAACCTTTTGACAGAAGAGAACTTATTGTAAGAGTCGACTCTCTTTTAAAACTTAAGGAATCTGTAAAAGAAAGTAAAAAACTGGCTGTAATAGAACAGGATTTAGCAATAGCAAAAAACATTCAGCTTTCCACAATGCCTTCATCTATACCGGAACTGGATTCAATGAAAATAGCAGTTCGCTATATTCCCATGGAGAGTATTGGAGGGGATTTCTACAGCTTTCATGTACTTGCAGATAACAAAATAGGAATACTCCTCACGGATGTAACAGGACATGGTATTCCCGCTGCTCTTATTGCCTCCATGCTGAAAATTGTATCAACTATACTTGCAGAATATGCCGAAACTCCCGCCCTTTTCTTGACAGAAATGAACCGGATGTTAACCGGCAATATGGGGGATCACTTTATCACCGCAGTATATATATTTATTGACACAAAAAACAAGAGACTCCTGCATGCAAACGCAGGTCATGAACCGGTTATAATACTTAAAAGAAATAAAAGAATCATTATTGAAGAGAGCCCGAAAGGAAGAATAATCGGCCTTACCAAGGATAATGATATTGAATTGTCCGACTCAGAAATTGAAAGCGGTGACAGAATTATACTTTTTACAGATTGCATTGTTGAAGCATATAATGATAATAAAATAATGTTTGGAACTGATTCTTTTAAAAACGCAATTTTTAATACTATTGACATGAATACAGAGGAGTCATCCGATTATCTTCTGAATGTCCTCAAAGAATGGATAGGCAAAAAAGAAAAATTCGACGATGATTTTTCACTTATCATAGTTGATATAAAATAAAAAAAGGAGAAATAGAATGAAATCCTGGAAAAATTTATTTCTTATTACAATTTTAACAATCACCTCTTTTATTGTCTGCGGATGCAAAAAAGACCGAATAGTCCAAATCCAGGACAAAGGTACTCATTACCTGATGTCGATTGACTACACAAAAAATAAAACTCATTATGAAACCGGTAAATTTATCGGAAAGGCTATTCTGAAAGATGTTGACTCATACGAGAAACGCGTTGATGAATTTATTGCACTTACTGCAAAAAATTATGGCTATCCGGAAGAAGTTCCCGGAACACCGGAAGAGCACTATATGCTCTTTATGAAGCGGGTAGGTGATCTCAAACCACTTCTCCCCCAGACTATCAAAGATGAAATAGAAGGTGTAGCTGATTGCTTTTCAGGGAAGAACAATGATATTATGGGTGATGGCAAACTTTCAATAAATGAATACTATTTTCTAAATCTTATAATTGAATCATCAGAAAATACAGAGTGCTGCGCAGTTTCGGCATTCAACAGCGCATCTAAAACAGGAAGCACTATAATAGCCAGGGTAATGGACTGGTATATTGATACAGAAAAAAAAGAAGTTGAGAATCTTTTCGGAATAACAGAGTTCAAATATAATGATTTTACTCTTTACACAATCGGTATAATAGGACACCTCGGAATAATTACCGGGATAAAAAACAATGGTATTTATTCAGCTATACTTTTTTCAAGAAATAATACTCCTTATTCATCTTCAGGTAAGTATTCTCTCTCTATGGAGCTTCGTTACGCAATGGAAAAATTTTCATCTATTGATGAAATTGCAGATTATATGCGTGTAAAAGACCGTAATTATACCATGAACCATAATATCTTTCTTTCAGATAAAAAAAGAAGTATAGTATTGGAAAACAATATACAGGGGGGCCCTACCTCTGAACGTAAAATAAGAACATGTACCTCAAAACTGAATAAAGGTGTAAATTGGGGTTTTGAAAACAGGATAGCCTGTGTAAATTCATTTATTCTGTACGGAAATGACGACAATCATACTACCATTCCAGGGAATCAGAACCGATGGCTTTCTCTGGTAAAACTTATGGCGGAAAAAAAAGTTCCACTTTCCTCCAATGATCTGCGCTCAATCATAACATTCTATCCTGGTGAAAAACCGGGTGATTTCGATGAAGGGGGATTGTACACCAAATGGTCTAAACAGGTAATGATTTTTCAGCCTGATGATATGTCGCTTGAAATTTTCTTCAGCCCGAAAAAAGGAGATATTCCTCTTAAACCGGTGTTCGAGAAAATTCAATTAGGTAATATTTAACACTTTAACTCTTTCCAGGTTGTTTGGGGAAATAATTCTATTAGAATAATTTATCCTCATCAGATTCAGAAGGAACAGTTTTTATTTTTACCATTTCCAACTGAATTCCGGGAAAGAGTTAAATTTTTTCCTGTCAGCGTTTAATCCCGAACTCTTCCATTTTTTTGTATAAAGTATTTCTGGCAATACCAAGTTCCTGTGCTGTCTTCGATATATTGAAATCATGTTTTTTAAGGCTTTCCATAATTATCATCATTTCATTGCTCTTGAGGTTTCCGGATGACTTGATATGTTCCGGATGACCTTGTGCGGCAATTAATCTTTCTGTTTTTTCTCCACTCAGTTCCCTTATATAGGCAGGAAGACAATCTGGTGTTATAGCGTCTCCTTCAGAAAAAACGAATGCTCTTTCTATTATATTTTTCAATTCTCTCACATTTCCCGGCCAGTTATAGGCTGTAAGAAGCTGAATTACTTCCGGTGTAAGATATTTGTGGCCAGTACTGAACTGTTTCCAGATAATCTTCAGTATATGTTCCGCCAGCAGCGAAATATCACTTTTCCTGTCCCTCAAGGGGGGGATTGTAAGCTGTATAACATTAATCCGGTAATAAAGATCCTCCCTGAAATTGCCGATTGCAACCTCTTCAGAAAGACTGCGATTTGTTGCCGCGATTATGCGTACATCAACACGCTTGAATCTGGAACCTCCAATCCGTACTATAACCTTATCCTGCAGAAAACGGAGAAGGCTTACCTGCATGTCTTTCTGCATCTCCCCTATTTCATCAAGAAAAAGAGTCCCCCCGTCGGCAAGCTCAAATTTTCCAGGCTTTCCCCCTTTTTGCGCTCCGGTAAAGGAACCCTCTTCGTATCCGAAAAGTTCACTCTGTATAAGGTCTTTAGGAATTGAACCACAATTGATTGCAATAAACGGACCTGTCGCCCCGCTCTCCATGTGTATTGCCTGTGCTATTAGTTCCTTACCGGTTCCGCTTTCCCCTTCAATCAGAACATTGAATGATGATTTAGCCACCCTCAATGCAGAATCGCGGACTTTGAGAAACTCTTCACTCTCCCCTACTATCTGGTCGAATGTAATTGCCGCAAAAGAAAGCTGTCTGTCACGAATAGGGCTTTTCTTCGTGGAAGTTTTTGTATCTTCCTCAAAGATAAGGAAACTAACAGGTCTATTACTCTCATCCATGATAATTTTGCGGTTTACTGTAAACACTCCGCCGGCTGCTTCTTCCTCCAGGCTGACATTTTTTATAATCACGTTTTTAAGTTCATCAACATTGACTGATGCCGCGAGAAGATTTTTAATCTGCAGATTGCCGGAAATAAAGTCTGTTATGTGTTTACCAATGGCCTCTTTGCGGTCTATTCCTATCCTGTCGAGGAACTTGCGGTTGGCATCCACAATATTTCCCTGTTCATCTACAGCCGCAGCTACCTGAGATATAACATTAAGAAGAATCGGTGTATTATGATCGGATATCTGTTCCTTTATGATCTCAGCTTCAATCAGTCTTGTACCAAGAGATACCATTGACTTAATAGCTGGAAGACTTCCGCTTAAATTTACAACAGCGATAAAACCGGCAATACTCCTGTTATAGTTGAAAATTGCCGAACCTACTTCGTGCCAGTTATGTGCATGAGAATGAAGATTTTCAAATCCGATAGTTTCAGCTATCTGCCCTGTTCTTATTGCTATTCCCAGGGCGCTGATAGTACCATTCATCTCATTGCACCTGTGACCAATCCTGATCTGATCATTACCTTTTTCAAGAAGTTCAATAATATCCCCTTCATCATCAAAAAGCGCCACTACATAAGAATCAGAAATGCCGGAAAGAACCTCGTTAATATCTTTCATGACAGGAACTGATTTCTCTATAAGATTCCTGTTCTTTTCACGCTTTATTTTTATTTCTTCATCGGAAAGAAGCTGCGGTGTATAGTCGAGCAGATTCCGCTGATAAACCTTCACCCAGGAATCGGCCAGTTCCGGCCTGATAACTTCTGTATCAATATTACCGGTACGGATAAACAGTTTCCACGCCTCTTTTATTTGATCGTAATATGACCGCATTATATCATCCCTCAAAGTTTACCCATGACTAAGATTAAATAATTCAATTTTTAACGACAAGCACTTTTTAAAAAGAAGCCTATTTCTGTTTTGGCAAACATAGATCTCCATTTTTTCCGGTTCTTGAATTCAATATTTATTCCTTAATTTTATGTGATAAAATTTTCTGCAAAATATAGACTTTAGCATTGTTCAGTTTTTGAGCAAAAGTGTTCAATAATTTATCACCCATGTTGCTGTCTTATTGAACAGTTCATTAAACAACAGAACTTATCAATAACATACACCAACTTATCTGAGAAAAATAAAATATTATATATTTATTTCTTTTTAGAAACCTGAATGAATTCTGGAGCGACTTTTTACTAACATGGCAAATTAAAGTGTTACTTATCATATTTCCTATCTTATAGATGAATAAATATTTTAAATAATATTTCCATTTAATCAAATTTGATTTTCTGGCACGGAATATGTATATATTAGTAGTTAAGTAAAGCTATGCTGATACCAATATATCTGGTTTCAGTACAATACAAATTATAAATTATGCGGTTACTGATCTATAAAACAGATTCAGCCGTAATGAGGTTAAAATGTCAAAAGTAATTGTCTGCTTTAAATGGGTCAAAGTTGAGGAAGATATAAGAATTGATCCCGCCAGTCTGAACGTCGATTTAAGCAAAGCAAAGGGAAAAATAAGCGAGTACGACAGGAATGCTATCGAAGCTGCAAAAACTGCTTCCGAAGCAATCGGCGGAGAATCCGTAGCACTAACTTACGGAGCAGCTGATTCCAAAACATCTCTGAAAGATGCCCTTTCTCGCGGACCTAAACAGGCCTACTGGGTAAACGACCAGTCTGCTGAAAATGCCGACGGATTTGTTACAGCGAATGTACTTGCAGCAGCCATTTCAAAAATCGGGGATTACAGCCTTGTAATTTGTGCAGAAGGCGCTGCTGATACCTATGCACACCAGGTTGGCCCAAGAATAGGAACACTGATTAATGTTCCTGTTATCTCTTATGTGAAAGATATGAAAATTGAGGGGAACAAACTGACCGCTGTAAGAAAACTGGAAAATTCGCTTGAGCAGGTTGAAGTTGAACTCCCTGCAGTGGTTACAATTCTTCCAGAAATGAATCCAGCACCGATTCCCGGCCTTAAAGCGGTTCTTGAAGGTGGTAAAAAACCGATAACTGAATTCAAGATCCAGGATCTTGGCCTCAGCGATGAAGATGTAAAAAGGAAAACAGAAATTGTATCATTTAAAGGCTGCTCGATGTCACGAAAAAACATCATGTTTGCTGAAGGCGATGCTAAAGAAAGAGTTAACGCTCTTGTCGCCGCATTAAAGAAAGAGGGGGTACTGTAATGGCCGGGATCTATGTATACTCAGATAATTTGGATTTAAACGGCGAGCTGATCTCTCTTGCCAGAACTTCCGGGCAGGAAGTTTGTGTAATAACAATGAATGATTCCGATACCGTGGAAATTTCAAAGTACGGACCGGATACTGTTTTTACGCTGAAGGGTCAGAATACGATCGCAGAAAGTTATACTGATGCTATGGCTAAACTCCTCACTGACCAGAATGCATCGGCATTCCTTGTTGGAGCCACTGTACGTGGACGGGACATAGCAGCCCAGGTCGCTGCAAGATTAAAAGCTGGACTTGTAAGTGAAGCCAGCAGCGTATCTTTCAAAGATGGTTCAATTCAGACTGTGCGCTTTATATACGGCGGCCTCACTGAACTTGCAGAGATATGTAAAACACAAACCGTAATAACAATTTCTTCAGGAAAATATCAGGCTGTAGCAAATGATTCTGTAAAAAGCGTCGTGGTATCCATGACCGTTGATACCGATTCACGAGTAAAACTTATCGGATCATCACCGATTATTAAAGAGGGTGCCGATCTTTCGAAAGCAAAAAGAATTGTTTGTGTTGGTATGGGATTTGATAAGAAAGAGGATTTAAAAATAGCGGAAGACCTCGCCTCTGCATTAAATGCTGAAGTTGGCTGCACAAGATGTATAGCTGAGGACAGGGGATGGATGCCTGCTGAATTATATATTGGCATCTCCGGAGCAGTTGTTAAACCGGATCTATACCTTTCACTCGGGGTTTCCGGACAGATTCAGCACACTTTCGGAGTACGGGATTCAAAAGTTATTGTAGGTGTTAACAATAACGACAAAGCAACTATCTTCAGTGTTGCGGATTACGGTATAGTGGGAGACCTTTACGAGATTGCTCCTCTTCTTACAGAGGCTGTAAAGAATAGTTAATGAGCGCGGGCTTTTGCCCGTCTCCGATTTATTTATAAGGAGGTAATCACAAAGTGAGCGAAGAAGATAAATTTGATGTGATTATAATAGGTGCAGGCCCTTCCGGAATAGCATGCGCTTATACGCTTGCAAAAGAGGGGAAGAATGTACTTGTCATAGAACGTGGAACATCTGCGGGAAGTAAAAATGTTACAGGCGGAAGATTTTATACCTATGCGCTTGACCTTGTTGAACCGGGATTATGGAAAGATGCCGCTCTGGAGAGAAAGGTAACTCATGAGCAGATAATGATGATGGATAAAGAATCTTCTGTCACAATAGACTACTCAAACCCTGCATTCAGTAAAGACGGGGAGATGCCGCAATCCTTTACAATACTACGGGCTGTATTCGATGAATGGTTTGCTTCAAAGGCTGAGGAACAGGGTGTGGTTATTGCATGCGGTATAAAAGTTGACGGACTTATCGAAAAAGACGGACGGATAGCAGGAGTAAAAGCAGGCAGTGACGAGATGTATGCCGACCTCGTTATAGCTGCTGATGGAGTAAATTCTATAATCGCCCGTGAGGCTGGACTTGTTCCGGAACTATCTGCTGAAACAATAGGTGTCGGAGTAAAAGAGGTTATAGAACTCCCTGCAAAAATCATAGAAGAACGATTTCGTGTTAAGCCGGGTGAAGGAGTAAGCTTGTTAATGCTCGGATGTACAGAGGGTATTCACGGCGGAGGATTTTTGTATACAAACAATGAGAGTGTTTCTCTCGGCTGCGTATTTACTCCTTCCGAAGTAACAAAGAATGGCAGGCAGATTCATGATATTTTCCAGGATCTAAAAATGCATCCGTCTGTATACCCGCTCATTGAAGGTGGCAAAACTGTTGAGTATGCCGCCCACCTTGTACGTGAAGAGGGTCACCGGGGCATCCCTAAAAAACTTTACCGCGACGGACTCCTTGTAATAGGAGAAGCAGCCGGTTTTGTTGTTAACATGGGTTTTACAATCCGGGGCATTGATCTTGCAATGGTGAGTGGTGTTGCAGCTGCACGTGCAGTAATAGGCGGGAAAAATCCCGGTCCGTCATATATTGAAGAACTTGATAAGATAAAACTTTTTCCTACAATGAAAGCAGTGGATGGATACTTTGACCTTCTTGAAATACCCAGAATGTATGCTGCTTATCCAAAAATTGCAACGGGTGTTTTCAATAAAATGTACAGCATCAATAGTGAAACTCCAGTCAGTATAAAGAAAGGAATCTTCTCTGTATTGAAGGAAAACAAGGTTTCACTCTGGCAGCTTGTTAAAGATGGTATAAGGGGGTATAGATCAATATGAGTATAAAACAGATGGAAGCTCCGGAACTTCTTAACCTCAACAGATTCGAAGTCGATGAAGAAGTTCCTCATATAGTTCTGGATAAAGAGATTTGTAAAACCAAATGCATGGAAAAACCCTGTCTTACAGCTTGCCCTGCTGTTTTGTACAAACTCGATAAAACCGGTGATATTACTTTCGATTATGCGGGATGTCTTGAATGCGGCACATGCAGAATTGTATGTAAGGCAAATGGTATAACCAAATGGGAATATCCCAGGGGTACTTTCGGCGTCAGTTACAGGCATGGATGATTAATTGGTCTCATGCTGTAATCATTAAAATGTAAGCATTAAAAATTAAAGGATATAAATAGGAGGTTTTTTATAATATGTGGTACATGAATGAAGAAAGAGAGCTTATGCTCAATGTCGTAAAAGATTTCGTTAATCAGGAAGTAAAACCTGTAGCAATGGAAATTGATAAAACTTCAGAATTCCCCAAAAAACTTTTTAAAAGAGCCGGGGAACTGGGTCTTCTTGGAGTAACTATTGCTGAAGAGTTCGGCGGGCTCGGCAAAGATCACACAACAAACTGTCTCATAATGGAAGAGATTTCAAAAAGCCTTCCTGTACTCTGTGTAGCAATGGGAGCTCATACACTCCTTGCTGGCGGACTTCTCAATATGCTTGGCACTCCGGAACAGAAAAAAAAGTACCTTGTACCTGCATGTTCAGGGGAAATTATCCTGGCCTGCGGATCTACTGAACCTGCCGGCGGAGCGAATCATATTGAGCATACTACAAAAGCAGTTCTTGATGGCGATCAGTGGGTAATAAACGGCGGGAAAGTTCTGATAAGCAACATCGGCGTTGCAGATATTTATGTAGTACTCGCAATTACCGGAGAAAAGATGGATCCTGTAACAAGAGAAGGTATGAGCGCATTCATAGTACCTGCGGGTACACCCGGCCTTGAAATCGGAAAGCATGAACACAAACTCGGCTGGCACGGTTCTGCAACTGGAAGTATCTCTTTTAAAAATATGCGGATTCCTAAAGAGAATCTTCTTGGACCAGCCGGAAAATGCATGCAGGCGCTTTTCGTAAGTGCAACCGATGAATTTCTCAGCTGCGGACCTGTTGGACTTGGAATGGCTGAAGCTGCTTACGAAATGGCATATAAATACAGTAACGAAAGAATCCAGCGCGGTCAGACTCAGTACGACAGGTTCCAGGTTACAAGGCATAAACTTGTTAAAATGTACGGGGAGATAGAATCTCTCAGAGCCCTTGTATATCATACCGCTGCACTAAAAGACAGCGGTGAACTTCCTCTTAAACTTGGCCGTATGCTGAAGATAAAGGGCGCCCAGGTTTCAGAGTATGTCGCAGGAGAGGCAATACAGATATTCGGCGGAGTAGGTACGATCGTTGACACAGGAGTTGAACGTTTCTGGAGAGATGCAAAAGTCCTTGCCATAGGAGGTGCATCTGTCGAGGCACTTGTTGAAGACATCTGTGTTATTACAAAACACAAAATGAGCAGGTACTAGTATCCAGATTTCAGATTAACCGGATGATAAACCGTAATCCATAGCAGATTGTTTTCCCCCGGATAAAAGTATTCAGTTCATCCGGGGAAATGACAATATTAAATCAAAACAAAGGAAGGAGAAATATCAAATGTATTCATACACAAAAACTTTTGACCATGTAGTTACATTTAAAAAGGAAAATGGAATAGCAACCATTACTCTTGACTGTCCTCAGAATATAAACAGGATCAATGAACAGCTTATTGATGAACTCACTGCAGCTCTTGAACAGGCAAACTGGGACAGGGAAGTTCGCGTTATCGTACTCAGGGGAACTGGTGAAGTCTCTTTCGGCCCCGGCGATCTTGAAATTATTAAATCAAAGCTTGCGAAGAATCTCCTTGAAGCCCGTGAGGTCATGACAGAGATAGGAAGTATGCTGAAAAAAATGTACACTATCGGAAAACCGATAATCGGAGTTGCGGAGAAAGGGTGTATCGGCGGCGGCTGCAACATTCTTTTATCAAGTGATATAGTTATTGCATCAGAAGAGGCATATTTTCACGAAGTATTCGTTAACTTCGCTCTTACCCCGGATTCAGGCGGATTATGGGCCCTTCAGAGGCTTGTTGGCCCGATGAAAGCCAAAGCAATCTGTATGCAGGGCGATCCTGTAAAGGCAAAAGACGCTTTTGATATGGGTATGGTTTACAAAGTTGTTTCTGCTGACAAAGTATATGATGAAGCGTATGCACTTGCCGCAAAACTGGCAACAAAATCTCCGGTCGGCATCAATCATATCAAACAGATTTCAAACCGGCTCCATGACTATACCATGGATACCTATTTTCAGATTGAAGCTGATTATCTTTCATTGGGTGCTCTGAGCAGCGACTTTAAAGAGACAAACATTGCCATGATGGAAAAAAGATTCCCGCAATATAAGGGATATTAAAATAAAACTATTTATGAAAAAATATTTTTACTGGTGCAATATAAAATCTATGGTGTCTCAGGCTGGTGGTCTTAAAATCCAGATATGGGATACCATCAGATTTTAATGAATTAAATAAAAAATTATATAAAGGATAATGAAATATGAAACTTAAAGATAGAGTAGCAATAGTAACCGGCGCCGGGACTGGAATAGGACGGGAAATAGCCCGTGAATATGCCCGCGAAGGAGCAAAGGTTATCGTTTCTGATTTTGTCAAGGAAACAGCAGAAGAAACAGTAGCCATGATAAAAAAAGAGGGTGGAGTCGCTCTTTTCATTCAGGCAGATGCATCCAAAGAGGCCGAAGTTGAGAATTTAATGAATAAAACAGTATCTGAATTCGGTAAAATTGATATACTTGTAAACAATGCAGGTATAGGAGGAACTCTTTCCTCAATGAATGAAATCACTGTTGAAGAATGGGACAAAGTTATGGAAGTAAATCTCAAAGGACCATTCCTTGCTGTAAAAAAAGCACTTCCTTTTATGGTTAAAAACGGTAAGGGTAATATCATCAATATAGCTTCTATGGCGTCATTTGCTGCCGGACGGGGCGGGTTAGCTTATACAGCTGCAAAACATGGACTTCTCGGATTTACCAGACAGCTTTCATTTATGCATGGCGCACAGGGTATAAGAACAAATGCTATATGCCCGGGACCTATTGAAACAGCAATGATTAAAAGAGTTCTTGAAATGCCGCAGCACCCATTGAATATGAAAATCAAGGCTTCTCCTGCCGGAAGAGCCGGCAAGTCTGAAGAAGTTGCCAAACTAGCACTTTTTCTGGCTTCAGATGATTCAGAATTTATTCATGGTGCAGCATACCAGATAGACGGCGGTTATACTATTTTCTAAAATATACCTGTTGATTTACACATGTTTGTTTAAAAAACATTAATACTTCCTGAAAAAAAGCCGGAATATTTCCGGCTTTTTTTATTATCTACAACTGAAAATATTACAGATACTACCTGTTAAATATTTTTCATTTATTTCTTTCTTTCAAAAAATCACCGGAAAACTTATTCTTTTACCTCTATCCATCATAGCATTATATTTTATATAACATGTGAGCCAGTTAAAAATGTTTGCATTATAAAAACTATTATAATATATTTATCGCATAATAAAAAATACAGAGGTCAGCTGATGCGTTATAGAATTAATAATAAAAAGATAGTCTCATTAATTGCATGCGCAGTTTTTTTAGTTTTTCTTTTTTCAACTACTGAATCCTTTTCAAGGGCAGGACGGGGACAGAGCTATAGTTCAAAATCTTCAAGCTCAAAATCAAGTTCCTATTCCAGAAAAAGTTCTTCAGGAAGCAGCTCCGGTTTTTTCTCCGGCAGCTCAGGTTCAAAAAACTCTTCTTCTAAAACTGTTATACCAGTTTTTATACCATCATCGGGTGGAACCGGTACTGGGGGGAATACCGCAGCAGGATCTGCATCTCCAGATACAACATCAACCCAGACTTCGGCGGGGAAAAATGACTGGATTTTCGGTCTTGTCGGCCTTGTAATAATAATCGGGATCTTTGCCCTGATTATTTACCTGATAGTAAAACTATTTAAAAAAATATTTGGTTCCGGCGGTTCCGGAATAAAATTTGATGATACAAAGCCTACCGCTTTTGAGTTTGATCCTTCCCTGCTGCAACAGTTAAAAGGTACCGATCCGGACTTTTCGGCTGATCTATTTATGGACAAGGCAAAAACAATCGCCGAGCGTCTTCAGAAAGCCTGGAGCGATGGCGACATGATGCCGGTAAGAAATTATGTCTCACAGGGAGTTTTCAACCGTTTCAGGCTTCAGCTTGAACTTATGGTAGAAGAAGAAAAAGTCCGCAATATACTCTCCGATTATAAAGTACTTAAAATTTCTGTATCAGATCTCAGTAATTCAAAAAGCTACCAGACTCTCCATGTAAATATCTTTGCGTGTGCAAAAGATATAACCATTACTGCAAACGCCTCAGAAGATGAGAAGCAGAAATCTCTCGCTGGAACAAAAAAAACTGCATTCTATGAAATATACTCATTCACACGAAAACTCGGAACAAAGACAAATACCAAAAGCGACTGGCTTAAAGGGGAATGTCCTAACTGCGGATATGTTCCGGATAATTTCAGCGAAACAAACAAGTGTGTAAGTTGTGGATCAATATATAACTCCGGAGAATTCGATTGGGTTCTTTCTGAAATCACACAACAGGAAGAATGGCAGCCTGGTTCAGCGGATGATATTGACGGACTCAAAGAACTTGAGGGGAAAAACCTTTCAATCAACAGGGAGGTTATTGAAGATCGAGCCTCATACCTTTTCTGGAGATGGATTTACTCACGGGTGAAAGGAACATCAGCGCCTATGTCGAGAGATGCATCGGCAGAAATGCTTGATTCACTCGGAAATGGTAAAGAACCTTTATATAACACATCTGTAGGTTCAGTAGACCTTATTTCTGTCCGGAATGAAAATGGTAACGCATATGCAGATGTCAAAATTCAATGGAGCACTGCCCGTGTTATAAATGAAGAACCTTATCACCAGGAGCACAATTTCGTATTGAAAATGCCTCTGACACAGAAAAACCCTTATGGTCTTGCCGATCATTCATGCGAATCATGCGGAGGACCTCTCCCTGAAAGTGATACAATAAAATGCAGCTATTGCGGTAATGAACTTCCATCAACAGTAACTGACTGGGTACTTACAGATGCCGAAGAAATAGACTGGGAATCGGAATACCCGGAGGAGAATGAATATTAAAACTTATTTTTAAAATAACTATAATCTTTGATACCGACGGATTGGTAATCCGTCGGTATATATCTCTGATATACGTTTCTCCGTCCAGTATCTTTATTTTATCCAGTCGTATAATTGCAATCTGAACATCAGTTACAGTGCAAAACCAATAAAATAGTTGTAAAGAAAAGGGCAAAATATATCTTTTACTTTAACAATACGGATAATCTATTGAAAAAACTGAATCTCATATTAATATCAATACACATTAAAAATTCTCCACAGGCTATGCCGCTTGCTGCTGGTCTGCTTAAAGCGCAACTTGATTCAATACCTGAAATTAATTCTAAACTTAATGTATCTTTTATGGACTTCTATACAAACACTTCGTCTGAATCTATATCCGAAAGTATATGCCATGAGATGCCCGACTTAATTGGTTTTTCAGTATACTTATGGAACAGACAGCTGACTGAAGAGGTTTGTCATCTAATAAAAAAAAGACTACCTGAAACTTTACTCTTCGCCGGAGGTGCAGAAGCCACAGCCCGTCCAGAAAATCTTCTTTTCAGTGCTCCCTTTGACTTTGTTGTTAAAGGTGAAGGAGAACTGCCTCTCACTGAAGTAATGAAAAGAATACTGAAAAATATGTTATATAATAATATACCCGGAGTCTTTATTAAAAATGAAACAAGCATTATCGCAGAAGACCAATGGCCTCTTCCGCCCCTTGATCTTCTCCCCTCCCCTTTTATGACCGGCATTATAAATATCGAAAACTATTCAGGTATTTTATGGGAGCTCTCCCGTGGCTGTCCGTTCAAATGCAGTTTCTGTTTTGAATCACGCGGAGTTTCCGGAATAAGACAAATCTCGATGGATCGTCTTCAGAGAGAACTGGAGATATTCGAATTTAAAAAAGTAAACCAGGTATTCGTACTCGACCCTACATTTAACCAGGATATAAAGCGCGCAAAAAAAATTCTCCGGATAATACAGAAAACAGCACCTCTGATACACTATACCTTTGAATTAAGAACAGAATTTATCGACAATGAAATTGCCGGACTATTCGCATCACTAAACTGCAGTCTCCAGATAGGACTTCAGAGCGCCATTCCTGAAGTACTCTCTAATGTAAACAGAAACATTGATCCGGATAAATACAAAGAAAAAATTTCAATTCTTAACATGAAGGGAGCAGTTTTCGGACTCGATCTGATCTACGGCCTCCCGGGCGATACATTCGAGGGGTTTAAATATAGCCTCAATTTCGCTCTCAGCCTTCAGCCTAATCATCTTGATATCTTTCCTCTGTCAGTACTTCCGGGAACCGTTTTATATGAAAAAGCCGATTCTTTTAATCTTAAATTTCTTCATGAATCACCATATACACTAATCTCTTCACCAGGATTTTCTGAGTCAGATATGGATGCTGCTGATCAGTTAAAAAATTCCTGCAACATTTTTTATAATAAAGGTGGCGCTGCGGGCTGGATGTTTATGATTACTGAAACTCTTGGTTATAAACCCGTCAAACTTCTTGAAGATTTTTCTAAATATATACATCCTGGCATTACGGAAACAGGCTTAACTGAAATCTCTATAACTGAATTACAATTAACATTTATAGAGGAGCTTTTCAGAAAACATAACATTATGCATCTGTTTCCTGTTATGAAAGATATAATAAATATTCATGGCGCATTAAACCGTTCTCTCTACGCAGGCCCATACACAGAAACAATTACCCCTTCACTTAATGACGAATCTCTTTACAAATTATCATCAGGAACAATATTTATCACTCTCAGCTATAATTTTGATGACCTTATGGCCGTGGGGGAATTTACCCTGGAGGAATTTCTGGCTCATTATCATCCGGAAACAACATCTGTAATAATTTATAATTGCAGAGGAGTTGTTAAATCTATAATAGTAAATAGAAACATCTACAATCTGCTTCAGAACTTTACCGGAGAACTCACATTAAATAAAATTTCAGATAAAAAATCACAAATCAGTACGGAGGAAGCACATGAATTTATAGAATATGCCATTACTGAAACAATGATTCATCTTATTTAACTGAATTTCAGTTTAAATACAACCATTCACTAATTAACTGCCATAATCTGTTTATAAAAAACTTGACCTCAATGTAATATCTTTCTTATTAATCCATAAGAGAAAAACAGGAATAATTTATTAAATGACAGAAGAAAAAATATCACGCCTTAATTTTAATATTGATGCTGAGTCAAAAAATTCCTCAGCCCGGGCATGCACATTCACTACTCTGCACAATACTGTCCAAACACCTGTATTTATGCCTGTGGCGACACTGGCGGTTCTCCGTTCTCAGGACACTTCATCAGTTGAAGATCTGGGTTATCCGGTATTACTTGCCAACACTTATCATCTTCTTCTACGCCCTGGAACAGATGTTTTCAGTAAAATCGGCGGTATACATAAATTCATGAACTGGAAAAGATCCATTCTCACCGATTCCGGCGGATTTCAGGTTTTTTCACTATCAAAGGATGTGAAAATCACAGAAGACGGTGCTGTATTTAAAAGCTACCATGACGGCCGAAAAATTCTTTTAAGCCCCGAATCAAGTATCAATACACAAAAATTAATCAACAGTGATATTATGATGGCTATGGATCTATGCATACCTTCCACATCTGAAGAGTCCCTGTGTATGAAAGCCGTGGATATAACAGCAAGATGGGCGGAGAGAAGCATAACGGTGCGGGGAGATTCTCTTCAATCAGTTTTCGGGATAGTACAGGGTGCATGCTTTTCTGAACTCCGCAAAAAAAGTGCAGGGCAGATAACATCTCTCCCATTTGACGGATTCGCTATCGGTGGTCTTGCCGTTGGAGAATCCGGTGATGAAAGAAAGGATATTACTGAATTCACCGCATCACTTCTCCCCCGCAGCTTTCCGCGTTACCTTATGGGAGTTGGTACTCCTGTCGATATTCTCGAGGCTGTACACCGAGGTGTCGATATGTTTGACTGTATACTCCCCACTGCAATGGCACAGCAGGGAGTTGCCTACACTTCTCATGGAAGAATGGAACTGCGCCGAGGAGTCTATAAGTTTCAGGATCGGCCCCTTGATGAAAACTGTTCCTGTCCGGCTTGTGCCAGGTACAGCCGGGCATATCTGCACCATCTTACAAAAACAGGGGAGTACTATGGCGGAAACCTCATAGGGATTCACAATCTGACATTCTATCGCAATTTGATGATATCCATGCGCAGAGAGATAATCAATGGAACATTTGCATCTTTTTATTATGAATATAAAGAAAAACTGGCTATTGACGATGATGAATATCCTGTCTCTCC
Source organism: Spirochaetota bacterium (assembly GCA_963664815.2). Lineage (GTDB taxonomy): Bacteria > Spirochaetota > UBA4802 > UBA4802 > UBA5550 > WRGT01. Next base: position 245,031 of record CAXXHB010000002.1, read on the forward strand.
TCCGAAGACAAAGAAAAAAACTTTTCTTCCAAAACTCGGTGATTATGAAATTATAAAACATAGTACCGGTTTTCACAGCATACGCCATATAAAATCCGGGGAGGTAATGCATTCCGTTACAGATCCACTGACTGAAGCATATAACCTTTACATAAGCCAGTCAGATATACATCGCATGTTTAAAATTGTCCCTGATGAAAATATCGTTATCTGGGATGTGGGACTCGGCGCAGGAACAAATGCCATGGCGGCAATTTTTGAATTCGAAAAAATATACGCCGTCAATAATAACGAAAAAGGAGTCCGGATAATCAGCTTTGAAAAAAACCTTGATTCAATGCGCCTTGCTGCTAAAAATCCTGCACTTTTTCCGCACGTACGCCACTCCGCTCCGTCTGCACTGCTGAAAAACGGAATATGGAAATCGGATTTGTATAATATCGAATGGAATCTGGTTGAAGGAGATTTCCTCAATAATATCGAAATTACTCAAAGACCTCATTTAATTTTTTATGATCCTTTTTCTATAAACACTGATGGTCCTCTCTGGGATTATTCAGTATTCAGACGCATCTTTAATCGCTGTGCGGGGAACCCGGCAAAGCTGTTTACTTATTCAAGTTCCACTAAGGTCAGGAGTGCACTCCTGGCTGCAGGTTTCTATACAGGGACAGGTGCGGGCACAGGACCGAAAACAGATACAACAGCGGCTTTTACTTCTCCCGACATAATAAATCCGGAAATACTACTCCTGGGTGATGACTGGCTTGAACGCTTTAGCCGCAGCAGTTCAAGATTCACCAGTGATATCTCTGATGACAGAAAGTCTGAAATCGAAAAACTGATAATAAACCATCCTCAGTTTAAAAAATATTCAGTTAAGGATATTCATGGAAAAGAATGAAACATCAATGATGGACCCGACCGTCCTTATTGATCTTACAACAACTGAAATGCCTTTCGGCAAATACAGGGGAGTAATACTCTGCAATCTCCCGGAACATTATATTGTATGGTATCATGAAAACGGATTCCCGAAAGGGAGGCTTGGTATGCTTCTTTCCACCTTATATGAAATAAAACTTTATGGTCTGGAATATCTTTTAAATCCATTAAAAAAAACTAATTCCTATTATAATGATTAATGAAAAAATAAATATATTTTTTTTAATTTCTGTAAATATCAATTAATTTATATTTCCACTTCTGTTTTGATTGAAGAATAATATTGTTATAAATCTTTTGTGTTTTATCATCCTTTATAAATAACATTTAAATATTGACTTTTATTGACTCTCTCCTGATTTAGTATTATAATCGGTTAATATTATGAATTCTGATTATTTATTCCGTGATGATTTATTTAATGTGCAATCGGGGCTGGCAACAGTTATTCTCGACGAAGATCTCTCTGTAATAAAATGCAATAATGAGTTTCTGAAAATAACAGGTCTCTCTGCCGGAAATGTCATACAGAAACACTGGCACGATCTGATAATATATGATTATCCCTACTCTCCGCTTGAAAACGCAGTAGTTTTCAGCAATTTAAATGCAGTCCCTTCCGGAAAATTCTGGTGTTCAATCAAAGATAAAAATCCCAGGAAACTAATCTCAGCCACGATATCCTATAACCCGGTTCAAGGCTGTTACTACGCAACTTTTTATGATATTTCAGAACAGATGGTTCCTGAAAGGATGCTGCAGGATGGCGGTCTTATAATTAACTCAATAGTTGATAACCTGAAAGATGCGGTCACATTTCATGATAAATATGGAATCATAAAATTAGCATCAACTGAAGTCTGTAAAATGGCCGGGGTTGAAAAAAAAGATATTCTGGGGAAAAATATCCGTGAATTTTTTGACAGTGCTCTTGTAGATAAGTGGCTATACTGGATGAACAACAAACCGGATATGCTTCCGGCTTATCTTGAATTCGACAGTTTATTAAACAATGATAAAATATTTCATGTAATAGCATCCCCGAAACTTTTTTTTGATTTAAACAAAAAGGTTGTCGGCTGCCTCTTTATTTTCTCGGATGTCACCGAATTAAAAATCAATGAGCAGAAGCTCCGAATCTCTGATGAAAAATACTCCAAGGCATTTCATGCAAGTCCCGCCCCCAGCTCTATAACAACACTCGAGGAAGGTAGTTATGTCGATGTTAATGAAAGCTATACCAAGCTTGTAGGCTATACAAAAGAGGAACTTTTAGGAAGTACAACCTTAGACATCAAATTTTTTACCGATATGGAGGAAAGGGCAAGGTTCATAAATGAACTTATTAAAACCGGTAAACTCCGCAATTATGTAACGCATATGTATTCAAAAGTCAAAGGAATAAGAACAGTATCAATCGCTGCTGAAATTATTGAACTGCAGTCGAAAAAATGTATTATATGGGTCGGATACGACGTTACAGATCAGATTCAGCTTGAAAAAGAGGTACTCACAGCAGCAGGCCGCGAAAGATATAAAATAGGTCAGTATCTTCATGATGATCTTGGTCAGCATCTCGTTGGAATTGAGGCGATGTGCTCTCTCCTTTTAAAAAGACTGAAAAATCAGAATAATTCCGAGGTTAAAATTGCCGAAGAAATACATGAATATCTGAAAGAGGCGCATGAAAAAGCCAGAGTCACCGCAAGAAATTTATGCCCGGTGAGACTCGAGGAGAATGGACTCAGCATTGCCATTACCGATCTTATTGCAAAAACTGAAAAAATATTCGGAATAACCTGCACCTTTTATAATTACAATCTGCATATAAGAATTTACAACAGCCAGGTTGCGATCAATATGTACTATATAGTTCAGGAAGCTATGAATAATGCTGTTAAACATGGAAAAACAAAAAATATTATTATATCTTATTCATCAAATAAGGATAATATATATTTATCTATAGAAGATGATGGTGAAGGTTTTGATCTGTCTCAGATCACCTCTCCGGGTATCGGTCTTGAACTGATGAAATACCGGGCCCGTGCCATCGGAGGTTCTCTTGAAATAACTACCTCACCGGGATCAGGAACAAAAGTTCTGCTGAAATTCCCGAGAATCAATAATAATAAAAACGAATGGGACTGGAAGGAAAAAACATATGAAGAAATCACGAATATTTATAGTTGATGACCATCCTATTTTCAGAAAAGGTCTTATACAGCTTATAAACGAAGAAACAGATATGGAGGTTTGCGGCGAAGCGGAAGATGTCTTCTCGGCAACTCACAAAGTACGGCAATTAAAGCCAGATCTCGTAATTGTAGATATTACACTAAAGGATACCAGCGGTCTGGAACTTATAAAATTTATTCAGGATAATAATCTGAATATTCCTTCACTTGTTCTTTCAATGCATGACGAAAAAGTATATGCTGAAAGAGCCCTGGTATCAGGAGCCAAAGGTTATATAATGAAACAGGAGATGTCAGGACAGGTCACCACTGCCGTCAGGCAGATCCTTTCCGGGAAAATATATATAAGTGAAAATATGAATGACCGTCTCCTTAATACTTTCTTATCTAAAGGGGGAGAGGCAGGTAAAAAAACTTATGACGATGATCCGGCATCCATTCTTACAGGACGGGAACTTGAGATTTTCAGACTTATCGGCAAAGGTTATACCAGAAAAGATATCTCTGAATCTTTAAATCTGAATGTAAATACAATAGGAACATACAGAGAGAGAATAAAAGAGAAGATGAGTATAACATCATCAAATGAACTTCTCTCCTGTGCAATTAAATGGGTACAAAAGACAGAAGAATAAGGGTTCCGGCAGCATTTACCTGCTGATATTTATCTTCTGTTTAAATTTAAAGTTTATTTTTAAATTCCGGCTAAACCCCCTCACCACAAAAAAATAATTAATACGACCACAAGTCAGTGTCCATGACGGCTATTGCATTAATTTCTGCGATCAGTTATCTCATTATTATGATTTTTAAATTATTAAAAGACCATTTGTCAATATTCATCTGTTTCGAAGACAAATGATAAAAGTTTTGAATAATTAATAATGGAGGCTGTTTATGAACGAAGTTGTGGTAGTTGGTGCATGCAGAACACCAATAGGAAAATTTTTAGGAAGTCTGAAAGATGTAACAGCGAAGGATCTTGCTGTAACTGCGGGAAAGGAAGCGATTAAACGTGCAGGAATAGATTCCCAAAGCATTGATGAGATCGTAATGGGACAGGTATATCAGCATATGCAGAATTCTCTACCTGCGAGAATTGTCGGTCTTGCCTGCGGCCTCCCTTTCAGAAGCTCAGCAATGGTTGTAAATCAGAACTGCTCTTCAGGAATGAGAGCGATGGAGATTGCGGCCAGTAATATTATGCTGGGCAAAACTGAGATTGCTCTGGTTGTCGGAGTCGAAAGCATGTCTGGTGTTCCTCATATGCTTCCCGGCTCAAGAAGCGGTTTCAGAATGGGGAGTGCAGAGATTGTTGATGCACTTACACACGATGCTCTTTTTGATTCACTGGTTCCTGGTCACATGGGTCTCACTGCTGAAAACGTAGCTGTAAAATATGGCATAACGCGTGAAGAGTGCGACAAACTTGCCCTTCTCAGCCATCAGAGAGTTGCGAAAGCTGTAGAGTCAGGGGCATTTGAAGAGGAGATCGTCCCTGTTGAAATTAAAACAAAAAAAGGAACCACAGTGTTTGCCAAGGATGAGCATTTCATACCTGACGCAAGTGTTGAGTCTATGTCAAAACTTAAACCCGCATTCAAACCTGACGGCGGAGTTGTTACTGCTGCCAATGCATCAGGTATCAATGACGGAGCTGCTGCTCTTATACTAATGTCAAAAAAGAAAGCAGAAGAGCTTAAACTTAAACCTCTCGGAAAGCTTCTTAATGTATGCTCATATGGTGTTGAACCGGAAATCATGGGGATAGGACCTGCTGAAGCAATCCCAAAATGCCTGGAAGGAACCGGTATTAAATTTGATGATGTTGAATACTGGGAGATAAATGAAGCATTTGCTCCTCAATTTATCGGCTGTCAGAGAAAACTTAAAATTGATCATAATCTTAATCTCGACCTGGATAAAGTAAATCATTACGGGTCAGGAATTGCCCTTGGACATCCAATCGGCTGTACCGGAGCAAGGATTATTGTTACTTTGCTTTATGAGATGAAGAGGAAAGGTTATAAATTCGGAGGGGCATCTCTCTGTGTCGGTACAGGACCCGCGATGGCGTCTCTCTGGACCACTAAAATATAATAAAAACTTAAGTTTAAAGGAGACAAAGATGAATACAGTAGTAAACAATAAGACAGACAATTCAATAAGTTTCAAACTCACAGAAGAGCAGGAAATGATCAGGGAGATGACAGCAGAGTTCGCTGATAAAGAGATCAAACCCTTTTGCGGACAATGGGATAAAGACGATCATGTCCCTTTGGATGTTCTTAAAAAAATGCATGAGTTGGGATTAACTAATATCGGTGTTCCGGCAGAATTCGGCGGACAGGGACTTGACAATCTCACAAGATATACAGTTATTGACGAGCTTGGTCAGAGAGATGCAGGGATAGGAACAACTATAGTTGCTTCTTCACTCCTTGCAACTGATCCTATTATGGTCGGTGCCAACGATGAGCAGAAAAAATGGTGGTTTGGCCGAATGCTCGATGGAGCGATGTGTGCTTTCTGCCTTACAGAACCCGGTGCAGGTTCAGATGCTCTCGGTATGAGCATGAAATGTAAAAAAGATGGAAACGATTGGATACTCAACGGAACAAAACAGTTTATCACAAACGGTGGATTTGCCAAGCAGTTCTCAGTATTTGCAACAACTGACAAAGCTCTGGGAAACAAAGGTATATGTTGTTTCATGGTAGATCGCGACTTCCCCGGAGTAAAAATCGGGAATAAAGAGGATAAACTCGGAATAAGAAGTACAAGCACTACAGAAGTTATATTTGAAGATGTAAAGGTTCCCGGGTGGATGTGCATAGCCGGCGAAGGACAGGGAACAGCCGTTCTTATGGAAACTCTTGACTATTCAAGAACAGCTATAGCTGCGCTTGCTACAGGAATTTCCACCGGTGCACTTAATGCAGCTCTTGCATATGCCAATGAAAGAAAACAGTTCGGTAAACCGATATCATCATTTCAGGCTATCTCATTTATGCTGGCCGATATGGCCACAACAACAGAAGCTTCCAGGCTTTTGTACCAGAAAGCCGCATGGTGCCAGGATAACGGGCTGCCATTTAAAATGCTTTCAAACATGGCAAAAATGTATGCAGCAGATATGGCAATGAAAAATACAGTAGACGCTGTACAGATTTTCGGCGGTTACGGATATATTAAAGAATACCCTGCAGAAAAATTCATGAGAGACGCAAAAATCATGCAGATATTTGAGGGAACTGTACAGGTTCAGAGAATGGTTATAGGAAAATATCTTACCAAAGATGGTAAATATACATACACTGTCTGACAATTTTTTAAAACATACATGTTGTAAGGAAGCCGCTGATATAAGCGGCTTCCTTATTGCTAATTCAACTGCTTTTTCCGAAGTAATTATTAAAAATCCTGCCATTAAAAACCATATTTAGTAAAAATATGAGTTAACCATTTAACTGCACTGCCACAAAAAAATAATTAATACGACCACAAATCATTAGATACGATGACTATTGCATTTGTTCATTAAACCGGTTATTTAACATATAGTAACAAAATCTTAATATTATTAAGGATTAAAAATATGAAAACACAAACTGAATTTGAAAACCTCAAATACCGGAAAGAATCTCATCTGGGAATTCTCACTCTTTCCAGGCCTAAATTTCTTAATGCCTTAAACTCCGCACTGCTCGTTGAACTTGGTCAGGCAATCGATATGATTTCGGATGATTCTGAAATTCACGTTCTTATCATTACCGGTGATGGTAAATCCTTTGTGGCCGGGGCAGATATAAATGAAATGAAAAACTATAACAGCGAACAGGGGCGCGCATGGGGAGAGCTTGGATCATCTGTTTTTAAAAAAATTGATGAAATGAAAATTCCTACCATTGCAGCTGTTAACGGATTCGCTCTCGGCGGCGGGTGTGAACTTGCTTTGGCATGTGATATACGAATCGCCAGTGAAAATGCTAAATTCGGGCAGCCTGAAGTAGGTCTTGGAATTACTCCGGGATATTCAGGATGCGTACGTCTCCCCAGAATCATTGGTCTGGCAAAAGCTAAAGAGCTTATTTATACCGGCGGCACTATCTCTGCCTCTGAAGCCGAAAAACTCGGTCTTGTTAATATGGTAGTTCCTTTTGAAGAATTATTAAATGCTGCGACAAATATGGCAGAAAAAATTGCATCCAAAGCACAGATTGCTGTAAGATATTCAAAAATGGCCATTAACAGGGGAATTGAAACAGATATCAATACAGCTATAACATTTGAAAATCAGATCTTTGCTTTATGCTTTTCAACAGAAGATCAGAAAGAGGGTATGAATGCATTTATTGAAAAGAGAACACCCGGATTTAAGCTGAAATAATATCAGTTCATGCATCTCATAAGTGAGAAGCAATGGTATCAGGAAATTAAACGACCAAGTTAAAACACAAAAATATCATTGAGGAAGAAAAAGGAGAAAAAAAATGTCAAACATCTGGAGTTCACAATATCATGAAAAATTAAAATCCGCAGGAGAGGCTGCAAAAATTGTCAAATCCGGCGATGTTGTCTTTATGGGGGAGTTTGTCCAAAATGTTGAAGCCATGGATGCTGCTCTTGCCGAAAGAAAAAATGAACTTAAAGATATTATTATTGTTACAACTACAAGAGCTAAACCATTAAAATGCGTAGAAGTAGATCCTGCAAGAACCGTCTTCACATGGGATGACTGGCACTTTTCAGGATTGGCCAGAAAGCTTTCAGAGCAGCGACTTGTAAATTACATTCCATTTACCTATCACCAGGGCCCGGAAATAATTTCTAAGTACAATAAAGTCGATGTTGTATGCATTCAGGTAACACCTATGGATGAAAAAGGATTTTTTAATTTCTCTACTTCCAATTCAATTGGATATGCATACTGTCAGAAAGCCGATAAAGTAATTGTTGAAGTTAACACCAGCATCCCTCGATGTCTTGGAGGCGCCTCAGAGGGAATACATATCTCCGAAGTGGATATGATAATCGAAGGAAGCAATTGCCCTCTTATTCAGCTTGCTGCAGCTCCTGTTACTGAAACAGACAAAGGAATAGCAAAATATGTTATGGATCTGATCGAAGATGGTTCAACCATTCAGCTTGGTATCGGTGGCCTTCCCAATGTCGTTGGTTCGATGATAGCAAAAAGCGATTTAAAGGATATTGGCGTTCATACCGAAATGCTGGCTGATTCATATGTTGAAATGTACGAAGCAGGAAGAATTAATGGAAAGAAAAAAAATATTGATAAAGGAAAAATGGTTTATACCTTCGCCATGGGATCAAAAAAACTTTACGATTTTCTTGATAATAATCCAGTCTGTGCATCTTACCCGGTTAACTATACAAATGATCCGAGAATAATCGGTTTAAATGATAAAGTTGTAGCTATCAACAATGCTCTTGAAGTGGATCTCTTTTCACAGGTTGCTTCCGAATCAAACGGATCAAGACAGATCTCCGGTACAGGTGGACAGCTTGATTTTATTATGGGCGCTTTTAATTCCAATGGCGGAAAAGGTCTTATATGTATCAGCTCTACATATAAGGATAAGGATGGTAAAATACAATCAAGAATAGTTCCGACTTTTTCACCAGGTACAATAGTGACCTGCCCCAGATCAATAACTCATTATGTCATCACTGAATTCGGCTGTGCCCAGATGAAAGGGAAATCCACATGGCAGCGCGCTGAATCATTAATTGAAATAGCCCATCCTGATTTCAGGGATGAAATGATCAAGCAGGCTGACGAACTGAACATTTGGAGAAGAAGCGCAAAACTGGCCGGATAAAATTTTCAGCCACGTTTTAATATATTTTAAAAAAGATATTTTCTTTCCCGAAAAAGCGGGTATCATTTTAATGTAAAATGATACCCGCTACCCATATTTCTTAATTCACCCTTATTCTTAAAAATAAATAATTCTTGAAAAAAAACCTCATATTCCTGAAAGAATACATTACTAATTAAAAGGATTCTCTTCTGTAATTTAAAAAATATCCTGTTAATTATTGTATTTTAAATATTAAAAAAGGTAATTACATGCATAAAGTCAGTGATTTACGCAGATCTTTCATAGATTATTTCAAAGAAAACGGCCACAGGATTGTTCCTTCAAGTTCACTCCTTCCAAAAGATGATCCCACTCTTCTTTTTACCACTGCAGGCATGGTGCAGTTCAAACCTATGTTTGCCGGTACAGTTGACCTTGAATATACCCGGGCCGCATCAATACAGAAATGCCTGCGTACAAGCGACCTCGAACAGGTAGGACGAACAAAACGCCATCTTACTCTTTTTGAAATGCTCGGAAATTTCTCCTTTGGAGATTACTTCAAAATAGAAGCCATTGAATTTGCATGGGAATATTCGACAAATGTTATTGGATTTCCGAAAGACAAACTATGGGCAAGTATATACGAGGATGATAACGAAGCGTATGAAATATGGAATAAAAAAATCGGCATTCCTTCAGAAAAAATCGTAAGGCTTGGAAAAGCCGACAATTTCTGGGGACCTGCAGGAGAAACAGGAGCGTGCGGCCCATGCTCCGAACTCTATTACGACAGGGGAGAGCAATTCGGCTGCGGTTCACCTAATTGCAAACCCGGTTGTGAATGCGACAGGTACCTTGAATTCTGGAACCTTGTATTCAATCAGTTCAATCAGGATGAAAATGGAAATCTTAATCCACTCCCCCGTACAGGTATTGATACGGGAATGGGACTTGAAAGGCTTACAACCCTTGTTCAGGGAGTGGACTCTGTCTTTGAAACAGATGAGCTTAAATCACTTATTGAGTTTGTAAGCAGTGCCTCAGGGAAAAAATATGAAGGCAGCAATACACTCCCTATTAAAGTAATTGTTGAACATGCAAGAACTCTAACCTTCGCTATGTCTGACGGAATATACCCGTCCAATGACGGAAGGGGCTATGTATTGCGACGAATCCTCCGCCGTGCACTGAGATATAGCAGATTTCTCGGATTGAAAGAACCTTTTGTTTACAAAGTCGTAGACCCCATTGTTAATATAATGGGTGAATTTTACCCGGAAATAATTGGAAGCGCATCCAATGTAAAAAGCGTAATCGAATCTGAAGAGAAACGGTTTCTTGAAACTATTGAAAACGGAATGGACCGACTTGACGAGATAGTAAAGTCAGTAAAAAAAAGCGGCTATAAAGCTATTTCCGGAAATGATGCCTTTGTTCTATATGATACTTTCGGGTTCCCTCTTGAAATGACAACAGAAATGGCCATTGAACAGGGGCTTACTGTTGACACAGAAGGCTTTACAGCCGAAATGTCCAGACAGCGGGAACGTGGCAAGCAGAGCTGGAAAGGAAATGATATCGGACTTGATGCGGTATACGACGAGATAATTTCCAGTTGTGGGAACAGTGAATTCCTCGGGTATGAGTCTGAAAAAGCCGAAGGTAAAATACTCTCCCTTTACAGGAATACCTCGAAAGTTGACACTTTGACTAAAGGAGATAATGGACTTATCGTGCTTGATCGGACACCGTTCTACGGCGAATCCGGAGGACAGGTTGGGGACAAGGGTGAGATAATCTGCGGCAATGCAGTATTTACTGTTGAGGACACAAAAAAACATAATAAAACAATAATACATACAGGAACCGTTGTTTCAGGGACATTCAAAACCGGAGATGCAGCAGAGGCCAGTATAGATGTAGTTAACAGAAATCTGATCCGAGCCAATCACACAGCAACGCACCTTCTGCAGGCTGCACTGAGACGTACACTCGGCAACCATGTAAAACAGGCAGGTTCAGTAGTTGATCCGGAAAAACTCCGCTTTGATTTTTCACATTTTAATTCATTGACTGAAAATGAACTCAGCCAGATCGAAAATCAGGTTAATGAAGTTATCTGGAAAAACATAGATGTAACAACCGAGATAATGAATATAAACGATGCTGTAAAAAAAGGAGCTATGGCTGTTTTTGATGAGAAATACGAGGAGACTGTCCGTGTACTTGAAGTAGCTGGTTTCAGCATGGAACTCTGCGGAGGAACACATGTTTCAAACACAGGAAAAATCGGGTTGTTTAAAATTCTGAAGGAAAGCTCTCCTGGTGCCGGAATCAGGAGAATTGAAGCAGTGACGCTTAAGGGACTTCTCGACAGATTCAACGAACAAAACCGTATAGTTTCAGAACTTACAGGAACTATCAATATTTCCGAATCCGGTCTTACTAAAAAGATTGATGAGATAGTCAGCAGGAACAAAGCCCTCGAAAAAGAAATAGATAAAATGAAAAAAACATCTCTTTCTTCCAATCTTGAAGAAATCATTTCGTCCGGTAAAGATATTAACGGTTTAAAAATTATATCAAAAGTTTTCAAGGAAATGGATGTTGATACACTCCGCAGCCTTTCAGATTCAATCAGAGAAAGAGTACAGAATTCTGTAGTATGTTTCGGTTCAGATATCAGCGGGAAAGCAATGCTGTTATATGCAGCAACAAATAAAGCCGTGGAGAAAGGTATTGACTGCGGAAAGCTTGTTAAGGAAACAGCTGGAATTGTCGGTGGAGGTGGTGGGGGCAGAAAAGATATGGCCCAGGCTGGTGGAAAAGACACGTCAAATCTTCAGGAAGCAGTTGATGAAGCGGTAAAACTTGCGGAGAAGATGGCAGGTATTAAATAAAAAATATTTGATAATTAAAGTTCTGCCAACCCCGCGGGGGGTTGGCAGAACTTTAATAAATAAATGCAGTATTCACTCCCACTCAATAGTGGAAGGAGGTTTGGAAGAAATATCATAAACCACCCTGTTTATTCCTTTGACTTCATTAATAATTCTGTTTGATATTTTTCTTAGTAAAGCTTCAGGCAGGTACGCCCAGTCAGCAGTCATTGCGTCAACCGAAGTAACTCCCCGAATCGCAATTACATTTTCGTATGTTCTCTTGTCGCCCATGACTCCAACCGATTTTACCGGTAGAAAAACCGCAAATATCTGCCAGAGAGAATTATATAACCCGGCATCACGAATTTCCTGTATAAGTATATCATCAGCATGTTGTAAGGTTTTAATTCTCTCCGTTGTAACATCTCCTACAATCCGTATTGCAAGCCCCGGACCTGGAAACGGATGCCTGTTAATAAGCTCTTCAGCCATACCAAGCTTAACTCCAAGCTCCCTCACCTCATCTTTAAACAACTCCTTCAAAGGTTCAATCACCTTTCCAGATTTTATAAGTTTCAGTATTTCCGGAACTCTGTTATGATGACTTTTTATAGTATCGGAGGGGCCCTTAGTAGAAACAGATTCAATCACATCGGGATATAATGTTCCCTGTGCAAGAAAATCAAACCGCCCTATCTTTTTCGCCTCATCCATAAATACCGCTAAAAACTCTTTTCCAATAATCCTTCTCTTTTTCTCCGGATCCTCAACTCCTTTTAACAGATCAAGAAACCTCTTTGAAGCATCAACATGCACAAGATTGAGTTTCATATTCTTTTTGTATCTTTCAACAACACCATCAGCTTCATCTTTACGCATTACACCATTATCAACAAACACGCAGGTGAGTCTGTCCCCTATAGCTTTATGAATCAGCTCCGCTGTTACAGAGGAGTCAACCCCACCCGAAAGCCCCAGAAGAACCGTTCCTTCACCAACATCCTTTCTTATAGCTTCTACCGATGTTTCGATAAATGATTCCATTGTCCATGTCGGTTTGAGTTTACATATTCCAAAAACAAAATTGCCTAAAAATTTAGCACCGTTAGTGGTGTGAAAAACCTCCGGATGGAACTGAACACCATATACCTTTTTCGCCTTATTCTCTATAGCAGCAATCTCCGCATTTTCAGATGAAGCTGTTACTTTAAAACCTTCCGGCATTATGGTAACTTTATCTCCATGGCTCATCCAGACCTGTTCTTTCTTTTTAAGACCTTTGAAAAGATTCGATTTTTCCTTAATAGTAATAAATGCACGGCCATACTCCCGGGATTTTGCCCCTGCGCTCTTCCCGTTAAACGCATGAACCACAACATAAAGCCCATAGCAAATTCCAAGTACAGGAACTCCGAGATTGAATATATCATTTGACACCTGAGGAGCACTCTCCTCATCAATTGATGAAGGTCCGCCTGACAGAATAATCGCTGATGGTTTTTCCTTTCTTATATCTTCAACCGGTGTATGAAAAGGAATAATTTCCGCGTAAACCTTCAGTTCCCTTATCTTTCTCGCAATAAGCTGCGTGTATTGTGACCCGAAATCAAGAATAAGAACTCTCTCTTGCGGAATACCTGAACCGTGTTCAATCATTTTTTACCCTCTAATTTATCAATATAATTCATCAGACCAGTCTCTTTAATGCTTCTGTTTTTATCAATTATTTTCGCTTCCATTTTTTTTCTGTAGTCGACAAGCTTTTCAGTTATAATTTTATCACTGGTAGCTAGAATACTTAAAGCGAAAAGTGCCGCGTTAGTGCCACCCGATTTTCCTGCCGGCATTGTTCCAACCGGTATCCCGGCCGGCATCTGAAGAATGGAGAGAACTGAATCAAGTCCACCTGCAATACCGGTTTCAATTGGAATTCCTATGACCGGCAAAACCGTATGAGCTGCAACAACTCCGGGAAGATGTGCAGCGCCACCTGCAACAGCAATTATAACCTTCATCCCTTTTTCAGGGGCATTCCTGACCCAATCAACAGTCTGCCCGGGTGATCTGTGCGCTGATGAAACAATTAATTCATATTCAACTGAAAACTGCTCAAAAACTTCAAAACATTCCCTTACCTTTGGAAGATCAGAATCGCTTCCCAGAATAACACCCACTAAAGCCATCTTGCACCTCTGCTTTTTAATACAGTTTATTATAAATTAACCTTTCATCTTCAGTATAACCTTTTGTCAACATTAATCATTTTTCAGTATTATTTCATCAACCATACTGAAGTAAATAAATGAGTCAATCAGCATATTCGTTCAATATGGTAATATTAAAATTTCTTCCTGATCACTGTGCAGATGTTAAATATTCAATAAACATTTTCTGAAAAAGTTATCATAAATATAAAAGTCAGATATTCTCTTATTGAAATATCGAAACATAACAGTTACTTAACTTTTTCTATGATTTTAATAATGTTTTGAATATACTTGACTTTTAAAAAGTGTTTTTATAGCTTTATTAAAGAATAAATACAAGGAGTTTTAAGATGAAAAGAATAATATTGGCTGCTTTTTTTATGCTTACTTTCTCAGTTTCAGTTTTTGCAATAAACTCAAACATCAATATCAAAGGTGGTATTCAGCATCCAGATGCCCCCGGTAAAACAGGACTGGATTCAGCTCTTACTCTGAATATCGGTGTTGACAAGTATCTTACAATAGGTGCTGAATCCGGATTTGGATGGGTAAGATGGAAAGATGAAACTTCAAAAGTTGCAGTAGCAAAGGTAGCTGGAGCTACAATTGATGAAACAAATTTATACACCCTCCCTGTTCTTGGTGTAATGACTATCAGACTTGCAGACATGATGGAGCAGTATGGTTTTATGCCCTATATCACAGGTGGAGCTGGCTATTCATGGACATGGTACCGTAATCCTGCATTCAAAGACAGGTTTGAGGGCTTTACATGGCAGGCACTGGGTGGAGTTCAGTTTAAACTGGGAGAAGATTCCGGTCTTTCAATGCTGGTTGAAGCAGGATACAGAGGAGCGCCTGTTCAGAACTCTGACAATGTTGAAGTAGATATGTCAGGATTCATAGGCAGGATTGGACTGAGCTTTCCTATTGAATCTGCTGAGTAATTATTACAGTTACATACAAAAAAACCCCGCTTTTCAGGCGGGGTTTTTTTGTATTCCCTATTTGAAAATAATCGTCTGTTTTAAATCAACCGCCGCCAAGAAGCTGAAGCATGGATCTTGTTTTCATGTTCGCCTGAGCTAACATCGCAGTACCACTCTGAATAAGAACCTGATCTTTTGTTAAATCCACCATTGTTTCAGCCATATCAGCGTCTCTGATCCGACTTTCGGATGCTTGTATATTTTCATAGGCAGTCATGAGACCTCTTGTAGCATAATCGAGCCTGTTATAATATGCACCAAGGTCCGCTCTCTGCTTTGAAATTTTGTGAAGAGCATCATCGATCACACCAATTGTTCTGTTTGCGCTGCCAGCAGAAGCCAGATCAGCGATAAAGGCGCCGCTTTTTTCTTTAAGACCAAGACCATTAGCAGTCATTGTCCCAATATAAACCCTCTCCCTCTGATTCATATTTGAACCCATATGAAACCACATACTTGATTTTGGAGCAGTTTTGGAGAAATCACCAAGAAGCAGTTTAAACTTGTTAAACTCCGCCTGCGATGCAATCCTGTCAACTTCATCGACAAGAGCTGAAACTTCAACCTGAATAAGAATTCTGTCCTGATCAGAGTAGATACCATTTGAAGATTGTACTGCAAGAACCCTGATCCTTTGAAGTATTTCAGTTGTCTGGTTCAGATACCCTTCAGTGGTCTGAACAAAAGACATCCCATCTTCAGTATTTCTCTCAGCCTGTCTTAAACCATTAATCTGTGTTCTCATTTTTTCTGATACTGCAAGTCCTGAAGCATCATCTCCGGCTCTATTAATTCTGAGACCAGAGGATAAACTCTCCATCGACTTGTTTGTATCCCACTGCTTGAATTTCAACGCTTTATTCGCGTTTATTGCACTCATGTTATGATTGATAATCATATTAAACACTCCTTTGTTTAATTAGATGCTCACTCCCTCCTACAGAAGTGAACTGCCTGACATCCTTATCAGGCATTTGATACCAGGTTTGTACTCGTACATAGGGAATACAGACGCCTTTATTACAGCGACCATACATTATTAAATATATAAGACAGCTTTATAAAGCCCCCGCACCCGGATAGGGCTTTGCCCTTTCCGGGTGCGGGGGCGACCACATTTAACACTGTATGCTCGCCATAATTTTTTCGTTTTCAAAGAGCACCCTTTTTAAGGAAAAGGGAAACCCGGCGGTCTCTCCCAAGGCCGCCGGGGCAAGAATGAATGATAAATAAAACCTAATTATCTGAGTAACTGCAATATACCCTGAGACTTCGCATTTGCCTGAGCAAGCATCGCCGTACCACTCTGTACAAGTATCTGGTTTTTTGTAAAATCAACCATTGTTTCTGCCATATCAGCATCTCTGATACGACTTTCAGAAGACTGGATGTTTTCATATGCTACCATTAAACCCTTGGCTGCATGTTCCATCCTATTGTAATAAGCACCGAGATCCGCTCTCTGCTTTGAAAGAACGTGAAGAGCATTGTCCATAACCCCGATGTTTCTGTTTGCTTCTCCGGCCGTAGAAAGAGTAATGGGATTCCCTGTCATGTTTTTTAGCCCGAGAGCTTTTGCTGTCATGGTCTGAATAAAAATTCTTTCCCTCTGATGCATATTTGCTCCCATGTGTATCCACATAGACGCTGTTACACTTACTCTCGCAAAATCACCCTGAAGCAGATGCATTTTGTTGAACTCCGCCTGAGAAGCAATTCTATCTACTTCACTTACAAGCTGAGAAACTTCAACCTGAATCATCTGGCGGTCTTCTGCTGAGTAAATACCATTTGAAGACTGAACTGCAAGAACCCTGATTCTCTGAATGATGTTTGATACTTCATCAAGGTAACCTTCAGTTGTCTGAACAAGAGACATACCATCTTCAGTATTTCTTTCAGCCTGTCTTAAACCGTTAACCTGAGTTCTCATCTTTTCAGAAACTGCAAGTCCTGAAGCATCATCTCCCGCCTTGTTGATTCTTAAGCCGGAAGAAAGTGATTCCATGTTTTTTGAAACATTCCAGTTTTGAAATTTTAAAGCCCTGTTAGTATTAATAGCGGACATATTGTGGTTAATAATCATTTTGATTCCTCCATGAATCTTTGTTGTAAACCCGGCATCCTTGCCATGGGTATCAGAAATAGACTTCCTGACATTTATAGATTCGGGAGCATATCCCTTTTTATTAAGTCCGATTATAACCAGTTATTAGCATTTATAAACGATTATAATCATTTATAATAATATATAACACTTATTTAACTTCATTAACATTTTTTTTGCATATTTTGCCTTATTCTTATATTCGGGCTTTTCACCTTTTCCTTTGACAAAAAAATTTTTTAATCTAACATAAATATTCATCTGATAAATTTTTCTTGATTTTTTAGTAATTGAAATGATCTTATAAGATAAGATCTCTGCTCCAATCATACCCTCACAAAGAATTTCAGCGGATATCTGTAAATTAAATACAGGAGATTAAAATGATCAGAAAAGGTTTTCTTTTATCGATGGTTTTAGCGCTATCAGTGTGCTGTGCAGTTTCCGGATGCAGTAAAGAAAGTGCAAAGACTAAAAAATTAGTTATTGCAACTGACGCAACATGGCCTCCGATGGAAAGTGTTGATGCTAATAAAAATATTGTTGGTTTCGATATTGATATGCTTAATGCTGCAGCAAAAGAGGGCGGTTTCCAGATTGAATTCATCAATCAGGCCTGGGATGGGATTTTCGCAGGACTGGCTGCTGCAAAATATGACGCTGTTGTCTCTTCTGTTACCATAACTGCAGAAAGGCAGAAAACCATGGATTTCTCAGTACCATATGTAAACTGCGGACAGATAATTGTTGTTAAAAAAGAACTTAATGGAATGGATAAGCTCTCTCAATTTGAAGGAAAAAAAGTCGGTGCCCAGATTGGAACAACAGGTGCCATCGAAATTGCAAAAATCAGCAAAATAACTCTTAAAAACTATGACGAAATAGGTCTTGCCATTGAAGACCTTGCCAAAGGAAGAATTGATGCTGTAGTATGTGATTCTCCTATCGCGGCAAATTATGCCCTCCAGAATCCCAAATATAAACCAATTCTTAAAATCGTCGGTCACCCTTTTACAACTGAAGAATATGGTGTTGCAGTAACAAAAGGAAATAAAGAAGTCCTTGACTTAATCAACTCCGGTCTTAAAAAAGTTAAAGAAAAAGGGATAGACAAAGAGTTAGAGAAAAAGTGGCTAAGATAAATAACAAAACAAAAATCGAAATAACAGATGGAGTACTCATCCCTGCAAGGGATGATTCCTCCATATTCTCAGCATGGAGAATCGCATTTTATGGGGCAATATCAACACTGATATTGCTCCCTGTAATTACACCTGATCCATATCGTAAATTATTTAAGTTTGTCATAGGTTTTGATGACAACTGGAATTTTGACTTCGGGAACAGCGGTTTAATTAAGACATTTGAAGTAACAGTACTTTCCATAATTTTTGCACTACTTATCGGATTGATTGTAGGTCTTGGCAGGATTTCAAGATATCCTGTAATCAATTTAATATGCACTGTCTATGTTGAAGTAATAAGAGGGATCCCTCTCCTCGTTCAACTCTTTTATATCTATTTTGCTCTCGCTAAATTTGTGAAAATAATGGATATCAGTGCCGCTGTAATTGCAATGGCCATCTGCTATGGAGCATATATCAGTGAAATATTCCGAGCAGGTATACAATCAATACCGAAAGGGCAAATGGAAGCTGCTCTCGCTCTTGGAATGTCGAGATCGCAGGCAATTTTCAGAATTATACTACCTCAGACAATAAAAGTTGTTCTGCCGCCAATCGGAAACGAATTTATAGCGCTTCTGAAGGATTCCTCACTTGTATCAATTCTCGCCGTATCAGATCTTTTAAGAAGAGGAAGAGAATTTGCTTCAACAACTTTTTACTATTTTGAAACATTCACTATGGTTGCAATAATTTATCTGATCTTAACCCTTTTCTTTTCTAGACTCGTTGCAATTATGGAAGAGAGGATGAAAACAGATGCAAAATAGAGTTAAAGTAATCAATGTTTCAAAGAATTTCGGTCACGTTACAGCCCTTAAAAATGTCAGTCTTGAAGTTAAAAATGGTGATGTTTTTTTTATAATCGGTTCATCCGGAAGCGGAAAAAGTACTCTTCTGCGATGTATAAACAGACTTGAAAATGTCACAAGCGGTGATATCTGGATTGAAGAAGATCTTGTTACAGGACCAACAGCTAATATCAGGCTGATAAGAGAGGAGACGGGCATGGTATTCCAGTCTTTCAATCTATTCCCTCATCTAACAGTACTTGATAACATTACTCTTGCACCGAGAATTGTAAGAAAAATTGATCCGAAAGAAGCTGAAGAAAAGGGACGTGCCCTCCTGAAAAGAGTGGGTCTCTCTGATAAAGAAAAAGCATATCCCGAACAGCTGTCCGGGGGTCAGCAACAACGTGTTGCTATAGCCAGGGCTCTTGCTATGAATCCCAAGGTAATACTTTTTGACGAACCGACATCGGCACTGGATCCTGAGATGACAAAAGAGGTTCTTGATGTAATGCTCGATCTTGCCAGGGAGGGAATGACGATGATAGTTGTTTCCCATGAAATGGGTTTTGCCAAAGCTGCTGCAACTAAAGTAATATATATGGATGAAGCAGAAGTGATAGAAGTGGGAACTCCTGATGAGATTTTTAATCATCCCCAAAAAGAGAGAACTCAGCGTTTTTTGAAAAATGTTCTGCATGCTTAATATATCTTTAACACGCACTTTTTAAACCGGTCAATAAGACCGGTTTTTTATACTTCAATAATATTTTCAAATTTCTGTTTTTATATACGATTAGAATTCTATTTGATATTTCTGACCAGTATCTGATAATAGACAAAAAAAATGAGGTATCTCGTATGAAAATTGAGTTTGTCGGCGGAGCAAGAACAGTTACAGGTTCTTCCTATATCATTAAAGATGACGACTTCACAATAATGATAGATTGCGGCATGTTTCAGGGCAAGCATGAACTTATAGAGAGAAATCAGCTGCACCTGATCTATGCTCCTCATAAAATTGACTGCATGCTTCTTACACACGCTCATATAGACCACAGTGGATTGATCCCCAAACTTGTAAAAGAAGGATTTTTTGGAAATATATATGCTACAAAAGCAACCGTTGACTTATGTTCTGTAATGCTTCCTGATAGTGCCCACATACAGGAAATGGATACCAAATGGACAAATAAACGGAACAAAAAACTTGGAAGACCTGAAGTAGATCCTCTTTACACAGTGGAGGATGCTGATAAATCATTAAGCCACTTTGTTCCTGTTAATTACGGTGAAATGATTCAGATACATCCCAGAATACAGGTAAGATTTCGTGATGCCGGACATATTCTTGGTTCTTCCTTTATTGAAATGTGGATAGATGAAAAAGGTAAGAAAACAAAAGTCGTATTTTCAGGAGATATAGGAACCAGAGACCAGCATATAATAAGGGATCCTGAACCGCTTGACGATGCGGATATTATTCTTATTGAATCCACTTATGGTGACAGATTACATAAAAACAGGGACGATACATATACTGAATTTAAAACTATTCTTCTGAATTCTATAAACAAAAACGGAAATATAATAATCCCCGCTTTTGCTATTGAAAGAACTCAGGAAATCATTTATACACTTAACAGATTATTTAAAAACGGAGAACTGCCCCGAATCCCTGTTTTTATAGATTCACCATTAGCAATTTCCGCAACGGAGATATTCCGGGAAAATAAACAATGTTTCGATGAAGAAATGATTCAAATTCTTATGTCAGGGGATAATCCTCTCGATTTCCCTAATTTAAAATTTACAAAAACAACCGAAGAATCCAAACTTCTGCAGGAAGCTAAAGGTGCAATTATTATCTCTGCAAGCGGAATGTGTACTGCAGGAAGAATTCAATATCATCTTCAGAACAATTTATATAAGAGTGAATCCAGTATAATTTTTGTCGGTTATCAGGCTGAAGGGACTCTGGGAAGAAGAATCATTGACGGAGCAAAACAGGTAAAAATCTATGGAGAAGATATAGCGGTGAAAGCCCAGATTCATACTCTCGGAGGTTTTTCAGCTCATGCCGATAAAGACGGTCTCCTTAAATGGCTCAGCACTAATAAAAATCCCAAATTAAAAGTCTTTATTGTTCATGGAGAGGAGGAATCTGCTGAATATTTTGGAAAACTTGTAAGCAGCGAATTCGGCCTTGCTGCTTATGTTCCCAGATGGGGAGAGATAGTCGATCTTGAAACAATGCAGTCTGAAGTAGCTTCATATGGAACATCTGCTGATGATAGATTCTCACCTGTAGACAGTCAGATTGAAGCTCTTACCAACAGTTTAAAAATATTAAAAGAAAAATATAACAAAGCAAAATCTGAAAACAGGCTTGAATCTCTTAAAAAGCTTCAGGAAGATATTAACGATGCTAAAGAAATGTTATCAATGATAATAGACCGGCTTTAAACACTTTTAAACCGGATCAGAAAACATCGCGGCGCAGATTTCTATCTTCTGCGCCACTTTTTTAAAAATTTCTCTATACTATAGCATTTCACAATTGAAATAGAACATAGTCTGTCATTTCGAAAAAGCGATAGCGACTGAGAAATCTGGTATTTGCAGTAACTTTAATATTTCTCACACTTGTACTGAGTCTGTCGAAGTATACGTTCGAAATGACAAGACCTAATTATTTCGTTAACTTCTATGATAAAATAATAATATTTATTTTAAGAACATACCTTTTCTGCTTAACTGATGACAGATGGCAATAGCAAGTGCATCTGCCGCATCATCCGGTCCTTCAATAATATCAAGTTTAAGCAGCTTTTTCATCATAAAATAGATCTGCTCTTTTGTTGCTTTCCCGTATCCTGTAACAGAATGTTTTATTTCGGTAGGAGAATACTCCGTAAAGTTAATACCTTTCAGCTTTAGTGTCAGACTTATTACACCTGCCGCTTTGGCAACTGGTATCGCAGTTTTTACATTTTTCTGGAAAAAAATTTTTTCCACAGCAGCACAGTCAGGAGTAAATTTTTCTATAATATTATTAAGGCTCCTGTGAATATTCAGGAGCCTTTCATCAAAATCATCATTAACAGATGTTTTTATTATGCCATAGTTTTCTACTTTAAAATTATCATCAAGGATGGACCACCCGACTATATCATATCCGGGATCAATTCCAATAATTCTCAAACTATTCCCCGATCTTAGCCATTATCTCATCAGGGATATCGTAATTTGAATAAACTTCCTGAGTATCATCCTGATCTTCAAGCTGTTCCATTATCCTCAGGCACTGAGTTGCTTTTTTCTCATCAAGTACAACTGTAGTTTTTGGAATATATGTCAGCTGATTCATTAAAAGATGAAATTCTTTTTTTGAAAGAAAATCTGAAACCTGAACATACCCCTCAGGAGATGTTGTAATTACAATGTTACCATCTTCACTCTTGATATCTTCAATATCAAAATCCAGAAGCATCTCTATAACTTCATCTTCGGTGATTTTTCCACCTTCAATAATCAGTATCCCTTTCCTGTCAAAGAGGTAATTTACAGACCCTGTTTCTCCAAGGTTCCCGCCATTTTTACCCAGTATTGATCTGATTTCCGGAGTAGTCCGGTTTTTATTATCAGTAATACAATCAACCATGATAGCTACTCCACCTGGGCCGTAACCTTCATACCTGACCTCTTCATATACAGCTCCTTCAATGTTACCCATTCCTTTTTTTATAGCCCTGTCAATATTGTCATTGGGCATGTTTGAATCTTTGGCTTTTAAAACAGCTGTACGAAGCCTTGGATTTGAATCCAAATCCTCACCACCAGCCCTCGCAGCAACAGTAATCTCCCTTATGAGTTTTGTAAAAAGAGCACCTCTTTTTGCATCAGTAACACCTTTCTTTCTTTTAATTGTAGACCACTTATTATGTCCTGACATAAAAACCTCTTAGATAAATACTTATTTTAATATATGGAAAAAAACTATTTTTCTTTTATATAATATTCAATGATATAATACAAACAGATTTTAATATGGAAAAATAATATATTTTTAAATATGAATTGCAATATACTAATACCCCCTTTTAATTTTCAACTGTAATTTTACAATCATCTTTCTTGCATCATTAGAGTTATAATCATATTTCACTGCTTCCCTGTAAAACTTAATCGCCTCTTCATATCTTTCATTCTTTTCATTTGACACAGCAATTAACCATCTAAGTCTCCCCGGCTCCAGTTTATTGAATTCTAACTGAAGATTTTCCAGTTCTTTATCAATCTTATTCCTGTCATCTGTCAGAATTTCATAATCTTCATATTTCTCAAATTCTTTGTTATTAATTAACGCTTCTTTCAGTTTATTCATTCTGGAATTAACTTCATTTCTTTCACTGGTTTTTGTTTCAATCAATTCAAGAACTTTAATCTGGTATTTAATACATTCATTATAAAATATCAGGGCTTTATCATATTTTAAATTATTATAAGACATATCCCCAAGATATTCATATGATTTTGATCTTCTGAAAATATCCCCCTCTTTAAGGATTTTAATAGCCCTTTGAAGAGATGACTCTGCTAAAATATAATTCCCTGTTTTTTTATAAGAAATATACCCAAGTGCAAAAAGAATTTCAGCATTATCCGGCTTCATGCGCAGATATTCATTATAGTATTTTTCTGTTTCGAGATATTTTTCCAGGCTCTCATAAAGGTTACCGAGCTTTAAATATATTTCCGGTTTTATCTCATTTTCTGTATTTTCAACATATCGTTTTAAATGGAAAATTGCCTTTTTTTTATCTCTTGTTACAGATAACTCATTACCTATCTCTAATGAATATTTATATTCACCCGGATTTAAATCATACGCCTGTTCCAATGCATCAATATATCCCTTAAAATATATTTTTTCGTTATACATCCTGAAAACCTGGGCAATTTCATAAAATACGACATCATCCCTGCGTAATTCGAGGTTCCTGAACCGCAAAGACTGTATATAATGGTTTAATCCATCCTTTTTTTTCCCGAGTTTTATATAGCATCGCGCAGCATAAAAATGTAATTCCGCCAAATCCTTATTTTCCTCTATGAAAAAACCTTTCTCTTTTCTCTTTCTGAATAGAGTAAGAAGATCAGCGCTTTCACTGACATTACTCAATGCAAGATACCCTGCCGGAATTCTTTTATCTTCAATTTTCTTTTCATACATGATTGTTAGCTTTGAATTAATGATCTCAAGCGATTTGTCATATTCTTTATTATTATAAAAAGAAATATAATCCTCCCCGCTCTGACCGAACAGAGAACTGAAAAAAAATATTAAAAACAGCAATACTAATTTTTTTTCCATTTTACATTTCCCGCTGAAACATAAATTACATATTTTTACTCTTTATAATTATCGGAAAAAATTGATTGTAAAAATCATTCTTTGCTTTTTAATTTTTGCATAATAAATTTATAATTTTTAACAAAAACATACCGATTTTATTATAGATAATCTTTTAAAAAGAATTTAATAGTACGTGTTCTAATGAGGAGTCTCCATAAATGAGTCATTTTAAACAATTCAGTTATCCTGATATATCAAAAAGATGGATGATTCTTATCTCTGTTTTCCTATTATTTTTCGAACTGATAACACTGCTATCAGATATAATAATCTCACTTAAGCAATTTTTTCCATATTTTCCTATAATAAGAACAGTTCTAATTATTGCGTTGTTATCATTCTTAGCTGGAAGTATAATTGGAAAAATTATTTATTCATCATTAAAAAAATTCAGACTTATCAATATAACATCATCATTTCTTCTTTTTTCAATATTCTTTTTTTATTATTTTAAAGTTCAGCTTTTCGGTCAGAATTTTACACATTTTAATCTTTATGTTCAATCAAGATATCTTGCAACACTATTAATAGTTATTCCATCATTTTTAGCTGGTTTGATTAATTGTTATTTTATCAAGATCTCAACAGGAGATTTTATTGATGAAAAAAATCTCCTCTCCAGCTATCTGATTTTTTTCTTTCTGGGCATCTCTTCAGCAGCTGCTTTTTCATTAATCATGCATTTAATATATCCGGAAGTTTTTTATCTCCGGTATTTCTATATTTTTATAACATTTATCCTCATAGTTTTCGCATGTTTTATTAATATTCCATTTATTCCTGAATCACTGATAGCTCAACATTATCCCGATGATGACCATATAGAACAGGAAATGCAGATTCACAGGGAAGATCTTTTTTATGCATATATCAATTTTTCATATATAATCATTTACCTTTACCTTGGATTGATTTCATTCAATAAATTCTTTGGAAATATATACTATTATAACTCTGTTTTTATATCTGTTTCATTGATATCTCTTGTAATAGGAATAATTATTGGAACGATTAAAAAATTTTCTTCCTGGCATATATTCAGCGAAATGCTTTTCCCTCTCTTCTTTTTATGTTACCTGTTCTTTCTCTTTAATTATGAAAATAAAATCAGCGCTCCGACAGGATTTCTTATTCTGATTCTGCCATCTCTTGTCTTCGGTTTCTCTTTGAAACAGACAGTACTCAATATTACTCACCATTTTGATCATGAAAAAAGATTCAATATAATTAATTTTTCACTATTCATCCTTCCAATCCCCATTGTTATAGCAGCATCCCTTGTTCCTTATACAAACCTTTCTTTTTTTCTGATACTCTATGTCATAACGTTTCTCAATATAATCATACCAGGTTTATACCTGTTAAATTCATCCCTGAGTTCGGGGAAAAAACTTTTTTACTTTTTCTTCTCACTTCTTTTTATTCCTGCAATAATCTTCATGCACCTTTACTATAAAATTCCATTAAATAATAAAGCATTTGTTAACAATATTTCAAATTTTGAATTACTGCGAAACACAAATTATAATCTGCCATATATTGGTGAAAGAGGTGAAATAAAAAAATCTGATTCAACAATTTTTTATCTGTCTGACAACACAATAAAAAATTTAAAAAGAGCCGTGGCGACCACCTCCCTTTTTTGTGAAGAAGATTCAAAAATACTTGTGATAGACAGTAATCAGAAGTTTTTCAGAAATCCGCTTTTCGGATTTTATAATAATGCAACTATAATTGATAATATCTCTTCAGAATTTGTAAATAATAATAAACTCCCTGTCTCAGGAAGAGAGTTATATGTCGCTCAGGAGAAAGAGATTTTAAATTTTCTGATAGATAATAAAGATAAGTACTTTTCAATTATTGATGCTCCGAATATTCTCGATCAGAATTTTCACTCATATCGATTTTCTAAAGAATATTATTCATTAATAAAAAACAGACTCCCCCAAAACGGACTATATATAAATATAATAGACCTTCAGCTTGCAAACTATAATCTGATTAACAATTCATTATCAGCCATTTCCGATTTATATAAATATCACCTTGTTTTTCTTTTCTCAAACTTTGCTCTTACAATTTCATCTGATAGTATTGAAAGCCTGAAAATCAGTCAAAACTCCATTAAACGAATCAATAAAATAATACAGAATAATTCCATTTATGGACTGATCTTCTTCGATGAAACACATCCTTTCAATAATTTACTGTTTAATGATCTTAACATCTTTCAGAATTTTCTTACTACATCAACAAAAATAAACTCTTATATATACTCTTCTGTTGAGATTAAAAACATTCCTGAACAGCTAACCGAATTCTATTTTTCATATAAGAATGAATGGATAAATTCTCTTTTTATAATTGATAAAGATAGTCAGACATTTATGACTTCATTTAAATCTGATCTGCAGAAAAACGAACCAATTCTTGAAATTATTAAAAAAGCTGAATATGCTGAATCAATAAATGCATATGATCAGGAAACAATTCTCCTTTTTCAATTAAAGAAATACGAACCCTACAATATTGAAATGAAAAATTATCTCCAGCGAATCATGGAATTTAAAGAAAACTATTATTTCAGTGAAGCGCTGAGACTTGAAAAAGAAAAAAAATGGGATGATGCAGCAATTCTGTACAGAGCAATTCTGACTATGAACAACGACAACTTTGATGCAAATTACAGATTTGGCCTTTTATACATAACGCTTCAGGACTTAAATAATGCCTTCAAATACCTTGATACGGCCTTGAAACTTAATAAAAACCATCCACAGGTTCTTTATCAGATGGGTATCCTGTTATTTTCCAGTGACAAATTTAAAGAATCAATAGATTATCTCGAAAAAGCCAAGGAACTTGGAATTAATACCGCTACTCTTTATTTATATCTTGGAATTTCTTATGAAAAACAAAATCAGCTTGATAAGGCTAAAGAAAATCTCGAAAAAGCTGCCGTTCTGGATCCCAGCGATGCAAAACTTCAATCACTAATAAACCAGTTGAATAATAAAATCATTATTGAGACAGATCAGGGTTTGACTGAAGAAAAGAAAAATATGTCAGATGATGAGCAGGATGAAGAAATAAAAATCCCTGTCAATAAAAAAGCAATCAAAGCGAGGCTTAAAGATAATGAACAATAAAACCGCAGATTTTTTTATTCTACGGTTTTAAAAGACATTAAACAGAATTTAATTTTTTTATAATTTATATGAAGCCATAGCTTCTTTAAATTTCGGAACAGCTCTCTGTATTATATTTTCAGATATGCAATAGGCAATACGAATATAACCGGGTCCGCCAAAACCAACCCCTGGAACAGCAAGAATATTATATTTCTGTAAATGCCTTACAAAATCTACATCATCTCCGCCTGGCGCTTTGCAGAATAAATAAAACGCACCTTCCGGTTCAGAAAATTCATACCCCGCATCCTTCAGCCCGGCCATTAAAATATCACGCCTTCTTTTATATATATCAACATTAACAGCTGCATCATTCAGCTCGGCTACAATTCTCTGCATTAATGCAGGAGCATTAACAAATCCAAGAATTCTGTTACTGAGATTTAAACCTGCAATAAAAAGATTAACATTTTTCATTGAAGGATTAACTGCAACATAGCCGATTCTTTCACCGGGTAATGACAGGGATTTAGAGTAAGAATTTACTACCAGTGCATTCTCATATTTTGAAAGTACCGGTGAAACCTCTTTATTGTCATAAACAATCTCTCTGTATGGTTCATCACAGATCAGGGAAATCGCCCTGTCTCCGCTGTTTTTCCTTTTCAGCATATTACACAGATTATCTATATCTTTCCCGCTGTATATTTTACCTGTCGGATTATTCGGGCTGTTTATTATAATTCCTTTTGTTTTAGGTGTTATTGCTTTCTCAATGGCATCAACATTAATCGAAAAATCATCATTTGAATCAACGAGTACAAGAACACCCTGGTGGTTTGATACATAAAAGCCATATTCAGCAAAATAGGGTTTAATTGCTATTATTTCATCACCAGGATCAAGAATTGTTTTTAAAATAATATTCATTCCACCGGCAGCACCACAAGTCATTACAATAGAATTACCATCCAACTTAATTTTATGATCTTTCTCCACTTTGTGAGCTATGGAACTTCTTACATTCTCAAAACCGGAATTTGACATATATCCATGTACACCCGGTTTTATTGTATCTGCCATCTGCTTCAATGTTTTAAAAAATTCTTCCGGAGGTTCAATATCAGGATTTCCCAGACTGAAATCAAAAACATTATCAGCGCCAAACTCCGCCTTTAACTTCGCACCTTCTTCAAACATTTTCCTGATCCATGAAGATTTCTCTATTGAATCCTGTATTTTCATTGAAACTGACATATTCACCACCCTATTTTCTGTTTTCTTCTATCTTTTTCATCAGGCTTTTAATCGCTTCATTTTCCGGTGCAATTCCAAAAGCTTTTTTTGCATAACTTTCAGCATCATTGCTTTTCCCCATCATTACAAGACTTTGGGCAATATTAAAATTAATCTCAACTGATTCCGGATCGATTGCAAGAGCTACAGAAAAAGCGGCATTGGCGTCACCAAATTTGCCTAATTTCATCAACACCATTCCAAGATCGTTATAAGAAAAATAAAATTCAGGATCCATTGCATTTGCCTTTTCCAGTAATTCCTTTGCCCTGCTTAAATTCCCTTTTTTATAATAAACTCTTCCCAAAATCCAGAAAAGCATAGGATCTTCCTTTATATTAAAACCATCTTCAATAACCGATTTTGCCGCATTCAGTTTTCCTTTTTCCGAAAGCATTATTGCCAAATCTATATATGGATCTACTTTAGTTTTATCTATAGCCATACATTTTCTGAAATGAGAAGATGCCGAATCTACATTTCCAAGTTTCCAGTGATTATGCGCTGCGAGAAATCTTATTTTGTAATTCGGTGAACCCTGTTTAAAATCATCTGCAACAATTAAATCCTTTCCGAGAACTGCCAGAGAATCCTGATATTTTTTTTCCTGAAACAACACAAGCGCCTGATCATAGGCCGCAAAAACATCCGAATACATAATTATGAACATCAATGAAAAGAAAAACAGCTTTTTCATACGCAATCCTTTAAATACATTTTGTAAAATTTTAAAGAGTCGTTTATAAAATAAAAACCACTATCTCTATCCTTATAATTCAACAACCTTTAAGATTTATAGAATGTTTAATTTAAATAAATATCTTTAATCTATGATTATATAAGATTTTTTAATACTGCAATTTATTTTCAATAACTATTTACTGATTTTTTCATTTTTTAAACTAAAAGGGGCCGGTCATTCTTCAGACCAGCCCCTTTTTATTAAATAAAAAAACTTAAAATTTTATTCTACTTTTTTTTCTCATCATTCATTATCGCAGCCTGTGCAGCAGCAAGTCTTGCAATAGGAACACGAAATGGCGAACAACTTACATAATTGAGACCCAGAAGATGACAGAATTCAACTGAATTAGGATCTCCTCCATGTTCTCCGCAAATACCCACCTTCAGATTTTTGTTTACTCCCCTTCCTTTGGTAACTCCCATTTTCATCATTTCACCAACGCCTGATCTGTCAATTGTCTTAAACGGATCTGTGGGTAATATTTTTTTATCGATATACTCAGGGAGGAAAACTCCGGCATCATCACGGCTGTACCCGAATGTCATCTGTGTAAGATCATTTGTTCCGAAAGAGAAAAATTCCGCTTCGCCTGCTATAACATCCGCAGTTATACACGCCCTGGGAATTTCAATCATTGTACCTACATGATAATCTACTTTTACTTTTTTCTGCGACATAACTTTTTCTGCTGTATCAACAATTATCTGCTTCTGCAGCGTAAATTCCTTAATTGTTCCAACAAGAGGAACCATAACTTCAGGTTTAACATCAACTCCCTTTTTCTTGAGTTCACATGCAGCTTCAAAAATTGCCTGAGCCTGCATCTCAGTAATTTCCGGGTATGTTATTCCAAGACGGCATCCCCTGTGGCCAAGCATCGGGTTAAATTCATGAAGTGAAGCAACCCTTTCCTTTACCTTTTCAAGTGAGATGCCCATCTCTGTAGCCATCTCTTTCTGGCTCTCTTCATCGTGTGGCACAAACTCATGCAGCGGAGGATCAAGAAGTCTTATAGTTACTCCATATCCTTCCATAGCGCTCAGAATACCGGTAAAATCTTTTTTCTGCATTGGAAGAAGTTTTTTCAGGGCCTTTTTTCTTCCTTCAAGATCTTCAGCAAGAATCATCTCTCTGACAGCCTTAATTCTGTCCCCCTCAAAAAACATATGTTCTGTACGGCAAAGGCCTATGCCCTGGGCGCCGAAATCACGCGCAACCTGCGCATCTTTTGGAGTATCCGCATTTGTCCTTACAATCAGCTTTTTATATTCATCAGCCCATTTCATAATAGTTGAAAAATTTCCGGAGAGTTTGGCATCAATTGTATTTACCTTGCCGAGCATGACATCCCCTGTTGATCCATCGAGTGAAATAAAATCACCTTCCTTAATGATAATATCGCCAACCTTCATGATTCTGGAGGAATAATCTATCGCAAGAGTTCCGCATCCGGAAACGCAGCATTTACCCATACCCCTTGCAACAACTGCCGCATGTGAGGTCATTCCGCCTCTGGCAGTGAGTATTCCCTGCGCAGCATTCATCCCTTTCAGATCTTCAGGAGATGTTTCTATACGTACAAGAATAACTTTTTCACCCCGTTCATTCCAGTCATCCGCATCATCTGCATTGAAAACAACCTTACCTGTAGCTGCTCCCGGAGAAGCCGGCAGGCCCTTTGCGATAATCTGTTTTTTAGCCTTTGGATCGAACGTCGGATGCAGAAGCTGGTCAAGTGAAGCCGGTTCAACTCTCATAACTGCAGTCTTTTTGTCTATCAGTTTCTCTTCAACCATATCAACTGCAATTTTAACAGCTGCTGCTGCTGTCCGTTTACCGTTTCTTGTCTGAAGCATCCACAGCTGTTCATCCTGAATAGTGAATTCAATATCCTGCATATCCTTATAGTGTTTTTCAAGTTTCTGATAAACATCTACAAGCTGTTTATATGCTGAAGGCATATATTCTTCGAGAGAAAGAAACTTTTCTTTCCTTTCTTTTTCTGAAACTTCATTTTCTTTTGCCCATTTTTTAGATCCCTGGGCTGTTATCTGCTGAGGTGTTCGTATTCCGGCAACAACATCCTCCCCCTGTGCATTGATCAGGTATTCACCAAAAAACGCTTTTTCTCCGGTAGCGGGGTCTCTTGTAAAAGCGACGCCTGTCCCGCTCTTGTCACCCATGTTGCCATAAACCATAGCAACAACGCTTACTGCCGTACCCCATGAGTCGTCAAAACCGTTCATTTTTCTGTAGAGTTTGGCTCTTTCATTATTCCATGACCCGAAAACTGCACCAATCGCCCCCCAGAGCTGCTCCTGAGGGTCATCCGGGAAAGGTTTCTTCAGTTTTTCCTTGATAAGAGCTTTAAACCTTTTTACCAGCTCTTTTAAATCATCAACATTCATTTCAAGATCAGACTTATAACCTTTTGAATGCTTGAGTTTTTCCATTACATCTTCAAAGGGATCAGTTTCATCTTTTCCTTCCGGTTTAAGGCCCATAACGACATCGCCATACATCTGGATAAATCTTCTGTACGAATCCCATCCAAATCTTTCATTTCCTGATCGTTTAATTATACCCTTAACGGTATTGTCATTCAGACCAAGATTCAGAACTGTATCCATCATCCCCGGCATTGAAACCCTTGCCCCGGATCTTACAGATACAAGAAGCGGATTTTCAGGATCGCCAAAATTACGGCCCATAATTTTCTCTGTTTTTTTCATGGCCGCTTCAACATCCTTATCAAGGCCTGCAGGAAATTTTCTGTTATTTTTGTAATATTCCGTGCAGACTTCTGTTGTTATGGTAAAACCCGCCGGAACGGGAACACCTATATTTGACATTTCAGCAAGACCTGCACCTTTACCACCAAGGAGATTCTTCATATCAGAACTCCCCTCTCCGGAACCTCCACCAAAACTATAAACTCTTTTAGCCATTGATCGTTCTCCTTTAAACATATTAGCGACTAATTATAAGGTTGTTATAAAACCAGAAAATATTTTTTAATACTACCTCAAATACAATATTTCACATTATTAAATATAAAAAAAAGAATATTTTTTCAAAAGCATCAAATTGTAAAGGTTTTTTTTCTATTTATTAAATAGTAATAAATTTATAATCAATGTCAAAAATTGTTTAATATTAATATTATTATTAATATCATTCCGTGAGCAGTAAAAATTCTGTTTTTTATACTTAACCGGAAAGCTCTGCAAAAATCTGAAATATTTTATCATTCCTATCTTAAAAATGTTTATTTTTATTGCCATTATACTCTACAGTGGTAATAATTATATTAAAAATTTGATCTCTGATATATAAATTCTTAAGTCTTCTTTAAAATTATATGATTTACTGTATTTAATCCCGTGATATACGATTATTATACTCAGTTGTTAAAGTAATTAAATTACTTTCTGGTTAAATAGTATTAATCAATTAATAAAATAATAGAAAAATATAAATCTTTTCTTCAATTTTTCTTAAAATATTTAATTATTTTCTTTTTAATTAAAATAATTTATAATGTTCATTAAAAAACCGATATAACATATATAGTATAATATCTGATATGACAACAATAGACAATAAAACTCTAAACTCACTTGACCGGGATAATCTGGAAAAAATGGTTTTTGATCTCCAGAACCTTATTGAAATAGCTCTGAGTTTATCATCAAATCTTGAATTTGACAGTCTCGTTGAATCAATATTATATATATGCATTGGACAGATGATTGTTGATAAAGCGGCCATTTTTTTAAATTCCAATCTTGAAAATGATGATTTAACCCTGTATATGTCCCGCGGTTACACTCTTGAACCCGATTTAAAGATTATTTCCAGGTCTGCACTGATAAATTATTTATATTCAAATTGCGGCATCCTTGATTCTGAAAAAGCAAGAGATTTAATGTCCAGTGATCCGCTTACGAAAGATACTTATGAAAAATTAAAACCTGAAATTGTAATACCCCTGAAATCCAAAAACTCAATAAACGGTTTAATCTTTTTAAGCCAGAAAATTATAGATAATTCATATACAGAACAGGATTTCCAGTTCCTTGAAAAAATGGCAAAATTTGCCTCCATATCAGTTGAAAACTCACGGCTTTACAGAATGGCAACACTGGATCGCATGACCGGCCTGTTTATTCACCACTATTTTCAGGAAAGGCTGATAGAAGAAATTAAAAGATCTGACAGAAAAGGGACACCTCTTACTTTACTTATGGCTGATCTTGATCATTTCAAAACTGTTAATGATACATTCGGACATACGCAGGGAGATGTCATTCTTAAAGGAACATCCTCCATCATTCATCAGAATATACGCGGATTTGATATTGCCTCAAGATATGGCGGGGAAGAATTTGCCATAATTCTTCCTGAGACTGATATACAAGCTGCGGAAATAATTGCTGAAAGGCTTAGAAAGAAAATTGAAGATGCTAACTATAAGAATGATGAAAATCTGATTAAAGTTACTATAAGCATAGGATTAGCCCAGTACAATCATAAAATTGATAAAAACGGAATGGATCTGATTAATAGAGCTGACTCTTCCCTCTACACTGCAAAAAAACTTGGAAGAAACAGAGTAATAAAATCAGAATAAAGAATAACATTATTAAGGAATTCATATTGAATAAAAACATTCAAAACGCCTCGTTTCCTGATAACAGAGAGGAGCTTAACAGTATAATTGATCTTATTAAAAAAAATCCTGATAATCATGAAGGGTATATAAAACTGGCTGTTAAATTATCACAAATGAAAAGGTATGATCAGGCTATAAAATCATTTAACAAAGCCAATTCAATAAAAGAAGATTATATTACACTATATAATATTGGTTGTCTTTATTACGAAAAAAATGATTTTAAAAATGCAATTATTGCCCTTGAAAAATCCAAACTCCTGAATAACAATTTTCATATGATCTACTTGCTTACCGGACTGTGTTATGGCAGATTAAATAACTTCAAAGCCTCTGAATCAAATTTTATAAAAGTTCTTATGACTGATCCGGAGAATCCCACTGCACTTACAGCCCTTGCAGTCCTTTATTACAATCAGGGGAATGTTTTTGATTCATTGAACATTATACGAAGCATTTCCAGCCAGAAAAATAAATCGGTGCAAAAAATTAAATCGGAGATACTCTTCAATTCAGGAAGGACCTCCGAATCTGTAAATGAGATTAAAGAATATAAGAACAGTAATGAAAAATTTAAAAATTTTAATGATTATATAAAATCGATTCCTGTAGCAATCCTCTGTGACAAATATGGCTCTATCGAAGAAAAAATACAACAGCTTGAGAACAAGCCGTCTAAAACCCCGGATAACCTGATCTCTCTCAGTCTATGCCACCTTTTCTCAGGAAACACAGATTCCGCCATTGATTACCTTTATGAAGCAAGAAGCAGTATAGCCATTTAATTATTTCTTTTTGAAAATAGATTTTATTTTTCCTATTAATGATACCTTTTTCTCTGACGATTTTACACGGGATTTTTTCCCGCTTTTCACAGGTTCGGCTTTTATCTCCCTTTTAATAGTAAAATCTTCTCCGTATCTCTCTTTATAATAATCCATTCTCTTATCAAGGGTCAGATTCTTGGACAATCGTTCTTTCCCGGCAGCAGCAATATTCTCTTTTTTCCTGTCATTTTTTTCCGATTTATCCTTAACAGCAATCCGATCTGATTTTATTTCTTTATCAGTCTCTTTAAATCCGGATTTTATCTCTTTCTTCCTTTCGGGTATTTTTTTATAGTCTTTTTTATCAGTTTTTGCAGCAGATACAGGTTTCTCACTTCGTTTTTTACCTTTGCCCGATTTATCAGATTTTTTCTCATCATGTTCTGATACAATTCTTATCTGCTTTGACTCTTTCATAAAATTACGGATAAACTCATCGCTGCTTACATCCTCCAGAAACAATTCATCTGCAGCCCATTCTACAGGTATTTTCATTTTAATGTATGCTTCTATAGCTTCAAGCCCATAAACAAATTTTTCACAGGCAAAGGTTACTGCCATTCCCGTCTTTCCTGCCCTTGCAGTCCTTCCAATCCTGTGGACATAATTTTCGTAATCTTCCGGGATATCAAAATTTATCACCAGATCAAGATCATTAATATGAAGCCCCCTGGCTGCTACATCTGTCGCGACAAGATATCTCAGTTTTCCTGATTTAATATTTTCAATAATCTTTGTTCTTTTACTCTGAGGTAGATCCCCGATTATATAACTGCATTCATATCCGTTGCCTGCAAGCCGGGCGGCAACTTTCACTGCATCCTGTTTGGTGTTTGTAAAAATCAGCGTATTCTGGGGATTTTGTTCTTTAAGAATACCGAGTAAAAGATTTATTTTTTCATTTGTACCTACATGATACAGAACCTGTTTTATTTTATCTACTGTAACCTGCCCTCCGGAAACATTAACCTCGGCAGGATCGTTCATATATTCCCAGGCAAGATTTTTTACCTTTGAACTTAACGTAGCGCTGAAAAGCATTGAAATCCTTTCAGATGGTGCGGCCATTCTTTTAAGCATACGTTTTATATCCGGGAAAAATCCCATATCAAACATTCTGTCTGCTTCATCAATTACCAGTATCGAGAATTCGTTGAATTTAATCTTTCCGCTACCTGCAAAATCTATTAATCTTCCCGGAGTTCCTACATAAATATCAACACCCTCTTTAAGGGCTGTTTCCTGCTGATTGTACCCCACTCCTCCATAAAAACTTTTAATTTTAAAATCTAGGAATGTACCTAAAAGCTTTCCCTCTTTTTCTATCTGAATTACAAGTTCTCTCGTCGGCGCGAGAATAAGAACTTTTCTGTTTTTCATTTTTTCATTTGTCAGGAGAAGATGATAAAGTGGTATCATAAAAGCAGCCGTTTTCCCTGTACCGGTCTGGGATTGCACAAGAATGTCTCTTCCGGCAAGAGTATATTTAAGAGATTCTGCCTGTACTTCTGTGCAGTCTATAAAACCTGCCTTTTCAATACCTTTTAATATCCTTTCATCAAGATTGAATTCACTGAATTTCATTTATATAGACTCCATATGCTTATAAAACGTACCCATTAATAAACTATCTGTAAAGTATATTCAGACTAAGATTCCGTACCTCAACAGATAAACACTGCAATAATTTAGTATATACTATCAATATTAATTACTTAACATATATTTTGTGTATAATCAAGGATTATATCTCCACCGCCTTCAGCAGCAAAAAAAATAGAATATTTTATATTAAAAATGTTCAGAAATTCTTATTAATATACTGTTAAGACATATGCTGATAAAAGATTCTATTTGTAAAGTAAAAGGAAAAAATTTACAAAAATAAAAAAATTGACATTCTGTGAATAAATACCCCAATGGTAATTGGTTCAACCAATAAACCAATGAGAGATTAAATGTTCACTGAAATCAATAAAAAAAACCTGAGTGACGCGGTCGCTTCCCAGATAATAGATCATATTGTTACCGGCGCAATAGCTGCCGGTGAAAAACTCCCTCCGGAAAGGGAAATTTCAGTTAAAATGAATGTTAACCGCCATACAGTCCGGGAAGCACTCAGAAAAATCGAGTCAATGGGACTTCTATCAATACGCCAGGGTGACGGTATCTACATTAAAGAATACCGCGATTCCGGAAATCTTGAACTTCTGAAACATATCCTTTACCGTCAGAATGATAAAACATCCGCAGTTCTTAAGGATATTCTTGAAATACGAAGGATAATATCCCCCGAAATGGCCGAAAAAGCTGCACTTAACCGGACTGAGCATGAAATTTCACTGCTTCAGAAAATTCTGGTTTCTCAGCAATCAGTAATAGAACGTGACATTGCCATTCACCACGCAATTGCTGAAGCTGGAAATAATATTCTCTATATATTTATTCTGAATTTCTTTAATGATATTTTCAAGGATTTCGGCCATCTTTACTTTTCATCAGAGGAGAATAAAAAAGTAACCAATAAATTTCACACAGATATTTCAAAAGCAGTAATTTCCGGAGATGGAAAATCATCAAAAAAAATTATGCTGGATGTCATGATATATTCTGAAAAAAAAATTCTGATCAGCCTGGAGAAAAACAATGATAAGAACTGAGTTTAATGAAATTAAAGAGTATGATATTATAGTTATCGGAGGGGGTATCACAGGTGCCGCTGTTGCCTACGACGCTGCTTCAAGAGGTCTTTCTGTAGCGCTAATTGAAAAAGACGACTTCGGATCGAAAACCTCTTCCGCCACATCCAAACTCATTCATGGAGGACTGCGTTATC
This sequence comes from Spirochaetota bacterium, assembly GCA_963664815.2. Taxonomy (GTDB): domain Bacteria; phylum Spirochaetota; class UBA4802; order UBA4802; family UBA5550; genus WRGT01. Next base: position 283,094 of record CAXXHB010000002.1, read on the forward strand.
TGGCAAATTTTGAACTTTCACTTGTCAGAGAATCATTAAAAGAGAGAAGGATTCTTGAAAATATCGCTCCGAATTTTGTCTATCCTGTACCAAACATGATAATATTCAACAATCCTTCGATTAAAAAGCAGAGAATTCCATTAAAGATAGGGATGATTTTATATGATATACTCTCCTTTGATAAAAAATTTACATGGGATAAAAATAAGAGACTGCCTTCTCACAAGAGTATTTCAAGAGAAGATACCATCAAGGGTGAACCACGGCTGGACAGCAAAAACTTAAGCGGTTCCCTTGTTTATTATGACTGTGCCAGTCTCTTCCCTGAACGCCTGACCCTTTCCTTTATCAAGTCTGCAGCAGCAAAAGGGGCTGATATTGCAAACTACATGGAACTGACCAGTTTTGTTATTAATAACAATAAAATTGAAGGTATCAATGCAGATGATAAAATAAGAAACCGCAAAGTTTCAATAAAGGGAAAGCTTACAATTAATTGTGCAGGCCCCTGGGCTGACCGGGTTCTTTCACTTACAGGGAGCGCCAGACATCACGAGATTCTCCGCAGATCCGAAGGTATACATATTATAACCAGACAGATATTCACTAAATATGTTGTTACATCAACTACACCCGGCGGCCGGCATATCTTTATAATCCCGTGGAGAGGCTACTCTCTAATAGGAACAACCGACAAAGAATATATCGGCAGCCCCGATGACTGGAAAATAACAAAAGAAAGCATTCATGAACTGATTGATGATGTTAACGCATCTTTCGGTGAAAATGTAAGAATTTCATACGATGATGTTGTTTACTGCTACGGTGGACTAAGGCCTCTTGTCGAGGATCAGACTGAAGATGTATACGAATCCTCACGAAAATATGAAATCTTTGACAACACTATTGATGGCTTTGACGGACTTATTACTGTTGAGGGTGGGAAATTTACAACCAGCCGGAATCTTGCAGACAATGTAATGAAACTCGCCATGAAAAAACTAAAGATCCCGTATAAAAAAGCCGGGACTGAAACGGAGTATCTTTACGGTTCCGAGATAGAAGACATTGATGCCTTTATCAGATTCTGTAAAAATAAATATTCCTTTCTTCCCGAAAACGCTGTAGATTACCTTGCAAGAATATACGGCACCGAGATTGATTCTCTCCTTGAATCGGTCAAAAAGGATAAGTCTCTTATTCAGCCGTTAACACCTGAGGGTGAAATTCCGGCACAGATCGTTTACGCAATACAGAATGAAATGGCAACCAGTCTCGCAGACATTTTATTCAGGAGAACTGGACTTGGAACCCTGGGCCATCCGGGGAAAAAAGTCCTTAAAAGAACTGCTGATATTGCCGGGGATCTTTTAAAGTGGAGCGAAAGCAGAAAAAACAGAGAAATTACCGAAGCGGAAAAGCTTTTTTTAAAACCATAATCTGGAGTATATACTATGAGCGGAAAAACATTTGAACCAGCCTGGAGAGAAACCCCCCCGGTTGAAAAAAGCAGCAGATCCATCTTTAAATGGGGCGCATCAGCTGAATATAAACACCCCAATCATAAACTTTACGAAGAGATTAAAAATACCTTCCACCTTGACGACACGCATTTTTCATCAGTTACAACTACCGGTGATGAATTAATTTCTTTTAAACGACCTTTGAAACTCAAAAAAACAGATGTTTCCAGACTTGAAAACATTGCAGGAAAAAATAATATACAAACTGACGAATATAGCCGTTTGAAATTTTCCACCGGTAAGACCGTTGAAGAGGCCATTAACCTCCGTAATGGTAAATTCAGCTCAATTTCTGATATTGTAATACACCCCGAATCAGAATCTGTCATTTCTGAAATTGTCAAATACTGCAACTCCCGGAAAATCCCGGTTTATGTTTTCGGCGGGGGCTCATCTGTCAACTTCGGCCTTAAGGCTTCAAAGGGTGGAGTTACCCTGGTGATGAATACACACATGAACAAAGTGCTGGAGCTGAATGAGCTTAACCAGACTGTCACAGTACAGGCAGGAATAATGGGGCCAGCCCTTGAAAATTCACTCAACAATGCCGCAGAGATTTTCGGCGCCGGAACAGCTTATACATGCGGACATTTCCCGCAGTCTTTTGAATATTCATCTGCCGGCGGCTGGGTTTCAACAATAGGGTCCGGCCAGGCTTCATCATATTATGGAGATGCCTATGATCTGGTCATAAGCCAGAAATATATCACACCATCCGGCAGTTTTACTACATTGAACTATCCGGCAACAGCAACCGGGCCGAAGGTAAATGATATAATGAAGGGAAGTGAAGGGACTTTCGGTATACTTGTTGAAGTCACTCTTAAAATTTTTAAGTATATGCCGCAGAACAGGAAAAGATTCGGCTTTATTTTTCCGACTTTCCAGGATGCAGTAAACGCCGGGAGAGAAATTTCCCAGGGTGAATTCGGGATGCCTGCGGTCTTCCGTATTTCCGACGAGGAGGAGACTCATATAGGACTTAAGCTCTACGGTATAGACGGAACAATTCTTGACAGGGCAATTCAGCTTCGCGGCTTTAAACCTATGAAACGCTGCCTGTTTCTCGGATCAAGTGAGGGTGAAAAACACTTTACAAAAAATGTAAAAAAACAGGTAAAAAAGATCTGCCGCAAACATGGAGGAATGTACATTTCCGGTCTGCCAGCCAGGATGTGGGAACCTGGCCGCTATAAAGATCCATACCTCAGAGAAGATCTTCATGATTACGGCATTTTAATTGACACGCTTGAAACAGGCGTATGCTGGGATAACCTTCATAAAATCCATTCCGAGGTAAGAGAATATATCAAGGCACGCCCTGAAACCATATGCATGACTCATTCTTCACATTTTTATCCGCAGGGGACAAACCTCTATTTCATTTTTATCATGAAAGACAACGGAGTTAAAGATTATATAAAATTTCAGGAAGGCGTTATAGATTCAATCTGTAAAAGCGGCGGATCCCTCAGCCATCATCATGGTGTGGGAAAAATGATTGCACCATGGATGGAAAAACATCTCGGGAAGGAGCAGATGGATATCCTCCGGGCAATTAAAAAGCACCTCGATCCCAATAATATAATGAATCCGGGAGGACAGCTGGGCCTTGATATTAAAGACAAAAACTGGAGAGATATAAAATAAATTTATTTTATATCTGTGCAGAAAGGCCTGTTCCAATAGATATTTATTCCGGAACAGGCAGATATTTAAACCACAATAATATCAGTTGTCTGTCTGATGTTTCAGATGTTTAAAAATTATTTTCTGATCTTCAGGATCAGTGAAATATGCGCCGATACTTCTTTTACCTTCAGTTTCTTCACTGAATACACAAAGGCATTTAATATACGAATCAATATCGTAGTATTTCAGATAAAAAAAATCACCGGATGTAACAGATATATTAATGTCTACATTAATACCTATCCCAAGGGGGCTTAAATTTTCTATTTCAGATTTTACTTCTTTGTCATCAATAAGAACTATCGGCTTTTGCAGAATTTCCGGGATTTCTTTGATTGATAATCTTACTGTTTTTCTTGTATTCATATCAGCTCTTGACGGTTTTTTAAAGTTATCTGTCATTTTATGGCTATTCCTGCATTAATAAAAATCAGAGAAATGTTTCAATACTTTTAACAATATTGAGACAGCTCTTAATATATAATATATGCTGAATGCAGAATTAAAAAATATTATCTGATATTTTTTATACCAGTTCTTTTACTGTCATGCTGTGCAGGTATGTTTTTTATAAAACGCTGTTTTTCCTTTTTTATCTGCATTTACAAAAAAAAGAGGGAATCGTTCAGAACCCTCTTTTTTATTATTAATACAGATCCGGAAATAAAAATACTATATTAATAATCAAAGCTGCTGATGTAATTTTATTTTACCGGTTATATAATGAACATTTTCCTGTCATAAGATATTTAACCCCTTCATCCAGCCCGTCCAGTGTAAGTTCAAACATCGGGAAAACGTCACGGACCATTCTTATTGAATGAACATACTCCCACGATCTTTTAGGAAGAGGATTAAGCCATATTGCATCTTTAAACTTGTCTTTGAAGCGCTGCATCCAGACTAGCCCTGGAATATCATTGTGATACCAGTAATCAACCGCGCCGTTGGCCCATGTCAGTTCAGACGGAGCCATCTCTGCATCTCCGACTATTATCACTTTGTAATCAGAATCTTCACTTTTCAGCATTTCCAGCGTTGATATGGAAGTGTTTCTCTCCATATCTGTCCATAAATCCTGATAAAACGCATTGTGAAAATAGAAATGCTTAAACTTGCTGATCTGTGACGCAGAGGCGGAAAACAGCCTTTCAACAAGTTCAGCAAATGGAGTCATTGAACCTCCGACATCCATAAGCAGCATAACTTTTGAACTCTTTTTTTCCTTATCCTGCCAGACAAGCTCTATCTCGCCGGCATTTTTATTGCATGTCACATCAATTGTCTTTTTAAGGTCGAGCTTCTCCCCGACACCCATAGGCAAAAGCGATCTCAGGTGGGCAAGAGCAACCCTCATCTGTCTGGTATCAAGAGTAATATCACTGGAATAATTTCTGAATGTCCTTTTCTCGGCTATCTGTATTGCCCTTTTATGTCTGGACTCACCCTGCCCTATTCTTATCCCTGCCGGATTATATCCCCACGCGCCCTGAGTGGAACGTCCTCCGGTTCCGATAGCTTTGTTTCCCCCTACATGTTCCTTGTAGTGCCCCTGTTTCAGCTGCTCCTCAAAATTTCTGAGAACCTCATCCAGATTAAGCTGCTCAATCTGCTTTTTCTCCTCCTCTGAGAGATGAAGCTCTTTAACTTTTTTTAACCCCGCAAGAATCTTTTCAAGCATTTCATCAGTAGTCTCAATATCCTTGAATGTATCCAGAAATGCCATATCATATCTGTCAAAGAAAATCTCGTTCTTTACAAGTATTGACCTTGCCATATGGTAAAAGGATGTGAGGCTGCAGTCATTGAGATTCATTTCAATAGCCTTATGCAGAGTTATCCACTCATGCAGTGAAACGGGAATCCCCTTGGCCTTGAGATTAAAGAAAAAATTAATAAACATCCCTCGTCCTCATGCTTGTATTATATGCATAGTGTGATTTTCCTGATTTCTGAAGGAGATCAATATCCTCCTGTTTTTTAAGGAGCGTGCCGAGGAAAGGGATCTCCTTTTCCACATCTTTTACCGGAATTCCTCCGATTATAAGCGCCTGCAGCCAATCGATCAGTTCGCTTGTAGATGGTTTTTTTCTCAACATGTCAAATTCCCTGATCCAGTAGAATTTTTTCAATGCCTCTCTTAAAAGCTTGTTCTCGATTTTAGGGAAATGCACATGAACAATCTCTTCCATAAGTTCCTGGGTCGGAAATTCAATATAATGGAAGATACATCTTCGAAGGAAGGGATCCGGCAGTTCTCTTTCACTGTTGGATGTTATTATAACTATAGGCCTGTTCTTGGCCTTGATTGTTTCTTTTGTTTCAGGAATATAAAAACTCATCTCATCAAGCTCATTGAGCAAATCGTTTGGAAACTCAATATCCGCCTTGTCTATCTCGTCGATAAGAAGAACAACCTGATCGTCAGAGGCAAAAGCCTCTCCAAGTTTACCAAGCTTTATATACTGTTTAATATCTGAGACATTATGATCGCCGAATCTCGCATCATTAAGCCTCTGTACTGTATCATATACATAAAGTCCCTCCTGGGCCTTTGTTGTTGACTTTATGTTCCAGATAATAAACTTTTTCCCGAGTGCTTTTGCAATTGCGTGCGCCAGCAGGGTTTTACCTGTACCCGGTTCACCTTTTACAATAAGCGGCCTTTGAAGAGCTATGGAGACATTGACATTATCCCTCAACTCTTTGGATATTACATAATCTTCAGTTCCTTTAAAATAATCCATTTCTGTTCCTGTACCTCAATTTTAGTTTTATCAAGCCCCTGGCATTTTCAGAACAGGAGCCAATCTAACCAGTGTAAACCTGGTCACCTTTTTCAATAATTATCCTATACTACTACAAATCCCGCTATTATATTGGCAAGTAATTAATTATTCTCTGTAATACATATTATGTCAGATTTCAGCCGGTTATTCCGGTTTTTTTAAAGTTATAATATATTCAAAGTTGAATTATCAGTATATGCATTTGGAATTCATCAAAACTTTGATTTTACCACTAAAGATACCTTTTTTATACAATGCCCGTAAGCAGGAACCGCATGAGCACCATTCGGCCTGTATCCGCAAAGAGCAGGATCTCTCCTATAGTTCTATAAAGGCTCATCTCAAATAAAAATGTTAAAGCGGAACCTTTTAATATAAAAGAAGGTCTAATAAAAAAATTATCAAATTTTTAATATTTTTCTTTGTGTGATTATAATAATAAATAAAAAGAGGATTAGTACATGAAAAGACTTATACTCGCCACATTAACAATTTTTATCTTCATGACTGTATCGAAACCACAGGCAGGTACTGCAGCGGGTATGTCTGTAGGCGCAGCAACATGGTATACATATTGGGATTATGACAATAATTCTAAAATTGACATTGATCCGACATTTCTTTACGGCCCGGTATTTTCTTTTAAGATTAACGATCGTTTTAACATGACATTAGCCTTCCTGTATGGAACTTTTGACATGAAGTATACATCCACAACAGCTGTTTCAAATTATGAAATGACGCGGTATGATGGCGATTTTGCAGTGAATTACAGGTTAAATGACTATTTCAAAATATTCATTGGAGCAAAATATACAAATTATAACTATGAATTCGAAGACGACGATGTAGAAATGAAGCATAGTGGGATAGGAACGGGATCCGGGCTCAGTCTTATAGTTCCGGTGTATTCAGGTTTCTTTTTCATCATGAATGCAGGAGGAGTTTACCTCTGGGGAACCGAAAAAACAGAATTCAGCAATGATGATAAAAATACTGAAAAGTCAAAAGATTATGGAGTAAACACAACAGCAGCTCTTGCATATTATATTGAACCTGCTTCAGTTACATTAAGTCTGGGCGGAAGATACCAGTATATTATCAATAACTATGAAGATAGTGCATCAGAAAAACATAAATTCTACGGTGTAACCTTCTCCGCAATATATTCATTTGACATATAATTGCATAAGTCTTTTTAAATAAAAAAATGTAGGGTACAGGCATGCCTGTACCCTACATTACCCGCCTGTTATTCTCTTTTATTATCATTTATTTCTGTTATAATCTTCAGGTTTGGCATCTTCAATCTTTTCTACTTCAAAGGCAACTTCCTGGAATGGACTTTGAAGTTCCATGGAGCCAACCCAACTAATAGATTCCCTTGTACACCTTTGATGAATCTCTCCGGATTTCATAATTTTCAGATAAACAATCTGACCTGAGTTCACATCCAGATTTAATTCTTTTTCTTTAACATTATAATAACTTTTATTAAAACATCCCGAGTCATCCTTAAAACCAGTATAAGAATATACGCCATCATGGCTTTGAGTGAAAATTGTATAAGAAATTTTTATTTTCCCTTCAGGAACCATTTTTATAAATTTTTTATTATCATTAATTCTTTCCTCAAATTCTACATTATTATTAACTTTAATTAATACATTAAGAAAGCTAAATATATATCTTCTTGTAGGAATGAATGATTTATCTTCTATAAAATCTTTATTAAATAAAAAAACAATTGTTCCACAATTAAAACATTTATTCTCTACCAATTCTTCCTGAATGCTGGAATTTAAACCACTACATGCTGATGTAATAAATATGCTTAAAATGATAATTGATTTTTTCATCTTTATGCCTCATTATAATCAATTGTTCTTTCTTTGTGTCCAACAGATAAATTCTTACGTACCAATGAACATTATTTAAAGAGCGGGTGCTCCCGAAGATCGCTTGTTTTGCAGTTAAATTTATTTTTTTAATACTTAAAAAAAAGCAGTGGAAAGAATGATACTTTCAGGCAGCAGAACCTTTTAAAATTAAATAGCATTTTATATATCGAATGGAGTTATCAAAATCCATTTATCTTCCCTGTGCAATTCTTTACTCTCTCTGATCTCATAGGTTTTCCCCTTAATCTCAAAAATAAAATTATAATCCATCCTCAGTTTTTCATCATCCACTTTATCAAATATGTAAATAATTTCTCCTGGATATTTATTATACTCTTTTTCTAAAAATTCTGACTCAGTTTTAAAATGCAGAATATTCTTATCACTAAACATACTTCCATAAAACCAATCAATTCTTTTAAACGAAATGCTGTCACCTTCAGCATTAAATAAATTAACCGTACATTTCTTTATAATAATTGGTTGCCTCGTGCTTTTCCCTTGTAATCTAAAACTACTAAGTAAAACACCGGTCCATGACTCAATTTGATATTCAAATGCCATTTTAGTATTAAATAAATAAACCAGCTTAAGGTCTGTATTTTTATTTATCTCCAGAACACAACTATCTTTATTTTCGCTGTCTAAATATGTAATTGATGTTCCCCCGAAAAAATGGACACTTTGTTAAGCCATTATTTTAAGATTTAATCTTTCAAAAATCTCCGGACTTTTATAACCCAGATGTGAATGCCTTCTTTTACGGTTATAAAATATTTCAATATATCTAAAGATACTTCTCTTAGCCTCATTCCTTGTTTTGTAAATATTAAAATAAAATTCTTCTGTTTTCATCGAATGAAATAAAGATTCAGCACAGGCATTATCCCAGCAATTGCCATTCCTGCTCATACTCTGAATACATTTCTTTGATTCAAGTAATTCCCTGAAGGATTTGCTGGCATATTGTTTACCTCTATCAGAATGGAATATCAGGCCAGGGCCCGGATTTCTTCTCATACAGGCCATGTTAAAAGCATCTTCAACAAGTTCAGCTCTCATATGATTTGCCATTGACCATCCGACTATCATTCTGGAAAATAAATCCATTACTATACATAAATACAGCCAGCCTTCTAATGTCCAGATATAGGTTATATCTGACACATATACTTTATCTTTCTCTTCAACAGTAAAATTCCTGTCTAGTATATTCTCAGACACTGGCAAAGAATGACCCGAATCAGTGGTTGCCTTAAATTTTTTCTTTGTCTTTGCATGAATCCCATTCACATTCATCAGCCTCTCAACCCTATGTATTCCGCAGAAAATACCTTCTTCAAGTAAATCCTGATGAATTCTGGGGCTGCCATAGCTCTCTCCGCTTGATTCATGTGATGATTTTATCCTCTCCAATAGTATTTCATTTTCAAGCCCTCTTATACTCTTTGGAGCTTTCAGCCAGGCATAATAACCGCTTTTACTCACATCCATAATCTGGCATATCCTCGATACTGGAAATTCAGTACTCTGTTCCTTGATGAATTCATATTTCATTCTTGTGGTTTCGAGAATATGCCCAGAGCCTTTTTTAGAATGTCACGCTCCTGCTTAAGAATCAACATTTCCTTCTTGAGTCGTTTAATTTCTTCACTATCCTGAGGATTTATTGTTATTGTCCCGGAATTCCTTTCCTCTGTTTCAATTTCCCTATTCCAGCGCAATAGATTATCTCTTTTAATCCCAAGATCATTCGCTATTTCAAGTGATGTCTTTCCGCTGGTTCTTAATAATTCTACAGCCTCTTTCTTAAATTCCGGGCTGTATTTACTTCTCTCTGACATTGTAAGCCTCCAAATTTATTATATTTTCGGCTTAACTTAATGTCCACTATATCAGGGGAAGATCAAATATCCTTATATGGTATACATCCATTCATCAATGTTAACAAAATTATAATTATCAATATTTCCAATTTCATATTAATCTTCATTCATTTTTTAGTGAAACGATGACAAAGTATGTATTGTAATCTATATTTCAGCAGATACGGCTTCAAGGAGTCTTTGTCTATCTAAGTATGTATATATGTCATAATATACACTAGTCTATCCATTTTTTTCAATCTTTAAGTGTAAATTTTTTAACACGGATTTTCTGTGAGGTCTGCTCTGAACGAATCAAAGAGTAACTCAATAAGAGGTACAATGTTAAGTAAGTTATTTTAACGACATTTTGTACTGCAGTATAACATTGAAGTCTTTTAATACCTTTTTATTTTTTATCTCAAAGGTACATCCCTTTGATTTCCCGGTATTTTTTGTATTCCGGAACCGTTCTTTTGTATCATCAGATAGAGATTGATCATAGATACCGTCAATATATCTTTCCGGAATATATATGGTTGCCCTTAAAAATCCCTTTACTGCAGACATCCAGACAACCGTCTTTTTCTTTTTAGTCGCTTTACAGAGCCACATTTTCCCGTCATTATAATATCTCCATTCATATGAAATTTCATTTTTGTCATACAAAGCCAGTAATTCCTTAAATGGCTCAAATCCTTTCTCAAGAACATTCTGAAGAATATTTTCATCCGGATAAACATCAGGATCTGTTAATTCCTTTTTGTATTCCATACCTGCCCCCCTGTAGTTCAATACTCTGATTATACAGCCTCAACGGCTGAATTCAGCTGCTGTTTTGCAGCAGCATACTGCCTGATAAAGAATATAACAGCCGGTTAAATACAGACTGATTTTATTCATCAACAGCCACTCCACGGGATGTAAATGAAATTCCCTGCTGGCCCTTTGTGCTGATCATTATAGTTTCAATAATCGGCTGATTTGCTTTCGATTGTGCAGACCATTTAATGATAAAATTTGCACCAATCCCTCCGCTGTTGTCCGTTTCCTTAATTCCCAGGCTGTATGTTTCCAGCGGCTGCAGAATTATTTTTTTATCTTTAATATAACTGTATATTATTTTCCCCGAAGTATTGTAATAATCAATTGAATCGATAGTGATTCTGTTTTTCATATCAATATTATGGATGCTTAATGTAACCGATAAATTAATTTCCCGTTTTAAATCAGAATGATAAACAGATGAATATGCAGGGACATAAACCGTATTATTCTGTACTTTATTTTTTACCTGAGGGGTTGCAGACTGAATACTCACAAACAGTGAACATATTACAACAATCAGCAATGCAGTATTTTTCCTGATTTTCATTTTATTGTCTCCTTGAATTTTATTACAGATATTTACAATAACATCATTAATTCACTGAATATTTTTTTATTTTCAGGTAAACCTATTATTGCTATATAATCTCCCCCCTGGAAGACAAATTCTGCCTCCGGATTCGGGATAAATTCATTATTTCTCAAAACACCCACCACAGAGACACCAGTTTTTGACCTGATTGACAGGTCATTAATTGATCTGCCGGTAACAGCGCTGTTTTCAGTATTTTCGAACCAGCTCATCTCAAGAAGAAAAGGCGTTACCTTGACATTAGCTGACAGTGAATTCTTAACATTCTCAATTTGCAAATTTGAAAAATTCTGTTTTCTGATATCGTCAGTAAAACCATATATTTTTGTTAAAGGAACTTCAAGAAGAACCAGCGACTGTCTGATTATTTCAAGACTCGCTTCAAATTCAGGCTGTACAACTTCAAAAATATTCATTTTAAATAATTCATCCACATGAGTAAGATCATCCGCACGCGCTATTATCTTTACCTCCGGATTAGACCTCAGTACAGTTGAAACTATTTCTCGTGCTGTTGTAATCAATGGTACAGTAATTATAATTAAGCGTGCTCTGTCGATTTTCGAACCATTTAAAACCGTTTCCCTGCCTGCATCACCATATATTACCGGAAAACCGGCATTTTTTGATTTTTCAAATCTCCTGAAATCCTGTTCAATTATTATAAACGAAAAATCAAGCTTTTGAAATATTGATGCTATCTGAAAACCGACACGCCCTCCGCCGGCAATAACTATATGGTTATTTAATCCGGCATCCGGTATATTTATTGTCTGAATCTGTTCATTTTTAAACCATTTATTTTTCAAAGAATAAATAGGAACAACCAGCATGGATAATATCGGTGATATAATCATCGTTATTACAGAAACCGATAATACCAGTGAAAAAAAACCGGTTCCGATAATTTTATTCTGTAATCCGGTTCTTGCTAGTACAAAGGAAAACTCCCCGATCTGGGAGAGGCTGAAACCCAGGGCAAGCGGGATGATATTATAATATTTAAAAACAATACTCATGGAAGAAAAAAGAATTAATTTGCCGGAGATAACCAGAACTACGAGAATAAAAATATTATAGAGATTATTATAAACAAAAGACGGATCAAGGAGCATGCCGATTGATGTAAAAAAAATCAGCCCGAAAATATCACGAAGAGGAATAATATCATTAAGCGCCTGATGACCGTAATCCGATTCATTTATTACCATGCCGGCGACAAAGGCGCCAAAGGCAAGAGAGAGTCCGAATATATGAGTAAGATACCCGACACCGAGCCCCAATGCGGTAATGGTCAGCAGAAATAATTCTCTGGAATTCAGTTTCGCGACAACCTTAAGTATCCATGGGATAAGCCGGACACCGACAAATATTATTGCCGGTAAAATCAAAACTGCTTTTAAAAGAGTGAGCAGAAGCGGAATTAAATTACTGCTCAGAGAATTAAGTTCCGGAATAATCAGCATCAGCGGTATAGCCGCTAAATCCTGAACAATTAATATTCCGGTCATTACCCTGCCCGACAGTGTTCCTGTCAGTCCCCTGCTCATCAGTATTTTAAGAACCACCATTGTGCTGGAGAGAGATATTATCATTCCAAAAACAACAGATTCATTCAATGACATTTTCAGAAAAAACCCGATTGCACATCCATAGGCAATTAATATCAGCACCTGTATTGGCGTGCCGATAAGGGCAATGGCTTTAACAGCTTTTAATTCTTTAAAAGAAAAATCCAGCCCTATGGAAAACAGAAGCAGGGCAACACCAATCTCCGCAAGTAATTCAATACGGGGAATATCAGATACGGTTATACCCCCAGTATAAGGGCCTATTATTATCCCGGCAATTATGTAACCAATAATCGGAGGAAATTTAATTTTTTCAGCTATTAACCCTGTCAATAATCCGACGATTATAATTATTATAAGATCTTCTGCTATACCCATAATTTATAAATTCATAATTATTTTATTAATGCATCATGTAATAAGGCCAGCCCGTTTTTATGATTATCTTTCACGGTTGAATAAATATCTTCATAAAAATCAATACTCCCTTTTAATCTTTTTTCAGCTATCTCCCTGGCACGTTCTGTAAATAAACCGGCATGAACATTTTTTAATTTATATGAATATTCTCTGAAGAATGATTCCCCCTCATTTTCGTTTCCATCAAGAACATTTCCATCTTCATCAACTGAATACAGAGGTTGTTCAGTTATACCGGCATATAAAAGGGTTCTGGCTATACCAAGCGTTCCAATCACATCAATTTTATCCGCATCATAAATAATTTTTGCTTCTATACTTTCCGGAGGATTTGTATTTCTGTAACGATGAGTTGAAATGCAGTTTTTTACATGATGCGATTTAGTTTCATTCCAGTTGATTGATAATAAAAATTTATAAGCCATATCAGCACCTATAATGGCATGATCTGATGCTCTGTTTTTAAACTGGGCTTCACGTCCAATATCATGAAGAAGTGCGGCAGTAATTAATACTTCGGTATCAACATCAAAATGCTTTGCTATATCTAATGCAGAATATAAAACCCGATATACATGCTGTGTATCATGTGCACTGTCTTTCATGCATTTTTTCATATATTGTTCAATTTCTAAATACATATCTGATTTCATATATAAATATCCGTTAATAAAAATTTTAAACAGGTTAATCCCGGTTCATCTTATATCTTCTGTCTTTTTTGCAACGATATGTACCATGCGGTTTATTGTTTCTGATGAGTCTATTTCAAAACCACAATTTTTTAAAATGGTAATGATTTCATTCTCTGAAACTCTTAACTTCTTATAAGCACTTATTTTTTGAATCCATTCTCCATTTTCTTTTTCATGGAGCAGATCATATACCAAAACAAAATTGTCAAAGTATTCTAAAAAACATGTTAAGATACGATTTTCGTCTGATTTAACCGGAAGAAACCGGCTTACACCTTCCAGCGGGACAGTCAGATCGCGATATGAAATAATTAATTTTCCACCAGGAACCAATAACCCGTATGATTTTTGAAAAAGTTTTTCAATTTCAGAAGATGACAACAAATGAGTAATAGTATCTCCCATGCATGTTATAATTTCAAATGAAGAATATGGAATAATACTAAAATCCATAAAATCAGCTTCAATTGTTTTGATATCCAGCCCGATAGATTTTTTATTCAATTCATATAAAAGCTGCTCACTGAAATCTATTGCAATGACCTTAAAACCTGATCGTGCAAGTGAAACAGATTGAATTCCATTACCACATCCAAGATCTAACGCCACACCGTTTGTGACCAGTTGAATATTATGAGATTTAAAATATTTTTGTTGTTCGATTACTTTGGTTTCAAAATCTCCAAGCATCCATGAATAAAATTTTCCCAGATGGTTGTCATAATGCTCTTTCACTGTCATTGATTTTTACCTCCACAAACTACAGCATGAATTTACATTGCATCAGACCGGACAGGAATTGCGTATAATATCCTGCTGATGTAATATCGCATTAGTCTTTAAAATACCTATGCCTGTGCTGAGAAATTGAATAATGTAATGTTCGATGCCAGAGATTTCGTACAGCAGAATTTATACGAAGGAATTGGCCATTTCATATGATATTTGTAAAAAACTAAAAGTTTATCCTTCTATAGTCTTACTCTTTTATTTTCAAAAATAATTTTCAAACCAAGTGCTCCGCATACTTTCAGAAAAGTGTTGATATTACAATTAATTCCATTTTCAACTTTCGAAAGTTGTTGCTGGGTTACATGTGCTTTCTTTGCTAAGTCTTTTTGAGAAATTCCGAGTTTATTTCTTTCTTCTAAAATTTTTATTGAAAGAGATAGCAGTTCTCTTTCTTCATTATATAATTGTGTGAATTTTTCATCTTTTAATTCTTCTTTTATTTGTTTTTTAAATGTTTTCATTATAAACATCCAATATTTTTTTCTCATCAAATCTCTTTAAAAAATCAGCATAAGGACGCGTCAGGTTTGGACCTTCCTCTTCAAGAAATGAAAGTAATCCGAGAATCTTCGCTCGATTTTTTATACTTTTTGAAGAAATGAAATCTTCAACGGGGCATTCACCATTTTTTGTTTCATAATAAATGATTTTCCAGTTTTTCATGATAATTCAACTTACATCATATATGATGTAATGTCAACTTAAATATTCTATTTATCTTATCGAAAGAATCTATTACTATTGAGAGACAAAATAATTCTGGCTAATTCTTTCAGGGCAAATAATCTTGCGCTCTGCCCGCTGGCTGGGTAAATAATTATTTTACGTGATTATTATTTTTTCAGGTAAGTCACAGGATAATATAAGTTATCGATTGTTCCCCCCGCCGTTCGATGTAGTTATATAAAACGGTCTACTGATACATTAAATATTTTTGCTAATTTCTTTGCTGTTATTTTACTGACTGGTCTTGAACCATTTTCCATATTTGAAACATGTTGTTTTGGAATTCAACCAAGCATTTCTCCAAGTTTTTCCTGGGTTATTTTATGAATCTTCCTGTAAATTTTCATGTTGTCACCAGGAGTTTTTTCAGCATGAATTTTCTTATACCAATCAGTTTCAATGATATCTACAAATTCATCATCTTCATCTTCTGTTAAATGAAATTTTTTACCGTATTTTTCTTTCAACAGTGTGATGATCTTCTGTGGAATATCACTTTTAATGTTTATTTCAATATGGGGCGTTTTCACGACTGCCTGCATAATATACCTCTATTATTAATGAATCATTTTCATAATACCAACATGCGACCCATTTGTATGATAGATGGCAATGGTATTCATTTTTTCCTGACTTACTGAAGTTTGGCCATTCTTTTCTAATTTGTCATTTTTCTCTTAAATCTTTAACAAGGGATTCAAAAGTGAATTAAATATCCTTCGGCATCATGAGGACATTTTTCATTATGCTTTTTTAATGATTATATTGTATATAAATCAGAGTAATCATTTTATGGTTAGTGATCAAGATGTTTTTTGAATCTTTAAGTGTAATAATGACATAAAAGTTTAATATTGGAAAGCGGTAAATTCTGATCGGTTTTAACAGCCATGAAGGTAGAGCTATCTACAATAGCCGGTCATGCATCATAGAACATATATTCGGAGAAATAAATGAGTATAAACATTTCCGGAGATTCTATCATCGTGGACTGGAAAAGGTTAACACAATCCGGGCTATTTTCTGTAATGCTCATAATTTCCATAAGCTTGCCCGGCTGGAATACAGATTATAATTAAATAAATTAAAATATTCCCGAAGACATAGGATCTTCGGGATACATACAGGATTGTCAAAATAAAATCAGAGGATATTCAGTCGATATTATTTTAGACTACTCCATTTTTTTAATAAGCTACTTTTTCAACAGACTCCTTTGTTATATGAAGTCGCCTGACTTTTTTTAAGAATTTTTAGTCAGAGTCCCTTGATGAAAAATCATTTTCCATTTATCATCCTTGTATTTCCATACCGAACTTCGAATTGAATATTTTTGTTCAAGATTAATTTCAGAATGCTTAATTAGTTTATATGTTGCTAAAACTATAAAATCAGATAATTGTTTAATCGAAAAATCAATTATTTCCCAATTAATTTTTGGAGAAATGAAAGTATCTCCTTTTTTGTAATGATATATTTTCCCATTGCTAGAAAATTCAATAAGTTCATCATCAATTATTTCATTTAATTTTTGTTCTGATTCTCTAGTCTCAGATTTTAATAATTGATTTTCTAAATAAAGTATTTCTTTTTCAATTGTTTTTATATTCATGACGATCTTGGCTTTTCATTAAGTTTAAAAATCTGTACAACCCGACGACATCGGTAACACTCTACTGTGCTTTCTGTACCTTTGTACCATCTGTTTTATAAATAATCAAGCCGGTTATTTTATCCAGAACACCTATCATAAAATCATCAAACCATATGTCCAGTTCACCCTGGTTTTCTTTTATGCCAACATTATAACCGGCAAAAGGATTATCTACAAATAATCTCTTACCACTGTAATTGCAGAATCCGCAATCATTTACCATGCGACTTTTATAACCCTTGCCATAAACGATCAACACATCTTCCGGCTCGTAAACTCTACCGGACTTTACATATACATCAACCGGTCTTTTCATATCCAATGCTTCATGGGGACTAATTGTATTAAAGTCTTCACGCCACTTATCAAACACTCTCTGATGTTCATTCAGATTACCATCTATCTGCCCTTCGAGCTCTGCTTTCATATCACGATACATCCTCTCATGTCCGCCATTCTGATACGGGCATCCGGGATCGATACGGTCCAGTTTTATCCCCAGCGACATCCACCAAACTGATAGTTTACTCAGTCCGAATACATTGCCACCAGGGCCGCTCCTTTGCATCCGTGCAACCGCGGCACTACGACATCCATGTCGGACATATTTCTACAGTAGTCAGATAGTGGAGGTGAACCACCACAAAAAAACCGTTACCTTTCGGTATAAGAAGAGAATGGGTAGGAGATCAGAAAGAAGCATTACACCACTGAAACTATAAGCATATATGAATTTATAGCGCGTATGCTCTTCTTTTTGCCCGATAAACACCGTAAAATACTTCGCTACTACGTGATATATGCCCATAGTATAGAAAAGAAACTGGACAAAATTGAGCGAATCACCTGGTCAAAGGCCATTGAGCATTCATTTGAAAAAATCCTGAAAAATGCCCGGCATATTCGTCTCATATGGTGAAGGATGTTGTATTTTCTTTTTATGCGGATAAAGAGATTAAGAGACTAATAACAACCCATGCTATTAGCAAAGGAAATTTTATACCCTATAAGAAAAAGGCACAGCCATCGTAATTGCGAACGCAGGTTTGCTGAAGTTGACAAAAAGAACTTGACTATGTTTCAAATTGGAAGATATATTTTCTCGATAGAAACGAGGTATACGTGAACATGAAATTTCGCGCGATTTTTGGCGCGAAATTTTAACAACTCATTGCTATGAGGGACTTTTTTCTGCTGAATGAACCTTGTGGTGATACCGATAAGGCCGATTCTATCCCATTACGTAGGTTTCTCATGAGACATCTGGTATCCTTTTTCACCCTTCTTGTCATTCCTTTTTCTCTAGTGTCGGCGGACTTTCCTACAACAATGAGAATGTTGTAGACTGAAACGCAGTTTTATAACCAACCATAAATTTTAAAAATATGTACGTAGGTAATTGAAATGAATCATACTAAAGATCTTTTTGAAAAAGAATATGAAAAACCCATTGCACGTTGGACAAACGAAAATCCCCCACAAGAACTTACAGAGTTAATTGATTCTGAAATAATTAAACCTTGCAAAACTCTTGATATTGGATGCGGAGAAGGCTTTTATTCTATTTATCTCGCAAAAAGAGGTTTTGAAGTCGTCGGAATAGACCTTTCAGAAAAGGCAATAGAATACGCAAAGAAAAATGCGAATGAAAATGGAGTGAATGTAAAATTCATTGCAATGAATGTAAAAAACTTGAACAAGTTGGATGAAAAGTTCGATTTTGTTTTTGAGTGGGCGTTTCTGCATTGCATAACAAAGCCCAAAGAAAGAGAAGAGTATATAGAAAAGGTGAGCAAACTATTAAATAAAGGTGGAAAATATTTTTCGATTTGTTTTAATGAAGATCAATTCAAAGAGATCCCGGAAGAATCCAAGAAAGCCCTCGGATCAATATTATATTTTTCATCATTAAATGAACTTAAGAAATTATTCAGTTCTTATTTTAAGACAATAGAAAGTAAAGTAGTTGAAATTGTTGTATCCGGGAAAAAATTCATTTGGAACTATTTCCTGATGGAGAAAAAATAGGTAAGTTTTATATAACGTTAAGACATGCTTAATACAAGCAGTGCATCGCCTGTTATATGCCGGCAGGTGGTCACTGAGCCTGCAAACGTACTGTTTGCTCAACATAACCGCCTGAGCAGTAACACGATATAATATTAATGGATTTTAAATTACCGGATTTATAATTGCAATAATAATTCGTATGTAGAAATTTGAATAAATAAACAATTGCATCTTTATAACAACCAATATATCTGCTTTTAAATTATTGTTAAACGATACTTTCCGGAATAAATTATCAGTATTTTTCAGTTATCAGAATAAAAGTATACCTTCATGATCTTTTTATAGTTCCATAATCATAGTATTAATATATAGATAATAATCTACAACCGCTCCGGTTCGCTGGAGGTGAACTGTATAGTACCGGTTCAGGAATCTCCTTTAAAATAATGTTTATTATATTTAACTGATGTCAGCATTATAAATAATCGAATTGTGTTGAAAACTACCTTATGACAAATTCACATTTTAGATACAAAATAAAACTTTCCGCCAAATGATAAACAGAAGCTCTCAAGATGCAATTTACCCTGCAATCAACGAGCCTCATCAAATCTTTGTTTAACATTTTCCACCTTTACTACTATTTATTTGACCATTCGCTATTGTATAGCAGACCATCATCAATACTGCTTTTTATATTATTTTTAAAAGGTGACAAAAGATATGTAATGAAAAGTAGACAAATTACTGCTGAAATACCGGCGAATATCAGAACCAGTGCCACGCCTAATTTTTCTGCCATATACCCTCCAATCAGCATAGAGCAGATACCTGCAGGTGTTAATAATCCCAAAACAGAACCATATACACTTCCCCTGATAGATGCCTGAGTAGACTGATCTCTTAATGTATGAATACTGACCAATGCTGCATAAAAGACTGCAAAGGAAAGCATTACAATCAGGCATGCAAGGTAATAATTTTTAATCAGCCCTAACGCAGCAAAGGAGGTAAAATGTATTAACAATCCCCATAATATAATCTGATTGTTCTTCCTCTTTTTTGCAAGCCAGGGTCCTGCCAGGCTTCCGGCAATACTCCCCAGCCCTATCAGCGTCATAAAAAATCCATATTGACTATCATTTCCGGCAAGAAACGTTTTCACATAGATTATAAAAAGTGAAACCTGCAATCCAAGGAAGAGCCGCCATGTGACTCCGACATATACCAAGTATTTCAAATAATTATTATCTTTTATATATTTGAACCCGTCCGGGATTTTTTTCATTGGATTTATTTTTTCTGCAGTAACATTTATTTTTTCCGATTTAATAAAGCAGCTCATTACAGCTGTGACTATATATATAATACAAGTAGCATACAATAATACATTAATCTGAAATTTCAGAACAACAAGACCTCCTATCAATGGCGCCAAGAGCTTTGCCGCATTCAGTAATATTAATATAACGGAGTTACCTGTGTGATATTTTTCTGCAGGTATAATCTCTGCAATTAACGTACCTCTTACATTCATTATGAAGGTAAGCATTATTGAAATACAAAACCAGAGGGCGTAAACTTCAGATATATTATTCACCAATGACAGGAAAAACAGCATTACTGATGTAGCCAAGGCAATAATGCGCAGTACATTGAGTCTACTAAATCTGTCTGCTATTGCACCACAGACCGGTGAAAAGAATCTTGGTAAATATGTCAGCACAGCAAATAGACTTACATTTAATGCGCTCTTTGTGATATCATATACATGCACTGTCATGATAAAGAATATAAACTCATATCCAAAGGCTGACAGGACATATGTAACAAAGAAATTATTTACATTTTGTTTCTTCGTGATTTGTTTCATATAGCTTACACTCTTAATTGTGATAAAAAGGGATTACTGCTACTTGGCTCTACACAATGAAAGCTTGAAAAACAGTGTACTAAAACCTTTTCTTTGATTACTTGCTTTTTCATAATTCCTCCATTTTTCCTGCAATTCTTTGTTTACATTTATACCAATCGAAATTATCAGGTCAACAGAACGAATTGATGTGTTATATCGTAGTTTCCGATATGATGCTTTATTGGAGTATTTACGTGGATTTTAAACAGCTTTACACATAGGGCTATTGCAACGCTTTGAAGCTTTAATCAAGCCGCAGACACACTTGATTATGCGTAGTCGACAGTGTCAGAGCAGATCAGGACACTTGAGACGAATTTAGGTGTTAAACTATTTAAAAGGGACAGTAAAAAATAGCTCTCTTACTTCGGCGTGTGAACTTCTTTTACATTATGCTTAAAAAATAATAAGTCTTGAAGCGAAGAAGAGGTTAGTTCGGAATACATAGGATGCTAAGAGATATCAAACCGGCAAAATTATGTCGGTGAAAAGCGGCAAATTCTAATTGGTGTTCACAATTATTATTTTTTCCGGTAAAATCACCGGATTATTACTGCATGTTATTTCAAATACCGGAAGAAAACGGTGTTCAAATCTCTATTAATACTTGTGCTGAGTATAATCGAAGTATGTTCTGCCCGATAGCAGCGGTTTCGTCCACGAGAGTACAAGGATGTACTCATGTATGATAAATGTTTATGATTTTAAATAAACCTATCTATTGGTACATTAAAAATTTTCGATAATTCTTTAGCATTCTGTTTACTGATAGCCCTTGTTCCTCTTTCCATATGAGATATGTTTTGCTTAGAGATTCCTCCAAGTTTTTCTCCTAATTCTTCCTGTGTCATTTTATGGATTTCACGATAAATTTTCATGCTCTTACCAGGAAACATTTTACTATCAATTTCTTTGAACCAATCAGTTTCAAAGACGTCAATTAGTTCGTCTTCACTATCTTTAATCAGCTTCATTTTTTTCCCATAAACCTCTTTCAATACAGAAAGAACTTTTGGAGGTATTTCTCCTTCAATTTCGATTTTAATATGTGGCGTCTTCACGTGAGCCTGCATAATATACCTCAATTACAATTGAATTCTTTTCATGTTTCCAGCATGCAATCAATTTATACTTTTCTACAGTCTCGTTATATGAAGGCGCACCACTTTTTAAATATAACTTATTTCTTAATAAACAATGTTTCTGGCATAAAATCACAACCTATCGATTCATCAGGAATTACTGCTTGTAATCTTAAATAATTTTTATCAATTTGAAATACTAATTCTACTTTATCTTTTTTTGCAATATTAAAGTCACTACTTTTAATTTTCAATTTGATTGTTTTACCATCAACATGATATGTTCCTCTAACAATTCCAAAGCCGTGGCATAAATTAATGTAATATTTGAAGGTTTTATCTTTATAAATAAAAAGTTGAGACGGGTTATATTTTGTCAAATCTGTAACCATTATATATTCACCAACAATTGGTACTCTTTCGTCAATTTTTATCTCAGACAAAAATCCATCAAAAACATAACCGAGCTTATTGCCATATTGGACTTTAATCCAATTACCTGGAATCCCTTTAACAGTTACCATGTCATTGATATAGACTTTTTGTTCTATTAGATTAATCTTTGAATTAAATGGTATAATATATAGAATTTTTGAATCAGCTGAATTATTTTTATGTAAACTAACACCAGATTTTGGTGTAACAAATAAACTTTTATTTTTTGATAACAACATAAGTGGTAATAATAAAATAAATGTAATATAAAAAATCAGAAATTTATTTCTTTTCAATTTTTACCCTTTAAATCCTAAATTATAATCAAATATAAAATTTATTATCAAAAGAAATATCCAAAATCAATCGCAATTGTTTTAATCGAACCAGTATAAAGATCTCGCGAAATAATTTTTTTATCAACTGAATAAATTAACCAACGATCAATGATTTTATAAACAGCATAATCATCTGGTTCTAAGATTATTTGCTTATCTTTATATACATCATATATTACTAAATAATCATCTGGTGATGAGCGACCCTCAATTTTTTTTTCTTTATTAAAAACTAAAAATCTTCCATCTTCACTAATCGTAATTCCTTGATAATCTTCATTTTCATCAGGTTGCGTTACATGATATACTTTATTTTTTCTCAAATCTAAATATTCGATCCAAGTATGTATATCTTTTAGCGGTTTAAACTGTACATAAGCAAGAGTATTATTTCCTGATATTTTAAAACCATTTGTTAATAAAGGAAACTGTTTGAATTTTTCAAATTTATTTGTTTCAATATAATAATATGATAAATTGTGTTCTAACCCAGAATTATCAAAATCTTCAAAATTTCTATGTATTTTTTGCATATCATAATATTTGTTATCATCTAGTTCATAACATAATATAGTGTTTGAATTTGGTACAAATTGCAGAAAGCCCCCAAGCTTCCGTATATATGTAGTTTTTTCATTTCGTGTGTTATAATAATAAAATCCCTTTTTGGGATTTATTCTATGCAACAGTTCATTTTCTGTGCTCGGGCATTCTCTGAAATAAATAAAATAATCACCTGTATCACTCCATCCAGTTAGTAAGATTTCTGATGCAGTATAATCGCTTGTTTCTTCATAAAATTTTTCGATAAATCGTTCTGTATTTTTCTTTAAGTTCATTATATATAAGTCATTATTCTTTAAATATGCTAAAAACTCTCCATTTTTTGAGATTAATGGATAGCCTCTTCCTCTGAAGGCACTCATATTGCCCATGCCACTTTTACCTGCAACTATCTTATTATTTCCAAGCGCATCTAGAATACAAATATCATCATTTTCAGCAAGATAGCATAAATATGGAATATTTTTTACTTCGGGTATTTTATCTGTAATCTGTTCAGGTAAATTTGGATTTTTACAAGATTCTAATGCCAGCATTATTAGGAGAAAAAAAATAGCTTTTATTGATTTCATATTATTCAATCCTCTATTTTTTAGTTCAATAATAAGTATATTTAAATCTAAATTTTGTAGCACGATTTTGTTCAACGCCTAGCTTACGCAAAGTTGGCCGAAGGCCAATTTGCCGAGCCTGTTTCTCAAGTCAAGTGCCAAGGAGCGAAAGCGACGCAGCGCCGTAAGTTTTGAGTCTAACGCAAAAATAAATATTAATTTACTGTCAACACACAGGATGTGAATAATATCAATCATCTTTTAAAAAAAGGATAAAGATATGAATGCACGCTACCACTCATACACTCCAGACCAGCTCTTTATATGATCTTCCCCTGATATAGTGGACATTAAGTTAAGCCGAAAATATAATAAATTTGGAGGCTTACAATGTCAGAGAGAAGTAAATACAGCCCGGAATTTAAGAAAGAGGCTGTAGAATTATTAAGAACCAGCGGAAAGACATCACTTGAAATAGCGAATGATCTTGGGATTAAAAGAGATAATCTATTGCGCTGGAATAGGGAAATTGAAACAGAGGAAAGGAATTCCGGGACAATAACAATAAATCCTCAGGATAGTGAAGAAATTAAACGACTCAAGAAGGAAATGTTGATTCTTAAGCAGGAGCGTGACATTCTAAAAAAGGCTCTGGGCATATTCTCGAAACCACAAGAATGAAATATGAATTCATCAAGGAACAGAGTACTGAATTTCCAGTATCGAGGATATGCCAGATTATGGATGTGAGTAAAAGCGGTTATTATGCCTGGCTGAAAGCTCCAAAGAGTATAAGAGGGCTTGAAAATGAAATACTATTGGAGAGGATAAAATCATCACATGAATCAAGCGGAGAGAGCTATGGCAGCCCCAGAATTCATCAGGATTTACTTGAAGAAGGTATTTTCTGCGGAATACATAGGGTTGAGAGGCTGATGAATGTGAATGGGATTCATGCAAAGACAAAGAAAAAATTTAAGGCAACCACTGATTCGGGTCATTCTTTGCCAGTGTCTGAGAATATACTAGACAGGAATTTTACTGTTGAAGAGAAAGATAAAGTATATGTGTCAGATATAACCTATATCTGGACATTAGAAGGCTGGCTGTATTTATGTATAGTAATGGATTTATTTTCCAGAATGATAGTCGGATGGTCAATGGCAAATCATATGAGAGCTGAACTTGTTGAAGATGCTTTTAACATGGCCTGTATGAGAAGAAATCCGGGCCCTGGCCTGATATTCCATTCTGATAGAGGTAAACAATATGCCAGCAAATCCTTCAGGGAATTACTTGAATCAAAGAAATGTATTCAGAGTATGAGCAGGAATGGCAATTGCTGGGATAATGCCTGTGCTGAATCTTTATTTCATTCGATGAAAACAGAAGAATTTTATTTTAATATTTACAAAACAAGGAATGAGGCTAAGAGAAGTATCTTTAGATATATTGAAATATTTTATAACCGTAAAAGAAGGCATTCACATCTGGGTTATAAAAGTCCGGAGATTTTTGAAAGATTAAATCTTAAAATAATGGCTTAACAAAGTGTCCATTTTTTCGGGGGAACATCAATAGTCCAGATAAATCCTGAAGAAATCCACAGACATAATTCTCTTGTATCTGCAATAGATGACTTTGTCAAAAACATGTCTCATTATCACCATTTTCAGCAAAATATGCCAACAGCTTAAACGGAGCTCCGGCTATTCATGCCGGGATGATGCTTAAAGTAATTTTTTATTGTTTCGCTACATGAAGTTACAGTTCAAGAGAGATCGAAAGGAGAACTAACTGGGATCAGAATGTAATTTACCTTTCCGGTGACAGCTCAGTAGATCATAGTACAATCTGCCGTTTTATAGAAAAATATCCGGAAGAGATAACAAATGTATTTTCACGAATGGTATATGTACTTAAAAAGATGGGTTTAATAAATTATGATATTGTTGCAATTGACGGTAGTAAAATTCAGGGATACGGGAGCAAAGAGTTTACAGGTAACATAAAGGAATTTAAAGAGCAGAAGAGACGTATAGAAAAAAAGATTTCAATACTTCTGAACAATACAACAAACGATATTTCGCTGCCGGAAAAGAAACTTAAGCGTTGGGAATATAATCTTGAAAAAATAACATCTTTTCTTGCTGACGTAGAAAATTCAGATAATAACGATTATGAACATACACGCATTAATCTGACAGACCGCAATGCAAGACTTTTGAAGGACAGTGGCCGAATTTATCTGGGTTATAACTGTCAGACAGCAGCCATTGGGGAAAATAATATAATTGTCGGGTACCAGGTAACTAATAATGCCAGTGACAAGTCTCAACTGGTCCCGATGATAGATGAAGTAAAAAAACATCAGAATGACCACAGCATTGAAATGAAAGTAGTCGTTGATGCGGGATACTTCACTTCCGAAAATATCGAATATGCAGAAGAAAATGCCATAACAATTTCAGGGCAGGAACAGGATGAAGAGTAAACTATTGAGTCCTGAAGGTAGAGCTATCTACAATAACCGGTCATGCATCATGGAACATGGAACATATATTCGGAGAAATAAAGGAGTATAAACATTTCCGGAGATTCTATCACCGTGGACTGGAAAAGGTTAACACAATATGGTCTCTTATCTGTATTGCTCATAATTTCCGGAAGTTCGCCCGGCTGGAAGACAGATTATAATTAAATAAATTAAAATATTCCCAAAGACACACGATCTTCGGGATACATACAGGATTGTAAAAATAAAATCAGAGGATATTCAGCCGATATTATTTTAAACTACGTATTTTTTTAATATGTTACTTTTGCGACAGACTCCTTTGTTATCGGCTGTTGACCCGCCCCTTATTATCTTTTTCGTATAAATTTGTTCAAGTGGAAAACGATGTCGAGCCTGAATAATTCAGATATAAATATTTTTGTAAATCTGCTATAATCCCATTTGCAAAGCTCTTTTAATAACAGGAGCAACTGTATCATTATTTATTTTATTATTTTTACAATATTCTGAATTTATCCAGTCTGATAATTTTTTAGTTCCTTTACTTGAATTACATGCTGAACAACATCTGGCAATATTTTCTTTTGTAATAATAGTCTGGTCATTAATTATATGTTCCCACGTTGCAGCATTTTTCCTTGATTCTCCTCGATTTACTTTTTCAACCATTTTAATCCCACAATAAACACAGTTCTTATCTCTTATAATTATTTCTTTCTCCATTTCTTCAGGAATATTCCATCTATTCATGTATTAATTTCCTTTTATACAGAGTGAAATTCTTTTTCTAAGAACTCAACTCCAGTTTTATATGGATCATTTTGTTTCTTAAGAAACTCAATATTTGTTTTGTATTGTTCTGGAAAATTTTTAAATTCTTCCGCCATACGTTTAACACCTGCTGGACATAGATAGGCTGGTGTATTTAATCCATTTATTCCTAAGGAGGAGATTTTTTCATCAAATAATTCTTCGGATACTTCAACGCCGAATAATGTTTTTACTGCTTTATTTGTTAATTGTATAAAATATGGAATTCTTACTACTTTATATCTTAGATTTATAAAATCATCAGATTATTACTGCATGTTATTTCAAGGACCGGAAGAAAACGGTATTAAAATTCCTGTCTATATTTGTGCTGAGTATAAAAACGAAGCATGTTCTGCCCGATACCAGCAGCTTCGTTCAACAAAAGCCTTAAAATAGCTGTTGCCTGAAATTTCAAACATTCTGCTTAATATTGTTATCCCGCTGATAAAGAATGGCAGTTTTTTTGGGGCAGCTACGTTAAGACTTCTATAACGTATATACAGAGCTCACCCCTGGCTTTATGCTTTTAAAATTATTATTTCTTCATTTTTTTTCTTTTTATCTAATGGAAATGCTTTTATTTCTATACCAAGTCCAAGATTATGAAGATATTCAATTAACGTTGAAATTTTCATATCTTTTCTCGTTTCCAGTTTTGATACACTTGATTGAGAAAAAGATTTTATATCTTCTTGTCTTATTCCTCTTTTTTCTCTAATTTCAGAAAGACGAATCTGTAATATTTCTTTTTCTGCTTCTTTGTATGCTTTTTTAATTCTCTTTTCTGGTAATGTAGAAGCTAATTCATCAATGAAATCATTTTTCTTTTTTGTTGTTTTCATTTGTTTTCCTCCTGAATTTTATGTGGTCGTTATAAAGATTATCAGCGATTGGAATCATTTTCTCATAAAATCTTTTATCACCGCGTTTATCTCCTCCAATCAGAAGAATTGCTTTTTGATCTAAATCAAATACAAAAAATATTCGAAATAACCTCATTTTGTTTTGAGCCCGTAATTCTTTCATGTTTTTATGTCGGCTTTGTTTTATGGTACCAACATATGGTCTTCCGAGATTAGGTCCAATCTCTTTTAAAATAATAAGATTTTTCAATATAGCTTCACGAGCATCATCATCAAGAGCGGTTGTCAATTCGGCTAATTGATCTGTTCTTTCTTTTTCCCACATGTGAACAATATGATCTGTATTTGTTATGACATCAAGTGAATATTACCTTAAGTGCATATTATTTTAACTCTTAAAGTATTATGAAATACTACAAATTCAGCAGCACGACGGGGAGCCCTGGTAAATATCTTTTTACTTCATCTTTCAGTTCCCTTATGAACGATGATATAATCGTAAAATCAGGTGATCTGTCTGTATTCTCCGACATTTTCAAAAGGTTTGCGATAAAGCCCGTGGCATCCCATATATCTGAATTATCATTGGATCTTGTATTATAAACCCATGAAGGTAAGTTAGTATTTAATCTGAGCCATGAATATATTGCCCTCAATTTATTATGAATTTCATATTCAAGCATTATTAATAACTATAATCCCTCAAGTTCTGCTTCAATCTCTTCAATAGATGGAAGACTTGATTTCAACTGTTCCGGCAATGATTCAGTTAACCGGTATTCCGATACACCAATAGGCTTATTGATGTCACTGAGCGCATACTCAGCCACAAGCTTATCCCGCTTTTTGCAAATTATTATTCCGATAGTGGGGGTATCCTGTTCTGTACGAAACTGGGTATCTACTGCCTTAATGTAGAAGTTCAGCTTTTCCGCGTGTTCAGGTTCAAATTCAATAGTTTTGAGCTCAATTACGATGTAACAGTGGAGTTTGATATGATAAAAAAGGAGATCAATGAAAAACTCACGTTCTCCCACCTGTAGGGGAACCTGACGGCCGATATAGGCAAAACCAGCACCAAGTTCAAGTAGAAATCTCGAAACGTGATCAACCAGGCTGGTTTCAAGATCCCTCTCTGTAAAATCTGATGTAAGAGAGAGAAAATCAAATACATAGGGATCCTTGACAGTCTGCTGCGCCAAATCTGATATTGGCTCCGGAAGAGTGGCAGGGAAATTGCTTATACTTTTGCCCTCACGGTTTATCAGGCCGCTCTCTATCTGATGGACAAGAACGCTGCGGCTCCAGCCATGTTCAATTATTTTGCTAACGTAATAAGATGCATCATTCAGATTTTTACATTTAGTGATTATTACTATGTTGTGACCCCAGGGAATCTGCTTAATTTGTGCAACAAGCTGTTGCCCAATTGATACTCCCTGGTTATAAAAAAGATACCACTGCCTGATATATTTTAAATTCCTTTCTGAAAACCCTTTCATGTACGGAAACTCAGAGGATAAATCCCTGCTTAGTTGTGTTAAAAAACCATCCCCCCAGGAATGCTGAGATTGTTGACGAACTATTTCTGCACCGAGATCCCAATACAGCTGAAGAAGTTCAACATTAACCTGGACAGCTGCCTTGAGCCGGGAAGAGCGGACTTTTTGTTTAAGAGATAAAAGCCAGTCTTTATATTCTTTATCAATAGAGATATCTGAATTCATAATTATTTGTCAATACCCACGACCCTGAAATATCCATAATCAAAATTTTAACTCTCAGCTAACTGTTGTATTTCTATCAAATCTTCTGAATCTCATCTACTGTCTTTTTCCTGTCTGCATCTTTAAAACGTTTGAGACTCTCTTCCGTTGAAATTACTACCTGCCGGTGAAGGTCGGGGGATTCAAAATCATCAACTGCATTAAGTATGGGATTGAATATTGCATTGATTTTTTATATTTTGTTTTATCAGCTTTTTACAAGATCCTTTCATATGCGGAAATTCCGCATCTGCTTTTCTTTTTTGAAAAGAGAGTTAACCCTCAGAAAACATTATACCGAAGCTCTGGAATTTACTTTACATACTGAATTTATCAAAAGACTTTAAATGTATCTTTCCTGATAATAATTTTTCAATACGCCCTTTTAAAATTAAAATTTACGCTTCGCACAAATGTTAAAAAGCTTTTCCTTTGATTATTACTTACAGCCATCAAAAAAAATAAGTCAAGACCTTTATCAATTCTGAAATTTGAAAATTTTTCAAATCGATTTAACCTGTTTAACAAATTCCTTAAAATTGAATGTTATCAATATGCCCGCACCAGCTTCGGAACCGTTTTTTCCGGTTTTTTAAACTACCCCGTTCCCCGAGTGTTTCGAGTGAAACGAGAAATGTACCGAGGGGATCACTACAGGAAAACTGTTTTCTGAAATCTATAAATAATATTATTCGTCTGAACACGATTATGGGATTAAGAGATTAACTGGATTACCAGTGAATAAGCGTACCGTACACCAACGTACTTACATCGTGCATCAGCTGATTCAGATTCAAATTCACTGCAGATTTAAGACAAAAGCCCGACTCTCTTTACAGAAAAGTCAGTTTCCCTTCAATTTCGCCTCAAACACGTTACATACAGCTATAAACGCGCGTTTTTCTCTGTCGGTAACGGAGTTGAAACGGTATTGAAACGGTTTTTAACAGGGTCTACATACTGCTTAAGTCCTGTTTTAACAGCTTCACCTCTGTCTTTTACTGCATTAATATTACTCTGTCCATCTGCTGATCTGCTGTTTGCTGAATAGTAACCGGCATATTCCGTAATTTCACCGGAGGCAGATACAACCACAGCATCCCCTGTTCCGCCGCTTCCCGATGGAGTAACAGGTGAACCTGGTGCAATGCCGCGAAGATATTCAGACATAAAAAGGTTATACCCTGACTTTCTCTTCCTCTTTGCCCTGTTTCTGTAGAGAGCTTTCTCCTCTTCCGGAAGAACCTGCCATGCCTTAACACCGCCGCCAAAATTACCCCTGCATTTCACCTGCGGTTCAGTACGCGGATTGGAGGGAATTGTGCGTGCTTTAATGTAGATTTTACCATAGCGTCTGTAAAGAACAAGTCCATCCAGACCACCATGCGCAGTTCTTAAATAGGGATGAAGCTTAACTTTTGCCATAGATATACACTCCTTTATTGCTGTTATATTTATCGTTATTTATATAGAAACTTATGTCTCTAATAACCAGTGCGGAAAAACAAATGACATGGGGCAAGCAGAATTTTTAAAAATTTTATATGTTAAAAACCCAGATTTATCAAAGGAGATATTTTGCCTTGCCCCTTCAGGGCGCCCGAGCGTAGTGACAAAGTACCCTTGGGGTAGGTGCGGGGGCTTATGGTACAGGTAAATTTACCAGATGATGTACTCGACAGACCGAAGTGTGCGGGGTCTTAAAAGTCCAGGCTGGTAAGGTATACTATACAGACAGTGTGTACTCAATGATTAATGATTAAAAACCCCCTTAACAAGGGGGTTGGCCGTCAGGCCGGGGGAGTTTTTCCATGTTACACCACATTCCATACAACATCAAAGGGGATTGCCCGGAGGTGCGGGGGCCGATTGTATTTAAACGAACTTTCGCAGAAAAATGTGACATATTTTTTGAAAAACACTACAAAATACAATTTTCCATCCCTATAATAACATATAATATCATCTTTTCAGATATTCCGGGCGGTTGTTATAACAATTAATAAACCGCATTAAAATTCTTATTGAATTTTACGCTTTTAAAAAAGTATAATGCAGATGTAGTCATTTAATGTTTCAAAGAATGATTGCTTATTAAAAGTGCAATTAATTATTAAAATTAAAAAGGAGAGTTGTAATGAGAAACAAAATGGTTAAACTTCTATCCCTGTTTATCGCAGTAATATTCCTGTCAGCAGGCTGCGGTAAAGATAACACAAAGGATAAATCTCTTGCCCAGATCAAGGCAAAGGGTGTTTTCGTTGTCGGTCTTGACGACCAGTTTCCTCCAATGGGTTTCCGCGGACAGAATAACAATGAAATTATCGGTTTTGATATCGACCTCGCAAAAGAAGCGGCCAAAAGACTTGGCGTTCAGGTTCAGTTCAAACCTGTGGCATGGGATGGAATAATTCTCAGCCTCAACAAAGGGGACATTGATGTTGTATGGAACGGAATGACAATTACTGACGAAAGAAAACAGAAAATTGAATTCTCAAAACCGTATCTCAAAAACAGACAGATAATCATGGTTACTATTGACAGCACATTGAGTAAAATTGATATGCTCAAAGGGAAAAAAGTCGGCCTCCAGCTTGGAAGCAGCAGCGAAACAGCTCTTAATACAAAACCTGATCTTGTAAAACAGCTGAAAGAGGTCAAGAAATATGAAAACAATACACTAGCACTTATGGACCTGGCAGCCAAGAGAATCGATGCGGTTGTAATCGATGAAATCGTCGGCAGATGGAACATGGCTAAAAAACCGGGCGTTTATAAGGTTTTCGAAGAAGATATGGGGAATGAACTTTACGGTGTCGGTATCAGAAAAAATGATGTTACCTTTAAAGAAGCGCTGGACAAAGTTCTTGATGAAATCAAAAGTGACAAGTCCGGCGAAGAGATATCAAAAAAATGGTTTGGTGAGAATATAATTCTTAAATAACTTATGGAACAATATATACAATATGTCATAGATTCTTCAGCTTTTATCCTCAAGGGGAGCGTTTTAACAGTTAAACTCTATTTTGTTACAATACTGTTTTCGATCCCCCTGGGGATTATTCTCGCCCTTATGAAAATTTCGAAATTCAGGCTTATGAGAATTTCAATAGGATTTTACACCTGGGTGTTCAGAGGAACACCCCTTCTTTTGCAGTTATTTTTCGTATATTACGGCCTTCCAATCTTCGGTATATCACTCTCTGATTTTACAGCTGCTTCGCTTACTTTCGTAATAAACTACTCTGCCTATCTTACCGAGATTTACAGGGCGGGGATCGAATCAATCGATAAAGGGCAGTATGAGGCATCAAAAGCGCTGAACATGAACTATTTTCAGACAATGAAAAGAATAATACTCCCGCAGGTTGTAAGAAGAACAATTCCTCCGACATGCAATGAAGCAATAACCCTTGTAAAAGATACAGCTCTGGTTGTTGTAATTGGAATGGGGGATCTTTTAAGATCGGCAAAGGAGCTGTTTGCCAGGGATTTTGCCATAACCCCTTTTGCTATTGCCGCAATAGTATACCTCCTTATGACCACGGTAATAGTTTATTTTTTCCGTAAAATTGAAATCAAGTATTCCATATACGAGTAATCAGGATTAATACATGAAAATGATCCAGGCCGGCAGTCTTTATAAATCTTTCGGAGCACACCAGGTTCTTGATAATGTAAACTTCGAAGTCAATAAGGGTGAAGTAATTGTTATTATCGGACCCTCCGGGTCTGGAAAAAGCACCCTGTTACGATGCTTTAACGGCCTTGAAGAGATAGATTCAGGCACTATTACAATTGAAGGTGAAGTATTTGCAAAAAAAGATAAAGGAAAAAAAGATTCAATAAATTCAAAAGCGAAGAAAGAGATTGCCAAAAAGCTTGGAATGGTTTTCCAGCATTTTAATCTCTTCCCGCACAGAACAGTTCTTGAAAATGTAATAGAAGCGCCGGTCACTGTTTCAGGAATGAAAAAAAATGACGCAGTTGTGATGGGGGAAGCCCTTCTTGAAAAAGTAGGACTCTCCGATAAAAAAAACTCCTTCCCTTCCAAAATCTCCGGAGGGCAAAAACAGCGCGTTGCTATTGCACGCGCCCTTGGCATGAACCCGGATATAATGCTTTTTGACGAGCCGACATCCTCCCTCGACCCCGAGCTGGTAGGTGAAGTCCAGAAGGTTATTATTGACCTTGCACGTGAGAAGATGACAATGCTGATTGTAACCCATGAGATGAGATTCGCGGCTGAAGTCGCCGACAGGATTATTTTTATGGATGAAGGTAAAATTATAGCGGATGAAGAACCGCATAAAATTTTCAATAATCCGGAACATCCCCGGATAATCACATTCATAGACAAGATTACGATGAGACAATTTAACAGACAGGATTAACTCTTTTAGTATATATCAGGGTTTCCCTTAATCCGAAATAATCATTTTCCCTAATTGACTTATTCCACAGAAAATGCATAATCAAAACACCATTAAGTTGTATCATATTCATGATTTTCTCTCGACCCCCGAAATATTGTTTTGGGGGTTTTTTTTATTGCGCTAATCCCGTGACATACAGATACTATCTGTATGTATAATCTGTTTTTTTATCATTCATACAACATCACACTGCGGGAGAAAAAATATGCTTTTTACCGTAGATAATTCTTTGCAGATGAAACTTTATTTTAAAGAAATAAAAGCCGGGTACTTTTTTCATTTCCCACGGAAATCATTTGTCTCTTTAATTGTACCTGTACTTATTATTGTTCTGTTTTTTTTATCAGGATGCAGATTTAACAAAGACGATTCAGAACCCTGGGAGGGGATAACAGGTAATATTTTAAAAATAAATATTTCGGAGTTTTTCCCTTTTGAGGAAAATATCGATAATGCCGCAATGAAAAAAATGATAAGCGAACGGATAAACCAGAGAGCGTCATTAATTATTGCAAGCTACATCTCAATGAACCTTCCGAAAAATCAGGCATCCCCTGATAACGATGCTGTCTTTAATAAAATGATGGATAGTATTATTTCCAGCGGCATACTTTCGGAATATGAATGTTACGAGAACAACTACTGCACGGCTCATATAGAATATGATATCTCGGAACTGCAGAAAAAGCTTGAGCAGCTTAACAACCGGTAGAAACTATCTTTTTAAAGCAATTGCCCCTTCCGGACATATTTCCATACAACAGTAGCATCTTATACATTTACTGTAATTATAAAATGGAACAGATCCGTTTTTACTTTTCTCAATTACACCTGCGGGGCAGATTGTTCTGCACTGATAGCAGAGAGTACATTTTTTTTTATCCGGTACCGGTTTTTTAACAAGAAGGTTTTTCAGCAAAATTTTACTTACCGGAATTTTTCCTGTAAATGTTTTATTTTTCGGCGGGATAAAGCGGTTACTGAAATCAGATAAAGAGGCTCCGTTTATTTTTATTTTTTTTATATCCGATACTCCAAGACCTCTTTTTGCGCCTTCAATACAGAGACTTGCTCTCCCTGCATCCAGTCCGGCAGCTGCAACGGCAACGGCATCAACTGCAACAGCATCCATACCTGCAATAACCGCCTCTGCAGAAACAGGCTTTCCGCTCTTTCCAGGCCCCTCCCCCTCCAGTCCGGTAATCCCGTCCATAATTGAAATTATTCTGTCCTTTTTAGAAAATAAAAATGCCCCGTACAGATCGAGGATAAATGACATAAATTCCTTTTCATTCTCGGTTTTAACATGCCATTTTGATTTTTCGAGTCCATTTATTGTACCGAATAAATTCTTAACAGCTCCGGTGAAATATGTTAATGAATGAGTTTTCATTTTCGGAAGACTAAAGATAAAATCAGAATCGGCAATATCCTCTGCAACATGAAATGATCTGTATTTCACTCCGTTTTCATTTTTAATAACTGCAATTTTTGATGTATCACATACCTGAATCTTTTCAGTTTTTATAATCTCTTCATATCCGCATTTCTTCAACACCTTATCAATACTGAAAAAGGCCGGCGATTCCACAAGTACCGGATTACCCTTGTGCTCCCTTATAAAATGAATCACAGCCCGGAAAAATTCCGGATGGGTAGTAACTCCGCTTTCAGGAGACGCGGCAGTAAGAAGATTCGGTTTTACCGCTATTTTAGCCCCTGCAAGATTTGCAGGATTAAAGGAGATATTTTTACAGGATTGATATATTGCCTCTGAAAGATCATCCCTGTTATAACTGCTGTATTTAAGCAGAGAGACTACACTCATATGTTACCACCGTTAAAACAAAATTTATTTTCAGGGCATTTCAATGAAGTGTATCATCATTGGAGGGATAATAATGCTTCCTGGCCCATTCCAGCCTCTTTTTTTCATCAGGTGTAAGTGAATTCATTCCGCTTTTTGCAATTTTGGCAAGAGTATCATCTATTATTTTTTTTGCGGAGATTCTTGTATCTATAATCTTTTTCTTTTTATTCACCCTGTTTTTTTTCTTAAGTCTTTCAATAAATGATATGCCGGCTTTCTTCGTGGTACCGGAATTCTTCATAGATTTCATTATAATAAATCCTGAAATAATTCCGCCAAGATGCCCTATATGACTTATATTGCCGCCTGTACCTGCCGTTGATGAAAGAGTCCCGAAAAACTCCATAAGCCCGAAAGCCAATACCAGATATTTAATTTTGATGGGGAATAAAAAGTACAGCAATACCTCCCTGTCGGGCCACATTACGGCATATGCAAGAAGTATGGCATATATTGCTCCGGATGCGCCTATGGTAACAGCATTTGATCCGTAATTAATAAAAGCAATGTAATTCATCAGGGCAATAAAAAGCCCGGCACCCAGTCCGGAGAGCAGATAGTATCTTATAAATTTTGTTCTCCCCCAGGCTAACTCCAGCTCGCCGGCAAACATCCATAATCCAAGCAGATTGAATATTATATGCATCCAGCCGCCATGAAGAAACATATAGGTAAAGGGCTGCCATATCATAAAACTGTTCAGAAATCCGTTATGGCTGATACCAAAAATATACTCCATCGCATTCGGTATAATCAAACCGACGATCTGCTGTACCAGAAAAACCGCCCCGTTTACAATCATGAGCCATTTGACACCGGGAGTTACCGGCCCTCCAAATCTTATGCTGACATTTTTCTGATACATCAGGATTCACCGCCATCTTGTTCTTTTGAAAATTCTATTCTTATTTTATTAAATTTCTCGGCATTTTTTATAAAAAGATTGAAGAGCTCCGGATCATATTTTCCCTCTTCACTTTTCATGATGTCAATTGCATCATCATGCGTATAAGCTTCTTTGTATGGCCTTTTAGATGTGAGAGCATCATAAACATCCGCAATAGAAACAACCCTCGCGCTTAATGGAATATTTTCACCCTTTAATCCGTAAGGATACCCGTCGCCGTCCCATCTTTCATGGTGATAAAGAATAATATCCATTGCCATGTTAAGAAAAAAATCCGATCCTAAATCACCTGAAGCTCTTTTTAATGCCTCATACCCTATAACCGGATGCCTCTTCATTATATTAAATTCCTCTTCAGTCAGAAACCCTTTTTTAAGAAGAATATAATCAGGTATACCTACTTTTCCAATATCATGCAGAACCGATGAATCATACAAATCCCTGAGAAGTCTCTGATTTATCTCCGGGTGATCATCATCTATTCTGTAAAGCTGCATAAGAAGAACCGAATAATTACGTATTCTTTCAAGATGGTCCCCTGTTTCGGAATCCCTTGCATCTGCAAGACTGCTTAAGGCAAAGATGGTCGCCCTCTGTGTTTTTAACACCTCTTCAGTTCTCTGGGAAACCATTTTTTCAAGATTCCTGGAATGGTTTTCAATCTCTTTCAGCAGTTCCGCCCGCTGAACACTCAAAGCAATCTGGCCAACTATTGACCTGACAAATGTAATATGATGATTTTTAAAAAAAGACTTATAACTTGAAAGAAAGAAAATTATCCCCCTGATTTCATTTTTCAGTACAAGAGAAACAGCCAGAGCTGAATTAATCCCGTTCCTGTTGATTTCATTAAAAACCTCATGCATTTTGTTGCTCTTCAGAAACATGCCCAGGTCTTCTATATTGAGAAGATCTATCTCCCCCTCCAGCAGTTGTTTTATTGAAAATTCTGAAATAAAAAACCTGTCCCCTTTTCTTAAAAACGTATAAAAATGACTCTGATTGAAAACCATGTTTTCAATGTTAAGAAAGGTTTTCGTTTCATTAAGCAGAGTCAGAATCATTCCGTCAAAAGGGATCACTTTTTTAAGTGAAACATGAAGCTTGCTGAAAATCTCCTCTGTACTTTTACCGCTGTTCAACATGGAAATTATTTCATTGATCTTTTCCAGTTCGGCAAGGTGCCTCTCTTTTTCTTCTTTTAACTTTTTACTTTCAACAGCCCTTTTTATTGAAAACTCAAGTATTTCAAAATCATCAATAGGCTTATATAAAAAATCATATGCCCCTGATTTCAGGGCTGCTATAATATCATCATTTGTCCCCTGCCCTGTAAGTACAATTTTCGGAATGTCTGGATACTCCCTGAACATCTCCTTCAGAAGCTCAACTCCGCCAAGCCTGGGCATCTGAAGATCAGTTAAAACAAGATCATATGAAAATGATCCCAGCATATCAAGAGCGCCACGCCCATCCTCGGCAGTATCAACATAATATCCGAGGCTTGATATATATTTCTTAAGAATTTTTCTTACAAGTATATCATCGTCAACCACAAGAATTGACTGTCCGTTATTCTTCAGCATCTTAAACCATTCATAATTATTTAATTATTAGAAATTTTCATTTACCGGGATCAGTCAAGAATTTTTAATTCATCAGTCAAATTAAATACTTTCGAATTAATTACTTTTAAAACAGTTTAAATCAAATTTTCCGGCTGTATAATTGCTATCCTGCCACGTCTTAACCGACTCAGATACATCAGTGCCGCCGGTTTAAAGCCGGACAATAAAATCTCCACCCGTACATGACAATAATCTTTTTATATCCGGTATCTCAAACAGGCCCTGCAGACTGTAAAAATGTTGTTTTTATTATATCCCATTATTTTTAATTGCCCTTATAATATATTAATTTAATTAATGCCCAATAAACGCGACTTCTGACAGGACAAAATCAATGTATTCTCAATATGACATAATAATTATCGGGGCAGGACATGCAGGGTGTGAAGCTGCCCTGGCTTCAGCAAGAATGGGATTTAAAACACTTATACTAACCGGTAATCTGGATACAATTGCGCAGATGAGCTGTAATCCGGCTATTGGCGGTCTGGCCAAAGGTCATCTTGTACGCGAAATAGATGCTCTTGGCGGAGAGATGGCCAATATAATAGACAGGACCGGCATTCACTTTAAAATGCTGAACAAAAGCCGCGGACCCGCTGTCTGGGCGCCGAGAGCACAGGCAGATAAAAAGAAATACCAGTTCCTTATGAAGCACACTCTTGAGAAACAGCCCAGCCTCAGCATCATCCAGGATATTGCCGAAGAGCTTCTGATCGAAAATAATTCAATAACCGGCGTCAGAACAAAACGCAATATTGAGCATTACACAAGTGTTGTTATAATGTGTACCGGCACATTCTTAAAGGGTTTAATACATATCGGAGAACACCAGGAAAAAGCAGGAAGACTCGCCGATTTTTCATCTGAAGGCCTTTCAGGTTCACTTATAAAAGCGGGACTTAATGTTCAGCGTCTGAAGACAGGTACACCTCCGAGGATTAATTGTGATACAATAGACTTTTCAAAGTGTGAAGCCCAGTATCCCGATGAAATCCCGTCGCCATTCTCTTATTCAACGACATCAATCAATACAACTCAGATACCATGCTGGATCACCTATACAACGGACAGAACACATCAGATAATAAGGGACAATATACATCGTTCGCCTCTTTACGGAGGTAAGATCAAGGGTATAGGGCCCAGATACTGCCCTTCAATCGAAGATAAGGTTGTCCGCTTTTCAGATAAACTGCGGCACCAGCTTTTTCTGGAACCGGAAGGACTGGATACCAACGAATACTATATCAACGGATTTTCCAGTTCTCTCCCGGAAGAGGTTCAGCTTGAATTTATTAAAACAATCCCGGGACTGGAAAATGTTCATGTTATGAGGCCCGCTTATGCTGTTGAATACGATTTCGTCACTACCGATGAAATATGTCCGACACTTGAAACAAAAAAAATATCCGGCCTTTTTCATGCCGGCCAGATAAACGGAACATCCGGCTATGAAGAGGCCGCCGTACAGGGACTTGTCGCTGCGGTAAATGCCGGCAGAAAACTGAAAAAGCAGACTCCGCTTATACTTTCCAGGTCCGAATCATATGCGGGAGTCCTGATTGACGACCTGATAACCAAGACTATAACTGAACCCTACAGAATGTTTACATCAAGGGCTGAACACAGGCTTTTACTGAGGCAGGATAACGCCGATAAACGGCTTATGAAATATGGATTTGAAAATGATCTGATAAGCAAAGACCGCCTTAAAGAGATGAATGATAAGTATGATGAAATAAATTCACATATTAACAGAATAAAAAATACTGTTGTTGTCGTTGATGAAAAAACTATTGAGATACTTAAAAAAGCCGATCCATCTGTCATCCTGAAAGGTAAAACCCGGGTAGAGACCCTTCTGAAACGCCCCGGGATTACAATGGCCGAGATAAGCGAAATTCTCGGCGAACCCTATTCCCCGGAAATCTCCCCAATTATTGAGATGGAGATTAAATACGAAGGATATATAGCGCGAGACGCGGAAAAAATAAGAAAGATGGAAAAGATGGAATCCAGATTTCTTCCTGACCATATTGACTACAAATCAATTCCGGGGCTCAAGAATGAAGCGAGAGAAAAGCTCGTCAAAATCAGACCTGCAACAATAGGACAGGCATCAAGGATTTCAGGTGTTGATCCGTCCGATATATCAATATTGCTGGTTTATCTCGAAGCCTCTTCACAAAAAACTGCAGAGGTTCCACGTGGAACAATTGAATAATATCTCACTCCGGACCGGATTATGTGATCAGTTTAAATTATCCGTATTAGCAGAATATGCCGTAGCAATACATAAAGAAAATAATAAACACAATCTCACAGGACATAAGACCCTGCCGGAAATAATTGAGAATCTTATTATCGGCAGCATCGAGCCTTTAAAAAATATCGAGGTTCCACGTGGAACATTATTTGCCGATATAGGCACAGGTGCCGGCATCCCGGGTATACCGCTTTCTGTTTATTTCAATGATTGTCGCGGAATTCTTTTTGATTCAAACCAGAAGAAGATCCGCTTTGTTAACAAAACTATCTCTGACTTTGGCTTAGTCAATGTTAACGGCATCGATTCCCGTGTTGAAGACGCATGCAGGTGTGATGAATACAGGGAAAAATTTGATATTGTTTTCACAAGAGCGATGTCCGATATATATACGGTTGCTGAATTAAGCGCTCCCCTTCTTAAAACAGGGGGGGTTGTTTTTCTTTATATAAAAAAAGACCAGATTCTCCTAAATGATTATCTGCTTGAACATCTTTCTGAATTAGGTATAAGCACTCAGATTGATTCTTTAAATTGTAAAATAAAAATAAACGGGCCGTATGAAGGCCTCTTTCTTGTGAAGGAGAAGGAAACAGAAAAAAGATACCCCAGAAGAATGGCTGTTATTAAACGGATGTCCTCCCGATCTCTCTGAAAAATTTAAAATTCCCCGCCATTTCTTCACGATAATTTCCCTTCTTACCAATGATTTGTATTATGTCATATCCCATTAAAAATTTTCATTGATTAATCATGGTATATTTATATTATAAATTTTCCGTAAACAGGAGTCTATAATGAAAATAAAGGCATTGATTGCTTCATCTTTAATCCTGATTATATCTTCTCTTAATGCAGCTGAAGATACAGATAAAAAATTTATTCTCGGCTCAATGTCATTTACTGTGCCCGGATTAAAATTCGGATCTTTAATTAATAACCCCATGTTTGCTTTAAATATTTCAAATAAAAAGGTTAACGATTCAGATATAAAAAAACAGATCGATTCCATAGAAAGAATTTTAAAAGAAACTTCAGACCCTGTTCTTTTTTATAAGCTTGGCAACTTTTATAAAGATATTACGAATTATAATAAAGCTATCGAATATTATAACAGATTTCTCAGGCTGAATCAGCCATTATACAATATTGACAGTAATGCATTAAAAAATGGAATTATCGGCGAGATATACTACTCTCTTTCAGAGATTGATTCATATAATAACAAGAATTATAATCTTGAAAAAGCGCTCGTCTACCTCACAAAAGCGGCCGAATTAAATCCTGATAATTCAAGTATTTTATTAATGCTTGGAGACTGCTGTCTGTCTCTCGGGAAAACAACAGAGGCGTTATATTGCTACAATAAAGTTTTGGAAAA
Organism: Spirochaetota bacterium; assembly: GCA_963664815.2. GTDB lineage: Bacteria > Spirochaetota > UBA4802 > UBA4802 > UBA5550 > WRGT01. The sequence continues at coordinate 325,491 of CAXXHB010000002.1, forward strand.
AAATGATGATATCCTTATTTATGCAAGACTCCAGGCCGCTTCTTTTCAGGGTGATTACTTAAAACTCCTTGCCAGTCAAAGTGAAGATGAAGTTAAGAACCAGCCGATCACACGGAATTTTAACTTTGATTATCTGGAAACCGCCATTAATAATTCATCGTCTGATTTAAAAATATCCTTTAAAATACAGCACTACGTATATCTGATCCGTTTGATGCTTGTTAAGTACGATTTTTCATCAATAAAAAATCAGCCGGATTCACCCGGTTTTAACAGACTGTTTTCTGAAGAAGAAAAACTTATATTATCTGAAGCAGAAAATGCTTTTAATAACCCGGACATTAAAAATATCAACCATTCATACTTAAAATATTTAACAGGAATTAATTATTACTTAAAATCTGATTTTGATAAAGCTTTTTCAGTTTTCAATGAAATCCACGGTGATGAAATTATATCCAAATCCGTTTATAATGACATTCTGTTTATTGGACTTAATTTTTTAAAAGATAAACATGAATTAATAAAGTTCATTGAAAGTAAAATAAAAACCGAACCTGACCCTGAAAGCTATTTAATTCTTGCAGGTATAGAGTTTGAAAATAAAAGCTTTTTAAAAAGTGAAATGCTCTGCAAACAATCTTTAAAAGTCAGCAGAAACAATCCTGAAGCTTACTCGGCGCTTTCAGTTATTTATGCAATCAATGAAAACTATTCAGCCGCAGATGAAATGATCAGGACAGCTGATAATCTTATTAAAGGTGATCCCATGAATAATAAAAAGCTTTTTACACATATTAAACTAAACGAAGCTGCCATTGCACTTCTTAAAAATGAAAAAGAGAGAGCCTATATACTCCTTCGATCGGTATTAGCTGCCGATAATGATGAAAAGGCTTATCAATTATATAACAGGTATTTCAAAAAATGAATAACTATAAAATTGATTTCAATAAAAACGATGGAATTGTTCCTGCAGTCATACAGGATTTCAAAAGCGGCGATGTTCTTATGCTTGCATATATGAACGAGGAAGCCTTTAATCTTACACAGTCAACCGGTTTTACCCACTTCTGGAGCAGATCAAAAAACAGAATCTGGAAAAAAGGTGAAGAATCCGGCCACCTTCAGGAAGTAAAAGAAATATATCTTGACTGTGACAGCGATACATTATTAATAAAGGTCAACCAGATCGGAGAGGCTGCATGCCATGAGGGATACAGGAGCTGTTTCTTCAGAAGAATAGAGGGTAAAGCCGTTTTTATTGATACAACACCGGTTTTTAATCCTTCAGAAATTTATAAAGATAAAGCCAAAAAATAAAATGAATAACTCAGTAACCAATGATGCAGTTACAGCTCTTCCCCGCGGAGGATATCTCGTAGATACTCCCGCCGGTTATGTCCAATTCGGTTCTCCTCCGGAAACAATTAAAGACACAATGAAATTACCGGGCGGAGTCCCTGAAATATTTGTACTCCCGGAGAAAATGTTTAACTGGATTAAAGGTATAAGCATTGCCGAAATTGAATTCCCCCTTTACTGGAATTTCTTTATCCGGAAAAAAAAGACCCTTATAATCTGCAGAGAAGAACAGTTTTACAAAATGAAAAAGGTTCTTGAGGAATCTGTCTTCGGCCCTGAATTCTTTAACATCAGCAATGATTATTCTCCTGATATCAACAGCAAACTTATTCCTGACATTAATTCTGAAATGGTGTATTTCAGAAACAATAATAAACTTTCAAATATGGTTCAGTTCGGCATCTTTAAAAATAACAGCTTCTCTTATAAAGGCATACTGATCAATATTGAAGCAGACGGAGACTACAGGATTTATTACAATAATGATTCACTGGCAAAGATTCCCGGCAATATAGAATATAAAACCACTTATCGTATAGGAGAAAGGCTGTCTGAACCTTACCTGCCGCCACTCTTTGGTGTAACCTGTCTTGGTCCCAGCCACGGATTTGATCCTGAGGAAAATACCTCCGGTTTCATTATCTGGCTTAATCACCAGGGGATTATGGTGGATCCCCCTGTAAACTCCACCGAGTGGCTTGAAGATTCAAATGTAAGCCCAAAATTCATAGACAGTATTATTCTCACCCACTGTCATGCAGATCATGATGCAGGCACATTTCAGAAAATACTGGAAGAGGGAAAAGTAACTGTTTATACAACAGAAACCGTCATGGAGAGTTTTCTGCAGAAATATTCATCTCTCAGTGATGTCAGCACAGACTATCTCAGAAGTTTATTCGATTTCTATCCTGTCACAATTGGAAATCCTCTTTATATTAACGGCGGAAAATTTGAAATGTTCTATACACTTCATTCCATTCCGACAATCGGTTTCCGGATGAAGTTTCAGAATCAGTCGTTTTTTTACTCCTCCGACCACAATAATGACCCTGAACTTCATAAAAAACTTCTTGAAGAAAATATAATAAGCAGAACGCGCTATGATGAGTTAACAAATTTCCCATGGGATTCAAATGTAATTTATCATGAATCGGGCGTACCACCTCTTCACACACCGATCAGCTATATGAATTCTCTTCCCGTCGATATACAAAAAAGAATAGTAATTTACCATATTGCAAAAATGGATTTTCCGGAAAAAACTTCGCTCACTCTTGCAAAATTCGGAATGGAAAATACTCTCTACTTTGAAACTGAACCGCCAATGTTTGAGGATGCATACCAGATTTTAAGCGTATTTAAACGCCTTGATTTTATGAGCGACCTCCCTGTCTGGAAGGCCCAGGAACTGCTCGATATAGTTGTGATAAAAAAATTCGCAAAAGGGGATAAAATAATAGAGAAGGGTGCTGTTGGCGGTGAGTTCTTCATCATCTATTCAGGAAATATCTCCGTTAAAAATGAAGGACTTGAAAATGACAAAATATACGGACCATACGATTACTTCGGGGAAGTTGCGCTTATTACCGGTCAGAAAAGGGCTGCAGATATATACGCTGAAACTGATGTTGTACTTTTTATGATAGAGAAAGACAAATTTCTGAATTTTATTGTAGGCACCGAATTCGAAAAAATCCTTAAGAAGGTAGCTCTTACCAGAAGTTCTGAATCGTGGAATCTTCTTTCAACAAATAATTTTTTTAAACAATTTACCCCTGCACAAAAAACCTGGATGGAGTCAATATTTGAACCGAGAATTATTGAGAACCCGGAAACTTTGATAAAAGAAGGCGAACTTCTTCATACTCTATACCTTATAAGAGATGGAGAAATCGAGGCTTCAAAAAACGGCAGCAAAATCGCTACACTGAAAAAAGGTGATTTTGTAGGATCCCTTGAAAGACTGCATAAAAATCTCCCGGCAGTTTACACTTTTAAAAATCTTAAACCTGTTTCAGTTTATGCTATGAACGGGAATGATTTAAAATTTTTCATTGATAAAAATCCGGGGTTACTGGTTAAATTTACTTACGAAATAACGGAAAAATGAATGTTTCAGAATGTATCTATAAACTTCAGACCTGATGATCACAAATCTATTGAACTCATACAAAACATAGCAGAAATACTTACAGAAAAAAAAATTAAAACACAGCTTCCCGATTATGAGATTCTCCGTAAACATCCCTTAAATGAATTTATCAGCAAAGAATATGATTACCTTAAAACCCCCGATCTTGTTGTAGCCATCGGTGGTGACGGGACCTTTCTGAAAACAGCCAGGATGTTTCTGTCGAACGGGTCCCCCATCTTCGGTATAAACAGGGGTAAACTCGGGTTTCTTACTGAATTCAATCCGGATGAATTTGAGAAGCATTTTCTCCGGATTCTGGATGGTGATTTTATTACAGCTGAACGTAATGTTATGGAAGCCATACATAATAAAAACAATTCCAGTCATTCTCTCTATTTTTTTAATGATGCGGTTATTTCAAAAGGGGCATTCTCAAGGGCTATACAGATTGAACTTCATGTAAATGACCTGTTTCTTAACCGATACTCCGGTGATGGACTTATTATCGCAACAGCAACCGGATCAACAGCCTATTCACTTTCCGCGGGAGGACCGATAATTGTACCGGATTCAAATGATGTCTTTATTGTAAACCCTGTATCTCCGCACTCTCTTTCTATAAGACCCATTGTACTCCCGGCGGCATCAACGCTTAAAGCCAGAACTCTTACCGATATGACAAATTTATTATTGACAATTGATGGTCAGGAAGCTATCGAATTTTCTGCAGGGGATGAATTAATCTTCCGTAAAACAGATAAGAAAATGAAGCTGATTCTTCATCCCGACAAAAACTACTTCTCAATCCTCAGGGAAAAACTGAATTGGGGCTGATTTCATCTTCAAAGGATACCTTGTATGCTTCAAGATCTTAGAATAAAAAATTTTGTAATAATCGATTCCCTTACAGTAACATTCAAAGAGGGATTAAATATACTCAGCGGAGAGACCGGGGCGGGAAAATCAATTCTTATCGATGCGCTTTCAGGAGTACTTGGCGAAAAAATGAGTATCGATATGATACGAACAGGTTTTGACAGGGCATCTCTCGAAGCTGTATTTGACATTTCAAATCTCAATGATCTCAAAGCGCTCCTTGAAGAATCCGGAATTGAAAACGAGGATGATACCCTTATCATTCACAGGGAGTTGTTCTCCAACGGAAAGGGACGCTGCTATGCAAACTCTGTTCAGATACCTGTAGCCAAGCTAAAAGAGATTTCTGAATATCTCATTGATATACATGGACAAAACGAGCATCAGAACATTGTCAATGTTTCAAAACACCGTGAACTTCTTGACAGCTTCGGATCTCTTTACAACGAAGTAAACGCTGTTAAAACGATACATGAAAAGCTTACAGCGATACGAAATAAAATAAACTCCTTTCAGATAGATGAAAAAGAGAAAGCAAGAAGGATTGAATTCAATACCTTCTCCGTTAAGGAGATTGAATCTTCAAACCTGAGAATCGGAGAAGATGAAGAACTTAAATCCGAATCAAATCTTCTTTCAAATGCCGAAAAACTCTTTACAGAGGTAAACAGCGCTGCAGACCTTATTTCAGGGGAAAACGGAGTTCTCAGAAACCTTAAAAAAACTGAATCAGGATTATCCAGAATTTCAGATATAGATCCCAACATTTCACCTGTGCTGGATGCTATCAGGGAAGCTCTCTACTCTCTGGAAGATTCCACATCCATATTAAGAGACTATAAACAGAATATAGACTTTTCACCTGAAAGAGTAAACCAGGTAGAGGAGAGATTAAATCTTATACACTCGCTGAAGAAAAAGTATGGAGACAGTATTCAGGAAATACTTCAATATGCTGAAAAAGCAAAGAGTGAACTTGATACAATTAATTCAAGTGATGAGCAGCTTGAACAGTTAAAGGATCATGAAAAGAAAGCTGTAAAAGAAGCAAAAAATTTCGCTCTTGATCTCTCTGAAAAAAGAAAGGTTGCCGCAAAAAAACTCGAAGAACTTGTAATTAAAGAACTGAATGATCTCGGTATGAATGGAACTGTTTTCAGCATTTCCATTAAACAGGATGTCAGCAACGATGGAGATATTGAGTCAGGGGGCAAAAAATATATTCTTTATCCTCATGGTCTTGACCGGATAGAATTTCTTCTTTCAGCAAACGAAGGTGAAGATTTAAAACAACTCAGAAAAGTCGCATCAGGTGGGGAGATGTCGCGTATTATGCTTGCGCTGAAAAATGTTATACAATCCGCAGATATTGTTGATACTCTTATCTTCGATGAAGTAGATGCAGGGATAAGCGGGAAGACTGCCGAAATTGTAGGGAAAAAGCTGAAAAATCTTTCAAAAAGAAGGCAGGTTCTTCTTATCACACATCTGCCGCAGATTGCTGCCATGTCCGACAGTCATTACCTTGTACAAAAGGGTAAAACCGACGGAAGAGTAACAACTGTTGTAAAAATTCTCAACGAAAAGGAAAAGATTCGTGAAGTTGCAAGAATGCTTGCAGGCGCCGAGATAACGGATATTTCCATAAAACATGCTGAAGAACTGATCGGGAAGTCCGGTACATACTGATGCCTTATGATTCGGTTAACCTCACGGATATTCTTACTTTAATTATTCACGATATGATTAAATCCACCGATGTATTTAAATCTTTTGATCTAAATAAAATTATCGTATGCTGCGCCTCAAACCGTAAAGATTTCAGAGGCGCTACTTATGGAAAACTCTTACCTCTCAGATTTAAGGACGGATCGGAGATAATAAGACACAATGGACAAATTTATTCAATCCCTAAAGTTATGATCAACGGAACAGAAATCCTCTATATTATTTATTTCTATATCCCGAAGTTTTTTAATCTATCCGTTAAAGACAAAATAAACGTCATGTTTCATGAACTTTATCATATCAATCCGGATTTTAATGGCGACATAAGAAGAATGGGGGAATTTAAATCCGCCCATGGTCATTCAAGAAAAGCATTCGAAGAAAAATATATTGAATATGCTGACAGCTTTTTTTACAATATCGAATCGACTCCCTATTATAATTTTCTTAAAATGAATTCTGATGAAATAAAAAGAAGTTTTAAAAAAATAACATTCAGAAGAATGAAAAGTATAAAACCTGTCTTAATGGCTGCAAACTAAAAGCTGTAATCTCCATCAGTATTTCCCGCAAAGTCACTTATTGATATGTCATCAATACTTCCATAGAAAAGATATCCTTCAGGATTTGTTATCAAAGCCGTTATATAACGCTTAAAAACAGCTTCTTCTTTTATATTCAGAATCAGCTTTACTGAGCCGTCATGGAGATTTGTAGCAGATCCGTTTATTGAATATCGTCTGGCATATTTTGCACAATAACCCCTGCATCCGACACCCTGTACTCTCCCTTTTAATATTACTTTTTTTATCATATTATCTTCAATGTTAATTCCTTAACAAATATTTAAATGTAAAATTTAATATATTTCCCGTTCGCCTGCAGCGGCCTGGAAAACATGGCATTACCTGTTATAAAGAGTTCAGTAATTATTTTTTTAGACTCTTGACAATAATCATTTATAATCAACAATTATTCCTGTTGATCACGACTGTTTTGTCAACAGAGGTTTCTACTCATCTCCTCAATAATTTACTATATTATAAAATATTATGAAAAAAAAATATTTATTAACTACAGAAGATGGAACTGCAACTCTGTTTCTTGAGGAATACGAGCAGGCTATGCACTCCATGTCCGGAGCCTATGAAGAGTCTCTGTTGAAACATATTATTCCTTCAGGTATTCTTGAATGTGAAAAAGACATTCTCAATGTTCTCGATGTAGGTTTCGGCCTGGGATATAATGTACTCGCGCTTATAAACGAATTCCTGAATAAAAACGATACAAGGAAACTTAATATTTACTCCCTTGAAAAAGACCGAAATTTCATGGAGTTCATAAATTCCATAACATTTAATGATTCAAGGGACAACATTTACAGCTTTATCAGTGAAACATATCTATCGGGAGAAGGTAATCTTAACGGAATCAACCTTAAAATTCTTTTTGATGATGCCCGGAAATCCATTAAAAATCTTTATGGTACAAAATTTCATGCCATCTTTCAGGATCCCTTTTCCCCCTCAAAAAATCCTGAATTGTGGAGTACTGATTACTTTATTGAATTAAAAAAACTGCTGGCAGAAAACGGAATAATTACTACATATTCAAGCGCAGATCATATAAGAAGAGCTATGATTGAAGCCGGATTTCATATTGGACGCGGTCCATCTGTCGGGAAAAAGAGAGAAGGAACTTTAGCCTCTTCATGTAATATAACCCGTGAACTTGATAAAGATGAAATAAAAGCTATAATCAATAATATTAAATCTATGCCTTATGAAGATCCCGGTTTAAACGCAGAAAGAGAAACTATACTTGAAAACAGATTGCTCAAAATAAAAAATATTAAAAATAATATTAAATAATATCATCAAGTTCATCAAAAAGGGATTCTTCTGTTTTAATCTCCTCTTTTCTTTTCTCTTTATTCTCTTCAATCTCTTCAATCTCTTCAATGACCCGGTTTTCTGAAGAGGACTCATTTATTACTTCGATCTGTTTTTCATTCTCTCCAAATTCCAGATTACCGGACAGATCCCCCTCCGGGCCTGTACGATATGAAAGAGCCGATGCGTAATTATATACTGTCTCAACAGCTTCATAAATCTTTTTATCTTTTAATTTTTTACTGCCTTCAATCTCATGAGTAAATTCAAGAATATCCTGCGGATTTGAAATATACTTTTGCTTTCCATTCATATCTTCAATAAGAACAGACAGCTCGTTTGTAACATTATCCATAAATGATTTAATAGCCATCCGGCATTTGGAACCTGCTAGTTTTCTTTTCTTTTCAATCTCATCCAGCCTTTTTGAATAAGCTATATACTGATCATTACTTAATGGTTTCTGTTTTATAATCTTTTTATTTTCAATACATGTATCATAGTATGCTTTAAAAGCAATTTGAGATTTATTGAGCTGGTTGAAAAGATCCTGCATTTTAGACATATAATCAATTTTAATATCTGAAGAAAAATCTATATTATATTTAATTTTATTCGTTGTCAGAATAAATGAATATTCTTTTTCAAATTCTATAAAGAGCATATAAGCCAGCAACACTTTGTCAGTATCTTCTAAAATTTCAAATTCACCTTTTTTTTCATACAGTTCCCTTAAAGTTTTATTTTCAAGACGGTACATCAATTTGAGACCCTCTTTTACTGAATCACTTACGGATAAAGTATCCGCTTCTTTTTCAGTATCAGACATCTGTTCCTCTTCCGGTTCTTTTTCAACCCGTGAATTAGTAGAATCATCCATCCTTCTGCGATTGCCCGGTTTTTCCGTTTTTGTTATGGATAGTATTTCTTCAATCATCTTATCTGATTCAGAGAACAAACTCCCCTGATAATGGCAGAACAAAGCATGCAGAGAGGGATATAATTTATTGAAAACAATAAAAAGAGAATTTTTTAATTCTCTTTTGTTTATACTTTTGTCTTTTTTACCTTCATTAAATGCAATGCTTATATCAATAGATTTTTCAAATGAATTTAATATGGAATTTTCGTAAGGTTTTAAAATAAACAATAAACGAAATAAGTCTGTTAACGACTCCCTGAGTTCTGAAAGAGGCTTTGGTACATTCGGAAAATTTTTATACCCTTCAATAACATGATCAAAAATATATGGTTCATATAAATTACCTGCCTTTTCAATTAACTCATAATAGATCGGCGATATTTTATCAAGAGAGCGAATTATTTTATTACCTGTTTTTATATCTTTTTTAAATAAAGCAAAATATATCATCTGTATTTCAATTAATGATGGTTTGAAATAGTCATTAAATCTCTGGAAAAATGTATTTTTAAAAAACACGGTTGAAAATCCCGTTATTCCAAGAAGTCTTAATCGCATTCTGATTCTGAAACGATCAAATGGAGTTGATGTAACAAAAGAAATATTTGGAACATTTTTTTTATAATTTACAACTCTGTTCACGGAGGGAATTCTTTTATTTGAGTAATGTGCATCCAGTTTCTGTTGATGCTGTTTCTGTTTATTCCTGTCTATTACCAGGTTTTTTCTTGTTTCTCTTTCTGATAAAACCTGTCCTCCGGCATCCCTGAATTTATTGAATAAATCCTTTCTTTGGTTATCGTCAATTTCATTAACCTTGAGATTCTGTTTGGTTTTATCAATGTCTTTCATTTTAAACCTGTTCAATAATTATTAAAAAAATTATATATAATCAATTTTCATTTATCTTTATCTATATTTATCTATATTTATGCATCAAGTAGATAAATAACAGTACTAATAATTTTAAAATACATGAAAATGGTGTTAAAAATATTAACATAAGTCAATTATTTTATTGTTGATAAAATACTGATAAACTATATTATAAAATATCATATAATTCAGGGAGCCTGTCTATGAAGAATATTGGAATAATCGGTGCAGGAACAATGGGCACCGATCTGGCGCAAATTACTGCAGAAGCAGGTTATCATGTTAAACTTTTTGACAGTAATCTTAAAAAATCTCAAAGTGCATTAAATGTAATCTTTTCAAGACTTGAAGAGTATCTTAAGAAAGACAGAATTTCTGAATCTGATAATGAAAAAATCAGATCTTTCATTAAAATTGAGGAAAATATCAGCGGATTATCCGAGTCGGATATTATTCTTGAAGCTGTAAACGAAGATCTTAACACAAAAAAAAATATATTTAATCAATTAAACGAAATCAGTAAAGCCGGCAGCATACTTGCTTCCCTTACATCATCAATATCCATAACAGAAATTGCATCTGCAACCACACGTCCTGAATCTGTCATTGGACTGCATTTTCTGAATCCTGCTAGAGTATTATCCCTTGTGGAAATTGTTCCCGGATTCTCTACAACCAGAGAGACCGTAGAAATGGCGAAATCTTTTCTGAAGAAGCTTGGAAAAGATTTCGTTGAGGCTAAAGACTATCCCGGATTTTATCTGAACCGGATTTTATACCCGATGATTAATGAAGCAATCTTTCTTCTTTATGAAGGTGGAACAAAGCCTGAAATTATAGATAAAGCAATGAAAAAAGGTTTAAATCTGCCAATGGGTCCTCTTGAAATAGCTGATATGGTAGGCCTGGATGTCATTCTCGGAATTGGAGAGGAGATGCTCAGAGGTTATGCAGATCATAAATACAGACCATGCCCCCTGCTGAGAAGATATGTAGCCTCGGGATATCTTGGGCAAAAAACAGGGAGAGGTTTTTACCTTTACTGATTATTATGAAAATTATTAAAAAAAAATTTATTATAATCTTCATATTCTATTTTTATTTAATTTCTTCATCAATTGCTTCCCAGTTTGAAGAGCTTGATAAACCACCGGAAGGCGCTCACAAGGGACAAATGCTTCTTGGAGGATTTGTCTCTCTTGGTATTCCCTATGGTGATATTATTTCCGGAGAGACAGATTTTGTTGATAAAAATACATACACTTTTGATGACAGTGAGGTTACAAAAGATTTTGTGATAACTCATCTTTCTTATGATTTCGGAGCTTCATTTGAATATATGCCAATGGATCATATAGGAATAAAAACAAAGTTAAAGCGCGTTATCATTGTTCAAAGAACATTATTTGGTTCGGATTTTCAGAACTGGAATGAAATTCTTTATAAAAATTATTCATTTTTACTTGGGCCATCTTTTCACTTAACTGACAGAAAGCAATGGGATATCACTCTTACTCCTGTGATAGGATATGCCTGGGCAAAATACAGGGCAACTCCTGTTGCTTCAAAACTTCTTACGGCGTCAATTTATACTGACAGCGATGATAGTAACAGGGATGTTAATGGCTTTACTTATGGAGCCGAATTAAATCTTACTTTTTATTTAAGCGGTGGATTATATCTCTCCATCGGCGCTGACTGGAACAGATATCCATTATCTTTCAGTCCGCCATTAACACTTTCACAATCTTCGGGAACAACATTTCTTGATGGTAAAACCTCCGGGAACATTGATACCATCAATTTCGCTCTGTCTGCCGGGTATGCTTTTTCCAACTAAGCCTTATTTTTTTCCGTCAGATATATCAATCTCATTGCATTCAGGGTTGTCCATCTGCTTTTTTCCTCTTTTTCTTTTATCATTCCAGGGAGCCGGTTTTCACAATTCCATGTTCCGTCATCATTCTGTTTTTTAATTATATTATTAAAAAGTTCATCATTTATATTTATTCCGTTTTCCATTATTCCTGACAACAATATCAGGCCTGAAAGATAATCATACTGAGACATTACTGGATAACCAATTTTTGCAAAATTAACTGAATTCCCGCATAATATTCTTTTCTGTCTGCTTATGAAAAAATTATTCTTTAAAAAATATTCTGCAGCTTTCTTAACAATGTTTTTATGAGAAAAGTCATTCAGATAAACCAGAGCTCTAAGGCATGAATAGCTTGCAACAGGACAGCTTGATACATCTTCAATATTTTCATATTTTAAACCGCTCCCTGATTTATTCAGAAAAACCAGCTTCATCACATCACAAAAACCTGCGACAGGACAGTGAAGCCATCCTCCATCTTTTCTCTGATTATTAACAACCCATTTTATACCATTTTCTGAACGGGAATCATTTATACCGCTTTTTATCAATGACAGAATCATATTTCCTGATCTGCATCCAACTGCATCTGATGATCTGTAATTAAATTTAAATCCGCCATTGTCCAGTTGTGTTTTTTTACAAAGATAATCGGCTGTAGATTCAACAAATTCTTCTGTATGATTATATCCTGATTCTACTGCCAGTAGAAAAAACCATACCGATCCTCTGTAAAATATATCTGTATTTTTACTATCTCCAAGCACGTTATTAGAATAATTTTTTTTAAAAAAATCTGTTAAATCCGAGTTTATAAGCTCTTTATATATCTCTTCATGATCCTGATTTTTCAGGATTTCATTTTTTGTATGATATCTTACTGCAGGATTTTTTTCTTCAATAAGCCATGGTATCGGGTCACTCTTTATATACTTATTAATCATTCATTTACACCAGAAGCCAGATATTCAGCAAATTTCAAATCCTGTTCAGTTGTTATTTTGACATTTTTATATGAACCCGGAACAACAGAAACTGTATATCCGTAATTGACTACAAGTGATACGTCATCCGTTATACCGCTTTTTTTTACCTCTTTCTGATACAGATGTGCTTCTTTTATAATATTGTAACGAAATCCCTGCGGTGTCTGAGCCGAAAAAACATTTCTCCTCTCGGGAATATACTCAACAGCATTGTCTTTTACAATTGCAATAGTGTCTGTTGATTGAACATATGTTCCGCACGCACCTGTTTCTTTAACCCCGTTTATTAATTCATTAATTATCTCTCCGGAAACAAATGGACGCGCAGCATCATGAAATAATATAATGTCCTCATCTTTTAACTCTGCAGATAAAACAGCATTATATGATGAATCCAGTCTCTCACTACCCCCTTCAATAACTGCTGATATTTTTGGATACTTTTTTTCAGGGAATATTTTCCCTATGCTCATTATAAGTTCTTTTTCAGAAACAATAATTATTTTATCAATAAGTCTGTTTTTATGAAAAGTATCTACAGACCATGCTATAACAGGTTTGTCTCCCAGAATAAGCATCTGTTTCGGAGTATCACTGCCTAATCGTAAACCCTTTCCCCCGGCAAGTATTACAGCTACATTCATCAGAGTTAATTTATCTCCATAAAAAATATTTTTATTGAAGTATAATTCATATACTTCTAATATATTTCAATTATAAAAAGTGTGGTTAATATGAATAATATAAAAATAGGTATCATAACTGTCAGCGACAGATCATCAAGAGGTGAAAGAGATGATCTGTCAGGACCTGAAATAAAAAAATGGTGTAACAGGATGAATTACACTGTAACAGAAGAACTTATAATTCCGGATGAAACTGATATAATAAAGAAAACTCTTATCGATCTCTCTGATAAAAATCTCGACCTCATACTTACTACAGGCGGCACAGGTTTTGCCCCGAGAGACAATACTCCGGAAGCGACAAGAGCTGTTATTGAAAAAGAGGCGCCCGGGTTTGCAGAAGTAATGCGTATGAAATCACTTCAGATTACTCCACATGCAATGCTTTCACGTGCCGTTTCAGGAATCAGAAAAAAAACACTCATAATAAACCTTCCCGGAAGCCCGAAGGGTGCAAGAGAAAATCTTGAATTCATAGAAAGCGGAATCCCGCATGCTTTAAAGCTGCTGAGAAACGAAGTCAAAGACTGTGCAGAAGAAATGAAGAAATCAGAGTAAATGAAGAGATCTTATGAATAACAAAGATCTGTTAAAACTCATTCATATAAAAAAAGGGGACATCACTCTGGAAATGAGCGAAGCAATTGTAAATGCTGCGAATATATCTCTCCTTGGCGGTGGCGGTGTTGATGGAGCAATCCACCGGGCTGCCGGTCCGGAACTTCTTAATGAATGCAGAATGCTCGGTGGCTGCAATCCGGGTGAAGCGCGTATTACTAAAGGATACAAACTCCGGTCAAAATATGTAATACATACTCCAGGTCCGATATATCGTGACGGAAAAAGCGGAGAGCCGGAAACTCTCTATAACTCATACTGGAATTCAATGATTCTTGTGAAAAGAAACAGTTTAAAATCTGTTTCATTTCCTGCAATATCCACGGGTGTTTACAGGTATCCCCGCGATAAGGCTGCTAAAATCGCTGTTGAGACAGTAATAAAATTTATAAAACATGAAGAGTATATCGTTGATGTTTCATTCGTTGTTTTTGATAATGACAATTATGAAATCTATATAAAAACACTTGAGGAAATTAAAAATGAGCTACATTGATACCCTGAAAAAAAGCAGTGAACAATTTTCAAGTATTGTCTGCATGGGACTTGATCCGGTGATTGAAGATATCCCTGAAAAAAATGGAACACCGGGCGAACGGATTTATACATTTTTTGAAAAAATACTTAATAAACATATTCAGAAAAATATTTTCCCGGGAGCTGTTAAACCTAACTATGCTTTCTATGCCCAGTATGGAGTTGATGGAATTATTTACCTTGATAAAATTATCAAAATCTACAAATCGGCCGGTATTCCGGTTATCCTCGATTATAAAAGAGGCGATATCGGTAAAACAGCAAAGGCATATGCAAAAGAGGCTTTCGATTTCTTCAAAGCGGATTCAGTAACACTTTCGCCGTATCTTGGTTATGATTCCATTGAACCATATATAAAAGATTATCCTGATAAAGGATATTATATTCTTACCAAAACATCCAATGCCAGCTCAGGAGAAATACAGGATATAAAATCCGGAAATAAGGAGATTTTTCTCAATGTTGCTGATCTGATCATAAAATGGTATCATCCCGGTCTTGGTTCAGTAGCTGGAGCAACATATCCTGAACAGCTTAAAAAAATTTCAGATATTTTTATTAACTCAGGAAAAGAGATTCCTTTTCTGATTCCGGGTGTTGGAGCCCAGGGGGGTAGCATTAAAGATGTAATGGAAGTTATCAGCAGATCTTCAGATATTGGTATTCACAGAATAAACGCCTCAAGCTCTTTAAATTACGCATATAAGACATTTAAAGATATGTCCTATGATGAGGCTTCCGTTGAAGCTCTCAAACAGATGAATGATGAGATCAATGCATTGAGGTAATGCATTTTATTTGCATAATTACCGGTATTTTTACTATTAAATATATTATTGTATTATACTTTTTTCAATCCAAAGTTGTATGGGAATCTTATCGTTTCAAGACCTATAGCGCTATAGAAATTCTGCATATCCTTTTCATTCGTGAATGCAATATATTCCGGGTTATCCCTGTATGCTGTTACAAGAAAATCTTTTATCTTCCCGTAAATATTATCTTCAATTAAAAGTGGAATATCATTAAAATTATTTTTAATAATCTGTGTGACAGTCTCCTGCCTAACATTAAATACAGGAACAATAAATTTATACAAGTCTATTGCTTCCATATATTTCTCCATTTTATCAAAAACCTGGTACATATGAAAAATCGATCCTGCAGCGAAAGAATTAAAAACATTCTGTCTTCTGTAGAAATTATCATTTTCATTCGTTTTAACTGTATCTGTAATCATTTTTTCATTTATAATTGAATTGGAAATAAATATAACATTAAATAATCTTGAATCATCGGCTTCTTTAATAAAATGTTTCATTTCATTATAAAAGATATTTATATCAGAAATCGTTATATGCAGGTCTGTGACAATAGTATCTACTTCATCTTTAATTTTATCAATCGGCCAGCGATCATCTCCATTAAATATCAATCCCCTGGTGAAAAGAGTATTTTCACTTACAGTAAAATCCGGCAGATAAAAAACAACCGGGGTCATTCCTGATTTTTCTTCTATGTATGAAGAAATCTTTTTAATCTGTTCTGATTTGAAATTCCATCCCTCTATAAAATAATATGGTGGTTTCTGCTGAAACTTTACTCCATTCTTCACTGCCATCTCCCTGATCTCTGTTCCGGGAAGAATCATAAGCGGATAAAGTTCTATAAAATCACCCAATCCTCTTTCACATAAAACATCAACGGTCTTTAAAAAGCTCTTTTCATCATCACCGGGAAGACCAGGTATAATTCCTATTTTCAGATCAATCCCGGCATCAACCAGGTTTTCCATTCCTCTCAATTCCTTCTCCGGTTCACTCTCCCTGTTTATATTTCCCAGAGCCCTCTTATTCATAGATTGCAGCCCAACCTCAAGGCTGTGGAATCCAGCAGCAAACATCAGATCTGCAATTTCCGGAGTTATCCTGTCAGTCCGTATTTCAGTATGAAGTTTTACATTATGATTAAGGCTTTTTAATTCTTTAAGTTTCTGGATAAAATCCTGCGATCGATCAAATGTGGGGCTTAGAATGTATATTTCTTTTATATTTTTCTTTGTCTTAATAATTTCAGTAAGAATATTAAATGAAAGCTGCCTTATTTTATGCTGATTTTTTGAATAAAAACAATAACTGCATTTATACGGACACCCTCTTGTCATTTCAATAAAGACAGACCCATCAATTTGTGTATCAAGCTGATCAGCAGTAACCGGCTCAACAATAGAATCAGTACTGACCAGCTCGCTGCTTTTCTGAATCGCAACTGAGTTACCGTTTATTTCAATATAATTTATCTCTTTTCCAGATAAAAATGATTCAAAAAACCACTCCCCTTCACCGGAAATGAAAATATCAATTTCCGGAAAATAATCTGACAGAGATATACTTCCTTCAGAAATTTCCGGTCCTCCGAAAAGAATTAAAACTGAATCCAGTCTTTTTCTGATAATTCCTGATAAACGCAGATTTCTTTCAACATTCCATAAATATGAAGTAAAACATATTACATCAGGAGATTCGGCTGCAACATATTTTATAATTATATCATCTGAACAGAAATCAGATATTACTGATGGAAGCATCCGGCATGTAATATCGCTGTAATTCTTTTTTATAAAAGATGAAATTACTGCCGGTGCATAGTTAATATTTCCGTTTACATATCCATATGCGTGATCGATAAGTGGTAATTGAATAAATAGTATTTTCATAATTTCCCAAAAACAGTGTTGTAATTATTTATTAAATTTTATATAATTGAACAAAATAATAAATGCGCTATAATAAACAATGATAAAAAAAGATAATAATAGAAAGTATAATTTACTCTGCATTGATGACAGTAAACTGAACAGAGTTTTTATTAATAAAACACTCTCACCTCTTAACATCAATTTTTTTGAAGCTGAAAACGGTATTAAAGGATTAGAAATGTTACCTTTAAGAGATTATGATCTTATTCTCCTTGATATAGTCATGCCTGAAATGGATGGTTTTGGTTTTTTAAAAGAATTTCATAAAAGAGACAGAAAAGAATTTATTCCGGTAATACTTATGACCGGTCTGGATGATCTTAATTCCAAGATAAAAGGGCTGAATATCGGTGCTGATGATTATCTGGTAAAACCTTTAAATGAAGAAGAATTGATAGCTCGGGTTTTTTCTTTACTCAGGCTGAAAAAAGCAAATTCTGAACTTTACCAGAAAAATCAATTAATTAAGAGAGAACTTGAAGCAGCAAAAAAAATTCAGCAATATATCATCCCTGATAATTTTGAATTTATAGATCATCCTCAAATAAGTGGTATTTATCTTCCTATTGAAGACATCGGTGGTGATTTTTTTGATTGTTATAAATTTGATGAAGATAAATCAGCTTTTCTTATAGCTGATGTAACCGGCCATGGAATACCCGCTGCGCTTACTATGACTATGGCTAAAATGCTCTTCAGTATATATGCAGAAAAATTTGTAAATACTTCTGATCTTATGAGGGAAATAAATAAACAATTAAGAGGAACTCTTCTTGATATGCAGTATATCACAGCTTTTTATCTGATATATGAAAACTCTACTAAAACTTTAACTTATTCCAATGCAGGCCATACACGCCCATTATACTTTAAATCTGCTAAAAACCAGGTGATAGCCCTTGATTCTTTTGGATGGTTTATAGGAATATCAGATGATACTGAATATGAAGAAAAGAAAATGACTGTTATGAGCGGTGACAGGCTTTTTTTATATACTGACGGGATTACCGAAGCCAAGAATAACGACGGAGAAGAGTTCGGAGAAATGAGACTGGCAAAATTTATAAAAAACAATTCGGATCTTCATGGCAAGGATTTCTGCAATTCACTTCTCGATACATTTAACAGATATATCGATGGAGCTGTAATAAATGATGATATAGCATTCCTGAACATTGAATTTTAATAAGCTTTCCTCTTTCTTCAGATCCGTTTATTTTTTTCATTCAATAATCATAATTTAATATTTTCATTTTCATCTGATTCAATCTCATCCTGATCAGGTAATCCTTCAGAATAATCAGCTTTATTTTTTGGAGCAGGCTGATCAGGAACATTTCCTGAATTTTTATCTCTTATGTAGGCTTCAAGTTTATCAATTCCCTCTTTCAACTCAGAAAACTCTGATATATTTAACGCTACTCCCTTTTGAGTCGGTTTATAAATATCATTTCCATCCATATCCCGTCCGGCAACATACCATATTCTCAGGTTTATTAATTCCTTCCCCTTAAATTCAGAGACTTCAATTCTTATAATTTCATTATTATTTCTTTGAATATCTTTTATCAATACAGCCATATCAATCTCCTGATGGATTACAATAAAAAGCAAAATTATTATATAATATCCGGTGGTCAATTACATCTATTAAAATAACTGATTCCAATCAGTATTTTTTTATTTTTAAAGCAATATAAATTTAAATATCTGCAATCAAAAATTATCGCTAAAATTATATAATATATCATTTAACCTTTTTATTTTGTTATTATTTTTAATTTTAATAATATTATATTGATTTGATAATGAAATATTTTAGAATGTCTTTTTATTATTATAAACAAAATATTTCCGGATCATCTGTATAATACTTATCACTTTCTGACAGCTCCGGAAAATATAACATCTGTTTCATCAAAGGTATTAAATGGAAAAAAAAATTCTCATTTCAGTCATTTCATATAATAATCTTGAATTTATAAAAAAAGCTATTCTTGAAATACAGAATTTTGAGAAAATAGATCTTTTAATTATTGATGATGGTTCAGATTATGAAATAATTGAAGCAATTAAAGAGTATAAATTTGTAAAAAGTATTATTCATGAAGAAACCTTGGGATATGGAGCCTGTCTTGCCACGGCATTTAACTTTGCCCGTGACCTGGAATATAATTACCTGATTACATTAAATCCTGAAGAGAAAGGTTTTATTAAAGATATTCCCAATATTATTAATAATCTTGATTACGATTATGATATAGTAACATGCAGTCGGATTCTTGAAAATTATAATAATAATGAATTTGATAACGATACATTAAGCTTTTTTAATGATCTTGCTGATTATCTTAATAATGTTACCGAGCTTGACTTAACAGATCCTTTAACAGAGAATAAAGGTTATAATATTGAGTCAACAAAAGATGTTGATCTCACAGCAGAAGATCATGGTGTATTATTACAACTTTTTATTCAAGGTGTATATTTTGGATATAACATAATAGAAATTCCTTCAGAATCAGGTTCATCATTTGGCAAAGAACTGATTTTATATGAGAATCCTCTTGAATCTTTCCTTGCAACAATTGAAACGGAAAGATATTTATACGGCAAAGGTTCAATAAACTGATTCTGTAATCTGACTTGAGCCTGTTTCATTTTTTATATTGACAAATTGATTTTATGAAACTAAATATATAAAATTTATAACTGCGAAGAAAAAATGACAAAACCTGTTATAGTGCAGAGTGATAATACACTCCTCGTTGAAGTAGACAATCCGGTATTCGATGAAGCCCGAAATTCCATTTCTCAGTTTTCTGAACTTGAAAAAAGTCCTGAGCACATTCACACATACAGAATAACACCCTTATCTCTCTGGAATGCAGCTGCTGCAGGTCTTCGGGTTAAAGATATAATTTCCTATCTGGAACATTACTCCAAATATGAAATTCCTGACACTGTCTACACAACAATTAACGAGCAGATGAAACGATATGGTCTTCTTAAACTGATTAAGGTTAATGATAATCTTGTTCTATCATCCACTGATCCGGTATTGATTAATGAAATTCTTTACAATAAAAAGTTTCAGAATTATATCCATGAGAGAATTGATCTTAACAATATCAATGTTAAAAAAATCTTTCGTGGTCATATAAAACAGGCATTGATAAAAATTGGTTTTCCGGTTGAAGATCTCGCCGGATATGATGAAGGAGATCCATGTGAAATCAATATACGCCCATTAGTAGAAGAAGGTCAGGGACTTGCTTTCAGGGACTATCAGTCTGATTCAATAAATGCATTTTATAAAGGCGGCGGTCCTGAAGGAGGTAGTGGAGTTGTCGTTCTGCCATGCGGCGCCGGTAAAACAATAATAGGGATTGGAGCGATGGTTACTATTAAATCAGAAACGCTGATACTCGTTACCAATACTATTGCATTGAGACAATGGAAAGATGAACTTTTAAACAAAACATTACTTCCTGAAGATATGATCGGAGAATATTCCGGAGATAAAAAAGAAATAAGACCTGTCACTATTGCAACATACAATATATTAACATACAGAAAAAATAAAAAGGAAGGTTTTCTTCATTTCGATCTTTTTAATTCCAAAAATTGGGGCCTTATTATTTACGATGAAGTACATCTGTTACCCGCACCTGTTTTCAGAATGACATCTGAAATACAGAGTAAAAGAAGACTTGGCCTTACTGCAACATTAATCCGTGAAGATGGTCTTGAATCAGATGTCTTCAGTCTTATCGGGCCAAAAAAGTATGACATGCCGTGGAAAATTCTTGAAAAATCAAAATGGATTGCCACAGCTTTATGCACAGAGGTTCGCATTGAGCTCCCTGAAGAAAAAAGAGTTCAGTATTCTATCTCAAAAGACAGAGAAAAATTCAGACTTGCATCGGAAAATCCCAGAAAAATTGATTTCGTAAAACAGATACTTGATCATCATATCGATTCAAACATTTTAATTATCGGGCAATATATATCCCAACTCGAAGAATATAAAAATATTCTTGGCTTCCCGATGATTACTGGAAGCACACCTCTTTCTGAGCGTGAAGAACTTTATAAGAAATTCAGAAATGGCGAAATAAAGTATCTTATCGTTTCAAAGGTTGCAAATTTTTCAATAGATCTCCCCGATGCAAACGTTGCTATTCAGATTTCAGGGACATTCGGATCGAGACAGGAAGAAGCTCAAAGGTTAGGCCGCGTTTTAAGACCTAAAAAAAACGACAATTTTGCATACTTTTATACTATTATTACATCCAATTCTGTAGAAGAAAAATTTGCACACAACAGACAGTTATTCCTTACTGAACAGGGCTATACATATTCAATCATGAATGAAGATATGTTTAAGAAAAAATTTGAAGATTCAAGTATAGTTAAAGTTCTTAAATAAAATCTCTTTAAAATATATTTTAACAGAATAAACCCCTGATCAACCCCAAAATGCGCTATATTCATTATTCATACCTGAGATTATCCCTTTAAAATTGTTAAAGAATAATTTTTCTCCATTTTCCGGTTTTCCACTTTTATATTTTTATAAAACATTTTGTACAAAAAAGTAATAGATAAATATAAAATGGAAATTTTAATTGATTTTTTAATAATAGCTAAGTTATCATCTATTATATTATACTCTTCTGTTTTTTATTGTCTCAGTTCATTTTGTCGTTTCTGGAGAATTATTTAATTATTTTAAAAATGGAGAAATAAAAGCTTTATAGATAAATTAAAATTCATATTATGTATTCATGTACTTATTCTCTGTTTTTGCCTGGATATTAAATAATTTAATGCATTAAAAATAAATCTATTTAGCTGTTATATATTGTGGAATACAAATGATAATTAAATTGTCCATATTCCACTTTTGAGAAAGGAAGAATATAATTTAAATGAATTCATTTAACTTAAAATGGAAAATAGAAAAAAACTTCCCTGTAATATTTCTTGATGGCGATATAACTTCAGAAGCTGATCAGTTATTGGAAGAAGCCTATTTTGAAATCAAAAATCAGATTAAGGAGAAAATATTTATATTCGATTTCTCAAATTCAAGTTATATCAATTCATCCGGTATCTCTTCTTTTATTAAAATTATACATATGCATAAAGAAGAAGATGGTGATTTCATTTTTACCGGTTTATCTGAACATCTAAAAAAAGTAATGGATATAGTCGGATTGACAGATTATGTAAAAATTTATGATTCGATAGATATAGCTATTCAAAAAAGCAGAGATGTAATGTAAATGGAGGTACAGGAATGGCTGCTAAAACTAAAAACACAGAATGTATACTTTCAATAGATTCAGGAACTCAATCCATCAGAATCGCTCTTATTGATTTTAAAGGCAACTTTCTTAAAATATGTAAAACGGAAATTGAGCCTTATTTCTCAGTAAGCCCCGGCCGTGCAGAGCAGCATCCTGAATATTTCTGGAAGATATTATCATCTACATGTAAAAAGCTGCTCAATGATTCTCCTGTGACTGAACAATCAATTAAAGGTGTTTCATTAACTACCCAGCGCAATACAATGATAAATTTAGATAAAAATGGAACACCTCTCAGACCGGCAATTCAATGGCTGGATAGAAGAAAAGCTGAAAAAATGGAGTGGCCGCCATTTTATTTGAAAGCTCCATTAAAAGCTATAAACTTGTATGATGTAGTTATATATTCAATGATGGAATGTGAAGCAAACTGGATATCACAAAATCAGCCGGAGATATGGGATAAAACTCATAAATTTCTTTTTCTTTCAGGATACTTAAATTATATGTTAACCGGAGAATTTATTGATTCAACCGGTAATCAGGTGGGATATGTTCCTTTTGATTTTAAAAGACATCAATGGGCCGATAAAAATCATTTTTACTGGAAAATGTTTCCGGCTATTAATAGAAATCATCTTCCTGAATTAGTAAAGCCATCTGAACTTTTAGGGTATATCACATCAAAAGCATCAGCAAAGACAGGTATACCTGCAGGTATACCTGTCTTTGCTGCGGCAGCTGATAAAGCATGCGAAGTTCTTGGTTCAGGTTGTTTATCTCCGGACATTGCATGTCTTAGTTTTGGAACAACAGCAACTATTGAAACAACCAATAAAAAATATACAGAAATTATACCATTTATGCCTCCATATCCGAGTGCTGTTCCTGACTCTTATAATACTGAAGTAATGATATACAGAGGTTACTGGATGGTAAGCTGGTTTAAAAATGAATTTGCACATAATGAAATTCAGTTGGCAAAAAAGAAAAAAATAGCACCGGAAATTATCCTTGATCAGATGGCTGGCAATATAGCGCCCGGTTCCATGGGTCTTATGCTTCAACCATTCTGGTCTCCCGGTGTAAAAATTCCAGGACCGGAAGCAAAAGGAGCTATCATAGGATTTGGAGATGTTCATACAAAAGCTCATGTTTATAGAGCTATCCTTGAAGGATTATCCTATGCATTAAAAGAAGGTGCAGATAGAACTGAAAAAAAGAATCATGTTCCAATTAAAAAGCTTCGTATTTCAGGAGGTGGATCACAAAGTAAAACAGCTATTCAACTCACTGCAGATATATTTAACCTTGTAGCTGAACAGCCTCATACTTTTGAAACATCTGCACTTGGAGCTGCGATAGATGCTGCGGTTGGTTTAAAAGCTTTCAACAGCTTTGAAGAAGCTGTAAAATCTATGACAAGAATCAGCAAAATCTATGAACCGGATCCTGCTAACAGTAAAATCTATAAAGATCTTTTTGAAAAAGTATATATGAAATTATATAAAAAAATGAAACCTCTATATGAAGATATAAGAAGTATAACAAATTATCCTGAAATTATCAGACACAAATAAAAAAGGGGCGTTTCCGCCCCTGCTTATTTTAATTCAATATTTTACTTATCATTTTTACAATTACATCAATATCTTCTGCCGATCCTTTATCCAGAAGTTTTTTAAATGTAACTAATTCTTTTCCATAACTGTTTTCATTTGCTATAACAAATTTCTCACCAACACCATACAGAAGCCAGTCCAGCGATATTTTATGGCGAATTGAAATACTTCTTAAAAACTTAAATGAAGGATTTTGAGAACCGCATTCAACTTTAGCAACATATCTTCTGTCGATACCTGCTGATTCGCCAAATTCTCTTTGAGTAATCTTTAGTTCTTTTCTGATTTCTTTTAAGCGAAGTCTGATGTTTTTAAAAAATTCAGCTTCTTTGTCATCGTCAAGTATACTTTCTGAAAGAAATTCATGCTCATTGTATCGTTCCCGATACTTGTTTTGGTTACCAATTGTTGTATTCATATTCCCTCTATATTTTTTTATTTTAAAACAGAATCTATTATATATGTTTTTTTTTCAAGAAAAATACTGATAAAAACGCAAAAGAGTTTATCCTTACGCTATTTATTCATACACATTATCATTTTTTTGTATTTTTAATTTATTTATCATTAAAATCTTTTTTCATTTAAAATTATTTGAAAAAATTTACTTTACACCGTCTGAATAACCGGCACAAATTCTGTCTGGGAAAAATATGAATACTAATATACTAAGTGTAGATAAAGCTCTTGATATTGTCCTTTCTAACATTAAGGAAATAAATCATTCTGAAAAAATTGATATCTTTAACTGCTATGGACGTACTCTTTTTTATGATCTTGCAGCTGAATTTAATGTTCCTTTGAACAATATATCAGCCATGGATGGTTATGCTGTTTGTTCTGATGATATTAAACATGCAAGGTCTGACTCTGCCGTATCTCTTAAAATAATCGGTGAAATACAGGCTGGAAATGAGTCTACCGTTGATAAACTCTGCAGCGGTAATTGTATCAGAATAATGACAGGCGCGCCTGTTCCTGAAGGTGCAGACAGCGTTGTCCCGTTTGAAGATACTGTAGAAATCATAGATAATGTTCAAATTTTTAAAAAAACCGCACAAAATGAAAATATCCGTTTTGCTGGAGAAACCTTTAAAAAAGGAGATATTGTTCTTAAAAGCGGAACAAAAATTGATTCTGCACAGATAGGTCTTATTTCTTCTTTGAACTTAAAAGATGTTTATGTTCATAAAAAACCTAAAGTTGCAATAATCTCAAGCGGTGATGAATTAGCTGAACCAGGAGATTATATCCCCGGGAAAATTATAAATAGTAATGCTTATGTTCTTTTTTCTGAAATAATCAAATATGGAGGTGAGCCCATTTACGGAGGAATTGTAAAAGACAGGTATGAAGATGTTAAAAATATTTTTTTAAAATTGCTTGATAATGATATAATTATTTCTTCAGGCGGAGTATCAATGGGCAGGTATGACTTCATTCCAGATGTTCTTAAAGATATTGGTATAGATATTAAAGTACATAAAGTAATGATGAAACCTGGTAAACCTGTTGTATTTGGTATCAACGGCGAAAAAGCTTTTTTCGGATTACCAGGAAATCCGGTTTCAACAATGGTGTCTTTCATGCAGTTTGTAAGACCAGCTATTTTAAAAATGAGTGGAAATAAAAAAATCAGTAAGCCTCTGCTAAAAGCAAAAATTAAAGAAGATATAAATAAAGAGAAAGGTAAAAAATATTTTATCAGAGGTTTTTTCAATATTGAAAATGGTAATTTTTACGCAAAAACAACCGGTCCTCAGGGATCTGGCATAATATCTTCAATGAGTAATTCAAATTGTCTTATTGTTATACCAGAGGAAATCGAATCAGTAAAATCGGGTGATTATGTAGATATTCAACTAATTAACCATAGTGAGATATGATGAAATCAGTAAAATGTATACTCCTTTATTCAGGTGGACTTGACAGCCTTCTCGCCGGTAAAGTTTTATTAGATGAAGGTATTGATGTTACCGGACTTCACTGTATTCTTCCTTACTATCCGCCGGATGTTGATACTGAAGATCTTAAAGAATCAATCATTGCAAAACAAATTGGTCTTAAACTTGTACATTACAGATGTGGTGATGAGTATATCAATATGCTTAAAAATCCGCCTCATGGATATGGAAAACATATTAATCCCTGTATCGACTGTAAAATTTTTTTCATAAATAAAGCTGCAGAAATAATGATTGAAACAGGTTCCGATTTTGTTGCTACAGGAGAAGTTGTCGGCCAGAGACCAATGTCACAATATAAAAATACCTTAATACATATTGAAAATAGTACACTCAAAGGAAGATTACTCCGCCCCTTATCTGCAAAGCTTCTTAAACCAACAATACCTGAAATGAATGGTATTGTTAATAGAGAAAAGCTTTATGATATAAGCGGACGCGGAAGATCGCGACAGATAGAATTGGCAAAATATTTTGGTATTAAAGACTATTCATCACCTGCCGGTGGTTGTCTGTTCACTGACAGTTTCATCTCTTCAAGAATTAAAGATCTTATGAAATTCGATCCCGACTTCAGGCAATCGGAACTATATCTGATTAAAACAGGAAGACATTTCAGAATTAATGCATCACTGAAAATAATTGTTTCAAAAAATGAACAGGAAGCAATTTATCTTGAGAAATATGAGAAAAATTCAGATTTTTTCTTTAAACCTGAATTCAGTGGTCCATCTGTTTATGTCAAAGGTAAAATGAACGAAAACGAAATTGATATTATCAATTCAATAATATGCAGATATGGAAAACCTTTTTCCGGAGAAAATATAATAAAAATTTTTTCTTCCGGAAATATTTTCAGAGAAATTAAAATTACAGCGCCAATCAGTGATATTGACCTTGAAAAATTCAGAATATAATTTTAATAAAAAAAAGAAAATAATTGTTTCATATCTTGTTTCCGGGAAAGGATCAAATTTTCAGGCTGTTGCTGAAAAAATAATTAATGGTTACATTAAGGCTGATAATGGAGTTGTTATATCAAGTTCATCAAATGCTTTAGCACTTGAAAAATCAGAAAAGCTTGGAATAAAATCAATTGTTATTAATCCTGAAAATTTTAAATCGAAAATCGACCATGAAACTGAAATCATTAAAACTCTTGAATTTTATAAAACAGATTTGATTGTTACAGCGGGCTACATGAGAATTCTTACACCATTATTTGTTAACCGTTACAAATTCCGTATAATTAATATTCATCCGTCTTTATTACCATCATTTACCGGAAAAAATGCACAACAACAGGCTCTTGATTATGGTGTAAGATTTACAGGATGTACATCTCATTTTATTGATGAAGGGACTGATACCGGTCCAATAATATTACAATCACCTGTAGAAATTAAATCTGATGATAATATTAATACGCTTTCCGCCAGAATTTTAAAAGAGGAACATAAGATTTTAACAGAAAGCGTAAAACTTTTTTGTGAAAATAAGCTTATTCTGAAAAATAATCGTGTGATAATAAAAACATAGTTATTTTTTTTCAAATTTCTGTTTCAATCCTTCATCCTGAATCTGAAAATATATTTCAACTCCTGTTTCAACTTTTTTCTCAGAAATGACTTTTCCATTCATTAAAGGTTTTTCAAATTCTGCTTTTATTTTTGCTATATCTGTGAATCGGCTTTCGTTATGCATTCTGACCTTTACAATATCCTGTAAAATTTTATGCCTTGACTTTTCTTTTGCTTTTTCAACATTTTCCGAAATAACAGATACTGTATATGTATTTTCATCACTCCATCCAATGTTAATTTTCTCTTTTTCAGGAATTATTTCTTTTTTCTTTTCAGGCTGAATTACTTCTTTTTGTTTTACTATATTATCTTTCTTCACTACTTCTTTCTTTATTTCTTCATTTGCACAACCATAGAATAAAAATATTGAAATAATTATTAAGATATTATGTTTCATAAATTTACATCCTTTTTTTATAGATTTTTTTAAAGTAATAATTATACTGAATTAATTACGCACAATATTTTTTTTATTATTTCAGGAGTAATAAAAGCTTTATGCAAATATTAATTACAATTATAATTTTTCTTTTAATGTGTTTAACCATCACATATTATTACAATCTTTTTATTACACAAAGCGTTATTACAAAAACTGAAATATTTAATGTTTTTCAACAGCTTGGTATTATTATTAATAAATTATTCTCAAAACATTCATTTTTTTATCTTTTTTTATTTTTTTTTATCTCTTCTTTTACAGGAATTCTTTTACTTTCTGTTTTTGACAGCCTGATTATTAACTCAGCATTATTGCCTCTTATCCTGTATTTTTCATTCCCCCGCCTGGCAATTTATTTTGAAAATACGCGTGTAACTATTTCAAAAGATTATAAAGATATTCTTGAAATACTTTTTACCAAATATTATAATTTTATTTTAATTGGTTTTTTTTCAGGCTATGTTTTTAAACTTATAGATAACTGGATTAATTCAGCTATAATAAATTTTTACTGGTTTACTTTTAACATTACTATTATCACTGGTTTGACCGTTCTTACTCTTAAAAACGATATTTTTGAATAAAAAAACAATGTTTATATACACATTTAAATCTATTTTGTATATATAAACATCATAATAACTAAAATTGTTTTAATTTTATGTTGACTTGGATAAAAATGTTTTTTATAGTTATATTATCTTAACTCATGTAAAATAATTTCATGAGTAATAAAATTTTTAACAATTATCAGGAGGTTCTTCGGATGAAGAAATTATTTGTAATGACTCTGCTTCTTACTATAGGTCTTGCTTTCACATCATGTGCTGGCGGTGGTCTTGGTGGAACAATAAAAGGAGAATCATTTAAAAGTGAGGGCTGGGTTGATGATAATACTTTCAGAGTGATTGGTACAGGCGCTCCTAAAGATGGATTAACTAACAAAGTTCAGCGAAAAGGAACAGCAAAAGAAGCAGCTATCATTGTTGCACAAAAAGCAATGGTTGAAAAATTTGTTGGTGCAAGAATTGATGCAGCAGCAGGTATGGCAGATTACAAATCTACTGGAATAGCTGTAGCGAAAGAATTTTCAGGTACAATTAAAGGTGGTTCTGTAGTTAAAGAAACTTATGATGAAGAAGAAAACTGTGAAGTTGTTTATGAATTAAAAGCAAAAGGCCTCAAGAAAAAAGTTGAAGCAACAGATATTAAATAAATATTTGTCATCAATACATTAAAAAAAAGCTGTTTAAAAACAGCTTTTTTTATTCTAATTCAACATTTTTAACATAAAAAAAAGCCATCTGATTTAAATGGCTTTTTTTTATGTTAACCCGGCAATGTCCTACTCTCCCACACAGCTACCCATGCAGTACCATCGGCGATAAGAGGCTTAACTTCTGTGTTCGGAATGGGAACAGGTGTAGCCCTCTTTCTATAACCACCGGGAAAAAATTCCTTAACGATATAAGACAATTAATTCTTTTATACATTTGAGTCAATAATAAAAAATATTTTTTTATTATTAAACTTCTTTCATTATTCAGATTCTGAAATCACAGCAAAATCTGAAACCAGATCATTATCATTTAGTTCAAGAAGTTTTATACCAACTGTTGCCCTGCCCTGAGTTGAAATATCTTTGGCGAGAAGCCTTATAGTCATACCGGAAAGAGATGTAATTATTACTTCGTCAGTTGCCATCACTGACCGAATACCTGACGCAGCTCCATTCTTATCTGTTATTTTAAGGTATGTCATGCCTTTTCCACCGCGACCCTTATTTACAAAATTGTTATATGCAATTCTTTTTCCATAGCCTTTATCTGATATTACAAACAGTGTTGAATTTTCTTTTACAATATCCATTCCAATTATATAATCTTCACCGTCAAGACGCATTCCAATAATTCCTGCAGCAGTACGTCCCATTGATCTCATTTTCTGAAGGTTTGTTCTAAGAAGTGACCCGTTCTTTGATGCTATTACAATATCACTCTCTTTCTCAACTACTTTTACATCAACAAGTTCATCATCCTTTTTCAGATTAACACAGATGATTCCTCCTTTCTTAGCGTTGGCAAATTCTTTAATCTCTGTTTTTTTAAGAATACCATATTTTGTTGCCATGCATAGAAAGTCATCCGTTTCGAAATTTTTAATTGCACAAATAGCTGTAATGTTTTCACCCTGAGCAAGATTTATTAATCCTCTCAAAGATTTACCTCGGCTTGTTTTGGTTGCAGGTGGTATTTCATATGTTTTAAGAGCAAATATTTTACCCTTATTTGAAAAAAGGTATATTGTATCATGATTTGTTGCAACAGTCATCATCTTAACAAAGTCTTCTCTCTTTGAAGACATTCCTATAACACCTTTTCCACCTCTACCCTGCTTTTTAAAAGTATCTATATGCATTCTTCGTATAAAAGCATCATTTGTTATAGAAACAACTACGCTTTCATCTGCAATTAAATCTTCAATTTCAAAATCAGTTGAAGATTCACCTCCAAAAACAATCTCCGTTTTTCTTTTATCATTATACTTCTCTTTAATTTCAGATAGCTCAGTTTTAATTAAATTATTCACTTTTACTTCACTTTTAAGAATAGCATTGAGTTCAGCAATAAGTTTCATCAGTTCTTTTAGTTCATCTATTATCTTCTTGATCTCAAGGCTGGTCAATCTCTGCAATCTCATTTCCAATATAGCTTTTGACTGAATTTCAGATAAATGAAATCTTTTAATAAGTTTCGCTCCGGCTTCATCCGGTGTTTTTGAAGCTTTTATAATTGCAATTACCTCATCAATATTCTCGAGTGCAATTTTTAATCCTTCGAGTATATGTGCTCTTTCTTCGGCTTTTTTCAGATCATATTTCGTTCTTCTTATTACAACTTCACGTCTATGAGTCACATAATGAGACAGAATACTTTTTAAATCGAGAACTTTCGGAACACCGTCAACAATCGCAAGCATTATTACTCCGAATGAAGTCTGAAGAGATGTGTGTTTGAGAAGTTTATTTATTATAACTCCGCTATTCGCGTCTTTTTTTAAACCTATATAAATTCTCATCCCTTTTCTGTCAGATTCATCTCTCAGTTCTGCAATACCTTCTATTTCTTTCTCATTAACAAGCTCCGCTATGCGTGTGATAAGAGTCGCCTTGTTAACCTGATAAGGAATTTCAGAAATAATTATTTCTTCTCTTCCTTTTTTATTTTCTAATATTTCATATTTACCCCTGATAATTATGCTGCCGCGGCCTGTACTATAAGCTTTTATTATACCATCATTTCCCATTATCGATGCTCCTGTTGGAAAATCCGGGCCTTTTATATATTTTATAAGATTTTTTACAGGTGTATCAGGATTATCAATCAGATAAATAGTTGCATCGATTACTTCTCCGAGGTTATGAGGTGGAATTTTAGTAGCCATCCCTACAGCAATGCCTTCAGAACCATTTATAAGCAGATTTGGATATGCTGATGGCAGTACTTTTGGTTCTTTTCTTGTTTCATCAAAGTTTGGAGAAAAATCAACTGTCTCTTTGTCTATATCTCTCAGCAGTTCTTCAGCCACTTTTTCAAGACGTGCTTCGGTGTATCTGTAAGCTGCAGCACTGTCTCCATCAACAGACCCGTAATTACCCTGACCATCAATAAGAGGCACTCTCATTGAAAAATCCTGAGCCATCCTTACCATTGTTTCATACACGGCAGAGTCTCCATGTGGATGGAAATTACCGATGACTTCACCTACAATTTTAGCAGATTTTACATACGGCCTGTCACTTCTCCATGCCCGTTGATCCATGGCCCATAGAATTCGCCTGTGAACTGGTTTCAGACCATCTCTTACATCGGGCAAAGCCCTTCCTACGATAACACTCATTGCATAATCAAGATAGGATACATTCATCTGATCTTCTATTTCAACATTTATGACTTTTGATATAATTTCTTTGTTATTATCTTTATTTGATGGCACTTCTTTTACTCCGATAAAATTTTAATTTTATAAATTATTTAATTCTACAAATCAAGATTCTGAACTTTATGGGCATTATCTTCAATAAATTTTCTTCTTGGTTCAACCGCTTCACCCATCAATACAGAAAAAACCTGTTCTGCTTCAATGTCATCATCTATTCGTACCTGAAGCATTATTCTATGCTGAGGATCCATTGTTGTCTCCCAAAGCTGTTCAGGATTCATCTCTCCAAGTCCTTTATATCTTTGAACTGTTGCTTTCTGATCCGCTAATTTTTTCAGTAAGGTGTCTTTCTCTTCGTCACTGAAAACGTAATGTTGTTCTTTACCGCTTTTTATACTATATAAAGGGGGTTGAGCAATATATAAAAATCCATTTCTAATAAGATCTCTCATATATCTGTAAAAAAAAGTAAGAAGAAGTGTTCTGATGTGAGCACCGTCAACATCAGCATCCGTCATAATTACTACTTTATGATATCTTGCTTTGGTAATATCAAACTCTTCATCTCCTATACCGGCACCTATAGCTGTTATAAGCGTTCTTATTTCCTCATTTCCCAAAATTTTATCAATCCGCGATTTTTCAACGTTCAGAATTTTACCTTTAAGAGGAAGTATAGCCTGAAAGTTTCTGTCGCGCCCCTGTTTTGCAGATCCGCCAGCCGAATCTCCCTCAACCAGATATAGTTCACATTTAGATGCATCTCTTTCAGAACAGTCTGAAAGCTTACCAGGGAGATTGTCAAATTCAAGTGCGCTTTTTCTTCTTGTAAGATCTCTGGCTCTTTTTGCAGCAATCCTGGCTCTTGCTCCCATTATGCATTTCTCTATTATTTTTTTAACTTCCATCGGATTCTCTTCAAAAAAAAGAGAAAGATTTTCATTTGTAGCAGATTCAACAAGTCCCTTTACTTCACTGTTTCCAAGTTTCATTTTTGTCTGGCCTTCAAACTGAGGCTCAGGAATTTTTACACTTATTATTGCAACAAGCCCCTCTCTTACGTCATCCCCTGAAAGCTGAGTTATAGATTTTTCATATTTTCCTTTTTTAAGATAATCGTTCATTACTCTTGTTAATGCTGATTTGAATCCTATAAGATGTGTTCCGCCTTCTCGTGTGTTTATATTATTAGCATATGTATAAACAATTTCATTATAGGAATCTATATATTGAATGGCGACTTCTACATCTATTTTATCTTTTGTAGTATGGAAATATATTGGCTTTTTAATTATAGGGGTCTTATTTTCATTCAAATATTGAACAAAAGAAACAAGCCCTCCTTTAAACTGAAAAACATGTTCTGTTGCTTTTGCTGTTTTCTCTTTAGGTTCTCTGTCGTCTCGCAATACGATTTTAATTCCTGCATTTAAAAATGCCAGCTCTCTCAGTCTTTTTGAAAGAGTATCAAAATTGTATTCAATAGTTTCAAATATTTCATCATCAGGCCAGAAAAGAGTCCTTGTACCACTGTTTTTAGATTCTCCAATATTTTTTACATCATGTACAGGTACGCCTTTTTTATAACTCTGAGAATACTTTTTTTCTTCTCTGCATACTTCAACAGTCATATTTTTAGAAAGAGCATTTACTACAGAAACTCCAACGCCGTGTAAACCACCCGACACCTTGTATGTATCGTTGTTAAATTTACCACCTGCATGAAGCTTAGTTAAGACAATTTCAAGAGCAGATTTTTTATAAACAGGGTGAAGATCTATTGGAATTCCACGTCCATTATCCTCAACCTCAATTGAATTATCTTTGTGAATAGTTACTATAATACTATCACAATATCCAGCCAGCGCTTCATCTATTGAATTATCTACTATTTCGTATACAAGATGGTGAAGACCATTAATGTCTGTCGATCCGATGTACATTGCAGGTCTTTTTCTTACTGCTTCAAGACCCTCTAAAACCTGAATATTATCCGCATTGTAACTTTTAGTCATTATTTTTTACTCCAAAATAGTTCATCATCTTTTATAGTTATCCGTTTCATTACGGTAAAAGAACTTACTTCTGATGCCACTCTATCATTATTTACATCGAGTGATATCATTTTATCTTTCATTCCTGCTTTATCCAGCATCCATTTATTGTCTTCCGACATTCTTAATGTTTCAATATTAAATATACCTACGCATTTCCGGTCATTTACAATAACGTTATTTCCAATATGTATGAACATTTTAAGAATTTCTCCATCTGCTTTTTTTTACTTCAAATTTAATTGTTTTAATAAAATTATCTCCATAATCATTTTTTATTTTTTTTAAAATCTCAACAGAATGAATTGATAATTCCCCCGCATAAGCGGAATGATCAACATTAATAAATAAAAACTTATTAAAAATTCTTTCAGGAAAACTGTGTGCTGATAAAATTTTTCCAACATAAGAAGGCCACTTATCTTTCATTTCTTCAATAATGAATGAATCTTTAATTTCGAGATCCTCCATTAATTCAGGAACGATGTTTCCGAAAGTAACAAGTTTATTTTTTCTGTTTTCACCAAATCTAAACTTCAAAATTTTACCTTGTCGTAAACTATTCCTTTCATAACTGAAAAATGTTTTGAATTCAATAGTAAGCTTTTATCGTAGAAATTATTGACCATAGTAAAAATTATCTGACCTTTACCTGTTAATAAATCAATCATACTATCGCGCCTTTTTTCGTCAAGTTCTGAAAAAATATCATCTACAAGAATAATTGATTTTTTATTTTTTATCTCTTTAATTATTTCTACTTCGGACAGTTTTAAACTTATACTGGAGGTTCTTTTTTGTCCCTGAGAAGCATAATTAAAAAAAGCTACTCCTTTATTATTATGAATAAAATAGTCATCTCTGTGTGGACCTGAAACAGTATTTCCTCTTCTTAAATCATTTCTTATATTATTGTTTACTTCATTTAAAATATCATCCTGGCTTTCTGATTTGAGACTTTCAGAATAATGTATTAAAGGAGAGCTTTCTTCATTGCTTATTGTAAGATAATTTTCTACAAATAACCTGTTGAATTCTTTTATAAATAATCTGCGTTTCTTTATTATCGAAAATGCTTTTTCAGAAAACATTTTATTCCATACATCGAGCAGTTTTATGTCGCTTTTGTTTTCCCTGATTTTCTTTAAAAGCATATTCCTGGAATAACAAATCTCTCTGTATTTATTCAGCTCATCTATATATTCCGGATATAATTTTGATATTACCGAATCAAAATATCTTCTTCTTATTTCAGGTGTTCCATTTATAATATTTATATCAGTCGGAATAAAACTGACAGTGATTAATTTTCCGTAGTAATCTGATACTTTTTTTATTTCTGATGAATCAATTTTTATTTTTTTTTTAGATTTATCATTACTAATAGTATAACCTACTTCAAATTTATTATATTCGGAATCGGATACCTCACCTGAACAGTAATATGAATTACTGTCCCATTTTATTATATTATTATCATGTATGTTTCTGAAAGATTTCAAATTTGAAATTATAGAAATAGCTTCAAGAATATTTGTTTTTCCAGAGCCGTTTTCTCCTGTTATAAAGTTTATTTCAGGAGAAAAAATTATTTCCAGATTTTCATAATTCCTGAAGTTGATAAGTTTAAGACTTTTTAGTATCATTTTATTCGGCTGAGGTTTTTATTTGTATAGGCATAATTACAGAAATAAAATTTTTATCATCTTCAGGAATTATTGTAATTGGACTCATCTGTCCTGTTATACCACATGTAAAAGAGAAAGAATCAATCTGTTTTATTGTATCAAATAAAAACTGCGCATTAATCCCGATAAATATTTTTTCTTTGTTATCTGATTCAATATTTAATTCTTCTTCAGCCTGGCCCAATTCAGGTGTACTTGCTTCAATAATTAATAATTCTTTATTAAAAGTCATGACTATTTTATTTGCAGGTTCCCTTGTAAAAATCATAGCCCTTTTAACTGAATCCAGAATTTTAGAAGTTTCAATGATTGATTTATGACTATATTCTTTTGGTATTATCTGTTTGTAGTTTGGAAATTGTCCATCAATTACTCTGGAGATTATTTCAGTCTCATTTATTTTAAAATAACATTGTTTACTGTCAAAAGACATTTTGCAGTTTCCTGAATTTGATAATAATTTATATACTTCATTTATTGTTTTTAGAGGTATAATTGTTCCGTCACTAATACATGCCTCATTATCAATTTCTCTTGTTATCATTGAAAGTCTTCTTGAATCAGTTGCTATTGCAGTTATAGTTCCAGGTCTTTCTGAGACAATATATATACTGTTAAAAACTGGTTTTATTGTGTCTGTTGCTGCAGCATAAATTACTTTTTTAATCATATCTTTTAAAACTGCCTGTTCTATTTCAATAGAGCTTTCTTTATTTATTTCCGGAATCTGCGGGTATTCGCTTGATTCTGTTCCGTAGAATGTATAATTACCTTTTATATTCTGAGACTTTATTTTTATTACCATTGATTCATCAATGGTAAGAGATATATCTTCATCCGGGAGTTCTTTAATTATGCTTGAAAGCTTTTTACCATTAGCAGTGAAAGATAAATCGTTATCGGTCGATGCATCTATTTCAGTTCTTACCGCCATTTCGTTATCTGTAGAAATGATTTCTATTTTATTTTTTTTTATATTGAAAAGACAATTTGAGAGTATAGTATTTACATTTTTAGATGAGATAACTGACTCTGCAATATTAATTGCCTTTAAAAAAGTGTCTTTGTTTATTGTGAATCTCATTTATTTGTTTCTCCTATATATTATATTAAATTATCTCTTAATTAATAGTTGTAGTAGTAGATATTAAAATATGTTTATAAAGTTGGTAATACCTGATTAAATCAGGTATTATTGTTTTTACATATTGTTGATAAAATTATAATTAAAAGGCGTTTTTAATTATAATTTCAGATATAAACAATTATATTAACAATTCTGAAAAATTAAAAAAGTTATCATATTGTATTAACAGTGGAACTTTATATTATCAACAGCTTATTAACTGCGTAATTCAATTTTTAATTCTTCTATAAGTTCTTTAAAATCAGGATCATTTTGCATGTCTTCTTCAACTTTATTGATGGCATTAACAACCGTCGAGTGGTCCCTGTCACCAAACTGTTTTCCTATATCAGTAGTTGTGAGATCGGTTAATTTGCGTATTAAATACATAGCTATAAATCTTGGAGTTACAATTTTACTTTGCCTGCTTTTAGATATTATGTCTTCAACACTGATATTGTATGTATCAGATATTTTTGTTATTATATCATTAGTTGTTACTTTTCTGCTCGATTCTTCATCGAATAAATGTTTAAGATGTTCTTTTATATGTTTCAGTGTTATAGGTTCCTGATAAATATCATAAACCATTCTGAGATTAGCAAGAGCAGACTCAAGGGCCCTTATACTTGACGTTATGCGTCTGGCTATATAATTAAATGCTTCATCTGATATTATTATGTTTTCCTTTGCAGCCTTATTTCTTAAAATTGCTTCTCTTGTTTCAAGATTCGGAGTCTGTATATCCGTTATCATACCCCATTCAAATCTGGTTCTTAATCTGTCAGCAAGTGTTGCAATCTGCTTTGGAGGCCTGTCACTTGAAATTATTATCTGTTTTTTATTTTCATAAAGAGTGTTGAATGTGTGAAAAAATTCATTTTGAGTTTCTTCTTTTTTTTCAAGAAACTGAATATCATCAATCATCAGGATATCAACATTTCTGTATTTTATTTTAAAACTATGTTGAGTGTTGGTTTGTATGGCATAAATAAATTCATTTATAAATTGCTCAGTAGGAATATACAGTACTTTCAGATATGGTCTTTCCTGAAGAATGTAATGGCCAATAGCTTGTATCAGATGTGTCTTACCAAGACCTGTTCCTCCATAAATAAAAAGAGGATTGAACTGTGTAGCTGGAGATCTGGATACAGATTTTGCGGCAGCATGCGCCAGTTGATTATTCGGACCTACAACAAAATTTTCAAAAGTATAATTTCTGTTAAGAGGAGAAATGCTGTTATCAATTTTGTTATAATTTGCATTTTCGGAAAAAGTATCAATTTTACTGGATTTTTCCATATCTTTATATTCAATTTCTGTTATAAATTCACATGAATATTTTTTACCGGTGGTTGACTCAAGAATTTCTTCGATATCTTTCAGATATTTGTCTTTTAAATGTCTGACAGCAACATCATCTTTTACTTTTATTTGTAAAACATTGCCATCAATTGAAAGTGGTTCGGTATCCTTTAACCACATGCCGAATGATTGTTTATTGATTCTTTTTTCGAGATTTGTTAAAACAATATCCCATATTCTATTTGCCAAGAAGATACCTCGTATTTATCAACAATTGTTGACAAGTATGTTTATAAATATACTTATATTAAGTGTTTAAATTTTTATATATTTAATAGTAAGAATGAATCAACTCTTTTGAGTAAATATTTATTACTTTTTTATAACATAAAACCGGGATAGAAGGTTTATTTCTAAAATTATGTAGTTTTGGAAATAGTTTTTGGCAACAAATTAATATTAATAAAAATTTAGTATAATAAAAAAGTGAAAATCTCTTGATAACGTATTTATAACATGTTTATAACAGTCTAAATATGTTGATAAATTGTTAAGAAGATGTTTATACTGATAAATAAAAATAACCCGGAGTCTTTTTGTGGAATCAGATAAAAGAGAAATTGAAGATTTATTAAAATTAAGAGAAATATATAATCAGTCGAGAATTGATTATTATAGATTTGTAATAAGAACTGAAGATAGAATGATTTTCTCCCGACTTGGCAAGATTCCTGACAACTGGGATAATTATACTAATAAAGAGGGTATTCAATTAACAAATTCAGTTAAATCAAGGCTTAGCGATATAAAAAAGAAAAAATCATGGGAATTAAAACTCCAGAGCTTATATGTTTTTTTTGTAACCGATATTGAAAACATGTTTTTATCAGTTCTTCAGCAGATTGATGTTGAAGAGAATGAACTGAATGATTCTATAGATTCCATTTCTAATTTGATTCTTGAATTGAATGATGAATTTCTGAATTTTAAATATCTTCTTTTAACACTAGCTAAAAGATCAATAAGTGATATGTATTATATTTTATCTGCATATTCTAAATTTTTTATGAAGAAAAATTTTAACTATGAAGATGATATAAAGTCTTTATTAAGTGAAATTAATATTATTTTCAGAAAATATATTATTACTAATCATGGCCTGGAATATTTTATTAATATTAATAATGAAATAAAACCGCTTTTCATCAAGAGTACAAATGAGATTGGATGGCGAATGAATGAATTCGCTGTTAAAGATTATTTTGAAAGAACAAATCATGTAGTTAAAATTTCAGAATTAAACAAAATTGTAAGATCAGCTTATGAATATAAAAAAAATCTTTTGAACTATTATCTTTTTCTTAAGTTTTATTATAATGAAAATGACGGTAAACTATTCAGGCTTAATTTTGTATATGATTCATTAAAAGTAAAACTGGATGAAAATAAAATTAACAAGGATGTTTTTGAATCTTACCAGATAATCAGAGAAAGCTTTATTAATTATAAAAACCTGTTTGAGAAGGTTGGGCTGAACGGTTTTGGTTCTGAAAAAATGTCGTATTATGAACTTATAGATTTTATATATAAATTGTGCAAAATAATAGAATTTTACTATTTAAGAAATATGAAATATGAAACATTGCAGCTGTTCAGAAATGATATACTTTTTTATGTAGAAAAAGAGATTTTAACAATAAACAGTTAATCAAAACTCTTAATATTTTTTTTCTCGTTCAGTTCTTTTATATGCCTGTTTATTTCTTCATTGAATGGAAGCATGGAAGCCGCAGATTTAAGATATTTTTCAGCTTCTTCATAATTTCCGAGTTTAAGGTAAACAAATCCAAATGTGTCATTGTAAGCCGGATTCAGAATATTTTTTCTATAAACAAACTCAGCAATTTTTAATGCGCTTTTTAGTTCTATATTTAAAGACGCCATTAGATAGGATGTTGAGTTAAGGCTATTAATGTTTGTTCTGTCGTATCGAAAAATTTCCCGATATGTTTTAAGAGCTTTTTTTAGTTCACCTTTTTTTTCAAAGCAGTATCCACACATATTAAGAGCATGTATGTCTGATTTATAATCTGATATTACATTATTCAGAATGACCAAAGCTTCATCATAGTTTCCATTTTTTATCAGGCAAAGTGCAATGTTTTTTTTCACCAGTGATGAGTTTATATAAGAAGTATTAAGATTAAGTAATTTATCAAAATAATTATAAGCTGTTTTGAATAGGCCTTTTTTACAATATGTGACGCCAAGGTTGAACAGTATTTCCGGATTTTCCCGATCAATCATTTCGGCTCTTTTAAGTTCATCAATTGCCGAATCATAGTCTCCTGAAAAAAGATCATTCAAAGCGGCTTTTTTTATTGTGTCTAAAATGTTATTTATATCATCCATAGATCTAAATTTTTTGAAATTTATTTAATTCTTTATAGTCGGTTGAATCTATAGACATAGGTGTAATTGAAATATATGAATTCTCAAGAGCATAACAGTCATTCCATGGAGAGCTTACTGTTTCAATTATACCGCTAAGCTGCATTCCAAATATATCGGGATCATTTTTTTCTGATTTTATATATGAATCCTTATAAATTCTTTTTGAAAGGTGTGTGTATTTTATTCCTCTTATTTCATCAGAGGGCAGATTGGGATAATTTATATTGAGATATATATTTTTATGAATTTTCATTTTATTTATAAAATTATTAATAAAAGAAGCGGTTTCAACTAAATATGGGGAAGCAGTGTGGAAACTGTCAATAGATACCGCAAGAGCCGGTTTGCCAAAAATGAACGCTGTACGCGCACCTGCAACTGTTCCGGAAAAATGCACATCATCTCCAAGGTTCGGGCCATGATTTATTCCTGATATTACAAGATCTATTTCCGGAATTATATCGGAATGAATTCCTATGCTTACACAATCTGCAGGATATCCTGAGATAGAAAAAAAATTAGTTCCATGTTTTTTAATAATGACTTCGTCTCTCATTGTGAAAATATTAGAACAGGCACTTCTCTCTTTGTCTGGTGCGATTATAAAAGTTTCATGTTCTTTGGAGAGACAATTCCATAAAAGCTGTATACCATCAGCATTAATTCCATCATCGTTTGTTAATAAGATTTTCATTTTTTCTCATTTTTCTATGAATTTAAATTTTATTGTATTTTAATGTCAAGTACAGATTAAATTTTATGTTGCTGTAAAAGTAATGGATTTTAACCATGTATATTGTTTAAATCGGTTTGCCTTTGATATTGCAAAAATAAAAGCAACGTAATATTATTATTAGCGATTAACTAATTTTTGTAAATTTGATTTGATTTTT
The DNA here is from genome assembly GCA_963664815.2 of Spirochaetota bacterium. GTDB lineage: Bacteria > Spirochaetota > UBA4802 > UBA4802 > UBA5550 > WRGT01. Next base: position 367,145 of record CAXXHB010000002.1, read on the forward strand.
TTTTTAAATAGTATAGTTTTGAATAATAGATTATTCTTATGGGATAATCTATTAATTTTTTAAGGAGGCTTGTTGTGAAAAATATTTTTAAAGTTTTTATTATAACTGCGGGAATTGTTTTATTTTATAATGTAAACAGTTTTGCTCTTGTTGATGGAGCAGCATGGGGCGGTTATTCGTTTAATGGACAGGTAGAAGGAAATTCAAGTGCAGATCCACATGGTCTTCAGTACGGGGGAAAAGCTCATTATAACACCTCAATTACTCCATTATTTGTTTTTGGAATAGGAGGATATTACCAGTATACAAAAATAAAATTTGATATACTTAATAGTGAGACGGATGTTTCGCGAAAGTCTGCTGGTGTTGATGCAAATCTTATTCTGGATATTCCTTTATTTCCGATTGATCCATATATCAGAGGAACTTTCGGTATATGGGATAAATATGATAATGATGTTGAGCGTTTTAAAGCCTATGGTGCAGGTATTGGATTTGAACTTACATTTTTCCCTTTTCTCAGATTATTTGGGGAATATATGTATGATTCAACAGATCATGGCAATTATCTGAGATCAAATTCAGTTAACCTGGGTCTGAAAGTTGATATTTAATAATTTTAGTAAGTTGAGATTATTTAAAAACCGGATATACAATCAGAATTATATCCGGTTTTTGCATTTTACATGAATTGAATAGAAAGAATGTTTGATAAGAAGTTATATATTTAATAACCTCATTAGAAACTGTCTTAAAGTCAACTTTCTCTGTATGAATTATTTATTTCAACGTTTTTGAATAATTTTAAAAATGATTTTACTTTTTATGTTTGTATAATATAGTAACCTATCTATTATAGATTTTTAATAACTTACTTTTTGAATTGTTTACAGGAGAATACATTATTATTTATGGGAGACGGAAAAATAGTGAAAGACCATTTATCAAATAAGATTTTCAGTACAATTATGCAACTAAAGAATCAAAAAATTTATAAATGGATCTATAAACATCCTCATCTGTCTATAATGATACTTACTTTGGTGGCAATTTTTATATTATATTTTTTTATAAATTTTATAATTAAATATGTTGTTTAATAAATAAAAAATGAGACTTAAAATTAAAATTTCTGATTTATTTTTTTACATCTTAATATCATTGCAGGTTTTTACTCCGCGAAGCTCATTTTCAGATATATTTCCCAATGATTTTCCTTCAGAAAGCAAGTACAGATATAATGGAGGAAATATTAAAACTGTAAATGGAAAATTTTATGCATATATAGTGCTTCTTTTTAATGAAAACCCACATTTTGTAAATATGATTCAAAAGGGAGCCATCTCAAATGTAGAAATGAGTATTGAAGGTTTCCATATTAAGGAGTATAAACAATATTTAGCTTCTATACAGGATAGTAAGCTTGGTAATGAATGCAGGTTAATACTGAAAATATTTCTTGAACCGGATCAGTTCAATGATTCATATTTACATCAGATAGAAAAAGACCTTTGTAAAAGAAATATTATTTTAAAGTTCTACAGGGAAGGGACTTATAAAGGAGCCCATATAACACTCGATTATTGTATTTATGGGGAGAAGATTAAAATAGATATCAAACATCCTCTATTTGATTTTAATGATGAAATGTATTATATAATGCCTTATATTGATTATGGTGAGCTTTCAACAAGTAATTCAACTTTTTATCCTGACATGATTTATATAAATCCTGATGAAGTTAATGACGATTATCTAATTGCACAAAATGTTACAAATGGCAAAGATGTTAAGTCGATGTTTTTTGTCGGTTCAAAAGTAAGTGATGATATAAAACATTGTCTTTTGGTGGCTTTCAAAGAAAATTCATCCATTAAAAAAGAAATATGGAAGATGTTTGTTATACATGAAATTACTCATAAAATAATGAACAACAAATTTAACAACTATGATCAGGTTACAGGAGAAGAGCTATCTCTTTCAAGTACAATTTATTCAAATCCATATCTTGGATTAGCAGTTATGTATAGTTATCTTAATTACAGCAAGATGAATCCGCATAAAATAGCCGCAATGAGATTTATCACATATATTTCTGAAGATTCGGGAAATAAGAATTATATTAATAACCCAGGGAGCATTAAAAATATTCCCGTTGATAAACTGAAGGAATTCTCAAAGAATTATTTTCATTATCGCGTTAGTAAACTGGAGCGTGATAGATAATATAATCTATTCAGGTTTCATTGTCGGGAAAAGCAGTATATCCCTTATAGTAGTTTCACCTGTAAGAAGCATAACAAAACGGTCTATTCCAATCCCCATGCCGCCTGTGGGTGGCATTCCAGCTTCAATTGCCTGAACGAAATTTTCATCCATGGGTGGGGCTTCTTCATCAATTTCTCTTCTAAGGGATTGCTCATAAAGAGTTTTTCTCTGGAAAACCGGATCATTAGACTCACTGTATGCATTTGCAAATTCAGTTCCATTAATAAAAAGCTCGAATCTCTGGAGAAATCTTTCATCGTCAATATCTGGTTTGCAAAGAGGTGTTGTCTCCAAAGGTTGATGTGTTATAAATGTAGGCTGGATAAGTTTAGGTTCTACTAGTATCTGGAAAAGTTCGTCTACGGCTAATCCTCGTATAAAATCCCCTTTAATCTCTCCGCCATGTTTTAACACTGCCTGTTTAAGCTCTTCATCGTCCATAGTCATTACATCAAGCCCTGAATATTCTTTAATCGAGTCTGTCATTTTCATTTTTTTCCAGGGAGTTTTAAGATCTATATTTTTTCCGTCAAAAGTTATATTTGTTGATCCATTAACCTTTAATGCTGTATTAACAATCAGCTCTTCAGCGATTTTCATCATATCATTGTAGTCACCGTATGCCTGGTAAAGCTCAAGCATGGTAAATTCAGGATTATGCGTTCTGTCAATGCCTTCGTTTCTGAAACATTTTCCGATTTCATAAACCCGGTCGAATCCCCCGACAATGAGTCTTTTAAGATATGGTTCAAGTGATATTCTGAGATATAGATTTATATCAAGGGCATTGTGATGGGATGTAAATGGCGCAGCGGCAGCACCACCGTAAACAGGCTGAAGAATAGGAGTTTCTACTTCATAAAAATCTTTTTCATCAAGAATTTTTTTGATATTTCTTATGATATTTATTCGTTTTTTAAAAGTTTCCTTAACTCCTGGAGTTACAATCAAATCTACCTGCCTGTTTCTGTATCTCAGTTCCTTATCTGCGAAAAGATCGAATGTTTCGCCATCTTTTTCCTTAACAACAGGGAGCGGACGAATATTCTTTGTAAGGAGTGTGAGTTCATCAATAAAAACAGTTATCTCTTCGGTTTTGGTCTTTTTTACTGTACCTTTAACGCCTATTATATCGCCAAGATCCAGTTTTTTAAAAAGATTATAGTGATGTTCTCCAATAGATGCACCGGAGATATAAAGCTGTATTTTACCCTCTTTGTCCTGTATGGTACAGAAACTGGCTTTTCCCATTATTCTTACTGCCATAATACGTCCGGCTATTGAAACTTTTTCCTGTGATTCAAAATAATGGTCAAAATTGGCAAAGATTTCATTACTGTAATGAGTTACATCATATTTATAAGGGAATGGATTGATCCCGAAATTATTTCTTATTTCATTTATTTTATCAATTCGTATTTGAATCAGAGCATTTGTATCTTCCATTAAATTATCCTGATATCTTTTTAATTTTTATTTATTCACTTTTTTTCTATATGATGTGTCAAATTATTTTTTTACATTGATCTTATTTAAAGTATTATTTAACTTTTTTAAATTCAAAATTACTCAATTGAATGGTGATTAATATGTATGAATTTGAAACAGGGCCAATAAGGCCGCCAAGCGAAGCTCATAGTATTCTTTTAAGACTTACAAGAAGCTGTCCGTGGAATAAATGTTCATTTTGTCCTGTATATAAAAACGAGAAGTTTTCACTAAGGACTATTGAAGAGATTAAAAAAGATATCGATTCAATGTATGCAATATATTCCAAAATTGCTGAAAGAGTAAACTTAACAAATGGTGGTTATATAAGTGATGATGTTATAATAAACCTTATTAATGTTGATAAAATTCCTCAATATTTTCTTCAGCAGATGCTTTTCTGGATGTATTATGGGCTTAAGAGCCTTTTTCTTCAGGACGCGGATTCAATGGTGATGAAATCAGATAATTTAGTAGATATTTTAAATTATATAAGAGAAAGATTCCCTTCCATTGAACGTATAACATGTTACAGCAGGTCTAAAACGCTTGTTGTAAAAACGGTCAATGAATTAAAAAAAATAAGAGCCGCAGGGCTTAACCGTATTCATATAGGAATGGAATCCGGTTCTGATGAAGTATTGAAGATGATTAACAAAGGAGTTAAAGGTGAGGAGCATATTATTGCCGGCAGAAAAGTTGTTGAAGCTGGATTTGAGCTTTCAGAATATTTTATGCCAGGACTTGGAGGGAGAAAATTTACAACTGAAAATGCAATTGAAACAGCAAAAGTACTGAATAAAATAAATCCTTCTTTTATACGGATCCGGACAGCAACGCCTGTACCCGGTACCGGGCTTTTTTCAATGATGGAAAGCGGAGAATGGGAACCGTTAACTGAAACTGAAAAAGTTATAGAGCTTAAAAATATGATAGAAGCATTAGATGGTATTGATTCATATATTCAGAGTGACCATATGATGAATCTTATTGAAGACGCAAACGGGAAACTTCCTGTTGATAAAGAGAAAATTCTTGCTTCTCTGGATAAGTACCTCCAGTTGAGTCTGGATGATCAGGAATGCTTTATTGTGGCGAGAAGAACAGGACATGTCAGGTTTATTTCTGATTATTCAAGAAACAGAGATTTTATAGTACTGAGGGACAGGATTAAAGAGGAGTTTGGTTCAATCGATAAAGCAGCGATGGCGTTATCAGCAAAATCATTTTAACAGCAAAAAAGCCGTCATTTCATGACGGCTTTTTTGCTGTTAACAAATTAAAAAATTATTTCAGTTTTTTCGCGTTCATCATCAGCTTGTTAGGCGTTGTCGATTTTATATCAATTTTAAAGCCAATTTTTTCAGCTTTAGCTGTCAGTTCGTCTCTGAAATCTGTTGTTTTACCTGAGAATATAACTTCAAGATTAACTGATTTTCCCTCTTGTTTTTTTTCATTAAGCTTTTTAACTCCTCTAATTCTGTTTAAAAGCTGATTTTCAAAATTTTTAAGCTCTTCTGTTGAAAGACCTGCAACTAAAACTGTTATTTCTCTTTCGGTTGCGGCTTCTACAAATTTTTTAATTATTGAGCTTATAAAACGGCCTGACTTAAACGAGCCTTCATCATCTTTTTTACCTAAAAAAGTTGATTTTTTAAGGCAGTTTTCAATGGCCATTTTTGAGGCTGTTTCTGCTTCTATATGGAGGCCAGGAGCATTTTCTGAAATACTGGCAAGCGTTTTTCCTGTATAGACATCTATTGCTTTTATATTAATAATCGCAGATTTAGACTGCATGTTGGATGAACCAAAATTACTTTTTAAAGCAGCGGATTGATCTTTAGTCTTGGATTCACCGGTAATAATAATATCAGCTCCTATACCTGAAAGAAGATCCTGTACATCTGCAGAAACTGATCCTGATACAGCTTTCAGCATTTTTGCTTTATCTTTTTTCATTAATTCCTGTGTTGTGGCTGCATCAACAAAATCAAAGCCCAGTTCTCCCATTATGCTTTCCATTTTAAGTTCAGTTACTGTAAAACCAGGATTATTCTGAGCACCTTCAAAGGTTTCTTTAATAAGAATCATAAATTTCGGTTTTCCGTATCTGTTTAGTGCATCTTTTATCGCATCCTCAACGGCGGCAGTTTCTACTGTTCCTTCTATAGTAACAATATATGCATTTCCATCCTGTTTCTCTTCAATGATTTTATCATTTTTTACAAGACCATAAGATTTTGCTTCAATAACACTTGAGACAAGTTTAAAATCTTCAACTAATGATGAACCGGAAACTGTATCACCAAGTATTTTAGCTACAAGTTTGTTTTTTGCATCATCGATGGCTCTGTCTCTCGCAAGGGCTTTGTCATCATCATATATTGTTGCGTAACCTGTTGCCTGTCCTCTGTTTGAGTTTTCCTCTTTTGTTGTTGAATTTGACTTTTTATCATCTTTAACATTTTTTCCTCCTCCGCATGATGCAAATACGGTGATTAGAATAAACGATAAAGTAAGTATCAGACCCTTTTTCATTTTGCTGCTCCTTGAATAATTATTAAAAATATTTGATATTATTTGTTCATTAATTTTACCAGTCGAATTTACCATTAAACTGCAAATATAGTCAAATTTTTTTTATATAATGTGTAATAATTATTCCAGTTTGAGTGTATTGTTATATTAATTTTGAAAATCATTCAGGGAGATTATTTCATTAATTTTTGCTATGGAGTCATTGTTTTTATTAAAAATGAATTTTAAATTAACTGCAATCAGATTTACAATATAACAATTAATTTACTGAAATTAACTAATTTGAAATTGAGTATAAAATTTTAGGCCGCATAAAATAACTCTTTTTTAAAGTTTTAAGGAGTGGAGGTCTTTTTTATATACCCTGGAAAAATGACCATGTTAAAAAATTCCATTTTGTGCTCGGCATTATGACTGATCTATATATAAATAAAAATCATAATTGCTTGATTAAATTATTAACTGAATTTATTATTTACAAATAATCAAACGGCAGGTGTAAGACTTTGAGCGAAGATAAGAATTTTTTACAGTCTATTAAACTTGAAATAAGCAGAAATTTCAAGCTCGACCCTTACGAAAGAATTGCTTTTCATAAGATTCTTGCCTGTGCCAAATCAAATGCCGGAAAAGAGATTCTTATACGGGAAATTGAAAAAGGGGGGGATATCCGTTTAAGCGCTCTTCATTCTCTTTCGGAATTTAATGATCTTTCACTGATTCCAGTATTTATGACAATTCTTGAAAAAGATCCGCTGGATGAAGAGTTGTTTATCATTCTTGATTTTCTATATAAAAATGGATCGGCGAATGAAGTTCAATCATTAATCCAGTTTATTGAAAATAAAAAAAATGAAACTGAAAAAGCATTCATAATAAAGAAATGCTTTAATGTATTAAAAAAAATTGGTGAATCAGACAAGACGTTTCATCAATACCTGATTTCAGTAATAAATAATCCAGATTCAGATCCGGTAATACTTGAAGGGGCTATTAATGCCGTGTCTATATTGAAAAAACCGGAAATATTTGAAGAACTTATAAAAAGAAACAATGATAATATTTCCAATCATGTTTTTTTATCAATATATAACATGAATCTCAGTTTAGTAAAAGAAGATGATGTTGAAAAAGAAGAATATACGCCTCCGCTTTTTAATCTCAACAGGGAAATGAGTGAGGAAGAAGGACTTATTCTTAACATAAAAGTTTTACTTGGTAAAATTACATCCAGATTTGACGATTTTTCAGTAGAAACAAAAAATTCATATATAAATGCAATGTTGTCATGCAATCATCGGGAAGCTGTAATTTACGTAATGAAAGCGCTTGAATCAAAAAACAATGAATTAATCAGAAAAACATTTTTTTCAATTCACAGCAACATAACAAGACTTCGCTTTCCGGAAAAACTTCTCAGAAATCTGATTTCAATGAGTGTTGAGACAGAAGAAAATAACGCCCTTATAGTTGAGATTTTCGCAAAGTATTTTTCTGAGAAAAAGAAAAACAGGTCAGATATTCTGTTCCGGGACAAACTTTTCGGAAATATAACATCTACTCTTGAATCATATTTTGAAACCTACAGGCGTGAATTTATGATTCCTGATGTTACTGAAAGTTCACTGCCTGAAAGTTTCAAGAAAATACGATCATCAATTTTAAAATACCTGAATCCGGAACAGAAAAGAAAACTTATTGCAGATCTTACCTCTGAAGAGAAAGATCTCCCTCTTAAAATTCTTTCCTATTTATCAGAATGGATTTATTATATTGATGATGAGGATCAGGAAGCTTTTTCACTTTTCATTGATCTCGTAATAGATGAAGACAGAGTTTCAAGAGAAAACACCGCTTCGCGGTTTGATTCGATCAATTTTGAAAAGAGGTATCTTCAATCTAGAATTGTCAGACTGTGTAATATCATTAATGTATTGAATATTGATGATGCGGCGAAATCTCTTGTCTATATGTACAATTATTTGAAAAAATATCCTGATAAAAAGATTTATGATTCTGCGATAAATGCTTTATGCAGGATTAATTATTCCTACATGCTGAGTGAAATTGAAATTATGCTAACAGCTGGGAGCGCGGAAGATCAGATAAAAGCTGTATCACTTCTTCCTCTTTTTACCGAGAAAAGGCTTATTAATATTCTTGTCGAGTATCTGAAAAATAATTCATCTAATGGTAATGATGTGACCCGCGGTATAGTATCAATTCTTGCCGAACAGGATGTTATATTAAATATAAATGCAATTGTTGTATTTAAGAGTGTAATAGAAAATAATCCGGAGAGTGATATTAGAAGATTGGCCATAATAGGAGTGGGTAATTGTTGTATCAGTGAGGATATTGAGTATTTAAATGATCTTTTTTATAAAGTAAAAGAACCTATTTTAAAAGAAGCTGTAGTGAAATCAATCTGTTCCATAATAGCCTATAAGAGTGATTATAATAAACAGCAGATTGTGAGGTTTGTCCAGGAATATCTGAAAGATCCGGATATTAAGGTAAGAATTTTTTCATGCATGATACTTATTCGTCTTGGTAATAAAGATGCATTCAGATCTATAAGAGAGATGTTGATAATTAAAAATAAAATAATCCAGAGGGAGATATTATCAATTTTGCGTGATATCCGAACTCCGGATTTTTATTTTTTCCTGGTTTCATTATTAAAAGAGGAATTCGGCATAAGTGAAGATATTATTTATCTGATTAAAAAACTTCCTGAAGAAGAATTAAAGGAGATTGAAAGCTTTATAATTAACATATTCAGGAAATTTGAAATTCCTTCTTTAGGAACAGGATCTGCACCAAGAGAAACTCATAAGCTTGAGAATTGCGAAAAACGGCAACTTACGGTTTTATATATTACTGTTGAGAACTTTGATGATTTGACAAGAGATATGAATTTTTATCAATTAATTGAGTTTTATCTTAAAATAGATTCAATAATAGTGAAACCGGTAATTGATAATTCCGGAGTGATTTCTGACAAAGACAACAATCGTATAACAGCATGGTTTGATGTTTCACTGAATTCAATTAAAGCCGTAAATGAAATCAATAAGAGATTAAAAGAAATAAACAATACTAATATTTATAAAAAAAACATTAACACAAGAATGGTTATAATATTTGATAATTATATACTGGTTGGAGATGAAATTTTTGATTACAGTAAAAAAAGTCTTAATACAAATCATAATATGCCGTTTATAAATAAAACTGTAATTGATAATAAGTTAGCAAATAGAATAAGTGAAGATTATTATCTGGCACCAATTCCTGAAATTTTATATTCTGGAGAGCTGTCAGACAGAAATCATTTTGAATTAATGACGAGTGTTAATTTCAGGAATATTACATTTGCAATGCTGGAAAACAAACAGGCAGAAATTTTAAAAGCCAGACAGGAACAGTCCCAGATCGCTGCACAGATAAAAAATCTTAAAACAGGCAATAGATCAACAACATCAATAGCTATAGCGGGTGAACTTGAAAATATCGGAGTAAAGCTGAGAGAACAGCTTGAGGAGATTGAGCGATATGTAAACAGACGTTCAACAGACAGGGAGTTGAGTAAAAATGTCCGGCAGATGCTTAATAATACATATAATTTATATAGAGTGGAAATATCAAAATTAACAATTAGATAATAGTATCTGAACTATAATTTTATATGTAATTTAATTATAATCTCATCTTTATTGAAATGAAAGAAAATAGTTTTTATAAAATCTATGTCATGAAAATATTGCTGATTAAGTAATTCAATCTGTTTTGCTGGTTTGTAACGGTTCTTTTATCTTTCAGCGAAACGTTTGGATAATTCAAGTTTATGTTTAATTAAAAACATTGAGTTAACTAGAAAGAACCGGTCATTTTTAAACTTGAGTAAGGTTTCATATTGTACAACTGCTGTTTTATAATCTCCTGTTTTAAAAGCAGATTCAGCGAAATAGTAATGAAATGATTTATCATATTCCGATGATGTATCAATAGATTTAAGGAGCACAATGGATTTAAGATATTCCTTATTTTTAAAGTGAATTTTAGCCAGCCCTAAAATTCCATTCGGGAATGAATACTGAAGAGTGATGGTTGTTTCATAATATTTTTTAGCGGTTCTTAGCTGGTTCCTGTTATAATATATATCACCGATAAGAATATAAGTATTCAATTCCCTGGGATTTTTTTTCAGTCCTATGCGGAACTTTTCAAGAGCATCGTTTTCTCGGTTTAACCTCCCATAAATATAACCTGTCTGAAGATAAATTTTTGAATAATCAGGTACAAGCTGTTCAGCTTTCAGAAAATGAATAAGTGAAATTTGAAGTCTATTCATATAAAGAGTACAGATTCCGGCATTGTATCTGAAAGGGAAAAAAAGAGGGGCTTTTTCGAGGCCATCTTCGAGAATATTTAGTGCTTCGGGAAATTTACCGGACATCATAAGTTCTGCAGCTTTATTGTTGGCATTTCCGGCCGGATCATCCCCATTGCAGAAAAGAATATCGTTTTGTGAATATATCAGATATTTTCCGATCTGTACAGATTCTTTATTTGCTTTAAGTACTGAAAAGTAATCGGTATCCTGAGCATTTAAAAAAATCGAATATATTAAAGTGATTGATAAAAGTATTGATAATGAAGAAAATATTTTTTTTGAACCAATTACAAGTTTTTTCATAAAATTGTTTTTTTCATTCGTATTGGCCATTTAATATAGTCATTTATTAAATCATCTTATCACGTCCTTCTGTATATGAAGTGTGATAATTTTCAAGTAAATCCTGATGTTAAAAAAACGTTGATTTATTACAGGTATGCCTGATAAATCCTGTTGTTATATCACTTATCAGAAACAGCATATTAAACAAATTGCTGTAACGTAGATCTGATTTGAGTATATTAATATATCGGAAAAAGTGTATAGTATAGATTATGTATTAATTAAGGTTTTACAAACCTTTTACAGTAATAATTTCAGAATATGTATTTTAGGGCAAACAGAAAATTAAATCTTTCCATTGCACACAACAATGATAAGGTTTAAAAGCTGAACATTTTATTAATTTAAAAAATTCTTGAAAAGGTGCCGGTTAATATTCAAATGGCTTAATAATAGATGAATTTTGTGGTGAAAAATTAATGGGAAATCCTGAATTGAAAATTTACAATGAAATTCCTGTAAATAACGGATTGTTTCAGAATCCTGTTGTTACTATCGGAAATTTTGATGGTGTACATCTGGGGCACAGGAAGATTATTGAAAAATTAATATCCAGCTCCAGGGAACATAATGGAATACCGGTGGTTATCACCTTTAAAAATCATCCAAGGACATTATTCCATCCCGAATCAGTCTGTAGAATGATAACTACTATTGAAGAAAAACAACAGGCGCTTCATGCTCTTGGAATCAACAATATCATTATGCTGAATTTTACCAGGGAATTTTCCAATCTTACTGCAGACCAGTTTTACAATGAACTTCTTATAGGAAAACTGAAGGTGAAGGAGATTGTAATTGGATACGATCATGCCTTCGGTAAAAACAGGGAAGGCAATATCGATTACCTCATGAAGCTTTCAGCGAAAACGGGAATTATCGTTAATCGTGTGGAAGAGGAAGTATGTGAAGAGGAAGTGATTTCGTCAACATTACTCAGGCATGAGATAGATAAAGGCAATATGCAGATGGTTGCAAGACTCTTAGGAAGAAGATACACACTCACAGGACACATTGTTAAAGGTGCTGGCAGGGGGAGGGGGCTTGGTTTTCCCACAGCAAATATTTCGCCGGATCATTTGGATAAAATTATTCCGGGTAATGGAACATATGCCGCTTCAATAATTTTTAAAGATAATACGGTTTATCATGGGATGCTGAATATCGGGTATAACCCGACATTTGATGGAGAAGAGAAAACAATCGAAATAAATATTTTTGATTTTAATAAAAATATTTACGGTGAAATTGTAAAATTAGAATTTTTTGAAAAAATTAGGGATGTTGTAAAATTCGAATCGGCTGAGTCTCTTATAAAGCAGATCAGAACAGATGAAATTCAGATAAGGAAGATTTTTAACGATGTCTGCTGACGAACAGAAAGATATTTACAGCTATGTAGCAGCATTTCCAGGGCTGGTTCTTGAAATTTTTTCTGACAATTGGAATCTTCTGAAAATTGATATTATTAAAGGGAAAAAACCTTTAAGCAATAAAAAAAATTTTATACCTGATCCTATAATTAAAACAATTTCTTTTTTTGATGATTATTTTACCGGGAAAAGAAGCAGTTTAAAAATTGTTTTTGATATTAAATCTTCATCAAGTAATTCTGAGAGAGATACAGATACAGTTCTTCACCTCGATATGAGCAGCTATACAGTAAATGAAATCAGGATTTATAAAAAGCTTTTAGAGATTAGACCTGGAAAGACAATTTCATATGGTGATCTTGCTGAATACAGCGGAATTGCCCGTGGAGCAAGATTTACTGGAAATTGTATGGCGAAGAATAATTTTCCTTTAATTATTCCGTGTCATCGTGTTATTAAAAAGGATGGATCTATTGGTAATTACGGCGGCGGAGTAGAAATTAAAAAATTTCTGCTTAAGCACGAAACAGATATGTTCTTCTATTCCAACAGCCGGTAGGCTGCAGCCTATTGATCTTTAATTACCCGTATCATTGCAATTATAAATCCTGAAGCAATAAGAATCGTTCCAAGCCAGACTACCCAGATCAGTCGTTTATGAGATATTTCCAGTATTGCATAATCAGGAGGTATCACGGCATTTTTCTCAGGTGTAATGAATATTCCCACGGTTCTGTGGTTTGCATTTAAACTCTCAATTGATATGATTGTATCTGTACCCGGCATTTTCTGATCTATTTTTTCAGTCTCACCCGATTTTGTTATTTTTATACCGGGAAAATATTTTTTTCCATCTACCATTATATTGGAGAGTATGGTCATTCCATCTTTTCCCATATTATCTGTCACAAATCCATAGAACTTGACTGTATGCCCGCTTATGTTTCTTTCATCATTTTCATGCAGTAGTGCGGAGCTGTAATTTATTCTGGAAAAATTGTAGAGTTGAGGTGTTATATAAATATCTCCGGAAATGCTGTTAATAATATATGGAGCTCTGTAGTTTACTTCACCGGTGTTTTGGTCAATATAGTATGCCATTTGAGCATCATGTGATGTACCATTTTCCGCAACTGATATCAGTACATGAGATTTTTCCCCTTCCTGGAAACCTTTTAGTGTTATAGAACTGCCTGCCTGAATGGATTCGCCGACATTAACGTGTTTCTGTTCGCTCCATGAATGAAGATTTGATGCAATAACACCGAGTATGAATATTGCCACTCCAAGGTGGGCAATTCTTGAAGAGAGATTAATTATATTTGTATTCTTTTTTAAATCAAGAAATATCATTGAAGAGAGAAAAAATGAAAGTATTGAAAAGAGAATAGCTGCCGGATTCTTTGTGGAAAGAATGTTAAAAAGTATTCCGGTTATTATTGAAAAAATCACAGCAATAATTATATCTTTTTTTAAATAACTGCGGGAGGCAAACATTGAAAGAGTAATAAATGAAAGAATCATCAGACCGAATGGTGTGGAAATATTATTATAGAATTTTTCAGTAACGTTCGCCGGATTGTTGAAGAGGCCTGTTACAATCGGCATTGTAGTCCCAGCCAGAACAATCAGGGCAAAAAGAAGCAGTATAATGATCCCATAAACAGTTATACCTTCGAATGTGAAAATGTCGGTGCTGATTTTTTTTGATTTAATCTGCTTGTAACGTTTTGCAAAAAGAAAAACTGAAATAGCAAGGAAAAATATTATGTTTCCCAGCAGGAAGTAAAGGACACTGGATTTTCCAAAAGAATGAACTGAAAAATCAGAGAGTATTCCGCTTCTTGTCAAAAAGGTGCTGAAAAAAACCAGAATAAAATAAGCAAGGGCCATAAAGATATTTGTTTTTCTTAGAATTTCTTTTCTGGTCTGAAGCATGAGTCCATGCATCAGTGCTACAGAAACAAGCCATGGTATTAGTGAGGAGTTTTCAACCGGATCCCATCCCCAGTATCCACCCCAGCCCAGGACTTTATACGCCCAGTACCCTCCCATAAATATACCTGCTCCGAGAGTTAGCATGCTGAAAATTAACCATGGGAATGATCTCTTTACCCAACTATCGAAATCCCCTTTAATAAGAGCTGCTATAGCATATCCGAAAGGTATTGTAGATGACGCATAGCCGAGGAATAATACAGGAGGATGAGCAATCATCCATGGATCCATAAGAAGAGGATTCATCCCGTTTCCATCTCCGGGAATTTCACCAGGATGGAAATCATTCGGAGAGATATTCCATATATAAGAAAATGGATTTTTTACCAGAAGAATAAGAAGTATAAAACTTTGCACTACCATTATAGAAGTGAGAACTGCCGGAGTAAATTCATTAGTTTTCCTTAATAAAACAATTCCACACATATTCAGAAGAAAAAGCCAGACAAGGAAACTTCCCTCATTGCCAGCCCAGATCGCAGCGATTTTATATTGCGTCAGCATGGCTTTTGATGAATTGCTGAAAATGTATGCATATTGAAATTCATTATTAATAATTGCATTGAAAAGAACAAGAACAGCAAACATTATTAGAATGGATGTAATGTAGAAAATTCTTTTCCCAGCAAGAAACGATTTTTTTTCATTGCTGATACTTCTGATCATAAAAAAAACAGATGCTATTGAAAGCATCAGAGCTGTGCTTAATATTATAGTTCCTGTATTCATATTATTTATTTTCCTTCTGGTATTTTGACGGGCATTTCACAAGTACCTTATCAGCTTCAAATGTTTTTTTATCTGAAGAGAATTTCCCAAGCACTACAACCTTTTCAGTATGCTCAAAGTTCTGGGGTTTAACACCATTATGAACAACATAGAGTATATTGTTGTTTTCATCGGAGAGTTCAAAGGAGTAACCAGCACCATCATGCTTTACCTCGGCATCTTTCACTCTTTTCCCGATTACCTGAACGTATTTTCCCGGGTGTTTTTCGGCATAATGAAATGTAACGTAGGGGGAGAAAAGATCATCGCTGAGAGAAATGATTGCTGTTACAAGAAGAATCAGTCCGATGATGAAAACGAAAATTTTTTTATTTTTCACCAAGCTCCTCCTCAATCTTCCGGACCTTTCTGTCAAGTCTGTAAAGGAACAGAGCTATACCAACCCATATTATCAGTATTGTCGCTGTAATTTCAATCATCATTGTGTTTCTCCTGGAATTTGAATTCAATGAAACTTATTCTGTTCATCAGGCTGTAGATATATCCATAGAATATTGTAAATACACATATTGAAGTGAGAAGAGTAAGCTTCATTGACGCTTCAAGATGGATTTTTTTATCAGCATTTATTATTGTATCCGGATGGAGTGACGGATAAATTCTCGGTATTACGAATATAAAAAAAGGCATTGTTATCATAGCAATTAAAAGATAAACAGAACTTATTCTTATTCTGTTCGAATTTTCGCTTAAAGCGGAATAAAGGCTGAAGTATGAGATGTAGATAAGCATCAATATTACTATTGATGTTTCTCTGGGGTCCCAGTTCCAGTATGTACCCCAGCTTATTTTTGCCCAGATTGAGCCGGTTACTACTGTAAGAACTGTAAAGATAATTCCGGCATAGGCTGCATTGTATGATTTATACTCTCTTTCAACAATATTATTATCTGAAAGAAGTATCCTGATGGAGTGATAACCGGCAATAACGAACGAAATTACCGAAAGCCATGCTACAGGTACATGAAAATAAATAATTCTGCCGGAGTCTCCGAGAAACTCTGCTCGAGGTGACCATATGAGTGCCATCAGGTAAACAGCAGGCATTATTATAAAAATATGTAAGACGAATAGAATGTGATTATATATTTTCATTTTATAATTCCGTCCAGATAAATTTAAAAGTAAGATATGAAACTGAAACTATTACACCGGAGAAGGCAAGTAAAAAAACGATGCTTTTATATTCCGGAACCACTGTACTGTCAATTGAAACAGTTGTAAGATTAATAGACGTCCACAAAACCGGGAGTAGTATTGGGAATGAAATTACTGTAAAGAGGGAACTTCCGCTACCCGCTTTCGAAACTATCGCGCCAAGAATTGTTGTGACCGTTGCGATTGCGATGCTTCCGGAGATTACTGTAAGAATGAAAAAGAATATATTAGCCGGAAAAATCTGGAGAAAGAAAAGGTAAAGTACTGTTACTATTGCGGATATAATGAGAAATATTATTATGTTGAAAATCAGCTTTGAAAGATAAATCTCTTCGGGTGAAAAGCAGAGTGAAAGAAATAAAGATGTTTTTTCCTCCTCCTCCCTGATGAATATATGCGCAAGACCGCTCATTGCGCTGAAAAAAAGGATAATCCAGAAAATGATTGCATTGACTGCGGGTGAAAACGAGCTACCACCTGCAGCAAGGCTTACTGACAGGGTTGTAATACCGGCGAAGGCGAAGCTTATATTTATCGCCGACCTGTTTCTTGATTCAATGAGAAAATCTTTCTTTATATTACTTAAAATTCTATTGTTCAAGATTAATTCCTCTTGAGCAGAGATTTATATCATCAGATTCGTTTGTTGCAATGATAACAATTTTATTTATTTTTAGGTCTTCAAGAATAGTGTAAAAAATATCACGCCCCTTTGAATCGAGATTGCTGCAGGGTTCATCGAACATAAGTATTTCAGGATTGTTTATGAGAGCATGTATGAGACGAAGTCTTTGTTTCATGCCTGATGAATAATATTTAACATGTTTGGTTCTGTGCCGGTAAAGATCAAATTTTTCAAGATATTCAGTTATCAGATTCTCATTGACCGAAACAGCGGATGAAAATTTAAGATTTTCTGTTGCAGTAAGCATTTCATAAGGATTAACCTGAGGACCAGTAAACCCGAAAAAATTTTTATAATTTTCAATGTTTATAACAGAATTATCCGACGAGTATATTACATTTCCGGATGTAGTTTTTTGAATACCGGCAAGAATTTGCAGTAAAGTGGATTTGCCTGAACCGTTAGGTCCCGTAATATAAAACGTATCACCCGTATCAAGATTAAAATTAATATTACGGAACAGAAATGTTTTTCCGAATTTTTTTTCTATATTTTCCGCTTTAATACTTATAGATTTATTATGCATTATTTTATTTATCTGTAAATTTATGTTTTAGATGTTTCCCGTCGCAGAAGGGTTTATTTTTCGAATAACCACATCTGCAGAGAACAAAATGGTCATATGTTTCAGGTTTTGATCCCTGATCATCTTTGAGAATAATTCCTCCATAAAACTCAAGGGGACCTCTTTTTGACACTTTAATTTTCGGTTCTCCATTGTAAAAGTCTGTAAATTTTTTATCGTTTAATGTATAGCTTAATGCGCCGGAAGGGCAATGTTTTATTACATCAATTATTCTGTCTACATCGCTGTTATCGGGGCTGATCCATGGTCTTATGTTTATGTTAAATACTTTAGGCAGCATTCTTACACAGGAACCATCATGCGAGCATACACCGAGATTAAAATGAACAGTTATATCTTTCCCGGGATAGTCTTTCCATTTATAAGGATCCCTGTCCGGTTGTTTTTCCCCGTCTATTCCATTTATGGAATGAGTTCCGTCACAGAATGGCTTTTTCTCTGACTGACCGCATCTGCATAGAGATGCAACAGAATCAATATTTATAATTTCACCATTGTATTTCTCAATTTTGTCAGCGTCAATGATCATATAAGGTGAAAATCTTGTAAATGCTATTATGGGTTTCTTTTTATCGTTCATGGATAATTCCTTGATAATCATAAAGATTTATCACTCTATATAATGCTTTTATTGTTTTCAAGAAATTATCTTGATTATTATTAATAATTCATTAATATATATAGTTACCAAATCTCTGTTTTACAACAGATGGCACGTTCATTAGTGTTTATGAAATGAAGCTCACTCTTTGACCTTTGTAAAATTGAGTTATAATTGTCTTTACTGAAAGGTAAGAAATAATTATAAATTATTGTTTCATTAAAAAAACAATTATGAAATTTTTTATTTATTAGTTTATTATAACCTTTGAAAATTTAACTATAATGAAATTAATAATAAACACATAATGAGTAAAATCTTTGCAGGAATTGCAGGAAGCGAGAAAAATTTCTTCATGTCTGAATAAAGAATATATATTGTTATAACAATGAGACTCTAAAAAATAATATTTGTTAAATGCTCTGGAACAATTAAAGCAATCTGTATAAATAACTATAAATAATTTAAATTATAAGGAAAATACTCAATTATCTGTAAATATCTTGACTGGACTCAGGTTTGATTTTTTAATAAAATCTGATATGTTTCAAAGGCTTTTTCGGATAAGATTTATGAATAGTTGTAAAGCTTGAGATTGCAGATATTATTCGAGAGTTACAATTTATTAGTTAGCTTCAGTAAATCTTACGGAGACCTGCATCCTATATAAATAACAAATTATCGTAAAAGGAGTGTATTATGCCACGAAGAATTATCCAGGTAGAGGAAAAGGTGGGCTTTCTGGAGGGCTTTCCTTTAAGTCTTCAACACCTTTTTGCAATGTTTGGCGCTTCAGTTCTTGTACCTACACTGTTTGGTATTGATCCGGCCATTGTACTTTTAATGAACGGCGTTGGAACATTAATCTATCTTTTTATCTGTAAGGGGAAAGCCCCGGCTTTTCTTGGTTCAAGTTTTGCTTTTATATCACCGGTTTTTGTTGTTCTTGGCACCGATAAAAACTTATGGCAGGCAAATTATTCATTTGTACTTGGCGGATTCATCGCGGCAGGCTGTGTATTTATTCTGGTAGCTCTGATAATAGGTGTTTTCGGACCGGACTGGATAAAAGTTGTACTCCCTCCGGCGACAATGGGTCCGATTGTGGCACTTATAGGTCTTGAGCTTGCCGGCGTAGCTGCGCAAATGGCGGGACTTATACCTGCTTCTTATCATCCACAAATAACCGGTGACTGGATTGTTATTTCCATGATTACGCTTGCAGTTGCTGTGTTTGGGTCTATTCTTTTCAGGGGATTTTTATCTGTTATTCCGATATTGATAGCTATTATTGTAGGTTATATAGCTGCATGGAGTATGGGATTGGTTAAATTTGACGGAGTAGCTGCAGCAGGTTACCTGGCAATTCCGACGTTTTATACTCCTAAATTTAATATTAATGCGATAATTGTAATACTTCCGGCTGCGCTTGTAGTAATATCAGAACATATAGGCCATCTCCTTGTAACAGGTAAAATTGTTGAGAAGGATCTTACAGTAGATCCGGGACTTCACAGATCACTGATGGGAGACGGAATTTCTACGGTTATCTCAGGATTTACAGGATCTGTTCCGACAACTACTTATGGTGAAAATATTGGTGTTATGGCTATAACTAGAGTATATAGCGTCTGGATAATCGGTGGTGCAGCAGTTATCTCAATAATCCTTGCATTCATAGGAAAGCTTTCTGCAGTGATTCAATCTATACCATCACCTGTAATGGGAGGAATATGCCTTCTCCTTTTTGGAATTATTGCAGCTTCGGGTATAAGGATGATTGTTGAAGAGAAGGTTGACTATAGTAAATCATCAAATCTTGTTCTTACATCAGTAGTTTTTATAGTTGGTATAAGCGGAACATTTGTAAAGATTGGTCATGTAGAACTTCGCGGAATGGCGCTTGCAACTGTTGTAGGTATGATTTTAAGCATTATTTTTCATATGCTTGAAAAATATAAACTGACGAATGATCTGAAATAAACAGCGGCAAAGAGAAGAAAAAATAAAAGCAGGACTAAAGCCTGCTTTTATTTTTAATATATGATTTGAAATTTGTTTTGGCATTTTTGCCGGAGATAATTGCTTAATGAAATACCGCTAACAGCTCATGTAAGATCGCAAAATTTACCTTCTATAACTTCAGAGAGATCAATGGGAGACATAGATATCTGCATACCCCGAATTCCTGCACTTATATAAATTATTTCGTGAAGCATTGCTGTTTCATCGATAAATGCAGGGAATAATTTCTTCATCCCAATTGGAGAACATCCGCCTCGGATGTATCCTGTAACAGGTAACAATTCTTTTACTTTTAGCATTTCAATACTTTTTGAATTTGAAATGGCGGCTGCTTTCTTTAAATTTAATTCAAAATTGCCCGGAATTACGAAAATCATTGTCATGTTTTTATCATTTCTTGCCACAAGGGTTTTAAAAACTGTTTCATGCTGAGTACCGATTGCTTCTGCAACTGTAACTGCATCTAAACAATCTTCTTTGTAATTATATTCTATTGTTGTATGCGGGATTTTTTTTGACTCAAGAATACGAATTACGTTTGTTTTCATTTAAGACAACCTGTTTAATTGATTAAATAACAATATACGTTTTAATAAGTAAATAAATATTATTAATCAGATAAAAATAGAATATGTAATGTTTGCGATTTTATATTTTATAAAGCTCCGGAAAGATGTAAGTCTAAATAGTTGTTTCAGTAAAGAGTAATTCGCTATCGTTTAAATAAGCATAATAAATAAAAATATTTTTAATGAAGCATGAACGAAAGTTCAACGAAAGGTTCTGAAAATTTTATTACTGCAAAAAAAGTGCCATCTTCCGGTGATAAATCATATTTTTTATTAACCTCTGAATCTGAAATTACAGTTCCTGATCTTAAAACTTTACCTGTAGTTTTAAGAATGATAAGTTCATCATTTTTTACGAATGAAAATATCATATCAAGTATTGAATTTGCTTCCACAAGAAGCTCAGTAACCATATATATTCCGCCAAGACTGATGTTGTATACTTTCCCGTTAGTGCTGCTTATAATACTGTTATCGAATAATGAATACTGAATTTTCATTTCTTTATCATAACGTGGATATTGACGGTTTTCGTTCATTTTTTAAAACCTCTAGTGTGAGTATTGTATTAAATATATTATTAATATTACATATACGTCAATCGTAAAATACTGGTATTTTTTAATGGTTAAAAATTGTTTAAGCTGTTGATGTTATTTCTTGATCATATCTGATAACCCGGAAAAGGGGCTGTTTCTTAGAGATTGTGATTTCTTCAAAGTATTTTTTTTACCAGAATCTTTTTCCTGTATTTCTTTTTTTGTCTTATCCGGTTTGCCTTCTTTTTTCAGTTCATCTTTTTCAGGATTCTGTTTCATTGAAAGAGATATTCTTTTTCTTTCCATATCAACATCAAGAACGGTAACATATACATTCTGATGGATTTTTATAATATCAGATGGTTTTTCTACATAGTTGTCTGAAAGATGGCTGATATGTACAAGACCGTCTTGATGTACTCCTATGTCAATAAAAGCGCCGAAGGCAGTAACATTGGTTACAATTCCTGGAAGCTTCATTCCAGGTTCTAGATCAGAAATCCGGTGAATTCTTTCTGAAAAGTTAAATGACTGGAACACTTTCCTGGGATCTCGTCCGGGGAGTGCAAGTTCATTCATTATATCATTAAGAGTAAGGAGACCGATATTTTCATTTATATAATTCTTAAGAATAATTTTTTCCCTTAACAAGCTGTTGTTCATCAGATCAGTTACAGTACATGAAAGGTCAGAAGCCATTTGTTCGACAATTTTATAACTTTCAGGATGAACTGCACTTCTATCAAGAGGATTTTTCGAATCCCTTACGCGAAGAAAACCTGCGGCCTGTTCAAAAGTTTTTGATCCCATTCCCTGAATTTTTTTCAGTTCATCTCTTGATTTAAAGGGACCCTTTATGGTTCTTGCTTCAACTATGGTATCAGCCATTTTCGGTGAGAGCCCTGAAACATATCTCAGGAGGTGACCGCTTGCGGTATTTACTTCAACTCCTACTGAATTGACGCAGCTTGAAATAACTTCATCAAGAGATTTTTTAAGATCCTTCTGGTTAACATCATGTTGATATTGACCCACACCAATAGCTTTGGGATCAATCTTTACAAGCTCTGCCAGCGGATCCATAAGTCTTCTTCCTATTGAGACGGCACCCCTTACAGTAACATCGTGATCAGGGAATTCTTTTCTGGCTGTTTCCGATGCAGAATAGACGGATGCTCCGCTTTCATTGACCATTGTAATTATTAAATTTTCAAGTTTTAGTTCATTGCAGAAAACAAACGTTTCTCTCCCTGCGGTACCGTTTCCTATTGCGATAGCTTCGATCTTATATTGTTTACATAGTTCAATAATTGTTTTAGCTGATTCCGTTTTTTTGTTGTGAGGTTCAAGGGGATAAATTGTGTCATTATAAAGGAGAGTCCCCTGTCTGTTTAAGATCACAAGTTTGCATCCTGTACGAAACCCAGGGTCAAGGGCAAGAACTGACTTCTCGCCAAGGGGAGAGGTCATAAGAAGTTCTTTGATATTGTCTGAAAAGACTTTTATGGCTTCTTCATCAGCACGTTTTTTTAACGCAGATCTGATTTCAGTTTCCATTGATGGGCTCATAAGTCGTTTATAACAATCTTTTACAGCCAGGCGGACCTGGGTGGAAAATGCGTTGTCATTTTTAATGATTTCATTTCCTAATATCTTTAAAGCCTCATCTTCTTCCGGTAAAAAATGAACTGTAAGATAACCTTCATCCGCTCCGCGGAGAAGTGCGAGAATCCTGTGTGAAGGAGCTTTTGAAACTGATTCAGACCATTCAAAATAGTCACGATATTTTTCACCATCATCCTCCTTCCCCTTGATTATTTTTGAGGACATTGAAGATTGTTGTATAAACAGGTTACGTATCTGTTGTCTTACGGTTCCGTTTTCATTTATCCATTCCGCTATAATATCCCGCACTCCCTGAAGAACATCATCGGTTGTATTTAAACCGAATTCAGTATTCAGATATTTTAATGCAGTTTTTTCAAGATCAAACATTTTTTGTGAATAAATAAGTACGGCAAGAGGTTCGAGCCCTTTTTCTTTTGCTATGCTACCTCTTGTTTTTCGTTTAGGTTTAAAAGGTAGATATATATCTTCAAGATTTGCCATGGTTTTTGCTGATAGGATTTCTTTTTCGAGTTCCGGAGTAAGTTTTTCCATCTCTGTCATAGATTTAAGAATAGATTCTCTTCTTTTATCGAGTTCTTCAAGCTGTTCAAGTCTATCACGGATTGAGGTTATCTGTACCTCATCAAGACCATTCGTAACCTCTTTTCTGTAACGGGCGATAAAAGGTATTGTTGAGTCTTCAGAAAGAAGGAGTGCAACAGCTTTAACCTGTTTTTCCTTAATATTGAGTTCACTGCTTGTAATCTGAATATTTTTTATATTGAACATTTAGTTTCCTCAACATCTTAATTATTAATTGCATTTTTGCTCATGGATAGGCAGATTAATATTTATCAGATACATCTTTGTTAAAATATTATATTTATCCATTAAAAAACAAAAATTAAATTCAGCACAATCTGAATAATATGAAATAGGTTTCATTTCCTATCCGGCAGACAGATCAACGTGCTTAATTATAAAAATTGACAATATAATGTGTATTGTTTCGGGCAAGGAAAATTTTTTTAAAAGATCAGCAATAAAATATTTAAAATGCATAATTTGTCAGGAGATGACAACAATTGCTGAACGGAAGTAAAATCTATGTTTTAAATTCATATATTAGTTTTTTATATTTGAAAAGATCACATGAATGAAAATAAACAATTGTATCTTGATGTTTTTGTGCAATTTTTTCTTAATTAAACTCCCCGTTTTTGGGGAGTTTAATCGGAGGATGAATCAATAATTTGTTTCTTTGATTTCAAAATATGATTGCGAATGGAGACATGCAGGACATTTTTCAGGGGCCTTGTCCCCCTCATGTAAATATCCGCAATTTCTGCATTTCCATGTTATTTTACCATTTCTGGAAAAGACATTTCCATTTTGAAGATTGTCATAGAGTGTTCTATACCTGCTTTCATGTGCTTTTTCAACAGTTGCTATCATTTTAAAAGCAATGGCGACTTCTTTAAAACCCTCCTGTTCAGCTATTTTGGCAAAATCCTGGTATAGGATTGTCCACTCTTCTTTTTCTCCATCAGCAGCGGCTTTAAGGTTTTCAAGAGTTGTGCCGATTATTCCTGCCGGATATGTTGCGGTAATTTCTACAGGCCCACCTTCAAGAAAGCTGAAAAACCTCTTGGCATGTTCTTTTTCGTTCAATGCTGTTTCTTCGAAAATAGAAGCAATCTGTTCAAGACCCTCCTTTTTTGCCTGGCTGGCAAAGTAATTATATCTCATCCTGGCTTGTGATTCACCTGCGAATGCTTTGAGCAGATTCTGTTCTGTTTTTGTTCCTTTTATTGAATTCATTCATTCTCTCCTTTTAGTTAAAATAATTAGTTTATGATAAGCAACAATATGATGCAGAGACTTTGAGTTTATGAAGATTACAATTTATACTCTAAACTCTGAAAAAAATAATATCAAAAACAGCATTTAAATATTTTTTATTGTTAATTATAAGCTAATTATAATAAAATTATCTGATAAGTTCAAAACTGGATTTGTCAGTTCCACATACCGGGCATCTCCAATCATCACCTAATTTATTGAAATCAGTTCCTGCCGGAAAACCATGTTCCTTATCTTCAATGGAAGGATCAAAAATATATCCGCAGATAAGGCATTTGTATTTATCTATATTGGATTCAGATGTATTAATTGATTCAGGACTTATATAAGTAGGAGCATTTTTCGGAGCCTTACCTTTTCTTTCCTCCCTGTAGTAGGCGTATGTAAGAGGTTCTCCGGTTTTATCGATTATATCATTGTCAACTATTTCTGTAGTAAACAGAATATGTGTACCGACATCAAATGTCTGCACAACCCTGCATTCAAACCATGCTATAGTATCTTCAAGAAGAATAGGAGTACCAGTTGATCCTGTTTTAAATTTAATATTGGCAAACTTATCAATATCTTTTCCGCTTTGATAACCAAATATACTAATTAATTGAGAAGATGCTTCTTTTTTAAGAACAGAAATGGAAAGGATTTTACTTTTATTGATCAATTCAGCGGTATAATTATTCTTACTGCAGCAAACAGCGAATTGAGCAGGTTCTGCTGTTACCTGAAAGACCGCATTTGAAATATAACCGTTTAATTTATCATTTAATCTTGAACTAACAACATAAAGTCCGTATGATATTTTAAAAAAAGCCTCAAGATTTACTGCAGAATTTTTATGCTGTATAATCATATAATTTCCTTTTGTATTTAACTAAGAATATTTAGGTATTTTATATAAAACTAAGTTACTATAATTATCTATATTTTCAAAGATTTTTTAATAATTAATTAAATATTTAACTAATTATTAACCGTCTTTCTGTTATTATTTTAGAATTTAAAATAAATATTAAATAGAACCATATTAGTATTTAAGATTAAATTAATAATAATTTATTGCTGAAAATGATAGAGGTTGAAATTATCAACAAGGGAGTTTTGTGAATTAAATAATTTTATTGAAGTGAGATTATGTTTAATCGTTCAGATTTAAAAAATGGATTTTTTTCGGGGCTTCCTGTTTTTATTGGATATTTCCCAATCGCGGTAACCTTCGGATTGCTGGCTAAATCGATCAATCTTTCACTTTTGGAATCATTTTGTTTCTCAGCACTTGTTTTCGCCGGTGCGAGCCAGTTTGTCGGCCTGAATATGTTTCATGCAGGGATCGGAATTGGTGAAATTACACTTACGGTTTTTCTTCTGAATTTCAGGCATTTTCTTATGAGTGCAACTATCGCTTCCGGAACATATTTTAAAAAGGTGTCGATACCATTTATTGCATTTGGAATTACCGATGAAACTTTTGCCGTAGCATCAATGAAAGAGGAAGTATTATCGGAAAGCTATATGCTTGCTTTGAATTTTACTGCATATATTGGGTGGGTTGCGGGAACCGTAGCTGGATATCTTGCCGGTGATTTTCTTTCATTAAATATCCAGTCGAGTATTTCAATCTGTCTGTATGCGATGTTTGTAGCAATACTGATTCCGGCGATAAAAAAATCTTTCACAGCAGGTGCTGTAGCTGTAATTGCAGGTGGAGTGAATTCGCTTCTGGGTTATACTGGTCTTTTAGGTTCAGGGTGGAATATAATAATATCAATAATTGCAGCATCGCTTACGGGAATGTTTTTGTTCAAGGAAGTGTAATAGTATGAATTCTTTTTCGGTTATTATTTTAATGATGATAGTTACGTATTTGCCCCGAATGCTTCCAATGTATTTTATTAATGTTGAAAAAATTCCTATTGAACTGAAAAGATTTCTGTCATTTATTCCTTATGCTGCTCTTGGGGCGCTTATATTTCCTGGTAGTATTAACTCAATCAATGGAAAACCGGAGGTCTCGGTTATTGGTATAACAACAGCAGCGATTATTGCCTGGTTTAGCGGTAATATTATAGTTACTGTTGTTCTCACTGTTGCTGCAACATACTTGTTGCTATTTACCGGAATTTAGCTTAAGGTTTTGAGATCTGTCTGATTCAATATGATATGTTTTAAGTATCCTTCCACTGAATTGTTCGACCTTATCTTTTCGGAGAATAATCTTTTTTCCTGTATCATCTTCAATGATATGATAAAGGCCGGTATTTTTTTCGAAAGAATCTATAAGATCACTCATTCCTGAAATTTTTTTACCATTTACTTTTTCTATAATTATGTTATCTATATCATGGTATCCGAGATTTATTTCGTCAGCAAGAACCTTTGTAAGAATAATAAGCTGTTTTCGTTCTTCAGTCTGTACGCCATCCTGATAAAAATTCAGAAGTTTTGTGGGAGCACTGAAAAACCACTGGCTACCCCATTCGAGCAGATAGTTTTTCGTCAATGGTGCGAAAATAAGACCTCCAATTATGTAATAGGTAGGGGCTGTTTCAAACTGTTCAAGCGGTACAAGTCTTGTCGAATTCATGGGAACTGAGAGCTGAATTATTAAATCTTTAATTTCCCCGTTCCTTAGTATTTTAATTGAAAGAGAGTCATTAATATATTTTTTTTGTATAATATAATTAAAAGAAGTTCTCTCACCGGTTCTGAATTCTATTGATCCATCATTTTCTATATTACAGTCATCTATGGCCAGAATGACATCATTCACATTCAGAATGTTTTTTGCTGGTGAGTCCGGGATCACTTTTACTACAAGTATTCCGTTCTGGTTTTGTTTCATCTGAAATTTTTCTCTTAAGTCTGGATTTTCCATTTTCTGGTAAGTTATTCCAAGCTCGGGGAATCCATTACATTTTCCGTCTGAAATATCTTTAAGAAAATGACTAATTATTGGAGCCGGAACCATATAGCCAATATTTTCACCTCTTGCAGCTGACTGGAAAGCAACACCAATAATCATATTGTTGAATATCACAGGACCACCACTGTTTCCGGGATTAATTGCTGCGTCAATCTGGCATGTTAAAAGGTTGGCGCTGCTATGAGCGTAATTGCGCTGTTCAATTCTTGACACAACTCCTTCGGTTATGCTCATTTCGTCTCCTCCGGTGGGGAAACCGTAAACAGCAACCTTATCCCTTACTTCAGGAAGCTTGCCGATTTTTATTGGTGGCGCATCTTTAAAAAAAGCAGGGTTATCCACATTCAAGATGGCAAGATCGCAGTCATGTGAAATTGATGCTACGTGAGCTGTGTATTTAGTAGCTTCTCCGGCTTTTTTCACCTGTATGAATGTGTTATTGCTTATCACATGGGCATTGGTAAGTATCCTGTTTCCGTCAATTATGCATCCGGAACCAGTTCCGTTTGACTGACCACCCATCTGCCACGGATTGTCGTAGTTATAGTTGCTGGTAACCGTATATATTTTTACTACAGATTTGGCTATTGGCGTTTGGGCTGAAAGTAATGAAACATTAATAATTAGTAAAAGAAAAGAAATGAACAGTTTCTTCACGGCAAACTCCTATAATAATTTATCAGATTTGTTAGAGTAAATTAACGGTGAGTATCTGTAAAATGAAATATGTTTATTTTTAATTTTTTTATGGTAAAATGTTATTTTCAGTCGATTATAACCAAAAAGGATTTTTATATTTATTTCAGTTTAACTGCATTTATTTCTATCCCCGTAAAGTACAAAAATATTTTAATTGAATATTAATGCGATAGAAAACAGTAAAATAAATTTTTTATTCGTATCTCTGCAGGATTAAAATCTTTTTGTTTTTTTTTGTAATATAGAGAATACATAATATATATTTGGATTCAATAATAATTTCTGAGCTTTTATAATAGAAAGAATTCGATACTCTCCGCCGATTTCGACGGCGGAGAGATAAATTCATTTTACAATAAAGTATATTTTAATGAATTAACACGAATTCTGATTATTGATTTTAAGCTGGTATAATAAATCTCGTTTTTTAAAATATAAGTGAAAAAATCAACCCAACAAATTAAGCGGAAGTTTAATAGCAGTAACTTCGCCTTTTGCACAGGCTGAACCTTCAACAGAAAGGACGGTGGAAATTTTAATTTTATTTTCATGGATCTCTTTTAATTTAGAAACAAATCTCAGATGCTGCCCATTTGGAGTTGGTTTTAAGTAATCAATTCTCAGAGAAGCAGTTACAAATCCATAAGCAGGTTCAGAATCAAGAGAAAGTCCATCCTTTTCGTAAGCCACAGCTAAAGCTGTTGCAATGCTATGGCAATCAATTATTGAAGCGATCAGACCGCCATAAACAAAGCCTTCAAATGCCTTGTGGTACTTTTCGGGCATAAAAGTACATATACATTCGTTCCCATCCCAATAACTTCTAATTTGCAGACCATGGTCATTGAGCTTTCCGCATCCGAAACAGTGATTAACTTTATCCGGATAATATTCCTGAATAGCTTTATTCATAAATGCCTCCATATTTTTATAATTATTAAATTAAATATTAGCCGAGATTATTAAGCATCATTCTTGGTTTATGTAAATTGTCATTACAGTACTTGCAAATTGGGTAATAACAATTTTCAAAGTTTCCTTTTGAATTGTAAATACAATGGTTTTTTCCACACCTTAAACATCCCAGGCAATCATCACATTTTTCTATTCCAGAAGAAATCTTCATCCCCATATTTATACCTTTTATAATAAATAACAATATAAGCATAAACTTATGATCTAAGGCAAAAAAATTAGCCTCCGCAATTGTAATCACATTTTTCACAATCTAAGTCATGATCACACTTCACAAATGCTTTTATAAAAAAGGCATCGATCTCTTTTTTTATTTCAAAGAAAATTGGTTTATTAATACTGTAAAACACACGAAAACCTTTGCGACTTTCATTGAGAACGCCTATATTTTTTAAAATTTTTATATGTTGTGATGCTGCTGGTTGTGATATACCAAGCTTTTCCGCAACATCGCTGACGCAGAGTGTTTCATGCATATTTGAAGCCAGCATCTTTATAATTTTAATTCTTTTAAGATCCCCCATGGCTTTTAAAACTTCTGATAATGTCTGAATTCTGTTTATCATATTTTCCTTTAAATAAGAATATAAGCATATTATTATAAACTTATATTCGTCAACTCCTTTTTTAAATATTTATATTCTTTTTAATCAAGCGGATAAAATCAATTATTATTTCTGCTGTGAGACCCCATACAATACCATCTTTGGTTCTAAAAACATAGACATTTTCTGTAAATCTGCCCCAGGATTCTATATATCTTTCCGGAAGACCAAGTTCGCGTACAGGTAGATAAACAATTTCTTTGCCGGTCACTGGATCAATTTCTGAAGAAAACATCCTTATAAGGACTTTATATATTTCTGGTTTGGTTGTCATAAAATATGAAATGGGGATAGTGAAAACTTTTTCAACTTCATTTCGGTTGATCTCAAGTGATGATATTTCAGCGTGCATTACACCTACAAAGATGCCGATTACAGCACCCATGGCTGCTACATATGTGTCAAGGCATCCCAGTATTTCTAATGTTTCCCGAGATATACCAAGTTCTTCCGATGTTTCCCTTAATGCCGTTTCACGCGGGGAAAGGTCGGTGTTTTTATCGAACATTCCGCCAGGGAAACAAACCTCTCCACCCTGGCGTATATTTGCATTCCTTTCCTGCAGAACAAAATGGTATTCACCATTAATTTCAGTGAGAAGTACCATTATTACCGATGTGGGATATTGACCCTGTCCGTGAATTCCAGGAGTTTCAGGAAGTATTCTTATAATATCATCTTTTGTTATATTATTCATCATAACCTTTCAAGATTTGAATTTATTGAGATATTGAAAAAAAGAATAATAGCTCCTATTTCTGAGTTAATTTCGATATGAAGAATATCTGAGATGAATACATCTCCGGTGAAAATGTGTCCGAAAATAGGTGGAAGTTTAATAAAATTTAAAACCAGCTCAAACATTATAGTTATAATTATATTACCAGCTAATTCCATGTTTATTCTGATTTTTAAATATATTGAAAAGTAAAAAAATTCTACGATTTTTTGTCAACAAGTAACGCCGGACGGATATTTAAATAGAAGATTATGTTAATACTAAATATCTTTTCGGAACATGTTGTTTAGTTGAAACAGTTAGAATGTAAATTACAAGTAAATACTGATGATCTAGCCTGTTTAAAATTTTTAATTGAAATTAATTAAATAAATTGTGCATTGTAAATTCAATCAGGAATAATGATGGAGAGCGATGACATTAACATATTTATCTGTTATATTCAGTGCAGGGATATGGCTTTACCTTATTTACAGGTATGACAGGTTTGAGCCGGAACCTGTAAAATGCGTAATACTTGTCGGGGCTTTAGGGGGTTTTGTAAGTGCTACTCCTGCGGCTTTTTTGAATACCGCAGCCGTATCACTGTCAGGTGTTGAGCGCTTCATTTACAATTCCGACAGTACAGAAGTTTCAGGAATAAATATTCTTTTCTTTTCACTTTTAGTGGGATTTAACGAAGAATTCTGGAAGGCCTTTATTGCGGTAATAATTCTGAAAAAACTCAAAGAGTTTAATGAACCGATTGACGGTTTAATATATTCTATGAGTTTAGCTCTTGGCTTTGCGGCTTTTGAAAATATAAGTTATACAGTTGCAGGTGGTTATGGAGTTCTTCTTCTCCGTTCATTCACTGCGGTTCCGCTGCATGCGGGGCTTGCTTCTATATGGGGATCTGGAATTTCCAGAGCAAAATTTTATAGAGAGGAAAAATATTTCCGGACTCTGTTTCCTTATGTTACTTCAGCGGCAATGATTCATACAATTTACAATTATATGCAATTTGTTTATTCCAATAGTCTGGTGTCTCTAATAATAGCATTGATTTTTGTATTTTTTATTATTACATATTCAGCGAATAAACTCAGATACTATCAGAAAGAAAGCCCTTTCAGAAGATCCGGTTTATGTTATCAGTGTGGTACACTGAATAATTATTTTGCAAAATATTGTAAAAACTGTGGTAGTTATATTGTCACAGATTATTTCTCTTTCTGTGTATCATGTGGAGCGCGAAACAGGAAGGGGGCTTCTTCTTGCAAAAGCTGCGGAGGAATGATAAGAGAAGTTTAAATAATGGATATATTATGACCATCAAGCTGAAAAAAAATAAATTTAATTGATTTCTAAAGTAAAAGTTAATTTCATACAAATTATAAAAAAAAAAAGGATCCTGAAAATGAAAATTGTAAAAAAGATTTTAATGTTCTTATTTCTTCTCCTGATGGTTAATAATTCCTATTCTGTAAATGTTAAGAATGTAAATCTTAAAATATTCCCGTCAGATTATTCAATTCAAATAGATAGTAATGCTGTTGTTCCCCAGAAGGTAAACCAGTACCTGAAAAAAATAACACTCTCGACTGGAGAACATGAGTTTTTGCTGAAGTCGGAGGGATATAAGGATAAAAAAATTAATGTAATGGTAGATAAATCTACATCTGAGCTTGAGATCAAACTTGAAAAAAAAGATTCTATACTGGAACAGATTGCTGTTATTGAAACAGGGAAGCACCCAAAATCAGTGGAGTTTACTCCTGATGGGAAGTACATGGTTAGTGCTCTGCTTGAAGGAACCGGAGTTGATATTATTTCAGTTGAAACCTTAAAGCATTTTAAGAGGGTCGAGTTTCCTGAAAAATATGCAAAAATGAGGAATTTTGTGGAAATAGCTTTTCTTCCTGAAAAAAATGAGATGTGGGTTTCACAGATGTCAACAAATTCTGTTCATGTAATAGATATGAAAGATTTTACTTACAAATTGACTATTCCCACGAAAGGAATATGGACAAAAATTGTTGCCTTTTCGAATGATCATAAGCTTGCTTTTGTATCTAACTGGGAATCTCATGATGTATCAGTAATTGATGTTGACCAGTATAAAGTAATTAAAAAAATAAAAGTTGCAGGAATTCCAAGGGGGATGGCTGTTACTGATGATAACAAATTTCTTTATGTCTGTATTTTCAGCTCAGGACAGATGCAGAAAATCGATTTGAAGACATTAAATATTGTTAAAACAATAAATTTCCCTCATGGCGCAAAAAGACATATCATCCTTGATAAAAAGAGGAATCTCTTTTATATATCGGATATGTACAGGGGGAGTATTTATGTATTAAATCCTGTTGATGATAAGATAGTCAAAGAGATTCCGGTTGATTCCAAACTAAATACTGCGGAACTTTCACCTGATGGAAAATATATTTTTGTTTCATCAAGAGGTCCCAACAACAGGGAATCATATCTGCTAAAGGGGCCAATATTCGGGAAGGTTTTTGTAATAGATACTGCAACTCTGGAGATTAAGGAATGGATATGGGGGAGAAATCAGCCTACCGGTCTTGATGTTTCTCCAGATGGTAAGTACATGGTTTTTACAAATTTTCTGAATGATGAACTTGAACTGTATAGAATCAATAATAGTAAATAGTCTTCTTTTAAACAAAGTTTTACTAATACGGAGAAGAGATCAGGAGATATGCTACAGGTAATTTCCTTCATTTTTCCGTATTAATAATTTCAATCTGTTAAAGATATCGTTTAATATCGGTGACAATCATCCCGGCCCTTTTTGCAGCCAGTAATCCCATCTCTCCATCTTCAAAGACCTGACAGAATTCGGGTGAGACATTCATAAGTTCTGCGCATTTCAGAAATGTATCTGGATAGGGTTTGTGGTTTACAACGTCCTCTGCAGTAACTATTACTTCGAAATATTTATCAAAGCCGAGAATTTCAAGAGTTAGTTTTGCTATTGATTTTTTACCCCCTGTTCCAATAGACATAGGGAGTATATGGTGGAATTTTTTTACGATCTCTGCAACGGGCTCTATCAGTTTAATATCATTAATATTTCTTAAAAAGTGTTCCTCTTTCCTGTGTGAAAAGATTTCAGGATCGAGATTAAGCCCCATTTCCACATTTATCACTGGAACAATCTTGTGTGTGGGCATACCGGCAGTCTTAAGGAATTGATTTTCAGTATACTCAAAGCCGTTTTCTGCAGCTGTGAGACTCCATGCCTTGAAATGCAGCGGCATGGAATCGACGAGAGTTCCATCCATGTCGAATATAAGACCTTTAGCATTTTTATCAACTTTAAGTTTCATGACTTTTCCATAATTAGATTTCTGGCGATTATAAAAAAAGATAGTGATTGTTACACTGTACTCATATAGATATCACTGTCAAATAAATCAGAATTGTGAAAATTAACAAATTCAAAGTAAATATTTTATATAAAATCCTCCGTTAGCAGTATGAATATTTCTGGATCAATTAACAAGGAAGAAGGTCTTTTAAATAAATTATTCCTGTTTTCA
Organism: Spirochaetota bacterium; assembly: GCA_963664815.2. Taxonomy (GTDB): domain Bacteria; phylum Spirochaetota; class UBA4802; order UBA4802; family UBA5550; genus WRGT01. Next base: position 401,460 of record CAXXHB010000002.1, read on the forward strand.
TATGATGAAGTTTTGGTCAATTCATCTTTCTTTATAGAACAATGTCCTGAATATTTTTTATTAATTAAATTACTTTAATCAGCGATGATTTTCTTTAACATTAAAAAGTTTTATTATAATACACGAAACTATTCTTTTATGCATTATCAGAAAAAAGCTTCAATTTTTTATTTCATAAAAAGGCAACTTTAATATTTTTTAATCAAACAGCATATGTTTGGTTTTTTTTCTTTATTAATATATTATTTTAAAAGAAAATAAATAATTCTGAAGAGGTTGAAATGAGAATAAAGTTAAGAACATGTTTAGTTTTTATGTTTTCTTCATTTATGTTTATTAACGGCTGTTCTTGCGGGAATGAAGGGGATATCCGTGAAAGTGATGGGAAACTCAGTAATATGAAAGATGGAATTTTAATGGTTACAAAAAAACGGGTTATGAAGAAACCTAAAACTATGTCTGAACTTAAAAAGTTTGTGGAGTATGATTCGGTATCTGAAACAGGTTATGGATCTGTTTATCTGGAAGAATTTGTCGGTGTGAACAATACAAACACAATAGGGGGATCCGGCAAGGATATAGCGTTTTATTATGATTTTTCTTTCAACGCGAAAGAATCTGGTATATGGGTTTTTGAGTTCGGAGTAGACGCGGGTATCGCATCCGGTTGCGTAATAGATGGCAAGGATTTATGGTTTGAAGCGGGTGATATCTGGACACTTGGGGATTACTCAAAAGTTTTTAAAAAAGACTTTAAATTAAGCAAAGGGTGGCACAGAGTCAAAATTTACGGATTAGAAAATTGCTGTGATGGAGTATGGCGTCTTCGTTATAAAAGTCCGTCTATGAAAGATTTGAAAATAGTATCAATACAAAATCTTGGAGTAATATGCCCGTTTAAGATTTAATTTGAGCTGATGGCCGGAATTAATTCTGTGACAAATAATTACCAGTCTGTCACTTTTCTCGATGTCATGATTATTTAAAACAGAGAGATCATGATGAATGAAAATAAATGGGAGTGGTTTACCAAACCCATTTAAATATTATTAGAAGAAATAAGCCATATCCGGATAAATTGAATAAATAGGAATTTATTTTTTTCAACAAAAAAATAATCACTTGCCCATTTTATAAAATAATGATTAGATAACATAGTATCTGAGTTTGGAATATAATAATATTCTGAATTTTTTTGTGAAGAATAAAAACTTGACTCTACATTATACTGCGAAAACAGTCGTAATTACAAATTCCATATCATATAAAGATAATAATAAATTCTTAAGTTCTCCAGTTTCAAGTGATATGCTGTTATATTCTGAAGTATATAACCTGCCGGGATTTTTACAGACGGTTATTTAAATAATTGTTAAACTTTAAGGAAATAAAAATGGATCTTCTAAAAAATCTTAATAATAACCAGAAAGAGGCAGTCCTGCATACTGAAGGGCCTTTACTTATACTTGCTGGGGCTGGTTCAGGAAAGACAAGAGTGATTACCCATAGAATTGCACATCTCATAGAAAATGGAGTGAAGCCTTATAATATTTTTGCAGTTACGTTTACAAATAAAGCAGCTGAAGAGATGAGAAACAGGGTAATGAGCATTGTTGGTTCACAAGGGAACAGCGTTTTTATTAAAACTTTCCATTCAGCTGCTGTATACATACTTCGCAGATTCGGAGAGGATATTGGTTTAACAAGAAATTTTACTATATATGACCAGGGTGATCAGGAGGACATTATAAAAAGGATTCTTGCTGACCTGAAACTTGATTCCAAAAAGATCAAGCCTTCAATGATTTCTGCTAAAATTTCCGAGGTTAAGGATAAAGAAGATTACCTTAAGGGTGAAGATGTGAATAAACTTCTACCCGATTATTTTTCTTTTAACTTCGGGGAAATATTCAGTCAGTATCAGCAGAGGATGACTGAAAACAATGCTCTTGATTTTAATGACCTTCTTTGTAAAACAGTAGAACTTCTCCGAAAGTCATCTTCAGCTCAAAGTGAGATGCAACGTATGTGGCATTATTTCATGATTGATGAGTATCAGGATACAAACTATTCGCAGTACCTGATAGCGAAATATCTTTCATCAGCTACAAAAAACATCTGTGTTGTAGGTGATGACGATCAATCAATATATTCATGGCGTGGAGCTGATATAAAGAATATATTGAATTTCGAAAAAGACAATGAAAACACAAAGGTAATAACACTGGAAGATAATTACCGATCTACAAAGCAGATCCTCGACGCAGCGCATAATGTAATTCAGCATAATGAACAGAGAAAAGAAAAGAATATCAGGGCTTCTCGTGGTGATGGTGAATCTGTAACCTGGTGTAAAACAAATAATGAATACGGTGAAGGTGAATTTGTTATTAATACTATTGTTTCACTGAAGATAAAAGAAAATCTGCAAAATCGTGACTTTGCAATATTCTACAGAACAAATGCTCAGTCGAGAATATTTGAAGATTTTTTAAGGAGGGAAAAATTACCCTACAGGATAATCGGTGGGCAGAAGTTCTATGAAAGAAAAGAGATAAAGGACATTCTGGCTTACCTCAAATTCCTTGTAAATCCACTTGATTCTGTATCTCTTTTCAGGATAATAAATACTCCAGCAAGGGGGATTGGTAAAGCTTCGCAGGACAGAATATCCGAGATTGCAAAAAATGAAGGGATATGTGAATGGAAAGTAATACAGGATGAGCTTATAACGGGACGCATTCCTAAAGGGCTCGATGATTTCAGAAAAATAATTATCAGACTTATAAAGGAATTACCTGAAATCCCTGAAAATCTGAAACTCTCAGTGTTCATGAAAAACCTTGTCGATACCACAGGTTATCGTGAATCACTTCGTGAAGAGAATACCCTGGAAAGCAATTCTCGTATAGACAACATAGATGAGCTTATTAACAGCATCTTTGATTATGAACAGTCAAATCCAGATGCCACACCTGAACAGTTTATTCAGGATATTGCTCTATATACTTCGGAACAGAATCCTGAAGAAAATGTTGATAAAAAAAATGACTGTGTAACTCTGATGACTGTACATAACGCTAAGGGTCTTGAATTTCCTGTTGTCTTTATGACCGGAATGGAAGAAAATACTTTTCCACATAAGTTTTCAATTGATACTGATCATGGGATAGAAGAGGAGAGAAGACTATGCTACGTTGGCATAACAAGGGCTATGGACAGGATTTACATTACAAGTGCGGAATTGAGGAGGAGTTATATTGGACCGGAAAATAAGCTGCCCTCAAGATTTATTAATGAAATTCCATGGGAATTTATTAACAGAAAAGAATATATTTCACAGGGATTTGGATGGAGCGGAGGTGGTTCACGGGAGAATTATAGTCAGGTTGAGACAAAACTGAATATGTCAGATAGAATGGATGTTCCGGACCGTGCTGTTATTAAAGAATCTTATATAAATCAATTGAATGAAAAAAAAGAGGATAGTGATGAAAGTGGATCAAAATTCAATATAAAAGAGAGTGTTATGCATCCCAAATTTGGTGTTGGAAGAATTGTAGGAATTGAAGGTACAGGAGATAATATTAAGTTAACAATAAGCTTTGGTCTTACAAGAAAAGTTTTTATGGAAAAATATACGCCACTTCAGAAGTTAAATTAAAGAAGCACATCTGAAAATACGATAAAGAAATAACTGATATATTAATGGCGGATATTATGAATATTAAAAGTTTTTATATATTTCTTTTTTCAGTTATTTTCTTTTCATGTGGAACAGAAAAGGTAAAGATTTATGAAGTAAAGGCTGAAATCAGCAAATCTGAAGAAATTGTTAAAAAGGAAGATGAAGCGACAAGATTGGAAAAATTTTTTAAGAGGTCGGAACTTGATTCATCCAGAGCAGGCTTGATAATCGAAAAAAATAAGATTATTCAGCATTTAACTCATCTTAGAAAAATGGACCGGGGAGGTAAAAAATATTATCTCCTGGAAAAAGATGATATTACTGAAATGATACGATCTGTAACAGCAGGTATATATCTTGATTATATACTTATCAATCATAATGGCGATATTATTTATACAAGCAGGGAAAACGGATTATTTGGAACAAATGTAAACAGCGGATATGAAGAAACTCCGCTGAAAAAATGTTTTATAAACAGATCCGGAGTTTATTTTGAAGATTTTTCTTTTATTTCATCTTCATCAAAAGTTTATTCATTATATATTGCAACACCGATTTATGTGGAAGGCAGCTTTCATGGCACACTTATACTACAGTTAGAAATGAAGAAATTAAGTGGTATACTTGAACCTGAGACAGAAATTTTCAGTCGGGACGGAATAATAAGAGTTACAAATTCAGAAGAAAGAATATTCATAAAATACTCGGGGTTTGAAAAAATCGATATGAATGAACTGAATAGAGATGGAGTCACTTATCTATATAGCGCTACAGATAAGCTAAAATTTTCAAAATTTAACTTCAAAGGAATTGACTGGATACTGGTAAACAAGGAAAAGATTTAGTTATTAACCGGAATTTATTTTTTTATAAAAATTTCTGTAATGAAAGAGGTATTATTAATTATTATCCTTCATCATCCCATTCTGAATATCTAAACTGATTTTACTGAAAAGATTCGGAAGATCATATTTTTTCTGCATCTGGTTTGAAATAATTTCAGAGATACTGATTAACATTTCATCGTTGAAATTTCTCTTTGAACTTATAAGAAGACCCTCGATCAATGCCGGGAGTATGGAAAGAGTTTCTGTCTCCTCAATTTTAATGTATTCGCGAACTCCCTTAGTCTTTAATATTGTAGGATCTCCAATATCTGTTGTAATACCTGAGATTACAAGTTGACCCACTCGGAGACTGTTTAAATAGTCATATGAAATTTTTTCATCCATTATCAGCAGAATATCGCAGTTATTGATTACATTTTCCAGTGTAGTCGCAAGGCCTTTTCTGTTTTCAAAAGACATCATTTGTCTTTCATTGCTGTCATGTCCGAGTACTTTCATGTATCCTGATTTAACTAGAAGAGAAGTAAGCCTGATAGTACTGTTGTTAAGTCCGATAATTCCAACAGATGTATCATCAGGGATTATATTGTGGTTTGTTTTAAGTGTATTAATAACTGAAAGATAGTGAACAGGAATTTCGTCAAGTTCTCTGAAGATAAGAGGTTTTGAAACAGCATCAATTATATTTGTCAGAAGATAGTCATCTTCGTCGTTGTTCATTATACGAAGGCAGCAGAAATTTTCTTCTATTCCTTTAACAGTTTTTATCATGTCCTCTATCGTGTTATATTTTATGACTAAAGGAAATGAGTTCTTTCCTGTGAACTTTCCTATCAGAACTGAATCTCTTTCTGAGTCAGCATAAAGATGATAATAATTGCTGTTGTTTCCGGAGTTTGTATTTTTAATACCGCTGATAAGTGCGATGCTGTTAAAACTGGCGCAATAATTTTTTTCTAAACCGGCATCAATTTTTTCATGAATGAGTTTATTCGCACCGATTAGTGCGGTCCAAATATCATTGATATTTTCAATTTCAATTTTACTTGAAATGGATAATACACCCCCTTTAATTTTGTTCTCAAGCGTGCTGGCGACAGAAATATCCTGAAAGTATTCCCCATTTTTTTTTAAAGTGTCAACAAGGCGAATAAGATCTTTTTTGGAAGAATATACAACATCAATTATATAGACCTCCCATTTGCCATCGGATTCTGTTAGATTAATCATATTAATATCAATATTATGTTTATGTAATGTGGATATAAACTGGGGTAGAACAACTTTTTTCATTTTAATATTTACAGTGGCAATTAGTTTCATAAAAAACCTTCCAGCCTGTTTATAATGAGAGATTTATAGTTACTGATCGGAATATTTTATGCCAAGCTTTCGGCATTTTTCTAATAATTCGGAGGATATTACATTTGTAATATCACAGTTTTTAAGCAGAATAGCTTCTGTTATGTTGAATGATGTGTTTATAGTATTATAAAAATGCGTTATTCCGGTGAGAACACTTGAAAAAATATCATTATAATCCGAACCTGCAGAGCAGAAAAAAAAACCTTTCTTTTCTTTAATGTTAAAACAGTTTCTTTTTTTCCCCTCCCACAGAAGTTGGCATCTGTCAATTATTGATTTTAATGGAGCAGGGAAAGATGAAAAATAGAGAGGGGATGATATTGAAATAAAATCAGCATCGATTATGAGATTATAAATATGCGACATATCATCACCGAAAACACACTTAGGTTCTGAAATGCAGTTACCACATGCAGTACATGGTCTCACATCAGCTTCAAACGCGTTGATTATATCAATTTTAAATCCATTCTTCCGGAATGGATTTAAGAATTCATTATGCAGTTTTGTTGAAAAACTGTTTTTGCGCGGACTTCCTGTTATTGCAAGAAGATTCAAATTTAGTCTTCCTTTAACCTCGTGAAAATCATTCTTCCGGCGGTTGTCTGAAGTACTGAAGTAACAGTAACATCAACTTCCTCATTCATCCTGCGCCTTCCATTTTCCACTACTACCATTGTTCCGTCGTCCAGATATCCTATGGCCTGATTGGAATCTTTACCTTCTTTTACAAGAAGTACTCTCATTTCTTCACCTGGAAGTACAATTGGTTTTAACGAGTTTGAGAGAAGATTGATGTTAAGAACATCAACACCATGAAATTCTGCAACTTTGTTGAGGTTGAAATCGTTTGTAATAACTTTAGCTTTCATAACTTTTGCAAGTTGAACAAGTTTAGAATCTACTTCCGGAATATCCTTAAAATCCATATCGGATATTTTTACCATAATTGACTGATCTTTCTGCATTTTGTTGAGAATATCAAGCCCTCTTCTGCCGCGGTTTCGTTTAATGGAATCAGCAGAGTCTGCAATCATTTGAAGTTCATTCAGAACAAAATTAGGAATTACAAGAATACCTTCAAGGAAGCCTGTATCGCAGATATCTGCAATTCTGCCATCAATAATGACACTTGTATCAAGAATTTTATACGGAATCTGAACGTCAGAATCCTTAATGCCGGGAGCAATAATTTTGTCCAGGAAGCTGATATCTTCATGATTTATCACGAAAAACATCATAATAGCAAAACCGGAAATATGGTAAAGCAGAGGTTTAATTATTCCTGAATATTTTCTGATAATTTCCATATCCAGAGAATTTATTCCGTTTACAAAAAGATTTGCTATAACCAGACCGACAAGAAGGCCTGCTATAGCAGATAACAGCTGTCGTGACTGAAAACTATGAGAAACTGTTTCAATAATAATAATAATGCCAAGAGCGATGAACCCGGCAATTCCTCCGGAGAGTAATATAGCAGTAATGGAATGTGCTGAATAAAAGAGAGTTGTAAAAAGGATAGAAGTAATTATAAAAAGAGTTCTGAATAGTATTATTAACATAATGCTGCTCCTGATTAAAACGATAATAAGTATTATAATATAAAGTATGAATCAAAAAGAATTAATTTGTTTAACAAAATACGGAAATGAACCGGTAAAACAGGAGCATAGTTAAAATACAAACTCAATCCGCAACCGGTTTTAAATTGACGGTTAGAGGGTTATTCTTCTTCTTCAAAACTGGAAGAAAGGGCTTCAGAAACTATGTTACCGGCTTCGTCAATAGCAATATTTTTTGACATTGCTACTTCATAAGTAATCAGTTGATAGGCGTTTTCATAAAGTTTCCTTTCCATAATAGAAAGTTCCTTTTCATTACCTCTTTTAAAAAGATCCCTGGCAACTTCTGCTACTTCATATATGGAACCACTTTTTACTTTATCAATATTATTCTGGTATCTTAGCTTCCAGTCTTCTTCTATAGCTTCAGCTTCGGTTGCGAGTATTGTCATGACTTTTTTAATATCTTTTTTGGGAATAATACTCCTTATTCCTATTTCTTTCGCGTTATTGACAGGTATCATAACTTTCATACCGTTGCTGATGATTGTAATCATATAGTATTCATTTCTTTTTCCGAGAACAACTTTTTTTTCAATTCCTTCAATTTCGCCCACACCATGCATGGGATATACGATTTTATCACCAACCTTAAACATTCTGGAACTCCTGTTTTATTTCTGATTAGAAGTAAGAAATAATGATTTAATTACATAATCGGAATATAATGTACACAAAATTAGAAGAAATGTCAATAAATGAATTTCTCTCTATTCTGTCAATCCTTCTTTTTCCATATACCTTTCAAGAACTGATTTCATTTCATAGTGATTACCATCACATACCTTATCCGGACCACTTCCCTTGAGTCCAATTCCACCAGAGATTTTTTTACAATTAGGACCTGGAATCAAGCCTGTATACCAGCAAACACCCTTACCTTCCACGCCATCAGGTCTTGCTGGAAAGACAGGATCCGGCATACCGTTATAAACTTCTTTCATATAGTATCCCCATATGGGAGCGGAAAGCCCTGCTCCGGCCTGGCCTTTACCAAGAGTCATAAATGATTTATCGTAACCGAACCAGACAACAGCTGCAATATCGGGAGTGTAACCGCAGAACCATGCATCAGTCCAGTTCTGAGTAGTTCCGGTTTTACCTGCCCCGGCTTTTGTATATCCTGCCTGATTTCTTATTGAAAAAGAGGGTGTTCCAAAATTTACTACTCCCTGCATAAGCTCTGTCATAATATAAGCAACGGTTTCAGGTATAATCTGAATTGTCCCTTCAATTTCTTTAGCTGCTATAATATTTCCGACCTCTTCTTCAATATTAACAAGTTCATTTCCATCTCTGTCTATTACATAACGAATTGCAAATGGGATTACATCTCGTCCCCTGTTTGCGTATATTGAATAACCTGTTGCAAGTTCAAGAGGAGTAACATCTACTGTTCCAAGTGCAAGCGCAGGACCTGGGGTAAATCTGGTTTCAGGAATTTTCAGCATCTTTGAAGCATAATCAATAACCCCATCAGCTCCGACAAGGTCAAAAATTCTGATTGAAATGATATTAATCGATTGAGCGAGAGCGTGCTGTATAGTAACCATCCCGGAAAAATCACCCTCATAGTTGTCAGGGGACCATGTTGTGCCGGTTGCATCGACATCAATAATAGGTACATCGGGAAGGACTGTGGCGGTACTTATCCGTTTATTATAAATTGCAGACCCGTAAACAAATGGTTTAAATGCGGAACCGGGTTGGCGTCTTGCCTGGACAGCCCGGTTGTATTGATTAGAGACTTCAAACTCGGATCCGCCAACCATACTGGTAATATATCCGGTTGGAGGTTCTATTGCAATAAATGCGCCTTCAACTTTCATCGAAGAAGAGATACCGGAAATCTGTGTTCGGAACGCTTCAATTACATTGTAGTTTTTAGGGGAGTCTGATAAAAGCGTTAATATCTCCATTGAATCTATAAGATTATCGACTATATTTTTTTTAAATTGAGTATCAAGATCATTTAAAATTACAACAGAAGGAAGATTGAAAATCATTCGGAGTGTATTGTATGCTCCGAATAAACTTCTATCAACTGCACTTTCATAGTAGGAGTTCATTCGGCTGGAAATTTTGTCCTGTTCTATAAGTCCGTCACTCATATATTTCTGGGCAATTTTCTGTCTTTTAAGATTAAGAGTTGTATATACTGTAAGTCCTTCATTATACATAGTATCTTTTCCAAAACGGGCATCCAGGATCTGACGTACATAATCTGTAAAATATGGTGCATTGTCTTCATCCTTAGACATGGCTGTTTTAGTGGGAAACTCTGTCCGGAGAGACTCTATAAATCCAGGCCAGAAAGCTTCAAATATTTCATCAGAACGTTTTTGAGTAAGAAATCCGGCGCTTACCATTCTGTTAAGAGTGTCTCTGTTTTTCATTGCAGCTTCACGGGGAAATTTAAACGGAGAAAAACCTGTAGGTTTAGATGGAAGTGCGGAAAGCACACTGCCTTCGATAAGAGACATATGTTTAACTTCTTTATTGAAAAAAAAGTTTGAAGCGGTAGCAATTCCATGACAGCCATGACCCAGATAAATCTGATTGAAATACATTTCCAGAATTTCCTCTTTGGAAAATTTCTTTTCAATCTGAAGTGCAAGAACAGCTTCCAGTGCCTTTCGTGCAAATGTTCTCTCACTTTCAGTAAAAAGCTGTTTTGCAAGTTGTTGCGTGATTGTAGATCCCCCCTGTACTATTGTGGGTCTGAGAGCCTTTATTGAAGCTATAGTATTTTTACCCATAGCCCGTATTATGGCCATAGGATTTATTCCGAAATGTTCATAAAAGTCTTTATCTTCCTGTGCAATAAACGCGTTTATCAGTGTATGTGGAAGCTCATTAAAAGAAACAAGATCTCTTTTCTCCTGATATAACTCGGAAATGAGTTCTCCGTTGACATCATATAATCTTGTTGGGATGCTTGGCTGAAATTTTTTTAGATTATGAATGCCGGAATAATTTTTTATTTCAGCAGTTATAAAACCGAAAATAATTCCTCCGGTAATGGAACAGAATGCAACCAGAATAAGAGCAATTCTTTCAAGTTTTAAAATTTTTTGTTTAATGTCCATAATTTCCATGCGGTTTATAAAAGATGATTACAGTAATTGCTAAAATAAAAACGAGAGCGCATTAATCAACCATTATTTTTATATGACTGGTATATGAATTTTCCGAGAAGATAGAGAGCAAAAATTATTGCACCCCACATAATTATTTTTATAAAAAGAAAGAGTATAAAACCTATTACTTTTAATATCATGGGTAGTATAAACTTAAATACAATATAAATGATAAAAATTATTAACAGGAATTTCATAATAGTTTTGGTAAAATCGTTCATAAAAAACTCCAATTGGTGAATATTATTTATCAATCCTGAAACATGAATAATTTCAACAATAAAATGTCGTGCTCGCCACTAAAAAGCATCTTTTTCAATTTGAAGTGACATAACGAATAACAGCGATAGTAATATATATATTATATTAATTTCGATAAAAAATAAAAAAAATGTTGTCGAGATTAAAAGGATTATTTAATATTAACATAAATTGTGATATTATATTTTAAGTATGGATGCTTAAAATCTGTTATCTTTATTTAGGAGATAAAACTTATGAATTATTACGAAAGATTTTTTTTAGTTCTAATATCCTTTATTATGGCTTTCAGTCTCTCGGCTTCGTCACAGGAATTGAAAGAGCTTGATCCAAAAGGAAGTGATAAGCTTAATGAAAATTTTAATCAGGCTGAAAAACCGGATGATTCTTATCTTGCACAATTTCATGCACAGGATGTGGTATCAAAATTATCAACAAAGAATCTTGAGCAGATTTATCTACTTAATGTTGTTGTAGCAAATTTTGATAAGGGCTGGAAGGGCGATTATGATAAAATTTATGAAGAGTATAAAAGGGCAGTAGAACTTTTTTACAAAAGAGATATGATATTTGCAAGAGTATGGTTTGAGAGAAATCAGAAATCAATATCCGATCTTTTAAAAAAAATGACAGAACAATATAATAAAGATACACAACTTATACTTGATGATTGTCATAAACAGATAGTTTCTCTTCATTTAAATCAGAAAACAAGGTCTGATCCTAACAAATTTAAAGAATTGTTAGAGAATCAGATGAGATTAAAAATTGCATATGGTCAGATGGATGATGCAGAAAATGAATATACTGCAAAAAACTATGAACAGTCTCTTTATCACTACAGAGTTGCTAAGGCGTATGGTATAAGAATACTTGAAGCTGTTGCTTATGCTGATGAGAGCGATGGAAAGAATGATGGATTAAAAGTTAAAGATATTAAAGAAAAATACAAGAAAGATAAAGCTGATAACAGAAACAGGATTTATGAAGATGTAAAAAAGGGTGAACAAAAAGCTGGCGAAACAACAACAAATCCTTCGTAAATAATTGTTAAGATGTTTTTATAAAATAAGAAAGGGGGTTAAAGACCTCCTTTTTTTATTTTATTTTATTTTATAAACAAACAAATAAATTTAAAATACTGTATTTTTTTGTATTTATTTCTTAACTGTTTTTAGATAAAGCATATTTTCATTTATCTACTTCGATAAACATAAGGGAAAGATCTTTCTATCTTAAGGAATGTTATATAAAATTGTTAAGTTTATAACATAAATTAATTACAACCAATTCAAAGGAAGACAGGAAATTGAACTGTATTTTTAAAAAAATCAGAAAAAAGGGGATATTTATATTACTTGTTCTTACACTCCTTGCATTTATTCCAGATCAGAATATTGAAGAATATGAATTTCCTATGTTCAGAGTAGTTATTGATCCGGGGCATGGTGGAGCTTTATTGCACGACAGGAAGAAGAATGGAGATAAATTTGATATGATAAGCGCGGAATATCTTGATGATTATGCACCTGGTGCGTCTTATAAAGGAATTCATGAAAATAAAATTGTTTATGATATATCAATTAAAACAATTAATCTTTTGTCCTGCTGTTCGAAGAAAGGAGATTTTGAGCAGTTTAAAAAAATTCTGAAAAAGTATACAGGTAGTAATATTAAAAAAATATTTATAGAAACAATGATAAGCAGAGGTGAATCAGTAACTGAAGAGAAAATTAAAAACAGTGATGACCCCAATGCTGATTACAGGTTATATGATTTCCCCGATTCTGATGGTGACATGGTAAAAGGGCGTATATCTAAAATAAATGAATATAAGCCTCATCTTGTTGTATCTCTTCATCTGGCAGCATCGGCACCACCAGATTACAAAGGTATGAATGGCGTAATTATTCCACCTTATAATGTATTAAAAAAAGGATTATTACGGCTTCAAACAGGGGAAACAGAAAAAAGCCTTAAAGATAATAATATTCTTCGTTCCTGGTTCAAAGAATCGGAAAAAATTTCATACAGATATGCATTTTATAAAGATGCAGCAAAATATTTTACGGGTTATGGGATAAAAAATAATTATAAAACTGATTATAATGATTACAATGGCTATAAATATAATATGGTTAAGTGGAAATATAGCGATAGTTCTTTATGGGATATTGAAGCGGAGGATCATCAGGTAAATTCCAGATATTCTTCAGATTACAATACATTCAGGGAAGAAGGAATTTTCTGGGATAGGGAGAAATCGGTTTATGAAGAGTATCGAAGGGGTACCGGCTTTATGGATTTTGGTGGAGATAATTATTTTGCAACATATGAGATTATAAAATATATTCTTTATTCTTTGAATGATTCTGGAATAAGTAATAAGGATAAAATTCCGGGTAAACCTTTCGTTTCAACCTGGTCTGTTCCGTTACTCATTAATGCTATCAGTGCATATATTGAGTTGGGTTATCTTGACAGAAAATGGGACAGAGAAGTATTACTTCACAGGCAGGATGAAATTGCCGAAGGTGTGGCAGTAGGAATTTATTCCTTGTTGACTGGAATAGATAATATTAAAGGAAAATTTAAATATAAGCCTTCAGGAAAATTAATTGACCTGGATAAGTACAACATTACAAAAGAAGAGAGTTATTTTAACACTGTAACGGAATAAGTATGAAAAGATTTTTTACTCTTTTATTATTGCTTCTGACGTTTAAAGCATATGCAAATCCTGATAAGTTTAATAATTATTTTATAAGCGCTGCGTCTGTTGCAAAACCCTCTGTAGTAAATATAATCGTTTATGAAAAAAGGGAAAATGATGGAAAGGTAAAATTTTTCAGAATTTCTTACGGTACAGGAACGATAATTTCTAAAAGTGGATTTATCGTAACCAACTATCATGTTGTAAAAAAGGGTGATATGTTTAAGGCTGTGTGCAGTGATGGAACAACTTATGAAATGCAGCATTTTCCTAATGGTAAATATTATCTTTCAGATTATAAGACTGATCTTGCGGTTTTGAAACTTGATAACAGGGAAGATAAAAAGTTCAATCCGCTTAAACTTGGGGATTCAAATAATCTTGAAGAAGGGGAATGGGTCATAGCAATAGGGAATCCATATGGGCTTAAACAGTCAATCACAGCCGGGATTGTTTCATCTAAAGGGAGAGACAACATCGGGTTCACTGATATTGAAGATTTTATACAGACAGATGTTTCAATTAATCCGGGAAATTCTGGAGGGCCACTTATAAACCTGAATGGTGAAATGGTTGGAATTAATACCGCTATCAGGTCGGCTTCAGGAGGATTTCAGGGAATAAGTTTTGCCATACCTTCAAACATAGTTAAGCAGGTATGTTTTGATCTGACCAGTTATGGAAGAGTAAAAAGGGGTTGGCTTGGATTTGTGGCAAGAGAAAAGAGTTTCTCTCAGGATAATGAGGGTAAATGCATTGAAGTACTTTCAGTAATACGTAACTCGCCATCAGAAACAGCGGGATTGAAACAGGGCGATATTATTAAAGAGATTGATGATGAAAAGATTGAAAGTCTTGGTTCGTTGACAAAAATAGTGGGAAAGAAGAGAGTCGGTTCGAGAATTAATATATTGCTTTCAAGAAATGGTAAAATTATAAATATCAAATTTGTATTAAGAGAGAAGGATGAATATGTCCGGCTGCAAAGTGAACTGGATCAGCTATTTCAGACGTATGGAGTTGAGGTTGATGAAGATGCCCTTACCGGAAATATTGTTGTCACTTATCTTTCTCCCAGAAGTACACATAAAAATATTGAACAGGGTGATATTATTGTTTCTGTTAATGACAGGAAGATTTCATCTCTTGAAGGTTTTATAGAAAAATACAGGATTTCTGAAAGGAAAATACGCAATATTGTTGTTTTACGAGATTCTAGAACTCATGAAATTAATTTTGAAGATTTGAGTAATGAAGAATAATAGAGTAATAAAAAATTTACTGATAATTTCTGTGTTTATAATATTGTTCTGCCCGAAGATCTTTGGTGAAGAAGCGGAATTTGTATTAGATGAGAAATTTTTTAAAGATTTCAGCAGGATTCAGATAATCCAGAGAGATGATATTTTTCAATCCATGATTAATAAAATTATCATCGGCAGGGGGGTTATTACTGAAATTTCGGTTAATGAACGATATAAGAAAAAATTCAGGATTTCTGTCGAATCATCTGATTCAGCAGCTTTTAATCAGAAGATAATTTTTTTTGTTTTTCTTGAAAATAAAGATACTGTAGATCTTCTTAATTTGAACACAAAGTTTGAGTTCAAGGGTCAGTTAATGGAATATACACCTCTTTCTTCTAAAAGGAATGAGTTTATTCTTGATGTGATACTGATGGATGGATCAACAATTATTGAATAATTGCAGAAGAGCGGCTTACGTGTTTCTTATGACAGAGTAACATTTGTAAATAAATTATTAGATCTTTAAAATAGCAGATTTGTTATAAAACAATAAAGGGTTAAAAAATGGAAAATATTAAAAAATCATACCAGACAATATTAGATGATAACTTTCCCGAAGAAATGACCATTAATTTCGGCAATCAGAAGCTCCAATATAAAAAAAGAATATGGAGGATTAATGATGAGGGTGTGGAAGTTGAAAGGGGTTTAAGGTATGGAGAGAATCCGGGACAGGAAGCGGCGATGTATGAACTCGTTAATGGAAATCTTGTTTTAGCGGGATGTGAGTTCATTAAACCAGGAAATTCTTTTGTAAGCGGTATTGACGAGGATATGCTGATTCAGTTCGGAAAACATCCGGGAAAGATTAATCTTACAGATATAGATAATTCTCTTAACATTTTAAAATATCTGATGGATAAACCAGCGGCTGTTATTGTTAAACATAACAACCCCTGTGGAGTGGCATATGGTACGTCAATTGCAGAAGCTTTTAATCGTGCATACAGGGCTGACAGGATTGCTGCTTTCGGCGGATGTGTTGCTATGAACAGAATATGTGATAAAGAGACTGCCGGACTGATTGCAGACAAGTATCTTGAGGTTGTTGTAGCTCCGGAGTATGATGGTGCTGCACTGGAGATTTTGAAAACAAAAAAGAATTTAAGAATAGTAAAGATACCGAGAATTGATCGTTTAGCTGAAGTGAGAGATGTTATTTTTCCTGATTTCAAATCTTTGATGGATGGAGGTTTAATTGTTCAGCAGTCATCAACTACCAGGATAAAATCAAGAAAAGATCTCCTTCCTGCAGAAACAGAATATAAAGGCCGTAAGTATTTTATTGAAAGAACTCCAACAGACAGAGAGTTTGAGGATATGCTTTTTGGCTGGTATGTAGAACAGGGTGTTACTTCAAATTCTGTTATTTATGTTAAGGATGGAGTTACAGTAGGTATTGGAACAGGAGAACAGGACAGGGTTGGAGTAGCCGAGATTGCAATTTATAAAGCTTATACAAAGTATGCCGATCTGTTATGCTTTGACAGATATGGAATTACATACAAAGAACTTGAACTTTCTGTAAAAAAAGGGGATCGAAACAGCTCAGATAAGGTATTAATTGATGAAGAAACTGCATCTGCAAGGGGTGGGCTTAAAGATTCGATTGCCATATCCGATGCTTTTTTCCCATTCAGGGATGGTGTGGATGTAATAATTGAACAGGGAATATCGGCAATATTACATCCTGGTGGTTCAATCAGGGATTTTGAGTCTATTGAAGCATGTAATGAGGCAAATCCAAAAGTTACAATGATGTTTACAGGTCAGAGAGCGTTTAAACATTAATTAACATATAAGTTAAAAAAAAGGGACGGTAGTCCCTTAAAAAACTACAGGTTAAACATTATCTTTTTTTCTGCTTTTCGTATTCTTTCATATATTGATCAATTAGACTAATTCTTCTGGTTGGTTCATTATTTTTTAGTTCATTTTCTTTTACAGGTGTTAATTTACCGGCAAAGAATTCAGCTATAAGTATAAAAGGTTTGGTTAAAATATCCTTTACTGTAACGAAAAACTCAACAATAAACTCAAAAGTGGATTTGAATAAAGGTTTTTTTGATCCTTTTCCAGAAGGAGCCGATTTCATCGGATTGAGAGCCTTTTGTACAGTATCTGTTGTTTTTGCAGTAACATTTACTACTGATGAAGTGATAGTTTTTCCCGTATTACCTGCTGCATTTTTCATTTTATACATAGAGGGAACAACTGATGGTGTTTTATCAAAACTTACAGTTGGTATTCTTGAAACTTTCTGAGATTTCTTTCTTGTTCTCATCGCAGGTCCACTTGATTCAGAACCTCTGTCAATCATGAAAAGAAATATATAATAAGCGTACATGAAATAGTTGTAGAAAATCCCGAAGAAAGCGAGCCATATATCTATAAATGCCCAGAATACTTCTATCATTAGCTTGCCAAAATCGACTATTTTAAAAACAAAGCTGAAGGCATTATCAAGGGCAGCGTTAGAGAACTGCTTAACCATTGTATATTTCATAAAGTACTCCGGATGTTTCAGTTTAAATAAAAATCTTGAAAATATTATTATTTTTATTTAAACTGAGTCAATGATTTTTTATTTGTTACATCAATAGTAATTCCCTTGTTTTTGTCAGTAAAAATAATACATTGTAAAGGAATACTTTGATGCTGGTGCCACCATCTGTTAAAAAAGAGCGGATTAATAAGAAAAGTGTTTTCATTGGAAGAACTTTTTTAAAAAAATGTTTTAAACAAATTTATACAACTAAAGCTTTTTATGAAAAGTGGATATAAGATGAATAAAATATATTTAGCTTCACCACTCGGTTTTACCGAATCAGGGAGATTTTTTCTTTATAAGAAATTAATTCCTCTTCTGGATGAGCTGAAAATATGTTATGTAGATCCCTGGAAACTTACGTCTGAAGATTTAATTAATAAAGCTGATAAAATTGAAAACCTTGCTGAAAGAAGAGAGGAATGGGTAAAACTGAACAGAATCATTGCTGAAAATAATAAATCTGGTATTGAAGAATCAAATGGAATGATAGCTGTTCTTGATGGAACAGATATTGACAGCGGTACGGCTGCAGAAATTGGTTATGCTGCTGCGTCAGGTAAAAAAATCTGTGGTTATAGAAGCGATTTCAGACGCTCTGGCGATAATGAGGGTGCACTCATAAATCTTCAGGTGGAATATTTTATATTGAACTCAGGAGGTCGTATAGTATCTAACCTCGCTGAGTTGAAAGAAGAGTTAAAAAGAATATTTATCTCTTAATCGGTTTTACGTTATAATTACGTCTGAAAAGAAGTTTTTCTTCAGTATCAAAAATCAGGATAGTTATTTCATTAAAAAAGTAATAATTTTTCATGTATTTACTGAAATGACGTGAACTGAATGTAATTGTATCATTGAGTGTGTACGGCTTACCGCTTTTTTTATCAATACCTGCTTTAATATTTTTCGGATATTTCTGATATACTTTTTTTTCTGCACCTGATTGATCTTTTATGATATATTCATAATTTGAAATATCATCAGGGTATGTCTGAATCAGCTTTATTAATTTAGTGTCTTCCATGCTTGGTTTTTCAAAACTTGATTTTGTAATATATTCTTTTTCGTAGGTTGCTATAACAAAAATATAGAGATTTACAGGAATATTTGTCTGATTTTCGATCTGGAACTGCGTTTCAAGGATTTCACCATTGCTGTCAGTCTGAATTTTAGAAAATGTAAGATTTTGAACCTTGAAAAGATCCGTGAAAATTGATAAAACCGGCTCTTTTTTTATATCCAATTTGTTATCAGCACCTTTATCCTGAGAGAAAAGGAATACAGGTGTAATTAAAAAAAGAATGATTAAGAGATGTTTCATTTTTCTACCTTTAATTCAGTATTATATTCTTAATTTTCGACAGAATTTATTTTTTTTAAAGTATAATTCTCTCAAATCCTTCTTTTTTAGCTACATCTGATATGAAATGTTTTTTCCAGTTTCGCCCCAAAAAAAGCTCTGCAAGATAAACTGCCATTGCTTTTCCTGTAACAGATGTTCTGCTGTTTATTTTAGAAAGACCCTGTGTACAACTTGGACATGTTGTAATAACTGTAATACTCTCCTTTTTCTCGAAGAGAGCGGCTATGTTAATCGATTTTCTCTCTCTTAAAGAGTTTGATATTGATGGAGAGGAGAGTGACATCGTTCCACCTTCTCCGCAACAATTCGGTATGACAACCGGTTTCTTTCCCAGTATAATATCAAAAGTTTTATTTACTCCAAAATCTTTTAATGGAGAGTGACAGGGATCATGGTAAAAAACTGTATCTTTTTGTGTTTTTTTATAGAGACTCTCTCTGGCAATAAAAGCATTGATATCAGTAATCTGTGAGTTTGGGAAAATATTTTCTATTTTGTATTTATTCAGCATTTCATAGCATGTGCCGCATGATACAATTATATCTTCGATTTCCATATAGCTTATTATATCCGACATTCTGTGAAGAAGAACCCGGTTTTCATAACTCTTTGTTTCTGCTTCTTTCAGTTTCCCGTTAAAAAGGAATGGATATCCGCAACAAAGATATTCAGGCGGAATTACAACACGTACACCGGCATTATAAAGAAGAGCTATTACCGCTATGCTGATTTCAGGGAACATTCGTTCAGAACCGCAACCGGGGAAATAGATCACACTTTTAATCAGTTCTTTATCAGGATTTTGAAATGCAAAAAAAGTATTTACACCTTTCAATCCCAGATAATCCCTTAGAGATGGAGTTCCTGATTTTGAAAAGCGTGACTGAAGAATTCCATTAATTTTCGGTATAAGAATTTCAGTTACATTGTTAACAGGTTTATTCAGAAGATATCCAAATCTCTGCATGGAAAATCCGAATTTAAGCAATGCCAGCCGGAACAATTTGTTAGTATAATATCCCTTTCTTTTCAGATAGAAAAGAAGCAGATTTATAATCATTTTAGGTTCTGCCCTCTTTCTGTCATAAAGCAGATTCTTGATGGCCAGTGTTACAATTCCGAAATCGATATCTACTGGACATGGAGTATAGCAGTTATGGCAGCCTGTACAATGATCTGATATATCACGAAGCATCCGGAAATTCCTGAAACTCAGGTTATTGGTAGTCTGTGCCTCGTAAAGAACTGCTTCAGTGATCAGAGTTACTGCCAGGATTTTATTCCTGGGACTGTAAAACATAGTGCAGACCGGGACATGAGTGTTGCATACCTCCTTGCATTTACCACACCTTACGCATGCTGCAATCGACTTTGTAAGATCTTTCATGTCTGCAACCTCGAGAATGAAAGCCTCAAGCTCCAGCAGGTTAAGAGATGGAGTATACACGGAGCTGTGAGGGAAATCATGTCGAAGTTTTCCCGGGTTGAACAGGTGCCCGGGATCTGCCTCATCTTTATACTCGGCATAGGCGTCAAGGAGTTCTTTATCAATGAATTTAAGCTTGGTAAGACCTATGCCATGTTCACCTGAGATAACGCCGTTGAATTTCTCAGTGGTTTCTTTCATGACAATTCCGGCAATTTCCTCAGCCTCAATCATCATTCGGTAATCGTTTGAATGAACCGGAATATTTACATGGATATTTCCGTCACCTGCATGCATATGGGTAGCAATAATTATTTTTCTGCTCTGCCTGAATTCAACAATTTCATCGAATGAGCTTATTATATCATTATAACCATGAAAGTTTTTTCTGAACCTGTTCAGGATTGTATCTGAAATGGTATATTGTATCTCACCGTCACGCAGAAGTTCGAAAAGGGGTCTGTCCCTTTTTTCAGGATTTATATCCGGTAGATGAGTTCCGGCAGTTTTTTCAATATTGTGGATGAATTCTGTCTGTATTGCCTTGATGCCATTTATGTAGTTTATGTAGTTTTCAATTTTGGTCTGGAAGAAGACATCCTCCTTTCCCTGAAGGGTTTTAAAATAGGCCGCAAGCTCGTCTATGAGGGAACAGTTGTTTTCCAGCTCTTTTTGAAGATTAAGCCTGTCTATGAAGTCTGAAAAATGCGGGAGCGCTTCAACAGGAATAACTATATCTTCGTTGAGTTTGAAAGCATTTGTATGACGTGCAATGGCTCCCAGGTTTTTCCTGTCTTTCCAGAAGAGTTCTCTTTTTTCTTCAGAGTCGGCGATGAAACCCTCCGTGTTGTATAATTTTACTATTTCAAGAATGTTGTTTGAAGATATTTCAAGTTCTTTAAGATCATCGCTTTCCACATCTATCAACAGTACCGCCTTGGGGAAGTCGCTGCGGTCTGATTTGTTTCTGTAGTTTATTGCGCTTACATATTTTTCGTCGAAGTGTTCAAGAGCAGTCAGGTGTGCATGGTCGTTAGCATTAAAGGATTCTCTTATTTCAACTATTGCCTTTGATGCGTTAATCATGTTTGTTCCGAAGAATTCAAGACAGATTGTCCGGCAATGATCAAATGGTTTGTAGAGAACAAATTTTGCTGAGATGATTACACCATCTCCGCCCTCTTTCTGTATTCCCGGAAGCCCTTTAAGCGCCTTATTTGTTATATCCTTTCCTACTCCCTGCTTTCTTATATCAAGACCGTTGAGTATAATTGTTTTTAATAGTTTTTCTCCTTTTCTTTTGGAAAGTAAGTATACCTCAAAGACGACAGTATCTTCCGGTTCAATTTTCCTGTGGGGATGATTCTTTCTTCTTACGTCAAGGACATGGCCTTCGGCATTTACGATTTTAAAAGAAAAGATGTTGTCAATGGCTGTGCCCCACATTACGCATTTTTTACCACCTGCGTTTTCGGCAATATTACCTCCGATTGTTGATGCCCAGCCGGATGTGGGGTCAGTGGCAAAAATGTATCCTCTGTCCTTGCAGTAATGCGTTACGACATCGGTAATGACTCCCGCGTCTGTTTCAACAATAGGGATTTTATTTCCGTTTACAGTTACGAATTCAATTTCACTGATGTTGCGCATTTTTTCAGTATTTATTATCATTGTATCCGGAAGAATAGGGATTGCCCCTCCGGTCATGCCTGTTCCGCCACCACGAGGTATAATTTTGAGGTCGAGAGAAGCCGCCGCTTTGATAATTTTTGTTATTTCAGATGTTGTTTCCGGGTATACAATGACTTCAGGGTATTCAACCCTCCAGTCTGTTGAGTCTGTAACATGCGTTACTTTCTGAAATGCAGAGAAGTGAATATTTTTCCTGGAGACTATCGGGTTCAGTGTATTGAAAATTTTATTACGTTTTTTTCTTTCAGTCCGGAATTTGTGAAAAAAAATGTCATCAACCTTTATAAGTCTTTCAAGCAGTTCAAGAACCTGTTTATTGGAGGTTTTATTTCTTATAGACTCAAACCGGATTTCATGGAGTTTTTTTAATCTCTTCTGCTTTTTTATATCATGAAGGAAATCGTTGAAAATATATGGATTACGGTCTATGATAAATATATCACCAATAATCTCAAAAATAAGCCGTGCACTTCGTCCTGTTTTCCTTGTAGTTCTCAGGGTGTTTAAAAGCGCCCAGATATCGTCATCGAAATATTTTAGTATAATCTCCTTGTCGGAAAAAGACGTATAGTTGTAAGGGATCTCCCTGTAGCCGAAATCTTTTTTCATGAAATATATCCGTATATTAAAAAATAAAAACCCACATTACTCACATAACTTATGACGACATCTGTCAAGTAAATTCGGGTAGTATTTTATCCGGTAAAAGAAGGGTAAAAGGTTGAATTTTTTATCTATGGTCTATGATTTTAAAACAGTAGTTAATCATGGAGTTTTTTTAGTTGAGAATGTATTTTTTAAGTAGACAGCTGCAATTTTATTAACAGTAAAACGAGAGACTAAAATCCGAGTTCGTCACTTATATCCTGCATTGCTTTTAAAGATATTTCTGCAAACTCCTCCAAAGGAATTCCTATTTTCTCGCACTCCATAATATTCTCCCTTTTTACAGATGCGGCAAATATTTTTTCTTTCATTCGCTTGGTTATAGATTTTGCTTTAACACTTGCGAGTTTTTTATCTGGGTAGACGAGTGTTGTTGCAAAGATAAGCCCGGTGATAGTTTCGCATGCAGCAAGGGCATGATGGAATTTTTCCGACCTTTCCATGCCGGTAGCCTCTTCATTATGCATTTTAATTGCTTCAATAATCTCAGGATTGTAGCCTTTTCCGGATAATATTTCAACAGCTTTGAGACCGTGGGTTTTCATATCGGCATTGGTTACTTCAACATCTATATCATGAAGAAGACCTGCTAAACCCCATTCGTTTTCATTTTCACCAAGACGGTTTGCAACTGCACGCATTACAACCTCTGATGCAAGAGAGTGAGCGAACATTCTGTCGTTTTTAATATATCCTTTTAACAGAGCAACGGATTCTTCCCTTGAAATAGCCATATCAGTACCTCTTGAATATAAGACCATTTTAAACATTTAATCATTTCATGCAAGGTTTTTTAGGGATTGAGTCGGGAAATAATTAAAGTAATTGCTATTTATGATGATTTGATACATATATAAATTGAAAATAAAAAAGGAGAATTTCAAATGAAAGAGATTGTAAAAATGATAATGTTTCCCTTTGCTGTTATGGTATTATTAATATCAATAATGGTTTTGCCCGGAGATTCTGCTCCGGTAAATGGTACTCCGTTAGGGAACAGTGACCTCAAGATTTTTTATAAGACCGGTAAATCACTCGGATTATTTTTAACACAATATAAAGAGTTCATCGATATTACAGAAAACAGCGGAAGGTGGGAGGATGAAAATAAATACCAGTATACATGGGATGAGGGCCAGGCTGCGTTTATAAAGACTACTGAGATGAAAACTCCGCAACTTGTACTGCTGGTTTTAGATGAAAACTTTAAAACTTTCAGAGGTATAAAAAAAGGTTCAACAACTGAAGAGATAATAAAAGCCTATTCAGACAATTATGAAACAATCGAAGCAGGAGATGGGGTATGGTTTGTTTATAAATGGACTGCAGGCAGCCCGGTGCCATATATAAACGGGAAAACGTTTTCTCTCTCCTTTTATATTGTGGATGATGCGGTAAAATCGGTTATGTTGAAAATGGAAAGCGAAGAGACTGAAGAGATCCCTGTAGGATAATTATCAATGAACTGATGACAAATATCCTGAAGTACTCTTTTAATCCCGAAGATGAGGATAGTATAGTATTCAATGCTTATTCGATGGAGAATAGGATAGTTATTGAAATATCAGACAATGGAAGTGGATTGCCGGAATCATTTGATATAAAAAATTCAGATGGTTTTTAGTTTACAGGTTGTTACAATGTTAAGTGAACAGATTGGCGGTTTAATTAAATTTGAGAGAATTAATGAAACACGGTTTATACCTGAAATTCAGCAGGAGTAAAAATATTTGAGAGTAAGCCGGATTTTTCTTCAGGTTGATAAATTATAACCAGGGCTGATAAGAAATATTCTTTTTATCATAAACGCTTTTCAGTGCTTCTGATTCAGTTTCATATATTTCAAATAATGACATTGAATTTGTAATATTGAAAGTCTTTCTGACAAATCCATTTAAACCGGTAATTATCAGGAATCCTCCGATTTTTTTTAACTCCAGCATTGTTGTTATAAAAACGCCAAGACCGGAGGAATCAATGAAGAATACTTTTTCCAGATTCATAATTACAAATATTTTGTCTTCAATTATCAGGTCATTGATTGCAGTTTTGAGACTGACCGCATTATAAAGATCTATTTTATCACTTGGTTTTACAATGGCAATTTTATTAACTGATTTTATCTCAATATTCATCTGGACAAATCTCTAGAGTATTCAGAAGACTGAGACCTTTTTTATTTGTAAAAAGTTCCATTTTATTTTTTTTTAATGGATGTGAAAAAAAATAATTTAATTCTATTCAATGATTGTAATGAAGCTATTATTAGTGTATTTGACTATCGCTTAAAAATAGTTATAAACCTTCGTTGATGTTGTTATACTCCGGCTGGTGAGCATATTTAATAACTCTATGGTTTAAGCGCCGTAAGGTACGGGTAGCCGCTGTTTACAGACGAGGATATGCTCCATGTGGAGGTAAAGTCCCAGCCGGAATATGTATTCTGTGTTTTCATTTCAGAGGTTGTTTTACCTGCTGCATAGGAGTCCGTTTGACCTGTAGCTGTTGTATCATAAAAGCATGAAGTGTATGTCACGGAAGTATTAATGCCAACAAATCCTCCGAGATTAGTGCTTCCGGTTACTTTTCCTGCTGCATAACAGTTACTAATAGTAATAGTTGATGAAGAACCACAATTATTATTACCCACGAATCCACCTGTATTGGTAGTTCCGCTTACTGTTCCAGTAGAATAGCAGTTGTTGATTTTTATTTCTACAGAACCTGTGGAATTTGCGCTACCATAATTATAGCCCACAAATCCGCCGACGTTGTTTGCTGATCCTGTAACATTACATGTTGTATAGCAGTTGCTTATTGTCATTATCATTGCAACTGTTGATGAATAACAGGAGTTTTCCCCAACCAGCCCGCCGGTATGGGTTGCTCCGCTTACTGTTCCTGTTGAATAACAGTTACTTATTGATGAATGGTCATTAAATCCAACCAGCCCGCCGGTAAATAATCCAGTTCCGGTTACATTTACTGATGCATTGCTGTTATTTATAGATGAACCATAAATGTTAAATCCAGTCAAACCCCCGACCTGATTACCGGTTCCGTTAACAGTTCCGGTGACATAACAGTTATTTATTGTTGAATTTGAGTTCTCCCCCACAAGAATTGCTGTACAGGTACCTCCGGAGACATTTGCGTTTTTAATACCCAGATTTTTTATTGTTGCGCCTTCTGCATATCCAAAAAGCGCTCTGAAATCCGAAGAGCCGGTTATTTTAAGATTGTTTATAATATGGCTATTGCCGTCAAATGTTCCGGTAAATTTGTAGGCCGTGTTTGTTGCATAATCACCAATGGGTGTCCAGTTTGTATAGCTGCTCAGATCAATATCAGCCATTAGTATATAGTAACAGGAGAGGTTTGATGCAGCTGACGCAAGTTCTGATGCTGTATAAATAAAACATAGAGTATTGGATGCGTTAGGCGTAATTTTAAATGTAGATGCATCAGATTTGTTGCTGTACATGTCAACCGCATGGATGGTTATGGTATATTCGGTCGTTGAAATAAGACCGTTTATAGTACAGGTTTTTATACCTTTAGCCACATTTAAAGTAGTAGTTGTTCCTTCTGCGGTATAAGAGACTTCGGTATGATCATATGAGGGATCGGTGTCCGGTTCAGTCCAGTTGAGAGTAAGGCCGCCGGCTGTTCCAGCTGATTGTTTAAGAGTGATAACGGCGGGAGAAATCCTGTCACCTCCGCCTGTTATTTCATTAAGACCTTCCCAGCATGAAACAGCCTGCAGGGCGTTAACCAGGAGAAGCAAAATTATAATCCTTTTCATTTTATTCATCCTCCGGATAGATATTCTTATAGCCCGTGTATAATACCGGCGCTGCATCCTGAATACATACCACTGTCAGCTCCTGTCAGATAACCGAATGTCCCGCGCAGTGAGATATAAACTGAATTGCTCATCCTGTATTCAAATTCAATCCCCGCCCCTGCGGCAGGTCCCCCTTCCGACAGGGTTTTATTGGAATAGAGGTATGTTACTTCGTCGCGGGAGGTATACTTTGAATAGAGGTAGGCCCCTCCACCTGTAATAAACGGAATAACAGAGAGCTTTTCACCAATAGTGAAATTGTAACCGGTTGTAATCATAAAAGGGATAAAGACCA
The DNA here is from genome assembly GCA_963664815.2 of Spirochaetota bacterium. GTDB lineage: Bacteria > Spirochaetota > UBA4802 > UBA4802 > UBA5550 > WRGT01. The sequence continues at coordinate 428,250 of CAXXHB010000002.1, forward strand.
TGCTGTCGGTTTTGCTGAACCTGGTATCAATTGCATCTTTCCCTGTAAGGTAATAGCATCCTGTTTCTATCCCCACAGTAAAACCCTTGAAAAGATAATTATAAAGTGAAAATGAAAAGGTTCCGCCGTATCCAGTTCCCGCAATATCTCCAAAGTCACCCATGGGGAATATTACACCGGGGTAGAAGGCTATACGCATTTGCTGTCCACAGGATTCATAGGCGCGGGTTATATTCGATTCATCACCCAGGTTGTCCACTGCAGATACATAAATTTTATCAAACTTAACGTCGGGCTTTATGGTGAAGGCTGTATTTTTTACTTCGCCCATGAGTTTTTTCTCTTTACCGGAAGTTACATACACCCTGTATTTATCAACGGAGCCATCCGGGTCGACAGAAGGCTTCCATGAAATGACCTTATTGCCCGGAGGATCGGTTATATATTCTGCTTCTTCGGGTTTAAGTGGTAAAATGTTTTTTGTTGTAACCTCTATCTCGTTACTGTAGGGGGTCTCGTCATTACGCGGATCAATGCCTGTAACTACTATAAAGAAATGTCTGTTGCTCGGGAGATTTTCAAGAGTGTACTTATTGGAGCCGGATGTTGCTGCAAGTTCGTATTTACCCCCCTTCTCTTTCTTTGTGTAGATGTTATACTTTTTCATTTTGTCGTAAGGATGGTACCATGTGAGTTTTATGGTTGTAGTGTCTGCCTCCCCTTTAAGCCCTGAAGGGTTACGCTCCGCTATAAAAAGAACCTCTTTTCGTTCAAGCCTGAACTCCTCCGGTTTGAAGAGATCACGACGGAAGGTATAGGATTCCCTGTCTTCATCCACCATGTAGGCGGTAAAGTTTTCCCCGTTTTTTCTCTGCACTAATATTTTTCCCATGTTAAGTTCAGTGTAGAGGACCCGGATAACATTTGTACGTTTATAGGTTTCCCTTTTCTTTTCATCAGTTAGTATAGTTATTGAGGCTGCACTTTCGCTTTTAATTGCCCCCTTGTGTATGGCGCCGTCTAATGTGAAAACATACTCCGCATGAATGGGCAGAGGGAGGGTTAATAAGACGACGGTAATAAGCAGGGTATAACTATATTTCATGCTATTCTCCTTCAGGGGATTATTGTTCCCGGGAAAGTTTTTTTGTCATATTTTAATACTATAGTAGAACTAATTATTTAATTCTGAAGAATAATTTCAACAACTATTCGGAATGATCTGTGAAGATTTAGTGTCTATGCAGATACTATTCGCGAAAAGTGTTCATTTTTTTACAGATGTCAGGATTTGTTTCCGAGATATTATTTTTTTCAGCAGGATCAGCTTTCAAGTCATATAACTCTTCGGTATTATATCGTCTGTTTAGAATGTATTTATATCTTCCGTCACTGCATCCCCAGTATGGAGTGCTGAAGCTTGTAAAAAAAACAGCCTTCCTCAGAGTGTCAGTAAAAAGGCTGGATCCTTCAGGATTGAAGTTTCCATAAGGTGTACCTGTCAAATCAAGGATAGTGGGCGCTATGTCCAGGTGGCTTGTAACCTGATTGTATTCAACTTTTTTAGGGAATATAACCGGGTTTATTATCATTGCAACTGTGTGTACATTTTCATCATAAAGATAAATCGAATGTAAGTAGTTTCTTGTGTGCTGGTAGAATGCTTCACCGTGGTCAGAAACCAAAACAAAGAGAGTATTTTTCTCCAGCCCGTTTTTAACAAGCAGTGCATAGCATTTTCCTATCACATCGTCTGCGCCATGAAGAGCATTTTTGTACATGTCAAATGGTTTAGCCGTTCCGAATACCTCGTAGGATTTTGAACAAACATCATACGGGTGATGCGGATTTACAGAACTGAGAGCAAGAAAGAATTTTTCCCTTGAATGAGTCTTTAAAAAACTCTCCATATACCATATAAGGGTGTTATCTTCAAGACCCATTGAGGTTGTCCTGCTTTCAGGGTAAAGTGCCCTGAGTTCTGTGCTGTCGCTTACCTTGTTAAAGTGCGGCAGCAGGAAGTCTTTCTCGTAGTATTCCTTCCCGTCAACGGGCATAACAAACTCGGAGTAGTATCCTGCCCCGGAAAGCACCTGCGCAAAGGAGATGTCTTTCCTGCTCATAGCAAGGAATTGTTTCCAGTTCCTGGAGACATAGGGGAAACGGCCGGTCATAAGGCTGTAGACGGCTTTAAGCGTAGCCGGTTCGGTGGTGTAATGTGAATTGAGCACAAGGGCTCTGTCTGACAGTGAAACAATATTTGGCGTAACTTCCGGACTGAGGTATCCTGGCGTTGTTGATTCAAGTATAAACATCACGACGTTCATGTTTTTCGCTGAGCCGGGTGCTGCGGAAGCAAATGCCTTACTGCTTTTCAAATTGGGCCTGGTGATGTGACTATTCTGATAATTTTCAGTATTCTGTTGATCTTTATTGCTGAAGATGGAGGATGTAAGCTCGAGGATGGGGTCACGATCAATTGAGTGAAACTCGGTTTTGCTGCTGCGGGAGTAAAGAGCCGATGATGAAATGATGAATACTATGGTTGCTGTGAGAATAACCGGTACTCTGTGTTTGAACCCTCTGACTTTTCCGGCGTAAAGCGATAAAACTGCATAAACAATTCCTGTAACAGCCAAAGCAACAGTGAGGATATCGGTTTCCTGTATAAAACTGTTTTTATAAAGACTAAGGTAGTTAATCTGTTGAAAAAGTTCATACGTCATAAAAGTCCCAATGGTAAGGTAAAGCTTTATGTTAAGCATGGTTATCATAATTATAAAAAAATAGATGATTGATACAGGTATGGCTAATGTTTTTTTTAAACATCGCGCAGATTTAAGTATCGGCAGGTCAAGGAACAGAAAAACCAGCCCGCTCATAAGTATGCTGCTGAGGAAAAAGTATGGAAGAGACAGAAGAATATTGTACGAGAAATTAATTGATATAAGAAAAATCTTCAAAATTATTGAAAGGATTAGATAAAAAAACCACAAATTGCCCATCGTCTGAAACCTGTTTATCTATACTATTACTTTAATATAATAGGTTTCCGCATTAATCCGGTGTCAAGCGGTTATTCTTTTTGATTTGACGATTTATTAACATATTTTAAAACCATATATATGATATTGATCTGTTATGTATAAAATTATTTTATATATAATTAATACCCGGGGAGATAAAATGAAAAAACTTAATTTAAATTTTGCAACAGCTATTATTCTTATTTTGCTTACAGGGATTACATCTCTTTACGCGGAGGATTTTAAATTTCCGGTGGATGAATATGGCAATGACTATACTTTTTTCGCAGACAAGAGCACCTATGTCGCACAGGTCAATGCCGGGAATACAAATTCCTCCGGTGCAGAGAGCACTGCAGATATAAATATGCATAAAATTCTGGGATGGAGTACACTGGCCTCTGCACTGGCAACCTTCGCAGCTATAGGCTTGGGAGGTAAAGACCTTCACTGCGGGCTTGCATATACCTCGACAGCTCTTGCCGTAGCAACATGTACAACAGGTTACTATTCATACAGCGATGTATTGGGTAATGATACACTTTACACAACACATGCCCTGCTCGGTACACTTGCCACTGCAGGATTCGGTGCAGCACTTGCAATGGCTGATGGAGGTCCTCATGCGGTCGTGGGAGCTTCATCGGGAGTTGTCTTTGTTTTTACAATAGGGATGGTATATTTCTGATATTATTAATATCCTAAATGTACATGCAGATAAAATGGCGGTTTTTCAGACAGTAATAACCATTCCTTCGGAACAGGCAAAAAATTCCAGGGATATTTTTTTTTCATTTATATATTTACGATATAAATCAACCTGCTGATCAATTTCATCATCAGTACGATCCGGGTCGTGATGAAACAATCCCAGACGTTTAACACCGGCTTTAAGTGCAAGATTAACTGCATCGCCGAATGTTGAGTGGCCCCATGTGATGGTTTTTTTATATTCATCTTCGGTATACTGTGCATCGTGAATCAGGAGATCGGCGTCCCTGCAGAAATCAGCATATTCTTCCATAGAGAGACCCCCATCATGGATGTATCGCAGTTCATTGTCTGAAAGGAAGACAAAGGATTTTCCGTTGCTGACAAATTTGAAACCGTAACCACCGTTAGGGTGATTGAGAGGAATTGAACTGCACCTGATAGATTTTATTCTGCCACCAGGGGAGTGATCACAAATGCCCTGACTGCAGTGACAACCTTCTGTAAAAGTTGCTTTCATTGCGGATATTTCCACTGGGAAATAAGGGGGTTCCATCTGGTGAGTAACATATTTCATTACTGTACCTTGAGGTACAGGTCCGCCGCATAAAGACACTTTGCAATCCGAGAAATATGCCGGCCTGAAAAAAGGGAAACCTGAAAGATGATCCCAATGGGCATGGGTAAAGAGAATTGTTAAGTTTTTATCCCCATCTTTTAAAATTTCATTCCCCAGCTTCCTTATACCCGATCCTGCATCAATTATGAGTCTTTCCCCTTCATCAGATATTATTTCAATGCAAGTAGATTCGCCGCCGTAAATAAGAGTTTCTTTTCCCGGCGCCGGTATTGATCCCCTGCATCCCCAGATTTTAACTTTCATTGAAAGTACCTCTTACTTTTTTTTATTATTTGAACTATGAAATCTTACCCATGGAGGAATAATTTTGAAAGTCTTATCCGCGAAGGTATTACGAACCCTTTCTGAACGGAGAAAATACGGGATGCATATTGAGGAAAATATGAGTGAGATTAATAATTCCCGCAAAGATGAAGTGTTATTCAATGCTCCTACAGTATCTATCATATCTGCCATTAAAAAATCGCAGGTGAAAAAGAAGAGGTTTGCCAGCAGAAAAAGAATAAACATCAGGGGAAATCTGTGATTCTTTTTGAAAAAGAAAAAAAGAAGCAGAATGGACAGTATTATGAAAATGATATTACCTGTTATTTCAAATATAATTACCGGTGCCCAGAGTTTATGATATGCCGGTGATTCCGGGGTTGTGAGAATTAACCAGTAGTCTTTTGCATAAAAAGGCAGAAAATTGGTGAAGAGATAAATTATGTTTTTAAGCGGTATAAAAAAAAGGACAATAATCGGAAGTATAAGCCAGCCGCTTATCCCTTTCAGCTCTTTTCTCTTCTCAGGCATGATTAGTCGCTCCATTACTTACTTTTCATATGTAAAGTTAAAGATTTCAACTGTTATTTTTTAACATCTGTAAATTATTTAATAAATATCTGGTGTATGGTAATTTTTTATTAAATAGAAGGTCAAATGAAACATTGGATCAAAACAGAATCTCCATTTCGTGGTATTTTACAGACAGTCTATTGACAGTATTCAAACAGTATGCTCACCCTTTCAGACATAAGTAAACTACTGTTAATATAAGGTCAGTAAAGGGTCTATAAACCGTCTGAAATCGATGGCTTTCTATCCAATATGAAAGACTTAATTATTCTAACAATTCATGAAAAACCTTCATACTTGAAAAGACTTTATATTACAAAAAAGAGTGTAGTAAAAATAACCTTTAGATAAAGTCTTTTTATTTTTACTACACTCTCAAAACCTGCAACAGTTAATCTTATAATAGTAATTCGAGAGGATTTTTTTTATAAATTTATTCTATTAACCTGTTGACATTATATAAAATAGTATAATAAAAGCTTTAATATTTACATTGCTGCCGAGTTAGAGCGCGAAACTCTTTGATAAAAATAGATAAACATATTAACGTTATCAGGTTTCCGGGATTTGAATATCCTCACTGCAACTGTATGTGGATTGAGGATGAAATCAACTGCCTTATTGATACCAGCCCGCATAAAGATGACCTAAATTTTTTAATGACACAGAGAGTGGATCTCATAGTAAATTCTCACGGTCATATAGATCACTATCAGTATAACCACCTTTTTCCTGACAGCAGAGTAATGATGCACCATGCAGACAGAGCTATCGCACAGTCTCCTGAAAAGTATGCGGAGGCTTTTGGTTTTTATGAATTGGTAAAAAATCCCGTTGTTGAAAAGTATTACCTTGACGCAGTTCATTACAGGACTACAAAGATTGATGAATTTCTGGATGAAGGGAAAATAATAAATCTTGGTGCCACCGTTATGCAGACGGTTCACCTTCCGGGACATTCCCCCGGTCATAGTGGTTTTCTTTTTCCGGAAAAGGGATTTATCTTCACTGCAGATATTGACCTGTCGACCTTCGGGCCATGGTATGCTAACATAAACTGTTCCCTTACTGAACTTATTGGTTCAATAAATCGTGTTATAGAAATGAAGCCAGAGTATATTGTTACAGGGCATGGTGAGGGTATTGTTAAAGAAAACTATTCAGGCCGGCTTGCTCAGTATCGTGATATTGTGTTTGCCAGACAGAAAAGAATTGTCGATCTGATGTACAACGGCTATAATACCCTTGATGCGATTGCGAAGATGTATCCTGTTTATCAGCAGCTCCCGCGGCCGGAAATTATTTTCTATCTTTATGAGCAGGTAATGGTACTTGTTCATTTGCGGTATCTCATACAGACTGGTTCTGTTATACAGGATGGGGAAGGTTACTATCTGGAAGAGGGGCTAAAGGCTTCGCTGTTTTAAGTGGAGCAAAATATTATATGTTTCAAAGATTTTATATATTTCAACGAGTTAAAGCTTCCTTTATTCCGGATGGCGGCTCAATGCCGGAGGATTTTTTAGATTTATAAAAAATAAAAATCCTTCCTGTTTCTCTCGTTATATTCCCTTTGATTAAAGAATGTTTGTATAACTGGGGTACTAGATGTTTGAGATATTGTTCAGTTCAATAAAAATAAACAATACAACAATAAAGAACAGAATTGTCTATCCCTCTCTTGCGCTTTTTTATTCAAATGACAGAAAACTGAATAACAGATATCTGGACTTTTTTAGAGAGAAGGCGAAAGGTGGCGCAGGAATTGTTACCGTGGGTCCGGTTCTCTTTGACAATACAGGTACCGGTGTAATTACGCTGACTATTGAGAGTGATGAATATATTAATTCATTCAGAAAACTCGTTTCCGTCATAAAAAATGAAGGCGCATGCGCATGGATGCAGTTATATCATGCCGGGGCATACGCCTATTCTTCGATGATGAATGGCGCTCAGTCTGTTGCCCCTTCCGCTATATATTCAAAATATTCCAAGGAGACTCCGCGGGAGATGTCAATAGAGGAAATTATCTCTGTTCAGGAGTCTTTTATCCGGGGAGCGGAACGCGCGAAAGAGGCGGGTTTTGACGGAGTTGAACTTATCGGTTCTGCCGGTTACCTGATTACGCAGTTTTTATCTCCTGTTAAAAATCATCGTACTGACATGTATGGAGGTTCTTTTGATAACAGAATACGTTTTGTACGAGAACTTATAGAGAAGATGCGTCAAAGACTGGGGGAGGAATTCCCTATAACAATACGCATGGCGGGAAATGATTTTGTTCCTGGGAGTAATACAGATTCAGAAACGCCACTCATCGCAAAGGTTTATGAAGAGGCCGGGATAAACGCCATAAGTGTGACAGGCGGGTGGCATGAATCTCATGTCCCGCAGCTTGCCATGGAACTGCCCCGTGGAGGGTTTGCTTATCTGGCAAAAGCTGTCAGGGATGCGGTTTCTATTCCGGTTATGGCTTCTAACAGGATTGCAGAACCTTTTATGGCAGAAAGACTGATAAAAGAGGGATACGCTGATATGGTAAACCTCGGACGTGTCCTCATTGCGGATCCCTTCTGGCCGGTTAAGGCACAAAGCGGACGGGTTAAAGAAATCAGACCATGTGTGGCATGTTCACAGGGATGTACTGATGAATTTTTCAGCGGACGCTCCGTTGTATGTCTTGCCAATGCTCGCGCAGGTTTTGAGGGGGTGAGGAATATTCATCATGTAAATCACCCTAAAAGGGTTATGGTGATTGGAGCAGGGCCGGGAGGCCTTGAAGCAGCATATCGTGCAGCGGAGACTGGCCATATTGTTGACCTTTACGAAAAGAATGACAGGATCGGGGGACAGATATGGATTGCAGGAACACCTCCTCATAAAAGGGAGCTTTGTGAGCTGGTCAGTTTTTATAATGAGATGATAGTTAAGTACGGAATTAATGTACATTTTAATGTTGAAGTTACAATAGATATTATAGAAAAAGTAAAACCTGATTTTATCATTGCAGCGGAAGGTGGAGAACCGGCGACTCCTCTGGTTGATGGTATAAATGATGGTGCAGTTATTACCGCGTGGGATGTTCTGAAAAATGATCCGCCACTGGGGAAAAAAATTGCAGTTATCGGTGGTGGAGCAGTGGGGCTTGAAACGGCGGAATTTATTGCGGAAAAGGGAACCATTGATCCGGAAACACTCTATTTCCTGTTTAAATACAGGGCTGAAAGCGATGAAAGGCTTCACGAACTGATACGAAAAGGTTTAAAGAGTGTAACCGTTTTTGAAATGCTTCCCAAAGCTGGTATGGATGTGGGTAAATCTTCTAAATGGATTATTATGGCTAATATGGAAAGCTATAATGTTAAAATAATCACAGGGGCGAAGGTTAAGTCAGTAATGGACGGTATTGTTGTTTATGAAAAAGATGCTACACTTCTTGAATTGAAATTTGATAACATTATAAACGCAACAGGAACAAAACCTGTCAGAAAGATTGCGGATAAGCTTAGTGAAACAGGGATCCCTTTTACTGTTATTGGTGACAGTCTTCGTCCTGCACGTATCCTTGAAGCAATACATGAGGGGTATCTCTCTGTGATGAATATTTGATTTATATAGCCAGTGTTATGCTTTTATAGAAAAAGATAAAACATTTTAAATAAATCAGTTATTCTGAAAATCTTAATTGACTTAATTAAAGATTCTTTATTTTTTCATGATAGTTAAATTCCTGACATTATCTGGAGAACAAAATGGATTTTGCAAACTGGAGCAAAGACGAAACTGTAGCAATCGTCACTATGAATAACGGAGAGAACAGACATAGTCCGGCATGGACAAAAAGGATGCTGGAGGTGTTCGGTGAAATAACTGCTGATGAGGACATTAAAGCGCTAGTGCTGACGTCAAGTGATGAAAAATTCTGGAACCTTGGTATTGATACAGACTGGTTTACCGAAAAATTAGAGAAAAAAGATATTCAATCTATAAGTGAATGGTTTCATGAAAACAATGAGGTTTTCAGATTCCTGATGATGTGTCCGTTTCCTTCAATTGCAGCCATAACCGGGCATGCTTTCGGCAATGGTATTATGCTTGCAGGTGCATGCGATTTCAGATTCATGCGGTCCGACAAGGGATTTCTCTGTCTTCCTGAGATTGATCTTGGCATACAGTTGACACCTGCGATGATCGAGTGGATGAAAACAAAAGTAATGCCATATCATCTTTTTATCAGGATGAAATGGTCTGGAGAACGAGTTCCGGCTGCGGAGCTTGAAAAGCATGGTGTAGTTATGCAGGCTTGTGAAAATGGGGAGGAAACCGTGAGATCAGCAGTTGCCTTTGCCAAAACTTTCAAAAAATCACGCAAAACTATTGCAGAAATGAAGAGACGTACATACAAGCACATCATTGACAAGATGGAAAATGAAGATCCTGAATATATCGATCCGCCATTTTTTATGCTCACACGTTAACAGGGAAAAATAATTTAACAGAGCTTGCTGTTGTCTTTTTGTCAGGATTAATACTGAATCGTTTTCCAGCTAACTTTCAGGATGTTCCATGAATCTCAGTTTGTTGAATATAAACTTTCTGATAATTTTAGCTCAGAATAATATATAGAAAAAATGAAATGTTACTTGATATTTCATCAGATAAGACTTCTTCGTGAAGCGAAAAGATACTGGCTGACCGGGAGAATTCATGAAAAATATATCTATTATATTTGCATTATTAATAATATTGATTTCGTCGAACGTCAGGACGGCTCCCGGAAACGCTGTGATACTGGTCTATCCCTTTCAGAACACCGGAGATACAAAATATTCATGGGTCTCAGCCGGGATGACCGATTCGGTTATTTCTGATCTGAACCGGTTAAAAAACATTACTGTAATCACGGAATCTGACAGGAAAAAAGCCGTCATGGAAATAGAACTGGGTATGACAGGGCTAATCAGTGAGAAGACGATCACCGGGGTAGGAGAGCTTATTGGAGCAACAACGATCTTTACCGGAAGCTACCTTGTAGTGGATAATACAATCCGCGTTAATGCAAAGATAATCAATGTCTCTACAGGTACTCTTGAAAAATCAATCAAGATCGACGGGGCAATGGATGACATCTTTTGTGTGCAGGATAAAATCATTGGTACGCTCATGGATGAATCGAAACAGTTAAATAAAACTGGAACGATCACATTCGGAGATGAGGAGAAAAATATCATTGCAGATAAACATAAGCCGGCGTTGACTGCATATGAGTATTATTCGAAGGGGCTTGAGATTATTGATACCAACCCTAAAGAGGCGCTTAAATACTTTAAAAAGGCCGGGAAAAAAGATTCAGAATACTTTGATGCGTTTGAACACGCGGGCTTTGTATGCGGTGTCCATTTAAACGAATACGAAGAAGCCCTGGAATATTTTAATAAGGCTGAGGAAATATTAAAAAACAAAAATAAAATAAAATCTGAAGACTACGTGAAGCTGTTAATATCTTATGCTGATACTGCTGCGGGCAGGGGGATGAAATACCAGGATCAGGCTTTGAAGTATCTGGACAGAGCCAAAGAAATTATGACGGTTATGGGATTAACAGAAACTCAATTATATGCCAAGGTTTTGAAAAATTATGGCGATACGTACCTGTTAACAAGGGGGGCATTTAAAAAGGCGCTTGAATATTATTTGCAGTCACAGGAAATATTACTGAAGCTTGGATTAACAAATACTATGGAATACGGCAGCCTGATGCTCAACATGGGAAGCGCATACGGATACGGAGATGATCATAAAAGTGCTGTTGAGCATTGGGATTATGAACGGAGATTGCTGATTAAGTATAATATGAAAGAATCCATACCATATGCCGATGTAGCTGTTAATATGGGAAGCTCCTATGTAATTCTGGATGAAGCCGAGAAGGGATTCCTGCTTCAAAAGGAGGCTAAGTCAATTTTTGAAAAAATGAAAATGGAGGAAACAAATCAATATGCCGGTGTATTATACAATATGGGCCTTAATAGAAGGTCGCTCTGGATGAGGAAAAAAGATAAAAAGGCTTTGAGCGAATCCTGCGGATATTACAGGCAGGCTATGGAACTTCTTAATAGGAATAAATATGAAGGCAGCATGATTTTTCTTATAGAAATGCAACTGAAGCAGTGTGAGTAACCAGATAATATGATTTAATTCCCCACTTGCAACAACAGAAATTGATCCGCCTTATCTTTCAGTACCTCCCGCACTGGAATTTATTTAAGCACAATAATTCACCCGATTTTTAACGATCCTTTTGATGCCCCTGTTTGACTGATCCATCGGTGTATTTTTTTAATTAGATATTCCGTGGCCGGGTTTTTGTATTTTACTAATATCCTGCAGTATCCTTTTTGATAAATAATAATACAAAATTATTGAAAGGCTTTAAAATTTCATTATTATAATAAATATATAAAGTATTTATAATTTCTTTATGTCTGTTTAAGAGGTTTTAAAAAACCTTTTAATATCTGGAAATATAAAAAATGGAAAAATAGTAATGTTTAAAAAGAAAAGAAGCATTGTCAGTGACAGATTGAAAAAGATCAGTGAAGGAGAATTTCATTTATCTGTTGCAGATGGAAAGAAAGAAGAATATGAATACAAAAATCTGACTGATAAACTGACTAAAAGCAGGAATGATATTAGTACGCTTATTAAAAACGTATTCCAGATTGCAACCAGCATCAGTGCCTTTGATATGAAGCTGTCGTTTTACAGCAGAATTATGAACAGGATGTCGCTTGATATAAACATGATGTCAGATTCACTGAATAACTCGTTAAGAGAAACCTCCATCGCAATTAATGAAATTACCACATCAAATTCCGAGCTGATAACGGCATTGAGCAATATCGGGGAAAGATCCAGAATAATAAGTGACAGTGTGAAAGACAGCAGCAGAAAACTCGAGGAGATAAGTACCGGAGGAGCGCAGGTTCTGATAACTGCAGACAACATGAAAAACGATTTTGACAGCCTTTCGGGGATAATGAGTGAAATGGACTCGGCGATCAAAGGTATCTATGAGATTTCAGATCAGACAAATCTGCTTGCACTTAATGCGTCGATTGAAGCAGCCAGAGCGGGTGATTCCGGCAAAGGGTTTTCCGTTGTTGCGGATGAAATCAGGAAACTTTCAGATACAACGAAAAGTAATCTGGATGCAATCAACTCTCTTATGACAAAAGTAAAGGAAGCGCTTCTGAAAAGTAATACCAGCACCAGTGAAACCATATCTTCCGTTAATAATATAAATAGCGCTATTGAAGCAATTTCGTCTAATTTTTCAGTAAACACTTCTTCAATTAACGGGATAGCTGAAGATATCTCTTCCATCTCAGCTCAGAATGAGGAGTTGAATGCATCACTTGAAGAAATAACTGCAACAACAAATTTCCTGTTTGAAGAAACAACAAGGATGAAAGACCTTTCGGAAAATCTGAGAGAATCAGGAAATAATGTGCATAATGTATCGGACGAGATTAAAGAAATTGAAACACATGTAATTGATACATCCAGGATGGCAGGAGATATATCAAATGAAAGGATGTTCGGGCTATCAAATGAAGATTTTATTGAATCAATAAATTCCGCGATAACCGCTCATGCAAAATGGGTAGAAAGCTTAAAAGCGATGATCGATGAAATGGAATTACGCCCGCTCCAGATTGATGATCATAAATGCGGATTCGGCCATTTTTATCATTCAGTTAAACCATTTTCTGAAAAGGTTTTATTTCTCTGGGAATCAATAGATGAAAATCACCACAAACTTCACAGCATGGGTGAAGTTGTTATGGAGAAAATAAAAAATAATAATAAAAATGATGCTCTGAAATCATATGCAGAAGTTAAAAATGTTTCCGGTCAAATAATAAAAATTTTTGAAGAGCTTATCATAATTGTTAAAAGTATGGGAGATGAAAAAGTATTCTGATTTATAAATTTATAACATTCGAAGGAATGAACATGATTGATGTAAATAAAAATAGAATGAAGTAACTGCAGCGTAAGAAATCTCCGGAATATCCTAATCTTCAGAACAGTATTGACAGAGCTTATACAGCAAAATGTGAGCCAGATTAAGCAATTGAGTGTTGCCATAAATCTAAAAAACATATATGATGCAAACTGTATGCAGAATAAACCTGATAATACCGGACTGATTAATTCCCTTGCTACTGTTTATCAGAATAAGGGTTATAATAAACAGTAGAGAGAATGTTATCGTTTTTTTTATCGACGGTGAGCAGCAGGTTCAGTTAGTTCCGGTATAATGAGTTAATAAACTACTGTGGTTTAAAGAAGTTTCCTGCATAAAAAAATGAAATTCCATTTATCATCAGAGGCGACATCTTTCATCCGGAGAGAATCCTTGAGGTGATACATAAAGGATTTCTCTCCTTAATGGGTTTGGTTCAGGAATGAATGATATTTTTAATTCCATAGACTACCATCATCAGGTGAAGCATAGCCCCGCCAATGATAAAGAGATGGAATATCTCGTGAAATCCAAAATAGGAAGGGATGGGGTTCGGCTTTTTAAGAGCATAAATTACCGCACCGATAGTATATGATATACCCCCTGAGGCAAGAAATATCATTGCAGTGGCAGGCATTGTATGAATCAGTGTGGATATAGGAACAACAACAATCCACCCCATAAGAAGATATATAAGAGTTCCTATGACTCTTGGGGCATTGATAAAAAAAACTTTAAAAACGGTCCCGATGATTACCAGTGACCACTGGGCAATGAGAATTCCCCATTTCATGTTGCCTTCAAGATAAAAAAAGCATATAGGTGTATATGTTCCGGCTATGAGAAAAAAAATTGCTGAGTGATCCAGCTTTCTCCAGATGGTTGTATCGTTATCGGTTACTTTTTTCGAATGGTAAATGAAGCTTGCACTGAAAAGAAATATTCCCGAAAGCCCATAAATTAAAGAAACAACCTGAGCCGCAGTATTACCTGTTGAAAGAAGCAGCAGAATAAATGTTCCCATTACCATTACGGGAATTGTTCCGCCATGAGTCAGTGCCGATATTTTTTCTCTGTCAGAAATATTCATTAAGTTCAACCTCTGTCGATTTTTATAAAAAGTAAAACTTAAAAGTTTTAAAAAGGTTGCAATTTTTTGCAACCGGAGGATAAAAGTGTGGTTATAAGCATTAAAGAACAGAAAACAGTAAAAAAGAATTATAAGGAGTTTGTTATGCCTTCATTGTCCATAGCTGCACAGGTAATAGTAAGTATTATACCAATAGTAGGAATTGTAATGGGGTGTTCTGTGATTTTTTTTTATCTTCTCTGGAGTTACAAACTGAAAGTGAAAATGATCGAAAAAGGTATATATACAAGAGTACCGTTTGATCTGGACATATTTTCGCTTTTGTCAGGACTTGTTCTTTTTATTCTGGGCCTTGTGCTTTTGATTTTTTTTCTGGTAAAAGATGGTTTCTGCTACGGAATGTTAGGTGGACTTATTCCTGCATCAATTGGTTTAAGTTTCCTTCTTTTTTTCCTGGTAAGAATCAGGTTTAAATCCCGAAATGCCTGATATAAGAATATCTGATGAATATATTGTCCGGCAGGTTCAGAAGGGAAAATCAGAATTATACAGTCTGATTGTACAGAGATACCAGGATAAGATATTCAGCATAGGGATGAGATTCTTTTATGACAGAGATGACTCTGCTGATTTTACCCAGGAGGTGTTTCTTAAGGCTTTTAAAAGTATTAATTCTTACAGGGAGATTGCTAATTTCAAGTATTGGCTGGTTAAACTTGCATATAATCATGCAATTAATACAAAAAAAAGTCTTCAGGACAGAGGGGTGGAATTTAACTGTGAGGAGATTCAGTCGAAATATGAGCTTCCTGAAAAGAGTCATATTTATAGTGAAATAAAGGAGATACTTACCGGAGAGATAAATATGCTCCCGGAGAGATACAGGATTTGTATTGATTTTTATTTTTTTTTAGGATTGAAGTATAATGAAATAAGTGAGATTACCGGCTATCCGGTTAATACAATAAAATCGGATGTACTAAGGGCAAAAAATATATTAAGGCAGAAACTTAAGGGGACAATCGCGGAGGAATATGAAGAAATGTAATAAAGCAGTTGATAAATACCTGGAAATTGAGGATCCTTCACATATTCCATTTCTGATAAGGTTTCATATGGCATTCTGCCGTGAATGTCGTATAGAAATATTGAGACTTAAGAATCTTTTTGTTTCATTATTGAATGAATCTTCATACGAAGCAGAATATAGTATGACATCATCGATAATGCATTTAATAAATAATGAAAGAAATTTAAATGTAAAAAAAATATCTGTATTTAAATGGGTCACTATAGGTTCGGTTATTTATCTGAGTATTGTTCTTATAAATTACAGTGAATCATTTTTATGTGTAAAGAAAGAACTAGGATCTTTTTACACAATATCAATGAGCATTGTCATGGGACTTTTGCTGTCAGCGTATTCAGTAATCTTTATCGGGTGTAATTATGAATATATAAAAGTGTACATTGAAGCACATGTAAAGTGGAAGATGAAATGAGAGGATTTAATTCTGGAATGTTTTCTGCTGTATAGCTGTATAATTATATAATTGTAAAAAATAATAAAAAAATATTGACCTTAAACAGAATGCGTTGTATTTATAAAAAGACATAATATTTTTTTAACAGGTGCTGCATGAGTGATTACGAAGCTTACAGTAAAATTCTTACAAAATCGGTAAATCATATATTCAGGAAATTTCTTGATGACCACGATATATCTGAAGTTTTTGAAAGCCAGGCGGGAGAAAAAGATCCACAGGTGGCGATAGAAATCAAGGGTACTCTCAAGGGAGAGCTTGTAATCAATATGCCGCAAAAAACTCTGAACCAGATTTCAAGAAAATTTATTGGAGATCCAAAGGCCAAAATATCAAAAAATATGAGTGCCGATGTAGCTGGAGAGCTTGCAAATCTTATTACAGGTACTTTTGCCAACCTTATGCAGTATGCTGAGCATGACCTAATTTTATCGCCGCCGGAATTTAATGATGATCCAATAACAATAAAAGCACTTTACGACAATGTTAATATATCATTTATCTCTTCTTATGGCGGATTTGATATAGATTTCTATTACAGGGATAACTGAGTTTATCCTATTATCTCCCAGAAGCTTCCATTGTACTTAACACATATTTCGCCGGGACCGTTGCTGTCGAAGTAAGTGAATTCAACAACAGGTTTGTGAGTATTAAGAAATTCGACTGCTTCTTCGTCTGAAAGCAGTTCAAATGCCCACCAGACAGCCATCTCCGCGACATATTCGTTGATTTTTCCGTCCCAGCCGAAAGGGAGATCTTTTGCCAGCGGGTCAATACCTGTATAGGTAGATGGAACATTAATGAGGATCATATCGCTTTTTCCGAAAATGTTTTTACCGGATGAAATACTGAACAGACCTATTCTGTTATAGTTCATCTGCCATGAACTGATCTGGTTCCCATCCCTGCTCAGGCCGAAGGGTGTCCGGATAAATGGATTATCCTTAACCTCTTTTTCCTTTTCTGCTGCGAAGTCATCAAGACGGTTTTGTTTGAATTCAGATACTTTCATTCTTTATATAAGTGATAATCAGAGTTGGTTGTAAAGGATTTATTTTTGCACCGGATAGTAAAAAGATTGAATTTTTATAATATAGGTTAATATTAATAAGTGAAAATTATTTAATAATAAATTTATTGAAAAGTTTTAATTCATTTGTAACATTGAATTAAAACAATTAATGAATAAATAATTGTATTCTCTGTCATTTCTGTTGAAATGAATAAAATGTGTAATTAAAAGAATATCAAAAGGAGACAACAATGACTCATGCATTGAAATTTTTATTTAGTTCAAGTATTGTATTTTTATCAGCATTTAACCTCTATGCCGAATGCGTAGACGGAGATTGCGTTAATGGTAAAGGAAAATTTCTCTACAGCAACGGAGCGGTTTATGAAGGTCAGTTCAAAGATGAGAAGATGACAGGAAATGGAATTTACACGGACAAAAAAGGGGACCGATATGAAGGTGAATTTACCGACGGGAAACTGAATGGTAAGGGTAAAGTTACTTACAAAACCGGCGAGATTGCTGATGGAGATTATAAGGACAATCTTCTTGAAGGAAACGGATCTATTATTACTAAATCCGGAGATAAATTTACCGGAGAATTTGTTAAAGGTAAAAAAAATGGAAAAGGTGTATTTATTTTTACGACTGGAGAAAAATATACCGGAATGTTTAAAGATGATTTTTTTAATGGGGAAGGAACATATAATTATTCAAATGGAGCATCCTTCACAGGACCTTTTATTAAAGGAAAACCTTTAGGGAATGGAACGTTTATTGATGCAGCAGGTGATATTTTTACAGGAAATTTTGCTAATGGTAAAATTAATGGCAAAGGGACTGTGGCTTTTAAAAACGGTTCAAAATATGATGGAAATTTTGTAAACAGTACAATAAGCGGTAAAGGTTCCTTTATTGATAAAAACGGAGATCAGTATACAGGGGATTTTAAAAATGGTAAACTGAATGGGAAAGGGGTGATAACCTACGCAAACGGCAATATCTATGAAGGAAACTTTGTAAATGACATACTCGAGGGGAAAGGGAGGCATACTTCAAAAAGCGGAGCTGTATATGAAGGTAATTTTAAAAAAGGGGTATACGACGGCAAGGGCACACTTGTTCAGGCGAATAAAATTAAATATGTTGGAGATTTTAAAGACGGCGTTCCCCATGGCAATGGTATTATTTACAGATCTGACGGATCTGAAGATCGTAAAGGTAAATTTGTAAACGGGAAGTTTCAGGAATAGAGTTTTTTTAAGATTCACTGCTTAATTTTCAGCGGTGAGTCTTTTGTAAATAAAAAAAGTATTAATGGCCGGTTGATGAAAATCATATATATTAAATCAAATTCAGCAGAGGAGCTGATTGATATTACCGGAGAGGTAATAAAAGCTGTAAATGAGTCTGGTGTCAGCGAGGGGTTATGCTGCATTTATACTCCTCATACGACAGCCGCTGTTACAATAAATGAAAATGCTGATCCATCGGTAAAAATTGATATTCTTGCGGGTTTAAGGTCATTAGAACTTGAAAAAGTGCATTTTCTTCACGGAGAGGGGAACTCCCCTGCCCATATTAAATCATCACTGGTTGGTATTTCGGAATTTGTTATTGTTGAGAAAGGTATTCTTCAGCTTGGAACATGGCAGGGTATTTATTTTTGCGAGTTTGACGGTCCGCGGAACAGAAGAGTTTATGTTACGGTCAGTTAGTATCTTCATCGAATAGTATCTGCTGGTTATCTTCTGCTATTCTTGTAAGTTCAATACCCAGATGTTTGTATGCATGTGCTGTTACCATTCTTCCACGGGGTGTTCTTTTCAGCAGACCTGTCTGTACAAGAAACGGCTCGTAGTAGTCTTCAAGAGTGTCGGTCTCCTCGCCCACTGATATGGCAATTGTCTTTAAACCTACAGGCCCGCCGTTATACTTTTCAATGATTGAAGAAAGTATTCTCCTGTCCATTTCGTCAAGGCCGAGTTCATCTATATCGAGTCTTTCCAGCGAATATTTTGTGGTTTCAAGATTAATCCGCTCATGCTTCAGGACAGTAGTGAAGTCTGCAACACGGCGGACTAGCCTGTTGACAATACGCGGAGTTCTTCTTGAACGTCTTGCAATCTCAAGAGCAGCATCGTCATCTATCTCTACGCCGATGATTCCTGCCGTACGTGTGGCGATCTTTTTCAGATCTTCAGGTTCGTAGTAATTTAAGCGAAGCGGAATGCCAAACCTGTCCCTGAGAGCGGCTGTGAGGAGGCCTGTACGCGTTGTAGCTCCCACCAGAGTAAATGAAGCGAGATTTAGTTTAATACTTTTCGCACCAATGCCCTGTCCGATAATTATATCTATGGATCTGTCTTCCATTGCAGGATAGAGAATTTCTTCTATGGCCGGGGAGAGCCGGTGTATTTCGTCGATGAACAGTACATCGTGTTCCTCAAGTCCGGTTAGTATTGAGGCAAGATCACCTGCTTTATCGATGATCGGGGCAGATGTAGCTTTAAGGTTTACTCCAAGTTCCTGAGCTATAATAAATGCCAGTGTTGTTTTACCAAGGCCGGGGGGTCCGGAGAGAAGAATATGATCAAGGGATTTTTTCCTGAGTTTTGCTGATTCTATAAAAACTTTGAGGTTGTCAGTGATTTTTTTCTGACCTATAAACTCGTCCAGTCGTGCCGGCCTCAGGGAGAGTTCATGGTCAGATTCCTCTTCGGGAATTTTACCAGCGTCTAATATTCTGGATATCTGATCCATCTGCTATGTCAGGGAATAACTTTTCAGTGTTTTAATAATAGAATCCGCGGTTTTCTGTTCAAGAAGTTTTTCGCGGAGTTCCTGGTCGCTCATCATTTTTGCAATGTTTGCCAGAGTTTTTATATGTTGTGTAAGTTTATCTTTCGGGACAATAAGGAGGATTACAATCTTTACAGGTTCGTTGTCAATGGAATCAAAATTTAATCCCCGGGGAGTAATAGCCATTACGGCTATTATGTTGTTGACCTTTGTTGTTGAACAGTGCGGTATAGCAACTCCGTTACCGATACCTGTACTCATCGATTTTTCTCTTTCAATAAGGGAGCTTTTTATAGCTTCAGAGTCTTCATGAGAAATTTCTTTATTCTTTACCGTGAGATCAATCATCTCTTCAATGATTTCCCACCTGTTTTTTGCATTGGATTTAACCAATATATTATTCTTTTTTAGATTTTCAAGCAGGCTCATTTTAAATTATTCGTCATCTTTTAATTTAAGTTAATTATATGTAAAGTTGTTTATTCGTCAAGTCTATAATGTAAATGAAGAAGGTAATTCTTCCGGGTAATACAGAATAAATATTTTTTCAAATCTTCATTTTAACTGTTTTTATAATTATTGCTGTTGATCAAAATCTTGATTCCCTCGCATTTATTAACTATTTTGTCAATAAAATTGCAGTATTATCGATGTTACCATAGGAGAGCGGCTTTTTTAAATGCCGCTTTAAATTTACATTTTAAAATTTTGTTGACTCTTTTAAAAAGGATATTTGTAATAATTGAGGATTTAATATAAATAGAGAGGGATTCAATATGATACATCTTGAGGAAAAAGAAAATGGGCTGTGCATCATTAAAGTAGTTATGCGTGAGGTTCATACCCTTGATGTTCCTGACCTTAAAGAAAAAATTCAGCAGGCAATAGTTGAGAAGGGAATTAAAAAGATGGTTCTGGACCTTTCAAATGTTAAACTTATTACAAGTACCGGTATCGGGATTTTTTTAAATATTAACCAGATTCTGAAGTCACAATTGAGGCTTGCATGCCCTAATGAAGACGTCAAAAAAGTACTGGAACTGACGAAAGTGACATCTGTTATTAAATTGTATAATTCTGTTGATGATGCTCTGGCAGGTTTTTAAAATATTTTTACTGTAAGGTATGCATATCCCTTAATTTATATTATGTAAGGAAGGGATTCATTTTCTTCTCTGTACCCACTGTTGTTTCCGGCCCGTGACCAGAAAGAACTCTTGTATTATCCGGCAGAGTAAGTATTTTATCCTGAATAGACGTTATCAACTCTTCATAATTTCCGCCGGGAAGATCGGTTCTCCCGATTGAAAAATTAAAGAGAGTATCCCCTGAAAATAAAATGTCATCAATTTTTATTGAGATTGATCCCTTCGAATGCCCTGGCGTATGAAACAGTTCGAGAGTCATGTCTGCAACCTGTATTGTTCCTGCTGAAGGGAGGTTACTGTCAGGGGATACTTTTCCCGGATCAGGTACTCCGAACATTCTGGCCTGCATTTGTACAGTTTCTATCAATTCTCTGTCCAGTTCGTTTGCATAGAATGGAACTTTAAATTTTTCTTTTACCCTGTTTACTCCGTCAATATGGTCAATGTGACCATGGGTTGCGATTATTGCCTCTATTTCGAGCTGATCAGATACTGCTTTGACGATAAGAGGTTTAATTCCTGAGCCCGGATCGAGTATAAAGCCTTTACGGCCGTTTACAACAAGGTATGAGTTAACCATAAAGGGACCATTTGGAAGTGTATATATATCCATTTTATTCTCTCTGTAAATTTAATGATTTGCGGCATAATAATTATATAGATTATACACAGAAACAGCACCGATGTGTCAATAGTTTAATATTCCGTTTAACTCAGCCTGACTGTTTTACCGCGGGTGAGCTAAACTACAAAAAAGTGCTTGTAAAATATATTTATATTCATAATAGCATACATGGAAATTTTTGATTAAACTGAAGTTTTTTAAATAAATTCCTGCAGGGGGATTAAATATTATGACAAAAATAAACTGGAAACAGTTTCTGAAAAAACCTGTTATTTATTCTCTGATAACGGTATTATTTTTAATATTAATTATTTTTACAACTGTTTTTACACAGACTTCAAAGAGCGAAAAGAATAAATCTTTTGATGAAGGAAAATACAGTGAACCGGCAGTTGTGGATGATTCTTTTCTGCAGGTCGTTCAGGCTACTCCGCAGGGAGATATTCCCTTTTCAGAAACACGGAGAGAGATATATGTTATGTTCAATCATCCTCTTGTTCCACTTGCAATGCTGGAAAATGAAACAAAGGGCGTTTTTTCCATTTCACCTGCTTTAAATGGAAAATTCAGGTGGTATGGCAGCCGGATATGTTCATTCAGGCCGGATGATACATGGCAGACTGGAAGTGAATATACAATAACTGTTCCACGCGGGCTTAAATCTTTAAATGGGAAAGAGTTGAAAAAAGAGTACACATTTACATTTAAATTACCGGCACCTGAACTGACAGTATATATCAGCCGAAGCGGTGGAGGATCAGATACAATTGACTATGACCAGAAATTCCAGTTGAGTTTTAATTTTCCCGTTTCGGTTGAGGATTTAAGGAAGCATCTCTCTATAAACTCGGGTTTAATAAGAAGATACCAGTATACAATTACTCCGTTGAAAAAGAACCAGTATTATGATTATGAATATCAGGGAGAAAGCAGCAATGAGGATAATACTATTGATTATAAAAGATTTTTTATCAAGTCAACAAAACCATTTGAACGTGATTCGGAGGTTACTGTTACAGTAAGTGACGGTCTGAAATCTCAAAATAAAATTTCAATGCTTCAGGAAGATAAAACCTCAACATTTAATACACACGGTCCTCTGGAAGTATCGTTTGATCATAATGCCACACACTTCCAGCAGATCTGGTCTTCTCACATTTCATTCAACAACAAGGTTGATGTGAAAAAAGCACTTCAGGCAATAAAGTTTTCGCCGGATGTCAAATTTACAGGGGATGTATACGGAGAAAACCTGACCAGTTTTTACTTTAGAATGTGGGATATTAAACCGGGCGTTGATTATAAAATAACAGTCAACAAATTCAGCGATATTTACGGGAATATGCTTAAAGAGAAGGGTGAGTTTTCATTCAAAGCTCCGGATTATGCTCCGGAGTATTCAATAGAAAATGACATGAATCTTATTGAGGCGGAATCCGGGCACAAGCTTCCGCTGGATGTCATCAATATTCAGAAATTTAAAGTTCTGTACGGGAAATATACAATAGATGACCTGCAGGAGGAGATATCATCCGGGCGCAATGATTTCAGACTTGCAGACAAGATAAATCTTAAAGATTCCGAATGGAACACAGGACTGACGAATAATACAGGTGGGAAAATAGGTTTTGATATCTCAAATTATCTTTCAGGGGGAAAATACGGCTGGTTTGCTTTCAGGTTTAAGGCTAACATCTATGATTCGTGGGAGAAGAAGTACAAGGAGCAGGTTACAGACCAGATTATTCAGTCTACGGATTTTGCGGTTATCGTGAAGGAAGACTTCGGGAAATTTTATTTCTGGGTGAATTCTCTTTCAGGCGGCGGCCCCTGTAAAGCTGTTAAAATTGAAGTATATAATAAAAAAGATAAAACGGGGAGCGCTGTTACCGACACCGGCGGATTCTGTGAAATATCCAAAAAGAATGGTGTAATAGATAATGATGTAATATTTTTTGTATCTGATGCTAAAGGTGATATGGCATACCTTACAGGGAGAGAGAATGCTGTGTCAATGTACGGACTTGGTGATTTCAGCGCCGGAGCCCATGCGAAGACAATAAGGGGTCAGGTAATATTCGACAGGAAGCTGTACAGGCCGGGTGACCAGGTTTTCTTCAAGGGGATATTTGCTGAAAAAACCGGCGGAAAGCTTACTCCTCTTGCCGGTGAAAAAGTGAAGGTCTCTATTGCGGATTCTTCCGGCGAAGATATTTATTCCGAAGAGATAAAAAGCAGTGAAAATGGCGGAGTCTGGGGGAATTATATTATCCCTGCAGATGCCAAACTCGGTCATTACAACGTATTTTTTAAAACAAATGGCAGCAATATAAGTGATACCTTCCAGGTGGAGGAGTTCAGGCCTGTTTCATTCTCGGTTGATATAGACGGGATGAATAATGCCAGGAGCGGAGAAAAAGTTTATCTGACAGTGGAAGGAAAATACCTGTTCGGTGCCCCTATGAGCCAGGCACCTGTTTCATACAGTATTTCAAGGACAAAGAAAAGCATTTCGTTTGAAAACTTTTCCGGATTTACTTTCGGAGACAACCTGTACTGGTATAATGAAGAGACAAGCCAGTCAGGAACAGGATACTATTCGGGGGCTGAAGGTAAACTTAACGCGGCGGGGAAACTGGGGATAAATGTTGAATTGAAACCGATGGAACTGGTTGAAAAAATAAACAGCCCTGAATCAAAATTTACCATGAGCGATCCCTATGACCTGAATATAGAAGCAACAGTTCGTGATATTGACGAAAAATCTGTTGCGGGTAGAGGGAGTTTTTCCGTTTTTCCCGGAAGTTTTCTCATAGGGTTAAAAATTCATAACAGTTATCAGAGTTATAAAGACGAGTTCAGCTTTGATATTGTTGCGGCATCAAACAGTGGAGGACCAGTATCGGGAAAGAATGCCGAGATAAGAATTGTAAAGAATGAATGGAAAACAATACACACTAAAGGTCCGCAGGGGAGCCTCCAGGTAAAAAACACACTGGAGAAAAAGATAGTACATCGTCAGGATATTACCCTCTCCAGCAAACCTGAAACAGTTGCATATAGGCCGGTATCTCCCGGAACCTATACTGTTACGGTGCAGGAAAAGGGTGGTATGGCTTATTCTCGAACAGGGTTTTATGCATATGGCGGGGAATCCGGCGCATGGGGATACAATGATGATGATTCAATAACCATGATTCCTGATAAAACCAGTTATATTCCCGGTGAAACTGCGAGGGTGCTCATTCAATCACCATTTAAAAACTGCAAAGCGATTATAACGCTTGAAAGAGAAACGATATACTGGCAGAAAACAATAATCCTTGACGGTAAGGGTACGCCGGTAGAAGTCCCGATAATGGAGGAGTATACTCCCAATGTCTATCTCAGTGTTATGATTGTACGGCCGAGAGTTAAACTCGACGCGGGGGTATCTGAGGATGCGAAGAAAAACTTTGATGATAATGACCTTGGTGTTCCGCGGTTTAAGGCCGGGATGACACAGCTTAATATAAGCACAAAATCCAAAAATGCGAAACTGAATATAGAAACGGAGAAAGAACACTATACACCAGGTGAAAAAATAAAGCTTAAAATATACTCTGAACCTGGTGCGGAAATTGCAGTTTCTGTAGCAGACAGGGGTGTCCTTGATCTTATAAACTATATGTTTGAAAACCCAATTAAGAATTTCTATAGTCTCTATCCTCTTGGAGTAAGGATATTTCATAATATGAACCTTATAATAAAACAGTATAAATATGCCTTAAAGGGGGGAAAGCCGGGCGGCGGTGATGATGGTTACAGCGGTGAGGGTAGTGGTGGATTTAATCTTAAAAACGAGGACGGGACAAGAAGCGATATAAGGTACACCGCATACTGGAACCCGAAAATTATCGCTGACAGCAAAGGTTACGCCGAAGTTGAATTTAAACTCCCTGATAATCTGACAACGTTCAGAGTAATGGCACTTGCGGCATCGGGGGCAAAATATAAAGAGTTTAAAAAGGAATTCAAGGTCAGGAAGGCTATGGTTATCCAGAAGAGCGTGCCGAGGTTTATAAGGTGCGGGGATAAAATCATGATCGGTGCTGTTATAATTAACCAGACAGGTATAAGTGGAAAATTCAAAATATCTATAGAAGGTGATATGCTGAAAATAGATTCCGCCATGAAGAGTATAATGGTTAAACCAGGAGAGGCGAAAGAAGTTCTCTTCACTGTATCTGCAGATATAAAAAAATACTCGGTTCTCAACAGAGCTATAGTTAACGATATAAGAAGCGGAAAGCAGAATATTGATAAAATTATCAAAAACAGGGGATACCTTACAGTGGAGCCGGAAAACATGGAACAGTTTTCAAAGGCTGGATTTGAAAAGAGTGATGTCAGAGACAGGCTGTTCTATGAATTCCCTGTGAAAGAGGAAAAGCCTGAAGAGGCATTTACCATAACGGGATTCACCGATGGAAACTACTCGGAGATGATAAAGATTCCTTCTGAAACAGAAATATTTCCGGAGTTTGGAGGACTCAATCTTAAGCTTTCAGCTACTGCTCTTATCGGACTTGAAAAGGGTTTCACTTTTTATGAAAGCAACCCGTACTTCTGTCTGGAACAGAGGGCATCTGCATTTTTACTTACGATATCTGCAGGGAAACTTCTAAAGGAATTTTCATTCAGGCCTCCAGACAAGAGCAGTTACGATTTTGATAATATAGAACAGCTTTTTCTTGGAGAACTGAAAGATTTCAGAAATGCCGATGGCGGGTTCAGGCTATGGAAGGATTCAAAAGGGTATGCAGGTGAACACAGCAACCCGTATCTTACAGCATATGTTAATTTTGTACTGATTACTGCAAAGAATAAGGGATACAAGATTGATAATGAAATTCTTGCAGGTGCAATAAACTACCTGAAAGAGTATATGAAAAATCCTGAGCGTGAAGGATACAGTTATATACTTGAGACATTTGCCTTTGTCAATTATACTTTTTCGATAGGGGGATTAAAAGATCAGTTTCTGACGAAAGTTCTTCTTGAAAAGAAAAATCTTCTATCTGCCAGATCAAAGGGATACCTGGCTCTGACACTTGCACTGCAGCGGGGAATAAAAAACTGCAATGAAGATGCGGACATCAAGTCAATAATGGATTCTTTCAAAAACAGCATGGAGATAACTACAAGGAAAGTGTCATTTAAGGAAAGTGGCAGCGGGGCATATATGAGGGCGTTTTATTCTGACGGCTCGGCATTAGGAGTGATTCTTCTTTCTATGATAAAACTTGATAAGGATAATCCTCTTATCCCGAATATTGTGAATTACATTATCAGTTCCAGGGAGCATGATTATTGGGGGAATACACAAAGTATAGCAGCTATTGCGCTTGCCCTTGATGAGTACCGTAATACGTATGAACTTACAGGTGACAAGTCGAAGGAGTTTAATGCAATGGTTCTTGTAAATTCAAAAGAGATTTTAAAGAATACTTTAAAGGTGGATAATCTGAATGCGTTAAGCAGCAATATTTCTTACGATTCACTTTACTCCAAAGGGAAGAGCGGCGTTAACCTTCCGCTTGAATTCAGGAAAGATGGAACCGGCGGCAGGCTCTACTATTTTGCAACATTGCAGTATCAGCCGGTGCTTACAAAGGTATTGCCACGGGATGAAGGAATTGAGGTAAGGAGAACGCTTTATGATCTCTCGACTGCAACCGAGAAAAATATTTACGGCAACGAGATAAAGAACAACCTGAAAAGGGGTGAAGTATATTTGTGCAGAATTACCATTGTAAATCCGAAGCCTTATTATAATGCAGTTATTATTGATCCTCTTCCCTCGAATGTCGAAATACTGAACAGCAGTTTTGCAACTGAAAAGAAAAATATAATGCCTGGATCAAAAAGCAGGGATTATGATTACTGGTACAGTTCGTCAAACCAGGTTACTGAATACAGAGACGACAAAGTTGTTATAACCGAAGAGTACCTTTATCCGGGGATGCATGAATACAGCTATCTTATCAGGCCGACAAATAAAGGGGAGGCGAGAATGCCTGCTGCCGGAGCGAAGCTGATGTATGAACCGGAGATTTTTGGAAGGACAGGAAGTTCAAGTTTAACAGTAGACTGAGATACGCTCCCGGCAGTTAATGCAAAACTACCGGGTAAAAATATCCCAAGCAGGAAAAATGAGAAATTATTTAAAGTTTTTTTTAAGGCGGTTAGCTGACCAGAAGTACCATATATTGTTTTTTTTTATTTTCTCTGTTTTTATTTTTTTTGCTCTACCTGTTCCAGGAGAAAGGCTGAAAGGGGAGGGTTCTTTCCGGATATTTTCACAGGAGGGTAATCTTCTGAGGGAGTTCTGTTCTCCTGAAGGGAACCATTCAATCTGGATAGAGATTGATGATTTTCCCGAAGAACTTGTGAAAGAGGTAATCAGGGCCGAGGATAAAAGGTTTTTTATTCATTGCGGGTTTGATCCTTTGGCAGTTTTGCGTGCTGCAATGCAGGATATAAGACACAGGAAAATTGTTTCCGGCGGATCGACAATTACCCAGCAGTTTGTAAGAGTTGCTTACAGGGATATTCTGCCTTCAGACATCTTATTGAAAAAAATCTGTGAAATTATACTTGCCGTAAAAGTGGAATTTCACTATCCAAAAAAGAGGATACTGGAATGCTACCTGAATCGCATACCCTTGCGATTCAACCAGAAAGGAATACCATCGGCAGCACAGCGGATATTCGGTCGTGACGTAAGGTTTCTGTCGAGGGAGGAGCAGGCGGCTATTATTGTCCTTATAAGGGAAAACCAGCCGTCCCGTGAAAGTTTCAGAAAGAGGATGAGCAATATCCTGAGTGAAACGGGAAATAAATCATTCAGCACCGGAGAAATAGAAAAGAAAGTATTCAGCCTTTCGGGATATTCATACAATAACGAGAACTCTTATACCCCCCACTTCGAAACTTTTTTAAAATCGGTTGTCAGGAGTGGAAGCGGGGACATTGCCTCGTCAATATCCAATAACCTGAACCGGCATATCAGCGCGATAATAAATTCCGAACTGAAATTTATTACTCCATACAATGTTGAGAACTGTTCGGTTGTGGTTCTCAAACTGCCGGAAAAAGGGGGGACGAAGACAGATCTTGTTGCAATGGTTGGTTCGCAGAATTTTCATGGAAAGATATCAGGACAGGTAAATGGCTGTATTACAATACGTTCCGCAGGGAGTACATTAAAACCGTTTCTTTACGGTTATTCAATGGATAAACTTGGATACAGGCCTTATACAATATTAAATGATACGCCTCTTTCCATCAGCGCAGGCGACAATGTGACATACACACCAAAGAACAATGATATGACATACTGGGGGCCGATCCCTCTCAGGGAGGCCCTTGCATGTTCCAGAAATATTCCTGCAATTGATATTGTGAATAAGGCGGGAGTTGAGAATTTTTATCTGTTTCTCGGTGAGTGTGGTTTCAGCCATATGAAGAGAGAACCGTCATATTACGGTCCGGGACTTGCACTTGGGACAGGCGGAGCTTCACTGCTTCAGCTGGCAAGGGCATATGCCGGTATTGCAAATGGCGGTGTTCTTCTTCCTGTTTATATAGGAAGAGATGATAATGGAGATGATATTCTGTTCGGGAGAGGGGGAAAAATTCTGACAGAGGCTTCGGCATACAGACTGATACACATTCTGTCTGACAGGGAGGCCAGAAGGCGGGCTTTTGGAAGGAGAAATTTTC
Source organism: Spirochaetota bacterium (assembly GCA_963664815.2). GTDB lineage: Bacteria > Spirochaetota > UBA4802 > UBA4802 > UBA5550 > WRGT01. Next base: position 457,487 of record CAXXHB010000002.1, read on the forward strand.
TCGACTTTCCATTTGATGTTGCTGCAAAGACCGGTACTTCAAAAGACTGCCGGGATGCATGGACTGTTGGTTTTACTGATAAATATGTTGTCGGAGTGTGGGTAGGAAATTTTTCAGGGGAGCAGATGAATGGAGTTTCAGGGGGATGGGGTGCCGGAAGAATTTTTCATCAGGTAATAAGGCTTTTAACCATGAAGGAGAATCCTGTTTTCTCTTTCCCGGACAGTTTCAATAAAGTACGATTCTGCCGAAGGACAGGAAAGATAGCCGGGGAGAACTGTCCATTCAATATGGAACTTGCAGATTCTTCAGACAGTTTTCCCGGAGTCTGTAACAGCTGCAAACCGGGAGATGCATATGGTATTGCATTTTATGCAGCATCGGGTAAAGCGGAAATACTCTCTCCGGTTCAGGGTGAATCTTTCATTATTGATCCAATGGTGTCTTTAAAAAATCAGCTTGTGCCGTTAAAAATTTCCACAGGTGATAAAAAGGGTGATGCCAACAGTTATTTTTATCGTATTGATAACGGCGGGATAGTCAGTCTGAAGGGAAATGTGGAGAAAAACCTTGACCTTAAAAAAGGAAGGCACAGAATAGAAATATTTAGAAATACTGAAACCATTCAGGCTGTTGAATTTTCAGTTGAATAATATCATGTGCAGGAATCGCGAGACAAATAAATTTTCAGGTATGCTTATATCATTAATTATTATAATGATGTATGGTCTCTCTGTTACTGTTTATTCCGGCTATCCAGGACCGGGAATTATACTGAATTCATTTTTATCTTTATCCGCTATTGTATCAGTTCCATTGTATATTATTTTTTATAACAGGAAGAAACAGAAAGCAGCAGAGACTACTGTAATTTTTTTTACTGTTGTAAACAGTCTTTACATTTTCATTGCGGGAGAAGTCTGGATAATTTTTAAAACAGATATCACTTTTTCCGTTACGTTTTTTATCCTTGAAAATGCAGGAATACTCATTTCAGATATAAAATCTGTTATATTTCTTATTTCCCCTTTTCATCTTGGGTTCTTTCTGTTAATATCCGCAGCTGTGATTGTGTTTATTTTTTATACTGAAAAGAATGGATCATGGATAGATTTTATTCCTGATAAGGTTGTATACGTTTTTTTTATCATTCCTGCACTTGTGCTGATAATCAATTCAGCTGCTGGCACTTTTGTGGATATCAGCGGGAAAGAAAATGAATTCCATGGCATAAATTTTTCAAAGTACGCGAAAAAAAAATATGCCGGGGAGGGCCATTTCAGAAAAAGATTCGGGTTCAATATTTCGGGAAATCCGGATATTGTGGTATTCATTCTTGAAAGTGTTGGAGCTGATTATGCTGATTTAAAAAGTACAGATGTTTTCGGACGGAGTGAGCATACGCTTAATATAGATAATTTCTTCGTACCTGTACCACATACCTCAAATTCTATATATTCCCTGATAACAGGAAATTATAGCGACTATCGTGTAAGGCAGAGGCTTTCACGGGATGATATAATGAATTCTCTTCCGGCGGTATTGAAAAAAACAGGCTATAAATCATACTTTTTATACTCTGGTCCGGTTTATTTTGAAGATATTAATTACATACTTGATGGTGCTGGATTTGAAGTATTTGATATGGAATACTTTAAAACAAAAACAGATCCGGCAACGGGTCTGCCATACAACTCTTTTTCATGGGGAGTTGAAGATATGGCAATTCTGAATGAAATACCATCAATATTGGCAGGGAAATCATATCCTGTTTTTTTATGTATTGGTTTCTCTTCAACTCATTCCCCTTATTTTAATCCTGTTCCAGGAAAATTCAACAGGTATGATAACAGTACTGCTGAAGGGCGTTACAGAAACTGTATAGAATATGAACTGGATGTTGCAGCACAGATTGTTAAACTGATGAAAGGGAGAAACCGGAACACAATTTTTATCATTACAGGTGACCATGGTGAATCCTTTGGGGAGTATGGGTATCTGCGGCACGGTTTTTCTCTCTACAACACGGAGATAAAAGTTCCATTTAGTATGAACCATCCGCTGCTTTCAAATGTAAAAACACCTGATGCCGGGTCTATACTCGACATATATCCGACGCTGCTTGATCTGCTTGGTATTGAACAGCCTGTGGAAGTAAACGGTAAATCGCTTTTCAGCTACGGCTACAGTCTTAACCTTTTTTTGAGGTCATGGAAAACCGGTGAAAGCAGGGGGATGATTCATGGCAACACAAAGTTTTTATATAATAAAAACTCAGACATTCTTTATGAAATGGATATAATGGATAATATAAAAAGCAGCATTTCAGTTTCAGCAGAGAAAAATTCTTTTATACGCTTTCTGGATAAACAATATTGATGATTTTAATCAAAGTTATATTAATAAAAAAGACCAGCCTTTTTATGAGGCTGGTCACAGACTTTCAATTAAGGAGGTTTTATGAGTAAGACTTATGATACCTTAAGATCTTCCATCATCACAGGGCTCATCATTATTGCTGTTTCTTGCCATTTCGGGATTATCGGCTGTTACACACTTATCCAGTTCAATAATCTCTTTTTTTAATTTATCAGATTTTATTGATTTTTCAAATTTTTCTTCCATAAAAATACCTCTTTTATAATTGTTTCATATAATTACAGGTGTTCTTTCGAGCATCTGAAAATTGTATTTTTATTTTATACAATCATAGATATAATATATAAGATTTTAATAAAATAGTCAAATGCTGAAGTAACAAAAGTCATTTTTTTATACTTTTTATGAAATAAAAAATTTTATTAATAGAAATTAAATGTTATTGCTCGGATTAATCTGCTTTTTAAACTGATGGAAAACTGAATAATTGTAATAAACTGAATTATTGTAATAAATGGAAAAGAAAGCGGTATTTGATATCATTGCATCCCCCAAATCTTCACGAAGCGAAGTGAAGGTTGACTTATCAGGGAATATCAGGATTTACCTGAACTCCCCCCCAGTCGATGGAAAGGCAAACGCTGAATGTATTAATCTGCTCTCAAAAAAACTGAAAACATCTAAATCTAACATTGTAATAGAAAAAGGGGATCATGGAAAAAACAAGAGAATCTCAGTGTCAGGAATATCTTTAGAAGAAGTGATTATGAGAATTAAAGGTGAGAATTAGTAATGAGTAAAATTAATAGAAAGATCGGATTTCACCTGTCGGCAGCCGGCGGAGTACACATGGCTGTTGAGAGAGCTGGAGAACTGGGAATAAATGCCCTGCAGGTATTTTTAAAGAATTCCAACAGATGGACATCTCCCCCTTTTTCTGAGAAAGACATACTCCTGTTCAGGGAGAAGTGGAAACTTTTTCCTGAACTGTCAGTTACAGCTCATACAGGGTATCTTATTAATCCTGCAGGAGACGGGGAGAATCTTGAAAAATCAATGATACTCCTGAAAGACGAGTTAAATCGGGCAGATAAACTGGGTATCCGATACCTTGTTCTTCATCCCGGTAATCATAAAGACAAAGGTATAGATGAAGGGATTAAGTGTATTTCCAGAAATCTTGATGAAGTTTTTTCCGGAGATGAATCTTCTGTAGAGATACTTCTTGAAACTACAGCGGGACAGGGATCTTCAGTCGGGCACAGGTTTGAACATATCAGGGATATAATGGCGGCCAGTAAATTTCAGCACAGGCTTGGTGTTTGTCTTGATACATGTCATATATTCGCGGCAGGGTATGATATATCCACAAAAGAGGTTTATAGTAAAACAACAGATGAATTTGACAGAGTAATCGGTTTAAATAAATTGAAGCTGTTTCATCTCAATGATTCAAAAAAGGGGTGTGGTTCGCATGTTGACCGGCATGAACATATTGGTCTTGGTCTTATAGGCAGCGAGGGAATATCCTGTTTCATTAATGATGAAAGATTTGCCGGAATTGATTTTATAATGGAAACTCCGGATGATGAGGTAAGATCTGACAGTGATAATTTGAAGGTAATATTCTCCCTGCTCAAATCAGGAACAAAAAGATGAGGAAACAGCTTTTAGCCGATCTTTCACTTCTTGTTGTTGTAACAGTATGGGGTTATACATTTGTTGCAATTAAAAATGCACTTTCAGGAATAACTCCGTTTAATTTTATCGCGATAAGATTTATCATTGCTTTGATTATTCTTCTTGTTATTTTCCGGAAAAGGCTTTCAGGGCTTAACAGAGCAGTTGTCTTTCGCGGAGCTGTTGTTGGTGTTTTTCTTTTTTTTGCATATGCATTTCAGACGGTGGGATTAAAATACACCTCGGCTTCAAATGCAGGTTTTATAACTGGTTTCAGCGTTGTTCTTGTTCCTGTTTTTTCCGGGGTAATATTAAAAGCAAGACCTTCAATGGAAAGCGTTGCAGGGGTTACCTGCGCGGTTGTGGGACTGTTTTTTCTGTCTTATAACGGCGGTTACTCTTTAAACAAAGGGGATATTCTTGTTCTTTTTTGCGCTGTTGCGGTAGCCTTTCATATCCTGAGCGTCGGATATTACACAAAGAGAACGGATTCCATTCTTCTTACTATTGTACAGGTTGGAACAGTAACCATTCTTTCGGTAATTTTTGCACTTATATTTGAGAAACCGGTTATGCCTCGCGGATCAGTTGTATGGCAGGCAATTTTAATTACCTCTGTTTTCGCAACCGTGGTGGCATACCTTGTGCAAAATATAATGCAGCGCTTTACAAGTTCAACTCATACGGCTCTTATTTTTTCAGGAGAACCGGTTTTTGCAGGAATTTTCGGTTATTTTTTACTTGGAGAAAGATTAGGCGGATGGTCTGTTCTTGGATGTATTCTTATACTTGCCGGAATGGTAGTAAGTGAGCTGAGGATAACCGTCAAAGACGAAACTGATTCCTGAGAATTATCTCTCTTTGAAATAATCTGAAATGAATCTTCCGGCTTCATCTGCGGGTAGAGGTTTGGCAAAGTAATATCCCTGGGCATAATCACATCCTAAGGATTTAAGAAGATCAATCTGGGAAATCTCCTCTGTACCCTCCGCTACCACTTTTAACCCGAGATTGTGGGCAAGCCCGATAATTGATTTTACAATTGTTTCACTCTGATCGTCAATATGCATCCATTTTACAAAAGACTGGTCTATTTTAATAACATTTACCGGGAAATGCATGAGGTAGCTCAGTGAAGAGTAGCCTGTTCCGAAGTCGTCCATATACAGCGTGAATTTTTTAGCCCGCAACTCCAGAAGGGCAATGTTTGCCAGTTCAACATCTTCCATGAATGCACTTTCAGTTAATTCAAAGGCGAGATCCTGTTCATCTACACCAAGTTTATCTGTAATCTCAAAGATATGGCTTGTAAGATTGGGGTGAATGAACTGCTTTGCGGAAAGATTCACATTTATTTTTAATGGAGAATCAAAAATAAATTCATCTTTCCATAACTGAATCTGCCTTCCAGCCTCTTCTATTATCCAGAGCCCCAGCGGAAAGATTATTGCTGATTTTTCAGCAACGTGAATAAATGAATCGGGCGGAATCAAACCTTCTTCAGGATGAAGAAGTCTTATGAGCGCTTCGAATCCAGACAGCTTACCTGAATTAAGATCAATTACAGGCTGGTAGAATAATCTGAAATATCCGTTATCGTAAGCGTTCCATAATTTTTTTTCTATCAGCCTGTGGCTGTTTATTGTTTCTGAATGTATTATTTTATTTTTTTTGGTTTCCAGGTTGATCCTGTTTCTCAGATTATTTTTAACTATCCTGTTCTGAATTACAAGATTTGATATAAGTGAATTATCTTTTTCACTGAAGGATTTTTGCGGCGATATGAAGTCTGTTTCTTCGGCTGAATCTTCTGTAGAAAGGAATTTATCGATAAGGCTGATGAAACTTTTTTTGCTCATAGGGAATGTAATAATTTTTGCAATTTCATTTTTCAAAAGGAAATAATACAAATCCTCTTCACTGCGGTTTACAATGACAGATAATTGTTTTTGAAAGGATTTTGAAATTTCTTTTAGTTCAGTAATCTGATTTTCGTAATCCTTCATAGCAGCGGAGACAGCAGCGAACAGCATGTCGGGTTGAAAACTTTCAATAAAAGCTTCAGTATCATTTAAATCGCAGAATTCGGAAATCAGCTGAGTGTTGTCGAGATGTTTTTTTATCTCTGCTTCAATCTTTTCACTTATTCCGCAGAAAAGCAGTTTTTTGTCTTTATACATATCTACATTATAATTAAATATCTTTCTGATTTATACTACTTTTTGATTATAAATTTAATTTTTTATCAGTATAAATTTTAAAAAAAGAGTTATGAAAAAGATTTTGTAAATTTTAAAACAGGAATTCCTGAAGTGGAATGTTCATTATTTTGACTTTGTCCGTCAATAATCTGGTGCTGATTATAATATATTAAAAAGAGCATGGGTGTGCTAAATAGAATACATTCATAAATAATAAGGATAAAAAAGAGTAATTCTTATTGACATTTTAAGAATAAAAATATTAATATTTTTTAAATATATAAAGGAAACCATGCTTTTATGAATAATTTTTTTAAAACATCAATCTGTGCAGTGTTAATAATGGGTATAATGACAGCGGCAGTTGCAATGGACCCGAAGGTAAGTATAAAATTCACCTCTGAAGAGCTTGCCCTTTGTATAAATATTCTTAACACTATTGACCTCAGAGGCGATGAGGTAATGCCGTTCATAGATATCAAGAATCTTCTTGTAGATGAATACAAGAGTGTAAGTTCAGATAAAAAAAAGTCGGTTGAAATTGATTTCCCCCTTCCAATGGCGAAAAATTTTCTTTTCTTTATGCAGAGGGCCAAGCTTAAAGGGGCTGAAGCGGAGATCTTTAACGACATATGCAATAAAATGATCAAGGCCATAAAAAAGTAACCAGGGAGTTATCTGATTTAAAAAAAATATAAAACCGGACATACATAAACAAACCGGTAAAGGGCACCTGTTGAAAAAACATGTTACCCGGGAAGATAAGTGTTATGAAAAGGTTAAAAGAGATCTTAAAGCAATTACTTGTACTTCTGCTGGCAGGTGAGATGTGTACCTTTGCACTGCCTCCATTATACGCTGCGGATATAACTGTCGATACCTCGGCGGCGAACAAGCCCACTCTGGATACCGCACAGAACGGCGTAACAGTAGTAAACCTCGCAACAGCAAACTCAAACGGCGTTTCGCACAACATGTTTCAGAACTATAATGTAGGTACCGGCGGCGTAATACTCAACAACTCCGTAAATATGGGTGTGTCTGTTCTGGGGGGCGCCATGTATGGGAATCCCAATTACCAGAGCAGCGGCGTCGCCGCCTCTCTTGTAATAAACGAAGTGACGGGCACCGGAAGAAGCAGCCTGCTGGGAGCCACGGAGATGTTTGGTAAATCTGCGGAATTTGTCCTTGTAAACCCCAACGGTATAATGTGCAACGGTGCCTCATTTATCAATATGCCCAGGGTAACCCTGGCCACAGGGAGGGCTGTCTTCGATTCCGATGTCTTTAAAGGCATAGATATAAGCGGCGGTTCACTGATAGTTGAGGGGAAGGGGATAGATGCCGGGCAGGTGAACTATTTTGAAATAGTATCAAGGGTAGCCTCCCTTAACGGCGGCATATGGGGAAAGGATGTAAGCATAAATACGGGAACCGGGTTTTATAACTATAATGACAAAACATTTACACAGAAGGATACAGGCGAACCGAAACCTGAGATAGGGATTGACGCCTCCGCCCTTGGAAGCATATATGCAGGGCGAATTACAGTGGTAAGCAATGAGAAGGGCGTTGGCGTAAAATCGGACGGTGATATGGTTGCCGATGTATCGGATATAAAAATATCGGCTGACGGCAATATTGAACTGAAAAATGCACAGTCTGCGAAAAATGTAACAGTAACCTCCATTTCAGGTGATATAAAACAGAACGGCAATACCTTTGCCATGGAGAATGCAGGCTATTCCGCTAAAAATATAACCAACAGGGGGAGCATAAAGGCCCTTAAGGATATATCGCTGGCAGGGTTAATTGACAATAACGGGGGGAAAATAGCCTCCTCGGGGAATATAGATATAGCCGCAACAGGAACTCTCGACAATAACGGCGGGAGTATTACAACAGCTGGTGAAAACGGCACAATAAGCATACATGGTAACGGCAGCCTTGACATACTTGGCGGAGAGATAAAGTCTGCCGGTAATATCGGGATAGATATGACCGGAAACGTTACCCTGAACAGCGGAATATCTTCCATATATGCAGAGAAGCACCTCGGCATATCCTCTGCTGACTTTACAAACAACATTAACCTCTCAATGAACGGAGCAATAGGGATAAACGCCTCCGGTAATATAGTCAACAGCAGCGGAAGCAGCATTGTTTCAAAACAGGGGGTGTCAATATCATCCGGCGGTAATATTGTCAACAGCGGCATTATAAGCAGCGCATCAGATATGGCTATAAATGGGAAAAATATAAGTAATTATAAAGAAATATCATCGGGAAATGATCTTGCTATACACGCAGATACAATTCTTAACAGCGGAGCCCTGATATTTTCAGGCAACAAGATGACTATTGAGACAGGTTCCCTTAAAAATACCAGGAACGGCCTTAATGAGAGCTATATATATTCTATGGGAGATATGACAATTACAGGTACCGCTCCAACAGGGAACAGTATATATAATTATTCCTCAAATATTGAATCTGAAAAAAACATGTCAATAAACCTTGGAGCAGACGGCAGGCTTGAAAATACGGGGGAGGATACCTACGGGTATACCACAACACTTGTTCATGTAGGGGACTATGGGGATGAATGCTGGGCTGTAATGGATCAATATGTGCTCTCCCAGTCTCTGATGCATACTGATTACTCCACTATTAAGGCGGGTGGAAATCTGGACATTACATCCGGAGAGGTTAAAAACCATGGAAGCGTAATATCCGCAGGAGCTGATATTACAATAAATGCAGCCACTCTTATAAATGAAACAAACAACAGGAATGAATATGTAGCGCAGCTTAATTATATGGGGCATAAACATCACTGGACAGAAACAATTTGCGGCTGGGGCTGGACAGAATATGATGAAGGGGATGATTATTCGGAAGTGTGGGAAGCCGGATACATTAATGTAGTATCCAATGATAAAGCCATTATAAGCGCCGGCGGAAAAGTTACTTTAACAGGCGGTGCGGTTAACAATGGATTTGTAGAGGAGAATAAGCCGGGAGTTGTACTATCCGGAAATACTGTTGATAAGGCATATGAAGCAATTGCAAATAATGGAGCCATTGATCTTTCTCAAAATATAAATATAAACAATGACGGAAACGCTCTTTTTACAGTAAACAGCGCTCCAGGTTCGACCTACCTTATAGAAACAAGAAATGAATTCATAGATGTAGAAAAGCTTAAGGGTTCACAGTATCTGCTGACCAGGATAGGATTTAACCCTGAAAAGGATGTGAAATTTCTTGGTGATGCGTTTTATGAGCAGAAGCTTGTTACGGAATCCATCCTTAAAGCCACTTCAAACAGGTACCTTGACGAGAGTATAAAGAGCGACCAGGAGCAGATGACATGGCTTCTTGACAACGCAGCCAGCGCCTACAGGGATCTTGAACTTGCAGTGGGAGTTGAACTGAGCAAAGACCAGATAAACAGGCTGCAGCAGCCAATTATATGGTATGTGGAAGATGAGGTAATGGGCCAGAAAGTTCTTGTACCGAAGATATATATACCTGAACATATAATAGAGGGATTTTCAAAGAACAGCAGTTCAACAATAGCGGGTAATTCGGTTAATATCAATGCTGATGGCAATGTAGGCAATGCCGGCAGGATTGAAGGGAAAAGCTCTGTGGAAATAACCGCGAATGGCAATATAACAAATAGCGGGGGAACAATAAAAAGCGGCGGTTCCCTTACCCTTACAGCAGTAAATGGAAATATTATAAATGAAACAGAAGTAAGCACTGCAGTATATAATCCGGACTATGTAAATACAACCGTTGGTGCAGCAGCATCCATAGAAGCAGGGGGAAAACTGACTGTAAACGCCGGGGGTAATTTTACAAACAGGGGGGCAGAAGTAAAATCGGGGGGTGACGCGGTAATTGAAGCCGGCGGGAATATAAATTTTGAGACGATTAAGATCAATAATACTGTTTATAAGGAAGCTGACGATACAAGCGGAATATCAACTACCTCCGAATCTGCCGGTTCCACGCTTGCATCAGGGGGAAACCTTGTACTTACATCGGGAAGGGATATAAACTTTGTCGGGAGCAAAGCTGACATTACCGGTAATGCTGAAATAACTACAGCGGGTAATTTTAATCTTCTTAACGACTATGATACCAGTAGTTATCACGGCACAAAGAAAGAGAATAAAACCTTCAGCAGTGAAACCACAACAGTGGATATGAGTACAAAGACCGTTGTAAGCTCCGGTTTCACAACAGGGGGAAACCTTAAGGTAAAGAGCGGAAACGACATAAATATAGTTGGAAGCGATATAAAATCGGGTGGAGATGCCGAACTTGACGCTGAAGGTACCGAAAGGATAATAGCAGTTCATGACGAATCATACTACAGCAGGACAACGGAAAAGACAGGTTTTGCCACAGGTGGGGCATTATACGGCTCCGAGAAGAAAAGCGACATGGTGTCGGACAAGACAGTCAGCGGCTCTGCCATTGACATAGCAGGGCAGTACGCATCAAAATCGGGGAAAGATACCGATATAACAGGGAGCACACTTAATATAGGGGGCGAAGCCGATATAACCACCGGCGGCAGTTTAAATGTAAGGGCCGCATACAACGAACATGCGGAAGAGCATAAAACAGAGAAGAGCGGAGTATTGACAACAGACGGCGATCTGTACGCCAAATCGATAGACGCAGCCGGAAACGGAGCAACAACAGCCGCGGGATCTGCAATAACTGCCGGAAAACTTAAAGCATCCACAGGCGGCGATTTTCTGATGGAGGGGAGCGCCATAAACGCCGGCATTGCGGAATTTGACACAACCGGCAGTTTTACAGAAACAAGCGCAAAAGAGACAAGCTACGAATACAGCATCCATGAAAAGACCACAATGGGGATAAACATGGACCTGTTTACCAACCCCAAAAACGCCTTTGACTATGACCAGGGGAGAGCTTCTGTAACGCTTGCAGGGGGGAGCTACGACAGCGTAAAGGAGAGGACAGACAGGGAGACACAGAGCTCATCAAAACTTAATGTATCGGAAGACCTTACGGTAAACAGCGGAAAGAATATAACAGTAGCGGGATCTGAGATAAATACCGGTGGAGATGTAACCCTTACGGCGGCAGAAAACGTAAGCATAAAGACAACAGAAGAGAAGACAAGCCATACAGCAGAAGAGACTCACGGAAGCGTGGAATTTTCGTTTGGGGGCAAGAATGCCGCAACGGATGTGGCATACGCAACAAAGGCTCTGGTAGAGGCAAAGGAAGCAGTTGTAAAGGCAAAGAATGATTATGAGAAATACAGGGAGAGCCTGAAGAAAGCGGAAGATGACCATAAAAACAACCTTATAGACCAGGATGATCTGGATTCAATAAGAGAGCAGGAGGCCTTTTACATTGCGAATATAGCGCTCTGCGGGGAGAACGTGGTTGCAAAGACAGCGGCGCTGCTGCAAAGCGCAGCGGGGGCGGCGGGATCTGCAGAGGCATTCGGCTTCAGCGGAGATGCCCAGTTTGAAATAGACGCCACAAAAACAAAATCGACATCGGAAAGCACAACTGCAAAGGCATCGACAATAAAAACCGGAGGGAGCTTTACCGTAACAGCGGGGAGCAAAGCGGAGGTAAAGGGGAGCAGCGTGGCAGCCGGCGAGGATATAACCCTTGACGCAGAGAATGTGGAGATAAGCGCGGCGGAGAACAGAGAGAGCAGCAGCGAAGATAAGAAACATGCCAACATGAAGGTAAGTTTCGGAACATCGGGAGCAATTGGAGTTAATGCATCAGCAGACAGCACGGAGACAGATAGCGAAAGCAAAACATATACCAACGCACATTTAAGCGGAAACAACATAAAAATAAAGAGCAGCGAAGACACAACCGTAATCGGCGGAGTGGTAAAGGCGAAAAACGAGCTTGACCTTGATGTAAACGGCTCCCTTGTGGTACAATCACTGCAGGATAAGAGTAAAAACAGCTCGCAGACCATAGGCGCAAGCGGTGGAGTAAGTGTAACAGGCGAAAACGTATCGGGAAATGCCGGAGTAAACGCAAACTTCTCCACGGGGAAGAAAAGCTGGGTAACAGAACAGACATCCCTAACCGGCGGGACAGTAAACGTAGACGTTGAAGACAAGACAACCCTAAGAGGGGCAGTAATAGCATCAACAACGAACAACCTGACACTTACAACCGGAAGCCTCGAGTTCAGCAACATAAAGGACAAGGACGTATCTTTCAATGCAGGTGGAAGCGCAGGCGGCAGCTTCAAACCAACAGAAAATACGTACAGTTCAAGTTTAAACTACGGCTACACAGACAACAGACAGACAAACCTGGCCACAATAGGAGCAGGAACAATAACAATAACCAAACCGGAAACATCGGCAGAGGGACTTAACAGAGATGTAACAATATCACAATACAATACATACAGCGGAGGACTGAAAGGCGGAGTTACGGTAGATACCGCAACAGTAGAACTGATAAAAGACAGGGAAAAGACCTTATATAATACAGTAGATGCATTGGAAAGTGGATTAACTGAAGCAGAGAAAACAGCGAAAAAGGTAGATAAGGAAATTGAAACAACAATTGAGAAGACTGAGAACCTGATTGATGTCGGGGAGTTTGGGCTTAATAAAGATTCAGATGTAATAAAAGCAAAACTTGAAGAATATAATGTGGATTTAGAAAAGAATGGAATTGAAGATGTAAGATCATTGAAGGGATTCAGCATTATAAGTGAAGATGGAAATTTAATCAATGTTTTATCTTCGGGAGAATTGATTATTAAACCATTACAGGCTTTTGAAAATAGACCGGAATTGGCTTATCCTCTTGAAATGGGAGGTGATACAGAAAATACAACTTATAGTAAGAAAATAATATCATCTTCTAAAAATGGATATATAGATTTAAATATTTCTGGTGGATATATCGGAGGTATAACTGGTGGTTTAATTTTAAGTAATAATGGTAATCTATATCCATATTTAGGCGTAGGTTTGGTAACACCCGGTATTAGTGGTGCTTTAACTATTTCAACCTCAGAAGCAAGTAGCGGATTTAATGTTGGTTTGCAAGCACAGAATGTTGTAGCTGGTCAAATCGGTTATAGTTTCCAAAATAATGGAAGTTCATTTGGAGAACTTGGATTTGGAGCACCTGCTGGGGTTTCTGTAACTGGATATTATATATTTAATCCTATTACTAACATTTTAAATAAACCATCTGTTAATTATGGTAAAAAATAAATGGTTACGAATAATCTATCCTTTATATTAGCATTAATATTTTTTATAATTGTACTTATCTTTAATAAAAAAATAGCAAAAAAAATAATATTAGATCAGAATAAAAAAATGGGTTTTAACTTTAGTGAAAGAGAAATAAAAATTACTGAAAAACTTTTAGTAATTATTAGTTTTCTATTTTTAATTTTTACACTGACAATAAAATTAGGTTTTATTAGATGAATTAATAAAATTAAATGTATCATCATACCAGACAATGGATGAGTACGCGAAGAAGGTAGAAAACGGGGAACCGGTAAGTGCACAGGAGAAGCTTGATTATTATGAGTTAAAAAAAGCTGTCGGAGAAAAACTGAGTCCTGAAGAGCAGCAGGATGAGAATAAAGCGATTCAGACAAGAACCAAAGAAGTAGCAAATGATCTGAAGCAGGATATTCTTGATACATATACAAAAGATACTGCGGTTGTAATAAATGCCAAGATAGCGTTGCTTAAAGAAATTGATCCTGAAGCGGCACATGCAATTGAGGTTAAGTTTGCTAAGGAGAGGGCGGCGAATGAGAAAACAAAAGAGGCTAAGTATCTTGCCGACTTTAAAGAACTGGACAGATCGAAGACTAATGAATATTTAGAAGGACAAAAAGGTAAGGATTTATCGTATTACGCAGGTGAATTTGGTGAAGGACTTTTATCTTCATTACCGACTAAGGATGAAATAAAAGAATCATTAAAAACAGGTGGATTATACCTGATAAATCCTGCACTGGGAAGTGCTTATGAATTTAATAAAAGAGTTGAGACTGTAACAGGTTTAGCAGATAATATAAGTGAACAGGGTGCAGGAAACTATTTAGGCAATGTAGCAGAAAATGTAAAAGAGAAGGTAACCGAACACCCTGCTGAGGTGGCTGGTTTCATTGCAGGTGAATTGATTGAGAATGCTTTAATAAATAAAGGATTATCAGTTTCCGGTATTACAAGTGCTGAGAATGTTTTGGGTGTAACAGGGAAAGCGGATGATGTTTCAAAAAAATATTATAGATATATTGACGAAGGTGAAGCTAACGTTATTAGAAATACTGGTGAAATCCCGAATACTAATAAATATGGTGATCCCAAAGATATATTTATAACTGATCGTCGTTATGAAACTGCTGGTGGTGCAAAAACTTATAATCAATTACCCTTAAAACCTGAATACAGAATAGAAATAGACCCTGAAAATGTACCTAATAGAACACCTTTTACAAAGATAGAGCCAAATCATCATCCTGAATGGGGAAAAGGTAGGGGTGTTGAAGCAATAACAAAAGATCCGATACCAGTCAACCCTGATGATTTGGTTAAATTGAAAGGGACAGGAAAATGAATAAAAGTTGGCCTGAAGAAATGCTTTTCGAATATTATAAAAATAAAGAAACGATAAATAATCTATTAGTTCATGTTATTTTATTATCAGAATTAAAAAATGATTTTTCTCTTGGTCATTTTTTGACTGATAAAAATGGAAGAATCAAAATAACAAAAGATTTTATGATGAATGAAATAAAAAGAAATGAGTTAGAATTCCCAATGGACTATAAAGGAACTTTAGAAAATTGCTATGGAATTAAAATAATTATAGAAAATATTGATGATTTGAATGATAGGAAAATTAGAATAGAAAAATATTATCCTAATGATGCAAAAAAATTTGAAGAATTAATTCTGAAATGTTCAAATGCTAATTATTTAACAAAAGAATTTATTTATAAGTTCCCTTTAGAAAAAAATGAGTTTAAAATAGAAATGTAATCTATCTTTAGCACGGCGATTATTGCTGAAGCTCTGGGATTCGAAGGTGAGAGTTTAAAAAACGTCACCAACAGTTCAACATGTCGCAATAATTGAGTAGCTTGACGTCGTCGCCAATGACTGTGTAAAGTTTATTTTAAAACAAGGCGACGATGTGCTAAAGCGAACATCTAGTGAAAATTTCGTGTTCTATAATTCTGAACCAGCTAATTATTGATCTTTGAAAGTAATTTTTTTCTGTTATATACCGGAAAAAAAAGTTTTCGCAGGATTGTGCGCAGGCAGATGTTGATACATACAGCGGAGGACTTAAAGGCGGAGTTACGGTAGATACGGCAACAGTAGCACTGATAAAAGACAGGGAAAAGACTATATATGATACAGTGGGTGCATTGGAAAGTGGATTAACTGAAGCAGAGAAAACAGCGAAGAAGGTAGATAAGGAAATTGAAACAACAATTGAGAAGACTGAGAACCTGTTAAAATTTGACCACTATACAGAAAATAAAAATGTATCATCATACCAGACAATGGATGAGTACGCGAAGAAGGTAGAAAACGGGGAACCGGTAAGTGCATCAGAGACACTTGCATATTACGGATCAAAAAACCTTGTCGGAGAAGCACTGAGCCCCGATGAGCAGATGGATATGCTGAATGCTTACAAAACTGTAAAGCAGGAGCTGTCAAATAGTCTGTCAAAGGATATTCTTGATACATATACAAAAGATACTGCGGTTGTAATCAATGCCAAGATAGCGCTGCTTAAAGAGATTGACCCTGATGCGGCACATGCAATTAAAGTTAGGTTTGCGGAGGAAAGGGCGGCGATAGCTTATGCTAAGCAGCTGGCGGTAAATTCAGGTTTAAGAGATGCGGAGATACAGCAGGGAAATGAGATAGCAAATAATGTTGTCAATCTTTCGGGAACAGTTAATACAATGGGGATTGATAATACTGATTCCAATTCTCCTGATGCAAAACTATTACGTATAGTTAAAGACAAATTAACTGAAAATTCGATTGAATCGATTGCAAATGCCGGAAATTCTGATAGTACGTTGAAGCAGGCATTCAATTTAGCTTTAGGTGTAGTGTTTAAGGAAGCAGCAGACAATATACCTGAACATATAAGTGTTGCTGACGTAGGGCTTTCTGAAGCTGCAGGAAATGTTTTTGGAAAGGTAGAAAAACAAATTGTTAATGAAACGGAAGATGCTGCTAACCTTGTGGAAAGAAATCTTCCATTTAAAGATTCAGATCGCTTGACTGAAATTAATAAAACTCTTGATAGAATTGAGCAAGGAGATAACTTTTGTTATAAAAAAGATGGAACTCTTTTTAGAAATGACAAAAAAAAATTACCAGCTGATGGTGATTATAGAGAATATACAGTTAATACACCAGGCGCATCTAATAGAGGAACTCGTAGAATTTTAGTAGATCAAAATAGTGGTAATACATATTATACTGATGACCACTATGAAAATTTTATACAAATAAATCCAAAGAAAAAATAAAAATGATAAATAAATTAGAAAAATATTTGTATGACTGTATTCATTTTACAACTGATAATATAAATAATTATTTAAAAGAGAATTATAATAATTTTAATATTTTAATAATTGATAATAATTCTATAGAAAATGATAAAGATCTATTTAATTCAATTGCAAATGTAATGAAATTTCCTGATTATTTTGGGAAAAATTGGGATGCATTGGATGAATGCCTACGAGATCTTGACTGGCTTGAATTAAAAGAGGGATTGATATTAGTTATACTTAATTCAAAAAAAATATGGCAAAGATGTCCGATGACAGCTGGTAAATTAATAGAAAGTTGGTTAACTGTTGTAGATTATTGGTCTAAAGAAAAAGTTCCATTTCATTTATTTTTTTCTGAAATGGAAATTGATAAATTATAATTCAACTAACGAATAACGAAACCATGGAATGTAAATCGATTTTATTTTAAGAATTATAAATTTCTGATAATGTAGACTTGTAGTTCCTTTCTACGTCACATATCGTGTAAATGAAAAAGTTCCTTGAAAACCAACAATATAAAAGCACACCGCGTGAGAGATTGCAGCGATATAAAACGGCAATCAATAAATAGTTAAATGAAAACCCTATGTGCGTAAGCGTCAAATTAACCCCATCTTGAAAAAAGATCAATGATATATTACAATACCCTTCATTAAAAAATGGAGGAAGAGATGAGTAAAAGAATTGAATATCAGAAACGCGATATGTCAAGCATGGAGAAACATATAGCCGCCTGGGAACAAAGCGGGATATCACAAGTTGAGTATTGCAGAGAGAATAAAATACCTCTGTCAACCTTCGGCAACTGGAAATCAAAAGTAAGTAAAAAATCTCAGAAAGAAATACCATTTATTGAACTGCAGGGGAATTTTTCATATCAGGATGAATATTTTGAATTACTGCTCGATGATGGCATGACTTTGAGAATCCGTGAAACCATCCCTGTATCGCAATTACGAAATATCATTCTTGCCATACGGAGGTAGTGATGCTCAGTTTGCAGAGAGAAACGAGAATATTTCTTCATCCCGGCAAAACAGATTTTCGGAAGTCAATCAATGGTTTATCCGTCTTTGTTCAGGAGCATATGAAGGAAGACCCTTTCAGCGGGAATTACTATGTGTTCTGCAACCGGACAAAAAATATGCTGAAGATATTATACTGGGACAGGAATGGTTTCTGCCTGTGGCATAAAAGGCTGGAGGAGGATAAATTCCGCTGGCCCCGGATAGCCGAAGATGTCCATGAGATTACCCGCGAGGAATTCCGGTGGCTGTTACAGGGGCTTGACTTCTATAATGCTCATAAAATCCGCCGTTATGCAAGCGTGATATAAAAATTAATTGCAATCATGAGGGCATGTTATATGATGTACTCATGATTGCAATGCCCGACAACCTTCCTGATGATGTAAACGAGCTCAAGAAAATTATTTCAAACCTGGCAAATGAATACGAAAAAGAAATTCAATATCTTAAAGAGAAAAATAAATTTTTACTTCAAAAGTTATTCGGCCGTAAAAGCGAGAAGCTGACTCCCGATGATATTCTACAGGGCCGGTTGTTTGATGAATCAGAATTCAGCTCTGATGAGAATGAAAACGCAGAAGATGATTCACCTGAAAAGCTAACCGTTGTTTCATCTCATACACGCCGGAAGACAGGAAAGAAACCTCTTCCGGAATCACTCCCTCGTGTTGATGTTGTACATGATATCTCCGAAGAAGAAAAACAGTGTGCCTGCGGGTGCGAGATGAAACGCATTGGGGAAGAAGTTTCTGAAAAGCTTGATATGATTCCTGCGAAAATCCAGGTGCTTCGTCATATCCGATATAAATATGCCTGTAAAAACTGTGAAGGGAGCGAAAGTGATGAAGCTCCGGTAAAGATTGCGCCATTGCCTCCGCAGATTATACCGCAGGGGATTGCAACACCAGGACTTGCGGCATGGGTGCTGGTGAGTAAATTCTGCGATGCGCTTCCTTTTTACCGGCAGGAAAAGCTTTTTTCCCGGATTGGTGTTGATATTTCACGAGCGACTTTTTGTAACTGGTCCATTATTACACATAGAGGCAGTGAACGGCTGCTCGAACTGATGTGGAGAGATATTCTTGCGTCTCGGCTTGTTGGCATGGATGAGACGCCGGTGCAGGTTATGAAAGAGCCAGGCCGCAAAAATACAACAAAGTCATACATGTGGCTGTTCCGGGGTGGAGAAGAAACCCGACCAATTGTGATATTCCGGTATGCTCCGACCCGGGGATCGGAATTCATAAACAGTGAATTTGCGGATTACGAAGGTGTCATCCAGACCGACGGCTATCAGGGATACAAAACTCTGGGTAAAAAAGAAAAAGTAACACATGCTGTATGCTGGGCACATGTCCGGAGAAAATTCATGGAAGCGATGAATGGCACCAGTCAGTCTTTTTCACATTCTATAGTATCGATGATAAAAACGCTTTATGATGTAGAAAAAGAAATACGTGAGAATAAATATAACCATGAAGAGATCAGACAGGTGCGCAATGATAAATCACGTCCAGTAGTGGAAAAGATAGAACAGCAATTGAAAAAGCATGTTCACAGTATTGCACCGGGAAGTCTTGCCGGTAAGGCAATCTCATACTCATTAAAGCTGTGGCCCCAGTTGTGTGTATATCTTGACAACCCTATTATTCCCATCGACAATAATCATGTTGAAAATGCAATCCGCCCTTTTGTGGTGGGACGAAAAAACTGGCTTTTTTCCGGTAGCCCGCGCGGTGCCCATGCCAGTGCCGGATTATATAGCATAATAGAAACGGCAAAGGCAAATGGTCTTGAGCCATACTGGTATCTTAGATACCTGTTTGAAAAATTACCTGCCTGTACAAGTGATAATGAAATCCGGTCAATTATGCCGAATAGAATTGATCCTGAAGTTATCAGTAAACTCAGAGGTGGGGTTAATTAAGCACATACCTATGTGCCAAGATAGTTGTCGCATGGAACATTGATTGGTAGTAAGAAAGAAGCTGCAAAAGTGGAGAACAAATTATGAAATGGATTAAATTATTATATGCTATGTCGTTATCTCTTCTTTTGTTTTCAGGTTGTACATGTATTTACCCAGTTTTAGATTATGTTGACGAGAATAATAAAAGTTATATTGAATTGTTTAATGAAGATGGTTGTAAAATTGAAATGAAATATTTGGGAACATATCCCACTTATCCTGATATTCACGGGAATCCTGTCACTGAAGAAATAATTTCGCATGAACAAACATACATTTTTATTGATAGTTCCAATCGAAATGTAGATGGATATACAAGCAGCATTGAAAAATGTCATATTGAATTGAAAGATGAAGATAATAAAATTATATCTTTTAAAAGCATTGAATTAAAATCCTACTTAAAGAACTTTAATCATTATGATAAAGAAGAAAGTATATCAAAATTTAAACTAGATAGGGGTCTTTATGAAATTATATATTTATATAATGATACAAGTAATATAGAAAGTGCCAAATTTTATATCAAACTTCGTTTAATAATTAAAGGCAAGATACATATAATAGAAAAATCAGCATTTTTGAAAAGAAAAGAGGGGAAAGTCTTTTTTACACCGTTTTGTAAAATAAAGTTTTGATTGAGGTGTCGTGTCTTCTCCATAGGTAGAAGTAAAAACACCACACAACCAAGTTCCGCATATAGCATAATTGAGTAGCTAGACCGACATCGCCGGGGCTGGATTAAGTTTCTGATACATGAGTCCGGCGATGTGCGTAGCGAACGTCTAGCGACAATTATGTTGAGTTGACATATTGATATTTTATTGATCTGTTCTATAACTCTGAATTAGTTAATTATTGATCTTTGAAAGTAATTTTTTTCTGTTATATACAGTGAAAAACCGTTTTCTCAGGATTGTATACGGGCAGATGTTGAAGAGGCAACAGAAACTACCAAAGCTAAAGAAGGTCTTGGATTCGCGGGTACACTCGAGGCTGTAATTAATGCCCGTAAGGATGTATTAACAATAGCATCCCTGGCAGAGAACAAGGCTTTAGCTGAAAAACTCGATAATGCACTTGATAAAGATGCGGCATCATTGGGAGAAGCGGTTAATAAGGTTTCTGAAACTGTTCAGAGCAGCGATGGAGTTAAGGATGATAAAATATCTCATGTAAATCTGTATCAGGGTGATAAAACAGATAACGCGATGAATGGATATGCAGCAGCATATGACCAGAATAGTAATGAAACATATCTGAATACCGAAGGAACAGATATATCAAAGGGTGGTGATATTATTACATCACTCTTCTGGGAAGCCCAGAGGAAGGATAACACTACTAATGGGCTGGACCTTGATGCAGGACAGCAGCTAATACTTGCATCTTCACGTGGAGAACAGGCGGGAAATTTATGGAACAGGTTTTCAGAAACAGCTTCAACAACTACAAATCATGATGCTGTAATTAACTGGAATACAGTCAATGCGGGTTCAGATACACTGATTAAGGGGAGTGCTAAAGCGAATGAACTTAATACAGACGATGGGCATGGGGTTGTACCGAGACCAATAACACCAGTTGATGTAAATAATGCAAGAGATATAGCGATAATGGAATCACCTAAAAAGGCATTAACTCTTTTAACCGCAATAAAATTGGAAGGAAAAGAAGGAACCACAGAAGAGAAAGAGAATATGATGAATAAGATTGTAACTCATCCAAAAGCTGAAGAATTGTTAATGGAATTATTAAATAATGGTGAAACAAAAGGAGTTGATACAATTTATGAAACGATAAGTAGTACATTTGATAAAGGTAAACCGGATTTTGGTTCATTTACAATTCAAAATGTGGATACATATGATTATCTTGTAACAAATAGAAATGAAGCACTCGAGGTAGTGAATTCGATTTTTGGACCAGATTATAACACTGCTGCAAGACTATACCCAAATGAAAAATATGATAGATATGGTGGGATACATATCGAAGCTGTAAAAATTGAAAATAATAGCACACAAGTTCAAATAGATATAGATCAATACCCACCGCAGGATATAATAAATTTACCAGCGCATTACTGGTATGATGTGTTGCAAAAGGGGAGTAAGGAAAAATAAGATTAAATGAAAAATCCTGTAAAAAAAATTAAGAAAGTAATAATTACATTTTTGGTTCTTTTTTCAATTATATTTGTGGGGGTATTTGCTTTCTCAATAATAGGTGTATATGTATTACAGCCTCATTATGATTATGTTTATTATGTTGATGAAAGAGAAAAGGACTCAATATCTGTTTCTCTAGATGAAATATCTAAAGCAGCAATTTGGTTTGAATATTTAGAAGATTTTTCAAGTATCGGGTCAGCGGCTGTTCCAAAAGAAATTGATGGAATGGTATATACGCAGATATTAATAATGGATATAATCCCACAAATACATATAAAAGATTGCCGTGTGGAAATAAGAGATATAAAAAATCAAATCATACCGCATAAGTCAGTAGTAATTCGAGATAAAACTTATTATAAGAATAAATACAATGAGTATATAAAATATAATAATATAGATGAATATATTAAAACAAAGCCGGTAATAGATACAGAACACACAAATTATGCGATATATTATACATATCTTCATAAAAATTTGAAAGATGTAAATGAAGCTATGCTTAACATAAAATTTAAATATGAGATAGATGGTAAAATATACGAGCAGAAAATTAATAAAAAGATTTATCGGAGAGTTAAAAATATTCAGCTTGAAAGTG
Source organism: Spirochaetota bacterium (assembly GCA_963664815.2). Lineage (GTDB taxonomy): Bacteria > Spirochaetota > UBA4802 > UBA4802 > UBA5550 > WRGT01. The sequence goes on from CAXXHB010000002.1 coordinate 480,137, forward strand.
GGGTCGGTATACCTGATAAAGTTGAGGAATGAATAAGTCCTATACAATAGCTCAGTTCACTTTCACAGAAATTCCCCATATTGCATAATTGAGTAGCTAGACCGACATCGCCGGGGCTGGATTAAGTTTCTGATACATGAGTCCGGCGATGTGCGTAGCGAACGTCTAGCGACAATTATGTTGAGTTGACATATTGATATTTTATTGATCTGTTCTATAATTCTGAATCAGTTAATTATTGATCTTTGAAAGTAATTTTTTTATATTATATACAGTGAAAAACCGTTTTCTCAGGATTGTATACGGGCAGATGTTGAAGAGGCAACAGAAACTACCAAAGCTAAAGAAGGTCTTGGATTCGCGGGTACACTCGAGGCTGTAATTAATGCCCGTAAGGATGTATTAACAATAGCAGCCCTGGCAGAGAACAAGGCTTTAGCTGAAAAACTCGATAATGCACTTGATAAAGATGCGGCATCATTGGGAGAAGCGGTTAATAAGGTTTCTGAAACTGTTCAGAGCAGCGATGGAGTTAAGGATGATAAAATATCTCATGTAAATCTGTATCAGGGTGATAAAACAGATAACGCGATGAATGGATATGCAGCAGCATATGACCAGAATAGTAATGAAACATATCTGAATACCGAAGGAACAGATATATCAAAGGGTGGAGATATTATTACATCACTCTTCTGGGAAGCCCAGAGGAAGGATAACACTACTAATGGGCTGGACCTTGATGCAGGACAGCAGCTAATACTTGCATCTTCACGTGGAGAACAGGCGGGAAATTTATGGAACAGGTTTTCGGATACTGCTTCAATAACTACAAATCATGATGCTGTAATTAACTGGAATAATGCGAATGCTGAATCAGATACACTGGTTAAGGGTAGCGAAAAGGCGAAAGAACTTGATACAAGTGAAGATGGTGGAGTAGTAGCGAGATCAAAACCAATGATTTATAAAAAGACTTATCAGGAATATGATAAAAAAGTTACTATTGTAGTTACAGCTGAACGTGTAGATAAAGGTGACACGTTAGTTAATGATTTTATTGAAACTGACATGAAAGCTATATCAAAAGCCGGTGAGAAAACTGATTTTGAAAAAGTAAAGGCAATGTATTTAGAACGTAACCCTGATCTTGCTAATAACCCTGATAGTCTAAAAGAAGGGCAGATACTTATAACAGATGTTCGGATGTCAAAAGAAACTAATAAAACAATAATACCAATGGGTGATGTACTTATAAATGGAGGAGTGGATGCGACTCTTTCAATTGTACACACACTCGGTGAAGAAGTTTCATTAAATAAATATACACATTATTCGTTAGAAATAGATAATGAGAATCCGTTAAATTCATCATTTAATATAGAAACTACTCTCTTTCCAACTGTAACATATAAATCCGAAGTAGTAGGAGGTGGTTATAATTTTTCTAATAATGTTGGCATAAGTTATGGAAGATTTGAAAAAACTGAAGAAGGGTTAAACACATTTCTTGGTTCTTCAGAACAAGCAACTATTTCAATACCAGGTTTTAGCCTTTCATTAGGGAAAAGCAATCCAAGCGAAAATGGAAATTATTGGACATCAGGTTCAACAGGTATAAACCTTATTCCGGGTGCTTTAGTGAATTGGGGAGAAACCAATACAAAACCATTTAAAATAATTAAACCTGTGACGGAAAAGAAAACATATTCACTTACGGGCGAATAATGAAAATAAAAATTAGTGATATTCGGCTCCTTTTTGGATTAGTACTTCTCTTGATTTGTTTTTATTTTTATTTAATATCACCTTCCAAAAAAGAAGTGCAACAAAAGCAGGCTGTAATGTTACAGAATATTGTAAACAGAGATGTAGATGAATTATCAATTGTAATAGATGTTCATAGTAAATATTCATATTTAAAGATTAAAGATAAAAAAATAATCAAAGAATTTATGGATGCATTAAAAAACGATTCTTGTTTTCAATTCTCAATGACAGGTCAATACAACAGTGAATATGTATTGACATTACATAGCAAAAGTAATAGCGATTTGATTAAATTAAGCAGTGACACTTTTAATAATAGTGTAAAAAGTGATTCAGTAAAGGTGACACTCTTTGAAGTTAAAAATATAGATATATTTGACCTTTATTATAAATCTATAATGGAAGGTGAAAATTTCTTTAGCCTTTTTATGGTGTACTATGGTTACGGTGAATATTATTATGAAAATTACAAATTATATAATATAATCGACAAGTATATTAAAGATAAAGGAACAGTATATAATCATTCTACGATACTGTGGGTGCGAAAATAAATTCGGTATAAAAGCTCAGTTCACTATAATAACAAGTTCCCCATGTTGTAATAATTGCATAGTTTGATGACATCAACAGTGACTGGATAGAGTTTCTGATACATTGAATCGTCGATGTACGAAAGTGAACGATCAGTAATAATTATGCGATATGAATATATAGAAAAAGATTTTCATTTGTTTTCAGTTAATTGTATTGTTCAAACGACTTAATTTTACTTAAGTTCTCTGTTATGAATTATCAGCAGTAATTCCAGTTCCTTGAAAACCAACAATATAACAGCACACCGCGTGAGGGATTGCAGCGATATAAAACGGCAATCAATAAAGAGTAAATAGAAATCAACAGATTGGCCGTTTTATACAAGCAGAAAGCCCGGCCCTGACGAATGTGAAATAAACATTTCATATATAATAAAAAATATTAACAACATGTAGGGGCGTAAAACATTACGCCAAATGATATTCAAGATCGTCAGTGTCACGTCCATAAACTACGGCTACACAGACAACAGAGGGCAGACAGACAAGCCTGGCCACAATAGGAGCAGGAACAATAACCAAACCGGAAACATCGGCAGAAGGACTTGTCAACAGAGATGTAACAATATCACAATACAAACATACAGCGGAGGACTGAAAGGCGGAGTTACGGTAGATACGGCAACAGTAGTGTTGGCAACAGACAGGGAAAAGTGCTGACCGTGGGAAGCATAATTTTTTAATCAGTTCATTTAAAGAAAAGTTCCTTCTTTTTGAGGGTGTCTGTTTTTTTTGTAAGCAATTAAAACATTATCATACTTTGAATTTAGAAATAATCAGCTGAAGTTCTTCTCCCGTTTTTGCCAGCGATGTAGCTGAATTAAAAGTTTTATCCATAAAAGACATCTGGGTATCAGCTACAGACCGGATCTTATTGGTCGCTGCTGTTGCACCATCAGACATTTTTGTAATCACGGAAAAGGATTTAACAACTCTTTCAGCGCCGTTTGCCATATTGTGAGTTGCAGATGAAACCTCATTAATTTTATTTACTACTCCATCAACAGAAACCTGGATCTGGCCGAATGAATCTCCGGCAATATTTACCATTTTAATTCCTTCAAGAACTTCTTTCCGGACAGACTCCATTGAATCCATAACCTTATCGGTTTCAATCTGAATAGTTTTAATAAGTTTTGATATTTGAGAAGCTGACTGGGCTGACTGTTCTGCCAGTTTACCGACTTCGTCTGCAACAACACCGAAACCGCGGCCATGTTCTCCAGCTCTTGCGGATTCAATAGCGGCATTCAGTGCAAGAAGATTGGTCTGTTCGGCAATGCCGGTTATTACCTCAATTATCTGTCCAATTTCCCCGGATCTGTCTCCAAGCTCTTTTAGCCCATGTGCCAGTCCGTTGATTGTCTGATTAATAGAATTCATCTGTTGAATAACCTTCTGAATCGCATCATTTCCCTGAATAGCTTTACGTAAAGTCTCATCGGATGTTGAAGTCATTGCCTGGGCGTGCATATCAACCTGTTGTACATCTGTAAGCATCTTGTTTATATCTGCAGAATTGCTTTCTATTATACCAATCTGTTCAGTAATTCCAATTGCAACCTGTTTGAGAATTTCAACAATTTTTCCGCTTGCCTTACTGGTTTCACCTGCATGACCAATCAACTCTTCTGATGAATTTGCAACCATGGTTGTATTAGATCCTACCTCTCTTATGAGATCACGCAGGTTTTCAGCCATTTCATTAAATTTTTTACCAAGCTCACCAATTTCATCATCAGTAGTAGCAGAGATCTCACATGTCAAATCGCCTCCTGCCATAATATCCATCTGACTTTTTATGGCAGCAATAGGGCGCGATAAAATACGTATTATGATAAATCGGCTGCATATGACACTTAAAAGAATCATAGTCATACTGACGATAACAATCTTTAATAACAGCTGCCTTATAGGGACTATCTCCTGAGCAAAAGAGAGTTTTAATCCTGCAACATAGACAACTTTATCGTTTATATGCAGTGGAGCTGTAACATCAATAATACTCTCCTCTTCCTCGATAATTGGAACAATCTTATTTTCCTTGGCAGCCTCAAGATCTTCAGGGTCTGCTTCCTTCCCTATAAGATCGGGAGAGGTAGAAGCAATACATACGGGATGATCAGTAAGATTATAAATGTTAAATTCTTCTATGTCCGGTATATTTTTTTTCAGACGAACCAGGTCATTCTGAATATCTTCGTTGTTTACTGTATCACTGATACTGGCATCAAATGTTGCGATGGTTTTTATAGCCTCATCTCTGACGGTATTAATAACCAGAATTCGGCTGTCATGATAGATCATAAATGCACAAACGGTTATGATCATTACCAATATGGAATTGGAAGCAATAATTGTTTTACGAAATAAACTAATCGATTTTTTCATAAGCGCCTCATTGTGGTAAGTATAACAGGAAGGTAATTATAAAAAAAGTAATTGTCAACAGGATTGGTTTATTATGTTAAAAGACGTAGCATCCTGTGCAAGCATTGGTATTTACCGTTTATACATCAGAGGGAACAATATGATTATTCGAAAAATTAATTTTTCCCATGAAATTCGATAACTGGAATAAAGAATTGCAGAAAGGAAAAGACGTTTCGGATAAAACCGTCAGCTTGTTTTAAAGAATTCCAGCAGGTTCTTCATATTCTCTGCCTGGGCGCTTATCTGTTCTGCCGACGAAGCAATCTCCTCCGCACCTGCTGCCTGGGCCTGGGTTTGCTCATTTATCTGGTCCATGGTTCTGGATATTTCCGTATGGGTAATCGTCTGTTCATTTGTTGAAGTGGAAATACTGTCAGACATCTCCATAACCTGCTTTGTGGCGGCTACAACCTGTTTGCTTGATTTTTCCTGAGAATCTGATGAATTGGCGATTTTCTGAACAAGTTCTTTTGTATGAGTGATATAGTTTATGATCTTTTCAAGAGCTAGTGATGTCTCTCCTATATCGAGTATTCCCTGTTTTGCTGATTTTACCCCGTTGGAAACAAGACCTGTAATACTTTTTGCTGATTCTGCAGTCTGCTCGGCGAGTTTTCCTATTTCATCTGCAACAACGGCGAAACCGCGACCATGTTCACCGGCGCGGGCTGCCTCTATAGCTGCGTTAAGAGCAAGGAGGTTGACTTTATCAGATATATCACTGATAAGAGTTACCATCTCTGCTATTTTAAGAGAATTCTGTTCAATGCTGTTAATCCCCTTTGTTGTGTTCTGCATAAGAAGATTTCCTTTACGTGCTTCATCAGCTGTTTCATTCGCGACGTTCAGAGCACCTATGGCATCGTCATTTACAGTTTTTATAATTGAACTAAGCTCTTCCATAGATTTATAGGTATTTTTTGAATGATCAGACTGGGCTTTTGCGCTGTTGGCGATTGATTCATTTGATGCTGATATTTCTTCGAGTGATGCAGTGGCCTCTTCAACCGAAGCTGCCTGTGATTGTGCACTGTCGGAAAGAGCCGAACTGGTGGTGGCAAGTTCTTCAGCTGATGATGCGAGTTGGGTCGAAGCATTAAATGCCGAATCAACAACCTCTTTAATCTTATCCTGAAAATTTTTCATGTTCCTGATCATATCGCCGAATTCATCAGGGAGGTAATCGGTGGTTCTCGCTGTAAGATCCCCTTTTGAGAGAGCACTAAATACCTTCACTGTATTACGTATTGGAGTGGAAAAACTCTCACCCGATTTATAAACAATAACAGACACAATGATTGTGAGAAAGATCACTGCCAGAATAATTTTAATTACAACGCTGTTCACCGGTTTCATAAGAAATTCCTCGTAACTTACTGAAACAAGAAAGTGACCGGTTGATTGAAGTTTTGCTTTCCTGAGAAAAAGAGGTTTATTATTAATTATATATGCATGAAAATCTGTATCGTTATTTTTTACAAATAGAGTAATATCTCTTCCTTTTTTATCAAGGAGATCAACTCCTACTACTTTGTTAAGAAGTCTGGCCTCTGGATGATATATTATTTCACCAAGTCTGTTCATAATTAAAAATTTAGTCTCATCAGTTGTACTGGCATTTTTCACAATCTCGGTAATCCTGTCAGAATTAATTGTAGCACCTATTGCGCCTTCTATTTGACCATTTTTTATATATGGTACAATACATACAATTATTTTGTTACCTGTATCCCTGCTTATAATAAGATCTGACCACTGCTGGGATTTTTGTACGAACATTCTTTTAAAATAGTCCCTGTCAGAAATATTTATTGCTTTGCCATTATTTGTGTAACCCTCACCATTGGTCTTTGCCAGAAACAATGTCTCTATATCTTTATTAATCCTTGTGGCATAAAGTTTTCTCGACGTTGCAAGCGCATCAGATGGTGAAATTCTGCCGGCATCTACAATATTCATATATGAATAAAGCTCAGTAGTTATATTGCTGAATGTACGATCAAGAGCAATCGATGCAGCTTCAGTCTGGAGGATTGTGTTTTTCTTATAATTTTCAACGGTCTTGTCTGCATTCATTGAATATACAGCAAATGCAGTATATAGAAGTATCAAAGTAAGAATGCTGAGAATCGGCGCAAGCAGTTTTTCAAATATTGATAAAGACCTGATGTTCAGAGCGCTGGTGACGGGGTACAGGATCATCCGGAACCTGTAGTAGTGAAAAAGGGTAAGACTACCTGATACAAGAAGGTCTTTAACATAAAAAAGGGCAAGCTGTTGATGAGTAACAATCAACCCCTGTAAGTAGGTTAAAGTTGAGAGTATAATGGCTGTAATTGTTATTGGTACAAAGAAAAGGATAGATGCTTTAACAGATGCTCTCCTTGCAAATTTTACAGACTCTTCATCACTGGATTCATTGTCAATCATCTCCTGGATTCTGTTTGTCATAAAGTGATAGATGTAAATTATTACAGTTATAATTATAAGACAGATAAACAGGGTAAAAAAAACAGACTTTAATGCAGCTAATGTCTTCACTCTAAAAACTAATAACATCAAGTTGAGTACCGGAACCGAAGCAAGAATTAAGCCGAAGTTCCACAGTAACTGTTTTTTTACATTTGATAGATTGCTCGTATTCATTTTTTCTCCAGATTTGCAGATGTTTGTTCTTTTTATTTTATATTAAGGCTTAAATGATAAATAATTTAATTAAATGAAATAGGGATTTATGTTCTGTCAAGAATGATATTCAAAACCGCTTTTTGAATAACAACAATTATTAGACTATGATGCGGAGATTTTTGTGAATTTGTAATGTTAAAGTGTTTTTAATGAGACTATATTGTATATAATAGAACAGTTATACTCTTCCGGTTAAAATCAGGAGTAAAATTAAAGCCAAATATTGCATATAATATTCAGGAATAATATACTTTTTCTCCTGATCATTCAGCACTATTAAACTCGTCTATAGGAGATATTAAAGGGAGATGGGATATTAATGCAGACAATCTTATCCTCACGGACGACAAGCCTGCGGAAACTCATGTTATAGTCAAAATTGAGAAAGACAAAATCATAATTAAACGCAATAGACAGAATGAAATTACCCGGATAAGAAAATAAATTTTAACATTTTTAAGCTTAATATAATAAAAAACTGTTTCAGAATTATAATCTTAACCGAGCTTTTTATGCATTGCTTCTGTTTACGGCTTAGATTCAATTGTTGATAAAAGTATGTTATACCTTAAACTGTAATATCTTTTCACGAAGCTCCTCTGCCATTCCGGACATATCTTCGGAACTTGCGGCAATTTCTCCTGCACCTGATGTTACTGTTTCTGTATAGTCATCAATGTTCTTTATTGAAGCTGTGATTGCCTCCAGTTCATCCTTTTGATTTGCGGCAGTGCTTTTAATCTCCTCAGCCCGAACTATAATATCTTTGGCTTTGCTGCGTAACATATTTGATGTTTCAAGCTGCTCTTTAGCGACTATGCTTATTGTTGTAACTTCTCCTTTCATCTGATCAACACCTTTTATAATAAGATTAAGTACGGAGGTTGTTGAATCGAGATTATTCATCTCAAGGGAAATCTCGGAACTGTTTGCCTTTATGAGAGAATCAATATTCTTTGTTGATGATGCAGTCTGGTCGGCAAGTTTAGAAATTTCCTCAGCAACAACAGCAAATCCCCGTCCGGCATCTCCTGCCCGGGCTGCTTCAATTGCAGCATTAAGTGACAGGAGATTGATCCTGTCAGAGATATCATTAATGATTTCTATGATGCCAATCATGTCGTTGGAACTCTTCATAACCCTGTTCATTGAAGAATTCATTGTTGAGATCGAATCTCCACCCTCTTTGGCGTGTCCTGCAACTGTTGACGAAAGAAATAATGTCTTTTCAGCCTGCAGGCTCATTGTCTGTATTCCGCCATAAAGATTTTCTATAAGCTGGCTCAGGGACACAAAAAGTTCAAGCTGCTCGTTTGAAAGAGTTGTAATGCGGTGTATAAGAACACTGACGCTGTTTGCTGTAAAACCGGATTCATTCATAATGTCGGTTTTAGTCTGAGCCAGGTTCATGCTGATAGAGGTGAACTCTTCTGAGGTAGCCGCAAGACGCTGAGATATCTCGGCAATCTGACGGATTAATGACTGGGTGCTTTCAACAAATCCGTTAAAACTATTTGCAAGAAGGCCGACTTCATCAGAACCGGAAACAGAAGTTCTCTTTGTAAGATCAGAAGAATTAGCTACATCGGTAACATCTTTTATAATCTGGGTAATAGGATTAATTATAACAATCCGGAGCCTGTTAACTACTAAAAGTGTGATTAGTACAATAAAGACAACTGTACCTGCAAAGATAAGCCATGCTTTTCGGATTGTTGAATTTACTTTATCTATACTATAATCAGCTCCTATGGCATATATGACTCTGCCGGAATTGTCTTTTACCGGTACAAAAACAGAGCGGACAGATCCCCACTTGTCAGTATATTCCGACATCTTCGACTCGCCAGTGCTCCATACTTCATCAAGTTCCGGTGGATGGTCGCTGTATATAGTAAGGAACGTATCAGCATAATCCGCTTCAGGTTCATAATTTTCAGAGTCATATACAAATATAAAATTTTCTTTCTCCTTTATCATTATATATATGTACTTAAGTCCAAGGCTTCTTTCTGAATTTTTTATAAATTTCAGTATATTAATATATTCTTCTGATGTATTGTATCCAGGATCATGTATTTTATCAAATTGTGATGAATCAAATCCTCTCTGTGTAATGGATGCTCCTATAATCAGTTTCTCATTGATACTGTTATTAAGCTCATTGCGGTATCGCAGAAAAAAGAAACCACTTGAAATAATAGATGTAATAATTATTGATAATCCGATATAAAGATAAAGTTTTTTCATTATAGATGTTTGCATGTTGACCTGCATATCTGTTGAAAATTTAGATAAGTTGACTGCTTTTTTCAGCAGATTTTAATACTTTTTGATAGAAGTTTTTCTGTCTAGTAAAAAACAGGTAATATTGAATATATTATTTTATGTATATATTTTATTATATGACTACATAATAGATTTTGCATCGCCAGCATAATGTCATTAATCAAGTCTTTCAATATCTATCATTATTTTTTAGATCAGTTGAATTAATATTTCATAATTAGATTCAATAATAGTTGTAACTTAAGGTTGTATTGAGTATCAATGTTAAAAAATATTCATGGAAAGACTGCAATGAACAAATTTAAGGTTGTATCTCCATATAAATCGTCACCAGATCAGATCAAAGTAATCGATAGCCTTGTTAAAGGAATTAACTCCGGAAATAAGTTTCAGACACTAATGGGGGTAACCGGTTCCGGAAAAACCTACTCAATGGCCAGAATTATTGAATCTGTTAATAAACCGTCACTTGTTCTGACGCATAATAAAACACTTGCCGCACAATTATTCCGTGAGTTTAGTGAATTTTTCCCCGATAACGCTGTGGAATATTTCGTTTCCTATTATGATTACTACCAGCCGGAAGCATATGTTGTATCTTCAGACCTCTATATAGAAAAAGATGCATCGATAAACGACGAGATAGACAGGCTAAGGCTCAAGGCATCATCATCACTGCTTGAGAGAAGGGATGTTGTTGTAGTCTCTTCTGTATCATGCATTTACGGCCTTGGTAGACCGGAGAATTTCGAAAAGTCACACATAGTAATCAGGAAGGGGCAGGAGATCGTGAGAGATGATCTTCTGAGAAAGCTGATAGCTATTCATTATGACAGAAATGATATAGCTTTTACTCGTGGAATGTTCAAAGTGAAAGGGGATATAATTGATATATATCCGGCGTACCTTAAGCAGGAGGCTTTCAGAATTGAGCTTTTCGGAGATGAAGTGGAAAAGTTAACGATATTCGATCCGGTCAGTGGTGAGGTGTTACACGAAACTGATACCTGCATAGTATTTCCTGCAAAACATTTCATAGCTGATCCCGGAGATATGAAACTTTCTATTGAAATGATTGCGGCAGAACTTGAACAGAGGCTTGAAGTTTTCCGTAAGGAGGGTAAGCTTTTAGAGGCGCAGAGGCTTGAAAGCCGCACAAAATATGATATGGAGATGCTCATTGAAACAGGTTACTGCAGTGGAATAGAAAACTACTCCAGGATTATGGACAGAAGGGAGGAGGGGGAGAGGCCTGCTTGTCTTCTTGATTATTTTAAAAATGATTACCTTCTGCTTGTTGATGAGTCTCATGCGACTATACCTCAGGTTAGGGGGATGTATGCAGGGGACAGGGCAAGAAAGGAGAACCTGGTGAATTATGGATTTCGTCTACCTTCAGCGCTTGATAACAGACCTCTGGTATTTGATGAATTTGAATCTATAATTAAAAATGTGATATTCGTATCGGCCACTCCTGCTGAATATGAACTTGAAAAATCTGAAAATATTGTTGAGCAGGTAATACGTCCCACGGGCCTTCTTGATCCTGAAATTGAAATAAGACCGGCAGCATTCCAGGTGGACAATCTTATAGGAGAGATCAGAAAAAGAGCGGAGGAGAAGGAGCGTGTACTTGTTACAACTCTTACCAAGAAAATGGCGGAGGATCTAGCACAGTATTTTGACGAAGTGGGAATAAAGTCGAGGTATCTTCATTCAGATATTGATACCATCGAACGGGTGGAGATTATCCGGGATCTCCGGAAAGGAGAGTTTGATTGTCTCATAGGAATAAACCTGTTACGGGAGGGGCTTGATATCCCGGAGGTTTCGCTTGTGGCGATACTTGATGCTGATAAGGAGGGTTTCCTGCGCTCCAAGCGTTCACTTATACAGACTGCCGGGAGGGCGGCAAGAAATCTTAACGGGAAAGTAATAATGTATGCTGATAAAATAACAGGATCGATGCAGGAGGCCATTGATGAAACAAACAGAAGAAGAAAAATTCAGAAAGAGCATAACAGGATTAATAATATAAAACCGGAATCGATAAAGAAAGATATTCTTGATATGCTTGAGAGAGAATACATCAAAGAAAACTCGTATATTAATTATGTTGCAGACAACTCAAATGCCTATAGAAGTAATAATATTAAAGACCTTGAGGATCTGAAACTCGAACTTAAAGAAAAAATGCTGATGTCGGCCGACAGTCTTGAATTTGAAAAGGCTGCAGCAATAAGGGATCAGATGATAGATATAGAAAGGAAAATTGAACTATTGAAAAAAAAGAAAAAAAATTAAATATTTTCCGTTTTTAATATCTACCGGAAAATATTTCAGAAGTGATAAGGCTGGTTCTCCGGCCTTATCGCTGTTTTCTGTCTGTTATATCTCTATGGTGTTCGCAAAGCCTGTAAAGTTTGCCTGTTTTAGTATTTTTGTCGGTAACTTTAACACCGCATCTTACACAGAGCCCCTGTTCTCTTCTTGATTTATAAAGGCGCATATATCTTTCTGTTCCTGATGATTTGTATTTACTCACCTGGATTCTGAAACCCTTGAATAGATAGTTTCCTATTGAACTTTCAGATCCTTCTTTAATATCTTCAAGGACTTTTTCAAGAGCTTTTATTGTTACTTTTTTAGGTTCCATAGACATTTCCTGTGAAATTTTTTTAAATATATTTAAAGATTTTTTTATAAAAACTGAATCTTTAACAGGAGTAAGATACCAACCTGTTTTAAATAATGCTGCTGGCGGTTAAAACACATTTACCGAAGACAACATTTTATATTCCGGATGATATTCTTTTGTTTTAGAATTTCTCATTCAGGGAGAATCAGAGTTTTTAGTAAATTTCTTTAAAATTTTAATTAATGAACATTAAAAAATTATAGTATATCTTTTCAATAAAAAAAAGTAGATGGAAATATTAAATTATTCTATCTGTAAAAATTATATATAAAAACTGGTGATTATTTTCAGAATTTTCATAAAAATGTATAAAATGTCCTTTTATTGCCTTATTAATTATGTTCTTCCTTGGTGATAGTGTTTTAGTTTATAATGAAATCCATAAAAATTTATAAAATGATAAAAAACCTGATTTTAATAATTTATATCTTAAATATCTGCCAAGTTTTACCAGCAATAATTTAAATGAAGAAAATTTCATTGCTATACGATTTCTTGTGGAGATCATTATTTAACTTGACTGCGAAATTAAAATATTAAGTAAGTTATTTCAAATTTTAAACAGAGCAAAATCGGATGTAGAAACATATTTATATTCACATTTTCAAAAGTGAATATAAATCTTCTGCAGAGTTTGTCTTTTTTTTTAAAGTAAATTTTATTTTATCGGAGGGGTGATTTAGTGGAATGGTGGATATTGTATATAATACTGGCAATAGTAATCGGGGCGCTGGTTGCGGGATATTTCTTTCTTAAAAAAAAGATGGAAGCTAAAATGTCTGTTCAGAAGGAGCTTGTTGATCAGCATAAGATAACAACAACAATCCTTATCCTTGAAAAGCGGAAGGATAAATTAAAAAATGCAAATATACCGAAGTCTGTTATTGACCAGATACCTAAAATTTATAAAATAAGAAAAGTTCCAATTGTTAAAGCAAAGATAGGTCCGCAGGTTATGGATCTTTTGTGTGAAGAGGAAATCTATGATAAACTTCCTGAGAAAAAGAGTATAAAAGTTGAGATGGCGGGAATTTTTATTGCAGGTATAAGTAAAGGGACAAATACAAATAAAGGACGCAGATAGTTTTTAACAGATGCCCCGTTTTATTTTAAAAAAAATTAAGTTAGTAAAAAAATTACGTTGACAGAAGTGTGAGTAGAAAACTATGGTCATTTTTGTTGGTGAGGGAGACTTTGCTGATGTGGAGTACCGGTAGGTGAGAAGGTAGAGAAAATTTTTTGTTTTACAAAAAATTTATAAAATACTGACAAAAAGCTTGACGGGAAAAGGGTGGTTGCATAATTTGAAATCACGGTAAGCGAATAGCTTGCCAGAGTAAGAATCTGAAAACTACTAAGAGATTAGTAAAGTGTCGGAATCTCCATGGAGCCTGAGAGGGTATAGTTGGAGATTTTTTTTGCTCATTTAGAACCATCGGGTTTGCTCTTTGAAAACTGAGTAGTATTAGACAAAAGAAGTAAAGCTTACAAGAAAGCTAGAAGTTAAGTTTTGAAAATGATTTTCTATGAAAATAAATATCATGGAGAGTTTGATTCTGGCTCAGAACTAACGCTGGCGGCGCGTCTTAAACATGCAAGTCGAACGGTATCCTTTGAGCTTGCTTAGAGGAGAGAGTGGCGAACGGGTGAGTAACACGTGGATAATCTGCCTCCGGGGTGGGGATAACTATCCGAAAGGATAGCTAATACCGAATGAGATGGTGGTTACGCAGGTAGCAGCCATTAAAGGTGGGGACCGCAAGGCCTACCGCCTGGAGATGAGTCCGCGGCTGATTAGCTAGTTGGTGGGGTAAAGGCCTACCAAGGCGACGATCAGTAGCCGGCCTGAGAGGGTGAACGGCCACATTGGGACTGAGATACGGCCCAGACTCCTACGGGAGGCAGCAGTTAAGAATCTTGCACAATGGGCGCAAGCCTGATGCAGCGACGCCGCGTGAATGATGAAGGCCTTCGGGTTGTAAAGTTCAGTAAGCAGGGAAGAATAAGCATGGGGTAATATTCCATGTGATGACGGTACCTGCCTAAAGCCCCGGCTAACTACGTGCCAGCAGCCGCGGTAATACGTATGGGGCGAGCGTTGTTCGGAATTATTGGGCGTAAAGGGCGTCTAGGCGGGGATTTAAGTTAGGTGTGAAAGCTATGGGCTCAACCCATAAACTGCATCTAAAACTGGATCTCTTGAGTTCGGGAGAGGAGAGCGGAATTCCAGGTGTAGCGGTGAAATGCGTAGATATCTGGAAGAACACCAGTGGCGAAGGCGGCTCTCTGGCCTAGGACTGACGCTGAAGCGCGAAAGCGTGGGGAGCGAACAGGATTAGATACCCTGGTAGTCCACGCTGTAAACGTTGTATACTAGGTGTTAGTGGCTTGTCTACTAGTGCCGCAGCAAACGCATTAAGTATACCGCCTGGGGAGTACGCCCGCAAGGGTGAAACTCAAAGAAATTGACGGGGGCCCGCACAAGCGGTGGAGCATGTGGTTTAATTCGATGATACGCGAAGAACCTTACCTGGGCTTGAACTGTGCATGACAGGCGTAGAGATACGTCCTTCCTTCGGGACATGTATAGAGGTGCTGCATGGCTGTCGTCAGCTCGTGTCGTGAGATGTTGGGTTAAGTCCCGCAACGAGCGCAACCCCTACTCTCTGTTGCTATCAGGTAATGCTGGGCACTCTGAGGGAACTGCCGGTGATAAACCGGAGGAAGGTGGGGACGACGTCAAGTCATCACGGCCCTTATGTCCAGGGCTACACACGTGCTACAATGGCCGGTACAAAGAGTTGCAAGACCGCGAGGTGGAGCTAATCTCAAAAAACCGGTCTCAGTTCGGATTGGAGTCTGCAACTCGACTCCATGAAGTTGGAATCGCTAGTAATCGTGGATCAGAACGCTACGGTGAATACGTTCCCGGGCCTTGTACACACCGCCCGTCACACCATCTGAGTTGGCAGCACCCGAAGTGGCTGATCTAACCGTAAGGGGGAAGGTTACTAAGGTGAAGTCGGTGAAGAGGGTGAAGTCGTAACAAGGTAGCCGTATCGGAAGGTGCGGCTGGATCACCTCCTTTATAAGGATAGATAATAACAGTCAAAATACTACTCAGTTTTGAAATAGTAAACCCTGAAAAGGCCTTTATCTTAGTATAAATATAAGAAACAGGGCCTGTAGCTCAGATGGTTAGAGCGAACGACTGATAATCGTTAGGTAGGTGGTTCGACTCCACTCAGGCCCAATTGATATGAAAAATATCTTGGGGGTGTAGCTCAGCTGGGAGAGCATCTGCCTTGCACGCAGAGGGTCATCGGTTCGATCCCGTTCACCTCCAAATGCCGGATAAATGTCCTGCTTAAAATCAGAAAAGCTTTCTGATCTTAAATAGGGCCTTTAACCGGCCCGGATCTTTTAAAACGGTTAAGTCTAAAATGAAAGTCTCATTTAACTTAACAATACAATAGTAATCGAGTTGAAAATTGATCGAGCGATTCTGCTATCGTACGTTTACGATAGCAGAAAAAATAATATGGTCAAGCAAATAAGGGCATACGGTGGATGCCTTGGCACTAGAAGGCGATGAAGGTCGTGGCAAGCTGCGATAAGCTTCGGGTAGGAGCAAGCATCCTTTGATCCGGAGATAACCGAATCGGAAAACCGACTATGGGCGAACCCATAGTATATGTCACTGAATAAATAGGTGGCATGGGCAACACCAGGGGAATTGAAACATCTAAGTACCCTGAGGAAAAGACATCAACAGAGATTCCCTCAGTAGTGGCGAGCGAAAGGGGAAGAGCCTAAACCGGACTTTACGTTACAGGCCAGAACCGCTGTAAGACCGGGGTTGTAGGATGCAGAGTGGGCGTCTTCTGGGACGCCCGGAGAGTTACAAAGTTTCATGTTAGCTGAACCCGCTGAAAAGAGGGCCACAGAGCGTGATAGCCGCGTAAGTTAAAACATAGAAACCTCTCTTTCTGTATTCCTGAGTAGGGCGGGGCACGTGAAACCCTGTTCGAATCTGGGAGGACCATCTTCCAAGGCTAAATACTAACTAGTGACCGATAGTGAACAAGTACCGTGAGGGAAAGGTGAAAAGAACCCCGGGAGGGGAGTGAAATAGAACCTGAAACCGTATGCTTACAAGGTGTTGGAGGGCTATGTTTACATGCCTGACAGCGTGCCTTTTGTAGAATGAGCCGGCGAGTTACTTTATACAGCAAGGTTAAGTGATCGGAATCACGCAGCCGTAGCGAAAGCGAGTCTTAAATGGGCGATTAAGTTGTATGGAGTAGACCCGAAACCGAGTGATCTAGTCATGGCCAGGTTGAAGCGTGGGTAAGACCACGTGGAGGACCGAACCGGTGAATGTTGAAAAATTCTCGGATGAGCTGTGACTAGGGGTGAAAGACTAAACAAACTCGGCAATAGCTGGTTCTCCTCGAAATAGCTTTAGGGCTAGCCTCATATGTTTAGTTGCGGAGGTAGAGCACTGATTGGGCTAGGGGGTCAACAAACTTACCAACCCCACTCAAACTTCGAATGCCGTAACTTTAGAGTATGGGAGTCAGACTACGGGAGATAAGTTTCGTGGTCAAAAGGGAAAGAGCCCAGACCAACAGCTAAGGTCCCCAAGTATATACTAAGTGATAAAGGAAGTGGAGTCGCACAGACACCCAGGAGGTTGGCTTAGAAGCAGCAACCCTTCAAAGAGTGCGTAATAGCTCACTGGTCGAGTGACTTTGCACCGAAAATAATTGGGACTAAGTATATCACCGAAGCTTTGGATTCACGTAAGTGAGTGGTAGAGGAGCATTCTGTACGGGCTGAAGGTTGACCGCGAGGACAACTGGACTGTACAGAAGAGAGAATGCCGGCATGAGTAACGTTAAAAGAAGTAAAAAACTTCTTCGCCGTAAGCCTAAGGTTTTCTGGGCAATGTTAATCATCTCAGAGTTAGTCGGCCCCTAAGACGAGGCGGAAACGCGTAGTCGATGGGAAGCAGGTTCATATTCCTGCACCTCCTGGTGGAGGTTATCGTGATGGAGTGACGTAGAAAGGTATGGACGCAGGGCGTTGGTTGTCCCTGTCCCTATTTGTAGGCTTGGGTCTCAGGAAAATCCGGGACCCTTATGGCCGAGGATGTGGGGGAGTGGAACTTCGGTGAAGCGAAGGTCCAAATCCTAGACTACCAGGAAAAACTTCTAAACGCGAAACCGGGAGACCGTACCGTAAACCGACACAGGTGGGCGGGATGAAAATTCTAAGGCGCTCGAGAGAACCCTCGTTAAGGAACTCGGCAAAATAGTCCCGTAACTTCGGGAAAAGGGACGCCTCACTAGTGTGAAACCCCCGCGGGTGGAGCATGAAGAGGCCGCAGAAAAATGGCCCAAGCGACTGTTTACCAAAAACACAGGACTCTGCAAACTCGTAAGAGAAAGTATAGGGTCTGACACCTGCCCGGTGCCGGAAGGTTAAGAGGAAGTGTTAGTGCGTATTTATATGTGCGAAGCTCTGAATTGAAGCCCCGGTAAACGGCGGCCGTAACTATGACGGTCCTAAGGTAGCGAAATTCCTTGTCGGGTAAGTTCCGACCTGCACGAATGGTGTAACGACTTGGGCACTGTCTCAACGGGGGACTCGGTGAAATTGTATTGTTCGTGAAGATGCGGACTACCTGCAGAAGGACGGAAAGACCCCGTGCACCTTTACTGTAGCCTGACACTGTAGTTTGGTATAATATGTGTAGGATAGGTGGGAGACTGTGAAACCGGGACGCTAGTCTTGGTGGAGTCATCGTTGAAATACCACCCTTGTTCTATTGGACTACTAACCGATACCCGTTATCCGGGGTCGGGACACTGTCTGGTGGGCAGTTTGACTGGGGCGGTCGCCTCCTAAAGAGTAACGGAGGCGCCCAAAGGTTCCCTCAGCGCGGACGGAAATCGCGCGTAGAGTGTAAACGCAAAAGGGAGCTTGACTGCGAGACCTACAAGTCGAGCAGGTACGAAAGTAGGGGTTAGTGATCCGGTGGTCCCGTATGGAAGGGCCATCGCTCAACGGATAAAAGGTACGCCGGGGATAACAGGCTGATAGCGCCCAAGAGTTCATATCGACGGCGCTGTTTGGCACCTCGATGTCGGCTCTTCGCATCCTGGGGCTGGAGAAGGTCCCAAGGGTTCGGCTGTTCGCCGATTAAAGCGGAACGCGAGCTGGGTTCAGAACGTCGTGAGACAGTTCGGTCCCTATCCTCTGCAGGCGTTGGAAATTTGAGGAGATCTGTCCTTAGTACGAGAGGACCGGGATGGACGAACCTCTGGTGCACCAGTTATCGTGCCAACGGTACAGCTGGGTGGCTATGTTCGGAATGGATAACCGCTGAAAGCATCTAAGCGGGAAGCCAACTCCAAGATAAGATTTCCCTAGGGCTTTAAGCCCTCTGAAGACTCCTCGAAGACTACGAGGTCGATAGGATGGAAGTGTAAGCGCCGAAATGCGTTCAGCTCACCATTACTAATCAGTCGTGAGGCTTGACCATATTATTAAAAAACCCTCTGCAGCGCAGAGGGTTTTTTATTTGCTTTTTTTTATGAATAAAGAAAACAAATAAAAAATATCCGGTCAGTTATTAAACCAATGCCTCAAGGTAAACAAGAAACAGTACACATAAAATCATAAGAACAGCAATGATTATCTTTGCATAAAAACAATTAGTCCCTTAAAAAGAAGATCCTGAAATGACGCTGTTCTATTTGATGTGATTTTCATGTACTTTTAATAATATAGCCTGTCAATAACCGCCAGGTAATCAAAGTTAGATGAAATAATGCATAATAATTCATAATCATGGTTAATTATTGTTACCTCAATATTACAACACAGAAAAATGTTCACATACTGTTTCGGCGGATCGATATTTCGCGGAATGAGAGAACGTGATGTTTCAGGCGATTCCAGTGCAGCTTTTGTCTCGCCGGTCAACTGTAGTATCTGCACAGGAAAAGATTTTAAAGCAAGCCCTGTTCAAAACTTCCCATAACAGCAAGGTGATTTTTAAAGATTTCTGCATTTTCAAACAGAAATGAAAGTGAGAAAAGCATAAAATTCTTCAGCGTTAAGGAGAAAAGTCACTGTGTATTCATTTTTTGCAGAGAGGGAGATGGATAAATTGGTTTAAACCCAATGTTTAAGAAGTCGATACTTTTAAACCTTATCGCAGGATTGCAAAGCCGCGATAATTGAAGTTTTTGTAAATATTGCATTAAAATCGCTTGAATTTTTTTATAAAGGTTTTAGTATTACTGTCATGCGGGTATTATTTTGTAAAATTTTCCCAAGCGCAAAGTTTAATTAACTGATAGTGACAGATAACAGATTTGTCAAGAGGGAATTACTTTTTTGCTTCCGACACTTCGATGTTGCTCAGTGCAAGTGCTTCGACCCGGTCGGTGAGCGTAGTCGAACCACAGCACAAGTAAGGTCTGGTATGTCCCCTGAATCAGGGGCGGGGCGGGGCGGGGCAGGATATTTTAAGTGTTTTAATTTTAATAAGAGGAGTTTCCTAAATCAAAAATTAAAGATCTATTAATAGAATATTTCTTATGGAGAATATAAAATGAATAATTTATTTAAATCAGTATCCGTAATCATTTTATTGAATGCAACTCTGTTTTCATGTGGACGTTTTTCGGTAAAAGACATACCTCCTCAGAACCTTTTATCAGGGACTTATGTTCTCAATGAAAAAGTAACTAATGATTCTAATAATAGTTTATTTCAAAACAGAAAAGGTGATTTTAAATTTAATTATGTTCAGGATATTAATTTATCATATAATAACACACAGATACAGGAGAGGGTTTCCGGAAAATATAATAATTTATCAAATGATCCAAACGGTGGTGATATAGGCGTATCAGATGGAAATGAAAAACGTGAATTTAAAATCGGGAGTATCAATGCTGCTACAGAGATTATTTATAAAGTCGAATACTATAAGCTTTTAGGAAGTTATGAAAATTCTATCGATTACCGTTTTAATTATAATATTATTCATTTGTTAGATGGGAAAAAAATTCCCGGCACCCATTTGGTGAATGGTACTGGCTGGTGCGGTAGGGGGGATTGTAAAGTAGGTCTTGATTCAGAAGAAATAAATCTTAATTTGTTCGGTAAAGCTTTTATTGGAAAGATAACATATCCAGGGCATAAAGGACTTTATTTGCGTAATTATAATTTTAAATATGGTGATACTGTCATTACTGGTGTTATAGAAAGTCCCATTTATCATCCATATTTTGATTTTGATTTTAAGTTTGGTGAAAAAAAGCTAAGTGGTCGTTGCATCGTTATTGACGAAAAAACACCCGATACACCTAATGTTGGTTTTAATGCAGAAAGCTTATCGAAGGAGGAATTAGTAATATTTATGCTATTTTTCTTTAATGCGATACCAAATAATTTTTATAGAATTTGGTATTAATTATTTTATTCCTGTAATATTTTATAACTTTTGCCGGAAGTACCCCAACTTTTATATCCTCCCGGAGGTTTTTTTACTACTTTGTTTAGTCGAGGCTTTCCCTTCGAATAAGCTCTCTGAATCTTTCAGCTCCCTCAAGTTCATGCTTATAAAACAACGCTTCAAATCCTTCACATTTTATTATGTTATCTTTTATAACTTAATCTGTTTCATAATCTCAGTCTGCCTGAAACTTTACATGGTTGACAAAATTTCTTTTTTTAATCAATTAATCCGGATTATTAAGCAGAGGATTACAAGTTTGTAAAACAGGCTTCATCAGGATTGCGTTCTTATTTATACTCTGTTAAATATAAAGTATAAAATTATCTTTCCTGAATATCTGGTTTTCAAAGTATCAATTATCTTCTTAAATTATATAATTCAAGTTTAGGGTGATGAATGAAAAAAATTGTTTTAATTACCATAACCATTCTTTCCTTCCTGGAAGCCGCATATGGAGAAAATGCAGTCATAGCTGACAAAAAAAAGGATATTATTTTCTGTAATTCATATGTGGATGTACTTGAAGATCCGGGACGGAACCTGGAATTTAAAGATGTGTTAGATTCCGGGAATTTTACCCGGAAGAACAGTCTCAATCTGGGCCTGACTGCATCACAGTACTGGATGAAGTTTACCATTGCAGTCCCTGCAGATAATACAGAAAAGCTGGTCATTGTAATTCCCAATACTAAACTTGATATCTGCGAGATATTTCTGCCGGAAAAGGGAGCATACAGATCCGTAATATTCGGAGAGGATTTACCTTACAATCACAGTAGTAGGGACTTCCACCTGTTCAGTGTTGATTTCAGCAGCTCCCCTGGCGAACACACCATTTATTTGCGCGCCAATAATGAAGACTGGTTTGTTCTTCCTGTATTCCTTTTCACAAAGAGCAATTATGAGCGTTTCAGGAACAAAACGAATCTGCTGGACGGTTTGTTATTCGGTGTGCTGATAATTATGTTTCTTTATTATTCTTTCCTGGGGATTTCCACAAAAGATAAAACGAGTATTTTTTTCTCGGTATATATATTAATACAGGTATCCTTTGAATTTTTAACATCGGGGCATTTCCAGGAATATTTTCTTCCAAATGGAATTCTGCCTGATTATGTTCACTACACAATACAATTGTGCGGAGCCGGGTTTTTCCTGTTTTTTTTCAGGTCCTATGTATTTTCGGATCAGGAGAGGCAGCCTTTGTTTGTCAAGGCAATAATGCCGGCAGGACTCCTTGCGCTTTTTCTTTCACTTATTTCACCTTTTGTACCCATCACATTTGCGGTACTGTCTAATTCCATCATGGCAATCACACTCGCATTAATTGTTATTTTTATCGGGATATATGCCTGTGTAAAGAAGAACCGGCAGGCATATTTTTTAATGGCCGCACTTTTAGTCACTGCTATGGGGACTATAATTTATAATTCTTTATGGGCAGGTTGGCTGCCTTTCAACACCCTGACCCTGAGATCTTATCTTGTTGGTTTTATTTTCATGCTGGCTATTCTGGCCTTTGGTATGGCTGACAAGGTAAATATGATCAGCAGGGAAAACATAAGGCTTGCCAGGCTGGAAAAGGAATACGAGGGTCTGAAATACAGGGTTTTGCAGGAAAGAATAAATCCCCATTTCCTTTTCAATGCTCTTGCTACCCTGCACTCTATAATGAAAAAAGATATCGGACTTGCAGAAAAGGCTGTTATTTCCCTTTCTAAAATCTACCGGTTCCTGACAGATTCAGCAACAAAGGAACTCATCACCATTGATGAAGAGCTGTTATTTGTCTCAAGTTATCTGGAGTTTGAAAAAATTTCATATATATCCGATCTTTCAGTGGAAATTATCAGAGAGGGATCATTCAGTGAAATTATGATTCCTCCTCTGATTGTACAATCTTTTGTCCGTAATGCTATCAAACATGGTCTTGAAAAACATGGCGGCAAAGAGCATGTAACGGTTATTGCAAAAAATAAAAATGACATTATAAGCTTTGAAATTCTTGATAATGGCCCTGGCCTGGAAACTGATGACATATATTCAAGGTCAATTGGCAATATCACTGATCTGCTTAAATACCATTATAAAACCGCACACATCATTGTCGAAAACCGCAATGAAGGGGGAGTCAGAGCCTATATTGAAATATCTTTAAATAATGATAAATAATATCTTTCATAAGGAATTGCAGGTATGGAAAGAGTTGGTTTCTTTTCATACCTGTATTTGGAGGTCCAGGAACTATACAGTAATAAAATAGTTCAGGCTGCTGCAGGTTATATATCAGCCAAATGCAACATGCAGGACAGTGCTATCCCTTTTGATCCCTTAGAAGCAGATTCTTTACATTACTCTGATATGATTTACTAACAGGTATGGGAGTATCATCATCATCCCTTAAAAACAAAAACATAGTGTTATGCTTTGATTTTATATATGACAAATAAGAAATATTCACAATATATTTCCGGTGGACCCTGAGAAAACGTTCCGGGGGTAGTTTATTTTCAAAAACCTTTAACAGGCATGACGCTTCAAAGTCCATGTCGGTTGTATGAACTATCGTATTTTTATCACATGCTGTAATGTATGATATTTGGTCATACCCAACATAATAGTTGCTTCTCCTGTTCCTGAAAGAAAGACCGAGTTCGCTTAAAGACTCCTTAATGCTTTTTTTATCTGTAAGTGAAAGAAATCGATTTATTGAAATATTCAGACGTTCGCTGGTAACAGGCTTGAGTATGTAATCAATAGCTCCCAGTTCAAATGCCTTGATGGCGTAATCATCATATGAGGTGATGAATACACAATAGGGTGGATTTTCAAGATTTTCAATGAGCTCAATTCCGCTGCATCCAGGCAGGTTAATGTCCACAAGCAGCAGGTCTGCCGGGTTTTTACTGATAATATCAACAGCTTCAAGCCCATTCCTTGACCATCCTGAAAGAACGAGCATGGGATGACTGGCAACATACTCTCTAATCTCAGCAAGCTGATGAATATTGTCTTCGACAATAAAAATTGATTTTTTTTGCATATTAATCCTGAAACATAAATCAAAAATGATAATTTTATTCGATGCATTAAGACCGGAATTAAAAATTAAAATACTTTCAAAATCGCATGATATGACAATTGTTTTTAGTTATTCATTCTTCATTTTGTAAAAAGACCGACATTCACTCTGGATATAACACCATTCACTCCAATGTAATAAATAAATCTTGTAAAAGTCTACTATTAAAATTTAAATTAACTGGTAAAGGTAAATAGGGGTTTTGAGAATTAGTTTTTTTACTGACCTCTGTTAGGTACGGACTTTGTCCTGCCAATGCAGGCAGGTAACGGTTTATCTCCTGAACCGGGCTGTGCAGGAGACTTTGAGTTTTTTAATATGAGATGTTTTCTATTTCGATAAAATATTTAATTAGTGTGGTTTTATAAAATCTATTTTTTAACAACATAAATAAAGGAGAGTTTAATGTATAAAGAAACTACAAAAAAAACAGTTTTCGGTATTGCAGCGTTGCTATTTTCAACAATATTAATAGCTGCAGATTTTGCACCAAATGAAGTATGGACTGAAATCGGTTATTATGGCGACAAGGGTACATACTTTGCTGACGTAACGGGTGATGGTAAGGCAGATGCCATTGTTGTTAATAGCGACAAAGTTGTGGTGCGCCGGTCAACTGGTTCAGCCTTTTCCGCAAATGAAGTATGGACAACCAATCCGTTTTTCGGAGATAAGGGTACATACTTTGCTGACGTAACGGGTGACGGTAAGGCAGATGCCATTGTTGTTAATGGCGACAAAGTTGTTGTTCGCCGGTCAACTGGTTCAGCTTTTTCCGCAAATGAAGTATGGACAACCAATCCGTATTTCGGAGATAAGGGTACATATTTTGCCGACGTAACAGGTGACGGTAAGGCAGATGCCATTGTTGTTAATGGCGACAAAGTTGTTGTTCGCCGGTCAACTGGTTCAGCTTTTTCCGCAAATGAAGTATGGACAACCAATCCGTATTTCGGAGATAAGGGTACATATTTTGCCGACGTAACAGGTGACGGTAAGGCAGATGCCATTGTTGTTAATGGCGACAAGGTTGTGGTGCGCCGGTCAACTGGTTCAGCTTTTTCCGCAAATGAAGTATGGACAACCAATCCATATTTCGGAGATAAGGGTACATATTTTGCCGACGTAACAGGTGACGGTAAGGCAGATGCCATTGTTGTTAATGGCGACAAGGTTGTGGTGCGCCGGTCAACTGGTTCAGCTTTTTCCGCAAATGAAGTATGGACAACCAATCCATATTTCGGAGATAAGGGTACATATTTTGCCGACGTTACCGGCGATAAAATGGCAGATGCCATTGTTGTCAACACCGGAAGTGTAGTGGTTCGCCGTTCTCGTTGAAAATACAGGGGGCTGTTTCTGCCTGGATCAGTCCCCTCAGATTTTTATATATGAACCCTCTCGTATTGATACACTCAAAGTCCCCTGTGATCATTGATTAAATCATGTCTTTGCCGAACGCGAAAGCCTATATCTGATATCAGATCCGATCTCTCATTTGTCATCGAAGTTTATTTTTTTAATGGCTTTCTGTATCATAACAAATAAATCTAATTCATACATTCTGGTTCCGGATTATATTCCATGAAAAAGCTTAATTAACTGATAGTGACAGATAACAGATTTGTCAAGAGGGAATTACTTTTTTGCTTCCGACACTTCGTTGCTCAGTGCAAGTGCTTCGACCCGGCCGGTGAGTGTAGTCGAACCACAGCACAAGTAAGGTCTGGTATGTCAGTCGAAGTTTTTCAGCACATCCTGTACTACTTCGACACTGCGACATCCTGTCGGGAGCCTGAATCATGGGGCGGGACAGGATACGTTGAATGTTTTAATGCGAGGAGTTTCCTATATCAATAAGAAATAATTGAGTATAAATTATATTTATATTTTATTCCGCTTAATCAACTGTAAAAAAATCATCCCATCGACGGTCGAGAATACTTATGCCATTCTGAATAGATATTGCAGTGAATTTTCCATTTACTTCATTTACCAGATTAAGCCTTGCCAGTTTATTCAAAGCGTCATCGATTTCGAAATCAACAGAGCAGTTCCATTTAGTTTCAAGCCAGTTTTCAACCTTGAGGTCAATTTCCTTCTTTTGCAATGGTGCTTCTGAAGTGAGAAGAAAATAATAAGCAAGAATCGCCTCCTTACATTCCTCTTCTTCGGCATCATCAATAATGCGGTGAAATACTCCGGAGTTATTGTCCAGGTTTTTGAAGTAGAGGTTTTGAGTAAGAGCCTGCATAAACATTAATTTCCGGTTTTTGAATGTGCTGATCTGTTTCCAGATGTAACCTCCAAATGCAGCCAGACCGGCAAACAGGACTAATATAACCGTTTTGTTTATTTCAACACTCTGATTACTAAATCCCAGCCAGAAACGGATAAGAGATGCAAGCAACACAAGAGAGACACCAACTTTTGTAGTGAGAACTATAAAGCCGCTGACAGCTGCTGGTATGCCAATCATCAGTTTGTCAATTGTGCGCATGCGTATGTTGGTATTCGGGAAAAGCATTTCAAGATCTGATTTTGGCACGTTTTGAAATAATTTAAGTAGTGTGAATCCATATTTCAATGATGGATACTGGACTTTTGATTTCCTGCGTTCTTCTCTGAAACGGATATACATTACCATGCGATCATAATTAATAAATTTGATAGTTTTAGGGAAAAGACCCAGAAATCTGGGAATTGTTTCATATTTGATAGATTCACCACGGGAAAAAAGCATAAGTTCATCGAATTCATTGAAATCAACATGCAGACGGATTTTAAAAAGAGAGTATTCTTTCATAGCCTGGTCTATATCTTCTTTTGTTATACACTCATAATTGGCTTTTTCAAGAAGGTCTCTAAGGAGATCTATAAATTTCGCTCCGGACGTTACGGCTGCATTCTCATATCTGCGGGTATCTGAATCGGGATCAAAGGGAGCGTAGGAATCCTTTAAAGATTCAAGAGTCTGATGAAATTCAAAATGAAAAGTACTGTCGAGTATCCGGTATAACTTCCGGAAGATTTCCTCTTGTCCCGGAAGAAGATTATCCTGCAGACACATTTCAACGATATCATGTTTGCGATAAGGAATAAACCGGAACTTCTTATCTGTTTCTTGTTTAATCATTGGTATAAATCCGTGGTGGTTAAGTTATTTTCCGCATTTTTTGTGTATATTGTTCTGATTTATATAATTATCGATCTTTTTTCTCCGTTCTTCAAGGTTCCTGTCAGGATTCATTTTTTCAGATATGTCTTTTTCCTTTAGCAGGATATTAAGCGCATCACAGTATTTCTCTTTTTCCAGATAACCGCTTCCGATATTGTTTAAAAGATCAAGATAAAGTTTTGTATATGTCTGACCTCTTTTCTCCAGCGACTCTGCACCTTTCAGATAAAAAGGAAGTGATTTGTCTGCATTTGCCATCAGGCTCATTCCGTCGTATTCTTCGCCGATCCGGTTTAGAACTTTCGCATAATTCCATCCTGTATATCCGATATCTTCGAGTATTTTTTTTGCATGGAGAAGGTTTTCCAGTTTTTCCTCAGAGCCGTCAGCCGCAGTATTGAAAAGGACAAGAGCGTAACCTATGCTATTCTCCCTGCCGAGTTTTTCGAAGAGCGTTTTTGATTTTTTAAAAAATAAATTCTGTTTTGTCCGGTCCTTCATGTCGCCATATATTACACCAATCTGGTTGAGGAGTACCGCATATTCTGTACTTTCTGTTCTGTTTAAGTTTTCAAAAACAGCAAGTGATTTTAAGCTTAACTCAAGTGCTTCATACTTTTTATTTAAATATCTGAGTATTTTTGCGGTATTTTGAAGTATTTCGGCATATCGTACACTGGTTGTTTCACCTGTTTTTTCCAGCATAACGCGTGCGCGTGAAAAATATGCCAGGGAATCATCAAATTTTTCCATGTCAGAATATACCTGACCGGCAGCGGCAGCGGCAGCGAAATAGTCCGGATTAAGCTCAATCGCTTTCAGGAAAAGTTCAAGCGCTTCGCGTGGATTAGTTCTTTCGGCTGCAAGTCCCATTGCGTATAACCTGTATTCATCCATGCTGCTGTGTTTTTGTTTTGAAATATCCTCCCGAAATATACCGTAATCACTAAATGACCCGTTTGATCTCTTTTCAAACTCCGCCAACAGTTTATATGCAATAGTCTCCTGTAATTCAAAAATTGAGTCAATGCTTCCATTCATGTCAACGGCTGCTGCAGTTAAACCGCTCTCAACCCTGACAATTCTTGCTGATACATGTAGTAATTTGCCGGAAATGCTGCATGATCCGGTTACCAGATAATCGGCGGCTACCATCTTTCCGGCTGTAACTGTTTTTTTTTCGTCAATCAATCCGGTCATAGCGAGTTCCATTTCTTCTATCACTTTTATCCGGTCATCACGTGAAACAATCATGAAACGGGGTACCTTGCAGAGATCAGCGGTAATTGCATCAGAAAGGCCTGCGGCGGTCCATGCGTATTGGGAATCACCGGTGAATATCAGGGGATATACAAGTATAACTTTCTGCGGTTCAAACGCAGTAAAAGCAGTTTCTGTAATTATTACTAAAATAATTGAAAATATTAAAACTCTTGCGCTTGATACAATATTCATATAACAATCCTCTTATTTATGTATTGGAAAATATGATTTTTACAAATAATCAAGCATTTTTAATTTTGTTTGAACAGAAAACTGAAAGAAACAAATTCTGCTTGCGTTAATATATCATATAATAAAGATAAATGTCTTGGAAAAATAAATTGTTATTTATCAAGGAACATCTATGACGTTACATGCGTTCATTGCATACTTTACTATTCTCATTATTGCTACGATAACTCCTGGGCCAAGTATGATTCTTGCATTGAACCACGGAGTGAATTATGGTTTAAAAAAAACATTATATAGTTGCGCGGGTAATGTTGCAGGGAACATTCTAATGGCTTTAATTTCTGTTACCGGACTTGGTGTGATTCTTGCAGTATCAGGGTTGATGTTCAACGTTATAAGATGGGCAGGTGCTATATACCTTGTTTACCTTGGTTACAGGCTTATTACTGCACCTGTTGATGAAAAAATAGACGTAATGAATGAACATGACAATAAACATACGGGTAAACTTTTTATTGATGGATTCATCATAGCAATAGGAAACCCTAAAGGTATTGTTTTTTTTACGGCGCTTTTCCCGCAGTTTATCATTACTGGAGGATCGTCAATGAATAGCTATATTATAATTTTTAGCGCATTGGGTGGAGTTGCATTTGCATGTTACATGCTTTATGCCGCAGCTGGATCAAAATTGAAAGTTTTGTCAGGTATACGGAAATTCATGAAAAGATTTAATTGCGTAAGCGGCATACTGATGATAGGATCCGGGCTTACTCTTGTTTTTACTGAGAAGGGGTAATACTCAGAAAAAATATGGTCATAACTATGTTAAGAATGCAGAGGTCAGTATACATTCTTACCGGAATATCAAAAAAGATATGTTTTAATCAATTTTAATCAGGGAGTGTCGTCCTCCGCTGCTCCATGTTTGTTGTCAGTTGTAGTTGACAGATCATCTTTCTTTGTGATTATTCTTGTAAGATAGGCTGAAAGCAACCCGGCGATGTTATCTCCCCCCTGAACAAGAAAATCGGGGGTTACTTTAACATTACCTGCTGCAATCTGCTTGGCAACCTCAATTGCAGTAACACCCTCGCGTCCTACGGCTTTGTTCTGCAGCTCATAGGCTTTTGCAGTTGATTCACCAATTGCAAGAATTTTTTGTCCTTCTGCCTCTCCAGTCATTGTAATTCCCTGTGCCTCGCCCTGTGCCCGCAGCCTTATACTCTCAGATTCACCTTCGGCAAACCTTATTGCTTTCTGTTTGTTCTGTTCTGCAATCTTTACTCCTATCTCTGCTTCAACGAGATTTTTCTGCTGGTCCGCTTCGGCACGAGTTTTTTCCATGGCTATCCTGGTCTGTTCAGCCTTTTGCTGATCCTGATACATCGCCTGCTGCTGCTGAGCTATTATCTTCATGGTTTGTGTATCCATAAGATCCTGAGGGAGATTGATCTGACAGATCAGTACTGATACGCACTCAACGTGATACTTTTCGAGTTCAGCTCTTGCCCTGTCTTCAGCTTTACGCTGTTCTTCCTGCCTGTCCTGCATAAAGTTCATCGCAGATGTAGATGATGCCTGGTTTCTGAAACTTGAATCTATCATGGGGTGTATAACATGAAGTATCAGGTTTTCAATAGAACCTATTTTAGCAACCATATATGGCGCCTGATCCGGTCTGATTCTTATTACAACCTTGACAGCAACACTTATCTCAAATCCGTCTCTTGATATTACTTTTAACGGGTCAAATCTGGTCTCTTTAGTGTTGTCCCAATCTATTGTAATATTTGTGGTATCCACAATATAAACAATAAATGCTCTCCGGTTAAGGTAATAAAATCCAGGTCCCGCAACTTCCTGCTGTATACCCCTGTAACCTTTAGGAACAACATAGCGTTCTATTCCGGTATCAAAACGACTCTCAATATCTTTATAGATTTCTGAACCAGGTGAAGCCTGTTCCTTTGCAGCCGTATCAGTTACAAGCTTCCTGATCTGTACCGGTTCTTCTCCAACATTGGAGACAACTACTGCCACCTGTCCGCGCTGTACAATGGCCACATCATCAAGCTCAACCTTAAATATCATCGGGTTTATATAATATGTTCCTGGTTTTAAAACATCAAACTGCGGGCCTCTCTGACCACCGGATTTAAGAAATGCTGATGCGTTTTGATAATCGTTATGTCCTGATATTGATTTAGCCACGTATTCACCTTCGGGTAGTGGTTCGCCATCAAGAGCAGTTACAAGCCCAATCTTGTTTGCAGGTATTACTGTGGCTTCTGCGTATTCTACATGAAACAGGTCTGTATTAATTCTGTAGGTACCGGGGAGTAGTATCTCTATCTGAGGTCCCTTTTGTCCTCTGTTATTTAAAAATGCCTGACCGTTTTCAAAATTGCTATGTCCATCTGTTTTTCCGGCAAGAAGTCTTCCTGATGGTATAGGTTCTCCATCCATTGCCGTTATGAGACAAATCCTGCCTTTGTCTACGATTATTGACTGGAGCTTTCTCACTCTGAAGAGTACTGGATTTATTCTATAAGTACCCGGAGGAAGGATTTCTATCTGGGGTCCCTTTTGCCCGCTGTTTATCAGAAAAACTTCACCATCCTGAAATGAATTATGTCCATCTACAACTTTTGCGAAAATTTTTCCAGGAGGTATCGGGTCTCCGTCAATTGATTCAACAAGGCCTATTTCCTCTTCGGCAATTGTTGTAAATGAAAGTTTACGTGTTGTGTAAAGGAAGGGTATTAAGAAATGAAGGCCGGGTCCCATTGTCCTGGCCTGGATTCCAACTTCATTGTTTTGTGCTATAACTCTTCCCTGCGGCATTTTTTTGCCGAAGTATCTTCTTTCAATGACAGCTATCTGTGTTCCGCCAACTATTATTACTGATTTCAGAATTACTACAAACAGGATTGAAGTGATGATAAGCGGATAAAAAGTTGTGAGGATGAAAATCATTGCAGACATTTATTCCTCCATAGTGAATATGATATAGGATTAAGTATTGCCTGTATTGTACAAAGATAACCGGTTTGTAAATCAGTCAAAGCTTAAGCAGAAAAAGTAATATTTAAAAACTGTATAATAGAAACATTGTTATCTTCAGTCAAGTTTTTTATAATAGTAAATCACAGCCAAAGTAAAGAAAATCAGCTGTTTAAAACAGGAGATCAATGGATTTATTTAATTAAAAACTCATATCTTGTTAGATCTTACCCACAATTTCATCTCCTGGGCTTTCTGTATAAGTTCCTCCCGGAAATCGGGATGTGCTATTTTTATTAATGCTTCAGCTCGTTCCCATGTTGATAATCCCTTCAAAAAAGCAATTCCATATTCCGTAATAACATAATGTACAATGGATCTTGGTGTAGTTACAACTGTACCGGGTTGAAGAGCCGCGACTATTCTTGATTTGAGATTTCCCTCTTTATCCTTATAAGTAGAATCAAGTGCAATGATACCCTTTCCTCCACTTGAATTGAAAGCTCCAAGAATAAAATCGAGCTGACCTCCTGTTCCGGATATCTGCCTGCTTCCAACCGATTCAGATGCAACCTGACTCAGAAGATCCACTTCAATGGCATTATTTATTGCGATTACTTTCGGATTAAGACATATAATACGGGGATCATTTACATAGTTCACAGGATAAGAAGCGCAGGTTGGATTTCTGTCAAGGAAATCGTATAATTTTTTTGTGCCGAGTGCGAAGGTGTATGTCATCTTGAAATGATCTATCGATTTATTTCTTCCGGTAAATTTTCGGGCATTGTAAAGATCAACACATGAATCTGTAATCATTTCTGAATGAAATCCGAGGTCCTTAAGGTCGCTGTCCGCAATCATTTTTCCGATTATATTAGGAAGACCACCTATTCCAAACTGCAGGGTGGAACCATCTTCAATTTCATCCAGTATAATTCGTGCGATTTTTTTTTCAATTTCATTTTCAGAAATCGGGGGGAGTTCAAGGAGAGGTTTATTTCTACCTTCAATTATGTAATCAATATTTGATATATGCACGGATTCAAAATTGCCACCGAGGCAATAAGGTACGTTTTCATTTATTTCGATTATTATCTTTTTAGCTTTACTCATGTATGAACCACATACAGAATTAGATATACCGAAATTAAAGTAACCGTTTTTATCCATAGGAGTCGTGGTTATAACTGCCACATCAGTATGCTGATATTTTCTAACAATTCTTGGTCCCTGGTGGTAGGTTATCGGATTGTAGCTGCACAAACCAAGGTTGAAAAGTTTTCTTGAATGCGCTCCGAAATGCCAGTCCTGCATTTTAATATGTTTCCTCTCCGGATCTTTCATTACCATTTTGGGAATATCTGTAAAGCATACACTTCTGAGATATAAATCTTTTAAGTCTTCTATCCGTACAGCGAGAGCCTCATCAAATACTTCCGGGAAAAGTGTAAACTCGCTGTAATAAATATAATCTCCTGATTTTACAATACCAGCTGCTGTTTTAGCATCAACGAGTTTGGATTTGTATTCGTTCATTAACGTATTCATAATTTTTCTCCCGTATTTTATTCAATAAATATAATTCTTAATTTGCTTAAAGGCAAGGTGTATTGAAAAAATATCTGATCTGGCAATATCAGATTTTATTTGATAAAATAGACTTCAAAATGGTTAAAAAAGCCGGTAGAAATTGTAATAATATTTAATGATGTTTCTTTTTTCTTATTAATTTTATCAGTGCATCTTTGGCGGAATTTTTTACAAATCTGTCCGGATCGTTTTTTGAAATTTTTTTTATAGCCTCAATCACTTCGTTTATGTAACCTTCTGGCCCGGTGATACTTTCAAGTGAGTTTACAGTAAGTATTCTCACAGAGACTTCTTTATCGGTTAGAAGTTTTAAAAGATGAGGTATTGCATTTTCAGCGTCTATTCCTAATGAACCCAGACTTCTTATTGTGCTGCTTCTTACCATGTCAGATTTATCCTTCAGTGATTTTACAAGTAGATCGACAATCTCACTTTTCTCCGCGATATTTAATTCACTGAGACCTGCTATTGCGGCACTTCTTATTTCCTGGTTATCTTCCTTTATGGCTTCTATGAAGAGTTTAAAGGATTCATCCGGAGAAAGTATGTTAATAATGGATCGGGATGCATTTCTCCTTATTACTTTTATATTGTCACTTAGTCTTTCCCTGAGAAGCGGAACTGATTCTTTTGCCTTTTCTCCAAGATTTCCAAGTTTTATAACTGCATTTACTCTTTTCATCGGGTCTTCTGAATTAAGTTCAGGGAGTATTTCATAAAACTCGCGGGTGAACAAAAAATCCGGATCAGACTCAACTTCGATTTCTTTATGCAAAATGGCATCAGGTGTATAATGGTTGTCATCCTGATTATATTGTGAAACGTTCTTTACTGTTTTTTTATGTTTAAAAGATGTCATAAAGTCTTTTTTTTTGTATGTCTGAACCAGGGAGGAAAACTCCAGCGGATTTGATACAGTTATTGTTCCGAAATTGAAAGATAAATAACGGCAACTGAGGAGCTCTGTTATTTCTTCACTGTTTTCTTCTTGTGACAGTTCATTCATTTCAATCAGTTCATCGAGACCGAACTGAAGCAGGGAGGGTTTTTTTCTTTTTAATGAAACTCCATCTTCAAGCAGCTTTGATTCAAGAAATGTAAACAACCTTGTGATGGGATTTTTATAACTCATCTGGTTTAATCTGACATGATTAAACCAGAGTCTCTGGCTTATGGATGTTATAATTTTTTTTATAAGATCCGGTGAATGTTTTATATGACTTTTAAAGATGTTCATATCAACTGGTGTAATTCTGGTTCCGCCGAAACTTACAGCAGTGGCGCTTCTTGGTGATTTTGTAAGAAGAGCCAGTTCACCGAAAATATCACCTTCGCCAAGTACTGCAAGCAGCATATCCCTGTTTTTGCTTTGCTTAATTATTTTAACCCGCCCTTCTACAATAAAGAAGAGATTTTCACCGGGTTCATATTCGCAGAAAATAACTGCACCGTCTCTGTAAAGAAGATCTCCTTTTTCATTTTCAAAAAAAAATGAATGATTAGATGGATCATCAGTATCATCTATATATTTTTGAATGTCAGATATGTTTTCCGAATCAGGGAATAATTGCATATACCTGTTAAATACATAATTAGCCGGAGTGTTGCAGCCATTTTCAAGATAATATTCACCAAGCCGGAGAAGGCTCAGGCTCTGAGGATAGATGAGGCTAATAGGCTTTATACCCATAAGCACATTGTCGTATTTCTGCAACGCATGAGAATAGGAGTTCATTATCTTCATTGCAATTTCTGTTTTATCATTGAGCATTTTGAAAAGAAGTTCACGGTCTATATCAACAACGATAGTATCCTGTATTGCAACTGCACTGCTCAGTCTGGGTTTGCCGGAAAATGCAGAGATAAAACCAAAAAAATCACCCTCTCCGGCGTCTTTCAATGCCGATGACAGTATCGGGGAGGAACAGATATGCGATACTTTTCCTTTTTTTACAAGGAAGACAGAATTAGTTTCTTCATCTCCTTCAATAAAAATATATGAACCTTTTTTGAAATATCTTTCATCTTGCATTCTGCAGGTATGTCTCCATTTTTTTATGAATATATAGTAATGAAATGAGGGACAGTTTTCTATAGGTAAAAATTTTTTAATTATATAAATATGAAAGAAGGGAGATTATAATGAAAGATACTTGATATTTCTTGTAATATAGTATATAATGTCTTAAGCTTAAACTTTGGGTTGCGCCTGTTTAGTGGAAACTGTTTGCAATTAAATTCCATTTATAGTAACGGCCTGAAAAAATAATTAAATCAACTACAGGAGTTATAAAATGAAAAAGTTTCTGGTAATATTTATGGTTTCACTGTCAGTTATTGTGTCTGGAATAACATTCAAGGCATCTGCAGCAGATGATACTAAAAAGGTAAAAAAAGCTGCAACAGAAGAGAAAAAAGACAAGAAAGAAAAGAAATCTAAAAAAAATGATGCTAAAGAAGACGACAGCAAATCTGATAAGAAAAAGAAAAAAGAGAAGGATGATGCTAAGGAAGGAGATAAAAAACCTGAAAAGTCGGATAAACAAGAGAAAAAAAACAAAGAAGATAAATCTGATAAAAAAGAAAATAAAGATGTTAAACATACAAAAACTGGCGATGAAAAAGAGATTGGAAAAGATGATAAAGGCCGCATGATTTATGAAGGTCCAAAAGGTGGGCAGTATTACTATACAGACCACAACACAAAGGTATATCTTAAGAAGGATGAGAAAAAATAACAATGAAGCATGAGAGCATGGGGATCAATTCTCTTTGCTCTCATTTAAATTAAACTACATTTATCTGTTTCCATTTCCCGCCTTTATATCTGAATAACAGAACAGTACAGAAAATCATAAAGAATGAAACAAGTACTGTCTATGAGTATACAGCTGAAAGATTGAAAATATTAAACGTTATGTAGAGAACAGGTGCAAAAGACCAATGGAATATTACCGATGCGATCATTGTCCAGTGTGTATCACCAGCACCGCGGAGAACACCTAAAAGTGCAACCATCATAGCTTCTGCAAGGACATAGATTGATGCAATTCTGATCATTGATATCGCCAGTGGAACAGAATTTTCAAAAACCGGATTTTGATTTGAGGTATGGAAGATCTATACTAACTGGTTAATACAGTGATGTTTTACTGTCAGTTATTATAGAGATTGAACTGATAAGTATTAAATTATGAATTAACTGAAGCATAAACAGTATAAGTATCACAGTTTAAACATCGTACTTCCATCGTATAATCCGTTATATTTTCTATGTTTGTTTCGTGGAACTTTGATGAATCATAAATAACTATTCCTTTTTTACTTCCGCATTCAGGGCATGGAATAAATGATTTCCGGCTGGCAGATGGATCAGTGTAAATTTTTGTATTAAATGAATTTTTGCCTGAGCAGACAACAGTCCATTCATCTGAATGGTCAAACTCTTTACTCATGTTCAACTCCTTTGCATTATAACTAAGTGAAAATAATGCAATGATTTTTATCAAAGATACAGATTATGTTTGAATATTTAAAATAATGCAGAAAAAAAGAAAGTAATAAACTATAGAAAAATAAAATATCAGATTTTAATTTGTTATAGTCAAATTTGATTTAAGAGAAATTATTGGTGTGATTGAATAGTATGAGATTAATATATTAAATTCTTTCAGGAAAAGGTTCCAGCGAAGCCGGTTGTCTGCAAGGGTGTATCCAGTTTAAAATCTTATCCAGGTATAGCTTATCGATGTCTGAACGATAAGGACTGTATTATGAAATTTTATAAGTATAAGGATGCCGTGAGATTACAGTATACAAAGCCGTGGACCTCATTGGCAGCATCGAAATATGATTTAACAGTATATTTTAAAAAAGACAGAAAGGCTATCTATATGGAACCATGTTTGGAATGCGGTAAAGAGTCATGAAACATACAGATTCAGGCACAGTATTTTAAACAGAAATGGAAATCTGATATGAGTACGGGAGAAGAGTTGTTATTCCATGTCCCAAAAAAAATCTTTATTTGTAAGTTCTTTCTCTCTCTCTTTTTCATTGTTGTGTTTATAATCATTGGTATTTCCTGAATAAATAACATTGACCTGTTCTTCTAGATCTGAAGTTTCATTCTGCCAGTATTCTTCTGTTCCGAAGTGAGGAAAGATGTGAGAGAATGCAGGATCCTTCCATCGCCTGGCAATCCATGCAGAATAGTTAATGTATCTTAATCCACGAAGAGGTTCAATAAGTTTTAGCCATGAATCATCAAATTCACGAAATTCTCTGTAACCCTGAAGAAACAGATCAATCTCTCTCCGGCAACCAGTATCTCTTGAGCTGATAAGCATCCATATATCTTGAACAGCAGGCCCGGTTAAAAAATCATCAAAATCAAGAAAAAAAAAGGAGCCATCTCTTCTCAATAAATTTCCGGGATGACAATCCCCGTGAATCCTGTGAAAGGGAACTTCAGGAATAAGTGATTTGTAAAGCATTACTATTTCATTTACAGCATCAGAATATCTTTTAATGTAAATTGAAGGAATAAAATTGTTTTTTATAAGATATAAAAGAGAATTGGTTCCATAAGATTCTCCAGTTAGTTTTAATCTGTACCGGCTTTCTCTGGAAGCACCATTATTATGAATTCGAGCAATAAGTCTTCCGATAGTTATCATATCGCCGTCAGAAAGTTCTTCAGGAATTCTGCCTCCTGTCCTGGGCCATACTGCGAAGAAGATTCCATTTAAATCATGAATACTTTTACCATCAGAAAAAGTCAATGGTGCACAAACTGAAATTTCATCTTCAGCCAGTTCATACAGAAATTGATGTTCTTCCATAATTTGTTCAAGAGACCATCGGCCAGGCCTGTAAAATTTTACGATAATATGGCTATCGTTTTCCAGTTTAAGATCGTAAACCCTGTTTTCATAACTATTGAGAACCATGTAATGCCCGGTTAAAGAAAACCCGCTCTCTTCAACAGCTTTTATAACACGGTCTGGTGTCAGGTTGTAGAAAGAATTGCTCATACAAATCCTTTGTGTTTTTTGATTATTACTGAGTATATAAGCTATGTAAAATAAGGCAATCTGTTAATTTATGTTTTTCTTTTAAATTGCTTTCTGTTTTATTATTAACTCTGTAATAGTAAATTTTTTATGCTGGCATATTTAGCGTGATCATTCAACAAAATGAAAATAAATGATCTGTCAGGGTGTTAAATTTTTTACTGGAATGATAGTATATTATAAATTTAAATTACTTTATTCCATAACAACATGGGCATATAGTTCTGCATGTTCTGCAGGTAGTAACTGGATATCCTTTTAGGGATAAACCCTCAGACGTATTACGGCATTTTTTTTGATCAACTGAATCATCTCTTATTGCT
Organism: Spirochaetota bacterium; assembly: GCA_963664815.2. Taxonomy (GTDB): domain Bacteria; phylum Spirochaetota; class UBA4802; order UBA4802; family UBA5550; genus WRGT01. Next base: position 518,862 of record CAXXHB010000002.1, read on the forward strand.
GAAGAGGGACAGTTTTTTCGACAGAGGAAACAGCTATCTTTACAGAAAGAGAAAGTTTGTATTTCATCCGGGTCAACTATGGTATCAATTAAGAGTGCTCCGAGTTTAATCATATTGCCATATTTATAATTGTATAAAAGATGATTCTTTCCGAAAACACCCAGTCCTGCATAATGTCCAGCATGCTTTAGAGACAGATCCCCCTTACCTGTCATTGTGTTTTTATCCCAGTAAGCATATGGTTCTGTGTAAACCGGTATTGCTATAATACCTTTATTCTGAAGTATCAGTGAAAAGTTGTAAGTAATATTTTTTATCTGATCAGTCACTATTTCATCCGAAATGGAATAAGCAAAATTATTAGCGGAATTGACAGCTCCTGCAGGGAAACGGCGGGCGAATACAACAACTGATTTTGTATCTTTAAAAATATCTTGGGGATGAAATCCTGATGGAGCATTTTCAAATCTATCAATTGAAGCTATACCGCAGATATCTGAACCTAAAGAGAATGCAGTTTCTTTTATTTCGATGTTCGTTATCGTATTCATTTTGAAATAAGCTAAAATTTACTTTTTGTCTAAAAATTCATGAATAAATTATTACTCTTTTCGTTTAAGTATGCTGGTAAGCTGATCTGCAGAATGTGCCATATTTTCTGATGATCTGTTTATGTTTTCAGCACCGTTAGCCAGATTCTGAGTGGATGCGTTAATAACTGATATGGATTTAGTGATTTCTTCAAGTGCAAATTTTAATTCCTGCATGGAAGATTTTATTTCAGTTGCACCGTTAAGGACATGAGTCGCATTCTCCTGAAGTGTTATATTCATGTTAAGATCTTCTTCAGATATTTTATTAACATCAACTACAATTTCACCGAACCGGGATGCAAGTTTCAAAACTTCTTCTGAAGATGTATGAACATTTTTTAATGCCTGGCTCGTAAGTTTCATCTCTTTATCGGTAGTCTGGACAAGTGCGGTAATATCTTTTGCGTTTATTTGTGTTTTCTCTGCCAGCTTTCCGACTTCATCTGCAACAACTGCGAATCCTTTTCCATGTTCACCTGCCCGGGCAGCTTCAATTGATGCATTAAGTGAAAGAAGATTTATCTGGTCTGAAACATCATTTATCAGTGAAGTGGAATCTGTAACTTTACCGCTGCTGAAGATAACATTATCAAGAGCTTTTTGACATTTCATTATTTCATCAATTGCCTCATTGATTCTGCTGTCGAGACTGGTCTTCAGATTCAGAGCAATATCCATCTTATTACGTCCCGCTGATACAAAATCAAACATTTTTTTAAGATCCTGTATCAGAAGTGTAATTTTCTCATTCTGTGTGACTGTCATTTCAGCAGATGATTCTGATGAAGCAGATATCTCTTCAAGTGTTGATGTAATCTCTTCAACGCTTGCAGCCTGAGTCTGTGCATTATCATAGAATGAAGCTGCATTTGATGAGAGGGAATTAGCTGTTTCAGCAACTGTATCAGCCACTGTTGAACAGGTTTTAACAATGCTGTTTATTTCATCGAGATATTTCTTCATCTGATAATTTTTTGTTTCTGCTTCAATGATTGTTTCTCTTACAATTCTGAAAATTAAAAAACAGAGAGAGGAAATTGTAAGAGAGATTACTGATAAATGAGAAATTGTAACACCAACAAAGCGATTTTCAATTAATCCTCCGGTCGTTTTTGTTATTGCTATTATAATACCGATTGTCAGAACTGTTGTTACGCCGATTGTAATTGCATTTCCATAGAGTGCCGCCATTACAGTAAATATTGCGAGATATTGAAGAAATATAAATTTACCGACTTGTGTATGCACGAGACTTGCCTGGAACGCCACAAGAAACATTGGAATAATTATTCCGACATAAACAGCGACATTATATGCTCCTCTCCGAAGAATTAAAAGAGGGATTAAGAAACCGAATGCTATTATTATCATACTTATATTATATTTAAAAGTATCAACTGTTGATGAAAAGATATTTGTGCTTATACAGGCCAGTGTTATTAAAATAATAAAAATAAGCTGCATCCACATGAAAACAAAGGTTCGCTGTCTTTTCATGAAATTTTCATTTTCATATTTTTTCAGGAAAAATGATTTTAAGGAAGTATTCAGATTATTCATAATTTTCTCACAAAAAAAAATTTATATATATTTATTAATTGAACAATTATCAGCAGAATAATAAAAGCTCAAAACTACAATATGTATTTAAAATGGTTTTTTTGTCAATGTACAATTTGCTTAAGTATGATAAATAACATATCACTCTTTGACGGAACATTCATTTTTATGTTCATTATTATATAAAATTATCAAGTATATATCATGGAATTATTAATGATGTGCTTATTTTGAATCAGAACTGGCTTTATTTAACCAGGAGTGAGGAATAAATTATTTATGGCAAAAGGATACGAAGTGAGTAAAAAACGTCAGGAAGAGCTGAATATTCTTGGAAGAGTACTTACACGGAGATCAGGTTCAAAATGCGAGCTTTGCCTTATTTCGGGAGTCAGGTTGAATGTCTTTGAAGTTCCTCCAGTTTACGATAATCCGGAGTCCGGGAGATGCGTATTTATTTGTGATATCTGTTTTTCAGGAATATCACAACCTTTAAAATTGAATGATCACTGGAGATGTCTTAATGAAAGTATCTGGAGTGAAATAAAACCTGTACAAATCATCTCGGCGATTTTATTAAAAAAAATTTCTGAGGAAAAATCCTGGGCAAAGGATCTTCTGGATGAAGCTTACTTTGATGAAGATGATGAAGAGTGGATAGAAAAATCAGGATTGTAATATTTCATCTGGTTTATTATGCTCTGTTGGAAAAATAATTGTAAAAATTGTTCCATCTTCCGAACTGTTTATCGACACATCAGCATTATGCTCTTTTATAATTCTGTGGCTGAGCGACAGACCAATTCCTGTTCCTTTTCCTTTTTGTTTTGTAGTAAAAAATGGAGTCCATATTTTAGGAATTATATTTTCAGGGATACCACCTCCATTATCCTGGATAATCAATTTTACCATATTGTCATTAAATGTGGTTGTGATTTTTATTGATCCGTTAAAATCAGTATTTGATTCCATTCTGGTAGATATCGCGTCTTTTGCATTTAGTATAAGGTTAATGAATAACTGCTCAAGCGAAAGATTGTCACCGTAGATTCTTGGTATTGAGTCATCAAGAACAAAGATAAGATCAATTCCGCTATTGTTAATCTGGTTATTAATGAGATCAATTGCGTTGAGAATACAAGCATTCAAATCTGCTTGCTGAAAAGAGAAGCCTCTTTTTCTGGAAAATGTTCTGATATGATCTATTATTGAAGAAGATCTGTCAACAAGAGATGAAATTTTAACAAGATCCGAAACGGCCTGCATATGGTCAAAATCGTTGTAATTAATATCATCAATCATATTTTGTGAGATACATTTTATTCCGGTAAGAGGCTGTGTTAACTCATGAGCTATCCCGGTTGTTACTTCTGCAAGACTTGCATGTCTTGCAATTTGCAGAAGTTCAATATCTTTTTGTGATATGATTTTTTTCAGAGTATCATTACTCTGCTTCAATCTTGTAATAATCTGGTTTAGTCTTTTATTGAGTGCATTTATGCTGAGCAGTCTTGAATTAATAAATTGAAGCCGTCGTGAATATTCATGATATGCAAAGAAAGTGGATATTACACATAAAAGAACAAGAGAAATCATAAGATGTTGTGCTTCATGATAATGATTGTAATAAAAGAAAAGCGATAGTGAGGGAATTATCATATAGATCAGAATCTGAAATTTATTAATGAATTTTTCTTTTAATGAGATATAGAGATAAGTATAAAGAATAAAATGCTGAAGCATTATTATTGATAAGTTCTGATAAATAAAATATAAAATCATGAAAAGTACAGAAATCAGTAAAGATTCAAAGAGATGACTCTTTTTATCAACAGGATAATAATCTATCACAACAAAAATAAATGGAAAAGGATATATCAACATTGCGGCAGAAGCGGCGTGATTGATATATGGAGATTCAAAACCGTGGTTTTTAAAAAAAAGGGATAATATAATTATAAATGATGGTATTAAATTTAGAAGCAGTAACTTGGCTTTTTTATTTCTTATAAAAATAAAAAGTTGAATGGAAATATAAAAGAGTAGAACTAAAAGGATTTCTATAGGAGAGCTTGTCATTTAATCTTCCCTGGATATTTTACTATTCAGAATTATTAAATTTTCAGATATGGCAAAAAAATATGATACCCTCAATGTAAATGGTTTTTGTATTTTTTCGATTTTTATTGTCCCGCTTGATGTTTTTTCTTTTATGTTTACATTTTTTACAATGAAAAATCTGTAAGCCATTTCTCCTTGTGTTATGTTCTGGTCGTTTATAAAACCGGAAAAAGGTTTCTGCCCGTCAAGAAGTAGGTTTTTTTCAGCATTACTATCTGATGTTATTATTTCTATGAGAAGCAGGCTGTTAGAAAATTTCTTAAAATCAAGATCTCCATTAGTATTTAAACCTATAGTTATTTTAAGCGGATCGGAAGATATTTTTCTTAAAGTGAAAGGTAACCCTTTTTTTGAAACTCTGTTAATATTGAAATCACCTGAATTATTAAAAGGGATGAGTACCTGGCTATTTGCAGTTGTTTTAATAAGTGGGGAAATTTGTTTTCCATCAATTGAAATTTTATTTCCGGTTAAGATTACTTTGAATGAGTCAAAAATATCCGAATTTCCATTTAAGTCGATATCCAGTTGTGAAAAAAGAAAATCTTTTTCTTTTAAAGTCCCGTGTTCGATTGTTCCATTAAGTAGATATTTTTCAAAAGGCAGGGTAATGTTTATTTTTGAAAACATATCATAATCGTAAGTGTTTTTTACCTGGTAATCCAGTAAAAAATTAAATGGTGAAACTTCAGATACATTATATTTGGAAATTGAAATTTCGTTTCCATCTGGAGTTAAAGCAATGGCGTATAGAGATATAGTTAGTATAATTATACTTATTATTCTGATTTTCATAAAACTTTTAATAGAATTTCATTCATATTGAGTCGTTCACTCACTACAACTTCATCAGGATAACCGAATGCTATTAGAGCCATGAATTCATTGGAAAAATCTATTCCAAGTAAATCATTAATCTTTTCCCTGTTTTTAAGTATTTCACCAAGCCATACAGATCCAATTCCGATGCTGTGAGAATATAGAAGCATATTCTGAATGCAGGCACCTATACTCATGATATCTTTTTCTCTGTGATAACCTGCTTGTTTGTTGTAAAAGACGGCAATACAGAAATCGGATCCTGATACTATATCTGAATAATGAGTCATTTCTGAAAGTCTGCTTTTAAAGGATTTGTCTTTTATTAATACAAATTTCCATGGTTGATTATTCTTTCCGGAAGGCGCCCATCTTCCAGCTTCAAGAATTTCATTAATAAGTAAATCGGAAACTGTTTCGTGTTTATATTTTCTGATTGATCTTCTTGAGTTTATTAAATCAAGGAGTTTCATTTTGTTTTCCTGTTTCTCTAAGATTCTTTATAATATCGATTAATTAGGGGTTGCGGCAATAAAATTTTTAAGTTTTTCCTGTTTTTTATCAACAGCTGTTATATGGGCATTAATTATTTTCCCAAAATCAAGATCGCCTTTAATTATATTATACCTTTCAGATTCAATATTACTGAGATGAGTGGTAATTTTAATTTTACTCGATTCTATGGCATATTTTTTGGCATCTTCCCAGTAGGGAATGGCCTCCTGGTATAGTTTTTTGGATATATCTAGACTGTTGTTAATATCTTTGGCAAAAGTAGAATCAGAAAATTTAATATTTTTTTTATCATATTTTGATCCGATTTTCAGATAGTTCCTCATGATCATAAGGTTAATATGCATAAACATCAGTTCTCTGTATTTACGATATTCATCATCGGATTCAACTTTTATCAACGCCAGTGATGGATGACGGAATTTACATTTAAGCCCTATTTTTAACATTTCAATATTTTTTCTTAAAGAAGATTCGTTATAGTATAATTTAATACCGAAAAGCAGATAATAATCTTCAAGGTAATGAGGTACCGTTTCGTAATGTAATCTGACTTTTGGTATATAATCTGAAAAAGGAACAGACTCGTTTTTTTCACTGAAATATTGATATTGATAATCTTCACCGGAGAGATTCATTCCGGAAAATAATACAATGGTGATAAGTATCAGTATTTGAAATTTTTTAATTTTTAAAATCATTATCGATGTTGATTCCCATAGAATAATCAAATAAAGAAATATGTCTGCTAGCCATATTAATATCGGAAGAAAAATGAACTGAGCTTATAATTAAATTATGGAAGCTATGGTTTTATATATTTACTTAGAAATATTCCTGTTAATTTATTAGAGCCGAAAAGGTATTAGATCAGTTTATTTTGTTTTTCCCCGGAGAAATTGCTAAATTGAAAAAGGAAACTGATAAATTTTCTGCGGGAGGTTAAAATGAAGAATAAAAAGCTAAAATTTCTTGTCGCGATTGGTTTCAGTGAAAAACCACAAGATGTTCTTGAAAAAGCAGTTGAAGTTGCAAGAAAATATAGGGCAAGACTTTATGCTATTCATATTATAGCAGAGATGCCTAAGCTTACTTTTTATTATGATGCTTACAGGCTATGGGAGGATTTCAGGGAAAGTGCAGTAACAGAGGCTATGGATCTTATGAAAAGATATATTGGAAAGATGGCTGAAGATTACAGGGATATTGAACCGATAATTGAAGTTGGAGATCCTGGAGTAAAAATCCTGGAAAAAGCGGAAGAATTGGATGTTGATATGATTATTATGGGGCATCATGTGAGAAGCGGATTAACACATATATTGCATCAGAACAGTTGCGAGAGGATTGTAAGGTATTCAAAAAAATCAGTATTAATATTTAATATTACCGGAGAAGAGTAGATTAAATATATTTTTTTTCTTTAAGTCCGGAGTCATGAGAGAATATTTTTATATCTCCCATAGCCAGAAGGTCTTTCATAGAATATTTTTTTATGTTGTTAAAATCATCTTTTACATGTCTTTTATACCAGTTATCAATAACAGGGAGAAGTTCATTTTTCCAGAAAAATCTACCCCCTTTTCTTGTTTTTTTAGATTAAAATCACTTTAGACTATTAGTCAAACTTTTAAATGTTTTCCGGAAATATGAATAACCGTAGTATGTCTTAAATGATTTCTAATTATAAATATACTGGAAATGTTCTTACTAGTGCATTACCTTCCTTTTTATTGCTGGACAATCATAAACTATAAATTACTATATGAAGAAATTAAATAAACGCGCAACACTTTATGCAGTGAGAAAGGATACAGGGGTAAATTCTCTGTTTTTTAAATAATTTTATTACCTTTATAAACTTCTGGAGGTTTAATGCCGGGGATATATACTCACAATTATATTTTTCGCAAATGCGTGGAAAATATTTCCAGAAACAGAACCAAATCATACATTAATAGGTCAATTGAAACTCTATTCGACACTCCTGAACATTTTAAAGCGGGACTGTTCGGTGCTATAGGTCCGAATATATTTGATTATATGTATTTTATGCGAAAAGGGGATGATTATTCAAACGAAATAACATTTTCGTTACATGATAAAAATTGCGCATCTTATCTTCAGCATTTGACTGACATTGTAATGAACAGTAAAGATAGCAGAAATGAATGGTCCTCTGTCCAGCGGGGGTACCTTTTTGGGTATATCTCGCACATAATTTCTGACTCAATTATTCACCCTTATATATTTTACAGTTCCGGCTTTCCTGATAAAATGAACAGAGGGGATATTAACTTTTACAGGAAAAGAAATTTGAAGTTTGAGTACAATATTGATAATTATTTTCTCTACAGAGATGAACTGGGTCCTGTTATAAATGTTATTGATGAGATGCTTCCGGTCAGCATAATTAAGGGTAAAAAGGTTATCTGGCCTCCAATAAAATATCTTATTCTTGAATCATTGAAAAGAGAGAATGAGTTGTTCTTCTTGAAACATTTTAGGGATATAAAGCGGAATAAACTGGATGGAGATATAGGTCCGGTAAAAAACTTTGATAAAATCCCTGCGGGAATTTCTCTTAGTTACAGAATTAAACGTACCGTTAATCCTAAATGGATTAACGTAATTGATAAACTGCATGATAATCCATTAACATATTCAGATTATCTGGTGAGATATCCTCCGCCTAAACGGGTTGATGAAGATGCTATGAATCTTCATCAGGGAAGATGGCAATATCCTGCACATCAGAGAGGATTCAGATATGAATCAGTTCTTCATCTGATAAAGCTTTCAATTGAACAGATTCTCAGAGTCTGGGAATCTATTGAGCCTGCTGTTTATGGGGAAAAATCTTTCAGATTAACTGAATTTATAGCTTTAAGCGCTTATACAGGAGAAAAAGGGGTTTTTTTTGAGGATATGAAGATTAAAGACCCCGTTAAATTGAAGGTATAGTTATTAATAAAAAAAACAGTTGAAAAAAAAGAGATAGATATGATAATGACAACTGGTTAGAGGAGTGGCGGCGCCACTCCTTTTTTATGCATGGAAAGGCATATGCTGAGAGATGAAATTTTAGAAATTATAAATAAAGCTGCAGAAAATTCAGGTTACTCGATTTATGAATCATCTGTATATCTTAGCGGAGCCAATACAAAAATTACAGTCCGAATAGATTGTGAAAAACCGGTATCTCATAATGACTGTGAATTATACAGCAAAGAATTAAGTTTATTGCTTGATGAGTGCGGAATTCTACCCGGCTATTTCCTTGAAATCTCTTCACCAGGTCTAAATAGAAAATTGAGGAATATTGAAGAACTGATAAGGTTTAGGGAAGCACCGGTTAAGGTTATTTACGATTTTAATGGAGATCATAGAGTAGTAAAGGGAATTCTCTCCGGAATTGATGAAAATGGAATTGAAATTTCCGAAGAAAAGAATAAAGTATTAATAAGTCATAATGATATTATTAACGCCAATTTAGATTATTAAAGGTTTAGTGAAATGAGTAACAACTTTTTTGAAGCATTACATCAGATTGCAACAGATAAAGGGATCACCAGGGATGAGATAGAGAGCATTGTGGAATCTGCCATGCTTTCAGCCTTTAAAAAGCAGTATGGTGCAGTGGAGAATGTAAAAGTCGCTTTTGACAGGGATAAAAACACTGTTAAAATTGTGACAAAGAAAATGGTCGTAAAAAAACCTACTCTCCCTGCTGAAGAGATAGCATATGATAGAGCTCTCAAAATAAAAAAGGATGTTGAGCTTGGCGACGAAATATTTGTTGAAGAGAATCCATTTGATTCATTCGGCAGAATAGCAGCCCAGACGGCTAAACAGGTAATAATTCAGAAGATAAAAGAAGCTGAAAAGAATATCATTTTCAACGAATATAGTGGCAGAGAAGGGGATCTCATAAACGGATACCTTCAAAGAAGGACAAGAGATAATCTTTTTATTGATCTGGGAAAAACTGAAGGTTTACTTCCTTTGAGAGAACAAAATCCTCTTGAAAGATATAAAATTGGGGATAGGATAAAAGCTCTGATTCTTTCGGTAAAAAGCAGTGCCAAGGGTCCGGATGTAATTCTTTCAAGAGCTCACCCTAAATTTGTAGAAAAACTTTTTGAGATGGAGATTCCGGAAATTTATGATGGAATTGTAAAAATAGTCAAGATAGTCAGAGAGCCTGGTTTAAGGACAAAAGTGGCTGTTTCAAGCGACAGGGATGATGTTGATTCTGTTGGTGCATGCGTAGGGATGAAGGGAATCCGTATTCAGTCGATTGTCAGAGAACTTGAGGGTGAAAAAATAGATGTTGTTGCTTATTATGAAGATAAAAAGATAATGGCTGCAAATGCGCTTACTCCCGCTAAAGTAAAAGAAGTTGTACAGACTTCCACCGGAGGAGTTATTGCGGTTGTTGATAATGATCAGTATTCACTCGCAGTCGGACGTGCGGGGCATAATGTGCGTCTTGCTTCAAGGCTATGCGGATTTGAAATAGATATTAAGACAGAGGAATCGTATCAGGCTTTCCTCGGTTCCAGCGAATCAAGATCAATTGTTGAACAGCTTTTTTCAACAAGTGAATCTGACGAGACACCTCTTGAAGAACTTGTTGATCTTGAACCAAGAATTGTAAAAATACTGGAGAAAGCAGGTATCTTTTCTGTTGAGGATCTTGTTGAGAGATCCATAGAGGATCTTATGAGAATAGAAGGAATTGGCGAGAAAACTGCACAGAGAATTATGGAAATACTGGCTGATGTGGTTGATTTTGGAGATGGAGAAGACCAGGAAGCAGATGGGAATTCTACCGAAGATGATCACATATAAAATTTAAAAAACAGGATTGTTCATGAAAGCTATTGACGTTGCGACAAAAAATTTTATTACTTTTGAAGATGTAATCGAAATATGTAAAGAGCTGAATATTGAATGTAAAGATACTGCAGCTGAGTTGAGTGAACATGAAACTTTTCTTGTGGAAAGAAGAATTGAGAGCGTTAAAAAAAGACGTGTTGAAGATGCTGAGAAAGCAAAAAAAAATAAAAAAATTAAGCTTAAAAAGAAAGTAGATGTATCGAATGATATAAGGAAAAAGAAAGGTCTTGAATTAAGGGAAGAGAAAGAAGAGGGAGAAGAGGATCAAGCCAGAGAAGATGTTCATGAATATGAAAAGACAGTTCCGAACACTGCGGTTGTACATGAAAAGGTAAGCATTCCTGAAGATAGAGAAAAGAGTATTGTATCCGGAGATGAGAATTTTCAAAAACAAGAAACAGAAAAAATAATACCGCATTCTCAACCGGCTGCGTTTGATAAAAAACCTGAATCAAGAACCGGCAGCGAAAGGACACCGTATGCGACAACTGGTTCAGAGAACAGGCCTTCACGCCCTCAGGTGCAGAGGACTGACAACAGAACAGATGGAAGATCTCCTAGATCTCAAGGTCAGAAACCGGAGGGAAGAACGGATAGCAGACCTCCACGTCCGCAGGGGCAGGGGCAACGACCATATAATCAGGGATCTTCGGATAGCAGACCTCCACGTCCGCAGGGACAGGGGCAACGACCATATAATCAGGGATCTTCGGATAGCAGACCTCCACGTCCGCAAGGACAGGGGCAACGACCATATAATCAGGGATCTTCGGATAGCAGACCTACACGTCCGCAGGGACAGGGGCAACGACCATATAATCAGGGATCTTCGGAAGGGAGATCACAGCGTCCTCAGGGACAGAGAACAGAAGGAAGGCCGGGGGGCGGAAGAGATGGTGCACAGAGGAGTGGTGGAATAGGAAGAAGGTTAAATGTAAAGGATGATACACCATCATCTATAGAAATAGATGATCAGGCGGCTAAAAAGAACAAAGGTTTAGATAAAGAAAAAGAAAAAGAAAAACATAAAGAGAAAGAATTCCGCAGATTAAACAAACGAGAAAAAGAAGAAGCTGAAAAAGCTCTGATCCTAAAGAAAAAACAGAATGCAGAAAGTAGAAAGGTTGCTACACCAGACAAAATAAATATTACCGAGAGTGTTACAGTCGGTGAACTTTCCAAAAAACTGAATGTCAAGGCAAGTGAGGTTATCAGTAAGCTGATGAAACTCGGCGTTATGGCAACTATAAATCAGGCAATAGATTCAGACACTGCATCAATCCTCGCAGCCGAATATAATACTGAAGTCGGAGTTGTTTCCCTTTTTGATGAAACTGTTATTAAAAACGAGCAGGAGGATAAGGCTGAAGACGCAGTAACACGTCCTCCGGTTGTAACAGTAATGGGTCACGTTGATCATGGTAAGACGAAATTACTTGATGTGATAAGATCAACAAATGTAATAGATAGTGAGTTTGGCGGAATAACCCAGCATATAGGCGCATATACTGTTAATACCAGGAATAAGAAGATAACATTTTTTGATACACCAGGCCATGCTGCTTTCACCACAATGAGGGCGCGAGGTGCAAGTATTACCGATATAGTAATACTTGTTGTAGCTGCGAATGATGGTGTTATGCCTCAGACTGTTGAAGCTATAAGCCACGCGAAAGCAGCAAATGTTCCTATAATTGTCGCAATCAATAAAATAGATCTTCCTGAAGCAAATAGAGACAAAGTCAGGCAGGAATTAACCGGTTATGGTCTTATACCGGAAGAGTGGGGCGGGACAACACTATTTGCTGAAATCAGCGCTAAGCAGAATTTAAATATTGATCAACTTCTTGAGCTTGTAATTATCCAGGCGGAAATGCTTGAACTTAAAGCGAATCCGAAACTCCTCGCAAAAGGAGCTGTAATTGAATCAAGGCTGGATCCGGGCAGAGGGGCGGTGAGTACGGTGCTTATACAGTCAGGAACACTTCATGTCGGTGATCCGTTTGTAGTTGGAGTATATTCCGGTAAAGTGCGGGCGATGTTTGATGATAAGCAAAATCCAATTGAGGAAGCAGGTCCTTCAATGCCGGTGGAAATTCTCGGAATATCAGGCGTTCCAGCTGCGGGTGATCCGTTTGAAGGTGTTGAATCGGACCGTATGGCTAAACAGGTTTCCCAGAAGCGTCTTGAGTATAAGAGAATTGAATCTGCAAAAAAAGTGCGTAAAGTAACACTTGAATCTCTTAACGAGATGATTAAAGAGGGTGAAGTTAAGGATCTTAATGTGATTGTCAAGGCTGATGTTGATGGTTCATCACAGGCATTGACTGAAGCTCTTGAAAAGCTATCGAATGAGGAAATAAGAGTAAGAGTCATTCATTCCGGTGCCGGAGGAATAAATGACTCAGACGTTATGCTGGCATCCGCTTCAAATGCAATAATAATTGGTTATCATGTTAGACCAACAGGTAAAGTATCGGATCTTGCTGATAAGGAAAATGTATCAATCAAGTTTTATAATATTATTTTTGAAGCTACAGATGATATCAAGGCGGCCATGGAAGGTATGTTGTCGCCGGTATTCGAAGAAAAAATTCTCGGATCTGGTGAGATAAAGCAGGTTTTTAAAGTATCCAAGATCGGTTCAATTGCAGGTTCTGTCTGCATGTCAGGCAAGATAACAAGGAAGGCTAAGGTCAGAATAATGAGAGAGGGCGTAGTGGTTTTTGACGGACCATTGGCTTCCCTCAAGAGATATAAGGATGACGTGTCAGTAGTTGAAGCGGGTCAGGAGTTTGGTTTCTCTACAGAGAATTTCAATGATATGAAAGAAGGTGATTCTTTCGAAGCGTATGAAATTATTCAGATAGCAAAAAAATTATGAAACAGAATTGTCGATGAAATACAGAAAAGACAGACTTGAAGAACTTATCAAACGGATAGTATCTGAAATAATAATGAGGGAGCTTAAAGATCCGAGAATTGGATTTATTACAATTACAGGAGTTGTACTTAATAAGGATTATACAGAAGCAAGAATAGGAGTATCTATACTTGGAACTCCAACTGATGTGCGCAAAAGCATGGAGGGAATAAGATCTTCAAGCGGATTTGTACAAAAGCTTCTTGGCAAAGAACTTAAAATCAGAAATCTCCCAAGAGTATATTTCTATCTTGATAAATCCGTTGAAGAGGGAGTGGATATGGTTAATAAAATTAGTAATCTCCCTGGTGTACTGGATAGAAAAGATAAAGATAATGAAGATTTAAAAATTAATGATGATGATTCAACCGGTGACGGGGAGTTATAAGTTTTAGTTCTGTGAAAATATGTGGTTTTAATAATGCGGTTATCCTGCTTGATAAACCCGAAGGTAAAACATCTTTTGATCTGATATCAGCCGTTAAGAGAATTACCGGAATAAAAAAAGTTGGTCATTCCGGAACTCTGGACAGATTCGCCACTGGCTTAATGGTTATATGTACAGGAAAGGCTACAAGACTTACGCAGTTTTTTCTTGAAGATGATAAAAGATATACTGGAAGGATTAAGCTCGGTTTAGAGACCGACACCTGTGATATAACCGGTGAGATAATATCAGAAAAATCGCTTTCATTACTGGATTGGAGTACTGTTGCTGATACACTATCCGGATTTATCGGGAGTATAAATCAGATTCCACCGAAATATTCAGCATTGAAGATTGAAGGGAAAAGAGCTTCTGACCGAATGAGGTCTGGCGAGGAGATTATTCTTGCCGGAAGGGATGTAGAGATATACAGTATAGATGTGAAAGGTATTGATTCTCTTGGAGGTTATATCGATTTTGACGTTTCCTGTTCAAAGGGAACCTATATCAGGTCTCTTGCAAAGGATTTCGGCGAGAGTCTTGGGACTGGAGCGTGCTTAAGTTCATTAAGAAGAGTATCTTCAGGAAGTTTTAATATATCCCAGGCAGCAACAATTGAAGAAGTAGAGGAAACCGTCGTAAAGGGAGATTTTGAGAATAAATCGTTTTTACTTGATCCAATAGAAGTTCTTAAAGGATTCAGCAGACTGGTTCTCAATGATTATGGAGCATCGAGAGTTTTAAATGGCGCTTTTTTCAGCAGAGAAGATGTAATTTTGCTTGAAAAGAGAGAGGAAGATTTTTTTACAGTAGCCGATAAACATCAAAATCTGATTGCAATAGCAGAGATAGATACTGATAAATGGCTGATTAATTATAAATGTGTATTTAATTAAAAAATGAATTAACGAATCATCAGGAGGATATAAGAAGAAATGACAACCAAGACAGAGATAATTGGAAAGTACATGAGACATGAAGGGGATACAGGCTCTCCAGAGGTGCAGATAGCATTATTGACAGACAGGATTAACCTTCTTACAGAACATTTTAAGGTACACTCCAAAGACCATCATTCCAGAAGAGGACTTTTAAAACTGGTAGGACAGAGAAGAAGGCTTCTTGATTATTTAAAGGGGAAAGATCTGGAAAAATACAGAACCATGATCAAAGAATTGGGTTTAAGAAGATAGAGGGTGTAGTTTATTCACAAATACTGTTATTGTTTTATTATAAGATGATGGTATTAAAAAAGTATTGTGAGAGGTTTTAATGACATTGGATTATAGTTTGGAAATTGGAAAGGGAAAACTGAATTTCAATACAGGTTATCTTGCGAAGCAGGCTGATGGTGCTGTTGCTGTATCGTATGGTGAGACTGTTGTTTTTGCCAGCGCTGTTGCATCAAGGGATGTGAAGGAAGGGCAGGATTTTTTTCCGTTGACAGTTGATTACAGGGAAAAATCCTATGCAGCGGGGAAAATTCCGGGCGGTTTTATTAAAAGGGAGAGCAGACCAAGTGATAAAGAGGTGCTTGTTTCGAGGTTGACAGACAGACCTTTGAGGCCTCTCTTCCCTGAAGATTTTGTTAACGAAGTGCAGATAATAATATATGTTCTCTCTGCAGATGGGATCAATCAGCATGATATTGTTGCTATTAATGCAGCATCAGCTGCGCTCGTAGTTTCTGGTATGCCGTTTAATGGACCTGTTGGAGCAGTCAGGGTTGGAAGAATTAATGGTATCATGATTGTAAATCCGACTTTCAGAGAATCAGAGCAAAGCGATATTGATCTTGTTGTTGCAGGCACAAAAAAAGCTGTTACAATGATTGAAGGTTGCTCAAAAAATGTCTCTGAAGAAGACATGCTTGCAGCCGTACAGTTTGCACATGAAAATATTATAAAAATCTGTGAAGTTCAGGAAGAGCTGAAAAGAGCAGTGAATAAACCGGCTTTTTCTTATAAGCCTTATCTGCCGGATGTTGACCTGAAAAAATTTGTAAGAGAAAGATATTATTTTGATCTTGAAGAACTTAGACATATCACTGTTAAAAAACCGCGTGAAGATAGATGGAATGAAATTTATGTAAAGGCGAAAGAGGAACTGAAAGAAGGCTTTCCTGATACAATCGGCCAGTTAAGAGGAATCCTTGATGCGCTTGATGGCGAAATAATGAGAAAGAGATGTCTTGAGGGGGGGGCGCGTGCTGATGGACGCGGACTTAAAGATATCCGTCCCATAGATATAATGACTGGAGTTCTTCCGAGAACGCATGGGTCTGCAGTTTTCACAAGGGGAGAGACACAGAGTGTTGGTATTACTACACTCGGCACTCTTTCAGAAGCGCAGAGAATGGATAATCTTGAAGGATCCAGCGAAAAGAATTTTATGCTGCACTATAATTTTCCTCCTTTTTCTGTTGGTGAAACGGGTAGAACAGGGAATCCCGGAAGGCGCGAAATTGGTCATGGAATGCTTGCGGAGAGGTCACTGGAGTATGTAATTCCAGATATAAATACTTTTCCTTATACAATAAGGCAGGTTTCGGAGATTTTTGAATCAAACGGTTCATCTTCAATGGCAAGTGTGTGTTCGGGATCACTTTCACTGTTTAATGCGGGTGTTCCAATAAAAGCAGCTGTAGCCGGTATTGCCATGGGACTTATTATGGAAGATGAAAAGTATGCAATACTCAGCGACATTCAGGGGTTGGAAGACCATCTTGGAGATATGGACTTTAAAGTAGCAGGTACAGAGACCGGAATCACCGCTTTTCAGCTGGATATTAAAATTGAGGGCATTACACCGGAGATAATGAAAGCTGCGCTGGAACAGGCAAAAGAGGGGAGACTTCACATTCTCAAGACTATGAGCTCATTCATATCAAAACCTGAATCGGCCGTATCGGTACACGCACCGAAAATAAAGACTCTTAAAGTAAGAACCGAGAAAATAGGTGAAATTATAGGACCCGGTGGAAGAGTTATAAAGAAGATTGTTGAAGAGACCGGTGCCGAAGTAAATATTGATGACACAGGAAAAGTTGTAGTTTCTTCGATAAGCCAGGAGGCTATTGATAATGCTGTTAAGATAATTCTTGGAATAGCCGAGGATATTGAGATTGGCAACATATACAATGGTACAGTTAAAAAGATTATGGAATTTGGAGCATTTGTTGAAATAGCACCGGGTAAAGAAGGTCTTGTTCACATATCGAACCTTGATAACGCCAGGGTTAAAGAAGTTACTGATATCTGCACTGTTGGTGATAAGATGAAAGTAAAAGTTATAAAAATAGATCGTCAGGGAAGAATCGACCTGAGTAGAAAAGAAGCATTAGAAGAATAAATGGTAATAAAATACAAACAGGATAACGGATTTTCTGTTCTCCTTGAACCTGTTGAAAGCTCAGTTTCAGTTTCTGTAGGTCTCTGGGTTAATAAGGGTTCAAGGGATGAAACCCAGGATCAATATGGATATGCTCACTTTGTTGAGCATATGCTGTTTAAGGGGACAGAAAAATATACGGCAGGAGACATTGCGAGAAGTATAGATCGTGTTGGCGGGCAGCACAATGCAGCTACTAACAGGGAATATACATGCTATTATATAAATGTAGTGTCGGATTATCTGGAGCTTGCCCTTGAGATTCTTTCCGACATGTACTATAACTCACTGTTTGATCCGGATGAGCTTGAGAAGGAAAAAAATGTTGTCGTGGAGGAGATCAGGATGTATGAAGATACGCCTGATGAGTTTATCCACGATTTTTTCATGGAAAAAATGATGCAGGGACATCCGCTGAGTCATTCTATTCTCGGCACTATTGAGGGGATAGGGAAAACATCACGTGAAACAATTACTACGTTTTATAATTCTCACTATGTGAATGATAACGCGATTCTAGCTATAGCTGGAAATTTTAATATTGAAAATGTAAAAGAACTTATTTCTTTGTACTTCGGAAAAGAAAAAAATGCGGTACTTCCTGCAACTTCTCTGTTAACGGGTATTCCTGCAAGAATTTCAAGAGAGCACCTGGAGAAGGATCTTGAACAGGTTCATTTCTGTATGGGTCTCGAAGGAATAAAACGCGGTGAAGATGATCGCTGGGGTCTTTATATTTTAAGTACGATTCTTGGAGGGAGCATGTCTTCCAGGCTATTCCAGAATATCAGGGAGAAAGAGGGCATAAGCTATTCCATCTATTCTTTTCATTCATCCTATGTTGATTGTGGAGTTTTCGGAATATACTGTGCAACGTTACCGGAAAAATTCGGTTTAACAGTTGATCTCATAATGAAAGAGTGCCAAAAAATGTTTTATGACGGAATTACTGATGAAGAGTTCCGGGATACAAAGACATATATGAAAGGCAATTTAGCGCTCAGCCTTGAAAGCAATGAAGTAAGGATGAGCCAGCTTGCAAGAAACGAAATGACATATGGCAGCTATTTCAGTTTTAATGATGTTGTGGAGATAATTGATAAAATTACTCAGGATGATTATATGAGGGTGTGTGACAGAATTTTTAAAAATAAAACTCTCTCGCTTGTTTCTGTAGGAAAGCTGAAAAAGAAAATAAAACTTGAAAGTCTTGATCTTGCTATATAATTTGTGTTTTTAAATAGTATTTGACGTAAAATCAATTATTTGATTTCTATCGTATAGAAAGGTTTTTATATTTTTCTTTTTTACTAATACATTTTTTGCTATATGAATTTTCAGTTATATTGTTGAAGTTCTTTAATAATATGTGCAATGTCAGCAGAATAATGGTATAGTAATAATTTTTCCAGTTTAATGGAGTTTTATATGGCAACGAAACCTGAAGGAATAAACAGTACAATCGGAGAAGGCTCAGTATTTGAAGGGAAATTCTATATCAGCGGTTCTCTTAAAATAGATGGTAAGTTTGAAGGTGAGATTAAAACAGACGAAGAGCTTGTTGTAGGGGAAAAAGGGCGAATTAAAACTGATATTTTTGCAAAATCCGTCGTTGTTGCCGGAACAGTAGTTGGAAATATTACTGCGGAAAACGAGGTAAGACTTCTTGAAACGGCCAAGGTGCTTGGAGATATTACAGCTCCAGCTATATCAATACAACGCGGTGTTGTAGCTCATGGTAAGATAACTATAACCGGATTGAATAAAAAAGACCCCAAAAAGTATATAGAAGAAGCGTATTCCGGCTCATCACAGGCTGCTAAAGTGCCGGATAAAAAATAAATGTTAAGTATATTTATTATAAAGGACGATAAGTAATTATTATTATTTTTTTATAAGCAGAATTAATAGGATGTTTAAAAAAGGATTTAATACATATAAAATTGGTAAACTTACTGTAAATATTTTTACGAACGATATAGTTCTGATCTATATAGGTAAAAATGGTACTTATATAAAAAATATTTATAAAAAAGATTTTTCACGTCTTACAAAGGCTGTGGCGATGACTGCAGGATTTATAATAATCTCATCTATAATTATTACTGCAATTCCGTCAAGTGAAGCGTCTGCAGGATCATCCGGGAGTGAGTATGCTGAATCTGCTGATGAAGACAATGAAAATAATGGACTAATGGTTCTTGGGACTTCTGATATTAAAAATATTGAAGAAGATGAAAAACTTAAAAATGAACTTCTTCTTTCTGATAAAACAGATTTTTCTCTGCCTTCTGTAAATACTCCGCTAAAAATCAAAACACATAAAGTAAAACAGGGTGAAAGTCTTAATGGTATAGCAAAAAAATATGGTGTTTCTATTGATACAATTTGTGGAAGTAATAATCTAAAGTCGTATGATTATGTAGATCCGGGAATAACATTGAGAATACCCAATAAAGAGGGAATTCTTTACAATATGAAAGAAGGAAATAATGTGGCAGGTTTAGCCGCTAAATATAAAATACCGGTAGAGAAAATACTTGCTGAAAACAATTTTAAAAATCCTGATTTTGTTTCAGAAGGAGAACTGGTTTTTATACCTGATGCGAAACCACAGAACATCTTTTCCGGTTTTTTATGGCCTGTTGACAGCAGAAAAATTACATGTGGATATGGCTGGAGGAGAAATCCCTTTAACTATGAATATAAAGAGTTTCATAGAGGTATGGATATATGCGCCAGATATGAATGGGTCAGGTCAACTAAATATGGACAGGTGACTTTTGCCGGATGGATGGGGGGATATGGGAAAGCTGTAATTATTGCTCATCCGGGAGGATGGAAGAGTTTATATGGACATCTGTCAAAAATTATCGTTAAAGAAGGGCAGTATGTTAAACAGGGGCAGAATATTGCAAAGAGTGGAAATACGGGAAGATCAACAGGCCCCCATGTACATTTTGAACTTCTGAAACAGGGTGAATATACCAATCCTAAAAAATATCTGAAAAAATAACATCATCAGCTTCAACATCTATATCTGTTTTAAAAACTAATTGACTCAAAAATAACCCTCTATGATATCACAATATGTTTCATATTCATAAGTATAATATTTAGCGATTATTTGTTGTAAAACTAAAATCATCATAACTTATAGTTTTTGTGAATAATTAAGATAAAAATAGTCATAATTTTTCTGTTTAATTTTTGATGTAATTTATATCATTATTGAGCCTTTTTATTTAACTCATTTCGACAAACTTAATACATGGCGTGGCCTTACATTGAAATGTATTGGTGATTAATTGTTCCGGGGCTTTCTATCAATCATTATAATCCCAACTATGCAAATTATATTAAATTATGTTCTGGAGTACGTTATGCTGAAAGACGCGAATTTTTTATGTGAAATCGGAACCGAAGAGATCCCGGCAGGATATATTCCCCCTGCGATTAATTCTTTAAAAAATATATTTAAAGACAGATTTGCCGAGTTGAGAATTGATTTCAATAATATAGAAGTGTATGCGACTCCCAGAAGGCTGGTTGTTCTTGCTTCAGGTCTTGCAAAGTCGCAGAGGAGTGAGACTGTAGAACTTAAAGGCCCATCGGCACAGGCTGCTTTTGATAGTGCAGGAAATCCGACAAGGGCCATGGAAGGCTTTTTAAAGGGAAACGGAATTGAGTTAAAGGATACATCTATCAGGGAAACAGATAAAGGGAATTATGTATATGCGTCGAAAATTCTTACTTCTGAAAAAACCGAAAAGATAATTCCTGAAATACTTGAAGGTTGCTTAATCAGTCTTCAGTTTCCAAAAAGAATGAAATGGAGCGATAAGAAAATAACTTTTCCGCGTCCTATTCAATACTTTGTGCTGATGTTTAACAATGAAGTAATACCTTTTGAAATAGATGGAATTAAATCGGGCAATCTTACACGGGGGCATTTTGTACAGCATAACAAAATGATAGAGATAACTGACATTTCAACTTATTCTGACAAGCTGAAGGAGAACGGAGTAATTCTTGATCAGGATGAAAGGAAAGATTTGATAAGACGAGAACTTGTTAAGGCAGCACAGGACGCAGGTGGAATTCTTAATGAAGATGAGGAACTACTCGATACAGTTACATTCATTGTTGAAGATCCCCACATAATTACATGTGAATTTAACAAAGACTTTCTGGAAATACCAGATATTGTTCTTATTACTGAAATGAAGGAGCATCAGAAATATTTTGCGATACTGAGCAGCCAGGGTAAACTGATTAATAAATTTCTTGTTACGGCTAATAATCCTGAGAACAAAAATATTATAAAGGGTAATGTCAAGGTAATATCTGCAAGGTTTACCGATGCAAAATTTTTCTACAGAGAGGATGCAAAACTCAAGCTTGCACAGAGAGTTGACTCTTTGAAGAACGTTCTTTTTCACAAAGAGCTAGGAACTATTTATGACAAGATTGAAAGGATGAGGAAAGTTGCTTCGAATATATCCAATACACTGAATCTTGATGACAATTTAAAGGCGAAGATTGACAGGGCTGTTTATCTTTCCAAGGCAGACCTTGATACTGCGATGGTTTATGAATTTGCTTCTCTCCAGGGAAAGGTTGGCCGGATATATGCACTGAATGATGGTGAAGAAAAAGAAGTTGCAGAGGCTATCAATGATCACTACCGGCCGAGATTTTACGGGGATGCTGTTCCATCCGGAATTGTTTCTGTTGTACTTTCACTTGCGGAGAAGATTGATAATATTTTCGGTTCATATTCTGTAGGTAATATCCCAAAGGGTTCTCAGGATCCGTATGCTTTGAGACGTCAGTCAAATGCAGTTGTTGAACTTATTATAAGAAACAATCTTTCGCTTGATTTGCATAAAATACTGGTGGATGTTTCGTCAAATTATAAAAACGGGAAAGAGATTGTTGATAAAATCGTTGAGTTTGTTAACGCCAGGGTGAAAACGATTTTTTCTGATGAAGGATTCAGGTATGATGAGATTGATGCATGCATGATTGCAGGTAATACGAATTATCTTGAGCTTTACAGAAGAGCGAAAAGCCTCAACAGTTTCAGGAATGATGAAAAATTTTCTGAACTTCTTCTTGGTTTTAAAAGAATGAACAATATAGTAAACGGATTCAGAAAAGAAAACAAAGATTATAAGCTTGTTTTCAGTGAGTCACTAATTGAGGGGAATGAAGAGAAAGAATTATTCAGTTTTTTCAGCACAAGGGAGAAAGAAATAGCAACACTCATTTCAGAGAGCAGGTATATTGATCTATTTAAACTTATATCTGAAGCGAAACAGTTTATTGACATTTTCTTTGATAAAGTCCTTGTTATGGATAAAAGGGTTGAAGTACGGGATAACAGGCTTTCAATTCTTGAGGGTATCCTGAGGAATTTTAAGAACCTTATTGATTTTTCAAAGATAAGTGACAAGTAACACATAGAAATCTCTCAGTGCTTGTAATATGTTGTTAAGCATATGGAAAATTTTCTCGATAAACATGAGATTTAGTGATTGGAAAACTCCGCCCGGAACCATGATTAAAAACCGGTTGAGCGGAGTCAAAGCAAAATTAATATTAAGGAATTACAATTTGACCGTAACCGCTTATTGCATCAATATTTGTATATTGGTTATATTGTGATTGATTACTTGCATTATATGGAATGTCATTATCATCAGTATCGATATGAATAATTCCAATTCTGTAAAAATAAACTCCAGAAGATGTTGGAGCATCAACATTACAGCTTGTTGTTAAGCCAGATGATAAATCACCACTATTTAGCAAACTAGTAGAATATCTGCTTGCAACAAGTTCATAACTAGAGTACTCATCGTCTTTTTGTGATGTCCGATAGACTTCAATTCCCGCAAAAGTATTTGAAGTGTCTGTTTTATCCCAAGTTAATATTACATTACCGCCGCTATATGTAGCATTAACGCTGAATGATGACCTCTTTGTAATTGCCCCTTCAGCCATATCGGATACATATGAACATCCGGTAAAAATGGAACTTAAAAATGCAGCTATAATTATCAGTTTAAAATATCTCATATTATTCCCTCTTTATATCCTGAAAAATAAACTACCTTCAACCGACCACTTATCAGATGCCTCCATAAGTTTTTTCAGCTCGGTTGAATAGTTATACTGGGTTTTTAAGTCGCCACCGTAATTTACAAAATCAGCTTCAGCGGCGAGAATCCATCCATATACAGCATTGCCTTTACTTGGTTTATCTCTATGTATCGCAATAGCCGGGTCCCAATACCAGCTCATACCTGTATATACCTTATATTTTGTATTTTCAGGCGGAGTGACAGGATCGAGGTTGATGAGGATATTCCACTCCTTTGATTTGGCGACATTTATTTTATTGCCGGTTGTTTTTGAGTATATATCTTTATTGATGTACTGGGCACCATAAAATCCTTCAATAGTAAAGAAATCGGATATTCTCTGAACCACTCTCGTTGAAAGTACATTAAGTGTGGCAGAATCTTTTACATAAGTGCTTGAAGAACCTTTTCCAGTTGCAGTATCAACCCACACAGAATCATAAAGTTCGTCGTTATATGCCATAGTTCGTTCATAACCTATTGAAAATACCGGATAGTATTTATTGGACACATCTTTTATATGGCTGAGAAGTTCGTTGATTTTGATTTCTGTTTTAGTTGATTGAGGTTTCCCTTCGTCTATATTCATGCTGAAGGCCATAAATTTCATCACACCGATGGCGTAGAAGAGTTTACTGTAGCTTTTAACAGGATCTGTATAATCCATGGTACCATCATTTTTAGGAGCGTATTCTTTGTTAAAAATCATTCCGCCATGAAAAGTAAAGTAATCTCTGTATAGCAATGAAAAAGCATATATGTCATCAAAAAACTGTGAATGTTTGTAATCGG
Organism: Spirochaetota bacterium; assembly: GCA_963664815.2. Classification (GTDB taxonomy): domain Bacteria; phylum Spirochaetota; class UBA4802; order UBA4802; family UBA5550; genus WRGT01. The sequence goes on from CAXXHB010000002.1 coordinate 543,051, forward strand.
TTACAGACTCGCTGCCGGCACTTCCCCTCCCTACTTCAATACTTTTAGTTAGGCCATAATGAAAACCGGTTGTTGTAAGGGCTAAAATAAAATCATGATCTTCTGCTTTTTCCCGGAAGCCGGTGATCGGTAATGCAACGGTCATACTTCCATATGTTCTTACAAGACGGAGTTCGGTAGATTCGGTTTTCCCGGTTCCGGCATTAACGGTATTTACATCAAAGTCGAAAACCCAGTTAATTTTTCCATAAATGTCGAAATAGAAATTCTTGTCCTGTAGAATGTCCCATCTTTTCATAAAAAGATCCTGAACAGTTTCCGATCTTGAAACGGAATTGTGAAGAGTTGATGCTTCATACACCGCTGAAAATAGCGGGTTAAAAATAAACAGCTGAACTGTTATTGCAATGATTGTTAGTAGTTTTTTCATAGTTTTACACTCATTTTTAATTGATAGTAATAAAATAATAATAAGAATCAAAGAGAAAAAATTTTTTACGGATTTAAAAAAAAGAAATAAATTTATATCTTTCTATGAAGGAGTGAAATATAGAAAGGTATAGTAATTCAGGGTGGTCAAAATTATTTTTCTGACTAAATAGAGACCAATTTGACCATCTGAACATGAGAAGCAAAACGTTGCAGAAGGATCCATAATTTTACGAATCCTTAGACCCTCAATTATGGATTATTGTTCCTGACTTTTATTTTTTTTCAACAAAATTTTATCCGGAATTAATTATTTTATATATCATATTTAATTTAAATATGATATATAAAATATAGAGTTGATAGATGGTTCGCATTTGAAAAGTATAATATTGTTGAATATTTGTCTAAAAGTTCTAATATAGAGACATTTTGTTTTTAATAAATAAATAATATTTAAGATAACTGTGAAAAATGAATAAAAAATATAAGATAACTGACTGGCTACCTGTTTCAAAAAAAGAAACCGAAATCCGCGGATGGAGTGAACTTGATGTTATCCTGTTTTCGGGGGATGCTTATGTCGACCATCCATCATTCGGTAGTGCAGTGATAGGAAGAGTTATAGAGAGCCAGGGATTAAGAATCGCCATTGTCCCTCAGCCGAATTGGCGGGATGACCTGCGGGATTTTAAAAAATTTGGGGTTCCAAAATTATTTTTTGCTGTAACATCTGGATGCATGGATTCAATGGTGAATCATTATACTGCCGGGAAACGGCTTCGTTCTGATGATGCATACACTCCCGGTGGAAAAAGCGGATTCAGACCGGATTACGCAGTTCAGGTATATTCCGGAATTTTAAAGAAGCTATTCCCCGAGGTGCCGGTAGTTGCAGGCGGAGTTGAAGCGTCACTGCGGAGATTTACTCATTACGATTATTGGAGTGACTCTCTGAGACCTTCTGTGCTTTCTTCAGGCACGATAGATCTTCTTGTTTACGGAATGGGGGAGAAACCTCTGATAGAAAGCATTGAATTAATGAAAAAAGGAGTTCCTTTTTCATCATTAAAAACGGTATCTCAGACCGGATTGAAAATATCAGGTATCGAGCAGTTTCCGCCTAATAAAAACTGGGAAGATGTTGAACTTTATTCACATGAAGAGTGTGTTGATGATAAGAGAAAATTTGCAGCAAATCATGTCCTTATTGAAAAATATGTGTCATGCTATGAACAGGTAAGACTTATACAGAAAACGGGAGGATCGTCGATTGTTATAAATCCTTTCAGGGTTGAAGCTGAAAGTGATAATATCGACATAGCTTTTGATCTTCCCTATACAAGACTTCCACATCCGAAATATAATTCGAAGGGTGGTGTGCCAGCTTACGATATGATTCGTCATTCGGTTACGCTTCACAGAGGGTGCTTTGGAGGATGCAGTTTCTGTTCAATAACAATGCACCAGGGGAAAATGGTGACAAACAGATCAGAAGAGTCGATTTTACGAGAAATAAAACAAGTAGCAGAAATGGATGATTTCAGGGGATATATCTCTGACATGGGAGGTCCTTCCGCCAACATGTACAGAATGGGAGGGGATGATACTTCTATATGCAGAAAGTGCATAAAACCTTCCTGCCTTTATCCATTAATCTGCAGAAATCTTGTTTTTAATCATAAGCTTCTTATTAATCTTTATAAAAAAGCGGAGAAAGTGCCAGGTGTAAAGAAAATATTTATCTCCAGCGGTATACGCTATGATATGCTTTTATGTGATGATCAGGAAAAGAGAAAAAAATATCATTGTAATGAATATACGGAAAAGCTTGTAAAGGATCATGTCGCGGGGCGATTGAAGGTTGCTCCTGAGCATACATCAGACCGTGTTCTTAAATTAATGCGAAAACCTTCGTATAAGTTGTTTGAAATGTTCAGAAAAGTTTTTGAAAGAATATCTGTCGGAGCAGGACTTCAGCAACAGATTCTTCCCTATTTTATTTCATCACACCCCGGATCAGAAATTGAAGATATGGCAGAGCTTGCAGCGTTAACCAAAAGCGGAGGATTCAGACTTGAACAGGTTCAGGATTTTACTCCGACTCCGATGACTCTGTCATCGGTGATTTATTATACCGGATTCGATCCTTATACAAATAAGAAAATTTATTGTGCAAGAAGCAGCGAGGATAGAAACGACCAGAGAGGTTTTCTTTTCTGGTATAAAGAAGAAAACCGGGAAAAGCTGAAACGCAGGTTAAAGAAAATAGGCAGAGAGGATTTGATTAAAAAAATTTTCGGAGGGAAATGATAAATCACAATTTCCCGATCTTTTGTATAATGAATATAATAAAGAACATTCGCGAGAAAGTTTTAAAATAGAGCAAAGCAACATTTAAAAAATTATAAGAAAGAATTATAAAATCTCCCGCAAAAAATAGTCTGCTATTATAGTATAATAGATATAAAAAGGACGATAATAAAAAATATTTCTGCCCTAGGCTTATGTTTATTATCCATCCTTGCACATTTTACTTATCAGACCTCATTTGAAAGTTGTTAGAAATATTAATATAACTTATTGAAAAAATGGATAGACATCTTTTTGTTTCAAAGTCAGATATTGCTGGATAATTATATTAAAAGACATATAATAACCGGCAATTGCTGTTATAGTGATGTGCGATTACGGAGTTGCTGAGCAAGAATGGGGCGCTGTCTCGTATATGAGCGCAGTTAAGGTATAAGCATTTGTATTCAATCGGAATAGACATAGGGTCAGTATGCACTAAAGGTGCAGTATATGACGGAGAAAAACTTCTTACTGATATTATACCTACTGGATGGAATCTCAGAGAGTCGGGGGATACAATCCTCAGGCGTCTTGTTGAAATAAGCGGAATGCATGGGAATGACAGCCGGTTTATCACAGTAACAGGTTATGGAAGAGATTCTATCGTATTTGCTGATAAAAGGGTAACAGAGATAACATGTCATGCAAGAGGAGCTAATTTCTTCAATCATGAAGCCCGGACGGTGATTGATGTAGGGGGACAGGACAGCAAGGCAATAGCAGTTGGAGAAAAAGGGCAGGTTATTGAATTTATCATGAATGACAGGTGCGCTGCCGGTACAGGAAGATTTCTTCAGGTAATGTCTCACATTCTTGGGAGTGAAGTTGATCAGCTTGAAATTCTTGCCGGAGAAGCCGAGCCTGCAATGATTAACAGCATGTGTGCAGTATTTGCTGAGAGTGAGGTCATAAGCCTTTTAGCACGTGGTGTAAGTAAGGAATCAATTGCTGCGGGTATTCTTGAATCCATATCGGGTAAAATTCTGCATCTTACAGGGAGAGTCCGTGTATCGGGATTGGTAGTTTTTACCGGTGGGGTCTCTAACAATTCAGTTATAAGGAAAAATCTTGGTAAGAGAATAGGGGAGGAGATAGTCACCTACCCCGAAGCACAGTCTGCCGGGGCAGTTGGCGCAGCTTTAATCGGATACGATAGTTACTGGAAGATTAAGTAAAACATCAGGTAATAGTAAATGAAATTTGACAAGTTATATCTTACAAAAATAGAAGAGGATATCTTCAGTAAGGGGATAAAACAGAAGGAACTGGGCAAGAAAGTTGTCGGGACTTACTGTGCATTTACGCCTCCGGAAATAATTGCAGCAGCAGGCGCGATCCCTGTATCATTATGTGCAGGTTCTCAGAAACCGATTCATGACTCGGAGAAACATCTACCCAGAAATCTCTGCCCACTTATCAAAGCAAGTTACGGTTTTGCTTTGACCGACACCTGCCCGTTTTTTCACTATTCCGATTACCTTTTGGCGGATGCTACCTGCGACGGAAAAAAGAAGATGTTTGAACTTCTATCGAGGATTAAGCCTCTGCATCTGCTGCAGCTTCCTCAAACATCCGGAACAGATGAGAGTTTCGCTTATTGGTTGAATGAACTGTATAAAGTGAAATCCCTGATGGAAAATTTTACAGGAAAAGAAGTTACTGATGATAATCTTTCGGCGCAGATTAAATTGTATAATGCCTGCAGGGATGCTACAAGGGAACTGTTTGAACTTAACACGGGGGTATACCCTCTTTTGTATGGAAGAGAACTTGATTATATAACCGGAGCGCGTGGTTTTGACTGTGATATACCTGAAAGGATTAAAGAGATAAAAAGCGCAGCAAAGGAAGCCGGAGAACGAATCAACGATCTGTCGTTTATTGACGAAGTAAAATGCAGGCCGAGAATACTTATTACAGGGTGCCCGAATACCAACAAGAAACTGCTGGAAATAATTGAAGATACCGGCGGGATAGTTGTTGCAATGGAAAATTGCGGCGGGCTTAAGACCGTTGGAGTTAATGTGAAAGATGATGAAAAACCGATGGAAGCGCTTGCGAGAAGATATTTAAACATTGCCTGTCCATGCATGACTCCAAATGACGGGAGATTGAATATTATTGGTGATATAATCCGCGATTACAGAATTGACGGTGTCGTGGAGCTGACATGGCAGGGATGCCATACGTATAATATTGAAGCTTTCATGATCAGGGAATATGTTACTTCTGATCATGGGAAACCATATATCCAGATTGAAACAGATTATTCTGAAAATGACATCCAGCAGATACGGGTAAGGATTCAGGCTTTTCTCGAACTGATGGGTGACTGAATATAATAATAAAAAGGAGATTGTAATGATAAAAAAAATGGCATCAATGATTGCTGTAATCGCTCTTTCAGTTTGTATTTTCTCATGCAAAAAGAGTGGTGGAACGGCAGAATTTAAAATCGGGATTGTGACACCTTCTCTTTCCAACAGCGAAGAGGAATTCAGGGCTGCAGATGCACTTGGTAAAAAATATCCAGGAATGACAAAGCATATAATCCTTCCTGATAATTTTTCAAAAGAACAGGAAACTGGTATTACCCAGATTGCGAGTTTTGCTGATGATAAAGATGTAAAAGCAATAGTTATTTCAGCAGGAGTGAGCGGGATACTCCCGGCTATACAGAAAGTTAAAGAGAAGAGACCTGATATGGTTGTAATCACTGCGCCGATATGGGATGATCCCGACATGATGGCAAAGTATGTTGATCTGGCTCTTGATACAGACTGGGTAAGACGTGGAGAGTTTATTCCTGAAAAAGCAAAAAAGATGGGAGCAAAAACCTTAATTCACTATTCTTTTCCTACACATATTGCCAAAGAGGTAATATCAAAGAGACGTGAAATGATGAAGCAGACATGTGCAAAAATAGGTCTGAAATTTGTGGAAGTGCTTACACCAGATCCGCAAGCCGGAAGCAACAGGCAGGCAATGCTTCAGTTTCTGCAGGAGGATATTCCGAGGCAAATAAAGAAATACGGGAAAGAAACTGCCGTATTTGGAACAAACTGTCCAATGCAGGATGTAATTATAGCAAAGGCGATGGAACTCGGTTTTATTATGCCTGAACAGTGCTGCCCTACTCCTCTACAGGGATTTCCTGCTGCGCTTGGACTTTCTATTAAACCGGAAGATACAGGAAATTTTGATAAGATTAATGCTATGATAAAAGAAAAGGTTAAAGCGGGGAACATGGCGGGAAGATTGTCAACTTGGCCGGTTTCTGTAAGCATATTCCTGCCTACGTTTGCCTTTGAGCTTGCTAAAGCAGCTGTTGAGAAAAAAATAGATCTCAAGAATATAGATCAGGTTAAGGCAAAGGCTAAAGATGTAGCAGGAGTAAATGTTACATTCAATACTATGAAGCCGGGGATGACCAATTACTACTTGATTATTATTGACTCCATAATATACTGAGAAGTAATTATTTTTCAAATATGTCCGCAACCTTTTACGGTATAGGGCCGGAGTGTGGTGAAAATATATATGAGTTGCAACTTATTTTGCTTTGAAGCAGCAGACTTATATTTTCACCCCATTCTGGTCCCATCTATTAATGGATGAGGATAAATCCATGAAAGAGCTTCTTAAAGTATCACATCTATCCAAAAAATACAGATCAGAGTTTGCGCTTAAGGATGTTTCGATCTCTCTTGAAAAAGGAAGGATCCTCGGGCTGGTGGGAGCAAATGGGAGCGGCAAGAGTACACTGATGCAAATTCTTGCCGGGAGCCCTGTTATTGCCGATACAGGCGGTTTTACAGGTGAGATATTTTTTGAAGGAAATCCTATCAGACCTCAAAAACCAGCCGATTCTTTAAAGATTGGAATAGGAATGGTTTACCAGGAGTTCGCACTTATACCTTCATTTACAATAGCAGAAAACATTATGCTGGGGCGTGAAAACAGGATCAGGGCATTCAGTAGGATGAATAATTTATACTTCCCGCTTATTGACAGGAAAAAGGATATGGAGGAAGCTGCTGCGGTTTTAACAGAACTGGGCTTGACGGATCTTGATTCCGGCCTGGATGTAATGAATTTAAACGTGGGATCAAGACAGTTAATTGAATTTGCACGTGTAATAAATTACGGAAAACTGAAACTCCTGATGCTGGATGAACCAACTGCAGTTCTTGGAAGTGAAGAAAGCGTACGGCTTATGGATCAGGTTAAACGTTTGGCAGAAAGAGGTGTTTCTGTAATATTTGTTTCTCACAGACTGGAAGAGGTGATGTCATTGTGCAGCATGGTTGCAGTTCTGCGTGATGGAAAAGTTGCCGGATTGTTTAATACTGTAGATACAGACACTGAAGAGATCGCATGTACTATGCTTGGAAGTATTGGTAATATTGCCCGGAAGAATCATTGCAATAAAGAGGAGAACAGCGCAACTTTTCTTAAAATGGAAAATATTAATTGCCACGCAGGGGGGGAAAAGCTTGATCATTTCTCTCTTGAAGTGCTAAAAGGCGAGATAATTGGAATAACAGGGCAGAGCGGACAGGGACAGATGTTGCTGGGTAAGGCGCTTATGGGACTCATTCCATGCAGTGGTGATATAACTATAGGAGCAGAAAGAATAATTCCGGGCGACATAAGCTCTTTTTACAGGAAAGGTTTTTGCTATATCCCGGAGGAGAGACGAAAAGATGGACTGCTTCCCGATCATTCAGTTGCAGAGAATATTGTATTTACTTTGATAAGCACAACAAAAAAGTTTACATCCGTATTTGGTTTGCTGAAGTTCAGAATGATTGAGAAAACAGCAGTATCATATATAAAAAAAATGAATATCAAATGCACAGGGCCTCACCAGAAAGTCTCTGAATTGAGCGGAGGCAATCAGCAGAAAGTGATAATATCTAAGGCGATATCACTTTCACCGGAAATACTGATGGTTTTTGAGCCTACAAGGGGAATAGATATTGGTGTAAAAGAGATAATACTGAACCTGTTGCTTGAGATGAACAGAAACAGGAAAACTACAATTATAATTGTTTCAAGTGAACTCGAAGAACTGATGAGAGTTTGTGACCGTATAGCTGTTTTGTATGAAGGGGAAATTTTCAGCATTCTTACACCGGAGCATCCTGCCGGTGAATTTGCACTTGCATTTGCAGGGAAAAATTGCTGATGAGAAGATATTTTCCTCCGTTTCCGCAGATGATAATAATAATTTTTACTGCAACTCTTTTTATTATTGCGCTGAAAATAAATGTAACACCATCTTCGATAGTGAATGATCTTATTGTACGACTTATTCTTAACTGCATACTTGTTGTTTCTCTCATTCCGATGGTAAACAGCGGCGCAGGCTTGAACTTCGGACTGCCCGTGGGAGCTATTTCCGGTCTGCTGGGGATGGTTATAACTGCAAACTTCGGAGGAAAGGGTCTTTCCGGTTTTATTGAATCTGTTTTGATTTCATTTCCGGTAGCTGTTTTTGCAGGTGTATTATACGGATATTTACTGAACAGGGTAAAAGGGAGGGAGGAGATTGCTGCAACATTTACAGGCTTTTCTTTTGTATCGATAATGTGTCTTTTCTGGGTAGTGGCCCCTTTTTCTCATCCGCAGATGATATGGATTCTGGGTGGTAGTGGCTTAAGGAATACCATAGGGCTTAAAGATTTCTGGGAGAAATCGCTTTATAACCTTATACAGTTCAGAGCAGGAGAGATAATTATTCCGGGAGGTTCGATTATCTTTATTGCGATGATTTTGCTGTTTCTTTATCTTTTTTCAAGAAGCAGGACAGGACTGCTTATGAATGCAGCTGGAGAGAATGAATCTTTCGCAAGGATAAACGGAGTGAACATTGCGCGGATGAGAATAATTTCTGTAATAATGTCGACTATGCTTGCCTCGACAGGGACATGTATCTACGCGCAGCAATATGGGTTTATTGAGCTTTATGATGCTCCATTGATGGCTGCGTTTCCTGCAGTTTCTGCTCTTCTTCTCGGCGGGGGCTCCGGAAGAAGAACATATCTCCGTCATGCGCTGTTTGGAGTTATTCTTTATCAGTCACTGTTCCTTCTGTCATTGCCGGTTGCCAATGCATTACTTATTCCAGAGATGACGGAGATAATACGAATGATAGTGACAAGTTTTGTAATTCTTTATGCTTTTGCAAAAAGAAATGAAGTTCAAAGGCATTCATGATGAAAAGATTAAATCCGGTCCCGTTAATTTTTTTTATTCTGACATTAATGGCATTTTCATTTTCCGGGTTAAGTGCAGGATTTGTGATTAACGAGGTAATAACGCGTATAATAAGGGATTCACTTCTTGTTTTTGCGCTTATTATCCCGATAACTGCCGGGATGGGATTGAATTTTTCAATTATTGTAGGGGCAATGGCTGCTCAGGCTGGCTGGATAATCATGCTTGATCATAGAGTGAGCGGCATTGCAGGAATTGCCGGCGCTGTTTTTTATGGGATTGTTATTTCAGTAGCATGCGGTTATGCAATTGGATCATACCTTAACCGGGTTAAAGGTAATGAGATGATTGCAACAATGATAATAGGAATACTTGGATCTGGATTTTACCAGCTGGTTTTTCTCGTTGGTTATGGGACATTTATACCGGCATCTAACAGTGAACTTCTTCTTTCCAGGGGAGCCGGTATAAGGAATATGGTTGACCTGGCTCCATACAGGAATATTTTGGAAAGGCTGCTCCTTATCGATGTTTATGGTATTCAGATACCGGTTTTTATGCTGTTGCTGACAGTGGGGGCGGCTGGAAGTTTAAAAATTATTTTAAGTACACGGATGGGGCAGAAATTCCGTGCAGTGGGAGCTGATCAAGTATCGGCTGAACTTGCCGGTATCGATACGGACAGAACAAGAATAGTGGCGATCATTATTTCAACGGTGTTTGCATGCCTCGGTCAGATTATTTTTCTTCAGAATATAGGGATGGTCAATGTTTATACTGCTCACATGAATTCCGATATTTTCTCATGCGCGGCACTTCTCGCCGGAGGAGCAACAATTAAGGAGGCGAAAATACGTCACGCGATTGTCGGTATAATTCTTTTTCACTCGCTTTATATTGTAACACCTCAGGCCGGGCAGAACCTTTTCGCTAATGCGGTTCTGGGTGAATATTTCCGCAGTTTTGTTGCCTATGGATCAATAGCAATTGCCCTGATAATTAACATTAAGCATGAAAGTAAAATCTAATACTCTCCGAATCTCAATTCAAGGATCATATCCCAGAACCATGATTCGTCTGCGGGATTGTTTTTGTAGTATACAAGATCAATATTCTGGCTTCCTGTATTGTTATCCTGCAGGTTGAGCGGAATACCGGAGTTCTTTATAAGTTGTTTTGTTACATCACCTGTTGTAATTGTGTCGGTAACTACCGGGAGATCGGTAATAATTTTCATTCTGCTGAAACCTTTATCCGGCAAAAGTCTTTTAAGCCCATTTTTTCCTTTAAGTGTTTTTATTACGCGGAAAATGTTTTTTTCAGTACCGGAGCAGTATATATAGAATCCTTTTTCAATTATCTCTCCATCATTGTTAACAGTCTCTTCAGAATTAAAGATTATAAGGAGGAATAATCCATCTGGTTTAACTTCTGGTATACATACAGGGATCTCTCTCAATGATCGAATCTTCAGTCTGTCATCATACTGAACAGCGAAGGCGTGAATGTCTATCCTGCTTCTGTTCTCTTTCAGAGTTTCATAAAATGTAAAATCGGTATGATAATTCGGAAGAAATATTTCTATATCATTTTTAAGAACGAAAAAGACCAGTTTTCCTTTACCTGATTCAGCAAGAGATTTTATATGTTCTGATGCACGTGAACTTACTGCGTCGGGGAAAGATCCTGTTTTCTTATAAAAGAGGGTGCATGATTTTAATTCAATGAATGATTTTTCATTGATATGCTTTAACAGAAAGTCAAATCTGTGATTCCCGTATACCGGTTCTCTTGTTATTGAATCAAAAAGACATAATTCCGGGACTTTTTTATTAAGGAGAAGTTCATAAAAGAGACTGTTACTGTAAGTTGAATCTATCATTACAGGGAAAGACTTTTTAATAATATAAAGTATTTTATAACGGTATTTTGCATTAATAGGAGAAAGAAGGATTTCACTTCCAGGCAGGGCAAGCTCGGAAAGGCGCCCGGTGTTGGGAACATATACATGAAGTTTTTTATTGTCGATCAGGATTTCGGCAACGAATCTGTTAACTCTTTTTATCAGCGTCGCCTTCAGTAATGGGCTGTGCACCTTCTGCATTATTCAAAATAAAACTCCGCCTGATGGCGGAGTTTTTAATTTTATTTATCATTAAATACAGGTTTTCTTTTTTCGATGAAAGCATTGACTGATTCTTGTTTGTCTTCTGTTCCGAAGCAGTAGATTGACTGTGCCTGTTCAAACATCAGGCTTGCATAAGTATTACCCTCAGCAGCAACATTTATTCCCCACTTGGCAAATCTTATTGCAGATGGCGAAAGATTTGCTACCCTTTTTGCAAGCTGTAGTGTTTTACTTTCCAGTTCTTCAGGCTTGACAAGATATTCAACAAGTCCAATCCTGTAGGCTTCGGCAGCATCAATCATCTCTGTGAAGAGGGAAAGTTTTTTTGCCTGTCCTATTCCAACGAGCTTTGTAAGTCTTGTAGTCCCGGTCTGATCTGCTGCAAGTCCGAATTTAACCTCAGGTAATGCAAGAGTTGCCCCCTCTGCCGCAATTCTTATATCGCAGCTCAGTGCAAGTTCAAGCCCTCCGCCGAGACAGAATCCCTTGATTGCTGCAATTACCGGCATCGGAAACTCCTGGAACCTGCTGAAAGTTCTCTGAAGGAAATTGAGATTATCTTTTACAAATCTTGTATCAACTGTTTTCAGAAATCCGGTGTCTACACCTGCGGAAAAATGTGCGCCATCTGTACAGACTATTACGGCTCTCAACTGATTGTCTTTGGATATATCTTCCTGAATATCCGCAAGTGTTAAAATCACTTCACTATTAAGAAGGTTAAGTCCGCTGGGATCGCAAAATGTAATGGTTGCGATATAACCGTCTTTAGTAAGCTTTATTTTCGGGTCGCTCATAAATTTACCTCATTTATTTATTATTTAACTGGAAAGAATACTATTATAATTATTTTAATCAGACAAAGTTAAACATATTAAATTATTATTCAAGGAATAAAAGTATTCTGACTTAATTTTTAAAAGGACATTAATGGCAGTTTTAAAAGTTCAGTTATTTAAAACTTTTGTAAATTAAAAGTTAAAATAATATCATTATTTTATACTCTCTTGCACTTTGTGAATGTTCAATTGATATATTTGTGAAAAAATTCTGTTCAAGCTGAAACTCAAAATCGGAAAGCCATTTTATAAATTCTTTTTTATCAAGAATAGATTTGCTGAAAGAAAGTTCAAGGTCGAATTCGTTTACTATAGTAAAAATTTCAATTAGGCTGTTGTCCTCTTTTGTAAGAATTGCTTTGAACATATTAATATCGAGGGCTTCAATTTTTATATGAGATGATGATTCAAGAGTGTGTGCGGCTATGTCCAGTACTTTCATGTAATCAATAGAGGGCATATAATAACTCCTTTATTTTTTCCGGAAAAGTTTCTGCCAGTATGAAATCTCTTCTTCTGAGATTGAAGGATTTTCTTTTTCAGCCGCAACTTTCTGAAGTTCCAGCTCCTTAAAATAAGTTTCAATAGTTGCATTCAGTGATTCGGCAAATTTTTCACTGGTTATATTTTTTGCCCCGAACCTGTTGATAAAGAATATAATATCTTTATCCGAAGTAATTACAGTTGTCATTTTCGGATTCAGGTCTTTCTTTATAAATTGTTTTATAAGATAATCTGCAGAATAGTCAAGTGAATAATAGATATCAATTTTGCCTATACGTTCGCTGGATGTTTCTATGGTTTTGTCTTTCTTGCCGTCAAAAACAACACTGATTGCAGTTTTCTTTATTTTCTGGAATTCCTTAAGTTTTTCAAGCAGACCTGCCCTTGCCGTATTAAGCTGGCCCATGTACATCATAGCTTCAAGGTCGGGAAATTTGTAAATAAGATTGAATCCGTCAATAAGTAAAGGCATAATTACTACCGGTATTTAAAATTTAGACTTTTAATTAAACTGGCTTTGAATCAATATATCTTCATGTATCTTTATGGAGTTCAATTAAAGTCCGTTTTACTGTAAAACCATTATCAATGAAAAATTTTAAAGTTTCAGGAGATGTATCAGAAACAGCAAATATAAAATTTACAGCGCTTGATTTTTTTGATTTCAATATGAAGGATTTCAGAAGCTCCACCCTTATTTCGGTTTTGAGAAATTCAGGTTTTACTCCCATCCAGTGAATTAGGGAGTCTTTGTCACTTATTGAACCGATTATAAAACCGAGTACTTTTTTTTTCCTGGCGGCAGTAAGTTGAATAGTGTTATCTGATGCAAAAATGTCCGCGAGATTTTCAGGGCTCATCCTAAATGAAAGACTTATAAATGAATGTTCATCATTACCTAATAAATAGATCTGCCTCAGATCAGATTCGACAGTCTCCCGTATGATTATACCTTTTTCAGAAAGGCTCATTTCTTCAGCATCCGGGTAAAATTTTCAGTTACTGAATTTTCAAGGTATGAAAGCGGAATTTTTTTTAAAGAAGAGATAAATTTATATGTATGCTTGATGAATTCAGGAAGATTCGGTTTACCACGCATGGGGACAGGTGAAAGAAAGGGTGAGTCAGTTTCAACAAGTATTCTGTCAAGCGGTACATAGTCGATTGCATCATGCAGCTCAAAGGCATTTTTGTATGTAACATTACCTGCGAAGGATATCAAAAACCCCATATCCAGCACACGTTTTGCTGCTTTTGAATCTCCCGCGAAACAGTGCATAATCCCATATCCGCAATTTTTTCTTTTAAGAATTTCGAGTGTTTCATCCATGGCATTACGGGAATGAACAATCAGCGGAAGTTTAAATTTCTTAGCGACATCAATCTGCGTTTCAAATGAATTAATCTGCATAACCTTTGGCTGGTGCATACGATAATAATCAAGTCCGCATTCTCCAATACCGAAGAGAAGATTACTGTATATGCTGTTCATCTCTTTATCAACAAATATTTCCAGATTTGATAGTTTCTGTTCCTGTGCCGGAGACGATGGGTGTATTCCTATTGTATAAAAAACTCCATTTTCAGAATTTCTTTTAGAGAAATCGCGGGACCAGATAAAATCTTTTTCTTCGATTGATATCTGAACTGCATATTGAAGATCATTATCTTTCAGGGATTTTATAAGGATCTCCTCGGAAAATTTATTATCGTCAAGTATTATGTTGAAGTGTACATGCGAATCGAGAATCATCTTTTAACCTGTTTATTTATGTGATTATTAATATTAATTTTAGCGTGGGTTTATAATCAAGAAGAAAATTTAAAATGATTCCAGATAAAAATTTCTAAAATAAAAAAGTTTTTAAAGATGTTATGTTTTTACAAGATGGATAGTTCTTTAGTAAATTTTAGTTTGACTTTTTTAAAGAAAAAGGATCTATTATAGACAACCTTATTTATCATCTGTTATGTGAATAATTATACTCAATTGATTTAATAATTTAAAATTCCGGTATATAGAGGTTGAATTAAAGTTTTACAGTTAAATAATTCTTCCTGGAATCTGAATACAAAAAAGGCAGGAAATGATGATCAATGTAAACTGCTTGAATCCATTCTATGACATTTAAAATTCGTTGATTATTAACGCAGTGTTTATATCCGGAATCTGACTTTAAGGGGTGTCCTTCAAATTATTAGCCACTGAAGTTGTGAAAGAACAGTTTTTAATTTAAATATTCGGAAAGAACCGGGAACAGCAGTCTGGAGGAAATATGAAAAAGAAATTATTACTTAATACAGGTCTTATCTTTGTTCTGGGATTTTCTGTATTCTGTTTAATGCAGAACTGGCGGATTCTTATTGGAAATCCCGCAGCGTCTAAAATTAAACTTGAGTTACCATCATTCGGATCTTCTGACGGGAAGGGAAATTATTATATCATTGATAAATCACGAAGGAGAGTTATATCCTCAGATAAAAATGGTATTGTTCTTTCAATTATTGATGGGGGGAGTAAAGATCCTGGAACTTTTTTTTATGCGAATGAAGTTATCGCTGATAAAGAGGGCAGGATATATATTCTCAACTGGGTTCTTGATAAATCCGGTTTTTTTATGGAACGTGAAGAGATACTTCGCTATAGCGTAGATGGTACGTTCGATAAAATAATCTATTCAAAAACTTATGATGCAGAAAACAGAATTCCCACGCTCGTCCAGAGAGGACAATTAAGCGGACTTTTTTTCAGGGGAGATACAATCAACTGGTATGATATAGACATTAAGGGTATATGGTCATATTCTTTGAATGTTTTGAATGGGACATTAAACCATATTCTTACAGTTGAACTCCATGATGCTAATCTGATTGTTTCAAGTATTGTATCTTCTGATAATGAAACAGTAATCTATGTCACAAAAAAAGGGGAGATTGTTGAAAAGAGAAAGGGTTTGTCTCCTGTTATAAGGTATTCAGCGGATAGAGAGTCAGGAACTCTTTCCATACCATGGCATGTAGGGATTGATAAAACCGGGGTAATTTATTTTTCTGATATTGAAAAAAGAAAAATAATGAAGATTTCAGATAAAGGTCAGATCTCTCCTGTTCTCTCGCGTGAAATTTTTGAATCTCAGAAGATAACAACGGATGAATTTACCTATTACAGATTTTCAGTTCTTCCGGACGGGCGGTTGACTACCTGCAATGACTCATATCTTGTTTCTCTTGACAGCAGCGGTAAAGTACTTATTCATACAGGTTTTTTGCAATATCCCGGATCAATGATTTTTAAAGCATTTATGATGTGGTTTATCTTTCTGGCCGGCATTATTTCATTTGTAGCATTAGGCTGGTTCTTTTTTACTGATGTAATGAACAGAAAAATACCTGACGTACTGCTTAAAGCTGCTGGTATTATTATAGTGATTGGTGTGTCGGCTGTACTTATTTCCAGTCTTATTGTGCAGAACTTTTCATCCCGTTATCAGAAAGCAGCGCTAAATAAGATTGCCCAGATGGTACAGATAATTCCAAAAGTTATTGAAGCTTCCAATCTTGAAAAAATTACGCATCAGAGTGATTTTCTTGGAAAGGATTACCGTGCAATACGGGAAGATCTTCTTACTTCGCTGAATTATAATAAAGATGAATGGAACAATAGTTATTATTTTGTTCTTTATAAGGTAATTAATGAAAGACTCTATGCTTTTATGTATCTCAACGGGGAAGTTGGTATTTATTATCCTTTATCATGGTTTGATGATCCTCAAAGTATTTATCACAGTGCATATAAAGGGGAAATTGTTACAGAATCTGTAAATGATCCATGGGGGAGCTGGCTTTACGGAGTGGGCCCAATCTGTAATAAAGAGGGTAAGGTAATAGCTTTGCTGGAAATCGGGACAGATTTTTACAGTTTTACGCAGGAGAATAACAGGCTAATCCGTGAAATTATACTTGATGTTGTGACAATGCTGGTAATTTTTGTGCTTGCTATGATTGAAGCAACTTTTCTTATTGAAATGCTGAAGCAGAGAGAGAAACGGATCCGTCTCCTTGCAGAGGGTAAAACTCTAAGAAAAGCAGATCATTATACCGATGCATTTCTTGCACGGCCTGTTACATTCATTTTCTTTACAGCAATTTCCATGTCTGTTGTATTTATCCCGCTGATGATGCAGAACTTTTATCATCCGGTTCCAGGTCTTTCAAAAAATCTTGTTCTTGGGCTGCCTATTTCATGTGAGATGCTTTTTTTCGGTATTTCCAGTATCTATTCAGGAACCCTGATTTCAAATCGTGGCTGGCGCTTTGTTGCACGTCTTGGCTTTCTGGTAACAGGAATCGGGCTGCTTGCTTCAGGATTGTCGAGCGGAATGATAACATTCCTTGCAGCGAGAGGGATAACAGGTCTTGGCGCTGGATTTTTCTTTATGTCCATGCGGGGATTAATTAACTGTGAAGGTATGCAGGAGATGCGGGGAGAGAGCTTTTCCAATTTTTATTCTGCAATGATTGTTGGTACTGCAATTGGAGCAGTTGTCGGAGGTATAATTGCTGATAAGCTTAGTTATTCTGCAGTATTTTATTTTGCCTTTGTAGTTCTTCTGGTGGCTTTTTTGTTTGATCTTTTATATTTCAGAAAAATGTCATTCATGGAAACTGCTGTCCATAAGATTCCTGAGAAGGGAGCTATTACATCAAGTATGAAAACATTTTTTTCAGATCCGCTTGTCATCGGTTTTTTTCTTCTTATTGTTATTCCGACATATGTAGCGAGTACATTTCTCACTTACTTTTTTCCGATTTTTGCAGAGGCAAACAAAGTTTCATCTTCGACAGTAGGACGTTTGTTTATATTAAACGGTGTATTTGTCATTTATCTTGGTCCGGTTCTGAGCAGATTTTTCAGCAGTAAGATGAAATCCGGAAGTACTATGGTTTTCGGATCTGCCCTGTGGGCCTGTGCTCTTCTTATTTCGGCAATTACAGGCAGCTTTGCCGGAGCGGTTATGGCGCTTATTATTATGGGTATAACTGAAGGATTCTGCGTAAGCGCACAGAATAATTATTTTCTGGACATGAAGGCATCCACCGCAATAGGAGAGGACCAGGCAATCGGATATTTTGAGATGGTGGGTAAATTTGCTGAAATGTTCGGGCCTATTTTATTCAGTTTAGCGATTATTCTCGGTCAGCTTGCGGGGCTTTCCATAGTCGCGGCAGGAGTTTTCGGTTTTGCTGCATTATATATTTTTTTCGCAATGAGAAAAAATTGAATTAACATCTCTCCGCAGAGGGAGGGGTTTAATATTAATGGATTGATTACAGGAGCAGTATGAAAAGTAAGCATTATATTATGATGTCAGTACTGGTTCTGGCAATTACAATATCAGGTATTATATCATATAAATTTTCTTCGAGTTTGTTTTCAAATCCCTTCAATAGAGATTTTCACTATGAAAATCCATCCTACTCGATAACAGACAATGAGGGGAGTAATTATGTAATAGATCGCTCAATGAGGCGTATTGTTAAAATAGATGTACGTGGAAATCTTTCATGGATTATTGAAGGGGGATCAAGGGAAAGAGGTTCTTTTTTTTATGCCTATGAGATAGCGGTGGACGAGCGAGGAATGCTTTATGTAATAAATGGTGTTCTTGATAATGAAGGGTTTTTCATGGTAAGGGAGGAAATTCTCCGTTACAGTGCTGCCGGAGTTTTTGAAGAGGTTATATATTCAAAAAATTATAAATCTGAAGAAAGAGGTCCTTCTCTTGTTCAGCGCGGACAATTTCTTTCATTACATGCAGAGAAGCAGACAGTCGAATGGTTTGATATCGACAATCAAGGCATACAGTCAATACGCGTTGTTATGCCTCAGAGATCTGTCGAAAGGAAGACCGGGGTCTTTTTAAAAAATGCCAACCTTCTTGTTTCAAGTGCAGTACGTCATTCAGATGGATCTGTCATCTATTGTACAAAAAAGGGAAAAATATATATATCTGCAGATCAGAGTGATGGATTATTATTATATTCCGCAGATGATCATAAAGAAGGTCTTTCAATACCATGGTGGGTAGCAGTTGATAAAAAGGGGATTATATATTTTACTGATTTAGGAAGCCGCTCTGTATTGCGTTTAAATCCTGATAAAACTCCGGATACAATTTTATCCAAAGAAATAATAGAAAAAGCTGGATTACAGACTGGTTCTTTTATCTATTACAGGTTCAGCATAAATAAAGATGGAATGATTACAACCTGTAACGATTATTATACTGTGGTTTTGTCAGCTGATGGGAAAAGCATTGTACGCTATTCAGATGGCGGCAGAATTTCTTTAAGTAATGTAATATTAAAAGTTTCAGGCTGGTCTGTTTTTATCATAGGAACAATATTTGTAATAATAGCTGCAATATTTGGTTATATTAAAATTCTTAACCGGCGTATTCCGCTTATGATAAAGCAGGTTCTGATTTTTGTACCAATGCTTATTGTATCAGTTGCATTACCCGCAAACATGATTATAGAAGATTTTTCAGAGCGTTATAAAGAAGAATTAAACAAAAAAATTTCTCAGATGGTACAGGTGGCACCTAAAGTAATTAATCCTGATGATCTTAAACGGATAATCAAACATGAAGATTATATGAGTGATTCATATAACAGAGTCAGGGGTTCACTGCTTGAGGCATTTAATTACAACAATGATGACTGGAACAGGGGATTCTATTTTGCAATCTATCGGGTTTATCAGGATAATATTTATGGATGCATGTATCTTAACGGAGGAATAGGAATATATTATCCTTTTACATATTTTGATGATCCTCAAAGCATATATCGCAACGCATATAAAGGGCAAATTGTTACTGAATCGCTGAGTGATGCATTTGGAAGCTGGTTGTACGGTGTAGGTCCCATATATGACAGGGATGGAAAGGTGACGGCGATTATAGAAGTCGGAACAGATCTTTACAGTTATACCCAGGCGAATAACAGGCTTATTATGAAAATGCTGGTTCGTATATTTCTTATTACAGTTCTTTTTGTTATACTTTTAATGATTGTAACCTATCTATTACTTGTCTCGATTAAACGACTCAGCTCCGGTGTAACCAGACTTTCTCAGGGGGAGTGGGAAACTAAAGTAAGTATTGGTAAACGGAACGATGAGGTTTCGGACCTTGCGCAGGGTTTCAACAGGATGTCGGAGTATATACTGAATTATATTAATGAAATAGTAAATCTCAATAAAGGATATCAGCGTTTTGTGCCTGAACAGTTTCTGCATTATCTGGACAAGGAGAACGTTACACAGGTTCAGCTTGGCGATCAGGTACACAAAGTGATGACTGTAATGTTTTCAGATATCCGTTCATTTACTACACTTTCAGAGAAAATGACTCCGAAGGAAAACTTTGATTTTCTGAATTCCTACCTTAAGCATGTTGGGCCGGTAATACGGGAAAACAACGGGTTTATTGATAAATATATTGGTGATGCTGTTATGGCGCTGTTCCCTCACTCAGCGGATGATGCCCTGGAGGCAGCTATAGGTATTTTTGAAAATCTTCATGATTTCAATGAAAACCGCGAGAAGATAGGGGAACCCCCTATTGAAATAGGATTGGGTCTTCATACCGGGCCTCTTATGATGGGAATTATTGGTGAGGATGAAAGGATGGAAGGGACTGTGATCTCCGATAATGTGAACTTTGCTTCACGTCTGGAGGGACTTACAAAGCACTACGGAGCACGTATACTTATAAGTGAAATGACATATAAACAGCTCGCTCATCCGGAACGTTATCTTATACGGAACCTTGGAAAAGTTAAGGTTAAAGGGAAGAATGAACCTGTTTCAGTATATGAGGTAATGGATCCCCTTCCCTTCAAACAGAAATCAATGAAAATTAAAACAAAAGATGTTCTTGAAAAAGGGATAGCGCTTTATCAGCATAAACGGTTTTCAGAGGCGCTTGAAAAATTTAATAAAATTCTGGCTGTTGATAAAAATGATAAAATTGTAAACAAGTATTACAATATCTGCAATGTATGCGCGGAAAACCCACCTGACGCAGTTGATTGGGATGGTACTCTTGAAATGAGGGAAAAATGAACGGTGAAACTGACCCGCTGAAGAAAACTATTTTAAAGAAAAAATCTCTTAGGGTAGTAGCTTATCTGGGGCTTGACAGGCCTAACAGGTGCATTGATTATGGTGAACTGCTGTTAAAAAAATTAATTGCAAGTCATCATACAATTGCAGGTCTTGTAATTCATCCATCAGACCGGCTTGCTGACCTTGCCCGTAAATACTCTATACCATATATCAGCATACCACAGGAACTCCTTCAACCTGCGGATAAAATTAAAAAAGCATTGGCAGAAAATCAGCAGTTTATTGAATTTTATAAAATCTGGCTTGGGCATATACGTTCGTTTGGAGCTGATATAGGTATTACCATGTGGGCATTATGGATCCCTGCAGAGATCTTTTCAATGCCTCCAATGGGGTTTATAAATTATCATCCTGCCCCTCTTCCGCAGATGAGAGGAATGGAACCGGATACCTTTGCAATTCTTGAAGGGCGTAAGGAGATATTCGGAGCTGTCCATAAAGTAAATCATGCATTTGACTGCGGTGAAATTGTATCATGGACAAGACATATTAAAATTCACCGGTATGATACTCCGGTTTCTGTTCTTGAGAATCTTAATCGGGAGGGGATCAGCACAATCATACATGTTTTAAACTCGTTTGCCGATGGAACAGCAAAAGGAGTTCCACAGTATACTGGTGAAGGGACAAGGACAACGCGTGATATGGCGCGTAAAGCTTCATTTATTGACTGGAGGTCGGATACTGTTGAAATTATTGACCGCAAGCTGAGAGCGTTTTGCGGTCAGGATATAGGTATCAGACTCAAAGCAGAATACCAGGGAACCATTCATAATATAGTTGATCTTGAAGGATATCATGGGAATTTTTCGGGTAAACCGGGGGATGTACTGGGGTTATATTGCGGGAAAGGTTTTTTTAAAGATCAGCCTGTTATTCGGGTACTGGATGGCATTATTATTGCACATCTTGGAAAAGTGATTACTCCGCTTTCGTATTCATCAATTTTTTATAATGAATGTCCGCAGGAAAAACTGATTCTTCCGGGCAGGAGAAAGAGAATCACAAATCACAAAATGGTAATCCGCAGCATAACGGGATTAAATCAGAAGAATTAATTTATCATGGAAATAATCTATTTCTCAGACTGCTGAAGGAAAGCATCAGGGAAATAACCTATTATTGTTTTAACACTGTTATTTGATATTGCCTTTGAGTCATGAATTATGTGTGAATCTTTGCCTGAGTTTATGGTCAGAGGGATGGCAATTTTTTTATTGCTCCATCCAAGCCATGAGTATTCCGGCAGGAACCGCACAAATCTGTATTTGTCTGAAGGATTCATATCCTTCCTGTAGGCATTTCTGGCGTCTTTTATTTCATCGGTGGTGAAATCCACTCCCTTGTATCCTCCGTAGGCGAAAACACCGACGCCAAGACCGACTGTTTCAGCGGATTCACCATAAAAACCAAGCGCCATAATTCCAACACCGGCAGCTCCAATAAGAGTAAAAATCAAAAGACCTCCTGCAATGCCGAATAATATCCGGGATGTCATTTTTGTTGAACTTACTCCGAATTTTTCAGCATACTTAACATCATCGATAGTATCAGCTATTTCATTGTTACGCGTTTTATGCCTTGCATACCAACCCGAAGCATCGGGAGTAATAAAAAGATTCATTTTTATGTTTTCATCAATAGTAAGAGAAAGATGCGATTTGTTTCCCATGGCTTTGAAATCAACATCCCTGAAACCGCGAAGGAATTTATCACCCTTGGGATTCCAGTACGGCTGGTATCCTATACCTCCGAGGATCAGTGTCAGATTCGCCGGAGGTTCCTCCATTGAGATAAGCTCCCTGATCCATTTCATTGAAGGATTTAAAACAACTGCACGCCTGAAGTCGGCACGGGCATCATCCCACTCGCCGCACATATTCCACAGAACTCCACATATAACTCGCATAAATGCGTCATCGAATCTCCCTTCTTCACTGAACTTATTGCTTAAGAGTATGGCCGCTTTTTTTACCTCAACACGGGCTTCAGAAAATTCTCCCCGAAGAGAATAACCCCAGCTTAACAGAAAATGCATCCATATGATTTCATGTTCAGAAGCATAGTAGCCTTCAGGAGTTTCTACAAAAAAAAAGGATTTTGCCTCGCGGGAAATTTTATATCGTATCTGCTTATCAATTTTTACTGCATAAGCTGCAAGTTTGTCTATGTCAGGATTTCCTGTTAAAAGATTAAGATATGTTCTTTCCATAACCGTAATGAACCCATTTCCTTCACCAGTTGGAAGAGATTCAATGGCTCTTTTAATATCGCCTGATATCATTGCAGATGATGAAAAATAGTATGAACTTTTTGTGTTTAATGTTGAACAGTTAAGAGTCATTAAAGACAGAATAAGGATTATTGAGATTATTCTATTCATTTTTTATGTGCCTTTTAATGTTTATATCGTGTAAAAAATGCAGATAAAGCATTCCGGAACATTTATTTCAGTCGTTTTGAATTTATCAAAATATGGAATCCGCTATAAATAGAATTATGTTGGAACCGGAAATTATGCATATGTAAAAAACACAAACAGTAACATTTGCCGACTATAATTAAAGCTGCATGATGTTCATCATTTATAGTAAAATATTATTCTTATATTGACAAATCAGTTTTTTGTCAATATAAGAATAATTAATTTCTGAGCAGAACCTGAATTTTATTATATAGTATTTGTACAACTGTAGTTTTACTGTGGTTTATAAATAAATCAGATTCTTTTTTTCTCACATAATAAAAAATTACTTTTATAGTTGTTTTTTATTATTACACTTTAGATCTATTGAAAATGTTTTATCTTTCCCGGTTTTAACCGGCTTTTCAACTCTGTTACAGAAGAAAATCAAAATATATTGCTCATGATTATAATATTTTAATGAGATAAAAGATCTTGATTTATTTTTTAGATGGCTGTTAGTATAACAATTAAAGGAAATGCTGTTTTTAAAAAAATTTGCAAAAGCGTAGCAGTCAATTTAATCAAGAATGATATTAAATCTTTCTATCGATAAAATTCTGCGTAATCCATACGAACAACATGCAGAGCAGTATGTAACATAACTGCTGTCAGAATACAGCAGTGAATAAAGGAGAGTTTTATGAGAAATATAAAATATGGTTTCTGTGCTTTAATGATAATGTTTACTGCATGCGCGAGTTTACCCCCTGAAGTTCCGCATGGAGAAAACAGCTCAATAATCGGGATTTCAGTCAGGGTTAACAGAATAATGTTCTCACCAAATCCCCACGCTGTTTATTTCATTAAACTGAATGAAAAAGACAATATATATATGAGTGATGGTTCTTTCCTGAAATCAAATTTCCATGAAGGGGATCAGTATTATTTTCTTAATGCAGAACCCGGACGCTACATTGCAGTTGCGGCATTTAAAGGAAGCGAAACAACAGACGGCCGTGGTAATACTGTAAAAGAGTCACCTGACGATACTGTATATTACTTTCCTCTTGATATGGTACAGTTCACGGATACAAAATTCAAAACAGGTGAAATAGCATTCCTGGGGAAATATACGTTAGATTTGCCTGTCAATTTTGAATATGGCCTTAAAAATCCTGATGAATCACAGGTGTATTATTGTAAAAGGCTTCAGCCTAATAAAGCTGAGCCAAGTGCGCTTGGCTGCTGTATAGAGACTCTAATTGCCATTGGCGGGGGCACGGGTGAAACTGCTGAAGCTGTAAAACTGAAAATGAAAGACAAAAACAGGAAGGCAGAAACTGAGTTCTGGACAAAGGCAAAGAAACATTTCAGTGAAAGTTCAATACAGGGCGTGCAGGATAAAGAAGAATCAGATAAAATTAAAATCTGGCTGAATATAATAGACAGAAGGCTGAAAAAGATTTCTGAGGATCAGTAGCAGCTAAATGCAGTATTGTTAAATAGCATAATTTAAGATTAATGCTATGCATGGAGAGAGGATTTATAAGCCTGTTTTCACTGCTGCATAATCTTGTTTTGCATCACAGATTATACTTTTTCCAGCTTTACTGCACAGGCTTTATATTCGGCAGTTTTTGTCTCGGGATCAAAAACGTTGTTTGTAAGCCAGTTGGCATTGCCTTCCCGGAAATGAAATGACATCCACACAAGTCCTGCAGATACTTCATCAGTAACCCTTGCCCGCACTTTCACTGAACCGCGGCGCGATGTAACCTTAACATAATCGTGGTGTTTTATGCCGAGCTTTTCAGCATCAGCGGGGGATATGTCTGCGGTCTCTTCGGAGAGCATCATGTCAAGACCTGATCGGCCGGTCTGTGTCCTGGTATGGTAGTGGTAAAGCCTGCGTCCTGTGCTGAGAATAAATGGATATTCAATATCAGTTACTTCCGCAGGCGGAGTCCATTCAACTGAAGCGAAGAGACCCTTCCCTCGCGTGAATTTTCCGTTTTTGTGCAGAAATTTTGTACCCGGATGTTCCGTGTCAGGGCATGGCCACTGAAGACCGTCATTTTCGAGTCTGGAATATTTTATGCCTGACAGTGACGGAGCGAGTGTTGAAACTTCCTTATCCCAAATATCCTGCGCGCTTTCAGATTTCCATTCGTATCCCATCCGCCTTGCTAATTCCCTGAATACCCACCAGTTCGGCATTGCTATACCTGGCGCATCTTTGATTTTCCTTACCCTGTTTACCCGGCGTTCGCTGCTGGTGAATGTCCCTTCATCCTCACACCATGCGGCAGCAGGGAAAATTACATGTGCGTACTTTGTCGTATCAGTGTGGAATATATCGTTACATACAATGAATTCAGCAGATTCCAGTTCATGATGCACGTGATTCATGTTAGGTTCAGTGTTGGCCAGGTTCTCCCCGAATATGTAAAATCCCCTTATTTTCTTTAACGGGAGAGATGCCATCATGTCAGGTATCATTATACCAGGTTTTTCCGGAAGATTTGAAACGTCCCATGCTCTCATGAACTTTTCACTGGCAGCAGGATCGTCAACTCTCTGGTATCCCGGGAACAGATTCGGTAAAGCGCCCATGTCGCAGGCACCCTGTACATTGTTCTGACCCCTGAGTGGGTTTACACCAGCGCTCTCCATCCCCATATTTCCAAGCAGCATCTGGAGGTTTGCTATGGATATGACGTTGTTTTTGCCGCATGTATGTTCAGTAATGCCAAGTGTGTAGCAGACCATTCCAGGTTTCACTGATGCCATTGTGCGCGCGATAACTCTGATGATATCCGGGTCCACACCGCATATCTCTGACGATCTTTCCGGTGTATAATCCATAACTGTGGATTTCATTTCATCAAAATGCTCTGTGTTTTCTTCAACGAACTTTTTATCGTATAAATTTTCTGTTATGAGTACATGCATGATTCCGTTAAGGAACGCAACGTCAGATCCTGCACGGATTTCTGCGAAGATATCTGCTCTTCGCGCAAGCTCATGCCTGCGCGGATCCACAACAATAATTTTAGCGCCTCGTTTTTTTGCCCGCTTGACGAAGTATGAAGCAACCGGATGAGCCTCGGTCATGTTTGTCCCTATAAGAAAAAACAGTCTGGCCTTTTCGAACTCAGAAAAAGAATTTGTCATAGCCCCTGAACCGAAGGATGCTGCCAGACCGGCAACAGTCGGGGCGTGTCAGGTTCGGGCACAGTGATCAATATTGTTTGTGCCCAGCACCCCCCTGAAAAATTTCTGCATGTTATACGAGTCTTCGTTGGTGCTCCTCGCGCAGCTGACCCCTGCCAGAGCATCCGGCCCTGATTCATCAATTATCTGTCTGAATTTTGACGCAACAAGATTGAGCGCCTCATCCCATCCTGCCTCTCTGAAACTTTCCCCTTCCCTGATCAGAGGCGTTTTAAGTCTGTCGTCTGAATATATGAAATCGTATCCGTAACGTCCTTTCACACAGAGGTGCCCCCTGTTGGGCTCTGCTCCCTCTGATCCTGTGACACGGATGATACGGTCACCCTTTACGTGCAGTTCCAGCTGGCACCCTACCCCGCAGTAAGGACATGTAGTACGTACTTTTTTTCTTTCCCACACGCGTCCCATACCTGCACCCTTTTTTTCGATAAGAGCACCAACAGGGCAGAGCTGGACGCATTCACCGCATTGGACACATGAAGATTCACCCATTGGCTTGTCGTCATCACATATAACCTTTGTAAGATCACCTCTGTAGCCGAAATCGAGCACCTCATTCACAACAAGATTGTTGCATCCCTCAACGCATCTTCCGCATTTGATGCATTTGTCCTGGTCGCGTCTTATAAAAACGGCAGAGTCATCTTTCGCAGAAAGCTCTTCTGCGATAAATGCCGGGGCTTCGATCCCCAGCCTGTACGCGGCATTCTGAAGCTCGCAGTCTCCGTTCATTTCGCATGAGATACAGTTGTGTTTTCCATTCGAGAGTAGCAGGTTAACTATTAGTTTGCGGGCTTCCATTATACGGTTACTTTCTGTTGTTACCTCCATTCCCGGAAACGGAAGAAGAGAGCATGCAGTCTGAAGGTTCTGCATGCCTTCAACTTCTATAACGCAGATTCTGCACACTCCGGCCTGTCCTGTTCTCTGATGGTGACAAAGCGATGGTATGTAGATTCCGTTTTCTCTTGCAGACTGAAGGACAGTTTTTTCTTTATCAACCGGGATTGCTGTTTTATTTATAAAAAATATATCGTTCATTGAGTTGTTTCCTCTTGTAAACTAACATTTTATAAGATCATCAAACTCAGTCCTGAATTTTGAGATCATCGCAATTATCGGTACGGTGAAGGCTTCGCCCATAGGACAGATTGTAAGTCCACGGATGCTGCTGCAGGTGCGAAGAATGAGATCTATGTCATCCATTTTTCCTCTGCCCGTGACAATTGCACCAAGCCTGTTTTTTATAATACGAGTTCCCTCTCTGCAGGGGACACACTGGCCGCATGATTCATGATGGTAGAATTCAATTGTCCTCAGTGCAAGTTCCGGAATAGACACGAAATCATTTATAACAATGACAGCACCTGAACCGAGAGATGTCCCTTTTTTCAGGCACGAGTCGTAATCGAGTATAAGCCCGTCAGCTTCACCGGCAGTAATAATTGCCGAAGAGAGACCTCCGGGAATAACTCCTTTAAGGTTTCCTTTCACTCCGCCGGCTGCATTAATCAAGACATTAAGAGGAGTACCAAGCGGATATTCAAAGATCCCGGGTTTGTTCACATGGCCTGAAATGCCGAAGAGTTTCGGTCCGGAGTTGTTCACTGTTCCAATATTTCTGAAAGCTGCTGCACTTTTTAAAATAATAAAAGGGACGCATGAAAGTGTTTCAACATTGTTAATCACAGTGGGGAAGCCATATAACCCGCTGTTTGCCGGAAATGGCGGCTTCATCCTGGGATTACCCCTTTTACCTTCGAGAGATTCTATCTGTGCAGTTTCATCACCGCACACGTATGAACCACCGCCACGATGCACAACAATCTCTGTATGGCTGAGCAATCCGGCATTCTTCGCTTCGTTTATTGCAGTTTCAAGAATATCTGCGATCCAAGAAAATTCACCGCGTATATATATAAATGCTTTTTCTGCATTTACCGCACTGGCGCTTATGGCAATCCCCTCAATAAGGAGGTGAGGGTTAAATTCCATTATCTGTCTGTCTTTAAACGTTCCAGGCTCACCTTCATCAGCGTTGCATATGAGGTAAACAGGACGCTTGTCGTCTTTCGGGAGATAAGACCACTTCAGACCCGCAGGGAAACCGGCACCACCGCGGCCACGTAAGCCAGATTCTTTAACTTCATCAATAATATCCTCCGGCTTCATGGACAGTGCCTTTGAGAGTGCGCTGTACCCTCCATGTTGTATATAATATGCAAGAGATCTGCATTCCGGGTTAGTTCTGTCATTGAGGAGTATCCCGAAATGCGATACAACATTTATCGAGGGATCATTAACGGGATCAGCTCCATTTCTCAGCGCGTCTATAAGCGCATCAATTTTCTCAATGGTCATGTTCTCAAAATAGCGGTCATTTACCTGCAAAACAGGCCCTGTTGCGGATGAACCGAGATCCTGCACAGAAGAGAGTGTAAACATCCCGTCTGCAGTGGTTTCGCCGTCGCTTATATAAAGTTTGTTGCAGAGATGTTCCATTATTGCATCAGCTCCATGCAGAAATCCAGGTACGCATGTATCGAGCTGCAGGTGGTACTTTCCCACCGGCTTTGTGTTGAACATCGTGTAGTAGGTCGATATGCCGTAAACACTGCTCATGCTAATGCCTGTAATAGCGGCAGCCTTTGACCTGGCATTGCTGTCAAGATAATTGCTGTTTTCTTTCTGCAAATGCTGTAAAACAGGCATAATAGCAGATTTTTTTTCCGGATATTTATCTGAAATAAATGTATAGGTATTATTTTTTTCTTTTTTCATAAGGGTCTTTTTTTTAAATATATTAATTTCTTTTATCAATTTCATCAGCGGAATATGTCAATGGTTTTACAAAAGACGATATAAAATATGATCAATAATATACACTGTGCAATGAATTTAATAAAGTCAAACATGTTCAGGTGAATCAGCCAAAAGTACAATGCAGAAGCATTTATTCAATATCTTAAACCGGGTAGTTCTTCAAATAGGCTGCTTCTTGCAGAAAAAAGCGAAGACTTTACGCAAAAAGAAATTCATTTTATCGGCTGCTTTTAATTAATTTGACAATGGGATAAAATTTTTTTGGAAAATTATTAAATTAAATATGACTAAAAAGTCATTTATGTTTATCATTTGACAATTCCAAGGTATAAATATACCAATTATCAGGATTATTTTATATGCAATATGGAAATCTTTTATGAAACTTGCTGAACTTGCTGATTTAAAAGAACTTCAGAAACTCTGTGAAAGCTTTACAGCATTCACCAATGCCGTAACAGCAATAATTGATCTGGACGGAAATATTTTTACATCAACAGGGTGGCGGGATATCTGCACAAACTTCCATCGTGTTAATCCCCATACGGCTTTAAGATGCAGAGAAAGCGATACAGTTCTTTCAGAACAGATAAATAACGGGGATACATATAAAGTCTACAAATGCAAAAACGGACTTATCGATGTTGCCGTACCGCTTATTATCGGAAATCAACATGTTGCTAACTTTTTTACCGGTCAGTTTTTTTTTGAAAAACCGGACAAGGATTACTTTATATGCCAGGCTGAAAAATTCGGATTTGATAAAAAATCCTATATGGATGCACTTGACAGAGTACCAGTCTATTCCGAAGAATATATCTTTAAAATGATGAATTTTCTTACAAATCTTGCTCGCGTTATAGGTGAATCAGAGATGGCCCGGAAAAAAGTTGAAGCCATCCGTGAACAGCTTATAATCGAATTGAACAATTCAGAAAAAAAAATTAAGACTCTAAGCGGGCTCCTCCCGATATGTGCTTCTTGTAAAAAAATCAGGAATGATGAGGGTTACTGGGAACAGATAGAAACATATGTCAGTGAACACACTGAGGCTGACTTCAGTCACAGTATCTGTCCTGATTGTGCAAAAAGACTTTATCCTGAACTGATTATTTAAATTTCATTTAAACAGAATCGTATTGAGTACTTAATGTCTGGATTGATACGATTTTCCATAGACCCGCTTTTGCTGAAATACGAAAAAGTAGATTTGTTTTTCACTATAAGTCAGGTCTTTCTGTGTATCACACGGTAATTATACTACACGAGAATATAATATACAGGTTATTACAATGTATTACATGCATGTAAATATTTAACGTAAAAAACGTTTAATAAGAATCATCAGATATAATAGATTACAAACCCAAGTATAGAAACAACATGCATCAATTTTTATTGTTACACCGTTGTTAATTATAGAGCTCTCTTTCTGTATATGCACTGTAACTCTTGACGGCATTTAAATTGTTTTTTTCATATAATGAATCATATGTTCGTTTTCCGGTCTTATCAGAGAGGAGAGAGAACATATACATTTAGCTACATATTTATTAAATGGAGAAAACCATGAAGATGCTTATTGTAGACGATTCATTTGTTATCCGCAAAACAATTGAGAAATATGCTGCTGAACTGGGAATAGAAAATATTCTGACTGCTCATAACGGCATCGAGGCGATAAAAATATTTAAAGCAGAGTTGCCATCTCTGGTAACCATGGATATAACAATGCCGGAAATGGATGGAATACAGTGTCTTGATGAAATAATGAAGATAGACCCTGACTCGAAAGTAATAATGATTACAGCCCTTAAAGATAATTCTACCGGCATGCTTGCATTGAAGAAAGGGGCTTCCGGATTCCTTCATAAACCATTTACGTCTGAACAGATAAGAGATGAAATAATGGCAGTTACCGGAGCAGAACTATGACAGAACGGGAACTGAAGTATTTTATTGATGTTGTAGTAAACTATTTCCGCAATATTTCTGGTGAGCCTTCAGAGATGGGTATACCATTTATCAAAGAAAAAGAGAATACGTTGCTTGACTATACCGGGCTTATCGGCATTTCCGGGGCAAAAAAAGGTGCTATATATCTGACATCGACAAAAGAGATGCTGGCTGATATCACATCCATTCTTCTTGGAGAAGACAGTCCAGGGGAAGAACTGATTGTAGATATGGCCGGAGAGATTGCAAACACTGTTGCAGGGAATGTTAGAGAGAATTTTGGTTCTTCTTTTATGATATCAGTTCCTATAATACTTAAAGGGAGTCCGGATGATGTTATTATAAGGATGGTCCCTCCGATATTTATTATACCAATAAAATGGCGGGTATTCAGCGCCTATCTTGCCGTTGGTCTTGAATAGGAGGATTGTTAATGGAAAAGACTTCAATAGATATATTGTGGATATTGACTGCGTCTGCGCTGGTATTTGTCATGAGAGCCGGATTTGCCATGCTTGAATCCGGTATAGTCCGTTCAAAAAATTCAATTAATGTTTCCGTAAAAGTTCTTTCTGATCTGGCAATTTCTCTTGTCGTGTTCTGGCCCATAGGTTTTGGTATAATGTTCGGTTCTTCATGGCATGGGTTAATAGGTACAAATTTTTATTTTCCACATCTGTCAGGAATGTATATATCGGTATTTTTTCTTTTTCACGCGATGTTTACATCCACAAGTGCAACTATAGTTTCCGGAGCAGTTGCCGAAAGGATTAAATATCCGGCGTACCTGATAATCACTCTGATCTTTTCAGCTGTGATTTATCCGGTATTTGGCCACTGGGCATGGAATAATGGAATATCCGGTAGTACCCCCGGATGGCTCGTTAAACTAGGGTTCATTGATTTTGCGGGGAGTACTGTAGTACATAGTATCGGAGGATGGATGTCCGCTGCAGTAATTTTAATTCTGGGTCCAAGGATCGGCAGGTATAATGAAGATGGTTCAGTAAACCGTGTGACAGGTTCTAATACCCAGACGGCGGTTGTAGGAACGATATTGTTATGGTTCGGCTGGATCGGGTTTAACGGAGGATCGACTCTTGCGATGAATGATGCAGTCCCGGGAATAATTGTAAACACATGTCTTTCCGGGGCAGCGGGATTTGTTGTGACACTTATTGCGGGATGGTATATCCGCGGATTTGCTGATGTTGGTCTGGTTGTAAACGGGACCCTGGCGGGTCTGGTTGCTGTGACGGCATCATGCGCATACGTTAATGAATGGCAATCTATGGTTATCGGTGCAATTGGTGGACTGGTAATGCTTCTTGTAGAATGGCTGATAGACAGGCTGAAAATCGATGATGCGGTTGGTGCCATCCCTGTTCACCTGGGAGCCGGGATCTGGGGTACTCTTGCGGTGGGTCTTTTCAGCGACATGAAGCTACTTGGAACTAACCTAACAAGAATTCAGCAGACAGGAGTTCAGCTGGCAGGGATTCTGGCGGCAGCTGTCTGGGCTTTCGGTGTAGCCTTTATTGTCATCTGGACGATAAACAGGATTTTCCCTATACGTGTGAAACCTGAAGATGAATACCAGGGCCTGAACATTTCGGAACACAGGGCATCGACTGAAATTTATGATCTTTACAATTCGCTGGAGGAACAGGCGAGGACAGGAGATCTTTCAATAAGGATACATGAGGAACCCTTTACAGAAATGGGACAGATCGCAAGACGTTATAACCAGGTGATAGCCACGCTGGAGGAGAACCTTGTAGCAAAATCTGATTATGTAAGCATACTGGATAATGTCAGCGACGGGCTGTTCCTGATGGACAGGGATAACAGAATTGCACCGCATTATTCGGGATCACTCGAAAAGATATTTGAACAGACTTCTCTGGCCGGAATCAGCTTTGATAAATTACTGGATGGGCTTGTGTCTGAAAAAGATCTGAATTCATTCAAAGAGTATTCATTAATGCTTTTTGACAGTAAATTTTCTTTTCGTACTCTTGAGAAACTGAATCCGCTGAAAAAAATCGGGATATTTATAGATGACAGAAAAGGAGGGTTTCTCTCCAAACATATTGAATGCAGTTTTTTAAGGATTACAGAAAATAATACAATATCAAGGGTTATGGCCATTGTCAGGGATGTTACCGCAGAGACAGAACTCACTTCAGAGATGGAGAAGGTTAAAGAAAGGAGTCAAAGAGAGATGCAGATGTTCTACCGTATATTACGGATAGAACCTGCGATGTTTATCGAATTCCTTTCAAATCTTGAAGAGAACATTTCTAAAATCAACGAAATACTTGAGTTTGAAAAAGGGAGTCTTGTTGAAATGCTTAATGAAATGTATAGATATGTTCATTCAATTAAAGGAGATGCTAATCTGTTTGAGCTTGATTTTCTTGCACAGAAGGCCCATAATTTTGAAAGCCGGATTGAGGAACTGCTTCAGAATACCAGTCTTGAGAATGCTGATTTTATTCCACTTGCGGTAATGGTTTCTGAACTTCACAGCACAGTAACACAGATGCAGCTTCTAATAGAGCAGATACTGTCGTTCCAGAAAGATTTTTCATCGCATAACAACAGTTCTGAAGAGCTGATAGTATTTTCAGTAAAAAATACAATAAACAGGCTGACAGGAAAAACAGGAAAGATAATAACAATTGACTCGAGCGGGTTTGATATCCTGAACATACCTGTAAATCTACGGAAAAAAGTAAAAGAAATATTTATACAGCTGGCACGGAATTCTGTTATACATGGCATTGAAACCCCGGAAGAGAGAATCGCGGCAGGAAAGAATCACACCGGTCAGATAAAACTTTCAGCAATAAAAAAAGATGATTGTGTTGTTATCTCATACAGTGATGACGGCAGAGGAATTGATTTTGAAAACCTTGGAAAGAGTGCAGCCGGGACTGGTCAAAGACCGGATAGTGAGGTATCTCCTGCTTCAAGAAAAAAGCTGATCGAACTTATGTTTCAGCCGGGTGTTTCAACTTCTGAAACTGCAGATCTAGATTCCGGACGGGGTATAGGAATGTTTCTGGTAAGAAGGACAATCGCCGAACTGAACGGACGGATAACGGTAAAGACAAGGAAGGGTGAATTCTGCGAATTTGAATTTGCAATTCCCTGCGCGTGAGGGTTGAATGAATATAGATTATACCAAACACGAAGATGGTACTGAGCAATTTGATATTGATCCTGTGATCTCAGGCAGCGATAACTATCGGACTCCGGGTGTTCTCAGGCTGTATAAACGCAAACGACCCCGGGGAAGAACTTTCAGCATATCAAATATTGCTTCCGGTTTTTTTTATGTGCACCGCGATGCTCTGATTGGGGATGTTGTTGAAGATATGAATACCCATGAAACACTCCTTGCAGTAGGGATGGTAGGTGATGAAGGTGAAGCCCTGGGGGTCATTACCAGAAGAGAACTTTTTAATCTTCTGGGCAAATCATTCGGAGAAGATGCTGCTAAGGATATGCCTGTATCAAGAATTGCTAAAACTACAGGCATTTACCATGAGGACGCAAATACTCTCTCTGTTTCGGAACAGATTGCCGATGAGATGAAAAAACCGACACTCCGATTTTTTCTGATATCAGATTCTGACGGTAAGTTTGCTGGTATTTTTTCAACCCGGGATATTATGATGCATCTTGCTGCAATTACCAGGCAGGATATTGATACAGCAGGAGCAATACAATCGCGTATCGTGCCTGAAAATACATTTATAGTAAATGGAAGGGTAGAAGCGGCAGCATCAACACAGATGGCTTTGGGCGTAGGCGGCGATTTTTACTCGATAAGATCCTTCCCTGATGAGAAATGGTTTTTCCTGACGGCAGATGTATCTGGTAAAGGTATGGGAGCATCACTTCTGACATCCATTGCCGGAGGGTTTATCCATATGTATAATTTTTCCGGCGGAATAAAGCAGCTTATAAAAAAACTTAACAGTTACATTTTTAACACATTTGATTCTGAAAAGTTCATTACATCGGTTTTCATGACACTTGACGGCAATATCGGAGATTTATCAATTTGCGATATGGGACATTCAATGGTTTATCTTATGAGAAATAATAAAATGCACCATATCAAATCAGGACTGAATAATCTTCCACTTGGAATTGTTGAGGACATTGATCCTGCTTCTGTATTGCTTAAACTTAAACATGATGATATAATTCTGCTGGTAACGGATGGTGTTACAGAACAGCGGGATACAGATGAAAATGAATACAGTATTGACCGGTGTGGAGGCATAATTGCAGCGAACATAGAAGAATCGCTCGAGAAAATTATGAAACTGTTACGCGATGATATAAACATTTTCAGGGGCGGGAAACAGCAGTATGATGATATAACATATATGCTGATAAGGTATAGATGATATAAGCAGGTATAATAATAACCTAAGGTAAAACTTTAACAGAAAGTCAGTTTAAACAGAGTTATATTGAAATCATAAAGTCAGTACGGATATTAAATTTTTCTATTATAAAATTCATTATGGATCTTTAACGCCAGGGAGTTGAGTATAAACTCTCTGGTATAAAATATTTACCTTTCTGGAAAGTCAATAATAAAGCTGTGAGACTCATGGTTTATTGTTAAAAATTGTATCTATTTTGGATCAAATATATGAATAATTCTTTAACTTTTCCGGCAGGAATGCCGGTATGGAGATGCAATATATTTATATTAATTAAAGGATGAGACAATGAAAACAGCCCTGTTAATTGTTGATGTTCAGAATGATTATTTCCCCGGGGGAAAAATGGAACTCCATGGAAGCATTGAAGCGGGTATGAAAATAAAAAATATACTGGAGTATTTTCGAAAAGAGAATATGCCGGTTTTTCATGTGCAGCATATCTCAATAAAACCGGGAGCTACATTTTTCCTTCCGGATTCACAAGGAGTGAAAATTCATGAAAATGTACAGCCGGAAGATGGGGAGAAAGTGGTAGTTAAACATTATCCTAACAGCTTTCGTGATACCACTCTTCACGAATTGTTAAAAAAGAATGAAGTCTCCAGGCTTGTAATTGCCGGAATGATGACACATATGTGCATTGACACCACCGTACGTGCGGCATTTGATCTTGGTTATGAATGCATAGTAGCAGGTGACGGCTGTGCCACAAGATCCCTCGGGTTTGATAATAATATAATTACAGCAGAAGATGTACAGCGTTCATTTCTGGCGGCTCTTAACGGTACATTTGCGAAAGTTGTAAAAGCAGACCAGATCTATGATCTTCTTAAATAATTTTTAAAACAGATAATTCATGTATTAAAAGCGTTAAAACTTTACAATGATTGTTGTTCTAATAATTTGAAAGAGGGGGCAGCAGTTGAAAATCAGGATTTTAGGAAACGGAGGGGCAATAAATGACGGGTTGCCGTACAATTCATTTATGGTTGATGATTTTTTTCTGGTAGAAGTCCCTCCCGATATTATGACATCGCTTTTCAGGGAAAAAGTTAAACTATCCGGATTGAAAGCAATCTACATTTCACATTTCCATGGCGATCATTGCTTCGGTCTGCCGTTTCTTCTGTTGAGAATATTTTTTAATTCAGAGGGAAGAAATTACGATTACAAAATAAAGATAATCGGACCGGAGAATGTTAAACAAAGAACAAAGGAGCTATGTATTCTGGCTTTGGGAAGGACTCACCCTGTAAATAACTGGATAGAAGATAACTTTATTTTTATAGATCTATCTGCCGGAAGCAGAATTGATGCCGGTAACGGAATTTCTCTTGAAATTTTTTTCATGGATCACTTAGTGGAGACATACGGTTTTTCTGCATACCGGAATGATCGTATAACCTTTTCATATTTTGCTGATACACTGTGGAGTGATGAACTTCTTTCTCAGATAAAATTATTTCCTGAAATAATTATAACAGACCTGAATGGGGAGCAATCAGACCCTGAAAAAATTCATATGTCGGAAAAGGATCTGTTTGAAAATGCCATACCTTATGGAGAAGGGAAAATCGTTTTTTACGGAACACATCTGAAAACACAAAAAGAATCTTCCCATGAAAAAATAAAGTACGTGCATCCCGGAGAGAGTATATTATTGAAGTGATTTACGTGAAATTTTTCATTTCAGCGGTTTGATTACTGTTCCCTGATCTTTGATTTTATTATAAAGTTGTCTGGCTGTGATTATAAATGTAGGGGAGACATCGAGACCGGCCTTTTGAAGAGCCTTTGCCACCCATGTATTGCATGTATTAAAAAGATGATACCTGTAAACTGACTTGAAAAAAATTATCTCTCCGGAATGCCTGCTGGAAGTAATTACGGATTCATCATCAGATCCCTTTATAAAACTTTTACCTATAAAATCAAGGAGTTTCATATACTGTTCGGTGGTAAGTGAAAGTCTCACTGTAAAATCACTCCATAAAATAAAATTTTCCATTGCCGCGCTGCATCCCTCAATGCGTATTACACTTGTATTGGGAAGAAGAATAGCTCTTGCTCCCATACATATATTATTATTGGGATCCTGGTAGAATTTTTCTTCCCCCCAGCCGATATCTATAAAGTTGTAATCCCTGAAATATTTTAGAGACGATATAACATGTATAGATTCGTTTTCCACGGGGATTATGATTCCTGTATGCATGTAATTATTAACTATGTAAATGGAATGTATATCGGATTGTGAATTCGGGTTTATTAAACTCTCTGTATTCTCCCTGCCTGTACAGCAGAAAGATACGGACAGGATTAAGTTTAAAAAGATAATCAGCAGTCTGCATTTCGATGGAATCATTTCAAAAACCTCATCCGGTTTATATCGAAGATAAATTTTAATAATCAGAAAAAATATGATTTAATGCCGCTCATCATCATCTCCAGTGCAATAAAAGAAACAAGGACTGCCATTATCTTTTCCAGTCCCTTTGAAAATTCGCTGCCAAGAAGTTTTTCAATATATGAAGAAGCTGAAAGCAGCAGAGAACCTATGATTACCGCTATAAAAACTGATAGAATTAAATATAATCTGTCCCATCCATGAAGACCAAGATATGAAATCATACCGAATGTCATACATCCCGGTCCGGCCAGCATCGGTATAGCCAGGGGAGAGACAACAATACTTCCCGGATTTAAAGGTTCATTCTTTTCATCGCCGGAATGATTTGTCAGTATCATCTGGAAGGCGATATAAAGAAGAAGAATTCCACCCCCTGCTTTAACCGCCTCTATCGAGATATAGAAATAATTCATTATCTGCCTTCCGAGTATTGAAAATATCAGTACAATTGCGCCGGCTATGGCTGACGATGTAAAAGCAATTTTAACCCTTTCTTTAGTTGAAAATTTATTTGTAAGGGAGATGAATAGAGGTATTGTCCCGATGAAGTCCATCAGTATGAACATAGGAATGAATAAAGATAAAAATTTTGCCGTCATTGAATACGCTCCACTGTTTAAGGATAGTATGACTTAATATAATGTGAACCGTATTTTAAAGTTTTTTTTAAAATAATTGCAGTTTGAAAATAATAAACAATAGAATTTTGTAAATTTTGGATTCAATGCTTGATATATCGCTGTTTGTATATTATAGTGTTTATAAGTTGAAGTCTGTGTGCAGGAGATGAAATATTATGAAAGAAAGAAACAAATCCAGGGTAGTATTTCACGTTAACGCTTCGATTGAGTATGACGGAAATATTGTAAATGGAGATGTTGAAAATCTAAGCACAAACGGGATGTTTATGAATACGAAAGAGAACATACCGGTAGAGAAGGAAGTGGAGGTCTCCATATATCTTTCAGGGACAACATCTGAATTGAGCCTTAATATTAAAGGTATAGTTGTCAGGAAGGATGCAAAGGGCGTTGCTGTTAACTTTAAAGAGATAGAATTTGATTCTTTCATTCATCTCAGGAATATTATTGAATTCAATACAGCAGGAAACAGTGAAGTGATGAAAGAGTTTACACAGGAAAGGAAATGAACTTTATTTATAAGTTATACAATTTTTTTAAAAAAAGCCAGAGATTTTCTCTCTGATTTTTTATGGCTAAATTTGTTTTAATACAATAATTACATATGAATTCAATGTAAAAATTACTTGAAAGTCGAAGAATTTCTGCAAATGATTTCACAGATATCAAATCTGGTAAAAAAATAGTATAGACAGTTCTTATATAAAAACTGTTCTTTCCTATCTGTTATTAACCGGCTGAAACATATAGACGATTTATAGACCCTTTACTGACAGTATATTAACAGTAGTTTACTTATGTCTGAAAGGGTGAGCATACTGTCTGAATACTGTCTATAGACTGTCAATAAAATACAGCAAAATAGTAATTTATACATTATTGTATAGTGGAATTAACTGTTACAGCTTAAGATATTTTGAAACAATTATTAAAGAAGGAATTTTTAAGCTGATAACGCAGTATCAGCAGTAAAAGTAATTGAATTTAATTGAACTGAAGTAAAAAGTAACAAATTATCTACGTTATCTGAATGAATACAATTATCAATAAATACTCAGCAGTTATATTGGCTTTCATCTCGGCTATGTTGTTTGGAATTAATACTCCTGTTAATAAATATTTACTGAAGGATTTTAATCCATTTTTTCTCGCAGGGCTTCTGTATCTTGGTGCATCAATCAGTTTGTTTCCGGTTTTGCTGGTCAGGGGGGAGCTGTCGCTGCTTTTAAAACTGAACCGTAGTAATAAAGTAAAGCTCTCAGGTTCGGTTATAACAGGGGGGATACTCGGTCCGATTCTTATACTGTCTGGCCTCAGAATAGCTCCGGCGTCTTCTGTTTCCCTTTGGCTTAATCTTGAACTGGCTGCAACCACTATTCTCGGATATTTTTTCTTCAAAGATTTTCTTGGAATCAAAGGGTGGGTAGGAGTAGTTATAGCTCTCCTTTCCGGGCTGATGCTGACTGTAAATGAAGGACGTGCGGGTATTGTTCCTGCGGTATTAGTATGTTTTGCGTGTATATGCTGGGGTTTTGATAATCATTTCACGGCGCTTATTGACGGTATTTCTGCAGTTCAGAGTACTTTCATCAAGGGAATTTTTGCGGGGACAATTAATACAACTGCAGGTTATTACTTTTCCAGACAGCCGATATCGTTTGAATTTTTAATCTATGCACTTCTACTGGGTGGTATTTCATACGGGATTAGTATTGTTCTTTATATAATTTCAGCCCAGAAACTCGGGGCAATACGAAGTCAGATAATATTTTCAAGCGCGCCGTTTTTCGGAGTTTTCTTTTCGGTGCTTTTTTTATCTGAAAGTATAAGTTATCTTCAGGCATCATCTTTCTTTTTATTTCTCTGCTCAATTTATCTTTTTATATCTGAGAAACACGAACATTATCACCATCACCATGAGGTTGAACATACCCACTTCCATAGACATGATGATATGCATCATGATCATACACATGAGAAAGAAATTCCGTATCATGAGCACATTCATCATCATGAGAAAAATGAACACACACATCAGCATCTTCCCGATATGCATCACAGGCATAAACATTAAGAGGTCAGCTGGGTTTAAGAGACTTATACTCTTTATAATCTGAAACAGGAAATGAAAATAACCATTATAAATCCACCAATAGAAGATTTCTATATCACCGGAATCAGGCGTCAACCGCTGGGACTTCTTTATATTGCAGCAACACTGAAGGCTGCAGGTTACAATCCGTCACTTCTGAACTGTCATAGCGGTAAAAAAAGCATAATGGAAATTCCTGTTGAGTTCAGTTATCTTAAACGCTATATAAACAATCCTGACCCGGAACTTTGTTTCCCGTATAGAAATTATACACACTACGGGATGAGCTGGCAGGAGATTGATTTGCGGATAAAAAATTCGTCGGCGGATATATACTTCATCTCTTCTTTATTCACAACTTATTATGCGGAGGCAGAGAGAATTATTGATATTATAAGGAAATATTCGAAGAGTGCCTATATTGTGGTGGGAGGGTATCATGCTTCGCTTTATCCCGAATACTATATTAATGAGACAGGTGCCGATTTTGTAATACAGGGAGAAGGTGAGCTCTCTTCTCTTGAACTTGTTCGAGCGATAGAGAAAGGAGCATCATTTCAGAATATTCCCGGACTTGTCTATAGTGAAAATAGCGGAATTAAAAAAAATTCTGTAATCTCAAAGCCGGATGTAAATCTCCTTCCAAATCCTGCAAGGGAATATCTTCTTGTCAGGGATTTTAAGGCTTACAGAAAAATTTTTATCCCGGTTATAACATCAAGAGGGTGTCCAAATAATTGTACATTCTGCACCGGGAAAATTATATGGGGTAGCGGACGCAGGGAACGCAAAGCGGAAGATGTGATGTGTGAGATAACAGAATGTATCGAAAAGTATAATGCGCAGATAATAAATTTTGAAGATGATAATCTTTTTCCCTCAAAAAAAAGGGCATACGAATTACTGGAACAACTTATTAATATAAGAGAAAAGAAAAGTCTGACGTTCGAATTAACAGCGATGAATGGAATCTCGATTGAAAAAATTGATGATGATATTATTAATCTTATGAAAAGAGCCGGATTCAGTGAACTGAATATATCCCTTGTAACACATTCGGAGAATCTGCAGACGAACGAGAAAAGACCATTCAATTCTGAAAAATTTAAGATGATCGCCGTATCGGCGAAGCGGAACCGGATGAATGTCCGGGGATATTTTATTCTGGGGCTGCCGGGTCAGAGCCGCGAAGAGATAAGTGATACAATTTCTTTTCTTAAAAGTATCGATGTAAAAATCTTCCCTTCAGTATATTACAATGTTTATTCCCCAGAGAGCGAATGGAAAATGCAAAGATCTTCAGCCTTTTATAATGAAAATATGTTACTGAATCGTGATGATCTTTTTAGAAGTTTTAACAGTTGTTTCACGGCATTCTGAATAACAGATTGAAAAAGAGTATCAGTTATTTTATACATTCAATATGCCGGTAATAAAATTCAGTTGCTTTTTTATAATGTTTTTCTTAGATTAAAAAGATATTTTCAGGATAAAGGATATTAAATGATTCATCTGAAAAAAGAAAAATCCCGGTTAAAAAAGAAATTAACCCTCTATTTTTTACTCATTGCAGTTGTTTCAATTTCAGTTAGTGTTGAAATGATTTTCGAGTTCAGTTCGGCTAAATTCCGGAATGACATAAGGTCTCA
This sequence comes from Spirochaetota bacterium, assembly GCA_963664815.2. Lineage (GTDB taxonomy): Bacteria > Spirochaetota > UBA4802 > UBA4802 > UBA5550 > WRGT01. The sequence goes on from CAXXHB010000002.1 coordinate 585,406, forward strand.
GCTCATTAAAGAAGTACAGCAGGGAGTACCGGGTGAATATGTAGTAAAACTTAATATTGAAAAATTAAACACAGCAATTAATAACCCGATAAATGACTTAAGGAACAGAATGATTCTTCTTCTCCTTGTAATATGCGGAAGTATAGTTGGCGCTTTTATTATGTTCGCGAAGGATATTGTTTCACCAATGGACAGTATAGTTGATGCTACAAAAAAAATTGCCGATGGCGACCTCACTGTAACTGTTCCGGTTATATCTGATGATGAAATAGGACAGATAGCCACTCTTATAAATGACATGAATATAAATCTTCAGGATATGATTATGCAGATAAGGCAGGAGATATCGAGGCATAAAAATAAAATTCTGGAAGCCGGAATAATAATTACCTCACTAACTGATAAAAACAGCGAGGAGATTTTAAAGAACAGGAAAATGAAAGTTTCGGATTATAAAAAAATGATGGGATTAAGTAATGATGTAGTGAAACTCCTTGATACAATGCTGATTGATCTTGGAGCTCTGGAAAATTTTGTTAAAATGTATAAGACTTACTCAATACATACAGAGATTAATCAGAAAGAGCTCGATAAGGTGTTAGATCAATATAATGTCAGGTTAGGTTCTGAGGAAGAGGAATAATGAGTTTTGAATACTGGTATATGTTTCCTGTAGCTGTAGTCGTTTCGATACTTGCCAATTCATCCGGTTTTTCCGGCGGGGTACTATTCCAGCCGATCTATAATCTTTTTCTGAATATTCCTATTCAGAGTGCAGTGGCGACTGGAATTGCCACTGAAACTATTGGAATGACAAGCGGTGCGGCAAGGTATATCTATTATAAGATGGTTGATCTTCCGATAGCATTTACTATGATAATGCTCACAATACCGGGTGTGGTTCTTGGAAATCATGCGCTCATTGTGATAAATGGTGATCTGCTTAAATTTATCCTTGGTTTCATTATTCTTTTTATCGCCACGATGCAGTTCACTCATGCAGTAAGAAAATCTTTCGGTGAAAGAGACAGTGTTCCTGTTGAAGATATATACCCTTTTATGTGGATTCCGCCAATCAGCGGATTCTTTTCTGCGGCGACAGGAACAGGTGTATGTGAGATCTCACAGCCGCTTCTTGAAAAGGGCTTAAATCTTAAAACAAAAAGAGCTAATGCTACAGCCATAATGATTGAAGCAACTGCCGACTGGATAATAACAATACTGAACATTCATGCAGGATTTATCATGTGGAAGTTGTGGATCTTCACCGGTACAGGAGTAATCATCGGAGGTCAGATTGGTCCATATATTTCGCGATATCTTCCGGAAAGATTGATTAAAATTATATTTTCAATTTCTATAATTCTCATTGGCATGTTTTATATTTATAAAGGATATCTCTGGTTTACTAAAGGGCGGGTCTAAACATATTTTATGGGACTTATTTTTTTCCTTGAAAGCACAGCGGGACAGGGTGTTCTTTATTTCAGCCAGACTCTTCTTTTTTCTGTAATGCTTTATATTCTTGCCGCAGAGTTTATCCGTACCAGAGATAAAACTCTGGTTTATAAGCTGATGGCTTCGTGCAGTATAACTTTTGTTAGTGGTGGAACTGCTCTTATATTTATTCTTGATTCTTTTTATAATATTAAAATAACCCAGAAATATTTCCCTTTGATATTCAACGGACTCTTCGCCATTGTTGTCATTTCCCTGGCTAGGGCTTTTACTTATGAATTTGTTTCAAACAGAGACAGGTTTCAGAAGCTGATAAATTCAGGAATTATTCTTTCATGCGTGATATATATTGTAATGCAGATTTACTGGCTTAGCATTTTTACTCCGGGTATGGAGTTCTGGAAGTCAGATCTTCAATTAATATTTTCACTATTCTTTATTTTTATGGTCATTTTTTCAATATACCATCTTGTGAGATTCAGGAAGAGTTATAAATTAAGACTGGTAACAGGTTTCTCTTCAATCGCCATTGTACAGATGATTAATATTTATGGTTCCATTACGAATTACATTCCACCGATTCTTTTCATAATCAAGGCCGCTGCACCGATGCTTGTTCCTGTAATGTTTACAAGCGTTGTATTCAAGGAATTAATAGGAAGAGTTGTATTAATGGTGGAGCAGATAAGAATAACTTTCGATCATCAGAGGGAGTTAATTTTTGAACTTATAAATATAGGCGTAGATCTCTCCTCGATGTCGGATAATCTGGTAAAGGCTGCTCTTGACGGATGGTCTAAACTCTCGTTCGTTGTAGAGACTATAAGGGAACAGATAAAGGACAGTGATTCATTGAATGAAATTACAAAAGCATCTTCTGAAAGATTAAAGTCGCTTAATCTGAAATCAGTTGAAGAGTCTGTGAATAAACTGATAGAGAATGCAGTAATATGTTATAATAATGATGATAATGTGTCAAACGGCTTATTCCATGAAATAGTGACAGGGATGGAAAAGACATCAAGACTGGTAGCTGAATCGTCTATCGATAGTGAGAAACTTAAAGAATTGCTCCCCGCAGTAAACTCGGCACTTGATAATATTGATGATATTTCTGACAGAACAAATATTCTTTCGCTGAATGCATCTATTGAAGCAGCAAGAGCCGGTGTTAACGGGAGAGGATTTGCTGTTGTTGCCGAGGAGATCGGCAGACTTGCTGAGAATTCTCTGGCCGGTTCCAGAGAGGTAAGAAGAAACATTTCAGAGATAATAAATCTCTTCAGAGAATACGAAGAAAAATCGGTAGTTTCGGTTAAAGAGATGAACAGGCTGCTGGAAAAGCTCGGGGTAATGGGATCTGTAGCTGAGAAAAAAACAGATATAGAGATCGATCCCGCTGTATCGGAAGGAATAAGAACAGGGATTGAATTATATAACTCGGTTGTAGGGGAGATTGTAAGAAAAGTGGATAATGTAGAGACAATAACCGGGAGAAGCCGTATCCATGCAGAGGAGATGAAAAATAAAATCAGTGAACATATCAGAAACATTGAATCATTTGCCGGTATCAGCGATATGATAAATGATCTTGTTGCCAAGCTTAACAGCAAAATTAATGTAATAATTGAGCAGACAGGGGAGCTGGAAAAGCTGACTTCGTAGAAAACAAAAAAAATCTAATGAGACATAAATAGTATTGACAACTTTAATGATGTTGACAATAAATATTCAGGTTAAAGGCTTGATAATGGATTTCACTCATAAATAAAATCTCAATGAAGCCGTGACCACTTTATATATGGAAAGTATAAAAGTGATATGAATTCATTAAACAGAAAAGACCTCCTCGATATTAAATCGCTCTCTCCTGAAGAAATAATGCTCATATGTGATACAGCAAAGTATTTCAAAGATGTCTTTACCCGCGATGTTAAAAGTGTACCTGTGTTGAGGGGTAAAACAGTCTGCACGTTGTTTTATGAACCGTCAACCCGTACCAGGCTCAGTTTTGAACTTGCTGCGAAAATGCTGTCGGCAAATACGATAAATGTCCCTGTTACAACATCGAGTGTTGTAAAGGGGGAATCGCTGATAGATACAGTGAGAACCCTTGAAGCCATGAAGGCAGACTATATAGTAATGAGGCATGGAGCATCTTTAGCACCCCATTTTTTATCTAAAAATATCAAGGCTTCTGTTATAAATGGTGGTGACGGTTATCACTCTCATCCCACACAGGCGCTTCTTGATACATATTCTATTCTTGAAAAAAGGGAGACCCTCAGGGGGCTTCATATAGGGATTATCGGTGATATAAAACATTCAAGGGTTGCGAGATCGGATATTGTTGCTTTTACAAAACTAGGGGCAAAGATAACCCTGTGCGGACCTTCAACACTTCTTCCCGATGAGTTTAAACAGTATGGCGTGGATATTACCTATGACCTTGATGAGCTTCTTCCTGAGCTTGATGTAATAAATATGCTAAGAATTCAGAGAGAAAGACAGAAAGGATCACTTTTCCCGTCAATCAGGGAATATAATCTTCTATATTCCCTTACCGAAGAGAGATTTGAAAAATGCAAGCCGGAAATTATCGTGATGCATCCCGGGCCGATGAATCGCGGGATTGAACTTGATGATGCCGTGGCTGACTGCCCTAATTCGATAATTAACGAACAGGTGACTAACGGTGTGGCTGTGAGAATGGCTATTTTTTATTTACTGGCGGGCGGGACTCCGCTTAGTGGCGCTGATACTGAGGGTAATTGATATATATGGGTATACTGATTAAAAATGGAAGAGTAATAGATCCGGCAAGCAGGACGGATGAACGGCTTGATGTAGTTATCAGCGATAATAAAATTAAGGATATTGCAAAAAATCTGAGCCCGGCATCCGGCGATGAAGTCATAGATGTGCGGGGTGCTCTTGTGCTTCCAGGTCTTATTGACATGCATGTTCATTTTCGCGAACCCGGCAGGGAGGATATCGAAACTATAATAGGCGGTTCAATAGTCGCAGCAAAAAGCGGTTTTACATCTGTTTGTACAATGCCTAACACTTCACCTGTGATTGATAACCAGGCTCTTGTCCGTTTTATAATTATGGAAGCGGCAAAAGGTCCAATAAATGTTTTTCCTACAGCGAATATTTCAAAAGGGGGGAAGGGTGAGGAAATTTCCGAAATGGGGGAGCTCGTTAAAGGGGGAGCCGTAGCCTTTACCGATGATGGCCGCCCGGTGATGAATTCAATTCTTATGAGGAGAGCACTTGAATACTCGCGTATGTTTAATGTGCCGGTACTTTCTCATGCTGAGGATAAACTTCTCGCTGATGAAGGTTTAATGAATGAAGGGCTAAATTCAAACAGACTTGGACTTCATGGAATCCCATCCGAAGCAGAAGAAGTGATGATAGCCAGGGATATAATTCTTTCCAGACTTGCCAAGGGAAAACTCCATATATGTCACGTATCATCAGCTGGATCTGTTGAATTGATCCGTCGCGGGAAATCCGATGGCATTAATGTTTCATGTGAAACCGCTCCTCACTATTTCGCGCTCAATGATGATGCTGTAGAAGAACATATGTCAATGGCTAAAATGAATCCACCACTGCGAAGCGAACATGACAGAAAGGAGATTATTCGTGGGCTTAAAGATGGAACAATTGAAGTGATTGCAACAGATCACGCTCCTCACGCGTTGTTTGAAAAAATGCAGGAGATGGAGTATTCTCCTTTTGGAATTATAGGGCTTGAAACAGCTGTGCCATTAATTATAACAGAGCTTGTTCGCAATAATAATTTTTCATATATAGAAGCATTCTCCAAGATCACGTGCAATCCGTCTAAAATTCTCAATCTTGGAAAAGGTGAATTAAAACCAGGCGCTGCAGGGGATTTAACTGTTATAAATCCTGATGAAAAAGTGGTAGTTGATGAAAAATTCCTCATTTCTAAATGCAAAAATACGCCTTTCGTCGGGAAAGAACTTTTTGGTAGTATCGAATACACTATATGCAACGGAAGAATAGTGTATAAGAGGAACCAGGCCTGGGATAGATGAAGTCGATCCATTCTGAAAAGCATATAACAACTTCTGAAACTGCACAGATGCTGGGAATATCTGTAACATCCGTTAAAAATTGGGTGCGTCATGGTTTTATCGAAAGAGTAATAAATGATGCGGATGTTTTTTTTCTTGAAAAAGATGTAGTTTCTCTTCGCAATCGTATACTTAACGGTGAACTTAAACGCCTTAATAACAGGGCAAATAAATCTAGTTCATTGAAGACTTTTTTCCCTGATGAGCTTTTTAGCAGTGAAGAAGAAAAACGTATTGTATCAGAAATTTCTTCATTTATAATGAGACATAATATACCATTATCATCAGCACTCTTTCTTATTTGCCTTAACCTTCTTGAAAAAAGAGGGATGCTTGAAGGTGCTGCTCCGGAGGATATACTCTTTACAAGGAAAATAAATATAAGGAACAGAAAGCAGTTAAGTGAAACCCTAGATCAATGGAGGGGATCGTTATCATCAGATGTAAAACCTGAATTTTTTGAAATTTTAAAAGTGAGCTTCCCTGATCATTCAAATATTACCGGGATAATTTATCAGTCTATTCGTATAGAAGGAGACAGGAGCAGGCTTGGGATGTATTATACTCCGGATAATGTAGTATCAGAAATTGTCGGGAGAATTGTATCACCAGAATACTTCTTTCTCGATCCATGCTGCGGAACAGGACAGTTTCTCCTTGCATTCGCAGATAAAACAACTAATCCGGAAAATATTTATGGAATTGATATAGATCCGTTAGCTGTGAATGTTGCAAAAATAAATCTGCTGATGAAATTTCCAGATAAAGATTTCAACCCCAGAGTTTTCTGTGCTGATTCACTTCTTGATTATAATGAGTCATTTCTTTTGAGTGACATGAATAATTTTTCTAAATTTGACTGCATCGCCACTAATCCGCCATGGGGATCTTATTTTAACAACGATGAATTAAAAAATCTTAAAACATTTTATCCGGAAATTGTTTCCGGAGAATCCTTTTCATATTTTTTAGTAAAAAGTCTTCGTATGCTGAAATATCAGGGTATTTTATCTTTTGTACTTCCGGAGTCAATGCTGAATGTGAAAATTCATTCAGATATAAGAAAATACATTTTATCCAATTATCATATTTCCAGGATAGAACAGAAGAAAAAAATATTTAAGAATGTATTCAGCCCTGCAATGGTGATTGATATACAAAATGTTAAAAGCAGTAAAAGGATAGAAATTATAAATAAAAATGAATCATTCCGAATAAACCAAAATAGATTTAGCAGTAACAGTAATTATATTTTTGATATTAAAATTGATATTGAAGATGAGAAAATTCTTGATAAGATATTTTCATGCAATCATCAAACAGTAAAAGGTAATGCCGCATGGGCACTTGGTATAGTGACTGGAAACAATCAGAAATATATAAAGGATAAAAATGATAACCACTGTGAACCAGTTATTAAAGGTAAAGATATTTCCCCTTTTAAAATTAATCCCCCCAGTACCTTTATTAAATTTGAACCTGAAAAATTTCAACAGTGTGCAGATGTGAACTTTTACAGATGTGGTGAGAAACTGGTATACAAGTATATCTCAAAAAAACTGATTTTTGCGTGCGACAGGGATAATAGATTAACCCTTAACAGTGCAAACATTATGATTCCACAATTAGAAAGTGTTGATATCAGGATTATTATGGCGTTGTTTAATTCAGATTTGTATCAGTATATTTTTCAGAAGAAATTTTCATCAGTTAAGGTTCTCAGAAGTCATATTGAAGAACTACCCGTTCCGGAGATGGCAAAAAATCAACAGCAGTCAATTATAAAAATGGTTGAGGATGTTGAATCAGGGGGTCCGGTTAATGATATTAATGAATTTGTTTATGGAATTTTCGGTCTTAATGAATCTGAAATTAAATATATAAAGAAAAGAGTGGAATAACAAATTACTCTTTAAGCTTTTCATTCATAAAATCCATAAGCTCCGGAATCTGCTGTCTCCATGATGTCCATCCGTACATACCATATTTATTGTCCTTGTATACAATACTATATTCAGGAGATTTTTTCTGAAGCTGCTTCAGCTTTATGGCCATAATACGGGATTGACCGGGATTATATGCATCCTGTTTTAATCCGTGATACAGATAGACATTAACTCCTTTGAGCTTTTCTGCAAGCTTAAGAGGATTATCGTCGTTTTCCCATCTTATCTGAAATTTGGTATAACTTCCATAAACAGCTTCTATCATTTTGCTGTTTGGAAGAATTGTCGGGTCATAATATCCGGAAATTCCGGCTGTAGCTCCGAATTTTTCAGGGTATTGGCATGCTGTTAGTATTGCTCCATGTGCCCCGGCAATTACGCCAATGATTCCTGTATTCTCTTTTTTTAATGCCAGTGAAAAGTTATCATTGAGAAATTTTATCAGGGTTTCTCCAATAAATTTTCCTCCTGGTATTACATTCCATTTGTATGTTGTTTCAGGATAGTAGGAAGTTTCATATACAGACTTATTCATATTGGGGCATACTATTATCATGTTGTATTTATTTGCAGATGATTCTATAGATGCTCCGGTTTCCCAGTCTCTTTCGTTGCTGTCATACTGGTGCAGAGCGATTAATGTTCTTAGTTTATCGCCTTTTGTGTAGTTTTTAGGGAAGTATATCTGAATTTTAGCTGTAGATGATTCTCCCATGTATTCAGTTTTCACAATTACATTTTTAAGCCACTTACCAGGTTGAATCTGGCTGATGTAATCAACATCTCCTGCTGAAACTATGAGTGGCAATAAAAGAAAAAAAACAAGTAACGGGAAACATTTTTTCATGAGTATAGACCTCATCTGCAAATTATGATTTTTATATATTACGGCTGAAAGAGACAAAGATATAAAATTATTAAATTCAACTATAAATTAAGTAATATATGCAAATATAATTTAAACAATTTATGTATTACGAGTCAAGCAGTTTAATAATTCAGGGAAGATAGCCGTTTTCTTTCATGCTATAATATGATAAGTTTGTGAGTATTATATGATCAAGCAATGGTATTCCAACTATTTTACCTGCTTCGATCAGCCTTTTAGTTGTTTCAATATCCTGTTTTGAAGGAGTAGTGTTCCCTGACGGGTGATTATGAGTGACAATTATTCCAGAACCGGCTTCTTTTATGGCATCTCTAAAAACTTCGCGAGGATGTACAATAGCTTCGGTAATGGTTCCAATTGATATAATGCTTTTTTTCAGCAGCATATTTTTATTATTCACAACCAAAACTCGGAATTCCTCTTTTTGAAGACATGCGATTTCCGGAAGTAGAAGCTGCCAAACGGCATCCGGTGAGCTTATATGCTTCAGATCTGCAATATCTGTAATTACACGCCGTCCTATTTCAAATGCTGCCTGAATTTTTACAGCTTTTTTTAGTCCCAGACCTTTTTCTGCAGCTATTTCCCGTAGTCCTGCTTTTGATACTGCAGAAAGCCCCCCCATATTTTTTATGATTCTTGATGACAGTTCAAGTACATCTATATCTTTTATTCCTGTTCCAAGGATGACTGCCAGTAGTTCTGTATCCGAAAGATTCTGTACGCTTTCGCCATCGATGCATTTCTGCACAGGGAGTTTAAAGTCAGCATGCATTTTACTCATTGATTTTAGCCTCTTTATATATTCTGTTAAATTCCTCAATGTATTTTAAGGCTAATTCGCTGCTTTCTATTATAATAATATTTTCGTCATTTTTAATGTTGGCGTTTTTTGAAATGTTGAACGAACCAGTTATAACATTAAGATCATCTATGATGATTACTTTGTGGTGCATAATATATTTATTTCCGTCAAGTCGCACAGGAATACCTTCAATTTTCATCTTTGTATACTCGGAATATTCAGTATCAGACCCTTTTTTCTCGAAAACACCTTCGACAGGTATGCCTTTCTTAAATTTTTCGATCATTAGCTCACCAATGATGTCAGAGGTGAACGAGAATTGCATAAATTTTATTGATTTTTCAGCTTTTTTTATTTTATCATAAATAATTTTTTCAACATTATCCTCTGGAGCAAAATATACGTTAATATTCATCTTGTCGAGCTTTGTATTATACTTTCTTCGTAGCTTTTTAAAGGCGCCTTCTTCATTTCTGTTTCCAAAGATTCCTGAATCAAACATTTCGGTGAATTCAGAGAGATAAATTTCTGCAAGCTCAGATGAATGTATGAGCAGGGCATTATTGTTATTTTTCCATGTGCAGTTTTCGGTCATGTTATAAGATCCTGTAAAGACAGTCGAACCATCTATAACAGCAAACTTGTTATGCATAAGACCCGTATTTGTATCCGTTACAACGGGGATTTGATTCTCCATAATTTTTGTAATAGCTCTCCCCGAAAAGTTGTCATTATCTGTAACAAGTTTTACCTCTATACCTCTCTTATGTGCAGCAACCAGTTCTTCAGCAATTTTCATTGATGAAATATCATAGAAAGCACCGTAGAAAAATTGTTTTGAATTTTTAATAGCAAGAATAAGACCGTCCTGCGGGTTTGCAGCAATACACTTTTTCATTTTTGAAGGATTTGTAAAGTAAACTTCCCATTTTTTTTCTGCATATGATGTGGAATAAAGAAAAAAATGAAGAATGAAAACTATGATTATTTTTTTCAAGAGATTCCCTCAATTAATTTCAACGTATGGAGACTTTACTGCTTTCAGTAAGATTAATGAATGGAAAGCAGTAAAAAATAGCACAGTTCAATCAAAATCTGATGCTGATATTTATACGTTCAGGAGCTGGAAAAAATGAATTTTTTTATCCGTGTTTTAAATTTTCTTCTTTTTCAAGTACGAGGTTTTCGTATTCGGTGTAAAGGAGCTGTTCTTCTTTTCCGGGGTTCATAGATCTTACTTTTGAAACGAGAGTTCTGTAAGGAGAGAGTTTTTTTATATCCGTTTCAGATTCAATTTTTTGTTTTAACTGTTTATCATCACGGACAATCAATGCAAGATAAAATTCAAATGCGTTTTTAAGATCGCTGAGCATAGTTTTATTTTTAACAACATCCAGTTCATCTTTTTTATTATTAAGGATGTCGTTGATATAAAAGATTATAAACTGAGTGTCAAAGGCTGATATATCAAAATCAAGTAACAGCTGGTTAAGGTTGGAGAGTGCCATATTTTTTAAATGGTAGCTTGCAAGAAATACGGGATTATCGGACATGGTGTTGATGCTTATATAATCAGAGCTTTTTTCTTCATGAAGAGGGAGTACCGCTTCAACTTTTTCTGATGCTATTTTTATTATTTCACCTGGACGATAACGGCTTGTAATAACTGAGACTTCAATTTCGGAAATAGATTCATCAACAACAAGATAATCTACTTCGGTATCAGAAGGGATATCTTTAAGCATAGCTGAGTAACTTTTTAGTGTTATAATTTTAACAGGGAGAAGATCCATAGATGCTACATAATGGATAAATAGATACTTTCTTTTTTTTTCAATAATGTTTCTGTAAGGCAATATAAGTGTATCATCCCTGATTTTTAAAAGCGAGTATTCTTTAAGATGATCCCGTTCAATTAGGAAAATCCTTCCAAGAAAGACCACAGTGGGTATTTTGTGAAGAATACTTCTCCCCTCATTGTCTACAGGAAAAGTTTCACCAATATTATTAAAAACAAGAAACTTAAGTTTATCAAACAATATTTTTAAAGTGTAACCAGCTGGTGTTTTCTCTTCAGTGAAATCCATGGATCACCATATACTATTTTTTAACTTTATAAATATAATAATGAGTGAGATTTGCAAGCAATAATTTTATAATTTGGAGCTTACATCAATGGAGAAAGAATCAAAAATTTTACGGATAAAATACTGGTATGATATTCCGGCTATCATTGCCGCATTATCGGTACACATGAGAGGTGAGGGAAACAGCACTTCTTCTTCTTTATTCTTTTCTGCATAAATCATCTGTCTGAGTCTTCCGTTAGCTGCCACCCCCCCCGCAACAACCATTCTCTTTATTCCGGATTTTCTTGCAGCGGTAAAAAGTCTTCTTACAAGTAATTCAAGCGCCCTCTCCTGAAAACTGTAGACTATTTCAGATTTATTTTGTTCCGGATTCTGTTTCATGTAGTTTATAACGGCTGTTTTTAAACCGGAATATGAAAATCTTGTATCATCAGGATCAGTAAGAATTTTCGGAAAAAAAATTTTATTTTCAGAGGCTTCCCTGGCAAGCTTTTCCACAAGCGGTCCACCCGGATAGCCGAGACCGATAAATTTTGAGACCTTGTCAAATGCTTCTCCCACAGCATCATCAACTGTTTTGCCAATCAGTTCCATTTCTCCCGGTCCGGTAACAGTATAAAGAGCTGTATTTCCTCCGGATACAAGAAGTCCGATGAATGGATATGACAATTCGCTTTCCTCAAGAAACGGAGCATAAAGATGAGCTTCAAGATGATTCACTCCAATGAGCGGAATATTCAGCACAAAAGAGATAGCTTTTGCGCTTTGAAGAGCTATTAAAAGTGATCCTGTCAGGCCTGGTCTGTTTGTGGCTGCAACATAATTTAGATCTCTGAAAGTAAAATTGCTTTCAATGAGCGCCATTTCAATCAGGTAATTAATTTTTTCAAGGTGAGCCCTTGATGCTATCTCCGGCACAACTCCTGAATATTCGCAATGAAGTTCAACCTGGCTGAATATTCTGTTTGAGAGTATTTTTTTCCCGTTAATAACAATGGCTGCTGATGTTTCATCGCATGAACTCTCCAGACCCAACCCTATAATTTGCTCCGGCATATGTGACATTACCTATTTACTTACCTTTTCAATAGCAGCTGTAAGTTGATTATCAAATTCAAGATCATATATCTGATTTTTATGATACTTTGAAATTTCTCTTTTAAGTATAAAGTCAGCTGTATTATCTGAAATTTTTACATTTCTGCTCTGAAGAAATTTTTTAAATTCAGATTTCACTATGTCGTTATAAACGGTTTTAATGGAGACGAATTCATTAAGCAGTTTATTACTGCTTATTTTCTTCAATTCATCGGTCTCTTTTTCCGGAAATTCCGCGACTTTTACTTCAAAATCGGGCATGATCCCCTTTCCGTGTATCATCGCACCGGAAGGGGTGTAGTATTTAGCAATTGTAACTGCAATGCCAACATCCTTGTCAAGGTTGTATGTTTTTTGAACGGATCCTTTACCGAAAGTTTTTTCACCGAGGAGAAGCGCTTTGTTATTATCTCGCAATGCCCCGCTTAAAATTTCTGAAGCTGAAGCGCTTCCTTTATTTACAATCAATATGATTTTCCCTTTATAGACAGGATCTGTTACAGCTTTGAAATACTGTTCTTTATTGTTTTCTGAACGCCCCTTCGTTGATACAATTGTAAGGTCTTTTTCGAGGAAAAAATTGGAGATTTCCACTGCAGCGGTGAGAAGTCCGCCGGGATTGTACCGAAGGTCTATAATAAGTCTGTTTATCTTGTTATTATTGAAGAAATCAAGAGCTTTCCTTACATCCTGAGTTGTATCGTTTCCGAATGTTTTAATTTTAAGGTAACCGATATTATGTTCTTTTATTAATGCAAATTCCGTACTCTCTATCTTTACAGGAGCTCTTTCAATATTATAACTGATTTCTTCCTTGAAGCCTTCCCGTTTTATTGAAATATTTACTTTTGTTCCGGGGAGTCCTTTTATATTTTTAATTATTTCATCCAGATTTTTATCTTTAATAATTTCATTGTTCACCTTGGTAATTATATCACCAGATTCAATTCCGGCTTTCATTGCCGGGGAATTTTCAATGGGGCTTACTACTACAATTTCACCGTCCTTGACAGCTATTTCAACGCCAATACCGACAAATTTTCCGGAAGTCATTTCCTGCAATTCAGCTGTAGATTCTTCATTAAGAAATCTTGTGAAGGGGTCTCCAAGAGAATCAATCATTCCTTTAATAGCACCATAAAACAGTTTTTTGTTATCCGGCTGGTCAACGTACTCGCTTGTAATTATCTGAAAAGCCTGGTGAAAAAAATCGAGATACTTATGTGCCGGTTCCCCTGCGGAAGCTACAAATGAAAAATTTATTCCAAGAAAAAGACCTGTTGCAAAGGCAAGTACTATTAAATGAGTTTTTCTCTCTGAAAATTTTTTAAGCATGATTGGCTCCGGTTTAAAAGAAATGGGTTTTAGTATAAAGTATGTAAATTAAAAATAAAATCTGTTACTGGTAGTGTCAATAATTAAGTAATATGCTGGAGAATTTATTATAAGCAATTGAATTAATTTCAGAAAGAGAAAGAAATTGTATTTTAACAATAATTATATTTCTTTAAAAATTTTTCTGGCAAAATCCGTGATTATTCTTGCAGTTAATCCCCATATAGTATTTTTTCCGAAATTGTAGTAGTAAACATCAAAATCTTTTCCATCATGTGTAAGTTTTTCGCATTTAGTATATTCTTCATTATAAAAAATAGAAAACGGAACTTCAAGCATTTCATCAATCTCATCCCTGCATACAACATACTGTTGAACTCTGTTGAGCGCTCCGACAAAAACATAGACATGGAAACCCATAATGGAAATATATTCATCGAATTCACCCAGGACTTCGATTTCTTCCGGATTTATCCCGACCTCTTCCATAGTTTCCCTGAGTGCTGTTTCGAGATAATCTTTGTCAGTGGAATCATATCCTCCTCCGGGAAATGATACCTGACCTTTGTGTGTGGATACCTTGTCTGTTCGAAGCGTAAGGAGAACATATGGAGATTCCTCTTTTTCCATGAAGAGAATCATTACTGCCGATTTTTTATAATCGGGATAATGTACTGTTCGTTTATTTCTTGATGAAAGTTTGTCGGCGATGAATTTTTTAAAAGATATAAAACTATATGCGGTGTTGAATTTCATATTCATAAATATCCTCTCCATACTGATCGATGGCCACAACTACTGGAAAATCTTCAACAATAAGTTCATACACTGCTTCAGCAGCAAGGTCGTCAAAAGCTATTATCCTTGAAGATTTTATCCTTTTGTTTAAATATGCCCCCGCTCCTCCAAATGAACTGAAGTAGACTGAGTGATATTTTACAATAAGTTCTTTAGTTTCTGCATTCCTTTTTCCTTTTCCAATCATCCCTTTTATACCAAGTTCAAGCATCATTGAAGAGAAGGGATCCATTCGCGATGATGTTGTCGGACCAGCGGCTCCTATAACTTCCCCAGGTTTTGCAGGAGTCGGCCCAACGTAGTATATAAGCTCATCTTTAAGTTCAAACGGGAGTTTTTCCCCTGTTTTAAGCATATGCGTAATTCTTTCATGTGCTTTGTCTCTGGCGGTAAGAAGCTTTCCTGTAATGAGACAGAGATCTCTGCATCGAAGTGTTTCAAGTACATCAGATGTAAGAGGAGTGGATATTTTTTTCCAGTTCATCAGAGAATCTTTCTCCCTTTGCGGAATGAATGACAGTTTAAGTTAAGGGCAACAGGGAGTGACGCTATATGTGCCGGGGCCTCTTTTATGTAAACACCTGCTGCGCTGTTTTTACCACCTAATCCTAATGGGCCTACTCCGGAGTTGTTTATTCTTTCGAGAATTTTTATCTCCAGATCATGGTAGAAAGGATCTGGATTATGTTCTTCCGGATTTTTAAGCAGGGCTTTTTTGGCATTAAGCATTGCTGTATCTGCGGTACCCCCTATCCCTATGCCCAGGAAGAGAGGGGGGCATGGATTAGGCCCTGCAGAAATTACCGTATCTTCAACAAATTCAATTATTTTTTCCACTGAGTCTGTTGGGCGGAACATCTTCAGCACACTCATGTTTTCCGAACCCCCGCCTTTCAGCATGAGATCAATAACAAGTCCGTTTCCCGGAACTATATCTGTGTGAATGATTGAGGGTGTATTTGTCCCTGTATTTTTTCTGCGAAGAGGATCAGCAACAATAGATTTTCTGAGATAAAATTTATCGTATGCTTCAGCAACTGCGGAATTTACTGCGTCGTAAAGATAATCCCCCGTAATATCGAGTTCCTGCCCGATTTCAAGAAATATAATCACAGAACCGCAATCCTGACAGAGTGGAATATTATCTTTTTCCGCTATTTCAATGTTCTCTATCAATATACCAAGAGTTTCTGATGCGAGTGGAAGCGTTTCTTCTTTTCTCATCTTCAGAAAAATATTTTTTATTTCCGGAGGTGCTGTAAAATTGACATTTAAAATAAGTTCCTCAATGGCTTTTTTTATTTCATCAGTGTGGATTTTTCTTTTCATAATTTTATTGGTACTATAAGCCTATTCAGGTAAAATTTTTTTACAATTACCGGAAATCTGAGAATTTGGTATTTATGAAATATAAGACATTCAGAAGAACGAATGTCAACAAATATTATATGAATCATTAATCAGAATTTTGATGTTTTAAAGCATGGTATTAGTAATTCGTCGTTCTATCGTAGACTTTATATTACTTGACATTATCTGCTATATTTCAGATTTTTATGGTAAAATAAGAGAAGAGTAAATAATATGAATATGTAGATCAGGGAATGATGCGGAAAAATAAAAAAAGTATCATGTATTTTTTCATCTTTCAGGTTACAGAAATAAAAATAATACTCTGTGCCATGCTTCTGCTTTTGCTTTCGTGTACATCAGTTAAAATTACTTCAGAAGGAGGTGCAAATGAGCAGATAAAAGCGGAAAACAGAATCATGAAAAAAAACCTTACACTGGCATTGAGGGAAAACAGCGTTTTAAAAGATGAAAATATTCTGTATAAGGGTGACAACAGCAGACTCAATACGCGTATTAAACTTCTTGAATCGGAAATGGGGTCATTGCAGAAAAAGTATGAGCAGGACATTGCTCTTCTTAATGAAAAATATGAGAACCTGAACAAAAAAAATATTATTCTTGAACAGGAGAGTTCGTTTAAATTACAGGAACTCACTTCAATAAATAAAGCTCTTGAACAAAAGATGACAGGCGAGATAACGCAACTGAATGAAAATATAAGAAAACAGGAGGAAGCGTTTAACAGAGAACGTGCGGGTATTGAAACTGCATTTTTAAAAAAAGAGCTGGAATATCAGAAACAGCTGACACTGCTTAAGAAAGAGATTTTAACCGCTACAGTTGAGATGGAATCGTTAAAAACAAAGCTTGCAGAATCAGAGTCAAATCTTTCAGCCGTAAAATCTGAAATAATCAGGAAAGATGAATTGAACAGGGAGCTTAAATTAAGAATCGATTCTCTCGTTGCTGATAAAGAAAATAAAAAAGAGGATTCTGCTGATATAAAAAAAGGAAATCCATAATGAATCATAAGGAAGGAGATTCCGTCAGACTCACGAAATATTCAGCAGTTATAATAATTTTCTTCCTCGCTTTTTATCTTATGCTTCCAAAATCTGTTGCTGCTAAGAATAAGTTTACTCTTCTTCTTACAACAAATCTGCAGGGAAGATTTTCACTGGAGAAAGAAAACCAGAATTTGAATGACCCTATGCTGATTCTTGCACAATCTATAATAAGAGAAAAGGAAGAATCCCCATTTGATCTTTATCTTGACTTGGGTAATGCATTCTATCCCGGAGTTCTTTCAAGATACAGCTATGGTTCTGCAATGATGGATTTTTTTAACTATTTTAACTGTGAGGCGACTCTTATATCTTCAAGGGATATAAGTATAGGGCTCTCCAACCTTGAATTCCTTTCAAAA
Organism: Spirochaetota bacterium; assembly: GCA_963664815.2. GTDB lineage: Bacteria > Spirochaetota > UBA4802 > UBA4802 > UBA5550 > WRGT01. The sequence goes on from CAXXHB010000002.1 coordinate 602,716, forward strand.
GATAAAAATACAAAAATGCTCTCGTCGAATATAATCAAGGATAACCAGCCGATATTTACTCCATACATTATAGTAAATCATTCTGGCAGGAAAATCGGTATTATAGGCGTTTCTTCAGCTGATGGCCTTTTTGATATAGCTGAAAAAAAGACTTTAAATATTTCTTTCAGTAAATATCTTGAATCAATAAAGATTATGGCTGAAAAACTGAACAGTAATGGTTGTAATAATCTTATACTACTTTCGGGGCTGTCATACAGGAATAATATAGAACTGATGAAGGAGATACCCGAAGTAAACCTGATAATCAGCGGTGGTGATTCTACAGGGAGTCTTTTTTCAATTCCATCGTCCCGTGTTGATCTTCAGTGGGGAAGATCGATTGTTACTCTTCTGGAGAATGACGGATACTACAGGCTTGAACTCGATCTGGATGATGGAATCAGCATTATATCAATGAATTTCAACAAACCGGCAGAATATAAAACATCAAATCCGGCATACCTTGAGTTTACCAACAGACTTTCTCTGTGGAAGGATAAGTTCAGAGAAGAGGAAAATCATATTTTTATAGATAAAATACCTGCGGCGTCTGTAACAGATGAAAGAGTGGCTAATATGTTAAGGCACAGGTACAACAGTGAAATAGGGATAATTGAGCAATATTCGATTATGCCTCAAACACTTACCGGGCCGCTTTACTACTCAACCATAATGAAGCTTGTCAATAATGATAACCCGATATTTACATACAGGTTAAGCGGTGCCGATCTTAAAAAGATTGAAGATAGCAGCAACCTGGTTATTACAGGAATAAATAAAGAGAAAATACAGGATTACCCGATATCGGATGAAAGGATGTACAGGGTTTGCTCAACTCAGTATGCTTATGACAGGATAACAGGGTTATTGCGGAAGCATATTGAATATAATAACACCTGGAAGACCCTGCAGGATGAAATAGAAGAAGATCTTAAAACAGATAAGTCTCTTATATCCGTTAATTTTAATTACCTTGAAGACAGATTTAGAATGCTTCTGGATATAACCCTGTCAAATTTTTATGACAGGTCTGTTGTTGAAAGAGGTGACAGCATAGATACTCCACCTGGCAAACCGTCAGAAACATACCGGAGATGGGGTATGGAAGATACGTTAAATATAACTTTATACAATAAGAATCATCAACTGATAGTTACGCCATATATATATTATATAAAACAGAATGAAGAGTATCTTCAGAATCTCTTTCGCGGAACTCTCCTTTACACATATATTCCAAATAATTCTGTCAGGCCATATCATAAGTCACAACTTGATACAGTCCTGGTCGAGAAAGATGGAAGACCGGTTCTGGTGAGAGAGACAGCCGGCATTTCTCTTAAAACTGACCGGATAACAGGAAGGTTCGGTGCAGGATTTGAGAAACAGATCCATGATCCGGAAAATTCCAGGCTTGATGGTATAGAGACACTGCTGGACGTGAATTATCCTTTTAATGATGAATTGGCATTCCTATTTAAAATGGATTCATTTATTTCAGTAAAAAGCGGAACTTCAGATGATCTGAAAATTCGAACAGAGATAACAAATTCTCTTTCATACAGACTAAACAGCGTTTTAGGGGTATCTGTAAAATATAAGTGGTTTTATTTCTATTCTAAGGAAATTGAAGAATCTTATAAATATAACCAGACTCTTATTTCAATTGATTTGAAAACTGATCTTAAACTTTTTTAATATCAACTGTTAAGTAATCCCAACCATCTCACTGAGTAAATATATATTCCTCTTTTTCTGAAGAGTGTGTCTGGTATTCTCCCCGGTAACCGCTAATGTATTAAAAGGATTGACTCCGTATACCAGGTATACTATTAATGTATATATGGTATACTAATATGAAATCAAAAAGTAAAGCTATTGAAGAAAAAGTTTTTAAGAATGTTGAAACCCTTATGTTGCAATATGGAATTAAGGGTTGGAATATGAATGACCTTGCAGGAATATCAGGTATTACCAAAAGGACTTTGTACAAAATTATAGCTTCAAAAGAACAACTTATTCGAGATGTGGCATTTAACAATATCAGGAGAATCAGGGAACGAGTTTTTGAAATAATAAAAAGTGATTCAGCTTTCAAAGAACGAATGGATAAGCTGATTACCGCCATCCCTGAACTCTTTAAGAATAACTATATCAACAATTATAGCGATATTCTGAATGAGTTTCCAGAATTAGAAGCGGATATTGTTAAAGAAAATGAAAAGCTGTCAGCTGACCTGCGGCTTTTTTTTCAGAGTGGGATTGACTGCGGGTGTATAAGAAAGGACATCACCCCGGTTCTGGTTCAGCAGATGATTCAGGCTTTTATTATTTATTTTGCAAAATACAGTTCTTCGGAAACTGAAGTTGCAGATAGGATTAAAATGTCACTTCACTGCCTGATCAATGGATTAGTTATCGGCCAGGATGGCGGGAAATAAATTCATTATTTAACTGAAAATAAGCAGTAAATATATTTTAAATTATGAATAATTTTTGCAGGAGGGAACCATGAACATTAAAAAAATTGCAATCCCAGTGGCAATTATTTCGTTATTGGGAGTTGCCGGAATTTATATAAAAGACTACATGATTTATGTTACTACTGATAATGCCCAGGTTGCGGCTCATTATGTTCTGCTTTCTTCGAAAGTGCCTGGTTTTATTATAAAAGTAAACGTCAAAGAAGGGGATTCGGTTAAAAAAGGGAGCATACTTATAGAGATTGATCATCGTGATTTTGAAAATGTACTCAGGCAACATGAAGGTGAACTAGCTGCGCTGGATGCTTCAAAAAATGATGCAGAGAAAAATTTTAAACGGATTTCAGAACTATATAAAAGCGGCTCAGTATCACAGCAGAATAATGATCAATCAAAGGCTTTGTTACTCCAGTTAAGGTCAAAGTCTGAAGCGATGAGCGCCATAGTGGATCAGTCGAAGCTTAATCTTGAAAACACAAAGATAAAAGCGCCTGCTGATGGATTTATTGCCAAAACATCAGCTGAGATAGGGCAGTTTACGGGGAGCGGAGCTCCGCTTATCGGGTTTGTAGATTCGGGAGAACGTTGGGTTGTGGCTAATTTTAAAGAAACAGAAATACCATACATAAAAACCGGAGCAAAAGTTAAAATTGAAATTGATGCTATTCCGGGAAGATATTTCTCCGGAAACGTTGAAAGTCTGAGCTCTGCAACCGGGGCGACATTTACGCTCCTTCCTCCTGATAATGCAACAGGGAATTTTACGAAGGTTGTGCAGAGAATTCCCGTTAGAATAAAACTGGATCCTGTTGATGAACCGGTTATGGAAAAGCTGAGAAACGGTCTGTCAGCGGTAGTAAAAATACGTCGCAGCTGATGAATACGAAATCGGTACTGATAATTGCTGTAGCATCGCTGGCTTCGCTTCTTGAAGTTATAGATACATCAATTGTCAACGTGGCTATCCCTGCAATGATGGGTAACCTGGGTGTTTCACTTGATGATATAAGTGCGGTTGTTACCGGTTATGCTATTGCCAATGCTGTTGTACTGCCTTTATCGGCGTGGGCCGCTAATAGAATCGGAAAAAGAAAGTATTATCTGGGATGCATAGCTGCGTTCACTGCTTCGTCGTTTGCCTGCGGGATATCTCCTAATTTGCAGACTCTTGTTTTATGTCGTATTCTTCAGGGGCTTGCCGGAGGTGCGCTGCTCCCGACTTCTCAGGAACTGATTTTCAACCAGTTTCCAAAGGAAAAATCTGGTTATGCGGGAGCAATTTTCGGGTTGAGTATCATTATAGGTCCAACACTTGGTCCAGTGCTTGGCGGGTATCTGTCGGATAATTTCGGATGGAGATCGGTTTTTAATGTCAATATTCCTCTTGGCGTCCTTGCTCTTTTAATCGGGTATGTAGTAATTACGGATGATGAGGTTTCAATGAGTGAGAGTGATTTTAATGAAAATAGCAGAAATTATATTGATTTTAAGGGGCTTGCCCTGCTTTGTGCCGGGATTGGGGGTCTTCAGTATGTTCTTGAACGTGGAGAGGCAAATGACTGGTTTTCATCTGATCTGATAGTTGCCTGTTCAATTATTTCTATAGTTTCGCTTGTAACTTTTGTCTGGTGGGAGCTTAAAGTTGACAATCCGGTAGTAGATATGAAGCTTTTCAGAAAATCTACAGTTTCAATAGGAGTGATGCTTATTGCAGGGATGGGGTTCTTTATATATTCATCAGTTTTTATTACACCCTATTTTATAAATTTAGTTTTTCATTATAATGCAACTCAAACCGGAATGCTATTTATTCCCGGAGCTGTATTGACAATGCTGTTATTACCGGTTGTTGGTGCATTGACTGACAGGATAGATCCCAGGTACCTGATTGCTACTGGTTTTTGCGGTGTATGTGTATGTCTTTTACTGATGAGCAGGTTTTCAACATTAACAAGTGAATGGAGTATGCTTACAGCGCTTTTCGCAAGGGCTTTTGCAATGGCATTTCTTTTTCTCCCGATAACTTCATCTGTATCCAGCCAGTTTGAGGGATATGACCTTGCTCAGGTATCAGGGCTGCTGAACCTTCTGAGGCAGATAGGAGGGAGTTTTTCAATAGCACTAGTCGGTACTATTTTATCCAGAAATATGCATCAGAATATGCTGAATCTTACTTCAAAGGTTTCGCTCCTGAACCAGCAGACACAGATAACAGTAGCACAGGCAAATGGAGCAGTTGCATTGAAAATGAGTAAAACCCTGGGTTGTAATAACCCGGATGCAGGAGCACTTATGGCAATAGCAGCGAGGATAAAATCTCAGGCCTTTGTTGTAACCTTTGATCAGTTGATGATTATAATTCTCTTTGTTGAGATTTTATGCTTTTTACCGGCAATATGGCTGAAAATTGACAGAACTAAACAAGTCAGGTTTACTGGACATTGAGATGATGCAATGTAATTATCTGTGAAAGTATACCAAAGACAGAATGCCGAGAAGAAATATTAAATATCATTTTAATTTCTGTGCAACACTAAGACATTCATCGGTTAATTGCAACCCGTGGGCATCTGGTTTATATTCATGGCAGAGTTTTCCAAGGTATTCAATGGCTTTTATTATTTTATCATTCCAGTGCCCGGCATTTATTCTCATACAGTTATTAAATTTCGGTTTCATGGAAAAAAGACACCCGGGTGCTATGAGAATGTTTTTCTTAAGAGCTTCGTGATAAATGTGAAGGGAATCTATTTCGCCAGGAAGTGTAACCCAAAGTAATGATCCACCTTCAGGATTGGTAACCCTTGTTCCTTCCGGAAAACTATCAAGTATGCAAGCTCTGACTTCACCGACCTGAATTTTCAGAGAGTCGCGTAGTTTTCTCATATGGCGATCATATCCGCCCTCTTTAAGGAAGCGAGCCGCTGCAATCTGATTAATAGCCCCTGTAGAGATGTTAAGCAGGTTTTTGAGACTGCATATTTCGTCAAAATATTTTTCACCGGGAGCTATCCAGCCTATGCGCAGACCCGGCGAAACTGTTTTTGTAATAGATGAACAGTGAATGACATTACCTGTTTTATCGTAAGCCTTGCACGCTGATGGTCTGGAATCAAAATAAAGTTCTCCATATATATCATCCTCAATTAATATTACATTGTACTCATCGAGGATTTCAACCATCTCTTTTTTTCTGTTCACGGCCATTGCAAAGCCGAGAGGATTATTAAAGTTAGGTATTGTAAACATAGCTTTGACAGGATGATTTTCAAGTACAAACTTCAGTGTATCAAGGTTTACTCCGTCTTTTTCGGACGATGGTATCTCTATTAATTTAAGATTGAGACGCTGAAGAAGCTGCAGTGAACTGAAATACATAGGACTTTCATAAATAATAGTATCTCCTGGTTTGCATAAAACCATAAGAGAAAGAAATATCGCTTCATGGCATCCATTGGTTACAATTATCTCCTCCGGGTTGAGATCTATTCCTGCAGACAGACTAAGCCGTGATATCTGTTTGCGGAGTTCCGGGTATCCCGGCGACATCATGTAAGCGAAAGATTCATGATCGTGATAGCGGAGAGCTTCCTGTATATATTTGCTCAGTTTTTCTATTGGCCATAAGTCCGGGTGGATATTTGACAAACCAAGGTTAAGTTCAGGACTGTATTTCCCTGAATACTGAAAAGCTCCATATATCTGGCATAACCCAAACTGTTGAGGGTCCATTAAAGCCGGGTCAATGGCCGAGGGTTCGTGATCCCGGTTTTTCTTTCTGACATAAAATCCGGACTGTGGGACTGCTTCTATATAATTCTGTTTTTCAAGTGTCCAGTATGCTTCTTTAATCGTATTTATACTCACGCCGAGTTCACTGCTAAGTTGTCGCATTGACGGAATTCTGTCACCCTCCTTCAGTATTCCGTGGTGTATAAGTCCAAGAATTTTTTCTGCAACTTGTTCATATCGTGTTGCTTTCATAAATTTAACCTCGTTTTCCGGCTCATCTATGACAGGTTTACAGTTCCGGATAAATAAATAAAGACACAGTTTTGTTAAAATATAGGGACACAGTAATATTTCAACAATATCTGTTATAGTATGAAATTTTATAACTGGTGCTTAAAAATAAAACAATTTTAAAGTAAATTTTTAAAAAATTCAGGGAAGGATATTTTATCATGAATGTTGGAAAATCTGAAGAAAATAATTTGCTCATAGAAAAGGGATCTGTTGCATCATTCAAGAGAGGTGAATATGTTATCTATTGCATGAATGGAATTATATGGGTAACATGGCCCGGGAGTGCTGATGTTATACTGAAGGAAGGAGATGATATTTTTGTCAGATCATCAGGAAAACTCTGCATAACGGCATTATCGGAAGTCTGTATTAATATTAAAAATAATAAAATGAGTATCGGGATTGAAGGTTTCAGAGAATTAGTGTTGAGAAAAATCAATGGGCTGTTTTTATCCTATTTGAAAAAAGATGTAATCCGATATTAATTGGCGGATAATCATAAACTTAACTAAGTGTTTTTACTTAATGTAAATTAAGGGTTTTCCCTTATATGTTATTTTTTTAATTTATTTGACTTTATAAATTAAAGAGTTAAATGTTAATAATCAGGCTTGGTACTGATATCCTATTTATCAACTTATGAAAGCTGAATAACGGTCAATCCTTCCAATTTCATGAGAGAAGTCCCTTCGGGGCTTCTCTCATGAATATCAGGCATTTTATTAACATTCTAAGAATATCTTCGATAAACGCCAGGTTCCCCAATTAATGATTAAAATAAATGAAATTCCTGAACTCATCGCTATATAAAAAACTGAAATTTAACATTATGCTGCAGTCTTGGCATAATAAACATTTTATAAATAATTGACAAATACCTGTTCGGTACAATAGTGACATCAATATTTATCAAAGGATTTTTGTATGAATACAGGGTATAAATTTAGAGTTTTTACTATTATTTTAGTTTTTATTACATATCTTTTAAGTTCAAACGTTTTTTCAGCCCAGGAAACGGATAAATCCATAACCAACAGTGTCAATAAAGAAAATATAACAGATAATGCTTCGGGTAATGATGACATTACTGCACAGGATATAACCCGCTGGTCGATACTTGGAGGTACTGTTCCGGTAGTTTTTCTTTTCGGATTAAAATCATGGGATTGGGGTGATAGGCATAGTCCTTATTCGAAAAGAGAAGGTTTCTTTGGTGAAAGTACCAGTTTTGGTGGAGCTGATAAAGCGGGGCATTTCTTTGCACATTATATGGTACAGAGAGGAGTTTATAATATTTTTAACTGGACCGAAGATGGCGAAAACCAGAAATGGGCCTACTCTATAGGAACTACCATGATGGTGGGTTTATTTATTGAAGTAGGAGATGCATATACTTCTGCTTACGGGTTTTCATATGAAGATCTGGTAGTTGATTACACCGGTATTCTTATCGGAGCAGCACTTGATTATTGGCCAACTCTTGATGGATTTATAGGATTTAGTATTGAGTATATTCCTTCAGATGCTTACAGGAATGGATATAATAAAAATGAACGCATTAAATATGCACTTGATATTGTAAATGACTATAGCGGGCAGCAGGTTATGATGAATTTTAAACCCGCTGGATTTCGGAACCTCGGTTTTGATGTTCCACTTGCTCTGAGATTGCTCAGCATTGATGTTGGATATTATACCAAAGGATATACTCATTATGATATAGGGGAATATTCTCATAAACATGAAAGAGATATTTTTGTGGGTGTGTCCATAAACTCAGCCCAGCTTCTCTCTGAATTGTGGCCTGTAGAACACAGAAATGTTGTATACACAATGTCTCATACATTTCTTGAATATTACCATCTGCCTTACGATCGCCTGCCTGTGCCTACAAGGTATGTTAATGATCTTAACGAGTAATGATTGCAAATAAAAAGTATTAAGAGCGGGGGTGTTAATAAATCCTCCGCTGTTTATTTGTGGATGTGAAAAACAAGATTAATAAATAACTGTGAAAAATGTTATAATTGATTCATCCTCTGCAATACTGATTTACAGAAGCGGTATGTTTTCAGCTCTGCTAAGGTATTGTTACCCTGTCATACCGGAGTCTGTTTACAGAGAAGTGACGGTATCCGGGCACACTGGGTCCGATTTTTTTTCGGATCTTTGTGAAAAGGGTGTAATAACTGTATATAAGACAACGGAGAGATTTGACCTTTCACTAAGCTTTCTTCATGAAGGTGAGCGGGGTGTTATCGATATCTTTTATGAAGGGAAAGGCGATTTTGTTATCATGGATGACGGGAAGGGGGGTGCATTTTGCAGGGATAATAACATTCCGTATATAAATGCATTGCTGGCTGTAAAAATTATGTTAATGAAAAAAATAGTTACTGAAGCTGAATATGCAGATGCAAGGCGTTGGCTCCTTAAATATGGAAGATATTCTGAAAAGGTAAAATTGTGGACAGATAATGCCGATGAACATATGCTTTCTTTTTTTTTATAAGAAAAAAACGGCAGCAATGAAAAAAACGAGGGATGAAAATAGTTTCCGGTTTTTGTTGGAGGAGTATTTAAAAGAACAGTTGCAAGCATATTTTCAAGATTTGAAAAGATATAAAATTCTATATTATTTTTCACCACATGCAATAAAAGTTTCAATCTTAATCTCTTCTCCGGTTTCAACAGAAACTGTGAAAAAGTGATCCAGTTTTTCAATGGATATGTTTCTGAATCCAGTTTTTATAAACCAGACATAAAGATCGGGAAGAGAAAAACCGGGCCACCTGTTGTGATGATTTTCAATGTACTTCGTATGATCGTGAAGTATAATATCGGTTATTGCAGCTTTACCCCCGGATTTCAGAATACGGAAAATTTCTTTGAGTGAGGCCTGAGGATTGTCAGTATGGTGAAGATACATGTTGGCAAAGGCGTAATCCACAGAGTTGTCATCAAGTTTAATAATATCAGAATCAGTCAGTAATGCTTCGAACTCTTTTATATTAGCGAATTTTTCTTTCATAAAATCAATCATGGCTGGAGATGTTTCCACTGCTATGACATTTAAGTCAGCGTCAAGGAGCCCCTCGGAAAAGAATCCGATGCCGGCTCCTATATCTGCGGCAGTCTTTCCGCTGATTGTCTTAAGCTGCATAACAGCCTCGTCTCTTATCTTTTTTGAATAGAATTCTTCTTTCATGGAAAATCCTCTGTATATAATTATATACTGTATTTAATTCGATTTTATGTAATGCACATAATAATAAAAGCAATAAAATTTTTTATTGCAAATAGTTAAAGCAGACATAACATGTGTGTTTAATTATTACAGTTTTAAACGTTATATTTAATTTTGCACACATCTTATGTGTGATAGAGAATCACCGGCTTCAGGATATTAAATGGATATTGAGATCTGCTACAGAATACTGCAAATCGTGGAGTCCACATCGGATGAGGAGATTTCACGGTCCTTTAAGGCTTTGGCAATGAAATACCATCCCGATAAAAATCCGCAGAGGCGCGAATGGGCAAATGAGCAGATGACCATTCTTAATACCGCCTATTCAACACTTATGAGCTACAGATTCAGCCAGGGGAGTCCTGAAGCGGCGAATGAAATAAGAAAAAATGAACAGGAGCAGAGAGGAAGATCTTCCCATACCGGAGAAAGCCGAAAGAATGATTCACGCAGCCAGACAACAAGTGAAGAAGACAGAGAGTATCTTATAAGCAGATTCATTCATGCAAGAGAGGACGCAAAGGATGTAATGTATAAGTATTTTCAGTATAATCTATACAACTTCCACCGCAGGGAGGATAGGGGAAACAGAAGAATATACAATGACATAATTGTTTCCTTAAGGAAATCATATCATCTGATAAAAAAATATTCATCTCTTACCGGAGACAGTGAACTTCTTGAGCATTTCAATATTTTTAACAGAATGATTTTTGATTTCTACAGAGCGTCCGAATGTATGAATATAATTGATTCATATAATGACAGCTATGAGGTTGATGCTTACAGGATGTACAGAAAAGGGGATGAACATCTTCACATGAGCGAAAAGGAACTTTTTTTTGACAGGCACAACAGAGGCCATCTTGATATGAGAAAAACAGTACCGGAACTTCTTGACGCTGAGAACATATTCAGAAGGACTCTACAGGTGTATAAAAATTCATCGTGGACAGTGGAATCATCTATTAAATTAGAATACGTTTTATCACTGAAGGCTTATATTACATTATTTTTTTCCTCTGACTCTTAACAATTTTACTATTGACAGGAGATGCAGTCAGCAACGAATTGGGAAAAACCGGTCTGTTCCGGGGATTGCCTGAGTATGTTACATGTGTGCGGGATTGTTGAAAATAAAAGAAAATAGAAGGATGTTATGACTCAATACAGCAATGATTCACCGATATATACAGAAATAGACCTGGATGCTTTCAGGAATAACATGAAAGAGATAAAAAAAATATTAAAACCAGGTACAGAGATAATGGCCGTGGTAAAAGCTGATGCATACGGTCACGGAGGAGATAGAATTGCCCGTGAAGCTGTTATGTGTGGTGCGTCATATCTTGCAGTAGCGAGAATGAATGAAGCTATCCGCATAAGAGAGTGTGGGATAAGTGTCCCGGTTCTCCTTTTTGATGATTGCGTTTCGGAAAACACATCGAGGTATATTGAACTGAATGTTCGCCCTACAATCAATACTTTAGCTGAAGCTGAAAATTTTTCCCATCAGGCATCACTTAGCGGAAAAAGACTGAAAGTTCATATAAAAATAGATACTGGTATGGGACGTCTTGGATTTATCGCAGACGGACTTTCCTTTAATAATGATATAAGTACTCTTCCAGAATTAATAAAAAAAATTTCTCAGCTTCCATATATTGAAATTGAGGGTATATATTCCCATTTTGCAAATGCCGATACAAAAGATAAAACTCATGCGAATAGTCAGTTAAGTCTATTTTTAAATCTGAAAAAAGAACTGGAAAATATTTTACCCGGAAATATACTTTTTCATATGGCAAACAGTGCTGGTATAATGGACATACCGCAGTCTCATTTTGATATAGTCCGTCCCGGAATAATAATGTATGGTCTTTATCCATCGGATGAAGTTGACAGGAGCAGAATTAATCTTAAACCGGTTATGTCGCTGAAATCAAAAATCATCCATATCAAAAAAGTAGGACCAGGTTTTAAAGTCAGTTATGGCAGTACTTTTGAAACTGATCGGGAAACAGTAATTGCAACTGTCCCTGCCGGGTATGCTGATGGTTTGAGCAGACATTTATCTTCAAAAGGGGAAATGCTTGTTCATGGAAAAAGAGCTCCTGTTCTCGGAAGGGTATGTATGGATCTTACAATGATTGATGTAACTTATATAGATGGAGTAAAACTAAATGATGAAGTAGTCATCATTGGTGAACAGGGCGGAAGCAGCATTTCTGCGGATGAGGTAGCTGAAAAAACAGGTACAATAAGCTACGAGGTTTTAACATCAATTGCGCCAAGGGTACCAAGAAGATTTATAAATGAATGAGAGATATAAAGAGAACAGAAATGATAGAGAGCTGTACAAATAAAAAAGAGATACTTTATCCGGCAGAGATTATGTTCAAGGCAGTTTTCAGGAATATGCCATATACAATGGATACTATAAAAAACATAGTTCATGAACATGCGGCAAACGGTAATGTTACTTCACGAGAAAGTTCCGGCGGAAAGTTCATATCCTATACGGTTTCAGGGATATTCATTTCGGAGGATGTTTTAAATTCCACATGTACAAAGATTACAATGATTAACGGATTCATGTCTATGTTTTAAATGGGTACTGATTTATTCAGGAATTGTTTTTATCAGAATCATCAAATTCCTTCTCAGTAAAAACTGTTATACCAGATTTAATAAAAAGATCAGCGGTAATACCGTTACCGGTTGTAAGATTTCCGCAGAATGTTCCATCATAAATCATTCCACAACCACAGGATGGGCTTTTTGATTTTAAAATAGCGATAGTAATTTTATTTTTTTTGGCTATCTCAAGTGATAACGTCGCCCCGGTGATAAATTCTTCAGTGAAGTCAGTCCCATTTTCTGATATAATCTTTGTTGAACCGTTTTCATTTATCCGTAATTCACATCTGGGACGAGGTATTGTGAGGCCACCGAGTATTTCCGGACAGACAGATACGGCATCGCCGTTTTCTACAAGCTCCTGTAAAGCATTAATTGTGTTGGAATTTCCGTCATACCTGCATCTTTCGCCGGCGAGACAAGCACTGACAAGGTATTTCATGCAGTAATATCCATCTATTTCTGCGACATACCGGCTACTGCACCGGTGCTCCACGCAAACTGAAGGTTGAATCCTCCGCTGTCACCATCTATATCGAGAAGTTCGCCGGTTACAAAAAGGTTTTTCACAAGTTTTGATTCCATTGTTGAGGGATCGATTTCATCAACTGAAACTCCCCCGGCTGCAACTACGGCTTCGTCGAATCCTCTTGGTTTCCCCGGTGTAATATGTAAATCTTTAAGTGCAGATGAAATTATCTCTTTATCATTTTGTGACAGAGTACCACACCTTTTATCAGGATCAATTCCGGCCATGGACAGGATAACATCCGGCATTCTTTCTTTGAGTATTCCAAGGAGAGAGAAAGAAAGCTTTTTATTCTTATCATTGAAAAGTATTTCAAGCATCTGATTAAGTTCATTATGGCTCAATGATGGAAAAAAATCCAATGATATGTCAGGTTTTTTCCCGGATAAGACCAGTTCATTAACACATCTTGATACTTTTAGTGAAGCTGGGCCTGATATCCCATATGCTGTAAATAGGAGCTCATCGTATGATTCGGCCATACATTCTCTATTGTAATAAACCTTTACGCCGCAATTCCATTTTATCCCCTGAAGTGTATGAATTGCTTTATGAGGGATGTTTAACGGAAGAATGGCCGGGAAGGGTTCATAAATTTTATGCCCAAGGCTTGCCGCGATGTCATAACCGGATCTGGAGGCGCCAGCTGCCGGGAAAGCCGGGCTTCCACATGCGAGGATAACTGAATCAAAAAGTTCTTCTTCCATGCCGTTAGTTATAAGTCTGAACTTTTTATTCTCGGGGATAATGGTTTCAATCTTCCTGTGAATACGTATATCAACTCCCCGGAGTGGGAGTTCATATTCAAATACTTTAGTCACGATTGATGCCTGGAGTGAAGCGGGGAAGAGTTTTCCATTCTCCTCCTCAGTAAAAGGAATCCCAACTGAGCTGAAAAAGCTGTTTGTTTCTTTAAATCCGAATCGTGAAAAAACAAAGTTCACAAATTCCGGATTATGGCCATGGTATCTGTCTTTTTTGATGTTTTTATTTGATATGTTACATCTGCCATTGCCAGTTACAAGAATTTTCCGGCCGATTTTTTTCTGTTTTTCAAAGAGAGTTACATTATGTCGTTCAGATGCAAAATATGCCGCCATCAGTCCTGAAGCGCCCCCTCCGATAATTGCTGTTTTTTTTTCTTTCATTATTATATGGATTTAATCAGTTTTTTTTAAGGCTTGCCAGTTATCCTGGGTACCTGTATACCTGTAGTAACCTTTTATTGTTTTTTTATCAGATGTAAAAATTCCGTAAAAATCCTGTTCAAAATAAGCTGTTCCCCCATACTTGACAAGATCTTCTTTTGTTTTAATAATTCTTTTAAAATATATTTTCTCATCTGTGACTTTTAAATTAACAAGTGGCTGGGGAGTGCCATTACCCCAGTTAAAAAACTTTATTGTCCCGTAAAACTTTCCGTCTGTGATTCCAATGAATAATTCTCCCTTGAATCCGGACATTGACAGATCGAAGTTCCCGACATGGTGTTCCATATCATTAATACCGCTTTCATTAACATTGTTGCCTGGTAAAATAGTTTCTTTTTCTTCAGTAGCTGAACTATTATCTTTTTCTTCGGTTGATTTAATATTCTCTTTGATAATGGAGATACTCTCGTTTTTTACAGATTTAGTGCAGGCTGAAATTAAAAAAATAATCATAATTATTGAAAGAAGATAGTTTTTATTATTCATATTTTTATCCATTGTTTAAATAATGTGGAGTGATATATTATTATCGGATTTGATCATCGTTAATTATACCTGAAATAAACATATAATATAATACAGTAATTGAATATAATGTGGTTAAACTGCTAAGTCCAATGAAATTAAAAAAGAGTACTTAAAGAGAAACAATAAGTACAGTAAGGTCATCAAGAAGATCCTGATTTGGATAAATTTCCCGGATTTTATTTCTCATAATATTAAGCATCATTTCTGGTGTTTCATCAATATTTTCCTTAATAATGACGGACAGGTTTGAAAATCCGATATCGATATCAAGCAAATCCCCTCCAAGAGATTCAACCAGACCATCAGTAAAAAGGAAGAGAACATCCCCTTTTTCGTAAATAACAGTTTTTTCAGAATAAACAGATGAAGCAGCAATTCCCAGAGGTTTTCCTTCAACCTGAAGCTTTACTATTTCAAGATTTTTTTTACGTAGCAGAATCTGATCATCATGTCCGGCGGAGCCAAATGTAATTATTTTAGATTCAGTATCTATCAATGCGTAGAATACTGTGACAAACATTCCATATTCAGATTCCTGGTGTATTGAAACATTTGAACTCTGGAAAAGACCGGCAGGTCTGAAGTTATTTTTTGTTCCGAATTTTAAAATATTTTTAACTGTGCCGGTAAAAAGTGCCGCAGGTATCCCTTTACCTGAAACATCTGCAATTATTATACCGCAGTTAAGTTCATCCATTGCATAGAAATCAAAAAAATCACCCCCCACCTGTTTTGCCGGTTCATATAACGCCGTTACTTTTATTCCATTGAAATCAGATGGAATCTTTACAAGGTTTTTTCTCTGGATTTCAGATGCTATTTCGAGTTCCTGCTTTAGTTTTTTACGTCTGTCTTCATTACGTCTGTCGGCAAAGGTTTTATAAACTCCGGTCATATGGCTGATGATTGAAGAGAGAACATTAAGTTCAAAATCGTCAAATAGTCTTCTGTTTTTTTTATCTGTGAGATTGAGTACTCCGACAACGCGATTGTTATAATACAAAGGAACAGATACGAAGGCATTTGATTTGTACCCGCTTTTTTTCATGCAGTATTCAGGGAGATCTTTTTTTACATTACTTACATTTACCATTTTCCCGGTTTTGAAAACATGAGCTGCTATTGAATCATCAGGAACAACCGAACCGGGAGTGATGCTTGAGCCGTGAACTGCAATTACTTCAAGTCTGTTCCGTTCAGGGATAAAAAGAATCAGAGAAGCTCTTTCCACATTTAAAGATTCAGCAAGAGTGTGAATTACATTCATGAAAAAATCCATTTCATTATCAACCAGTGATACTGATCGGGAGAGTTCATACAGGGCGTTAAGTTCTTCAACGCGTTTTTTCAGGTCATCATATAAAAGCCGGTTTGTAATTGATGAAGCAGATATCATTGCGATAACTTCAATAAGCCGGAGATCAAGAGGGGAAAAATGATCAGATACTGATTTATTTGCTATTTCCAGGACTCCTACAAATTCATTTCTTGCCATCAGCGGGGTACAAAGAATATTTTTAATAGCCAATCCTGTGTCAAGATCGATCCCCTGGTAGAAGTGTTCATTTGAATCAACATCATTTTCAATTATGGATCTTTGGTCGTTAAAAACAGTCCAGGCAAACCCTGAGTTTTCCGGTATACTTATTCCCAGACTTTTTTTTAAATTTTCATCAGTAGTCGATTTGAATATAAGTTTATTATCTTCCTGATTATAAATAAGCAGAGAGGCTGTTTCAGCTTCAAGTATATCTTTTGATATATTTACAATAGAGGCGTAAAGCTCATCCAGTCCTTTCGCTGGAGAGATTTCTTCTGTAATTCTGAAGAAAACAGAAATGTCAATCAATGTGTCATTCTGCAATCGGATTTTCTCCTCTTTATCAGAATATCGGTTTATAATCAAATTGATGTATGGCGTTTATAAACCGGATAGTATGAGTCTGCTGTCTTATTGCCAGAGAGTTTGTTTTTGCGCCGCCCGGGAAAAACTGCACTCCGGGAAGCAACACACCATCGGTGACTCCTGTTATTGAAATCAGAATATCGTCAGTCCTGACCAGATCTTTAACTCTGTATATTTTATCGGCATTACCTCTGCCAAGGTTTTCTGCTATTGACTTTTCAAAATAATCGTTATAATAAAACTTTGCCTGCATATCTCCACCGAGGCATTTTAATCCTGCCGCTGAGATTACAGCTTCTTTTGCGCCGCCTATGCCCATAAATATATCAATGGATGTATTTTCTACGGCTGTGGAAATTACTCCTGAAATATCACCATCAGTGATAAACTTGATTCTTGCACCGCATTTCCGGATCTCTTCAACCATAGGAAAGTTTACTTCTCTTTCAAGAACACAAACAGTTATATCTTCAATATATTTTCCCTTGGCACGTGCGACTCTTTTAATATTTATATCGGGGGGCTGATTAATGTCTACAACACCTTTGGCATCAGGTCCGACGGCAATTTTATGCATCAGGTTGGGCGGCATTTTCATGAATGCGTTTCTTCCGCCGATTGCTATTACTGCAATAGCGTTGTGACCTCCGGTAGCGCATGTTCTTTTTCCCTCCAGAGGTTTTACTGCGATGTCAACCTTCATCTTTTCTCCTGCGCCCACTTTTCTGCCGTCATACAGGTAAAGTTCTTTATTTGAGGCGCCAATTGCAATTTCACCGTCAATGTCCATTGTTTCCAGAACTTTCCACATTGCCTCATCGGAAGAACGATAGCATAGATCATCATCTCCTTTGCCCATGTGCCTGCTGGCGTACAGAGCAGCAAGCTCGGTAAGTCTCGTGGCCTCAAGAGTGAGATTTCTATTCATAAATCCTCCGGGTTTCTTTCCAGGTAATTTAATTTAGCGTACGAATTGACATTATGTTGCAGATGTGAGTTCTTTTCAACACATTTTCAGATCTGAGTATTTACAATATTGTTATAATCGGTTTTTATAAAAGGTTTACCAGTCATTGATTTTTTTATGAAATATGTTCTTTTTAAATATTGTAAAGGGATATTTCCAACAAATGAAACAGGACATCTGAATGCATTTTATAAAAAATGTTAAGATTTTTATTGACTGGATTTATGTCTCATTGTATAATTATGCGATATAAAATATCCGGAGAAACCCTGTGAAAAAAACAATTATGATTATTGGCGGAGGGCTGCTTCAGGCTCCTGTTATTACAACAGCAAAGAAAATGGGGTATCAGGTAATCGTTACTGATTATAATCCTGATGCCATAGGGATGAAGGATGCTGATATACCGATTGTAATGAGTACAAGAGATGTTCAGGGTTCAGTGAGAATAGCGAAAAAGCAGAATGAGATTACTCCAATAAGCGGAGTATTGACAGTTGGTACGGATGCTTCGATGACTGTCGCGGCGGTGGCAAATGCTCTGAATCTTCCAGGGATAAAATTTGATGATGCTGAGGCGGCGACAAACAAGCTCAAGATGAGAATGAGATTTAAGGAGCATAATATTCCTTCACCGGCATTTCTCCCGGTATGGACACTGGCGGATGCTAAAAAAGGATGCAAGATACTGGGATATCCGGTTGTAATGAAACCTTCAGATAATATGGGAGCCAGGGGTGTGATGAGGCTGGATAATGCCAATCAGGTTGCCGATGCTTTTAAATTTGCAAAAAGTGCTTCACCTAGCGGAGAACTGATTATTGAACAGTTTATGGAGGGTCCGGAGCTTTCAATAGATGCGATAGTATTTAATGGAGAGATAACAATCACTGGTGTGGCTGACCGGATAATAGAGTACCCTCCGAACTTTGTGGAAACCGGTCATACGATGCCATCCCACCTTAATCTTGAGATGCTGGAAGACGCCTGCGATGTCATGAGGCGCGGAGTTAAAGCGCTGGGAATTACTACAGGCGCAGCCAAGGGAGATATAAAAGTTACAAAGAGCGGGGCAATGATAGGCGAGATCGCAGCGAGGCTTTCAGGCGGATTTATGTCAGCCTATACATATCCTCTTTCCAGCGGAGTTGATTTGATGAAGGCGATGATTGAGGTTTCTATTGGCCAGGAGCCGGGAAACCTTGAACCTCTGTTTAACAGAGTGGCTATCGAGAGGGCAATTATATGCAAGCCCGGAATAATAAAGAAAATTTCCGGGCTTGAAGAGGCTCTGAAAGTACCGGGAATTGAGGAGATATTCCTCAACATAAAAGAAGGAGACAGGGTTATAAAACCTACATCAAATGTTGAGAAATCGGGAAACATTATAGCGGTTGGTGAGAATCTGCAGCAGGCGGAAGCAGCCGTGAAAAGGTGCATGGAGTTGCTTAAAATAGAGACGTCTGCTGAAATTGAAGTTTCGATGAAGTCAATAAATGATTCAGCGAGGGAAAAGTTTAAGAAAATATGTTATGTATGCAGTATTTGTGACGGATATAACTGTGCTTCCGGAGTGCCTGGTATGGGAGGTACCGGCACAGGTGAATCTTTCAGGAGAAATTCTGATGCACTTAAAAGTTTCAAAGTTATTACAACACTTATACATGATGAAATTATACCTGATCCTTCAACTGAACTTTTCGGGAACAAAATATCTTTTCCAGTTATGGCCGCTCCAATTACAGGCTCGGTGACAAATATGGGTGGAGCGATTGAGGAGATTGATTATAATATAGCAGTGGTAAGAGGATGTAAAACGGCCGGTACAATAGCGTTTGTCGGAGATGGAGCTACTCCTGATAAATATAAAATCGGACTTGATGTTATCAGAAATGAGAAGGGTCTCGGTATTCCGATATTTAAACCGAGAAAAGATAATGAAGAGATTATAAAAAGATTTAAAGCTGCCGAAGAAGCAGGAGCCATTGCAGCAGGTATTGATATTGATGCTGTAGTGTTTAAAACTATGGCGATGAAAAATCAGGAGGTTGCTGCGAAAAGTATCAGTGAGCTTAAGGAGATAAAGGCATCAACGTCTCTTCCTTTGATACTTAAAGGGATTATGAACCCGAGAGATGCTGAGATGGCGTGCAAGGCTGGTGCGGGAGCGATTATAGTTTCTAATCACGGAGGGAGGGTATTGGATGAGATGCCTGGATCAATGGATGTCCTTGAGGAGATAGTGAAAGCTGTTGGTGAATCTGTTATCATAATGATTGATGGCGGGTTTCGCGATGGTGTGGATGTATTCAAGGCCATTGCGATGGGGGCGAAATATGTTCTTATCGGAAGACCTGTTGCAATAGCAGCGGTAGGAATGGGTGTTGATGGGACAGCATTTTATCTCAATAAAGTTAAAGATGAATTTATAAAGACAATGGTACTCGCCGGATGCAGGAATATTAATGATATTAAAATGGATCTGATCCGGAAAATTTAAGAAGAAACATAACTGATTCGTCATTGATTACAGATGTAGTAACATTTCTATAATCAGCCTCCATGTCCGGAGGCCGATATCAGCAGTCGTGACAAAAGAATAATTTAATAATACTGATTTTATTCTGCTCAATTTGTGGCGATACCTGCACAGAAATTATGGCCGTTTGAGAAAAAGCATTAATTTTTCATTTAGCTTTAAACTCAGGAGTTCTTTTATCAATAAATGCAGCCATCCCCTCTTTCTGATCTTCAGTGGCGAAACATTGGGCAAACATCTGGTTTTCAAAGGCTATTCCGGTTTCAATATCTGTTTCAATGCCCCTGTTTATTGCCATCTTGGAATACCTTACCGCTATCTGCGCTTTTGAAGCTATAATTTTTGCCATTTCCATTGAAGCAGCCATGAGCTGTTCAGCGGGAACAACTTTGTTTACAAGCCCTATCTTTTCGGCTTCAGATGCCGAAATAATACCCGCTGTATAGATAAGTTCTCTTGCTTTTGCAACTCCAGTAAGTCTGGAGAGTCTGATGCATCCTGAGAAACCGGGGGTTATACCCAGACCGGTTTCCGGCTGACCGAACTTCGCATTTTCAGAAGCAATTCTGATATCGCATGACATTGCAAGCTCACATCCGCCACCAAGAGCGAATCCATTTACTGCAGCTATTGACGGGATTTTAAGTTTTTCAATATTCCTGAAAACATCAGCTCCCAGTTCACCGTATTTAAGACCATTTATACTGTTAAAATTTTTCATTTCATTGATATCAGCTCCGGCAACAAAAGCCTTCCCTTCCCCTGTAATTATCAGTATATGAATACCTTCATCTTTTGAAATCATATCCACGGCGCTTCTGAGCTCAAGAAGAAGCTCAGTGTTCAGGGCATTAAGGGCTTTAGGTCTTGAAAGAGTAAGTATTGCTATTTGTCCATCTTTCTGAAATTTAAGATTGTCATAGTTTATTTCATTTGTCATATTCATCTCCTTATAAATAACCCCGCTGTTGCGGGGGTATTCTTTCATATGATAGAAATTAATATAGAAAGCATTCGACTTTATAACAGTATAATATCAGCAGATCTTTCTATAAATAATGAACTTATTCAGCATATTCCGCTAGTACATTTGTTGCAATAACAAGTCTCTGAATCTCTGAAGTGCCTTCATATATCTCTGTTATACGCGCATCTCTGTAAAGTCTTTCGGCGATATAGTCTTTTACATAGCCATAACCGCCATGAATCTGAATGCATTTATGAGCACATCTGTGGGCACATTCTGATGCATAGAGTTTTGCCATTGCTGAATATTTTCCTACCGGACGACGGTTTTTGCCGTTTTTCGAGCAGAGATAAGCAGCCTGATAAACCAGAAGCCTTGCAGCTTCAATCTCAGTTGCCATATCAGCAAGCATCCATTGAATGGCCTGCAGTTTGCCGATCGGCGCTCCGAACTGCTCTCTGAGATTCGCATATTTTGCGCCTTCTTCAAGTGCGGCCTGCGCTATTCCGAGAGCCTGAGCTGCGATACCAACTCGACCTCCGTCAAGGGTATGCATTGCTATCTTAAATCCATCTCCAGGTTCTCCAAGCATTCTGCCGTCCGGAATTTTACAGTCTTCATAAATCATTTCTGTAGTGGAAGAGGCACATATACCGAGTTTATCCTCAACTTTTCCGACCGAGAATCCCGGATCGCCTTTTTCAATAATGAAGAAAGAGGTGTTTTTATTTTTCGGTGCGTTTTTATCAGTTACAGCGAGTGTAACATGAACATCTGCGTATTGCCCGTTTGTAATAAAATTCTTGCTGCCGTTAACAATGTAGCCGTCACCGTTTTTTACGGCGGTTGTTTTGGTTCCACCTGAATCAGATCCTGCGCTTGGTTCTGTTAGTCCGAAAGCGCCGATATGTTCACCTGTGCAGAGTTTTGGAAGATATTTTTTCTTCTGTTCGTCCGTACCGAAGTAGTAAATTGGAGAGAGGCAAAGTGAGTTATGTGCTGATACAATAACTCCTGATGATGCACATACCCTCGAAATTTCTTCAACAGCAATTGCGTATGAAACATAATCCATTCCTGCACCGTTATATTCTTCGGGATAAACCACACCCATTATTCCAAGTTCTCCCAGTTTCCTTGTTGTTTCAAGAGGAAATTTATGTGATTTGTCGATCTCGACAGCCTGTTCTCTTAATTCCTTTTCTGCGAAACCTCGGCACATATCCCGCACCATCAATTGCTCTTCAGATAATTCAAACATAATACTCTCCTGGTTTTACAAGAATTTTAAAATAGAAAAATTAGTATATTGTTATAAATTTATTAGAATAAATACAATAGACGTATCGTGTAGTTAACTGTAGTTGAAATCACTATTTTAATGTAGTAAATATATGTCAAAATAATGACTCTGTGGTGGTTTTAAGACTTGTTATTATAGAATTTTGGTTAATTATATTAAGATGATGGAGCGTTTTTACAAAGATCCGGAGTGTGAAGTTTTATTTATTGACTGTAACAGAATATGGACATCTAACAAGATCGTTATTGATCGATATCAGCAATAAAACTCTACTCATGGAAAAGGAAATAAAAGAAAATGAAAGCGTTTCAGGATTTTTACCCGGATGATTATTCACACTGTTATGGTTGTGGAAGACTGAATGAAAAAGGGATGCATATTAAAAGTTATTGGGATGGTGATGAAAGTATATGCAGGTTTAAACCAGAATCACATTATACAGGAGGGTTCCCGGGAAATATTTATGGAGGTCTGATTGCATCTATTATTGATTGTCATTGCGCGGGAACCGCGGCAGCGGCAGACCTCAGGCAGAATGACAGTGTAATCGGAGAAAAACCAATTTCAAGATATGTAACAGCGTCAATAAAGGTTGATTACCTTAAACCTACACCGGCAGGAGTTGAACTCGAAATCAGGGGGAGGGTTCTTGAAATAACCGGGCGCAAAATAGTTGTAAGTGCAATAGTGAAAGCTGATGGAGTAACAACGGCAAAAGGAGAAGCTGTAATGGTACAGCTTCCGGATAAGACAAAAAAGATTGAACAAGAGATTTGATAATCATTACTGCAATAAATTTTATTGGCGTACTGATATATATAATTTTGCGAGTTAATAATTATTTAATATAATCCAAGGAGAGGGTTTATGAAGAAAGTAGTAATCTGTTCTGCGGTAAGGACTGCGGTTGGTTCATTTGGCGGGATGTTTAAAGATGTACCATCAGTTGATCTCGGGGCGGCTGTAATTAAAGAAGCACTTGTAAGGGCAAAAATATCCGGGAAAGATGTAGATGAAGTTGTTTTCGGATGTGTTCTTCAGGCGGGTCTCGGTCAGAATATTTCAAGGCAGTGTTCACTTAAGGCGGGAATTCCAATAGAGGTTCCAACGTTTACAATAAATAAAGTATGCGGATCAGGACTAAGAAGTGTTGCCCTTGCCGCGCAGATCATAAAAGCGGGAGATGCAGATATTATAGTAGCGGGCGGGACGGAGAGCATGAGTAATGCCCCATTCATTGCACCAAAAGTACGCTGGGGTATAAGAATGGGGAATGCCGAGCTTATTGATGAGATGGTATTCGGCGGCCTTACGGATATTTTCAACGGGTATCATATGGGTATTACAGCTGAAAATCTTGCGGAGAAATTCAATATAACACGTAAGGATCAGGATGAGTTTGCTCTGAGTTCGCAGCAGAAAGCACAGAAAGCGATAGAGTCAGGCCGCTTTGTTGATGAGATTGTTCCGTTTGAAGTTACAACGAAAAAAGGAGTTATAAGGATTGATAAGGATGAGCATTATACACCAGGATCAACAATGGATAGTCTTGGAAAGCTCCGTGCTGCATTTAAAAAAGATGGAACAGTAACTGCGGGAAATGCATCTGGTATTAATGACGGGGGATCGGCATTCGTTGTAATGAGTGAAGAAAAAGCAAAAGCAATAGGCGCGCCTATATTTGCCGAGATAGTTGATTATGCTTCGGGTGGTGTTGATCCTTCGATAATGGGATATGGTCCTGTTCCGGCTATTAAGAAGATGATGAAAAAAGCAGATATAAAATTTGATGATATAGATCTTTTTGAATTAAATGAAGCTTTCGCAGCTCAGTCAATTGCTGTCGTGAAAGGTCTTGAACAGGAGGGAGTTGGCAAAATCGATATGGCCAGGGTAAATGTAAATGGAGGAGCAATTGCCATAGGGCATCCTATAGGTGCATCTGGTGGAAGAATTCTGGTTACACTTCTTCATGAGCTGAAAAAACAGGGTAAGAAAACAGGACTTGCCGCGCTATGTATAGGTGGAGGTATGGGGACATCAATGATTGTTAAAATTGTATAATATTCATTCATTAAAAGTGTTTTTATGTATCCGCTTCAATAATAGAAAACAGCCCCCGACCATGATCGGGGGCTTAAAAAAAATAGATCTATCATCTCTGCGATTCAGATATGCTGGTATTCTTCGATTCATTGTTGACAAAAAGATATCCTATTTTTTATATTAAGAAAAACAGAGGGTTTGGTGTTTATACAATGAGCGAAAATTCAAAGTTCAAATCCGTTGTATTTGCCGGAGGTGGAAGCCGCTGCTTCTGGCAGCTTGGATTCTGGAACACTGCGGCTGCTGCCTTGAATATAAGACCATCTGCTGTTTCCGGCGTAAGCGGAGGTGCAGCTTTTGCATGTTTCTCTATTTCAGGAGATGCAGCTGAGATACTGACTTATTTTAAAAAACTTACCGGTGCGAACCGGAAAAATTTTTATCCGTCAAATTTGTTTCGAAAGGAATCGGTGTTTCCTCATTACGAAATGTATAAAGACGCAATACTTCACAGTCTTAACGATGTAACAATTAAAAAAATTCTTAACGGTCCTGATATAAGAATTCTGATTGCACGGCCGCCGGGATGGATGGGTGCCTGGTTTTCAGCTTTTACAGGAGTTGTTTTGTATAATATAGAGAAGCATATCCTTCACCCGCTTCATCCGGTTTTTTCTTCCATAGCGGGTTTCAGGGGGGAGGTTGTTTCAATAAAGAAATGCAGAACCAGGGAAGAGGTAGCTGATCTTATATTGGAATCTTCCTGCATGCCTCCATTTATGCCGGTGATGAGGCGTAATAATGATGTAGTTCTTGATGGAGGGTTAATAGACAATGTCCCGATAAGCATACTTGATGACTGTGAGGGGGAAAAACTTGTATTGCTTACAAGACACTATAAAGATAAAATCATTCCGAAAAATGATGGAATAACATACGTTCAGCCGTCAGAGATAATTCCAATAACAAAATGGGAATATACTGATCCTGATGGATTGCAGTATGTTTATGATCTTGGAAGAAGGGATGGAGAAAAATTTGCAAAGAAACTTAAAACTGCGCGTTGATAATCATAGCGCAGTTTTAAGTTTATCTAAACGGGATCTCTTTTCATGTAAAACAGGTTATTTTGAATCACAACTGCACCTGGTTTTCCACTCTTGAACCGAGTTGAGACGTATTCTCCTTCTCTCCTGAGCCTCGCAGTTTCTTCTTTTTTCTTCATCGGTTTCAAGAATCAACGGGTTTATAGGTTTAGGCTTTAAGTGTTCATCAAGTGCTACAAATGTAAGATAAGCAGATCCTGTATGCCTGACTTCTCCTGTGACAAAGTTTTCAGCTTCTACTCTTACCCCGATTTCCATGGATGTCTTTCCAACATAGTTGACACTGGCGCTGACGCGTAGAAGGTCACCAACAAATACTGGTGAGTGAAAATCGACTTTATCTATTGATGCCGTGACGCAGTTTAGTCCCGCGTGCCTTATTCCTGTTATCCCTGCAGTGTTGTCTATCAGCTTCAGTATAACTCCTCCATGAACATTACCTGCAAGATTTGCATCCTGATGAGTCATCTGCTGAACCACTGTTATGCTGCTGTCTTTTACTTTTTTACTTTCCATCTGGCAACTCCGTATATTATTATTAAATATAAATTTTAATCATTAAAGATAATTATATATTCAGCAAGAATTATTTAAGTACTTAATAATATACTAAATATTCATTTTTTTGTCAAAACAATATTTATTTTTTTATAATAAATCGGAGAATAAGGAAGTATTAAATAATTTTAGTTAAAAAATATGTTTTTATAAATAATTTGTTTTTTGATTATTTATAAAAACATTTTATAATTGCAATAATCTGTAAAAGCATATTTAAATGTAAAATGTTTATGTTCCCCGGCAGCGGTATACTCATTGATATTTGTGTTATATCTGCATTAAAGTTGACAAATGGTAGTAAGCTGAAATTATTATATAGACGTTATACAGGATCATTTTCCCGGCAGCAATAAACTATTATAAATGAGGTTTAAGAATGAAAATCAGGATTCCTATTATAGTCTGCATGGTTATAGCGCAGATTAGTTGTTCAACGGTTACACACAGGGCTGAAAATGCTACACCGGAAGTTAAAAATTTTTTTGGTGATGTAATTCTTGGTATTATCGACGGAGCGGATAAAGCCGCATCATATAAGGTTAAAACCGAAAAGATGAAAATTCCGATGGGAAAAAATATTTACGGTTATCCGGTAATTTCTGAAGGGCCTGCTCTTGATTCATCCCAGCTGGCGGTATTTAAAAATATTCTTCTAGATGAAAACACATATGATTTTAAATGGGCAAAGAAATCATTTGTTTTTCCCGATTATGCCATAGTCCTTAAAAAAGGTAATGAAGAAGTTATAGTTTTTATTGATTTCTACAGGAAAGAACTTTTGTTCGTATATAAAGGGAAAGAACTTGTAGAGGATTTTGATAATGCAGAAAAACAGGTTAAGAAACTTGTTGATGATATTTTCAGGTGAAAGGTAACAGATTATGAAATACGTGAAATTATTAATACTGAATTGTATATTTATTGCAGCATTGAGCGTTAACGCTTTTTCTGTGACAATGCATGCTATTTTTGTAATCAACACGGAAGATAAGGGCATTGGGTGTGAGTATGATATGAAAAACTGGGAGACACTTCTTCCGGAGATAAAAAAATATTCAGGTATGACAATAACAACTCATTATCTTAAGGATAAAAACTGGAGCGAGACTGCTGTTAATAAAAAGATTGCCCAGATAAAACCGGGTGCGGATGATGTTGTACTGTTTTATTACTCGGGACATGGTTTCAGGTTTCAGCAGGGACAGAAAGATCAATGGCCCTATCTGGCTCTTCAGGAGGGTGTGAAAAGTCTCCAGACAATCTATACAGAGTTGTATAAAAAGAATCCCCGGCTCCTGATTGTCGTTTCGGACTGCTGCAACAGCTTCTGTCCGGGATCTCCGCCCAAGGTACAGTCAAGGGCTGCAATATCAGAAACCAAAATTGCGGAAAATTACAAGATACTGTTTCTGAAATCAAAGGGTGCAATCATAGCATCCGGCTGCACTCCGGGACAGTATTCATACGGCGGAGCTCCGGATGGTGGGGCATACACCAGTACTCTGTTAAAAAACATCAAACTCTCAGTTCGGGGTGACAATTCTTCATGGAAACAGATATTCGAAACCTCAAATCAGCCACTTGTAGGTGGAAAACAGCAACCTCAGTACAAGCTTGACTTTAATCCGCTGAGTAATGAAAACTCATCTGATATAGCTTCAGATAAAAACAATGAAGAAACTGACGGGAAAATAGCTATTAATAATAATGAAGATGTTCAGGAAATCGAGAATAATGATAACGCAACTGCCGGTGGAGATGTTGACTTTGACGATCTCAAAGATGCAGACTGGTGCTCGCAGGCTTTAGAAACCAGGAATATGTTCAACAATGCCCTTGTTCTTCTTGAATCAGAGAAATACCTGCCAAGTGATTCGGATGAGTTTGAACAGCTTCTGGAATACGCTGAAATGCAGGAGGGATTTTTTACCAAGGATGAACCCGATAAGGAATCTGCTAAATACTGGAATGACGTAGTTAATCTTGTAAACGCCATGACAAATAAAAATGCAGGAAAAGTTAAGATGAAAAAAATGGTGACTTTTTTAAAAGAAGCACAGAGTGAAATGCTGAAGATAATACATGAACAGGCATGCAGGAAGAAATAATACTTTATTAATCTGTGAGAAAAAATCGCCGGTGTGGGATAACTGCATCGGCTTTTTTTATGTTTTATTGGAGTGTCAGTTACTTTGTGATTGCGAAATAGTTTTTTTAAAAAGTATCTTTTCCGATTCCCATGCCGCCATTGAACCTGTACCTTTTCTGATAACAGCAACTATTCCCGAAGAGTTTGATCCACCGGTAAAAATCCCATAACCATGATGTTTGTTGGTTCCGGCGATGACGGTTCCTGTTTTTCCCCATAACTCTGCTGAATTATACGTGGTTGCAACATCGCCGGAATTCTTTAAATGCAGTAAATTAATCTTTTCACGTGAATTTTTTGCAGTACCTTCGGTGAATGTTTTATGGAGCGCGCTGAAAATTGCGTAAATTTTACCTGAATGATGTCGGGTGCTTTCCAGAAAAATATAACGGTTAAGCTTTATTATTCCATCTACTGAGATAGTTATGTTAAAATTAAGACCGGCCAGAAGAGCGGAAAAATCTTTTTTACTCCTGGTTTCAGGTAAAGTCATTTCAATGCCATGTTTCATTGTAAAGTCCAGTATCCATCTTCGAAAATCAGCAGGATCAATATTACTGTAGAGCGATGCAAAATAGCGGTTGCATGAATGGTACAGGGCACGGCTGATATTCATTTTGCCGTGACCCTCTTTTTGCCAGCAGTTTGCCGGAAGATTTTTATCGTCTGTACTCTCGGTGCAGTTAAAAGTATAGTTGTAGAACAGATCAGGCCTCTGTTCTGCGAGATAAAGCGCGATGAAAAGCTTGAAAATTGACCCGCATGGAATAATTCTGTTACGAAAAGAAGTTCCACCCCTGCTGTTAATGACCTCTCCGGAAGTATAATCAAAGGCAATATACTGAAGGTAATGATTCGTTTCTGTTTTTAATATACTTTTAAACTCAAGAGAGGGATAATAATGTTCGAGAATTTCATACCGGGAGAATCCCCTTTCGGCAAGTTGAAGCGCCCCCTCAAGGCTCATACCGGTGCAATGCCCCATGCCGGAACCTGTGAATTCATAAACACCGTTGTTTTCAGAAACATGGTAGTTATTGCTTTTTATAAAGTTCCATCCTTTTATCCTGTTAACCCTTATGCGAAAGCTTTCAGGAGGTATGGTTTCACTTCCGGCATCTGTTTCGACTAAGGTTATCTCTTTATCCCTGTCAAAATTTATTTTTTTCAGATTTATATTTCCTGCCGGATAGAGGATTTGAACAAGTTCATTGCTGTCTATCTTTGCTTTCCATGAGTTATGCCGGTTTCTGCTAAGCGTCAGATTTTCAGAGTAGATTATATCCTTTGGAGGCTCAAAATTCCTCCCATGGTTGTTGAAGATGGTTTCTGTGAACAGGGTTCCCCCGCTCGAGGCATGAAAAAAAAGACCACTGGTTATACTCTCCGTATTGATATATATGTCATCATTGAAAATTTTTCCGGTTATACCCTTGTAAGACTGGCAGCATGTAAGATCGCAGAAGTGGTATCCATTATGTTTACCTGTAAGGTAAGGGAGTCTGCATCTTGCCTTTATGAGGTGTGCAAGGGCGTAAAGAGCCTCCGATTGTTTTTCTGTAATATTACCGAATTCAGCATATGCAGAGTCTATTGCAAAACGGTCTATTGTCTCCTCTATAGATAATTCAATGTCGGAGCCGGAGAATTTTATTTTGAGAGGGAGAGGATATATTCTCTTCTCCCCGTTTATATCAGCTGTAAAAGTACTGCCGCGATCTGAAGGATAGAGCGTAAACTCACCTCTGTTAAAAATGCTATTCTCTGTTTTTATTGAAAAGGTATGTCCGTCAGTGAGTATTGAAAGTTTAACACAGGAAAATCTGTTATTACCGGTATCGAGTTCACAATATCTGGGGAGTGTCAGCTGAATGCTGCCTGTTTTATTCTCTTTCAGCAGACGGAGATGTTTTGACAGAATAAGAATTCTGGCTTTATCTTCAGCTGAAGGTATATTTTCATGAGTTTTTTCCGCTCTCAAACCTGTTTCGAGAGCGGAAAAAATTATAATAAAGAGAATTAACCATACAGCCTTTAAACGGCTAATTACTTGCATTATTAACATCAAGAATTGTCGGGAGAGTCCACCCCTGGATTGCTTCTTCGTACATACACTCAATTCGTGCAGGTCTCATAATAAAAGAACCTGGCAGTTCAGCCCGGATAATGTATGCAATTTCGTATTCTTTCTCTTTTTCTATCCCTGTGAAGAAGAATACCATCCGGTTGTCTCTTCTTTCAATGTGGGAGTAGGGCTGAAACTCGTTATATGCACTCTCCCTGACTACTTCAAAACCTGCAGGGAGATAATCCTCCAGAACCATAAATCCGAAGCTGTCCTGTGCGCGGAATTTCACCCTGACTAGAAGCTCGTCACCGACATTGATCTTTCCTTTTTCATCAATATTCTGCGGTACAAGGTATTCCTGGAGTTTCATATCCTTTACCCTGTTGAGGAATGATATCTCTCTGCGTGCGGTAATACCGTTTGAAAGAGCCATGATTCCCCTTTTTTCAGATTTCATAAAAGAGAAAAGACCTTTCGGTTTAAAGTACAGTGTCCCGCGAAGCGATGCGGAAAATGTAGTGTCAGGAGATTCATCGCCGGATACTGTAAGCTTATAAATGTCAGCTTTTCTGTTTTTACCGAGCTTTATAGTGCGTTTTAATGAATCCGGATCGGAGTTGAGGGAATATGATACTTTTTCCAGCTTTTCTCCGTTAAGGGCAAATTCAATGCTGCCGGAAGTTTTGAAGTCTAAACCATTGGCAGTAAGATAATCGCAGAGCGCAAGAATTACCGTTCCGGATTCCTTGGTGGAGTTCCAGGAACCGGATTTAAATCTCTTTGACAATGATGAGACGGCCTGCGAGGTTACAGAAGATCTGTCGCCTGAGATTAAAAGCGCTGAAAGTACATGAGCTGTTACTTCTGTATTTCCGCCGGCCCAGTTCCATGATTGCCCCTCTGCTGCCGGCCAGTATATTCCTGAAGAATCGCGTTTGGCTGATTCATTTATCTTCTTCTTTAAAATAACAGATATTTCATCAATCTCCCGCGATTCATGTTCCTGCAGGGTGCTCTTACCCCTGAATAATGATATTGCTTTCAGCAGGTTTGCGGCCTGATAGGGATTCAGATCTTTTGAAAAGGCAATTCTTTTGAAAACCGGGTGATACCATTTCCCGAACATGGAGTATATGCTTGTAAGGTAGGAAAGTTCATCGTTATCCATTTTTTCAGGTGATTGAAATATGCGCAGTATTGCCGCAAGCCCCTGGTTGAAGGTGTTTTCGTTTACAGGGTAACCGAAGTTTTTTGCCTGTAACAGTGAGTACATTGCAAACCCGGTAGTGTATGTATTTCCCCTGTCTCCCTCCCACCAGCCCCATGTGCCGTCATAGTTCTGTGCTTTTATTATGCGCTGTATACCTTCTGGAATATTATTCTCAACCTGCTTTTTAAGTTTTTCAGGAATAGCTTTTGAATAACCGCTTCCCGAGAGAAGTTTAAGCATGGCAAGGTTGGGTAAAAATTTATTGATAGTCTGTTCAATACAACCATATGGATATTCGTTCAGATACTCGACGGCTGCTATTATCTGTGTTACCGGAGAGGGGTTAACACAGACAAGAATCTCTTCAGGTACAAAATCAAAATCATCGTTCCCCCTGACAGGTTTAAGAATAATCTCTTTGTTGCCATGCATATCCCCTGCGCCGGAGACAACATACCTGAGTCCACGCTTTTCAACTGGGACTGTATATTTTACAGCATCACCCTTTGAACCGTGAATTAAAGATTTAAATTCAAGGGAGATAGATTCCTTCTTTTCAGGTACCATAAGCGTATAATTTTTTGCAGATGAACCGAAACCGGGGAGACTTATTTTGAAATCATTTTCTGGTAAAAGTATTTTACCGTCGGCCTTAAACTCTGTTGTGACAGATTCCATCCCCGAGTCCGTATTGTTATTGACTATACCTATAAGACCGGCTTTGTCGCCTTCAACCAGGAACCTGGGTTTGCCGATGCGGGCAATAATGTCCTGAGTGGAAAGGAACTTCTTCCTGGCCTCCCCCATGCGTCCCTTAAGGTCATGGCCGCGTACGGTTAACCGCCATGTAGTGAGATTATCGGGGAGAATAAACGATACCTCTGCTTCACCCTTCGCATCAGTTTTAATGTTTGACTCCCAGAAGGCTGTGTCGCGGAAATTTTCCCTGACTCTTACACTTGCATCTTTCCCCGCGCCGGCAAGAAGGGTGATTGGATATGAATATGTTGTAATTACCCAGTTTGAAATCTTTGAGTAGAAAAAGCCTGAAATTTCCGGAGTGGAATCGGATCTTATATAGAATATTGATTCATCAACTGCGGCAAGAGAGAAATCGGCAGAGACCGGTTTTCCCGCAGGATCAACAGCATTGACTTTGATCCTGGCAGTTTCACCGGGGCCGTACTTCTCTTTTTCCGGTATAAGAGTAATATAAAGTTTAACATCATCAACCGGAATAGTAACCTCACTGTCGGTTGTATATAACGCCCTTCCGCGCTGCATTGCGCCGCGGATAAAAAGGTTGGGAGCAAGTTTTGAATCTATACTGAAAGTAACAGGGACAACGTGTTTATTCATCTTAATAACTTTTGTTTCATAAACATCCCGCCCCTCAAGTGTCAGCATAACATATGAGTCGGTGAATCTGCTTTTAACAAGACATGTAACCTCTCCGCTCTTCTCCATTGATGCTTTGTTAAGGGTAACCTCCAGTTCCCTGTATTTTGAGTCGATATCACCCCCGTTGTCACTGTATATCCATAGAATTTTTGAACCGCTGACAAGATTGTCCCTTGAATCGCGCCCCTGGGCTATAAGGTCATATTCTCCGTCGCCGCTGAAATCAGCGGGGAGTGAAAATCCGGCTGAACCGGTTTTGTCAGTGGAGATTTTTTTTGTATAGAAAGGCCTGCTGTCATGGACATAAACCCTTTCTACAGGTTTCCAGATATAACGGTAAAGATTAATTTCAAGGTTTACCGCAACAGGTTTGTCGGTATGTGTAGCTGTTTTTACTTTTATCTTTTTATCACCTTTCGAATTGAAAAAATTCTCTTCTGGAATAAGCTTTATAAAAAATTCCCCCCGGCCGATTTTTACTGTTTTGCTGGCAGTAATTGTCACGTTGGATTTATCGGTAACAGTCGCTTCAAGAGTGATCTCCCTGTCATAAGGGTAGTTACCAGAGGCAACTTTAAGCAGAGCCGAACCTCCTGCATCAGCGTACTTTTCACCTTCGAGTTTAAGACGCGAATAGGAGCCGTTTGAATTAAACGCATCATCACCTGAGTAGGATGGATCGATGTCCTCAATCTTTCTTTCATAGAAGGTGTATTTGACAAGTGCGCCGTTAAGCGGAGCACCAAAAAAATATTTAGCTTCAACCTTGAACTCGGCCTGGTCACCGTTTATAAAGTACTCCTTCGAAGGTATAATATCAATTTTAAACTCAGGCTTTCTGTATTGTTCAATATAGAAAGAGCCGTTTCCGTAGAGATCCTTTTCAGAGAAACCCGCGCTTATCCGGAAATAGCCAAGGTCGAAATCAGGTGGAATCTGCACAGAACCGTTTGCCGTTCCCCATTCATCAAGTGTAAGAGTACCGTCAGCAAGTTTTTTTGAGCCTCCGCCCGCTATTTTATAGAAAAGGGATTTATTTTTAATGGGAAGAAATTTACCCGCCATCTTTTTTGCGATAATTTTAAAGAAAAGCTTGTCCCCCGCGCGGTAAACAGGCCTGTCAGTGTATATATAAAGTTTATCCTTTTCCGAAACATAATAGTTTGAAGCTCCTCCGCTGCAGATAGCATAGCTTCCCTCCTCTGATACAGCAAGCATATGAATATCTTTTGCTGACGTAAGTCTCACTTTAAATATGCCGTTCTCATCAGTTTTGCCTTTGGCAAGAACAGTCACCGGCAGTTCCTCAAGCATAATGGATTCAATCTGTTCCCCGGATTCGCTGTCTTCATAAACTTTTTTGTTGAGTTTTTCGTTATAAAAAATAACTGATACGTTTTTCAGCGGTTTATTCTGTACGAGATCAGTAACATAAACAGAAACGTTCTCAGGTGACCGCTTCATTACAACACCGAGGTTTGTAACAGTAAAAAACTGCCTGGACAGAACATTACCTTTTCCTTTAACTTCAATGCAGTAACCTCCGGCTGTGAGAGGTTCGTTCACTTTCACTGCATAATACATCCATTCGTAGGGATTGAAGTTCTGAACAGATTGATCCCATTCGGTAACGTTATTGTAACCAGATTGTGCGGGATCAACAGAATCCGGGTCCCGTTTTTCGGATATAAATACCTGCATGGGTACTTTATAAATTTTAACATGAACAGCGTCCAGCCGGAGAGTCCTGAGGTTGAACTCAATTTCGTTTCCCGGAGTAAAGGTGTAACGGTAGGAGTGAATTTTTATTTCCGGAGCTTTTGCCTCTATGCTGAACTTCAGATCCTTCACATCCCTCCCCTCGGTAACAATGATATTCCCGGATTTGATATTATGAAATCCCTGGTGAGAGAGGGTAATAGTATATGTTCCGGGCTTGACATCCTCAAGCAGGAATGAGCCATCGCGAAAACTCACATTGGAGTAGGCGTATCTTCCCTCGGCTGAGACGTTAATATTTGCCGCCGGGGAGTTGATCCCTTCAATCTTTATATTTCCCGAGATCGACGCAGGCCTGTACATAACCATCTGGAGTTTAAATGATTCACCTTCGCGTACCTGACTGATGTTTGCACTTTCGGAAATATATCCTGCTTTGCTGAATGTAACAAGGTAGGAGCCGGAACGGAGTTTATCTATTGAATAATTACCATTACTGCCGGTTTTAGTGAATAAAGGCTTAAAGTGGTCAATAGCCGGGTGCTCACTGTAATTTTTAAGCTTAACCTCAACATCGGACAAGGAATTACCGGAGCTGTCTTTAACTGTTCCGTTTATAAGAGATTCCTTTGTCAATTTGAGATTGTTCTTCACATTTGTAAAACTTGCAGTTTCAATATATGAAACATATCCCGGGGCAGTTATTTCTATGTCGTAACGGATATAGGGGATGAAATCATTTATCCTGTAGTAACCGCTGCGATCGGTCTCTGTTTTATAGTATCCGACACCGCGGCTGGAATTTTTTATTTCAACAACGGCACCCTTAACCGGTTTTCCCGTAGTGGAATCGGTTATAGTTCCCTCGATATATGTTTTTTCAAGAGCAGCAGGTTTTTCGGTATAGACAGTATTTCCGTCATTGCTGGTAAGGACATCGGGTGAAGCGCTGCTTATAATAATCAGCCCTGTAAGGAGCGTAAGTATCGAAAAGAGTATTCTTAATCGTTTCATTCTGATCTCCGTAAAGAAATATATTTATCTTATCGTAACACTTTTAAATCTGTAATATCTGCAACCGGACCTGCCTGTACGTTTAATGATCCATGAAGATGTTTTGTACTCTGCCGGAACAATTACAGTTTTTGAGGAGTCCTCACATTCAATAAACACCCCGGAATTAGCTATGTCAACACTATTTATGTCGTCTACCGGTTCCGGGTTTGAAGTGATAGTCAGAACTATTTCGGTTTCATCAAGTTCATATTTTTCAAGAGGTTTATACCTTGGATCAAGGTACAGAGCGCCTTTGATATAATCACGCAGAATGATGGATGGAGAACTGAAACTGTGATTGAATGCACCGTAGCAGCCGCGTACTGTACCTTTTTTTATAAGGGTAATGAACATTCCCGTACAGTCGGGATTTGCAGGAAGAGCAAAGTCAAGGCCGGGGTACTTTTTGTCTCCTGAAAGAATTACGCGCGCGGTCTGCATCATCCATTCTTTGAGGAACCTTTTACCGGCTGAATGAGAAAACCCTTCCCATTTGTCAAGACAGGAATCTGACGCGGCAGTAAACAAGATAACTGAAAGGATTGTAATAATAAAAACAGTTCTGCTTGACATAGAATGAATATAGCTAAGTCCGCTTTTAAGAAGCAAGAATAATTTTCATGATATTTAAAATGTTTTTTTGATTCCGGATTGATTTTTAATTATTTATAAGCATTAAGAATAAAATATATGATGAGGTCTGATAATGAGCACAGAAAAAAAGATTACATACATTATTACCTATGGAGATGATAATCCGGAGAAGGCTACTCTTCCTTTTATGCTGGCGAATATTGCAATGACTATGGATGTAACTCCGGTAGTGGTACTTCAGAGCAACGGGGTTATGCTTGCTGTAAAAGGTTATGCCGAGAAAGTTCATTTCAAGGATGGAATCTCACTTAAACAGCTGATGGAAAATTACACAGGAGCCGGGAATAATCTTCTGCTCTGCGGTCCATGCTTTGAAACACGGAATCTCAAGGAGGGGGATCTGATTGAAGGAGCGATCATAGTCGGCGCGGCAAGGGTGACAGAGGAGGTGCTTTCAAGTATAAATGTAATTACCTATTGAAATAAAATCTCTGCACTTTATTATATAAATTGTGTTGATATATATTTACCGGTAATGAATATACGCGGGCTGTAATTCATTACCGGTAAAGAACATACTTTTAAAAACTCTATGGTCAATTCAGCATTTTTATAAAATGCCGGTATTAAATTTATCAGCATGTAAAAACAAAAAATACTTTTCTTTCTGAAACTGAAGTTTTAAAAGTGACATCAGTTTATGTTAATGAAAATAACTGCCGGAGGAATAAATTTTGAAAAAAGCATCCATAGCCTTTATCGGAGGATCGGGCCTTTACGATATAGAAGGGGCAAAACTAATTGAACAGCTCGACATCGAGACACCCTGGGGTAAACCGTCGGATAAAATTGATATTGTGGATATTGAGGGAACAACGGTCGCTTTTCTTCCAAGGCACGGAAGAGGGCATTACTGCGCCCCGCACCAGCTTAACACAAGGGCCAATATTGCCGCTCTTAAAATGATAGGTGTTGAACAGATAATTGCGTTCTCGGCAGTGGGGAGCTTAAAAGAGAACATACCCCCTCTTGATTTTGTTCTTCCCGACCAGATAATAGACAGGACAAAGGCAAGACCGTCGACATTTTTCGAGGATGGTGTTGTAGCGCATATGGGTTTTGCCGATCCCTTCTGTAACAGACTGCACGACATTATACTTCCCGTGGCAAAAGAACTGGGGCTTAAAATGCACACCGGAGAAACACTGGTTGTCATGGAGGGGCCCGCTTTTTCCACGAGAGCTGAGAGTAAACTCTACAGAGCATGGGGTGCCGGAGTTATTAATATGAGCACGATACCGGAGGCAAAACTTGCCCGTGAAGCGGAAATGTGCTATGCTGTTATATGTATGAGTACAGACTATGACTGCTGGCATGAGAGCGAAGAGGATGTAACAATAGATATTGTGATAAACAATATGAACACAAACTCTGCCAATGCAAAAAATCTTGTGAGGAAGCTTGCGGCAAAACTCGGTAAAGAGCGGACCTGCGGATGTAAAGAGGCAATGAAATTCGCGGTAATTACAGCCCCGGAGAAGAGGGACATTGTTCAATCTAAAAAGCTGAGCGCAATTCTCCCTGAATACTTTCAGTAAAAAACGGATGCGCCGGCAATGAAATTGATATAGACGCTTGTATCTTCAAGTTTCATTGAGACCGACGATGTATCTGATTTCATGTGCGATCGGTAGTAGTATGAGCTCAGGCCGAAGAGAAGATTAACATCTTCGGCCGGCTTGATTTCCGCGCCTGTTATAAGACTGTAAATGATATAATCTGTTTCTCCGGTTTTTATCCTGTCATCATCCGCAGTATCAGCGCTGAATGTTTTTGCTCCTCCGCCGAAACCCAGCTGAAGATTTCTGTTGTACCTGAAGCTAAAACCACCTGTTGCACCTGCTGAATATCTGATAAAGGTCCGGCTTTTCTTTTCAGCCATCACGCCGGCATCATCATCCTTAAGTTCCTTTTTGCTGTTGTCAAAGGGAGACCCAGTAGTCACCTCCATGTTGAAATGAAACCTGTTTGTAAAATTATATTTGAAACCCAGAATATATTCAAGTCCGCTGTTTCTGAAAATATATGGAGATACCTTCTTTTGATTTTCGTCAAATGGGGAGAGGTTGTTTCTGTATGAGTATTCCTGTTTTTCGCGGACAAATCCGCCGGACTTTATTATTGCGCCGATGCTGCAGTTATTGTCTGAATAATAGTATCCACAATTAAGACTGCATATAAGTCTTTCGGTAGAGATTTCCATGTTATAATTCTTATTTGAAAAACCGCTTTCAGTTTTTTTCTTTGTGGAGGTTGATGATGATATACCTGTTTCAAATTGCAGCCCGGCAGACTGGTTCCTGTCTAAATTACCGCCCCAGGATATTACTGTTGATATGGCGGATGATTTTTTTTCTTCAATCGAATCATTTTTAATGTAAACCGGACCTGGAGCATATTCGCCGGTTATTGAAAAGCGGCTTTCACTTTTTGTCAGCTGTTCGGCTCCTTCAGGTTTTGTTATTGCAATACCCAATGCGCTGTGGTCAAACCGGTTTACATATGACAGGGAGAGTGTTCCATTATATTTTTCCTCAGAAGAGGCTTTGATGTTCGTGTTTGACAAAAGTGGTATATTAACATCACCTGATATTTCATTATAAACATTCCATGAATAGGAGCAGAAAGTTCCGGCGGAATTTTTTTTCTGCCTGCTCATGAGGGCAGGGTTACGGAGAGCATTGAAACCGCTGTCATAATCAACAGAGGTCACGCTTCCGGACAATAAAGCCTCGGAGTATGAATTTGTACCGGCCAGTACTACTAATAATAATATTATGTAATATCTGAAATTCATGCGGTAGTTCCTTTACATAAAAATGTGTACTGAAATTTTTTTGTAACATTGTTAATTATATGTAATATAAATAAAAGTAATAAAAAATAATTCATATTTGTTTGACAAAAAGTGAGAGTTTAAATTAATCGGTAGCAGGTAAATAATAATTAATTACTCATACAGCGGTAAATTGGATATAAAAAACATGGAGGGTATAATATTTTTTTAAAAAAAATTTAAACTCTATTGACTTTTGGTATTTTATTCTTTAATTAAATACAACATGATTGTTATATGAAAATATCTTCATGTTTTTGTATAACCAAATCAAATCCTCATAAAAAGAACCGGCAAAATTAAACAGCCCACCCCGGGCTGTATTTTTTTTCTTATCACAGGCTGAAGAATTTTTTTAAATATATATTCAGATAATCAGATAACCTGCAGAAATTTCAGAATATCTGATCTTGTTATAATCCCGACGAGTTTTCCGTTATCCATTACTGGGAGATGACCAATGCCGTTGATAAAGAGAATATTTTCAATCTCTCTCATATTGGCCCCGGAAGAACATGTAACAAGCTTTGTTCTCATGTATGCTTTAACAGGAGAGTTCATCTGATCTTTTTTTCTCCCCTTCATAATATCACGAAGTGTAAACATGCCGCAGAGTTCATCCTTATCATTAAGAACCGGCGCACCCGAGAGATCCATCTCTTCAAAAAAAATGGATGCATCCTTAAGAGACCATGTTTCTTTTATCGTTACAACATTTTTTGTCATCATATCTTCGGCAGTTACCGCGTGCTGAAGCTGTATTGTAAGTGTTTCCAGAAGGTTTTTTAAAATATCTCTCCCCTCCCCCTGTTTGACAAGAGCAGAAGCCGCCTTTGAGTGGCCTCCACCGCCGAAGGGCTTAAGTATGTCGATAAGATCAATTACGTTTTTTCCGCTTCTTCCTATTATTACGGTAGTGCCCGGTTTTTTAAAATGGAATACACCAAAAATGGCATCGGGATTTTCAATGTTAAAAATCTCTTCGATAACCGCTGCAAGACCTGCGGCCTGTTTTTCCATGGAGTAGTAGCTGAATACTATCTGATGGCCATTAATATCCTGCCACACGAGAGTATTCATTATATCATGAAAAAGAGAAACCTGATATTCCTCTTTAAGGGATTTCAGAAAATTGTTAACAAGCTTTATATCAGCATGATGCTTAAGAAGATATGATGATACCCTGAAATCGTCCTCATGTACATTATCGTGTGTAAAGTTTCCTGTATCTGCATAAATTCCGGTAAGTGCTATTGTAGCATCTTTTGGTGATATTGATATCCGGTTTTTCATAAGTTCCAGCCCGATCATTGTAGTGTTGGAACCGAAATTCCCTTCATTAACTACAGCCCCTTCGAAGTCACAGGAATCCGCCGAGTGGTGGTCGTAAATTACAATCTCTTTCACATCATTTTCAATAACATCAAAATATTCTTTTACTCTTGAACGTGATCTGGTGTCGACCATTACAACTCGTTCAATATGTTCACCCTTTAATTCATCTACCGGCTTGAAATCCAGATGGTATTGGTACAGGTTAACAAGATTTTTTGCCGCGGGGTGGATAAGTCTGCTGATTACAGGAACATGATCCGGATAGAGATATTTAGCCAGAACAATGGAACCTATGCAGTCAAGATCCATGTTTGTATGTCCGATAATTATTTTCACATAAACCTGCTATGAGAGTAATTCCAGAAATTTATCAATTACTCTATATAAAACGGCTGCAAGAGTCAAGCCATAATATTCAGACAGACAGATGATTATTCATGAATTCCTGTATAAATGATTTTTATCTGAATATCGTAAAATAGAATTGTCATATAAATTAAAAAAAGTTAATATATAAAGAGGGTTTTCAGAGATTTTTTAATTAAATTCAGAAAGTAAAAAAAGAATTATAACGGTAACAATGACTGAAAACTCAATACAGGGGGCGGACTTTGAATGATTCCAGGCCATTGATTCTGATTGTTGAGGATAGTTCCGTAAACGGGAAACTCTGTGAAAGACTGCTTAATAAAAACGGGTTTGATACAGCTGTATGTTCTGATGGTGAAAGCGCAATTGAATTTGTTAACAGCAATTCCCCCGACCTTATACTTCTGGATATAATAATGCCTGGAATTGATGGTTACGAGTTTTGCAGGGTTATCAAGAACAACCCAAAAATCAGGCATACCCCGATAATTTTTTTAAGCTCCATGAATGATGAAAAAAGTATAATAAAGGGATTTGAAAGCGGTGCTGTTGATTTTGTCACAAAACCATTCAGGCATCAGGAACTTATTGCGAGGACTAAAACCCATATTGAACTGAAGCAGACAAAAGAAAAGCTTCTCCGTATGGCTATAACGGATGAATTAACAGGGCTTGTCAACCGCAGGTATTTTATGGGGAGATTACTCCATGAATATGAGAGAATCAGAAGATATGAATCGGTATTCACCCTGTTAATGATAGACCTGGATCATTTTAAAAACGTAAATGATTCATTCGGGCACCAGGCGGGAGATGTTATACTGAGAACTGTTTCGGATACCATGAAATTAAGTCTGAGGCTGTCTGATATCATCGGCAGAATAGGGGGGGAGGAGTTTGCTGTTATTCTTCCGGAAACAGAACTTGGCCCCGGCATGATAATAGGAGACCGGCTCAGAAAAAGGGCGGAAGCCCTTGAAATTCCACACAAAGAATGTAAAATCAGGATGACAATAAGCATCGGAGCATCACAGTCTTCAAAAGATGATTTAAGCATAGATGAAGTTCTTCAGCGGGCAGACCTGGCCCTATACAGGGCAAAGGAGAACGGAAGAAACAGAATCTACTCGGAGTGATACTGTTTCATCTGGCGGTACGCTTTTAAGCATTTCCAGTAGCCGGGAATGAGTCCCCATGCTGTAAAAGATGTGATAGTATAAACAGTCCCTTTTCCCGGCCGGTCATGTCAATAATCTTTACCATGAATAGAATAATTTCCCTTTGATAAGAGTAACTTTTCCGGAAATTGTTTTTCTTCTTTAAAAAGCAGAATGCCGGATTATAAAAACAGAATAACAGACTGTCAGTGTAAAAAGTTTTATTTTAATGAACAAACTTCCGATCAGGTATATATGGATAATTTTTCGACATTTATAATTCCGCCGATACTCTGTCTTGTTACAGGATATTTCCTTGCTACAATATCTGTTATCTGGGGGAAGGTTAAAAAAGAGAGCATTCTGCTGGCTCTGATCTGCTTCTGGTGGACTCTTCTTTCCTATTCATTTATTTATCACAATATTGAAACTGATCAGGCCAGGGTTATGACAGTGGAGAGGATTGTACATACTTTCTATGTCTTTGCCCCCTTTGTTTCAATTGCGTTTTTTCAGGTAACTATAGATAGGGTAAATAAGGCCGTGCTGTTTGGCAGTCTTGTAATCAGTACGGCATTGGCATTTTTTGTACGGACACCATATTATTTTTACGGATTTTATACATACAGGTGGGGAATGATTGCCAGGGGGGGGGTTGCTTTCCAGGCCTTTTCACTCTATGGAATTGCAGTTTCAGTTTATCTGTTCATCATTTTTTTTAAAAGAATCCGTGAAGAAGAAAATCATCTTATCAGGCTGAAATTATTTTATCTTTTCGCAGCATGTTTCATCTACGCAGTATTTACATTTACCAACTGCCCTGCAATGCACGGAATAGATTTTTATCCTCTCAGCAATTTTATATTCATTCCTCTTGGTATAATGACATACGGGGTATTAAAGTACAGGCTTGTCAGAATAGGCAGCGTATTCCAGATGTTTGTCTTCTGGCTTGCTTTTTCTTCGATGATTGCGATTCCGAATTATTTTATATTTATTCTTATAAAAAATAATTTTATGAGACTCAACTCCGTCAGGCTTGTGATTATATTCCTGATCTGGTATTTTGTCAATTATTACTATTTTATCAAAATACAGCCGCTGATAAATCAGTTGTTCAACAGAAGAAATTACAACCTTTCAAGGATGGAAAAAATATTTATTAAAGATCTGGCGATGCTGAAGAACCTTGATGATCTCATCTTCCAGATGACGGAAATGTTGAAGAGAGCGCTCCATGTGGAATATGCTTCTCTTTATATAAGAAGGGGATATGCCGGAGGTTATATCGATTCGCAGGGAAAATCCCTTAACATAGAAATAGAAACGGAACAGGTTCTTTTGAACGGTAATTTTTTTGAGAAGAGCCTTATCGAGTCAGATGAGGAGTTGAACGATTCAATGGGGCCCGTTCTTCATCTTTTTAATTCTTCCAGGAGTGAATATATTGTCCCTCTGGTGCACCAGAATGAACTTATAGCAATACTTGCTTTGAAGA
Organism: Spirochaetota bacterium; assembly: GCA_963664815.2. Lineage (GTDB taxonomy): Bacteria > Spirochaetota > UBA4802 > UBA4802 > UBA5550 > WRGT01. The sequence continues at coordinate 646,272 of CAXXHB010000002.1, forward strand.
AAAAAATTAATCGTGAAAGTCTTAAGGACAAAGAAGTTGAGTTTATCTGCAATCTCAGTTATTATGCAACGATAGCCCTTGCAAATTCGGTTATGTACCAGAATCTTTCCGATATGAAGGATAACCTTGAAAAAATTGTTGAGGAGAGAACGGCTGTAATAGAAAAGCAGAAATACAACATGGAGAGCGATATACAGCTGGCGCGGAAAATACAGATGGCACTGCTCCCGGCAAACATTCCTGATTTAAAAAAATTAAAGATAGCATTTAAGTACGAACCGATAATGGGTGTTGGCGGTGATTTCATAGATATTCATTACAGGGAGGGGATGAATGAACTCGGTTTATTCATCTGTGATGTCTCCGGGCATGGAGCATCTTCGGCAATGATAGCATCCATGGTCAAGATGTCGTTAAATTCATGGGGAAAGTTTATTAAGAGCCCTGCAAGGGCGTTTGCTGAGATAAAAAATCTTTTAAGGGGTAAAATAGGTGATAACTTTATCACTGCCTATATGTGCTGTATAGACCTTAAAAGCGGGGTCATTACTTCGGCATGTGCCGGACATCCTGCAATGGTTATTATAAGAAAAAACAGTGAAATTGAGCTTGTAAAACCGTCAGGTTTAATTCTGTTCGACCTGAAGGATTCTGTGTATGAAGAGGCAAGGAGTGTTCTGAATGATGGTGATAAGCTTGTATTATATACAGATGGAGTATTTGAGACCATAAATTCGGCAGGGGAGATGATAGGGGTGGAGAGGTTTATACAGATGCTGAAAGAAAATTACTATCTGAATGCTGAAGGTTTGTGTCAGAAAATTTACAATGATATATTTACCTTCCCGGGAAATATCATAGAAGACGATTTTGCTCTTCTGGTTGCCGAATACAGGGACTAAAAATCATATAATCCTGTCCACAACACCCTTCGCATGAAGTGCAGTAGTGTTTAAAAACGGGAGCCCTGCAACATCTCCATCTGAAAGAATCAGCGGGAGTTCAGTACATCCGAGAATTATTCCGTCAATTCCCGCAGCAGATTTCATCTCATTAATAATATTTATGAATTTATTTCTTGTATCGTCTTTTATAATTCCGGATACAAGCTCTCCGAAAATTTTTGTATGGATAAACTGTCTGGCATCATCACCCGGTGTTTCTATACCGATGTTTTCCTTTTCAAAAACTTTATGATAAAAACGGTTGTTCATGGTAAAAGCTGTTCCGATCAGCCCGGCTTTTTTCAATCCAACGCGTTTAGCTTCACTACATGTCACATCAACAATGCTGACAAGCGGTATCTCTGAGAGATCTGAAAGTTCGTCAAATACAAGATGGGGGGTATTGGATGCAAGAAATGCAATATCAGCGCCTGAATCTGAAAGTGTTTTTATTCCCTTTGAAAGAAACCTGACAAGGCCGGCTTTATTGTTGTCTTCAATATAATTTATCATTTCAGTCATATTGATACTGTTTATTATAATTTCAGGGTAACTTCCGTCGTTGACCCTGTCCCTGTAATAACTTACAATAAGCCTGTAGTATTCTACAGTTGCTTCAGGACCTACTCCGCCGATTATACCTATTTTTTTCATAATACACTCCCAATTCTTCGTTATATTCAGGGGTTGTTCAGAGATAAAAAATTTCCCCGCCCTTAATGTATGGGTCAGTGGCAGTTGACAGAATGATTTATTGAATCATAATCTGCTCCCCCGCGACCCTCACCCATTTAGGGTAAGGGCTTTCCTGACTGCAGGGGCAGAATAAAAAAGATTATTTCCTGTCGAGAACTGCATTCCACTCTTTTATTCTGTCAGAAACCTTTTCCAGCAGGGATGAGGTGTCTCCTTCGATGACAATTGATTCAATAATATCACCCTGTTTTATACTGTTTACTACCTTCTGGTCGTCGTCACTTACTACAGAACCGAATACAGTATGCTTGCCATTAAGCCATGCAGTCGGGACATGTGTAATAAAAAACTGGCTGCCGTTAGTTCCCGGTCCGGCATTTGCCATAGAGAGTTTTCCCGGTTTATCATGGGGAAGTTTGGGTGTGCATTCATCCTCAAATTTATATCCGGGTCCCCCCGTACCTGTTCCTAATGGGCATCCACCCTGTATCATAAAATCAGCGATGACCCGGTGAAACTTAAGTCCGTTGTAAAATCCTCTGTTGGCAAGGTTTACGAAATTACCAACAGTTACAGGGGTTTCATCCGCAAAGAGATTTAAGTTTATGTCCCCTCTGGATGTTTTAATTTTTGCTGTTATTCCACTCATCATTTTTTCCTTTAATTAATTTTTATAGTACATACTTTTCACAGGAGTATTTTACTGTCAAGAAATGTTGCCATGATTTGTAACATACATCTCTTCATGTATTTTTCAGGGATTGAACTCGATACGGCAGGAAAAGCAGTATTTTATAATGTACCAAACTTGACAAGTGGCAGAAATAGCCTTAAGATTTAATATGCAGTTTGGAAATACAGCTGTTTGAATAGTTCAACATAAACATAAAGACAGTTTCAGCAGACAGTTTGTTGCAGAGCTTATGAAAGATAAACCTTGAAAAGTACAACAGGGGGTTACTTCTCAGGTTTTAAAAATATATCTTTTGTGTACATCATAAATAAATAAAAAATTACAAGGAGCTTGTTATGAAAAAAAACGGAAGATCTGGTCTTTTATTTTTACTATTATTGGTAACAGTTTTTTTATCCGCTTTGATTTACTCAGGATGTAAAAAGGATAGTAAATCTCTGATGATGGCAACAACTACAAGCACTAACGATACGGGAATTCTCGATTATCTTGCTCCTGTTTTTCAGAAAGACACGGGTATAGAACTTAAGTGGACCTCAGTTGGCACCGGGAAGGCTCTTCAGATGGGGCAGAACTGCGATGTCGATGTGCTTCTTGTACATGATCCCGATGCCGAGATGAAATTTATAAACGAAGGATATGGAATAAACAGAAAGGAGCTGATGTATAATGACTTTGTCATAATCGGACCGAAAAACGATCCTGCGGGTATAAATCAGAAGACAGTTGTTGATGCATTGAAAACCATTGCCGCCAAAAAAGCGAATTTTGCCAGTCGTAACGACAAATCGGGAACTCATTCACTTGAACTGAAATTATGGAAAGCAACGGGATTAAAAACACCGGATAAAGAAACATGGTATATCCAGACAGGGCAGGGGATGCTTGCAACAATAAAAATTGCCTCGGAAAAAAATGGTTATACAATAACCGACAGGGGTACTTATATCAAGTACGAAGCAACCAGCAAAGGTAACCCCCCGCTTGTAATCCTTGTCGAAAAAGACAATAATCTCTTCAATCAGTATTCCGGTATTGAAGTAAATCCTGCTAAATGTCCTAATGTTAAAAATAAAACTGCAAAACAGTTCATAAGCTGGATGGCTTCGGAAAAAGGTCAGAAACTGGTCAAAGATTATAAACTTGAAGGTAAGGAGCTGTTTATTCCAAACGCAAAACAGTAATTTGCATAGTTTCTGTGTAATATATATTAAGGAATCAATATTTTAATAAGCAGAGAGGATGCAGTTATCATGGCGCACTCTCTGTTTATATAAAAAAGAGATAATATGGATTATTTGGCAGAGGGTTTTTTAAAGGCATTTATACTTCTTTTTCAGAGGAACGCTGAAACCTATGATGCAATATATACTACATTGAAGGTATCTTCGTTTTCGATTTTGATCAGTCTTATTATCGGTCTCCCCGGCGGTTTTGCTCTGAGTTATTACAGCTTTCCAGGCAGAAAGCATATAAGGGTGGTGGCTGATACACTTCTTGCGCTTCCCACTGTTGCAGTTGGCCTTCTGGTTTATGCATTTATTACAGCGAAGGGGCCTCTTGGCAATTTCAATCTTCTGTTTGAATTATCCGGAATTATAGCCGGTCAGGTGATACTTATACTTCCGCTAGTCGTATCATTAAGCGCGTCAGGAATTGAAAGCCTTGATGAAAGGCTGCGGAGCACTCTTATTACACTCGGTGCAGGGCCGAAGAGAATACTTTTCAGCACATTGTATGAATCCCGGTTTGCATTAATGACTGCCGCCGCAACTGCATACGGAAGAGCTATCTCCGAGGTAGGGGTCTCCATGATGGTTGGTGGTAATATAAAGTGGCACACCAGAACAATCACAACAGCAATAACTCTGGAAACCGGCAAGGGTGAATTTGCAATGGGTATAGCTCTTGGTATTGTACTTTTATTAATCAGTTTAATTGTTAACTGGTCCCTGATATTTTTCAGGAAAAGGACGTAATAAATGAAAAAAAGGGGTAAAATCAAAAGCTGTAACCTGTATGAGATGACCGGGATTGAACACAGCTATGGGGGCTTTACTCTGAATATCCCTGAACTTAAAATTGAAAGAGGAGTTGCGGCAGGTCTCTCGGGACCAAATGGAAGCGGGAAAAGCACTCTTATGAGGCTGATGGCTTTTCTAGAGAAACCGGCATCGGGAAGGATTGTCTTTAACGGCGCATATGAAGAGAGACTCCGGGCAACCATGCTGCAGCAGGATCCATACCTGCTTAAAAGGAGCGTTTATGATAATGTTTCGTATGGTCTTAAGGTTAGAAACGATTACAGGGATATAAAAAAACGGACTGCTGAAGCACTTGAAAGAGTTAACCTTAACCATAATTCATTTATGCACAGGAAGTGGTTTGAACTCTCCGGAGGCGAGGCAAAGAGGGTTGCACTGGCTTCAAGGCTTGTTCTTAAACCGGAGGCTCTTCTGCTTGATGAACCTGTTGCCAATGTTGATTCTGAAAGCTCAAGAGCAATAATAAATGCTGTAAGATGGATGAAGGAGGAACATTCAACCACTTTAGTCATTTCAAGTCATGATCTTACATGGCTTAACAGTGTAACTGACCATATATGGAAACTCAATAACGGGAAACTTGCCGGATCGGGAAATGCAAACCTTATCCCGGGACCATGGACTGAAGAGAAAAACAATCTGTGGTATACGACGCTACCCGGTGGAGACAAAGTCTATTCAACTGAGCCACCCGACTGCAGTGCTGCGGCTATATTATATCCTTCCGATATAATTATATCTGAAAAAAGGACAACGGGAACCTCTGCGCTTAATCAGATTGAAGCAAAGATTAAACTTCTTGTATCAGAGGGTAACACCGGCAGGATAAGAGTGGAATCAGAAGCCTCCGGGAAGATCATCAACTGCTATATAACCATGACATCCGCTGAAAAAATAAATATTGTACCGGGGAGAAAAGTGTATCTGATATTCAAAGCGGCTTCACTTGTGTGGGGCTGATTAATTATATTCCAAGTATACGTTTGGCGTTTTCTCCGAGAATTTTATTCCTGTCCTCCATTGTTCCGATCTCTTGTTCGATTGAACCTTTATATCTTCCAATGCCGAGAAGCGGGAAGTCACTTCCGAAAACTATTCTGTCTGCCCCGGTAATTTTTACAGCCGTACTGTAGATCCCGCTCCGGTATAAATACGGGGTAGCCGCCGTATCATAAAAAACATTTTTTAAAACCTCGTTAACCTCCGGCATAAGTTCATAAAAACAGAGTCCCCCTCCCCAGTGAGAGAGTATGACTGTTGCTTCCGGAACAGACTTCAGAAGTTCATATACTGCCGCAAGAGAGGGTTCATATTTGCCGGGGTAACTGTGTCCTACAGGTTCATTGAGGTGCAGACATACCGGGAGTGATAAATCCGCTGCAGCCTCAAGGACTTCGCGGAGAAAGATTTTGCTCAGATCATTCATCCCCCCCGTATAAAAAGCAATCTCCCCTATGCCGTACAGTCCAAAGCTTTTTAACTCCTCCGCGTAGTGTCTTACGCTGCCGGAGCCGGAAAGGGGGATCATGCCGAAAGGGAAGATATTGCCGCCGCCGGGGATTGAAGCCATGCATTCATTCTGTCTCATGCAGTGCTTCTCTCCGGACCAAGGGAATGACATTGCAGCTGCGCCATGCAGTTTTTCGGTTAAAATGTATTCCGCCAGTCCCGCATGGTCTGTAACTGCTGATTTCTCTGATGAATATAAAAGTTTAAAACCGGGATCATCAAAATAGCAGTCTCTTGATAATAAAACATCTTTCGGGAATATATGAGTGTGAAAATCCAATATCATGATTACTATTTAAATATTTTCCCGAATTCTACTTCCGAGGGTTCGCTTCCATCGTCCCATCTGATAACCGCTCCTTTAGCTGTAACCTTTTCAACCGTGCCGGGATAAAATTTTGCCCCTGACCACACAGCATAAACTTTATCCCCTGCAGTGAGTACTAACTTAGCCGGGATAAATTTAATAGCCCCCTCAGAAACTGTACCCTGAGAACCGTCAGCATAGTCAACTTCATAATTCCCATCTGTACAGCTTTTAATTACTGCAAGGTAATATTCTCCATCAGACCATTTAGCTGCAACAGAAGCACCGTCGGGAAATTTCTGCGCACTCTTTCCCGTGACCGGAAAAACAACGAAACCTGACAGAAACAATACAACAAGAAACATTCTTAAATTTTTCATCATTAACTCCTCATTTAAATAGTAATATTTTTATTCCATTATCAGATAAAAATGGAACAGTTGAATAATACAATTATAACACATAAACCGGCTTTGTCATCCGTAAGTTTACGGATATTGGAATTTTAAAAATGAATTCAGGCTGACAACGGATCAGCAGTCAATACCTGACGGGCTTTTTAAATTTACCATAAAAAATACTATTCGTTGTAATAAAAAATAAAAATAATACGTATGATACAATTATTATTGACAATAAATAATATTATTACAAAGATATAATACAAAATATACTATTAAGACTAATAATTCTTTACATTATTCTTATTTTGTATTAAAATATAGTACTTATTATGGAGCGTCATATGAACAGCGGAAGACAAGGGAGAGACCGCACTGTAAAACATGGTTCTTTCACAGATGATTATAAAGCTAAAATTATTACACCTGAAAGAGCAGCGTCATTTGTAAGATCAGATGATATGTTATTTACCGGAGGTGGAGTAAATATCCCCAAAGCCTTTTCCACAGCATTGGGAGCAAGGGCTTCCGAGCTGAAAAATGTAACAATACTCCAGGGTTTTGCCATGGCGCTTTATGACTACATGAAACCTGAGGCTAAAAACAGTTTTAATATTGAAACGATGTTTGTCGGCCCTCTTGAAAGAATCTGTATGGAGTGGGGTGTCGGGTCATATAATCCTCACAGTTTTTCCGATCTTGGCACTCTGGCATTCAGGGCTGCTCCCAGGATTGTGGCATTTTCAGCTACACCACCAGATAAAGACGGATATGTCAACAAGTCATGTTTTGGATCATTTCTTCCCCGGAAAGAGTGCCTTGAGCCTGCGGAAGTTGTTATCTGCGAAATAAATAATCATCTACCCTGGTGCAGCGGTGATGATTTCAAGGTGCATTTGTCTGAAATAGATTTTATTATTGAAAACAATGCGCCGATTTTCGAGCTGCCCGAGATTCCCATTACTGAAGTTGAAGATAGAATGGCGGAGTATATAGTGGACATGATTCCTGACGGATCTACAATTCAACTCGGTTTCGGCGGGCTTGGCAATGCAATAGGTCATATGCTTTATAATAAAAAAGATCTCGGTATGCATTCCGAGGTTGTTACACCTTCGGTTACGGAGCTTGTGAAGGCAGGGGTTATAACTTGTTCAAAGAAGAACTTCTATCCCGGGAAGGTGGTAACGGCTTTTGCAGTGGGAACAAATCAGTTCTACAGCGATCTTGACAGAAATGAAATGTTTGAGTTCAAGGAGGTTCACTGGGTTAATCAGCCTTCAGTAATAGCAAAAAATGACGGTATGATATCCATAAATACAACTCTTATGATGGATCTGACGGGACAGGCCGCATCGGAATCGATAGGGATAAAGCAGTATAGCGGAACCGGCGGTCAGGTAAACTTTAACCAGGGGGCGAAGATGTCAAAGGGGGGTAAAAGGATACTGGCAGTGGCATCATCCTATACCGATAAAGACGGAGAGCTGAAATCCAAAATTGTACCCAATCTTCCTCTGGGATCAATTGTAACCACAACGAGAAATGAAATAGAATACGTTTGTACCGAGTATGGAGTAGTGGATCTCAGTTTCAACAGTATAAGTACGCGCGTAAAGAAGCTTATATCAATAGCTCATCCCCAATTCAGAGATGAGCTTGCTTTTGAAGCTAAGAAAAACAGGTGGATTTAAGCATATTAAGAGGGGAGGATTATTCCTCCCCACCTTCTTCATCTTCAGGTTCAATCTTGATTTTAAAATTAAAATTCTTCATTCTCTTGTCTTTTTTGACGCCGTTCATAATCAGCTTGAACAAAGGGTCAACGCAGAGTATCGGCTGGGTCTTGTCATTGGGGGAATCGTACATGAGCCATCTGATAACTACAAACTCAACACATCCGAGAATTGCCGATCTTATAAAATTGGGATCTATATCGGCTCTCAGCTCACCATTCTGAATCCCCTCTTTAATGACATCGGTCATAATCTTGTAATATTCAATAAGATCCTTGTAGGTATCGGTGTCTTTAAATTTTTTGTTTGTTTTAAGAGTCATAAGGGATATTGACGCAAAGTACGGATTATCCTGGTAAAACTTGCAGAGGTGGTAGATCATCCCTCTCAGTTTATTATTTGTGCCGCTTATATAATTGAGATGAGAGTCAAGCATCTGCTTGCTCAGCTCAATACCTTCGCGGGGAATGGTGAAAAGAAGCTCCTCTTTTGATGAAAAATATTCATAGATTGTGGTGTCAGATACTCCTGTTTCCTTTGCCACATCAGAGATTGTTGAATTTAGAAAACCCTTCTCGGAGAAGACTTTTTCAGCAGATTTCAGGATCTGATCCTTTCTTGCTTCCTTTAATGATTTAACTGTCATTTTTCAGTCTCCATATTTATATTAATTTACTTCCTCTTGTAAAAAAAGAAAAAATTCTTAGTTACTATAAAGTATTCTCAAAAACAGGCCTCTGGGAGTCAAGCTTTTTTTGTTAAAATATTGTCATGGATTTTTATCTTTTTTTTAAGGGGTTGATGTTGAAGGGCAAAAATTTTTCCGGTAAGATTTTCAGGTTATTATTACATGTTGCTGTTAAGCCCGGGGGAAAAGAAACACTTCAGCATGTTTAGCGTTTACAGATAAATATGTAAATATATAATATAATGTACATCTTTTAAGCAAGGTTATCGAAGGGTGTACGGAGGATATACGAAGGATATACCGGGGGCCTGGAGGTTAATTTAACCGCGACAGGCGCTTTCTCAGTTGATCTTAACATATCTGCCAATGCAGAATACTCCTTATGGTTATTCTGCAGGTGATATCTGGCGGTATTGGCACATCAGAGATTTCTGTTAAACCGGGTGGTACCGGCGCAGCAGGACACTCTGTGGTCTGCTGTCTGTTGTATAATTATTAACAGTTGTTGTTTTTCTGTTATCCCGGTTACCCGAAGGGGAGTAGAAATACTTAACAGGTTATGGCCGCTTTAAGGCAATATTCAGCATAATAAGTTTTATGTGTAATTTAAGTTTGATCGGACGGTTTTTGAGGTATAGAGGGTTTAGCGGTTGACAACGGGGTTTTTATTTGTATAGCGTTGGATGTAATTATAATGCGTTAAATAGTGATAACGGAATTTTATCTGATTTTTCTGGAATACCGGAATTAATATCTATCGGAGATTAAACGGCTAAAGCTGTAAAGAACAACAGCAGCGAAGAACCAATAGAAAAACAAATTTAGAAAGCTGCTGATAAACTCAGAAAGAATATAGATACTGCTGGATAAAAACATATAGTCCTGGGACTATATGTTTCTTAAATATATATCAGACGCATTTGAAGAACTGCAAACAAAACTGAAAGGGTAAGGGAGCTGGATTATGTATTTACACTGGTAAGGTATGTTGACCTGCCTGATGACGAGGACGATTTTGATTTTAATGAGAGATTAACAGCTCTTAAGGCAGAATTGGAAGCACAGATGAAAGAAGAGGATAAACTTAATAAGCTGATTCTGGAGAAGTTGAAAAAGGTCAAACTTGTATGAATACTCAAAATTCTGATAGATTCCATTTTACCGTTAAAGAATTAATCGAAATACTCAAAGATTTACCGCAGGACTTACCGGTATTAACAAGCGGATATGAATCCGGATTTGAAAATTTTTATTATCCATCAATAGTCGAATTGAAGCATGTTCCGGAAAATATGTATCATGATGGTGAGTTCCAGGCAGGTGAAGATGGTGATGCAGATATATTTGAAGCTGTAATTCTACAAAGAGTAATGCGGTATGATTGACAGAAGGCGCCAATAGTCCGGCGCCCGTATCTGATTGAAGGAAAAGTAGCATCTGTAAGGGCAGGCCCCTGTGCCTGTCCCAAAGAATAACAAAGGTGAAGAAACACCTCCCCGACAACCAGATCACCTTTTACCAGACCCCGGACGGCTCGGTGAATATCGAGGTGATGTACGCCAATGAAAATATCTGGCTTTCGCAAAAACGAATGGCTGAACTCTTTGACTGCACCCCGGACAATATTTCTCTGCATCTTAGAAATATCTATACAGAGAATGAATTGGACGAGAATGCAACTGCCGAGGAATTCTCGGTAGTTCAAACCGAGGGCAGCCGGGAAGTAAAACGGAAAATTACCTTTTATTCACTTGAAGCCATTATTGCAGTGGGCTACCGTGTCAACTCAGAGCGGGGCACCCAGTTCCGTCAATGGGCGATTACCATTCTTCAGCAGTACATTCATAAAGGTTTTGCAATAGATTCCCACCGGTTCAAATACGGCTCACGTTTCAACACCCGCTATTTTGACGAACTGCTCGAAGAAATCCGTGAAATCCGGGCCAGCGAGCGCATGGTGTATCAAAAAATTACCGATATCTACACGACGTCTATCGATTATTCGACTAAAGCAGAGGACACGACGGCGTTTTTCTCCACTGTCCAGAACAAACTGCATTTTGAAAAGTTCAGGGTTGTACAGGACAGTAAATTTATATCCGATTTTGATAAGGAAGTAAAAAAATTGCTGGATAAGGACAAAGGCGGCAAGAAATGACCAGTAAAATCACCGAATCAGTAATAGAACAATTCGTTATTGATCTTCTGGTACATTATAAATACCAGTACATATACGGCCTTGACATAGCGCCCGATTCCGATAACTCCTCTCCTTCAGGAGATGTACAGTCATAAACCCATCTCTTATTTCCCCTTTAGGGATAAGGGGGCCGGGGCTTACAGTTATCACTACGGCTGGAATGACATGGTGCTAATCATTTCTTGAAATGCTACAGCTTCGCGGGTTGATATTATGTGTTTTGCATATGGATACAGTTTTAATACACCTGTTGTTACAGATGATACTGATATGATCCAGCTTGGCCAGATGTTCGGTGTGCAAATGATTAAAATGGTCGAATTACTCAGGCTGATGCTTGAAGAGGATCATATTGACATGGATAAAATCGAAGAGATCGCCCAGTACCTGCAATATATGGATGATCCACCAGTATACAGGAAATGAGAAATGTTATTGCGAATTCGATAAATACGATAATAAAATGCTGCCGTTTGATAATTATTGAATTCTTTAAATGAATGTGCAAATAATATATACCTGATAAATATTTTCATGTAATTTAGATAAATTGCCCTTAATGATGTTTCTTTTCCCCTTAAATTCTTCTTTACAAATCAAACAAACCAACCCAGACTATCTTTCATGACCAGACAACACCCATACCTGTCCAAAGCCCCGGTAGTCGAGGCTGTACTTGAAATAAAAACAATCCCGGCAGAAGCATGGGAGGAAAACCCGGTCTTTGAAAAAGCAAAATCAGAATTCGGTAGCGATTATTCCTTTGAATCAGAAAATTCTGTACTATTCACTATGAAGTTTAAGGCATTAATACCAGCTGTTGACAATAAATCAGAAACAGGCTGGAGCGGTTTAAGGCTTACATCAGGTGACAATACAGAAATTTACAAATTAACACGTGAATCCTATGTATACAGCAGGCTCTCACCATACCAGGGGTGGGAAACTTTTAAAGAGAGGGCATTACAGGGCTGGTCACGGTACTGGAACATTGCTGGCAAGCAGAATGTAAAAAGAATCGGAATAAGGTTTATAAACAGGATAGATTTTATTGAAAAAGATCTTCCGGAGCTCTTTACCCTCTACCCTGTACAAATCGGTACAATTGAAAAGGATATAGCGGGGTATTTTCAACAGAATATGTACGCATACGAGAATGGTAAATATTTAACAAATTTTATCCAGGCAGTACAGATGCCTGAAAAAAGTAGTGATAAACCGGCAATGATAATGGATATAGACGTTTATACAACAGATGAATTTATTATTAATGAAAAGGACATAGAGCCCTGTCTTGAAAAGATCAGGGAGTATAAGAACGATATTTTTTTCGGGGCTGTAAATGATAAGCTGATAGAGAGATTAAAATGAACTATACACTTTCAATGAAATCTTCCGAGAATATGCTCAGAACAGGTGCAAGCGGTTTCAGCAGAGAAGCGGATTATATAGACAGGGAGAAAAAATCATTAACAGAAAAACTGCTGGAAACTATTTCATTCGGAGAAAGGGAGCGTAAAATTCTTTTACTGTTAAATGCATCCCTTTCGGAGTGCGTTAATAAAGACTGGGACGGTTATGGAGCCCTGCCTGTTTCGGTAATGACATATGTAAAGGCGCTGGAATTCCTGGTATCACTGCCGGAGTCAATCAGGCTACCCGACCTTACTGCTGACCCTGACGGATCAGTATCTATGGAGTGGTACCGGACACCAGAATGGATATTTTCAATCAGTATTAACCGTGATGGTAAACTTGATTATGCAGCAATCTTCGGTGATAAAAAGCATCATGGCTCTATGCACTTCAGTGGTGAAGTTGATAAGGATATTTTAAACCTTATCGGAAGGGTGTAATGTCCCTTGCAGAAGTACCGGTAATCAGTGAAGAAATTCTGTCCAGGTTTATTCTCTTCAGCAAATGGATTCGATCGTCAGATAATACAATTAAACCTGAAGCTTTTGTACCTCATCTATATATCGAACTATCAGTAACAAGGCAGAGAAATATTACAGAAGATGAGCTGATGAGGCTGGGCAGAAATGTTTCTGTGTTAAGAAATTGCACCCTTTATGGCAGGGCGGATATTATGGCTAATCATGTAAAGCAGAATAATCTTACAGTTGAACCTTCGGAACCTCCACTTAATCATGCAAATATTAAAGGCTATCCTGTTGAAAAGTCTGCACAGAAACTGGTCGCAATGGAACTGGCTGCTAAGGCGGTTTTTGTTGCAGCAGAGTGAGGAAAATGTATGATACCTAAATTAATAAAAACGTGAACAGCCTTTCAGAAAGCACTGAAGAGAGAGATGCTGTTGACACGGGTCAGTTTTAAATAATAATGATGAGATTCAGAGGGAAATTAAGCAACTGATAGTTTAAAATAAGTATGGTTTTACTGGTTTGTTTTGAGGTGGTCATCGAGTGACAGCGCGATTAAGTGAAGGTTATTGTAGCGAGTTTGTTGCGCTGTTTTATCGAAATGCCCGCTTAGATCAATATAGTTATGGTATACATGAATATTTTTGAATGCAGTGAACGTTCGATTTACGCGGGTAGTACTGTTGACCTAACTAAAATTTGAACCAAACGATAAATTTTAATCATTAAAAGTGAAGCAATTCAATGAGTAAAAACAATAAAATCCGGAGAAAAAAGAAAAAGCTAAAACAGCAGGAATAGTATTTAATAATGAAAGTATTAAAGATTGTTTGGTGATTGCAAAAAACATAGATGATGATAGTACGCCATATCATTTAATTGCAGTTTTTCGTTCAGATAATAAATAATATAATAATTGGGAACTAAATTCATAAAAAAATAAATCTTTCTTTCCCAAAATGGGAACTTTTTGTTGACATTGTGTTGATAAATACCGATTATGCATATAATTAAACATAAAACACTCATCGATTTCTATGAAAAGCACCCTTCTTCAAAAGGCGCACTTGAAGCATGGTTTTCAGAGGTAAAGAAAGCTGAATGGAAAGATACGGCAGACGTTAAAGAGCGTTACCGTTCAGCTGATTTTATTATGGGCAACCGCGTGATTTTTAACATATGCGGTAATAATTACAGGCTGATTGTAAAGATTCATTACCAGACAAAAACTGTGTTTATCAGGTTTATCGGCACCCATGCCGAGTATTCCAGGATTGATGCGGAGATAGTGTGATGATACCTAAACTTATAAAAACAGAAAAAGAATACAACGAGGCAGTCAGGCGAATTGAATTCCTTATGGGCAGGGAACTGCTTGATGAAAAGGAAACCAATGATCTTGAGCTTCTCAGCTACCTTGTGTCTGTTTATGAAGATGAAAAGTGGCCCATTTCCCAGCCCGATCCTGTAAGTGCTATACTATTCCGGATTGAGCAGATGGGTATGGACAGGAGTGATCTTGAACAGTATATAGGGCCCAAGGGCAGGGTTTCCGAGATTTTATCCCGCAAGCGTCAGCTGAGCAAGCAGATGATTATAAACCTGCACAAAGGGCTTGGCATACCCTATGAATCGCTAATCGGCGGTAGTGAGGAATCCGGACAGCCTTCTATTGACGCGTGTGAAACAGATAACTGGCTTAAATACCCTGTTAAAGAGATTGTAAAAAGGGGATGGGTCGAATCGGTTAAAGTTAAAGAGGACCCGGAGTTTTACGGCTTTGTTATGAAGAAATTCGCAGCAGGTCTTGGAACAGAACTCTTTGAACCTGTAATGCTCCGCACAGGCAGGCAGTATAAAAAAAGTCCTGATGTGTATGCTCTTGCCTCATGGAGAATTCGTGTGCTTTCACTGGCTAAAACTGGCAGGCTTAAGGCTGTATATGATCCCGGTTGTATAACTCAGACATTCTGCCATGAACTGGCAAAGCTCAGCTACCTTGACCAGGGGCCGCTGCATGCCAGGGAGTTCCTTAACAAAAACGGAATACATCTGATAATAGAAAACCATCTTGAACATACCTACCTTGACGGTGCTGCAATGATGCTGGCTGACGGTTCGCCTGTAATTGCTTTAACACTTAGGTATGACAGGCTTGATAACTTCTGGTTTGTGCTCTTCCATGAACTTGCACATATTGCCCTGCATCTTTCTTATGATAATTCCAGGTACTATCTGGAAGACCTTGACAGTGTGTCAGAAAGACCGGAAGAGAGGGAGGCTGATAAATGGGCAACTGACGGGCTTGTTGACCCTGAAACATGGCGTGCCTCAGGGTTGTCAATGTATTCAAAACCTTCAGAAGTAATACGTTTTGCCAGCAGCCTGCGCATAAATCCCGCTATTCCTGCAGGTCGTCTGCGAAGGGAATCTGGCGATTACAAAATTTTTATGCGTCTGGTGGGTAACGGGGAAGTGAGAAAACTTTTTGTCAAATAGGAATGATTAGATTAAATATTATAAAATTCCCGTTTAATGACACATACATTATAATCACAACAATCCTCGAACTCCATCAATTCAGTTCTTGTACAGTTAAAGAATATGAAGAATCTCACAGAGGAAAGATTTTATTCCATTCTCTCTTTTCAGACTCATGCTTAGATCATATTATCGTTGAAGATATTAAACTGGCTATCCTTGGTCAGTCTCTGGAATACAATGGTTTTACCTTTATCAATGGCTCACGTATAGAATTTGATAATAACTCAGACATTGTTAGTGGATATGTTAAGGCCTGTTGTTATGATGGCACACCTGTGCCGGAAGGTTTAAAAATTGTTTTGGTGTAGCGGGTGAACCGGAAAGGATTACATTATCTGAAAAATAAAATAAATTGTTTTCTTCATTCTAACCGATCTAACCGATCTGACTGATCTGACCGATGGAGAAAAGGTCGGGTAAATTTCACATAAATCCCGATTTGTTCATAATCTGTAATTGAGCGGTTGAAACCTGTAGACAGTCTACTGACCCTTTACTGACAGTATATTAACAGTAGTTTACTTATGTCTGAAAGGGTGAGCATACTGTCTGAATACTGTCAGTAAACTGTCTGTAGTAATTGGATTATAGCTATCAGTGAATATTTTAAGCTGTAAATTTCCGTACAGATAATTAATATTGACTTGATAAAAGAAAATTTGATGGATTAGACAGAATAGTTTATATATTTTACACTAAAAGATATGTTAAGGAATTAACATTGATATTATAATGTTGAGAAGCATGCATTTTCCCGGAGGATTTATGAATAAACATGTAACGGTAATAATCTTATTTTTATTAATAACAGTTTTTTCAGAGTGGGGAAAAGCTTCCCAGCCGGTAATTGTGCAGAGTGGAATATCCGCTGTAAAACTATTTACAAACAAGGCAGAAATTACCCGGACTTCCAGGATAAAACTTGAAAAAGGGCTTAATCTGATACAGATAGAAGGTCTCCCTGATAACCTGTATGACTGGTCGGCAAGAGGGAGCCTCCCTGAAAAATATAACGGAAAAATTCTCTCAATGGAGATTTCACGTCAGGCTCTGCTGGAGAAGCGGAAAAAGAAGATCAGGGAGATTGAAGAAAAACTGGAGGATCTGAAGGACAGGGACGCGGATCTGGCGGACGACCTGGCGAATATAATGTTTCAGGAGGATTTTTTAAATTCAATAAATGACTTCGCCAAGATAAGCGCTTCAAAAGAACTGGTTACAAGACTGCCGCAAACAGATGTCTGGAGCAGTACAATGGATTTTACAGGTAGTCGAAGGAAAACAATCCAGGGATCAAAGAGAGCGATCTATAAAAAAAGGAGAGATCTGGCGGAGGAGATACAAAAGTGGGAATTTGAACTGACACAGATTGCAGGGCATGCGTATTTCTCTAATTATAAGTCACTTAAAATGGCAGTGGAAAAAAATACAATATCAAACCAGGTTCAGCAGTATGGCGAATTTGCAGACCAGTATGCCCAGCAGAAAGGTTTTCTGGAGAAGGATACCTCCCGGATCGATACAGAGAAAAAAATTCTTCTGAACATTTTTTCCGCGAATGAAGGTGAAACGGATTTTACTTTTACATATATGATCCCCGATACATACTGGATCATGAAATACGACTTCAGGGCCAGCAAGAAGAACGACGAGGTTGAAATTATTCTGTATTCAGATATTTACCAGAAGACCGGAGAGGACTGGGATAACATAAATCTCAGCCTCTCAACCGGCGCGCCTCTTAACAGCATAGCTCTTCCCCTGCTCTATCCCTGGTATTTAAGCGCGAACAGACCGTTCAAGGATGAAGAAAACAGATACGCATTAAAGTCAAAAAAAGAATATGCCCCGAGTAAAAAAGCAGAGAGTGCATCAGGGATGAACGAGTATGTTCAGGAGGAGGCTAAGGTTCCTGAAACATCTGTCAAGGAGAGCGGCATGTACATGGAGATTTCATTTCCACTGAAACAGACAATTGAGTCCTCCGAAAAGTACCAGAAAAAATATATAAAGTCATATACCATCAAGTCGGGGAAGGGTTTAAAATATTTCTACCAGACTATACCCGCCTCTTCGGGGAAGGTATTTTTAATGGCAAAAACAGTCAATCAGACAGAGCTGCCCTGGCTTGGCGGAGAGGCGCAGGTTTTTCTTGAAAATGAATTTATCGGGAAAGTGGATGTGCCTGATACTCCGGTAAGCAAAGAGAAAGAGATTGTCCTGGGTATTGTACCGGATACTGTTTCAAAGAAGGAGCTGGTTAAAAGATTTGACGATACGTCGGGGGTCTTCGGCGGCAATAAAAGAATTGTTTACTCCTATAAAATAACAGCGGAGAACAACTCTAAAGAAACAAGGGAAATTGTACTGATGGATAATTTCCCTGTTCCAACAACAGATGATGTCAAGGTCGAGATAAAAGATCTTTCTTACAAGTATCTTGAAGATGAAGAAACTAAAAAAAGTACCGAATATGCCCAGGGAATAAGGAAATTCATAATAACACTTGTCCCCGGATCGAAGAGGGAGATCACATACGATGCCGTAGTAACATACGACAAAGAACTTATAATAAACGGGTTGAGATAGGAGACACTGAATATGCGAAGAACAAAAATTATCTGCACTCTCGGTCCTGCTACAGATGATCCCGCTGTACTGAAAGAACTTTTTTTAAAGGGGATGGATGTGGGGAGATTGAACTTTTCACATGGTACTCACGAAGAGCATCTGGTAAGAGCGGAACAGTTCAAGAAAATCCGGGCCGATCTGAATCGCCCTGCAGCGCTTCTCCTTGATACAAAGGGACCGGAGATACGGCTGAAAAAATTCAGGGATGGCAAGGCGTTTCTGGAAAAAGGGAAAACTTTTATTCTTACAACCGATGAGATTGAAGGTGATTCCGAACGCGTTTCGATTACATATAAAGACCTCCCCGGAGACCTCACCAAAGGAAACAGAATACTTATTGCCGATGGTCTTATTGAACTCAAGGTTACGGCGATAAAAGGAAATGATATAATCACAGAAATCATGAACGGAGGAGAGCTGAGCGACAGGAAGGGGATGAACGTCCCGGGCGTAACAACAAAACTCCCCTTTATGAATGACAATGACAGGAGTGATCTTCTTTTCGGCATTAAAAATGATTTTGATTTCATCGCGGCATCATTTGCCCGGTCGGCTGATGACGTGAAGGATATGAAGAATTTTATTGAAGCCAACGGCGGGGGATTTTTAAAGCTGATTTCAAAGATAGAGAATCATGACGGGGTGAAAAACATTGATGAAATAATAAGAGTGAGCGACGGCATAATGGTTGCCCGCGGTGATATGGGTGTGGAGATCCCATTCGAGGAGATTCCGCATCTTCAGAAAATCATTATTAAAAAGACCCTTGCAGGGGGCAAGCCTGTAATTACTGCAACACAGATGCTTGAGTCGATGATTAAAAACCCGCGGCCGACCCGTGCGGAAATAACCGATGTTGCTAACGCAATATATGACGGAACCAGCGCGATAATGCTCTCAGGTGAAACATCTATCGGCCAGTTTCCGGTACTTACTGTTGAAACAATGGCAAAAATAGCAAGACAGACTGAGATGGATATCAATTATACCGATCTGCTTGAAAATACACATATTAATATTTCAAAAAATGTTACCGATGCAATCAGCTATGCAACCTGTTCGGCTGCCCATTCACTTAATGCTTCGGCAATTATAACAATCACCAAATCGGGGCATACCTCAAGAATGGTATCCCGCTACAGGCCCAGATGTCGTATAATAGCATCCACCCCGCTGAAAAAGGTATATAACCAGCTTGCTCTGTCCTGGGGCGTATGCCCCATGTTGTCGGCTGAGGCAACAACAACAGATGAAATATTTGAAAACGCAGTAAACGATGCATTGAAGGAGGGGATGGTTCAGAATGGAGAACTTGTTGTAATAACAGGCGGAATGCCTGTCGGCGTAAGCGGGACTACAAATATGATAAAGATTCATATAGTGGGGGATATCCTTCTTGAAGGGAAAAGCCTTAACGGATTATCATCCTCCGGTGTATTATGTGTAATAGCGGACAACAAATCGTCCATAAATGATTTTAAAGGGGGAGATATTCTTGTAATTAAAAGATCCTCGGACAGCGTTCTTCATCTGATTAAAAACTCATCCGGCATAATTACCGAGGAGGAGAGTCAGGACTCACCGGCTGCGATTGTAGCCAAGGCCCTCGATATCCCGGTAATTACAAGCGCCGAGAAGGCAACAGAAAAGCTGACAAGCGGAATAGCGGTAAGGATTGACGGTGGGAAGGGGCAGATCTTAAGCGGTCAGAGCGTTTTTAAATAAAATAAAACATGAAAACTGAATTTTATATAACATCTGCAGTGATTTTTTTAATGTCTTTTTTAATGCTCTTTTCTTTTCCCCTGACAGAAGACTTTTCTCTGCAGGCAGCCGGTGATCTTGTTGTAATATCATCCTACAGGACATCTGTTGAGGATCAGGATTCCAATGTGAAGACAAATATAGCTATCGCTGCATCAAAGCTCAATGGAGCAGTAATTCCTGCCGGGGGAGTTTTTTCTTTTAATAATACGGTAGGTGAAGGATCTGCTGCCAACGGTTTTTTATCAGGCAGGGTTCTTTATCAGGATACGGCAGCGTATGAGTCGGGGGGGGGGATCTGCCAGGTGTCATCCACTCTTTTTAACGCCCTGCTTCTTGCGGGATGCAGTATAACCGAGAGGCACAGGCATTCGCGGCAGGTACGCTATGTTCCCTCCGGGCTTGACGCTACAATCAGGTATGGAAAAAAGGATCTGAGGATGAAAAATATAATGCCTTTTCCGCTCTATATCTTTACATCCATTAATGATAAAGGACTTGCAGTAGTAATAAAAGCGGACAGGGGAACAGAAACAGGCTATGAAATTTATACGGAAGAGGAAGAGGTAAATCTCCCTTTTGTCAATGACGAAACCGGTATGACAAAACCGGGCATATCTATCTATGTTTACAGAAAAAGCACCAGAAATGGTAAAACTGAAAGTTTATTGTTGTATAAAGATTTTTATCCTCCAATGCAGCTTGATAGGTAATTAATTTTGAATTTATAAGAATTTATCATTTTTTATCTTATTTTTATGAGTCGGCATCTCCTTTTTTATGACAAAAAGTGTATCGGATCTATGTACAAAGGTCTTTCCCCCTGCAGTTATGCGTAAAATATGCCACTTTTCCAATATAAATAGTACATAATTTTAAAAAATGATTAATTTATGCCCGCTGCTATTTTTTTCTTGAAAAATAAACAACTTCTAATTGATTATAAAAAGGAGAAAAATAGTTGTATAAAAATTAAAATATAAATATTTATAAGTCGGCCGGTCAGACAATTTTAATTGTTATGCAATTTCACAGTTTGAACTTCTACTTAAACTGTGGTACAAACATTTTTTTAAAACACATAAAAAAATTTTATTAACAGTGGGGGCCCCATGGGTAATATTTCTGAAGTTGTAAAGAAGTGTGCTAGTGCTTATCAGAAAGACCCGACAAAAATGCTGGATGTTATAAGAGACGTTCAGGCAGAGTTAGGTCAGGTAGCAGAAGAGGCTATTGCGGAAATAGCAAAAGAGATGAATGTCTCTTCGATCGATGTTGAGGGTGTTGTAACCTTCTATCATTTCTTCTCAAAAGCGCCGGTAGGTAAATATGCTGTTTATCTTAACAACAGCGCCGTAGCAGTGATGAAAGGCTGCTATGACATTGCAAAGGCATTTGAAAAGGAAGTTGGCTGCAAGTTTGGTGAAGTTTCTTCAGACGGGAAAATCGGACTTCACTATACCGCTGATATCGGTATGAACGATCAGGAACCATCTGCAATCATCAATGATGTTATCTTTACCAGCCTTACAGCTGATAAAGTAAAGGCGATTGTTGCAGATATGAAAGCCGGTAAAAACGTACAGGACACTGTAAAAGAACTTGGAGACGGCAATAACCAGGATGCTCTCATCAAGTCCATGGTTAAGAATAACATCCAGAAAAAAGGCGCTGTTCTCTTTGCTCCTTTTGAATCAGGTTCCGCTCTGAAAAAGGCTGTTTCAATGACTCCGGAAGCAGTAATTGAAGAAATGAAGGTTTCGAATCTCAGAGGCCGTGGCGGTGCCGGATTCCCTACAGGTATGAAATGGGATTACACAAGGCAGTCTGCCGGAGACAAAAAGTACATAGTTTGTAACGGTGACGAAGGTGAGCCGGGAACATTTAAAGACAGGGTTCTCTTTACTGAGAGAGCTGAAATGCTGTTCGAAGGTATGGCTATTGGCGGTTATGCTATTGGCGCTGATGAGGGGCTTCTGTATCTCAGAGGCGAGTATATGTATCTCAAAAAATATCTTGAGAATGTACTCGATAAGATGAGGAAGAATGGAGTTCTCGGAAAAAATGCCGGCGGAAAAAGCGGCTTTAATTTTGATATAAAAATCCAGATGGGTGCAGGCGCATATGTCTGTGGTGAAGAATCTGCGCTTATTGAATCTGCAGAGGGTAAAAGAGGAGAACCGAGAAACAGGCCTCCATTCCCCGCACAGAGAGGTTTCATGGGTAAACCTACCTCTGTTAACAACGTAGAGAGTTTCTGTTCTGCGGCAAGAATCATTCTTGAAGGTGGAGCATGGTTCGCAAAAATGGGAACAGCCCAGTCTAAAGGAACAAAACTACTCAGCGTATCAGGCGATTGTAAAAAGCCTGGAATATATGAAGTTGAATTCGGAACAACAATACAGACTCTTCTTGAAGAATGTGACGGAAGAACCGCAAAAGCTGTACAGGTGGGTGGACCTTCAGGCGCCTGTGTTGATAAATCCAAATTCGGCAACAGAATATGCTATGATGATCTGGCAACAGGGGGATCGGTAATAGTAATTGGACCTGATAGAGATATTCTTGAAGTTGTTAAAAACTTTATGGAATTCTTTGAAGAGGAATCATGCGGATGGTGTACACCATGCCGTGTAGGTAATAAACTGCTCCTGCACAAACTTGAAAAAGTTATGGATGGTCATGGAACAGAATCTGATTTGCAGGAAATGGAAAAATGGTGTGTTACTGTTAAAAGCATGAGCCGTTGCGGTCTTGGGCAGACATCTCCAAATCCTATACAATCAACATTGAAAAACTTCAGAGGAATATACGAAGCTAAAATTCAGAAAGGTAAGGATTTTGTTACCGAATTTGATATGGCTGCTGCAGTTAAGGATTCATGCGCTGCTGCAGGAAGAAAACCAAATTTAGAGGAACATTAAGATGAGTGATATAAAATTTACTATAGATGGAAAAGAATGTACCGCGAAAAATGGGCAGACAATTGTTGAAGCTGCAAAAGACAACCACATTTACATTCCGGTTCTCTGCCATTTTGAGGGTCTTAAACCTGCAGGAACATGCCGTATATGTACGGTAAAGGTTGGCGGAAGATTTATGGCTGCCTGTACAACTCCTGTAACAGCGGGAATGACTGTAGAAAACAATACTCCTGATATCCAGGAATTAAGAAAACAGATCATAGAGATGCTTTTTGTTGAAGGAAACCACATGTGTCCTGTATGTGAAAAGAGCGGAAACTGTGAACTTCAGGCTCTCGGATACAGGTATAAAATGATGGTTCCTAGATTTCCGTATCTATGGCCACAAAGAGCTGTTATTGCAAATACACCCAAACTCTATATTGACAGGAACAGATGCGTTCAGTGCCTGAGGTGTGTAAGGGATGTTAAAACTTCAGACGGCAAACACGTTTTTGGAGTAACAGAGAGAGGCGGAAAAACAATAATCAGCATAGATCATAAACTGGCTGCCGGATTAAGTGAAGAAGCAGCTCAGAAGGCTATGTACCAGTGCCCGGTTGGATGTATCCTCAGAAAAGAAATCGGATACAAAATTCCTATCGGTCAGAGAAAATATGATGCTAAACCTATCGGCAGTGAAATCGAAGGTTAAAAAGTAACTGGATAATTTGGAGGCTAATTATGAGTAAACGGTTGTGGCCACAGCGTCACTGGCAGGATGTTTCGGATGCCATATGTCTTTACTGGACATAGACGACAGAATATTAACATTAATTGATCTGGTGGAATTTAACAAATCACCGATTGATGATATAAAAACATTCACAAAGCAGTGCGATATTGGAATTATTGAGGGTGGATGCTGCAATAGTGAGAATGTACACGTTTTAAAGGATTTCCGTAAAAATTGTAAAATACTTATATCTCTCGGGGAGTGTGCTATTATGGGCGGTCTTCCTGCAATGAGAAATGGTATTCCTATTCAGGCTTGCCTTAAGGAAGCTTATCTTGACGGACCGACAGTTGATACCAACACAGACAAGATCATCCCTAACGATGAAGAATTACCGATGATTTTGGACAGAGTTTATCCCTGCCATGAAATTGTTAAAGTTGACTATTTCATTCCGGGATGTGCGCCAAGAGCTGATCTGATATGGGAGGCGCTTGTTGCGCTTGTAACAGGCAATGAGATGAAGCTTCCGTATGAAGTATTAAAGTTTGATTAATTGGAGCAGAACATGGGAAGAAAAATAACAATAGAACCTGTAACAAGGGTTGAAGGACACGGTAAAGTTACAATTCAGTTAGATGATTCGAATAATGTATCGCAAACCAGACTCCATGTAGTTGAGTTCAGAGGTTTCGAAAAATTTGTACAGGGACGTCCTTACTGGGAAGTACCGGTACTTGTACAGCGGCTTTGCGGTATTTGCCCGGTAAGCCATCATCTGGCAGCGGCAAAAGCACTTGACGTTATTGTCGGAGCAGGCACGGGAGACGGGTTAACCCCAACCGGCGAAAAAATGAGAAGGTTAATGCACTTTGGGCAGATGTTCCAGTCTCACGCCCTGCATTTTTTTCATCTTGCTTCGCCTGACCTTCTTTTCGGCGCGGATGGAGATCCTGCAATAAGAAACGTTATAGGTGTTGCCCTTGAGCATAAGGACCTTGCTGTGCAGGGTGTTATGATGAGAAAGTATGGCCAGGAGATTATTGCTGCAACTGCAGGAAAAAAAGTCCATGGAACAGGTGCAATCCCCGGCGGTATTAACAAAAACCTTTCAATAGCGGAAAGAGATTCATTTCTGAAAGGAGCTGCTCCCCTTAATATTGACCAGATGGTTGCATGGGCACAGGGTGCGCTTGATTTCTTTAAAGGATACTATGCAAAAAATAAAGATTATATTGACAATTTTGCAGTTTTCCCCTCTGCACATCTCAGTCTGGTAAGAAAAGACGGAGCTCTTGATCTGTACCATGGCGTTCTCCGTGCTGTTGATGCAGACGGCAAGAGAATTGTGAATGATGTCGACTGTCAGGATTATTCAAAAATAATAGCTGAAGAGGTAAAGAGCTGGAGTTACATGAAGTTCCCCTATCTCAGGGCGCTTGGAAAAGAAAAGGGATGGTACACAGTAGGGCCGCTGGCCAGGTTGAATGTATGTGATTTTATTCCTACTCCTCTTGCGCAGAAGGAATTTGAAGCATATAAAGCTCTGACAAACGGAAAACCAAATCATATGTCCATGCATATGCACTATGCAAGACTTATTGAGCTTCTCCACTCTGCAGAGGTAATAAAAGATCTTCTCAATGATCCGGATCTTCAGAAAACTGATCTTGTCAAGAAAGGGACAAAACAGAAAGAGGGTGTCGGTATTGTTGAAGCACCTCGCGGAACTCTTTTCCATCACTACAGAATCAATGATGATGACCAGATTGAAATGGGTAATCTTATTGTTTCCACAACAAACAATAATGAACCGATGAACAGAGCGGTAAATTATGTTGCCAAGAGTGCGTTTAACGGTAAAAAAGAAGTTACCGAAGGGATGATGAACAGGGTTGAAATGGCAATCAGAGCGTATGATCCATGCTTAAGCTGTGCGACACACGCGCTGGGACAGATGCCTCTTGAGGTTACATTAGTTGATTCTGAAGGAACTATCCTTGATCAGAAAAGGAAATAGTTTTTTTGAAAGATAATACAATTTATATATATGGTTTCGGGAACCCAGGCCGTCAGGATGACGGTCTTGGGCCGGCCATAATCGATAAGCTTGAAAGTGAGAATATTTCCGGTATTGTCACTGACAGTAATTATCAGCTGAATATTGAAGATGCTCATAATATAGCAGGAAGCGAAAAGGTTATCTTTGTAGACGCGTCAATTGATGCTGATGAACCTTTTTCTTTCAGGAAAATTGAGCCTTCAGCTGAAATAACATTTTCCACTCATACGATGTCTCCGGAGTCGGTTCTTGCTTTATGTAAGGATCTTTATGATAAAGACCTGGAGGCTTATGTAATGGCAATAAAAGGGTATGAATGGGATTTTATCGAAGGATTATCTTCCGGAGCAATTAATAATTTTAATGAAGCATATGTTTTTCTTAAAAAGAAAATAGAAGAGATGCTTATAAGTAAAAATTGATCCTGGCCGGATAATAAACATTTACTGACAGTCAGATAATGAAAAAGACCATGTAAATGATTTGAGAGGTTTGTAGTAAATCAGGGCTTTAAAGGATCTGTTTTCACTGAAAAGAATAGGATTAAATTCATTTAAGGAGGTCTGTATGTCTGGTAAAAAAATACTTATAATAGATGATGATCCGGATGTTCTGGAGTCTATAAAAGCTATCCTGAGTGCTGAGAATTTTACAGTTGTAACAGCTCTTGATGGTAAAGAGGGTTTTGAAAAATTTAAAAGTGAAAAACCAGCGCTTATACTTTGCGATATGATGATGGAAAGAGTAGATGCCGGGACAAAAGTTGCCGAGATGATCAGAAAAGAGGATAAACAGATTCCTCTTTATCTTCTGAGCAGTATTGGTAATGCTACGGCTACAAATATCAGTGTCAGCGATCTTGGATTCAGCGGTGTACTGCAGAAACCTGTTGATCCTGATACATTAATAAAAGATGTAAAAAAAGCTTTAAAGATGTAATCACTTAAAACAGATAAATATAGAGTTGTTTAATTCTGATAAGGTTGTTCCCGGAAGGGAGCAGCCTTTTTTTATACGGTGCCGGGTCTAAATGCGGTTATTCATAAGTTTTATCGGCCGGTGTTGTTTTGTACATAAGATCTATTACTTCTTTTTCAGACGGGAATTGCTGCAAAGCTCTTTTCTCTTCCTCAGTAGTACCTATAACAGAATCATTCACAAGTTTTCCGATAAAGGATTCAATTTCTTTGTCATTGTTTCCAATAATGCACAGAATATTGGGTCCTGAATTTATACCCCAGTCAAAGCCATCGTCTCTCGTGGCTGTAAATGTTTCGGTAATACCATCACCGTCAGCATCTTCACAGTAATAAATTGTACCGTCGCTTGCTTTTGCTTTTACAGAGAAGAAAAATTTCTGATTAATATTATTAGCATAGCTTTCATTAGATGAAATAAGGTTTTTATTAACTGTTAGTCCCGATTCGCTTCTGTTTTTAAGAAGTTGATGAAACCTTTCAGCATGAAGCTTAATGAACCTGTCGCGAACTGATTTATAGAATGATCCGAATTTAGCTGTTACAAATTCTTCATTTGAATTAATCAACAGATTGTTGCGCCTGTTTAGAATCCTTATATAATCCGGTTTTCCGTTGATTTTATTTTTCCAGAAATCATTATCTAAAGTATATTCATTAAGGGAATCTTTAATAGTTTTAATGTTCTGAATATCCAGAATTGAATCGAAACCATCCGAAATAAAATGTATTGTACTGTCCTTGATAATAAGAAGATTTTCCACGGAATTATCTTTAGTTACGGTATAGTTTTCAATAAAATCATCTTTGTTGATGTTTTTCTTTTTCTCTATTCTCTGAAATACAATGCGATCTTCTTTGTAACGGGATATTTTTTCAGGATCTATTATTAAAAGGGGTATCTCTTTTGATAAAAGGGGGAATGTAACAGAGATAAGCATAAAACACATAACAATTACAGCACCAGGTTTATTTTTTCTCATCAATTACACCTTTGTCGATTTTTAATAATAGTTACCGCATCTGTTCTGTTTATCGGGAACAAACAGAATAACATTGACCTATTTTTAAAAAATTACGGCTGCTTTGAAGTGTTAATATCTCTATATCGCAAGCTGAATTATTCCAGGGTAAAAAATCATATAAACACAGAGGATCGGTATAAAGAAGCAGTACTCTAAATAATTCTTGACAATAAATAAAATGCACTTTTATAATCTGACTGTATATTTTAATATCTTTTTCATAAACAGGCTGAATAAATAAACTGTCCGGAAACTATATAAGATTATGCTAAAACCAGAGTCGACAAATATAACTGAAAGAAGGGTCAAATGAAACTGAAAAAGAAACATTTAATTATCGGTTTTCTATCCGTTCTGCTTGTTTTTTTTATAACGGCAGGAATAATTTTTAAAAAGAGCAGTAATGAAAAAATAATGGTTTCTGAACCGGTAAACCAGGAAAAAAGCGTTGAGAAAGAAATTAAAAAAGAGATTCCAGTTAAAAGCACAAAAAAAAAGGTTTTTACAACAAACGCAGAAATTAAAAAAGAATATGGAAAACTGGAAAAAGTTTATCTTCTGAACGGGAAAATTTATACCGGAGCTGTTCTTAATACAGATGAAATATATACTATAGTAACTGTTGACGGTACATTTAAGATCCCGATGAAAGAAGTAAAGATCAGGGAAATAATCAGATGATATCACCCTCTTTGTTGAAATTATAAATAGAAATTCCAGAATTTTTTATAACGGTAAATGCTCTTGTCTCATCAACCGACGAAAGGGGCCGGTGGACATAATTGTTTATTTAAGCATAATAAATGCCAAGCAATTAACGTTGTAAAAACTATATATAACCGAAAATTAGAGTCATATTAGTGAATTTAACTTGATAAAAACAGGCTGTTTAAGTTTTCTGTTTTAAATAAAATTTCATAAAGAAGCCGGTACTATTATCACTGAAACATCAGTATGTAAAAAATATTTTAATTATATCGCTACCACTCTGGCAACGGTGTGATATATTTTATTACGATGAAATAAACATTCAGGTTCGGATAATATTAACGGCAGTAATAATATAATGAAATTCAGTTGTATTATTAATGATGGAGCAGATACGGATGCCTGTAATTAAAAACTCTTCATATAAACCGCCGTTTTTACTTGGAAACAACCATCTTCAGACAATACTGCCCACGCTTTTCAGACGGGTGAAGGGTATAAATTATACAAGAGAGAGAATAAATACTGCTGATGGAGATTTTATTGATCTTGATATCTCTTCAACCGGATCGGATAAAGCCGTCATACTGTCTCATGGGCTGGAAGGCAAGTCAGACAGGGCCTATATGAAAGGGATGGCAAGAGCATTCAACTTAAAGGAATGGGACAGCATTGCGTTTAACTTCAGGGGGTGCAGCGGGGAACCGAACAGAACATCTGCTACATATCACAGCGGAAGAACGGAGGATCTTCATTCTGTAATACAGTATCTTATTGCTGAAAAAAAATATAAATCGATAACACTTGTCGGGTTCAGTCTTGGCGCTAATCTTACTCTCAAATATAGCGGTGAAATGGGAATAAACATTCCGTCAGAAATTAAAAGTGCAATAGGAATTTCAGCGCCCTGTGACCTCCTGTCATCATCAATAGAACTTCATAAGTTGAAAAATATAATCTATGCGAAAAGATTTCTCGGTACTTTGGTTGATAAGATGAAGGCGAAGGAGCACCTGCATCCGTCAAATATTACAAGGGATTATAAATCAATAAAGACTCTGAAAGATTTTGATGATAATTTCACTGCGCCACTTAACGGTTATAATGATGCAATAGATTACTGGATTAAATGCAGTTCGGTGAAGTTTCTTAAAAATGTGGCAATTCCCACTCTTATAATAAACTCAAAGGATGATCCGATTCTTGGAGAGGGATGCTTCCCCTACAGGGAGGCAGAGGAGAATAAAAATCTATATCTTGAAGTTACCCGGAAAGGGGGGCATATGGGATTTATCACATTTTCAAAAAGCAGGGAATTCTGGCATGAGATCAGAGCTGTGGAATTTGCAGAAAAATTTCTTTAATCCTGCTTTTTAAAATCAAAAAATATTTTTAACTTGAAATTTCATTATTATAATACCAGATCAATAGTAATTCTTAAACTTTTTTATAATATTTTATATTAGAAATTTCTCTTATCTCACCTTTGCTGAAGGCGAGGGTCGGGATATAATCGTTTCTTTTATCTAAAGTTTATGTTAGGAATTAACATTGATATCAAAGTGATCTTGAATATAACAGAGATGACATAATTGATTAAATTTAGTAAAATCTTAATGTATATCAGGCTTGAAGATGACAGAATATCTTTCCCTGAAACTTTCAAACAGGAACTGGATTACCAGAGCAGTAAAATTCTGACATTCGCGTCATTAATTACATTATCCTGGCTTACCTATATACCGATAGATATGCGTCTTCATCCGGATCAGCCTGTAATAGTTGCTTTTCGTCTTGGTTTTCCTGTTGTAGGGTTTCTGCTTTTCATGTCGAGATTTTATGAACCGTTGAGAACAAGGTGTCTCCTGATGCTTACTCTTTTCGGAGGATACATGGAAATTTCCACGGCAATACTGACGGCTGCCACTAAGGGGGACTCAGCCTATATCGGAGGTTATCTTTTTATTATAACACTTTTAGCTGTAGCCCCTTTGAGCAAAAAAGGGGCTTATACTATACTCGTTTTATCCCTGCTGACCTTTTTCGGGGTAAGCTATTATGTTGGAACCGATTTTTCAAGACCGCAGCTGAAATACAGCATCAATGATGTTTTATGCACTTCTTTTATAGTTTCATGTTTCATATACATACTCAACAGTACAAGACACGGGAAGTGGCTTAAATCAAAGGAGGTTGAAGCGGGGCAGATAATAATAGAAGACCAGAAAAATCAGCTGGAACAACAGATAAGCATAGCTGGAGAGCTTCACAAGTCACTTCTGCCGCAGAATATACCTCAGATAAATGAAGCTGTAATTTCATATAAGTGCACCCCCATGATGGAATTAGGTGGAGATTTTATCGATTTTTTTTATGATGAAAAAGAGGAGCGTTTGGGACTCTTTGTCTGTGATGTTTCCGGACATGGTGTGGCGGGTGCACTTTTTTCTTCGATGGTAAAAATCTCATTAAACCGATGGAACGAAACGTTAACTAATCCTTCAGGGACAATGAATAATATCTACCATGCGCTTGAAGGGAAAATGGCGAATCACTTTGTTACTGCCGGAGTGTGTTTCATCGATCTGTTTTCCGGTAAAATCATCTATTCCAGCGCCGGGCATCTTCCTCTTATTATTGCAAGAAAAAACGGTGATATTGAGCTGCTCAATTCCAGGGGCAGCCTGATAGCAGACGGAATACCCCCAAACTATGGTGAGGCGGGGTCGGTGATTCACGAAGGGGACATTCTGATTCTCTATACTGATGGAGTGACTGAATGTTGTGGGGTGGATAATGCAATGCTTGGTGATGAATATTTTTATGATCTGATAAAAAAAAATATCAATGAAGAACCATGCATTATGAATGATAATATCTTCAGTGAATTATTAAAGTTTAATAACAGCGTGCATTTCAATGATGATGTTACAATTCTCATTATGAGATACAAAGGATACAGTGAAGAAAAATATTCAGATAATTCAACTGAGAATGTTCCGGATTAAATATCGAATCTGTCGCGGTATGTGCATTTCTGACATAACTCTTCGACAGCTTTTCTCTCTGAAAATCCGCTGATAATTTTCAAGGCCCTTTCACTGTTTATAATGTCCGGGAATGATGATTGTCTTATGTTCCCCAGTTTCACAACGCCTCTGCCATCAAGACAGCATGGAACAACAGTTCCGTCAACAAGAATTGCTGCCTGCCTTTTCAAACCATAACAGAAACCGTGGGGATTGTTAACCGGTGAGTTTATATCCGGCCATGTAAATGATTTATCTCTGTTCAGAAAAATCCTGTCTGAAATTCTAATTCCTCTGCCGGAAGAAGCCATGGTGTTAACTTTACATTTAAGGTTAAAACGGGATTCAATTAAGGAAAAAATAATATTGTTTATCTCATTTTCTTTTTCGCTGTTCAGATTCCAGAGTTTGAATTCAATAAACATCCCTGTTTTTTTTACGGCATCAAGTGAGAAGAGGAATATATCATCAAGATATTTTTCTATTCTGCCAGGATCATTTTCGCTTTCGAGGCTGTGAAGTGAAAAGCTTACCTGGCGGATTGCCGGTTTTTCGAGGAGAATATAGCCGGTTTTACTGATAAGTGTGCCATTTGTTGCAATGGTTACCCTGAATTTTTTTTCGGAAGCAATTTCCAGGAATCGTTCAAGAGCTGAGTGCATGAGCGGCTCACCCTTTACATGAAGATATATGTATTCCGAATACTCCTTGATATCATCAAGTATTTTTGTGAAAAGGTCTTCATCCATAAACCCGGGTAATCTCCCTGAGTCGGGGCAGAAACTGCACTTCAGATTGCAGATGTTTGTTATTTCTATGTATATTCTCTTGAATTTTCTCATAATTTATAAAATATCGTATGCGTGAAAAGTATCGTAAAGCAGGATTTATTCATAAATATATATTTTCTAATTAATGAGGCTGATAAAAAAAGATTCCGGTAATACATTGGAGATGGCGATAAACTCCGGGCATTTCAACCATTGAGATTTTATTATGTCATGGTTATTGCAGCCGGTAAACGGGCAAAATAGGGAATTTATACTGAAAAATAGCTTTTTCGACCACACAAATATAACCGAAATTGCTATTCACAGCCGAAGCTTTCCATTATAGCATCACAGAATTAAAAACATTTCAATCAGGTATTTCAGACATTACCGGTTATGTATGGATGATACATGACCTATAAACTCCAAATAACTTTTTGTTGCTTCATCTGGCCAGGAGAATATCTATGCAAAAAGAAGATTTTGAAAAAATATTTTTAAATAAATATTCCTCCGAATCCTTTCTGATCCGGAAAAAAGCACAGGCTCTTGTTTATTTCAGCATCATGATGGCATCGCTTATGATTATACTGTTCTTTATTTTTTTTAAGTTTAATCGCGGAATTCTCTTTCAGGTAAGCATGGCCATTTTCCCTATATTCCTCTTTTGTATTTTAACCATTTTTATACTTAAGTCCGGGCATTTTAATGCTGCAGCTAATTTTATAACCGGTTTTCTCGGTCTTGCCGTTATCGCGGGATTACTGGCCAAAGTAAACCGCGATACTTCAACAGGATATACAACATACATTTATTTTATGTTTGCAGTTCAGGTTCAGGCCATATTGTTCTGTAAGAAATTCTTTGTCTTCTCTATTTCTATTTTATTTATCGCATCCGATGTCCTGTTTTTCATCCTTGCCGGTTCAAGACTGGATCCTGTAAGCCTTAAAGCTGCAAAAGTCGGGGTAATTGACAGTAATTTTGCCATGATAATGGTTCTTGGAGCAGGTCTGTCTATTATGCGCATAGTAAAACAGGCTATCGAACGATCAGAAGAGGAATCAGCCAGGAACACCGGCAGCCTTAAAAAGATTGAAGGACTTCTGAAGTCGTTAACAGTGGCATCAGAAAATCTTGCTCTGTCTTCAGAAAAACTTACAATGACAGCATCGTCATTCTCAGAAAATACACAAAGTCAGGCTGCGTCTGCAGAAGAGATAATGGCGTCAATTGAAGAGGTTTCGGCAGGAGTAGATAACGTGGCGGCAAATTCAAAAGAGCAATACGAAAGGATGAAAGATCTGCTGAACCGCATACATACTTTATCAAGCACAATTACAGATATGGGTTCAACGATTGGCATGACTTTGAATGTTACCAGAGATATTACCGATTATGCCACAGAAGGCGAAAACTTATTAAGATCAATGGATCAGAGCATGCGCAAAATCAATACCGGTTCAAATGAAATGACAAATATTGTAGGTATTATAAATGATATATCAGACAGGATAAACCTGCTGTCACTGAATGCAGCAATAGAAGCCGCACGTGCCGGAGATGCAGGGCGCGGTTTTGCTGTTGTCGCTGATGAAATTTCAAAGCTTGCAGATCAGACCTCATTAAGCATAAAAGAGATTGAATCTTATATAAGGCAGAACAACGGCGAAATTATACGCGGTGGCAACATCGTTGAATCCACGATTGAAACCATAAGCAGGATCCTGGGAGGAGTTAATTCAATCAAGCAGATGATAGACGGTATTTCAGTGCAGATGGAACGACAGCACGAAATAAATCTGCAGGTTAACGCTGAAGCAGAAAGTGCTATAATCAGATCTGATGAGATGAAAATCTCCACAGAGGAACAGAAAACAGCTGTTGCAGAAATCTCACGTTCAATTGCAAGTGTTAATATGCTGACTCAATCGAACATGGAGGAAGCTGAAAAACTTTTTGCTCATGCAAAAGATGTGTTTGAACAGACTGAAAGACTTAACAGGCAGATGGAACAGTAATTTATCAGGTTATTGAGAATATACTGATATAAGCAGTTTCATACGGATTAATAAAAACTGTACTTTACAAATTAACAGGCCGGATTTAAATCGCTTTAATTATTATTTATTATATAAAAGATGGATTAAAGGAACGGTTTAAATCATCATGGCACTTCTAAAAAGTAAAACAGCAGAATGGTTCCGAATGATCTTCCGCGATTTTAAAAATGATCGCGACTTCACTCTGTTTCTTTTCGTCGGAGTTTTCACCGGTATTGCAAGTGGTATATATTCAACAACATTCAATAATTTCCTGAGTGATGTATTTAAACTTTCAGCTGATGCAAGGGGGATTGTAGAGTTTCCAAGGGAGCTTCCGGGGATGACAATTATGTTTGTAATCGCCCTCTTCTCTTTTTTAGGGGATGTAAAGATGGCGATACTTGGTATGCTTTTTGCAGCACTTGGACTTTTCGGACTTGGCACACTGTCACACACCTTTTCCGGAGCTCTCGCATGGATAATGATTTTCAGTCTTGGAACACATATGTTTTTTCCTCTTACTCCGAGTATCGGGATGCATCTCTCCAGACAGGAACAGTATGGAATGAGGCTTGGACGATACAATGCATACAATCTTTTAGCCGCATTGATGGGTTATGCCATTGTCTGGTTTGGATTTAAATTCCTGGGGCTGACATATGGTATAGCTTTTATTATTGCATCAGTATTTTATATCATAGCAGCCTGTGTATTGGGAAGGATGAAACCTATACCGCCGAAAAAGTTTAAGATTAAGTTTATTTTAAAGAAAAGATACACTCTCTTTTATATTCTCAGCCTCGTCAACGGAGCGCGTAAGCAGATTTTCCTTACATTCGCTCCATGGGTGCTTATACAGGTGTTCCATCTTACACCTCCACAGTTTGCCATTCTTGGAGTTTTCATTGCCGCTTTCAGCATCATGACCCGGACAATTGTTGGCAATGCAATTGACAGTCTGGGGGAGAGATTTGTACTTTCAGCCGAGGCAATACTGCTCGTTGTCATCTGTTTTGGGTATGCATTCGCCGAAAATATTGCATCGACAGGTATAGCTGTTATTATACTCTCAATATGTTATATAATTGATAATTCAATGAATGCCGTTGAGATGGCAAGATCAACATATGTGCGAAAAATAGTTCATAACCCGGAAGATGTTACCTCTGTACTGGCCGCCGGTACAAGCTTTGATCATATAATCGCAATGACAATTCCATTCTTTGGCGGGCTTTTATGGGTCTCTTTAGGATATAAGGCAGTATTTCTCGCAGCGGCCTGTATAGGACTGCTTAATTTTTTTCTTTCAACAAAGATACAAATAGATACTCCGTGTAAGGAATAAAAATTTACCCGTACCTGCTGCTGATTATTCATTATCAGCAGCAGGCCGTAAAGGGCCACTTATCAGTGGTTCGACTTCATTCGTTCTGAATCAGTATATAATCTGATTTGAAAAAATGTTATAATTCCACCTTAGCAAAAGGGATTTAAAAAGCCAAAGCCAAAAAAGCTAATTAATTATACTGATATATAGTCAGAATAATATGTCCTTAGCCAAATACCAGTTTATCAGCTAACAGAAAGATGAGAGCGACATACTGACAAGAAAAAGATTATTTTGTGTTTTTACAGAGTTGATTGTTTCCCGGATTTGCATTGGAAACTTTCTGGCAACTCCTGTAATTATTTTTACAGTTGTTTTCACCTTCATCACAGTAGCAGGATGTGTTACCTTTTATACATTTCCAGTAATCACCACCGGCGAAGGATATAGTAACAGCAAAAATGAATAAGAAAGCCAGACTGATAATTTTTTTCATTTGAAACCTCTCTGTTTTAAATTTAAAATTATAATAATGCTGATTGTTTGAAATTACAAATTTTATTAAAAAAATATTCTCCCTGTAAAAATTGTCTTATCTTCCGGCTGTTTTGAATCAGCTGTTTCATCTAATCGTAAAAATCAACTATCCAAGGCCAGGATTTGAGTCCTGGCTTTATATTTCCAGTTAATTTAATACGTTTTTTTAATCATTTTCAAATATCTGTCAAATAAATTGAATGAATGTTCAGTTAAATAGGATGTAAAAGCTTCTATCCCGATGATTAAAAAATCAGTTACGCACAAATAATGGTGATAACAGATGAGCAGGCATTGATAGATTGTTTGAAAATTTAAGTATACACAATATAAGCGCGTTTTGTCATCAGTTTTAGGCACTTTAATACTACGAAACATTGTGTAATTTAACTTGATTATCTGGAGTATCAGTTATTTTATGAAGAGTTAATTATAGTATAGTCTTAATTTTGATAATAAATTAAGTGAAAAAGTAATAAAATAAAAATAATATTTGACATTGTATATGTTTAATTATAGATTTTTAAACCTGATGTCAAAAATATCATTACAGAAAAATACAAAGAAAATGAGCCGCCATTAAGAGGAAACCTTATGCTAAAGCTTTTTAAAATTTAATTTTTGGGGGATTAAATGGCACTTAATAAACTTGTGGATGTTAGAGATCAGAGATTTGTTCTGTTTGAAATGCTTAATCTCGATAAGCTTTCCAGGTTGGCAGCGTTTTCTGATTTTGACAGAGATACATACGAAGCCACACTTGAACTTGCTGAGCAGATCGCCGTAGGGCAGGTATACCCGGTAAATATGGAATGCGATAAAACCGGTGTTAAATATGATGCAAATTCAAAAAGCGTTAAAATTCCGGAACCGTACAAAAGTGCGATGGCTGCATTTAACGAATCAGGATTTCCCGGAATTTCCAATGAACCTGAGATCGGCGGAATGGGGATGCCTGTTACAATGAATATCGCCTGCAATGAATTCTTCAATGCAGGATGCGTCGCGTGGAACATGTTTTCCATATTAAGCGGGGGTGCCCTGAACCTTATAAAAAATTTTTATGAAGGTTCTGACAAAGCAGTTATTTTAACTAAAATGATTGAGGGAAAATGGGGCGGTACTATGTGCCTCACGGAACCTGATGCCGGATCTGATGTTGGAGCCTTAAAGACTAAGGCTGTAAAAAATTCAGACGGAACTTATAGAATTACCGGGCAGAAAATATTTATCTCTGCCGGAGAAAATGATCTGTATGAAAATATCATGCATCCTGTGCTTGCAAGAATTGAAGGAGATTCTTCCGGGACAAAGGGAATTTCAATTTTCCTTGTTCCCAAGTTTCTGGTTAATCCCAACGGGACTATAGGTAAAAAGAATGATGTAGTCTGTACCGGGGTAGAGCATAAAATGGGGATTCATGGTTCACCAACCTGTTCTCTCAGTTTCGGTGATAATGACGAATGCACAGGTTATCTTATGGGAAATGAACGGGATGGGATGAAGATCATGTTTCAGATGATGAATGAAGCAAGACTTCAATGTTCCAATCAGGCACTTGCCGTCTCAAGTTCAGCTTATCTTCATGCAGTTACATATGCAAAAAACAGGAGACAGATGCCTCATGTAACAAGACTTCAGGATGCCGGGGCACCCGCAGTTCCGATTATTGAGCACCCCGATGTTAAAAGAATGCTTCTATGGATGAAAACTCATGTGGAAGCCATGAGGATGGCAACATATTATACAAGTTATAATATTGATCTGGCCCACCACGCAGAAGGTGAGGAAGCCAGAGAGGCGGCGGCACTTGTTGATTTTCTTATACCAATATGCAAAGCGGGAAACTCCGATCTTTCGTGGGATGTTACTGCTCAGGCAATACAGGTTTATGGCGGTTACGGATACTGTTGTGACTATCCCGTTGAACAGCTTGCAAGGGATTCTAAAATACTTTCCCTTTATGAAGGAACAAATGGCATACAGTCAATAGATCTTATGACAAGAAAACTTCTGATGAACAGAAATCAGTATAACTTCAATGTTTTCAGAAAAAGGGTTATAAACACAATAGAAGAGGCGAAGGGAGTTGTTGATTATAAATATATATCACCTCTAGTGCGGGCTCTTGATAAAATGGATGAGCTAATTGACATGCTGATGAAGAATCTTGCTTCGGGAAGATTGATGACTATTTTTATCAGCGCAACTCCCTGTCGCGAGGCTATGACTATGCTTGCCCATGCATGGCTGCATCTCTGGAGCATGACAATTGCAACAAAAAAGATGAGAGAGCTTGTGGGTGATATAAAAGGGGATGAGAGAGATAAGTTTATACATGAAAATAATGAGGCAGCTTACTATTCGGGAAAAGTTCTCTCGTCACAATATTTTGTCGGGGCTTATTTTCTTAATTATTTCGGAAAAGTGGAATCCATACTGTCGGAAGAGACAGCAGTAACAAAATCTTCAGATGCAATTTTCAGTGGATCACCGGCGGAGTAATCTTATAAGGGATATGTGCCGGTTCAATAAAGAATATCAAAGAGTTAAACTCGGATTTGATATAAAATAAAAAACTAATTTTTTATGAGGAGGTTTTACATGGCGAGAGACATTCAACAGATGTATAAGGAAAAGTTAAGAACCGCAGAAGAGGCAGTAAAAATTGTTAAGTCTGGAGACTGGATTGATTACGCGATGTTCAATGGTAAGCCTATTGCATGCGATACAGCACTGGCAGCACGGAAAGGTGAACTCAAGGACATTAAAATTATGGGTGCCGTTACCGTTCCGCCGGTTCCTGAAACCATATTAAAAGATCCTCTAGGAGAAGTTTTTACTTTCAATGATCAGCATTTCAGCGCTCTCAGTCGTATACTTCAGGAGAAAACTGCAAATGTATTCTATCAGCCTACACTTTACGGTGAATCAGATTTGTATATGAGAGCTGCTGAGATTGACCCGATTAAAATAGGGACAAATCTGCGTGACGTTTTCTTCTGTCAGGTTACACCGATGGATAAAGACGGTTATTTTAACTGGGGACTGCACAATTCATGCTGCTATCTTCAGGCTACTACGGCCAAGGCGTGTATAGTTGAAGTTAACAATAAAATACCTTATGCATATGGCGGAAATATGGAGAGGATTCATATATCCCAGGTTACATATGTTGTTGAAGGGGATAATCCCGATCTTTTTCAACTGCCAAAAGTTGAGCCTACTGAAATCGATAAAAAAATTGCCAACAATGTTCTTCAGCATTTAACTGACAATATGGTACTACAGCTTGGTATAGGTGGTATGCCGAACATTCTAGGGAAGATGATCAGTGAAACTGACCTTAAAAATCTCGGCGGATGGACAGAAATGCTTGTTGATGCATATAAGGATATGTATGAATCGGGAAGGATGACCGGAACCAAAAAAATGTTTGATACCGGAAAAATAAACTATACTTTCGCCCTGGGGGGAAAGGAGCTTTATGACTGGATGGACCGTAACTCTGCAATTGCTTCATGTAGTGTCGGGTATGTGAATCACCCTACAACACTCTGTCAGATTGAGAATCTTGTTTCCATCAACCAGGCTCTGCAGGTTGACCTTTATGGACAGGTAAATGCAGAGAGTTCAGGTTTTAAACAGGTATCAGGAAATGGTGGTATGTCAGATTTTGTTCTTGGAGCTTTCTGGTCAAAAGGCGGCAGAAGCTTTGTTTGTCTGCCATCCACTCACACAAAGAAGGATGGTACAGTGATTTCACGAATTGTTCCGAATTTTGAAATAGGTTCGATTACTACATTAACACGCCAGATGATTAACTTTGTGGTTACAGAATATGGCGCAGTAAGCCTTAAAACCTGTCCGACATGGTACAGGGCAGAAAAACTGATATCTATTGCACACCCTGATTTTCGTGACGAATTGATTAAAGAAGCAGAAGCACGAAAAATCTGGAGAAGGACAAATAAAATCGGTTAATATCATCAAGATAAAATATATCTTATTATAATATTGCAATCCCGTATGGTATTAAACTGTACGGGATTTCTTTATGCTTCAGATTTGTTTAATGATTATTAAATCATAAAACTTTATACCGGAGAAGTATCGGGTAACTGCTCCCTTTATCGTATCTTGCGCCGATATTAAGTGAATTTCCAGTGACTTTAATCTTTCCTTCGAAGATATTTCCGTTTGTTTTTTTTAATACATGCTGATTCTTCCCGCACGTCACAATTACTTCAATGGCCCGTGGAGCTTCTATTTTAAATTCTACAATATTGTTTTTCTTTAAAATACCAGTCATTGGAGTAATAAGCTTAACATCGCGATTCCGATATTCACCCATCGCGAAAGGGAAACCGCAATTTTGTTTTTTAATAATTCCATCAACAAATACTTTATAGGCTGCTATGCTTTTGTAATTTTCTTTATCTGTTTTCTTCCTGGCAAAAACTTTAAGATTATATATTCCATCGGAAGGAAAAGTGCAGTCCACACGAAACTTATCATCAAGGCGGTGAGTAAAAGAGAACTCTTCAGTTTCAACGCCTCCGGTTTCAATAACCGCAAGCAAGTCAACATCACCGGGTCCTGCGAGTTCAATTGAAAAATCCTTATCTGTTTTAATTCCATAATATTTATGGCTCAGTCTGTCAATTGAAAACCCGTAATTTTTAAATGAGTCGTATGTTACAACCGGGCTTGAAGTATCCTCAGATGCAGTTATGCTGCCTGATGATATTACCACTCTGTATGAAAGAATTTCAAAGTAACTTACATTAAAGCCATCAGTCGTATTTTTTTTATGAACAGAAAGAATCCTTATTTCGTAAGTACCGGCGTTTGGTATTGAGATATTGATATTCCTTGAATTCCCGTCGGACATACAGGTTACAGGTTTGGGTTTGTTGTCCATCTCGGGCTCGTCAAACATGAAAAGATAATTCTGGATATAACGTCCGCTGCTGTCTATAAGTTCAGCGCCGATCTCTCCGCTTCCACCTTTAAAAGCGATGGTATAATTTCCTGAAGAGTTAATTACAAAATTTTTTGCGTTAAGGCTTGATTCGTCAAAACCCAGTTCAAAAAAAGATTGTCCGAGGTTTGCCATTTTTTCAAAATCAGTTAAAGTTACCGTACGGCTAAGCAGCGTCCATTTCTGTTCTTCAGGAAGATGAGTGTATATCAGAACTTCCGGCCTTGTGAGAAACCAAAAACCGGTGTTGGTTTTTACAATTTTATTGCTGTTTTTATCATAGGCACCGCTTCCCCAGGTTACATCCAGCAGCCGCCATTTCCCGTCTATCTTTATGGAATTCCAGGCGTGGTCTGATTCTTCAAATTTCTGCCCGGGTCTGTAACCGTAACCCTTGGAATAGCCGCATACAATAGCAGCATCAAGTTTCATTTTTACGGCAATTGCGTAGAATAGATTGGCATATCCCTGGCAGACACCGGTTCTTTTTTTAAGAATCTCTACTGCAGACTGGTCAGGGATCTTTCT
Organism: Spirochaetota bacterium; assembly: GCA_963664815.2. Taxonomy (GTDB): domain Bacteria; phylum Spirochaetota; class UBA4802; order UBA4802; family UBA5550; genus WRGT01. Next base: position 687,945 of record CAXXHB010000002.1, read on the forward strand.
CGCTTTTAGGGAGTCCATGTCATATGTAATCCTGTCGGCAATCCATATGTAAATGGCACGCGCTTTTTCCCTGTCGGATGAACCGCTTTTTGAAAGGTACAGGCTTAGTGATTCGATTGAATATTCATCTTTTGATGATGCAGATAAAGCGTAATGATCAACTTTTGAGTAGTTGAAAGCGGTATCGGTTTTGTAATCCTCTTCGGAGGGTATTGCAATTTTTATTGGAGACTTTGCTTTTCCATTTTCTCCGTTTGACGGGATGCAGATGATCATAAAAAAAACAACCGTGAAGTATGTTAACAGGATTTTACATCTGATGATTTTTCTGACTGTTTTTTTCATTAAACTCCTCTGATAACATAATCTTTTTTTGACAGGTAATTTTTTATTATAATATAATTTCTAAATAGATATGTCACTACTTTTTGTACCAGGTTCTTTGTGGAAATTGAGTTTCTCAAGTAATTAATTCTTAATATACTTAATTATTGAATTTAAAATTTTTATTATATGAGGATACTTCTTTTATTTTTATAGTAAAGAAAGATACTTGATATTTTTGTTATAATAAGATTATAAAACGTCAGAAGGAGATCTATCCTGAATTTTAAAAAGGAAAACTGATGTATAATAAACCATGGAAAGAAAAGATATTCTTGTTTTATATAATGAGTTGAAAAAAAGTCTGAGAGGAGAATGGATTATTTTAGGAGGGGGTCTTCTTCATATTCTTGGAATAAGCGAACGGGAAACTATAGACCTTGATCTTGTACCGGCTGGTGAAGTGACAAATTCCGATCAGCTTCAAATAATGGATATTGCCGAGAAAAATGGTTTTCCGCCTGAGGTTATAAATTTCTCAGCGGAGTTCTTTTTTAAGAAGCAGCATAACTGGAGAAACGAGCTGGTTTTGATTTTTGATAATGAAAATGTAAAGATCTATCGTCCTACTGCCAGGCTGTTCAGAATTTTAAAAGAACAGAGAGGTACTGAGACTGATTTTGCAGATATTAAGATATTCGAAAAAAATGTAACGGATTCAAATTAATGGCAGAAAGAGATAACATGCCTGACTGGTCCATATTAATAAAGTTCGGACTTCCGGTTAACAGCAGGGATTCAGAAAATACAGTTCCGGATTATGATAAAGTTGAGAAAAATTTAATTCTTGCATCGCAATACCTCATGGGTAAAAAACGGGATGAGAATAATGGAAGATATTATGATTCGTTTAAAGCTCTTCTGATTGCACTTAAAATTCATTTTCCTTCCGAGTTTAAAAGAATTGAGAAAATAGCTGGTATAGATTTTAACGAAGCATTTGAACTGTATAATATTACAGGGAGGGATATTAAGCTGAGAAACATTTCACTAAGCCTGATAAGCAGTTATTACAGAAATCAATTAAAAGTTTTATCAGCAGAATAGAATGAATTTATAATTTCATTTTTTAACGAGAGAAGTTCATTTTTCCTTTCAGGCTGACTGACAGCATTCAGGGCTATCTGTTCAAGAATTCTGAGTATATCAAATTCAGCAATATACATGTGTATTTTTGAGTCAACTTCTTCCGCAGCGTTCAGTAATATTGAAAGATCAAGTTTTGAAGATACCAGATTATTCAAAATAAGAAAGCTTTCTCTGGATAGAGTAAGTTCGGTATTTAAAAATTTTTTCTTTTTAACTCTACCGTGAAGAGACTGCAGGTAAACCGGACTTTTTCTCCAGTTTTGTATAACTCCTTCGCTTCCGCATTCCGGACACAGCCATCTTAATTCATTTGGAATATCAGTTATTTTAATTTTTAAAACGGATTTACAATTATTTCCTCTGTTTAAATCACAGCATTTTGCTGTAGAATTTCCTGTAATTCCTCTATTCAGATTTAAAGCGGAATTAATCAATATTTCGGTCCCGGAAAGTAACTCAGTCTCGATGGTTGAGAGTTCTTTTTTAAGATTCCCGAATCGTGTAAAATGATCAATGTTTATTATAATTCCCATTAATCAAACGGGTAATATTTGATACTTTTCCTGTCATCAAATTTATGACAAAAAATAAAAAAAATAAAAAAAGACCGGCGATATACCGGTCCTGGATGAAAGATAAGTTGTTTAATGAATATATGTTACAGCCATTTTCTTGCTTTAGCTTCAAATTTAAGCTGATCCCTGAAATCGGGATGAGCAATGCTTATAAGAGCTTTTGCTCTATCCATAATACTCTTGTACCTGAGATATGCTACTCCAAATTCGGTAACTATATATTCAACATCATTTCTCGAAGTAGTTACAATTGTATTTTCAGGAAATGTCGGCATAATTTTACTGTGGAGATTTCCCTCTTTATCTGTAAATGTAGAGTTAATAGCCAGAATATTTTTACCGTTTTTAGCAAATTTTGCGCCCCATATAAACTGTACCTGTCCCCCTGTACCGCTGTACTGTTTAGGGCCTATAGACTCGGATGCAACCTGGCCGGTAAGGTCGAGCATAAGTGCGTTATTAATTGCGACAAGGTTATCATTTTTTGCAATATTTAACGGGTTGTTTATATCTCCTATAAGGTTAAACTCAAAGTCTTCATTGTTTTCCACGTAATCATAAAAATCTCTTGTCCCGACGCAGAAGCCGGCCACAACTTTTCTCCCTTTGTGAAAATTTCTTTTTGATCCGTTTATTACACCGGCTTCGATAAGAGTCTTCATTGCAGGTGTTGCTACCTCGGAATAAATACTCAGATCTCTCTTGTTTACAAGGTTGTATCCTATGGCGTTGGGAAGTCCGCCAAAACCGAGCTGTACGGTTGAACCGTCCGGGATCATATCGGCGATATACTCTGCCATGATTTTTTCGGCGTCTGATATTTCGATATTCGGCACTTCAAAAATAGGCTCGTGGTGTTCAATTATCCTGTCTACCTCTGAAACATGGATTTTAAAATCCGGGGCAACAAGTCTCGGCATGAATCTGTTTACTTCAACAATCACATAATCTGCATTACGGATTGTTTCAAGATCAAGAAAAGATGCGAAGTTTGATCTGCACATAAATCCGTTTTCATCGGGTGGGGTAACTCTTGCAACGGCAATATTAATGCTTGATGCATGTATATAGTCTGCAGTTTCGCCAAGATGTATTGGAACATACTGGCATACTCCCCATTCCATGCATATACGTTCCATCGGCCCCACGAATACAGTTTCCAGATAGAAGCTCTCATGGTTTTCCGGTTTCATATAATCAAAAAGGCCCATGGCGTATCCCATGCTTATACCGACGTTTTTTATTTTTCCCGCACGCCTGCTCAGGGCACGTGAGAACTCGTATGGTACGCTTGTTCCGCCGCTCATCGCAATTCTGTCATTGGATTTAATAAGATCTGCTGCATCTTCAGCGCTGCAAAGTTTGGAATTATATTCCTCTTTCCAGTTCTCATAACTACGTGGAGTTCTGAGCTTTTTAACGACATTTCCTTCAATACTATACATATTCATATCTCCATAGATTGTTTTTAAATATCCGGATATATTTTTATTACCGGAATACTCCATTGTTGCTGGTATAATGTGAAAACGGAGTAGTAAATAGTTGGTCACATAAAAGTAATATCATACTTTTACAGGCTTATAATACCGGATAGGTTATTTTAATACAATTCAGAGATGTGTTCTTTTTAAGTAGTGTATAGTGAATTAATGTATAGAGTCATATGCTATTGTTTCTATCGTATAATGTGTAAAGGTTATGTACTGGAAAACATACATCAATTCTGGCTCCATTGCATAGCATATCTGTTCAGTTCTGTGTTGTTCTGTAGATTCAGTTTTTCTTTGATTCTTTCCCTGTATGTCGAAATTGTATTTGTACTGACAGTGAGAACTTCGGCTATAGATCTGTTTGTCATCCCCTTTCCAATAAGGTTGAATACTTCGAATTCTCTTTCACTCAGACGCTCTACGGGAGATGAAGTGAAATTCTGGCCGCCGGTTATTGATCTTTCAAGAAAATGATCTATCATAGTGTCGCAGATATATATTTTACCCTGAAGAACTCTTCGGATTGCTTCAATAACTTTGCTAGTGGCCTCCCTTTTGGTCATATATCCCTTTGCACCGGCTTTGAGTACCCTGTCTGCGAAAATTAATTCTTCGTGCATAGACAGGATGAGGACTGGAAGAGCCGGATACGTTTTTTTCAATTCCTTTGTAAGTTCAATCCCGCAGCTGTCATTCAGGGTAATGTCAACTATGACAAGATCAGCCGGGTTGTCTTTCAGGTATTTAAGACATTCCGGTGAATTTTCACATCCACCAACTACAATCATGTCATCTTCTTTGTTAATAAGTTGTGATATTCCATCTCTGAATATGGGATGATCTTCAACTATAAATATCCGCTGTTTCCGGTTTACCTTTAATGAACCTTCCGCCATAAGATATCCTCCCTTCTGATTTTAAAATATTGATTGGAATTTTTACGCATATTGTTGTTCCGGACGGCTTATTTCTGTGAATTGAAAATGCTCCATCTATTATCTCCGCCCTGTACTTCATTATTTTAAGTCCCATTCCTCCGCTCTTTTCATTAAGATTTTCTTTTATTTTTTTTATGCCCGAACCGTTATCCTCAATTGTGAGTATAAGACTGTCCGAAGTGCGTTTAAGAGTTATTGTAATAAGAGAACCGCCGGAATATTTCGCAGAATTAATTGTAGCCTCCTGGGCTATATAGTACAGGTTGGTTGCAAGTGTTATATCTTCAATTATTATAGATTCATCGTAGGTAAATTTGCATTCAATTCCATAGAGACTGCGGACCAGTTTAATGAGATTCATGAGCGGTGTCTGTATACCGGAAGATTCGAGATCTATAGGGCAAAGTCCACGGGCAAGTCTGTGTGTTTTTGTAATTGCCTTGTTTATTAATGCAGTTATTTTTTCTGCATCATCCGATTCCGGGATCTGTCTGTTTTTCAGGTTTATGAATAATACCTGAGATAGTGCTTCTATGCCGATAAGGTGAGGATTAAGATCATCGTGGAGATCTCGGCTTACCTGCTGACGTATCCGTTCAGATATAAGAATTATTTCTCTTTCAAGCTGCTTTCGTTCTGTGATATCCCTTGCAACAACAAGCATGCCGTAATTCTCATTGTCAAGTTTGATAGGGCTTGAAATTGTTTCAAGCTGTATCATTTCACCGAGGAAATTGGAGACCTCAATACGGGTTTTATAGTTTTTAAAACTACCGTTACTTTCACCACTCAGTGCTGATGGCGTAAGGTATTCGCTGCCGGGAAATAAAATGTCAGTTACGTTTATTTTATTTTTTGATTCTTTTTTTATACCGAATGTTTCATAACCGGAATTATTAAGATATGTAACTACACCTTTTTCATCATATACGATAATTATGTCTTTGGCATTTTCAGCAAGCAGCCTGTATTTTTCTTCACTGGCCATTAATGCGTCCTGTGCATTTTTTGTTTCTGTAACATCGTTGAAGAAAAGGAGAACAGCCGGTTTATCTCCCCACATTGTAAGGACGGAATTGATCTGGAACCATCGTTCATTTTTTCCGGTATCGATAATTTTAACAGGGGAAATTGTATTTGATTCTGTATCGTCAAGTCTGTGGCAGTATTCATTTTTTACAATTTCAGTAAAATCGGGATGAACAAGCTTGTAGAATTTTTTATTTATAATATATTTTTCAGAGTAACCTGTGATTTCGCAAAGCATTGGATTCACATAACGGACCATCTCATCCTGGATAATTGCTATTGCCTCTTTGGTGTTTTCAACAAGCAGCCTATAGGTTTGCTGCGCTGCGGCAAGAATTTCTTCAGCTTTTTTTATTTCGGTTAAATCAATAATAGATGCGACGTTTTTTTTTGTACCTGGAATTTTTGTAATGGTCATAAATGCATTATGATAATTTCTGAATTTATCAATGAGTCTGAATTCAAAATTTATCGGTGAATCATTATTATCTGTGTGGATATTGCGATGTGTATTCAGCATCCACAGATCGTCCGGAGAAATAAATTCAGTCCATTTCTTTTTTCCCTCAATTTCATACCGTTTGAAACCGGTTATTTTTTCGCATTCTCCATTAATGAGCGAGATTGTTTTATCCTCTTCAAGAAATAACATGGCGGTACCGGTTGATTCAAAAATTATTTTATAATCTTTATCAGAAGATTTTATCCTTTCCTCTGTTTTCCTCCTTTTTGAGATATCCCTGATAAATGCCTGGACACCATTCTTCCCGTTAAAATTAAAATAAGTTGAGGATATTTCAATATCAATTATATCTCCTTCAAGCGTAATTATTTTATCTTCAGTTGATATATAGCTTTTTCTGTTGTTGATGATCAGATTAACAGCACGTTTTAAAGATTTCTGACTTTCGGGGGGGATAAAATCCCATATAATTTTTCCAAGTATTTCATCTGCATCTGAAGCTTTCAATAATTTAAGGCCGGCATTGTTTGCAAAAATAATTTTTTCGTCAACATGAACAAATATAGCGTCGGGAGATGAAAATACCATGTCCCGATAATTTATTACGGTAAGTTCCGAATTACTGCCTGTTATTTTTTCCGGTTTAATTTCTGATGGTAATTCTATAATCTTATCCAACTGTGTTAATCCTTTAAAATGGCTGATTTTTATCAGTAATAATTACAGAACAGACAATTTAGAGTAAAAAAGAAAGATGCTGTTTCCCCGGCAAATCGCAGGACAGTAATTTATAGAATATTTTTTCATATATTTAAATAACAAATACTGTTTTTAATAGAATCTATTATATAACGAAGTATATATTAGTCAAGCTAATGTTTTATTATTAATTAAAAGATTTAAATAAATAAAAATAATGTAAATATGGCATATTAAAAGCAAATGTTCGTAAATTCGTAGTTATATTAAGATTAAAAATAAAAATTTTAAGTGCCTGTAAATTTAGTAGAAGAAATATAATTTTTAGTTGTCAAATTTGACATATCAAAGTATAAAAAAGTGCATGCTAATAAAATAATAACAGGCTAATGTTATAAGGAGATTTTATGGATATAAAAAATCTTTATCCGGAAGATCATCAGATTCCGCAAGAGCAGAACATTGAATACATTGTACAAAAGGAGTATCTGATTAATGGAGAACTGCAAATATGGGGGGGAGAATTCCATCAGGTACTTTCACCGGTTTATATAAAAACAAATGGCGATCTCGTACAAAAGAAGCTTGGAGAATACCCAATGCTGACTGAGAAGGAGGCGGAGGAGGCTGTCAATGCAGCGGAGAGGGCTTTTGATTCCGGACGTGGATTATGGCCTACAATGAGTGTTGCCCAGAGGATTAAGCATATGGAGAAGTTCATTATGCTTATGAAAGAGAAGAAGGATGAAGTCGTGAAGCTTATCATGTGGGAGATTGGTAAATCGTGGAAGGATTCGGTCAAGGAATTTGACAGGACAGTTCAGTATATAATTGATACAATTAATGCTGTTAAAGATCTGGACAGAAAAAGTTCAAGATTTGAAATGGAAGAAGGAGTAATCGGGCAGATAAGACGGGCTCCGCTTGGTGTTGTGCTCTGCATGGGTCCGTTTAATTATCCTCTTAACGAAACATTTGCGACTCTTATACCTGCCATAATTACAGGGAACACGGTTGTTTTTAAGCCGCCGAAGTTTGGAGTACTGCTTCACCGGCCTCTTCTTGAAGCTTTCAGATCTTCTTTCCCGAAAGGGGTGGTAAATACTATTTATGGTGACGGGGCAAGAATTATTCAGCCTGTAATGAATTCAGGAAAAGTAAATGTTCTTGCTTTTATCGGTACAAGCTATGTTGCGGATCTGCTGAAGAAGGCTCATCCCAAACCTCACCGGTTGCGATCAGTGCTTGGTCTGGAAGCCAAGAATACAGCAATAATACTTTCAGATGCAATGCTTGATGTAACTATCAGTGAAGTAATTGCCGGAGCCCTCTCCTTTAACGGACAGAGGTGTACAGCACTTAAAATGATTTTTGTACACAGAAAAATCATGCCGGAATTTATGAGAACGCTCAATGAGGCTATTGACAGGCTTAAACTTGGGATGCCCTGGGAAAAAGATGTGGATATTACACCTCTTCCAGAAGAGGGTAAATGCGAATATCTTGCCGGGCTTGTAGATGATGCCATATCGAATGGAGCTAAAGTGGTCAATAAAGATGGAGGTATTTTCTACGGGAACTTTTACAAACCTGCGGTTGTTTTTCCAGTTACTTCAGAAATGAGACTTTATCATGAGGAGCAGTTCGGCCCGGTAATTCCAGTTGCGCCATTTGATGATATTGAAGAACCTTTAAAGTATATTATTGAATCGAACTATGGTCAGCAGGTTAGTGTCTTCGGTCAGAATCCGGACAGGATTGCAAACCTCATTGATCCGCTGGTAAATCAGGTAGCGAGGGTTAACATTAACTGTCAGTGTCAGAGAGGGCCTGACGTATTTCCTTTTACCGGCAGAAAGGATTCTGCGGAGGGAACACTTTCAGTTTCAGATGCGCTGAGAGTTTTTTCACTAAGGTCGCTTGTTGCTGCTAAAGAAAACAGCGTGAACAAAGAGATAATCACCGATATTGTGAGAAACAATAAATCCAATTTTTTATCGACAGATTTCATCTTTTAATTAAAGACGCAATGCCTTAATCCTTACGATATCGTTAATAAAGTCATGTATTCTGATATATATTCCTTCCCCTGAAGAAAGGGGAAAGGAATGCTTGTTGATCTTAAAATCCTAATATATACACGAAACGGATTTAAAATAAATCTATTTTCAGGCGTTTACAAGTTTTTGATGTTTTCTATATAATAATATTTCTTACAGAGGGTATGGTAATACCATAGACTATTGATGTCAATCGATCAATAGTCTTAACCATTGTGCGGGCTTCTTCAAGGGGTACGAGAGGGGGCTGAATTTTTTTCATCATCATAAATTCCATATTATAAGAGCTAAGTAAGCGCGAAAATTCTTCAGATTCAGCAACCATGCTTTCGTAAAAATATTTTTTTTCCGAGATAATCTGATAAGGACTCTTTTCAGTAAAGTTAAGCAACCTGGCAGAGATATTGATCAGATAATAAAGTTCATCATTGGAAATGTCTTTAAGTTCACGACAGTTTAGTATCAGGTCATTTATAAAAAGTGAACTCTCTGTTCCGGTTATAAATCTTTTTTTTCTGAGGCAGGCTCTTATACTTAACAAAACAGTATCTTTTTCCGGATTTTCTATGGAAGTAATGTTACAGAATGATATATCGAGGTGAAGTCGCTGGAGTATCCGCCTGTGACAGAATAGAGAATCATTTTCTGAGAGAAAAATTTTTCTGTCAGAAAAAATCAGAAAACTTTTATCCGGAAAAGATGTGAATGTATTTTCAATGCTTGTAATTTCGTTGAGCTTTAAACCTGATGCAGGGATCAGTGATTCTATCTCCTCTCTTAATTTAAAGTCCGGATATGAGACAAGATCGAGAATTGCACCTCCGTCATCACCATTGTCAATTAAACATGAAATTTCATCAGCGTTTTCTGTACCATATGATGATTTTATGAAATGAAGTGTATCAATATCAGGTACAATCCCCGAGGATATATAATTCTTAATCAGAAGAGAAATTATTTCGGTATATCGTGGTTTCATCATAAAGTCAAAGTCATCTGAAGGTATGTAGTGGAATCAGTTTTTTTTAGGAGGGGTTTTTCCTCAAACGTTTTTTTATCGTATGTGTTGAAATCCCTCCGGTATCCGGCCCTGAATCCCAGAGCCCCTGCGAGTTTTTTGTAAAAATATATATCCTGTATTGTCCTGTAATTATTTTTATCATTCATCGAGGGTATATAATACGCGTAATATCGTATTGTAAAATCATCATCGAAAGGGAAAAGTTCGGCTCTCCCACGGATAGACCACTTCCAATGTTTTTCAGCTGTTTGTTCTTCATACTTTTCATACTGAAGAATTGGTGCACCGCTCAGATCTATAAGTAGATATTTGTTTCTGATAAAATAAAATTTAGCGCCCGCTCCTGTACCATTCCGATGTGAGAGCAATGTAATTTTATTATAGTCTGACATTGTGTATGAAAAGAATTCGATTCTCCAGAATAAAAAATAATCAAAATTCAGAGTTCCTGTCCCTTTGTTCTCATTGACAATACCTGCATATTTCCCGTAGGAGCCAACATAGTTCAGTTTTAACACAGTGTGATTATCATCGTACTTAATAAAACTGCTGTACATCGTGTTCAGGGAGTCTGTATTACCTTCTTTTTTTGTGTATCCCCCTGAGATGTTTAGTGACCATTTTTTTTCATCATCCCCTTTCCTGGCAGGTTTTTCGTAATTGAACAGGTCAGTAAGTTTAAATGAATCTTTATCTTCACTGGTGGTTTCTGTATCTGCAAAGAGTGCAACGTTTAACAATGTCAGTAAAAACAGAGTTATAATATAAAATTTTCCAAAAAAATTCATAAGAATATATCCCCTGTAAATATAATTGTATGTTTTGTATGTTTGTTTTTTGCAGCCTTATTTGCTCTATTATCTCAGCTGATGGATATAATATAATAAATATCAGAATATTTGTTGAAACAGTTCAACTAAATTTTCCGTTTTTATATTTTTTACTAAATAATATTTATATTTCTCATTGTATAATGAAATTACCGGAATTTAACACGTATTAGTTTTATCAATTGTAAAAAATCAAAATTTATTGACACTGAATTAAACGGTTCATTAATGAGATAAAAACGAAAAAATCAAACCGGAGTTATAGAATGGAACTTTCCCCCTCTTATGAACCAAAAAAGGCTGAAGAAAAATGGTATGAGTACTGGGAAAAAAATGGTTATTTTCATGCCGATGTGAATGACGGCAAAGAACCTTTTTCAATAGTAATACCACCCCCTAATGTAACGGGGAACCTTCATATGGGGCATGCGCTTAATAATACTCTCCAGGATATACTTGCCAGATGGCAGAGAATGAAGGGGAAATCAGTTTTATGGATGCCTGGAACAGACCATGCGGGGATTGCAACACAGAATGTTGTTGAAAGACTACTTGCCTCTGAGGGTAAGACAAAACACGATTTGGGACGTGAAGAGTTTGAGAAGAGAGTATGGAAGTGGAAGGAACACTCGGGAAACCAGATTCAGGGGCAGCTTCGGAGGCTTGGAAGTTCTCTTGACTGGCAAAGGGAGAGGTTTACACTTGATGCCGGTCTGTCAAAGGCAGTAAGGAAAGTTTTTGTTACCTTGTATGATGAAGGCCTTATATATCAGGGATACAGAATAATCAACTGGTGTTCAAGATGCGAAACGGCGCTTTCTGACATTGAAACAGATTTCAAGGAACTTGACGGGAATCTCTGGTATATAAAGTATCCGGTTAAGGGTAGCCTTGAATATATTGTGGTAGCCACAACACGGCCGGAAACAATGCTCGGCGACACAGGGGTCGCGGTGAATCCGGAGGATGGCAGACACAATCATCTCATAGGGAAAACGGCAGTTCTCCCTTTAATGAACAGGGAGATTCCAATCTTTGGTGACAATTATGTAGACATGGAGTTCGGAACAGGTTTTGTAAAGGTGACACCTGCTCATGATCCAAATGACTTTGAGATGGGGAAGAGACACAACCTTGAAGAGATTATAATAATGGATGAACACGCCGTTATAAATAAAAACGGTGGAAAATACAGCGGATTGGACAGATATGAAGCCCGGAAGAAGATTGTTGCTGACCTTGAAAATATGGGACTTCTTGTTAAAGCGGATAAGCATGTCCATTCAGTGGGACACTGTTACAGGTGCGGGACTGTTATTGAACCATATCTCTCAAAGCAATGGTTTGTTAAAATCAAACCGCTGGCAGATGATGCCATTAAGGTTGTAGAGGAAGGAAAAATAAAATTTGTTCCGAAAAACTGGGAAAAAACGTATTTTGAATGGATGTATAATATAAGGGATTGGTGTATTTCACGGCAGCTCTGGTGGGGACACAGGATTCCCGCATTTTACTGTGATGACTGCGGACATATTACGGTTACAATGGAAGATCCAGAAAAGTGTTCCAAATGTGGATCTGCAAAAATCCGGCAGGATGAAGATGTTCTTGATACATGGTTTTCTTCTGCATTATGGCCTTTCTCCACAATGGGATGGCCTGATAACACCCCCGAGCTTAAAAAGTATTATCCCACAAGTGTTCTTGTTACAGGTTTCGATATAATATTTTTCTGGGTTGCCAGGATGATAATGACTGGTGTGAAGTTCATGAAGGATATGCCTTTTCTTGACGTTTATATTCACGCACTGGTAAGAGATGAACATGGACAAAAGATGAGCAAATCAAAGGGAAATGTTATTGATCCGCTTGTAGTGATGGACCAATATGGAACAGATGCTTTCAGGTTTACCCTTGCTGCGTTCGCGGCACAGGGGAGAGATATTATCCTTTCGGAGAAGAGAATTGAAGGGTATAGTTCTTTTTGTAACAAGATCTGGAATGCTACAAGGTTCATTCTTATGAATCTAGGAGATGATTTCAAACCGGAAAGAATCGATTCAGTCAAGCTTGAAGATTTTGATAAATGGATACTTCATTCTCTGAATGATACGATTAAAAATGTATCAGAATCGCTGGAACAGTACAGATTTAATGAAGCTGCAAATTTCCTCTATGAATTCCTGTGGGGTGAGTTCTGTGACTGGTATCTTGAACTTGTTAAGCAGAGGTTATATGCAAAAGTAAACATCTCTGAAGAGTCTTCCCGCTCTGCAAAACAGGTGTTATATTATACACTCAAACAATCACTTCTTCTTATGCATCCTTTTATGCCTTTTATTACAGAGGAGATATGGAGCAGGATTAAAACAGATGGGGAATCTGATATAATAATTTCACCATGGCCTTGTTTCAGTAATGAAATGATTTTTCAAGAAAATTCAAATTATACTGTCATTTTTAAAGAAATTATATACAAAATAAGAAATGTCAGAGGTGAGATGAATATTCCTCCTGACAAAAAGGGATCTGTCATCTTTAAAACAGAAGATAAAATGTTGCTGCGTATTATAGCGACTGAATCAGTTCATATACAGGCTCTTGCGAAGGTTGAAAGCATAACTGTTGATCCGTTCTATAAACCTGATAAGACTGATGCATCAGCTGTAATGCCGAATCTTGAGATATTCATGCCGCTCAGTGGCCTGATAGATATTGAAAAGGAAACAGCTAGACTTGAGAGAGAAATTTCAAAAATAAGAATTGACCTTGAAAAGGTTGTTGCTAAATTATCAAGTGAGAGTTTTACTGGGAAAGCGCCTCTTGAAATCATTGAGAAAGAGAGAGGTAAAGAGAGAGAATACAGGGAAATTCTTGGTAAACTTGAAGAGAGTCTCTGTAAGATAAAATAAACAGACTTTAAAACGGTTAAATGAGAGGATTAAAATGAATAAGAGACATTTTTATCTGGCAGCAGTTGCAATAGTTATTCTGGTATCGCCTGTACTTCCGCTGGAAATGGAAGATCTTCTGACAAAAAAACTGACCGAAGACAGAATGAAATATTTCCCCGTCCCGGAGGGTAATATTAATTATGTTTTTCTGCAGTCAATTGAAAATGATACAACAATTGTTATTGGGGATTTCTCCGGTCTTGATAAAAAGATAATTATGATTACTGACAAAAATGGTGATAATACTATTGATTCAGTTATTGAATATTATCCTTTAACAAAAGATCTTAAAAAAAGAAATGAAACTCAGTCAAAATTTTTCAATAAAGATATAGCAAAACTGAAAAGGGATATTATCGATGGAACGATTTATAAAGGAAACTATACTGACAACATGAAGTCCCTGAAAACACTGGAAAGCATTTTAAATAATCCTGATACTAATTCGTTTTCAGCCGAGATATATGGATTCAATATAAGGTTTTTTGAAACAGATGAAAGGCAGAGACATTCGGCTCTTTTTGCATATGGAAAGAATGCAGGGGGATATTATCTCCAGTTTAAAACAGAGTATTACCGAAAAGATTTTAAGACCGAACAGAAACCTGTGTTAAAATATTCTGTATACTGCAAGGATACAAATGATCCTGTTGTCAAGGAGACTGTTGAAAACCTTTTCAAGATAAGACAGCCCGGGGTTAATTCTGTAAAAGGAGTAAGTACAAAATAAAATAAATATATAATAAATCTCTTTTTTATTGCTGGTTTCTCAAATCATTAAAGATTCCGGAAACCAGCAATTTATCAGTTTATTTGAAATGAACTTTTTATATCTTTCAAATCATCGCTTTCAGTCTTCTGTCTATTTCTTGGAGAAAATCTTCGGTATTAACGGTTTTAATATCTCTATCTTCGCATAACATCGCAAGGTCTTTTGTCATTACACCCTCTTCAATTGTCTGAATTGAAGCTTTATCAAGTTTGTCAGCAAATACAACAAGTTCCGGTAGATTGTCAAGTTCCCCCCTTTTCCTGAGTGCACCAGACCATGCAAATATCGTAGCCATGGAATTAGTTGAAGTTTCTTCTCCCTTGAGATGTTTGTAATAATGTCTTTGAACTGTGCCATGAGCAGCTTCATATTCAAAATAACCTTCGGGTGATACAAGAACTGAAGTCATCATGGCCAGACTGCCGAATATCGTAGCTACCATATCTGACATTACATCACCGTCGTAGTTTTTACATGCCCAGATGTACCCCCCTTCGGAACGTACAACACGCGCAACAGCATCATCTATCAAAGTATAGAAGTATTCTATTTTCAGGTTTTCAAACTTATCTTTATATTCTGCATTGTAAAGATCCTGAAAAATATCCTTGAACCTGTGGTCGTATTTTTTTGAGATTGTATCTTTAGTGGCAAACCAGAGATCCTGTTTCTGGTCAATGGCATAGTTAAAGCATGATCTGGCAAAACTTGTTATAGAGCTGTCAATATTATGCATTCCCATAATTACGCCAGGTCCGTCGAATTCATGAATAGTTTCCTTTGAAACACTACCGTTTGCTGAAGTGAAAACAAGTTCGGCTTTTCCTTTTCCCGGAACACGATATTCAACATTTTTATAAACATCACCATACGCATGACGTGCTATTGTAATAGGTTTCTTCCATGCCGGTATAGATGGTCTAATTCTGTTGACGGTGATAGGAGTTCTGAAAACGGTTCCATCAAGAATGGCCCTTATTGTGCCATTGGGGCTTTTCCACATCTCTTTAAGGTTGTATTCTTTGACTCTCTCCGCATTTGCTGTAATTGTTGCGCATTTTACGGCAACACCATATTTTTTTGTAGCATTAGCCGAATCAATTGTAACCTGATCATTGGTTTTGTCCCTGTACTCAAGTCCGAGATCGTAGTACTCGGCTTTAAGATCGATGTATGGCATAAGCAGTATATCCTTAATCATCTTCCAGATAATTCTGGTCATCTCATCACCGTCCATTTCAACAAGAGGGGTTTTCATCTGTATTTTTCCGCTCATCTGATTCTCCTATTTATAATATAAAAAAGTCTATTAATTGATATCAGTTCTTCCTGAATTTATGTTTTTTTAAATGTTAAACCACGAATTGACTGATAAGTCAGCTATATGCAATTATAACAAATGCTTCTGTATTGTGCGGCAGTTTTCAAAACAGAAGAATGTTATACTGAATCCCACAAATAAATTAGATAATAATACTGATCATTTCAAACATATAATTAAATGTATATTAGTTTTGTGCGATTTTGAATCAATAAAAATGGAATACCAAATAGGGTAAAATGAGTATTCACTTATAACACTTAGTATAGAAACATACATTTGATATACAGGAATTTCTGTAAATCAATAACTTCAGTTTTTATAATTAATTATTATTTTTTTTAAATAATGATTAAAACTGTTTTTTATTGTCTGAGTTGCCATGTTTACAAGATTAACATTTTACAGGGTAAACATGATTTCTTTTCGCATGTACATTTTTGCTTTAAATTATTCAGATATCTGATAAATTATATGATTTCAG
This sequence comes from Spirochaetota bacterium, assembly GCA_963664815.2. GTDB lineage: Bacteria > Spirochaetota > UBA4802 > UBA4802 > UBA5550 > WRGT01. The sequence goes on from CAXXHB010000002.1 coordinate 704,057, forward strand.
AATTTTTCTGGATTGTGCCGCACATACAGAATTGCATGTGATGAGATTGATTGTTTCAATTTTAATTTCATAGTTTAAAATATTTTTCATTTTACGAATCTCTTTTAAAAAAAATTCTGACGGTTGCCGGGTGTAACGGCAAAGAGATATATTTCCGAAAAATATATTATTTGAAATATATTGTTTATTATCAGGCAGTCCGGTTTTTTTCAGACCTTTATCAATATCTGTAACCAGTTTCTTCAACTGTCTATCGCAATAACCTATTATAGAAACGCTTCCAGCTAATGATACAATTTCTTCAAAGGTGAATGAAAACGATTTATGTCGTGGAATTATATCCTGGAGCACTTTATCTGCTTTTTCAATATCGTTTAACGTGAAAAGCGGAGGATTATTCGTTGTACGGATATTCTTTATTGTAATATGCAGATTTTCCGGCGGATAATAATAGTGAAATGGATCAATCAGTTTAAGTGGAGAAATAAGTTTATCATGAATATATTGTACTGTATCTGGTTCAGGGAATGCAACTGAAGTCAGACAGATTGCATTATCAGTAATATATTCCGGAATCAACCGAAATACATTTGTATCTGCCTGTGGTATATCCGGATTGCTGCAAAGCATTCGCACTACATTTTTCTGCATTTGTCGGTATGGCAGTCTCATAGGAACAGACTCTCAATGATGATATTTAATAATCAGGAATAACATGTTTATTGTTGAGCCGGTTGATTTTTATATTCTGAATAGTATTTAATCAGGGCATCGACAATTCCATTAATGGTAAATTCGTCTGCTGTTATTGCCGGTTTGAATCCATATTTAACAATAGTTTCCGTTGTCACCGGACCTATACTTGCAAGAATAGCTTTGGTTTCAGGAAACATGGTAAAGAAATTGGATGCTGTTGATGAGCTTGTAAATGTGATAATATCAGCTTTTTTAACCTCGTCCATAAGCTTTTCATCAATGATTTGAGGTATTTCTGCTGAATAGATATGAATCCTGTCAACATTGGCACCCATTTCTTTAAGTCCGTCGGTAAGTGTCATTCTTGCATCAGAAGAACATGGGATTAGAATTTTTTGCCCGGTAATATTATATTTACTGAATTCATCAAGAAGAGATTCGGCAACAAATTTATCAGGTATCATATCCGGTAAAATTCCGTATTTTTTAAGTTCATCACCTGATGCTTTTCCTATTACGGCAATTTTATTACCTCCAAGCGCCCGTACATCTTTTCCTGAAGTGAACAGTTCATCAAAAAAAATATTAATTGCATTTTGTGAAGTGAATATAATCCAGTTATACTGTTCTATCAATGAAAGGGATTTTTTTAAAGGTGAGAGATTATTAAGCTTTTTTATTTCTATAGTGGGAAATTCGATAACCCTTGCTCCGAGAGATACAAGCATTCCGGTGAGTTTTGAAGCCTGATTTCTTGTTCTTGTGACAACTATTTTTTTGCCAAAGAGAGGCTGAGTGTCAAACCATCTGAGTTTATCTCTAAGAGAGACCACTCCCCCCATTATTATTATTGCCGGTGGAACAAGTTTTGCGTTCTCTGCAGCTTCTGCAATATTTGATAGCGTTGATGTAACAACGTTCTGTTCAGGTCTTGTTCCCCATGATATAATCCCTACAGGCGTGTTTGCAGGAAATTTTTTTTCTTCGATCAAAGTATTACTTATATGTTTTAAATTTTTCATCCCCATAAGAAATGCGAAAGTTTTCTCAGGATCAAACTCGGGGAAGTTTACATCCTCGGTATCATCTGCATCAGATCTTCTGTGCCCGCTGATAACTTCAAATGCGTTTGCAAAATCCCTGTGTGTAAGAGGAATTCCCGCATAAGCTGGTGCGGAATAAAATGATGAAATTCCCGGGATAACAATAAACGGTATATTCTTTTCTGCCAGGAGCTCTGCTTCTTCACCGCCACGCCCGAAGATGAATGGATCACCACCTTTGAGCCTTACTACAGTTTTCCCCTGCAGGGCTTTTTCCGCAATAAGCTCATTTATACCTTCCTGCTTGAGCGTATGGTTGCTTCCCTGTTTTCCAACGTAAATAATTTCACAGTCGAGTCCGTCAAGCAGGCTTTTCTCTGCAAGATAGTCATATATGATGCAGTCCGCTTCATGCAGTACCCTCATACCTTTAACAGAAATAAGTTCCGGATCACCAGGACCGGCCCCTACAAGATATACAACACCCTTCTTCATATATATTTTTCAGCTCCTTGTGATTTTATTTTAACTGAAAGCTCCGCTCCTACGCTTTCAGGATCTTTTCCCTCTACCTTTGCCCTGGCCACGAAAGAACCATCTTCCGAGGCAATAACTCCATCAAGTACAATACAATCTCCTTTTAAAGAAGCATGTGCTCCTAATGGAATGTGGCATCCTCCACCAAAATTTTTCAGAAATGATCGCTCTGCAGTTACTAGAACTTCGGTTAGTTCGTGGTTAAGTTTTCTTGCGATATCAAAAGTATACTGATCATTGACTCTCACCTGCAGGCCCAGGGCTCCCTGTGCCGGTGCAGGAAGGAAAATATTTTCATCAAGTACCTGTATAATAAATTCTGTAATGTCAAGTTTGATTCTGTCTACAGCAGCTTTCGCCATTACAATGGCATCATATTCGTTTTCTTTGAGTTTTCTGAGTCTTGTATTAACATTTCCCCGCAGGGCTTCAATTCTTAGAGTGTTGTCAAATGCTTTAAGCTGCGCCATTCTCCTTACAGAGCTGGTTCCAATCATGGAACTACCTTTTATATTAATATCTTTTCTTTTTTCATAAGCATCGGGATGCATTATAATCATATCATGAAAATCTCCCCTTTCAGGTATTGCAGCAAGTCTTAGTCCTTTTACATCTTCGGTAGGGAGATCTTTTAACGAATGAACAGCAAGATCAATTTTATTAGAAAGTAGTGCTTCCTCAATTTCCTTAGTAAAAAAACCTTTACCCTCCATTTTGTTGAAAGAAACGTTCTGTATTCTGTCTCCCTCGGTTTTTATAATTACCAGTTCAGTATTTTCTTCACCTATAAGAGCTGATATATATTTAGCCTGCCACAGTGCAAGTTCGCTGCCTCTTGTTCCGATTCTAACTTTTTTTGCCATAAAGATTCAATCCAGCACAACATTATTTTTTGTTTATAGACAGTAGTATTCCTTAAAATATCATTTAGTGAAAAAATATTTTACCAGCACGCTGTCGTTATGATAAAACATTTTGGTAATAAAAATTAAGGTTCAAGTATATTTTTATGTTACAAATTTCAGTCGTTATATGTCAATGTATTATTTCACTTAATAACTCAATCAGACTATGATTAATACATGATTTTACTTTTATATATAAAAATGGAGTTTATTAATTCATCCGATGTTATTTCTTGACTAAAATGATATTTGCAGTTTAAATCGTAATAAATTACCAGCAGACAGTATAATTATATTGAGGAGTTTTATATGAAAGATTATTCCATTAAATGTTTAATAACATTTATTATTGTATCGGCAATCCTTGTTGCAGCAGGATGTGGGAGAAGTGGCAAATCTGAGAAAATTTCAATTGGTATTTCGAAAATTGTTTCTCACCCCGCACTTGATAGTATTGAAAAAGGGATCCAGGATGAGCTTAAAGAAGAGGGATATACTAATCTTACATTTGACCTTCAGAATGCTAATGGAGAGATTTCAACTGCAGCTTCAATCGCTCAGAAATTCAGGGCTGATCAGGTTAAAATTGCTGTTGGTATAGCGACGCCTACTGCGCAGGCTTTAAAAAATACCATGAAGGATTCAATAGTAATATATGCTGCTGTTACAGATCCAGTTGATGCCGGGCTTGTCAAATCCTTGACAGTTGGAGAAAAAAATGTTGCGGGCGTATCAGATATGACACCGGTGAAAGATCAGATTTCATTTTTAAAAAAGGTTAAAGATATTAAAAAACTTGGACATATTTATGCAAGTCATGAGGCAAATGCAGTGACGCTTGCTAAAATGGCAAAAAAAGCCTGTGATGAACTGGGAATCGAATTTATTGAATCAACTGTAACAAATTCATCTGAGGTAAAACAGGCAACTCAGGCAATTGCGGGAAGAGTGGATGCATTTTATCTGAGTACGGATAATACTGTTATTTCGGCTTTGTCTGCAGTTGTTGATGTTGCAAAGACAAAGAATCTGCCCATAATGTCAGCTGATCCGAGTTCAGCTGAGAAATTTGAAGTCTTCGCTGCGTGGGGGTTTGACTATTATAAAATGGGAAAGGCAACAGGAAAGCTTATTGCAAGAATATTAAGTGGTGAGAAACCGGAAAATATACCGACTGTCTTCATGACAGAGCCTTCAGATGTGGACCTTCTTCTGAATCTTGATGTAGCAAAAAAACTGGGAATAACGATTCCGGATAAAATTATTTCCCAGGCAAGCCGAATAATTAAAGATGGAAAGATGACTAAGAAATAGATTAAAAAGAAAGGCTAGCCTGAAATGATGGTCGGCCTTACTACTTTTCTGTTATGACTTTTTTTATTATAATTGATAATTCAGAGGCTAGATAAGGTTTATTCACAGTTTCTTTTACTCCCATCTCAAGTGCTTTAACTTTTAATTCATTATCAAACATACCTGATGAAATAATTGCTTTAACCTTCGAATCAATTTTCTTCAATTCCTGGAAAACCTCAATTCCTGATTTTCCCGGCATTGATAAGTCAATTAATACAGCGGAGATTTCAGAATGCTTATTTTTAAAGATTATTATTCCCTTATCAGCCCCTTCGGCAGTAAATACATTGTAACCATATTGTTTAAGAAATCCTTCTGCAATAGACAGGATCACAGATTCATCATCAATAACAAGCACAGTTCCGTTACCGTATGTAATCTCCTGATCAATATCATCCCTGCTGATGTTATCATAATCGGTGTAAACAGGGAAATAAACTGTAAAACATGAACCCGAACCTGGCTCCGAATATACGTTAATAAGGCCACCATGTTTTTGAATAATGTTGTATGATATGGCAAGACCTAAACCTGTGCTTTCGTTCTTGCTTTTTGTCGAGAAGAATGGTTCAAAAATTTTCTGTTTAATATCGGGAGGAATTCCGACTCCGGTGTCTGATATTTTTATTCTGATCCAATAGTGTACCTTTCCGACATCATTTGGATGGTTTTCCTTTATTATATAATCAATATAATCAGATTTTACTTTTTCCGCTGTTACAGTAAGGGTTCCCCCCTGTTTTTCTCCCGGGCTGCGCATTATCGTCATCGCATGGGATGCATTTATGCAGAGATTAAGAAGTACCTGTTCGATCTGGACAATATCCCCTATTATTATCATTTGCGATTCTTCAGTATGGAAATTGAGCTCTATCGATTTTGGAAAACTATTTCTGCATAATTCATATATATGGTTAACAGAATCTTTTATATCAAGAGGAGAGAGTTTGATTTCGTGTTTCCTGGATAGTATAAGGAGCTGATTAATAAGTCCGGCAGAACGTTTTGATGATTCCAGTCCGAGACTGATATATTTTTCAATATATTCCCCGTTATTGAGATTTTCCTTTTTCAGCGCAATGGATACAAGATTAAAGCTTCCTATAATTCCGGCGAGGAAGTTGTTGAAATCATGGGCAAGACCGCCCACCAGGGTTCCGATGGCTTCCATTTTTTGTGATTGTGCCAATTGATCTTTAATCTTTTGCCTTTCCTGTTCCATGGCTATACGGTCGCTTATATCCCTTGTTATACCAACAAGACCAACAGGATTACTATTTTTATCCATAATGAATGAAATTTTCAGTTCGGCAGTAAAAACCGTTCCGTCCTTTTTTATATGATTAAGTTGAAGTATAATAAGTTTTAATGGATCGAGGGATTTTATTTTATCTGGTTTAAGATCTTCATGGAAAATTTTCATAATTTTACGGTATGATTCAGGAGTAAGCGCATTTTTCAGAGGAAGATTCATTGCTTCATCAACAGTATAACCGAACATCCGATATACTGACGTGCTGATAAAAGAGAAACTAAGATTCATATCGGCTGACCATATCAGGTCATTGACATTGTCCGCCAGGAGGCGATAGCGTTTTTCACTTGCTTCAAGTTCATCATTATTCTTTTTCAGAGCGAGAGTCCTTTCTGATACAATATCCTCCAGATGGTCACGATGTTTACGCAGTTCTATCTCAGCATGCTCTTTCATTCTCATCTCATCTCTGAGAAGAAGATTTGCTTTTTCGGTTTCCTCTTTTGCTTTTGCAAGCTTCTCTTTTTCAAGAAGGAGTTTCTCCTGTTCAGTTTCCATTGCCTGCTTATATTTTTCACGAGAAGATTCATAGCTGTATGTAAAAATAAAGATCATGAAAAAAGTTGGAATATAGCGCGTTATAAACTGTGGACTGTAAGTGTAATGGGATAAATATGAAGACGGATTAATGATTAACGATATCATTACGAATGCGCATGAAATTGACCATAACAACCCCTCTTTTTTGCCGAGAAGATAAAATGAAAAAAGCGGATGAAGCATTGCCCAGATGCTCGCATAGCCCTGACCGGTACCGGTTTTTATCCAGTAAAGCAGAGTAAATGAATAAAGAAGATCAACAACACGATAAACCGGTTTACCGTTTATAAGATTTCGAAGCAGAATAACAAAAATGGTCATAATCAGTGTAAGAAGAAAATCTATAATTGCAATATCATAAAACCCTTTAGAAAGGTGATATATACCGAAAATAATATCGGCCGGAATATTCATGAATAGGAAAACCATCAGCAGTGTTCTTCTACCCGTTTCTTCTATACTGAGCGGATGGCGGGATATTATCGGACTTAAAAGCTTTTTTATATTACCGTTAAATCTCATTAAATTAATATACTTTTTTTATAATAAAAAACAAGCAATAAATTCCTGTGTTGTTTTTGAAAAATTTACAGACGATGTTCAAGATTAATATTAATTTGAAAAAAAAACTTGTTAAATATAATAATAATATTAACATGTAATTTTGTGTGTCAAATTCTTGAATTGGAAGGGATAATATGAGCTGTACAGTAGCGATAGGGGCACAATGGGGCGATGAAGGAAAAGCTAAAATGATTGATTATCTTACAAGAGATGCGGATATTGTAGTAAGATATCAGGGAGGAGCTAATGCCGGTCATACTGTAGTTGTGGATGATAAAAAATTTGTTTTTCATCTCATCCCTTCAGGTATACTTCACGAAGACAAGGTTTGCATTATCGGAAATGGTGTTGTTCTCGATCCGGTTGAATTTCTTGAAGAAATATCCCTTCTCGAAAAAAAAGGGTATGATATAAAAAACCGGCTTTTTATTTCAGATTCAGCACATTTTATTCTTCCATATCACAAAGCTCTGGATTCTCTTCTTGAAAATTTCAGTGATGAAAAAATCGGAACAACGAGAAGAGGTATTGGACCCTGTTATTCTGATAAATGCCTTAGAATCGGTTTAAGAACCGGTGATATTTTCGATCTGCAGACACTTGAGAGACGGGCAGCCGCAGCATTAAAAATCAAAAATCTTCAACTTGAGAAGATTTACGGAGAAAATCCTTTTGAGATGGATGAGATAATGGGTATACTGCTTCAATTCAAGGAAAAAGCAGGTTCGATGGTTATCAATACTCAGGAATATCTCCATGATGCGGTGAAAGACGGCAAGGGGATACTTCTGGAAGGTGCACAGGGGCATGCTCTTGATATAGATCATGGAACATATCCATATGTAACATCTTCAAGTCCGACAATCGGTGGAGCATTACTTGGAAGCGGTCTTAATGCATTTGATGTTGATGATGTGATCGGTATTACCAAAGCGTATGTAACACGCGTTGGTGAAGGCCCTTTCCCGACTGAAGCTGATGAGGATGAGAGTGAAAGACTTCGGGTAAATGGCAATGAATTCGGCGCAACAACAGGGAGACCCAGAAGATGCGGATGGTTTGATTTGTCACTGGTAAAAAAAGCGATTCAGATAAATGGTATGAATAAGCTTGCAATTACGAAACTCGATGTTCTTACAGGTTTTGAAAAAATTAAAATTTGCATAGGTTACGACATAAAAGGTGAGAGATTTGATAATATCAGTCTGTCGAGTTTAAGCAAGGTAAAACCGATTTTTATTGAAATGGATGGATGGGATGAAAATATTTCCAAATGTCGCTCATTCGAGGAACTTCCAAAAAATACAAGAGATTATCTTAATTTTATTGAAGATGAGTTAAACGTTCCAATAGCATATATATCTGTCGGTCCGGGGAGAGATTATACATTTAAAAAATAAAAACGTGAAAACGAGATTTTTTATTTATTTTCTTTAAATTATGTTGACAGTCAAAAACCTATTTTGTACAAGGTCTTTACTTTGAGAATATGAGGCGTTAGCTCAGTCGGTAGAGCAACTGCCTTTTAAGTAGTGGGTCCGGGGTTCAAGTCCCCGACGCCTCAATCGAAAAGTTGCAAAGCATGTCCCCGTCGTCTAGGGGTCTAGGACACCGGGTTTTCATCTCGGCAGCAGGGGTTCGAATCCCCTCGGGGATGCATAAAAGAAGGCCGCTAATTGTAAGCGGCCTTTTTATTTTAAAACATTGAGACGAATTTAAATTTTTTCATCTGATATTCCGCAATTTTTTCAAGTTATAAATTACTAAAATCCCGTGGTTCTTCACAAAGATAATTGACATTTTTTAACATTAAAATGTTATATTAATTATAATTCAGCTGGAGAAAATAATGCCGGACCCTTTAACGTATCCTTTAATTATATAATGCATGAATAAGCTGTCTCCCGTTGAGTAATATTCAACACGATATTTACTCCCCGAAAATGGCTTATAGATGCCATTGGAGTGTTGAGTAAAAAGCATCCACCTTAAATTTTTATAACGGAAAATGTTTTAATTTTAATCAACATTTATATTAATGATCCGCAGATATTCAGCTATATTCTTTTATTAGATCCGGAGGCCCTTTAATGTCTGGAAAACTTTTATTGCCTGAAATTATTGAACTGGTGGACATGAAAGATTTTAAAGCTCTTAAAGAGATTATCAGTGAATGGCACCCGGCAGATCTTGCGGAGCTTATTTCAGATCTCCCCGAATCGCAGCAATTCATAGTATTCAGGTTCCTTCCCAAAAATCTTACATCGACTGTTTTTGATTTTCTCGAGGTTGAATCGCAGAAAAATATTCTTTTATCAATGGGGAAGAAAGAGGTGGCTTCAATCATAAATGAACTCTCCCCGGATGACCGTACATCTCTATTTGAAGAGCTTCCTCATTCTGTTGTTAAAAATATGCTTATGCTTCTGACAAAGGAGGAGAGGGAAATTGCAAGAACACTATTGGGTTATCCCGAGGAGAGTGTAGGGCGTTTGATGTCCCCTGAATATGTATCAGTAAAAGAGGGGATGACAATAGAGGATGTTCTTGATAGAATAAGGAAATACGGTTCTGATAGTGAAACTCTTGATGTACTTTACGTAATTGACGATGAAGGTAAACTTGTTGATGATATAACAATAAGGGAAATTCTTCTCTCATCGCCAAAAAAAAAGATTAGCAAACTGATGGACCATAAATTTGCTTATCTCAATGCAACGGATGATCAGGAGATGGCGGTTGAGAGTTTTAAAAAGTATGAATGCTATGCTTTACCTGTTATTGACAATGACGGCTTTCTCATCGGCATTGTAACAATAGACGATATACTCTATGTCGCTGAAGAGGAAACAACAGAGGATATCCATAAAATCGGAGGGGTTGAAGCCCTGGATGATTCGTATATGAATACTTCTCTTTTAGAACTGGTAAAGAAAAGGGCGAGCTGGCTAATAATACTTTTTGTCGGTGAAATGCTTACCGCTTCGGCTATGGCAATTTATGAAAAGGAGATTGCTAAAGCCGTTGTACTGGCCCTTTTCGTTCCACTCATTATTTCAAGTGGCGGTAATTCAGGATCCCAGGCTGCTTCGCTTATTATACGTGGGCTGGCGCTGAAAGAATTTGGTTTCCGCGACTGGTGGAAGATTATGAAACGGGAAATTATTACAGGTTTTCTTCTTGGTCTGATACTTGGTGTTATCGGTTTTATACGGATTTCAGTATGGCAATTTGTAAGTGGTATTTATGGACCTTATTGGCTAAACGTCGCTGTTGTTGTCATGTTCTCTTTAATTGGTGTTGTAATGTGGGGAACACTTTCAGGTTCTATGCTACCGCTATTATTAAAAAGGTTCAAGCTTGATCCGGCCACATCATCAGCGCCATTTGTGGCAACACTGGTTGATGTAACGGGTCTGGTTATATATTTTACGATAGCACATATTCTTTTAAATGGTAAATTATTATGATACTATTTTTTATTAAAAGGAGTATTCAATTTAGTATTCCAGCTTTGATATTTATCTTCTCTTTTGCCGGGTGTAATGATAATATTTCTGTAATCAGCAGACCACTGCTTGGGACAATTGTGACTATAACAATTGCAGATGATGCCGGAGATATTGCCGGAGATTTTGAAGCTGCTTTTAGTGAAATTGAAAGAGTACAGAAGAGTTTCAATACCTATGATCCGGAATCTGAAATTTCAATTATAAATAAGACAGCGCCAGATCGGCCATGCAAAGTCAGTGATGTTTTATTTTCACTTATAAGTGATTCACTTAAAGTTTCTAAAGTTACAAATGGAGCATTTGATATAACATTTGCTTCAATCGGAAAGTTATGGGATTTTTCCAGTCATTCCAGGGAAGATTTTATGCCTCCTGAAGATAAAACAATAAAAGGTCTGCTTCCCTTCATTTCATATAAAAATGTTATTCTGGACAGTAATGCCAGGACAGTACGGTTTCTGAAGAAAGGTACAAGAATAGGGCTTGGCGGAATAGCAAAGGGTTATGCAACCGGCAGGGCAATCTCTGCACTGAAGGGCAGACATGTAAAAGGTGCCATTGTCGCCTGTGCCGGAGATATACAGGTTCTCGGGAATAATAATGGCAAACAATGGAAACTCGGAATAAAAGATCCAAGAGGGGATTCTGTTCTTGGAACCGTTGATATGAATGACGGTGAATCAGTAGCAACTAGTGGTGATTATGAGCGTTTCAGGATAGTAAATGGGAAAAGATATCATCATATTATTGATCCAGCTAAAGGCTTTCCTGCAGATTCAGGACTGATTTCAGTTACAGTTTTCTGCAGCGACCCGGAGATGGCAGATGCTTACGGATGCGGTTTTTTTGTTTCAGGACTTGATAAATCCAGAAAGATACTGGAATCTATGAAAGATATTTCGGCTGTGTTTGTGACGTCAGATATGAAAATATATGTTTCAATGAATTTCAAAGATAGAATTACTTTCCGAGATGGTCTGAGAATAGTTTATTTTTAAATGACAGGCATTCTGTCTCAAAGCATAATTTTCATGCGAGTCTAAAACAGATTCCTTCCTGATTTTTTATATTGTTTTTTTATTCAAACGCAGATAAATTAAAAGAAACATTCTCTTTTGTGAGAAAACATAATAAAATATTCATTGTTGACAAAAAAAACATATATGAATTTTTTTGTAAGACGATTATAATCAGGGGTGATGTATATGCACGATAATATAAATTTACAGGATGAAATACAGGAAGGTTTTATCATGAACCTTGACGGTGATCTTGCTAAGGTACGTGTTGCTCCCAATGCTGATTGTGATAATTGCGGGGCATGTAATATAGTTCATATGGAGATACTCGCATATAATCCGATAGCGGCAAAACCAGGTCAGAAGGTGAAATTTACAATGATACAGGATAATATGCTTAAAATATCTTTTATGCTTTTTCTTCTTCCGCTTATTGCGGTATTGTCAGGTATATATGCCGGGTCGCTTGTAGTATCATATTCCGGCTATAATGGAATGTCTCCCATGGTTGCCGGGGCGCTTTTGTTCCTTTCTGTGGCTATTTTTTTCATATACTCATATGATAAAAAATATAAATTAAACAAACAGAATTTTCCTCAAGTAATAGAAGTTATTAAGTAAATGAGGTATCTATGCTTAAAAGAATAAAAGGCGGAGTTCATCCGCACGACGAGAAGAAAAGTACAGAGGACAGGAAGATAGAAAGTCTTCCTGTTCCTAAAAAACTTTTTGTCCCTGTTAGCCAGCATATAGGTCAGCCCTCGGTTCCGGTTGTTAAGGTCGGGGATGAAGTAAAAAAAGGGCAGCTTATAGCTGAATCTGCTGACGGAAGGGGTACCCCGGTACACAGCCCTACATCAGGAAAGGTTTCCGAGCTTGCAAATTATCCTCACCCCATCTACGGTAAATCTCTCTGTATTGTAATTGAGTCTGATGGGCTGGATCAGTGGCAGGATGGACTTCTGACAGAGAGAAACTGGGAGTCAATATCAGTAGCTGAAATGATCGATATAATTTTCAAAAACGGTATAGTAGGTATGGGGGGAGCGGCATTTCCAACGCATATAAAGCTTTCACCCCCAAAGGACAAAGTAATCGATACTTTAATTGTAAACGGAGCGGAGTGTGAGCCATACCTTACTTCCGACTACAGGACAATGATGGAGTACCCTGATGATGTTATAAAGGGAACTCTCATTGTAATGAAGATTATGGGTATAGAGAAGTGTTACCTCGGGATAGAAAACAACAAACCTAAAGCTATAGCACTAATGAAAGAGAAATGCAAAAGTACGAAGATTGAAGTTGTTGAACTTGCTACAAGGTATCCTCAGGGTGCAGAAAAGATGATGATAAAGGCCATAACAGGGAAAGAGGTTCCATCCGGAAAGCTTCCAATGGACGTGGGATGTGCTGTTCAGAACGTAGGTTCACTCAAGGCAGTTGCTGACGCTGTGGAAAAGAATATTCCTCTTATTGAGAGGATTGTAACTGTCGCAGGGAGCACTGTGAAAAATCCAATGAATGTTATGGCTAAGATGGGTACGCCATTCAGTGAACTATTCAACCATTGCGGCGGATTCACCGGCAGAAACGGTAAACTCATTATGGGCGGTCCTATGATGGGACTTGCACAGGTCAATATAGAGACAGTCGTTGTGAAGGCAACTTCAGGTATTGTGGTCATTGCTGAGAATGATCTGGATTTTAAAGAGGAGAAGGCATGTATTAGATGCGGACGCTGCCTTGAGGCATGTACTATGCATCTTATGCCGAATGTACTGAGCATTTTAAGTGAAAAGGGACAACACCAGACAGCGCAGACAGATTATAATCTTATGGATTGTGTTGAATGCGGGTGCTGTTACTATGTATGTCCTTCAAGAAGGAATATAGTTCATTATATCAGGCAATCAAAGGCAAAAAATGCCATGTTCAGGAACACTACAAAAACAGGGAGTAAATGATGGAGACTAAAGAAACTACAGCCAACATCGAGAAACCGGAAAGACTGGTAATTACCTCTTCTCCACATGTTCATGATACTGAAAGCGTTTCGAAGATCATGTGGATAGTAAACCTTACCCTGCTTCCGGCTGCGATATTTTCAGTTATAAATTTTGGACTTCCGGCGCTCTTCACAATGCTGATATGTATCACAGGGAGTGTGGCTTGTGAAGCTGCCATACAGTACTGGAGAAAAAAAGAGATTACAATATATGACGGAAGCGCTGTACTTACAGGGCTTCTTCTTGCGATGTGCCTTCCGGCAAAGATTCCCTGGTATATTCCACTTATAGGTTCAGTTGCAGCGATAGGTATTGCAAAACATACGATGGGTGGATTGGGGCACAATGTTTTTAATCCGGCTCATATAGGGAGGGCCTTTATCATGGCCAGTTATCCTGTTGCAATGACAACATGGGCTGTTTCACGCATAGGCATTAAAGGTGATTTTCCGGGCGCAGTAAGTAAAATCGGGAATCTGGACGTTGTAACAACGGCAACACCTCTTGGAATACTGAAACAACAGGGTTATCAGGCGCTTGTTGATTCATTCGGAGGCCAGGCGGTGATGTATAAAACCCTTCTTATCGGCAACAGAGCGGGAAGCCTTGGAGAAACATCGGCAATACTTCTTATACTTGGCGGACTTATACTTATAATAAAGAAATATATAAAGTGGCAGGTTCCGGTTGTAATGATAGGAACAGTGGGTCTTCTTACATGGGCTTTCGGTGGTAAGGCAGGCCTGTTTACAGGAGATCCCATATTACATATGTTGTCGGGAGGACTTATTATAGGTGCTTTTTTCATGGCTACAGATATGGTTACAACACCTATAACAACAAAGGGACAGGTTCTCTTTGCGGCAGGATGCGGGATAATTGTTGTACTGATAAGGCTTTATGGCGGTTACCCTGAGGGGGTCTGTTATTCAATATTGCTGATGAATGCAGTTACACCTCTAATTGACAGGTATATATTCCCGGTTAAATTCGGTTCTCTTTCTGAACCTGCGAAAAGGAGTTAGAAATGGCACATACAGATCACAATAATAACAGTATGTTTAAAATAACTCTGAATCTGACAATGGCAACGCTATTTGCAGGGATAATCATTGGAACTGTATTCTACTTTACTGCACCAATCGCGGAGATTCAGAGGATAAAGCAAAAAGAACAATCCATGAAGGAACTTGTACCGGATGCAACCAGGTTTATCGAAATTGAAGGAAAGCAGGAATGGTTCAAAGCAGAAAAAGATGGGAAGGCAGTGGCGTACCTTGTTCTTACTCACCAGAAGGGTTTTGATGGTCATATAAAGATGTTTGTGGCGGTAACTCCTGATAAAAAGGTTATAGGTTACAAGGTTCTTTCACACAAGGAAACACCGGGACTTGGAGATCAGGCTTTCAAACCGAAATTTGCAGGCCAGTTCACGGGCAAGGGTATTGAAAATATGGAGCTTGTGAAAATTCAGGAGGATGGTAAGATCCTTGCAATTACAGGCGCCACGATAACTTCGCGGGCTGTTACTACAGCAGTTAAGAATGTCCTCACTGAGCTTGATGCATATCTTAAAGAAAGTAATGCTGAAAGTAAAACTGAAAGTAAAAAAGAAAGCAAATAAGAGGTCGGCATGAATCTGTGGAAAGAATTTACCAAAGGTCTGGTTGCGGAGAATCCTATTTTCCGCCTTGCACTGAGTCTCTGTCCCGCGCTTGCAGTTACCTCGAATGTATATAATGCGCTGGGTATGGGTCTCACCGTTATGTTTGTTATTACATGCAACAACATGGTTGTTTCAGCATTCAGAAATGTTATTCACCCCAAGGTAAGGGTTCCTGTGTACATCATTTCAATCGCCACAATTGTTACTGTGGCAATGCTGGTGCTTGAAGCGTTTCTTCCGGTGTTGTTCAAGGAACTGGGGATATATCTTTCTCTGGTTGTTGTATTTGCAATTATTCTTGCAAGGGCCGAGGTCTTTGCAGCGAAAAATAAAGTAATACCATCGATGATTGATGGTCTGGGTATGGGTGCAGGTTTTACCCTTGGAATGGTAACTATTGGTGCAGTCAGGGAGATGATAGGAAACGGCTCGTTTCTCGGCTACCAGGTTTTTGGAAGCTGGTATCATCCTCCACTTATTATAATTCTTGCTCCCGGAGGTTTCATTGTTATAGGGTTTATCATAGGCTTAATGAATCTAAATGAAAAGCGCAAGAAAGAAAAAAGTGAAAAAGCTGAAATTACTGCCGGAGGTACAATATGAGTGAATATTTTCTGCTCTTCATGGGTGCGGCCATAGTAAATAACTTCGTACTGACACGTTATCTGGGGTTATGTATATTTTTCGGTGTGTCGAAGAATTACCATGCATCCACGAGCATGGGACTGGCTATTATCTCCATTATGACAATGAGTTCAATGCTTACATGGGTAATTGAGCATTTTATTTTAGTTCCGCTTGGTCTCCCTTTTCTGAAAACAATTGTTTTTGTTGTTGTAATTGCTGTGTTTGTTCAGCTCCTTGAGATGGTGATAAAAAAGTTTATGCCTACGCTTTATAATGTGTGGGGCATATATCTTCTCCTTGTTGCAACAAACTGTGTAATTCTCGGTGTACCGCTGATCAACTCTGAAGCAAATTTTACTTTTGTGAAAAGTGTCGTAAATGCTCTCGGTTCAGGTACCGGTTTTGCAATTGCCCTTATCCTTTTTGCAAGCTTACGTGAAAAACTTCAGTTTTCAGATGTGCCGAAATCACTTGAAGGTCTTGGTATAGCGTTTATACTGGCAGGTATGCTTGCCCTTGCGTTCCAGGGTTTCAGCGGCATGATACCGTTATAATGAGAAAAAGGAGCAATTATGTTAACAGCAATATATGCAATATTAGTTATGGTTGGCCTTGGCCTGTTTTTCGGGGTTTTCATTTCGTTCGCAAATAAAAAATGGGCTGTTGAGGTCGATCCGAGAATACATGAAGTTGATGAGATTCTGCCAAAGGGACAATGCGGTTCGTGCGGTTATCCCGGGTGTATGGCTTATGCCGAAGCGGTTGTAATGAACCCGGATGTACCCGCAAATCTCTGTGCACCGGGTAAGGATGCAGTTGCGAAGAAGGTAGCCGAAATAACAGGTAAAAAGGCGGAGGCTCTTGAACAGAAGATTGCCTTTGTCAGATGTGCAGGTACTTATGAAAAAGCAACAAGAACGGGAGAATACAGGGGTGTTAAGGATTGCGTTTCAGCGAATATACTTGTCGGCGGAGATAAAGGATGTACTTTTGGATGTCTTGGCTACGGTACATGCGTTAAAGTCTGCATGTTTGATGCGTTACACATGAGCCCGGAGGGTATTCCGATAGTTAATCCCGATAAATGTACAGGGTGTGGAAAATGCGCAACTGTCTGTCCGAGAACCGTTATAGCACTTGTTAAACCGAATATTATGGTTAAGGTAAACTGTAATTCTCATGACAAGGGCCCTGTGGTGAGAAAACATTGCAAGGCCGGATGTATAGGATGCGGAATGTGTGCGAAAGAGTGCCCATTCGGTGCGATTAAAATTGATAATTTCCTTGCAATAGTGGACAGTACAGTCTGTCTTGAAAAGTGCTCAGACCCTGTGTGTATGGTGAAGTGCCCAACAAAGGTATTAAAACCGGCAATATGGGGTACAGTTCCCGGTTTCGAGGTGAAAGAGGAACAGAAAGCCTGATAGAAAATATTTTAATCTTTAATCAGTTATAGTGGGAAGGACGTCCGGCAAAGGACGTCCTTTTATTTTATAAATAGCATTGAACACAATAAACTGAAGTTTGTGAATTATTTCAGTGAATATATTTATTCACTGAAATAATTCTTTATGTATTCACTTAGCGTTGCAATGGCAATACGTTCCTGTTTCATGGTATCGCGGTCACGAATTGTTACCGTATCTGATAGACTGGTATTATCACCTTTTCCGATAGTATCAAAATCTATAGTGACACATAATGGTGTACCAACTTCATCATTTTTACGATATGCCTTCCCTATATTGCCGCTGTCTTCAAAATAGATTCTGCCAACGCCCAGTTTCATTAATAGAGATTTTACCTGCCGGGCTTTTTCAACAATTTCGTGATTATTACGCGCAAGGGGCATAACAGCTACTTTAATAGGAGATAAATGCGGTTTGAGTTTAAGAACAATTCTTTGTGTGCCGTTTTCAAGAGTTTCTTCAGTATAGGCCTCAGTTAAAACAGCAAGTACACCGCGATCGACTCCGGCAGATGGTTCAATAACGAATGGAACAATCTGCTTCTGAGTTTCAAAATCCATAATAGTGAGTTTTACTATGGAATCATCATTAGGTTCAACATGGGCAGTCAGGCCAAGATCGTCGGATTTTTTTGAATGAGAACCAAGGTCATAATCAGTCCGGTTAGCAATACCTTCAAGCTCTTCGACTCCATGTGGAAAACGATAGAGGATATCAACGGTCGCTTTAGCATAATGAGCAAGCTCTTCTTTTGTTTGATGGTATTGCTGGAGGTTGTCACTGGTAAGACCCTGCTCTTTCCACCAGTTAATACGTTGTTCAACCCATCTTGCATGCCATTCATCATCAGTGCCCGGTTTTACGAAATATTCAAGCTCCATCTGCTCGAATTCGCGAACCCGGAAAATGAAATTTCGGGGTGTAATTTCATTTCGAAACGCTTTTCCTATCTGTGCAATACCAAAAGGGAGCTTTCGCGATGTTGAATCAATAACATTTTTAAAGTTGCTGAATATTCCCTGTGCAGTTTCAGGACGCAGATATGCAAAGTTGTCATCATCAGCGACGGGCCCAACTGTTGTTTTGAACATCAAATTAAATGGACGCGGTTCAGTGAGGTTGTTTCCTCCGCATTTTTCACAACGTCCCTTTTTAAGCTGGTCCGCGCGCCAGCGGCTTTTGCAGTCTTTGCAGTCCACCATCGGATCGGTGAAAGTTGCTTCATGTCCCGAATGTCGAAGTACATAACGGTGAGTTAATATTGCAGCATCGAGTCCTTCGATATCATCACGTTCGTATACCATAGAACGCCACCAGGAGGATTTGAGGTTGTTTTTTAGTTCAACACCAAGAGGACCATAATCGTATAAACCTTGAAGACCGCCGTAAATATCAGAACTTTGAAAAATGAAACCGCGTCGTTTACACAGCGATACAAGTGAATCCATGGTTTTTGCAGGCATGTTTAATCTCCAAAAGGATATAAAAAGATAAGTACTTGTTTGTATAAAAGGCATTGTCTGTCAACAGAGAAAAAATTTAATATAAATAAGATTTCTTGAAGCTGAGAGATCAGCTATTTTGTTGACAAAAAAGTAATAATATTTTTTATGAATCATATTCTGTTACGGGAAGATCAGGTATTAACCGGGCCCACAGGCAGTGACATTTGTCACGGGACTTCCTTCAATTGCTTAAGCCTGGCTGAAAACAGCCATACATAAAAATTGGAGAAAGCGGCCGGTTTTATTTTTACTATTTAAATCCCCGCCCCTTACTCCTCAGAAGTTTGAGGATACCATGAATAGAAAACAAAAAACTGCCAGACTGTCGATTTTATCAAATTCATTATTAATTATAATTAAGCTTGTGGTTGGAATTATTACCGGATCTGTGAGTATTATTTCAGAAGCAATACATTCAACCATGGATCTGCTGGCAGCGATTATTGCCTTTTTTTCCATAAAGATTTCGTCCATGCCTGCTGATGCCGAACATAATTATGGTCATGAAAAACTTGAAAATATTTCTGGAGTTATTGAAGCATTACTTATTTTTCTTGCTTCCGGTTTTATAATTCATGAAGCAGTTAAAAAAATGATCAGCAATGAGCCGATTGCTTCTATCGGCATGGGTTTTATTGTTATGTTTATCTCTGCCCTGATCAACTATTTTGTTTCCAGAAAGCTTTATAAGGTTGCCAGAGAGGAAGAATCCGTGGCTCTTGAAGCCGATGCTCTTCATCTCAAGGTTGATGTTTATACATCAATAGGTGTCGGTTCCGGACTTTTACTGATACATATAACAAAAATTAATATTCTTGATCCGATAGTAGCAATTCTTATTGCACTTTTCATCCTGGTAGAAGCGTACGATATGCTTAAGAGGGCCTTTTTCCCTCTTGTTGATGAAAAAATTTCTGATGATGATATTAAAATTATTAAGTCTTCAATAGAACAGTTTCATGAGAGTAAGGTTGACTTTCATGACTTGCGTACACGCAGAAGCGGACATATCAAACATATCGATTTTCATCTTGATATTCCTGAAAACATGACTGTTGCGCAGGCACATGAGATTTGTGACCGGATTGAAATTGAAATTGAAAATAAACTTCGTAATACAAAAATACTTATTCATGTAGAGCCGCGTAAAACCTGAAATACTTTTTTCCGGAAAATATTTCAGGTTTATAAAAACTGATTAGCAAGGGGATTATTCAATTCCGAAGAAACCGCCTGTATCACCACCAACCCACCCATCTTTTTTACAGGCCGGGAAATACATAATTGCGAGTTTTTTAAAGGCGTCTGATGCGCTGATATCTTTTCCCTCCCATCCTTTCGGTTCTGCTATTCTTCCATTCCAGTTCCCTTCAACTCTGATCAGTCCCATAACATAAATTCCTCCGCCGACCGGATAGATGCTTCCGGACTCATTATGTGAATAGACTGCAATATACACACTGTTTTTAGTACCATTGTAATGATTTATTATAGGGAGTTTTTTCTTTGTCCATTCATCAGCCTCGTGGTTTATGACACTGGATCCGTCTGTCCATACATAAATGAACGAAGGGAGAGCTTCAACATTATTGTCTGATTCCCCTGTCGGAAATTCGCTGCCGGATAACAGGGAATTAATTGATCCCGCGAAATCTTCCAGGTTATCAATGTTAAAGTAGGTCTGGTTATTAATAATCATAACCGGCATGCTGATAGATCCATCTTTATATTTTCCCGAAGTACGGATTTTAACCCACATTTTCTTGTTTGCATTTGTATCTGATGTTGAATACTCTGTATATCTGATTTTATTGCTTTTAAGATAATCAAGAATATAAGCACATCTGCCGCATCCCGGTAATGTAAAAATTGTAATCTCACCGTTGGTATCTGCAAAAAGAACAGCTGATAATAAGATGAAAAAAGTAGATATCAGAAATTGTTTCATATTTTTCCTCGGAGTTGTGTAAATATTTATTTATCAATGGTAAATTTAATTTTATAACTTTGTCAAATCAACTTCTTTTTATCTTTATCATACTTGCCATTTAGCGGTATTTTCAAACAAGCGTTTGTAGCATTAAGGAAATTTTTGGAAGTTTTTATAAGGTTTCACACGGTATATCCTGTAAAAAAAAAGATAAAAAATCATTTTATCATAAAATATTTTAATTCAGCTCTATTGTTTAAATACTAAAGCTTTGTAATCCATGATTCTTAAGAGTTTATAGCAAAATGTAATTTATAATAACAGCTTTATATGAATAAAAAACCGGCAGATTCAAAACTGCCGGTTCGATTCTTAAATAAAAAACCGGGAACAACGGAATAGAAAGACGTTATTCCTTACAGAAATCATTTTCCATTAATAATTTTGTTTGTCAGAAAATCTGTCTGCATGGGATTAAGATCAAATTGTTTACTGGTATCCTCAATAAGTTTAAGTTTATCGGCGGTTGGAGTATCCCTGAGGATATCGCTGATATACTTTACGGCTTTTTTCATTGTATCATCCATAGCACTTCCCCTTAATTATTTCAACATATTTTATAATCAAATTAGCATCATCGTGATGTTAATGGGCTGCCTTACCAAAACAGCACGATAAATAATTACAGCGCCCTCATATGTTCAGGTTTTAAAATTCTCTCATCTTTTGTCGTAATTACCTTATCAATCATTTTCAATACCGCACTCTGTTCTTCCGGGAGGTTGGCTTTAATTGGAAGATAATTAGATGCATGGTTTGAAGTAAAATAACATTTCCTCCTTACGTTCATATTCTTTACAATTATCTTCAGTTCTTCAAGAAGGCCGAATTTATCCGGGAGGACAAACGTACCATCCTGGTATTCTCTATAAAGCTGGGTATTTGGAAGTATCATAACTGTAAGTGCCGATGCAAAGTCTGGAGACATTTCGCCGAGAAGCTTCCCGGTATCACGGGCATGTTCATGAGACATCTCCCTGCCGCCAATTCCAAGAAGAACTGTCTGTGAAAGTTTTATGCCGGAATCAATAACCTTTGATGCAGCCTCTTTCATTCTGTCTGGGAATGCACCTTTGCGTATTTTACGCAGAACATCCTTATTCCCGCTCTCTATCCCCTGGTATATAACTGTGAGCCCCGCGTTTTTTAAAGCCCTGAGTTCTTCTGGGGTTTTACGGAGAATTGCCTTTGCGTTTCCATAAACATTTATAGTTTCAATAGCCGGATTTTTCTGTTTTATATAATTCATTATTCTTAATATCTCCTCAGTCGGGAGTATAAGAACATCACCGTCGGCAAGAAAAGCCTTTGTAAAATTATACCTGTAACTTGATGCTTCGTCAATATCTTTTTTAACAGTTTCCCAGTCTTTAATACGGAATCTGGATATCGGATCTTTATATGTACCGCAGAATGTACACATATTGTGTGAACACCCCACTGTTACCTGTATTATCATGCTGTAAGCCTCGGAAGGGGGTCTTATTACGTGTCCTACATAATCCATTTACTACCTCTGTAAAATTATTATAATTTTAAGAAAAGATTTATCTCTTTATGTTACCATATTTTTCATTCATTTAAAATTCACAATTTTATGAAGCTGAATATTAAGCCGAATATTCAATTTATCCTTAATAATCAGGTTTGAAAGAACCCAGGGTTCCATCAAACCTGAAGCCGGTGAAAAATTTATAACAGATTCTACTCCTTTAAGCTTCTCTTTAATGAATGATTTTGCAAATTCATAATCCTCCATTACCGATATAACAAATTTCAGTTCATCATTTTTTTGCAGGAACTTAATATTTTCTTCATTAAATGAGTTTACTTCGCCGCTTGATGGAGTTTTTACATCTGCTATAATTCTTACATTATCAGGAATTATTGGGAATAGTATAGTTCCATTTGTTTCAACCTGGGTAGAGTATCCCTCTTCCGTAAGCCTTTGAAGGAGATAAAGTGCTCCATCCTGCAAAAGAGGTTCCCCCCCGGTAAGTGTGATGTGATGAAAAGGTTTGTTCCTGTTAACCTCTTCTATGATGTCATCAACAGTCATCTCTACTCCCCATTCTCTGGCTTTTGGAGTATCACACCATGAGCAGTTGAGATTGCAACCGGCTAACCTTATAAAAAGTGAAGGAAATCCTGCTGAAGTCGTTTCTCCCTGAATAGAGTAGAATATTTCATGTACTTTCAGTTTCATAAATTATACCTTTTTACATTATCTCATCAAAAGCTGCATATATACTACTAAATTTTATAAATTAGCATAAAAAATTTTCGGTATTAATTCTTTATTTTAAAGAAAAATATTAATTTATCAGGGCTGTTAAGAGCAGGGGGGTGGTAGTATTTATATATTAAGGGATACTACCCTGAGTTATTATACTTGGCGTGGAATCACGGGGGAATACGCAGGCCATGTACTGCTGAAAGCTGTTTTAACAGTATCTGTTCTTTTATTTTTTATTGAAAGAATGTTTTTTATACCAGGAAAGATCATAAAAAAAGGCAAAAAAAGCAGTTAAAAAAACCTTTGAATCAATCAAAGGTTTTTTATTAAAAGTAAGTAGTTTAATGTCGGTCTGTTACATCTGCTGAAGTCTTGCGATACGGTCTTCAATTGATGGGTGTGTTGACCAGAGTGACACTCTTCTATTGGAGCTGATTTTGGCAATAGCGAATGAATCTTTCTGAGTAGGTATCTCTGCCGCACGGGCGAGTCTTTTTAACGCATTAGCCATTGAAGATGGAGATGTTATTTTTGCAGAACCTTCATCTGCCTTATACTCCCTGTATCTTGAGAAAGCTGCAATTGGTATTGTCGCAAGAAGCATGAAAACCGTTTCAAGAAGATTCACAACTATTATGTATGCAAAAAATCCAAGACCGCCATCTCCATCATCACCTCTGAGTACATTATCGATTATACCGGCAATTATTCTTGAAAGAAACATTACAAGCGCGTTTGCAATACCAGTAAGGAGCGTCATCGTAACCATGTCACCATTGGCAATGTGTGATATCTCATGACCGGCTACTGCTTCTACTTCATTTTTATCCATTGCATTGAGAAGACCGGTGGAAAAAGCTACAATGGACTTGTTTTTTGAAGGACCTGTAGCAAATGCATTAGGTTCTGCCGACTGATATACTCCAACTTCAGGGACTGACTGAAGACCTGCCTGTCTGGAGAGGCGGGCAACAATCTGATAGATTTCTCTTAGTTCATAATTCTGTTCGTTCCCATTAATTGTCTGGATATTATAGACTTTTTTTGCCATCCACCTGCTCATTGCAAGTGAAATAAATGCACCAACCATTCCGAATACTCCGCACATCACAGCAAGACCGGTTACTCCTCTTGGGCTTATTCCGAGCATGGGCAATGCTATATTAAGAATTATGCTCACTGTGATTATTACAAGAAAGTTTGTGAGAAGAAAAAGACCTATACGCTTTAACATATTAACCCTCTGAAAAAATTCATATTTAATTCACAGGAGATGATTTCTCTACTCCGTGTGTTTTTCAGTTATTTATTTAAAACCTCAATAAAGTCAAGGATTATAGATAGTTTTAGTATTGAGAGTTATTATATGTTACATTCAAAATAACTTTTTTTATTATATCCTGATATTATAGTAATAATTTTAATTTGGATATAGAGTTTTATTAGAGGTTGAAGTTTCCATGTTTCCTGTTTCCAGAGATATCTGGAAACAATGGAGGGGGGAGTCATTTTTAATAAAAACCATCCCCCCTCTTTTGACTTGTCTGCTGATAAGTCTTCTATTGTACTTTGTTCATTTTAAGCGCCGCACCCATTGCAAGGAGTGTCTGGTTCCTGTCTTCAATATTTAATGCCTGTTCCATCCCACCCGCATCCAGGTTCATGTTTATAGCTTCTTTGGTAAGACGGAGACCCATGTGGTTTTTGCTCATCAGGATTTTTGCGTATTCCATGGCTGTTTCAATCAGTTTATCTTTTTCAACCATTTTTGATACAAGACCAAGGTTAATGGCTTCTTCCGATGACATAAACCTTCCGGTATACATAAACTCGTAGGCTCTTCCGGCTCCAATCATCCTGGGAAGAAAGTAGCTGCATGACATATCCGCTCCTCCGAGACCGATGTTTATATATGCAGCGCAGAATTTAGCATCCGGACTGATTATCCGTATATCGGAAGCAAGAACAAAACTGAATCCCTGCCCAGCCGCAGCGCCATGAACTGCTGTAATAATCGGTTGGGGAGCTCTTCTCATATGAAGGTTTATTCTCCCAAGTCTTGCCTGAAACCTATAAAGCTCCTGGGGTCCCATTTTAGAGAGAGATTCGTCAGATTCCTTCATGTCAAGCCCTGCGCAGAAACCTTTTTCGCCGTTACCTTTAAGTATTATCACGCATGTATCAAGATCATAGAGCCTTTCACGCCAGAAATGTTCAAGTTCCTCCATCATCTGGTGATTAACTGCATTATAAACATCAGGTCGGTTCAGGCTGAGCTGCATAACTCCTTTCTCAATTGTTGAGCATTGTATTGTGCTGTATTCCATAATATGTTCTCCTTTATTTAGTTTATTATATATGGTTTCCGGCGAATTCAGTTGCCCTGGTTTCATGCCAGAATTCACCGCTGTTTCCGAAAGTGATGAAACCCACATGCCCGCCGTTTTCAGGCACTTCAAGAAAAAGTCTGTCGTTCTGCATAGCATCTTCATAAGGATAACAACGCTCGCCAAGTATCGGATCATCTTTGGCATTTATAATCAGGGTGGGGATTGCAGTATTCCTGATATATTTACCTGAACTGCACTTTTCCCAGTAATCATAAGCATCAGCAAATCCATTCAGTGGCCCTGTAAAATTATTATCAAAGTCCTTCAATGTTTTAATTGAAGAATAATTTCTTGTTATTCCGGGGGGAAGAATACCCTCTTTTTCTTTCATTTTATCAATCAGTGTTAAAAGAAATCTTTTCGAGTAGAGATAGTTTTTCTTTTTATGAAGTTCAATGGAGGATGATAATAAATCACATGGGGCGGATATCCCTATTGCGCTTTTAATCTCATGAGAAATCCTTTCCCCTCTTTCACCGGCATATTTAAGCGTGAGGTTTGCTCCCAGGCTGAATCCTACAAGTGAAATAGACTTATAGTTTCCAGTACGAATTACATAATCGATAACGCATTGAAGATCATCCGTTCTACCGCTGTGATATGTTGCGGAAGAACGGTTAGGCACGCCGCTGCATCCCCTGAAATTGAATGAAACTCCATCCCAACCCCGTTTGTTGAATGCCTTCATCATTCCAAGCATATATGCCCTCTCTGAATTGCCTTCAAGTCCGTGTGAAAGTATTACAATCCTGTCCGATCCATTTACGGAGAAGTCGATATCAAGAAAATCTCCATCAGATGTTTCTATTCTTTCCCGTGAATAATTTATCCCTTTTACCTTACGCAATAGTGTAGGGATTACCGTTTGAAGGTGACTGTTTTTAAATATAAACGGGGATTTGTATGTTGATTTTTCTATTACAGGCATTTAAGCTCCTTGTTATATTATTTCTGTGAACAGGGATCGGATAATCGAGTTGATTGCATTAGATGTTTAACGATCAGACTTCGTTTACCAATCCACTGTTACACATGGGGAAAAATAGATCCGGCTAGACTACAGCATCAGGGTTTTCCCCTTAGTTGCCATACTCTCTGCCATCATTTGCGTGTTCTTTGTTTTCCAGAGATCTACAAACGCCTCTCTTTCAAGTTTAAACATGTAATCTTCAGATATGTAACTGCCTGAAGAAGCATCACCACCAGAAAGGACATATGCAATTGTTCTTGCTATATGAGCCATGTGCGGCGTTATCTGACCTGCCTTAAGCATGTCTGGCAGGTTTCCATCAATAGGTCCCATCGCAGCATTTCCCATTACTTTAACAGGAGTTTTTGCAGGTGGAACATAACCTTCATCAGCAAGTTTGAGTACTTCTTTTTTTGCTTCACCTATAATATAATCCCTGTTGAAAATAATTCTGTCCTGTTGTCTTAAAAAGCCTGCTTTTTTAGCGTCCATAGCCGACCCTCCGACTTTAGCCATTGAGATTTGCTGAAATGCATGGAGAAAGACAGGAAGCAAGTCATTAATTGGCGCAACAGGTGCTTCCATAAGCCTTCTCCAGTAGTTTACACATCCCCCACCTGCGGGAAGCAGTCCCGCTCCGATTTCAACAAGACCCATATAAAGCTCGCAGTGGGCTACAATTTTATCAGCCCATAGACATGATTCACAACCGCCGCCGAGAGCCATCCCGTATGGAGCTGCAACCATCGGGAATGCCGCATACTTCATGCTCATCATACCGGAGTGAACATTGGCGATAAAGCTGTCAATTTCACTGAATTTACCTGCTGCTGCGAGGCCAAGCATAAATTTTAAATCAGCGCCTGCACTGTATGCAGCTCCCTGGCTTCCCATTACAAGACCCACGCCGTTTTTCAGAACATATTCGACAATCGGAGGTACCATATCAACTATTTCACCATTGGCGGCATTCATCTTTGTGTGGTATTCAAAACAGAAAACTCCATCACCGAGGTCGATTAGTGATGCACTTTTTGTTTTAAGAACCTCTTTTGTTTTATCGGTTTTTATATTATCAAGAAATATCATCTGGGGGCTGTAGAGTATATCTTTATAGCTCTCAGAGACGAAATCCCAGTACTGTTTTTTCCCGTTCTGAACTCTGTAGAATTTATCAGCACCTTTATCGATCATTTTTTTAACTTTTAATGGAACAGCATATCCGGACCATTCAATATTGGCGATGGAATCTTTTATACCAATATTATCCCACATCTCGAAAGGACCAAATTCCCATGCGTAACCCCATTTCATCCCGTTGTCTATCTCTACTATTGTATCGGCAATCTCGGGAATCCTGTTTGCAGAGTACGAGAACATTGCTGAAAGAATGGTTTTTGTGAATTCGTTATTATTGAAGAGATACTTCATTTTTTCGGGGGTAGAGGAGATGCTTTTAACGGCTTCAACGCTTGGATATACTGCTTTTGTGTCATAGTCAACATGCTGAAGTGTCTTTATATCGAGAACTTTTTTAAACTTTTTACCGTCAGGCCCTTTCCCTGAAAGGTAAAACCCTCCTTTGTCTTTAGCCTTGTTTCCATACATCCCTTTTGCCATCATTTCCTTGAAGAACTTCGGAGTTTTGTATATTTCTCTTTGTTCATCATCCACGAGAAGTTCGTATGAATTATCTGCAATATGGTCGGTTGTATCAGCACCGACAAAGTCTGTTAAACCGAATATTGCAGTTCCGGGGAATCCCATAGGCTTTGAAAAAATTGCATCAGCCTCGGGAATCGATATCATCTCTTTATCTATAAGTCTTAAAGCGACGCAGATAAGAGCCATTCCTATCCTGTTCCCGATAAAATTCGGGGTATCTTTCCCCCAGACTATCCCTTTACCGAGGATCTGTTCTCCCCATCTGGCCGTGAAGTCGCATACTTCTTTTTTAGTCTCAGGTCCGGCAATCATTTCAAGAATCTTCATATAACGCACAGGATTAAAGAAGTGTGTAATAAGAAAATGTTCCTTAAAATCTCTGCTTCTTCCTTCTGCCATCTGGGCTATAGGGAGTCCTGATGTATTTGAAGCGATTATTGATCCAGGCTTTCTGATTTTTTCAAGCCGTGAAAAAAGATCCTGTTTAATTTTCAAATTTTCTACCACAACCTCGAAGATGATGTCGCAATCAGAAAGCTTCTCGAAATCGTCTGTAAGATTTCCTGTTTCTATAAGTGCCAGATCGTGGCTCCTGTCCATAAAAGCTGCAGGTTTTGCTTTTATCTGAGCTTGCAGTCCGGTTTCTACTATTCTGCTCTTTGCAGTCCGGCTGTTTTTTTCTTCATCTGTAAGATTAAAGGGAGCGATGTCGAGCAGCAAAGTCTTAACACCGGCGCTTGCACAAAGAGCAGCGATACCTCCACCCATAATTCCGGAGCCTATTACGGCTGCTTTTGCAATTCTTCTGTTCATAGATCCTCCTGTGAAAGTCTTTATTTAAGTTGATAAATTCAGCTTATCACTTTAAAATTTTGTAACGCATTTTAAGCGTTATTGTAAATTTCAAATAAACTTTAAGTGCAGGTCTGATTTACTCAGAGAACAATAAATTTAATTGAACATTCAGTTAATTAAATTTATTGTATGGTTTTGTCAACATTTTTTCCGGCAGAATATGCCCACCCGCCTCAACACTAACCGTTATAATTCATAAAATTTAAACTTCAGATTCTGCAGAAAAAGAGAAATAAAAAAATAATGAAAAAAAACATTGACAGATAATTTTATTGAATGCCCAGTCAATAAGATTCGGTAGTGAAAAATCATGTAGGGAGATAGTATATGGCAGAAAAATTTTACAGTGAAAAAAACCTGAAATTTACCCTTTATGACGTACATAAAGTGGAAAATCTGTTGTCGTACGGTAGGTTCAGTGACTATAACAGGGAAAGTTTCGATATGATTCTTGATACGGCAAAAAATATAGGTATCAATTTCATGTTTCCCCTGTTTACAGAGATGGATAAAAATCCGCCAGTATATACAGGTACTACAATAAAAGTAAACCCGGCCGTTAAGGAATATATGAAGACATCCGGAGAGGGTGGTTGGATAAATGCGATGTTTTCTCTGGAGCACGGTGGTCAGCAGATGCCGTTGTCACTTTTTAACGCTTGTATGTTCATTTTTGCCGCAGCGAATTATTCAATGAGCGTTTAT
This sequence comes from Spirochaetota bacterium, assembly GCA_963664815.2. Taxonomy (GTDB): domain Bacteria; phylum Spirochaetota; class UBA4802; order UBA4802; family UBA5550; genus WRGT01. The sequence goes on from CAXXHB010000002.1 coordinate 733,631, forward strand.
CCCGGTCTAACATCAGGAGCGGCCGGTTTAATATATAATTATGGTACAAAAGAACTGCAGGAGAAATATGCTGAAAAAATGGTCGCAGGGAAATGGCAAGGTACTATGGCTCTCACTGAACCTGAAGCAGGGAGTTCACTTGGTGACACAAAAACATCAGCAGAACCGACAGACAAAGGATACTATATTGTCAGAGGACAGAAGACCTTTATTTCGGCAGGTGATCATGATAACACTGAAAATATAGTACATCTTATGCTTGCCCGTATAAAGGGTGCACCAGCTGGTGTTAAAGGTTTATCGTTGTTTGTTGTTCCAAAATACCGGCTGACTGAATCGGGAAGCCTGGAGTTCAATGATGTAAACTGCGCTGGGTGTTATCATAAGATGGGTTATCGCGGGGCTCCTATTGCCCAGCTCAGCATGGGGGAAGTCGATGATTGCCGGGGGTATCTTGTAGGAGAGAAGAATTTCGGACTCGGTTATATGTTCCAGATGATGAACGAGGCAAGGATAAATGTAGGTCTTGGTGCCACAGCTATTGCTTCTGCTGCCTATTATGCGGCACTTGAGTATACAAGAGAAAGATGCCAGGGGCGCAGAAATGACGAGAAAGACCCTACAAAACCGCAGATCCCTATAATTGAACATGCGGATATAAAGAGAATGCTTCTTCAGCAGCGTTCAATTTTCGAAGGAGCCTTTTCGCTTGTTGTTTATGCCGGGAAACTTGTAGATCTTACAAATATCTCCACAGGTGAGGAGAAGGAAAAGTATGAACTTTTTCTTGATTTCATTACTCCTATAGTTAAAACATATCCATCTGAAATGGGTATTATCTCTACCAGTCAGGCGATCCAGTGCCTTGGAGGTTATGGTTACAGCTCCGAGTTTCCAGTTGAACAGTATATGCGCGACATAAGGATACACCCGATACATGAAGGAACAACAGGCGTGCAGGGGATGGACCTGCTCGGAAGAAAAATAACAATTAAAAAAGGTGCTGCCCAGAAAATCTTCCTTGAGGAGATAAAAAAAGCAACAGATGAAGCTTCCGGATCGGATAGCTTGAAAAAATTTGCGCTGGCTCTTACAGATGGTGTATCTCTCTGGAAGGAGACTACAAACAGTCTGCTTGGAATTGCAGCAAGAGGGGAAATTGACCTGTTTCTTGCGGATTCAACTCTTTACCTGGAATTGACAGGTATTGTTTGTATTGCGTGGCAGTGGTTGCTGCAGGGAATAGCCGTACAAAAGATGCTTGCCGAGCGGGCGTCAGAGATCGATAAAAATTTTGCTGAAGGTAAGATGTTCACTCTTAGTTATTTCTTCGAGTATGAACTTCCTAAAATTCATGGACTTGCTATGCGACTCAAAAACTCAGATGGGCTTACTGTTAAAATGAAACCTGAGTATTTTGAAGATTGATTGTCTGTTTAAATTGATAAAAAATAAAAGAATGTAAAATTATTGGATCCCGGGATTTTATACCCGGGATTTTTCTGATCTTTTTACTCCATAATGGATTATATTTCAAACTATCTACAGATTTAATATTGGATTTTTTAGTTCTTGACCATTAGTAAATATTTGTTTTAATTGTTGAAGATATTATTAATATTGAATATATACAAGCAGTTGCTTAATCAAATTTAACGATAAAAAGAGTATGATAAAAAAACGACAGAATGCCGAACTAAGAAAACCGGATATACTGAAAAATTACTACCAGGTGATACTGAAAGAGGGTATAGAGGGTGCTTCCATTGCTAAAGTAGCAAAAAGAATGAAGATTAACCCCAGTCTTATTATTCACTATTTTTCAACTAAGGATAATATGGCTATCGAGCTTGTAGATTATCTGAGCAGAATCTATAACAAGCTTTTTACTGAAATGAAAATAGAAACCGGTGATCCGCAGAAAAGGCTTGATCGTCTTGTGGAAATTTTTTGCAGTGATGAATGGTACAACAATACTGATATTTCAGGAGATTATTCGATAATTTCTCTCAGTTTCAGGAATAAGAAAGTTTTTAAACGCCTTCAGTCTATGTATAATGCTTTTATTAAACTGATTATATATGAAATTGAACTGGCTACTGCAACTGGAGAGGTAAAAATTACCAATCCCAAAAGGACAGCAGAAATTATGGTTACAGCCCTGGAGGGATACAGACACTTCAAACATCTGTTCATTGATGAATCTGCCTCTGAAAGTTTCAGGCAGGACCTGGCAAAACTCTTGAGGGACATTTTAAAAAACGGATAGCAATGCAGTATTTAAAAAAGTGTTTTTTAAAATTCAGATTTTTAAAATACGAAGCATTGCTTTTCCAATGTATAGTCCCTGCATTATCAATACTGCCGGTTTATAAAAGATCTCTACGGTATAAGATTCTTGACAATTCTTAATTATAATGTTTCAATTTATAATATCTGGTGAAAAGCCATTAACTATGGGTTTCAATAACAGGTAAAAAACAATATGGATAGACTATTCTCTTTTTTTATTCCGGATTCAGAGAGTTTGAGTTTTGATGTTCTTTTAAAGTCAAAGACCCTTGTAGCTTTTTCAATGATAATTATACTTCTTGTACCTCCTTTATGGATTCTCCTTGTTGCCATGCTGAAACATTCTATAATTTCGATATTAAGTCTTTTTTTCTTTATTGTAATTGTTTCAAACATCCTGTCGCTGTTTATAATGCGGAAGGGATACTACAACGTAGCTGCTAATATCTTTATTTTTACTTCTTTATGCGGTTTCAGTTTATATCTGCTGTTCGGGTCATTTAAGTTTGTGGAGGGAATAATTGTTTCCAGTTACAATCTGTTTATATTCATTATCTTCAGCACACTTTTCTGCACGCGAATGGTTACACTTTTAGTTTCCGTTTTCATACTGCTTATACATGTAGTTTCACTCTCTTCTGCCGGTGGATTAACCCGGGGGCTGAAGATTATGGCTTCAATTAATTTCAGTTTCGAATTGATAATTATTACCGCTATCTGTTACCTTATAATTAGTATAACGGAAAAAACAATGCAGCGACTGAAAGAAGAAGCTGATAACAGGGAAAATCTGGAGAGTACAAGAAATCTTCTTATAACTGTTACAGGATTCTCCAGGCGACTTGCTGAATCCTCTTCTCTTATGTCAAACACGACAGACAATTTTTCAGCGAATGCGCAAAATCAGGCTGCTTCGGCGGAGGAAATTACCGCTACTGTGGAGGAGATTTCAGCCGGAGTTGAAAGTATTTCTGATATTGCCAGTTTTCAAATGACTAAAATGGAAGGACTTACTGCAAGGCTGGATGAACTTTCCGGTCAGATAAACAGCATGAAGAATATGATTATTGAAACCCTTACAATGACAGTTTCGATTTCCAATGAAGCCCGAAATGGTGAAGTCTCTCTTAAACAGATGGATGATAATATGAAGTCTATGAATCAACGATCAGTGGAGATGGCTGATATTATCTCGATAATTAATGATATCTCGGACAAAATAAATCTTCTTTCCCTTAATGCAGCTATTGAAGCGGCAAGAGCCGGCGATGCAGGACGTGGATTTGCTGTTGTTGCAGATGAGATTTCCAAACTTGCTGATAAAACGTTCAGCAGTGTTAAGGATATAAGCTCTTTAATAAAGGCAGGTGAAAATGCAACAAAACATGGGATTGGCACAGTCAATAATGTTGTAAATTCACTGTCTAAAATAATTGATGGAGTTAGCCGAATTAATAAAATGGTTGAATCAATGTCTGTTTTTATGAACAATCAGTTTTCCACCAACCAGGAAGTAAACAGGGAAGCCTTTGACGTTCGGGAAAGATCAGAAGAAATTAAAAATGCTGCGGTTGAACAGAAAAATGCAACAACAGAGATTGTGAAATCCATATCAACTATAACTGAACTGACGCAGGCAAACGCAGCAGGTGCAGAAGAGATGGCAGCAAACGCAAAAGAAATTTCCGAGATAGCAGTTAACCTGAATGACAGTGTGAAGGAATTCAACAGGGATTGACTTATAAAATATTAAAAAACTTACTTAAATCTGAGATTCCTATAAAAAAGGTTTTATAAGGGATCCTTTTTTTATAGGAATCTCAGCGTTTGGCCTTTCTTGTAGCAACGTCAAATATTACGGCGATCGCAAGTACAAGTCCTCTTATAATGTACTGCAGGGAAGCATCCGAAGTAGTTGACCATAAATTCATACCATTCATCAGCGACATGTAAACAAGGGCTCCGATAAGTGAGCCTGTAATCTTGCCCACTCCTCCGGCAGCGGAGACACCACCAATATATGCTGCAGCAATTGCATCAAGTTCAAAAAGAGTTCCGGCAGTGGGTGATGCCGATTGAAGGCGTGAAGCAAACATGATTCCTGAAAGTGCGGAAAGCATCCCCATGGAACCAAAAACAATCATTGTGATTTTTTTTACGCTTATTCCTGAAAGTTCTGCAGCCTCGGGGTTTCCACCGACAGCATAGATATGGCGACCAAGAACTGTCTGGCGCGCTATCCAGTCATATCCCAGAACAACAACGAGCATTATAACAACAGTCCATGAAATGCCATTGGAACCTGATAAGACCCATGTAATAGAACCGATGATTATAGCAAGTATAACCTGCTGAAGAATAAACAAATAAAAAGGAACAACCTCAAAGTTGTATAACTGTTTGCTGTTTCTCATGCTGATATTTCTGAGGATAATCCATATTACGGCAACAATGCCAAGTAAAATTGTCAGCTTATGAACTCCAGGCATAATATTAATTATTGATAAAAAATCAGGAAGACTGCCGTTGCTGATTGCGATGAATACAGGATCGGAAATTATTATAGTTCCGGTCCCTGAAGTTACCATCAGGAGTATTCCGCGGTAAATAAGCCATCCGGCAAGTGATGCCACGAATGAGGGAATTCCCAACATCGCAACAGGGAGAGCCGTCATACAGCCTGCAAGGATTCCCAGGAGAAGTATAATGGGAATGACAAGATAAACAGGGAGCCCCCAGCTGGTTAACCCGATTGCAGAGGCAGCACCTAAACAGCCGGCTAAAAATCCGACTGAAAGATCTATATGTCTTATGATGATAATGAAAGTCATTCCCACAGCAAGTACGGCAATGTACCCAGTCTGATTCATAAGATCTGCTATATTCTGCGGTTTAATGAAATTTCCCCTGGTTACTATCGCAAAAAAAACGATTATCATCAACAGAGCAATATACATTCCATAATCACGGACATTAAGCCTAAGCATTTTTTTTAGATCGTTAATACTCATTTTTTTCTCCATTTTATAACCTGGTTGCCAGACGCATGATATTTTCCTGGTTTGCTTCGTTTCCTGAAAGTTCACCGCTGATATTACCTGCTGAAACTACATATATACGGTCACTCATTCCCAGTATTTCGGGAAGTTCCGATGATATCATTATTATACTCATCCCCTGAACGACAAGCCTGTTCATTATAGTATAAATTTCGTATTTTGCCCCGACATCGATCCCTCTTGTCGGTTCATCAAGTATCAGAACATCGGGTTCAACAAAAAGCCATTTTGCAATAGAAACCTTCTGCTGATTTCCTCCGCTAAGATTCATAATTGTCTGTTCAAGGCTTGGAGTTTTGATGTTCAGTGCAGTCTTATATTCTGTGGCATGTATGATTTCGGCATTATTGTTTATAACACCCCTTCCGGCGATTTTCTTCAGACGAGCAAGAGTGATATTCCGCTTTATATCCTGAATCAGGATAAGACCGTTACCTTTACGATCCTCTGAAGCATAGGCGATGCCCGCATCAATGGCATCTTTTGGAGATCTGAAATTCCTTTTCCTGTTTTTCAGTGTCATTTCTCCGGCTATTTCATAACCATCGGGATTTCCGAATATACTGTGAGCCAGCTCTGTCCGTCCTGAACCTATAAGACCTGCAAAACCTATTATTTCACCCTTATGAAGTTTGAAGTTTATATTTTTAAGCACTGTCCGACCTGGTTTCGGATCATATACGTTCCAGTTTTTTACTTCCAGAATAATTTCATCAGATCTGGTATGATCTCTCTCCGGGTAGATATTATTTATTTCACGGCCGACCATGTTTTTTATGAGAACGTTTTCATTAATCTCCCCTTTTACCGAATCAAGAGTGCATATTGTTTCACCATCACGCAGGACTGTAACCGTGTCTGCAATGTCAATTACCTCTTTTAGTCTGTGAGAGACGAGAACGCTGGTTACTCCTTTATTTTTAAGTTCCCGTATAAGGGCATAAAGATTGTCACAGTCACTGTCATTAAGAGACGCAGTAGGCTCATCGAGTATAAGGAGTCTAACATTTTTGCACAGAGCCTTGGCTATTTCTATCAGCTGCTGCTGCCCAACGCCAAGATCCCTGACCTTTGATTCAGGGTTAATATTAAGACCGACACTCTTAAGCATTTCTGTTGATTTTCTGATTGTTTCCTGCCAGTTTACAGTTAAACCTTTCTTTATCTCATGACCCAGTAGAACATTTTCATAAACCGGGAGTTCGGGGAAAAGGGCAAGTTCCTGGTAAATAATTGCTATACCTGCAGCTTCACTGTCAGAAATACCTTTAAATTTCTGAATACTGCCGTTAAAAAGGATCTCTCCGGAGTATTCGCCATATGGATAAACTCCGCTTAAAACCTTCATCAGAGTAGATTTCCCTGCGCCGTTCTCACCCACAACGCAATGGATCTCGCCCCGGGCAACCTGAAAACTTACATTATTCAGAGCCAGCACACCGGGAAAGGACTTTGATATTGACTTCATCTCGAGTATGGGAGTGTTCATAATAATCCTGCCTTTAGTAAAAAGAGTTCATTCGAGTTATTGCAGAACTGCGCTTCATACCTACAGTGAATCTGCCCCCGGGGTGATTCTCAAGGGTTTCCGTCCCATTGTTCAAATTTTCCGTCGCGCTGAAACGCGACAGAAAACTGAATTGTTTACTGATATTTTATTTATAAGATTAAATTTATAATCCTTTGAAATCTTTTGCTTCATAATATCCTGAATTAATAATTGTTTCCTTAACATTTTTTCTGGTAACGGTTGTTACCTCGGAAGGCTTGGCCGGAACATCAATCTTTCCGTTATTGTATGCTTTTGTTTTTTCCGGAATCTTACCTTCACTCAATGCGATAGCGGCTTTAATGGCATCATTAACAAGAACCCGGACATCTTTCAGAACAGTCATTGACTGTTTCCCGTCAATAATATACTGAATTGACGCCTTCTCGGCATCCTGCCCTGTAATAAAATATTTTGTAACTTCTTTATCCTTGCTGAAAGCGTCAGCTATTGCACGTGCGGTTCCGTCATTTGGCGCCACAATATAGACCTGCCCTTTCTGGTCTTTTTTTGCAGATATAAGATTTGATTCAGCTTTGCTTTTGGCTACATTGAAATCCCAGTTTGTAGTTATCTGCCCTATTATAGATGATAATTCATTGCGGGAAAGATCTGTTTTTTTAGAAAGACTAACTGCTTTATCGGAGTTCATTATTGTAAATGTACCATCGGCAATTTTAGGCTGAAGAACACTCCATGCTCCCTGAAAAAATATAAAGGCATTATTGTCAGATAAAGCTCCTGCGTAAAGGTAGAGATGATTTCCTTTTCCCTGCGCTTCTGAAACCAGATATTTACCCCATGCCGCACCTACATTTAAGCTGTCAAAAGTTACATAATAATCGACGGATGCTGTATTTAAAATAAGGCGATCATAGGAGACAACTTTTACCCCGGCTTTTTTTGCGGCATCAGCGGCAGCTGCAGCGGCAGCACCATCGTGAGGACAGATAACCAGAACTTTTATACCCTTTGTTATAAGAGTTTCAACATTAGCTTTTTCCTTGGCAGAGTCACCCTGGCTGAAAAGAACCTCCGCTCCAATTCCCTCTTTTTTCAGGGCATCTAGAAATCTGGTCTGATCCTGAATCCATCGTGGCTCATCTTTTGTAGGAAGGACAATCCCGATTTTTGTTTTGGTTTCTGAACATCCGAAAAACATCATGAAAGTAAAAGCGATAAAAATAACAAGAATACGTTTCATATTACACACCTCATTTAAATTTTGTTTGCTTATAAAATTTATTATATTTTTATAGTTAAATCAAGTTGCAGCAGTAGCAGATTTTAAAAAAAAAGGAGAAAACCCGTTTTTTTTTAATTATAATATACGTTGTTATATGATGAATGTAAGTAATTAATTTTTTAAAATAAAAAAGGAGTTTAAAATGAAGATAGAACATACAGCTTTATGGGTAAAAGATCTAGAAAAAATGAAAAACTTCTATTGTAGCTATTTTGAAGCCGTTGCTTCTGAAAAATATAATAATAAACAAAAAAGGTTTTCCTCCTATTTTCTTTCATTTAATGGAGAGACCAGGTTGGAGATAATGTATAAGCCAGGCTTGGAACTGTCATCTTCTGATGACTCATACGGATGGGCGCACCTTGCTGTTTCTGTTGGTACCAGGGAGATAGTTGACAGTTTAACGGAACGGTTAAAGAAGGATGGTTATAAAGTTGAAGGGGAGCCCAGAACTACAGGAGATGGATATTATGAAAGCGTATTATTAGATCCGGAAGGGAATAGACTGGAAATAACAGAATGACCCCATTAAAGCAGACAGCACTCAGAACATATAAATGGATCCATCTGTAATGGGTATACAGATTATTTTTTTGTATTTCTTTTTAGTTTCCAGATCCGTTTGTCTTTTTCTGTAAAAAAACAGTGATTTGTCTGTTAAAAACAAAAAAAATAAAAATTGGGATTACCACCACACAGAGAAGAAAATAATTTCCGGCCAATGCGTGAAAATCGATTATAGCGGCAACAAGTATTCCTGTAAGAGCTCCTCCAAGATGTGCATCGTGTGCGATGCCGCCGCTGGTTCTCTCTGCAGCATAAATTGATCCGAAGACAAAGAGTATTGCATAAGCCCATGCGGGAATAGGGATAGGGATTGGAAATACAATGATATTTCCACCGGGGATTAAAAATATTGAGGCAAAGATTATTCCACATACTGCCCCTGATGCTCCCAGCGCCCTGTAATTTCTATCATTCCTGTGAAGAAAAAGTGACAGTATTCCGGCGCCGAGTCCGCTGAAAAAATATAAATATGCAGTTACTTCAAATCCGTATTTCGTCTCGATCCCTTCAGCAAATGCATAAAAACTGAACATGTTAAACAGTAGATGCCCCATGTTTGCATGAATAAAAAAAGAGGAGATAATTCGGTAATAATCACCGGATTTAATTATTGCTTCAGTTGAAAAGATCGCTTTATTTAAAAACGATTCATTTTTAAAAGCATAAAGTGAAACGGCTGAAGTGATTCCAATTATCATATATGTAAAAATACACTGGTTCATTTTTTACCTTCTTTAAACCGAGATTTATAAAATTGGTAGAATGAATGTCAAGTAGTTCATATTTAAATATTCTGTATCTTATTGTTGATGCGTAAAATGATTAATTATGATTCCGGATTAAATTCAATATAACAGAAAAATATAGTAATTTATTTTCGGATTAAATTTATATGATTCATTGACAGCTTTTTTATATGTATCTAGAATTGATTCATTGAATAAAATATGGGATATATATTTTAATCGTACTTGGATTCAAAATACATATCTTGAATAATGCGTATAATATAAATTTTCGGGATATGGTATAAGTAGAATGAATGAACCGGTACGGCCATTGCTTGATTTTCTGATTATTGCAGAATTTTCTCAGACAATTCTCCTTATTTTTATTTTACTGGTTATGGAGAAAAATAAAAAAGCCAACATTTTCTTTGCGGCATTTCTCTTCATCCTATCATCTAATTTTTTCTCATTTTACCTTTTTAAATCTGATTTAGGGGTTTTGTCATTCATTTTTGCATTGTTTTCAGTCCCGGGAATTTCTATAACAGGAGTATTAATTTATTTTTACGCGCTTTCAATAACCGGACTTCTTGAAAGTTTTTATAAAAAGCAGCTTTTTCATTTTTTAATATTTCCTGTCAGTTTTATTTTTTTTATAGTTGCCGTACATACGGTAAATGGTGTTCCACATGAATCCGATTCTTTCCGGAAAGCTATTTTTATAATAATAAGTATTGGACTATTAAACTCGATTTCATATATCGCTTATACAATGGTTGTTCTACACAGGTATTATCATAAGATAGAAAACTATTATTCTGATCTTGACAGGATGAATCTTAAATGGCTTTCAAGACTTAATCCGCTTACATTTATCACTCTTGCATTCTGGTGTGTCGGATTCTGGACTGCCCACCTGGGGATAGTTTCGAAAAGCCCCGCAGGTTTAACTATAAACATTTCAATGCTGATAATAATTATCTTTATTACAGCATATAACCTCATTAACCAGCCAGAAGTATTCAGACAGAATATTGAGATGAATCACCTGATAGAAGATCATATTGATTCAGCAGAATCTGAAAAATACGCAAGGCAGAGTATAGATGAAAGCATGCAGGACGAATATCTCGCTAAACTGAATATGTTTATGAATCAGTATAAGCCTTATCTTAATGAGAATATTACTATTAAAGACTTGGCAGAAGAATTACAGATTCCTTCACATCATCTTTCAATTGTAATAAATAACCGGTTAAATAAGAACTTTTATACTTTTATAAATGAATACAGGATAAAAGAAGCAGCAGCAATTCTTGAAAATCCTGATAATTCCGAGGCGAGTATTATTGCTATAGCCTTCAGATCGGGTTTCAATTCAAAATCAACTTTTAATTCTGTTTTTAAAAAAATTACAGGGCAGACACCCTCCGAATACAGGAGCAGAAACAGTTTCAGGTCTGAACTTGCAAGTTAGGACTATATATAAAACGCTGTTACGTGCAAACTTGTAAGCCCGGTCGACAGAACTCATTTTTTTTGATATGGTAATTCCAGTTTAACAAATTATTGAGGTTACCAAATGAGGCTTAGGTTTTTTATTTTATCAGTTATTGCATTTTTACTGTGCATGCCCGCTTATTCTGAGGAAGCCGGACAGGAGAGAAAGACTATTTCCTATAATGTGTATATTTCCGGAATAGAAAAATCGCTTCCTGAACTTAAAAGCAACGATATAAATGTTCTTTCAGCAGAGAACAAAGTTAAAAGCGCAAAATCTGGTGGAGATATATCACTCAAGGCCGGTGGGAATGTGTATTCAAATAAAGAATATTCAGGATTGGACAGGGGCGATGTAAAGGGGTATGAGTATTACGCGGGTCTAAGCAAAACTATTACCTCCACAGGGACAACTCTCAGCAGTACTTATAATTATTCGAAGAACAGCTACAGCAATTTCAGCTCCATCACCGATTATTCTGCTTATGAACCTTCAGTCTCTGTCAAGGTTTCTCAGCCGCTTCTTTATAATTTTCTTGGAAAAGTGGACAGGTACTCGGAGAATAACGCGAACATGCAGCTTGAAATTGCGAAGTATCAGCTTCAGGAAAACAACAAGAGTGTACTCAACGCTTATAAGAAGCTATACTTCCAGTGGATAATGTGCAAAGAGAATATTAAAAATCTGGATGAGGCCATCAGTAATTCAAAAGTTCTTATGGCGCAGATAAAAAGGAAAGTTGATGCAGGTCTTGCCGACAATGACGATTATCAGGGCTCGGTCGCCTCAGTTCTCAGCTATGAGAACCAGAGGAGGGAGTACCAGACGCTGCTTAAAAATATTGAGAACCAGATAGCTGTTTATATAAATATAAACAATAGTCTCCCGGATGAAAAAGAATTTAATGAGTACTATTTTAAAGCCATACACTCCAGACTTGAGGAGAAGGATTTTAAAAGTACATTATCTGCAAAAATAATGGACTTAACAATGAAAAATTATGTCTATTCAAAGGGTGTTTATGAAAACAGACTTTTACCCGAATTTAACATTTTTGCCGGGATGACAAAGAAGGATATTGCGGAATCGCAGACCTATGGGGCCAAAGATACTGATTACAGCGTTGGATTTGAGTTCAGGTATTCACTTGAGAATAACTCGGCGGAAAGCAGTTTAAAGGATATAGAAATACAAATCAAAGGGCTGGAGTATGAATATGATGCAGTACATAAAAGTTACAGGAAACAGCTGCTCGGATATATGGAATCTTCAAACGGAATTACAGAGCAGCTTGAAAACATGGCGAGATCATTAAAGGCGCTTGAATCCAAACTCGTGACGGAAAGGAAAAAATACAGTCAGGCAAGACTTAACCTGTCATATGTAATAAATACGGAGAACAGCATAACATCTGAAAAGAATAGTTTACTTGCATTGAGGTACCAGCTTATAGGTAATTACATTGATTATATGGACCTGGTTAAATAGGGAGATATTTTTTAAATAAAAAATTAAATTAAGGACTGTAGTTGTTAATAAGCATTAATTATAAATTATTTTTTAACAGAATTAATTCTGACCTGGGAATCTGAATGTTTTAAAAAAGATTTCTTACACATAGAGTTGATCCTGGTTTGAATAAAAGATATGTTAAATGTATTAAAGAGGAATAAAGATGAATATAGCAAAACTCGCGATTAAACGCCCTGTATTTATATCATGTATAGTAGCAATCATAGTTATTGTAGGTGGAATTTCTTATCACAACATCGGTGTTGAGCTGATGCCCGACATGTCATTCCCGACAATCGGTGTAACGACAACTTATGCAGGTGCGTCTCCAGAGGAGATAGAACAGCTTATAACAAAACCGCTTGAGGATGAATTGGGATCTTTATCAGGTCTTAAACACCTGAGTTCAGAGAATATTGAGAGTCTGTCAACCATAACACTTGAGTTTGATATGACAGTTGATGCGGAAAAGGCTGCCCAGGATGTGCGTGACAGGATTAATATTGTGAAAAACAATCTTCCGGACGATCTTACCGATGATCCGGTTGTGCGTAAGTTCGATCCGGATTCATCAGCAGTTATCAGACTTGCACTTATCTCAGATCTCACTACTGCGGAGATATATGATCTTGCGAAGGAGACAATAAAACCAAAACTGGAAAGGATCAAGGATGTTGGCAGCGTACAGATTACGGGGGGCAGTCGAAGGGAGATACAGATTGAAATTGACCAGGCTAAACTCAATTCATATATGATTCCAATGACAAGCGTGGTGGGGCAGATTAAAAGCTCAGGTTCTAATATCCCCGTAGGGAAAAAGGAACATGGGAATACACAGACCGTTTTCAGAGCAATGGGTGAATTCACAGATCTTAATCAGGTAAGGAATACTCTGATATCTTTCTCGGGGGATCTTGGGAACTCGGTAAGTGTTAAAACTCTCGGTGTGGTTAGTGATGGCAACAAGGACATCGAAAGTATTGGATATATCTATACTCCGACTGTGAAAAATGATAAAAACAACAGAGATAATAAAATGAGCGGAGTCGGGATTGTTCAATCCTGTATATATCTGGATGTTATCAAGCAATCCGGTAAAAACACGGTTGAAGTAACAGACAGTGTGAAATCACAGATAGTTAAAATAAATGAAAGCCTTAAACCAGCAAAGGGCAATTCACGTATCATAGTTACTTCGGACCAGTCCAAATGGATAAAGACAAATGTCAGCGAAACCGTAAGCACAATTCTCATTGGAATATTTCTCGCTGTGCTGGTTGTCTACCTTTTTCTCGGAAATATACGATCAACAATCATTACGGCAATTGCAATACCTAACAGTCTTCTTGGCGCAGTTATACTAATGAATGTAATGGGGTATTCTTTTAATATAATGACACTTATGGCGCTTTCACTTGTAGTTGGGCTTCTTGTTGATGATGCTATTGTTGTGAGGGAAAACATATTCAGAAAGCTTGAGAAGGGTGAGAGCTCTTTCAGGGCTGCTGAATCAGGCACTACTGAAGTTATGTTAGCTGTTGTGGCAACAACACTCGCTATCCTGTCGGTATTTTTCCCAATAGGCATGTTAAGTGGTGTAATAGGGAAACTCTTCAAACAGTTCGGATTTACAGTTGTTTTTGCAATGATTGTGAGTCTGTTTGATGCACTTACGGTAGCCCCATTTCTCAGTGCATATTTTGCCGGTGACGGGAGAAAATCCTCCAATATTTTTACGCGCTCGTTTGAACGGTTTCAGGATAAAGCAGAAGAACTTTATTTAAAGGTTATGGGATACTGTCTGAAGCACCCAATAACAGTAATTATTGTAACAACACTTATATTTATCAGCAGTATAGTTCTTCTCTCTTTTGTAAAGAAAACATTTATAGCATCCGGTGACAGAGGGGAGTTCGCTGTTAATATAGAGATGCCGGCAGGGACAAGCCTTCAGGGGACAGGGGAGATTCTTAAAAAGATAGAGGAAAAGATTAAAAATATTAAGGATCTGGACTATTACAGTGTAACGGTGGGGAATTCAAGCGGAGAAGTAACGGAGGGTGAAATTCATTGTGTACTAAAAGCAAACAGAGAGAAGACTACTGATCTGTATAAAGAAGAAATGAGGAAAGTACTCTCTGAGTTTGCATATGCCAACCCGACTGTAAATGACAGTCATGCTAGCGGAGGTAAATCAAGTCCGTTTCTTCTTATTGTCTCAGGACATGATCTGGTGTCAGTGGAAAAAGCATCATCTATGATATTGGAAAAGGTAAAGACGATACCAGATCTTGTAGATGTTGATTCATCCATGAAAAAAGGTAATCCGGAATTTAGAGTTAACTTTAACCAGGAGAGGATGCAGGCTCTCGGTGTAATAAACACAGTGGCAGGAACGGAACTCAGGTATAATATAACCGGAGCGGTTGTGGGGAAGTTCCGTGAAAATGGTGTAGAATATGATATCCGTGCAAGACTAAAACCGGAGCAGAGGGACCTGGCCGGTACATTCAATACGACTAAGGTTGCCAATACCTCAGGGAGAATGGTACCATTAAATGCTGTGGCATCAGGAGAGAAGACGACGGGATTCGCGCAGATAAGCAGGCAGGATAAAGCGTACGTTGTTAAAATTACCGCGAACCTTTCAGAAAACGGAGCTGTTGGTAATGCTATGAACCAGACAAAAAAACTTATAAATAATATACAACTCCCTGCCGATGTCACGTATAGTTTTAGCGGGGAATCTGAAGTTTTTGCTGATACTGCATCGAGCGTTGTATTTGCGTTGATAATGGCTATTGTTTTTATCTATCTAGTTCTCTCAAGCCTTTATGAATCATTCATCACTCCCTTTACAATACTTGTTGCGGTTCCTCCCGCACTGACGGGGGCACTTCTTGCACTTTTTATTACAGGTTTTATGCTCGATCTCTTCAGCATGATTGGGATGGTAATGCTTATGGGGCTTGTTACGAAAAATTCAATATTGCTTGTGGATAACGCTGTACATGGTGTTAATTCCGGGCTTGGCGCGAAAGAGGCTGTTTTGCTGGCGGGGCAGAGAAGGCTGCGCCCTATTCTTATGACGACATTTGCAATGCTTGCCGGGATGCTTCCGCTTGCGATGGGTATTGGTGAAGCAGCAAAAATGAGGCAATCAATGGGGATTTCAATAATGGGGGGAGTTATAGTTTCAACCCTGATAACTCTCATCGTCGTACCGGCAGTATTTGAATATATAGACAGATTCAGGGTGGCGACAGAGAGTAAAATTCTTGTAAAGGATAAAAATTATTTTCTGGAAGAAACGGCTGGAGTTGAAAGCATGCAAGGAGTGAAACCTGCGGGTAAAAGAGGAAAATAACAGCCTGATCTGGATAGATAAAAAGTAACATATATTCTGTGTGTATGTGTTTAATTAATACATACACACTGAATATAACATTTAACAGGAGAATAGATTCTTTGTACAGAGCTTATAGAGATTCAGTACAAATTAAAAAGGAGGGTAAAATGATAAGCAGAGAGAAAATTATAAGCGCAGCTGTTACTGTTTTCTCGGAAAGAGGCAGGCATGGCGCACGTGTCGAGGAGATAGCAAGATGTGGGCACATAAACAAGGCGATGATATATTACATTTATAGCAGTAAGGATGAGCTATATTTTGAAGTTATAAAGTTTATCCATGAAAAGCTGATTGAAACTCTCGCTCCGGTTGCAGAAAAACTTTCACAGGTGAATAGCAGTTATAATGACGAGTTGAACCATTTTTTATCTTCATATACTCAGTTTTTTAATGAATATCCGGATTACAGGAATATTCTTATTGATGCTATGAGTAATGGGCCGGAAGAGACACTTAAAGTCATAAAATATATCAATGAAACTTACAAAGATAAGAATATTGCAGTTTTTATGAAAGACTTTATCGATAGGGGGAAATCGGCCAGATATTTTCGTGATATTGATACAGAACAGATAATGATCAGCATTTACGGCATGCTTATATTAAATTCTCTGCCTGATTTTTTTCTCGGGAGAACCGGTTTAAAGACTGATGATAACAGCCGCAACATTGATACAAGTAATATAAATATTATAGATGTTCTGCTGAATGGAATAGTAGAGGGGAAATCCCGGAATGAAAAAATACAGGATCTGACTATATAGAGTGATCCTTATGGCATCAGCTTCCCCCTTATATGAGTTATAATCTCAATAAGGCTTATGTCGTTGGCATTATCCATGTAAAGCACTCCGTTTTTAATTAATGGAGAAAGAATGGAGTAGATATCCTCGGTGAGTCCCCCATATTGACTCATAAAAGATTCAATACGTGATCTGACGCTGAACTCTATTTTCTCTCTTGAAGAAAGTGAAAGGTATGAATCAATTACACTGAGCATTCTTTCCCTGTCATATGGTAAACTGCCTTTGATGTTTAACAGGTTAGGTGCACTGTCACTGACGATTTCTGTTTTACAGGTGGTTTCAGATATAAGTGTACGAATCTCCCTTACTACATCCTCTTCCGATGCTTCGGTAAAACTGCCATTACACCTCATTGAATCGAGACCGGTTCCGGGAAAAATTTCAAGGGTACGGAGTCTCACAAAATCGGGTTCTATGGCGCTTAATATTCTGGCGGTTTCTTTTGCGTTTTCTTCAGATAATGCTTTTCCACCAAGTCCAGGCATTACATACACTGAGCAGGAAATGCCTGCATCCTTTGTTTTAAGTGCACCGTTTATATGGTCTTCAGAGGTTAAACCCTTGTTGACAAGCTCAAGGACGCGGTCGCTGCCGCTTTCAAGTCCAAAGTGTACGCGGTTTATTCCAGAGTCAGCATATATCTTCAGGTCACCGGGAGTCCTTATTTTCGCTGCGCTTTTTGTCCTCCCGTAAATCGTGATGCGGCCAATAGAGGGGAATGTCTCCCTGACTAGCGAAGAAACATATGCAATAAACTCAGGTTTAAGTACCAGTGAATCTGCGTCGCCGAAGAAACATGTTTTACCTCCGTACATCCTCCATGAGAAGATGTGCGTAAAACTGTCTTCAGTTGTAGGCTTGTCCTTGAACCATGAAAGGAACCATTTTATTCTTTCGTCAGAAACTGTAGAATCTTCAAGGTTATTGCTCTTTTCATTAATTGATGGAATTGACCCGGCCTTGAATCTTGCGCGTTTAATTTCAGTGATGAGCGAATATAGCGATGATTCATCATATGATGAAGTGGAGAGGCCGGAGATTCCTTCATCTCTAAGGAGTGAATCAATGATTTTTGCGCGTTTAATATCAGCTTCAACTTCTTCAATAGTTCTCTTTGAAAATCTTGAACCGGTTTTGTAAACAGGGCAGAAACCGCATTTGTTCCAGTAACAGTTTCGCGTAAGTCTGAAAGTAAGGCTGTTGTTTTCTGTAGGTGGGCGTATTGAGCATATTTCAAATGGTTCAAATTCTGAATAATTGATGTTTCGCATACGAAAACTCGCCTCCTTTGAATCGCTGGCATTTACTCTCATGAAAAAAGAGGGAAGAGGATTTAATCAGAATAAAGGTTAAAGAAGAAAATTCAATTATTTTTTACAAAATCAGATCAGGGTAAAGCTTTCTGGCACATTTGGGGCAAATAGTGTGTGTAAATTCAGCGTCAGTGTGATCATGAATATATTGTTCTATCTGCTGCCAGTATCCCCTGTCATTCCTTATGTTTTTGCATGAAGCACAGATTGGCAGAAATCCCTTTAATAGTTTAACTTCATCAAGGGCCTTATTTAACTTTAAAGATAATTCTTTCTCCATTTCTAATGAAATCCGTATTTTAGATAACAAAATAGAAAGCAACATGAATGATATCAGACGGATACCTCCATTCAAAATGTAATATATCCAATGGGAATATGTATGCCCTGATTTAAAATCAACATATGTCCATATGATGGCCGAAAAGATTGAAGAGAATATTGCACATCTTTTTCCAATGTACCATGCAAAATAACTGATAGGCATATAATAAAAAACAAAAAAACTGAGTTCATAGCCGGTTATGTAATCGATGACGCCGAGTACTACTGTCAGTAAAATGGAAAAGAGTATCATAGTTGTTTTTAATCTGAGTATATTTTTAATCATGTATCAGTCTCTTTTTCGTTAAAAGAATTTATTCTGTTATCAGGATTTTGCAGTAGTAATTTTTTAAGTATAATAAATCCAAAGTCAAGCTCTATTAAGGATGATATTAATGATATATCCAGGAAAAATAATGAAAATTTTCATCCGAATTTAAAAAAAGATAAGGCAGATTGTTTGCTCAAAAATTAATATTGACAAAAACTTCACTATTTTTAGGATAACCCTTTGAAATACTCACATTATTAATCTGAAAAACCTGTAATGTAAATATAAACAGTAAATTAATCGTATAAAGAGAGGTAATTCATATGAAAAGGACATTCCAGCCAAGCAAGACTAAAAGGGTAAGAAAACATGGATTTATGTCAAGAATGGAGTCTGTTGAAGGAAGAAAAGTAATTATGAGAAGAAGAAGAAAAGGAAGAAGAAAACTGACTGTATCAGATGAAAAAAGGATGCCTAAATAATTATAAATTATTCATGATGTGAAAAGGGTATATTCGTTAAAAAGCAGGGAATCTTATAAGTATATTTTTTTGAAAGGAAAAAAAATAAAGGGCAGGGGCAATATCATTTTTGTTTTAAAAAGCAGTGCCATTGATAAAGGTAAAGACAAATCAGCTTTCAGTGATATTAAAATTGGGATAGCCATAGGTAAAAAATTAGGGAAAGCTAATAAAAGGAACTGGATAAAAAGGCGTATCAGAGCTATTTGCAGCGAATTAATTGTACAAATGAATGATGGATTTTCAATAATAGTCAAACCTGGCCCGGAGAATGAAGCGATGAGTTTTGAAGAACTCAAAAGAGATATTGTAACACTTTTCAGAAATGCCGGAGTACTGAATGAGGGTAATTAATATTATAATTAATTTATCAGGAAAAGCTGTTTCCGGTTTTGCTGTGTATATAATTAAGTTTTATAAGTTTTTTATATCTCCAGTGTTGCCTGCTGCATGCAGATATTATCCTACATGCTCTGTTTATTCAATACAGGCGATAAAAAAATTCGGATTTATTAAAGGGGGTTTCCTCTCTCTTAAAAGGGTACTCTCATGTAATCCTTTAGGTGGTACGGGATTTGATCCTGTTCCCGAGGTTTTTAGTTTTAAAAAAGCTTCTTAATCTTTTTCAGATTTCTGCATTAACAAATACCTCTTTTTCACTTCTGGCAATAATAGTTTATTATTAATTGTACAAATAATTTTACGCACAAAGGAATAAAAAATGGAAAAAAGAACATTACTGGCAGTTCTACTTACCATGGTTGTCTGGATTGGATGGTTCTGGTTTTTCGAACCGAAACAACCGGTACAGATAAATCAGAACCCGATAGTTCATGATATCAATACCGTAAAACCGGTACAGACTGATAGCAATACTGTTAAGCCTTCTGTCTCCAATAATGAAATAACCACTGCTAAAAAACAGGTAAAGGAAGAAACAGTTAGTTTAAAAACAGATAAATTTAATTTTGAGCTTACTAACAAAGGAGCTTCGATATCAAAAGCAAATTATACCCAGAGAAATATTGACCTTACGCTTAATGAAAAGCTCTTTGGATCTTCGGGAAACCTCGATTTTTCAGTACACTTTTCAGAGAACGATTTTTTTAACGGAAATACGCTGAATTCTGACTTGTGGAATGTGATAAAAGTCGACGAAAAGACAGTTAAATTTTTTACAGATATCATTGTTGAAGGAAATCCTCTGAGGCTGGAAAAGATTTTTAAATTTACCGACAAGGGTTATGATTTTAACATTGAATACAAGTTTGTTAATACAGGGAAGAATCCTGTTAAATTCAGAGACGGAAAAGCGATTTTTTCCTCTTCGGATACTCTTGGCCCTAAACTTAATTATACTAACAGGTATAATCATATGGTGGGTATTTACTCTGCTGATGACAGTTATACTCAGAACATGAAAGGAGGAGGTTTTTTTTCCAAAGCGGGTGATTTAAAGAAAAAAAGTGGAAAGATCGATTATACCGGTATTATGAGCAGATATTTTCTTCTAATAATGATTCCCGAACAGTTCAGTGGTACTGAAATGATTTTTGACAACAGAGAGAATACCGGTTCACGTACTGGTATGTATGTTGATATGAGTGAGATTCTTCCTGGCAAGGAGCAGTCCAGGTCTTTTAAAATTTATCTTGGCGAAAAGGATAAAGCAATGCTCAGGAGTGTAGACCCGAGAATTGTAAAGGCATCTGACGTAAGTACAATTATCGAACCTATCAGGTATTTTGTAGTATGGTGTTTGACATGGATTAATAAACTGTTTGGGAATATGGGATGGTCACTGGTAGTCTTTTCCGTTCTTACTAAGATTGTATTTATGCCTTTGACAAAAAAATCTACCGATTCAATGAAGAAGATGCAGGAGTTAACACCACAGATTAATAAAATTAAGGAAAAGTACAAAGATAAGCCTGATGTTCTTCAGAAAGAGACAATGAAGCTTTACAAGGATAATAAAGTTAATCCTTTGGGAGGATGTCTGCCATTGCTTCTGCAAATGCCATTTTTCTTCGGTCTTTACAGTGCTTTGATTAATTCAATAGATCTCTGGAATGTTCCGTTTATGTTATGGATTAAAGATTTATCAATGCCTGATACTGTTTTTGCAATTTCAGGATTTAACATAAATATACTCCCTCTGCTGATGACTGTTTCAACAATTATTCAACAGAAGCAGACAATGGTTGATACTGGAAACCAGCAGCAGAAAATAATGATGTATATGATGCCTTTTATTCTGCTTTTCGTGTTCTGGACTATGCCTTCAGGACTTGTTCTATACTGGTTCCTGCAGAATCTATACCAGATTGTAAATCAGGCAGTTGTTAATCAGATAGGCAAGAAAGCTAAAGCTTAGATAGTAATGATACATGAATCAACTGGAAGGAAACTCTCCCATTGCTCCGGGCATTGGGAGGATATAACAAACCCTGTTTCTTAATTTATCTTGTATGTGGATTGTGGAAATATATTATATCATAAAGTCGGGAGGCTTGCTAAATGAAAGTTATTGAAGTAGAAGGACGAACTCCGGATGACGCGACTAAAAAAGCCATGGCAGAGCTTGGTATCAGGGATACCTCCAAAGTTACAGTTGAAGTTATTGACGCGGGGAAGAGCGGGATTTTTGGATTTGGAGTATCAAGGCCTGCAAAAGTCAGAATTTATTATAATGAAAGTACCGAAAATGTCGGAGATAAGGTTAAAGAGTACCTGATGGCTCTTTTCTCAAGAATGGATATTGAAGGTGGAGTTAAAGATATTAAGGAGAGTGAAACCAAGGTCTATGTTGAACTTGAGAGCAAGGCCAGCTCCGGGTTGCTGATAGGTAAAAAGGGGAAAACACTTGAAGCGCTTCAGTTTATGATTAATCTGATGATCAATAACAGCACTGGGAGTGAGAAAAAAATTATTCTTGATATTGAATCCTACAGGGATAAAAGAGAGAAAGCTCTGAAAAAAATGTCAAGAGACATAGCATTTAAGGTAATCAAAACCGGAAGGCCAATGATTCTTGAACCGATGAATCCATTTGAGAGAAGGCTTATACACCTGACCCTGCAGAATGATAAAAGGGTTACAACCAAGAGTGAAGGGCAGGGAATTTACAGAAAAATAAAGATTTCCCCTGCAAATAAAAAATAAAATGCTGGAAGATACAATCTGCGCACCGGCCAGTGCGCCGGTTAATTCATCCCTTGCAATAATAAGAATAAGCGGTCCTGATTCATATAGGGCCGCTTGCTCTTTCTTCTTGTCTCCTGAAAAAATAAAACACAGGTATGCAGCATACGGATCGATTACTGATGGCAGTATTATTCTTGATGATGTAATTCTTGTATACTATAAAGCTCCATCAAGCTTTACCGGAGAAGACATGGTGGAGATATTCTGCCATGGGAATCATCTTGTTGTAAGAAACATTATTCGCATGCTCTACAGGTTTAACATCAGAATAGCGGAACCTGGCGAGTTTTCCAAAAGGGCTTTCCTGAATGGGAAGATGGACCTTACGGAAGCCGAGGCTATTAATACACTCATTAATGCAAGAAGTGATTGGGAGATCAGTATTTCCATCAGTCAGATGCATGGATCGCTTAAAAGAGTTGTAGATAAACTGCGTGATGATGTTATTCTTCTGAAAGCGGACATTGAAGCAGGAATAGATTTTTATGACCAGGATATAGAATTTGTTTCAAGCTCAGCAAGCCTTATGACAGTAAAAGAGATTTTTAATACACTTGTTGATTTGAAGGGAAGATGTTCAATCGGAAACAGAACCGCGAGAGGAATTGATGTCACTCTTGCCGGGCGACCGAATGTAGGCAAGTCGAGCCTTCTTAATCTTATACTTAATGAAGAGCGTGCAATTGTTTCCGAAATTCCAGGTACGACAAGGGATCTTATAAAAGAGAGTGTTCAGATCGGTGGCGTCAGAATTAATTTAACCGATACTGCGGGGCTTGGAATACCGGGAGATGATATTGAAAGAATGGGGATTGAACTTTCCAGAAAAAATATAGGAACGGCTTCTCTTATACTCATGATAGTGGATGCTGTATCAGGCTTAACAGATGCTGATAAAGAAATTATTTCTTCATTACGCGGTAAGAAGGTAATATATGTTCTCAACAAGATTGATATTGCCGGTTGTGAAAAAATAGGGAGAATATCTGCTGAAACCGGAATACCTTTCATTCCTGTTTCTGCAAAGGTTGGGACTGGATATAAAGAACTGGAAAGTGAAATCATATCAGTAATCAGCGGTGAATTTGTGGATTTCAGTAATTCATTTCTTGCCGATGAAAGAATTCTTTCCCTCATAGACTCTTCAACAGACATTGCAGAAAGAACATCCCGTCTTCTTGAAAGAAATGAGCCGTCAGAAATAATAGCATTTGAGCTTGTTGAACTTATTCAGAACCTTTCTGATATTACCGGTGAAATCACGACAGAGGATATACTGGGGTCAATATTCAGCAGGTTTTGTATTGGGAAGTAGGTTCGGCGGTTATTCTTTCCTTATGAAAATGCCTTTAATTATATCAAAACTTTCTGCATTATATGCAATGGCATAATCTTTCAGAGCAAACCCATTTTCAATTATTGCCTTATAATCAAGATCATGACCGTTCAGGTATTTCAGTTTTACACCAGCATTCAGCAGTATTGGAATAGCTCCGGCCCAGTCCCACAGATATGATTTCCCTATGAAAGCCAGAAGCCTGTTGCGCCTGTTGTCTGCAGTGAGGCATGCGTGAAGAGCCGTTGATCCGAGGTTGCGTACTTTACCTGGAAAGTCTATCTTAACATCATGAATTTCGGAGGAGTAAAAAATGTTGGTTTCATTTTCAATGATAACAGATGGATCTGATACGAGTTTTTTACCGTTAAGGAACGAATCATTTCCATTATTGTAGAAGAGAAGATTTGATCCAGGGGAATAAACAAATCCATAAACAGGTTTATATCCTTTGAAAATACCTACAGAAACACACCATATCGGGAGACGCATACTGAAGACAGCTGTTCCGTCTATAGGATCAATTATTACAGATATTGTTTCTTCCGTAAAACTTAAATTAAAATTTGTCTTCTCTTCAGAGATGATCTGGAAATTCTTAAATTTTTCTGATATCTTTTCAGTAAGATAATTCTGAACCCATAAATCCACTTGTGTAACTATTGAACTGTCCTCTTTTCTCTGAATTTCCAGGATGCCTCTCTGCATCTGAAGAGCGGTTGCACCGGCGCTATTTATTATTTCCAGGAAATATCTGAGGTCGTTTTGTGAAAGAAAGGTTTCGTTCATAACATCCGTTTGCCGGCTTTATTCACCCAGGTATGCAGCTTTAACTTTTGGATTAATAAGGAGATTGCTGCTGAGATCTTCAAGTACTATATTTCCGGTTTCCATTACATAACCTTTGTTGGAAATGCTTAGAGCCATTTTTGCATTCTGCTCAACAAGAAAGATCGTCACTTTGTCTTCCCTGCTTATACGGGATATTGTTGCGAAAATATTCTGAATTATTATAGGGGCAAGACCGAGTGCTGGTTCATCCAGAAGCAGAAGTTTTGGTGAACTCATAAGTGCCCTGGCTATGGCGAGCATCTGCTGCTCCCCTCCAGAGAGAGAGCCGGCCAGCTGTTTTCTTCTGTCATGCAGTATTTCGAACATCGAATATTTTTCATCTATGCGGCGTTTCTTTTCAGCCTTATCATTTAAAAGGAACGCGCCCATTTCAAGATTTTCAAGAACTGTCATCTCCGGGAACACTCCCCGCCCCTCCGGTACCATTGAGATTCCTGATGCTATGATTTTATCTGTGGAAAGGTTATGTTTTGAATTTTTCGCGGATTCTCTTATGGGAGTTCCATTGAGTATAATATTTCCATGATTCAATGGTTCGAGTCCGACAATTGATTTGAGTAGAGTTGATTTGCCCGCACCGTTTGCTCCGATAAGGGATACGATCTCCCCTTCATCAACGCTTATGTTAATTCCTTTTAATGCTTCTATATTCCCGTAGCTTACGCGGACATCTTTAAGTTCAAGTATTTTTTTACTCATCAGTTTTTCCTAAGTATGCTTCTATTACTTCTTTGTTATTCTGAACCTGCGCAGGTGTTCCCTCTGCTATTTTTTTTCCGTAGTTTAAGACTACGATTTTATCACAGATATTCATAACCAGTTTCATGTCATGTTCAATCAGCACAATTGTAATACCAAGATCGCGAATCTTTTTAATCGTTATCATCAGGCTATCTGTTTCCTGAGGATTCATGCCGGCGGCAGGTTCATCGAGGAAAAGTATTTCCGGTTCAGTGGCAAGCGCTCTGGCAATTTCTAGCTCTCTCTGTTTTCCGTAAGGGAGATTTTTTGCATACTCATCACGCATTTCCAGCAGATTGAAAAATCCCAACCATTTAAGGGAGTTCTCGTAAATATCCTTTTCCTCTTTTTTTACATAAATTCTTCCAAGGAGAAAGTTGACAAATTTATTTTTTACAATTCTCGGATGATTTCCCCTGAAATGCCTCCCTATCATTACATTTTCAAATACAGTCATCTCTTTGAAGAGACGTATATTCTGGAAAGTTCTGGCTATTCCGCTTCTTGTTATTTTGTAAGCGGGGAGTTCAGTAATATCCTCACCCTTAAAAAAGACATGCCCGCTTGTCGGGAAATCAAGACCGGTAATTGTGTTGAAAAGAGTAGTTTTCCCTGCTCCGTTGGGACCGATCAATCCCGTTATTGAGTCTTTATATATCTCAATATCAACATCGGCAACCGCTATAACCCCGCCGAACTCTCTCCTTAAATTTTGTGTGTATAGTAGAGGCACTTTACTTCTCCAGATTTAATATTTCTTCTTTAACAATTTTAGCGTAGTTGAGTTTTATCCTCCCGATTATTCCCTGCGGTCTGTATATCATCATGAACACAAGGATAAATCCGAAGAGAATCTGGTTGAGCTGCGGTGGTATAATATGGGAAATTCCGAGAAGCCTCGGAAGTTCGGATGCAATTACAATTATAATTGTACCGATTACAGTGGCTAAACTGTTTCCCAGACCACCAAGCACCGCCATGCATAGAATCATTATTGACATCATGAAATCAAATGTCAGTGGTGCAACAGATTGGTTAAAAGCAGCAAAGAAACTACCCGCTATGCCACCGAGGAACGCGCCGGTTGTGAATGCTCCGATTTTATATTTTGCGGTATTTATACCCATAGAGGAAGCTGCGATTTCATCTTCCCTTATTGCTTCAAGGGCTCTTCCAACCCGGGATCGGACAATACGTCTTATAAAATAAAATGTAATTGCCACACTGCTCCAGATAATAATCATCCACTCAACTTTATCCATGGATGAGAGAGTTATTCCGAATATTGATGAATCGGGTATTCCGTTAATTCCCATGGGCCCTTTTGTGACGCTGTCCCAGTTGATTATAATGTTTTTTACAATCTCCCCGAAGCCGAGTGTCGCAATAGCCAGATAGTCCCCTTTAAGTCTGAGAGTAGGTATACCGATAATAATACCGAAGAGTGATGCAATAAAACCTGAAATAAGCACCGATTCCCAGAAGCCGATGTGGCAGGTTGTCATCAGCACGGCTGTAGTGTAGGCGCCGATTGCCAGAAACCCTGCCTGGCAGAGTGAGAGAAGCCCTGTATAACCTACAATAAGATTGAGTCCAAGAGACGCTATGGCATAGATCCCTATATAAATAAAGATAAGTAATATAAAGTTGAGCATCTCTATACCTTTTCCCTTATATTCTTGATTAAAATTCCGCTTGGTTTGAGGAGGAGAATAAGAATCAGAACTGAAAATGCGATAGTGTCTTTCAATCCCTGCGGTATGCCGAGAATAACAACCCCAAAAGTTTCAAGAAGCCCTAATATTATACCACCGAGCATTGCACCGCTGATATTGCCTATCCCTCCGACAACAGCGGCGATGAATGCTTTCAGGCCTGCCATCGTTCCCATGGTTGGATAAACCTTGAATTCAAGAGCCATAAGAACACCGGCAACAGCCGCTAGAGCCGAACCTATGGCGAATGTCAGTGATATTATAAGGTTTACATTTATACCCATCAGGGCAGCAACCGGCTGGTTTTGGCTGGTTGCTCTCATGGCTTTTCCAAGCTTTGACCTGTCAACAAATAGCTTTAATCCCGTCATCATTATAAGGCCAACGGCAAGTATCATAAGCTGGTTTGGAGTAACACTGGATTCTCCGATCTGTATTGATGTGTTGTCGAAAGGATATTCAAATCTTTTGGATTTTGTTCCGAAGAAGAGGGCAGCAGCATTTGTAAGAATAATTGATACCCCGATAGCACTTAAAAGTGGTGCAAGCCGCGGAGCTTTACGCAGCGGTTTGTATGCGATTTTTTCAATCGCAACTCCCAGGAATGCACTGGAAATCATTGAAATAAGCAGAGCGGCAATAAAGATACTTATAGTATATGTTGATCCCTTTGATGGATCGTACAGGAAAAAATAAAAATAATACCCGGCATAGGTTCCGGCCATGAGAATTTCACCGTGAGCAAAGTTAATAAATTTAAGTATTCCATATACCATTGTGTAACCAAGGGCAATAAGTGAGTATATTGCACCAAGGGTTAATCCGTTTATCAGGTGCTGAAGCAACTCATTCGATGGTATGTTAAAAAGATTCATTCTTTTATATCCTTTAAATCTATGCATAAGAGAGGCCGCAGTTTTGAGCGGCCTCTCTTAAAAGAAAATTATTTTATTTCAACGAGCTTTTCGCCGTCAAGTTTAAACATTTTAAGCTGTTTGAATTTTTTATTTTCTACAGTATAGATACCTATATTGGCAACCAGGTCTCCATTTTCAGTAAAAGTAATTTTTCCGGATGCTCCGTTATAATCCTTTGTTTTTGCGACCAAATCTCTTACTTTATCTCTATCGACTTTGAGGTCTCCACCCATGCTTTTACCGGATGTAACTTTAATTGCATTGAGGATGATTTTAGCTCCATCATAAGCATTAAGGCTGAATGCATCAGGTTTTTCACCCCATTTTGCCTGATACTTTGCTTCGAAATCCTTTTTTATCTGACTAGCGGGCTGCTCTGCTGCCTGTGTATAAATTACACCATTAGCAAGATCTTTGGCAAGTTCAAGAATCTGAGGGTTGGAAAATCCGTCAGCGCTGTAGAATTTAGTTTTTAAACCAAGCTGTTTCGCCTGTTCGAGAATCTGTGCAATTTCAGCAACATAGTTCGGGATATAAAGGGCTTCCGGATTAGTTCCTTTAATTTTTGTCAATTGTGTTTTGAAGTCTTTATCGCCCTGTAGAGCAGTTTCAACCGAAACAACTTTACCCCCTTCTTTTTCATACTGGTCTTTAAAGCCCATTGCAAGACCCTGGCTGTAATCGTTTTTAACATAAAGGATAGCGCAGGTTTTTACATTTTCATTTTTCGCAAGGTATTTCCCGAAAACTATCGCCTGAAGTCCATCACTAATAACATCTCTGAAGATAAATTTACCTTTATCAGGAAAGTCTTTATGAGTTGTTGATGGAGAGATCATAACGATTTTTGCAGCTTCTGCTTTTGGAGCTACAGCAAGGGACACTGAACTGAAAACAGCTCCGACCAATCCAATAACTTTGTCAACGCCTGCAAGCTTTTCAATGGCAGGACTACCCTTTTCAACTTTTCCTTCATCATCTTCAACGATAAGCTCAGCTTTAAAACCATCTGCTCCGCCTGCCGCATTAAATTCTTCAACAGCAATTTTAACAGACTGGCTCATAAGCTTGCCGTAATTGCCTGCATCACCGGTCATCGGTCCCATAAAACCGATTTTGATGGTCTGTCCTGACTTAATTACATCAGAATCTTTTCCGCATGCAATAAATGAAAGAAGCATGAGAGAAAAGAGAACAGCGAGAAACTTTTTCATAATAAACGCTCCTTCTTAAAATTAATTGGTTATATTATTAGGCGCGAACGCCTGAAATATACAGAGGTTGAACGCTCCCGGAGAGACTTTTAATAATGAGTCCCTCTTATTATCCGTAAAATCAAGATACAATGACTATAATAATTTTTCAAGTCAACAATTCCAGTACTTTTCCTGAATTTGCTTTTCAGTTTGTTAAAATAATTCAGATAATATGCCTCTCTGCTCAGTCATGTCGCAGTTGAAATTATAATTACTGTATCATTTGCATTGTTATCTGATATCATTTTGGCTTTTATAAGAATATGTCAATTATATAATCTGATGACAGCACACATTTTGCATGATTCTTTAATAAGAATCTGAAGATGAGAGAGAACATTCTTGCAGGATAAGGACTTCTGTCTTGCATAATTTGAACATGATTCAGATTTGTCCAGACAGAGAAGTTATTTCTATAACGATAATAATTATTGACACTTTTTAGTTCAGGTTATGGTTTTTAATTATGATAAAATTTACATCAAACACACTTTTTATGGCTCCAATGGCGGAGATAACCACTCCGGCTCTCCGAAGGTGTATAAGAAAATTCGACAGGGAGACTGTACTCTATTCAGAGATGCTGAGCGGGGCCGCAATTGCATGCGGTTCATATCACAATGAACCACTTACAGTTGTAAACGAAGAGGATGAACCCTTTGTTTTTCAGCTTCTCGGAGGTGACCCCGATTTAATGGCTGAAGCGTGTAGAATTCTTTCTGAAAAAAAATGTTCGGGAATAGATATCAATATGGGATGTTCAGCTCCCGATATTGTGAAAAAACTCCAGGGCTCAAGACTTCTCTCTGACAAGACTGCGACAAGGAAGATTATGGAAAAGTGCAGGAAGGCATATAGTGGCACATTGTCGGTAAAAATGCGAAGTGGTTTTGAAGAAAGTGATAATAAGTATCTGGTGGATTTTGCACGGATGCTTGAGGGGGAGGGAGTCGATTATATAACACTTCACCCAAGGCACGGGAAACTCTCTTTCAGAAGGACGGCTGACTGGGGACTTGTAAAGCTTCTTAAAGAAAGCATAAAGATTCCTGTTGTCGGGAATGGAGATATTGCAACCCCTGAGGATGTACAGTGGCGTTTTCGTGAAACCTCCTGTGACGGTATTATGATAGGGAGAAATGCTGTTGCCTTTCCATGGATTTTCAGGCTTTCAAGAGAGTTTATGGAAAATGGTACATACAGTATGGAGGTTAACCTTCAAGAAATCTTCAGGGATGTGCTTCTTGGAATTAAAAATGATCTTCCGGACCATCTCCATAAGAGCAGGGGGCACAGGTTTGCATTCTATTTTTCAAAGAATTTTATTTTTTCACATGAAATTTTTAAAAAAATAAGAAATGTTGATCAGATAGATTTAATGATTGAAATTATTGATGATTATGTTTTAAGGAATCCAGAAGAGAGGATAAAGGTTTTAACAGGAGGAATCATCTGATGGAGTATATGAGAGTCTGGAAAGAGATTGATATTGAGGATGTTCAGAATCATATAATAATGGTTGAAGACAAATACGGCCATTGTCCCGGATGCAAACAAATTGGTATAGAATTGAAGGATTTAAAAAAATGCCCAGGTTGTGGAAGAGTGTTTAAATTTGTTACTTCCAAAGATGCCCGAAGCGGGAAAGTAGATATAGTGGGGAGGACCAGAAAAAAACTTCCGGATCTTGTTTTTGTGGATTATGATGATTATGAAAGGGTAACAGGTAAAAAGAAAGCGGAGAGTCTGTTCAATATATAAATCAAAGAAAGTCGTCCTTTTCACCTTTGATTTTTTTATAATAGTGGCGGTAGTAAGTAAATGCTTTGTATTCATCTCCAAGTAGATCATATACCACACCCATATTATAGAGAGCTTCTATATATGTTTTGTCTCTGTTGTATGCTTCTTTAAATGAATGCAGAGATCCAATTAATTTACCGGAAACCATTTCAGCCAGTCCAAGTTTGAACCATCCTCTGACAAAACCGGGATCAAGTGAAACGGCGATCTTTAAATGCCTTATAGCATCAGGAGCTCCCCCTTTTCTGAGAATGTAAACTCTCCCAAGCCCGTAATGCCCCAGAACATAAGATGGATTAATTTCCAAAGCGTGTTTGAAATTTTTTTCAGCCTCGTTTAAATCTCCTGCCTTGAATGATTCTACCCCTTTCATGTAGTAAACAGTGGAGTTTTCTGCGAACGCAGACGTTTGTATAATTAGCAGGAAAAGGAGAATTGTAACATATCGTTTCAATACATCATCCGGCTTTAGGGATCATTTTTTTTAAATTCTCGTAAAAGAATTTTTCAATCCCTGTACTGAAGAAAAAATAAATGATAAAAACAATCCATAAAATGATAGTAAGCAGACAAAGAAAACGCAGAAGTTTTTCAGAACCTGAATCATCTGCTTTAAAAAAAATGATTATAAGAGCAAGGGGCCATATTATAAACATGCCTGCAAAAGTTATAATAAGCAATTCTTTAAGGAATTCAATAATTGAAATATACCAGCCTATTTTAAATGCTGTAAAGCTTGCGCTGATCTCGGTGAAAAAAAACCATAAATAAAAAAAGAAAATCAGGGTGGCGATAAGTTTCCAGAAGAGTTCAATCCTGGGCCTGAACCAAAGTAATAAAACAGTTATCCCCCAAACTGTGAAAAATAAAAAAATTGATTTTAACATTAATACATTATTCACCATAAGGCTCACCTGTAATATTTTTTCGATATAATTTTAGACAAATACACAATAATATAATCTGCGATAAGAAGCCGTTAATCATTTCAGAAACCGCTAATAGCTTTTGCCGATTAAAAAAACAATGTTTTTTAATAGCCATTAATTTATTATCGAAATTTTATTGCATTATTGCAATAAAAATATCGGATGTAAAAAGCAGTTATCATTAATTTAAAGGATTACAATGAATTATTTAAAGTCCGGTCTGGCAACAGCACTGTTTTCATTTCTGTTTCTTTTTTCATGCAGAGAGCCAGTCTCTTTCAGCAGAATCGAATATAATATTCCTTCTCATATAAACATAAAAACGGATGAGTTAGAGGATGCTTTTAAAGAGATGAAATTAAATCCTTCAGCAATACTGTATATTAAGGTGACTGTTTATAGTTATTCCTCAGGCTCTGAAACAATAAGCTTTTCAGGGGAGGATGTTAAAACGATAAAATCTGGCGGAAAAATCAGGGTTCTTATAAAAGTGATGGATAATAAAAAAGTTATTAGGGCAGAATTTGCTGAAGGCGCAGGAAATAGTAAGAAGGAATTGTTATCAACACTCGTAAAAGATGTTCAACAAAAACTTAGAGTGAAGTAGAAATCAGATCTTTTTCATGAAATAAGGGGGCGCTTTGCCCCCGACTAGGAGTGGTATTAATTTTTTTTGTCGCTGCTTTTGAATATGTCTTCAGGAATAATTTTATTTCTTTCGTATTCGGCTTTGATCACATCTCCGGCTGAAGTCCTCAAATCATTTGCTATAGTACATCTACCTTCAAGAAGAACACCGTTTTGTATTATAAGTTCAGGAGTTCTTATATCCCCATATACTTTCGCTGTAGGCATTAGAAGTACACGGCTTGTCGCGTTTATATTTCCCATGATAAGCCCTTCAACAATTACCGATACAGCCTCAATTGTCGTTTTAACTTTGCCGTCAATTCCTATATAAAGCTGGTCTGCTTTAAGAGATTTTCCCTCAAAGCGGCCGTCTATTCTGAGAGAACCGTTTATACTGAAATTACCGGTGAAATAGGATTTTTCACCAATTACATTATTTGATATATCCCCGGTAGTTTTAACTAATGCCATGACTTTAATCTCCTTAATTTAACATATACATTTTTTATTTTTTTTTAATAATGTCAACTTCAATTTGTAATGCATAACATAAAGTGTCGACGAAATATACAGTTAAAATCCCAATAGTTGTAATTTCGACTTTTTTATATGCTCTATTGTAATATTTTTTATAATTGCTCAAAATTTTCTCGACAAATATCATCAATAATATTATTCTATTTTAGAGTTTGATTAAAATGAGTTTAAATTACGAAAAAAAAGATAAAGTCATCATTGTTCATGTTGAATCCCCTCTTGATATAGGTAATTCACCTTTAATACAGAGAGATATAAGTTTACTGATAAATCAGTATCCTGATTATGATATGATTCTGAACATGAACAAGGTTGAATATATGAACAGCGCCGGGCTTGGTGTGCTTATTATTGCTACAAAAAAGCTTGAATCGCTTCATAGATGCCTGAAAATAACAGATTTGAATATTTCTGTTAAAAAAGTTATTCATATACTCGATGCGCATGAAATTATAAATATTTACGATAATGAAGAACAGGCACTTAAATCATTTGTTCACATGATATAATAATTTTTTCTTTTATTAATTAATAACTTTCCTTTATCTTCTGTATAAAAATAAAAATGAATGATCATTTCATGGAAAAAATATACTGATGAATAAAATTCTTCTAGTTGGAATAAATGCACGTTACACGCATATAAACCCTGCTCTGCTTTATCTTAAAAGCAGTATTGCCGATCTTGATGTTCATGTAGATTTAATTGAATTTTCAGTTGCTGAAAGCATAGCAAAGATTGAAGAGGAGATATGTCTCATTAATCCTGATATTCTTGCTCTATCTGTTTATATCTGGAATGCTTTTACGATAAAAAAAATCCTAGAAGTTATAAAAAGTTCTCTTCCTGAATTAAAAATTGTACTAGGCGGTCCGGAGGTAAGCTTTAACAGCGAGGAGTGGATTGATAATTTCAATACGATTGATTTTATAATAACAGGTGCGGGGGAGGCGGCATTCAGAAACCTGGTTATTTCCGGTTTTAACAGATCAAAGGGGGTTATTATCGGAATGAATCCTCCTTTCAGAGATGTCAGATTCCCATATACCGATGATGATATGATAAGGTTAGAAGGGAGATATATATATTATGAAAGCAGCAGAGGATGCCCTTTCAACTGTACATACTGTCTTTCTTCTTTAAGTGGTGGAAAAGTGGAGTACCGGACATTACAGCAGGTTATCGATGAACTCGATTTTTTTTTATCATATAATCCACCTCTTGTAAAATTTGTTGATAGAACCTTTAATTTGAAAAAAGAGCACTACATGCCGATCTGGGAGCATGTTATAAAGAAGTATAAAGGTTGCAGTACGTGTTTTCATTTTGAGATTTTCCCGGAGCTCCTTGATGATGATGACATCAAGTTTCTCCAGGGGGTGCCGGCGGGGCTCTTCCAGTTTGAAATAGGGATACAATCTACAAAATCGGAAACGTTAAGAGAAATTAACCGTTACGGATCATGGGCGAGCGCTGAGAAGAAAATAAGAGGACTTGTGGAATCCGGGAATATACATCTCCATACTGACTTAATAGCAGGTTTACCATATGAGGGATTTGACAATTACAGCGGATCTTTTAACAGCGTCTATTCTCTTGGAGCTGAGCATTTTCAGTGTGGTTTCCTTAAGGTTCTACCGGGAACTGAGATGCGGGAAAAATCAAAAGATTACAGGATTCTATACGACCATCTCCCTCCATATGAAATTATTGAGAACAAATGGATTACTGCTGAAGAAATGGAGAGACTAAAGCTAATCAGCGAACTTGTGGATCTTATTCATAACTCAGGGAATTTTCCAGATGCAGAAAAGTTTTTTATATCACTTTATAAAACTCCATTCAGTTTTTTTAACAGACTGGCAGATTTTTTTAAAAAGAACAATAACGCAGGCCACAGGCGATGGGAGTACATTGCAGGGATTCTGCTTGATATGATTGAGAAAGATTTCCCCGTTTCAGTTCCTATGCTGCTTGATAATATGAGGTGGGATTGGTGCAGCGTAATGAAACATCACCATTTTCCGGAACTGTTAAAGTCAGGTTTAACCATCGAAGCGAAAAGAAAAGGATTCAGGTTTTTCAATAATTTTCAAAGCAGTGAAGATATTAATTATGCCGGAATTATGTTTAGAAAAAGTGATCTAAGGCGTTCCATTTTTTTTTCTCCTGAAACGGAGGAGTTCATGAATAGTAAGATGAAAAACAAAATGGCTATGTTCCTCCCTGACAAACAAATAGTTTTTTTTAATGTGGAAAAATAGAAGATTGACAAAAAATACCGATTGGTATATTCAGTTCAAAATGGATGAATCAAAATCAGAAAAAACCCGGAAATATATTATAGAGATTTCCGCGCCAATTTTTAACATGAAGGGTTATTCGGGAACCTCTATTTCGGATATTATGTCAGAGACCGGATTAACTAAGGGTGCTTTGTACGGCAATTTTGAAAATAAGGATGAACTAGCACTAGCTGCACTTGAATATAATCTCAGATGGGTATCCTCCATTCTCTTTGAAGAAGCTGAGAAAGAGAATAATGCATGCGCCAAGCTTGCTGTTTTTGCAGAATCTTACAGAAAATATCATGATTTTTTTTTAAAAAAAGGGGGATGTCCCGTGATGAATGCTGCAGTTGATTCCGATGACGGCCACCCTCTGATAAAAAAGCGGGTTGAGAAGTTTATCAGAACATGGAAGAAAGCTTTGATACGGATTATAGAAACAGGAAAAGCAAATAAAGAAATTAAACCTGATATTGATTCAGAAAGATTTTCAAGCGTTTTCATCTCTCTTATTGAGGGGAGTGTTACTCTTTCGACAACTACAGGTGATCGGATATATTTAGATATGTCTGTTGATCATATATTATCGCTGGTAAAAGAGATGAAAGCAGGATGAGTTTTTGTGGAATAAATTATACCGATCGGTATAAAAAAATTTAAAAGTTGAATAATAAATTAAGAGCTGATGAATTTTAAATTTGTGAAAATATTGAATACTGGAAGATTATTAAAGAAAGAGGAATAAAAATGGAAACAATCTATAACAGACTGAGAGAGCATCTTGATTCTATGCCGAATGGATTCCCTGCTTCTGAAAGCGGGGTGGAAATTGAAATATTAAAAAGGGTTTTTACAGAAGAAGAAGCTTCGCTGTTTATGCAGCTTAAGATGGTATTTGAAACTATACAGAAGATATCGGCAAGAACAGGCATCACAGTTGATTACCTTGAAAAAATACTTCCCGAGATGAAAAGAAAAGGGCAGATAATGGGGGTAGCGGTAAAGAATTTTTTTCTTTATAAATCTATTCCATACATTGTTGGAATATATGAATTTCAATTACCAAGAATGGATAAAGAGCTGGCAATTCTTTTCGATAAATATGATAAAGAGGCTTTCGGGAGTGTTTTTTTCAGTAAAAAACCGGCTGTTTTGAGAGCAGTACCTGTTGGGATAGAGGTAAAGGATGATACAAAGATTGAGCCATATGAAGATATTGCAGCGCTTATTGAGGGCTCAAAATCATGGTCTGTCAGAGACTGCATCTGTAAAACAGAAAAATCACTTCTGGGGGAAAAGTGTGACAAACCACGAGAGGTATGTCTATATTTTTCACCGGCTGAGTACGCATTTAACGATGATCCGGTAAATCGTGTAATAACAAAAGAAGAAGCTTTTCAAATATTGAAAACATCTGAAGAGGCTGGCCTTGTGCATATGACATCTAATGTAAAGGCAGGTGTATATTTTATATGCAACTGCTGCAGCTGTTGCTGTGGTGTGCTTAGAAAATATATTGCAGTGAGTAAAAATGCGGCTGCAAAGTCAAATTATATTGCAGTTGTTGATACTGATGCATGTATTGCCTGTGGCGCGTGTGAAGGAAGGTGTCAAGCGGATGCAATTAGAGTAAAGGAATACGCTGTTATTACAGACTGCATAGGGTGTGGACTCTGTATATCATCATGCCCGGTTGAAGCGATAAAACTTGTGAAAAGGAGAGAAGCCGATTCTGTATCTGTTCCGGCCAATGAACTTGAATGGATGGATATACGGGCGAAAGAAAGAGGCATGAGTGATGAATATAAAAAAATGATTTAATATAACCGGGCGTTTGAAATAATTTTAAATTAAAAGAGGTTTCAATAAAATGAAGTCAGTTTATTACAAGCTAAGAGAACATCTTGATACAATGCCTAACGGATTTCCTGCTTCTGAAAGTGGAGTTGAAATTGAAATCCTGAAGAAAATATTCACAGAAGAGGAGGCTTCATTATTCATTAATCTTAAGCTGAAACTGGAAACCCCACAGCAGATATCTGAAAGGACAGGTATTAAACTGGAAGTTGTTGAAAGACTTCTGCCGGAGATGAAGAAAAAGGGGCAGCTTCTGGGAATAACAGTAAAAAAATTCTCTTTATACAAAGCTATCCCGTATGTGTTTGGAATATATGAATTCCAGTTAAAAAGAATGGATAAAGATATGGCTCTTCTCTTCGAAAAGTATGATAAAGAAGCTTTTGCTGAAAATTTTTTCTCTACCAGTCCTGCCTTAATGAAAACTATCCCGATTGGCATTGAGGTAAATGATGATACAAGGATTGAGCCATATGAAAGTATCACCGGGATACTTGAAGGAGCTAAATCATGGGCAGTCAGGGGTTGTGTATGTAAAACGGAAAAATCTCTTCTCGGAAGGAAATGCAGCAAACCGATGGAAGTCTGTCTATCTTTTGCACCTGTTGAAAATGCGTTTGATGATGATCAATCGGGTCGTGCAATAACAAAAGATGAAGCTTATAAAATATTGAAAATGTCTGAAGAGGCCGGGCTTGTTCATATGACATCAAACGTTAAGTCGGGTCACTATTATATTTGTAATTGCTGCAGTTGCTGTTGCGGACCTTTAACAAAGTATATAACGGTAAGTAAGAATGCAGCAGCAAAATCAAACTATCAGGCAATTGTGGATAAATATGCATGCATATCCTGCGGAATCTGTCTTGACCGGTGCCAGGCAGATGCGATTGAGTTGAATGATTTTGCAATTATTACGAATTGTATCGGGTGCGGGCTTTGTGTCTCCACATGTCCTTCGGGTGCAATTAAACTGGTAAGGAGAGACAGCTCGGATAGTCTGCCTGTTCCGTCTGATGAACGGGAGTGGATGGAGATGAGGGTAAAAGAGAGAGGCATTGGAGACGGGTATAAAAAGATGCTTTAATATAAATATGCGGATTTGATTCTTATTTGTATATTTAAGAACATAAATATGCCTTATGATAATTCTTTCTGCTTTTAGCTTTTTTTACATGAGGAAATTAATCTCTGTAGATAAGCATAAAACAGTTTTTGCAATCGAATTCAACCCTGTATTTAATATTTTCATCAATGAGATAAAACGGTTCTTTGAATTTTTCATTATTAATGTTCTGTTTAGGACATAGAGAGTTCTCATATTTAAAGCAAAGTTTTGTTGTCATAAGTGGGCCCGTTATGCGTCTGTCTGAAGTTTCGAAAGACTTTTCGATTATTTCAACTCCATGTCTCCTGTAAAAAATCTCCGCAAGATGATTACTTACATTATGCCTGAAGTCAATTTTTTTATACGGGTATGTTATATCAGTTTTTTTTATTTCCGATGTAGTGATCTTATAACCATCAAGCCGTGCTTCGAGAATCTTTTCAACGACTGTGCGGCGCATGTTATTTAATGTGCTTAACGGTATAAAATAATTATCTGTCAGCGAAATTTTAACATCAGATGCATTAAATAAAGTTCCTCCAAGTTTAGAAAGCTGAATTTTTATCTTTTCAGAACCAGTTTTTTCTGAGTGAGATATTTCTTTAGGGTCATCAATCTCAACTGAAGCAAAAAAATTATCTTCGTCAGTTATAGAAAGTTTAAATCCGCTTTTTGTATCCGAGAAGCTCATTGTCGCATCAATTTTACGTACAGTTCTGCTGACGGAAAGATTTTTTTCGAATAATATATCGTGGTTACGGTAGACTATTGCATCTTTAAAAATACCATTCATTGAAAGAGGAAAAATTGTATAATGATCAACTCTGTTAACTTTAATGCCGAATAAATTTTTTTCTTTATCAAAGAAAGCAAGTCCGTCACCGTTATTTATTTTTTCATTTGTAATCAGTTTAAACCAGTTATTTCCTGTCTCTGAAATTTTGCCTGTCTCTTTTCCAGTGGATTTGGGTGTGTAAGGCGAACTTATAGGATCAGATCTTTCTTTCAGATTGTAACTTGTATAACTACGGTTAAATGTTTTATGAGGATCTGGTATAAAATCGAAATAGCTCCTTCCGGAAGATGCTTTAGTAATATCGCTTCTTCCTTCGAGTATATTATCAAGTGTTATTCGGTAATGAGACACTACATTTTTTACATAGTTTATTTCTTTAAGTCTACCTTCAATTTTAAGGGAGTTTATACCTGCATCAATGAGGTCTTTTAAATTTAATGTCTGGTTCATATCACGAAGAGAGAGTTGATATCTGTTTTTAGAGATAATCTCATCATCTGCGTCTGCTAATGTGTATTTTTTTCTGCAGGGCTGGGCACATTCTCCACGATTGGCGCTTCTTCCGCCCATAGATACGCTCATATAACATCTCCCGCTGAGACTTACACATAGTGCACCGTGAATAAAAAACTCAAGCTCACATTTTGTTTCTTTCCGTATATCCTTAATTTGTGGAAGAGAAAGTTCACGAGCAAGGACAATACGCGGGAAGCCTATACTGTCGAGGAACTTTATCCTTTCAGGATCGTAATTGTCAGCCTGTGTACTTGCATGAAGTGGTATCCTGGGAATATCCATTTCAAGTATACCCATGTCCTGTATAATTACAGCGTCAGCCCCGCTGTTGTATATATCCCTAATAAGTTTTTCAGCATTTTCAAGATCATTATCATAGAGAATTGTATTTATTGTTGCATATACTTTTGCATGATACATGTGCGCATGCCGCACAAGTTTTTCAATATCTTTGAGAGAATTAGATGCGGCTGAACGGGCTCCGAATTTTTCCGGGCCTATGTAAACCGCATCAGCGCCGAAATTTACGGCAGCAATGCCGGTTTCGAGGTTTCTGGCTGGAGCAAGAAGTTCTAATCTGCGCATGATAATACCAATGTTTTATTACACAAGTACGGTAACTAAATATTCTATTTTAATTAACACAACGTAAATTTGTCGCTGTCCTTCCATGCAGGAAATGATTCCCTGTAGGATAAAAGCCCGGAGTATGAGAGTTCAACTGTTTGTACGCATTCTTCGTCATTCGCATGAAAAAGGGTATTACCGAAAAAATCTATGATGGATGACCCGCCGTTGTAACTTAATCCGTTACTGTCAGAACCGATACGGTTAATTCCTGCTACATAACACTGGTTTTCAATAGCACGGGCGCGTAGAAGAATGTCCCAATGTGAATCTCTTACAGCGGGCCAGTTAGCGGTGAATATTGCAAGGTCATAATTCATCATTGAATTGCGGCTCCAGACAGGAAACCTCAAATCATAACATATAAATGGCCGGATATTCCATCCTTTGAGATTAACTTTAAGGTGTGAATTGCCGGGGGAATAAATTTTATCCTCACCGCCCATGCGGAACAGATGTCGTTTATCGTAAGTAAATATTATGCCGTCAGGATTTATCCATACAAGTCGGTTATAGTAATGATTGTTTTCATTTATAGCGATACTTCCGGTTATGGATATATCAACTTCCCGGGAAAGCCGAAGGAGAAAATCTATGGAAGTCCCGTTCATCTCTTCGCTGACATCTTCCGGCTTCATTGTAAATCCGGTATTAAACATTTCAGGGAGGATTATTAAATCTGATTGTGAGTGAATTTTTTTTATCATCGATTCTATATGATCAAGATTTTTGTCTGTATCATGCCAGATTATTTCAGGCTGGATAATGGTAATTTTCAGATTGTTCACAAACTAAATTCTCCTAGAATATATGAATGTTTAATTTTGACTTTTACATGTTTTAATGCAAGAAAAATTTTTTATGTTAATCAATACAATATGATCAAACTGTGATGAATAAAAATCAGGTTTTGTCTTTGAAAAAATTAGCTTTACAATGAAACTGTCTTTGCTGGGATATAATACAGGAAAACATGTTGAAGAACCTCCTGGAAAAAGATATAAACGGTTTGAAGTGAGTTTGAGGATTATGAAATGAAGAAAAAGAAAAGAAAAATGTTTGCAGAGCTTATTGAAAAGTACGTGGGTGAAGGGTGTGAACCTGAATGCAGGTATTTCGGCGAGTGCGGCGGATGTATGTTCCAGAATATACCATATGAAAATCAGCTATTACTAAAGAAGGAATATATAAATTCAATATTTGGGGAAATGTATTTGGTCGATTCTGTTGCGGCGTCAAATCCCTACAGTTACAGAAGCAGAATGGATATGGTGACAGCATTCGGAAAAAAAGGTCTTCGCAGGGCAGGGAGTTTCCGTCATGTTGTTGATATTGAGACATGCTCTATTATGCAGAACCGATCTGACGGGATGTATGGCAAGGTGAGAAATCTTGTTGAAAAAATTGAAGATTATGATTATATTAAACATGAAGGTTATTTAAGATATATAGTTCTCCGTCAGGCACGGTTTACCGGTGAAATGATGGTTAACTTTGTAGTCTCGAAACCTGAAAACAGGTTCGGTTTTATTCTCTATGATTTGATAGAAGAGGTTGATTCATCTTCTCTTATATTGAGTGACGGACTGGCCGATCTTAACTACGGTCAAATTTTCCAGACTCTTAAAAAAGGTTTTATAACAGAGTCCTTTGACGGCATAGATTACATGATAACACCGAATTCATTTTTTCAGTCAAATTCTGAAATGGCACTTAAGATGTACAGGAAAATTCTTTCTCTAACAAAGGGAAAGACTCTTGATCTTTACTCAGGCGTGGGGAGTATATCGCTTTTTGTGGCATCCGCAGCGGAGAGTGTAACCGGAGTGGAAGTGATACAGGAGGCCGTGGATGTCGCGGAGAGAAATCGAGAGAATAATGAAATAGAAAATGTTAACTTTATATGTGCAGACGCCGGCGAGTACATGAAAGATAATAATGGAAAATTTGAAACACTGATACTTGATCCTCCAAGAACCGGTATACATCCAAAAATGCTGAAGGAAATTATTGGAATGTCTCCGGAGAGAATAATATATATGTCATGCAATCCATCAACATGCAGAGACGACCTGAAGATGCTTGAAGGATACCACATTGATTTTCTGGAGGCATATGATATGTTTCCGCAAACACCGCATGTTGAAACTCTTACTCTTCTAACAAGAAAATAAAATGTTTGATAAAATCGAAAACAGTGCACTAAAAAGAAGGGTAAAAAATCATCTGATTGGCAGAGAACATGTTTTCTTCGCGGTTATTCAGCCCGGGTTTGAAAAAACGGCCCGTCGGGAGCTCCAGGATATAGGGTTGAAGCTGTGTGCTGATTTCATCGAAGGTGGTATTGAGTTTACCGGCAGGCTTGATTCATGTTATAGCGCTTCGCTTCTTTCTCGAACAACCGGAAGAATAATGATGCGTGTAGGGGAGTTAAGAGCTGCAAACTATTATGAACTTGAGAGACTAATAAGATCCTTCCCATGGGAGCTTTACATTTCTTCCGGAATGGAGATAGTTTTCAGAACGAGTACTGCGAAATCAATGATTTATCATACAGGAAAGCTTGAGGAGATATTTTATGCGGGAATCAGCGAGAGGCTGAACAGATTTAATATTAGTATCGAAAGCGGAAAGTTGTTAACACGTCAGACAATATTTTTAAGGAATTATAGGGATCTTTGCACTGTAAGTCTGGATGCGTCGGGAGAATTCTTATATAAAAGAGGAGAAGGAAAAAAAACCTGTCAGGCACCGTTGCGTGAAACTACAGCTGCGCTGATACTTCTTGAAGCAAAACTCGGCGGATACGGGCAGATACTTGATTCTATGTGCGGCTCCGGAACATTCAGCCTGGAGGCGGCATCAATCCTCGCAAAATCTCTTCCCGCCGGCGAAAGGGAATTTCCATTCATGCACTGGCCAGGTTTCAGGGGGAGCTTATTCCGGTTTATAAAAAATACTGCCTTGATGAATGTTATCACTCAGGAAGAACTTGTACAGAAGATAATTACTACTGATATTAATGAAAATGTTGTAAAAACAGCAAAATCAAATATTCCTGAACGCTTTAATAAGATTATACAACCGTATGTTTCCGATTTTTTCACGATACCCGGAAGTATCACCAATGGTATAAAAACACTTATCGTACTTAATCCCCCTTATGGGAAAAGACTTGATGATGGCACAGATAAATTGATCTACCGCGAAATAGGAAAAAAGATACGCAAGGATTTCAGTAACTGTGGTTACGCGATTATTGTCCCGGGAGAGGAAAAGGAAAATGTGCTCGGACTTGCTTATGACAGAAAAATTCCATTTATGAATGGAGGAATAAAAGCTGCTGTAATTTTTAAAGATGCATAACATTTTTAATCAAAATCCTTGCGGGATCTATACTACTGATTTATTCATATTTCTTTCCGGAAAATCGGGAATTCTTTTTTATTAAAAAAGGAACGGACCTCTTTAATATTAAATTGTTATCCACATCAGCTCCCGAGGTACTTTCTGCTGAAATGA
The DNA here is from genome assembly GCA_963664815.2 of Spirochaetota bacterium. Lineage (GTDB taxonomy): Bacteria > Spirochaetota > UBA4802 > UBA4802 > UBA5550 > WRGT01. The sequence goes on from CAXXHB010000002.1 coordinate 777,367, forward strand.
ATAAGGTTGACCATTCGTAAACAAGAGACAGTTACTTTGGAAATACCCTGCTCATAGTATTGCTTAAGTATAGAGCGTCGTTACAGAATTGTTATAGCTCAGTTACAGTTCCGCTGAAAAGACCGAAAATATATGTTTTTGGCCGTATGTTACTGGATTGTTATGTATCTTCGAGGCAGCTATAGCGGAATTCACTGCTGTCGGCAGATATTGACCATGGGTTGTAAAAAGACAGAATCAGTTAAAAAATGAAATTTTTTATATCGACTGTATTAAGCTATATCTTAAAAAAACAAATTTATATGATTGAAATTTATCTATATGGAAATTAACATAATATAAGCAAAATACAAGAGGTGATCTTTGAGAGGCATTGATAAAAATGTTAATATCTACCTTGAAGAAATCGGTACAGATACAGAAGAAAATAAAAAATGTCTGGAAAAGCTGAACAAGATTCTTGAAGAGTTAAAAAACTCAGCAAACAGTGCTGAAAGAAAGCATTATTTTACATTTAAGGAAACAATAGACACTTTTAATCGGTATCTTATAGATAAAAAAATAAAGTTGAATGCATCTGAAAAGGACCGTTTGGCTGTAATTGCCTCATCCGGGCTTAATAATCTTGCAAAAAAAAGAATGGCTGAGGATCTGATACATCAGGTTAAGGTGCGGATTGCACATGAATATACTTTAAAAGAAGAAGCAGGGAAAAAAAAAGATGATATTACCCGCCTCAGGAAATCAGGTTTCTGGCTGACAGACTGGTACAGGCTCACAAAATTTGCACTTGAGTTCGGTACAATTACAACGTTTACTCACAGGTATCTTTCCAGGACACTTGACTTTATAAGGCTTAAAGCTGATGCCGCCCATAGAGAAATCATTTTTGATCTTAAAGAAATTCTGGATAAATATTATTATTATCTCAGTGTTCTTGAATATAATTCAATTGTCAGATTGTATAAGATGGGTGAATCAATTGATAAACTTGCTTCTTTGAAGCGGAATCTTTCATATCATCCTATTGAGATATTTGAAGAGATGAATGATTTTGCTGTTTCGTATATTTATGTTATGAGAAATATTAATTATATCGAAAGCGCCTTAAAAAAAGTATATAAAGATAAACAACCCGGGCATGGATTTTTCGGACATGTGGGATTTCTTACTGACCGTCCGGTTGTTAATAATAAAAAGGTCAGGTACAATGAGGGGGATTTAATAACAGGAACTATTCTCGGTGCATTATACTCTTATTACACAGCTTATCTTGGGGTAAGGGTGAAAACATTTAATCAGCTTATGTATATTATAAATGAAGAGGGTATGCTTAACGGTTCAGAGAAAGAATATACAAAAGAAGCAATAGCTGCAATTGAAAATGAGAGTCATCAGCAGATTACTGAAGGCACCAGGATAAAATCAAAGCTTTCTGAACTTGTGAACATTCCCGGAAAGTATTGCGAAATGGGGAAGAATCTCTCAAAGCGACTGTTTGAGATAGAAGCGCGTGGAAGCTTGAGTGTATGGAATAAGGAATCCCAGTTGAAACCTTTTTTCAGACTGATGAAAGTTTTTGATGCATATTTGAAGTACATACTTGAAATGCTTGTAACATATGAAAGTTTTGATCTTGAATATGATAATATAATAATAAAAGGTTATTTTGATAATTTTCCTGATCTAACTAAAGCTGTAGATGATTATCGTTCATTATCAATTGAACTTCAGGGAGTAAGAGGAAAAGATTTGCAGAACTTTAAATACCCATCTGAAACAGAGAAAGATGATTTTATAAAAAAATTGATGGAGTATGAAAATATTTCAACTCTTCCCGGTGAAATAAGGCTATTGAAAGAAACCTTAAATTTATTATCTGCGCGATGTTATAACTTGTGTATCAAATTTAATAATATACTGAATATTTTTTATCAGCCTGGAAAAATTGAATCGCGCAATATTATTGAAAATTACAATTTTCTTATTAATGCTAAGATTATTCATCCCAAGGTGCGGCATCTTGAAATGATATTAAATAAAAAAGATGTGTATCTTGTTGATTTGTTTGAAGCTGGTTGTTCAGTGGCTGAGTATTTCGCTGAGACATTGATGAACAAGGGGATAAAGGCTGCATTTGATGAAGTTTCAAAGCTTCAGAAAGAACTTCAAACTTATACAACTCAACCTGGGAATGATACAGGAAGCGTTGAATCCGGGGAAAGCAGAATAGGAGAGGATGATCTGAATTCAGACACAGAAAAAATGTATAAAGATGTGCTTACCGGTTTTAAAAGGTGGGAATATTTTGAAGATTTCATTTTGCCTGAAGTATATGATGAAAATGGGATTTACAGAAGTGATGAATTGCGGCATGTTTTCTGTGCTGAGTTATATAATCTTGTGGATGTTAACCGTATATGCGGTAAAGATTCAGGAGATCTGGTGTATAAAAGGATTAGTGAAATTATAAATGAAACACTGGATTCTTCCACAGGCAGCTATATTGTGCTGAGAAGTAATGGAGGTCATATTATCGGTTATATAAACGGTATCACTTCAGTAGAATCAATAGATTTACTTTTTAAAATTCTATATCTTGTTAAAGAATACTCTTTGAAAAGCAATATAGAATCTCTCCCTGAGCTTATATTTAACGCTGGGATTTGTAAGGAAAATAAAGGAACTAGTGCTTTAAAAAATATTGAGTTTGCCCGTAATATAATGATTCAGGGATCGGATGGGCAAACCGGGCATCTTGCATTTCTGAGACACCCGGACCAGATTGTGAGTATCAAAGACTTTGACCTGAGAGGACGTTTGAGAGAAAACCTTATCTCGGTATTGAGCTGATTATATATATGACGGACTTGAGACAAAAAGAAAGAGTAATAGCTTCACTAGTTAATAATGGTTATGATGGATTAAGGCTTGATCTTTATCTTTCAAAAAGGTTCAGCTATATGAGCAGAACATCCTGGCAGAAAGAGATATCCCTGGGAAAGATTAAGCTGAATGGTCTGGTGATACATAATTTAAAAAAAAGCGTTCATCCTGGTGACATGATTGAATATTTGGCCGGCAAAATAATGGAACCTGATATTGATCCCAAGTACTCTGTAATTTTTGAAAATGAAAATTACCTTGCTGTCAATAAAACCGGTAATCTTCCTGTTCATCCCTCAGGAATTTTTTTCCGAAACACGCTTGTTATGCTTCTCGAAGAATATACAGGGAGAAAATATTTCCCAATACACAGACTTGACAGGGAAACTTCGGGAGCGTTGTTACTTGGGAAAAATTCTGAAGCAGCATCTGCAGTTCAGAAAAATTTCAGTAAAACAGCTAGGGAGTATATAGCCATAGTTACTGGAGATGTAGCGGAGAGTAATTTTATAATTGATGTTCCTATCGGACCTGCGCGAAATTCTCCTGTAAATAAAAAAAGAGAGGCATATGCAGGAGCGGATGAGTCTGCCATGACAGAATTTGAACTGGTTTCAAAATCAGGCTTTTTTTCTATTGTGAGAGCTTTTCCTGTTACCGGGAGGATGCACCAGATACGTGTTCATCTGAAATATGCAGGTTATCCGATAATCGGAGATAAGATGTATGGGTTTGATGAAACAATTTATCTTGATTATGTGAAAAACGGAGATAGTGAAATATTAGCAGGGAGAGCCGGTTTTCACCGGTGCGCACTTCATTCACATTCATTTCTCTTTTTTGATCCCTTTGAAAAACATGAAATAAAGATTGAAGCGGATATTCCCAGTGATATGGCTACTTTTATTAAAAATAATGTTTTTATTAATAAAAACATTGACTCACATGTGTAAATTAAAGATATGAGTGACATAGTTAAGTAAATAAAATTGATTCAGTTAAAACAGATGTTCAGCAGAATAATTCATATTATTAGTTCCGGTTTCAGTAGACTTAAATTTAAATATAAGCTTACAATATATTTTACTATATTCGGGCTTCTTGTAGGTCATTTTTCTTTTATTTTTTATACCTCCATTGCAACAAATAATTTAAAGCATATAGTATCTACAGTTGTAAATGACTGGCTTGAGAACAGTGGTTTGCCGGATGATGCAATTGAATCTTATATCGGGAAATCATACGATGGGAGAATGAATACAGCATTTCCATTTATATCAGTTTTTAAAGACGGGCCATCCGGCGATCCTCACAGGAACAAGCTTGATTTATATTACTACTCAACGATGGAAAAAAAATGGTTTCGCCTTTATAGAAATGTTTATGGTTTTATAGCAAAAAGCGACATCGGCATTGAAGAGGAAACTGATGTATATACATTCACAAAGAAAGGAACACTCTCGTCCACGTATACACCTTTTTATGGGAAGACCGATAAAATTTATTTCTGGATAAATCTTACACGGCCTTTTGATAAAAACATTTACATTGCCAGGATTGTATCGGATAGAAAAGGTGTCATAGCTTTTTTCGGAGGGAAGGAGATTGCTTTACTTTATACGCTTTTTCTTTTTATGCTTTCACTGTTTCTTTCGAGAATTATAGCGCTTCATATATCAAAACCGATTTTTGAACTTGATAAACAGGCTGCCGGTATTGCTTCAGGAAACCTCAATATCAGGACACATATTCTTTCAATGGATGAATTTGGCGGACTCTCTGCATCTATCAACAGAATGGCGGACAAGATTAAGGAGGATATCGATAAATTGAATAAAAGAATGGAGGCAATCTCAGTCATGAATAAAATCGATAAAGCTGTGTTGTCTTCCATTTCACGTTATGATCTTATTGACAGGGTAACAAATATTGTTTCAGAACTTTTCAGTGAGTGTATGGTAGCTTTGGGGACAATAGATATTGTAAAAGAAAAATACATAATTCTTTCACAATATATTAAAGGAATTAAAATCACATTTAGCGGGGAATCAGCTTTATCTTTTGATAATCTTGGCAGGGATAATCTGGAAAAAAATAAAAACTTCTTCATTCTTGATAAGAATACAGATGGAAAATATCTGGATATTTTAAATAATCTTAATCATCGGAATTTTTCTTGTATGATTAATCTTCCCATATTTCTTGATGAAGAGTATATGGGTTCACTCATTATAGGAAAAGACTCGGATACACTTTTTACTGATTTTGAGCTTGATACATTAAAAGCCTTAGCTGATCAGGCCGGTGTTGCCATGAAGAGTGTGAAATATTTCGAGGAAAAGGAGAATCTCTTCCTCGGAATACTGGTGGCTCTTTCAAAAGCTATAGATGCAAAATCTAAATGGACTGCAGGACACAGTGAAAGGGTTGCATACTATTCTGAAAAACTGGCGATAATGATGGAGATGGATGAGATCTTTTTAAATAATCTAAAAATTTCAGCAAACCTGCATGATATAGGTAAAATAGGTGTCCCTGAGTTTATTCTCAATAAACCGGAGGTTCTAAACAATGAAGAGAAGGAAATTATAAAGAAACATCCCCAAGATGGTTCTGCAATTGTTGAAGAGATTCCCGGTCATGAAAGATTTCTGAACGGGATATTATTTCATCATGAGTCATGGGATGGAGGCGGTTATCCGTTTGGCCTTAAGGGCAGGGCTATACCTCTCATGGGGCGGCTGATAGCCGTAGCTGATATTTATGACGCACTTATTTCAGACAGGCCGTATAGAAACGGGATGAGCACCTTGGAGGCTATTGAGATTCTGATTTCCGAAAAAGGGAAAAAGCTCGATCCGGCAATTGTTGATCTTATGATTACAATAATTGAAAGTGAAAAAAATAAGAGACAGTTTCAAATAGAATAGGTTGGATCTTTTTTTATAAGTATTTCTTTAATTTTCGAATCGCCTGCCGAAAAATAGATTATATGCGATTCCATAAGAGAATATTCATTCATAATCACAAAAAGCTCTTCATCGAGTTTCGGGTCAAGGAGATCAATTTCTCTAAGTTTTTTATTCCCTATGTATATGGCTTTCATAGTTATCCCTGAACATTTATTTAATTAACGGTTTATATTTAATTTAATATTTGTCCAGTATTTTAATACATTTTTTTCTGGGGAAAAGTAATTAGTTGAAAAAACATGCAAACTCTAATATGGTTCCGTTTCAAGCGGCAGTATGAATAACGAAAAATTGAACATGTCTGAATAATGGCATAAAATGACCTGAGTTAATAGTATTGATTGAGATGAATTGAAGCTACATCAGTAAAAGATTGACAGGATAATTATTCAGGCATTTTGTGAAAAATCATTTGCCATGCAACGGTTTTTTAGTATTGACTTTTTTCCTGTGTTTATTGTAATTGCAGAGTGTGTTCCAGTAATTACCGCTGTTTTGATATAAAAAATTTATTATTAAAAAGAATAAAACTTATGTTTAAATTAAAAAAATATTTTTTTGCAACCATCGCGCTTCTTTTTTCTTTTTATACAATCAATGGTTTTGCATATAAATTTGATTTTGTTACCGTGAGTGATGTTGTTAACAATATTAAAAAGAATTATAGCGGACTTGAATCGTATCAGGCAAATTTTATAATACTCTCTGATAAAGGGGGAAAGAAAAATACGCAGACCGGGATACTGAGATTTAAATCTGCCGACAAACTTATTATGGAATTTCTACAACCCTCAAGACAGAAAATTGTATCAGATGGTAAAATGATGTGGATATATATCCCTTCAATGAATGTTGTAGCAGAGCAGGATCTCATGTCGGATTCCGGGCTCTTTACTTCCGGTTCTGAGGCTGGCTTAAACAGGCTGTTTTCCAAATATCATTACAGGTTTGCTTCGAAAACTGAACCGGAGACTATGGTTGATGGTATCAAAATGTATACTCTCGTACTCAAACAAAAAGAAAGCAGGGGAGGGTACAAGACTATCAATCTTTGGATTTCTGAAAACTATTTTATTCAGAGAGCTGAGGGTTTTACATCTTCCGGAAAAAAAGTTGAAATTACACTGTCAGATATAAAGACAAACGTTGATCTGCCGAATGGAATATTCAAATTTGATGTTCCAGCAACGGCAAGGGTTATAAAAAATCCTATGATATCAGAGGAGTAAGTTGTGGAGAGTATTGGAATTAGGCTTAAACAGGCGCGGGAAGCGAAAAAACTCACAATAAAAAATGTATCTCTTGATACAAATATGTCTCCTTCTTTTATTGAAGCGCTGGAAGATGAGGATTTTGATAAATTCCCCGGGGAAACATACATAATCGGTTTTCTGAAAACATATTCAGAATTTCTAAAACTTGATCCTGAAGAGATTGTAATGCTGTATAAGGGGTATAAAATAGGTGAATCAGCTACTCCTCTTGAGGAACTGACAAGGCCATCCAAGTCACGGTTTGTTGTCAATGTCCAGGCTTTTTATGAGAGGTATAGAAATTTTGTTTTTTTTGGTGGAGTTGCTCTTCTTTCCATTCTTATTATATGGGGATTGTGGTGGATGAACAGGGCTGATGTCACTGTTGATGAATCTGATTCCGTAGCACGTATAAAGAAAAATTATGAAGAGAGCCAGAATTCCAGTATAAAAAATATAAAAAATCTGCAGCTCTCAAACGATAAGGGTTTTACGCTTATTTATAAAGGAGAAGCTGTTCAGTTCCTTGTTGAGAATAAAGAGGTTGTTTTTCTTCTTAAAGAGATTGGTGATAATAAAGTAACAGTAAATTTTCTGAACAATGATAAAGACATAGTTATGGAAATAGATAAACAGATTCCTGTTGTTGTTGCCGAATGTCCTCGGGAAATTCTTCTTACATTAAAAGGTCTTACTGAAAGCAGAGCTAAGGTAATGATAGACCTTGGACGTGATTTAAAAGCTGAGATGAATGCTGCAGCAAATACATCAGGGAACACCGAGGTTAAACCTTTAACCGAAGGTGATAATACAAAGGTCATAGCACAAAGTAATAAAAGTTTGAAGATTGTTTTTGAAGTAAAATTCATACAGAAATCATTTATTGAAATATATCTTGATGGCAACAGAAAACAGAGAGGGTTTATGCCCGCCGGAAGCGTTGAAAGATGGGAAGCTTCGGAATATATACAGATGAAAATAGGGAATGCCGGTGGTATCCAGTCTACAATAAATGGTAAAGAATTTGTATTTGGTAAACCTGGTCAGGTTGCCAATAAAATAATAACATGGAAAAAAGATGTAACAAATCCGAATCTTTATCACATTGATGTTAAGGACTGGTGAGATGTGTTTAAATCCTCCGATCTTTCTTTCTATATTATTTCACTTGGTTGTTCAAAAAACTTAGTTGATTCTGAAAAAATCAATGGGGAGATGATTAGTGCCGGTTTCTCTTCCTCTGATGCATCAGAAGATTCTGATTTAATAATAATAAATACCTGTGGTTTTATTCAAACTGCAAAAGAAGAAGCTATCGAGGTTATACTTGATGCTGTCTCAATCAGGGATAGTTTAAACAAAAGCCATTTATCTCCGTTAAAAATGTTTCGCCATGCGAAAATTGATACTAAAACATTTAGCCGTAAGGTTGTTGTTACCGGATGTTTATCTCAAAGATATTTCAATGAAATAGCGGGTGAAATTCCTGAGATAGATTTTCTCTATGGTATACCTGATGATAAATTCGTAATGGAAATGTGTCGTAAATTTGGAATAATAACAGGAAAAATTGTCACATCACGAGTAAAACTTTATAACAGTTATCCATATTCATACCTTAAAATTTCAGATGGATGCTCCAACAACTGCAGTTATTGTGCGATTCCACTTATAAGGGGGCCACATGTTCCTTTCCCGCCGGAACAGATTATTAAAGATGCAAACGATGTAGTGAATAACGGTGCACTTGAATTAAATATTATAGCTCAGGATATTGCGGTATACAGATTCGGGGAGATGGATCTTGTTTCTCTTGTTAATGAAATATCCGGAATAGATAAACTCCGGTGGATAAGGCTTCTTTACTGTCATCCCGATCACATAACAGATCGGATAATAAATCTCATAGCTGATAATGAAAAGGTGGTTCCTTATATAGATATCCCGTTTCAGCATGTCAGCAGGTCGTTGCTGAAATCGATGGGAAGAGACGGCGATAGTGATAAATATATTCAGCTTATTGAGAAACTAAGGGAGAAAATTCCTCGTATAACAATAAGGTCAACTTTTTTGATAGGTTATCCGGGAGCAGGAGAAAATGAATATCGCGAGTTGATATCTTTCATTAAGATGGCAAAACTTGACAAGGTAGGGTGCTTCATCTATTCACCTGAAGAGGGTACAAAGGCTTCTGAATTTCCAGATAAGCTTACTATTGAAGAAAAAAACGAACGGCTAGAGGAACTTATGTCACTTCAACTGGAGATTTCCAGGGAGAAACTTAATAAAAAAATCGGTTTTGATATGGATGTGCTTGTTGAAGAGAAGATTGATGATAATACATATATTGGGAGAACAGAATCAGACGCTCCTGAGGTGGATGGAGTTTTTTACTTGACCGCCGGCACTGATATAGTTAATAATATTGTTCGAGCCAGAGTAACCGATTCTGTTGAATATGATCTTATAGGGGTAATGATTTGAAATTGACAGGGGATAAATTAAGTCTGCCAAATATTTTTTCATACCTGAGAATAATTTTGATTCCATTTATAATTTATTTTCTGACAATAAGGACTGTTGAATACCTGATATATGCTCTTCTCATTTTCGGGTTTGCTTCATTAACAGATTTTATTGATGGTTGGCTTGCGCGAAAACTGAAACAGGAATCTGAGTTTGGAAAATTTATAGATCCACTTGCAGACAAATTTCTTGTAATATCCTCACTCATAGCCATTATAGCCATTGACCCCTATTTTGAAGTTTTTGATTCATGGATGATTGTAATTATTGCAGGAAGAGATATTCTTATTACGGTGATGAGGTGGTTTGCTATAAAAAAAGGTAAACCGCTACGCACAAGCAGATTTGGAAAATTTAAAACTGCATTCCAGATGCTTTCAATTGTTATTATTATAATGATTTATATGTCAAAGAGAAGCGGTTTTATCGACACACATGAATCAATCCCTTACTGGATTATGCTTACTGTAACTTTAATGACAGCGCTTTCCGGAGTGCGGTATATTGTTACAAACTGGCAACTTTTTTTCCCCGCTAAAAAAAATTCCGAGGTCAGATGAAAATAAAAGAATTCTTCTTTACCGTTTTTTATTCAGGTTATTCCCCGGTAGCTCCAGGAACTGCAGGCACCATTGTTGCCATGGCAATTTATATGTTGGAAAATCTTATATTTTCAGATTCAGATCCATTTGTTTTAAATGTTTGCAATCTGGTAATTATAATACTGCTGATTTATCCGTCGATAAAACTTGGTGATGCTGCTGAAAAATTTTATGGGTCCAAAGATCCACAGCAGGTTGTTCTTGATGAAGTTCTTGGTTACTGGATTGGAATTCTTTTTATTCCATTTAGCTTTTCATATGCTCTTTTGGCATTCATTGTTTTCAGGGGATTTGATATTATTAAACCTTTCCCGGCAGGTTTGCTTGAATCCCTGACCGGGGGATTAGGGATCATGATAGATGATATTATAGCAGGACTTTACACTCTTGCAGTTATGCATGCTGTTGTTTATTTTTTTAATTACTACAATATTATTCTGCCATAGATTATAATAAAAAATATTTATCCCGAGGAGTTTTCTGATGATGATAAAGAAACATATATTTTCATGTTTACTTCTGGTTTTTATTATCGGTGTTCCGATTTTTCCTCAAAATCAGACACCGGTAGATAACACAACGACAAAAACAGCACTCAATCAGGATGAGTTATCATCTATAGAAAAAAGATTTAAATCAATCGATGAGTCTATAGTTTATCTAAAAAAGAAAAATGTAGATATAAATGATATAATTACAATGTATGCAGATGCGGAAAACATGCTCAAGGAATTAAAGTATAACTCTGAATTGAAAGATTACTACATGACCTTAAGATATTTGGCAGATAAACTGTCAATTATAGATGAAAAAACTTCTGAAAGATTAACACTTGCCAAAAGGATGAATCTTATATATATTCTAATGGTAGGGATGGGATTGAGTATTGTTTTAATAATGGGACTATACTCTATATATATGTATTTAGGGAGAAAGTAAACTGATTGGAAAGAAATTATCTATTCAATACAGAAAAGATAAAATATGTGAAAGGAGACAAGCCTTCAGTAGATTGTATCCTCTGTGCCATAAGGGACTCAAATCCTCTTGTAAAAAATCTTAATGTCTACACTACTGATAAGTTTATAATTGCAGTGAATCTTTTTCCCTTTAATCCGGGTCATGTTATGATTTTTCCTAAAAGACATATATGTAATATTAAAGAATTGACCAACACCGAGGCACTGGAAATGCATTCCCTGCTGGTTAAAACTATCGGATTTATTGATGAGGAGTTCAATCCATCCGGATATAATATTGGATATAATCTGGGTGATGGGAGTGGGGCGAGTATACCTCATCTTCATCAGCATATAGTGCCAAGGTATTCGAATGAAGTAGGTTTTCTTGATGTGCTTTCAGGAACAAGGGTTGTTGTAAGCGATCCGGTTGATGTTATGAAAAAACTAAAGCTCAGGTTCAATATGCTGTAGTTAGAAACACGGAGGTATCGGTGCGGGAGAAAATATTACTTAATGAAAGGTTTGGTGTTGTTGAAATTAGTAAAACCGGAATAATTACCGGTCATAATAGATACGCTGTGTCAGCACTCTCTCCGGTTAATAGAATAAATAAAACTGGAGATATAAGAGGTTTGAATATAGAGGTATTTACTCATGATGACAGTAAAAAGTCTTTTGATTTAGAAATACCAGCGAGATTTATCTTTTCAGTAAAAGGGATTAAACACATAGATACAATTTATTATAAGGAAACGGAATCGGCTATAGTCAGGTTTGTGCAGAACAATGAAGCGTTATCTCCTTTTTTTAATGTGATACAATTATCTTCAACTCTATATATTGAACTTGATACTGATCTTAATATTATATTTGCCACAGACTGGTTCTGGCAAATTTCAGGAGTAGAAAAATCCTTGTTTTGCGGAGAAGGTATTTCAGTATTTACTGATAAAAAGAATACCGGTAAAATAAATTCTACCTTGGAAATTTTCAACAAGAACATTGTCAGTTTGATTACACTTGAAGATATTCAGTTCACATTCAATGGCACTGCCCGTTTGTATGATCTTGAGATAACTCCGGTTAATGATGTCAAAGGCTCATTCGCTGGTATTATCTGTCACCTCATCGACAGATCTTATATCAGGAAATGCAGGGAGATGAGTAGAAGCATGAGAAGAATGAGTGCAGTGGCGAACTTTGCCGGTGGAATTGCACATGATTATAATAATGCTCTTACTGCAGTTCTTGGAAATTTGTCTCTTGCGAAAATGGATGTTGAGAAAGGGAGTGAACTGGAAGAACTGCTTAATGATGCCGAAAGTGCCGGGTTGAGAATTAAAATCCTTACGGAACGGCTTGGACTTTTTTCACGAGGAATGAAACCGGTAAAAACAAAGACGGACATAAAAAAGCTTATAGAAAACATCACACCTGAAATTTTTTCCGATTATAAAGGCCATTATAAAATTACTGTTCAGGATAATCTCAATCTTCCGGAGATTGACCGCGAACTTATCAGTGAAGCTTTAAGTCACATTATTGAAAATGCCATAGATGCGGTTGAAGGGACTGATGGAAATATTATAATAGAAGCAGAAGAGATTCAGGTGCAGAAGGAATCAGTATTCAGGGAAATTACACTTGTTTCTGGAAGATATGTTTTAATATCAGTAAAAGATAACGGGTCTGGTATTGATCCATATTCTTACAATGAAATATTTGATCCATATGTAACAACAAAGATCGGACGTGAAGGTCTGGGACTTGCACTTGCTTATACGATTATCAAAAGGCATAGAGGTTTTATCTCGGTTGAACCCTCCGAAAACGGCGGCTCTGTTTTCAGTATTTTTCTTCCACTATTTTAAATAATATTTGAATTTCATGATAACTGTATTTAAACAGGATTTTTTCATCATTTATAGTTGAAAAATACTTTTCCAGTTATTAATTTTTAATGGTCTACCCATTTATGTTTCTTTAATTGCTTTTATAATTAAAATGTGATAATACTTTAAGAAGGCATGGCCATAAAATTTAATTTATAGAAAATTATTTTTAATTCAGAAGGGATGATACAAACACTCTTTGCAAACAGTAATGCAGTACCTCTAGCATGATCAATCTGAGATCTGAGAAATGACGTTGGAATCAGTTTTTTGTTAATTGAAAGCCTGTTATTAAAAAACTCATTATTATATGGAGATTCATATATGAAGAAAATCAGAGAATTCAAGGTAGTCCCTTATCTTCCGGAAAGACTTAAGCCTCTTATGAAGATTGCAAATAATTTATGGTGGGTATGGAATTTTGAAGCAATAGACTTATTCAGGAGAATTGATGTTGATCTCTGGCGTGAAGTGGGCCATAATCCTATAAACTTTCTTGGAACACTGTCACAGAGAGCTCTTGACAGAGCTGCCGAATCAGAGAGCTTTGTTGCTCATATGCATAGAGTAGAAAATGAACTGGAACGTCACATGACAAGAATCTCATGGTATGACCAGAATAGTGAGAATATTAAACATCAGGTTATAGCTTATTACTCGGCTGAGTTTGGAATTCATGAATGCTTACCTATATACTCTGGTGGACTTGGAGTTCTGGCGGGAGATCATTTAAAATCTGCAAGTGAGCTGGGACTACCTCTTTACGGGATGGGGTTACTCTACAGACTTGGTTACTTCAGGCAATATCTTAACCTTGATGGATGGCAGCAGGAGAGATATCCAGAAACTGACTTCTATAATATACCGATAAATCCAGTTATTGATGAATCAGGAGAACAATTGGTTATAGGTGTGGAATATCCAGGCAGAATGGTTTATGCAAAAATCTGGGTAGTGCTGATAGGTAAAGTGAAATTGTTCCTCCTGGATGCAAATATCGAACTCAATAGCATTGATGACAGAGCAATAACAGATCAGCTTTATGGCGGAGATAATGAGATGAGAATTCGGCAGGAAATCATGCTTGGCATCGGAGGCGTAAGAGCATTCAGAGCAATGGGGATTAATATTACAGTATATCACATGAATGAAGGGCATGCGGCTTTTCTGGCTATTGAAAGGATAAGATTGGAGATGAAAGAGCATGGCATGACATTCAATGAAGCTCTTTCATATGTGACAGCAAGTAACCTTTTTACAACACATACCCCTGTTCCTGCAGGGAATGACCGTTTTCTTCCTGAAATGATTGATAGGTATTTTTCTGATATTTACAAAGAACTTGGAATTGATTCTGATGCGTTTATGGCTTTAGGGAGGGAAAATCCTTTTGATAAAAAAGAGGAGTTTTGTATGACGGTTCTAGCGGTAAAATCTGCTTTTGGCTGCAATGGTGTATCAAAACTTCATGGAGAAGTTTCAAGAAAAATGTGGAACAATATATGGCCGCAGCTTCCATCACATGAAGTTCCTATAGGACACATTACAAATGGTATACAAACTCTTTCATGGACTTCTGATGAAATGATGAGGCTTTTTAACAGGTATCTTGGACCAGACTGGATTGATAATCCCGCTTCAAAAGATATTTGGAAAGGAATTGATAATATCCCAGATTCTGAGTTATGGAGATGTAGGGAAAGATTGAGGGAAAGACTGGTTAGTTTTTCAAGAAAACGCCTTCATAATCAACTGGTGGCAAGAGGTGTTCCAAAAAAACAGGCAATAGTCGCCAGTTCTGTACTCGACTCCGAAGCGCTGACAATAGGGTTTGCCCGAAGATTTGCAACTTATAAGAGAGCAACGCTTCTTTTTCGCGATATGGAAAGGTTATATAATATATTATCATCACAGAAGCGACCGGTACAGATTGTGTTTTCCGGGAAAGCACATCCTAGAGATGCGTTGGGAAAAGAATTTATAAAAGAGATAATACATACTTCGCGTGATGAGAAACTGAGAAAAAAAATTGTATTCCTTGAAGATTACGATATCAATGTTGCAAGGTATATTGTGCAGGGTGTAGATATCTGGCTAAACAATCCTATTAGACCAAAAGAGGCATCTGGTACCAGTGGAATGAAAGTAGTACCAAATGGTGGAATAAATGTCAGTATCCTAGACGGGTGGTGGGATGAGGCTTATAATTCAAATAATGGATGGGCTATTGGCAGCGGCGAGATATATGACGATCAGAATTACCAGGATGAGGTAGAGAGCCTTTCACTGTACAATCTTCTGGAGGAGGAAATTATTCCGTTATTTTACTCAAGAGCGGATGACGGGATCCCTGAGGCCTGGCTTGCAAAAATAAAGGAGTCTATGAAAAGTATTATTCCAGAATTTAATACCAACAGAATGGTTAAGGATTATACTGAAAAATATTACCACCTTGCCCATACAAATTATACAGAGTACCTTAAAGATAAACTCAAAGTATCTAAGGAACTTGCAGCGTGGAAGGAGAAAATAAAAAAAGTCTGGCCTGATGCGCGTGTCCTTGAAATGAATATTGAAGATGAAACGGTTGTCACTGTGGGTTCGGTTCTTCGTGTCAGTGCAAAAATTAATCTGGGGAAAATATCTCCGGAAGATGTGCTCACAGAACTATACTTTGGGTCTGTGGATCAGTTCGGTGACATAAGCGATGGGGTTGCGGTACCGATGGATCGTGTTGGCAGTGATGGAGATGGATTATATTCCTATACAGGTCAGATGTTATGTCTCCAGTCTGGACGTTTTGGTTACAGTGTAAGAATCATCCCATTCAACCGGAATATGTCGAGAAAGTTCGATCCTGAACTTCCACTCACATGGGCTTAAAATTTTTTAAAAAAATTTTATTTTAACTGTTTGACTTATTTAATATAAATTCTAGTATTGAAACGAATCATACCAGCAGTAACGGCAGTATATCTGCCGTTTCTTCATTTTCGTTTGTTGAAAATATTTCGTTATTTAAATTATACTAAAAATGATAATTTATCGTCAGATGTAATATCAATATCTGTAAAAGGAATTATATGCGTGAAGCTAATAATATAAGTGATACAATTAAAAATAAACAATATATGGACAAAATAAGAGAGTCTCTAATAAAAAAAAATATTGAAGATAATAATAAGGAAGAGCTTGAATTTCTTCTGAAAAGGCTTTAATAAAAAATCATATAATTGAATTTTTCCAGAGTTGTACTGATTGCCGATAGTAATCAAAGGGAGGAGGCCCGATTTCCGTTTTTTGAATTATAAGTCTTCTTGCCCATCTTCTTTCTGTAAGTTCACAAATATCTTTTATATTTCTTCCTGCCAGAGTTTCAGTTTTAGAACTTAAAAAAAGACAGTCATTATCGGATAGCTGTTTTGCATAATTGCTGAATATAGCTGCACGTTCTTCGGCGTTCGGATATGGAAATTTTATAATCTGGTCGAACCTGCTTAGGAGTGCACTGTCGAGATCATTCATTCTGTTGGTGGCTCCAATAGTCAATGTTTTTTCAGCAGCATCAATACCGTCTAGTTTTCTCAACAGTACTGATAGTATTCTTCGGGTTGCTTCAAACATATTCTGATCTCTTGACCCAGCTAGAGAATCTATTTCATCAAGGAAAATTACAGCGCCTCCCATAAGATCGCACATATCAAAAATTTCTGACATGTTTTTGGAGGATTGCCCGTACCATTTAGACATTATGGATTCAACGGGCACATATACCAGTGGGAGGCTGCTCTCCCCGGCAATAATTCTTGCTGCAGTTGTTTTACCAACACCTGGGGGCCCTTCGAAGAGTATTGCTTTTGGCCTATTAGACTCAAAACTCTTTCTGGTCATACCGGCTATCGTATCGTAGATTTCAGGGTTCTGTATTGGAAGAATTATCGATTCTTTTATTTTTCTTTTTATATCGGCATAACCGGCTATATAATCCCAGTTGGGAGTATCATTGCCATTAATTATAGAAGCTCCGAGTTCCTTGAGCCTTTCTTCAGGACTGAATAATGCTCCTGAATTCATACACCGGATTATTTCTATGACTGAATTTATCTCTTCCTGTGAAAGATTACCTTTCTTTGTTATCTCAACATAAGAATTTACAATACTGAAAAAATCTATTTTCAGATTATCAGTAATATTTTCAGTGTTAAAGATATTATTGTTAAGGGATTGAAAGCTGTAATGACCCTTTTCAAAGGATAGTATTCTCAAATTTTCAATATGCTTTTTTATAATCTCAAGTGAATCAAAAAGCATAATATCGGTTAAAGAGGGAATCCCTGCTTTTATTCTGCTTAATCCTTTCTGAAATTCTATAGTGAGTCCAGTATCAGAAGTGGCATTTCCCGGAAGTCCGATTAATGCAGTTTCAATCTGATTTTTCATCTGGTCAAAGGAGATGAGATCGTTTTGCGAATTATTCATTATTATCAGCAGCCTCTTATAGAATGAATTTTAGTTTTATAACTTTGCGGCATTTTTCCATCATTTTTGTATAATCTTCATTCCATTCACTTTTAATAATTACAAGGAATATTTCACTTTTCCTTATTTTGAGCAAATCAATTTTTTCACCACTATCATCAAGATCTACAATACCTGAAATTTCCCTGGTACATAAGTATTTACCTTCACTTTTAAATACATTGTTAAATTTATGTTCTTTATCATCGGCATAATACCAAAAATTTGGAGAATTTAATGAAAGGTAGATTACAGAATCTCTGTTAAAAAGTTCTTCGACAATTCCGGTTTTTTTAAATCCTGATAGATCATTTAGGGGTAAACCTGATTTTGCGTTATTAAAGGTTTCCGGTGAAAAAGAGGCATGGACAAAAACGGTATCCGGTTTAGAAAATCGGAATTTAATCGAAAACCTGGTTCTTCTTATTTCGGCTGTATCATCAAAAATATTAATTAAATGTCCATCCTGTTCAATCGATATATCAATTGTGTCTTCCTGGATTTTTTTAATGTTTTGATCGGAGGAACATCCGTATAACGCGATTCCCATCATGATGAAGAAACATAATAGTTTATTCATTTTGACCTGCCATGTTTAGTAAACCGGAGAGCAAAGCTTTTTTTAATCGATTATTTTAAACAGCTAATAGCCATAAACGGAAGTCTTTTTAACGATTCCTTATCTTTATTAATATTAAAAGTAAAGTTTTTTTTATTATAAAATAGACACCTGTAAAAAAAATAATTCCCAGGATTCCATAGAATATTGTTTCAATGTTAAAAGAGATTCCCGGAACAAAATTTTTTAGTGCTGCTTTGCATATTTCAGTATCCATGTCCCTGATGAAAACAACAAATTTAGAGATTCCTTTAGATTCGGTGAGATTTTTTAATGCCGCTGATAGTTCGTTAAATCTATCTATATTTTCTGACATGATTTTTCCGGTAGAAACAAATTCCTTAACATTGGATTGCAGGTGCAGTCCTATATATTCATCAACAGTACGGCCGTTATCAGCTGCCGCTAACCTGTATTTTTTTATAAGGAGAGTAAGTTCGTCAACATGGCCTCCAAGTCTCTGCCGGTATTGTATGAGAAATGCCGGACACTGAATGAAAATAATAAAACCTCCGGCTGCTATTGCACGATCAAATATTGATTCAAAGAAAATGCCTGCTAGTTTTAAAATTCTGGTAATCATATTATTTCTGATTCCTTTTATTAATTGTCTCTGAATCCATTACACAAGTTGCAAGAATACCTCCCCTTATATTATAGACTGTTTTGATTGAAAGAAAAACCGGCTGAATGCAATTCCATATATCCTTATAAATTCTGTCTGTTGCAGCTTCCTGGTAAATGCCAACATTCCTAAAAGATGTATAGTAATACTTAAGAGATTTAAGTTCAATAATTCTGTTATTTGGGATATATTCTATCTCAACAGACGCGATGTCGGGAAGACCGGAAAATGGACATACAGAACTGAACTCTTCAGTTTCATATTTTATTCTTTGCGGATTGCCTGTGTATTCAATACTTTCAAGTAGTGCTGCATCAATATAGCTTGCATCCACAAAGGAAAAGGTTTTTCCTTCAGCAGTTGGCATAATATTTCTCCTGAGATTAATATTATAAATATTATAACAATTCTATGTTATTTAAGTCAAGAAAAAAGGAGTGATGAAAGTATATCTGTTTATTACCGAATTTCTTTTATTTTAAATAATGCTTTGTTCTTATCAGTAACTGAAAATTCAGAATTACAGTATGGACAAAGTTGATCTCCAGGTTCTTTTATTCTTATAAGGGACTTACATTTTATGCATTCAATAATGAAAGCTTCAAATAAAGCATCGTTATTTTTAACTTCTGTAATGTCAACCGAAGTCTGATGTTCAGGTGTTTCAATGATTGATAAAAGATCTACAGAGGTAGACTTATTTTTTAAACTTTCTTCTGAAATGGGTTCATCTTGAGTATTGTCTTTTTCGAAAATTTGTGGTACTGGTTCTTTTGGGAAGAGTTCCATATGTCTATCCAGTATGTGCAAGGCTTCAGATCTATCTGAAACAATGTTGAATAATAAATCAAATCCGAGTAATTTGAGCAGAGAAGTGATTTCATAGTTAAGATTAAAAAAAACCGTCAGTCCGTTTTTTTCATTTGTAAACTTCTGTAACATAAGAATAGCGCCTATACCGATACTGCTTATAAAATTAAGATTTTTCATATCTATAAGGAGATAGATAATGTTGTTATCAAGTAACTTGTTGATATAATCATCAAAGTCTGGAGCTGAGTCGCTGCTGAGATGCCCGTCAATTTCGATTATTGCTGCGGATTGTTCACCAATATCGGTATGTTTTATAAAAAACATTTATTACCTCTGTTTCCGAATCGGAATTGCGTCACGAATTTCTCTATCAATAATAGATTTTTTATAATCTTCAAGGTTTATTACCGGGGCAATATACTCTTTAATCCTTTCAGGTTCTTCGATATATGATGCCAGTTCATTTTCTGGCTCAATTTCACCAAGTAGTTCTACAGTTATATATTCGTCTTCGTCGGGAGGAGTTTCATGTATCTTGATCGGAAGAACTTCCCCGGGTATTTTGTTATGGATAACTATCCCACTATTGCGTGATATGGTGACAGAATTTCCGGTTTCATCCTCTTCAACTATGTCATTATCAAAATCATCCTCTATGATGAAATCCATATCATGGTCTATGGTATTACTGTCTGGGAAAATAGTGTGTGAATCTTCCTGATCGTGAGTTATATCAGCTATTGTTAACGGGATATTCGGAGGAGTTTCTGTCAATAAAATTAAATTTTGATCGGTTAACGACTTTAAAGCATTTTTCTGTATTGAACGGTATCTGAAAAGTATAATTAATGAGACAAAAAAAGAGATTATCATGGAAGCCATAACAACCAGAATTGAGTAGTGTTTTGCCTGATTTATTGATTCATTAATTGATGCATAAACACGGTCTTTACTTACTATAAAGTTTACAGTTCCAACCGGTTTATCTTTAAAATAAACAGCCTTGGTAAATAGCCAACCAGTGCTGTTTAAGTCTTTATAGACGTATTTCTTTAAGAAATCTTTTTCATTACGCTTAAACGGGATTATTTTGTTTATAATATTATAATTATTCAGAATAAGATCTCTGTTTTTCGTTTTAACGGGAAATAGAATCATATCAAGATTGTACGACATTTCATCGCTGGCTATGTTACCTATAAGCTCCTTTTCTATTGTTGTACTTGAGTGTACAATTAATTTCCCATCATTGAGTACAAAAAAAGCTTCATCAATTGTGCTTTCTTCAATTTTTTCATGAAAGAGAGTTTTTAAAGAGGAGTATTTTTTTGTGGAATAACTGAATTCAGCAACTCTTGTGAAAGCCTCAGCCATTGTTTTTGAATAGTTAATTGTATATTTTTCAATTTTTGATAGATTCCTTTTTCCGGAAAAATAAAAATATGATACAACCCCTGCTGTTCCTATTATGGATTCCGCGATAAACATTAGCAGAAAAATGCCAACTGGAAAGAATAACCTTTTAAGCTTTGTTTTTTTAGGTTTTGTCATAGTATACTCTGTTATTGCTTTTTAGAAAACTGAATTTCCTGCCGGAAGCTATATGCCGGCTTTATTTAAACTACCAGTTTATATCAGCTTAAGTAGCTGATTGTTAACTGAAGTGAGAAATCCATTTATAATATCGGTAATATGTTAATTTCGATTGATAAAAAAAGGTCATTAATATCGTATGTTTTATTATTATGAAGCAGGAAATTATAAATAATAAAGAGCTTCTTGAGGCTTGGGATTGGGAGACAGGAAAACCGGCAGGGGTCAGCATTACACGCGGAGAGTCCTACAGAACAGGAACACCTCACGAAGGTGTACATCTTTGGATAGGCAGAAATACCGGAGAAGATGTTGAGATATTATTTCAACATCGGGCAAAAGATAAAGCTCTTTATCCCGATTGCCTTGATATTACAGTTGGTGGACATGTTCCTTTCGGAGAGGATAAAGACAATAGAAGTAAAATCGGTAAAGAAGCTATGGAAGAAATTGGAATATTACTTGATGATGTGGAACTTGTTGATCTTGGTTACTGTCGGTTTGAAGAAAAAACGGAGGACTATCACCACAGGGAATTTCAGCATGTATATATTCTTGCTGACCAAAGGCCTCTGGATGCTTATTGCTTTAATGATGGTGAGGTAATCGGGTTATATGCTGTGCCATCACTTTTTGTTGAAATGCTTATGATGGAAGATAATTTCAGGATTGTTGATGGCTTTAATGGGCAAACGATCATAAAAAAATTCCTGTCAAGGAAAGACTTTCATCCGATGCTTTTTAATGGAAGAATGAGAGTTTACATGTCAATCGTAATCCGTGCTATAAGAGAATTAGTGAAGACAGGGAAAGTTACTGTTAAAATGCCTGAATTATGAAAAGTGATCACTTTGATGAAGCTAATTTACTTCAACCCGCTCTGAAAAATAATACGACTGAAGCGAGAGCTTAATATCTTAAATATAATAATGGATATTATGGAAGAGATAACATTTGAAGAATCACAAAAAATAAAAAATCCATTGTATGTAGATGTTAGAGCTCCTATCGAGTATAATGAAGATCACATTCCAGGAGCGGTTAATCTTCCGATATTTAATGATGAAGAGAGAAAAGAAGTGGGCACACTCTACAAAATGGTCGGGAGAGAGGATGCTGTAAAACGTGGAACTGAAATCGGAGGAAAAAGAATTACCGAAATAGTCAATTCATTGATACAGAATAAAGAAAAAGAAATTATTATTTACTGTGCCAGGGGAGGGATGAGATCGGGAGCCGTTGCGTCTTTAATAAACTCACTTGGTATAAAGACATACAAAATTAAAGAAGGATACAGGGCATTCAGAAAATTTGTTATAGACCAACTTTCCACTATGGAAATTAAACCCAGAGTTTTTGTTCTCCAGGGATTCACCGGGGCTGGTAAAACAGAAATATTAAAAATTCTTTCAAACTCGGTTGATCTTGAGGGAATGGCTGGACATAGAAGTTCGTTATTCGGAGGGATAGGACTTAAACAGAACAGTCAAAAGTGTTTTGAAACACTTCTGTGGCAGAGGCTTGAACAGTTAAAAGACGAACAATTTATAATATTTGAAGGAGAATCTAAAAAAGTGGGAAACCTTCATATTCCTGACAATATTTTCAAACAGATGAAGGAAGCTGCAGCTATTTATATTGATGCTTCCATTGAAAGACGAATTGAAATAATAAGGAAAGAATATACCGGATTTAATGAAGATGAAAAAATTTTATCAACAGTCAACTCTCTTAAAAGCAAGCTGGGAGTAAAAAAAACTGATAAACTAACTGAACTTTATAATGGTGGGTATCTCGATGAGTTTATCAGGATACTTCTTCTTGATTACTATGATTTGTTATACAGGCATACCCTTGACAGGATCGATTACCTTTCAAGAATAAATAATACAGAAACAGTTGAAGCTTCCAGAAAAGTTATAGATGTAATTACAAATTCCCTGTCTGGTTAGATTTAATCCATTTTCGTCATATATTATTCAATTATGATTAATCTCCTGAAAATTAAATCATCATGTTTACTCTAAATTTTCTATCATTTCCAGGCTAATTTTTTATATAATAAATTATGCAAATGACATTAATTTTACATAACCAAATTAAATCACTCATAATAATTAATAAAAATGTAATTAAAGAACAGAAGAAGTTTTAACGTCACAGATATTACTAAAAAAAAGAACAGGAGCTGTTTTTATATATGTTATACCTATGGATTTTTTAATCAATTAACTTTTTTAAGAGCAGGATAATAATTGACATTTGGAGCTTGTTCTTATATTTTTAAAATAATAAAATTTTTACAGGAAATTAATGGGGGTCGTATGAAAAAAATTGCATCTTTTGTACTTTTTTTGTTTTTAGTTAGTTGTGGTGGGGGAACACAATATCAGGATGTTGATAAGGCTGAAGGTTCCGGAGAGTGGGGCCCGAAAGAGATAAAAATTACTGTTAATAAAATGGTTACTTCTCTTTATTCATTTTTAAAAGACGAATATAAAAAACCAGCATTTTTACAGGTTAAAAAATTCCGCAACAGAACATCGGAACATATTGATACTGAACTAATTACCAGTGAAATTCAGACAAAGCTAATACAAAAAAGAATAAAATTTATTGATGATTCACTCGAAGCGGATGCTTTAAAGGAAATTGAAAAAGGTATGACTGGGATGGTTGATCCTGAAAGCGCTATTCCTGCTGGTGAACTCAAATCTCCGAATTTTTATCTTACAGGTGATATCAGCGACAATGTAAGAGAAGTAAAGGGGCGAAGAGTACAGTACCTTAAAGTTACCCTTAAACTGATAAACCCTAAAACTAATGTAACAGAGTGGTCAGATCAGCAGGAATTCTTAAAATCCTCTAAAAGTGACAAGATCAGTTTCTGATCTTGCATTATACTCAGGAGAAAACTATGAAAAAAATAATACGGTTGATACCGGCATTACTGATAATTTTTGCGTTAGCTTCATGCTCTTCGAAAAACTATAACCAGGAAATGCAGGCATCAGAGGATATGTTTTACAAAGGACAGTATCTGGATGCTGCAAGACTTCTTTTGCCAAATGTTAATAGTGCAGGGAAGGATTCACTTCTTTTTATGATGGAATGTGGTCTTATGCTTCATACAGGCGGTGATTATGAAACAAGCAATAAGCTTATGTTGAAAGCCGGTAAAGTTGCTCAGATAATTCCTATCAGCGTGAGCCAGCAAATAGAGTCTTTTGCAACAAATGATACCAATGCAAACTATAGAGGTGAGGATTTTGAGAAGGTTCTTATTCATGTATATGCGGGTATCAACTTTTTGATGCTCGGGGATTATGATGGAGCAAGAGTTGAGTTCAAATATATAAATAATGAATTGGCAAAAATCAAAAATGAGAATGAAGAAGCAAAATATAAGCAGAATGCAATGGCGAAGTATCTCGCAGCAATTGCATTTGAGATTGTCGGAGAGAAAAATAACGATAAAAATGATATAGAAACTGCATATATTGAATATAAACAAGTCTATGAACTCAATCCTGCCATGACAATGGTTAGAGATGATCTCCTCCGCGTTTCCAAACTTCTCGAATATGATGATGATTATGCAGAATGGAAAAGTAAATTCAAAAAAAACTATAATGAAGATCCGGATTCCGGTGAGTTGATAACTATCTTCCAATCGGGTAGAAGTGCCATCAAGAAATCGAGAGGACCACTGATGAATGATCCCGGCATGACACCTGCAATCAATATAATTGTCAATAATCCAAAAAATCTTAATCTTGGTATAACAGCTGCAGGTGTGACTGTTGCACTTAAAACTGCGGAAAATCCAATCCCAAAATTTCAGAAGAGATCAAATAAAGTTGACAGAGTTAAAGTAGAAGCTGGTGGGAAAACTATCAATACAACAATGCTTGAAGATGTGGAAAATACAGCAGTCAGGAACCTTGAAGATGATTATAAAACGCTTTATAAGAGAGTTGCTCTGGCCATAACGACAAAAGTAGTAATTTCAATGGGGGTCGGAATTGGAGCTAAAAAAGTAGCAGAACAGTTTAAACAAACTAAGGCTTTCGCGAGCGTTATAGGAACACTTGCTGGTACAGGTACCGGAGTAGCTCTATTTTCACAGATGAAACCTGATCTCAGGTGCTGGCATACTCTTCCGGCAAATTTTCAGCTGGGTCGGATGAACCTGAAACCTGGGAAACAGAAGTTGAATTTTATTCTTATAGGTGATGGAGGAATTGTAGACCGGGTTGAAAAAGAAGTTGAAATTAAAAAAGGAGAAAAGACACTGGTAAACTTGAGAACGCTTTTTTAAATACAGGTCGAAATAATGGTGCAAAATTTTAAAATAGAAGCGGGAGAAAAGGAATCTCCCGTTTCTATTAATAAAGATATTCTTAACCACCTTTTATATCCTGCATGTATTATTTCCTCAAAAAGTATTCTGGTATATGCCAACAACTCTTTTTTTCAATTTTTTGGGATGGATTGCAGAGAAAGTAAGTTTGATTGGCCTAATGTATTTAATAATGAACATAAAAAATTTGTGGCTCAAACCTATGTAAAAGCTCTTAACGGTGCCTTTTCGAGTTGTGATGTGGAAGTAAAAACATCTGAAAAAGAGACTATTCCTGTTGAATTAATAATGCAGCCTGTTCTTGATAAAGGTATCATTCAAAGTGTAATGATATTGATTAGAATCCATGATGACAATAGAAAAATAAGCCAGTCATCAATCAACAAACATGAGGATATAAATAATACTGGGCATTATGAGTTTTCTCCACTACCATTAATGAGATTCAGTAAAGAACTTCAAATATTACGGTGCAGCAGATCTTTCGAAGGAACGCTGGGATATAGTATTGATGAAATATCAAAAGATAATTCTGGTATAAATATTCTGTTTAAATATGATTCTGAAAAAATAAAAAATCATATACTTGAGATATTAAAAGGCAATATTCCATTCAAAAGGATTGGTGAGATTAAAGTACGAACCAAAGAGGGTGATGAAAAGATTGTAAATGTGATTATTTATCCGGTACTGCGTGAAAATGAAATTATTGCGATAGACCTTATAATGGAGGATATAACACGAGTAAGAGAACTGAAAGAACGATTGAGTTCTGCCAAACGACTTAATCTGGTAAGTGATATTGGAAAAGGTTTTATACACTCTATAAACAATACTGTTAATGTAATATTGAATCAAACACAGCTTTTGCAGATAATTACCGAAAAAGATACTGTTTATGAGGGACTGGAACAAATTGAAAAATATGTTCATGAAATAATTGATCAGTTGAGAAGAATTCTGGGATTTATTGATGATAGGACTGAATCTTCAGAAGATGTGGAAGAATCTTTTGATAATATTGTTAACGATGCAATAGAATTTGCCAGGATACATTTCAAGGTAGAAGAAGGAAAAAAAAGACGGATAATCACCATAGAAAAAAATCCTGGTTTTGAAATGGCTGTAAAGACTGATACAGGTTTTCTGAGAGAACTTTTGATCTGGGCTGTTTTAAAAGTATCCGCCTATGCAGGGAAAAAAGGACAGATTCAGGTTGATCTAAAAAAATCAACCTTCGTGTATTTAACAATTCTTGTTAATAAGCAGAATGGATTTGATAAAGAAAACATCATCCCATTCACGCTAGATGGATTCTCCCCTTCAGAGATAAGAAATGCTGCTGAAAAATTGAATCTGAAAATACTTGAAGAAGAATCTGTTGAACAATATTCCATAAAAATAATTTTTCCACAAAGGATGATTGTTGAGAATAATGATATAATCAAGGGGAAGCAGGAGTACGCAATCCAGGATAAAGATATTATGATTGTAGAGGACGAAAAAGCTCTCCAAATGATCCTTGGAAATCTGTTTGAAAGAATGGGTAATCGTGTTTTTATTACCGACAACGGTAACGAGGCATTTGAAGAATTCAAACGTAAGAATTATAATATTGTTATTACAGATTATGATGTATCAGGTTATACAGGTATTGAACTCTCGGCTAGAGTTAAGGAAATAAATGAAGATACTCTCACTATACTTCTTTCCGGGTGGTCGCTTGATCTTAAAGGGTATACCGGTTTTATAGATTTATTCATGGCAAAACCTTTTAACATTGAGGATTTAATCAAGGGAATTTCAAGTTTAAATTTACTTAAAGATTAGATTCAAATAATTGCGTTAATTTTTTCAACATCATTAATCTTCCCAAGCATAACTATTACATCATTGACTTCAAGTATTTCATTTGGCTGAGGATTGAACTTCATTTCTCCGTTGGCTTTTTTAATCAGTACTATAATTACTCCATAATCTTTACGCAGATTACTTTCGATAAGAGTTTTTCCTATATAATGGGATTTGGAGCTGATCTTTGCCTCCTCCATTCTCAAGCCGAGCTTGTCATCCATGGTGGCAATATCGATAAAATCAACTACAGTGGGCCTTACTAGCATCTGGGCCATTCTCTGTCCACCAATAAGATAGGGAGAAACAACTTTGTCAGCGCCAGCACTTATTAGCTTTTTTTCATTTTTTGCATCAGACGCTCTTGCCATGATATAAATATCAGGACGGAGCATTTTTGCGGTGAGAGTTATAAACACATTATCAGCATCGGTCATTACTGCTGTGACTAAACCCTTGGCTCTCATGATTCCGGCGTTGATAAGAGTATTTTCATCTGAAGCATCAAGGAGGAGATATGGAACTGATATAGCTTCAAGCTCTGGAATTCGTTTTGAATTGTTTTCAAGAACAATTACTTTTTCATTATTTTTTAATAATTCTTTTGTTATAAGTTTTCCTATTCGGCCGAATCCGCATATTATAAAATGATTTTTTAGTTTTAAAATTTTTTTTGCCACTTTTTTTCTCCCGAGTCTTTCACTTATTTCTCCTTCAATCAACATTCTGATAAAGGTACCGAGTGTATAACCGGCAATTGTTATGCCGAATATTATGATAAAAATGGTAATAACACGTCCTGTTCCGGAAAGAGGTTGGACTTCTCCAAACCCTACAGTACTTATTGTGATAGCAGTCATGAATATGGAATCAGAAAACGACATTCCTTCTATGAAATGATAGGCAAGTATTCCTGAAGCACATGTAGATATAAACAGATAAAATGATATACGTAATCGTCGCAAAGCTTTATCCTGTGAATTTGTTAAGATAAATTAAAATCAAAATGTTATTGCCTGAATGATAATAATTATTTCAATATGGGTTTCCTAATGGAGATAGGAATTTTTTACAATCATAAAAAGTATAATATATGAATTTAAAAAACAAGACTATTCTTTTATTTATTCTGATAATATTTTTCTCAAGCTGTTCAGGTGGTGATAAAATTTTATTTTATCGTGCTTCTGAGAGAGCGGATGTAGAAATTGTAGAAGGAAAAGCAGGATTGATAAGAACTGTTTATTGTGATATATATATTGAGTATGTTGACAGAACCGGCTGGGAGTATTTAAAAAAATTTAATTTATTTAAGGGTAAAGGTAAGAGTTTTCCGGTTAATCCATGTTTTCATTTCATTATCGTTAATACATGGAACAAACCATTTATTGTGGATAAAATTGAAGCGTCATATAAAGGTGAAATAATTCCATCCGAAAATTTCCTCTTTATAAAAGATGAAAGTTATCTAGAGAAAAGGTTTTCAGTGAAAATAAAGCCTTTCCTGAAAAAAAGAAGAATTTTGTCTGATAGTGAGCTTCTTAGTACTATTGATTTTGAAAAAGATACACTTGAGTACAGGCTGGATTTTATAGCTCCTGGAGACAGAATTTCTTTTTTCACTTTTTTTCGGAGAGTTCCTTTTGGTAAAACTTCAAAGATAAGAGTGGCTATAAAATATTTTGATATAAAAAAAGTTATTGATTTTGATATAGGTCGTTTTGATTATAATGAAATCGAAAATATGTAGTAACTGATGGAGTTCATGGAAGAATGAAAATTGTTGAAAATGATATAATAAAAGTTGCAAAACTTGCAAGAATTGAACTTTCTCCGGAAGAAAAGGATGAATACTCAAGGCAATTGAGTGGTATTATTGAATATGTTGAAAAAATTAATGAAATAGATACTTCAACTGTTGAAATTGCTGATCATATAGTTGAGATTAATAACGTATTCAGAAAAGATATTATTAAAAAATCCATTGATCGTGAAGAACTGAAAAAAATCGCCCCTGATTATAAAGATGGCTATATTGTAGTACCGAAAATTATTGAGTAAAATGTATACAGATTTCAAACGACTTTTTATTGCACTTCCGGTTGATGATGAAAAACAGATAAAGAATATTGAGCATACGTATGATAATTTAAAAAAGTATGATTCATTTCTCAAAATTGTTCCAAAGCAAAACTTTCATATCACAGTTAAATTTTTAGGTTCAGTAAAATCAGATATTGCAGAATCCCTCAGAACTTCTTTCCTGACACTTAATCACTTGAAGAAAATTGAATACAGAATAGAAAATATTGGAGCTTTCCCTTCACACAATAATCCTTCGGTTATCTGGGCCGGGTTGAAATGTGAAGATAAATCTTTGTATGAAATTATACATGCTGTTGAAAGTTTAACATCAACATTCGGATTTACCGTTGAAAAAAGAAAATTTGTTCCACACCTGACACTTGCAAGGGTAAAAAAAGAATGTAATGTTTCCAGTGAATTTAAAGAATATTTAAAGGATGAGTTATCTTTACCAATAATAAAGACCTTTTTTCGTGAGCTTGTTCTTTTTGAATCTATATTAAAGAATACTGGACCGGAATATAGAAAAATTGAAGTAATAAACCTGATTTAAAAAAGAAGCCATTATTTTTAATTGATTAATTACTATACGAGGATAGTCTGGTATCAGCTATAGTAATTTTCTACCTCCGGGATTTTAATAATAATTATGAGAGGATTTAATGGGTTATTTACTTCTTGATCCTGAACTTGTGGCGAAAGAACATTATTTATTAACAGTGCAGATTAAGGACTCATCATTTAAGCCTGGACAGTTTATTAATATTAAAACAGCGAATGGGACAGATCCACTGCTTCGCAGACCTTTCTCCATATTTGATGCCGACGGGGATATCGCTAAAATAATAATCCGTGTTATTGGCAAGGGAACCTCCCTTATCAGCAATATGAATCCGGGTGAAATTAATGTGATTGGACCTTCAGGGAATGGTTTTTCTATGGAGAAAAATAAAAAAATTCTTATCATTGGGGGAGGAGTTGGAAACGCACCGCTATTTTACCTTATGAAAGAATTAAAAAATAATGGAAACAGGATCACATATATATATTGTGCAAGAAGCAGTGATTTTGTTTTTGAAAAAAACAAATATAATATGTTAGCTGATGAGTTTATTCTTACAACGGATGATGGTTCTGATGGAATTAAAGGAGTTGCAACAGAAGTGATCCCAGAAAAAATTTCCATGAAAAATTACGACAAAATATACTGTTGTGGGCCTGATCAAATGATGGAAAAAGTTGTAAAGATTGCTTATGTAAACACTCAGGTTGAAGTATCCGTTGAAAATTATTTCGGGTGTGGCGTAGGCCTTTGTGTTGGCTGTACAATTGATACCGTGAGCGGTTATAGAAGAGCATGTATCGATGGTCCGGTTTTTAATGGCAGAGCAATACTCTGGGACAAGATGCCCGATTGATAAATTTTTATTTAAAAAGCGGAGATAGTTTTTTAAATTCAGGTGTCCCGGATTTTTCAAGAATCATAAATGCAATGGTTTCGGTGGGATAGATTAAAACCCCCGTTTCAGTTAACATCCTCAAAGCCATATTTCTGTCCTCAAGTCTTCTTGAAGCAACTCCATCAGATGCAATTATCACTTTGAATCCATTATTGATCAGGCTTACGGCAGTCTGGAATACACAGATATGTGATTCAATTCCTGAAATTATGATTGTTTTTTTTCCGGAAGTTATGACTGCTTTTTTAATCATATCATCTTTCATGCAGTCAAAGTAGATTTTTTCAAGATTTAAAGCATTATTTGTAATTTCTTTAAGTTCTGGAATTGTCTCTCCAAGTCCTTTTTTGTACTGTTCTGTAATTATAACAGGTATATTAAACTCTGCAGATGTTTTTATCAGAATGCCGCAATTTTTTTTCAGTGTATCCTGAATGAAATCAGGCATGACTTTGAAAAGCTTTTCTTGTATATCTATTACGAGATGAAGAGAATCGTTGCTGTCTATAGTGAAATCTTTCATTTTAATATCCTCATATCCGAGAGAACAGTTATCTGTTTTATTGCAAAAGCTCATCACCAATGTTATTGATAATAGAATCTTTTTTATTATTTTTTATATTATTTAATATTTTCTGTTTCTGATCTTTCATTATATTTTCGTCTGGTGTTTTTGATGACATCTTAAAGTTTGCATTTTGATTTGAACAGACGTCACAAATTTTGTCAGGTAAAAATTCTGGGATAAATACTTCGGTAATTGTATTTTTACAGCTTGGCCCTGGGAGCATGCCAGAGTTTGCACACACGATAATATCTTTTAATTGGGCATATACTGGAAACCCTGAAACAGGATCGTGCCTGAGAGCTTCTCTCATGTAATTACCCCATACTGGTGCTGCGATACCTGCTGCTGCCTGGCCTACTCCAAGTGACATGCCGAGTTTATCGTAACCAATCCATAATCCGGTTGCGAGATCGGGGGTGAAACCAATAAACCATGCATCCTTCCAGTTGTTTGTTGTTCCGGTTTTACCGGCTGCCGGCCTTCCGGGATATGCCGCTCTCGCTGTACCGGCTGAGATTACGCTCTGCATAAGGCTGATCATTACCTGGGCAGTATCGGGGCGAATAACCTGAATAGTGCCTTTTTTAGTCTTTTCAGCGATTATATCATTTATCTCTTTTTCCTTATTCTCAATTATTTCACCATTGCGGTTCTTAATGTACCTGATTGCAAACGGTATCACATCTTTACCGCCATTGGCAATGATTGAATAGGCTCTTGTCATTTCAAAAGGACTTACTTCAATTGATCCGAGGGCAATTGATAGATTGCGTGGGATTCTAGCTTTTTTCTCGGCGTCATTCATTTTAAGAAGTTTGGCGTAATAGTTTATTACCATATCCATTCCTATTGTATCAGCAATTCTTATAGATACAACATTGATAGATTTTTCAAGGGCTTTGCGAAGTCTGATAAATCCATTGTATTCTCCTTCATAATTTTCAGGAAGCCAGTCCCCTCCCTCAGTATCGAGATAAACAATTGGTGAGTCGAGAACACTTGTAGCGGCTGTAAATTTTCCTGATTCTATTGCAGCAGAATACAGAAGAGGTTTAATGGAGGAACCAGGCTGCCTTTTTGACTGCATAGTTCTATTTAGCTGGTTAATGCTTGAGAATTCACCTCCACCAATCATTGCTTCAATATAACCGTTATGATGATTAATGGAGATAATGCATCCTTCTACACGCTGTAGTTCGCGATCATCAGTATATGTACTTTTATATTTATCAAGAAAATCTGATATTGTAGTAAGCCCTGCCAGAAAATTTAATCCTTCCAGTTCTTCAACAACCTCGCTTCGAAGAAGATTATTGAGTTTATTATTTTCAGCTGATCCTTTTTTCGTGAATGAATTAATATTGAATAAATATGAAGCAAGCAGTATCTCATCAGAAAAGTTAGATACCATGTATTCTTCATTGTTGAAAGAAAGTCCGCCGGAAACAACACTCTGTATGTCGAGGGCCTTTTTAAGAATTCTCTGTCCAGCCATCTGCTTGTTAACATCGAGTGTAGTATAAACAGAGAGTCCACCGGTAAAAACCATTTCTTCTCCATATTTTTTAACAAGTTCTCTCCTTATATATTCGGTGAACCATGGAGCGTTGTCAATTCTTGTGCTCCATGTTGTTAATGTAGGAGGAATATCACCTATAAAGTTAAGGTAATCAGGCCAGAATCCTAGAAAAGCTTTTTCTGCTTCATCAACAGTGATGTATCCCATCTCTACCATCTTTCCGAGTATGATTTTATGCCGAGAAATCGAAATTTTAGGATGTCTTATCGGTGATAGCATGTTTGGTGACGAAGGAAGTGTTGCAAGCAATGCACACTCTGCAAGGTTAAGTTCCCAGACATTCTTCTGAAAATATATCTTTGAGGCGGATTGTACACCATATGCGCCATGCCCCAGGAATATCTGGTTAAGATAGAGGTTTAGAATTTCGTTCTTTGAATACTTGGCTTCAATCATAATTGCAATAAAAGCTTCTTTAATTTTTCTATATATACTTCTTTCCCTGGAGGTAAGAAGTATTTTTGCAAGTTGCTGGGTTATGGTGCTGCCACCCTGTTTTACACCTCCTGCAAAAATGTTTACAAAAAACGCTCTTATTATTCCCTTTGGATTAATTCCCCAATGGTCATAGAATTCGTTGTCTTCAATAGCAACAAATGCATTAATAAGATTTTTAGGGATCTTTTCGTAAGGGACAATCTCTCTTTTCTCAGTAAAAAATTCGGAGATCAGTACCCCGTTTTTATCATAAATCCGTGTTGTAATATCTGGCTGATATGTTGCAAGGTTTTGAACTTTGTTAAAGTCTATAATAAGTATTATTATAAATGCAAAGATTAAACCTGCAACAAGGCCTGTAACAATGGTCCGGTAATTTCTGATTAAATCAGGGATATTGGATATGATACTTTTCAGAATGATTATTATACTTGTGATAATGTTATCAGCTCTCTCAGCATTAATATTTTTTCTGATGTTGAATTTATTTGATATGGATGGAATGGAGATTTTATTACTGCCATTACCTCCTCCAAATGTTTTTCCGCTATATTTTGCCATAATTTAGTGACCTTAAATTCAGTATTCATACCTGAAGTGTTTAATTATAAACAATAAATGATATATATTTCCATGCTGTCTATGAAAGCAGGGGAATACTTGGCATATTTACAGGTTATATTGTTGTTATGATTCAATAGATGTTGATTGTTAAACTCATAATCAGCCAGTACAAATATTTTTTTAAAAAAAATGAAAAAAATAGATATTTAATAATATTGACATGATAAATTGAATTATATTGCTTTAATCGTATATAAACGCTTTTAAACAGATGTAAATCAAATCCTGTAATTTTTTCTAAAGACCGACTTAAATTATGAAAAGGGAAATTTTTAATGCTGTCAAGGATGACTGCGTTTAAATTCAAGGAGGAATAAAATGATAATAAATCACAACATCGCTGCTATTTTCTCTCATAGAACTTTAAAGTTCCATGATTGGAGTATGACAAAAGATATCGAAAAACTCTCATCAGGTATGCGTATAAATAAAGCAGGTGATGATGCTTCAGGCCTCGCTGTCTCTGAAAAAATGAGATCTCAGATACAGGGTTTAAGGCAGGCGGAAAGAAATACTGAAGATGGCATGTCTCTGATTCAGACAGCTGAAGGTTATCTGACAGAAACACATGAGATTCTTCAGAGAATCAGGGTTCTGGCCGTACAATCAGCAAACGGAACTTATACTGACGAAGACAGACAGCTTATTCAGATTGAGGTTTCAGAACTTGTTGATGAAATCGACAGGATTGCATCACAGGCTGAGTTTAACAAAATGAAACTCCTGACAGGCTCTTTTGCAAGACTGCATCCTACTGCGTCTATGTGGTTTCATATGGGACCGAATATGCATCAGAGAGAGAGAGTTTTCATCGAAACAATGACAACTGCAGCACTTGGACTTCGTAACCCGACAGTTCTCACATTTATATCACTTTCAACACCGGGTAAAGCAAATTCTGTAATAGGACTTGCTGACGAAGCATTACGAATTGTTTCAAAACAGAGAGCTGATCTTGGAGCTTACTATAACAGGCTTGAACATTCTGCTAAAGGTCTTATGAATGCTTATGAAAATACACAGGCGTCTGAAAGCCGTATAAGAGATACAGATATGGCAGAGCAGATGTCATCTTTTACAAGGTATCAGATTTTAACACAGGCTGCGACTTCAATGCTTGCCCAGGCAAATGCAAAATCACAGTCTGTACTGCAATTACTTAAGTGATATACTGAGCTAACATCGCAATACCATTCAAGACGCCGGACTCTCCCATCCGGCGTTTTTTAATTAATATACAGCTCCCACCTCATTGTGGCCGCTTAATATTACCATTTATGAATATTTGTGTAGTTTATAGTAACCATATTTCAAAGAGCAATGAACATAAAATTGTTGACTAATGTTTTATATTTTTCCTGTTCCATTTATGGGAAAGGGCTAAGGTGAAAACATTCAGTTAAACAAAAAGTCGATTAACAAACTCTGCAAAACAATTAAATCCTCCTCTATTCAATGCTTCGATAAGTGCAGTTCCAATAATGAATCCGTCACTAAACTCTTTTGCCTTTGCCGCTGATTCTTTTGACTTGATTCCAAAACCGGTTACAACAGGAACTTTTGATTTACTTCTGGCGAAATGGATTTTTTTCTTTGTTTCTTCATCTAGATTAAAATTTGAACCGGTTATGCCTCTCATTGAAATAAAATAAATAAAGTTTTCAGAGATATTTGCAGTTTCCTCAATAGATTCGAGTGGACTTTCCGGAGTCATGAAATTCACAAGCTTAATTCTTTCATCGAGTCCCATCGGCGCGAAGAAATTTTTTTCGCAAAATGGAACATCAGGGAGGATAAGACCTTTTATATTGTTATCAATACAGAAAGTATTGAATAAAGGCATTTCCATATTATAAATAAGATTAGCATAAGTCATCAGATAGATGTCTTTCTCTGCCGGGATATTTTTTCTTATGTGTTTTATACTTTCAGCAATATCCGTGAAAGTACAGTTCTGATTAAGAAGGTACTGTGCTGCATCAGCAATTACATCGCCATCTGCTATAGGATCACTGAAGGGTATTCCAACTTCAATAAAATCAAAATATTCAAGGCCTTTTACGGCAGATTCAATGAATGTATCTTTATCGGGATAGTTTCCCATTAGATAGAATCCGTTATATTTTTTCATAGTCCGAGTTCCTCCTCAATAATAGGCATATCCTTGTCGCCCCTTCCAGAAAGGTTTAATAGTATGTTTTTCCCCCTGTATTTCTCAGCATTAGTCAGCAGGTAGCCAAGTGCGTGACTGCTTTCAAGAGCTGGGATTATTCCTTCATTGAGACATAGTTCCTTAAATGCACTAAGAGCCTCAGAGTCACTGCATGTTGCGTAATATACAGTTCCATTTTCATGAAAATGGCTGTGTTCAGGTCCTACGGCAGGATAGTCAAGTCCCGCTGAAACAGAGTGTACAGGCATCACGTTTCCTTTTTTTGTCTGCAGCAGGTACGTGTGGTTTCCATGAATGATTCCCGGCCTTCCGTAGTTAAGTTTTGCCGAATGGTCACCATCATTTGATGAACGACCTCCTGCCTCAACTCCAATGAGTTTAACACCCGGAACATTTATGTAATTTGCAAAGATTCCTGCTGCGTTGCTGCCACCTCCGACGCAGGCAATTACATAATCAGGATCACATCCGGCAGTATCTCTGAATTGCGGAATGGCTTCTTCACTTATTACGGATTGGAAATTTCTTACCATCATAGGGAAAGGATGAGCTCCAACAACTGAACCGAGAATATAGTGCGTTGTTTGCACAGTACGAACCCAGTCTTTCATTGCAGCATTTATTGCATCTTTTAAGGTTTTACTGCCTGTTTCGACTGGTGTCACTTTTGCGCCAAGAAGCTTCATTCTTTTAACATTGGGTGATTGACGAGCAACATCCACACTCCCCATAAATACTTCACATTCCAGGCCAAGTAGTGCGGCAGATGTAGCAGTTGCAACTCCATGCTGACCTGCACCGGTTTCTGCTATAACACGGGGTTTACCCATATATTTTGCAAGAAGACCCTGTCCAAGTGCATTGTTAAGCTTGTGTGAGCCTGTATGCACGAGGTCTTCACGTTTTAAGTATATGTTAATATCATATTTTGCGGATAGTCTTTTTGCATAATATACCGGTGTTGGCCTCCCTGCATAGGTTTTCAAAAGGGATTCATAATTTTTTTGTTCCAGTGTATCATTCATAAATGATGTATAACTAATTTCAATATTTCTTAGCGCATTTATCAGGGTCTCAGGAACAAAACGTCCTCCATATTTCCCGAAGTACCCTTTTGTATCAGGTATTGATGTCATATTCAGCCTCCTTAATAAACTGTAGTATTTTTAATATTTTTTCTTTAGATTTTATACCTTCAGAAATTTCAATTCCTGAAGAGATGTCTATTCCGGCGGGTTTCATATTAATAATAATGGGCTTTATGTTATCAATGTTTATCCCTCCAGCGATAATCATTTTATTTTTAAAAGGATAATCTCTGATTAAGTCATGGTTGAAACATTTCCCTGTACCTCCATATGATACAGCAGAATATGTATCGAATAGAACAAATCCTCCGGGATGAGGTATCGGTAATTCTCCTTTATCTTGCGAGC
Source organism: Spirochaetota bacterium (assembly GCA_963664815.2). GTDB lineage: Bacteria > Spirochaetota > UBA4802 > UBA4802 > UBA5550 > WRGT01. Next base: position 815,205 of record CAXXHB010000002.1, read on the forward strand.
CTATACGAACACATTCAATCACAGGTATCGTTGAAGCAAGCTGGTGTGCAGTTTTTTTATCGTAAACCTGTATCATGTCAAGATTAACTTCTTCTACAATTTTCATAATTGATACAGGGTCGTCATCGACAAATACACCGGTTGATTTAATATTACTCCCATTTAACATGGAACTCATCTTTTTTGCATGGTTTGGTTTTACATAACGTTTGGATTTTTTATAAAAAATGAAACCGACTGATGCTATCGGGAGGCTTTGTATTATTTCTATATCGTATGGATTTGTAAATCCGCATAGTTTAACAAACATTTTTAAACTTCCTTATCATTTCTTCCGGATCAATGCTTCGCATCAGAGATGATCCTATGAGGAAATTGTTAACCCCGCATTCATCCATAATATATGAAATATCATTCCTTGAATTGATTCCGCTTGCACTGATTGTGGTAACTCCTGCCGGAATTTTTTTTAGAGTATTAATCCCTGTCCTGATGTTTATCTCAAGAGTTTCAAGATTTCTCATATTAACAAGTATGAATTCCGGATTGAGAGGCATTATATTTTCAATTTCATTTTCCTCATGAATTTCAACAAGTGGAGTCATTCCAAAATATTTTATTTTATTATAGAGATTTTTCAGGGATTTCTGCTCAATAATTTTCGCAATCAGAAGTACCATATCCGCACCGCAGAGGTATGCAGCCTCTATTTGCTCTTCAAAGTATATAAAATCTTTACACAGAACAGGCTTACTGCATAATGAAGCAACTGAATGAAGATGGTCATATGATCCATTAAAATATATTTTTTCAGTAAGTACACTCACTGCCGAAGCTCCACCTTTAAGATAGCGGATGATAAGACTTTTGTAATCCGTCTCTCCTGAAAGATTGCCTGCTGATGGAGATGAATGTTTCAATTCAGCAATAATATTTATTTCATCGATAAATGCATTATTTATTGGAGTAAGTGGACGGTTACGGATTTTTATTTTTTCTATGATGGCTTTCATTTCAGGGATCTCTCCAGATTTGATATTCATCATCTCGTTTAGTCTGAATTTCATCAGATATCTCCCCTAAGCTCTTTTAATTTTATATGAACAGTACCATCCATGATTGCATCTAGTGATTTCTTATATGAGTCACGTATACTGTTGTTTTTGTCGTATGCATAAAATGAAAGCGCTGAGTTAAGTGCGAGGAGCTTGGCAAGAGGTGTTGACCTGCCTGAGCTTATAGTATCAATGAAGAGAAGACCGTTTTGATCGGGAGAAAGATGTGAAGGAATTAACCTTGATTCTTCTTTAGAGATATATTCACATGGTCTGATAATAAATTTACTAATTATACTATTTTGGATTTCATATACAATTGTATCAGCTATAGGGGAAACTTCATCCATACCGTCAAGAGAGGAATAAATTAGACATCGTTCAAATGACAGTGCAAGAGCTGTTTCTGCATATAAAGGAAGAAGCTCGGGGCTAAAAAAACCTATAGCCTGCTTTTTTGTTCCGGCAGGATTTGTTAACGGACCGAGATAGTTGAAGATAGTCCTTACTGCTAATTTTTTTCTTACCGGTACTGCATATTTCATTGCCGGGTGATAATTCGGAGCAGCCATAAATACAAACAGGTTTTTTCTGAAATAGTCTACTGCATCATTGCCTGTCAAGTTTACTGGTATTCCTATGCTTTCATAAAAATCTGTAGAACCACTTCTCCCGCTGACGGATCTGTTCCCATGTTTTGCAATTGGTATTCCAAGTGATGAAAGAATTATTGCAACTGAGGATGAAATGTTGAAGGATCCGGAATTATCACCCCCTGTACCACAGGTATCGAATATATCGGTATTTCCTAATTCTATATGGCTGCAGAATTTTCTCATTGATTTTGCAGCTCCGGATATTTCTTCAGGTTTTTCACCACGAAGTTTCATAGCCATAAGCATACCAGTTAATTCAATCTCCGACATTCTGCCAGAGAAGAGATGCTCAAATAATATTTCACTCTCGGTTGAGGTGATAGTGTTGCCATTGAAGACGGAGTTAAGCATAATGTTTATTGAATTATCATCAGTCTGATTTACTGTATTTTGATACGTCATAGTCATCTCCTGGAATCTGTTTTAAATAAAAAAACCGTAGTTAAATTCCACGGTCTCTATAAATTAAAAACCGCAGGGAGCAATTGGCCAGCCTGCGGGAAAACTGTATTTATGAGCAGGCGGGCACTATATATTATGCCACCACCATATCATGCTGAAAACAGTAAAAAATGAAATTTGTTTGTTCTTTCTCATGTTTCTATATATAGAAACATGAGAAACTGATGTCAAGATTTTTTTAAGATTTTTTTGTTTTTTTAAATTTATTTATGGCGATAAAAACCAGCTTTTAACTTTTATTATTAAATGCTGGAATAAAACAGATCACATCACAGTACTAATCATAACCAGACTTTAAAATACGAAGAAATATTGTGAGGTTCACGAGATTAAATTGATATTTTTTTAAAATATTATAAAAAACATCCAGATATTGGATATGAAGATATCAATGTGGAATGGATTTGATTTTAAACAGGTTTTTATCGTGGCTTAAAAGAGTAATATTACCCATTTTTGCAATATCAGAATATTTAGGCATTCTCCCAGTTTGAATAATTGTACTTCTCCTCCCTCCCAGCCAGTCTTCAATAAATGGAAGACTTCTGTGAGTCCAGTAAAATTGCTCGAAATATCTATCCTTAAAGACATTCCAGAATTCATCCGGCATATTTATCCAAAATTTTTTATGATGTATCGTTTCATCTCCGGCAAGTATCACTTTACCTTCAGTTGTATTTACCTCAATAATCTGATGCCCCGGGCAGTGTCCTCCAGTATGAATCATTCTGATTCCTGGTTTCAATTCATACGTTCCATCCACCAGGTTTATTCTTGGAAGGCAGTTTAGCCAATGATGGGGTGTATAACCGGTTTCATCATGAAATTCAAGGTTTAAAAGCTCAGTAAAGTCTGAGATCTGTATGTGAAAAACAGCATTAGTAAAATACTTCATACCGCCGGTATGATCCCAATGAATATGAGTCATAATTACATTTTGTATTTTTGATACGTCGTAGCCATGGTTTGCAATTGATTTTACTATTTCCTCATCGTCAGAACGGCTGCAGACCGAATCGAGTCCGAATAACTGGTTCTCATCAAAACCGGTGTCCACCACCACGGCATCACCCTCTTCATCAATAATCAGGAAAATGAAGCTGTGGATATTGAAATCGGCTGTTTTAACCTGTGGAAGTTCACTGAAAGGGCCAAAGTTTACTGTTAAATTACCATTATATATCGGAATTATTTTATGGAACATTTTTTTCTCGTTATTATTAAAAATTCAGTTAGTCACAATGGTTCAATTTTTTCATGAATTAAAAGGATATTGTCACTTATAAAGTCTGGAAAACTATACTCAATTACATGTTATTTATATGATTAAGTCCAATCATTACTAAATTAATTGAAAATTTCAGAATGTTTTTTGTCAAGAATGATACATCCTTTTTTTAAGTGTACTGAAAATCAGACTATTTATTGAATTTTGTATGGATGAATTGCCCCTGGAAAACACTACGAAATAATGAAAGTATTTCTGAGAAAAAAGATAACTGTTCAGGCTATTTTTAAAGTAGAGATAAAAATTTTTCATTGATTTTTGTAAAGTGATGATAAAAGTTGAGGCATTAATATTTAATAAAGAGGAATTGTTTGAGCATTGCTTTTTTTGATTCGGGAATTGGTGGAATTACGGTCCTCCATGAGGCTCTTAAAATACTGCCGTCTGAGGATTTTATATATTTTGCCGATACTTTGAATACCCCATATGGAACAAAAACCCGTGAAGAAGTAAGAAGTCTTGTGTTTAATGCTGTTGATTTTATTGTATCACTTGATGTAAAAGCAGTAGTTATAGCATGTAATACTGCAACAAGTGTGGCTGTTGAAGACTTGCGTAAAAGATATTTAATTCCAATAATAGGTATGGAACCTGCTGTTAAACCTGCAGTGGAGAGAACTGGTGGAACGAATAAACGGGTGCTTGTAACGGCTACTCCTCTTACTATTAAAGAAGAAAAGCTGAAAAACCTTATAGGCCGAGTGGACAATGAACATATTGTAGACCTCCTTCCTCTGCCTGGTCTTGTCAGTTATGCTGAGAGTTTTGAATTTCGGCACGAAATTGTGGCTGAGTATCTTCTTAATGAATTATCTTCATTTAATATGAATCTTTATGGTACAATAGTTCTTGGATGTACTCATTTTCTTTTTTACAAGAATATAATAAAAAAAATAATACCTGAAGGAATAGATATAATTGATGGGAACACCGGTACAATTAATCAGCTTAAAAAAGTACTATCAGGTAATGGAGAAACAAGAAAAGATAGAAGTGATATTAGATGGTACTGCTCTGGAAATCCAGTTAAAGATTTTAATAAATTAGCTGAGTTTGAACTTCTGTTGCTGATCCTTGATTCAGCAGAAAATATTTAATTAAAGTTTCATTTTAAAATAGTTAATATAACCACCCTAATTGTGAAGATTTAAAATATCATCATGATTAGGGTAGTATAATTATTAATGTAATTATATTTTATTTATTTTTAACGACAATTCTCATACTATCAAGTTTTACTTTAAATCCGCCGGAAACAGTTACATAACCTTTATACATATCAGAAACATCTGTAATTTTTGCCATGAACCAGTTATTTCCTAAGGCTTCATCCTTATTTTCCGGAGCCCGATAGAGATCATCTGAAGACATATCGAATGCTATAACCTCTAATCCTATTTTAAGTTCTTCTTTTTTTGCAATTCTTGTCTTATAGTAAAACTTTGTCCAGATCTCTTCGCCATTTCTAACCGTAATAAATTCTGCTTCATTTTTTGACTGTATACTTGCTGGTGTTTTAAGCGTTGCAAGTGTTACGTAAATCCAACCCTGTGTCAGTTTTTCCTTTGTAATAAAGTAGTGATCAGAATTGATGTAATGATCATCATCTTCGGCAAAAACTGGAGTTATTGAGATTAATAATGATGAGAGAAAAGAGAGTATAAATGTACTGATAAAAATTTTTGTCTTCATTAAATCCTCCATGGATAATAATTATAAAATACAGTAATAAATTATCGATATTGAAATAAAATCAACTTTTATTTTTAAACATTAGAAACAAATTCCTGATGTATATAAACTCTGAAATTTTTTATTTTTTTTATCAATATAAACGTATTAATAGAGATGAAAAGATGACTGGAGGTTATATGCTGTCAAAAGCAGTATCCCTTGCACTTCATGGTATAAGTGCTGTAAGAGTTGATATTGAAGTGGATATTGTAAAGGGACTACCTAATCTTACTATTGTGGGGCTTCCCGATTCAGTGATAAGAGAATCGAAGGATAGAATACGTTCTGCGGTAGAAAATTCAGGTTACGAATTTCCTCCTAAAAATTTTATTGTTAATCTTGCTCCTGCGGGTTTTAAAAAACAGGGTGCAAATTTTGATCTTCCGATAGCAATGACAATTCTTCAGTCCACAGGCCAGGTGGAATGTAAAATGGATAACATCCCGATGGTGGGGGAACTCTCTCTTGATGGAAGGGTAAAACCTGTCAGAGGAGTGATATCAATGGCAATAGCCCTTTATCAGCTTGGCTATAGAAAGTTTATAATTCCATATAATAACAGATTCGAAGCAATGGCAATTGAAGGAATTGAAGTATATCCTGTAGAAAATATTAAAATGGTTATTGATGTATTTGAAGGAAAATTGTTACCATTCAAAGGAGAACTTAAGGTAAAGGAAAGAAATGATGATGCTGCTGATTTTGAAGATGTAAAAGGTCAGGAAAGTGCAAGAAGAGGGATAGAGGTAGCTGCAGCAGGCAGGCATAATATTTTACTGTATGGTGCTCCTGGATCCGGTAAAACAATGCTTGCGAAGAGAATCCCTTCAATATTGCCTTTGCTGGAGTTGGAAAAAGCGATAGAAGTAACAATGATACATTCCGCATCTGGTGTACTTCCTGAGAGTGAAGGACTGATAAGAGTCCCTCCATTCAGATCACCTCATCATACTGCATCAGAAGCGGCAATTGTCGGTGGAGGAGTAAATCCTGGGGCAGGCGAGGTTTCGTTGGCGCAAAACGGAATTCTTTTTCTAGATGAGTTTGTCGAGTTTCAAAATAATGTTATCCAGTCTCTTCGTCAGCCGCTGGAAGACCGGAAAATTACTGTTGCAAGAGCATCAGGTACAGTAACATTTCCGGCAGATTTTATGCTTGTTGCAGCAAGTAATCCATGTCAGTGTGGCTATCTCTTTGATAATGAAATTGAATGTACTTGCCCGGTGGCAAAGATAGGGAGGTATTATCATAAAATTGCCGGACCAGTTGTGGATAGAATAGATATTGAAGTTCTTGTAAATCGTGTCTCGTATAAGGATTTACTTGATTTTGGCAGAAATGAATCATCTGAAAAGATTAAGGAGAGAGTAATCAAGGCGGTAGAGATTCAGAAAAAAAGGTTTAAAGATTCATCAGTATGTTTCAATTCGCGTATGGGTAACAGGGAGATTCGCCGTTTTTGCAAAATAAGCAATGATGATGAAATATTTTTTGAGAATGCTGTTAAAAAACTGCATATATCAGCCCGGACATTTTTTAAAATATTAAAAGTAAGTAGAACTATTGCTGACCTTGATAATTCTTATGAATTAAAACGAAATCATCTGCTGGAGGCAATATCATACAAAAATATTTACAGGAATTATAATATGTAATTTTATTGTGTTATATATATGATACAGGTGTATGTAATTGAAGCATGTATGCTTATTTTAAATTTTAAATTTAAGCATACATGCTCATAAACGGAGTAGAATGTTATAGTATGTTTCCAAAAAATAGAAATTTATATACATTGAATGCTCAATGATTAAATAATTAATACTATATTCTATAAAAAAAAACAGTTTCTGGCATTTATCTTGCGTAAATTATAAATACTATTGGAAATTGTTTTAATGTAAACACGGAGGAGAATAATGAGAGGAAACATCATTACTTTTGGAGATCAGCAGTTTGATTTTAACCAATTCTGCGATAAAATTGAAAGATATGATATTGAGCTTACAAGGGGGGACCTGATTGGTATTCTTAATGAAACAAAAGAAAACAATCCGATTCTTATACCTGCAATTCTTAATGTAATTAAAAACAGGTACCATATAAATCTTGCATTCTAAAAAAATTATAAGTTTGAAAAAATGAATCCGCCTTAGTATCAGGGCGGATTTTTTTATTTGTAGAGATATTTTCTGAAACAGCAAAACGAATCACAGGCTATGTAATATTCTTGCTTATTCTTTTAACGTCGAATCCGTGTTCTATAAGGATTTCGTAGAGGCTTTCAATATGTTCACCCTTATCACTATATTTATAAATAACAGAATCTTTGTATGACATAATGTCCACTTTGCGAACTACTATAACTTCAAGCAGATCTTCTCTGGTTTGTTCAGCACGTCTTTCTTTTACTTCGGAAAATGCAATTTTATTTATGTTTAATTTTTTAAGAGTATCAATAAATTCATCGAGTGTTTTAAATATTTTTTCTTTAGACATCAATTATTTCCTTATAGTATTTTCAGGTTCAATATTTATTATATTATTAAAATAGTTAACAATATAGAACCGGTTATTTTTTTTGTTCTTCATTTTATCGTCAGCTAATGAACAACCCGCATTAATATATTTTATTGAATCTTTTGTTTTGGTTGTATATTCTTTTTCTGATCCGGAGAATACACCCTTAACATTATATTTAAGAAAAAGTTTGTGAAGGTTTTCATTTTTTTCCGGAAATTTCATCTTCTTTTTTTCCGGGAAGAGCTGATGATGTGTAAAAACGAATATGGCATTTGAGTCGCTGGATTCATCAAGATCATTTTTAAGCCATTTTAACTGTTCATCATCAATAAAAGAGTCTTCGGATTCTGATGAGCTAAGACAGATAAAATGCATTGATCCATAATTGAAAGAATAGGATGCCTTTCTTCCGGAAAATTCAGAATAAAGAGCAATCGAGCCATTATAATAATCTTTTTCACCAGGTATTGTGTAAATTGCAGTGTGAAGTTTTTTCAGCATTGGGAAAAAGAAACTTAACTGTCGTTTGATGTCCGATTCAAGTATTCCGTTTACATCAGAGCCGCCGTAGATGGCATTTCCTGTATGAATGATAATTTGCGGTTTTCTGTTTTCAATCTCTGTAATAAGAGACGGAAAATCCCTGGTAAATCCTGAAAAAGGAGAATCCGGGGATGTATTTCCGAATATGGCAAACCGGACCGACTCGGTAACCGGTTTTGTCGAAGAGCATCCCAATATAAAAGCAAAAGGCAAAATGATAAATATTATTATCATCCTGAATATAAAACTGAAGTTTCTTTCTACCACCAGGTTATATCCTCAGAAAATCTGTAGGATATGATTTGCAGATCTCTCTTACTTCTTCTTGTGTTGAAGCAAGAATTTTATCATTATCAATATTGCTTATTATCTGGAGGATTAATTTTCCAATTCTCCTGAAGTCATCCTCTTTTAAGCCTCTTGTTGTAAGAGCAGGGCTTCCGAGTCTGATTCCGCTTGTAACAAATGGAGACTTGTCGTCAAATGGTACTCCATTTTTATTACATGTTATTCCAGCAGCGTCGAGTCTGTTTGCTGCATCTTTGCCTGTTACACCTTTGTTTCTGAGGTCAATCAGGATAAGGTGATTATCTGTTCCGCCGGATACAAGCTTTAATCCTCCTGAAAGAAGAACTTCTGCAAGTGCTGACGCGTTTTTTACAATCTGTTTTTGATAAACAGCAAACTCCGGCTGAAGGGCTTCTTTAAATGAAACGGCTTTTGACGCGATTGTATGCATAAGAGGTCCACCCTGTGTTCCGGGAAACATAAATTTATTTATATTGGCTTCATACTCGGAATTCCCAAGTATTACACCCCCTCTTGGTCCGCGAAGTGTTTTATGGGTGGTGAAGGTTACAAAATCCGCAACATTAACAGGTGTTGGATGTACACCTGTTGCAACAAGTCCGGCGATGTGAGCTATATCAGCAAGAAGCTTTGCGCCCACACTGTCGGCGATTTCTTTGAACCTGTTGAAATCGATAATCCTCGGGTATGCAGATGCTCCAGCTATAATGAGCTTTGGCTTTGTTTCTTTTGCAAGTTTGTAAAGAGCATCATAATCAATCAGATTCGTATTTTCGGTAACCCCATAAGCCTTAACATTAAAATATTTTCCCGAGAAATTTACCGGCGAACCATGTGACAGGTGTCCGCCATGAGAAAGATTCATTCCGATATATGTATCTCCTGCATCTAAAAGAGACATCATAACAGCCATATTAGCCTGTGCACCTGAATGAGGCTGAACATTTGCCGCCTGAGCGTTGAAAAGCTTTTTAATTCTTTCTATTGCTAGAGATTCAACCTCATCAGCATGTGTACAGCCATTGTAATATCTTTTTCCTGGATAACCCTCGGCGTATTTATTTGTCAGAGTTGACGATGAAGCTTCAAGGACTGCTTTAGACACATAATTCTCTGATGCTATCATTATAAGGTTATCTTCCTGTCTTTTATCTTCGGCTTCAAGTATTTTGTAAAGATCAGGATCCGTCTTTTTCAGGTTGAGTTTATCTGACATTGTGCACCTCTTTTATTATGCAGTTTTATTTATTATAAGTAATTATTTCTTAATCTGCTATTTTGAAAGATATTTAATTTTCCTGCCACCATCAGTGGAGGGAATAATTCTTATTTATATAATAATGGATCTTTGCAAGAATTATTCTTGATTCATAAAGGTAATATAACTCAATGCATCAAATATATGTCAATTTAAAATTTTTGTTGAATTACTGGATGAGCTTTGATTATTATTGAAATCTTGTTTTTTATATTGCTGAGAAGAGACTTAATATAAAATTAATAAGAGAGAATACTCCTGTTTGTTATATGTGGTTATTTCAAATATTGCAGGATGTATATCTATAAATAGTAATTAAATAATTTTTTGGAGAATTTGATGAAAGACGCTAAAATAAGGATATTAATTTTTAAAATACTTCCTAAAAGTTTTATGTCAAAAATTTTTGGATATGTTTCACTTCTTCCACTTCCTCAGGGATTTATGAAAAAAACTATCACATGGTATTGCCGGAAATATGGAGTAAATCTTTCTGAAGCGGAAGCACCTTTGACTGGTTATAAGAATCTTAATACTTTTTTTACAAGAAAGCTAAAACCCGATGCGAGAATTATTGATAAAGATACGGATTCTATAGTAGCGACAACTGATTCAAGGGTTGATCAGTACGGCGACATAGTAGATGATATTATATTTCAGGCAAAAGGAGTTGATTATTCGCTTCGTGAACTTATACCATCAGTAGAAGCGGAAAAATTCATTAACGGTAAATATATTACATTGTATCTGTCTCCGGGAGATTATCATAGAATTCATTCCCCGGTGACAGGAGCTATTACAGGTTTTTTTAATATTCCGGGGAAATTGTATACTGTACAGGAATTCATGGTGAAAGGATTCAGAGGATTATTTGCGGTTAATGAGAGACTCATTACTTATATTCAAACAAAAACCGGTACGGTTGCTGTCTGTAAAATAGGAGCCTTTAATGTCGGGAAAATATCGCTATCTTATGATCTCTCTGTTACAAATAAATTTTTCAGAAGTAAAAACGAACATATATATAATAAAGACAAATGTCCTTCAGTAAAAAAAGGGGAAGAAATAGGAATTTTTAATCTTGGTTCAACCGTCATCATATTGTTTGAAAAGGGTATGATGGAATTTTCTAATTTAAAAGAAGGCCAGAAAGTAAAAATGGGTGAGAAAATAGGAATAATTCTTTAGAGAAAATATTATATATTCTCGGTGTCTTTGGCAGCGAAAATTTAATATTATAAAAAGTTTAGATGTTATATTAGTAATAAGATAAAAAAATATTCCAGGTAAGATTTATGACTTGAATTTTTATGGAACAATATTAATTTTTAGTGTTATTTTCATTATCTTTAACTAATAAATAAAAAATGGGGGATTTTTATGGGATATCATCAGGCGATGCAAAAATATATAGATGGCCAGGTGAGGTATTGGAAAGAAAGAAAGGATGCAATAGAAAAAATTGAATTCAAAGATCATGCGGAGAAAAAAAACAGTCCTTTCGTTACCTTGTCCAGGGAATATGGTGTAGGTGCATTTGAGCTTTCTGAGAAGATAGTACATCTTATTAATGAAAAATACAAGCCAGTGCCGGAATGGGCTTCTTATGACAGAAAACTCCTTGAAAAAATAATGGATGACCTTGGTTTATCCAGGTCTTTAGCAGAAACGCTAACAGACGGTGCCAGAAAAAAAATGACCGATCTCCTGCAGACTTCGTTTAGTTCATTTCCTCCACAGGTAGCAGTTTACAGAAGACTTGTGGAAATAATCAGAACTCTTGCCGTAACCGGTAATGTTGTTCTTGTGGGAAGAGCAGGAAATATAATTACACGTGATATGGTGAAAGGATTTCATGTAAGAATTGTTGCTCCTATAAGTTACCGGGCGGATAAAATAAGCAAACGTATGAATGTATCACACAAAGATGCCGAGCAACTTATAATAGATAAAGACAGTAAAAGGGATGGCTTTATTAAGGAGTTTGTAAAGTTTGATAATACGGATCCCAATAATTATCATATTGTTGTCAATATGGGCCATATGTCTGTAGATGAAGCTGCGGCAGTAGTTGTAGATTCTATGAAGGAATGCGGATATCTATAATCCGGGTATAGATGAATAAAGAGAGTATCCAGAGATTTGAACTGACGGATATTTTTTTACAGTATGATTACACAGCGTGTACATTATTGTGCAAAAATGCTGTTGATGGTAAAAATCTCTGGATAAGAAAAATTGAAGATGGTGGATTTATATTTAATATTCTTGAAAATAAGGATAAAGTCTTCATCTCAATAGAGACTGAAGGGAATTACGGGCAGTTTTTAGTTTTAAATAAAAGAGATGGTATAACAAGCTGGTTTATTCCAGGTAAAGCATATATGTCCTGTCTTTATTGCGATTCTATTTATCTGATTTTCGCTGATAATAATAATGATTTTTTTCTTATTAAAACATCCACCGAAGATGGAAGTAAACTCTGGCATCATGCTGTGGAAGATCATCTTGCAGAATATGCAATAAATAACAATGCAGTAATACTTAAATATCTTGATGGGAGTACGGAAACTATAAGCAACAGCACGGGTCTCCCTTTATAATGGTGATGGAGATTCTATGATTAATAGTAAAATAGAAGATGCTACTAAATGCCTTTCGCTTGCAAGGCTGCTTAACAACTATAAACCTCCATTCAGAGTGATCGGTGAGTATAAGCTCATAGATAATGGATTAGCTCCGGAAGCAACAGTTCATATTGAAGCAGATAATCACATTATACATGAAGCCTCTAATGGAAACGGACCTGTTGATGCTCTTGCTAATGTTCTCAGAAAAGCTCTTGCCCCCCTTTTTCCTGAAATTGTAAAAGTCAAGCTTGCCGATTATGAGGCAAAAATTCTTGATGCAAGGAGCGGAACAAGTACGGAAGTGGAGGTTTCAATAATATTTACCGATGGAGAAAACATATGGAAAGTATACTCCATGTCTGAAAATATCAATAAGGCTTCATTTTGTGTGCTTATTGACGGGTTTGAATATGCGATTATGAGAGAACGGGGAGTAATCTGACAGAATAAAAATTTTCAGTTTCTCATATCCTCTCTGTAGATATCAATGCTGAAGGGAATGAATTTATCAAGAAGTGGTTCGGCATCCCTGTTTGATCTCGCGAGATTGACTCTTGCATACTCATTTTCCTGGTTCATCTTCTGCCCGTAATCAATGGCTTTCCAGTATGCAAGATCGCGTTTCTGATGCTCTTCGGTCTTCTGATAAACTGCTCCAAGGTTGTTGTATGCTGATGATAAAGTCTGAAACAGTTTTACATGTGATTCTTTTGATAAATTCACTACTTTTATTTTGTCCGCTTCGTATTCCATTACAGATATTAGTTTCAGGTATTCACCTTTAGCTGCTTCGTAATTACCAGGACCTGTACCATTTCCTGAATTATAAAATGCATTGCCTAGTGAAAGCATAAGCTCGGGAGACTTTACAAAATCATCATAAAGATGCAGCCAGAGATTAAGTGCAAGGGAATATTCTCCTTTGAGATAGTGTATTCTTCCCAGGTTATAGTAAAGCTCGGATGCTTTGAAGTTGATCATCTGATTTTCAGTATAATAATTCATTGCACTCAGATAGTATTTTTGTGCAGAAGAATAATTATCCATTTTTTCTTTATCATTATCTGCGATTTCATCAGAAAGCGCGCCTTCATTGTTTTTAACTTTATCAAAGTAATAGTAAAAAATATTCCCAAGATATATATTGGTTTTACCGAGGTTTTCTGTTTCTTTATAGAATTCTTCTTTAGTAAACTCGGGTTGATAAGAAAATTTTTCAAGGGCGTTTTTTAAACATTTATATGCCTTAACGGGTTCTTTTGTATTATAGTAGTATTCACCTTTCAGTTGAAGAGCACTGTAATATTCAGGTTCAAGAGCCAGCGCTTTATCCAGATATCTTTCCATCTCAATCAGGTTGTGTTTGGCAAGGTGAAAGCGTGCAAACTGGATATGAAGTTGCGGATAATCCGGATTGCGGTCATTCAGCGCTTTGAGAACCTCCAGAATTGCAGGATCAGTGTTATCATTGGAGTCAATAAGTCTGGGGGATACTACACCATAATCGATTCTTACATTTGAATCACCTTTTGCTCTTTTATCGAGATAATATCCGGCAAGTTTTGAGAGAAGAGGCGATGGAAGTTCCTTTAGCATATCTTTTTCACGTAATTCAGCATGTACAGTAGCTGTTAGTGGAAATGAGTCTCTATCAATATAGAGATTTAGAAGTCCGGAATATCCCACAACAGAATCAGGATCAACTTTTAATATATCTTCATAATATTTTTTAGCATTAAGATACTGCCCCTGATAAAAATAAGCATTTCCAATACCAACAAGAGATGTTATATTTTCTTTATTAACAAGTAGCGCCCTTCGATAAAAAGAAATAGAAAGATCAAGGGATGAATTTATTCCCTGCATCTCTTTTTTATCGGTGAAATACCATTTCTGGATATTAGGTTTTACTGTTTCAAAGTATTCTTTGGATTTTGCATAAAAATATCCAAGATTATTAAGCGTATCAAGATTAGTTTTGTCGAGGTTATATGCTTTATTGAGTTTCTCAAGAGATTCAGGATAATCTTTATTTGTCAGATATGCTCTTGCATATTCATTATAACCATATAGAAAATTTTTAATATATTCTTCATCGACTTGACTGAAAATCTTCTCAGCTTCATCGTAATTCTTTTTCCTGTCAAATCGTTCACCTTTGTGGCCGCTGTTTAAGATAAGAGCAACTCCATCCCGGATCAGTTTTTTAGCCATGTAAGGTTTATAAATAAACTGATATGAAAGTATTGTTACAAGAAAAGCGACTAGAAAAGAAGCCCCGAAAATTCCTGTTGCTTTAACAAGCTTTTTCTGTCTTTCTCTTCCTTCAAGGGAATATTCCGGTCGGGAAGCTATCACCCTTCTTTTTTGTGATGTTTCATTAACAAGATCAATTTTTCTTTTCAGCTTTTTCTCAAGGAAACCGTGAATGGAATCTTCAGATTTTCCTGTGATAATCATGTCAACGAGTTTCTTCATCTCCGCTGATGGCAGGAGTTCGTTGATTACAGTTTCTCTTATTACTTGTCTGACTCCGGGATTAAAAAGAATTATTGCTTTTTTTAATCTTGTGACATCCTTTTCAGAAAGGTCTATTTCGGGAGAAGCTACTTTACTTTTCTTTGATGGTTTAGGAGTTTCTTGTTCTTCAGATTGATCAATAATATCATCATCAAGCGGTTCAATTGTAAGAGTGTCATCTTCTTGCGGATTGTCTTTAAATTCATCAGTTATTTTTTCAGTTCCCGTGCTTTTTTTTACGGGGGAAGATTCTTCGAATGCGTCAGGAATATCTTCAATGTCAGCAAAATCATCAGTGAAAGAATCTATTTCGTCTAATGTACTTGTCCCAACTTCGTCAGGAGCTTTCTCTGGTTCTTCAAGGTCATCAAAAGAATCAGGAATATCTTCAATTGGTTCAATTTCATCATGCATCTCTTTTTCCGGAGTCTCGGCGAGATCAAGATCACCCAGATCAATATCCGGAATATCTTCAGTTTCAGCTTCCGGAATTTCAACTGACTCGCTTACTGGTAATGCATCAAGATCAGGAATATCAAAATCTTCATCTTTCTCAAGAGAAAAAGTTTCGGCACTTTTTCTGGGTTTTTCATCATGAATTTCATCAAATTTTTCTTCAGGTTCATCGGTTATTTCAGAAACTTCACCAATAATATCAACATTATCAGTTTCATCGATAAATGATAAATCTGAATCGGAAAGAGGCATTATTTCTTCCAAATCCTGGATTTCTCCATCTTCCAGTTCTGAAATATCTTCAATTTCATCGTGACCTATTTCATGAACATCTTCATCAAACAGTTCTTCATCCCGAATTTTTGATTTAGTTTTTTCTTCAGGTTCAGCATCTTCAAAATCAATATCAAGATCGGAAGGCATTTCAGACTCTATATCTTCAATATCGCGGCTGGACGAATTGATTTTTTCTGAATCGACAGGCTTGGTTATTATCTCCTGCGGTTGGGGCACATCAGAATCCGTTATAACATTAATTATACGATTAATCTCAGAGAGTTCTTCAGGTGTATAGTTTATTTCAACTTTTTTAACAGCCATTAATTATTCCGGGTATTATTATTCCTGTTACTGCTTAAAGAAATGAAGGAATTCTGATATCCGCTGCGAAAGGATATAGAAGATATATTAATCCTTCTTTTTTAGACGGCAACATCTTCCTTTTTAGTTAAGAGACATAACTGATATAACATTTTTTGTAAATTAAAAAAACAAATAAAATTTCATTATAAATATTTCTTGGTTATATATCGACATATAAGATGTACAATTGAACCAAAATAGTAAAAACGGTGATAATAATGACCGTGTAATCAATTTGTATGGAGTAAATACAATAATCAGGATTTATTCCTGTAATTTCAGTATCAGATTATGAGGATATGGATGAAGGGGTTTAAAATTTTAAGTTTAATAGTATTGTCAGTAATATTGACATCATCAATGCCGTATGACAGAAAGGTAGTTTATTATTATACTCTTACGCAGTTAAAAAATGCCGGTTCGCCAGAAAAATTGAGATTAATCATAATTGATAACTTAGCTACAGGGAAACCGCTGGTAGCAGATGGTCTTCTTTTTACATATAAGGACAGGAAAGCTGAAAAGGTTCAGATTTCCGGAAATTTTTCCTCTTGGAAAATGATGAAAATGACAAGAGGAAAAGATGGTGTCTGGTTCTATTTCCTCTCTAATAGTGATTTCGCAGGGAGAGTTGAATATAAATTTAATGTTGATGGATTGTGGACTGAAGATCCCTACAATGCATTCCGGGAGGATGACCGAAGAGGGTCATATCTGTCATTATCTGAGAATGAATTGCCGCGTGACGGACATTTTATAACATATAAGTATACTGCAAAAAACAGAGTTTTATTCAGGACATACAAACCAGAGGCGAAAATTATTTCACTTGTAGGTGATTTTAACGGATGGAATCCGGAGCATGATATTATGAAAAGGGGTGCTGATGGAATATGGAGACTTGAGAAGAGACTCTCTGCTGGCACCTATAGATATAAATTTATAGTAGATGGTGAATGGATTCCGGATCTTTTTAATCCGGAATCTTCTTCGGATAGTGCCGGAGATATCTGCTCAATAGTTAAAATAAAATAGTATTTATTTTTTAATGTCCAGAGAAGATTATAGAGTGGATTTGTGCTGAGCAATATTCTTTTAGTCATGTTGCTTATATTGATCATTTGTAAAATCATTTTCATGAATCCACGTTCCAGTGCCCCAGTTCATTTTTTCATTTATATGGAAACAGTTCTTATATGCCATACTTGTATTTTTCTCAATATAATATCCAAGATAATAATAATTAAGGCCGAGAGATCGTGCGTAGGCCGATTCTTTCAGTATGCTGAATGTGCCAAGCCTGAATGCTGAGAAATCGTTTTTATACGTGAAGTAAATACTGCTCAGTGCGTTTGAAGAAAGATCAATAAAACCTACTGCAGCCAGTTTTCCATCCAGATAATATTCCGACTGCATTGAAGGGCACGATTGAGTGTAGAAAGAACTATAAAAATCTTCTTCGTTTGAGTTTTTGTTAAATCTATTCAATGAATGGTCTTTGTAAATTTCAAAAATCTCATCCCTGTATTCCAGGTCTTTAAACTCAACGTGAATATTCTTACAATCTTTAAGTACACGTTTCTGGCTTCTGGATGGGAGCAGTTCATCTGTCTTTATTCGTATTGGTATACATGCATTGCAGTCTCTGCATAACGGCCTGAAATAATACATGCCGAATTTTCTCCAGCCCCTGGAGAGAATTGTATCAAGTTCTTTATCTGTTACATCAAGTGCAAAGAAATAGTTAAAGCGCCAGTTTTTTCCCTTAATGTAGGAACATGGCGCTTCTTCACTTACAAGTGGTTCACTGAGCAACTTCATATTTTACTGTCAGCATCAAATTAAAAATTTTTAAGTGGCATGAGTTAATAGAAAATCTACTCGACACCATATTTCAGCCGGTAATCTTCCATTTTTACAATCATTTCGTCGTTAATTGCGAATTTTTTTCTTTGTGAAGAATCATTCAAAAACTCTATGATATCAATTATATTTACTATAGGGAAAAATCTTATTCCGGTGGATTCTGATATTTCCTGAATGGCAGATTTTTCACCAGTACCTTTTTCCATTCTGTCAACCGAGACAATTACTGCGGAAATTTGTGGATTTCCCTGTTTTTCAAGTATATCAATTGTTTCTCTTACGGCTGTTCCGGCAGTGATAACATCATCAACAATAACAACAATGTCTTTCTCAGATAACGGTTTACCTACTATAAGACCCATATCACCATGATCCTTGGCCTCTTTTCTGTTAAATGAGTAGTGGACGTTTATATTGTGATCGCTGAATAGAGAGTTGACAGTTGTTATGGCAAGGGGTATGCCCTTATATGCAGGGCCGAATATTGAAGTGTAATCATCATGGATGTTGTCTACAATAGTACTTGCATAAAAGCTTCCGAGCCTGTTTATGGCTTCTCCGGTGTGAAGCATCCCGGTATTTAAAAAATATGGGGAGAGCCTTCCCGACTTTAGTGTAAATTCGCCGAATTTAAGAGAATTACTCTCAAGCAGGAAGTTAATAAAGTCTTTTTTATATTGTTTCATTGTACCGATCCTGTGATTTTTTATTTCCAGTATATTAAAAGATGGAAGATTTTATTTTATTCCATCTCATTAGGAATGAGAGATTTATCATGTCGAGTATTTTTTAAATCATGCTGTCTTAATGTATGACTGAAATCCATAATATGTATATAAACCATTATTACTTGATGTCAGACGGTTAGACATTTACTTATAAGACATTTAAACCAACCCTCGTTTTTTTGCCATCTGCATCATCTGATCTTTTGTGTTTACAGGAACTTCTCTTCTGTTCCCGTCAGACTTTTTATTGAGTTTAACCGCATCAAAGTTGCAGGCGAGAAGGCAAAGCCCGCATCCGATACATCGTGTAATGTTAATATCGGCTGTTCCTGAATTGTTTAATTGTATTGCTTCCATAGGGCAGATATCTGAGCATGACCCACAGCCGGTACATGCATCCTGAATAATTGAGGAGAAATGATTTGAAAAAACTATCTCTGCCGGGTTGGGATGTTTTTTTATAGCTCCAAGAATGGCGCAACAATCGCCGCAACAGTTACAGAACCCGGCCGGATTCTGTGAAGTGGAAGGCTGTGTTACCAGCCCGGATTTCTGGGCCTCGGCTACAATCTCAAGAGTTTCCTCCTTGCTCACTCTTCGGCCCAATTTGTTATCAATGTAATATTGAGCCATTGATCCGAACATAAAGCAGGTTTCTGATGGTCTTGAACATCCTGAATCAAGAAGGTTTTTCTGTTTTCGGCAGAGGCACTCAGTTACCGCTATAACATCAACCTTCTCGATAATTGTGGCTACATCTTCATATGAGGCAATATGGTGTTCTATATCTATATATTTCTGAACCGGAATAACACGGAGGAAAAGGTCCGCGTTATCGGCGATGTTTTTATTAAATCCTTCATTAAAGTATTGCTGGAGGAGAGATGATAATTCCTTATCGATTTTCTTAACCTGAAATTCTGCTATACCATGCATAAATGCGATAGTACCGTATTTTTGTTTTCCGCCAGAATCTTGCCTGAAAATGAGACCTCTGGAAGTCATATCTTCAAGTATATCTTTCACTTCACTAACCGGCATATTGATTCTTGATGCAATTTCATCTGCTTCTTCAAGTTTTTGTGAAATATTCATGTGAAATTCAGCATGTTTTTCGCTGAAAAGTTTTTTCAGAAGAGCGATTTCAACGCCTGATTTTGTAGCAGGGAAACCGAAAGAATAAGTATCAAGGCGCTCCCTTAATTTTGTGTATATTGTATCCATTATATATCTCCTGAAATGTGTTGTAGATTACTATAATAATTAATCAGTTTTTACAAAAGTGAATCTAAATCCATCATCTGTTATAATGACCAGTTTATTATCATAAAGGCTGAATTCTGTTTCAAGAGGTTTTTCTCCGCCATAGATTTTAAAGTAAATTTTATTTCCTGTAACAGTGAATTCCCCGGATAAAGATAATTTATCTTTTTTATTAATCCATGTAAATTTGTTATTTTCACTAAATGTTAATAATACCTCTCTTTCTGAATAATCAGGAAGTGTTTTTGCAAACAGAGAGGACCTGTTCTCAATAAGAATACTCTCCCATGCCCCGTAGGGAATTATATTTTTGACAGAGCATGAGAAAATTAAACAGGAAAGGAGTATCAACTTAATCCGAAAAAAATTATTATTCATATATTCTATATTAAAAAGTTTTTCATATTGAATCAAGCATATTATTACCATTAAAGAATTAGTTGCCATTCTAATTGACATTTTGCAGGAGGGAGGTATCATTAAATCGGTTTTGCAATCGAAATAAACAGATTTTAAACAGTCTGATAAAAATATTACTTTTAAAATATTCAGACAATCATTAAAAACTCAATTATTAAGGTCGCTGATATAATAAAAATTACTCATGAAGAAATTTTTTGAAAGGGAGCTGTATGATCAAAGTAATTATTGAAAACCTCCATAAAAGCTTTGGAGAGAAATCAGTTCTCAGAGGGATAACTCTCTCTGTTGAGGAGGGAGAAATATTATGCATAATAGGTAAAAGTGGCACAGGAAAATCGGTCATACTGAAACATCTGGTTGGAATAATTGAACCTGACAGAGGTTCAATCAGTGTAGATGGAATGTTTTTGACAGGAAAGGACAGGGATACAAAGCGTAAAATTATAAATAAATTTGGGATTCTTTTCCAGGGTGCGGCTCTTTTTGATTCAATGAATATTTTTGACAATGTAGCATTCGGACTCAGAAGACGTGGCATGGCGGAAGAGGAGATCAGAATAATTGTGGAGGAATCTTTAGCACAAGTGGGTTTAACAGGTGTGAGTGATAAACGTCCCTCTGAATTATCGGGAGGGATGCAAAAACGGGCAGGATTGGCAAGATCTATAGCTGTAAGACCTGAAATTATGCTTTATGATGAGCCTACAACCGGTGTTGATCCTATAACAGCAGGTGTGGTAGACAGGCTTATTGTTAAAATGAGAGACACTTTTGGGATGACCTCTATTGTTGTCACTCATGATATGGCCTCTGCATACAGAATCTCCGACAGGATTGCAATGGTTTATGATGGGGAGGTGATATTTTCCGGAACAGAAGATGAGATAAGAAGAAGTGACAACCCATATGTAAAACAATTTATTGAAGGTACAGTTCATGGCCCTATTAAAGTCATATAATGAAGTTTATAATTATTTTAATCGGTTTTATTTGTTTTATTCTCCGGATAAAATGTATATGGAATATTTTATATCCGCCTCCGCCCGGTTATAAGGAAATTTTATTTAAAAAACAATCTGCATATAAAGAAGATTTATTCAAAGAAAAGATATTTTATTGACAAGCCGATAATTCTGTAGTGTAGTTTACATAATGAAATTATAAAAGGAGTATTTAAATGAAATCATATAATCATGAAACTGGGAGTTTTACAGGGAAAGGGGGAATTGAGATTTTTTTTCAGAAATGGATTGCAGAGAAGGCTAAGGCTGTATTAATTCTGGTTCATGGTCTTGGTGAGCATTCCGGAAGGTATGAAAATCTTTTAAAGAGTATTGCTGATAGAAAAATATCTGTATTTGCAATTGATCACAGAGGTCATGGTAAATCTGACGGGAAGAAGGGACATATCGATTCATTTATGGATTATGTTTATGATCTGAAACTTTTCCTTGAATTTATTAAAGAAGAAAATAAAGGATTACCTGTGATAATATATGGGCATAGCATGGGGGGAGTAATTGCTGCTAAATATGCAATGACATATCCTGATGATTTATCAATGCTTGTTCTTTCATCTCCGGCATTTGCACCCGGATTTAAAGTTCCGGCATGGAAAGCCGGTGTTGCATCATTTTTTTCATCGAGAATAAGTTCTCTGACATTTCCTAATGGTATATCCTCCACAGATCTTTCTCATGATGAAAATGTCATTACAGCATATGTAAATGATCCTCTTGTGCATAATAAGATAACTGCAAGATGGACAGTTGAGTTTACTAGAGCCGGCCAGGAATGCCTGAACAATGCGGGCAGTATAAAAAAACCAATTCTGATATTTCACGGGAAGGAAGACCACATCGCTGATTGTAAAGCTTCAGAAAATTTCTATAACTCAGTTTCTTCTATAAAAAAAGAGCTGTTTATATTTGAAGGACTTTACCACGAGACGATAAATGAAAAATCCCCGGAGAATGAAAAGGTATTAAGTGATGTTACCGGGTGGATTTTAAATAACATTGATTTATCTGCTTCTGTTGCTCAAAAGTCAGCAGCGAAGCCTTCAGCGAAAAAAGCGCAGGTAAAAAAAGCAGCAGCGAAGCCTTCAACGAAAAAAGCGCCGGTAAAAAAAGCAGCAGCGAAAAAAACTAGCGTAAAAAAGAAATAAGTTATATAAATATTTTTTAAATAAAAGGCTGAACATTATGTGCAGCCTTTTTTATTATGTAATAACAACTTCGATAAAAAACAACATCATAAACATAGTTTAACGACTGAGTTAATTCCGGATCTGAATTTTAATAAGTGATAATTTAATTAATACAATGTCCCGGGCTGTTAATGTTATGTTAAAATTTAACATAACAGAAATATAACTGCGTTATGCGTTATGTGTAAAGTTCCGGGAGTGAAACCTTTATTACGACGTGGTAAAATAACACCGAGATAACCAAATATTTTATCCAACATGTTGACCATCAATCAGGTCATGGTCATTATTTATATATTAAAAAATATTTTATTATGTTGGAGGAATCAAATGATTAATGCAGCTGATACAGTATGGATGCTTATTGCAACAGCTTTGGTGATGATTATGACTCCGACTCTCGGGTTCTTTTACGGGGGTCTTGTCAGAAAGAAAAATATTCTTTCGATACTTATGCAATGTATGGTAATTCTTGCGGTAATATCTATTCAGTGGGTATTGTTCGGTTATACACTTGCTTTTGGTCCGGATAAAGGTGGTTTAATCGGAGGTCTGGATTGGCTGTTCTTAAATGGTGTAGGACTTACACCACTCGAAGGTCAGACCATACCTCACCAGCTTTTTGTCTGCTTTCAGATGATGTTTGCAGTTATAACTCCGGCGCTGATAGTTGGAGCTTTTGCTGAAAGAATAAAATTTTCAGGATTTCTTTTATTCACAATCTTATGGTCTACACTGGTTTACGATCCAATGGCTCACTGGGTATGGGCTTCGGGGGGATGGTTGTGTAAAATGGGCGCTCTCGATTTTGCAGGAGGCACAGTAATTCATATAACAGCCGGTATTTCAGCGCTGGTGTTTTCAATTCTTCTGGGTAAAAGAAACGGTAACGGACAATCCCGGTCACCTCATAATCTTCCTTTTGCTGTATTAGGAGCTGCTTTTCTGTGGTTTGGATGGTTTGGTTTTAACGCCGGGAGTGCTCTTGGTGTTAAGGGGCAGACTGTATCTGCTTTTTTAAATACTAATACTGCTGCTGCGGCTGCAGCTGTAACATGGATGATGATAGATTGGTTTACACATAAAACTCCTACAGCTCTCGGAGTTATCACAGGGCTTGTAGCTGGTCTGGTTGCAATAACTCCTGCTGCCGGATATGTAACACCTATGGCTTCTATAGCAATTGGTGCGGGCGGAAGTATATTGGGTTTTATTTTTGTAAGCTATGTGAAGAAAAAATTCGGTTATGATGATTCTCTGGATGTATTTGGTGTTCATGGAATAGCTGGAATATGGGGAGCTCTGGCAACAGGTTTATTTGCAAGTAAGGAGATTGGAGGAACAGATGGATTGTTTTACGGAAATCCTCATCAGTTATTGGTACAGCTTATAACAGTTATCGTAGCTATTGTGACATCGGCAGCAGGAACCTTTATATTATATAAGATATGCGATCTGTTAATAGGAATGAGGGTAGAAGCACGTGATGAAAATATTGGTCTTGATCTTACTCAGCATCATGAGACAGCTTATACTCTGGTGGATTAATTAAATGTAAATAATGGAGGTATATAATGAAATATATTATTGCAGTAATACGTCCTCATAAACTCGAGGAAGTGAAAAGAGAACTGGAAAAAAATGAAATTAATCTTATGACAGTCGGAGATGTTCTCGGGTGCGGAAGGCAGAAGGGAATTACTGAGGTATATAGAGGAGTGACAGAAGTTGACAATCTTCTTCGTAAAATTAAACTTGAGATTGCGGTTAATGATGAATATCTTGAAAAAGCTGTCAGTGCTATTATGAAAGCAGCTCCTGAGGGAGATGTTGGAGACGGGAAAATATTTATTTTTGATCTTGCTGAATGCATAAGAATAAGAACCGGAGAAAAGGGGAAACTGGCTATAGGGTAATTACTTTATTTATAAAATCCCCGTTAGTGTGGAACGGGGATTTTATAAAATCATTTTAAAGCGGTTTGTCTGAATCTGGTTTTCCTCAGAGTTATACTATGATTCAGAAATTGATTTCATCAGAAGCTTTACCTCGGAAACTTTAAGAATTCTGTGGTCTCCTTTATTCAATCTTCCAAGAGTGAGAGGGCCATAACCTGTTCTTTTAAGTTTAAGTACATTATACCCGAGATTTTTAAAGGAGTAACGTATCTGTCTTTTCTTACCTTCAATTATCAATACCTTAACAAAAAGGCGTGATTTTTCAGTGACAGTGATGGTAGCAGGTTTTGTTTTTGTTTTAATCTGGTGTACAAAAAAACCTTTTTCTATGATTATTCTGTCTGACTCCTCTAAAGGTTTATCGAGTTGAACAAGATACTCCTTCTTTACTTTAAAAGAGGGACCTGTAAGCTTGTGAGCGAGATCACCATCATTTGTGAAAAGCAGCAGACCCTCAGTATCCTTATCGAGTCTTCCAACAGGAACAACACCCGATCTTTTGTATTTTTCAGGGAGGAGAGTCATGACAGTAACCCGTCCCTTCTCATCATTAAGGGTTGTTATATATCCTTTAGGTTTATTAACCATCAGATAGTATGATGTATTAATAGTATTAAGAATATTTCCCATGTATTTAAGGGAATCAGTTTCGCTATCAATTATTGTAGAGAGATCTTTAACTGTTTTCCCGTTTAATTTAATTTCACCGGCAAGAATCAGCTCCTCGACTTTACGTCGTGATCCAAGTCCGCAAAGAGAAAGATATTTATTTATTCTAACCTTCATTTTCCTTCTTTACATTATCAGCGCCTTCATCATTTTTCTGAAGGCTCTGTTCTTCAACTTCAGATTCAGGATTCGCATTTATTTTTTTAAACTTCATTTCATCTTTCTCATCCTCTTTTGAAAGGGTATACTCCTCTCCACGGCGGATATAATTCAGATCCTTCTCGAATGTTGTTCCATTTAAAAATATAATCTGATTCTTATTAAAATCAAAATTATAATCGCCTTCAATTTTTTTTGTGCTTCCTTTGATATAGGATTTATACTTGCCGTCTTTATAAATTTCAAGAACATGGCTTGTAAAGTCATTAAACCTGTTGACACTCCACCATCTTCCATGAAGAGCTTCGCTTAACTCTTTTGTTTCCTTTTCCCAGAACTGGCTTAAATATGATTCAACATTATTCCTGTTAGAGTTGTTCAGAATATTTATATTTGAACCGAAAACCCATCCGGAGATTCCATTGTTAAACCTGATTTTATACCAGTAATCTGTTGTCCCGCCGACAGGTTTTTTTTCACTCGATCTTTCAAGAAGTTCGCCGACTTCACCCTTTTTAAGCTGGGCAACCCTTGATGTGAAAATAAGCGGATCAACTCTGAGTGCAGTATTCGGAGTAATGATTACAGCGAGAGGACTTCCCTCTGTATTTTCAGGAATTACCGGTGTTTCCGGTTTTATCTTGTTACAACTGGTAATAATTACTATTATTATACATGCTGCAGCTGATTTGTAATTAAGTCTCATATTATGTCCTGATTGTATTAGTAATTATTGATTAATGCTGTACCCTGCTGTTGTCAATTAAAAATCCTGAATTATTCAGTTGTAATAGGGTGTTAAAAATATCTTGACTCTTTAAAGTTTTATATTTTCAATAAAACCTGAAAAATTACAACAGCCTGTATTTTACAGGGAAAACTGTGAGTATTTGTGGATAGAATTATAAGGTTTTTTATATGAAATACGGCCGGTTATACAATTAAATAATTAAGAAACAGTGGATTGGGATTATTAAGAATTAATATAAAACTTTTGTCATTTCATCAGTTTTATAAACGTTGATATTTAAATATAAAAAGACATTTATTAAAGGATCATTTTAATGAAAGTAAGGCATCTGTTAGAAGATAAGATTTTTACTTTATCCAATTTTCTTACTCTTTCAAGAATTATGGTTGTCCCATTTGTGACATATTTTATGTATCTGGAAAATCTTACAGGAAATTCCACATATCGATGGTATCAATTTATTTTTTTTATGATCATCGTGGTGTCGGATTTTTTTGATGGATTTCTTGCAAGGGCTTTTAATCAGGTTTCAAGACTGGGGCAGTTTCTTGATCCGATTGCCGATAAAGTGTGTCTTTTTTGCATTGGCAGCTCTCTTGTTTATTATAAGGGTTTTCCGTTATGGATGCTAGTGATCAGTATCTGCAGGGAATTGTTTATTGTTATCTCGGCAATTTTTCTTTTTTACAGGAAAGATGTTGAGGTTAAGCCGAATCTTCCGGGTAAAATCAGTGTCGGCTGTATGGCATTATCAGCAATTATTTATCTTCTTTCAATTGATTATATTATTTATCCTCCTGCAGGCGTAAAGGAGTTATCGATTCTATTAATACTGGTATTCTATATCTACGGATCTATCCTTTATGTTAAAACATATTCGGTTTATTACAATAAAAAAGCTGTTTAATTTTTTACTTCTTTTCAGTATCGCTTTCTTTTTTTCAAAGGGAGTGGCTTCAGAGAAAAGTATAGCAGTAATAAAAATAAACAGTAAAAATTATGTTTCTCTTGAGGAGATGATTAAAACATTTTCTATCGAACATAGTTTTGATCCTGTTTTTCAGAAGGGGAGACTTTATAGTAAGAGCCATTTTATGGTTTATAAAACCGGTTA
>CAXXHB010000003.1:0-4265687 GCA_963664815.2 Spirochaetota bacterium
CTTATATTATATGAAGTATATTTTGTTATTTTCAGGTAAAGTCAATTCAAAAAAATGAAGGGAATTTAAGATTTTAATCTGGTGTAATATTGAATGCTTTTTCTTCAAAGGTATTAAAGCGGGTGATGAACAGGCCTGGGCGGGTTAATTGATCAGAAAGAAATGAGATGTAGATTATTTAATGATTGATTTTGGCTGAAAAAAAGTGTATAATTCCTTGACAAAATATATGAAATGGTATTTTTTTAAATTCTTGCTTTAAAAACGTTTTATAATTCTGGAAAATCAGGGTATTTTATGCGTATTATAAAGTTTATATATTTGATTTTATTTATTATGTTTTCAGCAGCTCTTCATGCAGGAGAGACTTCAGGTTTTGATATTGAGAAAGTTGTGGAATATAAAGGTTTTAAGGGTGAATGGGTTTTAAATGATGATCCTCAGAAACTTGAAATTTTCATAAAGACATATGGTACCGGATTAAAGGATGTAATTGATCTTAACGGACGTAATTATAAAAAAGAGAAAACTGTTTTCATCCCATTTTCTGAAGTTTATATTGAATATCTGAAATCGAAAGAAAATGCCCCCTCTGCTAATTCAGAAAATGATTTTATCTGGCCTATAGAAAAGTTTGACAGGATAACCTCCACCTTTGGAAGGAGATGGAGTACTTTTCATGAGGGTATAGATATCCCTGCAGCACGTGGAATTCCTATTTATGCGGCCTGCAATGGAAGGGTTGTTACATCAAGATTTCTGGATAACTATGGAAACTCGGTTTTAATTGAGCATAGAGATAATTTATTTACAAGATACTGTCACGCCTCTGAATTATTTGTAAAAGAGGGGGACATAGTAAAAAAAGGGCAATTGATAGCTAATGCAGGGAGTACAGGAAATTCAACAGGTAATCATCTTCATTTTGAAGTAAGATACGGGGATTTCCCGCTTAATCCCCTGGATTTTTTACCATTTAATCCAAATGTAAAAAAAGCACAATATATCAAAAAAACGGATTAATATTTTATCATGTAATCAGTGCTGACGGTGAAGG
Organism: Spirochaetota bacterium; assembly: GCA_963664815.2. GTDB lineage: Bacteria > Spirochaetota > UBA4802 > UBA4802 > UBA5550 > WRGT01. The sequence goes on from CAXXHB010000003.1 coordinate 1,058, forward strand.
TATTAATTTCTGATACTATAATATAATCCAGGCATAAATAAAAAACCTGCCCGTAAAGGCAGGTTTTTTATTTATGTAAATTATTTTTGTCTTACTTTGTATCTTTTGAATCTTTTAGAATTTTTTCAGTTTCAGAATCCATTTTTATTAAATTATCCATAAGAGTTGGTATCTCTTTATCAAGCTGATCAAACTGCTTATTGATTATTTTCTCTTCTTCAGGAGTCCCCTCATATGCCTCTTTCGTAAGTGAACCAATCATGGTTTTGATATTTTCCTGTTTGTTCTTCAGAATAAACAGAATGTTAGGGCCGGAGTTTGATCCCCAATTGAATCCATCAGGAAGATCGACATAAAATGTTTCTGTTATCCCGTCACCATCCGCATCTTCTGCATAATAGACCTGCCCATCTTTTGTTTTAGCAGATACATATGTAGAGTACTTAATTGGACCATCATCTCTTATCCGTTTAGGAATTGGAGTCCTGTTCATTTTGAAATCAGAGTCTTTTCTGTTTATCATAAGACCTCTGAATATATTAACATGTTTCTGAATAAATGAATCTCTCATTTTTGCATAGAAGTCTGAATATCTCTGGCCCAGGTTTTCATTTTTTTCCGCGACAATGAATTTTTTAAGAATCTCTGTCCTTCTGTCAGTAATTACAAGATAATCTGGCTTACCATCAATTGCCCTTGCCCACATATCATTTAAAACAAGACGGTTTTCCATCTCTCTTATCAGGCGGTTCTGTTCAACAACCTTCGGATCGTCATATCCGTCTTTGAAGAGGTACATATTTTTATCTTTAATTATTAAAAGAGATGCCGTGGAAGTATCCTGTTTCTGATGCACCTCGGGATCAATTACTTCCTCAACCTGCTGATATGCCATTCTATCTTCATTATATCTGGATACTCCTTCCAATGTTATCTCCAGATATGGAAAATCCTTTGAGTAACCTGTTGCTACCATAACAAGAAGCAGGTAAAGCACTAATGCAGATTTCCTTTTATACATTTACACCCTCCATGACGCTTATGTCCTTGCTAAAAAACCTGAAGTAATATTGCCTGTGGTTTCTTAAGCAGTTACATGCATATTCATTATATATAATTTACAATAATTGCAGTAAAAATATAATATTATAATTATTATTTTTCAGAACATTTTGTCAAATATTTTATGAATTCTCTTTTTTCCGTTCCTTTTTCCATTTAGCTTTATCCAGTTTAGTCCAGCTTTCAACAACATGTTTTGATAATTCTGATTCAAATTCATTCCTGGATTTCTCTTTTTTTCCTGTTTTTGACCGGGGTATATTTTTGTTCCTTGCTCTATATTCTTCCAGTTCTTTTGCCGTTAATCCGGGCTCTGTTTCATAAATTTCTTTGATAATCGATGTTCTGTTTTTATCTTCTGAGATTATATCGATAATTGTACTTATTTTTTTCTTATTAACAAAATTGTTTTTTAAATTCTCCGGGATATGTATACCGCAGCAGGCCGTTGTAATTGCTGCTGATAAAGCTGTGAGTGATGAAGATGCACCCCCCTCCTGTGCTGCAATATAAAAGATCTTTTCAGGAACAGAGCAATGGTCTGAAAGAATTACCGCCATAGGAAGAATTGTCTCAGGAAGGTTCACGTTACCTCTGATAATAGTACCTGTCTTTTTTTTATCTGCATGAGTACATATTATTTTTTCATAATCAGCAGGATCAGTATTATTATTCAGATCTTTGAAAAGATCAATCAGATAATCTGAATCTGATATAATATAATCGGGGTTATGTCCTGAGTCAAATATTATGTTCTGGTTATTTATAATTTCTGTTTTTGTTTTTTCGGCTGAACAGAGAGCTGTATTCAGAATCCCTTCATTATAATTTAAAATAAGGTCTTTTAACAGTTGCAGAAGAAATATAGAACAGGTGATTGTTATACTGCTTGTTGTGTAAAGGGATATATATCTGATGGTAGTAATGAGCAGTTCTTTCTCGTTTTTAATAAGAAGAAGCGGAATAACATGCGGTAGCAGTCTTGAACAGGGCAGTTTATAATGATGTAAGGAATTATCACCGTTTTTAACTCTGAAGTAAAAATTCTTCTCCGCTTCACCAGGATCTCTGAAAATGCCATAATCTGTTCCGGGAACATCCGGAGAATCTTTAATATATTTCAGGTATTGGTCAAGGTTCAGAGATTTTTTATCGATGCAGGCTGCTGTGATCAGCATTTCCTGGCTTATGGAAGAATAAAGTCCCGGTTTTTTCCATCGCTGCATGTTGTCTTTCAGGGCCGGCGCAGGATCTGTATAACCGTTAATCTCTTTTAAAACAGCTTTAATGTGGTTTTTTTTCATTCCGTTCAGTGTGTAACCTGCAGCATCTCCGATAATGGCTGAAAAAACTATATCTGCAACGGTTTTATTCATAAAACTTGCCTTTTCTTTTTTGTTGTCTATATTTAGTTATAAACGGTAATGTCATGAATGGGCCGGAAAAGGTTTATTTCCCATATTTTCCCGGGTTAAATTATCTGAACAGATGACATACCAGTTTAAATGCATAGCATATAGTTGATAATGCAATAATTATATGTAAAGAAAATATAAGATAAATTTATTGATTTAATTGAAATTTTTTTATTATAATCTTTCGATATGGTATATGTGAGGTAAAAAATGAAAAAGTATATTGTTGCCATTTCAGTAGTAATGACTGGAGTTCTTATTGGTGGCTGTTCATTAAAAGAAGTGGATGAGTATGCCATGGTAACCTTCATGATTGGTGATGTAAAGAAAAACAGCGTTGAAGTACAGATGGGTGATATTATAAAGGAAAATGATATAATTGTTACTGCAGATAATTCTTTCTGCGATGTGAAGATAGGTGAATCGATTATCAGGATTAAATCGCTTACCAATGTAAAAATTTCCACGCTCTTTAAAAAAGGGAATGTGGAAAATACAACTCTCGGTCTCGATTCGGGGAAAATGCTCTGTAAGCCTAAAAAGCTTTTAAAAGAAGAAAATTTTGTTGTTAAGACACCAACAGCAGTTGCCGGTGTCCGGGGAACGCAGTTCAGCATTGAAGCAGATAAAGAGCAGACAACAAGGATAAAAGTTTTTAAGGGGGAAGTGAAAGTTGCCAAGAGGGTAAAGCAGCTTGAGTCGAGCATGGAGAAAGTTTTAAACTTTGCCCCCTCTATTCAGAAGGAAGAGAAAGCTATAATCACGGCTGACGAAGTGAAGAAAGCTGAAAAGATAGTTGAAAAATCTCTTAAAAAGGAGACGGCAGGTGAAACTCCAACTGATGTGGTGATAGATAAGGTAATAAATGATACAAAAAAAGATGTGGTTCTTAACAATGCTTCAATAGTAAAATTTGAAGCAAAGGATTTTACAAAGGAGAATAAGGAGATCATTGAAGTTGAGCAGAAGCCGAAAGAGGATATGGTAAAAATCACACATATAATAAAAGAGCAGAAAGAGAAACCTGTACCCCAGGGTAGGCTTCTTGTCACCAGGTATGATATATATTTCATCAAAGATGGAAAAATTATCTGGGATGGAACGGTAGTAAATGAAGCAGTAAAGACAGGGGATAAACTCTATATTGCGTCAGGGGAGTATGTATTCTGCGCGCTGAATGACGGGGAGGTAATCTGGAAGGCTGAAGTTGTAAATGATGGAAAGCTGGAGGTACAGGGGGAAGAGGTAAGAGTAATTTCTAAAGGGAAGACTGTTATACTCGATTCAGAAACGGGGAAAAAACTGTAAGTATGTATTAAGATTCCGGCATAAATATAAGATTGCTTTCAGCCCCGCAGGAATGCGGGGCTTTTAATTTGAAAATTCCAAGAGAAGCTTCCTGCAAATCCTTTAAATTAATAAAAAAATGCTTGTACATATATGGTGTTTTTATGGTTCAGTAAAAAAGTTAAAATTTATGAAAGATATTCGGTAATTATACTTAAAAAAGGCATTTATACACAGATTCTGTATTTTTCCTCTTAAAACCTCCGGGATATGAAAGATGATATTAAGTAGTACTGGTACAGGCCATATTTAGTTATAATAACTGATAAATTATATTTATTTCAGGAAACGGGTAATGAAAAAAATCAAGAATATTGCAATAATCGCTCATGTTGACCATGGCAAAACAACTCTTGTTGACGGCATGCTGCGTCAGTCGGGAATTTTCAGAAGCAACCAGCATATTGAAGAGAGGGTTATGGATTCCAACGATCTTGAAAAGGAGAGGGGAATTACAATTTTTTCCAAGAATGCATCAATCCATTATAAAGATTTTAAAATAAACATTGTTGATACTCCTGGACATGCTGATTTTGGCGGTGAAGTTCAGAGAATTATGAAGATGGTCGATTGCGTCCTTCTTATAGTTGACGCGTTTGAAGGGCCTATGCCGCAGACCAAGTATGTTTTAAAAAAATCTCTTGAGATTGGATTAAGCCCGATTGTTGTAATAAACAAAATAGACAGGCCAAACAGCAGACCTCACGAGGTTCTTGATATGATATTTGACCTTTTTGTGGAGCTCAACGCAACAAATGAGCAGCTCGATTTTCCGGTTATTTATGCGTCGGCCAAGCAGGGGATAGCGAAGTATGAGGTTGATGATCTGAATGAGGACCTGAAGCCGTTATTTGAAACCATAATAAAAAATGTCAAAGAACCTGAGGGGGAGATTGATCTGCCTCTTCAGTTCCTGGTATCTGCAATAGATTATGATAACTACCTTGGACGAATCGGTACAGGTAAAATTCACAACGGGCAGATTACTGCAGGGGACATCATTACGCTGATGAAAAGGGATGGAGAAAATATACAATCCAAGGTTTCAAAAATATTTGTATATGAAGGGTTAAAGCGGACAGAAATAAAGAAAGCTTACGCCGGGGATATTATATCAGTTGCCGGAATTGAAGGTATAGATGTTGGAGTAACACTTGCTGATAAGGACTTCCCTGTGGCGCTTAAGGCTATAGATATTGATGAACCGACTCTTGCAATGACATTCATGCAGAACGATTCACCGTTTATGGGGCAGGAGGGGAAATATGTAACTTCAAGGCACTTATGGGAGAGGCTCCAGCGTGAAGTGCAGTCTAATGTTAGTATTGCCGTGGAAAGATCCGAATCCGGGGACGAGTTTGTTGTCAAGGGGCGGGGAGAGCTTCAGATGTCAATACTGATTGAGAACATGAGACGTGAAGGATATGAATTCCAGGTTTCAAAGCCTGAGGTTATTTTTAAAGAAAAGAACGGGAAAAAGACCGAACCGATAGAGCTTGCCGTTGTTGATGTTGCTGATGAATTTGTCGGTGTTGTAATTGAAAAGATGGGTGTCCGTAAGGGTGAAATGATAAATATGAAGCAGGGGGATGACGGCTATACCAGAATAGAATTCAAGGTTCCCTCCAGAGGGCTTATCGGTTTCAGGGGACAGTTTCTGACAGATACCCGCGGTACCGGAGTACTGAATCAGAGCTTTTATGAATATGATTTTTACAAGGGAACTATCCCCGGGAGAGGTAAGGGAGTACTTCTTGCCATGGAACCTGGTTCCTCTGTACCTTTTGCCCTTGATAATCTTCAGGAAAGAGGGGAATTGTTTATTCCCTCGGGTGTAAACGTTTACGAGGGGATGATTGTCGGAGAGAACAGCCGGGAAGGGGACATGATTGTTAACGTCTGTAAAAAGAAGGCGTTAACCAATATGCGGGCTTCAGGATCTGACGATGCTGTAAGGCTTATCCCTCACAGGGAGTTCAGTCTGGAGCAGGCCCTTGAATATATTGCAGATGATGAACTACTTGAAATTACACCTCTTTCCGTCAGGATGAGGAAGAAGATCCTCCGGGAGCTTGACAGAAAAAGAACCAGCAGAAGATCGGAATAGAATATATTAGAATATAATAGAATATAGTAAAAAAGGGAATGTGCAGAATTCCGTCAGGAATTGCTGTTCATTCCTTTTTTCTCCACGCAAGATAAACCGCAAAGATCAGAAACATAAATATTACTACAGACATCGAAACTGAAAACATAAAGCCCCCCTGATCCAATGTTAATTCCTTAACATATATTTTAGCATGTAACAAAATACAATAAATTTAATCATTTATTGTATATAATGATTTGATCAGAAAGAATAACAGGGCATTTGTTTTTTAAAAAGCCGGAAGAGGTTAATAATGAACGATTCTGATAATACTGAAAAACGTTTCACCTTCGGCATTGAGGGTATGACCTGTGCCTCCTGCGTCAGGATTGTTGAAAGGTCTTTAAAAAAGATGGATGGGGTTCACTTCGTATCAATAAACCTGGGAACAGAAAAGGGATATGTTATCACTGATCCGGATATAACATTTGAAGATATAAAGGAGCGGATAGACAGTACCGGGTATAAAGGAGTTCAGAATGTACCCGATGCCGAAAAAGTGGAGAAGGATTTCAAATCCGCGAAATTGAGAATGATCGTCTCACTGGTTATTATGATCCCATTGACAGCAGCCATGATTTTTCACATGAGCGGATTTCATCTCCCATGGTTTGCAGCTGTTGAGTTTGCTGCCGGTGCAGTTGTTCTTTTCTGGCCCGGCAGATATATATTTAAAGGCGCATACATTGCCGCGTCACATGCACATGCAAACATGGATACACTGGTTGCAACTGGTGCGCTAGCCTCATGGGTTACCTCTTTGCTTTTTCTGCTTGGAGTAGATATAAATTCTTTCGGTTCTCTTTCTGTGATGCTTGTATCAATTCATCTGACGGGGAGATATATTGAGTCACGGCTGAAATACAGCGCCTCGGGGGAGATAAGGGCACTCCTGGCAATGAGGCCTAAAGAGGCTTCAATTCTTATCAATGATGAAATAGTGAAGGCGCCGGCAGAGAGTATACCCATAGGCGCAATGATGATAGTCAGATCGGGGGAGAGCATAGCCCTCGACGGGGTGATAACTGACGGGAATGGTTTTGTTGATGAATCCATGATTACCGGTGAGGCTGACAGGGTTTTCCGGAAAAGCGGGGATGAAGTTACAGGCGGTACTGTTCTTGAACAGGGATATCTGAAGGTTGAAGTACTCCGCGCGGGTGATGATACCTTTATGTCAAGAATGATAAAACTAGTTGAAGACGCACAGTCCTCATCAGTTCCGATTCAGGCATTTGCTGACAGAATCACAGGTGTATTTGTACCGGCAATATTTATCATCGCAGTTATTTCCGCATTTATCTGGGGTTTTAATTATGATTTTATGAGGGGGATTCTTCTGAATCTTTCAACTTACATCCCCTGGGTCAATCCGGACGCCGGGGCGTTATCCACGGCTGTATTTATATTTATCGCCGTTCTTGTTATTGCCTGTCCATGCGCCCTTGGCCTTGCAACGCCGATGGCTCTTATCGCCGGAAGCGGCCTTGCTGCCAAAAACGGGCTGCTGATAAAAAACGGGGAGGCAATTCAGAAAGCGGGAAAAATAGAGGTTGTATTTTTTGACAAAACAGGTACTATCACTGAAGGTAAACCTGCAATGAACGGAACATCTCTTGATGATGAGTCTCTCGGCGTGGTTCTGGCTCTTGAAAATGTTTCAATACACCCCATTGCTGAGTCGGTTAAGAAGTACTGCTCGGGGAAAAATATCTCTCCGGACAGCAGCGTCACTGAAATTGAAGAGAAAGCGGGAACTGGAATCTTCGGCATTATTAACGGAGAGCCTGTAAGCGTTGAAAGACCGGCAGATACTGAAAAGTATTCATCTCTGATGAATGCAGGGGAGACCATTGTTGAATATAAACGGAACGGTGCTGTACAGGGCTATATCTCGGTGTCAGATCCTGTGAAGGACGATTCGGCTGCTGCTGTAGCTTTAATAAAAAGTCTGGGAATAGTTCCTGTTATGCTGACAGGAGACAGTGAGCGTACGGCTAAAGCGGTTGCGGCTAAAACAGGTATTGACCGGGTTATAAGCGGAGTAAGGCCTGAGCAGAAGCTCTATGCCGTACAGGAAGAGCAGAAGAGGGGAGCAATGGTCTGCATGGTCGGCGACGGAATAAACGATGCAGCTGCCCTTAAGGCTGCCGATATAGGTATTGCGCTTGGTACAGGGACTGATCTCTCCATAGAGAGCGCCGATATAATCATCACCGGCGGTAAGCTTTTATCGGTTCCATCGGCAATAAATATATCAAAAATTACCTTCAGGAAGATAAAACAGAATCTATTCTGGGCCTTCTTCTACAATATTGTGGCAATACCCGCTGCATTTCTTGGTGTACTACATCCGGCTATTGCAGAGCTTTGCATGATTTTCAGTTCTATTAATGTTATATTAAATTCGATAAGCATAAAAAATATCAAAACAGGAGAAAAACTATGAACCATACATTTAATGTACCGGGAATGTCCTGCAATCATTGTAAAATGAGAATAGAAAAAACAATGAGTGAATCGGGAAAAGTAAAAAGCGTTAACGTGGATCTCCAGACTAAAAAGGTTTCTCTTGAGTCTGAACTCCCTGAAGGTGACCTGATCAAGCTTTTCGACAAGGCGGGTTACGATGCTGAGGCGGCGAAGTAGCGCCGCCCGGCTTTTGTGCCGATCTGCATTTCAAAAGTATTCATTCCATGAAGAGGAATACCTTTCCTATTAAAAAACCCCACCAGGATTTCCAGGGTGACGCAAAAGCCAGTCTGGAAACAACTCTGATATATATTTAAACTGTCATTCCACGCTTACAGCTGAATATGTAAATATTCCGGATAGTGTACATTTTATCGGTTGATTTCAACGTACCTGCCGGCGCAGTACACCTTATGGTTATTCTGCAGGTGATATCGGGCGGCCTTGGCACACCGGAGATTACTGTAAGACCGGATGTATATACCGGGACAAAGCCTGTACAGATAACAGGTCTGACAGGCGGTTCAGAACTTTTTGTATACTGCATAAGGACGGACGCGCCCTATGCCGGAGCGGTAAAGGTTTCTGAATCGGCAGGCTTCAAGGTTACTGTTGCTTAAGGTTGTTTGACAATCCGGGTGAGCGCTCACCCGGCATTAAAAATTAAAGCGGAATATAGGAGAAGCGGATAAAGATAAAAGCCCCGCCGGCGGCAAACCGGCGGGGCTTTTATTATGGAGATTGCAGATAATGTTATTAAAAAAATATTACCACAAGCCCTTGCCGGACGTATTAATCTTAAACAGCATGCGCTGTTAAAAAAGGGGGATTATATATGGCAAAAGTAGTTTTCAGTAAAGAAGTGGATGTTGAAGAATTGAGGAGGAGGGGGGTAAGGATTTTTAAAAGGGGCGGAAACATATATCTCAATTCAGCGCCGTCAGAGACGTTTCTGAATATTAAAGGCCGGCCGGGTGGTACCGGTGAAGCGAGAGGGGATAGGTATTATCTGCTCTGCCCTTATTGCGGTGAGTATTTAACGGTTATGGACCCGTTTTTATCAATGACCGAAAGGGATCTTATCTGCAGCAACAGAAGATGCGAAAAGAGTGTAAGCCTTTATGAACTGTTTAATTTCAATAAAGATGTTATAGAAACGTTTATAAGGGATAAATACAAATCCACCAGGAAATTTCCTGTTATTGACCCTGAAGCTGAATTTAAAAAGCTGCTAAATGAGGTTGTTAAGAATAATGGGGATATAAACTGAAGTTTATCTTTTTGAAATGTTTTAAATAAAGCCTGCTTTTTACCTGCACGTTTATAACTATCAACAGCTGTTATTTTTCTGTCATCTATCTTATGACCGGAGGGAGGATATATCCTCCACCGGTTATGGCCGGGTTAAGGTATTTTTTAGACACAATAAGTTTTATGTGCAGCGTTATGCTGTGATTTAAGTCTGATTGGACGGTTTTTTTGGGGGAGACAGGTTTTAGTATTTGACAATGGGGTTTTTATTTGTATAGGGTTATGTGTAATTATAATGTTTAAATACCGGTGAACCGGGTATCCCGGTATACAGATTCAGGGCAGGATTTTTAGCTACGAGCCGGGCATCTCGATAAGATTCCGGTGCCTCGATACACCGACGAGGTCGGCACTCGGCAACCGGAATCACACATTCGACTGGGCTCAGTGCGGCGCTCGATGACCGGTGGATTGTATCGAGGGGCCCGAATGGAGCAAAGTGATTACCAGGTTCCAATACTTGAAGTGGCGGGATCGTCGAGTACGGTTGATGATATACTGAAGATGGAAGCACTGTCAAAAGATAAGCTGCAGAGCCGGGCATCTCGGTACACCGCCTTGTAGCGGCTCATAAAACTTGAAGTATTTCAGGCGGCACTCGATGACCGGACTTATTGTGAGAAGTACAGTAGTGGCATTTATTGGTTTGCGTTGAGGCGGTCATCGAGTGACAGCGCGAAGAAGTGAGGGCTATTGCGGCGAGTTTATTGCGCTGTTGTATCGAGATGCTCGCATGCAAAACATAAGGTTTTGACAGTGCCGCATGGAGCAATATAATTATGGCTTACATGTACATACTTAAATGTGACGATGGAACGTTTTATACAGGCAGTACTGTTGATCTGGCTAAACGTTTTGAACAGCACCAGGCAGGTGAAGGTGCAAATTATACAGCAAGACGTATTCCGGTTGAACTTGTTTACTATGAAGTTTATGAATCTGTTGCTGATGCTTTTAAAAGAGAGAAGCAAATTCAGAACTGGAGCCATGCTAAAAAGAGGGCGCTGATAGAAGAAAATTATTGTGATCTGAGTATTCTGGCGAAGAAGAAGTTTGAGTGAAATTGATGCGGTGAGCCGGGCATCTCGGTACGATTCCGTTGCCTCGATACACCGACGAGGTCGGCACTCGGCAAACGGAATCACACATTCGGCTGGGCTCAGTGCACCGCTCGATGGCCGGATTTTTAGTATCAAGTTAATGAATCACCTTTACTTGTTTAAATTAAGGCGGTCACCGAGTGACAGCGCGAATGAGTAAAGGTTATAGTGGTGAGTTCGGTGCGCTGTTGTACCGAGGTGCCCGAATGAGAACAGAATGAGTTTTGAGTTTTATAAAAAGTGTGGATTTTTTCCTGCAGGAAAGCAGATTGATGAGAAGATGGGGGAGTGGAGATATTGATGAGGTTGACGTATCAGGTTTTATCCAAAAGCAATAATTGAAAAAGCATGCGGTTCTTTAAAGGGGAGCAGGTTTAATACAGATACTTTATTAAAACAAAAAGCAGATAGATAAGGAGCTTGAACGTTGAAGGAAGTATATTTTCTTGATGCCTGTTCCGTTATCACCTGAAGAATCTGTAATATAACAAAGGCGGTTAAAATGATTTCAAACGAAATGATTATACAGAGAATGAAAGAATCAATCATATCAGCCCTTGGAGGCAGAATAAAAAAAGTATTATTATATGGTTCTGTGGCTCGGGGTGATAATACGGCAGAATCTGATGTCGATTGTATTCTGATTGTTGATGATATAGATACTCATGTTAATGATGCCATCGATGAATTCTCCGCGAATATGCTGATTAATTATAGCACAGTATTTTCCATTGTACCGGTTAAAGAAGAAAACTTTGATAACTGGAAATATAATCCTTTGTTTATTAATGTAAACAGGGATGGAGTGGTCTTATGGCAGAAATCAGCCTGAAAGAACAACTTACACTTATAGAGAACGTCATATCGGAGATTACGATTTTATAAGCATGATAAGCCGTGAAGATGCAGAAAAGGATTTTGAAGTAGCAACTGAGCTTGTAACATCAATTAAGAAGTTTCTTGATGATCAAGAATATATTACATCGAATTGATGAAAACGCATTATATATTCCACCTCCAAACAATTCGTGAATATAATCATATATCTCCCGGTGACTGAGTGTGTGATGACAGTGATATACTCTATCATGATTTAATTTTCGATACTGGCCGGTAAATCCTGCTCATCCTGTAATCATGAAAATCATGGTTAAGACAGTATAAAACATTAAGGAAATTGTTGACGAATCTGAAGATACGGGTGATGATCCAGGTATTGCTGAATCCATTATAGGGGATGTTGTTTAATGGTTTTTTTAAATGAATCGGAACTTGTAAGCCTTTTTAAGGAACTCAGAATGCTCCCATCTGAAGCAGAATGGGTTGAGTTTAAACAGGACAATACCAATCCCGTAGAGATCGGAGAATACATTTCCGCATTGTCCAATTCCGCTGCAATGTGTGGTAAAACCTCGGCATACCTTGTATGGGGCATTGATGATAAAACGCATGAAGTTACAGGCACCACTTTTAAGCCTGCTTTAAAAAAAACCGGCGGCGAGGAATTAGAAAACTGGCTGCTCAGGCTGCTTTCCCCCAAGATCAATTTCAGGTTCTATGAAGCCGAAGTTGAAGGTAAAAATGTGGTGGTTTTAGAGATCGCCAGGGCTTTTCGTCACCCGGTGCAATTCCAGGGCAATGAATACATCAGAATCGGATCATATAAAAGAAAATTGAAAGACTTCCCTGATAAAGAGAGAGAACTCTGGCGGATTTTTGATTCCATAACCTTTGAAGAGGATATAGCATCATCAAATCGTTCTGCCGATGAGGTGCTGCAGCTTCTTGATTATCCCTCCTACTTTGATCTTCTTGGTATTCATCTCCCTGATAGAAAAGAGGGTATTCTTGACGCCCTGTGCATCGAAAGGATGATAAATAAGAATGACAGGGGCTTGTGGGATATTACAAATCTTGGAGCAATACTTTTTGCAAAGAAGATTGAAAATTTCGATTCGATTAAAAGAAAAGCTGTCCGCGTAATTGTATATAAAGGTTCAGGCAGGGTTGATACAATAAGGGAACAGAAGGGTAACAAGGGGTATGCCTCCGGTTTTGAAGGTCTTATTCAGTTTATTAATACACTGCTCCCGATGAATGAAGTGATTGAAAAGGCTTTAAGGAAAAATGTAACAATGTATCCTGAAATTTCTGTCAGAGAACTTGTGGTCAACGCAATAATACACCAGGATTTCTATATTACAGGGGCAGGTCCAATGATTGAGATATTCGACGACAGGATGGAGATTACAAATCCCGGCAAACCTCTGGTCGCTACAGACAGGTTTCTTGATAGTCCTCCGCGATCGAGAAATGAAATGCTGGCGTCATTTATGCGGAGAATCGGTGTCTGCGAGGAGAGAGGGAGCGGTATTGATAAAGTTATATTTCAGACTGAGCTGTATCAGCTTCCGGCGCCAGTATTTGAAACGACTGATGATAATACGCGGGCAATACTTTTTTCCCATAAATCCTTTTCCGATATGAATAGAGAAGACCGTATAAGAGCATGTTATCAGCATTCCTGTCTCAAGTATGTTTCACGGCAGTATATGACAAATACCAGTCTACGTGAGCGCTTTGGCATAAAAGAGCAGAACAGTGCTATGGCATCACGTATTATAAAAGATACTGTAGAGAAAAATCTCATACATCTGTCTGATCCTGAAGCATCAAGGAAATACACAAAATATGTGCCGTACTGGGGTTAAATCTTATTTGATGGCATTTTGACTGAAGCAGGATAATATGTGTGCAATTATTGTTAAAATGTACAGAAAATGGCATGTTTAAACCATATTTTGCAGGTTGCTTATTTGATTGTCATTTGATTCAACGGGAATAAGAGTTTTTCATGATTGAATATCCAGAAAATGATCTTCTGAAATCCAATGCGCATCCATGTGCCATACCTGTTGCCTTCAAAAACAAATCAGGCATTTCAGTTTGTTGAATTTTTATCATTAAGCAGATGAATTGAAGGTATCCGCTTAATCTCCTCCGGAACATCCGGGTTGTTATAAATAAAATCTTTCAGATTTTCCCTGGCCATTCTGTCCCCGGGGAGATATTCCAGAGCTTTTTCCCATGCCGGCTTGGCATTAATATAATCCTTCTGATAATAATATATCGAACCGAGATTGTTCCATACTTCATTAAGGTGAAATCTGTCGCCATCCGGATAGTTGTCGATAGCAATCCTGTAATGCTTTATTGAATCATCATAGCTGCCGGCATCTCTAAATTGTATACCTTTGATATAGTTTGCGCGCGTTCTTCGGCATGCATCGGAACTGAGTAGCTATGACTGCTGTTTTTTAAAATGTAATACAACAGAACCGATGATATCCTTTTTGTCAATGGCGCCTATTTTTTCTGTAGTCAGGCTTAAAGGATTGGTACCTTTAAAAAAATATTTTTTGTCAGTATGGTCAATCTCTGCAACCTTTTTTATTAAAAGACCATATCTCTGCGATTTAAAAACAAGCACGGAGTTTACCTTTACCATCCCCATCAGTAAAGGCAAACGGCTTGTTATTACATAGTCTCCGTTATGGTATTCAGGGGACATGCTGTCCCCTTCTACTTTTATTATCCTGAACATTAAAGCTCGGGATAGATAAATTCCATGTTCGGAGCATACGGGGCTTTAGCCCTCTTTGTCTTTATCCCCTTTATCTCCCAGAAGATTTCTGCAAACCTGTTTACCCTGTCCAGCAGTTCAACAGCTGTGCCTTTATCTGATTTCTGCTTATCGGCTGAGCCAAGCTGCATGATCTTATGAAAAAGCAAAGGGAGTTCGGGGAATTTTTCAAGATGTTCACCTTTCATAAAATCGCCGTATATAACCCGGATTTCATGCTTTACTTTTTCAGAATGCTCCTCTTTTGCATTGATCAGTCTCACAAGGCGATTGTAAAACTCTTTATCCTGAACTGTACTGTGCGAGAAATGTTCGTCAATAAGGTCAGTCATCCGTATTACTGTCAGTGCGGCTATTTGAGCAGTAATTGGATCGTATATTCCGCAGGGTATATCACAATGTGCTTTCGCAGAGGTGAAGTTAAATATTTTGTTGAGAAAATTAATAATATGGTACATGATAAAGCTCCTTTTAAAGATATTTAGATTTTAATTAAATATACATAAAAATTACTATTTAGGGGAGTATTTTATTTTTTAAAAGCATTTTTCAGAAATTTTATAATATCATGATCTGTCTTTGTATAAAATAAAAAGCCTTGATTTTTTTATATATTTTTTTATTCTAAATAAATAAAAATACATAAAGCGAGTAAATATTAATGTCATACTTGTGCAGAAGTAAAATATGAAAGATGCATTTTTTCCCGGGCTGGTGCTTTTTCTGCAATTCTCACTTTTTGTAAATATCCAGTTTATTAAATCTTATATAACCACAAGGAAAGATGAGAATTACAACAGACTGATAACAATAACTGTCTTCAACCTTCTTTTAGGAATGGTTATTCTTTTTATCATGATGTATTCTCCGGATATTGTGACAAAATTCAGAATGCAGTCCATGATGGTTCCTGAATCCGGACTTATATTTTTACTCCTTGTATTTATTAAAACACGTATTGCAATAGGAATTATCAAAAGGTCTAAAGACCCGGAATTCTTTGATATAAGTTTTTTCGGGAAAAAAGTATACAAACCCGGGATTGTCAAAAAAAGCGAGGTTGCGATATATATATTTACTATGCCCTTTACTCTGATAACCGGGGCGTATTTTCTTGCCAATGTTTTTGTCTGATCGGGTCTTCTGCGGATTTATTGTTAAGGTACTTGGTAAGCATTACATGATTACCTTTTTTATTATAAGTTACATCATCGAAAGCGTTTTTTGTCATAGTGATACCCCTTCCATGAGCAAGGTAATTCCCATTAATTACATCGTGATCTGCATTGATATATTGTTCATGGTTGAAGCCCTCACCTTCATCGGATATAATGTAAATTACGCGCTCGCTGTTTACTGAATATTCTATATGCACCTTTTTGTTAATATTCTGAGCCTCAAGCTGCCTCTTCTTGATAATATCAAAGTAGTTGTCATTTAACATTGAATTTGTTTTATCTTCAAATGTTACGCCAAGATTACCATGCTCAATGGAGTTTATAATTATCTCCCTGAGAGCTATCTGTATCATTTTGATGCTTCCTGTATCAAGATACTTTTTAAGATTTCTTGTAATACGATGTGTTATTTCGTCGGCTGTAATAAGATAGTTCCCGATAGAATATCTCTGTTTTTCAGATTCAAAGTATTTAAGCAGGGAGTCATCCAGGATGTTTGATGCTTTTCCGAGTATTTCATTTTTGCCTGAAAGGTTTATGTATTCAAGATGAACCTGCATTTCCTTAGGCTCAGTGATGATGGGAGAGTAAAATGAAGTTTTAAAAACAATCGGTTTTTTTTCTTTTATAAAATCATCGAGCTTCTCCTTAACTAGCATTGACGAAACATGCTGCTCTCTTTCATCCTTGTATATAAGCTCAAGAAAATTCAGGCCCTGTATTCTGTCAGGGTTTAATCTTAGCTCATTTGCTATAGCATAATTTGAAGTGATGAAGTTCAGATTTTCATCAAGGGTGAAGATGATATCGCTGGAACCTTCAACCAGCAGGCGGTATTTTTCCTCTGAAAGGGAGAGGAGCCTGTGGGCCTCTTCTATCTCCTCTTTGGATTTATTAAGACTTGAAACCATAATCTGCTGTGAATTTATAACTTCCTGCTGGGCATCCTCTTTTTCCTTTTTCATTATGTTTATTTTGTCGGCAAGGGCTATAGACAGGAGAATCATCTCAAGCCCGGAACCAATCTGTAATCCGTATTCTGTAATAAAGTTATGAGGGAGAAGTCCCATTACGCGAAGAGTGGAGAGAATCACTCCGACAAAGAAAGCGGTCCAGGCGATCAGGTAGAATCTGGCTGATCTGTTTCCGCGTTTCAGGCATATTACAGCAGCGGGGATTCCGGTAAAGATCATCACAAGTGGCAGAATCTGCCCGGCAAGGATTGTTATGGAATAATCAACAAAAAGAGAGCATACAACAAGAAGAAAACTTGCACCCATAAGAGACTGCATAATTTTATTAATACGCGGAATGATAACCGGCATGTTTAAAAATTTTATCGAAAAATACGATCCGAACAGGGCACTCATCCCTATGAAAAAAGGATTAGCATGTATTCCCCACCATGGATAATCAGGCCAGAGATACTGCACAGCAAGCCCGTTCATTGCCATCTGGAACAGACCGAAGAAAGCTATGTATAAAATGTAGATCAGATAATTCCTGTCCCTTGTAAAAATGAAAATAAAGAAGTTATAAAGAATCATCACCAGTATAATTCCGTAATAGATACCGAACAGGAAGTGTTCTATCTGTATTCTCTCGTTCAAATAATCAGTATTCCATATATTGATAGGAAATATCATTCCATCGTCAGTTTCTATTCTTAGCAGGACTGTTAGTTTTTCATCTGGTTTTATTTTAAAGGGGAATATAAAATTCCTGTGTTCAACAATGCGGTTTTTAAAAGAGAAGTTCCGCCCCGAAATTTCATGCTGTATAAGATCATGATGCCCGTTGTTGATTGAAAAAATGTAAAGCTGAATATTATCCAGCAGAGGAAAAGCGACTTCAAGAGCTTTTGAAAAGTCATTCAGAGTATTGTTGTTAAGATTGAATCTTACCCAGTATGCAGATTTAGTAAATCCGTAATTGGGTATCATGCTTTTTACAGACTTAAAGCTTTTATCATAATCCCCCGAAAGAATTGAATAGACATTAATATTCCCTGCCTTGTCTTCGAGGGTTTCGCATCTGTTTCCTAAAAAAATTTTTGCATCATTGTTTTTAATTGATAACTCTTCCACGGCGGAAAGGGGTGTGGTTAAAAAAAGTATAATAAAAAGCATTGAAAAGGAACAGAGCTTTTTTAATAATCCGGGAATATCAGAAATCATAGAATTTATCCATAAATAAATCAAATTAATATCAATTTATTTTAATTTTGGATTATGTAAAGATTTTTTTATGTTAAAGAAACAATGCGGTTTTTTTCAGCACAATTTTACAGAAAAAGGGATGCGGCAAAATATAAGTCTCATTGGCAGTGCTTTTAATAATTTGTTATACTCTAAAAAGCATTTAAAACTGTCTTACTCTGTACGAAGATCTTTATTTACTTTATTTGACTGTTTCAATCAATGAAACAGCCAGTCTGGTTCCGTTTACAAGATCCTTTATCATGATAAACTCATCTGTGCTATGTATCTTTTGCATTCCGCAAGAGAGGTTTATGGCCTTGATTTTTGAGCTATTAATAATGTTTGTATCACTTCCACCCCCCATTGCAACAAACTCCGGTTTCAGCTTTATTTTTTTCATTGCCTGCGAAGTAAAGAGGGAGACAGGATCGTTTTCACTGATTACAAAGCCTGCATACTCCAGAGTCCTTTCAATCCTGGCCCTGGCCCCGTATTTTGAACATATTTTTTTTACAATCTCCCTTACGTTCTTTTCGGCATCAACCATTTTGTTTTTTACTATTGATCTTACTTCGAGATCGCAGAAAGCTTCTTCCGCAACGATATTAGTCGCCCGGCCGCCTGAGATGACTCCTACATTGAGAGTCGTCTCTTCATCAATTTTTCCATTAGGAAGAAGAGTGATAATTTCCGAAAGAACCCGTATTGCATTAATTCCCTTCTCCGGGGCCATTCCGGCGTGAGATGCACGCCCTTTAATATGGATCTGCATGTTGGAATGATATGGGGCTTTTATAATGATGCGCCCTATGTCCCCGCTGCTGTCAAAGACAAATCCGTATTTTGATTTCAGAAGGTTGAGGTCAAAACCCTTAATGCCTTTAAGGCCAAGCTCTTCAGCACAGCTGAGAAGAATCTCAATATTTCCGTGAGAGATCTTTTTCTCTTTAATATATTCAATGGCTTCGATGAATATGGCTATCGCTGCTTTATCATCACTTCCCAGAACTGTTTTCCCATCGGTTGTAATTTTTGTGTCTGTAACAATTGCCCTTATATTTTCACAGGGAACAACCGTATCCATATGCCCGGACAGAAGTATTGGAGTTCTTTTATTATCGCCGGAAATTTTAACAAGCAGGTTATGTGATTCTCCGCATGGGTATTGAATACATTCAGCATTTAAAGATTTAAATCTTTTTATAATATAATCCATGACCGGTTTTTCATGCCAGGATGGTGATGATATCTCAACAAGATCCACAAAAGTTTTAATCAGTTTTTCTTTATTAATATCGTACATAAAAAACCTGCCAATTTGTATTCCGGATTATTGTTAATTCTTTAACATATGTTTTAGTGTAAAAGAAACGATCAGCCCCCACCGCCTCCGGCGGCGAGAACAGAGCATTTTATATTATAATAATAAATAACAGGTAGAGTTATTTTTCAAATAATTATTCGTTAAGAAATGCATGAAGTATTTTCATTACCTCCGGCATCATTTTTTCAATTTCATCCATCTCTTCGGGGGTAAATTTAGAAAGCACATGGTCAGATACTGACATCGCTTCGTTTTCCGGTCTGCCTATCCCAAACCGGATGCGGTGAAAATCTGCACTTCCAGTTTCATCAATAATGGACCTTATTCCGTTATGACCTTTGTGCCCCCCTCCGAATTTTGTTTTCACATTGCCGAATTTTAATTCAAGTTCATCATGGAAGACTATGATACTGGAGGGATTTTCGCCGTAATAATCCATTGCTTTTTTTACAGCCTTGCCGCTTTCGTTCATATAGGTTTGTGGAAACAGAAGAAGTACATCTTTATCTTCTATCTTCCCGATGCCGGTTTCTGAGAGAAATGACTTTTTATTGATCTTTATATTATTAATCTGAGCGAACATTTTTCCGGCCATAAATCCTATATTATGTCTTGTGCTGTTGTATTTTAGACCGGGATTTCCTAGGAAAACGAGAATTTTCACTGGCATGGTTCCTGAAATTTAATTATTTAAATTAAGAGTTTTAACTGCTGAATCGAGGTTGTCGAAAATTTTTATTCTTTTATCAAGGCCGGTGATTCTAAACATCTGCATTATATCGCCATTAATATTGATCAATGAAAAGTATTTGTTGTTTTTTTCTGATTTTGTATAATAAACAACAATTATTCCAAGAGATGAGCTGTCTATGAAAGTCATTTCAGACAAATCAATAAGGATATGAGTTTTTTCATCTACATATTTATTCAGAAGAGTTTCAAATGGAGATATATTTTCAATAGAAAGCGTCCCTTTTACGCTGATTAATACAAAATTATCTTTCATTTCAGTTGTTATTTTCATTCGCATGACCATTTCGTTTTTTATATCTCTAATGTATTATCGGAAAACAGACTAAAAAAATTCGTTAAAATGTTTAATGGAATTATTTTTATTAATCATTTTAAAAAACAATAATTTCAACAAAAAAACAGTAATTACTTAATAATAAATTCTATGATCAGAATTTCCAATATAATTACTCTGGCAGGTTCAATCAATACACGAACCTGTTATATTTAAACTATTGATATTCAGCTTTCTCATTTATGTATTATCCATAATAATTTGATCGGAATAATGTCAATGTAATAAATTTTTTAACAATAATTCCTTTATATACATTTATTATAAATTTATTGCAGAATTTTTGTCCCTTTACCGATGCGAGCATGGTGATTTTAAAATATTATGCCTCCCTGCTGCTT
The DNA here is from genome assembly GCA_963664815.2 of Spirochaetota bacterium. Classification (GTDB taxonomy): domain Bacteria; phylum Spirochaetota; class UBA4802; order UBA4802; family UBA5550; genus WRGT01. The sequence continues at coordinate 21,688 of CAXXHB010000003.1, forward strand.
ATGGCGGCCGGTCGGTAAGTTATGATTATTGTTTTTTTAAAAATTCACATGCTAATAATAAAGTTGACATCTGAATTTAGCGATTTAACCTGCCAGAGTCGTTTAAATTCATATATAACGGAATAATACTATGCCTAGAGCAAAATTCTGGGGTTTCCTGGCGGTTTTACTGTCTGCAGGCCTTTTCGGATTGAGTATATTTTCAGTTTTTGTTATAAACTATCATGATTTTACAATATTCAATATCGTTAATCTTAAAGAACTCAGTTCAATGACGTTCTATTCGGTATCGATACCTATTGCCCTGGTGGCGGTTTTTGTGCTATGTACAGGATTCTGGATCGGGTGGATAATATTGACTATAAAGGTGGTACCTCCAATGCCTGAAATTGTTGAAAAAAAAGATAATTCGAAGATTAAGGCTTTTTTTCTTTGTCTTATTACTGCATCACTGGCTGTTCTGATGATATATGGAGTATATGTCAGGAGTTTCTGGGCTCTTGCAGTCCCGGCGCTCATCATATCAGCCGTTGTTCTTGGAGCTGTTTTCTGGGTTGGAATGGCTATTATTACAACCAGATCAACTCTGATAGTTAATAAAAAATAACAATCACAACAAGTATAAGATGAGAGTTTTAATTCTTGGTTACAGGGGGAATCCCTATTGCGGAGGGCAGGGGATTTACATTTATAATCTTTCGAAAGAACTGGCTAAACTCGGGGTAACAGTTGATGTTATGGTGGGTCCTCCATATCCCGATCCGCTTGAAGAGTGGGCGACTGTATATAAGATAGAAAACCTGAATATCTGGTCTATCAAGACAAAAGATATACCATACGAAAATCTTAAAAGAATATTTTCACCATGGAACTTCCTTGATTATATTCTTACACGGCTTCATATGTTTCCGGAGATGGAAACTTTCAGCTTCAGGGCATTCTTCGAGCTTGAAAAAATACTGAAAACCAAAAAGTATGACCTCATCCATGACATTCAATCGCTCGGATGGGCAACTGTTCCTATGAAGGGTTACGGAATACCCATTATAACAACAGTACATCATCCCCTTACCAAAGACAGAGAAGCCGATCTCCAGAGAAACTGGGGGTTATGGGACAAGACGACAACCATTCTTTTTTATCCGCTTGTTATGCAGGGATTTGTCATAAGAAGAGTTGACAGGATCATTACCTCTTTCAAAGAAGGGGTTGACGAGCTTCAGAAGGCTTTCAGAGTCAAGAGAGAAAAAGTTTCTGTTGTCTATAACGGAATGGATGTGGATATGTTTCAGAACACCGGAGAGGCCCGCGAGGAGAATGCGCTTCTTTTCGTAGGCAATACGGAGGATACCAAGAAGGGGCTTGTTTATCTTTTTGAAGCAATGACGATGCTTCCGGAAGAGGTGACCCTTACAATTGTTGATGACGGTCCACCTAAAAAGATGACAGCCGGAGATCTTGTAAAAAAATACAACCTTGGACGCAGGGTTAAATTTACCGGCAAGGTAACTTATGATGAACTGGTCAGCCTGTACAGCAGAAAGACCATACTTGTTATGTCATCCCTTTTTGAGGGATTCGGACTCCCTGCCGTTGAGGCAATGTCCTGCAAAACTCCTGTTGTTGTGACGACAGCTGGTTCGCTTAAAGAGGTCGTTTCTCCTGAATGTGGAATTCTGGTTCCACCGCAGGACCCGAAAGCTTTAAAAGATGCGGTTATGAAGCTTCTCAAAAACAAAAAGCTTCGTGACAAAATGGGGAAAAACGGAAGGAAATGGGCAGTAGAAAATTTTTCATGGCCCGTTGCTGCGAAAAATACCCTAGATGTCTATAAAAAAGTAATCAAAGAGTACAGGAGCAGAGGATGAAAATCTGCCTTCTCACATACCGGGGAAATCCCTACTGTGGTGGCCAGGGAATTTACACCATGTATATTGCCCGTGAACTTGTGAAGCTGGGGCATGAGGTTCATGTTATTCAGGGGCCCCCTTATTTTCCTCCAATGGATGGAGTCCATATCCATTATGTAAGCAATCATAACTATTTTAATAACAAAGATAATTATATAAAACCTCACAAGCCTTTTGCTACACTAAAACCTCTGAATTTTTATGAATTTGTTGCGTCAAAATTCGGAATATTTCCTGAGATAGAGACATTTTCTTTCAGGGCATATTATAAACTGAAAGAATTGCTGAAAACACACAGGTTTGATATAATACACGACAACCAGAGTCTGGGATATGGTTTTTTACTTATAAAGAATTTCGGTATTCCTTTCATTTCAACAATACATCACCCCCTCTCAATTGACCGTACTACCTGGTTTGAGTATCCCTCGGAGTTCCTTTTAAAGGTCAAGAGGGTTCTTTATTATCCTCTCATTATGCAGGGCTTTGTTGCAAGAAGGATGGATCATATACTTACAGTTTCTCATGATTCCGCGAAGGAGATTGCCAGGGCATTCGGAGTAAAAGCAGAAAAGATGAGCGTCGTTTACAACGGGCTTGATACGGAGATATTTAAGCCGATACCGGGAATTAAAAAGAGGGAAAACAGCATAATATTTGTCGGTAATGTTGAGGACAGGAAGAAAGGAGTTGTGTATCTTTTAAAAGCGCTTACCCTTACAAAAAACAAGGTCCATCTTACTGTTGTTGATGGCGGCGCGCCGAACAGGCGTTATGTTACAAAGTGGATTGACAACTTCGGGCTCAATGACAGAATACATTTTACCGGTAAGATCCCGGGCGATAAACTTATAGAGCTTTATTCGCAGCACCAGATTGCCGTGTCCCCGTCTCTTTATGAAGGATTCGGTTTCCCCGCAGCGGAAGCCATGGCGTGCGAGCTTCCCCTTATATCTTCAGACGGCGGAGCGCTGCCTGAAGTTGTCGGAGAACATATGAAGACCGGGTATGTTGTTAAATCAAGGGATCCGTATGCTCTTGCGGAGGCCATAGATTTTTTTATAGATAATCCTGATATAAGGGAAAAGATGGGGAAGGCTGCCCGTAAAAGAATTAAAGAGGTTTTTACCTGGGAGAACGCAGCGCGTGAAATGGAAGTGATGTACAGGGAGGTCATGGATGCTTACCGTTGATTTTGACAGACTGGCGGTACAGAAGGGCAATATAGTTCTTGATGCCGGTTGCGGGCTGGGCAGGCATTCCATAGAGTTTATGAGGCGCGGGGCTTCCGTTTTCTGCATGGATCTTGATCTGGATTCACTTTTAAAAACCAGGTATACGCTGGCAAGCATGAAGCAGAGAGGGGGATCTCCCGAAGGGAGCAGTTACATTACACATGTAGGAGATGCTCTCAACCTGCCGTTTAAAGAGGGAACGTTTGACAGAATTATATGTTCCGAGGTGATGGAACATGTTGATGATGACTTCAAGGCATGTTCCGAGCTTGCAAGGGTTCTGAAAAAAAACGGAAGAATTGCAATTACAGTGCCGACCTTTTTCAGCGAAATAATATATGATACTCTTACCTTTGAGTATTTTACCTCTCCCGGCGGCCATGTAAGAAAATATTTTCCGTCAGAGCTTGCGGACATCATGAGAAAAAACGGTCTGGAAGTCTATGCCGTGGGGTTCAAACATTCGTTTCATACAATATGGTGGATGATACGAAGTGTTGTGGGGCTACACAATGCAGAGCATCCATTTACAAAAGCCTACCACAAATTTCTTACGCTTGGGCTCTCCTCAAAGTTTATGAGGAAAGCTGAACTTTTCGTGAATTATTTTTTCCCGAAGAGTGTTGTAATCTACGCCTGGAAAAAGTAGAACATCAGTTAAAGAACCTGAAGGAAAATGTAGCTCATCAGACTTTAATGTCGATGAGATTTGTCATTTCATATCTTTTAAAAAACATTGAAAATTTTGTTGCCGCTGAACTGTAAAAAAATTATTTGAAATTTTTATAGATGGAACCATCTGTAGCTATTTTGGGTCAAAATAAAGGAACTGTACATAAAATGAATTACTGTTAAGCCGATCAGTACAAATTAAATTTCTTTAAAAAACATTTAGAAAACAGATGAATTGGAGAGATTATATGAAACATAGAATAAAAGTTATTCTGGCTTTAATAGTGTTTTTAACAACAGAAGGTTTTCTCTATGCAAAAGATGGCATGTATATCGGGAAAATACATTCATTAAACCGCGGAAGCAGGGAGTTGGTTGTAAACGTAGAAAATGGTAACAATTATCATATTGGAGATACTATATACGTTCGAACAGAGGACAGCATAGCAGTAATGGAAGTAACCTTCCCGATGATGACTGTTTTAAAATGCAGATTGCTGAAAGATTATCATAAATCATTTAATAAAATTGAAAAGGGGATGAGCGTATTTTTATATGATGAAAAAGCCCTTGAAGAAAAAGATAATACAGCTGATATTGAAATAATGAGAAAAAAAGAGTTTGAAGAGTCAGAAAAGAAAAAAGAGATGGAAGAAGAAAAAGCTGACAAATCTGATAATAAACAGCAGCATTCAGTTCATTCCCCCATGCTGGGTTGCTGCGTATCTTCCTGTCTTTTTTACAGTGGAAGCTGGAATGCCGGAAGCAATACTTGGGGCAAAATCTTCGTCGCCGGTAAAATCGGCGGAATTGCAATATCGGCTGTTTCAGCAGGATTAATAATAAATTGGGATAACAAATACAACGACGATGGAGAAAAAACTGCACCTGACAAATATTATATTGGATACCTCGGAGGTTTTCTTCTTTGCGGTGTATCTATTGTCTGTGATATGATCTATTCATATAATTATATTTCAAATCACAATAAAACTGAGAGCAGTAATCAATCTTATAACAATCCGGTACAGAACAGCGTAACTATCTCTTTATTTCCGAACTTTAAAGGTAACCAGGCAGATAAAAGCAGCATGCAAACTCCTGAGCTTGATGGTGGAGCTATCGGTATTGTCTATAATTTCTGATTTAACCCGGTAAGTGTCCACCCCGGAGTGGAACCTTATACGGGAAGGTCTTCTAATATCAGAAAAAGTGAAGTGAAAAAATATTGAATTAAGAGTCTTGAAGCGTGAATTATAAATATAATTAAACGTACATTCAAAATAATTCTTGCCAAATAAAAATTAAATCCTGAAAAAATACATTCTGTGAAAATTTAACTGAAAAGGTTTTTGCTGTATATTAAGCGGATTGTTATGCGTATTATTCCGCAAAAAATCACAACATAAACCGTCAGATATTAAAAGGAGTAAAAATGAAAGGTGATACAGTACAGATTTTTATTGCCATGTTTACCTATATGCTCGTGGTAATAGGGATTGGTCTCTATTTTGCAAAACGCGCCAATGAAAATTCAGATAACTATTTTCTTGGAGGAAGAACTCTCGGACCATGGATAGCTGCCATGAGTGCTGAGGCTTCTGACATGAGCGGCTGGCTTCTTATGGGTCTGCCAGGTGTGGCGTACTGGTGCGGATTGGCCGATGCTGCATGGACGGCTATAGGGCTTGGAATAGGAACATATCTTAACTGGCTTATAGTTGCAAAACGGTTGCGCCGTTATTCAGCTGTAACAGACAATGCCATTACTATACCGGATTATTTCAGCAACCGCTTCCACGACAGGAAAAAGATACTGATGACAATAGCCGCTATATTTATCCTTGTGTTTTTCACAGTGTATGCTGCTAGCTGTTTTGTCACATGTGGCAAGCTTTTCAGTACTTTGTTCGGATTTTCCTATCACAGTATGATGATTGCCGGGGCACTGTTTGTTATTATTTACACATTCCTTGGCGGGTTTCTTGCAGAAAGTACTTCAGACTTTCTGCAGAGCATAGTGATGATCATTGCGCTTGTAGCTATTTTTATTGTGTCCACCATTGCTGCAGGCGGCATTGACATTATTATCGGAAATGTTAAAAAAATACCGGGTTTCTGGGAGTTTTTCGGAATAGCACAACCGTCAATGGCTAATGGCGCACAGCAGATACAAAATGGTGCAGCACAGTTTGGTTCTGCCGGTACTTATGGAGTTTTGACTATAATATCCACAGTGTCATGGGGCCTTGGATATTTTGGTATGCCACAGGTGCTTTTACGTTTCATGGCTATCCGTAAGGCCGATGACCTTAAAAAATCCAGACGCATCGCGACAATATGGGCTGTTATTGTTATGTTTGCGGCAGTGATGATAGGAATAATTGGAAGGGAACTCTATCCGACAGATTTGACTACATCGGGTGCAGCGGAAAATATTTTTATACTTATGTCATCAAAATTGCTGCCACCGCTGCTGGCCGGTCTTGCAATGGCAGGGATACTCGCCGCAACAATAAGTTCATCAGACTCGTATCTGCTTATTGCGGCCTCTGCATTTTCAAAGAATATGTTTCAGAATGTAATAAAGAAAGATGCTACAGATAAACAGGTTATGACAATATCGCGCATAACACTTATTACTATAACCATACTGGGAATAATCATAGCCATGGATGAGACCAGCATAATTTTTAAGGTGGTGTCTTTCGCATGGGCGGGCTTTGGTGCAACGTTCGGTCCAATAATGCTGTTTTCCCTGTTCTGGAAACGGACTACAATACAAGGAGCAGTCGCCGGAATGCTTGCCGGGGGAATTGGTGTATTCATATGGAAGCTTGTACTTCGTCCAATGGGGGGAGTTTTCGGATTATATGAGCTTGGGCCGGCATTTCTTATCTCCTGTATATTTATCGTAACAATATCCCTTCTTTCGGAGAAACCGTCTGAGGAGATGCAGCAGGAATTTGAAAGAGCAAAGACTTTTGATTGTTAGTATAAAGAGAATATCTTATTAAATAATCCCGCCGGCTGATCTATGAGCATTTATCAGTCGGCTGAGTCTGATACCTCCATATGGTTGGCGTTAAGTCCTGTGGAGGTATTTTTATTTTTTTAATGATGTAATCCGGCGGTACTCACGTGGAGAACATCCGACTATACGCGTAAAAACAGTAGTGAAAGATGAAACAGCGTTAAAACCGACAGCAGTTCCTATCGAGATGATAGATCTGTCCGGCTCGTTAATCAGCATTTCTTTTGCCTCGTTGATCCTGTAATCGTTAATGTAGCTGTTGAAGTTTTTACCCAGCTTTTTATTAATTATTTCGGAAAGCTGGTGCACCGAAAGTCCAAGTTCGTCTGCCGTATTCTTCAGCGTTATACTCTCAGCGGCGAAAGCCTTCTCCTGCTCCATTATATACGTAAGCTTGTTGATAATAAAATCAATGTCGAGTGATTTTATTTTTGATGATGACTGCCGGACCTTGTCTATTTCAAAGCGCAGGAGTTTGTTGTATATAGGGTATTTAATGCTGTTCTGAAAAGTTGAAAAGAGAGCCAGTGCGCAGTAAATAAGGCTTATTTTTAAAAGAAGCAATGAAAAGATATCCCCGATTAAAATACAGAACAGTGAACCGGTAATCAAAGACAGGGTTTTAAAAGCCTCATGTGAAACCCTGCTCTGCGGTTCACTTGAATGCTCCCTGACCGCCGCTGAATTACGTATAAGAACTATTGAAGCGAGAATTATCTGGTATAAAACAGCAAGAGGGAACAGCAGCTGAACTATTATATAATACGGGGGCAGCTTCATGAACTTGCCAGTAATTAAAGGATAAAACCTGATGTAATCCAAAATCTGTGAACAGGGATGGAGAAATACCGGAACAAGGTAGATTGCCGACAGAAAAAACGGGATATAAAACAGGTAGTATTTCCTGTCAAGATGGTACCCTGTCTGAATAAGCCATTGATAACGCAGCGGGTTTGATGCTGCAGCAAAAAAAGATACAGGAATGAGAAAAACACATGCTATTTCGTAGCCGATAACAATGTGCGTAGAGTAAAGAGCTATCTGAAGACCCCACAAACCGATGGAGAAGATTGCAATTATAAAAAAGAAACTGAGACTGCTGGTTATTTTTTTAAATACCTGGGTAAGGCTGATTGTAAGTCCGAGGAAAAAGACCCAGAAGACAAAAACATCGAAAAAGCTGACCATGGTCTCACCTCCTGTGTGTCCTGATTCTATTGTGTACGGCCATCAGGAAAATTCCCGTTACAGACTTAGTCAATAATAAATAATTCTGAATGTCAAGTCTACAGATTTTCTGCACAGAAATCATCAGTATTTTTATAATCTATAGATATTAAAATCTGCAGTATTTGTAATCTATAGATCCGGTTGAAACGACCGGCGGAATATGATAGATATGATTTAAATCATTTTATAAGGAGGAATGCATTATGGATTTTAACGGTAAACAGCCGGGTAAAAAAACCGCAACGAGTACAGGGAGCAGCACAGTCAGAGGACATGTAAAAAATTATCCTGAAAGAATTGCTGTTATAAATGGTGAGATTACCATGACCTACGCGCAGTTATGGACACGTGTAATAAAACTGGCCAATTCAATGTTAGACATGGGAATTACTAAAAATGACCCTGTTATCACATATATGCCCAACACGTTTCATTATATTGAGATTATGCTGGCATCGGAGATGATTGGATGTCCTATCACCCTGGGTAACTACAGGCTGACAGGTGAAGAGATAGCATATCAGGTGAACGACTGCCGGGCAGCGATGATATTTGTTCACCCGGATCTCTATCCTGCAATATCGGGGATGAGAGATAAACTTAAAACTGTCAGGCATCTGGTTGTTCTCAATGATTCAAATCCGGATGATGCAGAGACTTACGAAGCATTCCTTGCAAAGGGAAGTGATCAGGAACCAAAGGTTGTGGTTGATCCGGAAGACCTGTGTATGCTGTTTTATACATCCGGAACGACAGGCAAACCTAAGGGCGCGGTAAGGACGATGTACTGTAATTACAACACTTCCATATCAACTGCCATCGAACTTGGACTCAGAAGTTCAGACAAACTGCTTGTTGTAGCTCCTATGTACGCGGCTGCAACTACAGGATATGTAATAAGTACTCTGATAACAGGGGGAACTTTGATAATCGCACCCGCATTTGTTCCCGAAGAAGCACTTAAAATGATTCACTATCACCGGCCGACATTTGTATTCATGGTTCCGGTAATGTTTGACTGGATGCTTTCGCTTCCACACGATACGATTGCAAAATACGACCTCTCTCCGGTAAGGCTTGCTGTTTCCTGCGGAGCACCGATGCATACTTCAATATTTCAGAAAATGTATGACAATTTTAAAAATGCGGCAGTGATTAATATGCTCGGGTGTTCTGAACTGGGATTTGTCACAAAAATAACAGCAGACGAATGGCTGAATAAAGGGAAGGAAAACAGTATAGGAAAACCGATATTTGATATGGAACTGAAAATAGTATCGGAAGAAGGCATAGAGATGAAGAGTGGAGAAATAGGTCTTCTTTACAGCCGCAGTCCTCAGAATTTTGACGGTTACTGGCATAACCCGGAGGGGACAAAAGAGGCATTCCTTGACCATGAATGGGGAACGGTAGGCGACATGGCTAAAAGGGACGAAGATGGTTACTATTACCTCGTAGACAGGGCAAAGGACATGATATTAAGCGGCGGGACAAACATTTATCCGGCTGAAATAGAGACTGTAATCCTTCAGATGGAAGGGATTTCAGATGTTGGTGTTATAGGTGTACCGGATGAAAAATGGGGCGAACAGGTTAAAGCTATAGTGGTTCTTAAAAAGGGTTACACCCTTAACGAGGATGAGATTATAAACTTCTGCCGGGAGAAGCTCGCAGGATTTAAAGTACCAAAATCAGTTGATTACATAGATGCAATTCCGCGGAATCCCATAGGCAAAATGCTGAAAAAGGATCTGCGTAAAAAATACTGGGGTGAGAGAGATATTTTCATCTCCTGAAAATACTTATTACAGGCCCGGCAGACCGTACGTGCCTGTAACTCCTGTTTAACCTGAAAAACTGTTGCGCCGGGTATATTTTAATGTGCTTCTTCCCAGTTTTTGCCGGTGCCTATTTCAACAAATACCGGGACGTTAAGCTTAACAGCGTTTTCCATTTTATCACGGACAAGACTTTCCATAATCTCTTTTTCATCAGGGCGAATTTCAAAGACAAGTTCATCATGAACCTGCATGATCATACGCGAACGGAGCTTTTTTGCTGACATCTCGTTAGTAATATTTATCATTGCGATTTTTATCATGTCGGCGGAAGTCCCCTGTATTGGCGTATTTATGGCTACTCGTTCGGCTCCCTCTCTCATGAATGATTTTCCAGATGTAATTTCCGGTACCGGACGTTTTCTGCCCATAAGGGTTTCAACATATCCATGTTCCCTTGCAAATGCGATTGTAGTATCTATATAGTTACGGAAGCCGGGATAGGTTTCAAAATATTTTTTTATAAACTCAGCGGCCTCTTTCATCCCTATTTCCGCCTGCTGCGACAGACCGTAAGGGGATACTCCGTATATTGTGGCGAAATTTATTATTTTTGCCTGCCTTCGCATGTCGGGAGTTATCTGGTCAATGGAAACCCCGAACACCGATGAAGCGGTCATGCTGTGAATGTCAATTTTGTCCTTAAATGCGGAGATCATGTTTGCATCATTTGAGTAGTGAGCAGCCAGGCGTAATTCTATCTGTGAGTAGTCCGCCGACATAAGCAGGAATCCCTTTTCTGGAATAAAACCTCTCCTTATTTGTCCTCCAAATTCATCCTTTATCGGAATATTCTGCAGATTAGGATCTGAAGATGAAAGCCTGCCGGTGGCAGCGATCGTCTGGTTATAAGAGGTGTGGATACGGCCGGTTACGGGATTTATAAGCTTGGGGAGTGAATCAATATAGGTGCCGTGAAGCTTGCTGAGAGTCCGGTAATCAATGAGGTAGCCGATTATTTCATGCGTTCCTTTCAGTTTTTCAAGTACCGTTATATCGGTAGAGAAGCCGGTTGAGGTCTTTTTTGCTGTTTTTAGCTTAAGTTTTTCAAAGAGTATCGTTGCGAGTTCCCTGGTCGAGTTAATGTTGAACTTCTGGCCGGCGAGAGAATATATTTTTTTTTCTGTTTCCTGAACTCTTTCAATAATTATTTTTTTCATGTTTTCAAAATGGCTTGTTTCAATTCTTATACCGATGTATTCCATATCCGCAAGAATTGGAAGAAGAGACATCTCCATGGTTTCAAAGAGTTTAGTCAGGTTCTGTTCATCAAGCATCGGTTTAAATATTTTATACAGCCTGAATGTAATATCTGCATCTTCAATGGCATATTCTGCAAGCCTGTCAAGGGGAACTTCTGAAAGAGGTACAGCGTTTTTACCTGTTCCGGTCAGTTCTTTGTAGGTAATAGTTTTATAGTTAAGATATATTTTCGCGAGATCATCCATGTTATGCCTTCTCTCGGAAGGATTGAGGAGGTAAGAGGCTATCATCGTGTCGAAGTATATTCCACGAAGTTCAATATTCGCACGCTTGAGTACAAGCATGTCATATTTTATATTCTGGCCGATTTTTTTTATATTTTCATTTTCAATAAGCGGTTTTACAAGCGGCAGTGAAATTGCAGGATCGGGATATTCATCGCTGAAAAGCCCCTTACTCTGGAGAGGAAGGAACCATCCGCTGTTCTCTTTAATTGAAAATGACATTCCCACGAGATTAGCTTCAACCGGATGTATCGAATCGGTTTCAGTATCGAATGATACAACTTCTGCCCGGGTGATCTCTTCTATCATAGCTTTCAGCTCTTTTTCTGTATGTATTGTTATATAATTTCGTGCTGCATCAGAAATAGAAGTAAAGTTCTCAGGTTTTATACCAGGGAAAAAATCGTTTGAAATGGACTGCATCTCTAATTTATTAAAGTATTCAACAGCAATATAAGGATTTATACCATTAAATATCATTTGTAAAAGATCTGCTTCGAGGGGAACGTCTTTTCTTATAGTCACAAGATCGCGGCTGAGGAAGGCCATCTCTTTCCCGGTCTTAAGAAGCTCACCGGTTTTACCTTTTATTGAATCGGCATTTTCATAAATTTTTTCCAGCGTACCGTATTCAGTAATCAGTTTCAGTGCAGTTTTCTCTCCGATTCCCTTAACCCCGGGAACATTATCCGCAGTGTCGCCCATCAGCGCCATGTAATCTATTATACTCTCCGGGCCGAGACCGGTTTTGTTAATAACACCCTGAGTGTCATAAATTTCGTATTCAGAGACACCTTTGGTATTGGCATATATCCTTACATTATCCTTTACAAGCTGGTAGGCATCCTTATCTCCTGTTACCAGATATACTTCAAGCTCATCGGAAGAAAACTTTTCCGAGACTGTTCCAAGCACATCATCTGCTTCATAGTCGTCATGTTCGAGAATTGTAATTCCGAGGGTCTTTACCAGGTGCTTAATCTCGTCAATCTGGCTTCTCATCTCATCGGGCATTTTTTCTCTGTTTGCCTTGTATTCCCCGTATAGTTTAAACCTGAACGATTTTTTCGGAGGATCAAAAGCTACCGCAAGGTAATCGGGAGACTGATCTTTTATTAGTTTAAGGAGCATCCTTGAGAATCCGAAAATCGCTGAAGTATTCTGACCGCTGGAATTTTTCAGAGGTTTTTTAATAAATGCAAAATACGCCCTGTAACAAAGGGCGTGTCCATCAAGAATATATAATTTTTTTTTCATAATTGATTGCTCCCGGAGTTAAATAGCCTGAGTCTGTTTGATCCTGTTCATTTCGCTTATTTTTCCTATGAGTATCTCATCAGTTTTTGCGAGCCTCTGTGCAAGAATCTGTACCATTTTCGCAGCAAATTGCGGATTTAAGATAAGGAAAGATTTAAGTTGTGTAACATTATCTATATATGCCAGCTTTACGTCGCCGAGAGCCCGCACAGTTGCACTTCTCGGATGATCGGTAAAGAGCGATATCTCTCCGAAAAAATCACCCTCCTGCATGGTTGCCACTACAATATTTTCTTCACCACTTGAAAGAAACACACTTACACGACCTTCAAGGATTATATACATTCTCTGTTCCATCTGGCCGATTTTAATAATATTCTCGCCATTCTGGAAATACATAATGTTCTTTGACATTGTTCCTCCGGAGACATTGTTATTCTTCTATTATCGGCGTTTCATGCTTTTTCATCAATGAAGATTCAGGCGATTTTTTGATTTACAGAGCAGATATAGCAGGTTTAATATTGATCATCTCATATCGTAATTTATAAAATGCTAAAAAATAGAGTATTAATTGCCGATAAGTAACAGATAATAGGTTATTAAATTTGCCTGGTTTTGACAGAATTTTTATGTAATAAAATAAGGGTTTATAGCTTTTGAAAAATAAGAATGGATAAAAACTATCTTTTAGTCTGAAATTTTTAAGGAGCTTTGATGATTACCTCAGAAATTAATAAGAGAGAAGACCTGTTCCAGTCTGACAACTATATTGGAAGTATTCTCCATGGTTCAAAAAATGTTTTCATAAAAAAACGTTATTTGAATTCTAAAAGAGATTATCAAAGCTATTTTGTAATTAACACGGGTAAAGAAATTGTAAAATCCTTTACAGTTCTTTATAATAATACATCTGCATTGAGAAGATTCTATTCAGGAATTCCCCCGTTTTTTCCGGATGATGATAACAGAGAAAGAGTGGAAAATTTCAGGACATATTTAACGGTTTTAAATGAAGATGTAATTAATTTTCTGTCACAAAGAATTACAGTTCTGAAAGAACAGGATAATCCCCTCGCCTTGTATGTAATACCTGAATTAATATGTAACGGGGTTAAAGCTAATTATATAATAGAAAAAAAAATCTCTGCCGATACAGGAAAAACATTCAAAGAGCATAATTGTATGCTTGAGATTGTCTGTCTCTCCAACAGGAGAAAACCGGATCACATAGATTTAATAATGCGGAATTACGCACGGTATCATGAAGGTGTTGAAAAAAGTATTGAAGATGCATTAAGCAGCCGCTGGACAAAAAGGGTAAAATTCAGGAATGAAAAAAATCATAGAGAAAATACCGAGAGTTCTGAATATGGTCTCCCTTCAATTCATAATGTAATAAGAAAATATTATAATGGCAATCTGTTTTATGATGGATATGATGATTCATTTCCTGATTTCGGTGCTTATCAGTTTACAATGCGCCTCCCGAAAGGTGAAGCTTACGATGTATCCCCTGTCTGAAATTTAAAAAAAATATTAAAATATATTATGGAACCTTTTATCCTCTTGCCGGGTCAAAGTTAAATAAAGAGATGAGTAAAATCATTGATATAGTATAACTGTAAATGGTCTCCTTTTTTTAGTCCAAGGCCCGGATTTTTAAATCCGGGCACCGGGACTTAAGCTGAAACAGCAGAAAATAATGCAGAAGTATTGATGTATTACATAAGTGATTAATAGGTGTAAGCATTGATAAATTCAGCTTTTAAATCTTCCATCTGAAGTTTTACCGGCAATTTCCTTCTCTTTTCCGGAAAACCATCCTGTACGTATCTCTTTTATGTCCTCAAACATCGGGACAAAGGGTTTAATGTCAATTAATGGTGTTCCATCAAGAATATCAATACCCTGAATCTTCAGAATATTCCCGGTCACAGACAGCAGCTTTACAACCGATAAACCTACAGGATTGGGTCTTACAGGGGATCTGGTTGAAAATATTCCTCTTTCTTCAGTATCGAGGAATGGGACAACCTTCAATTTGTAATCAGTACATTTATGAAGATGGAAAATAAGGTATATGTGGGAGAAGCCTTCAAGATCAGCCAGACCGTCCGTGAATTCATCAAGAATCTCAATCCATCCATTTGTGTTGTTATCCGCAGCAGGTTGTATAGGTACATTTTCAGCTGTCATAAACGGAGTGTGTATTATACCAATTGGTGAAAATTCTATCTTCATAATGTTTTTACCTCATATAGTCAGGCATAATAATAAATAATTATTTAAGATGATTTTAATCAATTCAAAAAATTGATATCAGCCCCCTACTTTTGTAAGCAATAAAATATTTCAATCCCCTCGTCTGTATCTGTATCGGAAGATGCAGCATGTATTTAAATCAATAATAATTCCAAAGCTTTTATATAATAAAAATGCACTACTATCACCGCTGCCTTCGGTGGTGGTGATGCATAAACGTTTATTTACATTAAAGCATATGTTCAGGATCTTTTGCTGAAATAAAATGAAAAGATTCAGGCTTTAATGTAGAATAAAACTGTTCTTTGAGATATATTTTATCTATGTGCTGTAGTAATTTCCGGATTGTCAATCAACAGGATGCCGAAATAAAGAATTCTTTATTTTAAAACAGGAGGATATAAATGCCTGGTATGTTTGAGTCTGTCAGGAAAATTGTGTTTCATATCAGATATACCTGGAAGTCTTTACTTGTTGGAATGCTGTTATGTGCAATGGCAATTGCTTTATGGGTAGCCCTTGACTGGAGAGAGAAAAGCAATCTGCAGTTTAAAATAAGATCGGAGGCAGAATTTCTATCCTCCAATATTGAAGCAGATCTGCGCAGCCGTATCCCGTCTTTGCAGCGTATCGTAAAAGAATGGGAGAGTCATCATTACATGTCCAGGGATGAATTTTTAAGTGAATCAACTTCATACCTGATTGATGTTCCAGGTTTTCAGGCGCTGGAATGGGTGGACAGGAATTATTATGTGCGATGGATAGTACCGTTTGAAAAGAATAAACAGGCGCTCAACCTGAATCTCGCCTTTGAAAAAAACCGTAAAAATGCGATGGAAAAGGCAAGAACTCTGAAATCTTCAACAGTAACATCTCCGGTAGATCTTGTTCAGGGAGGAAAAGGTTTCCTGATGTTTTTCCCTGTATATGTTCACAACAGTTTTGAAGGATATATTCTGGCTGTTTTCCGTATTAATGAATGGCTTGATTTTGTTTTCAACATGAAGAGTAATAATGATCTGTCCGAGAATTATATCATCAGTGTTTTTTTTGACGATATTCCGGTCTACCTGAAAGGGGATTTACAACCGGTACAGAAATATGACTACAATGCGATTTCTTCAACACAGATCATCGATCATAATATATATGTTCATGTATATCCGACAGAAAAATTAATCAGCAAATATAAAACAGTTATCCCGGCAGTGGCGGTAATTTTCGGAGTTTTGTTATCTTTTCTTCTTTCTTTTATTGCCGGTCTTCTTCAGAAGGCAAACCTTCAGACATTGAAAATGCATGAGGCGAAATTGGCGCTTGAAACTGAAATAGATGAACGAAAGGCCATTGAGGAAAAGCTTCAACGCTCCCTGGTGCGTATTGATCTTGCAACAAAAGCGGGCGGGATGGGTATCTGGACATGGGATTTGTCCAGTGACAGTCTTACATGGAATGACCGTATGTTTGATTTGTTTGATATTCCTTCCGAGACAATACTGACATACGAAACATGGCGGAAAACTGTTCATCCTGATGATTTATCTGCAACTGAACGCTTACTTATGAATTCAGTTAAGAGGGATGTTGTTTTTAATACTGAATTCCGTATTGTACTCAGGGATGGTTCCATAAGAAATATACGGGCTGCTTCAAGGACTGTAATGGATATTGATCATAATCCGCAATATGTGACAGGACTCAACTGGGATGTTACCGACAACAGGAGAGCGAAGGAGTCATTGAAGGAAAGGGAAGAGCAGGTACGCCTGCTGCTCAATTCCACTGGAGAGGCAATTTACGGTATAAATATGCAGGGTGACTGTACATTTGCAAACCCGTCATGTGCAAGAATGCTCGGGTATTCTGACCCGGGATTGTTAATTGGTAAAAATATGCACACCCTAATACATCATTCCTATGCGGATGGAAAGCCGATGGTTGTTGAAAACTGCAGAATTTACTGCGCCATTAATCAGGGGAAAAGCATGCATGTCGATGATGAAGTATTGTGGAGGGCAGATGGAACCAGTTTTCCGGTTGAATACTGGTCTTATCCTCAAAAGGCAGGAGATATAATTACAGGTGCTGTTGTAACCTTTATCGATATAAGCGAACGAAAAAAGGCTGAAGAATTACTGGCCATGGAGAGACGCAGGTTGTCATATATTCTCGAAGGAACAAACGCCGGTACATGGGAATGGAATGTTCAGACCGGGGAAACATTATTTAACCGCAGGTGGGCAGAGATTGCAGGTTATACTCTGGAGGAACTCAGTCCGGTTACAATAAAAACCTGGGAAAATTTAATACATCCGGAGGATGCAGTGATTTCCAGGAAATTGCTTGAAAAACATTTTAATCATGAATCGGACTATTATGAATGTGAAGTAAGGATGCACCATAAGAATGGAACCTGGGTGTGGATATTAGACAGGGGAAAGGTTGCCACATGGGATATGGATTACAAACCGCTGCTTATGGCCGAGACACATACTGATATCACTGAGAAGAAGGAGGCGGAGGAGCGGATCTTAAATGCCAGAGATATGGCCGAAGCAGCAAATAATGCCAAAAGTACATTTCTGGCAAATATGAGTCATGACTTGCGGACTCCCATGAACGCGATAATCGGGATATCAGGCGTTCTTGTAAAAAAATATGATAACAGCAATAAACGTTTTAAAGAAGGGCTTCAGCTTATTCATGAAAGTGGTGAACGGCTTCTCACTCTTATAAATGATCTGCTTGACCTTTCAAGAATTGAATCTCAGAAGATGGATGTTTCAAACTCATGGTTTAAAGTACAGGATTTTGTACCTGGTATTTATGCGACAATGTCTGCATTGATAGGGAAAAGGAAAATTACTTTTGCTTTTGAAACGGAAGACATGGATAAATATATTTATAATGACAAAAATAAAATTTACCGTATATTAATGAATTTACTTGGCAATGCTGCAAAGTTTACAAGAGAGGGATCGATACTTCTAAAGGTAAAAATTGATTCTGAGAAAACTGTTTTTGAGGTAATTGATACCGGGATCGGAATTAATGAAAAACAGCTCCAATATATCTTTGAGCCTTTTTATCAGGCGGATAATTCAATGACAAGGGAATATACAGGATCCGGGCTTGGCCTTGCCCTGTGTAAAAGCATGGCTGAACTGATGAACGGTATTATTGAGGTTGAAAGTGAGCCGGGTAAAGGTACAACAGTTTGTCTTTTACTGCCGGTGATCCGGAGTCAAAACATGTATTATGATGAAATGAATACCGGCAAAGGAATTTGTGAAGATTCAGGCAGTCGCCTTACAATAAGCAGTAAGCGTATATTGATAGTTGATGATGAATCAATGGGAAGAGAAACTCTTAAATATATGCTGGAAAATATATATAAACTGTCACTTGCAGAAAACGGTAGTGACGCTGTAGAACTTTTTAAGAATAATAATTACGACATTGTTCTGCTTGATATTATTATGCCAGGTATGGGCGGGTACAAGGTTTTTGAGGAGTTCCGTAAAATAAATATAAATATACCTGTTATTGCAGTTACAGCAAGAGCCATGCCGCAGGATAAAATAAAAATTCTTGAATGCGGATTTGCCGCTTTTATATCAAAACCGGTAAATCAGGATGAACTTATTGAAACTATCGAGAGTTTTAATTAAATTGTTTTCGCATATGCCTGGTTTATGATGCAGCATGGCCGGTTTTTGTTTAAGATTGAAATCTGTTGAGGTCAGGAGATGAAAAAGAAAATATTAATTGTTGATGATCTTTATGCAAACCGTTATCTGCTTGAAGAAGTACTGGATGAATATGAAGTGTTCGGTGTATCAGATGGTGGTAAGATGCGGGAATATTTAAAATCATCTATCCCGGATGTTATACTGATGGATGTTAACCTCCCTGAACAGGACGGATTTGAGATTACAAAAGAGTTGAAGAATAACCCTCTGACAAAGAATATTTCTGTTATTTTTTTAACCGTTCACAACACAAAATCAGATGTCATGCATGCTATCAAGGCGGGAGGTTCTGATTTTATTGTAAAACCTTTTGATGAAATTGATCTGAAGAGTCGTATTGAGAAAGTTTTAAAGGAAAAGGAGTTCAGGGATATATAAAAATCCTGCGGAGAGAATGTGGAGAAATTTACAATACTCGTAGTTGATGATGAGCCGGCGAATATTTTCCTGCTGGAAGAGGTTTTATATAACTATAATGTAGTATCAGTAAAAAACGGCATGGAGATGTTTGATGTACTTGAAAAAACGTTACCCGACCTGATGCTGCTCGATATAATGATGCCCGGGATTGATGGATTAACGCTTGCTCGTCAGTTTATGATATACTCGCCAGGTATGGGGGAGAGGAGTTTATTTTTATCATTGACGGGATATTAAAAGATAAGGCTTCACGAATACTGGACAGGATCAGAGAGGAGATTGCAGTGACAGAACTTGACCCTGAAAACCATATTGCTGTTTCATTCAGCTGCGGGATAACAGATAATACTGAAATTGAAGATCAGGGTGATGTAATTGATTTACTTATAAAAATTGCTGACAGGAGACTATATAATGCAAAATCAGGAGGGAGAAACCTGGTAATCAGTAATGATTAATATTATCAGAATATTTTATATTTAAATTGTATAAAAAGGTGATCTTAATTTCCGGATAATAAAACCCCGTCAGATTGTAAAGGGGTGATTATTTTGAAAATCAAACAGCATATCGTTTAATACCTTGGTTTGATAAACATGTCTTTAACAGGAAAATATGATGTAAGTAAAAAACATGTAATGAAATAAAGAAGTTTTATAAGGCAAGGAACAGATGTTTCTCACCTTCTGCCGATTGTACTGACAGGTGTATTTGCAGCAGTATTTCCGATGCTTTTAACATATTGGGACTGGACTGTATATAAATATAGCAATTTTTTTTTCATATTCTTGTTAACATCGGAATGGTTATAGGGATTATGCCTGTTACAGGTCTTCCTCTTTGTTTTATTTCTTACGGAGGCTCCAATCTTTTCATGATTATGATGGGGGTCGGTATTCTCAATAATATCTATAAGAAATGATCTGCATGTCTCAGTTTGTTCATAAACTGTAACTGGCAGGCTGTCTCTGCTTATTTTCCGACCAATGAGTCAGAATTAAAAAATTTTAGTGTATTTTAAAAAAATATTTGACAGGTTTCTCTTAAAAGAAACTTATAGCTTATTATAAATTCAGTGTGAAGGAAACATTTTAAAAGTTTTATGAAATCTCTGGCAAAAAAATCATTTAATGTAATCTATGCAGTAAAAGAACTGAAGTCTGCAGGCTTCGGATATTTCTATTTTTATTTTTACGTAAGTGACATATTGAACTGAAAGAGTTTTATCATAAGAATATACGCGTAAAAAGCCCTTTGATAAAAACTCAAAGGGCTTTTTTTTGGTTAATCATTCAGCAAATGGAGAAGAAAGATGAAAAATCTTAAGTTAGTAAAAATCAATGGTGATAATCTCAGAAGTACCTTTAAAGTCGGCAACTCGGTTATAGGTAAAGACTTTGTCATTGTAGGTGGACCATGCTCTGTTGAGAGTGAAGAGCAGACAATGAAAACAGCGGAAGCTGTGAAAAAAGGGCATGGTAATATGCTTAGAGGCGGGGCATTCAAACCCAGAACCTCACCCTATGACTTCCAGGGCTTAGGGCTTAAAGGGCTTAAAATCCTTGAAAAAGCAAAGCAGAAGACAGGATTGCCGATTGTCACGGAGGTCATTGATCCCAGGGATGTTTCATGGGTATGTGAATATGCGGATATATTACAGATAGGCGCCAGGAACATGCAGAATTTCTCTCTTCTTAAAGAGGTTGGAAAATCAAACAAACCTGTCCTTCTGAAAAGAGGGATGTACTCAACTCTCAGAGAATGGCTTAATTGTGCGGAATATATTCTTGCAGAAGGAAATCCGGAAGTTATTTTATGTGAAAGAGGAATAAGAACTTTTGAAACATACACAAGAAATACACTCGACCTGAGTATTGTTCCTGCCGTAAAGGAGTTGACTCATCTTCCAATTATGGTGGATCCCTCACATGGGACAGGTAAACTGAGTCTTATTGAGCCTATGTGTCTTGCAGCAGTTGCCGCCGGTGCTGACGGGCTTCTGCTTGAAGTACATATCAATCCGGCAGAAGCAAAAAGCGATGCAGATCAGCAGCTAACACCGGAACAATTTTATGCAATTACGGAAAAAATTCTGAAACTTAAAAAATTTATGGATGCCGAGATTTTCAACTCATAACGGGTAATAAAAGTGAAAGAGATAAGAATAAATACAGGTGACCGTACATCGGTGGTTTTAATCGGGGAATCTATAAGGAATATACGGCAGTTCGTCCCGCCGGAGAATACTGTGATCGTAACTGATGAGAACCTTCACAGGTATTATTCATCAGTATATTCCGGCTATCCGTTGATTGTAATCGGCACCGGTGAGAGTATTAAAACTCTGGCAACAGTTGAGACGATTATAAGAGGGCTCATAGAATTCAGGGCGCACAGGAAGACTTTTCTGCTTGGTATAGGTGGCGGAATTATCAGCGATATTGCGGGGTTTGCCGCATCGGTTTATATGAGAGGCATTCCTTTCGGGTTTATATCTACATCTCTTCTCTCCCAGGTAGATGCCAGTGTAGGGGGGAAAAACGGAGTAAATATTGACGGACTGAAAAATATGGCGGGAGTTATAAACCAGCCTCAGATTGTTATATGCGATCACGAAATGTTAAGTACGCTTCCTGAAGAAGAATATATAAACGGCATGGCGGAACTTATTAAAACTGCATGCCTGGATAAAGAAGGACTTTTTAATTTTATTTCAGAAAACAGAGAAAAACTTTTAAAACGTGACAGCGATGCAGTTTCTGAAGCTGTGTACAGATCGGTAAAGTTCAAAGCCGGTATAGTTGAGGAGGATGAGATGGAGGATAATGTAAGGAGGATACTCAATCTCGGCCATACACTGGGTCATGCAGTGGAAAAGGTTAAAGGTGTTAAACATGGATTTGCCGTGAGTGCCGGTATCGGATTTGCATTGGAGTTTTCCGGACATTATGGAATGATTGACCCTGCAACCGGAAATGAAATAAAAGAAGTGATGAAGTATTTCGGCCTTCCGGACAAGATAGGTGATGTAGCGGAAATTGAAGATCTTCCGGAGATTCTTAAAGCAGTAGAGAGTGACAAGAAAAAGGGGGGCGCTGAGATAAACTTTGTTCTTTTAAAAGGCATCGGCAATAGTGTAATTAAAAGTATTAATCGGGAAGATCTTAAAGAATTTATATATAATTATAGTAAAAATAATATTGGTAAAAGGAAAATTAATGTATGATATGTGTAAGTATTGCAGACCTGTCTGTAACTGAAGCGGTAAAAATTATAGAGAGTAGTGAACTTTCGGAAGTCAGGCTGGACAGAATCAGTTTCGGTGACGGTGATATCAGGAAACTGTTTTCAACAGGGAAGATGACAATAGCCACATACAGGCCGGTAGATACTGTTACAGACAGTGAGAGGAAGAAAACCCTTGTTGAAGCGATTAATGCCGGGGCATCATACGTTGATATTGAAGTTGAGAATGATGATGATTATAAAAATGAAATTATTAAAACAGCTCAGATAAAACAATGCAAAACAATTGTTTCGTATCATAACTATACTAAAACACCGGTTATCCGTGAACTTGAGCAGATAATGAGATGGTGTTTTGAGTGTAAAGCGGACTTCGCAAAGATAGCCTGCTATGTTGATTCGGCTGAAAGTTGTTCCAGGCTTCTTTCCCTTTACAGTTATGGAAAACCGGTTATTTCCATAGGGATGGGACATGGCGGCAGGATCACAAGAATTGCTGCAACGCTTCTGGGGGCTCCATTTACTTATGCGTCAATTAATGAAAATAAAAAAACTGCTCCAGGGCAGTTTGATTCGGATAAATTAAAAACAATAATAGATATGATCAGGAATTCATAAATGAAAGATGATAATCATATACTTCTGGGAGTGGCCGGGTCACCTGTTTTTCACAGCAAGAGCCCTGCAATTTTCAGATCAATTTTCCGGGAAAAGGGAATAGATGCGTCGTACATCAGGATTGCTGTAAGCTGGGCTGACGAGGCGGCGAGATTATGCAATGAACTCGATTTCCGGGGCATGAATGTTACGGCGCCCTTTAAATACAGCATAATTTCTCATCTTGACAATATCTCTGATGAAGCAGACAGAATGAAAAGTGTAAATACTGTGGTAAACAGGTACGGAAAACTCACCGGATACAACACCGATCATTACGGTGTAACGTCGCCGCTTGAGAACAGGCTCGGGTCATTGAAGTATAAAAATGCCGTAGTTGCCGGAGCCGGAGGAGCCGGGGTTTCTGCCGCTTTCGGGCTCTCGCGTTCCGGATGCAATGTTACCGTATTGAATATAACAATTAATGAAGCGAAAAACTGCGCGGATAAATTCGGCTGCAGATATGACCTCCTTGCAAATATAAAAAATTATATTTCAGCTGCAGACATTTTTGTGTCCGCTCTTCCATATGAGGCAGATCCGCTGGATATCTCCTCCATGAAAAAAGGTTCCACGGTTATGGATGCATCGTATAAAAAATCCCATTACAGGGAGCAGGCAGAGAAATGCGGATTAACATTTATTCCAGGGGAAGAGTGGCTGGTTTATCAGGCAATTTATGCATGCGGGCATTTCCTTGATTTTAATCCGCCGGCTGAAACTGCATATTCAGGAGTAATTGAGCCGCGAAAAAAAAGCGATCTTATCTCCCTTATAGGATTTATGGGTTCCGGGAAAACTTCTGCAGGGATGGAAATCGCACGTATCAGGAAGATGGATTTCATTGATCTTGATGAACTTATTGAACTGAAAGTACAAAAGTCAGTAAATGAAATATTCCGGACTATGGGTGAAGAAAAATTCCGTGAAATTGAAACGGATATGCTTTATTCACTTAAAAATAAGAAAAATTTAATTATATCATGTGGAGGGGGTATAGTTCTTGGAGAAAGAAACAGGGAGTTTCTCAGAAATGAAACAGAATGTATCTGGCTTTATTGCGGCATGGACACAATGCTGGAAAGAGTACATGACGGGAAAAGACCACTCATAAATGCAATGAACGATCCAATTGAAGCAGTGGAGCTTTTCAATTCGAGAAAAAAATTTTATGCTTCATCGTGCGAATCAGTTGTCTTAACAGAAACAACACCGGAAAAAACTGCGGAGCTTATAAATGAAGAAATACGTTTATCCTTCTAAACTCAGCGGAACAATAGCGGCGCCCGCTTCAAAGAGCATGATGCAGAGAGCCGTTGCTGCGGCTCTTCTCGCTCAGGGTGAAAGCATTCTGTTTCATCCTTCATTCTGTAACGATTCCATGGCTGCCATGAGAGTTGCAGAGGGACTTGGGGCAACGGTTGAGAAAACACCTGATAAGGTGATAATACACGGAGGAATTAATCCTGCAACAAACATACTTAACTGCGGTGAGTCCGGTTTGTGTATAAGAATGTTTACTCCTATTGCAGCGCTCACGGGTGAAAAAATTATTCTTACCGGGGAGGGATCACTTCCAGGAAGGCCGGTGTCCGGTATAGAAAACGCACTTGAAAAACTTGGAGTTTCTGTTAAATCGAATAACGGTTTATTGCCGGTTGAGGTATCTTCAATACTTAAAGGAGGGATAGCTGAAATTGACGGAAGTTTAAGCTCCCAGTTTCTCACGGGTCTTCTTATGGCTCTTCCTCTTGCGGAGAATGACAGCATTGTCCATGTTAAAAATCTGAAAAGCAGAGAGTATATTGATATTACAATTGATGTGCTGGAAAAATTCGGAATTACAGTGAAAAATGAAGAATATAATGAGTTTAGAATTAAAGGCGGGCAGAGATTTAAACCCGCACAGATTGATATTGAGGGAGACTGGAGCGGAGCAGCCTTTCTACTCTGCGCAGGAGCAATTTCAGGGAGTATAGGCATAACAGGTTTAAACCCTGAATCATGTCAGCCAGACAGGGCGATAGTAACAGCTTTAAGAAAAAGCGGTGCTGATGTTGATATAGAAAAAAATATTATACAGGTACATTCAAAAAACCTTTACGGTTTCGAATTTGACGCAACTGAGTGCCCGGATCTTTTTCCACCTCTTGCTGCTCTTGCTTTTTATTGTAAAGGGGAAAGCCTTATATGGGGAGCTGAAAGGCTGAAGCATAAAGAGAGCGACAGAGGTTTGGCTATAATATCTGAATTTAAAAAGATGGGGGGCTCGGTGAAGATAGAAAATGACTGCATGGTTATACGCAGCTCAGCTCTTACAGGCGCAAAAATTGATCCTCATGGAGACCACAGAATGGCCATGGCGTGTGCTGTGGCAGCAACCGGTTGCTCCGGGAGAGTGGAGATTGACGATGCCGGGTGTGTTAACAAATCGTATAATGAATTTTATGACCATATGATAAAACTGGGAGTAGAAATAAAATGAACAGTTTCGGAAATATTTTCAGAGTATCTATCTTTGGTGAATCGCATGGACCGGTTATCGGCATAACTATTGACGGGTGTCCGCCCGGAATAGATTTTAATGAATCCGACATGGCGGATGATATTAAAAGAAGAATGCCCGGCGCCGCAGGGACTACTAACCGCAGAGAGTCAGATGATCCGGAAATAATCAGCGGAGTATTCAACGGAAAAACAACCGGTGCGCCTCTCGGCATAATTTTCAGAAACAGTGATATGAAATCGGATGATTATAAAAAACTGAAAAATCTGCCAAGGCCGGGGCATGCGGATCTTACCGCAATGCAGAAATATAAAGGGTTTAACGATCCACGGGGCGGAGGGCATTTTTCTGGCAGGATTACTCTTCCGCTTGTTGCAGCCGGTTCTCTTGCAAAGAAAATTATTCATAATGTATCGATTGATTCAAGGATAGTTGAGATAGCCGGAAAAGAAGATTACCATAACATTCTTGAAGAAGTGATAGCGGCAGGTGACTCGGCGGGTGGAATAATTGAAGTAAAAATGTCAGGGATTCCGGCGGGACTTGGAGAACCTTTTTTTAATTCATTTGAGTCATATGTGAGTCATATTATATTTTCTGTACCAGCAGTAAAAGGGATTGAGTTCGGGTCAGGTTTCGCTTCTGCAGGGATGCTCGGAAGTGAACATAATGACATAATAATTTCACCGGACGGGAAAACGGAAACCAACAATGCCGGAGGTATAAACGGAGGTATAACAAATGGTAATGATGTTATCTTCAGGGTTGCTGTAAAACCTACTCCAAGCATCAAAAAGGAGCAGAATACCGTAAATATAGAAACAGGGGAAAAGGAGAAACTTGTCGTACATGGGAGACATGACGCATGTATTGCTTTACGGACGCAGGTAGTGTTTGAGGCATGCGCCGCAATTGCAGCGGCAGACCTTTATCTTGTCAGCAAATCATGTAATTAATATCATGCTGCCGGAAACAGCTGGCAAAAAGAAAAATATTTAAACGGAGTAAATTTAATGAAGCTTGAAGAAATAAGAACAACTATTGATCAGATCGATTCAAAAATATTGAAACTTCTAAATGACAGAATGGAGCAGGCAATTCTTGCAAAGAAATTTAAAAATTCAATTGAGGATCCTGAACGGGAAAGAGATATTATGGAAAAGCTTAAAAATACTCCCAATTCTCTGCTCGATCCGATATTGACCGAATCGATTTATAAACTGATAATTTCCTGGAGCAAGAAACTTCAGGCGAAGGATTGCATGGTTATAGGCTTTCAGGGGGAACATGGAGCGTATAGTGAAGATGCTGCAAGAAGGTGGAACAAAGAGCTTCTTACGATACCATGCACAACTTTTAACGGTGTTTTTGAAGGTGTACATACCGGAATGTTTGATTTCGGTGTTGTGCCTGTTGAAAATACTCTCGGTGGAATAGTCGGGCCTGTGAATGAGCTTCTTATCAATACCGAACTTTTTATAGTCGGAGCTGTGGATATGCCTATTCATCACAATCTGCTGATTCTGCCTGGAACTGATCACAGAGAGATACGTGAAGTATATTCACATTCTCAGGCATTGTCACAATGCAGGAGGTTTCTATCGAGAAATAATCTTGTTCCTGTGCCGTTTTATGATACAGCCGGAGCAGCAAGGATGCTGACCGAAATGAAGCCGAGAGCCGCGGCCTGCATAGCGGGGAGACTTGCGGCAGAGCTTTACAACCTTGAGGTTATAAAGGAGAATATACAGGACTCTGACATAAACAGAACGAGATTTCTGATACTTGCCCGGGAAAGGGATAACAGGGATGGAAATAAATGTTCCATAACATTCACGACAGCCCACAAATCGGGGACTCTTTTTGGTGTACTTGAGATATTCGCCACCGCCGGAATAAACCTGACAAGAATTGAGTCTATCCCGACAGAACCGGGAAGCTATTCTTTTTTCCTCGATTTTGACGGTTACGATAAAGATCCGGTTGTAATTGCTGCCCTGGAGAAAGCCGGAAATTCCACTATAGATCTGAAACTTTTGGGGTGTTACGTTGAAAAATTTATCGATAACCAGACGATTAAAGAGGAGGAAGAATGAAAATATTTATTATTGGCGCAGGTCACATGGGAAGCTGGCTTACAGAAGAATTATGTCATGATCATGAAGTAGCGGTCTTTGATAAGGATCCGCGGAAGCTGAAATATTTTATAAATGTGCAGAGATTTCTCTCTGCTGAGGAAGTTAAAGATTTCAGGCCGGAACTCATTATCAATTGTGTAAGCCTGAATAAGACGGAAGAGGTTTTTAATATGCTCATTCCACTGGTTCCCGAAGATTGTATACTCGCAGATATTGCATCTGTTAAAAACGGAATTCATGATTATTATGAGAAAACAGGAAGGCGGTTTGTTTCAACACATCCAATGTTCGGGCCGACATTTGGGAATGTAAGGAATCTCAGCAGTGAGAGTGCAATCATTATAACTCAATCTGACATGGAGGGGAAGAAGTTCTTTAATGATCTTTTTTGCAGCCTTAAACTAAAAATTTATGAATACACATTTGAAGAGCACGACGAGATTACAGCATACTCGCTTTCCACTCCTTTTGCTTCATCTCTTGTGTTTGCGGCATGTATGAAAAAAATTGATGCACCCGGCACAACATTTAAGAAGCATATGGAAATAGCCAGGGGGCTTCTGTCTGAGGATGATTATCTTTTATCTGAAATTCTTTTCAATCCATATACCCTGAAGCAGATAGAGAGCATAAACTCACAATTATCATATCTTACCCATATAATCAAAGCAAGGGATTTTGAAGAGATGGAAAAATTTCTTACCAGACTCAGAGAAAATATTAAATAAAAAAAGGGATCTGACTGATCCCCTTTCCTATACTTACTGATGGTAAAAGGGCCTGGTCCCTTTTACTGTATTCAGAATTATTCCACTTCAAAAGAAGTTACGTTGTCTTCGCTGAGCATATTTCTCAATTTGCTCATTTCCTTCTTGTCTTTTAAGCCTTCAACACGGACTTTAAAAAAGTTATTATCCTGAATTATCCTTACATTACGATTGGTCATACTCTCAATTTTTAATTTTAAATTTTCAGCATTTTTTCTTGAATAGAATGCACCTGCCTGAATTTTCATACTGTTGCTGTTAGCGTTGCTGCTGCTGTTATAATCATCCGGACTTTCACTTTTAACATTCATATAATTTTCATCATCAGCAACAGGTTCAATATATTTTTTATTTTTATTGGAAGCTGAATTGCTGTTTATTTTTTTAATTATTTTTATCCCGACATTTGCTTCACCGGTTTTCACTATGCCGATTTCTTTTGCACCGGCATATGAAAGGTCTATAATGCGGTTTCCTCTATAAGGACCTCTGTCATTGATTTTAAGTCTGACAGATTTTCCGTTTGAGAGATTTTTTACTTCAACTATTGTTCCAAAGGGCAGAGTTTTATGAGCTGCTGTCATATCATTCATATCAAATACTTCCCCTGATGCGGTAGTTTTCCCGTGAAATTCTCTTCCGTACCATGATGCAGAACCTTTCTGGTAGAATTTTTCTGATTCATTTTCCTGATTTTCAGAATCATCTTCGTAGTTGTTATTATTTTTTACTGGTTTAGAATAGGACTCATCATTATATTCTTCAGGATCCTTATATTTTCCTTTAGTTTCTTTATACTCATCAGCTCCGGATTTGCTGTTTTCCCCGTTAGACTTTACGCGCATTTTTTTGTTATCATAATCCTTGCTATTATTTGCGTATTTATCCCCGGAATATGAGGATTTAGCCTTCTTATTCATTGCCGGAATTTCATCATCATTTGAGCTGTTATCGTTGTCGAATGCTTCAAATTCTTCATTCTGAAAGCTTCCTTTATAGTCGTTATTTTTGGTTTGAGCTTTTCCCGGCGTGCATCCCATAAAGAACATAATAACCACTGCGCCGACGAGAGATATTAACATGCTTTTCAGCAAATTATACATATTGGTACCTCCGAATATATAAACACCTGTTTATCTTATCGGAAAGGTGTATTTTATCTTTAATAATAATTTAATTTTATGTCGCAAAAATCCTTGACCACTTCAACACATGGTATAATTAAAGAAAGATGCTGAATAGCCGTTATGCAGCGATTTGCGCAACCTGTCTGGGCATACTCGCAACGAGTATTGATAAATAAAAATCTGAATAAACTGATTTTTATAATGATATCAAAAAGACGGTTACTACATCCCGCAGGTCTTCTTATTCGGACGTAAAAATGGAGGTTTTACGACCACCATGAATTATTAAAAAAATATTTATATAGAGAAGAGATAAATGAAAATATTATCGAGCAAACCTACAATAACAAGAAAAGAGCTTGAAGGTGTCCTTGACTGCCTTATTCAGGATGAACTTAATACCGGGAGTACTGTAAAAGCTTTTGAAACAGCTGTCTCTGAATTGACAGGCTTTAAGTATCCACTTGCGCTGAATTCCCTTGTTTCAGCGTACCTGCTGGTTTTTAAAGCGCTGGAAATAGGGGTTGGGGATGAGATCATAATTCCTTCATTTTTTAATATTGCTGCGCTCAGTGCACTGAAGTTGACAGGCGGTATTCCGGTAATAGTTGATTCTGATTCAAATTCAATTTTCCCCTCAACAGTACAGATCAGGGAAAAAATTACAGTAAAGACAAGAGCCATTATAGCAGGAGATGTATTCGGTTTTCATTTTGATGGAGAGGAACTAAAAGATTCAGGAATCCCTCTTGTGGCAGAGATTTCACATTCAGCCGGCACAGAGTTTAATGAGAAACCTGCAGGTTCGTGGGGGACTTTTGCTGTTGCATCATTTGCTCCTTCGATGATTATTACTACCGGAAATGGAGGGATGGTGCTTACAAACAATTCCAAGTATTTCTCCGTGATGCGGGATCTCAGGGGATATAGTGATGAGTCAATTAACTATGATCTTACAATGACTGATCTGCAGGGTGCCATGGGTATAACACAGATTATGAAACTTAAAGATTTTTTAAAAAGAAGACGTGAAATAGCAAAAAAATATTATGAGGCAATCAGAATTACAACTCACAAGCCGCTCTTCCCGTATAATGATTCTTTTAGTTATCAGAGTTTCCCGGTAATATTTGACGCTCCGCTGGAACGGGTGGATAAGTACTGGAAAAAATGCGGTATCGATGCATCAAAAGCCATTTTGTCACCGCTGCATATTATTGCAGGATTGAAGGGTTTTGATTATCCTAACGCCGACAGGCTCTCGAAGAAACTTCATTCAATACCTCTATATCCGACTCTGACAAAAAAAGAGATAGATAAAATTTCAAAATCTCTTGGTGCTTTTATATGATTGAATGGAATAGCGTGTCTGGTTTTATCCATTTTTTGTCTACACCATTTTTTATGGGGGAGATGTCGCGATAGCGACAGAGGGGGAGGAAGTTTTAGAACAGATGCTGTATTTTAATGACAGTAAGAATTATATACTTTGCTCCACATCTGCCTCCACATCCGCCTCCCCATCCGCCCTCTGGGCACCTTCCCCATGATAAGATGGGGAAGGGGTTTTGTATAAGTATTTGTTAAAGGAGAAAGCTATGTACTTGTTAACAATAGAAGATCACTTTGCTTCAGCTCATCAGCTCAGAGGATACAGGGGAAAATGTGAAAATATTCATGGGCATAACTGGAAGATTGTGCTGAATGTACAGGGTGAGAAACTTAATGAGATAGGCCTTCTTATAGATTATAATGATCTGAAAGATATTTTGAAGAAAATTACTAATTATCTTGATCATAAAAATCTGAATGAGACAGAGCCTTTTAATGTTATTAATCCAAGTTCTGAAAATATCGCAGAATACATTGCTCTTGAGGCTCAAAAGGAATTAACTGAAATTAACCCCGGGCTTTTTGTCGAATCAGTAACAGTATGGGAGTCCGATACTTCAAGATGCACTTTTTATCTGCAAAGAGGCTTCTCTAAGAGAGAAGTTCATTAATCTTTTTCTTTAACTCATCAAGATTTGAAGATTTTGTCAGGTATGCATCAGCAGTCCATGTCATGAAATTGCTCTTGTAGTTGGAATAGGCTGTATAAATGATTACAGGAATCTTTTTCTCCATGGTAATTACTTTTCCGAGAGTTTCTATGCCATCCATTTCGGGCATTCTTATATCCATTATAATCAGATCAAATCCCCCCTTCCTTATAAGTTCAATGGCTTCTTTACCGTTAGAGGCTTTTGAGACTTCATACCCTGAATCAATCAGATCCTCCTCGTAAAGATCGCGCAGATTTTCTTCATCTTCAACGATTAATAATTTTGGCATAAGGGTCACCCGCTCTTTTAATATTTTAATTTATATTTATAATATATATTTATAATATATCATTTTCTGCGGTTATAAAGTAATTTACACTATAATATATTTAATGTAAGTCACAATCAACAATTGTTAAATAAAAATTTCATTATCAGTATTTTTTTGATCGGATGAAGGGATTGGGAGATGTATAGTAAACTCAGCTCCTCCATCTTCATTATTTAAGGCTGAAATTTTCCCTCTGTGATCCTTTACAATTTTTTTAACATTTGCAAGTCCAAGTCCCACACCTGTTACTTTTGTGGTAAAAAACGGTTCAAATATAATTTCCGGATCTTCTGCCTTAATCCCTGTTCCACTGTCAATTATTCTTATAACAACATATGAGTCTTCAGATTCAGTTATAATTGATAAAGTCCCCCCTGATGGAGTTGCCTCAATGGCATTCTGGAATAAATTTAAAAATACCTGCTTCATCTGGTTAAAATCTGATTTAACATTAGGGAGATCTTCTGACAAATTTAGATTTATTTTAATATTTTTTTCAAGGAGAACATTTTTAAGGAGCCTGTAGGTATCTCTTATTATATGATTTACATCATTGAATTCTTTTATATATTTTGAGGGTTTGGTGAAATCCATCACGTTTGAAAGAATTTTTTCAAGTCGTTCTGATTCTTTTAATATTATATCTGCCGATTTTATTACCTTTTTTATATCGAGCATGTTTTCAGAAGTATATTTAAGTATTCTTTTGGAATAACCACCCATCGTGACAAGAGGATTTCTTATTTCATGTGCAATATGAGAAGCAATTCTGCCTACAGCAGCCATTTTTTCAGATTCAATGATGGCATCCTGTCTCTCCTCAATTTTTTTCATCTCCTTTTTTACTTCAATGAGATTAAGGTAGTTTTCTATAAGAAAAGCTGACTGAAAACAGAAAATGGAAAGAAGATCAATACTCTGCGTTGAAATTCCTGTCATATTATATTTATTATCTGCTATAATAATACCTATTGTTTTTTTAAATGAAATCATCGGCATTATCAGAAATTCATCGACTTCCATAAACTGCTTTATTTCCTCACTGACCCTGTTGTCGGATCGGGCATTGCGGATATGGATCCTTTCCATATTGTTCACTGCCTGTGTAAAAATATTTATTTCGGAAAGATTGACCCTGTAGGCCTGTACCTTTTTCAGAAGGATGCCTCTTTTTATTTCAATTGGATATTGTACTGTAACATCAACATCTGCCGCAGAAAGAGAATTCCATATTTCAATTGCCTCTTCAAAGGAATCAGGACCAACAGCCATCTTTCCCTGGAGCATATCATTTTCCACCATAAAAAGCATTGCCCTGTTGAATCCCAGGCCAGATCCGGAGGTAACTCCTGCGAGTATATTATAAAATGTTGTTTCAGTTTCGTTTTCGTCACCCATTGTCTCTGAAAGATGGCTTAATATTGAGGCATGATAATCTTTACTGAACCTATCAGTTATATCATCAATAATAATTACAACCTGTTCTTCTCCATTTAAAACCATACTTGAAATTTTCAGATCTGATATTATGGATTTTCTGTTTACCGACATAAGATGAACGTTTTTCAGTACGACTGAATCGGTTTCCCTGTTTTTCAGAATCTGGCTTATCCCCATTTTCAACCTGGTGTTGACGAAGTAAAAAATGCTGCTTAAGCCCTTGCCTATTACCTTTTCCCCTTCAATATTAAATTTTTTACAGAAACTTTCGTTTGCGTAGAGAATTTTTTCGTTTTTATCAATAACTATAAAATGAGAATTAATTGAGCAGATAATATGGTTGTATAGTTCATGAAATTTTTTTAGTTCGCCGCTTTGAGATGCAACTATGGATTCAAATTGTTTGCCAACAGTAAGCAGTTCTTTTAATATCTGCGAAATATTATCAGTAATATTAATATCTGATTCAGTAAGTATGAATTTACCCTTTTTAAACTCGTCAATTATTTGCCGTAGATTTTTTAAATTGTTCCATAGGAAAAATCCTATCCTGTAATAATAAAAATAGAGCCTGGAAAAAAAATAGATAAGCATTCCGGCGATAAGGATGTAATATGTTGATTTTTTAACGTTTTCCGCGTAAGCCAGCAGTCCAAATATAAATAATGCGAGGATAAGATTCGGAATAAATATTTTTAGTGTCCAGAATAAGACATTTTTAAGATTCTTGTTTTTTAAAGTAAACATGTTTAACCATTCATATTAATGATAGACAGATAATGTCAGCACATTATTGTTTCCTTTGATTTTTATAAGAAAAAAAGTTTTTCTTTCCCGACCCGCCAGGGGTATAGGAAAATATAACAGTTTCTTTTAAGCTAATAAATAGAGTTGTTTCCGAACTGTCATTTGTAGTGCTCAATAAGCCTTGATGGTGCTTTTTTAAGGGGCTTCACACCTTATACCCTGAAAAAAATTGAGAAAGGAAACAAGTCTAATATTAAGGAATTATTACTGATATAAGTATATAAATAAATAGAAGTAAATCAAAATAATCTTTAAAATTTATTATAATCATTGTGACTTGAATAATTCATAAACAACAGAAGGATCGAATGAAAATTGTAATAGCATCGTCAAACAAAAATAAAATTCTGGAAATTAAAGATAAATTTTCTTCTATATCCGGTTTAGAGATTGTACCATTGTCTGACTATAAGAATGTACCTCAGATTATTGAGGATGCAGATTCATTTAAAGGTAATGCCGTGAAAAAAGCAGAGATTATAAGAGACTTTACGGGAGAGGTATCGCTTGCGGATGATTCAGGACTTGTAGTAGATGCCCTCAATGGCGAGCCGGGGATATATTCCGCAAGATATGGAGGTGAAAATTTGTCTGATATAGAAAGGTATAATCTTATACTGAAAAAACTGAATGGTGTTGAAGAGAAGAAACGAACAGCAAGGTTTGTCTGTGCAATTGCAATGGCATTTCCCGGCGGACAGAAATTTGTAACGGAGAGAGCGTGTGAGGGAATAATCACCTGTAAACCGCTGGGAAGTAAAGGTTTCGGTTATGATCCCGTGTTCTATATCCCGGAATTGAAATCTACAATGGCTGAAATTTCTCTTGAAGTAAAAAACCGTATCAGTCACAGGGCGAAAGCTCTGGAGTCTGCTTATGAAATATTTGCAGGGATGAATTATGCCGGTTAAAATGACTAAATCCCGGTCAGATAAAATTTTATCACAGCTTTATGATTTTTATGGTGAGACTGTTCCGGATCTGAGCTTCAGGAATATCTATGAACTGACGATAGCTGTGGTCCTTTCGGCACAGACTACTGACAGGCAGGTTAATGGAGTAACCGGGCTTCTTTTTAAAAAGTATCCGGATTTTGAACATCTTGGGAATGCCGATCATGCCGATGTGGAAAAAATTATAAGGAGTACAGGCTTTTTCAGAACCAAGACAAAAAATATTATATCCCTGTCGCGCATGATCTGTTCAGAGTTTAACGGTGTGCTTCCGGATAACCTTGAAAGCCTTATTGAACTTCCCGGCATAGGGAGAAAATCCGCAAATGTAATACTCTCTATAGGATATGGTAAACCGGGGCTTGCTGTTGATACGCATGTATCAAGAATTTCAAACAGACTTGGTTACAGCAGCAGTAAATCTCCCCTTGTGATTGAAAATATTTTATGCGATATAATTGATCCTTCTGAATGGAAAAAAACGCATCTTCTTTTTATCAAGCACGGCAGGATGATCTGCAAAGCCAGGAATCCCGAATGTGGCCGATGCCCTGTCATAAAGGTTTGTATTTACTATGTGAGCCTGTTGAATAATTAAATCATTCAGTCTCTTATCCGGGATCAGCTTTTAATTTTTTTATGTATGTACATCAGTCTGTTTATCATTTTTGAAGCATAATCTCTGAAGAAGAGTACTACCTCTATATTGTATTTTTCTCTGTTTAAATCTTTTGCAGGGTCATGCCCGGTTATTTTTTTCAGAGATTCGTAAGCTCTATCTGATCGGGTTCTCTCCACGTTTGTAAGCTTATCAATTAAAAAATTTATTGCAGCTATATCATTAGTATATGACAGTGATTCAAGAATAAATATTTTCATCGATTCATTACCTGTTTTGTAGAGATTATAGAATTCATCTTTATTTTCAACATAATAAGAGCTGAAATAACTGGTAAATTGTGTTAACTTAATTAAATCCGGTGGATTATTCAGCATTTGAGAAACGGTGTAGGTTTTTAAAGTTTCAAAATTAAGTTTTATATTTTTTCTGTTAAGATGTATGAATATATATTCAATATTGTTAAGTTTGTTTTTCAGAATGATATTTTCCCATTCTCCAATAGAATAAGATGTGTCTTTCCCGTATTTTTCTACAAACTCAAAAAAAGCGGTCGTATCATCCGAATTTCCGTTTTCAAGAATATTCTTTTGCAATTTA
The DNA here is from genome assembly GCA_963664815.2 of Spirochaetota bacterium. Classification (GTDB taxonomy): domain Bacteria; phylum Spirochaetota; class UBA4802; order UBA4802; family UBA5550; genus WRGT01. The sequence continues at coordinate 58,024 of CAXXHB010000003.1, forward strand.
TCAAGGGTGAAAACAAATCCGGATTTGAGAAGAATACGCCCGGTAACAGAGAGAGTTGAGCTTCCAAAGGGGGCTATATAAAAGGAAAAAATAATAAAAGAAAGGATCAGCATAAATAAAAAAGACCCGCCGAAAACGGATAATAATACAGACCGCAATAAACCCAGATGACTTTTAACATATCCGTAAGTAAGTATAAATATAAAGAAAAAATACTTTATTAGTTTAATGAAGTTAACGCCAATACCAGGTTCAAGAAGAGCATAAAGCGCATGATCAGTTACAAAATATATAATTGAAAAGATTATGAATAATGGAATTGATATGCGGGGTCTTCTCCCCTGCCTGAGTACAACGAACAGTATAAGCGAGTAAAAAATTGTATTGGAATACCTTCCGTCGAGTAGTTTGTATGCCGGTTCAAAAGGCCAGTTCGGAGCTTTCAGGTAATTTATCATTGTGAAAACAATTGTAAGAAAATATATAAACAGAAAAGGGAATATCCGTATTGTAAAAAAGAGATAGTATTTACCTTTCCAGCCATAACGTGTGGTATAGTCATTCCGGTAATCATCGGGATTTATCTGTGAAAAAATGAATATCAGATAAAAGGAGAGAACCATTATATAAACTCTGGCAATTGCAGAAACACCGCCCCAGTTGTAACTGAGATTAAATATGGCATTTACTATAAATAGCGGAATCATAATTATAAGAAAATGACTTATTCTTCCGAGTTGCTCTTTTAATATATGCATAATTTCACCTGAACAATTAATTTCTGAATTAGTAAATAATTCAATAATAAATTGTTGAATTATTTAAATGTTAATTACTAATTTTTATAAAATAGAAAATGATCTGTTTTTTTTCGCCATCAAAGTCAGCAGGGATATAATATCTTTTTTTAATTAAAATATATTCAGGAACCATTACAAAAGATTTACTGTTTTTCTGTATATTTGCAATTGTTGTAATTCAAAGGATTTGGTAATGAGATTTAATCATATCGAATATGCCAGTTATTACCATGATCATATGATAGAAGCCGGATATCCCGGAAAGCTTCTTCCATTTATTCTGGATGCGCTGGAGGGCAGCCTGACGGTTCTTGATATAGGAGCAGGAACCGGTTTCTTTTCTATACCTCTTGCTCAGGCCGGGCATCTGGTTACTGCTGTTGAACCATCAGAAGGGATGTTTCTTATCATGGAAAAAAATATACCTCCGGCAATTCACGCTTCAATAAAGATTTGCCGGGCAGAATGGGAAAGCTGGAATGGTGAATTCCACGATGCAGCGATCTGTGTTCATTCTCTCTATCCAATGAATAATCTGCAGCTTGCAATCAGGATGATTGATAATTCAGCTGCAAAAAAAATATTAATTGTCAGAGAAAATAAACTGATGAGAACTCTTCCCGGGATTATCAGGGAGAGATTTGGTATTTTGTCAAATCGTGATCTTAACAGTGAAATCAGGGCAATTCTTAATGAAATTTCTGCTGAATGGAAGGTTTTTAACATCTGTGAGCAGAGGGAATATTTAATAAAGGATATTGGCCGCGAAGTTTCTTCAATTATTTACCAGTTGAGACTAAACGAAGATTCAAGAGATGAAGTCTGCAGAATAGCTGATGAGGAGATAAATTATCGCGGAGGAAGCTGTTTTTTTGATGCAATTTATTCGGATAATGCTTATATTTTTTAATGAATGTATTTATTGTGCCTATATGTAATTGACTGATCAGGGTTAACATTTTTAATTAGTGCTGTGAGAGGTAAATATGGACAGTAACAATGTATTAAATATACAGGAACTTTCAGAAAGGCTTGATGGAGATTTTGATCTGTTTGTTGAGCTTTCAGAACTTTTTTATGAAGATTCGTCATCTCTCCTTAATAAAATTGAAGATTCCATAAAAAAGAATGATTCCGAATCTTTAAGAAAATCTGCTCATACGTTGAAAGGTGCTGTTTCAAATTTTTCAGCACAGAGGGCATATGATGCTGCCTATGAACTCGAAATTGCCGGTAAAGACAAGGTGTTTGAAAATGCAGCGGAAAAATTCAATTCGCTGAAACATGAAATAGATAACGTAATAAACGCCATGAAGTCTTTAGTTATCAGAAAATCATTTTAAAGCTGAAATATAAATGGCAGGTACGGGAAGTATAGTTGAATCAGTAATTGAATTCTGCAGAAATGCCGGTGTTATTCTTATGTCCGGTTTCAGGTCGGATGACACAGTGATCAGTTATAAAAGCAGGACTGATATTGTTACAAATATTGATAATGAATCGGAAGAATATATTGTTTCCGCTATACGTGACAGGTTTGCCGGTCATTCAATAGTTGCAGAAGAGGGGAGGGGAGAAAAGACAAATAATGAATTTATATGGTATATTGACCCTCTTGATGCTACTAATAATTTTGCCCATGGTATACCCTTTTTCTGCGTTTCGATCGGAGTTTACTCCCGTGTGGAGAGAGGGATAATCTGTGGTGCGGTATTTGATCCGTATCACAGGGAGATGTTCCATGCAGAGAAGGGTAAAGGAGCTTTCTGTAATGGAGAGCGGATTAAGGTTTCCGGTATTTCAGGTCTGGGGAAGTCTCTTCTTGCAACAGGTTTTCCTTATGCGAAGGATGATATGGAGAGAAACAACCTGATTGAGTTCAACCGGTTTCTTCCCGGGATTCAATGCATCAGGAGAATGGGATCTGCCGCTCTTGATTTATGCTATGTCGCATCAGGGAGAATAGATGGGTACTGGGAACCTCTCCTGAAACCATGGGATACGGCAGCAGGAAGTCTGATTGTACAGGAAGCGGGCGGAATTGTTACAAAATACAACGGGGGGGATTATGATCCTGAATATCCCGAAATTCTTGCATCAAACGGGCTTCTTCACCGTGATATGATTGAAATTTTAACTTCCGGAGATTCTGTTATTCATGGAGTATGAAGTAAAACCACGGTTTTATACAGTTGCCGAGATCAATGGTTTGATAAAGTCAGAAGTGGAAAACAATCCATATCTCGGAAGCATATGGGTTAAAGGAGAGGTATATAACCTGACTTATCACTCATCAGGTCATATTTATTTTACCCTCAAGGATGACAACGCTTCTATATCTGCGGTTTTTTTCAAGTACGCTAATAAAAATTTAAAGTTCAGGTTTGAAGAGGGGATGAAGGTTCTCGTTTTCGGCGGTATAACTGTTTTTGAAAAAAGAGGGAGCTACCAGCTTAATGTTCTTCAGGCAAGGCCTGAGGGTGTTGGTGAGCTTCAGAAAAGAATAGAACAGCTGAGAAAAAAACTAAATGATGAAGGTCTCTTTGATAAGTCAAAGAAAAAGGAACTCCCGTTTCTTCCTGCCCGGCTTGGGATTGTTACATCTCCAACAGGCGCCGCAGTGCGGGATATAATAAAGGTCGCCCTGAGAAGATATCCTAACATCGAAATAATTATTTCACCGGCGAAAGTACAGGGTGACGATGCTGCCGAATCTATTGAAACTGCAATAAACGAACTGAATAAACCCGGGTGGAATATTGATGTAATCATTGCGGGAAGAGGAGGGGGGTCGTTTGAAGATCTTATGCCTTTTAATGAAGAGAATGTTGTACGGGCTTTTGCCGGATCAAGAGTCCCGATTATTTCCGCCGTGGGACACCAGATAGATCATCCCTTATGTGACGATGCGGCCGATGTGGCTGCCCCGACGCCTTCAGCAGCGGCTGAACTTGCTATACCTGTGAAGACCGACATCATCAGTGAAATTGAGTATATGAAAACAAGAATTAACAACTCGCTTTTAAACAGGTATACAGGTTACAGAACTTCATTACAGAATATAATGTCTAAAAAAATATTCAGGGATCCCTATGAAATATTAAATTCCAGGCAGATGATCCTTTCAGACATAGAAAAAAGTATGCTTTACAGGATGAAACAACGGGTTTCAGGTCTCCGGGAAAAATTTTTAACGCTGCCGGATATCCCCGGACTTCATAAAAAAATAATCGTTGAGAAAAGTCACAATCTTGAGCTTCTTGTTCAGAAGCTGGATAATCTCTCTCCGCTGAATATAATGCTGAGAGGGTTTTCTATTGTACTTGATAGAAATAAAAAAATAATAAAATCTGTTGAAAAAATAAAACATGGTGATACAGTCAATATAAGATTTACTGATGGCAGCGCGACGGCTGTAATTGATTCAGTCAACAAGGAGAAATAGGTGGAGAAAGAGAGAAAAGTCCCGCAAAAAACAAGTTTTGAAGATGCCCTCCGTGAACTGGAGGAAGTGGCAGATAAACTCGAGGGGAATGACCTGGGGCTTGATGAATCAATCAGGGAGTTTGAAAAAGGGATAAAACTCGCGCGGTACTGTCAGCAAAAACTTGAAGAGGCGGAAAGAAAAATTGAGATTCTCCAGAAGGGGGATGATGGTGAAATAAAACCTGGCAGGGTTGCTGTTAAAAATGACACCGGAGAGATTGAAGACGGAGAGGAGCTCCAGGGATCGCTTATATAAGAAAGGGAATAATATGAAAAAAATATTTATTTATTCAGTCATATGCGTGCTGATGGCTGGTTGCTCAAAAAGTGATGCTGTTAAATTCTGCGAAGGTGTTGATATTGACGGGAAAGGAGTCAGCTGCGGAAAAAAATTTACTACAGGTGATCTTACCGGAGTAATTAAACAGAGTAAACCTTTTGAGACCGAACTTCTGGATTTGAAGGTTATGCGTATTGAAAAAAATTCAAAAATTGTAGAAAAGATCATTCATCTTAAAGTAGAAAGGGACAAAAGCACAGCCAATACTCCGCTTTCATTTTATAACAGCGGGCAATATGTGGTTGAACTTTTTAAAGATAACGAAAAGCTTGGAGAAGGAAAAATAGAAGTAACTGATCTATACTGATCAGTTACCCGTTTATATTTGCGAGTTTTTTCCTGTCCTCCATGTATACTACTATCACAAGAAGCAGAGCGCCGGCTATTATAACTGAATCAGCTATATTAAAGGTCGGCCACCTGTAAACGCCGTCGACTCCGATTGAGATAAAATCTACAACACCAGGCCTTCCCGGTATCAGCCTGTCATAGATATTTCCTGCTGCTCCGCCGATGATAAGTGCCATGGCGATTCTGAATAAGGCCGGCATATGCTTTTCATAAAAGTAGTAGGCAATCATTATAAGAAGAACAATGGCCGAAACGATCAGAAAAAAATGTTTGTACCCCTGCATTATGCCGAATACTCCACCCTGATTGTAGGTAAGGTCAAAACGAAAAAACCCTCCTAAAAAATCGATCCTGTTATAAAAACCGAGGTGCCCTAGAGCCATATTTTTTGTTATAAGATCTGCGGCAAATGCGGCAGCAACGGTAAATGCGGGTATAATATGCTTTTTCATTTTTTTTCCTGGTTAAATTTTTTTTACAACAGTTGTACATCTTTCACAAAGTTCCGGATGTTCAGCATCGCTTCCCAGCTTTTCGAAAAAGTTCCAGCATCGGATGCATTTCTTTCCTTCACTTTTTGATGCGGCTATTGATGATGAATCGTAAGGAGTAAGCCCGCTATCAGAGTCAGTTAATATAACCTTCGCCACCTGGAGGAATCTGCGGAGCTCATCCCCCATCCCTCTCATCAGAGCCCGGGTTGATTCATCCTTTACGAAAATCTTTATATCAGCTTCAAGAGATGCTTTAATTGTCTTGTCGCGTCTCAGATCTTCAAGGGCTTTAAGGACATCTTTTTTTATTTCAGCAATCTGGTTTATACGGTCATGGATTTCAGCATTGTTATATTTCTGATCAAGCTGGTAATACTTTTCCATATGCACAGAACCTTTTGATCCCATAAATGTCCATATCTCTTCAGTAGTAAATGAAAGGACAGGGGCGATAAGTCTTACTATTGTATTGTAAATCTCGCTTAATACAGTGAGATTCGCCCTTCTTATTTGCGCGTCTTTTGCCTCAACGTAGAGTATATCTTTGGATACATCGAAATAAATTGAAGAGAGATCAACAGCACAGAAATTCAGCATCTTCCTGTAAACCTGATGGAATTCGAACTTCTCATAATTTTTTATTACCCCATCTGAAAGATGGTAGAGTTTATGAAGGATCCATTTGTCAACATCAGTGAGGTCTTTATATGGCACTCTCTCGTTATCGGAAAAATCAGCGATGTTACCTATGATATACTTCATGGTGTTTCTGATCCTCCGGTATGAATCGGCAACCTGGTTCATCATGTTCATGCCGATACGGACATCATTCCTGTAGTCTTCAGAGGATACCCACATCCTGAGAATATCGGCGCCGAACTTTTCCATGATTACTTCGGGCTCAATACCATTACCCATTGATTTGCTCATCGCCCTTCCGGTTTCATCAAGCATAAATCCGTGAGTAAGAACCGTTTTAAATGGAGCACGTCCCCTGAGCGCAAGTGCAGGCCATAGTGAAGACTGAAACCATCCCCTGTGCTGGTCGCTCCCCTCAAGATAAACGTCTGCCGGCCAGCTGAGTTCTTTCCACTTTTGACTGTCAAGAACGGCAAAATGTGATACTCCGGAATCAAACCATACGTCAAGTATGTCAAATTCCTTCACAAGGTTTTCCGAACCGCATGAACATCTGGTTCCTGCCGGGATAAGTTCTTTTAAGTCTCTGGTGTACCATGAATCTATTCCGTCTTTCAGCGCAATGTCAGCAAATAACTGAACGGATTCTGCTGTCATGAGATTTTTGTTGCAGTCGGCACATTTGAAAGAAGGGATTGGAACTCCCCAGGATCTCTGCCGTGAGAGGCACCAGTCCGGTCTTGTTTCAACCATGCTCCTGAATCTTGATTCACCCCATGATGGAACCCATTCTGTCTGGTCAACTGATTCTAGTCCTTTTTTTCTCAGATCATTATGATCCATGCTGAAGAACCACTGTTCCGTTGCTCTGTAGATCAGAGGTTTTTTACATCTCCAGCAGTGTGGATAGGAGTGATCAATCTTCCCGCTTTGTACAAGGGCATTCCCGGCCTCCAGCAGTTTAACAATTTCGCCATCAGCTTTGAATACATGCATTCCTTTCATTTCAGGAAAGTCTGATGTGTACTTTCCTTCATCATCAACCGGGCAGTAAACTTCCAGGCCGTTGGCAAGACCAATTATATAGTCATCGTGCCCATGGCCAGGAGCGGTGTGTACAATGCCTGTTCCCTGTTCGAGAGTAACATGGGTACCGAGAAGAACCTTTGATTCCCTGTCAATAAACGGATGGCGGACATGTAACTCTTTTATGTTATCAGGAGTAAGCTCAATTGTTTCGGAATGTTTTCTGCCGGTAGCAGATTCAAATTGTTCCAGGAGACCCTTCGCAAGAATAAAATATTCGTCTCCGAATTTATATGAGCAGTACTCGAAATCCGGGTGAAAGCTGACTCCGAGGTTAGCCGGTATTGTCCATGGTGTAGTTGTCCAGATCACTGCAAATGTCTTGTTTTTATCTCCGCCGAATTTAATGGATGCTGTTTCAACAGGGAATTTTACATAAATGGATGTTGAGGTGTGCATGTCATACTCAACTTCAGCCTCTGCAAGAGCTGTTACGCAGGTTGGGCACCAGTAGATCGGTTTTTTGTTTTTATATATGAATCCATTTTTAAGTATTTCACCGAAAACTTCAACTATGCGCGCTTCATAATCGGGAGACATTGTCTTATAAGGGTGATCGTAGTCTCCGAAAACCCCAAGCCGTTTAAATCCCTCCATCTGTATTCCTACATATTTTTCAGCATAGTCGCGGCATTTTTTCCTGATATCGACTTTAGGCATGGTTTTTGCCTTGTCGCCAAGTTCTTTGGTGACGTTAAGTTCAATGGGAAGACCGTGGCAGTCCCATCCCGGTACGTACGGGGATCTGTATCCCATCATGGTCTTGTGTTTTACAATAATATCTTTCAGAATTTTGTTAAGAGCGTGACCAAGATGAAGGTGACCATTGGCATATGGAGGTCCGTCATGAAGAATATATGATTCGGCACCTTCGCGGGATTTCTGAATCTGTTCATAAATCTTTTCATCCTGCCATTTTTTGACAATTGCAGGTTCTTTCTGGGGGAGATTTGCCCTCATAGGGAAATCGGTTACGGGAAGGTTGACAGTTTTTGAATAATCCATTTGGTCCTCTTAAACTATGGCATATTGTTAAGGGTTCACTTAAAAATTCTGTGACACCCTTGAGGGTCTTTTAAACAGGAAAAAGCCTCTAAAACCCTATTAAAAACAAATTAAAACGTCTTTCCGGGAGGCATATTTGTCAATATTTTTTTATGGATACATCAAACTATAGTCTTCAGGTTATGGTTCTGTATTATAAATATTCTCCGAAATCCTGTCGAGTTCAGAAATTTCCCCGGCTGTAAGTATTAAATCCGAACCGCCAAGATTATCCAATACCTGGTTTGCAGTACGCGCTCCGGCGATTGCTGCGGCAATTCCATTTTTTGAGAGAATCCACGCAACAGCAACATGTTCCGGCTTAACCCCTTTTTCCCCGGCGATTTCGGCGACTTTGTCAACAACTGTTTTTACCTTCGGCCAGTATTGCTTTTTAAAGAACCTGTAGAAAAAGCTTCTTGCGTCTCCCTTTTTAAACTGCGGGTGTTCCTTATACTTTCCCGTAAGCATTCCTGCACCAAGTGAGCCGTATGAAATTATCCCTATATTATTATCAATGCATACCTTCATCTGGTCTGATTCGATTTCCCTTTCGAGGAGTGAGTAGTTCGGCTGAAAAGATACTATTTCTCCGTATCTCAAAGCATCTTTCAGCATTTGCCCTGAGAAATTACATATACCAATGTGTTTTATTTTTCCTGATTCTTTAGCTTTCATAAGTGAGACCATTGAATCTTCAAGAGGCGTTGATGGATCTGGCCAGTGAATCTGGTAGAGATCTATATAATCGGTTCTGAGCCTTTTCAGGGATTGTTCAAGATCGTGCATAATAAAATCCGGTTTAAGATTGTTCCTGTTCCCGTTTTCTATATCAAGACCGCATTTTGTCGCAATGATGATCCTGTCTCTTCTGCCGGAAACAACAGAACCTATAAGCTCCTCAGCATGTCCGTTACCGTAAACCGGAGCGGTATCTATGCAGTTGATTCCATTATCTATCGCCGTTTCTATTGATTTTATTGCGTTTTCCTCATCATAGCCGCTCCACATGGTTCCGCCGATTGCCCATGTTCCGAGGATTATCTCTGTTACATCGAGATCGCTCGATCCGAGTCTGCGTGTTTTCATTTATTCACCTTTTATTAAAATATTTTCTGTGATAGATACTATAAATACTCTCAGGGGAAATATGTCTAACCAGTTCAGAACTTTCCAGAAAAATTTATTCATTTAATAAGACAGTAACTGTTCTTACTTAATGCTGTAATAAACAGGTATAACTTTACCGGGAAAATAAGTTTTAATGAATTTTTGTCAGGAATGATTCCCGCTGCTCCCTATACAGGGATTGTTTTGTCTCTTTGAGGTTAGCCGGTCTTTACAGCATTTATGCCATTTCCAGTACTGGAGATATAAAATATGTTACCGGCAACAGTTAAACAAGTTTCATCAGCAAATTCATACTGATCTAACAGAGTAATATTTATTTTTTACTACCCATAAAATCTAAAAAAAGACTTTACATTTACTTAAAAATAAATATTATCAAGTATATTATTAAGACTGCAGCCAGTAAAAGGTGATTTTTTGTTTATAATTAATTATTCAGAGGAGATATAATGGGAGATAAGAGTCCGAAATCAAAAGATAAAAATCAGAAACAGAAAGACAGCAGTAAAGCAAAAGCTGTACAAAAAGCTAAGGATGAAAAAGATGCTAAGGTTGTAAATACAGCGAAGCCTAAGAAGTAATTTTTATAAGAATTTTTAATGTCTGTTGTACTGACATTGTTAAGAATACAGTTATTTGTACATGTAGTTTGCAGACAGATTAACCTCACTGTTTTATCAGTGAAAGAGGTTAAAAGTTTGAATCTATAAAAATTAAGGTATAATTAAGAAATTCTTTTCATATCCGCAGGTACTATATATATCAATCCTGTTTTGCCTGTTAAATATTCCTTATTTATTACCTGTCTATATTATTTACATTCCCGTCGATAATTCAGCCGCCCGATTTTGCATTATTCAATTATAAATATTTAAAAAAAACATTCAGCTTATAATATTATTATTGATTATCCACAGAGCATTCTTTTGCATGCATATTAAAGATAAGAACTATACAGAGCAGAGATTTCTTAAGCCGAATTTATAAAGATATAATAAGAGGATGCTTTTCTCATGGAAAAAAAAGAGAGATTTTTAGAGAGCTACATTTTAAAAAACTACCAGTCAGCGCCATTCATGACAAAACAGCGTGTGTATGTTTTAATGTGGATGCAGATTGTATATATGCTGTTAAACGTCACAACTCAGACTTTGACAAATATACTGTCACCTCATGCAGCAACAAAATTTTACAACATAAGTATGATTTTTTTAACTTTTGCTTTTATGGTCTGTTTTATAATTCTTAAATCAGGCACATACAGGATTGCTGCATATCTGTCTATTGTTCTTCCGCTTGTTCTTATGACATTGCAGGGACTTCAGATAAGCACAGAAAGCGGAAAATTTGTATTCATGTATTATCTTGTGATGTTTATTGTTATGGCCTCTTTATTAGGGGACAGGATCACTATCATTTTTATTACTGCTATGGTAATTACCGGGATTATTCTGATTGTAACGAAATCGGGTGATATCATTCCTGTTGATAAACATGGATCTTCTATTGTAAATTTATCGATTGCCTCTTTTTTTACATCTGTAGTATGTATTCTTACATCTTGGATTGTAAAAGCAACTCTTGAAGAAACAGAAAAAAAGAATACGGAGCTTGAGGAATCTCTTGCTGGAAATAATGAGATTTTAACAACGTGCACATCAGTAGCTTATACACTCAAAAACACAGCTGAAAATCTTTCTGTCAACTCTGCAACATTTTCAGACAGCGCCCGGGCACAGGCTGCAGGTGTTGAAGAGATATCATCAACAATGGAGGAGATGCTGTCCTCCGTAAGTCAGAGTGCAGATAACTCTGCTGAAGCTGAGTTGATTTCGGAAAAATCATATAAGCTGGCGGGAGAGGGGACTGAAATAGTAAACAAAGCAGTTATCGCGATAAACGAAGTGAACGAATCCTCAAGAAAGATATCGGACATTATTAATCTTATTAACGATATTGCTTTCCAGACAAACCTCCTTGCCCTCAATGCATCTGTTGAAGCAGCACGGGCAGGTGACAGCGGCAGAGGTTTTGCAGTTGTTGCCTCAGAAGTGAGAAACCTGGCTCAGCGATCCAGAGGTGCTTCAGATGAAATAAGCAAGCTTATAAAGGCATCAGTTGAAAAAATTTCAATCGGAACAGATCTTGTCAACAAAAGCGGAAGAGCATTAAAAGAAATATTCGGTTCAATAGAACAGACGAGGAAAATAATTTCAGAAATAAACTCTGTCAGCCGTGAGCAGAAAGAAGGGCTTGGGCAGGTTACAAATGCGCTGAACCAGGCTGATGTATTAAGCCAGAAGACAGCGACAGCCGCGGAGGAGCTCTTCTATTCATCAGAACAGCTAAAGAAGAATTCGGCCGAGCTTCAGGAACTCATGTCAATTTTTAAAAACTGATGATGTTTTCATTATCAGTTTTTAATCAATCTTATACAGCAAATATGGTAATTGCTGAGTTGGATTTCATAAAAAAAGAATACAGGCTGGCGGTGATCATCCGGCTGAAAAAAATAAAAACCTTGTTTTACTTGACAACGGTTATTATTTTAATAGTGTCTTTAAGCTGATGGTTTCTTGAATAGTTATTTATTGCAATAATAAGAGCTGAAGTGAGCTTCTGATTTCTGTTTCCTATAATAACTCCTGAAGCTGTAATTAAATCCTCAGATAAATACATCCCCTCTTCAAGACTCTCCACCGGGAGTACCTTGTTGACAAAGCTTTTCTTTGTCGGGTCTGTTCGAAAAAACATTTTCTGTGCAATTGATAGAAGTGAGGGATCATAAAAACCTGGTTTTTTACTCATATCAAGCAGCGCTTTCTCACTTTCAATACCTCCGGTTACTGCCTTATCATAGTCCAGGGCTATTTTTAAAATTCTGGAACCGACCGGTATTATATCTCCGGCAACATCATCAACTGGAAAGCCGTTGCCATCAAAGTTTTTCTCCTGGTACCTGATAATCTCTGCAACCTTGTCCAGCCGTGGAATGGTTTTTATCATATCAGCTCCTGTTGAGGGGTGGCTTAAAAACATTACATTTTCAGCTTCGGACAGGGTAAGGCCTTTATAGATTTTTTTTAATATATCATCAGGAATTGTGATACAACCAATCTGTGAAAGAGTCGCCGCTATTTCAATCTGCCATTTGTTGTCGATATCAAGCTCATTGTAGATAGATCTTGCCAGGCTTCTGATTTTCTGTGTTTTATTGAAAGCCTGGGGTTTTGCAAGTGAAAGAAGATCTGTCAGTACTTTAATGCTTCCACCAAGCGTTTTCCCGAGCAGTTCTTTTTCTGCGGAGACGAGTTCATATTGTCTCACAGCATCTTTTATATTATTTACAAGATCATCCGGGGAACATGGTTTTGTGAGAAATCTGAAAATTTTTCCTTTATTTATAAGATTTATTATCGCTTCAAGATCAGCCTGACCGGTAAGCATTATCTGGATAGTGTCGGGCGAAAGGCTCCTTACTTTTTCAAGAAGTTCAACTCCATTCATTTTAGGCATTTTAAAGTCCGATATAATAACCTGGAATGATTTATCATTCTCTATTTTTTCAATTGCGGAGGTACCTGAGTCTGCAACTTCAACATCAAATTCATCGCACAGATTTCTTCTATATGCTTCAAGAATGTTTTTTTCATCATCAACAAGCAGTATTCGGTTCATAAAACAACTCCCTGATAAAATATATTTTTCAAATACACCCGTTTTGCTGAATCTGCAGCATTCAATTTCAGCAATAACCCGGATGAGAAGTTAAAAGCGCCTCCAGCCGATCCCGGACTGCAGCTAAGGGTGTCAGTTGAAAAGCTTTTCAATCTCCAGTATTATCATTTCGAAATCGCACGGTTTTGAGATATATTTATGTGCCAGAGATTCGGCCTCCTGAAATATATTTTCATTTACCTGTGCTGAAAGCATCACCCTTTTCATGTCGGGGTATTTGGTCCTTGCAGTGCTGAGCAGAGTTAAACCGGACATCCCGGGCATCATCTGATCTGATACAATTACATCATACCTTTTGGTTTCAAGCAATCTCAAGGCGTCTTCACCGGATGACGCAGTATCAAAATTTATATAACTTTTCTCTATAGTAAGAAGACGACTTAACCCCTCAATAAGATTCTCATCATCATCAACGAACAATATAGACAATTTCATTTTTACTCCTTATCTTCAAGGGGAAGTTTTATAATAAAAGTTGTCCCTCTTCCCGGATCACTTTCAAAATATAAAGAACCATGATGTTTTTCAACTATTATTGAATAAGATATGGCAAGACCCTGGCCTGTTCCCTTACCTACGTCTTTTGTCGTGAAAAATGGATTAAAGATCTTTTCCTTAATTTCAGCGGGAATACCGGTACCGTTATCTTCCACCCTGATAATTGCATGTGTATTATTACAGCCGGTATATATTTTAATAAGCCCTGAATCAGTTTTATTCTTTTCTTTTGCTTCAACTATTGCATCCTTGGCATTAACTAAAAGATTAAGGATCACCTGGTTTAATTCCGATTCATAACATGGTACATCAGGAAGAGTTTCATCCAGATTCAGCTGAAGTTCACAATCATATTTCCACTCGTTGCGTGAAACTGTTACTGTATTTTTAATAGCCTTGTTTATATTTGCCGGCATTTTTGTCCCAGTACCGGGATGGGAGAAGGCTTTCATCGATTGGATTATTCCGGAGACCTTGGCAACACCCTCCAGTGACTGCTCAAGAGCCTTGGGCATCTGCTCCAGGAGAAACGGGAGCTTTATTTTTTCGCTGAGTTCTTTTGCCTGCCTGATTATGCGTGAAAATTCATCTAAATTGACGATTTTAGTATATGCCCTTTCATAAATATCCAGCGTATTAATAAGCCCGATAAATGATTTATTGATGAATTTAAGATTATCTCCAACATACTGCATAGGTGTGTTTATTTCATGTGCAACACCTGCGGCTAGCTGCCCTATTGCCTCAAGCTTATTAGACTGCAGAAGCTGGCTTTCAAGAATCTTCTGTTCGGTGAGGTCTTTGCCGAGAATTATAAATCCATCAAGCTTTTCCCCCCCTTTCTTTAATGGATTAATTGTCAGCCCCAGTATGCCGTTTTTATTATCCTGTTTGCTGAACTTCAGGTTGTCAATTCTTATGCTTCTGTCTTCAATAATACAGTCGGAAATTCCCTCATAAATAATCTGCCAGTTCCAGTCAATTGCGGTCTCATAAAACAGTTTCCCGATTATATCAGAAGCATTTATTCCGAAAACCTGTTCTGCGAATGGATTCCAGTGAGTAATCCGGTCTTTTACTGAAACTCCGATAATAATACTTGAAAGGGAATTAATCAGGATATCCAGCTCCTCATTTATTTTTTTTAGTTCCTTTTCGTTTTCAACCCGATCAGTAATATCAACCATTATTCCGACAATACCGGCTGTTTTCCCGTCGGGATTATTATACGTTGTTTTGTTGAAGTGGAAAACACGGGTTATCCCGTCAGCACATTTTATCTGTGATTCATAAATCTGAATTCCGGGATTATCCAGCAGCTCTTTATCCTTAGCTGTGTAATTCATTGCGAGATCGTGTGGTATTGTTTCGCCAAGATCAAAAGCGGTTTTATTTATTATTTCTTCACGTGGGAGACCCATTATTAATTCAGCAAATGAGTTATTACACCCCAGGAAGACCCCGTTAACGTCTTTATAAAAAACCGGATTGCTGATTGTGTTGATTAACGTTTCAAGAAACTGGAGATAATTGTTGAGTTTATCCTCTATTTCGATTTTATCGGTTACATCTTCAAGTACACCATCAATCCAGTCCGGATTCCCGGACTCGCTGAAATGACACAACGCGGATATTGATGCCCAGAAAGGTTCTCCGGTAGTTTTTTTAAGTTTAACAAGATTATTCCGCATTTTTTTAAGCTCAATTATATCTGATCTGAACTCTTTCATTCTATCCATATCAAAAAACAATTCCTGGACAGTTGCCTCCAGCAGTTCTTCAATTGAATTATAACCAAATATAAGTGCTGCTGATAAATTAGCCTGAAGGATCTGCCCCGGGTTGGAAACAGATATCCTGAATACACCAACAGGAAGATTTTCCATAAGTGTTCTATACCGTTCTTCACTTACTTTCAGAGCATTAAAAAGTTTTTTTCTTTCTTTTAAAATTCTGTTTTCATTGATGGCTCTTTTAATAGCAGGGACAAGGAGGTCAAGGTTATCTTTCAGTATAAAGTCAGTAGCGCCGGATTTAAGCGCTGTGACTGCCATTTCTTCACCAACAGCGCCTGTAACAAAAATAAAGGGAGTGTCCGGTGATAACTTCTTTGCCGTCTCAAGAGCTTTAAACCCGTCAAATCCCGGCAGATCAATATCAGAGAGTATAATGTCCGGAGATAATTTTGTTATTTTTTCAGTAAAAGCTGACCTGTCTGATACCGAGTGGATCTGAAAGTTCAGATCACTGTGATTTAGTATATTCATTATCAGTTCTGCATCTTCCTGGGAGTTTTCAATATGCAGAATTTTTTTTGATTCCCCTTTCAGTTTGTTTAACGTCATTTATTCATCTCTTCTTTATTTAGTTTACTTATCTGAATAAAAAGATTCAACAATTCTGATAAATTCGGGCAGATTGAGCGGCTTTAAAAAAAAGTAGAGGGGATGTACTTTCATAGCTCTTTCCATTAACTCAGGATCAGAATATCCGGTTAAAAAAATTATCTGTACATTATAGCGGGAAGTTTTCATTATTAATTCTGCCGTTTCAATTCCATCCATACTTCCGGCAAGCCTGATATCAAGAATAACCAGATCCGGTTTTAAGGCGGCAACGGATTCTATCGCTTCTTCACCGGTTGATACGCATGCAAGGACATTGTAGCCGCGGCGGGAAAAAATTTTCCCCATATACATTGCTGTAACTGCTTCATCCTCTACAATTATTATTGAGATTTCATTCATAACCAGACTCTTTTTTATAAACATTGTATTTAAATTTAATTGTCCATTTTATTAAGATTTTTTCGCCTGAGTTTAATTATACGCTTCAATCGATAATATTTACAATTCAACAGTTATTAAATATCCTGATGTTTAAAGTAAATGGAGGTTGTGGTTCCATTTTCACTATTAATTTTTAAATTACCGTCAATCTGCCTTGTGAGTATCGATACAAGCATTAAACCCATGCTTGCTGAATCTTCAATATTGAAGTCATCCGGCATGCCTATACCGTCATCTGAAACACTGAGTATTAATAAATCATCTGATTTATGCAGAGACACCCTGATCTCCCCATTCATGGTGCCGGGGTATGCATATTTTAATGAGTTTGTAATTAACTCATTAAGGATAAGACCCAATGGTATTAGTCTTTTTAAATCAAGCTTAACATCATCCAGTGTTGTTATAAGTCTGCCCGTAGTGGAATCAAAGTTATATGTTCTGAATATCGAATCGGTCAGACTTTTTATGTAAACATTCAGATCAATCCTGTCCAGATTTTTGGAACTATAAAGCTGTTCATATATTGCCGACATGGAATTAATACGCGAAATTGCATCGGCAAATATATTCCGGGCATCATCATCCCTGATCTTATCCATGCCGAGGTGCAGCAGGCTGGCTATTATATTCATATTGTTTTTAACCCGGTGCTGAAGCTCCTTCAGCAGGATTTCCTTTTCACTGATCAGTCTTCGCAGGCTCTCTTCGGCATGTTTCTGGTCAGTTATATCCTGGTTGGCGCCATACCATTTAATAATTTCTCCCATGGAATTTCTGATTACCCGCGCAAGAACGGCAATAATGCGTATTTCGCCGTCTCTGCAGATAATGCGGTGTTCAAGGCGTGTAGTATATTCCGGATTCTTATTTTCCAGAGCTTTGTCTATTTCCTGTTTAACTATAAATGCATCATCAGGGTGAACAAATTCCTTCGCATATTTTTCCATAGGCATTATTAAGCCCTCTATTGCTGCGCTTGTCCGGTAAATTTTATAGAATTCATCATTAAAAGTAAAACTACCTGTTTTAAAGTCATAGTCCCATGGGCCAAGTTGCGACAGTTCCGCGGCAAGAGAAAGAATGACCTGGCCTGATTTAATTAACTCCTCGTCAGCCTTTCTTTCTGTGATATCCTGGTTGATCCCGTGAATTTTCTTAAACAGATTATCATGTTCTTTTTCAACAAACAGCCATACGTTTACCCAGAATTTTTCATGATTTTCACGTAACATCTGTATTTCTATTTGCTCATGAAAATCGGGATCTTCTGACACAATAGCCTTGGTGATAAAATGCTTGAACTCTGCAGAAGATTCCGGAGCAATATATTTATCCATGAATACTTTCATTGACATTTTATAATCACCGGCATTGCTCAACTGTATACCATGCATGTTATAAAACCGTTGATTAAAATAAAAAACACCTGTTGTTATATCCAGTTCCCAGTATGCCATATTTGCTGCCTGCATTGCATCTTCGTATTTATGATTTAACTGCAGTATTAATTTTTCTGCCTGTTTATTTTCCGTGATATCAGTAACAAAATTGAGAGTTGCGGGTTTCCCGTTCCAGTAGAAGAGAATAGCGTTAAGCTCAATCCATCGGATTGTTCCGTCTTTATTAATTATTCTGAACTGATAAATGTGGGGAACATAGTCACCTCTGATCCGGCTCAGATGATTTTCCATAACTATGTTACGATCTTCAGTATAAATAAAGTCGATAAACTGGCGTGAATACATCTCCTCTTTTGTATAACCTGTTAATTTTGTTGTGGCAGGATTAACATATTTCAGAGTATTATCCTGTGCAATAAATATGGCCTCTTTCGCATTTTCAATCAGCTGCTCATATAACCTGCCGGCTTCAGAGAAAATATTTACAGTTGAATTATTTCCGTTTTTTTCTGATTTATCCATTTAATTATTCCGGTTTTATAAAAGTGTTTTACACTCTTATAAATATATAATAAGGAATATAACCGGAAAAACAAATTATTTGAAAGTAACGGCTGCGAAATTGAAACTAATATAACTGTTTATTTTATGTTAAAATATATGTTAAGGTATTAAGAATGAAATTTTGTAAATTTCATTACGTCTGAAAATAACTCTACAGCGCTTTATCATTACATGTTAAATAAATTTAATTGACAGATGTTTTTCTGTAAATATAGGCTTATGGTATTTTTAAATGGAATTCAAACGCTTGTCCACTCGAATACAGCTATTATTACTTGCTGCACTACTTGCATCTGCTCTCTGCTCAGGCTGCGGCAAGAAGGAAAAGGATGTCCCGTACGCCTCTGAAGGTGTAATAGATCTGCGCGGCCATGATTTCGGCAGCCGGGGGAGTGCAAGTCTCAGCGGAGACTGGGAATACTATCCTATGAAACTCCTGTCTCCGGATGATCTGGAAAAACAGGAGAATACCGGCAGCAGGAGATTTGCCCGTATACCCGGCAGATGGAACTCCGGATGGAGAGTATACTTCCCGTCTTACGCCAGGGGGTTCGCGACATATCGTATCAGGGTCATCACCGGGAAAGTCCATGACGACTATCTCTCTCTGAGAATACCAGTAATACAGTCAGCATACAGACTTTATATCAATGGTAAATTAATTCACAGGGAGGGGAATCCCGGAACATCAGCCGGATCTGCTGTTTCGGCTTACTCAGACAAGGTTGTGCTGCTTCCCCCTGCAGATGGAGTATATGATATAGTTATTCAGGTTTCAAATTATATTTCCCCCAGCGGAGGGATCACGAGAAGGCTCAGTATCGGAGAAATGTCATATCTTGCCGATTCACGTCAGATGGAGAATCTCCTCTCTGCATTTCTTGTAAGCGCACTGCTGCTTCTAGGATTGTACCAGCTGTTAATGTTTTCTTTGCAGCGCGCGGAATTGCGCTACCTCCATTTCGGGATCTTCTGCTGGTGCACTATGATATATTCAATTGGTCTTAATAATTCCTACTGGTATACTGTTTTCTCTTTTCTGAGCTGGCCGCGCACCTACAGCTGCATGGCGATCGCCATATATATGGGCGGCGCATTTATACTGGCCTACATCCGGCAGATTTTTTCACCGGATATCCCGCGCAGGATTTTATATGTGACTTTCACTGTTAATACCGCCCTTTCAGCAGTTATGGCGGTTATTCCGGCTGAGTATTACGCCTATCTGCTTCCTGTATTACATGCCGACATTGTAATTATAATCATGATGTCTGCATTCTTCATTATGCGCTCATCCTCAAAGTACCGTGAGGATGCTGTTTATGTATATCTCGGGCTTGCTATTTATGCGCTGACAACTGTGTTTGACATATTATCTGCGGCAGGAATTGCACCTGGCTTTCCTAAGACGGCCCAATGGGGAATTCTTGTTATATGCATTATCCAGGTTGTCGGCATGTCCCGGTATTTTATAAAGGCCCGTCACAGGTCTCTTCATCTTGCCGTAGATAACGAAAAACTCAGGTCTCTGCTCGCCGGGAGGATGAACGAGGGACAGTATTCAATCACTGAGAGTATAGAAGGTAAAATAAATACTGCCATAGCATACCTGCATGAGAACTTTAAAGATGATATTTCAAGGGAAAACCTTGCAGCTGCGCTTGAACTTCACCCGGACAGCTTCAGCCGCTACTTCAGGCTTCATACCGGCAGGAAATACAGTGAATACATAAATGAACTGCGAATTAAAGAGGCAATCCGTCTCATCAGTGAAACTGATGACTCAATAATATCTATTGCGATGAATGTCGGTTACAACAGTCTTCGCACATTCAACCACTCTTTTCTTTCCATTACCGGGCGTACACCTGGTGATTTCCGCAAGGCTCAGTAGCATTTAAAATTCTTTTTTCCCCATTTCCTTTATGTAGAGTCTGAATTTTTCTACAGGGTTGTAAGTCGGGAACCATTTAAATCCGATGCTGTCACTGTCCGGTTCTCCCTTCAGCCCTGAGTGGTTACCCCGTGCCATAAAAAAACTTCGCTTCTGCTGATTTTAAAGATAAACTGTCATCAGCGTGAAATATTGCAGGAAAGGCCTGAAATTCAAATGGATTTTTTTTAGAGTAAAAAATATTATAAGTAGACTGAAAAACCGTGTTTAACTGTTCAGTTGTTTATTATTAAACAGTTTTTTTTCAGATATTTTATTCTGTTACAGGCTGGAATATCAACATAAAGTAAACATTTATTCTTATCAGGTGAAATGGATCAAAAATATCTGATGTGTAAAAAGCGGTAATATATACACATATTTCATGAAATTAACCCCGAAAGTTTATGTATTTTAGTAATGAATTAAAAAAATTCCTCTTGCAAATATTATTATATTATATAAAAATATTCAAATATCTTATATTATAGCAGTTAACGGTTGAATCAGTATACTCATTGTCATTTTTGCGAAGGCGGGAATCCCATAGAACAAGTATTATGAGATTCCGACAGTACAGCCACGATGGTTGTCTGTAAGCACAAAACAGAATGTTTTATAATTCTTGCCTTAGTTATAACTACGGCCGGAATGGTATGGTGCTAATTTTTTCGTGAAATGCTATAGTTTTACTGGTCGTCAGAGCATTAATAGAAAAATACAATACGGGATGGAGAATTGAAATGCGGAGAACTATTTTATTTTTTATTTCTTTAGCAGTACTTTTTGCAGGATGTGGCGGTCTTGAAATGCAGATCAAAGATGCTTATGTTTATAGCCCTGTATCTCATTTAAAGGCAAAGTATCCGATTAAAGTTGTGATATCAGGAAAATATGTTTCAAAAGAAGTTATATTGAAAGATGATATTTCCCAGATATGTAAAACAGAACTGGAATCTCTTAAATTGTTTACCGAAGTGGGCAATAAAGCCTCCGGAGGATATGATGTTGGAATTGATATGGATTTCTCCGAGGCAAAGGTTAACGGCAAACCCGGCCTGGTTCTGAATATAAGTATGAAACAGTTTCCGGACAAAAAGCTTATTTATAAAACAAAGTACTCGGGAGCAGGGGAGGATGACAGTTATAAAAACTCCGAACAGTTTGCGGCCCTTTTGAAAAATGTTATCACTCAGTTTACCACTGATATTGATGCGAAATTTGCATTGTATGCCAAAGAAGGAAACCTTCCGGTAAACCGTTCAGGTAAAGAGGTAATCTGCGCAGTATTTAAATTTAAAGATACTGTGGAGAATGAACAATATGGTGATGCCGTATCAGGGATAATGATGGCAAACCTGACAAAAACAGAGAATGTTAAAATTGTTGAGCGGGACAGGATCCAGCAGGCAGTAAATGAGCTGCAGCTTCAGAGTTCCGGTATTTCAGATCCGGATAATGCCAAGAAAGTAGGGCAGTTTCTTAATGCTGATTTTTTAATATATGGCGATGTTTCAAAAATTAAAAACACCTACCACATAGTAATGCATGTTGTGGATGTTAAACTCGGGCAGATTGTTATATCAAAGGATATCTCTGCGGACGATCCCGACAAGTTTGATCAGATTATTCAGCAGCAGGCAAATTATGTTTCACAGTTTGTATCCAGATAATTTAAAATTATAACTGATAATAAAAAACCCCGGAATTGCGGGGTTTTTTATTATTCAGATACTGACTCTAAAAGTCAAAATTTCATCTCTTTGAATTTTAATCCCGGTAATCCCTTAATCCTGTAATCTTGTTCAGACTTTTATCCGCAAAATCGTACAGGTTCACCTGCGTCGGGATATTGTTACACTGTTTTTCTGAAAAAATATTATTCCTGAAATTTTTAAAAAATCTGCTTGCCCCATGTCATTTGCTTTTCCGGACTGGTTATATAGAGACATAAGTCTCAATATAACGACAAAAAATAATAATAAATAAGGAGAGTAAATGAATGGCACAAGTAAAGCTTCACCCCTACTTAAGAACTGCGCATGGAGGTCTGGATGGTCTTGTGCTTTACAGGCGCTATGGAAAGATCTACATTAAAAGACGCACAATTCCCAATAATCCCCGCACAGAACCGCAGGTGAAATGCAGGGGTAATTTCAGCGTCAGTGTAAAGGCATGGCAGGTACTTCCGGAAGAGGAGAAGAACATTTACAGAATAAGGGCAAAGAGGAAAAAGAAGTCAGGTTACAGTCTCTTTATGTCGGAATATCTCCGTGGCATTGCACCCGGTTCCCCTGTAACTCCATCGGGAAGCATCGGAACGGGGGATGCAGCGATTGTATCCGCTTCAGGTGAAGTTACAGAAAATACATGTTACTATTCAGAAAACAGCAAATCAGCAGATGGGCAGAATAATTTTTATATGGTAAAAGATAAAAGTACATCTGTTAAAACGGGACTTAAACAGTATGAAGATCCTGTTAAAAACCGTTTCAATACCGTTTCAACACCGTTACCGACAGAGAAAAAAACACGTTTTTAACTGTCAGCAGCGTGTTTGAGGCGAAATTGAGGCGAAATTGACTTCTTGGTAAAGAGAGTCAGGAATTTGTCATAAATATGCCATGGAATTGCATGTACACGATGTAGAGGAAGCTCGTACACGGTCAGTGTATTCGCAGTAAATCCCGCTAATCCCTTAATCCTGAAATCGTGTTCAGAATTATATATATAACAGGTTTAAGTTCGGGACTGGCTTCTTCGCAGCGATCCACCCGGATTATCTGATAATTTCTTGACGACTCAGGTTATGATTGATTTAACTACTGTTATGGAGACTCTATGAAAAAGGCACGTTATATATTTCTTGCTGTGGGAATAATTCTTCTTGTTTTACTATTTGCAGTTTTCGGAATTAAAAAACCGGTTATGCAGATTATTGATTTCGGCTGGAGATTCTGGATATGCGTGCTGATATACATGTTCAATCAGCTTCTGCTCACCTATGGCTGGATGGTTCTTATTACTTATCCATTGAAGGCCCGTCAATATTTTGATGTTCTTCTGGCAAGAATTGCGGGAGATTCAACTACAACTATAAACACAGCAGCCGGAATAGCCGGCGATGCGTTAAAGGCAATGTATTTAAAGGACGTTGTTCCCTTTAAAATAGGGTTCGCATCTGTTGTAATGGACAGAACAATCCACATGGCGGGAAACACGTTGCTGATTCTCACGGGATTGTTTGTAGGTTTTTTTAAACTCAATATGCCCTTCTATGTCCTTGCGGGAATTTTTTTATTTTTCTCGGTTTTTATGGGGCTTTTGATATATATAATGAAGAAACAGAAGGATGGATTTATAAAATACGGTATATCAATGCTTCCGGTAAAATTCAGAGAAAAGATTTATGCATCTGAAAGCAGAAAAGAGAAGATAAATAATATTGATCAGGAGATCAGCTTTATTTTCAACAGCAGGGAAAATCTCAATCATTTCTGGATATCTCTCTGTATGCATACACTCCCTGTTATGGCGGCCGGCACGTTTGAGATTTTCATTATAATGTATTATGCGGGGGGGAGCGCAACAATACTCGATGCAATGTTCGTTTACCTGTTTGGACTTTTTATTGCGGCTGCGGCATTCTTTGTGCCGCTTAATATAGGTACAAGCGAGGGTTCTTACTCAATGGTACTGGCGTTTCTGGGTTATGATCCGGTTCTCGGATTAACTGTAGGTATTATCCGCCGCCTGAGAGCGCTGGTGTGGTCTGGTATCGGGTTGTTGCTTCTTTTCCATAAAGGACTTACGGGGAAGGACGCGGGAATTGAATAGAATAATAAAAAACGGATGGAATAAATGAAGAGAGTACAACCGCTATCTGACAGAATTGAACAGATGAAAGAGCCGCTGTTTTTGTTTTTTCTTTTTATAACAACACTGATATTCAGACTGCCGACTTTATTTAATGATTTCTATGATGTGGACGAACTTGCTGCGATTGTCCAGACAAAAGAATTCCTCGCGGGATTCAAACCTGGAATTGATTTTTCAGAAAGCAAACTTCCCCTTTTTCATACAATATATAAATTCTCCTATGGCATCAATGCTGCGTATGGATGGGTAATAGTTCATGCTGTAACAATTATTATTGTTTTCCTTACGGCACTTTCAGTCTATTATATCGGCAGAGTGGTACGTGACCGGAGGACCGGTATTATAGCATCAATAATGTATGCTGTTCTTATCTCCTCTTTCAACAGGCATTTTATGGCGACAAACGGGGAGGTGATATATAATCTCCCGATCACGGCCGGGTTGCTCTTTTTTATTTTAATGATTAAAAACCGGTCCTGGTATTTAAGAATGCTTTATTCTGCTTTTATATTCATTGCTGTATACGCAGCAATGAATATTAAGGTTCATGGGGTAATACTGCTTTTATTTATTGCTTTCTTCATTATTCTGTATATCCCATATTACCGTAATATTTTATCGCGAAGGATTTTACCATACATGGTAACAGCGGCGGTTGTTTTACTTGTTTTTACCATTGATTATTTTATAACAAAGAAATTTGCCTCCGGGATGATAAGCAGACTGCTGAATCTTTTGTTTTATGCCACATCAGATCGCAGCAGTAATCCACTTTTCCTGATCGGAGTATACACATACAGGCAGTTGACGCTTGGATTATGGCATATGGTTCTATGGGTACCGGCAGCGGTGTACATGTACAGGTTTGTCCGCAGCAGATTCAGGAGAGATACAATAGAGGAATCGGCTGTGGCTATTTTTGCGCTGATTACCTTTCTTATGGTTTTCGCCGGGGGCGCCCGGCTTTATTACCACTATTTTATGACGACGTATCCTTCACTATGTGTTATCGCTGCCATTGCGCTGGTTGCTGCTGATTCTTCTGCGGTTAAGAAAATCTATTCAAACATTACAATCGCTTTTTTAATTCCGGGATTGTTTTTTCTTTCATGGAATATTAAGGATATATATATTAAGTATTATAACCGGGAACTTTTTTATAATGAACCAGCGCCGCTTTTCTGGTTTCGTGCTGTTGTTGTAAGCTCGATGGATGACTATTTGCTGCCGAACGGCATTTATGTAAATACCGTTGAGTATATAAAAAACAGCACAAAACCTGATGAAACAATATTTGTCTGGGGTGATGGTCCGCATCTTTATTATTTCTCAGACCGGAGAATAGCAATACATCATGTATGGCCGAAAGGTATAGCATTAAGGATAGAACGGCTTTACAGGGAAAACAGTACCGGATCTTTATCTGAAGCTGAGATACTGGAGAATGGGTTTATCGTAAATATGGAAAGTAAAAAGCCGGCTCTGTTTATTGATACCTCGCCTAAAGGGCTTCACCGTGGCATAACAAGGTTCGGCAGTTTCGCCATGTATCCCTGCAAAGTTCCACCTCTTATGAAAAAGTATCTTGATGATCATTACCGGCTTGAAAAGGTAGTTGATGATTACAGAATATACCGGCGCGTCAGATAATAAGGAGAACCCGGTTTTTTGTTACATTACCTGTTTATTTTTGAAAAATACTCTTCCATAATAACGGTAAATGCTTTCATTTCTTCCGGGCGTATATCCCCGATATTGGCTATACGGAAAGTATTTGCATCGGAAAGTTTACCCGGATAGATAGTAAATGAATGCTCTCTTGCCATGTCATGCAGGTCGTTAAAATTATATTCAGGGTTGTCGGGTTCAACGATTGCCGTGATAAGTTTTGACTGAGCACCCTCCGGCACAAGCATTTTTAACCCTGTTCTTTTTACAGATTTTACAAGTTCCTCCCAGCAGGCACTGTATCTGGCAAAACGCCCTTCTATAGTCTCTATTTTTGTTTCTATTATCGCCTGTCGAAGGGAGTACAGGCTCTGTACTGGCGGGGTAAACCGTGTCTGGCTTGTCTTTTTAAAGTGTGAATACTGATCCCACAGATTCAGATAAAAGCTGCGCATAGGATACTCTTTTGTCTTTTCAAGTTCGCTTTTACGGCAGAATACAAAAGCAACTCCTGCCATACCCTGGATGTTTTTATTTGAGGTGGAGGCCATGAAATCGATACAGTCCCGTTCCATGTCAATTGGTATTGCGGCAAATGCGCTGACAGTGTCAACAATAGTAACAATGCCATGTGCATGGCAGAATTGTGCAATTTCAGGAACAGGGTTTAAAAGGCCGGTTGTTGTTTCATGGTAAACAATTGCAAGATGAGTGTATTTTCCTTCAATAAGTTTTGACTTGACCGTATCCACATCAAGGGGGAGGTATCCGCTGCTTTTATAAACATCGAACCTGAGTTTATATACAGAAGCAATCTGGGCAAAACGTGTTCCGTATGCTCCGTTATCAACAATGAGGAGTTTACCACTATCCGGTATGCAGGAAGAGATCATTACCTCATCGGCGGCTGTTCCTGAGCCTCCGAATAATACGGTTTCAATTTTATCTCTGTCTCCGACAAATCCTGAAAGCTCCACAGATATCCATTCCATTACTGCTCCGAATTCTTTTTCACGCGGGCAGATGTCTGCACATACCTGTGAAAACTTGACGCTGTCAGTTGTTGTTGCAGGTCCGGGATTAAGAAGAACTTCGCGTCTTATCTGCCGAAGCGATTCATTTGTTTTTATGGCAGGGTAGACTTTCGAAATCGCCATATTGAGATGGTCTTCATCATCTATCTCCCGCCATGCGTAGCTGTCGATTTTATTTATTGCAATCTTTTCACCGTCGCTTGATGAGGTGCTGCTTATATATGACATTGCGGTTTCATATTCCATCTTCGGCTGGTCGCTCAGATGTTCCGAGCAGTACCGGTTCATTTTATCCAGTGCCGATTTTTTCAGTTTCGATATGCCGACAAGTTCTCCATATACAGATGTGAGTTCATTGATATTTTTCGAGTTACGCACAAGAAAACCTTCAGTATCAGCCTGAAGATATACCTCGTCGCCGGAAGAGGTCTTCCCGGAGGCAAGGATGACATTTCTGCGGCTGTCGTTAATAAGAACTGTAAGTCCCTGGCTGTCATAAATAAGGTCGGATTCAAGGATAAGTGAGTCGCTCCATACGTGCGGAATACAGCACGCCAGTGTTCCCATACTACCGGTTTCAGCGTAGCGTTCATTCTTTACAAGCTTTATGCAGTGGTATTTTTCCGCCAGACGTTCAAACCATTCGCTGCAGTGGCCTGTTCCTATAATTATTTCCTCAATTCCTGATGCGAAGAGTTTTTTTACGGAACTTTCAATTATCGGCATCCCGTCGATCTTAATAAAACCCTTTGGCATCGATTCTGTGCGGCTTTTCAGTCTTGTGCCGAGACCCCCTGCCATAATAACAGCCTGTCGTATCATTTACTCCCTCCGATGAGTGAAGAAAATCTTTTAGCAACTTCCCGGGGTTTGACTTTAGGACGCCCCAGGGTTTCCGGTGCACCCTGTGCAATAGGGACATATATGAATGTCAATCCCCCCTTTTTTTGTGCGGATACAACGGCTGAGCCAAGCGCTTCCGCATTCTGAACCGATATAACATCTGGATACCCGCACGCACGGGCAAGAGAGGGGTAGTCAACGCTTCCCGAAACTGTAAACTGGCCGCCGGTAGATTCATGGGCATTATTATCAAATAATATATGAAGTATATTTGAAGGCTTATATGCCGCGTTTACCGCAAGTGAACCCATTCTCATAAGCATTGCGCCGTCACCGTCAAGAACAATAATCTTTTTGTCCGGTCTGGAGAGTGAAATACCCAGAGCAAACGAGGATGCGCATCCCAGCGAGCCGACCATGTAAAAATTATTATCTGTGTCGCCATGTTCATACAGCTCTCTTCCGGTAAATCCGGTTGTCGCAATAAAAAGCGAATCCGGATCCGATGCGGAACATACCGTATCAAGCATACAGCCTCTTTTCGCCAGTCCCTCTTTAACTTCAGGTTTTTTATCGCTGTTAAGTGAAATTTTTGAGAATGTTTCTTTGCGCACAATAAAAAAGTATGATTCGCCTGAATTTATTATACTGTCCGCCTCCGCCAGCTGTTCCGCAGCAGTCAGGGGATTATCTGAAAGAACTGCATTTTTAATCTTCATTGTGTCAAGCATGCTCCCCGTTATAACACCCATCAGGTCATGCTGCGGTTCATCGGAAACTCCCGGTTCACCTCTGAGGGATACGAAGCCGAGAACCGGAATTTTAAAAATCTGGTTAAGGGATGTGAGAGGGGAGACTGCATTTCCGAGACCTGAGTTCTGCATAAGAACAACGGTCTTTCTGCCGGTGATCTGGGCCCCTGCGCATATTGCCACGGCATCCCCCTCGTTGGCGGCCATGACGTATTCACAGCAGTTAATGGCATAATTTATAAGATCCTTCAGAAATGAACAGGGAACACCGCTGTAAAAATCGTATCCAAGCGATTTAAGGTCATCTCCGAATTTATGTGTATCAATCATTTTATTCTCCTCTGCTACTTTGTTCCCGGGATAAGTTCAAGAATTTCTTTTATAGGCATACAGACAGAATCCGCTTCCTTTGACCTCTCATTTTCCAGAATCATTTTTGCAGTGCTGAACATTGCCGGATAGGATGACCTCAGCATATGGTTGGCATATATAATAATATTGGCACCCCATGAATGAAGTTCGGTTTCAGTGAACTGGTTATATGTGGTGGGTACAAGAACAATCGGAATTGAAGTGTAATCTTTTCTGAACCTTAAACAGAATTCTTTTATATCATTGCCGGACTTTTCCTTGCTGTGGATCATGATGCCGTCGGCTCCGGCATGTACATAGGCCGCCGCTCTTTCAAGAGCGTCATCAACAGTTTTTCCGGCTATCAGGCTTTCAAGCCTGGCAATAATCATAAAATCAGCAGTTACCTGAGCTTTTTTCCCCGCACTTATTTTCTCGCAGAATTCAGGGATTGAGGCGAGGTTCTGTTCAACATCCGTTCCGAAAAGTGAATTTTTTTTAAGCCCCACTTTGTCTTCGATTATAACTGCGGAGACTCCGTTGCGTTCAAGAGTACGGACTGTAAAAACGAAGTGTTCGGGAATGCCCCCTGTATCACCGTCAAAAATAATAGGTTTTGTTGTACACTCAAGGATATTTGTCAGATCCTGTAATCTTGTAGTAAGATCAACAGCCTCTATGTCAGGTTTCCCCTTGCTGGTTGAATCAGTTAAACTGGAAGACCACATGCCGTCATAATGATGTATCCCGTCCTCTTTTTCTATTTCAATATTTTCAACTATAAGTCCTGACAGGCCGGAGTGTGCTTCCATAATCCTTACAATCTTTTTTGCGTGAATAAGGCGGCGTAGTGCTTTGAGGCGTATATCAGGAGTGGTGCCTATCGATTTTTGTGCTTCATGAAGCATCGAAGAGGTAATCCCGTGAGTATAGGGAATTTCTATTACGTCACCGCCGATCTGTTTCATGACTTCAAGAACGTCATCGCGTACCCTGCTTAACGGGCCGCTTTTCCAGTCGTCTCCGTGAATGATTGCATCCGGCCTGTATTTCAGAAGATTAGGGACATAACTCCATTCCTCCTGAGGTACAATAGTATCCACCCCTTTAATGTTTTCAACAACCGTTTTACGCTGTTCATATGTGAGGAAGGGGAGGCGCTTGTGTGAAGCTATTGCTGAATCAGTTAACAGGCCCGCCATTACCTTTCCGTGTTTTGACGCTTCATTGATAATATTGATTATTCCGGGGTGGATGATATCGCCGGTTAAACCAAGATATATGGTTTTCATAGTTTCTCCTTTTTTATAATGCAGTAAGGTTGCTTTAATCCCATAAAATATGCCATATCCCTGTGAAGAATAAAAAATGCCGTGGCTGCCTGTTCCTGTTTAATGATTCAGAGTTCAATATAACAGATCGGTTCACGGTGTTTTCACTGAGACTGATATAATCTATTTGATTAAATTGCAACAATAATGAATTATAACAATCACCATCAGGTAACAGGGGCAATTTATTATATCAGTCAATTAATTAAAAGTTTTTTTTAAAAAGTCTCTTTTTTTTAAGAAACGTTTCAGGTAAATTTAACCGCAGGGTTTTCTGTTAATAATGCAGAGTGCTAATATTATTGACAAAATTTAAACAGGGTTTTCTCTATCATAAAGAAGAGATTTTTTAAAATCACTTCTTTATGATAGAGCCCCGGAGTTTAATGCAGAGAGCAGAGCACTGTAAGTATTATGCATGAGGTGTAAATTTGAATATTTTATATATGATTTTTTTCTATCCTATTGAACTCCTGATGGAGTTCCTGATGAGTAATATTTTTTTGTTTGTCGGTTCATACGGTGTATCTTTGATTTTGACGAGCCTGTCTATAAATATAGTAATGATTCCGGTTTTCTGGTATGCGGAAAAACTTCAGCAGCGGGAACGCGACATTCAGGCGGCAATGAGACCGAAAATTCAGGAATACAAGAGCGTTTTTAAAGGGTATGAACTGCATCTGTATATAACCAACCTCCATAAGCAGCACAACTACCATCCGGTATATGCACTGAGGTCATTACTCGGCTTATTTATCCAGGTACCTTTTTTTGTTGCGACTTATAATTTTTTATCTCATTACAAGGCTGTAGAGGGAGTTTCTTTCCTGTTTTTCTTGGATCTTGGAAAACCGGATATGCTTCTTTCCATGTTCAGTTATAGTATAAATATATTGCCATTTATAATGACAGCCGTTAATCTTGTATCAAGTTTTGTCTATGGTAAAATGCTTACAAAAGCGGAAAGAATCAATATATATGTTATAGCTCTGTTTTTTCTTGTGCTGTTGTATAAATCTCCGTCCGGTCTGCTGCTCTACTGGACCTGTAATAATATTTTCAGTCTGTTTAAAAGTATAGTGTTTGTAAAGCAGCTTCAAAAAAAATCTGACGCATAATGTAACGGGGTTAAATATGTTAACAATTACAGCCGTTTTCTTTTTATATTTTCTGCTTGTCGGCGCTAATGCCTATGCCTACCTGGATCCCGGTTCAGGGAGTATGCTTATTTCCGCTCTTGTTGCCATGGTGACAATTTTAATCTACATGGTAAAGAGTTTTATATATGACAAGGTGAAGGTTCTCGGGAAAAAAAGCGATCTGCCTGATCTGAAAAGAGAATACAATGTTGTGGTATACTCGGAAGGGGGGCAGTACTGGAATGTTTTTCTTCCTTTACTTCAGGAACTTGAATCAAGAGGTGAGTCTGCCGTATATTTTACCAGCAGGCAGGATGATCCCGGTCTGCAGCAGGAATTTGAACATATAGAAAAAAAATACATAGGTGAAGGAAATAATGCATTCTTTGTTCTGAACAAACTCAGGGCGAATTTTGTCATCATGACAACTCCCGGTCTTGGAGTACTCCAGATTAAAAGGAGCAGGGGGGTAAAACACTATTGCCATATAACACATTCCGCCGGCACCTGCTCAAGCTACAAGGCCTTTTCTCTCGATTATTTTGACAGCGTACTTGTCGGCGGTACTGCCGATAAAAATATTATAGCCGAACTGGAAGAAAAAAGAAGAACCCCCAAAAAACAGGTTGAGATAATCGGCTGCAGCTATCTTGACGTGTTACGTACAAAACTTAAAAACGGCAGTTACAGTTACAATCTTTTCGCTGAAAAGAAACCTACAATTCTGATCTCTCCCACATGGGGAGAACATGGCCTGCTGAGCAAATACGGCAGAGATCTCTTGAAGACACTTTCAGAATGCAGAGATTTTAATATAATAGTAAGACCTCATCCGCAATCCTTTGTATCGGAAAAAAAACTGATGGATGAGTTATTAAGCAGTTATCCGGACAGTGACAGCTTAAAGTGGGATTCTGAAAAGGATGGATTAAAGGCGATGTTCCATGCTGACCTGATGGTAAGTGATTTTTCAGGGATAATATACGATTATCTTTTCCTCTTTGAACGCCCGGTGCTTACTTTCAAGGCGCAGTTTGAAAAACGTGGAAGAGAGGCCATGGACTTGAAGGATGACTCACCCGATATTAAGTTTCTTGATAAAATAGGCAGAACGCTTCAGGAAACGGATATATCTGATTTAATAACGATTATAAAAAAGAGTCTGTCTGACAGGAGTGCGCTGCCTGATGTAATTAAAGAGGCTAAGGAAGCGCTTACACAGTTTCCCGGCGAATCGGGTAAGCGTGCTGTTGATTTCATTCAGTCTGTATTGAACAGTAAAAAATAATAAGGCAGCAGTTATGATAAACAGAAATCCGCTTTTCATTAAAATTGATATGAGTATAAAAAGATTTATGCAGAGAGATTTAACAGTTTTTTTCACGAACTCATTATTCTTTACAGGCCTGCTGTTAATCTATTCACTTGGATGTTCTTATCTTCTTCCACAGGGGGTAAATGCACATTTTGCCTCAATTTTATTGATAGTTCTTTCCGGGATTTTTCTGCTTTTTGTGCTGATTTTTTCAGGCTGGCGTTTTCTTACACGGAAAATGTCTTATGCATATAATAAAAAATACGAGCCGTTTAAGACAGCAGACTTTATTTTCATATTGATCCCGATGACACCGGTTATGCAGTATATTCTGTCAAACCAGGATTCTCTGACTATGTTCAGCTCGTCTTTAATCTTTATAATCTTTGGAGTAACTATTGCCATATTCGGTATTGTTATTCCGGTACTGCTGTCACGTTTTGCTTTTAAAAAGGTGTTAATAACAGCATCTGTCAGTTTTCTTTACATGATAATGAGTATGGCGTCTCTTGCGGCAGCCAATGGGTGGAGCGGGAAGGGAATAATCAGTATTCAAATTGTGATCCTCCTGATCGTTATTCTTGTTTTATCGTTACTGAGATTTATTCCTGAAAAAATTATTATAATTGCCATTGTTGTCTTTTTTACTGTAAACACAGTTACCGGAGTTTTATTTAAAAAATCAGAAGGTGGAGAGTCTGAAACGGTTAAGAATTTTTCTGTAATGTCTGCTCTTGAAGGGAAGAGGGTTAAAAAGCATAATGATGTTCTGCTGATAGTATATGAATCTTATCCCAATTATGAAACCTTAAAGCATTACGGTTTTGAAAACAGTGAACAGCTTGCATTTCTGGAATCAAATGGTTTCCGTATTTATAATGGAGTATATTCTCTCGGGATACCCACAGAACAGTCCATGTCGAGAGTTTTTAATGTCGAGCTGGATCTGAAAGAACATAAAAAGTACCTGGCAGGGGGTGGGGCTGTTCACAGTATTCTCAGAGGACAGGGATATAAAACATATGGTGTTTTTGACAACAGCTGGAATTTAAGAGGGCTCCCCATTGACCAGATTAAATATGATAACTGTTTTCCAAGACCTTCCGGCGTTATGGATAGTAAGGTGCTTGTGAATGCAATATTTACAGGAGAGTTCAGCGATGCCGTGAGTTTTGAAGGGGTGGATTACAACTCATATATAGATCACAAGCATAAAGTAATTAAAAAGGAATATCCCTGCCCGGTTTTTATGTACTCACACAGCAGTTTTCCCGGTCATGGTCCCAGCGGTATGGGGATGAGACTTGAAGAGAGGGAGGGGAAGATAGCCGGACATCTTGAAGGCATCCAAAAAGCGAACGTTGAGATGAAACAGGATGTGGATGTAATAATAAAAAGTAATCCCGACGCTATTGTTGTTATAGCAGGGGATCATGGACCGTTTCTGACAAAAACAGGTTATGGTTTAAGCAAGGGACGGGGAGGTTTCAGCGCAGAGGATATCGACAGATATGATATCCAGGACAGGTTCGGGTCATTCCTTGCAATAAGATGGCCTGAAAAAAAATATGCGGAAAAGTATGATATTAAGGTCTTTCAGGATATATTTCCGGCAATTTTTTCATACCTCTATGATGATGATTCGATATTTAATAAAATCAGGATTGAGAGAGTAACGAGAGAAATCAAGCGGATACTGGGTGTTTATGTAAAAGACGGGGTCATATATGGAGGTAAAGACAACGGGCAGAAACTCTTTTTAATGGAACAGAAAAAATAAAAGTTCAGACGAATGCCTGGTCATTACATCCGGTTTACAGAAAACTTTCCCGCAGAAAAGAGGAACAGTAAACTTCACGATCTTTCAGGTAATATTTTTTCAGGTTGTATTATGCAGTGTTATATCACACCGGTTTTAATACCTCAAAAATAAAAATATTCTCCATTATTATTAATTCACTTAAAGATATACTTGATTTTTCGGTAATATAGGGCGATAATCATACTGAATATCCGGATTTATCGTTTAATGACTCTGATTTATTCCCGGTATCATAAACATAATCCGGCTAAATGGAAGGGGGAATATGAAACGCATTATTACATTTGCGGTTATGATCGCTGCAGCTTTTACTCTCGCTTTTACTCTCTATGGGGAAACCCAGCCTGAACTTATGGTCTTTACAAGGCCCGCCTGCGGGAGGTGTACTTATACTGTCGATTTCCTTAAAAAAAATAATATTAAATATACTGAATATTCAACATCGGAAACTGAAAACAGAACAAAGATGTGGGAAATCGTCCGCGCATCGGGGAAATATAAAAACGGTTCAATAAGCATGCCTGTTGTTGTTATAAAAGGGGAGGTATTTATTAATATCCCTGACATGCAGGAGTTTACAGGATCAATCGCTTCGTTGATTGCCGGCAGGAGTACCCCGGTTATCGAAGGAGAAAATAAAACGGATTCTTCCGATCCATTTATTAATAGCATAAGAGAAAGGCATAACTATTACAGGAAAAACCATAATACTCCCGGTTTAAAATGGAATCCTGTCATTCAGCAGTATGCGCAGGCATGGGCGGATAAACTTGCAGCTGAAGACAGAATGTATCACCGTCAACCGAATAAATATGGTGAAAATATATACTGGATCTCCGGCGGGGAGGTGGATGGCAGCTCTGTTGTTGACAGCTGGTATTCCGAAATAAAGTATTATAACTATAAAAACCCGGGTTTCGGAATGTCCACCGGACATTTTACCCAGGTAGTATGGAGCGGGTCAACCGAACTGGGATGCGGCAAATCCAGGTCAAAAAGGGGCGGAACATATGTGGTATGCAACTATAATCCTCCGGGGAATTATATGGGGATGTTTGATAAAAATGTATTACCAGTAAGCGATAAGAGAAGTGGTAATTGAAAATTACCTGTCATGTAAAAACAGCATAATTTATGAAAAAGGAGAATGTATATAATGAAAATTAACAGGCTAAAGGAGTGTATCGTTTATTTTGCTTCTTTATGTATTTTATCTGTGGTAATTACCGGATGTACATCGGCAAAACTTATTGAGTATTCATCAACTGCCGGTCAGGAACAGAAGGCATCCCTGATACGCACTGAAATGCTTATTATACATGGTGATGATGAAAAGATAAAGAGAAATTATTTTGTTGTTTCTGCTGTTGATTATCCGCAGGATAATAAAAAAAATTATTATTTGATAATAGTTCCATCATTAGGGACAAACTCATATCCGAAGGTTGATGATCTGTTACTTAGCTATAATTATCCTTTTATAATTCAGGGGGGCAATATAAGCGATCTTATATCGAACCTTGAAAAAATCAGCGCTGAATGGGACAGCGCCGATATGAAATATTCGGGTGCAGTTTATAACTTTTTTCTCACTTCACCGCAGAGTTCTCATCCGATGTTTATAGATAACAGAACATTTGAAATAACACCGTTTATAAAGTTTAACTACAGCAAAACCGAAAACGGAGCCATGGCGAAACTTTCGCTTGGTAACCGTATGGAAGAAATTATTAATTCCACTGTTGATGGAAAAACTGTTAAAACCAGGCTATTCATTCAGGATGATGAACAGAACTGGATATTCGAAAAGTCTGACCAGATGAAGGATTTTCTGAATATTCTTAAAAAAGGACTTATGGATCTTAAAGTAAAAGGTATGGATGGTTTTTCAAAAAAAGCTGAAGGCCTGACAGATACAAAACCTGCCGAAGAAAAGATTCAGAAAAAGGTACAAAAAAGAAGGAAAAAGTAGAATTTTATGTTATAAAAATTAAGGAATATTTATTGATTTCATATAGTAAATTCTGCAGGATTATCAATGAAATATGATTATCCTGCAGGAAAATTTAATTGCATTCCGGTTCTTTAATCCGGGGTTTCATGTTCCGGATTAAAGTACAGCTCGTATGATAATTATTTTGTTGATTTGATAACGACGCTCACCTGTAGTAATATACGGTTCAGCTATCAGGTATGGAAACCGTAATTTGAAATGTAGGGATTTGATAATGAGCGTAATTTTTTTCTCTGTAATGAAACTGTTTATTATGCTTTTTGCAGGATTCACTGCCCGAAAGCTGGATGTTATCGATCAGCAAAGTACAAAAGGACTATCTTCACTTCTGATAAAGGTAACACTCCCCGCGCTTATATTTACATCCATGCAGAAAGAATTCTCCCCGGAACTTCTCAGAGAGAGTTTCCTGATTACCGCCTTATCATTTGGAGTGTACGGCCTGTACTTTCTGATTGCCATGGTAACAGGGAGAGTGCTTGGCGGAGATAAAAAGGATACGGGTGTATATCAATTCTCAATACTTTTTTCAAATGTAGGTTTTATGGGATTTCCTGTATTGGGCAGCGTATTCGGCGGCGAGTCAATCTTTTACGCGGCAATGTTTAATATTCCGTTTCACTTTTTTGTTTTCACGCTTGGAGTATTTCTTATGACCCGGGGACACTCGGAAGATGCAAGGTTTGACTGGAAACTGTTTCTTAGCCCCGGAATAATTGCTACAGCGGCAGGGTTTATTTTCTTCGTCTTCAGTCTTAAACTTTCTGTTATAATATATGATCCGATAAAATCAGTCGGTGATATTACTATTCCTCTTTCAATGATTACCGTAGGTTCAATGCTGACAGAAGTTCATTATAGTGAACTGCTCGCAGGATGGCGGGTATATCTTATATGCTTCATGCGCCTGGCAGTTTTACCCGCTGTGGTTTTTATCTTCGTGACGCTGTTTACTGATAACCCTGTGATGATTTGTGTACCTGTTGTTATAGCGGCTATGCCTGTTGCAGTTAATGCACCGCTTATAGCGCACGAATATAACGGCAATGCCATTCTTGCATCAAGGCTTATGTTTATATCGACATTTCTTTCTTTGTTTACGCTCCCGGTTGTATTAATGGTTCTGAAAGCGTTAATTTAACTCTTTGTAAAGGGTTATCCGGAAACATTTTTTATAAAGAGATAAATTCTATCTTGACTAAATTTCAGGATGAAACCTGATCTTTCTTATAAAACTAAATTTAAAGGTAACGTATGAAAACAAAAATTTTTTATCTGATTATGACAGTAGTTATTTTCTCTACTGCCGGCTCATGCAAACAGGCTGACCTCAATAGTGATAAAGGTAAATACAGCTACGCAATCGGATTTAATATCGGATCCAGTATGAAGAAGGATAATGTTGACCTTGATATGGATTCATTCACTGCTGCAATTGAAGATGCATTAAAAGGAACAGAGAGTAAGCTTTCTCAGGATCAGACACAGGCTGCCATGCAGAGTCTGATGGCTATTCTGCAGAAAAAGAGAATGGAAATTTCCGACGGTAACAAGAAAAAAGGGGATGATTTCCTCGCTTCCAATAAATCTAAAGAGGGTGTGAAGACAACCGCATCAGGCCTTCAGTACAGGGTTATAAAAGAAGGGAACGGTGCAAAACCTAAATCAACAGATGTCGTAAAAGTTCATTATTCGGGAAGGCTTATTGACGGTAAAGAATTTGACAGCTCTTATAAAAGGAACGAACCGGCACAGTTTAAACTGGATGGTGTAATAAAGGGATGGACGGAAGGGGTTCAGCTTATGACTGTCGGGTCAAAATATGAGTTTGTTATACCTGCTGATCTTGCATATGGTCCTGCGGGAAATCAGGGTATTCCCGGTAATTCCGTACTTATTTTTGAAGTGGAACTTCTCAGTATAGGACAATAAATACTCCCGGCAGACATAAACTGCAGTAATATGGTCAGAGGGCGTATTTCCCCTGACCATTCGTAAACTGGTTTTTGCCAGTCTGCTCAATTTTGACGGTAACAATACCGGAATATCTTATTAAAACAGAAAATATACAAAAAAAATTGACATAAAGAGAGAGATATTATAATATTTTGAGTATATCTGATTTCATGGTTAGAGTCTGTAATTATATAATCTGGAGTTTAACATGGCAATGAAGCGAAGTTTTATAGAATTTCTGATCCCTGTAATATCTTTATTCTTAATATTATCCTGCGAGTTTAATGTTCCCCTGAAAGAGGCTGTCACCGCAAGAAATGCGATTGAAGAAGCAAAAAAATACGATGCGGAAAAATATGCCCCGGATGAGATTAAAAAAGCGGAGACTCTTCTGTTTCAGAGCCATGGTTTTATAACATCAGGTAAAGCAGATGATGCTAAAAAAGCTGCTGTTGATTCTTTTGCTTCAGCTCAGGAAGCGGAGAAAAAAGCTCTTCCTCCATATGCTGCTGAAAAGATGAAAAAATCCGATGAAGCGTATGCTGAAGCTGATCAGGCGTATTCAGAAAAATTTTCACCTGAAAAGTTTGCAGAAGCGAAATCGCTGAATGTCGAATCAAAATCTCTCTATGAAAAAAATGATTATAAAAAATCGGCAGATGCAGCGATGAAGTCATATGATCTTTCGGTTGCTGCAAAAAATGAATCTTTGAAAAATTCTTCTGCAATTGAGAGCGAGGTTAACACTGCAGAGAACAGGCTTTCAACCCTTAAGAGTGATAAATTCAGCAGTGCTGCGAAGGAGAATCTGGCAAACGCCGGGACTTCAATTGGTAATGCAAAAAAAGGTATGGAGAGCAGCGATTATAAAACCTCCCTCCATGAAATTGAAACAGCTAAAAAGGAACTTGAGGCTGCGGCTGATCTTATAAGAAAACAGAAGACTGCAGCCTCTATAGAAAAACTCAGGGCGGAATTAAACGGACTTACTGGGAAAAGCGATTCGGCTGATGTGAAGCAGGATCTGGATAATGCAATGCTTGAATTAAATGGGGCGGAATCAGCTCTTGAACAGAATAATATTACTGATGCGGAAATAAAAGTTGAAAATGCGGAGAAATTGATAAGCGGCTCGAATATCAAAATGAAGAAGAAAACAGCTCTTGATGCCATTGCGAAAGCCGATAAACTTCTGGGAGAGGCAAGGGATAAAGATCAGGATAAAAAATACAGTGAGAATCTGGATAAAGCTGAAAAGGTTCTTGATCAGGGAAGGTCATCAGTTGAAGCCGGGAAGTTTAATGATGGAATAAACAATGCAGAAGAGGCCGAGACAATAGTAAATGCGGTGCTGAATTCCATGGAAGCTGCTGCCGCGGAACTTGCAGTAAAATCGGCGAAGGAAGAACATGCTGAAGAAAAAAAACCGGCAGATGAAACAGCAGCTGCAGATAAAACAAAGATCGAAGAAAAAAAGCCGGCGGAAGAAACAGTAGTTTCAGAGAAAACAAAGATTGAAGAAAAAAGCGGGGAAAAGACTGAAGAAAAAGCTGTTGCCGCCGAGGATAAGAAAGAGGAACAGACCAGAACATACGTTGTTCAGTGGAGAAAAAAGAAAACTGATTGCCTGTGGAGGATAGCCGAAAAAGTTTACAAGGATGCTTCATTATGGCCTGCAATTTATCTTGCGAACAGGGAACAGATAAAGGATCCGGATCTTATATTCCCCGGTCAGAAATTTATTATTCCTCCCAAGCCGCAGAAAAAAACCTCATATAAAAAAGTTAAGGAGCAGATTAAAGAAAAATCTAAATGATAAAAAAATTTTCAGCTTTAATATTTCTTGTTTTTTTAATCAATGTCCCTCTACAGTCGAGGGACATTGATTTAGACGGCATCTATCTTGATAAGAGTTCCGGTCTCTACAGGCAGATAACAGCAGACAAGGAGAGACTTTACAGCAACATATCATCTCTGTTTATAGACAGTAATGTTATTTACGCGGAATGGTCAGGCGGGGATGAATTAATCTATATAAAAGAATTTGCCGGGATAAATATAGTTTATAAGTATGTAAGGATAAACCGCAGCAGAAGCGAAATTGGAAGGTTCGGCGGTACAGTAACCTCGGTACTGATGAGTAGAGATAACAGTTATTTATACGCTAAAACCCTGTTTTACAATGAAGACGCTGAGGCTGTCTCGGAAACCGTAACAGTTGATATAAACTCAAAAGAAATAAGTAAAAAAAAATCAGGTTTTCTCTTTCTGGATTTTACAATGTATCCTTCGGGAAACAGTATTGTTTATAAGAACGGTCAGGGAATTGTTAAAACCGATACTGCTACCGGTAACAGCAGGCTTCTCCTGCCGGGTGAAACCTTCACAAATTTATCGGAGGGGGGAGATCCTGTGCTGGCATTTATTTCACCTGATGAAAAGAAAACTATCCTGGTTTCGGGGAATGGAGGTTCCTACAGGACAAGAATTATTTCTCCGGCGGGAGGGGTTGATCTTGCGGGGGTCTCTTCAGGGACTGATTTAAGGTGGATAGACAACAACAGGTTTGTCTACAGGTCTGGCGGAGGAGGGGATTATTCTGTCAGGGTTTATGACCTTACTTCCGGAAAATCAAAAGAGCTTCTTTCCGGAACATTAAATCCCGATATAAATTATTCGGAAATTCCCGGTATTATTACATGCCTTGATAACCAGGTTATTACAGTAATCTCCCGCGATCTTAAGAGAAGAATAGATACCGGCATCGAAGGGGAGGAGTCGTATTTTTCTCCCGACGGAAGAAAGTTCACATCCATATATCTCGGAAAGCTTTATGTAAACAGTTTGAACATGGTGGAGAAGTACAGTATTGAAATCAGAAGAAATGCGGAAGATCTTCTTAAGTTATATCGAAAAGCGGCTGAGATGAAAAGCATCTGGGAGAATGATTATTCCGGAGAATACATAGGGAAAAAAGTTAAGCAGTATGACAGATTCCTGAAAATTAAAGAGAATAAAAGATGATAAACAAAAGGTCGCTGAACCGGTTTTTCAGATTGTACTTTTACAGGTTAAATCATGGAGTATCTGCCGGCTCCAGGATGATGACTGCCGAAGAGTTCATCGGGGAAAAAAGGAACCAGTCTCCGGTGAAAAAAAGATGGATAGTCAATCTGGCACTTTTTTTTGTAACTCTGGCAACTACGACTCTTGCCGGTGCAGATTATAATGATGATATGATAAAATCAGTGCTCAGCGGACTTCCATACTCTCTTACACTGATGCTGATACTCGGTGTTCATGAATTCGGGCATTATTTTGCGGCACGAAGATTCGGAGTTGAAGCTACACTCCCTTTTTTTATTCCGTTTCCGTCAATTGTAGGGACTATGGGCGCTGTAATAAAAACAAAATCACCGATACCGCACAGGAAGGCGCTTTTCTACATTGGTGTAATGGGGCCGGTTCCAGGATTTATCATAAGCCTTACAGCAGTAATCACCGGTGTTGCATTTTCAAGGGTTCTGCCTCTCCCTCCGGCTGACGGATTAACTCCGATTTTCGGGGATTCAATACTTTTTGGATTAATTGTCCGTTTTTTTCACGGGAATATACCGTCAGGATTTGATATTGCTCTTCATCCGGTTGCATGGGCGGGATGGATAGGATTTCTGATAACCAGTTTAAACCTTATTCCCATAGGTCAGCTGGATGGAGGCCATGTTTTGTATTCTTTAATCGGGAGAAAACAGGTGTATGCCGGATGGGCTTCACTGGCTGCCCTTATTGTGCTTACATTTATATGGTCGGGGTGGAGCGTCTGGATTATCCTCACTCTGCTGCTTCTCATGGTTGCGCATCCCGAAATTCCTGAAACAGTGGAACTTTCATTTAAAGAAAAAGTTGCAGGATGGCTCTGCATGGTTATATTTGTAATTACATTTATTCCCGTTCCTGTCCGGGTGTACTGACAGTTATTGAGTTAACATCAAGGTACTTTCTGTAGTTTTTGATTATTTTAAAGATAACAATAATATCAGCGGCAAACCATATGATACATACGTATATAAATGTTGTCATGTTCATCCCGGTATTGAGTATCTCAAACAGGTCACTCTTATCAAAAACCATGATACCATAAATAAAAAATGCAGTTGTCATACTTGTTATAACAGTAATCATGAAGAGGATTTTGTATATGCTGCCGTATTTTGTGAGAGACGCGTAAAGCATAACAATAATCAGAAGGAGTATGATAAAACTCATAGTTAAAGCCTCCATAACTGCCCTGGCTTGTTTTTTTGAATAATTTAATAAGCGGAAGCTCACTTTACTGTTAACGGTAGCATCAGAATGACAGAACCGTTAACAGTTTAATAAAATTATTCTTTATGAAATCCCCAGTTGAAAAAGAAGAATCCACTGTTATTTATATGATAAATTATTGACCGGTCATTTTTGTCAATTTTAAATACTGATTTTGAGGAATTTTCGATATCGGCATATTCATTAAAATTAAGTTTAGAATCGACAAATTTAATTTTTAAAAGTTTTCCTTCATTCATGAACTCATAATAGAAAAAAGTATTGCTGTAATTTTCAGTGAAAATCTTTGAATTAAGAACCGCAGCGCCTCCCGAAAGGAAAAACATTTTTGCCGGTACCATTTCTCCTCCGGGATAAATATATGTATCAGCAAGCAGTAAAGATGAAGACTCAAACGCTTTAACAAAATCCGCGCTTAAGTTTCCTTTTTGCTCAGCGAATGAAACTTTTAGCTGTTCAGTGACAGAACCGGCTGTGCCTACTGATGTATCCTGTACCCATCCGCTTTTCCCGTTCCACTGGGTTTTGTACCATATGGTTTTATCCTCTGCAGATGCGGATTTTACTTTGTCAGATGATTCTGTCAGCGTAATTTTTTCTCCAAATGGTATTACAGTAACCATTGAACTCTTAACATCGGGTGACGATTTCAGAATAATACCTTCAGGATTCTGACTGAAGGCGTCGCGGGGGAGAACCTCCGCAGTTTTCTGCTTGCATGATATTATTGATATCATAACAATTGATGCCAATAGTACTATTTGTGTTTTTTTCATATCCTACCTCACTAGTTGTTTTATTTCATTAATTGAACTTTTTGCCGCATAGTCGGAAGCTGTTTTACCATCAGTGTCTTTTATGTCAAGAACTGCTCCGCGGGCTCTGAGAACTGGAACAATATCTGCAACCTTCTGATAGTTCTTCTGG
The DNA here is from genome assembly GCA_963664815.2 of Spirochaetota bacterium. Lineage (GTDB taxonomy): Bacteria > Spirochaetota > UBA4802 > UBA4802 > UBA5550 > WRGT01. Next base: position 101,677 of record CAXXHB010000003.1, read on the forward strand.
TTGGCTTCTTTAATTACATGAGTCAGGGCTGTCCGGCCTTTGCTGTCCTTAAAGTTGATATCTGCTCCGTTTTTTATCAGAAGGTCAATAAGTTCTGTTACAGCTTTTTTCTCTTTATCTGAAATTTTATATTCACCGATGTAATCCATCACAATCCTTTTAAGCGCGGTGTTGCCGTCGCTGTCTGTTCCATTGACATTGGCGCCCCCTTTAATCAGCGCTTCAATGATAACAGCATTTTTCGTTTTACAGGCTATGCTCAGGGGTGTCCGCCCGTATTTATCTGGGAGATCGGCATTTGAACCTTTGGAAGTCAGTTCGGCAATAAGTTTTGCTGCCTGTGTGGACTTCGGCTTATCTTTCACAGTCGAATACTGCGTTTTTGACAGAACCATAATCAGTGTTTCATTTTTCTGGTTGAGGATATTGGAGTCCCCTCCGTTTTTAATGAAAAGACTTACTATGTTGAATTTTTCAAGAGCTGCAGCTTCATGGAGAAGAGGTGTTCCCGAGGTTGTCCTGTCGTTGATTTCTGCGCCGGCTTTAACAAGGAGCTCAGCGCACAGGTAGGCGCCTTCGCCTGATGCTTTGATTGCTTTATAGAGGGCGGATTCTCCTGCTTTATCCTTGAGCTTAAAGTCTGCTCCGCCGGTTATAAGGGCTTTGACAATATTGCTGTAACCTTTTTCTGATGCCAGCATTATGGCTGTTTTATTTTCTAAATTCACAGAGTTAAGGTCTGTCTTGTTTTTTACAAGAGAGTTTATAAAACCAGGTTTATTCCCAAGGGCTGACATGTGCAGAAGTGTATTGCCGTTTTCAAATTTTTCATTTGACGGGGCGCCCGCGGCAACAAGCATATCGAAAATATCCGGTCTGTTTTTTTCAAAAGAGATAAGAACAACACTTTTGCCGCCAGAAGTTTTTACACTGGTATCAGCTTTTGTTCCTGGTTCTGTTTTATCTTTAAGAAGCAGAGATACTGTTCTGGAATCGCTTTTTGTTACAGCGGTAATAAGAGGGGTATTCCCGGCATTATCCTTTTCGTTAAGTTCAGCACCTGCTGAAATCAGAAACTCTATAATCTGTGTTCTTCCCTTATCAATGGCATGGTTAAGAGGGTAGAGACCCCCCATATATTTTTTATTAATATCGCCTTTTTTTTCAACAAGGAGTTTGAGAGTTACGATATCGTTTTTTTCTATGGTGAGGTAAAACAGGGTTTTCCCGTCAGAATTCTCCACTCCGGGATTAGCACCATTGTTGAGGAGAAGATTCAGCATGGCTTTGCTTTTTTCATATGCCGTTATTACGAGTTTTGAATTCTTCCAGTCATTGCCATTCGGATCTGCGCCGTTTTTCAGAAAAAAATCTGCATTATCTGTAAGGTTTGCATAAACGGCTATTGCAAGAGGAGTGCGGCCGGCGGCATCAATTTCCAATACCCATTGCTGATTTACTGTGAGCATTGAAAGTAGTGTCGAGCCGCCTTTAGCGGAGGCAAGATAATGAAGAACTGACATCCCCTGCAGGTCTTTATCTTTTAGATTTATTTTTTCCTGCTGATTAAGAAGAAGTTTTGCAAACTGGAGTTTCCCCTTTTCGATTGATACAAAGAGCGGGGTTTTCCCGGCAGCATTTTTAATGTTGAAATCGGGATTCGATGTCGCAAGGGAATTGAGGAACGCAATGTCATTTTTTTCAGCGGAAAGGTGAAGCATTGAGTTTCCCTCGCCGTCTTTGAGAGAGATATCAGCTCCGCGTTTTATCAGTTCGGTAAATGCCGGCTTCAGATTCTTTTTATAGGCATAAAGAACAATTGGATCTGTGCCATGTTCTTTGATGTTTATATTAAGTCCTTTATCGAGAAGTGTTATAAAACCTGAAATATTTCCTGAATCAACAGCGACTGCAGCAGAAGAGATTCCGGAGCCGTCGGGCTCATTGACATTTCCGCCGCTTTCAATAATCTGTGCTATAATTTTGTCCCATTCTTTTCCTTTAACTGCGGATGCGTAGTGAAGAGCGGTTTTTCCGGAAGAATCCTTTTTTTTAACGTCGATACCTTTACTTATAAGAAACTGAGATAGTGATGAATTTTTTCCTTCAATAGTATTTACAAGAAGAGTTTTCCCCGTGCTGTCGGTAAATTTAAAGTCAGCCCCTGCATCAATAAGCGCCTGTACGTTTTCCCATCTCTTGCTGCTTATAGCAGTGTTAAGCGGAGTTGATCCTGCGGTATCCTTTTTATTTATGTTAATGCCATAGGCGGAAAAAGCCGTGATAGTTTTTCCGTTGTTTTTCCCGGCAGCAAGGAGATGCATTATATTTTTTCCTGAGTAGTCAGATGTGTCTGCAGTGTATCCGTTTTGCAAAAGAAATTCGGCGGTTTTTAAATAGCCCTTTTCCATGGCAATAAAAAGAGGAGTTCTTCCCTGGGATCCTTTCATATCGATAATGGCTTTCTTTTCAATCAGGTATTTAATTGTAACCATATCGTTTTTTAAAACAGCAAGATGAAGTATTGTATCTTTTGCAGCATTTACTCCATTTATATTTGCCCCTTTTTCTGCAAGCATCTTCATTATATTAAACTGTTTTGATTCATAAGCAAAAACAATAGCCGGCCTGTTGCCTATGAAATAGTCAGGAGTTACACCCCTGGTCATCAGGAGTTCAAGAGCGTGAATATTCCCTTTGCTTATTGCAATTTCTGCCGGATTTTGTCTTGGTGAACTGAAGTTCAGCGCATGAACATCGGCCCCTTTATTTATAGCCTTTTCCATCAATTCAAGGGCTTCCTTCCTGCTGCTTGAAGCAAGAAAGTGGAGTATTGTATTTCCCTTTGAATCAGCTGATTTTATATTTGCCCTTTCATCAATCAGCAGTGACGCAGCAGCATACTTTCCTCCGGAAACGGCAAGGAGAAGCAGGGTCTTTCCTGAACTGTCGGCAGTATCAACACTTAAACCGGTGCCGAGTAACTCCTGAATTACTTTTGTGTTGCCGGTTTTTGCGGCATTTATCAGTTTTGTTTCAGTGGCGGAACCATTTGTTAAACCGGTAAAGAAGAAAAAAACAGCTGCTAAAAAAAATATAACAATCTTTTTCATAATCATTTCCTTGTTATTTAATTATACCTTTTATAACCGAATTTATTACAGAGGCTGGCGGATGCCAGCCCATTAATTGTTTCAGAGTTGCCAGGAAGCAGGGATACAGTAAAAGCCGACATGAACGTTATGGATGAATATAATTCATCGGATCAATTGCTTCCTCATTAACCCTTATTTCAAAATGAAGGTGGCAGCCATATGAATTTCCCGTGTTGCCGACGCGGCCGATTTTTTCACCTGCTTTAACCTTCTTCCCTTCGGTTGTATTTACTTCGCTGAGATGGCCATAAATTATTCTTGTGCCATCTTTAGTTTCAACGATTACATGAGATCCGTAACCGCAGGTTCCGCAGGTTCTGTTATCGATTACGGTTCGTATAACAGTTCCGTCAGTAGAGGAATGAACTTCCGTGCCTAGTGGTGCAGCCAGATCAATCCCGGAATGCATATTTGCCTTACCGTTTAACAGCCTCTTGCCGAATTTACTTGATATAAAATAAGTGCCTGCATCTAAAGGTATCTGGAATAAATTATTTATATCGTCACCCTCTTCAAATGCATTTTTATCTTTTGACAGAAATGCTCCGAAGACCCAGCCGTCGTAATCCAGGTATTTGATTTTTACCCATTTCGATTTTTTACCGGCGAGTGTTACTTCTTCACTTTCAATCTCTGTCACTTTGACTTTTTCCTTATTCTGAAGGCTGAACAGTACAGTGCTGAGGTCATCCGGGGCATCCCGCACCCTGAGAATATCCGGTTTTACGTAGAGATCGGCTCCCTTGTTGAGATATGAGGTAAAATCCGCGCCTGCTCCATCTCCTCCGCTGCCGCTGACTTCAGTCAGATAATATCCAAAAACCCATCCAGTGATGTCGTTTTTCCTGATTTTTGCCCATTTTGAACTTTTTCCTTCGTAGACATCTGAATGTGATGAATATTCGATAACTTCAACGGTTTCGTTTTTATTGAGGCTGTAAATTGTTTCACTGTCAAGAGAGGGCTCGGATCTCACCTTGAGAATTGATGTGTTGACTTTCATGTTTTTCGGGAGGGAGGAATCATCTCCGGAGTATTGTGTAAGAATAAGAAGCCCTTCATTTTCCCGCGGATTTAAGCTGTCGCGGAAAGAGCAGTTGACTGATGGAGCGTCAGTGTCATAAATAAGCCCCGATTTTTTCCAGGAACCGGAAGGTTTTTTATTGAGTATAAGGTTCAGTGGAATATATCCCTCTGTTCCGTCACCTTTTCTTATCAGAAGCCAGTCTTTTGTTATGCTCCTGTAGTTTTTATCTTTCTTTACATCAGGCTTCATCAATACCAGAACTTTATCACCCCTTGATACAGAGGCTGTGAATTCTTTTATGCTGTCATATGGGAGAGATCTCAGTTTGTAGCTGTCAGCTGCAAATGCATAATATTCGTTCGGCTTTTTAACTTTAGAGGAGGTGTTTTGTTCATCGATATCATCAGTTTTATCAGGATTAATTGGCATTTTGAGTTTCAGATCGGGGGAAAAGTTTTTTACTTTCTCCTGAAAATCTGTAAATTTTTTAAGTATTTTTGCTCTTCTCTCTTCATCTTTTTTAATAATTTCATTCTGAAGAAGTTTATTTTTTTCTGAAATTTTTTCAGGAGAATTCTCTGCAGAAAGGGTATAAAAAGGGAATAAAAGTATTAACGTTATAAAAGCGTATTTTTTCATATTCACCACTCGCAAAATTTAGTAATATAATTTACTCAATAAAGAATAGAAAAGTCAAATCTATTTATTGTGTCTAATTTAATCTTCTTTAAAAACCTCCAGTGGCGCTCTTCTCAGTTTTAAATTTAAATAAACTTGACTGACAGGTGATTTACTGCTGATATTGACGGAGATATTTAACAGTAATGTAATTTTTTATTATTTTTTTTTATAAGGATATAGCTGATGAAACTTACAAATGAGCAGATACTGGCCATGTCGCAATATTCCTTTGTACGGATGGACGGGGCATGGTTTATGGGTGTTGCAAAAAAGTTTGGTATTGACGCTGCGTGGGAAATGGATATTGAGGCATGGAAACAGTTTTCATACCTGCTGGGGAAAAAAATGCGTAGTGATTATATTCCGGAACCGGAATGGCCCGTGAGCTTTATTGATGCTGTGGAGATATTCAGTACAATTGTTAAAATGGAGGGGCGCAGCGTGCTGGTTGAAGGCAACTCTGTTATAGTAAGAGTAACAGATTGTGAGACACAAAAAGCAATTGCCAAAGCCGGAATTGCTGATTGCGGGATAGTAACAGTGGAGTCATACAAAAATCTTGTACGGGGACTTTTTCAGAAAGATATAGAGATTGACGTGGTCCACGCAAAAAACCTGAATCATAATGCCGATTGCTGTGAAGTAGTTATTACAAAGAAATAGTTTCAGGAATCTGTTTTATACAACTCAATTTATTAGTATGAAAATAATGCGGTCAGGTTATTTTTTTGGCCCGTTTTTTTATTTCAGAACTTCTTCTGCGCCTGACTATGAAAAGTCCATATCTTCCGTAGAGATTAAACAGATTTAGTGCCGCCGGGGCTATTTTTTCAAGCAGAGGTGTTAAATAAGTTATACTGACTAACTTTCTGTAAAAACTATCAAAATTTTCAGCGGTAAAGGTAATGCTGCTGCCATTGTGTTTTAAGCCCCATCTCGCTGCAGTTTTTTCTGCGGCATTTGCTCCATCGCGCATCTGTAGTTCAATGTTAAATGGCGGATGCATTGTGTAAGGTGCTGTTTTTGTATTGTCTAATGAATCAGCTGCTGCAGATGCAAGCGCACTTCTGCTTTTAATCTTATCAGTCTGGCCGGATTCATCTTTTATAACAGGGAATACATTAATCCCTCTGATATCCTCTTCGGCTTCCATGCATGCAACAGGGCAGCCGGAAAAGAAAACAGGTTTGATAGAAAATCTGTAAAGGGAAGAAGCAAAAAGCTGAAGTTCGGATACTCTTTTATTGTTAACAAGAATCCGTTTGTATCTTGAAGTAAGGGTATGTGCAATGAATCCCCCTGACCCGGAAGATGCATGAAACCCTATAAACATCACAGCCTCAGAATCATATACCTCTCCAATTCCCGGTACAGGACCTTCTTTATAACCGTGAATAATATCTGCTCTTTCATCAATCAGTTCCGGCAGAAGATTATAGCCGGTACGGTGAAAATCCCTGACATAAACTTTATCCGCGCCTTTTTCAAATAGTTTAGTGACTATGAAGTCTATATCGAGGGACATCTCTATGCATGCGTCGTACCATGATGAAGTGTTGAAAGAGGATGCTTCGTACCCGGCGCAGCCTGTACTCCCTTCTATATCTGCTATGATTAAAATATTTTTATACATTGACTTATGACTTCCGGTAATGACAGTATTAACTGATACCATTTATTTTACAAGTCAACAGTTTTACACTGTATCTGTTATGCATCGCTTGTCTTTGATATTGAGTAATCATTTAACTTAATTTACCCCGGGTTGAAGTATTATAAAATACTTTTATATCAGGGCGTGTTTTTTATGCTTGGAAAAAGTGATTTTGTGATTTTCATATTGCTGAGATTTTTTATGAGATGAAAAAATAAAAAATTCTTGAAACGGAGCACTAATATTATAAATTGTAGTCAACTATGTTAAAAAGGATTATAAAATGAGAAAACTGTTCTATCTGTTACTCGCGGGAATATTTTCCCTGCAGATGATTTCCTGTAAAACTGTTACTGTTGAAGATATACGCTCGAAAATAAAAGAGGAAAATGAAGATTTTCTGAATCCTGATAAAAAGGCGACGGAAGTTTTCCGCGTACTTTTAACCTCTGATGAGTACAGGGTAGTACAGTTAAAAAATGAAAAGACAATGGAACGGGTTAAGGATGAAGGTGGAGATAAATATATCTCAAGTGAAATCCAGAAGCTGGATATGATAGACGAGGTGAGAGTAGGTGTAATCAGTGTATGGCTGTATCCGGATTCCGGAAGAATTATGAAGATCAGATCTATGAGGCCTACATATTTCAAGGAGGTGGACAGCCTTCTTAATGATGATATTATGAGATGGAACCTGATCTTTCCCAAAAAGGTAGTTGAACCTACAAAATTTGATATTGTGTACCGTGTTGTTCTCTCCAAAAAGCAGAGTGACGAGGATATAATAAAGGCGGTTCAGGACAGAATGAAAGAAGGAGATTGATAGAAAGAAGGTAATTATATAGAAAGAAGGAGATTAATAAATATTCTGTTTTACAATATAACGCATGTCAGGGTCATTTATTAATTAAAAAAAGTGTAACTATTACAGAGATAGATATCTAACTTTATAAAAATATAGTCTTATTTGCATACTACCCATTTTATCCTCAAATATTAACCCCCTGATAAAAAGAGGAGATAAAAATTATGAGAATGGATCGATTAACTCTCAGGGCGCAGGATGTTATCAACAGTGCGCAGAATATTGCTGCAGAGAACAACAGTGTTGAAATTCACCCTGAACATATTCTTAAGGCTGCAGCCGATCAGGATGGGGGAATCTTCAGTGCGATTGCCGAGAAACTCGGCGCGTCTTTAAAAGATGTTAAAAATGAAATAAACCAGCATATATCCTCTATGCCCAGGCAGACCGGCGGCGGTCCTGGCGGGGGTGCTCTTTCACCGAAGACAAGAGATCTGCTGAATGAAGGGTGGAACCATGCCGTAAATCTCGGAGATCAATACCTGAGTACGGAACATCTTGTTCTTGCACTTTCAACCAGTGACAGCTCAAAGGCAAAACATATTCTCAATTCACACGGGTTTAATAAAGAGAGTATTCTGAGAGTCCTGATGGACGTCCGCGGCAACAAGAAAGCCGAGGATGAACATGCCGAGGATAAGTATAACGCCCTTGCAAAGTACAGCCGTGATCTTACAGATTATGCAAGAATGAATAAGCTTGATCCGGTCATTGGCAGGGATGAGGAGATTCGCCGTGTTATGCAGGTTCTCTCCCGCAGAACAAAGAATAATCCTGTACTTATCGGGGAGCCTGGAGTCGGGAAGACCGCTATCGTTGAGGGGCTTGCACAGAGAATAGTACAGGGAGATGTTCCGGAAAGCCTTAAAAACAAAAGACTTATTGCACTGGACATGGGCGCGCTGATTGCGGGAGCGAAGTACAGGGGCGAGTTCGAGGAGAGACTTAAAAGCGTAGTGGAGGAGGTTGAGGAATCGGCCGGTGAAATAATACTTTTTATTGATGAGCTGCATACGTTGGTTGGCGCCGGTGCGGCTGAAGGATCCATGGACGCATCAAACATGCTTAAACCTGCCCTTTCACGCGGTGCAATGCGGACAATTGGCGCCACGACTCTTTCTGAATACCAGAAATATATTGAAAAGGACAAAGCCCTTGAAAGGAGATTCCAGCCGGTATTTGCTACGGAACCGTCAGTTGAGGATACAATTGCCATACTGCGCGGACTTAAGGAGAAGTACGAGGTTCATCATGGTGTGAGAATATCGGACTCTGCATGTGTTGCAGCTGCAGTTCTCTCCAGCAGGTATATAACCGACCGCTTTCTTCCGGATAAGGCGGTTGATCTGATAGATGAAGCCGCATCTCTCATAAAAATGGAGATAGATTCAATGCCAACTGAGATTGATGAAATTGAGAGAAGAATACGGCAGCTTATGATAGAGAGCGAGGCGCTGAAGAAAGAAAAGGATACCGCTTCAAAGGAACGCCTTGATAAAATAGAGAGGGAACTGGCCGAGCTTAACGAAAGTAAAAATGTTCTCGTGGTACAGTGGCGCAAGGAAAAAGAGATTATAAAAAAAATCAGCAATGTCAAGGAAGCCATCGAACAGTACAGGATTGAAGAACAGCGGGCGGAGAGAGAGGGTAACCTCAATCGCGTTGCCGAGATAAGGTATGGTAAAATTGTTGAACTTGAAAAAGAGATAAATGAGCTGAACAGCAGGGCAGGGGAGATACAGGGTGAAAATTCCCTTCTGAAAGAGGAGGTCACAGACCAGGAGATTGCGGCGGTTGTTGCAAGGTGGACTGGTATCCCGGTAGCAAGAATGCTTGAGGGGGAGAAAGAGAAGCTTATAAATATGGAGAAGATAATCGAAAAACGTGTCATTGGTCAGAGAAAGGCTGTGGAGGCTATTTCAGGCGCGGTTAGAAGGTCACGTTCCGGCATACAGGATCCAAACAGGCCTGTGGGGACATTTATTTTTCTGGGACCTACCGGTGTTGGTAAAACTGAAACCGCGAAGGCCGTGGCGGAGTTTCTCTTTAACGACGAGAAGTCTGTTATACGAATAGATATGTCTGAATACATGGAAAAACATGCTGTAGCAAGGCTTATCGGCGCGCCTCCCGGATACGTGGGATACGAAGAGGGGGGGCAGCTCACAGAGGCTGTCAGAAGAAGACCCTATAGCGTAATTCTCTTTGATGAGATTGAGAAGGCCCACCATGATGTATTCAATATATTCCTCCAGATACTTGACGAGGGGAGGCTTACCGATTCGAAAGGGCGTGTTGTGGATTTAAAGAACACTCTTATAATAATGACTTCGAATATCGGTACTTCATATATAAGCGATCAGTCGATACCTGAAGAGAAGAGAATGGCCGGGATTGAGCAGGAATTGAAGATGAACTTCAAGCCTGAGTTCCTCAACAGAGTGGACGAGATTATTGTATTCAATCCTCTGACAAAAGAGAATATAGCAGACATAGTGAAGACTCAGCTTGCGGATGTTGCCCTGAGGCTCAAGGATAGGGGGCTTTTGCTTGAGATTACGCGAAGCGCCCTTGATTTCCTGGCGAAAGAGGGGTATGATCCTGCTTTCGGCGCAAGACCGCTTAAACGGGCGATACAGAAGTATATTCTGAATCCTCTGTCTGTAAAAATCCTTTCAGGTGATTTTAAAGAGAATTCCGCTATCAGGATGGATATAAAAGGGGGCGAACCTGTTTTTATATGAAAAACGGGTTCTGCTTCTTTTCCTGCCGCTCTGATTTTTAAGTTATCAAAGCGGCAGAATTAAAAATCTTTCTTGAATTATTTATTTGCCTGCTGTAGATTAAGACAGCGATCTGCTATTGAGGCACCTGATGAAAAACAGACTTTTAATTATTATGCTGTTTGTACTCTTTTTTTCTGTGGACCTGTATGCATTGACAGTTTCCGTTGATTTCGGCAATACAACACTTAATACGGTTTTGGCCCCAAAGGTTGCAACGGAGATATCAAACCAGATTGCAAAGTATGATAATATGCCTGAACTTGCAAAGGGTTTCGGAAATGCCAACACTTATGCCTCTCATGCCGCGACTTTAAGGGGATACCAGGGTTATGATCTTTTTGCCATATCCGGCGGAGCAATGCTTTCAGTCCAGGCTCCTGATAAAAACCCGAAGTTTTATAATGATCTCAAGGATAAACTTGATAACGGGGATGTTTATGCCGGTTTAGGAGGAAATCCTGCGGTTGGGCAACTGGGTATTAATCTTGGATTTATTACAGACGGGCTTTACATCTCCTTTAAATTCGGAAAATTCAGTTATGGAATTGATCAATCTGACATTAAGATCGATTATAAATCCAGGCTTTATGGAGTTCTTGTAAACTACCAGTTCTTTGGAGAGGAGGCGATATTTAAACGTATTTTTTTATGGAGAGGCTTATCCGTTGAGTCAGGTTATATTTATTCAAATAACGTGGTTTCTTTCTATAAGGATATTGATGCAGTTACTGTCAGCAATGGTGGTTATACTGCAACAGTAGATCCGTCTATAGATCTTGTTCTTGATACAAGATCAGGAGTTGTTCCTATAGAGGTTTATACATCAATAAGGTTTCTTTATGTGGCAAATATAGGTGTTGGCGGGGGTATAGATTTTGTCCCTCATGGAAGCACCAGTTTCAAACTTAAAAGTGCCGGAACTATATCGGTTACCGGCGATTCAGTTACCCCCGCTCCTGCAACCCTGGTTGGCACCAAAGGTTCAGTAACAATTGACGCAGGGACAAGAGATAAGGAGCCTGATTTCTGCAGACCCAAGCTTATGATAAATATGGGATTAAGTGCAGGGCCGGTATTTATAGATATTCCTCTTGCCTATTATTTTACGGATAACGGTTATGCGGTTGGTGTTTCTGCCGGTTTTGCCTGGTAGGAAATATTTATTTTTTTCATAAACTCTTGACATTTTTTTATGCTTAATAATTGTTAATTTCTGTTAAATAAAAACCTTTATGGTAGTATTAAATATACTTTTCAAAGAACTCTGGGTAAAAAAATAATTTTTATGCTGACGCAGCATAAGCTTATTCTTCCCATGGTGTAGTTGTTATATATTCCGGAGGGTTTTTAATTTAATAAATTTTATTTTCTTCAGGAGGAAACTATGGCTTACAAAATCGATAAAGATGCCTGTACAAATTGCGGTGCATGCGCTGCCGAGTGTCCGGTTGAAGCAATAGCTGAAAAAGGCGACGTTCATGCAATTAACCCGGATGTATGTATTGACTGTGGTTCATGTGAAAGCGTTTGTCCTGCTGATGCCATCTCTGCGGGTTGAAATTGGAATTATTTCGCGGATAAAAAAACCGGTCTAAACCGGTTTTTTTATCCGCGATCTGTGAATTGGGATCAGATCAGTTTTTATCCAGTTTCACTGCAAACATCCTTATTATTGCAGGAAGCGATGCTGCTACAGGAATTATAGTCCCGGCAGTTGTTATGGTTGCTATAGTAGCTGCGGATATGTCAAGAGTCAGTTTTACGCCGGGTATGCTTATTGATTGAAGTATATATATTTTTAAGTACTGGATTATAAAAATTCCACCCCATGATGCAAGAAAACCCATGAGCGCAAATTTTATCAGGATTGTAAGAGCTATAAAAAATTTAGAGGCACCGAGAGTTCTCATTATACGGTAGTAATCAATTCTTCCCCATACGGCTGTAACTGAGCATAATGCTGTTGTTACAACAGCGAGTATGGAAACAAGGGAAATCATAAGGGTTATAAAGGCATTTACTACTCTTTTAAGTTTCAGTATCTCTGAGGAGAGGCTTTCTCCTGTTTCAACAACATATCCCATCTTTTTAATACGGGTTTTGACATCTTCAAAGTATTTGTGATCTTTAACCTTGACCAGACTGAACATGTATCTTCCGCTTTTTTCAAACTTTTTATTTATCTCTTCCGCGGCTTTAAGTGGAATTACAAGCCCCATTATATTAACTTTATCTGTGTAGCCTGCAACAACAGATGATGAATCATATGCTCCATCAATGCCCGCTACGCTTGAACGCCCGAAAGAGAGCTTGAATTTTAATCCAGAGAGTCTGTCGGGGACAATTTCAGGGAGTGCATTTGCCGCTGCGAGACCGTTGTTATATGAATCGATCAGAGCTTTCGGTACAAGCACAGGGATCCCCTTTTCATGAGTTCCCCTGATCCATGCCTGTTTCATCTCTTTGCTTTTAAGATCATTTTCAACAAAGCTGTAACTAGTTCCGGCGCAGATAAGATCAGTTTTATACTGAAACGAAAAGAAATATATTGTTGCCGATGTAGGAACAGTTACAGCCATTGCGGGATCAACCCTTTTAACACCGGGGATGTTCGTTATTCTGTTTATGGCGGTACTGTTCAGTTCTTTACCGGTACCGGTGGAGAAAAGGAAGACACTTTTGCTTTCACCCGGCTTTACCTTTATTTCATCCGGAGGTATCGCCGAAGCAAAATTGTTTTTTATATAATTATTAAAATTATCTGAAAGAATATTGAATGAAACTATAGCCGATACTGAGAGAAGTATTACGCAGAATACTATGAATGAGATGAACTTTCCGCCGGCGAGTTCCTTTTTTATAAGATATAATTTACTGAGCATTAAAGTTCTGTAAGTCTCCCTTTGTCCATTTTATATGATCTGTCCGCTTTTTTAAGCATATACTCCTTGTGAGTAACGATGATTATAGATTTTCCTTCGCGTTTAAGCATTTCAAGAAGTGAAAAAATTTCATTGGATGTTTCAATATCAAGATTTGCATCCGGTTCGTCGGCGAGTATCAGAGAAGGTCTGTTAACAATAGCGCGTGCTATTGCTACCCGCTGCTTCTGTCCGCCTGACAGGAGTCCCGCTTTTGTGTTCTGATATTCCGCTATCCCCGCTTTCCCGAGAATTTCAACAGCGTAATTTCTCACGGCAGATCCCGCCTTTCCTTTTATACGGGCGGGCATCATCACATTTGACATGACAGTTTCATCATCAAGAAGACGAAATGTCTGGAAAATCTGCCCGATCTCTCTGTTCCTTATTCTTGACATTGAAAAGTCTGAATAATATTTCAGCTTTTTTTCTCTGAAGTAAATCTGACCATTGTCCGGTTTTGTAATTCCGGTAATAATGTTGAGCAGTGTGGTTTTACCACAACCAGACCTTCCTGTAATAGCTATAATCTCTCCTTTGTCAAGTTCCAGAGAGAGGTCTCTGATCACGGGGATTTTTTCACCGGCAATCCTGTATGATTTATTGATGTTTTTAACTGATATTATCATAATCAGATATCGGTCAGAAGCTTTCCGCCTGCCGCCCAGTTTTCCCTTTCTACCTCGTCAAAGACAACATATGTAGTCTTTGGATCTTTCCCCGCAACTTCCTCAAGTGCCGAGGTGATTTTAGAAGCCAGGGCCTTTTTCTGATCCTTTGTCAGAGGACCTGCAACCATAACATTTACAAAAGGCATTTTTCCTCCTTTTACTCCCTTGCAAAGGGGAGTGATATCATTAAATTTACTTTAACCTGGGGATCTTTTTTTATGTCAGAATAATCGATGATATTTTCCGCAAAAATTTCCCCTCCATGGCGAGTTACAATTTTTTCAACGAAAGTGAGTCCGATTCCGAAGTCCAGAGTATTATAACGCTCATAAACAAGCTTTGAAAGCCGGTAAAATGGCTCAAAAATCAATTTTTCGAATTCTTCAGGAATTCCAATAATACCATCGGTTGTTTTTTGCGGCTCATTGATTACTGAAATTCTCAATGTATTGTTCTGTGAGTAAACCATTACAATAACATTAGAAGCCGCTCTTGAAAATTTAAGCGCATTTATAATCAATTCAGAGATAGCTTCTGTCATGTATTGTATATTGATTTTTATTTTCTGATTTTTCAGACCTTTTGGCAGATCATTTATTACTATTCTGTGCTTATTCAGCTGGGCAAATTTGCCGTATTTTTTTATTGTTCCCTTTATCAGGGTATAGAGTTCACGGATACTTTTATCTTCGAGATCTATATTGTTGGAAATAATCCAGTCAATTCCTGCAAAGATTTTAAAAGCATCCTGCGCGATTTTTACGTTTTTCATCGCTTCATTAAAAAGGGTTGCATCAACAATCCGGTTGCCATCTTTCTCTTTGGAAGACTTTGACATCATTTCCATAAATGTTATAAGCGTACCAAACCCTGCTCCCTGAGTGAAACTGTTATTTATGTTGCTGAAAATGGATCTGTCTGTACGTGAAACGTTTCGGCTCAACATCTTCTCTTTCCAGGTCTGCCATGCCATATCTTTGTCTATTGAATCTGAAGCGGAATTTTTCATGACATGCTTCATCTGTTCCAGAGCAATTTCATCTCTTTTCACTTCAGTAATATCTTCAGCCGTTACAACAAAAAAACTTGTTTTTCCGCTTTCATTTTTTATTCTGGAGACAGATGATTTGAGGTAATAGATCTCACCGCTCTTTTTTATGTTATATGATTCCCCTTTCCAGAAATTTACGTCCTTTATCTGATTAAGAGCGCTTTCTTCAGGTAAAATAGGATTTGGAATATTCCCTACATTAATGCCGATGAGTTCATCTTTTGAATAACCGGATAGTTCGGAGAAAGCGCTGTTGGCATATTTAACAATTCCATTTCTTTCAATGATGACTATACAGTTTGTGCTCTGCTCAACGACGTCTTTGAAAAGCTTTATCTCTACTTCAGCCAAATTCCTTTTGTCGATCTCGTCATAAAGGTTTTTATTCAGTTCCTGAAGTTTGTTGGTTCTCTCCCGGATGGCGTCTTCCATTTCATTCATCTGTGAGGATATACGGACTTCGCCGATCTTTTTTTCTGTAACGTCTCTTGTTATTACAAGAAGAAGATCAATGTCTACTTTAACAATCCTTGACTCGTAATATCTGGTTACGTTTTTTTCATTTATCGCATATTCAAAAATTTCAACTGAATCTGAACTATATGCTTTATCAATAGATTGTCTGGCTTTCTCCTCTGTTCCTGCAGGCCATATTTCTTTAAGCAGCAGTTCATCTTCAGCGGAGCACGGAGTTCCATCAGCCCTGATTTCAAACATCTTATCCGGAATTGATTCAAGGATTTTATTCTTTTTAAGTTCACTCTGCCTGAGTCTGCTTTCCATGTCGAATTTAAAAAGAGCTATTTCGATAGCTGAATTGAGCATCTGGGAGTTGAAAGGTTTCACAATATAGTTCAGCGGGAGTGATTTTTTTGCTCTTTCAAAAGTAGTATCATCTGTTCCAGCGGTTATGTATATAAATGGTATACTATTAGTCTGATAAATCTGTTCAGCGGCTTCAATTCCGTCAATTTTACCGGCAAGAGAAATATCCATTAAAATCAGATCGGGTTTATTTTTTATTATTGCACTTATTGCTTCTTCGCCGGATTCTACTATATCAGTTACATTATACCCGGATTTATCCAGAAGTTTTTTTAGTATAAGACCTGATGGTTTGTCGTCTTCAACGACTAAAATATTTGTCATTTTCTGGCTCCCGGAAATTTATATATACAATCAACTGAAAAAGTCATTAAAGGTCTTTTGCCCCCTTTTCAGGGACAATTTACAAAGCTATTTGCAGAACATCTCAGTTCCGAAGTTCTGGTTAAGTATAATACTTAGAAACCGATGCTATTCCTCCATATAGTGTTGCCGTTTCCTGTTTTTAATGAAACTGCAAATATATAGAATTTTACTTGATGTAATTAGCTTTATTCTTTAGAATAAAGTTAGTCAATTAAATTTTAATATGTTAAATAATTAGATTATTGCCAATATTTTTTTAGAAATATTTTTTATTTTCTTTTATTATGTTTAATTTTTAATCTGGCAGATTCTGCGGCTGTAAAATTAATTTATTTATGGAGTTTTAATGGATGAAGTAATAATCAACTCTAAAATCACGGAAGATCTTAAAAAGATCATACCATTCATTGATTTTCCGAGTTTTACAAGAATTATTAATAAACTTACCGATTTTGCGGAAATTCTTACAGAGGGGAAGCTGGCCAGCCTTATTAATTTCAACTACAGGCTGAATGCATCCCAGTCAAATATGATCATAGATCTTCTTGTCAATATACAGGCTCTTTCAAAAATTTACACAATAGCTCAGAAAGGGAAAAGAGATCTTGATGTGGAATATATATCAAATATTCTTTCTGATATTAATAATCCGGGATCGATTTCATCCTATCTGTCGCTCAGAAATTTAATTGAGAACAGGCTGAGTCACCAGATTCAGCAATATAACATGAACATGAGTAAAAGTAATACCACCATGTCTATACCTGTAAATGAACTTCACGGTCATGTGAAAACTTTTAAAGACCTGATAACCAGTGATATTACGATTTCTCACAAGGCCCGGCATGGATATATAACAGCATCCCTGCATGATGCTTATCTTACAATACTCAACAGATTTGACTGGTGGGATGATAAAACATATCAGAAATTCTTTTTTAATGATGACAACTCACCCAAAAAAAATCTTAATCTGATTACAAAAGAGACCAGACTCACGCTTTTTGAAATTGATAATAACGTAAAAAAGGTTCTGGATTATTTTCAGAACATATCTGTTTTTAAAACGAAGTCTAAAACTTCTGATCAGGATTTAGTTCCCGGTGAAAATCTTTCAGATGGAAGGTCTTCAAATAACAATGGTCATACTGCAAATTATTCAGATAAACTTTTATCTACACCATTTGGCATTCAGTATGGGCAAAAGATAGATGAAATTATTTATGATATTTTTAATAGTGAAAAAATAAATAATGCCGCTGCAATGAGAAGTGATGAGGTAAGAAAGATCGTAGCAGCTCTTTATCAGGTTTATAAAGCTTTTCCCGGATCACTTGCAATGCCGCAGAATCTGAAAATGGTAATGACTCTGGTATACTACCTTCTTGCACAGGATTTTGGTATCAAAAGATTCACCGAAGAGTTTGTTTATACAGACAGGAAAATCCCCTTTGTAAGATTTTTTCCTGATGTAAAAGATGATATAGAGGAGTTTCTTATAAGGCTCTTTATCGTTTTTTTTGAAGAGTTATTCAGTAATATTTTTCGAATTATAAGAAGCCTTGACATGAAACAGTATGCATGCGCTTTTATAATAAAAAGAATATATCTTGCAAAAGGTGAGGATATGCCTGTTTTTGGTTATTTTCTTGTAAAAGCGATAGCAAGACATGGTAAGATAAAAGTAAGCTGACTGTGAATAATAAATCAGGTTATATCTCTCCGTTACGCGGAGCGGACAGGGTTTTATTTTTTATCCACTCAACGTGCGGGGCATAAAAAAGAAAATGTTGTTTTGAATTATATTGCTGTTATATTTGTTTTATGGAGGTCTTGAAATGCCTGCGGGTTCAGATAACAATTTTGATGGAGGCGTTAGCCTTGAATCTGAACAGAATCTGAAAAAACCCGATATGTATAGAGTTCTGCTTCACAATGATCATTATACAACTATGGATTTTGTGGTGGAAGTGCTCACTACAGTTTTTCATATGCCATCCGCGAAAGCTACTTCGGTAATGCTGGATGTGCATAAAAAAGGTATCGGGGTTTGCGGAGTTTACACTTATGATATTGCTGTAACTAAAGTTGAAAGAGTTCATCTGATGGCAAAGGAAAAACAGTTCCCTTTGAGATGTTCATATGAAAAGGTTTAATTTTAACAGAAAATAAAATTTATATATTAATCTGTCTGAATTCTGAAAACAGGTAATACTATCACTCCGGATGACGGTGTGGGTATAAATAAGGCGGTTATAATTATAAATATCTTTTAATGTAACTGGTGTTAAAAATAAACAATCGAATGATACAATGTTAATTTAGAAGGATAGAATATGGAACTTAATCCTGTATTGAATGATATCCTCATGTCGGCATTTAATGAGGCTAAATTTAAAAAGCACGAGTATCTTACGCCCGAACATCTGCTCTACGCAATATTGCAGTATGAAGAGGGGAGAGAAGTAATTGAAGCTGCCGGGGGAGATGTACGCTCTATAAAACATAACATAGAAGAATTTTTTAATGAGAAAATGGAGATTGTTGAGGTAGATGAGCCGAGACAGTCTTCAGGTTTTCAGAATGTAATGGAACGTGCTATATGGCATACAGCTTCTGCCCAAAAAGAAATTCTTGATATAGGGGATGTTCTTGTCTCTATTCTCGACGAGGAGGAATCTTTTGCGGCGTATTTTATGGGGATTGAAGGCATTACCAGGTACGAGTTGCTGAAGTATATATCGCATGGTGTATCTGTTTATCCGCATGAGCCATATGAGGATTTAGGGGAAATGGAGGAGGAGGAAGAGAAAAAAGATAAGAAGTCGGGAGAAAAATTCATTGAGATGTTTACGACTGAGCTGACCGGGAAAGCCATGAATGGTGAGATCGATCCATTAATCGGCCGTGAGGATATAATTGAACGTACTATACAGGTACTCTGCCGCCGGACAAAAAATAATCCGGTTCATGTTGGTGATCCAGGTGTTGGTAAAACGGCTATTACAGAAGGCCTTGCAATGAGAATAGCTGAAGGTGCAGTTCCGGAAAAGCTTAAAGGGCTTAAAATTTACTCTCTCGATATAGGGAGTCTTCTTGCCGGGACAAAGTTCAGGGGTGATTTTGAAGAGCGTATGAAAAAAGTAATCAATGAACTTAAAAAGATGAAGGATGTAATTTTATTTATTGATGAGATACATAATGTAGTGGGCGCTGGCGCTGTTTCCGGAGGGTCAATGGATGCCTCTAACATGCTGAAACCGGTTCTCACCTCCGGGGAGATCAAATGTATCGGTTCAACAACATATGAAGAATATAAAAAGTATTTTGAAAAAGACAGGGCTCTTTCAAGGAGATTCCAGAAGATAGAAATTCCGGAGCCGGGAATTGAAGATACGATAAATATTCTTCATGGCATAAAGGACAAATATGAGGAGTATCACAAAGTAAAATATACTGATGAGTCCATAAGAGCCGCAGCTGAGCTTTCAAGCAAATACATAAATGACCGGCACCTGCCTGATAAGGCGATTGATGTGATCGACGAGGCCGGCTCATTTGCAAGGATTTATAATTTCGCGAAAAGTGATATAATAGAAATCGGGACAGTGGATGTTGAGAAGATTGTGGCAAAGATCGCCAAACTCCCGGAGAAGAGCGTTTCCTCATCTGAAAAAACCAGGCTGAAGGACCTTTCTCTCGACCTGAAAAAAGAGATTTTCGGTCAGGAGGGTGCGATAGAGACTGTTGTTAATGCCATAAAACGGAGCAGGGCAGGATTCGGGAATCCTTCAAAGCCGATTGCTTCACTTCTTTTTGTCGGGCCGACGGGTGTTGGTAAAACCGAACTTGCGCGGCAGCTTGCCCTTTCACTCGGAATAGAAATTCACAGATTTGATATGAGCGAATATCAGGAGAAGCACACTGTGGCAAGACTGATCGGCGCTCCTCCGGGGTATGTGGGATATGATGAGGGGGGGCTTCTTACCGAGGCAATAAGAAAGACTCCGTATGCTGTTCTTCTCCTCGATGAAATAGAGAAGGCTCATTCAGATATCTTCAATACCCTGTTACAGGTGATGGATTATGCAACGCTTACCGATAATACCGGGAAAAAAGCGGATTTCCGTAATGTTATTATTATAATGACATCAAATGCCGGCGCGAGAGAAATAGGGAAAAAGCAGGTAGGCTTTGATGAACGTCATGTCAAAGAGGACGCAATTGACAGGGCCGTTGACCGTTTATTTTCACCGGAATTCCGGAACAGACTTGATGCTACAGTGACATTCAATGATCTTCCGGAAGATATAATTCTTGATATTGTGGGTAAAGAGATAAATGTTTTCAGCGAGCAGCTGAAGGGTAAGAATGTGACTCTGGAGGTTACTCCTGAATGCAGGAGGTGGCTTGCTAAAAAAGGTTATTCGCGTGAATTCGGAGCGCGTCAGATAGGACGGCTTGTCCAGGATAAGCTTAAAAGTTTTTTTGTGGATGAGGTTCTGTTCGGTAAACTCTCCGGTGGCGGTCATGCAGTGGCTGACATAGAGGGTGATGAAATCGGGATAAAAGTGAAATAAAAGCGTTCTATGCCTGTTTACTATCTTGGTTCTGACCCTTTTTTCCCCCCTGCGACTGATTCCGATCGGGACGGGATTCTTGCAGTTGGCGGTGATCTCTCCCCGGAAAGATTATACGAGG
Organism: Spirochaetota bacterium; assembly: GCA_963664815.2. Lineage (GTDB taxonomy): Bacteria > Spirochaetota > UBA4802 > UBA4802 > UBA5550 > WRGT01. The sequence goes on from CAXXHB010000003.1 coordinate 122,380, forward strand.
CATATACTCACGGCATTTTCCCCTGGTATTCATCAGAATCTCCGATAATCTGGTGGTCGCCTGATCCCAGGTTTGTCATCTATCCATCTGAAGTGAAAGTATCAAAAAGTATGAGACAGATTCTCAGGAGAAAAATTTTCGATATAAAATTCGACACATCTTTCCGTGAAGTTATAACAGAATGCAGCGGCAGAAGAAGGCATGAAAAGGGAACATGGATAACACCTGAAATGATCGAAGCATATGTAATTCTTCACAAATTGGGTCTTGCGCATTCAATTGAATCCTGGCATGATGATAAACTCGCCGGCGGATTATACGGCGTATCTATTGGCGGGATATTTTTTGGTGAGTCCATGTTTTCAAGGGAGAGCAATGCATCCAAGGCGGCATTTATTGTTCTTGCGGATAACCTTCTGAGGCTCGGTTTTGATCTTATAGACAGTCAGGTCCACACCAGTCACATGGAAAGCCTTGGCGCTGTTGAAATGGACAGAGATCTCTTCCTGAATATAGTAACAGAATCTGTCAGGAAAGAGACCATAAAAGGTAACTGGGGCACTAATCCGCTCTTTAAAACGGATTTATATTAATTTATTTTATTTATATTGACGATTCTTTAATCTCAAGATTTCTGAATATATCCGACAGGGTTCTGTTAAGCTGTCGGTACATATCTCCTGTGGTTTTTCCCGATAGTATTATTACATATCCGTTTTTCGGTATCATGTATGATTCCATGATCCCGTCATAGGTATTTTTAGATGTGCTTTTAATATAGTCGCAGTTATTTTTTTTACCCCAGTTTTTTTCAATCATGGAAAAGCCGGACTTTTTAGGCCATAAACCCGCAAGATACTGAAGATTATTCACTTCCTCCCGAACTGATGTTACCTCAATTAATCCCTTCATATCGGGGCTTTCAAAGCTTATTCTATTAATATTATCACCTTTCTTATCCGGAATTTTTTTCCATCCGGCAGGTGGAGTAAATGCAACATTAATTCCTGTTTTATCTATAGTCAGTATCTCCGTTGCGGCACTACTGCCCGCATTGTTCCAGGCGTTTTTGTTATTAAGTTTTTTAAGTTCTGCCGCAACATTCAAATCTATCTGCCTGAAATTTTTACCATTCATTTTCCATGATGAAACAATAATCTCGGGACTATTAGAGAACTCCTTTTTTATTAATGAGATCTCTTCACCTGTAGGAGTATATTTCACAGGTATACATTTTCTTTTATAATACTGCATCAGTGTTATAGACCCGCTGAGGGCATCAAGTCCTTCTCTGGCAAGAAGTTCTCTTGTCGCAGTTTCTTTTTCAATTGTTTCAGCTTTAAAATCCGGGATCGAGGAGAAAAATGGTGCAGAAGCATCATTACCTGAGAATTGGATTTTATTCCCTTTTTTAAGTTCATTGCTGATTCTGCCGTATTCATCTCTGTATTTCTGCAGAGCTGTCATGGTATAGTTCATGTTTGCAAGCTTTTCGGCGCATTTCTTTGCGAAGCTGAAAAGCCTGTCGGTTTCATCCTGTGCTATCTGAGTCTCGGAATTAATTGAGGATTCTTTTTTTGTTGCCACGGCCCTGGAGAATCCCGCGATGCACTCATCATAATTTTTTCTTGTCTGGTTTATCAATAATGTACCTTTTGTACGCAAACCGGCATTTATAGAGGAAAACTCTTTAAGATTCTCCTTGCTTAAGGTTTCTCTTACAGAGGTTGGTATGTTTTCCGGTTTCAACAGACTTTTAGCAAAGGTGAGTACACCAGGCAATGTGCCTTTGCAGGTGGAATGAAATTTCCCGGATCCCGTTTCAGAAAGCGTTAGAATGTTTGACGTAAGTTTTTCAGAAAATGAGATATATAAAATATATCTTTCAGTTCTGTATCTGTGGAAATCGATGTATTTTTGAGGTGAGCTCTTAACGGCAGAGTAAATAGCTCCGGTAAATTCAGATGAAAGATTTGCATAACGGTAGAGTTCCTCTCTCACTGCATTAAAATGAGTTTTTGATGTTTTAAAAACCTCTTCGTTGTAAATAATAATATCACCCCTGGTTTTTTTAAGCCGATCGATACGCGTCTCTTCATTTTTAAACTGCAGCTCAATATGGTTTAAACTTCTGGTGGCAATTCCTGTATTGTTGTTTTTAATTTTTGAGATAGATTCCTCATCTTCATTACCATTAATATTCTGTATAAGGCTTTTCCGGTATCGGTCTATTTCATCAATGGCCGCGCATAGTTTCTTCAAATCCGGAATATCGTAGTATGGATTGTTTCCCATAGCTCCGTTAGTTGCAGTCGTATTTTGAAGCATATCTGTTATTTTTTCCCTGGCATTATCGAAGACCTCTTTTTCAGCGCTGTTTATGTCGTGAGCTTTAGTTTTATCAAAACCGGGATTATTGATGGAGCTGATAAAATTAATAGCTGCCCTGTTTCTATCTTCAATATTCGAATATTGTTCTGTTATATATTTCCATTGAGGTACAGGGCTGAGGTATTTTTCATTGAATGAACTATTATCGGAGAATATTTTTGATGCAAGTGATTCTTCTGAGCATTTCCGTATAATCCTTTTTATATCAGTTTCGTTGGAATTATAGTCAGTTCTGCTCAATTCATATTCTGTTTTACTCAATATATCGGATGTAGCGATTTTAATTGCTTCTTCAAATTCAGCCATACCTTTTTCAAGCAGATACAGTCTTGACAACGCATTGAGTTCAGCGGAAGATATTTTAATTCCCGCTCCGTATTTTTTTACAGCATGTTGTGTAATTTCACCTGTAATCTGTTCTTTAAGCCTTGTGTCATCAACGGCTCTGTAAATATCTGAAAGATAATAAACAGTTATTGCCGGGAGGGATATATCCTTTACTTTTTTTTCTATTTCGGTCAGGGAATATTTTTTATTTTCTGATTTAAGAGATCCATCCTCCTCCCTGTAGCGGTTCAGAAGACTGAGGAATTCTTCACCGGACTTTATTTCATTTGCAGTCAGTTCATTGACAACATCTTTATCTGTTTTACCGGATGAGGTTTCACTCCGGATTTTTTTCAGTCTGTCAATTCTCATGTTCCATCTCTCCACTCTCGAATCGACACTAAATGCTGAAACAGAGAAAAGTATTATAAGAAATAAAGCAGCTGATCTGTACATGGCTATCCCCGTAAATATAGTTTTTTACATATTTATTATCGGAAAAAATTATAATAACTATATGACATAATTACAGAGAGAGGAATGTTTTTTAAACGATTGAATGAATTCCGGAAAAATTTACAAATATATTTATAGATATGAGAGAAAACATCGCAGTACGCCGGTGCAGTATTACAAGGTCTGTTTGATATTTTTGATATTTAAGGAAGAGATACAGTTTAAATAAGTAATTATTAAAGATATATGCTGCTGAAGCTTTTTTGTTGACTTATTAAACTTTACAGGTATAAATAATAAGAATATATAAAATGGTTTGATTATATGGATAGTGAACAGAACAGAAAACGCCTTGAGAGGCAGGCAAGATCTCTTATATTGTCAAAAGAAATCTCTATAGAAGACAGAGATAAAATAAACTCATTAATGAGAAACCAGGAGATCTCTTTTGAGGTGAGATTTACAAATATTATTAATATTCTGAAAAAATCGCCCGATAAGGAAATTGCTGATATAGAGGATGAAGTTCCTGATATTAAAAAGCCTGTACCTGCAAAAAAAGCTTCACTGTCACCAGCTGTGAAAATACAGACTTCAGCTATTCAGCAGGCAACAAGAAGATACCCCGACATTAATGGACCTACCGAGACTAAGCTTTATATAAATGATATATACTTAAAATACAGAAGATATAAGCTTTTTAAAAAAAGACATCTTGCAAGGAGAGAAAACAGGTTTGGTATAGGTTTCAGCAAAAGGCTAATCCCGACAAAAAAATTCCTTGTTCTTATGAATGAGATAAAGGCGTTTCAGGAGAGCATACTTTCCCGTCTGCCGCAGATTCTTGAACGCATTCTGAAAGATGAATCGATTGAAACGCCGCTTGAATTTAACTATCTCCGGCAGATGAGAAGATGGATGATTATATCACCTTTCACTTCGATACCTTTAGAAAGACTCAAATGGATGGAGCAATGGGATTTTGAACGTGAACTTAAATCATATGCAGTTCATTTTCATTCTTTTTTACGGGTTGAGAGTGAAACGAGAGAGCAGGTATTGTCTATGGTGGAAAGGTTTCTTCGAGAAGAACCTGATCTTCTGAAGGAGGAGATATCTGAAAATGATGATCGGGGAGATGCCATCCGGAAAGAGAATGAAAACTACCGGAAGGAAAAGTACATATTTGAATATCTCGGGGAGATCAGGTCTTTTATGGCAATCCATGGTGAAGCGGACAGTCTCCTGGCCGCGTTTTTAAAAAAAAAATACGAGATATTTACACTGGAAGATCTGTTGAATATAGCCATTGAAGCACTTGTTTTTCAGAGACCGTTTTCCGGTTCTGAGCTCAGAGAATATTTTGAAATCAGACCTATGAGTATCAGCAGTGAAATATGGGATATCAGCAGCGCGAGGTTAAAAATTTACGGAAAGGATCCGGAATCAAAAAGAAGAAGACAGGTTGAAAAGCTGAAGAAAGATCTTTTATGGTACGAAACAATTTACCGGATAATCAGAGTTGATGAAAACGGGGAGAGTATACTTGTAAAATCAGTTGATGACCAGTGGAAATATGCAGACCGCATAAACAGGGATGCCGGAGATTCGTACAAGAATAACTTTATTGTTTTTCTTGAAGGGATGATCTGTTATTTTAAAAATTTATTTATCCCGGTGCTTAATGGCGATCCGCTTTTTTTTGATCTGTATGGTAATATCGCTGAAGGGGCCATTTTCTCTCACGAGTTTTTCATTGAAGAGATAGGGGAGATAGAACAGCTCGCTGTAGATGTTTACAATTTCAGAAATCTTAATCCAACATTGAAAATAACAGAGGATGAGCTGAAAAAGATTGTAGCGGGAAAGATTTCATCAATGGATCATGTTGAGGGCATTGTTTTTAAGGCCGGGAGCTGTTTCTACGCATTTGCGAACAGTCTTCATGAAGTTTATCATAATCATATCAGGGCCATGGAAAAGACCGGGAAATCAGAGTTAAAGACTGCTCCACTGAATCCTGAAGATAAAAATTCTGAAGTCTTTATTCCATACAGCGTATGTATGTTTAAAGAATTTGAACCTCAGACTCCGCTGTTAAAAAGAATATCCGGGAAAAAAATATTAAGCAGTTCAACTAAAGGTGGAGTTATAGTTTTTATCATGGCATACTGTTACCAGGCTGCTCTTGTCTGCGGTTACCCCCAGCTGCAGAATGATCTGGGGAAGAGGGATATCATCAGACGACAGATAAAGGATCTGCAGGGAGAGGGGAATGCTTCTGAATGATAACAGGGTAACCCTGCAGGGGGAGAATGGCCTTGTCGAGATAGAAAGAAATGAACATGGCGTCCCGGTAATTTCCGCTTATACGTTTAAAGACGCCTCTTTTGCGCTGGGCTGGGTTCATGCCAATGACCGGCAGCTGCAGATGATGCTGACAAGAATAGTATTCCAGGGGAGAGCCTCTGAAAAAATTGCCGCTTCCAGGGATTTAATTGAGGCGGATAAATATATAAGATCACTTAACCTTTATCCTGATATTGAAAGACAGAAAATGCTAATTGACAGGGATGTCCGTGAATGTACTGAGTTTTATGCAGCGGGGGTAAACAGATATATAGAAGAGGGTGGTACGCTTTTTGAATTTAAACTTCTGAAATGCGAACCTGAACTATGGAAGATTGAAGATACTATGATGCTGGCAAAGGTTTTTGCCTATTTCGGACTGATCGATGTCCAAGGGAACATGGAAAAGCTTATTGTTCAGATGGTACAAAACGGAATGGACGGGATGAAAATACGAGAACTTTTCCCATCCATTACTGAAACAATAGATGTGGAACTTTTAAAAAAGGTTAAACTCTCCCCTCCGGTTGTTCCAGGCGCGGCAAAGTGGCTTGCAAATATACCAAGGTTTACCGGGAGCAACAACTGGGCTGTTTCCGGAAGACTCACTGAAAGCGGAATGCCCATACTCTGCGGTGATCCGCATCTTGAAGTTAACAGAATGCCGGCAATCTGGCATGAAGTAGTTATCAGACTGCCGGAAGATACAATTGCCGGATTCACTGTCCCCGGAGCTCCTGCCGTATTGGTCGGAAGAAACAGAAATCTCGCTTTCTCTCCGACCTATACATTTATGGACATGATAGATTTCCGTATTGAGGAGTGCCGTAATGGCAGATACAGACGCGGTAACAGATGGCACCTTTTTGATCTGAAACAGGATATAATAAAAACAAAAAAAGGGGAAGAGATAAAGGTTGATATTTATGAAAACGAGTTCGGAATACTTGAGGGAGATCCCTGGACAGACGGATTTTATCTTATACGGTCATGGTCGGCAGGGAGAGATTGCGGGGCGGGTGAACTTAATGTTTTTTTCAATCTGATGAAGGCTAAAACTGTAAGGGAGGCCATGAAACATTATCGTGACCTTGATGCTTCATCTTTTAATTTTGTAATGGCCGATACCGGAAAGAATATAGGTTACCAGATGAGCGGCAGAATGTTTAACCGTCCAGATGGCGTCAGCGGACTTATACCTCTTCCGGCGTGGGAGAGCAGGTATAATAACCGAGGATATGTGTCTAAGAACAGGCTCCCGTCACTCTATAATCCTATCAATGGGGTAATTGTAACGGCCAACCAGGATCTCAATCATCTTGGGACATCCAGCCCGATAAATCTTCCTATGGCGACCTACAGGGCAGAGAGAATTGAACAGCTTCTGAAAAAGAGGAAGAAACTCGGAACTGAATATATGAAAGAGATTCACTATGATCTCTACTCAATTCAGGCTGAGAGGATAATAAGTATACTGCTTCCATATCTCCCTGATACAAAAAAGGGGAGGATATTAAAAACGTGGGATTTCAGGTATACACAGGATTCTGTCGGCGCTGCATTGTTTGAAAACATCTACAGATCTATGATAGAAGCAGTTTTCGGAGACAACGGTTTCGGGAGAGATACGGTGAATTACCTATTCTCTGAAACAAGTATCTTCAACGATTACTATGGGAATTTTGACAACATTCTTCTTAATAAAAAATCATGCTGGTTTAAAAACATTTCCCGTGAGGATATTTTAAAAAGGGCAATCCGCGAAGGTTTAAAAAAGAAATCAGCTCCCTACGGGAAAAAAAGGAAAATTTTCTTTAAACATCTTCTGTTTGCCGGTAGAATACCTTCATTTATTGGACTTGACTACGGTCCGGTTACTCTTCCCGGAGGGAGGGCGACTGTAGTCCAGGGGCAGATATTCAGATCAGCCGGACGTGAAACAACATTCAGCCCCTCATGCAGAATAATTGCCGATATGGCGGATGGATATCTGCTGACGAATACCACCGGGGGCAATTGTGATCGTCCATTTACAAAGTGGTATAAGAATAATTTCAACGACTGGTTAAACGGAATATATAAAAAACTGTCATGATTTATTCTTGACAGTATCAGTAAAAATGTTATTATAAAGAATATCATTGCTTATGAAAAAGTATATCCTGTGATTGTGTTATTGCTTCAAGGTAATCACTTTTACAGGATTTTAGAGAGTAAATGGGGCGGGGCGGTGTAAATTAACATTAATAATCCCCCCTGCAGGTGTAAAACTGAATTTTGAGGAGGGTTTATGCGTTTCTGGAATTTATTACTTGTACTGGCCATTACACTTTCATTGGCGGCAGGCTGCGGTTCAAAAAATAAGGCTATGTCTGTTGAGGATTATGTAAAGATAGAGAGTGAAATAGAAATACCCGATCCTGAGCTTGATCCTGCGAGGGTGGAGACAATTACATCAAAATACGGATTTACATATAATCAGTATAAAGAATTCTATGATAAAGTCAGAAAAGATCCTGAACTTCAGGAAAAGCTTGGAGAAGTTACCCTGAAGAAACAGAAATCCGGAGGGAAATAAATAAGGGATTATTCCTTCCTTATTTTTCTGTGCTCAAATATCCATTCCCTGTCTGTTGAAGCATAAATAATTCCGTAGCTTCCATCAGACAGGTTTCCCGGATTAAAGAGGAGAGGGTTCCCTTCCCTGATAAGCTGTTCGTGTGTATGTCCGAAAAGGACAACTCCGGCATCATGGTTTTTTGCTTCCTTCATCAGGTGTCTGAGGCTGTTTTTAACCTCAAATTGATGTCCGTGGGTGATCATTACTGTCCGGCCTGAAATCTCTTCTTTTAAAATATCTTCCGCATCGCAGCCTGAATAGAAATCTGTGTTTCCAAGTACCATCATTACATCGCTGTTTCCGGGAATTTCCGCCGAGCATATATCCTTTATGCCATCGCCGCAATGAATTATTATGTCAAAAGGGTAACATATGTCAATGACCCGGTTGAGCATCTCCCTGTTTCCGTGAGTATCCGAAATGACTAAAATAGTTTTACCCACTATTTCTTCCTTATTATCATGGCAGTGCAGTCATCTGATCTTATGAATTTCTCATTGGAAATATCCGCAATGAGTTCATTGAACGAGTCGCGGCCGTTAAATTCGCCGGTTCCGAGCTTATTAATAAACCTGCTGAGTTCAACCTGGTGAAATTCATCGTCTATTATATCAAGAAGGCCGTCAGTGTAGATAAAAAGAATCTGGTTTTTATCGAGAACGGCGTTATATGTTGTATACTTCACATTATTGATGGGGCCGAGAAAGGGATCATTTTCACCGATTTCCGTTACTTTTTCTTTCCCGATAATATAAGGCTTGGGATGACCGGCATTTGAATACTTTATCTCCCCGCTTTTACAGTCAATAAGGCAGCAGAACATAGTAACAAAAGATTCAACCGGGAGATTGGCTGAGAGTTCCTGGTTAACTATGGTCATGATAGTGCCCGGATCCTCCGATGTCTTTATTGCGTTGCGGAAAACCATCTTTACAATTGCTGTAAACATTGAAGCTGAGATACTGTGACCCGAAACATCGGCCACAAAAATCAGAATACTGTCGTTGCGGAAATGAATGTAATCATAAAGATCACCGCCGATATCAGAAAGGGGGAGATTCCATGTATAGATATCAATATCTTCCGAAATGAAGTCAGGCTCGGGGAAAATATACTTCTGCAGCTTTTTTGCCATAAAGAGTTCAACTTTCATAAACTCATTGAAATCAAGGATTTCACCGATTTTAATGCCGTTTTCAATCCTTTTAAGCATAACCTCCGTCTGTTCAGGTTTAGTAATAAAATCGTAAGCGCCAAGCCTGTAACTTTCTATTCTTAAATCCGCATCGTGATATCCCGAAACCATAAGTACCGGTTTATTTGTCAGCTTAAATTTTCTTATATGGCGGAGCACGTCTATTCCGTTCATGTTGGGCATGTGCATATCGAGTATGATCAGGTCAACGTAGAGAGATTCAAGCATTTCTATCGCTTCTTTCCCGTCAGAAGCGGTAAAAACAGAATAACCGGAACGGAGCAGGATTTTTTTCATGAAATCTTTTACAGGCGCTTCATCATCAATAAGAAGTATTCTTTTTTTCATTATGAGATTTTATATCCGGTATATTATTTATATAATTATAATGAATATTATAATTAAAAGTCAAATATAAATTTGAACTTATCGTGTCTGTGAAAATCAGGGATTATAAACAGTGGTGTTAATGTTTTTTTAAACCACCTGAATTTTTTTATTCACGGTTTCTGAAGGTAGAAACAGGATGTGGATGGTTTTAAAAGAGGGATGTCAGTTAAACATACTTCCACAGGCCGGGCATTTCCCGGTTTCACCTTTATAAATTACCTGGGAAAGAGAAGCGCCGCAGTTAGGGCAGAATGAGATCTTTTTTATCTCATTGAGTGATTCAGAGATGAAGAATTCTCCTGTAGTTCTGTCCATGTTGCCGTTTACAAGATGGAGTTCTATGGCTGTATTTAAAAGTTTTTCAGCTTCAATTTCGTTTAAACTGAATTTTTTCGCTATTTCAGCAATGCTGATTCTGCGGTATGTCCTGATAAGTGTGGCCAGTTGTTTAAGGGTCTCTTCCAGTTTCGTAAGTTTTACGCCTGACATGTAAAGCCTTATACCTGGAATAATTATGGCGAATGAAAAAACACCTACAATTATTCCCATATTTATATCTTCTTTTTTACCTGTTTGAATGCCGGAGACATAGCCGAAGATAGCTATTATAAGCAGCAAAGCCCCTGCTATTGCTATAATTATGCCGGTTGTCTTTTTTAAGGTGTCTTTAAAAAAAAATAATTTCATCTGGAAAGTCCCTCATTTTATTCGGATGCTTTAAATGTTTTCCTTTCAATAATATATGCTGTAAAACCGGCCAATGAAACAAGAAGGAGAAAAAAAGCGGTTTTTATCCCGAGTAGGGATCCTGATTCCCTTCTTTTTAAAACAAGTTCAAGGTATATCCGTTCATCCGGCCTGAGTTCCATGGTATTAAAAATTTTATTGTCGAAATATCTCAGGGAGTTTTTAACAGCCATCCCGTCAGAATCCCAGTATTTGTAACCGCCGAAAATCTGCGGTTCCCTTAGTAAAATGTATCCCTCTTTCATTGTGGCGACAGATGAAACAAGAGCTTTCGCCTTTGGCTCAATTACAAACCTGGAGTAGAGAGATACGCCGCCGATAAGCAGAGCAATGATAATCGATGAAATTATAAGTGCAAGATATATTTTAGTGTCGTTTATACTTTTCATTATTTGATTTTACTCCGTAAAAGTTCAATTATATCCATTTTTTCGAGGGTAAGTTTTTTTAATACGATGTTTTTATCTTCAATAAACCTGTTCCCCTGCTCCTCTCCGGATTCAATCTGTTCTTTTTTAATCGATAAAAGCTCAAAAAGAGGAGAGCATTGGTCCGGGTTGAGTTCAATTTTTTCTTCAATAATACCGGTTTCAAATGGCAGAATGGCTTCAGATTTAAAGGGGATGGAGAGAATAACTGCGCCTGAATTATTCAGTATTTCGATTAGTCCCCCAACATTTACAAATGCAGTGCTGTCATTCTCGTTTTTCAGCCCGCAGTTGAAAAAAACAACAAACTTTTTTTCATTTCCCTTTTCTTCCACTCCGATTTTTACAGATGGAGAAAGAGGTATTTCGGGTCTTTTTACACATGCAGTCAATGCAATCAACAGGGAGAGGGAAAAAATGAGTTCTTTTTTCAGAAATTTTAACATTAATCAGCGCTCCGGATATCTTTATACAGAATTGATGCATATCCGTTATTATAAAGTCAAGAAAAATAACAGGATTCATTATTATATGGGGGTGTATATTGTCTGAACACGATTTTGTGATTACGGGATTGTCATGATTATGCCGTAGTGTCACATGTAGTATTCTGATGCAGAATCTTGAGTTCATCAGTTCAAATAATAAATATAATAAATCATACATCCGGACAAAAATTTATCACAAACAGCAGAGTGGACATCCTGTAAATCATTGAAATTGATAAATTGTGTTAAAATTTTACCAGTTATTATACGGTAAAGCTTATAAATCCTTATTGCATTAAGTTGATATATCCGCATTTGAATAAAAAAATGGGTTAGATGTCGTAAAAAATTATTGACAAAAGCGATTGGCGTTATAGCATTAAGAATACAGTTTTTTAAGCTGAAAAATTAAAAAAATAGGAGAGCACAATGAAAAGACTTTTATTAGTTCTATTATTTGTTGTTGGTGTTTCAACGGCATATGCTGCTGAATTGAAACTCAGCGGAGATGCTATGGTCCGTGGTAATTACAACAGCACAAAAACAGATGAATCAGGTGCAGCAAGATATTCTTCCGGATATTTTGATTATGATTTCAACATTTTCGGTGATATCGTTCTCAACGAAAATGCAACAATCAAAACAAAACTAACATATGACAAAGATGTTAAAGGCTCAGGTAAAGTTGCTGACAGTGCATCAGATTCCAATCTTACGGTTGAAAGAATGTATATTAACTATAAATTCCATCCTGCACTACAGTTAAACACAGGCCTTATGGGTGGCGGACAGTGGGCAACTACTTTCGGCGACACAGAAATAAACGTAATGAGAGTTCAGGCTGTTGGTGCTCTTTCTGAAGATCTGGTTTTCCTTTTCACATATGAAAAACAAGATGATCAGGGTGGAAAATATTCATCAGTTCATAAAGCTGACAGAGATGATACAACAGTATACTATCTCTGCGGAGTTTTGAAGTTTGCTCCTATAACAGTTAAACCTCTTTTTACTTATGCTCAGAAAGGTATTTCCGGAAGAACGATTGATGCAGCATATGATTATGATGCATTATGGACTACAACATATTGGGATACATTTACTGGAAGTAATGCAGCTGTTGCTTATGCAACTGCAGATGGAACTGTTACTGCAACTCAAGCTGCTTTGTCCGCAATAAAAGAGCATAAAATTACAACCAAAGCTTTTAATCTTGGACTCGATGGTGATTTCGGAGTGATAGGCTTTACCTCTGAATTTGCATACAAAAAAATTGATACAGACGGCTTTAAGGATGAATCTACAACAGCAGCATCAGTTGCGGCTAAAAAAGGTATAGCTGATTCAAAAACATACGGTGCATATGTAGATATATTTGCAAAAATTGATCCTGCAAAAGTCGGTTTTGCATTTGCTTACGGTTCATCAGATGAAAAAGATGGTTCTTACAACTGGGGCGCAGACTTCGATTTTACAACTGTAGTTGACGATCTTTACTGGGGCGCAGATCAGGGTATGGCTGGTATGACAGCATATAAACTTTATGCTGAAGCTAAAGCTGACAAACTCACTGTATTTGTAGCCGGTATTTATGGCGCAGCAACAGACAAGAAAGTTGCTAAAATAACTACTCTTAACACTACAGATCAGACAAAAAATGTTACAGGAAAAGATCTTTCATTCATGGAAGTTGATGCAAGTATAGCTTATGCTTTTGATGCAAACTCAACTTATACAGTTGGTGGCGGATATGCAGCTATGACAGATGGTGACGGCACAAAAGATGTCGTAACTGGTGCATACAACGTATACCACAAATTCGCACTTAAGTTCTAAGAAATAATAAAAATTTTTAAACTATATAAAAGGGGCGCTTGAAGTAAGCGCCTCTTTTTTTGTCTGAACATGATTCCGGGATTATGAGATATGTAGACTCGTTTTGAATGGTGAGAATCTTTCAATCTTTGTAATCGTGTTTAAATATTTATTATATTTAATATTAACTGATACCGATAATATGATGGATAAACCTGTTCCGGCAGAAATTTAATAATGAAAAAAAAATATATTGTAATTACATTAACATTCCTCTTTTTAGCGTCTTCGTTATGGGCAGGGTCATTTATTAATATCAGCAGCATTGATACCAGGACCGATTTCCCACGTGTAAAGCTTAACCTGACGGTAGTTGATCCTGACAGCAGGGGAATAAAGGGCCTCGATGAGGAGAATATACTTGTTTATGAAGATGGTTACAGGGTAAATTATGTAAAAGTAAAGGATATATCCTCTTCAACGGATCCGCTTTATCTTGTCTTTGCTATTGATTCAAGCAAAAGTATCAGTAAAGATTATCTTGAAAGGATAAAGAGAAACGCCGGTGATATTGTCGATTCAGCCGGTGAAAATGACAGGATTGCAGTTATTCGTTTTAATGATAAAATGAATTTCCTTAACAACTTCACGTCAAACAGGATAGAGCTTGTTAAAAGCATAAAAAGTATCGAGCGGCACGGATCAAACACTGTAATGTATGATGCGATTTATGATTCAATCGAATTTCTCAGCCGTATTAAAAGCGGCCGGAAAGGAGTTGTCGTTTTCACGGATGGCAAAGACGAGGGGAGTTCTCTTTCCGATGATGATATAATCAGGTTTGGAAAAGAGACAGGTGTCCCGGTTTACTTTATGACCTCATCGGCTTGTAAAAATTCAATCCCGCTGAGCCGGATAGCAAAGCTCACAGGGGGGACACATATATCCTGCGGAGATAAAAATATAACCGGAATATACAGAATAATACTTTCCCGCATTAAAAATATCTATGAAATTTATTACCAGTCAATTGTAAAGAGAGACAACGGCAAACATTTACTTGAGGTACGGCTGAAATATGGTGAACTGAAAGACAGGGATACCGCTGAGTTCATTGCTGAAAGGGATTTTTTCAGGATAGATTTTCCTGACGGATCATATATTATACTCTCGGTTCTGGTAATTCTTTTAATGGTGCTGTTGTTTTTTTTGATGTTTATTTTCTTTAAAAAGAGTCGGGAGAGGTATATAAAGATAAAAGAGGAGCAGGGATTTAATCCCGGTATTTATACCGGCGAGATTTCTGTGGAGGATCTTCAGCCGCGGGAAAGCTTTGATGAGGGCGCCCCCAGGGAGATTCCTGATGTTTTGTATTCACAGGTGTGGCTGCAGCATAAAACCGACCGTGGGACTGGTGAAAAGTTCCAGATGATTAAGAGTGAAATTACAATAGGCTCCGGAGAGGAAAATGCAATCCAGATTGAAGATGATGATGTTTCCGGCAAGCATTCACGGATACGGAGAATTGAAGGTGGTTATTACATTTATGATCTTGTTTCTGACAGTGGAACATTCCTGAACGGAAGAAAGCTTCTCCGTCCAAAACTTCTTCATGACTGGGATGAGATTACTATCGGGAAAACAATCTTAATCTTCCGAGCTATAAGATAGAACTTTTTATTTTTTAAACCAGCCATTTTGAACAGCTACGGCATCAATTTTTATACGATAACAATTCTGATCATGTTTAATGTAAATATTTTACCTCTATCATTAATGAGACATAAAATTTTATTGACATTTTCATCACTTTTCAGACAAAATATTATGTCATATTATAATCTTGAATATTAACTTAATGCAATTATATTTTCAGTCCCTTTAACAGGCTGATTTCTGATTGTTTATCAGATATAAACATCTTCTTTAAGGATCGTGCGATGATACTAAATTTAATTACATTTGTTGCATGTTTTATAATGCTTATTCTCTTCCGGAGACTTGACAGGGCTAATCTTAAAATGGCAAAACTTCGAAGGTACTCATCAAAGGTATTTGATGAATTCAAGAAAATGAGCGAGAAGGAGAGCCGAAAGTTTCAGGATGCGACTATTGAGATAGATATATTGATTAAAAAATCGGGTGCGCTGGCAAAGAATATGTCTGAGTCTATTAAAGAGATTGAAAACAGACTTCATGGTCTTGACATAGAAAAGACAAATCTTAAAAAAGTTGATGAGGATATAAAAGTAATTTCATCTGCGGCGAAAGATGTTAATAAGCAGATACAGTTTATCGCATCAGCAAGGGACAATTTTACAGATATAGCAAAAAAAGTGACCTTCCTTTCAGAGAATGTTGATAATCTTAATGGTCAGCTCACTCATATGGCAGGAAATTTTGAAGAGAAGCTTAGAGTCAGGTCGCGCGAAATTTCTGAAGAGTTTTACATGCAGGCGGAAAATATTAAAGGGGAACTTGAATCCAGAATATCTGATTCCGGAGATCTTCTTCTTGAAAACTTCAAGATAAAAATAGCTCCTCTCATCAGAAACGTTGAAAGCGCCGATTCACTTCAGGTTCAGATTGCCGGGATGAAAGATACATTCATGGCGATGGAGAACACATTTTTTGACCAGTTTACACTGAAGTCGAGAGATTTGAAAGCTGAAGTAAATGATAACATCGATAAGCTTTCCCAGAAACTGAAAAATGTTGAGATTACAGTTGATGAATCGAAAGGCAGGCTGATAAGCACTTTCGAACAGGAAGTGGATAAAATCAGGACAGAAATTGACAATTTAAACATACATGCGGTTTCCAAAAAAGATGAAATAGTTCAGGCTGCACGAAGGGAAGCTGAGGGAATAAGAAAGAAAATTGAGGATTTCGAAGACAGGTTTGTTGAACTTGAGAACAGGATTATAGATACAGCTGAAGAGAAAATAAACAGTATAGATTCCGATTACCAGTCTATTGAGCTGAGACTTAACACAATGCTTGTAAGGCTTAAGGATGAAGAGACAAACATCGGAAGAAGAGCGGCAGACCAGAATGATATTCTGCAGAAAAACTTCAATGATCTTGAAAGCCGTCTCGGGGAGATTCGTAATGAAATAATGCGTTATGAACAGAACAACGATATATTCGGTAAAACAGATCAGCTTATGAAAAAAGTGAACGAAGCAGTAGGCCAGCTCAACCATGTACTTGAGGATGCACAAAAGGAATCAAGGGAACTGGAAAAATTTGTTGCCGATATAGATCAGATTAAAGAACTGAAGAAAATGGCAGACAAAGAGATCAGAACCTACTACGCGAAGAAAGAAAAGCTTGCTGATATCGAGAGTGAAGTGAAAAATCTTATGGAGGTTAATGATCTGGTAGTTAATAAATCAGACAAGCTTCTTGAGAATGTTTCGAGGATTGATGCGGTTAATTCTCGTATTGATGCACTTTCCGAAACCTATGGTGCGGTTGAACGAAGAATAAATGAACTTCATCAGTATGAAGATATTATTTCCAGAAATCTTGATTCCGTAAACAAATCAGATATTATTATACAGACAATAGACAGCAGAATTCAGGCTTTCGAGAAGGTGATAGACAGATCTGACAGACGTGTGGAAAAGATTGGCAGTCATCTTAAGCGGATTGAGGAGGAGACTCTGATTCTTAAAACAAAAGAGAATGATATAAGAGATCTAAGAGACAGGCTGAATGAGCTTGATGGTCTTTCAGATCATATGGAAGAACGTGTTAAACAGATTCATGCCATGTTTACAAAGGTTGAAACTATAAGGAAAGAGATTGATGTTACTGATAACAGGCTTCAGGATATGATTCACCAGACTGATATGAAGATGAGAGAATTCTCGGATTTTATACAGGCTGTTGACAATAATAATCCTATTCTTAAACAGGTGAAGGGTGATATTAAGATGATGCCCGGTAAAAATCTGAGCGATAACATTGTTAAAACAGTAAGAGAACTTTCAAATAAAGGATGGGATCCTGAAGCTATATCAAAAAAACTTATGGTTGATGAAAATTCTGTCAGATTTATTATAAATACAACTCTTCTCTAGAATTATTTCACCGAATTATAACACCACACCGTTTTTTTATGTTTATGTTCAGATTTTATTGGATTTAATTCATTAAAATCAGGGCATAGATATAATTATTTTAAAAATATTTTTTTAATTTTTCTTTAATAAAAAAATCACTAATATATAAGGTATTTTATATATTTAATAATATCCAGATTAAATTTTCCGGAGGTTCTGGTTTATGAAAAAAACTGTTCTGCTTGTTGATGACGAGGAGATTATAAGACTTACTTCCGGAGAAATAATGGAAGAACTCGGTTATAATGTGATTGTTGCAGGCTCCGGAAATGAGGCGCTGGAAATATTTAAAAACAGATGCCATGAGATTGCATTTGTTTTTCTCGATATGACTCTGCCCGATTATTCCGGAATGGATCTTCTGCTTGAAATGAAAAAAATTTCTTCAGGCATTAAATTTCTTCTTACTTCGGGATACCGTGTTGACATGACAGGCATAAATAACGAAGCGATTTTTATACAGAAGCCATATACAATTTCTGAGTTAAGTACGAAATTACATGAATTAATCTGTTGATTTTTCAATTATACAGGTTTATGAAGATGACTACGGTTAGACCCAATTTCTCTGGCTTTATGGAGCGCAATTTCTGTGTTGTGTATAAGAATATCTGCTGAGTTAGCTGAATCGGCAGATACTGAAGAGATTCCCAGAGTTATAGTAACAGGTCTTGCGTCTTTATGGTATTTATATTCTTCAACTCTTGATCTCAGTTTTTCAGCAAGAACAAGCGCTCCTCTGTCATCTGTATTCGGAACAAGAATTGAGAATTCCTCATCACTATAGCGTGCGACAATATCAGTAACACGACATGAAGGTTTTATTATGTATGCAATATTCTGAAGTATAATATCTCCGGCTTTCAATCCATAGGTAATATTATATGTTTTGAATGAATCAATATTAGCAATAATTAATGATAAGGGATAATTGTATCTCTTTGCTCTTTCAAACTCCTCATCTAATTTTTGAAAAAAATGGCTTCTGTTTAAAAGGGATGTCAGGTCATCAGTAACCGTAAGAATATCAATTTTCTCTTCCAGTTTTATTTGTATTCTCATTGAAAAGTACACTGATATAAAAAGAACAGAAAAAAAAGAAATGAATAAAATACCAGAAGTAATAATAAAATACTTACTATACAGAAAGTTAAATTTTTCAGGATATAATTTATTATAAATATTCAAAGCAACAAAACCTGTGTTAAAAAACAGTAATAAAATTATATTTATTTTTATTATAATATAAAGACGTTTATTATTGCTTTTTGTTCCCATTTATTTTCCCTGTTTTAATAAGTGCATTCAATAAAATCCTATTAGAAAAATTCTTTTCCGGAATAATATAATAATACTACATTAATAAAATTATTATAAAAAACAAAAAAATGGGTAGAATATAAGTGTTTTTTTAATATTAATATTATTGAATTATCAGATGTATTAATGTCCTTAAAAACGCCGTAGCGACGTTTTTAAGGATTTTGCCGGAGTTACTTATTCTTTCTGCTGAAAAACATAGTAATTGGAGTGTTGACAATACTTAAGAGTGATGTATAGAAGAAACCTAACTGAAAAAGTAAAATCAGAGGTAATGAAACATACAGGTCGTTAGCATATGTAAAATATACAGCATACGTCATATAAAAAGCAAGCATCAGTTCGATTATTGATACTGCATCAATTTTTCGGGTCCGATAAACATTCCCGAAAACATTTTTCATTCTTGATGAAAAAGATTTATCCTCTCCGTCAGAGACATTATATTTCGGAGTTCTGTTAAAAGGACTCTGTTTATGGATAAGAGCCTCAATTACTGCTTTTGAGTTGTTAATACAGAGTCCAATACCTATAGCTATAACAAAAGGGAGGAAATAAAGTGGTTTTGATAGTGACCTGTTCTTAACGCTTAAAGTCTCTTTAATTACTACATATTCAGTATAAAAGTAAAAAAGGAATACGGAAAGAGTTGCGCAGATAAAAATTGGTATATCAAGATAAAGGAGTTTTTTATAACCGTTATTAAATCTTATTATAAGAATCACCGGCATCAACAGGGTCATAACTGTCATTAAGGCATAAGCGAAGTTTGCACCTATATGAAAAAAAGCTTCAATTTTAACATTTAAAGGGATATCGGCTTTTATTATTTCACCTTTGATTTTAAGGAAGGTCTGGATGGAACCCTTTGCCCATCTGAACTGTTGTGATTTGAATGCAGTCATCTCAATGGGAAGTTCTGCCGGAACTGTTAAATCCGGAAGATAAATAAAATTCCAGCCTTTTAACTGTGCCCTGTAGCTGAGGTCAAGATCTTCAGTGAGAGTATCATGCTGCCATCCGCCGGCATCTATAATTGTAGTTTTTCTCCAGATTCCTGCTGTTCCGTTGAAATTAAAGAATCGTCCCGAACGGTTTCTTGCAGTATGTTCTATCATAAAATGACCATCGAGAAGTATGCTCTGACATTCTGTAAGGAGAGAGTATCTTCTATTGACATGATCCCATCGTGCCTGGATCATTCCTATATTTTCATCTGTAAAATAATGTACGGTTCTTTCGAGAAAATCTTCAGGAGGCAGAAAATCAGCATCAAAAATGGCTATAAACTCACCATCGGTCATTTTCAATCCATTTTCAAGAGCTCCAGCTTTAAAACCTGAGCGGTCTGTTCTGTGGATATAGTTTATATTGAATCCTTCTTCCCGTTTTTCATCACACTTCTTTTTTGCAATCTCCTGAGTTTCGTCTGTAGAATCATCCAGTAACTGGATTTCCATCAGATTTTTTGGATAGCGTATTTTAGAAACATATTCAATAAGTCTTTCAACAACATATTTTTCGTTAAAAACAGGAAGCTGTATAGTTACTCTGGGTAAACTGGAAAACTGTGAAAGAGGAGTTATAATTTCATGCCTGTGCTTTTTAAAAAGATAAATCGTATAATACCTGTTTGCACCATATATTGAAAGCAGAAATAATATGAGAAGGTAAAATACTATCGTAAAAGTTTCCATAAATTTTTCAGTCCTTGTATTGAAACAAAATTCATTTTCTGATTTTTATGTTTAATCCGGATAAACTACTATTTAAAAGTTAAACATCTTTCTTCTAAAAACCAGTATCAAAAAGCCTAAATAAAAATCAACAACTACATGAAAAAAAGTTACATGAAAATTTCAATCCAAAATTTTTTTTAAGTACAAATTGGTACAAAGGCTAATCATATAATGTTATTCAAATGAGGTTTTAATTAAAGATAAAGATAAAATATTTTT
This sequence comes from Spirochaetota bacterium, assembly GCA_963664815.2. Taxonomy (GTDB): domain Bacteria; phylum Spirochaetota; class UBA4802; order UBA4802; family UBA5550; genus WRGT01. The sequence goes on from CAXXHB010000003.1 coordinate 142,991, forward strand.
ATTTAACTGCATTGCATATGACAGCTGAAATAAAAGTTCAGAGGATTTAACCTGGATATGAGGAACTATAAACTTTGAAAGTGGAATAATTAGTTGCTTCATTAAACAGCAATATGTAATCTGCCGGAAATAAAACTCTATACCTGCCGAACAGTTAAGCGCATAATCTTTTGTTTTGTTGGTGTTTTAAGTGCATTCATAGTTTTTTTAAATATATAATCAGGGATTAAAGGATTTTTTACTAATGAAGAGCAAGGAAAAATTTTACTATCTTGATCTTCTTCGCGGCTGGGCGATGATTATTATGGTAGAAGTTCATGTTTTTAATGCGTTCTTAAGACCGGAGATAAAAAAAGAGGGATGGTTTTCAGTTCTTAATTTTATTAATGGGATGGTGGCTCCATCATTTATTTTTATAGCTGGCTTTGCCTTTATTCTTTCATCTAAGAACAATATTGATGAACTCAGGCAATTTGGAGATAAATTCCGAAAAAAGATGGGAAGAATAGGGCTGATTTTTTTTGTAGGGTATCTTTGCCATATACCATATTTTTCCATGAGGAATAATTTTCTGTACACCGATCCCGGTTTACTGAAAAGTTTTTATAATGTTGATGTTCTACAGTGCATTGGGGCAGGTATGCTTCTTCTTTTCATCACAAGGCTGGTAATCAGCTCTGATCGTATATATGATGCTTTTATCGTTGCTGCGATGCTTTGTTTTGTCCTTGGTGCGCCATTCGTCTGGAAGATTGATTTCAGCAGATATTTACCTCTCCCCGTAGCATGTTATTTCAATGAGATTCATGGATCTTATTTTCCTGTTTTTCCATGGCTCGGCTTTTTATTTTCCGGTGCAGCAACATCATCATTTTTACTTAAAGCGCGAGAGAATAAAAATGAAGAGACATTTATGAAATGCCTTCTTATTGCAGGTATATTTTTTATTGCGGTTGCTTTTCCTCTTGTTGCATGGCTTGAAACATTTTCCTGGTTTGAGGTTAAGTCAAGTCCGGTTTTTTTTATTCAGCGTCTTGGTGTGATTTTTATTCTGCTTTATAGCTTCAGATTATATTGTAAGAAGAGGGGAGAGAGGGAATCTTTCTTCCTGGACATGAGCAGAGAATCACTGCTTGTTTACTGGCTTCATCTTCAGATTATTTATAGAATACTTATTAACGGGAAAAATATAGATAGTATGGTAAATAAGACTTTTGGTGTAATTGAATGCACTGCAGCAACTTCAGCTTTGCTGATACTGATGATTGCAGTTGCAATAATTTGGGGAAGTATTAAAAAGAATCATCCGGAAACCGGGAAAAAGATTTTTGCCGCAGTAATAATCGGCGGAATGTTAATGTTCAGTATATTATAAAATGAATAAAATGATAACATTCAGGCACGCCGATGAAACCGATTTTGATATGATTCTTAATCTTGAAAAAGAATCATTCAACCGGTACGACAGACTTGACCTGAAAACATTAAATGAACTTTTTTCTGAATTCAGGGAGGGATTTTACATCATACTGGCGGATGGAGTTATAGCGGGGTACTCGGTTTTTCTTGTTGAGGATGGAGCGGGATATATTGAATCAATTGCGATCAGTAAAAATTACAGGCGTTGCGGATTTGGACTTATCACACTTCGGTTTATAATGAGCCGGATTGCAGATATGAGTATAAACAGGATTGACCTGCATGTGCGCTTTGACAATAATGCCGCTATGGCTCTTTATGAAAAAGTGGGTTTTGTTAGAAAGAAAATAGTTGAAGGTTTTTATACAGATGGAGAATCTGCGTATCTCTATTCTTTTTCTTTCTGCAGCATATCAGAAAATAATTCAGTTAAAGGTTAACCGGATGTCTGAGCTGATATTTTATCTTGATATTTTCGGGACAATTTCATTTGCCGTGTCCGCTTCGTTAATGGCATATAAAAAAAATCTTGACCCGTTCGGTATTCTTGTTATATCAATTATAACATCAATTGGCGGCGGCACACTCAGGGATATACTTTTGAGGAACTATCCGATATTCTGGATAGATCATATTATATATTTAATAGTAATAATTATATCATCTCTTGTTACTCAGGTATTTATCCGGTATATATCCAGGATTACAAATATACTCCTGATATTCGATGCAATAGGAATTGGCGTTTTTACAGTAATAGGTATTAAAATCTCGATTAATTTTAATATTAATCCTCTAATATCAATCATGATGGGGACGATAACGGCAGTTTTTGGCGGACTTTTAAGAGATGTGTTATACAATGAAATTCCGGTTATTCTTCATAAGGAATTATACGCGACACTCTGTATAACAGGCGGCATAATATTTTTTCTTTTAAAATTTGCAGCTATATCTGTTGAATTAAACTATACTGTTTCAATGCTCTTCATTATTATAACACGGATAATTGCGATAAAATATAATCTTTCACTTAAATCATTAACATTTATAAGATAGAAACTGCTGTCAGACAGAGTATTTATTCCCGTGCTCTTCCGCTTTTCTATAGAATTTTTTAATAAACTCGATATCTATCTTTTTTTTTACTCTTCTGTTCCTGTTCAGTTCCTCTTCGAGCCTGGTGAGAATATTTTCTTTATCGCTTATTATATCATTCATCGACTTTTTTGAGAATATATATCCGGAAGGGCAATTGAAATACTCGCCAACCAGTTCCCTGAATATCCAGATTGTTTTTCCAAGTTCTTTTTTTTCTCTGGGTAATTTCCTGAAACCGGGAAATTTTTCTTTATAGAGCTGGTATTGATCTACAATAAAGTTTTTATCTGAAACCTGAGAAGAACTATCAAGATATTTATTGTAAAGACTTTTCTTTTTTAAGTCGTCTTCAAATTTTTCGTTAATTACCAGAAGGTGTAAAACATCATTTATCGCATATTCAATGAGGTCATCTTTGATCGGCCGTTTTAACCAGTTGGCTCTTTGAAAAGAATCTTTAACTTTTTTATCGATCCCGATATATTCCGCAAGATTGATTTTTAGACCCAGCAGCTTTTGTGCAATGGCAATATCTCTGATTGGTTTTATGGAATAACCCAGAACATTCTGAGTCATAAAGAGATCGTTTTCGCTTGAAAACATAATCTTTATTATATCGGGTGCAGTTAGAAAAGAACGGAGGGCCTCTGATTTTGCATTTTTTAATACATCAATTATTACAGGTGTAGTTCCATCAAAACATTGAAATATAGATATGGAATATTTATATTTTATTGATCCCTGGTCTCCTTCAAGATCGAGGGCAATTTTCTTAATATTCTCTTTTCTGAGATATTCAAGGTAAGATGAAATTTCATTTTCAGTGGATATGATTTTAATATTCAGCATCAGATGTCCGGAAGTTTATTTTAATTCTTTTATAACAATTTTGTATTATATATAAAAGATTTTTCAAGGAATTATTATTTATATAAGATTTTTTAATTCTATACGTTATTCTTGTTATGACTGTTTAATGTTATAGTAATGGTTATGATAATTTTGTGAGAGCAGTTTACAGATTTACAAAGAAGCTGATAAAATATATATGACTGTTAAAATCTCTTCTTGCAGGAATTTCATTTAGGAGGAGAGGAGCAGTTTCAAAATGGGTCTGATAATTATCTTTTAAAAGTGTTTGGTTAAATAAAGCTGAATTCAACTTATAGCTTTACATATTAACTTATAAATTAAATTGGATAAAATCGGATAAGAGTTAATTTTAAGTTTTAAAAAATTCAGAATAGTAAATCAGAAAAAGATATTTTCAGGAAGTGACAGGCTTTTATGGTCAGGAAAAGTTTTAAGGATAAAACAGAAATAGAAAAAAAGGTAAAAACAGGTCAAAAGACCGGGGGAAAAATGGATAAATCTGTCGGCGGGGAGGACATTCTTCAGATAAAGATAAAAAAAGAAATTGTAAGTGATAATAAAGTAAAAGAAGAAAAATTGAAAAAAGATCTTACTTCAGTTAACATGCTTGATCTGTTCTGTCTGCACAATAGCAAAGGGAAATATATTTATGTATCTCCACTGGTCAAAGAATTCCTTGGCTACGAATCTGCTGAACTTGTTGGAAAGTCACCACTTGAGTTTATTCATCCGGAAGATATAAAAAATTTTAAGGAGAACTCATATTATCCTCCTGCAGGTGGTAGTGGTGAAAACCGAATTCAATATAGAATACGTAAATCTGACGGGTCATATATCTGGGTAGAAACGCTTATAAAGCCTGTAAAGGATGCCGGAGGGAAGATATTTCAGCTTCAGACTTCATCAAGAGATATTTCTGAAAGGAAAATATCTGAAGATAAGATTATTGAAAGTGAATTGATGTACAGGACTCATTATAAATATCTCCCATTGCCGGCATATACATGGATAAAATCCGGTGATGAATTTATTTTTACAGGTTTTAATGACGCTGCACTGAATATCTCAAAAGGAAAATTATCATCTTATCTGGGAAAAACTGCGTCAGAAGTTTTTAACAAAGAACCACATGTCCTGGAAAAAGTCAAACGTTGTTACGATGAAAAAAACATGATAACAGATGAAGAGTCATATTCTTCAGATAAAGGAGGTAAGAAAAAATATTATATAAGCAGTTATATTTTTATACCCCCCTCAATGGTTGTGATACATACAGATGATATAACTGAAAAAAAAATGTGGGAAGAGGAAATTCGAAATCTTGCGAAATTTCCGGAAGACAATCCAAATCCGGTTTTCAGGGTGACAGCAGATAATGTGATTATTTATTCAAATACAGCAAGCAGGTGGCTTATGGATAACTGGGAATGTGATGCAGCAGGTAAAGTCCCGATGTTTGTTGCCAATGCTGTGGAATCAGTTTTAAAACTTGATCAGACGCTGACAATGGAAATTTCTCTTAACGGAAGAGTTTTTAATTTCACGGTATCGCCGGTTTCAGAAGTGAACGAGGTTTACTTCTATGGGCTTGATATTACAGATAAAAAAATGGCAGAAGAGGAGCTTCTTCTTATAGGGCGTGTATTTGAAACTACAACTGAAGGAATTGTTGTAACTGATGCGCAGAATAATATAATAAGAGTAAATCCTGCATTCACAGATATTACAGGATATTCCGTGAGTGAAGTAATCGGCAAAAATCCGAAAATACTTAAATCGGAGAGGCATGATAGTTCTTTTTATAATACTATGTGGAGTTCTTTAGCAGATAAAGGAGTGTGGGAGGGGGAGATATGGAACAGAAGGAAAAGCGGAGAGACTTATCCCGAATGGCTTTCAATCAATGTAATAAAAGATGAACTTAACAGGGTAAAGAATTATGTGTCGGTTTTCAGGGATATCTCTGATATAAAAAGTACAGAGGAAAAAATTGAATACCAGGCATATCATGATCCTCTTACCGGTCTTCCTAACAGGTCACTGTTTTCAGACCGTTTATCTCTTGCATTAAACCAGGCGATGAGAAACCACAATCAGATGGCGCTTCTCTATATCGACCTTGACAGGTTTAAAATTATAAATGACAGCCTGGGACATATAACAGGTGATTATCTCCTTCAGCACGTTGCACAGAGACTCAATGAATGTGTCAGGGATGGAGATACTGTCGCGCGGGTAGGGGGCGACGAGTTTGTAATAATACTTCCTTACATTGACGAGATAAATGAAGTGGTGAGGGTCTGCGGACGTATAAATGAAAAGTTTGAAAAACCGGTAAAAATTGATGAGCATGAACTGTTTATCTCGGCAAGCATAGGAATCAGTATATATCCTGATGATGGTGAAACGGTTGCAGAGCTGCATAAAAATGCTGATATGGCGATGTATCATGCCAAGTCGCTTGGTGGTGGTGAGTACCAGTTTTTCTCGATAGAGATGAATAGTGAAGTTGATGTACGTCTCATGCTTGAGATGCAGCTCAGGAAAGCAATTGAACAGGATCAGTTCGAAATGTTCTTTCAGCCGATTGTTGACAGCAGAACCGGCCTTGCAGCAGGTGCTGAGGTTCTATCCAGATGGATTCATCCGGATCTTGGTATAATCCCCCCTTCAACCTTTATACCGGTTGCCGAAGAAACCGGGTTTATTGTACAGATAAATGATCTGATATTGAAAAAATCATGTATCAAATGCAGGGAGATGATAGATGCGGGATATTCTTCGATGTATTTATCGGTAAATATAACATCACACCAGTTTATAAACCGGAGGATACTGGAATCGGTATCTTCAGCGCTTGAGGAATCAAAGATCCCTCCGGAAAATCTGATTATTGAAATAACAGAAGACAGTATCATGCAGAATGTCCAGGATATAAATACAATAATGAAGGAACTGCGGGTAAAGGGTATAAGATTTTCCATAGATGATTTTGGTACAGGTTATTCATCTCTCAGTTATTTAAAAAAATTTCCTCTTGATAATCTGAAGATAGACCGTTCTTTTATAAATGATATTCCGGATGACAATGACAGTAAAATTCTTGCGAAGACAATAATAGTGATGGCAAAAGAACTTGGATTAAAGGTTGTTGTGGAAGGTGTTGAGAGGAAGGAACAGCTCGATTTTTTTACTCAGAATGGGGAATACCTTATACAGGGTTTTTATTACAGCAGACCTTTAAGATTTAAAGAATGGCTGGAGTTTCTGGGAAACTCCCGGAAATAAACTCAATTCAGGAAAGATGTAAAAATCAGTTGTTTTTTTATTTGAGAAAAGTAATATTTCCACGGTGATTATATGAAAAACTTTGTTATAATACTTATACTGATAACTGGATGTTCGACTAATAAAATTATTCATGAAATTCCTCTTAAACCAGTTATTGAGCATGAAATAAAAATTTCCGGTTTCTGGCTGGATGAAGAGACCGGTACTGTACATAAAATTATTATTGAAAATGGAAAGGAAAAAGTAGTCTCAGTCATAAAATATAAAGATGGAAAATCTCTCGAAGTAATGAAAATTATAAGTTCACAGAACACAGATGGAAAGCTTCACTGGATATATTTTGTCCCTTCAACAAAATATATTGTCGAACTTACAACTTCGGAGATCAGTGATAATAAAGTAAATGTGGAATGGAAAAACAGAAGCGGAGAAGATGAGGAGGAGTCCGGGAGTGAAATTCTCTTCAGGTGCAGTGAAATTGGCATTTCTTCAGATAAAATGCAGGGAAAAATAACTGATACAAAACATCATGACAGATCAGTTAAAAAAGAAAAAGATGTTGATGAATATATTAATGAATCGGATCTTTCTGATTATTTATAATTCTCAATTGGAATTCTCGTTTAGCCTCTTGAATTGCTTCTTGCAGCAGATCATGGTTAAATCTGATAAGAATCTATTTCCAATTATAAAACGGGTGTGGTGATTATTTACAAATACATTCAATATTGATATAACTGATTTCCTGCATTAATCTGCTGCTTTTAATAAAAATTTTAATTACAGCATAAGATGCGGTGTTTTATCATCTTTTCTGCGATCTTTTCCATATAAATTATAATTTGGTTTGACATAGCCATACTCTGTTTTAAAATTAATGAATGAAGAGTTCCATCTGCACTTATATAAAAGCTGACAGGTGAGACATTCACTGGAATACAATCAATCTGAAAAAGGGAAAGGAACTAATATGGCAAAAGCATCAACTCCCAAAGCGGCGCCGAAGGCTGCTGCAAAACCTGCTACGAAAGCCGCAGCAGCTCCGAAAGACAAGAAGGTAGCTCTTCCGGAAAGCTTTACATTAAATTCAATGTCAAATTATCTTGCAGAGTCAAAGGGACTCTCAAAAAAGGAAGCGAAAGAGATTCTTGATGCGGTAATGGATCTTATCGAAGCAGGCGTCCTTCAGGGTGAGAGAGTTCCTCTTGGAAAAATAGGCAAGGTTTATGCCAAGATAAAACCAGCAACAAAAGCAAGAAAAGGGAGAAATCCGATCACTGGAGAAGAAATTACAATCGCTGCAAAAAAAGCTACAAAAGTTCCCAAGTTTACTTTCAGCAAGGGATTTAAAGAAGAAGTGTTAAAAGCAAAAATAAAACAGAAATAGAACAAAGCCCGCCGCAAGGCGGGTTTTTAATTCATTTGTAATAATAAAGAACCTTTCCATATATAATAAAATATGGTACGATAAACTATGAAAAATAAATGCTTCAGAATGCTTTTAGTAGAAGTATTAAATGCCAGAAAATGGTATGATTAATTCAGGGGCCGGTATTGGCAAGTCCATTTCAGGCGCAATTTTCAGATGTTTCATCCTTAAATACACAATTTTTGATATTAATTCTGATTATTGCTATGATGTGGTTATTACATCTTGACATATAACATCTGAAAATGTAGATTTTTTATGTGAAGACTGTTGCACGTCGGGTTTGTTGTATCTTTTAAGGGGATTGATTTTAATTAGCTATATTTATAGAAAATAATCTTGACATAAAATAGCCTGTTTCTATCATTTCATCCTGTTTTTTCCTGAAAAATTATCAAAAATTTGCCCACGTAGCTCAGTCGGTAGAGCATTTGCATGGTAAGCAAAAGGTCACCAGTTCGATTCTGGTCGTGGGCTATTCCAATGCAGTCTTTTTATTCCTTTTCAAAGGAAAAGCATTAAAAATGCTTGACTGAAAGAGGGCAGATATTAGTTTGCTCTTGGTTTACTATATATAAGTGTGGGGTATTTATATGCGAGACGTGGTATTGCTGACCTGTCAGGAATGTAAAAGGAAAAACTATTCATTTACAAAAAACAAAAAAACACAAACAGGCAAGCTTGAGATAAAAAAATATTGTAAATTTGACAAAAAACATACTGTTCACAAAGAATCTAAGGCTTAAGAGTTACCCCAATTGATATCTAAAATAAAACAATTAATCAGCTTTTGTAAGGATTCCCGGGAAGAGTTGAAAAAAGTCACCTGGCCTGACAGAGAAGAGGTTACAAGTTTTACGGTTGTCGTGGTTATTGCCTTGATTATATTTTCGATTTTTTTATGGTTCGTCGACACCGGGCTTATGGCTTTGATTAAGGTCGTGATGAAATAGTTATGGCAAAAAGATGGTATATAATTCATACTTATTCAGGGCACGAAAACAAGGTTAAAGCTGCGCTTGAAATAAAAGTAAAAAATCTGGGTCTTGAAGAAGAGATCAGTGATGTCAAGATTCCTACTGTTGAGGTTCTTGAAGTTAAAGACGGCAAAAAGAAGGTAAAGTCTAAAAAAGTTTTTCCCGGTTATGTTCTTGTAAGAATGGAACTTAATGATAATACATGGAGTGTTGTCAAGGGGGTTCCGGGAGTGACAAATTTTGTCGGTGCATTTGGTACTAATAAACCGAAACCTTTGAGTGATAGTGAAGTTGCTTCATTGTTTGATTCACTGAGCGGAGAGCAGAAGACAGGTGAAAAGACGTCAATTACAGTTGATTTTTCAATTGGCGAGCATGTAAAAGTTATAGATGGTCCTTTTAATAATTTTACAGGTGTAGTAGAAGAAGTATATCCTGAGAAGGGACGGCTAAAAGTTAAGGTTGAAATTTTCGGCAGGGGAACTCCGGTTGATCTTGATTTTCTCCAGGTTGGAAAGATATAAATACGTAATATAAACTGAATGATCGTAATAGGATAAAAAAATGGCACCAAAACCTAAAAAGAAGAAGATAGTTAAACTTATTAAACTGCAGATAACAGGCGGCCAGGCTAATCCGGCTCCTCCGGTTGGACCTGCTCTTGGTCAGGCTGGCGTTAATATAATGGATTTCTGCAAAAACTTTAACGAACGTACAAAAGACCAGATGGGTACAATTATACCTGTTGTAATTACTGTTTATGAAGATAAATCGTATACATTTATTACAAAGACTCCTCCCGCTTCTGTTCTTGTCAGAAAAGCTCTGGGTTTAGCTAAAGGTTCAAGTGAGCCTAATAAAACCAAGGTTGGAAAGATTACAAGAAAGCAGCTTGAAGAAATCGCAAAGATAAAAATGCCTGATTTGAATGCTAATGATATAAAAGCTGGCGCGAATATTATTGCTGGAACTGCAAGATCAATGGGAATTGATGTTGTTGACTGACAAAGTCGGCAAAGTGAAAAGAGGTTAATGAGATGAAAAGAGGAAAAACAATAACCGCCGCAAGGAGTAAGGTTGATAAAACTAACCTTTATGGCCTTGAAGAGGCTGTAAAGCTTATGAAAGAGCTTAAATGGGCGAAGTTTGACGAATCGATTGATATGTCAATAAAGATTGTTCATAAAAGTATGCAGAATATAAGGGGTTCGGCAATCCTGCCAGCCGGCACAGGAAAAACAAAAAAAGTTCTTGTTATCTGTAAAGGAGATAAACAAAAGGAAGCTCTGGATGCAGGAGCTGATTTTGTCGGAGCTGAAGATGTAATAGAAAAAATCAAAGAGGGCTGGATTGATTTTCAGGCTGTTGTGGCGACTCCCGATATGATGAAAGAGGTTGGTAAACTCGGAGCAGTACTAGGACGTAAAGGTCTTATGCCTAAACCCAAATCAGGCACTGTAACTGATAATGTAAAAGAGATAATTAAAGAGCTCAAGGGCGGGCGAATAGAATATCGTGCTGATAAAACAGGTGTAGTTCACCTGCTGATTGGCAGAGTTTCTTTTGCTGATGAATCCATCATCGATAACATTAAATCTTTTTATGTTCAGCTTATGAAGGATAAACCATCTGATGCTAAAGGTAATTATATCAAGTCAGTACATATCAGTTCGACAATGGGGCCTGGTATAAAAATTAATCATAAGGGGATAGAGCGATAATGGTTAAGCAATATAAAGTTGACGAAGTAAGCGAACTTATAGCAAGATTAAAAGAAAGGAATAATTTTATTCTTACAGATTATTCCGGAGTTAAAGTTAATGATATAGCTATCCTCAGAAGGCAGCTCGCTGAGAAAAATGCTCAGTATAAAGTAGTAAAAAATAATCTTTTCAGAAAAGCACTTCAGGAGACAGGTTATAGCAACATAGATGAGCATCTTAAAGGGCCAATCGGTGTTGCCTTTGCAGGGGAACAGGTTGGAGAAGTTGCAAAAGTTCTAAAAGAGTTTGCTGAAAAAAATGAAAAGTTTTCATATGTTGCAGGAGTTCTTGAAAATGTAGTTTACGGAAAAGAACAAATTAAAAAAATAGCTGATCTTCCATCAAAAGAAGTTCTTCTTTCTCAGACAATGTCTATGATCAATGCTCCTGCAAGATATATAGCAACGGGTATGAATCAGGTTATGGCATCTCTTGCAAGAGGTATAAAGGCTGTTGCTGAAGCGAAAAGTAATTAACTTTCGTTAATTATAATATATAAGGTGTTTAGGTTTCTGTTCCAGATATTACGTTTAGGCGTTTCCGGATCAATGCCTGACCCCTTTATAGGTTTTACGGCTGAAGTCCGTATTAACTTGAAGTAATTCACTAAGTATAAAGGAGTAGAATATGGCAAAATTAACAATCGAAGAATTGTTGGATGCAATTGGCAGTCTTACATTAGTTGAGGCCGCTGAGCTTGTAAAAGCAATGGAAGACAAATTTGGTATCTCTGCTGCAGCTCCTGTAGCTGTTGCTGCTGGTCCTGCTGCAGTTGAGGCTGTCGAGGAGCAGACTGAATTTGATGTAATTCTGACAGGATTTGGCGATGCCAAAGTTGGAGTTATAAAAGAAGTAAGAGCAATTACAGGTTTAGGCCTGAAAGAAGCGAAAGAGCTTGTTGAAGCTGGCGGAAAAACAGTAAAAGAAAAAGTTTCTAAAGCTGAAGCTGAAGCTATCAAGAAACAACTTGTTGATGCCGGCGCAACTGTTGATATCAAATAATTTATTTTAATAGGTTATATTGAATTACAGTAATTTTTTCTTCAGTTTGAATTTAATTTTTGATAGGTTTGATCTATTGTGGTCAAACCTATCGATGTTAAAAAACTTGTTTTATACTCTTGATTCTGGTAATATATGTTTAATATAATTTTACTGGTTCCACGTTTATTTCATTTTCAAGAAATGTTATTATCCTTAAATAAAAATAAAGGTTAAGGTTTATATAGATGCAAGAATTAAAGAAAGTTGTCAATTTCGGTAAGATTAAATCTAAAATTGACCTTCCGAATCTAATTGAAATCCAGTTAACATCATATGAATGGTTCCTTCAGACAAAAACTGCGAAGAAAAAGCCTCAGGGTCTTCAGGCTGTTTTTGATGAAATATTTCCTATTGAAAGTCCTCATGATGATGTTGTACTTGAATTTGTAAATTATGAAATAGGCGAGCCAAAATATTCCGAGTATGAGTGCAAGGAGAGAGATGTGACTTATGCAGCTCCTCTAAAGGCGACAATAAGGCTCATAAGAAAAGATAGTATGGAAGTCAGAGAGCAGTTTGTGTATATGGGAGATATTCCTCTCATGACAGAGCGCGGTACTTTTATAATAAATGGAGCTGAAAGGGTTGTTGTAAATCAGCTTCATAGATCACCCGGTATCTTCTTTTTCTATGAAGAGGATGAAAGGGTTTATAATTCAAGAGTGATCCCGGACAGAGGTTCGTGGCTTGAATTTGAAATGGATAATAAAGGTTATATTGTAGGCAGGATTGACCGGAAGAAAAAGTTTCCGGTCACTTTACTGATTAAATCTCTTGGATTTGAGACAAATGAAGAGATTGTTAAACTTTTCTACGATGTAACTAAAATGAAGCTCAAAAGTGAAGAGGATTATGAATCTTTAAACGGCAGACGCGTTGCCTCCGATGTAATCAGTAAAGCAACCGGAGAGGTAATTATTGAGGCTGCAGAAAGAATAAATATAGATATTATTGACCGGCTTAAAGAGGAAAAGGTTTCAGATATAGAACTGATCGAGTTTCCGAATAAAAAAGAAGATGCTTATCTCAGTACAACCTTCCAGGTTGAGCCTGAGTTTATAAAAAAGAATATCAGGGTTGATGAAGGGCATGATTATAAAAACTCCGAACTGGCTCTTCTGGGACTTCATGCTGTTATGCGTCCTGGTGAACCGACAAATCTTGATAATGCAAAAGCTGAGCTTGAAAGACTGTTTTTTAATCCGAGAACATATAGTTTAAGTTCTGTTGGAAGATATAAGATAAACAGCAAGTTCGGATTTGACGAAGATGGTGAAATACTGACAAAGGAAGATATAATTCATACTGTTAAATATATTCTTTATCTTATAGCTGAAGCAGAAGGATATGAATTTGAACATGTTGGAAAAGGTGGTAAAAAAGAGAAGAAATACGTTTACACCATAGTCGATGATATTGATCACCTGGGAAACAGAAGGGTAAGATCTGTCGGCGAACTTATCATGAATCAGATAAAAGTTGGTTTCCAGCGAATGGAAAGGGTTATAAAAGAAAGGATGACTATACAGGATCTGGATGTAATAACACCCCAGGCCCTTATCAGTATAAAACCAATTACAGCGGTAATAAATGAATTTTTCGGTTCAAGCCAGTTGTCACAGTTTATGGATCAGACTAATCCTCTGGCAGAATTGACTCATAAGAGAAGACTTAATGCTCTCGGGCCAGGAGGTCTTTCCAGAGAGAGAGCCGGTTTTGAAGTACGGGATGTCCATCCGTCGCATTATGGAAGGATGTGCCCAATTGAAACTCCTGAAGGTCCGAACATCGGACTTATCGTTTCCCTGAGTACATACGGACGTATTAATGACTACGGTTTTCTTGAAACTCCGTACAGATATGTAGAAGGTGGACGTGTAACAGATAGAATAGAATACCTTACGGCAAATATTGAAGACAACTACTCCATAGCTCAGGCTAATGCCGAGCTTGATGATAATGGAAATTTTATTAAAGGACTTATCCCCTGTAGAAACAGGGGGAATTTCCCGTATAAAAAACCAAAAGAGATTCAGTATATGGACGTTTCACCGGAACAGATTTTTTCTGTATCTACCGGATTGATTCCTTTTCTGGAACATGATGATGCCAACAGGGCTCTTATGGGATCAAATATGCAGCGGCAGGCAGTTCCTCTTCTTACAGAAGAAGCACCGCTTGTAGGTACAGGTATGGAGGCAGCTGCGGCTTACGATTCAGGTGTTCTGATTATTGCAAAAAGGGGTGGTGAAGTAATATTTGCCGATGGAGCAAAAGTAAAAGTTAAAACTTCCAGCGGTGAAGTTGATGAATACAAGCTCCAGAAATTTAAAAGAACAAATCAGAGCACATGTTTCAATCAGAAACCGATAGTTCGTGAAGGGCAAAAGATAAAAACCGGTGATATAATAGCCGATGGCCCCGCTACTGATAACGGGAGAGTGGCTCTCGGGAAAAATATCCTTGTGGCATTTATGCCGTGGATGGGATATAATTTTGAGGATGCGATTCTTCTTTCTGAACGTCTTGTAAAAGAGGATGTCTATACATCAGTTCATATTGAACAGTTCGAGATGGAAGCGCGTGAAACAAAACTGGGCCGGGAAGTGATAACAAGGGATATACCAAATCTTAATGATAAGGCATTCAGGGATCTTGATGCGGATGGAATTATAAGAGTTGGTGCTTATGTTAAGTCTGATGACATTCTTGTAGGAAAGGTAACGCCAAAGGGTGAACAGGATTTGACACCGGAATATAAACTTCTCTATTCGATATTCGGAGAAAAGGCGCGGGAAGTAAGAGATACATCATTAAGAGTTCCTAATGGTGTTGAGGGTATAGTTGTTGATGTTAAGAGATTTTCACGAGAAAACGGCGATGAACTTGCTCCCGGTGTTGAGGATCTTGTAAAAGTATATATAGCTGATAAAAGAAAAATTTCTGTTGGCGACAAAATGGCGGGGCGTCACGGGAACAAGGGCGTTATTTCTAAAATATCGCCTGAATATGAAATGCCCTTCCTGCCGGATGGAACTCCGGTTGATATAGTCCTTAATCCGCTGTCGGTCCCTTCGAGGATGAATCTCGGGCAGCTTCTTGAAACAGAGCTTGGATGGGCGGCTCATGAGCTTAATGTATACATGGAAACTCCGATATTTGATGGAGCAACTGAGAAGGATATACAGGAGAATCTGAAGAAAGCCGGGTTGCCCGAAACTTCGAAGTCAGTTCTTTATGACGGCAGAACCGGTGAACCTTTTGAAGGGGAAGTAATGATCGGGTATGTATATATATTGAAACTTGCCCATATGGTTGATGATAAAATTCATGCCAGGTCTACAGGGCCGTATTCTCTTGTAACCCAGCAACCACTTGGAGGGAAAGCTCAGTTCGGCGGGCAGAGGCTTGGAGAGATGGAGGTCTGGGCTCTTGAAGCATATGGCGCAGCTTATACACTTCAGGAACTTCTAACGGTTAAATCTGATGACATGCTTGGACGTGCGAGAATATATGAAGCTATAGTAAAAGGAATAAATTCAACTTCACCCGGTATTCCTGAATCATTCAACGTATTAATCCAGGAGCTGAGAGGACTTGCACTTGACGTCAGGATTTATGATGATGCCGGCGTAGAAATAAGTTTGTCAGAGTGGAGTGAAGGTTTTACAAAACCTAAGAGAAAGATTCATATTGAGACTCTTGAAAATGAGGAATTTGAATAATATAGAGTACCCGTTTAACGGGCGCTGTAGTTAATAACTTTAAGTTTAAGGATATATCATGAGGGACTTTAACGATTTCAGTTCTATTCAGATTAAGCTTGCTTCACCTGACATGATCAGGGACTGGTCTTATGGAGAGGTAAAAAAACCTGAGACAATAAATTATAGAACTCTCAAACCGGAAAGAGATGGATTGTTCTGCGAAAAAACATTTGGAACAACGAAGGAATGGGAATGTTACTGCGGTAAGTTCAAATCGATAAGATATAAAGGCGTTGTATGCGACAGATGTGGAGTTGAAGTTACACATTATAAAGTCAGAAGAGAACGCGGGGGACATATTGAACTAGCCGCGCCGGTTGCACATATCTGGTATTACAGATCAGTTCCATCAAGAATGGGTTTGATACTCGACCTGACAGTAAGCAACCTTAAATCGGTTCTTTATTATGAAAAATATATTGTCATTGAACCGGGCGATGCGGAAGCGGATGATATTAAACGAGGCGATATACTGGATGAAGATGTTTATTACGATCTTTACGACAAATATGGTGATAATTTTATAGCAAGTATGGGTGCGGAAGCGATTAAAGAACTTCTTGCAAACATAGATCTTGATGAAGAATCAAGAGCTTTAAGGGCTGAAATTGATACAAAATCGGCAAAGGATGCAAAGATAGATAAAAAACTTATAAAACGTCTTGAAATAATTGAGTCGTTCAAAGAATCGGGAAATAAACCTGAATGGATGATACTTGACACTGTGCCTGTAATCCCCCCTGAACTACGGCCGATGGTACAACTTGACGGTGGACGTTTTGCAACATCAGATTTGAATGATCTCTACAGAAGGGTTATCAATAGAAATAATCGTCTGAAAAGGCTTCTGTCTCTCAGGGCGCCTGAGATTATTGTAAGAAATGAAAAAAGGATGCTTCAGGAAGCAGTTGATGCTCTGTTTGATAACAGCAGAAGGAAACGGGCTGTAAAAGGTAAAGGGAACAGACCGCTTAAATCACTAAGTGATATGCTAAAAGGAAAACAGGGACGTTTCAGACAGAATCTTCTCGGGAAGCGTGTCGATTATTCGGGAAGATCGGTAATTGTTGTAGGTCCTGAACTTAAACTTCATCAGTGTGGTCTTCCAAAAAAGATGGCAGTTGAATTATTTAAACCATTTATAATGAAGAGACTTGTTGATAAGGCTTTTGTTCAGAATATCAAATCAGCGAAAAAAATGGTAGAGAATGAGCGCGACGAGGTTTGGGAGGTTCTCGAAGAAGTAATAAAAGAACACCCTGTATTGTTAAACCGTGCCCCAACACTTCACAGGCTTGGAATTCAGGCTTTCGAACCTACACTTGTTGAAGGTAAAGCTATAAAGCTTCATCCGCTTGTTTGTCACGCATATAATGCAGATTTTGATGGTGACCAGATGGCTGTTCACGTTCCTCTTTCACCGAAGGCGCAGCTTGAGTGCTGGACGTTGATGCTTTCTACAAACAACCTTTTATCGCCGGCGAATGGTCACCCGGTTGTAACACCATCACAGGATATTGTTCTTGGAATCTATTATCTCACAGATATGATAGAAGGTAATATTGGTGAAGACAAGTATTTTGATGATATGATCGATGTTATGAGAGCTGTCGATCATAAGCAGATAAGATACAGATCGAGAATTAATTATCTGGTCGGAGATGACTTTATTCAGACTACAGCTGGAAGACTGATCTTTAACGGGATTCTTCCAAAAGGTTATCCATTCGTTAATAATGTAATAACTGACAAAGGACTCTCCGCTATTATTGCGAAGACATTCAGGGAATATGGACCGAATGAAACAGTAAGAATGCTTGATGATGTTAAAGAGACAGGGTACAGGTTTGCAACATTTTTTGCCCCTACAATTTCCGTGTCTGATATTATAATACCGTCAGTAAAAAAGAAAATTATAGAAGAGGAAGATAAGAAAGTAGAAGTAATAGAAAACGAATATAGAAATGGTTTCATTACTGATGAAGAGCGTTATAACAGGGTTATTAATCTCTGGACTGAAGCCAATGAAAAAATTGCTAATGTAATGTTTGATGAACTTGAGACAGATATGAACGGCCACAATCCCATATTCATCATGGCAAAATCAGGCGCAAGGGGAAGTAAACAGCAGATAAGGCAGCTCGCCGGGATGAGAGGTCTAATGGCGAAGCCTAGCGGCGAAATTATTGAAGTTCCAATCCGTGCGAATTTTAAAGAAGGGCTAACAGTTCTGGAATACTTTATCTCTACTAATGGTGCGAGAAAAGGTCTTGCTGATACTGCCCTTAAAACTGCTGATGCAGGGTATCTTACAAGAAGGCTTGTTGATATTGCACAGGATGTTGTAATTAACCATGATGATTGCGGTACCACAGTAGGTATAGATATATATCCTATTAAAGAGGGCGACATGGTTATTGAATCTCTCGGGGCAAGAGTACTTGGAAGAACACTTCTGTATGATTTGATAAATCCTGTAACTGGCGAAATACTTGCAAAATCAGATGAAGTAATAAATGAAGAAATAGCAGACATAATAGATGAAATTGAAATTGATTCAATAGAAATAAGATCAGTGCTTACCTGTGAATCAAAACATGGAGTATGTGCAAAATGTTATGGAAGGAATCTCGCGACGTCAAGGCCAGTTGAAATAGGAGAAGCTGTTGGTATTATTGCTGCTCAGTCAATCGGTCAGCCTGGAACTCAGTTGACAATGAGAACTTTTCATATTGGTGGAATCGCTTCAAGATCTGTTGAAGAGAGTGAAATTAAATTTAACTATCCTATTTTTATCAATACCATAACTTCGAAAATGATAAAAACAGAAGATGAAAAAATAATCACTGTTAGAAGAGGATATGTAGTTGTACAGAGGATTATATCTGATGTTGAATTTAAACCTAAATCGGAGTTTCTCCTTGAAGATGGGGATAAAGTTTACGCAGGTAAAGTGTTTGCAAAATCTCCTGTAGGTGATGAATATAAGGCCACTAATACCGGCATGCTTAAAATTGATAAAAAGAAAGCTTACATCCTTGGAGAACCATATTCAGTTCCAATTAATGTTGGTACAGAAATTGTTGCAGAACTCGAATATGATAAAAAAAGCGGAACTTTTGAACCTATTCAGAAACCATATCAATCAAATGAAATTATTGCCGCTTTTGACCCTTGGTTTGAACCGATTCTTACAGAAATTACCGGTAGGGTTGAATTTATAGATGTTGAGCTTAACAAGAGTTTGATCGAAGAAATCGATCCTGTATCTAATGTAAAAAAACGTGTAATAGTTGAGTATAAAACAGAGAAACTTCAGCCTCGTGTAAATATTTATGGAAGCGGTGCTGAACCGACTACGTATTTATTGCCTAAAGGTGCAAATCTGATGGTTGAAACAGGTGATACTGTAAACGCTGGAATTGTACTTGCCAAGATACCGAGGGGCGCTGAGAAAACCAAGGATATTACAGGTGGTCTTCCCAGAGTTGCTGAATTATTTGAAGCAAGAACTCCAAGAGATGCTGCAACATTAACAGCAATTGATGGAACAGTAACAATAGGTGATACGGCAAAAAATAAAAGAAAGATTATTATTACAGCTGAGGATGGATCACAAAAGGAATATTCAATTCCTGTTTCAAAATTTCTTCGCGTTCAGGATAAAGACTGGATAGCAAAAGGTGAAAAAATTGATGATGGTCCTGTTGATCCTCATGAGATTTTAAAAATAAAAGGACCGAGAGAATTGCAGAAGTTTCTTGTAAATGAAATTCTGGAAGTTTATCGTCTTCAGGGCGTTGCTATCAATGATAAGCATATTGAGGTTATCGTGAGACAAATGCTCAGAAAAGTACGGGTAACTGACCAGGGAGACTCAAATTTTGTAATAGAACAGGTTGTTGATAAGTTTGACTTTATTGAAGAGAATGACAGAGTTCTTCGGGAAGGTGGAAAAGCGGCAACAGCAATACCGGTTCTTATGGGAATAACTAAAGCGGCTCTTAACACTGAATCTTTTATATCTGCTGCTTCTTTCCAGGAGACTACACGTGTTCTCACCGATGCGGCAATTAAAGGAAAGATAGATTATCTCAGAGGTTTGAAAGAAAATGTTATTATAGGGCATCTGATACCGGCTGGGACTGGGGTCAGAATTTATGACAACATGGATGTGTATCAGGAAATTCCTGGAGATTTAGATGGTACTCCACATGAGACTGTGGAATATGAAGATGTAGCGCCGGTTGCTTTGCCGGATAACTCAGACTTTGAAAATATTGAAAAATAGGGTAAAAAAGCAGTCCTCTCCGGTTGTGTGGGGGTTGACACGGTGAAGTTATAAAAATAACTAAGTATTTAAAAAGTCTTGACAAAAGAAGGGTGAAAATAAGGATTACTTGAAATATTTAAACATGAAAAAATTCTAAAAAAAATAATATTTAAATTTGCAGAAAGGATTTATAGGAGTTGAAATGCCAACAATTAATCAGTTAATCAAGAATGGAAGAGAGCAGAAGAATAAAAAATCAAAATCTCCTGCATTGAAACAATGCCCTCAGAAAAGAGGTGTTTGTACAAGGGTAATGACTTTTACTCCGAAAAAACCGAATTCAGCTTTAAGAAAAGTTGCAAGGGTAAGGCTTACCAATGGTATAGAAGTAACGGCTTATATTCCAGGAATAGGTCATAATCTTCAGGAACACTCTGCAGTATTGATAAGAGGTGGCAGGGTAAAAGATCTTCCGGGTGTGAGATATCATATTATTAGAGGAACACTTGACTCACTTGGCGTGAATGACAGAAAAAAAGCACGTTCAAAATATGGTACAAAGAGACCTAAGGCTTAATGAAAAGAATCAGATTGAATTATTAAGAGGGTATATTAATGCGTAGAAGAAGACCAGTTAAAAGAGAAGTATTGCCGGATCCGAAATATGGAAGTAAATTGGTATCAAAATTTGCAAACTGTATGATGCTTGATGGCAAGAAGGGAATTTCCGAGACTATTCTTTATAGTGCTATGGAAATAATTGAAAAGAAAACACAAAAGGATCCAATTGAAGTTTTCGTTCAAGCTCTTGAGAATGTTAAACCTCTTGTTGAAGTAAAATCGAGAAGAGTTGGTGGAGCTACATACCAGGTGCCTGTTGAAATCAGACCTGAAAGAAGGCAGGCTTTGGGCATCAGATGGATTATTAATTATTCAAGAAACAGATCTGAAAAGACCATGTATCAGCGTCTTGCCGGAGAGTTAATGGATGCGTTCAATAATACAGGAGCTTCAGTTAAAAAGAAAGAAGATACTCATAAGATGGCAGATGCGAACAAGGCTTTTGCGCATTTTAAGTTTTAAATAAACAGTATTTTTATTTACTTAACAAATACCAGGTTATTACCTGGTATTTGGTGTTTTAGGGTATGATAGATATTTAATGCAGGTATATTATGGCTAGAAAGCTGCCAATCAACAGAACAAGAAATATAGGAATAATGGCTCATATTGATGCGGGAAAAACCACTCTGACCGAAAGGATCCTTTTTTATACAGGAAAAACTCATAAAATGGGGGAGGTTCACGACGGCACTGCCGAGATGGACTGGATGGTGCAGGAAAAGGAACGTGGTATTACAATAACCGCTGCTGCTACAACCTGTACATGGAAAAACATGGTAATCAACATAATTGACACACCCGGGCATGTGGATTTTACTATGGAAGTTGAAAGAAGCCTTAGGGTACTTGATTCAGCCATTGCTGTTTTTGATGGTGTAGCTGGAGTTGAGCCTCAATCTGAAACAGTATGGCGACAGGCGGACAGGTATAATGTTCCAAGAATCTGTTTTGTAAACAAACTCGATCGTATCGGTGCAGATTACGATATGTGCATACGAATGATAAAAGAAAAGCTTTATGCCGAACCACTTCCTCTTCAGATCCCTGTCGGATCGGAGAGTTCATTCATCGGAGTGATTGATCTTGTGACAATGAAAATGCTTATCTGGGATGATCCCACCGGTAAAGATTACAGCGTGAACGAAATCAGCAATGATTATAAAGAAATAGCGGAAATCGGACGCGAACATATGATGGAAAAGCTGTCGGATTGTGATGAAGTTATAATGGAAAAGTTTCTTGATGGGATATCTCCGGATGAGAATGAGTTAAAAAAAGCTATCAGGAATGCGACAGTCAACGCTAAGTTATACCCGGTTTTCTGTGGAGCGGCACTGAGGAACAAGGGAGTGCAACCATTACTTGATGCAGTTGTTGACTATCTGCCATCTCCGAAAGACAAGCCGGCAGTACAGGGGCATGATATTAATGACAATGAAAAGACAATAGTGCGGGAAGTTGATGATAAAGAACCATTTTGTGCGCTGGTATTTAAAATTATGACGGATCCACATGTTGGTAAACTTTCTTATATGAGAGTTTATTCGGGAGTTTTTAAATCCGGAGATCAGTTACTTAATGTATTTGTCGGTAAAAAGGAAAGGGTTGGTAAATTTTTAAGAATGCATGCAAATCACAGGGAAGAGATAGATGATGTTTGTACGGGAGATATAGTTGCTGCTGTGGGCTTGAAAAGCGTACGTACTGGTGATACTGTAACTGCGATTGATTTTCCGGTGCTTCTGGAAAAAATGGTATTCCCCGAACCTGTTATTTCAATTGCCATAGAATTGAAGTCCAAAGCCGATCAGGATAAACTTAATATTGCTCTTTCAAGACTTGTTGAAGAAGATCCGACATTCAGATCCAGTATTAATGAGGATACAGGTCAATTGATTATTTCCGGGATGGGGGAGCTTCATCTGGATATAATAGTAGACAGACTTTTACGTGAATTCAATATTCCTGCAAATATTGGTAAACCTCAGGTTACATATAAAGAGACAATAACGATTTCTGCTACGTCAGAACATATTTATGATAAGCAGATTGGCGGAAAAGATAATTTTGGTCATGTTAAAATTATACTTGATCCCTCAGAGCCCGGGAAAGGGTTTATTTTTAAAAACACTGTTACGAAAGAATCAATACCTGATTCTTTTATTAAAAGCATTGAAGCAGGATTTAACGATTCAATGATGGGGGGAGTTATAGCCGGTTATAAAATGGAGGATATTACTGTAACTCTTATAAAGGCAGATTACAATGAGCTTAAATCCACCGAGCTGGCATATAGAATAGCGGCAAATATGGCATTAAAAGATGGTGTAAGAGCAGCAAGGCCATTTCTTATGGAGCCGGTTATGAAGCTTGAAATTGTATCGCCCGATGAATATACCGGAGAAATTATTAATGATCTTAATTCAAGAAGAGGAAAAATAGAAAATATAGATTATAGAGGAGAGCTTAAGATTATTGATGCATTAATTCCTCTTTCTGAAGCTTTCGGATATGCAACTGCAGTAAGATCTATGAGCCAGGGGAGAGCAACTCATACTCTTCAGTATTCTCATTATGATCTTGTACCAGAAACAGTAATGAACAGAATACTTGGCAGAATAAGCGGAATAATATGATCTTGTTTTTCCGTGGAACATTGCTGTTATGGAAAGAATTTTTTTGATTTTATAAGTAATTAGGTATTAATTTAATTTAAAACAGATTTTTTGTTTTACAAAATTTCTTTTGTTTTAGACAGTGACATTCGTGTAAATTTTCTGTTATGAAAGCGGAAAATTACAGTTTTTTCTGGAAAATGCCGGTTGAGCTGTTATTTTTTAAAATATAGCTTAAAATTGGTAATTATACTTGACAGAATAATGAGTTTTTTTTTTATTTCATAAGCTCGCTTCTGAAATCGTTAGCGGATTTACTATGTATGTGCAATGCAATTCCACAAATTGCGAGAATTATAATATAATCAAAAGTAATTATGAGTTAAAATTTAAAATTAGTAAGGAGAAATCTAATGGCAAAACAGAAATTTGAAAGGAACAAAACGCATGTTAATGTTGGGACTATTGGTCATATTGACCATGGCAAAACCACTTTAACTGCTGCTATAACAAAAGTTTTTCATTGCGCGTATGGAACTGGTAAACCGGTAAATTTTGATCAGATAGATAATGCACCCGAGGAAAGACAAAGGGGTATAACAATTGCAACTTCTCATCAGGAATATGAAACACCTGCAAGACATTATGCTCACGTTGATTGTCCGGGACACGCAGATTATATAAAGAATATGATTACAGGTGCTGCTCAGATGGATGCGGCGATTCTTGTTGTCGCTGCAACTGATGGTGCAATGCCTCAGACAAGAGAGCACGTTCTTCTTGCTCACCAGGTTAATGTACCTCAAATGATAGTTTTTTTAAACAAGGTTGATATGCTTGATCCTTCTGACAGAGGAGAGATGGTAGAACTTGTTGAAATGGAGATCAGAGAACTTCTTTCAAAAAATGACTTCCCGGGAGATGATGTACCTGTGATCCCAGGTTCTGCTCTTAAGGCTCTTGAGGCAGCTGAAGCTGGAAAGAAAGATGATGAGTGGTTTCAGTCAGTTATAAAGCTTGGTGAAGCACTTGATTCATATATACCAGATCCTATAAGAGCTAAAGATAAACCTTTTCTAATGCCTATAGAAGATGTCTTTTCAATTACCGGTCGTGGAACTGTTGTTACCGGAAGGATTGAAAGAGGTGTTGTTCGTACTGGTGATGATGTAGAGATAATAGGTTTTACAGAAACTAAAAAATCTGTTTGTACCGGTGTTGAAATGTTCAGAAAAATTCTTGATGAAGGATTTGCCGGTGATAATGTTGGATGTCTGTTGAGAGGTGTTGCAAAAGAAGATGTAGAAAGGGGACAGGTTCTTGCTAAACCCGGTTCTATCACTCCTCATAAAAAGTTTACAGGTAGAGTATATGTATTGAAAAAAGAAGAGGGTGGAAGACATACTCCTTTTTTTGGTAATTATCGTCCACAGTTCTACTTCAGAACAACAGACGTTACAGGAACTATACAGCTTCCTCAGGGAGTTGAAATGGTTATGCCTGGTGATGATATTGATATTACTGTGGAACTTATTACTCCAATTGCAATGGAAGAAGAGCTTAGATTTGCAATTCGTGAAGGTGGAAGAACAGTTGGAGCAGGCGTTGTTGTTAAGGTAATTGAATAAGAAAAAAGTTTAATAAAATATGATCGTCAGGCAAATATGTCTGACGATCATTATCTATAAATGTACAGGGTGAAAAAAGTGGGAAAGTTAGCAGGGCAGCGTATAAGAGTTAAGCTGAGATCGTATGATGCAAAACTCCTTGATCAGTCAGCGGAGAAAATTGTTACAACTACAAATAGAAGTGGGGCAAAAATATCAGGACCTATTCCGCTTCCGACAAAAATTGAAAAGTTTTGTGTGTTAAGATCTCCCCACGTAAACAAGAAAGCAAGGGAGCAGTTTGAAATCAGAACTCATAAAAGATTAATTGATATTATTGATCCAAACTCAGATACAGTTGAAGCATTAATGAAGCTTGAACTTCCCGCGGGTGTATCCGTAGATATTAAATCATAATCGGATTAAACTAAAATTTAACAAGAAGTACATTTCTGCTTCGGGAATAATTGTAAAACTTTCCGTTACAGTAATTTAAGAATTTATTTAGATAGACAGGTTAAGGTGATGAAAAAGGCACTATTCGGTAAAAAAATAGGCATGACTCAGTTTATAAAAGAAGATGGAACAGTTATTCCTGTTACTGCGTGTGAAATAACTCCATGCATTGTTGTTCAGAAGAAAACTGTTGAAAATGACGGTTATTCAGCATTAAAGCTGGGGTTTGTTGATCAAAAAGAGAGTAGGCTTACAAAACCTATTGTTGACGATCTCAAGAAAAAGAATATTCCCCCCAAAAGACATTTTGCGGAAGTTGAAAACTTTGATGATACTCTTGAAGTCGGAAGCGAGATTAAATGTACTATCTTTCAGGAAAATGATACAGTTGAAGTTACCGGAGTTTCGAAAGGACATGGATTTGCAGGTGTTATTAAAAGACACGGTTTTGGTGGAGGTAGAATAACTCACGGTTCTCACTTTCACAGAGCTCCAGGTTCAATAGGGGCACATACATATCCTGCTGAAGTATGGAAAGGGAAAAAAATGCCTGGCCGCTTTGGTAATAAAACAGTAACAGTTAAGAATCTTAAAGTGGTTAAGGTTCTGGAAGATAAAAATGTTGTTCTTATTTCAGGGGCAATTCCGGGAAGGAAAGATACGATTATAAAAGTAACAGTTGCGAATTAGGTGAAATTATTATGAAAGTTGATAAATATTCAATTGACGGGAAAGTAGTAGGACAGGTTGATCTCTCTGATGCAATATTCTCGGCAGAAGTTAATGATGTTTTAATATATGAATACATTAAAGCAGCGAATGCCAATTTAAGACAGGGTACTCATTCAGCAAAGGGAAGAGCTGAAGTAAGTGGTGGCGGTGCTAAACCATGGCGGCAGAAAGGAACAGGACGTGCCAGGGCTGGTACATCCAGATCTCCAATATGGCGTGGTGGTGGAATGATTTTCCCCCGGAAGCCCAGGGATTATTCAATCCAGCTTCCCAAGAAAATAAAAAAGGCTGCGTTTATATCCATTTTTTCACAAAAAGCAAAAGAAGGCGCAGTGAGAGTGGTGGAGAATTTTAATGTTGATGGTAAGACAAAAAATATAGCCAAGATAGGTAATGCATTATCGATTACAAAGGGGATTCTGGTTTCCGGAAATCCTGATGCGGATGATTTTTTACTTAAAAGAGCTATTAGAAATATACCATGGTTTAGATACAATCATGTAAGTAGAATGTCTGGTAGAGATATTTTTTATTCAAAGGAAATTATTTTTACCGAAAATGCTCTCAGTCAAATAAATGAAAAATATGCCAAGGTGAAGTAAAATGAATTCCAATGATGTAATAATAAGGCCTATTATTTCTGAGAAAACAACTGTATTAATGGAGCAGCAAAAATATGTGTTCCAGGTTGCCAGAGATGCGAATAAGCTGACAGTAAAACAGGCATTAAAAGAGTTGTTTAATGTTACTCCTGAAAAGGTGAACATTTTAAATGTCAGAGGAAAAAATAGAAGACTCAGATTCAGAATCGGTAAACGTTCAGCTTGGAAAAAAGCGATAGTTACGCTGAAAGCTGGTGACAAAATAGAGATATTTGAAGGTCAATAATTAAGGACTGTTAGATAAAGGATAAAAAAATGGGAATTAAAAAATTTAGACCAATTACGCCGAGTTTAAGGTATAAAACAGTACTTGATAAAAGTGAACTGACTGAAGAAAAGCCATTTAAACCCTTAACTAAGGGTAAAACCGGTGATTCTGGCAGAGGATTTAAAGGTCAGATTACAATGAGAAGGAGAGGCGGAGGTCATAAACGTAAACTTCGGGTAATTGATTTTAAAAGAAATAAATTTGGTATACCTGGGAAAGTTGCAACAATAGAATATGATCCAAATAGATCAGCAAATATTGCATTAATATTTTATGTTGATGGTGAAAAGAGGTATATTATTGCACCTGAATCCTTAAAGGTTGGTGATAAAATTGAGTCCGGGGAATCAGTTGAAATCAAAGCAGGGAATTCGCTTCCTTTGAAAAATATACCACTTGGTGCTAATATTTATAACATTGAATTACATAAAGGTAAAGGTGGTCAGCTTGTAAGATCTGCTGGAACTACTGCAATTCTTGCTGCAAAAGAAGGAGAGTATTGCCTTGTTAAACTTCCATCAGGTGAGATAAGAAAAATACACAAAGAGTGCTATTCCACAATAGGATCTGTAGGGAACAAGGATTATATCAACCAGACAATTGGTAAAGCGGGAAGATCTAGATGGTTGAATAAAAGACCAAAGGTCAGAGGAGTTGCGATGAATCCTGTTGATCACCCCCTCGGTGGAGGAGAAGGAAAGTCTTCGGGTGGACGTCATCCGGTTTCACCTACGGGCCAGCCTTCAAAAGGTTATAAAACCAGGAAAAGACATAAATATAGTGATAATTATATAATTAAGAGAAGGAAGGGTTGATATGGGAAGGTCAATAAAAAAAGGACCATATGTGGACTCTAAATTATTTAAGAAGATTGAAGAGATGAATTCCACTAATTTAAAAAAAGCTATAAAGACATGGTCAAGGCGATCTACTATATTTCCTGATATGATAGGACATACCTTAATGGTTCATAACGGAAAGATTTTTATTCCTGTATATATTTCAGAAAATATGATTGGGCATAAACTTGGCGAATTTTCTCCAACAAGGACATATAGGGGCCATACAAGTAAAGATGATAAATTGGCCAAGAAGAAAAGGTAAAGAGGATTAAAAATGGAATCATCCGCTAAATCAATTAACAATAGAATATCTGCTTCAAAAGTACGTCTTGTAACAAATGAAATAAAAGGTTTTTCATTACCTGAAGCTATTGATGTGTTAAAACATCTGCCAAATAAAGGTGCAAAAATTGTTTTAAAAACATTAAGCTCTGCGGGCGCTAATGCTAAATTTCTTAATCCTGATATAATTGATGAAGCTTTATTTATTAAGAAAATTGCAGTAGATGAAGGTCCTACAATGAAAAGATTTGCGGCAAGAGCACGGGGAAGAGCAGGCAGAATCAGAAAAAGAACCAGCAGTGTAACAATTATATTATCTGATGAAAATTAAAAGATAGGTAAAGGGAAAAATAATGGGTCAGAAGGTAAATCCAATAGGTATCAGGTTAGGAATAAACCGAACATGGGATTCTGTATGGTATGATGAAAAAAAGGAATATGCTACTAATCTTCACGAAGATATTAGAATTAAGAAGTTTGTAGCTAAAGAAAAGAAAAATGCAGGAATAGCCAAAGTTACTATTGAAAGATTTCCTGACAGAGTCAATGTGAATATAAATGCTGCACGTCCAGGAGTTTTGATAGGAAAAAAAGGAGCTGATATTGAAGATTTAAAAAATCAACTACAGAAATTGGCTTCTAAAACGGTATATATAAATATAGTTGAAGTAAAAAAACCTGAGAAAAATTCAAAGCTTATAGCTGAGCAGATTGCATCACAGATTGAAGCAAGGTTCCCATATAGAAGAGCTGTTAAACAGGCTATCACTAATGCAATGAGAAGTGGTGCTCTGGGAATTAAAATAATGGTTTCAGGAAGATTAAATAATGCAGAAATGGCCAGAACTGAATCTTTTAAAGAAGGAAGAATTCCTCTTCATACTTTAAGAGCTGACATAGACTATGGAGTTGCTGAAGCACTTACTTCTTTCGGTTTGATTGGTGTTAAAGTCTGGCTTTATAATGGTGATGTTTTGACGAAAGATCAGGAAGAAGAAGATAAATATTCTGTAAAAAGAAAAACCCGATAATGTTCAACGGATAAGGTGAATTGCTATGTTGATGCCAAAAAGAGTAAAATACAGAAAAGTTATGCGGGGCAGAATGGGAGGGTCCGCTCAGAAAGGGGCTACTGTTGCATTCGGAGAATATGGTTTGAAAGCTCTTGAATCCGCAAAAATAACAAGTAGACAGATTGAAGCAGCAAGGATTGCTATAAATAGAAAAGTGAAGAGGGGCGGAAAGCTATGGATAAGAATTTTTCCTGATTTTCCCTTTACAAAAAAAGCAGCTGAAACGAGGATGGGAAAAGGAAAAGGTAATCCGGAAGGATTTGTTGCTAGAATTAAACCGGGTAGAATTCTGTTTGAGATAGCTGGTGTTGATGAAATTATGGCAAGAGAGGCTCTTGAAAGCGCTTCTCACAAGCTTCCTTTAAAAACAAAAATTGTACAAGTTGAGAAATTAGGTTAAAAGTATTAGTAAAAGCTAGAGGCAATGATATGAAAGGAAAAATAGAAGAATTGACAATGGTTGAGCTAAACAAAAGCCTTGTTGATTCAAAAATAGAGCTTCGTAAAGAAAGGTTTAAATCAGTAACAAGTAAAGTAGATAATCCAAAAAAGATTAAAGGTTTAAAACGTCATATAGCCAGAATTTTGACCCTTAAAAATGAATATGAGTTAGGAATCAGAAAATCACGAGGGTAAAAAAAAACCGGAGATTATGTAAATGAAAGCGACACGAAAACAGTTAATTGGCAAAGTAATTAGTAATAAAATGGATAAAACTATAGTGGTTGAGATTGAAGATCTGGTTATGCATCCACTTTATAAAAAATCAGTAAGAAGAACTAAAAAACTGAAAGGTCATGATGAGAAAAATGAGTGCTCAATTGGTGATTTAGTTAGGATTGAAGAATCAAGGCCATTATCAAAAGAAAAAAGATACAGATTGATTGAAATTATAGAGAAAGTAAAATAGGGGTTTGTCATGATACAGGTGCAGACAATTCTTGAGGTAGCGGATAACAGCGGTGTAAAAAAAGTTATGTGTATCAAAGTTCTTGGTGGATCAAAAAGACGATATGCTTCTGTTGGAGATATAATAGTTGTTGCAGTGCAGGATTCACAGCCATCATACGGATTGAAGGATTCTACCGGTAAAAAAGTACACAACAAGTCAGTATTAAAAGCTGTTGTTGTAAGAACCAAAAAACCGGTAAGAAGGAAAGATGGAACTTATATAAGGTTTGATGACAATGCTGTGGCTATAATTGATGCGAAAGGTGAGCCTAAAGGGTCAAGGATTTTTGGGCCGGTTGCAAGAGAGTTGCGTGATAAGAATTTTCTTAAAATTGTATCACTTGCTCCTGAAGTTCTATAAAGAGGTTTGAGATGAATAGTGTAAGTGATTGTGTAAAGACTAAACTGAAAATTAATGATAATGTCGTGGTTGTCAGTGGTTCAAATAGAGGTAAAAGAGGAAAAATATTAAAGGTCGACAGAGTAAAGGGTAGAATCATTGTTGAAGGTGTTAATAAAAGAAATAAGTATCTGAAACCTTCACAGGAGAATCCTCAGGGACGAATGATAAATCTTGAATTTCCTATTCATATCTCCAATGTTATGTATTTTTGTGATAAATGCAAAAAGGGTGTAAGAATTGGAGTAGAATTAAAAGATAAATCGAAATCAAGAATTTGTAAATCGTGCTCAAAAAGCATAGATAAATAAGGATATTGGACATGCAAGTAAGATTAAGAGACGAATACAATAAAAAGTATAAAAAGAATCTGATGGATAGTTTTAAGTATAAAACTGTCATGCAGGTACCGAAATTGGAAAAAATAGTGTTAAACGTCGGGATGGGTGATGCACACTCTAATACTAATTATCTCAATTCTGTGATTGATGAACTGACTATGATTACTGGGCAGAAAGCTGTAAAAACTGTTGCAAGAAAATCAATAGCAAATTTTAAAATCAGGGAAGGATATGATGTCGGCTGCAGGGTTACTCTGCGTGGTGTTATGATGTATGAATTTATTGACAGGTTGATAAATATTGCTCTTCCGCGTGTAAGAGACTTCAAAGGTCTTTCTCCAAAATCATTTGATACTAATGGTAATTATAATTTTTCTATAATGGAACAGATTATTTTCCCGGAAATAAACTTTGATAAAACAGAAAAAATACATGGCATTAATGTTACTATAGTAACTTCTGCAAAAACAAAAGAAGAGGCTTATGCTCTTTTGAAAGAATTCAGAATGCCGTTTAGGGAGCAGGGTAATTAATATGGCAAAAACAAGTATGATCGCCAAACACAAGATGGGCGGAAAATTTAAAGTGCGCAATTATAATAGATGTGCAATATGTGGGAGACCCAGGGGCTATATAAGAAGATTTGATATGTGTAGAATCTGTTTTAGAAAGCTTGCCAGTGTTGGTGCTATTCCTGGTGTAACGAAATCGTCATGGTAGAAAATAAAAGTGGAGAGTGGTTGAAACATGAGTGCTACTAGTGATCCAATTGCAGATATGCTAACTCGAGTAAGGAATGCAGTCAAGGCAGAGCATTTGAAAGTAGATATCCCATCATCAAAAATGAAAGTTGCTATAGCTAAGATATTGAAGGATGAAGGATTTATTAAAAATTATAAAATCATTGAAGATAATAAGCAGAAAATATTGAGAGTTTATTTAAAATATAGTGATCAGAATCAATCTGCATTGTTAAGTCTTGTTAGGATTAGTAAGCCTGGAAGAAGAGTCTATACAAAAGCTGAAGAATTAAAACCAGTTTTTAATAATATTGGAATAAGGATTTTATCTACACCAAAGGGTGTAATAACAAACAAAGCTGCTCAGAAGCTGAATGTTGGCGGCGAAGTTATTTGTGAAATTTCATAGTGGAAAGAGTGTATAGATATGTCTAGAATAGGGAAATTACCAGTCGAGATACCAGGAACTGTAACAGTTAGTATAATTGATTCAAATGTTAATGTAAAAGGTCCACTTGGTGAAGACAATTTAAATTTATTGACTGGTGTTAATGTAAAAAAAGAAGCAAATACGCTCAATGTAATAATTGACGATGATAATAATAAGCAACTGAAGGCTTACCATGGTCTATTCAGAACTTTAATTAATAATATGATAGTTGGTGTTTCAACCGGATTTGTTAAAGAAATGGAAATTGTTGGTGTTGGATACAGGGCCATACAACAGGGAGCTGATATACAGTTTCAATTAGGATATTCTCATACAATATTGTTTCAAGCGCCTAAGGGAATAACTCTTGAAGTAACAGAGCCGACAAAATTTAAAGTGAAAGGATTCAATAAAGAACAAGTAGGTCAGATTGCAGCGAATATACGAAAACTACGTCCACCTGAACCGTATAAAGGGAAAGGCATTAGATATAAAAATGAAAATGTCAGGAAAAAAGCAGGAAAAACAGGTAAAAAATAATGGATAAGTTGTCTTTAAAAAAGAAAAGATTTAATAGAAGAAGACTAAGAGTTAAGAAAAAGATTAGAACCAGTAGTGATATCTTTAGATTATGTATCTCTCGAAGTAATAAGAATTTTTATGCGCAGATAATTGATGATACCAGGGGTCATACACTTGTTGCTTTATCTTCACTTTCACAGGAATTTCCGGATTTAAAAAATAACGGAAATATCGAAGCGGCCAAAGTACTGGGGAAACTTATTGCTGAAAAAGCTGTGACAAAAGGTATAAAAAAGGTTGTGTTCGACAGGAATGGATATCTTTATCACGGAAAAATAAAGGCTTTTGCTGATGCAGCCCGTGAAAATGGGCTAGAGTTCTAGGAGTTTAATATGAAGATTAAAAGAAAAAAAGTAAAAGTTGATGGAGTAGAGATTACTGATAAAGTTGTAGTAATAAACAGGGTTGCAAAGGTTGTAAAGGGGGGTAGAAGATTTTCGTTCAGTGCTTTATCTGTGATAGGAGATGGTGATGGTCATGTTGGTGTTGGTTTTGGTAAAGCAAATGATGTTCCAGATGCAATAGATAAAAGTAAAGAAGATGCTAAAAAGAATTTATACAAAGTAAATTTGAATAAAAATACAATTCCTCATGAAGTGATTGGTCAATTTAAATCTGCAAAAGTTATTATGAAACCGGCAGCTCCAGGAACCGGTATAATTGCTGGTGCTTCAGTAAGAGCGGTTATTGAAAAAGCAGGGATTTCTGATATATTGACAAAAGCTCAGGGATCAAGAAATCCAATAAATATAGTTAAAGCTACACTTGATGGACTTTTACAATTGAGAAGTTTAAAAGAGGCTGCCGTAATAAGAGAAATTCCAGTCTCCAAACTTTGGGAGTAAAGCGATGGCAAAAAAATTATTAGTAAAGCAAATAAAAAGCAGTATATGCACCAAACCGAAACAAAGAGCGACTCTTGTTGCTCTTGGTTTAAGAAAAATTAACGCAACAAGAGAACATGATGATAATCCTGTAATCAGGGGGATGATTATGAAAGTACATCATCTTGTGGAAGTTAAGGAAATAATTTCATAATTATAGAGAGAAACAGCAATGGAACAATATACCATAAAAAAACCTGATTCAATTAAAAAGAGGAAAAGAGTAGGTACTGGACCTTCTGCAGGTGGTGGAAAAACTGCCGGTAGAGGTCATAAAGGTCAGATGGCAAGGTCGGGAAGTAAGCATCGTGCATGGTTTGAAGGCGGTCAGATGCCATTGCAGAGACGTATACCTAAAAGAGGCTTTAATAATATTTTTAAAAAATATTATCAGATTGTAAACGTAGAGCAGATTGATAAACTGGATTCAAGTGAAATAAATCCGGAAATCCTTTTTAATAAAGGCTTAATTGAAGATTCAAAAAAGCTTATAAAAATTCTAGGGAATGGAGAATTTAAGAAGTCTGTTAAAGTTATTGCTGACTCATTTTCTGCAAGTGCATTTGAAAAAATTAAAAATGCCGGCGGAGAAGCCATAATCAGGAAAAAATAAACTATTAAACGTCAGGATAAATGAATGTCAAGTGCAGTAGCTAATATTTTTAAAATTCCAGATTTAAGAAAAAGGATCTTTTTTACTATTTTTGTTTTGATAATTTATAGAATAGGTGCTCATATACCAATTCCGGGAATTAATGTTGATGCTCTGAAAAATTATTTTATTGAAGCAGAAAGTGCAGGAATGCTCGATTTTTTTGATCTTTTTGCAGGTGGTGCTTTAAAAAGATTCACTATATTTGCACTTGGTATTATGCCATATATTTCTTCATCGATAATTGTAGATCTTCTGAAAGTAGTTTTTCCTTATCTTGCTGAATTGGCAAAAGAAGGGGCTGAAGGCCAGAAAAAAATAATGCAATATATAAAGTATGGTACAGTATTGCTTTGTACTATTCAGGGCTTAGGTTTGACTTTCTGGATGCAATCTATGAGGACATCAGATGGAGCAACAGTTGTTCCAACTGATGGAGGTATAAGTTTTGTAATTACTGCTGTAATTGCTATAGTAACAGGAACTATGGTGCTAATGTGGATGGGAGAGATGATTACCGAAAGAGGAATTGGTAACGGTATATCTTTGATTATTATGGCAGGGATTGTCGTTCGTTTACCTCAATCAATTGTTGCAACAGGTAAAAAAATATCAGATACGGGAGAACCTATTGTAGGATTTATTCTTCTTGGGCTTTTCTTTCTTGTAGTTGCAGCGTGTATACTTTTAACTCTTGGTATGAGAAGAATTCCTGTCCAATATGGTAAAAGAACAGTGGGGAATGCTACAGTAGGCAGATCATCACAATATATTCCATTAAGAGTAAATGCTGCAGGCGTTATCCCAATTATTTTTGCATCTGCAATAATAGTTTTTCCGGCACAGATGGTAAGGATGGCTGGTGTTCACAGTAATACATACCTTAATAAGCTCCAATTCTGGCTGACACCGGGTCAGATACCATATATAATTATTTACAGTGCTCTTATCATATTTTTCTGCTTTTTTTATACTCAGTTACGTTTTAACCCGGTTGAAATTGCTGATAATTTAAAAAAATATGGAGGTTTTATTCCAGGAATAAGACCTGGAGTAAATACTTCAGATCATTTAATGGGGATCTTAAACAGGCTTACTCTTTCAGGATCAATTTTTCTTGCACTAATTGCAATAATTCCGGATTTTATAATTAGAATATGGCCGGAACAGGTTCCAAGAGAAATGGCTTTTTTATTTGGAGGGACATCTCTTCTTATAATAGTAGGTGTTGCTTTGGATACTTTGAAGCAGATAGAATCACAATTATTAATGAGGCATTATGATGGTTTTCTTGGTGGCAAGAAAAAAATTCAGGGAAGATTCTAATATATTTTTAGAGAGAGTTTATGGCTAAAGAAGAACCAATAGAGGTTGAAGGAGTAGTTGTTGAACCGCTTCCTAATGCCATGTTCAGAGTTAAATTAAATAATGGTCATATTGTTTTAGCGCATATATCAGGCAAAATGAGGATGCATTATATTAAAATTCTTACTGGTGATAAAGTTACAGTTGAATTATCGCCATATGATCTTAATCGCGGAAGAATCACTTACAGATCAAAATAACAGGGAATAAGCAGAATAATGTTGACATAAAAAGAATGCCAACAGTAAATGGCTTTTTGTTCAATGAGGGGTATTATTTATGAAAGTTCGAGTTTCAGTTAAGAAAGTTTGCAGTGAATGCAAAGTAATTAAAAGGCATGGTGTTGTCCGGGTAATCTGTACAAATCCGAGACATAAACAGAGACAAAAGGTTAGAACAGTTAAAAAACATTAATCTTATTTAAGAGGACTTTATGGCAAGGATAGCAGGTGTAGATTTACCAAGTGATAAAAGAGTAGAAGTTGGATTAACCTATATATATGGGATAGGACCAAGTACGGCTCAAAAAATTATAGTAGAAGCTGGTATTAATCCGGATACGCGAGTAAAAGATCTTACAGATGATGAGATAGCAAGTATAAGGAAGTATATAGATCAGAAAGTAAAAGTTGAAGGTGATCTTCGAACTGAGATTGCTATGAATATAAAAAGGCTCATGGATATAGGATGCTATAGGGGAATAAGGCATAGAAGAGGATTGCCTGTCAGAGGACAAAATACAAAAAATAATGCAAGGACTCGTAAAGGAAATCGTAGAGTATCTGTTGGTAGCAAGAAAAAGAAATAAGAGGTATCTGAAGTGAAACAAAAAAAAGTAAAGAAAAAAGAGAAAAAAAATATTCCTGTCGGAAAAGCATTTATTCAGGCAACATATAATAATACTATTGTTACTCTTACAGATATGCAGGGAAATGTAATTTCTTGGGCAACCTCTGGAGGCGAGGGTTTTAAAGGGTCGAGAAAATCAACACCTTTTGCAGCTCAGATGGCAGCTAAAACTGCAGCTGAAAGTGCAATAGAAGCAGCAGGTTTACAGTCTATAGAAGTTTATGTTAAAGGTCCGGGAATTGGCAGAGAAGCTGCTGTAAGATCTTTGTTTCAAAGCGGATTGAATATTTCTAAAATAAAAGATATAACTCCAGTGCCCCACAATGGATGCAGACCAAAGAAAAGAAGAAGAGTGTAACGGAGAGTTTTCAATATGGCTAAATATACAGGTCCAAAATGTAAATTGTGTAGAAGAGAAATGACTCCTTTGATGTTGAAAGGGCAGAGATGTCTGACTGATAAATGTCCGTTAAAAGGAAATAAAAAATATCCTCCAGGACCACCTAGAAAAAGAAGGGCAAAAATGTCAGATTATGCTGTTCAGTTAAGAGAAAAACAGAAAATAAAAAGGGCATATGGACTTCTTGAAAAGCAATTCAGAATTAATTTTGAAAATGCCAACAGAATGAAAGGTGTTACTGGTGAGAATATGTTATCACTTCTTGAAAGAAGACTTGATAATGTAATATATAGACTTGGTTTTGCTACTTCAAGATCTCAGGCAAGACAGTTAATTCAGCATCAACATATTCTTGTAAATGATAGAGTTGTTGATATTCCTTCTTTTATTGTCAGAGAAGGAAATAAGGTTGAAATAAGAGATTATTTTAAAACAAATTTAATCCTTGAAGACTCAATTAAACTTTCAAAAGCTATTGATTCTAAGCCTGAGTGGGTTGATGTTGATTATGAAAACAAAGTAGCAAAGATTATCAGAATACCGAAAAGAGAAGACATTAAAGATGGTTTCAATGAGCAGCTTGTAATAGAACTTTATTCAAAATAAGTAGTTTTTCGATATTCGATAGAGCTATTTATTTATTATTTTGTTGGAGGAGAAAATGGCCCAAAAAAATCTTCTTAAGGGCTTTAAAAGACCAGGTAAAATATCATTTGAACATGATGATTTACAACCAAATTATGGCAGGTTTATAGCTGAGCCTTTTGAAAAAGGTTATGGTTTGACAGTTGGAAATTCACTTAGAAGAGTACTTCTGTCATCAATTGAAGGTGCGGCCATCACTGCAATAAAAATTGAAGGTGTACCACATGAGTTCTCAACGATAAGCGGTGTATATGAGGATGTAACTCGTATTATATTAAATCTAAAAAAATTGAGATTTAAATATGAAGGTGAAATTTCAAAAGTTCTCCATATAGTTAAAGAAGGAGCAGGAGAATTAAAAGGTTCTGATTTTAATATTGATCCTGATGTTGAAGTAATGAATAAAGATATTAAAATTGCAACACTTAATGATTCGGCTAAAATAGATATGGAAGTACAGATTGAAAGAGGAAGGGGGTATGTTCCTTCTGAAGTTAATAAATTAAATACTGAAACTGTTGGGGTTATTTCAATAGATTCTATATTTTCACCAGTCCAAAAAGTGAATGTAAAGGTTGAAGATACACGGGTTTCTCAAAGGACAGACTATGATAAACTAATTCTTGAAATATGGACAGATGGTTCAATAAGACCAGATGATGCCTTAGCTCAATCGGCAAAAATTATAAAAGATCATATGTCAATTTTTATTAATTTTGAGGAAGAGCAGGAAGAGGAAGAAGAACAGGTTGATGAAGGTATCGAAAAAATGAAAGTTCTTCTGTCTAAATCAATAGATGACATTGAGTTTTCAGTACGTGCTTATAATACATTAAAAAGCCTTGATATTTCTACTTTGGACGAGCTAGTAAAAAGAACAGAAGATGAAGTAAGGAAATCCAAGCATAATAGTGATGTTGTGCTTAAGGAAATAAAGACTAAACTTGAGGCTTACCATTTAAGTCTTGGACTAAAGGATTGAATGAGGTTTATAAATGAGACACAAAAATAAAGTAAGACAGCTTGGAAGAACTCATTCGCATAGAAAAGCTATGTTTGACAATATGGTTACTTCGTTATTTGAACATGAAAGAATTGTAACAACAAAGCAGAAAGGAAAAGAGTTAAAAAAGATATCTGAAAAATTAATTACAAAGGCAAAACATAATATTGAAATACCTGAGACTGAAGGTGAAAAAAAGCTTCATAATAAAAGGGAAGTTCTCAAGGTAATAAAAAACAGAGATGTAGTAGCAAAACTTTTTGATGATATTGCTTTGAGATTTAAAGATCGTAAAGGCGGATATACAAGAATGTATCTTCTTGGCACAAGGCAGGGAGATGCTGCAGAAATGGCTATTGTTGAACTTGTTGAAAGAGTGAAAAAAACTGAGCCGGTGAAAGAAAATAAAAAAGATGATAAGTTAAAAAAAGTTAAAGAAAAAAAATCTAAATAATCATTTTTATTTATAAAGTAAAAAGCTTCAGTTCGCTGAAGCTTTTTTATTTTTTCTTTTCAGATGTCTTTTTCTTTCTTTCCAATTCCACGGGATATAACAGTTTTTCATTATCAATAGCGTCGACTTTAAATTTTTCAGGGATTCTATCATCAAAAATTGATGTTATCTGATTTTTTTTCAAATCATATTTATCCTGTATAGAACCTGTATTGAATTCATTTTTTATTTTATATATTTCAATTGCTGATTGTTTAGCCATACGACAGAATTGTATAGTATTCATATATTTATCTATTATAAAGTTAAGTTGATCAGATTTAATTTTTTTTCTACTTTTTATAAATGCTATTTCAGGATCATTAAAAAACTTTAAGGCATCACTAAAATTTGAATGACCATCACGTAAATAAGTTTCAACTCTATGTGAATCGTAGAAAAAATGAAAATCTTTTGAAGTAAATTTATCATCATATGGTTTAACATCTTTAAGTGGATCAAATGGTTTATTAAAGTAAGTAGAATAACCGCTGTTTTTGTTGTAAGTTATAAATACTTCGATCACACTATTTTCTGCTGCGGTAGCGGCTAAAATTTCTTTTGTTCTACTTATATAAATTTTACTTACTGTTTCAAGAACTTTAATAATTTCAAGTTTAAGATTATAATATTTTGTAGCTGAAGAATCATAATTTGTTCCATAATATTCAAGAGTAGCGTCCTCGAAATTCTTCATAAGATTTTCATATGCTTTCTGATTTTCATCTGTTTTAAAATTAGTCAACATTGGTTTCATTTCACGGAGTATCTTTGTTGTATAGTAATAATCTTTACTCGATTTTACGGCTGATGAAATAGCAAAAGCATTAGAATATATTAAAATAATGGAAGTCATTAATAAGGTAGCAGTTTTTGTAATTTTCATAATTTCCTCTATTGCAGAATATATTCTGACATTATATATTCGACAATAGAAATACATCACTTAACTATAAAATTAAATAATTAATTTTATTAAAAAATATCAAATTTATCAATTTAAAAAAGTAAAAAAATTTTGTTGAATATTTATAGAATATTTATTGATATTAAAGAATAGAAAGTAAAATATTTGTATTATCTGGTAATAATTGAAAAAAAATATGGGTAAAATATATCTGAATTAAATGATGAAAAAGATAGTTTATCTGCAAAGTGTTTAAAATTGTTATTAGTAAAAAATGGATGTATAACTGAAATAGGGAGTAAAAAATGGAAGAGACAAAAAAAATATCCTTCAGGCAGAAAAATAAAACTCTTTGCCCAGTTTGTACAAATGAGTTTTATCGTGAAGAGATGTTTACAGGAAGCGGAAGGTTAATTGCAGAAAAAATTACTGATGAACTTAGAAGGTTATATAAGGAAAGTAAAAAATATGGTAAAGTGTATCCTCTTGCATATATATTGAATGTATGTCCAAACTGTTTATACACTGCTTATCCAAAAGATTTTAGCGACATTACAGATGATGAAATATCAAAGCTGCAGCAGATGAAACCTGCAAGAAAAAATGCGGTTGAAAAATTTTTTAATCAACTGGATTTTAATGATGACAGAAACTTAATGCTTGCAGCCGCATCATACATGCTCGCAGTTGATTGCTATAATTTCAGGAAAAAAAATGTTGCACCTACTTTTAAAAAAGGCGTTTCTTCTATACGAGCTGCCTGGCTTTTTTCAGACCTCGCAGAAGAATATCCGGATCAGCCATATAAAAAATTATCTTTATTTTTCTATAAGAAATCATATGATTTCTATCTTAAAATTCTCGATTTATTGCAAAGTGGCGCTGAACCTGCAGATGCAGCCGGGAATATGGGGCCAGATACTGACAGAAACTGGGGTTATGAAGGTATACTTTATTTATCTGCGGTTCTTACTGTAAAATATGGTACTACAGAAAAGGATATAAATAAAAGGATTGAAAATTTCAACATCAGTAAAAAATACTTGAGCAGGCTTTTTGGTTCAGGGAAATCTTCAAAGAATGTTCCTACTGAATTACTTGAAAAAACCAGAATATTATATGATAAAATTAATGCAATGCTTGAGCAGTGGGAAGGGGAAAAGGAAGTTTGAGCAGATATGCGTTATTAGTTCAATATGATGGTACTCTTTTTAATGGATGGCAATTGCAGAATGGTGGGAAAACAATCCAGGGTGAGTTTGAAAATGCAATAGAAATTCTAACAAAGGAAAATGTCAGAGTAACTGCTTCCGGGCGGACGGATACGGGCGTTCATGCTCTTGGGCAGGTTGTTCACTTTGATCT
Organism: Spirochaetota bacterium; assembly: GCA_963664815.2. GTDB lineage: Bacteria > Spirochaetota > UBA4802 > UBA4802 > UBA5550 > WRGT01. The sequence goes on from CAXXHB010000003.1 coordinate 184,096, forward strand.
TGCTAATGAAATTTCACTTCAAAAGATGTGTATAAGCCTCAATGGAATATTACCTTCGGATATATCAGTAAAAAATGCTTTTAAAGTAGGATTCGATTTTCATTCAAGATTTATGGCTATACAAAGGGAGTATATTTATTTTATTTACAGGTATCCGTTGCGTACACCGTTTATGCGTAATAAAGCATTATGGATTAATCACACATTAGAAGCAGATTATATAAGAGAGGCTGCTGGATATCTTATTGGTGAGAATGATTTTGCATCATTTTGCAAAAAAATATCAGTTGGAAACGGTACTGTAAGAAAGATAGAATCGATTGATGTCGCGGAACAGGATGATCTTATTAAGATCAAGCTTAATGCTAATGCTTTTCTTCATAATATGATAAGAATAATTATTGGAACAATTGTTCAGATGTACAGGGAAAAAAGAGACCCTTCATATATAAAACAGATACTTGAAAAAAAAGACAGGTCGGCGAGTGGTTTCACAGCTCCACCATATGGACTATATCTAAATAGGATTATTTATAATCCGCCACTTAACTTTTATGAATCTGCATTTTAATTATTGACATTATTCATTCATTTTTAAGAATAACACCGCTAAGTTAAAGTATTCTGGGCAGATAATAAATGAAAAAAAATCTAATTTTTGTATGTGTTTTGACTGTAGTGTTTAGTCTGGCAACTGATGCTTTCACGGCAAGCTCTAGAAAAAAGTATTTTTTAAAACCTCAAATAGGTTTATGGTATGGACCTATTACTCCAATATTTAATACAGCAGAACATGTAGATACTAATCTAGGGGGTGGTGCATTTTTTAGATATAATCTTCCGTATGAACCACTAAAGATTGGTCTTGAAGCTTCATATCAGGGATTTGATTCGAGTGGAGTAGATAAACTGCGACTCTACCCGGTATATATGAATTTTATTTATTTACTTCCGATTGATCTTCCGGTTAAAATACAACTTAAAGGTGGTGGTGGATTCTGTAATGTGCATATGGAGCCTGATAATGTAACTCAGTGGGATCCGATGTTCATGGCCGGAACTGAAATTTCCTTTCCGGCGGGAAAATTGGCAAACATTGCTTTGAGGATAGATTATCTCTGCCTTTATGAAAATTATCTGCCGAATGAACCTAAAAACGGTTATGTGATTAATGCCGGAATTTCTCTGTACTTTAATCTTAATTTGTAGAATGGTGTTTGATATATAATGAAATATAAGAATATAATGCTAATGATTGTTCTTTTCTTTTTTGTGGGGTGTGGTGATACTCCAATATTCAAAGAAATGGATACAAACAGATTAAAAGTTAAGATCAAAGGTACTTTTGAGACTGATGGGGATTCTAATTTTATCACTATGGTCGGGCAAGATCCAAAAGCTGCACCGATAGAAGATACAAATTCAGTTGATGATGTTCAACTTACAGCAGGAACGAATGATACGCTTCCAACTACTCTTATGTTTGATATTGCCGAAGTGAGGTTAAATGGGAAAAAGTTTTCAAACTATAGAAAAGTTATTGAAGCTTCGTTAACCGGAGATGATACTTTTTTTAATGGGAGCGGTATTGAATTGGAAAATGATGATCCTGGCAATGGTCATTATGATACTGTTCAAGTGTACATAAGAAAAATGATTTTAGATAATGCGATGATATACCAATCGGTTGGAAGCTCCCTGACTTATGAAGAACCTGCTACTGTCATCTTTCATGAAGCAACAAGGCAGGGATTTGATTTTAATCAGCTTCAGGTAAATTCATATTGGGACAGTCTTAGAACAGAAGCTAGTACGATATTAAGAAATTTTCCAGTTGAAATACCTATAACCGGTGGGCTTGATTATGACAGTGAGAATGAAGAAACTGTTCTTGAAATAAGGTTTGTAATAAAGAATTTTATTAAAAAATATGAATATGATTATTACGATGAAGGTGTATTTAAGGTTTGTCACTATTTTGCTCCTTCTGACTGGCTGCGAGATATAAGGGCTGGTGAAAATGATATCGGACGTAATCTTCACGCTGTTGCAAGGGCATATGTCCCCGGAAAGACAGGAAGTGTAACTGTTACTGGGGTAGCTTCTGGTTATTATGTTATTGCAATTCCAGAGAGTGAACCTATTACAGATTATTTTATAACTGACACAGGTGTTAATTTGAGAAATGCAGTTAACACTACAACTAATTGCGATCTTCCACAATCTCCTTCATACCCTGGAGCATATATTGAAGCTGTTCTCGATTATTATCTGAAATATGAAGATTACAAATATGATTGGAATATAGCTGTCAGTACGTGTGGTACTCTTACTACTTATGAAAGTAAATGGGATACATATGAAGCTGCGGTTAAGAATTTTAAAATTGCACCTTATGTTGCATATTCCGGTTCAGGAACTACTGTAAAATTTAATAATATGGCACCGGGAAAGTATAAATTTTATACAGTTGCACAACCGGCTTACGGTTCACTTTTTTCAGGAGCGAGTCCGTTTACAGCGCATAATTCAGGTACGGCTGAAACTATTACTACAGGGACTCAGACAATAGCTTTTTGAAATAGTATAAAATCACGGATAAATATATGTCACAAAAAATTATAGTACAAAAATACGGTGGAACGTCGGTTAAAGATCCCGAAAGAATTAAAGCAGTTGCATCAAGGGTAAAGACTTATATCGATAAAGGTTATTCCGTAGTGGTAGTTGTTTCTGCAATGGGTAAGACGACGGATGTATTGATAGAACTTGCGAAAGAGATTTCAGATAATCCTTCAAAGCGAGAAATGGATATGCTTCTTTCCACCGGTGAACAGGTATCTATAGCATTGCTTGCAATTGCTCTTCAAGAAGCTGGAATTGATGCTATTTCGTATACAGGCTCACAGATAAAGATGATGACAGACGGGAATTTCTCGAACGCGAAAATAGAGAATATTTCAACAGAAAAAATTATTAAATCTATTGAAGAAAAGAAAGTTGTAATAGTAGCAGGTTTTCAGGGTATTGATGAGGATGGAAATATAACAACACTAGGACGGGGAGGTTCTGATACTTCGGCAGTTGCACTGGCAGCGGTACTTAAAACTAGAGATTGTGAAATATATACAGATGTTGACGGAGTTTACACTGCAGATCCTAGAATGATTTCACAAACAAGAAAACTAAAAGAAATTAGCTATGATGAGATGCTTGAGCTGGCCAGGCTAGGTGCAGGAGTTTTGCACTCGAGATCTGTTGAGTTTGCAAAGAAATATAATATACGATTACATGTAAGGTCGAGTTTTTCATTTGATGAAGGAACAATTGTAATGCCTATGGAGGAGATGATGGAAAAATTTATCATTAGCGGGATTACAGCAAAGCAGGATGAAGCTAAGGTTACTATTAGAGATATACCAGATAAGCCGGGGATTTCTGCAAAATTGTTTAATGAACTGGGGAAATGTAAGATTTATGTAAATATGATTGTTCAATCAACAGGGCATGACAATAGAGCTTCAATATCATTTACTGTAAAAAAAGAAGATCTCGTTAAGACTATTGAAATATGTAACGAGCTGAATAAAGAGTTTGGCGGTAGTGCGGTTGAATCTAAGGAGAATATTGCTATTGTTTCAGCTGTTGGAGTGGGAATGCTTTCATCTTATGGAGTTGCAGGAAAGATGTTCGGCGTTCTGTCAGAACAGAATATCAATATTGAAATGATTTCGACATCCGAGATAGGAATATCATGTGTTATTGATTCGATTTATGCCGAGCTTGCAGCTAAACTACTTCATAAAGCATTTATAGAAGCAAACTGATTATGATAAAAGTTGGAGTTCTTTATGGAGGACGTTCTGGAGAACATGATGTATCTAAGTGCTCGGCAGCTTCGGTAATCAGGTATCTGGATAAATTGAAGTATGAAGTTATTGCCATCGGTATTGATCATGACGGAAGATGGTATGTTCAGGATACTCCTGAATTTATTGAAGATAAAGACTTCGGGTTTGTTTTAAACTTAAAGAAAACTGGCGACTGGTTTATAAATCATTATGAGCGCGAAGGGCGATTATTTCTTCATGAAAAAGATTCCGGGAGAGAAGTTTCTGTTGATGTAGTATTTCCTGTTGTGCATGGAACATTTTGTGAAGATGGAACTCTTCAAGGGTTGCTTGAACTGGCTATGGTACCTTATGTGGGAGCAGATGTGGTCGGTTCAGCAATCGGGATGGACAAAGATGTGGCAAAACGCTTGTTGCGTGATTCGGGAGTTCCTGTTGTTGACTGGATAAGGGTTGTTAAGTCGCAGTGGGATAATCAAAAGATAAATATTAAAAATGGAATTCAAAATAAAATTGGTTTTCCATGTTTTATTAAACCTTGTAACACAGGATCATCTGTTGGAATTTCAAAGGTAAAATATTTTGAGTCACTTGAAAAAGCTATTGATGATGCATTCTTATGGGATAATAAAATTCTTATAGAAAAAGGTATTAATGCAAGAGAAATTGAATTTTCTGTAATCGGGAATGATAATCCTGAATCATCAATTCCGGGTGAAATCAGACCCCGACATGAATTTTATTCCTATGAGGCAAAATACTTAGATACTGATGGAGCCGAACTTTTAATTCCAGCTGATATAGATTCTGAATTAACTGAAAAAATGAAAAAAACAGCAGTTGAGGGGTACACAACATTATGTTGTACAGGTATGGCTCGAGTTGACTTTTTTCTTGATATGAACTCTAATAAGTTTTACCTTAATGAAATCAATACAATTCCTGGATTTACAAATATCAGTATGTATCCGAAGTTATGGGGGAAATCAGGTATTGATTATCCTTCACTTCTGGAAAAGCTCATTTCTCTGGCATTTGAGCGGAGAAAAAGTAAAAATAGGCTAAGAACGATGTTTTGATATATATTACCTTCCAAATTGTTCAGGTTGAGTATGTTTATATTTATCTTGACAATAAACGATAGAATCATTTTAATTTAGACTGAAAAAAATCAATAACGGGATATTATATGAGCAGAAGAAAATCAATTATTCCAAGTATTTTTACTATGGGGAACATGTTAATGGGATTTATCTCTATTTTGTTCTCTGCAAAATATGTATCAACGTATGGTGATAAAAGCTATCTTGTGATTGCTGGTTCATTGATATTCATTGGCGCAATTTTTGATGCTTTTGATGGAGCAATTGCGCGAGCTCTTGATGTTGAAAGTGAAATAGGTATGCAACTTGATTCTCTTGCCGATGCCGTTTCATATGGTATAGCACCTGGTGTGCTTGCATATCAGGCATATTTGCATAATTTGCCAGAGGTTTTTAATGTTAGTATTGGTGTATTAATTGCTGCTATTTTTCCAATTTGTACAATATACAGGCTTGCAAGGTTTAATTGTGAAGAAGGGGGAGATGGTTTTACTGGTTTGCCGTCGCCACCTGCTGGTATTATGGTGAGTATTGTTCCATCATTATATAGTGTTGATGTTGTATATTTTGGTGAATTGTATTGTGATGTAAATATTTATGCCTATACGTTTTTTTATATTATAATAGCTCTTTTAATGATTTCAAAAATTCCTTATTCAAAACTTTTTGCGGATATATGGAAAATGGGAATTTCAGCAAGAATAATAATGATGTCAACAGTTATCATGTTGCTTTATTTCTTTAGATCTTGGTCAATATTTGGGGTTGCTATAATTTATATATTTTTTGGCATTATAAAATTTGTATATCAGTTTTCCAAGACTAGCGGTAAAAATAGTTAATGGATGAATTTACTCATTACAGTGACAATGGAAGGGCTGTTATGGTTGATATCAGTCCAAAAGTTTTGTCGGATAGGTATGCTAAGGCCTGTTCTTTTGTAAGAATGAGTTTTTCTACTATTGAAGCAATTGAAAAAAAACTTCTTCCAAAAGGTGATATCTTTGAGGTAGCGCGAATAGCAGGGATTTTAGCTGCTAAAAAAACTTCTGATCTTATTCCAATGTGCCATCCTTTAAAACTTGATTTTATTGATGTATCAATACGAGTAGATCGTATAAAATCAGGTGTTGAGATTTTTTCTGAAGTAAAATTAAGTGGAAAAACTGGTGTTGAAATGGAGGCTCTTACAGCCGTTTCAGTTGCAGCACTTACGGTATATGATATGTGTAAAGCTGTAGATAAAAATATGATAATTGATGGCTGCAGACTTGTAGAAAAAAAAGGGGGGAAGTCTGATTATCAATCAATTTAATAAAAAATGGATATTATGTTTATTTATATATCTAAAAAATTTGTAAATATTATATGTTTTTTTAAAATTTATCTTGAAAATTAAAGGTGCGTTTATATAATTGAATTGTTAGCACTCGTTAAGGTGAGTGCTAACAATTCAAAAAGTAAAATTCAAAAATAACCTATATTTATTCTTAAGGAGGCTAATATGGCAATAAAACCGATAGGTGACAGAGTTTTAGTACAATTAATCGAAGAAGAAGTAGCAAAAGTTGGATCCTTGTATGTTCCAGATACAGCAAAGGAGAAACCTTCTCGTGGTAAAGTAGTTGCTGTTGGAGAGGGTAGGTTTGAGGGAAAAGATCTTATACCAATGAGAGTAAAAGTTGGTGATAAAGTTCTATTTGGAAAATATGCAGGTATGGAATTAAAGTATGAGGATAAGGAATACTTAGTCCTTAACGAGCATGATATTTTAGTAATAATAGATTAATTAACATTAACGAAAAATAATCATAAAAGGGGATTAATATGGCAAAGATATTAAAGTATAATGACGAAGCAAGAAGAGCTATTCTTGAGGGAGTCGTGAAACTTTCCGATGCAGTTCAGGTTACTCTGGGACCTCGCGGGAGAAATGTGGCAATTGATAAGAGATTCGGTGCTCCAACAGTTACAAAAGACGGCGTTACTGTTGCAAGGGAAATTGAACTTGAAGATTCATTTGAAAATATGGGCGCACAGATGGTTAAAGAAGTTGCTATTAAGACAAATGATATAGCTGGTGATGGGACTACAACTGCAACAATCCTTGCAGCTGCTATTTATAGAGAAAGTCTTAAAAATGTTACTGCTGGTGCGAATCCAATGGATCTTAAAAGAGGAATCGACAAAGCTGTTGAATCAGCAGTAAATTATGTAGCTTCTGTTTCAAGAGAGATAAAAGATAAAAAAGAAATTGCACAAGTTGCTGCAATATCTGCAAATAACGATATGGAAATCGGTAATCTTATTGCAGATGCAATGGACAAAGTTGGTAAAGACGGTGTTATAACTGTTGAAGAGGCAAAATCAATTGAAACTACTCTTGAAGTTGTTGAGGGAATGCAGTTTGACAGAGGTTATATTTCTCCATATATGGCAACCAATCCTGAAACAATGCAGGCTGTTCTAGATGATGCATTTATTCTTATACATGATAAAAAAATAGCTACAATGAAAGATTTGCTTCCTGTTCTTGAGAAAGTTGCACAGGCTGGAAGACCGCTTCTTATCATTGCAGAAGAAGTAGAAGGTGAAGCTCTTGCAACAATAGTAGTAAATACTTTAAGAAAAACAATAAATTGCGTAGCGGTTAAAGCACCAGGTTTCGGTGATAGAAGAAAAGCAATGCTTGAAGATATAGCTATTCTCACACGAGGACAGGTAGTATCAGAAGATTTAGGAATGAAGCTCGATAATACTACAATTGATATGCTCGGACGAGCGAAAAAAATTATTGTTGATAAGGAAACTACAACAATAATTGAAGGTGCTGGGGTACAACAGGAAGTAAAATCAAGAATTGTTCAGATTCAGAAACAAATTGAAGAATCAACATCTGAATATGATATCGAGAAGCTTCAGGAAAGAAAAGCGAAACTTGCTGGAGGAGTAGCTGTAATCAATGTTGGTGCAGCAACTGAAGTTGAACTTAAAGAGAAAAAAGCAAGAGTTGAAGATGCTCTCTCTGCAACAAGGTCAGCAGTTGAGGAAGGTATTGTTCCTGGTGGAGGATTAACTCTTATACATGCACAGAAATCAGTTAGGGAAACTGCTGCTAAGCTTTTAGGTGATGAAAGAATTGGTGCGGAGATTATTGCAAAAGCTATTGAAACTCCAATGAAGCAAATTGCTTCTAATGCAGGGCTGGAAGGTTCTGTAATAGTTGAAAAAGCGAAAGAGGAAAAACCTGGAATTGGTTTTAACGCGTATTCATTAACATGGGTGAATATGATTGATGCTGGTATTATTGATCCAGCAAAGGTTGTTCGTTCAGCTCTTCAGAATGCTGCATCTGTTGCAGGAATGCTTTGTACAACAGAAGTTCTTATCTCTGATAAAAAGGAAGAAGAAAAAATGGGTGGCATGCCTGGCGGCGGAATGGGCGGTATGGGCGGTATGGGCGGTATGTATTAAAACCGGAATATTTAACACCGGAAAATATAAAAAAAGAGGGTGGTCAATGATCGCCCTCTTTTTTTATAAATTTATAAAATCAATTATTCATTTGTAAGGATAGTTGTATTAATTGGAGAAGATATACTCATGTCTTCAAAATTTTCAATAATGTTATTTCCGTAGTAATAATCTGAAAATATTAAAGTTGAATAAGCAAAATTCATTTTAAAAAGAAAAGAATTGTTAACCATAAAAGATTGGAAAGACGTTGATGAAACTGTTGAATATCTTGAGTTTTGAATAACATTCTCTATAGTATCAGGACCACCGGATAGATGACAATATTCAATTTTAAAAAGTCTTGATAGGAAATTTAGTTTTTCATCAGGAATTTTATATTTTGATTTAGTCAGAAGTCCCCATCTCCAGTTTTCCATATATGGTCCATCTTTTCTATTTAAAAACCTCATGGCGTCCATAAAAGCTGTGTCGAAAATCATTTCTCTGCTTTCTACATTTGGTGTATCAGGATTGTCAAAAATAGTGGTTAAATTTTTTTGACTTTGTTTAAAGAAGTCTGAATAAAGTAAATAAGCGCTGTTTAAATTAAATTCAGAATCTTTTCCGAAATCATCCTTGTATGCTTCAGTTATATAATGCCCAAGTATAGTATAAAAAATAGTTGGAGATTGCAATCCTGATTTAGCTGTAAAATCCCAATCGTTGAAATAAATCATCGATAGCTTTGAAGAAGTAAGAGGCGTGTTCCTGAGAATTGAACTGAAAAGAGGGAAAAATTTTTCTGCAGCCATTGAATGAGTGTCAGTGATAATATTTTTTACAAGATCATTATCATAAATTTTTTTTTGTACAAGAAGAGAATTAAATCTTTCAATTTTAAAATCATTAGTAATAATATTATTATAGTTATCAGGAATATCTTTTATGGTTATCAGATCGCTTCCAGCATAATCAATCCCTGTAATTTTTTTAGAGATTGAAATTTTAGTATAAGGTGATTTATTGAAGTAAAGATTGGAAGAATTTGAACCATCTATAAATATTTTATTATTATTATCAGATTTAATAATCATTCCTGTGAATACTTTATAAGCATTTATATAATCTGATAAAATAAAACATTTTAAAGAAGAATCATTTGCAAGTAGCATTTGTTTTATTTTTTCAATATCGTTTTCGAATGGTATTTGTAACATCATATTTACATATTCAGTTTCTTCTTGAGCTGATTCAATGACTAGTATTTTTGTATCAGTTTTTTTTGAACTTATAAGTTCGCTGAATACAGGTCCTTTTTCAGTAATCCATTTAATTTGTGAAGCCTTTTCATTTTCATTAAATACTGGAATTCGCGTAGATAGATATTCTTTCCATACACCAGCTGATTTGTATTTTGGAATGTTTTCAATAGTATTCGTTTCGAAGAGGTAAAAGTTTTGAGAATCAGCATTAATATTAATTTGGGTTAATGAAATAGAATCACTTTTGAATGACAGAATGAAAGGTAATCCATTGTAAGTAATAGCACAGATTTTTTTACCTTTTAAAACTAATGTTACGGGATACCATCCGGGATAAATATTTGCTGAATCTTCAAAATTGAGAGTTGTATAAGGGCTTTTTCCGGTAGTTGAAAATTCAGGGGCTATGTATATAGAATTGCCACGGGCAAATGTACAGATGTATTTTTCAATTATTTCTTTAATTCTTCTCAGTGTGTATAAATGCCTTATGTCATCATCGCTATAAAAAGAGACATATCTGGTATCATCAAATATATTTTTAGCAGATGATATTTTTGTGTCTGAAAGATTAAATATTAATTCTTTATTATTAAGAAAAGAATTAGCCCACTCTTTCATGAGTAAAACTGCTAGAACATCTTCTATGGTCCATTCACGACTAAGAAAATTTCGTACAGAATTTTTATTTCGTACATGATTGATACCATTTACATAACATTTCAATGAAGCAATATCTGCTTCTTGGAGTGTGGCAACAATATCACCGGCTTTTTTTGTAAAACCTGCAGTATTACAAAGATCATTGAGAAGAACTTTGTCATTCAGAGCAAAACGGCCTGAATCACCTGTTGCAATTGATCTCTGATATTCGATAATATTAATTCTATCTTTTGCATGAAGATAACCAAGCGCAAAATAAAAATCATTTATTGATTCGGCTTCAATTGTAGGTGTACCACTATCATTTCTTGTGATTATTACTTTAGAATCTACATTATCCTTTTCAATTGTATTATATGAAATTTTAAAAACATTAAAAATAATATAAAGTGTTACAGGTATAATAATGATAATGGATGCTATAATAATAACGGTAATTTTAAATTTCTTTTTTAAAATCATATTCTTTATTCTTTAATAACTGTAATATTTGAATTAGTAATTTCGATCTTTGTATAATAATTGTCAAGAGTTGAAAAATATCTTTTAAATTCACCTTTTACGTTTATAATGGATATTCCTTTTTTCAGCTGTGATACTCTTTTAAGATTTTTTGTATAAATAAAACATTCAATATTTCCTTTTTCTGATTGTATATCAGCCAGAACACAGAAATCATAATCAACATTTGTTGAATTTATTATATCTTTGACTTTAACTTCATTCAATATAAGAATTTTCTCGGAAAGGTTATTTTTTAAAAGCAGTATTTCGGCGGGATTTTTAGAATTATCTATATTCTCCTTTGTAGTTAAAAGATCTTTAATGGTTATTTTTTCTCTGAATACAGAAACACTACCGCATGACAGCAGAGAAATTGTCAGAATTACGGAGCAGATAATCGTTGATTTCATTGAGCTTGAACTCCTGACTGATAAATAATATTTTTTAAATTTAATATTTGTATCTGACTGTAAAAATAATTTATTAATAAATTCTGTCAACTTATTATAAAAATCATTTTGTATTAAAGTATATAATCAAATAAGCATGAAATAGTGTTTTTAACTATATATTTTTCAATGGTTGATTTCAATTTTTTGTTATTGTTTTGATTTACTGATGGTGTATATAAACAATAAAGGTTCCATAATCGGAATAGGTGAAAAATATGCTTGAAATCAATTCAAGGATGTGAATTATGTCGGATATATATAATCAAATGAGATATGCAAATGACAAAATTAAACAGAATAGATGAAGATAATATTGTAAACAGTATCATTGGTACCGGTTCTGAATTTAAAGGTGAGTTTAAGATAAATGGCCTGCTCAGAATAGATGGTAAATTTCAGGGAACTATTGATACTCACGGGAAAGTTCTTGTCGGCCAGACCGGTGATGCAGTAACCGACATAAAGGCGAAGCTTGTTGTTGTAGGAGGAAAAGTTTCTGGTAACATTTATGCTACAGAGAGAGTAATTCTATTATCAACCGGTGACATCAGGGGAAATATCATAACTCCAAGTCTTGTGATGGAGGAGGGTGTTAAATTTGATGGTAACTGCGTTATAAATAAAAGGGCTGAAGAGTAGGATGATAGAAATTCCCAGAACTGATTCAAGGCAACAGGCAAGGGAAGGTGTTAGGTCCAAAACAAGGGCTTCTTCCGGCGGAGCTAAAATTTCTAAATTTACTTCAGAACTCGATAACAGAATTATTCTTGAATTCAATGGAACAATTGAAGAGCTTATGACTGATCTTAAAGACCAGGAAAGGAAATTTCTTGATTCTCAATCTCTCTATGAATTAGAAAAATATAAAGCCATGATTAAAAAAATATTAAAAATGATTCTTGAAAACGGTTTTGAATCGCGAAAGCTTGAACTTACCGGTCGTGAGAAAAGAATGGGAAGGGCGGAAAAAACCATAGTTGATAAAATTGATGAAAATCTTGTTAAACTTTCTCAGATGATAACTAAATCAAGTGATGCATTTGATCTGCTTAAAACAATTGAAGAAATAAGAGGACTGATACTTGATCTTGTTTATTAGACTCTTATCTTTACAAAAAAAATAAAGAATCATAAATGAACCAGAATGGAATAATCGGACATACTCGTGAATTGAACTATCTTTTATTGTTAAATAAGATTGAGCATATGCCTCATTCGGTATTATTCACAGGTCAGAAAGGTATAGGTAAAAGGCTTATAGCTGAAAGATTTTTAAGTTCATTTTTATGCAGAGAAAATGAATCTCCCTGTGGTTCATGTAATATTTGCAGGCAGATAGCAGCAGGAACTTTTCCTGATCTCATTATACTTGAAAAAGATGAGAAGGGCAAAATACCTGTAGGGAACAAAGAAAAGCTGATGCCAGGTTCTGTAAGATGGCTTATCGAAAAACTCACTAAAGCTTCAACAACGGGATACTATTCGGTAATTATAGATGGTGTTGATACTATATCAGAATCAGGACAGAATGCACTTTTAAAAACTATTGAGGAACCTTATTCAAAAACTTATTTCATTCTGATCGCCAGTAATAGAACGGGAATTCTTCCTACAATAATTTCAAGATGTATTGAAGTACCATTTCAGCCGTTGAAAAATGAGGAAATTCTCAGTATTATAAAAAATAAAGGGAAGTATTCTTCTGAAACTGGAGTTAATATAGCAATATCAGGAGGTTCCGCTTATACAGCTCTTAAACTTCATGATGAATCTGTTTATAATGAAATTATGAATATAAGCGTAGCAATTTCAACATTTATAAAGAGTGGTAACAATGAGATGTTTAAATATACAGATGTTAAAGCTGTTCAGGACAGTGAATTTTTATTGACTGTGCTTATTAATATTTACAGTTTTATTGTCAGGAATGGATTTACAAATGAGTTAAGTCTGTTTTCAGAGGATGTAATTGTTGAACATGAAGATGCTGTTAAAATCATCAAAATACTGCTTACATTAAAAATGGGCCTTGGCAACAATCTAAATGTAAAGAATTTTCTGAAAGGATTCATTTATTCTTATAATGCGATTGAAACTACAGGTTTTCCGGAACCTGATTTTTCGTGGTTAATATGAAATTTATATGTGAGTTTGATAATTATAATTCATTTGCGCTTGAAGTGTAAATAGTTGTTAAAAAATAAGAATGGAATTTCTTAAGTAGTAAAACGATGTTTTGTTGCCCAATATAATTTAATTGAGGATGATATGGAAGTTTCAGCAGTAAAATTGAGAAATAGCTATCAGATATATTTTGTTGATACTGATAATTATTTTTTAAAACAGAATTCTGAGTGTGTTGTGGAAATTGAACATGGGATAGATATGGGGCGAGTTGTAAAAATTAAGGGTTATCAGAATAATCCGGCAATTTCAGTTACAGGTAAAATTTTGAGGAAGGCAACTCCAGAGGACCTGGAAAAGATACCTGAACTTGAATCTATAGAGGAAAAGGCTTTTACAGTGTGTCGGGAAAAATCGAAGGCAAAAAATCTTGATATGAAGCTTGTTTCGGTGAAGTGCCTTTTTGACAAAACAAAGATAATTTTTTATTTTGTAGCTGAAAACAGGATAGATTTCAGGGAACTGGTAAGGGAACTTGCGGCTGTTTTTCGAACTCGCATTGAGATGAGACAAATCGGAGTAAGAGATGAAGCAAGGATTATAGGTGGGTACGGACCATGTGGTAAACCTATGTGCTGTCTCTACCAGAGAGAGGAGTTTGAACCGGTATCAATTAAAATGGCGAAAGAACAAAATCTTAATCTGAATTCTATGAAAATATCCGGTATGTGTGGAAGGCTTTTATGTTGCCTTGGTTTTGAGTATAATACATACAGGGAACTTAATGAAACTATGCCGGAAATTGATTCAGTAGTTCTGGCAAGAGATAAAACATTTAAAGTGGTTTCCGTGAATACTCTTAAAGAGACAGTTATGATTAAAGAGGGTGACAGGTTTCTTAATATCAGGACAAGAGATATGGAACTTAAAGATGGTAAATACAGGATAAAAGACGAACTGGTGGAAGAATTATTTAAAGTTGATGACGAACATGATAAATAGATATTGTTGAGGCGGAAAATGGAAAAAGTTTTTTATGTTACAACTCCGATATATTACGTTAATGCGGAACCGCATATAGGGCATGCATATACTACGATTCTTGCGGATTTTGTTTACAGACTTCATTCTGTGCTGGGATATGACTCATATTTTTTGACTGGTACCGACGAACACGGGGATAAAATTTTTACTGCAGCAGAGTCGAAGGGAATGACTCCACAGGATTATGCTGATGATATCAGCGGAAAGTTCAGGACAGCATGGGATGACATTGATATTAAGTATTCCGATTTTATCAGAACCACAGAGCCAAGACATAAGAAAGTTGTTCAGGAGATCTTACAGAAGATTTATGATAAGGGTGATATCTATTTTGGTAGTTATGGTGGGAACTATTGTGTCGGTTGTGAGAGGTTTCTCACTGATAAAGAGATTGTTGACGGTAAATGTCCCGAACATAACAAAATCCCGCAATTTATTGAAGAAAAGAATTACTTTTTTAAAATGAGCAAATATCAGGGATGGCTCCTTGATCATATAAATAAGAATCCGGATTTTATAAGGCCGGAGCGCTACAGGAACGAGGTGGTTTCAATGCTGAAAGGAGATGCTCTTGAAGATCTCTGTATCTCACGTCCGTCTTCAAGGCTAACCTGGGGTATTACATTGCCATTTGATGACAAGTTTGTTATTTATGTCTGGGTTGACGCTCTTATAAATTATATCAGCGCCCTCGGTTATCCGGATGATATGAAGTATAAGAAATATTGGCCTGCGGTTCAACATATTACAGCAAAGGATATTCTTAAGCCTCATGGCGTTTTCTGGCCTGCAATACTGAAGGCCGCAGATATAGAACCTTTTGTAAACCTCAACATTCACGGGTACTGGAACATGGATGAAACCAAGATGTCGAAAAGCCTTGGTAATGTTGTTACACCTAATGACCTGGTGAGCAGGTATGGGAATGATCAGATAAGGTATTTTTTTCTCAGAGAAATGACATTTGGGCTAGATGCAAGATTCAATGAAGATGTTATTATTGACAGAATTAATTATGATCTTGCAAACGATCTTGGAAATCTGATCAACCGTACATTCAACATGGCAGGTAAATATTTTGAAGGTAAAATTCCTGAATCCGGCAATGATAAAGCAGGAATAGATGATTTGATAGCGGGATTTAAAAAAGCATCAGAGAGTTATATAGAGCATTGCTGCAGGTTTCAGACAAGCATTGGTTTGGAGAAGCTCTGGGAGTTTATCCGCTCGCTCAATAAATATGTTGATGATACCAAACCTTGGCAGCTTGCAAAAGAAAATAATGTCGACAAACTCTCATCAGTTATACGAAATCTTCTCGAAGCTATATACAGCGTTGCGGTACTTCTTTCACCCGTACTTATTACAATTTCTCCGGAGATTATTTCTTCACTTAATGCGGATAAAGCGTTAACTGATATTAATTTACTGAGTAGAATGCAAAACCTTAAAACCGGTGAGTCACTAAAAAAACTTGGAATACTCTTTCCGAAACTGGAGAAGCTGAAACAGGAAGCAATGCCTGAACTGATTAAAGAGAAAAAGTCAGAATCAGAAGGTTTAATAGAAATAAGCGATTTTGGAAAAGTTGATATTCGAGTTGCGCAGGTAGTTGATGCAGAAAAAGTTGAGGGATCTGATAAGCTGTTGTATCTGACTATTGATTCAGGTCTGGATAGACGGCAAATTGTAGCAGGAATTGCTCAGGTTTATTCACCTGAAGAAATGAAAGGGAAAAAAATATTGATTGTAGCAAATCTGAAACCGGCAGTGATATTTGGTAAAGAATCGAAGGGAATGCTGCTTGCCGCAAAAAAAAGCAGCAAGGACAAACCGCAGGTAATTTTTGCAGATGCAAGCATGCCTGTTGGAGCACGGCTTGGTTGATATTTTATGTTAATAGGAATAATGGCAGACACACACAATGATGTTGAGGCTATGAAAAGAGCCATATCAATATTTAATGGAAGGAACATAAAAATAATAGTTCATGCGGGAGATATTACCTCTCCCCGTATGCTTAATTATCTTAAAGGTTTCGATTGTTATATTGTTCTGGGAAATGGAGATATAATTGACAGTGAAGAAATTGATATGAAAGTTCAATCGCTAGGAATGAGATCTGTCGATACCAGCGTTGAATTTGTATGCGATGGCAAAAATTTTATGGTATTTCATGGAGATAACGTTCCGATGTATCGGGCAGCTGTTGCATCAGGAAAGTATAATTATATAATAAAAGGGCATACTCACCATTTCGAAAATTATATATCGAATGAATGCAGGATTATTAATCCGGGTGCTGTGTATGGTCACGATGAATCTTCAATAGCAATTCTGGACACTGATTCGGATAAAGTTGAAAAGATAAGTTTAGAGGAGATATAGGTTTTTCTTTAAGAAGTACAGGATTTGAACCTCTTAAAGAAAAAATTTATTTTATTTTTTCCATAATCCGTTCAAAATCATCTAGAGAATAATAACTGATTTCAATTCTACCCCTGGTTCCCGAATGTTTTATTTCTACCTTGGTTCCGAGTCTGGTAATCAGATCCTCCTCCATCTTTTTTATCTGAGGGTTCTTCACCTGTACTGATTTCTGTTCATAGTTTTTATTATTCTTTCCATTATCATCATTGACCGGTTCTATTATTGATTCCAGAGATCTGACGGAAAGTCCCTGTTCTATTATTTCGTTGAAAAGACGAATCTGCTTATCCGGATCTTCAATAGAAAGAAGAACCTTCGCATGACCGGCACTGATCCTTTTATCGATGATACCCTCCTGTATTTCCTCAGGAAGGTTAAGAAGACGCAATGTATTTGTTACTGTAGTTCTGTCTTTACCTACTTTTTTTGCCACATCCTGCTGTTTAAGCTTAAACCTGTGTATCATCAGTTTATATGCTTTAGCCTCTTCAATGGCATTGAGATTTTCACGCTGAATATTTTCTATAAGTGCCATGGTAAAGTTCTGTTCATCATCAGCTTCTATAACAATACCTTTAATCTTTTTCATTCCGATGAGTTTACAGGCCCTGAATCTTCGCTCTCCGGCAACAATTATAAATTCTCCATTGTTTTCCCTGACGATAATAGGTTGTATTAATCCAACAGAGTTGATCGACTCAGCTAAACCGGCAATTTCATTTTCATCAAAAATAGTTCGCGGTTGATCGGGGTTGGGAACTATTTTTAAAATATCAATTTCCCTGATTCTGTTTTTATCATGAATGACACTGTTTTCAATATCTTCAACGGATGCGGGTGAAGTGGAAATAATCGCACCGAGTCCTTTTCCTAATGCTTTTTTAGTCATTGTTAATTACCTCTTCAGCAAGTTTTTCATAAGCGATACTTCCTGGACAGGTTTTGTCGTAATGTCCTATAGGTTTTCCGAATGAAGGAGCCTCTGAAAGCTTGACATTACGTGGTATTATTGTCTGAAAAACTTTATCCTTGAAATACTCTTTCACGTCATTGACAACCTGCTGAGCAAGATTTGTCCTGGGATCATACATGGTCAGTACAACACCTTCGATCCTCAGTGATTTGTTAAGATTTTCCTGAACCATTATTATAATGCGAAGCAGCTGGTTTATACCTTCAAGAGCATAATATTCGCATTGAAGAGGTATAAGCACAGTATCAGCAGCAACAAGGCTGTTCAGTGTTAATACTCCAAGTGATGGAGGGCAGTCTATGAAAATATAATCATAATGATTTTTTATCGCAGCAAGTTTCTTCTTAAGAATAAATTCATTGCCTTCAATGTCAAGAAGGTCTACCTGTGCACCGGATAGATGTATATTCGCAGGAATAATAGACAGTCCTTCAATATCAGATTTAAATATTGCTTCATCAATAGGAATTTCGTCGATCATTACTTCATAGATTGTTGTTTCCATTTCCTCAGCATTAACTCCAATACCATAACCTGCATTACCCTGAGGATCTATATCTATTATAAGAACCTTCTTACCTTTATCTGCAAGAAAGGCTGCTACATTTACTGTTGTTGTGGTTTTTGCTACACCACCTTTCTGATTGGAAACAGAAATTATTCTTCCCATCTGAAAATACTCCTCTTATTGCAGGATTTTTAAAATTATTAGGTGTATTGAGTTATGTTATCTGATAATAGACTAACCGGTTTTGCGTATAAAAATATTTTATAAAACAAAGTGAAAACCATTATAATTAATTTGCTGGTTTAATCCAATCATTACATGTCGTAAAATTATAATTATTAAAAAACAGGGGTCCGACAAATTTTTTAATACTCCTACAGGCATTTTTTAAAATAAAACTGTCCCTCCTGTATTAACTAATAGATGAAAACTAATGTCTATTATGTAAATAAAAAAATAGCAGTTAAATGAAATATTTTATTATAGAATTATAATATGAATTTAAACATATTTTAACGTCAACAATGAAATAATTATATTATTTAATATATTTTGAGCTAATGTATTTGCAGTTGGTTGAAATATTACCTTAGTCTGGAAATTGTCACCTTGAGGAAAGCAGCAACGAATACAGCTCCAAGTATTGAGAGTAATATTTTTACAGTGTAAGTCACTTCCGGGGGTATTACTGCACCATAAGCTGAAATAATGGAATGTAATATAAACCTTTCTTTTCCGGATGGATATATTTTCACAAAGCAATAATCTTCTTTAAGGGAAATTATATTATAACTCTGGGCTTTTTCCTGAAAATCTTTTGCAACAATTAAAGACATATTCCTGTCATAAATTTCAAACATATAAAGAGCATTTTCTGAAAGAAAATGAATTGTATTGTTACCTTCCTTAAGGTTAAAGTAATATGTTCTGTTTGACTCACCGCTTAAAAATGAATCCACAATAATTCCTGTAGGCTCCTGAGAGCGGGCTTTAACTCGGTCAATGGCTTCTTCACGAAGATGGCTTCCGGCTATTCGGTATATATTGAATCTTTTAAATTCACTGTAAACAGTGCTATAATAACTTGTATAAAGTATTTCTCCTCCATCATGAATGATGGCACTTATTGGTCCGGACTTTTGCCCACGAGGAGTGGCAAAATCCGCTTCGGCAAGAATTTCAGCTCCGGAAACATCTTTTAAAGCGATCCATCCCGGATATTCCATATAAAGTGCAACTTTTCTTTTAAGGCTGAATTTAGCAAGATCACCTTTTACATCGGCTTCGATACGTCCCGGAATTCCCATGTAAGGAAAATTGTCAAAGAAATCAAAGTTATCATAGGCAATAACAAGTTGTTTATAGGCATAACCTGAAAAATAGGAGGATCCTCCATTTTTTGTGTATTTACGGAAATTTTTTTTAAAATCATCGTGATCGAGTTCGAAGAAATTTTTTGATAATTTTACAGATGTAAAATCCTTTCCCTGCCAGTTTACATCAAGATTGTCTTCATATTCAGAGGAAATGCCGGATGGGAAAAAAATAGAATCATATTTTTCGAATGTTGCGTTATCGCCAAGATCCCTGAATTCAATAAGATCGTAGGGTAAATGATATGTATCGAGAACAAGTTCAATATTATCAAATCTGCTTTTTACAACGGCTATTCTGTTCGCTGCGGATCCGCTGGATACTGAGTATAGTATTAATACGAACGTGGTAAAGATTGCATATATTTTATAAGGTTTATTTATTATCATCTAAATCTCCGTGAAGATAATTTCAGTTTTATTCCATGAGTCAATAAAAAAAAGTTGAATATTGCATGAACATATTATTATTGGTTCATATGTTCATGTGTGAGGGTTATGTATATGAAGAACTTTGCGGCTAAACTCGATGATGTTAAAATGATAGATCTTGCCGAGTTTTATAAAATTTTCGGAGATCCCACAAGGCTTAAGATTCTTCTTTCGCTGAAAGATGGTGAAGCCAGCGTGACAGATCTTGTAAACAGGTTAAGTATAAATCAGTCAGCTGTGTCTCACCAGCTGAGGATACTGAAACAGGCAAGGCTTGCAAAGGTCAGAAGAGAAGGGAAAAACGCTTTTTATTCATTTGACGATGAACATATTAATTTAATTTTAAAGTTTGGAATTGAGCATATACTTGAGGTCTAGTTTTAAAATTATAAAGGAGAAACGGAATGTACAGTCATCATGAAATCGAGGATCATCCTCATCATATCAGTCTTAACAGCCATAATCATCAACACGGACATTCACAGAATTCCGGTAACGGCTTCAGATTTATGGCGGTTATTTTACTTAATGTAATTATTACTCTGGCGGAGTATATTGGAGGAGTTCTTTCAGGAAGCCTTGCTCTTATTTCTGATGCCGGGCATAATTTCTCTGATGTTCTTTCACTGCTGCTGGGATATACCGGTGAAAGAGTATCAGAGAAAAATAAAAGCGATTCTTATACTTTCGGGCTGAAACGGTTTGAAGTGCTTATAGCGTTAATTAACGCGTTGACACTTGTGGCTATAGGATTATATATATTCTATGAGGCCGTTGAACGGTTCAGGAATCCGGTATCGGTAAAGCTTGGTATAATGCTTCCTGTATCAGTAATTGGTCTGATGGGAAATCTGATATCAATGTTTGTTCTGGGGCATGGCGGGGGTAAGAGTCTGAATGTTCGTGCGGCATTTCTTCATCTTTTCTTTGATGCACTCTCATCTATGGCTGTTATTGTTGCGGCTATTGTAATATATTTCACATCGAATTACTGGATGGATATTATTATCAGTTTTTTTATAGCGGTGATGATTATCTGGAGTTCTTTCAGTATTATAAAGGAATCGATCAGAATTTTTCTTCAGGGTGTTCCTGAACATATTGATACATCAGAAGTTTACAAAGCTATTCTTGAGATTGAAAGGGTAGGGAGCATTCATGGACTTCATATATGGTCTATAAACTCCAAAGAAGTATTCCTTTCCTGTCACGTTTGTCTGAATTCTGATTCGGGGAATTTTTCTGACAGTGTTATAATAGATATTAATTCTATGCTTCAGAAAAAGTTTAATATAGAACATACTACAATACAATCTGAGTTAAGCGATTTTTGCGGAGGTAATACCGGAGAATGCTGCAGCCGCTGATTTTAATGGTTCAGAGCTGCTTTTATAAAAAAATCAATATCAGCTCTGAACCGGCAAATATTATTATTCTTTATTCGTTTTTTGCTGCTTCTGAGCATCCACAATTGCAGCTGGAGCTTGTGCATACACCAAGCGGTTTATACGCAGGGCAATACTGTATCCATGCTGTTGCGATAAAGAGTGCACCAAGCAGGAAAAGAATTATTCCACCTAAAATGGTGGGCTCAAGTATGATAATGTTAACTAAAAATGATATGCCGATCAGTGTTCTGATGAAACTGTCAGCGCTTCCCATATTCTTCTGCATCTAATTCCTCCGGAATCTGTAAATTGTATAAATAAAACGGTTTATGATAAATCTTAATTTTCTGTCATTTCGATTCCGCTTCAATTTATCGGGCTGGAAATCTTTGAGTAATGAATAAGATTTCCCGGTCGCAATAAGTTTATAAATATAACGTATTCACAGCTTCTTCAAAACGGCAGCTAATGCCAATTAAAAATGTATCATTATAAATAATGATATTCAAAAACAGATTGATTAGTAAAGGAAAATTTTATTATTGACATCAAAAATTACTGCTATTTTTTACTTAACATTGAGTGATTTTTGTGAATATTTTTAAAGAACCAGGAATAACAGACAGAGATGCAGTGAAGCTTTCTGTTTAGTTCCATATCCCTGGAATATAATTTACTGCCGCAAGTGAGGTTTTTATGGCGAGAGTTTTATCGGGCATACAGCCTTCAGGTTCCCTTCATATCGGTAATTATTTTGCAATGATGAAGCCGATGATAGAGTTACAGAATAGCAGTGAACTTTTCTGTTTTATTGTTAATTTCCATGCGATGACCTCGCTCCATGATGGAACTGAACTACGGAAGAATACAATTGAAGCTGCGATAGATTTTCTTGCACTTGGACTTGATCCTGAAAAATGCTTCTTCTGGGTTCAGTCAGATGTCCCCGAAGTGACTGAACTTTCATGGATTCTTTCATGCCACACGTCAATGGGGCTTCTTGAGAGAAGTCACAGTTTTAAGGATAAGGTTTCGCGGGGGCTTGTTCCAAATGCCGGGTTATATACATATCCGATACTTATGGCAGCTGATATACTTCTTTATGATGCAGACATTGTACCTGTAGGGAAAGATCAGAAGCAGCACATTGAAATTACCAGAGATATCGCCGGTAGCTTCAACAATACATATGGCGACATCTTTGTTGTTCCTGAAGGTAAAATTGAAGAGGATGTTGCAACGATCCCCGGCATAGATGGTCAGAAAATGTCGAAAAGTTATGGTAATTCTCTGGAAATATTTGAGGATGAAAAATCTCTGAAGAAAAAGGTTATGAAGATTGTAACAGATTCAACTCCCGTAGAAGATCCTAAAGATCCTGATAAATGCACGGTTTTTGCCTTATATAAATTATTTGCATCAGAGAGTCAATTAAAAGATATGAGGGATATTTATACAAAAGGCGGTACAGGATATGGGCAGGTTAAGAAAGATCTGCTTGAAATTCTGATTGAGTACTTCCGACCCTATCGTGAGAATCGCAAAAGATTTGAAAATGACAAAGCTGAAGTTTATAATATACTCAGGAAAGGTGCGGACAAAACCCGGAATGTCGCGGCAGTTACACTGAAGAGAGTGAAGGATGCAGTGGGGATTAATTACTAAGCATGGGATATTATTTACGCAATATGCAGAGAGGAAAGTAATAACAGATAAATATTTATCCGGATTTGAAAACTGAATTAAAAATAATATCTCAGTATTCAGAAATATTTATCATCACCGATGCTGTTTGTACAATACAGAGTGTCTTACTGGGATTGGGCAATTGTTGCTTCCAGTTTCCCGATATATTCTTTCATGTGAGGGGGAAGCTCCGCAGAGAAGGATAACTCTATGCCTGTGACCGGATGTTTAAACTTCAGAAAGGTAGATGCCAGTAAAAGGTATGGTACCCTGTACTTTTCCCACTTCTTTGAATATATCTGGTCTCCTATAACCGGATTTCCTGTTGAAGAAAGATGAACTCTTATCTGGTGAGTTCTTCCCGTATGTATTCTAACATCGAGCATTGAGAAGGTTCCATTAGGAGTATGCCATATTCGTGAGATTGTATATTCAGTTACGGCTTCACGCCCATCTTCGTCAATTGTCATTTTCTGGCGATATTTTTTATGGCGGGCTATAGGTCTGTTTATTACTGCATGATCTTTTACCGGCTTTCCGATTATTATTGCCGAGTATCTTTTTTCCACGGTTCTTTCCTGAAACTGTTTAATCAGTCCTTCATATGCTTCATTTGTTTTTGCGATGACCATTAAGCCTGATGTATCTCTGTCGAGCCTGTGAACAATACCCGGTCTGTGATGATCGCCGGCGGAGGAGAGAATCTTTATATGATAGAGAAGGGCACTTACAAGGGTACTTCCGTAATTCCCCGGCCCTGGATGCACTACAAGTCCAGGCTGTTTATTTATTACAACGATATGTTCATCCTGATAGGTTATGTCCAGTGGAATGTTTTCGGGAACAGGATCTTTAAACTCCTCTTCGTGTATGACAATTTCTATCTCATCATCGGTTTTTGATTTATAGTTAGGGCGGGTGGGTAATCCATTTACTGTAATTTGTTCGTTTCTTATAAGTTTTTGTATCTGGCTTCTTGAAATTTCAGTTTCAAGCAATGATGGTATAACGCGATCGATTCGTTCCAGATCAAATTCTTCCGGAACAATAATTGTGTATTTTTCTTCCAATAGTATCCCCTTATCGAGTAAATTTAATATATTGCTTTATGATATAACATTTACTATTTTAGTCATGATATATAATATACAATTGTTGACAATAATTTTATTGTATCAAAAAATAAGATAATATTTCTTACATTAAAACCATCCAGAATCTAAAATACCGGATTGAGTAAATAAAAGTGAAGTTTGAAAAAATCAATATCCAGGAAAGAATAAAGTCTTTCGTGCCATATCTTGCCACATTTTATTATGTGGAGATTATTTACCTGATGATTTTTATGAACTTTTTGTACGGTAAAATCGTTGCGGCAGGCACAGGGATATTTCTATCACTATTTTTAACATTTCATGTGCTTCGTTTATTCAACAGGAAAGATATTAACAGAAAAATACAGATTTATTGTATGGACATCCATTTTGCTTATTCACTGGCTTATGCCTTCAACAGGTTTTTTTCAGCCGGAAGTTTGAGTATTGTAGAATATGGAATGATAACCTTCCGGTTAATAACGGCCGTTTTAGAAATTATATTTGTAATAATTCTTACTGATGTAATAATCAGAAGTGAATATGTCGACTGATCGTCAGTTATTGAGTTAATTTCAGTTTGCTTTTGCCTCATCAACTGACAGCTTTTCGTATAGTCTGTAATCAATGAAAAGATCCACAAGATCAGAATCGAGTTTCTGGTTTTCAGCTTCTTCTTTAAGTATCTTAATTACTTTGTCTATCGGGACAGATTTTTTATATGGCCTGTCCTGAGCTGTGAGAGCATCATAGATATCTGCAATTGACATCATCCTTGACTGAAGTGATGTTGATTCTTTGCCCTTTAAGCCGTCAGGGTAGCCTGTTCCATCGAGCTTCTCATGATGCCTCATTGCAATCTCCGGTATTCTTCTGTATTCCGGAGGCCATGGTATTTTACTTACGAATTTATACGTTTCAATTACGTGGCTTTCTATCTCGAGACGTTCATCGTTGTTAAGGCTCCCTCTCTTTATTCTGAGATTTATTTTATCGTTGTCTGTGAGTATGTCGACTTTCTGGCCGGTTATATCCATGCACTCAATGGTTTCAATCTCCTGAAGAATATTTCCGAGTAAAACTTCAGGATCGATATCTGTAACTGAGGGTTCATTCAGCCTTATAAGCTCCTCTTTGATTTCGATTATGCGTGTGAGTTTTGTTGTTTTTTCTGCTCTGATCTTCGTGAGATCTTCTTCATACGGTTTGTTAAGGCCCAGACCTTCGCGGATGAGTTCCATCTCTTTTGCAAAATAAGCAAGTTCAAGATAGCGGTAGAGATAATCAAGGCGGAGTTTAAGATTTTCAAGGTCTTTCGGGTAGAGTTTTTTTGCTTTCTTGAATATATTAAGGTCTATGTATACCTTTCCGAAGTCATGGAGAAGTGCGGCAAATTCAAGTTCCTTTATATCGTTCTCGGTAAAGTTAAAATCTTTTAAATATCCTGTCTTTACCTCATTAACTGCCGCAGCCATTTCCTTGCATATCTGCGCGACTCTGAAAGAGTGACCGGAAGTGGCAGGGTCCCGCGATTCTATTGCGGTAACTGAAGCCTTTACAAACTCCTCGAATTGTCTCTGTATCTGGGTTATAAGCCTGTTATTTTCAATGGATATGGCGGCCTGTCCGGCAATAGCCTCAAGCAGGCTGTTATACCTTTCATCAAATGTTACAACATAACGGTCAAAATCATCATTGGTTTCGAGCTTTATTTCAAATGCCTCATTCTCATATTTCTTGGTGCCGGTATTATCCTCTTTGCTGTTAATCAGCTGTATAACGCCTATTATTTCGTCCAGATGATTTTTCATGGGAACAACAAGTTGTGATCTGCTTATATAGCTGTGCTGTCTGTCAAAGAAAGGATTAAAGGAATATGGGGCCAGCTCCGGAATTTTATATGCGTCAGGAAGATTAATAACCTCTCCGGTAACTGCAACATAACCCGAGATAGATTTTTTGTTCATGTCCATTACGAATTCCTCAAGGGGAATTTCGCGGGAGAATGTATGTGAGTATTTGAATCTGAGGCGTTTTTTGCCTGTTTCATCCTCTTCGACAAGATATATACTCCCCGCGTCGGCACCTGTAATTTTTTTGCTGAGGTAGAGGATGAGACGCAGTAGTTTCTCCATGTCTTTCTCACCGGAGAGAGACCGGCCTATATTTATAAGATCCTCCTGGTCTCTCTGTGCGTCGGTAAGCTTGTTGTAGTACCAGTTTTTTTTCTGCTCGTTCTGGAAATGTTTTTCTATTATGGATAATGACTTGTTAACAACGAATCTCAGCTTTTTCTCCGAAGTCGTTTCAGTGAGGAAGTCGCTTATGTGGTAGAGACGGTCAAGATTCTGATCTTCAAGATCCTCTTCAGAGCCGATAATCAGCATCTGGTAGAAGACCCTGGAATAGTCGATTACATTGAGATGTTTATATATACTTTTATACCTGTTCAGCGGGATTATAATTACAGTGAGCAGGATACTTGATTCCGATTCAAGCAAAATTGAATCTATTGTTTTTTCTATATCACCGGTATAGATTACCGGGTAATTCATGGTGGTAAGAGGTACTATGCTGTTTTTCAGCTCTTCGGCAATAACTATATTTTTAATTACACTCTGTCTTTCCTGACGCATTTATGTTTTTCCATTTAAGTTTAATTGCTGATATATTATAATTTTAATTTAACTCAAATAAATTGCAAGTATTTATTAAAGATTTATAATTAAATAAGCTCAACAACGGTTCTGCCATTGTTGAGCCGGGAATGTCCATGGCTCTGTGTATGTAAGTCATTTAAATAAATTTCAACACAATCGGGCTTTTATATAATGGATGAGTTGAATTTAAATAATATTGAACAGTATTAAGAAACGGGAGTCTAAGCTCCCTGTTCCAGCGGCTGATTATCATCTCCCTTGATCATTACGGTATTTGATTCACCCGGTGGAACCATGGGGTATACATTGTATTCCTCTGTGACCGGTACATTTATAAGTACCGGTCCTGGGATTCTCATACACTCCTCAATGGTTGGAGATGAGGAGCTGAACGGATTTATACTTCTTCCGGTTATGTTGAATGCTTTTGCAATCTGCGGGAAGTCCGGAGAACTGCTGAATATTGAGGCTATATAGTTTCTGTTATAAAAAAGTTCCTGCTGCTGGCGTACAAGCCCAAGCTGGCCGTTATTCAGAAGTATTATTTTAATGTTAAGATTAAGATCTGAAAGAGTTGCCAGTTCCTGTATGTTCATAAGTATCGAACCGTCGCCGCTGAAACATATTACCTGCTTATCCGGGTTGGCCAGAGCTGCGCCTATTGCGGCGGGGAGTCCGAAACCCATAGTTCCGAGACCTCCCGAGGTAAGGAAATTTCTCCCGGTGGTAAACTGGTAGTTTCTTGCAACCCACATCTGGTGTTGTCCAACATCTGTTGTTATAATTGCGTTATCCGCTGCAGCGGCTTTTACCTCCTTTATTACAGATTCGGGGTGAGAGGCAGCGCAGTAGTGAAATTTATCGTAACGTGTTTTCTTCTCTTCACATTTGTCTATCCATGCGTTTCTTTCTTTCTTATCAATCATCGGGATAATATGTTCAAGTGCGCTTTTTGCATCTGAAGCGAGAGAGATGGATGTTTTCTTTATTTTATTGATTTCTGAAGGGTCTATATCAATGTGGATAATAGACGCCTTTTTCCCGAAATGTGAAGCAACGCCGGTTGTCCTGTCTCCGAAACGGCTCCCTATGCAGACAATTAAATCTGACTCATCGAAGATAATGTTTGTGCTGTGATTGCCATGCATCCCCACAAGACCGAGGTAGAGTCTGTTATCACAGGGGAAAGAGCCAAGTCCCATGAGCGAAACAGCAGTGGGGATTGAACTTCTTTCAGACATGGTTATAAGTTCGCTGAATGCGCCTGAAGCAATGATTCCTCCGCCGGCGCAGATTACCGGTCGTTCAGATGAGTTTATTCTATCCGCTATTGACCGGCAGATATCATGAGATGGAATTGTTTGATTTGAAACTTCGGCAGGTTCCGGAATAGCTTCTATTTCTATTATCTGGCTTTGAATGTCTTTGGGGACATCAATTACAATGGGACCGGGCCGCCCGCTTTGTGCTATGCGGAATGCATCGTTCATTATCATCGGGAGTTCAGCAGCGTTTTTTACCAGGAATGAATGCTTTGTAATGGAAAGAGTGAGACCGTACATATCAACCTCCTGGAAGGCATCTGTTCCGATAAGGGGGAGTGACACCTGTGCAGTTATGGCTATGATTGGAACGGAATCCAGCTTGGCATCGGCTATAGCCGTGATCAGGTTGGTTGCTCCGGGACCTGATGTGGCGATGCATACGGCCGGTTTACCCGTTGAGCGTGCCATCCCCTGCGCAATAAAACCCGCACCCTGTTCATGGCGCGCCAGGACATGCCTGATGTTGCTGGCATAAAGCGCATTGTAAAGCGGCAGCGCGGCGCCGCCCGGGATACCAGTTACGGTTTCTATTCCATGTTTCTCAAGTGATTTAACTATTATTTCCGCACCTGACATTTTCATAAAGGGCTCCTTTAGTTTTAAATAAAAAAGCCCCCGTCGGTTTATACCGCGGGGGCTTTTTCTGTATTGTATAATAACTTACCCTACGGTATAAACCGGTATGTATATGAGCTGACGACCACGAGTACGAGGTTAAGTAACAGAATGGTTGATGGGCTCAGAACGGGTTTCATTTATTATTTATTCCTTTTGATTTAAGATAAGAAATAAATAAGATAGAAAATTGTCAACTTTTTTGTGAGAAAAAATAGATAATATCGCTGCCCATACAGAGTGGGAAAATTGGTTCATATGTAAAACAATGGCAGATTTATGACAAATATCACAATCTGTTTAAAGAGTATTCAGTTTCGCTTCAATTACGCCTCAAACACCTTACTGACAGTTATAAATGCGCGTTTTTCTCTGTCGGCAACGGTATTGAAACGGTATTGAAACGGTTTTTAACAGGGTCTTCATACTGCTGAAACACACTCTTAACTGATTTGCCTCTGTTTTTGTCCGCATTAATATCATTCTGTTCATATCCTGTTCTGTTGTTTCCGGAATATGTGATTGTGTAATAAGTAGCGTCACAGGGAGCGGATGCAGCCACTGCATCTTCTGTTACACTGCTTCCAGATGGAGTTACAGGTGAACCGGGTGCAATACCACGAAGGTATTCAGACATAAACAGGTTGTACCCTGACTTTTTCTTTCTCTTTGCCCTCACTCTGTAAAGGTTTTTCTCCTCTTCCGGAAGAACCTGCCAAGCCTTTACGCTGCCGCTGAAGTTACCTCTGCACTTCACCTGTGGTTCTGTGCGGGGATTAAAGGGGATTGTGCGTCTTTTGATGCAGGTTTTGCCGTAGCGTCTGTAAAGAACTAGCCCGTCCAGACCGCCATGTGCAGTTCTGAGAAAGGGATGAAGCTTTGTTATTGCCATGATGTTACTCTCCTTTTGATGTTATATTAAGATTTATGTCACTTATAACAAGTCCGGAAAAACAAATGACATGGGGCAAGCAGAATTTTTAAAAAATTTATCAGACTGGATTGTGAACATGTTGCCTTGCCGTCTCCGGGGGCGCCGACTGAATCTGCTGAAGGTATACCTCGGGTTTTGCGAGATAAACGGGAAATGTATCGAGGGGAACATTGGCCACTTAAAAGACATTGTACTATAGGTTTTGATGCAAGCTTGTTTACCAACGGGGATTTTCTGTTAATAAATATAATACACTTTTAATATGTAAATATTGTTTATGGAACTATTTTTAAACAAATCGGGTCTAAAAAGAGTTCAAATAACGGATGGGTGATGTGCAAAGCGAATAATATTAATGGTTATTTAGCAGATGAGCTTTTAATTAAGTCATCCCTCAAACTGAATAATTCATTGTAAATCACTCATTGATAAAAATAAAATATACTTTTTTAACCGACATAAGAAGTGAAAAGATATAATAAAACCAGAAGTATCATAACCGGATATATGAACTGCTGAAAAACTGAAAGCCACATAATCCCCGGTAAGTAGAAGGAACCGTAATTTATTGAATTATATATTGACTTTTAATTTCCTGAAATTAATTTCGCTTTAAAGCGGTTAGATAGAGTTTACGGTCTGATGTTATATAAATATGGCGTTTTTACAGGAGCAGAAAATGTTATTCGGAAAAACTGAAAAATATAAAAACAGGATGGCAGCATCTCTTTACATTCTGTTGCTGCTTGCAGTGAGCGCCTGCGGAGGGGGCGGAAGCAGTGACAGTGAACCTGCTGCAGGGACTAAATGGACTATAATGTATTACGGAGATGCTGACAATAACCTTGAAAGTGAACTGCTAAGTGATGTAGCTGAAATGAAGACCGGTATTGTAGATGGTCAGGGCGTTAATGTCATTGTACTGTTTGACAGAATTTCCGGAGAGAGCAGCGATTCAACCGTCTTTGGAAGTAATTTTACAGATACAAGGATATACAGAATTACGCATGGCAATACCTGGCGAAAAAGCGGCGCCACACAGTTCCCTGAAATAACTGAGAGTTCTTCATACGAGGCGAATATGGGGGATGCAAAAACTTTAAAGAAATTCATACAGTACTGCAAGGCGAATTACCCGGCAGATAATTATGCCCTTATACTCTCCAATCATGGAGGGGGACCAAAGAAGAAATCAGCATCATTATCCTCTTCAACAACTGACAGCAATTCAGCAACTACAAAGAGCATCTGCTGGGATACAACAAGCTCCGACGATTTTCTTTATACGGCGGAGATAAGCGATACCCTTACATCGTCTGAATCTGTTCAGTTATTCGGCCTGGATGCATGCTTTATGTCTTCAGTTGAGTTTGCCTACCAGTTCCGCAATGATACAAGCAATACTGGATTTAAAGCGGAGATTATGGTTGCCTCTGCTCCCACTGAAACGGGATACGGCTGGGATTACGATGCCATACTTGACAGGCTTCAGAGCGGCGGAGGCAACAACGGTGAAACAGATATAACTCTCGGCGGTTATGAACAATATTACGATCCGGCTACACTTACTGCAACCCAGCTTGGCGCCATAATAATTGAGGAACAGAGAGATTCAACTGCAAGTGATTCGAGCCAGTCGCTTACATGTCTTGATTTATCAAAGGTTAAGGCAGTGAAAGATGCAGTTGATGCAATGGCGGTGGCGCTTACAGCAGGGACATCATCAACAGACAAGACTAATCTTGAAGCGTTAAGAGGAAATGCGATGACTGCTAAACTGCTTCATTATTTTGATGAGACTGATGTAGATGAATGGATTGCTTATCCGTTTTTCGATCTATATAATCTTGCAGTGGCAATATATGGGAGTTCAAGTTTTAGCACTACTGTTAAAGATGATGCGAATGCGATAAAAACTGCAGTTGACGACTTCGTTCTCTATTCATTTGCCAATTCAGATTTTACTACTGGGGCAGGTTCATATTACGGAGCCGATCCATTTATTGAAGGTAAAAGTGGTGTTCATATATTTTTCCCTGACGGTGATTATACATTGGGGAGTTATACATGCTGGGCTTACCAGTGGTGGTATAATGCCGCTGATCTTACAGCTTATACAGCAACAAAATCTGTATATGGAAAACTTGCATGGTGCATTGATAACAAAACTACAACGACTTCAAATGTCGGCAACTGGTTTGAGCTTCTTGACAGCTGGTTCGATGTAAGCACCGGGACTGGCGTTAATTTATACCAGTGGTAGTGAACATGCATGCTTCGACTCCACGGCTGGTGAGCCTGTCAAACCACGGGGAGCGTGTGAGTAGTGGATGTGCATGCTTCGACTCCGCTCAGCAAGCGTGTGGGTAGTGGATTTTTGAGTTCGTGTTCAGGACGCTCATTGAGCGGAGTCGAAATGAGCTGTTTTGGGCACGATGTGCGAGTAGTAGACGTGCATGCTTCGACTCCACGGCTGGTGAGCCTGTCGAACCACAGCAAGCATGTGGGTAGTGGATTTTTAAGTTTATGCTCAGGACGTTTAATGTGCTGTTATTAAAAAAAATTACTTTATTACTTAATCCTGTTCGTATCTATAATATGCCATATATGTACATACTGAGATGTATTGATGATACTTATTATACAGGCAGTACCTGGGATTTGGATAGAAGATTGGAACAACATAATGCCGGAGAGGGTGCTAATTATACTTCAAAAAGAATCCCTGTAGCATTAGTATATTATGAATACTATGATTCAATAAGCACAGCGTATGAACGTGAAAAGCAGATTCAGGGATGGAATCGTGCTAAAAAGAAGGCATTGATTAATGGCAATAAAGAAGAACTTCACCTTAGCTCAGAATGTAGTAATGAAACTCATTTCAGTAATAAAAAGTAATAGAAAACTTGCATGCTTTGACTCCAAGGTTGGTGAGCCTGTCGAACCACAGCAAGCGTGTGGGTAGTTGACTTTTGAGTTCGTGTTCAGGACGCTCATTGAGCGGAGTCGAAATGAGCAATTTATGAATATGACTAATACCGATCGGCTTGTACTGAGCGTAGCCGGAGTAAGCCGAATGAGCAATTTATGAATACGACTAATACCGATTGGCTTGTGCTGGTCACAGCCGGAGTAAGTCGAAATGAGCAATTTATGAATGAAACCTTTTCAAAATGTGAACAAAACGAGGTTAACAGATGAAAAAAACAGATATTATATTTATGCTTATTATTGCATCAGCCTTGTTTTGCGGATGCACTACTTTTTTCTCAAAAGCCGGTAATGCAGAAAGAGTATTAACTCATGAAATCAGATACAGTCACAAGGGGTCGAAGTCCGAGGGTCGAAGCGGTTATCTGAATTTTAAAAATGTTCTGCTTCCTGACTGTTTCAGTACGGTTGTTGATGGCGGTATGGTTTACATTTTTAAGTCAAAGAATACAACATGGGGTGATGACGGCTATTTCCCCTCTGATGGCGAACCTGCAGAGAGGGTTTATCCATCGGTAAACAACAGGATTTCTGATGAAGATATTTCCCGTGGATGGTGTGAAGTAACCGGACATTATATTAATGCCCCTGCCGGATGGATCTTCGTTAAATGGTCAAACGGCAGTGCTGTGTTATCTCCCGTTAAAGTTGATGAATTTGTAAAAGTAAAATCTATCAGACTTATTCCAAGAAATACAATGTTCTCCGGGAAGACGCTTTTAAGATAGCATACATGATTACAACAGCAGTCTCGTGGTGTTTGATTTGTACTGCTTCATTCTTAAATATAATATAAAATTGCAAAAAAACTGCATCTTAATGTTTATTACTTCCTGTTTTTTCAGTATTATTTTTTACAAAAAGATTAAAATGTTTATATTATTATCCACAATCTTAATTATTAAAAAAAAATAATCAATTAATCGCTCTATTATTTGTTTATTTTTGAATATAAATGTTAAAAATACGTTGACATAGCGTCATATTGTGAATTTATACCCTTTAATATCGATAAAGGAGATGTTATATGAAAAAGATTTTTGCTCATTTATTTATTGTTGCGTTGCTGATTTCGGCAATTGGGTGTACTTCTTATCATCCGATTTCAGCAACATCAAATCCTCTTGGATCTAAAACTGGAGAATCCAGCAGACTTTACATTTTGGGTCTCATTCCTACCGGAGGAGAAAACACCATTTCTGCTGCTGCAAAAGAGGGGAAGATTACAAAAATATCTACCGTTGATTTCAAGTGGTCCTGGTATGTCTTTGCAATTCAGCATACAACAATTGTTACTGGTGAATAAAACTATCCGGGAGGGGGGTATATGTCCCCCTCCTGATAAAAATCAACAGTAAAATTCAGGATAAGCTTTATAATAAATTTAATAATACGTTTACATTTTCAATTACTACATCATCCTGGTTTTCACAAAATTAAAGCCTGTTATAATTTATAATTTAAAATTTAAAAAAATCTAATATATCTGAATGAAATAAACTATGACCAAAAAATTTTTAATAATTCTTCTTATACAACTACAACTTATCTTTACCTTCGGATGTTCGAATAATGAAAAGAAAGAAGACTACCTGGAAGCTGGTATATTCTCCTTTTCAAAACCTGATAATAATATCTGGAACCTGGATTCTCCGGATATACTTTCAAAGTTTTATCCAAAATATAAAGAGGATAATTTAACCATCATCCCTGTTACCTCGTTTTCCACTAAAAAAAACAATGGTGTTATAATCATATCAAAAATTATAACTGATGGATTATTATCTTCATCATTAAAGGAATCGCAGGAAAAATTTAAAAATAAAAATAAACAGGTAAGGAAGACATTTGAAGATTCGTATATAATAAATGGTCTTAATTTCAAACATTATTTATTTGATACAAAAGTTACATTTACAAGGATCTATGTGACAAATAATATAAAAAACCCGACGGATGCTTTGATTATTGATTTTATATGCCAGCCGGATCAATATCAGATATTATCTTCTTCTTTTAAAAGCTTTATTTTATCTTTTAAGTAGTGACGATTGATGAAAGATAATTGTGAATTTAAATAAATTTCTTCAGTAGGGAAATTCTGATTTTATCCGGTTTCTGGTGGTAGTTCCCCAAGGTTCACCCCCCCGATTTATTATGCAACTTTTTAAGCAGCAGATCTGTTATTACAAACATAAAGTGTAATAAAAAAAAAGCGTAATAAAATTCCGTTCAGGGGAGTTGTAAATAAATGAAAAAGAGAATACTTCTGGTTTATCCGGAAAATCCTTTGACCTACTGGAGCTTTAAATATGCGCTGAAATTTGTTAATAAAAAGGCTGCCATGCCGCCGCTTGGCCTCATGACAGTTGCGGCAATACTGCCGCAGGAATATGATATCAGGCTGATTGATCTCAACGTGAAACAGCTTCACGATAAGGATATAGAATGGGCCGACATTGTATTTCTCTCTGCCATGATTGTACAGAAAGATTCATTCAGCGAAGTAGTGAAGCGATGCAACAATGCAGGTGTGCCGGTAGCTGCAGGCGGTCCATACCCATCGTCCTCTTATGAAATTATCAGCGGTGTTGATTATTTTATACTGGATGAGGGTGAGATAACAATCCCCCGCTTTGTTCAGGACTGGGAAAACGGAAATCCGGCGCATATTTACCGTGCCGATGAAAAACCGGACCTGTCACTTTCACCCGCTCCAAGGTATGACATTATTGACGTGAACAATTACACATCAATGGCAATACAGAATTCACGCGGTTGCCCGTTTTCATGCGAGTTCTGCGATATAATCAAGATGTTCGGCCGTAAGCCAAGGTTGAAAACTCCGGGGCAGTTTATAGCGGAGATGGATACTGTTTACAATACAGGATTCCGCGGATCGGTCTTTATAGTAGATGACAATTTTATAGGGAACACACGTGAAGTGAAAATCCTTCTGAAGGAGATAGCGCTGTGGCAGACAAAGCATTTCTATCCCTTTACGTTTTATACAGAGTCGAGCATTAATCTTGCGGCAGAGGAAGAGATTCTGGATCTTATGGTTCAATGCTGCTTCACCATGGTCTTTCTTGGAGTGGAGACTCCGGATGAAAATACTCTTACGGCAATCAACAAGGGTCAGAATGTCCGCTTTAATGTTTTTGAAAGCATAAAGAAGATCCAGTCGAAAGGTATAGAGGTGACCTCCGGATTTATTGTAGGCTTTGATACGGATACGGATGATATATTTCAGAGGCAGATAGATTTTATCCAGCGTGCCGGAATACCGATGGCTATGATCGGTATCCTTATGGCCCTGCCGGGAACGGAATTATACCGCAGACTGGAGAGAGAGGGGAGACTGCTCGATGAATCGAGCGGAAACAATACCAACAACCTGGAACTGAATTTTATACCGGTAATGGAAGCATCAAAGCTTGTTGCCGGATATAAAAAAGTACTGGGAGAAATTTACAACCCGAAGAAATATTTTGAAAGAACGCTGACATTCCTGTCGCGGGTGCCGGCAGATAAACATATTGTGCATCGGGTTGAAAAGGGGGATCTTGCTGCATTCGGCAGATCGTTCCTAACACAGACATTCTCACGGTATGGTTTCAGATATCTGTCTTTTCTTTTTAAGGCAGCGCTGTTTTATACAGATAATTTCGCACTTGCAGTCAACATCGCCGTAAAGGGGCATCATTTTTTTACCATTACACGGTTAACCCTGGCGACGGATGAGTTTAATTCATATGCGGCCAGAGTTACTGCCAGGTTTGAATCCAGGCTGATGAAAAAAACAGAGCGGGGAAGGATTATTCCTGCGTACATTAATTTATGTTCTGAACTGGCAAAAAAACAGATAATGAGAAAATACAGGAGTATGACAATAATTGTACACGATCTCTCATGGTATGAATACCAGGAATTTATAAGAAAGATTGATGCCGTTGCTGAAGCGTACAGGTTAATGGTGGCATTCCCGGTATAATAATTATACCGGATACACCATGCTGATTTATTTTTTTAATTGAGGATATATATCCTGAAGATAATTTTTTAATACTCCCTTACATTCTGTTTAACAAACAATTGTTTTAACAGACAATACAATAGACAATACAATAAAGAAGAGAGGCATATCTGGCCTCTCTTCTTTATTGGTGACTTTATTGGCAAAACAACGACCACCCGCCTGGCGGGTGGTACTGATTATAAGAACAGTTTTTAAATTACCATACTATACCGGTTGAAACATTAACAGCCGCGCCGTTGTCTATCGGATACCATGTGGCACTTAGATCTATTGGAAGTGGTCCAAGGCATATGCCGAGGCCGCCGGTTAACCTTGCATGTGCAAGCGACGGATTGCCGTCTGTTCCGGCATCGATTACAACACTGCCGGGAGTACCCGCAGTGCCATCGTTTGATGTTGCAAGCTCTGTGTGTGAACTGTCGTAAACTTTTAAGCCTGTTGTAGAGTTCATAACGACTTCCGACTGTCCGAACATAAAATCAACTCCTGCACCGAGTGTCAGGTTGAATATCCAGAGTAATCTTATGGATGTAGATATATCAAGCGGAATGGTATAGCTGGTTACATCGATGCCGAAGGTTGCTTTCGGTTCAAGTCCAATATAGTATGGACCCCCTGTCGCGGTAATAGCTTCAGTATATTCACGGTCAAGAGTGAGAGTCATATCTATTTTGTTTGAGTTGTACAGAAGGCCTGATCCAACGGATATCCCTGTCCATTTAAATGCTTTAAATCTGTCCCCGCCCCTGTCAACAAGCTGGTAGTTTAAGCCGAAACCGAAGGTTGTTGCATCAAAGGAGTAATCACCTGCATCCACCGAGTATGTAAAGTACTTAACATTGAAGTATATGCGGTTTCCATTTAAACCGAGCAGTTTTGACATATTTAACCCGAGGTTAAATGCTGATCCAACCCCGGCGCCTGCATCTGTATCTTTATCTTTTTTTATATCATTGCTCATCTGGTCAATAGCGTCTGCAGAGAGTGATGGAAGCTCTATAGCGATAGATCCGCCAGCCATAAAGGCAAAAAGATCATACCCCTGGTAGCCGTCCAGAGAAGCAGCCCGTGATGCAAATCCAACAGAATTGCCGAAACCCTTTGCAAGTTTATCCTGGGTACCAAGGGACAGGTCGGATATAATATCAGTGTTCAAACTACCTGAAGTATTGTAAGTTGAAAGTGCAGTGTTTATTGCATTATAACCAGAAACTGATGAATTAACTTGCGGTACAGTTATTGTTACCGTTACCTTGGCAGAAAGACTCCCCGCTGATACGAGCAAAAGCAGTATCAGAAAAATGCCTGTTATTTTTTTCATTGTAAACCTCATATTTGTTTTTTTATATATATTTAAATGATAATAATTCACTATTTTAAATTCGTCAATAATTTATTTAAAATACACTTTATTGGTTATACACTTTGTCGGAGATGTGATGATTAATCGGTATTTTTATAAATTCAGTTTAAATAGATCCATGTTATGAATGAAGAGGGTGTTTTAGAATTGACATTTTAGAAGTATAGCCGCTATAATAAGTAGTTCCGGTTAATTACAGGCAATAATTCGGAAGTGTTCAATTACAGTTGAATTCTTCCTTCGCCTGGATGTGGAGATCCTCTGTTTTTTTATGGTCATTTTCTGTTATAACAGCGGGTGTCTTTTTTTTATCACCGGTAATTAAAATAATGTTTTGGAGTATTTTCTCTGTCAGAAATGAATCTGTGTACAGCAGGTAATAAAAATGTCTGATATTATAAATAAAAAAAGACTTACTATTGAGGAAGAGAGATTTACCTTTTTTGACAGGTATGCAATTCAGCAGGAAACAATATCGGAAATATCAAATTCCCCCATTTTTGTTTCAGGAGAAATTAATCAGCTGGCTTTACTGATAACCGTGAAAGCATCAAAAGCCCTGGGTGTAGACAGGGCTGCAATCTCTCTTTTTGATGAATCCGGCGATAATCTCAGATGTATTGACCTCTTTGATTCATCAACGGGGAAACATTCTTCAGGCGAGGTTATATTAAGGGATGTATATGAGAAAAGATTCAGAGATCTTGGCACGTCAAGGTACATTATAATTGATGATATTCCGAATGACCGTGAGCATACGGAGTATATCGGGTATTATCTCAAACCGCGCAGTATAGAATCAATACTTATATCAACAATTAAAATTGCCGGGAAGACAGCCGGAGTGTTATCGCTCGGTTATGTGAACAGGAAACATAAATGGCATAATGATGAAATTATTTTTTCCTGCCAGCTTGCCGACCAGATGTCAATTGGAATACTTAACAGCGGGTGTATAACATCAGAGAGCATTCTCCGGGAGAAGGAGAATACCCTTAACAGTATTTTCAAAGCATCGCCTGCCGGCATCGGCCTGGTTCGGGACAGGATGCTTCTTGAGGTAAATGATGCGGTATGCAGAATGACCGGTTATACCAGGGATGAGATTCTTAATCATACATCGAGAAAGCTATATTCAACCGGCGAAGAGTATAAACGTGTCTTGTCTCTTGTTGCCGGCCAGTTAACGGATAAAGGGTCGTCTGATCTGGAGACTGAGTGGCGCTGTAAAGACGGGAGAAGCCTTAACGTTCTCTTAAGTTCAGTTCCGATTGATATTAAAGATCTTTCAAGAGGATTTACATTTATTGCCCTTGATATAACCGAAAGAAAGCTGCTGGAAAACAGCCTGAAACAGCGCAATGGCGAGCTTGAAGATCTTAACCGCAGGCTTTTATCGGCATATGATGAACTTGGAACAACCAACAATGAACTTAAGTCGGCATATTACGAGCTTGAAGCAACGAACGAAGAGCTCCAGGCAACTCTTGAAGAGCTTGAATCTTCAAACGAGGAGCTTGTTGAGGCCAATGACCTGCTTGTTACAAGCGAGGAGCGGTACAGGTCTATTGTCGAAAATACCCATGGCGGAATAATGATTATCAATGACAGCTCTGTTATTACATTTGTAAATGACGGATTGTGCAGTGTTATCGGGTATTCTACGGAGGAGATGATCAACTCCAGGTTTAACAGATTCATAAGAGTTGAAGAGCGTGAAGAGGTGACAGAAAGGTTTTTTTCCCGGCTGAGGGGTGAAGATGAATCATCTGTTAACGAGCTTACTTTCATAAGAAAAGACGGAGTCCCGAGGATAGCCGAGACGAGAATATCCACCTATGCCGATTCTCTGGGAAGGATTTATACCGTAGTCCATATTCTGGATATAACAGCCAGGAAAGAGGCTGAGAGGGAGCTTCGCGAGAGCGAACTGCGCTACAGGAAGATGTTTGATGATCACAGGGCCATTATGCTCCTTATTGATCCGGATAACGGGATGATTATGTCAGCAAACGATTCAGCTGTTGAATTTTACAGATACACCCGCCATGAACTGCTTAATATGAATGTCTCTGATATTAATACACTCCCCTACAGTGAGATTATTCATGATATCCGCCATGCCCTGACAAAAGAGAGGAATTTTTTTACTTTTACTCACAGACTTTCAAACGGTGAAGTTCGTGAAATAGAGGATTTCTGTTCCGGTATAACAATCGGGAACAAAAAAATGCTGTTTTCAATTATACATGATATTACAGAGAAAAAAGCTCTTGAGGCAAAGATTAATGAGGGGGAGGAGATCTTAAGGAATCTTATTGATGCATCACCTGCTGCGATTATTATTTATCAGGGGGAGAGGCTGGTTTTTGTAACACGCTCCGGAGAAGAGCTGACCGGCTACTCGAAAGATGAATTATACGGGATGAACTTCATTGATATGGTAGCTCCCGAGTTCAGGGCGGATGTAATGAAGAAATCTGTCAGGCGTCAGATGCGCAAAAGCCAGTCAGTTCCCTATGAAATCAGGATAATTTCAAAAAATGGAGTTTTAAAGTGGGTATCGGTCAAAGGGGCGCCGGTACAGTATAACGGCCTGCCCTCTGTGATTATTTCGGTAATGGAGATAACAAAACGGAAAAAAACAGAGGAATCCCTGATCAAGACAATAAGGCAGCTTGAAGAATCGGTGCAGAGAGCAAACACCCTTGCGGTTCAGGCTGAATCGGCGAACATGGCTAAAAGCCAGTTTCTGGCCAATATGAGCCATGAGATAAGGACACCGATAAACGGCGTAATTGGAATGCTCGGCCTCCTGCTTGATACCAGCCTTAACCCGATGCAGAGAAAATATGTGGAGGTAGCGGAGTCCAGCAGTGATATGCTGCTGACCATAATTAATGAAATTCTTGACCTTTCAAAGATTGAGTCTGAAAAATTCAGGCTTGAAAAACATGACTTCAATCTGAAGAACCTTGTGGAGAGCGTTACTGAAATGCTTTCCGTCAGGGCTGATGTAAAATCTCTCTCCCTGGTGTCATCCATAGACTCTGATGTGCCTCTCCTGCTCAATGGCGATTCTGACCGCATTAAACAGGTGCTGATAAATCTTACGCATAACGCGGTCAAGTTTACAGAGAGGGGCGGTGTTTCTGTGAATGTTTCACTTGAAAAGGAGACAAAAGCGAATGCCAGGCTTCTCATCTCTGTGCGGGATACGGGAATAGGCATTCCGGCAGAGAGTGTAAAGGATATCTTCAACCCTTTTACACAGGGTGACGGCGCCATGTCGAGGAAATACGGCGGGACAGGGCTTGGACTTGCCATTTCAAAAAAAATAGCTGAAAACATGGGCGGGGATATTGATGTTGAGAGTGTTCCCGGAGAGGGGTCTCTGTTCCGCTTCAGGGTGACTCTTGAGAAGCAGAAGCGATCAGAGCAGGTTAAATACAGTATTGATCAGCCGGGCAATGCACACTTTGACAGGGAGAATGTAAAAATACTCCTTACCGAGGATAATGAAATAAACCGCCATGTTGCTATGGCAATGCTGACCAGGCTTGGATACAGACCGGATTATGCGGTTAACGGCTCCGAGTGCATAGAGGCTTTGAAAAAGAATGATTATCATATTGTATTTATGGACTGCCAGATGCCTGATATGGACGGGTGCGAGGCTACAAGAATTATCAGGGGGGGGGGATCGGGGGCATTGAATCCTGATATAGTCATTATCGCGCTGACCGCTCATGCAATGGACGGGTATCGGGATATATGTGTATCAGCGGGGATGAACGATTATCTTTCAAAGCCTGTAAAACGTAAGG
Organism: Spirochaetota bacterium; assembly: GCA_963664815.2. Lineage (GTDB taxonomy): Bacteria > Spirochaetota > UBA4802 > UBA4802 > UBA5550 > WRGT01. The sequence goes on from CAXXHB010000003.1 coordinate 226,196, forward strand.
ATCTTGATGATATGATAAAGAGGTGGGTGCCTGAACTCTCAGGAGACCGGTTTAAGGGGGCAGAGTAGTGAACACTGCTGCATCCTGAACAGATTAAAGGCTCTGTATTACACATCACTGCCCGCAGGAAGCCGGCGGGCGGGGAAACTTTCATGCCTGTTTTTGCATGTTTCACTTTAAATTTGACTGATCTGCATTTTATAGCTATTTTACCCTTCAGGACAGTTCTATGATTATTCGCGGAGTAACTGAATGAGCATTGATAGGGAAAAAACGCTCCTTCTTGTGGAGGATGAGCCTGTTATAGCCATGGTAACCGCTAAAATGCTGAAACGGAGCGGATATGAAGTTATTATTGCTTATAACGGCAGTATGGCTGCCGATATGGCTTTATCCGATCTTTCTATTGATCTTATTCTTATGGATATAGATCTGGGGGGGGGAATAAACGGTCCCGAAGCAGCGCGAAGAATTCTCGGGAAACGGAATATTCCTATTGTTTTTCTTACCTCTCACTCTGAACAGGAAATAGTTGAAATGGTAAGAGAAATCACCCGTTACGGGTATGTAATAAAAAACTCAGGGGACTTTGTACTTCTCTCTTCAATAGAGATGGCCTTTGAGCTTTTTGATTCCCACGAAAGATTAAAGGCTTCAGCAGATACTCTCAGGATAAGCGAGGAAAAAGTCAGATCCAAGCTTGACAGCATTCTGTCTCCCGAAGGAGATATCGGGGATCTTGATCTGGCCGATATAGTTGATATTAAAATGCTCCAGTCAATAATTGATGACTTCCATTCCCTGTTTGAGATCGGCGTTGCCATTGCAGACCTTAAGGGGAATATTGTTGCTTCGTCTGGATGGCAGGATATCTGCCGCAAATTTCACAGGACAAATCCGGAAACATTGAGAAACTGTATAGAAAGCGATAACGCCGCGGCTGTAAAGACGGAAGCGGGCAAGTACTATCTCTACAAATGTAAAAACAACATATGGGACATGACTACCCCTATTGAGGTAGGGGGAAAACATATAGGAAATCTTTTCCTCGGCCAGTTTCTTTTCATGAATGAAGAGATAGATTTTAACCTCTATCGTTCACAGGCAAAGAGATACGGATTTAACGAGAGTGAATATATAAAAGCGCTGGAACGTGTTCCAAGGTTCAACGAGGAAGTAATCCATATAGCGATGACATTTTATATTAAATTTGCCGGTATTATTTCCAGGCTCAGTTACAGCAATATCAAGCTTGCAAAAACTCTGGCGGAAAGGGATCATTTTTCATCTCTTCATAAAGAGGTTGAAACGCAGTTGAGTAATGTCACCGAGCACATGGTTGACCTTGTGGCAAGGCTTGACAGTGAAGGTTTTTTCAAATATGCATCCCCATCTTTTAAAAAAGTTTTAGGTTTCAGACCGGAGGAACTGGCAGGGACCTGGGCGCCTGAAATTTTTCATCCATCCAGCAGGGAAAAAAATATAAAGGAAATTACTGCAATATGTAAAGCAGGCAAGGGATTTGCTGAGTTCAGGCAGAGATGCAGGGATGGTACATACCGCTGGTTTGAGGCGACAGGGGTGTACATATATAATGAAAAGGGGCAGATCACTGGTTCGGTACTGGGGGCAAGGGATATCACCGAAAAGAAGATAGCGGAGAGGAGATTAAGAAAAAAAGACAAGCAGTATGGTGAACTTTTTGAAAGGATGATAGACGGCTTTGCCCTGCATGAAATTGTCGTTGATGACTGGGGTAATCCGGTGGATTATATTTTTCTTGAAGTGAACCCGGCTTTTGAAAAATATACCGGGCTGAATGCGGCAGAAATAACCGGGAAAAGAGTAAGGGAGGTAATACCGGGTATTGAATTTTACTGGATTGAAACGTATGGACGGGTGGCGCTTAAAGGGGAACAGATTACATTTGAGAATTACACCAGCCCTCTTAACAGATGGTATAAAGTAACCGCCTACTCTCCGGAAAGAGGAATCTTCGCAACAATATTTGAGGACATTACTGACCGTAAAAGGGGTGAAGAACTTTTACGGGAGAGGGATGAACGGTATAAACGGATCTTCGAATCAGTAGTGGGGTATGTCTACACGGTATATATTGAAAACAAAATTCCTGTCAGGACGGTACATGGCCCTGGATGCGAGGTTATAACGGGTTATGCTCCTGATGATTTTATCAGGGACCCGGAATTATGGTATAAAGTCATATATCCTGACGACAGGGGGCGAGTGATTTTATTTGCTTCGGATATTATTCATAAAGGAATTTTTTCTCCGATAGAACATCGCATTATATGCCGTGACGGAACTGTCCAGTGGGTAAGGAACACCCCTGTTCCGCATTATAACGAAAATAATGAGCTCATTGAGTACGACAGCGTTATTGCGGAGATTACTGATTACAGAAATGTTGTGGAATCGCTGAAGAAGAGTGAAGAGATGTTATGGAATATTATAAATTCATCCCCGGACTTTGTGTATGTCAAGGATACCGATCTTAAACTTGTCATGTGTAATGAAGCCTATGCCTCATCCCTGAATAAAAAAGCGCATGAACTTGCCGGAAAAACCGATGCCGAATGCGGCTGGAGTGAAGATTATGTTAAAGGCAATATACAGAAGGGAATCAGGGGATTTGAACCGGATGATCTTCGCGTGCTTAACGGGGAGAAGATCACTGCACAGATCGGACCTGTTTTAATAAAAGGGAGAACCCGTTATTTTGAGACAATAAAAGTTCCTGTATATACAGAGGGTAAAGTTGCCCACCTGCTTGGAATAAGCAGGGATATCACCGACCATATGGCTGCCAGCCACGAAAAGCATGCGGTGATTGATCTTTTCCGTATTATAAACTCAAGCGGTGATACTCATAGTCTGATGAAATCGGTTTTATATTTTCTTAAAAAGTGGTCAGGGTGTGAGGCCGTGGGGATACGTCTGCGCGAAGGGGATGATTATCCATATTTTGAAACGGAGGGTTTCCCGGGGGAGTTTATCAGACTGGAAAATAACCTCTGCGCGCGCGATTCCAGTGGAAGCCTGATGCATGACGATAAGGGGGATCCCTTTCTTGAGTGCATGTGCGGAAACATTATCTGCGGCAGGTTTGATCCTTCAAAATCCTTTTTTACAGAACACGGGAGTTTCTGGTCAAATTGTACAACAGACCTGCTCAGTTCTACAACCGATGCCGACAGACAGACCCGCACCAGGAACAGGTGCAACAGCATGGGTTATGAATCGGTTGCTTTGATTCCTCTCAGGGCAGGTTCTGAAACTTTTGGTCTGATTCAGCTTAATGATAAAAGAAAAGGGATGTTCACAGGCGGGATAATGGAATTATTTGAACGACTCGGGGATAACATTGCCATTGCCCTGTCAGAGAAGATGATTCGCCGGAAGCTGTCAGAGAGAGTTGAACAGTACAGAACTGTGGCTGATTTTACCTATGACTGGGAATTCTGGATTGCTCCGGACGGAAGAATGCTTTACTGTTCCCCTTCATGTGAAAGAATTACCGGATACAGGGATGATGAATTTCTTGATAATCCGAAACTTTTACGCAGCATTGTCATTGATGAGGATCTGAAAAGCCCCTGCATAAGTGATGCTGTTGTGTTTGAATTTCCTGAAACAAATGAAATGGAATTCAGAATTATTCATAAGGATGGAAGAATAATTTGGATAGGTCATACCTGCCGGTCGGTATATGACAGTAAAGGAAATTTTACAGGCAGACGGGGGAGCAACAGAGACATTACAGAGAGTAAAGAATCTTTTAAAAGAATAAATTCACTTCTGAAAGAGAAAGAAATTCTGTTGAGTGAGGTACACCACAGGATTAAAAATAACATGAATACAATATCAGGACTTTTAATGCTGCAGGCAGCATCGATGGACAACACTGCTGCAGTTACAGCTCTGGATGACGCACGCAGCCGCGTTCAGAGCATGATGATCATGTATGATAAACTCTACCGGTCAGAAGATTACCGAAAAATGCCGGTGAGAGAGTATTTTGAAAAATTTATTGATGAGATACTGATTATTTTTGAAAACCGGGGACTGGTCAGTATTGAAAAGGATATTGATAATTTTGTCCTGGATACAAAGATACTGTTTCCTCTCAGCATTATTATAAACGAGCTTGTTACCAATGTATTTAAATATGCATTTCCGGACGGACGGACTGGCTTTATCAGCCTCTCTGTCAAAAAATGCGGTAATGTGATAAAAGTTTTAATCAGGGATGACGGAGTTGGCGTTCCGGATAAAGTAACAGAATCCCAGTCCGGAGGGTTTGGACTGAGTCTTATTTCAGCCCTTGCCGGGCAGATAGGGGGTGAGTTCAGGATAAAAAACGATAATGGAACAGTTGCGGAAGTTTTATTTAAAAATGAAGATTGAAAAAGCCTGAATACATATTAAATTATATGGTTCCGTTTTAACCGCCCTTTACAGCTGTATCCTGCAGAATAAATATAAAACCGGGTTTTCGGCATGTGCTGAGATCAGCCGGCATTCTTCAGTTAAACATCATTTTAACACAAATTAAAAGTAATTATAAAACGATACCTGACAATAAAAATAATCCGGTTACTTGAAAAAAATAAATAATATATTATATTAAAAAATGTATATCAGTGAAATTTTACAGGATTTTTATGAGCCGGGAAGATACCGCCAGAACCATTCTCATTGTTGAAGATGAGGCTATTATATCGATTATAACAGCTAAAACGCTGCGAAGATTCGGATATGAAACTTTCACTGTAAATTCCGGAGAGAAGGCTGTTGATATGATGTCTTCAGGTGTGAATATATCTCTTATCCTTATGGATATAGATCTTGGAAGCGGAATTGACGGAACTGAGGCAGCCCGGCAGATATTATCAATGCGGGATATCCCTATTGTTTTTCATACTGCTCATTCAGAAAGGGAGATGGTAGAGAAGGTAAAGGGCATCACTCGTTACGGATATGTCATTAAAAGCTCAGGAGATTTTGTTCTTAACTCCTCCATAGAGATGGCTTTTGAGCTTTTTGAGGCAAACCGCAATATTGAAAACAGCATGAATGCGCTCAAAGAGAGCGAGGAGAAATACCGCGCCGCATTTATGACAAGTCCCGACGCTGTGAACATAAATACCATGGAGGGGAGGTATGTCGATATAAATGAAGGTTTTACAAGATTAACAGGTTTTACCAGGGATGATGTAACAGGAGTTTCTTCAAAGGAGATTGATATCTGGTCAATACCGGCTGACCGGGAGAAGCTTATAGAAGGCCTGAAAAAATCGGGGTATGTTGAAAACCTTGAAACTGTTTTTCGCTTCAAGGACGGTTCATTAAAAACAGGCCTGATGTCAGCAAGAATTATAAAGATTAAAAATGAGCCTCATATTCTGTCAATAACCAAGGATATATCCCAGAGAAAGCAGTATGAAAAGGAGATAAATATCAAGAATGATGAACTCTCTGCTCTTAACGAAGAGCTTATGGCAACGGTTGAAGAGCTGGAGGCGACCAATGAAGAGTTTGAAGCGATAAACTCCGAGCTGACTATAACCAATGATGAGCTTCACCGTAAAGAGGGGATTATAAAAGATGAACAGCAGTTTACTGAGAGAATATTAGACAGCCTTCCCGGAATCTTTTATGTCTATTCATATCCGGAACTAAGATTGAAGCGATGGAACAGAAACCACGAAATTCTTCTCGGATATGAACCGGGGGAGATAAAAGACCGTCATATTACACAATGGCATATACCTGAAGCTAAAGATGCGCTCCAGGCTGCCATTGAATCTGTAATGAAAGACGGGTATGGCATAATTGAATCCCCGCTTAAAACCAAAAGCGGCAGTTTAATACCGTTTCTTATGACAGGAGTTAAATTTGAGGAGCGGGGGCGGACTTACCTGATGGGTGTGGGTATTGATGTTACTGAACGGAAAAAAATTGAAGAGGCGCTGAGCGAGAGCGAAGAACGGTACAGAACACTTGTCCGGATACTTCCGGATGGCGTTGTAATTCATACTGACGGCGTTATTGTTTATGCCAATGAAGCGGCTCATAGGATAGTTCACGCCGATAAGCCGGACCAGCTTATCGGCATTCATGTAATTGATTTTGTACACCCCGACTACAGGGAGATGGTGTCAAAGAGAATAAAAAACGGAATATCCATGAAGTTGAAGGGGGAACCGGCCGAAGAGATCTTTAAGACGTTTGATGGAACCTTCATAACAGTGAGCGTTACAGCCATCCCCTTTACATATTCCGGCAACCCGGCTATGCTTATTATATTCAATGATATTACCGGGCGCAAACAGGCTGAAGAGAAAATACATGCCTTGTTTGCTGAAAAGGAATTACTTCTGAGGGAAGTCCATCACCGCATAAAAAACAACATGAATACCATTAAGGGGCTGCTGGCTCTTCAATCATATACGCTCAAAGATTCACCGGCGGTCACAGCGCTGCAGGATGCGGAAAACCGGCTGCAGAGCATGATGGTGCTATATGACAAACTCTATCGTTCAGACGATTTCGGCGAGCTGTCAATGCAGGAATACCTCCCCTCTCTTGTGGATGAAATTGCCGATAATTTTTTAATTCATGAATATGTAAATATCGAGAAGAGGATAGATGATTTCAACGTTAATACCAAGGTACTTTTCCCTATTGGAATAATTGTAAACGAAATTATCACAAATGCGATGAAATATGCTTTCACCGGACGAAGCAGCGGATTGATCACAGTAACTGCATCCAGAGAGGGGAACCGGGCTTTTATCACTATATCGGATAACGGGATTGGCATACCGGAGCCGGTAAGTATGGAACATTCGGCTGGTTTCGGCCTGAGCCTTGTGAGTATGCTGACAGAACAGATCGGCGGTGAGCTTAAGCTGGAACGGGGGAACGGAACAAGGTTTATTCTTGAGTTTAACCTGTAGCACTTCCGGAAGTATTTTTAAAACAGAACATGCCGGTTATAATGCCGGATTTAAAAACATCAGGCAGGTAACAGAGATTATTCTTCATCATAAAAGACAGAGGTGAAAATGAAAGAGAAAAGAATTTTAATAGCTGAAGATGACATCAGTACCGGAATTATGCTTTTTGAATACCTTACTTCAAAAGGTTATATTGCAGAGGTTGTTAAAGACGGCAGTGAAGCGCTTGTTAAATATAAAGAGAATCCCACACAGGTTGTTATTACTGATATTGATATGCCGGTTATGGATGGCAATGAACTGATTGGACATCTTAAATCATTTGATATATCACCGGTAATCTTTGTAACCACAAGCCATAAAGATCCTGAAATGATAATAGATATTATGAAAAAGGGGATATATGATTACCTGCTTAAACCCCTTTACATGGGGGATCTTTTATTAAAGCTTGACCGCGCATTTGAATCGTTTGATCTGCGCAGGGCTTTTGAAATTTCAAAGCGGGAAAAGATAATACGGCTTGAGAACAGTCTTGAGTGGTACAGGTTCGAGGAAAAAATCCAGACCCGCGATATACAGTCTATGGGTAAAAATATTTTTGAAAGCCTTCTTACAAGCTTTAACCAGGGATCGGGATTCGGTGGTCTGGTCACACTTGCCGGTCTGATGAAATCAACAGCGGTTAAAGAGGGAGAATACTATAAGATTAAAGATGATCTTTTTGAAATGATAATGGGTAATGTAGTATCAGCAGAGAAGGCGCTTCAGACTTTCGGGGATATATCTAAAATAGGATCAGGGCTTCATGAACCGGAGAGAGTTTCAATAATGAATCTTTACGATATAATTTCAGAAAGGATCAAGTTGCTTAATTCGCAGATAAGTTTAAGAAATCATCATGTAGTGGTATGTGATAAAAATGACTTCTTCAACGACCTGTTTATTGAGATAAATACCGATTATTTTATAAAGGCGTTTGAGGAGATTATTATAAATTCTTTGAAATTCTCAGCTGCAGGCTCTGATATTCTGGTTCTGTTTTTTAAACAGAATGAAATAATTTCTATATCAGTAATCAATGATCTCCCGGCAAATCAGAAAGATGGAAAAGGTGTCCCCATCGGTTATGAAAACCTTGTACTTGAGCCATTTTTCAGACTAACAAAGGCTGTATATTCAGATTATCAGACCCTTGATTACGGACTTGGTCTTACTCTTGTTGATAAAATAGTCACAAAATACGGGGGGAAGGTTTCCATAGGTAATATTAATGATTATTCAGATTTAAAAAACGGAGCCAGAGTAAAGGTGGAATGTACTATAACCTTTACTATAATGTCTGAGGAATAATCAGAAAGGGGAAACGGATGAATGAATCAATAATTATAATACTGTTGTATTTAATTATATTTATTTTCTGCCTGCTGGTAGCTGCATTATATGTTTTTATCCGTAAAAACATTTCGCTTAAGGAAGAGATAATTCTTAAAGACAGGGCATTCAGGGCGCTCTTTGCAAGAGAAATGCGATTAAGGAATATGTTTGATAACCATTCATCCATCATGTCAGTAGTTGATCCCGGAACCGGGAATATAATAACCGCAAATCCGGCTGCAGGTAAATTTTATGGATATAAAGTCGATCAGATGAAAGGTATGAAAATATCTGAAATTGTTTTACTTGATGAGGATCAAATAATGTCTTTAATGCAGCGGGCAGCCGGGCGTGAATCAGATTTTTTAATAATTCAGAACCGGCTGGCAACCGGAGATATCCGTACTGTTGAGATCCATTCATCCCCGATAATAGTTGATGAAAAACCTCTCCTTTTTCTGATAATTCACGACATCACCGACCGCGAACTCGCCGAGAATGCGCTTCGCGAAAGTGAAACGCTGCAGAGTGTCCTGCTTGAAAATCTTCCCGCGGGTGTGGTCATAGTTGATCCGGATACCCGTGTTTTGGAACGGGTAAATAATTATGCAGCTGAACTGTTTGGCGCTTCAATGGCTGATATAACAGGCCATCAGTGCCACACTTTCCTCTGCCCGGCATGTGAAGGCGCCTGTCCGGTTCTTGATTTAGGTAAAACAGTTGATAACGCTGAACGGGAAATGCTCAGAGCAGATGGAGTTCTTATACCTATTCTTAAGACTATAAAAAAAATACAGATTAATGGCAGGGATAAGCTTCTGGAATGTTTTGTTGATATATCTGAGCTGAAAAAAGCTGAATCAGATGCTGAAATAATGCGTGAAAAGGCTGAAGCTGCGAACAGGGCAAAATCTGAATTTCTTGCGAGTATGAGCCATGAAATACGTACGCCAATGAATGGTGTAATCAGCATGACAAACCTGCTTCTTGAAACTGAACTTGACAAGAAGCAGAACCATTATGCCCGTATAATCCGCTCAAGCGGTGAGGCGCTTCTTTCGCTTATCAACGATATTCTTGATTTTTCAAAAATCGAAGCTTACAAGCTTGATCTGGAAATTCTCGATTTTCATTTAACAAGGACCATGTATGATACCGTTGAGCTGATGAGGGTAAGGGCTGAAGAGAAGGGCCTGACTCTTAAATCCAGTGTGGATCCGGGAATCCCCCAGTATTTAAGGGGTGATCCCGGCCGGCTGAGGCAGATAGTATTGAATCTGTTAAGCAACGCTGTCAAGTTTACCGTTAAAGGGGAGATTGAACTGCAGGTAGTGATGGAAAAAGAGATAGAACAGTGGGTTCGTCTGCGTTTCAGCGTTATAGATACCGGCATAGGTATTCCCGATGATAAAAAGGAAAATATCTTTCTGCCGTTTACTCAGGCGGACAGCTCGGTTACGCGTAAATATGGGGGTACAGGGCTGGGGCTGACAATTTCAAAACAGCTTGCCGAGATGATGGGTGGAGCTATCGGTGTAACCGGTGAAGCTGGTAAGGGGTCAACATTCTGGTTCACTGCAATTTTTGAAAAACAGGGGGAAGGTCAGATTCTGCCTGCAGCAGAACCTGTAACGGATATCCGGGGATATGCCGCAATGACGGCGAGTAAGAATGCGCATATTCTGCTGGCAGAGGATAATTATACCAACCAGATAGTCACCTCGGAAATGTTGAAACAGATGGGGTATAATAAAGTGGATATTGCCGCTGACGGACTTGAAGTACTCTCCGCACTGGAGAGTATAAACTACGATCTTGTTCTGATGGATTGTCATATGCCGGAGATGGATGGTTTTGAAACAACACGCCGGATTCGCAGTACGGATTCGGGAGTATTAAATCACGAAATACCTGTTGTAGCAATGACTGCCCTTGCAATGAAGAGGGACAGAGACGAGGCTGCTGATTCCGGCATGAATGATTATATCTGCAAACCTGTTGAATTATATGACCTTGTGAAGATGATCGAAAAATGGCTTCCAGGGAAAGCTGATGATTTAACGAAGACTGATGGAATAAATAATACCGTAAATAATAACATGCCGGATGAAACCGGCAAACCGGAATTTTACAGGCGGGTGTTTAACAGGGATTCATTTCTTTCCCGTTTGATGAATAATAAACAACTGGCAGAAAATATAAGCCGTGCTTTTCTTATAGATATGCCTGCCCAGATTGAAAGACTTTCTGCATTGATTGAATCGGGAGACTGCTCAGGCGCAGGGCATCAGGCTCACAGGATGAGAGGTGCATCTGCAAATGTCAGTGGTGAGGTGATGAGCGATGTTGCCTCCAGAATGGAGGAGTATGGCTTTGCCGGAAATTTTGAAGCTTTGAAAGACCTTTTTCCCGTGTTTCTTATGGAATTTAATCTGCTGAAAGAGGCCATAAATAAAAATGTTTTATCAGGAGAACAGGCGGCAGATGAGAGTAATATTCAGCAGTGAGGAGTTAATCTCCCGCCATGTTAATGATACGGCAATTGCCGGGTCAAGGAGATGTCTGTATGGCAAATGATAATAAAAAAACGCTGCTCCTTGTGGAGGATGAAGCTATTATTGCTCTGGCTCAGAAGATGTCACTGGAGAAATACGGTTATGCTGTTATCACAGCGAATTCAGGCGAGAAGGCATTTGATATATTTAAATCCAGTAACATTGATCTTGTTCTTATGGACATTGATCTTGGCAGAGGCATCGACGGGACTGAAACAGCAAAAATGATACTAAGGGAATGTCAGGTTCCGATAGTGTTTTTATCAAGTCATACAGAACCATATATTGTGGAGAAAACAGAAAAAATTACATCGTACGGCTACATTGTAAAAAACTCCGGGATAACGGTTCTTGACGCATCGATCAAGATGGCATTTAAACTTTTTGATGCGAACAGGCAGCTCCTTGAAAGTGAAATAAAACAAAAAGCGATGATAGCCAATATATCTGATGTTATCTCAGTAATAGCAAAAGACGGCACTTTAAAATATAACAGCCCCAATATTGAAAAATGGTTCGGCTGGCATCCTGACAAGATTCAGGGATGTAACGGATGGGCTGTGGTTCATCCGGAAGACCTGGATCGCATCCATGAACTGTTTTCAAAGATTACCGAAAAGGATAATTTTACGCAGACATCTGAATTCAGGTATAAATGCAGTGACGGAAGTTATAAACCGGTAGAGTTTACCGCTATCAATCTTGCAGATGATCCGGTTATAGGCGGAGTGCTGGTGAATTATCATGATATCACAGAACGCAGAAAGGCCGGGGAGGCATTACGAGAGAGTGAAGAGCGTTTCCGGAAAATATTTGATGAGGGGCATTCCGGTATAGTAATTGTTAATAAAAATTTTAATTTTGAAACCGTAAACAGGGCATTCTGCACTTTTACAGGATATTCATCTTCAGAGCTTGCAACAATGACTTTCAAAGATATTACACACCCTGATCATGTTAAACAGGATTCTGAGAATATAATAAAACTGATGAATGGTGAGATAGCGTTTTATCAGACTGAAAAAAGATACATCAGGAAGAATGGCGAAGTTTTATGGGGGGACCTTGTAGTATCGGCAATCCATAACAATGAAGGGGAGTTTTTATACTTTCTTTCAATAGTTGAAGACATTTCCGAACGGAAACTCGCTGAGAGCATTTTAAAAGAAAGCGAAAGTTTAAAGTCTGAACTGTTTGAGAAGCTGAATACGGCCCAGAAAATCGCACAGATAGGAAGCTGGGAATGGGATTTAAAAACAGATAAAGTCTGGTGGTCGGATGAGAGCTACCGGATTTTCGGCGTAACAAAGGGGGAGTACACGCCAAGCTTTGAAGGTAACGGGAAGTTCATTCATCCCGATGATATTGAGCAATACGGGGTACAGTTTGATAACTGTTTTAAATACGGCACGCCGCTTGATTACGAGTTCAGGCTTTTAGCGGGGGATGGTTTGATGAAATACTGCAATGCCAGGGGGGAGATAGTTTATGACAATAACGGAAATCCTGTCCGTTTTAACGGTACAGTGCATGATATAACCATGCGCAGACTGGCAGAAGATGAGATTAAAACGAAGAAAGAAGAACTTGAGGCATTGAATGAGGAGCTTAATGCAACTCTCGAAGAGATGGAAGCGTCAAATGATGAACTTATCGAGTCAAACCGTGTTCTTATTGAAATGGACAGTAAACTGGCTGATGCAATGGCGGTTCTTCGCAATAATGAGCTTCATCTGCGTACGCTGCTGCGGACTATCCCCGACCTGGTCTGGTTAAAGGATAAAGACGGAAGATATCTGCTGTGCAACGCTGTGTTTGAACGTTTTTTCGGCGCAAAGGAACAGGATATAGCCGGGAAAACTGATTATGATTTTATGAGCAGCGAACTCGCAGAATTTTTTCTTGAAAATGACCGCAAGGCAATAGAGGGGGGAAAGCCGACAGCCAATGAGGAGTGGGTCACCTTTGCAGATGATAATCACCGCGCCATGCTGGAAACAATTAAAACACCGGTGTATGATGAAAACAGAAATCTTTTAGGAGTGCTTGGCATAGGCCGTGATATTACCGATCGGAAACGCATTGAGGAGGAACTGAATTATAACCGCAATCTGCTGAAGACAGTTTTTGACAGCGCTTCCGAGGCTATATATGCCAAGGATATTAAAGGGCAATACCATGTTGTCAATAATGCCTGTTTACAGCTGTTAGGCTTTACCTCTTCAGAAATTCTCGGGCGGAGAGACATAGATATACTCCCTGCTGATCTGGCTGACGAATTCATAAAGACTGATGAAGCTGTTATAAAAAACGGGCAGGTTGAGGAGCGTGAGGAATCGGGAATAATACAGGGGAGGATGTGCACATTTCTTTCACATAAAGCCCCATGGAGGGACAGTTCAGGAAACATTATAGGGATAATAGGTGTGTCAACAGACATCACAGACAGGAAGAAAGCTGAAACTGAACTGAAGGAAAAAAGTGAAAAGCTTGAATCGCTTAACGAAGAGCTTAACGCAACATTAGAAGAGCTGGAATCTTTAAATGGAGATCTTGCCGGAAATTATGAGGAACTTCAGGGGAAAGAGAGAGCACTTCTTGATGAAAAAATATTTACTGAAGCCCTTTTTGAAAGCATACCGGGTCATCTGTATGTTTATGATGAAAATCTGCAGCTTATCAGGTGGAACAGAAAACATGAAACTGTGACCGGATATTCAGCAGAAGAACTGTCACATATGCATATCTCCCGTTTTTTTGAGGGTGATGATATTGCAAGAGTGGAGAAGACTGCTAATGAAGTTTTCACAACGGGTTATGGGGAGATTGAAGCTCATATTGTATTAAAAAACGGCGGAAAGATACTTGTGCATTTATCAGGCGTGCGGATGTTGCTTGAAGGAAAAATATACCTTACCGGAGTTGGAATAGATATAACAGAAAGTAAACGTATAGAAAATGAACTCAGGGAGAGTGAAAAAAAATACCGCATATTAACTGAAAATATCAAAGACGTGGTATGGATACTCGATACGAAGACAATGTATTTTCTTTATGTCAGTCCCTCAGTAAGGCATCTGAGAGGTTACACAGCCGAAGAGATACTTGCTCTGCCCGTTGATGCCGCCATGGCGCCCGGAGCCTCGGAGTTTCTTTTAAATCTGATACAACGGCGGTCGGATGAAATATTATCCGGTGAAAAAGAGTCCGGGGAATTTTATATCAATGAAGTTGAGCAGCCCTGTAAGAATGGTTCAACGGTCTGGACCGAAGTTATTACAAGCTACTATATAAATGATAAAACAGGGCACGTGGAAGTGCGTGGCGTTACCCGTGATATTACAGAACGCAGGAAGGCGGAGGAAAGGATAAGAACTCTTCTTGCAGAGAAGGAGCTTCTTCTTAAAGAGGTTCATCACCGAATAAGGAATTTCATGAATACAATAAACAGTCTTCTGATTTTACAGGCTTCAACGCTGAAAGACCCTGCAGTTATAAGAGTTCTTGAAGAGGCGGGAAACCGGCTTCAGTGCATGATGCTGCTGTATGACAAGCTTTATCATTCTGCGGATTTTAAAAAGGTATCTGTTATGGATTATATCACTTCACTTGTGAATGAAATTCTTGCCGGCTTTCCCGACAGTAATCTGGTGAAGACTGATATAAAAATTGATGATTTTGTATTAGACGCAAAGAGGCTTCAGTCTCTCGGCATAATAATAAACGAACTGTTAACAAACATAATGAAGTATGCATTTAACAGTACCGGCGGCATGCTGATTTCAATTTACCTGGCGCTTTCAGGCAGCAGAGTGACATTTATTATTCATGACAATGGTATAGGCATGCCTGAATCTATTGATTTTGGCAATTCAACCGGTTTTGGCCTTATACTGGTTGATATGCTGGCAAAGCAGCTTAAGGGGGCTATCCGCCTTGAACGATGCGAAGGAACAAGGTTTATTCTGGAGTTTGATATATAGAATCCCCCGAAGTTTTACTGTTCAGACGGGATTTTTTCTTTTTTTTAATATATATTAGACTTGTTTCCTTTCTCAATTTTTTACCGGGCCTCTAAGGGGCGAAGCCCCTTAGAAAAGCCGCATCAAGGCTTCTTTAGTGCTTCAAATGCCGGTTTGGAAACAACTCTATTTTAAAAGGGGATTAGTTATGAAGAGATGCTCTTTATTGAAAAATTCTTTTGTTTTTCTGATGGCATTTCTTTTTTTTATGTATTTAACTAAAAACGGAGCAGCTGAAAGTTACGGAGATATAAATGCTTCATTTAAATACCTTGATACCTTGAGCAGAGGTGAAATCTTATGGCTCAGGGATCATCCGGTTATTACCGTGGTAACAGATCCTTACTGGCCGCCGGTTGAATTCACAGACGAGAATGGCGATCCTACCGGAATGAGCATGGATTATCTTAAACTTGTCGAGCAGAGACTTGGCATTAAATTCAAACGGCTCGAAAAGATGAATTGGCAGGATGCATACAGTAAGCTGAAGAGTCACAAAATAGATATGACCACATGTGTGGCAGAAACTCCGGAACGGAAGGAATTCTGGGCTTTTACAAAACCTTACATGAAAATTCCAGTTGTTATTGCCACACAGCTTGATGTCCCGTATATCTCTGGGCTGCATGAACTTGCCGCCAGGAAGGTTGCTGTTGTTGACGGGTATGCTGTAGATGACTGGATAAGAACCGGATATCCTGAAATTAATATAGTCAGGGTTCGTAATGCACTTGATGGACTGCATCTGCTTCAGCAGGGAGAAGTATATGCATATGTGGATAATCTGCTTATTATAGGGGATTATCAGGCAAAAATGCAGATAACGAATATAAAAATAGCCGGACAGACCCCTTATGTAAATGCGCAATGTATTGCCGTGAGGAAAGACTGGGCAATCCTCGCAGGGATTATTCAGAAGGCGCTTAATACTATTACTGAAACTGAACAGAAGGAGATATACAGAAGATGGCTGCCGGTCCGTTATGAATACGGTTTTAACTACAGCCTCTTCCGGAAAGCGCTGGCGGGTTTTGTAATTATCGTTTTTCTTCTTGCTCTCTGGGTATGGAAACTTGCAGCGGAGATAAAGTCGCGCAAAATTGCCGAAGAGAAAATCAGGGCGCTTCTTGCAGAAAAGGAACTCCTTTTAAGTGAAGTTCACCACCGTATAAAAAACAATATGAATACTGTTAAAGGGCTTCTTACGCTTCAGCTTTCAGCCGAGCATAATCCGCAGACTGTTAATTCACTCAGGGATGCTGAAAGCCGGGTTCAGAGCATGATTATGCTGTATGACAGACTGTATTGTACGGAGAACTTCAGGGAGATGCCCATTAAAGATTACTTACAGTCGCTCGCTGAAGAAATAATAGGGAGTTACCCCAACAGGGGCATTGTTAATATCAATAATAAGATTGAAGATTTTATATTAAACATACAGCTGCTCACTCCTGTCGGAATAATAATCAATGAACTTCTTTCAAACATTATGGAACATGCATTTAGCGGCAGAGAGAGTGGCGAGATAACTGTGTCTGCGGTGAAAAATGGTAAACATGTGATCATAATTATTCAGGATGATGGAATAGGTCTTCCGGAGACAATTATTCATACAGAATCTTCAGGCTTTGGCCTTGATCTTGTGGATATGCTGATTGAACAGATCGGCGGGAAATTAAGTATTGAGAGAAGTGATGGAACAAAGTTTTCTCTTGAGTTTAATGTGTAGCCGGTATATCCAGGCTCATATGTCTGATGAATATGGGGGTTTTTAATGAAAATAGATATTTTCACTCTTGTTATTATCGTCAGCATTGCCAATCTCCTTGAAGTAACAGCATTTCTGCTTCAATACAGGCTGAACAGAAATTATAATGGTATTGGGTTCTGGATGTTATGCTTTTTGTCCAATTTTCTAGGTATGGTATTAATTTTTTTACGTCCCGCAATTCCGGTTAATTTAATAACAATAATCCTGGCTAATACCCTGCTGTTGTCGGGTTCGATTTTTAGTTATACAGGCGTTGTGCGGTTTTTCGACAGGGAAGAGAATCGTGTGTTTATTATATCGGTTTTTACACTGTTTATTGTTCCCTTTTTATACTTTACTTATGCTGATAATAATATTTCTGCAAGGACTGTAATTATATATTCGGCAATTGCAGTTAATCAGTTTGCAACGGCAAAGAATCTTTTCTCCTATAAAACGCAGTCCGTTAAGGTGCTGGCATGCTTTAATTCTATTCTGTTTTTCACAGGCGGGTGCTTTTTTTCATTCCGGGCGCTTGATACATTTATATACAATCCTGTAAGCACCTTTTTCTCACCTTCACTTATGCAGGCGGCTTCCATTATGTTTATATTTGTCTTCGGCTTACTTTTAACCATCGGTTTGATCAGTATGGTGAACCAGCGGCTGTTAGCTGAAAACAGTGAGGATAAAAAAAACCTTGAGCTTATATTCAATACCAGCCCCGATGCTGTAGCTATAACACGTCTGCACGATGGTCTCATTGTTAATGTCAATGACCGTTTTAAAGTTTTAAGCGGTTATTCCGGAGATGAAATTATAGGAAAATTTATTAAGGATACGGATGTCTGGTGCATTCCTGAAGATCGAAAAAGGCTGGTGCATATACTTCTCACAAAAGGTTTATGTGAAAATATGGAATCGGTTTTTCAGCGGAAGGATGGGAGCAGGTTCATCGGCATGATATCCGCCCAGTTTATTAATCTGAATGATACACCGCATGTTATAAATGTAACCAGGGATATCACAGACCGTAAAAGAGTCGAAAATGCCTTGCGTGAAAGTGAGTTGAAATACCGCTCACTTATTGAGAACACAAACGATGTCGTTTTTTGTGTTAATGACAAAGGAGAGTACCAGTTTACAAATAATGTCTTCGCTTCAACGTTCGGGAAAACGCCTGATTATTTTAACGGGAAGACATTATGGGATATTTATTCGAAAGAAGAAGCGGATTTCCGGCAGAATGTGTTTAAACGGGTGTTTGAAACGGGAGAACCTCAATCAACTGAGGTCACTGTACAATTAACAGATACAACCCTGTATTTTCTTGCAAAGGTCAACCCGATAAGAGATGAAACAGGTAAAATAATTCTGGTTCTCACTACCTCGACAAACATTACCGACCGTAAACTGGCCGAAGAGGCTCTGCGGAAAAGCGAAGAGAAGTACCGGCTGCTTATTGAAAACAGCCATGATATAATTTATACCCTTACATCTGATGGATATTTTACATTTGCTTCACCTTCCTGGACTACAATATTGGGACATCCGGTCAGCCAGGTGGTAGGACAGTCATTCAAACTTTTTGTACATCCGGATGATCTTCCCGTATGTATTGCCTTTTTACAGAAGGTGCTTGAAACCGGAAAGAGGCAGGATGGTGTGGAGTATCGGGTTAAACATACAAACGGTTTATGGTACTGGCATACCTCGAGCGCAGTTCCCTTTAAGGATGATACTGGTAAGGTCATTGGTTTTGAAGGGACTGCCCGTGATATAACCGACCGCAAACTGGCGGAGGAGGCATTCCGGGTAAAGAGTGAGGAGCTGGAACGTTATTTCAAAACAAGTCTTGATCTGTTATGTATTGCCAATATCGACGGGTACTTTATCAGGCTTAATCCTGAGTGGGAAAAAGTACTGGGATATAGCCTTCAGGATCTTGAAGGAAAGTCTTTTCTGGATTTTGTACATCCGGATGATATGGAAGGTACGCTTGGGGCATTATCCACGCTTGATGCCCAGATGGAGGTGTTCAGTTTCGAAAACCGGTATCGCAGTAAAGATGGTTCCTACAGGTGGATTGAATGGCGCTCCAGAC
The DNA here is from genome assembly GCA_963664815.2 of Spirochaetota bacterium. Taxonomy (GTDB): domain Bacteria; phylum Spirochaetota; class UBA4802; order UBA4802; family UBA5550; genus WRGT01. The sequence goes on from CAXXHB010000003.1 coordinate 244,987, forward strand.
CCCAGGGAAAGATGATTTATGCAGCTGCACGTGATATAACCGGACGCAAGCAGACGGAACAGGCTTTGAGAGAGAGCGAAAAGAAGTATCGCCTTTTAACTGAGTTTTCCTCGGATGTTATCTGGGTTTTAAACCTCAGCCGGAATATGTATTCCTTTGTCAGTCCCGGAATTTACAGCCTCAGAGGATTGACAGTTGAGGAGGCAATGACTGAAAAACTGGAGGATTCTTTAACTGAAGAGTCCCTGAGAGAGACAAAAAATGCGATAGAAATATATTTAAAGGAATTTCTGAATAATCCAGATATTCCTGTTTCATATATTGCTGAGATAAGGCAGCCCTGTAAAGATGGTTCGGTTATATGGGTTGAAATATCATGCAAGCTGAGATATAGTGAAAACGGGGAGATTGAAGTTGTCGGCGTAAGCCGCAATATTGAAAAACGGAAAAAAATTGAGAATGAACTCCGGGAGAGTGAAGAAAAACTCAGTACCCTGTTTGAATCAATGACTGAGATGGTGGTAGTTCATGAACTGGTATTTAATGAAAAGAACAACGTGACAGATTACCGTATAACTGACTGTAATAATGCGTTTATTGAGGTGACAGGAGTAGAAAGAGAAAAGGCTGTGGGCAGACTTGCTTCAGAAGTATATAATACACGGCCTGCCCCCTACCTTGAAGAGTACAGCCGTGTCGGGTTGACAGGAAAACCTTATAAGTATACTACATATTTTGAGCCCATGGATAAATATTTTTCCATATCGGTGGTTTCCCCTAAAAAAAACAGTTTTGCAACAATAACGACAGATATTACAGGTATCAGGAAAATTCAGGAGGTAGTATCCGCCAAAAATAAAGAGCTGGAAAATTATCTTTATATAGCATCACATGATTTACGCTCTCCGCTTGTTAATATCCAGGGATTCAGCCGCCGGCTTCAGAAACATGTTGAATCAATTAAAACAACACTTTTCGAATCTCCTGTTCCGCCTGAAATAAAACCGGCATTATATGAAGTTGTTGAAAAGGAAATCCCCAAAACCCTTGATTATATTTTTTCCAGTATAACTAAAATTGATACCCTGTTGAACGGTTTACTTTATGTGTCACGTACTGGCCGTGCCCGTATGATTATTAAAGAGGTTGATGTCAGGGTGTTGTTGAAAACAGTTATAGATAATTATAATTTCCAGTTAACCGAGATTGATGCATCGGTTTTTATTGACGAAATACCTCATTGCTATGGAGATGAGATTCTGCTGAACCAGCTGTTCTCAAACCTTATAGGTAATTCCATAAAATATTGTGATAAAAACAGGAAACCGGTAATAGAGATAACCGGTTATAAGGAATTCAGGAAGGCTGTCTATTCCATCAGGGACAATGGTATAGGAATAGACAAAAGGCATCAGGAAAAAATATGGGACATTTTTTACCGGATAGATTCAAAGAACGGGGATGCCGGTGAAGGAATTGGCTTGAGTATTGTCTGGAGAATTGCTGAAAAGCATGGAGGCAGGGTCTGGGTTGAATCTGAACCTGGCACGGGCAGTACATTTTATGTAGAATTGCAGACGAACAGTTTTTCCGAATAACTCATACCGGAGATGTTTAAAATGAAAGATTACAAAGAAATGATAATTTTGATTGCTGAGGATGATGATGGTCACGCCGAGCTGATCAGGGACGGACTTGATGAAAGCGGAGTCTGCAATAAAACCATACGGTTTTCAAACGGTGAAGAGGTTTGGGAATTTATATCCGGGACTGGAGAGAATGAAGGGAGAGATAAAAATAAGGGGTACCTTTTGCTGCTTGATATCAATCTGCCGAAAATGGATGGATTTGAAGTCCTGAAAAGATTGAAAGGGAATGCTGAACTGAAAGAGATTCCGGTTATTATGCTTACAACAACTGATGATCCCCGGGAAGTGGAGGAGTGTTATAAACTGGGATGTAATATGTATATAACCAAGCCGGTTGATTTTAATAAATTTGCGGAAACGTTAAAACGGCTGGGACTTTTTATCCAGATTGTAAGCATATAGACTTAAAAATTAAGTTCAGGTGTTTTTTTAAGGAGATTCGGATGGTTATTCTTGTTATAGAAGACGATGAGGCCCTCGCAGAGCTGATTAAAGAAAAAATTAAGGAAAAGATTAAAGGCAGCGGTCGTAATATTATCTCTGTGGGTTCAGCAAATGATGCTGTTTTATGGCTTTCGGATCATATTCCGGATATTATGCTGATAGACTACACGCTTCCTGATATGAACGCGAAGGAATTTATCTTTGAATTGCGGAAAAAAGAGACACCTCTGCCCCCTTTTGTTGTTTCCACGGGACAGGGGGATGAGCGTATAGCAGTAGATATGATGAAGCTTGGAGCCAGGGATTATATTTTAAAGGACAGCAACTTTCTGGATATGATCCCTGAGGTTATAGGTAATATAATCAGGGAAGTTGAAAATGAAAACAGGCGAAAAGAAGCTGAATATTTACTGGAGGAGACCCGCCGGAATTATGAAACATTTTTTAACACAATAGACGATTTCCTTTTTGTACTGGATGAACAGGGTATAATAATCCATACAAATATGACAGTTATAAATCGTCTTGGGTATAGCGCAGAAGAACTTTCGGGGGAGTCGATTCTTATGCTTCATCCCCCGGAACGCCGCAGTGAAGCGGAGAGAATTACAGGTGAGATGTCAAGGGGGGAAACTGAATTCTGCCTTGTCCCTGTCATTACAAAATCCGGAATCCAGATTCCGGTGGAAACAAGAATAACCCACGGGATATGGGATGGCAAGCCGGTCATTTTCGGTGTGACCAAGGATATCTCCAAACTTAAATTATCTGAGGAGAGGTTCTCAAAATTGTTCCATATTAATCCATCCGCATGCGGTTTAAGCAGTTTTGATGATCATAAATATATTGAAGTAAATGAGGCATTTCAAAATCTGCTTGGATTTGATAAAAGTGAGGTTATCGGAAAAACAGCATCCGAACTGGGTGTTGTGACTGATGAAATGTTTAATGCTATATTACTGAAAGCCGATAGCAACGGAAGCACGGTTAATCAGGAGATTGAATTAAAGGCGAAGAATGGAGAGATAAAGCATGTGCTGTTGTCTGCGGAGAATATCTATGTGCAGGATAAAAAATACCGTTTTACTGTTATTCATGATATAACAGAACGTAAGAAGACCGAGGAGGCCCTGCGGGAGAGTGAATACCGATGGAAATTTGCCATTGAAGGTTCAGGCAGCGGGGCATGGGAATGGAATGTTCAGAGCGATGAAATAATTCTTAACGAAAGGCTGGCTGAAATTATAGGTTATACAGTTGATGAATTGAAGCCGGTTCGTGCTGCAACATGGGTAAAATACGCTCACCCTGATGATCTGAAAAAATCATATGAACAGTTAAGGAAGCATTTTGAAGGTAAATCGGATTACTACGAGTTTGAGAGCCGTCTGAAGCATAAAAAAGGAACATGGGTCTGGGTTTCAAACCGGGGAAAAGTCATTGAATGGAGTTCCGAGAAGCAGCCTGCAAGAATGTTCGGAATTCTTCTGGATATAACTGAAAAAAAAGAGATGTATCAGAAGATTGAAGAGCTTTCTATAAGGGACCCTCTTACTAATAGTTATAACAGAAGGTATATTTTTGAAAGACTTGAAATAATTGTATCTGAGTTTCTCCGGGAGCGCAAGAACTTTACTGTTTCAATTATTGATATTGATCATTTTAAAAAGGTGAATGATAAATATGGACACCAGGCGGGTGATTTAATTCTTCATGAATTTGCTGAAATTATAAGCAGTAATCTGCGTCCATATGACATGTCAGGGAGGTATGGCGGAGAGGAGTTTATTGTTGTTTCATTGAATATTGGTAAAGAGCAGGCTAAACTCAGAATGGAACGTATCCTTGATATTATAAGAGAAAAGATCTTTATTTATTGCGGGAATGAAATCAGGATCACATTCAGCGGCGGAATTTCAGAAGGCCTGGAGCTTGACATTGTTTCAGCAGGTAATCTTGTTGAAACTGCAGATAAACGACTATACGAGGCAAAAAGAACAGGAAGAGATAAAATTATTATCAGCCATTGAAATATAAATTAAAAATGGATATAATTAATACCTCCGGGATATAAATTGAAGGTCCAGGCAGTATTAAGTTAATTCAACAGAAGCAGGATATCTGCAGGGAAAAGTAATGGGATATTACAGGGAGATGATAATTCTGATTGCAGGAGATTATGAGGGTCATGCAGGATTGATACAGCAGTGGCTGTTAAATTCCGGTATCAGCAATAAAATTATCCGGCTTTCAGATGGTAAAGAGGTTTTTGATTTTATATCAGGTTCCGGGAGAGATGAATCGAGAGATAGAGGTAAAAGTTATCTTTTACTCCTTGATATCAATTTGCCTGAATTGAACGGGATTGAAGTATTAAAAAAAATTAAGGGGAATGAGGAGCTGCAGAGTATTCCTGTAATTATCTTTGCTCCGGTTAATTATCCGGAAGAAGTTATGGAATATTATAAGGCAGGGTGTAATATATATATAAATAAACCTTCAGAGATCACAGAGCTTGAGGAGACAGTAAAGCGCCTTGGTCTTTTTATACAGATTGTGAAGATATGAGAATGTTACGGAGAGAATTATATTATATTATTCCGCTTTTAATTTGTAAAATTAAAACATTTTATGCTGGGGAATTCTTTTCTGTAAAAACAGTTACAACAGCGTTGTTGAGACTATCAGCTGTTCCCGGAATTAGATGGTCTCCTGAGCAGAGAACCGGTGAAATAATAGATTCTCAAGGCAGTTTTAAAATGCTGAGAGGTCAATCATGACAATTCTTATTGTTGAAGATGACAGGGATCTTGCTGAATTAATTAAAGAAAAAATAGAAGAGTGCGGTTATGAATCTTTTTGCGCTGACTCTTCAGAGGCTGCTCTTGAATGGTTTTCAGGTAATACTCCTGAGATTATGCTGCTTGATTACACTCTATCAGATATCAACGCAAAAGAATTTATTATCGAGCTGCAGAGAAGGGGGTATCTGCTGCCGCCGTTTATTATCTCCACAGGTCAGGGGGATGAACGGATCGCAGTTGATATGATGAAACTCGGAGCCAGAGATTATATAATTAAAGATGGTAATTTTCTGGATTTGCTTCCGGGAATTTTGAGAAGGGTGGACAGGGAGATTGAAAATGAGACCAGGCGCAGACTGGCCGAAGAAGCTCTGCGCAAGAACGAGGAAAAGATCCATCTTATACTGAACTCCACGGCTGAAGCGATATATGGGATTGATTTGAACGGCAACTGCACATTCTGCAACAATTCCTGCCTTAATATGCTGGGGTATAGACATCCCGACGATCTGCTGGGAAAGAACATGCACTGGCAGATACATTCAAAACATCCGGACGGCTCACATTTTCCCGTTGAAGAATGCCGTATCTTCCAGGCATTCAGACAGGGAGCTGGAACACATGTGGATGATGAAGTGCTCTGGCGTTCTGATGGTACATCTTTCCCCGCCGAATACTGGTCGTTTCCCCAGATAGTTGACGGTTCTGTAACAGGAGCTGTTGTGACATTTCTCGATATCACCGAACGCAAACTTTCTGAAGAAAAAATAAGATATCTTCTCTCAGAAAAAGAACTGATCCTGAAGGAGGTTCATCACAGGATTAAAAATAACATGAATACCATCAGAAATCTTCTTTTTCTCCAGGCGGATGAGCTTACAGATTCTTCCGCCGTGGCGGCACTTAAGGATGCTGAAAGCCGTGTGGAGAGTATGATGGTTCTGTATGACAGGCTTTACCGTTCTCCGGATTTTAAAGAGATGTCTATAAAAGAATATCTTACTGCGCTGGTGGATGAAATTATAGGAAATTTTCCGAATAACAGAATAGTAAAAGTAGAAAAGCGTATTGATGATTTTATACTTGATGCGGGAATTCTTTTTTCTCTCGGGATTCTTGTCAATGAACTGCTTACAAACATAATGAAGTATGCTTTTGACGGCAGGGGAAGAGGTATAATAACGGTATCCGCAGTTTTAAAGGATAAACATGCAGTGATAATAATTCAGGACGACGGAAAAGGAATCCCTGAATCTGTAAATTTAAATAAATCAACCGGTTTCGGCCTTGACCTGGTAGTTATGCTGACAGAACAGATCGGCGGGGATATAAGAATTGAAAGGGATAATGGTACAAAGTTTATTCTGGAATTTGATATATAGCATTACATTTGTGGATTATTTTTTTAAATCATGTGGTTCCAATTATCGCTTATTACTTAAAATGTATGATTGTTGCATTTACGATTGAATAAAAGCATTTATCGGACTCAGTTAATTATTATAAATACAAATAATTTTTATTGAAATTGAATTATAAAATCATTATAGTATTATTTGATAATGTAATATCCATATGATTTGAGTGAATATGCAGGGTTAATCCATAATAGAAATCCGGCAGAATGTATAAAATTCAGATTAGCAGGTATTCCGAGAATGGGGTAAAATGTATGAGTGAAGAAATTAACAGAAAATATAATAAGCAGGATGAACAATATTCGCATAACAAAGAAATTGAAAAATCTGAATTGTCGGAAAAAAAATATGAATCCCTCCCTGTTGAGGAATTATGCAGAATTATACATGAGCTTGAGATGTCGCGGGACAGATACCTTGATTTTTATGACCTTGCACCTGTAGGATATATAACATTGAATATTGATGGGTTTATTGAGGAGGCTAATCCTGCGGCAGCAGCCATGCTGGGTGTCAGCCGGGATTTTATGTCTGGTAAGGCATTTGCCGGTTTTATTGAACCGGATGATCAGGAGATCTTTTCCCGGTACCAGAAAGAACTTTTTGAAGTGAAAGATAACCAGTTATATTTCCTGCGTGTAAAGGGGAATGATGACTCCGAATCATGGATACAGGTAGAGTCAATTTACTTCCTTGATAATGACCGGCCGGTGTGCCGTATTATAATAACGGATATTAATGAACGCCGAAGAATGGAGGGGGAGATAAGCCGGTATAAGGAGCAGGCTTTGCAGAATCAGAGACTGGAATCACTTGGAATACTTGCCGGGGGGATTGCACATAACTTCAATAATCTTCTGACCGGGATTTTCGGGTATATTGAACTTGCTGATAAAAAAGCGAATGATCCGGGCATATCCAGATATCTCTCGGAGGCTCTTAAAATGAGCGACAGGGCTAAGGGTTTGACCGGGCAGCTTCTTACATTCTCAAGGGGCGGGGATACGGTGAGGCAAAACGGCTATCTTTATCCTCTCATTAAGGATTCTGTGAAGTTTGCATTAAGCGGTTCGGATATTGCATCACGTTTTGATATTGAAGAAAACCTTTATCCGTGCAATTTTGATACAAATCAGATTAATCAGGTAATTGAAGACATTATCCTTAACGCCAGGCAGGCCATGCCGCACGGAGGAGCGGTCGATGTGGCGGCAGGTAACATTTATCTGAAAAAAAATGAGGTAAATTCTCTTCCAGAAGGGAAATATGTCAGAATTTCCATAAAGGATTATGGTTTTGGAATGTCTCCTGAAGTACTCTCCAGGATTTTTGATCCGTTTTTTACAACCAGAACATCATCGCACGGACTGGGCCTTTCAGCGAGTTATTCAATTATCAGCAGGCATGATGGTGCTATGACTGTTGAATCCGAGCCGGAGAAAGGGAGCACTGTAAACATTTATCTCCCCGCTGTAACGGAAAAGGTTTACCATAGAGAGAGTGAGGCTGATTCGGAACACAGCGGATATGGAACTATTATTCTTATGGATGACGAGGAGTGTATCAGGGATTCACTATCATCGATGCTGATGTCTATGGGTTATGATGTTCTTCATATGGAGCAGGGGGACGATGTTATCTCATTTTTCAGACATAGAAATGAAATTGAAAAAATTTCGGCAATTATTCTTGATCTTGTTATACCGGGGGGTATGGGGGGAAAATCGACCGTTACCGAGATTCGTAAAATAAATCCCGATATTCCGGTTTTTGCCATCAGCGGGAATACCGATGATCCTGTTATGGTAAAGCCGCAGAATTACGGTTTTACAGCGAGTATAAGCAAACCGTTTCTCATGAAAGAACTGGCAGAGATGCTAAATAGAAATATCAATATAAAGTTAAACAGCATGTAAGTGTATCCAGCGCCCTGTTAGATACTTTTTATCCATTTACTGCTCATGCCTATATTCTTCTTGACATCTGTATAAATATGGTTAATGTAAGAGAGTTGCCGAAATCTTATAATATAAAAGAGAGATATAAGATGCCTCTTAGCAGAGATGAAGTAAACGATCTTGTTAAAAAACTCCGTGAGAGATACAAAGAGTTCTCAGATAAGCACAACCCCAAATGGTTTGATCTTAATGCTTTCGACGAAAGGCTGTCAGTCGCTTTAAAACGTGGAATGAATATGGAAGGCTTCATTCTTGCGGAAATTTCAAATTTTGAAAAACTTAAAGAGCGTTACGAAGCCAGAAAGAAGCAGAAGGAGAATTCATTTTCAAATGAGGTTGATAAAATCATTGAACAGAACCTGGCGAGAATAAAAAAATACCCGCAGATTTTATTTCATCCCAAATGCGGCCTGGAGATTTCATATCTGTATGGTGCTCTTACCCTGTATTCAACTGAATACTATCCTATATTACGCGTTGTGATTTCCGACAGCAGACTTAAAAACAATGTCAATACGCTTGAAGACCGGCTTTTATATCTGGCAGAACCGAGAGGCAATATTCATCCTAAACGTATAGCTGATCATATTTTACTATTGAACAGAAATGGAGTAAGAGATATTGAAATTGAAAAGGATAACAACGATTATCTGAAAGAGAGTGCTTTTCTGCTCCATGATATTATTGATTTTTGTGACATCATAGTTGATACAGGGAGAGATGAGTGGAACTACCCTGTTGTCTTCCAGAAACTTTTCATTGAAGAGGAAAAAAAGAAAAGAGTAATAGATATTTTTAAGGATCTTACCGGATATGGAGCGGTTTTTAAGGTTAAGGAATATGCCTCAGGAATTATTGATGATTTCAGACTTGGAGCTTTTAAAAAGAATAATTAGATTTTTTTTATGCATATAAGCGTGATATCGTCATTTTGTGGCCGATATCCATTGAATTCATAAAAGTCACCCAGACTGTGATGAACAATTTCAGTTGAAGTCATACCCCCTGTGTTTTTAAGGCTGTCTATAACCCTGTTTAAACCGTACATATTCATGTAATCCTGCGATTGTTCTTCGATAAGTCCGTCTGTATAAAGAAAAAGCATGTCACCCTGGTCCATATTAATAATCTCATCTTTATAGACCTCATTTTCAAAAAGCCCTATTACCGGGTTCCTGCTTTTTGTTACCGATATCTCCGCACCGTTTTTTTTCCGCATTATAGCTTCGGGATGACCGGCAGAGAGGAATATGATAGTATTTGAATCGAAATATATCTGTACAATCTGGGCTGTACAGTAAAAACGTAGTTCTCTCAGATCAACAGCAAGCTGAGCATTTATCTCTTTTACTATTTCTGAGGGCTTTTTACCCGGAGCTGATTTCTCTCTGAACATTGTGCGGATCTGGTTGCCAACATAGGAAGACGATATTCCGTGGCCTGAAACATCGCATAAAACAATCTGGTAGAGGTCATCATCCAGAAAAAAACCGTCAAAAAAATCACCAGAAAGCTCCTGGGCGGGCATAAAAGCAAATGCCGTGTCATATCCCTGTACAAGCTTGAAATCCGGGAGTTTGGATACCTCCAGTTTTCTTATTATATCTATCTCCTTTTTGTATTCATCATTTTTACGTGAGAGTTCACCCTGTGATGAAATCCTTTCATTGAGGAGATTTGTATAATCAAGATAAAGAGATATGATCTCCTTGTCATTCTGGGAATAGGGGTCCGAACGCTGAAGGAGAATATACCCGTAAATATCATTATTATATATTACTGAGAATAAAGCATTGTAAATATCATGGGCGCTTTTTTTAATTTTAAAGTATTTAATGTCATTTTTTATATTATTAAAAACACTCGGTTCTTTTTCGATATCTTTAAAAACGATTATCGGTATATTTTTTGTAATTTTCTTCTGCATTATGCTGAGAGGAATTCCGCTTTTAACCTTAACTATTTCAATATATGTCAGGTCTATCATTGACAGCAGTATATCCGCATTTCTCAGGGTCTCTTCTTTATCCCTGGCCATAATTCCATTTTTAACGAAGTTACTCAGTTTATATAACTGAACATTGTGATCAAGCTGCGTCTGGTAGGCGTTGCGGAGATTATCCCTTACTTTGATTATATCCCCTATTATGTGAATTTTTGAGACGAGTTCATATTGAATGAATGGCTTACGTATATACTCATCAGCCCCCGATGAGTATGCTTTTTCTATTGTTTCCTTGTCTGTCCTTGATGTTAGTATTATAAAAAAAGAGTCTCTTAAGCTGGAGTTCTGTTTCAGCTCGCTGCACAGGTCTATCCCGTTGCCATCCGGAAGTGTTACATCAAGAAGAAAAATATCAGGAATGTTGTTGTTCAGAAGCTGGAAGAATTCCTGCTTATTTCCGGCAATAAACAACTCCCCGTGATCTTTAAGAGTTATCTTAATATATTCCCGGGATACAGGGTCATCATCAAGTGCAAGTATTTTCAGGTTTTTACTATAAATAGAATTCATTGGCAATATAGCTGCAATTATAATATATTAAAATTCAGGTAATAAAACTATAATAAATAAATATTGTTTTTACAAACTTTATTTCTGTCAGTTATAAAAATATAACAACATATACTAAATAGATCGGCTATAGGCCGGATAAAGAAGATTTAAAAAAAACAGATTATATTTGTTAAAAATTAAAAAAAATTTCCGGAAATAGTAAATTATTGACAGGGAAGAGATTTTATTAGAGTTAAATATATGTTTATTCTGTCTTCTCCGGGGATAACCGGAGATTATTTGAAGAGACTACCGGCTGTCTTGTTATTATTATATTAATCTTTCAGTTCTTCCATTGATGGCGCTATATCTGGAAAAATCGGAGAGGTGAATAAACTTACTTGTGAAATTGTTGTCAATAACGAAAACAGCGTAAGGCGGACAGAAAAGAGAGATAGTTACTCGATTGAAAAATATAATATTATTTCCGGCAGCTATACACTGAAAGGAGAAAAGCTTCAGTAAACTAAGAAGGTGAAAAAGAGTATTCAATTGAGAAGGTCAGGCCGGAGTCCGTTAATTAGTTTGACAGATTGAAATTCACTATTAACCTGTGCGGAGTTTTATTAAAGGGGCATAAACACTAAATGAAAAAAATAATCACCTTGTTGCTGGCAGTATTCTTCCTGTACTTCAGTGTAAGTCTATATGCTGAAAAAGTTACAGATACAGAAGGATCAACTTTATACAGTGAGGCTCTATATCTGAAAAACCTCGCGCTTCAGAGTAAAAATGATGAAGAGAAAAACAGCTGTCTCGATAAGGCCATAGAGAAGCTTGAAAAAGCCAAAGATTCGGGAGAAGCTTTAGGGAGAGTATATTATCAGTTTTCAGAAATTTATTCTTTAAAAGGGGACGCACCTGCTTCTGAAAAATATGCAAAGACAGCAATTGAAAAAGAGAATAATTATTTCCCGCCGTATAACAAGCTTTATGGTATAATGATGAGCCGGAAAGAGTACAAGGAAGCTGCTGCTCTTATCGAAAAGTATCTTGAGGCTGATCCTGATGAGCCATATGCTCTTTATCTGCTCGGCGTTCATTATTATAAATATCTGAATAATCCGGATAAATCACTTACTTTTTTCGAGAGGGAGATTCTTGTATCAAAGAGCAAAGATGTGGCATCGTACTATCTTGAAAACTCATATTATAATATTGGATATATCTTTTATTCCAAAAATGATAATATAAAGGCTTTCGCATATTTCAGCAAAGCATGGAGTATAAATGATACAAATAAAAATACTGCTTACATGCTTGCTCTTTCAGCATTCGGATACTACAATTTTCCCGTAGCTGAAAAATATTCAACTATATATCTTAAAACGTCACCCGGTGATGTAAATATGGAATATCTTCTTGGAAGCGTGTATTATATTAATGGAAATGATAAAGCCCTGGAATATCTCTCCAGAGTCAAACGGTCAAAGAGCTTTGAAGGACTTGTTGCGATGGGTTTATACTATGAACTTACAGGGGAGTATTCAAAAGCTGAAAATATAATAAATTCGGTTCTTAAGTACAGAGAGGATCTCATTACCCCCTATATTGCTGCTGCGCGGATTAAACTTAAAGGGAAAGATAAGGAGGATGCATATAAGGCTCTTGTTTCAGCAGGGACTATCTGTTTCAGAAATAATGCATTCAACGCCGCGGAGAGCCTTTTCTATAAAGCCCTTCAGCTTAAGAGTGATGATAATGGTGATATATATTATTTTTTAGCCAGGACCCATGAAGAAAACAGAAACTACTCAATGGCTATCAGCTACTATAATAAATATTTTAATTATACAAAAGAGAGTAATATACTTGTACACATTGGGTATATTTATGGAACACAGAATAAATTCAGCAGGGCATATGATTATTTTCTTAAGGCTGTTAAGAGTGATCCTGAAAATCCCGGAGCATATTTCTTCTGGGGGCTTGTACAGATTTGGGAAGGGAAAAACAGTGCAGCCAGGGATAATATTCTGAGGGCAATATCAATAAAGAATGATGAAGAAACTTATTACTTTTATCTTGCTGTCGCTTACGAGAAGCTTACGGATGTTGATAAATCTATAGAGAACTTGAAGCTTGCAATTAATTACAACAAAAACAGCGGAAGATCATACAACTATCTCGGGTACATTTATGCAGACAGGAACACGAACATTGATGAAGCGTTAACTCTTGTACAGAAGGCTCTTGAACTGGAACCGGAGAATGGCGCATATCTTGATTCGCTTGGGTGGATCTATTACAGAAAAGGGGACTTTGTTTCCGCTTTGAAAAATCTTCTTACTGCCGAGGAGAAACTGGATGAAACAGAAAATCCTGATTATGTGGTATACGATCATCTTGGTGATACATATCTGAAACTTGACAATAAAGCTAAAGCGGTATTTTACTGGGAGAAGGCTCTTAAGCTGGAGAAGAACATCACGATTGAAAAAAAAATAGAAATGAACAGGGAACAGAAAAATGGTAAATAGATTTCTTCTAATTATTTTTTTTATAATTTTTATTTCATCATGCTCTTCAGTTCAGAAATCCGAACTGAATGAGGCGGAAAATCTGAAAGCAAAGAAGTACCTTGCACTTGTCAGTGAAATCAGCAATTCCTCCCCGGGAACAATATCATCATCATTTACTGCTGACGGTAATAACGGGGAAAAAAAATTCCGTGTGGAGGGTAAAATTGCTTTTGATAAACGAGGATACTATAAAATTATAATTTCTGATTATGTTTTTCAAAGTCCGGTAGTGGAAGCTTACAGGGATCTCGACCTTTTATATTTTTATTACCCTGCTGAGAAACAACTTCTGATTGATGATGTAAAAAAAATTGATCTTTCTTCCTATACGGGTTTCAAAGCGGATTATAAAATGATATATACACTTTTTACAGGTGGAATTCCTCTTCTTGAAAAATATAAGATATATAAATTCCTTTATGATGAAAAGGAGAAGGGATACTATCTGATTGTTGAAAATGATGATTATTATGAAAATATCTTTTTCAGAGAAGAAATTCCGGAAAAGATTCTCTTTATTCATAAACTGAGCAGGGATAAGGCTGAAATATATTTAAAATCGGAAATAAAAAACGGTAAAAGTATTTTCTTTAAGAGTTATAAAATTGTCATCCCCTCTGCCAACACAGGAATTAATATCAGTTTTGTAAAACCTGTTCTGAATTCTGCTGTGACAGTTGATAAACTTAACAGAGAAAAATTGTCGAAAAAAACCGGAATTATTAAAATAAACTGAAGAGACGCGGCTTTCAGCCGCATCTTGAAAAACCGCATCCCCGGCAGACCGAGCATCCGGACTCAAATTCCATCGGGCCATGACAATCAGGGCATACGCCTGTAACCATACTGTCGTGGCTTTTGCCATTTGTTTCTGCAATAAACTTAGCCCTGTCTGCAAGCTGGTTTTCACTCTTGGCGTTTTCTATACCGGCATATCTTTCAATAGCCTTCGCAATCGCATCTGAACAGGAATAAATTCGTCCTCCTTTTTCCCATGACTGATTGGGGCACCGGACGCCTTTAAGCTGTTTAATTATCTGTTCTTTATCCACGCCGGCCCTCATGGCGAGTGAAACCAGCCGTCCTATTGCTTCAGTCTGGCTTGATGCACATCCGCCCCCTTTACCCATTGCTGCAAAAACTTCGAATATACCCTGCTCATCTTCGTTTATTGTAACATAAAGCGAACCGCATCCTGTATTCATTTTTCTTGTTGCGCCCCATGTTACTTCATGTCTTGGGCGTGGTGCAAGAGCCCTGAATATCTCAACAGGCTTTTTATTCTCATTGTTCTCATTTTGTGAAGATATCTGAAGCACCTGATTGTCTCTTGAACCGTCGCGGTAAACAGTTACACCCTTGCAGTCAAGTTCATATGCCATATCATATACCTGACGTATGTTTTCAACAGAGGCGCTGTTGGGAAAATTCACAGTTTTGGAAACGGCGTTATCGACATATTTCTGGAAGACTGCCTGTGTTTTTATATGCCATTCAGGCCGGATATCATGTGCTGTTACGAATATTTTTTTAATATTTGCAGGGAGTTCATCTATGTTGTGGGCGGATCCTTCGTCAGCGATTCTTTCCATTATCGCATTGAAGTTTATTTTTTCCCCCAGGTCCTTAACCGCATCGACAAATGCGGGATTAGATTCAATGAGTCTGTTGTTATCCATTACGTTACGGACATAAGCCAGTGCGAAGAGAGGTTCAATTCCGCTTGATGAGTCTGCTATAATACTTATAGTACCGGTTGGAGCGATTGTTGTCGTAGTCGCATTACGAAGTGGTTTATTTCCCCGTTCCGCATAGTCCGAAAGGGGAAAGTTCGGGAATGCCCCGCGCTTCTCTGCAAGTTTTTCCGACATTCTTTTGGACTCATTCTGTATTGTGGACATTATCTTCTCGGCTGTTTCTACTCCTTCGCTGGAATCGTATGGAATTCCAAGTTTTATCAGGACATCTGCGTAACCCATAATTCCGAGGCCGATTTTTCTGTTTGCTTTAGTTTTTTCTTCTATCTCTTTCAGCGGATAAGAATTCATGTCTATGACATTATCAAGGAAGTGTACTGCGTCGCGGGTAATTTCTTTCAACAGGGTAAAATCGATCTCTGTTTTGCCTTCTGTCTGTTTTAAAGTTTTATTTAAATTTATTGATCCGAGATTACATGATTCATATGGGAGGAGAGGCTGTTCACCGCACGGGTTTGTGCTTTCAATTAGGCCGACTTTTTTCAGCGGATTATGCCTGTTTATTCTGTCAATAAATACAATTCCCGGTTCCCCGTTTTTCCATGCCATCTCGGTAATAAGATCATATACTTTTTTTGCATTCAGGCTCCCGCAGGTTTCTCCTGTACGCGGATTTTTTAGATCGTAATCTTCATTGTCTTTTACTGCGCTCATGAAGCTGTCTGACAATGCCACGGATATATTGAAATTTGTCAGAGATGAAAGATCTGATTTGGCCTGTATAAAATCCATGATGTCAGGATGATCAATGTTGAGAATGGCCATATTTGCACCGCGTCGCGTTCCACCCTGCTTTACGGTTTCTGTCGCCGAATTAAAAATATTCATGAATGAAACAGGTCCGCTCGAAACTCCGGCGGTGCTGCTTACCATATCGTTTTTCGGTCTCAATTTTGAAAAAGAAAAACCTGTTCCTCCCCCGCTTTTATGGATGAGTGCCATGTTTTTGAGAGAATCAAATATATCTTCCATGGAATCCTCAACCGGAAGGACAAAACAGGCGGAGAGCTGTCCAAGCGGCCGGCCGGCATTCATCAGCGTGGGGCTGTTCGGCATAAATTTTAATTCAGCCATGAGTTCATAGAATTTTGATGCTGTTTTACCTGTTTCAGTTTCATCTGATCCATATAATGTATCTGCATATGCGACAAAACCGGCTACTCTTTTAAATAATTCTTCCGGTGTTTCTATTATATCGCCATTACTGTTGCGCATAAGATATCTTCTTTCTAGAACCGTGACTGAGTTTTTTGAAAGTACAGGTTTTATTGCTGAATTTATTTTTACAGGGTTTTGAATGATACTGTTCATATTTTTCCTCTATTTATTATTAATATGTAATTGTTTCGTGTTTTTAGTTGATTCTGTTTTACTAAATATTTTGTTTTTTACAGCCTAAGGTCGCATTATGCCCATTGTTGTCCCGGATTATTGATAAACCTTTCTTATACCACTTTCTGTCCTGTTGATTGTATTTCAATATTAAACCAGGATTTGTTAATTTCTCCGGCATGGATTTTAAGATCAAACAGTATTTTGAAACCTATCCATACAAAAATAAAAACAGCGCTTCTGAATCCTGAAATAAAGAGTGTAATGGCACCGAATATGATAGTAAGATGCATTACTACAATACGCTTATATGGCCTCATCATATAGTTTTCAGGCTTAATATAATTGTATTCTCTTGTTCTGATGAAATAAAGATAAAATGAGACAAAATGACTTAAAATAAGCGCAATAATCGCAGAAAATTCCGATTCAAGTATGTCGGTTGGTGTAAAATTTTTCGGAATAAAGCCGCTAAAGGCTGACAAAAAAGCAGTAGATCCTCCAGCTGACTTTGCATTCTTTGCCAGTGACAGGAACATGAAAATAACAATAAATATACCATGTACAAGCATAAACATACCGTAATGAACGATAAAAAAAGCACATAAACCAGCTGTTTTATTAAAATCCGACATGGAAAATTTACCATTATCAATCAGACCACTGATAAACATTTTCAACAGGTTGAATATGCCGATTATCAGGCTTTCACCCCAGTAAATCAACAACAGAGTGTATGGATTCCATCCTGAAATAACCACTCCGATTATCGGGATAGAATTTGCCACTACAATAAATAAAACCGAAATGAAACCTTTCCGGTTGGATGGTTTGAAAAATGGAAGCAACTCATCCATAAATGACAAAATTAAAGATAATATTCTATTCATGGTTATTATTATGTCACATTGCATTTTAGTGTCAATATTTTTATAGTGGTTTGTTGACATTTAAGTTTTAGTAGATATCTTTATTGGATATATGTTAAAAGAGGATTTATAAATATGGAATTGACAGCCAGACAGAATCTGGAGAGAAGAGGGGCATTTTTCTTTCTTATTGCTTATGGGCTTCTTTTTATAATTTCATTTTTACTTCAGTTAGCAACAAAACTGCCTTTTGCACAAATAGTTCCCGGTATTGTTGTAAATTCATTTAACATGATTATGGCATTTATAATTTTCAGTAAAAAAAAGAGAGGTAAAAAATCAGATATTCTTCCATGGATTATAGGATTTATCAGTGTATGTGCCCCTATGATGGTAAAATTCAACTATGCTGTGCACGAAGGGTGGGCCTTTGCCGTTCAGTCAACTAATACATCAATTATGATGGCCGGGTATGCTGTAATGCTTTATCTGTTTTATCAGCCTAATCTCTACTGGTTTTATTCGGTTCTTTCCATTATAAACTGGGTTTTATTCCTGTACATTGCATATCGTCAATGTGCGGAGATACATTTTGTCGCGCATATAAACGGTGTTCCTGTTACCTCCGGGCTTATATTGATGAGAGAAATTTTTCTGATTTAACATGGCAGTCATGCCGATAATTAAATAGAAAGCAGTATAAGAATTTATTCTGGATTCAAAGAGGACTTATGAGTATAGAACTGACAGCACGGCAACACCTCGAGAAAAGGGGTGTATTTTTTTTCATGATAGCATTTGGACTTCTTTTTATCTTTTCACTTATTTTGCAGATAGCTTCAGGGCTCCCTGTCTCTCAGGTAGTTCCCAGTATCATTATAAATCTGTTTAACATGTTTCTTGCTTTTATCGTATATAATAAAAAACGGAAAGGGGAGAAATCTAATATAATCCCATGGATTCTCGGATTTATAACAGTAACGGTACCAGTCTTTGTAAAGTATACATATGTTCTTCACGATGGATGGACTTTCGCAGTTCAATCGGCGAGTTCTTCTGTCCTGATGATCTGTTTTGCAGTTATGCTTTATCTCTTTTACCAGCCGAATCTGTATAAGTTTTTTGCATTTTATTCAATTGGAAACTGGATTTTATTTTTGTATCTGGCGTATAAAAATGGTGCGGAACTTTATTTTGTCACGCATATAAACGGTGTTCCTGTTACCTCCGGGCTTATAATCTCGAGGGAGATTTATATGATAATGACAATGTCAATAGTTCTTCTTGTAGCGTACAGAAACATACCGGATATAACAAAGTACGAGGAACAGATTGAGAAGCAGACTGACCAGATAAAGAAACAGGCAATTGCACAAAGGGCAATGACAGAGATTATAAAGGAGAAAATGAATATACTTTTTAAGAAAGTGGACGGGCAGCATGAACTTATCAACAGATTTAACCTGAAGCTTGAGACTCAGGCGTCGAGTTTTTCGGAGATGTCGGCAACAATGGAAGAGCTTGCCGGTTCAGCGGAACAGATAGCAACGGAATCGATAACGCAGGTTGACGGTAATGTGAGGATGGAATCGATAGTTGATGAATTCAAGAATATTCAGGTGGAGACCAAGCAGAACCTTTCAGAAACGTATGCCGATATTCAGTCAGTCTCGGATAAGAGTACTGTTGCGAATGAGCAGCTGATGGAAGTTGAGAAAACTGTTGTGGCAATAAAGGAGCAGAGCGGACGTATAGGAGACACTGTAAACCTTATCGTAGATATAGCGGACAAGATAAACCTTCTGTCGCTGAATGCATCGATTGAGGCTGCCCGCGCCGGCGAGGCTGGCCGGGGATTTGCCGTTGTTGCAGACGAGATAGGTAAGCTTGCATTTCAGACTCAGGAGAGCATAAAGGAGATAAACAGCGTACTCTCTGTCAGTTCAAAGAACACAGTGGATGGAGTTGCGGTAATTCAGCAGACAGCAGAGATGATGCGCCAGATGATAGCGCATATGGGGCAGGGTGCTCATAAGATACAGCTTCTCCAGGAGAGTATTTTTATAGAGGAGAAGTACATCAAGATAATAATAGGGCAGATGAACGACAATATATCGCTGGCGAAGAAAATCGGTACTGCAACAGATGAACAGAAGGTCGCTGTTGAATCGACATCGCAGGCGCTTGAGGATCTGATTGTAATACTGAATGAAATGGTTTCAGAGATGAAAGAGCTGACAAAGGTTGCGCATGAGATTCATGAAAATGCGGTTGATGTAATGGTTGATACGGAAAAAGCCGTTAAGGCATAGTTGATTTTTATTTAGTGATAGTTCAGATTGAACTGAAGAATAAAAACGCCCTTCAATCTTGAGGGCGTTTCATGTATTCATTTAACAGTACCCGCATAGTCAATAAGCGGCTGCAATCCATCAAGATATCCTGAATGGGAAAAGACTATATTTCTGATTTCGTTTTTACGGGGAATCAGTTTCCACGCCAGAGCTTTCAGAGATCTGTTCTGCTGCTCAACATCCGAACTGAAAATCCATACAGCATGTTTAAACTTCCCGTCAGAGGACGAAAGAGCCGCATCACCCAGAAACAATGTACCTGATACAAGATAAGCCGCACCCCCCTCTGTATGGCCGGGAATGGAAAAAACCTCAACTTTCAGCAGACCCAGACTTATTGTTTCGCCATCTTTCAGTATGCCTGTAACTTTTAAACCTGTAGGCTTTGGTGAAAATATGCGCCCCATGGGCGAATGGCTGTTTTTCATCCCTTCGGCGATTTCAACCTCTTCTCTGGTAGAATAAACTTCTGCCCGGGTAAAAACTTTTGCAGCCGCAATATGATCGGGATGTCCATGTGTCAGAAAAATAGCTTTAACGTCTGAAGGTTTAAATCCTCTTGATGCAAGCGCGTCAATTACAGGTTTACCATCGGGGGAATTTCCGGCATCTATTAGTCCAATTTCATGGTTTCCTCCATCAATGATAAACACCTGGCTCATTCCGTCGATTACATTAAATATTTTTCCTTTGGCATATTCTGTGTTTGGCTGAATTTTTTTTGTACCAAGAAACGGTAAGACAAACAGAAAGAATACTGTAAAAGTTATAACAAGAAACAGAACTGCTGTTGCAATAATAATCTTTTTAAAATTCATAAGCTTCCTCCTGAAGTGCAATATTTTAAGGTTGTACTGATTTATGTTTATTAACAGCATATAAAACAATTACATGATCAAGCCATTCTTTAGTAAAAGAGTCCGATATTTATAAATCAGCATAAAACTGAAAGCGCTATAAGAAACTGACCTGGCGCGTAGAAGAACCATACATAGAGAGTTGTAAATTTATAATATTTTACAAATTGAGTCCACCCGAGGATGGCATCAGAGATATAGAATAAAATAGCCCCTCCAGCCCTGAGTAAAGTAACCTGATTCCCGTTTTGCAGTACACCGTTAAGCGAGAAAAAAACTGTAAGCGAAAGGGTAGTGACATATATGATTACAGGTGCCATCATTGTGCCGAGGTTCCCCGCTTTGTGGAATTTATAAACAAGAAAAGCCATAATAGACAGAAGAATAACTCCGGTCAGGATATCGCTCCACAGAAACCGGTATCCTTCAGAAAATACAATTATATACAGAATGTGTGTTCCAAGAAAGAATATCAGTCCGTGAGCAAATAAATTCTTATCTTCTATCATTAGTACTGCATCCGCAATAAGGGAAAGGCCAAGTGCCGCCAGAAGCATCCATACCTTACCGGTGCAATTCCTGTAAATCCCGGCTGCCGCAATTCCGCAGATAAAATATGTTATGAGAGGTGTGGTTATAAGGCGTATAAATTTTTTTTTAAAAATAACAGAAACTTGCCTGATAGTGAAAACAATAGTAAGGCAGCATATTAAAATTATGGCTGATTGAGGTATATTCATATTTTAATCCTCATTTTTTATATTATTATATTATGCCGATATATTGCTGTCAATGGAGTTTCGAGACTATACCCTTATTATAGTAATTTTATTTCAGAAAGTATTCTTAAATTCTTCAGTTTTATTTCTGTTTGCTGCTTTAATTTAACGAAATTTAAATACTTGACGTATGCTAACCCTGCCTGCACTTATTATATAGTAGTTTAAAATTGTAAACTTTGGATTGATTATTTGCTATGACAATAGACGAATGTAAGAAATGTAATTATCACAGAAACTATGTGAATGGCGCTGTTCATTGTGGATTTGATAAAAATATAGTAAGCATGGCTGCAGTATTAAATCCAAAACTTAAAGAGTATGTTTTACTTTCATGCCCAAAAGAAAAAATTAAAAAAAGTAGCGGTATTTAATAACCATATAACCTGAATCGTACTATCCATCTCAATCTTCTAATACAATTCACTTTTTGGAAAATCATTTAAATTTCAGTTGGACAGGGCTAGAGGTAAATTCAGATCACCTGAAATAGCAAAAAAAATAATTAGAAAAAAAGTATATTAATTTGTTTTGTCCTCAGATCATTCAGAGAAAGTTCCATTCACTTTATCATAATAAAAGTTCACCATAAAAAATGTTGACTTTCAGTTATTTATAATGTCATTTTTAATCACCAGATATAGCCATTTAAAAAATATATTTTAAGCAGGTAAAATTAAAATGATAACTATTCCGAAATTTAAATTTTATATTTTTGCATTAATAATTGAGTGGATTTTATTTTTTTTTATTGGTATGAATTTAATCAGTCGCCGAATGGACTTTATATTTCTTTTCTTTATGTTAGCTTATCCGGTATTTTTCATTGCAGGATATAAAACCTTGACACAAATCACAATTGATAAAATGAAAATTATATTAGCACCGAAATTTGAGAAGTTTATTACTGATAAACTTAAAATTAACATTATCAAAACTGAATCGGAAAAAGAAGAACGCTTTGCTGAGGCTTTTTTTATACTGACTTTTTTTCTTTTTATAGTTGGTTTTTTAATGGCATTATAATTGTTACTAATTATCTCAGCTATACTCTAAAATTTTATATTTCCTTGTTTCAGTGTCCTTAAAAAAGAAGGTTAAAATTTAAAATATCTCTATGTTAAGAAAAACATGGATGGTCAGTTTCCTGATTATATACAGGGAACAATAGAACCTCAATGAGACTTCTTTCCAACAAATACACCTCACTTTAGCGGTAAAGAATTTCCGTTTTTTCAGGCTACAATGGCAGCTATCGGTCTATCTTTTTTAAAGCAGAATTCCACGTTGATTTTTCCCGGTTAATGAATTTATACTAAACACTCTAAAAACTGATATAAATAACTTGACATGAATAGCGTTTCTTTATTGTATAACTATATAAGGATATATTGATATAGTTATGGCGACTGTTAATTATTTTAAAGCTCTTTCCGACGAGACCAGGCTCAGAATTTTAAACATGCTGAGTAAAAAAGAGCTTAATGTAAATGAAATTGTGTACATACTTAAAATGGGCCAGTCGAGAGTTTCAAGGCATCTGAAAATACTTTCCGACTCTTCACTTATTTCCTCAAGGAAAGACGGATTATGGGTATTCTACAAAGCCTGTGACAGTGATTTTCCAGGTGATCTGATAAGGCTTATTAAAATCCCTTTGAAAGATGAAGAACAGTTTTCATTGGATATTATCCATCTTGATAAGTATATTAAAGAACGCGGTGAAAAAGGAAAAGAATATTTTAACAGAATCGCCTCTGACTGGAAAAAAATAAGAGGTGAGATCCTGGGTGAACTGAACCTTAATTCAGAAATAGCAAAAACTGCCGGGAAATGCAGTTGTGCCGCTGATCTCGGATGCGGTAACGGTGAACTGGTGAAACTGCTGCTTTCAAAATGTGAAAAGGTTATTGGGGTAGACCATTCGCCGGCGATGCTTGATGAAGCCGGAAGATACCTCAATTCCATCGGGATATCAGCGCCTGATCTCAGACTCGGAGAACTTGCCCATCTGCCGGTGCGGGATGGTGAAACTGATTGTGCGGTGATAAACATGGTGCTTCATTATCTTGATGATCCATTAACTGCAATTGAGGAGGCGTACAGAATAATCGAAAGCAGTGGGAAGCTTGTTGTAGCAGAGCTTGAAAGTCATGGAGATGAGTCTTTAAGAAGCATCTACGGACACAGGTGGCTCGGTTTTTCTCCGGAGACTGTTAAGGAGTGGCTTAGCCGCAGCGGCTTTATTTATAAAAGATCCAGAAGTTTTCATGCAGCAATGGGGCTTGTTGTCAGAATATATGTTTCAGAAAAAAAATGATATTTTCCATTATCTCCGAAGATGGCAAATTGGAAATTCATGTTTCAAATGGAGATAAGGCTGTAACAGAATGTTTAGTTAAAAAGTCTTCATGATTAACGGGAGAGGACAGAAATTATAACAAGGAGAAAAATGATGAGCATTAAAATGTCAAACGAAGATCTTAAAAATCTTGATTCAAAATTGCCGTATAAAGTTGCGGATATAAGCCTGGCTGACTGGGGAAGAAAGGAGATAGAACTTGCCGAGGTGGAAATGCCCGGACTCATGTCTGTGAGGGAAAAATACGGGAAGACCAAGCCTCTTAAGGGGCTGAAAGTTGGCGGCAGTCTTCATATGACAATACAAACGGCGGTTCTTATTGAAACTCTGTCAGCTCTGGGTGCTGAAGTAAGATGGGCATCATGCAATATTTTTTCAACGCAGGATCATGCGGCGGCAGCAATTGCTAAAACAGGAAAAACTGCTGTTTTTGCATGGAAGGGAGAATCACTTGAAGAGTACTGGTGGTGTACAGAGATGGCGCTGACATGGCCGGATGGAAGCGGCCCGGATCTGCTTGTAGATGACGGAGGGGACGCTACACTCTTTATTCATTACTGCCATAAGGCCGAAAGAGATGTGAAGTTTCTTGATCAGAAGGTTGATCATAAGGAGATGCAGATAATTCTGGATCGTATTAAAGAATGCGTTAAAAAACATCCTGTTAGATGGACTGAAAATGTTAAGAAAATACGCGGTGTGTCAGAGGAGACAACAACCGGTGTTCATAGATTATACCAGATGGAGAAAAACGGCGAGCTTCTTTTTCCTGCGATAAATGTTAACGATTCTGTTACAAAGTCTAAATTTGACAACCTTTACGGATGCCGTGAGTCTTTGGCTGACGGGATTAAGAGAGCCACAGATATAATGGTTGCCGGAAAAATCGTAGTTGTTTGTGGATACGGCGATGTCGGAAAGGGATGTGCCCAGTCCATGAAATGGTTTGGCGCCCGGGTTCTTGTCACAGAGATTGATCCAATCTGCGCCCTCCAGGCTGCTATGGAGGGTTATGAGGTGACTACAATGGAAAAGGGGGCTCCTGTCGGTGATATCTTTGTTACAACAACAGGTAATAAAGATGTTATAACAGGGACACATATGGAGAAAATGAAAGATAATGCAATTGTCTGCAATATCGGTCACTTTGACAGTGAAATCGCGATGCATTATCTTGAATCAAATAAAAACTGTAAAAAGGTTACAATCAAACCGCAGGTTGACAGGTGGACTCTGGAGTCGGGAAGATCAATTATTGTACTGGCAGAAGGAAGACTGGTGAACCTGGGATGTGCTACAGGACACCCCAGCTTTGTAATGAGCAATAGTTTCACTAATCAGACTCTTGCGCAGATTGAACTTGCCGGTAAAAAGCATGAAAACAAAGTATTTACCCTGCCGAAAATACTGGATGAAGAAGTTGCAAGGCTTCATCTTGAAAAGCTTGGTGTTAAGCTAACCAGGCTTACAAAAGAACAGGCTGTATATATAGATGTCCCGGTAAACGGCCCATATAAACCGGATCATTACAGGTACTAGGACTGAGATCTGATCAGGGAAAAATCTTAACAATTCAGCTGTGCTCCCCGGAGGTGGTCTTAATATGAAATTTAAGAACCCATATCCGGGGAGATTTAACTTCAGTAAAACTTCACCTCTTTATCAGCTATAAAAAGCTTTGAAATAGCGCTTTCACCATTTTCAGAGATTGAAACTTCAACAGAAACATTCTTCAGATTCTCTTCAATTATTTTTCCCTCTTTTTGAGGAACAAAATAGCTTTCAACTCCATATTTTACCTGCAATGTGTTTCCTGCGTTTTCAACTCTCCCTTTTATTACCAGTGGATAGATTTTTTTAAGTTCGTCAATATTTTCCGAAACAGCTGCTGCTGTATAAAACCTGCTGTCGGGTCTGGTTTTAAGAGCTACAAAAATTTCTTTTTTTTCAAGGATGCCGGTATTTTTAATATTTGATTTGGTAATTATATCTTCGGTTATCATAGAAATGTCATAGTTCAGAATTACATAATCCCCGCTGAATAGAGATCGTGGATCAATGGGCTGGCATTTTAAAAGAACTTTGTTCCCATGGGCAAGGAGAATCTCCTGTTTTGAAATCATGAACCCGAGAACTGCTAACTGAGCAGCTACAATTAAAGGGAATAAAATTTTCTGGTATGTTTTCATCTGTTTGCCTCCCCGTGACCTGCTGTATTATCTGAAGCAGTTTCAATAACCTCTGTGAGATCTTTGCGTTTTTTCTCCAGAATATAACCCCCTGCCAGTCCAATTATTCCCGTAGTAATGAAGAGAAGCGATCCGGAAAACATATCCCAGAAGAGATCGAAGTACCGTGTGAATACATGAAGAATAATTCCACCTGTAGCAAAGTTAAGTATTATTTTGGACTGGATTATTGAGCTGTAGTACATGTAAACTGCGGATGTTATTAAGAGCAGCAGGTTAAATGTCACAGAATAAATTTCCCAGGGGACATCTGGTCCTGCGGTGAACAACGTAATTCCTGAAGAGACGAATATTATAAGTGAGAGGTAAAGTATTATTCTTCTTCCATTTACTTTCCTGAATAAGACAATATATAGTATAACGGACAGAATAACGAATATAAGTGTCATTTTAATAACAATTGATTCGGCATTGAAAATTGAGTTCTGTGCTTCAATCCTGAATGATGCAAGATAAATAGTAAGCCATACTCCTGCAGCGCAGACAGCATCAATCACACCTGACGGGAAGAAGATCCCCCTGCCGGAGAGAAGTTCGTAGACTAGTCTGTTTAAAAGAAAGCATACAGTTACAAATAGAATGAATCCTGTCAGATATGCAAGCTTGAACTCCGGATTAAGCGCGGAGTAAGAAATAAATCCTGCGCCTTTTATGATTAATAGGATAGTGGAGAAAAAGAACGCAAAGAATCTTTCGAATGATTTATCCGCATGAACTGAAAATGAATAATAAAGAAGAATAAAGATGAATCCCGTTGCGGCAAGGTGCAGACTGATCATTCTTGTTGCTGTATGGTTAAACGGCAGGAAGAAAACCAGTACTGGGAAAAGAATTACCGGAAGAACCAGTTGTATTTTTTCCCGTTTGTTATTAAGAAGAATGAGAAATCCGAAAGATGCAAGAACTAGAACAATATATTCCATTGAATGGAATTTTACATCTCCAAAATTCATCAGAAGAGGAAGATCCTGCATGTTAAGCGGCCATGATATAGCGACAAACGGGATTAGAAATGAAAACCATCCGAAAACTGTAAAAACTCTTCCTGCGCTTTTAATTACCGGGTGTCCGGAGAGATATTTACCCGCTGTAACCAGCAACGCAGCAAATGGAAACTGGAGCATAATAATCAGATAGAAAACAGTGTTCACCGGTGTATCAACGGGCATCAGTTTTATAGTCGGGATATAGTAATAATATATGAGCGAACCTGCTGTGAGCGCAATTCCCGTATCGTCCTTCTCTATGTAGAAAAATACGGAAAGTGTCAGCACCGGAATGATATATCCGTACGCAGGGGAAGATGATGTTATGCTCCATATGAAAAACAGGATGGCAGAGAGGTAGTATCCTGTTTTGTCATGCGAAATTGCCGAAGCAGCGAGTATAGCGGATGCCCATGTTATAATGCACCAGGATGTATCATGTTGAAAACTATCTATAATAAAAATCGGAATAAAATATATAATCCATCCGGTGATTGAAAGGATAATCCCGGCGTAATTAAGATCGGGTGTTTTTTTTATTTTTTTCCCTGTATTCTGCATCAGGGAACCAATAGCTATGAAACCGGCAATCAGTATATAACCGGCAGGCCCGTCTTTTGAATAGAGATCTATCCAGTAGAATGAAATCTGTAAGAACCATAAAGCAAAAATGAGTGCCGATGCTGTTATACCCCTCCGGTCCTTTTCACTCCAGCTCAGCCATCCGAAAAGAAGTAAAGGAAGAAAAAAGAAATAACCTGAATTGCCGAAAAATGAGTACTCCCATATGTCCCATATTATGAAAAGCAGCATTGAAATGTAGAGTCCGGATTTCTCACGCATAAGAGCTGAAATAGCAAAAGCGCCGATCCCCCACGCAAGGAGTCCGTTTGTTGGGTGGGAACTAATATGGTAAATCTGCGCAACAAGCATAATACCGGTACCGTAGGAGATTATTCCCAGGACGAGAAGTGATTTTCCTACAAGGGAGAATTTTCTCTCCACCTGAAGAAACCAGTATGAACCACTGTAGAGACCGGTAATCAGAATAAAAATCTGGACAAGTTTAAAAACAGGCGGCATCTTCCGCCAGTTGGAGGCATAAAAGATTATTAATCCTATCGCAAGGCAGAGTGTGGCCAGTCCTATGATCATTCTCGATAGATTAATACTTTCCCTGACATGGGAAATTTCAATATTCAGTTCTTTTGTCTCAGAAATATTTTTCTTCTCAGCCGGAGCAGGTACCCGGTAATACTGTTCAATACGATTCTGCTGTTCGGATGTAATTAACCCAAGATTAACCCAATCCGTTAATTCTTTAAAAAGCTGCTGGATAAAGCGGGCGTTTTTTATCATTGATAGTCTGCTCCGGCATTAGTGTTAAGGGATCTTATTATCCCCGGACTTGAAACTACTATTATTAGTGCCGGTTTTTTAATAATATGTCAATTAAAAATATATTCAGAGCTCCGGACACTCTTATAATGCAATATCTGATAATGATAAGGTATAAAGTGAAGCATATCAATATTCCGGAGAGAGCAATGTTATACTAATAATTATTGACAGGTGTGACTGTATAACTATTGTATACCGCTATGGAAATCAAAACAGCACAGAAAACATCAGTACTGAAAAAACTCCCCATCTTCAACGGACTGTCTGACAGCGATCTTAGTCTTGTTGCCCCTATCCTGAAACTTGTAAGTTTTAAATCTGGGGAAGCGGTCATTCATGAAGGTGAAATTGGCGATTCACTGTACATAATACGAAACGGGTCTGTCGAAGTCTGCAAAACTATCGGAGATGGTGAAGAGGTCAGCCTGGGAGCTTTGCCGGCGGGTTCATATTTCGGGGAGCTTTCACTGTTTGACGAGCATCCGCGTTCTGCAACTGTAAAGACTCTTGAGGATACAGATTTTTTCACTCTTTCTCGTGATGATCTCCTTAAGTCGCTTCATGGACATTATGAATTTGAAAGCATACTGTACCGTAACACCATGATGGAGACATTCAGTCGGTTCAGAAAAGTTACTACAAATTTTACATTTTCACAGCATCACCTCAGATCGCGTAATGAAATAATTAATGAGATTAACAGAGATCTGAAAACGGCGACCGAGATTCAGGGTTTCTTTATTCGAGCCGAGGATGACGATGAAATAAATTCCCGGTACGGAATAAACCGTTCCTTTGTTTATCTTCCCTCAAAAGCAATAGGTGGAGATTTCATCAGTATTATAAATGATAAAGATGGGAATATATGCGCGATTATTGCCGATGTGGAGGGACATGGAATTAGCGCGTCTCTTGTGACCGGTCTTCTTAAAAGCGCTTTTTCATTTCTTGCCGAGGTATATGGGAACAAGCCGGATGTTTTTATGTCACAATTGAACAGGCACCTGTTCAAAATGCTGAACAGGCTTTATGCAACATGTTACTTCGCTTATATAAATGTTAAAGAAAATACAGTGAGCTTTGCAAAAGCAGGACATCATCACCCGCTGTTCTGGCGTGAAAGTGAGAAAAGGTTTGAGTCAATAGAAGTTCCTGGTCCGCTTCTTGGCCTGCTTGAAGAGGCGGAATTCGGCGTAGAAACGTACATTCTGAGTCCGGGTGATAAAATTCTTTTTTTTACCGATGGTATAATTGAGGAGAAGAACAGCGATTCCATAATGTTCGGGGTTGATCAGCTTAAAAAATATTTCAGGGAAGCTATATCAAAAAAAACGGATCCCATAATTGATCATCTGATTGTTGAACTTAACAGTTTTACACAGAAAGATACTTATGATGACGATATAACAATTCTCCTTTATGAATTCGATGAACCGTCATCATAATTTATTAACTGACTGGAAATAATGGGTGTTGACGAATAAAGATATTGTTTCCCTGATCCGGATTTTTTTAAATAATAATGTCTGTAATGTATTCTGCAATTGCAAGACATGATGTCAGTCCAGGGGACTCGATTCCTGTGAGGTTTATAAAATTATGAAGACCAGCATCAGTCTCGTTTTTTATTATAAAATCGCGGAATTTTTCCCCCTCTTTCTGGAGCTTCGGTCTAATGCCGCAGTCGTATGGATAGATGTCTGATATGTCGTGTTTCATAAAGAGAGACAGTGAATACAAAAACTCATCTCTGTGTTTTTCATCCATTGAGTAATCAACGATATTTCTGTTAAGATAATATGCATTTGGTCCGAATGCCACGGTTCCGTCGGTGAATAGTCTGTTGTGGATACCGAGTGATCTTCCATCGGGTGATGGTACCGGGTAGATGAGTATGTTCATTTTCCGGACAAGGTCTGATTTATAATACTCACCCTTGCAGTAATGTAATGTGTATCCTGACTTGTCTGTATCAATTCCCGCCATGGAAGCAACTCTGTCAGAGAATAATCCCGCACAGTTTACTATTGTTTCAGTATGGATACTGTATCCATCATCCGATTTGATCTCGTAGCCTGATGCTTTCTTTTTTATTCCGCTGACACCGGTTCTGTAGGCAAAAGCGGCACCGTTATTTTTTGCAAGGGTTTCCATCTTTTTCATAAGCTCATGAGAGTTCATAATCCCTGCTGTTGGAACATGAACCCCCGCTACAGCTTTAACAAGAGGTTCCCGTTTCTCTATCTCTCTTCCTTCGGCAATTCTGATTCCAGGAACGCCGTTTTTAATTCCGTTGGCGTAGAGTCTTTCTAGTTCCGGTATCTCATCTGGTGATGAGGCTATGATGTATTTACCGCAGTTAATGAAGGTAACGTCATTGTCTTTCATGAAACTGTAGATGAGTTCATTGCCGCGGAGACAGAGGATTGCCTTCAGGGTTCCGGAGGGATAGTATATGCCGGAATGAACTGTTTCACTGTTGCGGCTGCTTGTATGTCTGCCGAATGAATCCTCTTTTTCAAAAACTATAATGTTTTTATATTTTTTTGAGAGCTCACATGCTGCAGCAAGTCCAACAGCTCCGGCTCCTATTATGGCAATGTCACATTGTTCCATATTAAAATTTTTTATTTTTCGAACGGGAAACGGTACTGGTTCAGTCCTGTGGCGTCCCTCATCTGTACCATCTCTCTCTGAAGCTCTTCTCCTACCGGAACACCTTTACCTTCTCTGAACAAACGGTTGAGATATTCTTTTTCCCCGGCAGTATAGATTCTTTCAGCACCCGGCATCTTATCTGAAGCACGGAGCTGCCGGAGTATCTCTCCGGAGATTTTTTTAAAATTATCAATTTCAGTGAAGTGTGATATATTTACCGCTATAAAGAAATGACCGAGCTTATAGGGAATTTTCTTTCCGTTTTCAAAACCAGTGAGCATCTTTAAAAAGCTTCCACCCTGAAGTGCGGCGGACAGAATTTCAACGACAGTGGCGTATCCATAACCCTTGTATCCTGCACCATCTTCGCCAATACCGCCAAGAGGAGTGAGAGCAGCAGTACCTTTTATAAGATCCTGTAAAGCCTGAATTGAATCGGTTGTGGATTCACCTTTCCTGTCAATAACCCATCCCTCCGGCATACTCTTTCCTGTTCTGGCATAAACCTCAATTTTCCCCCTTTGGGTAGTTGATGTTGCGCAGTCAATTACAAAAGGGAATTCTTCATCTGTCGGTATCCCGAATACAAGCGGATTTGTTCCAAGCATGTTCTCTATGCCGAAGGTTGGGGCTATGGAGGGTCTGGCGTTTGTACCGGTAATTCCAATCATGTTTTTTTCAGTTGCCATTGTTGCGTAGTAACCGGCAATTCCATAGTGTGTGGAATTGCGTACAGCCACCATGCCAAGTCCGTATTTTGAAGCCTTTTCAATAGCCATTTCCATGGCATGCTTTCCAATTACATGTCCCATTCCATTGTGTCCGTCAATAACAGCAGTGGCAAGATTGTCTTTAACTATCTCAAACCTGGTGACAGCATTCTGTATTCCCTCTTTGATCCTGTCGTAGTAAATTGGTTTCATCCTGTTAAGGCCATGGGAGTCGATACCTCTTTTATCTGATTCAATAAGTACATCGGCACATATGGCCGCATCATTTTCAGGTACTCCGATTTTAATAAAAACATCTTTCATAAAATTGCGGACAATATCAAAATCAATCCATGTTATATTATTTTCCATTTTTTCTCATATCTCCCTTCGGGCACCTTCCCCCGGCTGGATGAGGAAGGTATAATTTTTAAAATTTTCTATAATTTTCATTGTTGAAACAGGGGCTACATCTGTCTTCATTTACACCATCACTCAAAGGTATGATACCGCGCTGGAGACAGAGTATGAATCTGATAAATTTACATTTTGAATCAGGTCTGTAATTGTCAAGATTAAGTTTTATAAGAATGCTTTTTTTAAAAGAATATATTAAGTCTTAGGTAAATTTATACCTCTTTTTTTTTCTTACCGAATTTTATAAGAATACTTCCTGCGATTGAAAGTACAAAAAATATTCCTGTCAGGGGTGCGAAAAAATGCAGAGCTGTTGTAAAGGCTATATTATCAAAAAATGCAGAATTCAAAGGATCATTTATCATCTGAGGTATCATAAGACCAGGTTTTAAAGATGCGATTATAACCGCAATACCGGCAATTACGATTAAAACAGAAGGGTATTTAAGAACAAAACCTGACGCGCGCATACCTGATTTTTTATCAGGGGCAATAATAACAAGAAGAATAATCAGAAAAAGAACAATACCGGCAGCCGCTTGAGGAATATATTTTGCCACAGAGAATACCATCATTATTTTTTCAAAAATTTCAGCCTTTTCACCCGAAAGTATAATTGCCTCTGATTTCAGCACACCATTATTCATGGAAATACCTGACCCTTTCAATATCGTGTTCGCAGCTGTTTCACCAATCCATGAGTCTGAAAGTTTGAATATTTGTGTGAGAACCCATGGGCTTTTCAAGCCGGGTGTTTCTCTTATCTTTTCAACAAAAAGCTCGCTGAAAAGATTTTTTTCTGTTTCTATACCGTTCTGGTTTACTTTGACACGAAAGCTGAGATGAAGAGGCGGGAGGCTGATTTTTTTTGTATTTTCAATCATTCCCGATTCGACATTGAGCCTGCTTACATAAATATTACCAGCTTTCTTCTGATTTTGCCATGAAGTCATGAAATCGAGATATTTTTTTATTACCGATTTCAACTCTTTTTCTATGAAAAGTGTATTAAGATCTTTTGTCAGGGAGGGCTCAATCTTTGCTATATCAGAAACCATTTCATTCATAAAATCCCCTCTGCGGGATTCAATGATTTTTTTCGCATCCTTCTCCTTGTCTTTTAATTGATCATCGGAGTTCTCAAACTTATCTTTTGAATCGTCCATGGCATCTTCAGATTTTTCAATGGCTTCTTTATTTTTATTACGGTATTCCTTTATCTCCTTCAGAGCTTTTTTCAGGTCGGACATTTTCTTCTCTTTAAAATTATCAAATTCATCTTCGGTTTTAAATTCATCTGAAGATTTTTCCCATTTAAGATCATCCAGCTCATCAATCTGTTTTTCCAGTTTATTGAATTCTTCATTCTTATTAATTGAGTTATAGGCAGCCAGTTTTTCCCCGTAGTTCTTTTTTAATGATTCATAAACCGGTTTAAACTGTGACATTCCGGTTTTCTTCTCTACCTCTTTTGCTATATCCTTTTCGATCTGAATGTTTTTTGTTTCTATAAAAGTTTCCACAAGATTCAGATTTTTTATTATACTGATGTAAAAGTTTTCGTTTACTGCAAGAGAAAGAAGAATTGTGGCGGTTATCACGACAGGTATAACCACGATTGATATAATTGAAAATATATAAAGAAAAATTCTTCTCATGATGAAACCTCGAATAAAATTGTAATTTCTGTTTTTAAAAAAATATTATCTTTGTCTGTTTCCATGGGTAAATGAGACAGTTAAAGTTTTATTATAAATAATTTTTTACAAAAAATACTTAGAGCTTAAGAATAATCAACAATAAAAAAGATTATCAGTTTTTTAAAAAATAAAAAATGAGGCCGAGATACTCTTTCATTCCTGTAAATATACCATTCATTTCGCTGCTCTTCGGTATAAAACTTATTGCATTATATCCTGAGTGATCAATCTTGTAATCGGTTGGTGCTGCTATACATTCAATTCCCGCTTTATTAAACGAGTAGAACGATCGTTTCATATGGTATGCTGAAGTTACAAGTATTATTTTTTTTGCATGAAATGTCTCTTTTATATACATTGCATTTTCGTATGTTGTGCGACTTTGGTCTTCCTTCAAGAATTTTATTCTTCCGGATGTAAAGCGGCTCATAGTTCTGACTGCAGTATCTGCCTCGCTTTCGGTTTGATTGCTGAAAACTTTCCCTCCTGAGAATATTAAAGGAATTTTGTATAGATCAGCTATATAAATTCCGTGGAGTGCCCTCTTCATTGCCTCAGGAGAAAGGCTCCCTTTGCCTTCCTCTTCGGGTGAAGAATCAACTACCCCGCCGCCGAGTACAACAATATAGTCGGCATTATGTTTTTCTTTCAGGTTAATCGGAGCGGCATAGTTTTCAAGAGGGGATAGAATCATGTTTTTTACCGGTTCAACAGAGAAGAGATAAAGGAGTAAAATATCAGTAATAATAATCATCGTCGCTTTTCTAAGGTTTCTTTGCAGAAAATAAAGGGCAAAAAGAAGAATTATTATAAATATTGAGGGTGGAAAAATTATATAGTTACAAATTTTCTGTATTATAAACATCGTTGGAAATCCTCTCTTTTCAGGTTTTATTATCAGTGCAAATTATGATTATAATTGAATGTTTCACAATGTTTTTTCTTCCATTGTTTTTATTTTTTATACAAATATTTAATAAGCAAAATCTTCAGTAAATCTGTAACAACTGAAGTTGTAAAATCATCATTATATATGTTATTCATTGAAAATCATCAGCAACTCTTTCTTGACATAATAATTGTTATAATATATATAAATAGTATAGTGATATGATTCATCTCACTAATCTTGCTGACCAGGCCGGAGGATGTTTATGCCGCTGGATTCAATCGGGGACCAGCTGAAAAGTATCAGAAGATGGAATTTTATTCCTAATAAAAATAAAATATTTCTGGTTCTTCAAGCACAATTGGGAAAAAACGAATTAATTATTGATATCATAGATGGCTTTTTCCATGAAAACTCAAGTATGAAAAACGGGAAAAGCGATTCAGGGCTGATACTTGTAACTGACAGAAACATTTTTCTCATAAAATCGGATCAGCCTGAAAAATATTTATCTTTTAAAAGAGATGCTGTTACTATTAATTATGTAAAGAATTTTTCATCAATTGCTGTTGAATTAAGGTCGGGGAAAAATGATTATTCCTTTGTTACTCTTCTTTCCGAATCAGCTGTAAAAAATATTTTTTCTGCAACGGGTAAATCTGCGGTGATAGAGTCTCATTATGATGGAAAGTTAAAAGTTGTACTTGATCAATCGATTGCAGCTGTACAGAATAATGAACCAAGAGAAGCGGAGAATTCTTCTGTCCGGGTTTCAGATCTTCTGTATTCGGAAATCAAAAAAATCAGTAAAAGGCTTGATGAACTTAGAAAAATAATTCCCGATGCAAAATTTATGGAGATGTATTGTGAGGACATTTATACAATCTCCGGATTATGCGGCATGACCGGGCGTGAACTTTCGGATAATGAAATGTTGTTTATCTGCATGGCGCTCTCTGTCGGGGAAAAGAACAGTGGGACTGGAGCCGCAGTGTTTCTTGATGAAGTTATGAAAAATGATTCTTTTCCGCTGCACATCATGGATGTTGTAAACCTGAGAATGGATACAATAATCTCGGGTATCGGCAGAATGAGTGACGTTGCAGAAAAAAATCTGAAATCGATAGAGTTCCTCTCAGGATATGACATAGAACATAACTCAAAATATGCTGATGTAATGGCGGCACTTTTTTATGAATATTCACAGTGTCTGATGAAAGCAGATGGCGTATTAGATGGAGATGAAGAGGAAAAGCTGAAGAGCATTTCAGGCCTTATTCAGAAGGAAAAGCATATTAATAGTACATTAACTGTAAAAACGGAAGAAGATGCTGAGAATATTGAACAGGTTATGGAAAAGATCAATGAACTGGTAGGTATGGATAATATCAAAGATGAAATAAAATCATTTATTAACTTCATGAATATACGGGGTGAAAGAGAAAAGCAGCATCTCCCGGTCACTCCAATTATGCTGCATGCAGTGTTCTACGGGCCTCCGGGTACCGGTAAAACAACAATCGCACGACTTCTCGGGCGCGTATATAAAGCGCTGGGTCTTTTAAAGAGCGGACATCTTGTTGAAACCGACAGGGCGGGGCTTGTGGCCGGGTATGTCGGGCAGACGGCTATCAAAACTGACGAGCTTGTAAATAAAGCTAAGGATGGTATACTTTTTATTGACGAGGCATACTCCCTTATCCCGGAGAATGGATCAAACGATTTTGGCAGAGAATCTGTTGATACTATTCTGAAGAGGATGGAGGATATGAGGGAGGGTTTTGCCGTAATTGCCGCAGGATACACCGAAGAAATGGAGAGATTCATTAATTCGAATCCGGGGCTAAAATCGAGATTCAGCAGGTATTTTTATTTCAATCATTACAAACCTGAAGAGCTTGTTGAAATCTTTAAAAAGTTTGCCGACAATATAGAATTTAAGCTTGCCGCCAGTGCCGAAACCAGACTCACTGAATTGATAACATATTTTTATGACAATAGGACAAAAAGTTTCGGTAATGCCCGGTTTGCAAGGAATGTCTTTGATAAAATTGTACAGAACCAGGCAGACAGGCTTGCTTCAGTTAAAACTCTTACCAGGGAGCTTTTATGTGAAGTAACAGAGGAAGATATCCCTGTTAAAGAGGATTTTATTGCTGAACAATTTTCCTGAAATCACTGATTGATATGATCTGGAAAAATTTATCGAGATGCGAAAGGTCAAACAATGCAGCTACATGGGTATTGAGTTCGCAGACATAGAATGTTGTGCCGTTTTTCTCAGATTGTCGGGAAATGTTTATAAGCATTCCAAAACCTGACGAGTCTATGCTTTCAAGTAATTCACAGTTTATTCCCAGTATTTTCAGGTCAGGTCTTTTTTCGGTCAGGTCAGTGAATTCTTTTTGCAGAATATCAATGTTATTGATATTCAGTTTACCACTCATTTCAATTTCCGTTCCGTCTTTATAGTTATGAACCGTTATTTTAATCAACTCGTTACCCTCTTTGACTTGAAACGGATTACTTTAAGAGCATTGAACTATCTGAGGTCAGACACAATTTTTTTCAACCATATTTTAAAGTAATAGTTCATTTTTTCCTGAGTCGAACTATACTCTTCCCGGTTTTTTTCAGCATTATTCAAAACATATCTCCTTAAAAATCATTGCAATTATGATATTTATAATATATATATAAATGATGAATTTATATAAAGATATTATAAAATTATTAATTATTTCATTCGTGCATTGTCACAGTCCGGCAGTCATATTGAATTTCTTGGTGACATCTTTATGGCATTATCAGAACATTGTGTCTATGAGCAATTTGTCAGTTTTATATTTCCAGTTTTACATGGCATATAATACTGATTTTAAAGGAAGGAAATAAATGGGAGAAACAATAACATATGAAGTACAAATACATGAAGCCGGTCCGGATTCAAAAGCCAGAGTGAAGACGCTTTTTGATTATATGCAGTCCGCAGCAGACAGGCATTCAAAAAGCCTCGGTACATCGTTATCTCTTATGTCAGGACAGAATTTAACCTGGGTTTATACCAGATTTTACACAGTAGTTGAGAGATATCCTGAAATGTATGATAAAGTATATTGTAAAACCTGGCGTTCAGAGGTGACAAACGGCCTTGTGTCCAGGGAATTTATTCTTTCCGGAGAAAACGGTATTGTGTATGTTAAGGCTACATCATCTCTTGCACTTATTGACAGGACTAGCAGAAAACCAGTGCCGATTCCCGATTTTATTACTTCTCAGCTTGAGCATGGGAAGGAGCATAGTATCAGTTTTTCTTCCGGGTCGATTGAACAATATGATAGTTTTGATTATACTTATAATATGAAAGCGAGATTTGAAGATATAGATGTTAATAGTCATATGAATAATGCAGCTTACGCAGGCCTTTTTTTTGAGAGCATATTTCAGAAATACAGAGACCGGTTGATTATGAGATCAATCGACATTACATTTCGGGGAGAGATAATATATGGTGATGAGCTTGAATGCAGTGTTGTTTCCCCAGACCATACGGCCGGTAAGTTTTATCATAAACTTTTTAATAAAACAAAGGGACGGGTTTCAGCCTATGCAGTAACGGAATGGGAAAATAAATTTTAAGATAGTGAAAAATGTACTGTACATTAATAGAATGCCTGAAATTATGTTTTGATTGATAGCAGAGGTCTGAAAAATGACAATCCAAGGTTATTTATGACAAAAAACAGCGAAAGCGGAAAACGTGTAGTGATTGACCTTGATTATATTATGCCGGATACAACTTTTGTATATCCAATATTTTCCTATGATGGTGAGAAGGTTCTCAATGAGCGTGAGGTTCTGACCGCGCAGAAAATTAAACATATAAAAGAAAAATGCGGAAATAAATTGTATTACTCGCCTGCCGAAACTGAAGCAGGACTCATGCCGGAATATGTGTATACCAAGGCATTCAACAAAACCAAAGAGGTAATGGATGCAGTTCTTCGTACTGATAAGTTTACCCGGGAGGGTTATCAGAAAAGTGAAGAGCTTGTAAGTGAGATTCTTGAAGAGCTTAATTCAAAAGAGATTACGGCTATTAATCTTCTGAAAGATATTAAAAATTTTGATGATTATCTTTATTATCATTCAGTTAATGTCGGAATGCTTACCGCACTTATGGTTAAAAGGAGAAAGAAATTCACAGAAGAAGAGATTAAGAGTATTGTGCTTGGCGCATATCTCTGTGACCTCGGAAAAGTCAAACTTGACAAAACCCTGCTTGACAGACCTGATAAGCTGAATGAGAATGAAATGATGGAAATCCAGCTTCATCCGCAGATTGGATATAATAT
Source organism: Spirochaetota bacterium (assembly GCA_963664815.2). Taxonomy (GTDB): domain Bacteria; phylum Spirochaetota; class UBA4802; order UBA4802; family UBA5550; genus WRGT01. Next base: position 284,014 of record CAXXHB010000003.1, read on the forward strand.
TGTAAAATCCCTTGAAGAGATTAATCCGATAGTACTTCAGACAATTCTTTTTCACCATGAACAGTTTAATGACGAGGGATATTATAATCTTCCGTATGACACTCTCCCTTCATCTCCGAAAATTGTTTCTATTTGTGATATGTATGATGCGCTTACATCGCCCCGTCCTTTCCGACAGCCGTATTCTCCTGCCGAGGCTATGAAGATTATATTGAATTCAACTGATAAGAAATTTGACCGTGACCTTGTCAGCGATTTTCTTAACGGGATGGGGACTCTGCTTAATAATTCGCAGTATTTTTACAGGAAAGGGGATTTCTCTATTCTTAATACAAATGAGGTTTGTCTGATCAGCGATATTTCAAAAATTGATATTATGAAACCGAAGGTTATGGTTTTTGCAAGGTATGATTATTCCGGAGATAAAGCGACAATCAGATTTTATGAGAATCCTATTGAGGTTGATCTTGCAAAGGATATGAACCGAAAAATTGACAGTATCGTTATGCATCAGAAACTTATTGAAGCTCTGCGCAAAAAACTGGTAGAGAAGAAAACACTGATAGATTATCTTTATGTGTCCCTGCCTGACAGATAGCAGACTGTAGACCCGTTTTTAAAACTTTTCGTACCCATCCTGTTCCGGGCTGTATTTTTTTTGAGATGATTTTTTTTCATCACTCTTTTCCTGCTTTTTTAAAGTTCCTTTTGTCTGAAGTCCATGTATGTGAATCTCTTTACGTTTTGTAATGATATTAGTATCAATTAAACTATCCCGTATTTTAAACTTCTGAACCATGGAGAGAAGTTCCTGTGCCTGGTTTGACATCTCTTCGCTTGCAGCTGCTGTTTCTTCAACAAGTGAGGCATTCTGTTGTGTCATTGAATCCATTTCATTAACGGCAGTTGTTATCTGTTCTATCCCTCTGCTCTGCTCGTCACTTGATGCGGCAATCTCGGAGATAATATCCTTGACCTGTTTCGCTGAAATAATTATGTCTTTCAGAGCTTCACCGCTCTTATTGACAAAATTCGTCCCTTCATCGATCTTACTGATTGAATCTTTTATCAGGGTGTCTATCTCTTTTGCTGCGCCGGCTGATCTCTGTGCTAAATTCCGGACTTCACCGGCAACTACTGCAAAACCGCGCCCCTGCTCTCCGGCTCTGGCTGCTTCTACCGCCGCATTCAGCGCAAGAAGGTTTGTCTGAAATGAAATTTCGTTTATCATATTAATTATTTCAGATATTTTTTTACTGGAATTATTAATTTCACCAATTGAAAGAACTGCTTTTTCCACAATATGTCCCCCTTCTACAGCCAGCCTGGAAGATGTTTCTGAAAGAGAATTGGCATCTCTGGCGTTACCTGCATTCTGCTTTGTCGAGGCATTTGCCTGTTCGACAGTTGCGGCAATCTCCTCAAGTGAGGATGCCTGCTCGGATGTTCTCTGTGAGAGGTTTTCATTTCCTGATGCAATCTCCTCAACTACTCTAACAAGATTCTGCGAAGCCAGTATTATATCTGAAATCAGTTTTTCAAGATTATCAGCGGATAAATTGAGAGCTTTGCCAAGCTGGCCAAGTTCATCTTTCTGGTTGAGGTCTATTCTTTCAAGAAAATTTCCTTCTGCAATCAGTTCTGCAAAAGCGAGGCCCTTATTAACTGGTACAGAAACAGATTTTGAAAGAATAAATGTAATGAACGCACCCAGAATAATTGAGAAAATAAGCATGATTGAGATAAAGATTTTAGCTGTTTTTGATTTACTATCCTGTTCAGTTTTTATCTTGTTCGCTTCTCTTCCCTGCAGTTCAATCAGGTCTGCGAGAATTTTACTTCCGTCAGAATGGCTGATCATCCAGCTGTTGAGGTATTTTATACTTTCAGTGGTATTTCCTTTTGAGATCTCTTCATCAAATTTAATACGTTTGGATACACCTTCTTTTACAACAGAGTTAAAATGAGCTATAATTTTATTTTCCTCATCAGTCATTGTTGTTGCCATATAATTTTTAAGATGTTTTTTATACTCTTCTATTACGGGGATATTATCATTTAAATATTTTTTTTCTCCAGCTAGATCTTTTTTTTCTGCAGCAACCTGCTGTAATATCATATTTGCTTTTAATTGTAAAAAAGATTCCTGTATCCCGTCAAGTTCTACTACAGCAAGAAATCTGTCTTTGTAGAAAGTATCGAAATCTTTATCGGAGCTATCAATATTTAAATAACTTTTTGTTGATATCCCCAGAGTAATAAGAAGAAGTATTGTGCACGACAGCATTACTTTAGCAGAAATTTTAAGATCGTTAAACCATTTCATTCATTTACCTCATTTATTATAGGGGAAATTACTTTCATTGTAACGATGAAAACTGTATTTTTTATTTATACTCAGAATTGTGTTTTAAAACTTTTCGTACCCATCCTGTTCCGGAGTGTATTTTTTTTCAGTTGTTATTTTTACTTCAGATTTTATTTCACTCTTTACCGGTTTTTTTACTATTGCTTTAGCCTGCTGAAGATTGCTTAAATGAATCTCTTTATGTTTCGTAGCTGCTGCAGTTGACATTAAACTGTCACGGATTTTAAACTGCTGAACCATGGAGAGAAGCTCCTGCGCCTGGTTTGACATCTCTTCGCTGGCTGCTGCAGTCTCTTCAACAAGCGCGGCATTCTGCTGAGTCATTGAATCCATTTCATTAACTGCAGTTGTTATCTGTTCTATACCTCTGCTCTGTTCGTCGCTAGATGCTGCAATCTCAGCGATAATCTCCTTGACCTGTTTTACAGAGAGTATTATCTCTTTCAGGGCGTTGCCACTTTTATTTACAAGATCGGTACCCTCACCTATCTTACTGATTGAGTCTTTAATAAGGGAGTCGATCTCTTTTGCCGCTCCGGCTGATCTCTGAGCGAGATTGCGGACTTCACCTGCGACAACGGCAAAACCGCGCCCCTGGTCACCAGCCCTTGCAGCTTCAACAGCCGCATTGAGTGCCAGCAGGTTTGTCTGAAAAGATATTTCATTTATCATATTGATTATTTCGGATATTTTCTTGCTCGAATTATTTATTTCACCAATAGAAAGAACTGCTTTTTCGACAATGTGCCCGCCATCTACGGCAAGTTTTGATGATGTCTCTGCAAGAGTGTTGGCCTCGTTGGCGTTGCCGGCATTCTGTCTTGTAGATGCATTTGCTTCCTCTACGGTGGCGGCAATTTCTTCAAGGGATGATGCCTGTTCCGATGTTCTCTGTGAGAGATTTTCGTTTCCAGAAGCTATCTCTTCAACAGCTCTTACAAGATTCTGGGATGCTATTATGATATCCGAGATAAGTTTTTCGAGGTTATCGGCAGATTTGTTCAGTTCTCTGCCCAGCTGCCCCAGTTCATCTTTCTGGTCAAGGTCTATTCTTTCAAGAAAATTTCCCTTTGCAATAAGCTCGGCGAATTTAAGTCCCTTTTTAACAGGACCGGAAACTGATTTTGACAGGAGAATTGTAATTATTATACCAATGCCAAGAGATGCTAAGAGTAATACAAGAATTAGAATATTGGTTCTCATAATATTGCCGGCCTGCATCTCCTGGATTTTTTTACCTTCCAGCATCTGTATTTCCACAAGTTTGGTAATTACCGCACCGGCAATATTAAAATCCTCAATATATTGATTGAGGTACTTTGCACTGTCAGCAGTATTATTTTTGGCAAGCGCTTCAGTAAATTTAGCTCTTGTGTCTGCTGCTATTTTTGCCTTGGCGCTGAAATCCTCAGCCAGTTTTTTTTCACTTTCCGGCATGGAAAGTGAGAGGAAATTATCTATATTTTTTTTGTACTCCTGGGCGATAACCTTAATTTCTGCATTCATTTTTTCAATATTATTAAAATCTTTTTTTTCAGCTGAAGCCTGTTGTGACATCATGCTCAGTTTAATTTTCAGGATACTTGCATTAGCGTTGTCCAGGTTTAAAGCCGCCAGAAACCTGTTTCTGTAAAAATTGTCAAATGCATCACCAGCCATTTTCAGATTAAAGTAAGTATTGCCTGAGATGCCAAGGATGATGATTAAAAATACAGTGCAGCATAGAATTACTTTTGTGGCCACTTTAAGATCGTTAAACCATTTCATTTATATACCTCTTCATTCAATTAAGAATTATTTTGACATTATTCAATCATTATCACTGACAGGTTTTCAGATAAATTTTTTATCCCCTGAATTTTCTAATGTATATAGACAATATATAATTATATTAATTAATTATGACGGAATTATTATTTTTTTTTAATATATAATAAAAAATTTTCAAATAAATGATGATAGGTATTAACGTGTACTCTGTGATGATTAAGATAGAGTTGACTGGAATAATAAAGAGGATTTCAGATTATCATAATTTTTGTTGGGAATTAAAACCTGGAATGGAGTATTCCTGTTATGGGAAAAGATGAGTCGAAATATGTACAGCTTTTATTTGATTTTGAAACTGATGACAGGAAAGTTAAGTTCATTTCTGTCAAAGGAGAGTGCAGATGTGGATACAGCAGCGAGTTCAGGAAAGCTGATGTTGTCCTTGAAATGACTGTACCTTGTCCAAAGTGCGGGTCTGTTATAAGGATTAAATAATCGTGTCAGACAAAACAGGGGACTTTTTAAAGATTATTTTCTGTCTCTTCCCTGTTTATCATATTCCCGCATTTTCTGCATTTATACTTCTCCTGTGGAGATCCGAAGTCTATAAACACATTAAGGGTGTATCCGCAATTGCATTTGTATGAAAAATGTCTGTTTCTATATTCCATGGATTGCTCCTTCAGAAAAAGGTAAACTTTCTGTAATAATATCGGCAGGAGACTCTTCCCTTTGTAATACAATTTCGGAATTTCATTAAGCTGGAAGCATAATGAAAGTGTATTTTATACTTTTAAAATATACCGGGTGAAATCATATTACTCATATGCCTATACCAAAGAGTATAAGTTTAACTGCGATATATATCATTATAAAACCTATGACTGTGTCCAGTATTCTCCATGATATCTGTTTTCTGAACAGCGGTGCAATAATTTTCCCGCTGTAGGCGAGTGAGAAAAACCATATGAAAGATGCGGATACAGCTCCAAGGCCGAAGAATGGACGTATCTCCGGCGGCCTGGCCGCTCCAAATCCTCCAAGCATAACTACAGTATCAAGGTATACATGCGGGTTAAGGTAGGTGAGAGCAAGTGTTGTAATTATGGCGTTTTTCAAAGTTAAACCGGAGAAGGATTTACCGTTTATATCCATAGATTCCCCATTAATTGCAGATCGGAAACATCTTATTGAAAACCACGAAAGATACAATGCTCCTGCGATGGATACTGTTCTTGTGATAATCGGGTGGCTGTTGAAAAGAAACCCCATTCCGGTAATACCGAGAAAAATCAGAAGGGCATCACTCAATGCACATATCCATGCTATAGTTGATCTATGGTTGCCGGCAATTCCCTGCTTCAGAACAAAAGCGTTCTGTGCACCTATTGCTATAATGAGGCCTGCCCCCATTATAAATCCTTCAATGATGCTGCTTAGTATTGTCATTATGGTTTCCGTTTTTGAATGATAAAGAATTATTGCTGTTAAAGATAAATAATTGTTTTTCAATATCAGGAATTCTGTCAACTTTAATGCAGATAAATAATTCTTTATATCCAGGAATGATAACCGGAGTACAAATTATAAAAATATTTTTTAAAATATTACATATATATTGAATTATTGAATTTTTTTTATTAATAATAAGTCAGAGGTTACTGAATATGAAAAAAATAACAACCCTGTTTTTTGCTTCAATTATGTCACTTGTCATATTTTCCTACTTGTTTTCACAGCAATATGATGATCTTCAGGAGAAACCGGTGAATAATGACCGGCTGAAACTCTTCCCTGTAGAGGGTAAAAATTATTTTTTTCTTCAATCTATTGATAATGAAACAAGAATTGTTATAGGTGACTTCACACAAATCGATAAAAAAATAATCCTGATAAATCTGAAAGATGATTATATAACAATTAAATCTGTGATTGAATATATTCCTGCAAAAAATGAAATGAGAGTGTTGAGCAAATCTGATTCCAGGTTTTTTACAACTGATATGACAAAATTAAAAAAAGACATTATCACAGGAGAGATTTTTAAAGGTAATTATGCCGAGGGAATGAAATCCTATGGTGAGCTGGAAAGAGTTTTCAAACAGAATGAATTAAGCAAGATTTTTCCTGAGGTTTACGGGTTCAGTGTAAAACTTGATGATATTGACGGTAAAAAAATTTCGGCAATGTACACTTTCGGTAATACTGCAAAGGGATACTATATGCAGTTTAAAACATATAATTACAGGGAAAATCCAAGGACAGAAAAAATACCTGTGTTAAAATACTCGGTTTACTGTAAAAATACTCACGATCCCGTTATACAGGAGTATGTGGAAAATCTTTTTAAAATAAAAAAACCAGCGTCGAGTTTTGCTAAATAAACACATCGTATTAACATGTAATAATGATTATCTATAGAGTGGAAATGTATTTTTTGCATATCAGATGATGGAGATGTATAAAAATCAATATTGTCACAATGCTGAATAGTCATTATAGAAGATGTCTTACTAAATGCGGTTCTTCTATAATGACCGGAAACGGCACTATTCATCTGGCATAAAGTTTGTCTATTGTATCTTTATAATTTTCAGTAATTACGCGTTTTTTTGTTTTTTGTGTAGGAGTGAGTTCTCCTGTTTCTTCGGTGAATCTTCTCCTGATAATTGCATAATTTTTTATTGCTTCAAACTCCTCAAGTTTCTTATTCGCGTTTTCAACCTCTTTTGCAATGAGTTCCCTGAGTTTTGGAATTGCTATAAAATCATCACCTACTTCTACACAGAGAGGAGTGCCTGCAGAGCTGGAGAAGACCAGCTTGCTTTTGTCGTATTTAATATTTTCTTCTTCAAAAAGGGCTATGAGACTCATAAAGTTAGGGACTATTAATGTAGTGATAAAATTTCTTTCATCACCGATTGTAAAAACCTGTTCTACATATGGGCTGGTTCCGAACATTCCCTCAACTTTTGCCGGGGCGATATTTTTGCCTGTAGCGAGACAGATAATGGCTTTCTTTCGGTCTACTATTTTAAAGTACCCGTTTTCATCAGCAATTACAACATCACCTGTTTTGAACCATCCGTCGGCAGTAAATGAAGCCTTGTCCTCCTCCGGTTTGTTCAGGTAACCGGCGAAAAGACCAGCCGCTCCGATTTCAAGTTCGCCGTCTTCAGCAATTCTTCCGATAGAACCGTTCGCAGGAGGGCCGACAAATCCTGGTTTGCATGCAGTTATAGGATTAAGGCAGCAGGCATTACACGACTCAGTTGAACCATAACCTTCTATTACAGGGAATCCGAGTATATAATAAAATTTCAAAAGTTCCGGGGATATCCCTGCACTTGCCGAAAATGCAAACCTGAAACGCGTTCCGAACAGAGCCCGCACTTTGGAGTATATTAATCGGTCAGCAATTTTATACCTTATTCTGAGACCTAACGGCAGTCTCGAAATGAGATCGCATGAAGGGGACATATCGATTCTTCCGAATTTATCGGTTTTATATACTATGGCTTTCTCCCCGACACCAATTGCCCAGTTGAAGAGTACGCTTTTAACAGCACTTTCAGACATCGTCTTTTTCAGCTGGATATATATTTTTTCATAGAGTCGAGGTACACAGTTAAACCATGTTGGATTATACTTTTGCATATCAGCAAGAATAGTTGAAGGATTGTCTGCGTAGGTTATGGTTGCACCCTGCCAGATAGCCATACCCTGGCAGGAACCTCTGTCGAATATATGCGCAATTGGAAGAAATGACATTGTCACATCATTTTCAGTGACATCCATTCCATATTTGCCGAAATAATCAATAACGCCCTTCATTCTTGATGCGAGTGACCAGTGTGTAAGTATAACTCCCTTTCCAAGACCCGTTGTCCCGGAGGTGTACAGAATTGTGTACCAGTCTTTTATATCAACGCTTTTCAGCCGTGCCTCATATTCATTGAATGAACATGCGGAGAACTTTTTGCCGAGGTCCATAAGATCCGTCATGCTGATGATTCTGGGATCACTGGAGATATACGATTTGTCCATAATGATAATTTTTTGAAGCGACGGCATTTTATCGAGCCCTGGAAGAACTCTCTCCAGCAAAACGCTGTTTCCCAGAAAAAGATATCTGCACTGTGAATCATTTATAATATAATCTATTTCATAAAGTGAAAGGGTGGGGTAGATCGCAACGCTGACTCCTCCACAGTTTGAAATTGCCATATCCACATGTGTCCAGTAGGGGCTGCTTGCGGACAAAATGCCCGCGCGTTCCTGTTTATCAAAACCAAGAGAGAGAAGACCGCATGCTAAATCCTCAACTCTCTGCTTCATTTCTTTCCATGTTAAAGTCCCTGTTTCGTCAGTGTAAAGGGCTGGATTAAATCTCTGAGCTATTCGGTCAGTAAGTCTGTTAGCGCTTGTATAGAATGCTTCACATACAGTGAGTAGTTTTTTTTCTTCCATAAATTGCCTCATATTATTCTTTTTTGTACTTTTGTTATATTTATGGTAATAATGTCAACAAAAAATGAACGACGTTCATAAAAATGATCTGAAATTTAAACATAGTATAGCTGTTTCTTATTGTTGATTTTATTTTAATTCTTAAGTTGAGGTTCTAAGGAGTAACTGACTTTCGAATAATTTTAAAAGTAATAGTTTCAAATAATTTTTTTTCTGTTAAATTGATTTGTATATATAGAAGAGGATTTATGAAGTCACTCAGGGAAATTTTCAGAATAGGTTTAGGGCCTTCAAGCAGTCACACTATGGGGCCTTCTTTTGCCGCCTATATGTTCAAAGAAAGAACCGGAAACGCTGTAAAATATAGGGTTTCTCTTTATGGCAGTCTTGCACTTACCGGAAAGGGGCATTTCACAGATCGTGCGATTATAACTGCTTTATCTCCATGCGTATGTGAAATCAGATGGATCAAAGATAAGGAGCTGCCGCTTCATCCTAATGGTATGTTTTTTGAAGCTTTCGATGATACAGGTAAACTTGTTAATGAATGGACTGTTTACAGTACCGGAGGCGGAGCCTTAATGGACAAGACGAATGAATCTGAACCGGGGGATGTATATCCCTTCAGCAGTATGTCTGAACTGCTTAGTTTATGTGACAAAGAGGGGAAGACAATATGGAATTTTGTCGATCAGTATGAGGATCCGGGAATATGGAATTACTTAATAGATATACTCGATGTTATGAAGAAAGCGATTGATAGGGGGCTTGATGCAGAAGGGGTTTTACCTGGTGGTTTGAATCTTGCAAGAAAGGCTTCTTCATATTATACCAGGACTGTTCAGAGTAAAGGATACCTTGAAAAAACCGGTACAATATTTTCATACGCACTGGCAGTTTCAGAAGAGAATGCTGCGGGGAATACTATTGTTACTGCTCCTACATGCGGTTCGGCCGGTGTTCTCCCGGCTGTAATTTTTTTTATGAAAGATTTTTATAAACTCAGCGATGAAAAAATTCTCCGTGCCCTGGCAACGGCCGGGGTAATAGGAAATTTTATAAAAAGGAATGCTTCAATCTCCGGTGCTGAAGTGGGATGTCAGGGTGAGGTGGGCTCAGCCTGCGCTATGGCTGCAGGGGCTGCGGCGCAACTGATGGGTGGAACTCCACACCATATTGAATATGCAGCCGAAATGGGGCTAGAACATCATCTTGGCCTCACCTGTGATCCGATAATGGGGCTCGTCCAGATACCGTGTATTGAAAGGAATGCTATTGCCGCTGTCAGGGCAATGGATTGTGCTACCTATGTGCTTCTTTCAGACGGGCGGCATATGGTTTCGTTTGATGAGGTGGTCGTTACAATGATGCAGACTGGAAAGGATATGAAGAGCCGCTACAGGGAAACATCAAAAGGTGGATTGGCATTTTTTCACAGAAAAAAAGAATCACGAAAAATAAATAACAAAAAAAATAAATTTTAATCTGGTATTATGGAGTAACGAGTCGGATTTCAGCTTTATTACCGAAGCAGATTCATTGATAGTGATGAATCTGCTTAAATATAATTCTTCCGGCAGTCAGCCTGTGCATAAGTGGTTTAATGACTGCATTCGTGTCCGTGAGCGCTGCACCCTATTCCTGAATCGGTGATGTTTCCCGAAATCCATTTATCAGCTACTGTTCTGACGTTGCCTGCACATCCTCTCACAACCTGGATTCCGCTGTTTCCAAGTACATTAACTGCTCCATCCCCCATATTTCCGGCGAGCATCACCTTTACACCCATCTGTGCAAGTGTTCCTGCTATATTTGATTTACAGCCGCACCCTGCCGGTGACTTGACTGTTTCTTCATTAATAATTTCCTTTTTTTCATTTAATGTGAATACAGTAAAATGATCACAGTGCCCAAAGTGGCTGTCTATCATACTGTTCTTTGTAGGTAATGCAATTTTCATATTCTCCTTCTCCTCAATCCTCTTAATTATTGATTTTTCTGCATCTGGGACATGCAGGTTTTTGATCGTTACTTATACAGCATGCAGAGGAAAGGCCGCAACTGCTGCATTTTATGCTGTTATTCTCCTCTATGGATACATTCCCGCCTTCGATCCTCAAAGTTTTACCATGAACAAGTGCGTCGGCTATTTTTTTACGTGCTGAGTCTATTATTCTTCCAAAAGTCTGCCGGGATATGTCCATCATTTCAGCGCTTTTTTCCTGGTAAAAACCTTCATAATCGGCAAGTCTTAATGCTTCAAACTCGTCAAGTGTGATGATTATCTCTTCACCGGTTGATGAATTAATTCCAACAGGTTTGAAGCAATTTGCACCTGGTTTGCACCCTATTCTTCTGCAATATTTAGGTCTTGTCATATATCTTGTATTCTGTAACCATATGGGCATATGCCCATAATATGTCAATAGAAAATAATTTACGAAGTGAGGAAAATAGAATTAGAGCCAGGTGAAAGTAAATGAGAATAAATTTTTCTGAATGGTCTTCGTAAGGAATTTTTAGGGAAATCATTCGTCTGAAGATGAAAATGAATAAAATCACCTCAACATAAAAAAAGTACTGCCCAGAGAGAACATTACGGCAACCGCTATCCGGCCAAAATACCCGTACTTTGTTTTATAATAGTTCCATATCCATGCCATTGGCAGCATCAGAAGGACAACTCCAGAAGAGATAATAATGCATGCTCCGAAACTGAGGCTTTGGTGGCTCATGGCTATTATCGATTTTCCCCACCAGAATTCGCGGTGAATAAGCTGTAGATGTAAAAAGTATACTGCCAGAGATTCCCGGCTGGGATATAGTATTATTGGAGATAATTTATCCCTCCATGAGCAGTAATAGTAGCAGGAAGAGAGTATCATGAATACAATTCCGAGTCTTCCGGTAAAAAAAAGAAAATCTGGCCGCACATCTTTAATAAGAAAAGCATAATCTTTAAGGTAGAACATTAATGGGATGCAGATTACCGCAAACATAAACCCGGATATAAACAGTCGCTTCATGAACAGTGGAGCTGATCCCGCATCCAGTAATTTCGAGAAGAACCATGCGGCAAGATTGCCGGCAGCCATGAATCCGAACCATGGGAAAAGAGGAAAATTTGTATAGTATATCGGGGTTAAATACATGGCCATGGGAAGCGGCAAATATTTCTGAAAATCTATAGTATAGATTTTTACCGCAGGAATAACAGTGGCAAGACCAAGAACTAGAACCATAAGTAGAAATACTTTGTCATTTTTAATTGAAAGCCTTAATATAAATACTAGAAAAAGACCAAAGGCTATGCATTGCAGTACGTCTACCCCTAAAAAATTCATCCATTGATCGGCTGTTGCAACGTTAATGCATTTATATGCTGAAAAGAATGGTATATGCAGCATATAGCCGAGAAACCAAATAAGCATGATTCTTCCAATCTGTTTCCAGAAAGCATATCTGAATGTCCGGAATTCATCAAGTTTTGAACGGGAAGCCAGCATAAATGAAAATCCGGAGATGAATATAAAACTTGGAGCAACCATGCCGTTGAGAAAATTTATGTAATTAAACCATGTTTCATTTCTCAGGGCAGGGTTCATCATGGAATTGACGACATGTACCTCTATCATAACAATCATGGCAAGACCGCGCATGAGATCTACAAAGGTTAAACGAGTATTTTTCATATTAAAATTTTCCATTTTTAAATGATAATTTTAATATGAAGACGGTTGTCAATTAATAATCTTTCTGAAAAACAATCTTTGATTCGCTATCGATTAAAATTTTATATGTTGACCCATGTATAACTATATAAATTATTAATGACAATTATCTGGTGTTTCAGGATTATTGCCGAAACTGAAAAATGTAAATGGAATGAATTTTTATTGTATTATAATAATCTGATGAGGGCAACAATCATCAAATGAAAAAAAAACCGGGAATTTATTTTTTAATAAGTTGTTACCTTATTCTGGGAGTATCATTTTTAACAGGCAAAGTATATGCAAGGGAGGCATCTGACGAATACCCTGAAGGCTATTACGACGGCGATTCTCTACCTGAGAAAACGGCATATCTCACGTTTGATGATGGTCCATCGGAATGGACTGACAGTATACTTAATATATTGAAGAACGAAAATGTAAAAGCGACATTTTTTGTGAGTGCATGGTGGAACAATGGGAAGATGAAAGGACAGAGCAATTTCCAGAAACAGGAGAATTCTCTTAGAAGGATGGTTAAGGAGGGACATGTCATTGGCAACCATACATCTGGGCACAGAGTTCTCCCTTTTTTGTCTTCCCGGACGATTTTGTATCAGTTCAATTCCAATCAATGTTTTTTGGAGGAAGTATTGGGAAATGATACTCCTGTAATGACAATAATACGCCCTCCGCTGGGGAGCCCGTGGTCAAGAAAAACATCGGCAGATAAAAGAAAATCTGTCGGAAACATTGTAAGAAAAATAGGAATAGTAGCTATGTGGACAAAGGATTTTGACTCCACTGATTCATGGAATTGGGCCAGGGGTGAATGGTTCAGGTCAAGCCCCAGGTTAGATGAAAACAATCCCTCATATGTGCATAAAATGGAGAAGATTTACAGCAGAATTGCAGCGAAAGCGGATGGAACTGGCATGGTCATATTGATGCATGACACTCACCCTACTTCGCGCGATGTTCTTGATTCTATAATTATTGAACTGAAAAGAAAAGGGTACAGGTTCTGCACTATGGAGGACTTTGTATTATGGAAATATGGTAAAAGCAGTAAGGCGCTTCTTGGAATAAAATAATAAAACTGTTTTTTAAAATAGCAGTGCTGTGGAATATCTTCAGCAGAGTTGAAGTAAAAAAATGCCGGGTTAATACAGACTTCTTTGTCCCATTAGTTGAGGGTAGTGGAATTAGACTTGTCAGTCATTCTATGCTATGAATGTTACATTTCTATATACTCAAGTGAGCTTCTTGTATAAGGAACTTCAAGTAACGGCGTAGTATTTTCTTTCCATTTTTTGTAATGATCCGTTTCTCTGTGTTTATTCTGGTCTTCAACAGAATTAAAAATCTCGAATAGTATGAATGTACTTTCTGTATCGAGATCCCTGAAGAACTCAAAGCGTTTAACTCCCGGTTCTTTAATGCTGTTGTAAACATTATCATTTGTGTAACGGATGAAGTCGTTCACATATTGCTTTTGTACCGTAAGATTGACCTGTACTATAACCATTTTTCTCTCCGGAATATTGGATTTCAATGATGGATTAGCTGCAAAACACAGCATCAACTGAGAAACGAAGCGATAGCATTTTTAAATACCCATAACATCACTTATTTCTGCAAAAGCAGAGCTTTATATAAAAATTGTGTTTTGTTATCACCTGTATGTATTGATACGGAAAATCTTCGGTAAAATCAATAAAAAATTTATATGTAATACGTAAATATTTAATGGCTGGTGGTAATTTTGAATTAATATTCTTTATGGAAAGAAATATTATATTTCAATGCAGATAATGGTATAAAAAAGATCGTTGTTCTCATATTACGGTTAAATGCATCGAAACTTAAAATTTATTAATTAACTTGACATAATATCGCTATTTGCAAATTGTTTGCATCTGAAGTTATTTATGGCATATACGGATTCTGTTTATTCCACCGACATCTATATTCAATGATGTTAAATTTTTTATTGAGGGCTTTTATTGTAATCTGTACAATGCACCATGAGAGGGTTGATGGATAATTGTAAATCGGATTCACTTCTTTGTGATAAAAAAATAAAGGTAACCAAACAGAGGATAACCATTCTTGATCTTATTATTTCAAAGGATTCATCATTCTGCGCGAATAACCTTTTTGACGAACTGAGCGGGAGCATTGATCTTGTTACAATTTATCGTAACCTTCAGCTTTTTTGTGCTGCAGGAATTCTAAGGGAAGTTGTAAATAAATGCGACAGACAATATTTTGAAATTTCATGCGAACATAATCCGGCTCATCCTCATTTTTACTGTAATTTATGCAGAAAAATTTTCTGCATGAAATCAAAGAATAGTTCTGACTATAAAGCAAAGAAAAATATTAAGGATAATTTTATCATTCAGGAAATGGTTATCCACTATAGCGGAATATGTCCCGCATGTCGTGCATAACCGGAAGATATTTGTATTTTAACCCGGTATGATATTTCAACCATTTGTTATTATTGTTTTGCCGGTATAAAAGGAGTCAGCTGATGAAAAGAGTTAATCTTGTTGTTCTGCTTGTTGTTTTTCTTGTAGAATTTACAGGATGTAAAAAAGAGGAACCGGTAATAGCTGTGGATGAATTTCTGATCGTTGCTTCATTTTACCCTGTGTACATCGTGGCTTTGAATGTGGCGCATGGGATTGAAGGGGTGAAGGTTGTCAACATGACACCACCCGTTACAGGATGCCTTCATGATTATACAATTAATTCAGCAGATATGCAGAATCTTGAGAAGGCGGACATCTTCCTGGTAAATGGCGCAGGGATGGAGTCTTTCATGGAAAAGATTGCCGGAAAATATCCTGCGTTAAAGACTTTTGAGCTGGCACGGGGTATACCGTTAATTAAAGAGGGTGAAAACGTAAATCCGCATGTATGGGTAAGTATAAGTAATGAGATAATTATGACACAAAATTGCGTGAATGCACTATCTGAAGCTGATAAAAAAAATGCGAATGCTTATAATAAAAACGCGGCAAATTATATCAAAGAACTTAATGATCTTAAAACGGAGATGAAAGAATCGCTGAATAAATTTAAAGGGAGAAAAATTGTTACTTTTCACGAGGCTTTCCCCTATTTTGCGAAAGAACACAATCTCCTGATAGCCGCTGTAATACAACGGGAACCGGGGAGTGAGCCGTCCGCAAAGGAGCTTGCTGATACGATTAATCTTGTACGTAAAGTTAAGATTAAGACTCTTTTTGCTGAACCTCAATACCCTTCTTCATCTGCTGATATAATTGCTCAAGAAACAGGGGCAAAGGTCTATCTGCTTGATCCAGCTGTAACTGGTGATGATGATAAAGGCGCTTATATAAAAATTATGAGACAGAATCTTTTTGTACTGGTGAACGCTTTAAATGAAAAACAGTAATAAACATAAATGCAGCATAGGCGAATCCTGTGATCAGTGCTGTACCTATATTGAAGCTCTGTCGGTCTGTTATAACGGAGTAAAAGCTGTCGAAAATATAGATTTCAGATTTTCCTGCGGGGAGATAACAGCAATAATAGGCCCAAATGGCGGAGGAAAGAGCTCAATTCTGCGGGCGATACTCGGGGAAGTGGAGTTTGAAGGGAGTATAGGGTTCTGCTCAACCTCAGGAAATGGTAAAAAACCGAGAATAGGGTATGTTCCCCAGAAGGTTTCAATCCAGCCGGATTCCCCGATAAGTGTACTTGATCTTTTGCTCTTATCTCAGGGGTATCTTTTAGCATGGATGCATGTATCAAAGAAAAAGAAAAAAGAGATGATTGATCTTCTATCTATTGCCTCGGCTGAAAATCTTGCTTCCCGCAGGGTAGGTGAGCTGTCGGGCGGCGAGCTCCAGAGAGTTCTTCTTGCCTGTTCACTTAATCCTCTTCCCGACCTTCTCCTTCTTGATGAACCGGTATCTGCCGTTGACGTGAGAGGTATGGAATCCTTTTATGAAACAATATGCAACCTGAGAAAAGCATACCATATGTCGATTGTACTTGTTACTCATGACATCGGGGCAATAGTTCCTCATGCGGATAAAATGATTCTTGTAAATAAAAGTATACTCACCATGGGCGATCCTGCACAGGTGTTGAAACATCCTGAATTCAGGAAACAGATGGGGAGTGTTTATCCCGTTTTTATGGATGTTCACAGAGAAAGGCATACCGGTGGTGTCAGGATATGATGGATTTTTGGTATAGATCCATTGAACTCCTCCCGTTTTCATGGGTTAGTTTTGAATTTATGAAAAATGCCCTTCTGGCTGTAATAATTGTCACTCCATGTTTCGGGTTAGTAGGTACAATGGTTGTGGGTAACCGGATGGCTTTTTTTTCTGATGTAATAGGGCATTCGGCTCTTACCGGAATTGCGATAGGGGTAGTGATGGGATTTACCGATGTTCGCCCGGTGATGATTGTATTTGCGGTAGTTCTCTCAGTGGCAATAAATATCATCCTTGAAAAATCAAAAGCCACCACCGATACTGTCATAGGTGTTTTCTCTGCTTCTACGGTGGCGCTTGGTGTTGCCCTTCTCAGCAGTGGAGGTTCATTTAACAGGTATTCTGTATTTCTCATTGGTGATATTCTCTCAGTTACAAAAATGGAAATATTTTATCTTGTTCTTCTGTTTGCAGCGGTGGCAGTATTCTGGATTTTTTTCGGAAGCTATCTCGCGCTTATCAGCGCGGAACCATCACTGGCATATGGCAGGATTGTTTCGCCGTTTGTTGTTAGAACGCTGTTTTCAGTCCTTGTGGCACTTGTAGTTATTCTTTCAATAAGATGGGTGGGATTACTGATCATAAACTCACTTTTTATTCTTCCCGCAGCATCCGCCCGGATGGTATCTGATTCTCTGAGAGACTACTATTCAAGGTCTGTACTGATAAGTCTAGTATCAGGTATAGCGGGTCTTATAATATCATTTTATACAGGGAGTGCATGCGGGGCATCAATTGTTCTTTGTTCAGCCGGCATATATATTTTGTTTGTTGTATTTAAGCCGCTTTTTCAGAGGTTTACCCGGGAATGAGTTTTATAATAAATAAATGTTCATAAATTATTACAGAAAATATTTTTAAGCATTATAACAGAAACCGGAGGGAGTAAAAACATGCATTGGAGACTCAGATATTTTTTTTACAATAAAACAGCCGGAGTCATTAACCTGGTTCTATGGTCGACGGCATTAACCATATATCTGCTGTCGGATAGAGTCAGCGGCGGTATAGACGGTAGTATTTTTATTACTTATTTATATCTTTTCTTCTCAATTATTATTCTCAATGCATTTATGTTTTATATTTTGCGGTTTCTTTTATCGTCTTTTAAATACGGTCCTGTAGCTGCATATCTTGCATCGAATGTAATTGTAACGATGATATTCTTAATTAATAACATAACAGTATTGATATACGGAAAACAACTCGGATCAGAGGGAGTGGTCATGGCCTGGAGAGGGTGGGTTGGAGGTGAGATGGGTGATTTTACTTCAAGTGTAATAAAAATGTTTCTGTTTGTTAGTCTTTATGTTCTTTTATTCTATATATTTTACTATTTGCTGAATAAATTATTCTCGGGCAGATCTATGAACTTTAATTCTTCTGTAGCTTCGATCCTGGTAATTATTCTTTTTGCCTTTATACTCCATTTCAGACTTGTAGCCGTTGCCGGAACAGAGAATAAAATGAATATGATGAAAAACAAAATTCCATGGCAATCTGTAACAGGTTTCCCCGAAGATCACGTGAAGGTTGATGAAGACGGGGTTAAAGGTCATGGGATCCCGGCTCTCTTCACATCACCGGAATTTCTTGATGAGAAAATGGAAGTTGAACAACTAAAGAAACTCGACATGGTGAAGGATAAAATTATTACACAGAGCATAACAGTAAAAAATCCCATGAACATACTTTTCATGAATATTGAAGGATTAAGAAACGATATGCTGAACCCGGTCAATATGCCCTTTCTTTATAAATTCGCATCAGAGAGAGGTTTTATTCTCAGGAAACACTATACCACAGGGAATAATACACCGGGGAGCCTTTTTGGTATGCTTACCGGGCTTGCCCCTTATTATTTCGAACCGTTAAGAGGTAACAAATTTTTAAATATTCCACTTCATGTACTGAAGAGAGCTGGATACACTGAGTCTTTCTATTATAATTCACCAAAGGAATATGAATACATTCACAGA
Organism: Spirochaetota bacterium; assembly: GCA_963664815.2. Lineage (GTDB taxonomy): Bacteria > Spirochaetota > UBA4802 > UBA4802 > UBA5550 > WRGT01. Next base: position 302,576 of record CAXXHB010000003.1, read on the forward strand.
GATATAATTGAGAAGACTGAGGACAGATTCTGCAGAGCTCCGGGAACCAAGAATGATGATTATGGTCCAAGGGAGAAGATCCTTATAGACAAGTTGATTAACGATCTCAGGAGTGATAATAGCGGGAAACGTTTTGATTACTATCTTATGAATGTATCTCATTTTAATTATTTTTATCCCGAGAATTGCAGGAAGTTTGTACCTGATTATAATGCGAATTTTACAATAATCAGCGGTACACAGGAAAAGTTCAGGAAGGACAGGGTAGAGCTGAAGAACAGGTATATGAACGCTGTTTATTATACAGATCATCTTCTTGAACAGCTTATAACAGAGATGGACAGGATGGGGAGGCTTAATAATACAATTATAGTTATATCGGGGGATCATGGTGAGGAGTTCTGGGAACATGGAAGCTTTGGTCATACATGGGGTCTGAATAATATACAGATTCAGCCGGCGGCGTTCATATTCTATCCCGGTATCAATAAGAACAGTATAAAGTACAGGTACACTTCTCATCAGGATTTTATGCCTACGGTTTTTGATCTTATCGGGCTTAATATAGACTGGAGAATCTTTATGACGGGAAAATCACTTGTAAATTACAACGCCGATCTTGATTATGCGATTTCATCTCTCGGCATTCTCGTAAGCTTTAAAAGAAACGGTTATGCAATAATTGGCAACGGATACAAGGTTCTATATAAAAACAATATGGATCTCAACAATTCTCCGTATGCGATATATGATGATGATGATAAGCCTGTTGAGGAGTTTGATACTCACAGAATTATTGACCTGCTTATGAAAACGAAGAGTTCCAAGCGACTTACAGCGCCGAAGTTGTAAGGGGGACGGATATTGCATGATCATACAGTTCTGATCCTGTAATATTCAATAGTTAATGGCTTCTATCAGCGATTCAGTGATTTTATTATAATCCGGTTCATGGTCAACTTCGCAGAGTTCGTAAGTTATTACAAGCGCTTTGTAGTCCAGTGTGGATTTAATACTCCCCAGTGATCCAGGAGTTGGGTAACCGACATCTTCTCCTGTATTTATTCCGGATATTTCAGACATTTTTTTCAGCAGTTTCTCCGGATTATTCTCATCTGAATATATTGTGTTGAAAGGCTGGTGCATTTGAATTATAAGTGCAGGCCTGTAAATTTCAATTGAGTTTGCAAGCAATACTGTTTCTGGTTCCGATGCGGGCAGAGGGCCGGGATTGTTGTATTCCTTGATGAACAGGGGGGACCATGTCCCTGTTGGGAAGTTTCTGTTTAAATCTACTTTATGTCCGTTTGTGCGTCTGCCTTTAAGAAGGCCGTCGGGATTGAGACAGGGAATGATAACCACACGGTTTTTTATTGATCTCGGATTCTTCTTTAAATATTGTGCAAGCTTCAGTGCCGAGATAAAACCTGCAGGCTCATCTCCATGCATTCCACCGATAATCATTGTCATTTTATCCCCGGAGCCGAATTCCCTGTAATAAATCCGGTTTTTCCAGTTTGATTTTCCCATTACATTCCATTTAATTCCGGACAATGGCATTTCACGGTATAACCTGACAGCTTTGTTTAAAATTCTGTTCTGTTTCTTGTATGAAACAGCATCGGCTGATGTCAGTGATAATATTATAATCATCAACGATGATACGATTTTTATATTCATATTTTTTAATCGGTCTGCTGCAAAAAAATAATTTATACTTTTCTGTTTACAAAGTTATACCTTTGATACAACCTGTTGTATCAAAGGTTCTGGATAATCAGTCATATTATCAGAACAAATACACAAACTGGCTGGATATAGTAGATATATTTATTAATAATGTCTATCTATTAATTCTTAAACCTCTTTATAAATGATGAAGGAAATTAATATGGATGAAATGAAATCAATTAAATTATACAATTCAATGATTGAAAAGCTTGATCTTCATGAAGCAAAGCTGCTCGGGAAATACGGGGAGCATATTCATTGCGAGAGAGGATGTAACTCCTGCTGTATTCTTGAAAGCGTTTTCCCTGTTGATGCTTTTGTAATATATAATTATTTCGTATCGGGGAGGATAAACGTTGAATCGTTATCTTTTGATGAAATACCAGGGAGATGTGTTTTCGTTAAAGATGGCGCCTGTTCGGTTTATTCAGCAAGGCCTGTTATCTGCCGGACTCATGGGTATCCGGTATTTGTAGACGGCAGGGCGGATTTCTGTCCAGATAATTTCATCAGTTTGAAGACGATAGATTCTGAATATATACTTGATCTTGAAAATCTGAACAAAGCGATTGCAACAATAAATATATTGTTTCAAAGGGAGATTCATATAGAGTTTTTCTTAAGAGAGAGAGTTCCCCTTGAAGAACTGAAAGATTTCATCGCAAAACTCTCCTGATATTATCGAAGGATTTACAAGAGCTTGATAAATATTATTATTTAAAGATAAAATTATAAAAAAGCTTTAAATCGATTTAATCAAAAATGTTAATAGATAAATATTAAATATTAGTTGAATTATTTTTACTGTATTTTATCAGTTAGCTCGTAGGGTTTATTCAGGGAACCGGGTGAAAATCCCGGGCTGTCCCGCAACTGTAACCATAGATTTATGGAAGCCAGATCGCTGAATATGCCAAACAAACCGGTATTACTTTCGCGGAAAGGGAGGTTTGCAATGGAAATGTTTATCATCCTGCATATCAGATTCTACTATTAACTTTTCTCCATTATATCACAGATCTTGTCTTTACGGTAAATAAAACATCATACATGATTTTATATGCATTTACCTGTGGAGAAGATTGCAGTAAGGTTCGAAAAAATAATAAATTGAATGGAGAATATGATGTATAATAAAATATCAGGCATAATGTTTCTGTTATGCACTTTAATTCTTACAGTACAGTCTTTCGGGGCTGAAACGGATTCCAGCAGTTCCGGTGTTGTTTTTACCAATGATCCAATAATCATTTCTGCTACTAGATATGAGACTTCAGTTTCGAAAGAGGGGAAGGATATCTCTGTAATTACAGAAGATGATATTAAAAAAAGCGGTAAAAAAAATCTGGCAGATGTACTTGAAACAGTACCGGGATTAACAATAACCAGGGCAGGATCTGACGGAGGGGTAACCAAGGTTTATATACGTGGTGGGAAAAGCGCCAATGTACTTATAATGATTGATGGTGTAAGAATTTCAGATCCAATAGGCATAGAGAAACTTTACGATATTTCGGGGATAATGACTACAAATATTGAGAGAATCGAAATCGTTAAAGGAGCAATGAGTGCAATGTATGGCGCCGAAGCGTCTGGCGGTATCATCAATATTATTACAAAAAAAGGTACAGGAAGGAAAGTGGTAATTACCGGAGAGGCTGGTTCGAACAAAACGTTTATTGAATCTGTTTCAGTTAGTGATATAACTGATCAGACTTCAGTAATGTTTGCAACGTCACATAACAGCAGCGAAGGTTATTCAAGTGCGAAGAAAAGTTCTTCAATTTCATCGTACGATAATGACAGTTATGAGAATTTAACAGCCTCGGGCAAGATGGAAACAAGGTTTGAAGGGAATGCTTTACTTGATTTTACAATAAATTACACGGATTCAAAACTGGATTCTGATGACGGTTCGTATCAGGATGACCCGAACCATGTTTATTCCAGTAAGCTTTTCACATCAAGGGGGGAGTTTCGTCACTCGCCTGTATCATGGTGGACGTACAAAGGCGGTGTTTCTTATATGTCTTATGTAAGGGAGGATATTGATCCGGCAGATTCAACTGATACGACAGAAAATGATGCATACACATATAATGGGAAAAACATGAATTTTGATCTGATAAATATTTTCAATATTATGGATTTTAATATTTTGTCTGCAGGGGTTGAGCTTCTTAAAGAAAAGGGAGGAAGCACTTCGGCATATTATAGTACATGGCCGACTGCGGGTTATACAACATCTATCTTTGAAGAGAAAACAGTGAGTACAGAAAGTTTTTTTGTTAATGATTCGATTTCACTTGGGAAAATACTTTTTATTAATGCCGGAGCCAGAGGAGATAATCATGGAACATTTGGTATACATTACACATGGGATGCTTCTGCTGCCGTTGTTATACCTGCTACAGAAACAAAGTTTAAAGCATCATCCGGCACAGGTTTCAGGGCGCCATCTCTTTACGAACTTTATGATTCATACTCCGGAAATGCCGCACTTGGGCCGGAGAAGACATTTGTTTATGACGCCGGAGTATATCAGGAACTGTTTGACGGAGCGTTCTCAATAGACTGTACATATTTTGTGCAGGAATATACTGATATGATTGATTACAATTATTCAACCTGGAAGTATTATAATGCTGAAGGGGAGATAAAAGATCGTGGAGTGGAAGTTACATCCACAGTTAAAATTGCCGATGTTTTTAAAATAAATTATAGTTATACCTGGCTTGATTATATTGAAACCGGGGGTAGTGTGATTCTGAAAAGACCTGAACATAAACACTCTGCGTCAGTAAACATGACTCCACTGAAGGGACTTAATGTAACAGTAATATATCTTTACGTTGGTAAAAGATATGATTATCTTACCGCGACATCTGATGTAAAGCTCGACCCATATCATAAAATTGACATGAATATACGTTATTCAATCAATGAAATGCTGACAATCACAGCGCGTGGAGAGAACCTTGCAGATGCCGTTTATGAAGAGACATATGGGTATAACACAAAAAGACGAAGTTTTTATGGCGGGGTTGAAGTGTTGTTGTAACGGGCGTGGCGGGTTGTAAAACCCGCCTTAATCTGATTATAATTATCTTTATTGTTCCGGTTTTTCTTCCAGTTCATCGTATTCAGGCATAGGCCTGTATATTGCCGACGCTGTAATTCCTGCTATTATAAATTCAACAAGACCATATCCGAACCATTGAAGAACAAGAGACAACGGCAGGGGATAAACAGAATACTGGTAGAAAACGCCAATACCATTTGTCATAAGGCAGATGATGATACCGAATCTTACCCCTTCCATCAGTCCTCTCTCTTCATATCCTTTAATAAAAACAAACATCATGAGAAATGAAAAAATAAAGCTGCTGAGATACATTATCCACATAAGTGACATCATGTCCGGTCTCCAGATATTTGTCATTGACATGTAGACATTCACAAGGATCAAGTTGTGTATAATAAAATCTAAAATCTGGAAAATGACAAATATTGCAAATCCTCCGGCAAGGAATCGTTTAACATTCATTGTATACCTCCTGTTTTTTGATATGTAACAAGTGTAAAGCATAATAGTTACAAGTAAATCTCATATATTTAATGTAGTATATTGCGACTAGAAAGCAAATATTTCTTTGATAGTTGCACTGTGGGTAAAACCTGATATATGCATATAAGACTCATTTTTCCCATAGGAATTATCTATGTAAAAAATGTTAAGAACGAAAGGTTTATCTGGCTGATGAAAAATAATATCCTACCTTCATTGATTAACAATTCAGTGTATGTAATTTGCTTTTAAACAGATATATCGTTGTTATTTACCTGCACTTCTTATTGACTCTGATATTAAAACCTTTATATTAATATATGATAATTGATGATTAAAAGGAATTATTTATTCTGGACGTTCAGGTGTTTATGAATAAAGATAAAGCTAAAATAACCGACAGGAATATCATTGAAGAAGTGTTTCAGAAACGCTTTAAAGCTTCAAGAGTTTATATTAAAGTATCTGATTTAAATATTCAGACAAGCATTTTTTCTTACATGAATGGTTTAATATTTGCAAAAGCCCCGGAAGTTGATGAAACATTTATGGATGTTATTTTTTATGTAAGAGATGATGAGGAGGTTTTTTTCTGCCATGCTGCTTTTAAATCTGTAAATCCCGATGGGATCCTGATATATGAACCTCTTGATATTCAGATTCTCAGTTTACCCAGAAAGGAGGAGAGGAAGGGAGTGGCGCCAGTTGAGAAAAGTGAAGGGGCTGTTGTGTATGTTTCAAGTATAATTTCTGATTTTACAATATATGAATGCATTAATCTCTCAAGGAAAAGAGTAGATTTAATTAAGGATGAGCTTTTAAAGAAATTACATAATATCTATTCCAATTCAGAAATTGTTCTTTTAAATGACAAACCGAATGATCCCAGAATGTTATATTTTAAGAAGAGAAGAATGCCTTACTATATTAAAAATATAAAAGATTTGGAAGATCCAGAAAAAGTGAATGCTGACCAGTATTTAAAATATTACCGGGAATTTATTTTTAATAAAGAGACAATCGATAGCAGGTCGAAAATTGTTTCTGAAATATCTGTTCCGCTGCTTTATAAAATGATGATGCCCTTTGGTTATATTAAAGCTTCCAGCCGAAATGAGTTAAATGATAAAGATTTTTCTGTTATACGGAAATTCGGCATGTCCTCATCAACCGTTTTTACAAATGATAAACACCTGATAATAAGCTCGGAAGACAGAATAGCGGTTACTGATCTTTCATTAAGCGGTCTGGGAATTTTTTTTAAAGAGAAAGTGCTGATTAAACATTTTAAGGAAAACAGTCTGATTATATTCTCCATTTTTCTTCCGGATAAAAAACAGGCAACCATGCTGTGTGAGGTAAAGAATATTTCTTTGATAAAAAACTATATTTACCGTATCGGATGTGAGATTCTGAATATAGAAGCGCTGGGTGAGGTTTATTATTCGGAATACCTTGAAGGTATTGAATCAAAGTAATATGTTAAATCCTTGCTATACATCTGTTTCAAATGGTGAGAGTTTCAGATTGTTATAATGTGCAGGAGGGCAGATTGCCTAATACCTTTTCCTCATTGTTTCAAGTGTATCAATTGAACTTATGAGTATCTCCATTAAAAACATTTCTCTGTTATTTTTGCGCTGTCCCGCAGAATCTTTCGCAGCATCCCTCTGAATATAACAACATGAAACGGGAAAAGACTGTACCAGTAGAACCTGCCGTAGACTCCCCAGGGTATAAAATATGCCGTGATAAAGAGTTTATTGTCATCTAACAGAAACTCAAGCCATGCCTTGCCTGGCAGTTTCATCTGTGCAGAGAGCAGCAGCCTTTTCCCATATACAAGATCAATTACTGTCCAGAAATCTATTGAGTCACCAATACGGAGATTTTCACTTAATCTTCTACCCCGGTTAATACCTGGACCGCCGGAGAATTTATCTATTACTCCGCGAATGTTCCAGAGCATGTTCATACTGAGCCATCCCCTTTCTCCTCCTATAGAGACGACAGACTTCCATACACTGCAGTGATTGAGATTGCTTATATCTGAACTGTATGATGCGACATGGGTGGCGCTTTCAGACAGTTTGGTCTTTTTCCCGGAATGGAACCATGCACTGCTTCCGTCTGTCCAGTGACTGACAATCTCATTAACCTCTTCCTCTGCAGCACGTTTTATAGATTCCATGTATGATATGGGATGTATATCCGGGTAAAACTTTACAGCGTTTTCATTTTTTACGATTGTTTCAGTCTTAAGACCGGCAACAAGTGAGGATGCAAGTCTGAACGGGACAGGAGTAATAAAAACCAGCCAGTATGAGGAGAATTTGGGAGAAAAAAAAGGGAATGGTATAATCAGCCTGCTGAGAGAATAAAATTCAGCAGCTTTCTTCAACATATCAAGAAAGGTCAGTCTCTCTCCCCCTATATCAATTATGGTATTTCCACTGAATTTTATTTTAAGAGCTCGGGTGAGGTATTCTATTACGTCATCTATCGCAACTGGCTGGGTAAGTGTTCTTACCCACGCAGGTGCGATCATTACAGGGATCTTCTGCACAATGTTTTTAATAATCTCGTAACTCGCACCACCTGCGCCGATTATGACTGCGGCACGGAACCATATTGTTTCAATCTGTTCCGGGTATAGAGAGAGTATCTCCCCCGTCTCATGCCTGCTCGCAAGATGTTTGCTGGCGGAGTCTTTTTCGCCGAGACCACCCAGGTAGATTACACGTTTTACACCTGCGTTGAGGCACTCTTCGATGAAGTTCCTTGCGCTTATCCTGTCAAGCTCGGTGAAGTCCTTTTTCTTTGACCTCATTGAATGTATCAGGTAGTATGCGGTATCGATACCGTGCAGTGCCTTTTTAAGCACATTGCGATTAAAAGTGTTCCCTTCGACAATCTCAACCTTTGAGGTGATTTCTTTTTCAATCTGTCTTCTGTCTGTAACCAGCAGGCGTAGATTTATATTTTCACCTGAGTTCAGCAGGCTGTGTTTAAGTCTTCTGCCTATATAGCCGGTTGAACCTGTAAGTAGTATATTCATTTTTTAGCTTTCCCTTTAGAAAAACATCTTCATATTAAAGCAGAAGTTCCATAAAGTTATTGTAAATTCTTTTCTCGTCGAAAAGAGTGATATCATTTATTATGCCTCCGGCCATATCAGAATATTCACCGGCAAAGTAACAGTAAGCGGCATTGTTTTTCATATCCCCTCGCATCTTGATGGATTATATTTTTTTATTGCAGCTTTCTCAGCAATGCTGTCCGGCTCAGAGATATTTTCGGCTTATATACTACACTGAAGCCGGCATCGATAAGTATTTTGATTGATTCGTCGAATTTTTTTCTGTTTACATGGATTTTCGGTTCGGCAATAAGAATGGCGGCGCCTGGTTTTATCACAGATTCAATTTCTCTGATGAAAACCTTTTTATTATTTACCTCGTGATACATCCAGAAGAGTAATACGAAGTTGAATTTTTCTTCAAGTGAAAAGTTTATTCCGTCATATAGTTTTATTTCAACGTTAGAGGTATTTTTTAAATCAGCTTTTTTCTTAAGTCTCTTCAGCATCTTATCCTGTATGTCAAGTGCAACAACCTTTCCCCCTGTACCGGTAATCTCAGACATGGGGAATGTAAAATAACCCATGCCGGGTCCTATATCGAGAACGGTGTCCCCGGGTTTTACATATCCTTCGAGTAGTCTGTAAGGATTCTGAACCAATCGCCTTAATGGATTATCAAAGGTAAAGCATAGCCACCACGGGCATGTATGATCTGCTTTTGAAAATAATCTCCCGATTACGTTATTCATAATTAAATCCTCACTTGTATACGTTATATATTTCGAAACAATCAATAATAACTCCCTTACTTCTATAAGTAAAAGACATTGCTTACTAAAATAATTTTCATTATGCTATAATGTCCATTCAGGAAATATCGGTTTCAAATGTTATAATATACTCTGTGCCGCTGTTTCTGTCAACCATTATGGAGCCGTGAATCTGCTCTACAAGCATGGCGACCAGCTGGAGGCCGAAGCCTGTTGTATTATTAAATGTTATAAATTCAGGGAGACCGACTCCATTGTCGCGGTAGATAATTGTAACAAGACTGTCTTTTTTTAAAGCGCAGAGATATATAGATCCGTTTTCTCTTCCGCTGAAGGCATATTTCATGGAGTTGGTTATCAATTCGTTAATAATTATGCCAATTGGTGAAAGATCTTCAACTCTTAATACAAAGTCCTGGATATCGATCTCTGCTTCTATTGGAACAGATTCCCGGAATAAACCGGTTATCTCCATGGCAAGGCCCGGGAGAAATTCTTTAATGCTTAACTCCCGGTAATTATCCGATCTGTAGAGCTTGTCGTAAAGCATCATCATACTCTGAACACGGTTTGCCGCATCGGTAAGGATCTCTGTACAGAGCGGGTTTTCCTGTTTGTCTCCCTGCAGGAGAAGCAGAGCTCTTATGGTATTCATATTGTTTTTTATGCGGTGATGAACCTCTTTCAGAATAAGTTCCTTTTCCTGAAGAAGATTCCTGATTTTCTTTTCGTCCTTTTTGCGGCCGGATATATCGCTGAAGCTTGATAGAATACATTTTTTATTGTTGATTGTTATCAGATCAGCCGAGAGAAGACCGGTAATTGTTTCCCCTGTTTTTTTCTTTGCTTTTATCTCAAAATCATGTATTATATCATTATCGGCAAGGCGGCTTATTATTTTTGCACCATCTTTGTTGTTTACAAGAAGTCCGAGATCCGGTATGGTTTTACCTGTTAACTCTCCATTACTGTAACCGCTTGTTTTTATAAAACCGTCATTGACCTCCAGTATTTTCCCGTCGGGATAATCTGTAAGAAGAATTGCATAAGGAGATGAATGAAAGGCCTTGATGTATTTTTCCTCCTGTATCTTAACTTCTTCAAGAAGACGCCTTGTAACCATAAGAATAAGGGAGATTGTTAAACATATATGAAGTGACAGGTAGATTGCCAGCGTTATGGAATCAACAAATCCTGATTTGAAAAAATCATTTGTATCAGCGGGAAAAATAATATGCAGGCATGTTCGGATGATGCTGAATGTTGCATAACCACTAACTATAAAACCGGATATACGGGTTATTTTAAACAGTTCCGATGGAACTCTGTACAGGAGGAGCCACGATATCTGGAGAGCAAAGATTACTATAGTTGAAGAAATGATAATCTCCCTGTGGGTGAAGTCGGGTGTGATTACACCGTAATATGTATATGTGAAAAAAAAGATCAGAAGTATAATATAATTGGGAACGCGAGGTCCTGGTCTATTGAGAAATAATTCCAGCCCGATTAAAAGGAAAACCGATCCGGCTATAATAAGTGAATTAGACACTACAATTGATATTAAGTCGGGGATAATCCCGCGCATAAGGATCAGCCCGATTCCTGAGGTATGCAGGAACATGCAGGTGAGCCAGAAAGATATCCCGGCGAAACGCCTGCGGTACTGCATCCAGATAATAGTCATTGTTATAACACTGATAATACCCACTACGAAACTGATTAATACGAGTGTTCTTATATCAAAAACCATATGTTTTCCTTTGATTGAATAGCCGGCATATTGATATTAATAAAGATTTTATCATTTGTCAAATGCTGTGCTTAATTCAGATATGAATATTGTTTAATATTATAAGGGATAATCTGTCAACGGTGTGATTATATAAAATTCACAATGTAATGCTTGTAATTGTGGTTAAATATAAATTTACAGCGATGATTTATAATATCCTTTTATTCAGACCCTGGTATTAAATATTCGGTTCCGTTTTGATTTTATAATTGCCCGGAGATTGCAGATGAACTCTGACTATGGAGCACAAGTTGTATGCTAATGCGTATTTGAGCAATTTTTTATATTTCACGAGAAGCGGAGATTAATCTTACAGGAGAACTTTTTTAAATGGAGTGAAAAACTATTCTGAATATACTGAAAAAATCTGTAATTTACCAGCCGGAAAATCAAATAATCACTGGTTTTTCCACTACAGCCGGTTATTATTAAAAGAGAATTATTCCGGTGGAGAGATGATATATGGCAGCAGAAACTTCCCCCTATACTGTTACAATACCAGATGGTAAAAGTTATGTTTTAATTATTCTTAATGAACCTATGACACGGGAAATGACCATTAAGTATCTTGATGAGATTAAAATACTGGGAAAAGAATTACTCAAGCCGCGCTTTCTTTTCGATGCGCGTAAAGCACCAAACGTACGATCTACTCTTAATGACTATGAGATATATGATTTCTCAGAGGTTTTCGGTTTTCGTGGAGCAAGAATAGGTGTGATAGTAAAACCGGGTGACAGAAGTTATGATTTCACAGATACTGTTGCGCGCAATGCAGGATATGACCATCGTCTTTTCACTAATGAACTGGCGGCAATGGAATGGATTGAGTCATAACAGGTGGCAGATGTTTTTTTTAAAACATAAATCCTATATTAAAATGATAATATATTTTATGATTACTGCCACGGGAGACGCTGACCTGAACAGGTCCGAGAATGCTCAGGTATCCGGTTGTTATTCCGTACCCGTACACTGTGTTTATATTGCCGGCAAGAACATCTTTCGTTGAGTCTTTTATCCGGGCAACGTTAACTTTTGGAGTGAGATAAAAATTTTTGAATAATTCACATTGTAAGCCTGTACCGGCGGCATGTATATTTGTACCGGTAGCTTCCATGTAACCGAGGCCTATGAAAGGAAATACAATGTTTTTAACATTGTTCAATCCGCCAATGGCAAAGTAGTATACCGGTGGTATATCCTCTCCATCTGTCATTCCAAAGAAATGCGTCAATAAAAATGTCAGCCTGGAAAAGACTGGTATGTATATCTCCGTGTTAAGAAAATAGCGCTGAATGGACGCATCCCCGGTTTCATTTAAAGATAACATGTCGCTTATATGCATGGCCTCGCCATTGAACATTATGCCGGATCTTGGAAAAAATGCACGATCAATCGTATCAAGATGGAGGAAAAGATAAGGGTTCAGATAGTCTAGGGTACTCTCCGAATATTTTTCCATGGTTATGACATTATCAATCCGCATAAATTCTTTTTTAAAACCGAGCCCAAAGTAGAGATTGTGATAGAGGAGCATGTACAAAAATGTATCAAGACCATATGTTCTGAATTCATATTCGCCCGATATATCGTTATTAAGATATGAATACACATCAATTCTTTCGTACCAGAGTTTTGCGCCGTAACCAGCTCCAATCGGCCACCCTGTACCTGAAAGATAAGATGAACGGAAAGCGGGGTTATCTCCAAGTATTGCTTCAAAATCAACGCGGGAACCTTCCCCTGCCACATTTTTAAATTCAGTATTTATAAGAATTGCCGCTTTAAGATCGCTGTCATAGCGTAATCCTGCATTTAAAAAATCAACAGCAGTTTCCTCAACCTGTATTATAAGAATATTGTTTTCTTCCTCCCTGTCTAACCTGTAGGTAACGCTTTTAAAAAATTTGCTCCCCATTGTCCTGGCGATTGCTTTTTCAATATCGTCTGTTGTGATATATGAAGGGATTTTTATCTGCAGGTTGTTGTCAAGTAACTGGCGGGATACTTTTTTAAGCCCCTCAACTTTAAGTCTGCTGATATATATCTTTTTGATATGTTCATTATCCGGGACGTTATCCGTCAGATTTTTTTTTACTGGTTCGCTAAATCGGTTCTGACTGTCTGCCAGTAATGTCAGCTCTTTACTATGAAACAAAGCCGCTTTTTCGCCTTTAGCGATTAATTCAGCAGTTTTATTGAAGTCAGAAGAACTGAATTCATCCAGTTCGGGAGTTATCAGGATATTACAGAGGTTCCGCTGTTTAGCAGTAGACTCGGAACCTCGGAAGCTTGTTATCTGGTCGATTATTCCGGGTATTGTTAGCGTCTCGCCTTTCTTATGGAGAGGTGTGCCTACGTCGACACCTATGATAACATCAGCTCCCATATCTCTTGCTACAGAAACCGGGAAGTTAAGAATAAGTCCTCCATCTACTAGCAGGCGGCCGTCAATATTAACAGGGGTGAATATTGATGGTATTGCCATGCTGGCCCGGAGTGCCGTGGGGAGGTGGCCCTGGTTAAGTATTACCGCTTCCCCGGTATATATGTCGGTTGCAATACAGGCAAAGGGTATAGGCAGCGAGTTAAAATCTTTTGTTGACTGAACATTTAGCAGAAGTCTGTTCAGAAACGCATGAAGTCTGACTCCTTCGATTATTCCGGTGATTTCAGGAGATCCGCTCTTGTTAAACGGAAGCGATATAATGAACCTTCCATCGTTCTGTTTTTCATTGTAGGATAAATCCCTTCTGCTGTTCCTGTCATCCAGATATTTTTCCCAGTCAATTGACAGAGCAGTTTTTTCCAGCGCTGCGGCGTTGTAGCCGCTTGAATAAAGTCCTCCCACAAGGCTCCCCATGCTTGTACCAACCACATAATCAGCACGAATTCCATATTGTTCCAGCACCTTTATTACACCTATATGAGCAAGCCCACGCGCTCCGCCGCCGCTGAGGACAAGACCTATTCTGGGACGTCTTATTTCTTTTTTCTCAGCATTGATATCGCTGGAAATGGACATAGTTAAGCAGACCAATATCACTATTGTTAATATATTTGTATGCCGCATAATTTTAATTCTCTATGTTCAGAACTGTTCTTTCATGATTAAGGTAAAGTTTGTTGAATATAGTTAATTATCCAGTCTATAAAGATTAAATAGTTGAATTAATCCGGCTGTCAAGAATGAATTCCGCGATTTATTTTATAATAGTAAAAACCTTGTTATTTAAATAATTATAAATTTTTATGGTTAATTCCCGGAGGAGCTGTTCTCCGGTGTTTTCAGGGGAAAATTATAAACAGAAAAAATTTGTATTTTCAAAACAATTGTAATTTATAAAGATGATTTTATTTTTTAAAGGATGTATTATCATGATTCAACAGATATTATTTATCTCCTCACTATCTATATTTGACAGTCTTTCAACGACTCAGCAGATTATTGTTTTTATTCTTTTACTGACAACAGAAAAGCCTGTCAGGAATTCTCTGTTCTATCTTGCAGGACTCTCCGGATCTTATTTTCTGTTTGGTCTGGCAGGGTATGCAGCACTTGATCAGTTAAATATTTTTTTACAGAAGATTATTCCTTCCGGCAGCAATGTTCCGGACTCTGTTTATTATAAAAGTGAGGTTTTCACAGGAGTGCTTTTTGTCGTTATTGGATTTATTTATTATATAAAAAAGAAGAATTCGACTAAGCCTCCAGTAAATAATATTATAATCAAATGGTTGAAAAATATGAATCCGCTTTTTGCATTGGCAGTTGGTGTTTTTGTTTCACTGACCTGTTTCCCTTTTTCTCTTCCTTACATTGCTGCTCTTGGAAAATTTGCCTGGCTTAAACTCAGTTTTCCGGCAGCATCACTCTGTATTCTGTTTTATAATATAGGCTATGCTCTGCCTATGATTATCATATTTTTTATATACCTGCATGCCAGGCGTGGTACGGATGAGATTCATGATAAACTGCAGATCAGAGCTAAAAGGCTTAATCTTAAACTGACAACCTGGATGTTTGTGGGGATAGGTTTTCTTTCTATCATAGATTCTCTTTTCTTTTTCATTACCGGTCATGCATTACTCAAAGGACGATATTTTTAAAAACATATTCCTGTCCAGCTCTATGAAGCATTAACTTACAACTTCACCTTTTTTCAGGTAATATCGCCATTAATTGAAAATAGTCACTATATCCACCTATCAAATAATTATCATTATACTGTTTCTTTATAATTACAGGTTTATATAGTCATAAAAACCACTTTGTCACAGAAATTATGTATCAGGAAGGCATAATATCTTACAAGGTGTTTAATATAAGTTTTACTCTTATATTAACAGTTTTAATTTTATAAAAAAATACAGTTTATTCTAAAATATCTAAAAAAAATTATTTACTTAAATGGTCTGATCCTGTATACTAAAACGTCTGGACGGGTTTTTTCAGATGAACAAATATGTATACTTACCACACCTTAAGGAAGGAGGAAGTAATGGGAAAATTTAATTACAACAAAGAAGTGCTCGCGAACCTTCGTGTCGACGAGAAGGAAACCCATCTTCTCGATAAACTCATAGATTATGAGTCTGCACGTGACGCGCATGCAAAAAAAAATCACGCAGCGGTTGATAAGAGGATGTCTCTCGCGGAAGCAATCAAGACTTATGTCAAGGATGGTGATATTCTTGCTGATGTAGGCTTCAGCTATGTAAGAACTCCAATAACAGCCTATTTTGAAATTATTAGACAGGGGATTAAGGGACTTCAGAACATTGGTTCCCCCGCCACAAGTCAGAGTTACATGATCCCTTTCGGAACTGTAACACATACCCACTGGTCATACTGCGGAGCGGAAATGCGCGGTACTGACAGGAACATGTCAAGATGCGTAAAAGAGGGAAAAACCAAGGTTCTTTCTGAATGGAGCCATGGAACAATGGCTCTCGGATTTAAAGCGGCACAGTTGGGTATTCCGGGGGTTTATTCAAAATCTTTTCTTGGTTCTGATATGGTTAAATACAACCCTTTTGTAAAGGTTGTTGATAATCCTATGAAGGCTGAAAAGGATCCATGCGTATTTATCCCCGCGCTATATCCGGATGTTGCGATTATTCATGTTCACCAGGCTGATAAATTCGGGAATGCCCGTATTTACGGACCACTTGTCAATGATGCTGCAATAGCCGGGGCGGCAAGAAAAGTAATCATCACGGCTGAAGAGATAGTGCCGCCATCTGCTTTCAGAAATGACAACAAGAATGTGGTTATACCATTCGTTTATGTGGATGCTGTAGTTGAGCTTCCATATGGCGCGCTGATGGGTTCAATGCCCGGACTGTACTACTGGCCAAGAAGATTGTGGGAAAAAGCGATGAGGTACTGGACATATACACCCGGAGCTATGGATGATTTCTATAAAACCGTTATCATGGGATGCAAAGATCAGTATGATTTGATTGATAAAATTCTTGGCGGTTCCAAATGGATGATGAGTGCGAAGAGACTGACAAAAGCCGCCGAATATGACAACGAGGATGATGGTGTTGATTTCAACTACAAAGAGTGGACCAGAGACGATCCGAACCCGGACGATCTGACAACCTAGCAGTGCAAAATCAAACTATCGTTAATAACAGGAGGATAAAATGACAGACAACAAACCAGCAAATCCATTAGAAATGATCGCCTTTGTCCTTTCCCAGGAAATAAAGGATGGCGAAGTAGTATATATAGGTACAGGTCTCCCGATGGTTGCGGGAATTCTTGCAAAGAAAACACATGCTCCGAACATTACCCTTGTATATGAATCAGGCGCGCAGAACCCTATGCAGGGAGATATGCCCTGGTCGGTGGGGGGGCCTTTCACCTGGAGAAAATCGCCTCTGATTCTTGAGATGTCCTACTCTTTCGGTCAGCTTTATAACGGTTACGTAGACAAAGCGTTTTTAGGATATGCCCAGATTGACATGTATGGTAATGTCAACACTCACATGATAGGCGGGGATTTCCATAATTATAAAAACAGGCTTACGGGGTCGGGAGGAAACAACGATCTGTCATCTCTGGCAAGCCATCTTATACTTGTGGGACTGCAGTCTCCCGATAAGTTTGTGAAAAAACTTGATTTTATGACATCTCCCGGATTTTTAAGCGGTGGAAACAGCCGTAAAGAAGCGGGACTGGTCGGCGGTGGTCCACAAACCGTTATTACATCGGCGGGAACCTACTCATTTGACGAAGAAACAAAGAAAATGAAGATAAGAACGCTTCATCCCGGAGTATCGCCCGAGCTGGCACAGCTTGCAAGCGGTTTTGAGCTTCTCAGACCCCAGGGAGATATCCCTGTAACTAATCTTCCGACAAAGGAAATAATTGAAATTCTAAGGAAAGAAGTCGACCCGCGCGGTGTCTTTACATCAATGCCGAGTTAGTACCCTGCATCTTTCAGTCCGAAGAAAGCCCGGAAACCCGGGCTTTCTTTATATTCAGTATTTTAATATTCAGTCAGCTCAGTACCTGATATTGTTCCTCCCTGACTCCTTGGCATTGTACATAAGCTGGTCCGCTTTCTTGATAAGCATTTCAAGGTTGCCTGTATATTCAGCGGCACCGCCGCTTACTGTTACTTTTATTTCATCTTTGCTGAACCTTAATGCTTCAATTCCTGTGCGGATACGTTCAGCAACAGCTTTTACGCCCGAAATATGAACCTCCGGTAAAATGACCATATACTCCTCGCCGCCATAGCGACCCGCGATGTCAACTGAACGTATTGACATTTTGATGACATTACCTACAATTTTAAGAACTTCATCACCAAATTGGTGACCGTATGTATCATTTATCTTCTTAAAACAGTCGATATCAAGCATAAGTAGTGAAAATATGGTTCCATATCTCTCGGCCTTCTCAACTTCGTGGTTAAGCCTGTCGTAAATGTACCCACGGTTATAAAGTCCGGTGAGTGCATCTGTAACGGCCATCTTTTCAAGTTCAACAGTTTTCTGCCTGACCTCCTGGAAAAGCAGGTAACCTCTTATATTTGTTTTGATTCTTGCCATGAAAAGATCATAATTGAAAGGTTTGGTAATAAAATCATTGGCACCGATGGATAGTATCCGTGAAATAGTTTTTGTATTATCAATGCCCGAAATTGCGATAATAACACTATCCGGGTCATCCTCTCTCAGTTTAAGTATAACCTTATCGCCTGATGTATCCTGAAGTACAAAGTCAACCAGGTACAGGTCGTATTTTTTGCCAGACTCGAGCAGAGCATGCCCGGAATCGTAATAATCGGCATTTTTTATATCATGAAGTGAAAATATTCTCTCAATTAATGTGCGGTCAACTTTGCTGTCATCCACAACAGCGTATGCAAGATCCCGCATTCTGGTAAGAAGGATGTCCTCTTTTCTGAAAGCGAGAAGACTCTGTTTGATAGCGTCTATTCCGGAAATCTTCAGGATATAGTCAACTATGCCAAGCTCATACATCTTCATCCTGTCTTCCAGGGAATCATTTCCTGTTACAACAACTACCGGGATTTCATTGTAGGGAGATATATTCAGATCTTTGATAAACTGTTCCGATGGACCTGTCTCAAGCTCCATGGCTGTGAGTATGAGGTTAACTTTGTTCGCTTTAAGCAGGTTAAAAGCTTCATCAGCACCGGAAGCTCCCAGATAATCGGCATTTATCTCATTGCAGAGCTCCTTTACTATTGTTTTGTATAACATTCCTGTTTCAAGATGAAGTATAGTGTACATTATTGTTCCCCTGATTTTTTACAGTATTCCTATTCTGTCGTTTGAGGAAATAATAGGAATATAATTATTCGGGGTTATAAAATCAACCATTTTCAGAATTTTCTGAATGTGGAAATATATGAAGGTTGTTTTGATATGTTTTCCGGCAGTAGTATCTGAAATAAAGAGGATACAGGATCAATACGGCAGTAAATAGAATAAATCTGTTAACCAATGACCCGTTGATCAGGGCATCGGGGTTTTTCCGGATAGCTCTGGAAGCAGCCAATGCCTTGGATGTGAAGATAACTGCTTAAATGAGAAAACCAGAAAAGATCTGGATTAGATCAG
This sequence comes from Spirochaetota bacterium, assembly GCA_963664815.2. Classification (GTDB taxonomy): domain Bacteria; phylum Spirochaetota; class UBA4802; order UBA4802; family UBA5550; genus WRGT01. Next base: position 321,634 of record CAXXHB010000003.1, read on the forward strand.
ATTAAGCCGGAAGGTTTTTTCATTCTTGCAAGAACTTTATCAACAGCCTCGCGAACAATTTTTTTCTTGTCTTTTCCCATTTTTTCAATGGCTTCCAAGGCACGCTTTCCCCCTATCTTTTCGAGTGTATTTAAAGCTTCAATACGTACTTCAGGGAACCTGTCATAAAGAAGGTTTTCCACAAAGTCAATAGAGGATTGGTGTTTGAAAATTGCTATTGATTTCAATGCCTCAACGCGGATTACCCTGTACCTGTCATGGGCGGCAGTATATAAAATAGAGAGAGCATTCTGAATGCTTTCCTGTTTTATTCCCAGAACTGCTCTTTCGTAAACCGGCTCATTTCCGCTTCCATCATCTTTAACTAATGGAGTGTCAAGCACTCTGTATGTACGATCGCTGTGTATTGCGGCGATATATGTCCGGACAGCAGCCAGGACTTTCAGGTTTTTATCTGCAAGAAGTTTTATCAGGTAATCAACACTTTCATATCTGTCAATATTATAAAGCGCTTTTGCCGCGAGAAGTCGCGCTTTGTACTGTTTTTCATCCAGCATATCGCCAAGATATGGTATTAACTGTTTGTTTTTTACTGCGTTAGCGGTTGTTATAGCCTGCAGTCTCACAAGGACACTGCTATCGGCAAGTCCGATAATAATAATCTGTAAAACTGTGACATCTGTTGTAGGCCCGTTATCGGCTATAAATCGTAGAAGTTCGAGTTTGCTTTTCTGAGAACCTTCCTTTATTATCTTAATGAGATTTTCAGAGATTGACGGATCTCCCAGTACTGCAAACCGTAAAGTCGCCATAGTTTTTATCCATGGATCAGGGTCACTATACATCAGGCTTTTCAGTCTGTCTTTTAGATCATCACTGAGATCCGTTTTGCTTGCAAGGGCTGCGAATGCGCTGTAGCGAACACCAGCATCTTTATGATCCAGCAACCTCACCAGTTCTTTTATTCTGTTATTTTTTTTCAGTTTATAAATATCCGGTGTAAAAAGTCCCATTTTATAATTCCCCTGTCAGACTTGTTTTGTATTTTTATTTTTTTGCTTTCCTCGGGATAATCTGTTTATTCATAATCACATTGTCAAGGTTTTCTGATGATCTATAAATAATCAAATATTGTGTAAATTTCAATCTGGGAAATTCTTAAATTGACTATATGTTAAATTTAACTTCTTAAAACAATAAAACAGGATATGGAAAAAACGATACAAATACAGTAAAAGAGAGAGACTTATCTGCCGAAACGGTGTTTCAGAAGTATGAAGACCCTGTTAAAAACCGTTTCAATACCGTTTCAACTCCGTTACCGACAGAGAAAAACACGCGTTTTTAACTGTCAGCAGCGTGTTTGAGACGGAATTGAAGCGAAATTGAATACTCTGTAAACAGATTGTGATATTTGTCGTAAATCTGCAGCGGTATTGATCATACACCTGTTGATGCACAACGTGGAGTACGCTGGTGTACGATACCTCTATCCGAAGTAAATCCCGGTAATCCTTAAATCCTGTAATTCTGTTCAGAATAAAAGATATAACAGGTTTAAGTATGGAACTGGTTTCTTCGTTGCGATCCCACCAGTTTAAATACGGGGGCGGTTGTCAGCCCTGTAACCGCTTTAAAAATAAAGTCCAAAAGAACTCTGTTAATCATAAAAAGATAATTTTTATGATACCCATATATGAATTAGATCCCGTACGTATAATTCGGGTTTTAGTTTCTTAACGATTGTACATTTTTTTGACAATAGTTAAAAAAGGGATTAAATTACCATATTCAGTATTTTGTATAAATAGCTCAGGTTTACCGGGGGAAATTTTTTTATGCTCAGGCAGATGAGAAAACTGTTTAAAACAATAATAATTAATTCTTTAAATACGCAGCAGGTTAATTATCTCGGGGTACTTTACGACAGCTCTTTTGATCTCAATCGTGAATCCGGTTTCACTTCATCAACTCCAATACCAAGACAATCTGCAGCTGAGATATTGCTTTACCGTTTTAAGGAGGAGCTGGATCTTGTTCATCTTTTTTCGATATTACTCCGTTATGAAGGTCAGCGTTTTTATAACAGGGACCTGATAATATGGGGCAAAGAGGATTTCTGTGTTATGCTTAAACGTCAGAAATGGGTATATGACCACGATCTTAAAATATTTTTCCGGGATTCTTTCTATGAGCATGAAATTAATTTCCTGAATAAAATACATATTATTGATCTGCGCACTGATATAGATATTGATGATCTTATAAAAAATATCACAGCTATAAGTAAAAAAATGAGTATCCTGGATCTGGAGTGGAGGATTACCGTAAGGCTTTATGACCTGGAACCAGATATAGGTGAACTCATAAGAAGGATAATTGAGCTTCTACTTTCACGGCAGAATCTTCAGTCATTTACCGGCGAGCTTTTTTTCTGTTTCAAAGAACTTGCGATAAATGCGAGCAAGGCAAATTATAAACTGCTTTTTCAGAAGTATGTAGCAGATAAGCATGGATTTACTCCCGAGGAGGATTACAGGAAATTTCTTGAATTATTCAGGTCGGAAATAGAGGAAAATGGTAATAGAAATCTGCTGGAGTGGGCAAAGAAGGATGATCGTTACTATACAATAACGTTTCAATCGTCAATCGAATCAATTGAAATATGGGTCACAAATACGCAGAATATTACTTTGATTGAGAAGGAGCAGATACTCAAGAAACTTTCACCGGAAGATCTCGACAATGACAGTTTTTTTATTGATGATGAAAATACTGAAGGGGCAGGACTCGGTCTTACTATGATAGTAAATATATTGACAAAATATTCATCGGATTCCAATCCTCTGAAAGTTGTTTTCTACCCGGATTTTGTAAAAATCGGTTTTGAATTAAAGCGTCAGGAAATAAAACAGAATCCGGGATCCTGATAACCGGGATTAAAAGAGATAAAATTCTTTACTTTCTTTATTCAACATCTTCCATGGAATATCTGTCTGTTATTATAGCGGTTAAATAATTAAAAACAGTTGATGCAGGAGTTAGTAATGAAAAGAATCAGTAAAGTATATATTTCCGGACTTGGAGCAGTTGGCGGGAGTTATGGCAGCAGGATTTTTGACACCTTTCCCGAAAGCCTGTCTGTCATTGCTGATAAAGAACGCATAGCCCGTTATGCAAAAACAGGGATCAAGGTTAATGGCAGAAACTATTCCTTTAACTACATCTCTCCTGATGATGACGCCGGGAAGGCTGACCTTCTGATAATAGCAGTAAAACAGCATCAGCTTGAGCAATCAATTATTGAAATAGAAAATTTTGTAGGCGAGGATACAATTATTCTATCATTGCTTAACGGCATTGTAAGTGAAGAAATGATTTCTGAGAAATATGGAATGGAAAAAATACTTCATTCATTTGCTGTAGGAATTGATGCAGTCCGTGATGGAGCGGAGATAAGATTCAGCAGCATAGGGAAAATTGTTTTCGGTACAAAAGATGAAAGTGGGGAGACAAAGGTTAATTCGGTAAAGGACTTTTTTGACAGAACAGAAATTCCATATAACGTTCCAGATGATATTATTCGTGAACTCTGGTGGAAGTTTATGATGAATGTGGGGATAAATCAGATATCTGCTGTTTTGAAAGCAAACTATGGGGTATTCCAGAATATTAATGAGGCGCGCGAATTGATGGAGATGGCATCGTTTGAGGTTGTTGCCATTGCTGAAAAAGCTGGTATCAGTTTAAAAATGGAAGATATAGCAAAATATATTGCAGTTGCAGATACCCTCTCTTCCGAAGGTAAAACTTCAATGCTTCAGGATATCGAGAAGGGTAGAAAAACTGAGGTCGATATATTTTCGGGTACAGTTATAGAAATGGGTAAAAAATACGGGATTGATACTCCTGTAAATAGTATTTTATTCAGAATGATTAAAACTCTTGAAAAGATGAATAGTTAAATCACAGTGTTTAATTGTATAAAAATCTAAGCATAACAAAGTTGGTGTTTTCACTATTGTGATCAGTTCTGATAATCGGGTTATTCAAGGTATTATACACAGCTAATCTTGAGTAAAACAAAAGCGGTTGATTGTTTATGATATTCAAGAGGCTGCTGTATAATAATTTTCTGTCGGATGAATTTTGAATAACATTGATTGAAACAGAAATTATTCATATTACGAAATTGTTAAATAATCACATACCTGTATTCATTGTATGAACGGCACTACAGGCTTTATGCAGATAGAACTTTCATAAATGTGCTATTTAGTTATTAAATTTTTCTGAGGGAATTAATATTTTTAATTTTAACATTCATGTAATATAACAACTGTTTTTCTGCTTGCCAATTATTGTAAAGATACATTTATTATTTTGTAATGACTGACTTGATCAGTTTAATATTAAATATTTGTTAATTAATTATTCTCCGGGATAATTGTTAAACAAAAATTTGACATAAGTAATAATAGAAATTTTTATGGCTTATTGATAAGAAAAATTTAGATCTAAATTATTTGAGTGAAAGGAGATTAGATATGAGAACTAATGAGTATGTTGCCTCTCAACTGCGAAAAGTGTCTGAAGAAAAAAAAGAGAGAAAGCCTGTTTCAACTTTTTTCGGCGAATATACTTTTAACAAAGGTGTAATGCAGGAGAAACTTCCAAGATCAATATTCATGAAGCTGATGTCATGCATTGAAGAAAACACAAAACTTGATATTGATACAGCGAATGCAGTAGCACATGCGATGAAAGAATGGGCGATGGATAACGGGGCAACCCACTTTGCTCACTGGTTTCAGCCAATGACCGGAGCAACTGCAGAAAAACATGATGCCTTTATTGAGTTTTCCGGGACACATGAAGTAATTGAAAGATTTTCCGGATCACAGCTTGTTCAGAGCGAACCTGATGCATCAAGCTTTCCGAGCGGCGGAATCCGTGCAACTTTTGAAGCACGCGGTTACACGGCATGGGACATGTCAAGTCCGGCATTTCTGAGGAAAAATGGCCTTGGGATAACGCTATGTATTCCTTCAGCCTATATCTCATACACCGGGGAAGCTCTTGATAAAAAAACTCCGCTTTTAAGATCCGCAAGGGCAGTAAATACAAGTTCAATAAGGATGCTTCGTCTTTTGGGGAATGACCATTCTAAAAAAGTAGTATCAAATCTCGGTCCTGAACAGGAATATTTTCTGATAGACAGAAGTTTCTATATAAAAAGACAGGATCTTATACTTACCGGGAGAACTTTGCTTGGAGCTGCACCCGCAAAGGGACAGGAGCTTGAAGACCAGTACTTTGGGAGTATAAAAGAAAGAATACAGTCATTTATGCATGACTTTGATGAGGAATTATTCAAGCTCGGAATCCCTGCTAAAACACGTCACAATGAAGTAGCACCTGCTCAATTTGAAATTGCACCGATCTTTGAAGAGGCAAATCTTGCTGTAGACCATAACCAGCTGCTTATGGATACGATGAAAAAAGTGGCGCGAAGACACAACCTTGCTGCGCTTTTGCACGAAAAACCTTTTGCGGGGATTAATGGTTCAGGAAAACACGTCAACTGGTCTATAGGCACCGATGATGGTATAAACCTTCTTAATCCTGGTAAAACACCGACTGAAAACATACAGTTTCTTGTTTTCCTTATAGCTGTACTTAAAGCAGTTTTTAAACACAGTGATGTTTTAAGAGCAACTGTTGCCACAACAGGTAACGAGCACAGGCTGGGAGCTAATGAAGCGCCGCCGGCGATTATTTCTGTGTTTCTTGGCGAGCAGCTTGAAAAAATTCTCAACTCAATCGAAAAAGGTGAAATTCTTAAAGATACAGATGCGGCTCTTATAGATCTCGGGCTTGCCTCATTACCTGTTGTTAATAAGGATAATACTGACAGAAACAGAACTTCACCATTCGCTTTTACAGGAAATAAATTTGAATTCAGAGCAGTAGGTTCATCCCAGTCAATATCGCTTCCGGCTGCTGTTATCAATATGATCGTTGCGGAAAGTCTTGATGAACTTTCTGATAAAATTGAGAAATCAGGTAAAGGTGATCTGAAGAAGACTATAATGGATTTGATCAGGGAAGAGATTAAAGAGATTAAGCCGATAGTATTCGGCGGTGATAACTACTCAGCTGAATGGTACAAAGAAGCTGAAAGAAGGGGCCTGCCTAACCATAAAACGACTCCCGAATCTTTAAAATCATTTAATACAGACAAAGCAAAAAAACTCTTTGATAAATATAAGGTCCTCTCAAATGTGGAACTATATTCGAGATATCATATACATCTTGAAAACTATATTAAAAAAATAGAGATTGAATCAAGAGCTTTTTACAGCATTGTTACATCTCAGGTTATTCCTGCTGCATATAAATTTCAGAATGAGATTGCCGGATCCATTAAAAACACAATGGGGCTGGTAGATGACAGTATACTGAAACCGCAGAAAGATCTTCTTCTCAGGGTCAGCACACTAATTGGGAAGATACAGAATGGAATGAATGAACAGATCCAGTTGAGTGAAAATGCAAAGAAGATTGAAAATGAACAGGAAAAAGCTGAATTTTATTGTGAAAAAGTAAAAGTCACAATGGATGTAAACCGTCTGCTGGTTGATGAACTTGAAACAATTATGGATGACGACATCTGGCCTATACCGAAATTCTGGGAGATGCTTTTTATCTGTTAGTCTCTGGAATTTCCTTTAATTAGTTACTTTTAAATTACTCCCGGCTTTGTCGCGCCCCTCTCTTTTTTCAAAGAGAAGGGGCGGGGATAAGCAGAAGGACTAATAGCCGGGCAAAATAAATCTTTCATATATTTTTTTTACCCTGTCTGTCAACTGAACAGATACATAATCCTTTGAGTTAACTGCAGTTTTATATAGCCTGTATCCCTCGGCCTGACATCTTTTACACCCATCTACCGGTATTTCTATGCCGATACATGGGGGATTTATAGATGCAGTGGATTCTATCATCAGAACTCCGCGGCATTCATTGCATATCATGATATGTTCTTTCTGGCTTTCCTGAATGCCGTCTGTATCATAGTAAATGTTTTTATGCCTCACTGTATACTGCCCTACAGGCGCTCTTTGCAGATCTGGTTTAGGATTGAGATAGTTGTTAAGAACTGGTTCCTTAAGCCTGGAAATGTACTCCGTAACTTCATCCTCCTGCGGGTGATAGTTCAGGTCATAATCCGGTTCTTTGACGCATGAATAATCCATCCCAGCCATTGCAAGGACAATCCCAAGGTTTACATATGGGAGAGCACCCTGTATTGAATATCCTCCTTCAAGTACGGCTATATGAGGATTGAGTTTTTCGTTAAGCAATGCGTATCCGTGAGCAGTAAAATTCATGTTGGTAATAGGGTCTGTATAGTGATTATCCTGTCCAGCTGAATTTATGATTAATTCAGGTTTAAAATGTTCAAGAATAGGAAGAACCATATTGTCTATTGTATAAATGAAGCCCTCTTCGGAAGTGTTAGGGGGGAGGGGAATATTGATAGTTCTCCCTCTGGCATTCGGTCCTCCAAGTTCAACAAGGTGGCCGGAGCCGGGATAAAGGGTTCTCCCATCCTGATGTATTGATATAAACAGCACATCAGAGTCATGCCAGAAAATATCCTGAGTACCGTCGCCATGGTGACAGTCTGTATCAACTATTGCTATACGCCTTTTGCTGTAGTTTTCCCTGATATATTCGATCATTATTGCTTCGTTGTTGATGTTGCAGAAACCCCTGTTTCCGTGAACACATTTCATCGCATGATGACCGGGAGGACGCACAAGAGCGAATGCTTTTTCAACCTCGCCGTCCAGAACGGCACGCGCCGCCCTGATTGCACCGCCGGCTGAAATCATGTGGGATTCCGTTATTACACTCTTTACATCCGGGAAACAGAAATGCGAGCGCATAACATCTGTATCTGACGCGATGTCCGGCTTAAGCTCTATAATTCCTTCAATATCGAAAATTCCCTCCTCCTTTAGCTGGTCCTGGGTATATAGAAGCCTCTCTTCTCTTTCCGGATGTGTTGGAGATATGGCCCAGTCATAAGCCGGGAAAAAAACAAGCCCTAATCTATTCTTTGCTTTCAGCATATTATTCCCTCTTTACAGTTTATACAGGTTCATAACAACTCCTGGTCTGACCTGACATTTGACCCGGATGTCATTTCCTGAAGAGTAGTAATCGTCTATCATCCGGAAACTCGATGATTCAACAATATCTATCTTAAGATCTCTTGAGTTATAACCCGAACTCTCAAGGAATTTTTTCGTATAGTTAACCGCATCATTCTCTGCTTCGTTGAGAGAATATCTTCTTGATACTTTTACTTCCACACCAAGATTTGGAATAACCATTTTTTCTTTACCTGTATCTGAAAAAAGTTCAGTTTCAAAAGTTGTACGTGCGAGCGCTGCCCCGATTGCATTGGCAACACTGTAGTTCGCGGGGACAACAATTTCTGTATCACTCTCCATTACTTTAGCAAGAGCAGCAGCCGGTCCTCCTATAATATATATTTTTTTCGGAGCTATTTTTTCACCCTGGATCATCTCGTGAATTGTATAAACAGGTTTCTGGTTTATTTCCGACAGCTGTCGACTTATTTCATCTTTTATTTTTTTTACGCTGAATGCAATGGCTTTATCTGCAAGATCCGAAGGGCTTAACCCGTTCGTTTCTGCAAGTTTTTTTACTGCAGCGACAGATTTTGCTTTGTTCTCATGGTTTATTATACCTGCGAAGTTCATTGCGTCAACCAGTGTCGGGTGGGTTCCACCTTCTGATACGCTTGGACCTTTCCTTTCAGGGCCAGCTTTAACTACACCATTAACAACAGAGATGGCAGAGTCTCCCCCTATGCCTATTGATCTGTTTTGAAGTGAACGAACAAGTGTCGGTATACCTTCGAGTGAAATGCCATCCCTCTCCATAAGAGGAGCACCTGATGCGAAAACAGCGATATCAGTTGTCGTGCCACCAATATCAAGTATTACTGAATCTTCGGTTATTTTACTCAGGGCTATAATTCCCATAATGCTTGCGGCTGGACCCGAGAGGATCGATTCTACCGGAAGTGTTTTAGATACTTCTGCAGGCATTGTACCTCCATCTGCTTTGAGAATATTTACAGGTGCATCAATTCCCATACTGTCCAATGCTTTTGTGATAGAAGTAAGAAAGTTTGAATATATTCTCCATACGGCTGAATTATAATATGCAGTTGCGGCTCTTCTGGGAAAGCTTAGCTGGCTTGACAGATTGTGACCTTCAGTAATAAAATCAGAATGACTTTTAAGTGAACCGGCAATTATTGATTCCTGGATACTGTTTCTGGTAGAAAATTTTGTTACTGCGGCATAAACTCTAATTCCGTTTTTAACACATTCATTTATTTTTTTTTCAAGAGAGGATGAGTCAAGTTTACGCACTTCACTTCCTCTGTGATTTATGGAACCATCTATAATATATGTATTGCTTCCTATCCTGAAATTCTCAGGGTCAATTCCGGGGCCGGATGATATGAAGAGAGCTGTCTTTTCCAGTTTATTTTCTATAATTGCATTTGTTGAAAGGGTTGTGCTAAGGTTTATATTTTTTATCTGTTTTACATCTTTTCCTGCGGTAACTTCTTTCAGGGCAGTTGTTACAGTCTGGAGAAGGTTGTGAGTATCAGTTTTAGCTTTAAAAGTTGATTCAATGCCGTCATTACCTATCAGGACAGCATCAGTATGAGTTCCTCCTACATCGATCCCGAGCAGCATAGTTTATCTCCAGTAATAATTTTTTTAATGGATATAGTAATATTAGTGCATTTTCTTTACAGTTCAGATATAATTTTAAAAAACCACAGGGGATATTAATTTTTTACAGCGCCTGTGATATAGTGGAAAAAATTATCCATCTGTTTTTTAGTAATAACAATATAAGTAAAATAGTATATGTCAAGGAAAAGAGAATAAATAAGATATCGTTTTAGTTGAAGAATTTTACCATTTTTGATTTAATAATTTTCAGGTTTAACATGGTCTGTTCTTTTATATAAAGAACAAAACCTGACCATTTTGTAATAATTGAGAAATACATCTCCTTAAACTCTGACGACTTTGGCAGTAGATTTATGCGGTTTTCTTCTTCCTCTGGTTTTTTTTTTCATTTTTTGAGGAAATCTTTTTATTTGTATTCCTTAATTCTGCAGGAGTTTTTGATGTATGAACAAATGGTTTGAATTTTTTCCCATGCTTATTTGTTTTTATTTGAGTGATATCTGGTATAAATTTTGTATTATCAGAAAGAATTTTTTTTATTCTTCCGGGATAATCAATGATTGAGATTTGTTCCGCATTACCGGTATTTTTCTGTTCCGTTACTATTGGGTTATTCACCTGTAAGTTATTTGACGGAGTTTGACTGTTCTCAGCAACGGCGGCTCCACTCTGCTTGATAATGTGAGCAATTATACCTTTGTAACCTGTTTTTGTCATAAGGTAGCGGTGAATCTGGAAGTTGTTGGCAGAAGGTAGCGATTCCATCCTGGGTTCTATGGTCATTGCATATTTATATCCTGCATTTTTAAGTTCGTTTATGGCAATGGGGCTGTTCACTCCGAAAGGATAAAGCATTGTTTCAATTTTACGGTTAAGCTTTTCCTCGAGTATTTTTTTTGATAAATAAATCTCCTTTTTAAAACTGGCCGGTTCCTGGTTGTAGTATTTTTCTGATAAAAACATATGGTGGTATCCATGAGACGCAATGTAGCATCCATCTGCAGAAAGCTGTTTTACTTCATCCCAGGTCATTGCATAATGCATCCTGCTTATAATCGCAGGATATATTCCAAGAAGAGGTTTTATCTCCATTGGTTTCATTATTGAATAATAGGCCTGGTAGACGCTTTTGTTTCCATCATCGATACTAATAAGAATATTTTTATTGCCTGTAATTTTGTCATTGATGACATCTTCAAAAGTAACAAAGGTAAAACCACTGTTCTTAAGTTTATGGAGCTGTTCTCTGAATATTTCATTTGTGAAAGAATAGGGATCCTTTTTTTCCAGAAAAGCATGATAGCATAGAATATATACTCCCTTTGAATAGGAAGGGGCAGCAAAGATAAAAAAAATCAGGACTGAAGCCAGTGTTATGAAAGTTGTTTTTTTCAAGGGAGATCTCTCTTTATGTATTATATACTTTTATAATCGAAAAAAAATATTATTTACTCAAGTAAAACTGTTTAATATGATTAAAATCAGGTATTTTTCCAGAAAATATTCGTTACTTTTATTTAAAATCCTTCCGGCAGGCCGGTGGTTTTGTTATTTTCCTTTTCTTTTAATTCTTTCTGAAGCCTGGCATCTACATTAGTTTTAATTTTGCTTTTTCTTTCATCTAGCTCAGCGGCATATGCGGCATCTATTTTGATAACATTTTTTTCAAGGATACCCAGATATAACTCAGTTTCAGGGAGTATATGCTTCTGTATATAATTTGAGTTTGCCCAATTTTTCTTTTTTATAAAGTAGTTCATTTTCCATACCTGAATTTCTCTGACCTGAATTATTTTTTCATAAAATAACTCGATTTCTTTAACATCGTGTTTAAGAAGTATTTTTTCCATGGCTGGAGACTTTGCAGTTATCTCTTTGTCGGTAAATTTTCCATTTATAAAAACATAATCAATTTCAATATCAGGATCAAATCCGTATTTGAAATTAATGGATGAGGTGGTTTCATCAAGCATTACTTTTTCAGTTTCTGAGAAAAGTTTACTCTCTTTTTTTGAAATCATTATCCAGAATGAAGAGTTGCATTCAAGCAGCATTAGTGGTAAAATCATTAATGTCAATAGTTTAATTCGCATTATATACTCCGTTTATTCAAGGTATTCCCATTTAATCAATGAACCTTCGTTTATATCAACTCTTGCTTTTTTACCGGTTATATCATCTATCCTGTTGGGAGATATGCCGATTCCAGGTCTCAGTGCAATAATCGAATTCTCATTAATGATGTCTCCGGTGGATATTTTTTTTAAAGCAAAAAGGCTTTTTCTTGCAGCAAGAGCTGTACCTGTCTCTCTTCCCGAATATTTAATTTTTCCGTCACCAAGCATTGCGACTGCGTCTTTGACTTTTTCTGTCATTTCCCTGAAACTTTCCGCTGTAAGCGAAACGTCTTTATCGGGGCAATCATGATTTTTATCAATCATGAAATGTTTTTCGATGACAGAAGCGCCTAAGGCTGCAGCAATTACTGACGATTCATATCCGGAGGTATGATCTGATAACCCTACAGGCACATTGAACCTGTTTTTCAGTGAAACTATACGCGAGAGGTTTGTCTCCTCCTTTTTTGCCGGGTAAATTGAAACACAGTGGAGCAATAATGTCTCACTATTTCCGGCTTCCTTCAGGTTTCTGAGAGATATTTCTATATCGCTTTCGGATGTCATTCCTGTTGAAAGGAGAACCGGCTTTTTTGTAGCGCCGACTTTTCTTACAAGCGGGGTGTTTGTCACTTCTGACGAGGCAATTTTATAAAGTTTTACTCCCAGTTTTTCAAGGAGTTCAACCGATTCAATATCAAAGGGGGCGGAAAAAAATTCAGTATGACATTTTTCGGAGACATTTTTCAGATTTTCCCACTGGCCGGGAGTAAAAGTAAATTTTCTGAAAAAATCAATAATACTGTAATCGGGATTCTTTTCGCTGCCATTTTTCAGCAGTGAAGATGTATATGGTGAATTCATTTTTTCCGGGATAAATGTCTGAAACTTTACTGCATCAGCTCCGGATTCAGCAGCCCTGACAATCATTTCCTCCGCAAGTAACGGATCGCCATTATGGTTAAGCCCGATTTCTGCGATGAATATTATTTTCTTATTATTAAAGATTTCGTTAAACATTGTTTCCTGTGGTGAACAGCTTATTCTTTAAGAACAGTTCATGATTCATGCTGCTATGAAATAATTCCTGCGGGTAATTTCAAGACTTTTTTATTGTTTGACAATATGGTTTTTAAAAGTTAATTTTATAAACAATGCTGATTATCTGGAATAATTTATACATTGCTGCAATGCAGCAGGAGGATCATTAATTACATTAAAATATGTCTGCGAATTATTAATGGAACAGCAACCCTTTATTCCGGAGGAGATATGTCTGGTAAAGAATTTATATTGGCAATAGATCTTGGAACAACTGGTAATAGAGTTTTCTGCTTTGACAGAAAAGGTAAAACTCTATCCAGTTCATATAGCGAATTTACTCAGTTTTTCCCGCGTCCCGGCTGGGTTGAGCACGATGCGCTTGAAATATGGAATTCAGTTGTACATCTGATTCCTGAAGCAATATTAAACGGTAAACTTGATCCGGTTAACATAATCGCAATAGGTATAACAAACCAGAGGGAAACGACATTGCTGTGGGATGCTGAATCTGGAAAACCTGTTTATAATGCAATTGTCTGGCAGTGCCGCAGAACGACCGATATATGCAATCACCTGAAAGAACAGGGGTATGAGCAATTGTTCCGGGGGAAAACCGGACTTGTCATTGACCCCTATTTTTCCGGAACTAAGATTAAATGGATGTTCGATAACGTTCTTGATGCACGTTCTCTTGCAAAAAAGGGGAGGCTTAAATTCGGGACCATTGACACCTGGATATTGTGGAAACTGACAGGGGGGAAAGCGCACACCACTGATTATACAAACGCATCCAGAACACTTATCTTTGATATTAAAGATAAGAAGTGGTCTGCTGAATTGTGTGAAATTCTTGATATACCCCTGAATATACTTCCGCATGTCCAACCCTCTGCGAGTGTTTTTGGAAAAACATCAGGATGCCCCGGCTTGCCGGACGGAATTATAATTGGCGGTATTGCCGGAGATCAGCAGGCAGCTATGGTCGGGCAGAATTGTGTTTTTCCGGGCACAACGAAAAATACATATGGCACCGGATGCTTTATGCTTTTTAACAATGGTTCGGATTATATAATTTCTTCGAATGGTCTTTTAACAACTCTTACTCCGGATAATATGGGTAATCCTGTTTATGCACTTGAAGGATCGGTTTTTATCGGCGGAGCAGTGATGCAATGGCTGAGAGATTATATGAAATTTTTTGATAACTCAAAGGAATCTGAGGGGATGGCGTCTTCTTTATCTGGTAAAGAGGATGAGGTTGTCTTTGTGCCCGCATTTGTCGGGCTTGGGGCCCCTTACTGGAACATGGATGCAAGGGGAGCAATTTTCGGATTAACAAGGGATACTACAAGAGAACAGATAGTAAGGGCTGCATTGAAATCTATTGCGTTTCAATCAATGGAGGTTATACACTCTATGGAACAGGACACAATGAAGAAAATATCAGAGTTGAGAGTGGATGGAGGTGCTACGGAAAACAGGTTCCTTATGCAGTTTCAGTCGGATATTCTGGATGTTCCGGTTCTTATCCCTGAAATCAGGGAATCCACAGCCCTTGGTGTTGCATATCTTGCGGGTTTGACTGCCTGTGTATTCGGCAGTATTGGCGAAATTGCAAAGGAGAATGGAATTATAAAGAAGTATGAACCGGTTATGAATAATGATGAAAGGGAGCGGCATCATGATTTATGGAAAAAAACTGTTGCAAGACTTTTATAAAATTGACTGTAGAGCTTGATTTATAGTATAAGTGTATATATTATAATTATATAAATAGTTTACGGATTGTCCGGAGGAATTAAATGTCAAAACCATTACTGGGAGAGATGCTGGTTGAAAATGGTGTAATTACGCAGGAACAGATGAAAAAAGCACTTGAAATACAGCATAGTGAAGGTGGTCTTATAGGTATTATTCTCGTTTCGCAGGGTATTATTTCGGAGCAGAAGCTTGTTGAATATCTCGCGATGCAGGCAAAAATTGTAACTAATTCGGAATAAACAGGTATAAATGCCGTTGTATAAAAATGCAATTCAGTATTTTTATACAACGAAAATAATAAAAGCTATTTCACTTCATGCAGCCAGTTAAACTTATCTTCTATTTCTCCATATTGAATACCTGTAAGATTCCGGTATAATTTTGTTATAACCGGTCCGGCTGTCTCATCATTGCCGAATCTGTAGTCCTGTCCATTATAATGAATCATTGTAACAGGGGTAACTACAGCTGCAGTTCCACAGGCGCCTATTTCGTCAAATCCGGCAATTTCATCGATGACAACAGGTCGCCTTTCAATATTCATTCCGAGGCTTTCAGCGATTTTTAAGAGACTGTCGTTGGTTATACTGCCCAGAATACTTTTTGATTCAGGGGTTATATATGTATTCCCTTTTATTGCAATAAAATTAGATGTAGTGAATTCATCGATATATTTTTTTTCTTTTGGGTCAAGATGGAGTACAACCGGAAAACCCTTCTTTTTCCCATATTCAGCTGCTGCCAGTCCGGCGGCATAATTTCCTCCAACTTTACAGTCTCCGACTCCATCCGGTGCCGCTCTGTCAAACTGTGATGCTACAAGAGCTTTAACCGGTGTGAGCCCGCCTTTATAATAAGGACCAACAGGTGTAACAAAAATAAGGAATACATATTCTTCAGCAGCTCCGAGTCCAACCTTTGCGCCGGTTCCAATGATAAGAGGTCTCAGATACAAACTGGCACCTGTTCCATAGGGGGGAACAAATTTTTTATTTGCAGCGACTACTTTTGTCACGGCATCAATAAACATTTCTCTGCTCATTGGAGGAATGGAGATTCTTACAGATGTTTTCTGTATTCGTTTCCAGTTTTCCTCAGGCCTGAATATGACAATTCTTCCATCTTTAGTCTCAAAGGCTTTCATCCCTTCAAAACATTCCTGCCCGTAATGCAGACATGGGGCTGCCATATGCATTGTGATATTCTCATCACTCACGAGTTCCCCGTCAGACCATTTGCCATTACTGTAATAGTACCTGATGTTGAAATCTGTTTTTACATATCCAAACGGGAGGTCCGACCATTTAAGATCAGCATGTTCTCTGCTCATTTTAATACTCCTGATATATGAAAAATATGTGGCATTGCCCGGTAATTTCAGTATAAAACGCACCTATTCAACATGCTGTTTATACTGAAAATTATCACTGACGCCATGGCCTGGCGGGAATGAGGACTTTTTTGTGACAATCCATGTTTATAAATCAGCTGCCGCAAGTAACATGAACTGTTATATAGTATTTCAGACATTGAATAGTATATTATTATACCTGAAGCTTAATATGACATGTTTTATCACAATATTTGTCAAGTATTAAGAGAGTGAGTATAGTGATAACATTAAATATTTTAAAATTTCTTGACTAATTGCTGTCTGTTTATTTTTGTATTTTCATAATATTGCTATATTCATAATAACCGAAATCTGACAGACATATTGCGGAATAAGCTATTATAAATTTAAATTAAGGAGTCTGGTCGTGACAATTAAGAAAACCGATATAAAAAGCCCTGAAGGTAAACTTGGTATAGTGATGCCTGGTCTCGGCGCGATAAGTTCAACAGTTATAGCAGGTGTTTATTTAATAAGAAGAGGAATGCATAAACCTATAGGGTCTTTAACACAAATGGGAAAACTCAGGGTTGGTAAGGGAATTGATGCACAGGATATGAATATAAAAGATTTTATTCCGCTGGCGGCACTGGAAGATATTGAATTCGGAGGTTGGGATATCTTTGAAGATAATATATATGAATCTGCAAAAAATGCAGCCGTTCTTTCAAGAGAGGATATAGATCCTATAAAAGATGAACTTTCAAAAATCAAGCCGTGGAAAGCTGTTTTTAAAAATGAATATTGTAAAAATCTGAATGGAAAATGGGTAAAGGATGCTCCAACTTTGTGGGATCTTGCACAGATGGTAAAGGATGATATTTTAAATTTTCAGAAGGAAAAGAATTGCTCCAGAATAGTCATGATATGGTGTGCCAGTACGGAGATTTACCAGGAGATGATCCCCGGAGTGCATGATACTGTTGCCAATTTTGAAAAAGCTCTGAAGGAAAACCATCCCAAAATTGCCCCCAGTATGATCTACTGTTACGCTGCAATGAGTCTTGGAATACCTTATGCCAATGGTGCACCTAATCTCTGTAATGATATTCCAGCTTTCTGGGAGCTTGCCCAAAAGAACCATGTTCCCATGTGTGGTAAAGATTTTAAAACCGGTCAGACTTTCATGAAAACGCTTCTTGCTCCAGGTCTTAAAGCGAGGATGCTCGGCATGAAAGGCTGGTATTCTACTAATATTTTAGGGAACAGGGATGGGGAAGTGCTTGATGATCCGGATTCATTCAAATCAAAAGAAGTAAGTAAACTTTCGGTACTTGACCAAATCCTTGAACCAGAAGTATATCCGATACTTTACAAAGATTTTTATCATAAAGTAACTATAAACTACTATCCCCCAAGAGGAGATAATAAAGAAGGCTGGGATAATATAGATATATTCGGATGGCTCGGATATCCTATGCAGATAAAGGTAAACTTCCTTTGCCGGGATTCAATCCTTGCTGCACCCTTTGTCCTTGATCTTGCAATATTCCTTGATCTTGCCAAAAGGGCTTCTTTGTCAGGAAACCAGGAGTGGCTTTCCTTCTACTGGAAGAGTCCCATGCATGCACCAAATGAAGATCCCGAGCATGATATATTTATTCAATTGATGAGACTTAAGAATACTTTAAGGTGGCTAATGGACGAGCCTCCGGTTACGTATCTTGGATCTGAAACATATAATTAAAAGATTAAAAGGCTGCCTTGAGGCAGCCTTTTAATAATTATGGGAAGGTGTTTGTCTTCTCTCTTCTGTCTAGATATGTGCAAAACTTGCGTGTATTCAAATATTTGAGTGGGAAAAATCCTCCCTGCGTCTGTTGGAAGCTTCATTCTGCTCTGGAATATTGAAAGGTGGGTGATGACAAAGAATTTATTTCTTCTCTTCATTTTTTTTATAACTGTGTGCCTGAATATAAAACCGGCCTATTCAGAGAATATTTCTATTGCTACAAATAACGCAGGCTCTTTCCTGAACTTTATATTGGATGGAGATGTGTTATATAAAACTGTTTATGACGGCAGAATCAAGCTTTATGATAAAGTAATGGCAATTTCAGGAGAGAGAGATACTTTATACTATATAAGGTGTTCAGGTGAAAAATGGATTGCCGGTTTTATAAAAGAAAATTCGAATGCAGTGATAGAGTTTAATCTTCCCGGAAAGTTTGAAAAGCTTTATAAATATGCGGGCAGTAATAACGTTTTTTATTTTCTTGCAAAGCCGGTGAAAGATGATGCCGGAAGTAAACCAGGCTTCAATCCGGTTTTCATAAGATTTAATCCCGATAAGTCAACTTTTCAGAGTATTGATGGAGTGGAGGACTTTATTCTGGTCGATGGTAAATCGGTTCTACTTAAAAATGGAGTTCTCGATTATAATGGAATGCAGATACCATTAATGTTGTCCGGGAAACTGGCAATATCCGGAATTATTGATTCAAGAATAGCGGTAATATCAGGTAATAATGGAACTGAAATAGTGGATATTATTGCAGAAAAAAGTATTTATCAGTATAAAGATAAATCCGTTCCGGATTATAATGATGAATATAATCTTGTTCTGGAGTTTTCAGATACCATTAATAAGAAAGATACATCAAATATTGAAGATAACAGCATATATTATGAAATTTTTGTTAATGGAGTAGATGAGAACAGAACTGAAACAGGCCGGGGTGAGTTGGTTAAAACTGTTTATTCCAAATTTACACCAGGAAAATATTATATAATAAAACCTGAACGTTGGGAACTTGACAGAATAAAAGGTCGTTATAGCAGGATGAATAATGTTTACCAGCCGGCTGAGTTGAAAATATACATTCCCGAAAACAGAATCCTGAAAATTAAGATTGATTTTAACGGAAATGTTTATCAAGTTAAGCAGACAGTTTTGTTTAAATAGATAAAAAAAGAGGTGTTACCCTCTTCTTTTATCTAAAGGTTTTCATTTATTTATTTAAAGTTTATAACTTCACTTTTTCTTTCATCCTGCTGGATTATTTTCTGAACTTCTTTAAATTCCGGTGAATCAACTCCATATTGTAACTCCACGGCTGTCAGGGTACTCTGATTCTTTTTATTCTTGTAGAAAATAACATCTTCTTCGCTTGTTTTACTGCTTTTGTCAAGCATGGATTCCATAACAGCATAGCAGCTGGAGAGATATTTATATGCCCATATATCCTTTCTGTTTTCATCTCTCATTATTACATACCTTTCCAGAATTGGAATACACGCTTTCATATTCCCAATATCATACTGTGTGGAGACATAGATTCTGAATAGTTTTGATTTATAATCAATAAACTTTTCATTATTCTTAAGATCATTATTTTTAATCTCATCAAGAGTATTTATCGCTCTTGTAAAATATGTAACGGATTTTGTCTTGGCTTCAATCTTTAATCTGTTGATGTATCTGTCCTGGGCATTTTTCCTGTCAACTTCCTGCCAGTACCATTTTTCATTGAGATATTTTGTGTTTTTATATACCTCCCGTAAACGGAATACTTCTGACTGCATATCCTCGAGAGTATCAAATCCTTTTGAATATTCATCAACTGATCTTTTAAGAAGAAATTCTGAGTATTCCTGACTGAGCTTCTCAAGATCTTTGATTGTAGAGATGTATGGTTTGTAATCAGTTGTCATCCATCCATCTTTTGCTTTATCGCCCGTTGTGCTTTCATCTTTTTTTTCGTTGGTCTGCTTGTTCTCATCTGCTTTTTTATCCTGCGCAAATGCAGCGTTTGAAAATAGTGCACATATAAGAAATAAACCATAAATTAATGTGGATGATTTCTTAAGCATAGATCTAAGTTTCATATATATAACCCCTTTGAAAACCATATGTTTAGCTTTATTTTAATAATCGACTTCCTTATATTAAAATATTATATTTTTTTATTATTAAACAGCTTAAATTTATAAAATACAGAGTACTGTTTCATAAAAAAAGAAAACTGCCTGGAAAACAGCTGAATAATTGATCAGAAGAGGTAATCTCTAATAATTAACAAAATGCGGCAATTAATCTTGACAATTACTTTTACTATTAAGCAAGTTTTTCATATTAAAGTAAACTAATAAATATAAATGAAAAAAGAAGATAAAAAAAAATTCTGCCCCTATTGTGATTATACGGGGATAGTGCATAATCAGGGCTTTGAAGAGATGGGTGAAAATGTACTCAGTCCGTGCCCAAAATGCGTAATTCCCACCTGTAGATGTAATGGGGAGGAGCCTTATTACATCTATGATGGTGAAAAAATCATCCCCTGTTCGTGCAGGGATGTAAGAATGAAAATTGATCGTGTAATAAGTATATATTATTCTTCAGGTATTGGAAAATACTTCAGGTGGAAGACATGGGGGGATTTTAAACCTGAGAGTGAACTGGCGCAAAAGGCTTATAGTGCTGCTTACGATATAGTTATGGATTTTCCAGAGATAAAAAAAGGTCTTTATTTGTGGGGAAATCCAGGTACAGGGAAAACGCTTCTTTCAGTAATAATTCTTACTGAACTTATTAAGCATCATGCTGTTAACGGAAAATTTATTAAAATATCGAGAGATTTTTTCAGCATGCTGAAGTCAACCTTTGTAGAAGGTTCAGAGAAGTATGGTGAATCAACCAGAATAGAGAAGGAACTGGCTTCTGTTGACATATTGGTCATAGATGATTTTGGGGTGCAGAGAGATTCTCCATGGGAGCAGGAGACTCTTTACAATCTCATAGATGCCCGATATGAAGGGGAGAGGTTTACTATTATAACATCTAATAATAATCCTGAGCAGTCATTGAAAGAGCTTTCCGGTGGGAGAATTCTCTCAAGGATTAGGGAAATGTGCAAAGTTCTTGAACTTAGCGGGAAGGATTACAGAGAGAAAAAGTGATGGCTGTTGTATATATCGGACTTGGAAGCAATGTGGGGAACAGGAACGAAAACCTTCGAACTGCAGTAATTAAAATAATAAAAAAATCAGGAGCATCTCTCCTCTCACAAAGTTCAATAAAGGAAACGAAGGCTGTTGATTATGAAGATCAGCCGGATTTTTTAAATCAGATAATAAAAATCAGAACAGATATGAATCCCCTGGCAGTTCTTGAATTGCTTAAAGAAATTGAAATTGAAATAGGGAGAGTTTACAGGTTTTCCAAAGGTCCGCGGGAGATTGATCTTGATATCCTTCTTTATGATGATGTAATAATAAGTGAAAATGACTTAAAATTGCCTCATCCCGGGATATTGAAAAGAGGTTTTATTTTAGAACATCTTGTTGAGCTTGATCAGGAACTGGCTGATCCGTTTTCAGGAGAGAAGTATTCTGAGATATTACGATATTACGGTGGTTAATGATGAAGGATAGTCACAATAGCGTGATTTTTTACACAGTCTGTGGCTGATTTTTTTGATATAAAGGGTATCGTGCTGGCAGATTTTTGCCGGGACTGATTTTAAAAATTTTAAAAGATGTATTATTTTTTGTTTTTTTATGACTTTCAATCTATATTTTGGTAATATTTTATGCAGAGCTAAGGGGTTGACAATAAATAAAATTTCTTGGAGCCCGGTGATGGAAATATGTAATTTTTCAGTAAATATTAAATTACTTTTTTCTGTTTAAACCTGAGTCGGGGGGAGTTATAATAATTATCATAATCAGGAAAAAATTAATCGGAGGATTTTATGAGTACAAAGATTTCTGTTAACGGTTTTGGAAGAATAGGGAGAAATATTGTTAAGGCAATCTTCATGTATCCGGAGAAATACAGCGGGCTTGAGATTGTGAGTATTAATGATTTAACTGATCCGAAAACTCTTGCACATCTTTTCAAGTACGATTCTATTTTCGGTATTTTTCAGGGTGATGTTTCTTTCGATGAAAGTTCGGTAGTTATAAATGGGAAAAAAATTAAAGTACATTCCGAAAAGGATCCTTCAGCTCTTCCATGGAAAGAAGAAGGAGTAAAGGTTGTTATTGAATCTACGGGAAAATATACAGACAAAGATAAAGCCTATGCGCATATTACTGCCGGTGCTGAGCGTGTAATCATCACTGCTCCGGCAAAGAAAGAGGATATTACCATCGTAATGGGCGTCAATGAGGGTATGTATGATAAATCTTCCCACAGAATAATTTCAAACGCCTCATGTACTACAAACTGTCTGGCCCCGGTTGCTAAAGTAATAAATGACAAATTTGTGATTGAAAAAGGACTTATGACAACCATACATTCATATACAAACGACCAGAGAGTTCTTGATGCACCTCATTCCGATCTAAGACGTGCAAGGGCGGCCGCACTCTCAATGATCCCAACAACAACAGGAGCAGCTAAGGCCGTTGCTTTGGTTATACCTGAACTTAAGGGGAAACTCGACGGCGGGGCAATACGTGTGCCGACTCCTGATGTTTCAATAGTTGATCTGACCTGCCTGGTGAAAAAGGATGTTACGGTAGAGGAGGTAAATGCTGCGGTAAAAGAATCATCTCTCGGTGCTATGAAGGGTATTATTCAGTATTGTGAAGAACCCCTTGTTTCATCAGATTTTACCGGTAACAGTTACTCTTCAATATTTGATGCAGAATTGACAAAAGTCACCGGAGGGAACCTGGTAAAAATACTTAGCTGGTACGATAATGAGTGGGGATATTCTCTGAGGTGTGTGGATCTCGCTCTATACATCTCAAAATAGCATGAGAATCTGTTTAAATCACAAAGTCCCTGTGTACCCCTGATGGGCTTTTATGATTTTATTGGACAGTCATCTGGCTTAACTTAGTCCGTTGAAATGACAAAGGGGAAATTAACAATCCGGAGTATAATAATTTATGGGCAGAAGAGAAATATTTGCCGGCAACTGGAAAATGTATAAAACATCAGCTGAGGCGATTGAACTTGTAAAAGGCCTCGTTGCAGGTGTAAAAAAAAATGATGGCAGGGAGTATGTTGTATTTCCTCCATCGCCATATATAAAAGAGATTTCTTCCTTATGCACTTCAACAGTTTTTATGACAGGTGCACAAAATATGTATTCTGAAAATCAGGGGGCCTTCACCGGTGAAATTTCACCGGTGATGGTAAAAGACTGTGGGGCATCTTTTATACTTATTGGTCACTCAGAGAGACGGCACATTTTTCATGAAACAGATGAAGATGTGAATAAAAAAATAAAAGCAGCAATTATGCATGGAATTCAACCGCTTTTATGCATCGGAGAACTGCTTGAAGAGAGAGAAAATGGTAAGACCGTTGCAGTGCTTAAGGGGCAAATACAGGGAGCTTTTTCCGGAATAGAAAAAGCAGATGCTGTGAAAGTGGTAATTGCATATGAGCCTGTATGGGCAATTGGAACTGGTAAAGTTGCCACTCCAGAAATAGCTGAAGAGACTCACCTGTCTATTCGGAACATTATGGAAGAGCTTTATGGAGAGGATATCGCTTCTGCTCTTCCTATACTTTACGGAGGTTCTGTTAAGCCTGACAATATTGCCGGTTTATATAAAATGAATAATATTGACGGTGTCCTGGTCGGGGGCGCAAGCCTGGAAATAAAAACATATCTCGAAATAATAAATATTTAATAAGCAAATTTAACCGGAAGAGAGAATAAACCGGATAAATTTATATGTTTTGCTATAAGCATAATTTTTTAAAAAGTATTTCTTGACACAGAATTTATTACTCATTATTCTGCCATGATCAACAGTGAGTAGTATAAAACGGCCTTAATCGGGTTTCTAATATATAGTTTATATAATCTGAGAAGTATCTGTTTTGAAATCAGTAACTCTGTCATATCATATGCATTTGTTTGTGCCGGGCATTATTGAAGTAAATGAATCATTTAACCGGAAGTGATGCTTTGTATTTTTAATCATGTTAACAAAATAATAAGTTTATTTTAAAGAGGATAAAATGGGTGTACTTACTTCGGTTTTAACGGTGATTTTTGCAATTCTTTGCATTTTGCTTGTAATAGTAATTCTCCTTCAGGCAGATAAGGGTGCAGGTATGGGTATACTCGGTGGTGCTGGTCAATCTACTTTTGGTTCATCCACGGCTGATATTATCACTAAGATTACTACTTTTATGGTAGCTGTTTTTATGTTAGGTTCTCTTGGATTATCAATCCTTGCTTCAAAAAAGACTTCATCGTTGAAAGATAAAATTTTTACCACAGAAGAAAAGCCTTCCGGTATGATTGAGAAAGCCCCTGTCCAGCCGGAAGCTGATAAAAAAAGCGATAAGTAATCCGGTATTTTTTAAAATACACCTGCCGGTAAAGATTATTAAGATAATAGCCAATTAAATAGGGATAATACAATGTCAAATAAAGATTTTATTTTTACATCTGAATCAGTGTCAGAAGGACATCCGGATAAAATAGCTGACCAGATATCGGATGCTATCCTTGATGCTCACCTGGCCGGAGATAAAAATTCAAGAGTAGCCTGTGAAACTCTTGTAACTACGAATCGGATAATAATTGCAGGTGAAATTACCTCATCTGTTTCTGTAGATTACGAAAAGATTGCAAGAAAGGTTGTTCAGGAGATAGGTTATGATGATCCTGAAATTGGTTTTGACTATAAAAACTGTGAAGTTCAACTTTATGTTCATGCACAGTCGCCTGATATATCGCAGGGAGTTACCGAGGGAGAGGGGCTTTATAAAGAACAGGGCGCAGGAGATCAGGGAATGATGTTTGGATTTTCTGTTGCTGAAACAGATGAGCTGATGCCAATGCCTATACTTACAGCTCATAAGCTTGTAAAAAAACTTGCAGATGTAAGGAAAAGCGGTGAAGTAAAATTTTTCAGGCCGGATTCCAAATCTCAGGTAACAGTACGCTATGAAAACGGGAAACCGAAGAAGGTTGATACAATTGTAATATCCACACAACATACACCGGATGTGAGCAATGAGGATATAAGGGAAGCAGTTATTGAAACCGTAATAAAGAGAGTTATTCCGGCAGATATGATAGACGTCGCCACTAAATTTTTTATTAATCCTACGGGGCGTTTTGTAGTAGGAGGTCCTCATGGTGATACAGGTTTAACCGGGAGAAAGATTATTGTTGATACATACGGTGGGATGGGCAGGCATGGTGGAGGTGCTTTTTCCGGGAAAGATCCATCCAAGGTTGACAGATCCGCAGCTTATATGGGACGCTATATAGCAAAAAATATCGTAGCTTCAGGTCTTGCTTATAAATGTGAAGTTCAACTGGCATATGCTATCGGTGTTGCCGATCCGGTATCTGTAATGGTTGATACTTTTGATACAGGGCACATACCTGAAGCAGAGATAGTAGCAAGGGTAAAAGAGTTCTTTGATATGAAACCGACTGGAATTATTAAAACTCTTGATCTTAAAAAACCGCAATTCAGGGCAACAGCAGCATACGGGCATTTTGGTCGTGAAGATGAAGGATTCAGGTGGGAACTCACCGATAAATATGAAGTATTGAAATAATCCAGACATAAAACCGGACTTAAATATGAATTATTCATCAAATACAAACAGAACTCTCAGAACGGGTTCTGTTTGTATTTTTTTATATAAGCCGGGATATTTAATAAAAATAGTTTTACTTACTTTTTTTTTATTGTTATCAGTCTTTAATTCTGCTAATTCTCAAAGTAATCCGGAGAATGATTCGGCCAAACCTGATAAGTCATCATCTTCAACTTCATCTACAACAAATTTTGACGGTAGAATGCTTGCCGGTTTAAATGGCGACTCCATGTTTTCCATTTCCATGACTCAGGGGCTCAATAATTTTGCCTACCAGTTAAATTCAACTTTATCCAATAATAATGATTTTGATAAAAAGGACAACACAAGTTTCATGACAAATGAAACCGGCTTTACTGGCGAGCTCACACTGTTTGATTACTGGAAGATTATTCCGGAGTTTGAAATAGCGAACAGTTCCTATGGCATGTATGAAAATCAGTATTATAGCAGGGAAAATAAGGATGAAATAAGGCTCAGACTTAAAAATGAATATAAGCCTGTACCGGCCAGATGGATTTTTGACCTGAACTATGCACGGTACGATCATGGGTTAACAGAAACTGATACCTCAGTTGAAGAAGCAGATACATTTCATTCCATGATGGGTGTGATTGGTATGGAATATATATGGTCTGCTTCGAATAAAATCGGAATAAGGTCTGAATATGGATATAATAAATATCCTGATTTGTATAAAGATGACTCATATTCGACTAATGAGTTATATCTGAGTTTTAAAGTAACCGAATATACAATGGTTACATTTACACCAATGGTATGCTGGAACAAGGATTGGAACAAGAATTGGAAAGATTATCTTTATTTTAAGGGAAATATATCAACTATTAATTTAAAATATCTTTCAGTAGAACTATTACATGAATATAAGCTCTCAGCTTATAAACCGGAAGAAGTAATGTATTCGCAGAAGTATATGTCCAGTCTTTACGATCTCCCCCCTGCGACAATAAATCATTCAGAACTGAAAACAGAACTTGAAATTGAAACGGGGGCTGATTCGAGCTCGTTTTTGGGAGTAAAGAGGGTTGGTCTCAGATTAAGGGGAATATATGAGGATAATAATAATTTCTATAATTATTATCCTTTAGCCAGCAATCTGCTGAGTGCAAAAGCGATTCCAGTGAATTTTTTAAATGGAAGAGCTGAATTTGTAACTTCAATAATTTTATTTACTCAGGTTATAAATATGGCATTTGCCTGCGATTATTACAGGTATTTCCCTGAAGAGCCTTATGAAGATATAAAAATTACCTACAGACCGGATAGAATTTTTACCTGTAGTTTATCATACGAGGGTTCATGGCTTGAAATAGACTGGTCGAATTCTTATAGAAGCAATGTGTACATTAGTCCGGATGAAGACAAAACTCTTGGAAGTTCTGTAATCGGGAATCTTGATATTTATTTCAAACTACATGATACTCTATATCTTCACTCAAGGATAATGAACTTGTATAATGAAGAGTATAATCTTAGAGATGGTTATCCTGAACCTGGAATCCAGTTTTTTACCGGGTTGAGAATTATAATATGAAACAGCAGCAAAATTATGCTGAGAGGGAATAGCTTTCCTCTTTGATTTCTGGAAATCATTTTTCTTGACATCTGAGTAATCAATATATAGAGAGTTTGCTTGATAAGCTTACACAAGAATATTGTAATAATTCCTGAAAGTGAAAATTAGTGTAAAAATTAAGATACCTTGTGCGCTTTTACAGTGGGTCGTAATAAATTAATTTTAAATGTAAAAGTTAAGGAATTATTACTTAGAGATATAAATAAAACCGGGAATAGTATTAATATAATGACTATAAAAGCAAAATCTGTTTATTTAATTACATCACTGTTGGTCTTACTGATTTCTGTAACAGTTATTTTTAAAATTCTTTCATCTGAACCTTCAAAATATGAGGGTAAAATTGTGCGTAAAATAGAATTGGAAGGTCTTAAAAATGTTGATGAGGCTGATATTGAAGAAGTGATGCTTACAACAGTCGGGTATCCTCTTAAGGCTGCAGAAGTAAGAGAGGATATAAAAAATATTTTTGCGCTTGGACAATTTGAGAATGTTAATGTTGAAATTGATGATTATTCCGACGGAGTAAAACTGAGGTTTGTACTGGAGGAGAGGCCTGTTGTTGAAAAAATCGTGTTTAAAGGTAATGATGAATTAATTGAAACAGATTTAATTGAAGCTATGCATTTGAAAGAGGGGAGTATTTACAGAAAGGATTTTCTTGAAAACAGTATAAAGTCTTTAAAAGAAAAATATAATAAAGAGGGTTATTATAATTCATATATTACCTATAAACTGAAAAAAGGTACGGACACCAATTCAGTGATAATTGATATTATTATTGATGAAGGTGAAGAGGTTAAGGTTGAGAAAATTGCTATTCTCGGAGCAACGAAGATTTATGTTAAAAAAATCCGGGGACTGATGGATACAAAAGAGGATGCATGGTATCAGGATGGAGCGTTTAAAAAGGAAGTTTATGAAGAGGATAAAAGAAAAATATTAGGATTTTATCAGCAGGAGGGGTATCTTGACGCCCAGATAATTGATGAAAAAGTTGATTATGAATGGACTAATCCACTTGAACCGGGAACCCGTTGTATTTATATTGTTCTGAAGCTTAGTGAAGGTGAGAAGTATTATTTTGAGGGACCGTATGATATAAAAATCGGAGACGGGAAAAGTAATGTTCTTACTGAAAAAGAAATTGAAAAACTGAAGGAATCATTCCTTTTGAAAGAAAATGGAGAGCTGTTTGATAATACAAAGTTTCTTAACGACAGACAGTCTATCAGTTTTCTTTATGCCTCAAAAGGATATATATTTGCAAGGGTTGTACCGAATAAAACAATCACTGAGCGGGAAGTTGAGGTTAATGGAGTTAAAGAGAAGAGAAAGTTTGTTAAAGTTGATTTTACAGTGGATGAAGGGAAAAAAGCATATATAGAGCAGATAATTATAAAGGGTAATAAAAAAACAAAAGATAAAGTTATAAGAAGAGAGCTTGCAATAAAGGAGGGGGAACTTTTCAATTCTGAATTGATGCAGATATCACGTGAGACAGTTTTCAATCTTGGTTATTTTAAACAGGTAAATTTTGATGTAAGGCCTGGAACCAAGGATGGTTATATGAATCTTATAATCGATGTTGAGGAACAGCCGTCAGGAACAATCTCTATGGGGGGTGGATATGGTTCATCTTCGGGGTTTTCAATCTTTGCAGATATTACTGAAAATAATTTTCTTGGCAATGGACAGACAGTGGGGGTTAAATTTGAGTATGGTCCTAAAAAGTCATCAGTTACATTGAGCTTCAAAGAGAGATGGCTGCAGGATTATCCGGTGGGATTTAACGCTTCTATTTTTTATTATGTTTATCAATATACTTCTACCTCCATTTTTGCTGATTCTGATGAAGATGCGAACTATAAAAAGCGCGGTATTGGATATTCACTTGGTTTAAGCTACAGATTCTGGTATTACTGGGTAACCGGAGTGACATGGGTTCAGACTGTTAAATCATATTTTGATCCATCTGGGAATGCCAATGATGCAATCTTTTTGTCTGTAGCCCGCGGGTTCCAGTTGAAAAATACACTGAAATATTATGTCTATCGGGATTCAAAAGATAACTACCTTAATCCGACAAAAGGTTTCAGGACAGGTGTGACTGCAGCTGTTACAGGCGGGCCAGTACTCAGAGGGAATGATCATTTTACTCAATATACTCCGGAATTCTATCTTTATTACTCTCCATTTCATATACCGTTTCTTAAATCACATCCCACAGTTATCGAACTCAGGGCAAGCGCTGATTTTATTACTCCTCCCCTGGGTAGAAACTGGGTAAAGGACCATCAAAATTATGAAAATAATGAATGGCTTGAATCTGAGGATCGGCTTTCAATCGGCGGGCCTGAAACTGTAAGAGGTTGGGATTATAACGATTCAAGTATGCCTGATTCATGGAGATATGTGGGATTGTATAACAGAATTTTATACGGTGGAGAATATCGTATTCCGCTTCATCCGCAGATGCTCTGGGTTTCCGTATTTTTTGATGCCGGTTCTCTCTGGTCAGATAAATATTGGGAGCAGCAGTTAAGTGATACATATAAAAAATATGTGAATGAAGATCTTGCATCGGGGAAATTAAGAAGAATAAGCCAGCTGACTGATGGAGATCTTCTCCCGTATTTTATATATTCTTACGGTTTTGGAATTAAAGTACAGGTTCCGATGATGCCATTGAGGTTCTGGTTTGCAAAAAAAATGATTTATGAAGAAAAGGAATTTAAAACTATAAGTGGATATAATTTCCAGTTTTCCATAGGGGATATACATTACTGATGCGATGCATTATGAAAATTATTATCATTATTTTCTCTTTGAGTGTTATCTCATGTTCAACAGGAAAAAACGTCTCCACAGATTATGTTATCAGATGTATTAACCTTAATGCTGTGTATAGCTATATGTATAACAGCAGCAATGAAGCTCAGAATATAAAAAGAAAAACAGATACCATGAATAATAAAATTGAAGAGATCGAAAATTCTGAAGCGGATGTTCAAAAATCAGAACTTGTTTACTATAAAAGTGAAATTGTAAAATTGAAAGAACAGGAAAAAAAACTTAAAGCTGAATTTTATTTAAAAATTAAAACCGCGGTAAATAACATCGCTGCCAGACATAATGCCGACTTCATATTTAATTCAGGAGACAGTATGGTTTATTCGAAATTGTCATATGATGTTACAAATGAAGTTATAAGTGAACTAAAGAGTCTAGAAAAAAGAACATCGCCTGTATATAAATAAAAAACGATCCGGAGATTATGAGAAAAATCTGCTATATAATATTTTCTGCTTTAATTTTTATTTCCTGTAGTGATGTGAAAAAGGAGTCTCTGCAGAAAGTTTTTTCATCTCATAAAGTAGTATATGCTCTCGTAATAATAAAGAAAGAGTTTAAACTGGAAGTTTATGATTCCGGTTACAGGAAAATCAATTCATATAGTATAGGTATTGCTCACAACCCTGATATGAAACCCAAACTCTATGAAGGCGACAACAGAACTCCGGAAGGAATATATGAGATTAA
Source organism: Spirochaetota bacterium (assembly GCA_963664815.2). Taxonomy (GTDB): domain Bacteria; phylum Spirochaetota; class UBA4802; order UBA4802; family UBA5550; genus WRGT01. Next base: position 352,439 of record CAXXHB010000003.1, read on the forward strand.
TGAAATATTGAGTATGGATTCTGCAAAAGAGTCTGAATCATACAGAAAGCTTATGAATATGAACAGGGTCTATTTTAAAAAATCAAAGGGTTATCATAAATTTGGAGATCCTGAATCTGATCTTGGTGATAATGCCTATGGTCCAAGATATTATGGAATTAATTATCCGGTTGATAAAGATTTTGATAATTACAGGAAAGCGTATGATAAGGGTGGAATCCCCTCCATAAATGGTAAACCTGCAGAGATAGGCTACGGGATAGCAATACATGGGAATAATGATGAAGAATCAATCGGGCATCTGTGTTCAAGCGGATGTATCAGGATGTATAACCGCGATGTTATTGATCTTGAGAAATATGTTGTGCTTTCTACGCCGGTTATTATACTGCACGAATAACATTATGTATTTGTATATTTTTCCGGAGAATTATTAAGGTTTATTCTGAATGAATTATACTTATGCATTTGTAATAGGTGGAAATTAATAAGTTGACATAAGCAACTTGTTATTAAGTATTGAAAATATTCAAAGAATTTATATAACAGGATGTGTATTATGTTTGGAGCAGCTTACGCGCAGGGGCAGGGCGCAGCAGGATCGGGAAGCTGGATGAGTTTTGTCCCGATAGTCCTTATGATTGTCATTTTCTATTTCCTTCTGATCAGACCACAACAGAAAAAAGAGAAACAAAGGTTGGCTATGATTAATAATTTAAAGAATGGAGACAAGATAATTACTGCAAGTGGAATGTACGGAGTTGTTACAGGAATAAAAGATGACATCATTATTGTAAAAGTCGCGTCTAACACTAATATTGAATTTTCAAAAAGCGCTATACAGGCTAAGATTTCCTGAAAAGGGTAAAAAAATATTTTATGAAATTGTTAAAGGTGTTAACAATAATATTACTTTCGGTTTCTTTATTTTTTTCGGTTTCATATACCCAGGAAAATAATACCGGTGCCGTTATTGACAATCTGCAGAACAATAACAAATCCGGAGATGTTCCCGCTGCCGAAATCGAGAAAACAGTTACAACGCCTACCAAAAAAGAAACAGAAACAGCGGACAAAAAACAGCCTTCAATTCCTGAACATAAAAGCGAAAACAGGAAAAAAGAAAAACCTGAAAAAAAAGTTACTGCTGCACCTGTTGAAGATAAGGAAGAGAACACTGAGCAGGTAAAGGCAGAAGGGGATCTCCTTCCTATAAATGAAGGGAATTTTAAATATAAGAGAATACCTGATATAAAACTGGTCGATATAACTCCGGAAACTACCAATTCAGGCTCACTGATTTCTGAAAAACCGGGTCAAAGTAATGAGGTAAATACCGGCTTTCTTGGATTGAGTAAAACTGCATCCGATGTTATTGTAAAAGGCGGAGTACTTCTTCTTATACTTATAATCTTTATAATTTATAAAACAAGAATGTCCGGTCCTGGCGGTAAAAGTTCAAAAAGAAGAAATGTTTTGAATAGTTACAGGAAATAATATTTCACAGAGGAATTAGATGACTAAAGAAATGATCAGGAAACTCATTTTTATAATCTTATTAATTACATTTTGCGTTGTTTTAATACTTCCTACCATTGGGAGTAAAAAGATGGAAATAAAACTTGCGGATACTGCTACTACTGAAGATATTGAAGCGGTTAAACAGCGGTTTTCCGGGAGCGGGTATAGTCTGAAAATAGATGATAAAAAAATAACTGTAGCGGGGAGAAATATTACTGATGCAGTTATGAATGAAATGAAAGTTTTAAATGGTGTTTCAGATGTAAAAATTTTAAAACACTGGGCCGAAACTGTATTTTTGGCTAAGAAGATAAATCTCGGTCTTGACCTTCAGGGAGGAATGCACCTTGTTCTTAAGGCAGATTTTGAAGGTACTGAAAAAAAACTTGGCCGTGAACTTTCCGAAAAAGATAAAAACGAAATAACACAGCAGGCTTTGGAACTCATCCGGAGCCGTATTGATAAATTTGGCGTATCTGAGCCTCAGATAAGACCTCGTGGAAATGAAGCAATTGAGATAGGTTTGCCTGGCATTAAAGATCCTGCAGGTGTAAAAAAAGCTATTGGTACAACAGGAAGTCTGGAGTATAGGCTTGTAGATGATAATTATACAGGATTGGCTAATGCCTGGTTAAAAGAAAATTTTAAAGATAAGGAACTCCCATCTGATCCTGTAGAACTGAAGTCTTTGCTTTTAAAAATTTCAGAAGGTATTAAGCTTCCTGATAATCTGGAAGCTTTATTCTCATATAAGAGAGTTAAGGATAAAGGAATTATAGTTCCGGATTATCCGATAGTTCTTTTAAAAGAAATTTCTCTTAAAGGAACAGATATACAGGAAGCAATGGTTGAAAAAGATGAATATAATCAGGTAGTTGTCGCATTTAAAACAACATCAGATGGAGCTTCTAAATTTGCAGAAGCTACTTCAGAAAAAAATCATGGGAAAAAACTGGCAATTGTTCTTGATGATAAGGTCAGGAATGCTCCTAATATTAAAGACACTATCGGATCCGGAAGCGGTACTATTAGTGGCGGTTTTTCTTTTGAAGAAGCCCAAACTCTGGCTAGGGTAATTAAGGAAGGGGCTCTTCCTGTCAATTTGAGAATCATTGAGGAAAGGTCAGTAGGGCCGTCTCTTGGTCAGGATTCGATTGAAGCGGGAATAAAGTCTTTTATCGTTGGTCTGGGTGCGATTATAATTTTTATGATTATTTATTATAAATGGGCAGGTGTAATAGCAAATCTGGGTTTAATTTTAAATTTTATATTTATGATGGCAGTACTATCCCTCCTTGGATATACTTTGACTTTGCCGGGTATAGCCGGTTTTGTACTTACAATGGGGATGTCTGTTGATGCAAACGTAATTATTTATGAGAGAATAAAAGAGGAATTGAAAAGAGGAAAATCGGTAAGATTTGCTATTTCAGCAGGATTTGATAAAGGTTTCTGGACTATTTTTGATTCTAACCTGACAACTCTTTTGGCTGCTTTTATACTATATGAGTTCGGCACAGGTCCGATAAAAGGATTTGCTGTTTCACTTTTCGTAGGATTATTAGCAAGTATGTTTGTGGCTCTGTATATTACAAGATTTACCTATGAATTGTTATCATTAGATAAAAAGAAAACTAAACTTAGTATATAAGGAGAGATGTTTTGGAGAGGAAAACAATAAATTTTCTTGAATATAGACATATAGCTATCGGATTTTCCTGGATTATGATTGTTGGTTTTACCGCCATAACATTGTTCAGAGGTGGATTTATTATGGGTATTGACTTTGTCGGAGGATATAAAGTTATAGCCAAATTTGAGGATAAAACAGTTAACGAAGCTAAAATAAGACATGCTTTAACAGCATTTGATATAGAAATACAACAGGTTGGTGAACCTGTTAAAAATGAGTATATGATTTCTACAAAGCTTGAAAATATACCAGCTAATAATTCCAGCGGAACACCAGTATTATCAAAGTATGAAATGTTGAAAAATACAATATCAGAAAATTTTAAGGGTTCTACAATTATAAGTGAGGAAAATGTTGGTCCTTCTATTGGAGATTTTTTAAGAAAATCTGCCTGGAAACTCTCCTTTATGTCTATAGTGATGATGACTATTTATCTTGCATTCAGGTTCGAATTGAAATATGCTGTTGGAGCCATGATTGCTCTGCTTCACGATATAGCAGCAACGATTGCCTTTTGCGGTCTTATGAAAGTAGAATTTAATATTCCTGTTATAGCAGCATTACTTACAATTTTTGGATATTCAGTTAACGATACAATTGTAATTTTTGACAGGATTAGGGAAACAAATGAACTGAAATTAAAAGAGACTTTTATTCATACAATGGATAAAGCAATCACACAAACTTTATCACGGACAATACTAACGGTAATGTTAACTCTTTTTGCTGTTATAGCGCTGTTTATACTTGGCGGACCTGTGCTGCATGACTTTTCACTTGTCCTTCTTTTCGGATTTGTTGTCGGGGCATATTCTTCTATATTTATTGCTTCTCCTTTTGTTTATTGGTGGGAACAGTTGGTTGTAAAAAAATAAAATTATTTTCAGGAGCAGGAATAGACTTTGTCCTGAGCTCTGTTTAAAATTGAAGAATCTTAAATATTCTTTTTTCATATTATTTTTGTTCATTCATACAATGGTGTCAGCTGAAGAAGCACCATTGTATGATGATTTTACTCCGGAGAAAATTTCCTCTTTTACCTGTTCACTAATTGAAAAGGGTGAGTATTACAGGGCATATGTTGAACTCCTCAGGGTTCGTTCATATTATCCGTCATTCATTGATACTTCTGTTTATGATATTACTGCTGATTATCTGTTCTATAAAAGCAAAAGATATGAAGATCTGCTGAAGATTGATGTTGCGGGTGTCAATGATGATATTTTTATACCTATATCACTTTTCCAGATTGATAGTTTTATAAAACTTAAAAGGAAAGCGGATGCTGAATTAAAATTGGCTGAGTTATATAAAAGACCTGATGCAGATATTTATATGGAATATCTTAAAAAAAGATCAGTATATTTGTTGATTCTGTCTTCCAATTATGATTCAAATAAGATAAAAAATATGTATCCTGAATATAATGAGTTGTTCTATTATTCTGAAATTAATTATGAAAGCAGAAAAAACCCGTTTATTGGAGCTTTTGCGGGAATAATTCCAGGTATGGGATATTGTTATGCCGGAGAAATCGGCACAGGCATTGTGGCAATGGTTGTTATCGGGATTGGTTCTGCTGTGACATATGGTGCACACAGTTATGACCTTAATTCACTTTCAGTAATCACCGGTGCTATAACGTTTTTTTTCTACGGAGGTAGTATTGCAGGTGGATATATGCAGACGCTTAAGTTTAATGATCGCCTTGAAAGAGCTTTGGAGATGAAGCTTGACAGGGAGCTTTCGCCGGAAAAAGATATCGATGAGATTTATTTTAAATTCGGGATAAATTCTAATGACTGCAAATGATAGATTCATGAAACGGGCTTGTGAGATCGCCTTTACCAGAATCGGAAAGACTTCACCGAATCCGGCTGTCGGCGCAGTAATAGTCAATAATGGAATTATTATCGGGGAAGGGGGTACCGGTGCTTATGGCAGCGATCATGCCGAAGTAGCAGCTCTAAAGGATGCTAAAAGTAAGGGTAATGACATTGAAGGAGCAGAAATTTATGTATCTCTGGAACCATGCAGCCATTACGGCAAGACTCCTCCCTGCACTGAAGCGTTAATCAAAAACGGAATAAAAAAGGTTTATCTGCCTCTTCTTGATCCGAATCCTGTTGTGTCCGGGAATGGTGTTAAGTCTCTGATCGGGGCAGGGATTGAGATAAATATCATGCATAATCATTTCAATGCTGCGTCGGATATGCTCCGCAGTTTTAAAAAATATATATTGAGAAATGAACCTTTTATTATTAATAAATGTGCAATAACTTTAGACGGTAAAATTGCCGCAGATTCAGGTGATTCAAAATGGATATCAAATGAATATACCAGATTATTTGTCCATAAACTCCGGTCTAAAGTTGATGCGGTAATAATTGGCAGCAACACTTTTATAAATGATAATCCAATGCTAAATGTCAGGTTGAATGATTTCAACGGAGATATATATAATAAATTAAAAGAAAGCTCGGGGATTGTCAGTGGAAGGGATAACTTTTATCTTACCGGTTTGCTTAATAGTGAAATAACTGATTATAAAGAACCGTTGAGAGTAATGATCGGCATGCCCCCTGATATTTCTCCGGATTCTAATTTTATTCGTGATAATAATTATATAATTATCACCGATGAAAAAACATTTGGAGATGCAGTCTGTAAAAATCGTGAATTGAAAAAAATTACAGAAAAACTGAATATTGTCAAAGGAAGCTTCACCTCAAATGTTGAAAGTGTAAGGTTTGTTCTTGAAGTTCTTAAAGCAAAAGGGATTATGACGGCTCTCCTTGAGGGTGGAGGTACATTGAATGGTTCGTTCTTTAATGCGGGAGCTATTGATCAGTTTTTATATGTTATTGCACCTAAAGTATTAGGAAGCGGAATTTCTCCAATTCGCGGGAAAGTGAGCGAGAAAATTACAGATTCGCTTATTCTGAGGGATATATCGGCTGTTTTAATCGGAGATAATATGCTGTTCAATGGCTATAAAGAAGAATATAATTTTGAAATGATGTGAGGCGTCCATGTTTACAGGTTTGATCGAAGAAACAGGTTCAGTTCTTGGGATTAGAGGCTCTGGTGAAGGTAAGATACTAGAAATAGGCGCTGATAAAGTTCTGGAAGGGACAAAAAAAGGCGATTCAATCTCAATCAATGGAGCATGTCAGACCGTCGTAGATATGTCATCAAATAGTTTTTCTGTTTTTGTTTCAAGAGTAACGCTTGGAATTACTACACTGGGAGAGTTTATACCCGGGCGGATTGTGAACCTGGAGAGGGCTCTGACTTTAAACTCAAGGCTTGGAGGGCATATTGTTCAGGGACATGTCGATTGCCGCGGGAAAGTGAGGAATATCAAAGCAGATGTCAAAGGTGTGGATATAGATATTGATGTAAGTGGAGATTATGGTAAATATATAGTTGAAAAAGGATCAATTACAGTAGATGGGATTTCATTGACGGTAGTTTCAATAAGAGAAAACGGATTTAAGCTTTATCTGATACCGGAAACCATTGATAATACTATTATCAAAAACTGGAAAGCAGGAACTGAAGTAAATATTGAAACAGACATATTGGCGAGGTATGTTGAACAGATGTTAAAATTCGGGAAAAATTATCCAGATAAGAAGAATGATATTAATCTCATGAATAAACTTTTTGAAAATGGTTATATATAACCATTTTCGTAATTTAAAAAATGATTTTATTCCTGAATTCTGATCAGGGAAGGTTGAAAATCTTTTTAAGATTAATTGATTCAGGTTTGAGAGGAAGCGCTATTATTTTTCTGCCAAGATGTGATGAATAATATATTGCATGGATTATCTCAAGGGCTTTATAGCCATCATCTATTCCGGATATTGCCGGCGGATTTTTACCGTTAAGAATCTGAGATGCATATTTGTAGAGTTCCGTAAAACAGTTTTTGTTTTTTATTAATGGAAATTTTACTTCACTTATATCGTTAAAACCACTATATAGAACAGACTTCTTTTTAAGAAAAAGTCTGTTATATCCATTACCAATAAGAATCTTCCCTTCGGTTCCCCATATTTCGAGTTCAAACTGAAAGTATTTTCTTCCTCCGCCGGCTTCGAGGAAAATATTTATCCCGCTACTACTCTGAAGCCATGCAGATGCTGTATCTTCAAAGCCTGAATTTCTTGTGAATCTTGAAAACTCTCCCTGAACAGTTATAACATCGCCAAGTATGTATCTGATAATATCAACGAGATGTGTTCCGTCATGAAGCAGAGGTCCGCCACCCTCTTCGATGAATGATTCGCCTCTGTATGAACCGGTTAACATTCTTGCATTGACAGTTTTAATTTCACCAATTACTCTGTTTTCCACCATATTTTTTACTTTATTATATCTGCTGTCAAATCTTCTCTCGTGATTGACAATTACATGGCAGCCGGATTTTTGCGATTCGTAAATTATTTTTTTTATAAGTGGTAGAGATGCAGCTGCTGGTTTTTCAAGGATAATGATCTTTGCGCCGCTCTTTATTGCATCAAGAGCGATGGTTGCATGTGTATCTGTCCATGTGGCTATAATAACCATATGCGGTTTTCTGTTTTTAAGAAGTTTTTTGTAATCTGTAAAAAGTGAAGAATCCGGAATATTTGCCGTAAGGCCGAACTCTCTCAGTTTGTCTGGATTACTGTCACAAGCTGATGTGATTTTCAGATTTGCTGAGACTGCGCCGCCGAAATGTGTACAGGGTTTATTCCGAAGTTTGTCTTTTTCAAGGATGAATCCTATCCTTCCGCAACCAATCAGTGAGACTTCAGGAGCAGCCATATCAGAGTCTGGGGAAATAAGCTTTTATTTCATAATCGGTAATATATCTGTTAAATTGTTCCTGTTCATAAATCTTATTATCGATAATATTCTGATGTATGAAATCACCAAGTATTTCTTTCATGAATGAACTTTTTGAAAAGCTTGTAAGAGCTTCATGGAGCTGTAAAGGTAATGTCGGGAATTTCCCGGGTTCATTTTTATAATTGCCTGAATCCAGTGGCTCCTGAAGATCATACTTCTCCTCAATTCCTTTTAATCCGGAAGCAAGCATTACAGAAAACGCAAGGTATGGATTACATGCCGGATCAGGATTCCTCAATTCAACTCGCATCGACGCCGGTTTATCATGACGGCATTGAGGAATACGCACCATTGCCGATTGGCTGTTTCTGCTCCAGGTTGCGTGTGTTGGAGACTCATATCCTGCAACAAGTCTTTTATATGAATTTATCCACTGGTTTGTTATTATAAAATATTCGCTGCTGTGTTTTAATAACCCGGCAATAAAATGTCTTCCATCACTGGAAAGATGATTTTCACTTTTCTCGTCAAAAAAAATATTTACATCATCTCTGAACAGTGACTGGTGTATATGAAGACCAGATCCGTTTTGTCCTTTAAGTGGTTTTGGCATAAAGGAGGCATATATGCTGTTAAGCTGCCCAATCTCTTTTGCTATTACTTTAAATGTCATAATGTTGTCTGCTGTTGTAAGAGCATCTTCATGCCTCAAATCAATTTCATGCTGGCTGTATGACCCTTCATGATGGGATGATATTACATCAATTCCCATCTTTTCCAGTGTAAGGACAGTTTGTCTCCTGTAATCAGCTGCCGCATCCAGAGGTGTAAGATCAAAATATCCGCCACGATCCAGAATCTCGGGTTTATCAATGCTTTTAAAAAAGAAAAATTCAATTTCCGGGCCTGTATAAAATGTAAGACCTTTGGAAGCAGCTTTTTGCAGGTTTTTCTTTAAAATATGCCTGGAATCTCCTTCAAATGGAGTTTTATCAATTCTGTATATATCGCAGAATATTCTGGCTACTGAATCTTCCTGTGGTCTCCACGGGAGCAGCTTGAATGTGGAAACATCGGGAATTGCAATCATCTCCTCTTCATCTGATCGTATATAACCAAGCAATGTTGATCCATCAACACGGACACCTTCATCCAGGGCATCTTCAAATTCGTCAATTGTAATAGCAAAACTTTTCAGAAAGCCCAGGATATCGGTAAACCAAAGCCGTATGAATTTAATTTTATTATCATGGGCAAATTTTAAAATATAATCTTTATCTGTATTCATTGTATTCCTTTTTTTAATGATAGCAGTTCTACCAGCTCAGCATTATAAGAAGAATAAACAGGAGTAGTATAATGACAAAAAGACCAGCCATAATCATTATGCTCTTTCCGGAGCTTGAGTTGTCTTGATTAACTTCCGGTGAGGGGATGTCCTTTTTATCCGGAGGTTTTGCTTTATCATTTATTATATTGTCAGTTTTCGGATCATACATTTTAAGCTTAACCAGTTTTTCATCTTCTATACAGAGGCCATAAACTCCAGGTACAATTTCAGTAAGTAACTCAACAGGACTATTTTTCCCGGAGGATTTTATATCTATTACTGCAGCAGGTATGGTTTTTATTCCCCGATCATCTTTTAAATTATAAAGATCAATATAATACTGTTCTTTGCTTGTAGTGGGTATTATTTTTACCATGATTCTATCACCAATGCGAAGTTCATAGATAGGTTTGCCGTTGAGAGGGGCCAGTACGGGTTTGATTTGAAGTATTACTCCGTGACTGTCTTTTTTTTCCCGGGTTTCGTTTTCTTCATCTTCTTTTGAATTCTGAGGTTTAGATCTGTCTTCTTTTACATTCTGTAGTTCCTGTAAGGAAATCTCCTGTATTAGTGTTTCCATTACAAGGTTTTTATCATGAATTATTCTGTTTATTAAATCATAAAGAATCAGATCCATCTGGTCATAATCATAATTGTAAACGTTGTCATAAAGAAGTTTCATGTTTTTAGTGTCATCGGCAATCTTGTTGAAGGCTTCAGTAATTGATGCGGTCATACTATTATTAAAGCTGCCTTTCCATTTGCGATCTACAATATATTCTTCATATTTATGCCATGGTGTTCCAGGTTCTATATCGTACATATCTGAATAAGAGGAAACAATTACATGATGGTTCTCAAGTTTCTTCATGGCATTGAATGTCAGAAGGAAAAGACCATAGAGGTTCATTGAGGTAGATTTGAATCTGCCTTTGACAATCAGAATATTTCCTTCGGTTTGTGCTGATAATTCAGAATCCATATTTATTTACCACGGAATAGTTTTTAATTAATTATCAGTAATAATTTCTTAACATATATATCAGTACAAAAAAAATTAATATCATCACTTTCGTTAGTTTTGTTGATATCAGAATACTTTATATTTATAAAATTAAGGAACTGATAAATCATCATAGTTATTATTATGTCATTGAAACATAATGTCAATATAAAAAAAACCCCGCTAAACACAAATATTATTTATAACAAAGCAATTTTCAGACATTATATTGATCTGTATCAAAACTGATAAAATGATGTTTATAGTCCTCAAGTACAATATCGGAATATTATACTCTGCCGCTTCATTTTTTAATTAGCTGGAATCTATAAAATTTTATTTACAATAAAAAGATTTTATTTTAATATATTAACGACGATATATAAAATACATGGCCTGAATTATACAAGTAACACAGATTTTATTTCAAGGGGATAAGAAGTAATGAGAATCAGAACATACCTTTCATCATTGGCAGTAATATTGCTTTTCAGTGTTACAAATTCTTTTGCATCTGTAGATCAGACCTTGGTTGAGAGAATATTGAAAGAAAACAGGGATTTTATCGATTTTATTGATCTTTCTGTGACCAATTTTGCCCCTGATAAAAAAAATGATCTTTTTAACATATATCAGAAACATTTTAATGCGGAAGTTGCTTTTCTGCAGGGTGATTATCAAAGAGCTTTCAATAATGTTTATGATTCACAGAAAGATATGGTTGGCCTCTATGAGTATATACTAACTGAATTTTATCTTGAAGATTCAAAAAATATACTGGATGGATTTGCTGCTGATATAATCAGAACAAAAAATACAGCAGCTAAACAATACCTTACCTTGGGATACCGTGACAGAACTCTGACGAGAACATTTTATATATCGGGGGAAGCTTCATACCCGAAACTTTACTCGTATAAAATATTTAAGTATGTAGAAGCGATAAATATGGCCCGACGGGCAAAAAGGTATGCTTTTATTTCACTATATACCGGCCAGGATCCAAAAGTTAAACTTAAAATCTATAATCAGATGTTCAAAGCGGAAAATGAAAAAGGTGGTATTTTTTTTAAAAGGTTTGTGGATAAAAATGAAAAAGATTTTATTGCCGAGATGGATAAAACCTATGAAGAGTATGAGAAGGAGTTGGCCAAACAGCCTGTTGCTGTAGATGGAAATACAAAAACTCAGGAAAAGAAGGAGTCCGGGACTGTTGAAAAAAAAGAAACAGGTACTGCTGAGAGTACAAGTACAGCTACTTTTGAGAAAAAAATGGAAAGAAGTGTGAGATTCAGGAAAGAACAGAGGGTCGCCCGTTATATTCTAAATGAAGAATTTGATAAAGCTGAAACAATTATAAGATCCTATGTTGATAATTATAATTTTAAATTAATTATGGCTACCTTTAATACACTCGGTTCAGGCGATTCTCATACCCAGGAAGGCGAAACTTCGGCTGCGGCTAAAAAGGATTATAAAAAATTTATTCAGCATCATAATGATAATTATAACATATTAAACGGAAAGTCAGTTCTTGAAAGTGTTGTTGGAGCTGTAAAAGTAACAGATTCAGTGAAAAAAGATGATAAAAAAGAGGATAAAAAGGTAGTCGAACCGGAAAAGATTGAGGGAAACAGCAGTAAAATTTCTGATTCAGAAGCTAATAAAAAGCTTGAAGATGCCGCAAAAGAGAATAAGGATGTGAGTAAATAATATTATATCATAACACTGAAGGTTTTTTATGTATAAAAATAAATTAATGGCATTATTGTTAGTTTCTTCTGTTTTATTTTTTTCATCATGCATAGTGGAAAAGGGAAATGGAATACTGGGTATTGAAGTTCCAATCGGAGATGGAAGGGTAAGCGAAGATACTCCTTATCTTATTAGTGGTGTATATGAGGATAGCCCTGCATATAAAGCTGGAATCCGGCCGGGTGACATAATTATACAGATTAATGATATGCCCATATCCAGAGGTATGAAATTTGATGAAATTTTTTCAACGCAGTTATCCGGAAAAGCCGGAACAAAGGTCGTTATACATGTAAAAAGAGGAAACGAGAATATTATTTTCGATGTTGTCAGAGCTAAAATAGGGAATTAGGTATCATCGTGAAAAATATAGTTTACAGGATTTTTAAAATCATTACATATTTTGTTTGTATTATGATAATCCTCGATATAATTTACTGGTATTTTTATTGATTACTAGTTTTTACCTTTTACGTTATATTCCCATAATTCGACCAGTTTATCGAATTCCCTGTCGGCTGGTTTATCTTTATATGCTTCATTTCTTCTCTTAATAAGGTAGTAAACAGTTGAATCTTCCAGCAGAAATTTTTCTCCAAGTCCGTTCAATATATTAATCAGATAGATCAGGTTATAAGTATTAAAGTTTCCAAGAACTTCTGTAGATGCAACGGTAGGTTCATATTTCAGTAAAAGTTCTGTAAAATAGAGTGCGCTTCTCCATGAATCATCAATACCTGCAAGCCCTGACTTAAAATGCATACTCAGTTTTTCGTATAATTCCATGTTTTTATAATATGAATCATATATTGATTTTATATATTGGGGGAAGTTGTTCTGAACTTCCATAAGATCAATTGGTTCATTCAGAGATTTGAACAGACTAAAAATTTCACGACTTTTTTCACTGTTCGGTTCAACATCAATCAGTTCAATTTTTAAATCCTTTATTATTGTACGGACAATACCAGCTTTTTTCAGGTAAATTTCAATTTCTACCGGTTCTATATAGTATTTTTTTTCGCTGTCATTCATTTTTCATTCTTTCTTTATATACATTAAGAATCTCAATCTGCTGCTTCATATAAGTATTTTTTTCAGCTTCAGTAATAAGTGTTTTAAGCTTATTCTTATCAGATGTGCCGCTTTTTTCTATTTCATCGATTATTTTGTAAAAATCAGCATTCATTTTCTCAAGTTTGGCATGAGCAAGATCCCACAGTGTATCCCCTTTCTGAACAACTACTTTTTCTCCATCCAGCATAATAAATATATTTGAAGGGAAAATCCAGTGGGGATTTTTATTCTTCAATCCTGTATAAGACAGCTTATCGTATCCATTTTTTACAGCCACATCGTTTGAATAGTTATAAATATCAGATTCACTTATTTTTACTTTATGTTTCAGGAGAAGTTCCTTCTCCTGTTCGTTAACCCGCTTAACAGTGATAATAAGATGCTGATTTTCAACAGGATGTTGTACAAATTCGGATGTAGCACCGGGCTGCGATGTTTTGTTCCTGGTAATAAAAAATGCAGCGGCAAGGAGTATAAGTATTATAAGTGATGCAGGAAAGATAATTTTTTTGTTTGAAAATATGCTTTCTGAGATATTTTTTGATATTGTAGTCTCTTTATCTGTTTTTACAATTTCTTTTTTTTCGGTTGGTATCTGGTTGAGAATGTTTTTACTCTGCTTTTTCCTGTCGTTGGAATTGTTTATGGAATAGAATTCACTGGTGTAAACATCCTTTCTGGTAAATATTTCATTTTTAAGAAGCGAAACTTCTTTTTCAATTTCGCTATATGAAGGGGTTTTAGTAATTTCCTTATAGAACATTCCAAGTAATCTGGTAAGTCTTTCTCTGTCTTCAATAATTCTTTTACATAGTATTTTTTGTTCATGATTAAGGGTAGTTTCCAGCATTGCTGATTCATTGTAGTCATCAATGAACCTTTCAACAGTATTTGATGAAGTCTGTTTTATAATTGTACAGCATGAATTATTATACAGAGCAAGAACAATTTTCATTGATGATTTAAATTCAGGTGCTGGATTAAAATTTATTTTCGTATTGAAATTCTGGTATATTTCCCTGAGAGCTGAATATTTTTTTCGGTCAGTAGTATTTGCAATAAAAAATTTTATGAGTGATGGAAGATTCAGAAGTTCAAGTGATTGTTCTGAATTTCCTATTAGTGAACTGATCAGATTATCCAGTTTTTCCCTGTCAAAATTATCAATTGCACTTTGTATTTCATCGAGTCCGGTAAATTCTTTCAGCAGAATCTCGGATGATTTATATTTTTTAAAATCATACTGAATCCCCGGTTTTAATATTATGTTATCCGAATGGCTGATTTTCTTTATATTAATATTTCCGTCATCTATAATAATGACAGGGGATTCTGTAGATTTAAAAAGGAGTGCAGATTCTTCGTATGCGGTATATGTAATCATCACGGCATCGGATTTTTCTTTTAATATTTTTGCTGTGTCCACCGGCGATTTAATGAATGGAACCACAATCTCCTCATCTTTTTCATCACCCGGTTTATATGTAAGTTTTATATTTGGTGAACCTGCATATGAACTGATTTTTAATCCGTCACTTGTGTTGATATGCAGGTTTGAAAATTTTTCATCCGAGACTGTGGAATTTTTAAACAATTTTTTTATCAGTTCTATTTGCTCAGTATTATCTGAATAAAGTTTAATTTTTCCACCACGATGATTTTTAAATTTCATAAAACCGGAGATATTTATTAAATTCTGTGAAGGAAGAAGTAATTCACGGATATAATTTGGATCGATCTGAAGCAGCGAAAAATCTCCAAGGCATTTATCGGGATACTGATAAGATGTAAAATAACCTTTCTGGTAAAAAATCGGGTTGTTGTCTATAATAATCAGTCCTGCTCCTTTATATCTTTCCGTGTTTTTTGAGTTTACAGAAATTTTTGTCAAAATTTCCGCATTGTTCAGGTTGTCGCGATCTATTGTGTTAAGATCAAAAATATTCTTTCCATCACGATTTATCTTTATATTACCGTCACTGTAGAAAATTCCTATGAATTGATCCCGGTCAGATATATTTTTCTGGCTTGATAATTCCGGTATATCTTTTTCAATATTTACAAGCGATACATTTGTCAGATCAAGTCCGAATATTCTCTGATATTCAAGAAATCTTTTCAGTATTGATTCTCCGCCGATATACCTGTTTGTTTCAAGGTTACGGACATCAATATTAAACTGCTCATAGGAGGGATTTCCGAGAATTCTGTCTGAAACTATTATATTTTCAACAAGAGGTATTATCTCTACAGGGAGGTCATACCATGTACCTATTCTTATGAAGGGTCTTTCATCGTTAATGGATGCTCCGGTAAAAATGATAAAACACTCTGTATCAACAATAAATAGTCTGTCCGAGTCTTCTTTAATGATGTCGCTGAGATGCATATTTTCCTCACTTTTGTTTTGAGTAAACCGGTTTTATTGAAGCTATAAATTCATTGAATGTTTTAGATTTAAAAATACTGTCTCTGTTTTCTTTGTCCTGAAAAATTGATGATATATCTGCAAGGATCTGAATCTGAGCTTGATGGTCATTAAGAGGTGTGAGGATCATAAAAATCATTTTTGTTAATTTGCCATCTATTGAGTTAAAGTCAATTCCAGTCTCAGATTTTGCAACTACAATAACAGGTTTGGTAATTCCGGTTAATTTTGCGTTTGGTATAGCGATCCCATGGCCGATGCCCGTACTCATTAATTTTTCTCTTTCCGATACCATTGATGCCGCAGTTTCATAGTCAATTGATGTTTTATTTATTAAAGTTTCAGACATTATTCTTATAGCATGGAACTGATCGGCAGCTTTAAGATTGCTTATATAGAATCTGCTTTCAAGAAGGTCAATCAGATTGAGTTTTTCAACAGGTCTGAGGAAGTATTTAATCAATGGTCCGCTTGTAATGGATGTAAGTACGGCGGTTATAATAATCGCTTCAAAAATTTCGCCATTAATAAGTCCGTAACGTAAGGCTACAACGCCAAGTACAATCCCCATTGCTCCGCTTGAACTCATTGCGGCACCTATTGCCATTGACTCTCTGATATTAAAGCCTGCAATCCTCCCTGAAATTACGGTGCTGCTGAATTTTCCAGTGAAAATTATCAATAAAAAAATAATAACCAGAAGAGGATTAAAATTTGCAATAAAATCAATTCGTAATCCTATCGATACAAAAAACAGGGGGGCGAAGATATTATCAATGAACTGAGATATTGTATTTCTCGTCTGTTCACGCAGGTGTGGAGAATCTCCTATTGCTATGCCGGCAAGAAATGCTCCAAGTATTGCGTGAGTTCCTGCAGACTCCGCAACAGCAGATAAAATAAGTCCCGTTATTATAGTGAAAGTAATGACTCCGCCCGGCCATTCAGTTTTTGCCTGTATCCAGGGTAATGTAAGATTAATAAGATATCTCAATAAAGTGAGCGCTATTGCGGCTATTAAAACTGTCAGAGCAAGAGTTTTTGCCATATTGTAAAAATTGATAGATCCGGTTTCAAGAAGCTGTATGTTTACTGAAAAAATCAGCCAGCCTATCAGGTCCTTGATTACAGCCGAGGCCATGATAAGCATACCGAATTCTGAGTGAAAAAGCTTAAGGTTGAGAAGAATTTTGGCAATTAACGGCAATGCAGTAATTGAAAGGGATATTCCTATAAATATTGCAAATGTAAAACTGCCTTCCGAAACACCAAATAATCCCGGGAAAAATATCACCACGCAGGCACCTATTGTAAAAGGAAATATAATACTTAGTGAACTTATTAATATAACAGATTTTCCCTGCTTAATAACAGATGAGAGTTCAACTTCAAGGCCGGCAGTAAGAAGAAGAAAAACAACACCTATAAGTATGAATGCTTCAAGTGCAATGAAAATTCTGGAATTCCCGGCAGGGAAACAGGTAGTATATATATCCGGAGAGAGTCTTCCCAGGATTGTAGGTCCGAGAATAATTCCGGCGAGTATCTCACCTATAACAGAAGGGAGCTTCATTCTTGTGAATAATTCTCCGATTATTTTAGCAAGTCCAAGCATTAAAGCCAGGGAGAGAAACAGTATAACTATATCGCTTTTATTAAATATACTCATAAAATTCCGGTTTTAAAAAATATAAAATCCTCTCTCATCTAATCTGTCCAGTTAATATAAATTAAATAATGTTGCAATTAAAAATTAAATAGCATATAATACAGCAACAGAATAAAATATGGGTTTTAAAACGCTCATCTTATTCTAAATATTAATACAGTTGAATTTTTTTGATCTTAAACCTGGAATGAACAGACCGATAGTATAAATACGAGATATAATTAAAAAATGAATAGAATATCAGGATATATTTTTAATCTTTATTTCCGTTTTCCCGGCGTCAGAATGTTTTTAATGATGATTATTATTTTTATAATTTTCAGCTTTATCAGTGTTGCTGTCATGATATCGAATGATGTCACAACAGATCCGATCGGGTGGGAAAAGATGAAGATCATTTCTCCTGCCGGGATTACTGCGAAAAATGTCCATGCAGACAGGAAGGGGAATCTGGTCGCCGCAATTTTTGAGGGTGGGGCTAAAAATAACACTAAGATATATGTCACACTTTCATTTGACAGCGGCAACAGTTTTTTAGATCCGCTTGTGATATCTGAATTTAAATCTGAAATAAGCAGTAATCCCAGAATTGCTATATCGAACAAGGGCGAAATTTACGCGGCATGGTATGTCCTTTCGGAAGATGAATCGAACAGCAGAATATACCTGTCTAAATCGCCGGATATGGGGGCTACTTGGAGTGAACCGGAAGTAGTTACATTTGGTATGCAGCTGGAAATACTTCCGCAGCCTGTATTTGACGATAGAGACGGGTTTCATCTCTTTTTTACCTCTTATAACGGTAATAACTTTAATCTTTTTCACGCCGGTATGAATGAAAAACAGCTATTTACCAGAGCTGATCCGATTGTTAAATTGAAGGGAAATTTAAAGGGGGCATTCTTTCCAGCGATAAAATTTGTTGGTAATAATGTCATCGTTGTATGTCAGGGAAAAGAGGAGAGTTACTCAGACCATCTTTATTTTACAATTTCGGATGATTATGGTAAAAGCTGGCGTGGTGTTGACAGGATAACCACGGGGAAGTTTAACAACCAGGCTCCGGCAATTGAAGTATATGATGATATAATTTACCTTGTATATATGAGCAACAGTGAAAAAAGCTGGAGTATTAATATGCTGAGAGGATATAAACTCGGTTCGAGATGGGACCCTGATCCGATGAAAATTTCCACCACTAATGCAAACTGCTACTCTCCGGATATATCGAATTCTCCGGATAATGAACTGTTTATTACCTGGCATGACCTACGAGAGAAAGGGAGCCGTATTTTCTATAGAAAATATTCTGTTAAAACTAAAGAACTTCTTGAGGAAAATAAACTCTCAATAAAACAGGCTACTGGCAGAAATCCTCTGTGTATCAACACATCAAAAAAGCTTGTTGTTATGTGGGAGGATGGCGGGAGGATTGCTATTAATTACTCTGATAATTATGTTTCAGCTCCAACAGTTTTTTCCTCATCCCATCCCGAAGGTAAATGGAGTGTTGAAAATTCTGCTGTTATTAACTGGAAGAAGCCTTATGATGAATCTGGGATTTCGGGATATGCCACAATAACTGATAAAAATCCTGTAACCAATCCAACTATTCAAAATCAGAGAGGTGATTCATCAAGTATACTTGTTACCGGGCTTGATGATGGGATTACATATTTTCACATAAGAGCTATTGACGGAGCCGGCAACATGAGCAGGACGGTTCACTACAGACTTCAGGTCAGTTCTAATCCTCTTGCCATGCCGGTAATTGTATCTCCAACTCATCCTGAAAATGCAAAAACTGAAGCAACTGACGCTGTTTTCAGGTGGGCTGTAAACGATTCACGCAGATTGAAAGGATTTGTCTATAGTATATCAAAAGATACAGCGTTAAAACCCGAAAAGTTTATTAAAGATTTTGAAATTAAATTCAGCGATCTTGAAAAAGGGGTCTATTATTTTAATCTTGCCGCGGTGAGTACCACAAACCAGATGAGCAGGATTTCAACATATGGTTTTATTGTGGGTGAGGGTGAAATAGATACTAATTATTTAAAGGATATAGCAAATAAAGATTGGTTGAAAGATATTAAAAGAAAACCATTAGCACTTCCCGCTCTGGAAATAAATCTTCCATTCGGTGATGCGGGACTGTACAATAGTGGTAATTTTACGGCTATTTTAAAACCTATTCATATACCATCTGCAAATGTAAGCGGATATTCCGTTATGCTGGGGAATGAGAAGAAAGTGCCTGCTGATAAAATAAACCTGATGTCGGGTATTTTGAATATTGCCGGACTGACCAGAGGGGAATATAATCTTGCAGTGAAGTGCAGGTATTTTAAAATTCTGAACGGGAAGAGGAGATATTTCTGGACAGAACCTGTATATAAAAGCTTTACTATTATTCCTGAAACAGAAGTGTCACCTCTGGATAAAATTTACAGCAGGCTTATGGAAAGATTTAAATCATCACCCTATGCTTTTTCTATGATAATATTTCTATTTTCAACCACAGTAATTTACAGGGGGTATGGAAGCAGAATCAGTTTTTATTTTAAGCGTATTAACTATAAGTTGAGGTATTATTTCAGTTGAAGCAACTCTGTTTGTGATTATTGAAGCAGGGTTTTACCTGTATATTGCAGGATCCATGGTCTGTGAAAATTTTCCATAAGACATTTCGTTGCCATTTGCTGTGTGTTTTCTATCCAGTTTTAAATTATTTTCCATTAATGTCATCTTCAGTAAAAGTGCTTTTCCGAATTTCGGGCTGGTTAATTATAATTTTTCTGAAAATTTCATGGAGACGAGAAAAATATTCCCGATTGTAACTCCTTTGCGTAATATTGCTGGACTTTTATTTTATACTTTAATATATAGCAATGTATATAAATGCTTAATTATTTACGTCAGGAGAAGACAATCGTGGACGGATTCCTTGTTTTAGAGTCCATTTCAAAAAGTTTTGGCAATAGAAAAGTTCTTGATAATGTTTCAGTCTCAATCAGGTTCGGTGAAATCTTTTCAATCCTGGGGCCGAGCGGATGCGGGAAAACAACCCTGCTTCGTATATGTGCCGGACTAGAAGAGCCTGACAGTGGAAGGATATATCTTAACGGGCAGGACATTACCGATCTCCCGGCAAACAAACGGCCTGTAAATACAGTTTTTCAGAATTATGCACTTTTTCCGCACATGACGGTAAGGCAGAATATTGCCTATGGCCTGAAAATTGCCGGCCGGGATAAGAACGAAATTGATGAAGAGGTAAATCGGTTTCTCAAATTAACCCAGATGGAGAATTTTTCCGGAAGCAAGGTGACAAAACTGAGCGGCGGCCAGAAACAGAGGACGGCAATAGCGAGAGCGCTGATAAACAAACCGAATGTTCTGCTTCTTGATGAACCTCTTGCAGCCCTTGATTTAAAGCTCCGCCAGAATATGCTCAGTGAATTACAGAAAATACATAACGAAGTCGGCAGCACTTTTCTTTATGTGACACACGATCAGGGAGAAGCAATGAGTGTTTCCGACAGGATTGCCGTTATGAACAGCGGAAAGATAGAACAGTGCGCTGCTCCCGTGGATGTTTATGAAAGACCAAGCACTTCTTTTGTCGCATCTTTTATCGGTGATACCAATCTTGTTGAAGGGATGGTTGTTTCAAATTCCAATAACTTCTGTCAGCTGGTTATAACAGCCCTGCCTGCCATGAGAGCAATGAGCCTGGATGGGGTCAGTATAGGTGACAGGGTGCGTCTCCTTATACGTCCGGAAAATATACTTATACTTAAAGATAAACCGGAATCGCTGGATTCCATTGATAATATAATTTCAGGAACAGTTAAAGAAACAACATATATGGGGCAGCAGACAAAGTATCTTATAAACGCCGGAGATCACCTCCTTTCTGTTGTGAGACATAACGGTGCGGTTTCTGACGATTCCAACATCCGGGCTGGTGATACAGTTTGGCTTCAATGCCGTGCTGATAAATCCTACGTGCTGGCTGACTGACATGCAAATCAACAGAAAAAAAATGCTTGAAGGCTTAATAACCTTTCCGGCTGTGGTATGGCTTCTTCTGTTTTTTATTATTCCGCTGGTCTTCATTCTTGGAATTGCGTTCAGATCAACCGATCCATACGGAAACATAGGTACTGAATGGACCGTAATATCTGTTCTAAAACTTTCAAATCCGGCTTATACAGTAATTGTATTACGCACTGTAGCGGTCAGCTTAATTACCGCTTTGCTCTCTCTATTGCTGGCGATTCCTGCGGGATATTATTTCGCCCGTGTCAGGCGATCCTGGCGAACAGTAACGATGATGCTTATTATTATTCCTTTCTGGACAAACATGCTGATAAGAATATATGCCTGGCGCTCAATGCTCGGAAGGGGCGGGGTGGTGGAGCGTTTCTTCTCTATGCTTAATATAACGGCCGGTGACACATCGCTCCTCTATAATATAAATGCTGTAGTTTTTATTCAGATTGCATTATTTCTTCCCTTCGCGATTTTACCAATTTATGCTGCAGCTGAAAAGTTTGACTGGAATCTTATTGAAGCCGCCCAGGATCTCGGAGCCGGGAAATTGCGTTCATTTATGACAATTTTTATTCCGGGCATCTCCGGAGGAATAATAACCGCCATGCTGCTTGTTTTTATTCCGGCTCTTGGAACCTATATAGTTCCGGACATTGTCGGCGGTCCCACAGCGGAAATGATAGGTAATAAAATTGCGCAGAGGATTCTTGTGGACAGAAATCTACCTGAAGCCAGCGCACTTGCAGGCGTATTATTTATAGCAATGATTCTTCCCGTGATAGTGTATTTTTTTGTACGGTTTAGTCTTGGTAATAGAGAAATCAGAAGGAGAGATATATATTGAAGAGAGAATCACGGTTCCCGGCTGTTATTGCCCTGATTGTTCTTACAAGCCTTTACCTTCCCATAATTATAATGGTAATTAATTCGTTTAACGGCGCCAAATACGGTTCAGAATGGCAGGGATTTTCTTTAAAGTGGTATAAACAGATGTTTAATGACAGTGCAATATGGAGTGCTGTCTGCACAAGTATGATGGTAGGGGTTATTTCAACATTAATCTCCACAATATTTGGAGTTTTAAGCGCATATGCAATCCGGCGATTCTGGAGTCGCCGTCAGTCTGTCCATTATCTTTTGATATATACACCGCTGATAGTTCCGGATATTCTTCTTGGAATGGGACTTCTGCTTTTATTCATCATGTTTCACTTTCAACTTGGTATTATTTCAATTATAGTGGCTCATATAACATTTTCGATCAGTTATGTTGCAATGGTGGTTCTTGGAAGGCTTCAGAATTTTGATTTCACATTGATTGATGCGGCGTATGATCTTGGCGCATCGCAGTGGACTGCAGTCAGAACAGTGCTTGTCCCGCTCATCAGTCCGGGTATTCTGGCCGGTGCGCTTATTGCCTTTACTCTGTCAATGGATGACTTTGTCGTTACTTTTTTTGTAGCCGGGCCTGGAATTTCAACGCTTCCTATACATATTTACGGCATGATGAAGTACGGGGCGCTCCCTGTTATAAATGCGCTTTCGGTAATATTCCTTTTAATTACCGTAGTAATAATATTGCTCATACATAAACTTTCAGGAGATATAGCATGAAAAAAATATTTGTTTTATTGATGATTCTTTTAGTCATCACATCCTGCGGGAGTAAAAAGAAAACGCTTCATATTTATAACTGGGGCGATTATATAGATCCGGCAGTTGTATCACAGTTTGAGAAAGATTTTAACTGCGTTGTTAAAATGGATTTCTATGATTCGAATGAAGCCCTTTATACAAAATTAAAGGCGGGTGCAAGCGGATACGATATAGCAGTTCCATCAAGTTTTATGGCCGCAATTCTTGAAAAACAGGGATTACTGCTGAAACTTGATCATTCAAAACTTCCTAATCTTGCCAATCTTGATAAAAAATTTATGGCAAAACATCCTGATCCGGATAATAGTTACAGTGTACCCTATATGATGAGTTTTATCGGAATCGGATATAATTCAAAAAAAGTTAAAAACTTTCAGCCTAGCTGGTCCCAGTTTGACAGGGTGGATTTGAAGGGTAAAATTACCATGCTTGACGAAATGAGACCCTGCCTGGGGGCTGCGCTGAAATTTTTAGGATACAGCCTTAATTCCACCAATAGCAATGAGTTATCAAGCGCTGCCGAAGTTGTTATCAGATGGAAGAAAAATATTGCCAAATTTGATGTTGATGGAGCAAAACGCGGTCTGGCTGCGGGAGAATTTGATCTTATACATAACTACAGTGGAGATGTACTTCAGATCCAGAAGGAAAATCCTGATCTTCTTTTCGGAATCCCAAAAGAGGGGACATCTATCAATGATGACGACCTTGTTATTCCATCTGCGGCAAAAGAGATTGAACTTGCCTATAAGTTCATCAATTATCTTCAGCGGCCCGATATCTGTGCACAAAACATGAACTATATATGCTATCTTGCGCCGAATATCCCTGCACAAAAGCTGATGCCGGAGTCTTTCAGAAAAAATCCGTCAATATTTCCCGATGCCGGAGTAATGGCGAAGTGCGAAGTTATGCGTGATCTCGGGGCTGATAATGAGAAATATTCAAAACTTTGGGATAAGATAAAAGCGGCTCAATAAGCCGCTTTTATCTTATCCGGCACTGATATCTGCAGTTTGATTTATTAATTTTGTATAATAAAATATCAAATCTATACAATACAGAATCTATTATGCTTAATAGATACATTTGCTGAAGAAATATATCGAATAATCATCCGGCGAAACACCAGTAGGTCCAGCGTATGTTTTAAGATTATATTATATCCATGTTTTTAAACTTTGAAATAAGAACACTTCTTTCGAATTTCCATCCTCAGTAAGCATCTCTCAATACAATAGTTCTTGACAAACATATATGTCAATTTTAGCATAAATGCTAATAAAAGCATTTAGGTTAAAAATAACATCTGAAATCTGTTATATGGTATCAATAGCATAATTAAAATATATAATACAGGTAAAATACGTTTCCGGCCGGTTCATTTTTTAAAAATGAATGCGAAAATATAAAATATTAAAGAGGTTGAAATGAAAAAGTATTTTGCAGTATTATTTATTTATGCTTTTCTTCTTTCGGGAACTGGACTTTTTTCACAGGAGAATAAAACTGATGAAAAAGCAGCAGAGAAAATAACTGAAGATTCCGTTAAAAAAAAGAAAAAGTCAACTAAGCCTTTTGAACAGGGAGCAATTATCGTGCGGGGAGAAAAAGACGCTACGATAGACAAGGCAACGACACAGACAGTCGTGACTGAGAAGGATATTGAAGCCCATAACGACAAGTCGCTCAATGATACACTTCAACTTGTCTCTGGTTTCCAGACATATCAGCACGGAAAGGGTCACATCCGCTTCAGGATGCGAGGATTTGAGATGCCATATGTAGCGCTCCTTGTTGATGGAATTCCGTTTGCCGATGTCTATGAGGCTAATCTTGATATTTCAAAAATTCCTGTGATGAATGCTTCGGAGATAATTATCAATCGCGGGACTTGCTCGGCACTGTATGGGACAACAGGAACAATCGGGTCAATAAATGTTATTTCAAAGAAACCGGTCGATCTGTATCTGAAAGGTAGTGCTGAATATGGAGTAAATGGCGATTATACTATTAATGCAGCTCACGGTAATGCAATAGGCGGATTTTATTACTGGCTGACAGCCAATGTAGAAAATCAGGCGCCATTTGAGGTGTCAAAAAAATTAACAAAAGCGAAACGCCAGGAGTGGTACGATAAATTTTTCCCGAATGTAGGATACACAAATACTTCCTCAACGGCCAATAATACATATCTTAATGATACAGGAGATTGGCCGCACCAGGAGATGCTCAAATATAATATTACAGGCAAAACCGGATATAAGATTTCTGATAAACTTGAAGCCGGTATCAGCGCAAGTTATACTGAAAGTGAGGCAAAACGATATAGCAACAGTCTCAGCAATATTGAACAGCATACTTATAATACCACCACGCATGTCTGGTATTGGAAAGAACCGACATCTTCGTTACCCTATGCACTTGGCTCGGGAGCATTCAATTGGCGGGAAGTATACACTGTTAATGTGTCTCCTTATATTTCATATGAAAACAAAAATCTGAAGATCAAGGCAAATACATTTTATATCTATACCGACGAAGATCTTGATGGATACCAGGATGAAGCTGAAACTGTAGCGGTTAAGGGCTGGGGCGGTGCTCATTCCAACTGGCAGAATACATCTGCAGGGTTTAATATATTTCCAACATATAAAATGGTTGAGTGGAATAAGATTAATACATCGTTATTATTCCGCTGGGATAAACATCTTGAACGTCAACAGGCAGATGAACAATACGCATCAAGCCCTCAGGGAGTATATACCAATTCATATAATTTTGCTGGATATGACTGGTTTGATACAAAACTGATGACAGGCAGACAGTTTACTCTTGCAATTGAAGATGAAATTGATCTTGATAAATTGATAGAGGTTCCTGTTAATATAAGTGCCGGAATTTCATATGATGCTCAAAGTTTTGATAAATACAAAAAGAGGGATACCTCGGGAACTACTTATGGAGATCTTCTTGAACAATATATTGCAAAAGACGATTCTGTTCTATGGGGAACAAGAGATTCATTTAATCCTGTTATAGGACTGACATATGAACCGCTGAAAGATTTTCTGCTTCTGCGAAGTTCATATTCGCAGAAAACAAAACTTCCGACAATGTCACAGTATGCCAATGTTACTGATTCCACACTGGATACAGGATTGAAGACTGAAAAATCATATAATACTAATGCCGGTTTTGAACTGTTTTTTCTTGATAAAGAGATAAGCTTTAGAACTGATTACTTTTTTACAAGGTTTAAGGACAAAATTGCAACTGTTTATAATACTGATACATTTCTTAAAACTTACACGAATATAGAAGGTGAAGATCATCAGGGAGTAGAGGCTATTGTCAAGACATCTTTTGACAGAGTTTTCGATATCATGTCAGTAGATTCTGATTTTTCCTATACATATCTACGAGTCAGAAACCTTGATACCGGCAGCCAGGATTCAAATATTTATATGGGAAAGAAATTAATTGATATCCCCGAGCATCAGGTTACAGGTGATATAAGATTTAATTTCATATCAAAGACTTCCCTGAATATATTCGGAAGCTATACTGCGAATGCAATCAAATATGTAATGACGAGTAATCCGGGTACATCGGCTACATATACAACCAGCTATTTCAAAGAAGTCAAACTTCATAATCCATTAATGATAAATATCAAAATTTCACAGATCTTCATGGAGAAGTATGAAGCATTTGCCATGTGTAAAAATATTATGGATGATTATGCTGCCGATCCATTTAATCCGGGTCCCGGAAGACAGTTCAGCTTTGGTGTAAAAGCTGAAATATAATACTGTTAAACTTTAAAAAAAGATTAATGAATATTCGTATTGCAGGAGTTTATTCTGCAATGCGAATATTCATTAATGGCAAATATTCCAAACTTAATATAATTGAATTTAAAAACTAGCATCCCCGGTGAGCAGAATCGAACCATGAATGTTCCATTCATCAATATGACAGCTCTCGGGAATTCTGGTTTTATGCAACTGAAGAAGAGCGGTGGTGTTTGTTTTGTGAATATAATTAAAGACTATGGTGATATTGTACGGAGACTTGCATAATGATGATTTAATAATTTAAAACAGGAGTATGTTATGGGTATAAAACAAAACGATAATCTTGATCTGGATAAATGTCTTGAAGATGCAAAAGAGTTTCACGGCGACGCCTGCGGCGGGATACAGATGGGAACACGCATGGCAATACGCGGAATGAAAGAAATAGGGATTTATGATCCGAAGGGGGAAGACAGAAAAGATCTTATGGTTATTGTAGAAATTGACAGGTGTCCCACTGACGCGATCCTTGCGGTAACGGGATGCCACCCCGGGAAGCGTACAATGAAAATACTCGATTACGGTAAAATGGCAGCAACATTTATTAACCTGAAAACAAACAAAGCAGTGAGAGTATCTGCAAGAAACAGGCAGGGGGATGAAATAAAGACCCGTGATATGATTGAAAACCAGCCCATGACTGACGATTTCGCAACTCTCAGTGATGATGAACTTTTTACGGTTACTGAGGTAAAGGTTCATTTAAAACCGGAGGATATGCCCGGCAGGCCGGTCAGGTCCATTCCATGTGCATTATGCGGTGAGCGTGTACTTGATATGAAAGATATGGAAATAAACGGGAAGTATTACTGCAGGCCCTGCGCTGAAAATAAAAGTTATTATACAGCAGTATAACAGGACGTGAATAGTCATGAATAACGCGGCGAAATACCCCATTACGGATATCACAGATATCGACTGGAGCGAAGTGATTAAAAATAAAAAAAATGCCAGAATTGAGCCGGTTAAAAACAGCTCAGAGTTCTGGAATAAACGCGCCCCTTCATTTGCAGATCACGCCGGTAAGACATTTTATCCTGAGGCATTTCTGAAAATTATGAATCCGGAGTCTTCATGGACTGTTCTTGATATGGGATGCGGGGCCGGGACTCTGGCAATACCACTTGCAGATAAGGTTAAGCATATTACTGCCGTGGATTTTTCCGGGAAGATGATTGAGATACTCCGTGTTGAAGCAGAGAGGCGAGGAATAAATAATATTGAAACAATAAATGCGAGCTGGAGCGATAACTGGAATGAATACGGTATTGGTACCTATGATGTCGCTTTGGCTTCACGTTCACTTGCGGTGGATGATATTCAGTCTGCACTGACAAGGCTGAATAATGCCGCGCAAAAACGTGTGGTAATTTCTACAGTTGTAGGAGACGGCCCTTTTGACCGGAAGATGTTTGCAGCAGTCGGGAGAGAACGGGCGGAAAATATCGATTATATATACTTTTATAATCTATTATATCAGATGGGTATTTTTGCCAATATCGCGTTTATTACAGAGGATAATAATAAAACATTTGAAAGTCATAAAGATGCATGTGAATCCATGAAGTGGATGTTTCAGGATATGACCCCTGACGAAGAATTGCATTTAAAAAAATATTTAGCCGATCATCTTGTGGATGTGAATGGATCATTTACCCTTGATTATAAAAGAATTTCACGTTGGGCAGTCATCTGGTGGGATAAGGAATAATCATATGCAGGGTGCAATGACACAGAATAATGAGATACTTGAAATTGAAAATATCAATTTCAGTTACCATGAACGCAGGATTCTTAACGGGATAAACTTTTCGGTAAAAAAAGGGGAGATTTGCGGTTTGCTTGGACCCAATGGCTGTGGCAAGACTACATTGCTCAAATGCATTAACAGAGTTTTACATCCCGGATCGGGAACAATTCGGGTTCAGGGACGTGATGTGTCCAAAATGTCCAGGGATGAAATAGCGGGGATGATAGCGGTTGTGCCGCAGGAACTGAATGTGGTTTTCTCATTTACCGTTATGCAGATGGTTCTTATGGGAGGGAGTGTGCGGTACGGCTTTTCCGGTATCCCGGGTAAAAAAGAGTATCTATATGCGTTTGAAATTCTTGAAGAGCTTAATATTGAGGATCTTGCAAACCGGAGGTTTAATGAACTTTCCGGCGGAGAAAAACAGGTGGTGCTGATAGCACGAGCCCTGTTTCAGAAAGCTGAAATAATGTTGCTTGATGAGCCGACATCTCACCTCGACTTTAAGCGCCAGCATATAATAATGGAAATGATTAAAAAAATATCTGAGGAGAAAGGGCTTACAACTCTTATCACACTTCATGATCCGAATACAGCCGGAAGATACTGTAACAAGCTGATTATGCTGAACAGAGGGTGCGTCTGTCACCAGGGTTCCCGGGAAAAGATTTTTGATGTGGAATCACTTGAATCAGTTTATGAAATGAAGATAAAAATAGAACGTACAGACACGGGGGCTGATTATGTGACTCCCCATTCTATCCAGAGGGAAAATGAAAAAAATTAGTCCATTTATAATCATCACTGTTTTACTCATGGCGGGAATTATCTTTGCTCTTACAGTCGGGCAATATCATATTAAACCTGAAACACTCCGGGAGATAATAATGTCAAAGTTTTCCGGAAAAACAGCAGGAGATGATCTTGAAACCCCTGCAATGGTGCTGTGGTCTGTAAGGCTGCCAAGGGTAACAATGGCATTACTTGCGGGAACCGCGCTTTCAGTTGGTGGAGTTGTTTTTCAGGGGATAATGAGAAATCCCCTTGTATCACCTTCATTTCTTGGTGTTACACATGGAGCTGTATTCGGCGCATCCATTGCTATAATATTTGTCAGTAAATCATCCCTTTCTATTGAAACCTCCGCTTTTATCTGGGCAGTTGCTGCGGTGGTAATGGTTTATGTTGTAGGGGGCCGCGGGATAAATACACTTACCACTCTTGTCATTGCCGGTGTTATTATATCTACATTTTTCCAGGCAGCAGGTTCTTTCTTGAAATATATTGCCGACCCGTATGAAGAGCTTCCTTCAATCGTGTTCTGGATGATGGGTGGGTTGAATAATGTTCTCTGGGTGAATGTTATCAGGGCATCGGTAATTATAACATTTGGTGTTGCCGTGATTTATGTATTCAGGTGGAAACTGAACCTCATGGCTTTGGGTGATGAGGAAGCTTTGTCAATGGGAGTGAATGTCAGACTAACACGAATACTGTTTATGCTTTTCGGTACACTTATTGTGGCAGCAGGGAGTTCATCATGCGGGATAATTATGTGGGTTGATCTGATCGTAGCACATATATCGCGATTAATAGTAGGGCCAGATCATAAAAGGCTGGTACCGTTTGCAGCCCTTCTTGGCGCTTTTTTTCTGCTTATGACAGATACAATTGTCCGCAGTATTCCGGGTGGTGAAATTCCTATAAGTATTATTACATCATTTATCGGGGCTCCATTGCTGGGATATCTGCTGATGAAACAGAATAAACAATGGAGTGAGCAATAAATGAATAAGAAAGTCCTTTTTTCTGTCTTGGTTGCAGCTTTTTCAATATTTATTGTTTTTTTAATAATTTCCGGGTTAAGATATCATAAAAATCCGCCTGATACAGGTGCATATAAAACTATAACGGATATGGATGACCGAAAGATAGAGGTTCCCTCTGATCCCCGGCGGATTGCATGTTTACATGGTGTTTCCTTTGAAAGGATTGTAATTCTTGGGGAAGGGAATCGCCTTGTTCTGTCTATGAAAGCTTCTCCATGGATGCTGAAGCTTTTTCCGGAGGTGAAAAGTTCTCAGATTGTAGAACCTCCATACACCGGTAATATTGAGAGAATGCTTGATCTTAAAGTGGATCTGGTATTTTATTCCCCTTTCCCGGGGGAGGCGGAAAAATATAAAGCTGCCGGGATAAAAAATGCATGCGGATTTTCAGCACAAAAAAGGCCGAGAACCCTTGAAGAATATTCAGAAAACTTTAAACGGCAGATAAATTTTTTTGGTGAGCTGCTTGGCCCTGATGCCAGAGTGAGAGCTGCCAGGTACTGTATATATTTTGATAAGAAAATCGGTCAGATTCGCGCAATAACATCAAAAATAAAGGAAAAGGATCGTCCGAGGATTTATTATGGAGGCAGAGGCGGGAATCCGTTAAACAGCCAGGGAAAAGCCAGCGTGATGAACTGGGATACCGAAATTGCAGGTGGTAATTTTCTTCCCCAATCGATGGATAATAATTTTGTAGAAGTCAACATGGAACAGGTAATTGCGTGGGATCCTGACATTATTCTTCTCAGCGGATGGTGCAGTTCCACTGATATGATTAAAAAAAATCCTGCATGGGGATCTCTGCGGGCTGTTAAAACCGGGAAAGTTTTTCTTATACCTGAGGGAGTTCTCTTATGGGATTTTGCCAGCGGGGAGAGTGTTCTATTAATGATTTACATGGCAAAGATATTCTATCCTGAACAATTTAAAGAGTGGAATATGGCAGATGAAATGAAAAAATTTTATTCAGAAATATATGATAAAAAAATAACAGATAATGATGCGGAAAGAATATTGAAGCATCTTCCGCCAATGTGAATATCATGAGAAAGAAAGCTGTAATCCTTATATTCATTATCTGTGCAGCATTGGTTAATTGTGGTGATAAGAACTCTTTACCACAGCAAGGACCTGAAAGAACAGTTAAAACAATCGACGGCGGTAAAACTGAAATACCTTTTTATCCGCAGAGGATAGCATGCTTTTATAATCCGGCATATGACAAGATAGTAATGCTCAGCAAGGGTTCGAGAATAGCTTTAATGCCAAAAGGAATTTCACCCTGGGCGCATAAGTTTTACCCTGAGCTTGCAGGAATCCCGGTAAATTCAACCGAAGGTATACCCGATGTCGAACGGCTGCTGAAGCTGAAAGTAGACCTTGTGTTTTATCCTAAAGGGCGTAGCAGTATGGAGAAGGTTATGGAAGCCGGTATTGCTGTATTATGCCCATTTAATGATAAATATACACCTTCGACTATGGATGAATATACCGGAGAATTCAAAAAACAGATTATGTTTTTCAGTGATGTGCTCGGCAGAGATACTGCGCCAAGGGCTGAAAAATATTGTAAATACCTGGATGAAATTACTTCAAGAGTATTTGCCATTACCTCGAAGATTCCTGAATCGGGTAGGCCCCGGGTTTATTATGGTAAGCTTAATGACCTCTGTTCAACCCAGGGGAACAATACAATTATGAGATGGTATACTGAACTGGCGGGAGGTATCTATCTTCCGAAAAAGCTGGATAAATATTTTGCAGCAGCAAGCATGGAACAGATTATAGCCTGGGACCCTGATATAATTTTACTGGGAATGTACGGTTCCTTTGATGCTGTAAAAAATACCCGGGGACTGGATACTCTCAGGGCATATAAAAACAGAAGGGTTTTTAAAATACCAACAGGCGTATTCTGCTGGGATATGACAAGTTGCGAAACTGCGATCCTGCCTGTATTCCTGGGGAAAAAATTTCATCCGGGTCTTTTCAAAAACTGGGATATTGAAAAAGAAATGAAGAAATTTTATCTGGAAATCTATGGGATAAGTATTGCTGATAACGATATAAAACGGATATTGGAAGGAATGCCTCCATTGTGATGCCGCTGCAGTCTGTTCAGACTGGCATCAATAATATTTGATAAAATTATGTTTTACAAAAACAGATTGCTTTATTTTGTTATCAATGAGAATCTTTAAACATTTAGTTATGAATAGATATTGTTATAAGTATAAATGGTATCAGATATTTTCTTAAGGTATGATGAATGCGATGCAGTTATTGTGAAAGACGATGTGAAATAGCCGGGGGAAAAACCGGGTTTTGCCGGATGTATATAGTTTGTGAGGGAGAGATTAAGGAACGGTTTCCTCACCGGTGGAGTGCCTGCGGAACATCTCAGGTTGAATCTATTCCTTTCTATCATATTTATCCTGGGAGCCGGTGTCTTACAATAGGTACAACAAGCTGCAATTTCCGCTGCCGGTACTGTTCCAATGCTTATATTGCAAAGGAATGTCCGGAGCATCAACAGGAGAGAATGTTTAATCTTCCGGCAGATGAACTTGTCGCAATGGCAAAGAAACTCAATTGCCACAGTATTATCTTTAATGTGAATGAGCCAACAGTATCAATACCTTCACTTGTTGAGGTTTCAAGGGAGGCTGGAGTCGCAGGTGTTAAAATGGGCTGCCTGACAAACGGGTATATGACTGAAGAATCTGCAGAGATACTGGCATCAGTTTTTTCTTTTTTTAATATCAGTCTCAAGGGAATTTCAGACAGTTTCAATACTGCTTATATCGGCATAGATTCATCAAAACCTGTATTGAGGAATATAAGACGGCTCGCATCAAACCGGCATGTGGAGGTGACAACACCTGTTATCACAGGGGGTAATGATAACGAAATAGATTCAATTGCTGATTTTATTGCCGGAGTTAATCCATCAATACCCTGGCATGTATTCCGGCTTCTTCCGGAGGATGAGATGAAGGGTGAAGAATATCCCGACATCGGCTATATTGATAACGCGTTGATTGTATCAAGGAAAAAACTCCCATATATCTATTTTCATAACTTTGTAGGATCAGACTGGGTAAATACCATTTGTCCATCATGTGGAACTGTTGTAATTGAGCGTTTCAGTCTTGGCTGTGGTGGTGACAAACTGAAAAAAATTCATATTGAAGATGGAATGTGTCCTTCCTGCGGATTTACAATTAATTTAACAAGTGAAAAAACCCGGGAAGAAAATACAAGAGGAATAAACAAATGAGTACAACGATAGTGGATGCACGTGGGTGGCAGAACGCATTCGATCTAAAAACCGGTGATAAAGCTGAGACAGAAACCCCGGTTGCCGGAATCGTGAAAAATGTGCTGCAGCGGCATCCTTATCCCGGTGATATGGATAGTGGAAGCAATCGCTGGGTAAGCGACACGGCTCTTGATCTTATAGAGAGTTATAATCCGCGTTTTGTGTTTCTTTCCTATGCTGCCCAGTATTTCGCCGGAAGATATAATGCAATGAAGGAAGAATCCCGTGCTGAAATGATAACTGATGCTTTCAATGAAGTAGGTCGCTTTGTTAATAAATCAGGTTTTTCTGCGATAGTAGTCGGATCCGGTGATATGACTCCCCTGTTAGGAAGCATCGATATAACGAGGCTTGATGGGATCGGCGTGTGTACAAACTGGTCGACAAAATATGCAGGCCTCTATAATCCGAGTCAGAAAGACCTTGACTTTATAAACTCCCATCCGTTTGTTGAAAAAATTATTCCACGCGAAGAGGTTGTCAGACTTTTTAATGGTACGCCTGCTCAGGCTTTGCGGGTACCGGAATTTCTTATACTCGCCCGTATGGGGTATACCTTTAAAGCCATGAGCCCTACCATGAAAGTTCCGGTAATGATCCCTTCTGATAATTTTAATATTCCATTGCATATAACAGATTATGATGTTAAAGATATTACCGGTATAAGGGGAGTTATAGAGAAAAAAATTGCAGAGAAAAATGTTGCACTGATAATAATGGAGGGTGTGGGGCTGGATGAATTTCTGCTGTCTCACATATCGTGTAATAACGGGAAAGAGTGGTTTTACTATGAAACAGGGGATGCGCAGTATCTAACAATATCTTCCGGAGAGCACCGGTTTTTTGATTATCCGAAAGGATATCGTTATTTTGATGAAGTGGATAGAACAAATGAGTACCCGTTTTCCGGATATTTTAAATCTGTTCCCGGGAATACCTTCGGAAGTTCATTTGCCGGTAAAAGTATTGCAGTGGGAAACAAGAGTATGTTCATGCACATGGTAACGGGAGCGGATATCTCGGTTGAATGTTTTTCGCGAAATATGTTCAATCAGGGAACGATGGCCGTTATTCACAGGGATGATAAATTGTGAATAATTGTTTTATTAAGTTGAACGAAGCTTTCTAAAAAAGAGTATTTCGTATGGTTTTACCGGGATTGTCGTCTATGGCAGTTGTCGGATTTCTAATCAAGGCTTTAAGTGTTAAAAATGATTTATATAATCTGCGGTGAATACAATCAGGGGAAGACAGCAAAAATAAAATCTATCTACCTTGAACAAAAAGAGGGTGATGGGTTTATTACACAGAAAATATTCAGGAATTCAATATTCTGCGGTTACGAAATTGTCAGATTATCTACCGGTGAGACAGTAACTCAGTCGTTAAAAACAGAATTGTTTCCCCTGGATAAGAAACCATTATTTGCATATGGGCCATTCAGCTTCTGCCATTATGGCTTCAGTTTTGCCGATTCAATAATTGATGATATAATTAATACAGAAACTGATCCGGTTTTTATTGATGAAATAGGCCCGATTGAGCTTGAGGGAAATGGGCATCATAACTGTTTTACTAAAATTTTAAAAACTGACCGGACAATATATTTCACCGTACGTAAGTACAGTCTCGAAAAAGTGATCTCGTTTTTCTCACTCAAAGATTATGTATTGATTAAAATTTGATGCCGATAGTTAAAATTATTCTATGTTGTAGAACATTAGGTTTATTGGCAGAGTGCGTTTAACGTATTCCTTCAGGTATAGAGTTTGATTGGAAATCTCATGATATCTGCAAATATTGCCCGAATTGAACGGATATCTGGCTTGCCATCCTTTAAATATAAGTAAGTCTGTAATTGTCTTATTATTAACACCCTTTTTTGATGATATTATTAATTATTCCATGCCATTTTAAAGCGTCTTTAAGCAGTACTCTATAATCCTCGCTATCCTTACTTGTTTCCCAGAATAAAAAGTTCGCTAATACAGATGTATTTTGATAATCATTAAATAATATTTTTAGATCAATTCTGTTTATTTTTTGGTGTATAACAAACAGATCTCTAATTGCTGATTCTTTTTCTGAAGAAGGATTTTCAGCATTTAATTCATATTCCGGGATATCTGTTTTTATTTCAACTCCATCTTCCAGAATATCACAACCTATGATGTCATCAAATTGATATATAAAAGAAGCAGGAGTTCCATTTTTCATCACGCAAATACAGAGCTTTTTATCATCATAATTGATGGCGAGAGCCATATTCTGGTTAACATACTTTTCTGTTGACCTGAAATCTTTAATAAAATCATCAAATATTTTTTTTCTTTTCATATAGTGATTATATGTTTTCATCTTTTTGTTGTTAAATAACCAGTAATAAATCAGACCGATCACTATTATAGAAACTATTACAAACTTTAACATATAAATCTACTCCTAATGAAGGATTGACCAGAAAGGATTTAAACCTGTTTCTGAAATCGTTTTCCCATGATAGATTGTAAACAACCAAAATAGCGTTTAATGTCATAGATATAGAAAAAATTACAAGAAAAATTTAACAACCGGATTTACAAACAAGATGGAGTTTATTGTAAGGAATATATATTGTCAGGAAAACGGATCTTTTTTTTCTTCAATGATGCTGTAATAGCGCGGCATTTATTATGAAGTACGGAACTTCAGATTAGTACATCTTTGAAAATAAATTAATCCATCAAGTTTTGACTGTCTATCAAATTATTTTTTTGTAGACATGAAAAAGTTATTAATTTAAACTGGCTTGACTTGAAGAGATTTCATTATTAATAATGAATTGGATAGTCTGGAGAAGTATTCTATGACTAGTGAATTAAATTCAATGTCTGAAATCCGCATAACTGATCTGCGGGTTGAAGACGTAATGACGCGGAATTTCGGTGTTGTAAAACATAACGTGTCTATCAGTGATGTTGTGAATTTGATTCTGGCAAATGACTGGGAAGAGATCTTTATAATTGATGAATCAGATAAGTTCATACATATAGTAACAAAGAAACATCTGTTGAACATTATAAAAGACGGATTTGACCAGCAGAAACCTATCTCGCATATCTGCAATAATAAAATAATAACAACATCCCCGAAAATTTCCCTGATTGACGCCAGAAGCGTTATGCGTGAAAACAGGATAGGGCGTTTGCCTGTTGTCGACAAGGACAAAAATGTTCTTGGTGTTTTAACTGCACGCGATGTGTGTAATGGATTTTCATCAAAGCTGGAAATGCTTGGTGAACATATGTATTCAATTATGGAAAATATTTCTGAAGCCATACAGGTAATAGACTGTACCGGTGTAGTAACTTACTGGAATCATAGTGCTGAAAAAATGTTTGGTTTTAAAGCATCAATAATTTTAGGTAAAAAGCTTGCTGATTTTATTCCTGATGATCTTCCTTTGAAAGTAATAACAGATCATGATACATATCGGGATGTTATAACTGAACTGGATAGTGGAATTGTTATTGTCAGGAATGCGGTACCTGTTATCTCCTCTGGAGGTGAGATGATAGGAGTGGTCTGTACAAGTAAGGATATCACCGTCACAAAGAATCTTATAAGTAAGATTGACCATTATCAGACGAGAGTCGTTAAACTTGAACAGATTATGGATTCACGTGAATGCACTCAGGTATCCAATGCAGAAGAAAAGTTTTATACGATAGATACAGAAACATTAACTATATTGAAACAGGCTGCCAGGGTTGCTGCTTCGAATGCCACGGTTCTTATTACAGGTGAAAGTGGTACCGGGAAAGAGCTTATGGCAAAATATATATATCGTAATAGTCAAAGGTATGATAAACCATTTATTGAAATTAATTGCGGCGCTATTCCTGAAGCATTATTCGAAAGTGAAATGTTCGGCTATGAATCCGGTGCTTTTACGGGAGCGTCTAAAAATGGTAAACCTGGAAAGTTTGAACTTGCCAAACTGGGAACTCTTTTTCTGGATGAAATAGGGGAGCTGCCGATAGAAATGCAGGCAAAATTCCTGCGCGTTCTCCAGGAGAAAAATTATTACCGGGTAGGAGGGAAAACACCTCTGGTAAGTGATGTGAGGATTATCGCTGCGACAAACCGCGATATGAAAAAACTTGTAGAAGAGAATATATTCCGAAAGGATCTCTTTTATCGTATGAGTGTTGTTGTTCTGGAAATACCACCTTTAAGAGAAAGAAAATGCGATATCCCGGGTCTTATTCAACTGTTCATCAATCAGCTGAATCTTCAATATGGAAGATCTATCAGTGGTATTGGTTCTGATGTTATTGATTTATTGACCGATTATTCCTGGCCTGGTAATGTAAGGCAGCTTCACAATATACTCGAAAGAATATTTATTCTCAGTGAAGATAATTATATTACATTGCAGACAGTAAGTGAATCCGGTTTAAATACAACATTATCTGGTGACAGGATTAACATGAATAATAAACCAGTTATTTCAGAGATTGAGGAGCCAATTAACAGTAATATAAAACTTGATGAATTAATTGATACTCGAGAAAGGGAAGTAATTCTTGAAGTTCTTAAAAACTGTGATTATAATAAATCTCAGGCAGCGCAGGTTCTGGGAATTCCCCGCAGTACGTTATATTACAAATTGAAGGTTCTTGATATAGAGACTGATCTTGTTTCAAAAAAACTGACATTTTGTTAAGTAATTCTACGTTTATTTTAATTAATTGCAGCTCTTTTATGTAATCCGGAGAGGAAGAAAAAATGGCAACTTATCAGGAAATCAGACAAATGTGGTCAGATATAGGCATTGATCTGGATAAGCATGATATTTTTCTGGATACATTCCCCGGAGTATATAAACGGATAATTCAGAAGCAGGAAAGAAGACCCGATAAGATAGATTATTTCAGCAGGATGGTGGCCAGTGTACATGGACGCCGTCCTTATGAACTTTTTGAACATAAACAGCAAGGGGGTAAGGTTTTTGGTGTCTATTGTGTTTATGTTCCGGATGAAATTATTCTGGCTTTAGGTGGAATCAGTACTGGTTTATGCGGTGGCGATCAGTTCTGGGTTCCCGGCGGAGAGAAATATTTGCCGGCAAATACCTGCCCATTGATTAAGTCTTCTATGGGATCACGCCTTGACAGAACCAGTCCCTTTTGCCAGATAGCAGATATCTTTATCGGGGAAGCTACATGTGACGGGAAGAAAAAAGCCTGGGAAATTCTGGCTCAGGATGTACCTATGCATATAATGCAGGTACCACAGATGAAAAGGGAGGAGGACATCCGGAGTTTTGTCAGTGAAATACGGCAACTGATAAAAGTTTCCCAGGGTTTAACCGGTAAGCATTTAACCTTTGATGCTCTGGCCAGGAGTATAGTTACTATAAACAACAAGCGCAGAGCATTGAGCCGGCTTAATCTGACCAGACAGGCATCACCTGTACCCATCAGCGGTAAGGACGCCCTCATGGTCATACAGGTGGCTTTCTATGATGATCCAATACGTTTTGTTGAAATGATCAATATTCTCTGTGATGAACTGGAAGACAGGATAATTAAAAGAGAAGGTACTTTTTCTGCTGATACCCCCCGTATACTTGTGACGGGAACACCAATGGCTCTGCCAAACTGGAAACTTCATCACCTGATAGAGACTTCCGGAGGAGTTGTTGTTTGTGAAGAAAGCTGCACAGGTACACGGTATTTTGAAAATCTTGTTGATGAAAACAGCAGTAATTTGGAAGAACAGATTATGGCTTTGGCCGATCGCTATATGAAAACCAATTGTGCATGTTTTACCCCCAATAGTGCACGGATTGAAGATATTCTTCGCTATGTTAAAGATTATAATGCAGACGGTGTTATAGATTGCTCTCTGCAGTTCTGTGGTCTTTATTCCACAGAAAGTTATCTGCTGAGAGAGGCTTTGCGAAATGAAGGGATCCCCTTTCTTCATCTGGAAACGGATTATAGTGAACAGGATTCAGGACAGCTGCAGACGCGGATTGAGGCTTTCATGGAAATGATAAAAAAATAGATTTCAAATTAGAGAGAGCTGCACTAAGAACTGTCGTACATGATTTTAATTTGAAATTTAAAGATGAAATGTTGAGAATTTAATGAGTAAGGAATTAAATAGAGGTTTGTTCATTAAGATATGCAGCTTTCTTTACTAAATAGTAAGATGTTAAGGCAGACTCATTAGAATGATTTTAATCAGGGTGGTTTATTAATGACTAATGAAGGATTGAAACACAGAAGAGCGAAAATCGAGAAATCAAAGGATATTCTTTTAATTACTGTCCCTTCAATGAAGAAAATTTCATTCATTATATTTCTGGTTGCATCTTCATGTGTCTGGATATTGGGAGAAAAGGTTGTTGTTGCATTAATTCTAAAGATGGAGGTGCTTCAGGGATTTAATATTATTTTTATGCTCTGGTTTATAGTATGGACTATAATGGGGTTCTATCTGTTTCTGAAACTGCTATGGGTGATAGCGGGAAGGGAGATAGTTACCATATTGCCAGGGACTTTGAAAATCGAAAAAGCATATATTATCGGGATTCTCAGAAGCAGAGAGTACCTGCTGGAAGGGGTTAAAGATATTCAGATTGTACCAAATGCATCATTACGACACCGAAGAGGAGTTGTGTACAATACATTTTTCAAGGGGTATATTAAATTTAATTATGGTAAAAAAACTATTGCATTTATGAGCAGTGTGGATGAGGAAGAAGCCGGATATATTCTTGAACAGATCAAACAATATATTTATAACAGTAATGCTGTCTGATCTGCAGATTTACTGAACGCCATGATTAAATTATATTCTTTTTTCAGCCAGTAAGCCAGCATTATTAATACCCTGAACATGAATTTATTTAGTATAATAATTATTTTTTAGAGATTATTATACTAAAACCTGGACTTTTACAGAATAATTATAATTTTATATGACGTTCAAGTATGAGAAATCTGACAGATCGATGTGTCAAAAGCCTGACATATTGTCAGGTTCCTGACACTTTGCTGATTTGTTTACGCTGTAAAATCCGAGAAATAGACATATACTATCTATATTCCTCAATTTCAGATTAACGTAAATTTTTGTTAATAAAAAAGATTTCAACATATTAATTGGACGGTCTGTATTTAATATATTTTTTTATTTTATTCTGGAAGATTAAAATCTTCTTTCATTAGTAGCTGTGTACACTACTTCTGATTCGTAATTACAGTTTTTATTAAAAAAATAAAATAATTCTTTCATTAATCAAGGCTCTTTATTGTTGCCATTATTATTGAATGGCTGCTCTGCATTCTCTATTAGTTTCTTTTTGAGAAGTATTACCTGTTGCGAGTGTAATACATGCTCTCGAATTATATCCAGTACTTACTGATCATTTTTAAATGCTCAGATTATCATCTTCACTTTATGCATATCATCCTTTCCTTTTATTAAAGCTTAATCGGCTCTTCTTCTTTCTATAAAGAAAATCTGTTTCTATAAAATAAAAGTCATGATTAACTTAACATGCATGTTGGGTAGTGACATTAAAATTATTCAGGTGCTGCAAATATTTTGAGGATTGGCATGGAATCTGCGAATTATAATTACAGTACTACAAATAATTAAATTCTAAAAAGGAGAGGTGCAATATATGGTACTTACTACTTCGACCCTGACAATTATCGGGTTGGCAATCTGGACTTTTGGATTTTTAATCATCAGCGGATACCTGCAGAAAACTTATCTCAAATTTAAGCCAGGCAGGAAAGTTCCGGCAGTTGAATTCCGTGATGACGTGGATTTTTATCCAGCTAATCCGGTAACTCTGTTTGGAGATCACTGGGCTTCAATTGCCGGTGGAGCTCCTTTAGCCGGAGGAGCAACCGGTGCTATGTGGGGTTTTCTGCCCGCATTCCTTTACATCACCGTAGGTAACATATTTCTGGGATCACCCCATGACTATGCTACAATGCATCTATCCATGCGCAAAAAAGGTATGACTATAGGGCTCCTTATCAGGGAACTTATAAGTGAAAGAGCCGGTAAGATGGGTGTTTTTCTCGGATGGTGCAGTATTGCTGCGTTTATGGCTGTTTTTTTAACAGCGCTTGCCAAGCTTTTCGTGGCTACTCCTGAAATGACACTTCCTACATTTGCGTTCACAGGCTGCGGAGTTATGATGGGTTTTCTGATTTATAAGTTCGGCTGGTCAGTAACAAGAGCGACAGCTATTGGTATAGTTATAGTTGCAATTTGTATTGTTCTGGGTATGTATCACCCGATAAGTTTACCGTTTTATGTCTGGTTTGCTATTTTCACTATTTACCCGGTTGTTTCAGCTTCTATTCCTGCCTGGATGCTGGTTGAACCGAGAAACTTTCTTAATTTCTGTTTTATGTGCGTAGGTGCGACAGCACTGTTAATCGGCTGTATCGTTGGTAATATTCCAATTCAGCTGCCGGCAGTTATAGCCACCACAAAACAGGGTCCACTATGGCCTATGCTGTTTTTAACGATCTCATGCGGAGCATTAACCGGAATGCACTCTTTCTGGACAACGGGATATACTTCAAGACGTGTTCCTGATGAGAAATATGTACGTATTATCGGTTACGGCGGCGAAGTGCTTGAAGGTCTCACTGCATTTGTAGCCCTGGCTTCTGCAGCTGTTCTTCCGTTAGCTGTATACACTGAATATATAGCCAAGGGCTGGATATTTATACTTCAGAACGGCTATGCACAGATTGCAGGAAGTGTATTTACTTTTATTACCTATCACTCCTGGGCTGTGTGGGGAGGATTGCTTGGAAGTATTTTTATGATCACAACGCTGGAATCCGGCGCACGAAATATGAGAATTTTTATGCTGGAACTCTGGGGAATGTTTGTTAAACCTGTATCTCCTAATAATGGGGCGGCTAAATGGGGAGCTGCATCTCTTTCACTTGTTGCCTGTGCTGCATTATCTCTTTCCGGAGGATGGTTCTATATCTGGATTCTATTCCCCGCGCTATCAAGTCTGCTTGCGTTGATGTCATTCATGACAGTTATCATATGGCTTAAGCTGGTTGGAAGACCTACAGGGTATTTCTGGTTTGCATTGCTAATCACAACTTTTGTCATAGCATTACCGGGAGCAGGTTACCTCAGCTATACGTATATAGTTAAAGGTATGTATCATCTTGCCTGGATACCGGCTCTTGCGATTGTACTGACAGCATTTTTCTATGTTGACTTCTTCAAGAAAAAGAATTCAATAACTGCTCAGGAAATTGAAATAGCTTCAAAAGTTGAAGAAGCTGTTTAAGGGTATCACAGTCTCAGGTTGAAAATATAGATCCCTCAGAAATAAGAGGAATTAAAAATGGTTTTAATTTGAAAATATAGCGATAACCGGGTGAAGTCTTCTTTACCCGGTTTTATCGTTAAGATAAATCACAAGAGGGACTGTTGTGAGATGCTTATAAAATATTGATAGACAGAACAGTAAATATTTATTAAATTATAATTCAGTAAGATTTGCTGTAATATTATATGAAATAATGCTTAATGGGATGATTCGTTTCAATTAAATCCCGTATATTTTTTCAGGATATCATAAGCATTAGCGTTATCTGTGTGAAGGTTTGAAGCAGTAAAAAAATCAGGAGGTGTTAAATAATGCAAAATGGTGAATTAACACAGGTTCAAAAACTTTATCTTGAAGCTTTAAAAGACGGTCCAAAAGAATCAGGTCAACTAACGACTATTGTGCGAAATAGGCTTACTCAGATTAAAAGCGGGAATAATCCTGTAGGAGCGACAGGGAGAGCTCAGGCAGTGCTGGATGAGCTTGAAAAAGACGGTTATATTGTTGTAATATCGAAGAAGCTTTTCGGTGGTAAAAAATATGACATTACAGATAAAGGTAAAGGAATTATTGGTTAGGACAGCATGACAAAAATGCATCAGGCGAAATTAGAGATCCTTAATAACCGCTTGGATCGTCTGGAAAAAGACGTTCAGAGAATACAGGCTTATAATGGCAAGGGGATGAAGGCTGATAATTCGCTCAATGATGTATACTCCAGTTTTGTAAACATGGGAGAAATCCTTAAGCAGACTCAGGCAGAGAATAACAACAAAACAGATGAATTAAATGATATATGTGTAAGGTATAAAGATCTGTTTGCTAAATTTGAGTTCGTTGCAGATGAATTCAATTCGCAGAACAAAGGTATGGTTCTCGTAAGTAAAAGAGCCATACCTGAATTTTTTTATAATATAACCATGCGCTATCGCAGGTTCTGGAATATATATGAGAAGATTGCAACCTTCTTTGGAGTTGGAATTATCGCTTTCACTTTAATCATATTGACATACTTTTCTGCTTATGGTCACTTCCCGTTGTTACAACAAAACAGTGGAGGAACACAGGCGATAAAAGCTTTTGGGTTTATAGCTGGTCTTGTTATAGGGCTATGTGTGCATGAATTTGCTCATGGAGTTGTTCTTGCTAATAATGGCATTAAAATCAAACAGGTAGGTGTGATGGCAGGTTCTATGGTCGGAGGATTTATAGAGGCTGAAGAGACTACTTTTTTCCAGGCTGACCGGAGAGTACATTTAAGATTTAATGCATCGAGTATCGGAACCAATGCTTTGCTGGCTGTATTATTGGGATTAATTGCGATGTTAACTTCTTCCGGACTTTTATTATACCTGTCATTAGGAAATCTGTTTTTTGGCATAATAAATTCATTTCCGATTCTCCCTCTGGACGGGGGATGGGTTTATGAAGATTTAATTAATATTTACCTGACAAATAAAATCATCAGAAAGA
Source organism: Spirochaetota bacterium (assembly GCA_963664815.2). Classification (GTDB taxonomy): domain Bacteria; phylum Spirochaetota; class UBA4802; order UBA4802; family UBA5550; genus WRGT01. The sequence continues at coordinate 397,088 of CAXXHB010000003.1, forward strand.
TACTACTATATGCAAGATTTGCCTTTGCCATACTTTGGCTAATCCTTTTTACTTTTTCTGTTCTCTCGTATCATTCATAGCATGTTAACCAATATCAGCGGACGTTGAGTAATTAGCCGTTTTGCTGTTAAGTGTTTTGTTAGGTGCTGCATCAGTTTCAGATGTTTGGGTTATAGTTTTGCATATATTATAACTTATCCATGTATGTAGTAACATTCAGCGGGGAGAGAACAGCTGAATCGGTCTGAGTATGAAATTTACAGATGAAACCTGATAAGAATCTGCTCAAAGTATCCTTTATGAACCTGAAATATTCATCGTACACCGGACTTCACAAAACATTTACATTTAAAAAATGAGACCCATGACTGTGAAATTATAAATCAGTTTATAGTCATGAGTCATCAGATCAATTTTTTTCTACCGGTAGATCCATGTTATTTAAAATTGAAACCGGATGCATTATCAACTTCCTTTTTCATATCATCTTCTTTATCTGTTTTAGTTGCTGAAGCATCAGTTTTCTTTTCTTCAGCCGCAACCGGAGAAGACTTATCTGCTTTTTTGCAGCTTGTGAAAGCAAAACCTGACGTTAATACCAAAGTAAGTACACACATTACAGCGAGAATCTCTTTCTTCATAAAAATACAACTCCTGTTATAATAATTTTTTAACCCTTAATATATCATGGGTTAAAAAAAGCAAAAATATTTTTTAAATTTTTTTATTTTGAATAAAGTACAGCGTGAGTATCGTTGATAAGGTGAAGCGATGATTGTTGCGAAGTAAAATTTTTATGTTGAGTAATCTGCCATTCAACATCCATCTGTTGGTATACTTTTTCGGATTACGGATTTCTTTCTTATATGTTTTAACTTCTTCGGGGCAACTAAGATGAAACCACTACGTATTCAATTCGGCATTCCGGAGTTGAAAGTCCTACCGGATGATGTGAAAAAAATGTCAACTTTCTGACGCCACTATTCAAAAAACGGGCACATCTTAATTCTGAAAATCTGACAATTGAAAAATATTATTAATAAAACACAGAATGAATAAGAATATTAATAATAAAACCTGTTTAAACTGGAAGAATTTAGCTTAAAGAGGCGCTTTATAATGGTTTTTATAGCTTGGCATGATTATTGCATATTTATAATAAATAATAATACAAAAATATTTATTTTTTTTGGAGGTATAGTTTGCCACGAGAATCGGAAAAAGATTGGGACGATCAGCTATTCCAGAAAGTTGACAGATATAAACTGGCCCAGAATCTTGAAAGCTGTCTTCAATGCGGGAAATGCACGGGTAACTGCCCGGTTGCTGCGCTTACTACTTCTTATAATCCAAGGGCAATTATCAATGATATACTATCAGGGAATATATCCAGACTGCTGGACAGCGAAGAAATCTGGAGATGTTTCTGGTGTGCAAATTGTTACAGGGTATGTCCGGTTGATATCAGTTATCCAATGCTTATGATGCAGCTCAGATATTTGGCACTTGAAAATGGATACGGATTAAAATATGTCGTCAATATAAATAAATTTACATACAAAGCTCTTGATGAAGGTCTGAGTTTTGTACCCGGTGCGAAAGGTATAGAACGTATAAAAAAACTTCGCACTGCGATAAACGTTTCTCCATGGCCTGAAGTATCAGAAAGGGCTAAAAAGGAATACAGGGAAATATTTGAACAAACCGGAGCCGTGGCGTGGATGAAAAAGATTGAATCTCAGGAGGAGAAAGGACTGAGAATGAGCTTCGCAGAAGGGAGAATTACAAATGAGTGATAATATTCAAGTCAGGGTAATCAGACCGGAAGAACGGATACCGGAGATACCGGAAAAAATATTTCTTTTCCGCAGCTGTACCGGAAGCATGGAATACCCTGGAACAGAGCTTGCTGTCAAAACAGTACTGTCAAAAATCGGTGTTGAGGTTATAATGGATCCGGACCAGACATGCTGTTCGGGATATATACTAACATGTTCCGGGTATACACCTGAAGCTTCACTGGCGGTAACTGCAAGGAACCTCGCTATGGTTGAACAGAAGTATAATCTGGATACATATGCCTTTTGTAATGGATGCTTCGGATATATGCGCGAGTTGTCTCACATAGTAAATCATGCACCCGGCATGAAAGAGCAGGTGAATGAGCTTATAGGAAAATGGGGATATAATTATAAAGGTAAAACTACAATTTATCATGTGCAGGAATTGTATTATCTATTGATAGATAGAATCAAATCTCTTGTTGTACGGCCTCTTAACGGTTTGCGGGTGGCATCACATTACGGCTGCCATTACCTTGCTCAGCAGTATGGAATTCTTGATGATGGTGATTTGCCGACATTTCATGAAAAGATATATGAAGTTCTTGGAGCAACACCGGTTTTTTACAAAGAGAGAAGAATGTGTTGTGGTTATGCAGTAGGACGGGGATTTACTCACAAAGAAAGTATGGTGCAGCCTCATCTGTCAAGGAAATTTGACAGCGCCAAAGCGGAAGGAGTACAGCTTATGACTACTGTCTGTCCGGGATGTAACACAGGGCTTGACAGGGAACAGTCTAATCTTGCGGCAAAGGGATTCGGCCCTTATAATATTCCTGTTATAGATCTGTCTCAACTGATCGGGCTCGCTATTGGTTTGCCGATAAAAAGCCTCGGATTTCAGGCAAACAGCGTATCTATGGATGGTGTATTAAATTTTTTGGGATTAAATAAGGAGATCGATTGATGAAAGATAAAACTGTTCTTGTAATAGGCGGCGGAATAGCCGGGATGGAAGCCGCATTGCAGATTGGTAATTCCGGTTATAAAGTTATGCTTGTGGAAAAAGAAAACTCACTCGGGGGAACTCTCCTCAACCTGTACAGCAGTTTCCCTCGGTGGGAGGATCCTGCCAGACTTGTGCAGATGAAATATGATGATCTTAAAAATTGCGGGAATGTTCAGATAAAAACCGGAACAGTACCTGTTGCAAGCACAAAGCAGGGAAAGGGATACATTGTAGAACTCAAGGGTACTGACGGGCAGAATGATAAAGTTCAGGCTGATGCAGTTGTAATTGCAACGGGTTTCGGGCTTTTTGATGTTTCTGCATATGGCGAATATGGATATGGCGAATATGATAATGTTCTCAATACACTCGAGTTTGAAGCGAAACTGAAGGAGTGGATTGAAGATAAATCAGGAATGATAAAAAAACCCAAGACAATTGCTTTTATCAAATGTGTCGGCTCGCGGGACAGGTCAAAAGGGTATCCTTACTGTTCTAAAATTTGCTGCATGATAACTGCAAAACAGGCTGGACTTGTTAAAGATATTCTCCCGGACGCAAAATGTTTCGTTTTTTACATGGATTACCGTGCAGCGGGAAAGGAATACGAGGAATTTGTGCGTACTGTTATTGAAGAAAAGCATGTTCGTTATGTCAGAGGCAGACCAGCCAAGATTCTGCCTGAAAACGGCAGAATGACTTTAAGGGTTGAAGATACTCTTATGGGTGTACCTGTTGAGGTAAGGGCTGATATGGTTGTACTGGCTGCTGCAATAGAACCGAGTGCGGGGACAAAGCAAATGGCGGAGATTTTCAGACTGGAGTCAGATCATTACGGATTTTTGGAGACGGTTTACGGAAGTCCTTCAAGAGCATCTGATATGATTTTTGTCGCGGGTTCGTGTACATATGCGGTAGAGACAAAAGGGGCCCTGCAGCAGGGAGCATCAGCAGCAGCTGAAGTATTGGCCATGTTCGGCCGTGAAAATACAGGAGAATGATATGTCAGAAACAGTCCGGCAGACATCAGAAGTTTTTTATCATTTAGTAAAACTGGATGAAACAGACAATAGACTGGCTGATGAAATAAAACAGAGCTGCGGTGTTGATATTGAGATGTGTCTGGAATGCGGTAAATGCACTGGCGGCTGTTCAAATACTCATATATTCGATTTTACACCACGGAAAATTATACAGCTTATAAAACTCGGACAGGAGGATAAACTGTTGCATATGGATTCTCTGTGGACATGTGTTTCATGTCAACTCTGCTTTGACCGCTGCCCTTCAGGGATCAGCGTAGCCAGAATTATGGATTACCTTCGTGAAAAAAGTCATAAAAAAAATATTAAACCCTCACGTGAAAACGTTATGCTGTTCCATGAAATAGTATTGAGGTCAGTTCAGCATTCAGGAAGGCTTCATGAACTTGGTTCCGTTATGCAGTTCAATATAAAAAGCGGAATGTTATTCAAGGATACGGAGCTTGGCATTAAAATGTTTTTTAAAGGCAAATTGAGTCTTTTTCATTTTAAAATCAAAGGCGTAAAACAGGTAAGACGCTTATTTAAATATTTTTATGCCGGGGGTGAAAAATAATGATAAATGTAGCTTATTATCCCGGTTGTTCTTTAAAAGGAATGGCCAGCGAATATGATAAATCATCCCGCATTGTGTGCAGCCACCTGGGAATAAAACTTCATGAAATTAAAAACTGGAATTGCTGCGGGGCCACATCGGCTCACAGTTTAAATCATAACCTTGATATAAGTCTTTCAGCCCGTAATCTTGATATTGTAAAAAGCATGAACCTTGACCATGTGACAAGTCCATGTCCTGGATGTTTTAGCCGCCTTAAAGGTTCATCTTTTGAAATGAGGAATAACACGGCAGTCAGAAATACAGTCGAGAAATTCCTGGGGAGATCCGCACCTGTTGAGCCCGAGGTCAGCAGTATGGTTCAGCTTATTGTTGAGAATAACAGTATGAAAGAGATTGCAAGTCATGTGGTAAAACCTCTTAACGGGCTGAAAGCAGCCGTGTACTACGGGTGCCTTCTTACAAGGCCAAAAAAGATTGTGGGATTTGATGATCCGGAAAAGCCGATGTCTCTGGATTTTATAATGCAGTCTGTTGGAGCTGAGACCGTCACCTGGGGCTGTAAAGCCGAATGCTGCGGGGGCGGATACTCTGTTTCGGAAACAGATATCGTTATGGATCTTTCATCCAGAATTTTGGAGTCAGCCCATCAGTCAGGTGCTGAGGCTATTGTTGTTGCATGTCCGCTTTGTCAGGCTAACCTGGATACAAGGCAGAAAGCTATCAGTGAAAAGCAGGGGATTAAGTATAATTTACCTGTTATCTACTTTACTCAGCTTATGGGACTTGCTTACGGAGATAAGTCTTCGTCACTGGGGTTCAGGCGTCTGTTTATCAGTCCATTCAAACTTTTAAAATCAAAGGGGCTGATATAAAAATAAAAAATTAAGGAGGTAATAAAAAGACTGCCTGAAAGCTGGGGCTTTTCAGACAGCTTTTATAAAAAACACAAAGATCATTTTTCACACTTAATTGTTATTTTCAGGAGTTAGAATTAAGAGTTACTCAATGACTTAAAGGCATTTTAATATTAATCAAGGAGTGAAATCAAGTGAAAAACAAGCTTATTTCAATACAAGAGGCAGTAAAAAAATATACATGGGACGGTATGACTTTTGCCCATGGCGGTGCTTTACCTGTAGGTTCCGACTGTATAGCATTCTTTCGTGAAATGGTTCGCAATGGAGTAAAGGATATAAACTGCATTTCAAACTGTAATACACAGGGATCAAATCTGCTTGCCGGTGCCGGTCTCATGAAACGTATGGAGGTCGGGTTTTCCGGTCTTGAGGTATATGGTTTTGCCAACGGTCTTAAAAGGGTTGTGGAAAGCGGCAAGACAATTCTTGAAGACTATTCCAATGGAGCAATTCCACTCAGACTCATGGGTGGTGCTTTAGGCTGGCCATTTGTTCCCACATTTATATGCACAGGTTCCGGTCAGCAATCCTGTTCTGCTGATGAACCGGATGTTTTTCCAAATAAAAAAAAGATACCCGAGATTAAAGATCCTTTTACCGGAGTTACAATGGGAGCTATGAAAAGTCTCACGCCTGATCTTGCAGTGATCCATGTAACTATGTCTGATATATACGGGAATGCGATTATGCTTGGTACGGAATGGAGTCGTTTTGAACTTTCCCGTGCATCTAAAAAGGTTATACTGCAGACAGATTATATTGTTGATACTGACTGTATAAAACAGTTTCCGAACCTTGTGAGGATCCCTGATCTTGTTGTTGACGGAGTTGTCTATTGGCCCATGGGTGTATGGCCGGCATGTTCAACAGGTGTTTATGACAGTGATGAAGAACATATGGGGCTGATGAATAAACTGCTTAAAACAGAGGATGGCACAAAAGAATACATAGATAAATATGTCAGGAGTTACACCACATATGAGGAATACCTGGAAGTTATAGGCAAGGATAAGATCAAAACTCTCAAAGATACAGCAACCGCATTTTTAATGGATCCTTATAAAAAATGGATAGTAAGCGATTCTGAGATCAAGTCTTCGATGGGGGGAGGTAAATAATGGAATATTCTAAAAATGAAGGGATGGCGATTGCCACAGGGAGAGAATTTAATGATGGTGAGCTTGCAATATTCGGCGTGGGTCTGAGTATGCTTGCAGGATTTTTCGCACAGAAGAATCATGCTCCGAATCTTATAGCATTCACTGAGGGTGGAGTATACGGGTCTACTCCTGTCGGAGGACTGCCGTGGGGTATTGAGGATAACCGCATATCCGCGAATGCAACAAGCTTTACAAATGCCATTGATGCTCTTGGTATGCTCGTGGCATCGGGCAGGGTCGACAATGCTGTAATAGGGGCTGCACAGATTGATAAATTCGGAAACGTTAATACTACAGGTATATGGGACGAAGGAACACAGCCGTGGAAGGTTGGAAGATATACTCTTCCAAAAGTAAGACTTAACGGAAGCGGCGGCGCTAACGAAATCGCTGTTGGTGCCAAAAAATATTTAATAATGGCAGCTCATGAGAAAAAAAGATTTGCCGACAGAGTGGATTATATTTCCTCACCCGGCTACATTGATGGAGGAAATGCACGCCAGAGATACGGTTTTCCTGGTGGCGGCCCTTCAGCTATCATCACAAATCTTGGTATACTGAGGCCTGATCCGGTAACAAAGGAATTTTATCTGGATGCGTATTTCAGCCATTCGTCTGTTGAAGAAATAATAGAGAATACAGGCTGGGTGTTAAAGATATCTCCGAATGTCAAGATGGTTCCTGAACCAACTGAGAAAGAACTTGAGAATCTGAGAGCGGTTGATGCGACAGGATCGCTACGGAAAAAATAATATATTGGCAGGCAGCATAATAACCATGTGAAACATGATTATTTTCTGCCTGTTTAAAATAAGGTAAAGAATTTAATTCAGTATTTATATTCAGTCACTTGGAACCAGTAGTAGAAAGAGTAAAAATAAATTTAATCAAAGGAGGTTGAAAATGCACGAAAAGTTGATGTCATTATCAAAGGCTGCCGATCTCATCAGAAATGATATGCTGCTCAGCTTCGGTGGTAATGGGATGCATCGTAATCCTGTTGCTTTTGCATTAGCCCTTACAAAGAGACCTTTAAAAAGTCTCAGGATGTGCGGGGCTGCACCTGGAATTGCGACTGATATCATGATGCCACAGTCTTGTGAAGCATATTTCGGTTTTTTTGGTCTGGAAAATGAGGCCGGCCTGGCACCAGGTATGAGAAAAGCGATGGAGGGGGCAAATCCTACAGTCAAGGCATATGAGGGTTCCTGAACGGCGATGATTGCTGCTCTCCGTGCGGGAGCCTATGGAATACCCTTTATGCCAGTCGGAGGCATGTGGGGAAGCGACTTAGTTGCATTACGCCCAGATTTTTATCAAGTCATGAAAAGCCCGTTTGACGGGAAAGAAGTAGTATGTGTTAAAGCTCTTGTGCCTGATTATGCCGTAATTCATGTACAGGAAGCGGATATCTACGGGAATGCCCGTATACTCGGCCCGAGTTATCAGGATGCGCTTCTTGCAAGAGCAGCAAAAAAAGTAATAATAACAGCAGAGCGAATAGTGGGTACATACCGGATGCAGGAAGAACCTAAGCTTACGGCAATTCCTCATATGCTGGTTGAAGCTGTTGTTGAAGTACCCGGCGGTGCTAAACCCGGAATTTGTTATCCTGATTATCTCACTGCTGACTGGGATGCTCATAAGGCTTATCAGAAAGCTGTGAAGGAAGGTACGGTATCGGACTGGGTGGCTAAACTTTTGGAAGGGAGGTCATAAAATGGAATATGGAAAACCTGAAATGATGGCAGTAGCCCTCATACGTGAAATACAGGAAAATGACGTTGTGTTCCATGGTCTTGCTTCATCTACTCCAATGGTGGCCATGAAAGCGGCCAAGGCACTTGGCAAAGATTATACATATGTTACTCTCAGTGACGGTCTGGACCATGACTGGAAAAGACCCCCATATTTCGCATCCACACTTTCTGAAAATACTTATACTGGTTCCGTGGCGACTTTCGGACTGGATGAAATATTCGATCTTTATATGTCCGGTAAAGGAGATATAGCTTTCCTTTCATGCCTTCAGATGGATAAAACAGGAAGGATCGCGATGTCATACGTTGGCGGAGAATATGATCATCCGAAACTCAGGGGGCCGGGAGGAGCAGGCAGCGCCTCGCTTACGCCTATGACTCCCAGAACAATAATCTGGAAAACTCAGCATGACAAGAGAACTTTTATCGAGCACGTAGATTTTGCAACAACATCACCGGCTGTTGATAAAATGTTCACTCTGGTTACGCCTCTTTGTATTTTCAGGAAGCCGGTTGGAGAAAAACTTCTTAAACTGGATTGTATTTTCCCGTACACAACACTGGAAGAAGTTAAGGAAAATACCGGATGGGTAATTGATGAAACAAAAGTACCTGTAATGGATCCCCCTACAGAGGCTGAATTGTCAGCAATCAAGAGAGTGGATCCTAACAATATTCTTGCTTACGAGTTTAAATAGTTTAAAAAGTATTGATTTATAATGCCAAACAGGAACAGAGTAGCTGGTGCTTCGTTCCTGTTTGGCAAAAAATATTGCTGTAATTTATATTTTATTGTTTAGCAGGATTTAAAATTTTAATGTGGTGGAATGGTGATTTTTATGAGTAAAAAAGTACTTATAGTCGGAGGTGTTGCAGGTGGAGCCAGCACTGCTGCGAGACTCAGGAGACTTGACGAAAATGCTGAGATTATTATGTTTGAACGTGGTGAATTTATTTCATTTGCCAACTGCGGGCTTCCATATTATGTAGGGGGTGCTATTGTAAACAGGAAAAGCCTTTTCGTACAGACTCCTCAGTCAATGAAAAAACGATTTAACCTGGACGTTCGTATACACAGCGAAGTCGTAAAAATTTTTCCTTCTGAAAAGAAGGTTGAAGTCCGCAGCATTCAGAAAGGGGAGAATTACTTTGAGACCTATGATTACCTTGTACTTTCTCCGGGAGCGCAGCCCGTTTTACCGGACATAAAAGGACTGAATCTTCCAAATGTATTCAGTGTCCGCAATGTTCCTGACAGTGATGCAATAAAGCAGTTTATCGATGCTCATAAGCCTGCAACAGCTGTGATAATAGGCGGAGGTTTTATAGGTATGGAAATGGCAGATGTGCTTCATCAGTGCGGAGTAAAGACAACTGTTGTTGAAGCGGCAGACCGGATTATGAATCTCTGGCTTGACGGGGAAATGGCAACAACAGTACAGCAGTATATAAATAAGAAAGGAATAGAGCTTGTTTTAAATGATAAAGTTGCGGTTCTCGAGGGTTCTTCTGGAGTTGAGAGGGCAGTTCTTGAAAGCGGCAGAGAAATTTCTGCGGAGATTGTAATTCTCGGTACAGGAGTAAAACCTGAGGTATGGCTTGCAGAAGATGCCGGACTTGTCATTGGCTCCACGGGCGGGATACACGTGGATGAATATCTGCGGACCTCAAATGAATTTATTTATGCAGTTGGCGATGCCATTGAAGTAAAAAATATGATTACGGATAAATATGAACTGATGTTTCTTGCAGGTCCTGCCAACAGGCAGGGGAGGCTTGCGGCAGATAATATTGCAGGAAGACCATCTAAATATTCCGGTTCACAGGGAACAGCAATAATAAAAATAATAGATATGACTGTGGCTGTAACCGGTGCGAACGGGAAAAGTCTCAGTAATTCAGGAATACCTTTTCTCGCGTGTCATATACATCCCGCTTCTCATGCGGCATACTATCCCGGCGGAACGCAGATGTCGATCAAACTTTTTTTCACCCCTGATGAAGGAAAAATCCTCGGGGCACAGATTGTGGGATTTGACGGAGTTGACAAGCGCATTGATGTTTTTGCAACTGCTGTCAGGGCTGGAATGACAGTGTTTGATCTCACTGAGCTTGAGCTGGCCTATGCACCCCCATTTTCATCGGCAAAGGATCCAGTGAATATGGCCGGGTATGTGGCCTCAAACATATTGCTTAAGGATATTGAAGTGGTTTACTGGAAAGATGTTCCGGCACTTGTTTCAGGAGGTGCATTTCTCCTTGACGTTCGCATGCCGTCAGAAGTAGAGGCTGGGGCGGTTAATGGTTCGGTTAATATACCTGTTGATGATCTGAGAAACCGCATTGAAGAGATACCTAAAGACAAGGTGATCCTGGTTTACTGCCAGGTGGGTCTGCGTAGCTATATCTCTAATCGTATATTAAAGCAGAAAGGATTTATTGTAAAGAATATCAGCGGAGGATACAAGTCCTTCCAATCACAAAAGTAAATGTTCTTTATTGATGGTCTGAATTTAAGAAAAGCTAATAAGTTCATATGTAACTGATTTTAGTAACATATGATAATTTTATTTTATGATAAAACAACTGGAGAAAAGATTTAATGAAAAAAATTATTATTTCCACGATTTTCCTTTCTTTAATATTGATTTCACTTCCTAATACAATTTATTTGTACGCAAGTAATACACAGGCTGCAGTAAAAATTCAGGATAATGTTAATGTTGAAGATAATGTAAAGAATGGAACTGTTGGTACGAGTATTTCTGAACATAGTAATCCTCATATCAATGCTAAAAATTTAAGTCTTTTATGGATAATTCCATTTATTGGTATACTCCTGTCAATTGCCCTTTTACCACTTTTTACGCCGGACTTCTGGCACCACCATTATGGCAAAGTGTCGATCTTCTGGTGGCTAACATTTTTTGTGGCGTTTTCTGTTAAATTTGGAATAGGTATCGGTTCCTACTACCTTCTGGAAGTATATCTGATGGAGTTTATTCCATTTATAACTCTGCTCCTTGCCCTTTTTACTGTTGCCGGAGGCATTCAGCTTAAAGGGGAGCTTGCAGGAACGCCAAAAGTAAACACTGTCATGATCCTTATAGGAGGTATACTTGCAAGTTTTATGGGTACAACCGGAGCAGCAATGGTAATGATACGACCTGTTCTGAAGGCAAACGAATGGAGAGCAAACAGAGCGCATATAGTTGTTTTTGTAATTTTCGTTGTTGCCAATGTAGGGGGTGGACTTACCCCTCTCGGTGATCCTCCTCTATTTCTTGGTTTCCTTAAAGGAGTTGATTTTTTCTGGACAGTGAAGCATATGTTTCCACTTGTTGCTTTTACAATCGGGATACTCCTCGTAATTTTCTTTATAATGGATACATATTATTACAGTAAAGAAAAAAATAAACCGGTAAAAGATGCTGCCGGGGAAAAGTTAAAACTCATTGGTATACCCAATATGCTTTTAATTCCATTAATAATTGGAGCTGTCATAATATCAAGCATCGACATGGGAACTGCCTTCACTGTTCATTTCGTTGCAGTGCAATTATCATCAATCTTTCAGGTTATGCTTCTTCTTGTCATAACTATCATTTCGCTCAGGGTATCAAACCCGGATATAAGAGAAGCGAACGGATTCAGCTGGGAGCCGATCAGGGAAGTCTCAAAACTTTTCGCAACAATTTTCATGACTATGGTTACACCGATTGCTATGCTCAGAGCCGGAGTTGACGGACCTATGGGGATGGTTGTAAGAGGAGTTGCCGATAGCAGCGGTAATTTTATCAATTCTCATTTTTTCTGGGCGGCAGGTGCCCTTTCAAGCTTTCTTGATAATGCCCCAACATATCTTGTTTTCTTTAATACTGCAGGGGGCAGCCCTGTTGATCTGATGGGTGTTCATGCCGGAACGCTTATTGCAATAAGTGCCGGTGCAGTTTTCATGGGGGCAAATACATATATCGGCAATGCCCCTAATTTTATGACAAAATCAATCGCGGAAGAGTCTGGTGTGGCAATGCCGAGTTTTTTCGGGTATATGTTTAAATATTCAATACCGATCCTTATTCCGGTATTTATTCTGGTAACATATATATTTTTTTAATATTTGTATTTTTTGTAACTCAAATGTAAGTTTTTTATGTTCTTATTCTTAATAAAATGAATATATAACTGTCTTTAGCAATGCCGGTTTTCCGGCAGATCATTGAAACCTGTGATTTAATAAAAAAAAATATTGGCAGGCAGCGATGGTCTGGCCGAAGAATAGGCATGGATATAAACAGCAAAAAAGAAGGGCTGCCTTTTAGGCAGCCCTTTGTAGATGATATTAATCTTAATCCAGCTCGAATCCCATGATAGTACATCCTTTTTCATCATCATCAAGCCATACGACATGCACAGGGGCATCATAAGGAACTTTTTCAATATTGCTATAGTTTATCAGTCGGCCGAACACACGCGGCCCTTCGTCCAGGGTGACAGAGCATATGGCGAGGGGCAGGTATTCCTTAATAGCCTTATGGAATGGGAAGCGGCCTTCCACGAAGGAGTAAATTTTGCCATGACCGGAAACTTCTTTCCAGTCAACATCGGCGCTGCCACAGTGCTGGCAGATAAAACCCCCCGGCCAGTAATACTTGCCGCAGCTCTTGCAGTGGGGCAGTAAAAACTTATGCTCATCATGAGCAGTCTTGTAAAACAGTTCGTTGTCAGAGCTGGTTCTGAGGTCAAAAGGCAGATTTACTTTTAATGCATTAGCCATTGTTATTCCCCCCTTTCTACAATTATAGTTTCGTTGCTCTGATAATAACCGCCGTTATCAGAGATAAGCATGAATTCAGGAAGCTTTGTGCCCGGTATTACCCCTAACTGACGATCTCCGCAGCGCTTAGACATCTGCATCACCGCCTCAGCCATCGGAGTAAGGCCCATATAATAACCTTCAGAGAGCAGACCGCCTCCAGTGTTTACTGGGAATGCGCCGCCGGGCCCGATATTTTCCACTGTCATGAAGTCGCGGGATTTATTCTTGTCGAAGAACCCATAGTCACCCAGAGTTGCCTCAACTGTGTATGTGTAGCAATCGTATATCTGGGCTGCACCTATGTCTTTTGGCTCTAAGCCGGCCATCTGGAAAGCTTCACGTCCGGCTACAGCGGCACTGCTTGCGGGATCACCCGGTGTAAGCTGCCAGCCTTTGGAGGTGTCATTGGCAGCACCGAAACTGCGGATCTTTACGGGCGGATTCTTAAGGTGTTTAGCCCGTTCTGTGGTGGTGATGATAACAGCCCGGCCGCCGTCAGTTGATGCCGTGGCATCTAAGGCACGGAATGGCCATGAAAGAAACGGTGTAGCCAGGTAGTCATCCTTTGTCAAAGGCTTGCTGTACTGAATGGCCTTGGGATTCAGATTAGCCCATTTGCGGTGTGCAATAGCTATATCTCCCCATACATCGGGCCCTGTCCCATGTTCATGCATGGCACGACTGGCGAAAATTGCATAATTTGTGAAAGCAGAAATATTACCGTAAGCGCCGTACTCATCATAGGGCTTGTTGCTTAACAGGTCAATTTCGTCTGTCCATGTACGGCGGCCGGTTCTGCCACTCTCGGCAAATACAATCAGTACATATTTACATGTACCGTTTTCAAGAACACCAATCGCTTTATTGATGTTGGTGCGGTAGCAGTAAGCTTCCTGGCTTAAGAATTTCGGGCGTATGCCCAGACTGGAGGTTATTACGTTGGCTGTATGGTGAAAAGCGTCTCCAGACAAAATTGGAAAATCACGGTAAAGAATCAGACCATCTATATCATCCTTCTTTAATCCCGCATCATTAATGGCGTTCATGGTCGCTTCGAGATAAAAACTCGCTGCGGAACGTCCAGAAACTACTCCCTGCGGTGTATAACCGACACCGGCAAAGGCATATTTGTTTCTTAATCCTGTACGATCCATAAATGTGTCCTCCTTAACTTATTTTGCTATAGATTTTATTGTTTTGAGAGATTCCGCTGTTAACAGAGCAGATGGCAAAAGGAGAAATGCAAATAAAGACAGAAAATATTCATTCCATTGGCTATCTACATGTTTCAAGTCAGTACCTTCATGGTGGAATAAAAAATCTTAAACTGATTATATAAATTGCATTATTCGTGCCAGTTTAGTGAATTTATTGTCGGGGAAAACTTGTGCGGAATTACTCCTGATTAAGAAACTTTAATCGTGAATTGAAGAAAAACCGGCAAAAAGCCGGATGTAATATGTAATAGATATTTATCTATAAGATTATGATGACATCATATGACGGTTTTTTGAATGAAATGTCAAAAAACTGACGTCAGTAATATTGACAGTTGTACTGTTGTGCACTGAATTAAAAAAAGTTGATAAATATATATGAGTTGAATTACTCAGTTCAATATAAACGGGAAAATTATAGGTAAAAATAATTGAGTTAATACTTAGAGAAATAACATAGTGGATCAAATGAGCAAGAATAAAAGAAAGCAATTAAGATCTGAGAAAAAGTTTAATATCGTCAAACAGCATGTTTGAGTAAAACTTAAATATAGATAATTAATTCCACGAATTGAGTTAAGGAATTAGTACTGATTTTATTCTATGATAAAACCAATGGGGAGAATATTAATGTAATGGGATTTTTCACCTGTTTTTAACAAAATCAGATTTTTTATTATATTTCTGACAGGAATCTTTGCTGAATCCTTCGTAATCATTACGGGCAGTACTGATAAACCATTCATAGTTTATCCGTGGGAAGTGTCATTATAAAAACGGCAATTTATGGACTAAATATAATGATACAGAGATCGTTATAACCGCACAACATTAGGCTGTGCGGTTATAACGGCGTAACTGTTACATCTTTTCCAGTATATGTATACACATGGAGGCCTCTTCAACTCCGATATTGCCGCCGCCGTTTTCTGCAAGACCAATTCTGGCACCTGCGACCTGTCGTGGACCTGCGTCACCCCGTAGCTGCAGAACTAATTCATGGATCTGGGCAAGGCCTGATGCCCCTATGGGATGCCCTCTGCATTCCAGTCCGCCGCTTGTGTTTACAGGTTTTTTCCCTCCGAGTGTGGTTGCACCTGATTCTGCATATGGGCCGCCTTCGCCGGTTTTGCAGAATCCCATTGATTCGCACTGGTGTAGTTCACCCCAGCTGGTGGCGTCATGCAGCTCGGCAAAATCTATATCATCCGGCCCGAGTCCGGCCGTTTCATATGCCTGTTTAGAAAGTCTTTCGCCAATATCAGGTGCATCAAGGGGACGGTTCTCACCCTGTCCGAGTACCGAAGCGCGTATTTTTACAGGGCGTGCTCCGATAAGTTTTTTAAGAAACCTGTCCGAACAGATAATTACAGCTGCTGCACCATCTCCAAGAGGTGCACACATAGCACGGGTGAGAGGCCATGCGATTTTTTTATCAGCAAGAACCTCTTCAACAGACATTTTCTGCTGATACTGTGAGTATGGATTAAGAGAACCATGCAGGTGGTTTTTTGAACAGATTACAGCAAGTTGTTTCTGTGTCGATCCGAAACGGTCCATATGCCAGCGGGCACCCATGGCATATGCATCCATAAAAATGCTTCGGCCTTCCCCGGGCCTGGAGCCGTCGTCAGGGATTGATACTTTCAATGTTTTTCCGATTTCTTCCATCATTTTTAACTGATTTAACATATTCCCGACATCCATACAGGATGCGTAGGCTCCCATGGCCACGTTTTTATCAGGGTGTGATATTTTTTCCGATCCGACTGCTATTGCAGCTTCATACATTCCGGCACGTATTCCAGTGTATGCAAGATGAAGTGCTGTTGAGGCTCCGGCACAGGCATTTTCAACATTTGTTACAGGTATTTTATCAATTCCCATTCCCCGGAACACAACCTGACCCCGTATGGAATGCTGCCGCTCATACATCCCCCAGAAAGTATTGGAAAAAAATCCCGCCTGAATGTCTTTTTTTGTAAGGTTAGCATCTGCAAGAGCCAGATCAATTACCTTTTCCGCCATTGATTTTACAGTATCATCAGGATATTTATTAAAGCGTATCATTCCTGATCCGATGATGTATACATCATTCATTATTAAACCCTCCGATTATAAATAATTTAAAATACATTATTCTATCCAATCCACCTGAGGGAATTCCCTCTCGACAGGTTTGTCTATCTGCACTGCAGGATACCCTATAACAATTGATGTTGCCACAAGATCGTATGGCCATTTAATACCCAGTTTTTTCCTGAGTTTTTTGCTCATATTTACCGGTTCTGTCCCGAATCCGGCATAACAGGTTCCAAGACCAAGAGAATGTGCCGCGAGTACCATGTTCTGGCAGCACATGCCGGTGCTGAATACAGGTGTTGATATACCCATGTGATGCACAAGGACATAGATTACTGTTGTCGCACCGAAAAATATATCCATTTGCTTTTCACCGAACTGTGGTGTAAGTAGCGCCTGTATAGCCACCATCGGCCGCTGGTCAATACCGTCCGGACGCAGAAAAGCCGCGCTGTTTTTCACCAGTTTCCGAAACGGACCTCTGCCCTGGTAAATGCGGGTAACCATTCCGAGAGTCCTTGTGCAATCTCTGCTCAATTCATCAAGGAGTGCACGATCCCTTATAACAATAAATTTCCATGGTTGTGAATTTCCTGCCGAAGGTGAAAAGCGCCCTGCCTCAAGTATACGGTGGACTAACTCCCGGGGGACTGCTTCATCTGTAAAGACACGGTTGGATCTTCGGCGGTAAATAATACGCTCTGTAGAGGTAATTTTATTTTCAATAACTGCGAAAGCTGGAGGATTCTCCTGCATGAATGGGTTTGGATATCCCTTTCCTTTTTCAGGTATACCAAGTGCGGTATTTGACCAGCGGCCTTTTTCAATCCTGTAGTAATTCGGAAATGTAAGAGCATCTTGTGGACATATTGCCTCGCAGTTGTGGCATGCAAGGCACACTTTTCCGAAATATTCAGATCTGCTGCCGGTAAATTCAGATTTATAATTGCCGCAGGAGATGCATCTTCCAGATTCGCTTGATACCTGGTCGGGCGTAAGACTTCCGTCAACAGGGTTGCTTATGCTTTTAAGGCGCTCAACAAAGCCCGGTCTTACTGCACAATTTCGTTCAGTATTTTTATAGCCGTATAGAGGTACATTACGGAAAGATATTTCCTTTTTTAAAGGAACTGAATATTTTTTTCCGGAAAGATAAGCGTTTATGGAAAACGCGGCATTTTTACCGGCACCTATTGCGGCTGTTACTGTCGCGGACCCGTTTAAAACATCACCACCTGCGAATACTCCGGCATGTTTAGTCATCCATGTGTCATCTGCAATAAGACGGCCATTTTCAAAAATCTCTTCAAAGCCGCTGGGTTCCACCTCCTGACCTATGGCATAAACAGCCAGATCTGCCTCCATGTCGAATTCTCCACCTTCAGCCGGCAAAGGGCGGCTTCTGCCGGAATCATCCTCTTCATATAAACGCATCCGCGTGCATTTTATTTTTAATGGGCCGTTTCCGGTATGGGTGATGTTAAGCGGCGCCGAGAGAAATTCAATTTTTACACCTTCCTCAAGTGCATCGCTGATATCTTTATCGAATGCAGGCATCTCTTTTCTTGAGCGCCGGTAAAGGATTGTAGCTTCAGCACCGCACCTTCTTGCCGTTCGCGCTACATCTATGGCGGTGTTTCCGCCTCCGATTACTATTACATTCCGCGCATCCGGCATCTCCTCTCCTTCACGGATATTCCTTAAAAAATCGAGTCCGGACAGAACCCGGCCGAATATTGGGAAATCAGTTTTTTTACTATTTGCGGTTCCGATAGCCAAATAGACTGCATTATAGTCTGACATGAGCGTTTTTAATGATATATCACTTCCTGCTTTAACCCCGAGTTTCAGTGTAACACCCATGTCTGTTATACGCTGATATTCGCCGTCAATCAGATCAGAAGAGAGCCGAAATGCAGGTATAGCATATCTGAGCATTCCCCCGGGTTTCAGATCAGCCTCATAAACAGTAACATCGTGGCCCATCCGTGTAAGCTGATAAGCGCAGGACATGCCAGATGGCCCGGAGCCCACAATGGCAATTTGTTTTCCGCTTTTTTTCTCAGGTTTAATGAAGGATTTTTTTTCTTTGATTCCCCACTCTCCGATGAAACGTTCAATCTCATTAATATTAACAGATTCATCAAGGTTTTGACGGTTGCATCCCCCCTCGCAGGGGTGAGGACATACCATTCCTGTAATGGCCGGGAACGGGTTAGCATCCGTGATTATATCCCACACCTCTTCATATGTTCCTCCATCAGCCAGCACCTTCATATACTTTCTCACATCCACCCCTGATGGACAATTATGCTGGCAGGCCGGCTCCTGGTTGCCGGAGTATGCCCGGGATACAAGTGAAAGTGTCTGGCACGGGCATTGCTGAACACAAAGCCCGCATCCGATACATTTTTCATCATCAAGAATAATACTGAAAGGTGTTTTGACTACCGGCGGATCGCTTAATATTCTGAATTTCTGAGTAAAACTTCCGTTCATAAAGTTATTCTCCATACAAATATTCGTAAAATGCTGCGTATTCTTTAAATTTTATAACATTTACCGTAATGGGTTAAAGCTGTTACATAACCTGTGCTCAGGATAATTTCCGTAACGGTTTTCGGAATTCTTTAATGATCTGAATATTGCGCATAATTCCCCCTCCCTCCGGGTTTAACAGTCCAGTCATTTCAAGCTGATCTCATCAACGAGATCGAGTTTTTTGATGGGAACTGATCCAAGAAGCGCCTGTACCTGTCTGGCATCACGATAACGTTTTTCCTGCCCGAAGTCTTTCATGTAACCATAACCGCCAAGTATCTGTACGCCATCAGTAACTACCTCGCAAGCCATCTCATGGACAATAAGTGCAGTGGATATGCTGTATATGCCCCAGTCATGGATTTTTGCCTCAATCCCCTGACAGGTTTCTGCCACACACATATCAGCAGCCTTGCTCCGGATTACCATGTTGCCAAGGATCATCTTTACCTCGCTCCAGTTGATAATCGTCCTGCCCCCCTGTTCCCTTTCCATGGTATAATTGACAGCTTCATTGAGCGAACCCTTCATGATACCGGCCGAGATAGCGGCCGTAGCTACATGCATAGTTCTGGACATCATATCAAAATACTTTTTGCCATCACCTTCATTGCCGATAATTTCAGCCTTTGATTCATCCAGTGTAATATCAATAATGGGACACGCATGGAGTCCGAGACTGACGATGGGGTCACTTTTTATAATGCTGATGTCAGTAAGATCAACCAGGAAGAAAGAATATCCGGGTTTACCGGCCGATTTCGCAGGAATAATAGCCCATTTGGAGAAATTGCCCAGCACAAGATAATCAAGCTTACCCGTGATCTTATATTTATTACCTGACAATGTTGCCTGAGGCAGACTGGCTGCCTGGCCGGGATTGAAAAATGAAGGGAAGGCGATGAGATAATCACGTGCAGTATTTGCATTAAGGAATAGCTTTTCGGCTATTTTGTCATCGCCGGCTTCAAGAATGATCTCCTGTGACAGTGAGCTTGTTAAGATAATAAGCGAGTAGGACGCGTCAACTTCAGCAACGTGTCCGACCATCATACACAGAGCGCTGATTCCCAGTCCAATGCCGCCGTACTTCTCCGGTAACATGATGCCAAGAAATCCAAGGTCGTATATTTTATGAAAGGCGTTTTCGATAACATCGTCAGTCAGCCTGCCGAAAGGATACCGGTCGTGTTCTCCCACATTCGGTTTAAGTTCTTTTCTGGAAAACGACGTTATCAGCTCTTCAAATGGCTTCAGGTCTTTATTCAATGCGGTAATCATGGTTTTAGCCTCCTTATTCTTTAAATAACCCTGCATGCGGACATGCAGGAGCGGCAATGAGACTCTTGAATACATTAAGCCGGTTAAGCTGATTGGTGCCTTCATAGATCTGGAGAAGCTTGGCATCGCGCAGAATCTTCTCAATGTACCGGTCACTTCTCATTCCCGCTGCGCCCATAAGTTCAATGGCAATCTGACAATTTTTTACACCAATATCCGTTCCTGTAAACTTGGCCATGGATGCGACTCCAGTACAAAGATGCTGGTCCTCCCGATTTTGCAAATCAAGGTAATATTTGCTCATAAGCCAGATACTGAATGAGGTGGAAAGAAGCGGAGACATAGCTTTAAAAAAGATCTTCGGAAAATGTTTTAAGAAGTAATAAACAGGTTTCATCTGAAGCAGGTTCAGCATCCCGCGGTGAGAATTTGCTGTAACAGAATCGATCCATGCAAGCCTGCCGATCCTGGCGTTCGTGTACATTTCAGCAAGCCTGCACTGAACCCACTCATAGTCAACCATGGGAATGCCGTTCAGTTCAGTTTCAATGCAGTGCTTAAGAGCAACTTCGTAGGCACCACGGGCGGCACCTGTACCGAATGTGCTGACACCGGGTCGTGACCCGCACCAGAAATAGTCGAGATGTCGCATGATTATATCGCGGGCAGGCTGTTTTGTAAATTTGCGCAATTTATCCGGATCAAACACAACCAGTTCATCCGGGACAAAACAATCATCGAATATGACCTCACTGGCCGGACAGATGCGCTGGCCCATCTTGTTCTCGTGAGAACCAAACGATAATCCCTTCATCCCATCCCTGACCATCATGACAACCATGGAATCACCGGCCCTTTTCAGATCGGAAAAGGAGTAAACGATGGTCCACTTTGAAACGTGTCCGTTAGAGATGAAAACTTTCGTCCCGTTTAGAATATATCCTCCTTTGACTTTTTTTGCATAACAGGACATTTTTCCTTTATCCATAAGATCGACTTCCTCTATGTCGGTTCCTGCTCCGGGTTCGGTGAGTGATAGAGATACGAGGCAGGGATCGCCTGACTTTTCTCCATGCAGCACTTCGTTAATTACCTTTTTTATTACCCTGGTGTTACAGCCCATCAGGAGACATATAAAACCGAGATAATGAACGCCGATAACATTTGCTATGCCGACATCGACTGATGCGATCTCCTCCAGGAAATAGTAGATGGATGTAATACTGAAACCTTTGCCTCCGAAGAGTCTGGGTATCCACATGGTGTAAAGACCCCATTCGTTGGCTTTTTTAACAAGTTCCCACGGAAAATAATCCGGATCTTCAAAGGTTTTGCGGTCGAGTTCGAGAGACATCGGCCTGACTACCTCTTCATTAAACTTACGGGCAAAGGCAATTACTTTATGAGTCTCCTTAATCATGGCCCTGGGCATGCGCGGGGCATAGTTAAGAGCAAGAGAAATATCATTGAAGTCCGGAAAACCTGATACGAATGAATTAATCTGTGAATGCTTAATCATGGAATACCCCTTTAATTATATAATGGTATTGATAAAAAATTCCCACCGGCTGTTTTCAATAGCCGTGAAAATTATGCTTAGTTGATCAGCTCTTATTGCTTCTGCGCCATAATTTAAGATTTTCCGCTTCCCTGAATAACTGCTCCCTGAAGTCCGGATGCGAAATGCTGATGATCCGTTCTGCTCTTTCCCATATTGTTGCACCCTTGAGTGTAACCATGCCATACTCCGTTACTACTTTATGCACACTTGATCTCGGATCAGTTACTCCTGTTCCTGAATTGAGGGCCGATACTATTCTTGAACCGATTGTTCCGTCTTTCTTTTTGTAAGTTGCCGGACATGCTATTATTGATTGTCCGTTTTTAGACCGGTATGCGCCAAAGACAAAATCAAGCTGGCCTCCTGTACCTGAAATCTGTCTTGTACCCATTGTTTCCGAGTTTATCTGACCGGTGATATCCATTTCCAGGCAGCCGTTTATGGAAACCACGTTGTCGTTCAGTCCGATAATGTGCGGATCATTGGTGTAATCTACCGGACAGGAATGTGCATCGGTACAGGTGTAAATGAAATCTACAAAAGCACGGGTACCGACTCCCAGGCAGTATGTCATTTTACCTTTATCGATCTGTTTCTTTTTTCCTGTCACAAGACCTGCCTGGTAGAGTTTCATAATGCTGTCAGTCAGCATTTCGGTGTGGACTCCAAGATCTTTCAAATCAGACTTTGCAAGGAGGGATGTGACTGCAAATGGTGTATTGCCGTAACCGATCTGCAGACAGGCTCCGTCACCAATAGCGCTGTATATATGACCTGCTATTTTCTCATCAATTTCTGTAGGTACCGGATCCGGAAGTTCGCCGAAAGCAGGATTTTCTCCCTCTACAATATAATCCACTTCTGAAATATGAATTTTACAGTCAGGATGAGCACTTGCAACCGGCCTCATGTTTGTATTAATTTCGGCAACAAATACTCTGGAACCATCTACCAGTCCCTTCCCATAGGCCGGGCAGTTTCCGAAATGAAAGTAACCTTCATTGTCCATCGGAGATACCATCCGTGAGCCCACATCTACCCGCAGATCTCCCTTGCGGTACATCAGCGGGTATTCATAGAACAGAGCAGGATGCGGGTTCATGTTTTCATGTTTTATCATTATTCTCTCAATCGGTCCTACAAATATAGGGGTGCTTATAAATGAACGGCATTCAGAATCAGCCTGTACATACTTCCACACTCCGACCCTTTGCATGCACCTGACCTTGACATCGCTCAATTCATTAACACGTCTGGCAAGCTCCCTGTCCATTAACTCTCCGCAGGCATTGTAACCATAAAGATCTACTGTGTCGCCGGACTTAACCAGATTTCCCGCCTGTTCCGGAGTGATTAGTTTGCTTTGATATTCATGTTGATGCTGCATTTTCGTTGCTCCTTTTAATTATTTATATTTGTTTTATAATTTGCATTTCAGCCTTTTTACGCATAACATAACTCAAAATAGAAAAAGGAATAATGCCATATCTCATGTTCATCAGCAGCTTGTTTAACGGACGGTCCATCAGCCAGTGAACACGGGTACTGCATGCAGCTTTTAATACTGTTTTTGCGACATCCTCCGCGGTTATTGAAACTCTAACATTATCAATAAGTCCATGCGGGTTCTGTTGCACCATTGGTGTACTGACAAAATTCGGCATAATATCACAAACGTGTATGCCGTATCGCTGCCATTCCATATTTAATGCCTCCGTGAATCCTCTCACCCAGAACTTTGATGCAGAATATGCTGTCAGAGCGGGTGCAGCAATTATAGAAGAGGCAGATGCCATATTAATCACATGCGATTCTCTGGTATTCTTCAGATAGGGAAATGCATGATACGCACAGTTGAGAACACCCTTATTGTTTATATTGAGAATTGCATGCTGATCTTTCAGAGAAATATCTTCAAAATTATTAATTCGAAGTACACCCGCGTTATTGAATAATACATCAAATTTGCCGCCGGCTGCGGCGTTAAAATCAGATAATACGGAGGCAACCATCTTTTCATCTGTAACATCCAGATGTGCAGAAAAACCGGTTTTTCCCTTTAAATGCCTTTTAAGCAGATGCAGACCCCTTTTATTCACATCGGAGATTCCGACAAACCATCCTTTATCAGCAAACAGGATTGCCACCTCCCTGCCTATTCCGGCTGCGGCCCCGGTAATAAATATGCTTTTCTTCAAATTTATGCCTCTCTCTTTAATTGTTACCTGCTTCTGTATGCAGGAATAAAAATATCATCTTCAGAAATTCCGCTTAAAGATTTTATAACATTTAAATATTATGTAACTCATCTGTGTTAAACAGTCTTCTACTGGGTTAAGATAGATCGAACAATATAAATCTGGTTAATCTTTATTGAGCAGCAGCTTCAAATGCAGAAAATATTTATGGAGAGAAGAAGGTAATTGATGGATATCATTCAAAATATTATTTAAGTAAATAATAAACAACGGGGAAGTTAAACAAAAAATCTGTTATTTTTGTAAGTTTAAATGCTGCTTGTTATTCTCAAGTAAGCGGATCATTTTATGGATATATTTATCACTGTCTATGATGCGATCTGTAGCCATGCTGAAAATTCCCCTGAACATTGATATGGGAGCCCATCGCTTTGGTGAGATGATGCGGGCTCTGCGGGATTCAACGCCGGCCACTACTGCGGCTGCTATAACATCGGGTTTAACCGGTTTTCTTAAATGGCCGGGAAATCCATGTTTGAGTAGATCTGTTGCTATAATGTTGCCTCCAAAAACAACTTCAGCAATCGGAGTATCAACCCATCCCGGGAAAAGCACTCCTGCTGTAGCTCCTGTGCCCGCAAGCTCTGCACGTAACGTTCTGCCAAGCATTTCCACTGCCGCTTTTGAAGCTGCATAAGGTGCATTTATCATGCCGTTACAGAAAGCATAGATGGACGATGTTATCAATATATGACCTTTGGATTCAATGATGTGAGGGAGGCAAGCCTTGATGGTGTACCATACACCGAACAGATCAACATTGATAACCTTTTCGAACTCGTCGCAGCTGATTGTCAGAAGCGTCGTGGGATTGTTTGAGGTACTTGCGGAAATCCCCGCGTTTGCAAATGCCATGTCAAGTTTTCCAAATTTGCTGATAGCTTTATTCACCACTGATTCTGTCTCCGGCATACTGGTGACATCCATTACAATTGGTAATACCCGCTCATTTTTCATTGAGAATGATATGCTGTCAAGTGCATCTTGATTCAGGTCAGTCAGAATAAGATTCGCACCATGAGCGTAAAATGCATCCGCAACTGCTTTACCAATTCCGCCAGATGCGCCGGTAATCAGTACTGTTTTTCCTTTCAGATTGAATGATGTCATAATTTTTATTCTCCATTGATTCTATAGCTAAAACCGCTTTTTTCAACATACTGCATAAAAATAACACGGCATATATTGTGCCGGTGCTAATATCTGTTTTATTACATTTTCTGGTTAAAATATTTTACCTGTTTATATTATGTAACTCATCTCTATGATGCAGTCTTCTACTGGATTAAGATAAGCTGAATAATATAAATACGGTTAATTTTTTATCAACTGCTCTGTCAAAACAGGGATATCAATAAATTAAAAATTTAATTGATTTTAATTTTAAATGATGAAAAATTATAAGCATCATGAATACTGTTTTCCGGAAATTAATGTTCACTGGTATACTGATTTTTTTTGTTTCAGCAGTACCCGGCTGTATAAAGCATCCACCCGAAAAACATGCTGTAAATATTTCCGGCAAATGGAAGATAATTAATGAAGATAATTTGAAATTTTCGAAGTCTGAATATGATGATTCTGATGCTGCTGTTATTGATCTCCCCGGAAACTGGATGAATTTAATCCAAAAAAGTGAATCAATGACAACCCTGTTATGGTTGAGAAAAGCAGTTTATATTGATGATTCTTTTTCAAATTCAGAGCTTATACTGGAGTTAGGGAAGATCAGTGTGGCTGAAGAGGTATATTTTAACGGGTGTTTTATAGGGAGTACAGGTGGCATGCCTAAAGGTAATAAAACTATTGATTACCGCTTTGCCTGGCAAACTCCCAGATATTATCTGATACCAAAATTTCTAATTAAGTTCAATCAAAAAAATATTATATCAATCCGGGTATTTTCTCATGTAATAAATGGTGTAACCGGAAATCTGCAAATCAGTGAAATGTGGAACGAATATCCGTACAGGTTAGGGGATTTAATGCCGGTTATGATTAATTATTTTTCTATAATAATTAATATGTTTTTTTTATTTTTGTTCTTCATCCAATATTCCTATGACAGATCGAGATTGCTGTTTTTATATCTGGCTTTAACAGCCATGTCAGATGTTGTTTTAAGCCTCTGTGTTGTAAATTTTCCTTTCTATATAAGCGGTATGATCCGCTATAAAACGTTATTTATTGCGTATTCCTCCATTAATGTTTTGATGGCGCTGTTTATGCAGGAGGTCTTTAATAGAAGATATAAGCATTCAACCTTGATTTTATTATTATTTTACTGCTTAAGCATAACCATTATTATTTTACCACAGACAACAAGAGTATATATAGGATATACCAGAATAGCAGTAACGATCTTTGCATTTGCATGCCAGGTGTATGCAATTACCGGTTTACTTTTATCAATAATAAAAAATCTTCATAAATACTGGCTTTTTTTATTTGTAGTACCGGTAGTACTGTCGACATTACGCAATGCCTATTATTTATTAATAATGAATTATGATGCAATATATATATCTATATTCCTTCATGTCCCTATAATAATAACGATTTTTATTTTATTTTTATTTTATGATTTTGATTCGCAGAAACGAATTAATGAAACGATATTCCAGTCAATGAGAAAGAAGGCGCAGAGACTTCAGTATAACCTTTCCAGATCAAAGAAAACAAATGCAAAACTTCAGCCTAATGAAATAATATACAACCTGATCGATTACATTGATATGAATTTTACCAAAACGTACAACAGAGCCGAACTGTCGAAGCAGTTTGGATTAAATGAAAACTATATGCTGCAGCTTTTTAAAAAAACAACAGGTAAAACAATATCAAATTATATTAATACGAAACGCATTGATAAGTCCATTGAAATGATGGGTGAAAAAGATATTAAAATGATAGATATTGCGTATAATATCGGCTTTGAAAATTACAATTTCTTTCACCGGCTCTTTAAACAGAAGACAGGTATGAGTCCGGGGCTTTTCCGGAAAAAATTTATAATTAAATAGAATATTATCTTTTTATCTTTCTCCCTGTTCCGGGAATCGGAGCACTCATGCAGGTTTTGTACTAAAAATACTGTAAATCATTCAATCTGAAATACAGCCTGCCATGTTTAACGCGAGACTTGACAAACCCGTCCCGCTCCAGCACCTGCATGTGGGAATAAACCTCTGATACCAGGAGATACACCTCAAGAGGAAGCCGTTTTTTATCGATGTTCGGGAAAAGCTCTCTTCCAATACGATAAACAGTATTTTCGCCATTTTTCAGAATATTGATGATATTTTTCAGTCTCATTTTATATTGTTCTCTGAACATATCAGTTGTTGTATGCAAATCCATTATCAGCTTTCCGTGAGCCGGGCATGTAATAAGCGGAAAAAGCTGTTCAATTTTTGTGATTGAATTATAATATTCTATCTGGCTCAGCCGGCCGGGCATAACTTTCCCCGGTTCGAGCATCACAAACGCGTTTGGTGTTATATGCTCAAGGACATGGTCACCTGCAAAAAGTATTCTTTCGTTTTTCAGAAAAAGACATATCGAGCCCCTCGTGTGTCCCGGGGTTGAGACGACCGTTGCCTCGTAATCGCCGATTGTAATACTCTCTCCATCGGATAAAAATCTGTCGACGCTGCATTTCTCGGCCAGAGATTTTATGACAGAATTAACAAGCAGAAGAGAAAGCTTAAATATAAATGGTATCCCCATAATTCTGAAATACTTAAATAGCTGTCCGGCTGGAACCTCAAATCCGTATTTAATGAGATCGAGATCTTCGGAATTTGCTGCGATATCTGTATGCGAGCCCGATCCGGTCTGTATTTTTTTTGCGGCTCCAAAATGGTCAACATGTCCATGTGTCAGGATTATCTGCCGTATGTCGGAAAAAGCTACTCCGATTTCCGATAACGCTTTATCAAGGATATCCGCTGTTTTCAGGGTTCCGGTATCGATTAATGTCACGACTTTCCCCTTTACAAGATATACATTTACAGGTCCCGGTTTATTCCCGGGAAGAGGTAAAATTATCCGGTAAATATTTTTATAAATTTCCTGTACCCTTGATTTAACAGTTATTTCCATAAAACTATTATATAGATACTGTCAATGATAGTCAATCCACTCATTTATTCCATCTTCAAATTAATGATTATTTATGATTTCCGGGTATTCAACATTAAGTAAAGCATAACTAAAAAATATAAGTAATTCCATTTGTACTGAAACATGAATCGACGTAGTCATTTATCATTACAACCGCCTTTAATCATTATTTTATTTACAGGTATTGAACGGATTCAAATCTGATTTAAAAAAAGACTTGTCGTTGACTTTTTATCAGGTACTGAAAAATGTGATCTATTGATCGTTGGATTTAAAAAGTTGCTTAACTATATACCTGCAATATCAGGGGGAATATTAATATTTTATTACCAATTTAGAGATATTAAATCAGTTATTTAAAAAATAAATTAAATTGAGAATGCTTTGCAATTTAAGTAATATGACGGTTTGAGGGAAAATCTCAAGGACATGAGATATCCGGTTTTGCGGATCGGTGATAGCGGCAAAATTCCAGAGAAAAAACAGGAGTTTTACGATGGAATTGGATTTAACAAATTTTAATCCGGTAATTTTTGGTATTTTTTTTACCAGCGTATATTGCTTTATAGGCAGCATCTTTGTTTATATATATCCAGGATCAAAATTTCAGGAAATTTTTGCTGTCTTATTCCTTTTTTTTGAGTCTGTATGGCTTGGACTGGGTGGTGTAGCGGCTTTGGAATTTCAAAGTATTTCACCGGTTTTTCTCTTTAAGCTGAGCCTTCTGGTCTATTTCTTTACCATCCTCAGCATCAGTTTTTATTTTATAATAATTGTTACCCCTGATTTTACATTGAAACCCTATCATTATTTAAATATCATCGGACCAATTTTAGCAGTCCTGCTGTTTTTTATCGAGGATTATTCTTCATATACCGGAGATTTTCTATCACTGTATTACTTCGGCAGCGACAAGATGCTTCTTCCTGCGATTACATCCCTGACTCTGTTTTTCTATTTTTTCTATATGTTGTACCGTATCATAAAGCTTTATAGGGGGCATCGCGGTGAATTTTCATCAGTCTGGAGAGCTTTTGTCGTATTTATACTCCTTAATGTGGTTTTAACTGTTTTGTGGATGATTGATAAGATCTTTTCCATGAGATACCTCTGGCATCTCTATTTTATAAGCGGTTGTTTCCCTATTATCGGTTCTTATCTTGCAATTAAATATCCGAAATATGTGCACATGCTGGTTGAAATGTCCAGCCCCAAAAAATATTTGAAAACAAAAATCAGCAATATTGATCCGGACATCGCAATAGAGGAACTTATTACTTTTATGAGCAATGAAAAGCCCTTTCTGAACAGCGGGATCACTCTGGCGGGACTTGCATCTGAACTCGATTACACTCCACATCAACTCTCCGAACTGCTGAATGTTCACATGCAGAAAAATTTTTTTTCCTTTATCAATCATTATCGTATAGAGGAGTCAAAGGCAAGAATTCAGTCAGAGCCGGATTCTTTATTAATTAGAATAGCACATGATGTCGGTTTTCAGTCTGTCGCTTCATTTAACCGCGCATTCAAAAAAGAGACCGGTGAATCTCCTTCCGGTTATAAAAAACGAATCAGTTATTTTCCTCCCGATTAAGTCTTTTCCTTCGAACTTCTGATAAAAAAACTGCTCAGATTATAACCTGAGTAGCGTCTTAAAAAAAAATAGAATAAACTAAATGGATTTGTAAAAAAAGCCCTGCTTTTTCCCTTAAGACTTTTTTCTTTAAGAGTCTTTAAGACACTGATGGGAATAGCCGGAAACTCCAATTCCTGTTATTACAGTCAGGAGAGTAATAACAGGAATAATTTGCGGGTCAATAAAGGACTCTCTGTAGTGAAGTCTCAATGAAACATACAGGGTAAGCGCAATTTTAATATATTATTTCAAAAAATTTTTTAAAGAGGGTGAGGTAAAAAATGTTTTCAGGCAGGGATGTTTTACCACGGGTAGTTTTATTAAAAAGGAAGGAGTATACAAATAGAAAAGTATTCGTTTCCGTTCTTCTTACTGTTTTTATGCTTACAGCTTTATTGTCATGTGGCAGCGGATCATCCGGCGACAGCAATAATAACGGCAATAATAAAACAGTTACAATTTATACTTCGGGGATTGGTGCTGACAATTATGCCTGCTACTGGAAAGGGACAACAAAAACATCTTTGTCTACTTCTTTATCAGGTTCCATAGCCAAGACTATCTATGTGGATAGTAGCGGCACGGTCTATACAGGAGGGGCTCCAACTGTGTTTACTGCAGGTTACTGGATAGGAACAACCTTTACTAGTCTGGGGGGAGACGGAGGTGGTGTAGGAATATATGTAAGTAGCGACGGTACAGTTTATACAGGGGGACATTATAATTATAAAACCTGCTATTGGACCAATTCAGCAATAACTTATGTGGCGAATGGGGGGTATACATGTGCAATTTATGTAAGTAACGGTACAGTTTATAATGCAGGGATAAATCCCTCTTCAGTAGCCTGCTACTGGGCAGGAACAACTGAAACGCTGCTGACCTCATCAGGAGGGTATGCATATACAATCTATGTGAGCGATACAGGGACAGTCTATACTGCAGGCTATGACGGAAGCAGTATCGCCTGTTACTGGACAGGGACAACTAAAACGCAGCTTACAACCTCGGGCGGATGTGTCTATTCAATTTATGCGGGTGATGACGGAACAGTCTACACAGCCGGAAAAGACGGAAGCGGTTATGCCTGCTACTGGGTAGGTACAACGAAGACACAACTTGCATCAGGAGGGGAGGCAAGATCAATCTACGTGGACAGTGACGGAGTTATCTATACTTCCGGGAAGGACGAAAGTAATTATGCCTGCTACTGGGTAGGTACAACGAAGACACAACTTGCAACAGGTGGAGAGGCTTATTCTATATATATTGATGAGGAATAATTACAGTTTAACCCGACCGTCACCAGGAAAAGATTAAACTTAATTACAATCAAACACTGATTTTATGAAATCACTCAGGAAAGTCTGTAACATACAGAGTAAGCGCAATTTTAATACATTATTTCAAAGACAGATTTAAAGAGGAGAAGGTAAAAGATGTTATCAAAGATGATTAAACTAAATCGGATTTATGTTTTAATGTTCTGTTTTTTATTTGGATTAGCCGGATGTGGAGGGGACAGCAGCAGTAACGATCCAACCAGTACAAGTATCAGCCCATGGACAAAGCTCCTTGGCGTCGCAGGTAAAGAAACGTATGGATATGGAATCGCTGCAGATACCAGCGGTAACAGCTATGTCACCGGATATACAATGGGAGCTCTTGACGGACAGACATTAACAGGGGACTCGGATGTATTTGTGGTCAAGTATGATAGTTCAGGTGTGAAGCAATGGACAGATCTCCTTGGCGTCGCAAATCAAACAACAATAGGGAATGGAATCGCTGTAGATACCAGCGGAGTTACCTATGTCACTGGATATACAACTGGAGCACTTGACGGGCAGACATTAACAGGGGTTACTGATGTATTTGTTACAACGGTTTTGAGCGATTGATTTTGTGCTGATTAAATAATATAAATTATGTAATATTCCAGGGGGCTGCTTAAAAAGGCAGCCCCTGATTATTCGGGTTTAATTGCGTGAAAAAACTTGATTAAATAAGGAACTGATTAGCGGGCGATGGGGCTCGAACCCACGACGTCCAGCTTGGGAAGCTGACATTCTACCACTGAATTACACCCGCGAATAATTAAAAAATACAGCTTTTTATATATGTATTTTATGGCAGATGATTGTCAATAAAATATTTTTATTTGATATAAAATTTAGGGCAGGGCAGTGATAAAAAGTCATGTGAAAACAGATGAAAATTTATGTCGTACTTTTTCTGTTATGCGCAAAATACGATCATCCGGAATGAAACGGCAGGAAAAGAGAGATGCATCTCAGGTTGTATTTTAAGTTTATATAGATTTTATCTGAAATAAAAAAGAGAGGTAACCCTCTCTTTTTTATTTCAGATGTATGCATAATAATAAATATTAAACCGCAACAGATTATTTCTTGCCCTCGATATCTCCCTTCATCGCTTCTGCTCCAAGCATGGCGGGACCTTTTATATCTTTAGCATTGATTTCTATTTTTTTCTTTTTATTATCATCTTTATCTTCAGTCACATCTTTTATATCTCTGACCTGAACAGCATTATTCTTTTCAACAACAGCTTCTTTACCTGCTTCAACCAGGACAAAGGCTGAATCATCAGTGGTAGATTCTTTGACAGCAACTTTCCCTTCAGTACAGCTGATAATGCTTTTATCTTTATCGACAGTTACATTAAATTCAGTTCCTCTTACTCCGGCAACAGCAGTCGGAGTGTTAACCTTGAATTTTTCATCCTGGCTTAATTTCCTTGTTACTTTAAACAAAACATGTCCATTTTCAACATTAAATTCAGTAAACTCTTTATTTCCATTCAGACTTCTGGAAAGCTCCGTCATTACTACAGAACTCTTTTCATTTATTCTTATGGTGCTCCCCTGAAAGGTAATTTCAGCAATAGCTTTAGTACCTGTCTTAAGAACCATTCCCTGAGTAACTTTGTCACCCATATTTGCCGGGTTCGTTACTCCATTAGAGACTAATTTAACATCCCCCATTATGAAATTTATAGACCCGTCATTTTGAACAACTGATGCTGCCTGTTTACTGCAGCCTGCAAAAAGTACAGCAACTGACATCGCGATTATTAAAAAAATTTTCTTTTTCATTTTTCCTCCAATGATTGGTTGTGAATTCTGTGTCTGAAACAGCAAAAAAACTTACGAGTAACATTTAAAATGTATTAAATATTCTGATAACCCGAT
The DNA here is from genome assembly GCA_963664815.2 of Spirochaetota bacterium. Classification (GTDB taxonomy): domain Bacteria; phylum Spirochaetota; class UBA4802; order UBA4802; family UBA5550; genus WRGT01. The sequence continues at coordinate 430,054 of CAXXHB010000003.1, forward strand.
AATTCTGTCCATTTTCTCAATTAAAGTGTACTTTCAGAATTAAAGATACTATAGATACTGAATAATTCAGTGTCTATATTTTTTTTAAATATTTAAGCACCTTTTTTTTATTATTTAATGCCGATTGATCCTGCGGATTAAACTTCAATACTGCATCAAAGTCTGAACAGGCGCCTTTATAATCCATGATTTTCATCTTTTCAAGTCCTCTGTTGATATAGGCATCGGAATAGACAGGATTCAATTCAATGGCTATATTATAATCGGATATAGCCTCTGTAGAATCATTCAGCTTGGATTTAACCAATCCGCGGTTAAAATAGACCTCGGCATTATCCGGTTTCAGTTTCACTGAGTTGTTATAATCTTTTAACGCCCCCTGGTAGTCCCTGTTTATTAATTTTATACCAGCCCTGTTGTTATATGCCTCAAAAAAATCAGGCTTTAACCGGAGGGTAATATCATAATTTTCAATTGCAGCTTTATAATCCCGGAGTATATAAAAGACATTCCCCCTGTTGTTATAGGCCTGATAAAAGGAAGAATTCAAATCAATTGCTTTGCTGTAGTCATCCAGTGCTCCCCGGAAATCTTTAAATTTTTCTTTTATTATCCCCCTGTTATAAAAACCCTCTGCATAATCCGGTTTTATCTTTACAGCTTCATTTAAGTCGGATATTGTCCCGTTATAATCGCCAAGTTCAGCCCTTACAATTCCTCTGTTGTTATATATCTGGGCAATATTAGGGCTAAGCTCAATGGCTTTATTATAATCAGCCAGAGCGCCGACATTATCCTTTATATTCATTTTTGCTGCGCCTCTTCCATGGTAGGCCAGGGCATAGTCCGGCTTAAGCTTAATAGCTTTATCAAAATTCGTAATAGCATCCGGATAATTCTGTTCCTTTTTATAGATATTCACACCTTTGGTAAAGTAGATATCTGCTTCATTTATTACAGGTTTTGCTTTCTGCTCAAGGTTGTTTATTTCCATCTGAACTATCTGCCTGTTATAAATCGCAGATAAATAATTCGGATTGAGTTCAATAGCGCGGGTAAAATCTTTAACGGCATCAGTATATTTTTTTAATCTGAAATTTGCCAGCCCCCTGTTGTTAAAAGCTATAGCCATTTCGGGATTAATTCCTATTGCGCTGCTGTAATCGGAAATAGCTCCATCTATATCTCCAAGTTCAATTCTGGCTATTCCGCGGTTGTTAAAAAAATCCTCATTCCCTGAATTGATAAGGATGGCTTTATTATAATTTGACAATGCTTCATCAAGCTTTTTTAAATAAACTTTGAGATTTCCTATATTATAATAAGCCTCGCTGTATGAAGGATCAATCCTGATTGCAGACTGATAATCCATCATGGCGCCGTTAATATCATTAAGTCTGAATTTTGCGATTGCCCTGTTAAGGTAAGATTTCAGATTATTGGGATTTAATTCGACCGCCGTATTCAGATCCTCAAGAGCGCCTGTATTGTTTCCGACTAATAATTTTGCAGTTCCTCTGCTGTAGTATAGCTGAAATTCTGATTTATCTGATGATATTCCTCTGCTGTAATCTTCAATTGCACCGTTTATATCATTAAGCTCAACTTTTATATTTCCTCTTCTGTAAAAAACATGTGATAATTTTGGGTTCTTTTCTATAGATTTATCGTAGCATTCCAGAGATTTCGTATATTCCTTATTCAATTCGAAAAGATATCCTTTCGAAAACCATCCATATTCAGAATCGGGGTTGGTCTCCATAATCCTTTTTCTTAAATAAACTCTGTCTTTAATACTATCACTTTTTAATGATTGTTCATAGAGTTTTGAAGCATGTGATGTCTCTTCATCTTCTGCTGAAAATAAAACTGTAAATGATAATATGTTAATTAATATAATTGCAGATATTACTGTATTTTTCATAAAAACTTCACCTCCACTGATGAATTTGCAATCCGGAAAAACAGTAAAAAATTCATCAGGACATACTGCTTGTTATAAAATATATCGTCTTTTTCTTCTGCCGAGTTAATAGAAATATTGTATGCAAAATTTAGTGCCCTGTATGATTATCTGTTTTACTTTCTAGTCAATACTCTTGATTTTACAACTCAACACATCGAATTTTACAACGGTCTGAATCCAGACTATTAATATTATTTATAAGAAACAGTAATTCAGATACAGGTATAATTGTAAATCATATTAAAAGATAATTTTACGATTCTTTTTCCATCTTCTTAAAATCTGTTTGGCTGTTGGATTATAATTACACTTGCAGAAAAAGTGAAAATATATGTTAATTTCTTAACATATATTTTAGTTTATTAAAGTTTATAAATTGCTGTTGGAAAGTATTTATTAATTATCGGTTAACAATTGATTGATATTTTTTTCATATCTCATATGAGAGTTATAATTATTACAGTTAATAATGGAATTATTACGATAATATATTAAATATGATGAAATCCGAAATTAACATATATAAAAAGATTACAGTACTGTTGATATTTCTGATGCTTTTTATCCAGCTTCCGATATACACGCAAAGCATAGTTGAAATGGACAGGCAGGCACAGGCTTATTTTGATAATAAAGAGTTTTCAAAAGCGGTAGCTTTATGGCTTAATATTCTCGATGTTGATCCGAATAACATGGAAGTGCAGAAGAAAGTTGAGATTCTTTATGAAAGAAAACAGAAGAAGGATCTTGAGCTTGAAAAGTCCAAAATGAACTATAAGCTGGCGAAAAGGGAGATTGTAAAGAATTTTGTTCAGGGTGTCACATTTGATGCAGCGGAAAAGAATCTTTTTAACTCAAAGGAAAATGCCCGTATTGCTTTTGAAAGCTTTATCATTGCCTACAGAATTGATCCCAAAGATTCAGATATGCAGCTTATACGGGAGGATATGCAGAAACTCGAAAAGCTGCTGAATTCAGAAGAGAAGAGGCTCACTGTTTCAAAGGCACAGAGAGAAAGAGCCAGGGCTCTGGCAATACTTGCTGCTGCCGCGATGAATGAAGCCAGATATAAGGATGCCCTTGGCCATTGGGCCGAAATACTCTCTTTCATGCCTGAAAACCTGGAAGCTGTTGAGGGTAAGAGAATGGCTGAAATGGCCATCGATAATATTATACGATATGAAACCATGAAAAAATATATGGCAAGCGGTAAAAATTATTTTGATCTTAATGAATATAAACTTGCCCATCAGGATTTTATGAATGTTCTGCAGCTTGATCCGGAAAATGGTGCTGCCAGGGATTATATCGAAAAAATTGAAGATGTTCTTAACAGTAAAAAGAAATATGAACAGAGGCTTCGTGAGGCTGAAAACTTTTATTCCTCAGGTATAAAAAATATACGCGGAAATAAATTTGATGAAGCGAGAGATGAACTGGAAAATGCCATTTCATTAATCGCAAATTACAAAGATGCAAAGGAGAGACTGGCCAGTATACCCAGGCTTAAAGAGGAATTTGAAAAAAAAGAGAGAGAGCGCAGGCTCAGGCAGATTAATGAGGAATTTCAGAATGGATTAATAGCGCTTGCAGATTCAAGATACCAGGATGCCATATCCGCCTTTGAAAAAACGCTGAAACTTGACCCGGGTAATATACTTGCACCCTCGTATATACAGAGGGCAAAAGACGCACAGAGACTTGTAGAGGAGGAAACTGTTGATGAGAATTCATCCTATTATGATCTTGTACATTCGCTCTCTGTATCCGGGAAACGCCTTTTTGAGTCCGGTAAGTTTGAAGAGTCCAGGAAAAGATGGAATCAGATTCTTGAACTTTTTCCTTCAAATAAAGTCGCTAATGAATATATTTTTAAGTGTGAGCTGAAGCTCAACCCGGCTGAAGGTGATGCTGTTGTAAAAAAAATTGTCGCCGAGGGGGAGGGTTTCCTGAGTAAAAAGGAATACAGGAATGCATATAGAAAATTTGAGCTTGTTAAATCGTTGTATCCCGATTACCCTGGAATTCAGAACCTGCTGAAAAAGGCCGAAAGGGAGCAGGCATATGTCGGTTCTGTTGCATTGACGCAGGAAGATAAAAATGATCTTGATAGAAGATATAATCTTGGAATGGCATATTATCAGAAAGGCGGAGATGATAATATAAAGAAAGCGCTGATTGAACTCAGATGGGTAGCCGGTAAGGACCCAAATAATATCAAGGCGGTTGTTGCAGTAAATAAAATTGAATCGCAGTTAAGGGCTGGAGCTGCAACTGTAAAAAATGAAGGCACCAGGTTAACCGCTGATCAGGAAGCCCTTGTGAGAAAATATTATTATAACGGAATAAATTATTATTCAAATAATGACTTCAAAAGGGCGATAGCGGAGTGGAGAAAAGTGGTTGCCATCGATCCGGGGCACACCAGAGCAAAAAATAACATCAGAAAGTGTCTGGCACTCATAGGCCAGTAAGCATATGACAAGGGAAATATAAAATGAAAAATGATTCCGGGAAGAGTAAGAGTTCACAAAAAAAGATCAGGTTTGGCATAAGCCTTAAATTTTCTCTGGCGGTTATAACCCTTGTTTCAGTTATTATTCTGACTATTGCTGTTTTTATTGTTTATCGGGAAAGCGATCTCCTGAAAGAGCAGGTTTTTACCTTTACCAAAAGGGAGATCGTGCATCTTTCAAATACTGCCCAGCAGACAATCGGGTATGAGGAGCTTACGCTTTCGGATGCTGTTAATGAATTAAAGCGGATTCCTCACTACAGGTATGTTTTTGTCCTGGGAAGCAATAATGAAGTACTTTATTATTTCGACAGAAGATTAACAGAAGGTGAAGTAAAGCATGAGGAGAGAAAACAGCTCAATGACTCCATTGAGAGGAATCTTGAAAAAAGAAGTGATCCTGATCTCGTTGATGTTATTGATTACAACGATAAAATTTCAGGGGGGACAATTTATGATTTTACAAAAATTGTTTACAGCAGAGCTAACAGCAAGGTAAAGGCCGGAGTTGTTATTATCGGGATGTCAGATATTTTAATTCGTACTGAAATCGCGAAAATCAAAAAACTTATCATGTTTATTTTCTTTGTTTACCTGGCAATTTCAATAGTCGGGGCAGTGATACTTTCCATGATTATTATCCGCCCTATCAAAAAAATTTCGCATGGAGCGTCGGTTATAGGGCAGGGCGATTTTTCCTATAGAATTGAAGTTAACAGTTCGGATGAACTGGGGAGGCTTGCAGCTGAATTCAACCAGATGACCGAGATGATCCGTACTTCCAAAGAGAAAGAAATTGAAACCAGGATCATGAATGAACAGCTTGAAATAGCGCGTGATATACAGGAGGGTCTGAATCCCATGGGCTATTATAATAAGAACGGGATACAGATCAAAGGATCAACCAAAGCGGCTAAAGGAGTAGGGGGTGATTATTTCGATTATATTGACATTGATGAAAACAGGGTCTGCGCATTAATAAGCGATGTTTCCGGAAAGGGAGTCCCCGCATCTCTTGTAATGGTTATGATACGAACTGTATTTACATCCTATGTATCCAGAAAGGACATTGATTGTGCCAGTGTAGTTACGGCAATAAATGACTCACTGAGCGCTGATTTTGCTATAGATAAATTTGCCACACTCTTTTTTATGATATACGACAGGGTTACAGGGGAGCTGTCTTTTTCAAATGCCGGGCATGGACCTCTTCTTTGCTACAGGGCTGCGCAGAATGCCTGTACCAGAACATCACTCGATGGAGTTCCCATAGGTATTATGGAGGAAGTGGATTATAAACAGGCTAAAGTAAAATTTAATCCTGGAGATATGATAATACTGTATACTGACGGTATTACCGAGATGAGGAATGCATCAAAAGAGGAGTATGGACTCCATCGGTTACATAAATTGATGCTGGAAAGTGCTCAGTTAAATGCGGCTGAATTTCTGGAACTTCTTATTAATGATGTGGAAAATTTCAGAGGTGATACCCCTCCGCATGATGACACAACAGCCATGGTTTTTAAAAGGGAATATTAGGAGAGATAGTAAAAAAACATAATTTAAGATAAAAAAACCGGTTTTTAAAACCGGTTTTTCTGTCTTAAATTAATGTTATAGAAGTTCATCTTCCGAGTCATAAATAGTAAAAAACTTATCAAGTGTAGCAAGCTTTAATATGTTCAATACATCATCATGAATATTCATAAGGGCAAATTTCCCGTTATGGGCTTTCATTTTTTTCATACCCGCAACAAGAGCACCTATACCGGACGAATCCATATAGTTTACTTTTTTCATATCTACTATAACACTGGCGTGTTGACCATCAGTAATGCTGAAGAGCGCTTTTTTCAATTCGCTAACGTTATATAAATCGACTTCACCGCTTACATCGATTATCTTGTGTTCACCAATATCTCTAAAATCGATATTCACGAATTCCTCCGGATTTAATTATCACCTATTTTTGGTATAACTGGGTTTTTTTGTAAAGTAATTATTTCGTTAATGTCTTCTGATTATTAAAATATTTTATCAATAACAACTCCTGAACTTTTTATAATAAAATATTCTATTTTCTCCCTCTTCAAAGGAGGCTGTGAGAATTAATCGTTTATTTTGCACTAAAATACAGGTTAAAGAAATAACGTTGATATTTTATATCAAATAAAAGTTTTTCATTTAGTGTCAATAAATAATTTATCAATAAATCCTGAAAGATCAAGGAAATTATTCACTTCTTTCATTTCTTTGCAGTAATATCCGTAAATTGAGGCTAAACTGTCATTCCAGTCCCATAAATGCTTTTTATCGGGATTGAGCCAGAAGAGATTTTTAGTCTTATCCCGTATTTTTTGAAATGATTCTATACCTGCGTCGTTATTGTTATTTCTTGCGTCCCCAAGTATCAGTACAGATGTTTTTCTTGTCAGAGCATCACTATGATTTTCTATAAACTGGTCAAAGCATCTTCCGTAATTACTGCCCCAGCCATAAGTAAAATTAACGTCAGTGAACATTGAATTGATTGCTCTTTCCGGATCCATTTCTTTGAACAGATCTGTTATTTCGACCATATTGCTGATAAAAGCAAAAGTTCTCACCTTGGAGAAAAGGCTCTGGAGACTGTATGTAAGAAGAAGCATAAAGTGTGAATACTGGTTTACTGATCTTGAAACATCAACCATTACTACAAGCTGCGGACGGTCAATTTTCCTTGTTTTGTAAAATAATTTAAAGGGAACACCCCCATACTGCATATTTGTCCTGAAGGTTCTCTTTATATCAATTCCGCCATGTTTTACCCTTTTTTTTCTCAGAGAGATTCTGTTTTTAAGTTTCTGCCCAAACCTGTTGACGATCTCTCTCATCTCCTTTATTTCCTGAGGTTTCAGCTGGTATATAAATTTATTCAGAAGGTAATCCTCTCTGTTTTTAAGAATTACTCCGATGTTTCTTTTTGATATTTTAAGGTTTATCAGGCTTTTAATCAGTGCCAGAAGCTCTTCAATATTTTTCTGATCAGATTCCCAGTTCTCGCTTCGGGAATAAAAAGATCCTGTGGCGCCTCCCCGTGAACGGAATATACCCATTCCGTCAGCCCCTCCGGAGGCATTCGATTCCGGGAGTTCATCCAGGAACATTTGCATTATCTCTTCAGATGATTTTTCTATCAGTATTGCCGGGTCAAGGGTTTCAATAAATTTTTCAAGCTGGTTATTGATTTCATTCATGAAGTTGCCGGACATTTTTTCGGTAAAATCCTGCAGGCTGTCACTGTCCATTCCGTCAAAAAACCGTTCGCGGCTGCTGAAGTATTCGTCGAAGCATTTGTCAAATACCGGGATGTCTGTAAATTCCTTTACAAGTGTTGTCTTGAGAGTCTGTCTGAAAATATCCTTTTCTGCAAGGTCTACCTCTGTAACGGCGTTAAACAGGGATATTACTTCATCAGCAGATATTGTAATATTTGCATCGCGCAGAATTTCAATAAAGTCATAGAGCTTTGATGATATATAGCTCTGTTCATATTTCTTGTCTTTATCCATGGGGATCATGTCAGTTAAGAAAAACTTCTCTGGATTGGGATATGGCAAGCTGAATGTCCTTTTCATATTTAAGGATAAAATTCAGTGTTTCCATTGCTATAGCCGGGTCGAGATCCTTGTAACCAAGGAGAACAAGCGCTTTGGCCCAGTCGAGGGTTTCGCTTATACTCGGTTCTTTTTTCAGCTGGAGCTTTCTTATTCTCTGGACTGTTTCGACAACCTGCCTTATCAGTCTGGGTCCGCTTTCCGGCACCTTAAGCGACACAATTTTTTCCTCAAGTTCAAGTGTAGGATAGTCAATATACAGGTGAAGGCATCTTCTTTTCAGCGCATCGGACATCTCTCTTGCACTGTTTGATGTGAGAAAAACGAAGGGTTTTATATCAGTTTTAAATGTTCCAAGCTCCGGGATTGTCACCTGGAAATCGGAGAGTACCTCAAGGAGAAATGCCTCAAACTCGGAATCAGATTTGTCAATTTCATCAATTAGAAGTACCGACCTTCTGTTATTGGTTATAGATTTTAGTATTGGCCTGGGGATCAGAAAATTCTCGGAAAAAAATACATCTTCTGTTGATGTAAGCTTTGTGATAGCCCCCTGAAGCGTATCCTCCGACCCCATTATTTCAGAAAGCTTGTCTTTTAATATCTGTGTATAGAGAAGCTGTTTGGCATACTCCCATTCATAGAGGGCTTTCGATTCATCAAGACCTTCATAGCACTGCATTCTTATAAGATCGATATTCAGCGCGGAGGCAATGCACTTTGCCAGTTCGGTCTTTCCAACTCCGGCTGGACCTTCTACCAGAACCGGTTTTTCAAGCTTCAGGGCAAGATAAACTGTTGTGGCAATCTCTTTGGAAGCGATGTATTTTGCTTTTTCCAGCTCTATTATTGCCTGTTCCACACTTGTAAACATAACTGCACCATTTTTTTTTTATTTTCCCGGCAGTAATTTCTGAATAAGCTTAAGTCTTTACTACCGGTTTTTCAACAAGATATTCATTATCATTTTTTTCAAGAAATAAATAGGTTTTTCGTTTTAACCTTTAAGGGAATCAAACAGAAAAAGATCTCTGAGCTTAACTTTTTCTGTTTCAGGGAGAATATGTTCAGCTTTTATATATGCTTTTTTAAATATGTCTATTAAAGGGAAAAGTTTGTTAAGCCCGATATTTTCAGTCTCTATCCTGTCATTATAGACTGCCTCATCGATCTGTTTTGCAACAGATACAGACTGCATTTCAATAAGAGACTGAATATCTCCTGTTGGAGATAGCTCAATTCCCTGCAGGAATAATGATTTTTCGGCATATAGCAGGAATGACAGAAAAGACTCAAGAATCAAAGCCCTTTCAAGTATTCCGTATTTCTTGATCATGCGCCGGGTAAATGCAGGATCTATGCGGGGTACCTGGAAATTCTGAACCGCAGTATCCTTTAATACAAGTTTCGTATGGCTGACGCTCTTCATAATGGGTAGTTCAAGTTCCGGGAGTGAGTCTGCAGGTAATTCTGCAGTATTTATTACAGCCATGCGGCTGATTTTTTCGTCTCCCGGCATACGGCATGTTACAAACATCATGCCTGAGTTTTTACCCGCTGTAATGAATTTTTTCTCTCCATTAAGAAGATACCCTCCGGCGGTTTTCGAGAGAACAACCGGTTCTTTTGGACTCTCTGAATGAGCAAGGGCACATAGTGAATTTTGGTTTATTTTTCCCAGCATTAAAGACAGATCTTCATCATCTTCGGATTTCAGGATTATTTCATTCAGGATGGGCCTTGTCAGTGTAGCCTGTACTATCCATAAAACTGACAGCCCCAGATCGCCTGTTTCTCCGGCAATTATTACAGATGGCCTGCCGGTTCTGTAGAGTTTTATATCCGGGTTGAACTTTTCTGACAGTCTGAACCAGACTTTTTTCTGTTCATGTATATCAGATATTCTTTGAAGATGAGTCGATTTGATCAGTTCCAGAAGTTCTGTCATGATGTTCCCTTTATTATCAGAGAGTATATTTTATGACATAAGTCAAGTGATGTATTTAATCTGTTAAAATAAAAATTATATTGTATTATATTAAGTATCTGCGTCTTTCACTAAATAAATGAGGCATTCATATATTCTCACATAATCCGGATTCAGTTCTTTGAAATTTTTCTGCTTTTTCTGTTTCTTAATAAAGATTCCACTTTAAGCGGCAACCCGTAAATGTTAAGAAAGCCGGTTGCATCCTTCTGATCGTAAAGCGTGCTGGCATCGAATGTTGCAATATCCGGTTCATAAAGGGTATCTTCAGATTTCCTTCCGACCAGTGTGCAGTTGCCTTTATATAGTTTAAGCCTTACTACTCCATTAACATATTCCTGAGTTTTGTTTATCAGCGCGTCCAGGGCCTCCCGCTTTCTCGAAAACCACAAACCGTTGTAGATAAGACGTGAGTACTCATTGGCAAGATCATCCTTGAAATGCTGGGTATCCCGGTCAAGTGTAATGGATTCAAGATCGCGATGCGCAGTCATGAGAACGGTTCCTGCCGGGGTTTCATATACTCCGCGGGATTTTATTCCCACAAGCCTGTTCTCCACTATATCCACCCGGCCGATACCGTTTTCTCCGGCGATTTTATTAAGCTTTTTCATCAATTCAACGGGTGAAAGTTTTTTCCCGTCAATTGCAACAGGTTCACCTTTTCTGAATTCAATTTCTATATAGAGAGGTTTGTCGGGAGCTTTCTCAGGCGATTTTGTAAGGAGGAACATGCTTTCGTCAGGTTCCCTGTAGGGGTTTTCAAGGATACCCCCTTCATAAGATATGTGGAGGATGTTCCTGTCCATGCTGTAAGGCTTGTCCTTGGTTACCGGAAGGGGGATGTTGTGTTTTTCAGCATAATCAAAAAGCTTCGATCTTGAGTCAAGTTCCCATTCCCTCCATGGCGCGATTATTTTAAGGTCCGGAGCAAGGGATTTAAATGCCATTTCGAATCTTACCTGATCATTGCCTTTGCCGGTTGCGCCATGGCAGACCGCATCAGCTTTCTCTTTTCTTGCGATTTCTATCTGGCGTTTCGCTATTACCGGTCGGGCAAGTGAAGTGCCGAGGAGGTATCTGTCCTCGTAAATTGCATTGGCCTTAATTGCCTGGAATATATATTCTGTTACAAATTCTTCTGTAAGGTCTTCGATATAGCATTTACTTGCACCGGTTTTTTTTGCTTTTTCCTTAAGCCCTGTCAGTTCCTCTTCCTGGCCGATATTGGCAGCATAGGCTATTACCTCGCAGTTATATGTTTCTGTCAGCCATTTGAGGATAATTGAAGTATCAAGTCCCCCTGAATATGCAAGTACAACTTTTTTTATTTTATTCATTTTTAGTCTTCTCCTGAATTGTATTCCTTTTATGTTTATGTATTTTTTTCTCACCATCCGCCCGTCGGGCACCTTCCCCCATAAGAGATGGGGGAGGCTTTTAACAAAAGTAATTATTTTCCCATCAACGCACAGAGAACCGCTTTCTGGCAGTGTAGTCTGTTCTCAGCCTGGTCAAATACAATAGAGTGCCTTCCGTCCATAACCTCATCTGTTATCTCTTCACCCCGGTGAGCCGGGAGACAGTGTAAAACTTTTGTGTCTTTGCCGGTTTTCTTTATCAGGTCCATATCAACCCTGAATTTTGAAAAAATCTTTTTCTTCTGGGCGGCCTCTTTTTCCTGGCCCATACTTACCCATACATCTGTATAAATATAATCGGCTCCTTCAACGGCCTTGGCTATGTCGTTCGTTATTACAATTTTTGAGTATGAGTTGGCTGCGAGTTTATATGCTTTTTCGATTACCTCCATTTCGGGCTCGAATTTTTTCGGGCACGCCACTGTTATATCTGTGCCGAGTATCGCAGCGCCGATCAGCAGTGAGTTTGCAACATTATTTCCGTCACCTATGTAGGTTAGTTTAACCTTGGAGATATCCTTCTCCCTCTCAAATATTGTGAAATAGTCCGCAAGGGCCTGGCATGGATGATAAGAGTCCGTGAGGCCATTAACAACAGGGATATCCGCATATTTAGCCAGTTCTACAACTTTCTGATGTGCAAATGTTCTTATCATAATTCCGTCGTTGTATCTTGACAGTACTCTGGCGGTGTCGGCAATGGTTTCTCCGCGGCCCAGCTGAATTTCGCTGCTGCTGAGAAAGAGTGCATGCCCTCCAAGCTGAAGCATCCCGGTTTCAAAAGAAACTCTTGTCCTTGTCGAGTTTTTTTCAAAAATCATCGCGAGAGTTTTATTCTCCAGCACTCTGGAAAATTTTCCCTGTTTAACTTCTTTTTTCAGTGTTGCTGAACAAGCGAAGAGTCTGAATATATCATCTCTCGTAAGATCCGCCAGTGTGAGGAAATCTTCAGCGCTGATTCGAGGTATTTTCATATGATTCACCATTCTTTAATATTAATTTTTCCAGAATATCCATCCCCTCATCAACTGTTTTTATATCAATCGTAAGAGGGGGCATTATTCTGATAACGTTACCTGCAGTGCAGTTAATTACAAGCTTTTCATTGAGGGCATCTTTCACAAGCTGTTTTCCCTCTTCGGCAATTTCCACCCCTATATGTAAACCCAGGCCTCTCAGGCTCTTGATGTATCCGGTCTTCTGCTTGATCTTTTTAAGTCTTTCAAAGATCTGCATTGATGAAGTGTTGACAGATGACAGGAATTGCTTCTTTTTCACCTCGTTGAGTACGGCTGATGCAGCGGCACATGCGAGATGATTTCCACCGAAAGTTGTACCGTGGGATCCATAAGGGAAATGTTCGGCAAGAAAGTTTTTCGCATGAATTGCGCCTACGGGGATTCCCCCCCCCAGGCCTTTCGCAAGCGTAAGAATATCGGGTGTTACATTAAAATGCTGATGTACATAGGTTTTTCCTGTTCTCCCGATTCCGGTCTGAACTTCATCTATTATTGTGAGGATCCCTCTCTGGTTGCAGGTCTCAAAAATCTCTTTTACAAAATCGGCATCGGCTACATTAATACCGCTCTCCCCCTGTATAAGCTCCAGCATTACTGCGGCAATATACCTGTCGTGTTTTAATATTTTCCTTATGGCCTTTTTATTGTTATACGGAGCGTATATGAAACCGGGTACAATAGGCCCGAAACCCTCATGAATTTTTGTCTGGGCAGTTGCCGACATTGCGCCGAAAGTCCTTCCGTGGAATGACCCGGAAAAGGTAACTATTTTGAACTTTTTTTTATGTATGCTGAGTCCGTAACGCCTCGCAAGCTTTATCGCCGCCTCGTTTGCCTCTGCACCGCTGTTTACAAAAAGTGTTTTCCCGGGAAATGACGTTTCCGATACAAGCCGGGCAGCATCAATCTGTTCCTGGTTTAAAAACAGGTTTGAGGAGTGAATGATTTTATCAACCTGGCTGTGAAGAGCTTTCTGCAGCGGCTGGTTTGAATAACCAAGTGAGGACACGGCAATACCTGATAAAAAGTCGACATATTTTTTATTGTCCTGGTCGTAGAGGTATGAACCGTCACCCTTGATGAACGATACCGGCAGCCTTTCCCCGTAATTCTGGAAAAGGTATTCCTTGTCATCGGAAATGATTTTTGCAAGTTTTGATGAACCCAATGTTTTACTCCATTTTATAAAGTTATCGGGCGGCCGCAACCCGTATTTATGCTGAAAACGGATTTTTGATGCCGCAGGTTCCGGGATGAAAAAGATGAAACGCCCCTGACTCTGTTAAAGATAATAACCAAATCTATCTCAAGGCAACCCTGAACTGTCTTTTGATGGAAAAACTTAAAACTCCTGCTCTCCTCCGGGTGCGGGAGTTTTCTTTATCAACATTATATTTATAAAGTATTGGTTAAATCAGGATTTAACTGTCAATTATAAAAAAACAGTTAATATTTTACACCAGGTTTTTTATCATATTAGAAATAATGGAAGATTGCTTTAATATTGCATGAAAACAGGGTTAGTCATCTGCATTATCCTCAGGGGTGAATTTAAGTTCTTTATTTAATATTCCTATGGCGAATTCACCTTTTTCAGTCAGTTTATCAATAACCAGGTTCATGCTGTCTGAGTTGAAATTTATGTATTCCTCAAACTTTTTTGTCATCTCTCTTCCTATTACAATTTCCTTCCCGGGGAAAACCTCACCGATATCTTTAAGAGTTTTCTTTATTCTGTGAGGGGATTCATATATAATAATAATCCCTTCATGAGTCTTAAGTCTGTTGAGTTCATTTACCCTCTTTCCCGGCTTTTTGCTGAGGAATCCTCCGAAGAGAACGGTTTTTTCAGGGAATCCGGAAATGGAAACAAGGGTGGTAAGAGCCGATACACCAGGGACAGGAATTACGTTTATACCCTCCTTCCTTGCCATGAATACGATTTTACTGCCGGGATCGGATAGTCCCGGGGTCCCCGAATCGGTCATATATCCGGTATTAATACCGCTTTTTACTTCATCAATGAGTGATAATATCTTTCTGTCGTCCGAGTGCATATGCAGGGATCGGAGGGGTTTGTTTATACCGTGATACGATAGAATACGTGCCGTCTGGCGGGTGTCTTCACAGTATAATATTTCCACTGTTTCTTTCAGAATCTGCAGCGCCCTGAGAGTTATATCGTCAGGGTTTCCTATAGGCGCTGCAATGATGTATAGAGATGCTGTGACGGACATATTTCTTTCCTGTATAAACCGGGATTTGTCCCTGCCGGAATATTTATTGCGGCGGGACTGTGATGTACTTTTTCAGATTAACTGCCTGCTTATTTCTGGCAATGCTTTTTTCATATTTATTTAACCGGAAGATCCTGTAACAGTCAGCCCTTCATTTAATAATTCAATTAATTAATCATTTCTTCTGAGTATGCTGGTAAGTTTGTCTGCCGAATGGGAGAGATTTCCGGACAGGCTGCTTATCTCTTCAGCGCCCGAGGCAAGATCCTGAGTCGATTCATTTATAACGCTGATCGATTTTGTTATCTCTTCAAGGGCGAACTTCAGCTCCTGCATCGATGTTTTTATCTCATCTGAACCGGCAAGGACTGCGCCGGCATTCTTTTGCAGCTTTGTATTCATGGAGAGGTCATCTTCAGAAGTTTTATTTACTTCCACCACAAGCTCTCCGAACTGTGATGCAAGTCTTAAAACCTCCTCCGATGAGGTATTGACATTTTTTAACGCCTGACCAGTTATTTTAACCTCTTTATCAGTAATCTGAACAAGGGATGTTATCTCTTTGGCATTAATCTGCGTTTTTTCGGCAAGTTTGCCAACTTCATCCGCAACAACTGCGAAACCCTTTCCATGTTCACCTGCGCGTGCCGCTTCAATCGAAGCATTCAGCGAAAGAAGGTTGATCTGATCGGAGACATCATTTATCAAAGATGTCGCTTCAGAAACCTTGCCGCTGCTTGAAATCACATTGTCAAGTGCTTTCTGACATTTGATGATCTCTCCGATTGCGTCATTAATTCTTATGTCCAGTTTTGTTTTTAAATCGAGAGCAAGGTTCATTCTCGATCTGCCGGAGGATACAAGATCAAACATTTTTTTCAGATCATCCAGAAGAAGGGTTATCTTCTGGTTCTGTGTAACTGCCATATTTGCGGAAGATTCTGAAGAAGCGGATATCTCTTCCAGAGTTGATGTGATCTCTTCAATGCTTGCAGCCTGTGTCTGCGCATTGTTTGAAAATGATGAGGAGTTCGACGAAAGAGAGCCTGCTGTTTCGGCCAGGGTATCCGCAACTGTTGTACATGTATGAACCATATTGTTATTTTCATCGAGAGACTTCTCAATCTGCCTGTTTTTTTCATCGGTTTCGTCAAGGGTTGATCTGACTATTTTAATAATTAGAATGCAGAGCGCGGATATAAAAAGCGTCACAGTACCTACCTGTGTGATTGTAACACCTATATATCGCCCCTCTATTATTCCGGATGATGTCAATGTTATAACGACGGTGATTACAAGAACAGCCCCTGTCGTTGTAATCACCGTCGTCCTGTTGCCGTAAAGAGCGGACATTACAATAAAGATCATGAAATACAGAAAGTATATATATTTGCCGACCATGGTGCCTACAAGGTGCGCCTGAATGGCTACAAGAAACAGCGGTGTCAGAACCCCGAAATAAACAGCAATGTTGTAGGCGCCGGATCGGAGGATGAAAAGACATGTAATAAATCCAAGGACAATAACTGAAATAGTTATATTATAAGTGGATGTTGCTGTATCGGGGGCGAAAATATGAGTAGTTACAGCAGCCAGTGTTATAAGCAGAAGAAATACAATCTGCATCCACATGAATACAAAGGTCCTCTGCTGTTTCATGAATGGATCGTTTTCATATTTTTTCAGGAAAAATGATTTCAATGATGCATTTATTTTATTCATAATTTCACCCGTAACAGAATTTTTATTTTTTTAATCAATAGTAATGCCTGAACCTTTTATAATATAAAATTCTCTGTACTCCCGGCCGCCTGAAGCGTCCGGGAGATATAATTGTTTATTTTACACTAAAATATATGCTGAAGAATTAACATCGTTTTTTAATGATTAATACAGGTTTATATTAATCAACAGTTTTTTCTATTTAAAAACAATACCTGAATCTATGCAGATTGACTGGCCGGTTATCTCTTTTGCTGCATCCGAAGCCAGGAATAAAGCGGCATTTGCCATATCACCGGCTGTCTGGGCCCTTCTTAATGAAGACATTGAACGGGCCAGCCTGTTCATAACATCTTCACTTGTCTTACAGTCCCCGAATGCTTTGGGATTCAGATTCTTAATCTGCTGGCCCCCCTCTTCGTAGATCGGCGTATAAACAAACCCGGGGCAGATAACATTTACATTTACATTAAAATAACCCATCTCTTTGGACAGGGATTGGGCGAAGCTGACAATAGCGGCCTTGGATGCGTTATAATGCGGCTGTAACGGACCTGGTGTAAATGCGGCTATGGATGCATTGAATATTATTTTACCCTCTTTTTTTGCGGCAAAGATATTGTAGAATTCGGTTGTAACTTTTACTGATCCGAATACGTTTATGTCAAACACCCTCTGCCAGTCTTCACAGGCAATATTGGTTAAAGGGGGTCCCACAAAGTCTTTGCCGTCTTTGCTCTTACCCGGTCCCACGCCGGCATTGTTTATCAGAATATCAACTGTCCCGAAATCTTCCATAACCTTTGTCTTCATGGATTTAATCTCGTCGATATTTCTTACATCAACTTTGCAGAATATTGCCTTAAAACCTGCTTTTTTTATATCATTGACCGTTTCCATCCCTTTTACTTCATTGTAATCGCAGACAGCTACGGATGCTCCTGCCCTGGCAAACTGAATTGCCGTTTCGCGCCCGATGCCTGTAGCGGCCCCGGTGATTACTGCAGCCTTATTACTGAAATCATAAGTTACATTCATATATACAGCCTCCTGATAAATTTGGGATTGATTACAGCATTAGGGGATGATCATAACCTTTATGGCGCCCGGGTCATTAATCTGTGCTTTGAATGCATCATTTGCCTGATCCAGTGAAAACCTGTGAGAGATCAACGGCCTGGCATTGACTTTACCGCTTTTAAGAAGTTCAATGGACGCCGGAAAATTTCCTCCTAGGCATCCGATCAGGGATATATTTTTTGATATCATATTCAGAGGATCCCATGTAAGCGGTTCTTCATATATACCCACCATAAGTATTTTACCCCCCCCGCTGGTTATTTCTATGGACTGCTCGAATGTTGTCCGGGTGCCGGCGCATTCAACGACAGCGTTTACACCCATTCTGCCTGTGGCTTCCATAACACCCTTTACAGTATCCTCTTCAGCCGCATCGATTATGATATCAGCTCCGCAGATTTTCGCAGCTTCAAGGCGGGAGGGCCTCCTTCCGCTGGCAATAACCTTTGAGACACCCATGGCCTTGAGAACCTGAATGGCGTTGAGCCCGATAACTCCAAGTCCGATTACAGCAAAGGTTTCATTCTCTTTCGGCAGAGCCCTGGCGATTGAAAAATATGATATTGAAAGGGGTTCCACGGAAGCGGCATCTTCGTAAGTCAGTTCACCGGGAAGCTGAAAAACATTTCGCCCCATGGCGGCGAATGGTATGTGAACATATTCAGCCATGGCTCCCGGAAACTGGAATCCAAGAAGAGCCATATCTGAACACCTGTGGGGCTTCCCCTGGCTGCACCAGAAGCATCTACCGCAGGGTTTATATCCTGCAGCGGTTACCCTCATTCCGGCAGTAATACCTTTTACCTGTGATCCGACATCAACCACGTCCCCGCTGAATTCATGTCCGAAGATTGTACCCTCCTGCCCGTCACGCTTATAGACATGCAGGTCAGAGCCGCATACCCCGCATGCCTTCACCCTGACAATTATTCCATGTGATTCAAGTTTAGGATCCGGTACATTTTCAGTTCTGATATCCATTGCGCCGTGCATAACTGCCGCTTTCATCTGACCACCTCCTGAATTAAATTCTGTTTTTGTAAAAATATATTAAGATACCTATGACGGTTTATTTGAAAAAAAACTATCCCCCGTGTTTTGCACAGAGGATAGTTAAAATAAAAATATTTTTACGGGTGCAATATTTAATCAATAAATATGCCTGTGTCTGCTCCCGCTGTGAGTATTTCATCGCTGATCAGTATTCCTGACAGAGTTTCAGCTTTCGGGAGCTCATATTTAAAGAAGTATTTCATTGTATGAATTTTTGAGTTGTAGAAGATCCTGAGATTCTCATCATTGCAGCTTTTACTCTTTTTCGCGGCACAGGAGGCCTGCATGATCCACTGCCATGCTATGGTAAGAATCCCCGCCATCTCCAGATATATGGTCGCATCAGCAAGAAAAATCTCGATGTTTCCCTTTGAAGCAATCTGAAGAAGATGCATTGTTGTTTTCTGGAATGAAGAAAGGGCATCATTCAGTTTTAAAGAATAAGTCCTGAGTTCATCATATTTACCGGCTTCATTTATTGCGGATTTGATTTCATTGACATAATATTCAAAAGCCTTCCCTTTTTTCATTGTGGTCTTTCTGCCGAGGAGATCCTGCCCCTGGATACCGGTTGTACCTTCATGTATCGGGTGTATTCTTGAATCCCGGAAGAAAAGTTCAAGGTTGAAGTCCTGACAATAACCGTAACCTCCGAGTATCTGGATGCCGGTACTGGTGGATTGTATACCCATTTCTGAAGGATAGCTCTTTGCAATAGGGGTCAGAAACTCCAGAAGAAGATCATACTTCTCTTTCTCTTCAGGTGAACAGACATTCATCATATCGACATATTTCCCAAGCTGAAGAACAAGCGAGAGAGAACCTTCTGATATGGCTTTCTGGAATAAAAGCATTCTTTTAACATCGGGGTGCTCTACAATCATGCATTGCGGCTCTGTCGGATTTTTGCTGTTAAGGGGTCTTCCCTGCGGCCTCTCCTGCGCATATTTAAGCGAGTCATAGTATGCTGCGGAAGCAATTCCTGTCGCTCCGATACCCACATAGATACGCGCTTCATTCATCATCTGGAACATATAACCGAGTCCCCTGTTCTCTTCACCCACAAGCCATCCCCGGCAGTCATTATTTTCTCCAAGTGAAAGCTGTGCAATGGGTGAACCTTTGTAGCCGAGTTTATGCTCAATGCCCGCACATGTAACGTCGTTCGATGCCAGACCACCTTTGCCGTCATCCCTCAGTTTCGGGACAATGAAAAGTGAAATTCCCTTTACTCCCGCAGGTGCGCCTTCAATGCGGGCAAGCATAAGATGTACAACATTATCAACAGCGTTATGTGACCCGGCTGAAATAAATATCTTCTGCCCTTTTATTAAATAATAGCCCTTATCTGTGGGTACTGCTTTTGTCTTTACATCGGATAATGAACTTCCCGCTTCAGGTTCGGTGAGAGCCATTGTACCCTGCCATTCGCCGGTGAACATTTTCGGCGTGTAGTATTTTTTCTGTTCAGGAGATCCGAAAGTAACAATAAGGTTTGATGCGCCGAATGTGAGGCCGGGATATACTCCCATTGAATAATTTGCGGCGGCAAACATATAATTGCATGCAGATATCACAGAGTAGGGGAGCTGCTGCCCTCCCTCTTCAAAAGTAAAATAGGCTGAAATAAATCCTATCTCCCCGCACTGTTTCAGGAAGGTTCTCACCATGGGGTGAACATGAACCTCTCCGTCTTTGTGAACCGGGGGATTCTTGTCCATCTCCCTGAGATATGGGCGCATGAGGTTGGCAGCCATTTTATTGACCGTTTCGAGCACCATTTCCATCGCTTCTTTGTTGTATTCGCTGAAATATTCATGTTTTGATAAATTCTGGACTTCAAGCATATCAAAAAGCAGAAAATTCATGGTTTGTCTGCTTACAAATTTTTCTTCCATACATTCCTCGCTTATTTATTAAATTCTTCATATTAGTGTTATGTCTTAGTGTTATGTCAAAACTGACGTTTGTTAAACTCAAGAAGCCCTGATGGGGCTTTTTTAAGGGGCATCGCCCCTTATGCCCCTTAAAAATTGAGAAAATGAAACAAGTCTGTTGTAAAACAGGATTCTTCTCAATGTACCGCTTAATTACTCAGCGGGCATTCCTGTAAATATTGCGTCACTTGCTTTAATAGTGGCACTTTCATCAAACTTGATGGCCTGTGAACATCCGAAAAATTTCGGAAGTTCATTCCCGAGGTAAAACTGTGATGCAAGCACTTTTCCCGAGTAAAAGGCTGCATCGGCATTATCTTCAAAAAGTTTCTCTCTGTCAGCTCCCTTGATATCGCCGACTAGTGACTGCATTTTTGGAAGGGTTACAGTGAGACTCCAGACATGGCACCATGCAATAATTACCATATACAATGCATCATGAAGCGGCTTTGCCTGTGCGAAGATATTGAGAATCTTTCCACCCGAGAGATGCTGCTTCATAAGTTCAACAAGTGAATCCATCTCTTTTACGGCAGCAGAAAAGAGTCCCAGGTATTTTTCATTCACAATACCTTTAGCCTTTGCTATGGTTTCATCCATTCTCTTTCGGAGGATACTGTAGTTATATTGTCCCTTGTTCATTACAATCTTTCTCATGACAAGATCAATAGCCTGTATACCGTTTGTTCCCTCAAATATGGCGAGGATCTTGGAGTCGCTCAGATATCTTGCAGCGGGGTAATCCCTGCAGTATCCGTATCCTCCGTATGTCTGCATGGCTGTTGAACAGATCTCCACACCCTTGTCGGTGCAACCTGCTTTGCATATCGGGACAAGAATTTCCATCAGTGCAAGGGCCTCTTTTTTTGCAGTTTCATCGCTGTCACCATTAAGGCAGTCCTCCTGCATAAATAAATAATAAATAAAAATTCTTTGTCCCTCAAGATGGGATTTCATCCAGAGAAGCATCCTTTTTACATCAGGATGATGGCTTATTGTTACAGGGAGGGCATCAGGATTCATAATCTGTGTTACATCCGCACCCTGAACCCTGTTTTTTGCATATGTGGCGGCATGCATATATGCCGCTGATGAATGAGCATGCCCCTCAAAACCTGTATGGATACGGGCGATGTTCATCAGGTCAAACATGATCTTCATACCCTGGCGTTCCTGTCCAAGAAGATATCCCGTACAGCTGCCGTTGTCGCCAAATGCAAGCTGGGATGTGGACTGGCCATGAATACCCATTTTATGTTCGATGCCTGTACATATTACATCGTTGAATTCACCCCTGGTTCCGTCACTGTTAACCCTGTACTTGGGAACAATAAATATTGAGATACCCTTTGTTCCTTTCGGGTCACCCTCTATTCTTGCCAGAACAGCGTGAACCATGTTGTCGTAGTAATCATTTTCACCTGAAGATATGAATATTTTCTGGCCTGTAATTTTATATGTACCGTCAGGCTGTTTTACAGCTTTGGTTTTAAGGTTACCGACATCAGAGCCGGCATCAGCTTCAGTGAGCGCCATAGTCCCCCCCCATTCGCCGCTCATGACCCTGTCGGCAAACAGTTTTTGCTGTTCAGGAGTGCCGTACTTATAGATGAGGTCCATGCTGCCGTGTGAAAGGGCCGGGTACATCAACAACGGAAAGTTTGCCGAACTCATGAACTCATGTCCTGCGAAACCTACAGTAACCGGGAGCCCCATCCCTCCGTGCTCCTGTTTGTCATAAAGGCCCATAAACCCGGCTCCATAAAAAGCATCGAGGGCCGGATGATAACATGAGGGTATTGTGACTTTTTTTGTGACCGGATCCCATTTCGCACCTATTTTATCACCTTCATCTGCTGTCGGATAGATAACTTCAACAGATATCTTTTCCGCGAGGTCAATTATGGCCTCGAAAGTATCATGATCGAAATCTGCATATATCGGATATTTTGTCAGTTTATCTACATCCAGAAGTTCGAATAATACAAATTTAAGATCCCTTGTGTCGACTAAATAATTAAGCATATTTACTACCTCATTTTCTATTGATGATATTATATGTTACCCTTCGGCTTTGCCCGGGGTAATGTACTTAAACTCTGCGCAACGGCATTTACAAACAGGTTATCGGCATAACACATTGGCTGAGCGGAGCCGAAGCCCCGACTAAACGGCATCAACCTCCGGCTGAGAGGACTTGTGATGAACGAAGCCGAATCAGCCGAAGCCGGATTTTATTTGCCGAATAATCCCATGCTGATTGCTTTTTTCACAAATGCAAGGAAGCCCTCTCTTTCATGTTTACATGCTTCTTCAAGGGTTGCATTGTTCCGGTATTCTATAAGCTCTTTCATTGTCATGAGCATATCAAACTTGCCGTCACATATAAACTGTGCAATTTCCTTAACCCGTGGTATAAGATTATCGGGTGAGACAACCTCGTTTACAAGCCCTGCGCGGAGAGCGGTCTGGGCATCGATAAACTGGCAAGTCATGGACATCTGCATAGCCATTCTGCGTCCAACGGCTTCCTGAAGAAGCTGTGTCATCCCCCATCCGGGATGAATTCCCACTCTTGAGTGGGTATCTGCAAACATTGCAAGTTCTGATGCGATCAGAAAGTCGCAGTTAAGTGCAATTTCAAATCCCCCTGTGATTGCGTGACCGTTAACAGCCCCTATTACAGGTTTTTTGCATAACCTGAAGGCATCTGTAAGATCCATGCCGTTACCTTTCGGGTCGAATAAATTCTCTTTCCCGGCGGCAGCAAGGTCAACACCGGAGCAGAAAGACTTGCCGTTGCCGGTAATTACAGCAACCTTGATATCTTTATTGTTCTGTACTTCTTCAAGAGCATCAAAAAGCCCTATGAGAAGATTCTGGTTTATTGAGTTTCTTCTTTCCGGGCGGTTTAATGTTATGAGTGCGACATTATTTTCCACATTAAACAGGACTTCATCTACCATATTATTCACCTTCATTTATTAAGTTTACAATTTATAAAATCTGAAAATAAAACAGAATGCAATTGATATTTTCTGAATATCACAATAGTTTCTGTTATATAACTCCAGAAAACTGATACATTATGATACTTATTGCATATAACTCGAAATCTGTCATTAACCTGAGTTAATTAAATATTTATTTGTAAAGAAGTCTTTAAGGCACCTTTCGGGACTGATAACTGCCCATATCTTTATGAGAAACAAATATCATCCGGAGAGAGCCGGCCCCCTGAATCACCGGAGGATCTATAAACTTCCGGCAACAGCCTCATGAATCCCCGGCGGATCCATAATCTTCCGGCAACAGCCCCCTAAATCCCCCGGCGGGGGACTTGAAGATACTGTTATTAAACAATTTGTGTTAAATATTTTCTTATTTCAGACAGAACATAATCTATATTGTTAATCACATCTTCATTTTTAAATCGTAAAGTGGTTATCCCGGCACTCTTAAGATATTCATCCCTGTAATCGTCATAATCCTTTCTGTGTTTATGAACATCCCCATCGATCTCTACTGCAAACTTTTTCTCATGACAGTAAAAATCAAGTATGTATCTGTGTATTGGATGCTGAATTCTGAATCTAAAACCTTCCATTTTTTTAGTTTTTAATTCATTCCACAATATTTCTTCCGGAATTGTTAAATTCATCCGCATTTTTCTGGCAAGCTCGATAATATATTTTGGAGATCTTATCTTTGAACTCATAAATGTATTATTTCAGATAAATATTTATTTGTAAAGCAGTCTTTAAGTCCCCCCGGAGGATCCATATACCCACGGCAACAGCCCCCTGAATCACCAGTGGATCTATAATCTTCCGGCAAGAGCCCCCGCACCCCTTGCCTGTTGATTAATCAAAGTATTAATTGACAGGCAGGAAATTATAAACCATGATGAAAATATCAAAGGTATGGAGATTATACATGGCAAAGTATAAACCTATAGAGAGGGGGCAAGGATATTTTTTAACAATATATCCGGAAGAAATATTTGATGATAATTCAATAGAGAAGGTAATTGATAGATTCATAGATGAATATGTTGATACAAAACCATTTGATAAAAAATATAAGAATGATACGGTAGGGCAAAAGGCGATAGAGCCCTCGGCAAAATTGAAAGTAATTTTATATGGATTAAGCCAGGGGATAGAGTCGATGAGAAAGATCGAGAGAATGCTTAATCGCAATCATCCCGGATTTTTATTTTTAAGCGGCGGCAGATCAATAGATTATTCGACACTTTGCCGTTTTCTTAACGATTTTCCAGATCAGATTCCAGTTATCTTTGCCCGTTTATTATATATACTTGAAGAATTAAATCTGATAGACTGGCGCAGAATAATGATAGACGGTACAAAGATAAGCAGTAATGCCAGTAAAGAATTTACACGAGACAAGGAAGGTTTCGATAAGAAGCTAAAACATTATGAGAACCTATCCGCGAAACTTTTAGCGAGAGCAAAATACATATCAGAGTTAAAAGATAAGGACGAAATAAGCGAAGAAGAATTAAATAAAGAGAAAGATCTGATAGAAAAGCAGAAAAATAAATATGACCAGATCATGATGAAAATAAAGTCATATGAGGATGAGGTCAAAGAGGAAAGAATCACACCTGAAACAAAAGTGAACTTAACCGATAGTGAGAGTAAGCTTCTTAAAAAGGATGAAAGCTATATTCAGGGATATAACGTGCAGGCGGCATTTTGCAGCAACGACATACTTCTTTCAATAGAGGCCACATCTAAAGAAAGCGATATAAGCCTGCTTTCAGATATGGTAGAAAAAGTAGAAGTTGCTAAAGAAAGCAATGCAGTTAAATGTGAAAGTGAGTATTTATTAGACAAAGGTTATTTCAACATTACACAGATGAGTGAATTAATTCAGGAAGGTAAAGATTTATATATAGCACCCCCATTACATTTTACAGAGAGCTGGTTTATAAAGGGAGAACATCATGTACAACAAGAAGAAGATGGAGTATATTTTTTCTGCAAAGGTAAACGTAAGAAAAAGGGGAGATTAGAAAAATCTGACAATAAGTACAAATTCACATTGAGCCGTAATTTTTGTGTAGGATGTGAGCATTATTCATCATGCTGGAAAGATAAGGATAGAAATAAGAGCAGAGTCTTTACGGTATCAAAAACCTATGTTGATAACAAAGAACTCTGGTTCAAATATAGAGATCGAATGCAAAGCGAAGAATGGAAGTATAAATATAACAGGCGTATTGGAAAAGAACACAATTTCTTTGACTTGAAATTCAACAATGGTCTGAGCCGTTTGAATTGGCGGGGACGAAAGAAATGTAATACTATATCGATTCTGGCCGGCATTACATATAACCTGAAAAAACTTCAGAAGGCAGTAGCGGATATAGGATGGGATGGAATTCAATCTGCAGTAGCGTGAGAAGTTGTCGTGGATGGTTTATGCGATGTATATGAAGTCGAAGTAAAATATTTGAATAATTAGAAAGTATAATAAAAATTTATAGAAAATTCATACTTCCTGTTTTGAATTTTTATTATTCAACATGCTACCCCCGGAGGGGGCAAAGATAGTCTTGCCCCCTCCGGGGGTGCGGGGGCTGTTAAGTACCGGTAGCTGAGAGTGTATCTAATTGCCAGAGTGCAATGGCGGGGGCTGTTAAGTACAGGTTAATTTCCCGGATACTGTATCATCCAGACCGGGAGAGCGAGAGCAGGGGCTTATATTAAAGGTAGATTTAACAGATTATGTCCCCGGCAGACCATGGTCAGAGCGAAATTCTGGCAAAAGTCAGTTAAAAGAAACAGGATGCCTTGCGGCATCCTGTTCCATGTTCCAGGGTTTTTTGGGAGACTATAAATTTATTCAGCAAGAGCACCGGTAAATAAATGATCAGATGCTTTCACTGTTGCGCCCTCGTTAAATTTGAGAGACTCGATTCTTCCGAGAATTTTCGGAAATTCGGTTCCAAGATAGAATTGTGATGAAAGAACTCTTCCTGCATAGTATGCGGCTTCAGAATTGTCAGCAAAAAGTTTTTCTCTTTCCGCGCCCTTAAGATCCCCTACAAGCGCCTTCATTTTCGGAACTGTTTTCAGCATGCTCCATATATGACACCATGCAATTGTAGCCATATACATGGTTTCCTGGAAAGGAGTGGCATGCATAAAGATATTGAGGAACTGACCCTTTGCCATCTGCCCTTTAAGCATTTCGACTATTCCATCAAGCTCGATTATTGCCTTTGTGAAAAGATCAAGATACTTGTCTTCAACAATACCTTTAGCACTGGCAACCACTTCATCCATTCTTTTCCTGAGGGCTTTGTAGTTATACTGGTCTTTGTTCATGAGAGTTTTTCTCATCATAAGGTCCATAGACTGGATACCATTGGTTCCTTCATATATGGCAAGGATTTTTGAATCACACATGTATCTTGCTATAGGATAGTCTTTACAGAATCCGTATCCGCCGTATGCCTGCATTGCGGTTGAAGTAATCTCAACACCTTTATCTGTACATCCCGCTTTGCAGATAGGGACAAGGATTTCAAGCAGCGCAGTGGCTTCTTTTCTGACTGCTTCGTCGGGATCTTTTTCAAGATCCTGCTGCATATAGAGGAAATAAAGGAGTATTCTCTGACCCTCAAGGTGAGATTTCATCCAGAGAAGCATTCTTTTAATGTCCGGGTGTTTGCTTATTGATACAAGAGGAGCATCGGGATTAAGCATCTGGGTTACGTCAACACCCTGCAGCCTGTTTTTTGTATATGTTACAGCGTGCATATATGCTGCGGAGGCGTTTCCCTGCCCCTGCATTGAAACGCCTATACGGGCTTCGTTCATCATCTGGAACATGATCTTCATTCCCTGACGCTCCTGTCCAAGGAGATAACCGATACAGTTCCCGCTATCTCCGAAAGCAAGCTGGGATGTTGACTGTCCGTGCAGACCCATCTTATGTTCAATTCCGGTGCATACCACGTCATTAAATTCACCCTTTGTGCCGTCAGGTTTGAGGCGGTATTTGGGTACTATAAAAATAGATACTCCCTTGGTGCCTTTAGGGTCCCCTTCGATTCTTGCAAGAACCGGGTGTACCATGTTGTCATAATAATCGTTTTCACCGGAAGAGATGAATATTTTCTGGCCGGTAATTTTGTACGTGCCGTCAGGCTGTTTTACAGCTTTGGTTTTAAGGTTACCAACGTCAGAACCTGCATCAGGTTCTGTAAGGCACATCGTTCCGCCCCATTCCCCCGTCATAATCTTGTCGGCAAAGAGCTTTATCTGCTCTTCAGTCCCGTAGTTGAAATAAAGTTCCATCGCTCCATGAGAAAGCCCCGGATACATTCCAAGGCAGTAGTTTGCCGCACAGAGATATTCAGCTGTACCTGCTGCTACGCCGTAAGGCATCCCCATTCCGCCATGTTCTACCTTGTCGCTGATTCCCATGAATCCAGCCTCATAAAAAGCATCAAGCGCCGGGTGGTAGCATTCAGGAATTTTAACAGCTTTTGTTACCGGATCCCATTTCGCTCCGTTTTTGTCCCCCTCGTCAGCTGTCGGATAAAGAACATCAACTGAAAGCTGCTCAGCCAGATCGATTGTAGCTTCAAAGGTATCTTTGTCAAAATCAGCATATTCAGGATACTTTGTGAGCTTATCGACTTCTAGCAGTTCAAATAAGACAAATTTTACGTCCCTGGTGTCAATCAATGGATTAAGCATGTGAGCCTCCCTATTTATTATATATATATTTGCGTGCGGCAGGGATTCCCATTTAAAGAGATGCAGTTACATATATTTGAGTAAGAGCATTCATAATCCCCCCGCCGTAAAAATAAATCCTGATAGAGGTTTTGTTAAATCAGCTGTTGTTTTGCCGATAATCCGGATGAAAAAGGCATAATTCAGCAGTGAATATCCCCTGGAATACTCCCCTGACTTAAAAAAAGACAAAACAATACCCGCCGCCGTTTTTGACGGTATTTTTTATAAACTACCTATAAAAATTTTAATTAACGAAGACTAAGCTATTTTATCATGAAACTGTAATTACTATAACAGGGGCTAAATTAATTGCAACAATTTTTTAGTTAAACTTTGAATATAATTAATTATTTTAACATTATGTAAAAAGAATGTCATTAAAACCGGGTTTTATTAATCGCCTACCGGAATTAATGACATATTGCCAGATTTACATCGTGGATATACTATAGGTAATATTATTAACGAAAAACACTTTATTATTCACATCTAACATTATTACTTGCCCCGGAACGAAGGTTTTCTTTTTTCAATAAAAGCTGTAACACCCTCTTTCATATCTTCCGTTCCAAACAGCTCCGCCAGTTCCTCCCGTTCCATTTTCAGATGACGTTCCGGTGATAATCCGTGACCTGCCGATACAATTTTAAGCAATGCCCTGACTGCCAGAGGTGGGCGCGTAATAAGTTCATTTGCAAAAGCAAGAGCATCCTCAATGAGTTTTTCATCTTCACAGAGACGATCCGCAATTCCGAGTGACAGCGCCTGCTCTGCATCGAACTGTTTCCCGAGAATCATATATTCCAGCGCTTTTGACCTTCCGATAAGACGCGGCAGCCTGAGTGTGCCTCCGTATCCGGGAATGATCCCGAGGTTGGTCTCGGTAAGACCTATCCTTGCGCCTTTTTTGATGAACCTGAAGTGGCAGGCAAGGGCAAGTTCGCATCCGCCGCCGAGAGCCGGGCCGTTTATCGCTGCTATGACCGGTTTGGGAAAATCTTCAATCTTGTTCCACAGATCCTGTCCACGTTTCAGGAAGTCAACAGGGCTGAAATCTCCATACCCCCCTGCGAGATCCGCTCCTGCGCAGAAAGCCGTATTGCCGGTGCCTGTTATAATTAAAGCGCGGACATCATAGCCCTGTTCGTTGGCATCGAGAATCTTTCTCATCTCCTGGAAAACAGGCTCGCTGAGCTGGTTTGCCTTCGGCCTGTTTATGGATATTATTCCAACCTCACCTCTCTTTTCAAATAAAACCGATTCGGACATACTTACCCCTCCTTTTTTAAATTAACATGATTTATCTATGTCTAAACTCAATAATAATTCCGGAAATTGTTTATAATATAAAATGCTCCAGTCTAATCGCCGCCAAAAGCGGCGGCGAGATTTAAACGTTTATTTTATACTGAAATAAATGTTAAGGAATTAATGTTGGTTTAATAATATCATTGTGTACATCACCAGGATGAAGTCATTAACCTGAGTTAATATTTTTATCCCCGCAATATTGGATTTTATAAAACATGCCGGATATCCCGGATCAATCCGGGCTGAGGGTTTCATGGGAAAGCTGGATTTTATTGAAAAACTGATAAAGATGATACTTTAATTTATTTAAATTCAGATTATATTCAATGAAGAATATAAAATCATAACCTACTTCAGCACCTTATATTGTCCGGAAATCCAGTTTTTCAGATCCGATGCATACCATCGTGAAAATCTTCTGTCGGATGCGCCACCAGGCAGGTTGGTATGGATTTCGTGGCTGGCCATGTCGGTGATCATACGGTATGCCGGGCTGTCTGTGCTGGTACGGCCTCCATTCTTGAATATCTGGCCCTGAAGAACTGTAGATCTTGATCCCGGAAGGGAGAACGGCCCGCGGTCGAACCCCAGGAATGCCGGAAGTTTACCGTCAAAGAAGATCTGGTTGAATTTCAGCCGCCTGGTTTCTCCGTATGGCCTTGCTGCTGCGGAGAGGCCCAGCTCAATCGCCTCTTTGAATACTTCATCTCTCTCCTTCCCTGAAAGCCATGAGGAGTTTTTCTTCATAAGAATAGAATCGAAATTTCCGTAATAATCCGAAAATACCGGGGTTTCATCCAGAATGTAACCGAGCACTTCCATGCCGATACCATTGCGGCCGAATACCGACTCAAGGAGCTGCCGGTAGACAGATTCGAAGAGTGTCGCTCCGTGCGAATCATCGGTATAAATACAGTCCCATTCCCGCAGTATATTTCCGTTCGGGGTGTCGGGTAACAGAGGGCGTATCACCTTCATAAGCAGTTCGGCCTGTATTGAATAGAGATCATACTGAATTTTTTTCATGGAGGAGACGCTCTGTTTTCTGTTTTTTTCAAGCAATTGTCTTATTCTTTCAGCCCTGTATGAGGCCATAGAGAGGTTGATAACCTTGGCTTTTCCTAAATGGTTCAGGTCGTTATTGGCAGTCACTATAATCCCTTCACGGGGGTTGTACAGCGAAGGGAGATCCATGCTTTTAATGAATCCGTTTCCATCATGCCGGCTTTCCCATGCCGGCAGAGGGATAAGTCCGCTCACATGGGGGGGGCGTTTAAATGCCCGTCCGCACATCTGGTATCCTGTATTACCATCGATATCTGCAAATACGAAATTCCAGGATCCTGCAGTCATATCCCTGCAAAGAGCCATTGCCTCACGGACCGTTCCGGCTTCCAGTAATCCCCGGTAGCCGTTAAAATCATCCCATCCGCAATCCCTGGCAGCGCTCCATTTCATAACGAGATAAAAACCGTCCTGGCCGGGATCCCCCTCAAGAACTCCATGTTCATTTTCGTAATAAGTATCGGTTATTGTATCTTTCCCTTTTATTTTTATCTTCTCTTCCCTTATATTGAAGCTTTGCCAGCCGTCCCGCCTTCTGAACTTGCCGGCTTTGCACTCCTCGATACGGTAATCAACCATATCCATATAGGCATAGGTAATCCCCCATGCGATTTTTGAGGTTCGCCCTATAACAATATTCGGCGAACCTGGAAGTCCCGAACCGAGTATTGTGTTTCCCGGAAGGTGCAGAACCGTCTCATACCAGAGTGGTGGAACCCTGTTTACCTCAACATGCGGGTCGCTGCAGAGTATCGGTTTTCCCGATTCAGTATGCTTCCCGGACACAACCCAGTTGTTGCTACCTTTAAACCGGGGAAGCTTCCATAGCCATTTAAGGACGGAGGGGATGACAGGCGCCTGGAGAGTCACTTTGCCTATCATTTTGTAATCTATTTTTTCACTGATATAGGGGAATAATTCCTTCAGTTTTTTTTCATCAGCACCATTCTGAATCATCTGAATTATCAGTTTTTCAGCATTAAGCTGTGCATCGGACAGTCCCAGAAAGCCCAATACCTTGGACGAAAGAAGTATATCCTTCAGAGTAAGAGGTTCCGGTTTATAACTGAGGAGTCTGAATTCAAAAACAGTTCCTTTGCGCGTAAGGCGCATGTTGAAACCGGCAATGTAGGAGTCAAGCCATTCCCTCGTTTCAGGGAGGAGACCTGCTATCACAGTCTCAGGATCCGGGAGGAAGTTGATTCTTCTGATGAAACGGTCGTAATCAATCAGCTCCTGGTCTCCCATAAGCATTTCCGACATACGACCCTGGACAAGAAGCCGCGTCAGCAGCACCTGAAGCTGGCGGTCTGTGGCGTGCATGTATCCCTGCCCGAATGCGGCCTCTGCCGGAGTATTGGCGGTAATTTCCGGAATGCCATGCTCATTGCGTTTAATTCTGACTTTTCCATGCGGACCTTCGAGGATGATTTCCCTGTTTTTCAATCCCATATAGATATCTCCATATATATACAGACAGATAGTTATAAAAAAAATTCAAGACCTTTTTTCACGTTTATAATCTTATCTCCAGAATCCGGGCCATGGCTGCAACAGCAGCTTTAATTGTGTCGCGGGCAAAGTCTGTATCGAGTCTGGAAATATCATCAACTTTGCCGTTGTTGCAGTGATAGCTGGTATTGCGGTAATTTATAGTATCCCCGATCATCATGGCAGAATATCCCTGCTCCCAGAAGGCAGCGTGATCTGACCTCCTGAATTCATGATTATTAATGATATTTCTGCTGATTTTAAGTGTTACAACGGGAAGGCCTGTGATATCTGCGAAACCTGTATAGATGTCAGCGTATCTCTTTGCATCTTCATTTACAGTCAGGCAGATAAAATCACCGCGGTTTCGGTTTTCTGCAATTTTTTTCATTTCAAGGGGAAATATCGCTTTCATACCGGCAGGGAATCTTTGTGATCCCGGTTCTGACGAGCGGTAACCTATCATCTCAAAAACCATTGACAGAACAATATTGCTCCCTTCACGCCTTGACCTGGCAGCAAATGCCCTCGATCCATGCAATCCTCTGGGGCTCTTCAATCCCTTCTCCTCTTCATCCCAGAGCGCAATTATCAATGTTCTGTTGTATCTGGCTTTGACAAGCACCCGTGCGGCCTCAAGAGCCCCTGCAACTCCGCTTGCGTTGTCGTCTGCACCGGGGCAGCCGGCATTTCTGCTGTCATAATGGGCCGAGAGAATTACAGATTCCCCGGAATTGCCGGCGCCGTCAATCCGGCCTATTACGTTTATGCCGGTTCCATATGAATCAAGTTCCACTTTGAAACCAAGTTCAGCAAGACGCCGGGCGCATAATTCCTGTACCATCTTATGTCCGGGAGACTTGAGGGTTCTGTCTGTTGCTATAACGGAGAGATCTTCGGAATAACGCGGGCCGTCCACGTAAGCCATAAGAGTCTCCGGTGTTTCGGTTTTCGCCTTAGATGAACTTTTGTCTGCCGGGCATTTCAGGGAAGGAATTAAAAACAGCATTATCATTACATAAAATATTTTATTCAAAGTGACCTCAATATATAAAAACCTGTGCGTGTTATTTTTAGTTTCAATATTATTCAGATATGATTTATATATTTAAAATATGCAGGCAACAGAGTGTCAACCATATTGCTGGTACGGAAATACACTTTAAAACAGTGTAATAAAAATTTATTAATTGATTCTCACAAGTAACAGGTTTTCAGATTCACAATATTTTTTAATCTTCCGGATGACATCTGTATGTACCGGAGAAAGGTTTAATCCCGGTAAGTACCAGCTTTCTTCTGCCATTCATTATTTTTTTCTCCGGCCGGTTTAAATGATAAAAAGAATCCCGGGCGGGATCCTTTTTATCATTAAATTTTACTTCAGGTGCTTTTTGGCTGCTTTCGGGCAGTTGTTCATCAGGGCGCCTTTTGCGCTCAAATCGTTGACTTTCTTATACCCTTCATATAACATACTGATCTGGTTCATCGGGAGCGCTTTATTTTCAGCATAACAGTCATCTACAAAGCTTTCCAGTTTTTCCTGTGAAGATGAACATCCGGCCAGCAGGGTGAATACCAGGCATATAAGGCCAATAAACAAAGATATCTGTTTCATATAAAACTCCATTTTGTTATTTATTCAGACTGTAAGTGCTGAAATATCCCCTGTCAAGATTAAATTTATAAAAGCAATTGTTAAAAAATTTAACCCGCACAGGCTATCCTGAATAATCAGGGATTCGGATTTCATATCGGCTACTGGTGTCTATCAAAGTCACTTTCCTGAATCTACAGCAGCAATTAACCTTCTCATCAATTTGTGAGTCAGTGTAAATAAACATAGTAAACACATATATAATTTTTTAATTTACAGATAATGCTTCAGCTGAGTAAAGATAGCTTATTGTTAATAATATATCTGATGGTGTAAATTATGTTACTTAAAGCTGTCAAACCGTGGATCGTATCATTCAGGCTCAGAACTCTTCCTCTGTCGGCATCCTGTATTATAATGGGAAGCTTCCTTGCAGCCCATTATGGAAAATTTAATATTGTTGTTTTGATTCTCGCTCTGATCACTACTCTTCTCCTGCAGATACTTTCAAATATTTCCAATGAATATGGTGATATGCTCAAAGGAACGGATACGGATGAAAGAGTCGGTCCTGAGAGATCAATTCAGCGGGGAGATATTACCCTTGCGCAGATGAAAATAATGATGATTGCGATTGTGATTATTACGGCAGTAACGGGGCTGTCGCTTGTTGTTTATGCGGCACACTCATATTTTACAATACTTTTCATCTTCGCAGGGGGGGCAGCCATCACTGCAGCGATAAAATATACGGTTGGTAAAAAACCTTATGGTTACAGGGCGCTCGGTGACCTTTTCGTATTTATCTTTTTCGGACCTGTCGGAGTTATGGGGACATTTTTTCTGCATTCTGGTATATTCAGAGCGGATATTCTGCTTCCGTCAATTACTGCCGGGCTGCTCAGTGTTGCTGTACTTAACCTTAACAACATGAGGGATATTGATAATGACCTGAAACATGGAAAAATTACACTGGCTTCGATTCTTGGTAAAAAATATAGTAGAATTTATCATCTTCTGATCCTTCTTGTTTCAGTTACGGCAAGCCTTATTTTCGCATATATGAATTTCATTTTGTCAGTACGATTCTGTTACATAATAGTCTTTATACCCCTTGTTTCTGATCTGTTTGTGGTCTTTACTTTCAAAAATCCCGCAGAACTTGATCCAGAACTGAAGAAAGTCGCTGTTTCAAATTTTCTCCATGCGGTATTGCTTGGAATTGCTCTTATAAGCTGATTAATATGACATATATTTTGTTTTGCTCATAATTGTAACTGGATAGTTGGAGTCTTTAGAGAGTTTACTGACCCTTTACTGACAGTATATCGACAGTAGTTTACTTATGTCTGAAAGGGTGAGCATACTGTTTGAATACTGTCAATAGACTGTCAGCAAAAAGCGTCAAAACAGCTTCAATTTTTTAATAAATATGGTTATGTCATTTCAAATTATCTGACATTTACGTTGTCCGGATTCATTTGAAAATTAAGAAACATAGCGGTATTTACCTCAGGATAATATCAGCTTTGTTTATAACCGGATGATAATTACCGGCTGCCGGTTTTAAAGTTAATCTGCAGCCGGTTCATTACCTGTTTCAGATGGCTAGAAAATCTTTGTTAAAACCAGACTCGTGGTATTTCCCTCTGTGCGGTCGCGGGCGCCAAACTCCCATTCTGTTCTTACAGTTACTGCAAGCATTGCAGGGGGGATGAAAACTCCAATTTCGGGACCAGCCGCAAATACCCTGTCGTGAACACCGGTATCGTATGATGCAGTTCCGGCTCCATTATCATCAGTAATCTGCCATTGACAATAACCTGCAACTCCTGCGTCGATTATTTTCATGAATGTTTTACCAAATCCCCATTCAAAATGGAAATCATCCCCCGGACGGATTTTTACCTCGCTCTTTTCAGTATGTTTCTCATATCTTGCAAGCAATGACGCACTCCATGTCTTATCACTGTCAAAGTAGATGGTACTACCGGCGGTAAGCATCAGGGTCCACATATCCTTGCCTGCTGAAGCCGACTTGTCTTTATCATATCTGCCTGTCGGTGCATAAACGGCAATCCCTGCTGCCAGGTCATATCTTTCTCCGTGCCATGAAAGCGCAGCCGGTTCAAAGCATATATCACCAGGGGCAAACTGATCATCTTCAACAACAAGAGATGCAGGTACAATTTCCATTCTGAAATCTGTATATACAAGCGGAACAGTAATGTCTGCAAGTAGATCCGCGTCGAATATTTTTAAACCGGTTCCGAATATAAACCTGTGAACATTGGCTATAACCGTAATATCAGGATTAAGCTTTTCTGATTTTTTACCATCGCTGTCTTTCATGCTGTCAGTTTTGTACATGACATTATACATTTTATAATAAAAACCGGGACCTGGGAGAGTTGCCCCTTTTATCCCTTCCACTCCATTTGTGTAGTGTCCTGTCTCCCCGGCAAATGCGGGGAAACCGGCTGCCGCTATCAGCAGTACCGCTGCAGCTCTGTATATAAATATCTTCATCGATTACCTCTTTTTTCAGTTTAATTAATCCAAAATCCGGCGGGGCGGTACGCCGGAAACGTACCACCCTCATCTTCCAGCCTGTTTTTTCCCCCCCTTAAGCTTTTCTGAAAGCAGGTAGTATGGGTATAAAATAACGTAAAGAAGAACCCCGGGACTGAATGCAGCCCTTAAAAAGCCCCCGAATTCTCCCGGTGTTATGTACATCTTTGCTGGCCATGCCCCCATGAGAGATCCTGTAATCTCAATTGAGTTTCCCTTTTTTCTGATTCCTGAAACAATCATCATCGGGGAGCCTTTATCTGAAATAATTGTTAACTTCATTGATTCCTCTTTTACCTGTCCCACCATTTTTTCTTCATCTTCATGTCTTCAGCTATAACCTGAACCGCATTATAGCCGCAGGCGCCGCCTATGCTTCCGCTGGGATGTGTCGATGCTCCGCACATGTAAAGATTCTTATAGGGTGTTCTGTATGGAGCATATTCCACAAAGGGTCTGAACACGGTCATCTGATCCTGTGTCATCTGTCCGTGATTAAAGCCGCCGTGAATCATGGAAGTCCACTTCCGCTCTGTATCGCGCGGTGACATGATATATGTTTTAAGAAGTGCCTTATCCATGTTAGTGACATACTGTCCCCACACCCTGATGCATCTTTCTGCGAATTCAGCCTTAACTTCGTCCCATTCGTCCGGACCTTTATCCTTCAGTTTATAAGGGACATACTGCCATCCTATAGCTGTGGCCTTCCCGGCCGGGGCCTGTGACGGGTCAACTGCTGCGGGGTAAGCGGTGAACATGCGCGGGTATGAAGGGAGCTGCTGCATATTGATCTCTGCAAAATCATTATAAAGCTCCTG
This sequence comes from Spirochaetota bacterium, assembly GCA_963664815.2. Taxonomy (GTDB): domain Bacteria; phylum Spirochaetota; class UBA4802; order UBA4802; family UBA5550; genus WRGT01. The sequence continues at coordinate 467,227 of CAXXHB010000003.1, forward strand.
CGGATTATCAACAAGTAAAACTCCAAGGCACCTGTTGATATCCGGATTAAAATCAGCACATTTCCATTTCAGCGGTTCATCAAGGGCCAGATGTGTAGTAAAAAGAACAGTGTCTTCGGCTCTCCAGCGCTCTACAGATCTTTTGAAATCGTGGGGGAGAGTGCTTTCACCAATAAGATCTATGAAAGTGGTGTGAGGTTCAAGGTTGGTAATAACAAGTTTATCAGCTTTAATAACAGTACCATCCGCAAGCTCAACACCAGTTGCAATGTCTTTCTCGACCAGTATCCTTTTTACATGGGCATTGGTCATGACCTTTCCGCCATTATCCTCGAGGCATCTTACAAAAGCCTCTCCGAGATTTCCGGATCCACCCCTGCAAATTGTCCAGCCGTGGGGATCATGTGTTTCGCCAAGCATCATCGGCACAAACACTCCAAACCCGAGAGTATCCGGCGCTCCGCCAAACTCCTTGATAAATGCGAGGAGAAGTGATTTCAGTTCGTTTGATTCGAAGAGTTCCTCAATGACATTTTTCGGGCTTGAAAGCTGCATCCTGAGCATATTAAGCCCCTCGACACTCCCCTCCATGGCCGTTGCAGCAAGTGAATTCGGCTGGGGAGGATTGAAGAACCATGGGCCTATCATGTTGTCAACAAGCACCCGGAAGTTCATTGCAAGCTCTCTGTAAGTCACCGCATCCTTCGCAGAAAAACGTGCAATCTCCGCGCAGGTTTTGTCAATATCCCTGTACAGTACCAGGCATTTCCCGTTGGTAAATACCGCTCCGACCTGCGCATCAGGCCAGATATACTCTGCCCCGTACTTCTCAAGCTGAAGATCCCTGTATACAGGACCCATGTGAAGTATTCCGTGGAAGAGTGAAGCAAGATTGTGTTTAAAGCCCGGGAGTGTTGCTTCTTCTGTCCATGCTCCGCCCCCCGCTTTGGGGAGACGTTCAACAACAAGAACCCTGTAGCCCGCCTTTTGAAGATAGCATGCAGCCGTTAACCCGTTATGACCTCCGCCGACTACTATTACATCATAATTTTCAGACATAGATTTACTCCTTATTTTATCTGATGATTTTTTATGAGTCTGACTATGGCTTATTATATATCTGAAGAATTAATATGACTTCACCCGGACGGGTGACATGAAGAATTTATTGTATTTTTTTACAGGGGTGTTTGCCCTTATTTTATAAATGCTGCGGCAGTTTACTTACAGTTTGTTTTTATTTCTCTGCGCCTCCTCAATGAGTCTGTATACCTTTGAAACAAGCTGAGTCCTTGAATTCACATTCATTTTAAGGAAAAGGTTGTCAAGATGCCTCTTCACTGTGTTGACAGAAATACCCAATTCTGATGCGATCTCCTTATTCTGCATACCTCTTTCAACGAACTGCAGAACTTCAACCTCCCTGTTTGAAAGAACTCCCCTGAACCTGGAAAACCCTGCAGGCTGCTGCATCTCCTCAAGAATAACGAGAGACTGCCCCACTTTAGAGCCAGGGATGGGGCAATATCCTGCGCTTAAATTATCAGCGTATGTTCTGCCTGATTCCCCCTGTTCTTTATGCCCTTTACTGAGTAAAAGTTTCAGATTCCCTGACGGATCATCTCTGCCAAGCGTACGCTCCGCAATAATCCTTGCGGCACTGTTTGCATACTGAGGGGAGTAGTCTGAATCAGTAATTATTATCCCCTGCCGCACCTGATCCATTTCATTACAAAACCGCTTTCTGAAATCTGATTTTTTACTATATGTGAGAGAATCTGAAACAGAGAGGCTCATAAACCGGCTGATTATTGAAACCGCCTTAAGATCGGTTTCGTTAAAAGCCCCTTCACCGACCTCTCTGCCGAAATTGAGAGTGCCTATAATATCCTGTCCGAAAATGAGAGGAGACTGCATTGCAAAATCGATAGACGCTGTTTTTACTATATTGTATACCGGATGATGCCGCCACCCCTCAAGCCCCAGAAGCGTCTGAGACTGGTATGGAGCTCTTATTTTTGTTATCCAGCCTCTCAGGGGGTCTACATCCCTTCCTTCGGCTTCATAATATTTTATAAAATCCACATCAACGCCGCTTGCTGTAATACGGACCGGTTTTTTCTTTTCCGGTTTAAAAAAATAGAGCGCTGTTGCATGTGCCGGTATAAGGCGTGATATTGAATTAAGATATTTACCCTCAAGCTCCTCAAGGGTTAAAGGAGAAAGTAAAGATGATATTATTTCTTCCAGAGAAGCCAGTACATCAAACTGATTTGAACTGTTAACTTTAAAATCCATCCATCCCTCCCTGAAGCATTTGATGAATGCTTATAGATTCTTATTTAATTGTGTAAAATACTACTGTTTTTTTAAGTAAAATAATAAAATTTAATATGATAATGGTGTCTGTATTTTCAGAGATCACCTCCTGATCATAATAACACACGGGCACCGGTTTTAACATCACCCATCCGGGTGATGTTAAAATTTATTTAACAAGCTCACTTAAGCTTAAAAATTATTGACATTTCGGTTAAAAAAGTTTTTAACAGGCGACATGCGGTTATTTCATCCCATAAAACAGCCTGAACATGTTTTCATGGCCATCTGCTGCCTGGCGCTGCTCATGTTTACGGCATGCGGAGATAACAGCGGGAAAAAGAGGCTTCCCCCTGCAGAGAGGGGGGTAATTGACCTGAGAAACCTGGATTTTCAGAGGGATGGTCCGGTAAACCTTGACGGGGAGTGGGAGTTTTACCCCGGCTGTCTCTATACCCCCGGTGATTTTGCAGGAAATAAAACAGAAAATGCGGTTTTTATAAAAGTACCGGGGATATGGAAAGATATTGCCCCCGGAGGGAATGCTCTTCCGTCAAAGGGGGAGGGAACGTACCGCCTGAAGATAATCTGCAGCCCGGATGAACAAAAGAAAGTCCTCTCCCTTTACCGTATATACTCGGCTTACAGTGTCTGGATAAACGGGGTACATCTCTGTGAAAAGGGGATGGCCGATTCCACATCAAAGAGTGAAAAGAATTATGTATATATCCACAGCAAAACTACAGTGCCCTTCGTACCGGAAAACGGAATAAATGAAATAGTGCTTCAGGTTGTCAATTACGATCATGAGTCGGGGGGTATAGGGAGACCCCTTGAGCTGCAGAATGAAGAGACCATGCTGCATGACAGGTTTGCAAGGCATACGGTGGAGATGATTATAGTGGGGCTGGTGCTCTTTTTTGCGATATCAAACCTGCTGCTCTACTTTTTCCGCAGCGATGATAAGGCAGCGCTCTATTCTGGTCTATTCTGTCTCTTCACAGCAGTAAACGTCTTTAACCTGAATATACCGATTCTTTCAGGACCGCTATACTGGCCGCGGAATCCATATCTTTCAAACTTCCTCACCGCTGTCCTTGTGGAACTTTTCAGCATGATATCGATCAGGTCAATTTTTCCTGAGGAGTTTTCAACGTATGTCATGCGCTTAATCCAGGTGATCCTCATCCCGTTTTTTATTGTTCTTCCCTTCGTCGATTTCAGAATATCGGAAAAGATGATGCTGGTATTTTTCATATTAACTATTTTGTTTCTTACTTACGGAATGTATGTTCTTGTGAAAGCAATAATTAACCGCAGGGATGATGCCATTCTCTTTTTTATCGGTTTTGCACCGGCCTATGCAGGGGGTATCAATGATGCCTTTTACGCCTTGTGGATTCTCAAAACCTCAAATGTTTTCCATTACGGAGCAACTATATTATGTATTACTATAACTTTTATAATTGCACGCCGTTTTTCCAGAACCATGCAGAGGCTTTCAGACGATCTTATTGAAAAGAACATCTCCCTTGAGAAGCTTGACAGAATCAAGGATCAGCTCCTGGCCAATACCTCACATGAGCTGCGCACCCCCCTTCACGGTATTATAGGTCTTTCCGAAACAATGCTTGACGGCACGGCGGGCAGCCTGTCACCCGGGGCGCGTGAGAACCTCTCCCTTATAGCATCCAGCGGGCACAGGCTTGCAAACATGGTTAACGACCTGCTGGACATGGCAATGATTCAGGATAAGGGGATTAACCTGAATCTTCGCGCCCTTAACATCTGTGCCTTAAGCGATATGGTGGTGAAGCTTTCACTCCCCCTGGTCGGCGGCAAGCCGGTTGAAATTATAAACAGCATATCTGCCGGTATACCTCCTGTACTTGCCGATGAAGACCGGATACGGCAGGTGCTGCACAACCTTGTGGGTAATGCAATCAAGTTTACGGCCAGCGGAGTAATTGAATTGTCCTCCAGGGTAATTCCCCCTGACGATGAAACTGGCGAAAGCGGTATTGTTGAGATCAGCGTATCCGATACCGGGATAGGTGTTCCGGCTGAGTACAGGGAGAGTATATTCGAGGTGTACAGCCAGGTTGATACGGGTGATACACGGTCATACTCCGGTACTGGGCTGGGGCTTGCAATTGCGAAGCAGATAATTGAACTGCACGGCGGAACCATAAGGGTTGCGCCCGGGATGGAATGCGGCTCGGTATTTACATTTTCTCTTCCGGTATCGGAGACCCTCACTGCGGAGGATGCAGGCGAGGTTATAATTGAGAGTATGAATGACATGTCTGCAGGGGTCGGCATGGTGAATAACCATGCCTCTGCAGCGGGGCCGGGAGATGATGCTTTCGCCGGGAACCCTGTGCTGCTGGTTGTGGATGATGACCCTGTTAATATACGGCTTCTTCAGAACTGCCTGGAGCCAAGGAATTGCGTGGTCAAAACGGCAACTGACGGGGCCGGCGCTCTCGAGATACTGGAGAGGGACGGCACCATAGACCTTGTGCTCCTTGATATCATGATGCCGGTGATGTCAGGTTACGAGGTGTGCCGGAGGATACGCATGAGACGGTCGCCGGAGGAGCTGCCGGTTATTATGCTGACCGCGAAAAACATGATGTCGGATATAGATGCAGCCTTCGATGCAGGTGCAAATGACTACATAGTAAAACCATTTCATCTGAGTGAACTCCTTGTCCGGTCAGCCTCAATGTTAAAACTCAGAAGAGTCAAAAAGTCAGCTGCAAGCGGTATATCCATACACAGCAGGGGAACTGTGCATTCATTCACATTCAGCGAGATAATATATGTTACCTCCAGTGCAAAGAACATAATAATCCATGCAGTTGACGCCGATACAGAACTCCCGGTGATGATGAAGGATATAGCTGACCGCCTCCCCCCTGACATGTTTGTCAGGATCCATAAATGTCACATTATCAACATAAGGTTTATCCGCTCATTGAACCATGTAATATCAGGACGTTACCGGGTATTGCTTCGCGACGAGGATGACACATATTTACCCGTCGGGCCGGCATTTCTTGAGTCACTCAGAAAAAAAATTCAGATATGACGCACAGTTCATTCCCCCGGAAGAACAGTTTATTCCGGCGCCATTGACAGAACAGCCTGCAGGATGGTAAGTAGTTACTGTTAGAAAAAGCGTAGTAACTGGCAGGGTGTATGTATAACCTCGGTATTAGGAAACTCTTTCCCGGCTTCATCTGCCCCTCTGTTATAAAAACCGGAGTGCGGTTATTTCATTCCATAAAACAGCCTGAACATGTTTTCATGGCCATCTGCTGCCTGGCGCTGCTCCTGTTTACGGCATGCGGAGATAAAAGCGGGAAAAAGAGGCTCCCCTGTGCAGAGAGGGGGGTAATTGACCTGAGAAACCTGGATTTTCAGAGGAATGGTTCGGTAAACCTTGACGGGGAGTGGGAGTTCTGCCCCGGCCGTCTCTATACCCCCGGTGATTTTGCGGGAAATAAAACAGAAAATTCGGTTTTTATAAAAGTACCGGGGATGTGGAAAGATATTACCCCCGGAGGGAATGCTCTTCCGTCAAAGGGGGAGGGAACATACCGCCTGAAGATAATCTGCAGCCCGGATGAACAAAAGAAAGTCATCTCCCTCTACCGCATCTACTCGGCTTACAGTGTCTGGATAAACGGGGTACATCTCTGTGAAAAGGGGATGGCCGATTCCACCTCAAAGAGTGAAAAGAATTATGTATATATCCACAGCAAAACTACAGTGCCCTTCGTACCGGAAAACGGAATAAATGAAATAGTGCTTCAGGTTGTCAATTACGATCATGAGTCGGGGGGTATAGGGAGACCCCTTGAGCTGCAGAATGAAGAGACCATGCTGCATGACAGGTTTGTAAGGCATACGGTGGAGATGATCATAGTGGGGCTGGTGCTCTTTTTTGCGATATCAAACCTGCTGCTCTACTTTTTCCGCAGTGATGATAAGGCAGCGCTCTATTCCGGTCTATTCTGTCTCTTCACGGCAGTAAACGTCTTTAACCTGAATATACCGATACTTTCAGGACCGCTATACTGGACGCGGAATCCCTATATTATTAATTTTGAATCTGTTATCCTTATAGTATTTTTCAACCTTATGTCACTCAGAACTATTTTCCCTGATGAATTCTCAACATATATCCTGTACTTCCTTCAGGCAATGCTGCTCCTTTTTTTTGCCGTTCTTCCATTTATCGATTTCGGAACATCGGAAAAAGTGATGCCGGTCTTTTTCATATTATCACTCTTCTCTCTTACTTACGGACTGTATATTCTTGTGAAAGCAATAATTAACCGCAGGGATGACGCCATTCTCTTTTTAACCGGTTTTGCACCGGCATATGCAGGTGGCATAAACGATGCACTGTATGCTCTGTGGATTTTCAAAACCACAAACCTCTATCATTACGGGGGGACTGTATTATGTATTATTGTGACCTTTATAGTCGCACGCCGCTTTTCCAGAACCATGCAGAGGCTTTCAGACGATCTTATTGTAAAAAATATCTCCCTTGAGAAACTTGACAGGATCAAGGATCAGCTTCTGGCCAATACCTCGCACGAGCTGCGCACCCCGCTTCACGGGATTATAGGCCTTTCCGAAACAATGCTTGACGGCACGGCTGGCAGCCTGTCACCCGTGGCGCGTGAGAACCTCTCCCTTATAGCATCCAGCGGGCACAGGCTTGCGAATATGGTTAACGATCTGCTTGATATGGCCAGAATACAGAGCAGGGGATTTGACCTGAATATCCGCAGTGTTGATCTTTTTACTCTCAGTGAAACCATAGTAAAGCTTTCACTCCCGCTGACAGGGGATAGGCCGGTTGAAATCATAAACAGCATCAGTCCCGAAACGCCGCCGGTACATGCCGATGAAAACCGTATAAAACAGGTGCTGCATAACCTTGTGGGCAATGCAGTGAAGTTCACGCTGAAAGGGAAGATTGAGCTCTCGGCGGCGGTTATCTCTCCTGATGAATGTGTGGATGGAAGAGGTTTTGTTGAAGTCAGTATATCCGATACCGGGATCGGGGTTCCGGCAGAGCACCGGGAGAGTATATTCGAGGCATACAGCCAGGTTGATACAGGTGATACGCGTTCATACTCCGGTACGGGACTTGGGCTTTCAATTGCGAAGCAGATAGTTGAACTGCATGGCGGAACAATAAAAGTTATTCCGGGGATTGGATGCGGTTCGGTATTTATATTCTCTCTCCCCCTTGCTGTGAATATTTCCGGGAAGAAAGATGCGGCGGCAGCAGCTGAAGGCATAAATGATCTGCCGCCGGAAAGTGATCCCGTGTATATAAACAGCCGGACTGACGGGTCAATTAATGGCTTCAGCGGTCTGAACTCTGTGATACTTATCGTGGATGATGATCCGGTGAATGTAAGGATGCTGAAAAAGCTGTTTGAATCAAAAAACTGCATGGTAAAGAGCGCCTTTGACGGAATAAACGCGCTTGAAATTCTGGAGAGAGACGATACCATAGATCTTGTACTGCTTGATATAATGATACCGGTAATATCGGGTTACGAGGTGTGCAGGAGGATACGCATAAGACGGTCGCCGGAAGAACTTCCGGTTATTATGCTGACCGCAAAAAATATGATGTCTGACATAGATGCAGCCTTCAATGCCGGAGCAAATGACTACATAGTGAAGCCGTTTCGTTTAAGTGAACTGCTGGCCCGCTCTGCCTCAATGATAAAACTCAGGAAGGTCAGAAAGACCGCTGCAGCCAGTATATCCATACAGAGCAGGGGTACTGTATATACATTCACATTTGACGAGATAGTCTATATTACCTCATCTGCAAAGAATATCATAGTTCATACAGTTGACGCTGATACCGTCCTCAACGTTATGATGAAAGATATGGCTGACCGGCTTCCATCCGACATGTTTTTCAGGATTCATAAAAGCCATATTGTCAACATAAGATATATAAGCAGATTAAAACATGTTATATCCGGGCGTTACCGGGTATATCTTTGCGATGTGGATAACACGGAATTGCCGGTCGGCCCGGCATTTCTTGAATCCCTCAGAAAAAAAATTCAGAAATGACGCACAGTTCATTCCTCAGGAAGAACAGTTCATTCCGGCGCCATTGACAAGCGGAGTTTTATAATATTTATACTATATATGGCTGATGATCATTTTTTAAGAAGCAGTATAACATGGGAAGAGAATCATAATAATAAAATGGAAATAATTTGGAAAGAGATGTTGAAAGAGAAGTGTGGAAAGAGAAATGAAGATAAAAACCGGTCAGGGGATTATTAAAATAAATATTAAATTTCTGATAATTATGCTTTCAGGGCTGCTGCTGCTGATTTCATGCTCAGAGCAGAAGGCCTATATCGCATTTTATACCGGCAGTGTGACTATCCGGAAACCGGGAGGAACGACGGCCGGTGTCCGGGTTAAAGATCGGGTAAATGACGGCGACATATTAAAAACAGGTAAAAAATCGTGCATCATAATACAAAATACGGAAGGTCTTATTATAAGGTTTGAGCAGAATACCGAGGCACAGATTATATCATTCAATAATCCAGCTAAAAAGGGGGTTAGCCTTAACAGGGGGAAAGTTCTCTCAAATGTTTCAAAGCTGAAGAAGGGGGGGGAATATTATGTAAAAACCCCTACAACCGTGGCTTCGGTAAGAGGTACCGAGTTCCTTACAACATTCAATGGCAAATATTCAACTGTCGCTGTCGGCGACGGTAAGGTGAGTGTCAAGAAAATAGATGTGAGCGGGAATGAGAATATCGGAAAAAATGAAAAAAATTATAGGATCGGGAATATTGATAAGATTGATAAGATTGATAAGATTAAAAAAAACAAAGATAATGAAGAGAAGATTGTAGAGAAGGGATTTACTGCAGTGATCGGGAAAAAATCCATTGTGAGGTTTAGGAAAACAAACAGGATTGAAAAACTTGAACTTTCGAAGATAAAAAAAACCCCCGGTGTTGAAACAATAGAGAAGAAAACCACTGAAGAGATGAATGAGATATTTAAGGAAACTGAAAAAAAAGATAAAAAGATAAATGATCAAATAAAAGAGATTACAGGGCTTACCCCCGGCGAAATGAGGGCCATGTACGGGAGGATAGATACACTCTCGCTGTATGATGGAAGGGTGCTGCAGGGTGTAATAGCCTCCCGGGGGAGTGTATATAAGATATTAACACAGTCCGGAATAATGATGGTGGATTCAAAGGATATAAAAGGGACGGAAACGAGGAGATAGACATGTTTACGCCGCTTTTATATACATTTCCGGAAGATTATAACCAGGCATGTTGAAGTGAAATAAATTGTCAGGAAAATGAGATTGAAAAGAGGAAAATTGCTGAAGCTGTCAATGGCAGCGGCTTTAATTTTCACCATCATCAGTGAAAAGCCGCTCCACGCAGAATACGTGTTTAAAAACGACGGGTCGATAATCCAGGGTACTATTGTGAATGATTTTCCGACAAGCATCTCGGTGAAAAAGATGGATGATGCCGTTGAACAGGTGAACCGCAAAGACATAATCAGAATAATCTATACCGAGCTTTACCTCGGAAAGGTATACGCAAGGCTGACAACGGGTGAAATCGTTGAAGGGTTCATGGTGTACGAAGACAGGGACAACTACTTTTTCCGCAAAGATCTTGCAAAACCGGAGGAGTTTACAATACCCCGCATAAAGGTCATGTTTATATCTCATACAAACCCCACAGATGTAAGGGGTAAACCCTCTACCGATTTCATAACAGTGACATGGAGCCCGCCGTTCAAGCCGGCAAAGTTTTTCAGGTTATATATCCGTGACGTGTTAAACAAAGAGGAGAACTTCAGGGTTGCGGGTGAAACAAATGAAACAGCCTTTATTGTTAAAAACCTGCGTAAAAGCTGGACTTATGAATTCTACGCCACGGCAATCTCCGATTCGGGGGAGGAATCTCTCCCCAGCGAAAAAGTCACGGTTAGCACGCTCCCTGAACAGGTGAAAAACCTTCTCCTCAGCGAGGAGCTGTCGCCGGACGGGAAGAAGGTTACTTTAACATTCAGATGGGAAAACGTGGCAGATCCGGAGAGCAGGGTAAAATTGTACGCAGTCTATGAAATCGAAAATGGGGAGAGGAAGAAGAGAGGGACATCAGAAGGTAAAGAGTTTGTGATAAAGGATTATCCCGCGGAGGGGAGGCACTGGTTTTCAGTAGTGGCTGTAAATGATGTATTCACTGAATCGGATGAGGTAAAAGCCGTGTATGATGCCGGTTATAAAATATATACAAGGGGCTTTATGACATATCTTTACCCCATGGGAGCTATGAAGGACCTGGCTACTTCCGGGTACGGAATTCTAATGGAACCGGGGATTTCATGGAAAAGATACAATTTCGGTTTTGAGACCGGGTTATTGACCTTCAGAGGGACTGATTGCATAAAAAGCATGAAGATGATTCCTTTCCTTTTTACGGCGGATTACAACAAGACCCTTCCGGGTTCCTTTACGTTAAAACCGGTGGTCAAGGCCGGATGGAGCCTGGATATGGTGGAATATGTTTTTTTAGACCCTGCAAATCCGCTGATAGAGGGTACAGGTGAAAAAAGCAGTTTTGATCCTGTGATTTCATTAGGTGTAAACATTAAGTACAGGTTTAAGGATAATATCGATTTTTCAGGTGGATTTGAGTATGCCTCGATATTTCAGGACGGCGGGAGGCTCTCATTTGCCGGCATCTCTCTGGGGGTGTGTTATACTTTCTAAAATTAACAGGTGTCACCTGGCCGGATATTCTTCGGCCATTAAGGTGACTGTGGAGAGGATGAATGCTCTTTTTTATTATACGGTGGAATACTATGAAGAAAACAGAATTCCTGCATAATGCTGAAAGGATATTTCTGATATGTATAGTTCTGATGCTTTCCCTGTGCGGCTGCGGCAACTCCTTTTTTTCTGCAGAGGACTATCTGACCGGCCCGGTTAACGGTATAGGTCTTAAATCCTCCACATCCCTTGTAAGCGGGGGTACCGAACAGCTCTATCCGGTTGTCTCCCCCCCTAAGACTTCAAACAAAAGCGTTACATGGACAAGCAGCGGCAGCTCTGTTGTGGCGGTGGACAGCAGCGGGCTTATTACAGCCGTTGCGGCGGTGGCTCATGGTGAGACAAAGAGCGCGGTAATTACGGCGACAACGGCTGAAGGGGGTTACAGTACACAGTGTGCGGTTACGGTTGTGGAAAAACCTGTGCCGGTAACGGGGGTAACGCTGAATAAAAACGTTTCATATCTTCTGACAGGAAATTCAGAGACCCTGCGTTCAGCAATTTCCCCCTCTGCAGCCACAAACCAGAAAGTCACATGGTCAAGCAGCAACAGCCTTGTTGCCTCGGTTAATCAGGAGGGCACGGTTACAACGGGAACAAATACGGGTCAGACGACAATTACAGTTACTACAGAGGATGGAAGCCTGACGGCATCATGCCTGTTTTACGTGTCATTGACCCCTGTACAGGTAACGGGGGTTTCGCTTAACAAATCGGCGACGATAGTTGCTGCCGGGAAGACTGAAACGCTCTTTGCAACCATATCGCCGTACAACTCAACAAACCAGAACATCACGTGGTCAAGTGACAATCCAGCTGCAGCCTCTGTAAATGCATTCGGCATTGTGACCGGAATTTCAGATGGTACAGCCAATATTACCGTAACAACAGCTGACGGGAACTACACCGGTACCTGCGCGGTATCCGTAGTGACATCGCCGGTGGCGGTGACAGGGGTAAGCCTTACCCCGTCATCAAGTACTATACAGGTCGGGAAACAGGCAACTCTTACGGCGGCAGTAACACCGGCCAATGCAACAAACCAGAACCTTTCATGGCAGAGCAGCAACAGCCTTATAGCTACGGTGGACAGCAGCGGTCTTGTTACAGGGTTGTCAGCCGGGGGAGCGACAATAACCGTGACAACACTGGACGGAGGGTATTCAAAGAGCTGTTCTGTAACAGTGACAAATGCAGTAACCTATTCCGTTATATATAATGCCAACAATGCATCGGGGACTGTGCCCGCTTCACAGTCATATTTACCCGGGGCGACAGTGGTTGTGAGAAACAGCAGTTACCTGACTAAGACCAATTACAGCTTTGCCGGCTGGAGTACTACATCTACGGGGAGTGTGGCCTATACTGCCGGATCGGAATTCACCATGGGGTCATCGGATATTACACTCTATGCGGTGTGGAGTGCTGATCCCACATATACAGTGACCTATGACGGCAGTTTCCAGGATGGCGGAACAGTGCCTGCTGATCCGAAACATTACCTGTCCGGCTCAACTGTGACTGTACTGGGTAACACGGAAGGTCTTTACCGGAATGCTCTTGTTTTTAAAGGATGGTATATAAATTCAAGCCAGACTTATAATGCAGGCGATACATTTATGATATATAGTAACGTTACATTGTACGCGAAGTGGCTTTACGGGTACGGTATAACCTATGACGGCAATGGAAGCGATTCCGGTACAGTGCCTGTTGATACCCTTTATGCGGCTGGTGACAGTGTTCCGATAAAAAGCAACACAGGGAGTCTTGCCAGAACAGGATACCTGTTTCAGGGATGGCATACTTCGGCAGGTGATTCCTATTATCCGGGTGGGAATCCATTAACAATGAGCACTTCAGGAGCTGTTCTTTACGCAAGCTGGGGAGATCGGCAGATTTTCACAGGTTATGGCACGATAAATATTTACGGGGACTGTACTGTCACTGTAAAAGCCTGGGGCGGCGGCGGACAGGGGGGATATTATAACGGAAATACCGGTGGTGGAGGGGGATATTCATATTCTGCATTTACTGCTGAAAATGGTGACGTGCTCCATGTCGTAGTTGGAGCCGGAGGTGGGAATACAAAAACTTCCGGTATGCCTGGCCTCGGGGAATCCAACGGTTATCAAGGCGGCGATGCATCGCTTGTAGTCCTTTACAGGGGTGGGTTATATAATTTAAAATGCTGTGCCGGCGGCGGAGGGGGCAGCAGTTACAGCAACGGGTATAAAGGAGGTGCGGGGGGAGGTTCTTATGGCCAGGCTGGTACGGGCAGTAATTCTGGTGGAGGAGATGGAAATGGCGGAGCAGGTTATTCCGGAATACCGGCTACTTATGGAAGCAATATGCTTAAATCTTCAGCAACTCTTGAAGGATTGGGCGGAAAAGGGGGACGCCCGGTCTCAAATCTTGGAGGTTCTGGCGGCGGCGGATATGGCGGTGGAGGTACGAGTTGTTACAATTTAGGTTATAATGCAGGAAGTGGCGGCGGCGGATACTGCGAAGGTACAGGATACTCAACTCTTACAGGCACGAATTCAAAACCGGGTAACAGTACAGATTCAGATCTGCCCTCAGGATATGCAATCGGCGGTGCACAGAATACAAATGGCGGGAACGGTTATGTTATTGTTTCCATAGTGTATAACTGAATCTTTATACATTTATTGTTTCGAAGGATTAATGAATTACTGAAAATTCTGAATATATAGTGTTTTAAAATATGCGGGGCATTCGTTAAAGGGCATGGAGTCTGCAAAAGAGTTATGAAAACATCAGTGAAATATATATCATGAACGCTGATGGTTCAGGCCAGACAAACATCTCTAATAATTCTGCAAGCGATACAACACCTTCCTGGTCGCCATATTAGTTCAGGAATGTGTATGTTGCTGATACGATTATTTAGTGATGTTCGCGTATAATTTCAAGCGCTTAATGTCTTTTGCTATTCAGGCTTCTTATAATGTGCGCTATATCTGTCAATAACGGTTTTAATCATTGTCTGGTATGGAACCCCGGCTTTTTTTGCTTTTTCTTTGAAAAAATCAACGCTTGATTTACTCAGGGAAATAGTAATCTTAACATTATCTTCTTTTTTTATTAATAGTTCCGGAGCTGGCAGAAAATCTTCAATAGTTTCTGAAGACATTATTGATTCTGCTAATTCCGGAGGAGCTGATTTATAAGTTGTTTTCTTTTTCATATTTTTTTCTCCCTTCCCGCCAGTAACCGGCTCCGAATATTCTTATTCTGTTATTTCTTACTGTAAAACGTACGGTCATTATTTTATCTTCGACCAGTCCAAAGCAGAAATATCTTTTTTCAGCTTTTGTTGTATGTTTTGCATCAACAGCTATAACTCTTTTTTTGTCAAAAAATGCATTCTGAGCATCAAAAAATGACACGTCATGTTTTGAAATGTTTTCTCTGTTTTTATTTTCATCCCACTCAAAATTCATATGTACCATCATACATATTATAAGCCATATGTCAAATTTTATGCCGCCGGTTTTTATAAAAAAACTGTGTTTTCTGACCGGACGTACGGGTCGGTTGGTTCTTTCCGCCTGACTATGACTCTGTTCCGGGATACTGTAATATCGGCATATTTTTGAGGTTTTTAAACAGATGAGTTGTTATCAAAATTGTAAATTCCGGCAGCGGGGTCTTCAGTGGTTATTTATACGCTATATTTTTGTCTGAGAGTTTGCATACCCGGTCAAAAACCGGTTTTTCCGGTTAATCTTTTGGCCGGGTGTATCATCCGCTGAAGATCCCGCTGTCATGTCAGGCGGGAATTGTCAGGATAAAGATGTTGCCCCCTTCAGGATTGCGTTTTGTCGCAATACGGCCGTTAAGTTCCCTGACCCCCTTTCTGACACCGGAAAGGCTGAACCCGGTTGAACGCCCCGCATCAAAGAGCTGATTAAGATCCTCCCTGTCAAGCCATTGCCCTGAATCGGTGATCCTTATTATAATGGAGCCATTCTCTTTATCTGTGCTTACCCCTATCTGCCCGTTTTCACCGGACAGGAACACCGCATTGGTAATAAGATCGCTCACTACGGATGAGAGTACAGCCGGATTCCCTGTAAATGACGGGCCTCCCGGTGTTATTATGAATTCGCTCCTGGCGCCGTGGTTTCTCTTCACCGCCTCCACCGCGTCGGCAATAATTGCGTCAAGGGATTCATCTTCCCCGTCTCCCAGAAGGTTGAGGGCATCAATTAAAGCCCTCCTGGCTCTTCCCCTGTTTTCCTTTTTAATGTTTTCAAGATCAAGGGAGATGTTAAAACCGGACGTACGTTCCTCAACAAGCCTGTTCTGCTTCTTCAGATTTTCGTTTGTATCAATAACCTGGTATGTCTTGATGGGGTGATCAATCCCCTTGACCATTACATCCTCCTTTTCAAGACAGTAGTATTTATGTGAAACAAGGGAATACGTTTCATGAGAGATGAGCACCTGGTCTGTATCGGCCGAGCTTTCAAGCCTGCTTGCAAGGTTTACCTGCGACCCGATAATCGTGTAATCCATCCTTGCCTCGCTGCCGAAATTCCCCACTGTGCAGTAACCTGTACTTATGCCCATTCTCACATGGAACGGTTCAGCTATTCCATGCTCAAACCAGCGGTTCTGCAGGTATCTGAGCCGCGATTTCATCTCCACGGCCATGTCCACAGCCGCAACTGCGTCCATCTGTTCGCCCCTGCTATCCGGATCGCCGAAAAATACAAGTATGGCGTCGCCTATGAATTTGTCAATCGTGGCGCCATATTTTATGGCGATTTGCGACATCTCGTTCAGATAACTATTGAGAAGTTCGGTTAGTGATTCGGTCTCCATTCTTTCAGTTGTCTGTGTAAAATTCTTTATGTCGGAGAAGAATACTGTGAGCTTTTTCCTGGTGGATGCGATTTTCACATCCTGCTTTCCCGTTAAGATCATATCCCTGATCTGGGGCGAAAGATATTTTGACAGATTTCCCGAGAGTGATTCAAGTATTGAATTCATGTCGTTGAGCTTGTTCATGGTCTCCTGCAGCTCGCTGGTTCTTTCGTCAACTTTCTTCTCAAGATTTTCGGTGAAGTCCCTCAGCGTCACAATCATGCTGTTGAAAGTTTTTGCAAGCATGCCTATTTCATCATGTGTGCTGGTGTCGATCCTCACGTTATAGTTTCCCGATGAAACCGCCTCTGTGGAGGAGATCAGGTGTTTAATGGGATTTGTAATGTTTTTCGAAAGAAATACAACTATTAATATGGCGATCGGCGTTATAATAAAAAATCCCATGAGAAAGTTTAACCTTGTCCCCGCAGTAATACTGTTGATTGTTTCCATGAGTTCGGATTTACTTTTATTTATATCATCAATGTATGTACCAGTGCCAAGCCACATGTTTGTCCCCGGAACGTTCATTGCTGTGCCAAGCTTGGGATATATGCCTTCGACTCCGGGCTTACTCCAGTAGAATTCAAGGAACATGCTTTTATTTTTGGCCGCTTCATCAAGTTCCCTTATGATGTACTGCTTACCCTCCGGGTCCTGCATGTCCCACAGGTTCTTACCCTCAAGATTTTTATTCAGCCCGTGAATCAGGTTTTTGCCGGTTCCGGCCTCGTATGCGTAGAAATACCCGTCTGTGCCGAACCGCAGCTGCCTCAGAACATCCTGTGTAAGCTTTAACCTCTCAGCCTGAGGGAGTTTATTCATGCCGTTGATCACAGTTGCAAGAGATACGGCCATCTCCGTGTTGTTCCGGAGCATGAAGCGGTATTTATCGGTCAGCAGGGTCTCGGACTTTTTCATCATATAATCGCTGTACCCTGTGAATGAAAAATTAAATATAAAGTATATCACGGCAAAGCTCACAACAAGAGTTGCTATGAGAAATGTGAGAAGTTTGGCAAGAATGCTGTTTTTTCTTGGGAACCTGTCTTTAATGCTGTTCTTCATCCGGACCAGGAGTTCCATGAGAGATGCGGGATCTGCGCTGTTTTTAAAATATCCGCGCCATTTGTAAAAAAGATCAGCCATTACCACGATTCCGAGAACAGCTATAAAAATTATGAGGAACGCGTTCATTCTCAGATTAAAAGCCTCCGTGGGATTCTGTACTTTGGAGGCTTTTTCAAAGAAGATAAAGACCATCTGCCACGCCGCTATGTATGATGTTATCAGCATGAAGAGCATGGGGATTACTGTTATCCATATATATTTAACCTTGTCAGTCTTGATCAGAAGAGTGGTGCCTATACCCAGCGCGGTTGCTGCCAGAATCTGGTTTGCGATACCGAACATGGGCCATATTGTTGAGATGTTGCCGGTGAACAGAAGATAACACCACATAAGAACAATTATAAGGCTTGTAACGATAATGTTGATTTCATTTTTATGATTTGAAAAGGGTTTATAGATTCTGCCCCCTATCTCCTGAAGCATGAATCTGCCGACCCTGGTTCCGGCATCAACAAGAGTCAGAATAAACAGGGCTATAAACATGAGCGAGTAGTTATACCAGTATGGCAAAGCGGCCTTCCCGCCGAAAAGTGATGAAAGCAGAACCGACATCCCTGCGGCAATCGAAACCGCACCCCCTGTCCTCCCCTGTAGTTCCAGCCCTATGATCTGCGAAAGATCCTTAACCCTTGATACGGGAAACCCTATTGATGCCAGCATGTCAGGTGATAACTTTGTATTAATGGCGAAATAATCGCCGGGGATAAGCACAGATGCGGCAATAAGCGCTATCACCGCCACAAAACCTTCAACCAGCATTGAACCGAAACCTATGAGGGGAATGTCCTTTTCGGACATAATCATTTTCGGCGTAGTGCCGGAAGAGATCAGCCCGTGAAATCCTGAAATCGCGCCGCAGGCAATGGTAATAAACAGAAAGGGGAAAAGGGTTCCGGGAATAATGGGGCCGCCCCCTGCTATGTATTGTGTGGCTTTTGGCATCTCCATAACCGGCATGTTTATAACGATTGCAGCCGCAAGGAGAATAAATGTTCCCACTTTAAGGTATGCCGAAATGTAATCCCTGGGAACAAGGAGCAGCCAGATCGGCAGGGCCGAGGAGAGGAAACAGAGAATTCCCAGATAAATAATAAGCCTGTTTTTATCAATTGTAAAAATATGGGCAATGGATGAGCCTGGTATGCTGCTCCCCAGCAGAACCGCTGCAAGGAGCAGCAGCGCGCCGACTATGCTCACCTCCATTATCTTCCCATGCCTTAAAAAGCGCATATAGATCCCCATGAATATGGCGATGGGGAATGTGAGCATGAGAGTGAATGTACCCCAGGAATTCATATTCAGGGAATTTACAACTGACAGCGCTGCGCCGGCAACAGCGACAATGACATTGAACACGATTATTAATGCCAGCACAATTCCGCTGAGAGAGCCGATTTCATCCCTTGCTATCTGCGCAAGGGAATGACCCTTGTGCCTGGCTGAAGCGGCAAGTATAACCATATCATGAACCGCACCGGCAAGCGTGGCGCCGACAAGAATCCATAAGAACCCGGGAAGGTACCCGAACTGTGCGGCCAGCGTGGGACCTATAAGAGGCCCTGCCCCTGCTATTGCCGCGAAATGATGCCCGAAGAGAACCCACTTATTCATCGGGTAATAATCCACGCCGTCACGCTCCGTTTCGGATGGCATCAGGTTTGTCTCGTCAAATGCCAGAACCTTTGAGGCGATAAAGGCGCCGTAAAATCTGTATGTTATTATAAAAATGCAGGCAGTAGCTACAATAAGCCAGACCGCATTGACTTTTTCACCGGGATTAAGAAACCCCGCGATTACGGCAAGGGATACAGCCGCAATAAAAGATACTATAACCCATATAAGTTTTTTAAAGATCTTAACTGCCGACATTATATTACTCCTGTACCAGTTACGGAATATTTAAACGTATTTTGAAGACATATGCATCTCCCGGACAAATCCGGGCCGGTTTGTTCAATCAATTGATTTATCGAACTGTTTATCATAACTTTTCCGGATGAGGTTGTCAATGGGTGTGTAGTGAACTGTGCGTATAGTGTAATGAACTGTGCGTCCTGTTCGAATTTTTTCTTAGATGCAGCGTAAAATTTCATACCACAGCTCGCCGTCAATTACCGCATTTTGTGCGTAAT
The DNA here is from genome assembly GCA_963664815.2 of Spirochaetota bacterium. Classification (GTDB taxonomy): domain Bacteria; phylum Spirochaetota; class UBA4802; order UBA4802; family UBA5550; genus WRGT01. The sequence continues at coordinate 486,592 of CAXXHB010000003.1, forward strand.
TATGGAGTGTTTTCCATTTTTCAGGTCCCCTTTAATATCTTGACGTGAAGGCTACACTTCTGCGATTATTTCACTCATGATCAGGCATCTTATGAAAAAAACAATACCCGGGATATCTGCCCTCTGTTTATTAATTCTCCTGTCCTGCTCAGCCGGGGGTTTGCCCGACAATAGGCAGCCGGCCGTAAATGGTACAATAAACTTCACTGCTGCTGATTCTGAAAAGAATCCGGTCAATCTTGACGGCCGGTGGGAGTTCTACTGGAACCGCCTTCTTGAGCCCCGTGATTTTTCCGGAAACCCGGAGCAGGATGGCAGGGTATATATTAATGTGCCGGGGTTGTGGAAGGGGCTCAGGGTTAATAACACTGATCTGCCTGGCGATGGTTACGCCACATACCGCCTTAAGATAAATAACAGCAGAGGAAAATCCGTCACATCAAAGACCAGTTCTCTGGAAATATCCGGCATATGCTCCGCGTACAGGCTCTGGATAAATGGTGTCCTGCTGTCGCAAAGGGGCATTGTAGACATGTCCAGGGATGCCCGTGAACAGTTCATCTTTATATACCACACAAGGATAGTATCTTTCCAGCTCAGAGAGGGTATTAACGAAATCGTTATACAGGTGCTTAACTATCATCTTGAGTCCGGCGGCATAGTTAACGCACCTCGCCTGGGGGACGGGGAAACCGAATTGCGGAAACAGCTGCATACCGGCATTGCAGATATGATTGTGATAAGCCTGCTGCTTTTTGTTTCCATTTACAATATACTGCTGTTTCTGTACAACAAAAAAGACCGTGCGGCGCTCTACATGGGACTCTTCAGCCTGGTATGGACAATAAACCTGTTCAACCTTCTTACACCTGTTATAAACGATTATTTTTCAAATAACAGGATACCCTACCTGGTGGATGCGATCACCATAATGATCATCGCCCCCCTTTTAGTCATGTCAATACACGCCCTCTATCCGGAGGATGCTTTTCCTGAGATTTATAAGCCGTTTCTGCGGACAGCTCTGGCATATGCGGGAGTTTCCATCATACTTGTACTTGTTTCGGGGTTCAAAGCATCGGAGGGTATAATAGCGGTTTACTATTACTATGGTATAGTGGCCATGATATTTTTCGCCTGGGTTTTAGTCAGGATACTGTATAACCGCAGGAACGATGCAATGCTTTTTTTTATCGGTTTTGTCTCTTTCTTCATTGTGTCGATAAACGACATACTCTGCACACTGCATGTCATCGATACAGTATTTGTTTTTCAGTACGGAATGCTGATATTCTGCTTTACCACCTCACTGGTTGTTTCACGCAGATTTGCATTGGCGCTGAAGAAGGTGGAAAATCTTACCATGGTACTGGAAGAAAAGAACATGGCCCTTCTTGAAATGGACAGACTCAAGAACGAGTTTCTGGCCAGCACCTCCCATGAGCTGAGGACTCCGCTTCACGGAATGATAGGCCTGTCCGAATCGATGATGCAGGGGACTGCCGGAGACCTCCCCGCCATGGCAGTGGAGAATCTTTCACTCATAGCTTCAAGCGGGCACCGTCTCGCCGGTATGGTCAATGATCTGCTGGACATGGCAAGAATACAGGATGAAATGATGAGCCTTAACCTCAGGCCGGTGGACCTCTTTTCACTCACCGATATGGTCGTAAAGCTTTCACTTCCGCTGGTCGGCGGAAAACCGCTTGAAATAATAAACAGTATCGAACCGGGAATACCTGCGGTTATGGCAGATGAAGAGCGTATAAGGCAGGTGATGCACAACCTTGTGGGAAACGCCGTGAAGTTCACCGGCAGAGGAACAGTGACTGTTTCTGCATCGGTGGTTACTCAGGATGAACAGGATATTACACAGTGCAAAATGGTCGAGGTGCGCGTCACGGATACTGGTATAGGAATTCCACCGGAGTATCGCGAGGCCATATTTGAGCCGTATCGCCAGGTTGATGGCGGTGACACGCGCAGGTACTCAGGTACGGGTCTGGGGCTTGCCATAGCAAAAAGTATTATTGAACTGCACAAGGGCATAATCAGTGTAAATTCAGGGGAGGGGGGTTCTGTCTTTTCATTCACTCTGCCTGTGTCACCTGATCAGTCCGGGGCGGATGATCCGGCCGCATCTGAAAGCTTTGATGATACAGCTCTATTCAATGGTGACCTGGAGAGATCATTATCCGTTAAAGCTTCAGATGGCGAGGTGTTCGACGGAAGCCCGGTGCTCCTGGTCGTGGATGATGACCCGGTGAATGTGCGTATTCTGCAGAATTTTTTTGAATCAAAGAACTGCGCTGTAAAAACGGCCTTCGACGGAATAAGCGCTCTTGATATTCTGCAAAACGACAGTACAATCGACCTGGTGCTCCTTGATATCATGATGCCGGGTATCTCCGGTTACGAAGTGTGTAAAAGAGTGCGCCTGGAACATTCTGCAGATGTGCTGCCGGTAATAATGCTCACTGCTAAAAACATGATGTCCGACATAGACGCCGCGTTTCTGGCCGGCGCCAATGATTACATAGTAAAGCCTTTCAGGATTGCGGAGCTTATGGCCCGCGTAAAGACCATGCTCAAACTGAAGAATATCAGCCGTACGGAAGCAGAGAGCATCACGATACAGTCATGGAACAACGAATACACTATCAGGTTCGCTGATATTGTCTACATCACCTCACACTCCAGGAACATCACTGTACATGCAGTTAAACGCGACTTTGAACTAGCTGTTTTAATGAAGGACATTATTCACCGTCTCCCCCCGGATAATTTCATACGCATACATAAGAGCTATGTGGTGAATATAAACTATATTTACAATCTCCAGCATGTGATTTCCGGGAGGTACAAGGCAAGGCTTAAGGATGAGGACGAAACGGATCTGCCGGTTGGGCCTTCATTCCTTGAAGAGCTGAGGATGAAAATTCACGATAAGAAATAAAAAAAACCTTGTTTTGTTGCAAGAATATTTATATTATAAAACCAGAGCTGCAGTTAAAGTGAGGATTAAATATGAAAATTTTCTTTTCTCTTTTAATGTCATTTATTGTTACCCTGTCCCTTGGGGGATGTAAAAAAAATACGGTTGTTCAGGAAAAAGCGCCTGTGCTGACAGTGGAGGATTTTAAGTATGTCCGGAATAGTATAGGGCCTTTCAGTTCATTTGATGCAGGAATAAAAAAGGCTGTTCAGAAGCTCGGAAAACCTCATAAAAAAGAGGGGAGAAGATCATACTGGTACGTGAAGGATGATAAGGCATGTACCGAGTTTTTCATTGAGGAGATGGGGGGAAATATGATAGGAGGGACCGGTATTACACCGATGGAGCCGGGTACCTATATGTTCAGCAATTGTCCGGTAAAATATTAAGAATGATACAGTATGGAATATTTAAAAAATATAGAATTTAATACATAAAAAAGGCTGCCTTCAAGGGCAGCCTTTTTTTACATAAAAGAAGTTTCAATAACATGATTTTTACGGGGTTAAAGGGAACAGCCCCGTAAAAATCGGAAATTCTATTCTTCGAGTGATCCTGTAAATGTGTTGTCAGATGCCTTGGTTGTTGCCCCTTCATTAAACTTGATAGCTTCAACTCTTCCGAATACTTTCGGGAATTCATTTCCAAGGTAGAACTGTGCAGAGAGAACTCTTCCTGAATAATATGCTGCTTCGCTGTTTTCTGAGAGGAGTTTTTCCCTGTCAGCGCCTTTAAGATCTCCAACAAGAGCTTTCATCTTGGGAACAGATACTGTTAAACTCCAGAGATGACACCATGCAATAGCCACCATGTACATAACATCAAGGAAAGGTGTGGCATGTGCAAAAATAGAAAGGAACTGGCCTTTGCCGAGCATCCCTTTGAAAATCTCGAGAAGTTCATCAACCTCTTTGATCCCTCTTGAGAGAAGGTCAATATATTTGTCTTCAACGATACCTTTGGCTTTTGCTATAACACCTTCCATTCTTGATTTAAGAACAGAATAGTTGTACTGATTTTTGTTCATGAGAATTTTTCTCATTATAAGGTCCATTGCCTGGATTCCGTTTGTTCCTTCATAGAGGCAGAGGATCTTGGAGTCTGCCATGTGTCTTGCAACAGGGTAGTCTCTGCAGTATCCGTATCCGCCATATACCTGCATTGCCATTGATGTGATTTCAACGCCCTTATCTGTACATCCTGCTTTACAGATAGGAACAAGAAGTTCAAGCATTGCGCTGGCTTCTTTGCTGATTGTGGGATCGCTGCTCTTCATGATGTCATTCTGCATGTAAAGGAAGTCGATGAGAATTCTCTGTCCCTCGATGTGTGATTTCATCCAGAGGAGCATTCTTTTAACGTCGGGATGTTTGCTGATGGAAACAAGAGGAGCATCAGGATTCATCATCTGGATTACATCAACGCCCTGGAGCCTGTTTTTCGCGTATGTTACAGCATGCATATATGCTGCAGATGCGTTTCCATGAGCCTGCATTGAAACACCGCAGCGCTCTTCGTTCATCATCTGGAACATGATTTTCATACCCTGGCGCTCTTCGCCGAGAAGGTATCCGATACAGTCGTTGTTGTCGCCGAAAGCGAGCTGTGAAGTAGCCTGGCCGTGGAGACCCATCTTGTGCTCAACGCCGGTACATGTTACATCGTTAAATTTTCCCATTGAACCGTCAGGATTAACGCGGTATTTGGGGACTATAAAGATTGATATACCCTTTGTTCCCTTGGGATCCCCTTCAATTCTTGCAAGTACAGGGTGAACCATGTTTTTGTAGTGGTCATTTTCACCTGAGGAGATGAATATTTTCTGGCCGGTAATTTTATATGTTCCATCGGGCTGTTTTACAGCTTTGGTTTTAAGGTTACCTACATCTGATCCTGCATCCGGTTCTGTAAGGCACATTGTTCCGCCCCATTCCCCTGTCATGATCTTGTCGCCATAGAGTTTACTCTGCTCCGGAGTTCCGAATGTAAAGTAGAGTTCCATTGCTCCGTGAGAAAGTCCGGGATACATTCCGAAAGGCATGTTTGCCGCACATACATATTCCATAACGGCCGAGTTAACCGCAAAGGGCATACCCATTCCGCCATGTTTAGGGGTAACAGCAACTCCCATAAAACCTGCTTCGTAGAATGCGTCAAGCGCCCCGTGAAAGCATTTGGGTATTGTTACCGCTTTGGTAACCGGGTCCCATTTAACTCCCTCATTATCACCCTCTTCGGCAGTGGGATAGATAACGTTGACGGAAATCTGTTCCGCGAGATCAATTACCGCTTCAAAGGTATCATGATCAAAATCACCAAATTCCGGGTACTTTACGAGTTTGTCAATTTCGAACATTTCAAATAAAACAAACTTGACATCTCTTGTGTCGACCAACGTATTAAGCATATAAGCCTCCCATATTTTTATATTTATAGAAAAGTTTAACGGGGCTGACTAAAAAAGTGAAAGTCCCCTGCATTGATGGGGGCTGACTTGTCAGACAATCCCGGATAGACGAAAAGCAAATATATTGTTACTTTCACCTGCCATAAAGTTAATTTGTATGTAATTTTTGTAAACTGATTTTTATTGAGTCTATAATTTGTTGTTTATATATACTGCGCATGCGTATGCGGAATGAATATAAGATAAATACATTTAAAGCGTATTGACAGACTGAAAATATGTCAAATAAGCGAAGTCATGTAACTGATTTATCTGATTATATCTGTATGTGATATGTAAAACTGTAGAAAAATCATAACTGAAGAAAAGTTCAGTGCAGTATAAAAAGAAAAATTACCCCTCCCGTCGAGGGAGGGGTCAGGAGAGTGTGATTGAAAATTCAGATTAAATCAATACTTCTCTCAACCTCTCCTGAATTGATACCCCGAAAGGGGTTAGTCTTTATTAAATCATTTTAGAACTTCTCAGAGCGGATAGAAGCACTTTGCGCATAATTTTTTCTTTACGGTTTGAGGGCTTATCAAGCTGCATCCTCCTGAGGAAGGGTTCTGCCTTTGCAGGAACCGGTTTAAACATCTCGGCCAGAAGTCCTTTAAGGACATCTGATTTTTTCCTGCTGGTAAGTCCCTTCAGCGCTGCCCCGAGAACCATCTCCTCCATGGTGAAATCTGTCCCGAAGGGGAATGCAGGGAAATAACCCCTGGCCTGGTAAGGCTTCAGCATTGCTTCCAGCTTCTGGGGGGTATTGTGCCTGTATTCATCGGCAAGTTTGAAATCGGGTGCCAGCTTCCCGTTAAGCTTGGCTTTCTGTATAAGTTCATCCTGGAAGCGGGAATCTGTTATTTTCAGAATCTCTTCAATGACCTTTGAATCCTGGAGTCCTCTTACGCTGGCTATACCGTATTCGGTAACTATAATATCCCTCAGGTGCCTTGGAATTGTAGTATGGCCGTAGTTGTAGACTATATTGGATTTTGTGTTTTCCCCGGAACCCCTTGTGCTCTTGATCATCATAATAAGCCTTCCGTCGGGGATTGCATGTGCCATTGAAACAAAATTATACTGTCCGCCGACTCCGCTTATAAGACGGCCGTCTTCAAGCTGATCGGATGTAATGGCTCCAAGCAGATGCGCCATCATCCCTGCGTTTACGAAACGCCCCTCTTTTCTCTGGAGTACGCGGAGTTCCTCATCCCCGTAAAGCTGGTTTACCTTTTCAACGCCCGACATTCCAAATTGGGTTCTCTCCTCCTCGCTCATTGCGTTCAGGGCGTCGTAGAAGGAGTGAGGCCCCAGGAAGAATGCCCCGAGCAGTACCTTGCCGTTTTTAAGCCGGTCGCCGAGGAATATTTTAATCTCTTCCAGGTTCTTCTTCTCGTAGAAGTCTGCCGAAACTTTTATGTTCCCGTCACTGATAAAACCATCTTTGAATGTGAGCCCTTTTTTCAGTATGCCGAACGTTGTCAGCATTTTAAAATCCTTCTCTCTCAGCCTCGGGTAAATACCCTCAACCTCTATAAGGAGTTCCAGGATGTTTGAAGGGATGCTGTCGCCCGTGAGCTTTCCGGATTTGAAAAGCCTCATGATGCCGAGGTTGTCGTAGACCTTGCGTTTAATAACACCCTCTTTGTACAGCTGAAGCAAGCCGTTGACGATCATCTCCGAGGAACCGTATAACCCTTCTTCGAATGTACCGGTACCGCCGATTTTATCTATAACGCTCTTGTGCCGGTCGAGGATACCATTCTCCTTCAGCAGCCTGTTGTAATCTTCATTGTGTTTGTGGCGCATTATAAGGCTTGAGGCAATTGCGTCTCCCAGTGATCCTATCCCTATCTGGAGTGTGCCGCCGTCCTTGACAAGTGTGCTTACGTAAAGCCCTATGGCGTGGTTGGCAATTCCTATTGAATCGTTGGGGGTGCCGAAAAGGTTTGTCTTGAATTCGGGCCCCTCGAAAATAATATCATATGTATCAGCTTCAATAACCGCGTCGCCATACATAAACGGCACTGTGGGGTTAACCTCTCCCAGTATTACAACCTTGCCCCCCCTGTCCCGTATCTTGTTAAGCTCCTCGAAAGCCTGAAACGCAATATCCGTGGCACACCCCATTGAGTAGGCCTTCTGCCCGTCACGGTCGGCCGTCGTAAGAATCTGCCCGAAAACGTTGCACCCGAAATCGATGGCATCTCTCACTATATGAGCGTAGTTAGAGTAAAGGTGGTTCCTCTGGGCTTCGGGGATGCGCAGGGCGCTGCCGGCCTTGTAGAAGAATTCATAAATTGAAACGTTTTTCGGGAGCTTGCCGCTGTGGAAATCGGCAATGTAGTCATAGACAGGTACTCCGTCAAAAATCCTGTCAAGCAGGGGCTCTGCAAATCTTTTTTCCATATCGCTTTTTGTTTTTGGTCGTTCAAGCGAGAGGCTTGTAACTATCTTCAGTTTAATCGAGGGATCTTCCTTTGCCCTCCTGTAAAGCTCGTTGATAAACCTTGTCGGGTTACCAATTCCCAGGGGCATGGCGAAAGTGATATCCTTCTCCATGTAGTTGATGATATCATCAACCCCCTTCCTTACATCACTGTAGACTTCACCTTTCTTTCCGTTCATCTTTTACCTCATAATGATTTTAAGTATATTTGATTATATAAAATGGATAAGCTTCTATCCATAAATTGGATTCAGGTTAAAGCAACAGCTTCGCTGTAAAGAAATTTCCCCCCGCTTTTCAGGGGAGGAAACAGTTGATGATTCAAACAGTTATTCCTGTATAGATTACCGGCCTTTTCAATCATGGATCCGGTGAAAACTGCCCTGTTAATATAGCCCCGCAGCGTGGCGGGTAATACTGATACTACTTTTCAGCTTCAGGATTCATGCCGAGAAGCTTTGCAAAGACAAGGACTCCCCCTGTAAAGAAAACTCCGCCCGCCGCAAGGACAATAAGCCACTGGACGGTTGGCTGCTCCTTGCCGAATATAAGCGCGATGGTGAAATAAACAAAGGCATAGTTGTTGAATAAAAGATGAGCAACATCTCCCAGCGCAATTATAAGGAAAACACAGATGAAAACTACAAGAAGCGTTCCGCCGGTGGCGCCAAGTGACGGGGCAATCAGTTCAACAGCATGAGGAACCGATGCCGCAAGCAGAAGCCCGACAGCGGCTCCGATAAAGATGTTGGCAAGGTTTTTAACATCCCCCTTCTGCTCAAAGAAAAAAAGCAGTGTAAGAAAAGCCGGCCATCCCTGGGTAATTTTAAATGCACCGAGACCTACAAGCGTAACGCATAGCCATGCAGCGACAATAACTCCGGCAATGATTGTTTCCTTTTTGAATCCTTTCTTTTCCGCCATAAACAGTTCTCCTTAAATGTAGTGTTGGTTAAATGAATGTTCATTTAATTAACACTACATGCAGACATAATGATGCTTTTGTCAATATTAAAACCGTCTGTACGGTCTTAATATTTAAGCAAAAAAGTAACCTCTCTGAATAAGGAGTGTTATCCAGGGTATAATTTCGATAATAGTGATAAATTCAAATTCCTGTTACAGGGTTTTAAGTAAAAAACCTGTAAAACAATCATTTCTGTAAAGACGGAAGACGTTAATACATGAGCAAATTTCTGCTTCGTAAAAGGTATATATATTTGTTGAGAATCACGGCCTGCGGAACTTCTGCCTGACGGTAATATTCCGCATATCATGAAGGTTAAAGGCCACTGCTGCCCGGAAAACTGATTCTGCGGCAGCAATAAAACCATTATGCACACGGCGGGAGTGTTGTCATTAACCCGGGTTAATTTATATTAATTTAATTCTTTTTCTGAGCCTTGAAAGGGCTACATCGGTTATACGCAGATATGATGCGATGTGGTATTGCGGCAGCCTGCGGACAATCTCCGGGTGTTTTTTTATGAACCTTAAATACTGTACTTCGGGAGAATCAAGGACACCACTCTCTCTTGCTTCAATCTGGATAAGAGAGTTTTCCGCTATTAAACGGCCGAGCCTCTCCCAGCACTTGTGTCTTTCATACAGCTCGTCAATTTTTGATCTCCATAAAAGGCCGGCAACAGTATCTTCAAGGGCCTGGATATAAAACCTGCTGGGTAAAGATTTGATCATGGAGCCTATGGAACCGACCAGGTTATTTTCAATGGCAAATCCCCTGTTGAACTCCTTGCCCGTGTCGGTTAAATAGTAGATGCGTACCAGCCCTTTGACAATAATAAATGAATGGTCTGCAACGGTATCAGCAGTAAGAAGGTATTCGTTCTTTTTAAAACGCTGAATGGTGATACAGTTTATGGCATAGTTCCACTCCTCATCGGGGATATGAGTATATGTTTCAAAAACATCTCTTATTTGCAGAAGTGCATCATCCATAGTCGGTTTCCGTTTCACTGGAAATTATTTAACATAAAATGAATTATGTTAAGTTATATAAACCCTTATATATAAGATAAGACATTATGGCCGTATTTTAAAAGCCAGTCATATGCCGGTCAAGCTGATTTATTCCGACAGGATTTAAAAAAACATGGCCGGCCTGCAGCTTTTTTTTGCGCAGAAAATTTTATTGTATTATATAAGATATAGCAGTTTAAAAGAGCTAAATATTTTTTTAATCCAGGGGGTATTTATGCCCCTCACCCGTCTTGATGAAATGAAACGGGGAGAGGGGAAATGATCGATACCGGGGGGTTAGCCAACCTTCTGTTCATTTGCAATATCAAATGTTATCTTAAGGCCGGTTACTTTTCATATAAAGTTTCAGGCGATATTTCAACAGACCAATTTTCCCATGAAAGTGTCCCGTAATCTATCGGAAATTGCCTGAATTTTTCCATGTTGCGGATATTTATGGATATATCGGTGCACAGTATAATTAATGTACAGGATATTCTATGTCATACTGGTTCCGGTATTATAAGTCATATTTTCTGCTTGAAATCTGCAGTAATATAACAGTAATATAATAGAAAATAAAACTGTTGGTAATATACAGTTTACAGGAATAATATGGATATCGATAGAAAAGTAATGTATTGGATTAAAAGCGCTGAAAGCGATTTTGAAGCTTCGACAGCTCTTTTTAATAATGCCAGTTATCTGCAGATGGCTTTCTTCTGTCATCTTGCCGTAGAGAAATATTTAAAAGCATACCACTGGTATAAACTTCATACGGAACCGACTTATACCCATAATCTTTTAAAACTGTCAAAAGATAACGGTTTGTTTGAGTATTTGTCAAATGAGCAAAAGGAGTTTATGGCTGCACTCATCCCTTTGAATCTAAAAGGCAGGTATCCAGATGATCAGGACACAATATTATTGAATCTTACATCAGCTGATTTTGAAGATATACTACATAAAACGAAGGAGCTCCTGGAATGGATCAGAAAGTATTTAACAGAGTGAAACTTTTCGCATCAAATATTCAGGCATTATTTCCGGTTAAAATGATTATACTATACGGTTCTTATGCCAGGGGCACAGAGCGTCCCGACAGTGATATTGATGTGGCTGTTGTAGTCAATGAGCTGAATGACAACTGGCTTAAGGTAAACAGTAAACTTTTTCTGATGTCATCAGATATAGATGATAAAATAGAACCAAACCTGATTATATGCAAAGATAATAAAAGTGAATTTCTGGAAAGCATTCTGAAATATGGAATTGTCATTTATGATGATTCAAAAGTTGCATAAGCGACTTTTATCTCTAAAAAGAAGTACAGCTTTGTACATGATGCCTTAGATGCAGGTAAAATACATGTTTTTACATATAAAGTGCTGTCTGTATCCCCACTTCTCCCTTTTCAATATATCAGAGGGGAGAAGGGGGATAAGGGCGTTGAGTTAATTAACTGAATTTATAACAGTAAAAAGATAGGGAGCAGTATCGAAGGAGTATGCTATGTAGTACGGAGAGGGTACAGATTGGCTTCAGAGCGGGTACAGGGTGGATACGGTTAGGATTGTTTAAGTTATAATATCACAATTCCGTTTCAGAAAGCCGGGCCGGTCTGGTTTCCGGGGCTTTTTCATGTTTATGAGACTTCATATACTGTTTAATAAACAGATTGTGCCCGTGTATCCTCAGCTTGCGGGATTTTTTCCTGTATACCTGTTTTTCGTCCTCGCTTAAAAGCTTCCATGCGGCCATAGCCTCGGCGAAAAGCGACCTGTGGCAATGCTGGGCTTCTGTATCGGGGTTTGCCGGAACTACATATTTTCTTGAACAGAGTTTGTCGCCCCACATGTAATATACAACATCTCCGTTGCGCCCCCCTATACCGTTGAGTAATGATGAAACCTTTCCTTTAGCCATATGCCCCTCCCTACTGCCGTTATCTGCTTCGGCTGCAGATTTTCCCTTTTTTGCGGGAAGCTTTGTTGTATTTATTGTTTTATATACGATGCAAAAGAGTGGAAAATGAAAGATTTTTTTGTGTAATTACAAAATTAATGTTTAAGATCAATAAGGTATTTAAGTGCAATATACAACAAAAAAGTGCCAAATTGCGTCCAGAGAGGCATAACTTACTTGACAGATGTTTATATATATGTTTGAATAAAAGCGCCGCACCCACGCGGCATTTTTCCACAGGAGACTTAAATGCCTACACTTCACTGGATAGGAAAGGACAAGGTAGTAAACCATCACCAGGATGTCCCTTTTCGCATACTTGAACATAAATATGGATTTGCCGATGGAAGGGAATCGAAGAAAGAGACCGGCAGCGGTAATAAAATAATCCACGGCGATAATCTTGAAGCGCTGAAGACGTTGCTTCCTGAATACGAGGGACGCATAAAATGCATATACATAGACCCGCCCTACAATACAGGCAACGAAAGCTGGGTGTACAATGACAACGTAAATGACCCGCGCATAAAGAAGTGGCTCGGTGAGGTAGTGGGCAAAGAGGGTGAAGACCTTTCTCGTCACGACAAGTGGCTCTGCATGATGTACCCCAGAGTTAAACTTCTTCAAAAGCTTATGGCTAAAGATGGACTATTTATGATGAGTTTAGATGATAATGAAGTAGCGAATGGTTTACTATTATTAAATGAAATTTTTGGTGCATCAAGTAAACTCGCTTGTGCTCCATGGCTTTCAGAACCGAGTGGAGGTAAAGAAAAGACAAGATTACGCGGTGGGCATGAATATATATTAATTTATCATAATGGAGATTCATCGTGTATAACACGAGAAGAAAGATCAACGGGTGAACTTAATCAAAAAGATAAATGGGGAGTTTATCGTAAAGGGCGTGAATTGCGAAAATGGGGTGGTACTTCTTTAAGAAACGACAGAGAGAATCAATGGTTTGAACTTAAAACACCAAACGGAGTAAGTGTATTTCCTTATCGAAATGATGGTAAGGAAGGTCATTGGAGATGGGGTAAAGAACAAAAAATGAAACCTATTCTTCAAGATCCTGATGTTGCACATTGGGAGATGTGCCCTTATGATGAAGGTGTTGAAGTAGATGGTAAAAAAGAAAGATGGGTCCCATTTGAAAAAATCAGAGATGTGAAAAAGACAGTTGGATGGGGTACTTGGCTAGATAAAGTTGGATATAATTCAGATGGAACAAAAGTTTTAAAAGAGATATTTGGAGAAAAAACTTTTGATACACCGAAACCTCCATCATTATTGGAATGGCTTATATCTTTACATCAAGATGATGATTTAATCATCCTCGACTCCTTTGCCGGAAGCGGCACCACTGCCCACGCTGTTCTTAACCTGAATAAAGAAGATGGCGGAAACCGTAAGTATATTCTCATTGAGATGGAGGACTATGCAGAGACTATTACAGCAGAGCGCGTTAAGCGCGTAATGAAGGGCTACAGTGATGTGACTGGTACAGGGGGTTCTTTCGATTACTATACTCTTGGCGAGCCACTCTTTGATGAGGACAAAAATATAAATGAAAATCTCCCTGTGGAAAAGATACGGCAGTATGTCTATTACACGGAAACAGGTTTTCCTCTACACAAAACGAAGCATGATGACAATGAGTTTTTCCTTTCATTGTACGAAGGGGCAGCATACTACTTCTACTACAAAAAAGGTGAAACAACAGCGCTTGATTATGAGTTCCTTGCCACAATAAAGACACAAGCTGAGCTTTATGTTATATATGCTGACAACTGCCTGTTGCCTGATTCTTTTATGAAAGAGAAGAATATTATATTTAAAAAGATCCCCAGGGATGTGGCAAGGGTGTAAATTATGGCAATATGGTTATTAAAAAAGATTTCATGGAGGCTTTATGACAGACAGAAACACAAATGAAATGAAGAGTATAAACTGTCATACAAATGATCTTTACCTTGATCCCAATAACTACAGGTTTATTGATAATAAAGATTATAGAAGAGTTTCAGAAAAAGATATCCATGCTGATACTATTCAGAAGAGGACAAATTCTTTTTTAACGGGTAAAAACAATGAAAATATTCAGGATCTGATAACAAGTTATAAAGTAAACGGAATTCTCCCTGTAAATCAGATTCAGGTTAAGAGAGTAGAATTAAATACAACTGAAAGTTACTTTCTGGTACTGGAGGGTAACAGAAGGGTTGCTGCATTAAAATTTCTTTATTCTGAGTATAAAGAGAAAGGAAATGACATAGGGAAGCTGACGGTAGAAGATTTTGAAAAAATTCCGGTAATTGAACATGCTGATGATTATGTGGTTAACCATATGATTGTAATGGGGCTCGAGCATATCGCCGGCAAGAAAAAATGGAGCCCGGTTAATCAGGCACAACTCATTGAAGATTTGATTAATCAGCATAATATGACAGAAGATGAAATATGTGATTCACTCGGGATAACAAAATATATCCTCCGCAGAACACGGAGGGCACTTGGCTTTGTAAACCGGTATAAGAGCAGCGATTACGGGGACCAGTTTACCAGCTCTATGTATTCAATCTTTGAAGAGATGATTAAAAGCCCTGATATTAAAAACTGGCTTGAGTGGGATGACAATGTAATGAGTCCCGGTAATTCTTCTAATGAAGAACGTTTTTTTTCATGGATTTCAAGAGAAGAAGAAATAGAAAGAGATGAAAATACCGGAGAAGAAATTTCAAGAAAAATAAAGGAGCCGATTATTACCAAATCTCAGGAAATACGGGATTTAGCTAAATATATCAAAGAACAATCAGCAATTGAAAGGATGGAAGAGCTGAGAAGTGTCACACAGGGATTTGCCTTCAGTGATGCTGTTGGTGAAAGTAAATTTAAAAATGCCATGGAAAATTTACAGCAGGATGTGGGGGTAGTTTTTAATTTTTCAGAACATATGAAACCGGATCATATTGAGGATATAAAAAAACTCAGAAATAAAATAGACAGATTGCTGCCGACATCAAACGGGAATATCACACCCTATGCGGGAACAGCTCCGATTTTTAGTATTGAAATAAAAGGATTTTTAAAGCAGCTTCATATTAAGCGGTACAGGAGATTAATTGAACTTAAAATTAGTCACATCAACAGAATTAATATCTTTGCAGGTAAAAATAACAGCGGTAAAACTTCCATGCTTGAAGCTGTTTACCTGCTGTCTCAGCTGAATGATATTAATGCAATACTTGAACTTGAAAGATACAGGGGAAAATTCGGGGAATCCTTTAATCCAAAATGGCTTTCAAGAAATATTTCTGAAGAAATTGAAATTGATGCAGTTAACTGCGATGAAAAAGAAATATCATTAACAATGACCCAGGAACAGACAACGGAGTATATTGATAAGTCAGCTTATATAACAACAATTATTGCAGATTCAGAAATAAACGGGAATTCGCTCCAGAGCAGTATAAATCTTTTTTCGAATAAGGAAGCAGAGGTCTTTTTTCAGAAAAGCAATGTACTCTGTTATTCAGCATTCACCAGTCCATACAGACATAATGACGCTCTTTTAAGAAGAGCTCACATGCTTGCAGTAAAGAATAAATTTATTGATGATATAATTAATTTTATCAGGGATTATATAGATCCGGAAATTGTACGAATTGAAATGGTGAATATTGAAGGCGAAAGCAGGTTCTATGTTCATTCCAAAATGTTTGCTGAAAGTATAGATATTACTAAATATGGAGAGGGAGTGCAGCGTATTTTTGAAATAGCTCTTCTCTTCGGGTACTGCCAGAATGGGATTCTCTGCATTGATGAATTTGAAAGCGCTATCCATGCCGGACTGCTTAAAGAATTTTCTAAATTCGTCCAGCAACTGGCGGATCGTTATAATGTCCAGGTGTTTCTGTCAACTCACAGCAAAGAGTGTATTGATGCGTTTATAAACAATCAATATAAAAACGATGAAATTACCGGATATACGTTGAGAGAAAAGCAGGATGGCTCGATAGAATGTAAATATGTTGATGGACTCAGGCTTGAAAGCCTCATAGAAAGTATCAATTTTGATATGAGGGGCTGATATGAATAAAGTATCTTTTGTATTATGTGAGGGCCCTCATGATGTTGCTTTTTTATACAGAATTCTGAAAACAGAAGGGTATGTGAATTTTGGTTCTAAAATAGCAGATTTTCCTGCACCAATTAACAGGTATCTTTTAACTTCGTTATCCAGAATCAGTTTTGATGATTTGAGTATTGAAGAGGCAAGGAAACTCCCTTTGCCTTCTGAAGCAATGTATTATAATGATTCTTATCTTCTTTTGTTTGCCCTTGGCGGAGATTCAAAGAAAGGCGTCAGGCAGGAGATATTAAAAAAAATAAATTCACTGGTGGCTGTTTCTGATGATGCTATAAATCCTGGAGAGGGGATTGAGTTCTCTCTTTTATACTTTTTTGATGCTGATGATAAAGGTGTCTCGAATCGGCTGGCTGGTTTAAAAAATGAAATAACTGAAGTTCTCGGTATAATTAATGATTCTGCTTTTTTTGAAACAAATGGGGGCATAAGCAATATCAATGGTGTTAAATACGGAGCCTATATTTTTTCTTCATCTGAAGAGAAAGGAAAGCTTGAGAATATCCTTGTACCTTTGATGAAAAAGGATAATGAAACTTTGTTTGAAAAAGCAGATGAATATCTCAGCTTAAAAGATGAAAAACGTTTAAGGAAGCTGGAAATATCAAGTAATAATGGAGAATTAACAGAAAACAGGGGCAAGAAATTAACATTCGATCCTATGAAATCACAAATCTGTATTGCTGGGCAATTGCAGAATTCAGGTAAATCTAATGTTGTCATAATAAAGGATTGCGATTATATAACGATGGATAAAATTAAACAATCTGAAAAGTGCAATGAAATAATTGAGTTTTTCAGAAAGATATAGAATCAGTTAGTTCCATTTTGGAACATGCTGAATAAATAGAAAAAACCAGTTATCCGGAATTTCAGGAATGCTGATTATATAAGGGTATAATAAATGGAACTGAAACCATATCAGAAGAAGGTGCTGACTGACCTTGAACAGTACCTTGAATATGTGCAGGCATATAAAAGAATTGATCAGGCTTTCAATGAATTCTGGAAAGATCGCGTTGGTGCATACAATCCCCTTTCCGGTGAGGGTATGGAACCATATAAAAATAATGTTCCGGGTGCGCCCAATGTATGCATAAAGGTTCCAACCGCAGGTGGCAAAACCTTTATAGCCGCCAATGCGCTTAAAGTAATTTTTGACGCTTTTAATTATGATAAAACAAAGGCTGTTGTGTGGCTTGTCCCTTCGGTAACAATCCTCGATCAGACGATAAAAAATCTATCTGATATAAGTCATCCATACAGGCAGAGGATAAATACTCATTTCGGCGGCAAGGTTGAAGTTTATACCAAGGATGCACTTCTTCAGGGGGCGGGATTCAGCCCGGCTTCGGTTAATGAGCAGCTTTCAATACTTATACTCAGTTTTGATTCCCTCCGGAGCAGGAAAAAAGAGGACAGGAAGATATATCAGGAGAACGGCCAGCTAGCATCATTTGCAGAGTCAGGGGATACCTGGCATCTGCTTGAAAATACCGATGATACGGCACTGATAAATGTTATTCGTAAGCTGAATCCGGTAGTTATAGTTGATGAGAGTCATAACGCGGAGAGTGAACTCAGCGTGGAGATGCTGAAGAATCTCAATCCGTGCTTTATCCTTGACCTCACTGCGACACCGCGGAATAACAGCAATATTATAAGCTATGTAAACGCATTTGAACTAAAACGGGAGAATATGGTGAAACTCCCTGTTATTGTATATAACCATCATGATAAAACAGAGGTGGTGAACAGCGCCCTTCAGCTGCAGAGACGGCTTGAACTCCTTGCACAGAAAGAGGAGAAAAACGGCGGCAGGTATATACGCCCCATGGTGCTCTTTCAGGCACAGCCGCGTACAGGTGAAGATAATACTACATTTGAAAAACTGAAACAGAAGCTGGTTGAACTTCAGATTCCCGAAGAGCAGATAAAGATTAAAACGGCCGATATTAATGAACTTAAAAATATTGACCTGCATGACCGCAACTGTCCGGTGCGGTATATAATAACTGTAAATGCCCTTAAAGAGGGATGGGACTGTCCATTCGCCTATATACTCGCTTCACTTGCGGACAGGTCATCGAACGTTGATGTGGAACAGATCCTCGGAAGGGTTCTTCGCCAGCCGTATGTTATAAAACACAGCGAGGCAATGCTTAACCTGTCGTATGTGCTCACTGCTTCGGTAAAATTTATGGATACTCTTCAGAATATTGTGCAGGGGCTTAACAGAGCCGGTTTCAGCAGTAAAGATTATAAGGTTGCCGACAGCCAGTTAACTGACATTAAGAAAACTGCGGAGTCTCCGGCGGAGCAGCTTACTCTTCAGTATGATGAAGAACAGAAAGTGGATTCATCAATAGATGAAATTGATACAGAAAGAATCACAGCTGCCTCTGAATCTGAAAAAGGGGAAGCGGACAGCGCTGTGTCTGAAATTGAAAAAACGGCAGTTCAGCAGGACAGGGAATACGAGAGGGCTGTGATGAAAACAAATGACAGCAGCATTGCTAACCAGTATGGTGACAAAATCAAGACAGCCGTGGCGAAGGAGCATTTTATTGATGTTATAAAAGATGTGAAGATTCCGCAGTTTTTCCTTGAAGTGGGTGATATGGGAATTTTTGGTACTGAAACATCTGTTCCTCTTTCAAGAGAGAGTCTTCTCAAGGATTTCCCCCTGAGTAAGGGTAATACAGAGATAAATTTTGATGAGGTATCAACTGATCTTTACAAGGTTGATCTTGAAAAGCGGAGTGAAGCAGATTATACTCCTGCTTTCATGAAACTTGATAAGTCTATAAGCCCCCAGATTCTTAAATTTATTCTTTCTGCCCCGAAAGAGCGGCAGGTTAAAGAGATAGCAGTAAGAATTGTTGAGATGATCGGTAATATGTGGCCTGTATCAGATGATGAATTATTCAAATATGTAAAAAGGGTTGTTGAAGATTTGAGCCCTGAACAGATTGTTGATCTTATGAACAGGGAATATACCTATAAAGACCGTATAAAAGATAAGATACAGCTTCTAACCTCTGAATATGCTGAAAAGACGTTTAATAAATTTATTGATACTGATAAAATAAAAATCAAGGAATCATATAAAATACCGGAAGCTCAATATCCCGGTGATACAGAAGATTACGGGATTGCCAAATCTCTTTATGGGAAAGAGTTCAGGATGAATGAGTTTGAGAAGAGGGCCATTAATGATGTAGCTAATCTTGATAATATAATGTTGTGGACTAAGAATCCGGATAAAAAAGGTCTGCGGATTAATGGATTTATCAATCATTATCCTGATTTTATAGTTATAACAAAATCCGGAAAAGTGCTTGTAATTGAAACAAAAGGTGATGACAGGGACAATACTGATACGATGCAGAAGATAAAGCTTGGTAAAACCTGGGCAAATAAAGCAGGTGAAAAGTATAAGTACTTCATGATCTTTGATAAAAAAAGCATGGAAGGGGCTTATACTCTTTCTGATGCATTGAAGATAATTGCGGAATTGTAAAAATAAAAACTTACGGCAGAATATTAAACAAAATTATTAATAATATACTCTGCAGACTATAACTTATATTTATGAATATTTCCGAAAGAAAAGAATTAATAAACAGCAGACTCCGTGAAATTGAGGAAGAAAGAATCCTCCTCGAAAAAGAATTGCAGGAACTCTCAACAGCAGAAACCCGTCCTGATATTATTGTTATTCCCGCCTCATCAGCAATCCCTGATACTCCTGAAGAAAAGATTTCATTATTCCTTGAATTATTCAGGTGCCGAGAGGATGTATATCCGCATCGGTGGGAGAATAGTAAAACCGGGAAGAGCGGGTATTCACCGGTATGCGCCAATGAATGGAAACGCGGAATCTGCAATAAAATTCAGACTAAGTGTTCAGATTGTTTATCCCGAGCCAGTTTACCTCTTGATGCTGAAGCTGTCAGATCACATCTTGAAGGTAAAGAAGTTATCGGTACTTATGCTATTCGTGAAGATGATACAACTATATTTCTTGCGGCAGATTTTGACGGGACAGACTGGCATGATGATGTCATGCGGTATAAAAAAGCAGCAAATGAATTCGGTATTGATACTGCAGTTGAAATCTCCCGTTCCGGTGAAGGTGCTCATGCATGGATATTCTTTACAGAACCTGTTACTGCTTTTTTAGCCAGGCGGCTGGGTACAGTTATAATGACAAGGGCATTATCACTGTCAGGAAGTTTTAGTCTTGCCAGTTATGACAGGTTTTTTCCTAATCAGGACTATATCCCTGATGGAGGCTTTGGGAATCTCATTGCTCTTCCATTGCAATATATATCGAGAAAAGATGGCAGAACATTGTTTGTTAACGATGAATTCATACCGTTTCATAATCAGTGGGAGTATCTGGCGGGAGTAAAAAGACTGTCGCGGGTAATGGCAGAAAGTATTCTTGATAATATCATCAGTTCAAAGGATCAGTTTGAACTGAGTAATTCGGATGAGAATGACATCAATTATGCGGAGAAAGATATTGACCTGTTAGCTGATGAAATAAATGAGAATATATATAATGGTACAGCCGAGATTCAGATTTCATCAATGTTGTCTATTGATGCACAGAATTTGCCGTCAGGACTTTTATCTGCATTGCGCAGAATTACAACTTTTGCCAATCCTAAATTCTTTGAATTGCAGAGAATGAGGTTTTCAACATGGAATACCCCCCGATATATCTGCTGTGCAGAATATGATGGAAGAATTGTTAAACTCCCAAGGGGTACACTTGATGTTTGCAGTGAGTTATTGGAACAGGCAGGAGCATCGGTTATAATTAAAGATATAAGACCCCGGCATAACATGCTGAATATTACATTTAAAGGTGATCTCCGTGAAGATCAGAAAAAGGCAGTTGACGAAATAATAAAGAATGAATTCGGGATACTTGTGTCACCACCCGGAACTGGTAAAACAGTAATTGGATGCAGTTTGATTGCCCGGAGGGGAGTATCAACATTAATACTGGTTCACAGGAAACAGCTTATAGATCAGTGGAAAGAACGCCTTGTGGAATTTCTGGATATTGATAAAAAAAGTATCGGTGTAATTGGTGGTGGAAGCAGTAAGAGTAAAGGAACTATTGATATAGCAATGCTGCAGACCATTTCACGGAAAAATGATGTCAATGAACTGCTTGCCGGATATGAGCAGATAATAATTGATGAATGTCATCATATACCTGCAGTATCATTTGAAGCAGCATTAAAAGATATACCCGCACGGTATGTAGTCGGACTCACAGCTACTCCATACAGGAAGGATGGTCTTCAGGCTATACTTTTTATGCAATGCGGACCCGTGAGATATATGATTGAAGAAACGAATGATCTTGATCTGAAAAAAAGAGTAATAGTAAGAGAGTCATCCTTTAATCTGCCTGAGCATTCACGTACATTACCAATCTATGAAATATGGGAACATCTTGTAAATGATGATGACAGATTGGAACTAGTAGTAAGTGATATAGTTTCTGCCATTAAAACCGGCAGAATTCCTCTTGTATTATCCGATCGGAAAGATCATTTATACAGGCTCAAGGAGAAGCTTGATGCCGAACATGATATTCAGGGTGTAAAGGGTTTTATGCTTGAAGGAGTTCTTGGAAAAAAAGCAAGAGCTGCGATGATTATGGATATTAATGATTTGATTAAAAACGGAGACAAAACATACATAATCTCAACAGGATCGCTAATTGGTGAAGGATTTGACATGCCGCAGCTTGATACACTCTTCCTGACAATGCCTCTTTCTTTTAAAGGGCGCATAATACAGTATGCTGGGAGGCTGCACAGATCTTTCACAGGAAAGAAAGAAGTAATAATTTATGATTATTGCGATTCAAATATTGGTTTGACTGCTTCTATGTTTAAAAAACGAGTGTCAGTATATAAAAACATCGGATATCAGATTGATTTAACCGGTAACCAGAAAATTGACAAATGGATTAATCATAACTGATAGCACTCGCTTTAAAATAGATACGTAAATAATCGGATATAAAATGAACATTGAATATATCATGTAATGCGTGTTAAAGTTGCAAAAATACAGAAAATTAAATAATCAACTCAAACCTAATCATCACTTCCGTAAAATTTTTTACTTGAAAAAAACAATATGAAATATGAAAAGTTTAATATAATGAAAGAGGGATTTTTTATGAAAAAACTTTTAATTGTCTGTTGTATGGTAATGTTTACATCTTCTCTTTTTGCTTTTGACCGGGGGGAAAAATACATTTACGGAGGCTTCGGACTTGGAGTATCTGTTGGATGGTATAAACCTATAAGCGGAGCTGAAGCAGGAACAAAAACTGGGGGGAGCCCTTATCTTTTCAATGATCTGGAAAACAGGGAATGCCTGGCATGGAACATAGGGGCCGGCGGAGAATATTTCCTTTTAGAGAACCTCGCCCTTCTTGGTGGTATTTATTATGAATCACTCCCTATTAAAGGTGTATATCCCAAAAAAACAGCTTCAAGTGACCTGGAAATTACAACTGATTTCAAATACCTGTCTATCCCGGCAGGTTTTCACTATTACTTTCTGAAATATTTCCTGATTGGCGGCGGGCTCTATTATTCAAAAGTTCTTTCAGATGATACAACGGTAAAGTGTGGTTCATATGAAGAGACCGGCAGGCTTAAATCAAAAGATGACGTAGGGGCTTTTCTGGATCTGGGAACAGCGTTGAAGATTACCGAAACGGGCAATTTAATTATTTTTGCACGCGCCAAGACCGGCCGGACAGTGTCGGACAAAGATGATTACAGGACTGATGTTCAGGTTTCCAGTTTAACCTTTAACGCTGCTTACGGCATCAGCTTTTAGTTGCCTGTCTTTATTCCGGAAGAGATTACATTTTCATCAGTTGAATAGAAAGGGATAAAAAATGAAATACTACCACGTGGATGTTTTTTCTTCGGAACCGATGAGCGGTAACGGATTGACCGTTGTATTTCCAGGCAGGGAGATGGATGAAAAAACTCTTTTAAAAATTACAGGAGAGTTCAGACAGTTTGAAACAGTCTTTTTATATGCTGAGAAAAACGGATCGTTTCCTTTGCGGATATTTACCGTTGAAGAGGAACTTGAATTTGCAGGACATCCTCTGCTTGGGACTGCAGCCATAATACACAGAGAGTTTTACCCGGGTATTAAAACGAAAAAAATAACCGTGAATATAAAAGGGAGGGAGCTGGTTCTTGAATCGGAGCTCAGCGGAAAGAACTGTTCGGTTACCATGAATCAGGGTTATCCGGATTTTATAAACACTATTTCAGCAGTTGATTACCATGAGATTGTGCAGTCTCTGAATTTAACTCCCGGGGATATAGACTCCCGCTATCCCATGGAAGTTGTCTCCACCGGTCTTCCGTATTTACTGGTACCGTTAAGATTCGGCATTGACAGATGCAGAATTACAGATAAGGATTTTGAGCAGACATTAAGAGCCTTAGGGGCAAAATTTGTGTACTTATATGATACTGCCACCCTTGAATGCAGGACATGGGATAATTCCGGATTGGTGGAGGATGTGGCAACAGGGAGTGCGGCCGGTCCACTGTGTGCGTATCTTGTTAAACATAAGATAAGAAAGGAAAATGAAAAAATATATCTTTTACAGGGTAAGTATGTAAACAGGCCATGTATGCTGGAGTGTATGGTATCTTCCGGGGAAGTCTCTATAAAGGGGTCTGTTTCATTTTTTGCTCATGGTGAGCTTTATATTTAGATATACAGGATTCAAATATATCATATTATTTTACTATTGAATTAAATTGTCATTCAGTCAATTTAATGGAGTGATAACGATAGAGAATTTAAAATCTGTTAAAAAAGTTAAAATTTCTCTCTCCGGTTTTGCGTTTCACCGGAGAATGCATTCGGAATGGCTGTGTACTAATCATTCCGGGATATGGAGCAGCAAAGTAAGGTGAAGAATACTTTGCAGTATTCTGAAATACCACAAGAGGTTAAAGAATTTTGGAAACAATAAGTTCATTGAAGAGTTTAAGATGCTGGAAAGAATAAAAAAACAGTATAAGTTTGTTTTGATTTATTGGTGAATTTTTTTTGAAATTGTAAGAAAAAAATATATCTTATTTATTACCTGCGGCAGGAATTTTTAATAATTTTTTTGTAGAAATATTTTCTGTAATATAAACTTATAAATTCCTGTGTCCACTCATCGACAGGAATAACTGCGGGGCAGTGGAGGGAAATTAATGAAATTCCGCCCTGGTCTGGAATATTTGCTTTTTTCAGGCGCTGTGTCAGTATTGTAATCCGGTTTATAACCTATGAAAAAAATTTATAATTATAAACGTATAAGCAGAACAAACCGAATCCATGACCGGATTTTTGATCTGGGGAATGCAGGTTCGTTTACGGAGATCAGGATCAAACTGCCGGAGCCCCCGGATGAGTGCAGTATTGAAGGCACTTCTTTCAGAAGTGTCCATATAATTAAATCGTGGAATGACAGCCGTATATTCACGGCTTACAGGAGCAGTGAATATACTGATATTCTTCTTATCGTATGGGAGGAGTACCCATTTTATCCGCATATCGAGGAGGGTGGGGATTTCATGCTTCAGGTTCTTGCTTCAGATAAAGCGGTAAAGCATCTGATTATTGACAACACCTATGTGCGGTCAGGATGGATGGATGAGAAGATGAGCAATTACCTGAATAACGGCTGGTTTCCCGGCCTTGTTGAACTGGGGCTTGAAGCTTTCTGCCACCTGCAGGCTGAAAGTTATCTGGGAGAACTTTCTTTTAAAAGTTTTGGAGAGCTTGTATCAGGGAGCATAAGCGATATTGCTCAAAATCTTGATAAAAAACCCTTCGCTTATTTTCCGGTTAAAACATCAGAAATGAGTCAAGATGGCAGGATTGATGCTGATGTTCGAAATATAGCGCTTAAAAAAGCGCTGGATATAATTAAATCACTTTAAAGGAAAATCTCCCGCCGGAATTACCTGCTGTCTTGCCGCTAATTTGCCGCTTTACCGGGTGCCGGTATAATAAAAAAATGAATTGCAGAAAACATATCACAGGTTCGAATATTACAATATTCCGGGTGTCAGCCATTTTTAATACTGGAGATTTTGTATTAAATAAATCAGATTATTTATTTTTTATAAAACATGCTATAGCGCATAACGGATTATTCAGGCAATGTCATCTCGAATGCATACTATGGCAAAGTTCAGCACAGGGGAGGGCGTTTAAAAAGAGACAGATGGCGGACTGATTTAATAGTTATGCGTTGTTTGGAATATAATGAGTAAGATAATATAAGGAATAAGAGTTTGAAGAATATTGGAATACTGGTTTTTAATAACATTGAACTGCTGGACTTTGCAGGACCTTATGAAGTTTTTTCAGTAACCGATGAGCTGAATGATTATAAATTATGCCGGACATTTACCGTGGAGGAAAACGGCAAGATTATAAAAACGGTAAACGGCCTGCAGGTTGTTCCTGATTATTCATTTACTGATTGTCCGGAAATTGATGTTCTGGTGATTCCCGGCGGAGTTGGTACAAAAGAGATTATCATGAAAGATAATATTCTGAAATGGGTGCTTCAGACAAGTGAAAAATCAGAAATAACTTTTTCTGTCTGCTCCGGATCAAGAATTCTGGGTAAAACCGGTTTGCTGGATAACATCGAATATATAACACATCATGAAGTTATTGATGATATGAGGAAAATAGCGCCGGAAGGAGTACTGCAGACCGGTAAGCGTTATACTGATTCAGGTAAAATATTGACTTCAGCCGGAATTTCAGCCGGTATTGATCTTTCACTATATATAATAGAAAAGATGTACGGCAGGGATATTATGGAGAAAACAAAAACATACATGGAATATGGTGACTGGAGGAGATAAAAATACAGGTGGAAACTATAAATAAAAATGAGTATATAGTCAGGTTTGGTTGTGAAAATATGGATTTTATCAAAGTAACTGAAATGCTGTCAAAGGCATTCTGGAGTACCGGTATAAAGATGGATGAGGTTATTAAAGGCGCTTCAAACTCCGCGCTGATAACAGGTGTCTTTTACCGGGGGGAACAGATCGGTTATGCCAGGGTTGCCTCCGATAAGACGAGGTTTGCATATATAATGGATGTTTATGTGGATGAAAGATACCGGCGAAATGGTATCGGACAGCTGATGATCAATAGTATTCTTGCAAATGATGAGCTGAGTGATGTTTACCACTGGTTGCTGATAACTAAAGATGCCCATGGAGTTTACAGCAAGTCTGGATTTAAGACTCTCAGCAGGCCGGGTGACTGGATGGAAATCAGGTATGACAGAAGTACAAGGCATGCCTGATGGGTGGTTCTGGACAATATATGTGTTTTATAATTAAGGGGGGATAAATGAAGATAACTGTTTTCGGGGCAAATGGCGCCATTGGCAGAATTGTAACAGGGTATGCTCTCCGCAATGGAGATATTGTTACTGCATATGTCAGGAAGGCAGACAGCCTGGATAGCAATGCCGATAATTTAAAAGTCATTACAGGAGATTTGTTAAACCGGCCTCTGATAGAAAAGGCCGTTAAAGACTCAGATGTTGTAATAAGCACTTTGGGACCCGATATGGATATATCAAGGAAAAATAAAGGTACCCCTATAGCAGACGGGCATGAAGAAATAATAAATGCCATGGAAAAAACCGGGAAGAAGAGATTTATTACGCTGGCAACCCCCACTATCCGTTCGGATGATGATGTAAAGAGTTTCTGTACAGTTGTACCTCCACTTATGGCTAAAATACTTTTTCCCAATGCGTATCGTGACATGAAAAAAGCAGAAGCGCTGATTAAAAAATCATCTCTGGACTGGACTGTTGTAAGAATGATAAATCCCAATGCCACGCATAAAGATTCCGGTTATAATATTTCAACGGGGGGTGCACACGCGAAGATGGCTGTTTCAAGGGAAAACGTTGGTCTGTTTATATATAATACAGCAATGGATAAATCTTATATCAGGAAAATGCCGATAGTATTTAATAAATAATCCGTGTCTGGCGAATAAAGTTTTATTTATGAGGTAATTATATGTTTATAGGTCATTACGGCATAGGTTTCATGCTTAAAAGAAAATTCAGGGATTTTCCCTTATGGCTGTTTTTTTTAATGTTACAGCTTCCTGATTTAATTGCCTTTATTCTTGTGTTTTTCGGAGTTGAAAGAGCTGCCTACAGGGATAACATCAACCCATTTTTACGAAATGAATTTGTTCTTACCTACTCGCACTCTCTGGCTGGAACAATAATATTGTGTATCCTGGTTTATGCATTGTTTATTAATATTAAAGACAGGACATGGGCATCCATTGCAGCCTTATCTGTCTTTTCACACTGGGTTATTGATTTTATAGTTCATACCTCCGACATGTCGGTTTTCTTCGGATCGGTTAAAGTCGGTCTTGGTCTCTGGGAGTACCCCTGGATAAGTTATGGTCTTGAAATTCTTCTGGTGGCAGGCGGATGGCTGGCTCTTAAATACAGAAATATATTTTCTTATCTGCTTCTTATAGTTCTTGCAGGTAGCTTTACAGGTATGATTTTCGGAAGTGAACCGGAGTTGATCAGGGAAGAACAGTCTCTGAGATCCTTAATCCTTCTGGTGTCAAATATACTGTTTATTGTGCTGGCCTATGACAGCGAAAGAAAACAGGCTGTATCATTATCAAGTGTAACTGACGGGATGTTAAGAGGAAGAGAATAAAAATTTATGCAGAGTTTTTTCTTAATAATGAGTAATGGAATAAAAGCCGATCTGAAAGTGAAATTTAATCTGATAAAATGGTAAAATAAAATGGAAAGCCTGATATTAAACGGTAAGATAATCGCCGAATCAATTGAGAAATCTATCAGTTCCAGGATCAATGATCTGAGGATTAATAATCCGGAAGCTGCTCCTGTCCTTGCTACAATACTGGTTGGCAATGATCCGGCCTCTGAAACATATGTAAAGATGAAGGGTAACGCATGCATCAGAGTCGGTATGAAATCAAAGAAAATCCTGCTGCCGGAAGAGACGACAACTGAAGATCTGATTTCCGAAATAGAACTGTTGAATAATGATCCGGATGTTCATGGGATCCTGCTGCAGCATCCGGTTCCGGATCATATCAATGAGAGACTCTGTTTTGACAGAATATCCCCGGATAAAGATGTGGATGGAGTAACCAGTCTGGGATTCGGTAAAATGAGTATGGGTGAAAAGGCATACGGAAGCGCCACTCCTGCCGGAATTATTAAAATAATTGAATACTATAATCTTGATATGGAAGGCAAAAATGCAGTTGTTATAGGGAGAAGCCCCATACTGGGGAAGCCGATGGCTATGATGCTGCTGAATAAAAATGCCACGGTAACAATCTGCCACTCCAGAACAAAAAATCTTCCTGAAATAGTTAAAAATGCGGATGTTATAGTCGGTGCTATCGGAAAACCGAAGTTTATTAAATCGGACTGGATCAGGGAGGGGGCGATACTGCTTGATGCCGGCTATCATCCTGAATATAAATGCGGGGATATTGACCTTGAAAATGCAGCGCATATCTGCAGCGCCTATACACCGGTTCCGGGGGGTGTCGGGCCAATGACAATTGCCACACTGATGCAGCATACTCTGGATGCCTATGAAATGGCGCAAATGAATAAATAAAAAACCTGGTATATATATTTAAACTGCCCGGAAAATTAAGAATGAACGCTTCCTGCAGTTTATTATAATGAGGATATATGAAAATCGGAGAATTTTCAGAAAAAACAGGATTATCAATTCATACCATTCATTACTATGAAAAGATTGGATTGATAAAAAAGAATTCGAAAGACAGAAGCGGTCACCGTATATATTCAGAATATGATGTAGAATGGGTAAAGTTTATCTCCTGTCTTAAGGCAACCGAGATGCCGCTTGAGCAGATTCTGCATTTTATTTCACTTATTGAAAAGGGAGATTCCACAATACCTGAACGATTTTCGATTCTACAGGAGCAGAGGAAAAATCTTGAACAGAAGATTTCCCTGCTTAATACCCATCTTTCCCATATTGACTATAAAATTAAAAATTTTAAATTAATATTTAAAAAATTCACTATGCCCTCTTGACATAGAGTCAACTCCACATTGTACGAATGATTCATCCTGACATTTATGTCATGATGAATTTATATTTCAGGAGGGGACATATGTATGTATTAAACGGATCACGTGTACTGATTTCAGGAGGATCATCAGGAATAGGTCTTGAAACTGCGCGGTTGCTTGCATCACTGGGCGCTGAAGTAATCATTGCATCGAGGGACGAAAAGAATCTTGAGAAAGCTGCCGCAGGAATCAGGGGAAAGGTTTCTGTAACAGCATTTGATGCAGGAAACGAAGATGAATGCGTAAAAGCACTTCAGAAAACAGGAAAGATTGATCATCTTGTGCTGACATTAAGCGGAGGGAAAGGTGGAGGGCCATTTGCGTCACTTAAATCAACCGATCTCAGGCAGGCATTTGACGGCAAATTCTGGGCGCATTTTACCCTTGCACAGCAATCGCTTCCTTATCTTAATGAAAAGGGATCAATAACTTTTGTTACGGCTATATCTGCCAGGGCTTCAAATCCCGGTACATCAGGACTTTCAGCGATAAATGCGGCTATTGAAGGCCTTGTTAAGCCTCTGGCCGTCGAATTAAAACCGCTGAGGATAAATGCAGTTTCTCCCGGTGTGATAGACACCCCCTGGTGGAATATGTACAATGAAGAGATGAAAGAATCAATTTTCAGAGAATTTTCCGGGCAGACACCTGTGGGGAGAATCGGCAGACCGGGAGATGTTGCTGAGGCAATAACATTTTTAATAGGAAACACATTTATGACCGGAACAGTCATCGAATGTGACGGAGGGCTTCATCTTTCCGGCAGCAGGCTCTGAATCGCTGATTTCAGTCACAAAGCATTTTATCCAATGGTTTGCGACTGAAATATTATAATATAATCAATATTGTGTGTCATTAAGGAGTTTTGTATGTCAGCTTTTGTAATTTCAGAAGTAATAATTTTAAATGAAGAAGCAGCAGATCAGTATCGCAAACTTGCAGCTTCATCTATTGCAAAATTCGGAGGTGAATATTTGGTTCGTGGAGCAGATCCGGTTATTATTCAGGGTGAAAAAACTGACGCTAAAATGGTTATTGTTGAATTTCCATCTATGGAAAGAGTTCAGGAGTGGTATTCATCTCCTGATTATGCCAGAGCGCTGGAATACCGGGATAAAGCATTAAGTCGCAGATTGATGTTTGTCGAAGGTATTAATAACTGAATAATTCCTGTTGTTAAAAAACGGTGATATCAGGAACATTTAACGGCAGTTCCCGATCTGCTGCTGATATCAGATTTTGTTCAGCAGATAAAATAAAAATTGAAATAATCAGCTGCATTATTTAAAGTATATCATAATAAACCACGGCGGTAATGAATTGCTGGATAAGAATGTAATCTGTATTATTAACGCGATAAATGTACCGGTACTTGTTGCTGACGACACCGGAATTATTGCTGCCGGTAATAAAGCAGCTTTTTCATTTTTCAATAAAAATACTTTCACAGGTTTTGATATAACCCTGTTCCTCCCTTCAGTTTCAATTGCTGATAACAAAGTACTTCAATCTCTTGATTACGGGGAATCGCTGTATTTTTTTGAAACCTCTGCTCTTGTGAATGATAAGATAAAAGATGCTGATGTTGATGTAGTCCCATATAAAAGCGGAGATTTCAGGTACTATATATGTACCATCAAGGATATTATGATATACGCAGGACTGCAGAACAGCATAAACAAATTCAGCACAATAGTTGAGAACAGTCCCGCTTCGGTTCTAATAACAGATACAAACGGAAATATTGAATTTCTCAATAATAATTTTCAACAGCTTTCAGGATACAGCTACGAAGAGCTTATAGGCAAAAATATAAGCATCCTGAGGTCGCATTTTCATAAAAAAGATTTCCTGCCAAGCATAAGGGGGACGCTGAAGAAGGGTGATAAGTGGAAGGGTGAACTGTTGAATATTTCGAAAAACGGGGAACCATACTGGATACTGGCTACGATATCTCCAATATTCAACAAGAATAATGAAATATCTAATTATATCTCCATACAGGAGGATATTACATACCTGAAAAAAATAGAGGAGGAACTCAAACAGTCGGAGGAGAAGTTCAGAGTCCTTTTTGAAACGCTCCCTGAGGGGATTGTAGTTACAGATCTTTCGGGTGTTATAATTCAGGTTAATCAGGCATATCTCAACATTCACGGGAATAACGGACGGGACGAGATCGTTGGAAGGAATATATATGATGTAGCTGATAATAAGGTTACATCCCTGCTTCATACTCTTCTTGATGAGGCTGAAAAAAACGGGTATAGTTCAGTCGGCAGTTACGAATTGAAAAAACCTGATAAAGTATACGTTGAGACACAGGCGGCCATAATGACCGGAGAGACAGGTCCTATCGGTTTTGTCGTGCTTACTGGTGACAATACAAGCAGGAAAAATTCAGAAACCGCCCTTCGCGAGAGTGAAGCGCGGAATCGCGCTCTTATTGAGGCTGTACCCGATATTATGTTCAGGGTAAACAACCAGGGGGTCTATCTTGATAAAATGCTCGGGAATAAAATTCACGAGGTGTTCCCCGAAAGCATGGCTGTCGATTTTGTAAAATATATATCTGAAGCGGTAAAGTCAAGGGAGATACAGATATTTGAATATCCCGTTGTGACCTCGGGCAGAGATGAATTCTATGAATCTCGGTTTATCGCCATTGAGGACGACGAGGTGCTTATAATACTCAGAAACGTAACAGAAAAGCATGTGGCGATGGTGCAGATTGAAGATGCCCGCAGGGATGCGGAGCTTGCAAACAGGTCAAAGAGCGAATTCCTTGCCAATATGAGCCATGAGATAAGAACACCCCTCAACAGTATTACCGGTTTTATAGAACTTCTCATGCGCAGCAGGCTCAACAACGAGCAGAGGGAATACCTGGAAATTATAAAGAAAAGCGCCGGGAATCTTCTGGATATAATTAATGATATACTTGATTTTTCGAAGATTGAAAGTCACAAACTGGAGCTCAGTAAAATAGAATTTAATCCCTTCACGGAGTTTGAATCTGTTGTGAGGCTTTTTAATGTAAAGGCCGGAGAAAAGGGGATGAGGTTTTATTCATTCATTGATCCTCGGATACCGGAGGGTGTTATTTCCGATCCGCTGAGGATAAAGCAGATACTGTCAAACCTTTTAAGTAATGCGATAAAGTTCACACCGGAAGACGGGATTGTTTCTATTGAGATCAACCTGTCGCGCAATAAAGACGGATTCTGTCTTATAAATTTTTCCGTTTCAGATACCGGGATAGGAATTCCTGACAGGAAGCAGAAACAGATATTTGAAGCCTTTACCCAGGCGGACAGTTCAATTACGCGACGCTTCGGCGGAACAGGTCTGGGTCTGAGCATAAGTGCCAATCTTGCCAGACTCATGGGAAGCGAAATTGTTGTTGAAAGTATTATGGGAGTGGGGAGTAAATTCTATTTTACGCTTGAAGCGGAAGTTAATGCCGATTCATCCCCTGCCGATATTTTCAGAAATACCGGTATTAATGCCTGTGTCGTTACGGGTAGCACGGAAGATCTTTCGTTTAAAAGCCTGGAGGCATATCTTCTTGCATGCGGCTGCAGAATAAGTATCTGCGGCAATTTCTCCGGGGTTGATGCCGGTTGTGATATAATATTCATAGTGAAGCCGCAGCTGCCGCTGAATGAATTCAGAGATTATTATACTGGAAAACCGGTTATTATTATATCTGATAAAGGTGATGCGGATGATTATTCGGCGGAGATCAGTCATATAGTTTCTGAAACTCTCAATCATCCCCTGGTACCGGAAATATTGTTTAAAATCCTGTCCCGTGTTGCAGGATTACATAAGTCCATGGACGATATATCCGGAGAGTCTGATACCGGGGTAAACCTCAGGTTTTCAGGGAAAGTCCTTGTGGGAGAGGATAACAGTATCAATCAGAAGCTTATGATGCTTCTGCTGAAAGATTACGGGCTTGAGGTCGACCTTGCAGGAAATGGATTTACCGTTTTTGAGAAATTCAGGAGAGGGAAATATAACCTGGTGCTGATGGATGTGAATATGCCTGCAGCTGACGGTATTGAAACAACTCATATGATACGTGATTACGAGAGAGAAAGCGGTGCGGTGGAAACTCCTGTAGTCGCGCTGACGGCAAAGGCGCTTAAAGGAGACAGGGATCTTATTGAAAACAGCGGTATGAATGATTATCTGGCCAAGCCTGTGGAGATGGATAAACTTGAGGCGGTGTTGCTGAAATACCTGCCATGTATAAAACTGGAAAGGCCTGTTAATGCTGATGGAAAAGACCAGATTGACGAGGCTGCACCTGTTTATTATGATCTTAAGAAAACCGCCGCCGAACTGAAAATACCGGTAAATGTACTTCTTAATATCGGTCGGGATTTTATCGAAGATACCATGAAAGTTGTTGAAGAAATCAGAGCGTCAGTTGATAACCTGTCATACGGTGAAATATCGGCCCTCTCGCATAAATCCAGGGGTGCGGCGGCTAACCTTCGTTTTGTTAAAGTCTCGGAATATTTCCTGGAACTGGAGGAAAAAGCCTCCGGTATGGAAAAAGATTTTGACTATACCATGGTACTGGATAATATAATTAATGAGATTAACCATTTAAAGAATTATTTCTGAATGAGGAGTTTTATATGAATACTGTTCTTGCTATTGATGACGATAAGACAACACTCGGCATACTTGAATCACAGCTTAACGGGCTCGGATACAGGGTTTTCACTGAACGGGCTGCAATAAAGGGTGTTGAGATAGCCAAAGGCTTCAATCCGGATGTGATAATTCTTGATCTGCACATGCCGGTTATGGATGGTTTTGAAGTTCTTGGCGCGCTTAAAAGAGATAAAATTACGCATAATATTCCGGTCATAATGCTGACCTCGGACAAGGGGAAAGAGACTGTTGTTGAAGCAATGAGGCATGGAGTTGTCGATTACATTGTTAAACCGTATAATCCTGACAAGCTTAATCTTAAAATTATGGCGGCAATAAATTATGGCGGCATGAAGAAACAGCAGAACACTGACGTATTTATAGAAGTAAACAGAAAGAGTGATATGTCTGTGATCATGATGAGAGGAAATATCACTGAAAAGGGATTTGCAAATGATGTGAGAACTGTTTTCAATAGTTTTTTTATGAAGCAGGTTAATGGCAAGGTATGTATTTTTGACATAAGAAACGTAAATGAAATGGAGAGTCAGGATATTGAAGAGTTTGTAAGAATTATAAATATGTTTCCTGATTCCAAAAAAAAGATTGTTGCCGGAAGACATTATGGAGCTATAGTATCAACTACCAATCTGGATGAACTTGCTGAACTGTTTCTCTCATTCGGTGACCTTGAACTGGCAATGAATACAATCTGAGCACACATATCGGCTCACATAATCTGTTGACAGCAGAAACCATGATTGTATCTGTTGTATTATGAAATTTAATGTAATAAAAAAAGATCCCGGAACGGCTGCCAGGGTATGTGAGCTTGAAACATCAAGAAGTACAATAAAAACCCCTGTTTTTATGCCGGTTGCAACACGAGGGGCAATCCGTGCCTTAACCCTTGCAGATATTGAAAGCATCGGTTTTGATATAATTCTGTCAAACACATACCATATATACATGCGCCCGGGAACAGATGTTATTTCCTCTGCCGGTGGGCTTCATAAATTCATGAATTATAAAAAGTCTCTCCTTACGGATTCCGGGGGATTCCAGGTGTTCTCACTCAGTAACCTCTGCAAGGTAAGAGAAGATGGTGTTGAATTTAATTCCCACCTTGACGGATCAAAACACTTTTTTACAGCAGAGAAGGTTCTTGATATCCAGAGAGTAATAGGCTCAGATATTATGATGGTGCTTGACCAGTGTACCGATTATCCCATTGAAAAACAGAGGGCCATCGCCGCAATGGAGAGAACAATATCATGGGCTGAACGATCGATAGCTTATTATAATGATACATTTAACAAAGATGTTCAGGCATGTTTTGCGATTGTGCAGGGGAGTATATTCAGCGACCTCAGAAAAGAGTGTGCAGAGAGGCTTGTGGAACTGGATTTTCCCGGATATGCAATAGGGGGATTGTCGGTGGGTGAACCGAAGGAGATATATCGTGATATTACTGAAAATCTGCTTCCTCACATGCCGGAGAACAAACCAAGATATATGATGGGGGTAGGGAGCCCTCTTGAAATACTCTTTGCCATAAGACATGGCGTGGATATGTTTGACTGCGTTATGCCCACCCGCATTGCCAGGAATGGAACACTGTACACATCTGCCGGGCGGGTAAATATAAAAGCTGCGCAGTATGAAAAAGATTTCGGCCCGCTTGATGAAAACTGCGATTGCTATGTCTGCAGAAATTTTTCCAGGGCTTATCTTCGCCATATCTTCAGAGCTGGTGAGATTGCATCACTTATATATAATACCTTCCATAACCTCTATTTTATGAAACAATTTATGGATGATATACGCCAATCAATAGCAGATGGACGATTCGGTGAAATAGAGACTAAATGGCTCAGAGTGTTCAGTTAAATTTTAATAAACTTCTTAATCTGATATCAATAACAGGATTTTTTATGGTATATTGTTTTCATATAATGATATTTAATGATATTATTCTGAAAGAAGGATAAAAAACCAGTTTTTCTATTTTAATATTATATGGCATTTTTTTTAAAACTGAAAATTTTAGTATTGAAAATATCGGTATTTTTAAATAAACTATATTAATCCATATAGAGGATGAGCTTATAAAGCTTGACAGGTTATTTAACGAGAGATTATAGTGTCTGATTATAGAAGGGGTGTAAGGAGGAATGATCTCTATGGACATAAGTTCCAGAACAAAAGGGGAGGTCGTCATACTTGATATTTCCGGGGAGATAGATTTATATAACGCACCGGAGATTAAAGATATTATTAATAAATTAATTGAACAGAAAAGATATAATGTCGTGATAAATCTGAAAGATGTGACATATATTGATTCTTCAGGTATAGGTGCGCTTATTTCCAGTCTGTCAAATCTGAAGAAGTATCAGGGCGGATTAAAGATAATTAATGTTTTTGCCTCGGTTCGCAAGGTTTTTGAACTCACAAAGCTTACATCGTTTTTTGATATCTATGATAACGAAGAAGATTCCATAAAGTCTTTTCAGTAATAATTTATTTATTGTTAAGAAACATTAAAAAAGATATTTAAATACAGAGGTTTACATATGAAATTAAGATTAGTAACTGGATTAGTATTGTTTTTAACTTTTTTTCTCGCTGCCTGTGAAGATAAAATTCCGATTAAAGAATTCTCAAAGGCAAAAGAGGCTATAGTTCTGGCTCAGTCTGTTAAAGCTGAACAATTCAGCCCGTTGGAATTTAAAGAAGCTAATGATCAGCTCTTCAAGGCTCAGGAAGTTTTAATAAAAGATGAAAAGCTTGATGATTCAATAAAGAATTCTGAGAAGTCTTATGAGAAAGCTATGGAAGCTTATAATAAGTCAGTTGTGCTTTATGCTGCTGAAGCATTGAAAAAAGCCGACGATGCTATTATAGCTGCCGAAGCGGTTTATGCAGAAAAACTCTCTCCGGATCTCTTTGTTCAATCAAGGAGTATTTATACTTCAGCTAATGAAAAATTTGAAGCAAAAGACTATATAGCTTCATGTAAGCTTTCTGAAGAGGCTTACAAAAAAGCAGTAAAAGCAAAAGAGGAGTCTCTGGACAATAAATACCAGCTTCAGGTTAAAATTGATGAAGTTCGTGCCACTCTCTCAAAAGTTCAGCAGTATGATTATGAGGGTTATGCGGCTGAAAACTATAACGTTGCAAGTGTGAAGACTGAAGAGGCTGAATCAAATTACAAGCAGGATGCGCTGAAATCAGGTTTTGAATCAATTGAAGCTGCAAAGATTAATGCTGATGAAGCTTATAAATTAACAATGGATGGAGTTACCGCTAAAAAGCTCAGTGAAGCTGAAAATGTAGTTGGTGAAGCAGAAAATTCAAAAGGGGCCAAGGTAGCCGAAGAGGATCTATCTGCAGCCAGGGAAGCACTTAATAATGCAAGAAACCTTAAAAAAAGCGGAAATTATGAAGAATCTATAACTTATTCCAATGAAGCTATAAGGCTTGGAAACAGTGTTATAGAAGAGGGTAAAAAATCCACTGTTGCAACTGTAAAAAGTCAGGGTGAAACCGGCGATAAATCAAAAACCGGTGATAAAGATAAGGCTGTCGATAAAGGCAAAACTGCTGATAAGGTTAAATCTGCCGGTAAAACAAAAAGTGAATTTGCCGGAGAAGATGAAAATTACTATTACTATAAAGTAAAAAGCTGGGAAAAATATCAGGATTGTCTCTCCCGCATAGCTCTGCACTATTATAAAAATGCGAAAGCCTGGAAGAGAATTCATGAAGCTAATAAGAGCAAAATTGCAAACCCGGATTTAATCAGGCCAGGCTGGGTTATAAAAGTACCGAAAAAGAAGTAAAAAAAATGTAATACAGGTTGGTACATACTTTATCAATTATGAGCCAGAGATATAATAAAAGTGATTTTGGCGACGTGGAAAACGACAAAAATCCTGATACGGTTCTTTCTAATTTGAACGATGAAGTGATCGATGAGCTTCAGGATGATTCGGAACTAAAAAATGATGATAACGTAAAAAACTCCGGGAAGGATTTTACCGATTCATCAATTTCATGGTATCTGGATCAGATCAACAGGATTCCACTCCTTACAAGGGAGCAGGAGGATACTCTTGCCAGGTTGTCCAGAGATGGAAGTGAAAAAGCGAAGGATGAATTGATTAAATCCAATCTTCGGTTTGTTGTTTCTATCGCGAAAAAATATCAGACAAGCGGTATTTCACTTCTTGATCTTATTAATGAAGGTAATCTTGGTCTGATTAAAGCAGCCGAGAAATTTGATCCTGACAGGGGGTTTCATTTTATATCATACGCAGTATGGTGGATAAGGCAGTCAATAATGCTGGCTATCTCTCAGAAAGCGTCTCTTATAAGACTCCCTCTTAACAGAACGGCTGACCTGCAGAAAATAGAAAGAGTTCATAAAAAACTGGAAAACAAATTCGGTCGCGAACCCTCGGCAAGTGAAATAGCCGAGGAACTCGACATGGATAATGAAGAGATAAATCACCTCCGTAATATAACACAGGATTTTGTATCGCTTGATTCCACTCTCGGTGATTCGGAAGATACAACCATCCTTGACCTGATAGTTGATCCCAAGGCCGATTCCCCGGATGAACAGGTATTTGAAGAATCGCTGATAAGTTCTCTGAATGAGGTTCTGGCCACTCTTACAGATTCAGAAAAGGAGATCCTCTGCATGAGGTACGGTCTTAACGGTTATGAGCCTATGTCTCTCCAGCAGATAGGGGATAAGTTTAATCTTTCCAAGGAGAGGATAAGGCAGATTGAAAAAAAAGCAATAAGACGGCTACGTCACCCTTCAAGAAGCAGTAAATTAAAAAGTTTTATGCAGGATTAAAAATGAGATATCTTTTTGCCGGTTTAATTGCAGGATTTCTTGCTGGCTTTTTCTTCTTTCAGGGCGTTTCCGCATCTGAGATAGTTCCGGAATTCTATAGTCCGCTCCCGGCACTGGATATGACTATGAACTCAGATAACCGCAATGTTCCGGAATCCTTTATTATTCCGGTTGCAGAAAAGGTATTTCTTGTCAATATGGAGGGGAGTGCAGTCAGACAGGTTGAAAGCAAAGACTCTCTGCTTGAAGTCAGTGGTGACGGAAATTTTTACATCCGCTATGGATCGGTAAGTACAAAAATTGATTTTTTCGGCATTAATGGAGAAAGATACTGGCAGAAGGATTCAATGGAGAAGCCTTTTTTGTCATACAGCGGGAAACTGATCTTTCTGCTTAATGGAGATCACAGCGGGATAAGAATTTTTGACAGAAATGGTAATGTTACTGGTGCCGGACAGATAACAGGACGGTTATGTACATCGGTTGAATTTGCTGAAAAGAATGATTTCGGCGCGTGTGGCTTTATTGACGGGTCATATCATTTTATTAATAAAGATGGTATCGTAATTCACAGCGGGATGGCTCCTGCCGGATCTGCGGTAAAAGGGATTAAAATAAGCAATAACGGCAGATTCGGGTTTGTGCATTACGGAAATACGGTGAAGGATGGCGTAAGAGTTGTCAATATAGAAGATAATGATTTTGAGGATTCAGCAGTAGAAAATGTTCATTATGTTAAAACAGCAATGAATGTATCAGATGAAGGGTGTGCTGTTTTTTTTGACAATGATAAAGTACTTGTTTATGATGATGACTGTGATATCAGGTTCAGACTGAGTGTCCCGAAGAAACGACCCGGTTATTCAACACTTTCAATGGAGAATGGTATCTATGTGCTGGGGTATACAAAAAGCACAGGGGAATCACAGCTTGTAGTATTTCGCAATAACGGTGAGGTTTTCTATACTAAGGAGTATCCCGGTGAATCTTTTTTAAGCA
The DNA here is from genome assembly GCA_963664815.2 of Spirochaetota bacterium. Lineage (GTDB taxonomy): Bacteria > Spirochaetota > UBA4802 > UBA4802 > UBA5550 > WRGT01. The sequence continues at coordinate 526,369 of CAXXHB010000003.1, forward strand.
GCACAATCAGAAACAGACTCATATTTTCAAGAGGTTCTGATAATCTGTTTGCTTATAAAATCCATCTTCAAGGAGAGTGATAATTTCTGACAGATCCTTTGCCAGTATATCATTACATCTTTTTATTGCGCCATTCAGTAATATTTCCGCCTTCTCTTTTGCTGTGTTTAAGGCAGCCTCCAAATATAATCTTTCAATCCTGTCACCGGTATTATTCAGCATCTTAAGAATTGAATACAGCCTGAACCTGTCCATTCCCCAGTGAACTGCTGACAACTGATCGCTGTGTCCTGCATATCTTGTTATCAGATTTTCTTTAATAAGACCGATCTCTTCGAAAGGCGTTATCCTGAGCCAGAGATCGTAGTCCTCACAGGCTGGAAGGTCTTCGTCAAATAAACCGTATTTTTCAAAAATGGTTCGTGAAATACAGACTGATGACGGACTTATAAGACATAATTGAAGAGAGGGGATAAAAATTTTACCCTCCGGTTTAATATGTTTCGAACCGGGGTTTACCCTGACGCCGTTTCTTATCCATATATCTCCGGTCTGATGTACCGGTATATTCCTGTTGTTTTCCATGAATTCTTTGTGCTTGTGAAGTTTGTTTTTATGCCATGTATCATCAGAGTCGAGAAGGGTAATATTCGGAGAGTTTGATATTGAGATACCTTTATTCCGGGCAGAGCTTACACCGGAATTGTCCTGATAAATATATATAAGCCGGCCGTAATACTCGTCGGCAATAACTGAAGTTCCATCATCAGATCCGTCGTCTACCACGATAAGTTCAAAATCCCTTTCATTCTGGGCCAGAACGGATTCTACAGCATTAATCAGTTGTGCTTTCCTGTTATATGATGGAATAATAACACTGAAAAGAGGCATTTATAAATAGTATAGTTCCTTGTCGGAAATTATGGTAAAACCGGCCTCTTTCAGAAATTTTTCAGTCATTGGAACATCTTCAACCTGAAAAACAAATACCGCGCGGTTTTTTTCACGTATTGTAAAACCATATGCGTCTTCTATATTTATATTTTTACTTGATAACAGGGATGTTGCCTTATGAAGCCCGCCGGGGGAGTCGTCAATTATTATTGCAACAATATCTTTTAGTGTTGAAGCGATACCTTCTTTATTCAGGCATTCATTGCCCTCTGAGGGCTTATCGAGAAGAAGTTTTATTATGCCGTAATCGCCCGAATCGGATATGGTTATTGCTCTTATGTTGATATTGTTCCTGCTCAAGACTTCTGTCACCCGGCTTATTTTGCCAGGTTTGTTTTCTGCAAATACAGATACCTGATGCGGCATACCATCCTCCTATATTATCCTTTTATCTATTACTCGTTTTGCTTTACCTTCACTGGGCGGAAGAGATCCCGGTTCCATGAATTCAATTCTCGGATTAATTACTATAAGTGCGCGGAGTTTTTCGACTATTTCTCTGTTCAGTTTTTTCAGTGTCTTAATATCGCCCTGAAAGAGCTTGGAATATAATTCAACCTGAATATGCATTCTGTCAAGGCCATCTTCCCGATCAAGGACTATAACGTAATTATTTCCGACTTCAGGAATGTTCATCAGAACTGACTCTATCTGTGACGGGAATACGTTTACTCCGCCGACAATAATCATATCGTCGCTACGTCCCTTAATCCTTTCAATTCTTCTGTGGGTCTTGCCGCATTTGCACTGTTCCGGGATAATCCGGGTCAGATCTCTTGTGCGGTATCTTATGATAGGCATGGCTTCCCTGTTTATATGTGTAAGTACAAGCTCGCCCTCTTCGCCATCGGGAAGCTGTTCACCGGTTTCAGGATCAATTATTTCTGCAATATAATAGTCTTCGGCAATATGCATTCCGCTTTTATAGACACAGTCTGCAGCAACTCCCGGTCCGTTCATTTCAGAGAGACCGTACATGTTGTAAGCATCGAGTCCCCATAGATTTTCAAGTTTCTCCTTTGTCGCCTCGGAATATGGTTCTGCACCAAAGAAGGCTTTTTTTATTGTAAGATCATGCGGATTAATCCCGTGTTCTTTGATGACCTCCACAAGGTGAAGCGCATAACTTGGAGTAATATGGATAACCGTCGAGTTAAAGTCCTGAATCAGCTGAATCTGCCTGAGGCTGTTTCCGGTTGAAGATGGTATTACCATACAGCCGAGTCTTTCGGCCCCATAATGCAGCCCAAGGCCGCCTGTGAATAATCCATAGCCCATCATATTCTGGAAAACATCCTCTCTTCTTACTCCGGCACTGTACAATGCCCTTGCTACCTGGTCAGCCCAGTTGTTAACGTCATTCATGGTATGAAAAATTACCGTCGATTTTCCGGTAGTACCGGATGATGCGTGAATTCTTACAATCTCAGATTTAGGAACAGCTACCATGCCGTCAGGATAACTCAGGCGGAGATCATTTTTTGTAGTAAACGGGAGGTCCTTTATATAATCAAGAGTTTTGATTTTTGAAATATCAATTTTTTTTTCGGCAAAAAGCTTGCTGTAGTATGGTGTTGCAGATGCTGTTTTTAATGCTTTATCAAATCTCTCCATCTGCATTGCTTCAAGCTCTTTACGGGGGAGAGTTTCAATCTTTTCATGTAGATACATTTTAATAACCCTGTATTATTATAATCATAATTAGAATTCAGAACGGTAAATTCATAGAGATAATGACGTATACATGTTGATAATCCCCGCTTAACATATATATGTCAATAATAACTCCGGGAATCATCTTTTTTTTGCCTTATTGACCATTGTAAAATTGACTTTACATTATGATGCACGCTTTTGATAATGATAAAAAAAGCAATCCTGGAGGTTTAAATGAATATTTTAATTTTCGGGCCCAATGGAAGTGGAAAAGGGACTCAGGGCGCGATTGTACAAAAAATGTATAATGTAACGCATGTGGAATCGGGTGGATTATTCAGAGATAATATCAAGGGCGGAACTGAACTGGGGAAAAGAGCAAAAGAATTTATTGATAAAGGTGATCTTGTACCGGACAGTATTACCATCCCTATGATACTCGACAGGCTGAAGAGAGATGACTGTAAAAAAAACGGATGGTTGCTTGACGGATTTCCCAGAAACCCTGAGCAGGCAGCAGCATTGAAAAAGTCTCTTGATGCGGAATCGATTAAAATTGACTATATTATTGAAATATCGCTTGATAGGGAAACTGCCAAGAAAAGAATAATGGGGAGAAGATTATGTGAAAAAGACAATAATCATCCCAATAATATATATATTGATGCAATAAAGCCCGAAGCGCGAGATGGAGTATTTGTCTGCCGTGTATGCGGCGGGGCTCTTTCAACAAGAGCAGACGATCAGGATGAGAATGCAATTAATAAAAGGCATGAGATTTATTATGACTCAGTCCAGGGAACAATGGCAGCGGTAAAATATTTTGAAAAGATTGCCCGGGAAAGCAAAGATACAAAGTTTATTGTTCTTGATGGAACCCCAGGGGTGAGTGAAGTAAGCGAAGCTCTTAAAAAGCATTTAAACTAAGAACTGTCTAAGACTGAAAAAGAACATCAGCATTGAATTCAGATTTTTATGCCCGCTGTCAGCGGGCATATTTTGCTTTTTGTTGAAAACGTGAAAATTGGCCCACTATTGAAGTATATTTCTATTTAACATATCATTGCTTTTAGCTTAAATTTAATTCTCCACATCTTCCATATTCTTTATTTTATTTGACATTGATAAAAAATTATGTTTAAATGACTTTATAATAATAAAAAAGGGGTGCACCATGGAAAAAAAATATAAACTGGCTGTTATTTTAAATATTATACCGGCAATGATTAATATTCTGGCTTCAGTGTATCTCTTTTTTAATTTTTCACCAATGCAGTTTTCAGGATATGTGACCGGGACTATACTTGGAATTATTCTTTCTGCCATCTGGCTGATTCAGGTAAGGAAAGCGTTTGGATCTCACGCAGTTAAGCTTCTTAAAATTACTTTCAAGGGATTTTTTGTCAAAATCGTTTTATTTATTATATTTATAATTGGAGTTTACAACCTGTTCACTTTCAGCAGAATATTTTTTGCCATCTCCTTTTTCATAGCATTATTATTAAGCGCTGTTATTGAATTATGGTTTTATGCTTCTTTGATTAATGATAATGACAAAAAAGGATGATTCAAAAATATTATAACAGGGATTAATAATTATTATGAAAAATCTAGAGACATTCAGCAAAGAAGAACTAATTAAGATTATTGAAACCTCAAACCTTCAGGACGAAATTAATTTTGATAGTTCAGATTTCAAATCCCTTGAATTCAGTTCTATTGTAGAATCTGCTTATGATATAATCTACGTTATTGACAGAGATCTTAATACACAATATATGAACAAAGCCTGGAGAGATATGTTTCCCGATAGAGAACAATCCCCGGGTAAAAATTTTCGAACTTACCTTCGTGAAATAGAACTCGAAAGAGGTAATTTCGTAGTAGATTCTGTATTGAACAAGGGGCAGGTTTTCAGAAATGAACTTCTAAAGATAGTTGAGAATGGAAAACCATACTATTTTATGACAAACTTTTCCCCGATAAAGAAAAAAAACGGTGAAATAGTTGCATTGATCGGCGTGATGAGAAATTATACCGATCAGTACCAGATACAGAAGAAACTGAAAGAAAACACGATTATCCTGGAGCAAAAGGTTCAGGAACAGATTAAACAGGCTGAAGAATTAAAAAACCTCCGTGATCTGAATGAAGAGATTATAAACAATGCACCTATCGGTATGTTTATGGTAGATCCATCAGGAATAGTAATAAATGAAAATCCGATGCTCAGTAAAATAATGGTCAGGGATCAGAACTCTCTTATTGCTGTAAATATCATAAAATATAAAGGATTTGTAGATTCAGGATTCACAGACATGTTTTATCAGGCTCTGGAAACCAAAAAAACAATTAAGGCAAATGAAAAAAAATATACACCAATATCCGGGCGTAAGGAACTTGTTGTAAATGCTACTTTTGATCCCATCATTAATCGTTCAGGGGCTGTGGAACATGTTCTGATAATGATTGAGGATGTAACAGAGCAGGTGGAAACAAGAAACAAGGTGAGCAGGTTTGAAAAAATGAGCGCCCTTGGAATTCTGGCATCAGGTGTTGCTTCAGAGCTTAAAAGTCACATAAATAAAATGGTAATGGATCTGAATTTTATTGATACAAATGTTGATGAATACAGCCCTGCAGTTGAATATATTGATTCGCTGAAAAAGGAACTTGAAAGGATAAAGAACATATCCGAGCAGCTTCTGAGTCTTGCGGTTATTGATGAAAGGGATAAGGAAAAATGTGAATTGAACAAAGTTATCATGAATCATCCTGTCGATGTTTTTATAAACAAAATAAGAAATGATGGTCATGAGGTTGATATTCTTCTTCCTGAAGTAAGCCCGGAAATCTTTGCAACACCAAACCAGATCCAGCAGATGCTTCTCCAGTTTCTGGAGAATGCTGAAGATGCATTGATTGACGGCGGGAAGATTTCACTTAAAGTAGAGACAATAAAAACCGAAGAAAATGTATATGCTGCAATAACCTTAACTGACACGGGAGTTGGAATTCCCAAAGAAAATATAAATAAAATTTTCCAGCCGTTCTTTACAACTAAAGGTAAAAAAGGAACCGGCCTTGGAATGATGATAGCGACTAATATCATCAATAATATCGGCGGATCGATCGGAGTTAGAAGTAATCCCGGCGAAGGGACTTCAATAAAAGTAATTCTGCCGCAGATTAATTAAAAGGGGAGCTTAAATAGTATGATCAGTAATAGAGTTGATGTAATCAAGATCTTTGAGGGTGAAGGTTATAATATTATAACTCCCGAAAAAAAACCTGGCGTTAATGAATTTGCTGAGGATGTCTTTCCGAAAAATGAACAGTCTGATCAGCCTGTTCAACCAATGGATTTTAAAGAGAGTATCAGAAAAAATGATCCTTATACCGTAACACCTGTATTGAAGATGATACCTGAGGGCGAATATGATATTCAGACTATTGTGGAATATCTCAACTGGCATATGGGTAATATAGGAGATGTTGTTATCGGCAGAGGTGAAATAATAAGGCAGGCAATTTTTGCAATTCTTACAGGTGAGCATATGCTTCTTCTCAGCCGAACCGGTATGGCGAAATCATACCTTGCTACTTCTGTATTTAATATTTTTGAAGGAGCCAGAATCTTTTCCGCTCAGGCGAGTAAAGACCAGACACCTGATAACTATTTCGGGCCTTATAATATTGATGAATTCAGAAAGGGCAGGATACGACACAACATAAAAGGGTCGGTAATTGAGGCTAACCTTGTTTTTCTTGATGAGTTTTTTGATGCAAGTGATGTTGTACTTCGTTCGCTTCTTTCAGTTTTGAATGAAAGAAAATTTATCAATGGTTCTGAACAGATTGATGCCGCAGTTCATACAACTATCGCCACAGCCAATTACATGAGAATGAATGAAGTCACAGAGGCTGTTCTGGACAGGTTTACCTATAAATCAATCATACCTGAAGATAATAATATATACAATCAGCTTCTGATCGACCAGACATACACAGTCAGCAGGGGTAAACCGATAGAACCTGATAAAAAACTGTTTTTCAATCAGATATTGTTTCTGCATGATATAATAACAAACAGAAACCGTGATATCAAAGTAGAAGTCCCCGAGTTTATCTATTTTATGAAAAACGTTTTTGTAACCAAATTTGTCAGCGAGATGAGAAAGAATGATCAGAATTTTTTTATAAGTCCCAGAAAGCAGGCAAAACTGAGTGACTTTTTAAGGGCATCTGCGCTTGTCAATAATCGTTTTATTGCCAATATGGATGATGTCAAGGATATGTTTCTTGCCCTATGTACATTAAACAGTTATACATCAATTAAAAACCTGGATAAGTCGGAAAAAGATTTATACCTCGATGTATATCAGAAAACAATGAATCACTTTAAAGCTAATGGCGCTCTGGCACAGATTGAATTTCTGCTGGGAATAAGAGCCATATTTGAAGAAATAAAAAATGATCCGGAGAAAAGGGATCTGATCCTGAAAAAAAGCACGCTTCTTGATAATATTAAGAATCTGCTTAAAATGGTATTTACGGGAAGACGGAATGAATCTGAAGAGGAGATAACTCTTGATTCCCTGAAAAAAAGTGTATTTGATGTAAACTCTTCTGTTGAAGAAGTGAATGAACTTAAAAATGGTATTCTGAAGGAATACAGAGAATTGACATAGGATATTTGAAATGATCTCTCAGAATAATGGAGACGATTTTTTCGGATACTGGGATTCTCTCGGATTTTTTGACAATATCCAGGTTATCCTCCCTCCACAGTTTATGCTCTTGTTTGAGATAGCCCGCACTCTATTTAGTGACCGGAGTTCTCTGGATGTATTAAATGCCATTGAACAGATCTCTGCTGAAGAAAAGCTTCATGTACCGGACAGGGAGGAAACCATTTCCATTAACAGGCTTGAGAGACAGGCACCGCTGAGCGATAAGATGGAAATTGAAACCTACAAGAATATTATAGATCTGAAACGGACTCTGCCGCGTGAGCTTGCGCATGATGATGATATCTTCAATGCGAAGCTGTTTACCAAAACTTTAATGGTGCAGAAGTTTTATGAATCTGACAGTGATAACTTCAAGCCTATATCCACAATGAAAAACGAGAAAGGGAGAGAGGCCAATCAGTTTGAGCAGCTATTTTATATTCTCCTTGATACCTCGAGATCCATGGATATGAGAATGAGGGGATTTTATGCAAAGTGTATTGTTTCTGAATTCCTCAGACGTAAACTTGACAGTAATGCCAAACTGTTTTTCAGAACTTTTGACTCAAATGTGGGTGATCTTTATAAAATTGAGAAGAGAGAAGACTACCCTTACCTGATAGAGAAAGTTCTTTTTTCAACAACAGGCGGCGTAAGTACAAATCTCCAGAAAGCTGTATTTCAGGCTGTTAACGATATTAATTACACAAAAGACATGGTAACAGCTGAAATACTTGTGGTTACCGATGGAATCAGTAAAATTGATGTTCACGAGATGAATGAAAAGCTCGGAAAGGTAAAACTGCACGTTTTAAAAATCGGGGATGACATGCCAGAACCTGATTTTTATGAGATGAAATCGGGATTTGCCAATGAGAGAGTTGATTTTGATCCGTCATCCATCAATATAAAAGAAATAAAAAACAGGATGCAGAATCCAAAGGATGATGATAAACCTCTGACAACTGCTGAACAGAGAATTTATCGCATGATGCTTGATTATTCAAATAATGTATTTAAAGATCTGAAGAGAGTGGCAAAGAATTTTATTGAAGTCGGTGATATTAAGAATGATCATCTTTATGATGTATCTTATGAGAATCTGGAGAATATTTTTCACTGGATAAAGAAGCTTGAGTTTGCAGATATTAAATATATGAAAATTGATGAAAAGGAGCGTATTTATAAACAGACCTATTTTCTGGGGCAGTATATAAAGATGCTTTATGATCATGATACTAAAAATAAAGCTGAACTTAAATCTCTTCTGGAGAGAATTGCAAAAATAAAAACCAGGCTTATGGAAGACACCGAGCTGTTTCTGTATATTGTAAAAGCCGGGAAATACCATGAAGACAAAAAGAAACTGAAGCTTGACAGAAAAGAAGCGCGTAAACTGATGAAACAGATGTCAAGTCAGAATAAGAATATTACTGTTAAGGATATGAAACGGGCTCAGCTTACTTTCAGTTTTGAACCGGGGCAAGGGAGTTCCGGAAAACTTTTCCTTTTTCTCCTGATAAAACTGGGGCAGCTTTTATGGGGGATTGTAACATTTCCTGTAAACCGTTTGAAGAGTGAAAAACCGGAAAAATTCAAAGAGATTATATATCCCGATGAAAAGAAAAAATAAAAAGAAATATTATTTTACTGCTTATATTGAAAAAAGCTGACAGTTATCTGTCAGCTTTTTTAATTCAGTTTACTTTATTTTTATACCAGTCAACTGTTTCAGATAAAATATCGATATTATCCTTCTTCGGCGACCAGCCTGTAATTGTTTTCAATCTGTGGCAGTCGAGATATACGCTATGAAATATAAAAAGAAAATGTTCCTTTGTAAAATAATTCACATTGGAAGATTTCGAAAGCATGGCATACCATATTGCCTTTGGTTTGGTTATATGCTTAATTGCAAAGTCTAGTTTTTTCTTTTCTTTGATTTTAACCAACTGTTCAATCTGAGTCGGCACATTATCTGAACCTACATTGAAAGATCGGCCATATGCTTTATCGCCGGATTTATAAACCTTATAGAATGCCTCTGCTGCATCATCCGGAGATAAAAGCTGAAATTTTGTGTCTCCGTCGCCTGAAATGTACATTACATTGTCATTTCCCAATCCCATTGCCATATAAAGGGTTATCAGAATCGACGAATTTTTTACTTCAGGACCGGTAATAACCGAAGGCCGTATTACGGTAAGGTTCATTTTATATTTTTTAGCAAAAGCTTCACAGAGAATTTCAGCTTTGAGTTTATCTTTACCATAAGCAGTATAGGGTTTTTTTCTGTCTTCTTCTTTCAGCGGAAAGGATTTTGTTTTACCGTAGATAGCATATGTTGACAGGAATATGAACCTCTTAATTTTTAGTTTTCTGGCTACCAAAAGCAGGTTTTTAGTACCGGTTATGTTAATTTTTTTCATTTTCCCGCGTCCGATTTTCTGTGCCCTGCTTTTATCAAGGAGGTGTATGATTGTATCAACATCTTTGCATGCAAGGATAAGTCGCTTGGTAGTAAAAAGGTCACCCTGGATAAATTCGATATTATCCGGTAAACTTTCAGGTTTGTATTGATCATAACATCTTACTTTTTCGCCATTCATGGTAAATTTCTCAACCAGTGCTTTCCCCAGCAGGGAGTTTGAACCAGTGATAAGTATCATAATCAGCCTCCATAAAATCGATAATATTATCAGTGATAATTCCGGAACATATTTTGATGTAAAAATCAAATTATATTTACCAACCACAAATAGCAGCAGGGAATAAATACTGATTATTAATACATCTCTTCTTAGAATATATATATAAATCTTAAAGTCAAGACAGTATTTATAAGATAATTTTTTTTTAATTCAAAAAAAGTAAGAGTGGGGGGATCTCTATCATAAGGAGTGTCATTTCTTTGACATAGATATGACTTTAGTATTTTACGATTGAAATAGAACCTGATCTGTCACATCGACAGGCCCAATACATCGCATTTCGATGAAGTGAAAGTGACTGGAAATCTGGTACTTGCAGTAAATTTAAGATTTCTCAGACTTGTACTGAGTCTGTGGAAGAATGCGTTAAAAGTGACAAGGCCTGATTATTTTGTAAAATGCTATAAATGCAATAATAAATATTGATAAAACTCTCTTTTCCACGATCAGCTATTCAGGGTTATAATCTCACATCGGTAAAAATATGCATTAAGTCGATTTTAATCTGAAATCAGAAATGGTTTTATTAAAAAACGGATTCTTTTTACAGAGAAGAGTATTCCTTCAACCCTTCCGTATATATTTTCATTTTTGATTATAACAAACCGTGAGATATCGTTCCTGTCATCTGGCATGGCAAAGTATTCATCTTTCTTCAGGTTGGCATCAGTTTTATACTTTTCACTGTTTTGTTTCACAGGATATCTGAGGTTTGTTTCTGATTCGGAGATCACGTCAAAATCAGTCAGGAAAAATTTTTTCAGTTCGTTATCTGTAAAAATTGACTGATGCAGTTCAGATCCCTGAACTGATAAACGTCCATTCCTGTAGGAGATATTTTCACCAGGCTGTCCGACAATTCTTATTATACCGGAATTGCTGTCGTTTAAGATAATCATTTCACTTTTATTATAAAAGCTGTTCCCTATTTTTTTGATTGCTACAACATCACCTTTTTCTATGACCGGAGGAAAATCAATTTTCACAGTCCTGATTGAAAAAGATGCTGAAAATATTAAAATTGAAATCAGAGTTATTATAATATTGGCAAGAGCAAAAAGTATAATAAACCGGGCTGAAGTAAACCTGGAGATTACCAGTTTCTTTTTTTTAAGGCTGATAATAAAAGCAATCACTGGTGAGATGATGGTAACCAGGAGAAAAAATATAACTGAAAATGATATTTCTGAAAGGTATGAACTCTTTGCATTCGTGAGAGAATAAAATGGAACAGCAATAGCTGATGCCACTCTGACCAGAGACAGAGCAATCCCTCTCTGTGTAAATCCGGAATAAATTTCACCCGCCCCGGTTATGAATAACGACATGATGAAAGATATATATGGGTTTGGAATTCTCTCTCTTCCCGAAATAATAATTTTGTTACTCAAGGAAATTTGACTCCTGTTCTGCTGTAGTGATGTAAGTCAGCCTGTTCAGCAGCTTTGCTGCTGTTCCACTGTTTTTCATAAACTATTGTATCGTACTCTTCAGGTCAAACAGATTTTATATTTCTGAATATTAGTTGACTTGACTGTATTCTGCTTTATCATTTGATAATCGGTATGGACAGTTTCCGGAGGCTTAAAATTGAACATAAAAAAATGCAGTAAAACAATATATATACGGACAGCATTAATACTTATAATGCTTTCTTCCGCAATGGTTTCAGATGCCCAGAACGCTATTTCTCTGAACAGAGACGGCTGGGTCAGTTTTAAAAAGACGGAGTATGACAGGGCTTTGTTCAGTTTCACCAGTTCTCTCAGGCTGAATTCAAAATATTCCGATTCAATGATAGGGGCGGCTAAATCATACTATGCGCTTGGAGTCTATGACCGGGCTCTCGAGATGTTCGCTGACGCACTGAAGCTTGACGGTAATTCTGTTGATGCTCTCAACGGGATAGGAATGATTCTGTCCGAAACCGGAAGATTCACTGATGCTATAAGTTATTTTGAAAAAGCCGGCAAGATATCCGGGGACTCGTTGGATTCCCAGTATGGTATTGCACACGTATATTACAAAATGGATAAAAGGCTCTGGGCAAAAAGAAAACTTGAAAATATATTTAAAATCAATCCATATCACTTCCAGTCTCTTCTGCTTATGGCTGACATAAAAACAGATGAGGGGCGGCTTAAAGAGGCAAGGTCTTATGTTGAAAAAGCAATGGATTCTGCCGGAGAATCTCCCGACGGGCATATAAAATACGGAAGTATTCTTCTGAAAAATTATATGAATACAGGTGAAACCGATTTACTTGATGAAGCGCGTGAATCATACAACAGGGCCCTCGCCATTAATCCGTCTAATTTCAGGGCTAATATGGATATGGGGCTGATCTCGCTTATGGAGATTGATGATTTTAATTTTAACAGTGCACTTGGAGGAGGGGGAAATCCGGATTTAATAAAAGGGAAGAGAGACGCGGCGGTATCATACATCCTTAAAGCCGCTGAAGTAAATAAAAGCCGTCCCGTATTGTACAGCCTTGCGCTTGCATACGATATGTCCGGGGACAAGAATGGAGCCCTGGAGCATATGCTTGATGCATATAAAAAATATCCTTCTGATGCATTGCTCAAAGGTAAACTTGAAGATTTTCTTGTTCTTAATGAATACAAAAGCGCCCATCCCGCGCGGATAATGCTTTCTAACGAAAATATTGAACTGTCAAAAATAAACAGCAGGGATAATCTGCATACAAATGTGATTTATTACCTGAGAAGATCACTTCTGATGAATCCCCTTAACAGAGAGGTTCGTGAAGAGCTTATAAATTACTATACCATACTCGATTACAATAAACTGATAATCGATGAAATGAAGAATATAATGATGCAGTATCCCGAGTTTAAATACCAGGATATGCTGAATCTTGCAATCATGAAAAGGAGAGACCGGCTTTATGTGAGAGAGGGCTACGGCAGTGATGAAGTCCCGCGTGATGTTCCGTCTGTTCTTGTTCTTAATTTTGACACTGCAGGTAAAATTACAGATCACCCCGATTCCGGGAAAACAGCGGCAAGGAATCTGACTTTTGCACTTCAGCAGTATGGAAGGATGAAAACCCCGGGGCTCGGCGAAAGAGAAGCTCTTGTCGGCAACCTTAAAACCGGAGGGGAGAGTCTTTTCAGCACTATAAAAAAGATAAAGGAAATATCTGATAAAAGGGAGCAGAAGTTTGATTACCTGATTTTCGGAGAGATTTCAGAGGTGGATGATTATATCAGTATAACATTGCGGATAATGGATCTGAACAGGGGATATATTATATATGAGATAACCGAATCGAAAAAAGGGAGGGAGAATCTTAATCTGTTGTCTTTACTGATTGCCGGAAAAATTTATGATATCATACCATACAGCGGGAAGGTACTTAAAGTCAAAGAGAAGGGGATACTGCTTAACCTTGGATTGTTCGACGGGATAAAAGATGGAACGGAACTTGTAATTTACAGGGACAGCAGCTCGCGTCTCAGCAATGAAACAATAAGATACGCTGAAATTTTTACTGTGAAAGAAACGGATACTTTTATATCATATGCCGAACCCGACAGACCGGATATTCTGCGCGAGATAGATTCGACAAATAAAATTTATCCTTTGTTAAAGAGAAGAGCAAGAAAAATTGAATAATCAGCTGAGTGGTATAAGTACTTTCGCATAGGTTTTATCTATACCATTAGTTGTAACGGCAAAATTTTTATGTGTAATGTTTATATTTTTAAGAAGTACAACAACCATTGAAAGTCCCAGGCCCATCCCTTCCGCTTCAGGATCGGGATTTTCCATAAAGAACTCTGCGATGTTGTCGTACTTTGATGATTTTTTTATCCTTTCATTAATCCTGTCCATCTCCTTTTTTGTAAGAGGAATATTGTTTATTACCTCCACAGACAGGTGCTTTTTATATACTTTCAGATAAATTCTTGTCGATAATCCATATTTCTTTGTTTTAAGCCCGTACTCAAGCAGCGACTTTTCATTTAGTATTGATCTTACTTTTTTTACTATATCACCGGAGTCATTGATATCCTTTATTTCACCCTCAAGCATAAGAATTTTTTTTGCATTTGCCTTTGTTGCATTTGAAATAAGTTCTTTGATACATGAATACACTGGTGTAAAAAGGTCGTAACGGTTATGTTTTTCCAGTATTTTTGCCAGCGCGAATTTAATTTTCTCTTCAGTCCTTTCTAGAACTGAATAGGTAATAAATACAATGTCGCTTTCATTTTTTACAGCGGTAATTATTTCGTTCTGATGTTGTTCACTTACAAAATTTTGTGTCTGCACTTTCTAATATGTCCTGCCGGATAATTCATTTATATATTGATCGTCATAATTGCCCTGTTTCTTTAGAAACCTGAAGCAGGCTGCGAATATCGCTGACCGCATATTCGCAGAAAAGCGGAGATTTTATAAAAAACATATAATATAATATCAGAGATTATTTATTGATTTTTTTCAAGTATAAAATATTACTGTAAGTAATTAAATAAACTAAGTATTTATAAAGCACCGATATACCATGTTTCAGTTGCTGTTATGGCTTTATCAGTGGAAAGATTCCGGGATCTGGAGATAATAAGCTATGAAATCACTATTTGACATGACAGGGACTGAAAAAGCTGCTGCTCTTCTTATGATTCTCGGCCCTGAGATAGCTTCTGAAATTCTGCGTCATCTTGATGAGGATAGCATTGAAAAACTATCCGCAGGAATGGTCAGAATGCAGTCTCTTCCTGAAACAGAAAGAGAGGAACTGATCGGTGAATTTATTATTGAACTAAGGAAAAGTTCAAAAAATCCTTCGGGGGGAATAAACAGGGCCAGAAAGATGATTGTTGACGCATTTGGAGAAGAGAAGGCCGATGAGCTGATGAAGAAAATCGAGAATCGTGATACTGAATCGGGTTTTAAATTTTTAAACGAGCTTGAGGACACACAGCTGGTTAATCTGTTGAAGGATGAACAACCGCAGATAATAGCCCTTGTAATAAAATTTATCTCTCCGCAGAAAGCCGGAATGATTCTGAAAAATCTCCCGCCGGAAAAATCGAGGGAAACGGGTGTAAAAATTGCAAGAATGAAAAATCCATCTTCAGAGGCAGCTGTTGCAGTAGCGCGGACTTTAAAAAGAAGGAGCAGGGAAATTCAAAAGAATGAAAATGGAATGATTATAATGGGGGGAATGGAATCACTGGCGGCCATGATGAGCCATATGAGCAGCGAGCAGGAGAGAAATCTTCTTAAAAGTATAGATTCAGTTGTTCCGCATATATCAAAAGAGATTAAGGAATTAATTTTTACATTTGAAAATATTATTAATCTTTCGAACAAAGAGGTTCGTATCCTTATTGATGAAATAAATGATGATTACACAATTGCAAGATCATTAAAGGGTGCAGGTGATGAAATAAGATTCAAAATTCTGAGAAATATGAGCCAGAACAGGGCTGAGGGTATTCTTACAGAGATGAATGAAATGGGTGCGATCAGGCTGAAAGATGTTGAAGAATGTCGTGATTACATAGTCGGCATAATGCGGGAGCTAAATGAGAACGGGGTAATTGTAATCAGGAGAGATGGAGAGGTTTATGTTGAGTAATCAGCACCTGTCGCTGATCCATTCAGAACCATCATCGTAGAATTCCTTTTTCCATATAGGAACTCTTTTTTTAATTTCATCAATGATGTATCTTGAGGCTTTATATGATGAATCTCTGTGGGGTGATGAAACAAGGATCAATATGGATGCTTCGCCAAGAGTTACCCGGCCGTATCTATGTATGATAATTATTCTGCTGATTTCATTATCTGATGAAGCTTCGTCGGCTATTTTATTTAATTCTTTTACAGCCATTTCATTGTATATTTCATAATCTATGCAGGTTACATTTTTACCGCGGGAGATGTCTCTTACTTTTCCGATAAAAATAAGGTCAGATCCATCACTGGTTGTTGTTCCTGTTTTTAATACCAGGTTAAGATCAATAATCTCTTTCTGGACAAGTATTGTTTTCATTTCAACCGCCGCTTACTGGCGGGAAAATGGCCATTATATCGCCCTCTGAAAGAGTTCTCTCAACACTGCAATACTCTTCATTTACTGCGATAAGAAGAGTATCTTTTTTCTCTGAGAGTTCCTGATTTCCTTTTATGAAAAGATCTAATACTTCATTAACTTTTATTGAATCGGAAACAATGAGTTCCTTTTCATTAAAACCGCAGATATCCCTTACTGATGCAAAGACTTTTATTTTAATTCTCATAACTACGCTTTTTTCTGACTTTTTTCTCTTTTTACCATAAATACATAGTGTTTAACATAGGGCTGAAGGCCTTCGGGAAATACAGATGTATCAGCTGTTTTAGGGTCACTGATTAGTGTGTCAATATCAGCTTTAGGAAGATCTTCTTCGCAAGCATCAATAAGCACCTTAAATCTTTTAATAATTTCACTATCAACAGCATCTAAGGACATTTTATGCATATGTGTGTAAAGCTTCGTAAGATTTGTTTTTTTAACATTTTTTCTGACTTTCTTTACAGTGCTTTTTGCCTTTGCCGGCATAAAAACCCCCTGAATCTTGATATTGGTGACGATGTTAGTGTACAAGAATATGCTGTAAACACAATTTTTTATTTTTTAAAGGGTACGTTTTAAAAAAGAATAGCGATTGAGACAATTCCGGCCGATTAATTATTATCATATTCTCAAAGAGGATTATTTGTATGAAATGCTCAAGATGCGGCAAAGAGATTAATATAATGAATCATTTTTATATCCCTGTAAAAAGCAGAAATGAGGGTATCAGGTATTGCATCGCCTGCGCAAGAGAAGAGCGGATTATTACACTTGTCTGATCTGTATTATTGTTTTTTTTATCTGCTGTTTCCCGGTTTTCTCACACAGGATGTATAAATGAGATCCGGCTTTTCAGATACGCCGTTTTTAATTTTCGTAATTATAATGCTTCTTTCGTTTCCTGGATGCTCCATATTCAGGGGCTGCAACTCATCATCTGAAACAAAAAAATTTTTTAATCAGGGGGAAATTAATTCCGGGAAAAGAATAATTTCACTCTCGCCATCTGTCACAGGCCAGATTATTGACCTGGGAGCCGAAGAGAATATTGTCGGAGTGACCCCATATCATCCCGCGCTTAAAAAGGAGATTACCGTTGTCGGCACATATATAACTCCATCCATAGAGAAAATAGTAACACTAAAGCCTGACATTATTTTTATGTCGGAAGAGGATGGTGAGATTCAGAAAAATTCTTTTTTTGAAAAATTCGGATTGAAATATCACATGTTCAGGAGAAACAGCAGCTTTAAATCTATCTGTGACAACTATAGAGATTTAGCCATGATAATTGACCGGGGTGATTATGCTGAAAAGAAAATTAATGATTATAAAAGCAGATTAAAAAGGGTTAAAAAAAATGATCTGAATCTCCGGGTAGCTTTTCTTGTTTCAGCAAAACCATTAATAACTGTTTCAAAACTCTCCTTTATCTCCGGGATTATTAAAGATGCAGGAGGTATTAATGTATTTGATGAACTTAAAAATCCCTACCCGATACTTTCACTTGAATCACTCGTTATAAAAAATCCTGATGTGGTAATAATAATGATTCCCGGTGATGATCTTTATCTTAATCACCAGTTAAGGAATTTTACAAGTGTGAACTTTGTAAAAAAGAAAAATATATTTGTTGCGGGAGATGAAGTAATTCCATATTATTCACCCGGAGAATACATACTGTCAGTTGAAAGAATTTCCCGGATACTGAGTCTTGTGGCAAAATGAAAAAAATATATATATTATCAATACTGGTTTTTATTCTTTCTGCAGTAGCCGGACTCTGTATGGGGTCTGAATTTATCGATCCTGTATCTATAGTATGGAATATTATCAATGGCCATGAAAGTTTAAATACTGAAATAATATTGAGGATACGGCTGCCGAGGATTATGGCCGCCGCCTTTGCCGGAGCAGCTCTCTCCGTCAGCGGAGCAGTTTTTCAGTCAATATTCAGAAATCCTCTTGCTGATCCATTTATTACCGGTGTTTCAGGCGGTGCATCTCTTGGTATTTCAGCGGCAGTGATTCTGTCACTGGGGCCGCTTGCAACTGTTTTTTTATCATTCACCGGGAGTATTTTTGCCATTGCTGCTTTATACTTATTATCGTACGGCAGGGGTTTTGGAGGGAGTGTGTTTATCCTGGCCGGAGTGGCCCTGAGCTTTATTTTTTCATCCTCTGTAATGCTGCTTTTTTCTATGGCAGAATCCCAGAATGTTCATAAAGCGCTGATATGGATGATGGGGGATCTCTCTTCATCCGGAGATGTCGGGCAGGGTATTGTATCTTTCATGATATTTCTTGTTGCATTCATGTTATGGATTTTTCACCGGCATATAAACATTATCTCTCTTGGAAGATCATTTTCAAACAGCTCGGGTCTTTCAGATTCACAACTGCGGATTATTCTTATTCTTGCTTCTGTCTTATCGGCGCTGTCAGTAATTTTAGGCGGTATTATCCCTTTTGTCGGTTTAATGATTCCTCACCTTGTCAGAATGCTGAACGGGCATGACAGCAGGAACCTTATCCCTCTCTCGGCCATTGGTGGAGCATCATTTCTTGTAATATCTGATGCGTTGAGCAGGTCTCTCGTTTTTCCATATGAAATTCCGGTGGGTATAATAACAGGTTTTGCCGGTGGAATTTTTTTCCTTTTTTTTGTAATCAGAAGCAGGCAGGTGCAGTGAAATGAAGGAACCGGTTTTTATAGCAGATTCATTAAGCGCTGGATACAACAGAAATACTGTACTCAGGAATATATCTTTTGGAATAGGAAAAGGGGAGTTTATCTCTTTAATAGGGCCTAATGGAGCCGGGAAGAGTACAGTAATCAAGGCAATCTCCGGTTTAATCCCGGCATCCGGTGGAAGAGTTATTTTTCTGGGGCGCAATATAAATGATTACAGAAAGAAAGATCTGGCGGTAGAGATGTCAGTGGTAAATCCGATTATCGGAGAAATACCCGGTTTTTCAGTAAAGTTGTTTCTGTCTTTCGGACTTTTCCCGCTGAGGAAATTGTTCTCTTCAGATAAAGATGTGGAACTTATCGTTGAAGATATGGCGTCGCTTTGCGGAATAGAACATCTGATGGAGAGGCCTATAAGTGAACTTTCTGCCGGAGAGTTTCAGCTGGTACAGATATCAAGGGCTCTGATTCAGAACAGGAATATTTTACTCCTTGATGAACCGGTTTCAAATCTTGATTACAGGCATATGATTCAGGTGATGGATATTCTTTCCACACTGTACAGAGGGGGGGCAACAATTATCTGTGCCCTTCATGATGTTAACATAGCGGCTGAATATAGTTCCAGAATAATTGCAATCAAGAAAGGGACTGTCTTTTTTGACGGTGTGCCTGAAAAGGTTATTTCCGGGGTTACACTCTCTGGTTTGTATGATTCAGAATTTTTCTGTGGTAAAAATCCCGTAACAGGACGCCCTTCGGTATATCCTGTCCCGGGATCAGTGACCTGATTCTACCAGTCGTCACTTTGTCTGTCTTTGTATTTATCTCTTACAGTCGCTGTTATGTCATCGATGTAGAAGTACTGCCACATGGGGTGCATTGTTTCGTTAGCAGCCCTGTATTGAATATGCATAATTTTCAGAACTTTTTCTTTCTCAAGGTATTCATCCTGCTGCTTTATCTTCGAATCAAGATTCACGGTAAGTTTTTTCCATCCGAGAAACGATGTATTTCCGAATGTAATCCTGTGAGTTGTTCCGGTTACGTCCTGAAGCATCATTGATATTTCACCGGCGAATTTTTTACCATAAACCCATATGGATATAGATTTGCAGTATTTTGTGATTTCAAGCGGTTTCACAGGGAATATCTGGAATGTATCACCTTTTTTGGTATACAACTTTATTCCCAGATATTTTTTTGAATTGTTGAATTCTGCAGGGTATTGATCTCTTATTGCAATGGATCCCTGTTGTTCTGTTCCCTGAATAAATTTTAAGTTGCTGTTTGAATACTGGTTGGTTTCAAAATCTTCAAGTGTTATCTCTGTGTAGATGCTCTGATTCACCATTTCTGTCTCAGATGCTTTTTTTTCCGGCTCTTTCGCTGTTTCATTTTTATCCTGAGACATCGCAGGAATTAAAAAAAGAAATAATATTGCGCATATAAATATTTTTTTCATATGTCATCCTCCAAAGTAAATACTTTTATATAATAGTTTGGATGTCTGTCAATGTCAATAAATTCTTACCGGGCGGTTTTATTTTTTCATGCGCTGTTTATTAAACATTATAATTAAATATTATAGAAGTCATGATAAGCCAATTTTTTATGGGTCTGATGAGCGGCAATCCCTTTACAGGTCACCAGGATACCATTCAATATTATTTTCCTTGTTTTAAACCTGAAAATTCAATATATTAATATTTTATATGGTAAAATGGGTTGAAAAAAAGTTGCTTTTTTACTTTTATGGAGTTCAAACAGTATAATTATGAATGTATAAATTTGATGAGTGTTTAAAAACACATAATTATAATTGCCAGGCCAGACATGGAGTTTAAGGAAAGACGATGTTTCCCATGAGTAGTAATAAATATATTTCTTAATAATTGAAATAAATGAAAGAGCAGAGAGATTTTACAAGATATTCATGCCAAAGCAGTTCCGGCAGACAGATTCTTGTCAGGATAGGCGATGAGGCCGATATGACCGGTACTGTACTGGATTTAAGTACCGGCGGATTTTCTTTTGTTATTGAATCGGGTTTGACAAAGAATATTGATATTAACCTGGAGAAATTTTTATTTGTACAGCTAAATGCCGATGGATTCACTATAAATGCCGAGGTTGAAAGAAGATGGAGCCTCGTAAAAAATGATGGCAATAAAAAAATATTTACTGCCGGTGTCAGTTTTAATATTATTTCCAGCGAAGACAGGTTAAGGCTTAATGAAATTATTGAATATATCAGGTCCGGTTCTTCCGAATTTTATCTTTGAATCAAATAACAGGATTCACAGAACTCTCATGATTTTATTTTTAATTATTCTTGTCCTCTGCATTTCTTCTGAATTATATGCCGGGCCGGTTGATAAAAAGAAAAAATCGGTAAACTGGTTCTGGTGTTTATATGAACATACTGAAGATATTAACGCAGCTACCGTTGTATATCGTCCCTTTTACATGGAAGCTGTACATAACGAAAATCTTTTCCAGGCGTCCCTGCTCCCTGTTATTTTCTGGCGTTATAAAAACAATAAAAATGATGTGACGAAAGGTTTCTTCGGGCTGTATGAATCGACTGATTATAAGCATCAGGATGAAAAAAAAGATTATGACAATGGTCTTTTCCCTTTATTCCTGTATGGCAGCGGTGATTCCGGTAAAGACAATTATCTTTTTATTTATCCTTTAGGGGGAAATATTCGCGGAAAATTCGCGTATGACAGAATTTCACCATATGTGTTCCCCGGTGTTGCTCTCTTTTTTTTATTCCCCCCATCCGGTATATTTACCTGGCAGACTTTTTTTTATTCTATGGCTGCATTGATACCGGTATACACCGGGTTTGAAGATAAGGATTATACCGGCACAGCGCTGTTCTGGCCGTTTGTATCCTGGGGGAAAGGGAGCAAAAGAGAGGATTTTCGTATTCTTCCGTTTTATGCTCATAACAGTAAAACAGGCTGGTATGATAACTACCAGTATCTTTTCCTGATAAACTACAGGGAACTATATCTTTCCCATGATGAGAGGTATACATTTTTCTTTTTACCTTTCTTCGGGAAAAAATGGAGTAAAAGCGGGAGAATGAAGTCATACACAGTTATCTGGCCTTTTTTCTCCTGGGGGTATGATCTTGATAAAAATGAAAAGATTTACAATCTGCCATGGCCACTGATTCAAATTGGCGATTCGGATAAGCCTAAAATGAAAAAGAGGATTTTTTTCCCTTTTTACGGAGCATACGAAACATCAACCTATGAAAGTATGTTTATAACACCGCTTTATTTCAGAATAAAAAAGGATGCCGATTACTATAAATCCGAATATCATATAATATGCATTATTGCATGGTATCTTAAAAGGGACTATTTAAAACCGCACGAATACTACGGCAGGTCTTGGAGATATTTTAAACTGTGGCCGCTGGTTCAGGTTGAGTGGAGCGATTCCGGTTTGTACTCAATTAATCTGTTGTCTCTTTTACCATTCAGAGATACTGAGGGGTATGAAAAGCTTTACCAGCCATTCTGGACACTGTTCGAATACAGAAAAAAGCCTGACGGGGAAAAACATCTCGGAATCCTTCTCCGGACATATTACCAGGTATGGAATGATGATTTTTTTAAAATGAAGGTGCCTGTTGTTGTCAATTTTGAAAGCCGAGGCAATAGTATAAAAGAATTTACACTTCTGTTCAGTTCATTCGGTTATGAGAAGAATGAAGAAGGTACATATATTAAACTGCTCTGGTTTCCGGTAAAAATAGGGGAGGGTGATGCTGATTTTGCAGAAAATATAAACACTGATCCGGATATGGATATCTCATTTATGAGGGAGAAGTATGGCTTTAATCCGTGTCATGCCAATCTAGCCTGTGACAGTTTACAGGATAATTTTTATTTTAAAATTAATTTCAAGATGTGATTTATTATGGTAAATACTGAAGAAAGTGGAGTTTACAGGTTCTTTTCAGATTTTGGTGAACGGGTGTTGTATGAACTTAGATTTTCAGGTTTTACGCTTATACTTATATTCAAAACCTTTATTGCTTTCAGATATCTGTTTGTAAAAAGAAAGGAAATTGTGAATCAGATGTATATCTCCGGCGTAAAGAGTATGCCTGTATGTTCAATTGTTGCGCTGTTTGGAGGTATGATTCTTGCTCTTCATACCGGTATTGAATTTACAAAGTACGGGCAGCAGGAACTGATACCGACATTGATGATTAATATCATGAATAAGGAGATGGGGGCTTTTCTGACGGCAATAATAATAACGGCATTTTCCGGGGCGGCTATGGCGGCTGAACTGGGCACCATGAAGGTATCAGAAGAGATTGATGCGCTGGAGATGATGTCAATAAATCCTGTTGCCTATCTCGTTATGCCGCGAATCGTTTCCATGATGATAATGCTTCCGACACTTTCTGTCTATACGATTATACTGGGAGTTACCGGCGGTGCGGTAATCTCTTATTTCCAGTTTGGCATTACAATGGATGCGTATTATCATAGAATTTTTCAGTCAATATGGGTAAAGGATATGTATGTCGGGCTTCTGAAGAGTATGGTTTTCGGACTTTTGATTTCATCAATAAGCTGTGCGAATGGTCTCAAAGCGGAGAATGGTGCTTTGGGTGTAGGGCAGGCTACAAGGGTTTCGGTGGTGGCATCCTATCTTATGATATTGATAGTGGGATATTTTATAACCGCTCTTTTCTACGGGGGGTTTTTATGATAGAGTTCAGAAACGTGTCAAAGAAGTTCAGTAATAAAATAGTGCTAGATGATGTTTCTTTTTTTATCGAAAAAGGGGAAACCTTTGTTATCATAGGACTTTCTGGCGCAGGGAAGACTACAATTTTAAGGCATATAGCGGGATTTATTGATCCGGACAGCGGGGATGTATTTGTTGACAACATAAAGATGAATGGAGCGTCAACCGGAGTCAGGGCCGCGTTGCGGGAGAAAATGGGGTTTCTGTTCCAGTCCGGCGCTCTTATCAACTGGCTGTCGGTAAGGGATAATATTGCCCTCCCTCTGGTGGAACACAGACTGGGGAGTATTGATGAGATAAAGCGGACTGTTGATGACAAACTCAGGCTTCTGCAGCTTAGTGATGCAGGTAATAAAATGCCCTCGGAAATAAGCGGCGGTATGAAAAAAAGGGCAGGCCTTGCCAGGGCAATAGTCCGCAATCCCCGGCTGATTTTATATGATGAACCGACGTCAGGGCTTGATCCTGTGATGTCGGCGAGAATAAACGAACTGATAAAAGAGATGCAGGAAAAGCTTGAAGTTACATCGGTGGTGGTAACACATGATATGAACAGCGCTTATTATATCGCCGACCGCATTGCGATGCTTTATAACGGGGAGCTTATAGAATGCGGGACACCCGAGCAGATACGGGCAAGTTCCAATTCGGTTGTACAACAGTTTATTTACGGGAAGATATCGGGTCCAATTGAAGGTTGACAGGGAAAATATGTGTATGTTAACGTGTGAACTATGACAAAACTGAATGAATTTATTGTCGGTGTTGTATTTTTCAGTGCGCTTGCTATACTTGGTTATTTCACCATAATCCGTGGTGATTTATTTGATACCAGGGAATTTTTTTACGGGACTGTAATATTTGAAGATGTTGAAGGGCTTGAAATCGGAAACAAGGTACTCGTTAATGGGGTGGAAGCCGGTAATGTCACTGCTGTTGAACTGATGACAGACGGTAAGGTAATAGTTTCTATTAAATTATTCAGGGTATTTACCCTTTATGAGAACTACAGAATTCTACTTAAAAATCAATCAGCTCTTGGGGGTAAAATTATAGTGATATATCCAGGCGCTTCCGATGTAAAAGGGGAGTTCTTTGATACTGTTAAAAGCATGAAAAATCTCACAGGATATACAATTGGTGATCCGCTTACAAAAATATCTGAAGTGATAGATGAAAACCGTACCGGACTGAAAGTTGCAATTAAGAATCTGAGTGAATTTTCTGAAAAGATCAATAATGGAGAGGGTACAATCGGGAAACTGGTTAACCGGGATACACTTCATCAGGATACAAGCAAACTTATAAATGAATTACGCGATACGGTGGAGGATTCCAGGGAACAGGCTCCGGTAACGAGTTTTATAAGGGCAGCATTGACCGCATTCTGAGCATATTCTTTATTTCTCTATTTTTATTGACAAAAATAGTGATTTTAAAAGACTTTTGGATTTACTTAAACACAATCAGAATAACAGTTATTCCTGTGGAATCAAAAGGGGTGAATTTTAAATACTCCTTTAAGGATTGTCATATATACAAACTACGTTTTTTAAGGATGGATTATAAGTGCCGAAAAGAGAAGATATAAAAAAGATACTGATAATCGGGTCAGGGCCGATCGTTATAGGACAGGCGTGCGAGTTTGATTATTCAGGATCGCAGGCCTGTAAATCGCTGAAAGAAGAGGGATATGAGGTAGTTCTGGTAAACTCCAATCCGGCAACTATTATGACCGATCCTGAACTTGCGGATAAAACATACATTGAACCGATTTATCCTGAAGTAGTTGCTAAAATTATTGAACTTGAGAGGCCTGATGCAGTTCTTCCCACAGTCGGCGGACAAACTGCATTGAATACGGCAATGAAACTTGATGAAATGGGTATATTAAAAAAATTTAATGTTGAACTGATCGGGGCAAATATTGAATCCATAAGAAAGGCTGAGGACAGGGATCTGTTTAAAAAGGCTATGTTGAAAATTGGGCTGGATGTCCCTGAATCGGGGCTTGTTTCCACTATTGAAGAGGCACTATTGGTTCTCAACAGGATAAAACTCCCGATTATAATAAGACCGGCTTTTACACTGGGAGGTACCGGCGGGAATATTGTTTATAACAGGGAGGAATTTGTTGATCTTGTAAAAAAAGGACTCGATGAATCGCCGATCAACCAGGTTTTACTTGAAGAATCCGTAATCGGATGGAAAGAGTTTGAGCTTGAGGTAATGAGAGACAAACATGATAATGTTGTAATAGTCTGCTCAATAGAGAATTTTGATCCAATGGGGGTTCATACAGGTGATTCAATTACTGTAGCACCTCAGCAGACACTTACAGACAGGGAATACCAGAATCTCCGTGATATGGGAATTAAAATAATAAGGGAGATAGGCGTTGATACAGGCGGATCAAACATACAGTTTGCCGTTAATCCATCAACCGGCCGTGTAATAGTAATAGAAATGAATCCCAGGGTAAGCAGAAGTTCCGCACTGGCGTCAAAGGCAACGGGATTCCCCATAGCAAAAATTGCTGCAAAACTGGCTGTAGGGCTTACGCTTGACGAAATTTCCAATGATATAACAAGGGAAACACCTGCGTCCTTTGAGCCAACGATAGATTATGTTGTTGTAAAGGCTCCAAGATGGGCCTTTGAAAAATTTGAAGGAGCTGACAACCGGCTTGGTGTTCAGATGAAGTCTGTCGGGGAATCCATGGCAATCGGCCGTACCTTTAAGGAATCTTTTCAGAAGGCTTTAAGGTCTCTGGAGATTGACAGGGCGGGTTTTGGTTCAGATGGTAATCTTAAACTTTCCGCATATTTATCATCTCTATCATACCAGGAACGTGATACGGTTTTTGAAAGAGAGATTAGCGCTCCGAAAGAGGATCGTGTTTTTTATATTAAAGAGGCCTTAAAACGGGGAAAGGGTGTTGACTGGATATGCCGTTTGTCAGGGATAGATCCCTGGTTTATAAACCAGTTGAAGGAACTTGTGGATGAAGAGAATATCTTCGAAGAAGAGTGCAGAACATCAGGGGTAAATCCTGATACTGTAAAAAGAATGAAAAATCTCGGATTCTCTGACAGGCAGCTTGGATTTATTGCAAACAGGGAAACCATCGAGGACCTGTATGGCAAGGGACCATTATTCCAGAAAAAATATTCAATGAGTGTAAGACACGCAGAGAGCGAGATAAGAAATCTGAGAAAAGAAAACGGCATATTCCCCGGTTTCCGTGTTGTTGATACATGCGGCGGGGAGTTTGAGGCGTATACTCCGTATTATTATTCATCCTATGACGGTGAAAATGAATCATTCAGAACTGACCGTAAAAAAATAATGATACTTGGCGGCGGACCTAACAGGATAGGGCAGGGTATAGAGTTTGATTACTGCTGCTGTCATGCTTCATTCGCCCTGAGAGATGAAGGGATTGAATCCATAATGGTTAATTCCAATCCGGAAACAGTATCGACGGATTATGATACTTCCGACAGGCTGTATTTTGAACCACTGACCCTTGAGGATATACTTCACATTTATGAAATTGAAAAGCCCGATGGCGTAATTGTCCAGTTTGGGGGACAGACCCCTTTAAGACTGGCTAAATCACTTGAAGAAAACGGGGTGAAGATAATAGGCACATCTCCGGATTCAATAGACAGGGCTGAAGACAGGGAACGGTTTGCAAATGTTGTCGATAAACTCAAACTGAGGCAGCCTGAAAACGGTATAGCGTTTAATGAAGATGATGCGGTAAAGATTGCCACGCATATAGGCTATCCGGTGCTTGTAAGGCCTTCATATGTTCTTGGCGGAAGAGCTATGGCAATAATTTATGATGAGGCAAGCCTTCATAACTATATAAATACGGCCGTAGAGCTTTCACCGGAACATCCGATTCTTGTTGATAAATTTCTTGAAGATGCAGTTGAAGTTGATGTAGACGCAATTTGTGACGGAGAGGATGTTTATATCGGTGCTATTATGGAACACGTTGAAGAAGCCGGTATTCATTCCGGAGATTCAGCATGTATTATCCCCCCGATGACTATTACAGTGAATCTTCAGAATCAGATTATTGAAGTTACTAAAAAACTTGCGCTTGAACTTAATGTAATAGGGCTTCTTAATATACAGTATGCAATAAAAGATGATGAACTTTTTATAATTGAGGTAAATCCCCGGGCATCACGAACTGTGCCATTTGTATCAAAAACAACCGGTATTTCACTGGCAAAAATGGCGGTGAAAGTAATGATCGGCAAAAAGCTTAAAGACCTCGGTCTTACCGTGATGAAAAAGTTTCCCTATGTAAGCGTTAAAGAGGCAGTTCTTCCGTTCAATAAATTTCCGGGGGTTGATATTCTTCTTTCGCCCGAGATGAAGTCCACGGGGGAGGTTATGGGGATTTCCTATAACTTTGGCGAATCCTATTTTAAAGCTGAACTCGCTGCCGGAGACAGACTGCCGGTTGAGGGTACAGTCTTTTTAAGTATAAATGATATGCACAAGGGGCAGCTGATTGAAGAGGTGAGATTACTTCATGAAAATGGCTTTAAACTTATCGCCACAAAGGGAACTGCCAAGTTTTATAATGATCATAATATTCCCTGTGAAATGGTTTATAAAGTCAACGAGGGGAGACCAAATGTTGTTGACCGTATTAAGGATCTTGATGTTGATTTTGTGATAAACACTCCTCTTGGCAAAGTAACACGTGATGACGCATATTCAATACGACAGGCTTCAACAAGATATCATGTCCCCACAGTTACAACGGTATCAGCGGCGAAGGCAGCGATTAATGGGCTTTTATATGTACGAAAAAACCATGAACTTTCAGTTAAACCTATACAGGAATACTACAAAGAGGTGGAATAGATGTCGGCAGAGAAAAAAATTCTTGATAAGAAGGAAATTGACAGAATAATAAGCGGGTTGTCAAAAGACATTTTCCGTGACATTGAAAATATTGATAACTTTGCAATTATCGGGATTCATACACGCGGCGTGGAGCTGGCTGACAGAATCAGAAAGGAAATTGAGAAACTCTCGGGCAGAGAGATAAAGCACGGGACCCTGGATATTTCATTTTACCGTGATGATCTCGCAACCAGGGGGAAACTTCCAGTTCTCAAAGAAACTCTCATAGAATTCAATATTAACAAAAAAAATATTCTGCTTGTTGACGATGTTCTTTTTTCGGGAAGAACTACAAAGGCGGCGCTTGAGACACTTACTACATTCGGAAGACCTTTTACAATAAAGCTTTTTGTGCTTGTAGACCGCGGCGGACGCGAATTGCCGATTCAACCCGATTACTGCGGATTTAAGATTACCACAACAGCCGATGACCTCGTTAAGGTAAGACTTTCGGAATTTGATAAAGTTGAAGATTCTGTTTACCTTGTAAGCGGAAAATAAATTAAGACATTTTCCTGTAAACCTCCCTCAATCCTGATGAGGGAGTATCCGGCACTATATAAAATAAAAAGAGAACAGATGGTATAAGAAATGAAAGAGCTTGTGATAATAGGGGGCGGCCCTGCAGGCCTTACGGCAGGAATTTACGGTATGAGGGCAGGGCTTGATCTTGTTATTTTGGAAAAATTCTCTCCCGGCGGGCAGGTGGTTAATTCATATGAGATTGAAAACTATCCCGGCTTTAGTGATCCGGTAGAGGGATGGAAGCTTATGGCGGACATGGAAGATCAAACCCGAAGGCTTGGAGCAGAGATTGTTTCTGCCGAGGTTATGTCAGTAACAAAGAACGCCGGGATATTCACTGTTAAACTCTCCGACGGGGAGATTCAGGCAAAAAGCGTAATAATAGCAGCGGGGGCGATAAACAGAAAACTTAATATTCCCGGTGAAAGAGAGTATCTGGGGCGTGGAGTCTCATATTGTGCAACATGCGATGGTGCATTCTACAAAGACAGGATAACAGTTGTTGCCGGAGGGGGTGATGTGGCGCTTGAAGAGGCTTTTTTTCTTACCAGGTTCGCGAGCAGGGTTTATCTTGTCCACCGGAGAGAACACTTTCGTGGCGCAGATATACTTCAAAAGAGGGTATTAAGCAGTGAAAAGATTTTTCCCGTGCTCAACACCAGCATTGAATCAATAAACGGTGAAACCGGCGTGAATTCGGTAACGATTAAAAATATATTTACCGGTGAGATTAATAATCTGAAAACCGACGGAGTATTTATTTTTATCGGGTATGATCCGAACACTTCTTTTCTTGACAGCGGACTGCTTAATGATAACAGGGAGATTATTGTTGATATGAATATGCATACAGGTGTGGAGGGTCTTTTTGCTGCTGGTGATATCAGAAGCGGGTCGAAAAAACAGATCGTAATGGCCGCTGCTGATGGTGCAACAGCAGCGCTAAGCGCCTTTGAATATCTGACAGGCACATATTGTTCATAACGAATGGAGGATTTCAGTGAGAAAAATAACAGGTATTCTGCTTATTGTTTCTGTTATTGCAGCTGTAGCATGCAGCAGCAAAAAAAAATATGGAGAGATAAGAGAATTTATTAATGAAGTTGTTGCAACACAGGATGAATTTCTGTCAAAGATTGATAAATCTGAAAATGCCGGTGATCTGGTCTCAGCAGTTGATGGTTTTGGTGATAAACTGGTGATATTGTCGCAAAAAAGCTTGGAAATTAAAAAACGCTATCCTGATGCTGATAAGTGGGTTAATGATCCCCCCGTGGAACTTAAGCCTGGCATTGATAAACTAAATGATATTGAAGGTGAATTCAGGAAGGTGTTCCTTAAAGAAAAGGTAAAAATTCTGATAAGAGACAAAAATGTTCAGACAGCATTTATTAACCTCAATAAGAAAATGGAAAATGTGAAATTCTTTCAGTAGTAAATATATACCAGGTTCATTTTGATAAGCTTAATACATGAAGTGTACCGTTGCGGGGTTTATACAAGGTCAATTAATAAAAAAACTCCGTAGCTTTACCACTCAATTCAATACCAACCAGGGCTTTTATGGTAAAAGCAGCAATAAATGCAGCAGAACTGAGGCTCTGTGACAGGAACAATATCATTGTAATTTTTTTTGCTATTGTCTCATATTTTCTCATTTCTTTCCTCTTTTTGTTTTTTAATTTACAAAATGATCAATCGAAATTATCCTGCCAATAGACTGATATGATCTATTATATCTATAATTCCGATATAGTGATATATTATGGAGACATTATAATGGATTTTAAACAGCTTCATACCTTCAGGACAATTGCGACGCTAGGAAGTTTTAACCAGGCAGCTGATATGCTTGATTATGCACAATCAACGGTATCAGAGCAAATTAAGATACTCGAGACAGATTTAGGGGTCAGATTGTTTAACAGAGATGGGAAATACATCTCACTTACTTCGGCCGGAGAACTGTTATATCAATATGCTCAAAAAATGATAAACCTTGAAGAGGAAATTCGTTCAGAGATAAAAGGGTGCGAAGAAGTTTACGGTTCATTATCAATGAGAATACCTGAAACAATCAGTACATATTTTTTACCATCAATATTAAAAAAATTTCAATATCGCTTTCCCAGAGTTGAACTCAATGTCAATTCGTGTTCATACTACGGGTTGCAGGAAGAACTGCGATCCGGAATAATCAATCTTGCATTTTTAATAACCAGAGATTTCAGAGAACTTGACCTGGAAACATTCAGGTTACTGGAAGTGCCACTTATTATGGTTACTTATCCGGCTAATCCAATAGCAATAAAATCAAACGTTACAATTTCAAATTTAAAAGATGAACCTATATATGTAACATCAAGCGATTGTAATTACTTCAGAATACTTGAAGGATTTTTTATCGAAGAAAAAATAAAATTAACCAGGTTGTTACGGTTTAACAGTATAGAAGCAATTAAACAAAATATGATAAACGGGATAGGTGTTGCAGTTTTACCCAGAATAGCTGTACAGGATGAATTATCAAAAGGGTTGCTTGTTGAATTACCTTTTGAAAAAGGCCCCCTTAAAGCCGATATGATAATGATCTGGCTGAAAAATAAATGGCATCCGCCTATTTTAAAGGCATTTATGGATATCTTTATAGAAACTTTATCATGTCATTGCTGATTCCATATAATAGTAATTATATGATCGAACGTCTTTATAAATTTTTCCTGATGAATATCTCAACATTGCAGGAAGAACTAAATCAATGAATCACTTGAGGGAATACGGAATGATTCGGATAAGTATAAAAAAACAGAATTTAATTTAACAGAGCATTGAAGTTGACTTTTTATTATCCATGATCCGGCACTTATGATATGAAAGATTAAACTTTGATCTTAAAAACATTTTCTGTAGAATTTTTCCAGTCCTGATGTAACGAGTGATCCTATTTTATTCAACCTCTGTGAATCAATAACCATCTTTTCAAGGTTGAAATATGTTTCATTTAAATACAGAGATCGTGAAACCGATAGACTTAAAACCGGGATCCCCGACAGGCTGTAGTTCTTCATGATAAAACCCCTGCTCTCATGATCAGCAATTCTGAAAGTATCAGAAACAGTTTCACCCTCTTTTGACAGATTTTTACCCACTGATGCGGCGAGCTCAATGGCCATGTCGGTACTGGCTGTTTCTTTAACGCCTGAATCGGTATCGACCGTATAACCTGTAATAACAAGCGGCCTTGGCATACCTCTGTCCGGAGAGTTATATGGTCCTACCGGCATATGAGTATGACATTTAATAATTGCCCGGAATTTAATATCCCTGATGGAATTTCTTATTAATTCATGAAACGGGAAATAGTATCTGCCCAGTATGTTTGAAATAGCTATTTCATCGGGATAGCAATCAGTTTTAAAAACAAGGCGATTCATGGTAGTTCTGGATTTAATCACGCCGTCGTTTGTAACTGGAGCCACCATTTTGTATTCTCTGTCCATATCAACAAAGATTTTTGAAACAGAGGTTGAAATCTTTTTCATTACAATTTTGTCTGAAGGGAAAATTGCATCTGCACCGGCATCGGAATCAAAGAAGATATTAATCGGGCTCACATTTTCATATCCGCTTAACTCCTCCGGAATTGCAAGACCGCTGTGAGGAACTATGATCAGGAACGGAAGCTTTTCAGTCATAAAAACTCTTATCTATTCAGGAATTACTGAAGGCGATGGAGAGTGTATCAGGTATCCCTGGGAATAGTCAATCCCATATTCATTTGCAGCTTTTAAAATTGCTTCGTTCTCTACAAATTCGGCTATTGTTTTTATATTAAGCTCTTTACAGAGAGCTGTTATATTTTTTACTATGACCCTTGTTATTGGATCTGAATCAATTTTTCTTATCAGTGAACCGTCAAATTTTAAGTAGTCAATATTAAGTTTTGTCAGGTGGGAAAAATTGGAGTAGCCGGTTCCGAAATCATCTATGGCGAAGCTGTAGCCTGATTTTTTGCATTTTTTAATAAATGCCGCAACAAAATCATAATTATCAAACTGCTCCGATTCAACAAGTTCCAGGGTTATCCTGTCAGCACACCAGGGATGTTTACTTATCATATCCTCGAGATAGGGAGCGAAATCAGGGTTATAAATATCATCTGCTGAGATATTAATTGAATAAGAATAGCTGTTATTTCTCATGTAGGTAAAAACATTTTCTATTATAATTTTTGTAAGCTCGTGATACAGATTTGTCTTACGCGCAACTTCAAGATATTTTCCCGGATATTCCGGTTTCCCTTCATTATTTATTATTCTTAACAGGGATTCGTACTTTTCAATTTTTCCGGTTTGGTTATCCATTATGGCGTGGAAGTATGGAACTATTCTTCCTGTATTAAGCGCATTGTTAAGATCTGAAAGAGTGTTCATATTATCAATGTATCTTACGCGGTCATTGTCTTCGTCATTGTATATATGAAACTGAAGTTTTTTGCTTATTGCATGATGCAGTGCAATGTCCGCCTGCGAGATAAGGCTATCGCTTCCGGTGGAATATGGGGCAATGCCGATAAATGGTGTAAGTGGTATGTGAGTTTCATTGTGTATATACTTTTCATCACTTATATGATTAATCAGTTCGACGGCAATAGACTTCAGTTTATTAATTGCCGAATCATCTGAAGTTTTTAAGTCGGTAACAAAAGCGAATTCCCCGCCGGAAAGATTATATGCCTTTACTTTTAACGATGCGTTGAATAAATTAATTCTTTTTCCTATAAATTTAAGAAAATCATCCCCCAGAGAATAACCAAAGAAAGTATTGATGTCATGAAAATTTTCTATTTTAAGAATTATAAGTGAAGGGTAGATTTTATGACCGATATCCTCAATCAGCATTTTTCTGTTCGGGAGGCCGCTGGTGTTATCGTAATAAAGCTGGCGAAGCAGAAGCTTTTCAACACTTGAATGACGGAGTTCAGCATAATATGAAAAAATCGCTGTAAATATATAGAGTACAAATCCGATTGTGAGGTTGGAAGACTCATAACCTGTATTAATAAGACCGTATTTTGTCATAATAATTGCTGTAAGAAATGACAATCCTAACATAGCACACCATATGGTTCCGGTTTTAATACCTGAAAGATTATATGTAATAATAGGAAAAATAAGAAGGACAACATACTCGTTGAGAGTATTGTTTACCATTGTCATGGTCAGCCATAATGAAATCATGAATATTATAAATATAAAAAACCTGAACAGTCCCTGTCTGGGGATCACTTTATAGAGATAGAAAAGTATAATATAAAATATCAGGTAGATAACATGGAAAAAACTGAAGAGATATAATCCATATATTGCCCTGATTGTAAAGATAATCAGAGTAAGAATTAATCCGAGAAGGAGTGTTACGGGGATAAATCCGTCCCGGACAAGAATATCATATATTAAAATATCATGTCTCGGGTCTATTACATAATTTCCGAGGATCCGTTCTTTCAGGGTGCCGATAATCATTTTATTCCTGCGTTTATATTATTAAATTAATACAAGACGTTGAGAAAGACTCTGAATTTATTTTTTTTGCTGATTTTTTACTGCTCATGATTGAGAATTCATACTTCCTGTGGAATGATCTGTTTCTTTTTTTAAAAGACTGTCTCTAAAGGTAGATCTTCTGAGTATCAAAATGGTCTGCTGCAGCACTTGAAGATGAGTTTATATTTATTCCTCTTTTAATGCCAAGTATTGAATATCTCTCCGCTTTAAGGTTATCTCTTATAAATTTCAGCGATTCAGTAAAGTCAAAATTGCCGCAACTGAAAAGATCAACGGCGGCGAATCCGAATTCAGGCCATGTATGTATTGCCAGGTGTGATTCGGCAATAACAATTATACCGCTTATTCCATAAGGTGAAAATTTGTGGAAAAAGGGTTTAATTATCGTGGCATTGGAAATTTCAATGCCCTTTGTCATTATTTCAGCAATTTCCTCTTTATTATTAAGTATTTCGCTGCTGCAGTTGTAGAATTCAGCAAGGAAATGCCTGCCAAGATAGTCCATCGATATTCCTTCAGTTGTTTATAACCTTTATGTTGTAAATTTATGCCAATATAAAGGTTTCCAAATGTTTTCCGGGAAGACTCTAAAGTCAATAAATTTTTTTACTTTTTACTCGCATAATAATGCAGAATATTTATGGAAAATTACTTTATCTTTTACCGTGACTGCACGAGTGTAGTCATCTGTATAGATTCACCATCGTCGTTGGACGGTGATGCAATTAATTTAACAGAGGAATACCATGCCTGTAAAGCTTTCTAATGATGAGATAAAAGGGAAGAGACCTGGAATAGCTGAGCTTCTGGAATATGAAAGGTTTCCGGTAACGGTAATAGCGGAAAATGTAAGAAGTCTTTATAATGTCGGATCAATGTTCCGTACATCCGATGGTGCACTTGTTGAAAAACTCTGGCTATGCGGATATACAGGTTATCCCCCCAGGAAAGAGATAGATAAAACAGCCCTTGGCAGTGTTGCGACTGTACCGTGGGAACATAGTGAAGACACGCTCACTGTGATAAAAAATCTTAAATCTGAAGGTTGCTCAATTGTGGCTCTGGAGCATACGGATTTAAGTGTGGATTATCTTGAAGCTGAATATAAATTTCCTGTGTGCCTTATGGTGGGCAATGAAGTAGACGGACTCAGCGAGGAAGCTGTCGCTCTGGCTGATGCGGCTGTGGAGATACCGATGTATGGGATCAAACAGTCCCTGAATGTTTCCGTGGCATATGGGATTCTTGTTTACCATTTAATTGATGAGTTCAGAAGAAAAAAATCAGAAAAACAGTAAGAATTGTGTGGCTTCCGGGGAATTCAATGCAATTTTCTGCTGTTCTGAAAGCATCTCAATCCTACGGTCAGTAATACATCTGCAGAATTAGTCTGGCTGCTCTGAGTTTTTAACCTGTGAAAAATGCTAATAAATATGACATAATTTGCCGAAAATTAGTGAACGGAGTTAATCCGTCTGGAGTATCCCCCGTGAAAAAAATATATTATGCTATATCAATTATCCTGTTCTTTTCATTTAATGCGTATGCCTATCAATTGTCATGGAATATGTCAAAAGATGAGCGGATAGAAATGGTAAAAACTGCCGGTATAAAATATTATATTAATGCAAAACTGAGCAGAATATATGAAGAGCGGAATATTATTGATATTACATGCAGTGATAAGTCTGATAAGCTGAACAGGGTTCATGGAGTTTTTTCGGTCCATGAAAAGGATTATGATGAGAAGGTGTTCAGGCTTGTGAACCGGTATATGGTGGATTTTCTTATTGAGCCGTCAGGAAAGTTTATTGTAAAGAAAGAGGATTATATGCCGAACCTGCGCAATATCCCCTCTTTCCCTGAAAAAGAGGTTAATGTTAAGGACAGGTGGAGCGCTGATGGTGAAATGATACTTGATAATTTTTCAAAGCCATTTAAGCTGACATTCCCCGTTGAGTATATTCTTGTAAAAATAATAAAAGATAATGAGAAGGATATAGCTGTAATAAACTATTATTATTCGGTAAATATTGATATGTCAGGGCCAGGTTATCCTGATGATTTCCCTGTAAGAATTGCAGGAGAAAATAAAGGGGTGCTGTACTGGGACCTTGAAAGTAACAAACCGAGAGATATCCAGGATGCTTATCAGATAGCATTTATATTCGCCACCGGAGGAAAGACTCTCGCGTCAACAGAATTTCATATGAATATAAAAACCGAGAACCGTATGTATAAAAACTTTACATCGAAGCAGAAAGAGACAGCGAAGGAGGAGCTTCAGAAAGAGCTTCCCGAGGGTGTTGATGCAGACGTCGATAAACGGGGTCTGGTGGTAAGGATGAACGATCTTCTGTTTGATTTAAATTCGCATACTTTAAGAAATGACACAAGGGATAAACTTGATAAAATCGCTGATATTATTAAAAAGAAATATCCGGACAGAGAAATTTCCGTAGAAGGCTATACTGACAACAGCGGAGAAAATCCTTATAACCAGGCTCTTTCAGAAAAACGGGCAAAGAAGGTTTCGGAATATCTTAAATCAAAAAGTGGTCATGACAAGTTTTCATATAAGGGTTTTGGCCCTGAGAATCCCATAGGAGATAATTCAACGGAGGAGGGGAGAAGTAAAAACCGGAGAGTAGAAATTATAATAAAGCTGAACTGATTTTAAAATATTTCTTTTAAATATGCAAGACATTTTATTTTTCCATTAGAAACATATTCATGAATTGTTTGTGAAATGAATCTGTTATATTAGTACATCAACATGGATAAAATAGAGCAAAATGGCATTCTCACTGTTAAACGACGGGTTTTTTGTTTATACCTGATATTTTTTTTAATGGACTTTCAGATATAAAAAATAAAAAATTCATATTATATATCATAATACAACACTGCTTGTTTTTATATTAATACATTATTGACCGGATCAGATCAGGGTTCTTTATGGCAGAAAGAATATTTACAGCATTATTATTTATAATTTTTGCTGTACCACTTGCAGGGCAAAGCGCTGATGATATTGAAGGAACACTTGAAGAAAATTTAAATCCACCTGCATTGCAGGAACTGATAGATTATAACCTGTCAAACAATACAACAAACGGTTTTTCTCCTCACAAACAAAATTACATTCTCCCTTTTACATATTCGGGGCTCTCTGAAAATGACGGACGCAAAAAATATGAGATAAAATTTCAGGTAAGCGTTAAACAGAGACTGCTTAAATTTTACGGCTGGGCATTCTATTTCGCATACACACAGAAATCATTCTGGCAGGCTTACGATTTTAATGATTCACGCCCGTTCCGGGAAAATAATTTTAATCCCGAATTTTTTTTCCGCACCAGGATGTGGGGCGGATTTCGTGTTGATACAGGGGCAGAACACGAATCCAACGGACAGGAACTCCCGGATTCAAGAAGCTGGAACAGGGTTTATATGACCCCTTACTTTGAGAATGATTATATAATTGCCAGTGTAAAGGGATGGTATAGATTGAAAGAGAAAAGCAAAAAAAACGAAACTGATGTTGACGGAGATGATAACCCTGAGATTCTTAAATATTACGGCTATGGAGAATTGGGGGTTACAGTCAAATTTCCTGAACTGTACCGGATATACCTTTCATCCTATGTCCGCTTCAACCCCGCGTCCCGGCGTGGGGTGGCAGAGGTAAATATAACTGTGCCTTTGTCTTTGAACAGCATGAGTCTGATGGTGCAATACTGGGACGGATATGGTGAAAGCCTTATTGATTATGATGTCAGACAGCGAAAATTCGGCCTGGGGTTAAATTTTACCAGATGATATGCTCCGGAGAAAATCAAATACTGAAATGATTTTATGAAATACCTATATCCTGTAATGGCAGGAGTTTTTTTACTTCTGTCAATAATGTTTTTCGCGTTTTTTCTTATGACGGCGGAAGCTGCGGAGTTTCCTGACAATCTGTTTTTCAGAAGTCTTGAACAGGGTTTTTCTTATGAATATCTTTATGCACTGAAAGACGGTAAAATATGGATAAAACCGAATACCGGGAATACAGGTGTTAAAGGGGAGTGGGGGCTCTTTAATAAAACCGGAGTCCCTTCCGGCAAAGAGGCTGCCTCTTTCACTGATACTGACAGGATTGTACAGTTTTCAACTGAAGGAACAATGATAGCTGCAGTTTCAAGCCGTGGGAGATTCTATATATGGCAGCCGACATTCACGGGAGAGACTGTATGGCGTGATGAAACAGGCGCACCTTTTGAGGATGCCTTATATCTTCCTGAAAACAGGATCTGGTGCTTTTCCTTCAGCACTATGAGAGCTCCCTGGAAGAGAGAGACCCCCATGCATGAAAATGATATTGTATCATACTGGGAGGATGCAGACGGAAATAAAACCGAGTTCGGATTCACAGCAACAATTTACTCCGTCACTAAGGACGGGCAGAGAATCAGATATACAGATACCGGACTGCCAACTTCGTGGAACAGGGCATTCACGTCGCCTGAACGCGGGAAATTTATCATAGAAAATATGAGCGCTTCAGCATCAACAGTTTTTGTCATTAATAAAACAGGTAAGATGTATACAAGAATGCTCGATTTCGAACTTGAGGGGGGATGCCCTGCTTTGAGGTATGTTTACAATAGTGAGAAAAGAACTAAAGGTGACGATGTCGCCCCCCTTATGACATCTATCCGGACTCTTCCTCTTCCCGGCTGGCGTGAACAGGAACCTGTCAGAGAAGTACTCAATGATCAGAAAATGAAACATGGCAAAGCTGCCCTGACAAAGAAAATTACAATTCTTCTCACAGGTAAAGGGAATGCCGCGCGAGAACTGAGAGTTCAGGGACGCGATAGCAAAGGGAATTACGGATACTGGAAGAAGATGGTATCCGGCAGCAGATGGGAATTTGTTGTTACCGGAGAAAAATTCAGAGAAAGCGATATTATAAAAAATTATATGAGCAGGGCAGCTGAGGGTAAAACACTGGATATGAATTACACAGGTAAACTGATGAAATCCGGTGAAGCAGATCTGCATGTGGAACTTCTGGGATTTTATTATTACAGCACCCCTGCTGTATTAAGGATTCATTTAAATAACAGGTTTTTTGATCTGAAATTTCATACGGTGGATCTGTGGAGCCCAACTGTTCAGAAAAAATATTTTCCGGAGCTGATCGGAAGCCCTGACGGCGAACCAAAGCTGCTTCAGGGGACAATTGAATTTCCCGATAACATTCTTGATTCACCCGATCCTTATATAAAGAATATTGCTGATAATTATTTCCGGCAATTCAACAGGCAGCCTGTTGCTTTTACTGTAACCGCAGATGACAGGAGAGTATTTATCCGGAGCAAAACTCTTCAGCGCAGTCTGGATAAAAAGATGGACTACGAATTTCGTGACTGCATTAAAATCGATCTGGTTAATGAGGATTACCACGGGAAATCTGATACTGAAGGCTTTTTTACATCGATAGCAGTTAATCCTGATCTTGAACTGATTTCAGACATTTCTGATATGACAAAAAAAGATGTACCGCTTTTATTTAAGCTTATTGAACTTAATCAGAATGCGCTGGATGAAATTCAAAACCGGAATAAAAATCTTAAGAGTGCAAGCTGTACATCGGGCTGTGTTTCGTTATGCATATTGCCGGTCTACTATATATTTAATGGATGTGTAAGTATAACAGGTCTGCCTCACTGGGATCTAAGCGGTTCTTCGCCCGGTATTGCTGAAAATGTTACACAGCTCGGAGGAGTCTCATACACAGGCGGGACACCACTTAAAGAATATGCGGCTATGAATCTCAATGAGGCTTTCAAAGATTCTG
The DNA here is from genome assembly GCA_963664815.2 of Spirochaetota bacterium. Lineage (GTDB taxonomy): Bacteria > Spirochaetota > UBA4802 > UBA4802 > UBA5550 > WRGT01. Next base: position 566,878 of record CAXXHB010000003.1, read on the forward strand.
ATGATTATAAACGGGCAGTTAAAATAGTAAAAGATCGTTTATATAAACTGGATAAACTCTGTAAAGACCTGTCGGATAAGTCTGATAAATAAAACGCTGGTTCAGCAGAGTTGAAACCAGCGTTTGTTTAAGTATATTTTATAAAGTAAAGTCAGGGTTTAATCACATCCGATAGTGTAAGGTCATCAGCTTTAAGAATCACGATGGTCTTGTCCTCTCTGTTGATATAAATGGATTTATCGAAGAAAGTAATAAAGGTATTCTGGTTTACCTTCTCAGATGATTTTGCTATGATTTTGAGGTCAGTGTTGAATTTAGCAAGATAGAAATTTTCCTGCTCTTTAACTATAGCATATATATTACCATCTTTGATTTCTATAAAACTTCTCCAGAAAATATTATCCTCGCCGGTCTTTATCTCTTTCAGCGTTGTTCTGTCCAGAAGTGTCAGTCTGTGACCAGCCTTATGATCTCCTGTGTGTGTTATAACGGCTATTCCTCCCGAGAAAACATCATATCTTCTGCCGCAGATATTTGTTACAGGCGATTTGAAATCGACTTTTTTTGTCTGGGTATTTATCATGTACATTGTGTTGTTGTAATGACCACCTTCGAGATATTCTTTCACTTCAAGGTAGTAAATTTTAAGCCCGAATACTCCATCGCCCGAATTTTTGTCCTTGAGCGTATCCTCCCTTTTGTCGAGCTCTTTCTCTTTTTCCTTCAGTGTCTCCTCTTTCTTTTTCAACTCTTCATCTTTGAGAGGTGTTTTTTCTTCGGTCTTCTCTTTTTTTGTTTCTTCAGGTTTCTTTTTGTCTGTCTTCTTTTCTTCAGTTTTCTTGTCACCGGTGTCCTTTGTTGTTTCAGTTGTTTTACCTTTATCACCCTCACCGGTATCTGTTTTTTCTTTTTTTACCTCTTCCTCTTTTTTTATGGTTTCTTCTTCTTTCTTCTCTACAACCTTTTCCTCTTTTTTAACATCCTCTTCTTTTTTTACGATTTTCTTTTCGTCTTCAGTAACTTTTTTTTCCTCTTTTTTTACCTCTTCCTCTTTTTCCGTTATCTCTTTTTCCTTCTCTTTTCTTTTCTCAGGATCCTTAATTTTTGAAGTCTCTTCCTTCTCTTTTTTTATCTCTTCTTTTTTCTTTTCAGTTTCAGTTTTCTTCTCTTCTATCTTTTTTTTGTCATCAGCTACTTCTTTCTTCTTCTCTTCAATTTTCTTTTTATCTTCAACAATGTCTTTTTTCGATTTATCTATCTCTTTTTCTTTGATGGTTATCAGTTCGTCTGTAGATGTTTTATTGCCGCCATCTTTTTTTATCTCCTCTTTGACCTTGTCATCTGAGATTATAAATGGATCAATGCCGCCGATTTCCCCGCGTTTGCTCTCCTCTGTAAGCGGAATAACAATGGCAGTTTTACCAGGCCAGTCACTGTATCGTGTTGATATTCCCGCGTTCTTTTTTGTTAAATATTTGGTGACTGCTGCACTGTATTTTGATGAAAAATAATCTGTATTTCCCCTGTACAAAGCGTTGTAGTATGTAGTGTAAAGAGCAACCGCATCAGCCTCTTTCCCTGTGTATCCATACATACTTTCAAGATAGGCCGAGATCATTCTTCTGACATTCTGTATATGATCAACTCTGGCATCCTTATCTATAAAGAAGATGTCAGCGGAAAACTTTTCTTTATCATTTACTGCCAGAGCCCGCACGACGGAATACTTCATATAATATTTAAAAGGGGTATCCGGTTCACCTTTTTTTACGGAATGAGAGAGCCTGTATCCGACAGATTTTATTTCACTGATGCTTTCAAACTTACCCCCTTTTCCTGTATAGTTGGTAAAATTTACTTTTTTACTCTTTGATATTTCATCAATGTCTACCTCAATTGAAAAAAGTGAGGTAGTAAACAGCAGGATGATTACTGCAAATAAGTACTTTTTCATTTTAGTCTCCTGAATAATGATAAATAACGGTCACAAAGGGCTTTGCTGAAGCATATTGTCAGATGGCCCTATGAAAACACTATTTATATAATGCCCATTTAAGAGGCTTGCTGGAGTTAATATACTCAATAAGATAATATTACAACAAAAAATTTTAATAATATTTGAAGTTGCAGCCCTGCAAAATATACTGTGAGCTGATTTCCTACCATGTATTTTATGTTGGGCTTAACAGAGAAAACGTACACTAACGTAATTTAAATTGTGCATCAACTGAATCAGATGCAAATCACGGTAGATTTATGATAAATTCCAGGCTATCTTCACAGAAAAGTCAATTTCGCTTCAATTCCGCCTCAAACATCTTACTGACAGTTACGAACACGCATTTTTCTCTGTCGGTAACGGTATTGAAACGGTATTGAAGCGGTTTTTAACAGGATCTTCATACCGCTTAAGTCCTGTTTTAACAGATTTACTTTTATCTTTTACTGAATTAATATCATTCTTTTCAGTTAATTAATTGGTAAATGATAAAGTAGTAAAGCTTTGAAAAGCGGGTAACAGGATTCAAAACGCTCAAAATGGAGTGTTTTTTTGCATCAGCGGCATACCCAAAAGGCTTTCTACTTGACGTGATATTTTGTTTTTAATAAATAGAATGAATATTTTTATTATTCAATTTACCATCCAGGGGCATTATATTTAATTATGGCAAGAACAAAGGCATATCTCTTTGATTTTGATGGTACACTCGTTGATACAATGTCAGGTTTTGCAGACATTGCGGCGAGGGTAATTAACCAGTTTAATCCTGAAATAACGCGTGACAAAGCCAGAGAGAGGTATCTTGAAACATCGGGGAATCCGTTTTTTCAACAGCTGGAGATTATTACTCCGGGAGATCCCAACAATAAAGAGAAGGCGAGGATTTTTGAGGAAACCAAAATTGAAGGTTTCTTTAACTCCTATTTTACTACGGAAGTAAAGGATACAATAAATATGCTCAGGGCGCAGGGGCATATAGCCGGTATAGCATCAAATAATTTTCAGGAACTTATTGACAGGTTTGTCGCCAGCGAAAAACTTGATTTTGACATTGTACTTGGTTTCAGAGAGGGTTTTGAAAAGGGTCCCATGCATTTTAATTATGTAAGGGAGAGGTTCAACCTGGAAAAAGAGGATCTTACGTTTGTGGGTGATTCTCTCAAAGATGCGGAGAAGGCATTTTCCTACGGCATAAGATTTGTAGGCATATGCGGTACTTTTAAGAGAAGTGATTTTCTGAAAGTGCGCAGTGATATTGTAACTATTCAATCTATAAAGGAACTATTATACATATGAGAGCGATTGTACTTGCTGCAGGAACAGGAAGCAGGCTTGGCGAGATTACAAAGGCCAGAACAAAGGGGATGGTTCCCGTAAAGGGGAAAAAACTGATTGATTATCTCCTTGAGTTTTTTGAAAGGGATTTCTTTGATGAGATCATCGTAGTGGGGGGGTTCTGCTATGAAGACCTTAAAAACCACATTGAATCTTTGAATTACAGGAATGTAAGAGTAATAGAGAATAAAAATTATCTCAAGGGGAACATCTTCACTCTTGTTACAGCCCTTAATGAATTCAAAAACGACTCGTTTTTAATAACAAACGTTGATCATATATACCCTCCGGTGATGTTTAAAAAGATGAAGGAGTCGATGTCCGGCATCACCGGGATGTGCGATTTTGACAGGGAGCTTGGGATGGATGACATGAAGGTCAAGCTTGGAGACAATAAGCATAAAATTGAGTTTATCAGTAAACAGCTGACCGATTTTGACTGCGGATATATCGGTATGACTTATGTTGATATAACCTGCGAAAGCTATTACAGGGCATCTGTTGAGAATACTATTGGTAAGGTGGGTGAAAAGGCTGTAGTTGAAAATGTTCTTCAGCTTATGTCGGAGGAGGGAGTTAACTCTCCGAATATCTGTGATCTTTCAGGTTTCGGCTGGTACGAGGTTGATACATGGGAAGATCTTCAGAAGGCCGAAGCCGGCCTTTCTAAAGACCAGAATTTTATTAAATGAGGTTTCGTATGTCTCACAGTTTGGTATATTACGGAAGTGAAATTCTTGCGGCTGTAGCAGAGAGAGTGGATAATATTGACGATGATGTTGTCTCCATTGTTAAGGAGATGTTTGACATAATGTACAGGGAAAAGGGTATAGGTCTTGCCGCTCCGCAGATAAGTATTGCAAGAAGGATTATTGTTATTGATACAGACGAAGACCGGAGAAGTAAACTGGCCCTTATCAACCCGGAGATAAAGGAATTTTCCAACAGGGTTGAACCGTATGAGGAGGGATGTCTTTCACTGCCCGGGCTTAACGCGGATGTAATAAGACCAGTTGAAATTCTTGTAACAGGGTTCACTACTAAAGGGGAAGCGGTTGAAGTTGAAGCATCCGGACTGGTTGCCAGAGTATTGCAGCACGAGATCGATCATCTTAACGGAATACTCTTCATCGACAGAATTGAGAAGTATATAAAGGATGAGTTCAGGACTGAACTTAAAAAGATAAAGAAACTGAACAAAAAGTAAATACATGTTTTGACGGAAAAGATGTGTGGATAGTGAATATGTTTGCTTCGACGAAGCGGCTGGCGAGCCTGTCGAACTACAGCAAGCGTGTGGGCAGGGTATGTGCATGATTTGACAGAGCGGCTGGTGAGCTTGTCGAACTACAGTAAAAGCGCGGGTAGTGTATGTGCATGCTTCGACTCCGCTCAGCAAGCGTGTGGGCAGTGAGCTTTTGAATTCATGTGTGGGATGCTCATCAAGCGGCTTGTACCGAGCGTAGCCGAAGTAAGTCGAAATGAGCGGTTTATGATTCGGAAGATGGCTTTTAATTTGTAACAGAGAAATATGCAGTGATAAAACAACAGGTAATATGAAAGTAGGATTTTTCGGTACACCGGACATAGCGTCACATGTATTACAGAGATTGTGCAGGGAACACGAGGTGGTGTTTCTTGTCGCGCCTGAGGATAAAAGGTGCGGCAGAAACCTGAAGGTGCAGCATTGCTCTTCAAAGGAACTTGCCGCATGTGAGGATATTCCTGTACTTCAGCCGAAAAGCCTGAAAAACACTGAGTTTCCTGAAGAACTGAAACAGTACAGTGCCGATATATTTGTCGTTGTAGCTTATGGGAAGCTCATTCCTCGGGCTGTCTTTGCGCTTCCTGAACTCGGTACAATAAATCTTCATCCATCTCTGCTCCCACAGTACCGGGGAGCCGCCCCTGTCGAGTGGGCCATCATGAACGGGGAGAAGGAGACCGGTGTAACAGTTCAGATGATAAACGAGGAACTTGACGCTGGAGATATAGTGCTTCAGGAGAAAATAGAACTCAGCGAAAATATAAACTCCGGTGAGCTCTATGATCTGGTGATGCCACTGGGAGAGAAACTGGTTATGAAGTCGATGGAACTGCTTTCGCAGGGCAACCATAAACTTATTCCTCAGGATCATGTTAAGGCAACTTACTGCGCGAAAATTGACAGAGAGACAGCGCATATTACGTGGAGTAAAAGTTCATCCGGAATACATAACCTGGTTCGCGGATTAAACCCGAAACCTGCGGCATGGACTACTTTCAGAAAAATGAACATGAAGATATGGAGAACGCTCCCGTTTACTGAAGAGGCACCAGAACTTCAGCCCGGAGAGGTAATGAAGTTTAACAAAAAGAGACTTCTTGCAGGTTCCGGAAGCGGTATAATTGAGATTCTCGAAATTCAGCCTGAAAATAAAAAGAGAATGGACGCACTTGCATTTATAAACGGCTACAGGCTTGCTGAAAAGGAATTTTTTGAGTAATCCCGGCGCCCGTAAGGTCGCAGAAATTGCTCTGTTTTCTCCGGGGGTGCATGGAGTGAATAATAAGGTATTTATTTTAAATTAAATCGCAGATTTCTGAATCGGATAAATAATGGGCTATAAAGACAGGGATATAAACAGAAAAAGGGAGAGGCGCAGCAGTGTCAGGCAATCGGTGATTTCATCGGATGCCGATGACAAGATGAACAGGGAAAAAAACAAAGCAAGAGAGCTCCGGGAGTCCGCCTGGTGGAAATCCAGAATTTCATCCGGTAAATGCTATTATTGCGGCGGTATTTTCAAACCATCAGAATTGACTATGGATCACAAAATTCCCCTTTCCAGGGGCGGTATTTCTGAAAAAATGAATATTGTTCCTGCCTGCAAAGAATGTAACAACAAAAAGAAGTATATGCTCCCTACCGAATGGGAAGAATATATGAATATATTAAAAAATCATTAAAATTTATTATTTTTTTATTGTAAAAAATATTTTACCGATTATATAATCAGGTGGTATTTTTACTTATTTCAATACTGCTGCAACTGGTGTGAAAGCATAAGTCACCCATCTTTGGGCTTTGTGCATCATTTTGGTGATATTTTTTAATTTGATAAGAATATAAATTATCGTTCTACATACTCCACCGGTTTATCGGAGGGGGTTATGTCAGGTGGAATGATGAATTTAAACTATACAGGAAGCTCGGCCCGCTGGGGCAGTTGGGAAAAATTATTCCGGGAGAACATAATGCCTGATAACAGAACATTAGGAAGAGGGGAAGTGCTTTTTATTCAGGGTGAAAATCCTGTAAAACTGTACATGCTTCAGGAGGGGGAGATCGAGATATTATCATCTCCTGAAGAATTTCTCGGTCTTGACAGTGATATAATAATTGAAAAATCCATAAGAGTATGCAGCATTAAAGGGAAAGCGATGCTTATCGGTTTTTCAGGACTTCTTCTGTCTGAATATGGAAAATCGGCAAGGGCTGTTGCTGATTCAGTTATAATTGAATACCCTCTGTCACAGGGCGGATTTAAGGGGATGGCGCAGAGGGATATAAATGGTTCCATCAATTTGCTCAGGCAGATCTTTAACAATTTTATTATTTCACAGACTCAGCTTAAAAAAGCTGTGAGTCTCTATTCCCGCTTAAGTCAGATCGATGATAATCTTATGCTTTTATATAGTAATATTTCTTCAGGTAACGGTCCTGAAGTTATAAACAAAAGAAGTGAAGATATTAATTCCATTTTCAGCTTAAACAAGGGCAAAATCCCGGACAAGGTAACAGCAGATTTTATAATCGAAGATAAAAGTGCCGTACTGAAAAAATCATATACTGATAAAATGATCAAAGATGTAATCGGAACCGATTATGTTGAATTGATCAAAAAGCTTCTTAAGCTTGATCCGCAGGTTATGGCGGGAATTATAAAGAGTGATTTTGAGATTGCTGTTTCAATTTTTTCATCTGTTGCGGATGCGGTTAACGGGGTTCTTGACAATGTACATGAGGTGATGGATAAGGTTAATCAGAAAGCGAATTCACTCTTCGGAGGGTCGGACAGCTGGGCGTTCTATTTTTCAGGTAAGAATGGCGTGAAGGACTGGAATTCATCGGAACGTTTGTCTCCTGATTTTTTCAGCAATATGATGAAAATAAATTCAAGACTTGACATGATGTATGTTGAAGTAACCGGGAGGCGCCTGTCTTCATTTGCGGGTTATAATGAACTTCTGAAGGCTTTAAACGCTTCAGAGGCAGAGGTGAAGCAGGAGAGCAGGATAAATGCAATGCCGGATGAAGTTCCTGAAACAGGGGATGAGGTAAAAAGAAGTGATGTATCAGCTCCTGCGCTTATAAGTACCGGGCTGCAGAAATCTATATTCCAGATATTTGAATTTTCAATGATAGAGAAGGATTTTCAGAACAGACTGCTCAAGTTTCTGAATGATTATAAAAGCATGAGCAGTTCTAATATTTCCGATTCTGACGCAAGAAAGCTGAGAAGACATATAGCTCAGCTTTACTGGGAACTGTATCAGCAGGTATTCACCAGATCAAAGGTTGAATCGTCGATTCCGAAAGCTGTTAAGCTGATGCTGACTTTCGGATTTCTTGATGATCAGCTGCTGGCGCCTGAACATCTTGTTGAATTGAATGAACTGGCAAGAATAAGGGAGAGGGAAACGGATATTCCGGTGCTTCTGGAAAATGAATTCCTGGCCAAGATTTACTCCGGAGAAGAGGATCCGAGTATAACCGAGATGGGTCTCACTTATGAAGCTTTTCTCAGGGAGCAGGAGAAATCGGCATCAAGGAAGGACAGGGAAGAGGCCGGGAAGGTCGATAACACTGACCTGAATCTTCAGAAAACCCTTCATGAAATTGCCCAGTGTCTGAAAACAACAGCCGCTGTATGCTCCGGTTCAACAGTAACAGCATTTCCAATCTTGACAGCTGAAGCTTTGAAGGGAAGCCTTAAGAGTATGTATGTTACAAAAAGCAAGGTTGATACTATAATAAAAAAACTTATTAATATTGATTATTCGGTTTTCTACAGGGAGACGGTTTTAAAGCTTGATTCTGCGAGGGAGATTATCCAGGAGGAGATTCTACCCTATTTTATTCTTGTTCCCATTGCAGGGAGCAAGACCCTTCTATGGCAGGAACTTTCAGGTAACAATAAAAGGTCAATGGCAAGGTTTATGATTCCGATTCTTTTTAACGGCGATCTGGAGAAGAACCTTATGCATTCACTGGCAAGCTTCAGGTGGGAAATTACAAAGAATATTAAGGGCGCCATGTGGGCTGATCCAGTTGAGGGTGGAGTTACCGGCGAATATTTTGATTATGTAAATACATTCAAGAAGAACTCCAAACTGTCTCCCGAGATGAAGGAGAAGATAAATCTCAAGTTTAAAAGCCTTAGGACAAACAGGGACAGGTTTGCAGATGATTATATGCTCTGGGTTGAGTATGAGCGCGAAGGAATTATGAAACTGAACACTGTTGTGCGTGAAATGTTTTTCAAACATATTCCTTTCAGGAAGGAGGTTCGCGATCAGCTTGAAGCCATGCCGGCATTCAGTAAATATGCCAACAGGTATAAAAATATTCAGAACAGGGAGTATCTTGCGTATGAAAGAAAGTTTAAAAAATACCAGGATGAATCAGGTGGATATCCTAAAGAAATACAGTCATTTTTTGAATTTTTAAAAATGTAGGCAAACCGTCCGGCATTAATGGTGGGGACAGGGATTCTTTGTTTTCCCCATTCGGATATATTGGGCTTCGGGGAAGAATAAAAAAACAAAGAAATAAAAAACAGGGGATTATGATATGACAGCCGGAAAAAGATTTTTTGAAAAAATACTTTCAGTCTCTCTTTTCCTGGTTCTGATAAATGCCGCAGCATGCGCATCGGGACAGATGGAGAGTGATCCTGTAAAAGGAAAAGGAGGACCGTTATTCCAGAATAATGGTAATGCCGTTGTAAAAAATGGCGATGCAAGAAAGTATAATGACCTTCTTGTTAACATAAAGAACTACTCCACCAACGGAAGTTATTATCAGAATAAATTTGAGAAACTTCTTCTTGCCATGGCCGGCGAAATAATAGATGGACAGGATCTTGAGATTTCCAAAGAGAGTATTGGTTTTTATTATGATAAAAAATCTGCAAGGACAGACAGGCTTTTTCTAGGGGTTGATATAAACACAGTACGTGAAGGTAATCTTGATTACGGAAGATTTTCTGTTAAACTTATAAAAGAAAACCTGAACGGCATTGTTGACCTGATGTACAAATATAAGACAATACTGAATGAGAACGAGATTGTCGGCATAGTAATCGGTTTTAAGTGGATTGAAAACGGCGATTCCCAGCAGGTGAATATATGGATGAAGAAAGAGGATCTTCACCTGTTTTACGAGGGGAAAATCACTCAGAATGAAATGTATCAGAGGAGTACTATAACAAATACAGCGGGTAAAATTATACTCCTGCCAATATAGATTCAATTATAGCGCATACTTTTTTTATTTCCATCATGGTACCTATACTGATCCGGATATATTCGGATTGTATGGGGCCGCTGAAATATCTTACGAGTACTTTTTGCTCCTTCATCTTTTCGTACAGTTCCAGCGGAGAGAACTTCGGGTGACGTGTAAATATAAAATTGCCTCTGGATGGTATTATTTCAAAATCCATTCCTGCTAGTCTCTCTTCAAGGTATTCCTTATTGCTTCTCAGCATACCAAGATTGTAGGTAAAACTCTTTACATCAAGAAGGGCGGCTGCTGCTCCTGTAAGAGCGAGAGAATCGACGTTATATGAATCTTTCAGCTTGAAAAGACCCTCAATAATACTTTTATCTGCTATTGCAAGACCTACCCTCAAACCTGCAAGTGAATAGGATTTTGAAAATGATCGGGTGATTATAATATTGTCAAACTCTTTTATAAGGTCAATGGATGAACCGCCGTAGAAGTCTATATACGCTTCATCAACCACGAGAAGCCCTTTGTATCTTTTAAGGAACTCCCTTATTTTTTCTTTTTCAGTGAACGTACCAGTAGGATTATTCGGATTTGCTATTATTACCATATCGTATCTGTTTACCAGGAACTTGTCGAGGTCGAGCTGAAGGTCTGCTCCGAGATTTATTTTGTCATAATTTATTCCATTGCCCTGAGCCAGCGTGTCATAAAGGGAGTATGAGGGATATGGGAATGCCGCTGTGCCGCTTTTCTCAATAAATCCCCTGAAAAGAAGGGTGAATATTTCGTCGGAACCGTTGCCGGCAAAAACATTTTCCGGTTTTAACCCGTTCTGCTCTGCGAAAATTTCTCTTAACCTTATGGCCTTTGAGTCGGGATATCTTTTAAGTCCCCCATTCAGGTTGCCGGCTAATGCTTTCATTACACTGTCGAAAGGGGGAAAGGGATTTTCATTTGTGTTGAGTTTTATGAATTCATCGAGGTCCTGCGGCTGTTCACCCGGTATATATTCATCCATGTTCTTTAAGGTTTTATTCCAGTATTTCATTTCAACTCCGGTTATATTAGTGTTGGTGCGCTGCGCCGATTATATCATAGACAGACAGGCAGGATTCTTCCGCAAGGTATTTCTCAAGATCGGAAACAAGCTTCTCAGATATGGAAGGTTCTATCATATTTGCTGTTCCTATTGAGACTGCAGAAGCTCCTGCCATCATGAACTCAACTACATCTTCGATATTACTGATTCCCCCCATTCCTATAACGGGGATTTTGACACTGCTGTAAATCTGATATACAATTCTTACGGCAACCGGTTTAATGGCGGGACCGCTGAGACCCGCAACCTTGTTGCTGAAGTGAGGTTTACGTTTTTGTATATCTATTTTCATTCCGAGAAGAGTGTTGACGGCGGAAATGGCATCAGCTCCTATCTCCTCAGCTCTTACTGCGAATTGAGTGATATCTGTTACATTAGGCGATAGCTTTATAATTAGAACACAGTCTGTTACAGCCCTTGCCTTTTCCACAAGATCGGTAAAAATTTCAAGATTTGTTCCGAATGCCATTCCACCCTGTTTGACATTGGGGCAGGATACATTGAGTTCCACGGCATCAATACCGTCAGTATGTGAAAGCACCCGGCATAGTTCAACATTTTCATCTATGGAATGCCCGGCGATATTTGGAATTGCTGTTACCCTGTTTTTTACAAGAAAAGGGAGTTTTGTATCGATGAATTCCCTGAGTCCTACATTCTCAAGGCCTATTGAATTAAGCACGCCGGATGGTGTTTCCATGATTCTGTTTCCGGGATTACCCCTTCTCGGTTCAATGGAGAGACCCTTTGTGAATACGGCGCCGATACCTGATATATCCATAAACCTTGACAGTTCTTCTCCATATCCGGCAGTACCGGATGCAACTGTTACCGGATTTTTAAGAGTGAGGCTCCCTATTTTTACACCTGTTTCCAAAATGAGACTCCTGAAGTTTTTATTTAAAAACATTATAGTATTAATGGAGTCAATTAAATAATTGAAACTTTTCAGTAATTAATAAATACTTTAATCATGCAGATTTATCTATTTTAATTGTGAAAACGGATAAAAAGCCGTATCATTATCAGTTTTTTATAAATACCAGTACCAAATTTTTGTTTGACACAGGATGGAGAGATTGATTTTTATTGGATTAAATAAATTTACCCCCTTTTCCGGAATACCGGGAAGATTTATAAGAAGCTTTATAAAAGGAAAAAATGAAAAACGGAATTTGTCTCGCATTTGATATTGATGGTACCATTTACGATGCCGGAGATATTCTTGAAGAGTCCTTCAGACGGGGCATTGAGACTTTTATTAATTCGGGCGAAGATGATTCAATCCGTATACCTTCAAGGGAGGAGATAACGGCAACTCTGGGTTATCCGCTGGGTGAGATTTTTATGATACTTTTCCCGGCGCTTGAATTTCATAAAAGAAATGAACTTGCAGTTCTCTGTACCGTGAATCTGGTAGGCCTTATAAAGGAAAAAAAGGGGAACCTTATAGATGGTGTTGCAGAGACAATAAAGGCTCTGGATTCCATGAAATACAATATGCTTGTTGCATCAAACGGTGCCAGGGCATATGTCGAGGCCATACTTGAAACATATGGTCTGAAGAGGTATTTTTCGGAGCCTTTTATATATCCTGAAGGTAATATTAAGAATAAAACCGATATTATAGGGAGATATATAGAGCTTAACCCGGGGAAGGAGCTGATAATGATAGGTGACAGGTATACCGATCTTGCTGCAGCGAGGGAAAACGGAATAAAATTTATCGGCTGTGCATTCGGTCATGCAGGAGCTGATGAGATTGAAGGGGAAAAATATATAGTAAATGATTTCAGGGAGATCCCTGAAATTCTTAAAAAAATCGAGTATAATCATTATAATTAGCCAACGGGACCCTTTGAAACTTCGACAGGCACAGTTAATTGCCGCCGGAGGGGCTTAAATACGGAAAAATTTATTTATTGATCACACTCCGCTTAACAAGGTGGAGGCAAATATAAGAGTCCCATCTTCGGGGTGAAGGATTCTATAACTGATAATTTTACAGGAGATATTAAGATGATTCTCGAAGATTACGGCTGGGATTCATGGTTCGATGAACAGTATAAATCTTTAAATCTTAACCTTAAAACCGGCAGGGTTGTAGGTAATTCGGAATTTTACAAAGTAGTATGCGAGGATGGGGTTATAGAAGCGGAGATATCCCAGCGCTTGTTTTATGCCACAGCATCCGACAGCGAACTCCCTGTACCGGGAGACTGGGTTTTAATAATTTCAGATGACAGTGATTCCGGATATTCAATTTATGACCTTCTTCCAAGACGTTCATTCCTTGCGCTTCCCGACAGCGAAAATCCTGAAGAAGAGGTCCCGGTAGTGGCAAATGTCGACTATATACTGGCTGCAGTTCCGGCAGGTACAGATATTGATGCATCTGTCGTGGAAAAACTGACCGATACAAGCCGTGAATGGGGTGCAGAACCGCTTTTTATAAGTTATGGAAAAACCTCAGCGTGTGAAGAGATGGACAGATTAAGAAAAGCCGCAGGGGATGCCGGTATAATATTTATTGATTCAATTGATAAAAACGGGCTTGATGAACTTATCAAAGAGCTTACACCACGAAAAACATATGCTGTTACCGGTGTTATTTCAGATGATGTTTCGGCAATAATTACATATCTTACCGATGGAGAGATTTTCAGCGGTGATGACAGTAATGAACCGGGGAAAAATGTGCTTCGTTTGCTCCCTTCTTCGGCAATACTTTTCGGGATTCCTCTTGCCGGTGGAAGCGGATTTTTCAGCGATGATTATGATGGTGAGGATTATGGTGATATTATTGAAATTGCGGGCCTGTGCAGGTTCAATGACTGCAGGCATATAAATGAACCGGGGTGTGCAGTGCTTAAAGCTGTTGATAACGGCGAGATTGACTATGATTACTACAGGGCATTTCTGAAGGCTCTGGATAACTGATAAGGCTTTTCGCGGGATGTTATCCCTCCTGAAATATATAATTAGCTTGCAATTTACCTGTTGTTGCAGTAACATTAAGTGTAGCAGAACTCTTATAATATACTTGTTTGCTTTCCCGGTTTTTTTCGGGGTTTAAGGGGAGAAGCCCCTTAAAAAACCTCAGGATTTACTGAGGGAATAAGTACCAGTCAGGAAACAGCTGTAAAGTTTATGAATAAACTATTCATGTGAAGTTATGATATTAAAATATTTCAGACATAATCTGAAAAGGGTATCGACTCTGATACTCATTTCTGTTATTTCAGCGGGAATAGCCGGATGTAATCAGAATGCTGCAACAGTGACATTGAGTCCCTCAACAGGGTCACTTGCAACAAGCGATACCGGAACAATTCATCCCTCTATTCAGAGTGTATACCCCGGGAAGCTTCAGACTCTGGATATCCCGGAATCTTTCCCCACTGATATATCCCCTTACAGCCCCGGTATAGTGGTTGTTTTTTCGCACCTTATGGAAAATGACAGCAGTGAAATGAGCAGTTTCATGACTCTCGTTGAAGTGACTACAGGCTATCCGGAGGTGGCAATTAATATTACCCCGACTGCAACTTCGAAGTATTTTAATATAATACCCTCTTCCGGTTCATTAAAACCGGATACTCAATATATCCTGAGGATTTATAAAAATGCATTCGCTGAAACTGCTTTTGATACTGTTTCTGTCTCAAGGAGCAGCAATGTAGCCACTATTATTACCGCAGCAGCTCATGGGCTTACAGATAACGAAATGGTTTCTGTAAGCGGATTTGGAACTCTTGTACCCGCTCATTCAGTTTATAATGCATCTTATGTTAATATCAAGGTGGTAAATACAACAACATTTACCTATTCCAATACGGGATCGGATGAAGGGACAACAGCTGATACTGATGGGCGTGTAGCTGTTTATTACAGGACACTTGTCTTTGACAATCTGGTTAATTCTCCGGCTACAACTTTGAGCCCTGCAGATCCTGTTTACGTGGATTATGAATTTCAGACAGGGAATACAGTAACAGATCTTATACCGCCGACGCTGCTTTCAACCAATCCTTCAAATAGTGCTGTTAATGTGCCGTATGATTTATCACCTGGATATATTGAGATTATCTTCAATGATACGAATAACAGCGGGAATAGTACTCTTCCAATGATAAATCCCTCTACTGTTAATGAATCATCTGTTACTCTTTATGATGTTACAAATACAGCTTATATATCAGGGTATCTGACATGCGATTATACGGACGCCTATTTCAGAACATTCAGGTTTTATCCATACGATTTATCAAATATTCTGACAGATACAAATTACCGGCTTTCGATCAGTATTCCGCCATATAATGTGCTGGATTTTGCAGGAAATGCCATGACTCGGGCTGATGTCTTTTTTACAACAGGAAACTGATTTTATTATTTATATGGCTTTCAGCATGCAGTATTATTTTAGTAATTGAGTTTGATGTTGACAGTTTCACTGTTTTTTTCAGTAATAACCCGTAAGTATATATTTTAGCGTAAAAAAGGAATATTATATACCCTTCGGCGGCGGTATTTGAGCTTTTTTAAATATTTGATATTGCTGATCAGTATGTTATCTTTAAATAATAGTAATAATAAGAGGTTTATATGAACAAAAAAATATTAATTACAGCAATCGCTGTTGCTGCCGCAGCGCTGGCATATTTTTTCTTCTCATCGGGAAAAACCCCGGAGGACGCAAAGAAATCTGCCCAGGCGGGGGTTGAATATACACGTGACGGGAAATATGACAAGGCTATTGACAGCTATAACGATTCGCTTAAAGTAACAGACGACCCGGTTGTTTTATATAACAGGGGGGTTGCATATATGAACAAAGGTGATAACGAAAATGCCGTTAAAGATTTCAGCAGGGTAATTGAGCTTCAGCCAGGCAATTTTTCTGCATATAATAACAGAGCATTTACTTATAAAAATACCGGTAAGTTTGATGAGGCTATAAAAGATTATTCTGAAGTCATTAAGCTGAAACCTGATTTCACCATTGCCTATTATGGGCGTGGAATTTCATATAAGTATACAGGGAATAAAGAAAAGGCTCTTGCCGATTTAAAGAAAGCACTTTCTCTCGGTTATTCAGCAGCATCAAAAGATATTGAGGGTCTGGAAAAAAAATAGTATTATTAAAGTGTAAACAATTATCCCGGTTATTACTGACCTCTGAAATGGTCAGCAGTAACCTGTTTCACCTACCATGTAGTCCCGCTGTCTGTCGATGATGCAAATTTCAGATAACCGAGCAGTGAATCTATATGAGATATATAGATATTTGCTGTGGTATTGATTCCTATTGAGGAAGAGACACCAACAGTACTTGCGGATGTTACTATAACCGGGGTTCCAAGCCATGAGGAACCGCTGTTGGTTGATTTCTGGAACATCAGGTTGCCGTTTGTTGAGTCAAAATAACTGATATATACGGTAGTTCCGCTTGCAGCAATAGAAGAATATGTGCCGACATTATTTGCAGAATCAACTGTTACAGCGCCAACCCAGGTGGTACCACCTGAGGTTGAACTTTGAAATTTTAAATCACCGCCGGTGGCATCATAATAGCTTATGTAAATTGTATCCAATCCGCCGCCGCCACCTGCAATCATAGACACGGAAGAGTATTGGCCGATATCATTTGCGCTCGCATCGGCATTTGTTGTAGTAAAACTTGTGCCATCGTTTGAATAGGCAAATCTAAGGTTGCCGTTTGTTGCATCATAATAACTGATATATATTTCATCTCCAGCTGTTGCATCCTGGTCAAGATAGGATGTTATAGAAGAGTACTGACCGACATCAGCGGTTGAATCGACGGTTGTAGCAGATCCAAGCCATGTAGAGCCACTATCGGTTGATTTCTGAAACATCAGGTATTTAGTTGTGGCATCATAATAACTTATATAGATGTTGTTTGTGCTGCTGACTGTGGTTATGGAAGAGTACTGGCCGACGTCGTTTGCTGATGAGTCGACAGCTATAGCAGATCCAAGCCATGTGGCGCCGCTGTCGGTTGATTCCTGGAACATAAGGTTTTTACCAATTGCATCATAATAGCTTATATAGATATTTGTGCCGTTCACTGTGATTGAACAGTATTCGCCTACATTAGTAGAGGTTGCATTATCAACAACTACAGGAGAGGCGAGCCATGTGGCGCCGCTATCGGTAGATTTCTGGAACAGTAATTGTCCACTTGAATAATAGCAGATATAGATATTTGTTCCATTTACTGCAATGTCTGTATAATCGGAAACATTGCCGCTTTGATCTATAGAAACACATTTTGCAGCGGTACCTGAAACGGCGATGGTTTTAGTTCCAAGTTCAGAAGTGGCAATGTTGATAGTGCCAGAGAAAGGAGATCCGGTTGTAGTAGTAGGACTGAAAGTTACATTGAAGGTATAACTTGATCCAGCAGCAATAGATGTTGCACTACCAGTTTGTGCGAATGGAGAAACTAACCCGGTAATACCAGTGATAGTAAGAGCTGCGTTGCCAGTATTATTTATAGTAACAGGTATTGCTGAACTTGTGCTGCCAACGTTAACGGTTCCGAAATTAATGGATGTTGGAGAGATAAAAGCGATAGGTGCTGAAACGCCATTCCCAGTAAGAGCGATAGTTTTAGTTCCGAGTTCAGTAGTAACAATATTGATGGTGTCCGAATAAGCGACTGCAGCTATAGGTGAAAAAGTTGCATAGAAAGTATAGCTTGAGCCTGCAGTTACAGTGCTGGCAACACCAGTATGTGCAAAATGAAGACCTGTTGTGAGATTGATACCGGTGATGTGTAGATCAGCGTCCCCGGTATTCTGAATAACGATAGCCATTGAAGTGCTTGTAGTGGAAAGATTTACATTGCCAAAATCGACACTTGGAGTATAAACAGCGACTGGTGCAGTGATACCTGTACCAGAGAGTGCTATAGTTTTAGTTCCGAGTTCAGTAGTAACAATATTGATGGTGTCAGAATAAGCGACTGCAGCTATAGGTGAAAAAGTTGCATAGAAAGTATAGCTTGAGCCTGCAGTTACAGTGCTGGCAACACCAGTATGTGCAAAACGAAGACCTGTTGTAAGATTGATTGCGGTGATGTGTAGATCAGCGTCCCCGGTATTCTGAATAACAACAGCCATTGCTGAGCTGGTAGTGCTAATATGTACATTGCCGAAATCGACATTTGGAGTATAAACAGCGACTGGTGCAGTGATACCTGTACCAGAGAGTGTTATAGTTTTAGTTCCGAGTTCAGTAGTAACAATATTGATGGTGTCAGAATAAGCGACTGCAGCTATAGGTGAAAAAGTTGTATAGAAAGTATAGCTTGAACCTGCGGTTACAGTAGTTGGGCTGACGCCTGTTTGTGCAAAACGAAGACCTGTTGTGAGATTGATGCCGGTGATATGTAGATCAGCGTTCCCGGTATTTTGAATTACAACAGCCATTGCTGAGCTGGTAGTGCTAATATGTACATTGCCGAAATCGACACTTGGAGTATAAACAGCGACTGGTGTTGCGGTAGCAGTACCAGTGAGAGCGATAGTTTTAGTTCCAAGTTCAGTAGTGGCGATGTTGATGGTGTCAGAGAAAGGAGACCCGGTAGTAGTAGTTGGGCTAAAAGTTACGTTGAAGGTGTAACTTGATCCTGCAGCAATAGTTGTTGCGCCACCAGTATTAGTGAATGGAGCAGCAAGTCCGGTGATAGCAGTGACAGTAAGAGCTGCGTTCCCGGTGTTCTGAATAGTAACAGATACAGTACTGGTGGTGTTAATTTCGACATTACCGAAATCGACATTTGGAGTATAAACAGCGACTGGTGTTGCGGTAGCAGTACCAGTGAGAGCGATAGTTTTAGTTCCAAGTTCAGTAGTGGCGATGTTGATGGTGTCAGAGAAAGGAGACCCGGTAGTAGTAGTTGGGCTAAAAGTTACGTTGAAGGTGTAACTTGATCCTGCAGTAATAGTTGTTGCGCCACCAGTATGAGTGAATGGAGCAGCAAGTCCGGTGATAGCAGTGACAGTAAGAGTTGCGTCCCCGGTATTCTGGATAGTAACAGCTACAGTACTGGTGGTGTTAATTTCGACATTACCGAAATCGACATTTGGAGTATAAACAGCGACTGGTGCAGTGATACCTGTACCAGAGAGTGTTATAGTTTTAGTTCCGAGTTCAGTAGTAACAATATTGATGGTGTCAGAATAAGCGACTGCAGCTATAGGTGAAAAAGTTGTATAGAAAGTATAGCTTGAGCCTGCGGTTACAGTAGTTGGGCTGACGCCTGTTTGTGCAAAACGAAGACCTGTTGTGAGATTGATGCCGGTGATATGTAGATCAGCGTTCCCGGTATTTTGAATTACAACAGCCATTGCTGAGCTGGTAGTGCTAATATGTACATTGCCGAAATCGACACTTGGAGTATAAACAGCGACTGGTGTTGCGGTAGCAGTACCAGTGAGAGCGATAGTTTTAGTTCCAAGTTCAGTAGTGGCGATGTTGATGGTGTCAGAGAAAGGAGACCCGGTAGTAGTAGTTGGGCTAAAAGTTACGTTGAAGGTGTAACTTGATCCTGCAGTAATAGTTGTTGCGCCACCAGTATTAGTGAATGGAGCAGCAAGTCCGGTGATACCAGTGACAGTAAGAGTTGCGTCCCCGGTATTCTGGATAGTAACAGCTACAGTGCTGGTAGTATTAATTTCGACATTACCGAAATCGACATTTGGAGTATAAACAGCGACTGGTGCAGTGATACCTGTACCAGAGAGTGTTATAGTTTTAGTTCCGAGTTCAGTAGTAACAATATTGATGGTGTCAGAATAAGCGACTGCAGCTATAGGTGAAAAAGTTGTATAGAAAGTATAGCTTGAGCCTGCGGTTACAGTAGTTGGGCTGACGCCTGTTTGTGCAAAACGAAGACCTGTTGTGAGATTGATGCCGGTGATATGTAGATCAGCGTTCCCGGTATTTTGAATTACAACAGCCATTGCTGAGCTGGTAGTGCTAATATGTACATTGCCGAAATCGACATTTGGAGTATAAACAGCGACTGGTGTTGCGGTAGCAGTACCAGTGAGAGCGATAGTTTTAGTTCCAAGTTCAGTAGTGGCGATGTTGATGGTGTCAGAGAAAGGAGACCCGGTAGTAGTAGTTGGGCTAAAAGTTACGTCGAAGGTGTAACTTGATCCTGCAGTAATAGTTGTTGCGCCACCAGTATGAGTGAATGGAGCAGCAAGTCCGGTGATAGCAGTGACAGTAAGAGCTGCGTTCCCGGTATTCTGAATAGTAACAGATACAGTACTGGTGGTGTTAATTTCGACATTACCAAAATCGACATTTGGAGTATAAACAGCGACTGGTGTTGCGGTAGCAGTACCAGTGAGAGCGATAGTTTTAGTCCCAAGTTCAGTAGTGGCGATGTTGATGGTGTCAGAGAAAGGAGACCCGGTAGTAGTAGTTGGGCTAAAAGTTACGTTGAAGGTGTAACTTGATCCTGCAGTAATAGTTGTTGCGCCACCAGTATGAGTGAATGGAGCAGCAAGTCCGGTGATAGCAGTGACAGTAAGAGTTGCGTCCCCGGTATTCTGGATAGTAACAGCTACAGTACTGGTGGTGTTAATTTCGACATTACCGAAATCGACATTTGGAGTATAAACAGCGACTGGTGCAGTGATACCTGTACCAGAGAGTGTTATAGTTTTAGTTCCGAGTTCAGTAGTAACAATATTGATGGTGTCAGAATAAGCGACTGCAGCTATAGGTGAAAAAGTTGTATAGAAAGTATAGCTTGAACCTGCGGTTACAGTAGTTGGGCTGACGCCTGTTTGTGCAAAACGAAGACCTGTTGTGAGATTGATGCCGGTGATATGTAGATCAGCGTTCCCGGTATTTTGAATTACAACAGCCATTGCTGAGCTGGTAGTGCTAATATGTACATTGCCGAAATCGACACTTGGAGTATAAACAGCGACTGGTGTTGCGGTAGCAGTACCAGTGAGAGCGATAGTTTTAGTTCCAAGTTCAGTAGTGGCGATGTTGATGGTGTCAGAGAAAGGAGACCCGGTAGTAGTAGTTGGGCTAAAAGTTACGTTGAAGGTGTAACTTGATCCTGCAGCAATAGTTGTTGCGCCACCAGTATTAGTGAATGGAGCAGCAAGTCCGGTGATAGCAGTGACAGTAAGAGCTGCGTTCCCGGTGTTCTGAATAGTAACAGATACAGTACTGGTGGTGTTAATTTCGACATTACCGAAATCGACACTTGGAGTATAAACAGCGACTGGTGTTGCGGTAGCAGTACCAGTGAGAGCGATAGTTTTAGTTCCAAGTTCAGTAGTGGCGATGTTGATGGTGTCAGAGAAAGGAGACCCGGTAGTAGTAGTTGGGCTAAAAGTTACGTTGAAGGTGTAACTTGATCCTGCAGTAATAGTTGTTGCGCCACCAGTATGAGTGAATGGAGCAGCAAGTCCGGTGATAGCAGTGACAGTAAGAGTTGCGTCCCCGGTATTCTGGATAGTAACAGCTACAGTGCTGGTAGTATTAATTTCGACATTACCGAAATCGACATTTGGAGTATAAACAGCGACTGGTGCAGTGATACCTGTACCAGAGAGTGTTATAGTTTTAGTTCCGAGTTCAGTAGTAACAATATTGATGGTGTCAGAATAAGCGACTGCAGCTATAGGTGAAAAAGTTGTATAGAAAGTATAGCTTGAGCCTGCGGTTACAGTAGTTGGGCTGACGCCTGTTTGTGCAAAACGAAGACCTGTTGTGAGATTGATGCCGGTGATATGTAGATCAGCGTTCCCGGTATTTTGAATTACAACAGCCATTGCTGAGCTGGTAGTGCTAATATGTACATTGCCGAAATCGACACTTGGAGTATAAACAGCGACTGGTGTTGCGGTAGCAGTACCAGTGAGAGCGATAGTTTTAGTTCCAAGTTCAGTAGTGGCGATGTTGATGGTGTCAGAGAAAGGAGACCCGGTAGTAGTAGTTGGGCTAAAAGTTACGTTGAAGGTGTAACTTGATCCTGCAGTAATAGTTGTTGCGCCACCAGTATTAGTGAATGGAGCAGCAAGTCCGGTGATAGCAGTGACAGTAAGAGCTGCGTTCCCGGTGTTCTGAATAGTAACAGATACAGTACTGGTGGTGTTAATTTCGACATTACCAAAATCGACATTTGGAGTATAAACAGCGACTGGTGTTGCGGTAGCAGTACCAGTGAGAGCGATAGTTTTAGTCCCAAGTTCAGTAGTGGCGATGTTGATGGTGTCAGAGAAAGGAGACCCGGTAGTAGTAGTTGGGCTAAAAGTTACGTTGAAGGTGTAACTTGATCCTGCAGCAATAGTTGTTGCGCCACCAGTATGAGTGAATGGAGCAGCAAGTCCGGTGATAGCAGTGACAGTAAGAGCTGCGTTCCCGGTGTTCTGAATAGTAACAGATACAGTACTGGTGGTGTTAATTTCGACATTACCAAAATCGACATTTGGAGTATAAACAGCGACTGGTGTTGCGGTAGCAGTACCAGTGAGAGCGATAGTTTTAGTCCCAAGTTCAGTAGTG
The DNA here is from genome assembly GCA_963664815.2 of Spirochaetota bacterium. Lineage (GTDB taxonomy): Bacteria > Spirochaetota > UBA4802 > UBA4802 > UBA5550 > WRGT01. Next base: position 589,384 of record CAXXHB010000003.1, read on the forward strand.
GCGATGTTGATGGTGTCAGAGAAAGGAGACCCGGTAGTAGTAGTTGGGCTAAAAGTTACGTTGAAGGTGTAACTTGATCCTGCAGTAATAGTTGTTGCGCCACCAGTATGAGTGAATGGAGCAGCAAGTCCGGTGATAGCAGTGACAGTAAGAGTTGCGTCCCCGGTATTCTGGATAGTAACAGCTACAGTGCTGGTAGTATTAATTTCGACATTACCGAAATCGACATTTGGAGTATAAACAGCGACTGGTGCAGTGATACCTGTACCAGAGAGTGTTATAGTTTTAGTTCCGAGTTCAGTAGTAACAATATTGATGGTGTCAGAATAAGCGACTGCAGCTATAGGTGAAAAAGTTGTATAGAAAGTATAGCTTGAGCCTGCGGTTACAGTAGTTGGGCTGACGCCTGTTTGTGCAAAACGAAGACCTGTTGTGAGATTGATGCCGGTGATATGTAGATCAGCGTTCCCGGTATTTTGAATTACAACAGCCATTGCTGAGCTGGTAGTGCTAATATGTACATTGCCGAAATCGACACTTGGAGTATAAACAGCGACTGGTGTTGCGGTAGCAGTACCAGTGAGAGCGATAGTTTTAGTTCCAAGTTCAGTAGTGGCGATGTTGATGGTGTCAGAGAAAGGAGACCCGGTAGTAGTAGTTGGGCTAAAAGTTACGTTGAAGGTGTAACTTGATCCTGCAGTAATAGTTGTTGCAATACCAGTATTAGTGAATGGAGCAGCAAGTCCGGTGATACCAGTGACAGTAAGAGCTGCGTTCCCGGTGTTCTGAATAGTAACAGATACAGTACTGGTGGTGTTAATTTCGACATTACCAAAATCGACATTTGGAGTATAAACAGCGACTGGTGTTGCGGTAGCAGTACCAGTGAGAGCGATAGTTTTAGTTCCAAGTTCAGTAGTGGCGATGTTGATGGTGTCAGAGAAAGGAGACCCGGTAGTAGTAGTTGGGCTAAAAGTTACGTTGAAGGTGTAACTTGATCCTGCAGTAATAGTTGTTGCGCCACCAGTATGAGTGAATGGAGCAGCAAGTCCGGTGATAGCAGTGACAGTAAGAGTTGCGTCCCCGGTATTCTGGATAGTAACAGCTACAGTGCTGGTAGTATTAATTTCGACATTACCGAAATCGACATTTGGAGTATAAACAGCGACTGGTGCAGTGATACCTGTACCAGAGAGTGTTATAGTTTTAGTTCCGAGTTCAGTAGTAACAATATTGATGGTGTCAGAATAAGCGACTGCAGCTATAGGTGAAAAAGTTGTATAGAAAGTATAGCTTGAGCCTGCGGTTACAGTAGTTGGGCTGACGCCTGTTTGTGCAAAACGAAGACCTGTTGTGAGATTGATGCCGGTGATATGTAGATCAGCGTTCCCGGTATTTTGAATTACAACAGCCATTGCTGAGCTGGTAGTGCTAATATGTACATTGCCGAAATCGACACTTGGAGTATAAACAGCGACTGGTGTTGCGGTAGCAGTACCAGTGAGAGCGATAGTTTTAGTTCCAAGTTCAGTAGTGGCGATGTTGATGGTGTCAGAGAAAGGAGACCCGGTAGTAGTAGTTGGGCTAAAAGTTACGTTGAAGGTGTAACTTGATCCTGCAGTAATAGTTGTTGCGCCACCAGTATTAGTGAATGGAGCAGCAAGTCCGGTGATACCAGTGACAGTAAGAGCTGCGCCGCCTGTATTTTGAATAGTAACAGCTACAGTGCTGGTGGTGTTAATTTCAACATTGCCAAAATCTATATTTGGAGTAAATACAGCAACAGGAACTGCAACACCTGTACCTGATGTAAGCGCAGTATTTGTAGTCCCGGTATCCCATGTTACTCCAATATTTGTACCGGTAAAACGTGGCCCTGCTAACGTAGGAGTAAACACTACGCTGAAAGAACTGCTGCCGCCGGCTGCAATACTGATTGGAAAAGCGGGTGTAGTAACGGTATAATCTGCAGAATATGTTCCATTCATGGCAATGCCGGTAACTGTCATTGTGGAGTTACCGGTATTATTTATATAAAAGGTATGTGTAGTGCTTGAAGAACCTAAATTAACACTGCCGAATGCAGTGTCCCCTGTCAAACTGAATGCTGGTGCAGTACCGGTACCTTTCACGGTAAATGTATATGTACCTTCGTCCGAATCACCATTATCAATCTGAATAGTCGTAGATCGAATCCCTGAACCCCCGGGATCAAAGGTTACAGTAAAAGTTGCTGAAGAGCCGGCAGCAATTGATGCAGGCAAAGCTGAAACTGCAAACTGGACGTTGTCAAAGCTGGAAAGACCGGTGATACTTAAAGCTGCAGTACCAACATTCTGTACAGTAAATGTTTGTACTATTGTTCCTGCAAGGTAATTCTGAGTACCAAAATCGAACACACCGCTTACGCTGGTTAGATTTGTTGAACCCTGTTTAACATTTATCTCAGGTGCAGTGCTGGCAATTCCTGAACCACCTACAGTAAAGGTGTAAGATCCTTCATCTGAATCATTGTTTGTGATTGTAATAGTAGCTGTCTTATATCCGGAAGTAGTGGGACTGAATGTAATATCAAAAGTGCCTGAAGATGATGCTGCAATTGGTGTAGTGTATGCTCCGACAGTGAAATCGGTTGTATTAGAATTTGAAATGCCGGAAATAGTCAGATTGGCAGTACCCAGGTTCTGAACTGTAAATGTTTTAATTATCGGTGTGGCTACTGCGGTTGAAGTATACACATAAATTCCACTGCCTGAAAGAAGATTACTCCCTGTGGCATTCTGAACATTTATCTCCGGGGAATCGGCAATTCCGACACCGGATACAAGAAACTGGAATGAGCTTTCATTATCGGTTGAGTCGTTGTTGGCAATTGTTATATATGCAGAGTGGCTTCCCGCAGCGGCGGGATCGTATGTAATTGTAAAAGTAGCAGAACCCCCTGCCGCGATTGTTGCCGGTGTCGTTATGCCGGCAATTGTAAAATAAGAGGGATTTGCACCTGTTGCAACTATTGAACTTATAGTCAGATTTGCGTTGCCGCTGTTTTTTATAGTGAAATTTACAACGGATGTCCCTCCGGTTACATTAAGGGAACCAAAGGAATATGGCCCCCCGCCTGTATATATCTCCGTAGCATTTAATAAAACGGATATTTCCGGCCCTGTTGTCGATGTTGTACTCCCTCCGGTTGAAGAGGAATCGGAAGATGAGGTTGTACCCCCGCAGAATATGTTTGAAAACAACAACAGGAGCATAATCATCTGTGATATTTTTTTCATAATTTATATCCACTTTATTAGAACAAATTTACTGTCAAATGTTACTTTTTTCCACAAAAAATCTGAAATTATTTCAGTGAGCCATTACTACCTTTTCGAATTTATTGAGTATTGTTTTTCCGCTTGAGACGCTGTTTGCGCTTATATGTACATAATATAGCCCTATTCCAACCTTGTTTTTGTACTTGTTTGAACCGGACCACCCGTTTTCCTTTACATTCTGCCCGCCGCGTCTGAATGAGTCTTCAATAAGAGTTGCAACGGCTCTTCCTTTTATATCATAGATCCTTATTGTAACATATGCGTCCTCTGTAAGGTAATATGCCGGGTATGCGACAGGATTATCAGCGGTCAATACATTGTTAAGTATTCGCACCGGCCATGGTTTGAAATTGATGGAATTACCTACATAGAATGTCCATTCAGCATCGTTGGGGCTTGATCCGGAATCAGAATCGACAAATGTGGATACGCCGGAGTTTTTCAGTTCCACGATAAACCGTACTGATGTTCCGCTTTTTATTATCTGGTTTATGCCTGTTGCCGTCGGTATTGTCGGGAGATATGCTGTCCATTTGTTGGGGGCAGTGCGTACTGAGGCAACTGAATCAAGGTCTGTCGGGAGACCGGTTTTGTTCGGCGCATTCAGCCCGTTTTCCATGTTTATAGCATCCAAGGCATAGGGAGAAAACCATATTATGCAGGCATCCGGCTGCTGGGTGGCCGTAACTGTATATATGTCAACCTTTATACTTGTCTCCTGCAGTGTTCTGTTTGCAGGTACAGCCAGAGTGCTGAAATCGGAGTATGATGTTATACCGTCAGATATTGTTGCAGTAAGGGTTAATGGTTTTGTTGCTATACTCCTTGAACCTACCGGGGGGCCTGCATCAGCCTCGGTTATCTCATTGCCGAAAACATCTACAGCTGTGATGAAATAATTGTAAGTGGTAAAAAGTCCCAGATTAGGAATAGTTGTATATTTTCTCCCTGAAGCGTCAAAATGTCTAGCAGGGTCATTCGTTGGAGATATGGCCGGATTATTTGCAATACCCCTGAGAGTTGCATCGTTAGATCCGTTCCACAGTTTGTACGGGCCTGTAGTTGAAGTTGAAGATGCCCTGTAATAGACCCTGTATTCATAAAAATCCCGGTCGGTACCGGTACTGATTGGTGTCCAGTAAAAGGTTATTGAAGAGGTGGTGGAGGTAACCTCCACCACGGTTAATGCCGGGGTTCCCGATGATGGTGCGTCCAGATTGTCCCACCAGATGGAATTTGAAGTGCTGGATGTGAGGCTTGATACATAATCACCTGTGGCGGCAGTAGCAGTATATGACCATTCCAGTGTACTTCCTGATGCAACAGTAAATAATGAGCAACCGGTAAAAGTGGAATTATATGGTACAACTGCAGTTCCGGTATGGGAACCTGATGGAATAGTTACATTGAAAGTTCCTGTATTGGCTGGTGTTGCGACGTCTGTGAGTGTAATTGTAAATAATACATCTCCATACATAGGGGCACTACCTGAACCGTTATTCATCTCAGCCGTCAGTTCTATTGATGTTCCCCCCTGTCCGTATCCTCTTAAATAGGCTGTTGCCAGGTAATTATCGCCGCTGCTTGTGGGCCCTTTACCTATTCCCCCTAAAAATCTTATATTTGTTACCGTAACAGCATAAGGGGGGGTCTGAGCCTCAAGCCGTAAAATGTGAAAATCTGTGATAACCGGAATTATTGCAATCAGTGTAATAATTATTTTATTTTTTATATTTTTATGCATATTTTTTATTCTTAATCTTAAATAAATGCCCATATATACCTTATCGTAATAAACAATTTACTTCTTTATTATAGTTTCGTAAAGCATAATTGCTGAATAGAAAACAATTTTTATGTATGAATTATTTCAGGGGATATTCTTTAAAATTTTATAGAAAAATGCATTAATTGAGTAATGCTGCTGGAAACGGAATGGCACAATATTATATTTAAAACTGAAAAATATTATACTTTTTACCGGATGAACAGGGTAGTATATCCCTACTTATCCGATTGGCTATTTATTGAGGAGTCTTTATCCTACAGACGGTGTATTTTCTTTTTTCTTACAAAAAACACGCACATCTTCAGGAATCATGGGTATTAAATATTTCAATCTTTGTTATTGAGTTGACATATCAACCGGTCCGACGTACCAATCAATTATGATTGATAAAATTGTGAAAAAATGCAGACTGGATGATAATGATCTGATAAAATCCGATCTTGAATACTGGCTGTCACGCTCTCCCGGAGAGAGAATATCAGCTGTTGAAATTCTGCGGAGACAATACCATGGAAATACAGCAAGACTTCAAAGAACTGTTAGAGTTATTCAACAGGTATAATGTAGAGTATATAATTGTCGGATCCTATGCCCTTGCTCATTACGGGGCACCCCGGTATACAGGTGATATCGACCTGTATATCAGACCCTCGCATGAAAACGCCGGGAAAATTTTATCTGCCTTGAGTGATTTCGGGTTCGGATCTCTGAATCTGTCAGTCGGGGATTTTTCTGTTCCCCAAATGGTAGTACAGCTTGGTTCTCCGCCGGTACGTATCGATATCATCACATCTATCACAGGCGTGGAATGGGAGGATGCATTTAAAAATAAAATTTCAGAATATTATGGAGATGTACCGGTTTTTTTTCTCGGGAAGGAAGAATATATAGCTAACAAGAGGGCCATCGGCAGGAAAAAAGACATTGCCGACCTGGAAGCAATCGGGGCAGATACAGAATAAATTTATTTCTTGAAATAAAATATCCTCTCTCTGATAATCTCTTTATTACTGAATAACGGAATTTTAAATGACAGCATACTCTGATTACAAAATAGACAATGTCGACCCGTCAGACAAAAAGCGTTATATCCGCTCCATGTTCGATTCGATTGTCCCTACTTACGATCTTCTGAACAGAATACTCTCCGGCGGAATTGACAACTTCTGGCGCAGGGATCTTGTGCGCCTTCTTAATGGTGCGGGAAGTAAAAGGACGCTTGATATCTGCTGCGGTACAGGTGATCTTACAAGGCAGCTTGTCAAGGGTGGGGGAGAGCTCTTCTCTCTCGATTTTTCATTCAACATGCTTAAAAAAGGGGTGGAAAAGGGGTGGCTTACGGGTGAGAATATATCAGCAGATGCAGGGAGACTCCCTTTTAAGAACATCAGTTTTGATTTTCTTACCATTGCGTTCGGAATAAGGAATATCCCCGATGTGGACAACTTTCTTGCAGAATCTCACCGCGTGCTTAAACCGGGGGGAAAACTCCTTATACTTGAACTTACAAGACCGGATAATGCTTTTGTCCGTTTTTTTTACAATCTTTACCTTACAAAGATATTGCCGTTTATCGGCGGGTTGCTTTCCGGGAAACGGGAGGCATATGGTTACCTCGCAGGGAGCATATCGACATTTCTTGACAGAGGTACTCTTATAGAAAGAATTAAGAATGCAGGATTTGCATCTGTCGATTTTAAAAGAAAAACATTCGGTGTTGCCACTATATATATCTGCGGGAAGTAGGTTTTTTCATGATTATATTCAGAGAATATTTTTTATAAAAAGATTTCTCACCCGAAAACCGGGCGGGATCTAAATGAAAGGGGAGTCTGTTGAACATAAATGAGGATTTATGAATAAAAAAATACTGGTTCTGGGGCACCGGGGTTACAGAAAAAGGTTTCCGGAAAACACACTTCTTGCGTTTGCCAAGGCGTTTGAGTATGGTGCCGACGGGATTGAATGTGATGTTCAGAAATCATCAGATGGTGTATATTTTATCTTTCATGATGTTGAACTTAACCGGATGACCGGTTTTGGCGGGAATATAGGGACTTCAGCATCAGCGGTAATAAAGACTCTCAAGGCCGGAGAAGGGGAGTGTATCCCGGAATTCAATTCCTTTCTCGATTCGCTCCCCTCCGGTAAATTTATAAACATTGAATTAAAAGAGGAGACTCTATCAGTTGATGATTGCCCGATAATCATCAACAAGCTTGGTGATAAAAAAAAGAAGGACAATATACTGATATCGTCATTCAACCATGGCCTCTTACCCCCATTTAAAAATGCCGGTTTCAGGACAGGGATGCTTTTTGAAACTGCAGAACTGAAGAATAAGCCGGTAAGACAGATATGGGGAATTATCAGGCAGAGGCCCTGGTCGGTCAATCTGCCGGTTAATGTTTTTACAGAAACAATGGCAATTCCGGTAAAGCTTTTTGTTGCTGTTGCGAAGGTTTTACGAATAAGGCTTGTTTTCTGGACGGTCAACAGCGAAGTGCAGTATAATGCGGTAAAGGATATCGCCTGTGTTGTAATTACTGATGATGTGGAAGGGATAATAGAAATTCGGGACAGTGAAAAGAGGCCGTTGATGTGATGATTAACCAGGCTTTTTGTCTGAACACGATTCCGGGATTCAGCGATTGCCGGTATTTTGTGAGAATATATTTTTGCTGAATCGTGAAAATCATTTAATTTTGTTCAGTGTATGCTGATAAAGTGAAGTTTATTTTTAATTTAACCTTTTTATTATATTACCACAATATAGGAATTGATTTTACGGTTTAGTACAATATGAGGAATTTAAATGGAGAAATGGGAGATAAGGAAACAGAAAGTAGATATTAAGAACAGAATTTTTACCATGAGGAATCTTGATTGTCTGCATAAAACGAAGAATGTTCAGAACGATTTCTATGTTATTGATACTTTTAACTGGATCAATGTTGTTGCTCTCACTACCGATGGAAGGTTTATCCTCGTCAGGCAGCATAGGCTGGGGACAGATGAGATCTCGATTGAAACTCCCGGGGGAGTTATTGATGACGGGGAAAACCCTGAAGACTGTGCGGTAAGGGAGCTTCGTGAAGAAACCGGTTATATCGGCAGCTCTGTTCACCTGCTTAAAAGTTTATGGGTCAATCCGGCAATTATGAGCAACAGGATAAGCTTTTATTTCATTGACGGATGCGAACTTTCAGCCTCACAGGATCTGGATGAAGCCGAGGATATTGAGGTAGTTACAGTAACTGTTAACGAACTGTCAGAGATGATAGGGAATGGAGAGTTCAGCCATTCCATAGCGGTAACCGGCCTTGGTCTGTATTTCCTCTCCCGGCATAACAGGTTTGGAGAGGTTAAACTTTAACTGAGCCGTTTCTGTATCTGCTGATAAAATTTTCACCATCCTTTCTTCCAAGATCATATGCACCCTGCAGTCCTGCAGGGTTGGTATAATCCCATTTGGAAACCGGCGGGGTAACTGAAGGCTGTACGTATAGCCTTCCCGGGATCTGTGGAATTCTGTCCTCCCTGTGTATTCTCGACATCAGAACCAGCATTTTACCTTTTTTTTCATCGTCACCAATTGCAGACACAGGAACGTTGTCTATTATGCCTCCGTCCAGGGATATTTTCCCCCTGTGTTTCATAATGGGGAGAAAGGGGGGTGTGCAGGATGAGCACATTACAAGATCTGCAACCTCTTCCGCTGTATCACAATCATTGAGTCTGGCCACTACAGGTTTGTATCCAAGGGCGGACGCCAGTTTCGGGTGTACCGGATGCATAGTGTGTTTCTCCAGCACATAAGCGAGCAGTCCGACAGCTGTACCGGAACGCGCACCGAGATAAAATGGAGGTGTGGTAATCAATATTCTTACCTCCGGTCCTGATTTAAAGCGATTCAGGGCTTCCATTGTAGCAGTTTTTAAAACTGTTTCCCTGTATATCCGGTAATGTGGGAATACAGGTTCTTTTTTAAGAAAGTTGCTCATGTAAAAGTTTTTTTTGTTCGCCGCAGTGGCTTCCTTTATCATAGCGAGCCCAATATCTGCCGTCCCTCCCATTATCATCCCTGCCATTGCGGCGCCAGCGCTTACACCTGCGACAATATCGGGACAAAGTTGCAATTCAGGGGATACTGTATGCCAGAATCCAACCTGCCACATACATCTGCTTCCTCCGCCTGAGAATACGGCTGTTTTAAAATCTTTCATTTTTTTTCATCACTCTCTGAATAGCATTCATTGATATTCTCATCAAACTCTTTAGAAATAATAGTCAGACAGAGAATTTCATCAGAATCAATCTCCCTGAAAAAAATATAACGCCATGCTCCATCCGCATTAGAGGAAATGCACCCGTTTCTGTCAGATAATATTTTCTGAACAAAAGCGTACCCGCTGAGGTCATAATTAATAAGGGCTTTTTTAGGATGGTATGAAATTTTTCCATCACTGCGGATAATATAAAAATATCCTTTTTCACCGATTATTTTATCGTCGAGTTTATATATATATTTTCTGTCTTTTTTAATGGATTCAGCAGTTGACTGCAGTTCACTATAAACATTCCTGTCTGTCAGCTGCATACCTGAACAGCAAAGGTTGAAAAGGGATAATGTGGTTAAAGCTGTTAAAATTATTATTCTCATGATAACGATGTTCTTTCAGTATTCAATTTTTTAATCCCTGCGTACACGCGCAATGAGTGCATTGCTGAATATTTCACTTATAATGAGCATTTCACGAATGAATCAGCATATTTTGCCCTTCGTACTATTTTATCATGGTTGAGCGGAGACAAAACCAGATAGTAATATCTATTCAATCGTTAACTGCTATAACTAAATAATAACGATTTTTTGTCAATTTTTTGAGAGAAACAAATGAAAAAAGATTGTAACTTCAAAAATGTATGAGGTTATTGTTTTTTATTGCAATAAAACTCAGTAATGTTATCAACTTCAACGTTTGTGAACGCTGAAGTTTTTAGGTTAAATTACATGGCTGATTCAATCAATATATGACCGGGAACAGAATGAAGAAGACCATAACCACACTTATGCTGTTCATTGCGGCTGCATGCTATGCGGAAGACAAATTCTCCATGGGTCTTACTGCAGGATATCAGCATGATATGGGTATGCTTTCAGATAAATACGGTATTCAGGCGCTTGTACAGCAGAATTTTTCAGCAGGGCTTGTTCTTAAGCTCGATATGAGCAGACTCTTCCTCAGATCCGGTGCCGAGTATTCGTATCCTCTGAAAAAAGGCAAGATTATTAACGACAGCGCCGGAGATGTAACAGGGACTGCCGCATCTTTTATTGAAGTGCCGGTATACGCAGGGATTAATCTCACCATACGGGATTTCGGACTTGTTTATATGGGTGGGGGCGGTTCATACATTTTCGGGACCGGTTATGTCAAAACTACGGGTGATGATAAAAAGATAAATGAACAGATTTTCGGCTGGGGACTTATTTCCGGAATTGAATATGAAATTTACGGCAATGCTTCTCTTATTGTCGAGTGGGAGTATATGGCGGGCAGAACATCTCCGGTAGCATCCACTAATGGTTCATATGATGACTACTACATAGACTATTCAGGGCAGAGAATCAGGTTTGGTGCAGTATATCATTTTGGAAGATATTGAGTTTCTATGAAAACACTGAAGTATATTATAATAATTACATTAATCCTTTTTCCGGTTATATCATATTCCGCTGAAGTATCAGTGTCAACACGACTGGGATACTCTCCTGCTGTTGGGGGCTCAATGAGCTCCGGATGGCAGAAAGAAAACCTCGGTGCTTTTGACGGGATTAACAGCATAAACAGTTCTTCTGATACCCTGGCGGTTTCTACGGTCAAAGTCCCGACAGCATTAATTGCCGGGGCAGATTTAAGAATCATATCTGAATATATATATTTCAGGACAGGGATTGAATATCTCTACCAGAACTCGGGTGGTGAAGGGTCAACGCTGAATCCTGCCGGTACTGAAGTTGTGAATGTTACTTACAGCCAGTGGTCATTTGATGTTCCTCTTACTATGGGGGTGTCAATTCTGTTCTGGGGAGAGACCCGTGTCTACATGGGAGCAGGGGCGGCGTATGCTTGTGGCACATACAGTAACAGCTTTAAATCGGCATCCCTGAATCACAGCGGTAGTTTTACAGGTTCCGCCTTTCCTCTTGTTGCCGAGTTCGGGTGCGAGTATCTGTTGAATGAAAAGGTTATTATCGGTTGCGATATTAAGCACCTGAGTGGAAAGAGTAAGGTAATAACAGATGGCACAGATTATGCACGGGTTGATTTCACAGGTTTTCATATTACCGCATCGGCGGCTCTTTATTTTAATTTATAAGGTTAACCGGAAGTAATCAGTGAAATATATTAAAATTACATTGCTGCTTATATTTCTGTGTGTTGATTTACATGCAGGGGGAATGTTCAACGTGGGATTTATGGCAGGTGCCGCTGATGATGCAGGGGGTGTTGATAAAATTGACGGTGACATTAACATGGAAATGAGATCAACTGCAGGAGCAACTGTCGCGGAGCTTGATACGACATACTCCCCGGTTTTTTCGATAAACCTTGGTTATGTAAGCGATTCACTTATGATTCAGGGGGGCTGGGAGTATACTACAAATGTGTTTTATAAATCAAGGGGCTCAATAAAAACCGGCAGTACAGCGAATGAAATTGAAGTAACATTTTCAAGATTTACTGTACCACTTTCTCTGGGGATAGCTATTCCCCTTACGGACAGGGACAGTATCTATTTTGCGGGGGGAGTTAATATGAGCTATGTGATTCTGGAGGTAAAACAATCCAGTCCATCCTCAGCTCCGCTTTCAGCATATCCCGCAGGTTCACTCCATTACACTGCATTTATATCCGGTTCGCATCTGAAGTGTGGCGGAGATATTCGGTTGAGCAGGAATTATTCATTTGCCATGGAGTTTACACAATATTTCGGCAATACTAAAAAAGTTGAAAACGAAGAGAAAAACAGTAAAATTCTGCTGGGCGTAAACTCCTTTGAGATTACAGCGGGGATTAATTATAACATTGACATATAATTTTGAAATAATGGTAACCCCTTAACATAATTTTAGTGTAAAACAAACTATTATATCTCCCCGCCTCCTTTGTCGGCGGGGAGAATAGAGAATTTTCTGTTAAAAAGTACAGGAATTATTATTGATTTTGAAAAAGTAAATCATGAAAATATTTATATAGGGGTTGTTATTTCGTTGAGGTCTTTAATATTTTGATAAACTATATTCTTTATTTTGCAGCCGGTACTTTTGCCGGGAGCTTTTTTTATACTCTTGCAGAAAGATATTCAAACGGCATGATGAAGCAGAATCCTCTTAAAGCGCTTTTTTCGCGCTCTGTATGTATTTCATGCGGCGAAAGCATATCACCGGTTTACCTTATGCCGATTGCGGGATTTTTACTATCATGTGGAAAATGCTCGCATTGCGGGAAGGGCATTTATTTTATATATCCATTAATTGAGCTACTATACGGCATTATGGCATTAATGGTTGCGGTTTTTCATGGGACTGATCTTTTATCATTTTTTATTTACCTTATTTCCTCTGTGCTGGTGACAATAGCTGTAGTGGATATCAGAACAATGAAAATTCCATTAAGCCTGATCCTGGTATTTTTTATTCTATCCATATATCCCGTTGCTATGCGGAGTAATCTTTTCGACAGTTTGTACGGCTTCATTTTTCTTCTCCTTTTTTTCCTGGTTATTATGTTTATTTTTCCCGGCGCATTTGGAGGAGGTGATCTGAAACTTTATGCTGCAGCAGGGTTTCTGCTCGGTCTTGAAATGAGCATTGTGCTGCTTGAAGTTTCCTTAATCTCAGGTGCGGTTTTCGGAATTGTCTGGGGCGCATTAAAGGGCTGGAATTTCAGAATAAAGATACCTTTTGCCCCGTTTATTGCTGCGGGTATAATTATTACGCTGCTTTTCGGTAATACGATTGTACTTCTATATTACAGGAGTATTTACGGATTCTGACAGATTCAGATTTAACATGGCAAGAGGCGGTCAGCCCCTTGCGGGAATCCCAAAGGTTTTTATTTAAACAACTCCATAATTCCTTTGCCGGAAGGATTTTCAATCACACCTTTTTCTGTAATAATGGCGCTGATATTCTCTGCAGGGGTTACATCAAAGGATGGGTTGAGAATTTTTATTCCCTCAGGCGCAATCTGGACGTTTTTAATATATGCAACCTCGTCAATATTTCTCTGCTCAATTACTATTTTGTCTCCGGATTCGGTGTCAGGATCAAGGGTTGACAAGGGCGCTGCTACATAGAACGGGATTCCGTGTTCTTTGGCCAGTACGGAATGTGTATATGTCCCTATCTTATTTGCAGTGTCACCGTTCCTGGCAATCCGGTCGGCGCCGACAATTACTTTTTTTATCATCCCGTTTTTCATGAAGAAGCCGGACATATTGTCGGTTATAAGGGTAACCGGTATATTGTCTTTCAGAAGTTCCCATGTTGTTAGCCTTGCTCCCTGGAGATAGGGCCTTGTTTCACAAGCGAATACCTCAATCTGCTTTCCTTCTTCAATTGCTGCTCTTATAACTCCAAGAGCAGTTCCATAACCTCCGGTAGCAAGGGCTCCGGCGTTGCAGTGAGTCATGACGATGTCTCCATCCTGTAAAAACCGGGATCCATTTCTTCCCATCTGTCTGTTGGCTTCAATATCTTCTTTAAGAATAGCAATGGCTTCGCTTTCGAATTTTTTTACCGCTTCATCAATATCATTTATCTCGGAAAGAACCTTCTTCATCCTGTTTATTGTCCAGAAAAGGTTTACCGCAGTGGGTCTTGTAGCAGCAAAACATTCAAAGACCCGGTTCATCTCCTGTTTGAATGACTGGATTGTGGTGCTTTTCATCTTTTTTGCGGCAAGGGCAATACCCATACCGGCAGCAATTCCAATTGCCGGCGCTCCTCTTGTTTCCATTGATGTTATTGCCTCGGCCACCTCGGAGTAATCTGTATATGTATGGTATTCCTCTTTCGAAGGTAAAAGTCTCTGATCTAAAATTGTTACTGAATCTCCGTTCCACCTGACTGTCTGCATTGTTCCTCCATGTTCAATTATTTCTGTTTACCTTGTATTTCTTCATCCGGATTATATTTCCCCTGCCATGCCATGTGACTTCATCCATATGTATTCTTATTATCAGAAGTCCTCTTCCGCTGTTTTTAAAGAAATTTTCAGGGTCTCTGGGATCCGGCAGTGTCTGATGATTAAATCCCGGGCCCTGGTCCTCTATTTCATAGAAAACATAATCCGGTGTCATTTCATAAGTGATTTTTACAGTTCTTTCTTTAAAGGGGGAGAGAGCTTTTCTTTTTTCGATTTCATTATTGAACTCTTTCATTCCACCAATGTCGCGGAGAGATGAATCAATTTCGAAATTACCATGATACATGGCATTTGAAATGGCTTCCTGGAGAGAAAGCGCAATATTGGCCGATGTTGTAAAATTAAAAAGGCCGGCGGGGACAAGATCTTTCGTATAATTAAAGGATATTGTGTTTATCAGATCTCCGTCATTTGGGATCACAAGCATTGATTTTTCGTACTGCTTGTATTTTGCGAAGTTCTCTGAAAGTCGTTTCTCTGATTTTCTTTTAAGAATTGATCTTACGGATGAGGTGAGATCGTTTATGTCAAAAGGTTTACGTATGTAATCGCTTGCGCCGTATCTCAGGGCCCTTATCGCGTCTTCGACATTACCATGTCCGCTTATAATAAGAACCGGTGTCGGTTCGTCCATACTGTTTATTCTGCGCAGAAGTTCAATGCCATCCATTTTACGGAGTTTTATATCAGTTATGATAAGGTCTGCACTTTGTTCCGAGTTTTTCAGGTAATAGAGGAGATCTTCACCCTTTTCAAATGAAATTACGTTAAAGCCCATACGCGAGAGTTTTTTTTGTACGGTAATACGTATGACTTCTTCGTCGTCAACTACAAGTATTGTAGGCAGTATGTTTTCAGTCACTAAATTTTTCCTGTTAAGTTACTCTTTGATAATGCCAGCGTCGTTGTTTCCAAGGATCAGGTGCCCCATTCTGTCGCGTTTTGTTTCAAGATAAAACCTGTTTTCATCCTTCGGGGCGATTTCCAGCGGTATTCTCCCTGCAACCTCAAGGCCGTAACCTTCAATGCCGATTATTTTTTTTGGATTGTTTGTAATAAGACTGATTTTCCTGAGTCCGAGGTCGACAAGTATCTGGGCTCCTATTCCGTAATTTCTCAGATCGGAAGGGAATCCCAGCTTAAGATTGGCTTCAACGGTATCCAGACCTGTATCCTGAAGGTGGTATGCTTTGATTTTGTTTGCCAGTCCTATTCCTCTCCCCTCCTGACGTAAATAGAGGATTACCCCAAAACCATGTTTTTCAATATATTCCATTGCGCCGTGGAGCTGTGACCCGCAGTCGCATCTTCTTGACCCGAAAACATCACCTGTCAGACATTCAGAGTGGACTCTTACAGGAACAACTTTATCACCTTCAATGTCTCCTTTTATCAGTGCTACGTGTGTTTTATTCTCAACTTCAGCTTCAAAGGCAATTACCCTGAAGTTGCCGTGATCTGTAGGCATCTCTGCAGATGATATTCTTTTTACAAGGCGTTCTTTATGCTGCCTGTATTTAATAAGATCAGATATTGTCGCAATTTTTAATCCATGAGTTTCGGCAAATTTATCAAGGTCGGGCCGCCTTGCCATGGTGCCGTCATCATTCAGGATTTCGCAGATGACACCTGCCGGTTTAAGCCCGGCCATTTTCGGCAGGTCGACTGCTCCTTCAGTGTGCCCGGCGCGAACCAGCACTCCACCCTTTCTTGCTGCAAGAGGGAAAATATGTCCCGGCCTCCTGAGGTCTTCCGGGGCTGTTTTTTCATCAATCAGAGCCTGAATAGTATTTGATCTGTCCTGTGCCGATATCCCTGTTGTCGTTCCCTCTTTGGCATCAACTGAGACTGTGAAGGCTGTTCCGTATTTGTCTGTATTATCCTGTACCATAAGCTCAAGGCCGAGTTTTGCAGCTCTTGTCTGTGTCATAGGGGCGCAAATAAGGCCTCTGCCGTATTTTGCCATAAAATTTATGATCTCCGGGGTACAGTGCTCTGATGCAATAACAAGATCCCCTTCATTTTCTCTGTCTTCATTATCCACAAGGATAATCATTTTACCATTTCTTATATCTTCAATTACTTCCGGTATTGTACTTGATTTCATATTTATCCTCCTGAAGATAATAGGGACAGAGTTAATGTAGCCTTTATAATTTCAAATGTTTTTTTTAGGTCAACAGTAATGGCATATGGTTATTAAACATAAAAGTGGCTTTTTTTCAGAGTTTTTCATATTTTTTATAGTAAATGATTTTATTTTTTATAGATTTATCTAAAAGGTCTGACTTATAAATCAATTAATTGATATTCGGGGAAGGTGTTTTGAATTTTTATTGATTTGTAAGCTGTTTTAATGAAAAAAAATATTAAGAGATTGATAATGGTTATTGAACAGATTGTAGTAGGGCACATGCTGGTATTCTGTTATCTTATAGGGGATGACGAAACAAAAGAGGCCATTCTGGTTGATCCATCTTCAGATTTCGAAAAAATAAATGCTTTAATAGACAAATACAAGTTTCATATTACAAAAATTATTAATACTCATGGACATTTTGATCATATAGGTGGGAACAGGTACTATATAAAAAAAACCGGAGCCAAACTCTTAATTCATGAAGCTGATTATTATTTTCTTGGGAAAAAAGTTAACAGGTTTATAGAATTTCTGAAAGGTGGGATCTCCGTTGAACATGAAGTGTGTCTTCTTCGTGATGGGGATGCAATTAACGTAGGCAATGCTGAAATCAGTGTGATTCATACGCCGGGACATTCGCCGGGGAGCATATGCCTGTATTTTGAAGGTAACCTTTTTACCGGAGATACTCTTTTTACCGAAGGACTTGGCAGAACCGATTCATCCGGCGGCTGCAGCGAAACAATCATGAGATCAATAAAAAACCGTATATTATCTCTTCCGGATGAAACAGTTATCTGGCCCGGACACCATTACGGAAGATTTCCTGTATCAACTGTAAAAGAACAGAAGAAATACTATATGTAATCAATCCTCAATTATTACAAATGCTGCAGCATAGTCAGTATCATGACTGATAGATATATGTATTTTTTTACCGCTCAATATATCAGGTATTTCCGAGATGAATGGCTTGCCTTTTTCATCGTTCAGTATTGTAGCATTGCTGAAGGGGAAAACTGTTCCTGATGCCTTAACTAATGCCTCTTTTACCGCAAAGCGTCCTGCAATAAACGATGCTTTTCCTGCGGAGGGAATTTTTTTTAACTCCTCTGCCGACAGTACTTTTTCAATAAACCTGTCGCCATGGTCATCGATGCTTTTTTTTATGCGGGTAATGTTGACTATGTCTATGCCGGTACCTGTTATCATATATTGTTCTCCATGGAATCAAGAATTCTGAATACTTCATTTTTGTCAACAGCATTGACTATTGCCGACCTTGCTTTTGCGGCGTTTTTTATATCATGTATATATTTTACTGTATGTTTCCTCATTAAATGGATGGCTCTCTCCCCGAATTCATTAAACATAAGATCGAAGTGTTCCTTTACCTGCAGTAGAATTTCAGCTTCGTCTGGAGTCCTTCCGCTGAAAATCCATGGATTCCCCAGTGCCCCTCTTCCTATCATAACCGCCCTGCACCCTGAGAATTTCATCATTTCATAGGCTTTGTCAAAAGAGTCAATATCCCCGTTTCCGACAACAGGAACAGCCGAAGATTCACATATTTCCCGTATAATATTCCAGTCTGCCAGTCCGCTGTATTGTTGGGTCCTTGTTCTGCCATGGACAGTTATAAAGGTAATTCCGGCTGTTTCAAGTGCTTTAACAATTTCCATGTAATTCAGTGATTTTTCATCCCAACCGATCCGTATTTTAGCAGTGACTGGAATGGATGTACTTTTAACTATACTTTCGGTAATGCGGAAGACTTTATCCGGATCTTTAAGAAGAAATGCGCCGTTACCAGAGCCGCAGACCTTTCTTGCGGGGCATCCCATATTTATATCTATTATATCCGGGTGCATTGATTCAACAATGGAGGCAGCTTCACCCATTATATCGGGTTTGTTGCCGAATACCTGTATGGCAATTGGGCGTTCCTCATTCGTGAAAGCAAGCATCTCCATGGTCTTCTTATTTTTTCTGACTATGCCTTCAGCGCTTATAAGCTCGGTCGTGGTTAATCCGCAGCCATGCCTTATGCAGATTTTTCTGAATACGGAGTCTGTGTATCCTGCGATAGGAGCAAGGAGAAGGGGGGAGGTAAGCTTTATTTTTCCGAAATCTATCACAGTTTTTTCCTTTTGACGATTGACCTTTTTGTGAAAATATTGTCAAGCATGATTGACACATTTAATTTATCAAAAACTAATTATTGGTGTCATAGTAAGAACAGGAAAGATCCATTTTGATTTCCGTTTTTATAAAAATGATTTAAATAAAAAGTTTATTATATTGTGGGTTATGCTGATGGTTTTTTATAAAAAAAGATAAATACATTCCGTTTATTTTCCGGCAGTTTGTTGCCTGATAATTTTCTTGAGTGTTTCTGGTAATTGTTCAGATCAGACTTTTGTAGATTTTAAAGGAATCAGTAAAAGGAATCAGTAAATGAAGCAAAAATATAAATTTTGTTTTATTCTTTCAATACTGGCTTTGTCTTTATCTGTATATGCAGATGAAAGTAAATTGTCTTATAAAAAGTCGATTGAAAAATGGAATAAAGCCAATTTCAGGGAATATTCAGCCAGGATAAGATTTTCAGCTTTCAGCCCTCTTTCCGGTATATGGGATATCGATGTAAAAAACGGAAATATTTATAACTGCAGGTTAAACGGAAAAGCAGCAGATATGCATAAAAAATTTGCAGAGATGCTTACAATTGAAAACATCTATAAAACATACTGCGAAGGTTTTATCTCCGGTGAAAACGGACCATTTATCATTAAAGCTACATATGGAAAAGATGGCTTTATAAACTCACTGACAAAAACCAGAAATCCTCAGTATAAGAATAAAGTAAAAACAGATTCTGTCTATAAAATTGAAGTACTGGATATTACTTCGGGAGAGAGGTAATTATGCATAAGATAAAATATTTTATTTTTGCAGTATTTATTTTCCCGGTTTCACAGCTCTTTGCCATGCCTCCTCATCCCGATATTGTTGAGCAGTACAGGAAGAACGGGGAGTTAAAATCATTGATGAGCCGGATAGAATCTATGAATTCAAAACTGAACATGAATTCACCGTTAAAATCATTTCCATCATCCGGTGATAGGCATGTGCCGGTTCTTCTTGTGAACTTTGTTACTTCTTATGAGGCTACTTATAGGTATTCCTCAGATATTGGTAATATTAAGAAGCTGAATATTTCCATATACTGGTTACTATTGATACTGGCGGCTTATATCTTGATTTTAATTAAAAAACATGGCTCACCTGATAGAGTTGTTTTTAAACCTTTTATGGCTCTTTATCTGTTTTTACTTGCATTTTTTATTTCCTGTGGGGTTTCAAAGGAGGAAGATGAGGAGAGTTTCCCGACGGATCCTTCTGTATATTCGAAGTTTTTAAACGGTGATACTCTTTCAGTAAGAAAGTATTATAAGGACATGTCACATAATAATTTAAACCTTATATTTGATATTTACGGCCCTGTCAGGGTTTCAAAAACCTGGAGTTATTACGGAGAGAATGATGCGTCCGGTAATGATATGCATGCAGCAGAACTTGTAAGTGAAGCCTTGAGGCTTATGGTAAGCAAATATCAGTCTGTTGATTTCCGGCAGTATAATAATGATGGTGACAGTTATGTTGATGCGGTGATTATTATTCATGAAGGACCAGGTGAGGAATCCGGCGGAGGTGCCGGTACAATATGGTCTCACCAGTGGGATCTGGTAAGCGCCGGATATGGTGCTGTCCCAACCGGGGACGGTGTTTCATTTAATGTCTATACAATACAACCGGAATATACCTTCAGGCGTGGAGACTCATCCATGGGTGTTTATGCGCACGAATTTGGTCACGTATTGGGGCTGCCGGATCTGTATGACACAGACGGGTCTACTAATGGCGTTGGCAACTGGAGTCTTATGGGGAATGGTTCATGGATGGGGCCGGGGGGGGCATATAACGGAATCACTCCGGCTCCGCTTCTTGCGTGGGAACGTTTAAAAGCGGGTGGTACCGGGACTGGTAAATGGGTTACTGTTGAGGAGATAACATCAAATGTCAGCAACCAGTCAATATATAATATTGAAACACCGGGTATTGCTTATAAAGTTATGCTTGATTCTGCCGTCGGTCAGGAACAGTATTTATTATTGGAAGGGAAGGTTCAGTCAACTTCAACACAGTGGTATATTGCCGGAACAGGTGTTATGATAACTCATATACATGAAGGTGTAGTCAGCTATTATACTTCAACAGACAAAGTGAATGCAGGTACAAATGGGACAAGAGTCCATGGCATAAATATTATTGAAGCCGATGGAGGGAGTGATTTATGGAGTAAAAGTGACAGAGGGTCGGCGTCTGATCTATTTACTTCCGGTGGTGTTACAAATATGATTAAATATACAGGTACATCACCGTCTTATCCAAAAAGTTCATTTTCTGCTACAACTATTGATATAAGTAATATCAGTGTGGCAGCCAGTCCTCTATCTATGAAATTCGATATAACAGGCCTACAGTAATCAGCAGACAGGCTTGATAATATTTTTTTAGCAGATGAAGTTTTTGTTGAAGGATAAAAAAATATAAAAAAAAGAGATCATTTTATTCTGATCTCTTTTTTTTATATTTTAACCCGGCAGCGTCCTACTCTCCCACACAGCTACCCATGCAGTACCATCGGCGATAAGAGGCTTAACTTCTGTGTTCGGAATGGGAACAGGTGTGGCCCTCTTTCTATAACCACCAGGAAAAGTTGCTTTCCTTTTAATAAAACCAGTTAAATCGAAATGGTTTTTTAAGTCAACTCAAATCTTACTTTTTTTTAATTTTTTTAAAAAAATTAAAAAAAAGTAACAGATTATTTTGCGTTAATCCATTTCATCATTTTTCTTAACTTGGCGCCGACCTTTTCTATCTGATGCTCTCTCTCTTCTTTCTTGATTTTGTTAAAGAATGGACGTCCCGTCTCATTTTCCCGGATCCAGTTTTTAGCAAAAGTTCCATTCTGTATCTCTTTCAGTATTTTCTCCATTTCCTTCTTAGTTGCATCAGTTACTATTCTCGGTCCGCTGACATAATCTCCATACTCTGCCGTATCGGAAACTGAATATCTCATATAGTTTATTCCCCCCTGGTAAAAGAGGTCAACTATCAGTTTAAGCTCGTGGAGACACTCAAAGTATGCTATTTCAGGCTGGTATCCGGCGTTGACAAGTGTTTCGAAACCCGCTTTTACAAGATGAGATGCACCGCCGCAGAGTACCGCCTGTTCGCCGAAGAGATCAGTTTCTGTCTCTTCTTTGAAGGTTGTTTCTATGACACCGGCTCTTGTCGCCCCGATTCCATCTGCGTATGCAAGAGCTATTTTTTTTGCTTTTTTTGTGGCATCATTCTGGATTGCGATAAGTGCGGGTACTCCCCCCCCTTTTTCATATTCGCTTCTTACAAGATGTCCCGGGCCCTTGGGGGCTATCATAATTACATCACAATCTTTGGGAGGATCAATTCTTTTAAAGTGGATATTAAATCCGTGAGAGAATACAAGAGTCTTCCCTTTTTTCATAAAGGGTTTAATATCCTCATTGTAAATTTTTTCCTGGATGTGGTCGGGAGCTAATATCTGGATGAGATCTGCTTTCTCAGCAGCTTCTTTCGCAGTTACAGGCTGAAAATTATGCGATACAGCGAGTTTATAGTTGTCAGTGCCTTTTACTTCTGCAATAATAACATTAAGGCCGCTATCTCTTAAATTCTGAGCCTGTGAATGACCCTGACTGCCGTAACCTATTACAGCTATTGTTTTGTCTTTTAAAATACTGATATCCGCATCTTTTTCATAATACATCTTTGCCATTTTTTTATCTCCTAAAATTCATTATTCATTACATTTGAAGGCTTAATCAATCTTTTTCTTTAAGGATCGAAACCAGTCCCGTGCGCATTGATTCTTTTATTCCATAAGGTGTAGATAATTCTATAAACCTGTCAATCTTTTCTGAGTCCCCTTTTACTGAAAATGTTATAGTTTTAAGGGAAATATCGGCTACCTCCGCTTTAAACAGTTCGGCAAGCTGAAGAATCTCCCCTCTTTTGGCAGGGGGACAGTTAACTTTTATTAACGCAAGTTCTCTCTGAATTGAAGACTGCTGAACATGATCTGATACTTTAATGACATCAATAAGTTTATTGAGCTGTTTTTTTACCTGCTCAAGTATTCTATCGTCGCCATTTACTACTATAGTCATAACTGAAATATCTTCATGTTCTGTTTTGCTGACCGCGAGAGAATCTATATTGTAACCTCTTGCTGAGAATAGTCCCGCCACACGAGCGAGTACTCCGAACTTATTTTCTACTTTTACTGAAATTACATGTTGGCTCATTTTTATACCTACGCAAGTTCTCTCATTATTGTCTCTTTTATGGTTTTACCCGCAGGCACCATCGGATAGACGTTCTCCTCTTTGCTGACGTTGAAGTCAATAATTACAGGCTTGTCTGTGGAAGATAACGCCTTTGTTATGGCGGCGTCAACTTCCTCTTTCTCGGTCACTCTTATCCCGGTACACCCGTATGCCTCGGCGAGTTTTACAAAATCCGGTGCAAAATTTATACATGTATGAGAATATCTCTTGTCCCAGAACAGTTGCTGCCACTGGCGTACCATGCCGAGAAATCCGTTATTAAGTATTGCGATTATTATCGGCAGTTTATGCTGTGCCGCGACAATCAATTCCTGTATATTCATCTGGATTGAACCGTCACCGGCAATGTCGATTACTTTTTTATCCGGGCGTGCAAGCTGAGCGCCGATTGCGGCAGGAAGGCCGAATCCCATTGTTCCGAGGCCTCCTGACGATATAAATGTTCTCGGTTCGGTATATTTATAGAATTGAGCTGCCCACATCTGGTTCTGACCAACCTCTGTAGTTATCACTGCTTTTCCATCTGTCAGTTTATAAAGCTGCTCAACAACATATTGAGGTTTGATATCATCTTTCTCTTTCATTTCGTAATGCAACGGATGGTCTTTTTTTACTGTCATAAGCTCTTTTACCCACTCATCAATTTCCGGCGCGTTAATCTCCTTATTGATTTCATGGAGTATTTTTTTACAGTCGCCGACTATGGGGATATCAACAAGAACGTTTTTACTGACAGATGCCGGATCAATGTCTATATGTATTACCTTTGCGTGAGGGATGAAATCTGAAATTTTACCGGTTACCCGGTCGTCAAACCGGGCGCCTACTGCAATTAAGAGGTCGGAATGATGCACAGAATAGTTTGCATAGTATGTTCCGTGCATTCCAAGCATCTCCATGGAGAGTGGATCTGTCTCAGGGAATATTCCCATTCCCATAAGAGTGGTGGTGACTGGAATACCGGTTTTTTTTACAAGTTTTCTCAGTTCTTCAGAAGCATTGGAAAGAACAACTCCTCCGCCGGCATATATAACAGGTTTTTTTGCCGATTCAATAAGCCTGCATGCTTTCACTATCTGCCCCGGGTGCCCTTCATATGTGGGTTTGTATCCTTTTATTGATATTTCGTCAGGGTATTCGAAATTATATATAGCGTTGGAGATGTCGACGGGAATATCAATAAGTACTGGCCCTGGTCTGCCTGTTGAAGCAATATAGAAGGCTTCTTTTATTATTCTGGCAAGGTCTTTTATATCCTGAACCAGGTAGTTGTGTTTTGTAATGGGCCTTGTTATGCCGGTAATATCGACTTCCTGGAAAGCATCGTTTCCTATAAGGTTAGTTGATACCTGTCCGGTTAAAACAACAAGAGGTACAGAATCAAGATGTGCCGTTGCAATTCCTGTGACCAGGTTAGTTGCTCCTGGTCCTGATGTCGCGAGAACTACTCCGGTTTTTCCGGAAGCCCTTGCGTAACCGTCAGCTGCATGAATTGCTCCCTGTTCATGCCTGCTCAGAATAAATTTTATCGGGGCATGATACAGTTCATGGAATATAGGTATGACGACTCCACCGGGATATCCGAACATGCACTCTACATTTTCTTTTAGAAGTGATTCAACAATTATCTGGGAACCTTTAATTTTCAAAACGAATCTCCTTTAGAGCAGATATAAGAGTAAGGGTTTTCACGTGCAGAGCTTTTGTCAAATTTTTTTTCTTTAGAGAGTTTAAAAGCTTGATTTGAAATTCAACTATATCATATTATAAATTGCTGATATTCTCACCGGGGTGTGAGGGATGTTTTTGGCTGTTAAGGTATAAATAATAATATAATTTTGAAAAGTGAGACAACCCGCAAATTAAATGAATAAAGATCTTGTTGAAAGAGTTTTTAAGAGAATTGTGGCATTAAATTGTCTCTATAATGTCGATTCTATACCTCATTCGGATGTTTTTTTTAAGGAAACCGAGGCTCTGTTAGGCTTGTCTGTATCTGAACTGGATTTAATCATAAGCATACTGAAGGAATCGCATAAAATTTTTGTGATGGAGATTTCACGAGAGGATAAAAGCAAGAAAATTGAGAAAATAAACGGATATGTTGATGCCGATCTTTTAAGTATACAGAAACTGAGAGATGTATTTCACAAAGCTTTAATGGATGATTATGAAAAAGATACCGGAAGAAGAAAGTCATCAGGGCAGATAATCAAGGAATTGATCCCGCAGCTGCAGTATCTTATTAATACACCCATGGGAAAGCTGCTTAATAAAGCTATAATGCTTGACGAATATTCCAGACTTCTTGAAAAAGATTATAAAGAATATACAGAGGAATGGAAAGAGGAAAATCTACAGGTTCAACTCTCTGTGAATGATGATTTATGGAAGAAGTATTCCAGCGAAAAAATGGTTGTGGATGAAAAAGACTCTGTAATTCCAAAAAAGGTCAAACCTGTAAGAGCGGTTGATTCCCCTCTTATTGATGATTTTTCCAGGCAGGTTAGTGCGGGATCAATTACCAGAGTGCTGCATATTTATGGAGTGGATTTTTTTTTCAGGGTAAATTTAAGGCAGTATAAATTTGATTATATCTCACAGGTTCTTGACACAGGCGTAATTGACAGAAAAAGTGATCTTATTGTACTAAAGGATATGCTGAAAAAAATTAAAGAAAATATGGATTTTGACAAAGAACTTGACAAGTATTATGATGAAATAATGTCACTTGACAGAAAAGTAAGCCGGAGTATCAGCTTTAGTAAAAAGTAGAATTATTCGATAATAATTTTATAATGACAGAATAACAAATAACATAAATATAATAAATATAATAATATGAGAAAAAGATATCTATCGGCAGTTTTATTTATTTTAATTATTCCGACGGTTCTCTATTCAAGAGAATTTCTGAATTCGGTTGTTCACCTGAATTTTGGCGGGATGTATACTTTTGCAACAACAGGTGACATTATTGACAGTGAGAATAATGTTATTGAAAGCAAAATTCCGACAAATACCAATATAAGTCATTATGAAACGGCATATTGTGTGACTCTTGATATTGTTCCAACCGATCCGATAATCCTCGGGTTAGAGGAACATGCTATCAAGTTCGGTATCAGGGGATCGTATAGGTTCCATTTTTTACAGCAGAGAGTTACCGATGATGGTGAATTGGGTGATCAGGTCATGAATTACAATTCATGGATGATAGGGCCGGTTGTACATTATGCTCCATTTATTGAACCTTCAGATTTGAATGAAGATTATACTGCAAGTGGCGGATTTACATTTTTTGCTCTTTGGGGGAGAGTTAACGGGAATCTGACCGCTTTTCCTTCAGTCAGGGAGAGAGGTTTATCCACCGATGTTTATGCGACAAAAATCAGCGGTTATAAATATGATATAGGTTTTGGTGCTGAGCTTGCTTTATGTTCATTGAATTTCGGAGTGAATATATATTATTCATGTACAAGGTTTCAGATGGAAGACCAGATTTATGCAGATCTCGGTAAAAATGGCTACCTCAAAGAGGGCTGCATGGAGATTTATGTAGGAATTCCAATTGAATCATTTATAGATCCTCTGATACCCACATTCTGAAATCTCTTTATAATATCTTTCTGTAGTTATTTAATTATTATTTTAATTTTATCCTTAATAAATAAAAATAAAAAATTAATCTTTTTTTGCCTTGCAAAGATCCGGATTTTTTATATAATCATCAAGTGATATTTTGCTTTCATAACATTCTCCTTTCATATATTTCAGGACTGAAATGAAAACTTTTTTTTCAATAAAACCTGGCAGCGTTGTTACAGGTTTACTTTGATTGTCCAGAAAGAGTATAGTAGGAAATCCATTTGAGCCTGTGTAAGCCATCATTTTTGCAGGAGTTACTTTTTCCCCCATTATCTCGAATGTCTCTCTATCCTTTTCGGGGTTTACCCGCATATTGTAAAAATTTTCATTCATATATTGAGATATATCAGGATCGCTGAAGATTTCAGAATTCATCTTTTTACAATAAATGCACCAATCTGTATAAAAAAATATAAGAACTGGTTTTTTCTGTAATTTTGCATTTTTAAGTCCTGAGGAAATTTTTTCCCATTTTACAGGTGTTTCTTTATTTTGCGCAGAGACTTTATTATCTCCGTTTTCATTACATGAAAAGCATGTTATAGTTAATATCAGGGCAACGCTTAAAAGATTTTTTAATCTGGCAGACATTATTTTCTCCATTTTCAATATCATTAAACATCATATTGATGAAATTCCGGTAGTGATAAAGACAAAGTTTTTTACAGGGTATAAAAAGGAAATAGCCCTTTGTTAAGCCTGTAAATAAAAAACAGAGTCTTATGGATCTCTTCAGAGGTTTAATCAGTCACTATTATTGTGAAACTTTGCGATTTAATCAAGAAAATAAAATCGTTATAAAAATAATTTTATCCCTTGACTCTATTGACAATGTTGTTTTTGTTTAATTAGCGGGGTGATTAATAAAAAAAATTTAATACCCATTCGATACTATTTCCGACAGCCTTAATAAATAAAGAGGAAGCCTGCTGGAATAATGTCTGTAAATATTTACCGGTTCATTCTGTTATAAGGAAGTAAAACCGGTTTTAAACGACAATTGCGGAGAATACTATGCCGGTTACAACAGATGAACTTAAACTCATAGCACGGACTGTGAGAACACTTTCGATGGATATAGTACAGAAGGCTAACTCCGGCCATCCGGGGATGCCGCTTGGGTGTGCGGATATTGCTTCAGTGCTATGGACGCAGATTATGAATTATAACAGCAGAGATACTTCCTGGGTAAACAGGGACAGGTTTATATTATCCGCAGGTCATGGCTCTGCTCTTCTTTATTCGATGCTTCATCTTTCAGGTTATAATCTTTCACTGAATGATCTTAAAAATTTCAGGCAGATGGGGAGTTTAACTCCAGGGCATCCTGAATTCAGGCATACGCCCGGAGTTGAGACTACGACAGGGCCGCTGGGACAGGGTTTCGCAAATGGCGTAGGCATGGCTATAGCGGAAAAGCTTCTCGTGGAGGAGTTCGGGGATATTATTGATCATTACATATATTCAATCGCCGGAGACGGATGTATGATGGAGGGGGTATCTTCCGAAGCAGCATCACTTGCCGGTCATCTAAAACTGGGAAATATTATATATATTTATGATTCCAACAGGATTACAATTGAGGGTTCAACTGATCTGGCCTTTACAGAGAATGTAAAGGCCAGATTTGAGTCGTACGACTGGCATGTTCAGGAAATTGACGGTCACAACTTCAATGAAATTGAAGCATCAATACTTGAAGCTCAGAAGGTCAGGGATAAGCCATCGTTAATTATAGCAAGAACAGTAATTGCAAAAGGCAGTGCATGTATGGAGGGAAGCGAGGAATCTCACGGTTCTCCTCTTGGAGAAAAGGAGATTAAAGAGTCCAAGGAAAAACTGGGATGTAATGGCGAAAAAAGTTTTGATGTACCGGAAGAGGTCTATGAAATTTTCCGAAGA
The DNA here is from genome assembly GCA_963664815.2 of Spirochaetota bacterium. Classification (GTDB taxonomy): domain Bacteria; phylum Spirochaetota; class UBA4802; order UBA4802; family UBA5550; genus WRGT01. Next base: position 617,859 of record CAXXHB010000003.1, read on the forward strand.
GTTGGAAGTGAAAAAAAGAAAACATACGACTCCTGGTTGTTGAAATTTAATTCTGTAATTAATGGTGAGTTGAAAGAAAAGTGGAACAGATATTTTTATAAACCTGATATCGAAAAACTGAGAGGAACATTACCTGTATTTGAAGCAGGATTAAAAATTGCAACAAGATCAGCCAGCGGAAAAGTGCTTGAAGCTTTATACAAAGAGCTGCCGAATTTTATCGGAGGTTCCGCTGATCTTGCACCGAGTAATAAAACTATGGTGAAAAATGTCAGCGAAAGTGGAAAGGGCAGAGTAGGAAGAATACTTCATTATGGAGTGAGAGAAAATGCCATGGGTTCCATTCAGAACGGGATAGCCTATTATGGCGGTTTTATAAATTTTTCCGCAACATTTTTTGTTTTCATGGATTACATGCGTCCGGCAGTGAGGCTTGCAGCGCTGTCAGGGCTTCAATCTATTTATGTATTTACTCATGACTCCATATTTGTGGGAGAGGATGGGCCTACACATCAGCCTGTTGAACAGCTGGCATCATCTCGGGCAATTCCAAATCTTAACGTTATAAGACCGTGCGATGCGGATGAAACAGTCGAGGCATGGATCGCTGCGATATCAAGAGAGGATGGTCCTACCATGATTGTTCTTTCCCGGCAGAACCTTCCGGTAATTGACAGAACAGGCAGGTCAACGGCAAAGGATCTTGCAAAGGGTGGGTATATTGTTCATGATTATGATTCTCAGGATCTTGTTATTATCGCAACTGGTTCCGAAGTACATACATCCATAGAGGCCGCTAAAAAACTTTTCAGTGAAAAAGGTATATGTGCCAGAGTGGTGTCTCTTCCCTGCCATGAACTTTTTGACCGTCAGAGTGAAGTCTACAGAAATGAGATACTCGGCAGCTGCAGCAGAAGAGTTGTTGTTGAGGCAGGTATTAGAATGGGATGGGAGAAGTATGCCGGTGAAAACGCTTTCTTTATCACAATTAATGAGTTTGGAAGATCAGCACCGGAATCAGACCTTGCCGATTATTTCGGATTTACGTCTGACAGGGTATATGAAAAAATAGTAAAATATATGAGCTGATTTATTACTGAAACAAAGCGAAAAATCCGACAAATTTATTAACAGTTTTATCGTGATGGGGTTGATTTAAAAAACAGCTTCATTCTTTGTTATTTCCCAAAACTTCTTTTATACCTGATCTTTTGAAGCAGTTTCATCCTTGTAGTATAATTACCTGAAGAGCATGCGGATTAATTTTTATTTTATTAAGATAGTTTTAAAGGTTCTACACCTTGAAAAAGTATCCGGCGGTATTCGTCTGCTAATTAAAATTGTTGTACAGGATAAAAATTTTATCCTGTTATTTCTTTGTTTTTAAAATTTCATGTAATCAGTTATACATAGAGAGGGTAGGTTTTAAATGTATATCAGAGATGTAAATTATATATTAATTTTGTTAAAACAGCTCTTAAGAGGGCCATAATGCCGGGATTCTGTAAATTCTTTCGATTCTTTGAAATATATTCTGGATCTTTTTTTAAATCTGGTAATGAATAAATATTGAATAAATAATTTTTTTTCATTATACTGTTTATATTTAATGCTTTGTTCTTATTTGTATTTTTATTGTAATATATACAGTTGAGTGGAGTTATTTTTGGTTATTATAACAGGAGAGTACTTATGGGGGATATGAGTCTTACCGATGTTTTTTTAAACGAGTCAAAAGAGATTATAGGAAATCTGGAAACAGATATAGTAACTCTTGAAGAGAACAGAGATGATCAGGATATTATTAATAGAATATTCAGATATTTTCATACACTTAAAGGGAGTTCCGGAATTGCAGGATTCACAACTATTTATGAATTCACTCATAACCTTGAAAGCCTTTTTGATAAAGTGCGATCAGGAGAAATAAGAGTAAGCAGCGACATTATTGACATTCTTCTTGAAAGTATAGACTGGATTAAAAACGAGCTTTTCAATGATGGAAGTATTGAAGATCCCGGTAAAATCCAGGCGGATCTAACTGCAAGAATAAATGACTGTATGGGGTTTGAAATTAGAAAGCAGCCAGATGGAGAAGATTTTCTTCGCAATGTTGGAGCATATTCAGGCGTGGGTACCACGGAAAGATATTTTAAAATCAATGCAAACTTCAGAGAAGATATATTCAGTAAGGGGATTGATCCCGTGATGGTGATGGAAGATCTCGGCAACCTTGGTGAAATTGTTAATGCTGTAGTCGACAGAAAAAGAATACCGGATTTTTATAAAATTGATCCGGAAAAATGTTATCAGTCATGGGAAGTGCTTCTAAAAACTAATTATGATGAAATGAAGGTCAGGGATGTCTTTTTATTTGTAATGGATGATAACAGGATTGATATTGAAAATGTAACAGATAGTTATGTTGAAGTTAAAGATGCCAAGTTTCTAACAGAGAAGAAGCTTGGTGAAATTCTTATTGAGAAGGGCGTTATAGACAATACTGACCTTGAAGAAATAGTGGAACTTCAAAGTACTCAGAATTCGAAGCTTGGAGATATAATTGTTCAGAAGGGACTTGCTTCAACCAGGCAGGTAGATGAGGCTCTTCAGGAACAGGATAAGATAAAAAAGAAGCTTGAAATAAGCACTGTACGAGTAGATTCCGCCAAGCTTGATAACCTTATGAATCTGCTCGGAGAGATAGTGATAGGGCAGGCCTCACTCCACCGGGTTGCCGAGGATATGGATGAGGAAAAATCATTTCAGCTTAAGAACTCTCTTTATGGGCTTGACAGAGTGACAAGGGAATTTCAGGAGCAGATTATGTCAATCAGGATGGTGCCGATAGGTCCGACCTTTGATCAGTTTAAACGGTTTGTCCGCGATACAGCCCATTCGCTGAACAAAGAAATAAAGCTGAAGGTTGAAGGGGGTGATACCGAGCTTGATAAAACAGTTATCGAAAAAATCGGAGATCCTCTTAAACACATGATCAGAAATGCAATTGGTCACGGAATTGAGGTGGAAACAGAAAGAGAAAAAAAAGGAAAACCATCAGCAGGCACTGTAACTTTAAAGGCATATCATCAGGAAGGAAATGTTTTTATTGATATAATAGATGATGGCAGAGGTATAGATCTTGTAAAAGTTAAACGTAAAGGGGTTTCTCTTGGACTAATCACAGAGGAGGAAACATCCAAAGAGAAGATCATGTCATTAATATTTAATCCCGGTTTTTCAACTTCAGAGCAGGTCGGAGATCTCTCCGGGCGCGGAGTTGGAATGGATGTTGTCAAGACAAACGTGGAAGAATTGAGAGGATCCCTTGAGGTGAAGAGTAAAGAGGGTGAGGGTACTCTTATCAGAATTAAACTTCCTCTTACTCTGGCTATTATTGAGGGTATGCTTACCAAAATAGGTAATTCAATCCTGATAATACCGCTGCTTTCAGTAATCGAGACTATCCAGGTCAAAAAAGAGGATTACCGCACAGTGGAAGGAAAAGGGGAGGTTATCCTTGTAAGAGGAGAATATATCTCCCTGATAAGGCTCAATGTGCTCTTTGGAATTGAAACAGCTATTACAAATCCATGGGAGGCTCTTATTGTTATAGTCGAATCAAATGGTCAAAGGATAGGGATAATGATAGATGACCTTATTGGTCAGCAGCAGATAGTAATAAAAAGTCTGGATAATTTTATCACAACCAGCAGATCAATATCTGGCGCGACTATCCTTGGCGATGGAAGAGTGGCGCTGATAATTGATATACACGGACTTATGGGAGAGATTAAAAATATATAAAAAGGAATGCTAATATGAAAGTAGATAAAGACGCCAATGTGAAAAGTATAAACAGCTTCTATTTCTCATTAAGAGAAGAGGTGGAAAATAATACTCATATTGTACTTGATTTCTCAGAATCCGATAGAATAGATTCTTCTGTTGCTCAGGTTATATTAGCAGCTGAGGAAAAGGTGAGGGAGCTGAATAAAACGATCCGTTTTGTCGGTGTATCACCGGAATTAAAAAAATTATTAGAATTAGCCGGTATAAAACTACAGTAATTATTACAGGGGGGATGCTTAAAAATGAGTAAAGTTATAATGGTTATTGATGATTCGCCAACAATAAGAGTCAGCGTTGAACTTGCTTTAAAACCGCTTGGTTTGACGATTAAGCAGGCTGAAAACGGCAGGGACGCGCTAGATAAAATCAGTGAAATTAAAAACAGTGGAGACGAAGTTGTTCTGTGTTTGAGTGATATTAATATGCCTGTACTCAACGGCATAGAGTTTATTACGGAATTCAGAAAGGTGGATAAATTTACTCCTGTTGTAGTATTGACCACCGAGGCTGAGAAGGATATAATTCAGAAAGGTAAGGAAGCTGGTGCATCAGGATGGATTATAAAACCTTTTCAGGCGGAAGATTTAATTAATGTTGTAAAAAGGTTTGTGAAATAATTATGTATGAAAATAATGTTAATAGTATTTCAGAGATGAGCAGAAGCGAAGAGGAGAAACAGTATGTCACTTTCCTTGTCGGAGATGAAACATATGGAGTTTCAGTTATAAAAGTCCAGTCAATCAATGAGATGGTTGAAATTACACACGTTCCAAAAGCTTTATCATTTATAAAAGGTGTGATTAACCTCCGTGGAGCGGTGGTTCCTGTAATAGATATGAGAAAAAAGTTTAATCTTCCTTCCAAGGAATATGATTCTTTCACCGTAATACTGATTGTTGAGGTCAAAGGAAGACTTATTGGAATGATAGCGGATGCGGTTTCAGATGTTGTCAGCTTCCCGGTTTCCGCTATAAAAACCAATATTAATTTTTCTGCAAAAGTGGATACCGATTCCATTGAAGGAGTCGGTATGGCAGGGGATTCTCTTATCATACTCCTTGATGTAGATACGTTCCTGAATATTGAGAATTTCAAGGAAACATGCTGAGGAGCCAGAATAATAGAACCGGTAAAGTTTTATATTTAATCTATCCCGGTGACCATTACGCATCTAACGATGATTGCTATATCGGAACAGTTGCGGGTTCGTGTCTTGCGGTATGCCTTTTCGATTACCTGATAAAAGCGGGGGGGATGATCAACTTTGTTGTTCCCGGGGCAGCTGTAACGGAGGGAATACTGTATGATGATATTTTCAGAATCGGAATACTAAATATGGAATATCTTATGGCAGATATGATAAAACTTGGGTGTGACAGGCATCACATGAAAGCTAAAATATTCGGTGCAGGCTATACCGATAATACTAATTCGGGGAAAATAACCTCTTCTGAAAATAATATTAAATTTGTAAAAGAATACTTTGCACTTGAGAAAATTGCAATTGAGAAAATGGATATTGGCGGAAACCTCAGGAGAAAGCTTTATTTTTCGCCAAAGGATGGAACAGTTTACAGGAAGATACTTCAAAATAACGAGGAATTCTCTGAATTTATTACGCTGGAAAAAGAATATGTAGAAGATGAATTCAGGAACAGAAATAAAGTAGGTAAAATAGTACTTTTTGATTAGGATGGGCCATGATAAATAATTACAATCTCAGCGATAGCGATTTTAACAAACTCAGGGACATGATCTATAATGAGGCAGGGATTAAACTTGCCGATGTAAAAAAAATCCTCATGCAGTCCCGATTAATAAAAAGACTGAGAGAGCTGAGGCTTGAGAGTTTTTCAGAGTACTATGATTATCTTGTGGAGAATTATGAAGATGAAAAAATAAATTTCATAAACGCAATAACTACTAACAAAACTGATTTTTTCAGAGAGAATGACCATTTTGAGTATATGAAGAAACATATACTCCCGGAGTTTGAAAAAAAAAGAGAAAAAGAACTGAGAATATGGAGTGCAGGCTGTTCAACAGGTGAGGAACCGTATACAATTGCAATTACATTATTTGATTATTTTAATGGCAAAATTGCTCCTGATTTTTTATTGCTGGCTACAGACATAGATACCCAGGTTCTGGACAAGGCAAGAGAGGGAAATTATCCTGTCGAACATCTTTCTGAAGTTGATCCGAGATATTTAAAAACCTATTTTACATACCATCAGACTGAAAGAGGGGGAGTTTACAGTGTAAAAGATCAGCTGAAAGATGTGGTTTATTTCAGAAGACTTAATCTTCTCCAGGATGAATATCCAATGAAGAAAAAGTTTGATATTATTTTCTGCCGTAATGTTATAATATATTTTGACAGGGAAACACAGAAAAAATTATTCGAAAAATATTACAGTTATCTTAAGGATGATGGTTATTTGCTGATTGGCCATTCGGAAAACATAACAAGTATAACAGATAAATTTACATTAGCCGGAAGAACAATATATAGAAAGGTGGTTTGATATAAGGTGCATGTCAATCTAAAACATAAACTCGGGAAAAAACTTAATATAATTTATCCCGGTGAGTATTATATTTCTGACGAGGATGAATTCATAGGAACACTTCTTGGTTCCTGTGTTTCAGTTTGTCTTCATGATCCTGAGAATAAAATCGGTGGCATGAATCATTTCATGCTTCCGGGCAGAATAAGCAAAAATGACGTTTTCAGTGATGAAAATGCGAGATACGGGATAGCGGCAATAAATACAATTGTTTCTGAAATTTTAAGTAAAGGGGCATCCAGAAAAAACCTCACCGCAAAAATTTTTGGCGGCGGTAATATTCTGAAGCTGGTAAATACAAAAGGTAAATCGAGTATGATCCCAACTGATAATATCAGGGTAGCGAAACTTTTTATGGAAATAGAGGATATACCAATTACTGCAATTGATGTTGGAGAGGATTATACAAGAAAAATCATATTTTCTATTGAGTCTGGAAGAGTGTATTTAAGGAAAATAAAAGGGAAAGAAGTTAATAATATTGTTTCTGTAAGAGAGGAAAATTTATTCTCTTATAAAAATGGAATTGAAATGTAATTATAGACATCATTTTTAATGTTTCAGGATGTTTGTAAAATAATTCAGTGGTCAGAATATCTGGTCAGCGAGTATGTATTTTCATTATGTATGATAGCATTGATGTACTGTTTCAGTATCAGGTGTGACAGCATAACAATGTCAGTATTATAATATAAAAAACTAGAGAAGAAAACTTTATGGAACAGGGCAAAGTAAAAGTATTGATAATCGATGATTCCGCATTAATGAGGAAATTTCTCACCGATATTTTATCGAGCTCATATCATGTTGAGGTGCTTGCAACAGCTATTGATGCCAGTATAGCTGCAAAAAAAATAAACACTCTGAATCCTGATGTCATTACGTTAGATATAGAAATGCCGGGAATGGACGGTCTTACCTTTTTACAGAAACTTATGATTGCCAACCCGGTTCCTGCAATCATGGTGAGTTCACTTACCACAAAGGGTACAACTGCGGCGATAAAGGCTCTCGAGATTGGTGCGTTTGATGTTATAGGTAAACCTCAGTTTGATGATAATAACAGTGTTGCTGAATTCGGCAGGGATCTTATAGAAAAAGTCATTGCAGCGGGTAATTCCAAGAAAAATATAAAAAAACGCCCACCTGTAAAACTTGATGTTGAGCAGAAATATTCTGCAGATGTTATACTGTCAAAATCTGAAATTGTAAACAGGAACAGGTCAACAGAAAAAGTTATAGCGATCGGCGCTTCAACGGGTGGAACGGAAGTTATAGACCAGATACTCGTAAGCCTCCCAACCGGATGTCCAGGAATTGTTATTACCCAGCATATGCCGGAAAAATTTACGGAAGCATTTGCCAACAGGGTTAACGGGAAATCTCAGCTTCTGGTAAAAGAAGCAAAACACGGTGACAGGCTGCTTACAGATATCGCTCTGATAGCACCCGGTGGAAAACATATGCTTCTTAAATCTGATTATAACGGCTACTGGGTTGAAATAAATGATGGACCGCCTGTTAACAGGCACAGACCTTCTGTTGATGTACTGTTCAGATCTGTCAGTAAATATGCGGCTGATTCAGCAGTGGGAATTATCTGTACCGGTATGGGAAACGACGGCGCGACTGGATTACTTGAAATGAAGGATGCAGGGGCTTATACAATTGCACAGAATGAGGAGTCCTGTGTGGTATTTGGAATGCCTAAAGAGGCTATAAAGCTTGATGCGGCGAAAATGATTACTGATATAGAGGGGATTATAAATTATATCAAAAAGATGTGCCGTTAAAACCATGGCATGCTCAGGAAGGCTCTTCCTCGACAAGTTATAAACCCATCTTCATCAGTTAATTTCTGGAGAGTCAGTATTTTAAAGCTTATTCAGGATATTTGTAAGCATAAATTGTATCATTGGCAGCAATTGTATAAGTTCCAAAGGTAATAGGAGAATTAAATTTTATTAAATAGCGGGTAACTGAATTACCGTCAAGTTCAGACGTTATTGTTACATTAAGATTTCCTGAAGCTGTCGTGTAGGTTGTACCGGCAACTATTGCTTTTATACTATAACTCGCAGTATTTATTGATGCAATGGAATCCGCGTTCCAGTATATTTTCAGTGAAAATTTTGATGTATTTAAAAGATAATTATCAACAGCAAACCCTGTATAGTTTACGTCATTCAATTCCCCGGTAAATATAATTGCGCCACAGGATTTGCTTGAAGAACAATCCGGCAGATTAGTATCCGCAAATGTATAGCTTTTTAAAGCCTGAGTCTTTGCAGTAGTCAGCCCCGGGTCTACGTATCCTGTTGTAGTATCACTACCTGATGAATCGCTGCATGAAATTATGATTCCTGCTGCCAGGATTATTAATAGTAATAAATAAATTCTTTTCATATCAGCCCCGGATAAAATTTGTATGAAAGCTATGATCATTAACTAAAAAGAATAATATGTGTAAAGAAAATAATTCTTTTAAAACACGGTTTTCTGAGTTTGATAGAATATCAAAATGATACTTTTAAAAAAAAGATCTATTGTATGTCGTAAAAAAGCAAGGTAAACTGATAAATTACATTTTGCGGGGAAAAGTTTTAAATAAAAATTATTCATATTTTAAATAATTTTCTCGAGTTAGGCGTTTTTTGGACATAGCTACGCCATGAGTTTTAGTTTTTTATAAATGTCCCTCTTGGAGACACCCTTTTTATGCATTATAATCACTTGATCAACGTACTCCCGCTTCTTCATTATTTTGAAATACTGTCGAGATTTCCCAAGACTCTGTTCATTGTTAGCAACTCTCAATGATTCAAGTAAAGCATACGCAGCAAATACAAGAGCACAGTATTTTTCTATTGCCTTCAGTTTCCTCATCTGGTATTGACTCATACCAAGACGATCTTTACAATAAAGATATCCAACTTCAATATCCCAGCGAAAGCTGTAATATTTCAAGATGCCTTCATTATTCAAGTTCATATCCGTACTAAGGATGAACATTCTAGATCCGTCCTTGACTCTCTTTGATATCAGTATAATTGCATTACCGATACCTTTCAGCCAGACTTCTATCCGTCTGACTTTGAAGGCTTCATCCTTTAATTTTACTTTCTCAAAGGATGAGTTTCTTAAGTTTTTCACATAAGCTGACAGCTTATGTTTTTTACCATGCTCTTTGAACTGGAATACTCTATTGCTCTTAAGCGCTCCTATAAGTTCAAATTCCCGGTCTTTTACAGCTTTTACGACTTTCTCCGATGTGTACCAGCTATCTACTAAACAGTATATCTTATCTCCCGTAAAAGGTTCAAACTTATCTATCAATTCACATGCTATATCCGGTTTTGTTTTAAATACTTCTCCGGATTTAGTTGCCACTTTCTCATTTAGATAAAACCGGAAATCATATGGGAAAGATATATCCCCTGATCTATAATGACTTGTCACCAAACTGTGACCATATACCGTTCTGCCTTTTGAATGAGAATAATGCCACCCGAGACTTTCTATCTTCTTCGGTTTTCCCGGCTTCTCTATCACAGTATCATCTATTATTAAAAAGCCTGTCCCGTTTTTCTTCGCGATACATTTTAAAAAATTCCTGTTAACTCTTAAAAGATCTTTACAGGTCCAAGCTGTATCTCTTATAAACTTTATATCATTACTAACATCTCTTGTGTCAACCTGAATGGAGTTGAGACTTGAGATTGTATGACGACCATCATATTCTATTATCCCTTTCAGCATCTTAGTAAAATGCCTCATTTGCGGTTTTGAAAAAATTTCTTTCGCCGCTGTAAAATACTTGTCTTCTGTAATCTGTTGTTTATTTTTTTATTCATTAGAGTTTTTAAAATACTATTCATAATGGGGTAAAAAATTAATACTATTTTTTGCCCCATTATCTTTTTTCTTTTAAAAAAACGCCTAACTCAAGTAATTTTGTATTCATTCACAATAAATTTAAAAAAAAAGTAATAAAAATGATGCAATATTGAAGATAAACTATCATCCTAAATATGCTTTTTTCTTGACTTACGTTTACTTTCATGTATAATATACCGTAAAATTGATTTATGCAAAGGGGTACTATCTTGAAAAGGTTATTTTTTATAATTGTTATATTTTTTCTTTCCATATCATCATCTTTTGCAGTATTCTTTATGGAAGGCCAGGGTGACTATACTTCTACCGGGGATTATAATTCTGTAAAAGGTTTTGGATTAGGAATGGGATTTGATCTTACCAGTGATTTGAATTTTTTATTAAGGGTTGATACTGCTGAAGCAACTGAAAATAAGAGTAAAGCAAATGAAATAAATTATTCACTGGATAGTTATACCGCAGGTATTGAATTTATTCCTCAGATAGCGGCTATAGAAAAGTACAGGCTTTGCTGGAAAAACTCTATAAATGTTGGTGTATCCAAATTTGATTACAGGCAGAAAAATTCAGGATCATCAGATACAACATTTGATGATATGGGTACGTTTGTCTCATTAAAAACAGGGATTCAGTTTAATTTTACGCAATATATTGCACCGTACTTTGATCTTGGATTTCATAAAACATATTCCTGGTCAACATCACCTGACGCAACAATACAGGGATGGCAGGCTGATTTAGGTGTAAGATTTTATTTCGGAGGAAGCAGGGATTATATCACAGGTTATTAATTTGTATCTTTTTAAAATATTTATATACATATATAATATAAAAGCTCAGGGAATACCCTGAGCTTTTATATTATAATTAAAGTTCAAGAATATCTTTATTTCGATAAGTACACCAGAACTTTTTTTGCTTTATAAAAGTTGATGAATAAATGCAGGTTAATAATTGACATTTATAAAAAAAGGATTAATTTATAATTATAGTCAGTAAAAGGTTTTAGATGAAAAGTGGATTGAATATAGGATTAAAACAGACTCAGAAACTTATAATGACACAAACTTTGAGGCAGTCAATAGAGATGCTTCAGATGACAAATATAGAACTATCCGAATTGATTTCAAATGAGTTCCTTGAGAATCCTCTTCTTGAGGAGATAACAGCAAATCAGAGTGAAGATTACCTTGAGGAAAAACTTAACAAAAATCTAAATGGAGAAGAGAGTGATACCGCCGATTCTCCAGAGAAGGAAATATATGATGATCCTAATGAGAGTGGTGTAAACAGGCATTACGAAGATGAAGACAGGAACAGGTTGTTTATCGAAAATGCAGTATCGACAAAAGAGAGTTTAAAAGAACATCTTCTCTGGCAGGCAACAATGACAGCTGAAACATCTGATGAGCTTGCTGTATATGAAGAAATTATTACGATGCTTGATGATGATGGTTTTTTAAAGGAAAGCTCTTTTGAAAGCCTGGGGGATTCAAAAAAATCAGATGTGCTTTACAATATTCACCAGTTTGATCCGGTAGGTTGTGCTGCGTTTTCTATGCAGGAATCGTTACATATTCAATCCTGTTATTTTTTCCCTGAAGATACCCTTCTGCATGAAATGATTTCAGAGCACTTTAATGAACTTGAAAAACTTGATTATATGCGGATATCAAAGGCTCTTGGGATCCCGGAAAATATTGTAATAGAGAAGAGTAAAACCCTCCATAATCTGAATCCGTTTCCCGGAAGGTCATATTCCGGAAAAGAAGCACGTCCGGTAATACCTGATGTTGAAGTTAAACTGGTTGATGATGAGATAATTGTAACTTTGAATGATGACTGGGTTCCCGGAATCCGTCTGAGTGGTTATTATGTGAATCTGCTTAAAAAAATCGGCATTGATAAAGAACAGCGTGAATATTTAAATTCAAAGCTCCAGTCTGCGATGGCTTTATTAAAAAATATTTCAACAAGAAGAAATACTATTTTAAAGGTTACTTCTGCTATTATGACGAGCCAGAGACTGTTTCTTGAAAAAGGACCTGGACATTTGAAGTATCTGACTCATCATGACATTGCCGAAGAGGTGAATGTACATGAATCGACCGTAAGTCGTGTATCAAGCGGTAAATATATACAGACTTCATGGGGAGTTTTCGAAATGAAATACTTTTTTGTTTCGCGTATTAAAAAAACCGGATATAATGAGGATGATCAGTCTTCGGATAAAGTCAAGGGGATGATTCAGGAGATAATCAGCAGAGAAAACTCTGATTACCCGGTAAGTGATGAAGAGGTAGTTAACCTTTTAAAGGAAAAAGGAATAACTGTCGCTCGAAGAACAATTGCGAAGTACAGGGATATGTTAAATATCCCTGCTTCAAATAAAAGAAAAAAGATTAATATGATCAAGTAACAGGAGAGCTTATGAAGATTAAAATTACAGGAAGACACATTGATGTATCTGAAAGGCTCAAGGAGTATGCTGAAAAAAGAATTTCAAAACTTGAAAAATATTTTCAGCAATTGATTGACATTCACCTTATTCTTTATGTCGAAAAGCTGGATCATGCGGCTGAACTGGTAATTAATGGAGATTCAGTTCAGTTTCATGCAAGGGAAAAAGCTGCGGATTTATATTCAGCTATTGATTTGCTCGTTGATAAAATGGAATCACAGATTTGTCGTTTTAAAGAAAAGATTCAGTCCAGAAAAGGGCATGGTGCGGAAATTGATCTGTCATTTGATATAAAGAATGATATGGGGACAGAAGCAGTTCTTACACAGGTAAGCAGCAGGCCGGTTAATAATATAGAAGCATTTCTGCAGATGAAAGTTAATAAGAAGGATTTTATACTTTTTAAAAAAGGTGTAGATACAATTGAGAGTGAGGTGGATTATGCAAATAAAAATTATGCTGTCATTTATAAAAGCGGCGCTGTTTTTAAACTTGTAGAGATTCCTTTTGAAAATCATAAAGGGAGTGAGTTCAATGCAGATACTTTTGTTGAATATGAACTTGATGTGAAAGATGAATCGGCATTAAATCCTAAAATTGATTTTAAAAAGGGTGGCGCCTGCAATATAGGTAAACATACTCTTAATGAAGCATTTGATTTTTTTGAAAAATCAGATGAAATTTACATGCCTTTTTTCAATACCGAAACAAGATATTTCAACATTTTGAGCCGAAGTGGAAAAAAACTGGAAGTGCTGGTGCCTGCATTTTAAAATCCCCGCTATTTCCGGAGTAAAAGCTCCGGAAATAGCATTTCAATACAATAAAGTTAATAATATTTTTAAAAGTATTGGAATATAAATAATGATTTTTTATAAACTTAAGCTTTTTTTGCTGGAAAGAAATCCATATCATGAGAAAATAATGCCATGGGAAAGGTAACATTAAGATATTTTATTGAAGGAATCGGGAGAATTGATCTTCAACTTCGTCTTCTGGCCGGGGAAGGTGGGCTTGATAAAGAGATTAAGTCTGGTGAAATAAATCGGCCTGGTCTTGCACTTGCAGGTTTTTTTGACTATTTTGCATATGAAAGAATTCAGATTTTTGGTCAGGGTGAAACAGCTTTTATGACACAGCTCAGTCATGAGCATAAAGTTAAAGTGTATGATGAATTCTTCAGCTATCCGGTTTTCTGCTGCGTTTTTACATATGAATTCAGACCTGATGATCTTTTCCTTGAATACGCTGAAAAAAATAATGTACCAATTTTTCTTTCGAAGAGAGGGACTACAAGGTTTATTACGCTTTTTGTGCATGTTATTGATGAGATTTTTGCTGAGAGTGTAACTATGCATGCTACACTTGTTGATGTCTTTGGTGTTGGTGTTCTTCTTACCGGTAAAAGTGGAGTTGGGAAGAGTGAGACAGCCCTTGAGTTGATTGAACGGGGACATCGGCTTGTTGGTGATGATATGATTGTCATTAAGAAAATTGACGAATCGTTACTTATGGGAGGCGGTTCAGAGATATTAAAGCATCATATCGAAATACGTGGTATCGGGATAGTAAATGTGCGTGAAATTTTCGGGATAAGGTCTGTAAGAAACAGAAAGCGTATTGAAATGGTAATACTTCTTGAAGAATGGGATTCTACAGTGGAGTATGACAGGCTTGGTCTTGATGAGAAAAAATTTACAATTCTGGATATTGATGTTCCGTATATAACCGTTCCTGTTCGTCCGGGAAGAAATATTCCAATTATTATTGAAACTGCAGCATTGAATCAGAGACTGAAGAAAGTAGGAATTAATTCCGCCAGAGAACTGGATGAACGGATAAAAAAATGGATTATCTCAGAGGGTGGGAAGTAATGATTGAAAAAGACGTTGTAGTAAATAGTGATGCAGGTATTCATGCGAGACCTGCAATGATGATTGTTCGGGAGGCTATGAAGTATCCCTGTGATATCACTCTGATTAAAGATAATGTAGAAGCGGATGGGAAATCAATCATGTCAGTTCTGGGTCTTGCAATAATTTCCGGATCAAAGCTGACAATAAGAGCAAGTGGTGAAGGGGAACTTGAACTTGTAAGTTATATACTAAACCTTATAGAGAATGATTTTAAGGTCTGAAAAATAAAATATCTCTCCAGGAAGTCATTTTGTCTCCAGACAAAAAGAAAACTAAAAACACCAATTCAATACAGGATATTTTATTTCTTGTAGGTATTGTAATTTTTTCATCGATATTGATAATTGGACTTTTTCCCGGTAGATTAAATGCCGGGCTTGTCGATGAAAACTTCTTCATAACAACTATGATGACTATTCCCATCATTGCAGGGATTTACTTAATAGTTATGTCCTTCAGGAGAAGTATTAATATAAACTCTGTCGACATCCCTGCAAGCATCAAAAAAAAAATGACTATCTCCTTTGTTTTTATTGCAGTATTGTCAGCAATGCCGATTGTCCTGATATCAAGCAATTATTTTAATAAAAGCCTTTCAAAAATGTTCAGTGGACGAACAATGAAAGCACTTGATGTATCGGTTGAACTTACCCATGGAATATATAATGGTATAGAGAAAGAGGTTAAATCGGAACTTGAAAAAGTCAGATTTTTACTTGATAATTTCATGATTATGACTACAAAAACTGATCTTGAGAAAATTACCGGCTCCTATAAAAATGCTGCATTGAAAATTATTTTTTTTAAGGTGGTCGATGGTAAACTGTCTATTGTAGAAAATGAACAATCTCATTTAACTGAGGATAAATGGAAAATATACCAGTTTTATGGTAATATAAAATCGTCCGGAATCAGAACAGACAGAATAGAGATTGACGGGAGGGATCTTATAAGTGGCATGTTTCGCTATCAGGATCTTATGGTTGTAGTTTATCTTCCCATCTCTGCGGAATTTAAAATGACTGAAAATCTGTTTAAAAATGCGAGAGAGGATTACCGGATAATTGAAAACCAGAAAGAGTATTTTGAAAGCGGAACCGGATCATTTTTAATGTTAATATCGATAATTATTGTCGGTATTGCTTATCTTATAGGCTTGTATATATCTGAAAATATTACAAAACCGGTTCTTGAACTTTCATCAGCTTCAAAGCAGATAGCCATGGGGAATAATAAATTATTTATTGAGAAAAAGAGTGATGATGAGATCGGTGTGCTGGTTGATGCATTCAACTTAATGGCGAAGCAGCTCGATGAAAACCAGAAGTTTATGTTTCAGCGACAGAAACTTGAGGCATGGAATGAAATGGCGAGAAAGCTTGTACATGAGATAAAGAATCCTCTTACGCCAATAAGGTTGTCAGCTGAAAGGATGAGAAAGCTGGTTAAAGAGGGAAATCCTGATATGGGGAAGGCTGTTATCACAGGTACGGAAATGATAATAACGGAAGTAAATTCATTGTTAAAGCTTGTTGGTGATTTTAATAACTTCGCCAGGCTCCCTGTAAAAAAAGCGGAACTTTCAAATATCAATAGTCTAATTGATGAAAGCATACTTCTCTTCCAGGGTTATGAGAATGTTGAATTCAGATTTGTCAGGGATGAAAGCCTGTCCGATATCCTGCTTGACCGGGGTCTTTTCAGACAGGCGATAAATAATATAATAACAAATTCGATTCAGGCTTTTTCAGCAAACGGACTGATAACAGTTTTAACCGATATGGATAATTCTGGTCTGTATCAGACTGTGAAGATAAAGGATAACGGACCGGGTATAAGGGAAGGTGATATTGATCGAATATTTGAACCCGGTTTTACAATGAAAAAAAGCGGTACCGGACTTGGACTTGCAATTGTTGAGAAGGTTGTTTTCGAACATGGCGGCAAAATTTACTGCCGTTCAACGGAAGGTCAGGGTGCCGAATTTATACTGATGTTTCCAAATCAGACAGGAGTAGTATAATGGCCAGAATACTTATCGTTGACGATGAAGTGAATATCATTAACTCAATGACCCCGATTCTGCAGGATGAGGGCCATATTGTTTTTTCAGGAAATTCAGGAGAAGAGGCGATTTCATTTTTAAAAAAGAATGATGTTGACCTCATTATACTTGATGTGTGGCTTCCTGATGCTGATGGTATAGAGTTGCTGGAAAGAATAAAAAAATTATATCCCGAATCTGCTGCTATCATGATAAGCGGGCATGGATCCATTGATATTGCTGTCAGGTCTACAAGGATGGGGGCATTTGATTTTCTAGAGAAACCGCCATCTCTCGACAGGCTTGTAACTTCAGTTAACAATGCGCTGGAGCAGGTGAGATTAAGGCGGGAAAATATTAAACTCAGAAAGAAATCATTTGTTGATGATGAAATGATTGGTAATTCAGATAATGTTAGTGAAATAAAAGAGATAATCAGAAGAGCTGCGAAGACTAATGCAAGAGTACTGATTACAGGAGAAAGCGGGACCGGTAAAGAACTTGTTGCTAAAGCAATTTATCAGTTGTCTAACAGGTCTGATAAGCCGTTTTTAAAAATGAATTGTGCAGCTATTCCTGATGAGCTTATTGAGAGTGAATTGTTCGGGCATGAGAAGGGTTCTTTTACCGGTGCGGTTGGAAGAAGACTCGGGAAATTTGAGCTTGCAGATGGCGGCACTCTTTTCCTTGACGAAGTCTGTGATATGAGCTTGTCGGCTCAGGCTAAAGTGCTCCGGGTACTCCAGGAACAACAATTTGAAAGGGTGGGTGGCAATGAAACAATTACTGTTGATGTGCGTGTGATTGCTGCTACGAATGTTGATATTACAAAGGCGATTGAAGATGGTAAGTTCAGGGAAGATCTCTATTACAGACTGAATGTCATACCGATACATGTACCTAAACTCTCAGATAGAAAAGAAGACATAGAGGTGTTGATTAACTATTTTGTAGAAAAATTTTCACAGGAGCATGGAACAGGTAAAAAAAATATAACTGATGACGGCATGGATTTTCTGAAGCAATATCCATGGCCTGGGAACGTAAGGGAACTGAAAAATATTATCGAACGTGTTGTTATAATGGTTTCCACGGAAGACATAAAGGCTGATGATATTAAAAAAAATCTCGGCGCTGTTCCGAAAGAGTCAAATCGTGAAGTCAATACTACCGGCGGATCATTAAAGGATTCACGCGAAGCCTTTGAAAGAGAATACATTATAGCCTCGCTAAAAAAAAATGACAATAATATATCGGCAACTGCAAAAGAACTTGAAATAGAAAGAACCAATCTTCATAGAAAGATAAAGCAGTTTAATATAAATGTTGAAAAGCTATAATATAACAGATTCATTAATTGGCATCTTAAAAGACAGAAAATTGATGAAGAGCGCTCTGCTGTATAGAGGGGATGAAGAATTAAACCTGCTTTTAAGTATTCTCAGGAAAAACTCCGGTGAAAATGAGCTGCAAGTTGTAAGTGAGATTACTGTAGAATCATTAATCCGCGAATGTAAAAACTGTCCTGATATAATTGAAAGAAAATCTCCTTTTGGCTCAGGATCAAACAGAGTAATGATAATATTGAATGCGCCAAGGATGGCTAACAGAATTGAAATCAGTATCCACAGGACGGAATCTGTAAATCTTCTGAAAAAAATGGTTTCTGCAATTGGGCTTGAAATGAAAGAATGTTATGTGACTAACCTGATAAAATGTGAAACAGGCAGCGCTTTGCTTAAGCCGAGCGATATGGTTAAAAACTGTATCAAAGTACTTCAGAAAGAAATTGAAATTATCAGACCGGAACTGGTAATCGTTATGGGTGAAATACTACCTGTCCAGGGAATAATAAATTCGAGCAAGGGTATCACATGGTTTAATACAGAGCACACCATATCTCTTATTAAAAACCCCGAATTGAAACGATCTGCATGGGAAACATTAAAACTTGTAAGGAAAAAATTTCTGGAACTGCAGAATGAAGCGTGAAAACACTCCCCGTGCTGTAACTGCTGATATATTCGTTAATTCGCCTGCTGAAAAATCATATACATACAGGATTCCGGAGCACATGAATATTATAACCGGAATGAGAGTATTAGTTGATTTTGCAGGGAAAAAAATGACAGGTTATGTTTCTGCAACACATAAGAATTTACCTGACGGAATAGAAGTTAAAGATATATTGTCACAGATTGATGATGAGCCAATATACGATGAAAGGATTATTGGGCTAGCTGAATATGTTTCCAAATCATATCTGTCTTCTGTTGGAGAAGCTATAGGGAAAGCTCTTCCTTCGGGTGAAAGTTCAAAATCGAGACCACGTGCATCAAGAGTTGAGCATATAAAGGAAAGCAGGATAACTCTTACTGATAAACAGAGGGAAATTTATAATAGGATAATTTCTTCGGTTAAAAAGGCGCATCTTATCTTCGGAATTACCGGGAGCGGCAAGACTGAAGTGTATATGAGTGCTGCGATTAATGCAGTATCAAAAGGACTTTCGGTAATATATCTGGTTCCGGAAATTACCCTTTCATCACAAATTCATGAAAGATTATATAAAATTTTCGGTGAAAACCTTGTTGTTTATCACAGCCAGTTGACGCAGAATCAACGCCTTTCAAACTGGAAAAAGTTTTATAAAGGGGAGGCTATGGTTGCGGTTGGTACAAGATCGGCTGTATTTCTTCAATGCCCGAAACTTGGCCTGATAATAATTGACGAGGAACACGATCCATCTTACAAGGAACAGAGTACCCCAAGATATAATGCGAAAAGAGTTGCCTTCTACAGAGGTGAAACTGAAAACGCTACACTGATTCTCGGATCTGCGACCCCTTCAATTGAGACGCTCTATTCTGCTGAACGTGGAATTATTGAATTACATCGTCTGGAAGAAAGATATGGAGATAGTAAACTTCCGGTGATTGAAATTGTTAAACTGAAAAACAGTAATGAGGAAATTTCTTCAAGATTAAAATTATTTACTAACAGAGCTGTGAAAGAAGGAAAACAGGTTGTTTACCTTCTGAACAGGAGAGGCTTTGCCCCTTTTGTATTATGTGGTAATTGTGGTTCAGCCGTTGAATGTCCTGAGTGCAGTATCGGTATGAATTACCACAGGGACAGGGGTATGCTATGTCATTATTGTGGCTATACTTCAGAAGTTCCTGTAAAATGTACCAAATGCGGATCGGAATCTATTCTAAAACTTGGTTCAGGTACCCAGAAGATTGAGGAACTGATTGTAAATGAGTTTGCAGAGTACAGGGTATTCAGACTTGATCAGGATAGTGCAAGAAAAAAGGATGCGGTTTATGATCTGCTTGATATGATGCGCAGGGGTGAAATAGATATATTACTTGGAACTCAGATGGTTTCAAAAGGTTTTGATTTTCAAGATGTAACGTTGGCAGGGATCATTATGGCTGATATCGGGCTCAATATGCCGGATTTCAGGGCAACAGAAAGAATTTTTTCACTTCTTATGCAGCTGTCAGGTAGATCAGGACGAAGGGGCAGTGAAGGACGTGTTATTATCCAGACTTTGAATGATGAACATCTGATATTTGATTACCTGAAACGCCAGGATTACTGGGGTTTTTACCGTGAAGAGCTTAAAATCCGTAAGCTGATAAATTATCCCCCATTTTCCCGTCTGGGTAGAATTGTAATAAGGGGAAGGGATGAGGAAACCGTAAGCAAATCGGCTGAGATTCTGGTTAATAAAATGAAATTAATTACTGAAGAAAAAAATCATACAATCACTATACTCGGGCCATCGCCTGCCCCTATTTCTAAAATAGGGGGTAATTACAGGTATCATATTATTCTGAAAAGTAAAAAACTCAAGGAGCTTACAGAGTTTATTAAAACAGCTCTTGATTCGTTCAGATCAAAAGCTGTCTATATTGAAATTGACATAGATCCGGCAGATATGCTGTAGTTTTATTTTGCAAGTTCCGTGTCTATTATTCCCTCAAGAAATTCTTTTGGAGGAACGCCGACAATTCTTCTGCCTGAAATAATAATTGTCGGCGTTGCATCAATTTTAACTTTTTTTGCAAATTCTATATGTTCCAGTATCTGCTTATTAATGCCGGCCTCATTCATTATATTTTCAAATTTCTGTTTCGATTCAGGTTTAATTTTAAAATCTTTTTCCACCCGGGATAAATTGTTCTCTATATTATTTTTCTCAAATCCGTCTTTATAGTTATCGTAACCAATAAAATGCGTATAAAAGTATTCTTCGAAAAACCCCGCTTCTGAAGCGGAATGCATTGACTGGGATGCCAAGCACGAGTTAGGGTAGATTGTATCATCCATATCATTATTGCATGCTTTATCAAGAGGATAGTGATAATAAATTATCTGTATCCTCTTGTCGTATTTTGCTATAATGAATTTTTCAATCTGGTATAGCTTGTAGCAGGCAGAGCAAAGGAAATCATTGAAAATGTAGATTTTCAGTTTTGCATCAGGATTTCCTATTGAGAGGTTGCTCTTTATGAAATCAATTTTTTCCGGAGTCTGATTGTAAAAGTTTGATATAAGTTTTGATTTTTGCGCTTCAGTTGTTATGCCAGAGCCGGATTTCATCTTTATAATATTTGTACTAGTAAAAACAGCGAATGCCAGAAAAAAAACAAAGAGTATGGAAAGAGAAAGAGATGCTTTTTCATCTGAATCGGAAGGTTTGAAGAAATCCTTAACAGACTCAACAATATCATTTCTGCTGAAACTGTTTTTTATAAATAAAAATATAGTTGTGAAAAGCAGAATATTTATTATATAGGTCGCCAGGCATAATCTGCACAACACACCGATTTTTATCATAATAATGCCCAGAATGACATCAGAAACAAGACCAGCAATGATAAGAGGGAAGGTTAATCCGCATAAAATTTTGTAATATTTATCCTGGGCATAATCTGCAACAAGTATTATGAAGGTTAAGAGAATAAAGAATAACAAGCCATAGGCGGCAACAGGGATTCCGAATATCAGAGCGTAATGTGACTGGCCGATGGTTATACATGGATTTGACAAACCTTTCCCGCATGACAAAAGACCCATTTCGGAATCAGGGAAATAATGCTGGTAAAGAAGCAGCCCCGAAATAAGCACACCGGCGACTGAAAGCAGAAGCATGAAGTTGATATACTTTTTCACTTTATTCATCCTTAATTATTAGTTCAATTATTTGTCCACATAAGCGGAGGTAAAATTTTCCGTTATTATCCTCTTCAAGCCTTTCCAGTATATTAAAAGAGGGTGATCTTTTAAATTTAGCAGGCATTTTTCCATCTTTAATCCGGCAATAAAGCGCGTTATTTGTTTTATAAAATAATGTTCTGCAGTTCAGCTCTTCAGTCTCTCCAGATGATATATTTATAAAAATTCTTTCGAAGTTTCCAAAGCCGCTGAAGGTTACTCCTGTTATAAAATATGGCGCATCCTCAACTTTTATCGGATATGTATAATCACCGTAATGAAGAACATATTCACCATCTGCAGTGATATCTACAGATTTGCTGAAAAAGGATATTATTTTTTCATTGATGAATTTTTCACCGTTATGATACCATGTGCCTTCCTTATCAATAAATATTTCGTCAATACCTTCTCCGGAGGAGATGAGCTCTTTAATATAATCCGGAATCCCGGGTGATTGAATTTCCATGGTAACTCCTAAATTCTGATAAATGGATCTGTTAATTTTCTGTATTCTTCAAGCGCAAAACGATCAGTCATTCCAGCAATAAAATCAGTCACCGTTCTTATTATTCCCTGATGATCAATATCCTCACTGTATCTGTCAGGGAGAGTGTCAGGGTGTTCGGTATAGATATGAAAAAGCTCGTTAATTACTCTTTGTGATTTCAGCGACATCCTGGTTACCTGGTAATGTTGATACATGTTTTTTTTAAGAAATCTTTTCAGTTCATCATTAGCTTCCCCGATATCTGATGAGAATCCTGCAAGTTTGACCGGAGATTGTTTTATATCATCATATGTGACAATTCTATTATTTTCAATATTTATTATGATGGAATTAATCAAATCTGTTACAAGAAGATTTATTATTGTCCGTATAATTTCTCTAGAGGCGGATTTTTTTGATGATGGGATAGTCCTGCCGTACATTTTTACAGCAAGTTCCCATATTTCAAGTTTTATAACATCATCATATTTGAGAAGTCCGGAAGTGATACCATCGTCAAGATCATGATTATTGTATGCTATTTCATCGGCGAGATCAATGATCTGCGCCTCAAGAGAAGGCTGTTCTTCCGGTTTGAATTCGGAAGTTTCGGGTCGGTCGTATGGCCCGGAGTGCTTAATGATTCCTTCACGGGTTTCCCAGGTCAGATTAAGTCCGTTAAAATCGTTATATCGTTTTTCAAGAACTTCAACAACACGCAAGCTCTGTCTGTTGTGTTCAAATCCTCCATGTTCCTTAAGAAGTCTGTTAAGCTCTTTCTCTCCAACGTGTCCAAAGGGAGTATGCCCCAGGTCATGGGCAAGAGCAATGCTTTCTGCGAGATCTTCATTAAGCCTGAGCGCTCTTGCTACAGCTCTCGCTATCTGTGCGACTTCGATGGTATGAGTGAGCCTTGTCCTGTAATGGTCCCCCTCATGGTTTATAAATACCTGTGTCTTGTATTCAAGTCTTCTGAATGCGCGTGAATGGATAATCCTTTCCCTGTCACGCTGATATTCAGAACGGTAGGCGTGACTCGGTTCTGAATGTTTCCTTCCAAGGGTAAGAGATGAATGCGCGGCAAATGGTGCGAGTGTTAATTCTTCAAGATTCTGTAGAAATGTTCTGTCTGCGTTTATCATCTGTTTCTTTCAAGCTCGTTTTCATATGCCTGGACGGCAGTTTTCCTGTTAATGCGGATCTCTTCATTTGAAGGGTCTTCTTCTATACCACGAGTAAACGCCTCAACGGATTTTCTATACTCTTTAAGCTGGTAATAGCTCTTCCCCATATTATTATATGCCTCTGAGGACATTTTATTATCTCTTGAAGATTTAATCGACTGATAAAATGATTCGACTGCTTTGCTATGCATCTCTTTCCGTGCATAAATAACTCCAAGGGCGAGAAGCGCATCAGAATCATCCGGTTTGAGAAGAAGAGCCTTCTGTATCATTTTGATTGATTTATTAAGGCTCTCCTCGTCATTACGTTCACCGGATGATACTATAGCAAGGTTTATAAGGGCTTTTCTTGAAAGTTCTGTTGCATCACCGGTTTCGATTACTTTTGAGTATGCTTTACCGGCATCGGCATAATCTTTATGTTTATGATAAATTGTTCCAAGTTTAAAAAGAGCTTCCTGGTTATCAGGCCACTTGTGTATTATCTCCTGATATTCCTTTTCTGCCTGATCATTGTAACCCTGTTCATAATAGTAATCTGCCATGGCTAGTCTGGCTTTGATATTGCCAGGATTGATCTGAATGGCCTTTCTCCATGAATTAATGGCCATTGCCTGTTTCTCGTAATGTTTGTATGCTATTCCAAGATTAAAATATGCGAGATCGTCATTATCTCTTATGGTAATGGCGGATTCGTAAGCTTTAACAGCGTCCTCATATTTCTGTGCATCGTCAAGAATATTACCTATGTTAAGATATGCTATACGTGCATTTTCAGTCGCAGGCTGAATCTGAGTAACTTTTCTGTAAGATTCATAAGCCTTTTCAAGATCGCCTTTGGAATAGTATATCTCCCCGATTCTGGAAAGAATTTTTACATTTCTGCTCTGTACTTCAAGAACCTTGCTGTAGGTTCTCAAACTCCTGTCATAATCCTTCAGTGAAAAATATGATTCGCCAATACTTTCAAGAAGCAACATATCCCCCTGGCTTAATCTTTCTGACTCTTCCAGCTCTCTTAAGGCTTCCACATTTTTATTTTGCCTCAGATATGCCACGGCAAGGTTGTAACGTCCAACCGGATCCTGAGGCCTGAGGTGAGTTGCCTGAATAAGGTATTTTTCAGCAAGGTCAAACATGTTGCTTTCAAGAAACTCGGTACCGAGCCGTGAGTATGAATTATATGCAACGTCGCCTATTTTATCAGATTCGGCTGCTTTCTTAAGAAATTCCAATGCCGGGAATCTGTCTCCTTTTTTAAAGAGCGCGAGAGCCATGTTGTAAAGCAGGGTGGGATTATTACTGTCTATTTTCAGGGCTTTTTCATAATACCTGATTGCTTCCTCCCAGTTGGAAAGCTCGTAGTTAATGTTCCCGAGAAGTATAAGGGGATTTACATCCCCTGGAAGCATCTCTGATGTTTTTTCTGCATATTTAATGGCATTATTAAAATCTCTTTTTTTCCGGTATGTCCTTGCCATGTTGAGATATATTTCGGGGTTATATTCATCATAATTCTGTGCCCTTTGAAAGTAGCTTAAGGCATTGTCATATTCCCCTTTCCTGTCAGCTATGATGCCCAGGTAGATGAGAGCTATTGCTTTATCCTTGGGGAGGGCGGTGGATTCAACAACATCAGTGAATTCTGTGATAGCATTCGGAATATAACCGCTGTTATAGCTTGTTATTGCTTTTTTAAGCTGCGGATTTTCTGTTTGAAATGGAGTTATAAGCTCTTTCCCCTGCATGACTTCGCTACCCGGTTTTGGGGAATTATTCACAGGTAACTTTTCGGATCTGTTATAGAAGAAACTGAAAATAAGAAATATTGAGATTATTAAAACCGAAGCCAGGGCTAATATCAGGAGTATAAACTTCTGCCTGGGAGACATCAATCCTTTAGCGTCTGTTTCTTCCTTGACAGTCTCAATTTCATTGATTCTGTTCTTTTCGATCTGATTATCGATTTCGGAATTTTCCGAACGGTTTCTTCCAATCTTCACAAGGTTTATTACTCCTCTCTGAGTTCATGTTTCTTAATTGCATCAAGAATCCCGTTTATAAACTGGCCGGAGTTTTCTCCTCCGAATGTTTTCCCCAGATCAATACATTCATTAATTGTAACTATTGCAGGGATATCCTTTACATAAATCATTTCATATATTGCAAGCCTCAGAATTGATTTGTCAATAATGGATATACGCTCGAATTTCCAGTTTTTAGAATAATCAGTAATAATTGAATCAAGTTTTTCAATCTCCGATATAACTCCCTGTATAAGCTCGGTGGCAAACTTCTCTTCGTCGTCGGATATTTCGCCATCG
Organism: Spirochaetota bacterium; assembly: GCA_963664815.2. Classification (GTDB taxonomy): domain Bacteria; phylum Spirochaetota; class UBA4802; order UBA4802; family UBA5550; genus WRGT01. Next base: position 643,823 of record CAXXHB010000003.1, read on the forward strand.
AGCCATTCAAACTCGATGATGTTTTCAATTGCCGATTTCGAGACTTCATACATATAAAGCCCCTGAAGAGCATGTTCTCTTGCTTTATGTCTCTGTCCCATCAGTTGATCTGTTTAAAAAGATTTGTCATCTCAATGGCAGACATGGCGGCATCAAAACCTTTATTTCCCGATTTAGTACCTGCTCTTTCCACGGCCTGTTCGATAGAATCGGTTGTGAGTACTCCGAATATAACTGGAATTTCAGCTTTGAGGCTAAGCTGTCCGACACCTTTTGAAACCTCTGAGGAAACATAATCAAAGTGAGGTGTGGCTCCTCGTATTACAGCACCAAGGCATATGACCGCGTCATATTTGTTAGACTGTACCATTCTTGTTGCGGCGGCAGGAATTTCAAATGCTCCCGGGACCCACATGACTGTGATATTGTCCTCTTCGGCATTATTTCTTCTAAGGCAGTCAACTGCTCCGCCGAGAAGTTTGCTTGTGATAAATTCATTAAAACGGGATACTATTATGGCAAATTTAAGGCCCGTTGCGTCCAGTTTTCCTTCGATAGTTTTCATATAAATAATCCTTGTTGTTATTTCTTTTCTGATATTAAAATAATATGTTCTTGCGGGAGTCACGGATCATGTTTCGAATAAAAAACTTTTATACCCGGAATACCCTGGTAACTTTTTAAGGGGAAGCTGCTTAAAAAGTTGATACGAAATTGCAATTCTCAGCACATATTTATTACATGAAATATTATTATAAGCTGATATAAATATAAATAGAAGAAGAATTAAAATCATTACAGTCAAGCTTTTTTTAAGGCGTGGGAAATTCCGCCACATCATTGAAGGGGATCAATTTTATATTGCACCCTCCGTTGATGAAGTAGATTAATTATTTTACTTGCCGCCAGACATGGATTTCTGAACCATATCAAAGATTCCTTTTAATTGAGGACTTGTAATCGTAGCGGCAAGACCATCCTGCCAGTTTTCATTATCAAGTCTGTATCTTATTTGCGATGCTATGGGGTATCTGAGGCAGTACTTGATATTGGTGAATGCATGACCCGGCTGGTCCCACCAGTAACAGATTCTTTTTTTGGCAGTTTCAAGTAACTCAGTTTCAGGAACTATCTGATCTATAAAACCGAGCTCCTTACCTTTTTCAAAGCTGTGCCTTTCTCCGTCAAACATAATATCACGTACAAGCTTGTCGTTATTAAGACCTGATCTGACCAGTTCCATCTCTGCTATAGTCAGAGAGAGACCTATTTTAGTCTCCGTCATCCCCATTTTAGCCTTGGGGTTATCGGCTGCGATTCTGTAATCACAACCCATTGCAACAATAAACCCCCCAGCTGTACAGTGACCATTAATAGCTGCAATAACCGGTTTTCTGCATGTATAAATTTCATAAAGCATCTCTTCTTCGACATTAAAAAAACCGAGAACATCCTCTCGTGTTTTAAAACCCATAAATGTCGGGAGGTCAAAGCCTGAACAGAAAAATTTACCTTCACCGGTAAAAATGAGGCCTTTAAGGTTATCGTCATCATTGACTTTTTTAACTGCATCTCTTATAATCTTAAGGCTTTCAAATGTCATTGCGTAAGTCGGCGGATTTCCGAATCTGGCAATCATGATGTTGTCTTCGATTATTTGTTTTACCATGATATTCTCCTTTTTTATCTCTGGAATGGTTTTATTTATTAATAATTGCTGTTTAACATAAGGCAGAATTTCTATTTCAATTATATTTTTATTACATCTCCATAAATACCGGTTATTACTTTTAAAAAGAATATCATTAATTTATACAACAAAAAAACGGATTCAGGTATGTTTTCTGTTGATTATAAAACTATTCTTTGGAGTTGCTTTGTATATTGTTTTTCTAATAAGATGTTTTTCTCTGCAGCACAGTCGTCATAAAAGTGGTTATTTCAATAAACAGTCAGAGAATTAATATATCTGGAGTTAAAAAATAATTGCCTGCAATCAGACATTTTTATTTATTAAAGCAATCAGAAATATTATGAAATTTACATGAAGTAAAAAATGGAGTGCAGATGAATCAGGAAGAGAGACTTATTGAGCTTGAATCAAAGATCACTTATCTTGAAAACTATATTAGCGACATTAACTCTGTTGTAATTGAGCAGGAAAAGATTATAAAAAAAATTATTGTTGTAACTGAAGAATTGAAAAAACAGATCATGACAAATAAAGATGGTCTTCCGGAAGTAGAGAAACCTCCACATTACTAAAGTGAATGATATTTTTAATAAGGAGACATTTGTTCTAAAAGTCTGGTATTCTATGAATAAAAATAGAGAAGATGGTTTTTACAGGGTAAAGAAATGTAATCTATTCATGATAGTTATGTTGGCAGTAGTGATATTTTTTCCGCTTTATTCATTCGCAGCCAGGGGGAAAAACTACGGAGTGAATAATGAAAGAGGTGTACTGGATCTGAGTTCAAAAGATTTAAACATTGCAGGGCCAGTGTCACTTGATACCTTGTGGGATTTCAGATGGAACAGATTACTTAAACCGGGTGATTTTGAATGGAATGAAGCTGTCGGTATTCATGGATATTATCCGGTACCACTATTCTGGACGGGATATGAAGACCTTAATCTCCCCTCTAAGGGCTATGCCACTTACAGGCTTATAATTAAAGTTCCGGTAGAATCAGCAACTTACGGCTTAAGAACACCGGAAATATTTACTGAATACAGGCTCTGGATAAACGGGAAACTTATGGATCAGCATGGTACACTGGCCGGGGAAAAGATAAGATTCCTTAACCCCGGCGTTTTTATTTTCAATATCAATTCAGGAGAGATAGAAATTATTCTCCAGGTTAAAAACATCTCTCATGGGAATGCCGGGATTGGTCAGAGTTTTATACTAGGGAAAGAGTACCAGATTATTCGGTCATATATTCTGAGTATTTCAATGGAAATTATTCTTATTGCTATCTGTATTTTCGCTGGATTTTATCATACAATAATTTTTATTTTCAGAAAGGAGGAGAAAGAACTTTTATATTTCGGGTTATTCTGTATCATTATATCCGTAAGAACATTAAGTACCGGAAATACACTTCTAACACAGATGTTCCCGGATCTTGCATTTAATATTGGATCAAGGATTGCTACTGCAGTGATACCTCTTTCGGTTATAACATTTCAATCTTTTGTGTATTATTTTTTTAAGGATATTTTTAACCGGTGGGTATTTCTGATATTGACAGTGATACATGGTTTTTATCTTGTTCTTTTATTTGCGGCATCAACCTTTTTTTATTCAACTGTTTTTACTTATTATCTTGGTGAGATAGCTGTCAGTGCATTCTATATAATTGGAATAGGCTTTTATGCTATTATTAAAAGAAAACAGTATTCAGTTATTTTTATGTCAGGTTTTATTTTTATCCTGATCGGGGCGGCAAATGATATGCTGCATTATATGCAGGTTATTAACACGGGATATTACCTCGCACTGTTTTTTTCAGCATTTATCATAATTGAATCGGTGATGCTGGCCATCAGGTTTTCCATGGAACACCGTGCAGTATCGGAACTTTCGGAAAAGCTCAAGGTGATGGATAGACTTAAAGATGAATTTCTGGCAAATACTTCTCATGAGCTCCGGACGCCACTTAATGGTATAATAGGAGTGGCCGAATCTCTGATAGATGGAGTGACAGGTCCACTTCCGTATAAAACAAAACAGAACCTGAAACTAATAGTGTCAAGCGGCAGAAGATTATTCAATCTTATCAACGATATACTTGATTTCTCCAAGCTCAGGCATAACGATATCGATATACAACGACAGGAAATCGATCTGAAGCAACTGGTCTCCGTGGTGATGACCGTAATAAAAGCAACCATGCCGGGGAAGGATGTTGAACTTATAAATGATATCTCTGAAGATACACCTCAGGTTATTGGTGATGAAAACAGACTTCAGCAGATTATGTTCAATCTCATCGGAAACGGGGTAAAATTTACCAGCAGCGGGTATGTTAAAGTCTCATGTCTGGTTAAGGGAAGTTACGTGGAAGTAAGAGTTGAAGATAGTGGCATAGGTATTGCAAAAGGGCGACTGGACGCTATATTTCGGTCATTTGAACAGGCTGACGGGTCTATATCGAGGGAATACTCCGGCACTGGTCTTGGACTTTCCATTACTAAAAAACTTGTTCAGCTTCATGGTGGAGAGATACATGTTGAATCAGAACCGGGGAAAGGTTCCTGTTTTATTTTTACTTTGCAGGGAGTGATTATGAGGGGTTTAAATAGTAGTGGTAAAGAGCTGAGTTCTGCAAATCCGGTTTTTTTTAAAGGCGAGGTAAAAACTCCGGAGATTATTCAGGAAACCGTGAATGACGGAGTAAAGGGGAATATTCTTATTGTGGATGATGAATTGATAAATGTACAGGTTTTGATTAACCATCTTTTCATAAGAAATATAAAAGCTGAATATGCGTTAAGCGGAGTTGAGGCAATAAAAAAAATTGAAAACGGATCATATGACCTTGTATTGCTTGATCTTATGATGCCCAGGATGTCGGGTTATGATGTATGCAGAAAACTAAGAGAGAAATATTCAAACTATGAACTCCCGGTTATAATTCTAACCGCCAAAAACCGGTCGGCTGATATAGTAGCGGCTTTTGAGGCAGGAGCCAATGATTATATAGTAAAGCCGATAGACAGAATAGAGCTTTATGCACGGATAGATACTCAGCTTTCCCTGAAACGTGCGGTGAATGAGGCAATGGTAAATGCCGATCTTGCAAACACCGATCATCTTACAGGGATGCATAATCGCAGATTTTTTATGAATGCCGGGGAACGTGAATTTCTGTCTGCAAAGCGATATGGCGCGGGATTGTCACTGATAATGCTGGATATCGACTATTTTAAAAGGATAAATGATACGCATGGTCATGATGCTGGGGATATAATTATCCAACGACTTGCTTCCATTATAAATGAAAATATTCGTGGACTCGATATATCTGTGAGGTTCGGCGGAGACGAGTTTCTGATTATTCTTCCAGGTACGGCTTCCAGTGGCGCGATGATTGTGGCTGAGAAGATAAGGAAGCTCTCTGAAGAATCAGTTGTAAACACGGGGAGATTGTTCGGCTTGAAGTTTACTATAAGTCTTGGTGTATCTTCATTGAAAGATGGTACTTGTTCTATAGAGGAACTTATAAAAGAGGCTGATGATATGCTGTATATATCAAAAAAAGACGGAAGAAACCGGGTTACAATTGATACTATTTAAATTTTTATTTATTCAAATAATTGATAGATGGGGAACCTTTTATTATAAACCAGGGTCAAATATATGTTTAATTATTCAGAGGAACTACTCTCAAACGATAAAATTGTTTGTCCAATGAACAGAGACGGATATGGTAATTTTTCTGTTCATCACTTGATTATTAAAATATTATGGAGGTTTATAGTGAAAAGTTTTAAAATCCCTGCTGTAGCCGTATCGCTTGTTATGGTTACATCTTTAGTCGCATTAAATCTTATGGCGGAACAGAAAAAGCCAATGGGCCCGCCCCCGGAAATTCAGGCATGTAAAGACAAAAAAGTTGGTGATAGCTGCTCATTTAAGACGCGTGATGGTGCAACAAAAAATGATAGCTGTAAAAGTATTACAACTCCAAAGGGACAGGAATTAAGCTGTGGTGATATGCCGAAACCGCCAAAAGGTGGAGAAGCACCTAAAGATGGAGATAAAAAATAAAAATGTATTGAGCCGGAATTAAGTTTATCCGGTCCGGAACATCTTAGTCGCCGGTTGTTGATGAGGATTTCCTCTGAATTAAACACTGCAGTTTTTTTACTCAGAAATATGAGATAAAGTTGTTTGTTCTTCTTATCTGATCATGTTGGTAAAGGTTGTTGTTCCTGGCATGTAAATATCCTGATGTTAAAATTAAATCTTTAAACTCATCATCTTTTTTATATCATGAAAAAAATCTCCTTTTATAATATGGACTTCATTAAGCCTTGTTGCTATTATTATATGGCAGATATTGTCAGATCAGAAATAAAAGAAATGTTATGAAAAATCTATTTTATATATTCGCATACATAGTCTTCATCATTTTTTCCATGCCAGTTCATCCTTCAGAAACAGATGGAGACGATTACAACTGGCTGGTCAAACCGCAGTTTGAAAAAGCAGGAAATTATTCTGAAGGATTTGCCGCAGTAATGATGAACGGTAAATATGGTTATATTAATATCAAAGGTGATATCTCAATAAAACTACAGTTTGATGAGGCTGAGGATTTTATAGATGAAAAAGCTTCTGTAGTCAAGGATGGGGTTTCCGGAGTTATCGATAAGAAGGGTAAATATATCGTCTCTGCCGGGAGAAACAGCAAAATTTTATCCGAAAATGATTTGTATGTTATGAAAACTGATGGAAAGTTCGGATATGTTAAAAGAGATGGTTCTGTGGCTCTTAAACCAGTATATGATGATGCTCTGCCTTTCAGTGAAGGATTAGCAGCAGTGAGCATAAACAGAAAATATGGCTATATTAATTACAGTGGACGTTTGATTATTAAACCGCATTTTGAATATGCTTTTTCATTCCACGAAGGTCTTGCTGCAGTTAAGATTAATGGAAAATTTGGATATATAAAAACTAATGGTTTAATGGTAATAAATGCGTCGTATGAAAGTGCGGGTAACTTCCGCGAAGGGCTTGCCCGCATCAGTCTTGATGGGAGTTATGGATATATCAATACTGATGGTGAAATTGTAATAGAACCGCAGTTTGGAGATGCATCAGATTTTTATCAGGGGATTGCTGCAGTGATGCTCGGAGGCAAATGGGGCTATATACAGGAAAAACCTGTTAGAGAAGTTAACAAGTCAGAAAAAAAAATGGGGAGTATTTCTGAACGTGGAATTAAAAAACAGTCGGATAGTAAGATGGAGATTGGCAAGAGAAGAAGTGATGTGAATATGATAAAGAAAAGAAGTGGAACAGAAATAACAAAACAGTTGAAAAAAGAATTAAAAAAACGGGAGCCTGATATTTCTAATCAGTCAGTAAAAGGTCTGGTTTTTATAGGTCTGGTGAGCGAGGTTAATGAAGGACAGGTTGTAATAATAGATGAAGAAAATAATGGAAAAATATATATGGGAGCCTGGTGTATTTCCGCTGTGAAAAATGATCTGGTATATATTGAAGCAGATAATCCTATATCAACTGTAGCGAAGTGTTATGTTCCTGAAAGTATTTTGAAAAAAATAAAACCGGGAATGAAAGTGTATAAAAGAATCAAATAAATAAATTAGCTCTTCCGGTATTTTACCAGATATGACATAAAATACCGGAAAACTCAATTTTTTGTAAGATTTACTTTCTTTATTAAAGTAAATCTTTTAGTTTCATACTCTCAATAATTATCCTTGCTGCCTTTTCGGACGAATGTTCTGCATTGTTAATTACGAGATGATAATTATGAGGATCTGAAACATCAAATCTGAGATATTCCTTCAGAAAAGTATCTCTCTGTTTGGTTTTATCAGCAATGAGTTTCGTGGCCTCATGCTTTGGCATATTCATTTCTTTTATAATCCTTTCGGTTCTCCATGAAAGGGGTGCTACAAGTCTTACATGATAACCGTTTTTTATTGACCGGGTTATAATGTTTGATCCTCTGCCAACAATCACTACGTTTCCGTTAAGTGCTAGCAATGCTACAGTCTCTGCAAGTTTTTTGTGAACAGACACCTGTGGAGGAAACGAGCTGAAAGATGTTTGAAGAAGATTTGTCAGACTGCTTCTTGCAGTGCTTGTCAATGTCTCTGCGAGACTTGAAGAGAGTCCCATGTCGTCCATTACTCTGTCCAGAAGCTGTCTGTTATAAGCGGCCCATTCAGGATTCTGATTCAGTTCAGTATTGAGTATTTTAATAAGGTGTTTGGCAACTTCATATCCTCCACATCCATATTCCCTTGATATTGTTATAAATGGGAGCCGGTTACTTTTTTCTGGAACAGCCAGCTTCTCCTTTTGCTGTTTCCAATGTGTTACCTGCGCTTTGATATATTTTTCCATTGTTGCTGGCATATAAACCTCCTATGCAATCAAGGTTTTAATTTTAGTTGCTGATATTATAATACTGAAAGATTTTTATTTTTTCAAGTGATATACAAAAACTTTTTTAGAAACTGTAATTTAATCGGTAATGACAATGAAATATATATTGGAGTAAAATATTATATCACAATACTGCGGCATTTGTACAAGCGACAAATAAATAATTGACAATAAATAATTATGGATAATAACTTAATTTTAAGATTTAGATACTGTTTAAGTTATATATCTGATGTCCTGTGCTTTATCGAACGTGTTTTCTTTTACACATTCTCTTCACCCGGTTTTTTACTGAAAGTACTGGTAAAGTTTGTAATTAAAGATGGTCTGGTCTATCAGCTCATCAAGAAGATGACATATGAATGCCTTATTAATAAAATTATTTTATATACCGATTCAGGTCACATCAGACATCTTTATCACATTACTTCAGACAGGAAGATGTGAACATCTCACGATGGCGGCATTTTCACGGCAGATTTGTTGTCGCATATATCCTCAGGTATATCCCATATCTTATTGAGTCATTATAGTAATCAAGGATGTTAAGAACATGAAAGATGAAAAAATCCATAGCAGCGATTTTTCAATCATGAATAAAGATTTTGCGGTCAGGTATTCTGATTTAGACATGACATATTCTGCCACGATGCCGGCAATATGCAGCTATTTTTTTGAAGTAGGTAGCATCCATGGCAGGATACTGACCGAGGATGCGAAGCTTGATTCGGTTTTCGTCCTGACGCGGCTTTACGTGAAAATGGATATGTATCCTGAAGTTGAAGAAACTGTCTCAGTCAGGTCATGGCTCTCCCCTGTAAAAGACAAATATGTAATAAGAAATTTTATAGTAACCGGTGAAAACGGTGATATAATAGGACGCGGGAAATCATCGGCTGTTCCATTTAATCTGCATGAGAGAACAGGTGCTGCAATTCCGGAAAATATAGGAAAAGTAAAGACAGTTGATATCGAGCCCGCTACACTTCATGCATTCGAGAAACTAACCCCTGTGATGACTTCATTGTATGAAAAATCATTCGAAGTCAGTTACTTTGACTGCGATATTTACCAGCATGTAAACAACGTGAAATATATTCAATGGTGCATAGAGGCTCTCCCCGTTGAATTTATTAAAAGTCATATGCTTAGTGAGATAGATATTAATTTCAGAACAGAGGGGAGTGTCGGAGATAAACTGGTTTTAAAAGCCGGGTATGGAGGCGGGGATGGTATATTTGTTCATACAATAAGTGATAACATAGGAGGAAGGGAACTGGCACGGATGAAAAGTATATGGAGATAAACCCGGTCAATTTAGCCCACATCTTAACCGGTGTTCTGATATCTGTAAATTTTAAATAATAAAAAAACGCAGTATAGATGTACCGCGTTTTTTATTTTTAGTGAATTGTTTTATAAACATCTGTCAGGTATCCGCAACAGCATATTGTATATCGGAAAGTCCCTGAATATGCTGTAAACGGAAATTTTTCCCCTTTATGACTTTTTTGCAATTTTTTGAACCGCACTGGCATTCGAAAGAACGGAAGAGTTCATCCTCAGTAGTTTCATAATCCATTGTGAGAAACTCACCCGGTTTAATATCTCTAATGGCTGTGAAAGTCTGAGTAGCCATATCGCAATGCATGTTTGGATCACAGCTGTGAAGCACCTTCCCCATAAAAAAAGGATCATGGAGATGATACCCTGGCTGCATCTGAAGTGTAAAGAGTGTTACTTCACTTAAAAGAACACCAGCAAATTTAAAAACTATTTCACCGGATTTAAAAGAAGCAAGTGAAATAATCCCCTCGCCGACATCATCAGTCTGGATGATACGGAACATTTCCTTTGTTGGTTCATAATTGAACCGGGGGTAGAAGTCCGGATAAAACCGGTCCGGAACATGATCGTCGATCATTTTTTTTATCTCCTTAAAATTGTGTTTTCTTTTATTTCTTCAGGTGCGAAGAATTCCTTTATCATGTCGATTACAGTATCCTCTTCGAACCATTTACAGCTGAAAACATCAAGGTACATGTCACGCATCATATCATTTGTATGAATTGTAATTGCGCTTGTAACTATCAGCTGTACCGCAGATATTCCTTCTTCGATACCTTCGCCGAACCTGGCAATAACCAGATCCCCGTAGGGAACCATATCAATTCGCGGAACAATTTCTTTTATAAACCGGGACACAGAATTTAAATCGAGCAGATTTTCATTGCAGGCAATGGCTGTTACCATAAGGTGTTTGCCATAGTATTTCCCGCCATTGATCTCTGTTCTTTTGTACGCATCCCGGGCTACCAGGCCATCGGCAGTTTTACTCATCTTCTTTTTACTCCTGAAATTATATTAATATTATGTCTTATATTAACGATTCTATAAAAATTATGATTATAAAAAAGTCAATTATTAACTTGTATACCTGCAGTAAAATTAACATTTATTCAACTTTGTCTGAGTATAAATGATGTTTTATGTTTCACCTATATTAAAAATTGGAATAATTTATATATAGAATATGTCAAGATAGTTGTTATATTAATTTATTTTTATTGGATTTTGTTTACTGCATAACCTGGTGCTGGTATTTTGTTAATAAAACCCCTTTAAAATGATTATTTTGGAATGCGAGTTAAATAAACACGATTAATGTAATTATATAAGTGATATGATTGCAGTGTCTGTAAGGTAAAAATGTAGTATAATAATTTAAATTAACAAAAGTGAACCACATATATCAATTTAGGCGTAGTAATAATTATTTGTATACGAAGGATTTGAAATAGCCGCACCTCTTTTTTTATAATACAGTGAGCTGGATGTGTATTCTATTAATAATGGTTATTTAATCAGAAGGCCTTTTATTATCATTCCTTCAATTATCAGTCTTGCCAACTGCTCTACAGAAAAATGACTGTCATTTAGTATAAGGTCATAATTATTCGGGTCTCTCAGGTCAAATTTAAGGAATTCTTTCATATATTCTTCTCTCTGTTTGCTTCTCTCCTGTATAAATTTGATGGCTTCAGCTTTGCTGATATTTTTAGCTTTTGCAAATTTTTCAGCTCTGTATTTTTCCGGAGCAACAAGCCTTACGTGAAACCCTCCAGCTGTTTTATTTGTTATCATGTTTGAACCGCGTCCAACTATTACAACATTTCCTTGAAGTGCCAGCATCGTGATTGTTTCAGTAAGTTTTTTGTGTATGGCAACCTGCGATGGGAAGGAACTGAATGTTGTCTGGATTAAATCAGTCAGTTTATTACGGGCTTTTCCTGTAAGAGTTTCAAGAAGGCTTTCCGATAGGCCGGTATCTGCCATGAGTTGTTCAAGCAGCTTCTTATCATATGCAACCCATGGTGGTTCAGATTTATATTTTTCATTAATTATTTCTATTATTCTGGTTGCAACCATGAATCCGCAACAACCATATTCACGAGATATGGTAATAAAAGGAAGATGATTAGCTTTATCGGTATCTTTAATCTGTTCTTTCTGTTTTTTCCAGTATATCACCTGTCCTGTCATATATTTATCTAACACAGTCATATCATACCTCCATTTAAAATATTTTAATCTCAGTTTAAAAAAGTTAGCTGTGATATGGGAGTTTTTCAATATTTTAGTATGCTATTTCTGATATTTTTATGTAATCTATAAAGCCAAATTTAAAATATTTTTTTAACATATATTTCAGTGCATGAAAAAACATTATATCATTACGTAACTATAACCGGGGAGATATAATGTCTCTTAATTAAAAAAAGCTATTGTATAAATATTTGAAAATGATAGTAAATTATCGATTAATTCATTTGTTAAGTTCAGCAGAATGACTGTAAATTACTTGATTAAGGTTTCGGTTTAAATCTTATCTGGAATACTGCGATCTCCGGTCTTCCGCTTGTTCTTACCGGTGGACCCCATGTCCCATATCCGCTGGATACATATATATTAGTATTATTCACTTTTGTATATCCGCATGTGATTTTGAAGATCGTATCTGTTATATAGTTAAGCGGCCATAGCTGCCCATTATGTGTATGGCCTGAAATATGGAGATCAACATTGTTTTTAAGTGAATCGACAATACTGGAAGGCTGATGATCCATCAGGATTATCGGGAGATTGAGATTTTTCCCATGGAGTATATCCTCCAGGTTTTTTCTTTTTACTCCCGCGATGCGGTTTATAATCCTGTCTTCCCTGCCGACAAGAAGAATCGAGCCATTAATTTCGATCGCTTCATCACGCAGCACATTTATTTTATGTTTCTGCATGAAGTTTACGGCTTCAGTAACCCCGCCTATATATTCATGATTTCCCGTAACTGCGTAAACTCCATATCTTGATCTGATAGATTCAACAAGGCCGCCCATATTATCCTTGACGATGGGGCGGAGTGTTTCATCAAAGAAATCACCGGGGAACAGGACTATGTCGGTGTCGAGAGAATTTATTGTGTCAACAAGAAACTTGAATTTATTCCTACCGATAATATTTCCAAGATGAATATCTGATGCTACAACTATGTTAAGTGAACTTTCTATACCCCCCTGTTTGTCAATTTGAATATCGATGATCTTAATAACAGGACAGCATGCTGTAATGAATCCAGCTATGATTATAACAGAAGTAATGGAGATCACTCCAATCATAAGCTTAAGAGGGATATTTGCTGTTTTGAGTGTTTCATCCTGGGGAAGAAAGTTAAGTAAATAATTAACTTCTTTTACTGTATCGATCAGAATAATAAAAAGGAGGGCATAAAAAAGAAAAGCCAGCCATGTTGAACCGGTAATTATAAGCATCTGGTTGTGTTCAAAAATTCCGTTTCTCTCTGAAATCTCTCCAATGATAAAAGAAGAGGCAAATATGAAAAAGAGTGTGGAATATATTGACCGTATTATGCTGCTTGCCGGAAGCGCCTGCCATCCCCTGATAAAAACATAAAAATTTCCAGCCAGATAAACAGCGAGAAATATTGTCATGAATATAACGAACTGATGTCCTTTCATATGATTAATCTTCATACTCCGATAGGATTATTACGCGTTTTTTAAGCGGTTTCATGTTGAATATTCCCATTCCAGGAGAAAGTATATGGCAAAATATGTATATTCTTTATGCATCTCTTAATGAGATATTTTATTATCAATTCCATCGGCAATTCCCAGGAATGTAAGTGTCAGAAGAGCTGTAATCCATTCCATCGTTATTTCCTGTTCTCAGAGTTTATATCAAACAGATATAAAGAATATCACCTGTTGTCAATTATAATCAGTCGTTTATATTCATCTTATATGATTTTATATTTCCTGTATTTATTACATTACATATTAAAAAATGATGTTACAAAATTCCGGTTTGTTAAGTTTTAAGTATCATGTTGAAACTTAAAAGCTTTTTACAATTAAGAATATTTTAAAGAATTATTACTGAAAAATCTCAGAAAAGTCTTTGATATTTTTTCAGTATAAGTATTAAATGCCTTTAAATCGGGTTTTATCAGTTTAAATAAGAGGTTTAAAAAATGTACAGCAACATAACTCTGAATTATGCCTTTGCTATGCCGGGAATGGGGGAACTCGTAGTTATTTTTCTGATCATTCTTGTTCTTTTCGGCGCAGGAAAAATTCCAACTATCGCGAAGGATATTGGTTCCGGTATAAGGGAATTTAAAAAATCTGTTAAAGATAATCCGGATGAAAATAAGGATAAAAAGTGAAGAAAAGCTGCCATTATGGCAGCTTTTCTTTTAAGAAGGATTATGTAAAAAGTAACTTATGATAATTATAAAATATTTGCCAGGGTACGTATTGCTGGATTCTTTATTTTAATCAATCCACCTTTGGCAGAGTGTTGAAACCTCTCTGCAGATCAGCATCTGTTGGAATGTAATCTGTCATTGTCCCCTCGTTATACTGCATGTAGGCATTCATATCAAAATAACCTGTGCCGGTAAGGCCAAACAATATGGTTTTTTTCTCACCCGTCTCTTTACATCTGAGTGCCTCCTGAATCGCTCCAAAGATAGCATGAGAAGATTCAGGAGCAGGGAGTATCTGTTCCAGTTTGCAGAACATGGTTGCTGCGTCGAATACCCTGTTTTGTTCAGCAGAGATAGCTTCCATATAACCATCATGATAAAGCTTCGAAAGAATTGTTGACATACCGTGGTAACGCAGTCCCCCTGCATGGTTCGGCGAAGGGATGAAATCACTTCCAAGCGTATACATCTTTGCAAGTGGTGTCATTTTTCCTGTATCGCAGAAGTCATAGGCGTATTTCCCCCGGGTGAATGAGGGGCATGAAGCCGGTTCAACCGCAATAAATCGGGGATTGGCTTTCCCGGTAAGTTTGTCCTGCATGAATGCAGACATCAGTCCGCCGAGGTTTGATCCGCCACCTGCGCATCCGATAACGACGTCCGGGTACTCTCCGAGTTTCTCCATGGCAAGCTTGCTTTCAAGGCCGATTATTGACTGATGCAGTAGCACCTGATTCAGAACAGATCCGAGGGCATAGCGGCACTTATCGTCATGCATTGACAGCTCAATAGCTTCAGAAATGGCACATCCTAAACTGCCGCCTGTATCAGGATTTTTCGCCAGAATGGAACGACCTACTTCTGTAGTATCTGAAGGGCTTGGGATTATTTTTGCTCCATAAGTTTCCATGACAGCTTTGCGGAATGGTTTCTGCTGGAATGATACCTTTACCATAAATACTGTAAGACCAAGGCCGAAATGTGCACAGGCCATTGAAAGGGCTGTGCCCCACTGTCCTGCTCCTGTTTCAGTTGCCAGTGATGTGAGTCCCTGTGCTTTTGCGTAATATGCCATTGCAGCGGCCGCATTCAGTTTATGGCTGCCAGAAGTATTATTACCCTCAAATTTAAAATAGATTTTTGCAGGGGTATCCAGCGCTTTTTCAAGATGATAGGCGCGGATTAAAGGAGATGGACGAAAAGTTTTATAATAGTCTATTACTTCTCCAGGTATATCGATATACCTCGTTGTTGTATCCATCTCCTGTTTGCACAATTCTTCACAGAATACCGGATAAAGGTCCTCTGTTTTCAGTGGTTGAAGTGTTCCCGGATTCAGCAGCGGGTCATGTTGCTGTTTCATATCTGCTCTGATGTTGTACCATTGTTTTGGCATTTCATCTTCTGTGAGATATGTTTTGTATGGTATTTTTGCCATTTTTTACCTCTTTGATTTCGTTGATAGTTATTAATATAGAAAAATAGCTCAGTAAAGAAGATGGATTTTCTATATATAGAAACGTTTCTATTTGAAGAAACGTTTCTGTCAATATAATTTTACAAATAAGGGGATGTGACAGAAAGATTAATAAAGGATACGCCTCTTTAATGTTTTCTACCGCTCAAATTGTTTTTATAAGAGGGATTTTTTAAAAAAGAACAATTATAGTTCAGATTTTTTTGATCCTGCGTTGTTAATAGTTATATTGAGTACAGATCAGGATTTAATTTATAAGATGAATTTGGAGATAAAACATATCATTGAGGGGGAGCAGAAACCTGTTCTTTTGACAGATGATTCAGGAAATGCTGCAAGAGAAAAAGTGGAAGTGTATTGTGCAGCCATTAATGGAATTACAGGATCGGAGTTTAAATATTTAGCTGTTAAATGTAACTATATGACAGAATTGAACTTCAGTGATATAAAGGGGGAAATGGATAGGGAGTTTAAGGAGATGAGAATGAAACGGGAACACCTCCTTAATGAAAAGGGTCTCATGAATAAAAATAACCGGGGGGATAGTAGCAGTAATACTTGAAGACCGGAAATAGGGTGCAGATATGAATTACTATGCTGACAGCAATTATATTCATGCGAAGATCTACGCGCTGCACAGTCTGCTTCTTGACAGAAAGGATTATTATGAAATGTTAAAGAGTGGAAATTTTAATTCTGTTGCAGCCGGTCTAAAGTCCGTAAATATTAAATATGACTACATCGTAATCAAAGAGAGCCTGTTTGAAAGCCAGATAAAACTTGTAATATCTCTGGCGGAAGCATCGGCTTCTTACAGTAAACTTTTTCTATATTTTCTTCGATACTTTGAACTGCTCAATCTTAAACTACTTTATGCAAAGGCTTTCAGACGAAGTCCTGTTTCATTTATCTGGTATAATACAGGTGATTTCGCGGTGCTTGACAGGGAGATGATCTCTGAAAATACAGATGTCGCTTCATTGCTTAAATACACACAGAACACATGGATGAGGGGAATACTGACATCAAAAGAGGCAGTGATGTACGAAGGCGTTGAATTTTCTATAGACAGGGCGGTTTTCCGTCTTGCCGCAGAGTTTTCAAATTCAATGAGTTTTTTACGAGGAACAGATGCAGGGAGGATTATCTCGGGGCTTGCTGCATATTTCCGCCTTTCATGGAGCTGGAGGTTGCAGCAGGAGTACTCATGGGATGAAACTGGCATCAGAAAGTATATTGACTCGAACATTCCGCTGCCACATTCTGGAAGAATTACCTGGTCGTCTGTTGAGGAGTGGGAGAGGTTGTTAATGCGGCAGGTCAGGAATAATTATGCCGATCTCCTTACTGGTGGTGGCGCCGGGCTGGTCAGCGCGGAAAAGATAATGGAAAGGACACTGCTTCGTGATTTCAGCAGAACATTCCGTGAAAATTTTCATTCGGTGAATACAGTAGTCTGTTATCTGGCTCTGCTTTACAGGCAGATAAGAAATCTCTTTGCCGTTGCAGACGGATTGAGATTGGAGCTTGATCCTGATGTAATAATGGAAAACATCATTTGCGAGGGATGATGTTTTCCGTAGTAGGTATAATGAGGTTTAACATATAAACCCGGGGAGTAGGAATTCGGTGAAATTGTTTTCATGCAGGCTTAATATGGCTGTTAACTGCTTTGGGCCGGACTTCCTGCAATTAAACTGTTTTATGAGAAATCGGCTATAATCCGGAAGGATAGGTTTCCGGTTTCTTCCCGGCATCTAAAGCAGAATTTTCTGCCTTAATCAGCAGTATCCATCCTGTAGCAAAAAGGAGAATTATACATAGAATTCCGTATCTTGAACTTCCCGAAATACTTATCGCAATACCCATCATAAGCGGGCCCATTATTGTAGCAAATTTACCAAAGATATTATAGAGTCCGAAAAATTCCGCGGATCTCTCCGGTGGTATTATTTTGCCGAAATAGGAACGGCTGATAGCCTGAATACCCCCCATTGATGTTGCAACCATAAAGGAGAGCAGGTAGAAAACTATTTTTTTCCAGTTGTCAGATTCAATAGCTGGCAGGAAAAATGAAATGACAGTTATAAGAACGTAAATTAAAATTCCAGTCTGAATCATTTTCCCTGCACTGAATATTTCCGATAGTTTACCATAAATAAGTGAAAACGGGAAAGCAAGGATCTGGATCATCAGAATCGCCCCGATCATTAATGCAGTACTGAGTCCGGAGTCTATACCATATGCAACGGCCATACTTATTATTGTATCAACTCCATCTATGTAGAAAAAGTATGCAAGCAGAAAGAGATAGATCTGTCTGAATTTCCCGATATCTTTCAAGCCTGAAATCATTCTCTTGAAGCTCTCTCTCACCGGAGATATTACAGCAGGAATGAAAAATATTTGTTTAACATTTTTAATCATGGGAATTGAAAATAACAACCACCAGAGTGCGGTTATAACAAATCCGATTTTATAATACCCGTACTGATCCTGCACATCCTTCGCAGAAAGAATCATAAAAATAATTATTCCAAACGGAATCACGCTGCCGATATAACCCCAGGCATAACCACGGGAAGATACCTTATCCATTCTTTCTTCATCTGCCACATCGACGAGAAAGGCATCGTAGAATACAAGAGTACCAGACCAGGCTATCTTTGCCGTTATAAAAATAATAAGACACGACATCCACTCTCCATGGGCCACAGTTGCAAGCAGAAGTGTTGAAACTATTCCGGTAATAAAAAATGGGAGAAACATTCTCATCTTGTTTCCTTCATAATCGGCGAAGGTACCCATGATGGGTGAAACAAGCGCTATTATAAGTGCGGCGGCTGAATTGGCATAACCCCAGAGTGCGGTTGATTCCGGGCCTGTCAGACCTGCTGCGGCATATTCCTTGAAAAAAACGGGCATTAGCATTGTGACAATTATCAGCACAAATGCCGAGTTTGCTACATCATATAGAATCCAGCTGAATTCATTTTTTTTCATTTATCATTTCCTGTTTTAAAATGATTATAACATATTAACCTTATTATAGTCAATGTTCAAGAAATATACTTTATAATTTATAGTAATAAAAAACAAGGATTTTAAAATTCCATGCCTATATCGCTAGGAAATAATACGATTGTAATTTGAAAAAAAATCTGAAACAGAATAATAATTTGGATTCAGGACTGTTATGTCTTTAAAATATTCAGATCAGCAGTAGTGAAGTTTGACTTTTATGTAAATAGTTTGTAATATATTTTGAGGATATATTATTATTTATCTGGTAGTAATTTAATGGTTTTTGCTTAATTATTATCCGATGCCAAGTATAATGTGTGTTACAATATGTTTTATACATATAAATCTGAATTCAGGAATATATGAATTTGAATGATATAGAAAAGATCAACAAAATTGAGATTTCTCTGGAAGAAAAAATTAAAACTCTGGAAGATGAAGTAACGCGTCTTAAAGGATTTGAAAATATAGTCAGAGGATTTACGCAACATGAAAATATATGTCTTGCATTGCTACAGAAAGAACCCCCGCTGGCAGTTTTTGTAAATCGCGGGTTTGAATTACTTACAGGTTATACAAAGGATGAAATTTATAAATTCACACATTCTGATCTGGAAAATTTAATACATCCTGACATGAGGAACAGATTCTTTCACGGGTATTACCAGTGTCTTAAAGGTGATCCATTGACCGGCAGTTGTGAATTTATTATGTTGAGAAAAAACGGTGAACATCTTTCAGTAGAATCTTTTTTATATTTAATTGATTATGACGGAGAACCTTCAATCGCAGTGACATTTGTTGACAGAACTAAGATGAGAGAAATTGAGAGAGCTCTCAGGGATAACAGGGAAAACTACAGATTATTGTTCAACAAAAGTCCGGTCAGTATTTTTTATTATGATAAAGATTTACATATAAATCATTTTAATGACAAGTTTGTTGATCTGCTTCAGTCAAAAAGAGAGAGCTTGTCAGGTCTTGATCTTCGAACCATAAATGATAAATCTATAATTCCATGTCTCGAGTCAGCAATAAAAGGAAATAACGGTTATTATAAAGGTCATTACAGGGTTACAACGAGCAATGCTGAGATAGTTATTTCCATGAAAACTGAGCCACTTTACAATGATTCCGGAGAGGTTTCGGGTGGAGTCGGCATCATTGAAGATATAAAAAAAACAGAAGAGATTGAAGAGGCATTGCAGAAAAGTGAAGAAAATTTTAAGGACATGATCGATCTCTCTCCGCTGCCTATTGCCGTAGTGGATGTTAATGACAACATTGTTTATGTTAACAGGGAAGGCCTGGAACTATTTGCATATTCACACAAAGATATAAAGGATCTTGAATCGTGGTGGAACAAATCTTATCCTGATCCATTATACAGAAAATCTGTAATTGATGACTGGTATTCAGGCTATAAAAATGCCCAGAAGAAAAAGGAGATATTCGGGGCCAGAGAGTACAAGGTAACATGCGGTGATGGAATAATTCGTGATATAGAATTCCATGTTGTCCCTGTGGGAGATCTGAGTTTCATTATAATGAACGATATGACGAGGCACAGAAAAGCAGAAGCGGAACTTTTAAGAACCAGAAAAATCGAATCTGTGGGAATTCTTGCCGGCGGTATTGCTCACGATTTTAATAATATACTTACTGGTATCATAGGAAATCTTAATATTGCAAAGATGGATATTACGAAGGAACATAAATCATATGTTATTCTTGACAGTATTGAAAAGGCTGCATGGAGGGCCCGTGATCTGACACAACAACTGCTTACTTTTTCAAGAGGGGGGGCTCCGATAAAAAAGGTTACATCAATAAAACAGCTTCTGGCTGATTCTGCATCATTTGTACTCACGGGTACAGAAATTAAACTGGAACTTGATATTGCCGATGACCTGTTGGATGCGGATATTGATGAGGGTCAGATAAGTCAGGTAGTGCATAATCTGGTTATTAATGCTAGAGAATCGATAACAGGTAGGGGTGTGATAAAAATCAGGGCGGAAAACTTTGTGAATGAAGGGAACGAATATCTTGATTATGAAGGTAATTATATTTTAATACATATTGAAGACTCGGGAGTCGGGATTAATCCATCTGTAATTCCGAATATTTTTGATCCCTTTTTTACGACTAAAGATTCCGGCACCGGTCTTGGACTTTCAGTTTCATATTCGATTGTGAAAAAGCATGGAGGTAATATTAAAGTCTTTTCAGTAGAAGGAGAGGGAACAACTTTTGAAGTTTTTCTCCCCGCATCTGATGAAAAGTGTATTCCCTCCATCAATCAGGATATTAAGATGCATAATGCCAGCGGCAGGATTCTTGTTATGGATGATGAGGCGCTTGTTCTTGATGTGGCAAAAAAACTTATAATACGGATGGGATATGATGTTGAAGTTGTAAACAGTGGAGAGGAAACATTTACTCTTTATAAAAAAGCAAAGGAGAGTGGAAATCCTTTTGACTGCGTAATAATGGACCTTACGATTCCCGGCGGGATGGGGGGAAAAGATGTTCTCATTTTACTTAAAAAATATGATCCTGATGTTAAAGCAATTGTCTCAAGCGGTTATTCAAATGATCCTGTAATGTCGGAATATGAAGAATATGGTTTTGCCGGGGTATCAGTAAAACCTTATTCTTTCGAGGATCTCAGAAAAGAGATAGAAAGAGTTGTGTCAAGAAAATGTCTGGATTAAATCTTAATTATTATCTCTTCGGTTTTAACAGTTTTTCCGCTTTTATATACCGCATCCCTGACGAGTGATGTGACGCCGCTGCAGCATGGAACCTCCATCCGGGTTATTGTGATTGAATTTATGTCCTGTTCTGATATTATCACTTCAAGCTTTTCTCTATACTCGTCAATGTATGGATCGAGTTTGGGACAGAATGTAACCACAACATTTCCGTCAAGAAACTTTTTATGGAAATTTCCGCATGCATATGGTACACAGTCGGCAGAAACCAGAAGGTCAATCTTTCCGGAGGTAAAGACCCTGGAGTATGGGCTTAAAAGTTTAAGCTTCACCGGCCATTGTGACAGTTCGGAGAAGTCTTCCATGGATTCAGGCGAATTTGTATGAATTTTATTCAATAAACGATTTGCACTACCAGGGCATGAATGATTTGTATCAGATGTTTCCGATTCAATTACTTTTATACCCTTTTCTTCAAGTATTTTAAGAGCTTCGCTGTAATGTACTGTTTCATTATGGTCTTTCAGGTGTTTGAGGTGAGCTGAAATTACAACAGGGCCCTGACTGATAATGTTTTCCATTACAGATGCTTCATTGTACGCGGCAGCCTCTCTCTCTTCGATTGTTATGGCTTCTTCAGGGCATGTACCGATACATGCTCCGAGTCCATCACACGAAAGGTCACTGATCAATCTTGCTTTTCCATTAATTATCTGGATTGCTCCTTCAGGACAGTCAGGTACACACAGACCGCATCCTGAACACTTGTTTTCATTTATATGGATTATCTGACGCTTCATATTTTAACCTCTTTTATTTTAAAAAGGATTTAATTGCTGTTGACTCCTTCATACATCCTGTATTTATAAAAAAGTGTTTTGTGTCAGTTTATATTGATTAAGTAATATTAATCCGGCTGTATTTAAATTGACAGTATATAATAATCATATTATCTATTAATTAAAATTGACCTGAATCAATTAATAGAGAAAAAAATGGAAAAATCGGAAGAAACATTATCTAAAAGCCTTGTATTCGGCGGACTTTCACAGCAAATAATTTCACTTATCGTCGAGAAAGGCCGGACTGAATTTTTTAACCGGGACGAACTTATTTTTTTTGAAGGCGACAAAGGGGATAAATTTTTTTTTCTTATTGAGGGTCTGGTGAAAATCTATAAATCCACGGACAGCGACAGAGAAATTGTACTGAGACATATACGCCCCGGTGAAATGTTTGGTGAGGTTATTCTTTTTGAATCTGAAAATTATCCTGTGAGTGCAGCAGCGCTGAGAGAAAGTATTCTTTTTTCAATAAACCGTGTTAACTTTATGGAACTCTTCAGAGAAGATTCCTTTCATAGATATTTTACAGGCAACATTTTCCGTAAGCTGAGATACCTTGCTGACAGGGTTGCTTTTCTCAATGCTTATGATGTTGAGGAGAGATTTTTTCTTTTCATTGAAGAGCATTATGGGATTAAACCTGTATTACAGATAGATCTTACAAAGGCTGAACTTGCTGATGGAATAGGAACAATACCGGAAACAATGTCAAGACTTATTGCTCGTTTGAAGCTTAATGATCTTGTGATATGGAATAAAAATGAAATGAAGCTGAATGTTGATTATGCAAAGTCTGTTATTGAAAAAATAAAATGGGGTGATTCAGGTGAAAAAAGAAATTGAGCATATAGTGATAATTGGAGCAGGCTTTTCCGGTTTGTTTGCTGTTAAAAAATTTTTCAGAAAACCTGTAATGGTTACTCTTGTTGACAGGAACAACTACCATACATTCAATCCACTACTTTATCAGGTTGGAGCTGCTGAAATTGAACCTGATCAGATCGCATATCCGGTAAGAACTGTAATTAGAAAAAAGGGGAATGTGGATTTCCTGATGTCAGAGGTTGTAGAAATAAAATTCAGGGAAAAGACTGTAATCACAGAAAGATGTGAGCTTAAATATGATTATCTTATCATAGCCCCGGGAAGTAAGACTAATTATTTCGGAATTGAAGGTGCTGAAACAAACTCAATTCCGCTTAAAACGCTTTATGATGCCATATTTCTGAGAAATCATGTACTCTCACTATTTGAAAAAGCTGTTAAATGCAGCGACAAAGATGAGAGAAAAAAATGTCTTACTTTTGTCATTGCAGGGGGGGGGCCTACCGGTGTTGAATTTGCCGGAGCATTCGCAGAACTTGTTAAAGGTCCTCTGAAAAAAGATTTTTCAGAAATAAAACCGTCTGAGATTGATATAAAACTGATTGATGCGGGGAATAGGATACTCCCGGCTTATAGTGAAAAATCAGGGGAATATGCAATGCGCAAGCTGGAGAAGAAAGGCGTAAAGATTATGCTGAACTCCGAAGTGGTAAAAATAGATAAAGGGTCGATCCGGTTTAAAAACGGAGAAAAAGTTAAATCGCATACAATACTCTGGGCAGCGGGTGTGTGCGGCGGTGTTGATTTTAAAGCAGATATTAAGATTCCGGTCGGAAAAGATTCCCGCGTTATTGTTGATTCAACGTTAAGAATACCTGGATTTGATGAAGTATTCTTCTGTGGTGATATTGCACGTTTTGAAGATAAAGGCATTCTGCTGCCGATGAATGCTCCGGTAGCAATACAACAGGGTGAATGTGCAGCATTTAATATTTTAAAGATGACTGCAGGACGTGAAGTGGTTCCTTTCAGATACAGTGACCGTGGATCAATGGTAACACTCGGGAGAAATTCAGCAATAACAAAAATCGGAGGCCTGGAGGTACGGGGATTTACGGCATGGATATTATGGTTGTTTATCCATATATTTTATCTGATAGGCTTCAGAAATAAAATTTTTGTGCTTATAAGCTGGTTCGGGGATTATATCCTTTTTGAAAGATCAGGAAGGATGATAATCCCTTTAAGTGAAGATAAAAAATAACTCAGTCCATCAGGTAATTAAGGGCTACGGTTCTGTATTCGTGGTTTTTACTGATAATCAGCGGATAATTTGCACTGCTGAAAAGATGAACCTGCGCTTTTTTAAATAGCGTCACTGATTCTTTCAGTCTCCCCTCCATGTCGGGGAGAAGATCGTATCCGCTGCTTCCAGCTAGTAGTATTGGGCAGCCTATAAGGCCTGCATCTCCATGAAGAAATCCGCCACCGGCATCTACCAGATCTTCAAGCATGGCATTGTCTTCATCAAGAACTTTTTCCCATCTTGAACCGTTCATAGACTGGAAAAAGGATTTCAGTTCAGATTTTTTTGCGCGTTCCCTGAAATGAAGAATGGTATTCAGATAATCAAGGTCCGGTACAATACCCGGAAGACTCTCAGCCAGAATATTTTTTACAATTGGCGGATTAACGAGTGCCATATTCAGCGCTACAAGCGCACCGCCACCAAGGCCTATAATTGAAACTTTTTTGATTTTTTCTTTTTCACAAAGCTCTGATATCGCAATTGCATTGCTTACCCAGAAGTTATTCTGGGTATCGGACGATGCAGGCGATTTTCCATGACCTGAAAGATCTATTATCATGGTATTGAAATAACTGGAATAAAACTTTATTTCGGTATCAAATATTTTTGAGGATTGACCATTGTCATGAATCAACAGCAGGTTGTTAAAATTGCTTTTTGTATTGTATATATTATAATATATTTTGTTGTACTTATTTTTGTAGGATGACATATAATGGTCCTGTAGTTTTATTTTAAGTATTAGACAGGAAAAAATAGTTTCGTTTAATTTTCAATAATTATTCTTATACATGTATGTAAGTGCAAGAAATTATTTAATAAATCCCTGTATAATTTAGAGGGATTATAGAGCAATTCTTCCGGTAAATTCCAGTGATAAATACACATCAGAAGGTAAAGTTATGGATGATATTATTAACGTGGCCAGGACTGAAGCTTTAAATGACGACTATGAAAATTTCAGACTGAATTTTGCCAAGACTCTTGAGTATGTAAAAGTATTCCCGTGGACGCTTGATGTCAAGGCGATGAAGTTTAATAATATTTTCGGGACAGATATTCTTTTATCGAAAAACCATTTAAATGCGGATTTAAAGGAATGGATTCAGATAATTCATCCGGATGATAAATCAAAGGTTTCTCCGCTTCTTAACAACATACTTGAGGGGACTATAGATGAACTATCAATAGATTACAGGGTAAAAAAGACTTCAACAGATTATATGTGGGTAAAGACAATTGCAAAAATCAGAAAAAAGGATGATTCAGGAAAGCCTCTTATAATTGCCGGGATCAATCAGGATATTACCAGGGGTAAACTGCTTGAGATGCAGACCCTTAAAAAAGAAAAGAAAATCCGTGAGAGCGAAAGCAGGCTCAGGAATGTAATGAAAATCGGCAGGATGTCAATATGGGAATATAACTATGAGTTTGAGACTATGACAACCGACAGAAAGATGGCAAAGGTATGGGGGCTTGATGATTATTACGAGAGGGGAGAGGCTGTCCGAACTGATGTTCTTGCAGGAGTTATACACCCTGAGGATAGGGATAATGTACTGGAAAGATTCAGACATTCAGTTGAAAAAAATGAAAGTTTTGAAATGTGCTTCAGAATAGTAGTTAAAGGAGATGTTAAATACATTAATTATGTTGGCGAAGTAATCTTTAATGATGATGGGAAGCCTGTAATACTTTTAGGGGTAACTCAGGATATTACAAAGATGAAAAGTCTGGAGGATTCTCTGGCAAGGCAGTATGACGGATTGAGATTTATTTCTGAGAAGGCTGGTCTTGGTTTATGGGAGTTTAATACCCGGGAAAATTCTATTTTTATAATAACCAGGGACGATAAAAAAACAGAACCGGATAGTATATACAGAAGAATTTCGATGGAGGATTTTAACAGAATAATTCATCATGAAGATTTTGAAATGTTTCAGTCCAAGGTGAATTCTCATGTTTATAAAGAGGGGGATGTTATAGATTTTGATATTCGGATAAATACGGAAAATGAAACATACAGATGGTTCCACATCACGGCTGTTGTTGATAAAATTGATGAGTATGGAAATCCGGCAGAGTGTAAAGGTTTGTATCAGGATATAACAGAAAGAAAAGAGATAGAGGAGAGGTTATATCAGTCACAGAAAATGGAGGCTATCGGCAGGCTTGCCGGAGGGATCGCGCATGATTTTAATAATCTTCTGCAGGTAATACTTGGTTATGGCAGCCTTGCACTGATGGATGCTGAAAACAACAGCGATATGCTGGAAAATATTACTCATATTGTAGATTCTGGTGAAAAAGCCAAAAGCCTTGTCAGGCAGCTTTTACTCTTTGCCAGAAGAGAAAAATTCAGGCCAAGCCCCGTAGCGCTTAATGACCTTATTTCAGGTTTTATAAAAATGATGAAAAGGGTTATCGGTGAAAATATTACACTAACGTTTAACCCTGATGCAGAGATTCAGTATATCCATGGAGATATAGGGCAGCTGGAACAGGTTTTTATGAATTTGTGTATCAATGCAAGGGATGCTCTTGGTGGTAGCGGTTCAATAATAATAACAACAAGGAATATTACTGTTGATGAGTACTGGCCATGCTATGGCAGCAGTATATCTCCGGGAACATATGTGATGCTCAGTTTATCAGATACAGGATACGGAATCCCTGCAGAAAATATTAATCATATATTTGAGCCTTTTTTCACAACGAAAGATAAAAATATGGGTACGGGATTGGGACTCGCGACGGTTTACTCAATAGTGAATCAGCATAACTCATATATCGATGTTCACAGTATAACCGGTAAAGGTACAACATTTTCAATATATTTCCCTGTTTATGGGGCAGCAATACCTGTTTTTCCTCAGATGGAAAAAGAAAAAGCGGAACAAAGATATAGCGGCAATGAAACAGTATTACTTGCTGAGGATGATGATCTCATAAGAAAATATACAGAACGTATATTACGGGATTCAGGATATAATGTTATTACAGCCGAAGATGGAGAGATGGCACTAAATCTCTTCAATAAAAACAGTGATAAAATCGATCTGCTTGTATTTGATGTTGTTATGCCTAAAAAAAACGGATGGGATGTATACAGCGAAATAAGGGAAAAAAGGAGGAATATCCCTGTCTTATTTTTCAGCGGGTACGACCAGAATCTGCTGCCCATGAACGCAATGGATACTTTCCCAATGGCTTATGTGCAGAAGCCATTCAAGTATTATAGTGTGATAAAGGCAGTCAATGAACTCCTTGACAGGAAAAAAACATAGAAATATTTTTCTGTAAGGATTAAAATAGCTTATCTGATAACCCGTTTCAGGCCTTTCGGCCTGAAACCGGCGATGTTAATCTCCGATTCAGGCGCGCCTGTTGTCCTCTTTCGCAAGGATTTCATAATACTCAGTCCAGGTTTCCTCAATTTCTCTTGCCTGTTCCTCGTCAAGTTTTTCAATAATAAATCCCGCATGAACCAGGACTTTATCGTTTAACTGAAGGTCAGGTATCATGGCGTAGTTTACCTGCGTTTCAACTCCATTGGCCATTGCTGTTGCATAACTCCCTTCAATCTTTGTTATAGTCATCGGTATTGCAAGGCACATATTTTTTCTCCTGTTTTTACTCCTCATCCGCCCTTCGGGCTTATTCCCCATGATGAGACGGGGAATGGCTTTTTACCTGAGGTGTTATTAAATTAACCATCTTATCATTATAACTCTTATTCTGTACATCTCCCCCCCCATTTTTCATGTGGGAGATGCTGCTAATGCGACAGAGTGAAAGTCAGCATATTCTCGGGAGCTGTTCTTCCACAAGAAGAGGTAAAAGTCTTTTACCTCCGATAAATGTTTCCAGATATACTTTTCCGGGATATAGTGAATCTATCTCCCCGATTATCGCGGTATTTCTGCCGTACTCGTTTTGTTTCATTATATCAACCATACCATCTGCATCTTCCGGCCTGCAGATAATTACAACTTTTCCTTCATTGGCCACGTATAGAGGATCGAGTCCAAGAAGAGAGCATATTCCCTTAACTTCTTCTGAAACCGGAACTGAATCTTCAATGATCCCTGCTGAAAAAGCTCTCCCCGTTGTAATCTCATTTAATACGGAGGCGAGTCCACCACGAGTTGCGTCTCTCATGAACTTAATACTCTCCGGGTACTTTGTTGTTACAGATTCAATTAGCTTGTTCAGCGGAGCGCAGTCTGATTTAAGATTGCTTGAAAATCTCAGATCGTTACGCAGAGACATTATGGTTATTCCATGATCCCCGAGAGTACCGCTTACTATGATTTTGTCTCCCTTTTTTATTTCTCTTCTCTGAGGGCTGTTTTTAAATATCCCTATACCGGAAGTATTTATATAGATTCTGTCACCTTTACCATTTGGAACAACTTTTGTGTCTCCGGTTACAATTTTTACTCCGGCAGACTCAGCAGAGGTTTTCATTGAATAAAGAATTTTTTCGAATGAATCAAAATCAAATCCCTCTTCAAGTATAAGAGAACATGATAAAAATTCCGGTATAGCTCCCATTACTGCAAGATCGTTAACGGTACCGTTTACTGCAAGTTTACCTATGTCTCCTCCCGGGAAAAATATAGGAGTTACTGTATATGAATCAGTTGTGAATGCTATTTTACCGGAAGATATATCAAGAACTGCGGAATCATCTATCTGTATTGATTCTTTACCAAGAATCTCTTTTATCATACCGGAGATCATATCATTCATCAGTTTTCCGCCGCTTCCATGCCCCGGAAGAATTTTCTTTGTCGTCTTCTCCATTATTTCCTCCAGTATTTGTAGTAAGCAGAGCATGGCCCTTCGCTTGAGACCATGCATGGCCCGATGGCATTTTCAGGAGAGCAAACTTTATCAAAAAGAGGACATTGCGGAGGAATAATGACTCCCCGAAGAAGATCACCACATCTGCACCCTGCGTGTTCTTTAACCGGGGGAGGGGTAGCCGGAAATTTCTTTTTCGCGTCATATATGCTGTATTTCTCTTTTATCTTCAGACCGCTTCCCGGTATTTCACCAAGCCCCCTCCATACCTCGGAGCATCTTTCAAAAACAGTATCAAGTATTTTTATCGCATTGGGGTTTCCTTTATCTTTAACAACTGTTTTGTACTCATTGGTGATTTTTATCTCTTTTTTTTCAAGAAGATCAATAAGAGCCAATACTCCGATTATCAGATCATGCGCTTCAAACCCTGCTACAACTCCCGGTTTGTTATATTTTTCCGCTATAAAGTTCCACGGTTCCTTACCAATAACGGCGCTGACGTGGCCGGGAATAATAAATCCGTCAATCTGTACTTCGTCCGCACTGAGCAGCGCATCAATTGCCGGAGGGGTAAGCTTGTTTCCGGAAAGTATTGAAAAGTTATTAATACCCTTTTTTTCAGCTTCCATTATAATAATTGCTTCAGATGGAGCTGTGGTTTCAAAACCTACACTGAGGAAAATTACCTCTCTGCCCGGATTTTCTTCGGCAATTCTGAGAGCATCCAGCGGAGAGTAAACAATGCGTATATCCATACCTTCCGCTTTTTCCTTCGCGAGAGAACTGTATGACGAAGGAACTTTGATCATATCGCCAAATGTCGCAAGTATGACATCATATTTTTTTGCAATTTCGATTATAAGATCAAGATACGAGTTTGGGGTAACGCATACCGGGCAACCTGGTCCGTCTATCAGAGTAAGTTTTTCAGGGAACAGATCTTTTACCCCCGTCTTAAAAAACTCGGCTGTATGTGTGCCGCATACTTCCATTATTCTGATCTCTTCAGAGAGCTTTTTGTCTTTAAGCACCCCTGCAAGTTTTTTTACAAGTTCTTTGTTCATTAAATATTATCCCTGGAATCTGTTGATTTGTTTTACCTTCAGAAAAGATGTTGATTTTAAACATATTGCTATAGATGCTGTCAACAAATAATACCTGCAAGTTTAATGTCAATTATATATAATTTCTCCGGGGGACTCTAATATAATGGTCTTTGACTTTCGAATTAATAGTGATAAAATCAGTAATTTTTTTGCCGTTGTAATTTTTCCTTTCTGCATAATAACACTTGAAACAGTGCTTTTTCATCTCCTGATGATTGTGTCAAACTATCTTCAGGCAACTACAATTATATCTATAGCGATGTTCGGAATTGCCATTGGGGGTCTGGTCAGCTTTTATCTGCTTAGGTTTAATAAAACTCTGATTTTATCTTTATCATCAGTTATATTTTTTCTTTCAATAGGGTTAGCATATTACGGTATAGTCCGCCTGGATAATTTCAGTTTCCCATATTTCCTTATTCTCCCGTTTTTTTCAGGATCAATAATCGTTTCATCAATCTTTTCCAGGGCGAATTCGCATAAGATTTATTTTGTTGATCTTACTGCATCGGCGTTAGGAGTTGTTTTCCCGATTATTGCTGTTGCCCTGTTCAAATCAGAGAATACTCTTCTGATGCTTTCAACTCTTCCGGTTGTTTTTTTAATAATACTTTTTTTTACAATTAAGAATCTTTTTATAAGAATTCCACTGCAGTTAGTTTCAGCAGCTCTCATTGTGTGTATATGCTTTTTCATACATATGAATATAGCAATACCGCGTGTTATAGGAAAAGAAGACTATAATCAGAAAATTCTGCCATACCTAAACATACCCCTCGAACAGAAAATACTGAAAGATGTTTACAGGGAGGAGTCTGCAACAGGAAAGTATATTCTAAAGACAGATGATCCATACAAGGAACTTATGGCGAGAAATATAATAAACAGAACAAAGTATTATCCATTCGTAATGGATCTCTCCTGTAATTATAAGCCCTCACTTTCTGCAGAAAAGAATCTTAAAATATACACAAAAAAACTCGGTCAATATACATTCCTTTTTTCTGAGGATAACCTCATGGGGAGAGTGGAGTATATCACCAGGACCAATGAGGAGTTTTTTTATATAAACAACGGAGCCTTTTACGACAGGGTGGCGTATGGAGACCGTGGTTCGGAGTGGGATATAAGGTTTCCGAATTACATGGTAAACACTAACGCTTTTATTATGGGGGCTTCGGCAGATGGTATAGTTAAGTCACTTAAACAACTTCCCGGTAAAACGAAGATTACAGGTGTAGAGTTTAATCCGATAATATATAAGACGATGATGTCAGGTTATTATTTTTACAAGTCGGAAAAGGCATACGAAAATACAAATATTTACAAGACGGAGGGCCGTGCCTATCTCAGATCTACCAGCGAAAAGTTTGACATGATAACCCATATGAACAATCATGCCGAACATGGAGCAGTCTGCACTCTGGCTCCAGAATATCTTCATTCAGTTGAGGGCATTAAGGAGATGCTTGATAAACTTACTGACAGGGGGCTGCTGATTTATGAGGAGATCCTCTGGAGCAAAAGGTCCGAGTGGTCATTCTATAAATTCATGAACACGGTTGTTACATCTCTCCGGGAATCGGGTATTCAGAACCCGCAGGAGCACATACTGGTTTACGAATGGGATTACTGGAATTATCAGGATCCGGGAGTAAGATCTATAGTGATTAAAAAAACACCCTTTAATGATTTTGAAAAGGGTAAGCTGATGGAAAACCTTCAGCATTATATTGCCAACCAGCCGTCGCCTCTCCCTTCGGAAAGACATATTCTTGCATTCCCCGGAAGAACAATTACCGGAATATTAGGGAATATAATATCCGGGAAAACCGTCAACGATCCCGTACAGCTCCCCGATTACTACTGGGAGGATGATTTTGAAAAAGACATTTTAAACCATATTGAGAATGAGAACGACAGGGTATTCATCAATTCTCTATACAAACATTATCCGAAGATGGAGATTGAAAAAGGATTCGATTTTGTTAGTACTGTGTGGAACTATCAGCAGGGGAGGTATGTGCTGAATAAAGGTATAAATGAATCCGACAGGTCAAGATATCTCTCGCTTCTGGATAAAACTGATTATTCATACAGAATGGATATAACTCCTGTAAGAGATAATATGCCGTTTCCTTATAATGTTTATAAAGAAAAAAAAGAAGTTCTCAATATATTAAAAATAGTAAGTCTTCTATCGTTGCTGATTTTCATCCCGGTTATAATTCTGGTAATAAAAAAATATTCATCACATAAACTCATCCTTCTTGAGCATTCCCTTTTTTTTATTGCTGTTGGTTTCGGTTTTATGCTTGTAGAAATTGTTCTGATGCAGTTCTTTCAGCGTTTTATAGGGATCCCGGTTTATTCGGTAATTATAACTCTCGGTGCGCTTCTGTTTTTCAGCGGTGCAGGCAGCCTTCTCAGTTCAAACTGGGAAAAGAAATATATTATTACTGTTGTTTTTTCAATTCCTGTAATGATTTTTCTTTACCATCACTTTCTTGATGGCATTTTTAACTATTTTGCCGCATCGTCTTTTAATATAAGGATGGGGGCCAGCGTTGCGCTGATGGTTCCATTGTCGTTGATGATGGGTATCCCTTTCCCCAAGGCTATGGAGAAAATAAAAAAGGAAATTTCCGGTGAATATGCTACACTTATGTACGCTATAAGTGGAGCTGCCGGTACAATTGCATCAACACTGGCACTTTACATGAATGTTTCATACGGTTTTTCATTTACGTTTATTGTTGGTATGTGTGCGTACTTTGCAGGAGCAATGCTGCTGCTTTTTATATTAAGAGGGGAGAAATAATTAATTTAAAAGGAGAGTATAACATGAAAGGGAAAAAAACAGTAAAAAGTGATATAGAGATAGCACATGAGGCTAAAATGTTCCACATTAAGGATGTGGCATCTCAGCTTGGGCTTTCTGAAGATGATATTGAATATTATGGAAAATATAAAGCGAAGATAGATCTCAATGTACTTAAAAACCGTCCTTTAAAAGGAAAGCTCATTCTTGTTACCGCAATTACACCTACACCGGCTGGAGAAGGCAAGTCAACAACAACAATTGGTCTTGCGCAGGCAATGAATAAAATAGGAAAACAGTGTACAATAGCGCTTAGAGAACCATCGCTGGGCCCATGTTTCGGAGTAAAAGGCGGGGCAGCGGGTGGTGGTCACTCTCAGGTTGTACCGATGGAGGATATTAATCTCCATTTTACCGGCGACATTCATGCAATTGGAGCCGCTCATAACCTTCTTGCTGCAATGATTGACAATCATATAAAACATGGAAATGAACTGGATATAGATCAGACAAAAATTTACTGGAAGCGTGTTGTCGATATAAATGACAGGGCATTGAGGAATATGGTTATAGGCCTCGGCGGAAACATGCATGGTATACCAAGAGAATCCGGTTTTATGATTACTGTAGCATCAGAGGTTATGGCAATACTTTGCCTTTCAGACAGTATCCCCGATCTCAAGAAACGTCTTGCAAAAATCGTAATCGGAGAGAACCGGAGCGGTGAACCGGTAACTGTTGCAGATCTTAAAGGACAGGGGTCAATGGCTGCGTTGCTAAAAGATGCGTTAAAACCGAATCTGGTGCAGACTCTTGAGAATACTCCTGCTATAATCCATGGTGGTCCTTTTGCCAATATAGCCCACGGATGTAATTCGGTTCTGGCTACAAAAATGGCAATGGCTTTGTCAGATTATGTAGTCACTGAAGCAGGTTTCGGCGCAGATCTTGGTGCGGAGAAGTTTCTGGATATTAAATGCAGGTACGCAGGGATAAAACCTGATTGTGTTGTTCTGGTAGCAACTGCGCGTGCGCTGAAGATGCATGGTGGTGTTGCGAAACCATATCTTAAAGCAGAAAATGTCGGTGCGATTAAAACAGGTCTTGCCAATCTGCAGAAGCATATTGAGAATATAAAGAAGTTCGGCCTCCCTGTTGTTGTAGCACTGAACAGCTTCCATGATGATACAGAGGAAGAGATTAAGACAATTGAAAATTTCTGCAGAGACATGAAGGTTGCATATTCACTCTCTGAGGTGTGGGAGAATGGAGGAGAAGGGGGAATTGACCTTGCACAGAAAGTTGTAGAAATTATTGATAACAGCGATAATTCTCATTTCAGGTTTCTCTATGATACAGATATGTCTGTAAGGGCTAAAATTGCGGCGCTTGCTGTGGAAATTTATGGTGCAGACGGAGTGCTCTATTCAAAAAATGCGGCAAGAAGAATTGATTATCTCGAAGAGAAAGGTTATGGTAATCTTCCGATATGTGTGGCAAAAACACAATACTCATTATCTGATGATCAGACTTTGATGAACAGGCCTTCAGGGTTTAAAATTTCAGTTGGAGATGTAACGCTTTCTGCGGGAGCCGGATTTCTTGTTGTTCATACCGGGGAGATAATGATAATGCCAGGGTTGCCGAAAAAACCGGCAGCGCTGGATATAGATGTGACTGATGAAGGAGTGATTACAGGATTGTTTTAAAATGTTTTGCATAACTGAGGGAGTAAATATTACTTTTCAGGCAAAGCTATTGTTCTATTAAAACAGATAATATTATACATCTTAAGTAGAAAAGAGTGTGAATTGTAAATGACGGAATATAAAGAAATTCGCTCATGTTAAAAGAATATTATGTTTATATTATTGAATGCAGCAATGGAAGACTTTATACCGGTTATACTGTTGATTTAGAAAAGCGTTTTAATGAACACCTTTCCGGACGACGAGGAGCAAAATTTACCAGGGCTTTCAAACCTCGTGAGATTTCAGCTTCGTGGAAAGTTTCAGGTGTAAGGGGAGATGCAATGCGGATTGAAGCATTTATTAAATCTCTTTCGAAAGCTGACAAGACAGCAATTGCGAGTGAACCTGAATCATTGATTGAACGTATGAAATTGATGGAAAACATTAAATGTGAAATATCTGTTTTTAATTATAAAACTCCGGTTAAAATATAGAACCGTGGATAGTGGGATAATAAAATGGCTGAGATAATTGACGGGAAAAGCGTTAGCAGTGAAATAAGGGAAAAGATAAAGCTGAATGTAGAGAGTCTGAAAAAAAAATATAAATCTGTGCCCGGACTTGCAGTTGTACTTGTGGGAGATGATGCACCCTCTGCTGTTTATGTAAGGATGAAGGGTAAAGCCTGTGAAGAGGCTGGAATCCGTTCATTCCAGCATATACTTCCCGGGAGTACTTACAGAGATGAACTTTTATCGTTAATAGATAAACTCAATCATGACAGAGATGTAAGCGGAATTCTTATACAGCTTCCTCTTCCCGGGCATATACATGAAAATGATGTAATAAGTGCCATAATTCCGGAAAAGGATGTTGATGGTTTTCATCCGGTAAATACGGGGAAGATGGTTGCCGATCAGGACTGTTTCTATCCATGCACACCGTTGGGAATTCAGGAACTCATATACAGGTATGTAAAGGATCTCAAAGGTAAGCATTGTGTTGTGATAGGGAGAAGCAATATTGTGGGCAAACCAGTAGCAAATATGATGCTTCAGAAGAATGACAGGGCGAATTGTGTTGTGACAGTATGCCATACTGCAGCTCCTGATATCAGCGTTTATACAAAACAGGCTGATATACTGGTTGTAGCTGCCGGAAAAGCCAATACCTTAACCGGGGATATGGTTAAAGAAGGGGTTATAGTGATAGATGTAGGTGTAAACCGGATACCGGATCCTGCAGACAGTACAAAAACAAAAATTGTCGGAGATGTTGATTTTAAAAGTGTGGAACCGAAGGCATCTGCCATTACGCCTGTACCGGGAGGAGTAGGGCCTATGACTATAGCGATGCTAATGTTTAACACGGTAAAGGCGTTTGAGATCCAGAACAGGTGAAATATCGCATAAATATTCTAAATAAAAAAGCTGCCGTAAGGCAGCTTTTTTATTTATCTTAGTGGTGAGCTTCATGCTCATCGTGATGCTCAAGATGAGGGAAAAGCGGGAACCATTTTACGAATGCCATGTATATAAGGATCATAACAGAAAAACAACCGAGTGTTATTGACCATTCCTGGATTGTTGGCATATAAGAGGTAAATCCTTTCCATGGGAAGTTAGGCGCTGCAAATCCGTGAAGAAGAACGCTTAATTTACTTATAACTATTGCTCCAACTGCACATGCAAGTCCAGTTACCATATACTTCTCCTGTTCTCTGTACTTTTTAATGTTAAGGAGTACAATAGGTCCGGCAAACAGCAGAATTTCAAGAACAAGCATCCAGAGTCCATAATATCCGCCCCACATATCTGAATAAGCTCTTCCGCCCATAGGAGCATAGACATAAACTGCCTTGAAAATGTCAAATATTCTGAAAATGAAGTAGAAAATAAATATTAAGCCGGAGATACGTGCTAACAGCTGAAATGTATCCATCGGTACATATTCTTTCTTCATTACTTTACCTGCAATGTAAGGCATAAGAGTCATAAATGATGTACCACCTGCCATTGCGGCAACAATTGCCATAAAGAAGAAATGAGGAGAATACCATACAGTTTTTGCATAAAGAGCTCCCCACATACCGCCACCGAGAGATCCCTGGTGAAATAAAGAAAGGAAAGTTCCGCCGGCAGCCATTGTCCACATAAGTAAATGCATATAGTGAGCTATGGCCGCAACAACCTTATTTTTTATCAGTACTTTGTGTTCCAGTATTACAGGTATGAGCTCTACAATAAGAATACAGAAGTAAAATGATAAACAGAAGAAAACTTCAGTGAGCATTGAGTGCGGGTAAA
This sequence comes from Spirochaetota bacterium, assembly GCA_963664815.2. Taxonomy (GTDB): domain Bacteria; phylum Spirochaetota; class UBA4802; order UBA4802; family UBA5550; genus WRGT01. The sequence continues at coordinate 680,699 of CAXXHB010000003.1, forward strand.
CACCTTTACCCCAGTTCGGGTATGCAAAACCGAACCAGCATCTCAGCGGCTGACCAAGGTCAAACAGCAGAAATACGAAGGTAAAGAGATAACACATGAATCCGATAAGAACTGTTGAGTTAATTATTGGTCTCAGTTTATCAACTCTGAGTATATACAGAATATAACCTGTGGTAAAAGCCCCGCCCCCGAGACCTACAAGACCAAGGTCACCAATAATCCAGGCTCCCCATGTGAAGTTATTATCCATGTCTGTATAACCTAGTCCCCAGAACAGGATTTGTATAGCAAAAATTCCGAAAAGAACTGTAAGCCCTATGAGAACATAAAGAAATATCTTCATGTTCCTGGATGTCCCTTCGAAAATTCCATCATAACAAGCTTTGAAAATGTTTTTCGATTTTTCCATTATAATCTCTCCATCTGCCTTATTCAGGAGTTCTTTTTAAACCGCATCATGTCGCGGAGCCACTTCTGGCTTGTTAAATAATAAACTTTTGGATTGGCAAACTGCTTTTTATCCATAAGTGCTTTTTTATGTACAGGGTCTTTCACGTCATCAATAACGTTATTAAGCCTCATCGCTCTGTCTGACTGTGTAAGCTTGTAAACTTCCGATTCATGATCGTTGAGATCTCCGAATACTATAGCGCCTGTGGGACAACCGCTTGCACATGCAGGAGTATAAAGCACGGCATTTATATCAAGGATGCCTTTCGCTACGGCTTTATCTCTTTCCCGTTTCCATATATGGCTGCAGAAAGTACATTTTACGATTGTACCTCTTGACGCAATTGATACTTCAGGATTAAGTGATTTTTTGAAGCTGCCTTCGTTTTCCGGTTTCCACCAGTTGAATGCCCTTGCTTCATATGGGCATGCTGTCTGGCAGTATCTGCATCCTATGCATCTTGACCATACCTGACTTACAACTCCGTCTTCCCCAACATCAGTCGCAACCGCAGGACAAACTGATACGCATGGAGGTTCAGCCTCATGCTTACCTTGTTTATTACCTTCGCACTGCTGACACATCTTTGGAAGATATGCTGTTTTAACATCGGGGAATTTTGCGTCTCTATCATTCGTGACTTTCATAAGTTCAAGAAAAGCAACCCTTTTCGGTACATCTGAATCGTCCTCGAAAACAGGCATATTGTTTTCCTGGTTACAGGCGACTGAACACTTGCCGCAGCCGGTGCATTTGTCTAGATCTATCGCCATTCCCCATTTTCTTTTCATTTTAACGTCTTTCTCTATCATGACTTACCTCTTAGCTAATTTTAACACGTGTTGACCACCAGTCAGCTGTTCCTGTAAGAGGATCAACGTCAGCAGCCATAACTTTCTTGGGATTAACCCCTTTCTCGCTTCCGTACTTTGTGTACGATTCGTGGCCGAAACCGAGCGGGATGGCAACTGTGTCAGGTGCAACAGTATCTGTTAAATGTACATAAACTTTACCGAGTTTCCCTCTTTCTGATTTAAGCACGATTGATTCATCTTCAGAAAGGCCGTATTTTTTACCTGTTTCCCTGTTGATCTGTACAAGGAGCTTTTCTCTGTAAAAAACAGTGGGATCGATGCTTTTCAGTACATATGGGAAAGCAAGACCGTCGCCGTCTCCAATAAGTGGAGCTTCAACAGGTATCATGAAAAGAGGATATTCCGCATTAGCCGCAATTTTTTTATCAAGCGTATCTATTTCATTTTTGATCTTATCAAAATTGAATGAGAATTTAGCTCCGGATGCTGTTTCTTTACCTGATATCTTGAATGAATCAATTCCGCTTGTGAAAGTAAAAGTGTTTTTTGTCTTATCAACTGCTTTTGCCAGGGAAATGATTACATCTTTAGCATCTTTGGATTCTTTAAAGTTGGTTACTACAATTTTATTTTCCGGGGTTTCAGCTTCAAGAAATGAGAGAGATGGAAGTATATAGTCGGCATAATTTGCGGAATCATTCATTATAGGGTTGATTGAAACCACAAAAGCTTTTTCCATCTTCTTTTTCAAATCTTCACCGAGAACGCTTTTGTATACCGGATCGGAATTATTAAGAAAGAGCATGCTGAAATTTCCGCTCTTTATGAAACTGTCAAGGCCGGCAAATTCACTTTTATATGATACAGCATTGTTTGTAACAAGAGAAGCAGCTTTTGATTTAACAAGCGTATTGAGGCAGTAAACAGCTATAATTTCAGCTGATGATGCGCTTACTCCACAGGCGCCTTTACCTGCTACAGCAACCGGGTTCTTGGCTTTGCTGAAATCTTCCGCTATCTTCTTGATTGTTTCTTCTTTAACGCCTGTATATGTTGAAACCTTGGCAAGAGGGAATTTATTAATGATCAGTTGTGACCATTTTCCGAAATCCTCGCCTGCCGAGTTCATTCTTTTTCCGGTAATAAGATAATTTGCAATACCGAAAGCAAGAACCGCCTCTGTTCCGGGTTTTACAGGTATCCACTCGTCTGCGAGGGATGCTGTCATTGAACATACTGTATCAGCCTGTACTATTTTTGTTCCGCGTTTTTTCCACCCGGTGAAATTTTTCTGCATATCAGCAGCTAAACCCCAGCCTTCAACAAGCCTGGCGCCGAAACTAAGTATGTGGTCTGTATTATCAAAATCATATTTTATGTATCCGCCAAGGGCAGATGATGTGAGAGATTTTAGTGAAGGTTCATAATAAACATTATTGCTTCCGGCTGACCTGATGAATTTCTCCATTAATTGGCCGTTAAGCGATTCGTTTTTGTTTATTGCGGCAATTGAATTTGCTTTGCCTTCGGCAATAAGGGAGTTCATCTTTGTAGATATATCCTTGATCGCTTCTTCCCATGATACGGGCGTGAATTTACCATCTCCCTTGTCGCCTTTTCTCTTAAGAGGGGTTGATATTCTTTCGGGATGGTAAGCCAATTGCAGCGCATTATGGCATGATGGGCATACACCTTCTTTTGATTCAATTTTCACAGCTCTTTCACCGATCATTCTAACAGTTACTTTACATCCGTTAGGACATGAATCGTTTACCGCCTGAGCGTACTTCTCTAAACCTTTAACCGGTACATACTGGTCCTGTGTCCATTCAGCAAGCCACTGAAAACCCAGAAAAGGAGCACCGGAAAAAACCCAACCGGAGAGACCGCCGAGAATTGCGCCCCCCCCTAATTTTAAAAAGTCCTTTCGTTCTATTTTTTTCATAAGATTAACTTACTCCTCTCGTTTCTTTCTAGTCGTGGCATACGGCACATTTGTTGCTTATATTAAGCGCTGTATGGCAATCCATACACTGTCCCATCAGCATTTTACCTTTGATCATTTTGGTATCTGTTGAAACAGACTTGTCTCCATGGCATGAACCGCATCTGGCCTTTAATCTTCCATCATCATATTTGGCAGTCATTACAACCTTGTGACTGAAATATACGAGATCAGGCTGTTTTGCCCATGAAGTCCATGGTTGGTCTGAATCCTTGTAGGAATCAAACATGGTTTTTTTCCTGGGAATACTGTGGTCATCAGAAGTGAGGACACCATTACGATCGTGGCATACCGTACATTCGGCTACAGTCGGAAGCCCTTTGAATCTTCCATTTTCTTCGTATCCATGGCATTGAGTACAGTCGTTAATCCCGTATTTTTCCACGTGATTCTTGTGGCTGAAGGGGATTTTTTTTGCGGCATCGGCCTGCATAACGCTGTGACAGCCCTTTTGAGATATTCCGAAGAAATACCAGGTAAATATTATAAAAGGGATAAAAAAAAGCAGCAATGAACGTCTCACAAAAATTCTCCTTATGTTTTTTATTTTTGGAAGAGTTGTACTTCTTTAAAACTTTAAGTTGTACTTCTTTTAAAACTTTTAAAAATGTGAGTCAGATACTAAACCGGCAGCATGGTGAAATACCTTGCTAAAAATATAATAATCCACCTGAATTGCTAAAATCGTTTTGGCTAAATGTCAACAAAAAATATAAAAAAAGTATTTTAGGTAAAAAAACATTTAAGAAAATTTTAATATACTAAAACGATTTATTTTGACTGAACCCTCATTTCATGATTTGCAGTCAATGAGTGATTTTAATGGTCATGGAACTCCTGTGCGGGGATAAAACATATAGTTTTACAGATAAGCATATCAGTATAATTAAATAATGAGAAATCAGGATCATCTTCACGGAATATGGACATTTACAGGTATAAAACAATCTGACTTAAATGGGTCCGGTCTCATTTTTAACAAAGTCATAATTACTTGTCAATGACGTTATACCTGAGAATTCACTCCGGGTCAGAATTACCCGGGAGATATCCTAACTCTTCAAATTTTACATCTATATAGGGGGTTGACTGGCTTTCAAGCGGTGGATAGATTAAGCGCGATGTTTTGTTTATATCTACTGTTTTAATGTACTTTTTACATTTATCACATACATCAACCCTGTATTCCTCTTCACCTTCAATATCAAAATACTGAAGTGTTTCATGATCGGTATTTTCACAGAAGGGGCAGTAGATTCTTTTTGATTCCCATTTATGACTGCAGAATCCGCAGATTAATGAGCGTTTTCCATTTTCTTCAAATGTTGACAGTTCAGGGGCAGAACCGCAGACAGGGCAGTAACCTTTATTCCACTCTTTATCTTTATCGAGGAGTTGTGACATCTTTTCTGCGAAAAGATTCAATGAGGGTTTGAGGCTGTTATATATTATAAAAGCCAGAATTTTTTTATCAACTCCCGTATCAATTTCAAAGTTATTGAAAAGAGCTTCATCTTCTTTCAGGAACGAAGAGAAGAGCATATCAAGCTTCAGCGGGTTATTTTCTATTAAACCTGTTATTTTCCTGACAGTTTGCGAAAGTTCATTATCAGAAGTGGCAAGGATTGAGCAGATCTCATTAAAAAGTTTTTCGGACTGGCTTCTGTCTATGATGAATTGTGAAATATTTATCAGGGGAAACTGTTCCTGCAGTTTTACTGCTAAAATGTCTTTCGGAATTTCAAAGTCATTAATGCGGATATCTTTTTTAGCGTTTTCCTGTGCGATAAATATCATTTCATACAGGTCAAGCATGGTTGCGTAACCCGGTTTTATTTTTTTCACTGCATTTACAGCTTCTTTGATCTCGTCTGTTGTTAATATTGTAATACTATTCATGAATGATTCCTTTTTTATATTTTCTTTTATTTTTTCACTTTTTTAGTATAACACCCCGCCGTATCAGGCGGGGTGTTATTTTTATAATGCTAAAAGAAGTTAACAGTTTAATATTGTAAACTTAAAATCATGCAAGGGATATATTATCAGAATTTTTCTCCAGTGACGCAAGATGATGATACATTTTGCGGTTGTGAGTAATCAGATAAATGACCCTTACGCTGTCTACATCAAGCAGTGTAGCTTCGGGAAACTCTTTTTTCACCACTCCGAGCCTGCCTGCAGCCATAACCTTCATTTTTTCTCTTTCACCGAAATTCATAGCGCCGGTGGGGCATGTTTTTACACACATGGGGACATGACCTGCTTCTATTCTCTCAAGACACATGTCACACTTATTGATAACACCGGTTTTTTCATTTCTCTGCGGTATATTGTAAGGACAATACTCCTTCATCATGAGAAAACCTTCTTTGGAAATCTTTTTAGTTTTCTCAGTGAATATTACGGCTCCGGTTTCCTTATCAATAACAACCGCACCTTTTACGTTGCCATCTGCAGCAAGCTTGCATGGAGGCTCTGTGCAGTGACGGCACTGATCAGGAAAAAAATTCCAGAATACACGGTCTTTCACTTTGAATTCGGTGAATTTAACAACCTTATAATTCAAAGCATTAAGATCCGGCGGATTCTGGTGGCTGCCCCAGTTCAGCTGTTTTGTATAATTTGGTTCGAATCCCTGCCACTCTTTACAGGCAACCTGGCACCCTCTGCACGCCGTACACCTTGAGGTGTCAATAAAAAATGTCTTACTCATGATGTCCTCCCGCATTTAAATCCGTATAAGAAAGCTCAGTCAGCTTGCCGGGATCCGCCTTTGTGATATTCACGCAGCATGCCTTGGTTTCAGGGGTTGAGGTATTCGCGTCACCTGCCGAAATTGTTAATCTGTTAGTAGCATCTCCAATCCCTTTTTTTGTCCAGCCGAATGCAAATGGCATTCCAACGAGGTGAACAGTTTTACCCTGAACTTTGAATGGTGTTATACGTACAGTCACCATTGCTACTGCTTCAACCCGTCCCCGCAGGTTTTCAACAATAACCGGGTCTCCGTTTTTAATACCTTTTTCTTTTGCCAGTTCATGACTCATCTCAACATAGAGTTGTGGTTCTGCTTCAAGAAGAGATGGTACATTTCTTGTTTCGCTTCCTCCACACCAATGCTCAGTCATACTGTATGTTGTCAGTACTATTGGAAATTTCGGGTCACCGGCAGCAGATACATGATCCAGGTCGCTGGTAATTATTTTTGCGCATGGATTTATCAGCTGTCCTGAAAAACCGTGATTTTTTACAGGTGTTTCAACCGGTTCATAGTGTTCCGGGAATGGACCGTCATTCAGACCGGGGCCATAAAGCTGTCCTAAACCGTCAGTGGTCATAATAAATGGATTTTTACCGCCGGTCTTCGATAGAGGGGGCTGGGCACCATCAGGCACATCACCTTCCCATTTTTCGCCGTTCCACCTGATTACTGTTCGTGTCGGATCCCACGGCTGACCATCTTTGTCAACGCCGGCCCTGTTATAGATAATTCGTCTGTTCATCGGCCATGACCAGGAGAACTTCGGGAACAGTCCTATCTGTTTTTCAAGAGGTGTCTGCTCCAGACTGCGGGCTTTCATTTTATTCCCGAATTCGTCTGTATAAACTCCTGCCATCATCCAGCATAGAGATGCTGTTGTACCGTCATCGGCGAAGTCTGCCAGAGCGGTGAGCTGCTTACCCTTTTTGGGGCCATCTGTAAACCAGCCGTTTATACGTTTTGCAACCACGTTGGCATCATATTTTTTATACCAGTTCAGGTTTACAATCGGTTCTTTATGAACTCCACCTTCATCCTCGTAGAGATCCTTAACCTCATTCATGATCTCTACCATGATCTGCCCCATGGATTTAGACTTGCCTCTCGGCTTGGTAGCCTGATTATGCCACAGAATCCATCGTCCGCTGTTGCTTATACTACCTTCCTTCTCAACGCGATGGCATGACGGGAAGAGGAATACTTCTGTTTTAACCTTTTTCGGATCCATCCCCGGGCCATGCCAGAATTCAGTTGTTTCATTCATATGGATATCAGCGGAAATGAGAAACTCAAGATTTGCCAGAGCTTTCCTTATTTTATTACTATTTGGGAATCCCTGGGCAGGATTTGTGGCCCATATTGACCCCCCTTTAAGTTCCCCTTTATACATCCTGTCAAATGTATAAAGAAATGAGTGGTCGCCAATTTCTTCACTTTTTGACACTTCTGCCCTGGGAAGCCAGTCGTAACCAAAATCGTTTTCTTTAGTGGCTTTTTTACCGAAATATGCTTTAAGAAGACTGGTTATATATTTTGGTTTGTTCCCCTGCCAGTTTACGCTTGCAGCTTCTTTAGTGACAGGTGTAGTCATTTTTTTGTAATCCGCCAGTGTGGGCATATTTGCTCTTGGAACCGCGAGGTAACCGGGGAGTATATCATATAGAATAGCATGGTCAGAAGTTCCCTGTACATTCGGTTCACCTCGGAGTGCGTTGACTCCGCCACCTGCTATACCTACATTCCCCAGCAGCAGCTGAATGATACCGCAAGTACGGATATTCTGCACACCCACTGTATGCTGTGTCCAGCCCAGTGCGTAAAGAATTGTTCCGGCTTTGTCACGCGTTCCCGTTGCTGCAAAAGCCTCATAAGTTTTAATAAGATTTTCCTGAGATACACCTGTTATAGATGAAACTCTGTTAAGGTCATACCTTGAGTAATGCTTCTGAAGCAGCTGCATTACGCATCTGGGATGCTTAAGTGTCGGATCTTTCTGTATCTTACCTTCCTTATCCCGCTCAAATTGCCACAATGATTTATCGTACTTTTTGGTTTTGGGATTATATCCTGCAAAAAGACCATTATTGAATGAAAACTTTTCGTTTACGATGAATGATGCGTTTGTATAGAGATCGACATATTCTTTAAAATATCTGTTTTTTGTCAATATGTAGTTTATCATACCACCCATGAAAGCAATATCTGTTCCTGAACGTAGAGGTACATGAAAGTCAGATCTTGCGGATGTTCTTGAGAATTTCGGGTCAACGTGGATAATCTTAGCCCCTCTTTCTTCTTTTGCTTTGAGCACCCATTTAAAACATATGGGATGGTGTTCTGCAGCGTTACTTCCGATTATGAGGCAACAGTCAGTGTTTTTAATATCGATCCAATGATTTGTCATTGCACCACGACCAAATGATTCCGCCAAACTGGCGACAGATGGACCGTGTCAGACCCGTGCCTGGTGATCTATGTTCATGATCCCCATTGCGCGCATTGCCTGCACAACAACGGATGCCTCTTCATTACTCATCTGTGAGGAGCCCATATGGAACATCTTATCGTTACGGTTGACAACCTGCCCCTCGGCATTTTTTACCATAAAATTTTTATCACGTGTGTCTTTTATTCGTCTTGCTACAGTTTCAATCATCCAGCTCCAGCTTTTTTCTTCCCACTTTTCGCTGTATGGAGCGCGATACAACGGTTTAAGTATGCGGTGTTCGCTGTTGATCATTGAAAGCATTGTTGATCCCTTGGCGCACAGCGCTCCTTCGCTCACGGGATATCCCGGATCACCTTCAGTGCTTACAACCTTTCCGCTTTTGACATGTGCTATAAAATGGCAGCTTACAGCGCAGAAAGGGCATATAGATATAACTTCTTTTGCACCTTTAATCTTGAGGTCTTTTGCGTAAGATTCTGTCATCAGATAGTTTACGCCCAGGCCCCCCAGAGCAATAGCTCCGGCCCCCGCACCCGCCACTTTTAATAAATCACGGCGTGTTAACTTCATTAAAATCCTCCTGGAAATCTAATGTATTTTTTGGAATAGACTATGAATAAGATTGATACCTCATCATGGGATGGCTCCGACGGCCGGTGAAGTATTTGATATTCTGTTAATCAATTAAATAGTCATATCAGACATAGCTGTGTCAATCTATAAATGGAATTATATAAAAAAATGAATATGTTTTTTTTAGCATATGGTTAATTTTAGCATAATACACGGTGTTGTATGACTGCCGTCTCTTCCAGTTATCTGTTACATCTTTTATTATCCGGGCGTTCTGTTCGGATGTGTATTGATCCGTTGTTTATTAAGTATGCTTTGGCATCTGATTATACCGGAATCCGGTATAATTCATTTAATAAAACGGTAAAACTTCCAATCTGACAGACTGACAGGAGTTTCAATAAAGTGTTGACTGTTGTTGTAATACCTCTTTAATTAACGATATGGTTGCGGCATAAGGTACAGGAGAAGGGTATGAACAGGTTCAGCAGGGCAGGTCTCTTATTATCTTTATCAATTATCATTGTATGCATCGTTGCATTTTTAAAAGGGAGCACATCAGGCTATATTCCTATCGTTCTTGTATTAACCATTATCATAATTATACCTGTCTCGATAGGTATGGCAATAGGGAACAGTATAAGAAAAAAAACTGATGCATCATTCAGAAAGACACTCGATCCCCTTTTTCCCAGGTATATGACATTTTACGGCAGGTTTTATGCCGCTGCGGAATATAAAGGCTGCTCAATAAGTTTTACCACCGCTGCAAAAAGCAGTTACAGATATGAACTGACACCTGTGAGAAGGTACTCAATGATTCTTGTACGTGTCAAGATCCCTTCAACTGCAGGGATAAAACTTCACCTGGCAGTAGTCCATCATGGAAACGGAGCAGTACGGAAAATGCTCGGATGGACAACCCCTGAAGACGGGTTCTTTATAGCGGGAATTAAAAATCAGACGGAGGCGGAATCCCTTTCATTATTCATGAGACTTTCAGCATCAACGAAAGCTGGAATGAAAAACCTTGCCGAACAATGCGGAAGCTGCGGGGTAACACCTGACTGGGAGAGCGTGATGATAGGAAAGGAAAACTCCCTTAAACTGCATGGCGGGGACCATGCAGTAATAGAACAGCTTGATTTCCAGTCATGGATACAGGCAGACATAACTGAAACAGAACTAATCGCACGCATGGATGAAATTGTTAAAACTGTTAAACTGATATCCTGTGATCTTAAATAAAAACAAGATAAAGAGGGGGCTTTATAAATCAATATAATTATATAAGGAAGAAAATAAGAAAATCAAAACTGCTGAATTGAATCATGCTGCCCTTGTGTAAACAATAAAACCCATTTTTAGTTCTTCAGTCTCAAGCTTTTTAAGCAGAGCTTCAATTTTTCCTGTAGTCTGAATGTCAATAAAATCATCATCGCATTGTTTGCATATAAGAGCCGGGACTTTGTTGGTTACGATGATTGAATCTTAATTGCGCTCTATAAGAATATGTGTTGTTCCATTCTTCATTTCTCCACGGCTTAAAGGGCAGTTCATATTTTTCTCCTTCGGTGTTTTTTGCTTACTTGTAAAACCAAAATCAATATTACTATTATGATATTTTTTTCCATTCACCAGATTTTTGTTCGTCGCAACGGGGGAATGATTGCTGATGTTATTATTGCTGATATAAAGGTAAGTCATGCCGTTCAGATTACTCAGAGCGCTTATATCGGATAACCGCTGCCCGAGTGTTTCCGGTGAAACTGGAAATGTACCGAGGGAACCACTACAGGGTTAAAAAAGTCCTGCAGGATTTTCTGCAGACAGGAAGTCCCGTACACGAACATACTTACATCGTGTGTCAGCTGGTTCTGCTTCAAATTCACGTCAGATTTATGACAAATATCACAATCTGTTTACAGAGTATTCAGTTTCGCGTTAATTACGCATCAAACACGTTACATACAGCTATAACCGCGCGTTTTTCTCTGTCGATAACGATGTTGAAACGGTATTGAAACGGTTTTTAATATGGTCTTCATACTGCTTAAATCCCGTTTTAACAGATCTGCCTTTATCTTTTACCATATAAATATTATTCTGCACATCTGCTGATCTGCTGTTTCCTGAACAGTAACAGGTATATTCTGTAACTTTCGCTGAAGCAGATACAACCACTGCATCCCCTGTTCCGCCGTTTCCCGCTGGTGTTACAGGTGAACCGGGTGCAATGCCGCGAAGATATTCCGACATAAAAAGATTATACCCTGACTTTCTCTTCCTTTTAGCCCTCACCCTGTAAAGGTTCTTCTCCTCTTCCGGAAGTACCTGCCATGCTTTAACACTGCCGCTGAAATTACCCCTGCATTTCACCTGAGGTTCAGTGCGTGGATTAGCGGGTATTGTGCGTGCTTTAATGTAGATCTTTCCGTAGCGGCGGTAAAGCACAAGGCCGTCCAGGCCGCCATGTGCAGTTCTTAAATAGGGATGAAGCTTTACTCTAGCCATGTCATTTACTCTCCTTATTTATTATTATATTTTTTTATCGTTATATTGAGATTTATGCCTCTATATAACCAGTCCGGAAAAGCAAATGACATGGCGCAAGCAGAATTTTTAAAAAATTTCAGAATTGAATTGTGGACAGTTTAAGAAAACACCCACGGTTTAAAAATATTCCTGATTATGATTTACGTCTTTTAGAGATACTGGAATACAATATTTACTGGATATATCACGATGATATTATTAATCAAATTAAAGACAGCCCACGAAGTTACATTAAAATTGAACAACATCTTATGAAAGCAGTACCTTTTTAAACATCATGTATGGGATGAAGTCGACAGACTTGATGAGATTGTGTAAAAGCTTTTCAAGGAAGCAATCCAGGCTGTCAGGATATTAAGCCTTCGGTTTTTAACCATTCCCTGACAAGATCCAGATATTCATTATATGGTACGTTCTTTGTATCTTTTTTAGTATATCCTCTGCTCATAAGAGAATCATAAATATATCCCCAACAGTCATTGTACTTGTACCATAATGCCGTCGGACCGAGTATATCACCTGTATATCTGTTATTTACAAACCAGTCTCTTATAATCTTTACTAATTCCTGGGGATCATTTTTATGGCAGAAAACATCAAATCCTGCATAATCAGATAAAGCTTTTTGGTATGAATACTTTTCACCTTCAAGTATAAGAAACTTTTTAGTCATTGATCCTTTTAGTCTTATCCCAAAGTCTATACCAAGCTCAAAGGGCATATTGAAACGTGAATATTCATTCTTATCTTTTGATTTTATCCTTGATAAATCATGTATGCTTATTATTGAAACATCAATCAATGATGAAATCTTTTCAAGCCTGTTAGTCACACAATCGGAATCTTCCAGTGCAGTTCGCGGATTAAATCCATAATATAAAACTGAAAAAAGAATTATCCGGAATAAAGGGGTGTATCTGTTATCAAAAGGGCAGTTGATAAAAACATTTTTCATTTTTTATCTTTGGGCGGCATCGGGTCACAGCCATGACTGTCTTTGCTAGCTATTGTACCATCCTTTTTATGAATATATAATTCAGTTTTCTGATTAATACTTACCTGCCTGGCATACCTGACAGCATCCTGTTTATTATCAAAATGCCTGGATGCTTTTTCATCACCGCTTTTTTTTATACTCCAGCCGCCTTTACCTGAAGGGACTACATGGTGCGATTTGGTCATAATTTACCTCAGCTAAAATATCAAAATGCAATATATTTTATAAAAACACATGTTAATAAAAACTCTGAAATGTCAATAAAATCCGGTTTTTTACTGAAAATATTAAGCATCCTTCAGACAGCAAATCAAACACTCGAATTTTAATTAACTGATACAGACAGATAAGGGATCTGGCAACAGAGAATTACTTTTTGCTTCCGATAAGGAATGGTATGTCTCCCGAATCAGGGGTTGTGAAGTGGATTTTTTGTGCGGTTCACTGTTGCCGATAACCCGGATGTCTCGGAAGATATTAAACTTTATACCCGGAAGATTTCCTGTGCTGTGAGTAAAACAGTTCTGACAGAGCTACTGTGAAATCTTGCAAAACAGAAGAAGTACCGGTATTTTGAAACTTTTTGAAAAAACAGCTTGCGAACAACGGTTGCAGCTTCTATTATTTTATAATGGTGTGATAAATGGAAAGTTCATTAAGACCAAAGCGCGCAGTATTTGTCGCGATTATGACAATGATAAATTCATCATTAGCTGTCTTAATTGCCATAGCTGGATTAACAGATAAATCATCCGGGTATTCAGTAATCGAGACAGTTGTGTTTACTTTAATTGTTGGCGTTATCCTGGGATCAGGTTTTTTTGTTTTGTCGGTATTTTTACTTAAGATGAAGAAATCAGCATATATTATTTTTACAGTCTTTTACGGCATCATGACCCTTCTTTCAATAATTACATTTACAGGATCTGTATACTATGATTTCATTATCAGGAAGCAGGATTTTACATGGTCTATATCAAGAAATTTTATGTTTATGGTTTATTTTTTATATTTTTCACCGCTCTTTATCAGCCTGATAACGATAAGAAAGTATTTTAATAAAAAACAGGCGGCTTAATGTGTATCTCTTTAAAATGATGCAATAATACGGCAAGTTATAGGAGAATTTATGCTGATAAACAATCATTTCTATTCTTCGTGGTTTCCTTTTCTCCTGATGATACCCTTTTTATGTGCTGCTGTTTTTATAATCTTAAAACGTCATACGCTGTTTAAATCTGTTGAGCAGTTTGTTTATTTAATCTCCCTGGGCCTGGGGTTCCTGTTTTTAATTATTTTTCTTCTGATAGATTCAACAACAGGCCAGGTATGGATAATTACCAGAGGCATGGATGGATCAATTGTCAAAGATGAAAAAAGGCTGATGTGGTATAGCAGTTACCATTTATCAAATGGGACAAAAGTTCAGCTTCATTCCACTGAATACCTCCTTGTGAATGATACAGATGTTCCGCTTACAGTTATTCCGGTAGTTTATATAAGCCGGAATTTTATCGGTAGTATTGAGGAATACCGGAAAAATAAAGATAAATATAGTAAAAATAAGAAGGCACAGAACTTTGTTAACTATATTAATGAAAGGGTATTCAAAGGATTAAGAATTACAAAACCATTTTCAACGAGTGAGCATTCTTATTTGAAGTATTTTGGTTATAAAGAGGAGGCACCTAAGGAGAATGAATCTGTAAGCAGCACTGAGTCCAATAAAGTATCATCCTGGGCATGGGTTTTATACTGATTAAAAAATACAGAAAAAAATATATTAAAGTGCAAAATTGAATTTTAATACCCCAGCCGCCTTTGGCGACTTGGGTATTAGTACGTCAGGCAGATGCTATTACCGTAACAATCACCGCCGCCTTTGGCGGCGGGGGTATTAGAGCATTTTATGCATATAATAAGTTAAGGAATTAATATTGAAAAAAATATTTTTCGAGTAAAATTCATTATGATAAAGAATAAAATAATGCAGATAATTGAGAAAACCGGTGTTTTTATTTTCGGGATCATGATGCTCGCTGTTGCTGCTGCGATTATATATTTGACATTAACTGAATATATTTTTATAACTCTGAATCCTTCTACTCCAGCCATGATTACTGTTGATCAGTTAGACAAAGGGCATTTCCCGTATTTTATTTCAATGATGACCGGAAAGATCGATTATAACGATTGCCGAGTAATTGTTGAGATGGGGATAATCAATAATAGATATTATAAAAGGGGAAAGGCATACCTCTATGTTTTCAGAGATGAATCATCTGATAAAGGTATTTATATTTTAACTAAATATGAGCCGGCTGATCTGATGAAAAAATATTCACCGGGTAAGATTCATAAATTAGCAGGAGTCTGGGAGAAATGGGGGCATACCTTTGATCTTGAGAAAGATCTTCGTACGATTGACAATTCGAAAATGATGAAGGATGCCGGGTGGTATAAAAATTTCAACAATGAGACAAATGTGATGCAGGATATAAAAAAAATGGGGAGAGTAATGAGCAGAATGCCTCTCTCTTCAGGATATCTTAATATAGACTACAAAGAGAATTATAAAAACCCTGGTGATTATTTATGGGGTTTGTTTTTTACCGGTGTCTCCGGGATTTTTATTTACCTTATAGTATTTATATTATATAAAACAATATCATTGAAATTTTCAAAAGATCAGTAGCCTGTTATTTTGAAATTGGAAAAACCGGAAGTTATATGCTGATATATTTTTCCAGTATTCTTCTGTATTAAAATCAATGAAGGTTGATTATCTATCTTGCGGTAATGAGACTCTGACATTGAAAGGAAGAGAAAATATCCGGCAATGTAGATTATATATACGAATAAAGGTTAAAATGGTGATACATGAAAAGATTATTTTTAATTATGCTGTTACTGAGTGTTTCTTGTAATACCTTTACCAAAATGCCTCATCACAAAAATATAATTATCCAGTTCCGTCTCGTTGCAGAAGCAGATGATGAGAATTCTGAAACATTTATTCTTAAAGGGAGAGGAGAGGAATTTAAACTTTCAAAGCATGTTGAGATAGATCAGGATGACTTTAGTTATGCGGAAGCGTCTAAAACAGAGTACAGCATGGACTGTATTGATTTTCAACTTAACAGCGCTGGTACTGAAAAGCTCTCCGCTCTCACAGCTCACGTATGGGAAGAAAACTACAATATGCAGCTGGGAGTAGTTATAGATAATCAGCTGGTCAATGTCGCGAGGATCAAAGAACATATAACAGGCGGCAAGGGACGGATTGCAGGAAAATTCACCAAACAGGAAGTTGCTGATATTGTCAAAAGAATCAATGAGTAGAATTCAAAGGGGTATATTAACAAGCTGAATTTCCTGTATCAAAAACATGAAAAATTGAATTGTTCTCCAGAAATATATACTATTAGACAATGAAACGTAATTTTCAGGAGAATATGTATGATGAATGTGAAAGGGTTGAATTCCAGGATAAGTATTATTATGGGTACTGTGATTGTTGCCGGTATCGGGGTAATGATAGTTCTTTCATACTGGAGTAATCTGAACCAGATAAAAAATATCGAGATCAACAAGGTGCAGCACGTATCGGGATTTGTAAAAAACTGTATAAATAATAATTATAGTAAATCCAGAATTATTCTTGATGCGATCGGTTGCGATGAATCGATGCTTAAGCTTTTCGCCTCCCGCGACAGAGAGGGTCTGATCAGGCATTGTTCAGGTCTGTATAATAAGTTAAAAGAGAACGGAGTACAGCAGTTTCATTTTCATTTACCCCCTGCAACCTCTTTCGTAAGGTTTCATGATTATGAAAAATACGGGGATGATATGTCTAACCAGCGTTTTACCGTTGTTGAAGCTAACCGTCAGAAGAAAAGTATCCAGGGTCTTGAGGAGGGAAAGGGAGGAATCGGAATAAGATTTGTGCAGCCCCTTTTTTACCGGGGAATACATATAGGTTCTTTCGAGATCGGAGGAAGTCTGGGTGAAAAATTCCTTAATAATCTGAGAGAGTTTCAACCGGGTGAATATTATGTTCATAGGGTGGAATTATCTCCTTCAACGGGAAATATTGTCAGGGATGATATTATTGCCGGTGATACCGGCAGATTGTCTGTAAGTTCGGAAATTCTTGGAAAATATCTTCCCGGTATTCTTGGGAAAGAAACTGTTTTTTTTCAGAAAGGCAGCAGACTGCATATACTCATACCTCTGGTCGATTTTAAAGAAGCTGTTATAGGGTATATACATGCGGACGCGGACAGGAGCGATATAACACGTGAACAGACGGCGGCCCTTATCAGGGCGATTATTTCAGGGATTATTCTTATACTCTCCGTTCTTGCTGTCCTTGCTTATTATAATAAAAAAATAATCATCCGGCCGATCAAAACCATCAGAAACAGGTTCGAGGAATATGCCGAAACAGGTAAACTTGATGAAGTTCTCAGTATTTCTTCAAAAGATGAATTTGGGGAGCTGGCAGGTTATATTAATTCTTTCATGATTAAGATACAGCAGATAATAGAAGGCGTTGTTGAAACGACAGGTTTACTCGTAAATTCATCAGGGGATATGTCCAACTCCGCACAGTCATTTTCAAACCATGCCCAGTCGCAGGCATCATCAGTGGAGGAGATGTCAGCTGCGGTTGAGGAGCTTGTGGCCAGTGTGGATAGTATAGGAACCAGGCTGAATTCACAATTTAAAGCATTCGGCAATGTTATAGTAAAAATGGGGGATCTGTCATCCGTGATTAACATGATAGGTGATATAAGCAGGGATTCCGAATCAGGTATTGCTTCCCTTGTCAGCAGCTCTGACGATTCTGAAAAGAATATGAACCTGCTGAAGCAGAGTATTAACTCAATTCTGGTGAGTTCTAAAGAGATGGAATCCGTATTGAGGATTATTAATGAAATATCTGAAAAAATCAATCTTTTATCCCTGAATGCCGCTATTGAGGCTGCGAGGGCGGGTGAAAAGGGGAGAGGTTTTGCCGTAGTGGCGGATGAAATTTCAAAACTGGCCGAGCAGACGGCAGCAAGTCTCGGGGATGTGTCAAAGCTTATAAACAAAAATAATGAACACATATCATCTGGAATAATGACCGCTGATGAGAGCATTAATTCAATTACGAATATCAATGACGGTATTAAAAAAATGGATCTATTTATAAAAGATGTGAGAAGATTAATAACTGATCAGTTCGATTACAAGGAAAACATAAATTCTGAGCTTGAAACGATAAAAATGCTTTCGGGTGAAATAAAAACTTCGATTGAAGAACAGCGGGCGGCGTCAAATGAAATAATACTTTCAATAGGGAGCATAAACGAATCAATACAGGCTAATGCATCGGGCGCGGAGGAGATTTCGTCAGGGGTTGTTCTTATTGAGAAGCAATCTCTGAAATTAAAAGACAGAATACAGTTTTTTGTTTAAAACCATGCTGCGGTATAGTTACAGGAGTTTAGCTTACCTCGTAACCACAGTAAAATTTCATTGACTGATGCTGATAAAGGATTGGGGTGTCAACTCAGAATTAATTTGATTCTTCTGATTAATATCATTAAGTCCCCTGAATCAGGAATGGTCCATGATATTGAGGGTGCTGTAGTTCATGGGATTTCCTGTTATGGGTGTGATACCTCCTTTAATTTATTTTACCATGTTTAACATAGTAATGTGGTCGCTCATGTGCATCCATGCACTCGCGACATTAGTACCTCCGTGTCTGTCATCCCTGGCCGATTATCAATTGGCTGGTACACGAAAAATTTGAAGGTAACACCTATATTATCTGTATCAAAAACAGAACTCAAAGCGAAGATGCTGGAATACTTCCGCAGGGTGGAGCAGACCGGCGAAGAAATTATTGTCACAAACAACCGTGTGCCTGTTCTGAAAGTCTCACCATTAAAAAAAATAAAAGCCCTTAGGAGGTATTTGCCGGTTTTCAGGTGAAGGTCATATATAAAGAAGACATCCTTATGTTGCCAGTACCGGGGCATTGAAAAATATTTAAGTGATTAACACGGGTAGTATTCTATATAAACAACAATATAAAAATCCCCTGATGTGAATATAGGTCACACATCAGGGGATTTAAGGATGAATTTTTAAGCAGTTTATCACAACGCATTGATGGATTTTTCCGCTTCAGCAAGATATTTCTTTCTTGTACCGTCATCTACAGAAGGTACGGCGCCGAAGAAAAAGTGTTCAACATCTGTCATGCCGCAGAACCTGAAAATTCCAATGTCCTGTACCTGTTTCATTGAAGCATGCATACCGTTTGAGGCATACACTTCATCAGGAGTACCTGTTGTACTGAAAAGTCTTACCCTTTTGCCATTCAGAAATCCTCTGGCGCCGTTTGCGGTGAATTCGTAGGCAAAACCATGGGCGTAAACCCTGTCGATATACCCTTTGAGTATTGCGGGCAGACCGGTCCACCAGACCGGATATACGAAGGATATTATTTCCGCCCATGTCACAAGATCCTGCTCCGCTTTGATATCCGCCGGAACCCTGCCGCTGCCGAATTCTTTAAAATCAGCTGCGCTAAGTACAGGGTTGAAACCTTCAGCATAGAGATCCTTAATTTTTGTCTCAAATCCCTTTTTCATTGACGCCTTTTCGATTGTGTTCACAATCGCTTTTCCGAAACTGTTTGTGTTCGGGTGTGCAAAAACTATCAGGTGGTTCATGTTCTTTTACTCCTTTCTTTAATATTGCGTTATCAATAATGTTCGACGTCGAACTATTCTTTAAAACTGACCCTCATAAAATGAAAACAAGACCGAACCCTTTTTCACAGCTGATCATTCCGGTCATTAAGGAAATTCCCTTAAAACTTATTCCAGATTGATTTTAATCTTATTAAGTATTTCAAGGACATCTCTTTTCTCCGTTTCGGAAACTCCTTTGTAAACTGTACCGAGCAGAGTTTGTGAAACCTTATCAAATATCTTCTGAAGAGAACGACCCTCCGGTGTAAGACGGACAAGATTTATACGGCTGTCATCAGGATCAGATGTTTTTTTTACATATCCTAAATTCTCCAGCTTCTCCACAAGAGTTGTGACAGTATTCTTTTTTTTATTGATAGCGGATGCCAGCTCAGACATCGGGATAGAATCTGCCCGAAACAGCCTTATTAGAATATCGCCATGGGACGGAACTATTCCTTTTATACCGTTTTTTTCAAGTTCACTTATAATCAGTTCATTTGCCTTATGCCTGATCTGTGAAATAAGCGATATTATCTGTCCTTCTCTCATAAAAACAAAATAGTTCGATGTCGAACAATTGTCAAGCCTTTTTTTAATTTTTTCATGAACACGGTTTGCCTGAGAGCAGTAGTCCGAATCTTTTCATCCCTTCAGGTAGTACTTATTTATTATATGGAAGAGATTTAAAGTATTTTGTTTTCGATGTTTTGATATGATTTGCGCCCCGGTTGGTGAGCCTGCCGAGCCACAGTATATGTAAGTAACAGTATGCCACCAGAACCGGGGCAGTACAGGATATTTTAAGTGATTAACCGGAGCAGTTACATATATTAAAAAAATTCCTTCATACACCCTCCGTATATCCTCCGTACATCCTTCGATAACCCTGCATAAAAGAGGTACACTATACAGTTAGATGCTTTACTTTAAGTTCCCGGAATGATTTTGTAAATTAAATTTTCTTGTTATCAACTTGAAAAATGTTTTCGAATTCATTGGCCGTTATAATTCTGATATTTCTATATGGATCGAGGACAAGAAGATCATGGTCTCCGGTAATCAGATAGTCAACCTGTGCGGATATAGCAAGTTCAAGCAGAAAGTTATCTTTTATATCCCTGCAGTCATTGATTTTACAGTCTGTTTTTACGAAGATAATTTTTTCGTCCAAAAGTGAAATCAATTCATATAATTGATTTTTTGAAATTATTTTCTGTATACGGGGATATTCAATAACTTTTACAATCTCTTCAAACAGTTCCTCGGAAAAGTATATCCTGACTTTTCCTTGAATTAGCATTTCTTTCAGGGAGGTTAACTTTTTGCCGATAAGCATCCCTATCCATAAATTGGTATCAACTATGATTTTTGTAGCGTTCTGATCTGACATGTTCAACTATTTCGGTAATTTCATCATCTGTGATATCACCTGATTTAAATTCATTAAAGAGTGCTTTAATGCGGTATTGAATAATGTCATCTTTGATTTTGCTGTAAAGCTTTAATTTTTCATCAAGAGGCATTTTCGCTGCTGCATCAATGATTTGTTCAGAGTCTATATTCATGTTTATCTGCATTATTGTATTTTCTCCGTTCAGTATCAATAACATATAGAAAAGATATAAAAAGTATGAGGTCAAGTCGAAAATTATTAATACAGAAATTTCCGTCTTAAATGCACTCCATTATATAATGATATAAGCAGATGTCTTGCTGTTCTAAGCTTCATGTAACAGAATATGGATCAAAAAAGAATAATTTCTTTCCCTGTTTTTTTGCTCATAAATTCCTGAAGAAAAGCAGATCGGGAGAGAGAGGGTTATTCCTTCGCTCCTGCCTTTTTAAGCAGATCAACAATTTCTTTATAACCTTTTTTAGCAGCCAGCATTAAAGAGGTATTCTCGTCGTCATCTTTTACTTTTATATCAGCTCCTTTGGCCAGCAGAAGTTTTACAATTTCCACATGCCCGTTTTCGGAGGCAAAGAGTAATGGTGTTTTGTTGAAGTTATATATATCTTTTGCGTTGACATCCGCTCCCTTATCAAGCAGAAGTTTTACCATTTCTGTATGACCGTTTTTTGATGCAAGGATTAATGATGTTTCACCGTAAACTCCTTTTGTGCTGACATCAGCCCCTTTACTTAAAAGAAGTCCTGCCATTTCAACATTTCCTTTTTGCGCAGCTATCATAAATGCGGTCCAGCCAGCCGTATTTTTTATTTTTATATCTGCATCGTTTTCCAGCAGCACCCTGGCAACTTCAGTTTTACCATTAATTAAAGCGTGCATCAGAGGAGTGCAGTCATCACGATCTTTGGCATTAATATCAGCCTTTTGTGAAATTAATAGATTAACATTTTTAAGATCACCTTTTTTTGCCGCGGAAAAAAGCTCATCGTTCAGTTTTTTATCTGCCGCAGAACCTGCAACTGTTATCATGCAAATAAGGGAAGAAACAATTAAATTTTTCATACGCTGATCCTCTCTGTTTACTGTTACTTTATGTTATAACGCATCTTATTTAATCTGATTATTCAAATCTTTTTTATTATTTACCTTTCCATTCATATTTTTCGTGATTAAGCCAGGCCCGCATGGCGCCGGCCGCGTCTTCAGACATCATAGCCCTGTCAAAACACTCCTGTTCAATAAGCAGAGCCTCTTCGATGTTCTGTTTACGTATTCCCTGCTGTATTGCCGTTTTCGCGGCTGTGAGTGCAACCGGAGCGCGCCCGGCAAGAACCCGCGCGAATTTTATGGCTTCGGAATTGAAATCTTCAGCTTCATAAAGCCTGTGCACGAGTCCGAGGTCAAATGCTTTTTCAGGTGAGAAAAGAGAGCCGTGCAGAATAAGATCCAGTGCCCTTGCGGTTCCGGCCATCCGTGCCATGCGTTGGGTTCCCCCTGCTCCGGGGATAATTCCGACGTTTGTTTCAGGGAGCCCGAATCTGTATTTACCTTTTTTCGCGAGCCGGAAATCGCAGGCAAGAGCGATCTCCCATCCTCCGCCTGTAGCACCTCCGTTAAGCGCTGCTATTGTTATAAGCCTGCTGTTTTCAAGACTTAAACATAGCCGGTTCATATCGTGGAGTTCCAGCGGTTTACCTGCTGTAGTTTCACCCTGCTGTTTTTCCGATGTACTGGCAAGCTCACCAATTTCGTAGTGTGCAATAAATATATCAGGGTTTTCGCCGGTGAAGAGCAGTATCCTTACATCGTTATTGTTCTCAAGCTGCTGCAGCAGATTCAGAAGCTCAATGGCGCCATATTCGTTGAGTGTAAATTTCGGCGGATTGGTAATTGTGCATACGGCTGTATACTCTGATATGCTGACTTTTAAATATTTATATTCCATGAATTCTCTCCGATGATTTTATTGTTCTGTTTAACTCAGTGTAATATTTTCTGATACTGCCGTAATGACAGTTAATGTGCAGTCAGTAAAACTTTACAGATGCTATTTCACAATAGTATATCGCTTATTTCAATTAAAATTTTAACCGGAACCAGCTGATGTTATATTTTCGATTGCTCGACTTAACTCACTACAGGTAGTTCGGCTTCTATCAATACGGGTAAGGTTAAATGGAGTCTCCTGAATCGGTGGTAGTGCAGGTTCTTGCGGGTGTTTTAATACACGGAATTTGCTATGTTAACAAAAAAGGGCTGTTTCAATAAACAGACCCTTTTTGTTAACAATTATGTTGCTGCTATTTATTTTATGTTTGTCAGCTTTTTCCTGATCCTTGGCTGATTTTACTCAAGTTTCCGAATTTTTTTCTCTTTTTTCTCTTTTTCCTCTTCTTTTTTTGCATTCTTTTCAGTTTTTTCTCAGCTTTTTTATCTGTTCTTTTTTGCCTGAACAGGGCTGTAATCAATCCTGAAAGTGCGGAAAACAGTTCTGTGTTCATATAAAACTCATCCCTTCCAGAACTCTGCGGCCCCTTCGGGCAGCTGCGACAGTATCCGGTCAAATGCTGCCTCGTCCACGTTCTGCCTTAGCGCCCTGGCCACTTCACCTATTGCATCGGGTGTTGAAAAGTTGTGATCCGGCCGTAATGTCCGGACCTCTTTTGTCATAGTATCACGGTCGCCAAAAGGGAGTCTGGGTTCATCAATATCCCAGTCAGCAACAAATATTGCACGCAGCACAGGGGGGAGCACGCCTGCAAAGAGGATGGCTTCCTTAACGTTTATCCTGCGGCGGAATACCTGCAGTACACCCTGAACCATGGTATATGTCTGGTGTGTACTCCCGAAGCCTGCGATGTCCCTTGCTTCTGTAAGAAACTTGTAAAAATGATCTGTTGCACGCTGGTATTCAGAAGGTATTGGCATAATCGGCTCCTTTTATGAAAATTCCTTATTCTGACGGTTACCCTATATAGTTTCAAATCCATTTAATATTTACGTTGCGTTCCGGGATGCTGTGCAATTTTATCGATGGATAACCTGCTGTCAATGCAGCATAACACTTATGTCCTTCCGGTATTTTAAGAAATTTGCCAAGTTTTGAAAAATTCCGGATATGTTCTCCGGCTGCGGCCATCTGGATCAGTCCATTCCAGCATGTTCCGATTCCAAAAGAATAAGCATACAGCTGAATATAGGAAACAGCCGCGTCACAATCTGAATGCGGCATCGATGAATTTTCAGGGGCATATGCAAAAATTGCAACAGGGGCATTATACATGATGGCGTCTCTTCCTTCATTATATTCCTGCAACCTCATTTCGATGTCCGGAAGGACTGCAAACGCGGCGTCAATTGATTCATCAAAATGTGATGCCAGGCGTACTATGGGGTTTTTTATCAGTTTGCGCATTTTCTGCAGGTATTCGACAGTCATATCAAGTACTGACTTCATGTTATCATAACCGTAAACAACACTGAAATTCCGCACCCAGCCGATCCTGTGATGGGGACTCCCCTGGGCATACCCGGCAATCTTTATAATTTTTTCGATATCTTCCAGTGGCGGGATATTCTCACGGTAGTTTCTCACTGATCTCCGGCCGGATAGAAGACTAAAGGCACTTTCATTTAATACCGGATTATCAGAAAAACTTCTGAATTTCGAAAAATCAAACCCGCTGTGAAAAATCGCTTTCTTAGGGCATGCAGCAAGGCATTGACCGCACAGGCAGCACTCATCAAGGTCGCGCGCAACTGCTGCCTTTTTATCTGTCACTTTATATATCCGCACAGGGCAGACCTTTTCACATAAACCGCAACCGTTACAGGTATCCTGTAAGATAGAAATTTCCGGGGCAATCAGATAATCTTTTGAATCCATATCATTATATCCTTTAATTATTTTTTTGTATGGCCTGATTTTCTGTAGGTTGTAATAAATGTTTCTGTAAATGCCTGTATTGTTTCTTCAGGGTCAAGCCCGCCTTCAATTGCCAGGTAACCTGTAATTCCATCAAGTGCCGCGAGAAGCGGGTATGCTGTGTTGCGTGGTGAAAATTTTCTGAACACGCCTGTTTCAATGCCCCTGATGTATAAACTCTCAAAAAAATTTATTGTCTGCCTGGCATAATCCGCGTAAGTACGTGAGAGCTGTTGATTTGAAAAAGTTTTGGCCAGTGATAAATAAACGACAATAAGCTCACGGGGATGATTCATCCAATAAGTAAGATAGCTGCGTATATATAATGTTAAACCTTCTGCCGGGTCAGGATTACTTGAAGCTTCGCTGATAAACTGCATTACCGGTTCTATAAGTTTATCATTTACTTTTATCAGAATATCATCTTTCGAAGAAAAATGGTAATATATTCCACCTTTTGTGATTCCTGTGCGTTGGGCAATAGATTCCATGGAGGCATTTTCGTACCCTTTTTCTACGAATTCTATAATTGCGGCCTCAAGGATCTGGTTAATTCTAATCTCTTTGGATTCTTTTTTAGTCATATCTTTTTCCTTTTTTAAAAAATACCGTCGGTAGGTATTTATGTCAATCCCGAATTATAAATATCTTAATTTTTAAGTAGTGAATCAATGTAAAATCGCGTGTGTGGGGATTTCAGAGAGCTGCTAAAAAACATAAACTGTTTTTATGTGAAGAACTTAAGAAACTCATCTTTTAAAAAAGCAATATTAAAGGAAGAGGTTTTAAATGCCGGACGGATAAACCTCCGGCTGAAATGTATTGGAATTCCATTATATTGATGATTCTGTTGTGGCGATTTTATTAATTGACAGAACTGTTTAAACAGACTAGTCTGAATAGATTGATATTTAGGAGGTGATTCATGAAACGGATAATTTTATTAAATCTGATCCTGGCAGTTCACTTTGCTTACGCGTCCGGTACCGGATCATACAGCAGAAGGCCGGTAGAGTTTAAATTTATCATTAATTCAAATGTTGTACTAAATCATAAAATCACATATGACGGGAAAAACAGACCATCAAAAATTCTGTATTATGAAAGTGGCATTTATAACTCGTATGAACTTTACGCTTATGATTCTGCGGAGAGGTTAACTGAGATAGTCAAATATACTCCTGAAGATTCATTGGTAGAGAGCAGAAAGCTTTTATATGATACTGCCGGGGCGCTGGTTCGTGAAAGCAGGATCTCTCCTGATAATGTTTTGCTTGAGTATGGCATTTTAAAATATCAAAGCGATAAACTTGTTTCAGTACAGTATTACAACCCGGATGGGAAGCAGCTGAGATACTGTGAATACGTTTATAAAAACGACAGGATTGATGTAATCAGAATAAATGACATCGGCAACTATACTATGACAGCTCATTTTATTTATGACAAAGATAATTTAACAACGGGGCAGAGCATAGAACATTCTGATTTAAACGGAAAGGCTGAATCGGTGATTATTTATGAGGAGGGCACTATTTCAAAGGCAGATTACAATGAGTTAATGAGATAAAACCTTTAAAACCGCATCAGATGTATCTTATAAAATTTTAACCGGCAATAGTACTGAATTTAATAATTTAAATCAGGGAATGAACCGCACTTAATTCAAAGAGAAATATAAAAAAAGCGTACCGGTTTATAAACGGGGGCGGTATCCCTGTTCCTGACGGTGGGATTATTACTTCACGGGTGCTTCTGCTTGCGGAACACTCTCATTCGAAAAAAAATTTTCAAATTTACTATAATCCTCCTTTTAATATTGTCTGGACAATGACATCATAGAGCTTTGTCCCCTGCATAGTGGTTCCAGTCGAGAGGTTCACTACGGATGCATCTTCGAAATGAACTTCAATGGAATCACCGTCTGAAAATCCCCGGGGACACGACTCAAGAATCACAATTGGTATACCCAAAGCAATGGCATTGCGGAAAAAAATCCTTGCAAACGATTGTGCAACAATCGCGCCGATGCCAAGGGTCTTGAGTATCCCGGGAGCTGATTCTCTTGATGATCCGCATCCGAAATTTGACCCGGCTACAATAATATCCCCCTTGTTGAATGCTTTGGTGAAATCCGGCCTGACAGATTCCATAACATGCTTAACCATCTCGTTTACCGGGCTGTCGAGATAAGCACCGGGGGTTATCGCATCTGTATCGATATTATCTCCGAATAACCAGACCTTGCCTTTTATCGTTTCCATATTATCTCCGGCTTCATTTATAATTCGTCAGGGTGTATAATCCTGCCCGCCACAGAAGATGCAGCGACTACGTAAGGATTCGCAAGATATATTTCCGATGCTGGGCTGCCCATCCGTCCCCTGAAATTCCTGTTGGATGTCGAAACGCATACTTCACCCGCAGCCAGCAGACCCTGATGCGCACCGAAACAGGCTCCGCATCCGGGATGATTTACAATTGCTTCCGCTTTGACAATTATTTCCATGAATCCTTCTCTGATTGCCTGAAGGTATATTTCCCTTGATGCGGGTGTCACAATCAATCTTACATCCTTATGCACCTTTCTCCCCTTGAGAATTTCTGCTGCTGCCTGCAGGTCTTCGAGCCTTCCATTGGTACAGGATCCGAGAAAAGCCTGATCGATCCTGACATGGCCTAGAGTGCTTACCGGTCTAACGTCATCAATCCGATGTGGGCACGACACTAGTGGTTCGAGTTCATTCAGATCAATATCATGGCATGCTTCATAGATAGCGTTTTCATCGGGAAATACCGGGTCATAAGCATCTCTGATGCGCGGATTGAGGTATTCGTGAACGATGTCGTCTGGGAGGAAAAATCCGAATTTTGCCCCCAGCTCTACGGCCATGTTGCAGATTGTCATTCGGGATGCGAGAGACAATTCTCCGGCCGAAGGCCCATGAAATTCTATCGACTTATATTGTGCGATTTCCACTTTATGAATACCGGCTATATGCAGGATGATGTCTTTGCCCATGACATATTTTTTTTTCTTTCCGTGAATCTCAAACCGGATTGTTTCAGGAACCTTGAGCCAGATCTCACCTGTATGACAGAGGTGGGCCATTTCCAGGTAGCCGATCCCTGTGCCGGCACAGCCGAAGGCACCGTATGTTGTCGCATGTGAATCGGCGGCAATGACCAGCCTTCCGGGGGCAATAAAACCGAGCTCAGGCATGACCTGATGGCATATCCCGGGCTTTTCGCCGTAGAAGTGAGTGATTCCAAACTTTTGTGCAAAGATCCTTCCAAGTTTCTGTATTTCAGCAGCTCTTATGGTCGGTGCTGGTGAATAATGATCAAGAATGACTATGATTCTGTCCCTGTCCCATACGCTATCAATTCCGGCCTGCATCATCCTTAAATAAACACCTGCGGCAGCTTCAGGGCACATTACATAATCAGGCCGTGCGGTTACATACTCCCCGGCTTTTACCTGGTTATTACCGGAAGCTCTGGCGAGTATCTTCTCTGCGATTGTGTATCCCATGAAGTTCGCCTCATTCTTTTATCGAGTATTTCTGTTCCAAAGCAAAAATACCGGGAAGATCGACGATTTTTGTAAATTCATCGAATGTGGCAAGATTGGATTCATATTCTCTGGTGGACCCTTTGGATTTCAGCTCGGTTAAAGCATTCATCATAGCACGTGCAGCTGCAAAAACTGAAGTGAGCACATAGCCTACGAACTGATATTTTAGTTCAGCAAACTCTTCAAGTGAAAGAATCGGGCTCAACCCCCCCTCAATCATATTTGCGACAAGCGGGCCGGGTACATTTTCTCTTATAATTTTCAGTTCCTCCTTGCTCCTTGGCGCCTCGACAAATATGACATCCGCTCCGAGTTCATGGTACCTGTTTGCACGCCTGATTGCCTCATCAAGGCCAATAGGTCCTCTGGCATCTGTACGGGCGATAATGATGAAATTACCGGGATCCCTGCGAGCTTCAAGTGCGGCAAGAAGCTTCTGTTCATATTCCTCGGCAGGGATTACTTTTTTACCGGCCATGTGTCCACAACGCTTGGGCCAGAGCTGATCTTCAAGTATCATCCCCTGAACTCCGGCCTGCTCGAGCTCCCTGACCGTTCTGATAACGTTTATCGGACCGCCATAACCTGTATCCGCATCGGCTATTACAGGGATATTTACGGCTGATGCAATATAAGAAGCCGTTTTTACAACTTCACTCTGGGTCAGCAGGCCGAAATCGGGCATTGCAAGAAGTGATGCCGTTGTGGCATACCCGGAAACAAGGACCGCTTCAAATCCTGCCAGCTCTGCGATACGGGCGCTTAACGCATCGTAAGCGCCAGGCATAAGCACCGGACTGTCTGTTGCTGATAAAGCACGTAAATTTCTGAATTTCTTTGGTTCCATCTGATACCCCCCTTAATTTTAGTCAGAATAGTTAACTGCCCGATAGAATACCGGTTATCGTCGGTCTCTTATTCTCAATGCTTAAATTAGCAATAAAATATTATAATGGGAGTAAAAATTCAGTTCTATGTATTGGAAGTGCATACTATGGAATCATAGTACTAAATATTTTATATTTTGATACAGGAAGATTAGCGTATTAAAGAATTCTCCTTATAATGAACCACCTTGGATTCAGCAGCTTTAATGATATTTATCTGTTCTTTTTAAATCAGATAATAATATATTGTGCAGTTTACGTCTGTGGACATCCGGCAGCCATGAGAGAAAGCAGTGATACCAACCGGAATGGCAGCTGAAAAGATTAGACTTTGAAAAACATCAGATTACTATCTTTACAACTTGTCTCGTATAAATTGGGGTATATTCAGCAGAGATTGTTAATGAAAACATTACAGGTAGGTGAATTTAAACGCAGATTCTCTGAAGTCCTTGATATTTATGGGAGTATGAAGTACAAATAACTAATATTTCAATTAGAAAAATCGGGCAAATCTATGCATAATTTTTCTCCTTATATTATAAATTTTTATAATTATATAATTGATAATTAAATTCTGTCCCGCCAATTACTGTGCGCGGAATAATTGTCTATGTTTAAATGGGTTAAATTTGAAAGGCATGAAGTTAAGGAGGTTTAATACGGGGATCAGGAAAAGCTTTTCAGTAAAGCATCTTTTTGTTTCTCCCTGAACTCACTTGGTGTCATCCCTTCTGATTCGCGGAAGACTCTGTTGAACGTGCGCAGGTTTTCGAATCCGGAATCCATGGCAATTTGGATCACTGTTTTAGCGGTTTCAATGAGACTGTTTCTGGCATTATGGATCCTTAACTCATTTATATAGGAATTAAGCCTCTTACCTGTCACCTTGTTGAATATTCTGCTCAGATGATCGGGATTCATGTCAACTGCGGCGGCAAGCCCCTCGCGGGAAATGTCTGCTGAAAAATTTTTATTAATGAAATCAATCACATGGCTTATTTTTATCTCGGATGACTCGCTTACGGTCAGTTGTCTGGTACGAATATTTCCAAGCTCGGCATACAGCGCCCGGTTTGTCCGCTCAAGCCTGTCTCTTACGCTTTTCAGGTCGAGCTGGGCTTTTATCCGCGACTGGAGGTCGCTCATGTTAAAGGGTTTGACGATGTAATCTGTTGCCCCCTTTGAAAATCCTTCAAGTTTCATCTCAGGTTCAGCCTTTGCAGTGAGCAGAATCACCGGAACGCTTTCAAGTCCCGGCATGCGCCGGATGTTAGCTGTCAGCTCGTAGCCGTCCATGCCTGGCATCATCACATCGGAGAGTATAAGGTCCGGAATGTTTTCCTCTGTTTCAATAATTTTAAGCGCATCCATCCCGTCATTTGCATTAATGATTCTGTACTGCCCGCCGAGTACACCGGTAAGCATTGTATGCATTCCGGGATTGTCCTCCACTATCAGTATGGTATATTCAACCGGTATAACGGAATTGCTGACGGTTTCAGCTGATACGACTGCGATTTCCTGTTTCCTGATGCCGTTCAATGCAAATTCGGCATAGTTGAGGGTATAGACATCTCTTTCGTCCGTGCCCTCCACGGAGAAATTCACATCTTCCCTTGTCTGGAAGTGCCCCCTGTCTGCGGGAATTTTCACAGTAAAGACTGAACCATGATTTTCAGGGAAACAGTCTATGTGCCTGCTTTCAACGGCGACAGTTCCGTCATGGAGTTTAACATATTCCATGACCATGGCCAGCCCTATGCCAGTACCTTCAAACATACGTGAAGGGCCGGAGTCAACCTGTGAAAAGCGGTCAAATATGCTCTCCTGTTTATCTGCTGGTATGCCCGGGCCTGTGTCCTCAATGCGCAATACGCACATGCCTGTATCATCTGATATTGCAGACAGGTAAATACTGCCGCCGCCGGCTGTAAATTTTACTGCATTGGACAGAAGGTTTGCCAGTACGCGGTCTATTTTTTCCCTGTCTGCCCAGATAAGTATTTCTTCAGGCTGGCAGAATGTCCGGAGTTTTATACTCCTGAGATCGCAGACTGAACGTATTGCCTCGGCGTGCGACGCGGCCATGGCTGTGATGTTTATCAGACTTACGGACATTTTCATACGGCCTG
Organism: Spirochaetota bacterium; assembly: GCA_963664815.2. Lineage (GTDB taxonomy): Bacteria > Spirochaetota > UBA4802 > UBA4802 > UBA5550 > WRGT01. The sequence goes on from CAXXHB010000003.1 coordinate 712,002, forward strand.
CATCCATGCGTGAGAAGTCAAGCAGATTGTTTATAAGTGAAAGAAGACGTAAACCGTTATTATATATTGATTCAAAGAATGCCCGGTCCTGTTTGTAGTTATAACCGCCGCTGAGTACCGCCTCAACAGGTGTAATCATAAGTGTCAGCGGTGTGCGTATCTCATGCGATATATTGGCGAAGAAATTTGACTTGATGCGGTCAAGTTCGCTGAGCCTTTCGTTGGCCATGGCCAGTTCTCTTGTGCGTTCTATTACCTTCTGTTCCAGAGTATTGCGTTCCTCAAGGAGTTCGGCAGATGTTTTTTCAAGGGCTTCGAGCTGCTGACTTGAAACAACAGTGTATTCGCTCAGTCGTTCTGAAAGATTATTTTTCTCTGAGTAAATATATAAAATATACAGAGAAAACAGTGCAATGGTCAGGCAATGGGTAATAATTCCGGTATGTATTAATCCGAACCCGGCAAAGATAGATAATATTATTGCCGCAACAATTTTATAATATATTATGCTCGCAGTTGGCTTCCACCTGTACTCTATTGTAAAACTGTGTCTGTCTCCGTCGTTTCTGAATGTAATGACTGAATCGGGTAGATCATCAAGGGTGAATATAAGCTTGAGTATTGCACCCAGTGAACCGTGGTAGATGGCCGCATCATTCGGTATTGATGCATTCAGATATTTTGAGTATTGGCTTAAATTAAATTCAGGTTTAATCCAGATTTGAAATCTTGCAAATCCCTTACTTACATCGGTTTTGAAATCATGAATATCGTTTACTTTAGATATACCGTTTTTAATCTGTGTAAATACCACCTGTTGTGGTATGAGGAAAAAAATTTTCCCTAATCTTAATTCATTCAACGTGCTGTGTATAGCGGCTTTTATAAAAAAACTTTTACTATTAGCCAGGATTTTTGTGAATTCCAATCCATATTCAATGAATTCAAGACTGCACCAGATATTTTCATTATTATAAAAATCTCTGTCAATGCTATAACTGGAGTTCATGTTGTTATTTATAAAGCTTATTATATCCGATGTGTTTATGAACTGAACCTTTTCAAGGTATAAAAGCAGGCCAAGTACGTTATTTGTTGTTACATCGTGAACTGGTGTGCCGCTCCCTGTTTTGCCGTACGGTATGTAGTCCATGAATCCTTTTTCATAAATCTTATGATGTTCACTTAACTGCTCATTGCTGTTCTCTCCAAAATGGAAATCATACCTGCCTATTACTTTTTTCGTGAACATAATGAAGTAGAAATAGAACTCGTTGCTGTACCATCTTGTTTTATCAAGGAGATCGGCTCTTACTGCAGTGAACCTGTTATCAGCCATATGTTCATTAAGCATTGACACAAGTATTCCGGTGTCTCCGCCGCATTCCTCGAAGTAAAGAAGTGTCTCATTCGCTGCTTCACCGGATATGCAGTATATTGTTTTTATTTCATCAGCCGAAGGGCCACGGTAAAAACCGTTTTCATCAGCAGGCCATGGCGTGTACCACATTTTCCTGCCCATGAGATCGATTCCCCAGGTTTTATCTGCTGTCATTTTTTCATCGTCGGCATCTGGACCGGGAACGGTGGTGAATCCGGCGTCAGTTCCCGTGTTATTTCCGCTTACAGAAGGTGTAGTAAGGATTATCAGGATTCCTGTGAAATCACCGAATTTGTCACTGATAACTGAACAATCTGCTATAAGAAGAGAATTTCTCTGATTGCTGTATTTAAGTGCACCATTGACGGTCTTAGCCTGACCTGAAGCCAGAAGCGTTAACCCGTTTACAAATGATTCATCCGCTGAAAACCAGTTGTTCAGATGCATACCGTAAACGTCATTTTTTGAGCAGCCGAAATAATTGCAGAACTCATTGTTGACTGTTATTATACGTCTTCTCCTGTTAACCAGAAGAGCCATGCCCGGGTATGTCTGGATAAAACTGTTATCGAATATGTCCCTTACAGGGGTAAGAAAGTTGTATTTATGGATTGTTTGAAGAATTGAGCCTGTGTTGAGCAACAGCAGAACAGGCGCAAGAGCGGGTAAATTGTAGAATTGAAATGAAGGAAGTATAAAATCTGTTATTGTACAAATCATCACGGATGATATATATGACGTAGCTATGATACGCGACTGGTGTATCTCCTTCTGCGATTCAGCCCTTGATCTCCACCGGATCATTCCTATGACAGTAATAATAACGAATGACAGGTAATAAAGAGCGTAGATGTAAAAACCTGCGCGGGAAAAAGCGGGTATGAACTTCCACCTGCCGCATGTGAAGATGAAATCTTCAAACAGAGTGTAGGAAAACCATGTCATTGCTATGATGATTGTCGCCGGGATATACATTGCAACTAACCTGACCGGTGTCAGTTTTGCCCTGATAAAGAGCAGGCACAGGTGAAGTGTAAAGACGTAGTAAAGTCCGAATCCGAAAGATGAAATTTTGTACCAGAAAACAATGTCGGTTCTGCCGTTTGAGGAGTATATTATTACAGCTGTCAATGCCCATACGGCCAGGCTCATACACTGCAGAAAAAACAGGCGGTTCATTTTATGTGCTGGATCTGTAGCGAGGACATATGTTCCCGCTGAAATGTTAATAAACATGACAATAACAGCAAGGGCTGATAGTATGCTCATATGGCTATACCATAACTATTTTAAAAGGTGTAATATGCAAAGAGGCATAATTAAAAGTGCTATATAAAAAACTGCGGGTCAAGTATTTTTAGTTCAGCCTGAAAAATAAATTACAATTTTGTATAGACACAGAAATTAAGAAAGCAGCGTTTTAAAAAGAGATTTTACCTGATTGTGGATGGAATATGGGTATTTTCTGATACAACAGAGATCAGCAGGATATTTATACTGCAGAATATATTATTAGACTATCCGCAGCCGTTGGTAGTATATTTTAAAAGAATAAAATCCCTTTTCTGATTCTCGCATATTGTATTAATAAACCCATACATTAAAATAATTAATATATTTAATATGGCTAATTATTGCGCGCGCAGTAATTGGCCGGACATAATTCTTTTCATGTGATAACCTGTTAAATACAAATTTAATTAACTACAGGAGTTAAATATGAAAAAAATCTGGTTGTTGTCTTTTGCCTTATTTTTAAGCTTTTCTGGATTGTTGTTTAGTGATGATGCAGACAAAAATTCCGTTGAAGGTAAATGTATTTCAGGTAATTGTCAAAATGGTAATGGTACATTTGAGATTTCAAAGGATAGCGAAAATTTTTCCGGTGGCAAATATGTAGGTCAATTTAAAAATGGAAAATTTAACGGGAAAGGTACATTGACATGGTATGATGATAGAGGTGAAGAAGTAAAAAGTTTCAAATATGCCGGTCAATTCAAAGATGGTAACATTGATGGCCAAGGTACATTTACTTCAGTTATTGGCTACTTTGATAATCGAGGTGTATTTAAAGCAGATGAAAAATTTTTCAAATATATTGGTGAATTTAAAAATGGTGTGATAAATGGGAAAGGGCTGGCAGCTTATCCCGACGGTTCTAAATATGTAGGTGAATACAAAGATGGTAGCTATAATGGGAAAGGAACTTTCTACAATCCCGACGGATCTATTTACAAACAGGGTCGTTGGGAAAATAGTGAGTTTAAAGGTGAGTAAATTTCTATAGTTGGTTGTTTGACGATATATAAATTTTCTTATCCATTCCGCTTTTGGCGCAATTTCTGCATCGGGACAGAAATGCGCCAATCAGCAGAGCGGAACGTTCCCTACATCTGTTCTTGATTTGTAAAATTGTAATAACGGTGGCTGTATGAACTTGAATTGTGCAGCAAATATTGGATCAGCAAGAAATCTATTTATAAATTCTATTATATGGTCAATAATTTTCAGGAGAAATCAGAGTGAAACGAAATCTATTCATAACAGCAATTATAACTACGTTGGCTGTAACAGTATTAAACAATTCCGATGTGAATGCATCTGAAAGCGATAATGTAATATGGCTTTTAAAACCTCAATACAGCCGGTCATCATATTTTTCAGAAGGGTTTGTATGTTTTGAAAAAGATGGGCAATGGGGTTATGTAGACAGAGATGGGAAGAGTGTAGTAGAACCTCAGTTTGATTACGCATGGGAATTTTCCGAAGGAATGGCCCGCATTAAAAAAGATGGTAAATACGGATTTATAAATACCGATGGCAGAGTGGTAATAGAACCCCGGTTCGACGATGCTGGTGAATTTTCAGAGGGATTGGTACGCATTCAAAAGAATCATAAATGGGGTTTTATAAACAGGCAAGGCCGGATAATAATAGAACCCTCGTATGAGGATGCAGGTAATTTTTCTGAAGGACTGGTTTGTGTTGAAAAGGACGGGAAATGGGGTTTTATTGATAAAGACGGTGATACCGTATGTGAATTCCAGTTTTATAATGCATCTGATTTTTCCGGCGGAATAGCTAAAGTTGAAAACATCAGTGGGTATGGCTGTATAAACAGTAAAGGCGCAATAATAATAGAACCCCGATTCGAATATATATCATATTTCTCTGAAGGTCTTGCAAGAGTTGTAAAGGGTTACCAGTCGGGATTTATAAACATGGAAGGTAAGATCGTAATAGAATCTCAGTTTGATGATGCCTCAGATTTTTCTGAAGGACTGGCACGTGTCGAAAATGATCAAAAGTGGGGTTACATAAACAAAAATGGTAATATTACAATAAAACCAGAGTTTGAGAAAGCCGGTGATTTTTTTGACGGACTGGCCTGTGTAAAAAAGGATGGGAAATGGGGATTTATAAACAAAGATGGTAATACAGTAATAAAACCCCAGTTTGATGTTGTATGGAACTTTTCCGAAGGTCTGGCCTGTGTTAAAAAGAATGGGAGATGGGGATATATAAACAGAGATGGCAAGTTAGTAATACAGCTTCAGTTTGAAGAAGTTGAAAAATTTTACGGAGGTCTGGCTTGTATAAAAAAGAATGGGAAGTATGGTTATATTAACAAGTACGGGAGGTTAGTAATAAAACCCCAGTTTGACAGTGTTGAGGAATTTTCCGAAGGACTGGCTTGTGTTGAAAAGAACGGGAGTTGGGGTTTTATAAAATATCCTATATCCGCAGATGAACAGATAAAATCATTTGAAGAATCAGGCATGTTAATCGGTGAAGTAAAATCTGTGACGAACTCAGAATTTATCATTGGCGGCCAAGATATTGCTGAACATGTCCGTATGGGGGATAAGCTTTGCCTGTATTCAGGTGAAAAGATAATAATTCTCAGGGCGACATTTCCGATGCAAACAGTAACTAAATGTGAAGTAATTTCCGGCAGCAGGAGTGATGTCAAGCCTGGTATGAAAGTTTATAAATACAAAAAAACCAAAAAGTAATGTTGTAAATGTAGAATAACATTTTAAAATTCCGCAGACTGCTTGAGAAACACCTCTTAAAGCAATTCATAAGTACTGATAAACTTTAACCGGCAGCAGCATTAAATTTAATAATTTAAATCATGGAATGAACCGTATTTAATTCAAAGAGGAATATAAAAAAAGCGTACCGGTTTATAAACGGGGGCGACAGAAATAAAATAAACATATATAAACCATAATAAATTTCACCACACCGGTTTCCTTAAAAACATTTTCAGAGAACCGGCAGGTAATTTTTATGAGGAAGGTATATGTTAAACAAACGATCTTTAAAAATAAAAAAATATCTGCTTTTATCTGCATTCCAGATCATCTGCATCTCTTTTAACGGATGTCAATGGTGGGACAAGGATAAGGGCAATACAGACAACACGTCCGGCCAGGTCTATAAAGTAACCTACTACGGGAACGGGAATACAGGGGGAAGCGTCCCTGCTGATTCGAAAGATTATAAAAAAGGGGAGAGTGTCACCGTTCTTGGCAATACGGGAAATCTTGTTAATTCAGCGATTTCTACCTTTATCGGCTGGGACACGCAGGCTGACGGAAAGGGAACAACTTATATCCCTGAGCATTCATTTACCATGGGCTCTGCCAATGTTTCGTTGTATGCAAAATGGTTTACCTGGTCGGTCTTTGGTTCGGCTAATAACAGTGTTAATGCCCTTGTAATTGACAGCTCGGGCAATCTCTACGCAGGGGGATCTTTTACTACAGTCGGAGGAACAGCTGTAAGCTATATCGCGAAATGGGACGGTACCTCATGGTCTCCCCTCGGTTCAGGGGTAGATGACGAAGTATCTTCCCTTGCAGTTGACAACTCGGGCAATCTCTATGTTGGGGGATATTTTACTACCGCGGGGGGTACGGCGGCAGAATCTATTGCAAAATGGGACGGAAGCTCATGGTCCGCACTCGGTTCAGGTGTGACAGATGGAATTGTATCTTCCCTTGCAGTTGACAGCTCCGGAAACCTCTACGCAGGTGGGAATTTTACTACCATGGGGGGTACGGCGGCAAACCGTATTGCAAAGTGGAACGGAAGCTCATGGTCCGCACTCGGTTCAGGAATGAGTAGCAATGTATATACCCTTGCAGTTGACAGCTCGGATAATCTCTACGCAGGGGGATATTTTACTACCGCGGGGGGTACGGCGGCAAGCCATATTGCAAAGTGGAACGGAAGCTCATGGTCAGCACTCGGTTCAGGGACGGATGACTATATCAATGTCATTGCAGTTGACAGCTCGGATAATCTCTATGCAGGGGGAGCTTTTACTACCGCGGGGGGTACGGATGCAATCTGTATTGCAAAGTGGAACGGAAGTTCATGGTCAGCACTTGGTTCAGGGATGGGATATGATGTCTATGCCCTTGCGGCTGACAGCGCCGGATATCTTTATGCAGGGGGTGCTTTTACAACTGCGGGGGGTACGGCGGCAAACGGTATTGCGAAATGGGATGGAAGTTCATGGACAGTGCTGGGATCTGATATATCCAGCGGCGGACAGGTCTATGGTCTTGCTGTCGACAGTTATGGAAATCTCTTCGTCGGTGGAACATTTACTATATCGGCCGATGGCGGCGGTAGTGCATCAAATATAGCTGAATTCGGGAACAGAGTGACATCTTATTAATAAAACTGTTTTTGTTTCAAATTCTGTGAGATAAAAAACTATAATAAAATTAATCTGGCCTGAGATATATCCTCATTGATAAAGAAGATGGTCGTCACAAAAACCTGTGGGTAATTACAGGTTACTGCACAACACAAACGATGGACGGCCATCTTCAAATCTTCAACAATCTGTCCCCTTTGCTTCAGATGTTTCATTGAGCAAACCACTACATAGTATACACTTCAGTTTCATGAAATAATTTATATATCTATCTAAAATGCATCTCATAAAAAAGCATTTCAGGAGGCGCAATAAAAGTATCAAATACATATTGACAAATCAACGATAAATTAACAGAACAAAGAAAATGAATATAATTCAGTATTTATAACATTGAGGCAGACGCAGCAGGAATAAATTATGTACAGTTTTCTGGATCTATTGACCTTTGCGAGCAGTTGTTCGCTTATAACCATGGGCTTTGTCTATCTCTCTGAAAACAGAAAAAAAGCAGATCGTATTATCGTTTTTGCCTTTTTTTTATTATGGGGCGCCGATACTTTTTTAATATTGTGGGAGGAGATGGGTTTAAACACCCTTTACCCGCATTTTCTTTATCTGAGCAAGCCCTTTGAACTTTTCTACGGGCCCCTGATATACTACCGCTTCAGGACGCTTATAGAAGGGAAAATGAAGTTGGATATTCAGGCGGTGCTTCTTTTTCTGCCTGGAATTCTTGCCGTCATATATTTCATACCCTATTTCACTCTGGGCCCGCAGGAGAAGCTGGCATATGTCGGGTTTCATAATATTCCGAACGGGGCCGTCCGGTTCATATATCTCATGATTGTGCACGGGGTGACGCTGTGGTTTGTATTTTGCATCCTTCTTTTTATTTTCCAGCTGCCAGGAATGCTTTCAGCAAGAGGCTTCAGGCTGATATTGCAGAAAAAGATACTGGTGATTTACAATATCTTATGGATTGTTATTTCCATAACAGGGTACTCCATGTATATCCTCGGTTATAGCCCTATGATAAAGGTCATGATTATAATAACCAACGGTATGATTATCATTTTTTATTTTATCGAGAAAAAATATGAAAGGCTGTTCATCCTGATACATGAAGACTCAAGCGAGACAAGATATAAAAGATCAATGCTGCATGGCATAGACACAGGTGCTGTCATAGAGCGCATTAAAGAGCTTATGGAGCTTGAGAATCTTTATCTTGATGAAAATTTGTCGCTTCAGACTCTGAGTTCCATGCTCAATATCACATCTCATCAGCTTTCCGAGATATTAAACAACAGGTTAAATACAAATTTCCGTTCATTTATAAACACCTACAGGATCAACGCTGCAAAAAAAATGCTTCTTGAAAACGGGGATATCAGCATAATACGTGCAGCCTATGAATGCGGCTTTAAATCGAAAAATGCCTTTAATACAGCTTTTCATAAAGCAGAATCAATGACCCCGTCGGAATTTAAAGAAAGAAACAAAAAAAATGGTTACGGTTTGTCAACTCTGAATAAATCCGTCCGGCAGGGATAGCCCGTTGTACTGAACCCAGTCGCGGACAAGCCGCTTGCCCTTTCCGGTGTTCCAGTCTTTCGCAATATCATGATGGCACTTTTCGCCTCTGCCAATTCTTTTGTGATGGCAGAACCTGCATTCAACCGGCTGTAATATTGATCCGAAAAGTTCACAGCTTTCATTTTCAAAAAAGATGCAGCCGTTATAAGAGTATTCTTGAAGAGCGAAATTTCCGCCATTTCCCCTGAATGCAGGAGAAAGAACGCCAAAAGAACGATCCGGAGAAAACTCGAGCATCATTTTCCCGGCATAACCACTGTCGATTGCCCCCCTTGCTTCCGAAACAAGCCACCATCCCGGCCTCATGCAGAAATAACGGCAGATTTGGCATGTACACGGTCTTGAAGGCGGATATCTTCTATAAAGCGCATGAATTTTTGTCATCAGCATACCTCCATCCTGCAGGAGGATATATTTAGACTTTACAAAATTCAATAGTGATAAATCATTATTTTATAATGAAATCCGTGAACAGGTTGAAATATGAATATGACAGCATAGTCATGTCACTAAGATGTGATGTAACGGACGAAGATTATAATCGTCTGGAAACACGCATTGCCGATATAAGCGCTCTTGCCAGGTTTGAAAACAGGTCAGTCTCGTTGTATGATGTGAACAGACGGGAATTCCTGCTGAAAGTAGACCGACACATCGAGCTTTTGGGATATGATCCAGGAGAAGCCTTCAATATCAATGATATAAATGCATATCACTCCATGATCCATCCAGATGATGTGAAGTTTATGTATGATTCGGAAATCAGGATGTATTCATATTTAAACGCCATACGGGATGACTCAAAGAAGAACTACAAACTGGTCTATGATTACCGGGTAAGAGGCAGGTCGGGTAATTATGTGCGGTTTCTCCACCAGATGGCACTTTTTGAACTGGATAAAAACTTCAATTCATGGATAGTGCTTGTTATTTCCGATGTTTTATCCATGTTTCCGGAAGAGTACCTCCCCCGTCGTTTTCTGATAGATACCGGCACAAACAGAGTTGTACTCTTCAACGATGAAGCGGGTGTAAAGTCTTATCTGATTACCCGCAAGGAAATGGAGGTACTTCAGCTTGTGTCACATGGGCTGGACAGTGCTGAAATCGCAAGACGGATGCATATCAGCATCAACACAGTTAACAACCACAGACAGAACATTCTGCAAAAAACATCCACAAGGAACACGCCGCAGGCTATAACCTACCTGAAATGTATAGGGATACTCTGAATTCTTTACGGTTATAGCCCTCCTGTTGTTTCAAAAGCCACAGGTAAGCTCATCATGGTTGTAAGCTATCCTATTTACTCGGCAACCGGTGAATTTCTAGGGATAACAGGCGGCCCGCTGAATATTGATTTTATGATAAAGAACATTTCTTCAATAAAAATCGGGAATACCGGATACCCCTTTATTGTTGATCACAGAGGTGTTGTAATTGTCCATCATGATAAAACCCATATATTAAAGACAAACATGTATGAACTCCAGGGTAGTTTAAAAATAACAAGGAGAATGATGAATAACGAAACCGGTTCAGAAGAGTATATATATAATGATATAAAAAAAATAGCCGGATTCGCACCTGTACCATTCACAGGATGGAAAGTTGTAGTAACACAGAACCGTGATGAAATTTTTGCGCCGTCAAGGTCTGTGCTTTATTTTATTATTTTCAGCGGAGTTATATTCATGGCAACTGTTTCAGCCGGTATTGTTTTTATTTCCAGAAAAATCAGCGGTTCTGTTGAGAACACCATTAAGATACTCAGGGAAATAACAGAACACACAAACGAGGTTGTTCTGACAATCGGCCGGGACGGGAGAATTAACTGGGCTAACTCCATCATGGAAAATATTACCGGTATATCGCCAAGAGATTTACAGGGACGGGAACCTGTATTGACAAATTTAAATAATACGCCTGAAGATGAAATCTGGAATATACTGAATGGCGGAAACGCATGGACCGGCCGGATTATTCTGAAAGATTTAAACAATGAAGACGTTATCCTTGCAGCAATGATACTCCCTGTAAAAAATGAGAAGGGTAATATATACAGCTATATAGAGATCGGGCGGAATATTACACACGATCTTATGATTGAAAACAGGTTGAGACAGGCTCAGAAAATAGAAGCTGTGGGTACACTTGCCGGAGGAATTGCCCATGATTTCAACAATATTCTTGCCGGAATCTTCGGTTATGCGCAGATTGTACTTATGAATCCTGACGACAAAGTCCGCACAAAAAAAAATATTAAAGAGATACTGAAAGCTGCAGAGAGAGCCAGGGATCTTGTTCAGCAGATACTTACTTTCAGCCGCAAAACAGATGTTGAGTTTAAGCCGGTGAATATTGCATCTGTTATAAAGGAGGCGATTATCTTTCTGAGGGCATCAATACCTGCAACAATTGAACTGCATGAATCCATTGACAGCAATGCATATATTATGGGTGACAGGATACAGATCCACCAGGTTATTATAAATCTCTGCACCAACGCAACCCATGCCATAGGAAACAGCAGGGGAGTAATAGATATCAGTCTTCATGATTTAGTTGCAGACAAGGAATTCACCAGACTTCATCCTGGACTATCGGAAGGACATCATGTGCAGATTACCGTAGCTGATTCAGGTAAAGGGATGGAGCCTGAAGTAATGGAAAAAATCTTTGATCCGTTTTTTACAACAAAACCTCAGGGAGAGGGTACAGGCCTCGGACTTTCCGTTGTACATGGTATTATTCAGACATTGAAGGGAATTATAAATGTTTACAGTAAACCGGGGAATGGGACGACTTTTAATGTAGTATTGCCGGTCACTACTGACATTGAGCATAGCCATGAAACGGAAAATCAGGAAAATACAATTATCGGAGGCAGCGAAAGAATACTTCTGATAGACGATGAATCTGCAATTATAAACTCATTTAAACCGGCACTGGAAAAGCTTGGTTATGCAGTAAAGGCATTTTCGGACCCTCTGCAGGCCCTTGATGATTTCAGATCAAATCCATATTCGTATGATATCATAATTACAGATCACACAATGCCACGGATGACAGGAATAGAAGTTGCATATGAAATCCGGAATCTAAGAGATGATATTATGGTAATTTTAAGTTCAGGGTACATTGATCGTAATATAGAGGAGATTTCCAGGAGAGCAGGGATTACTGAAATTGTAAGAAAGCCTGCGACCCTGTATGATCTCTCGATTGTCATCAGAAAGGCTCTGGATAAGATGGCGTAAAATTTTCCTATCTGTAAACAGGCATATTAACCCTGATATTTTTTGCTGATTTTACGCTGTCCTTCTTGACCTTACACTTCGATATGGTCAGCATGGGGAAGACCACTTCAAGATTTACCTTTTTATCATCGATCATCACAAATACTGTGTCACCCATCTGAAGCATTGTTTTCTGTGAACTGACTGCAATTACAAGTTCAGATTCATTCATTTTATAAATCTTTCCTATTAATCGTTTCGCAGAATTTTCCTTTTTATCTTTTCCTTTAACATCTTCAGATGATGTTTTCACAGAATCCATCATTCTGACCAGGGTTTCAGTTCCTTTTTTTTTATATCCATTACCATCATCATTTGACCATTCTACTTTAAGTTTATTTTCTGCAACATAAAGTAGTCTAAAATTAACTGTATATTTTGTTGAGGGTACATAGTAGCTCCAGTTTAGTTCATTTCCGTCCCATCTGCTTGATATTACTTTCTGGTTTTCAACCGGTTTATTATCGCTGCCGAAATTAACTATTGAACTGACAGTGTAATTATTGTCAGTTCTATTGATAGAATGGAGGTTATGAGTTTCTGGGTCTTCCCATACCCCCTCCAGTCCTTTTATTACTTTATTCACTTTATTCTCTGAAACGATATTATCTGCTTTTTCAGGATTTTTTCTGAAGGTCTCCTTTTTGGGAGAGTTGCATCCTGACATCAGCAGAAGTGACAGAGACAGTATAAGAGATTTCTGATTGATATAATTCATATTTAAACCTTTGATATAATATAATACTCTGAATAAGATAAAAGTTAGACACTTAGTCAAGCAGGCAACTGAATTTTTATATGTCATGCATTTTAAATTTTATCGATCTGTCCTTATGCAAGTATTCCTGCGGGGGGAGTGAAAATTCCGTTTACCGGTTATGGCAATAACTGCACATAGAATCTTAGTGTAATATTATAAACCCGATGCGGTTTTATAAAATATATTCAGCCTGTTGATTATCCAGTTAAAATCATTTTTAAAATTCCAGGGTTTGTCCCCGGTAATAACAATATTTCTCCTCAGAACCAGCCCCCTGTTGTCTATTAATGCGTACGGGTAAACACGGAAGATATCATGCAATGCGTCGCGGGTTTCCGCCGGTGACAGAAGAGCATCAATCTTATCCTGCTGTATATTGAGCACCGAGACTAAATCTTCAAGAGGAGATTCTTTGGAAAACTGTCCGCCGCCAACTATGTTTTTAACAGAGTTGATAATTTTATTCTTTGCTTCTATTCTGATATCCGGATCAAGCGGATGCCGGAAAAAAATATTTACTGACAGTATATCCTTCTTATAGCCATCTTCGAATTTCACACTTATGCTGTAATCCCTGTAGATACCGGAAAGGGCTATATCATACGGTTTTAGTCTGAAGGTCATTGCAAGCCCCAGGTAAGTGTGCGGATTTAATGATTTTGACGGATTGCTTATTATTGCAGCACAGCGGTTTTCAAACTGAAGCCCGGTTTTTTCGGCCCCTTCGCGAAGTGCTTTTTCCCACCGGATGAAAGAACCGGAGTAATCTTTCATGATAATGGTAAAAAAAATTAAAATAATGCCTGCTGTCGGAATGAAGAATAACAGATACACAGGGATCTCTAATATTGCGCTTATCATCCGATTCTACCCCCGTTTTTCCGGCTAAAAGATAAACCGGGTATTTATCCCTGCTGTTCCAGGGATAATAATGCACATGCAGCCTGCATGTTATAACTGATATTACTGTTATTTTGAATATGACAATCTGCCGTATGGCAACTGTTTTTTTATCATTATATTGCTTATTCGGCATATGCCTTATTACATCGACATCCCCACGTAGAACGAAAACTCCGTATTATCTGTCTTTACATTATGCCCCACGTTGAATCCCATTGCCGGGAGCGAGATGTTTTTCAGGTAGAGCAGTGTGCCGCATCCGGGTCCGTAATAGCGTGTTGTATCAACTTCGTCGCTGCCGAATAACCCCTGTTCCCAGAACGCCTGTATGGTCACCGCTCCACGGGAGAACCTGAACAGAGGGTATTCATATATTGCCGTGCCATTAATCCACCTGTCAGCGGATATAATGTCAGGTGGGAGAGTCATTGTTCCAGTTCTGCCGCTGATTCTCTCACCCATTATTTCAGGTCTGTTGCCGTATGAGCCGGAGGAGTGTATGGCAAGCCTGTGGTATGTGAAGAGTTTGAATGAGTATTGTGCATTATACTGCCCGTAGCTGTAGTCAGCGCCTGTGCCGTCGTTAAAGCAGTAGTACCATCCTGAATCCAGTTTGAATCCGTAAAAGAGGTACTCGTAATGGTAAATCCTGTCGACATTAAGCAGCAGGCCTGCGGGGTAGACCTTCACAGAATCGGGCAGGTTATAGCCTCTGTTGTATTCTTTATCGATAATGTTCTGTCTGTATCCGCCTGAAAGGAACAGGTTTATGCTATATGGAAATGAATATCCCAGGTCAGCACGGCAAAGCATGTTCTCTGCCCTGTACTCATTGAAGGTATTCTCCTTCATATCACCTGTTTCGTAGATAAATTTTTTATAGGAGAGGAACAGGTTGAACCTGAGATCGGTGCTGTTCAGCGAGGGATCCACAAAGCCGATAAGCGCGCTGTTCCCCGCTGTTGAGTAGCTCCCTCCGGCAAAAATCATTTTACCGTAGCCCATGAAGTTGCTCTCCATGACATAAAGCCCTGCAGAGAGTCTGTTCCCGTTGCTTGTGAAGAGAGGTATTGGGATTAAGGTCCATTTTTCACGGACAATGATCTCCACGATCACTCCTTCATTCTCCCGTATGTAGTTAAGCTCAATGCTGCTGAATATGTTTTTCTTTTTGAGGCTGTTGACCGTGTGATAGCAGTCGAATGACGAGAGGTTCTCTCCGGGCTGTGTGTGAATTTCTTTGAGGATTGTTAGTGGTCTTGTTTTGCTTATGCCTGATATGCGGAAATCTTTTATAACCATATTGCCATGCTGCTGTATAAAACCGTCGCGCCTGCCGGAAAGATATTTCTCTTCGTATTTATAATCCTCAGGGCCGTTATCATCTGCATCTGTTACAGAGGCCGTAGCCGGCATAAGCGCCATGGAGATCAGTAAGGACAGAAATATCTGTCTGATAATTAGTTTCATTATTAATTCCGGGTGATTTAATTATCGGGCATTACCGGAAGAAAAAATAACTGAAGAAAATTTTTCTCCGGTAATGCTGTGAATCAGAAAAAGACTATTTCTGCTCTTCCATCCGGAAGTTAATCCACTTAAATCTTTTTACCTTTTTATCTGACTGTCTGTAGTCCTGAATATTTTCGTCAAAGTTTGAGGTTATTCCGACAAGTCTAATTTCATCTTTAAGAGATTTATCTGAAGATGGAAAGATCATCTCCTCTTCATAATGAAAAACACCGGCTTCAAAAACTGAGGTGTCTGTTCCGAGATAATACAGCTTTTCATCAGAAATCCCTATCCAGATATTACCCGCCGGGTAACCGCATGCTTCATAATTACAATTAATAGATATAATATGTTTCAATCCCGAAAGACCCAAGTTGTTGTGAAAATTGACAGTTATATTATATACATAAAAAGGGTTTTCACCCCCTGACGGAAAATCATGAAGCGTCACCGGCAGAGATGAAATAATTTTACCATCATGTATTAATCTGCACTCACCTTCAAATCCCCCGTTCGCTGCATATTTTCTGAACCCGAATATAAGGAGATCTTTATCTGTTTTCTGATATCCGGCAGCAATGAGTCCGCCCCATATATATCCTGTTACCTTCTTTTCATTTTTCATATAGCTGATCTGATACCAGTATTCACTGAATCCGTTCTGTGACATCACCCTGGATGTCTTTTTTAATATCTTCACAGGAAAACCGGCTGGAAGAGTATCTGCAATATTCGTTTCTGCGATTTCCGGGATCTTCCTGACGCGTGCGTTATCACCAAAAATAAAAGTATTGCTATTTTCTACAAAGCTGCCATGGTAAATAATATTTTGATCTCCGCCATAAACACAAAAAGAAAAAAACAGAAAGAGCAGCATAAAGTATTTTCTCATAAAACTCTCCTTTATGATAACAGATTATCTGGTATCCTGGCAACAGATCGGATTTTATAACGAATCTGAAACTTAATCAACTCATATAGACAAATGGGTGGTTTGTCAACCCGGAATCTTGCTTTCTGTTCAGGCTTTATTGACAATGAACTCTATGTTAAAAAGTGTAATGAACATTGACCGGTCAAGGATGTCTCCTTTAAAGATGGATAGATTGTTATTGATGAACATTTATGTCCGGGATGCGGACTCTGTGCCGCTAAATGCCCGAAGAGTGCCATAAGGCTTAATCTGCAAACCCCATTAAAAGAAAAAATACAGGATTATTTCACAGATGGCGGTCTTGAGGTGAAAATATAATCGGGAAAAGCGGCTCCATCTCTGCCGTATAAATTCACTCTTAAAACCATTGTTATTTTATAGTTGCCTGAAATTGTAATAACAGACTACAGAGTGTTATGTTATATATAAAATCTGTTCATCCGCCAGCCGATAAGCAGTTACACCATCCATCGATGGCTGCAAAGTATAAAAGATTTAGTACTATGTATTCATAGAAAACACCACTAATACATAGAACGGAATTTATACTCCTGCCGCAATATTCTGTTGCTAATTAAAATCACCGTAATTAAAGACTGCCGCATAGTGTATTCTGCCGGGTTAAAAAAGTAACTTCACCTCTGCGTCTGGTGGGTCTCTCCAGCCACAGAATACATAAGATCTTGGATCAAGAACGCTCATTGAACGGCTTGTCCTGAGCATCGGAGTAAGTCAAAATGAGCAGGTTATTAAAGGAAAATAAATGGCGGAATTATTACCTCTTCCTGTTTTTAATGATAGCAGGGGATCGCTTAATGTAATTGAAGCATCAAAAACAGTAAATTTTGAAATTAAACGGATGTATTCTATATATAATGTACCCGGAGATGTAGAAAGAGGGGGTCACAGACATAGAACAACAACCCAGGCCTTGATATGCGTAAAGGGTGATTGTAAAATATTTGTTGATAATGGATCTGAGAAAAATGAGTACATTCTGGACAGTCCGGATAAGTGTCTTATTGTAAAACCTGAAGACTGGCATACAATGCACAGCTTTTCAGATGATGCAGTTCTTATTGTGCTTTCATCAACTCATTATGACAAAAATGATTATATAGATGAGAAATATAATTAATGAGAAATATAAATGATAGAATATGAAAGTCTAAAACTTGTAAATAGACCATTTTTTGAAGACTTCAGAAGATCTTTTAATAATACTATTGAAAGCGGGCGGTATATTCTCGGCCAGAATGTAATGGATTTTGAGAAAGAATTTGCGCATTACAATAATTCAAAATATTGCACAGGCGTGGCATCCGGTCTGGATGCACTTACCCTGTCGCTGGATGCGTTCTGTTTTGAACCAGGGTGTGAAGTACTTGTCCCTTCAAATACATATATAGCAACTATTCTGTCTATATTACATAATAATCTGAAACCGGTACTTGTTGAACCGGATATCCGTACGTATAATATTGATCCATCCGGAATTGAAGAAAAGATAACAGGGAAAACAAGGGCTGTAATTGTTGTACATCTTTATGGCAAATCCTGTAATATGGATCCAATAATTGACATTGCTGCAAAGTATAATCTGAAGGTGATAGAGGATTGCGCCCAATCTCACGGTGCGAAGTATAAAGGACGCAATACAGGGACATTCGGTGATTTCGGAGCATTCAGTTTTTATCCTACAAAAAATCTTGGTGCTCTCGGCGATGCAGGGGCTGTTGTTACTGATGATGAGAATCTTAAAAAGAAAATTAATCAGCTGCGGAACTATGGTTCGGACATAAAATATTACAATGAGGTAGTGGGCTTTAATTCAAGGCTTGATGAAGTTCAGGCCGGGTTCCTTTCCATAAAACTGAAAAAGCTTGATGAAATTAATTCACACAAAAGAAAGCTGGCTGAAATTTATCAAAAAAATCTAAAGGATGATTTTATAAAACCTGTAGTTGATCCTGACTACCATGATGTCTATCATATTTATAATATCAGACATGAAAAGAGAGACGCTGTCCGGGAATATCTTCTGAAGCATGATATTAAAACCGAAATCCATTACCCGGTTTTTCCCCATAAACAGAAAGCGATGAAGGATATTTTTAAAGGGGAGGATTATCCGATCTCACAGGAGATACACTGCACCACGCTCAGTCTGCCCGTCTCCTATGGCCATTCCGGGAATGATATATACAGAGTCGTTGAAGTTCTTAATAAATTCTGAGTGTAAACCCGATGAAATTATCAATATGCATACCTGTCTACAATGGTTCTGAAACGATAGAGGATCTTGTAAATTCCGTGTTTGAAAACCTGAAACAGCATCAAGTTGAGATAGTCATGGTAAATGACGGCAGCCATGATAACAGCGAGGATGTATGTGAAGCAATAGTAAAAAATAAGAAGAATGTTAAATTTATTTCACTCAGAAAAAATTTCGGTGAGCATAATGCAGTTATGTGCGCTCTGAATTATACGGATGGTGATTATATCGCAATAATTGATGATGATTTTCAGAATCCGCCTGAGGAAATTATAAAACTTTTAAGTGAAGCAGAAAAGGGATATGATGTTGTTTATTCAAAATACGAGATCAAGAAACACCACTGTTTCAGGAACTTAGGGAGCAGGTTCAATAATATCGTCGCAACCTGGCTTCTTAATAAACCAGCGAGTCTTTATCTTTCAAGTTTCAAGGTGATAAACAAGGATTTAAAAAATGAAATTATAAAGTACACAGGGCCGTTTCCCTATATTGATGGTCTTATTCTGAGAGCCACAAATAATATTACATCAGTTTATGTTCAGCATGATGCAAGAAAGATCGGGAGATCTAATTATACGCTATCAAAACTGCTTTCACTATGGCTTAATATGTTTATAAATTTTTCAATCAAGCCCATGAGAATTTTTACATTTTTCGGGATAATCGTATCCATCTTCAGTTTTATTCTGGCAGTTTTTTTTATTATTGATAAAATACTCCATCCAGAAAATCAATCAGGATGGACTTCACTTGCAGTTTCTATATTGTTCTTTTCCGGTATACAGATTGTATTTATGGGCCTTATCAGTGAATATATCGGGAAGCAGTACCTTGACTCAAATAAAACCCCGCAATGGACTGTGAAGAAAAAAATATTATGAAGCATTACGCTGAAAAAAAGGTACTGATAATGAAAAATGATTGTTTTGTCAGTCCGGAATAATTTTTTTTATTTCCGACATTTCGATACAGGCTGCGCCCTACTCAGTGCAAGTGGTTTGAACCAGGGTTGTGAGCGAAGCCGAACCACACTTCGGCAGGGCTCAGTGCAAGTGTCACAAGTAAGGTTACAGTATGTAACTTGAATTGAGGTGGTTCAGAATACAGTGCGTACTATAATATATGTAAAATCTCTGATTAATATAAAAATGGTAACATCATAACGATATACTCCGTTTAATGATGATTGAAAATTAAACATTAAGATATATAAGAAAATTGTATTCAGGAAAAGCGGCTACATCTCAACCAGATAAAAACATTTTTGAAATCACGATTAAATTAAAATGACCTGTAAATTACTGGCTATTATAGTCTGCGGTGTGTTATGTTTTATATGAAATATATTTATCTGCCTGGCAATAAACAATTGAGCAATTGTTTATTGTTGTTAAATATAAAAGATTTAGTACTATGAAATCATAGATATTATAACTAATATATAGAACGGATTTTTTCTCCTGACAGAATATTCTATTGCTAATTTACATCCTGAGAATTAGAGACTGCTGATAACATTTAATCTTCGTTCAGAAAAACATTCTGGTCAAGATAAAATTTATTCACAGGTACTTCGGATCCGCTCAGTAAGCGATGGGTAACGGGTTTTTTTAATTCATGTACAGAACTCCCATTGAGTGGAGTCGAAATGAGCGATTTACGAAATCAACCCGCGGGTAGCGCAGGTGCTTCGAATAGCGGTTGTTTGATAAAGTCGGACAATGGATTGTCAAGACGGAATAACATATTTGCTTCCTGTGATTTTTTAATATGTCCCCTTCTCATCAGGAGTTTCCGGTGACCGGAAGGGTACTCTAAGACGTATTTTCTTATATTAAAAAATTTAGTATATAAAACAAAAATTAGATATATAACTATTAACTATTGGAGGTTTTATGCGTAACAAGTTTGTATTGTTTTTTATTCCAATACTTTTCTCTTTATTTTTTTCATGTGCTTCTTATAGCATTGATAACTTTATTCAAACAGGGAAAACTTTTTCACCTTTTCCTGAAAGTGAAGAAGTCGATGTAGTTATGCGTGCTGTTCCAAGTTATAAAGTTATACCAATTGGGTTAATAAAAATATGTTACCAAGTTAATCTTTCTGAAGATGGTATAACAGAATTAAAAAAAGTTGCCAGGAGTAAAGGTGGGAATGTCATTGCTCTTTTTGAAAGTGGATACGAAGCTGGATATAAGTATTCAATTTATGAAGTAGCAAGGAAAGTAAATAATTAAAAAATTAATAAACAGATACTGACACTTCAGCTTCGCATGTCACCGGCGTTTTTAACCATGGTTGGTGAATGGTTTAGAACCATGGTTTATCTGTTCAGTATCAAGCAGGAGACCGGGTGCGGCGCAGAATGCAGACAGATTCTCAGATCAGTGGTTCATTTACCTTAATATTATTTCTTATAATAAATTCATGGTAACCAGATATCTTTTTACCTGCAAAATTCATCTCCACTGCACTCACAGGGCAGTTGTTGATGCATCCAAGACATGCTATACATCTGCCTGTATCTGCAATTCCCTTTTCGGGATTAATGGCATTTACCGGACAGGCCCTTCTGCATATTCCGCAGCCTGTGCATTTTTCCCTGTTTACCCTGTGACCGGTTATGAGCAGCTTTGTAAATCCGACAGACGGGCTGCCTTTAATCATATTTCTTATATCGAATTTCTTCAATAACTCTGAAGTTTCACCATGTTCAGCTTTTGACAGAACATCCCCGGCAAACTTTTCCGCAGCGCTGAATGTCCCTGCATCAGGTCTGCTGCTGTATTTAAGAAGATGTTCGGTACTCACAAATGGCCATGTAAGAGACCAGGAGAGCATACAGCTGAATCCGGCTGTACCTGCCGGAATACCCCCTTTTTCTTTCATGAGACCGGCAAGTTCACACACGGTATTATGCTGGTTGCCGCCATCCCCTCCGAATGTTACAAAGGCTGCAACAGGTATGCCGTCAATACGGTTTATGCCATTAATCCACTTTCTGAAGTTTTCAGGTACCTCATAGTAGTAGACAGGTGTACCGACAGCTATAATGTCATACTTATCTATAGATTCACTGTTGATCTCCCTGTAATCTCCATAATTCACTTCAAGACCGGATTTTCTCCATGCTGCGGCTATGGCCAAACCTGTTCTTCTGGTGTTTCCTGTCTGACTGTACCAGACAACAAGCCCTCTGCGGATAATTTTATTTTTAATATCTGATCCTGACGGCCAGGGTTGTCCGCTGATAATCCTCTCTGTTTTACCGGAATCTGTATTTTCAGCTGTTTTCTTTTTCATATATAACTTCCACAATTCGATATTCGTCAAATTGTGGAAGTTATACTGTTTAGTCAAATAAATAAAGAATAAAAAAGAGGGCAGGGTAAAGAGGGGATAAGGATTTATCCATCTATCAGCGCATAGCCGCCGGAGAGTATCTTCGATCCGTTGTTTCCCGTTACATCGAAAAAGAGATCGCCCCCTCCGGTGCTCTGCACTTTCCACAACAGGTTTATGCAGATATCTTCAGGGGGAACAACCATCCCTGAGAACCTGCAGTACATCTCCCTGAGCCTGCGGGGATTGCCCTCTGCTTCAGCATTGACTATCTCGCGTGCAGCGAAGGCCATTGTTGCTGTTCCCTGAAGGATAATATCCGGCAGACCAACCATGCGGGCAAAAGCTGATGAGGTATGTATTGGAAAATGTATGCTGGTGCACCCGTCATAGATGTATGGCCGCATACGGTCAATCTGTATAATACTTTTACGGAAAACATCACCAGCATGGTCATTTCGCGGTACCTGTGGCATGTCACCGGTACCGCACCCTTCGCCTGTGCACTGCACTCCCCGTAACATCCCTCCGATATGCTCGGTAAAAACCGGGTTCCCTGATCTATCCACGGCATCATGTTTTACGACTATTACAGTCCCGGCGCGGTGAGGCATAACCGCCGCAATACATCCCTTTATGGTCAGTTCATCACCGGGGCCTAAGGGCCTGTGAAAAGCAAGGTGCTCCGTGTAGTGTACTCTTGTATTAAGTATATCTTTCGGGAAATCTGCATCTTCGATAAAATCGATTATATGCTCCTGAACAGGCCATGTTACTGCCGCTGCGAACATTGGGGGAGCAATTACACTCCTGTTTTCAGTGTCATCAAAGTAGGCGGGATTATCATCATTTACAGCTGAGGCATAATTCATGGTCGCGCGCGAAGTTATGGTAGTGCTGTAATCCTTCAGCTTTGTACCGGCAAATGACGAATCTATCTTCATATTAATCTCCTTCATTCCTCGATCCACTGCTTAATAGGCAGGACATGATCATTTTAAAATAAAATAATCAATTCAATATAGTTTTTATTTTTTTATGAAAAGAGTGGATCAGATGTATATAACAGCTGTAAAACCGCTTTAATATCGGGTAAAATTCAACTGGGATATACAGGCATTCAGCTACGTTCAGTACAGGTACTTCTATCAAAGAGAGTGAGCGGATTCGAACCGCAGTACAGGTAATACACATTAAATCCTCTGAATCAGAGTAATTCAGAGAGTGTGAGTGTTTAATCTGACGAGCTTCTTATATAAAAAAATGAAGCATAGCTGTTACTTTTATTTTTAATACACAAAAAAAGAGTTGAAAAACAATTTTGTTTCTATAAAATTCCCTAAAAAGGATAAAGGAGATACCAATGTTTAAATTAAAAAGTTTTATTTTACTGCCGGTTTTTTTATTGGTTACAGTTTTTTATGCAGGAAATGTCATGGCTGAGTCTTACCAGTATGAGGTTAATGGCACCTACATAAATGAAAAAACTGATAATACCAAGACGAACTCATACATGGCAGATGCTGTATTTAATTTCAAGGAAGTAAACCTGGACAAAGTGCCCTGGGAGGAAGCTGCGTTTTTACAGAAAGTTGGTTATGTTTCGATTAATGGATTGCTTGCTGATTATAAAGACGATCGAAATACAGTAAAATTAGATTATAACAGATTCGGCATTGATTTCGGCTATGTGCTTCCCAAAGTTCCTTTTTTGGTAAAGTTATCTTATCAGAGGCTTAAGGATGACGGGTCATTTATGGATTCCGGAGTCAAATATGATCTTAAAGATACGAAAAATACATTTAGCGGGGAATTAGGCTATTATATTATTGATGGTCTTGACGTAGCCGCATCTTACGAAAAAAGAATAAAAGATGATAAAACTTCCATAAATAAGGACACAAAAACGGATATCTATGGTGCGAATTTTAAATATGTTACAATGTTCAGCAATGAGATGGGGATAAATATAGCCGGTAGTTATAATTACCAGACAGATAAAAGCACTCAACCGGGAAGAAATGATCTGAAAGAAAAAAATAAAATTTATAAAATAGAAGGCACTTTTTATGTTATTCCACAGATCGGTCTTGGCTGTGACGGTGAATTCAACAGAGGTGATAATAAAGATGATGCAGGAAATACCTACTCTGCCTGGATTAAAGCATATATTATACCGAATATTGGTCTATCTGTCGGATATAGTATCTTCAAACCTGAAAACACCAGAGATGCAGAAGAAAAAAAGATGTTCATGGCGGCCCTTACCGGAAGAATCTGATATTCAACTCCTTCCATGGGTCTGAGGGGTTTTCTTCGAATCCCGGCACAGGGAGAAATGATGCAGACCCTATATCAATAACAGAAGAGAGAGTAAAAGATAACAGGGAAGCAGTGAGAGAAGTCACTGCTTCTGCTGAAAAGAATGATATTGACCATAGTGACGGAAAACAATATTTCCCCTCAATTCCCCAAACCAGGGGTGGATTTTGCAGTAACTTCAAGGATTAACTCCAGCTTAAGCCGAAAAGCCCTGCAATGATTTCAGAAACTTCGCTTGATGTTACAATAATCCATGGCAAGTAACACTACACAATTAAATGTTCCATAAACCTTTTCATCATGGCTCTCTGGGAAAACATATTAAATGGAAACCATAAAGATCTGATACAAATAAAAATATCAATGATGGCCTCAGATGTTTGATATAAGAATATTTATTATATATATTCTATAACTGTTAAAATATGTTCAGTTATTTATTTTAAAGAAGAGAAGATTAAAGAAATACAGATTAAAAACCGCCCTGACTCAGGTTTTTTTAACCCTCTTCCGGAATTTACAGCAGTCAGACAGGGAATTCAGAAATTTTTTTAGTTTTTAAACAATTTCTGTGAAAAGCTGCAGGGTTGGTATAAATTAAATTGGATCAAGTATTAACTGATGAATTTATTCTAAAAATAACAGGAGAAAACAATGAAGAAACTGATTATTCTTTGTCTTGCAGTTGCGGCACTGTCAACATCCGCAATCGCTCAGACACCAGACGCCACGGCGTTGACGTTCAACCCTTATCTTTCAGTAAGAATGTACGCAGGTGAGCATCATCAGAACCTCGCGGAAGGATCGACTTATGCAGACAATGAAGCGGATCTCGCTTACAGGCTCCAGGGAAATACAAGATTCGGGGCAAAGATGGCAGCTGAAGGCATATCGGGTACAGTGGAGTTCGGGCTTGACGCTAATAACCTCAATACAAGCAACAGCGCTGATGCGTACCTGAGACTCGCTTTCGCCACCTGGTCATTGGGTGATTTCAAGGTGATGGCCGGGCAGAACTATACTCCATATACATGGGTTAATCCGTACGGTGATGTTGTAGATGACAATGGCATGGGTGGATTTGGCACAACCTATGACGGGCGTCAGCCGGAAATAACTTTTTCCTACACGGGGCTCTATCTCTCCTTCATAAAACCGTCAACAACAACTACAGGAATCAAGGGGGGAAAAGCGACATATACGGCTTCAGGTACTGCGGCCAATACCGAAACTGATACAGTTAATGATACTACTGTATACATGCCCAAGACGGCGGCAGGATTTGATTTTAAAACAGAGGGTTTTACAGCAGGGCTTGGCGGAGCTGTAAACTGGTTTAAGATTAATGATCCTAAAGCAGGAAGCGACCTGAGCGGCTACCTTGATGGAAAGAAGATAATTTCATGGATAGGTTACTTTCATACGGAGGCATCAACAGGGATGTTTATAGTAAGGGCAAATGTCGCTTACGGACAGAATGCGGGAAACTTCGGAATAGTAACAATAACGACACCGAAAACAGGGAACGTTGACTCAATAGCCAACGATACAACACCCTCCGCCGGTTACAAAAGCACCAATTCAACAGCAAAGGCTGCATGCGCAGTCGACAACGGCAGTAAAATAGAAAACACAAAGCATTTTGAGGGGTATATTTCACCGGCAGTTAAAATCATCCCCGAACTTATGTTCGCGTGCGGTGTCGGGTATGAGCAGGAAAAAAATAAGACATACGTTAAGACCGACAAGCAGATAATGTATTTTGCCAATGCGAAGGTCTCACTCAATAAGTATTACTCGATTACACCAGAAGTTTCATACAGGGACTTCATGAAAGGGGCTGATGGCCTGGATCAGGGTACAGAGTGGTATGCAGGCGCTAAATTTCAGATGGATGTTCAGTAGATGTAATTAATCCCGATTCAGAAAGATGGACGCGATAAAAAAGCGTCACCTTTCTGGTTTAATGGTTTTAATCCGGAAAATAAAGATTGTGCATGAGTATAATGCTCATCGTGATCAAGGCTTTTTCCTGAAAACAGAAGTCATCTCGGTGATGATCAATGCGGCAGATTTAATAATCACGGGGGAGTTGTCGTAAATACAATTAAACAGGAAAGCTCCCTGACTTTCGTATTTTTTTACCATTTTTTAAAGATAAAATTTCTTCCCCTCTGAATATTATTACTATTAATAATAACCCGGCTGCATTACGCTCCCTTAAACACTAATCATCCGGGTATAAATTCAGAGGGGAATACGTTTATGATAAAGAAAGAATCAATTCTGAGTAATTCTGTTTTTACAGGCAGCCTCAAGAGAAAACTTTTCATGGCATCGGCATTGCTTGTGGCCGTGCCGTTGATATCTGTTATAATGCTGCTGAGCTATACGCTGATGTATCAATCTGAAAAGGATTACGTTAACAGAATCACTGCCGAAATTACGCATGTCAGCGGAATGATAACAGTCTTTTTTGACGGGGTATATGGTGATGTTAACTATGTGGGGAACCATCCCCTTATAAAGCGGGCTTTGAACGATAAAACAATCAATAACTATCTCAACAGTAATGCCGAAATTATGAATTCCGAGGTAAAACGCAGCCCGCTTGAAAAAGAGATATTCGATCTTGAACTTATGATTACAAAATCGCTGCCGGAATACAACGGTGTGGTCTTCGCGAGTAAAACAGGGCAGTATGTAACCGACAATCTGAAGGTAAAATTAACAAAGGGATTTGATCCCAGGCCAAGACCAAACTATACTGCGGCCATGGAGGCAAAGGGTGAACCGACTGTGGCAAAACCCTTTCTTGCTGCCACGGGAGATTATATAGTCTTCGGAGCCAGGGCATTTAACGGAATTGACGGCACACTCTCATACATGGTATCGATTGCCCTTCAGCTTACCAGCCTTACAGAAAAGATCAGCAAAAGCCGCATTGGTGAATCTGGGTATATAGCCATTACCGACAGGGATGGCACATTGATTACGCACCCCAGGAAGGAGTTTCTGGGGAAAAATATCTCTGAACTGAATGTCCCGGCGCTTACAGAGGGTGTAAAATCCGGCGATGCGGTAATCCGCTACACGCTGGACGGGATTGATAAAACTGCGAGGATTATGACAGTGCCGAAAATAGGGTGGAAAATAATAGGCGTGATAAATAAAAAAGAGATCACTTCAAGCGCGCGCGGAATTACATTGAAAATCATGATCATCGGGATAATATTTATCATAGCCGCAATCCTGCTCGCATGGTTCCTCTCAAAGAAAATCTCTGATCCTATAATAAGCGTTGTTGATGTACTCCGGGAGACCTCAGGAGGGGATTTTACAGTGAGCATTGACAGCAGATATGAGAAGAGCAATGACGAGATAGGATCGCTATCCCGGAGCTTTAATCAGTTTATTAAGACTATGAGCGAAACAATAGGGGAGATTATCTTCTCCACAGAAACCCTTGTGAAAACAATAGATGAAATCGCAAAGGGAAATGAAAATCTGTCACAGAGAACATCGGAGCAAGCATCATCAATAGAAGAGATAGCCGCCACTGTCGAGGAGGCAAACTCCGCCACCAGGCAGAGCGCCGACAGCGCTGCCGAAGCGAGCCGTTTTGTGAACACATCCGCGAAGATGGCAAATGAAGGGGGTGAGATAGTGGAACAGGCGGTTATTTCAATTGAGGAGATAAACAGTTCCAGCCGGAAAATTTCGGAGATTATTACGATGATAAATGAGATCTCATTCCAGACAAACCTTCTTGCTCTCAACGCCGCTGTTGAAGCCGCCAGGGCGGGGGAGCAGGGACGCGGCTTTGCCGTAGTTGCCGGAGAGGTGCGCAACCTGGCTCAGAGATCGGCAGGAGCAGCAAAGGAGATTGAGAAGCTGATCCAGGACTCAACCGGAAAAATAAACGAAGGGACCGACCTCGTTAAAAAAAGCGGCGAATCACTCAGGGAGATAATCGGTTCCGTCAAGAAGGTGAGAGACATAGTCTCAGAAATAGCGGCTTCCAGCGAAGAGCAGAAAAACGGGATAGACCAGATTAATGCGGCCATTAATAACATGGACAGCATGACTCAGCAGAATGCGGCACTTGTAGAGGAGACAGCCTCTGCAAGCGAGCAGATGGCAGGCCAGGCATCTGATCTGCTCCGGAGAGTGAAGCAGTTTAAAATTAAAGATAATTAATGCTCTTTCCTGTAAAATTAGTGAAAAGAAAAAATTTATTCAGGCTTGATATATCCTTCAGGAATTGTTATTTTTATCCATCTGAAAATACCATTGCAGAGGCGGTTTCTTGTGCCTGAAAAAAGATCAAAACTGATTCTTATCCGGACAATTGCAGGATTGTTTGTATTGTTCTCGGGAATTTCAATGATTATGAATTATCATTATATAATGAAAAGCGTAGCTGACGGATTGAATAAAGACAGTATTTCGGCAAACCTCCTTGGAAAGCTTTTAAGGGAACATGAAAGGGCATCAATAAATATCCTGAACTCATATGCCTCCAGGCCTCTTTTTATAGAAGCGGTAATGAAAAGGGACCTTCCGGGCGTAAGGTATCACATGAATGATTTAAACCATAACAACGGTGAAATGGATCTCTCTTTCCTGACAGATGATAAAGGAAGGCTATGGGCAAATTACCCCGATTTTCCCGAAGCACTGGGGAGAGATCTCTCCGACCGTGACTGGTATAAAGGTGTAAGCAGATCCTGGAAACCTTATATCTCCAAAGTTTTTCAGCTTATAGTGAAGGATAGACCGCTTGCAGTTGCGCTCACTGTGCCGGTAAAAGACTGGGGAGGAAAGGTTATAGGTATTCTTGGGAACTCGCAGAGGCTGAGTTTCCTGGCGAGCATGCTCTCGGCTATAAAGTCAAACCCTGCTGCATCATTCAGCGTAATAGACAGCGACGGGAATATACTCTACAGTAACATGTATTTATATATGGAAAAAATTACAGAGTATCCATTCTATCCGGCTGTCCTGAAGGCTGCTGAGGATAAGAGATCACAGGTCGTTGTTCATTCTGTAAAGAAACTGACAGACAACAGGTACCTGACCATACAGCCTGTTGAAAATATTAACTGGACTATTGTAATAGAAAGATTATTCTCTGACAGCCTCATTACAGAATTCTATAATCTGATTCAGATAAATGTCATTCTGTTCCTTATTTTTCTGGTTATAACTGTATTCGTTATATATCAGAATTATCTGTATGAGAAAAATAAAATTCTGTATGAAAAGGAGATTATTCTGAAAGAGGTTCATCACAGGGTAAAAAACAACATGAATACAATTCTTGCTTTGCTTACGCTCCAGGCTGAAGCTCAGGAGGACACGGCTGTGAGCGGAGTACTGAATAATGCGGCCGGCAGCGTGCAGTGTATGATGCTGCTGTATGACAAGCTGTATCGTTCAGAAAACAGCGGCGTGATATCGCTAATGGAGTTTCTCCCTCAGCTGACAGGTGAGATAGTAAGATTGTTCCCGGGGGCTGAATCGGTAAAGATTACAACTCAGATTGATGATATAATCCTTGGTGCTGAACTGGTATCAACACTTGGGATTGTTATTAATGAACTTGTGACTAATGCAATGAAATATGCATATCCCGGGCGTAATGACATGACCATAACATTGACTGCTTCAAAAAGCGGCGGGCGTGTCAGAATTGTTTTTCAGGATGATGGTCCGGGTCTTCCGGAAGAAATTACATTTGAAAACTCATCAGGTTTCGGGATGCAGCTTGTTCATATGCTTGTACAACAGATTAATGGATCAATTGCTGTTGAAAGAAACAATGGCACAAGGTTCATTATAGAATTTGAAGCATAGATTGTTGCCGGTAATGTATAAGAGAATTATCGGCAACAATCTATGCTTCAATAATTAAAGAGCATATTGATAAACTGAATTTCCCGGATTAAAAAAGTCAGTCCTGTTCTTTATTGTTAAGTTTAAAAATGTTGACTGTTTCCAGAAGACAGGAGGCGCTTTTCCTGTTATCATTTATCAATTCGGCCACTTTATTAACCTGATCCACAATTTTTACCAGATGTTCATTGATGTATCCGGCTTCCATCGCACTGCTGCCGCTGGATTGGGCAATCTGATCAACTGACTGCACCACATGCGCGATCATTTTCTTTAGAGCTTCACTTCCCAGATTAAATTCATTCATAAGACTGGCGATGCTTTCCGCGTCGGCATTATACTGTTCTCCGGTCTCTACGAAATTCCTGTAATCCTGTGCTATATTCGTGTCAATAAAGTTTACCAGCTCACTTGAGCTTTCTACCAGATACTGAACTGATTCATATACCTGGCTGGTAATGGTCTGAATATCACTGGCGGTAACTGAAGACTGCTCTGCCAGTTTTCTGACTTCTTCTGCAACGACGGCAAAACCAAGTCCAGCTTCACCGGCTCTTGCAGCTTCAATAGCTGCATTTAAGGCCAGCAGGTTGCTCTGTTCTGCAATACCGAGTATTTCACCTGTAAGCATATTTATTCTGTGGACAACCTGGGCCTCATCTACTGCTTTTGTCAGTTTATTACGGGTTTTTTCCAGCAGAGAGGCTGTATTGGCATTGGATTCAGTTGCTGTAGCCTTTAATTTAACCGCTCTTTGAAGCATCTCCCTGGCCTGAATAGCGCCGGATGCCGCATTATCACTGGATTTTTCCAGCATTCCGGAAATATCCCTGGAGGCTGCATTGAGCTCTTCGGTAGACGCGGCTGTCTCTTCCATGCCGGCTGATATCTGCTCTATCTTTAGCGATATCTCCTGCACGGAAACCTGAAGTTGTTCAAAACTGCTGCGTGCCTTGTCAGCGCTTTCCTCAACACTCTTACTTTCAGTCAATACACCCTGTACAATACCCTGAAGGTTTGTTACCATGCCGGCTGAATTCCTGCTTAATTGACCTATCTCATCATTGGTGCTGAGGCTTTTTATATCAACCGCAAGATTACCTTTTGCTATTTCCATGGTAACCCGGCTTAAGTCTTTTAATGGCTCGGAAATCTTCTTCCCGAAAAATAAGGCCAGGGCCGGCACGATCAATATAGCTGCAAGGATTGTAATGTAAACATACCATGATGTGGTTTTAACCGGTTTCATGTACAGATCAACTGTCGTGGCGCACCATATATACCAGCCCTGCCCTGAGTCTGCATTAAAGGTATATGGATTAAATGCCATCAGTTTGGGCACACCATTCAGGGTATAGAAAGCATGATCAGCCTTATTCAGCTTCATTCGTCCAAAAATTTTTTCCAGGCCATTGGTCTGTGTTTTATAGTCATAAGTAAGAATGTAACTCTTGTTGTCATGCGATATTACAAAACCGTCATTGGAAATAATGCCGAAGATAAGTTCCTGGTGATACGGATCATGGCTGATGGTGGCACTTGTTAAAATTTCATAATCAATTGCGATAAGCACTCCTCCGATGATTCGTCCCTGATTATTATGTACAGGTGTGGAAAGAACAGTGACAGCTTTGCCGTTGGAAACTGTGCGGAATACCGGGCTGAGTATCTGCTTATCTGATCTGATCATCTGAGTAAAATAAGGTGTTTGAGTGAAATTTGAAAATGGAATAGTCTGTGCGCTGTCATAGACTACTGTACCATTCGCCCTGACCAGCAGAGAATCGGTCAACAATCCTTTGCCATGATCAATAAGGTATTTAAGATTACTTTCCAGGATGGAATTTCTGCCCCCCCCCTCCAGGGATGAGATTATAACAGGCTGTCTGGATGTAGTCTGCATCAACATTTGTAAAGTATTGATTTTCTCGCTCAATAAGATCGTGCGGTCATTGGCCAGACTGGCCATAGTATCAACCTGTTCGCTGTTTATAGTATTAGAAAAACGATTAATGCTAAGAAAGCCGATAAATCCAACCGGCACCAGGGCCAACAGTATAGAAAATATTACAATTTTTATAAATAATTTGTTTAACATTTATTCCTCTTTTTCTGTAATGCTGCTATGTTATTTACTGAATATTTTTTATTGGCTGATTGAGGTGTGAAAAAATATTCACGATACAAACCAATCTGTTTAAATACCAGGCTATTGTTAGCCTCCGTCATATATTTTATTAAGGTGGATTAAGATTTTGCTGCTGATATTTCCTGCAGTTTTATAGATTTTATGACATCCAAAAACAACAAAGAACTCTCATGATATTATAATGCAGAAATTGTACCATGCTGTATCCTTATTTTAAAAAATCATTTCTTCTGTGAATTTACGTAAAACCGAACAAGAGAGGGATTTACCAATGTAGTTAAACTAATATACTAACAAAAAAATGTACAAAATTAAAGTTGTTCCCAAAAATATTCTTTCTGAAAAGTATAGATAATTTGTGATAAAAAAGAATTTAAATATATAAGTAATAACTGTCCAATTATCTGACACAATAAACAGGAAATACGTCAGATTTTTGACGTCTTAATTGTGACGGCTGTTCATTGGAGCGTGTTTATTAAACAAAGAGTTTAATGGTAATTTGATATACAGAAGAAGCATATATTTAAAAAGCAGATTTGTCTTTATCGGAAAATCACTTATTTATAATGAAGATAATGAGGTGGGTACAATCTGATGGACTTCGGATAAGCTTTTTGCTGATGAGTTCAGAAAATGCCAAAATTATGCAGCGATTACATGATTAAATGATTGGCGGGATTACCTGCGAATACTTTTCCAGTACACGGATATGCTCCGGGTTGAACATCAACTGAATCTGATGCAATATCAGGACAGATTTATGACAAATATCACAATTTGTTTACAGAGTACTCAATTTCGCTTCAATTACGCCTCAAACACCTTACTGACAGTTATAAACGCGCGTTTTTCTCTGTCTGTAACGATGTTGAAACGGTATTGAAACGGTTTTTAACAGGGTCTTCATACTGCTTAAATACCGTTTCAACAGATGTACTTTTATTTTCTACCGTATAAATATTACTCTGTCTATTTGCTGATCTGCTGTTTTCAGAAGAACCGCAGGTATAATCTGCAATATCACCGGAAGCGGATACAGCCGCTATATCCACTGTTACGCCGCTGCCCGATGATGTCACGGGTGAACCGGGTACAATACCACGAAGGTATTCAGACATAAACAGGTTATACCCTGACTTTTTCTTCCTCTTCGCTCTCAACCGGTACATATTTTTCTCCTCTTCGGGGAGTACCTGCCATGCCTTTACGCTGCCGCTGAAATTACCCCTGCATTTTACCTGCGGCTCTGTGCGCGGATTCGCTGGTATTGTACGTCTTTTGATGTAGGTTTTTCCGTAGCGCCTGTAAAGCACAAGGCCTTCCAGACCTCCATGTGCTGTTCTGAGAAAGGGATGAAGCTTTGTTCCTGCCATACATTTATCTCCTTATTTATCAATTTTTAATCGCTATATTGAGACTTATGCCCTTTATTAACAGTCCGGAAAAACAAATGACATGGGGCAAGCAAATTTTTAAAAAATTAAAGATTAATACTTTTCTGAATATCAGTGTAATAATATCCCAACGCAGCTGCACTTGTACGATTATGCGGACAAATGTCTGAACACGATTACAGGATTAAGGGATGACCGGGATTAAAAAACAAAGAGAAGAAACCGCTGATAACTTTTTTTTTCCCGATGTTTTGACTGTCTATATTTGCGCAGGATTTCATATATAAAAACGCCCTGTATAATGTATCAGAAACACTGGTGAACATGGAAAATCGGATTGACATTTAATTAATACATACTGATATATTATCAAAAAATTTATTAATCGCGACATTATTATGAAAAAAAATGAAGAAGTCAGCGCCGAGCAGTTTTTAAGAATTATCAATAAGCTGATTTTTAACAGTAAAAACAATGTTCTTGTTAGTGGTGATAATCTCAAACTTTTTCCTTCAGAAATCCATCTGATTCTTGTTATCACTGATGGTAAATCAGAAAATTACAGCAAAATTGTTCAACAGCTGGGAGTAACAAAAGGTGCGGTGTCACAGACCATTTCGCGTCTTGTTAAAAAAGGAATTTTAGAGAAGAGAAAAAAACCTGATAGTAATGATCTGACAATCCTGTTGACTGATAACGGCAAAAAGGTATTTAAGCAATGTAAAAAATTCCAGGAAGGTATTTATAAACAATTATCATCCTACATGACTTCCCTTACTGAAAAGGATCGTGGTGTTATCGGAGAATTTTTAAATTATATAGAGGCTGAATTAAACTCCGTTAAACCCTGATTCAAAATACTGTATACTTTCTTTCCATAAAACTTCGCTGCTGTATTGATTCATCAAAGACTATCCGGGCAGATACCTTAAAAGGTCATTTTAGATCTGTATTTATTCCCTGACATTCAGATTTTGAAAAAAGCTCTGATACCCCCGCCGCCGAAGGCGGCGGGGGTATATAATATTCCTTTTGACGATAGAATATATGTTCAGGAATTATTACTGATTTTAGATTGACATTTTATTGTTTAGATGCTAAATGGATTTTATTGTTTAGTATCTAAACAATAAAATATAAAACGAGGAGATATTATGAAACGTTTGCTGTTTGGCTATAAGCGGCATATTTTGCCGGTACCCTGGGGTCTTTTCAGGAAAATGGCATCTGCCAAAGCCGGAAAAAACAGACGGGCTTTCGGCAGACTCGATGATGAACATCGCATGGTGCATCACTTTGTGGTTCGCGAGCTGCCGGGATTTGCAAGGCCGATGGGGCCTGAATATGTTGCCGGTATGCTGGGTATGGATCTGGGCCGGGTGGAAACAATAATGGACAACCTGGAACGCCGCAAGGTGTTTTTATACCGCCCCGGCGGGAGGGATGTCGAATGGGCATACCCGGTGACCGTGGTGCCAACCCCGCATCGTGTTGAGTTTTCCACCGGTGAGACCATCTGGGCAGCCTGAGGGACAGATGCAGTTGCAACGCCCTTCGTGCAAGGACGCTTACGTAGTGAACCACTGACTTTCAATATCAGGACAGAGTGTGCATGCTGCGGACGGGAAATCCGGTTCTGTATGAACAGCGATTTAACCTTTACCCTGGAAGACGAAACTTCTGACCCGGTATTCTTTGTGCCGATGATCGATCTGACCAAACTCAAGGCGCCGAGTATTATTAATGATTTTTGAATGAAGTCTGTATTCTTCTGGTCAGAAGAACATGCAGGAAATCACCGGAAAAAGTATGGAGGGAAAAGCGGTTTATATCTTACCCTCGAGCAAAACGCATTCCTGGCTCCACTGGCGCAGGAAGTGCCCTTTGAGTTTAACCGCTGTCCCATGGGTGATAAATGAACACTTAAATTTCAGAGCTGCCCTCCGGTTTTTGCATTACAGGAGGGCAGCTGGATCAAATATGAAATTTATTGGTCGCTGTTCCGTGAAGGAGAATCAGTGGTCTGCTGCTTCTGTTTCCGATGAAGGTTTCACCCAGGACTGTATCAACGCTGATGAAACGCCGTTGAACAGGCCACTTTTCAAGGATTACGGTATAGTAAGCAAGTATATCCTCTTTCCCTTTTTTACTTCTGTATATCATGTTCTTCCAGCCCGTTAAAAAGCTGCAGCATAGCGGCTACAGATGAAACATCGCCCCTGAATATGAAGCGCCCATGTCTCTCCTTCTCGTAGTAGGCAAATTCGAACCTGACGCCGGTTCCCTGGCCCAAGCTGTTAAGCGCTGCTATAATTGAATTCGAGATAGAAGATGCCCTGCTGAAGTCAGCCTTAAGGTCAATATGGGCATATGCGGCTGTGCCGCTGCTCCCGGCGCCTATGGTTTCATCCGGATCGAAGAGATCCTTCTCCCCCTCCATGAATCGGCTCAGAGCGTCACCTGTGACCCTCCACTCCCTGCCGACCTTCACTGCGCCAAGCCTTCCCTCGCGGATAAACCTCTGGACTGTTTTGATGTGCAGTCCGCATAATTCTGAAATCTCCTGTGCTGAATAATATTTTTCCATTTGCTGACCTTTGTAATATATAGTATTAATAAGTAACAATAGGTAATAAGGGGTAATTTTGTCAAGAAAAAATTTACTTAAATGTGGAGTATTGTCCACCATGGGGTATCATAGATTTAATCTCCTGAATCAGAGTGGATTCGGAATTGCTAATCTATGATAGACAGATTGTTTTTAGAAATTTGAGTATCTCTGTAAGTCGTGGGTGTCATACCTATGATTTTCCTGAAAGCGGAATTAAATGTAGTCTTGGAATTAAATCCTGATCTGAATGCTATAGAAAGAATATTTGCATCTTTATTGGCGGGGTCACTTAATATATTTATCGCTTCCTGAACTCTGTATTCGTTGATGAAAGTATAAAAATTTTTATTCAGGAGATTGTTGATCACCATTGAGAGATGATGTATAGGAATATCAGTCTCTAAAGATAGATCCCTTATTGTGAGATCTTCATTCAGATAAGGTTTATTATTAATCATAAACAGTTTTAATTTATCGAGATATTCATTATGTTTATTAATATCAATGTTTTGTTTGCTGTATTTATTTGTTTCGGATACTATTTGTGGATTGTCAATTTCCACATTCATAACAAGATTTTGCTTAAATATTTCAGGCTGATTTATAATATAATAGATAGTTATAAAAAATATTATTATAAATAACAGTATATTTATAATAAAAGCAAGCGGTTCAATTATGTTGATTATTTTAAATGCAGACAGCCAGAATCCGATACACCAGTAAATAAGTGAAACTAAAAGCAGAGTGGTTAATAAAAACAACCAGTTAAAGCTAATTTGTTCAATATCAGAATAGTAATTTTCAATCTTCCTGTTATATTTTTTTATTATAATTAAAAGTGTGTAAAAAATATAACAGCTGGAATTAATTAAACCCACTCCAAGAAGAAAAACGAAATATGTCTGCAATTTGCCGGATGCTGCTATTTTAAAATTGTAGTGGAGTGTTGAAATCAGAAAAATAATCAGGATTATAAAAAATACTATAAAATGCAGTAAGTGAACAGGTTTAAATCTGTCAGTGAGCCCTGTTATAAATATTGCATAAAAATATATAAACACACCCGCAACCGAAATACCTGGTACGGAAAAAAATGTAAGATAAAATGCAATTGTTTTATAATCCATTATATGGAGATAGTGGGTAAAATGAGTTGATGCAATGATAAGAATAAATAATGCGAGATTAATATTTGCTTTTTTATTTTTTTTCATGAAGAGAAGGATAAATATTAAAACTATTGATATAGAGAATACAAAAATGAAAAGGAAATTATACACCGGCCAGATATAGCTCTCCATTATATACCTCTTGATCAATAATAACAAAATAAAATAATTTTAAACAAATTATTCTTTTAATTCATTAACCCGGTTAAGTACAGCAATTAATTTTTTATTTCAAACGCTTATGAGTGCGTCCTTTTAAGTTCGTTCGACAAAGGATACAATTTCAATTATAATCTGTATGTTTTAAAGATACATTATTTATAAACATACAGGTTAAAAAATGAACATAGCAAAACTCGCAATCAATAGGCCGATATTGATTTCATCAATAGTGGCTTTAATACTGATACTGGGATTGATCTCATATCATAAAATAGGAATGGAACTTTTACCGGATATGACATTCCCGACTTTAGGTGTAACAACTATTTATAAAGGTGCTTCACCTGAAGAGATTGAGCAGCTTATAACAAAACCTCTGGAAGATCAGCTGGGTACACTGTCAGGATTAAAACATTTAAGTTCGCAAAACATCGAGGGTCTCTCAATAATTACTCTTGAGTTTAACATGGAGGTCAACATTGATGTTGCTTCACAGGATGTCAGGGATAAGATTAATGTTGCCAAAAATAATCTGCCTGATGATCTTGAAGATGATCCGCTTGTTGAAAAATTTGATCCGGATTCAAATCCTGTAATGAGAATTGCTCTTATCTCTGATCAATCTCCTTCGGAAATATATGATATTGCAAAAGAGATAATAAAACCACAAATTGAACGGATTCAGGATGTAGGGAGTGTTAAGATCATCGGAGGAACCCGCAGGGAAATACAGGTTGAAATTGACCAGAACAGACTTAATGAATACCAGATCCCTATGATTCAGGTTGTAAACCAGATAAAAAGTTCCGGGAAAAACATTCCTGTAGGGAAAAAAGAAAATGGCCTGAACCAGACTTTGTTCAGGTCAATGGGTGAGTTCAACAGCCTTAAGCTGATAGAAGATACAATGATTTCATTTTCGGGAGATATCGGTAATTCAGTTTCTGTCAGGACATTTGGAGCAGTAAAAGATGGAGTTGAGGATGCTGCAAGTAAAGGATATATTTATTATCCGTCACATACCCGTGATTCATCCATTAAAGATAAAAAGGTTTCGAGTTTATACCTCGATATAATCAGGCAGACTGGTACAAATACGGTTAAAGTTACAGCGCGGGTTAAAGACAACCTGGCGGGTATAAATGAAAATCTGAAAAAACGGTATACCAATTCAAAAGTTGAAATTATTACAGATCAGTCAAGGTGGGTAAAAATAAACGTAGACGAAGCTGTTTTCTCCATAGAACTCGGCATCTTACTTGCTGTTTTAGTTGTTTACCTGTTTTTAGGCAACATCAGATCTACCATAATAACTGCAATAGCAATACCGAACAGTCTTCTTGGCGCAGTTATACTGATGAATACAATGGGATATACCTTTAACGTAATGACTCTGATGGCACTCTCCCTTGTCGTCGGTCTTCTCGTTGATGATGCGATTGTTGTAAGGGAAAATATTTTCCGTAAACTGGAGAACGGCGATGATTCCTTTACAGCGGCTGAACATGGAACTACCGAGGTAATGCTTGCTGTTATTGCAACGACCCTGGCAATACTGTCTGTATTTTTTCCAATTGGAATGCTCAGCGGTGTAATAGGCAAGCTGTTTAAACAGTTCGGATTCACTGTTATTTTTGCACTGGTAGTCAGTCTTTTTGATGCTCTTACAGTAGCTCCTTTCCTGAGTGCTTATTTCGCAGGTGATGGTAAAAAAGCGGATAATATATTCATAAGAGGTTTTGAAAAATTTCAGGATAAAATGGATAAGATTTATATAAAAATTATGGGGGTGTGTTTAAATCATCCTTTAATGATTATCCTGATTACTCTGTTTATTTTTATAACCAGCCTGGGTCTTCTCCCTTTTGTAAAAAAAACATTCATGCCATCTACTGATATGGGGGAGTTCGGTATAAATATTGATATGCCTGCAGGGTCAAGCATTGATGGGACTGAAGATACTCTTAACAGTATTATTGAAAAAATTAAAAACATCCCGGATATTGCTTATCTGGGCGTTACCGCAGGTACGGCAAATGGTGAGATTACTAAGGGCGATATTTTTTGCGCTTTAAAAAAAGATCGTAAAAGCAGTACCGATGAAAATAAAGAAAAAATTCGGATTATTCTGAAAGAGTTTGCCTATGCAAGGCCAACTGTAAACAATACTGTCGGAGGGCCTCCCGGCGCGCCCTATTCTCTGGTTCTTTCCGGGAATGATCTTAAAGTGGTAGAAGAATATGCGGCGAAAATAAT
Organism: Spirochaetota bacterium; assembly: GCA_963664815.2. GTDB lineage: Bacteria > Spirochaetota > UBA4802 > UBA4802 > UBA5550 > WRGT01. The sequence goes on from CAXXHB010000003.1 coordinate 751,657, forward strand.
GGAGAAGGTGAAGAGCATACCTGATCTGATTGATGTGGATTCCACTCTGAAGAAAGGTAGTCCTGAGCTTAGAATAGTTTACAATCCAGAAAAGATGATGTCGGTGGGGGCGTCAAATATTGCATCTGGCACTGAACTGAGATATAATATTGAAGGTGAGGTTGTCGGGCAATACCGGGAAAAAAATATTGATTACGATATCCGGGCAAGGCTTAAACCGTCGCAAAGGGATCTGAAAAAGACTTTTAATGAGACAAGAATCCCTAATAAGAATAACCGCCTGATCCCTCTTAACCTGGTCGCTGAAAACAAACTGACCACAGGTTACACAAAAATATTCAGAGAGGACAGAGAGTATATAGTGAAAATAACAGCTAACCTGAACAAAAATGGCGCTGTAGGAAATGCTATGGAGCAGACAAGAATGATTATTAAAGAAGTATCATTGCCCTCAAGTCTCAGATACAGGTTCAGCGGTCAGTCCGAAACGTTTTCTGAAACGGCATCAAGCGTTATTTTTGCCCTGATAATGGCTATTGTATTCATCTATCTCATACTTTCAAGTCTTTATGAATCCTTTGTTACACCTGTAACAATTCTACTTGCCATACCTCCGGCACTTACAGGAGCTTTCTTTGCCCTTTTTTTGTCCGGATTCATGCTTGATATGTATAGCATGATTGGACTTGTTATGTTAATGGGACTTGTAACAAAAAATTCCATATTGCTGGTTGATAATATAATGCATGGTGTTAATTCCGGACTCGGTAGAAAAGAAGCTATTCTCCAGGCAGGGGAAAGAAGGCTGAGGCCAATTCTGATGACAACATTTGCCATGATTGCGGGGATGTTTCCGCTTGCAATCGGTTTTGGTGAAGCAGCGCAAATGAGGCAGTCGATGGGAATATCTATTCTGGGGGGGGTAATAATTTCAACTCTTATCACTCTTATCGTTGTGCCGGCAGTGTTTGAATATGTTGATAGATTCAGGGTTGCAACTGAAAGCCGGATACTCGTAAGAAGAAAATAAAAATAAATACCGGCAACAGGAATTAATATGGTAACCAGAGAAAAAATAATAAAAGCTGCTGTCCATGTTTTTGCCGGGGAAGGTTTTCACGGCGCAAGAATGGAGAATATTGCCAGATACGGGCATATGAATAAAGCTATGATATATTATTTTTATCAAGGCAAAGAGGAATTATACATTGAAACAGTAAAGTTCATATATAAAAATATTCTGGAAAATATTTTTATATATGAGTTATCTCCGGCAAATAACAAGGTTGAGTATTTTAGTATTCTTAATTCTGGAATTTGTAAGCTTATAACATTTTTTAAAAGTAATACTGATTATTTAAATATAATTATTGATGCAACAGTCAGCAGAAACAGTAAAGTTTACGAAGCAGTAAAATATGTCAATGAAACAGATAATGAGAAAAAAATTGAAAGACTGATAAATTTTCTTGAGAGTGGAAAGTCTTCCGGATTTTTAAATAATATCAGTATAGCAATATTAATTGTCAATATTTTTGGAATTATTATCCTAAACTTATTTCCGGATTATATTAATAAGAATTTTAAGATCAGTGAGCAAAACAATGACATGCTGATAATATCGGAATATGAGCATATCATAGACATTTTACTGAATCAAATACAGGAAGGCTTTTTTAATGCAGAACAAAATCCGGCAGCCATTGAATATGGCTGATTAGAAGCAGTTTTTTAACTTCAGATCCGTAAATTCATGGCTATAAAGTGTAGTTGACAATGTATGTGCATGTTCCTGTTAATTACAGCTTATCTTGGTTTGCCGAAATAACAGGGGAATACTTCGTTTCCTGCAGATTTTGTTATATTGAAAAAGCCCGTACCATCAATGCCGATCCTGTAGATATCACATATGCCGGTTCCGCTATAATTACAATGAAATATTATCTCATCTCCACCCGGTGAAACAGAAGGCCTGAAATTGCCTGCCGCGACAGACAATTCACCTGTCAGCAGACCCTGGTAACTGCCATCAAGCATAACAACATATACATCCTGTCTGGTGGCAGATTGAACACAAAAAATCTTTTTCCCGTCAGGGGTCCATGTGGGCCACCAGTATCTGTATGATGCGTTTGTGTTGTTTGTAATGTTAGCAGGGATTGTACTGCTGCCATCGGAATTAATAATATAAATATTCCTGTAACTATTATACATCGAACTGAATGCAATCATGCTTCCGTCAGGAGACCATGATGGGTCCATTTCAGACGTGTCTACACCCAGGCTTGTAAGCTGCGTTACGTTTCCTCCATCGCTATCCATAAGGTAAAGCTCATAAAAACCTGTACGGTTTGAATAAAAAACTATCCGTTTACCGTCCGGTGACCAGGTGGGGCCATCGTCAATAGTGCTGTTGTCTGTCAGTTGTACAAGGTTGCTCCCGTCAGGATTAATTGCATAGATGTCTCTGTTGCCGCTCCGGTCCGATGAAAAAAGAATTCTGCTGCCGTCGGATGACCATGAATGAGAATAGTCAATCCAGTTCCCGGATGTTATCTGCTTTTCGTTGCTTCCATCATCATCAATAACAAACAGGTTGTAATAAGACCCGTTAACCTGCCTGGCAAAAACCAGCAGGTTATTATTGTATTCTCTGGAGCATGACAATATGAAAAAAAGCGAAGTTATTATTATAACCGGCACTATTATTTTTTTCTGAATAATGCCCCCGGCGGCAGCTGTTTTTAATTCATAGGTTTCCATTAAATCTTATTTTCCATTTATACGCTATTATATAATATACCCTGCCGGATTAATCCGGTAGAACGATTCTGCTTAACAGCCTGAATCGGATGACAGCACTTTATTCTTATCAATTATAGCGGATATATTATTTGCTGTCCGGCAAAATTCTGATATATCAGAATTTTGCCGGTCGGTATGGTATGTTTGTACGGCTGTGTTACTGGTGTGTTTTTATTTTTTCTTTTTTTTCAAATCTGCAAACATTGCAATATTTGCAGCTTCATACTTATATCTGCCGTTTTCAATTCCTTTGACTATCTCAACGACTTTATCATTGTATGGAGTCGGAACTTTATATTTTCTTCCATATTCACAAACAACGCCGTTTATAGCGTCAATTTCGCATTTTTTACCTTTTTCCAGATCCTGAAGCATGCTTGCTTTTAATTTTGCATGGGCTTTGATTGCAATTGGTATAATGAAGGATGAAAACTTTTTCTTCAGAAAATTATTGTAATCGAGAAGTCTGACAATATCTTTCCCCTGTACCGGTTCAATTTTTATTCCGGCAGCGCGTGATACATCAATGCACTCCTTCATAATCGCCTGCGCGCATTCCCTTGATGCCTTTTCCTTTGCAACCACTCCAAATGTTTCGCCGAGAACCGTTGACATTCCGCTGCAGGCGGCATTAATCAATAACTTGGACCAGCGGACACCCATAAAATTCTTTTCAACCTCCACCGGGCACATAAGCTCCAGAATTCTTTTTACCTCAGTCAATTTATCATCTATAATTCCATTCATCCTCCCAAGACTGAAAGTCAGGCTCTCCGGCTGTGAGGTAAGCTCAGATATTCCCGGGCCAGTAAGCGTGGCCCCCCATGCAACGGCGCAACCCATAACCCTCTCTTCGCCTACAACATCGGCTACTGAAAGCTCCGGGAGTCCGTTCTGAAGCGTGCATATAATTCCATCACTCTGCAGGTAGGGTTTCAGACTCTCAACAACCCCCCTGTTGTCAAGCTGCTTGGTCAGAAGAAAGATCAGGTCGTACTTTCCTCTCATCTCATCCGGCGTAAGTGCATTCACAGGAACAGTGAAACTGACAGTTCCTGTTATCTGCGCCCCGTTTTTTTTCAAAGCGCTGATATGCTCCGCATATTGATCGATAAGATCAACCTGTCCTCCGGATCTGGAGATATATGCTCCCAGAACTGTACCCATTGAACCTGATCCGAAAATAGCTGTTCTCATTTTAATTTCTCCTTATTATGCTGATAGTCAGCACTGATTGTCATTCCCGCGAAGGCGGGAATCCTTTTTTTACGATATAAAGTCACTGTAGCTGCGGCAGAACAGACTCGAAAAAGTCTAGTATCTCCGGATTAGCCAGCGCGTCACGGTTGGTCACTTTACGGCCGTTGAGGATATTGGCGATTGCGCTCTCGACTTTTTTTCCGTTCATTGTACGGGGGATATCGGGAGCAGATAATATGACCTCCGGCACATGACGCGGAGAGGCATTCTCCCTCAGGGTTTTTCTGATTGCCTTATCAATATCGGGAGTCAGTTCATTCCCCCCCTTCATTTTTACGAAAAGCACAATGCGCTGGTTGCCGTGGTATTCCTGCCCTATGGCCAGGCTGTCTTCGATGGAGTCTATTTTCTGAACCTGGTTGTAGATCTCAGATGTGCCTATACGCACACCCGAAGGTTTGAGCACGGCATCGGAACGTCCGTAATATGTTATCCCCCCGGTATCGGAGTGAATCACAATATAGTCGCCGTGATGCCAGATGCCGGGATAAACGCGGAAATAGGCGTCCAGGTAGCGGCTGCCGTCGGGGTCATCCCAGAATCCGACAGGCATGGATGGGGAGGGTGCCTCACAGACAAGCTCACCCTGCTCATCTTTTAAAGGTCTTCCATTTTCGTCATAACAGTTTATTTTCATCCCGAGACCTGCACTCTGCAGCTCACCTGAATATACCGGGCTGATGGGGCTGGCTGTACAGAAACAACCGTTGATGTCTGTTCCCCCCGCTATGGAGTTGAAAAACAGGTCATTCTTGATTTCCCTGTATACAAAATCAAAGCCGGCATCGGAAAGGGCCGATCCGGTCTGTGAAATCTCACGCAGTGCGCTGAGATCTGCTGAATTCTTCGGAGAGAAGCCTTCGGACATCAGCGCATGAATATAGCTGGCGCTCAGGCCGAAAACCGTAACCTTTTCCTCTTCCAGCACCCTCCATATGGAGGAGGTTTCAGGCCAGGATGGATTTCCGTCATAGAGGACAACCGTACAGCCGGTGCCTATTGCAGCCAGCTGCCAGTTCCACATCATCCAGCTGCAGGTGGTGATATAAAGCAGCCGGTCCGATGGTTTCAGATCTGTATGGAGCAGCAGCTCCTTCAATTGATTGATCAGCAGCCCGCCCGCCGACTGTACCATGCATTTAGGCTTGCCTGTGGTGCCGGATGAAAACATAACCACGAGAGGATGTCCGGAAGGGAGCTGTTCAAAAACAAAATCCGCAGGGGCCTTAACGGCCAGATAATCCTCCCATCGTACACCACCGGGGATATTGCCGGTTTTACTGCTGTCACCGGCGTAATGAGCTACTATAACCTTTTCTACTGAGTTGATCCCTGCAGCAACAAGTCCTGCGTTTTCCAGAACATCAAAGCTTTTTCCCTTGTAATAATAACCATCGGCGGTGAGCAGAATCCTCGGTTTTACCTGGCCAAGACGATCGATGGCTGCTGTATAGCCGATGTCGGTTGCGCATGAGCACCAGACAGCACCTGTTGCGGCTGCTGCGAGCATTCCGATAACTGTTTCAGGCATATTCGGCATATATGCGGCTATTGTATCACCGGCTTTAATACCATCGGCACGAAAAGCGGTTGCAAGGCGTACTACATTGTTATACAGCTCCCTGTGCGAAAGTTCCAACCTTGTCTCGTTTTCACCGCGGAATATAAGGGCCGGGCCATCAAGCTCTGAGTAACGGAGTAAATTCTCGGCATAATTGAGCATCGCACCGGGGAACCAGTCTGCACCCGGCAGCTTTTCCGGATCTTTAACAGGAGTAAGATATGGCCGGGAGACAATGATTTCAAAAAACTGCCAGAGTGTATCCCAGAATTCAGGTATATTTTTGACAGACCAGTCGTAAAGAGCCGGGTAATCATGCAGTTCAAGAGAATGTTTTTTATTCACATAGCAGATAAATTCAAACATTTTAGTACTCCTGATGTATTCATCGGAGGGTTTCCATAACATATTCCTCATAATACTGATCCTCACTTCATGTGATAAAAATATTTTTCTGATTTATATCCAATTACAACCGGAATCATTTTATCTTTTTAATCCGATAATTTCCCTTGCTTCTTTGGGATTTGCGACTTCTCTCCCTATTGATTGTACTGCATTAACCGCCCATTCCACCAGTTCATAGTTCCCTTTTGCAAGTTCTCCATTGGGCATTCGTGTATTGTCTTCAAGACCCACTCGGATATTTCCGCCGGCAATAAGGGACTGCAGGCATGCAGGGAACTCATCTGTACCTACACCGCAGGTTGAGAAATTTGAATCAGGCGGAAGCGCGTTCACCATAGTCATAAAGGAATCGGGCCTGAATCTCTGGCCGCCGGCAACACCCCATACAAAATTGATGTTATAGGGTTTGCTGAAAAAGCCCTGTTTGCTTATAACAAGGAAATTATCAAGTCCACCTATATCATATACTTCCAGTTCCGGTTTGACATTATTACTTTCCATTGCCTTGCCGAAATTCTGCAGCATTGTAAAGGTATTTGTAAATATGGCGTCATAGATTATATTGCCAGTTTTACGGTCGAGAAAGCTGAAGTTCATAGTATTGGTGTTCAGTGATGCCATTTCAGGTTTTATTTCAATAATCTGGGCTATCCTTTCATCGGCCGTTGCGTTCGGCCCGACGGCCGAGCTTAATTGTACAATTGCCTCGGGAACCCTGTCTTTTATTGCATTGTATGTATCCCTGATCCGCTGAATTTCATGAGTAGGCATGCCGTCATCTCTCTTTGCGTGGACATGAATTACGGAGGCACCTGCCTTAAAGGCTTTTTCTGAAGCATCGGCAGCCTCTTCGGGAGTATATGGAACCGCAGGATTATTCTGCTTGAATGTGCCGACACCTGATATTGCCACTGTAATGATTACTTTGCTGTTTTCTTTATCCATACTGTTATCTCCTTGAAATTTTTATGGTTGTTTATATTATTATATATATCATAATAAAATTCATATTGAGCGTGCTCAAAGAAAAGAAGAATGTCAATAAAAAAACTGAGCGCGCTCAAATTAATTATATACTAATTGCTTAAAGATTTTTTTGTTGCTTTACACTTACTGTTTTTTAGGATATTCATGTGGTAAAAATCATTACAAAATATAAAAGGATTTACTGTGGAAAACGTTAAGGAGAAAATCCTCAATACATCAAAGGATTTATTCATTATTCATGGCTATAAAAACACAACAACCAGGCAGATTATAGCCCAGGCAGGGATTCTGAACGGCACCCTTTATCATTTTTTCAAAAATAAGGAGGAAATATTTAAATACATAGTTCTGGGAGTGCTTGATGAACTGGCTGAAACCGTTGAAAGGCTGACAATAAAGGATAAAAGCCCTGCATTAAAATACGCGTGTATAATCGCCATAGATTTTTATACCGTTAAAAAGCATAAACATATTGCGGAATTATATTATGAAGCATACAGTCTATGGACTATATTCAATGCCCTTGTAAAGAGGGCATCCATAAGAAATAAGTCACTCTTTCAGATATATAATCCAGATTCAACTGATGAGGATTTTTATCTGAAAACCACAATCGTTGAAGGAGCAATGTATGGATTTATAACTGATAATTATCATAAAGGTGACATATCTTATAATAAAAGTATCATAGCTATATTGAGACTATCTTTAACTATTTTCAATGTACCTGAAAAAGAGATTGAAAATGCCATTACCAAATCCCTTGAACTTATAAAAAGGAAAAAATTTGAAATTATGGGATTCACCATCTGAAAACTGCCTGAGGTTTTTTATGGAATCAGTGCAGGTAATTCGCCATGGCTGAGAGCATACAGAACAGTTAAGTACAAAAATCAGGAAATTATTATGAAGCTAAAAAGTGTCTGTTTTAAAAACAGACTGTACAGTACTCCCGGAATTATCTTGCAATAAGAACTTTCTGGTTATCAAGCAAAATTGTACTGCCGCTGCTGTAGCCTTTGGCATAAAAATGGATATAGTAGATTCCATTTCCCAGTATATTCCCCGATTTATTATTCCCTTTCCATCCGTTCTCCTTAATGTTTTCACCGCTGCGCCTGAATGCATTATCAAGAAGAACTGACACCGTATTACCACCTTCATCAATGACAGAGAGTGTGACATAGGCATCCTCTGTAAGATAGTAGCATGGATATGCCCTCGTGTTATCATCTGTAATGACATTGTTGAGGATATATGTCGGTTTTTGCGCTATAATTGAAGGTGTACCGACAAGATATGTCCATTCTGCCAGATTCGGGTCGGTATCAGAGTCCCTGTCAACAAAGGTAGATACGCCATTATTTCTCAGTTCAACAATAAAGCGTACAGCTGCACCATTTTTAATAATCTGATTTTTACCTGTTGAAGGGACTGTCGGCAGATACGCTGTCCATTTGTTTGTACCGGTATTAACTGCAGCAACTGAATCCAGATTTGCCCCCAGACCGGAAGTGTTCGGGACAAGCAGCGCTGTCAACATATTAAGCGGCTCAGTGGATACCGGGGCAAACCAGACATAGCAGGCATCCGGCTGCTGGGTTGAAGCAACTGTGTATATGGAAACAACTGTGTTCGTTTCTCTTAATGGTCTGAGGGCATTATTAGTCAGGTTGGTAAAATCGCTGTAACTTGTTATACCGTCAGATATTGTCACAGAAAGAGAATAGGGAAGTGTTGTTACGTTTCTCAGTGAGCCTGCCGGAGGCCATGCATTTGTATAACTGACTTCGTTGCCGAATACATCAACGGCAGTAATATAAAAACTATAGGCTGTTAAAATTTCAAGGTTTGGAATTGAAGTATATTTCCAGCTGTTTGAATCGAAGTGTTTTGAAGCATCACTCACCGGATAAGGGGGACCGGGATTATTGGTCAATCCGCGGAGTGTCGAGTCGTTGGTACCGTTCCATAGTTTATAAGAAGAATCCGTATTCGCTTTGTAATAGATCCTGTATTCGTAAAAATCCTGTGCAACTACTGTTGATGTATCTACAGGATCCCAGTACAGGGTCAGTGATGTCTGAGTTACTGATTTACCTTCAAGGCTTATAACCGCGTTACCCGTTGTCGGCGGGTTATCACGATTCCAGTAAACTGAATTTGAAGCACTTGAAGCCAGGCTTGAGACATAATCTCCGCCGGCAGCAGTCACATTGTACGTCCATTGTACTGTTGAAGGTGAAGCTATCCAGCCTGTAAGAAAACCTGATGAATTGTCATATGGAACGGCTCCTGTCGCAGTATAGGAGCCTGATGGGATTGTCACTGTGAATGTTCCGGTATTTGTACTATCCGTATATGTAACGGTAAACTGAACATCCCCATACATCGGCGAACCATATGTTGTCCCGCCATCTAAGCTCATTTCTGCAGTTAATTCAATCTCTGTTCCTGAAAAACCGTAACCTCTGTAGTAGGTGGAAAATGTGTATGGTGAGCTGCTTGTCGGGCCAAGTCCTATCCCGCCAACAAAGCGTATACCGGTTACCTTCACAAGGTATGGAGGTGTTCCTGCTGACAATGTCTGTTTGGTGTTATAGCCGGATACCAGGGATATAAGAATCAATATTAAGACTAATATTAATGTTCTCTTATAATTCCTGATGTATTTAAAATTTGTTATATGCATTTGAACTTATCTATAAAATAATTTATACCGATACATTTGTAAAAATCTCAATTGTTCTTCTATAATAAGCTAAAGAATAAATACTATAATTAATTGGAAAATGGCAATAAAAAAAGATACTTTTAATTTTCATTTTCGAAAATTAAAAAAATTTAAATCAACATGGAATTATTTGTGTAAAAATTATCTGTTTATTTATTGAAACATTATGCTTTGACTTTATTACGGATGTAATATATGTTTTAATTTTATACAGAGACTGTCAGGAAGCTTATTTTTTAATATTATACTATATATTTGTTTTGTGAAAAGAGATTTTTGGTAATTTTATATAAATCTTAAATATAAGAAATATATTCTGGAGATCCGGCAATGATAAGGTTAAAACCGTTTATTATGATCATAACAGTTTTATTTCTCCTTCCCGGTTGCACAGTGGGGAGTAAATCTTCCGGCGATGCATCTGCCCAGGACACTACTTACGGCAACAGCGGTATAGTCCGCTATGCCGGGAAGGGATATTATGACCAGAGTTTATCTTTAATATCGAATTCTTCAGGGCAGATTTTTGCAACAGGCTACACAACAGATTCCGGAAATACTCAGCTAATGGCTTTATGGAAATATACCTCGGACGGGGTGCTGGACACAACATTCGGCAACAGCGGAGTCGCCACTTACTCCGGCGGAAGTTATGATGTAGGCAACAGGGCAATAATTGACAGTTCAGGCAGGATTTTAGTTGTCGGCTACAGTGGTTTGAATATGGCAATCTGGAGATACACATCAGGAGGTGTGCTGGATTCGACTTTCGGCAACAGTGGAATTGTTACATATTCCGGTGATGGTAATCTCGCCCGGGGAAACGGTATAATCGTTAATAGTTCCGGTTATATTATTGCTTCAGGATTCAGCCTGAATTCTGACAAACATATTGTAATGACCATCTGGAAATACACATCTGCCGGTACAGCTGCCTCGTCATTCGGCACAGGGAGTGTTGTTTCATATTCCGGCACAGGGAATAATGATTGCAGCAACGCAATTACCCTGGACAGTTCAAATAATATCTACGTGGCCGGTTACAGCGTTAATGCTAAAAAGCAGAATATGATGGCTGTGTGGAAATACACATCTGCCGGTGGAGCTGACTCGTCATTCGGCACAGGTGGTGTTGTCTTATATTCAGGTACCGGGAATAATGATTGCAGTACTGCGATTACCCTGGACAGTTCGAATAATGTTTACGTTGCCGGTTACAGCTACAGTTCAGATAGTCAGATGATGGTTATCAGAAAATACACTTCCGGAGGTATACCTGATTCATCTTTCGGTACAGGCGGGACTGTTAATTACACCGGAAGTGGAGTCATCAATTACGGTTCAGGAATCAGTATTGACGGGTCGGGTAATATATTTGTAACAGGGTCCGCCGATTCTGATAGTCTGCAGCAGATGACAATATGGAAGTACAACTCTAATGGAAGTACTGATACATCATTTGGATCGGGCGGATTGGTTACATACTATGTTTCAGATTATTACGATCATAGTAATGATATTGTTCTTGATAACTCCGGCCGTATACTTGTCACCGGTTACAGGTTAAATTCAGAGAAAAAAACCATGATGGTTTTATGGCGTTATAACTCAAACGGAACACTGGACAGTACTTTCAATCCTTTATAAAGAAATGCCATTTACTCAAAATAATATGTGATTTGCAGAACCATCCTTTAGACTGGAAGCCGGGATATAAAAAATTTTTAGTTTCCGGTGGTTTGACTTTGCTCGTAACAGGTAAGATTACATTCGTAGTACAACTGATGCATTTAATGAAAATATCTGCGTTTAACCTGTAAATTGCATCCCGCTTTAAATCCATTCGCTTTTAATGATTATCCTGCTGAAAAATGATGTTTATTCTTCTTTAATAAAGTTTGAAACGGCAACAGAAACTGATTATAATAATTAATAATGACACCCTAAATGATAAATACAGATGCATGAGCCGGCAGGTTTTTCATAAGTCGCGGCATGAGGGTTTTACTGTTTATATATTTGAATGAGGTAAACTATGGGAAAAAAAACAAGCCTTTCGACAAAGATAATAATCAGACTTTCAATGATTATCTCTGTGTTTATTGCTGTTGCTGTTGTCCTGTCAATTATAGGCCTCAGGTACTACTATCTTAATAATTTTTACTATGACAAGGCTGAAGACTTTGCCGGTGCTGCCCGCAGTCAGGTAATTTCAATTTTTAATGCTGAAATAGATTCGGGAAGACATACTCTTGATGAGTTGATGAGTGATCAGTACAGGGAATTATCTGTTGAAGAGTGTCTTGATTTTTGGAGTGACCCGGCTGACAGGGGAAAATTCACTGAAGAATACCTGAACAGAATTTTCAAAAATATAGACAGCAGCAATCCGGCAAAAGTTGAGGATTATAGAAGATTTATGACAACCTACAGCCAGGACCTGACGCTGGTAAAAGCAGTGAGAAACATAATGGATGGTTTTCTGACGATAAAACCTAAAGGGCTTCTCTTTGTCGGGGTCATAGACAGAAATGGATTTGCCGCTTTCCATCACTCAGAAAACAGTATGAAAATAACCGGTGACTTTAAAAAAGATGTAATACTGTCCCGGACAAACCGTAAATGGGATTATCTTGGAAGGAGTATTGATCAAAAGGGAATGAAAAAAACTGTTTACAGAAGAGACACCGGCACTGAGGCGATTATGATATCCGAGCCGATCTATATAAGCGGAAGATACTGGGGTGGGGTACTTGTAGCATATGATATTAAAGATATTAATAGAAAGATATACACTGCAACATCAATTGTGACGGGGATAATCCTTTTCGGCGCGTTTGTAATGTTTTTCTCCCTTTTCCTGATGATAAGAAGCAAATTAAAACCTGTAGTGAAAATCTCCGGAATATTAAAAAAAGTGGCAGAGGGTGATTTCACAATGACTATTGATTACATGTCAAATGATGAAATAGGGGAGATAGCAGAGAGCTCAAACATGATGATCAGACAGTCGGCTAAAACAATTGATTACCTGAAAACAGCCGCCGCATCCCTTGCGGCGTCAAGCGAGGAGCTGACCGCCACATCGGTCAATCTCGGCAGCAGCAGCAGCAACCAGGTGCATTCGGTGCGTGACATCTCAACCGAGCTTAACCTGGTACTTGATTCGATCGGAGAGACAACGGAATACATCGGAGAGCAGGTTAACGATATTTCAAAAGCGGTTGATTCTATCAGCAGCCTTGAGGATATGTCCAACAGAATTGTATCTAATATGAACAGCGTAAAGAGGCAGAGTGATGATTCAAATAAAATTGCAGGTTCCGGAGAACAGATGAGTGCATCAGCCATGGAGGCGATTGAAAAGATTGTTGAATCAACAAAAAAAATCGCAGATATGGTAAATATCATCAACGACATTTCTGACCAGATAAATCTGCTTTCGCTTAATGCGAGCATAGAAGCAGCGCGCGCGGGTGAGGCCGGGAGGGGATTTGCTGTGGTTGCAGAGGAGATAGGTAAACTGGCAGACAACACATCAAACCAGGTTAAACAGATACATGCCCTCTCTGCGGAGATAACCAATAACGTCCATGCGGGGAACGAAATGGTGGTTAACATAAGAAAATCTATCGTCATGATAATGGGAAAAATATCGGAAAACTCCAGAGCCATAGAGGAAATTACGGAACTAAGTGAACAGCAGGCGCATAACCATACAGTAATAAAAGAGACAATGATCAGTCTGGAGGAAAAATCGCACAATATCATAGAAGTGGCTAATTTTCAGAAATCCAACAGCGAATCGATGAAAGAGGCTATAACGAGGGTAATGAACTTCGCTTCAGAGGCCGCATCGGGAGCAGAGGAGATAGCTGCGTCATCAGAAGAGCTGTCATCAAGAGCTGAGGATCTGAGCAATATGGTCGAGGGATTTAAAACCCGGCAGTAAGATGTTACTCCGGTTATAAAAAAATGCGGCCAGGCAGCCGGCACAGTATGCTGTAAAGAGCTGCGCTTCCGGGTAAAAGTTACCGTTGGTGTAATTGACCTGTGAGATCCCCGGTCAGAATATCACCATATAAACTGCAGCAGACAGCATGACGCACAGCGGAATAAAAATAATGATCAGAAAACCGAAGACCCTTCCTGATACAAATCTCTTTGTGCCGTCTTTTTCTTTATGCACATAGACCCGGCCGCGCCTGTAATAGCCTGAGCCTGATATATAATCTTCCTCTCCACAGGAGAGTGAGCCCTTGCTGTATATGTGTAAAAGTTCAAGAATTGCTATGCTAATGCCTGGCAAAGAGGGCATAATAATTGTCGGGATCATAATACCGGCAAAGATACCTGTGCCGAGAAAAATAAATATCATAGGCATGTCCCCTTTTTTACCGGTGCTTATGTAAAACATTAAGCTATAACGGCATATAGTAAATGTCGAGTAAATTTCCAAAAATTAGTTACCGGTAGTTTCACTGCTGCCAAAAGGTTTTTTATATGCATCACCCAGTTTAATTCCGGCCCATGAACCTGTTGTTGCATCTTTAAATCTTACATGGGCTTTTGTATCAGTCTCAATCAGTGTATTATTGTAAGTTTGCAGCTATTATTGAAAAATATTTGACAATTTGAAATAACTATAAGAATATGCTTATAATTATTTAACAAATAATGACTGGAAAATTATAAATATCTGCAATGAACAATTCAATACTACGGCTGAAAAAACAGACATTTCAATATCCGGGCACTCTATTGCTAATTATAGTTATTGCTGTTATTGCGTGTTCTTCCGGTAAGTCCATGAATATCAGGAATAACTCAAAATATCTTATGCTTGAAAAAGCTTATGAAATGAAATCATTTCAGATGTATGAAAGCTTTTTCGAACAATGGCACAGAGAAAGTAATCCAATAACTGATGACGAACTGTCAAAGGAGCCGGAGTATTTAAAAGATATATATTCTGTTATGAACCTTTTCTATAATTCAAAAGATAAATTGCAGTCATTCACTACAAAAGAGATTGATCGTCATATCAGTGAAAATCAATACGTAATATTACAGAACAGGCTCAATTATTTCATTACATTAAGAAAAGGGGAGAGAATAACCGGTAAAATTGATAATTTCAGGCCGGATGTAAAATACAGGAATAAAAAATATCTTTATCTGAATAATGAGTATGAAGCTATTCTAAAAAACTATTATAAAATAAGGGGAACAGATGCATCCCGGGCAGATAGAGAATCAGTTTTTAATTATTTCATAAAGTCAGATCGGCCCTTCATTTATCCTAACATATGTGATATAAATGTATACTATAATACAAATCCGGAAAAAGGGTTGGCAATAGTATCATATACTTTCGGTTTTGTGTCAAACTGGACTTCCATGTTTAAAAAGAGAGATGGAAAATGGATATTGATTGAGACACAACCTATGTAACTGCATGAACTAATAATAAAAAAAACACAGGGCATTAAAACAACTGAACTTTGCTCACTATACTTAGATAAACTTACCAGTTAAAACTGTATCATTTGCATTTATGCGTAATAACTTAAAATGTTTTAATTATGTTAAAGAACAATATTACTAATGAGCAGAGACCTGTTAAAACATTAAGAATTTTTCTTGGCGGACTGAGCAGCAATATTATTCTGGTCGGCAGAATCCCGGATATTATCAATGATTCTAAAACGGCAAGTGCTGATTCATTTCTGTTCTTCATAATAAAGACGTTATCAATCAACTCATGCGCAAATGACAGCATGAATGCCATGATGAAAGGAAAAACATAGTTTCGTGCCAATGAACTTTTAAAAAAGTCATTTAATCTGTCATTTCCTGATTTGATAAAATTCTGAGAAAAAATCAGTATAACAATTCCAAATGCCAATGATATATACCAGCTTTTTGAATATTCATATAACAAAGCTGTTGAAAATATCGGCAATATGACAATTAGGGGAGATAAATAAGTAAATATACCGATTGATAGTTTTTTTGAATCAATTTTATCATTTTCATAGTTGCTTCCGATATGCCACCCTATAATCAATGCAATAATTCCGGAAAATAAATTAATAAAAAAGAATGAGGTGAAAAAAAACGAGTTAAAATATTCAACCAGATAATACGGCATGGCATAAACAATAAACAATGATGTAGATAATGTGACAATGAATGATACCGGAATTAAAATTTTATTTAATAAATCATGTTTATAAACAGAAAATCTGCTATTAATTGCAGAAAGATACATCGGTGAAAAGAAAACAGTTAAAAATAATAAAAAGAATAAAACAGGTTTATTTATTGATTCTATAAAGATTGAATTATCAGTTTTAAAATAATTAATTAAGAAAAAAAACAAAAAGATAGTACAGTCAAAAATCAGTTCATCAACATTAATAAATTTTTTATAATTACCCTTTTTCATCAGATAATTTCTATCAATAATTTTCATAATATTTCACTGGACTCCTGCATATCCATAAAATCTGATAAACAGTACCTGCAAATACCTGTTTGTCAACCGGGAATAACTTTTTTACTCTCCTTTAACTGTTATATATAATTCGGAACAAGATTACAGGATTAAGTGATTAACGGGATTATTAAACTATTAAATGTAGCCGTTGTACCGAAGGGGAGTATGTAATAAATAAAGCCTAGTTCACCATCTGAAAATGTAAGTATTTATTAAGAAACTGATTGACAATATAAAAGAATTATAAGTATATGCTTATAAAGCTTTTATATAATAATAACGTGAAAATTTTAAATTTGTATAATAACCAATTCAAAATATTTTAATAGTAGAGAGGATAATTATGATCGAACGCAATATGAATGGTATCAACTTTATCTCGGGCAGCTGGCCTCTTGATAAGGGAAGGCCCACTGTTATATTTATCCATGGTTCAGGCGGTTCATGTATGTTCTGGAAAGCTCAGGTTGAAGCGCTGGCGGTGGAAGTGAATACTGTTGCGCTTGATCTGCCGGGTCACGGGAAAAGCGCCGGCAGCAGCATGGACAGCATAACTTCTTATGCCGGGATTGCAGCGGATTTTATCGATTCAATAAATGCGCCATTTCCGGTTCCCTGTGGCCTCAGCATGGGGGGAGCAATCACTTTGCAGATACTCCTCGATAATAAAAAATATAAGGCGGGGATAGTGATTAATTCAGGGGCGAAACTGAAGGTTATGCCCCTTATCTTTGATCTTGTTAAAAATAATTACCAGGGTTATGTCGATTCACTCCCGTCTGTGGGTATATCAGGTAAAACGGATCCATCCATTCTCAATGATGTTGTTGCCGAAACCCGGAGGTGCAACCCTGAAAGCGTTTACAGTGATTTTATGGCCTGCAATGCTTTCGATGCTATGAGCCGGCTTGATGAAATAACAGTTCCGCTGCTGATACTGACAGCAGATGAGGATAAACTCTCTCCTGCCCGGTATGGTCAATACCTTGCGGAACATATCAAAAGTGCAAGCATGGCAAGCATTAAGGAAGCCGGGCATATGTCCCCGGTTGAAAAACCGGATCAGGTAAACCGCGCTATACTCGGGTTTCTGAATCAGAACGTCATCATTAAATGATCAGCTGATGCAGCTGCGGGTAAATTCAGCAGTTCCCTGAAAATTGATGAAAAAGCTGCCATTTCAATACCTGGCTACTCTGTTGTTAATTATAGTTATTGCTGCTGTTGCGTGTTATTCCGGTAAGTCCATGAATATCAGAAATAATTCAAAATTTCTTGTGCTTGAAAAAGCTTATTACCATAGGTTTTGAAAGCTGTTGGATATGTTAAGATAAAGATGAATTCCCGGATAGATAAAAATTCCCTGCAGAAATTTCAGAAAGCTGAAAAACAATATTTTAAAATTTAATCATAAAAATTTAACTACTGGTGAATTTAAAAGTGAGAGATTCTGTTATGTCCAGCATTGCGCCGGAAGAAATGCTTAAAATACTTTTTTTAAATTCAATTGAGGTACACTGGATATGGAATCTGCATACAATGCAGTTTGAAGAGGTATATATTAACAGCAGAAACGCCGGGCTTATGCCGGAAGATGTTTTTACCAGTATGCTTGCAGAGCGGGTGTTGAAAGAGGACCGGAAAAGAGTATTAAAGATTATTGCTGAGCATATCAGTATTGCCAAAACCGGAAAGAGACATATCAAAATTCCGCCGCTCTATACTCGTCTTTTCAATGGATATGGCAATTATGTACCAGCTGTAATTAATCTGACTGTTTATTATGATCAGAATATCAATGATGCCACGCTTCTTGTCGGAGACACCAGAATAGATTACAAGCAGCAATATATAGGGATACTGAACCGCATACTCAGCAAACGCGAAAAAGAATGTCTGGCACATGTGCTGAATGGAAAGAGTCATAAAGAGATACTCCGTTTAATGATGATTGAAAATTCAACATTGAGTACATACAAGAAAAATATAGTTAATAAAAGCGGCTGCTCTCTCAGCCAGATAAAATACATTCTTAAAAACACAGTTATTCCGTAATTGCCTGTAAATGGCAGACAGTAACCGCTTGCACCGTTTTATGGCGCTGATGAGACATTTTTTCTGCCAGCAAATGAGCAGTCTCACTGTGTCAGTGAGTGTTCAGGGTGTGGGAAATGTTTTTTGCCGGCAAAATACAGAATAGACAAATATAAATTGCTGCAGAAGTGAAAGGAATGGTCCCGGTATTTTTTATAGTCTGGTGAAAAACGGCTTGACTCTATTCGTTAAGCCGATCATCCGTTAAAACAGATTATGGAGTAATTGAGAATACGAAATGCGTTATTCACAGCCGGAATTGAATTTCCTCAAAGAAACGGGCTTAAACGGTCTTTGATTTCAGCAGTTTAATTGAATAAGGTATTCCGGTTTTTCCGGGAACCCATCCGGATTGTCCTGCTTATATTTACAGGAATGGGCTGTCTGTAACGGATATACACTGGGTCAGGTTGTCAGATGAGAATATTAAAAATCGCAGAGAGAGGAGATGTATAGATATGAATATGGATGATAAAATTGACGGTCTGATCAAAATGTTTGAAAGCGTACCCTATCACAGGTTTTTAGGCTTAAAGTATTCAGTCATCAGGGATGGCTATGGGGAGCTTATCCTTCCGGTACGCAGGGAGTTATTGAATATTAATGGTGTGCTGCATGGCGGAATCTATTATACCATCTGTGACCTGGGAGCTGCAACAGCTCTTGAGGCGACCCTTCGCGAAGGCTACTTTTATGTTACACATGATATTAATGTAGCCATTTTATCATCAGTCAGTGAGGGTACCGTTACGGTAAAATCAGAGGTACTGAAATCGGGTAAAAGACTGGCTTTTGTTGAGTCCAGAGTGTTTGACGAAAACAATAAACTGCTCGCCATCGGGCGCTTAACCAAAACACTGCTGGCCAGGAAATAATAAAAACGGGCTGGATTTTCTGAAAGCATCCGGATTGTAATTTGCCTGTCCCGTGCCGTTTATTCACCCTGCAGCTGTATTCTGTATATTCAGTTTATCATAAGAGGCACGCAGTAGAGTAAAACAAGCGCAGCCCCGGATAATAAGACAGCTATAATAATACTGGTACGGAGGTTGTCAATGGGGGGGGTCATGCCTTTCACGAAATCATATATTGCACTGATCAATGAAATTAAAGCTGCAATGCCGATCAGGATGACTGATATGTAACTCAGCGTTATAGCAAGTCCGGCAGTTACAGCAATAAGTATTACGGTTGAAATATATTTTCCGGTACCTTTTATCTCTTTGCTTCTGTCTCCTCTATAATAGAAGAAACCGGCAACCATAGCGATTAAACATAGAACAGAAGCCGCAATGGCGTTCAGGTAAATAAGATTCTGGAGAGCGGCATCCGCCTCCGAAAGGTCAAGGACAGGGATGAATCCCTTCACTATGGAACTGAATATAATCTCCGCTGCTGAACCGAATATATAAAACATCAGGTTATTAAAAAAACCCAGAAGAGCCCCTGCAATAGTGAGAATAAACACTACTTTGTTCATAATAAATGACCTCTCTGATTTTTATCATTTAAGCTTCTCCGGCTGTCTCTTTATACCGGATATATTATGTTCAGTAAAAAATTTAAGCTAATTACAGCAGTTAAAGAAATAATCAGGCCTTATCATTTCGAACGTATGTGAGTGCTTTGACGCCGCTCAGCAGCCATTAATAACGGTCAGTGAGCCTGCCGAACTGCTCAGCCGCTATTGCTTTTTCGGAATGACAGAATATATTTTATTTCAATAGTGAAATGCTATAATACAGAGAAAAACAAATTTGTCAACAGAGAATTATTGTTTTATTCAGACACGTTGCTCCTGACAGATGTTTCTGCAGGTTCTGCAGGTAAGGTAAGATTAAGTACCGTGGATCAGATGTTTTTCATGGTATGGGAGTTATGTTAAGACGAAGTTCTGCTCATCAATAAATTTACCGGTTGATTTTTTTAACTTGAAATAATCATCAACTGACTCCACCTGTCTTTGTAGAGGATAAATCATGCTGAAAGGTGAACTGGCGGCCCTTGCTGTTGCATTCTGCTGGACGGTATCAGCTGTATCATTTGAAAACGCGTCAAAAAGAATAGGCTCGCTACCTGTAAATATACTGCGTCTGCTGATTGCTTACCTCCTCCTTACTGTTTATAACGTGGTTGTGTACGGAAACATACTGCCGGCAGTTGATCCCGTGCGAGGTAAATGGCTTCTCCTTTCAGGCTTTGTCGGATTTTTCATGGGGGATCTTCTACTCTTCCGCTCTTTTGTCCTCATCGGTTCAAGGGTGGCGATGCTTATAATGTGCTCCTCTCCTGTAATGGCCACAACAATGGGATTTCTGATATTCGGGGAGAGGCCCTCGCTGTCTGACGCGGCTGCGATTATCATAACACTCTGCGGCATATCCCTTGTGGTTCTCACCCGCAGTAATGAAGGGAAAATAAAACTGGCGCATTCCTTCCGCGGGATTCTCTTCGCCTTCGGCGGCGCCGCAGGGCAGGCCGGCGGGCTGGCCCTTTCAAAACTGGGTGTAGCGGGATTCGATCCCTTTATAGCGACGCAGGTAAGGATTATCGCCGGGATGGCCGGTTTCATCCTGACCATAGTTGTTTTACGCCGTGGAAAAAGTGTGGTATCGGCACTTAAAGATATAAAGGGCGTATCATTCACTGCGCTGGGTGCTGTATTCGGCCCCTTCATCGGCGTATCGCTTTCGCTCTACTCAGTCAAGTACTCCAACATAGGTGTGGCATCGACAATAATGTCTATTGTCCCTGTACTGCTGATTCCGGTTTCATTTCTACTTTACAGGGAGAGCGTGAGGAAAATGGAGATTGCCGGTATAATCATAGCAATCTCCGGGGTATCAATACTTCTGCTGAAATAATAACTGAATCGCCATGCAGCCGGCCCGATTATTATTTACATGGATGCGCCGGTAGACTTGGGCTGTTTTACTGCCTGGAGTACACAACATCCCGGGATATGCTGTTTTTCCCGGAGATGTTATGTTAAGCAGAAATAACTGATCAGGTTATTCCGGAAGTGACGCCAGAAGCACTGCGTATGACCTGAAGAGCGGTCTCTGGTCAAGAGTGCAGAGGATGCCGATTACCCCTATGTGATCGGTATTCCCGAGTTTTCCGAGATAGTTCCATTTTCCGATCTGCGGAGTTCCGCTGTATGTAACTATGGAATCGGCAGATCCAAGATGCGGTCCGCTGGCAGTAGCCACGGATACCAGCCCGTCGTTTTCCCACCAGCTTTTAGTAATAACAACAGGTGTACTCTGAGTATACATGCCTATGTATGTTGCTGTTGCCCACATGAGCGGGTTCATTGTTACATTCGGAAGGTAGCGGCCGGTCAGCAGTTCCCTGTATGTTGCGGAAGTGGCCTGGGAGAAATAGTATATATCGGACTGCGCCTTTGCCCAGCTGTTCAGCTCCTTCGCCCCTTCGGGTTTAAGGTCCCAGTTTCCCAGATCGCGCGATGTTGTCCATGCTCCACTGCTTTCGACCCGTTTAATGTAATCGGCAATGCCTTCCCCGCTTTTCCTGTTAAGTCCCCACTGGTCAAGGTGAAAATCGTACGTGTCGATTTCAGTTGAACCGGTAACAGCCGCAAGAAAAACACTTGCCATCTGCAGCAAAGATATATCCCCCTTGCCCGATAACTGGTAGGCAGCTGTACTGCCGTCGTGCGGTGTTGCCACTGTCAGGATGCTCCTGACCCACTGTTTCTTCTGTCCGTCAAAGAGTGGGGAGAGTTCTTCGGGATCAGTAGCGGCTATCTCGCCGGAGTCGCCGTTTTCAAGGAGCTGTGCAAGCACGCGTATTGTTTCACCACCCATGCTGTGGCCGATAAGGTGAATTTTGTTCAGTTTCCCTGTGTCCGGATCGGTTTCACCCCATTCGGGAAAGAGCCCGTTATAGGTCCTTCCGTATCTTGCGTGTCCGTATTTTTCGGAATGAGCCTTGCCGTAATCGACTGTCCCACCCTTAAGCTCTGCGTAAACCTCGCAGGCCCTGTCCCAGTTGCTGCTGAATGGTCCAACATCAACTACGAAGTTCTCATAACCCAGCCCGTCGAGGTATTTGGGGATATTATAGGTGCCGCCCCAGTAGGGGATTCCGTGAAGTTCGGCAAAACCTGCCATACCGTGAACAAATACAATGGGGTAGTAGTTGCTGCGGGAAGAGGTTTCACCGGGTGCCGAAATGTAAACTATGATTGAAACCATGTAAAAAATAAAAAACAGCTTAATAGTGAACTTTTTCATACATTGAACTCCTGATATTTTATAATTATATCTATCATGCAGCATAAAAACAAACTGCAATATAGCCGGGGCAATGGTTAAGGCTGATATGACTAATATAAAACAGAATGAAAAATATAAAGTCTGTTTTTAAACCAACAGGTTGCAGAAGAATTCTGTAAATGTAAAAATTTATATAAATAACAAACAGTGATAGTTTTATGAAAACAGGCAGTTAAGGCTGAAATCATTAACGGTACAGCAAATTACCTGTAATATAAAACACCTGTTATAAGCATATAACAGGACGCCGGAAAATTCAATTTTTTTTACAATTAATAAAATAAAAGGAAGTTCTCTGATGCTGGATAATGGCTGATACTTAATTGCCGGATAGCCGTGCTGAAATCAAAATCAGTTCATATGAAATGTATTTAAAGCGCCGGAATGAATTCGAATAAAACCGGCGCTTTATCTGTTCTAGTTTACCTTGAATTGTCCCATCATCCCGTTATCTTCATGTTCAAGGATATGGCAGTGATACATGAAAGTACCTTTATATAAAAATTTTACAAGAATATTCACATCCTCACCCTGTTCGACAAGGACAGTATCTTTCCATCCCCGCTCTGATGGTGACGGTTGTTTACCACCCCTGTCAATCACCTGGAACTGAACTCCGTGAGCATGAAAATTATGTAATACATTACCCCCCATCATACCTCCACCCATCATCCCCATGCCATGCCCTGACTGGTTTCTGATATGCCATGTTTCAACGGAGTTATGTTTTACAGATTCATCTATCCGGAGATGATCAAACTGGTTTCCGTTGATATTAACGCCGGGGCCCATTCCCTGAAGGGAAAAATTTCTGTCACCCTGTGATTTCTCAACAGGTATAAAACTGATTTTTGTAAGCTCTCGGGGTATTACGGTGTTGTCGGTTCCGCTGCCTGCAACTGCTATTTTCATTATATCGAACTCGTCACTCTTTAAATAGAGTTTTTCCCCATCCTTTAACCGGGAAAAATCTGCTATAATTTCGGCCCTCTCTCCGGGAGACAATCTTATGCTGTCAGTGTTGTAAGGTTTTTCAAGAAACCCGCCATCGGTTGCTATCTGATAAAATCTCATACCGTTGCTGAATCTGAAATCGTAGACTCTTGCGCTTGAACCATTAAGGAGTCTGAACCGGTATCTGATTCTGTTTGCTTTAAATACTGAGTTTATGACACCATTTACAAGAATAGTGTTTCCTTTCATACCCTCCATCATATCACGCATGTTAGTCATATATATAGGGACACCCTCTCCGGTAAAGCGTCTGTCCTGAATTATTAATGGTATATCATTTACACCGTAATCTCTAGGTATATTAAGGCTGTCAGAAACATCATCATCAATTATTATCATACCCGCAAGTCCCCTGTAAACCTGGACTGCTGTTGTTCCGTGGCCATGAGGATGGTACCATGCAGTTGCGGCCTGCTGGTTAACAGTAAAAACCGGATGCCAAAGACTCCCGGGTTTGATCACCTGGTGCGGTCCGCCATCCATATCCCCCGGAACCAGCATGCCGTGCCAGTGGACAGTTGTAACCTCGTGGAGAGTGTTTTTAACACTTATATCTGCATTCTGCCCCTTCCTGAAACGGAGGGTAGGGCCCAGTAAAGATCCGTTATAGCCAAGAGTTGTAACCGCCGTACCTTTGAAAAATTCAGTCGACCCTTTCTGTACAGTAAGTGAATAACTTGCCCTCCGGGGATCGCTGCTGTTGTTTTTCAGAACCGGCGGGATGGGGAGAGGATTTTCAAATTCTGAGTATTCGTAACCGGCAATCTTTATTTCTTGTTCAGAATCTTTACCTGTAACGCTCCTTTCCCGGCAGAACAGGGCTGCTATTATGCTTAATATTACTACCGGGATTACGATCTTTCTATTCATTTTAATCTCCTTCGGCTTAATGAGTAATGGACTTCAATATATTCATTTTTTATATAAATGTCAACAGGCAAATCGTTAGTAAATAAAGAGTAATGGACATTTATTCTCTGCATCCGATTCCGGATGTAGTGCAACACCGAAATGGCAAAGTCATCTACATTGAATCACTACTGGTGCCGGCTGAAGTTGCCGGTTAAAGATGTAATTTTAAGATAATATTTATTCTGCAATTGTCCGCCAATAAAAAACAATAAACTACTCCGTGCTGTTGTGCGGAATATAACAGATGTATCCGCCAGCCGGCAGCAGTTACATCTTTCAATTAAAAAGATTAAATATAAAAGATTTAGTACTATGAATACATAGAAAATATCAATAATACATAGAACGGAATTTTCACTCCTCTCAGAATATTCTATTGCTAATTTACATATCGGGAATTAAAGACTGCCGATAACCTGTATTCAATCTGTCAGAAAAACATTCTGACGTGAAGGAATTCGCTGTTATATGTTTAAAATATTCATAAGAGAACCCGCGGTCCGGGGTAAACATGCAGACGGTTGCCGGAAAACGGGGATATGTAAAAAATAAGGTGAGGGAGGTTTATGAAAATTAAATTTATATCAGCCGGTTTATTGGCTCTGTTACTGTCAATATCCTTTAATGCAGGCTGCAGTAAAGGTTCAGGTGATGAGCCTGCGGCAAATACTGTCACAAATTCTATTAATGGTACAGCAGCCAAAGGTGCGCCGCTTGTAAATGCGGATGTTACTGTAAAAGACAAAAACGGGAGAGTTAAAGCTGCCACGACAGACGGTATGGGTAAATTTAGCGTTGATGCTTCAGATTTGACTTTTCCTGTAATTATCATGGTAAATAAATCAACCGATACTGTTGTCACTTACTGTACGGAGAGAGGTGCAGCAAACGCCACGCCGTTTACAACATCTATTATCGGCCTTACTTTGCGAAGCAATCCTGCGCTTATAGATATGACTTCGGGAAGCCCGCTGAACCAGGACTTCTCTTCAATCCAGGGTGTAACGGACAGGTTTATGAGCGTTCTGAAAAAGATCTGCCAGGCCGACACGAATATGTCTAATCTTCTCGGCAGCTTTAATCTTTTTACATCACCTTTTGTCGCATCCGGCAGCGGATTTGACCTTATTCTTGATGTTGCAAAGATAAATGTGCCCGATTTTTCACAGTTTAAAGTTAAAGTAACTGTCGGCGGAACAGCAATTGATGTAGATCTGCAGAATATTGATTCAACAGAATTTAGCGCAATACAAAGTGCTTATACAACAGCCGCTGAAGATGCAAGACTTAAAAACGAGAAGATAGTAATTTTTTCAAATAGTTATTATGATGATCAGCTTCAAAAATATATAACGAAAACTTATAAAATGAAATACGATGGCACCGGGCTTGAGGAGCTGACCATGCCGGATGGATTTACAACTGAAACTTTTCATCCAATTGCTGTATGCCTGTCAGGTAAAGGATATTTTTTATATGAATATTCTTCAAATGCTGGAAATTCAAATCAGGATACCAGAATTGTCCAGTACAATTGGGATGGAACAAACAGAACTGTTCTTGTTGAAGAGGATGGTATAAGCAGAGTAGCTTTTTTTTCAGATGGAACAAGAATGGTTTATAAAAATTCAACAGGCACTGAAGCTTCTATCGAATATAAAGTTTATTCAAAATCTTTAACTAACAGTGCAGAATCTGCTAAAGAATTA
This sequence comes from Spirochaetota bacterium, assembly GCA_963664815.2. Taxonomy (GTDB): domain Bacteria; phylum Spirochaetota; class UBA4802; order UBA4802; family UBA5550; genus WRGT01. The sequence goes on from CAXXHB010000003.1 coordinate 777,944, forward strand.
TACACCGCTCCTCAGGGTTTTAATATTCTTTATACGCCTGAACCTGTATACGATGGTAATTTTATCTATTCATACGGTGGTGTAACGGGTTCTTTAAAACCTTTCAGACTTAAGTTTATTTCCGAAAATGAGCCATGGATCAAACAGGATATAAAAAATACAGATTTCAACGACGACGGAAAGATTGTTCATGCTTCAAGGGATGGTAAAACAGCGGTTTATATTAAAGAAACTGATGATGAAAACTATATCTATTCGGGAAAAATAACAGAAAGCGGTGATAAGACTACTTTTTCCATAGAGAGTGAAAGACAGATTACAACAAAAGAATCTTGTAGTCCAAGATGGACACCGGACGGAAGGATTATTTTTATAGAAACTGTAAGAGACGAAGGTAACGATTATTGTCAGCATGTTTGTATTATCAATAATGATGGAAGTAATAAAACAGATCTTACTCCTGATATTATTAAAGGGTATATTGCCGGAGAATTAATCATTCAGCAGTAAGGACTGAATGGTTTTCTTCGGGCTGAGAGATGTCATTAACTGACGGATAGAGATAAGTAACTGATTTATCAGTACAGTTTTTTAAAAACTGATGATAGAGTTTATTGGTAAAAAATTATTCATGAAAAACAGGAGGTTTTAGATGAAACGTATTTTGCCGGTTTTAATCTGTTTCGCTGTATCGTGTTCTTCAATGGTCAAATCAAATAACAATGATTCGGAATTATCTGTCAGGAAACGGGCGAGTTTTGAAATCAACTGCAGTCAGGATAAGCTGAAAATAATACCGATAGAGTATTACCCGAGCGGACTTCTTAAATACATCGGTGTTGAAGGGTGCGGGAAGAGACTGGTGTATGTTGAAAAAACACCGGGCGATTGGGTGTTAAACAGCAGTTCAAAATAATTAAACATGAAAATAAATACTTAAAACTTTATATGAAGAGCGTATTAATATAAAAGTTAAAAATAACTATGCGGATGTTTGTGGATAAAAGGGAAGCCTTTAAATAAAAAAGTATCAAAGGTAATCGCCTTCGCAGGAGTAATTTTTGTCGGGAAATTTATGAAAACTACGAAGGCGATTACTGCTTACCGGGATAAAAATATTGTCTGAATATTATAAAAGTCTGAAGCGGGTGATGTGATCCCGGAAACTCTGTCCGGAGCAGTATCAATTGTAACAGCATACGGTTACATCTGGTATAGTTTCAGACAGAAATAAAAAGTCCAGGATTATTAAATGACTGAAATGAAGAGATTATCAGTTGAAGAACTGAAGCCGGGAATGGTTTTCAGCAAGAGTGTCTATATAAGCAGCGATGATATTCTGCTCGCGCCAAGTGTTCCCCTTAAGAGTGAAGATATAAAAAAACTCATGAAATGGGGGGTAACAATTGTAGAAACGGCTGGCGATCTGATTCAGTCCGGCACGGCAACCAGAGCAAATGCATCTCTTAAAAGCGGACAGGTTCTTGAGAGTTACGAGCAGCTCCTGACTATGAGAAAAAGGTTTATTGAAATTCACGGTAACGCCTGTTTCCTTATTGAACAGGTTTATATTGCCGTAAGGAAGGATCGCTCCATTGAGCTCCCGGCAGTACAGAAAACTGTAAATGATATCATTGGTCTGCTTAAAGAAAACAGCAATGTTTTTCTTTTTCTTAACGGTTTTGACGATGTTGAAAGAAACTATCTTGTAACACATTCCGTCAATGTTACCTTTTACAGCCTTATCCTTGGCCAGGCGATGAACTATAACGAGAAACAGATGCTTGAACTTGGAACAGGTACAATCCTTATTGATGCCGGAATGACAAAGGTTCCGGTTTATATAGTCCATAAGCAGTCAAGACTGACTGACAGTGAATATCAGATGATAAAGGCTCATCCTGTTCACGGGTATAAATCGCTTCGAAGCTACCCGCAGATTAATGAAAAAATAACCAATATATCCCTTCAGCATCATGAGCAGTTTGATGGAAAAGGTTATCCCAGAGGTTTAAAAGGAAAAGAGATTGATGAATACGCCCGAATTGCGTCTATAGCAGACAGTTATGAATCCCAGATATCAAACAGAAGCTACAGGGAAAAAGTCGGAGCCTATCATGCGATGAAGAATCTCCTTGCAGGTGGTGTTAATAAATTTGATCCTGAGATCCTGAAAATATTTTTATCACGAATGTCCGTATATCCCATAGGCTCACTGGTTGAATTAAATGATCAGACCATCGGGCTTGTAATAGGCTCCATAGCCGAGAAGCCTCTGCGACCTGTTATCAAGCTGGTATTCGACTCCAGGCATGAGAAGATTGCAGATACGCAGATTATAAATCTGCTTGAAGATACAACAAAGTACATAACTAAGGTACTTAATGAAAAAGAAGCTGGGATAAATCTCTTCGATGTTCTCTGGGGTTATTAATCCGTGCTAACAATAGAAAAATGTACGAGTTCAGTAACCCGGGCGACAGTTTACAAATTATGATATATAAAAATAAAAAGTTAATTTGAGGTCTATATGAAAAAGATTCTGTTACTAATGATTTGTATGTGTTTCTCTATTTATTCTGTTTCCTGTATCTCAATGGCTGAAGCTGCTAAATTTGATAATGAAAATGCGGAAAAAACTTTAAGAAACCGGGCCGGTTTTGAAATGAGTTGTCCGGAAGACAAATTAAAACTGACAGTTATCGAAAAAAATGATGATGGATTTTATACAAGGATAGGAATTGCAGGATGTGGAAAAAGAGGAATGTACATGAGAGTTGTAAATGGTGGTAAATACGAGTGGATATTGAATAGTACAGGCAATTAGCAGATAAACATATATTACATAAGCCCGAAAATCAGCAGAGCATCCTTTATGAATGATAAGGGAAAGCATGGTCTTATTTTAATAAATATATAATTAACAGTATTCAGATATTACCATAAGTTTTGAAAGCCGCGGAATGTGTTAAAAGAGTTATGAATTCCCTGACAGATAAAAACTCCCTGCGGTAATTTCAGAAAGCTGAAAAACAATATTTTAAAATTTAATCTGAAAAATTTAACTATTGGTGAATTTAAAAGTGAGAGATTTTGCTATGTACAGCATCGCACCGGAAGAAATGCTCAAAATACTTTTTTCAAATTCAATTGAGGCACACTGGATATGGAATCTGCATACAATGCAGTTTGAAGAGGTATATATTAACAGCAGAAACGCCGGACTTATACCGGAGGATGTTTTTACCAGCATGCTTGTGGAGCGGGTGTTGAAAGAGGACCGTAAAAGAGTATTAAACATAATTGTTGAGCATATCAGTATTGCCAAAGCCGGGGAGAAGCATATTAAAATTCCTCCAATCTATACTCATCTTATCAATGGATACGGCAATTATGTGCCAGCTGTAATTAATCTGACTGTCTATTACGATCAGAACATCAATGATGCCACACTTCTTGTCGGAGATATCAGGATAGATTACAAGCAGCAATATATAGGGATACTGAACCGCATACTCAGCAAACGCGAAAAAGAATGCCTGTCACATGTGCTGAATGGTAAAAGTCATAAGGAGATACTCCGCTTAATGATGATTGAAAATTCAACATTGAGTACATACAAGAAAAATATAGTGAATAAAAGCGGCTACTCTCTCAGTCAGATAAAATACATACTTAAAAACACGATTATTCAGTAATTACCTGTGTGTGGAAGACAGTAATCGTTTACTCCCTGTTATGGTTCGGGTGAGACATGTTTATCCGCCGGCCCATGAGCAGTTCCACTGTTGTTTTGCAGTTATTAAACATTTAAGATTTAGTACTACGAATTCATAGAAGATACGCTTAATACATAGAACGGAATTTTAACTCCTGGCGGAATATTCTATTGAAAATTTAGACACTGGGAATAAAAGACTGCAGATAACCGGTGCTCTGTCGGGAAATAAAACTGCTGCTATGATGATGAACATGGCGTATCATTTTGCGGTAATAACTCATAACCGAAAGTTTATGAAGGCAACAGAGAGAGGCCGCCCGAAACCAGGGATACATGTATGCTATGCAGAATTTTTCACAATGAAGATTAAAAGGATTTAAAAAAAATTTAATAAAGGAGTTTTTATGAAAAGATTCATGCCGGCCATTATTACTGTTTTATTTTTACTGCAAGGTTGTAGTTCAGGTGGAAAAATTGATGATCAGATGTATGTTAAATACTTAACTAAATCTTACAATTATTCAATGGATAAATGCTTTAGTGCAACCCTCGCTGCTTTAAAAGAAAGTAAAATCGGAATTGAAAAACAGGATCGGGCAAAGGGAATAATAATAACGGACCGTGTTGTTTTTAAAGAATCGGCTCAAGGGGGACAGGGTTATGCGACTCTTGTGTCTTATTCTCATAAATATTATTTTCAGATTTCAGGTAAAGGTAACAACTCTATTATTAAGGTTTATAAATATAGAACATGGAGAAATAGTGAAGAAGTATTTGAAATAGATTATGATTTGCGCACTGGAACTCTTTGGAATCCTTTATTCAATGAAATAAAGATAAAACTGGAAGAGATGTAATGTTTATAGGTAATTATAAAAAAATTTTAATAAAAGAGGATTTTATGAAAAGATTTATACCGGCAATTATTGTACTTTTGATTTTACTCACAGGTTGCTTTAAAACATACAAAATGGACGATCCTGAATTATATGATAAACATTTGACAAGATCATTCAATTATTCCAGAGAAAAATCATTTAATGCAACACTTGCTGCTTTGAAAGAAATGAAAACCGGAATAGAAAAGGTGGATATTGAAAAGGGAATTATAATCACAGATAAAGCAGTATATGAGGAAAGATTTGACCGCGGTAAACTTCATACTTTTAAAAATAAATATTATTTCCAGATTACAGGAAATGGTAATAACTCCACTGTCAAAGTTTATAAATACAGGGAATGGGATAATAATGTTGAATTAGAGGGTGTATATCCCCCTTATCAGGGAGAAAAACTTTGGAATCCTTTATTCAAAGAGATTCAGAATCAGCTTGATGTGAGGTAAAAATAACACGCTTCGCAGTTGCCCATGGGAGCCGCAATTGTTGTTGACGGATGTAAGCCGGCCTGATATATCCTTGTCTGAGGGTATATTGATGAAAAGAGTATTTATTTGTATAGTTACAGCTGCATTGTTAACCGGTTCAACTTATTATGCTCCTGTTACTTATCCCTTCGGGCATGCAGTTGTTATGGGGCTTAATGCGTCAAAAGTATTTTATTTTCTTAAAAACCGTGGATATGATGCATATATATCAAAATCCTGGAACAACCAGACTGCGGTTTTTGAAAGGAAAATGACAGACAGGGATCAGGGAGCAGTTCTCAGTAACCTGTTATCAAAAGAGCTAAGCTGTACTGTTATATATTTTTACAGCAAGCGTGAAAATCAGCTCAGCATATATGCATATAACAAGGGTGCTCAACTTATGAGATATGAGGGCTGTATAGATTATGATCATGATACATGCCTCCCTATGATTGCGGGTCTTGATAAATTACTCGAAGTTTTAGGGAAGCAGAATCAGATTAAAGAGATTAAAGAAAGCTTATGTTATAAAGAGACTGTCGATTCAGTCCGTATCCATAAAGACTTTGTTAAGGTTATGGGACTCACGTCGTACAGCACGCCCTTCGGTTATGATTTTTTTAAAACAAATTATGAGCAGCTGAAAGACAAACAAATGTCGGAAATTATCAGAGTTAAATAGTTAAAATATAACTTTAATCCTGCCGATCTCTCCGCTCATGAGGCGGACTTTAATACCGTGCGGATGTGACGGTGAATTTGTAAGTATGTCCTTTACTATTCCCTCGGTAAGTTTTTCATTTTGCTGATCTTTCTTTAAAACTACAGCGACTTTCATGCCGGTTTTGATCGATGAGCGTTTTGTGCCATCCATATTATATACCTTCATCCGTATTTTTCTTATGCCTTGTCAGAAAACGGTCAAGCTGACCGGCAAAGGCCTGACGGTCACGGTTTGAGAAGGAGTTTTGTCTTCCGGCATTAATGCCGCTGTTTCTCAGGTCATCCATAAGGTCTCTCATGGCAAGCCTCTCCTTTATGTTTTCTTTGGTATAAAATTCACCTCTCGGGTTAAGAGCAAAACCTCCGCGGGTAACTGCACGGTCTGCTAACGGGATGTCCGCAGTAATAACGAGGTCTCCCGGATTAACCATCTCCGCAATACGGTCATCAGCTTCATCCGGACCTGCAGGAACAACAATTGATGAAATAAATGATGATTCAGGAAATTTTAAAGGCTGATTTGCGACAAGTACCAGCTGAATTCTGTTACGCTCAACTGCGCGGAAGAGAATATCCTTAACCGCAACAGGTGTGGAATCAGCATCTATAAGTATCCTCATAAGAAAATATTATCCATGTAAATATATTTAAAAAACATTTTCATGATACTTTTATCGCTGCATTTTTTGTCAAGGAAGTAAATAATAAGTAATTCCGGTAAACGCATTTGTGGATGAAGCTATAAAAAAATTTCTTGAAACATGCCTGTAAATAAATTAAATTTTGTATCGGAACCATTTTACATATACAATTGTGGAGAATTTTATGAAAAAAGAGATGATTCTGTTTTTTGCAGTAATAACTCTTTTAATATCCTGTTCAAGGGAGTATGATAAAAAAAACAGGATTGTATTTAACAGAAATACCGGTACATATGATCAGATATTTATTATAGACAATGACACAGGCAATCAGGTGCAGATCACCAGTGGAAGCTATAATTCCAATTACTGCTCCTGGTCTCCTGATGGGAAAAGAATTGTTTTCAGATCAGATCGTGGCGGCAGTAGTTTCGATATTTTCACCATGAATTCCGATGGTACCAATGTTAAGCAGCTTACCAATAACACTGCCGGGGATGATACGCCAACCTGGACCACTGATGGGAGCAGAATTCTTTTCAGTTCAAATATATCAGGCAATTACGATATATATATAATAAATACTGACGGCAGCAACCTTATACAGCTTACTACTGATACATATCATGAATTTGATCCATCAATGTCGCCCGATGGTACAAAAATTGCATTTTCCCGCTTCAATGGTTCAGATTATGAAATATTTGTTATGAAAGCTGATGGTACAAATTCTGTAAATATTACAAATAATGCAGGATATGACGATGCTTTCCCTACCTGGTCCTATGATGGATCAAAAATCCTGTATCAGGTAAATACCGGCACTTATTATGATATTGCAATAATGAATTCAGATGGCTCCGGAAAAGTAATGCTGACAAACACGTCATCTATAGATGATACGGATGCTGTCTGGTCACCTGACGGCAATGAAATAATCTTTGCAAGGGGAACTACATCTTATAATATCTATAAAATGAAAGCTGACGGTTCGGGAATGGCGCAGCTAACCACTGTCAACAGCAATCGTTATCCCTGTTTTGAATATAGACCGAAGTAAGGCTGTTTCCCCAATGCTTCATGGGGAGTTCATGACTAAGTGTTTTTTAATACATATATTTTCATGTATAAAAAACACCTGGCAGTTTTAAAGGGAGGAATACAATGAAAGACTTTAATGTCAAAAAAACCTTTACCATATTTTCTTTGAATCATTTTCCGGAAAACACTTTGAGAAATAAAAATATAATAATCTCTGCCGTATTAATATTTTATATCTCTTTTTTTATTCTTGCGGGATGTGCTGAGCATCCTGCTGCAGAGAGACTGGAACCGGTAAAGACAGAACAGGAAAAAACTCTAAGCAGACCACGATTGAGAGAATGTCCGGATGTAATGATAATAAACAGGATGCCGGAATCAAAGGGGCCTTCGGTCTATTATTTAGTGAAGGGGCAGAGACGGGAGATAAGCGATATGGACACAGAATGGTTATGGGAAAACTGCAAAATCAGGGAACAGATTGTATATTGAAAACCCTGATATGAGTCTGTATTATTTTTTAAGAGGATTTAAAATAAACCCATACATGGATTTTTCATCAGAAACACTGGCCATTCCATCGTGGAAGCTGTCATAGCTTCGAAAATTTTTCCTTTTACTGAAATTATAATATTTCCTTTGCTGTTTATATATCCACTGGTACTTGAAGAATCATATGGAGATCTGGATATTACTTTACTCCCTTCGACATATGCAAGACCTTCATGGATCCTGCTGCCTGTTTAACGCGTTTTTCATGTATTGAGAATCATATAATCACAACTGGCGGAAGCTACAAGCTTTTTGTCTTTATTGTATGCCTCACCCTCCATGTGAATTATCCTTTTACCCTTAGACTTGACCCTGGCTGTGACAGTCAGTTCGTCTCCAGGAAAAACAGGACGGTGATAACTGGCGTTTATATCCACCATGGCCGAGGATGGCGTGCCGGATGACACGGCGCATAGAGGACCGAAAACATTGTCAAAGGCGGCTGTAATGATGCCCCCCTGCATTGAACCGCCGGGATTGAGATAGGAATCAAATACGGGGAATGTCACTGTCAGTGATGTTCCCGGTTTATATTCCGTAAGTCTTCCTTTCATATTGGTGAAACAGGGTGGGGGAGTGGGGAGATCGATACTTATCCCTCCGTAAGGTTCGTATATCTCTTTATGACCATTATCTTTCATTTCATCTACCTCTGTTATATGTAACTCTTATTAACAAAAAAGATTATAATCAATACAACTGCTGATATCAAAACTGTAACTCTGATATTTCTTTTAAAACTATCAGATTCCGGAATAAGCTTATTTCTGAAATCATCTCTTACAGAGATCAATGCAACAATTGAAGCTATCCCGATCAGTATAAGTGAAAAAAAACTGAATGTTACTGCAAGTCCAATTGATGTTGCAATAAGGACTGCTGCTGATATATATTTTTCCTGATTTTTTTCTTCTTCATGTTTATCTCCTTTGTTATAAAAGAAACCGGCTGTTACTGAAACAATACATAAAAGAGAAGATGTAACTGCATTTATAAAAATAATATTCTGCAATTCTGCATCAGCCATCGAAAGATCAAGTCCTGGTATAATGCTTTGGAATATGCCATGTAGAAGCATTGAGGTTATTGAGCCGAATATAAAAAATAACAGATTCCCGATAATTCCCAGGACTCCGCCTGTTATAGTAAGATAAAGAACTTTTTTTTTCACAGCAATATACCTTCCCGGATTCTTGTTTTTGTTCCCATCAGCCACTGTTTGAAGGAGCAGAATAAAACACAGTAATCTCTATACAGAAATCCTCTTATTATATTTACGTTAAACAGCCCATGTGAGTTTGATTTTTCAAGGCTGGCAGTGAGTGGTGATATAAAAAGAGCAAGAGATACATAAATAATTCGTTTCATGGATGTATTATATGTAATCAGGTGATAAATGCAAGAAAAAAAAGAAACCCCCGGATTGCGGGGGTTGAGAGCAAATCATGAATATGATGCAACTTAAATGGTGATAAACATATATCTTCTTTTTTCATATCAGTCAATCGGGGGAAGTCTTATTTTTTTGTAAGGAAAACACTTATGTATATTATTAGTGCAGATAAATTTATACTGTTTCTCTGAGAGCGATCCTGTCAATGAATTACCTGTTAAACCTGTATTAATTTTTTTCTCTGTCATTATCTGTTATTATAAAATATTTTTATTATATTATATAGATTACGGCTAAAAAGATGGGAGAGCTGTATTAATAAATTTTCTTATTCATTTATGCCGGGCGATTAAGATGATTTAACTGTTATAAAAGCAGTTGATCAAGACTGCTGCTTCCTGAACAGCAGTCTGATATTAATGGGTGAATGTTTTGGTTTTCAGCAAAATAAAATTATCAGCAGGATTAACCGGGGTGTTTCTATGTCATCGAGGTTTGGTTACAATGGTAAACAGACGATAAAATATCTGCTCTTTGTGTTTCTCTTCTTAACAGTTCACAGCGATCTGTCCGGCGAAGAAGCATTTATTGTCTGCTATGTTGACAGATACCCTTATCATTATATGGAAAATGGAATTATCAGGGGAGTTGCAGGTGAAGCTGCAGACTACGCGTTCAGGAAATCAGGTTTTTCCTACAGGTGGCAGGAGACCCCTGCAAAACGTATGATGGCGATGCTAAAAGATAATGCTGAAAAGGTTGTAATGGTGGGATGGTTCAAAAATTCGGAGAGAGAAAAGATCGGCAGATTTTCAATACCTGTGTACCGTGACAAACATCATATGATAATTTCAAAAACATCAAACGAAATAATAAACAGCAAAAAGTCATTCTCTTCACTGCTTGCTGACAATAGATTAACCTTGATTATAAAGGATGGATATTCCTACGGGAAACATCTGGATGAGTTAATAAAAAAAGACCGGACAAATACGCAGAAGGTAACGGTTGATATGGTGAAAATGGTGCAGATGATTAATTCAGGGAGAGGTGATTACATGTTTTCAACGCAGGAGGAGGGTGAGTATCTTATAAAATCATCAGGAGTGCACAGAAAAAATGTTGTGCTGAAAACATTTCCAGATTCTCCCCCAGGGGAATTCAGGTATCTTTTCTTCAGTAAAAAAGTAACCGACAGCGAAATTAGAATAATAAACAGGTATATCAGGGAATTCAATAACAAGGGGAAACAACAACTCAACTCTGCTCCTCATTAAGTATTGAACTTAGCTTCTTTGAAAGCTGAAAAATTGAAAATGGTTTAACGATAAAATCTTTAACGCCGGCTTTTTTTACATTTTCAATAAGTTCATTTGAATAAAGTCCGGAAGTCATCAGGATTTTTATTTCCGGGTTTTGCTTCATCAGATCAATTAGCGCTTCGTATCCCGATTTGACCGGCATTACCATATCCAGTATTACTGCCCGGATGATACCGGCGTTCTCACGGTATAGTTTAACAGCGTCTTCTCCGTTTGATCCGGTTATGAAAGAGTAACCGCATTCGGCAAGAATTGAACATGTAATATTACGCATAGATTCCTCGTCATCGACAACAAGTATTGTCCCTTCACCGGTAAATATTGACTTACCGGCTGTTTTTTCAGCTTCTGATACATTTTCACTGCAGGCCGGAAGGTAAATAGAAAACACCGTGCCAATACCGATTTCCGAATACACATCAATAAATCCATGATGAGCCTTGATAATGGAGTATACTATTGAAAGCCCCAGGCCGGTACCTTTAACTGTTGTCTGGATTTTTGTAGTGAAAAATGGATCAAATATTTTAAGAAGTGTATTTTTATCCATCCCTGTTCCTGTATCTTTCACACTTACACGCCAGTAATCCCCTGGTATGGCTTCAGGGTGTGATTCAATAAAGAAACGGTCAGAAATTGTTTTTATAATTTCAATATCCAGGTGACCGCCCTGGTGTTCTTCAGGTTTTCTCATAATTGTCATTGAATGAGCAGCGTTAATACAGAGATTAAGGAGTACCTGGTGTATCTGTGAATTGCTCATCATCGCATACGCTTCTTTTGCATGTTTCTTTATGGAAATGGTGATGGATTTATCGAAGGATTTTATACAGATTTCCCCGATCTGATCAATAACTTCATTGATATCGTGAGGTTTGAGTTCAAAATCAGAATCTTTTTTTGATAAATTCATAAGCTGCGACGCTATTGCTGCTCCGTTCTCACAGCTTTTCTCTACAAGATCAAGGTCTCTGCTTAAGTCCTCAGGTTTTTTAATTTTACCCTGTATAATTTTAAATTTCAGCAGGGAAGCTGTAGCTAGTATGCCTCCGAGAATATTGTTGAAGTCATGCGCCACTCCACCTGCCAGAAGGCCTATACTTTCCATTTTCTGGATGTGCCGGATCTGTTCATCCTTTTTCTGCAGTTCAGTTATATCATCAATCCTGAGCACCAGACTCTCAGAATGTTCATGTCGCAGCATGAAAATGAAGATATTAAACAGCATATCATCATAACCGGGCAGAGATATACGATAGAGAGAATAAGGTTTATCAAAGGAAATAAATTCTTTTATATTCAGTAAAAAGACTGCAATTTCCGGTTTTATATCTTTTAAAAATCTCCCCGGGGCTTTTTCTGTTGTAATACCCATAAACTGGCCAGCTAGCCTGTTGCATTCAATTATTTTCCATTCATGGTCAAACTGAATAATTATTGAAGGCATGAATTCAATAATGGATTTTATTGAAGATATGCTCTCCTTGACCTTATACATCATGTTGTTAAAATTTTCTGCAAGCTTACCGATTTCATCGTTGCTATCAACGGAAATACTATTAGACATATCGCCGCAGGATATTTTATCAACTACAGCCAGCATTTCATCCAGAGGTTTTATAACTCTCTTTGTTATTATCCATATGCTCTGGAGCACTATCAGAAAGGTTACAACAAACAGGCCGATAAGTTTGAAAATAATTGACAGTAAGATTCGGTTGTATACATCTTTTGTTACTACAAGTTCAAGTTCCCCGAATTTCTGATTGTTTTTCATAATATCTTTTTTTATTGTAATGCCCTCTGATTTGACAGGTTTGCTATCCAGATTCAGGATAATATCTCCCTTGTCATCAGTAATCCTGATTTTTGCGATCTCGGGATTAGTGTAAAATGCCATGCAGGTATCGTTTAAACCCTGCGTGTTGAAATTCCAGATATGGTCAACGCTGCTTAATGCAATAAGTCTGGCATATCTCTCGGAGTTCTCCTGGAGAGCTCTTTTATTTTGAAGGTTCTGATCAACAAGCAGATATATGGTAAAAACTGCAAAGCATATGAATATAACCATTCCGGCGGGGATTGAAAATTTTTGCCGGAGGCTGAGACTGTTCATATAAGTCTTTATTTTTTTATTGAATATATTTAAGTCCATAAATGTTTCCGGTTAATTTAACGGCAGACCGCCAGTCTATCTCCTTTTTTTACTTTAATACTTCATCGATTGTATTATAATATACTGTTTAATCAGGTATTAAAAAAATATTTTTAAACTCGTAAGCGTTTTATAAAATAACAATCACGGATATATGCCTTATTTATATTATAAGCAAAGAAGTAGCACATTTCGACATCGTGAGGCGTATGTTACTGCTGCAGAGCTAAGTGCTGACAGTACAGATGACGGACTTCCCGACCTGTGAATCAGGAGAGGAGATTGTTTTATAAGAATTGTAAAATGTTTTTTTACTCAAAATTTACATTAAGAAAATTCATATTTAATTGACTTACAAGCGGTCGGCGGTTCATGTTGTTTCGGGAAGAAATTATATAAAAAAGTATGTTTAATTAAATTTAGTACTTTATTTTACTGCATAGACTGCATTTTTCATAAATACAGGTTTTTTATATAGAACATTTATGAATATACATAGCATAAGATTTATTTACATGTTTAAACAGGTATACTCATCACAGATTCTGCTGCCGTAGATTTTATTTACAGTTTAAAAGGTCCGGCAGGTAAATCTGTTTTTATAATTACTCCCATCTGGTAATTTATTGATGGATGGTTTACTATGGCAGTGATTAAAAGTTTATTCCTAAAAAAGAATCGCGAAGATGTAAATGATTCTATGTTGGCAACTGAAAATGAATTTTCAAATGAGGCTGAAAAGGCGCCGTCAATCAGTGTCCTCAGCCTGAATTCCTCGCAAATCAATCCTGGTACTCTGAAGGAGTTGTATTCAGAGGATGAAGCTCCTCAGCTTGTTATCGGGTTTGTATCCCCGCATCTTGATTTCCGGATGATAAGTTCAAAAATCGGCAGTGCACTACCAGATGTAAAAAATATTCTGCTCTGTACTACAGCGGGCGAGCTTTCCTGTGACGGCTCCGGCACTACAACAGCATATCATGATACAGGAGACAGGTGGGACAGTGTAGTGCTTCAGGGGTTCAACGGAGAGATATTTGATAAAGTGGTTTTAAAAGCTATACCGCTTTTTTCAGAGGATATAAGGTCGGGAAGAGTAACGCGTACTATTCAGGAGAGAATTGATCTTATATCGGGTGAGCTGAAGAAAATTGATCTCCCCTTCAGGATTCACTATGAAGATACAATTGCCTTTACGCTTATTGACGGTCTTTCAAACAGCGAAAGTTTTTTCATGGAGGCTGTCTATAATTCAGGAATTCTCCCATGTCTCTTTGTAGGAGGTTCAGCCGGAGGGAAGCTGGATTTTAAAAATACATATATATACTGCAACGGTAAGGTTTATGAAAACCATGCGGTAATATCATTCATGAAATTAAAACAGGGAATAAAATTCGGAATTCTTAAATCCCAGAATTTTGAGAAGACCGGTACTAAATTCATGATTCTTGAATCGGATACAGCGAAGAGGTTCGTAAAAACGGTTTATAACCCTTCTGAAAAGACTGTGACAAATTTTGTTGATGAACTATGCTCGTGCTTTAAATGCAGGCCTGAAAATCTGGACGGAAAACTGAATGACTATACATTTGGTATAGAAATTGACGGTGAATTATATGTACGATCTGTATCCGGCATAGATATAAAAGAAAAACAGGTGAATTTTTACTGTGACGTTTCAAAGGGTGATGAACTTTTTCTCATTAAAAAAACAGACTTTGTTGATACAACACGGAGAGACTTCGAAAAATTTGTCAGCGAAAAAGAAGGTTATGCCGAGCCGATCGGCGCACTGCTTAATGACTGTATTCTACGAAGGCTGAATAATATGAATCTGCTGGGCAGGGTTACTCATTTCAGCAAAATACCGGCAGCGGGATTTTCAACATTCGGTGAGCTTCTTGGCGTTAACATAAATCAGACCCTCACTGCCATATTCTTTTTCAGGGAACTGGCCGCCGGTAAATTCCGTGATTACTACGTTGATACTTTTGTTCATCAGTATTCATGTTTTAAGGATTATTTTAACAGCCGGAGAATCAATCAGCTGGAGCAGATTAATGCTATAAGGAAAAACATGTTTGATACTGTCGATTCAAGAATATCAATGGTTAAACAGAGTGTAGACAATTTCGGGAAGATCCGGAATTTCTCTGACAGCGTTCATGGCGATCTCACTGCTGTAAATAACCAGTTCAGGGACTTTCTGAAGGGTGTAACAAGCACATCCGGTTCGTATACCACTCTTGCTGAGGGGGCCAGAGGTATGGAGACATCTGCGGGGCAGGTTAAATCAATACTCGATGTTATAGCGGAGCTTTCTGACCAGACTAACATGCTTGCATTGAATGCAGCGATAGAGGCAGCCAGGGCAGGAGATCAGGGACGCGGTTTTGCTGTTGTTGCTGATGAAGTAAAAAAACTTGCCGACAGTACACAGGCTCAGCTTAAAGAGAGTAACACGGTCATAAATGGAATAACTGATCAGATTAAAAAGATAAGCCTTGCCATTGCCTCGCTGAACAGTCAGATGGATCAGGTAGTTAAGAACAGCTCGTCAATAGATCAGGAAATTACAAGTCTAATGGAGAATTCAGTTTCCATACAGAAAGACTCGGCAGTAATCCTGGAACTTTTAAACAGTCTTCTTTTTCTAATAGGTGAGATGGACAATATGAAAAATCTTGAGAGTAAACTGATGGTTGTATAGTAATTTCAGGGGGTTGTCCTGTTCAGCAGGTGATACCTCCTGGTTATTTTATCAGAAAGCAGATACCGGAGACATCAGGTTTTAGTTGATTTTTCTCAGATGTTTATTGAACTTTATTTATGGCAAAAAGATCATCCATAATTAATTCCAGTTAAATCCCTCTTCGCGAAAAAGGCTGATGCATGCATCAACAACACAGGGTTCATACTTAATCCCCCTGTTTGTTTTTATTTCATCAAGAGCCAGTTCCACTCCCGGTGATATTCTGAATGGCCTGTTTGTCCCCATTGCCTCAACTACATCAGCAACACTTAATATTTTTGCCTCGATCATTATATCATTCTTTTCGAGACCGAAAGGATATCCGCTTCCGTCAATTCTTTCATGATGCTGCAGAACAATTGAAGCGATCGGCCAGGGAAATTCTATATCCTTGAGAATTTCAAATCCGATACGTGGATGCATTTTTATAACATTTAATGCCTCTTCGGAAAGTTGTCCCGGTTTTGTTAAAAATTCACTGGGTACAGATATTTTCCCTATATCATGGAGATCCCCTGCTATCATAATGCTTTCAATAGTGGTGTCATCGAGACCGATTTTTTTTGCTATTGAAACTGCAAGTTTCGAAACGCGCTGCTGATGCCCCACTGTATAAGGGTCACGCATTTCAAGTGCTGATGTAAGGGAATTTACAGTCTGAAGAAACAGTCTGTTAGAAAGCTCAGATTTTTCCTTATATTGGCTCGTCCTGATCTGAACAGTTTCCTCCAGCTCCAGGTTAAGAAATTTCATTTCGTCTCTGCTCTTGGTCAGTTCTTTATTCGCTAAAAAAAGATCCCTGTTTTTTTCGATAAGTTCCTGCTGAAGAAGGGTTATTTCGTTTGCACTTTGCTGAAGAGCCTGCCTGAAAAGATTCTCATTTGTCACATCTTTGATAACTGCAATTGCTTCGTTTTTGTTTTCATAATGAATAAAATAAAGATTAAAAATGATTTCTGTTTCTTCTACCCTGTTAATCCCGATAATACGAAACTCATTTTTTTCCCCTGAAATAACCCTGTATATATCATCTTCATATCCGATTACTTCCTGAAAAATTTCTGTTAAATCAAATTTTGTTCTGTTTCTATCCAGATCCAGATAAGAATAAATTTTATCATGATCAAAATGAATTTCCATATCTCTGTTAACAAACCCGTAATATAAACCGAACCTGTTAAATAGAAACATCAGAAATTCATTATTCATTTTATTTTACCTTTGTATATGGCAAGACTCAGTTCATTAAATAAATTATCGATATTAAGCCCGTCTTTGGCGCTTGTTGCTATAATGGAATTTATATTTTTTTCTTTCAGGTTTTTTTTTGCAAGAGCCAGTTGTTCCCCTGAATTTTCCACAAGATCAGACTTGTTCAATGCAACAAAAAGATTTATACCCGGATCAACACTCTGCAGGAGATCCGCATGCTCGGATATATTTTCAATTGTGTTTTTTCTGGTAAGATCAGCGACAATTATTCCTGCCGAAGATCCTTTTATATATTCAGACGATATTTTAGTAAATTTATCACCACCGGCAATATCCCATAATAAAAGATCCGCCTTTACAGATTCATTTATTATAACTTCTTTTTTTGTTACTTTTACTCCGATTGTTGTCAGATATGTATCACTGAATTCATCGTAGACGAAACGGCGGACAAGGCTTGTTTTTCCTACGGCAAAATCTCCAACCATTACAATCTTCCATTTATAGTTCAAACCCATTTATTTCACCATATTCCGGGAACCAGATAACCTGATCATATTGTTCTTTAATCTTCAACTTTTTTTCAATCAGTAAATATTGTTTACTGAATATAATTAACAAAAATTAATACCGGAAATAGTTAATAATGCTTATCCAGAGGAGTAATACAATTTCGGAAAGAGTTTTGCGCCGGATAAGTTCACTATTTTTCAGGATAATTTCATTTTTTCTCTGCTGAAGCTTTCTGAGGGAGAGACACCCTTCAGTTACATCTTCAATAATAATAAAGGCGGAATTCTCCTTCCCGGGATTGCTTAAAAAATGCAGGTTGAAGAAAATTTCATTCTTTAATGTTCTGTTAATTGTATTTAAACTGAATCTTTCTGTCTTCTTAAAGATTACATTTAAAATTTCATCTTCCAGACCGTAAATTTCCGGGAAAAAATCTGTTATTATTTCATTTTTCACCGATTCTGTAATTTCCAGATAAACCTGTATTTTTTTATCAGTAAAAGAAAGGATTAAAGATGAATTAATAGTTGCATAATAAATTCCTGATTTACTGTTTAATATTTCTAAAGCGTAATTCAGCATTCAGTAACCTCTGTTGTTTAATTCACTCGTGATCTGATATTTAAAACCGGTTAAACAGCTACTTATTCAGCTTTGCAAACAGCATAATACCGCGTGTATCCCTGAATTCAGAAAATCTCGGGTCTGAAGTAATCACATCAGGATTAAACTCAGTTATATTTATTCTATTGCCGTTCATTCCCAGCGAAATCAGATAGTTCTTAATTGACGACATCCTGCCTTCCGCCAGTTTTTTATTGATATCAAAACCCCCCGTCGGATCGTTGAACGCAATTATATCCACGTTGATATCGGGATATTTTTTCAGTATTTCATAAATTTTATTTGTCTGAAGTATCTGGTTACTGCCTACTGATGTCACACCAGCAGGAAACTGTATTATTATTTTCTGAATTTCCTGGCGTATAAAAAGAATCTGCAGATCATTGAATCTGTTTTCAAAAGATTCTATCTTATTATTAAATTTTTCTACAGTTCTGAAATCTGCAGATACTGTTTTATTTTTTATAATCTTTATTTCTGGAAAAGAGGCAACGGTTTTATTAATCTCTTCACCGGTTTGCGGAGACGCCACTACTCCCTTTATAATAATGGTATCTCCATTAACATCACATTCTATGTCATTTGTAAACGGAGGAAGAGCTTCAGCCAGTTTTGATATTATTGTATTTTCAAGAATGGAATCTCTTATCTCTCCGGTTATAAAAAGAACGCAGAAAATTAATGCTGTTATTCCTGTTATTCCAGCTGTTATTTTGAGTTTTTTATAAGATTTTTCACCCGGACCTCCGGGATAATTTACCATATTTGATCTGCTGATAAACTCATTAAGCATCCCGGAGATTCCTCCGAAATTATCCATAGACCCTTTAAAACTTTTAAGCAGATCCCTGTATTTCCGGTGAATATCATTCAATAAAAAATCTATATTATTGTTAATTTCAAGAGTTGTAGAACCGTGAATTACTACCGCAGCATAAAAATATATGTTTTCAAAAATTTTTATTTTTGATTCACCAAAACTGATTTCATTCAATTCACTGTCTTCTTTATTAAAAGAAGTTCGGGTAAAATCAGTTATTGCAGAGAGCATAGCTGCTACGAGATCCCGATCTGCTTCACTGTTCTCAAACCTGGATCCCTGAGCAATAAGAACTGATGATTTTTTTTCAATAATCAGAATTTCATCTATTACACATGGAAGTGATTCCCTCAGGATTATTTCTGCAAGTGGGAGTCCGGATTTAAGTGCAAGAAATTTGTATTTCCACATCTTAAGACTCATAGATGACTCAAGTCTGTCATTTATATAGCTTACAAGATCCCTGAATGCGTCAGCAATTTTTTTTGTAATGACTTTACCGATTACCGGAGTTATTATATCAAAAAGATCTGAGGCAGGGATATATTTCATGCTTTTCATGTAGTCTACTTCATGTTCCAGATGTTTTATTTTTCTTGCATTTATATATGCAAGTGTAATTTCTTCAATTTTCTCATCTATTTCATGAAATGATATATGAACAAATTTTCCTACTGGTTTGAATTCTATAATTCTGCATCGATGGAGAGAGTTAATGCTCTGATAAACCTCCATGGCTGTAAGTTCGGCAGATTCCGCGATAACATTGTAGTGTGTCCGGACTTCCACTTTTCCCTGGCTGGACAGATCAAGTAAAACTCCCAGCACAATTGCATCAGTATCATCAAGCTTATATTTTTTTAGATAGTGCCTTAGTACAGGGTTATCGAGAAGAGAGGTTTTGTTTATCAAAGCGAGTTGCTTTTTAATTTCTTCTTTTTTCATAATTGATCTTCCCGATTTATTGGCCTAAAAAAATGTCTTTCATCTGAAATCTTTAATTAAGATACTGAAAGAAACATCCGGAATCTCTGAAAATTATATTTAATCTTCAAAAAAATGTGAGATCAGCATATTCTCTCTGTAGTTTATTTTAGACCATTTATCAGATCAGGCATTACGCGTAAATTATAAAATACATAAAAAATCTGATTAACTGATGCTTAAAATAACGGATTTGTCAATAGCGATTTTCTTTGTACTTCAAATGGTTCAGCTTAGACTGGTATAAGTGTTGCGACCCTGGTTAGTGGGTATAACTTTTTGTTTTCTGGTAAATAATCTGATGTAATTAATAATTGCTCAAGAAATTACATGTAAATATTATTGACTTTTAATGTTTACCGGATTATATTCATTTGTATCACTCCTTCCAATAAAATAAAGAGGTCTATTCTATGTCATTAAAAAAAATTTCTCTGTTTTCTATGTTTGTGCTGTTACTGATAGGTTTAGCTTATGCAAAGGAATACGATAAGCAGTATGCCAAAGCTTACGGCACCGGCATAATCATAGCTTCTGATAAAGGTCTTCCGCTAAGAGACAAGTTTGATAAATCGCAGGTTGAATTTAAAGATGGTACTTCGTATGTTAAAGGTGGCGCCGGGGCAACTTTCAGTTTCAGGGCATTTTTAAAAGATGGTAAAGATTATAATTATTATATGAGTAAATTTAAAAAAGGGTATGATACCAAGAAAATTGTTGAAGGTTCTGAAAGAATTGTTATTACATTCTGGACATCACACTCTTTCAGAGGTGATAAAGAGCTGGAAAAATGGCCGGCAAAGCTCAGTGATGGAGATCATCTTGAGGGTGGAGGACTTGGCCATATGGATTTTGGGATGAGTGAAGTAATGGACTACAAGGATACCGGAGCAGACTATGAAAATATTAAAACCAACTTTGACGGCGCATTTGAAAACTGGCTTGTTAATGCAAAGCCCGGTTATAAAATGTACATGCTGCTGAGAATCGGTTTCGTATTAAACACAACCTGGGATCCTATTAATCAGCAATGGAATACAATGTGGTGCCAAAGTGAGCCTCTGGCTGCAGGTACAGCAGAATTCAGATAATTTTAAAAGGCTGTATCAAAGATCTCCGATACAGCCTTTTTTAGAATCATTTTTAAGCCTCGGATGTTGTTAATTCATACTACGGAGTTATGGTTTACACCCCTTGTGATTAACTTATTATCTGCTATAATTAGCCGGTAATAATAAAAACGGATTTATCAATGCAGATTAAATATTTGATGCTGATAAACCGGTTTAATTAACTGCACGTGTTGCATTTCGGTTTGTTGAGTAGAGTTGAACAATATTTAAAATTTCAGCAGGGATATAATGTAATTTTAGGAATTTTCTGCCCGCAGGTTGGGTACGGGCAGAAAATCTGGAAAAAATATATTTTTACGCCGTCATGTATATCTGGTTAAGTATTAACTTTTGCTGTAGTCAAAAAATCCTTTACCTGTTTTCATGCCAAGAAGCCCGCCGCGTACCATCTTCTTAAGAAGAGGTGACGGTCTGTATTTTGTATCTCCGAATTCTGAATAGAGAACATTCATTACTGAGAGGATTATATCGTTTCCGATTAAATCAGAAAGGGCAAGAGGCCCCATTGGGTGATTTGCGCCGAGTTTCATCGCTTCATCGATATCAGCTGCAGAGGCAATTCCGTCAGCGAGAATACAGATTGCTTCATTTATCATCGGGACAAGTATTCTGTTTACTACAAATCCCGGCGCTTCTTCTACTTCCACCGGAGTTTTGGAGATATCTGTTGTCAGTTTAATAATGGCTGATGTTACGTTGTCGGATGTTGCAATTCCTCTGATTATTTCAACAAGTTTCATCATCGGTACTGGATTGAAAAAGTGCATTCCTATAACTTTGTCAGGTCTTTTTGTTGCTGAAGCAATTTCAGTTATAGAGAGAGATGATGTATTTGTCGCAAAGATTGCTGAAGGCTTGCATATTTCATCGAGTTCTTTGAATATTTTTTTCTTGATTTCCATGTTCTCAACAGCTGCTTCAATTACAAGGTCAGAGTCGGAAGCATCAGAGATCTTTGTTGTAGTTTTTATTCTGCTTAAAGCCTGGGTTTTTGCTTCAACGGTAATTTTTTCCTTTGCGGCAAGTTTATCAAGATTTTTTGTAATCAGTGATAAACCTTTTGCAACGAATGATTCCTCAAGGTCACGCATTACAACATCATGTCCATGCTGTGCTAGAACCTGAACTATGCCTGCACCCATTGTGCCTGAACCAAGTACTGTTACTTTCATTTTTCTTCCTCTCTTTAATTTTTTTTGGTGAAAATCACTTTTCAGTAAATACAGTTTTCATTTTGAAAAAAATGAAAGACCGTTCTTCTGAATCCGGATCACCTCATAATCAATTTTAAAACTAATTATCAGTATATAAAATCAGCTGAATCCTGTTAAAACCGGGTTCAGCAATATTATTACTGATCATGTGTAATATCATTAAGCCATAACAGAAGTTGATTCAATAGTCTATGTGTCTTAAATTCTGTGGTCATAACAGTTTTTTTGATGTAACCAGTCTGATATGTACAGTTAGATGAATATATTTTGTTTAAAAAGCGGGCGTACTTGAATGAACTGTTGATCTTTAATCTGTTTTATATTTCGCCTTGACTATGAGGTTTATTATAAGTATATTTTAATGAAAAATCTGATAAATGGATACTGTCAAATAAGGGATTTGCCGGTTTTTATATGATTATTGAGATAGAGGAGTTTCCAGCATGGGCTACCCATATATGTTTTTCAAATCTGGCTGGAAAAGCAGGATACGGCTGCTTGTCAGCAATTTCCTGATAAGAACTATTCCGCCATTCATGGTGCTGGCACTCCTTTCAGGATATCTTTTCTGGTATATTGTTCCATTGATTGAAGAAAGTCATACAGAACACAGCATTGAACTCTCAAGAAGACTGATTGATATTGCCCTCAGCGATCTGTCCAACTGGCATTCGGAAGTTGATCGTGGAGTCATAAATGAAAAATACGCAAAAAAAGCAGCCCTTGAACACCTTAGAGGATTAAGGTTCGGGAGAGAATTAAATAATTATTTCTGGGTGCTTGATAATAACGGGGTAGTAATCATGCATCCCTACCGTCGTGATCTTGAGAACAGAAATCCTGGAGAGGTTACTGGTCCTGACGGGGAACTGCTGAGAATACTTTTCAGCAGGATGACTGAAGCTGCAAAAACTCCTGAAGGGGGAACAATAAAATACAGATGGCATCACAATGAAAGAATTGAGGCTGTTGAAGAGAAGGTTTCCTATGTAAGAAAGTTCAGTCCATGGGGATGGACAGTTGGAACAGGGTATTATACAACTGAAATTGAAACCGAGCTTAAGCACCTCAAGAAAAAGATTACAATAGCCGGTATTGCACTTGCCTTTGTCACAAGCCTCATCGCATTTATCCTTTCCGTCAGGTATGTCAGTATAAGAGCCGATGAAATCAGCACAAGGAGGGAGCTGGAGGATAGTGAAAAAAAATTCAGGATTCTCTTCGAAAACAGTCCATTCAGTATATCAGTCAATACTCTGCAGGACTGGAAATTTATGGCTGTTAACCCTGCATTTGTCAAATTATCAGGATACAGTGAGTCCGAAACAATAGGCAGAACGCTCTCTGAACTCGGGATTGCCGATGACCGGACAGAGTTAATAAAACAGTCTGGAACTCTCAGGGAGAAGAATACCATTATTAATAATTTTGCAAGAATGATCACAAAAAATGCTGAAGAGAAACATATAATTTATTCCTCTGTTCTCATCGTTATCAGGGGGATAGAGTGTGTTCTGACACAGTCCATAGATATTACAGAAAATATTATTCTTGAGAAAAATATAAGCGAACTTGAAAATCAGATTGCCGGAAGGATTGCAGACCTTGCCAGACTGGACAGCCTTCTGACCAAAAAGGAATATGAGATTGATGATATCAAATCGCAGCTTGAATTGAGCACACGGGCATTTGAAAATGCGACAGAGGGTTTTGTTATAACCGATACTGAGGCAAATATTATATCAGTCAACAGGGCGTTCACCGAGATTACCGGATACTCAATGGCTGAACTCAAAGGTAAAAACCCCAGAGTTCTCAAATCAGCAAGGCACGACGCCTTGTTCTATGAAAGAATGTGGCATGATCTTACCGTGTCAGGAACATGGAGCGGTGAAATATTCAACAGGAGAAAAAACGGTGAAATATATCTTTCGTTTCTCAATATTGCGGCAGTACGGAATAAAGAGGGGATTACAATAAACTATATAGGCGTTAACAGTGACCTTACGGAAATTCAGAGAAGCCGCGACATGCTTCAGCACCAGGTGATGCATGACAGCCTCACTTCGCTTCCCAACAGGTTTCTGCTTCTGGACAGGCTCGGTATTGCATGCAGCCGCGCGGCTGAACAGGGTTCAAGCATTGCCGTTATAATGCTTGGACTGGACAGGTTTGACGGAATCAACAAGGCGATGGGCTATCTTGCAGGAGATGATATCCTCATCAAGTCGGCTGAAAGGCTTAAAAACGCAGCAGACAGAAAGATGACCCTCGCGAGATTCGGAGGCGATGAATTTGTCATCCTCTTTCAGTTCAACGGCAGTCTGGATGATCTTGTTCCTTTTATAAACAGGATTCTTGATGAAATACGGGAGCCTTTCATTTCGGGAGATGAAAGGCTTATGCTGACTGCAAGTATTGGTGTTGCAATCTCTCCGCAGGATGGTGATGATCCGAATCTTCTGATTAAAAATGCATCCCTGGCCCTTGACAGGGCTAAAAGAGAGGAAAGGAACACCTTCAGATTTTTTACCGGTGACCTGGATGAAAGATTTAAAAACAGACTCAGAATGGAGAACGATCTGAAGAATGCAGTGAATAAAAATGAATTTATTCTATATTACCAGCCAAAGGTAAACGCTTCAACCGGAAAAGTCAAAGGTATGGAGTCTTTAATAAGATGGGAAAGGCCCGGCATAGGACTTGTATCTCCATCCGAGTTTGTCCCTTTTGCCGAAGAGATTGGAATAATTTCAGGCCTGGGGAGTTATGCTCTCAGTGAAGCATGTCTTTTCAGCCGGAAACTTTTATCAGACGGTTATGACCTTATAGCGGGAGTAAACATATCCCCGAAGCAGTTTATGGAAAGTGACTTTTCAGAAAAAATAATAAATGCAGTCAAAGATGCCTCTATACCATTTTCATGCATAGAACTTGAAATAACAGAGGGGGTAATAATGCATGATATTAAAAGATCTATAGAGATTATGGATTACCTCAGGGGTCTGGGAGTGCGTTTTTCACTGGATGATTTCGGCACAGGCTATTCCTCTCTGTCTCATATAATGAATCTGCCGCTTTCCGCAATTAAGATTGATAAGTCTTTCATTGATGATATTGCTGAAAATTCAGATACAAGAGCGGTGGTGTCTGCCCTTGTTGTCATGGCAAGGAAACTCAATCTTGAACTGGTTGTTGAGGGTGTTGAATCAATACGACAGCTGGATGTGCTGAAATCTATTGATGAAAATATAATTATACAGGGATACTTTTTTTCCAGACCGCTCTCCGAAGAGAATTTTATCATTTACCTGGGTAGTAACTACTGAAGCTTGCTTCATTCAGCCGCTTCATGTTTTTTTGTTAATAACCGATAACAGACCCCCCTCCGATTTTTATTATTTCCTGATTTGTAACCGTATTATTTAATTCTTAATAACTGTTTTATAATTTATGTAGCCGGTGTAAGTAGCAATTTAACTGTCACAGGTTACTGAATTAAAAGTGCAAATCCCTATTTACAGAATACTTTTTCAGCAGTACATTCACGATGTATTTGAGATCAAGTAAGTACACAATACTGAAAGCGATCAGGATATTTATTACGATTTTATAAATATTACATAAGAGGTGTACTATGAAACTTTTCACAACAGACGCAGGCACGATCAGAGGAATAGGAGGTGTAAATGCACTGCTGAACTTCATCGATCACAAAACATCCGGTATCCGTTACAATGCGTTATCAGCACTTGCCGGAGTTCCGGATATGAATGATGCCACTATCAGCAGGCTGAAAAAAATGGCAGAAGACAGATCGCCGATAGTAAAAAAGGCTGCAATACTTAAGCTGGCGGGGGTGATCCCGGGATATGTATCCGGAGGCTTTGTTGACATCGTTGCAGAAGGTTCAAAAGACGAGAAGCTTGAACTTCTCAAAATTATTGAAAAGCGCGGCAAATCCGGAGATGAAACCATACTGATGGTAATCATGCATGGACTGCGTGATAAAAATGAGTCGGTAAAACTCCAGGCCCTTGCAGCTGCTGAAGCATCAGGGAGCAAACATCTGGTTCCATATGTTGCAGGATGTCTCAATGCAAAACATCACAAAGTCCGTATTTATGCAGCCGGTACTCTTTTCAAGGTCGGAGGAAAAGATGCAACAGATTATCTGATCGGATTGCTTGCAGACAAAAACATTGATGTCGTATCAACTGCGCGGCAATACCTTAAAAGGATAGACTACAGGCTGGCTGAAAAAGCAATTAAAGATGAAAAATTCATGTCACTTGTCAAAGGTATGAACGACAAAGAACCTGTACGTAAACTTACAATTCAGAAAATCGGCGAAGAGGAAATAAGAGAAGGTTTATCGCTGCTGCACCGCGGATGCTCAGACAGATACAGAGAGGTTCGTTTCGAGGCTTTAAAAGCAATATCAGTGTTTAAAAGCCCGTCATCAGTTGAATATGTTGAAAAACTGCTGAATGACAGGTCTTTAAATATCAGGATGGAGGCAATACGTACACTTGAAAGTATCGGTGACCAGTGTGCGCTAATAGCTCTTGAGTGGGGACTTGATGACAGAAAAGACGTAGTAAGAAAAGCCGCCCATAATGCAATTGTCAGGCTTAAAAGTGTAAAATGAAATAAGCTGATATTTAAGGTATTTCTCTCTGACGGCATAAAACCCGGAAGAGAGAAATACATCACATTTTTCTTCGCATGATCGGGAATACGGCCTTTAAAGTTATTATTTAAACTTTATCTGCGAGACAATCATTCCTGTTAGCATAAGCGCACATCCGGTATAACCCCTGATTCCCATAACCTCATGGAGTATAAGGTAGCCGCCGAGGCTTGCAAAAACTGTCTCCATACTGAGTACAATCGCGGCATGCGATGGTTTCGCATACTTCTGTCCGAATACCTGGAGTGTATAGGCAATACCCACCGAGCAGATACCGCCGTATAGTATAGGTATAAGGGCCATTTTAAAACCCTGAATTGTTGCTGTTTCAAAAATGAATGCTGTTCCGAGGCTTAAAACCGAGCATGTTGCAAACTGGATGAATGAAAGCTTTAGTGCATCTATGCTCTTTGTATAGTGATCAATTACAAGTATATGGAGGGCCCAGAATATCGCTCCTGTGAGTTCAAGAAGATCACCCTTCGAGATATAAAAATCACCGGTAACACTCAGCAGGTACAGGCCAGTTATGGCGACGGTTGCCCCTGCCCACATACTGAGATTTATCGTATGCCTCAGAAATATACCGAAGACGGGAACAAGGATTATATAAAGGCCAGTGATAAAAGCTGCCTTCCCTGCAGTTGTTTCATTAAGACCTGCCTGCTGCAGTGATGCGGCAAGGAATAGCACTGCTCCTGTAACCGCGCCGGCTGTCAGTGTTTTCACGGCTGGTGCCATGCCGGCTTTCTGATGACGGCGGTTGTAGATAAGGAGGGGGAAAAGTGAAATGGCGCCAAGAGCAAACCTCACGCCATTAAAAGTAAATGCTCCCAGGTATCCCGCTCCAACGCGCTGTGCAACAAAAGCGAACCCCCATATTGCTGCAACAAGGAGCAGTATCAGATTAGCCTTTAACCCTTTCTTCTCATTCATTGTAATCTTCCATGACAGGTATTTTTTAGTTTATATTCACTGCTATAGAAGGTATAAATGATGTCAACAGGATTATTTTCCTTGGTATTCTGAAAAAAAGTTGAAAGTTTTGATGCAATACTTCCTACAATAACTATTATCCAGATTTGAATAAATATAAAATATATATTGTCCATTCAACGGGATGCTATTAATATTTTGAATTTAAAGTTATATTATCTGATGCTGATAAAACAGCTGTATGGCCAGTCGGGCAAAAATGGGGATATAAAGATAATTCGTATTCCCTTGTAAATAAATCAGTAATAATAAACAATGGAGGCTGTATTATGACTGCCAGTATTGAAGTAAGTAAAATTAATCATGTGGCCTGGATGCTGCTGAAAACCCAGACTCTCACACCGGAATTTCAGGAGGATTTTTTCACTGTAATGGATGAAATGGATCGGGATGATGATGTCCGCGTTGTTGTTTTAAAGAGTGCAAATCCCAAGATATTTTTTGCCGGGGCTGATCTGAAAGGAATATTTGCGGCACTTTCCAGAAAAGAAACGGGTATCTATGCAACAATAAGGTCCGGAATGTCGGATTCATACCGTGTAATGGAACGCCTTGAGTATGCAGTCAAACCTTCCATTGCTGCTGTTGATGGCGCAGCACTTGGCGGTGGATGTGAGCTTACCATGGCATGTGATATAGCCATTGCTGCGGATACTGCCTTTTTCGGCTTCCCTGAAGTAAAGCTGGGACTGATTGCCGCAGCTGGCGGAACAAGCCGGTTGCCGAAAAGAATCGGCAAACAAAAAGCCATGGATCTGCTTATAACCGGACGTACAATTACCGCCAGTGAGGCAAAGGAAATAGGTCTTCTGGCACGTGTGGTTACACAGTCATCTCTGCAGGATGAGGTGGAAAAAACAGCTGCCATGATCGCCGCCAATGCACCTCTGGCAGTGCAGGCTACCAAAGCCGTGGTTGCCAATGGGGAATCTATGCTGGAAAGAGGCCTGGGCAGGTACTCTGTGGATATGTCCTTTGAGCATTGTTTCAAGTCCAATGACCTGTTTGAAGGGGTGAAATCCTTCATGGAGAAAAGAAAACCGGATTTTAAAGGGAACTGATTTTACATCTTTTATATGTGCCTCAGCTGGCAAATGGTTAAAGTCAGCTGAATTTTTATAAAGGAGTTATTAAAAACCAGCCCCTGCACTGCAGGGGCTTATAAATGACTGATTTGTTAACTCAATCCCATTTTTTTGCTCCATATCCCCTATCTGATACCATGAGATTTTATGAAAATGATCAGGACTTATTAAATTACAACAGTATTGCAGACTGATAAAAAAATGAGCGTGTTGATCAGATGATCATTCATATGATTCTGTATCGTTATTTTCAAATAATCTGAACTGATAATTAAATGATACAGAGTTAAATTGATTGTTGGTAAGATGATCCAAAAACCCGATATTTTCCGGAATCTGCAAATGGAACTTTCTCATAAATTTACAGGTCTAATAAATTAAAAAACTCATGGTAAAACTATATGAAAAGAAATCTTTTATTCTGTGAATTAATAATTTTATTTGCCGGGATTATAGCAACGGCTGGAAATGAAATAGGTGAGGTTGGAAGCGTAGATTCAGGGAAGAAAGAGATAATAGTAAATGTCAAGTCCGGGATAAATCTTAAAATGGGGGAGAGACTTTATGTACGTGCAGGTGATGAAATAGCCGTGATGGATGTCACCTTCCCCATGATGACTTCATCTAAATGTCAGCTGCTGAAGGAGTATATTAAGCTTTCAGGTAAAATTAAAAAAGGGATGAGTGTGTATTTTTTTGATAAAACTGCTCTGAAACCCGGGAATACTGTGAGTGAAACTACAGGTGTAAATCTATCAGGTAAAAGTTATTTTAAGAATAATAATAATGGTACGATGACTGATCTCCGTTCAGGACTGACCTGGTTAAAGGATGCTAATTGCGCGGGTAAAGCGTTGAACTGGGGGGATGCAAATTCTTTCTGTAAAACTCTGAAAAAGGGCGGGTATGAAGACTGGCGTATGCCGTCAAAGGCGGAACTGGAATCACTGGTTTCAGGTTTACCTGAGGGGACTGTGTGGAAAACAGAAAACTGGATTCCACTATTGGCTGGTTATGGATTTGATGATGTACAGGCATTTTACTGGACATCTACAATCCATCCGGTAGTTCTATGGCCTGATAACAGGTATGTTATGTATATAATATCAGGATATAAAGATGAAGCTTCACTTGAATCAGATTTAAGGTTTATATGGCCTGTACGCGGTAAAATGATATCCGGGAAAGAGAGTAATTCCTCTAATTAGCATTTATACCGGAATTCTCACCCGTCTATTATAACTCGGTTGCCGTCAATGTTTATCAACCATTCCCGGTCTGAATCTGCAAGACAGTAGCCATCTCTGAATTCTGAAAGTGTCAGAATCTGTCCGGCGAAAGGTGGAAACAGCGATGATTGCAGTGCCGGCTGTATGCCGTGAGGCATTCCGTCTGATCCGAACAGCATATCCCTGCCCGGGACAAATCCCGCTTTGTCAATAAGCATCCGGAAAGGATTGTTCAGAGAGGAATATCCTCGTGGAAGCCGGTCTGCGTATATTACTGAATCGGTATTGAAATTCGGCTGCATCGACAGCGTGATGCCTGCTTCTTTTGCAGTAAATGCGGCATCCCTTGTAATAAACTGAGCATGTTCTATCCGGACAGGTCCGCTGCATCCGGTTTCATTACGAAGAAGTCTTACAGCTTCTACAACCTGGTCGACAGCCATATCTCCTATGGCATGGATGGCCAGAGGTATTCCCGGCTTCATATACTTATGCAGTCTGGCGGTAAAAACATCATTTTCCATAAGAAGAATGCCTCTCTCTCCTGAAAGATAGTGGTCAGACAGAGCAGCAGTCCTGGTTCCAAGAGCTCCGTCAGTGAAGAGCTTCACTCCCTGTATCTTTCCTCTTTCTGCAGGTGTAAGAGCTGCATATACTTTCTCATCAGCCCAGAATTTAACAGGTATCGGAAACCCGGTTGAAAGAGTCAGCCAGTCGCGGCCGGGCAGAAGCATATCATCCATGGCGCCTACGCCTGATTCAAGGAGCGATTTACCGAAAGAGGTAGTCTGCTCGATTGATGGCGGGGCCAGGCAGACAATCATCCCGAGAATCGCCGGGAGATTTTTCTCTGTCCATAAAGGATCCATATAATTTTGAACAATATCATTGTATTCCCGTGAAAGATATTCTTCGGCGGGAGTATTCATAACCATCCCGTGAAGTGAAAGGTTGAACACAATCACAGGCCCCTCGTCTCCAAGATCCTGTGGTGTAAGAGCAAACATGGAACTGTTCCATCCGGGAATAATTGTTATATCTTCTGATGTATTGCCGCGGATGATATCACATGCATGCGTATGATCATTTACTTCTGCAAGCGAAGGCATTACTGAAAGAGCGGCATACAGGAGATAATGTGAATGATGATCGTAAAGCGGAGGAATTGATATGTTTTTCATAATCACCCATTATAGAAATAACTTATTGTAACGCTTACGGAACTGTATGTCAAGCAGCTTATGTAAGTTACAGTTATGATTATAACTGTGGAGGCTGAATATGCCTGGAGTTGCCATTTTCAGAAAAACTGTTGATTCCCTGATATTACAGATTTATCTTCTCAAATTATCTGTTTATATAAGAATACGGGAGGATATTTTATTCCGTCATATTTTACATCTGATATTGAGGCAGTTCGGAGGAGAGAATAGATCCTGATGAAAAGAAGAGATTCAATGCATCAGGATTGTAGAATAAAACAGTAATGTTTTTTAAGCGGAGAAGAGACTGGAATAGTAATGAATATCGTCCAATCAAAAGGTTTTGAATAACAACAGTTTTGATTTTTTACATGGAAATTTATGAATCATTATTGAAATTTAATTGATTTATTTTATGTATATTTAAGAAATATATATTGCATACAGCGGATAAATTCATGACTATATTTTCTCTCATTGCTTTTACTGTTTCATTAACCTGCCTTGTCATGGGATTTATAGTATTATTCAGGGAGAGGAGACGGAGAAGCCACCGTTTATTTTTTCTTATATGCCTTTCACTATCATTTCTAAATCTGGTCTCTATCCCTGCATACTCCGCGACTGATAAAGCAGGCGTTATGTTCTGGACTGAAGTTGCGGCCTGGTTCGTCAATCCTTTCTACGCGGTTAACCTTCATTTTTATTTAGACCTGGTTTTCAAAAAGAAATTAAGATTATTGAAAATGATTCCTATATATGCGCCGCCGGTTTTAATTAACCTGCTGTTTCTTAGATATCCTTATTCTGTTCTGAACTATGCTCAGTATGAGGGGCAGTGGAAACTTGTTCCTGCATATGGTAGTCCATGGTTCTATGTTGCTTCCGGTTATGTACTGCTTTATGCTTCGATTACTGTTTTAGTTATCGTATTATACCTGAAGAGGTCAGTTTATAACAAGGAGAGGAAGCAGGCTTTCTGGCTTATGATGAATCTTGTTATAAGTACAGCTATCGGAACTGCAGGTTTGTGGGTAATCCCTTTTTTTAATTTCAGAATACCCAACATCGGTCCAACCTATCATTTATTTTATGTTGCCGGTCTTTTCTATTCAGTATACAGATTCAGGTTTATGGAGCTTAATCCTTCAATTGTCGCAGATGAGATTATATCCCATATCAGTGATATGGTAATACTGCTGGACAGTGAATTGAGAGTAGTATCGTTAAATACAGCTGCACTAAAATCACTTGGATACATCCAGGCTGATATTACAGGGAAATATTTTCCTGATTTAGTACATGAAAAAGAATCTATATTAAATGCATTCCGGAAGATTACATCAGCGGGAGTTTCCAGCATTGGTTTAATGACAAGGTATAAAACAGAAGATGAACCTGTTATTGCAGATTCGTACCTTGCAGCGGTAAAAGATCGTTTTGATGATGTTACCGGTTTCCTTGTTATTTCAAAAGAGAACCGGGGAAGAAATGCGTTTCGTAAAGCTTATAAAATTACAGGAAGAGAACTTGAGATAGTTGATCTGACTCTTGCCGGGTTGTCAAGCAGAGAGATCGGAAAACATCTGGAGATTTCTGAGCGGACAGTACAATCACACCAGGAGCATATTTATCAGAAAACCGGTGCTGCAGGGAAGGTAGAGCTGATTAAACTTGCCGGCGTATTCAACCTCGAAGAAAAAAAATCATAAAAAGCGAATAAAATTTAACCATATCCGTAATCTTACGGATGGCACGGAATTTTATATATGGCATATTATTGATGTTCATATTGAATAAAGGGTTATGAATCCATGTTTTAGTTTATGCTAACGGGAAGTTCATTCATTATGAAATTTAAGAACAAAATCAAAAAATGAGGTTAATAATATGGCATTAAAAAAAGTATCGCTGTTTTTCACATTTGTATTGTTTATTATGGTTGCAGCAAATGCTGAGGATGCATACAAACAGTATGTTAAAGCTTATGGAACCGGAATAGTTATCGCTTCAGACAAAGGATTGCCCTCCAGAAATGAATTCGATAAATCCATGATTGATTTTAAAAACGGTATTTCTTATATAAAAGGTGGTCCCGGAGCATCTTTTCATATACGGGAATATGTTAAAGATGGTAAAACTGAACTTGAATTGCTTAATGCGCTGAAAAAAGGATTTGATACAGATAAAATTATTGAAGGTTCTGAGAGAATGGTTTTGCAGATATGGACATCACACGCAGAAGATGGCACTTCAAATATGGATAAAAACGCAGTATGGCCAAAAAAGCTTGTTGATTTTCCCAACTGGCGTGAATTCAGCACTATGAAATATAATACTAATAATTCCAATTTAAATAATAACGGATATACATGGGAGGATCTGAATTCAAATGATCCTGAGAACTACTCAGGTGGCAGCCTGGCAAAATGGCTTGAAAATGCCAAACCTGGATATAAGTTATACATATTGTTTTATCACAGCATTGTAATAAATTATCAATGGGACGCATTCAAACAAAAATGGGATACCATGTTATATAGAGATAAACCTTTCGCAGCAGGTACAATTATCATTAAGTAAGCCTGACAGCTCTTTCCCCTATACCGGGAACCGTTTTAATCCGGAATGGTTTGAATATGAAGACGTTTATATTCCATCCTTCTCATGCATCCTCTGTATACGGCTGGCAGCTATAAACACTCTGATATGCAGATGGGTGACGTTATCCCGGTATGGTAAAGATGACAGGTATGTTTTTTTAAGTATAGCCGGCATAACGTTAATATTGGGAAGTGCGGCAATATTACCCTTGACAATATCAAACCGGATCAGCATATTTTGTCATTCAATTGTTAAGGGTATTATATGAAAAAAATAATAATATGGTTTAAAGAAACCAGACCGCAGTTTCTTACCCTCTCCATTGTTCTTACTTTCCTGGGGACAGCGATTGCATGGCATTATTCGCCGGTAAATATCTGGTACGCGTTTATTGCCGGTCTCGGATTATGCCTGACTCACGGCAGCGTCAATGCAGTAAATGATTATTTTGATTATAAAAGCGGGATTGATCTGAATGTAAACAGGACTCCATTCAGCGGCGGGAGCGGGCTTATCAGGGAGGGGAAACTCTCATTAAGGCAGGCTCTTGGAGTAGGGGTTGTTACCTCGCTCGCGGCACTGGGAATAGGTGTATTTTTTGTAATTAAAAGCGGATCAATGCTGATCCCGCTGCTGGCAGCGGCAGCTCTATGTCTGGTTCTTTATACACCGGTTATTCTGAGAACTCCCTGGCCTGAGTGGTCACCCGGGCTGGGATTGGGGATACTGCCTATACTCGGATTCTGCTTCATACAGACAGGTGAATACAGCTGGATTGTTCTTGTCGCTTCAGTACCGAGCGGTATTCTTGTACATAATCTTCTTCTGCTGAATGAGTTCCCTGATGTTGAAGCGGACAGGAAAGGGGGGAGAAAGACAACACCTGTTGTTTTCGGCATGGAGGCCGCCGGCAGGTTTTTCAGGTTTATGACAGTAATGGTATATGTCTGGATTATCGGGTGTGTGCTTGCAACTCTTATAACAGGTATCGTGATTATGCCCGTCTACTGTCTGATCGCATTAATGACTGTACCTGTTGCAGCAAAAACCATGCAGGGATCAAAGGAATACAATGATATGAATAAATTTGTCCCGGCTCTCGGGAACAACGTAAAGTTTATCTTATCAACGCAGGTTCTGATAGGTGCGGGTTATATACTGGAAAAACTGTTTCCTTTGTTTTAAGATTGAATATAAAATGATACGTTTTTAAATACTGTCCGCGCCTCACCCCCCGTCCTCTCTCCATGATGAGATATGGTAAATCGCGGAAAATATATGGTTTAATCCTTCCCCAATCTTTTCATGGGGAAGGTGGCCAGCGGCCGGATGGGGAGGATCGGCCACTGTTTTATCAAGCAGAATGTACACTGAAAGTTTATAAGTAAAAATACTGTCGCGCCTCACCCCCCGTCCCCCTCTCCATGATGAAATAGAGAGGGGGTGTTTGGTGAAAATTATTATATGCTGAAATATTCACCAATATTTTCATCTATAAATTATAAACTTATTCACTAAAAGGATGTACTTCCTGCAGCATTAATGATTTTTTAATATCTATCTCGCTTTTTATCATTTTTATAGCATCCTGAATTCTGTTTATAATCGTATCATT
Organism: Spirochaetota bacterium; assembly: GCA_963664815.2. Taxonomy (GTDB): domain Bacteria; phylum Spirochaetota; class UBA4802; order UBA4802; family UBA5550; genus WRGT01. The sequence continues at coordinate 813,537 of CAXXHB010000003.1, forward strand.
TGTTATTCTTAAGATTTTGAAGCCGGAATATTGAATAATATAATCTCTTGTAATATCACGTTCTATCTGCTTGTCGTGAATTTTACCATCAACTTCAATAATAAGCATTATTTCAAGACAGGCAAAATCAGCTACAAAAAATCCGGTTTTGTCTTCATCCTTATACGTTATTGGATGTTGTCTTCTAATCTTAACTCCAAGTTTTCTTTTTCTGATCTCAGACCATAGCAGGATTTCGGCTTTTGTAGAATTTTTTCTTAGATCCCTGCTCAGTTTTGTTATTTCATTCATAACTTTTCCTCTTTTTTATTAATACGCTGCAGAGATTATTGGGGTAAATTTTTTTATTTGTTGAAAATAGTTCCAATTGCAGTGTCGCCCTCATGTTTTGCTTCCTTTGTCTTTTTAGTCATTGGTCGCGCAATATCATGATTTCAGGTTTCTTAAGATTAGAAGGGAAAATCGCAGAAAATATATGGTTTAATCCTTCCCCAATCTTTTCATGGGGAAAAGGTGGCCAGCGGCCGGATGGGGAGGATCGGTACACGCTGCTTCTATCTGCCTGAAAGGTCAAAAGAGTATGTGTATATGTGCTGATAATCAGCTCATAAGCTCGCGCGGCCTTTCCGGATTCCGATAGGCGTCGAGTATTTTGTCAAGCGGAATGATTTTGCCCCAGAGTAGTGCTGATTTCATTGCAGCAGGGCCTTTTACAACAGGTGGTTTACCTTTGATGCAATGTGCTATTACAGCTTTCTCATCGGTTATGAACTTATCAGCAGTAAATCTTTTACCGTTTTCATTTTTATTAAGCATGGGTATAATTATTTTTTCAATATAATCTCTGACCCGTGGTATGGCATAAAGCTCAGCATCATCAACCCCGTAAAACTCAGATACGAAGCGGTATGCATTTTCAACACGCTGCCTGTTCTCCTCTGTAGGTGAAAGCATGTATCCGGAAACCGCACCTCCAAGCGTAATGTAAAGGTCGTTTGTCAAAAGCTCGTCGCACATAAGCTCCATTCTGTTCAGTTCAAGGAGCCTGTTCGATTCGTACTCAATTTCAATGGAGCTTGTTGCGCTACCGGCCATCTTCATCATGCATTCGTTGTGGTGTGCCATTACAGGAATTGACAGCAAATCGGCCTGTGCCACAAGGGGTCTGAATTTTTCAATAAGCGGTGCAGTCGACATTTTAACAAAGAGCTTCTCCTCCGCCATTTTGCGCACAAATTCACCTGCGCGGGAGGATTCTTTTTCAATCTGGAATACTCTGCCGTAGACAGCGCAGGTCTCCGGACAGGATGATTTATCGCCGATTGCTTCGTATGCCTTATGGTATCCCAGGGCAGCATCAGATACGGACGGTTCCTTTATCTGGCCGGAACTCCTTTGTATTGCCAGTGACTCTGTTGCAAGGGCAGAGATCAACGCCGACATTTCGTTGAGCATATTCTTTTCAGAAACCCTCCCCATGAAACTCCCTATATCCTGGCAGCTGTTCCCGAGGGAGGTCATCTTCTCAAAATAATTTTCAACATCCTTAAGCTTTGCACTGTCGGCGGATACTTTCGGCTTATACATGTCAATCATGTTGCGGTAAGAAGCGAGAAAGCCTTTTATGTCGTCATTCATGCTGTTATCTCCCTAAACCATTTTTCTATAAGGGCAAACTGTCCGTCATTATAATAAAGAGAATTCCTGTACCCGGGTTGAGTCTTAATCTTCTCCCAGCTCAGTTGAGGATCCAGTTCCTGAAGTGAGTTCCAATGCTTTATAATATTTGCCTTTATACTGCCGCGTTCAGCCGGTATCTCCACTCTCCATGCTGTTATGCCCCTGCAGAGGTTGGCAAGCAGTTCCCTTTTTTTATATTCGATATTGAGAAGAGCTTCGGTGGCCTGACGTGCATCACCGGTTTTCATATATATATCGCCATAACCCGATGAATTCTGTACAGCTTCGGATATTGTTTTATAGGCTTTAACTTTCTCCACCTGGCTGAACTTTTCATAAAGAAGGGCAAAGTCTTCGTTCCTGTCCAGCTGCTCGGCTTTCATAACGGCGAACATGTCTCCGGCCTCTTTAATGTAGTCTCCGGGTCTCTCTCTTATTACTTTGAGGTAACTGTTGTAAACCGCAATTGTGTTTTTATGCAGTTCGGGCCTGCTGCTGCATTCCGCCAGCCGCGCTTCGAGATATTTTTCCGCATCTTTAATTTCGTCACTCATATATTCTCCATGAAATATTTCTGTATATAATATAGCAGCATTCAGATATCTAATCCATAATTTTTTTAATCACAGAATAATATCTGTTTTCAGGGGGACCGAATGTGGGGTGTTAAAATCAGAAATTTAATAATTTTTCTGTTATGCTTTATCGTGTTGAAATGACAGGTAACAGACAGCAGATTTAAGGGGAAATTTAAAAAGATTGACTTGGGAGCTTCGGAGGAGTTTATTTAAAATAAAAAATAAAAAATGGTAACATGCAAATATATGGAAAAGCTTAATATAATAGAAAGAATACCTGTAATTCTTCCGGAAAGGGACATCTTTTTCAGGTTGAAGTTCAATATACACAAAACTGAGGTTGATGATGAACAGAGAAAAAAGATACTCTCTGTAATAAACAGTGGATTTTCCGCCTGTGAACCGAGAGGAGTATGGCTGCGGGATGATATTGAATCAAACAGCGGAACGTCAGTGGTTTTCGGCAGCGGTGTTGAATTCAAAAGCAAATCGGTATGTGATCTTTTATCCGGAAGCCATGCAGCGGTCTTCATGGGTGTTACAGTAGGGCCGGCTGTAATTGATCTTGCATCGTCTGCCGTGAATATTGGAGATGGTGCTTCGGCGGTAATTTTTGATGCCGTAGGAAGCGAGACAGCTGAAGCGGCGATTGAATGGTTAAACAGGTATATTGCGCAGCAGATTAAGAGGAGGGGGGAAATCCTTACCTCAATGAGATTTTCCGCCGGATATGGCGATTTTCTGCTTGAAAATCAGAGACATTTCTTTGAACTGCTTAAACTTGAAGATTTAGGGATAAAACTTACAGACAGGTATATTTTTATACCGGAGAAAACCGTTACCGCCGTAGCTGGTATAAAGATCTGATCCAATAAAGAGTGAAAAAAATGAGTCTCTGCACTCCATGAGCAGGCTTCGGGGTCAGCTATTGTGACAGAATGTAATTATAAAGGATACAATGAATGAACAGAAAAGAATTCAGGGATTTTTTAAACCAAGGGCTTGTGATACTGGACGGTGCTACCGGCACGGAGCTTGCCAAACGTGGAATGCCGGGAGGAGTATGCCCGGAGTTGTGGTGTATTGAAAACCGCGAAGCTGTAAAGGATCTGCAGAATAAATATGCCTCCGCCGGGAGCAATTTGATCTATACTCCGACATTCGGAGGTAATGAGTGTAAACTCGCTGAATTCGGACTTGAAAACAGGTTCTATGAAATAAATTTTACACTTGCAGAGATGTCGAAAAGAAATGCCGGGGGTGCGCTTGTTTTCGGCGATATCGCCCCCACTGGAAGATTTGTTGAACCTTTCGGCGATCTGTCATTTGAGGATGCTGTCATAGTTTTCAAGGAACAGGCAAAGGCCCTGCAGGATGGCGGAGTTGATGGCTTTGTTATTGAGACGATGCTTGATATACAGGAGGCCAGGGCGGCGTTGATTGCCGTAAGGGAAATATGCGATCTACCGGTAATGGTAAGCATGACATATGAAAAAGACGGAAGAACCTTAAACGGGACGGATCCGGTATCAGCGCTTATAACTCTTCAGTCTCTCGGTGCGGATGCTGTCGGGTGCAACTGCTCAACCGGCCCTTCGGATATGATGAATATAATAAGAGAGATGAATATGTACGCGCGTGTTCCCCTTCTCGCAAAACCTAACGCGGGAATGCCGAAACTTGTTAACAGCGTTACTACGTTTGATATGGGGCATGAAGAGTTTGCCTCTTACGTGGATGATTTTATTGAGGCTGGAGCAAATCTTCTGGGGGGGTGCTGCGGCACAACGCCGGATCATATAGGTGCAGCTGCGGCAAAGGGGAGGGGCAAAAAGACTTTAACCCATTCCCCGGGTAGATTCTCCGCTGTTTCATCGGCCAGGAAGAGCGTGATAATAGGGGAAGGCAGGCCTCTGGCTGTTGTAGGGGAGAGGATTAACCCTACCGGAAAGAAGGCTCTGCAGGCTGAACTTCGTGAAGGAAAAACAGGAATAGTACAGGATTTTGCCCTGGAGCAGCAGCTGAAAGGGGCATCCATCCTTGATGTAAACATGGGTCTTTCAGGTATCGATGAAAAAGAGATGATGCTTAAAACCGTAAGATTGCTGTCGAGAACAAGTGATCTTCCGTTATGTATAGATTCGACAATTCCCGAGGTAGTGGAGGCTGCACTGAGCATATACCCCGGCCGGGCGCTTGTAAACTCTATCTCTGCCGAAAAGGAGAGAATTGAGAGAACCCTTCCCATCGCGGCAAAGTATGGTGCAATGTTTATACTGCTTCCCCTGAACGATGAGGGTATACCTGTCACGCTTCAGGAAAGAAAGGAAATAGTTGAATATATTCTGAGCGAGGGGGCAAAGTACGGATATACAAAAGATGACATAGTTGTTGATGGTCTTGTAATGACAGTAAGCTCGGACAAAAATGCTGCTCTTATGACCCTTGACCTCATTGAATGGTGCTCAAGGGATCTCTCTGTGAATACAATATGCGGACTTTCTAACGTTTCTTTCGGACTTCCCGCGAGAGAATGGATAAATTCGTCTTTTCTTGCAATGGCGGCATCGAGAGGGCTTACAATGGCTATTGCGAATCCATCGTCAGAGCAGCTGATGAATACCCTTTTCGCATGTAATGCGCTGTCATCGAGGGATAAAAATCTTGCCGGGTATGTTGATAGATTCTCCGGCAGCACTGAAAAAACCGTGTCAGCTGATGTGAATATCTCCCCTGAAAGGCTGATTTTTGAATCTGTACTCCGCGGATGGGATGACAGGATTGAAGGTGCTGTAACTCTGGCCGTCAGTGCCGGTACTGATCCGCAGAAACTGGTTGATGAATTTTTAATTCCCGCCATAACGCTTGTGGGTGAAAAGTATGAAAGGAAGGAATATTTTCTTCCCCAGCTTATAATGAGCGCTGATACAATGAGAAAGGGTTTTGCCGTAATAGAACCGCTTCTTTCAAAAAAAGAGTCTTTCGGAAAAGCGTGTAAAATCGTAATAGCAACAGTTAAAGGGGATATACACGATATAGGAAAGAACATCGTAACACTGATGCTGCGCAATTACGGGTTTGAGGTAGTTGATCTGGGGAAGGATGTTCCGGCAGAGATTATAATAGACAGGGCGTCTGAAGTTAATGCGGATATTGTTGCGCTCTCCGCTCTTATGACCACCACCATGACAGAAATGCCGGCAGTAATAAACCTCGCGCGCAGCAGGGGACTTAAATTTAAGTTTATGATCGGCGGCGCCGTGGTTGACCAGAACTATGCGGACGAAATCGGCGCTGACAGCTATTCAATGGACGCCATGGATGCTGTAAAGCAGGCTAAGGTTCTGTCAAATGGATAATCTAACCTGGCCGATTGTGTCAAAGTAATGGGCGGAAAGATTTTATAATAATTTTCAACTCTCTATTGACAAATTAAATAGACTGCGGCATCTGAGTCTATGAAAAACAGTTCAAACCTAAGGGGGGGATTTATTGTCCTTGCCTCGTACTGCCTGTGGGGGCTGCTTCCTGTCTACTGGAAGCTCCTGCAGCATATCAAGTCCAGCGAGATTGTAGCGCACAGGATCGTATGGTCTTTTGTCTTCATGCTTCTTCTGATAATGTTTAAGTCTGCTCCGGGCACTATTGTTTCGGTTTTCAGAAATATTAAGCTTTTTGCGCTTGTTTCCGCCTGCTCATTCCTTGTATCGATTAACTGGGCTGTATATATCTGGGCAGTAAACAGCGGTCACATGGTAGATGCAAGTATGGGATACTATATAAATCCTGTAGTTTCTGTTCTCCTGGCATTCTTCTTCCTGAAAGAGAATATCGGATGGGAGGGGTGGACAGCTGTCCTTTTCGCCCTTTCCGGTATCATTATAATGATAGTAAAAATCGGAAATGTTCCCTGGATTGCACTTATACTTTCATTCAGTTTTGCTCTCTATGGGCTGTTGAAAAAGATTCTCCCCGTTGATGCAATAACAGGTCTCTTTGTTGAAACGGCAGTATCAGCGCCGGTTGCCATTCTGTATCTTGTTTATATAAATTGTTATTCAGGGAGCGGTCTCACATTCCATTCGGATGCCTTCACCTGGCTTCTTTTTGTTTTTGCAGGTGTAGTAACAGCTGTTCCTCTGCTTCTGTTTGGCATCGGAACACGGATGGTTTCACTATCAATAGCAGGATTCCTGCAATACGCATCTCCGACATTGACGCTTCTGCTGGGAGTTTTTATCTACAGGGAACATGTGCCCGCCGGAAAGCTGTTCTCATTTGCTCTGATCTGGACCGGACTGGCAATCTTTACTGCTGTGCGTATTATAAGGGGCGGGATATCAGGCAAATCTTCCGGGATAGAGGAACCGGTCTGATAGCACTTTTAAATTATGTCATTCTTTGAGTTTCTGATGATGTATTACCATCTCGTGCAGAGTTTGTTATAAAAAGCTGATTAAAACCAATGGAATGAGAAACTGTTATTTTAAGTAATACAGGCTACAGGCAAACCATTCACTGTAAAGATTACTGCAAAAACTATAATTCAGAAAGGTGCAGATAAATTGAAATTCAGTGATCTGAAAACCGGTATGCAGATTGAACTTGATTACAATAAGAAGAAAAAAGAAGCAGCCAGGATTTTTATTCTGGATTGATGAAATATATTTCAGCAGAACATGCTTCCGGAGAGGCTCGCTCAGCACTGATTATTCGTTTTCTGCCGGTGAGCGGAGCCGGAATAAAATTCCTTGACAAACCCCAATTTAAAGTGTAAGAATTCAATATTTATAAAACCGATGTATACATTTTAAGGATGGTGATACTTGCCTCATGAAAACAATAAAATTTCTTCTGTTTTCCATGATCATATGCCTTCTTCTGGCGCAATCCGCGTTTCCAGCTTCAGGGAGAAACGCAAATATCCTGGTTTATCCCTTTGAATATAATGGTGATTCGAAATATTCCTGGATTTCATCCGGTCTTACCGACACTGTAATTTCAGATCTGGGAAGAATAAAGGGGATAAATGTTTTCTCCGATGACGACCGCAAAAGAACCATAAAAGAGATGGAGCTTGGAATGACAGGGCTCTTCAACGAAAGCACAGTTGTCAAAGTCGGGAATGTAATGGGGGCGAACATAATTTTTCTGGGGAGTCTTCAGGTGGCAGGGGATAAAATCCGTGTTAACGCGAAGCTCGTTAATGTGGAGACGTCAAAAATTGAAAAAACCATCAAGATCGACGGTACAATGGATCAGATTTTTGAACTGCAGGACAAAGTTGTGCTGGGTCTTCTTGCAGAAACCGAGAAAGTCAATATTGCAGATGTCAAACCGGTGGTTGTTGATGACAAGGATAAAAGCAGGATCACCAATAAATATAAGCCTGGAAAGGATGCTTACGAACTCTACGCGAACGGGCTCAGGATAATGGGGAGCGATCCGAAGGGTGCCCTGGATTACTTTAACAAAGCCATTAATATATCACCGGAATATACGGCAGCTTTGAGCATGGCCGGTGTGGTATCCGGTTCAACCTTGACAAGGTTTAAAGAGGGGCTTGAGTATATGACCGCTGCGGAAAAGGTTTTAATCAGCAGGGGTGATGAAAAGACAGATGAGTACGCGGCGCTCATGATAAACACCGGTATTGTGTATAACTCCAAAGGCGAGCCGGATAGGGCCCTTGAGTATTACGACAGGGCTGAAAAGATAATGATTAACCTTAACAGGCAGGAGAGCGCCACGTATGCCTCGCTTATGACCGGCATCTGCAACGCCTATATAGCAAAAAATTCGCATGACAGAGCTCTTGAATTCTGCAGCAAATCGCGGGAGATCAGAGAGAGGCTGAAGATGCAGAACAGTTCGGCATATGCCACACTGATGGTTAATATCGGTATTATTTATAAAGCCAAAGGTGACTTTGACAGGTCTCTTGATTATTACAGTAAATCAGAAGCACTGATGGGTAAACTGGGAATGAATGGCACTACTGCCTATGCCACACTTATGATGGATGAGGGAAATGTCTATTATTCAAAAAAAGATTTTGACAAAAGCCTTGAATATTACAATAAATCTGGAGAGGTTAGGGATAAACTGGGGCTGCATGATTCGGCCGGATATGCAGATCTCCTGAATAACATCGGGCTGGTTTATTATGCGAAAGGAGATTTTGACAGGGCTCTTGAAAATTACAGCAAGGCTGTGGAAAAGAAGGAAAAGCTGGGCGTACAGAAGAGTGTCGGTTACGGAAACATCCTGTTTAATACAGCTGTCATATATCACAAAAAAGGGAACAGTAAAATGGCAGGGGAATACTATCGTAAATCCTCTGAAATATATAAATCCTGCGGACTGAATTCCAAAGCGGAGAACGCCCTTAAAAAAGCTAAGGAACTTGGATTCTGATTATGAAGAGGCGTCACATGAAATTTCCAGGCAGGATGGAACTTTTGCTCGCTTGTTGATCAAAGGAATCATGTCTGTGAGGTTCAGACCACAGGATAGAAATTTGATTGATAGTGGCGGGTTGAAGAAGCCTGTGTTTCAGCCTTCAGCCGTAAAAAGTTCAAGTGTCTCTTTCAGTATCTCCTTAACGTTGCCGGCTTCAGATGAGTTCATTATTGCCGCGACAGGTTTAAGCCTTATGGTATAGTCTGCAGAGAGCTTTATCCTGAACTTTGAGATATCCTTCGTTACCGCAAGTTCAATGTTTTCTGCTTCCTTCAGATCTATCCCGGGGAGAATCATTCCTATTTTCCCATTCTGCAGAAAAAGCTCGTGCGCTTCACCGGATGATTTTTTTATTACAGGGTATATGATTTTAAGTACTGTGTTTTTCTGTTCTTTTTCGATGTCGATATCACGGAAAATATCTATCAGAAGCAGATAAAATCCGGTCCCGATCTTCTGCGCAGAGTAGATCTGTTCTGAAAGTTTCATATTGAAATATGATGCGCTGTAAAAACCGGTTTCTCGGTCTACTATTACATTGTTGATTACAAGAAACTCCTTTATATCCTTTGATATGTCTTTTACCGCTCCCTGTATTTTGCCTATGTCGAGAGAACCGGCTGAGTCCTTAAGTCTTATCTCAATCATCCCGAGAAGCGATTCATCATCAATAAGCGGTATGCGGATAATTTTTCCGTCATCAATAATATGTGCCCCGTATCTTTTACTGTTTTCCAGCTCGGAAATCTTTATATTATCAAACAGCGATGAGTCTATGCGGAGAAAAGTCTTCTCTTTAAGTTCGTATGTTTTGGACAGACGCCCCTCCATCTTTTTAATGTATAATGCTATTGAATCAGGTTTAAGCTCTTTATGAAGCTGTTTAAACAGCTCGAAGATTCTCGAGTTAAGGGCATCGTTAACCATCTCTTTTTCCGGTCTGTTATTGCGGATCATTTCGTTGCTGTTTCTGTCGGTGCCGGTTCCGATTATCGGTGATAGTTCGTTCTCATCTATCTGATCTGCAGCTGGTGATTTTCTCCCTGATGGTTTCTTTGAATTGTAAGCTTCGAAAGACTCTGTTTTTTTCGCTCCAAGAATTATAGTCTTAACATTCGCATCTTCAGCTATACCCTTCTTTCTGAGAAATGAAAGTACAACTCCGGTAAGCATAAATGAAAAGCACATAAGCAGCAGTACCTCCAGGGCCAGCCGCACTACTGTTTTTCTCTCCGGTTTGAATGCAAATACAGCATAGGTTTTCTGTCCCTCTGAAGCAAATGGATATATGTAAAACCTGTCATCTCCACCCTTGCCGTTGTTATAGTTTCTTACGTAGGGTTCCTTTCTCCCTTCCGAAGTAAAGCTTCTCATCCTGATATCTTCCATGAGAAGATCAACAATTGTCCCGGATTTGATAATGGCGTCATTTTTAATGAGATACTTTAATTTATCGGATTTATCTGTAAGTATAAGCGCAGCCGCTGACGGTTCCCTGTCCATAATACCGTTGAATATCTTTTTTACTTTTTCCTGATCTGGTGATTCTTCACGGTTCAGCATCTCTGCTGCGGGTTTTATCATTTCGGATTTAGTGATTATTCCGTTAATATATTTTTTCTCTACGCTGGCTGAACGTAAGATATAATATGGAATCAGAGTTATTGCTGATAGTAATGTGAATATGGCAATATTTCTCAATTTATTTTTCATTTATCACCTGCCGGATTTCCTTATTTCATTTTCGGTATCGGCGTAAAAGGTGTGAATACTATTTTTCTGCAATATGAAAAAGTACCGTGAATCCGGCCATATTATGCAGAACTTTTATGAGTTGCTCGGAAAAATACCTGTATAGCAAATTTTTTTCCTCTTCCGGTGGTTTTTTTTGTATTATTGTCTTACATTCAATCTTTATCGGTTTTTCAGGTATATTGGCGATAAGTGAAAATACAAATATCAGTGATAATGATAATCAGGGAGATCAAAGATGAAAATTTTTGATAAATTTAAAAGTTTCTCCATAGGGAGAAAACTTATGATAATTCAGGCCGGATCTATTGTCTGTATGATTATTATACTTGCATTTGCCGCCGGAATAATAATCAAGAAACAGTTCACCGGCGGAGGCATAGCAGAGTTAAACAATCTTAACGGGCGTATCATTGATATGATTGACGTTTATGACATGAAACTGAAATGGGAGGCTGTATCCCTGAGTAATGTTCTTTCCAGGTACAGCCCGGGGGGGAACAGCCTCAGCCTATCACAGGAGTCCATTGACCGCTTTACGGATGTTACAGGGGCAGTGGCAACGCTTTTTGTCAGAAAAGGTGACGATTTTCTCCGAACGGCAACATCTCTCAAGAAGGAGAACGGCTCCCGTGCAGTAGGCACATTTCTTGATCATAATCACCCGGGTTACAAAAAGGTACTGGCAGGTGAGACCTATACGGGGACTGCTGTTCTTTTCGGGCGCAACTACATGACACACTACAGTCCCATCAGGAACGGAAATCAGGTCGTGGGAATTCAGTTTATAGGGGTTGATTTTACCGAGGGTGTCAGGAACCTGAAAGAGAAAATAAGGGCTATAAATATCGGTAAGAGCGGGTATGTCTATGTAATTGAAGACGCTAAAAGCAAGGAGCCGGGTAGATGTGCTGTACATAAATATATAAAAAATGAAGGGACAAATATGTCAGACCTGAAAGATGCCGATGGACGTTCTTTCATTAAAGAGATGATGAGTAAAGGTAACGGAGTTATTGATTATAACTGGCTTGATGCAGAAAAAAAAGCGGATGCACCGAGAAGGAAACTCGCATCGTTTTCATCTTATGACAGCTGGAACTGGATAATTGTTTCCGGGTCATATTTTGATGAATTGATATCGCAGGGTTATGTTCTGCGTAACTATATTTTTGTAATTCTTATATTCTGCTCGATATTGATGCTTCTGCTGCTTTATATATCGATTAAGAGGATTATTCTTTTACGTTTCAGGAAACTGACAGAACTGCTTGGAAACATATCAAGCGGCGAAGGCGATCTGACTATGCGTCTTGAATTTGAAGAAAAAGATGAAATCGGAGATATTGCCGGATTGTTCAATAAATTCATAGGAGACTTTGAAAGGATGATATCCGACATTAAATCGGCCTGTACAGGGCTTGAACAGTCGGTGAATAATATACGTGAGGGGAATCTGAATCTTTCTGAACGGACTTCCGAACAGGCGGCGAATATTGAGGGAATTGTATCGATCCTTGAGGAAACTACGGCATCCATAGAAAAAAGCGCTGAAACCGCGCTGCAGGCCAAACTCATTACCGAGGGCGGAGCAGAGAAGGCTTCGGCGGGTAATGAAACTTCACACCGGGCGGTAGAGGCTATAAATGATATAAGCAGTTCCAGTAAAAAAATAGAAGAGACAATAAATGTTATTAATGAAATTTCCTTCCAGACCAACCTGCTTGCTCTTAATGCTGCAGTGGAAGCCGCCCGGGCAGGGGAGCAGGGGAGAGGATTTGCCGTTGTTGCGGGTGAAGTAAGAAATCTGGCTCAGCGTTCGGCGGTAGCCTCAAAGGAGATCGCGGAAATTATAAATGAATCGATATCACGTGTAGGGCATGGGACAGTAATGGTTAAGGATACAGGGGAGAGGCTTACGGAAATTGTCAAGTCATCAAATCAGATAGTTTCGCTCATTTCGGATATAAGCGTCGCGTCAGAGGAACAGAAAAACAGCATTATCGGTATCAATAAGTCGGTTTCATCTCTTGATATAATGACCCAGCAGAATGCCGCGCTGGTTGAAGAGACAGCCGGCGCATCTGATGAAATGGCGGAGAGGACAAAAGACCTTGTTAAGCTTATAGGAAGATTTAAAATTAATGCCCTGAGTTAGGCTCTTTTATATCATTCTCCTCTCCTGAAAGGATTGAGTTTGATAATAAGACTTGTATCTGATTCAAATAAAGATCTAAACCAGATTTATCTCTTTCCCATCAATGAATTCCCTGATATTACATGCAATTTCATTTACAAGTCTTCTTCGGGATTCAATGCTTGCCCAGCCTATATGAGGGGTTATGATGAGGTTTGGGGCTTTCAGCAGCGGATCCTCCTTATGAGGGGGTTCTTTTTCCATAACGTCAATGGCGGCTCCGGCAATTGAACCTGTTTCAAGGGCGCGGCACAGCGCGGCCGGTTCCACTATGGGGCCGCGTGCCATATTAATAAGAAATGCTCTCCTTTTCATCCGGGCCAGAAATTCACTGTTGACAAGGTATCTGGAGTATTCTGTAAGAGGCATATGTATTGAGATAAAATCGGACTGTTCCGCAAGATCGCAGAGGCCGAGTCTGGGGCAGAGGCTTTCTGCTGCCCCCTCCTCACGTTTAAGCGCGACTGCTCTCATTCCGAATGCCGAACATAATTTCGCCACCTCTTTGCCGATTGCGCCGAGTCCCATGATGCCGATGGTTTTCCCCTCGAGATCTGAAAATGGGAATGTACCCAGGGAAAAAATATCAGATCTGCTCCAGCTTCCGTCATGCGAGGCGTTGTTGTACTTTACAAGGTTAGTGGAGAGGGCCAGTATAAATGCCATTGTAAGCTGTGCAACGGTTTTTGTGGAGTAACCGGGGACATTGGCCACTGAAATACCCATCTTCTTTGCGGCAGCAACATCTATATTGTTGTAACCTGTTGCCGCCTCGGCAATCATTTTAAGACTGCTGCACTGCAGCAGCAGGGGTGCATCGATAACCACCTTGTTTGTTATTATAATATCCGCCTCAATACACCTGCCGGTTATCTCAGCCGGCGAAGTTGTTTTGTAGCATGTAAGATCACCGATTGCGTCTATTGCAGAAAAATCGATATCGCCATAATCAACAGTTGATGAGTCAAGAAAAACAATCTTCTTTTTTGTCATATATTACCCCGCTTTTAGCTGTCTCTTTTTTGCTTTCGTATAAACCGTCATGTGCATCTTTTTATATAATGTATAAAATACCTGTTTTTAAAATAAAGAAAGATTTTAAAATTTTAATTTTAATCATATGCCAGGGTTACAGTTTAAAATAACTTCAATCACTTTTATCTACCTGTAACCTGTTTTTTAATAAAATGCCCGGATTATATGTTTTTTAAATCGCTGCGATTATAAAATCCCTTTTCAAAAAATCAGGAAGTGGCTTTTTTAAGATAATACACTGACGCTATTTTAGTTTATATGAAAAAATTATTTTGCTGGACAAAACCGGTTGGATGCCTTATAAGTAGGAAAAAAGATTGTTAATCCCTGGTAACCGGTCTAAAATTAGTGCAGTTAGGCTTATTACAGGTAATTTCAGCATAAATAATGAAATATTATTAATACTAAATCAGAAGGTTAATTATGAAAAACAGAGTAATTATATTTATTGCTGTCTCTTCACTTTTTATAGGTGTATCAGCTTCCGCTAAAAGCAAGACGGGCTTTTCAATGGGTATGTTCGGCTCATATGCAACCGACCCGGGGGTTATTGAGTATCTGATACGCGATTGTGAAAGTGCTAGTAATTATGATAATGAATCGATATCAATCCCGGGTACCGGTTTTTTTGCAAGATATGAGTTTAAAAATAACCTGTTTATAAGAACCGGCGCTGAAGCATATGTAATGACTGGCGGAGGCGATATCAAGATATCTGCAACTTCTTCTTCTACAATCAGCTATGATTATCAGATAGACTATTTTGCAATGGCAGTTCCGCTTTTCCTGGGGATAAACGCTTCGCCGGACAAGGGGAAGACGAATTTTTACGGAGCTTTCGGACCGGTGGTGGCTGCTGTTGATATTAAAAGAGAACTAAAAGAAAATGATACTTCCGGGCCGACATATAAAGAGTATAGCGGGGAGGAAACTGAACCGTTAATAGGTTTTGGAGGTCTGCTGGGAGTTGAGAAACAGATGACAAAAAGTCTCTATTTTTTAATTGAATTCGCTTTCTACAACTGTGAGGGTAACAAAGAAGTTAAAGGTGATTATAAACTGAATGGAGTATGGACTTCAGATTATAATTACACTGAGAAATATGGACTCCCTCGGCAGCAGATAAGGCTTGGGTTGAGGTGTAATTTTTAAGATATACAGGGAATATTCTTTCAGAGAGGTGCCTCTGAATATTTAACAACAGATTATGCAGCTGATCCGGGGAGTATTAAAAACTCCCCGTTTTTGTTTAAAACTTCAGTTTAATATTGCTGACTTCAATCAAAGTGTGCTCCTCAAGCTTTTTTCTGAAGGGAAATATTTCTCCGAATTTTCCGGAGGCTGTACCTTCACATTTAAATGTATAATCATGTGCCGGGGAATAGAGTTCAACCCCCTTTGCTGAATCATCAATATCTTCAACAGGATTATAACCGGTTATTGTAATACCTGCCGGGTGAGCTTCAATTAAAGCTTTAATTTCATCGCCGAATTTTTTTGCGTAAGCAGCTGCCGTGAATCCGAATGAACAGCTTTTAATCTCTGCTGCAGCTTTTGTATACTTAAGCCTCCGGTACCGCGGGTCGCTTTTATTTTTCAGCATATTCTGAAGCGCGTTATGGAACTTTTCTTCAAGGACTATATGATGCTGTCCGGCACTGAAAGGGAGAAGTTCCAGGATCTTTTCGCTGAACGATCCGGATTCTATTACGGATTCCCTGTATGGGTACCATTCCCATTCTGCACCTTCACCAAGAAGAAAACCTTCAAGCATACCGCATATTACATCGAATTTTCCTTTGAATACAGCCCTGTAATATTTTTTTTCCATACCATCCTCCACTCTGAAAAATATACTAAAAGAAAACGTATGTCACCAGAATAAATACCGGGATAAGAACCGGTATAGAGTATTTGAACATGTAGCCGAAAAAGCTAGGCATTCTGACGCCGGATTCCTCGGCGATTGATTTTGTCATAAAGTTCGGCGCGTTTCCTATATACGTATTTGCACCCATAAATACTGCCCCCGCGCTTATGGCTATGAGTGTCCCGGGAAAATGGTTCATAAGGATATACGCATTCCCCCCTGCCGTGTTAAAGAACACAAGATAGGTAGGCGCATTGTCAAGGAAGCTTGAAAGTGCTCCGGCCGCCCAGAAAAAGTGCGAGTTAACAAAATGTCCCCCGGGATCGATAACCCCTTTTATTACCATCCCCATGGGACCCCCGGCACCCGCCCTGAGCATGGCAATGGGTGTAACCATGGTCATGAAAATAGTGGCAAAAAGCTTTGCTACTTCCTTTATAGGTTCCCAGCTGAAACCATTACCCTCCCGTATTGAAGCATCCGATACTTTAAGAGAAACAACCGTAATAAAAAGAAGAAGCGTAACCTGTAGTATGGAAGATACCGGGATTGCTACAAAATGAATAGTGAATGCTGTACCCATGTTGATCCCTGAAACAATGACAGCTCCGATAATGCACGGTATCAAGAGCATGTTGGGAACGCCGATGAGTCTCAGTTTTTCACCACCGGTTTTCTTAACAGGTTTATTCTTCTCTTTTCTGTAATAATATGTATCCATGATAAAGAATATAACAAGCAGTATTGCCATGGTAAAGGCAACGAGAGGAAGCATATGTTTTACTGTCCAGAAAAAGTCCACGCCCTTAAGGAAACCGAGAAAAAGTGGCGGGTCTCCGAGCGGAGTAAGTCCCCCTCCGACATTGGCCACAACAAATATAACAAAAACAACCACATGTGCGCTGTTTTTTCTCCATTCGTTGGCCTTAAGTATCGGCCTTATCATAAGCATTGCGGCGCCTGTAGTCCCCATTACGCTTGCAAGCGCCCCTCCGATAAAGATCATAACGGTGTTGACCAGCGGTTTCCCGGCAAGTTCACCCTTAAGCTGAATTCCCCCCGCAACGGTAAAGAGTGCAAGGAGGAGGGTTATAAAGGGGATAAATTCCAGTATATAAACTTCCATAAGGTAGAATGATCCGGCTGAAATTCCGAATTTAATGGAAAAAGCGCTGAAGAAAACAATCCACCAGAACAGCGAAACCTTGCCGTAGTGATGGTGCCAGAAATGGGGAGCAAGAAGCGGAAAGAAAGCAATTGAAAGGAGTATCCCGAGAAAGGGTATAATCCACAGCAGACTAAGGCTGCCGGCATTAATATGTGGGGCGGAATGAACCTGTAAATTCTCTGCGGTATGAGCTGCATTGGATGTGCTGTTTTCTGTTTTGACTACAGAATGAGCTGTTTCAGCTTTTGCCTGAAATATTTCCGGAGATAACAGAATTAACGCTGACAGTGTAATAATTGATATGAATATTTTTTTCATTATAATTCTCTCCGGAATGGTTATTATAAGTAAAAAGTTAATCCTCATTGTCAAACAGATAATTTTTTGGAATTTTTTATATATATAGCTTCTATATATCTTTATATATCTTTCACAGATCCGGAACATGGAAAAGATCTTGACTGGACTGAAAGCCGCTGATAATTATTAAACAGGAGATCTTATGAAAAGTTATCCGCTGAAAAAAGTGATACAATCACTCACACTGTCTTTTGCCATGTTTGCTCCCCTTGCAGCAAATACCACGCGCGATATAGGGTCTATGCCTAAACTTGAACCTTCTGTAATTAACAGGTGGATCCTTTTTTATACTAACATTGAGCGCGTAAAAAATAACATGCCCCCGCTGGAGTATGACACCATACTTGAAAAGGCGGCTGACTGGCAGGCGGGGTACTGCGCTAATGACCTCGGGGATTTAAGCCATTACAGCCGCAACCCTGAAATGAGCCATCCCGGTAAACGGATTAATCATTTCGGCGGAACATGGAGTACATATGGCGAAAACATAACGGTAGTATTCGCCACAAACTCGGAAAGTGTCAGATACTATTCCAGATCAGATGAAAAGGGTACATATAAAGATTACGGCAACCATACAATATACTGGCGAAACGACAGCCAGATTGCTTATTCCATGGTGGACAGCTGGATGAACTCATCTGGCCATCGGGCAAACATACTTAACCGGAGTTTCTGCAGCATGGGTGGAGGGAGCTGTGCGGGAAAATACAGCGGACAGGAATCCTGGTATGGGGCACAGGTTTTTACGGGAAATTCAAAGATTGATTTTAAGACCGTAAAGGCGGAAAAGAAGGAAAGCGGGTATCAGATTCTCTATAAAGGCCAACTGGCAGTAAAATGCTTCGAATTGGCTGATAAAACTGTTATAAAGGATGTCAGGGTAAGTCGTCAGAATGATATCTATATATGTGAATTAACCCCCGATCTGAAAGGTGAGGTTTTTGTCGCGCTGGCAGATGGAGAGATTGTTTATCCGGTGTTAAAGCTGAAATAGAAGCAGTCAGTAGTGTGCTGAATTATTTATAACCGGAAAGTACAGAGGTGCAGAGAAGATGATTCCTGAAAAAGTAAGGGTGGCTCTTGATCTTCACGGGCTTGAGGCTGTCGAATTTGAAGAGGGGAGTACCCCTACGTCTGAACTTGCAGCGCAAAGGCTGGGGGTTGAAGTCGGACAGATCGCCAAGTCTATACTGATGAAAGGGAAAGATGATAAATACAGGATGGTACTCTGTGCCGGGGATAGAAAAATATCGGCATCTCTTTTTAAAAAACTTACAGGAGTCAAAGCGAGAATGGCGACTGCCGATGAAGTGTTTGACGTTACAGGTTTCAGGCCAGGGGGTGTAAGCCCGTTTGGAGTCACCGGGATAGAAATATATATAGATGAAAGCCTTGCCGCTTACAGTAAAGTATACCCATCCGCCGGTAATGATGCATCAGGCGTTCCGACAGACTTCAGTACACTCCTTGCAATAACTGGAAACAGAAGCTGCTGCGTAACAGTATTGCCGGAGGAAGCCGGATGAAGGAAATCGGCTGATTCAGGATACGGATATTTATGGACAGGCAGACTAAATCCATACAGAAATCTTTTATGTATAGAGTAAAATGGAAAAAAACAGTTCAATAGAATCGATAAATATAGATCGTCTCCCAGGTAATTTAAAGAAGCATTTTCACGAAAGCTTTTCTGTGACATTTATTGAAAATGGCGAATGCACACTGCTGGTTGAGGAAAAATTATATTCAGTTCAGGGTGGGGATGTTGTTTTAATATCCGGATATATTCCCCACGCCTGCGTGCCGTTTCCCGGATCGGATGTTTCCTACAAAGTGATAATGATATCTGATGAAATAACAGAGAGCTATAATTTAACTGAAAAACTCGCTGTAATAAGAGAACCCCGCAGATTTCCGGCTTTAAGCGGCATATCACATTTCAATTTACCATACAATTGCGGTGAATACCATGAGGAAATATCAGAATACCTCTCCGGCCTTCTTCAGGCTTATAACAATAATTTCAGCGATTCCCAATTGCCCTGTGTTTCCCTTTCCATGAAGAGAATAGCTGATTATATAAGTGCCGGATGGCAGAGGGATATAACTCTTGATGAATTATCAGAAATCTCCGGCCTTAGTAAATATCACCTGGTTAAAAGGTTTAGAAGAGAGTTCGGAATGACTCCACACTCATATTCTGTAAATGTCAGGATAAACAGAGCCAGGATACTTCTTAAGTCCGATACCCCTCTTGCAGACCTTTCACTTGATCTGGGATTTTACGACCAGAGTCATTTCTGTAATACCTTTTTAAAATATACCGGTCTGACACCATTAAAATACAGAAAATTATTGAGCTGACAGCAATTTTTTCCAATACAGAGAAAATCACAATGTTAAAATTACGCATATTTATCCGGTTAACAGGTGAAATATGAAAATTGTAATTATACTTGATGATAATCTTCCGGCAGGAGTGATGGCAAATACAGCTGCAGCTCTTGCCATGAGCTGTTCTCTTAAAATTCCGGGCATTGTAGGGGAGGATGTGCAGGATGCCGATATGCAGATACACCCGGGACTTCTCACAACCCCTGTTGCGATCCTTTCTTCAAATGGGAAAAACCTTGTCAATTTAAAGAATGCAGCTGAAGCGGCGGATCTTGGTGTAATTGGTTTTACTGATATTGCAAGAAAATCGAGATCTTATAAAGATTATATTAAATTGATGTCTGCAGCAGGGGCAGGGGAGCTGAATTATATTGGTATCTGTATATATGGCGAAAAAAGTAAAGTAACAGGTATAACGGGCGCTCTGCCGCTTGTGAAATAAACAAAGGTGGTGAAAAAATGTTTTCGAAGAAGAGTGAAGGGATATACAGGGATATGCTTCCCGGTATACAGATGCGTACTGCATCATATGGGGACAGGACTCTTATGAGCGAGTTTATTCTTGAAAAGGGATCTGCTCTGCCATCTCACAGTCATGTCCAGGAACAGACCGGTTATCTTGTTTCGGGGAGAATAACACTTAAAATCGACGGCAGAATTTATGAAACGTTCCCTGGCGACAGCTGGTGTGTTGAATCGGGGGTGGAACACTCTGCTGTTGCTCTGGAGAATTCAGTCGCAGTTGAGGTATTTTCACCGGTACGGGAGGATTATCTTCCGGGATAGAATCCTGTATCATTAACATTTTCAGAGTGGAGAAAGAAATATCTTTTTTCAGGATAACTTTCCATGAGGAACATTTTTTATAATATATAATGCTCTATTCTCACAGCCTCAAAGGGCGACTTTGATATCAAAACGTTTATTTTTACACTAAAATGTATATTAAGGAATTAGTAACTGATATATATTAAAAACCTTCATGTATTATATATAGGGTTTTAATGTATATGCGGTCGGATTTCGCATATATACAGAAACCAGTCATTTGCACGACTATCCTTCATACAGCTTTTTTATTTGCGCTTTCCGGGAGCAGTGTGTCGCTGCTTAATTTTCATTTTTCTTGACATAAATTTCCATGTATGAAATTAGTCTCAGGAATTAAGTTTACCCCTTATACCGGTTTAAACTTCATACCGGATCAGGAAACGCTTAAGTTAAATAAAATACTCTCCGGGATTGAGATGAAAGGAAAAATTGAAATAAACCAGGAACTATGCAAGGGGTGCGAACTCTGTATTCATTTTTGTCCGAAAAAGCTTATTACTCTTTCGGAAAATCTGAACAGGGCTGGTTATCTCCCTTCAGAATTTAAAGAGACTAAAGAATGTACCGGTTGCGCTACATGCGCAACGGTCTGTCCGGAAGTTGCAATAGAGGTGTATCGTGGCTAAAGTACTTATGACAGGAAATGCGGCAATCGCGGAAGCAGCAATCAGGGCTGGATGCCAATGTTATTTCGGTTATCCCATTACGCCGCAGAATGAACTCACAGAATACATGGCTGCCAATTTAAGCCGAAGGCCGGGATGTACTTTTATCCAGGCTGAAAGCGAAATTGCAGCAATTAACATGGTCTATGGAGCCAGCGTAACAGGCGCAAGGGCTATGACATCATCGTCAAGCCCCGGGATAAGCCTGAAGCAGGAGGGGATTTCATACCTGGCGGCATGTCAGCTCCCTGCTGTTATAGTGAATATGTCAAGAGGGGGTCCGGGTCTCGGGTGTATATCAGCTGCCCAGTCGGACTATTTCCAGTCCACGCGCGGAGGGGGGCATGGAGATTACAGAACAGTTGTCCTCGCGCCGTCATCGGTACAGGAACTTGCCGATGCAACGCACAGAGCTTTTGAACTGACTGACAAGTACTCAATACCTGTACTGATTCTTGGCGACGGAATGCTGGGACAGATGATGGAGCCGGTTGAGTTCAGACATGAGGCGCCTGCCGTTCCGCCGGTGAGGGCAAATGGCCTCAGAGGGGCAAAGGGGCGGCCAAGCAGATTTATCCGCTCCTTTACATCCAATGCCTCAGAGCTTGAAGAGCTGAACTGGAGCCTCTACAGGAGGTATCAGCAGCTGCAGGAAGAGGAGACCACATGTGAAAACTTCATGACAGATGATGCTGCCCTTGTAGTCACTGCTTATGGTATTGCGGCGCGTATAGCAAAAGGAGCAATTACCAACGCCCGGTCTATGGGGATGAAGGTCGGCATGTTCAGACCTGTAACACTCTGGCCTTTTCCGAAAGAACAGCTGAAGGACCTGTCAAAAAACACAAAGTATTTTCTGGATTTTGAAATGAATATGGGCCAGATGATTGACGATGTTAAACTCTCGCTTGAAGGTAAAGGGGATGTTACCTTCTATGGAAGGCCCGGCGGTGTTATACCGACGTCATCCGAAGTTCTGCGCGTAATAACGCGTTTATATTACCAGAAAGGATTGAACAGTTAATTAAATGGAAAAAATATTTACCAGACCAAAATCCCTTAAAAAAGCGGTATTCCATTACTGCCCGGGGTGCGGCCATTCAATAATACACAGACTTATATGTGAAGTAATTGATGAACTTAACATACAGGATAAAACAATAGGCGTCCCGCCCCCCGGGTGCTCCGTATTTGCCTACTACTATTTTGATGTGGATATGATCGAATCCCCGCATGGAAGAGGAGCGGCTGTTGCAACCGGTATAAAAAGGGCAAATCCTGAAGCAATTGTTTTTTCATACCAGGGTGACGGAGATCTTGCAGCAATAGGAACAGGTGAAACTCTTCACGCGGCTAACAGAGGGGAAAATATAACCGCTATTTTCATCAACAATGCCGTTTACGGAATGACAGGGGGACAGATGGCTCCCACAACCATGCTGGGGATGAAAACAACCACTTCACCATTCGGGCGAGATCCTGAGTTCGATGGCCACCCTATAAAGATGAGTGAAATAATCGGGCAGGTTGAAGGGGCATCCTATGTTGAGAGGGTTGCTGTAAATTCACCGGCCAATATACGAAAGGCAAAGAAGGCCATAAAGAAGGCATTTCAGAACCAGATAGACGGCAAAGGGTATTCTCTCGTTGAAATACTCTCACCATGCCCAACTAACTGGAAAATGGGTGCAATTGAGTCATGGAACTGGGTTGAAGAGGTTATGTCAAAGAAATTTCCGATCGGAATAATAAAGGATACTACAGGGGAAACTCATGCTGATTAAAACTATATTTGCCGGTTTCGGGGGACAGGGTGTTCTGTCAATGGGGCTGAATCTTGCCCAGGCAGCAATGATCGAAAACAGACATGTAACATATCTGCCTGCATACGGCGCGGAAGTCCGCGGAGGGACTGCCAACTGTACAGTTTCTGTATCTGATGAGGAGATCGCCTCACCTGTGGCATCATCCCCGACTTTTGTTGTGGCCATGAATCAGCCGTCAATGATAAGGTTTCAGAACAGGATACAGTCCGGGGGAATTTTTTTCCTTAATTCGTCGCTTATTAAGGAACAGGTAAGCCGCGGCGATATGGAAATAGTAAATATACCTGCAAACGCCCTTGCAGAACAGATGGGAAATGTAAAATCGGCCAACATGATAATGCTGGGAGCTTTCATAAAAAAAAGCAACATAGTGCATCTGGACAGTATTGTTGAAGGTCTGGAAGTTGTATTAAAGGGGAACAGGAAGTTAATTACAATAAATAAAGACGCCCTTTCGAAAGGGTATGAACTTTTGTAGTCAGGCAGTTTTATAAATGTTCAGTCTGCTGCATCATTTCATGCCTGGCAGTGACAGAAATAAAACGGATTATGATATAAATTCTGGAGATTAAAATGTGTGTAAAACAGATTTCTGTAAGTCTCAGCAATGAGCCGGGACAATTTCTTGCAATAAGTGAAAACCTTGGGGCTGAAGGGATAAATATAAGAGCGATTTCAGTAGCGGATACAGCTGACATCAGCACTGTAAGATTTGTCACTGATGATCCGGAAAAGACCGTTATGGTTCTCAAAAGCCACAGTTATTCAGTAAAGGAAAAAGATGTAATCGCAGTTGAGATACCGGACCATCCCGGCGGTCTGCAGGCAATACTTAAACCTCTTAATACAGCCGGGATTAATGTACATTACTTTTATACTTTTCTCGGCAGGGGTGCAAGCGGGCAGGCTATTGTTATAATTGGGGTTGACAGAACCGCCGAAGCTGTTGAGATCTTCAGGAAAAACTGGGTTAAAACCTTTGGTGATGAAATATATTCGCTCTGACAGGCAAAGCCGGCTTTCAGCCGGCTTTTTTAATGATATAATGTTATGTGGCAGAGGTGACGTTTACCTATACTGCGGCCGGTGTAAATCCGGCAGTTGTTCAGACTGATGTATTCAGAAACAGTATCAGGCAGCAGGCAGTATCAGCTTATAGCAGGAGTTTTTATAGCCGGGTTCTGTGTTTTTCTTCAGTTGTATTCTCCTCAGCCGCTTCTTGTTGTTTTCCGCGGATATTTTGGTGAATCCGAAGCGCGTGTAAGCCTGATAGTCTCTTCGGCAGCATTTGCCGTAGCAATCTCATCTCCGGTCATCGGGATGTTTGCAGATTCCATCGGCCGTAAAAAAATTATAGTCCCATGCATATTTATTTTGTCAGCCGCTACCCTCGGATGTGCAGCCGCACAGAATCTGAATCAGCTTATAATCTTCCGATTAATTGCAGGCGCATGCACCCCGGGCGTAGTTGCGGTGATTATTGCATATATAAGCGAAGAAGCTGAGAGCGGCACTACCGGTTCAGTTATGGCTCTTTATGTTACAGGCACAGTTCTGGGTGGGCTTACAGGAAGATTATCGGCTGCTTTCATTGCCGATTTTTTTATATGGAGGTTTTCATTTGTCTTTTTAAGTATACTTACCTTCCTTGGAGCAATATCAGTATGGATATTTCTCCCGGTATCAGGGAATTTTCAAAAAGTTCCGGAGCGGCGTAATGTTATTTCGGCAATGATAAGGCATTTGGGAAACAGAAAACTGATTGCAACATATATTACCGGTTTTAATGCACTTTTCTGTCATGTCGGACTTTTTACTTATGCAAATTTTTATCTGTCAAAGCCGCCCTTCTCCCTGTCGACATCATCACTGGGATTGATATTTATTGTTTATGCCCTTGGTCTGGTGATAACGCCTCTTGCGGGACGGATCATTGATCATATAGGTTATTGTTCAGGGGCAATAGCGGCAATAGGGTTAATTGTTGCGGGACTCCTGCTTACATTGTTCAGTAATCTGCCGGTTTTTATATTCGGGCTTGCAGTAGCTTCAACCGGAATTTTTATTATTCAGTCATCGGCATCCGGCCATGTAGGTCATGTATCTGAAGGAGCGCGTTCGGCTGCTACCGGTCTTTATGTTGCATTCTATTATCTCGGAGGATCAGCCGGAGCTACTGCCCTTATATTCCCATGGGACCTCGGCGGGTGGAAAGCCATTATTACGGCAATGATACTGGTGCAGTGCATCTCTTTTATTTTTGTTTTAAAATATTTTGACAGGATTCCAGGCGGGAATTAGGTATTCAATGAAATGCCCGACCTGTTGATGCATGGATTTTTTTATTCCGGTTTCCTGTTATAAAAATTGGGATAGAGCTTTTTTGCACAGTTTGGACAGATACTGTGAGTAAATTCGGCATGTGAATGCTTGCTGATATAACTTTCAAGCTGGCTCCAGTAACCGTTATCTTCACGGATCTTTTTGCATGATGCACATATCGGGAGGAGCCCTTTCAGATCTTTCACCTCTGAGAGGGCATTGTTCAGTTCATTATTTGACTTCTGCAGCTCCAGTGTTCTCACCTCAACAATGAGTTCAAGATTATTTTTCAGATTGCTCAGTTCGGTGTTTGCCGAAGTGATCTCCATATGGGCTTTCTTAAGGTTGGATACCATACTGTTGAATGTTGAGGCCAGAACTCCGAATTCATCAGATCTGTTTATATTTACCGAACAGTCGAGATCCCCTTCACTGACTTTTTCTGTTACCCTGGTAAGGTTTCTTATGGGAAACGTAATATATTCAGCCAGTATCCATGTGAGTATTATTGTGATCAGAAAAGTCAGGATAGATACGGCAGCAGATATTATCATGATTGATTTTTTAAAACTTGCAACCTCTTCCTGAAAAATCTCAACAACTACGAGACCATTTGCAATTCCCTCACTGTCTGCAATTACGCCGTAAACAGTCGTAACATTATCCCCGTATATACTTGTCTGAATATTTCTCCTTACTACAGTACTTTGTCCGCTCTTGATTATCTCTTTGCACTGATCGACAACATACCTGGATTCCGCATAGAGTTCTCCAGGCATGCTCTGTGATTCACCCCTGCCGGTGAATGAGCAGTATAATTCAAACGGTTTGCCGCTTATCATGACTTTTGAGTAGAGCTCACGGTTTTTTATGCTGAGTTTTTTCCCTGAAGCTTCAAGTATAAGAGGCGATTTTGAAACAATACGGGCGAGTTCATTATCGCCGAGAAAAAGAACCCCCTCCGGGCTTATTTTCAGCGGGATTTTGTTATCTCCGATATGGATATTAAAATCTTCAGTATAGACAATTTCATTGTATTTAATGTTAATTTTGTTATCGTTTCCTATTGAAAGCGCAAGACCGAAGAACTCGGTTGTTATCCATATTATATCAACAGGATTAATATCCGCATCGATGATATAGGAAACGCGCTCTTTTTCTCTGTCGTAGTTTATTGTAAAAAGATAGGTTACATATTTCTCATTGAGCCTTATTTTATTCAGATAATGCAGGTATTTCCGGTATTCTTTATCCCCCATTGCCTTAAGCGTGGTAAAGGTTTTATGCCTGTCGCCATCAATTGAGAGCGCTATAGAACGCGCCAGGGACTGTTTGCTGCTGATAAATGACTGGTAATACAACTCGCCGGCATATTTATACAGAGAGCCACCGATTGAGGCTGCAACCAGTATATTAATAATAAGCGAATAGAAGATAATTTTTTTCTTGAGATTCAGTTTCATAAAGAATAAAAGTCCCGGTTTTATATCTGACTCTGTTTGTTTAGAATATGATAACTAATATGATACTTAAAGAACAGGATTAAGGCAATTTATTTACATGAAATTAATACAGATATATACATTCGTTTTTTACAGATAATATGAAATTCAACTCCCTGAAATTATATTAAACAGGGAGTAATAGTTCACGAGCATGTAATTTATTGTAAATATGAAACAGGATTTTTTACTTATATTAAGCTGAGAAATACATATACTATTACGTCAAGAAAGTTGCAAAAGTGTAAAATATTATTTTAATTTTATATGCAAATTGGAGTCTTATGGGAAACTAACAGCTATTATAATGCAGTTTTCATAACTTAAAGAGAGAAATGCACTTAATGTTAATTCAGTGATCTGTATTAATATATGGACGATTGTATTACTCCACCATTAATGACAGTGGAGTAATAGAGTATTTTCTGTTAAAAAATTCCGGAGATAGCGAACAGTGTTTATTTTACGAGACTGATTCCGAAACTTAAACCATCATTCAGCGCCTTTTCATTTTTACTGACCGGCTGAGCCCCTGTGCATACGCCGAGAACGCCGGATGCCTCCATTTTAAGGTAATCGCATATTTCCCTGAATAATACTTCAGTTGTTTCCGGACCGGAGTTGGGGAGCTCACCCTCGTAGGTCATAATAAGGGCGACCTTTTTTCTGCCGCACCTGAAATCCATACCGTACAGCCTGTCTACCATGGTTTTCATCTGAGCGGTAATGCTCCACCAGTAGATTGGCGTGGCGAGAATAATTATATCTGATTTCGCTGCCGCTGAATATATTTTCTGCATGTCGTCTTTTACGACACATCCTGAGCTTCCCTCTTTTTTGCATGAATTGCACCCTCTGCAGGGTGCTATATTCATCTCCTGCAGAAAAAAAGATTCGCTTTCAGCATCAGTGCATGAATGAATCCCTTTGAGTACTGAGTCAAGCAGGGTTGCTGTATTCCCGTTTTTACGCGGACTTCCCAGGAATGACGTTATTTTCATGATATTGCCTCCTTAGATAATAATTTGAATTTTTCCTTACATATACCCGGTAAAAGAAAGAATATCATCCGCAAGTCTCCGGGGAGATTCAATCGCTGTCATGTGGCCGATTCCTTTATATTCAACCAGTTTTGCGCCGGGAATCTCTTTAGCCATCAGCTTGCTTGATTCGATAAAGAGATCATCTTTTTCTCCGTATATAATTAAGACAGGGCATGATATTTTCCTGAGACCTTCAACCATCGGGTCGGGGTCAGTATAAAACGAACGTATAAAAGCGGCAATAGTGGCAGTTTTATTAATGATTGTCATCTCTCTTGCAATCTTCATAAACGTCTCCCGTGATTCCGATTCCATAATACCCCGGTAAAACGGCCCTGGATTTACATAAAGGTCTTTAAAAACATCATCCCATGTAGAATTCTCAAAACTTTTTGCGAACTTGTCGTTGAACCTGTCGATTGACTCAGGTTTTGCCTTGATGTTGGAAGTTGTGGAAGCCGTATCTGTCAGTATCAGGGAATGCAGACGGCTCCATTTTTTCATTGCGTACCGTGACGAAAGGAATCCCCCGGAGGAATGAGTCAAGAGATGAAATTTATCTATGCCGAGATGATCGGCGAGGGCGTCGATATCCCCGGCAATTGTCTCAACGTCAAAACCGAATGGTTCTCCATTAACAACCGTGCGGCCGTGTCCCCGCATCTCCATTGATATTACCCTGAATTTTTCAGAAAGTCTACCTGTTACACCTGGAAGGCTCCAGTACAGCGTGCTTTCGCTCAACCCATGTAATGTAATCATCGGCTCGCCATTTCCTGTTTCCTCGTAATAAATCTCCGCGTTTCCTCTTTTAAACACCGGCATTGTATGCTCCTTAAAATTATATTTATTTTCAGTAATAATTCCTTTACATATAATTTAATATAAAATGAACGGCAATATAACACCGCCGCCTCCGGCGACGGTGATAATTAAACGTTTATTCTGAATTAAAGTAAACATTAAGGAATTAACTTTGATAATCAATAATAATTTTTCTGTAAATATATTAATGCAGATGTAAATAATATATCATCAGAAAATTTGTCAGATTCACAGCCGGTTCAGTCTGTCAGCCATTTCACCTCGTAAGAGTCTATGGGACACCTTGCCCCGATAATTTTAAGTCTCCCCTCCTCAACCATTTTTTTACAGACAGGCTCAAGTTTTTTCAGGTATTTTACCGTGTCAATTATATGACGGTCAATTGCATTTGAGACTTTATCTCCATCCATGTCTTTTGTCTTTTCCACAGCGTGGAAGATGTTTTCAAGAACATTAAATACATGGCCCCTGACTTCCGTGTGATTCACCGCTGCCGTGACAGCCCCGCAGTTATCGTGACCCATGACAACTATAAGCGGCACGTTGAGATGTTCAACGGCATACTCAATGCTGCCGGCTGCGTCACTCCCTATTACATGTCCCGCTGTCCGTACAACAAAAAGATCACCTTCGCGGTTAGCGAAGATTATTTCCGGAGGAAAACGCGAATCGGAGCAGCTTACTATAATTGCAAATGGATGCTGCCCCTCTGTAAGTTTTTTCCTCTGCTCAATATATTTTGGTCCCCTCTCGGGATCCTCCGCATGCCTTCTCATTATAATGAGCCTTCTGCGGTTTCCGATATTCAGCAGTTCAATAGACTTCTCTGAAGTAAAACGCTGTACCACGTGATCCATAGGAATCCCCCGTTGTTATTTTATTTAAAAAACGTAAATTCCTTAATATATATTTTAATATAAAATAAGTGATTCTATTCCAGCGCCGCCTCCGGTGGCGTTGGAATAGAGCATTTTCTACTAAACGAAGTTAAGGAATTATTATTAATTTAAAGATAATACGAACTGCGGATCAGGCAATCTTTAGTGATAAAAAAAGCAATATGACATGTTTTATTGAAGAGTATTTTAAATACTGACTACCTTAATTGAATTTTTATGATGCCTTTTTTTTGCCCGGGATCTGGTTTCATTCTTGGTAACAATTTTTTTATGTTTTATATTCTTAAGTGCATGTTTTTTAGCCGGATGAACCGTGGATTTTATCATTGCTTCCTTTTTATTATCTGTTTCTGTTATAACAGGCATCATGGCTAAATTATCTGCTATTATTTTTTTTATTCTTTCAGGGTAGGTTATAACTGAATTTTTATTCATGTTGCTGCTTTTTTCATCAACGGCCTGTGCTGTATTTAAATTTTCAGGGCTGATCTTTGTTTCTGCAACTGCCCCGTTCTCTGAATTTTTGATCATATAGGTTATAAACTCTTTTTGTCTCGGTTTTGTCATAAGATAGCGGTTAATGTGAAAGTTGTCATCAAGAGGGAGGGATGTCACATTTGGTACTACAGTCATTCCGTATTTATAACCTGCATTTTTTGATTCGCTGACAGCGGCATCACAGTTCAGGCCGAACGGATACACCATGGTTTCAATCTTCCTGTTCAGTTTCTCTTCAAGGACTTTCTTTGATGTATAAATCTCTTTTTTAAAGTCAAAGGGGCTCTTTTTATAAAACTTTTCGGATAAAAAAAGGTGATAATATCCGTGGGATGCGATGTAGCAGCCGTCATCAGAAAGCTCTTTTACCTGGTTCCAGGTCATGGCATAATGCATCCTGCTGATCACGGCGGGATATATTGCAAGTACCGGTTTTATTCCCAAAGGTTTCATTACCGAATAGTATGTCTGGTATACAGAATGATTGCCGTCGTCGATAGTAACAAGAATATTCCTGTTCCCGGAAATTCTGTTGTTTATAACATCTTCAAAGGAAACAAAATTAAACCCATTATCCTTCAGTCTCCGGAGCTGGCTTCTGAACTGGTCATTTGAAAAAGAGTAGGGGTCCTTTTTTTCCAGGAATGCATGGTAGCAGAGAATATAAACACTTTCTGAATATGAAGGTGCGGCAAGGATAAACAGTAACAGAGTGGAAATTAATAGCCTGATTTTATTTTTTTTCACAGCGGGTCTCTCTTTTTATCTATATATAGATCTGATCGATAAAAAACCGTTTTATATCAAGCAATTATATATTAATTGCCGGAAAATATTTTTAAAAACGGTTTATCGTGTATTTTTTAACAATAATGGTGTTCATTAATCCGGAATTTTCTTTTTACTTGACTTAAGAGATTATTCCTCTGTTACAATTATAAACAGGTTGATAAAATACCGGCTGATGAACAGCAATGTATTACCATCGACCTCAGCTATTCAGTGAAATAATAATATCCACGACAAAACAATAACCAGGTGTTAAAAGAACCGGATATAATTACGGAATTTGTGGAGGTAACTATAGAATGAGAATAAGAATTGCCGAACCTGAAATTGATAAAGATAATCCCTTTCTTCATGATAAGCTGGAGAGGAAACAGAGTGCAATAGTATTAACACAGCTTTTCGGCAATGTTGACGGGCCTTTTGTCCTCTGCCTTAATTCGGCTTCGGGATCAGGCAAAACAGTTTTTATAAGGATGCTCAGGCAGCATCTTTTTAATGAGGGATTCCCGTCGATCTATTTTAATGCCCGAGAGTCTGACTACCAGGATAACCCGCTGATGGCATTTATAGGTGAGATAAATTCAGGTTTTGACGAGTTGAAAAAACAGGGCTTTGAATCTGAAAGAGCAAGAAAAGTATTCAAGAAGATTAAAAAGACCGGAAAGGATATAGTAAAAAAATCAATCCCCGCTGTTGTTAAAATAGCGTCTCACGGGACACTGGATATAGAAAAGGGAATGGATGATACTTTTTCCGAATTTGTCTCCGGTGTTCTGGAAGAACAGATAAAAAATTATTCAGCCACAAAAGATCATGTTAAGAAATTCAGAGAACAATTAAAGGAGATGGTTGAAGATCTACAGAAGAATGAGAATAACAGAGAACAGACAATAAGGCCATTGATTTTTTTTATTGATGAACTGGATCTCTGCAGACCGGATTATGCAATACAGGTACTTGAAAAGATTCAACATTTCCTTGAAGTTGAGGGTATAATTATTGTTCTGGGTATGGACATGGAACAGATCGGATATTCAGTTAAAACCGTGTTCGGTCAGAATATGAAAGAACGGAATTATCTCAGAAAATTTATTGATTTTGAATACAATTTAACATCAGATAATTATACCGGTGAATTGTACTGTGGATATCTGTCAACTGAAACACCCTTAACTGAAATAATAAACAAAAATTCAAATCCTGAAATTTTGACTGAGGAACTGAAATATTCGGCGATGTTAATGGCATCGACATTTTCATTATCATTGCGCGATCTGAACCTGCTGTGCAGTTCTGTTTATCTGTTTTTCCTGTCCTGCGAAAATTTAAGAACGGAGGCTGTTTCCCTGTCGGTGATATTGATCTCTTTAAAAATGCGGCATACAAAGCTGTTCAATCAGGTGATGAATAAAGAGAGAACAGTTCTCTATGTAATTAATGAGTTAAACAAGATAAAAAGAGAAAATAATGCCGTTAAAGAATACGATAAGTTTTTTATTGAAAGACGTATCTCTTCACTAAGCTTAAAAAAATTCACTGAAGAGGAATACCAGCACCAGGTGTTATCGGGTTCTGTAAATACCAATAATGAACATATCAAAGTATATAAAACAATAAAAGAGAATAACAGATCGGAAAGTGCTGAATTGTTTACAGAAGTGTTGATAAAAAGACTAAAGTTTCTCGACTCATTTAAGATTAACTGATCCTATATTGCCAGTTACATCTTCATTTTTAAATCATAAAGTAGTTATTCCAACACTCTTAAGATATTTGTCCCTGTAATCGTCATAATCCTTTCTGGGCTTATGAACATCCTTATTAAAAAAGAGGGGTGCTCCCCTCTTTTACGATAAGAAATATCAGTTCTTCGGAGCAGCTTTTGGTTTTGCTTTTGCTTTGGGTTTTGATTTTGTTTCTGCTTCTTTTTTCTTCGCAGCAGCCATATCAGTTTTAAGTTTAGCTATTGCTGCTGTTTCAGCTTTGATTTCTTTCTGACACTTTGCCACTTTTGCTGTCTTTCTTTTGATTGTGTTTTCAATTTGTTTTGCAGTTGCCATATGTACTCCTTGTTTTTTATTAAATTATTTATAAATTTATTAACTGGAAAATAATCGTATAACACTTGAAATATCGGAACATCGTTCTTCGGGCTTTAATATATTCTTTAAATTTTTTACAAACATAGTTCCGGTTGTTCTTCAGCTCAGGTATGAAGACGGTTATTAAAAAAAGGAGTATTATGGTTTATACGGAAGGATGAATGAGAAAACAATTGTCAGTTTCAGCATGGGAAGAATCGGCTCATTATCCTTTTAACTTCATTTATATTTACCGGTTTTGAGATCAGATCATTCATACCCGCACTGTGGAGTTTATCTTTTTCCTCTTTTAAAACTCCGGCTGTGACTGCTATTATAACCGCGTTTCTGCTTTTACCGGAACTCCTTATCTCCAGTGCAGCTTCGAAGCCGGTTTTCAGCGGCATTATATTATCCATGAAGATAAGATCGTATTCTTTATTTCTGCATCTGTCAACGGCCTCTTCCCCGTTGACGGCGCTATCCGTGTGTAATTCAAGTATATTCAGAATTTTATCAAAAAGTCTCATGCTGGTTGAGTTATCTTCGGCAACAAGTATTGAGATATCTTTTCTGAAATTTATCCCGTCACTGATAATTCCATTTTCCGGTTCAGCTCCCTGCAGTTCATCAATACCTCTTTCCAGAGTCAATTCGAAACAGAATCGGGAGCCTTTACCATACTCGCTTTTAAGAATTATGTCACTCCCCATTTGCCGGACTATCTGTTTGCATATTGTCAGCCCCAGGCCTGTGCCTCCGGTTAGCTCATAAATATTTGATTTTGACTGTATAAATGGCTCAAACAGGATATCTTTCTCTTCATCTTTGATGCCGATTCCGGTGTCGGAAACAGAGATTAATATCTTTTCCTTTTCTCCTGCTGATCCTCCATAGACGGCCTCTATTACAATTCCTCCTGTGCTGGTAAACTTTACTGCATTGGAAATCAGGTTATTCAGTACCTGTTTTAATCTCATGGGATCACCCATTAGTATGCCGGGAATCGCGTCATCATAATTAATTATAAGATATAATCCTTTCTCTTCTGCTTTAGGTATATTAAGCGAAGAGCTTTCGTTTATGATTTTTTTCAGGCTGAAATTCTTTTCCTCGAATATCATTTTCCCCGATTCGATTTTTGAAAGGTCAAGTATGTCATTGACAAGAAAAAGAAGAATATCGGAGGCGTTTTTTATCTCTCCGGCATATTCTCCCTGCTGTGAATTTAAATCTGTTTTTCCAAGGAGTGACAGGTAACCAATTACCGCATTCATCGGTGTCCTGATTTCATGAGACATGTTTGCAAGAAATTCACTTTTAAACCTGTCCGATTTCTCGGCTTTTTCTTTTGCAAATAAAAGCTGAAGATTCGCGGATTCAAGTTCTATAGTTTTTTCATTGAGAACGCTTTTTGCCTTTTCCAGTTCCTCCTTCTGTTCGGTCAGCTGTTTCAGAACAAATTTATAAATATTCTGATACCTGTCATTTGCCTCTTCGATAAGAATTCTGGATAGCGTGTCCTGCTTAAGCTTTCGTTCAAGCAGTCTGATCTTCTTTTCAAGATCATATATCCTTTTTTTCTCGTCATCGGCTGCAGGCATTGGGTTTACTCTGAGTATTATTCTATCAGCAGACAGACAAATGTTTCGTTGTGGAATATGCTTTTCATGGATGCCTCCGGGGGTGAAAATTCACCATATGTATAAAAACCGCATATAATAGTATTTTCATCAAGCCTTGATTTCACTATACTGCATTCTTCGTCAGTTCGTGACCCGAGAACCGCTCTTCGTGCTGTACATGAAAAGCATATGGCAATGGATGGTTTATTCCCTGACGGGAACTTCATTTTCGCATTCTCCACCGCGGTTATTACGCCGTCAAGTATAGAATTACGGTCAACAACGGTCAGCTTTACCCTGTAATTTTCAGGGATATTGCCTAAAAAAGTAATTGAACCGTCTTCACCGATATTGTTTTCAAGAGCAGTCCGGAGGTAAATGAAAGAATTATTCTGGTCGTACACCGCCATGGGCATTTCAATTGATGGAGTGGCTCCATCCCCCAGGAGTCCCCTGTAGAAATCGATAGCTCTGATGTTGTCAATTTCTTTTATAACATTTTTATCGGAGCTGTTTACTATGCTGAAATTCCCCACCGGGATCCAGCCTGTACCTGTCCCGAAGGAAAAATCAAAATCTCCGCAGATAATAAGATAAACAGATGTACTCTCCAGTACCGAGTTGCCGTAAAATTGTTTTGTCCCTGTGAAGCTCCAGCTGTCTCCTGCAGCGCCCCCGAAAACCGGTATTTCACCATAAAATACACTGTTCATGATTTCCAGTGATGTTTCGCTGTTCATGGCGATTCCGTCGGAAAAAAGAATCCCGAGTTTCGGACTTTTCCCCGTTCTGCTGATTGAACTTTTAATCTCCTTTCTTATATTTTCAATATTGTATTCTTTCATGTCTATTTTGCCAGGAATAAACTGAATTATATCACTGCTGAACAGTATAAGGAGTATTGAATCCTGTATGTAGCCTGTTTCGGTTGAGAACTCGCCGTCAGTTGTGCATCCTATCAGTTCAATATTTTTAAGCTTTTCCGATATTATATTCAGCACCTTCTCATGGTCAACAGCCATACCCATATATATAATCCCTACATCAGGTTTTCTGCCGTTAAGTTGTGAAAGACATCTTTTTGTTATGTCATTCGTCGCATATTCCGGATCAATATCATCACTCTGCGCCATAGCATAATAAAGTTTTTTGTCCATCAGGAATCCCTTATTTTTTATTAATGAGAAGTATATTTAATAATACAATGATAAAAGTCTGTATAATGTTTAATATCAAGTTATTTTTATATATTTCAGCAGAGCAGTTCAATGCCTAAAATACAGACGTCGTCATTAAATTTATCAGAACCTCTGAATTCGATCAGCTTTTCATAAATAGAATTAATGTAATCCTGTATATTCATATCTGCATTTTTGTCGAGTGTATCCCGCAGCGTCTGAGTTTCAAAAGCAATACCATCATTGTTTTCAGTTTCTGTAAGACCATCGGTATATATAATCAGTTTATCTCCTGAACTGAATGGGACAGTCTGTGTTTCTATAGAAATATCTTTCATTACCCCAAGCATAGGTCCGTCTGCATTCAGTTCAGATATTTCGTGATTTTGCTGTATCCAGAATGGTCTGTTGTGGCCTCCCCGGGCATATGTAAATGTTTTATTTTTGACATCACATATCCCGTAAAGAGCCGTAAAGTATATATCAAGACCAAGATCGACAATACGGCTGTTGATATCATGTAAAAACTCAGCCGGTTCACTCTTGAGTTCTCCGGATGAGTTTATCAGCACGGCAAGTATCCCCGTAACAAGGGCCGCACTAACACCATGACCGTTAACATCGGCGATAAATACGCCGAAACGTTCCTCGTTTCTGAATTTTACAAAAGTGAAGAAATCACCGCCGATAAGAATCATCGGTTTATAGATTGAATGAATTTTTATTCCGGGGATATCAGGTTTATCTGATATCAGCGCTTTTTGTACAACTGCCGCCAGTTTGAGATCACGGGTTATCTCCCTGTCCCGTTTCAGAAGCTTTATATTCTGTGATTCAATAATTTCAAAAGCCTGCTTCAGCTGCATAGTCATGCTGTTGAATGCATTTGAGAAATCACCCATAAAGTCGACCTGATGGCTGAAATCTCCTGCGGCAATTCTTTTGGTAGTCCACGTAAGATGATTAAGATTTGCCTGTAAATTCTTTAAAGCACCGTGTATTTTCATTTTCCCTTTCGGAATTTCATGTGCAAGTTCGCCATTTGAAATAGAGAGAAGAGACTCAGTATAGGAATTGAGCCCGGTTATTATCTCATTGACTCTGCCTGTAAGTATTTTGATTTTATTATCGGCGCAGCCTTCAGGTATAATCACCGGATCGCTTTTTCCGCCCACCAGCAATGCGGCTAATGAATCTGAGATAGCTTCAATTATTTTTATATCATCATTCATATGTTAAATTGTCATTAATCTTCAACCTGTATCGCCCTGAATCTGCAAACCCGGTCACCGGAACACCAGCAATCTATCTCCCTGACCTGAAAGTTTTTTCCTGTATGTTCCCATAAAAGGCCCCTTATAAAACCTTCATCGTATGTGCAGATTGCTTCGTCCGAAACCGGTAGTCCGGAACAATCAAGGTCTTCTGCGACTGTCAGCACAAGTTCCATTTTTTCAAGATCAGCTGATTCCATCCTGAGTATGCCTATTTTCAGGTTTTTTAACAGCATCTGCAGCTCTTCAATAAATTCGTTCAGGCTCCCCTTTCCGGTTATCATATTCCGGTAAAATTCTCTTCCGGAGAGATCCCCGGCCTGGTAGAAAATTTTATCTGCAGTCTCTACACCTACCTCTTTAATCAGGGCATCACGAATTGTGTATTGCATCAGGCGATATATGCTGAGATCAACCGCTGAACCGAGGTTTGGCCTGCCGAGCTCAATATCTCCCAGCATCTCCCATTTAAAATCCTGAGATTCTCTCTCCTCTTTGAACATATTATCCTCAAATTTTTATCAGTTTTATTATAAATATATATAATATGGACGTCTCTTCAATCCGGATGTCTAATTTTCAAATAATTATTTTTAATGATTGAAAAATAGTATTAATCATTTAGATTTGTGTGTGAAATATAAGTAAAACAAATAAAATTTACAACAAAATTGAGAGGAGGATTGAATCATTATGGAAAAAACCTGGTTGAAATGGTATGACAAGGGAGTTCCTCATTCTATTGACTACCCGAAAGTGCCGTTGAAGGATAAGTTCAATGAAAACGCAGCAGCAGCGCCTGACCGTCCCTATATAATAATTGAGGACACAGTAATTACATACAAAGCAGCAAACAGCATGGCGAGAAAGCTGGCGGACGCACTTCTTAATCTTGGTGTAAAAAAAGGGGATTGTGTTGCTCTTATGTCTCCGAATTTCCCGCAGTACATTATAGGCCTTGAGGCGTGTTATAAAATAGGGGCTATTATAGTGCCAACAAATCCAATGGCAACAGAAAAGGAGATTACACACCAGTTTAATGACAGCGGAACAAGAACAGTCATCGCGTGGGCCGGAGTCTCGGCAAAGCCGATTGAGGTAATGCAGAAGGGATCGGTTGCGCTTAAAGAAGTTGTTGTTTTCCAGGCCGGCCAGAAAGTTGATATACCCTACGGGAAAAATGTACTCGATTTCGATGAACTGCTGAAGAGCGGAGCCGACAGGGAACCGGATATTAAGGTAGCCTCGGAAGATGTCGCGATGCTTCAATATACCGGCGGAACAACAGGTGTTTCCAAGGGGTGCATGCTGAGCAACTATAATGTTCTTTCAATTGCATACCAGGACCATGCATGGTTTGGAGGATGCTACAAAGAAGAACCATACCTTAAGACGTTATGCTGCATGCCGCTGTACCATATATATGGATTTAATACCAACGTGAACATAAACAAAATTGCCGGCGGATGTTCTGTTCTTGTAACACAGCCGACCCCTGACAATATCCTGGCTGCAATCAACAGGCATGAACCGAATTATTATGCGGCGGTACCTGCGATGATTTTCGGTCTTAACCAGCATCCTGATACTCCGAAATCCAAGATAAAATCGATAAAAGGGATTATCTGCGGTTCATCTCCTTTGGCTGTTGAGGCAATGAAGACCTTTGAGGAGCTCTCCGGCGCTGTCATAACCGAGGGTTATGGAATGTCTGAAACATCGAATGTTCTTACATGTACACCCTTCGGTAAGCGTAAAATAGGCAGCGTCGGTCTGCCGTGGCCTGATGTTGATATACGCATTGTCGATATCGATACAGGTACAAAGGATCTGCCTCTGGGCGAGGCCGGAGAACTCATAGCAAAAAGCCCTACCATAATGTCAGGCTACTGGAAAAACCAGAAGGAGACTGATATAGCAATAAGGGACGGCTGGCTTTATACCGGGGATATAGCATACATGGATGAAGACGGTTTTATCTTTATTGTGGACAGGAAGAAAGATATGATTCTGTGCAGCGGATTCAACGTATATCCGCGTGAAGTGGACGAGGTTCTCTATGCAATACCCGGAGTGCTCAATGCATGCTCTGTGGGGATTCCGGACCCCAAACGCGGTGAATCCGTAAAGGCTTTTATCGTCAAAAAGCCGGGCGCTGAACTTTCGGAACAGCAGGTTATAGATTACTGTAAAAAGCAGCTTTCGGGATACAAGGTTCCCACGCAGGTTGAGTTTATAGACTCACTCCCTGTAACGGGTGTAGGCAAGCCTATGCGTAATGAACTGAGGAAAAGAGAGGCAGGGAAGTAAACAGAACTGCTTTTTGTCTTATTTAAGCCGGTAAATTATAAATAGTTAAACCTTCAGAGGGGGGCCGGACGGCATGAATATTGTTTCCGAAAAACGAATAGCCGTCACCCCTCTTTAATGGGTTTATTAACCGTTATAGCTGAAGCTCTTCCGAAGGTTGCCTCACCCGAAGTTAGAGTGAGGTATGCCTGTACCGGTAATTTACATGGCCTGCCTGATAACCTCCGCGCTTCCTTTATTGAACTTCCATCTGACTAACTCTTCGGCAGTTGCAAATTTATATCCTGAACTTTTAAGCTTCTCAATGATGGAGGGTAGAATTTCCATTGTTGTAAGGTGTGTGTCATGAAAAAGAATAACAATCCCTTTACCGTCGGCGCGGGAGATTACTCTTTTGTATATCCAGTGCATTCTTTTTGTAAATTCAGCACTATCGATGTTAACTCCCGGAGCTTCCTTATACCAGTCACCCCTGACCCAGTTTTTTGAATCTCCTGAATCGAAGTGCCTTGACCACATTATTACAACACCCCGCTTTTTAACTACGTCACCGACCATAATTTTAGAGGCTTCCGGATATTTATCAAACCATGGTGAACCGAAAGGGGGCCTTATGAGAGTCAGTTTTACTGAATCTTTTCCCAGTTCTCTGTCCAGCATCTCCTGGTTCTCATCAAACTCGCGTGCTATTTTTTCCGGAGTGAGATGGGCGAGATCTTTATGGTCAACAGTATGGTTGCCAAGTGCATGTCCGTCTTTTATCATGCGGATGAGCGAGGTTTTATATCTTTTGAAATCATTATTTACCCTTGTTGAATGTGGAGCCCAGTCGCCGCTTATGAAGAATGTAGCTTTGACATCCTCCTTTTTCAGTATATCCAGTATTTTTTCTGTCCATTCCGAAGGGCCGTCATCAAAGGTCAGATAAACTGTTTTATCGGGGAGAGGATCATCTTCATAAAAGCCGGCAGGGAAGGAGGGTAATCCTGCATCAACATGCGGGTGAGAATTACAGCAGAATATCGCTGGTGTGAAAAAAAATATTGTAACAGTCAAACAGAAGGCTTTCATAAAATCCCCTTTGCAGATTAATTTTATACAGTTATTACAGTTGTTGTAACAGCGACTCATAAACAAGAACAGAGTTGTTTCCAAACCGGTTATTTTATCATAATTGATCACATCACAAATAATAGTATATTGTTGAAAGAATAGTTTCAAGGTTCAATTACGGTTTGGTTGCAGTTTTTTGCCCGAATACATAAAACTGGTTATATACAGTAAAACCATCTCCGGAATATACCTGATTTATTTAAAAAATGAATTGAATATCTGTATAAATATATATTAATCTGTTTCATAAATAGGGGGGTGGTATGCAGAAAAAAATCAGTTTTATAATATTTACTCTATGTCTTATAGTGTCGGTTGCCCTGCCGGTTATTGCCGGATGGCAGGTTGACAGACAGCTTCGTTTTCAGTTGGCCTATACTCCGGACGGAAAGGTTGTACCGGGCAATTCAATTAAAGTTCCGTCAATGAAGCTCTCGAAAGAGTATTTGCCGGATATAGACAATATTGTACTTTCAGATATCAAGGGTCTCGGTTTTACCCTGCCTGACAGAAAAAAACCTGAAAAGTTCAAATTGTATCTAAAACTTTTTAATTTTCCAGAGAATCTTAAAGCAGCGGATATCTGTCCTGAAGTACTCAGGGTATACCATATTGCTGACATGCCTGAGAGCGGCAGGAAGCTTGTTAATTATACCTCCGGCAACGGCAATGCAGCCGTCAAGTTCGGATATATAGATGCATCAGACCGGTTATTCACAGAAAACAGTCCCTATCCTTCATTTCTGAGTGGTAATGATGCCGCTTTTTCCGGTGCATTTATGAAGAATACGCCATTTTATTCTCTTTATCTTAATCCGGACAAAAATCTGAAAAGCTCCGATAAAGATGAGCTTGCCCGCAGCAGCGCGCAGGGTGTTCTCGATTTTCACAGAGAATTGCTTGATCATTACAATAAGACGCTTACACCGGTTAAGGGCAAAGAGTCTGAAAAATATTATTATTTCCGCGATGATAAAAAACGGGTAACCATCAAAATACTGAAAGAACCAATGGTGTTTAAAAACTGGCGTGACCTGCCCATGCCCACTGATCCTGCACGTCATTTTCTGAGTGGTCTGCTCCTTATTTATCTCTCTGATGATGGCGATTCAAAACTTGCAAAAGAGACTGTTTTTGAAGTGGGTTCAATAGTGCGGCTGCCGTAGGGCAGAAGCATCAATTGCAGAGGCCTCTGCTCACGGAGAGAAATTTCTCACTGAGAGTCCCGGAGCAGGGAGCAGAGGCATGCTTAAACTTTCTCTGTCTGATTTTCGGATTACCTGAAGAATATATTACTTTTTCGTCTTTTCCCCATGACAGCAAGTTCTTCCACCCGGCCGGTTATAATATTTCTTACCATATCCGAGGTCTCCTCAACAGACATAGATGCAAATTCCGAATATGGGATCTCTTCAAGTATATCAAGATAAAGGTTCTGAATACCTCTGGTGTTCAGACTGTATTTGGGAAGTGCTATACAGGTCCCTGAAATTGCTATTGGAATAATCGGAAGCTTCAGTTTATGCGCAAGGATGAAAGCTCCCGGTTTGAACTTCTTAACCTTTCCGTCATGTGACCTGGTTCCCTCAGGGAAAAAATAGACAGAACTCCCCTCAAGCAGCCGCTCTTCACTTGCAGCCATCATCTTTTCAATACTCTCCCTGTCGCCGCGGATAAGCCGTATATACCTGTTAAAATACATGTTCCAGCCTATAAACGGGAGCCTGAATATCTCTGCCTTGGATACCCACTTGAAATGTCTGAAAAGGTTAAAGGCCAGCAGGATATCAAGCTGCGACTGGTGATTCGATACGACAATATATGTTGTGTTTTTCCTGAAGTTCTTTCTTCCTGAAACATGCACTCTCCAGCTCGGGAAAATCCAGGTATAAAGGGCACCCCAGAAACAGGTATATATATGGAGCAGCCTCTTCTTTTTATCGAATGGGAGAGTAACAAGCCAGATTAAAAGTGCCGGGAAAAAGAGAACTGCGCAGGTTATCATAATTAAAAAAAGGTATAATGTGGAAACTATTCTATCGAACATAAATTAATCCTCCATTTTATTATTAATTTCCAATGTCAGACAGCTTTCTTTTTTTGCTGTAGTATGGTATAATTTCCTGTAATTTAGTTTTTTAAAATGAAATCTACAACATCGTCATATCCTGTTGATATAAATTTTTCCTGGTGCTCTAACAGGATTTTTTTATTTGCATAGGTTAATGGACACCAGTTACTTTCAATTATTGATAAAGTGTGCTGAAAAGATTTAAACAAAATACGGAGTTTAAATGCATTCTGATAAATTGATTTAAAACCCTCTGATCGCAGATTTCTGCCATAATTTCTTTTTTTCAAGTCATCTTTGATAACATTCATATCTGCCTTGTCATATCCCAGTAATTTTTTAAAGGTTAAGACAAATGCCAGACCTGTAATTCCAACAGGTTTGGCCCAGAAAAAGGCTTTAGCCAGAAGATGCTCCACCTGTTTTTTTTCTGATTCGGACATAGTGTTAATATCACATTCTCCTATTAAATCCAGCGTCACGGATATCATCTGGGTAATACCATTCGCATAAGCGCAGAAATGGCAGTTTCCCCGGTCAAACCAGCTGTAATCATCAAGATCAATCCTGCCATAGGAGACAAAATCTCTTTTCTCCAGAGTCCGGGCTCCGTTGTTGAGAATAAGTAATACCCTTGTTAATATTTTCAGAAATAATATCTCGAAAATTAAAAATATTACAATTGAAGGATACATGATGTACCCCCCTATCGTTCCTCTGATAAAACCATGTTTTTTATTATTTGTCCAGAAAATACCTTTGAGTAACATAAAATACCCCCGCTGATTTTTATAAGGAACATCCGTCTTAAAAACTTTCTGTATCATGCA
Organism: Spirochaetota bacterium; assembly: GCA_963664815.2. GTDB lineage: Bacteria > Spirochaetota > UBA4802 > UBA4802 > UBA5550 > WRGT01. The sequence continues at coordinate 856,718 of CAXXHB010000003.1, forward strand.
GTACTCCATGATACAGAAAGCATGTCTGTCTGTTTTCTTGGTTTAGCAATTCCGGCATTTACAATAAAACTTTAAAAACCCGGAAGTTACATGGTGGTTATTGATCTTAAAAAATACAACAGCGGTTTGCAGTGAATGGTTGCAATAATATAAAACTGAAACCTTTAAAAGGGTTGTTCTGTATATCTATATTCCTTCTGTTGCATCAACATACCTCACGTGCTGAACATTTACCAAAACATCGGGTGTCATTTTCATTTTTGTCAGAGCAGTTTTCTGTCAGACAGTATAAAAGTTATCGGCAATCACTTATTCCCAATATGTAAATCAGCAATAGAATATTACGGCGGGAGTGAAAATTCCGTTCTATGTATTAATAGTATCATCTATAAATTCATAGTACTGCATTTTTAATATTTAGTAGTTACAAAGCAATAATGTAGCGGACCACCGGCCGGCGGATAAATATGTTTTATCAGCGCCATAAAGCTGTGCAGACAATTACTGTCTGCAATTTTCAGGTAGTCACGAAAAAGCCGTGGTTTTAAGGGTGTATTTTCACCGGGAGAGAGTAATCAGAAAGACCTTATTGCGCGTACTCTCTGCTCTGCGTCTTTGCCAAAATGATTTTCAATACGTCCGGCGTAATTCTGCATCCAGCCGGAGTTTGAATTATACTGGGAGGAACTCCAGTAATTTTCAAATACAAGTTTTGCATCTCCCCTGCCGGAGAGCACTTTGAACATCTCGTTCAGTTCACTTTTAGAGGGGAGGTACCAGTCGCTTTTACCCCCTCCACGGTAATCTACACATAACCTGGCAGCGGTGTCCAGATCTTCACATTCATTTATTATCGCTTCTGTATTCATTTTACCCTGGCCCATCCCTGTATATTTTACACCCTTCAGATATACCGGGTAGCATCCCCATGCCGCCTTACCCTGGTCTTCAGGTGCAGCTTCAAGATAACGCCAGGGGCCTGATGAATTTCCTGTGTCATAAAAAATTATTCCGCCGGCAGGGCCCTTGTCGCCGATTTTATATGCTTTTTCCTCTTCAGCGACGGTTTTCTGTGTAATCAGCAAAACAGCTGCTAAAAATATAAATGCAGTAAAAAATATAATTTTTTTCATTCTTAATCCTTCAGCTTTTATTTTTTTCCGGGAATTTTCATTTGAAAATTCAATTTACTGATATTAACAGATTATGATTTGTCAATCGTGATTTACTGTTTATGCTTCACACTTACCCGGATTATCCCCTGTACCTGTAAACCTTCATACCCGGTTTTATATCACTGCTGCTCCCTGATATAACTTTGCATTTCACAACAGTCATCATGGGGAATGTTGCACGGAGAATAATCACCCTGTCACCTGAATAAACGCAGAGTTTATCCCACATCTTCACGCTGCTGGCGATATCACTTCCATCTACAAGTATCTCTCCGGAAGTAACGGATTTCAGTGTCCCGACCAGTAGCCCAGCTTCTATTGCTCCATTCTCCTGTTTTACTGCAGGGTAAGTATTCAGAATCATTCCCCAGTACAATTTCATTACAGATGCAGCACCTTCATGAAATCCATTGGCCTGACTGAACTGAGGTTTTATAACCATATTTCCTTTCCTGTCTATGAAGCCCCATTTTCCCGTTGATTCATCCAGCACGGCAGCCAGTCCTTCACTGAAACCATTCACATAATGAAATTGCGGTTTTATAACAAACTCGCCGCTTTTATTTATGTAACCATAGAATTTTCCCTTCTTAGCGGGAGATAAACCCTCTGAAAAACTCCGGCCTTCATCAAACTGAGGCTGGATAAGAAAATTCCCGGTTTTATTAATATATCCCCATTTATCACCCTTTTTAACGGCTGCGATCCCTTCGACAAAATAGATCGCCCTTTCAAATTGTACCGGAATAATCATCTTCCCTTCCTTGTTGATATACCCGTACTTTCCGTTCTTTTCCAGCTGCACAGGGGCCAGGCCCTCATTAAAATAATCAGCTGTTTCATAGATGTAATCTGTTACAACTTTACCATCTCTGTTTATGTATGCATATTTTCCGTTTGAGGTTTTTTTAACCCTGGCCATGCCGTCCCAGAATTCACCTGCGGAATCAAACTGCGGCTCAATTACAAAGTCCCCTTTGAGATCAATAAATCCGAATTTTCCATCTTTAACAGCGCTTGCAAGGCCTTCATGAAAGTACAGGTAATACTGGTGAACAGGTTTTATAATATAATCACCGTTTCTGTCTATAAGACCGCATTTGCCATCAGCTACAGAAGCTGTCCCGTTTGAAAAATCGAAGGCCTTTTCGAACTTCGGTTTTATTACAACTTTACCATCCCTGTTAATGAAACCGTATTTACCGTTTAATGCGAATACTGCAAGTCCCTCGGAAAAATTGCCAACCCACTGGAAATCCGGCTTAAGCAGCCATGTGATTCCCTCTTTTTCTGCAGAATAGGAAACCACATTTACAGCAGAAATTATAATAATAACAAAAAGAAGGTTTTTAAAATTGTTCCGTTTCATATATTCTCCATTTATTTAATTACAGCCTGTCTGACAACTCCACATACCTGCCGGATATATAAAAAGGCACCGGTTTTCTGAATTATACACACATCCTGTTGCCTGTCAATCTTTAACTGTCAGGTCATAATCTTGATATCCTGCACATTAATTTTCATGTCAATTCTTGACAAAAAACCGGTACTATATAATGTTGTGTCAATTTTAAAAATCCGGAGGAGTCTGTTATGAAAGAGATCAATATAAATAACTGGAAAAGAAAAGAACATTTCGCGTTTTTTTCAAGAATGGATTACCCGCATATTAATCTCTGCTTTAATGTTGATATAACATCCCTTATCTCAAAAATAAAAGAGGAGAGATATCCCCTCTACTATACATTGATCTATCTTTCAACAATAAGCGCGAACCAGGTTGAAGAATTCCGGTACAGGATAAGAAATGAAAAAGTGGTACTTCATGAATTATTAACCCCTTCATTCTCGTATATGGATGATGGTAGCGACCTGTTTAAGATGGTAACTGTTGAGATGAGAGAGAGCCTTAAGGATTTTATTGATGATGCAAAGATCAAGTCGGCCTCACAGAAGGAATATTTTGTAGCCGGGGATTTTATTGACCGGGATGATTACATATTCTATACCTCCATACCATGGATTTCATTTACCCATATATCCCATACCATAAACCTGAATAAAAACGATTCTGTTCCAAGAATATCCTGGGGTAAACATTTTGAAGACTCCTCGAGGATATGGCTCCCTTACTCGGTTCAGGTGAACCACTCCTTTGTTGACGGTATCCACATAGGAAAATTCAAGGAGGTTCTGGAGAGCAACATTGATAATTTTATGTAGCAGAAGATATATGAAAGGATAAACACTGTCTATATAGTATATCTTCAGTAGTCTTTACCTCTCTGACCCCGCACACTTCGCAGCTCTCAGCTCAGTGCGGCGCTTACCCCGGGGGTACTTTGTCGCTACGCTCGGGCGCCCGGAAGGGGCAAAACATATTTTAACATATAAAATTTTTAAAAAATATGCTTGCCCCATGTCATTTGCTTTTCCGCACTGGTTATAGGAGACATAAGTTTCAATATAACGAGAAAATAATAATAATAAATAAGGAGTGTATATCTATGGCAAAAGTAAAGCTTCATCCCTATTTAAGAACTGCGCATGGCGGTCTGGATGGTCTTGTATTTTACAGACGCTATGGTAAAATCTATATTAAAGCACGTACAATCCCATCAAACCCACGAACTGAACCGCAAGTGAAGTGCAGGGGTAATTTCGGCGGCGGCGTAAAGGCCTGGCAGGTTCTTCCGGATGAGGAGAAGGCTCTTTACAGAAACAGGGCAAAGAGGAAGAGAAAGTCAGGGTATAACCTTTTTATGTCTGAATACCTTCGCGGCATTGCACCTAGTTCACCTGTTACTCCATCGGGAAATAGCGGAAAAGGGGATGCAGTGGTTGTATCCGCCTCCGGTGAAGCTGCAGAATATACATGCTGCTATTCAGGAAACAGCAGATCAGCAGATGGACAGAGTAATATTAATGCAGCAAAAGATAAAAGTAAATCTGCTAATACGGGACTTAAGCAGTATGAAAACGGTGTTAAAAACCGTTTCAATACCGTTTCAACACCGTTACCGGCAGAGAAAAACGCGCGTTTAAAGCTGTATGCATCGTGTTTGAGGCGGAATTGAAGTGAAATTGAAGCGAAACTGACTTTTCTGTAAAGAGAGTCGGGATTTTGTCTTAAATCTGTCCTGTTATTACATCTGAATTGTCTGATGTCCGACCTGAGAATGTTCGTGCAGGGTATTTCTGTACGCATAAAATCATGCCAATCCCTTAATAGATTAAAGACTCCTCTCCCGCTCGACGCTGACGCTGGAGCACCCTCTCCCGGCCGAAGTCCGGGAGAGGGTATCTGGCTTGAACCGGTTTTTTTTATACACAGAAAACCTCTGTACAGGGTGCGGGAGCGGTTGTAATGCGGATGAGGGCATTCAGACAAGCATCCCCGCTCAACTCTGATACTTCCGGAATCGGGAGATTTAAAAGAAATTGAAAAAAATAAAATTTTTCAGTTTTATCCGGGCGAACACGTGGCGAACAGATGGCAAAGAATTTGTATGAAGATATTTTACACTGTGTAGTGATGTCTTATATAACAATTTTAAAATGCTGAATTGTTATATAAGATAAAGGTATTTCAGCAAAAAGATTTATACAGATATAGTTTTATGTGCAGTGTTATGCTGAATTTTTAATTTAATAAGGTTTTTATGTATATTCAGGTTTTACTGTTTGACAGGCAACGTCAGATATGTCTGTAAATTGATATAGAAATAAAAATAATATCAGGAACCAAATGCCTAAAAAAGAACCGGACTTAAAACCATCCAGAAAGACAAATACAAATGCCGCCAATATCGGCTTTGAAGAAAAGCTGTGGCTCGCTGCTGACAAGATGCGGAACAATATGGATCCCGCGGAGTACAAGCATACTGTGCCGGGACAGCTGTTTTATTCAACAGGTATACCGGTATCGCTATGGTTTGTAAACCGCAACAAGGAGAACCCCAGGTTCAGAAGCAGAAAGGGAGAGACTCTGTTTATTGACGCACGGAAGATGGGGGCTCTGATTGACAGGGTTCACAGGGAGCTTTCTGATGAGGATATTAAGAGGATTGCGGGGGCGTATCATGCGTGGAGGGCTTCGACTCCGCTCAACCAGCGTAATGGAACTGAACAGTTAGTTTCGGCTCCGCTCAACCAGCGTAATGGAACTGAACAGTTAGTTTCGGCTCCGCTCAATGACCACGGAGCCGAAGGGTGCAGTTCGGACTACACTGATGTTCCCGGCTTCTGCAGGTCTGTTAAGATTGAAGAGATTCGGGAACATGAATATATTCTTACACCTGGCAGGTATGTTGGGATTGAAGAGAAGGCTGATGACGGGGAACCTTTTGAAGAGAAGATGCAGAGGCTCACAGAGGAGCTTGAGGAACAGTTTGTTAAGAGTGAGCATCTGGATAAGAGGATAAGGGAGAATTTGAAGGGGATTGGGTTTGAGGTGTGACCTACTACGTAATTGTAGATTGCTTTAGAGGGATATTATGGAGTGATAAATGGAAGATAAATTATATAATTATTTAAAAAAAGTATACAATGACCAGCTTAAAGAGAATAAACTTTTAAGACTTTTTATAACAACATGGAGTAGTTTGAAAACCTCATATGTTGAAACAGATCAATTAAAAGGTGCCGATTTATACAATATTGTTAATAAATTATATGAAGGATATATTCCACAAACATCTTTAACCAAAGATGAAAGTAGTTTATTATTTCCTGATGAACAACTAAATTCAGCTAATGATTATAGATGTAAATATATTTTTCTAACAAATACTAGAGGAATCGGAGATTATAAAAATGAACAACCCTATGGTATCAGTTTATTAAAAGATAAAGCCATTCAGAATGCTGTAATCATTGGGCATAATGGCTCTGGCAAATCTTCAATTTTTTCAGCAATGGAATATATTTATTGCAATGATCAAATCGGAGAAAAGTTATATCGAAATTATAAAGAAAGCAGTATAAGATATCTGGAAAATGAAATAACAAAAAAAAGTTCAAATGTAGAGATTTCAACACCAAGTGGTATTTTTTCATTAAAGAACAAAATTTCAGATATTGAAGAAGTCTCAAATACAAATCCTTCAGTTTCATTCATAAGCGAGTATGATATACTTATTAATTCACAAATAGAAATTAATGATGACAGTTATACAATTGAGATAGCTAGAAAACTTGGATTTATTGATTTTACAAATTTTAAAACTAATCTTGATGCAATAATAAAATACCAGTTTAATCGAAGTACTAAAAGTACTGATTATAAGAAAGCAGTTGATAAGTTAAAAACAATTGAAGCAAGTATTAACAGGATTACAAATGAAATAGAAACACTTAGTTCAAAAATTTCTTCATATACTCTTGATAATTATAATAATGATTTCTCTAAAAAGATAAATGAGATTGATGAATTGATTAATAAACAAATTAACTTACCTGATATTAATACAATTAAAAAGAATGGTGATGAATTTATAAAATTTTTTGAACAACTTAATCTAATTAAAAATAATACTCAGAGAACTTTAGAATCAGCAAAAGTCGATTTTCTACAACATGGTTTACAATTTCTTGAAGTTGAAAAAAACTGTCCATTCTGTTCAGATTCAAGAAAAGATTACCAGGTTATAAAGACTGAAGTAAATGAAACTATTATTTCATATAAAGATTATACAAAATTAAATGAAGAAGTAAAGCAATACTTTGAAAATACAGTTCATAAACTTATTTACTTATTAGATTCTCTTAGAATAATTTTAGAAATATTTGATACGGAAATATATTTTCCAGTTAATGAAGAATTAAATGCACATTACAAAGTTTTATTAAACGATGTGAACACGATTATAGGAATAATACCTTATGATGAAATTTTGGAAGAATTACATTCTATTAAAGGTAATGGCTTTATTGAAAATGATAGAAATAAATTATTAGATTTAATTCAACAATTTGGTGAAAACCTATTTGCTGAAAGTTATTATGCTGAGATTAGAAATAAAATAAGCTCCAGAGATATTCTTTTAAAGGAAATCAAGGACGGTTTATTGAAAAAGTCTGCCGTGCGTGGATATGATGAAAAAATAACTACTGAACTAGTTTTAAAACAAAAAAGAGATGAATATGATAATCTCTTAAAAGAAAAGGTAACTAATGAAGATAAAAAAAATATTGGTTTACGAGATTTAGAAATTCATTCTGAGATTATTAAGGAAGCAAAAATATTATTAGAAGAAGTTGGTGCATATATTGATTCGATAGTTGAGGATAGAATTGAACCAATAAAAGAAGTTATTACTAATGCTATGGATGATTTTCTTGATGATGGTATGAAGCTAAGTATATCATTCAAAGATGTGGAGTATGGAGAATCTATTTCTAAAAAATTAGAAATTAAATTAAAATATAATAATACAGAAATTGATCCAAAAAAGTATTTCAATAATGCAAGATATAAAATGTTTGCTACTTCACTTGCTATAGGGATTGCTCTTGCTTCAAGAAGAAATACTAATATTAACCTGCCTCTTGTTATGGATGACGAATTCTTTGATTGTGATATAATTAAACGATCAGAATTTGAAATATTTTTTTCAAAAATAATTGAATTATATTTTAAATTTTCACCTGATATGCCATTTCAATTTATAATATTTACCCACGACGAATTAATTTTCGAAAGTACAGCCAAAGCTGTTGAAAATGCAAGTTGTGAAATTCAAAGAATGATACATGATAAAAAGATTGAATCCCATGAATATTGGAAAAATAATTTAAGAGACAATACTATATTTGCTCGATTGTTTGATTACAAGGATAGTGATTCAACGGTTAAGATAGTAAATGATAATAAATACTGGGATCTTACAGTAGAATTATAAGGAGATAGTATGAATCTTGCAAATACTGAAATTGAGCAATCAGATACAGCAATAAAAAAAGGTAGGGATTGGAAAATAATCGGATTCTGGTATCTTATCATAATTAATGCTATAATGCTATTAACTCTAGTTTTTTATTTTCAAATAAAAGTAAAAGATTGGGTCAGCGAAATCAAACCACAAATTAATGATCTTAATAATTCATATATTGATTTATACTATAAATATTCACGTGTAGATGATATTGAAAAAAATCAACAGCAATTCTATGTGATGCAAAAAAAGGATTTAGAGGAGATTAAATCGTTAATACTGTATATTAAAACTGATAATGATAAGATGTCTGAAAGAATTAGTCAAGAAACTTCAACCATAGTTGATAAGGTAAATTTATATGTTTCAATAGCTGTAGTCTTATTAACACTTATAGGAATATTTATACCTCTTATAGTTCAAAATATGGGAAATCATCAGATTCAAGAGAAATATGATGAACTTAAAAAAGATTTTGGTGAAAAAAATAACAAAATTTCAAAGTTAGACAAACAATTAGTGAATTTATCTAAAAGTTATAAAGAGATTGATGCAAAGACGGAACATGTAGATGAACTTAATGAAAAAATAAAAGTGCAGGAAGTCACTGTAAGTGATATAGAAAACAATTTGAAACAACTTCCTCCTGTACGTATTATGTTTTACCTGCATAAGGTTTTAGACCTCAATGATATTAGGTATTATTCACAATCAATGAAAACTACATACGAATATTTTTTAACAATTATTAATAGTATTAAGTGTGATATTGAAAAATGTAAAGAAACTAAAGTTGCGAGTGATGATAGCGTTTTGTTGCAAAGTTTGAATTCTTTTATTATTGATTGTAAGTCAATCAAAGTTTATGGTTATACACGTTCTGCAATTACAATATTAAAATCATTGGAAGAAGCTTTTAGTATTTTTATTCAAAATGAGATAGTTGAAGATGAACAAAAATACAACTTACTAATATTGTCTCTTGAAAATACTATTTCAAAATTAAATGAAGTCGTGTTTGATGATCTTTTATAAAATCAAGTTGTGATTAATAAAAGTTTAATTGGAGTTAATATGTTATTAAGATGTTGTAATATAATAGAAAAAGATAAATATATATAAAAAGCAAGTTGATTGAAATTGATTAAGGACTAAATTTATGGATACAATGTTAACACATGGAAATTATGGTTTCGCAAAAATGTATATATCAAATCTCCAGGGTGAAAACGGATTAGGTTTTTACAGGCTTATTATAAAAACAAAAATCTTTTGGAATGAACGACTTGATGAGATGCTTGTAAGACTTTCTGATTTAAATGGTGAATTATTTATAACATTTCCAAATGGTGATCGTAAATATGTAGGTCGTGTTCATTACCAATTATCTCAATCTGAACTAAAAAGTAAGACAAATTCATATGACGATTATTTAAATTTTGAAATAGAATTTGATAGAACTAGAATTGAAGCAATAGAAGATGGTCGAAAAGGATCTGATTTCAATTTCGAATTTAAAATGAAGGCAAGAGGTTTAATTCAAAATGACTCCAGATTAATTGAAGCAACACTAAACTATCAAGTTAATCAAAGCGCATGGATTCAAGTACTAAGAGAGATGAATTATAAAAAAATGTTGTTACTTGAAATCCCTTTAGAAATGGATGATAATTCAGAAACAATGAAGGATGTTGTTGGATATTTAAAAGAGGCTCAGAATTTTTTTGTAAATGGAAAGTATAGGGATTCTATTGGTTCATGCCGTGATGTATTAGAATCATTAACTAATGTCATTGGTGATGAGAAACTACAATTGCCAGATGAAATTAAAACATTTTTTAATCATTCAAAAGATATGGATAAGTCTGAACGAATTAAGATCTTACATCGGGCAATAAAAACGTTAACACATCCAGCACGTCATGTTGATGAGGTTTCTAAGAGCTTTGATTGGAATATGACTGATTCGAGATCAATTCTGGCTATGACTGCTTCTTTGATACAGATGAGTTTAGAAGATAATGTTAAATAAAGATATGAATTGGAAAGAAATTGAACTAGATGAAGTTGGTGATATCGTAACAGGAAAAACACCATCCACAGGAGATATTGATAATTTTGGTAGGATTTATCCTTTCATAACACCAAAAGACATGACTGGCCAGAAATACATCTTTGAAACTGAAAGATATCTTTCAGAGAAAGGGATGAAAGCGGTTAAGAATTGTTTAATAAATAAAAATGCAGTTTGTGTATCATGTATTGGTTCAGATATGGGTAAAGTTGTGATGGCAACAAAACCGAGTGTTACTAATCAACAATTAAATTCAATTAAGGTTAATAATAAATATAATCCAGATTTCATTTATTACTCATTATATCAAATAAGTAAAGATTTAAGGAATGCCGCATTTCATTCGACAGCATTACCTATTTTAAATAAAACGCAATTCTCGAAATTTAGGATAATGGAACCCCCTCTCCCTGAACAACGCGCAATAGCAGAAATCCTGTCATCCATTGACGACAAAATAAAATTGAACAACCAGATGAACCGAACCCTCGAAGCAACAGCACAGGCCATATTCAAACAGTGGTTTGTAGACTTCGAGTTTCCCTTCGACTTCGCTCAGGGCAAGCTCTTCGACTTCGCTAGGGAGGACAAGCCAGTAACCCAGACTTCGGCTCCACGGTTGGTGAGCTTGTCGAACCACAGCCAACGTAGTGACACAAAAAAGAAGAGTTCAGATACACAACGCTCATTGAGCGGAGTCGAAATGAGCGAGTTCATGGCCGGCTACAAATCCTCCGGCGGTAAAATGATCGACAGCGAACTTGGACCGATACCGGAAGGGTGGAGAATAAAAACATTATATGAATTTGGTGAATACATAAATGGGCTTGCATTTAAAACAGATGATTTTTGTGAACCAATTGAAGGGTTGGCAATAATAAAAATTGCTGAATTAAAAAATGGAATACAGTCAAGTACTCAATTTACAAAAAGAGTAGTGGATGAAAAGTATTATCTATATGATAAAGATATTCTGTTTAGCTGGTCAGGTAGTCCTAATACATCGATAGATATATTTATCTGGAGTTTGAATAAAGCAATCTTGAATCAGCATATTTTTAAAGTAGTACCAAACTCATCGGATGAGTATTCATTCTTGTTTTTATTACTAAAATATTTTAAACCAATATTTATTCAAATTGCCAGTCAAAAGCAAACTACAGGCTTAGGTCATGTTACTATTACTGATTTGAAAAGATTAAAATTTGTTTATCCGAATGAAGAGCTAATTAAATTTTTTAATGAAAGTGTTAATAATATATTATCCAAAATTTTTTATAACAATAAAGAGATCCAAACCCTCTCCACCCTCCGTGACTCTCTCCTCCCAAAACTGATGTCAGGGGAACTGCGTGTACCGGAAGAGATAGTAGCAGGATTTACAAAATAAGAATGGATTTTGATCATGAAAAAAATCCTTGAAATATAAAAAAAATTGTTTAATATGATTCCCGTGAACATATTTATAAATAACAAACTATAAAGATACCCGGAGCTTCTGCTGATACCGAGTGTATTCCGAGGTTAATAAAAAGTGTTTTATTAAATTTAAATATCCCGGTGAAGTGAATATGCCAATTATCTCTATGTTTTACGGAATCATTGTACGTATGTTTAATCTCGACAACAGAAGACATCATCTTCCGCACATACATGTTGAGTATCAGGATTATCAGGCTGTTTTCAGCATTGATAATGGTGAAATTCCTGAAGGGACTTTTCCGAATAAGCAGACTAAATTGGTTCAGGCATGGATAGAAATTCATAAAGATGAGTTAACAGCAGACTGGAAACTTGCAATTTCAGGTGAAAAGGTCTTTAAAATCAAACCGCTGGATTAGGTGAATAAAAATGGTAAAAGTTAAAAGTGTTAAACCGATGGAAAACTATAGATTGTATGTTGTGTTTGAAAATAATACAGAGAAAGTATGTGACATCAGACAGTTTTTGGATACAGGTTCCTTTAATGAGTTAAAGGACACTCAACTATTCAACCAGGTTAAAAATGCAGGTTATTCTGTTGAGTGGCCCAATGAACTTGATTTAAGCTCTGACACATTGTTGAGCCTTTGATAAAGTTAACAGTTGCATAATACAATTTCGTAAATAATATTTTTCAATCCCAAACCCTCTCCACCCTCCGTGACTCTCTCCTCCCCAAACTGATGTCAGGGGAACTGCGTGTACCGGAAGAGATAGTAGCAGGATTTGAGGATTAAATGATTTTCAGGATATGAATTGATGAAGAGATGTAACCAGGAAAAGTTTTATTGAATGAAGTAAAATTTCAGGATACACATCCAGCTAATCCGAACATCATGTAAATCCTGATTCAGACGATGTGAAAATTATATGAACTTAAACGATATAACATATAAAATAATCGGGTGTGCAATGAAAGTTCATAATACGCTCGGTAACGGATTTCAGGAAGTAATATACCAGAGGTGTCTGGCAATTGAACTTGAGAAGGCCGGGTTATCTTTTGAAAGAGAGAAAGATCAGGCGATATTTTATGAAGCTGTCCATGTAGGTACGCGCAGAGCAGATTTTATTGTTGAAGATAAAATTGTTGTAGAACTTAAAGCGCTGGTTAATCTGGAAGATGTTCATCTGGCCCAGGCAAAAAACTATGTAGTTGCATATAATTTTAATGTCGGATTGCTTATAAATTTCGGAGCAGTAAGTTTGCAGTATAAGAAAGTATTTAATAACTGTCCGAATCAGGATTTTCAGGATTAAAGGATGTTCAGGATCAGTATTAAAGGATTAAAGGATGTTCAGGATAAGAATTGATGAAGAGATGTAACCAGGAAAAGTTTTATTGAATGAAGTAAAATTTCAGGATACACATCCTGCTAATCCGAACATCCTGTAAATCCTGATTCAGACGATATTAAGAGTGTATTAAACTCAAAGTAACATGGAGAAAACACTATGATAAAAACATTAAAAATAAATAACTTCAAATCGATCCGGTCACTTTCTCTCGATTGTAAAAGAGTAAACCTTTTTATTGGCGAACCGAATACAGGTAAATCAAATATTCTTGAAGCATTTGGCTTGATAAACTATTTTAGTGATACAAATTTCAGAGAGCTAAAAGATTATGTAAGATTTGAGAATATACATAATCTCTTTTATGACAGCATTGTAGATGAACCTATTCAAGTTGTTATAGCGGATGATAAAGAATATGAAGTTAAGATAAAAAATTATGAAAATAGGTTTGATGTGTTTTTAACTGATTCAGCAAATGCTGTTTGCTCATTTGAAAGTAAGGGCAATTTTACAGGAAGTAGAACATATGGGAATAGAAAAGATATTTTATATTATAAATATAATAAAAATGCAGTTATAAGTCAGGGATTTTCTAATAAACTTGCAACACCTTCTGGTGATAATTTATTCATGACAGCTTATTCAACTAAAGAAAATCGTGAAATGATTTCAAATCTATTTAAATCATACGGGTTAAAAGCAATCTTTAAACCTCAGGATAACACAATTGAAATTCAGAAACAACAGGATGATGTTGCAGTATCATATCCTTACAGTATGACATCCGATACACTCCTTCGAATTATATTCTACATGCTTGCAATAAAGTCAAATAAAGATGCAACCCTAGTATTTGAAGAGCCCGAAGCTCACGCATTCCCGTATTATACAAAACATCTCGGTGAAGTGATCGCTGCTGATACATCAAATCAGTATTTTATAGCGACACATAATCCATATCTACTTAATGCGATAGTTGAAAAAGCAAAAATCGAAGATGTCAATGTTGTAGCTGTTTACTATGAGGATTACCAGACAAAAATTAAACAGCTCTCTGAGATAGATATTGCAGACCTTCTTGAACAGGACCCGTTCCTTGCAATAGATCATTTTACAGGCAAGTAGATTATGGCCATATCTGTTGAATGTAATGCCGATGAAAAGCTGGTAAAACTGCTTCTTTCAGAAGAAGTTGAAACCCTGCATCAGAATGGCAGGGGAAATATTCTGAATCATCTAAGAAAGAAATCTACCATGTCTGGTATAGGGTTAATTGATGAAGATCCCGGCAGCGCGCATACCAGGGATTTTGTCAGTTCTTATGTAGAAGTTGAAAGCGTTGGTAATGTTAAAAGGTTTTCCCGTAAAGACAATAATAATATTACCATAGTAATGCTTTCTCCACGACTTGAAGAGTGGATTATATCCCGTGCTTCAGATTCCGGGATTAAAATGTCCGATTATTCATTGCCTGATGACGGTATTAAGCTCCATGACAGATATCATTATGAAAAAGAAGATAATTTCACTTCCCTGATAAACAAACTCATCGAACTGAAAGATAAAGAAATCCTAACTGTAAAAAAATGGCTCTCTGGAGACAATCCATGAACCTCTTCACCGAAGCCACACTCGAACAGGCAGCCCTTTCATGGTTTGAATCCCTTGGGTATAGTATAATATTCGGTCCAGATATCGCCTGTGACGGTGATTCTCCTGAAAGGTCAAACTACGGTGAGGTTGTAATCGAAGGCCGTTTAAGGGACGCTCTATCCCGGATAAATAAAAAAGTTCCAGCCTCTGCAGTTGACGATGCGATACGAAAAATACTTATAACAGAAAGCCCGTCGTTAATAATTAATAACAGAAACTTTCAGAAAATGATAACTGACGGTATTGATGTTCAGTTCAACAGACCCGATGGAAGTGTTAAGACGGATAAGGTTTATCTCTTCGACTTTTAAAATGCGGATAACAACGACTGGGCTACTGTAAACCAGCTCGTTTCAAAGTCAATAATATCCGAAGAGGTCATTGACATTTTACGGAGCCATAAAAGCGAAGCCCCTTAAAAAAGCCGGATCAGGGCTTCCTGAACGCTGCAGACGGCTGTCTGTAAGCAGCTTTATTGAATAATAAAAGTCGGGGGGAATTATTATGCGTAACAGAAGGATTGTAGTCTATATGTTAATTATTGTTGTTGTTCTTATCGGTTTTAATGGGACAAAAGAAATAATTTTAGGGAATGAAGCCACAGATACAAAATTGACAGAATTACTTGGAAAGTATACAGAATTAACAAAGGAAAGAGATGCCATTGCCAAGCAATCAAATAACATTATCATCAGTGAAGCTATATCTGAAAATGATAAACATACGCCTATTTATAAAAAAACAATAGATAAATCAGATAAAAAATATTTATATAGATCTTTAGCTTCTATCGGTGATACAGATGCAATGATAAATGAACTGTTCGGCATAATGGCGGAAGTTGCTGTTGATAAAGCAAAGAGTAATACACTGAATATAGTTATAAAAAAGATTCAAAAAGCCTTTAATCAGAAAGAATTAGGTTCAAATTTCCCGGCGACAAAAAGAATCGTCGATTCTCTTACCGTATCCACCCTTTCATCTTCAAGTCAGTCACTTGTTAACGCACTGGTTATAGATTGTGGTTCTATAATGGAAAAATACATTTCAGTTAATAACACGTATGGAGCAGTTAGTTCCAGGGATATAGAATTGCTTTTTAAATTATTTTATTCAACCATAATGGATGGGAAGAATGACCCTGTAGATTTAATGAACAGCTTTGCAATGATTAAATGGAGCAATGATAAAATAAATATAATTCTAATTGCAGTAAGAACATTTGAAAAGATGCCTGATGTCTCACCAGAAGAGATGATTGGTTATATAGATGATATTATAGATAATTATAATTCTTATTGTATTAAAAATGGTAAAGTAACAGTTAGTACAAATATAATAAATAGATCTGAGTTGCTGATGATACTTAGAAGCTATGATAAAGCTGTCAGGAATGGGGCAGTGTACACAAGTTCATCCGGGGAGAAATTAAGGTTAAAAGAGCTTTCTGATCTGTACTTTTCAATGCTGAGAATAATTATGAATGATGAAGATAAATGCAATATTTACATCAACACCATGGAGAGATTGATAAACGCAAGAATTCAAAATAACAATCAGGAGTTTGTCACGGCAATATTTGATATTATTGAACTGACACTTAAAGACAAAGGTTATTTTGGTTTTAAACAAAGCTTAAAACAGATAAATGATCAACTGGATGACATTAATGAACGGATTTTGGGATGTAAAAGCGAAAATGATAAAAAAGCTGTTATCGAAGTACTTAAGAATTGCAAGGGAAATTTAAAGGACATTGAGGAGAATGCCGAATCAGCATATAAAGATTATAATAAAAGTGATCTGAATAATTATAAGGAGCTTTATGGTTCATATAGTAAAAAATATGAAAGCATACAAAAAAACATCAAAACATTAAAAGATAATATTATAATTCTTAAAGGTGTTCTTAATATAGACCATTGTTTGGACTCAGAAGAAAATATTAAAATTGGTTTATTGATAGATTCGATCGATGGTAAAATTACGGAGTGGGATAATAAGTTAGAGAAATATATAGCTTTTTATAATTCAGAGATTGGTATGGTTATAAAGAGATTTAAAAGAATAAAACCTCTGGTCAACGCTGCAGTTGCCTATACGGCAACTTACTCAAGCGATCAAACAGATGAAAAGGATTTGAAAGAATCCAGAAAACAGATTGTTGAAAATCTTATAACCGAGACAGCGAACAGGTACGAGAGATATGATGAATGGATATTCTCAATAGGTATTAATACAGGTTTTATGTTCCCCGGACATACAAAAGATGGCTGGAATTTTTATCCACCGCAGGTAAGTCTTCCTCTTGGTTTTTACTTGCAGTCTATGCCTGAAGAAAATTCAGGATTTTCGTTAGGTCATATCGGTTTGTATTTTTTTGATCTTGGGCAATATGTTTTTTATGACAAGAACAGTGATGTTAAAGAGGCATCATGGAAAAATGCTTTTACGCTGGGAATGCAATTGGGTTTTTTCATTTTCAGTTCACCCGATATGTTATTTAACGCAGGAATTGATGTCAGGTATTCACCTGCTCTTCATACTGAGGGGGAAAAGAGACGGGATGATATCTGGGCTGGCGTCTATTGTTCTTACTATGTGCCGTTTTTTGATTTTAATTAATTTGTAAGTTATTCTGCTGTTCCGGTATTCACGGGATCAATGTTAAAAAAATTTTTAAAATGTGTAAAACTAAATCAGCTCTCTGCTTCATTTGAGCCTGCCGAATTACATGAACAGCACCATTCGACTCCGCGGTTGGTGAGCCTGTCGAACTACAGGGAGCGTGGTGTACATAAATTTTAGATAGTTCACTCAAGCACCGCTCGTTGAGCGGAGTCGAAACGGGAAAGCTCTTTCGTGCACCGCTCGTTGAGCGGAGTCGAAACGAGCATGTTCACTCAAACACTTCATTCCTGTAGCATAAATCACCACATGTATGTAGCAACAGACACCATTAAAAATTGCCCGTGTGGTAATTTTTAGACTTGCCTTTATTTTAATTTAGATACTTATTCTATAATAGCGAAGTTTTATTTTAAACAGAGAATCCCCGTTATCGGTTATATGTAGTTACGCTGATTATCGGGAGTTGGCCGGTTTTTTCTTATAATCTGCTGTATGCACCGGGGAGATGTATTCTTCTGTTTAAACTGAATTCACTAAAAATAAAAAAATGAGGTAAAAAATATGGATTTTAAAAGTCTGCTTTTTGAAAAAGAGAACGGTATAGCCATTATAACCCTTAACCGTCCGAAAGCCTTCAACGCGATAAATGATGAACTGATAAGGGAACTTGCAGTGGCTGTAGACCAGATCGCCTCTGATGATTCAGTAGGCGCTGTTATCATTACCGGCGGCAGCAAGGTGTTTGCTGCGGGGGGAGATATAACATATATGCAGACAGCCGATCCTCTTAAAGCAGAGGCGTTTATTGCCGAATGTCATGCAACAATGGATAAAATAGAAAACCTGGACAAGCCGGTAATCGCTGCAATTGCAGGTATGGCTCTTGGCGGCGGATGTGAGCTTGCACTGTCATGTGATATACGTATAGCGGCAGAGGATGCAGCATTCGGTCAGCCGGAGATCAATCTTGGAATTATGCCCGGCGCAGGGGGGACGCAGCGTCTTGCCAAGACTGTCGGTGTAGGCTGGGCAAAACAGCTTATCTACACGGGGGATAACCTGAAAGCGGCCGATGCGTTCCGTATAGGCCTTGTAACAAAGGTTGTGCCGGGAGAGACATTGATGGATGAGGCTAAAAAGCTTGCCGGCAAACTTGCGTCCAAAGGGGCCATAGCAATGAGAATGTCTAAAAAATGCATCAACTACGGAATGAATGTAGACCTCAGATCCGGCCTGATATTTGAACAGAAAATCTGGGCGTTTCTTTTTGCTACTGAAGATCAGAAAGAGGGGATGAAGGCCTTTATAGAAAAACGTAAACCGCAGTTTAAAAACAGGTAATAACCTCTGATAAATTGTTCTGATAACCCGGAGTATTGTTAATGATATTTCGGGTTATTAAAAACACTGTATTAAGCTCTTCAACCCGGTTTAAACCACACAAAAGTGTCAATCTTGCGACCTGTAGATTATTACAGGATATAATATTACTTCTGATATAAAATTTTAGATTATTTCAAATTATTTCATTGAAATATTCAAATTTCCCTGATTTAAATCAGGAAATTACATCAAAAATAACGTCAGACTCTATGTGCTCCTTTAGTGCCGGATTGCCCGATTAATATCTGTAATCGGGAGCTGTTTTATAAAAACATAAAGAATGTTTGCTGAAAAAAGGGGGATATTATGAAAGAAAAATATACTGCCAGTGAAGCTTTGCAGATAAGAACCACCTTCGCATATTTAATGGCACTGACAATGACATTAACAATCGCCACTGGTTTTTTGATTTACGCAAGAATGCCAATCAGGGAGCTTCTCCCATCAGTTTCAATATGTTTTGTATGTATTGTCCTGGCCTTCATTCAGTACAGGTTAAAGGTTAACAGGAGGGATTCGCTTGTTATCCCCTGGGTTATCTCTTCCATTACTATTATTATACCATTTTTTGTTAAAATAAAATATGCCATGACTCATGGATGGACTTTTGCCCTTGAATCATACAATTCATCGATGATGATAGTTATAATGATCCTTATTACCTGCCTCTTTTTAAGGGAGAAACTTTTCGTGACAATATCCCTGATCGCTATTATCTGTTGGAGTATACTGCTCTATATCGCGCTGACCCATGGTGCCGAATATTCATGGAATGCTGTAGTCAACGGAAAGATATTTCATGGAATAATCCCCGGGAGGGAGATCTTTTTAATAATAGGAACGGGTATTGTGGCTTATGTTGCCTTCAGGCTGATAAGGATAATAAACAAATTTGAAAAAACATCTTCGGGACAGAAGATTGAGATTGAAAAAAGAATCGAGCAGATGCACAATATGAATGTGGAGATCAGGGATAAGGTGAATCTTCTCTTCAGTGAAGTAGACTCACAGAACGGCCTTGTGATGAAGTTCAACGACAGAATGCAGAGTCAGGCTGCTACTTTTGAAGAGATATCTGCAACCCTTGAAGAGCTCAGAGGGTCGTCTGAGAGTATACACACCTCAACCATTGAGCAGATAAATGGTAATGTTAAAATGGATGAAATCATAGTTGACTTCCGCCATATAAAGAGTGAGACAAAGGAGAACCTTAACCAGACATATGCGCAGATCCAGGGTATCGCCAGCAGAACTAATGAAGCCAATGCAAAAATCATCGATGTTGAAAATACCATGAATACCATAGCAAATCAGAGCAGTAAAATTTCGGAAACCGTAAACATTATAGTTGATATAGCAGACAAGATTAACCTTCTTTCGCTGAATGCAAGCATCGAGGCTGCACGTGCAGGCGATCAGGGGAAGGGATTTGCTGTTGTTGCCGATGAAATAGGGAAGCTGGCTTTCCTTACGACTGAGAGTATAAAGGATATTGAAAAGGTTCTCAGTTTTAATAACTCGGTTACCAAAAAAGGGGTTGATGTCATAAAGGTATCCTCTGCGACGATAAAGGAGATGATAAACTCCATAGCGGGTAGCAATCAGAATATCCAGATCCTCCAGGATAGCCTTCTGATAGAGGAGAAGTATATCAACTCTATTTTAAAACAGATGGAGGAGAATATAAGGCTTGCGAGATTTATTGGTACGGGAACCGATGAACAGAAGAATGCGCTGGAAAATACCGGCAACGCCATTGAAGACCTTAACATGACTGTGGCGGAGATGGTAAGGGAGATAAATGAGCTGGCAGACTCCTCGAAAATTATTCTTGAAAGTGCAAGGTTTCTTCTGGGGAAGGCGGATGAAACTGTCTGAAGGATTGCCCGCGGTTTTTTAAAACTATTCAGTAATTCACTAAAGATCTGCTCATCCTGAAGCGATTAATATGTAAGTTGTTCAGGATAAATCACCAATGTTATGGAATAAAATAAAGTTTACAACAAGCAGATTAAGCTATAAACATATGTTGTTTCTTTTCCTGCTGCTGCCGTATATTACTGATTATCTGGAGGGTGGTCATTTCCCTGAAAAGGCTACTGAATGGATTACGGAAATTGTTATGACAATAGTTATCAGTTATACTATTTTCATAATATATCGTCAGTATGCAAAGCTCGAAAAGCTTTCTCTGAGCGATCATCTCACCGGTATCGGAAACAGGCGTCTGTTCGAAATGGACCTTAACCGTGAAATACTGAGAACTAAACGGAAAGGGAGCGGGCTTATTCTGTTATTTTTTGACCTTGATGGTTTTAAACAGATAAATGATATTTATGGTCATCAGCATGGCGATCAGGTGCTTATTGATTTTGCCTGCGGGTTATCTGATTTTATCAGAAAAGGTTCAGATTCATGCTATAGATTCGGCGGTGATGAATTTGCACTTTTAATGACAGATATAAAGGGACAGGAATTAATAAACATTGAAAGAAAAATTGATAAACGTTTAACAAAAATAGTTTACAACAGATTACCAGATGGAGTTTCGGCATCAAGAGGTCTTGTTATACTGAAAGATAATGAAGATTTTAATGAATTTCTGAAGAGAGCGGATGAGGCGATGTACCGGGCTAAAAGTGAAAGAAAATCATTCAGAAATAAATCTGCAAAGAGAAAAGTTCATTAGCCATGTCCGGAAAAATATTGTTTACTTTAAATAATATTCAGTGGGGGTTACAATTTCTCCTGATTATCTGTATTTTAAATATAAAAAGCAAGGAGCATTAATATGAAAAAATATGGCGCAGAGTTTTTCGGCACATTCTGGCTTGTTCTCGGGGGTTGCGGCAGCGCGGTAATTGCAGCATCGTTCCCCTGTGTAGGGATAGGGCTTCTGGGGGTTTCCATTGCCTTTGGTCTTACGGTTCTTACAATGGCCTATGCAATAGGTCATATATCGGGATGCCATCTTAATCCTGCGGTCTCAATAGGACTCTGGGCGGGCGGCCGTTTTGAAGCGAAGGAGTTATTGCCATACATTATTGCCCAGGTGGCCGGAGCAATCGCCGCAGGCGGCGTGTTGTATTTTATAGCAGGCGGGAGGCCGGGCTTCGATCTGGCTGCGGGGTTTGCTTCAAACGGTTATGGTGCACATTCGCCGGGCGGGTACTCCCTTGCTGCTGCTCTTGTAACTGAGGTTGTGATGACAATGATGTTCCTTGTTATTATTCTCGGCGCAACAGACAAACGCGCGCCCCAGGGTTTTGCCCCTGTTGCAATCGGTCTGGGCCTTACTTTGATACATCTTATCAGTATACCCGTTACCAATACATCGGTAAACCCTGCCCGCAGTACAGGTGTAGCCATATTTGCCGGCGACTGGGCGCTGGCACAGCTCTGGCTCTTCTGGCTTGCGCCAATCATCGGCGCGTTGTTCGGGGCTCTTGTCTACAGATTCATTATAGGTTCAGACGACAGTAATTAAAACGGGATCTACTCGGGCGGAGTGCCGAAATCGTATCTCCGCTTGATGTACTTCATTATAACCGAGGTTTCAACCTGCTCGATACCGTCAATCTGGCTTATGCGGTTGTAGACAAGGGTATGCAGTTCTTCAAGGTTTTTCACTATAAACTCGGCGTTTATGTTGTATCGTCCGGTGGTTGCAACTATATACCAGAGCTCCCTGAAGTTGCCCAGTTCCCTGATTACATTGTCCATCTTTTTCATATCAACGGAGATATTGAGGTCGCCGGTGATCTCGAATCCCAGTTTAAGCGGATTCGAGACCGCAACTATCTGGATAATCTCGTCTTCAGTAAGGCGCTTTATTCTTCCCCTCACTGTAGCCTCCGATACATCTAGCATCTTTGCAATATCGGTATTGCTTGTGCGTCCGTCTTTCTGAAGTATCGATATTATTCCCGAATCGAGTTCATCTATGTAACGTTTTTCATTCATAATCTTTTTCTATTCGTATGAATGTTCCTTTGCCGGAAAGCTTCTCTCTTTTACCTCCCTGTCATATGCATCAAGGGCGTTCTTTGACTGTGTATAAAGGTCGGCATATTTCTTTACAAATTTGGGATGGAAGTCGGGATCAAGGCCGAGAAGATCGTTTATTACAAGGACCTGTCCGTCACAGCCGTTTCCTGCTCCTATTCCTATTGTCGGGATATCGAGTTTTTCAGATATCTCCTTTGCAAGAGGCGCCGGAACTTTTTCCAGTACAATTGAAAATGCGCCGGCCTCCTGGAGAATGATGGCGTCCTCGATAAGCCTCCTTCTCTTGTCCTCTTCACGCCCCTGGACAGAGTATCCTCCAAGCTTGTGTACAGACTGCGGCGTCAAACCGAGGTGCCCCATTACAGGGATTGACGCTGCTGTGAGGGCCTCAACTACGGCGCGGAACTCTCTCCCCCCCTCCAGTTTTACAGCGTTGACGTTTGTCTCCTTCATCATGCGTCCCGCGTTACGCAGGGAATCCTCAGTGGAGATATGGTAACTCATAAAGGGCATGTCAATAATTACAAACTTTGATGGCGCGCCGCGTTTAACAATTTCAGCGTGATATATCATCTGGTCAACGGTTACCGGTATGGTTGTCTCGTATCCGGCAACGGCATTTCCGAGTGAATCCCCTACAAGTATAACATCCATCCCGGTGCCGTCGATAATGCGGGCAAATGCATGTTCGTAACAGGTTACCATTGAAATGGGTATTCCTGACTCTTTTCGTTTTCTGAAATCATTGATTGTAAAAGCCTGTGTTTTAGTGTTAACCATGGTGCTCATGCTGAAAACCTCCACAAGAGTAGTTGTCAGTTTCAATAACCCGATTTTTAAAAGGTTCTGAGGCTGATTTTAACTATTTTAAAAATCTGATCCTGAAACAGTCATAATGTAATAAATATGCGATATATATAAAAAATGTCAATAAAATATACGAATAAAACATAAAAAAATAAAAAATATTGCGAAATACAGGAGATATTGTTTAAAAGAGAAAAAACAATATAATTTTGCACTAAAATATATATTAAGGAATCATTCCTTATGTTTTAAATTATATTACTGTATCAGCAGAGATTTTAAAATACCGAAATGTGGTTGAATTTTTTTATTAATATGTTAAAATTTAAATGGGGCTGGTATATGATTTTAGTCAGTCCTTCTTAAAAGTGTTAATATCTGACAGAAAAGTGATTCAAAGGAGATTTTTTATGAAACGGGTTATTGCTTTTTCAGTTTTGATTTTATCAACATATATATTTTATGATAACAGTCAGGGGGGAGTTGCATTTTATACAATCCCTTCGCTTTCTGTCGCAGCTGAAAGGTTTGATACCCCTCCGTTGAACAGGTTTTTTTTCATAAAATCGGCACAGTCGGGGACTCAGAATGCGGGGTACTGGGATCAGCAGGGAACCCCCGTAAAATTCAGGGATGGTGAAAATCTTGCTCTTAATGTGAAAGACAGCAAACCGGATCAGCAGTTCAGGTTCATAAACGCAGGTGCCGGTTTCTGCTATATAGAAACAAAAATCGGTGGACTTGTTGATGTTTCAGGGAACAGGAGGGATAACGGCACCAGTGTCCAGATATGGAAAGGGCATGGAGGGAGCAACCAGCTGTTCAGGTTTAAACATGTGGGGGAGGGTCGCTGGAAGATATATGCTGGTAACGGAACTGTGGTATCTGCGCCGCAGGATTACAGTAACGGTTCCTTTGTACATGTATGGGAGGACAGGGAGGGGCCCTGGATGGAGTGGTATTTTGAAGACGCTGCAACAGGGAAGGTTTACAAGCCGCAGTCGAAGAATAAATGAAGATTGAAAAGCCCGCCGTAAGGCGGGCTTTTGATTATGAGGTATATTTTGTTATTGATTCTTCCGGCTGCTGATATATCCTGATATTGATATTCTCTGCTGTTGGTACTTTCCGTAATTCTTTCTGTCGATGATATATATTTTCAATTATATGTTTCAGAGCCGAGAGATGTTACAGGGGGCTCATTTTTAAGCCACCTGAGCGTGTTTTTAAACCGCATAATCTGAACAAAAAGGTCATGCTCCGGTTCTTCATCAGGTCTGTGCATGGGGCTTTTCCAGTAGAATGAGAGCCACTCCTGATTTCCTGAAAGTCCTGCCCTCTGCGAAAGGTCGAGAAACATTATAAGGTCAAGGACAATCGGCGCCGCAAGTATTGAATCGCGGCAGAGAAAGTTTACCTTTATCTGCATCGGGTAGCAGAGCCATCCGAATATGTCGATATTGTCCCATCCCTCCTTGTTGTCACCCCTTGGAGGGTAATAGTTAATTGTAACCTTGTGATGAAAGTCGCCATACAGGTCCGGGTATATTTCAGGCTGGCAGATCTGGTGCAGAACCGACAGTTTGCTTACCTCTTTTGATTTAAAAGATTCAGGGTCATCGAGTACCTCTCCATCCCTGTTGCCGAGTATGTTTGTTGAAAACCATCCTTTCATGCCGAGCATCCTGGCCTTCAGGCCGGGGGCAAGGAGTGTTTTCATGAATGTCTGTCCCGATTTGAAGTCTTTTCCCCCCATGGGGGCTTTTCTTTTCTCTGCAAGTTCCCAGAATGCCGGGATATCGTTGCAGAGATTCGGCGCGCCGTTTGCGTATGGAATGCCCAGATCGAGAGCGGCGTAACAGTATATCATGCTGGGCGCTATTGCCGGGTGATTCTCCCTGAGCGCTTTTTCAAAATTGGCCAGCGTATCATGGACGCCTGGAAC
This sequence comes from Spirochaetota bacterium, assembly GCA_963664815.2. Lineage (GTDB taxonomy): Bacteria > Spirochaetota > UBA4802 > UBA4802 > UBA5550 > WRGT01. The sequence goes on from CAXXHB010000003.1 coordinate 882,113, forward strand.
CATAACCTGGTATATCTCTGTGCTTGCACACCATACCATAACCATTCTGGAGAGGTTTTTCTCGTCTTTAAACCTGAGTATATCATCCTTGACCATCTGTGCGAGATCCCAGTGAGTTGCCCCCTGCTTTACATTTTTACCATCGAGGTTTTTAACAAAGTGCCTGTTGAAAACCGCTTTCCATGGTTTGATCTTTGCAAGCTCATCTTTCACAAGGTTAAGGTCATCTCTTGTAAGTACCTGGGCGTTAAGGGCTGATTCATAAACTGTATCCTCGAAAATATCCCACCCGCCGAACTCCAGATCTTTAAGCTCTGCAAGTGGTATAAAGTCTTTAATGTTAACCTCTCTGGCCTGGTCGCCGGTGCCGACTCTCAGTTTTCCCATCTGTGACAGGGAGCCTATAGGTTTATTGAGGCCCTTTCTTATCATCATTACACCGGCAATAAATGTTGTGCTTACAGCTCCGAGGCCGGGTATAAGTACACCGAGTTTCCCTTCGGGTTTATTAATTTCAATTTTATCAGATGCCACAATCAAACTCCTTTTATTCAGTAATTTATAAAATACCCGGTATCAATTCCTTAACCTATCTTTAAGCAAAATACCTTAATAATTCAACCCCGCATATGATTGATATTGAATTATCTGTTTTTTATACTGATATATATGTTAAAAATATTACCGGTATATGTCTATGATATTAATTAAACTGCATATTTTCCAGAATATTGAGGGAAATATAACTCATTTTTAATAAATAAACAAAATTATATTACGCAATAGTTGTGCCATAAATATTTTTTAATAAAAAAACGGTTAACTTTGATTTAATCAGCATCTTCGACGATTTAACATAATAATGAAAAGTGATGGCAGGTTAACTTTTGAGTTCTGTATCAATTTTACAACATATGTATAATTAATTGATACAGAATTAATACACTATTCCTTTATATCATTTACAGGAATAATCCAGGCAGGCTCCTGTTAAAGGTAAAAGCCGGCATAATTGGCAGTAAATATATCATGCAGGCCTTTTTGTTTATGCTTACCGGCCGAAACCCTGGTGCATCTTTCTTGATAATCTCTGCTGATACTCCTGTTCCTGCTGGGGAGTCATGGTTTCCCATGCGTCTTTTTTTCTGGTGAACTTCATTCTCTCTTTTTCCAGGTTATGTTCATTATGCCAGTTTTTCATTCTTTCAGATGTGAGTTCTGTCATGCAGTCTTTGGCAAGTTCATCGAGTATATCCTTGGCCCTGCGGATTTTATCTCTCATCTGCCTGCTGAAAGAGGCATGATATGTCGACTCCAGTTCGAGTATGGTTTGTCCTACTTCCATAATCTGCATTGATAACTGGTGTGAGAGTTTCTGTTCGGTTGTCTGAGTTAAATCCTGCTTTGTTGACATGGTATATTTCTCCAGGTGATTAGTTTTAATACTGCTTCAATATATTCATCTTTGTTTTTATGTTGTTATTTATTTACCATACTTTAGTTTATTATCTTTTTTCCATCAATTTTATAAAAAAAATACATGTTTTATGTGAATTTTTTATTTTTTTATGAAAGACCTGTTTTATGCAGATATGCAATTTCCTGCCATGTTCTATTACAACTATTATTTGTACATTCGGAAAATTTAATTTTTAAATTACTGGAATATCTGAGTATTTAACTTAATATTATGTTACCATGTTTTTGTATATGGCGGTATGTAAAAGATGAAGAGAGTGCATAATAATTTAAATCTGCCCCGATGACAATACATCGATGATACCATATGTGTGACTACGGTGAGTTTATTTCTGCGGGATTGCGCCATGAAGATGTAAAACATCAGTACAAATAATACAGTTTTTTATAAAAAATAAAACTGATTCTGGAACCGGTTTACAATTGAGATTTTACAGCTGATGTCTGTATCTGTAATAAATCTGGAATGACAGATGAAATACTTCAGAGATACAACACCACACTTTGCTGTTTAAAGAGTGAACGAAAAGGCATCAGATATACATTTTATCGGCCTTATTTTACCCGGATCGTATCCTGTTAAGTTGGTACATCCGACGTGACATCCCATGATTACAATAATGATATCAAAATCAGATTTTTTATATGATACGAATTCAGCCCGGTCTTTTAATCTGTTCATTATAATTTTAGCGGCAGAAGCCCTGTCGTAAAGTTTGTAATTGCAGCCTCCGCAGAATTTAAATCCTATTTTAGCAACAGTTTCCATTTCCTCACCTGCATTTTTATATTTTCTTTCATACCACGGATACCTGTCTGGACTGTTTTTAAACGGAGAAGAGCAGCAGGAAGCCGTAAATTGATTCAACTGACCGGATCTGACTGTAAAATATGCCGTCTAAAAGTCAATTACTTCATATTTCGATGACTGACCTGGACTGGTGCTAAATTTTTATTGACTTTCTCTTTTTTTTAGTATGCTGTTCGGGAATAGCTGTTATTGCTGATGCAGCTGATAAAATATTGAGGGTTATTGCCGATGAAAATTCATTCTGCTATCTGCAGTATTGTCATGATTGCTGTTGTTGCCGGTTGCGGCGGGCAGGTCAGGTATGATCAATATGCGACAAAAGGCTGGATTGATAACAATACTTACTACATTACTGCTGCCGGTGTTCCCAACTCGAAACTGGTAACAAAAATTGAAAGAAGGGATTCCGCGAAGCGGGCGTCAATATTAAATGCCCAATACCAGATTTCTGAGGAGTTCAGGGGGGAAACAATTGCCGGGAATAGTGTTGATTTCTCCCGGGTTGATGCGATTCTTACCGGGTCTGTTATGTCGGCAACCTACGATGAAGAGGATAACTGTGAAATAAATTATCAGATACAATGTACTGGTTTCAGGGGGGATGTAAAGGCGGGCAGCGGAAAGTGTCTTAAAATGAGAGATTCTACAGTTGTCGCGAATACTCCGATTAATCAGTCAAAGATTGTTTCTTCAGGCGGATTTGATACCGCAAATTTAAAAAAAATCGGTGTGGTCGGCGCAGTCAGCCGGAGTAGTAAGGAGATTACTGTCAATTCAGCCTCTGCCGGTAAGGATATACATATGGGAGATAAACTCTTCCTGTTAATCGATAATCAGAAGATTGAAATGACTGTTGTATTCCCGATGTTGACAGTGGCAAAATGCCGTATTGATAAGCAATTTTATGATCAGTTGAATAAAATCAAAAAAGAGATGCCGGTTTATAAATAGTTATCAGATACCTTAACGGCTGGAAAGATTTTTAACGGGATGCTGAAGCTCCGGTGAAAACAGCCGGAGTATGGTTATGTAAATACTTTTCTGATAACTCTTAAAAATCCTACATCTCTACTCTGGTAATAATTCCGTGAAGCTTTGTTACCGGAAGCCTGTAGAACTGAACAAAGTGAGGCGTCAGTTTTTTTATCAGTGAATAAATTTTCCAGAAAACATTTCCTGTGGTAATCTCTTCGGTGCCATAAAAAATTACCTTCGGTTTAATCCCGGCTTTGGCAATCTCGCTTGTAATATCAACCTCCTCTTTGTAGCCGGCGCGTATTTCGAATGCATGAAGTCCCGGGCCGAGGTCGTGAATAAAGCGGGTCTGTATTCCCACGGGGTCATCGGTAATGTTTACTATTATAAAAATATTATTTTCGTATATTATATTTGCGCTTACTATGCAGTGAGTGATATATGGGGATATTACATTATAGTTTCCTACGAAGAAGAGGCATGTCCCCGGGATTATTCTGCTTTTATTATAAATCTGTTCATAGCTGACAATGAATGTCTCAAAATCTGTAGGCATAAGCTGTTTATAGATTCTTTCATTGCCTTTCTGCCAGATTATCATGACTGTAAAGGGTATAGACGCAAGCAGTATTGACCAGTATCCCCCATGAGAGAACTTGCTGAAGTTTGCCATGAGAAAGGTGAGGTTTATAAAAAGGATAACCGATGCAGCAACCCAGCTTATTGTCTCCTTTCTGATGCGGTAAATCATTATCATCATGGTGGCTGTAATGCACATTGTTCCGGTTACGGCAAGGCCGTAGGCTGCGGCGAGTTTTTCAGATTTCTGAAACAGCAGCATTATAAATATTACGGCTGCCATGAGGGCCCAGTTTATACCCCCTATATAAATCTGCGATTTAAGTTTAGTCGATGTAAAATCAACTTTCACACGCGGGAATATGCGTGTCGTTACCCCCTGGTAAATGACCGAGAATACTCCGCTGATCAGCGCCTGGGATGCAATAATAGTGGCCAGTATAGCCGTTACAAGAAAGGGGATGTATACAAATGATGATTCGTTCTGCACCATTGAAAACAGAACATTTTTAACCGGTCCGTGTGACAGTATAAATGCCCCCTGCCCGAGGTAAGTCAGAACAAGGGCGAAAAAGATTATCCGCCAGGCCCTGATAATAGGTTTTTTTCCGAGGTGCCCCATGTCGGCGTACAGAGCCTCGGCCCCTGTGGCGCAGAGTATCACCTCCGACAGAATAAGGAACCCGGCGAAACCGTTATTTTTAAAAAATGAAATAAAGTAAAGAGGGTTCACCGCCCTGAAAACCTGCGGATAGCCGCAGATAGAAGCCGCTCCGCTGAATGCCAGTGCCAGGAACCATATTACCATAACGGGGCCGAAAATGGAGGATACCTTATCTGTTCCCCTGGGCTGAAAGAAGAATAGCCCTATTGTTATAACAACTGATATTATAATAATATTAGACTGGTGTATATTGGTAAAAGCAGGTATAAGCGCAAGGCCCTCAACGGCCGAGAGAATACTGATCGCAGGAGTTATTACTCCATCTCCAAGCAGCAGGGAAACACCGGCATAGGCGAGAATGGTCACAATTGCGGCCTTTCTCCCTTTCTTCATGTTTTTTTCGAGTATCTTCTTCAGTATTATGGTGCCGCCTTCCCCATGATCTTCAAGACGCATGGCGAGCCAGGCATACTCAACGCTGACAAGTATAATAAGAGTCCAGATTATCAGTGAGATAATACCGAGTATATTTGCTTCAGTCGGTTTAATGAAAAGTATTACCACGGAGAGCGTGTATATGGGGCTTGTTCCGATATCGCCGAATACAAGACCCATTGCCTTGACTATCTCTTTCCAGTCATCTCCGGTATAGATTATTTTCTTACTTTGCAGGTGAGGGGTCTTTTCTTTCCACGTAAACAAACGCTTCACCCTGATAAAGAATGAAACCTTTTCTGCCATTTTTCAATCCCCCTGAAGAGAGCAGGGAAACAGAAAAACCGCACAGGGGGTTTTCTTTTTCACTTTTGCCCTTCCATATGCCTGCGAGGTTAGCTGACGGGCTCGGGTATGGAAGTACCCTATTCTCTGAAGAAATACGCCCCGAAAAAACGGTTCCCCCGCATCCATACTTTGTATGAATCTCGGCGATAATTTAATAAAGGGAATATATTTTTTAAACCGGTTATGAGTCAAGCTTTTTGAGATAAAAAGTAGTACAACAAAATGTAATGACGATTAAATATATGTAAAAAATGTATTATTTTCAATAAAATGCTCAAATTATTAAAAAAAAATATCACTAAACCTCTGGTACTTTTTTTTTTATTTACATATAATTGAAAAAGTTCTTAAATTATTGAACTGGAAAGTCAGTACAATATATATCAAAAAGGAATACTGGATGAAGAGAATGTCGACCGCAATAGTGTGGTTTATTTTTATGATGAGTATCCACAATGCCGGTTATGGAGAATATATATTCAGGAAGGATGGGGCAATAATAAAGGGTTCAATAGTGAGGGATGATGTTGCCACCATTTCAGTAAGGAGAGAAGACAAGGCTGTAATTAACATCAACCGGAATGATGTATTGAGGATAATCTATACAGATATATACCTGGGGAAGGTATTCGTCAGGCTTACAAGCGGAGAGATTTTTGAAGGGTTCCAGATTGATGAAGACAGGGATAACTATTATTTCAGGAGGGATATCTCAAAACCTGAAGAAATTGTGCTTCCGAGGCAGAAGGTCATGTTTATCTCAAGAACCAACCCCACCGATGTCAAGGGCGCACCTTCAACAGTAAGTATTGAAGTATCGTGGAGCCCCCCGTTTAAACCGGCCAAAAAGTACAAGGTATATGTTCGCGATGTAATGGGTAAACAGGAAAAGTTCAGGATGGAGGGTGAAACGGGTGATGTAAGCTACAGTTTAAATAACCTTCAGAAAAGCTGGACTTACGAGATCTACGCCACAGCAATTGCCTCTACCGGGGAGGAGTCGCTGCCGAGCGAGAAGATTACAGTTAATACCCTTCCCGATCCACCCGAAAAATTAACCATAACAGATATCCCTGCGCCAGGCGGGAAGACGGCGACTCTGATCTTTAACTGGGTTACTGTAAGCGACCCGTCGAGCAGGGTGAAATCATATGCAATATACGAGACAGTCGGCGGCAGGAGGGTTAAAAAGGGGACATCCCTTAATGGTGAATTTGTAATAAAGGACTTCCCTGCCGAGGGGAGACACAGGTTCTCAGTTGTATCTGTAAATGATATCAATACGGAATCGGATGAAGCCAGGGGGATCTATGATGCCGGGTATAAGATATATTTAAGAGGAATGTTCTCATATATCAAACCTCTGGGCGTCATGGGAGAGATGGCCACATCGGGTTACGGCATGGTTTTTGATGCGGGGCTTTCAGCGAAGAGGTTTTCTCTTGGTGTTGAGATCGGGTATAGCCTGTTTAATTATACCGAGGATATCAGCAGCATGACGATGATACCTCTTCTGCTGGAGTTTGACTGCCGGATACCTCTTACTCTCAGTTTTTCCCTGAGACCGGTTATAAAAGCCGGGTGGAGTTCAGATACGATAGAATATGTGGTTCATGATGTCACAGATCCGCTTATTACAGCGACCAGCAGTAAGTCAAATTTTGATCCCATGGCTGCTGCCGGGGCATATATTCAGTATGAGATAATAGACCGAGTGGATGTCTTTACCGGAGCGGAGTACTCAATGATCTTCCAGGAGAAGGGGAGAATGAATTTTATAAGCATCTCTTTCGGGGGAAGCTATACGTTTTAAAGTAACAGTCTCCAGTTGGGGTTCGAAATGACAGTATATATTTTAAAATTTAAATGGATGATTGTATAAAAGTCAATAAACTGTGAATGGTGTGAAACTATCACTTATGAGAGTAATAAATAAAATTATTTATATGGTTATGCTGCTTGCGGTATTCGGCTGCGGTAACTCCTTTTACGAGGCGCAGGATTACCTGACCGGCCCTGTAAGCGGCGTGGGACTTAAGAAGAGCACGACTATAGCGAGCGGCGGAACGGAGCAGCTTTCTGCGGTGGTTGTCCCCTCAAAGACATCGAATAAGGGTGTAACATGGACAAGCAGCGATAACTCGATAGTATCGGTGGATGCAAACGGCCTTGTTTCTGCGGTTGTTGTTGTGGCGCATGGCTATACAAAGCAGGCAGTGATAACAGTAACTACGTCTGAGGGGGGTTACAGCACGCAGTGCACTGTAACGGTGGTCGAGAAGCCTGTTGCAGTAACAGGGGTTACGCTTAACAGGAGTTCGGCATACCTCTATTACCAGTCAGGGAGTATCTATTCAACGGATCAGCTTGCGGCAACAATTACACCATCTGCGGCTACAAACCAGGCAATAACATGGTCCAGCGATGATCCCACAATAGCTTCGGTAAACAACGGCCTTGTGACTCCGAACAGAACCGGATCAACTGTAATAAGAGTGACAACAGCCGACGGAGGTTACAGCGCGTCGTGTACATATACGGTAACAGCTTCGCCGGTACTGGTGACCGGGATAAGCCTGAATAAATCAGCATTAACTCTGGCTGCGGGGTATTCCGAGACGCTGTTTGCAAGTATAGTCCCCACGACTGCGACAAACCAGACACTGACATGGACAAGCAGTACATCTGCAGCGACAGTGGATGCCCTCGGTAGTGTTACAGGAGTGTCGGCGGGAACATCTGTGATCAGGGCGACGGTGACTGAAAATATTGCATTATATGCCGAGGCGACAGTGACGGTGGTATCCACGCCTGTTTCTGTGACGGGTGTAACAGTATCCCCGAAGACAGCCACGGTTGCGGTTGGCAGCCAGCAGACGCTTGCTGCGACGATAACGCCGTCAGGTGCAACAAACCAGAACCTTGAGTGGAACAGCAACAACAGCGGAATAGTATCTGTGAGCAGCAGCGGCATAATAACGGGAATAGCCGCGGGGAACGCGAAGGTTACGGTAACAACGATCGACGGGAGTTACACAGCGACAAGCTATATTACAGTGTCATCGGAGCCTACATATGCGGTAACCTACTACCCGAACAATCCTGCAACGGGTACAACAAGCGGATCGGTACCTGCGGATACAAACGGCTACATATCGGGGTCGACCGTGACGGTGAGGAACAACGGAACGATTGCGAATACATTGAATACGTTTACGGGTTGGAATACCCAGGCAGGGGGCGGAGGAACACCGTATTCCCCCGGCTCGACATTTACGATGGGGAGCGCGGATGTTTCGCTTTACGCCCAGTGGTCAACAGCTGCAACATATACGGTTACATACGACGGGAATTTCAATACAGGGGGCAGCGTACCGGCTGATTCAAGCTATACATCCGGCACAACGGTGACAGTGGCATCCAATTCCGGTTCGCTTGTAAGAAGTGGTTTTGTATTCGGCGGGTGGTATATAAGTTCCGGAACCATTCTCACCGCCGGGAGCGGAACATTCACCATGCCGGCTCATAACACTACACTGTATGCATACTGGATACCGGTATATACGGTGACATATATAGCCAACGGCAGTACTTCGGGAACAGTTCCCGTTGACAGTACTTCATATACTTCAGCTTCAACTGTTACTGTAAAAACCAATACAGGAACTCTGGCAAAGACAGGATACAGCCTTGCAGGTTGGTATACCGGTTCCGGTACATATTACTATCCTGGACAGACATTTACCATGGGGAGTTCAAATATTATTTTATATGCAAACTGGGGTGTAAAAACTGTCTATATTACATCAACTGATGTAACACTGACCAATAATTGTCTTGTTATAGTAAAAGCCTGGGGAGCAGGTGGACAGGGGTCAAGCAGTAACGGTTATGGAGGGAGCGGAGGATACTCCTATTCGGTATTTACAGCTTCTGCAAATGATGTACTGTATATAGTTGTCGGAGTAGGTGGGGGGAATACCCGTGATACAACAATGCCGGCCCTTGGCGGGATAAATGGCCATGCAGGCGGAGGCGGGTCACTGGCTGCAATACTAAGCGGAGGTGTATATACGCTTAAATGCTGTGCCGGAGGAGGCGGCGGCGGAGGTGCCGGCGCTTATGTCGGCGGTAGCGGCGGAGGAGCATCAGGACAGGCGGGTATTTACAGTCCGACAGGAGGAAGTGGCGGCACAGGCGGCAGCGGAACTATCAGCAGCGGAAGTAATATGTTGTTAACATCTGCAACGCTTCTGGGACTCGGAGGAAATGGAGGTAATGCCGGCGGATTAAATGGGGGAGCAGGCGGTGGAGGATTCGGCGGCGGAGGGACTAATGGATATAGCACATTAAATCACGGCGGAAGCGGCGGAGGAGGATACGCTGTCGGGGATGCGGGTGTTACTATTACCGGGAATACTACCGGTTCTTCAACTACGCCGGGGAACAGTACGGATTCTGATATTCCTGACGGGTTTGCACAGGGTGGGTTTAATGCATCCGCCGGAGAGAATGGTTACGTTGTTGTATATATTATAAATCAGTAGATGAGATATTATAAGTATTAATTTATGAATAAACTGAAAAAAACAGTACTGATGGTTATGCTGCTTGCAGTATTCGGCTGCGGCAACTCCTTTTACGAGGCGCAGGATTACCTGACCGGCCCTGTAAGCGGCGTGGGACTTAAGAAGAGCACGACTATAGCGAGCGGCGGTACTGAGCAGCTTTCTGCGGTGGTTGTCCCCTCAAAGACATCGAATAAGGGTGTAACATGGACAAGCAGCGACAGCTCGATAGTATCGGTGGATGCAAACGGCCTTGTTTCTGCGGTTGTTGTTGTGGCACATGGGCAGACAAAACAGGCAGTGATAACAGTAACTACGTCTGAGGGGGGTTACAGCACGCAGTGCACTGTAACGGTGGTTGAGAAGCCTGTTGCAGTAACAGGGGTTACGCTTAACAGGAGTTCGGCATACCTCTATTACCAGTCAGGGAGTATCTATTCAACGGATCAGCTTGCGGCAACAATTACACCATCTGCGGCTACAAACCAGGCAATAACATGGTCCAGCGATGATCCCACAATAGCTTCGGTAAATAACGGCCTTGTGACTCCGAACAGAACCGGATCAACTGTAATAAGGGTGACAACAGCCGACGGCGGCTACAGCGCGTCGTGTACATATACGGTAACAGCTTCACCGGTACTGGTGACCGGAATAAGCCTCAATAAATCAGCATTAACTCTGGCTGCGGGGTATTCCGAGACGCTGTTTGCAAGTATAGTCCCCACGACTGCGACAAACCAGACACTGACATGGACAAGCAGTACATCTGCAGCGACAGTGGATGCCCTCGGGAATGTTACAGGAGTGTCAGCGGGTAGTTCAACTATAAGGGCGACTACAACTGACGGTTCTGCCAAATATGCCGAGGCGACAGTGACGGTGGTATCCACGCCTGTTTCTGTGACGGGTGTAACAGTATCTCCGAAGACAGCCACGGTGGCGATGGGGAGCCAGCAGACGTTGACTGCGACGATAACGCCGTCAGGTGCAACAAACCAGAACCTTGAGTGGAACAGCAACAACAGCGGAATAGTATCTGTGAGCAGCAGCGGCATAATAACGGGAATAGCCGCGGGGAACGCGAAGGTTACGGTAACCACGATCGACGGGAGTTACACAGCGACAAGCTATATTACAGTGTCATCGGAGCCTGCATATGCGGTAACCTACTACCCGAACAATCCTGCAACCGGTACAACAAGCGGATCGGTACCTGCGGATGCAAACGGCTACATGTCGGGGGCGACCGTGACGGTGAGGAACAACGGAACGATTGTGAATACATTGAATACGTTTACGGGTTGGAATACCCAGGCAGGGGGGGGAGGAACAACGTATTCCCCCGGCTCGACATTTACGATGGGGAGCGCGGATGTTTCGCTTTACGCCCAGTGGACAACAGCTGCAACATATACGGTGACATACGACGGTAATTTCAATACAGGGGGGAGTGTTCCGGCCGATGGGAACACATATACATCCGGGACAGCAGTGACTGTACTTGGCAATGTAAACAGTCTGGTGAGAACCGGTTTTGTTTTCGGCGGTTGGTATATGAGTTCCGGAACCATTCTCACCGCCGGGAGCGGAACATTCACCATGCCGGCATATAACGTGACACTGATGGCATACTGGATACCTGTTCATACCGTGACCTATATAGGTAACGGGAATACTTCGGGGAGTGTCCCCGTTGACAGCGTTTCATATACTGAGGGGGTTGATACGGTAACTATATCGGCAAACACTGGAAGTCTTGCCGGTGAAATTATAACCGGTTCCGTGGCGACAAACAACCAGATATGCCAGCGATTTACCGGGTGGAATACATCGCCTGACGGCAACGGTACATCATATTCAGCCGGATCAACTTTGACTATGGGTAAGGCAAATATGATATTGTACGCAGTTTATACAACAGATACAGCTGTAATAGGTAAAGTCGGCCCGGGGGGCGGATGGGTATTTTATGATGCAGGTTCAACTCAAACTGATGCCTATGGGAGCTGGCGGTATATGGAGTGTGCTGTTTCAAATGTTGCTGGATTTGGTTCTGTGGCCTATCCACCTTTTGAGTGGAGCACTATAGCGAATGCTTATGCAAATGGATCTACACCATTACCTGCTACATTAGGAACAGGGCGGGCGAATACATATACGATAGTTGCGCAAAACAGCTCTGCGGACAGTGCAGCGAAATTGTGTCAGGATTACCGGGGTGGGGGGCTCAGTGACTGGTTTCTGCCATCGCTTGATGAATTTAATGCTATCGCTGCAGCAACATCGACATCAGGACTTGGAAGCCTCTCCTGGGATCACTGGACTTCTAGTGAAATTTCCGAGACTGTTGCCTATGTAGTATGGGTGTCTTTTGATACAGATCATAAAACTTATTCAACAAAATTTGATTATATTAAAAGCAGTTTAAGGGGTGTGCGCCCTGTAAGGGCATTCTGATATGTAATGGACCGATAGATTGCAGGGAAACAGGTTCCGGTGTTAAATACTTGTATTTAAAATTAATACAACCCCGGATATTTCAGTTGCCGGCCGGAAATTATATCTTTTCATTATTTATATTACATATTGTAAAGAATTCATATGTGTCTTTGTTATTATATGGATCCATTATTACAAGAGTGGTTTTTATTCCGGCCGGGAGTCTCTTTTTTTCTCTTGTATCCCATGTGTTAACCCAATCGCTTTCATATTTAAAATCAAACCTGATTGATTCAACATTTTTTAAAATTATTTCTTCAGCCCCTGCATCAGCAGGGGAAAGAGGACCACTGCGATAATGAATTTCACTTCTTCTGATTAAATTATTTTTACCGCTTTTACTGTCCATTTTAAGATAATAACCCACTGCATGAATATCTGAGGATGGAAAACTCTCTTTTATTGAAAAAATGAATTTATTGCTTTTATATTCAACAGTAATAAATTCGAGTCTGCTGGAGTTACCTTCAATTGTAGAGATAAAATTTAAATATTTTGAATCAGCCTGCCAGAATGTATTTTGCAGATCTGAATCTATTTTTCGTAGTACCAGGTTTACCTCTTCATAGTATTGAGATGCAACCTTTCCCTGATTGACGCTTCTTATAATGGATGAATATGCTGTGTAGACCATTACAAGTATAATCGAAGAAACGGCTGTAGCAACAAGCATTTCAATAAGCGTAAAGCCATCATTTTTATATATGAAATTCATTCTCATAATGCCGTTATTGTGATCTTACCCCTTTATTTCAATACTACATCGAATTTAAAAATTTGAAGATTGAGAGATGTATTCAATACAAATGGTATTGTTTTAAATTTTTGAATACTATTAATTCTCGTTTTTATAAATGGAATCTATCTTTTAAAAATCTTTTTAATCTTATTTTTAATAGCATCCTCTTTAGAGTTTATCTGTTTATCTATTTTATCTCATAAAAACCGTTAATCTGAGATTATTTTAAAATCTCGTAATCGGAACAAAAATCCTTTCGCCTGCATTTTTTGCATTGTAATCCCATCCAGATATTATCGAACTGATTCATAACCTGTTTCACTAATTCTGTATCTTCAGAGATAATTCCGGATTCAAAATTTCTTCTTGTTGAGCTTTTTGCCCCCATGCCTGCTCCGGTAAGATTTGCACTTCCGGTATAGATAAAGGTTCCATCAATAATGACTGATTTGAAATGAACACGGGGGCAAAGAATTCGTTCTAATCCGCTTATAATATTCGGGTAGCGGTCGAAATCTTTACGGAAATTTGGCCCAGGTTCTTTTGCGTGAATAAGCCTTACAAAAATGTTTTTATCTATAAGATCAGATAAAATTTCAAGAAATGGAACCATTAATCTTCCCTTTTTTACATGGAGATCCTTAATGTCAGATGTGGCTATCCATAAAAATTTCTTTGCGGATGGAATTTTTTCAAGAATAACTCTGGTATAAATTTCTTCATCTGTAATAAATTCTGTTTTTTCCATCTGTACAATTTTTAAGGATAATCTCAATATGCAACATCTTTTCAATCGTAAAATGCGATAATTGTGTAAATATCCGTAGTAGTGTACATCTTTTATGCAGGGATGTCGAAGGGTGTACGGAGGATATACGGAGGGTATATTGAGGGTATATTGAGGATATATTGAAATATGGTAATTATTAATGTGGTGGCCCCCCCGGCCCGGATTTTCCCCCCTGTTCACGTCTGCCGCCACCCATACCACCGCCGGCAGGCTTTTTCATCGAATCGCCATCGGTACATTCCCATAGAGGATCGCCGTTGTAATTTCTCAGGTAGATATTAATTTCATCTTTTTTAATCAGCTTTGCAAGAACTATCTTCGTATTATTTTTTTTTACTACTGAACCTGTTACGGCAATTTGATCCCCGCACTTCAGGAGATTACAGTTTTTTGAAAACCAGCTGGGCCCTGCAAATATCAGAAGCTTACTGTTTTTTGTTTCTTTTATTGATATATAAAGGAAGGGTGAAATGCCGCTTCCGTCTTTTTCATCTTTTTCTGTAATTTCTATAATTGTGCCGGTTGCTGTTAACGGTTTTCCCTTTCTGTAAATATCTCCATCTCCAATATTTTTATGGGGCGGCAGATCCATCGGATAAGCACCCACGAAAGCCATTATGCAGACAGCGACTATTCCCATTTGGTAAACCTGTTAATTTAAAATTCAGATAGATTATTATGATGAGTGTAACTGATCTATAATATATAATTAGACCTTATTTTAAAAACGAAAGTTCCATCGCGGGAAAATTATAATCAGACAGTACTGGTGAGGCCTTCAAATCTGGTGTGATAAATGATAAAGAAGCTTTACCATCAAGAATATGCTGCGAAGCCGGATGAAGGGTATTTTTTAATATATCGTGAGCAAAAATAACGGCATTGAATTGGCTGCAGTTAAACAACCTCTGCGGTTATAGTATTCTTTTCATAACCAACCTGTACTTTGATACATGAATTACCTGACACCATGGATTCGGCACACGCTGTCTTTATTGCATCACATAGTTCAGTTATCTGCCGGCTGTCAAGCAATTGATTATATGAAGATATCATAATATCCTCTGCTGATGGTTCCGGCAGATTGGTTACCTTTACTATATATGTTTTATAATAGCATGACCCTTCATATTTCCAGAAGGCTTCCCTGTTTTCAGCTACCCAGTCCCTGATTATTTTCAATAGTTTGCTCTTTTTTAAATACTCCTGTCCGGCATTTTTCATTCTTTACCTCCGGTATTACCCGCATGTTTTCCATACAGTATAGTTGTTGTAAATACAACAGGTGTAATTACAACAATTCTTGAAGGGAGTAGAATTTTGTCAATAAAATAGTAAAAATAATTTTGCTTAAAATACGGAAAGGATAATGCCTGTCAGAATTGCAATATAGTGAAAACAGTATTGTTTAGTTGCGTAACTGCAGATATAAAATAAAAGTTAAGATTTAACAGGAATGGTAAAATGCAAATAAATGATAAACAGAGTTTCATCGCCTCCACGTTTTTTAGTTTCCTTATGCTGATTGTATTAACCGGAGGTAACCGGAAGAAAAAATATTAACAGTCATCTGATTACTTCCGGTTAATCCCGGTTAATTAGATATTCATTAGAATATCATTACGCGATTTTATTTGTTCTTCTCCAGATCTTTTGTTCCTCTGCAGCCTTGATCAGGTCATCCCGGAAGTCAGTGTCAGCAATTGATATAAGTTTTTCGGTGCGAGACCATGTTGAATCTCCTTTCAGAGATACCCATCCGTTCTCGGTGACAATTATATTCACCATCTGACGTGTTACAGTTGTAACTGTTCCATGGGCAAAGTAAGGGACTATTCGTGATTTTTTATTGCCGTCTTTACCTGTGAAGGTTGAGGGAAGGCATATTATACTCCGTCCTCCGTCTGACCAGAAAGAACCGCTTACATAATCAGACATACCGCCGTTTCCTGAAATCTGCTTGAAGCCTGAGCTTTCCGCGCTGATCTGGCTGTATAAGTCCACCTCAAGGGCCTGGTTGATTGAAACAAGGTTATCTATCTGTGCCAGAACACGCGGCGAGTTTGCATACTCCACATTATATGAGGACAGAGCCGGATTGTTATGCATAAAATCATATAATTTTTTGGTGCCGAGTGCGAAGGTGTATACAATTTTACCGCGGTCAATATTCTTTTTGCTTCCATTCATTTTTCCTGATAGCCACATGTTCATATATGAATCAGAAATCATTTCCGTGTGACCACCCAGATCTTTGAGATCAGTATCATTAATCATCTCGCCAAGTGCATTGGGCATCGCTCCGATTCCAAGCTGGATGCAGCATCCGTCATGAAGGTGGTCTATAACGTGAGATGCAATTTTTCTGTCAATATCTGTCGGTATTGAAGCAGGAAGTTCTGCCATGTCAGGCGCGTCTCCCTCGACAATATGGGTAACCTGTGATATGTGAATCGACTCCCTCGCTCCCCCCAGGCATACAGGCATCTTGGGATTGACTTCAACTATAACAATTTTTGATCTCGATGCCTGTATATGGCTGATAGCATTGTTCATCCCTACATTAAAATATCCATATTCATCCATCGGTGCGGTCTGTACAATAAACACTTCTCTATATCTGGTTCCGATCTTCCGCGGATTATCAGCTTTAATTTCAAAATAAGATTCGCACTCCCCAAATAGTATAGGATTATAAAACACATTCGGCCTCTTTTCCTGCATGATTCTGGAAACAGGACTAAAATGCCAGTCACAATAAGTAAACACCTCTCCATTGGGATCCTTCAGAACGACCTCCGGGACTGGAGGCAGTGTTACTGCCGAGATAATAATGATATCACGAAGCTCATCCTTTCTTGCCGCAAGCGCCCTGTCACATGCTACAGGTTTGCCATTGAAAAATCCATAATCAACCCAATCACCGTTTTTAATCTCTTTAACGGCTTCTTCCGCAGTAGTCAGTTTTTCACGATAGATGCTCATGAACGCGTTATTCATTAAAAAGCTCTCCTGATCATATATAAATTTTTAAATACATTTTGCATTAAAAAGTTTATTGTTTTTATAATATTCTATAAACAAGGTTCGAGTGAAATATGTTGCAAAATTATTTTAAAAAATTGGATGCATTGAGTTTGCTCATCCTGACGGAAATCAGGAATATAAAATATGTCAGTCTGAAAGGAATGTTCCTTTCGGTTTTGCCGGCAGAAATATAGTATTATATTTATTATTTATACTAAACAAAAAAATAGTTAAACATATATTAAGTATATCCGATATATTAATATGTAAATTAAATAAATCATAATAATATATGGAGGAACTGATGAAGATATATCAGATGCACAAAAACAGAGACCACAGAGCAGAACGACAAATTATCCCCTCGGCAGTATCAAGACTGAAAACAGCGGCAGGGGGTGAGGATATTGTTATACTCACAGATGAAGCTCTAAACAGCTTCAAAAGGGAGAATTCTGCTAAAAACCGGGAGCAGGAGCTTGTAAAACTGGCACTTCAGCACATCAATGATCACAATCCGGAACTTGAAAATCCTGAAGATGATTCTGAATTCATGATGGCCGAAAAACTTGTTCTTCTTGCTGAACTGGTTATCCGCGTAGCATTGCCCGGAAAAGTGAACAACGTCTATGGACGCATAACTGATTTCGTCGTTGAACAGCTGACAAAGCAGTAATAATATAAATGATAAATATTGTATCAATATATTCCGAAATTATTCAATGAATGGTACGTATTGCATTAGTAATCATATGGAGCGGATCAATTATGACAGAATTTAATATAAAACCGGGAAGCCTGGAGGGTGTGACTGTTATCGATTTTACCTGGGTGCTTGCAGGTCCTCATGCGACAAAACTTCTGGCAGATATGGGGGCAACGGTAATCAAGATAGAGCCTTACGAAACAGGGGCCAACGAACGTCACCTTGCCCTGCAGAAAAGCCATGATGGAGTTAACCAGAGCTCCTATTCCATAAACGTGAACCGCGGTAAAAAGAGTGTCTGTGTCAATCTGAAAACCCCTCAGGGGATGGAGCTGGTTGGAAAATTAATCCGGAAGGGGGATATACTGGTGGAAAACTACGCACCAGGTGTCATGGATCGCCTGGGTCTGGATTATGAGTCAGTTAAAAAGATCAGAGAGAATATTATTTATTGTTCAATATCATGCTTTGGTCACTGGGGTCCATACAGTCACAAACCGGGATACGATATGATTGCACAGCTGGCAAGCGGCTGGACCAACCAGAACGAAATGTTTCAGTTAGCTCCTGTATCAATTGGCGATACTGTTACCGGTATTCATGCAGCCCTGGCTGTCGTATCGGCTCTGCATGCAAGAGATAAGAATGGTATCGGGCAGAATATTGATATATCCATGATGGACTGTCTCTTCTCCCTTCATGAAAATACTGTTCCATGGTATACCATGGGGCAGGCAGTGGGAGAACCCGTTGATCCGCCGAAGATAGGGCGTCTTCATGGAGGTTATGCCCCTTATGGTATATACCAGGGAAAGGACGGGGTGATAGGAATTGCTGTGTTGTCCGAAAACCGCTGGGTACCGCTGGTAAAACTGATGGGGGAGAAATATGTGTGGCTTCTCAGTGATCCCAGGTTTAAGGATACCGGTATGCGGTGTAAAAACGCGGCAGCAGTTCATCAGGTTATGGATGAGTGGATAATGTCTTTTGATTCGGTTAAGGATGCGGAGAGACTGCTTGACCGGGAGGGAGTGCCCTGTATGAGAGCGCTCTCTATCGAGGAACTGGTTGATTCTGATCCTCAGATTCTCGCCCGTGATATGATGCCTGTGGTGGAACAGCCTTTTATCGGTCCGATGAAGATGTTCGGAAGCCCGATAAAGATGTCGGAAACGCCCTCGTGTATACGGGGATATGGCCCGTTGCTGGGTGAACATAACAACATTGTGCTGGCTGAAGTTCTGGGTTACAGCCAGGAACAGGTGAAGGAGTTATATGATAATAAGGTTATATATCATGAGCCGGCTGTTGAAAGGTTATGATAGACAGTTGTTCAACAGCCGGCTGTAAATGAATTATTTTTTAACGGCATATACTCCATATTTAGAACCATTCCATGTTGTATAACCGGAGCATAAATTATCGTCCCTTGTATGATACAACAGAGTAAAATCCTGCGCCTCATTACCGAAAGCGATATTAATGATGGCTTTATATTCAGCATTTTTATTTATATAACCTTTTACAGCTGAGGTCTTTCCATCTTCTCCTGTATATGATCCCTCAATCTGCCATTTATCAGAATTGCCGGTGAAGGAATTTTTTATCAGAAGTGTTCCGTTCCAGCCGTCATGATTCATCTTCCAGGTTCCTGACCAGCTTGTTTTATTCTTGAATCCCCCGGCATTTCCCGGAATTTCATTACGGCTTAATAATACTCCATATTGATTTTTATCCAGCGTTGTAAAACCGGCAGCATGAGTATCATCCTGAGAAAAAACATCAACATTAAAAACCTGCCCGGACATTTTTCCAGACTTGGTATACTGACTGTCTGCAATTGTAAATGTAATGCCGTGATTATCATCAATATTATAACCGTTAACAGCTTTATAATTTCCTGATGAATCTATAAAATGCCCTAATCTGGCAGGAGAATTTTCCGGATCAGTTGCTCTCCTGATAACAAGAGTTCCTTTGATCCCGTCATAATCCATATTGTATACACCTATGAATCTCCCTTTTGCAGTTTCAGTTGCCGGATTTCTTACTTTTGTAATATAGGTTGCGCAATCAGATGTTTTTTCGAAAACTTCATAACTTACACGAATTGTTGATTTTTCACCCCAGGAGTTTTTAACTATAAACACTCTGTTTGGCCGGTCGTATCCTACAATAAGAATTATATGTTCACCCCCCTTTGCATCTTCAGAATATTGATAAATGCCGTTTCTGTCTTTTTTCCATTTATCTTCAATTCCAATAATAACATCATATCCCTGGGCTACTACCTGTTCAATATTTGTACTTTCTTTGGGAGATTTAACTATTTCAAAGCTTTCAACTCCGTATTTATTGGCAGCGCGTATTGCGCTATAGGGTATATAATATGGGGAATACTCAAAAGCGTCTACCTGGGACTGTGTAACATCACAGTCTTCGCCGGACTTATTCCATGAAAGGTCGCCGCAGGCGTTATTTGTTTTTGAATTGATATATTGTTTAAGTTTATTCATCTCCTTCTGACTTAAATATCCTTTGTTTAATCCTATTGTTGATTTATAGTTAATGTCTTTCTCTGTACAAATACAATATTCTTTCGCAACAGCTACGGTTTTTGCATTACCGCCGCCCCAGTATGACGATCCGTTTTCAAACTTGTATTTTGATGTAAAACCTGGTTGTGATGTATCGAGTTTTGTTGATTTTGCAAGATGGCTGAAATACTGTTCTGATAAATCAAGAGTGAGATTATAATCGCGGATATATCGTGCTTCTATAGCAGCCACGATAGCAAAGGCAAAACATGTTCTTCTGCCCATCTGATTCTTTATACTGGACTGCTTCCCTGACCAATCCACTACTTCAGGCGTTTCTGCTTTCAGTGGAAAAACTGTTATTGTTAAATACAAAAGAATCAGACCAGCAAAAAGATTTATTTTTTTTCCTTTAACAGAATTTTTCATTGCTTTGTCTCCTTTACATTTTTTATTGCCACAGTGATTTTCAGTTAAAAATTTAATATTCCATACTAAAAAATCGACGAAATCGGCTGGCAGATATTTACTATATTTAAAATTTTTTATTTAACAGTAATTCATAGTTTACTCCGTTTCAAATTAATTTATAAATCTGGAAAATATTCATTTAAGAAAAAAGAAAAAAAGTACAATAAATACCTTGAAAAATCCGGCGATATTTCGTGATTGTCTATCTATGTTGGATCCATCTAAAAAAACTCTCTCCTTGCGAAAGCAGAAGGCAAACGTGACGCGGGAGCGTATCTATACTATGGCCATTGAGCTTATCAAACAGTACGGTTTTGATAATGTCACCGTTGATGAGATATGTCGTCAGTCAGGTGTCAGAAAAGGGGCTTTCTATCATCATTTCAAATCCAAGGACGATATTGTTATTGAAGCGTACAAAATTGTTGATAAGGATTTTCTCCAGGAGGTCAGTAATCTGTCTGCTGATACCGGATACACCGGGAAGATCTTTTTTGCGGTACTCTATCAGGCGCGACGCGTTGTTACCGAAGGGGTTGTTTTAGTCCGCCAGATTTACAAGAGTCAGATAGATACAGGTACGTCGTTTTTTGTCTCCTCCGAAAGGCCGTTTTACCGGATGATCCATGACGCCATCGAAGAAGGACAGTCCAGGGGGGAATACATGACTGAAATGACCCCGGATGAACTGACGAGGCTGGTGTTGAGCATTTCCCGCGGCATTATTTACGACTGGTGCATGGAGGATGGCATATTTGATATTGTAGCATTTATGGAGCACTCTTTCAGAATTTTTCTGAAGGGACTAAAGATACAATAAATACTTATTACCCTGGCTTTCACCCTCTCCCTGATGCATCAATGCTGCTTTTTATCTATTTTTTAAATTTCATAAATTATGCGGCTTTTTTTTATTCAGCTACAGCTGGTTTACAGGTATTATAAGTTTATTAATTGAATTTTCGATTGACAAACTATAAAAATAACAGACTATAGTCTCCGACCACGGTCTGTTATAAAATACATCTGCTGGAGGCCTATATGGATTTTGGAAGAAAGCCGGGAATGAAGAGCTATTCAGATGACTCAACCAGTACTCTAAGAATGAATGTTGTCAAAAATCCGGAGAAACCCGCGGTAATATGCGAGGATGTAACACTTACCTGGAGGCAGGTTTGGGAGCGCAGCAACAGGCTTGCCAACGCCTATATCCAGCTCGGATTGAAGAAAGGGGACAGAGTGCTGATTTTTCTGCCCAACTGCCTTGAATACATGGAGACTTACATAGGGGGGAACAAGATTGGACTTGTCAGCACGGCCGGAAATTTCAGGCTCACCGGGCTGGAGGTTGCCTACCAACTCAACGATTCCGGTGCAAGGGCTATCGTCCTGAAAACAAGAGAACAGTACGACAATATCATGGCAGTGAGGGACAAGGTACCGGCTCTTGAGTATATCATTATGATCGATGACAGCGCACCTGAAGGGGTTCTGTCATATTATGCTCTGCTGGATAAGGCGAGTCCGGATGATCCCGATTCAGATGTAAGACCTGAGGATATTCACCTGCTTATGTATACCAGCGGAACCACCGGAAACCCCAAGGCAGCCGCGAGAACTCTTAAGAGCGATTACCATAATTCCAACGCGACTTGCCATGAACTGGGGCTGAGTTATGATAATGTGTATCTGGCTGTGGCACCGCTATATGCAGCCGCATCAATTGGATTTGCGTATGCTGCGATGTTCTCGGGGGGTACAGTCTGCATAGTTCCGTCATTTGTTCCGGAGAAGGTTTTTTACTACATTGAAAAATACCGTGCTACCTGGATGTTCATGGTGCCGATCATGTATGACTGGATGTTCCTGACTCCCGAGGATGTACGGGTTAAATATGACACTTCATCTCTGCGTCACGTGGTCTCATGCGGCGCACCGCTGCACAACACCACTGCTGCAAAAATGATAAATTACTTCAAATCCGCCGAGATTTCAAACTGGCTGGGATCATCAGAGTTCGGGTTCATCACCCGATACAGCTATCGAGACGGGTTAAAGGAAGATGGATGTATAGGGAAAGCGATATTCGATCTTGAGCTGAAGCTTTTCGATGATAAAGGCGCTCCGGTTAAAGATGGCGAAAGCGGAATTCTCTACGGAAGGGGATACAGTATGTGGGAAGGTTATCTCAATAAGCCAGAGGCCACTCTTGAGGCATATTTGGATCATGAATGGGGTACTGTCGGAGATATAGCCCGGCTGGGGACTGACGGAAATTATTATATTGTTGACCGTAAAAACGATATGATAATCTCGGGCGGGATAAACATCTATCCCACAGAAGTGGAGAATGTTCTCAAAAAGCATGAGGGTATCGCTGATCTGGCGGTGATCGGTGTTCCGGATGAAAAATGGGGTGAATCCGTAAAGGCAGTTGTGGTGAGAAAACAGGGAAGCTCCGTCACTGAAGAAGAACTGATTGAATTCTGCAGAAAGGAACTCGCAGGATTCAAGGTGCCGAAATCTGTCGATTTTACCGACCAGATTCCCCGATCGTTTATAGGAAAGGCACTGAAAAAAGAGATACGGAAAAAATACTGGGAAGGGAAGAATACGGTCATCTGATCCAGTATTGATTTTAATCTGTTGCAACGCAACATACTTTATTATTTGATATAATCAACATGAGGGATATGATTCTTTTACATTCATATCCCTCTTTTATTTTTGTAGTATAACAGTTAAATTATCAGTAAAAAACGTCTGACTCAAGTCAGGTTATTTACTAATTCGATCTTTTTATATATATTTTAGATGATCTATCAATAGCAGTTAACGATTGAATCAGTACACTCATTGTCATTCCCGCGAAGGCGGGAATCCCATAGGACAAGTGTTATGAGATTACGACAGTGCAGCCACGATGGCTGCCTGCAAGCACGAAACAGGATGTTTTTATAATGCCTGCTTTTCGTTGGTACTATGGCCGGAATGACATGGAGCTAATCATATTGTGAAATGCTATAAACAAAATTTGGACTAAAAGATTCTGGGTAAATTAGTTAAGAATAAGGGAGTGTTTGTTTATGAATGAAACAATAAGAATTATGAAAAACCACAGATCAATAAGAAGTTATCTTGATAAGGATGTTCCGGATAATATAATTGATGAGCTCATTGCAGCAGCTCAATGGGCGCCGACTTCCGCAAACGGGCAGCAGATAAGCATAATAGTTGTTCGCGATAAAGATACCAGATCAAAAATTGCTGTCATGGCAGGAGGGCAGTCATGGATCGCGAAGGCTCCTCTTTTCTTCCTGTTTGTTATGGATTATTATAAGGCTTCTATCGCGGCGGAAATGACAGGGAGAGAACTTGTAAATGTTGAAAGCATAGAGTCAACGATTGTAGCAGCTATTGATACAGGTCTTGCCATGCAGAGTATAATAACAGCTGCCGAATCTCTTGGACTCGGAATTGTACCGATAGGTGGCATCAGAAATGATCCGCAGGATATGATAGATCTCCTGGGGCTTCCGGAATATACCTTCCCGATTAACGGGCTGGTTATAGGTTACCCGTCTGATTTGTCGAAGCAGAAACCACGAATGCCTCAAAAGGCATTCAGACATGAAGGACAATATGATAAAGAAGCCGTGAAGACGGCCATCGCTGAATATGACGAGTTGATGGTACCATATCTGAAAAGCGTCGGACGCGAGTCTGAAGGGAATTGGACCAGGCAAGTCATGAATTATTATGATCATATCGTATATCCGAAGACATTACCCGTTATGAGTAAACAGGGGTTTAAGAATCACAAGTAACAGTCCAGGATAAGTTTTAGAGTTATCAGGGGATGCAATTAATCCGCACGGAACCGGAGTCAGGATCTAAAAAGGAGAAGAGCAGAAACAAAATAGAATAATTTATTAGTAAGTCTTTTATTAAAAAGAGGATGCGATTAATCATGATATCACATCCTCTTTTAACAAACATATGAACATATAAAAGTATTATGCATTCAGAGATTTTACAGCCTTCAGCATTTTTATTATTTTTATATTTCTCTTTTGCTGCAGTTCAGAAATATCGACATTGCTGTAATCTTTAATTCCACGGCCAGATTTAATCCCCAGAAATCCTTTTGCTACAAAATCATCGGCCACCGGATTCCCACCCGTGCTGTTGCATAACTGAGGGTGTATAAAAGAAGCTACTGCTTTTGCAACATCCCATCCTACATGATCAAGCAATTCCATATGACCTTCGAAGGGATAACGGGGCCCGAAGGTTGATATTATAGCCGCGTCAATATCTTCAGCGGTTGTCCATCCCTGGTCTATCATGTGGCACGCTTCACGTGCTATTGCAACTGATAGACGGTTAATTATAAAACCGGGGATATATTGTTTGATGATAGCCGGGATTTTACCTATCTGGAGGAGTATGTTTTTTACTTTGTCAACAGTTTCGGGAGAAGTTTCAGATCCTATAACAACTTCCACTAAAGGCATAATATGCGGCGGATTAAACCAGTGAGCAATTATTAAACGTTCGGGATGTGAAATTTCTTTTGCAATTTCAAAAATATTTAAAGCTGATGTATTGCTGGTAAAAATACAGTCAGGTTTGCATAATTTATCCAACGTATTGTAAAGAGCTCGTTTGGCATCCGGATTTTCAATAATAGTCTCTACAACTAAATCTGCATCGGGTGCAGTTTTATCAAATCCGGTTTCGTATATGATCATTTTTTCAGCCTTGTCAGCTTCGGCTTTAGTTATCTCTGACAGATCAACAAGAGTGGCAAGATTGTTCGTTATCATTTTTTTTGCCAGTTTCAGCTGATCCTCACTCTGATCTGTTAAAGTGGTTTCAAATCCATTTACAGCAAATTTCTGAGCAATAGAATGTCCCATAGTCCCTGCACCGATTACAAGTATCTTCCAGTTTTTAAACATATTAAACCTCCTGTTCATAAATTTAAATGTCAGTATAGTTCCTGCCTGTTTGTTATATTTCCTCAGAAGTCAAAGAAATTCTTAGGATTTTCAATCAGTATTGTGTTGATCTGCTGATCTGTTATACCTGCATGTTTTAAAGCAGGTATAATATCTTTTGCAATATGGGCCGGATGCCAGCTGGATACTAATGGCAATACCTGTTCAGGAAGAACAAGCGGCCTGCCTAGCCAGTGAGAGATTGAATCATGTGAAAGCATAATCTGTTCAGAGTAACCCATACCAATCAGCCCTATAATACAGGCTAATCTATGTTTATCCAGAGGAGCACCTCCAATAACCTGCAGGCCGAGCCTGTCGAAACCAATGTAGACACCTTTATCAAGGACAGTTGCAAGATATGCTATATCGGTATTGCCGCATATATGTCCTATCATGATATGTTTTGTATCAGCACCTTCAGCAATAAGGAAATCCGCCTGTTCAGGTCCTAACTTGCCGGATTCAGTATGTGTTATTATTGGAATTTTTTTTTCTTTTGAAACACGTGCCGCTGCCCTGAAAAATAATGATTCGTATTTGCTTATTTCATCCATTCCGGATGCAAGTTTGAATACACCTGCTTTTATACCGGTACCGGCAATTCCATCAGAAGCCTCCTTGTCGAACATTTCAAGAATTTCAGATCCGGCATCACAAAGGGAGCTTCTGAATTTAAAATAAACAGGAGCGCCTTCTTCTTCAAAATAAAAGCCGGATGAGCATACGATGTTAAGTCCGGATCTTTCTGAAACCTCCTTTAAAAATTCCGGATCCCTGCCGCAATCGTTTGGTGTGGCATCCACTACAGTTTTTACGCCGCAGGATTTTACAAGTTCAGCTGTGCCAAGACAGGTTTTCATTGCCTGTTCACGGTTAAAACTGCCTAATGTCGAGTCACCATACCATCCCGGATAACCGAATAAAAAATGTTCATGCATAAGGGTATTGCCGATTTCAGATGAAGGAACAGAACCTTTAACTGTATTTACTTTTCCCATAAATGGTCTCCTCTCTATTTTTTTAATTCATCTTTTAATATCTTCCGCATAATTTTTCCAGTTGCACTTTTGGGAAGAGTGTCGCGGAATTCAATATGCCGTGGATATTTGTAAACTGACATCTGATCTTTTGCCCAGTCAATAATCTCTGAAGCGGTGATTTTACCTTTCCATTCTTCTTTTAATATTATGTATGCTTTTACATCTTCCCCCCGGTATTCATCCGGTATCCCTATTACGCAGCATTCCGAAATGGCCTGGTGCTGGTATAGATATTTTTCAACTTCGGCAGGGAAAACACTGTAGCCGGAGGCTTTTATCATCTCCTTTGTCCTTCCGACTATAAAGATATAGCCGTCTTCATCCATTACAATAACATCTCCCGTGGCAAGCCATCCTTCCTCTCTGAAACTTTCAGCCTGTGCCTCCGGTCCCTGCCTCCAGTATTCCCGGGCGATTGATGGACCTCTCATCCACATTTCACCTTCCTGTCCGCGCGGAACATTCTTTGTAGGGTCCTCCATATCGGCAACACGGACGTCAAATCCGCGTACCACAATTCCGCAGCTTCCGGGTTTTACATGTCCGACAGGACTTACCAATGGAGCGGAAGCTGTTTCACTCATACCCCATCCGTCTATGAGGTCCAGACCGAATACATCCTTGTAGCGTTTAATCAGTTCGGCGGGAACCGGAGCGCCCCCTGTTGCGATGGCCTCATATGAAGACAGGTCGTATTTTTTCAGGTTTGGATGGTTGATTACAGCAATATTCATTGTGGTGATGGCAACCCAACACGTTATTTTGTAGAGTTCGGAAGCTTTGAAAAAAACTTCTGTATCAAAACGGGTAAAAAGAACTATTGTCGCGCCGAGAAAAATCGGCCCGTTCATGTTATTCTGCATACCGGTGATATGGAAAATCGGGACAACAGCTCCATACACACTGTCGGCATGTCCTCCAAGGAGTTTGGGGAGCTGGATGGCATTTACCAGCATATTGCGGTGAGTAAGCATAGCACCTTTAGGAACTCCGGTTGTGCCTGAAGTGTATTGCAGACAGGCCAGATCTTTATCAATATCTAAGGTTTCATACTTTTCTATGGGTGTACTTTTTATAAACTCCTTCCAGTTAATAGATCCGCTGTAATCCAGGTTCTCAACTGTCATTCCTGAGGGTACCGGAATTTCCGGAGATGCAGGGAGATACTCTGCCAGTGACGTTACAATTATCGTATCTACTTTGACCTGGCTCCGTATGCTTTGAAATACCGGATAGTTATCCTCCTCCAGTATCGCAACTTTTGCACCGCAGTCGTTAAGTATGTAGCTGAGCTCACCTTTTTTAAACATGGGGCTTCCGCCGATGATAACTCCACCTACAGCCATTGTAGCGTAGTATGATATTATAAACTGGGGGCAGTTCTGCATGCCCAGATACACTCTGTCACCTTTCTGCACTCCGAGTTTTTTTAAACCTCCGGCGGTATTAAGAACCAGTTTCTCAAGATCCCTGTAACTTATCCTTGTACCATAAAAGATAACAGCAGTTTTATCGGGATGGCGGAGTGCATTCACATGGAGATGCCATACTATTGGCATATTGCCATGTTCAAAATATTCAGGCCAGGTATCAGGCCATACACCTCCCCTGTCCCAATTTCTTACTTCCGGCTGGTATTTCATTTTGCACCTCTTGATATAAATTTTTAGATTTGCGGATACTGACATTTAAAGCGATACTACATCAGACAGCCGGTATTGTCTTATGAATATATATGTTTTAAATGGATGGATGTTATGAATATATATATCTTAAAACTTAATTTTTTAGTTGAACTTTTGTATTCATCATTTAAAATTGAAGAGTTAAGACTATTTCATCTGAAGCGGGATAAATGCAAATTATTCATCAGCACATGATGTTTCTTGGAGCCTACTTTTCAATAATACTCGGGATTGGCCAGTTCGTACAGAAGGATAAGCCCTTCGCAGGTTATATTTATGGTATATCTTTTATCAGTATGGGCTTATGGATTTTTCATGTATGTTCCTATTCGACAGGAATTTTTAATAATGTTTATATTATTAATTTATTACTGATTCCATTTGGTTTTATATCAGCACCGATAATGACGTTGAGATATCAGTGGCTTATAAATCAGACTAAAATAACAGAAAGAAGGTTAATAATATACCTGATTCCTGCTGTAATTTCATTTTGTGTAATGTTATATCCTGTTTTTGACAGAACAATTATTATAAGGGCGGAATACCTTCAGGGCATTCCGATTCTTTCTGCGGATTATCTGAAACTGCCTGTTTATTTCAGGATAGTACACCTTTTTTATTTACTCCCTAAAGTATACCTTGTTGCATTTATGCTTTTTAAATTGAAATTTCTTGCAGGTTTCTGGAAGGTCAGGAAAGGATCTAAGAATGTAGTAATGCGGGCCGGTTATATTTTTGCATTTGATTCAATATTTTCAACATTTTTAACGGCAATTGGTGATTTGTATTCTACCAGTATAATAACTTGGGCTATTCTTTACTGTAATGTAAACTTTTATGTACTATTTATATTTGGTCAGCGAAATCCTGAATATAACAGGGTAATTAAAACTGAAATTGTAAAAAGTCGTTATGAGAAATCTAAAATTAAATATCTTGATATTGAATCGATTTTATCAAATCTTCATGATATAATGGAGAATCAGAAAGCTTTCGCATCGGAGGATATAACAATTAAAATTATTGCTGATGAACTTGGTATTACTGTTCATCAACTGTCTGAAATTTTAAATGAAAAGATTAAGAAGAATTTCAATTCTTTCATCAATGATTATAGAATTGATGAAGCAAAAAAGTTGTTAATTGCAGAACCAGGGAGGACTATAACGTCTGTTGCATTGGCTGTAGGATTCAATAGTAATACTGCATTCAGCACAATCTTTTCCAGAACGACCGGAATTACTCCAAAGGAATACAGGATAAAGATGAGCAAGTGCGGAAAAACAGCATTTCCGGTGAAGGATGAATCCTGATCCTGGTTTAAAAAATGTAAGGCCCTCAAACTATCACCTGTTAATATCAATTTATTAAGACAACGAATCATCAAGTGTATATCTTTTTTCAGTGACCTCTATTTCAGTTGAATTGATATGTTGAGAATCCGGATTCTGTATAAAAAATTATAAAGGGTTGACATTTTTTATATATCAGGTATTTTAGAGACCGATCGGTCTGTATAATATGAATAATACTCCTGCATTGAAAGAAAAGATAATTGAAGAGTCCCTTAAACTTTTTTCTGTTAAGGGATACATGAGTACATCAACCATGGATATAATTCAGGCTGCAGGTACTTCCAAAGGGGGGTTTTATAATTACTTCGGGTCCAAGGAACAACTTTTTCATGAAACACTGAGTGCCGCGAGAAAGATCTGGCGTGAAAGAAATCTTTATGGGCTTGATAATATAGAACGGCCTCTTGTAAAAATTCAGAAATTGCTGGAGAACTACCGTGACCGTTATCTTGCTGATTCACATAATTTTCCGGGAGGGTGTATCTTTGTGAATCTTTCTGTTGAATTGAACGACCAGTCCCCGACTCTTGCAAAAGAAGTGAATGATGGATTCCTCCGCCTGAGAAAAATGATTAAACGTCTTCTTGATGAAGAGAAAAAAACCGGAGGAATCAATCCCTCAGTAAATACCGGTGAAGCATCGGATCTTCTTCTTTCCGGTCTTCTCGGAACCTGTGTAGTGTATACCTCTGATAAATCGAAGAAGAGGCTGGATTCAACTATCGGTTCACTTATATCATATTTAAAAAACATGGAAATCAGAAAATAGTTAACAACGGTTTAATATGTTATTGTCTGTTAAAATTATATCAGCATAGATTCTGCAATTAAATTTCATATGAGGTTGTGATTATGAATAAAAATTACCGCGCAATTGTTGTAAAGGAATCCGATGAAAAACAATTTAAATCCGGAGTTGAAGAGCTATCAGTCGATAATCTTCCTGATGGAGATGTTCTTGTGAGAGTTCACTATTCATCTTTAAATTACAAGGATATGCTTTCTGCATCAGGGAACAGAGGCGTAACAAAAAAATATCCTCACACCCCGGGAATTGATGCTGCAGGAGTTGTTGCAGAGAGCAGATCATCAGAATTTAAAACCGGCGATGAAGTAATTGTAACCAGCTATGATCTCGGTATGAATACATCCGGCGGGCTGGGTGAATATATCAGAGTTCCTGAATCATGGGTAGTCCGAAAGCCGGCAAATCTCTCATTGCGTGAAAGCATGATATTCGGAACAGCAGGTTTTACGGCAGCACTTTCGATCCTGCGTCTGGAGGATTTTGGAATTGATAAAAATGCAGCAGTTTTAGTTACAGGTGCAAGCGGCGGAGTCGGCAGTGTTGCTGTATCTATTTTATCCTATTGCGGTTATACAGTTAATTCACTTAACGGCCTTTATGATAAGAGCACTTTTCTTAAAAGCATAGGTTCATCAGAAGTGATAGAGCCTGCTGATTTTAATGACACAAGCGGAAGACCGCTTCTGAAAGAGAGGTGGGGCGCTTGCGTAGATACTGTCGGCGGTAATATACTTACTGCTGCGATACGTTCAATACATGCAAATGGTGCAGTTACCTGCTGCGGTAATGCGGTTTCCGCTGATATCCCGTTGACGGTTTACCCGTTTATTTTAAGGGGAGTATCTCTATTCGGGATTGATTCGCAGAACTGCCCGATGAAGCTCCGTACCAGGGCATGGGATATGATTGCTGAAAAATGGAAATTTCCATGGCTCGAGTCTCTTGCATCTGAGGTTACGCTGGAAGGAGCAGTGGCCGGAATAGAAAAGATAAAATCGGGACAGAACAGTGGAAGAATAATTGTGAATCTTCTGCATTGAAATAGATTGAATTTAATGTTATAAAATTTCCGGAGGAAAGTATGGAAAAGAAGAATATGAGCATTGAAAGGAATGGGAATATTGCCATTGTAACAATTAACCGGCCGGAAAGAATGAATGCATTTGATGAATCTCTTTTCAGTAAGCTTGAAAAAGTGACTGAAGAACTGAAGCTCGATCTTCCTCGTGCTGTTGTGATTACCGGTGCAGGAGATAAATCTTTCAGTGCCGGATTTGATGTAAACCCTGATAACCCCATGGTGAAACGGATTATTGAGGCTGCGTCAAAAAAAGATCCAAAACCGGCAAGGGAACTTATTGAGTCAATAAGAAGAGCTGTTAATGGATTTGTTACTCTTCCTGTGCCGATAATAGCGGCACTGAACGGCAGTGCATACGGTGGAGGGGCAGAGCTGGCAATGCAATGCGACATGAGGATTATTGATCCGGACTCTGTTATCTGTTTTTCAGAAACAAAACTTGGGCTTATGCCGGACTGGGGAGGCTGTGCCGCGCTGGCGCGGATAGCCGGATCATCCCTTGCATCGGAATTGATACTCACTGCAAGAAAAGTAAGTGCTGATGAATCACTCAGGACGGGTATAGTAAACAGGATAAGTGCAAAGGGGGATGTTCTTGGTGAAGCATTATCAATAGCCCGGACCATAGCAGCAAATGGTCCGCGTGCCGTGAGACATGCATTGGCTGTAATCAGAGAGTCACGGAACCTTACATTCCGGCAATCACTTGAGATGGAGTCTGAGCAGGCTGTATTGCTGATATCATCAGGTGAGTGCTTTCATGGTGTGGGAGCATTTCTGAATAAACAGGAACCTGTTTTTCCCGAAATAAATTAATGAAATCAGGGAAAAGTTGATCCTGCACTTCTTTTCTTTGAAGCACACCAGTCAACAGAGTCCATCCCAGATGAACTGCTGAACTTCATCCTGCTGCATTTACAGCTGCATTTCCCGGCTCCGAATATTATGACCATAACATCTGCCATTTTATAGTATTACATCTAAAACCATTTCTGTATGGTGATTAATATTTCTGTATAAAGGATTTTCTATCGAATTGTTCATTTATATTCTTTCCTGTTAAATGTATTATTTTATCATATATCTGATCTGTTTTTTAGTATGGTTTCATATTTGCATTCAGATTTTATGTCATCCGTTAAGATACTTGACAAAATTCATTATTTATATAATTAAGTCGATTAAATTAGTAGTATATCAATCTTCTGAGTTTAAACTATAATCAATTTCTTTCAGAGCAATGTTTTTTACAGTCTAAAGTATTAAATGAGTTATTTTTATAAAAAATTTTTTTTCTTATTTTTTATTGACAAAATAATACGGCAATTAAATTACTACTAAAACAATAGTAATGATAGTGATTAGAATAGGGGGTATAAAATGAGTAAAATAGATGCGCAATTAAGAAGGGAGTCATTAGTACTTCATGCAGGTCAGGAACCGGATCCTGTTACCGGCTCAAGAGCAGTTCCAATTTATCAGACTACATCATATCAGTTCAATAATACTGATCATGCTGCGGCACTTTTCGGTTTAACGGAATTTGGAAATATCTATACACGTCTGATGAATCCCACAACAGATGTTCTTGAGAAGAGAATAGCAGCGCTTGAGGGTGGTATCGGAGCGCTTGCTACAGCAAGCGGCCAGGCGGCCATATCGCTTTCATTGCTGAACATTGCCAGATCAGGAGATGAAATAGTCTCTGCGGATAATCTTTATGGCGGAACATATAACCTTTTCCATAACACATTTGCTAAATTTGGTATTAAAGTAAATTTTGTTAAATCAAATGACCTTGATGCAATTGAAAAGGCAATTACTTCCAAAACAAAGGCTGTTTATGCGGAGTCAATTGGTAATCCAAAACTCGATGTGGCAAATCTGGAGGGCATATCGGCGATTGCACATAAACATGGTATCCCATTTGTCCTGGATAATACTGTTTCTCCATATTTACTGAGACCTTTTGATTATGGCGTTGATATCATAGTATATTCTGCAACGAAGTTTATAGGTGGACATGGAACAACAATGGGTGGAGTAATTGTAGATTCCGGCAAGTTCAATTGGGATAGCGGGAAATTCCCATTAATCTCAGATCCGGAGCCGAGTTACCATGGGCTTAAGTTTATTGAAGCGCTGGCGCCTATTGGTAATATTGCGTATATACTGAAAGCAAGAGTAACCCTGCTCAGGGACCTTGGCCCGGCAATATCTCCTATAAGTTCATTCCTGCTGCTTCAGGGACTTGAAACATTACATCTTAGAATGCCCAGGCATGCGGAAAATGCCCTTGCTGTTGCTAAACACCTTGAAAACCATAAGTCAGTCGCATGGGTTGCCTATCCTGGTCTTGATAAAAGTCCTGATAAAAAGCTTGCAGATAAATATCTGAAAGGCGGTGCTGGCGCGATAATAGGTTTTGGTATAAAAGGCGGGATTGAAGCGGGTAAGAAATTTATAAATTCACTTGAACTCATATCACATCTTGCGAACGTGGGGGATGCGAAAACTCTTGCTATACATCCGGCGAGTACTACTCACCAGCAGCTTTCACCTGATGAACAGGCTGCAACAGGTGTAACTCCGGATTTTATCAGGCTTTCAATCGGGATTGAGCATATTGATGATATACTGGCTGATATAAACCAGGCACTGGAAAAAGCAGTTAAATAGATTAATTTATTTTATATGTGGGTATAATGCAATCTCCCATGAAGAGTTTAAAACAAATGAGGTAACAGTATGGCAAGAATATTTGATGACATAACAAAAACAATTGGGAATACACCGCTTGTAAGGATTAATAAACTGAATACGGCTAAAGATGTGACAATTCTTGCGAAATTGGAGTCGTTTAATCCATTATCGAGTGTTAAAGACAGGCTTGGTGCAGCCCTTATAGAAGCTGCCGAAAAGAACGGACTTATTAAAGAGGGAACAACCATTATAGAACCTACCAGTGGTAATACCGGTATCGCGCTTGCATTTGTCAGCGCCGCAAAAGGGTACAGGCTTATACTTACAATGCCTGAAACAATGAGCATCGAAAGGAGGCAGCTTCTTAAAATATTTGGTGCTGAACTTGTTCTTACTGACGGGAAACTGGGGATGAAAGGCGCTATAGCTAAAGCTGTAGAGCTTCAAAAGGAGATTCCGAACTCATTTATACCGCAACAGTTTGACAACCCTGCAAATCCGGAAATTCACAGAAAAACAACAGCAGAGGAGATCTGGAATGATACAGATGGAGCGGTTGATATTGTAATAGGTGGAGTTGGTACCGGTGGTACAATTACAGGGGTTGGAGAGGTTCTTAAGAAAAGAAAATCTTCAGTAAAAATAATAGCTGTAGAACCGGTAGATTCACCTGTCCTTTCCGGAGGAACACCCGGCCCGCATAAAATCCAGGGTATTGGAGCGGGTTTTATCCCTCAGGTTTATAATAAGGATATTGTCGATGAAATAATACAGGTAGCACATACTGATGCAGGCGACACCTCAAGAAGACTTGCAAAAGAGGAGGGTGTTCTTGTGGGAATTTCAAGTGGTGCAGCGCTTTTTGCGGCTTTATCTGTTGCCAAAAGAAAAGAATCATCCGGAAAAACAATTGTTGTGGTACTTCCTGATACTGGAGAAAGATATCTTTCGACATGGCTCTTTGATTTACAATAATCTGATCAGGATATAAAAAAATCTTATGATAAACAAATGCTAGAAGGCGGTC
This sequence comes from Spirochaetota bacterium, assembly GCA_963664815.2. Classification (GTDB taxonomy): domain Bacteria; phylum Spirochaetota; class UBA4802; order UBA4802; family UBA5550; genus WRGT01. Next base: position 917,452 of record CAXXHB010000003.1, read on the forward strand.
ACGCCGGCCGTCTTGATGGCTCCCGCTTAGATCCTGTTATAAAGTGTAAAATGTTGTAACATTTTATAAAGAGTTATTGACGAATACACTACCATTTTAATTATAAAGATAGTAATTTAAATTTAAGGAGTTGTATAATGCGCCTTTCAACACGTTCAAGATACGGAGTTCGATTAATGCTTGCTCTTGCTGCAAATAAACAGAAAAAACCGGTTTTTCTGAAAGATATAGCAAATTCTGAAGAGATATCAGAAAAGTATTTAAGTCAGATTATAATTCCATTAAAGGGAAAAGGTCTTGTAACTACATTCAGGGGCGCTCATGGGGGTTATCTTTTAAGCAGGCCGGCATCTGAAATTTCTTTAAGAGAAATTATCGAACCGTTAGAAGGTGATCTAAGTTTAGTAGATTGCGTTAATAATCCGGGAGTTTGCGACAGGGCAAATGCATGTGCTTCAAGGGAAGTCTGGGATGAGTTAAGTTCTCTATTGCTGAATTTTCTCGATACATTTACGCTTGAGGATCTTATTAAGAAATCGAGTAAAATCACTAATCACAACAGTTTTAAAACAGATTATTCAATTTAATAAAATGGATATTCAGAAATGAACATAACAGCGTCGGCGTAAAAAAGCCCTCTCATGGAGTGTGGATTTTCAAAAGAGGAGATAAGAAATATTTCAAAAGATATGCCCCCCTTCATGGGACAGACCATCAAATCCATGTTTGGCCAGCGGAATCCCATATTGAAACCGTATTATCATGGAAAAGCTTAAGATGATTGCTGAAGCAGAAAACTTTATGCGAGAATTAGGATTCAATGTAGTAAGAGTGAGACATCATGATCTGATGGCAAAAATTGAAGTGCCAGTCGCGGATATAAAAAAATTATTCTCGGATGATTTAAATGATAAAGTAAGTAACAGGTTGAAAGAGCTTGGATTTAAATGGGTTTCTATAGATATCCAGGGGTACAAGCAGGGTAATCTGAACAAGGCACTTGATATTAAAAAAATTAAAACGGATAGTTAGAATGAAAATAGCAGTAGGTATGAGCGGTGGTGTGGATTCTTCAACAGCCGCGCTTATTCTAAAGCAGCAGGGGCATGAGGTAATAGGAATTACAATGTCTATATGGGACGGGACATTTGCGTTTTCGCATTCCGGAAAGAATGCATGCTATGGCCCTGATGAAAAGGTTGATATTGCGGAAGCTGAAAAGGTTTGTGAGCAGATTGATATTCCTTTTCATGTTATTGACTGTTCTAAGGACTATAAACAAACAGTGATTGAATATTTCAGGAATGAGTACATCAACGCAAGAACTCCAAATCCATGTATAGTTTGTAACCAAAAAATAAAATTCGGAAATCTACTTACAAAAGCAAAAGCTTCAGGTATAGATTTTGATAAATTTGCAACCGGGCATTATGCAAAAATAGTACATGATGAAGAAACAGACCGTTTTCTGCTGAAAAAAGGGGCAGATAAGAATAAAGATCAGTCGTATTTTCTATATAAACTCTCTCAACAGCAGTTTGCAGGGACTATTTTACCACTGGGGGGGATGACCAAGGATGAAGTCAGGAGTATTGCCAGATCAGCCGGTCTGACAGTATCTGATAAGGAAGAGAGCCAGGATTTTTACAGTGGAGATTACAGGAAACTTCTTAATGTCACAGACACTGAAGGTGAAATCGTTGATATGAACGGTCATGTAATAGGCAAGCACAAAGGTATATGGAATTATACTCCCGGGCAAAGACGTGGACTTGGAATTGCAAACAGCGAACCGTTATATGTTGCAAGGATTGAGAGGGGCTCTAACAGAGTTATTGCTGGTACAAAAAATGATATCTTCAGATCTTCGTTTCAGGTTAATAATGTCAACTGGATTGCTCTTCATAAAGTATCTAAGATATTTTATGCTTCAGTAAAAACAAGGTCAACCCAGTCCGGTGATGATGCGAAAATTGAACTTATAAATTCATTTAATGTAAAGGTGAATCTTGCAAATAATAGTACTTCTATTTCTCCGGGTCAATCAGCTGTTTTTTATGACGGTGATATTGTTATCGGTGGAGGAATAATCGAGCAGGATAACGGAAAATGATAAGCACTCAAAATGATAGATATTATAAGCAGATTCTTATCCCTCAGATTGGTGCGGATAGTCAGGGAAAACTTGGTAAATCGACGGTTGTAATTGCGGGATGTGGCGCGCTTGGAACATAATTTGCAAGCATAATGGTTAGATCGGGAGTTGGCAATGTTGTTATTATAGATCGTGATTAAATTGATTACGATAACCTCCCGAGGCAAATACAATTTGATGAAGATGATATCAGAAAAGGGCTCCCAAAATCGGTTGCTGCAGCTGATAAATTCAGGCTGGTTAATTCAGCAGTAAAAATTATTCCGGTTGTTGAGGATTTACATATTCAACTCTTTCCGGATTCATGCGGTTTTGGAGCCTTTGAAAACAGATTTAATATCTTTTTAAAATTAAATTGCTGAATTATCTTTGAAATTCATTATTTGTAATAAGAGTTTATATCTGTTCAGTAAATACATTAAATCTTAAATATTAAACAAAAATAGCATTTTTTATTTTATTATTGAAATTTTAAATTTAAATAATTCTATTCTGTACAATTTAAAATTATTCAGGCGGAGTAAGACATTGGAATACTGGAAAGAACATATAGAACATATGGCTCAGGGAATCAGGGTCAGGGTACTTGAGCATACAATTGAAAATAATGGCGGGTATCTGAGTCAGGCCTGCTCTTCGGCTGAGATTTTGGCGTGCCTTTATGGCAGAATACTCAAACTCGGTAATGTGGTTATACCGAAACTTCCTGAAAAATTTAGCGGAGTTCCAGGACCGGAGAATAAAAACTACCGGAATGGATCATCATTTCATGGTGAGAAATCTTCATATTACGACAGGTTTTTTTTATCTCCTTCTCAATATTCTCTCGTACTATATGCTGCTTTGATTGAAGCGGGGCGTATGGACAAAAATGGTTTGGCTGAATTTAATATAGACGGCAGTACAGTAGAAATGATAGGTGCGGAACATTCTCCGGGAATGGAGATAATGTCCGGTTCATTAGGCCAGGGTATTAGTCAGGCTTTCGGAATTGCAATGGCAAGAAAACTGAAAAATGAAACCGGCAGAGTGGTTATTTTCATGTCTGACGGCGAGTTCCAGATCGGTCAGACATGGGAAGCATTACAGGCAGCATCATTTCATAAACTGAATAATGTAATCATTTTTGTTGATGTTAATGGGTTCCAATGTGACGGACGGATGGCAGATGTAATGAATATTGAACCGCTGGATAAACGTCTTGAAGCGTTCGGCATCAGAACTTTTAGAATTAACGGTCACGATATAGATGCACTTGTCACTCACGGGATGATGGAGCCGGACAGCAGCAGGCCAACATGTATACTTTGCGATACTATCCCATATCGTGGAATTGAAGTATTGAAGAAACGGGAACCCAAATTTCACTATGTCAGATTTGCAGGAGCTGAAGAGAAAAGAGAACTTCTGGAATATTATAAAACTGTAGTAAAACCAACTGAAGAAAAAGAGAATGATTTAATTTTAAGCAGGGTGCATGCGAAGAATCTTGTAACCTGGGCTAAGGATAAGCCGGAGGTCGTAGTCCTCTCGGCTGATCTGACTGGCTCGACGGAGATTGATAACTTCAGGGACATGTATCCCGACAGGTTTTTTTCAATGGGTATAGCTGAACAGAATATGCTTTCATTTGCAGGGGGACTTGCGAGAGAGGGATATATACCATTTATACATACTTTTGCTGTGTTTATATACAGAAGGGCATTTGATCAGATAGCCATGTCTGTAGCTTATCCTAATTTGCCTGTGAAGATGTTCGGGTTTCTCCCCGGAATAATGACACCTGGGGGAGCAACTCACCAGGCAATTGAAGACGTTTCTGTAATGCGCTCTCTTCCTAATATGACAATACTTGATTGTGGTGACGCAACAGATGTTGAATCAGTGCTTGATGCCGCATTGAGTGTAAATGGCCCTGTTTATATAAGAATGTTACGCGGTGAAATACCGCGATTATTTGATAAATCCCAGCCGATGATCATCGGAAAATCGAGAAGATTATCGTATGGAGATGATATCGTGCTGGTTACTTCCGGAATATGCACGGAGGAAGCGCTTCGTGCAATTGTGGCGCTCAGAAGATATAATATCGGAATAAGTCATTTCCATTTAATAACGTTAAAACCATTTAATGATCAGGAAATCATTCAGGCCATTGAACAATCGAAGTATGGTGTAATAACTATGGAAAACCATACAATCGTTGGTGGAATTGGTACTATTATTGCGGAGAAGATGGCAGAACTGGGAATAAATAAGAAACTGTTTCGTATAGGACTTAATGATACATTTGTTCATGGAGCGAGTAAGGACTATCTGATGAAAAAGTATGGTCTTGATGCGATGAAACTTGTACGAACAATTGAATCGATTATAAAACAGAGACCGCTGATAACAGAGGATGATCTTGGTGCTATAAGAACCATGGCCGTTCATTCTATTGCAAAACCTGAGGCGCTTTAGTAAAAAATATATGGAAAGAAGAATTTCTGGTGAAAGATTTATTGTCTCATATAATCTCTCCGGGCGTGAGACTGATGCACTTGCTGCCGCAAAAGATATATGCATAGAACAAACGGTGGAGTTTCCGGATGAACTTATAAATGATAAGTTTATCCGTGATAATATATTTGGCAGACTAGAATCTTTTAATCGAATTAAAGATGATCTTTTCAGCGCTGATATCAGTTTTGCTGTAGAAACTACAGCTTATGAATTTACACAGTTTTTGAATGTGATATTCGGTAATATCAGTCTTAAACCGGGGATTATCATAGAAAACATTATATTACCGGACAGTTTTTTAACAGATTTCAAAGGTCCTCGGTTTGGGATTTCCGGACTTCGTAATATACTTAATGTTTTTGACAGGCCATTTATTGCATCTGCAATAAAACCGATGGGTATGTCCTCTGTACAGTTTGCTGAGCTGACAGCTCTTTTCTCTAAGGGAGGAATTGATATAATCAAAGATGATCATGGACTTTCCAGTCAGCCATTTTCAACATTCAAAGAGAGAGTTAAGTTATGTTCAGATGTTCTTAATTCTACATGTGAGTGTAAGACTCTCTATTTCCCGAACATAACGGCCCCTTTTTCTGAGATCATTGATAGGGCATATTATGCAAAAGAACAGGGTGCTGGTGGAATACTGATAGCACCTGCAATAACAGGTTTTGACTGTATGAAATATCTGGCTGATGATGAGAATTTCGGTCTTCCGATAATGAGTCATCCAGCCTTCATTGGATCATACCTCTCCGGAACTTCAGGGTTTTCACATGGAGTACTGCTTGGAACTTTAATGAGGTTATCCGGAGCTGATATAGTCGTTTACCCGAATTTTGGAGGGAGATTTTCATTTTCGAAAGATGAATGCCTTGATATTTCTGTTAAATGCAGAAATGATATGAAACATATAAAAACTATATTGCCTTCACCAGGCGGAGGTATGAACTTTTCAAATATTCCGGAAATGACTTCATTCTACGGAAAAGATGTAATTTATCTTATGGGGGGAGGACTTTTTAAAAGAAGCCCTGACCTTGTGGAGAACTGCCGGGAACTCTCGCGTCTTGTCTACGGGGACTAATTAACAAAATCTCAATTGGCAATTTCTATGTCTGCGGTTATTTTATAAAACTTTATAATGTTTATTTTTAAAAGTAAAAGGATTTTATTAAAGTTTCGTTTCGTTGCTTCATTTACAGATATTGAACTGATTTTCTACTTTTCCCGGGATTATGAGTACTGCCGAAATTATTAATATATGCGACATCTCAGTTTTTGTCGTAAAGGTAAGGCTCATCGCGTGAAAAATACTGAACAGAATTCTGACAGAAGGATGTTACTTCTACTACGATAAAAAACAGTAATATTAGTAGTATTTTTTATATTGTTTCAAAATTCTATGTTGCATCGATGATATTATATAAATAGACTATAATAGAAAATTATTTTTTATACACGAATATTTAAATACACTTTAAATTTCAGTGCCTCATAAAAATAATTATTGAGTCACTGAAACTTTAAATATAATCAGTACAGGATTAACTACATATTCATCCCGCCATGTCCTGCTCCGGAGAAGACTGCAGGTGACAACATACCGAAGATCATTGCAATATGAGCAACTACCAGGAATATTGCAACGAAAATGGCGTGAAGTTTAAGTCTTTCCATGTCATCTTTGTTTTTGCAGATAATTTTAAGTTCAATCAATGTCATACCAAATAAAGGAACAACACCCAGCAGGTATGAACCAACAGCAATAACGTCAATGAATGTTCTCCATTGTCCTGTGGCAGTAATTGGTATTACTGCGTTTTTAAACAGGTATATAAAAACACCGACAAAATATATACCAACAAAGATTCCGGCAACTTTACTTATCTTTTTGGCAATACTGTTAAAGTCTTTAGTGTAAAGAATATAAAGCTCTGTTATTGCAATTGTCTCAGCAAGAATCACCGGAATAGCCATAAAAAGCAGCAGATTCCAGGGTTGATTTGAAGCAAGTAATTCCATATAATGTGTCATTTGCATATTGTTTCTCCAGTTATAATATTTTTAAGTATTAAGGATTTTTATATAGTAAAATCACTTAATGATAAGTCCGTAATTGCTGATTGATCTCCATTATAAATCATAATGGTAATGTATCTGTTTCCACTCCCCTTTGCAAAAAAAATAATTTTATCAGAATAAAACCTGTTACAAGGTTTCATTGAGAGTAAACCAGCTTTCCGTCTGAAAGTTTAATCAACCTGTCAGATGCACGGATGCACTCAGCACTGTGAGAAACCATAATGATTGTCATCCCGTCCGAATTAAGCTGCTTAAAAAGCGACATTATCTCACCGCTGGTTTTTGAATCGAGATTTCCTGTCGGTTCATCAGCAAGAAGAATCCTCGGATTGTTGACAACTGCCCGTGCTATAGCAACACGCTCCTTCTCTCCTCCTGAAAGTTCATCAGGGAGTCTTTTCCACTTGTCGGACAGGCCTACGCTGCCGAGAGCTTCTGTTGCCATCTTATACTTATCCTTTTTACTGATATTTTTAACAGCAAGCGGGAGCATCACATTTTCGACAGCTGTAAGGTATGGCATCAGATGGAAAGACTGAAATATAAAACCGAGATACTCACGTCTGAAATCAGATCTCTTTTCCTGCGAAAGGCTAAATACATTAATATCGTCAACAATATAATCTCCGCTGTCAGGCATAAGCATTGCTCCTGTTATTAAAAGGAGGGTGGATTTACCTGATCCCGACTCACCGGAAATCCCGATGAAGTCCCCCCATGAGATATCTAATGTGAAATCGTTAAGAGCTCTTACTGTTGAATCACCAGTTATATAATTTTTTGAAATACTGTTTATTTTTATATCACTCATAATAATCACCTACAGACTTCTTAAGGCTTCAGCCGGGTCAAGGTTGGAGGCAGCTAATGCCGGATAGAATCCGGCCAGCAGACCGGCAGCAAGTGCCAGCATTACAGCCGCAACAACTCCTGATGGGGAAGAGTGGATCATTAAAGGTTCGGGACCGGCAGCAATAGATGCAAATATTCGTGCCGATATTGATCCAATAATATATCCCGCAATACCCCCTGTAAGAGAGAGAATCCCGGTTTCAATCATAATTATTGAAACAACATGACTCTTTCTATAACCTATTGCACGGAGTATACCTATTTCACTCCGTCTTTCCCTGACATTGCTCATCATTGTCACAAAAACAACGAGAATGCCGATAGCAAGAATAATTGCAGACAAAGTAATGGATAAACTCTTAATCTGGCTGAGAGTGTTGAGTCTTCCTGCCACAATCTGCTGCAGCGCCATAACATTAGCTTCAGGAATCTTTTCACTTATCTGTGCCACCATTTCATTAATAGGGCAGGCGTTACATAATGCTGCGACCTCAACCATAGTAATCTTTCCTTTTTTACCGAGGATTGACTGGGCTGTTTCAAGTTTCATGAATATCATACTGTCATCCTGAGAGCCGGTTTCTTCCAGAATACCGGATACTTTCATTTGACGTTTATTAATCATTACCGAATCTCCGGTTTTTAATCCGAGAATCTTAGCGGCTTTTTTCCCTGAAATTATTTCTGAGCCGTCAGGGGGAGTCCCGGTTATTCTCCACCACGGTTTCAGTATCTTCCCGCGTGAAAAATCCAGGCCGGCGGCAAGTACATCTTTTCTGTTTAAAGTAACAGACCCGATTAAAACCGGTCCTGCTGCTGCGATATTTGCGGCATTTTTTATATGACTTATATTTCTGAGTGAATCAATTGTTATTTCATTTTTCCCGAAAGAAACACCCCCTGCATTAAACCCGCCATATGAAAGAGTAAGTTCCTCGTTTTTCGGTGTAATGATTATATTGGCGCCATATTTCTCCATCTTGTGATTGATTTGATCGGTCATAGCTGTTGTATACTTCATAACGGCAACAACTGATCCTGTACCGGCAATGATACCGATCATAACAAGAGCTGCGCGGGACTTTCTCCTGAGAATATTTTTAAATGCAATGTCGTGCAGCTTCATTATTTAACTCCATTATCTGTTTTGAAGTATTTCTCACCCTTTGCTATATCCTTAAATTTTACTGCTGCTTCACTTCCTGAAATCTTAATAACAAGAGGAGATGGATTACATCCGCCTGTAACAACATTGATCATTGCTGAGGAGAATCTTCTTCCACAGTTATTGCAGACCATGGAGTCGCCATCCTGAGTATAGCCTTTATGCGCCTCCCAGCATACATCGCATGCGTCGAATGCGGCACGGATTACTCCGTCGGAACTTTTCAGTATAAAATATTTAATTTCTGTATCATGGAGTTTGTAACTGAAGAACCGGGCTTTACCGTCATTGAAATCAGATACATTGAAGTGAACTTCATCATATGCATTTGAATCATCAGGTTTCGCTGTACTTGTTATAGCTTTTACATCACTGCTTACTGTTTTAATAACATGGGTTGTATAAACATAGTATCCGGATAAAGAGAGAATAATAAGTACCAGTGCTGACAGTATGTATGCTTTATGGTCTTTCTTTTTATTAAGAATTAAATCACGTTTATTATTACTATTGTTCTGCTTCATAATATTTTCCTTTTTTTTAAATTTAGTAATGAATAATTAATAACTATTATTGGTATTCCGAAGCAATTTAAAGATCTGTATAATTATACATTTTTACTTTACTGCAGCAGAATATAAGAACACAATAAATTGCTCCGTTATTCCATGAAAACGGATAAAAAAGATTTTAAGAGGAAGCTCAACAGAGAATTGAACAGTTGAGAAGATATGTGGGTGTTTTAGTGTAAATAAATTGCTTATCAGGGAAGGGCCCTTCTCTGTTGTGTTTAGATATGGGATTAATAAGAAATGAATAAAATGGCACACCTTCAGAATTATATTTAATAAAAACAGGTTCTATTTTTGTTGTACCGGATGGTGGTGTATTCAGGGTCAACTGCATTTTGCAGTTAACGGATTTAAATGAACAGCAGCATTCAGGTTTAAAGATTGCTCTGTCGCTTACTTTATGAGTAGAGCATTCAGTTACTTGTTTTGAAAACATTGCACAACAGCAATTGCATGCTGATAATTCATAACCTGCTGCCCCGGAGAATGCAATGGATGTAATTATTATCAGATTTATTAATTTCATATATTTATTGATTATTTTGTTCTTCTTATGTTACAATTGAATATAGCAAATTTATAAGTCACATCAAGGATCAGATGATCTGACGATATATAAATGCAATTATCATCTTAAAATGCGGGTTGTTGATGAATCAGCTTGAGTAAAGTGATTGAAGAGTCTGCTCATTTGCGCTGCTTTAATTTCAATTGCAGTATAGGATATTCTGAAAAAATGCTGTTTTAGTTATCAATTGAATTTTAACACCATTCGGAAAGAGTGGTTTTCACGTTTTCTGTGAACTGGACTGCATTGCTCAGTATATTAATAAGACATTGTCTGACCTTTGTCAGATCTGAATACATCATACCAACATCACCCCGGATATCAACATGCAAAGCGTTGGACTTAACATTTAAAATGGGACCCATAGGGGATGTAACATCGTTAACAATCTGTACGATGCTGAAAAGCTTCGGAAATGGCTATCATGTTGGTGATATATTGCTTGTGATAGATGAGGGAGTAGAAACAACCGAACAGGCGGATTTTATGATTAAAAAAGGATGCAGCTTTTTGAAATTTTCACTCCTGTACATGAAAATATAAATAGATCAGCTGGGTACTAAACACAACAACGATTTAAGTTATATCCACCCAAATACTCCTTGCAAAATAAACACAACTGTAGTAAAACTGTACATACAAAAAAGAACATCAGTTTTATTCCGGAAACCCATTTCTGGTAAATATTAATCTATTCCGTATCACAAAGGAAACAAAAATGACAAGTGCAGCACAAAGAGCCGAACTGCAGTCCCAGATCTGGAAAATCGCCAACGATGTCCGTGGTTCTGTCGATGGGTGGGATTTCAAACAGTATGTACTAAGCACCCTCTTTTATCGATTCATCAGTGAAAACTTTGCAAGCTATATCAAAGGCGGTGATGAAAGCGTCAACTACACTAAACTTTCCGATTCAGTTATCACCGCAGAAATCAAAGACGATGCCATCAAAACCAAGGGCTACTTCATATACCCCAGCCAGCTTTTTGAAAACGTTGCCGCAAAAGCCAATACCAATGAAAGCCTCAACACCGATTTAGCTGCCATATTCTCCGCCATCGAAAGCTCGGCAAACGGCTACCCATCGGAACAGGATATTAAAGGCCTCTTTGCCGATTTTAACACCACCAGCAACCGCCTTGGTAACACAGTCAAAGATAAAAACAGCCGTCTTGCCGCAGTACTCAAAGGGGTTGCGGGGCTCAATTTTGGCAAATTTGAAGATAACCAGATCGACCTCTTCGGCGATGCCTATGAGTTTTTAATCTCAAACTATGCCGCCAATGCCGGTAAGTCAGGCGGTGAATTTTTCACACCGCAACACGTGTCCAGGCTTATTGCTCAACTGGCAATGCACAAGCAGACCTCGGTCAACAAGATATACGACCCGGCAGCGGGCTCCGGCTCTCTGCTCCTTCAGGCAAAAAAACACTTCGATGCTCATATCATCGAAGAGGGTTTCTTCGGGCAGGAGATCAACCACACCACCTATAACCTTGCCCGTATGAATATGTTTTTACACAACATTAACTACGACAAGTTCCATATAGCCCTGGGCAACACCCTTTTAGACCCGCATTTCGGTGACGAAAAGCCTTTCGATGCCATTGTGTCTAATCCCCCCTACTCGGTGAACTGGATCGGAAGCGATGACCCGACTCTTATTAATGATGAACGTTTTGCTCCTGCCGGTGTACTGGCTCCCAAATCCAAGGCCGACTTTGCCTTTGTGCTCCATGCCCTGAGCTATCTTTCCAGTAAAGGCCGTGCAGCCATTGTCTGCTTCCCTGGAATCTTTTATCGTGGCGGTGCCGAACAGAAAATCCGCCAGTATCTGATAGATAATAACTTTGTAGAAACTGTGATCTCACTTGCTCCCAATCTATTTTTTGGAACCACCATTGCCGTCAATATTCTGGTAATATCCAAACATAAGACCGACAATAAAACACAGTTTATTGATGCAAGCGGACTCTTTAAAAAAGAAACCAATAACAACATTCTCACTGATGACCATATTGCTCATATTATGGAGGTGTTTGACAGTAAATCCGATGTGGTTCATTTTGCAAAATGTGTGGACTACGATGCCATTGCTGACAAAGAATACGACCTCTCCGTCAGTTCCTATGTTGAAGCCAGAGACACCCGCGAAGTGGTGGATATTACCGAACTAAATGAAGAGATTAAAATCACCGTGGCAAAGATTGACCGGCTCCGGGCTGATATTGATGCCATTATTGCGGAGATTGAAGGGTGAGGATGGAACCACAGATGAACATTTCGACAAGCTCAATGCATCGCGCGGATAATCACGGATTAAGTTTCAAGTTCAAAACCATCTTTAAAGACAGTGAAGTGGAAGAGGCTTCAGTTATCCGGAATTTTAGGGTAACTGCCGCAGACTGGGAATTGCTTCCGGAAGCAACTGTTCGGAAAATCCGGACAGTTCAACAGGAGGGGGGCTTGTGATAGCAACAATCAACGCTAATGGAACAGAAATTTCGGTTTTATCCAGAGGAGACGAGAACGATTATATCTCCTTAACAGATATTGCAAGATATAAAAATTCCGATGAACCCAAGGATGTTGTCAAAAACTGGATGCGGTCACGAAGTACCATTGAGTTTCTCGGTCTTTGGGAACAGTTGAACAACCTGGATTTTAAAGGGGTCGAATTCGACTCCTTTATCCATGAGGCTGGCTCAAATGCATTCACTTTATCGCCTCAAAAATGGATTTCAGCAACAAATGCTATTGGCGTTATCTCAAAATCAGGTCGCTATGGCGGCACCTTCGCTCATAAAGATATTGCCTTTGAATTTGCCTCGTGGGTATCAGCGGAGTTCAAGCTTTACATCATCAAGGATTATCAGCGTCTGAAGGCCGACGAAAACAGCCGCATATCTCTCGAATGGAATGTGAACCGAGTAATATCCAAAATCAATTACAAGATTCATACCGATGCGATTAAGGATAACCTGATCCCTCATCTGGTATCAAAAAAGCAGCAGTCGTTCACGTATGCCAGCGAAGCAGATATGCTTAATGTGGCACTTTTCGGCAGAACTGCCAGAGAATGGAAAGAGCAGAATCCCGCCGCAAAAGGAAATATGCGTGATGAAGCCACCATTCAACAGCTTATTGTCCTTTCTAATATGGAAAGCATGAATGCAGAGTTGATTAAACAGGACATCGCACAAAATCAAAGGCTCGTAATTTTGAATAAAATGGCAATCGAACAGATGACTTCCATATTGGGAAGCCCGGCAATCAGGAAATTGAAATGAAACCACAGATGAACGCGGATAAACACGGATTGAAAAAAAAAGCCTCTCGCGAAGACGCGAAAACGCAAAGGGTTGATTTTATGGAAAGGTTGCTTGAGGGTGTTACGGTACAGTGGAAGACGTTGGGTGAAGTGTGTGTTATATATACAGGTGGTGAGGCTCCAGCTAATAGCATAAAAGGATTAATTCCAAATGATATTTATAAATATCCAATTTATGCAAATGGCTCGGAACTATATGGTTATACTGACAGTTATAAAATCAGCAAAGATGCTGTTACAATTTCTTCTATTGGGGCTAACACAGGTACAATATATTTTAGGGAAGCTTTTTTTACTCCAATAATTAGGCTTAAAGTATTATTACCTAAATATGATGATTTATTGTCAAAGTACATTTATCACTATTTGTCCTCTATAACAATTAGCAGCAAAAAAAGCAGTGTTCCCAATATGAATGCTGATGATGTAAAAAAAATCATCATCCCAATCCCTCCCCTGCCAGTCCAAACCGAAATCGTCCGCATTCTGGATACCTTCACCGAGCTTACAGCCGAGCTTACAGCCGAGCTTACAGCCGAGCTTACAGCTCGTAAAAAACAATACACCTACTACCGCGACCAGCTGTTGACCTTTGAAGAGGGGCAAGTGGAATGGAAGCCGTTAGGAGAGGTCGGTGATGTTCGTATGTGCAAAAGAATTTTAAAAGAACAAACTACAGAAATAGGCGATATTCCATTTTATAAAATTGGTACTTTTGGGAAAGAACCTAATGCCTATATTTCTCAAGAGCTTTTTGATGAATACCGGTCTAAATACAGTTATCCCAAAGTCGGTGAAGTTCTCATCTCCGCCAGTGGTACAATAGGGAGAGCAGTCATTTTTAATGGTAAAGATGCATATTTTCAGGATAGTAATATTGTTTGGATTGAAAACGATGAAAGTAAAGTATTAAATAAATATTTATTTTACTTTTATCAGATTGCCAATTGGAATGTTGCTGAAGGTGGTACGATACAGCGTCTATATAATGATAATTTGATGAAAATGAAAATTCCCATTCCATATCCGGATGATCCAGAAAAATCGCTGGCCGAACAGGCCCGTATCGTTGCTATTCTGGATAAATTTGATGCACTCACAAGCTCCATCACTGAAGGTTTGCCTCGTGAGATAGAATTACGACAAAAGCAGTATGAATATTACCGCAATATGCTCCTTACATTTCCAAACGCCGGAGTAAATGCATAATATGGGAAAGTCATTAACAGAAATCGCTCAACAGCTCAAAGATACCAATAAAAAAGTCCAGTTGATCTATGCCTTTAATGGCATGGGTAAAACGCGTTTATCAATGGAATTTAAGAATTTAATCGTACCAAAAAATAATGATTCGGAAGAAGAACAAGAAATTGCTACTGGTGATAAAATCATTTACTATAACGCATTTACCGAAGATCTTTTCTATTGGGATAATGATTTAAAATTTGATGCTGAACCGAAATTAAAGATTCAGCCAAACTCTTTTACGCATTGGGTGTTTCAGGAACAGGGGCAGGACCAGAATATTATTTCTAATTTTCAGTACTACACAAATACAACAGTTTCACCAAAATTTAGCGAAGATTTTTCTGAGGTTACCTTTTCACTTGTGCATGGTAGTGATAGTTTTGAAAATATTAAAATTTCAAAAGGTGAAGAGAGTAACTTTGTATGGAGTGTTTTTTATAGCCTACTTGAACAAGTTATTGATGTATTAAATGAAATTGAATCAAGCGATCGGGTGACTAATCGGTTTGATCAGCTGGAATATGTTTTTATTGATGATCCTGTAAGTTCGCTGGATGATAACCATCTGATTGAATTGGCGGTGAATCTAGCCAAAAAAATTACAGATTCTAAACAGCTTAAATTTATTGTCTCAACACATAGCCCCCTTTTTTACAATGTCCTTTACAACGAACTGAACAATAAGGCTTGTTATATGTTAGATCGGCAAGAGGACGGTACATTTGAACTTAAAGAAAAACATGGCGATTCAAATAAAAGTTTTTCATATCACTTGTTCTTAAAACACACACTTGAAGAAGCAATTAAACAAAACAATATTCAAAAGTATCATTTTATGCTTTTGCGTAATCTGTATGAAAAAACAGCTAATTTTCTGGGCTATCCCAGATGGTCTGAGTTATTGCCCGATGATAAGCAGGCTTATCTGAATCGTATTATTCAATTCACAAGCCATTCAACATTGTCAAATGAAGCGGTTGCAGAGCCAACCGAGCCGGAGAAGCAAATCGTTAATTTCTTACTTCACCATTTGATTGACAACTATAGTTTTTGGCAGGAGAGTGCTGTAAATGAACGACTATAAAACCATTGCCGAATCAAACAACTTCATTGTTTTAGATAAATACACCAGGATAGACCAGCAGGGCTCTGGTTATCAAACCGAATCCGATCTGGAAAAGGAACTCATTCAGGACCTCGGGAATCAGGGATATGAATACCTCCCTGAACTCAACACCCCCGAAAAGATGCTGGCCAACGTGCGCCTCCAGCTGCAGGCTCTTAACAATATGCAGTTTTCTCATGGTGAATGGATTCGCTTTGTTGAAGAGTTTCTGGATAAACCAAGCGATGGCATCATTGACAAAACCCGCAACATTCACGACAACTATATTCACGATTTTGTATTTGATGACGGCCATATTCAGAACATCTACCTTGTGGACAAAAAAAACATTGCCCGTAACAAAGTGCAGGTTATTTCACAGTTTGAACAAAAAGGGATCCACGCCAACCGTTATGATGTAACTATTCTGGTTAACGGCCTCCCCATGGTGCAGGTCGAACTGAAAAAAAGAGGCGTTGCTATTCGGGAGGCCTTCAACCAGGTACACCGTTACAGCAAAGAGAGCTTTAATTCAGACAATTCACTCTATAAGTATCTGCAGATTTTTGTCATTTCAAACGGTACCGACAGCCGCTATTTTGCCAACACCACCAAACGAGATAAAAACAGCTTTGATTTTACAATGAACTGGGCTAAAGCAGATAATACACTTATCAAAGACCTGAAAGACTTTACCGCAACCTTTTTTCAGAAAAACACCCTGATTAATGTCCTTCTCACCTATTCGGTATTTGATGTAAGTAATACCTTGCTTGTCATGCGCCCCTATCAGATAGCAGCGACAGAACGATTATTATGGAAAATTAAAAGTTCATATCAGGCAAAAACCTGGTGTAAACCTGAAGGGGGCGGCTATATCTGGCATACCACCGGATCGGGAAAAACTCTCACCAGTTTCAAAGCGGCCCGTCTTGCCACCAGTCTTGATTTTATCGACAAAGTGTTCTTTGTGGTGGACCGTAAAGATCTCGATTTTCAGACCATGAAAGAGTATCAGCGCTTTTCACCCGACAGCGTCAACGGTTCAGATAGTACCGCCGGGCTTAAAAGTAACATCGAAAAAGATGACAACAAAATCATCGTGACCACCATCCAGAAACTCAATATCCTGATGAAAGGCGAAGCGGACCTCCCCATATATGGCAATCAGGTGGTGTTTATCTTTGATGAATGCCACCGTTCACAGTTCGGTGAAGCTCAAAAGAACATTAAAAAGAAATTCAAAAAGTTCTATCAGTTCGGCTTTACCGGAACGCCGATTTTTCCGCAAAATGCTCTGGGTGCAGAAACCACCGCCAGTGTCTTCGGCCGTGAACTGCACTCCTATGTGATTACCGATGCCATCAGGGATGAAAAGGTTCTCAAGTTCAAAGTGGACTACAATGATGTACGCCCCATGTTTAAAGCAATCGAATCGGAACTGGACGAGAAAAAACTCACCACAGCAGAGAACAAAGAGGCTCTGCTGCACCCCGAGCGTATCAAAGAAATTTCCCAGTACATATTAAATAATTTTAGACAAAAAACACATCGCCTCCGTTCCGGTAACAAAGGCTTTAACGCTATATTTGCCGTGAGCAGTATCGATGCGGCAAAGCTCTACTATGAATCGCTGAAAACCTTGCAAAAAGAGAGCGACAGGCCGCTTAAGGTTGCCGTTATCTTCTCTTTTGTCGCCAATGAAGAACAAAACGCCATAGGGGACATACAAGATGAAACATTTGAACCCTCGGCTATGGACAGCAGCGCCAAAGAGTTTATCTCTTCCGCAATCAAAGACTATAACGGAATGTTCAAAGCCAACTACAGCGTTGACAGCAAAGAGTTTCAAAACTACTATCGCAATCTTTCTCAACGGGTCAAGGGCGAAGATGATTACGGAAATAAACTCAAACCAGAGGAAACAGTAGATCTGCTTATCGTGGTGGGTATGTTCCTCACCGGCTTTGATGCCCCCACCTTAAACACTCTGTTTGTCGATAAAAATCTTCGTTACCACGGCCTTATGCAGGCCTATTCACGCACCAACCGAATTTATGATGCAACAAAAACATTCGGCAATATCGTCACCTTCCGCGATTTAGAACAGGCCACCATCGATGCCATTAAACTATTTGGTGACGCAAACACCAAAAATGTAGTGCTTGAAAAAAGCTACCAAGAGTATATGGAAGGCTTTACCGATCTGGCAACCGGTGAAGCCCGACGCGGTTATCTCGATGTGGTGAAAGAACTGCAAAAACGGTTCCCCTGTCCCGATGAAATCATTACCGAAAAGGATAAAAAAGACTTCGCGAAACTCTTTGGAGAATACCTACGTGTCGAAAATGTTCTGCAAAACTACGATGAGTTTGTCGGCATGAAAGCCCTGCAAAATGTCGATATGGCCGATCCGGAAGCCGTTGAAGAGTTTAAGGCTGTTTACTATCTCAGCGATGAAGATATAGAAGCAATGCAGAATGTTCCCGTGCCCGCTGATCGCACAATTCAAGACTACCGTTCAACCTATAACGATATTTGCGACTGGATTCGCCGTGAAAAAACAGGCAAAGAAAAAGAGTCCTCCACCATAAATTGGGATGATGTCGTTTTTGAAGTGGATCTTTTGAAATCTCAGGAGATTAACCTGGACTATATTCTTGAACTGATTTTTGAAAACAACAAGAAGGTAAAAGATAAAGAATCATTGGTAGAAGAGGTACGCCGTTTAATCCGTGCCAGCATTGGCAACCGTGCGAAAGAAAGTCTTGTAGTGGATTTTATTAACCAAACAAACCTGGACAGCATTCTCGATAAAGCCAGCATCATCGATGCATTTTTCACCTTCGCCCAGACAGAACAGCGGCGTGAAGCAGATGAGCTAATCAGTTCAGAAAACCTCAATGAAGATGCGGCAAAACGGTATATCCTTGCATCTTTGAAACGGGAATATGCCAGTGAAAACGGCACTGAACTTAATGGCATCCTGCCAAAAATGAGCCCGCTCAATCCGCAATATTTAACCATAAAACAAAGTGTCTTCCGAAAAATCGCCGATTTTGTAGAGAAATTTAAAGGTATTGGGGGAATGGTTTGATCCTTTGGCGCAAAACCTCGATTATTCCCATCATAGACTACGGTGAAGATTACAAAAATCTGAATATAACAGCGGGTATACTAAATGCCTGACAAAACTTGACATTTAAAATTGCTTTTGAATTTCAATGTGTGTCGCTCTGGCTTATATAATCGCCGCATTCTGCACAGTTTCGTTTATATGACGTTTGAAAACTTTTCATTTATGGTAAATGTTTGGGTGAGTCAGGAGAATGATTTTTATCTTTAAATAAAAATACCTTCTTGGTAGAAAGTTTTATCGTCGAAATGTGCAAATCAATGGATATACCATCAATCATTAAATGTTTCCCAAAAATATATCTTTAGAACACTGAATAATATCATTTTGTATGACTTTGTATGGATCAGAATCTAATGCTGCATTACTTTTTAAATCAGAATCGGAAGGATTATCGAAAAAATCTTGGATGTCCATATTAATCCGTGCTCTTGGATTATATTTAAATATGTTTTCAAATTTTTTCCATTCAGGATAATTATGGTCAATTGCCACTAATGTTTTAGGTTTATAATGTCCAAATGTGGCAACGGCAAAATCAAGTGCTCCTTTGTCGGTTTCCGACAAGTGATCTGTTTCTAAATTCTGTTTAGTATTTGTTATATTTTGATTGTTGTTTAGATATTTTAAATATTTCTCAACGTATTTTTTTTCATTCTTCTCTATGACTCCTTTGATTATATCATATACGGTTGTAGCAACTGGTCCATTTTCCATCGCATAGTAATTATCATCAGTTATTGTGCGACCATATTTGCGAAGATGATATCTGTCAGCAAAAAAAAACCAATTTTAAAACAGTCCATCGATCTAATGATTTTGGCTTTTTAGTCGTTATATGGTAGATGGCCTGTACTGCTGATTCAAAATTCATATCTATACACTTTTCCTTTCTTTACCGGAAAACTCTTATTATTACTATCATAATATAAGAACATGGGAGATCAAAATTGATTTGTATTTTAATAATGTTTTGAGATATATTTTACAAGAAATTTTTAAGAGTAAAGTAAGAAATAGTACTGATTTTTAATTTTTTAACAGCAAACTTTATTTTAAATAATCAAAGTTGGTTAACAATAATAAAGCCCTGAATTTATCAGGGCTTTTATGAGCGGGTAACGGGAATCGAACCCGTATGGTTAGCT
The DNA here is from genome assembly GCA_963664815.2 of Spirochaetota bacterium. Classification (GTDB taxonomy): domain Bacteria; phylum Spirochaetota; class UBA4802; order UBA4802; family UBA5550; genus WRGT01. The sequence goes on from CAXXHB010000003.1 coordinate 937,322, forward strand.
TGGAAGGCTAAAGTTCTACCATTGAACTACACCCGCGAAAACTGGAATGACTAAATATTTTTATGCCATTTGAGTCAAGGAAAATAAATTTTTTTTTGTTTTTTTACTTCGATATAACAGGCCTGATTTCTGGTATCGATGATATTTCTGCCGAAGTATTAGAGCTTCCTTTTTAAGATAAAACATATGTATAGGGATTATTGCTGAACAAGGAAAATCTTATATTTCTATAATAGATTCGCTGCCGAAGCAAAAATGAATCATAGACGAAAAAAGTCAGAAAGAAATGTGAACCACAATTGGTTTTGTTTTAAATAAGTTATACCTGAAATTAAAAGGCTATTCCGGGTTGACAAATTCCTCATTTGCCGGAATCAATCAGTTAAATTTTATATCGCTTGAAAATTTTTAGCGGAAAACAAAGGAAAGAATAAAATGCATGCATCAAGTTCCCGCACGGTTGGTTTAATATGTCTGGTTGTTACTATACTGCTTTTCAGTACCTTTGAGATTGTATCGAAATTTCTCTCTCCGCACATGAATCCATTACAGATTACTTTTTCACGGTTTTTGATCGGGGGGATAGTTCTTCTGCCGTTTACGTTATACAGGATGAAAAGGGTTCGGCTTGTATTATCAAAAACCGATTTTTTATATATCGGTATGCTCGGTTTTATAAATATTGTTGTAAGTATGGGTTTAATTCAGCTGGGGCTGGTATATACCAATGCGTCTGTATGTGCAGTTCTTTTCAGCGTTAACCCGCTGTTTGTTGTGCTGTTTGCCAGGCCGATGCTTGGTGAGCGGATCACTGTTAATAAATTCATCGGTCTATTGCTCGGATTATCCGGAGTAATAATTCTTTTCTTTGACAGTTTAAACAGGAAAACTTCCACGACCTTCGGGTTACTTCTCATTTCGGGTGCAGCTTTGTTTTTCGCGCTATATACAGTCATGGGTAAAAAAGTAATAAATAAAAGAAAGATAGACAGTCTGGTGGTTACAACCTTTTCATTTTTAATCGGCAGTGTATTTCTTGTACCGGTTCAGTTTTTTTTTAAAAGCCCGCTTTTCCCGGATGTCAGCGCCGTCATTCCACAGCTTTTATACATGTCAATAGCGATTACCGGGATTGCTTATGTTTTATATTTTGAAGGATTGTCACGGCTTGAAGCCGGAGCAGGCTCAATGCTGTATTTTGCCAAGCCTGCAATCGCGTCAATACTCGCAATAATAATTCTGAAAGAAAGCCCCGGAATTAATCTCTTTATTGGAATTGTTGTAATTGCCGCCGGAATATTAATATCACAATTTGCAATCTTTTCAACAGAGAGAGATTGAAATAAGCGTTATAAATTCACCACAGCTATTATCATAGCAGCGGAAATGGGATGGTGAGAAATGAGAAAATATGTGTTTTATTTTATGCTGCTATTCTCCATATTTACTGCAATTGTTATGGCAGAAATTACTTCTACCGTGGAAATTCCAGCCAGGGGTGCGGGTGATACACTGGCAATATTTTTATCGGGAGACGGCGGATGGAGAAAAATAGATCAGGATATCTCCTCTACGCTGGCTTCGCAGGGTATACATGTTATTGGATTTAATTCAATGAAGTATTTCTGGAAGAAAAGGACTCCGGAAGATACAGCAAATGGCATCGGTATGCTGATAAATTCTTACATAAGTAAAACAGGGAGAAAAAAGGTTATCCTGATAGGTTATTCTTTCGGTGCGGATGTCATGCCGTTTATAATAAACAGGCTGCCTGAAAAAACACGTTCAAAACTTGCCGGTGCAGTGCTGCTTGGTGTTGAACCTGATGCGGCATTTGAAATTACTGCTGATGAATGGCTGGGAAGGATAAGGGGCGACTATGCAACACTCCCTGAAATTTTAAAAATCGATGATATGCCTCTTGTCTTTATTGAAGGTTCAAATGATAATAATTCAATGATTAAAAATCTTCACAGAAAAAATTTTGAGGTCATGATTATCAGCGGCGGGCACCATTTTGATGGAGATTATAAAAGGCTGGCTTGGATAATTATTAACTGGAATAAAAAAAACAGCAGAGCAAGATAACTTTCGTAATAAAATATTTAATTAAGTGGAAATATTACCTGTCATATTTGTTGAAGTAAATATTTTTTAAATTGATGGAATAAAAACGAAGAGACCAGTTTTGTACTTAAACCTGATATATATATAAATTCTGAACACGATTACAGGATTAAAAGATTATCGGGATTCCCTGCGAATAGAGGTATTGTACACCAGCGTACTCCACGTTGTGCATCAACAGGTTTATTATCAATACCACGGCAGATTTATGACAAATATCACAACCTGTTTACAGAGTATTCAATTTCGCTTCAATTACGCCTCAAACACCTTACTTACAGCTATAAACGCGCGTTTTTCTCTGTCAGTAACGGTGTTGAAACGGTATTGAAACGATTTTTAACAGGGTCTTCATACTGCTTGAGTCCCGTTTCAACAGATGTACATTTATCTTTTACTGCATTAATATTGTTCTCCCCATCTGCTGATCTGCTGTTTTCTGAATAGTAACAGGTATATTCTGTTACATCACCGGAATCTGATACAACCGCAGCATCCCCTGTTATGCCGTTTCCCGATGGAGTTACAGGGGAACCGGGTGCAATCCCGCGAAGGTATTCAGACATAAAGAGATTGTACCCTGATTTTTTCTTCCTCTTTGCCCTTATTCTGTAGAGGTTCTTCTCCTCTTCCGGGAGTACCTGCCATGCCTTTACGCTGCCGCTGAAATTTCCCCTGCATTTTACCTGTGGTTCCGTTCGCGGATTCTTAGGAATTGTGCGCCTTTTAATGTAGATCTTTCCATAGCGTCTGTAAAGCACAAGGCCGTCCAGACCTCCATGCGCAGTTCTTAAATAGGGATGAAGCTTAACTTTTGCCATAGATTTACACTCCTTTATTGCTGTTATATTTTGTTATTATATTGAGATTTATGTCTCTTATAACCAGTGCGGAAAAACAAATGACATGGGGCAAGCAGATTTTTAAAAATTTTATATGTAAGAAAACCAGATTTATCAAAGAGTGTATTCTGCTTTGACCCTTCATGGCGGGATTTAAGGGCTTATGGTACATGTAAATTTACCAGCTGATGTACCCGACAGACCGAAGTGTGCGGGGGCTGTGCAGATACGGCTGCTTAAGGTATACTTTATAGGCAGTGATGCAATGGCCGGGATTAACATTTAAAGAATGAGAATTCGCTGTCACAGAATCATGCCAATCCTGTAATCATGAAAATCCTGGTTCAGACAACAGCAGAGTGGAACGTCTTATTCCGAAAGTGCGCACTCCCCGAGTGACGGCGCAAAATAACAGGTTCTTAAATTGTCAAAAGTACGCCGCTGTACCGAGGGGTGGCATGTAATACATAAAGATTTATCAGGCATGAGATATCAATGTTCGATAAAAACTATTATAAAACCCACAATGACCATTACCAGCATTCCGGTAAAAAAACATATATCAGCAATCCATTCCAGTTTTCTGTGATTATTATATCTTAGCGACATGTATGAAATAAATGCTGATATGATAAAAAGAAATGCATCTATACCGATTATTTCATCAGCTATTGAGGTTATATTGCTTTTTGTTATTACGAAAAGTGAAATTACTGTAATGCATACTCCGATCATCGTTGTAGAACCTGTAAAAATGTGATTGGCGATATTTCTGTCAGTTTTCGTTTCTTTATCCATATTAACCCGGTTTATAATGCTTTTTATTCAACAGATATATGCGTGAGCCATTTACGGTTTTAGTTACACGTTTAATCCTGGTCAGTTGCCGTTTGTGGAATAAAACCTGTATGAATAATCGTTGACTACTGTTCTTTAATATCATTTCACTGTTTAATAGCTCTTCTGACAGAATCCATTCGATCATATTAAGAGGATGCCCTGTGAAATATATCATTTCTGTTATAATAACCATTCTTTTTCCCTTTATCAGTGTGCATCTTTATGCGCACGATAATACCACGGAAAAAAATTATCCTTTTATATGGGGAACATCACCAAACCTCGAATCGATATCAACAGATTTTATGAGTTTTAGCAACCTGACATTTGACATTATAACAGATTCAATCGATAATTCGTCATATGACAATCCCGGTTACAGGCTTGCAAATTCCCTGTTTCAGCTTATTCTTGGCAACTCTCTCTGGGCAATGGCGCCGCACGAATGCGGCCATGTGTCAAGGGCACATGAATACGGGGTAGATGCAGAGGTTTCATCTGTAATGCCCTTTGACGGATGGTATAGGTATACTACTCCTTTTTATTCGGTTTCTCCGGAAAAAAGAATGATGATTTCCGCATCGGGGCCTGCGGTTAATACTTTGAGCCTTTACAGCGTATCAAAGCAGATGTATTCCGGAGAGAAGGTGCCGGCATATTACGGTATGTATGAATTGATGCGGACTATCCCTATGATAAGCTATATGGTTAATTTTCGCAGCTATCTTAATAATCCCGATGACTATTTAAAAAATGTCAATTATAGTAAGCCTGGAGACTCATTTGCCTATGGTGTTTCACTCGCTGAAATATATGCCGGGAAGCGCGGGTACCTGGACTCATATACCGGAAGTAAGGACGATCTGCCGTATTACCTGAACCAGACCATGGGGGGTTTTATGAAGGATCAGAGCAACCGAATGATGATAGCATATTCTCTTCAACTCCTTGATCCTGCAATACTTTCAGCTGTGTATGGCACAGTTTCCGGGTATATAATAAATGGCGATCCATATTTTAAGCCATGGATGATGCAGGTAGGCGATATACGGTTTATGCCGTCAATAAGGGCTGATATGGGGGAACTGGGGATAGAAAACTGTTTTGATATGTTTTTTCTGGTTAAAGATTTACCTCCGTTTTCTGTATATTACAGGTATGGCGGTAACGAGGATAACAGCCTGCATGGAGGAGGTTTTGAAATAAGGGACATTCCCGTTATTGCCGGACTCAAAATAAATCTGCAGGCCGATTACTGGAACAGTTACTTAAACAGATCGGGTTTTAATACAGCGGCTGCATTTGACATTGCAGCAGACAGAATAATAGATATTATACTGTCTGCAGGGTATAAAACAGAAGGTCTCGTTTCAGGAAGCAGTCTGGATAAAGGATTTTACGGACACGGCGGGATTGGGCTCACTTTTTGAAGAGCTCCGGAAATAATATTTATCCATGGAGGCCATCCGCTCAGCGGCAGTGAGTATGCAGGAAAATTAAAAAAATCCCCGGACTTCCGGCATTGTCTCCTTGCATATTTTCATGATGGAGTGTTGTGAAATCTTATTTTTTTATTTGCAATTCCAGGGTGATTATAGTTTTTCTGACTGTAAAACACTTTCATTGTCATTATATAAACCTGTAATTATGAAAACTTCGCGAAACATTATGCTGCTATACATTTTCAGTCTGTTCAAGAACCTGCTGTTCTTCGGGGCTGTTGTTGTACCGTTTTATCTGCACAGGATAGGTCTTGACTATACCCGTATGTTTACACTTGAAGCAATATTCTCAATAGCCATGATATTGTTTGAAATACCCACGGGAGTCGTTGCCGACAGGTGGGGAAGGAGAATATCCCTTTTCTGGGGGGCTCTCTTTTTTGGAGCCGGGTTTTTCATATTCGGAATTACCTTCTCATATCCGGTACTTGTTGCCGCAGAGATTATATGTGCGTTCGGTATGACTATGATAAGCGGGGCCGACAGGGCAATACTCTACGACCTGCTTAAGGAGAGGGGAGAGGAGGGGGATGCCCCGGCAGTAATGTCGCACTATGATGCATTTGGTACCGCAGGGATGCTTATGGCCTTCCCTGCGGGATCCCTTGCCGCAGGGAGCGGTATACTCCCATATACAACAGCACTGGGACTGGTGTTTATTGCATCAGCGATTTCGTGTGCTGTGGCAGGTTTTATAATTCTTGCAGTACATGAGCCGGCAAGGATTAAAACAGAAACGGGCGCTCTGAGACAGGGGATTGAGGGTCTCCTGCAGATATGGAGGATTCCCCGCCTCCGCCTTTTCAGCCTGAATTTCGCGTTTATCTCTTCTCTTACATTTTTCATGTTCTGGTTTTATCAGCCGCTTCTCATGAATAACCTGTTCCCCATTTCACTGCAGGGATTTGTTGCCGCGGGATTTAATTTTTCCGCAATGGTTCTGCTTCTGCTTGCAACACCTGCACTGCGGGTTATGGGGGTCCGGAATACCCTCTTTCTGTCATCGGTTATACCCGGTGTTCTTTATATTCTCGCCTGTTTTGTCCCGGGCATTGCAATGGCCTTTATTGCAATTTTCGGGATAACAAACCTGAAGCTTTTTCGCGCACCGCTGCTGGGTGCACTTATGAACGAAGATATAAACAGCTCCAACAGAGCCACTGTACTTTCCGGCGTATCAATGATCGAACGCGTATCTACAACAATACTCTACCCTGTTTCAGGCCTTCTTGCGGATAAATCGCTGAATATGACATTTGCTGTTATAGGGGGAATTACGATATTGATGGCTTTTCTTCTCCGTATTGAAGAGGAGCATATAAAATCGTAAAAACTGACTGAACAGGGCATCGCTGGTTAACCGGGCTGAAAGATCAATTCGAAAGGTACTTGCGCTTGATCATTTCCCGGGAAATTTATAGAGCATTTCTACAACTCCACTTTATCGGCATACAATTAAACAATATTTAATCTATTTTTCCCATTTTTTCTATTTATTTGTTGACATTTACCTCTAATTTGGTAAAAAGTGGGGAAATGTGGTGAATTTATTTAAATTATACCACTTTCCAGGGTTATCAGGTAAAATCATATGTTTATGGGTGAATATTCACCGGCACTCGATGAAAAGGGGAGAGTCGCAATCCCTGTTAAATTGAGAAAAGCCTTCGGAGAGGAAGCTTCTGTGGAGAAGCTGGTGGTTACTCATGGTTTTGATAAATGTCTCATGGCATTCCGGGAAGAGGAATGGAAGGATTTTGTTGAAACAAAGCTTATGCCTCTCTCACAGTCCGATCCTAAGAACAGGATGAGTGTAAGGTTTCTTATCGGCGGGGCAAGTGAATGTGAGCTTGATAAACAGGGAAGAATGGTAATCCCTTCGTATCTTCTTAAGTATGCTGAAATTGAGAGTGATCTTGTTATACTGGGTTTAAGCAATAAAATTGAAATATGGTCAAAAGAGGTTTATGAAAAATACATGCCGGAAGGGAGCGCTCTTGAATCCTTCGCGAATGACCTGGGATTTTAACGGTTGTATTGACTGATGGGACATAATCACAAGCCAGATGAATTTTTTAACCCGGCATATGTGCATAAACCTGTTTTATGGCGGGAAATTGCTGATTTTATAAAAGATTCTTTGAAAAAGGGTGAGGGTCATCTGGCAGACTGCACATTGGGCGAGGGGGGGCATTCAGAACTTTTTCTTAATATGTTTCCCGGGTTGAGTGTTACAGGATTTGAAAGGGACAGAGAAATTTTAGAAAAAGCGAAGGAAAGACTTGCCTGTTTCGGTGATAGAATTTCTTTTGTTAACAGCAATTTTTCAGGAATTGCGGAACACTTTGAGGGGAAAGAAAAACCCGATTATATACTCTATGATTTTGGAATTTCTTCTTATCATTTTGATAAAAGCGGCAGAGGATTTACCTTTTCCGCGGATGAGCCCCTTGATATGAGTCTTGACGGTGATGGTATTACGGCATGGCATGTTGTAAACAGGTACCCTCAGAAGGAGCTTGAAAGAGTTTTTAAAGAGTATGGAGAGGAGAACTGGGCTGCTCATATAGCGAAGATTATAGTGGAAAGAAGGGCAAAAGAGCCGGTGGATACAACAACGCAGCTTGCTGATATAGTTCTGGCTGCTATACCAAAACATTTTCACGTGAAAAACATACACCCTGCAACCAGAGTTTTTCAGGGTATAAGAATAGAGGTTAACAGGGAGCTTCAATCTATTGAAGATGGTCTTAAGGGGGGATTTAAAATCCTCGGGAACGACGGGGTTATGATGGCAATATCTTTCCATTCTCTTGAAGACAGGATTGTTAAGAATTTTTTCAGAAGAATGAAGGATGGATGTCTCTGCACACAGGAGCCTCAGCACTGCATGTGCAGTAATAAACCGTTTATGAAACTCCTTGCAAAAAAACCTCTTGAGGCAGAAGCGGATGAGGTTGTCTGGAACAACAGATCAAGAAGCGCGAAACTTCGTGCGGCAGTAAAACTGAGAGATATAACCGGATGAAATATTTTTCAATTGTATTTATGATAAGCGTTTATGTTGTTTTCTATGTATGGCAGAATATAGAGATGATGAAAATGAAGATGGATTATAAAAAACTGATCAAAACAGAGAAAGAGATAACTATTATAAATGATAAACTGAAATTTGACTTTGAGAGACTCAGAAGTTTTCGTGCTATCGAAGCCAATGCGGAAAAAAATAATCTCAGGCAGATCAGCCCGTCGGATCTTATTGTATTAAATGTTAACGAAAGCGTCAAAAATGTGAAAGAAGAAAAAAAATAGAATGAAAATAAGCAATATAATAAATAATTCAGGGATGCTGGTTAAACCGGCGGAAAAATTTAATGATTCTGATATTACTTCAATAGAATATGATTCAAGAAAGGTGACTGGAAGCGCTCTTTTTGTAGCCGTTGAGGGATTTGAGAGCGACGGCCATAAATTTGTCGGGAGCGCTGTAAATAATGGATGCAGATGCATTCTTGTTAATGAGTCGAGATATGCAGAATTCTCCATTCTTGCTGACAGGGGTGTTGTAATACTGGTTTCAGAAAACACACGGCGCGCCCTCTCTGTCGTGTCTTCCGTTTTCTTCGGCAGGCCTTCGGAAAAGCTTCATGTTACCGGCATTACCGGGACAAACGGTAAAACGTCCATTACATATCTCATGGAATCGGTATATGCTTCACAGGGGATATCATGCGGTATTATCGGCACTGTCAATTACAGGTGGAAGGGGAAAACTCTCCCCGCGCCGAATACCACGCCGGAATCGAAGGATATCCAGGAGCTGCTTAAAATGATGCTTGATGACGGGGTGACGCACGTTGTTATCGAGGTTTCATCACATGCCCTTGAACTTAACAGGGCAGATGATATCGAATTTGACAGTGTTGTGTTTACCAATCTTACCGGCGACCACCTTGATTTCCACAAAACCCTTGATGCCTACTTTAACGCGAAGAAAAAAATTTTCGATCTCCTGGAAAAAAGCCTTAAGAAAAACAAAACGGCAATAGTAAACATTGATGATGATTACGGCCGGAAAATATATAATGATAAAAACAGATACTCATTTAATATGAAATCGTACGGAACTTCAGACGGCGCTGATCTCAGGGCAGCTGAAAACTCAATTGAAAACAGAATTACAGGTATCAGTTACAACCTGACCTGTGATAGTGCAGAATATAAAGTATTGCTCAGACTCGCCGGAAAATTCCAGGTTTACAATTCACTCGGGGCATTCGGATCGGCATTTTATTCAGGTATAAAGGCTGAGGCTGTGATTAACGGTATGTGTATGCTCGCATCAGTTCCGGGAAGACTTCAGGTCGTGGAATCGAAGCTCGGTTTTTACACAGTTGTCGATTACGCGCACACCGGAGATGCCCTTCTTAAGCTACTCCAGTCGGTTAACGAAATGCCGCATGGTAAAGTCATAGCGGTTTTCGGATGCGGCGGAGACAGGGACAGAACAAAGAGACCGGTAATGGGGAGAATCGCATTTGATAATTCAGATGTGGCAATTGTAACAAGTGACAATCCCCGTACCGAGGATCCTGAACTTATAATCAGGGATATAATCGACGGTATGGGTACTGGCGACTATGTTGTCGAACCTGACAGGGAGAGTGCAATAGCTCTTGCCGTGAAAAAAGCTGCTGATGGTGATATAGTGGTGCTTGCCGGTAAAGGGCATGAAGATTACCAGATTATAGGAAAGACTAAACGTCATTTTGACGACAGGGAGATGGCGCTGAAATATATGACAGAGAGAGAAAGGGTTGAAGGGAACATTTAAGACAACCTCCGGAGAGATAGCGGCGATAACCGGCGGGAAGATAATCTCCGGAGCCCATGATGTTATCATTGAAACTGTATCCACAGATTCAAGGGATCTTGGCGATAATACTCTCTTTATACCGATAATCGGCGAGTCCTTTGACGGACATAGTTTTATCGATGAGCTTTCTGCCGAAGGGAAGATAGTCTGCTCCCTTACAATGAAAGAAGGTTATGGGATTCCGGCATCCGGTTCAGAAACTGTTCTGATTAAATGCGACGATACCCTTTCCGCTCTCGGCAGAATCGGTAAATTTCACAGGGACAGGTTCAGACCTGTAATGCTGGGAATCACCGGCACAAACGGCAAGACAACTACCAAAGAACTTATTTACGCGGTTTTATCCTCGTCATATAAAACACACAAAAACGTGAAAAATTATAATAATGAAATTGGAGTTCCCTTTACCCTCCTTCAGCTTGATGAAGGTCATGAAGCTGCAATAATAGAAATGGGGATGAATCATACGGGGGAGATTGAAAGGCTTTCATTATTGGTATCGCCTGAAATCGGCGTTATTACAAATATAGGCGCGGGGCATCTTGAGTTTCTGGGGAGCATGGAGAACGTCGCGTTTGCCAAATCTGAGATTATGAAGGGGATGAAGAAGGGTTCCACGCTGATAGTTAACAAAGACACAGAGTGTTTTCATCTGATAAAAAAAATTGCTGATGATAACGGTATTAAACTCTTCACATTTGGTCTTGATGCCGGTTCAGACCTCAAACCCGATTCGTTTAAGCTTTCTGCTGAAAAAACTGTTTTAGTGTATAAAAATGAAACTGTTACTGTTCCGTTATACGGCAGACATAATGTGTATAATATACTCGCTGCTCTTGCTGTTTCAGAAATGATGAATATAAAAATTCATCAGGCGGCGGAGGCCCTTTCCGGTTTTATAAACGTGGGGGGGAGAAGTGAAATCATTGACAGGGGATATACTGTTATCAATGATACATATAATTCAAATCCTCTTTCATCACTCTTTGCCCTTGAGTCTGTGTGTGATGTATTCCCCGGAAGAAGAAAAATTGCCGTGCTTGCTGATATGAAGGAACTTGGCGAATCATCCTGCGTTTACCATGTAAAGGTCGGAGAGTTTGCCGGCGCAAGAAATTTTGATCTTCTTCTGCTGTATGGCGAAATGTCGCAGTATTACGAGAAGGGCGCATTATCCGCCGGAATGAACAGTTCATCTGTGAAGATATTTGATTCAAAAGAAGATATAGCCATTTACCTGAACGGGTATCTGAAGGAAAAAGACGTTGTTCTTGTAAAGGGTTCTCGCTCCATGAAAATGGAAGATGTAGTTAACAGACTTATCGCATGAGGTGAAAAAAAGATGTTTTACCATCTGGTACTGCCTTTAAAGGAATATGTTTCGTACTTCAGACTGTTTCAATATATAACATTCAGGTCTATGGCCGCGGCTGTTACGTCATTGATTCTTGTTCTCATTTTCGGGAATATAATTATAAAATGGCTTCAGAGGCTGAAGCTGGGCGAGGAGATACGCGCACTTGGTCCGGAAAGCCACAAATCGAAAGCCGGTACCCCGACAATGGGCGGAATAATAATAGTCGGCGCGGTGGTAATTTCCATGCTGTTCTGGGGAAATTTTGCAAACCATTATGTCGGTGTTCTGATGGTCGCAACAATATGCCTTACAATTCTCGGTTTTGTTGATGATTATATAAAGAGCGTCCGTAAAAAAAAGGACGGAGTGAATGCACAGCTTAAACTTTTTATCTCGATTGTGATAGCGGCAGGCGTTGCTGTCAGTTTATACTTTTTCCCGTCGAATGTGAAGGAGGCTACAACTCTTTATGTGCCATTCATCAATAATGCAGTGATAAATCTTGGCAGTATCTGGATTGTATTTGCAATAGTAGTAATTATCGCAAGTTCACATGCGGTAAACCTTACTGACGGCCTGGATGGTCTTGCAACCGGCACTGTGGCAATTGTGGCGGTCACTCTTTCAATTATGACATATCTTACCGGCAATATAAAAACTGCGGAATATCTTTTAATTCCATATATAGCCCACAGCGCCGAGCTGACGGTTTTCCTGTCGGCGCTCACAGGCGCGCTTATCGGTTTTCTGTGGTTCAACAGCAATCCGGCGACTGTTTTTATGGGAGATACAGGTTCTCTGGCTCTTGGAGGAATAATTGGTATTGTGGCGGTCATGATAAAGAAAGAGATTTTTCTTTTTATTGTCGGGGGCGTCTTTGTTATTGAGGCTATTTCGGTGATTATACAAGTGGGATCATTCAAGATGAGGAAAAAGAGAGTATTTAAAATGGCTCCTATTCATCATCACTTTGAGCTGTCGGGATGGCCGGAGCAGAAGGTCGTTGTTAGAATGTGGATTCTCGGCATTCTGCTGGCTCTTCTTGGCCTTGCATCTCTTAAAATTATATAAAAGGTTGAAGTAAATGACTGAAGTCTACGGAAAAGTACTGGTTGTCGGTCTTGGTTACAGAACCGGAGTTGCTGCGGCGGGATTTTTATCTGCACGTGGAGCGGTTGTTACAGTTTCTGATATCAAAAGCGAAGATGAACTCAAAGACCTGATATCTAAACTTGACCCTGCTGTAAAGGTTATTGCCGGGCATCAGAAACCGGAGATACTTGATAACGGATTTGACCTTGTTGTACTAAGCCCGGGAGTCCCTGCAGCCATACCGCTTATTCAGGAGGCTTACAGCAGAAAGATTCCTGTAATCTCCGAGATTGAACTTGCATTCCGCAACATGAAGGGGAGTATTATAGGCATTACCGGGACAGACGGCAAATCCACTACCACAACTCTTACCGGCCATATATTCAGCGAACTTGGGTTTGATACTTTTATCGGCGGGAATATCGGGATACCATTAATTTCGTTTGCCGATAAAACAACGGATAAAACAGTAACTGTTATTGAACTTTCGTCATTTCAGCTTGAAACTGTAGACACCTTCAAACCTGATGTGGCGGCAATACTCAATGTTACACCGGATCACCTTGACAGATACAGTGATATGGAAGGATATTTCAGCGCAAAAAAAAGAATCTTTCTGCACCAGGATTATGATGATTTTTTCATATACAACAGGGATAATGAAATCCTGGAAAACAGCAGAAAAGATTACCCTTCGAAGACATTAACATTTTCTGTTGACGATGAAAGCGCGGACTCTTTCTATATGGATGGAGTGGTCTACATTATACATGAAGGTTCAACAATACCGGTAGTTAAAGTGAATAAGCTTAACATCATGGGGATACACAATATTCAGAATGTTATGGCATCTGTCCTTATGGTTACCTCTCTTCATAAAAAACTGGGAATCACGCCGGACTTCCATATGATTGCAGAAGCCTGCTACTCGTTTAAGGGTCTGGAACACCGGATGGAATATGCCGGTGAGTTTATGGGAAGAACCTTTGTAAACGATTCCAAGGCAACTACTATCGGTGCTGTCGAGATGGCTGTTAAGAGCATCAAAGACAGGGGTGTCGTCATAATAGGCGGAAGGACAAAGGGTGATGATTACACGAGACTCAGGGATGTAATCGGAAGCAAAGCGAGATGTATTGTGCTTATCGGTGAATCGAGCGATATGTTTTCAGAAATTTTCAGAGGATTCAATATTGTCAGGGCGTCAACTATGGAGGATGCTGTTTTGAAGTCGATGAAAAACTCTGAAGAGGGGGACATGATTCTGCTCTCTCCGGCCTGTGCCTCTTTTGACATGTTCACAAGCTATGACGAGCGCGGAAAAATATTTAAAGATTGCGTTAATAAACTGTCGGAGGGTAAAATCTCTTGGATCTGAAAGATGTGCTTGATACAAGAAGAAAGGGTGAGCCGGATCTGGTTCTTTTCATGGCAGTCTTTACGCTTGCAGGTATCGGGCTTGCAATGAGTTACAGTGCCAGCGCTGTATTTGCCTTCCGCGTATTCGGCGATTCTTTTCATTTTCTTAAACGGCAGATTGCATGGGCGGTGATAGGTCTTGCAGCGCTTTTTATCTTTCAGAGAATAGATTACAGGGAATACATCAAGCATACAAGAATTATGCTTCTTGTCTCAATACTGCTTCTTTTAATTGTACTGATTCCGGGACTTGGTTCCAGTGTCAAGGGATCGTCAAGATGGATCAGTATAGGTCCGGCAAACATTCAGCCCTCAGAGTTCATTAAACTGGTCGCCGTAATATACCTTGTGAAAATATACTCCTCGGAAACAAAAGAAAACCATGTAATACAGCTCCTTGTCCCTATGCTGGTAATTGCCCTAATATTTATTCTTGTAATGCTCCAGCCCGATTTCGGGACCGCAATGGATCTTCTTGTTGTATCTGTATTTATACTTTTTGTATCAGGGTTTCCTCTGTTCTATATTCTTTCACTTTTTATCCTGAGTATTCCGATGTTCTATCTGCTGATATACCAGGTTTCATACAGATGGGATCGTGTCCTGGCCTATGTTGACCCATGGCATGACAGGTATGGTATAGGATATCATGTAATCCAGTCATTTACGGCTTTTAAAAAAGGGGGACTTTTGGGGGTTGGACTCGGTTTCGGAACACAGAAAATTGCGAGGCTGCCTGAACCTCATACTGATTTTATATTCGCGGTGATAGCTGAAGAAACCGGGTTAATCGGCACAGTTTTTCTTGCGCTTCTTTTCTGCTTCATTTTCTGGAGAGGTACGCTGATTGCCCTGCAGGCGCCTGATGATTTTGGAAGGCTGCTGGCTGTGGGTTTAAGTTTACTGATAGTTGTACAGGCGTTTATTAATATGGGAGTGGTTACTGGCGCGCTTCCCACTACCGGTGTTCCGCTGCCGTTTATAAGCTATGGCGGTTCTTCCCTGCTGACCAATATGATTGCCTCGGGGATACTGCTGAATATATCTAAATACAGGGAAGTATCTGTACGTGAAGTGAAATTTGAAGAGGTATGGAGTAATGAGTAAAAATATACTTATCATTGGAGGGGGAACAGGGGGTCATATAAGCCCCGGGATTGCCCTTTATGAAAAACTCGGCGAAGATGGAAAAACAAGCCCGCTATTCCTTACAGGAATTAATGATCTGAGATTCGGATCTTTCAGTGAGATTGATAAAGAAAAGCTTTATACATACAATGCACCGGCGCTAACGAGAAATCCTTTTAAAATACCATTTTTCCTTTTAAGATTTACCGGCGCTGTCATGAAGACCATGAGAGTAATCAGAAAGAATAATGTATCGGCAGTTGTCGGAATGGGCGGTTACGTTTCGGCGCCGGCGCTTGTTGCGGCCAGGCTTCTCAAAATGCCTATTTTTCTCTGTGAACAGAATACTGTTCCCGGGAAGGTAACTGTTAAATTTGAAAAATATTGTGAAAAAATATTCGGAACTTTCCCCGATTCTGCATCTTATTTTAAGATGCCTGAAAAATATATCCACTGCGGGAATCCCATAAGAAACAACGTTCTGGTTCAGACACCGAAAAACGAGGCAAAGAAAGCATTTCATCTTGATCATTGTGATAAGGTTATACTTATAATCGGAGGGAGTCAGGGCGCCGTAAAACTCAATGATCTTGTACTCGGGCTGAAAAAAGCATACCCCGGAGAGTTTAAAAATATAGGAATTATCTGGAGTACCGGGGATTACTCATTCGACGAGTATAAACTGAAGTCACAAACCGAAGTTGAGGCCGGATCGGTTTATATCTCACCCTATATTAAAAGAGTCGGCAAGGCGTACAGAGCCTGTGACATATCGATATCAAGATCAGGCGCGGGTGTTATGATGGAACTTGCAGCAGCAGGCGTTCCTTCTATACTGATTCCCTATCCCTTTGCAGCAATGGACCACCAGAGTAAAAACGCAGATTCATTTGCCGCAGCCGGAGCAGCAGTGAAAATCTCTGATAATGATGCTGTGGCGGAAAAAGTAGCTCCTGTGCTTTTTGACCTGCTCAGAAGTCCCAGGAAACTTAAAATCATGTCTGACTGCGCGAAGAAAGCCTCCAAAATTGATGCTGCTGATGTAATAGTAAAAACCATAAAAGAAATACTTGAGATCAGAGGTAAGTAAATTGTTCAGAAAATCCAAAAGAATGCATTTTATAGGTATAGGCGGAATCGGTATGAGCGGTATTGCCGAGATACTTATAAATTTAGGATACGAAGTGTCAGGTTCCGATCTTAAATCATCGGAACAGACAAGAAGACTTGAGTCTCTCGGTGCGAAAGTCTTTGTCGGACATTTCCCTTCAAATATAACAGATTATCATGTAGTGGTAACATCCAGCGCCATAGACCCGACAAATCCTGAAATTATTGAAGCGAGAAAAAGAAATATCCCCATCATACACCGCTCAGAGATGCTTGCAGAACTGGTACGTCTCAAACATGGTATAGGAGTAGCGGGAACCCACGGTAAAACAACAACATCGTCCATGCTCGCATCTGTTCTGAGCGATGGCGGAATGAATCCCACGGCGATAATCGGAGGGAAGGTATTCAATTTCGGATCAAACGCAAGGGTGGGTGAGGGACAGTATATAGTTTTTGAAGCGGATGAGTCAGACGGTTCTTTCCTTAAACTTCTTCCGAGTATTGCAATTGTAACCAACATTGATGCGGATCATCTCGATCATTATAAATATTTTGAAGGGCTGAAGGATGCTTTCCTGCAGTATATAAACAATATCCCGTTTTACGGATATTCGGTTTTATGTACTGATGATAATGTAATAAAGGATCTTCTGCCGAGAATTGACCGGCCGTACTACACATACGGTTTTAACGACGATGCAGACTTCACGGCATATAATGTAAGAATGGAAAATGGTACTACATGTTTTACCTGCAACTATAAAAAAAACCCTGTGGGAGATTTTTCTTTATACCAGCTGGGCAATCATAACGTTCTTAACTCCCTCTCTGTTATAGCTGTTGCGCTTGAACTTGGACTTAAATATGAGCAGATAAAAGCCGGACTGAATAATTTTAAGGGAGTCGGAAGAAGGCTTGAGAAGATTGGAGAGAAGAACGGAATACTTGTAATGGATGATTACGGGCATCATCCCACCGAAATCAGGGCAACGCTGTCAGCTCTCAAAAACCTTGGGCGGAGGATAGTTGTAATATTCCAGCCGCACCGCTATACGAGGACTGAACTTCTGTGGGATGAATTCGGTCAGTCTTTCGCAAACGCCGATGAAGTATTTCTCGCTGATATTTACCCGGCCGGAGAGGACCCGATTGAGGGAGTTTCAGCCGATCTGATATGCCAGGCGGTTAAGAAGCATGAAAACAGGGAAGCAGTTTATATTCATAAGTTTGAGGATATAGCTGCAACTGTGGTAAAAGTTTTAAAAGAGGGTGATATTGTAATCACGCTGGGAGCCGGGGATATTCATAAAGCGGGCCCAGTAATACTTGAGCTGATAAAGTGAGATAATGTGAACCTGAAAAGAATAATATTTCCGGTTATTATTGCTTTTGCTGTAGCAGCACCGGCGGCATCTGATTCTCCTGTTTATATTGAAAGAATCGAGTTCAAAGGGATAAAGAATGTTGATAAATATGAAATTGTCAGAAATTCAAGGGCAAAAGTATCGGAGAAGGGGATAATCATTGATATAAACAGCCTTAAAGAGGTTATGAACGGAAGTGTTATGATTAATAATTATGATGTTGATGTTGAAAACAATACGCTGATCATAACAGTAACTGAAAAATACCCGTTATTTATGGTACTCAAGGTTGAAAAAAATATCAGTATTCCATGTCTTGTCGATGAAAACAGAAATGTTCTTGAATCGGGGCGATTTTTTAAAACAGATATGCCGATAATAATTGCAGAGAAAGAGTTCTTTGATAACGAAAAGAATAATTTCTATTTTAAGAGTCTGTTTGACAGCCTGTCATGGCTATTAAGGGAAAAGGGTGATTTCGCCGGAGAGCTCTCCGAGATAGAAATACGGGAGAATATGGATCTCAGGATAAAATTAAAAAGCCGAAAAACAGGTTTTATTGTAAAAAATGATTTGAAAGGTTTTATTAAAATTGAGAAGAGTGCCGCTTACCTTGATGCAGTGAATACCTATCCTGAGATGCTTGATCTCAGGGATAAAAGGGTTCTCATCGGGCAATAGACAAGAGGTTAATGTATGGAAGATATTATTGTAGGCCTTGATGTCGGGACGACAAAAACATGCGCGGTGATCGGGTACCTGAATGAAAATAATCAGGTTGAGATTGCCGGAGTTGGAGTTGCCCCTTCAAGAGGATTGAAAAACGGGGTTATAGTTAATATAGATAATACTTCAGCGTCAATAGTCAAGGCTATTGAGGATGCAGAGCTTATGGCGGGGTACGAGGTAAGCAGCGTATTTGTCGGAATCAGCGGTCAGCATATAAAGGGTGAAAATTCAAAGGGTGTTGTGGCAATTGCCAACAGGAACAGAACAATATCCACTCTTGAAGTAAAAAGAGTAATTGAAGCGGCGCAGGCAATTGTAATCCCTGTTGACAGGGAGATAATGCACGTTCTGTCAAAGGAATTTTCAGTTGATGATCAGTCCGGAATAAAAGATCCGGTTGGAATGAGCGGTGTGAGGCTTGAGGCTGAGGTTCATATAATAACTGCGGCAACTACAAGCATTCAGAACATGATAAAATCAGTGGCCAAGGCCGGTTTTCAGCACAGGGATATTGTTTTTAACCCGATTGCATCGGCAGATGCAGTTATAGGGAGAGATGAACGTGATCTGGGAGTAGCGCTTGTGGATTTAGGTGGAGGAACAACAGATATTATAGTATATCTGGAAGGGGGGGTGGCGTATTCTTCAGTACTTCCTGTGGGGAGTATTCATATAACAAACGATATATCAATAGGACTCAGAACTTCAATTGAATCGGCGGAAATGATAAAGAAGAAGTATGGCTGCGCAGAGCTGTCTCTTGTTGACGCATCTGAAATGGTTGAAGTGCCGTCAGTCGGAGGCAGGGCTCCGAGAAGACTGTTCCGGCAGGAACTTACGCAGATTATTCAGCCCCGTGTAAGCGAGATAATGGAGATGGTTGACCATGAACTGATGAAAAGCGGCAGAAAGGATATGCTGGCGGCCGGAATTGTAATAACCGGCGGTGGAAGTATGCTTGATGGATGTGTCGAAGCGGCTGAAAGGGTGTTTAATATGCCTGTGCGGATAGGAACACCGTCAGATATAGTTGGACTCAAAGATGTTGTGGCGACTCCGCAGTTTGCTAACGGGGTTGGTCTTCTGAAATATGGCATAAAGATGAGCAAGTTCCGGGGGCAGGGGAAGTACAGTCAGAGAAAATCCGGGTTAGTTGACAAGCTTAAGAAAGTATTTGAGGAGTATTTGTAATTTTTTTTGCCAAATTGCCAATAAGATTAAAACTGATTTGACAAATAAAATTAATTTTTTTAAATATAAATACTTTATTAGCAATAGCAATGATTAATCCTATTTTAATTAATTTAAAATTCTCTGGGCATGACTTTTAGTATTTTTTCCGGTTTTACATTATATTAAACTGTGGATGCCGGAATTTAATGAGTTAATCAGGAACGGTAAACCGACATTCTGTTTACTCTGTCGAAGGTTTTTAAGGTTATCAGGTTGCGGCGCAGATTACATCAGCCGTTTGGACTGGGCGGATTTTTATAAAGAATAATAAAGTCATATGAATCAGATTTAAAAGAGACTCTAAGTATAAGCTTTAATGAGACATAATGCAGGATAAATAAAAAGACCGGATCGGGAGGATACATGTTCAAACTAGAAGAAGAAAAGCCGATGTCAACGATTATTAAGGTTATAGGTGTTGGTGGAGCGGGAACCAATGCTGTTAACAGAATGATCGCTACTGGCATGGACGGTGTAGAGTTTATCGTTGCCAATACGGATGCGCAGCAGCTTCGGGATTGCCTGGCACAGGAAAAGATTCAGCTTGGATCTAAACTAACCAGGGGACTTGGTGCGGGTGCCAATCCGGAGATTGGCAGGGAAGCCGCCAATGAGGACAGGGACAAGATAAGTAAGTCCCTGAAAGGCGCAGATATGGTTTTCATCACTTCGGGAATGGGTGGCGGGACCGGAACAGGAGCTGCCCCCGTTGTAGCCGAGGTTGCGAAAGAGCAGGGAGCCCTTGTTGTCGGTGTTGTGACCAAGCCTTTTAAAGTTGAAGGAAAAAGAAGAATGGCGCAGGCGGAGGAGGGGATAAGGAATCTTAAAACTAAAGTAGATACTCTTATTACAATTCCTAACGATCTTCTTCTTAAAATAATAGACAGGAAAACTCCCATTGAAGATGCATTCAAACTTGCAGATGATATACTGCGACAGGGTGTACAGGGAATAGCCGATCTTATTATGGTAACAGGCCTTGTAAATGTTGACTTTGCTGATGTCAGAACTGTAATGAAAGAAACAGGCGACGCGCTTATGGGTGTAGGTATAGGAACCGGTGAGAATAAGGCTCTTGAGGCGACAATGATGGCTATAAACAGCCCTCTTCTCGAGGAGACAAGTATTGAGGGGGCAAAGGCTGTACTCATCAATATCGCCGGCGGTAATGACCTTTCACTCCATGAAGTGAACGAAGTTACAAATGAAATAACAAGGCAGGTAGATCCCGATGCCAATATAATTTTTGGTACAACTGTTGATCCAGCGCTTGATGACAAGGTGAGAATAACGGTAATAGCAACAGGTTTTGACCGGAAAAAGAATATGCTGACGGTGAATACTGTTAACAACATAAAACCGAGAGAAACCATAAGGGAAACAGGAGCAGCACTTACGCTGATCGAGGGGAAACAGGAAATACAGAAACCGAAACCGGTAGTCGCAAACAGGACATTTACGCTGGATTATGAAAGGAAAAACAGGAAAGATTACTCGAATGAAGACCTGGATATTCCGGCATTTTTAAGAAGAATGAGTGAATAGTATCAACCCGATATACGGGCTGCCCGGTCTACGGGCAGCCATTTTTTACTTTTCCAGCAGCAGTTCAACTTTTCTATCCAGACTATAATAACGGATTCCTTTTTTTCGTGAGGATGACTGAGTTTCGCCAAACCATTTAACGGTTATACGCTCTCCAGGGATATCAAGTGATTTTATAAAACCGGCAACATTGTTTGCGCGCTTCATGCTGAGTTTTTCATTATAAACAGCTGAACCTTCAGGATCCGAATATCCTGATATTTCAACCCTGAACTCCGGGTTACCGCGCATAAACTCGACAATTCCGTGCAGAACAGGTATATATTCAGCCTGGACTTCATCGGAATTAAATTTAAAATAAACAGTTTTTAACGATGACTGGAAGGATTTTACAGATAGTTCACTGTCGGCAGATGATTTAATCTCTGCATCTGCACATGAAGTTTTTTTCTGGGATGATGATGTTTTAACAAAATAAACAGTAATATTCTGAATTTTCCCGGGTGCTACATGAATTTTTACACTGCAGCCGGTATAGATTTTTGAGAGTGGTTCAATCAGGACAGAATCAACATCGTCTTTCGGGCTCAATGTGAAGACACCCCTGTTGCTGCTTTTAACCTCAGTTGTTCTGAGAATCACTGATTTGTTTTCTCTTTCCTCCATGAGGATAATCCTGAAAGGGGTCTTTTTTATCAGTTTTTTGTTGTTTTTATTAATAATCTTTATATGAAGTAATGTCGGTGGTTTTTTAGCAATATTCTGTGTCAGCTTGGCAGTTGTTGATTTCTCCGCCGGTATCGATGAATAAAGGTCAAATTTGCCAAGACCTCCGGCTCTGTTCGAGCAGATCATGGAGTTTAACTTTGATTCGGAATAATACATATCATCATATGCGGAATTTATACCTTCACCGGCATTAACCGGTTTTGAAAATTTTTTACCTGTCATGGTTGTATAATAAATATCCCATCCGCCGAAGCCCCCCGGTTTTCTTGATGCGAAATAATACCTGCCCGATCTGTAGGATGGTCTGAAACCGATTTCGCAGTTACCTGTATTTATTGATTCCGGTAGTTCTTTAACGCCGGTAAACGCGCCATTTTCAAGTTTTGCGGAATAAATTCTAGATTTACCGGGACTGTTATACGGCCATCTGGTGAAATAGAGTGTTTTCCCGTCAGAACTGAGTCCGGGTGCTCTCTCATTCATATTGGTGTTTACTGTCCCCTTCAGAAGCTCAGGTTTGCTCCATTTACCATCAATCAGTCTTGATATGTAAATATCAAAGGTAATCCTCTTTTTACCGTCAGAAGTCGCAGGTGGTGAAAAGCCGCCGGGTCTGTCTGATGCAAACAGAATTGTTTTCCCGTCTGCTGAGATAAAGGGTGTCTCTTCATTTGAATCGGAATTCAACTCAAAAACCGGGTATGGGTCTCCCCATAGTCCGTTTTTATTCTTACACATGAATATCTTGTGAGAGTTTTCCTGCGGCATCTTCGAATTGAAAACGGCAGTACTTCCATCTTCAGTCAGAGATGGTGCATAATCGTCACCTTCAGTGTTGATTCTCACAGTCAGGTTATAAAAGCGGGCAGTTTTCTCAGAGTATGCCATTGTAAAAATAAGTGCAAAAGCTGCAGCGGTTATAAGAGGCATAAGTTTTATTTTTATATATTTAGTCATCTTTTATGATTACTCCATGATAATTGCTTATATTGTCATACAATCAGTTAGAAGCAGTAATTTTATTTCACTCCCGTGATGGCAGCTTATCTGCATCCGTGAAGTTGTTGTATCAGTTCATCAGCGTCTTTAAGTATGTTTGAGTGGATGTAATATCTGAAAAATATTCACTCCTTATAAAATTATGTTTAAAACAGACAATGTAAACTATTAAATGTATCGGAAAATTAATAATTTAACTTTGCGGTAAAAATATCGATAATAAAAATAATAAGCGGAGGATAGAGATGCGTGTTAATATAAATTATTATATATTTCCTGTGATTCTTGTAATTATATTAAGCGGTTTGCTCTATGGTCGTGAAAGTTATGAAGATTATATGGAAAAGAATAATAAAAAGAATTATAATAAAGATATAGAAATAAAACGCGATAAACCTCTCTCTGAGATAAATCCGGATGACAGGGAGGAACTCCTTGATGAATTGCGGGGGGCTGTACGAGAAGAACTTGATCAGAGTATTAAAAATGAAAATGGTGATAAAAATAAGAAAATAAATCAGAACAAGCTTGTCGATGAAGTCAGAACTATTATTAAAGAAGAGATAGAAGATGCCATAAAAATAAAGCAGAATAAATACCTGAGGAGATACACCATAGAATTGGGCGGTTTTGTTTCCTACCAGGCAAAAGGTGTGGATTCAGATGAAAAGGATAATAATAATATTCTTAAAGTGTTTCCGCAGTTTTCATTTTTTGTACACAGTAATGTTGCACTGGCATTAAAGGGTGAGGCGGAGTTTAACCTTACAAATAATACAACGGCGTATTCCGGAGGAGCTGGTCCGCAGTTTATATTCGGTTTAACAAAAAAGGATGATATATGTTTTTACGCCGATATTATGGGAGGCGTAAGCAGAAATTCGGAATTAAGTAAAAAATTAGGATACAGGTATTCAAACGGTCTTGGTCTTAAATTTGTGATGAACAGCGGAGTGATTTTAAGCGCCGGAGTTCAGATTGTCTTTGATAACCTTGGTGAGAATGTAACAGGTTTTCAGAATGTTATAGTTCCTACTCTTGGTATAACAGCATGGTTTTAGGGGGGGAGTCTTTTGTCGAAAGGGAGGTATAGTGAACAGGATTTAAACAAGGTCAATGATTTTGTAGATCATCTTCTCTCTAATCCCGGAATTAAATCGGAACCTCTTCTTATAGGAGAGGGTATGATTATGAATTTTCTTGTACAGAACCTGCCTCAACTGAAGATAACCTTTAAAAACAGCCAGTTTTTTCCACACCTTGAATGGAACCAGGTGCTTGAAATGATTTTTGATAATCTCTACGGGAGGGTTTCCGGAACAGTTCTCCCGGTTATAAACCGGTTTATTGATAATGCAGATTTTAAGTTTTTTGATAAGCTTTCAGGTACAGGCACCGTTGCTGATAAATTCCGGAGAGAAAAGATTCATGAATTTGTTCAGATGGTCTTCAGAAACCGCGATTCAAGATTTAATATGAACAGTTCGATAAATATTTTTACTTATGAAATTATAGAAAAATATGCGGGTGAGATTTTTAAGAGGAGAGATTTTCTCTTCAATGAACTGGTGAGAGTTCAGAAGACAAATATCGAATCAGGTGAGTATATAGTTTTTTTAAAAACAATGGTTCTGGTAAGGAATATTGTATTCATGCGGCTGAATCTCAATTCTTCAAATCCTGAATCTAAAATATGTATAAACGATATCGGCAGGAATAAAAAAAATATTCAATCGTATACTGATATAATTGTAAAATATTTAATGCCGCTTCTTCCCGGCTTTCCGGAGAAGCTTATCCGGCTTGCTGTAAAATCAAATTACTCCGCAGATTTAACCGAGCAGGATGAACCATCTTCAAAACTTGTATATATTTTCAGCGCGAGGTTCCAGAATTATAAACATATTGCCAGGATTGAAAGAGGAGCTGAACCGCCCGATAAAAGCTGGTTCGGGATAGCCCGAAAAAACGCCGATCATTTCGGATATGACAGGAGAATACTTGAAGCTTTATACCTTATAGCCGGAGATAATAACTGGTGATTGAAATGAAAAAATTTTTTGAGACATTTATTCTCACAGCGATAATTCTTGTAATAATTCAGACGTTTCTTGATGAGTACAGCAGATATGCCCATTGGAGCGTATTATCTAGAAATGTTCTCCTTGTGTCAGGTTTCTGTTTCGATTTAATTTTTTCAATTGAGTTTACCGTAAGGTCGGTTTACAATGGCAGAAGGGATAAATTTATATCATACATTAAATATGAAAGAGGGTGGGTGGATTTTATCAGTTCATTCCCTCTGCTGTTACTCGATTCTGGCCCCTCCCTGTTTTTTCTTCTGATGGTTGATGCGCATTCCGGTGCCGGAATAATCGGGGCAATGAATGTTTTAAAAGTTGTAAAGGCTGTAAGAATTACAAGGATACTGAGACTGGTACGGGTAATTAAAATCTTCGGGAAAATTCACAATGCAGAATCAAAAATGGCGCAGCATCATACTGCGACTATCACTACAACTGCTGTATTTACCGTTGTATCTGTACTTCTTCTTTTCACGCTGATTTTCGGCACAACTTCATCTCACCTGTCAAAAGAACGCTCTGAAGAATATACAAACCTTATAGACGGTATTAAAAGAATATCTGATATGAACAGCCTGAATTTCAGGGAGTCATCCGAAGGGATTCTTATGTCAGACAGGAACATCCTGAAAATTATTTATTCCGGAGATACGGTAATTGAAAAAATTTCAGGGGCGGAGTTTAAAAAATATTATGATGAAGAGGATTACATCTCAATAACAGGTAAAGCCTGTACTCTTCTGGTTTCCATAACGGATATAAACAGGGAGATTGCACTTGAACATATGGAAAATTTTCTGGTGATAATATTTATTGTTCTTTCGTTCATGGTTATCTATACAAAACATTTTGTTCAGAATATTTCTGATGTTGTACATATTCTCAATCTTGGTTTCAGAAAAAAGGATTACAATCTTATGGTAAGGATCCCTGAAGAGAAGAGCGATCACGAAGTTTTCAGACTGGCAAAATTTTACAATGAGGCATACCTGCCGGCAAAGATGAAGAAAAATAATAACGAAGCCGGAAATATCAATAAATCCCTCTCTATGAAAGATTTGATGAATTTCAGATAAGCAAGCAGCATCTGTACAAGTCCATACGGTTACAAAGAGTGTGAGATTATGTTCTGTCTTCGATAATTTTCAGTGATGAAGTTTCAGAGGCGATAGGCTGGGAGGAGTTTTTAAAAATGATTATAATTTCCGTGCGGTGGTCTTTTTTTATTATAAAATAATATTCGCCTGAAAGTTTCCTTACAAGGTCAAGTCCTCTTCCCGATTCGGATATCATTTCACTTATATCAGCTCCGGTTTCTATTGATTCTTCAATAAGCATATTCTGCTTTATTACATTGTTGAGGCTTTCAAGAATTTTGTCTTTGGAAAGCTTCCCGTTGGAGTCGATAATTGATATTGCATACGAATCACTTGTATAGCAGAACTGAATATCAACAAATTTATCCTCAGGCAGTTCAACGGGAATTCTGTCCAGTTTTTCCCTGGTAAAACCGTGAGAATGATAAACCGCGTTAATAACCATTTCGTTGAGGATAAGGCCAAGTGTAGTGCTGCTCTGTATTGTGCAGTTCCAGCTTAAAATCTGTTCAATAATAAGTTCAATCGCCCTGTTTATCTGGTGAGATTTTTTTACTTTCATTCTCTTAATCTCTTTTATATTTTCCAGATAGTTGTTTAGTCCGAAGATATTTTTACGGGTGATCAGTTTTTCTGAAAGATTAAGTATTTCAGCTGAATTTACAGGTTTATGAAGCACATTCCCGATACCCTGCTGAAAAATTCTGTTGAAGAATTGGTCAATATTTTTATCAGTTACCATTATCATCGGTACATAGGAATAATTCTCTTTTACATATTCATACAAATCAAAAGCATTATCTCCTGGTAATTCAACTTCTGAGATTACAAGGTCAAAATCGTATGCTTTAAGTTTGGAAATGGCATCAAATGCCGAATCACAGGAGACAGATTTGTATCCGTTTTCTGCGAATATTTTTTGCAGGATATCCTTGTAAGGCGATAAGTCGGCTATTAAAATATTATACATTTATGCCCTGATCAGAGTAGGATAAACTTTGTATAGTTTTTATACTTATTATTTTTAATCAAGCAAAATGTATCTATTGGCAGAAAATAATCCTGAACAGGCTTTACAAAATAAAATCCCATAAGGAAAGGAAATATTTAGTTCAAAATAGGGGTTTATTGGTGAGTTTTTTATAATATTTATATGATAATTATTGAAATATCTGCCGGAAATTTTAAAAAAAGCCGATATTCAAGAGAGAAAAGGTGATGGATAATATCATTGAAAATGAATTGTTCCAATACTCTCAATATTAACTGATAATATTATTCGGAAAATATATCTGGAGGATTTATGAAAAAGATTTGTGCAGCTCTGTTGGTTTTAATAATTCCGATATTGCTTACTGCTCAGGATGTCAAGGAAAACAAGGACAAAAAAGAAACTCTCTCATCAAAGGCTATAGAAGAAAAGGGACAGGCTTTTGACAAGCAGATTCTGGAACTGAATAAAAATATCCAGAGTGTAATTGCCAATGCAAATTTAATGTCGGAAAAAGGAATAAAAACACTTCCGTATCAGACAGAAATCCACTTTGGCCCTGATAAGGAAAGCCCTAAATATATTGAGGTTGTAAAGCATGTATACATTAAAAATGGCATGTTCAGCACGGCACCGGTAGGATTTGAAGAGAAGATTTTAAGAATTTATTCAGACGGAAAGACCGTCAGCCAGCTTGAAACAATAGTAAGGAAAAAGAATTTTAAAAGCGAAGATGAGGAGATTGTAACAGTACTCGATCCATCCCCAGCTTCTGAAGATACTGAGGATGTGGTGATAACTCATACCCTGAACAAGAAAAAAATAATAGATCAGAAAAAACTTGGAACTGTGTTGAACAATGCTGATTCGCCTATCAAGAACGAGATTAAATCAGAATTTATAATTCCGAATCTGACTATTTTACACAAAAACCTTCTTTTTATAACTGAGTCTAATATTAAAAGTGCAAAAGATGTTGATGCAAATGCATCGGAATTTCTCAAGAAGTCGACTTTATACTGAAGCTGATTCTTTATAAAAAGGTAAGGGGCTGACTGGAAAGACAGCCCCTTTTTTGTTCCCAGAAGTTATTTATTCGGGCTCTTTTAAAGTTAATAACAACGTTGTGCTTTTAAAGCACATTTTCTGCAGTTGCTATTACCGGCTGGCTCAGAAAACCCTGAATTATGCGGTTAACAGCCTCATCGTATGTAAGCCCCAGACTCATAAGCTTTATAAGCTGGTCGCTTGCGATCTTGCCTATTGAGGCTTCATGTGTCAGCTCTGCGTCAGGGTGATGCGCCTTGAGTGCCGGGATTGTTTCATTTGTTCCATTATCCATGATTATGGCATCACATTCAATATGTCCGAAACACGCAGCCAGCGCATCTATCGTCGCGTAGAAGTTCTGCTTTGAATTACCCTTTATAACAGAACGTGAAATCATATTTGCCCTGCTGCCGGTACCGGAGAGAATTATATCGGTTTTCGATACCGCGGTCTGACTGAAGTCAGTAAGAACCTTCTCGGTGATCAGCAGCATGCTGCCGTCGCCAAGCGTAGCCTCGTTTGCACGATCCGCTTCATCAACGCCGCCAATCTGGGTCAGTTCCATCTCCATCTGCGCATCTTTATCCAGAAAAACCTTAGTAACGGGATTAAGTGACCGTTTACCTTTTCCAGATCCTGTGGCGTAGTGCTTTTCTATATATTTCACGCTGGCATTTCTTCCTACATGAAATTCATGTATGCCGGAATGACCCTCAGCCTCAGCTCCTCCGCAGTGAATACCGCATCCGGCAATGATTGTCACATCGGAATCCTCACCAATAATGAAACTGTTGTAAACAACATCATGCAGCCCGGCCTGGCTCAGAATAACGGGTATATGAACAGACTCATTTCTAGTCCCCGGCATGATAGTCACTGTTATGCCTGTACCTTCGGCATTGCTCTCTATATTGATATTTGCCGTGGTTTCACGTGAAAGCAGCTTGCCGTTTTTTCGTATATTATAGGCTCCCCGCGGGAGACTGTCCAGATCCGCAACTGCCTTAAGCAATGATTTATCTAAAGCATCCATTGTATGTCTCCTCTCCGCAGGTTCTGTATTCGCATATGCTGAGATCATTGAGCAGCGGGCTGGCTCCTTCCAGATCTCCCTGATAGACGATTCTCCCTTCCCGTATCACAATGATAACGTCTGCTACCTCGAGAAATGCCCTGTTATGGCTTACTACTATAGTCGTGGTGCCGTGATATTCCTGCTCTCTCTTAAGCAGGTTGACCATGGGATCAATTGTCCAGAGATCGATCCCAGTATCAGGTTCATCGTAAATGGCAAGTCCGGGATTCCGCGCAATTGTAGTTGCCATCTCTATCTTCTTAATCTCCCCCCCTGAAAGCTTGGAATCGACTGCTCTGTCAAGAAAGGAGAGCGAGCAGAGCCCGACTCTTTTCAGTATTCCGAGTAGTCTGGCTTCGTCATCGCTACCGGAGGCTATTGAAAGGAGGTCCCTGAAGGTAATCCCTTTAAAACGGGCCGGATGCTGCAGGCTGAATGCAATGCCGGCCTTTGCCCTGTCGGTAATTGACAGATCTGTAATGTCATTACCATCCAGGATTATCTTCCCGGAAGTGGCACGGTTTATACCCATTATCAGTTTTGAAAGAGTTGTCTTTCCACTGCCGTTAGGTCCTGTGATAGTGTAAAATTTCCCGGTTTCAAACCTGAAATTAATACCGTTTATAATATCATGTTTCCTGAATCCCGCTCCCGGCTCATGCATGTCTACCGAGAAGGTGATATCTTTCAGCTCAAGCATTAGCAGCCTCCTGATCTAAGAACTATATAGATGACACTGAATTTATGCGAAACTAAAAGTCAATGGTTATTCTCACCGATATGGTCTAATAAACCTGAATAGATAAAAGAAATAACCGGATAATTCATCTGTCCTTTTATTAAATGAGATGTAATACAAAGATTTTCAACTTGGAATTTCCTGCCTGTAAGCTGGATTTTTATCTATCTGTGATTGCCAGCTTTACTCCGAAAAAACCTATTACAAGAGCAAATGATTTTTTCATATAGCTTATCGCTTTCGGTGAACCAATTATATATCCCCGGACACCATTTGCCAGAAGACCGTAAATAATAAAGACAACAAGCGTCATTATCATAAAAACTCCGCTTAATTTGAACAACTGCAAAACCGGGGATTTCGAGGCGGATGAAACAAACAGCGGGAGAAATGTTAAAAAGAATATTGTCAGCTTGGGATTCAGTATGTTGATAAGTATACCTTTTACAGCGATTCCGGTTAATCCTCTCTTTTCATTATTCATCCCGAGTGCAAGTTCTTCATTATCGTTCCACATTGACCATGCAAGAAATATAAGATATGCCGCACCGGCAAATTTTATTATCTGAAAAGCCATAGCGCTCATATGAAGAATGGCAGACAATCCAAGGATGCTTGCAAGCAGGTGCGGTATAATTCCTGCCGTACAGCCAAAAGCAGCAGCGATTCCTCCGCGCCATCCCGTGGTGATACCTGTAGTTACAGTGTAGACAACACCTGTCCCGGGAATAAGCACTACAATCAATGCAGTGATGCAGAATTCAGCAGTTATCATTTTCATCTCCTTATCGGGTTAATGTTTATCCGGAAATCTCTAATTTCTTAATTTCACTTTTATCAAAATGTATTCCGGATGTCTACGATATAAGTATCTGTCATTTCTAATATTGAAAAGTTTTTTAATAGAAGTTGATAACATAATTGAATGTTTGTACATATAATTATATGAAAAATGATTCTATTTATGACAGCTGTATGTATTTTACAGCAACAAGACTGTCCAGAATTGTTACTGAAATGGCTGAAGAGGCATTTATGCCATCAGGTCTTTCCCCATCTCATGCTTTTCTGATGATGACAATATGTTCTTTTCCGGAAATTACACCTACGGAACTTGGTCAGAAAATGCATCTGGCCCCATCCACTGTGACGAGACTGGCTGATAAGCTTGAAATAAAAGGTTATATCGAGCGGAAGTCAAACGGGCGTAATTCCAATATCAGAGCTACAGAGCCGGGGATGAAAATCCAGGGGGCGCTGGACATGGTTACTCTCGGTATGGGGAAGACTCATTATTCGAATAAAGGGATAACCACCAACCGGGAGTTCAGTATTAATATTCCATCAGAAGATATGGTAATTGAAACTGATTATACCGGAATGGTGAGCGGTTCAAAAACTGATAAAAACGATATTTTTAAAATTTTCAGAGGTACTCTGAAACATGCACCAATGATTGAAAAAGCACCCGTTACAATGGAATGTAAGCTTGTAGATCACTATGACTACAGGACTCACGATCTTTTTGTCGGAAGAGTTGAAAAGATATATGCTGAAGAAAATATTCTTACCGGTGGGACCATAGATATTGCAAAAGTAAGACCGATGCTTTTCGACATGCATCAGCGTAAATACTGGAAAGTCGGGGAACCATTTGCTGATGCGTGGAGTGTTGGAAAAAATTACAGTAAGTAATTGATGTGATATAAAAATTCATGGAGTCTTTCTTATGAATACAATTTTTACAAGAAGAAGTATAAGGAAATATATAGATAAGCCTGTTGAAAAAGAAAAAATTGAAAAGCTGTTGGGGGCCACTATGTAGGCGCCTTCAGCGGCAAGTCAGCAGCCATGGGAATATATCGTTGTTGATGACAGAGAAATATTAAAAAAATTATCTTTTATGAGTCCGTATTCAAAACCGATCGAATCTGCCGGTGTAGCTTTTGTTCTCCTTGCTGATAATACCGTTGTCTCAAATCTTCCATCTTAAAAAAAGATATAATACCGATACCTGAATTAATTTTTTTGATTTATTCTGGTCGAATTGATAAAATACTTGGTTTTCATAATATAATTTATTACATAAGAATTTGACTCTTGTTTGTTTCATGTTTATAATAAAACAAAGCTTTCTGTAAAGTGGTTATAACCCCAATTGAAACAGATAAATTTGCAGAAGATCAGCTCCGGGAGAGTATAAGAGTTATTCTTTCCGGAATTGGGAGCGAAGGGAGTTGGGAACTTAAAACATTTAAAGAAAAAACAGCACCATCCTCGTGCAGGATAAATTATAAGCAATATCTGGCGGGATACCGCGCAGGGATGTGGAAGCGGTAATTGCGGATATTGCCGCAGATCTTGATTTCACGGGAAGAGACCGGAGGGGGTAGATTTTGTTCATGAGAAGCGTTGATAAAAGTTTTGAAACCGGAAATCTGAGCGGGAAAACAGATGATCTGCTGAAAAAGAAATTTACAGTGGCAGCAGAAAAAATGTCTGAAGCAGAGACAATCAGACTTCTCCGTGAATTAGATGTGCGCAGGACAGAGCTGGAATTGCAGACCAAAGAGTTGATTAAGGAAAAAAAACTGGTAAAGTCGATTGCTGATAAATATACCGAGTTATACGATTTTGCTCCGACAGGTTATTACACTCTATCTGATAAAGGTGATATAATTGACCTGAATATTATGGGGTCAAGGCTGATAGGCAAAGAGCGGTCTGGTCTGAAAAACAGAAATTTCGGATTATTTATTTCTGCAGATACAAGAAATATCTTTAATGTTTTTTTTGAAAAAGTATTTCAAAGCAGCTCAACAGAAACCTGTGAGGTGGCGTTGTCAGTAAGCGCAGATATGCCGCTCTATATTCAGCTTACAGGCATTGCTGCTGAAGGCAGGCAGCAATGCCTTTTAACTGCAGTTGATATTTCTCTACGCAGGAAATCGGAGAAGGAATTTGAAATATACCGCAAACATCTGGAAGAACTTGTACAATGCCGTACAATCGAGTTGTCTGAAAGTGAAACCCGCTACAGGGAGATTATAGATTCAATAACTGACTATGTGTACCAGGTAAAAATCGACGGTAATGAGAACACAACAACCATTTATACAGAGAGTTGTTTTCCTGTAACGGGCTATCATTCATATGAATTTATGGAAGATCATTTCTTATGGTTAAATATTGTAGCAAAAGAAGACCGGTCAAAGGTTAAAAATTTTATAATTTCCATATACTCGGAACAGGGACTGTCTGAAAAAAAAATTGAACATAGAATTGTTCATAAAAACGGATCAATCAGGTGGATTCAGAATAATATAGTTCTTCATAAAGACTCCGACGGAAAACTGTCGGGTTATGATGGAGTGATAAGTGATATAACCGGAAGAAAAATGTATGAAGAGGAAATCGTAAATCTTAATCAGCATATAATTAAACTTCAGGAGGAGGAACGGCAAAGAGTGGCACAGGATCTTCATGACAGTGTTGGTCAGTCTTTAATTGCTGCAAAGATGAGTATTGATACGTACAGGCAGGAACCGGATTATTTCAAAAATCAGCTTGAAGTAGGGCTCTCTTTTCTGGTCAAGGCCAGTCAGGAACTGAGGGAAATCTACACTAACCTCTATCCAACGGTATTGAATGATCTCGGTTTTGAAATGGCTGTTAAATGGCTTGTGCACAATACTCTGGAAAAAAATAATATAAAAGCTTTTGTAGATGTAGTGATCACAATCGGTATATCACATGAGATTGAGGTTTGTTTATACAGGATAATTCAGGAGATTATATCGAATATATTAAAACATGCCTCCGCCTCTGTAGTTCATTTGAGTTTAAACAGTAATGAAAATCAGTTAAAACTGATTATAAAAGATAATGGAGTAGGGTTTGACCATGAAACAAAAAAAGACGGAATTAATAGATATGGACTGGCAAATATTAAAAGCCGTGTTACCAGTTTTAATGGAAAATTTAATATTGAAAGAAACAGGCCGCATGGAACAATTATAAGTATTACTGCTGTTTTTCAGAATTCAGCCATTCCTGTATGAGTATGCAGATACCGGCAGATAAATGACATCCCCGCTGCAGGAAGTATCAATAGCCGGGTATATTCAAATATTTAACCTCAGTTATTTAATACTTTCGTAATACCAACTGACTTTTTCGGATCATTACACCTGTTATATTCCGGATAAAATCCGGATAATTACCCAGATTTCAAAATGAAATCTAACTATAAAGAAATATAAAACTAATCATTTAGGATTATTGACGTTAGTCATTGTTTTAACTTCCTTGAGATTGAGTGTTAAACTTTTTAGCGTGAAGTGCAGGTTTTTGTAACGAATAACATTACAATTATTATAAAAAGCAGAAGGTCAACTATGTCATCTATAAGCCAGAAAAAAAAACAGTCAGAGAATACTGAGGATACTGCTGCACGGCAGTATGTAACTTTTTCCATAAAGGATGAATTATACGGCATTGATGTAAGAAGAGCCCAGGAGGTTATGAATCTTCCGAAGATAACTAAGGTCCCGAATACAATGCCATTTATGAAAGGTGTAATTGATTTAAGAGGTAAAATTATACCGCTCATAGACATGAGGATTAAATTCAAAATCGAAGAGAAAGCCTACGATCAGAAAACTGTTATAATAATCATTGAGGTAAAGAAGGTTCTTTGCGGCGTTATCGTTGATTCAGTATCAGATGTTGCAAATATGTCGCTGAATGACGTTCAGCATACTCCGCATTTTGCTTCTGAGATTGATAAAGATATGGTCTTCGGCATCGGTAAAATTGGTGAGAAGCTTGTGATTGTACTTGATGTCGACAGACTGCTTACAGACGAGGAGCTTCAGCTGATTAAAACTTCATAATCCGCGTTACGCTCGTATGATGATGGGGCCGAGGAGGCTGCATGAAATCTGGATTTTATAAAATGTAACAAATTAAAATTAAAAGTAATATTATAGTCTATGGAGGAACAGGATGTTTAAGAATATGAAGCTGGGATTTAAGATAATCTCTGCATTAATGCTGCTGGTCGCTATTGGTGTTATAATTGGTATTACAGGTTTTATCGGTATAACAAATGTAAATAAAAGTCTGGTCGATGTTTCCGAGGTCAACCTGCCGAGTATCCAGAATCTGCAGGTTATAAATGAAGCGCAGACAGCTGTTGATGGCGTGGAAAATGCCCTTCTCTCGAGAAATATCACAAATGAAGACCGTAAAGCATTTATGGATAAATTTATTGAGATAAAAAAACGTGCTGATGACGCACGAAAGATTTATGAACCTCTTCCTCAGGAGGATAAAGAGGCTGTATTATGGAAACAGTTTGTGCCTGCATGGGATAAATGGTGGAATGATCATCTTGAATTTGAAAGACTGGCGAAGGTTTATGTCAATGCACCAAGTGATGAGAACTATGCAAAAATGAGTTCTCAGGCGCTGACAGTAAATACTCTGTCATTTGCTGTGGCAGAGAAGCTTCTGGGTGAAATAATTAATATAAATATTAAAGCTGCTGAAAGGGATAAAAAAGAAACCAATGCTTCTGTAGCTTTTTTAAAGTTTCTTCTTATTACTATTATTCTGGTGGGCGCTGCAATATCGGTAATAATAGGTTTTATTCTCAGCCGTTCTGTAAACAAAATAATAAATGGAATGATTAAAGAGGTAAGTATAATTACCCAGGCTGCAATTGACGGGAAGCTCGACACGCGGGCAAATACAGAGCGGATAAATTTTGAATTCAGGGCCATTGGCGAGGGGTTGAATAATATACTTGATGCAGTAATCGGTCCCCTGAATGTTGCTGCTGAATACGTTGATAGAATTTCGAAAGGCGATATTCCTGCAAAGATAACAGATACATATCACGGTGACTTTAACGAAATTAAAAATAATCTGAATCAGGTGATTGACGCAGTTAGTGAGCTTGTTGCAGATGCCAAACTTCTGGCCAAGGCGGCAGTTGACGGCAAGCTTGATACCAGGGCAGACGCGACAAAACATCAGGGTGATTTCGCGGTTATAGTGAAGGGTGTAAACGATACGCTGGACGCGGTTATTGGACCGCTTAATGTTGCGGCTGAATATGTGGACAGGATTTCCCGTGGAGATATCCCGCCGAAAATTACAGATACATATAATGGAGATTTCAACGAGATAAAGAATAATCTGAACCAGTGTATTGAAGCTGTGAATCTTCTTGTTGCAGATGCCAAACTTCTGGCCAAAGCGGCGGTTGACGGCAAACTTGATACCAGAGCCGACGCTACAAAACACCAGGGAGATTTTGCTGCCATAGTGAAGGGTGTGAACGATACGCTGGACGCGGTTATTGGACCGCTTAATGTTGCGGCTGAATATGTGGACAGGATTTCCCGTGGCGATATCCCGCCGAAAATTACAGATACATATAATGGAGATTTCAACGAGATAAAGAATAACCTGAACCAGTGTATTGAAGCTGTGAACCTTCTTGTTGCAGATGCCAAACTTCTGGCCAAGGCGGCAGTTGACGGCAAGCTTGACACCAGAGCCGACGCGACAAAACATCAGGGTGATTTCGCGGTTATAGTGAAGGGTGTAAACGATACGCTGAATGCGGTTATTGGACCGCTTAATGTTGCGGCTGAATATGTGGACAGGATTTCCCGCGGAGATATCCCGCCGAGAATAACAGATACATATAATGGAGATTTCAACGAGATAAAGAATAACCTGAACCAGTGTATTGAAGCGGTGAACCTTCTTGTTGCAGATGCCAAACTTCTGGCCAAGGCGGCAGTTGACGGCAAGCTTGATACCAGAGCAGACGCGACAAGACATCAGGGTGATTTCGCGGTTATAGTGAAGGGTGTAAACGATACGCTGGACGCGGTTATTGGACCGCTTAATGTTGCGGCTGAATATGTGGACAGGATTTCCCGTGGAGATATCCCTCCGAGAATAACAGATACATATAATGGAGATTTCAACGAGATAAAGAATAATCTGAATCAGGCCATTGATGCGGTAAATAATCTGGTTAAGGATGCCAATATGTTGTCCAAGGCGGCAGTTGACGGCAAGCTTGACACCAGAGCCGACGCGACAAAACACCAGGGTGATTTTGCTGCCATAGTGAAGGGTGTAAACGATACGCTTGATGCGGTTATTGGGCCGCTTAATGTTGCAGCCGAATATGTTGATAAAATCTCCAAAGGGGATATCCCTGCGAAGATTACAGATAATTACAACGGAGATTTTAACGATATAAAGAATAACCTTAATGTCCTGATCGAAGCTATGGATAGTATTACAGTGGTTGCACAGGAGATTGCCACAGGAAATCTTATGGTTACAGTAAATGAGAGATCCGCGCAGGATAAGCTGATGCAGGCGCTCAAGAAAATGGTGGCTGATCTTACGACTATTGCCATTGATGTTCAGAATGCTGCGAATCAGGTCGCAACCGGCAGCGGCGAAATGAGTTCTTCTGCCGAGGAGATGGCTCAAAGCGCAAATGAACAATCCGCCAGCGTTGAAGAGGTGTCAAGTTCAATGGAGGAGATGAACAGCTCTGTTGTTCAAAATGCAGACAATGCAAAACAGACAGCTGCAATTTCTACAAAGGCGTCAAAAGATGCGCAGGAAGGGGGAGCTGCTGTTAATGAAACTGTCAAGGCTATGAGGAGTATTGCGGAAAAGATTGCTGTTATAGAAGATATCGCTGCGCAGACAAATATGCTGGCACTGAATGCCGCTATTGAAGCTGCACGTGCAGGAGATCATGGCAAGGGGTTTGCCGTTGTTGCAGGCGAGGTAAGAAATCTTGCTGAAAGAAGCGGTAACGCGGCAAAGGAGATAAATAATCTTTCAGTGTCAAGTGTTGAGGTGGCAGAGAGAGCAGGAAAGCTTATTGAAGAGATAGTGCCGCAGATCCAGAAAACAGCGGAGCTGATCCAGGAGATAAACGCTTCCAGTTCCGAACAGGCAAACGGCATTACCCAGGTTACTCAGGCTATTGAACAGCTTGATAAAGGGATACAGCAGAATGCCGCAGCTACAGAACAGATGGCGTCAACAACCGAGGAACTGCTAAGTCAGGCAGAACAACTTAAAAATTCCGCAGCGTTTTTTAAAGTAAATAACAGCGGAGCAGGTTCGTCATCTTTTAAATCCTCCGAACATAAGAGCGGATCTGTAAAATCCGCAGCACATGGAGAAACTAAAAAAAGTGTATTTAAACATAATATTCATTCCACAGATATAAAAGATTTAAACAAGAAACATGGCAATGAGGGATTACACGATGCTGATTCCGGAGTTTCGCTTAATTTGAATTCAGATGAAGGGTTTGAAAGGTATTAGATGTTATGCAGGTCAGAAACCGATCGACACAGTTGTTTCTGTACTGCAGGACAGGGCTGATAAGAAAAGACGTTTTATTAAACAGGCGACGGGATGAAAGAAATTCCTGGTCCCTGCAAAATCCGGTAGATCCGGGGTTGGCAGAGAATCGGGAATTCAAAGCACTTAGATTGGTTTAATACCGTTAATCTGCAGAATAGTTCAATACAGGGTGAATCAGATGGAAGAAATAACAAGAACCGATGAAGAATACATATCAGACATTGATTCTGAAAGCGATATGAACGCATCTGCTGCTGTTGATATGGTGCTTTACCTGACTTTTCTGCTGGGCAGAGAGCTGTTTGGCGTAAAGGTCAGCGAAGTGAGGGAAGTAATTGAATACAAACAGGTTTTTAAAGTACCGAGGGTGCCGGATTATTTAAAGGGTGTAATTAATCTACGGGGAGAAGTTGTACCGGTCATTGATCTTCATTCCAGGTTTTTCAATACACTATGCACTGTCACAAAAACCACATCTATTGTTATTGTTGAGGTGGATGATGATAACCATAAAATACCAATAGGCGTTATAATAGATCAGGTAAAGGCTGTTACTGAACTTTATCAAAACAGTATTGAGTCCGTACCGGAGATCGGTAACAAGATCAGATCTGATTATATAGAGGGGATTGGAAAGGTTGAAGATCAGTTCGTTATTCTTCTGAGGATGCAGAATATACTGAACATAGAGGAGTTGTCAAATATTGATGACAGTGCTGTTTAGGCCCGGAGGTTGAGATGACAAAGAAGATATTGATTGTTGATGATTCAAAGGCTATCAGGGAAGCTCTTGTTTATACCTTAAAAAATTCAGGATATGAAGTAGTTCAGGCATCAAATGGTATTGAGGCTTTGAATTTAATGAAAGAACATTCCATCGGACTTTTTATATCTGATGTCAACATGCCTGAAATGGATGGTATTGCTCTTCTTAAAAAAATAAAAGAAGATACTGTTTATAAACATGCTCCGGTGATAATGCTTACCACAGAGGCTGGAAGTGATATGATAATCGCTGGGAAAGAGGCAGGAGCAAGGGCATGGTTAATAAAACCATTCAAGCCGGAAGAACTTATTGAAGCTGTGAAAAAGCTTTTTACAGCATAAAATCGGAAAGAGAAGGGAAGTTATGAAACTTAAGATTGTCAGAAAAAAAATGGATAAAGATATTCTTCATTTAACATTTTACGGAGGGATTAATGTATACTCTGTGCCAAAGCTTAAAGATGTTCTTATTAAAGAATTTGAATTGTGCTCAGAAATCACAATGGATCTTGAAATGATTGATGAAGCAGATACTGCCGGATTCCAGCTTCTGCTATTTCTGAAGCGCGAGGCAAAAATGGCGGGGAAGATTTTAATGATAACCGGAATGAGCAGCAGGCTCAGGTCGATTTTCACTCTTTATAATGAGACCATATAGCTTGGAGGCACAGCATGGCTGATGAAAACAGTGAGAAGAATTTTAAAAATGTATATTTCAGCGAGAGCCGGGAGCTTCTTGATTCAATGGAGATGTCGTTACTGGCACTTGAAAAAGACAGTGAAGATAAAGATTCAATCGACTCTCTGTTCAGGGCTGCCCATACGATTAAGGGTAGTTCGGGCATGTTTGGATTCGGACGGATTGGGGATTTTACGCATTTTCTTGAAAGTGTCCTGGTGGGAGTGAGAAATGGAACACTTCCAATAACAACCGAGATGACCGGTCTTCTGCTTGAATGTCATGATTTTATTCAGATACTCCTTGACCACTATCAGAGCGAGGAGGATCTCCCTCTTGATGCTGAGTCTGAAGACTTGTTTAAAGATCTCATAGATCGCCTCAACTCATACCTGTCTGTGCCGGGAAAAAGTAAAAATGAAGTAAGCCGGAATACAATTGAAGATAAAATGGCCGGGTCCGATATTCCAGCCGTAATATCGGATACCGATGTTGAGGTAATTTCTGTAAATAACGACTGCTGGCATATATCACTGAGATTCGGTAAAAATGTATTTAAAGACGGCCTTGATCCTTATCCATTTATAAGTTACCTTGGAGAAAAAGGGGAGATAAAGAGTATAAAGACAGTTTATGAAGATATGCCAACTGGCGGTGGTATGATCGCTGATCTCTGCTATCTGGGATTTGAAATGGACTTTTTAAGCAACATAAGTAAAAAAGAGATAGAGGATGTCTTTAGTTTTGTCGCGGGTGACTGCGATATACGGATTCTCCCCCCTAAAACTAGTCTGGCAGATTATGTTAAACTTATTGAAGCGCTGCCGGAAACTCCTATGAAGATCGGAGAGATGCTGCGTGAGATAGGCTCGCTGACCGATGCTGAACTTGCGAAAGCCCTGGAGCTGCAGTCTGACTTGTCTGCAGTCAGGGATAAGGCGCCGGAAGATCTTCTTGTGGGAAATATCCTTGTTGAAGAGAAGATGGTTCAGAAATATATCCTGGAAGCAGCTCTTGCAAAACAGGAAAATATAAAGAAGAGAGAGGAGAATAACCAGAAACTTATCAGGATAGACGCGGAAAAGCTCGATCATCTTATAAATCTTATAGGTGAACTTGTAATAACAGGATCTAACGTAAAACAGGTTACTGAATCTGAAGATAAGCTTGGCATAGCTAAAGCTGTTACGGATATGTCAAAGCTCATTGAAGAGATAAGGGACAGCACTATGGGAATACGGATGGTGCCAATAGGAGAAACATTCAGCAGGTTTGAACGGGTAGTGCGTGATCTGAGCAGGGAGAGGGGTAAAAAGATTGAACTGAAGATTGTAGGCGGTGAAACTGAACTTGATAAAACAATTATAGACAAGTTGTCCGATCCGTTGATACATCTTATAAGGAATTCGGTGGATCATGGGATAGATACACCGGCGGAGAGAGAAAAATCGGGGAAGCCGCCGCTCGGCAGTATTACATTAACAGCGTATCATGAAACCGGAAACATTGTAATTGAGGTATCGGATGACGGGGAGGGGCTTGACGATGAGAAAATAAGAAATAAGGCAATAGAACAGGGTCTTGCCAGAGCAGACCAGGTTTACACAAGTGATGAATTATACCACTTTATTTTTCTGCCAGGTTTTTCCACCGCATCAGAGGTGTCAAACATCTCGGGGCGCGGTGTGGGGATGGATGTTGTAAAGAAGAATATTGAATCATTGCGGGGAAATGTATTTCTTGAAAGTGAAAAGGGTCATGGTACAACTGTAAGAATTCATCTGCCGCTGACACTCGCTATAATTGACGGGTTTATGGTCAGGATTGCCTCGTCTTATTATGTACTGGCGCTGGATATGGTAACAGAATGTACTGACTTCAATATAAAGGAACTCAATTCTAAGGAGGGTGGCAATTACATAGATCTTCGGGGCGATGTTCTCCCGTTTATGAAGATGAGGGAATTTTTCCATGAGCCTGGAGAAGAGCCGGAAAAACCTAAGGTCGTGGTGGTGGAATACTCAAGGAAAAAATTCGGTCTGGTGGTTGATGACCTTGTGGGGGAATTTCAGACAGTTATAAAGCCGATGGGGAAAATATTCAGTAAGCTTCAGTGGTTAAGCGGTTCCACGATACTTGGAACGGGAGAGGTGGCATATATCCTGGATGTGCCTAAACTGATAAAAAACGCCAGGAATAAGGAGTTTAATGAATCATAAAGATCTACTGAATGAAAGATTTTATTACTGGTATTATATTGAAATGAAGTTTATA
Source organism: Spirochaetota bacterium (assembly GCA_963664815.2). Lineage (GTDB taxonomy): Bacteria > Spirochaetota > UBA4802 > UBA4802 > UBA5550 > WRGT01. The sequence continues at coordinate 979,395 of CAXXHB010000003.1, forward strand.
AATGAAGTTTATAAAAGATGTTATTGTCCTTAATGCTGAAACTGATTATGATTTTACGAAGTAAGAGGTGGCATGTATTTTTCGTGTATTGCCATGGAAGTTGGGTATATTGAAACTAAACTGGAGGGGGGAGATGAACAATAAAATCCGGATCTATATTGCTGATGATCATGCCATACTTAGAGACGGACTTAAGCTGATACTTCTGCGAAATGATGAATTTGAGATTGCAGGAGAGGCCGGAGACGGGAAGAAGGCTTTGGAGGAGATTGAAAAAATCAAACCCGATATTGTTCTTATTGATATATCAATGCCGGGAATGACAGGTCTTGAGGTTACAAGGCAGATAAAAAAATATAACAAAAAGATTAAAATAGTGATATTATCCCGCCACGATAATGAAATTCATATAAATGAGGCATTGCTTAACGGTGCTGATGGGTATATACTTAAAGATTATGCGGCTGACGAACTTATTCGCGCTTTAACTGAAGTAATGAAGGGGGAAATATACCTGAGTCCGAGCCTAATTACTCTGGTTATAACAAACAAAATCAGCATTTCCAGAAATAATCCGGATCAGCAGAAAATTAATCCGAATGATGTGCTGTCTAAAAGAGAAAAGCAGATTCTGATACATATAAGTGAAAGCAAAACAAGTAAGGAGATAGCTTCAATTCTGAGAATTTCAGAGGATACGGTTAAAGTTCACAGATCAAATATAATGAAGAAACTCAATTTACATAGATCTACAGAACTGACTAAATACGCCATTAAAAATGACTTTATTGAAATATAAATATTTTATGTTTTGCAGTAGAATAAAATAAATCCCGGGGATTTTATTTTACGACCTTTTCGTTTTCTCTCTGTGTTTTGGCTATCATAAGAAGTCTGAAGAATTTATCCCATTCTTTTTCATCAACTATTCTCCAGTTCCCTTTACCTCTTTTATTTTCAACGTACTCCCTTTTTATATTTTCAACAGATGCTTTCTTGGCAAGAAAAATCCAGAGCAGCAGGAAAACTATTATGGCAGCTATTATGAATGAATATTTAATAATAATGAATGATTCCGTTTTACCGGCAGCCATGTAAATTACTACAAGGAGAAGAGCGGAGGCTGTCCCGGTAATCATCAGGGAAAGAAAAAAGTTTGATATCCATCCTTTACCTGAGAGAATATCTTTCACGGAAAGTTCAAGGGTATGTTCTTCTATTGTACTGTCGTCCATTTCAAGCACCATCTTTGAAAAAACTGTTCCCGGAACAACCTTCTCGACATTGTTTACCATAATGCTTCTGAACCTGTAAGTATTATTTCCCATATTTCCTCCAGTCATTCCACAACACCGGGAATGATAAAATCCGGAATAATATCCGGTAAAATAAAACCAAGGTCAAGCAATAATCGTATATTATATCGCATTCTTTTATAAACCGTTAAAGAAATTGAGAATGTAAACAGGTCAAATATACAAAGAAACAGGTATCTGTCAAACATGAGAGGGAATTTTCAGATATTTCAGAATGATTTATTATCAATTTTTTAAATTCAGGGAGTATTTACACTGATACAGGTCATTTAATGAAATTATATTCAAACCAGTATCAGCCGATAGTTTTTATCTGCCTCAATGGTTATATTACCTGGCGGTTTCGGCTGTTGTGCTTTTACTGATTGCCTCGTATAATACATTGAGTATCCTTGAACGGATATTCATACTGGCAAGTTTATTCGGTGTTTTAGGATAAGTCCGGTTTGAAAGAAATATGAAAATAAGGTTGTTCTCAGGATCAGCCCAGACGCAGGTTCCGGTAAATCCGGTATGTCCGAATATTTTCCGGGATGCCATGGATGAAGGAAACCCGTACCTGCTTTCCGGATCCCACCCGTCAAACCCGAGTGTGCGGCGGTTGAGGTCTGAACACTTTGCGGTAAAGCTGTCAACAGTCTCCCCTCTGAAATATGTGGCGCCTCCGTAGCTTCCGCGGTTTAACAACATCTGAAATAATATGGCCAGATCATTTCCATCAGAAAAAAGCCCGGCATGACCCGCCACTCCACCAGTCATGGCGGCGGCCTGGTCATGAACATATCCGGTCAGGGTTGTATTTCTGAAGTAGTCATCAACTTCCGTGGGTACCAGCCTTTCCCGCGAAAACCTTTCACGCGGATTAAATCCTGAGGTCTGCATCCCCAGCGGAATGTAGAAATTGTTGTTCAGGTATTTATAAAAGCTCTGCCCTGTTCTTCTTTCAACCAGTTCTTTGACAAAGAACATGCCGATGTCGCTGTATACATATCTCCCTCTTGTTTCAACAGGAGATTTCAGGATGCGGGGCCACATATTCTTTTTATAATAATTTTTTCTCAGAAAATATTTATCTGTTACCCTTACACTGTATGCTGCGGAATATTTTGTTCTGTAGTCGTCTTTTGTTATATACCTGCTGAAATCAAGCGATGGTGAGAGTCCCGCCTCATGCGTCATAAGCTCCTTCACCGTTATGTTTTTCTTGTTAGTCCTTCGCGTTTCGGGTATATATGATGAGACGGCTCTTTCAAGAATGAGTTTTTTCTGTTCGTAAAGGCGCATGACGGCAATTGTCGTTGCGGCTGATTTGGTTATAGATGCAAGATCGTATATGTCTGTTGTGCTGACTGCCTGTTTGCCGTCATAGGTATGGTACCCGTATGATTTTTCAAAAATTACCTTCCCGTCTTTAACAACTATTATTACCGCACCCGGGGTGGCCTTCCCGCTGATTGCCTCATCCATGATTTCATCTACAGGTTTGAGGTCGTCACAATTGATACCTGCATCTTCAGGGACTGTATATTTTAAACGAACCGGAGATAGGCATTTTCCGTTTGAAGATATTGATACTCCTCCGAAGACAGCCTGTGCGCAATAAACTGCCGAAATCTCAGAGTCCATGGGGGTAATTATCACCGGATAACTGAGTTTGTCCGTGTTTTTCAATATGCCGCTTTCACCTGCAGCGCAGATTATTAATTGTTTTGTTTTCCTGAGATTGTTAATGAATTTAAAAACCCGGGGGGTATCGAGGGCTTTGCCTGTGGCTTGTATTATTACTGTATTAAACGTTTTTAACTTTCTGTTTAACTCTTTCATGTCAGAAATCTTAAAAGACCCTCCAGTAACAGAAAAGGAAGTAACCTGCGAATATTTCCTGAGCATGCCTGTAAAGGGAGTGGAGTGTTCTGAATCAATACTGATACATGCAATTTTCCGTTTTTCAAGATTTTTCAGCGGGAGAATATTTTTAGCGTTATTAAAAAGAGCTGTTGAATCTTCAACTTTCTTCTGCTCCCCGAGGCAGAGTAAATTATTGTTATGCTGTTCAGATTCGGCGCAATTTACCGGAAATGCGGCATAAAGTATCAGTGAAAGAGCTGCAATGGTAAGGGATAGAACTCCTGCCGGCGAAAGCCCCGATATTTTTTTTATTGCATTCACAAAGGAATATTTCTTCAGAATGCTTGTTGATGTCAATTATATTACCTGATACTGTGGATTATGTTTAGCAGTAAGATAGAATATAAAACTTCGGATAGCAGGTAAAATTGCAGCAGTTTAAACTTACAGTTATTGTTGTGTATATTCCAATTCCTGACCGGCAATTGGAAATGCCGGCGAAATTTTTTCTGACAGGAATGTAAATCTGTTTATGGATGTTAAATCCTCTGTTACATATACTTAACTAAAGCAGGGAAATCTCCCCATTATAAATACAGATCATTCCCCTATTTACAAAAAGCGTCAGTCGGCCTATTATACTATAATGGTTAGACCTTGATATATTTTAGTGCAGAAATATTCAGTATATTCCTGCCGGCCTTATAGGCAGGGATATGCTGCACATTTTTAATCACAGACGCAGGTTGAATAATAAAAACTGAACTTGTTCAGTTAAAAATAAAGGGTGTTGGCAATAACTCAATTTATAAGCGGAGTACTGGAAGGATTTTTTAAGATTTTCACTTTGATGTTAACCGGTGTATTGGCTGTTGATACTTACTGGCCTGCATTGATAACATCATGGTGGAAGCTCCTTCAATGACTCCGCATGGAATACTTAAATAACATACAGGAGTTAATAAAATGTTTCTGTTCGAATCGATCCCTTTACAGTCAGCCCTGATGTGGCTTGCAGTCCTTGCCGGTCTGATTCTTCTCAATGAACTGGCCCGAATGAACAAATGGTTCTCCCTTCTGATTTTCCTCTTATTACCCCTTATCCTGATTTTCACAGTCTGGCCACGGACTGCAGGTGAAGGCTCCGGTACCGTTACATGGTTTTGCCGGGTTCAGGTGTATTCGGCGCTGGCCGGATGTCTCGGCTTCCTTGCGCTGAGACATGTCCATGGAGCCGCTAAAAACAGGTTATTCATGATGTTTCCCCCATTCATTCTGGTGTTAAGCATAATGGAAGCCTGTATCCGTGATTTTCAGAGTTACAGTTTTAATGGCGTGTATGACGGCGTATTGACGGCCGGTGGTCCATGGAATATAATTAATGCTATCGCCGGGTTGCTTAGTATAATCACAATCTCAGGCTGTCTTGGCATCTATATCAGCAGGGACAAAAAGAAAGACATGCTCTGGCCGGATATGCTCTGGTTCTGGATTATTGCATATGATCTGTGGAACTTCGCCTATATTTACAACTGTTACCCGGATCACGCGTTTTATACCGGAGCGGCATTGCTGGTTTCATGTACAATTCCCGCTTTTTTCATCAGGAAAGGGGCATGGCTGCAGCATCGCGTACAGACCCTGGCAATCTGGATGATGTTTGTTATGTGTTTTCCATCTTTTGTAGATTCATCAGTATATGCTGTAAAATCATCCCACAGTACTGCGGCTTTGTGGACAGTGAGTTTGATCGCGCTGTTTTGCAACGTTGCGGTTTTTGTCTGTCATATGTACAGAATTTTAAAATACAGACTGAATCCTTTGAAGGATGAAGTTTATGTCGGTCTGAAATCCTTCAGGGATGTCAAGTATGCGGATGTCTCCTCTTCGGATGAGGTATACTATAGATTCGGCTATTACGAAACTACATTATGGAATCCTTATTAGGACTTTTGCCGGTTCAGGATTGAATTTGACGTAATAGCAGTTTACCCTCCCGAACCGGGAGGGTAAACTTTTTAAACATATCTCATGCCGGATCTGATAAATCTTTATAATAGAAACACCATCCTTGACAGAAGAATTATAAATCAGATTCTGAAACCTTCAGTAATTTAAATTACTGTAATTCCACTGAATTGCATTATGGCAAACCATTAAAGCCCGGCGATAAAAACAGCTCGAACAGGTGCGGGGTATCCTTCAATTGTTCTGCTGTTGTCATCTGGTTTAAGGAAATCGGCGAGGGTCTCGGTGTTAATCCACTCTGTCTTTCTCTGTTCTTCTGCAGTTGTCGCGGATATATCAACGCAGCGTATATCTCTGAAACCGGCTTTCTTCAGCCACGAGGCAAGAACCGGTATTGACGGTATAAAATACACATTCGGCATCTTCGCGTAACGATCCTCAGGGATAAGGGCGGTATGGGTTTCTCCCTCAATTATAAGGGTCTCAAGAACAACTTCACCGTCTCCTGTGAGCATTTTCCTTATCTGTGTGAGAAAATCTACAGGTGACCTTCTGTGATAGAGTATCCCCATGCAGAAAATTGTGTCAAACTTTTTGTCAAGAGATGTTACATCCTCAAATCTCAGGGGAAGTGTGAAGATATTGTTTATTCCGGCCATTGAGTTCAACATCATAAACTGGTAGTAGAAGTTCGTATAAGGCTCTATACCCATTACCATTGACGGATTATACTCCATCATCCTGAACATATAGTAACCGTTGCTGGAACCAATGTCCAGTATATGACGGCCTTCAGGCGATTTGATGCTGCTGATTACCCTGTCCCATTTAAGATTTGATCTCCATTCGGAATCTATATATATTCCGAAAATCTCAAATGGGCCCTTGCGCCATGGCCACATTGTGAGGAGCGAATTGCGCAGTTCCGTTCTAAGATTGTCATCTATCTCTTCAGGGTTTCCGATTTTTACAACCGATGAGGTAAAACCGGTATATGACGCTTTAAGAGAACTGTATTTATTAACGACAGCAGAAAAGAGTTTGCCCTTGTTGTCGGTTTTTGAAAGATAACTGATCCTTGATCCGGAAATCGTTTCAAGGTGAGAAATATCTTTATCAGAGAATCCAAGTTCATTAGTGCAGGAGGGCATTATCTTCATGGTTCCTTCCTGCATAGAAATGCCGCGAAGTGGAACCATTTGAACCATATTTCAATTTCATTAAAACCAGCCTTTCTGAATCTTTCAATATGTGCTTCAACTGTTTCCGGAATCAGAACATTTTCCAGTGCTTCCCTTTTTTTTGTAATTTCGATTTTCGAGTAACCGTTAGTCTCTTTCAGTCTGTAGTAATAATCCTGCTGCAGTTGTGCCAGATTTTTGCTTGAGTTTACCGTTTTTTCAGTTATCAGAAAGACCCCGCCCGGTATAAGGGCATCGTAGACTCTATTTATCAGTATATCCCTTTTTTCAACGGGGATAAACTGAAGTGTCAGGTTGGCGATTATTACAGAGGATTTTTCAAACTCTATGTCCATTATATCGGAGAGTACCGGTGTAATCCTTTCATACCCGATATAACCTGAAATCCTCCCTTTAAAAAATTCAAGCATCGGCGCGGAGTTGTCTACAGCGATGAGATGAAAATCTTTTTCACCCATTTCAGAGATAAATCCTGCAGTAAAATTTCCGTTTGAACAGCCAAGGTCATATACTTTTGTGCCGGTTTTATAAAATCTTGCGGTCAGGCTGCTCTGCAGTTCTATAATTTCCCTGTAATGAGGAACGGATCTTGTGATCATGTCGTCGAAAACAGAAGCTACCTTTTCATTGAACTCAAAAGGGGAGACGTCACCTTCAATATTAAATAAATTATCTTTTTGATTCATTAGCTTTATCCATTAGCTTTTCCTTTTTCGGAGCTGACCAGATCAGCGCAGGAAATTTTTATTCAGGGATTTTATCACTGCAATAATACTTAAGTATATGAACAGCTTTCAATAATTGAGAATAATTTGTAAAGCAATCTTTGAATTGATTTAAAATGGCAGGTTATTCCGGAGATCACAGTGCTTCGCGCATTTGTGATCCTGAAAATAAATTGCTGCACTGATTTACTCTGAAAACATAAAGCTTATATTTAAAATATGGTGTGTAAAATTTTTATTATTATAGTTGCATTTTTATAAAATATTGATATTATAGTGTTAGTGAAAAGTTTCAATAATAGTTCTTAAACACTATTATAATAAGAAAATGCTATATTCTCACCTTCGTCGAAGGCGGTAATGAGAGTTAGTCATTCATTTTATATTAAAATTTATGTTAAGGAATTAACATCGAAAAATATAGTCTTTCAGGAGGATTTTGTGACCTTCAGAGAAGCGCAGTACTATAACAGGAGAGAAGATGCTGCCGAATGTCTGCTCTGCCCTCATCACTGTATTCTCAGGGAAGGGAGGGCTGGTGTATGCGGAGTCAGGGAGAACAGGGGGGGGAAACTATACACGTTGAATTATGGGGAGATTACATCCTGTGCCATGGATCCAATGGAAAAAAAACCTCTGTACCACTTCTATCCCGGTACGGAAATCTTTTCAATAGGGACAAAGGGGTGCAATCTGAAATGTCCCTTTTGCCAGAACTGGTCAATATCACAGGATCTTGATGCAAGGTCGTCATATCGCTCACCGGAAGAGATTGTAAAAATGGCGCTATCCAGCGGATCGAAAGGCATCGCGTATACATATTCAGAGCCGACTGTCTGGTTTGAATTTGTTAAGGATACTGCACTGCTCGCAAAAGATAAAGGTCTGAAAAATGTTCTTGTGACAAACGGATATGTGAATCCTGCTCCTCTTGAAGAGTTAAGCGGTTTTATAGATGCTATGAACATCGACCTGAAGTGTTATAACTCAGACGTTTACAGCACTGTTCTTAAAGGGGGGCTTGAATCTGTAAAGAATACAATAAAAAAAGCGTATGAACTCGGCTGTTTTATTGAAATTACAACGCTCATTGTAACCGGGATAAACGATAAACTTGAGGAGCTGATGGAGATCGCCGGTTTTATCGCCTCAATAGATAAAAGAATACCGTGGCACCTGTCACGCTATTATCCTTCATACAGGTATAATAAACCCGCCACGGATGTGAATTTTCTTACCGAAGTATGGGAGTCTGCAATTGAGGTTCTTGATTACGTCTTTACAGGGAACATCCATCCATCCGATGCGCGGAGTGATACGGTGTGCCCTGAATGCCATACTGTTGTGATAAGCAGAAACGGTTATCACACTGTTGTTAAGGAACTTGAAAATGGAAAATGCAACCAGTGCGGCTATGATCTGGGAATAATTCATAAATAATGTATCAGCGTATTAAATTCCGTATCTTCAGCCTGATCCCCTGATCGGGACTTAAAAGAATGCTTTACAAATAAGCCTGAATTATTAAGTAAGTTTATAGAATATAGAAGCGATATGACCTTCCGAAAGTATAATTTGCCTTCACCTGAAGAGAGGGCAGAGGAACGGTTATTGACGACATTGTGATTTTTTTAATCATACCGGGCATAATTGAAAGAATGTGGAGGAATATGAAAGTGAAAATATTAGTGACAGGAACTGCAGGATTTATAGGATTTCATACTGTTCTTAAACTCATGGATAAGTGCGATGACATAACCGGTATTGATGCAATAAATGATTACTATGATGTCAACCTTAAGTACGGGAGACTTGCTGAAACGGGAATAGATCGAAGCGATGTTGAGTATAATATACCGGTTAAAAGTAAGAAGTCCGGTAAGTATAAATTTATAAAACTCAACCTTGAAGACCGTGAGGCAATGAACAGGCTTTTCGAACAGGAGAAGTTTACACATGTATGCCATCTCGCAGCACAGGCAGGGGTAAGGTACTCAATAGAAAACCCCTATGCATATATCGATTCCAACATCAACGGGTTTATTAATATACTTGAATGCTGCAGGAATTATAAGGTTGAACATCTGGTATATGCAAGCAGTTCTTCGGTTTACGGTCTTAATGAAAAAATTCCGTTTTCAACCTCTGATAATGTAGATCATCCCGTGAGTCTGTACGCTGCAACAAAGAAGAGCAATGAACTTATGGCCCATGCCTACAGTCATCTCTATAAAATTCCTGTTACCGGACTCAGGTTTTTTACCGTATATGGGCCATGGGGCCGTCCCGATATGGCATACTTCAGTTTCACGAAAGCGATTTCTGAAGGTAAGTCTATCAATATATTTAATAACGGCGACATGATGCGCGATTTTACTTACATTGATGATATCGTGGAGGGTGTGGTGAGAGTTATATCCCTTGTCCCGCAAGGGAGCAGCAGCTGGTCCGGGATGAAGCCGGATCCGTCGTGTTCGAAAGCCCCGTATAAAATTTATAACATAGGGAACAACAATCCTGTCAAGCTTCTGGATTTTGTAAGAGTAATAGAGAAGGAACTCGGGAAAGAGGGTGATAAGAAGTATCTTCCCATGCAGGCGGGGGATGTTTACGCTACCTATGCTGATGTTGATGATATTGCGAAAGATACAGGATTCAGGCCTTCAACCCCGATAGCTGAAGGAATGAGTAAATTTATTCAGTGGTATAAAGGATATTATTCTGTCTGAACTGACAATACTGAAATAATTATCTCTCCGGGGAATCTCGCAATAAAAAAGTATATGATGATGGGGAAAGTGTAGTTTTTCCTTTGATTTTCTCACTTTTAACATTCATTTAATGTCTTTACGGCTTTGCATTAATTGATTATATTTTAAAAATCGAATTTTACTCCGAATAAGTGGTATATCTTTGAAAGGTCTTGCTCCCGTTTTTCGTGGTCATTTATCTCGTTGCGGTAGAAAAGCATCATTACCAGTGATCTGTTAAATCTGACCCCGCACTCTGAGATAATTGTCCATGTGAGGTCGTCCCCTTTTAAACTCTTTTCTCCAAGTAACAGGTACAGAATTGCAGTGTTATATCCGCATATGTCCCATCGCAGACTGGATTCGGTAGTCCATCTGGTATGAATGTTATTCTCTTCTGTTATATATCCGCCGGTAAGCTCAAATTCGAAGTTGTTTATCAGATTTAATCCCTTATCAATATTTATTTTACAGTCGGTATTAACAAATCCGGGTTTCATGCCGGCAGTTCTCATTCTGAGCGCTGCAAGCTGGAAGCTCCAGTTTCCGGATTTGATGATGTTTCCCTCATCATAATTCTTATAGCGGTATAGCGGTTCTAAAAAGACAGAATCAAAAAGATAGAGTGATAGACCACCCTCATAATATGAATCGATATATGCAGGATACATTCCCGCGTTTTTCCTGAGAGATGAGTGTAAAAGCGAGGCGTTGAAGAAGACTGCTGTTTCACCGTATTTTATAAGATCAGCGGCGAACAGTGTTTCTGTCCTGTAATTTCTTATATTATCATAAATATAGTGTGCGTATAACCCGGAAAGATGAATTTCGGGAGATAGCCATTTCCCGGATGATGAGCCGGCAGAATGTATTTTATCCGGTTCTGTATCATAAAGTGCTGTTTCCGCGCGTATACCCGCTCCATAATGATTTTTGTCTTTCGGAAGTTCTCCCGTATTATCAGTAATGTATTCATGCCTTAAATATGGTGTAACTTCAACCTCACCCTGCAGCACTTTAAGTCCGAACTCCGTGGAACGGTTAAGTCCATATCTGTCCGATATAAAATATTCTGCTGATTCCTGAATGTATGCAGCGAAATAATCAGTCATGTAATAATCGTATCTTAAAGTAAAATCTGTTGTCCATGTCGCAAAGTAGTTTCTTGTACTGAGAGATCTTCGGGCGGCAATACTGTAGTTGAAATAGTCATCTTTTGAAAATAATAAAATTCCTTTCCGTCTGACTTTTTCTGCGGCGGCGAATCCGTGAGTCTGCCATTTAATTCCGAAACCATACCATCTTGCGAGCATATCGTCGGAGGTCATTGTGTTTACATAATTGGAACATCTGTGATCGAAGAAAGCTGACAGTGATCCTGTATCGAATTCTTTGCGGATGTTCAGATAATCTAGATAATACTGAATTTCATGGAAAGCGAAATGTTCACGGTTTTTTTTGCTGTATTCAAGGATTTGTGTCATGGAAAATGAAAATATATATGATTTATACTGAAGGAAGTCAAAATCCGCTATTGATGTAAATGTTCCTGAAAAATCAGAATCATTATTGTAAATATACATCGGATCCATAGAAAGACGGGCTGCCGGTAAAAAAATCCATAAGCCGGGGTCTGAATTATCATTTGAGATTATGCTGTCACTACCGGCTTCCGCTGCAGAATATACAGAGGAGTTAATGAAGTAAAATGAGATCAGAAGTACAAATATGTATTTCAGTTTCCCTGTCATTGTATTAACTCATCATATCCAGCTTACTGGAATATAATATCTGCAGGATTAATAATCCACATAATTACTGATTTAAGCCGGAAGAAATTTTCTGTCAGAATATTTCATTGTTTCAAAGAATAAAAACATCTTTGAGTATCATGTATGAACTGTTCAGCTTTTTCATCATTTCGTCAGAACCGCCAGGTATGTCGGGGTGATATTTTCCTGCAAGTTCCCTGTAACGGTCTGAAACAGACTTTTTGGAGAACCTTCCAATACCGAAAAATTCAATTGCCTCATCAATATCCCTCCTGCGGCAGCTGTATACCTTTATTCCATTCATCAGTTTCCTTAAAAGCTCTGATTCGCCAAAGGTTATATTATCAGGATCGGTATAGAAATCATGAAGATAATCATACGTTATACTGTTCAGGTAATTCCTGCATTCGTTCTCATGGAGTATACAGAATCCTGAAGGCGCGTGGCTGTTGCAGAAAATCCCATTAACAGGGTCATAAAATCCGCAGAGGCCGTTATCGGGTATCCGTATAAGTCTGATTCTCATGCAGTCAAGGTGAAGATAGAATCCTTTTAATCCGGCAGAGTGTTTCAGTTTATAAAGCGCGTGATAAAGTGAGAAGTGTTTAACATATAATGTCTGCTGTTCGCAGGTTTCCATAAAATGTTTTATAATATCGAATTCCATAACAGGCCGTTCTTTTTCTGAAAGATATTCGAATAGCTGATTTTCACTGATTATAATGAGTTCCGGGTTCATTTGTTATCCGGCAAAATATAAGAGCAGAATAAAATTCTGTCAATATTAATTGCCGCAATTACCTGTGGTGGAATAATTGAGCATTTTTAAATCAGCTAAGATAAGGAGTAATTCCGGTAAAAACTCTTTTAGATGAGGAAAATAATATATCCTGCAACCAGACCGTTTTATATTTTAAGTTTTATGTATTGACAAATCTGTAACTGTTATTATTGTGTGTTTTGTTAGATTAAGTTCAATAAATTCTTCTAGTTTCCTACCACAAGGTAGTCTTCCTAGTAATATTTAACACTCAATCAAACATGGGGGTTAACCCTTATTAAAAACTCAGGAGCTTAACAATGGCGCAAGGTACAGTTAAATGGTTTAATGACCAGAAAGGTTTTGGTTTTATCTCAGCAGAAGATGGAAATGATTATTTTGTACACCACTCAAGCATAATAGCAGAGGGCTTTAAAACTCTTAAAGAGGGAGCACGTGTACAGTTTGACATCGAAAAGACAGACAGAGGACCAAGAGCAGTCAAGGTTTCTGTAATAAAATAAATATTATACTTTTAAACCTGATAATAAACCTGACCTGATCGTCAGGTTTTTTTATCAGGAAATCTCAAGTCCTACAATACAAACATCATCACTTAACCTGTCATCCCCCTTGTATTCAATGAGCTTCTGGTATGAAAGCATGGTTATTTCATCTATAGGTTTATGCATTATTGAAGGAAGAACTTCGTTGAAATAGTAATCCTCGAACTGAATTCTTCGTGGATTGATTTCTTCAATTAATCCATCGGTATATAGAATTATTTTATCTTCAGGCTCAAGAATTATGGTCCGCTCTTCAAAGTCTATATTTTGATTTATACCGATAATTCCCCCCTTTGATTTAAGATGAATTATCTCTCTATTACGTAAAAGAAGAGGGTAAGGGTGTCCGGCACGGGAAATTTTCATAATTCTGGTTTCTGAATCGTATAATATATATGCAGCCGTCAGGAAGTTATCCCCTATCTGCCCGATAATATGCAGATTTATATATTTAAGAAATGCCGATGGCGAGAATTTGTTGTTTCCTGCCATTGAGTTAAGGGTTTTCAGCATACTGGTTATGAGAGCGGCAGGTATTCCATGGCCGGAGACATCGCTTATAAAAATACCTATGAGATTGTTTTCTACGAACCGGATATAATCGTAAAAATCACCGCCGAGTTCCTCCATAGGTTTATAAATGGAATGAATTTTAACATTTTTCATATAGGGGCATACCCCCGGGAAGAGTTGAGACTGTATATGTTTTGCAAGCCGGAGCTCAACCTTCATGCTGTTCATAAGAGTGTTCAGATTCTGGTGTTTGTCAACAATCTCCTCCTGCTGTAAAAATTCCACTCTCATCAGATATTCAAGATAATATGAGGCCATAAGACCTATTACATTCGCACTGATAAAGAAAAAGTTGTTACTGACAAAAATCAGAAATTGATTGTTTGGAGAATCTATACTGGAAATTTTCTGAATAAATATGGCAGTGAATTCATAACCGAGTATAATTACTACGGAGGAGAAAAGGGAGTAAAAAAATCTCAGCCGGAAGAGTGAGCATATTCCCATAATTACAAGCAGAAGCCCGGCGTAATAATATCTGAAACCAGGTTCGCTTTCATTTGCAACGGCTATCATCGATATTATTCCAAGTCCCATGATAATAGAATTGAATGAAACTATACCCTGCATATGGTTACACAGAGACCGGAGGTATGTCAGAAGAATTGAAATTAAGGCTATTGGTATAACTATACCGAATCTGATAATCCATATTGCCGGATACGAAACCGGCATCATATGAAGATCAAGAAATCCGAAAACGGCATAAAGCCATATTGTCAGCCAGAATCCAATACGGATTGTAGATAATGATTTTTGATTATAACGTTCAATGAATGCTTTTTCAAGATTCCTGTTTTTAAATGTAATCAATATTCTCATAGACAGATAATAATGAAAAACAGGAGTTATTGATATATTTTTTCAGTAATAATTTCTGAACTTTTTTATAAAAAATCCCATTCTCCCGGCTGCCGAAGACGGTTTGCAGATATAATTGTTTATTTTTACACTAAAATATACATTAAGGAATTATCATTTTTTTATTTATAATAGAACTGTTTTAAAAAGATTATTAATGGCAGAGGGCTGTCTGCATAGCTGATAATTTTTAACAGACCCTCAGTTTGAAAGCCGGGTCTGTTAAATCTGTTCAAAATAAAGTATAATTAATTACTGACAGTGTCTGTCTGCAGTTTTAATACAATGTTGCATTGAGATGGAAAGAGTAAATACAGGTTACGGCTTTATCACCTCAGCTATTTTACTCTCCCTGATAATATCATCTTCTGACAGGGATGAAAGCTCATCGAAAATGTTTACAAGAAAACTCCCTGCTCCGCTGCTTTTTAATGAAGCCTTCTCCCCGGCTATTCCCCATGCGGAGAGTGCCGCTGCTGATGCAATAGTAAGGTTACCCGGAAGTACTGCCGCGAAACATCCGATCATTGAAGCTGCCATGCAGCCTGTGCCTACAACCTTCCCCATCAGTTCGGATCCGTTGTCTGCTGTGAAGAGCTTTCCTCCGCCTGCAATATAATCTCTCGCACCGGTGATTACAACTGTGCAGGACAGTTTCTGTGAAAGATTAAACGCTACATCTGAAAGGTCATGCAATACCTCCGTGCTGTCTACGCCTTTTGTGGTTGCATCGAGGCCGGCAATGCATGAAACCTCTGAAGCATTCCCCTTAATAACTCCGATGTATCCTGAAGAGATGAGTCTTAAGCAGCTGGAATTTCTCATGCCGCTTGCTCCGGCCCCGCAGACATCGAGGACTACCGGTATTTTTTTCCCTGAAGCTGACCTGGCAGCAATCAGCATGCTTTCAACAATATCTTCTGTCAGGGTACCGATATTGAGGACAAGAGATGATGAAATAGATGTGATCTCCGCCGCTTCCTGCGATGCATGAGCCATTACGGGAGATGCGCCCAGTGATTTGACCGCCTGTGCACAATTGAATATTGTAACCCAGTTTGTAATGTGGTGGACAAGCGGTTGTTTTGTACGGATTTCATTTAGAAGTGAGTGAATCTGCATAAAAAATCCCCTTAATTTATAATAGGGGGTTTCAGAGAATATATATTCCGGTTTTTTTCCCTACGCCGGCATTATCCGGATCAGGTTATACGGGTATAATCTCAGGCTCGTTAATGAACCACCCCAGAATTCTATCTTTATTTTTTTTTAAAATTGAGTCAAGAAAATAAAGATAGAATAGCAGCTGTTTAATATATTTTTTATGTTCTGATATAAAAGTATTTGCCTTATTTTTGTAAATTATTTCACTATTTATTCTTTACCCTGGGAAATATGGTTTCACCCGCAGATGGCGGTCTGGGGATATGATGAATTATAAAATGATAAATTATAAATGGAATATTTCTGTTATTGATATCGTAACATTTTAATATATATTTAATAAAGAGAGGTGCGGAAATTGGACGGGATGACAAAGGCGCAGAGAGGGAGAATCGCGATCCGTACATTCAAAGTTATGGCTGATGCTCTTGCTCTGAGGGGATACTATAAACCATCAGGCCGTTCAGGGCAGACTCTTGTCGAGAGCTTAAAAATGCTCTCCCCTGAAATTTACGGTACCATGAATGATCCGAGAATTATTGAATTGAAGGGGCTTGAATATGTTGTTGACCGGCTCCCCAAGGGTATTGAGGAGTGCAACCGGGTAATACTCACTGCAGAGGAAAAGCTCGACCATACGGCATTTGAGAAAATAATCCCTCTTAAACGGAGAAGGGTATCTTACAGGATAAGTAAAAACGAGATTAATTTTATTATTACCCAGGGGATGAGCGAGATATATGATATATTGACTCATCTTACGTTTCTTAATATTGAATCACATAAGATAAAAAATCAGATTATGGATGAATCTGGTAATATGACATCCGAGTGGGTTCTTCTTGAAAAGGATGCTGGGAACAATTCTCTTCAGGGAACTGAGCTTGACAGGGCTCTCTGGAATTTAAGTATAATTCTGGGGAGAACTTTCACCGAGACAAGGGATACATACCAGTATCTGGAAGAATCAAAAAAAGAGAAACAAAGCAACAATGGCCTGTTTAAAATAATATATGACCTTGGTATACGCGCGCTTGAAGATGAAAATTACAGGGAAAGCATGATGATGATCTACTTTACCCCCTCTCTCCGGGATATGATTGGAAGGCATAAGTACGGGACGCAATGGGCAGACAGGGTCAAGAAAAGAATTCTTGAGCTTGGCTTTGAAAAACGGCCACTTCATATTATAAGTGCCAATATGCACAGCGTGATGAATGCGCTTTATGCATGGGAGGCTTTGAGGGATAAGCGCATCAGCGATGAAGAGGACCTTTATGAATTTATATCACGAGGAAGAGAATTTCAGGGTCAGATTAATAAATTCGCTCTGGAGAATGGTCTGTATGAACTTCCCGATGATTCCGGTTTTTCAATCGATTGCCAGTTAATTGATATGGCTGCGTTTAATGGTATTGAAATTCATCCGGAGATTCAGATTACCAACGGGCACTCGCCAGAAAATAAGCCGGTGATACTGATCATCGATTATGCCTTCGGGGCGCAGGCGTATGAGGTTATGGATGAACTCCTGAGCCCTCATGTAGTCAACGACGTTGATCATTACTTTCATTTCAAATCGATTTCAATTATGGGGAAGGCGGGTACTCTCCCCGGCAGGAAGGGGGATATTATGCTCCCTACTGCACATGTCTTTGAAGGAAACCCGCACAACTATATAGTCGAAAATGATCTTGATCCTAGGGATTTTGACGGATCAATACCTGTTTATGTCGGTCCCATTGTTACAGTTCTGGGAACCTCTCTGCAGAATATTGACGTCCTTGAAAAATTCCAGAAATCAAGCTGGAAGGCTGTGGGCCTTGAAATGGAAGGTGGACATTATCACAGGGCGGTAAACGCAGCTGTAATAAGGGGGCATATTCCACGGGATGTCAGGGTGAGGTATGCATATTACGCTTCGGATAATCCGCTTTTAAGCGGACAGACGCTCTCCTCTGGTGCGCTGGGTGAAGAGGGAATTAAGCCGACATATATGATAACAAGGGTAATCCTTGAGAAAATACTGAATTGAATTATATATTATTTTATAATTCAAAAAAAAAGGCCTCCTTGAAAGGAGGCTGAGTTTTGCCGGTTACTTTTTGTGGAGGGGATGTCTGGATTCCTCTGGATTATCATGAACTGATAAATCTGCTGCTTAAAGGATTTCAAACAATAAATATATATATGCACAGATAAGAAAAAGATGGAATAGCCCGGACAGCTATTTTTTAGTAGCTGTTTAGCACTTAATTATGTAGCTGTTTTATTCTTTTTTAGACCCTTTAAAGAGGACATAAATAAAGGTCAGATAATAATCAGTTACCGTCACAGGGAATTAATTCAAGCTGATTAATTTTGTTTTACCATACATCTGAATTGCAGGGGGAAATGTAACACATGAATTCCGGTTATATACCAGCAGATTTTATCAGAGATAACAACCTGATTCCCGTATGGGAAAAGGTCAGAAATGAAATACCGGTCAGCGAGGATGATCTTCTGAAAATGCTTTGTACCGATGATGTAATGGGACTTGGAGCAATAGCCGGTTATATCAGAAACAGTATTAACGGCCGGAAGGGATTTTACGGCGTAAACATGAATCTTAACTATACAAATATCTGTGAACTGAGATGCCCGCTCTGCGCTTTTTCATGCGACAGGGATGATCATCAGTCATATGTATATTCCATTGATGAAATTGAAAGCAGGGTAAAGGCGGAGGTTGATCGCGGTATAGATGAAGTCCATATCGTGGGCGGGCTTAATCCTGAACTGAAACTCGATTACTTTGAAGAGATGCTGCGGCGTATTAAAAAAATAAAAAATGATATATTCATAGTAGCATTCACTGCAGTTGAGTATGATTACTTTGCAAGGATAAATAATATCCCTGTAGAGGAGGTTTTCCGCAGACTGATCGATTCAGGGCTCGGCGCATTGCCTGGCGGCGGTGCCGAGATTTTTGCCGAAGGTAAAAGGGCTATTATCGCGCCAAAAAAGATTTCAGGAAAACGCTGGCTTGAAATAATGGAGATAGCTCACGGATTTGGCCTTAAGACCAATGCCACACTTCTATATAATCATATTGAGGATGCCGGTGATATCGTTCACCATCTGTCAGCCCTCAGGTCAGTACAGGACAGAACCGGCGGATTCAAGACATTTGTTCCGCTGTCATACCATGACGGGAATACCGGGATTAAAGCAAAGAAGCGATCAAGTACGGGATTTGACGATGTAAGACTTTATGCCTCAGCGCGGATATTCCTCCATAATATCCCGCATATTAAGGCTCTCTGGATGTATATCGGAGAGAAGATGGCCCAGGTGCTGCTTAATATCGGTATCGATGACATAGGCGCTACCTACAATTATGAAAAAGTTGTTCATTCTGCAGGAGCCTCCACGCCTGATTACGGATCGGAACAGTTTTTAAGGCGGCTTATTGAATCCGCCGGTTATGAACCTGAAAGGGTTACAGCTGCTTATGAGGTTAAAAAATGAAGATCGGGTATATTGATTATCTTAACTGCTATCCTTTTTATCACCATATGTTTCATAAAGAATTTCTGAATCATACAATTGTGCCAAGGTATCCGGGCGAACTGAATACGTTAATGAAAGAGGGAAAACTGGATATGAGCCCCATTTCGGCAGGCGCCTATCCTGAAATCCAGGACAGGGTTGTTCTGCTTCCGGATTTCTGTCTAAGTTCAATAGGGTATGTCCGTTCAGTAGTGCTTCAGAGCAAACTCCCTATTGAAGACCTTGAAGGGAAAAGAATAGGACTCACTTCAGCATCAAAAACCTCGGTGGTTCTGCTTAAGCTGCTGCTGGGTAAATACTATCATCTGAAACCTGAATATATTTCCTGCGCCCCTGATCCTGACATGACAGATCTTGATGCGGCTCTGGTGATAGGGAATGAGGCAATGGTTGAAGCTGAGAGGCCGATGCCATATATTTATGATCTTGGCGATCTGTGGTTCAGGAAAACCGGTTATCCTGTTGTCTTCGCTGTGATTGCGGTTCAAAAGGAGACTGCAGCTGCATATATTGACAAAGTGCTGGAAGTGTCCGGGTCATTCAGGCTTTCGCTGAATGATCTCCGGGATAACAGAAGAGATGTGGTGCAGTTTGCCGGGGAGAAGTATCCTCATATTACTTACGATATAGATCACTATTACAATCTTCTGAAGTTCGATTTTACCGACGATCTTAAAAGGGCGCTTGAATTTTATTTCTCCGAGGCTTATTCAATGAGTCTTCTCGATGAAGTAAAGAAAATTAATTATATCAATATAAATATGTAGTGGCGAAGCGCTCAGCGCTTTTTGTGGAATAGAGAGGGGCGTTGATCCCTGATTCATCTATTCCTTTTAACCTGGAAGAATTATTATTAAGAGAAACCATTATGATAAATAAAGAAGAATTAAGAAGAAAAATAGAATCTGGCGCAAGGATAACTCAGGAAGAGGGAACCGGACTTTTCAAATGGGATATTGCGGAACTCGGAGTAATGGGTGATCTCCGCAGAAGAATGGCTTATCCGGATGATACCGCCGGTTTTATACTGGACCGGATAATCAATTATACAAATATCTGCGAGGCTCAATGCAGTTTCTGTGCCTACCATTCCAGGGCGGGGAGTGTACCCCCATATGATCTTACACTTGATGACATACTGGAAAAAATAGAACAACTGAAGGGTATCAACGGACTGCAGGTTATGCTTCAGGGTGGATTACACCCTGATGCAAATCTGGATTTTTATATTGATTTGGTTTCAGCTGTAAAAAAACGTTTTCCCGGAATATATCTTCATTCGTTTTCCCCTTCAGAGATAGTTCATATCTCGGCAAAGAGCGGGTTTTCATATGATGAAATAATTAAAAGACTGAAGAATGCAGGGCTTGATTCAATACCGGGGGCTTCTGACCTGCTGGTTGAAAGGATAAGAAAAACAGTAAGCCCGAAAAAAAGCACAGTTGAACAGTGGTGTAATGTAATGCGGGCCCTTAAAAATAACGGTATGGGATCTACAGCAACAATGACATACGGCATGGGTGAAACGGATGCCGAAAAAATCAGTCATCTTGATGTAATACGTTCGATACAGGATGAAACCGGGATTATCCGCGCCTTTATTCCATGGTCATTCTCTCCGAAGAATACAGATATGGAACATATCACTCCGGCTACAGGAGTTGATTACCTGAAGGTAGTCGCCATTGCGCGTATATACCTTGACAATGTCGTATATATTCAGGCGGGATGGCTGACCGAGGGTCTTAAGCTCGCTCAGATTGCACTGGCAATGGGTGCAAATGATATGGGCGGAGTGCTGATGGAGGAAGTGGTGGTTAAAGCCACGGGAGTAGAGACATCTACCGACATGGATGAGCTTATTGAGATAATAAAAAATGCCGGGAAGAAAGCTGTGCTCAGGGATTCCGAGTACAGAATTATTCAGAGATTTTAACAATTTCCGGGCACAGCATGTATTTTTAAACAGCAGTATCCACTCTGATAACGGCAGGGTTTTTGCATTTTAAAATATATCATGTTACATGAATTCTGCAAGGAAAAAGCTGTACAGCATGTCTCTGGTTGTTTTAATATTCTCTATTATCTGGTTATCGATTGTATGTGCGGGAGTGTCCGTAACTATTTTGAAAAGGTAGTTTTTTACTTTGAATGTTCTGCATGCCTGTACAAAACCTGCACCCTCCATATCCACGAGAGAGGCCAGAAGCCCGGCCTTTTCTCTCTCTTCAGGTGAAACAACTGCAACATCCCGTGTTGCAAGGGTAACAACATTATAATTCTGAAGAGTATCCGGTTTAAGAAATCTCGGTTTTGAGCCTACAAGTGTGGGGCGGTCATAATCTATCACGGCACCTATATGCAGGATTTCGCCCAGTTCATATTTTTCAGTGGTTGATCCTGCAGCCCCTATGTTGTACATGATTTCAGTATTAAACTTTGTAATAAGGTATGTCGCTGCAATGGCCGCGTTTGCTTTGCCAATTCCGGAAAGAACAAGATAGAACGATTTATGCCGGTAGACCGGAAGAGGTTTTTCCTCAACAGGAGTGAAAAGTCCGGAATCTATGAATGGTGCCGCCTCAATACGGGTTGCCATTATAATGCCGGCTGTCATTTTATTCATGATATTATCTTTTTCTCCATTGCGATTTCCTCAAGTTTCTTCACTGCCCTGTGTCCTGCATCGCCGAGATCAATTGTGAAATCATTCACATAAAGCCTGATGTGGTTTTCTATTACTTCATCATCGAGCTCCTGAGAATGAAGCTTTATATATTCCCTTGAAGCGCTTCTGTTATTGAGGGCATACCGGACAGATGATTTTAAGATTGTATCAAGTTCATCCTGCTCCTCCCTGGTGAAACATGCATTTTTCACCGTAATGCATCCAAGTGGTATGGGGGAAGAGGTTTCATTTTCCCACCATTCTCCCAGATCAATGATTGATCTGAGGCCATAGTTCCGGTATATGAATCTTCCCTCGTGTATTATAAGCCCTGCGTCATATTTTCCCTCTTTAACGTCATCCATGATATAATCAAATCTGAGCGGGACAACATGTTTTATATGTGGCTCCCATAACCTGAGAAGCATGTAGGCGGTAGTGTATTCGCCGGGAATGGCAATAGTCATGTCATCGATCTTTTTTTCTGAGCCGGCAGATACAAGAATGGGACCGCAACCGAAACCGAGTGCCGAGCCTGAATTGAGCAGATTATACCTTCTCTTCAGTTGAAGATAGGCGTTAAATGAAAGCTTTGTCATATCAAACTTTTCTTCAAAGGCTGATCTGTTCAGGGTTTCAACATCGAGCAGGCTGGGGGTAAACCGGTAGTCGCCTGTATCCACAAGGCCGTGAAGCATGGCATGAAAAATAAACGTATCATTAGGGCATGGTGAAAATGCCAGTGTTACAGTTTTCATTGTTTTCCTTTATCTTTAATTATGCTGAGTCATTAATTATCAGTGTATTATTTTTAAAAATATACATCAGATTCAGACAATATATTTATCAGTAAAAAAATTCAATGTTAATTTTCTGGCATTGAATTTTTGTGTAAAATAAACAAATATATATTTCCGGCTCATTTTAATCGTGGAGAATTGAATATTTGGAGAATGTAATATTTTCCATTGTAAAAAGCTGAGAAATTATTATTGGAAAAAAAATTGATAATCACGGCATTAATATTATTATATTAAGTATGGACATGTGGAGGTTTGTTTTTTATGCATAACGGTATAAGTTTCGAAAATCAGGATGATGATCTTGCAATTGTTAAAAATGGCGAAACAATTCTTTCTGCTTATTCTTTATATTCCATAGTATTTGATCTTTTAACAGTCGATTGCTTTCTGCCGGAAGGGTGGACTCCGATCAGACAGAAATTTGATAAAATAAAAAAAACCTATGAGATATCAATAGGAGCTGAATCTGAAAAGCAGATGACCAGGGAGATAATATCTGATGAGACATATATTCATGAACTCCGGGAGGGGGAATATTTTCTTGAGAGTGTCATTGATCCAAACAGGTTTATTACAATCCTGAAAAATAAACTTGTATTTCTCGGATTAAGCGAAAAAGAGGATTTTGTGATTGAATACAACAAAAGGTTCGGGCGCATCTCTGTAATATTCAAGGGGTGCGATTGAAAAATGTATACAGTTTCAATAGAGGATATATAAATCCTTTTCCGGACAGAAATTTGCCGGTTAAATCATCTTCGGATCACAGAATTTTTAATGATTCAGAAAATATCTGCCACAACTATAGTCAGGTCATCATCGAAAAAACCATTGTTTCCGGACCATGCTGCAAGATGGGTTTCAACTTCCTGCGTAAATAATTCAGCGCTTTTACCGGCATTGTTCTTTATAAATTCATGAAACCTTTCATCTCCGAAGTACTCTCCTGAAATATTCCGTGTTTCAGTGACGCAGTCTGTGTAGAGTATAATCCTGTCACCCGGCTCAATATCAATCTCTTTCATTTCACAGTCTGTTACAGGGAATATACCGAGTATTTTCCCTTTGCTCTTTATTGTTGTTACCCTGCCTGTATTTTTCTTCAGCAGAATAAGCGGGCTGTGCCCGGCGTTTGAGTGGAGCAGTTTCATCCGGTCAAGGTCTATATATATGTAACTGGCAGCGACAAAGTGGGTTTCACATTTTCCGTATATGGCGGTATGTATATTCATAAGAAGCTTGTCCGGCTGATCGTAAAACCGGCTCTGCATGTAGAATGCAATTTTAACCATGGAAGAGATCAGCGAAGCCGGAATTCCATGTCCCGACACATCAGCAACAAGTATTCCGATTTTTCTGCTGTCAGTATAATGGAAATCATAAAAATCGCCCCCTATCAGATCCATGGGTTTATATAATGCCCGGATATCAAGACCGGGGAGCTCCGGAAGTTTTTCAGGCAGAATTGAATACTGGATTCTTCTGGCAATTTCAAGTTCCCTGTTGAGACTTTCAAGTCTGTCCTGTTTGCTCACCGCTTCTTTTAATGTAAGAAGCATATCAACCCGGGCAATGAGTTCTCTCCGGTCGAAGGGTTTTGTCAGGTAGTCGTTCGCTCCCGCTTCAAAACCTGCAACAATATCCCGTATCTGGTTTTTCGCTGTCAGGAGCAGGATCGGAAGCTGGTATAGCGAATATCTTTCCCTGATTATACCGCATACATGATATCCCGTCATCCTCGGCATCATTACATCGAGGATAATAAGATCCGGAACCTTGCCGTTATGTATTGTGTTGATTGCATCCATTCCGTTTTCTGCGGTTATAATACTATAACCTTCAAGACCGAGCTGGTTGACAAGCACCTGGACATTCACCGGTTCATCATCAACAATCATTATTGTGGCATCGGTAGAAGCTCTGTGCTTCGCGGATTTATCATGAGCGGAGACTGTTTCGCTTTCTTTAATGATAAATCCGGTGGATCTGTAAGAGTAGTCAAGGTATGATTTCGGTTCATCGGGTATGCTGTTATACGTGTTTTTACCGACTGTAGGGATGGTGAAGCTGAATACGGAGCCGTTACCTTTTTTTGATCTTACTTTTATATTTCCGCCGTGAAGTTCTACCAGGCTTTTCGTTATGGCCAGGCCAAGTCCTGCACCTCCGTAGCTTCTTGCATCGGCGGAGTCCACCTGTTTGAAGTATTCAAATATTTCATCAAACTTTTCTTCCGGGATTCCTATGCCTGTATCTGTTATGGATATTACCATTTCGGATTCAGACAGGGATGCCGTAACAGTGATTGACCCGGCATCTGTAAACTTCACAGCGTTACCCATCAGGTTATACATGATCTGCTGAATCCTGTTTTCATCTGCGAATACAGGGGGCATATCGACATTAATATTGTTATATATTCTGACCTTTTTTACACCGATAACCGGAATAAGCAGTGTGGAAACTATCTCTGTTATCTGCCTCATGTCAACCGGTTTTCTGTGCAGTATTATGTCGTTGTTTTTCATTTTGGAAAAATCGAGAATATCATTAACCAGATGTGTAAGCCTCATTCCACTGTGAACTATCATCTGGAGATTGGATCTCTGGCTGTCGCTTACACTCCCGGCAGCGCCGTCAATAAGAGATTCCGCAATTCCTATAATTCCGGTCAGCGGTGTTTTCAGTTCATGTGATGTGTTGGCAAGAAATTCATCTTTAAGCCTGTTGGCTTTTTTAAGTTCCTCATTGGCTGATGTTATCTCTGCATGCGCGTTTTTAAGATTTGCAACCATACTGTTAAATGTTTCGGCCAGAATCCCGAATTCGTCGGTTCTGTTTACCCTGATGACGCAATCCATGTTCCCGCGGCTTACTTCTGCAGCGCCTGCAGTAAGCTTTCGTATGGGGATTATTATGTACTCGGCCAGTATAATAGTTATGAATATTGTGGTAATAAAAGCAAGAAGGCATACAATAAGGGATATTGTAACCATCGATTTTTTAAAATCTGAAATCTCCTTCCTGAAAAGCTCTATTACAACCAGACCATTGGCTACTCCTTTACTGTCTGTTATTACGCCGTATACAGTTGATGTGTTTTCTCCGTAAATGCTTGTCTGTGTGTCTCTTTTGACAATGGTGTTTCTCTGGCCGTCAATAATCTTTTTACAGTGTTCAACAACATCCCTTGATTCCGCGTAGAGTTCACCAGGCATACTCTGGGATTCATTTCTGGCGGTAAATGAACAGTAGAGCTGAAACGGTTTATTGCCGATAAAGATTTCCGAATAAAGCTCACGGTTGCTGAAATTGAGTTTTTTACCGGAGGCTTCAAGCGTAAGAGGAGCTCTGGAAATAACCCGCACCAGTTCTTTTTCTCCCAGATAAAGGATGCCGTTATCGCTGATTTTTAAAGGAATGATTTCATTACCGGCGCGGATGTTAAAATCTTTTGTATATATTGTTTCGTTATATTTGATTCTGATCTCGTTATCTTTTCCTATTGAAAGGGCGAGCCCGAATAACTCGGTGGTAATCCATACAGTGTCGGTTGTCATAATATCGGAATCGATTATGTATGTAAGTCTGTCATTTTTTCTGTCGTAATTTATTGTAAAGAGATAGGTTATATAGTTTTCATGTTGTTTAATTTTATTAAGATAGTCCAGATATCTCCGGTATTCACTGTCTTTATTTGACTTAATGGAGTTGAGCGATTTATGCTTATCTCCGTCGATCGAGAGAGCGATGGAACGCGCCAGGGACTGCTTGCTGTCTATGAATGATTTGTAGTATAATTCCCCGGCATATTTGTAAAGTGCTGCCCCAAGTGATAAAGCAATTATCAGGTCGGTGATTATTGAATAGAGAATAATCTTTTTCTTCAGGTTTATCTTCATATAGAATATAAAACTCCGGTTTTTTATAACAAAATGGATTCAGGGATTACTTTATTGGATGTAGTGCGCTAAATATAAACATGTCAATATAAAAATGAATATGGCTTCAGATTATGTTTTTTTAAACAGAAAAGCCATGTATCATGTATATTGAAAGAAAAACCCCCCTGTTGAAGGGAGGTCTGAAGAAAAATATTAATTTAAATATAAAATTAATAAAGTGGAATTATATATGCATCATGTACCTGAAAAAACAGGTTTCTTTCTCTGTGAAAATGACTGGAATGCTTCAATAAGATCATTTGAGGGAATTATGTAGTTGCTGACGGCGGCATTGAATTTAAGAGAGTCGTCTATTGTTTTACCAATGCCGTATTTTAATACGAATTTTGACGCCTGGACCGCAAGAGGTGAATTGGCTGCAATCTCCTCTGCCATTTTTTGCGCTCCGGCAAGAAGTTCATCGTAGTTTTCATATACTTTATTTACGAGGTTTATCTCTTTAGCCCGCGATGCATCAATGTCTTCCGCAGTAAATGCAAGTTCTCTTGCAACCCCCTGGCCGACAATGTGCGGTATCCTCTGCAAAACCCCGACATCTGCAACAAAACCGATTGCCGCTTCCCTGAGAGAGAATACCGAGTCTTTCGTGCATAGTCTTATATCGCAGGCGGTAACCATATCAAGGCCTCCGCCGATGCAGTAGGAGTGAATTGCTGCGATTACAGGTTTTCTGCATTTTTCCATGGCGGAAATTCCTTCCTGAAGCATAAGAATCTTCTCGTAGAATTTTCTTTTTATCCCGCCGTACTGCTGCTTTTCAAGCAGTTCGCTGAATACCGGAACCATTGCCGTGAGGTCAATTCCGGCGGAGAAACATGAACCTTTACCCGCCATAACGATTACACGCACTTCATCATCTTCATCCAGCTCTTTGAACAGCGGAACTGTCTCTGTCCATGCCGGGGGATTCATGCTGTTCTTCTTTTCAGGCCTGTTGAGCCATACCCACGCGATGTGCCCCTTCTTCTCTACTGAATAAAACTCATAATTCATATTCTTCTCTCCTTTAATCTGCTAATCTGCTTTCTCTACTGTCTCCTTGATATGAGGCGCCAGCATAATACTCTGGATTATCACGAAGAGTATCATGCATCCGAGTATACCAAAAAGCTTGAAGTTTACCCATATATTTGTACTGAAATGGTAAGCGACGTAAAGGTTGAGTGCCCCGACTACGGCAAAAAATACGGCCCAGGAATTGTTAAGTCTTTCCCATACATGGAGCGGGACATCTATCTGCTTCTGAAGCATTGCCTGTATAAAGTTTTTATTAAAACCATACCTGCCGACAATGAGTATCACTGCAAATATCCAGTAAAGAACAGTCGGTTTCCATTTGATAAAGAGCTCGTTGTGAACCAGGAGCGTGGCGCCTCCGAAAACAATGATAACAACAAGGCTTATAATCATAGGCTTCTCGACCTTTCTGTTTTTAAACCAGGTGTATGTTATCTGAAGAATGCTGGCCGCAATGGCGACAGATGTTGCAACATATATCCCCTTGAATTTATATGCCGCAAAAAAAAGGATGATGGGAAACATTTCGAAAAGGAATTTCATTATTACTCCGGTAATTATAATAAAAGTTGAAGCTGCAGGATTACCTGCAGTCTGGTTAAGAATTAATAGTAAACCGCAAAATGCAAGAAAGATTTATGGGGGAAATGTGTTTTTTAAATATGGAAATCATTCAAATTACATGGCATATTATTTGTTAAAGCAGACTTTGTTTTTTAACATTGACTGATAAATAAACATCATATTTATTAGAGAAAATTGTATATTTTTAATTAAGATGAAACGGGTATTTTATTATGGAACCGGTATTTACACGCAGGTATAAAATAAATCTGCTTTTTTCGCTTATAATTTCTTTTACGGCGGCATTGATTGCTGTGTATTCCGTCCCGTTTCTGCAGCGCGGCTTTTTTCCCGGAACACCTGAAATTCAGGGTATAGCAGCGGCAGCAGTTTTCATGGGGCTTCATATTTTTATAACAGGAAAGTACAGAAGAAGAAAAAAGACAGCGGCAAGGCCTTTCCCGGATGAGTGGAGGGAAATACTGTCAGAGATGGTTCTGTTTTATAAAATGCTGGATGAAGATGATAAATACTATTTTGAAAAAAGAATACAGATATTCCTTTCGGAGAAGATAATTACCGGAATAGAAACTGAGATTGATGACAGAACAAGGCTTCTTGTCGCATCCGCTGCAATTATCCCTGTTTTTAAAATTGAAGACTGGGAATACGATACACTCGGAGAGATACTTGTCTACCCGGACAGGTTTGATGAAGAGTATAATTTTAAATCCGGAGAAAGGGATGTGCTGGGGATGGTAGTGCAGAATACATCATCTCTGATAATTTCGAAGAAAGAGCTGTTCCGAGGGTTCAGGTCGATGGATGGCGAGAATGCGGCCATCCATGAATTCATTCATAAAATGGATGAAGAGGATGGTATAATAGACGGGCTTCCGGTGCTTATGCTGAATAAAGATGAACTTTCTCAGTGGAAGAAGATCAGGGCTGCAGAGATGGAGAAGCTTGAAAAGGGGAAATCTGATCTCGATCCATACGCGCTTACGGGTGAAACCGAATTTCTTGCAGTGGCCGGAGAGTACTTTTTCGGACATCCTGAGAAGATGAAAGAAAGAAACCCGGAACTCTATAATATTTTAAAAACAATTTTCAGGCAGGATACTGCCTCGCTGATAAAAGCCGAGGCGCTTCGTTTATTCAGAAAAAGGGGAAAAAGAGAAAAGAATGTGAAGCAGGGAAAATTTAATACATGAGATAAGCAAAAGGGGGAAGGTACTGCTTTTAATTTTCAATAATATCAGCGGGATTGAACCTGCGCAGAAGCAAAAGGGAAATATAATAAATAATCAAAAAAACGGGAATCGAGATTATTATCCAGGCGAAAAGACCCTGAAGGTTGGCAACCCATAAAATTCTAAGAGCGTTGATAAATCCGGATTCAAACAGCCTTAAAATATCTTTAATAGTAAACCCGGATGATGTCAGCCCCAGTATTTTTTCACCTGCCTTGATAAACGGGACATAGAGAATAAGCTGCAGCGGGTATGCAGTATAGTTCATAAGCTGTATGGAAACCATATTCAGCCTGAGAACGACGGCAAGAATTGCACATATTGCCGTAGAAACGCCTATGAATGGAATTATGCCGATAACAAACCCGGTTGCGATAGAGAGCGCAAGCATCTCCGGCGAGACCCCCTGTTTCAGAAGGTCAATAAACGGCAGAATAATTTTATTTTTAAGGAGGTTAAACATAATAATGCATGACGGCCCTGTAATAGTATTCCGGCAACAGTTACGGATCAATGGATTTTGTATACCAGATTTCTTCAATATATAATATTAAAATGATA
Source organism: Spirochaetota bacterium (assembly GCA_963664815.2). Classification (GTDB taxonomy): domain Bacteria; phylum Spirochaetota; class UBA4802; order UBA4802; family UBA5550; genus WRGT01. The sequence goes on from CAXXHB010000003.1 coordinate 1,009,286, forward strand.
TTAAATACAATTAAATACATTTTTGTCAATATTAAAACAGCCCGGAGGTGACATAGCATCGGCGGCAGGAGTGCGGGAGCATCAGGAAAAAAAGTTGACTTAAAATATATGTTTCAATAATTTGATAATTATCAAATTATTGAAAGCGGGAAGTATGAAGAAAAACACCAGGAAGCCTGTTGATGTGAAAAGGATGACCAGAATATTCAAGGCTCTCTCCAACGAGAACAGGCTTGAGCTTTTCCTGGAGATAATGAAAATAAACGAGGCATGCTTTGAAGCTGAATGTACCGAATGTTTTATAACGGATATAATGGATACTCTCAGTATCGGGGCACCAACTGTTTCCCACCACATGAAAGAGCTTACCGGTGCAGGGCTTGTTGTAACAGAGAGAAGGGGGAAGTTTCTCACCGCGAAAATTAACGATGAAATTATAAGCGAACTTGCAGACATTTTTATCAGAGAGAAGTCATGATTTTTTTATGCAATTATTCGATAATTGTCAAAGTTTATAAATATCAAATTAAAGGGGGGTTTCAATGTCGCAGAAAAGAGCAGAGGATATTATAAGGATGAGGCATTCCTGCAGGTCATACCGGGATATACCTCTTCTTGAAAATGACCGTACAGGGCTTGAAGAGTTTATAAAGCAGAGGATTACCGGGCCATTCGGATCTTTTGCGGAATTTATTCTTATCGCAGCTGTCCCCTCTGACAGCGATGTTTTAAAGGGGCTTGGAACATATGGGTTTATCAGAAACCCGGCCGCTTTCATTGTCGGGATTTTAAAAGATGAACTGCAGAACCTTGAGGATTTCGGCTATTCAATGGAGAGAATAATACTTCATGCGACTGAGATGGGCCTTGGATCCTGCTGGCTCGGTGGAAGCTTTAAGAGAAGCAGCTTTGCTGAAAAGGCCGGAATAAAAGGTGAAGAGGTTATTCCGGCAGTAGCCTCGATCGGTTATACAGCCGACCGGAAAACTCTTACCGACAGATTAATAAGGTCATTTGCAGGATCGGACAACAGGAAAAGCCGGAATGAACTGTTTTTCTGCGACAATAAAGGGCGGCTGGATGCATATCCGGAAAATGTTTACAAAAAAGCCCTGGATATGGTGCGTCTTGCCCCTTCTGCTTCAAACAAACAACCCTGGAGAATTGTGAAAGAGGATGGAAAAAATATATTTCACTTCTTCCTGGAGAGGACACCCGGTTATAACAGGAATGTAAAACCATCAGGGCGTGCTGACCTGCAGAGAGTCGATATGGGGATTGCAATGTGCCACTTCGAATGCGCCGCCATTGAGCTTGGTCTTAAAGGTTTGTGGAACAGAGAAATAACGGCCGGCATTAAATGCCCGGAAACATGGGAATACAGTATAACATGGAATGGGGAGTGATTTTATGAAAATAACAAGGAGAGCATTTGCCATCGGAGTTACTGCCGGCGCAGCCGGATTATACCTGTCGGGGATTATAAGGGGTGAGAGTCTGAAAAGAGGGAATAATATGAAAAGCGGAAAAGCAAAGAGGGGACTTGTCGTATGGTACAGCCAGACAGGCAACACTGCGAGAATAGGGAAGCTCATTGCATCAACATGGAGAAATGCTGGAATCAAAACGGATTCCGGCGACTACAGGGATCTGACGGATATAAATTTTAAAGATTATGATGTTATAGCCATGGGGAGCCCGGTATACTATTATGAAGTGCCGGAAAATTTCAGAAAATGGATAAAGAAAATCCCTTCAATCGGGGGCATACCGGTTGCATCATTTGTAACATTTGGAGGGGAGGGTGGAAACCAGCATAATACGGCATACAGCATCCTTGAAATGCTTTCGCTTAAAGGTGGTGTGCCGGCGGGTATGGGCCTTTTCGGCGCCATGTCATCATTTGCCCTTACCTGGTCGGCAGGAAACGGGGAACGTGTCCTGAAGTACAAAGATCAGCCTGATGAAGCAGCATATTCGAAAGTGAAGGGATACGCGCGGGATATACTTGTAAGGATTAAAGATGGTAAAGAATTCCATGTGTCGGATGAGTTCAACTTCAGGAATTATATAAGCGGTGGTATGTCGATAGGTTTTACAAAACTTATGATAACGGGACATAAGGTAAACAGGGGAAAATGCATAAACTGCGGGAGATGTGTGAAGTCATGTCCTGCAAACTCGATATTCCCGGAAAAGGGTCAGGTCGATACCGGTAAATGTATTGCGTGTCTGGGGTGTATCAACAACTGTCCGGCTGATGCAGTGGAGATGAATTTTATGGGGAAAAGGGTTTACGGCTTCACCGAGTTTCTTAAAAGAAATAATGTTGTTATTAAAGAACCTGTGTGTTAGATCGTTCACCTCAAACTGGCAACAGTAACACCGTCACCACCTTCTCCCATTTCACCCCTTCTGAAGTCGCGCACGTAGATACTCATCTTAAGAGTATCGCGCACGGCCTGTTTCATAGCGCCGGTTCCGTGGCCGTGAATTATAATAACTATTCTTATACCCTGCCGTTCCATTCTGTCCAGTGACTCGTTCATAAACGCCAGGGCTTCATCAACCCTCTTCCCGCGAAGGTCTATTGTGTTGTATGATGTCTGTATTGTCGTGCCGATATAGCTGTCCGTTATCCCGGTTACTGCCGCTTTCCTGTACTCTTTTACCCTGGATTGTTTAGCTGAACCTTCCGGGAGAAGGTACAGATCCTTAACCTGGAAGCGTGACCTTATGGATCCACCCAGAAGAACAAGAGCAGTTTTCCCTGAGCTGTCAATTTCCTCTATGGTACCCTCTGCCTCGATTGATGCGATGAAGACCCTGTCCCCCTTCTTTGTTTTGTCGGGAACCAGTTCGCTTAACGTATCGGCATATTTTTCGCGGGATTCACCGCTCATGCGTTCGCTTATTTCGCTGCGGAGCTTCATTATCTCTTCGTTGAGTTTTCCGGCCTCTTTCTGATCAAGGGACTGCAGCCCGGTTATCCGCTTTGCTATCTTTTCCCTGTAGGCATTCAGCTCGTCAATAAATTCCACACCCTTCGCTTTCTTCGTTTCGGCAATAAGACGGTTCAGCTCATTCTGCCTTGATTTTATCTTTTCCCTGTCCTCGGTTATCTCTGCGGTGAGGGCTCTTACTTTTTCACGTTCTTCCCTGATCTCGTCTTCATAAATCTGGATCTTTTCAAGAAGTCCTTCAACGCTTGATTCCCTGCTGTCTACAAGCTCGTTTGCCCGGTTGAGTATCTTTTCGGGAATTCCGTATATGCGGGCGATTTCAACCGCGTGGCTGACACCCGGTATGCCTGTACGAAGCTCATAGGTGGGTTTGAGGGTTTCCAGGTTGAAGGTAACCGAACCGTTGCGGAACCTGCTGTCGTTTACCGCAAGCTCTTTAAGCTCGGTGTAGTGAGTTGTTACCACTATCCGGCTGCCGGTATTTATCATATATTCGAGTATGGATTGTGAAAGGGCTGCCCCCTGGCGCGGATTTGTGCCGACAATAATTTCATCTATTATTACCAGTGTCCTTTCATCAGCCTCTCTGAGTATTTCATTGATGACCGTAAGCTGGCCCGAGAATGTGGAGAGAGACTGTGACAGGTTCTGGTCGTCACCTATATCGGCCATAATATTGCTGAATATCCCTATTACCGAATCGGGGCTTGCCGGGATATGAAGACCGAACATGGCAAAGAGCGCGCATAAGCCGATTGTCTTGAGCATTACGGTTTTTCCGCCGGTGTTGGCTCCTGATATTATTAATGCGTTGTAGTCAACTCCCAGTTCAACATCATTGGATATGATAGTATCCGGAGACATGATGTACAGCAGCGGATGGTGCGCCCTGTAAAGTTTTAGTACCGGCTGTTCTGAGATTACAGGCTCGCTGCTTCTGGTCATTATACTGAATCTGGCCGCTGCATTGATAAAATCAAAAAAGGTAAGAACCCTGAGATTTGACTCAAGGTACTCCCCGTGTGCCGCAACGGCTATTGTGAGCTCGGCAAGTATCTTCTGAATCTCAAGAAGAAGCTCCTTTTCCAGGGTGATGATGCTGTTGTTTATATGGGTAAGCTCAGAGGGCTCGAAGTATACAGTTGCTCCGCTTGCGGATATGTCGTGAACGTTGCCGTTTATTTTCCCCTTCATGCCCGATCTGACAAGTATTACATATCTCCCGTTGACAGTGGTGAAGGTTTTTTCCTGAATAATTTTCTCGTTGTCGGGTGAGTGAATTATTTTGCTGATGCGTTTTTCAATATCCTGTTTTGTGGAGTGTATATCTTTTTTAAGTCTTCGCAGAATTGTAAATTTGTCCTCGTTCAGATGACCGTCATCGGTAATTGTCACGGAGAGAATTCTGCTGAGTTCATTGAGCGGGTTAATTCTTGAAAACTCATCCTCAAGAGAAGGAAACTCCTCTCTGTGCGTGTCAAGATATTTCTTTATCCTCTCGGATGCGAAGGTGAACTGCTTTACCTGCATCAGCTCCTCAAGGTTAAGAACTCCACCCTTTCCGGCAATGGCAGTGAGATCGGAGATATCGCTGATTCCGGTAAGCTGAGGCGGGGTTCCCCTCCCGATAAGTTCCTTCATAGCGCTTATCTTTTTCATCTGGATAATTATTTTGAATTCAGGCACAGGCTTCAGCTTCGATGCCATTCTTTTCGCCGAATCGGATACGCACAGAGAGATTAACTTCTCCTCAATGAGCGGCCATTCAAGTATGTCGAGTATTCTTTTGTTAAATCTGTTTTTCATATCAGGTATTCAGGTTATATTTAATATCTGCGGCATGACAGTTTTATGTGTCAATAAAATATTTTCATCCATGCGGCTGAATTTTCCTGTAAATACTGCCTGTTGCTGTTTTTCCGTTCAGCGCTTCATTTTCTCTCTAAATTATCAAAGCGGCATAAAATTTTACAATATATTCCACAAATGTAAATCCTGAACTTTTAAATAATGAAAAAAGCACTATTCCAGCCGCTGCCGGAGGCGGCGGTTATATATGATCTTTTACTTTAAGCTAAAACATATGTTAAGAGATTAAGATTGAAAATTTTATTTATTTTATTAGGAATTGCTGGATTTTTTATAAGTCGTAAAGTTTTCTTGTAAACTGATATCAAGGTTAAAGATAATTGTATTTCTGTAGAATAAGATTATTTCAAACTGGCTTAACGGAATACAAATAATCTTAACATTGAGCTGTAAATTTAACATAAAAAAAAGAGTATTCCGGTTATTCCGGGCAAACAGTTTTTATGAGGCGGATTATTTTTATGAGGCGGATTAAATGAAGAAATACAGTAAAATGTTTGTGTTTAAACTGCTTGAACAGAGTTACGCGATAGATCTTTTTTCTGTGGAAAAAGTGATAGAAGCTGTTGAAATTACGCCTGTTCCCGGGAGTATAAAAAATCTTGCGGGAGTGATAAATATTCACGGGAAAATTGTGCCGGTTCTGAATATAAGAAAAAAATTTAATATGCCGGAAAGAGAGATTGATATTGATGATTATATTGTAATTGTAAAAATTTCAGAAAAAACCGTGGCATTCATTGCTGATTCTCTGGTTGGAGTTATTGATATACCGGAAGATAAAATGATACAATCCGCTGAAATACTGCCTGATCTGCAGAATATTGAAGGTATAATAAAACTCCCCGGAGATATGATATTTATTCATGATCTTGAGAAGACCCTGTCTTTTGAAGTTAAAAATGATATTGATGCACTGGATGCACTGCAAAATGGTTAATCTTATATTACCTGAAAATATTCTTGCCGGGCTTATGGAAATCATTGAAGAAAAGCTTGGCCTTTATTTCCCCAGAGAAAAATGGGATGACCTTGAAAGGGCGCTGCAGCTGAGTTTTTCTGAACTGGGCCATACTGATATTGAATCATTCTCGAAACATATAATAAAGGATAATATAAGCAGCGATGAACTGGAAATTCTGGCGGCCAATTTAACTGTCGGTGAAACTTATTTTTTCAGGGAGCCGAATTCTCTGAATGCCTTTGAATATAACATTCTTCCTGATATCGTTAAGGCCGGGAATTTATGCGGGCGGAGTCTGAGGATCTGGAGTGCCGGCTGTGCTACCGGAGAAGAACCTTATACAATAGCAATGATACTGAAAAATTCCATACCATCGATAGATGACTGGGATATTACAATACTTGCTACTGATATCAATATGAAATTTATTCATAAAGCCCGGGCCGGTGTATACACAAAGTGGTCATTCCGCGATGTACCACGGTGGATTACTGACAAATACTTTGTTCAAAGAAATGAAAACCTCTATGAACTGAAGGGCGAGATTAAAAATATGGTTACTTTTAGCTATCTTAACCTTATGGATGAGAACTATCCCTCTGTTCTTAATGATACAAATGCTATGGATGTTATATTCTGCCGGAATGTGCTTATGTATTTTTCTGAGAATAATATAAAGAGAGTAGCAGGCAAATTCAACAATTCGCTGAGAGAAGGTGGATATTGTATTGTCAGCCAGACCGAATTATCCGAATATTATTTTAACGAATATCAGAGAGTTAATTCTTCAGGATCTATTATTTATAAAAAGGATTCATTTAAGAAACCGGCATCGGCAACTGCTCCCCTGTTATGGAAGAATGTATTAAACAGGCGGAATACGGGATCGGTTGTGAATCCGGCAGAAACTTCATTAATGGAAATTAAGCTGCCTGAAATACATTTTTTTAAAGTCTCTTCTGATGCTGAGAATAACGGGAATGCTGAGTTTAAAGAGATTAATGAGATTGAGAAGATTAATAGAACTCATAAGATTAATAAGACTGAAGAGACTGAAGGGATTGATCAGATCAGGGAGCTTTATGAAACCGGCAGTTATGATGACGCGTTAAAAAGACTCATTCCATTTGTTTCATTAAAAACGGCTGGCTCTGAAGCCTTTGCCATGCTTGCAAGGATATATGCCGATAAGGGGATACTTGATGAAGCTGAAAAATGCTGCCGGGAGGCTATTGTAATAGATAACATGAATCCCGGATACCACTATCTGCTTGCAACAATTTACAGAGAGAAGGGTGTTTTAACAGAAGCTGTTTCCAGCTTAAGGAAAGCGATCTACCTTAACCCTGACTTTATAATTGCATATTATACTCTTGGAATAATTGCTGTCAGGCAGAATAAAAAACCGGAGGCGGAAAAATATCTGGATACAGCGCTCTCTTTACTGAAAAAATACGGACCTGATGAATTTATTCCTGAATCGGAAGGGATTCCTGCCGGCAGACTGGCAGGAATTATTGAATCTGTGAAAGCGAGGTTATATAATGAACCCTGATCTGATTAACAACTCCGATGAAAAAAAAGACTATGATGAAAAAAGAGTCTATGATGAAAAAAAAAGAATATTAAGGGAACGCGCTGCAAAACTTTCAGTTGAAGCAGCGGAGACTCATGAAAATGAGGAAATTGAAGTTCTGAAATTTATGCTGGATAAGGAAGTGTATGCAGTTGAATCGAAATATATAAGGGGAGTTTACCCTCTTAAAAGATTTACCTCTGTTCCATGTACACCTTCTCATGTTACAGGAATTATAAATATCAGGGGGCAGATATTGTCTGTTATTGACCTGGGTAAATTTTTTGAACTTCCGAGAAAAGGATTGTCAGATCTTAATCAGGTGATAATTCTTAATAATTCAGAAATGGAATTCGGAATACTTGCAGATGAAATTTCAGGTGTTATTAAAGTATCCGCAAATGATATTGAAACCGGTCTGCCGACTCTGACGGATATCAGGGCTGATTATCTCAGGGGAGTTACAAAAGAGAGGCTTATAATACTGGATGGATGGAAAATTCTTACAGATGAAAGACTTATAGTAAATGATGAAGTACATGAAATAATATAGCAGGACTAATTGCAGGGGGATTTGTTTATGTTTGACAATGTGAAAATAGGTACGCGGCTGGGATTGGGCTTTACGGTTATTATTTTTATGATGATTACCGTAATAATAATAAGTTTCATTTCAATAAAGGACATCAATGAAAGGGTTGAAAAAATTGTAAAAATCAATAATGTCAGGATCCAGCAGTCCAGCGCAATGATTGACAATGCAAGGGAAACCTCCATAGAAATCCGGAACGCGCTGCTTGCAAAAGGTAGGCCCGATTACCGGAATTACCTTGACAGTGTAAAGAGCAGCATCCAGGAGAGAAGAAGGAAGTACACTGATTCAATACTTAAAATTGAAGAGATTACAGTTGATGACGATGTAAAAGGGGAAAACCTGATCGGCAGAGTGAAATCACTTGGAGATAAGGTTGTTGAAATGCAGGATAAGATTATCGCTTCGGCGTACGCCGGCAGGTTTAATGATGGCGTTGACTTCATGTTCAGGGAGGCCTACCCGCTGGTAAGAGAATGGATCTCTGCAATGAATGATCTGATAAAATACAATGAAGAGCATAATAACCTGCGTTATAACCAGATGATCAGTGTACAGAATAATACACGGCTGTATATTATAATAATAGGTTTTGTGGCTATTATTGCAGGAGTAGCTATCGGAATCTTTATAACACTTAGTATAACACGCCCGCTGTCAAAAGCTATTAAGGTTGCCAACAGTATTTCATCCGGAAATCTCTCCGCCCATATTGACATTGAAGAGCGCAGAGATGAAGTCGGAGTACTTATGCAGGCATTAAGAACAATGGGCGATAATCTCAGGGAGCAGACAAAGGCGACATTTGAAGCGATAAATGTGCTTGCCAGCTCAACAAGCCAGGTATCGGCAACAGCAAAACAGCTTGTTGCAGGCGCGCAGGAAACTTCCACTTCAGTTTCCGAAACTACCACGACTATGGAGGAGGTAAAACAGACATCACGGCTTGTAAGCCAGAAGGCTAATCTTGTTTCGGACATTGCACAGAATACGGCGCATGTTTCAGAAACAGGGAGCAGATCCGCCGAAGAGTTTTTCCTGATCATGGGAAAAATAAGGGAACAGATGGACTTTATAGCCAATAGCATCGTTAAATTAAGCGAACAGAGCCAGACAATAGGATTAATTATCTCTGCAGTTAATGATCTTTCGAACCAGTCAAACCTTCTTGCGGTGAATGCCTCAATCGAGGCTTCCAAAGCCGGTGAGCATGGTAAAGGTTTTGCCGTTGTTGCCCAGGAGGTAAGGAATCTCGCAGAACAGTCAAAAAACGCTACCAGTCAGGTGAGAACAATTTTAAGCGATATCCAGAAATCCATCTCCGGAGCGGTTATGGCTACTGAACAGGGTAAAAATGCGGTCGATTCCGGTGTCAGGCAGTCTCAGGATGCCAGGGAGGCTATCCGGCAGATGTCTGATGGTATAATAAAATCTTCACAGGCCTCAATGCAGATTGTCATTTCTATCAATGAACAGGTGATAGGCATAGACCAGGTATCTATAGCAATGGAGAGTATAAAAAAAGCTACTGAACAGATTGTGGAAAGTACACGCCAGTCGGAAAATTTATCAAAAAATCTCAATGATCTGGGGTCACGGATGAAGCAGATGACAGAAAGGGTTACTCTGTAACCGGGTTATGGTCTTATGGAAAAAGATGAAGAATTTATAAAAAAGCTTCTTTCAATTTTCAAGGTGGAGGCAGCGGAGCATATATCGGTTATATCATCCGGCCTTTTTGCGCTTGAGAAAGATCCCCCTGCACCTGAGATGCAGAAAACGATTGAAGCTATATACAGAAGCGCCCACAGTCTGAAGGGCGCATCCCGTTCCGTAAACTTTCTGGATATGGAGACCCTCTGCCAGTCAATGGAGGATCTGCTTGCTCTGCTGAGAAAGGGAGAGTTAACTCTGACGGATGATATTATAAATCTTCTGAATGAATCAAATGATCTGCTGAATGAAATTGTTTCGACTGGTGAAACCGGGGCTGATCCTGAACTTGAGACTGTAATTAAAACACTGAAGGAGGGATTGGGTAAAGCTGCCAGGGGTGCCGGCAGTAACGGGAGTTCAGTTAAAAATACAGAGAGAAAAACCAATACCGGAAGTGGTGACGGGAAATCTGAAACAACCGATAAAGAAGCAGCTGTCCGCAGTATAAATGACAGAATAAAATCAGGTGACGTAAACCCTGTGACTGGCAAACAGCCGGCGGCAGCTGCCGAAACAATCCGTGTTTCCGCCGCTAAACTTGAAACTCTTCTTATGAAAGCGGAAGAACTGGTTACATTGAAGCTTTCGGCCAGATATTATTCTTCAGAGATAGATGATATTCAGAGGCTGCTTGAATTGCGAAGCAGAGAATGGATGAAGACGATTAAAGATTTTTACAGGTCCGGCGGTGAAAAAGGCATTAACCTTCCGCTGAGAGATGCAGATAAGGAAAGGGGATATGCTGACTCAATAAATTATTTATATAATTTCTGTGAGACGTTAAAAACTGATATTGAAAACAGACTTAACAGCCTGAAAAAATATATAGATGATGATATAAGATCAACCGGAGGGCTTGTTGATGATCTCCTGTCTGATATGAAAAATATTCTGTTATTGCCCTTTTCATATGTATTCGAAATATATCCTAAAATAGTACGGGAGCTGTCCAGAGAACAGGGTAAGGAAATTGAACTGATAATTGAGGGTTCCGATGTTGAGGTTGATAAGCGTATTCTTCAGGAGATGAAGGACCCGTTTATCCATCTTGTCAGAAACAGCGTTGACCATGGTATTGAAATGCCTTCCGACCGGAAAAAATCAGGAAAACCGGAAAGGGGAACTATTCGTCTGAATGTAATGCAGATTGATGCCGGAAGCGTAGAGATTATTATTTCCGATGACGGTGCCGGTATAAACCGATCCATGGTAAAGGATGCAGCGTTGAAACAGGGGATACTGACCGGTGATGAAAGTGAAAGAATCAGTGACGATGAAGTCCTTGATCTTATATTTGAATCGGGAGTATCCACAAGCCCTATTATAACCACAGTTTCCGGCAGGGGGCTGGGAATGGCTATCGTAAAGGAAAAAGCGGAGAGACTGGGTGGGGCGGTTTATGTAAAGTCAATTCCCGGCAAAATGACAGAATTTCATATTATCCTTCCTGTGGCTATTGCTACTTTCCGTGGTATACTTATAGAAACCTGCGGTAATCAGTTTGTTGTACCGACCAGGAATGTTGAAAAAGTGGAGATGGTATATAAATCCGAAATTATAACCGTAGAGAACAGGGCGACAATCACTTACAAAGGCCGCGCTGTATCGCTTGTAAGGCTTGCCGATATCCTGGAACTTCACACTCCCGCGAAAGATGCAAACGATGCATTTATTAATGTAATGATAATTCCCGGCGGGGGTAAATTTATAGCATTTGAGATCGACAGGGTTATAAATGAAGATGAAATGCTCCTGAAAAACCTGGGAAATCAGCTTCAGCGTGTGAAAAATATCAGCGGCGCCACAGTGCTTGCTTCGGGAGATGTTGTTTTGATATTGAATGCGGCTGATATAATAAAATCGGCTTCCAGAGGGCATTTTTCTTCTGCAGCGGCTTCTTCTTTAAACATTGAAGAGAACAGTAAAAGCCGGAACAGTAAATCAATACTTGTGGTTGAGGATTCCATTACGGCAAGATCGCTGTATGTTAATATCCTCGAAGCTGCAGGTTATAATGTTACTTCGGCAGTTGACGGTATTGACGGATTCACAAAACTGATTAATGGCAATTTTGACATGGTTGTTACTGACGTACAGATGCCTAAAATGAACGGTTTTGAGTTAACCGGGAAGATCCGCAGTGATGCAAGGTATGCGGATATACCGGTGATTCTGGTTACCGGCATGGAATCGACTGATGACAAGAAGATGGGTATTGATTCGGGGGCAAATGCCTATATTGTAAAAAGCGGTTTTGACCAGAATAACCTGCTCGAAATAATCGAGAGGTTTATATAAATGATCAAAGTGCTGATTGTAGATGATTCTCATGTTGAGAGTGAACTTATATCCTATATGCTTAAATCAGATCATGAAATTAATATCATTGGTATCGCCTCTTCCGGCGAGGAGGCGATATCTATGATAAAAAAGGAACGCCCCGATGTAATAACAATGGATATAAATATGCCTGGAATTGACGGATTTGAAGCAACACGGAAGATAATGGAGACCACTCCGCTGCCGATTGTCATTGTTACTGCAGCCTGTAAAAACGAAAATATAAATCTCTCTTTTCGCGCAATGGAGGCCGGCGCTCTTACATTAATTGAAAAATCTTCAGGGCCGGGGAGTCCGGATTATGTTAAAAAGAAGAATGAGCTGATAAATACGGTCAAGCTGATGTCTGAAATAAAGGTAGTCAGCCGCAGAGCTGCAAAACCCCGTGCAGATGAAAAAAACGGCAGCATTGGTGATATCAGGTTAAATAATGATATCGATATTATCGTGGTCGGGGCGTCTACGGGTGGGCCTCATGCGCTTCAGAAATTTCTTAAAGGAATAAAAGGGGATTTCATCCCCCCTGTAATGGTTGTTCAGCACATTACAAAGGGATTTACGGCAGGATTTGCCGATTGGCTTTCGGTCAGCTGTGACATGAACGTAAGAATACCTGAGAATATGGAAAAGATAAACCGTGATACGGTCTATGTAGCTCCTGATGATTTTCATATGGGAATTGACAGGGACGGTCTTGTAGTGCTGAGCGGCCGGCCCCCGATAAAAAACCTTCGTCCGTCTGTAGCTTATCTTTTCCGCAGCGCTGCGGAATCTTACGGCAGCAGGGCGGTTGGTGTTATTTTAACGGGCATGGGGAGCGATGGAGCTGAGGATCTGAAGTTTTTAAGAGACAGGGGAGCTTTGACGTTTGCCCAGAACGAAGAAAGCTCAGTTGTATTCGGTATGCCGGGGGAGGCGATTAAGCTGGGGGGCGCGGTTTTCGTTCTGACGCCGGAAGGCATTTCCGGGAAGATTCGTGAATTATTAAAAAAAAGGTGAGGAAGCGTTACTATGGAAGTATCCGGAACAGAGGAAAGCAGCAGAATATTGATTGTCGAGGACAGCCCGACGCAGCTGGAGGAGCTTAAATATATTCTTCAGAAAAAAAATTACAATATAGATACCGCGACGAATGGAAAAGATGCAATAAAGTATCTTTCGGGAAACATTCCGGAGATGATTATAAGCGATATTATGATGCCTGAAATGGATGGCTATGAACTCTGCCGTATTATTAAATCTGATGAAAGTTTTAAAAAAATACCGGTTATACTTCTTACAACCCTTTCAAGCCCCGATGATGTTCTGAAAGGACTTGATTGCGGCGCGGATAATTTTATAACCAAGCCTTATGATGAGTCGGCGCTTCTGTCAAGGATTGAGTATATCATTCTTAATCATGAGGTCCGTAAAAGCAATCCCACTGAAATTGGAATTGAAATAGTATTCGGAGGGAAAAAGCAGTATATTACATCGTCGCGGATTCAAATGCTCGATATGCTTATATCAACTTATGAAACAGCTGTGCAGAAGAACCGCGAACTGGAGGCAGCCAACAGGGAACTTCGCGAGGCAAATGAAAGAATCAAGACTCTCTCGGGGCTTATCCCTATATGCTCTATCTGCAAAAAGATACGCGATGATGAGGGTTACTGGAATCATCTTGAAAAATATATCTCCGAGCATTCCGATGTGACATTCACGCATGGATATTGCCCCACATGCGCGGAGGAACTGCTTGATAAACTGAATAGTTATAAGAAAAGCAACAGTTAACGTCTGTCTGAAAATGAATCCTTCCTTTGAAGGGAGAGCCGGTGCAGGGAGAAAAACAGTTAATGAAAAAGACAAAACCTGAAAACAGGTTTCTCCATGAAGAGTACATCGCGAGAATTAACAGAGTCATTGATTACATAGAAAAAAATATCGCCGAAGGGGACCTTACGCTGAAGAGACTTTCATCCGTGGCGGTGTTTTCACCATTTCATTTTCACCGTATATTTGCCGGGATGATGGGGGAAACTCTGAACCAGTTCATACAGAGAGTAAGGGTGGAAAAGGCAGCGATGATGCTTGTGGCCAACCCGAAGAAGAATATGACTGAGATCGCCTATGACTGCGGTTACTCCGGCTCGGCGCAGTTTTCACGGGCATTCAGGGAGAAGTTCGGGGTAACTCCGTCAGAGTGGAGGAGAGATAAACTGTACAGCGGCGTGGACAGCAATATTTGTATAAACGAAAGCAGGGATGGTAAAAATATAAGCAATAACGGGAAAGAACAGAATCATGTTTACAGTTATGATGAGGGAAATATCATAAGGAGAAACGACATGAACAACGTAAAAGCATCTTCAGTAGAGGTAAAGAAATTCCCGGAAATGACTGTTGCATATGTAAGGCACGTAGGCCCATATAAGGGTAATTCAGTGCTTTTTGAAAAGCTTATCGGGAGGATCTGCAGCTGGGCAGGTTCAAGGGAGCTGTTAAAACCTGATACAAAACTTATCGCACTTTACCACGATAATCCGGAAGTGACAGATGAGAATAAACTCCGTGTAAGTATCTGTCTGACAATGCCGGATAATGTTAAGGTGGACAGTGAAATAGGCAAAATGAAGATTGACGGCGGAGTCTATGTTACAGCACACTTTGAGATTAATCCCGATGAATATGAAAGGGCATGGGACTGGGTTTACGGATCATGGCTCCCTGAGAGCGGCTACCAGCCGGATGACAAACCATGTTTTGAACTCTACGGTCCGGACCCAAAAGATCACCCGCAGGGAAAGCATATTTTTGATATATGTGTACCGGTGAAACCTTTATAGAAATGCCGCTGTGTCAGATTTTTATACCTGAATTGAAATTCTCAATTCAGGTATAAAATATAGTCATTTCCTCATCCAGCGAATCATCAGTCCGGCGGCATAAGCGCCGGCGAGTGCAACCGGTAATAAAAGTCCGAAAGAATAAGAGACAAGGGCAAGCTCTAAAAATGTAAGTATACCGGGAATGAAAATAAACAGAATGAACACCACTATTACGGCTTTTCTCATTTAATATGCGGCTCCTCACCTTAAATTTAAGATTCATATATTACCGGCAATAAAATATCAACCTGAATCAATATCAATTCCCGAATTTATTTGATTAAAAGTATTATTATTTATTATAATAAAAAAACTTCAAAATATTACACTTATTGTAAATTATATATTCATATCTTGCATGTAGTAATATATAAAATAAAAATTACATCAATATATCAAATTTATTGACATTTATCTGTGTATATCCTATACATAGAAAGCCTGATTGTTTATGAAATATTGCTGTATTAGTGCTTTTTTTACTTCAGCCCCTGCAATAATCCATGAAAAACCAGTTATTTACAGGAGGAAAGATATGAATATGTTGGAAAAATCCGTAAGTATTTATGGTAAAACAGGAGTGGTTACGGATGATGTGGTTAAAACTGTTGATGATGTAATTAATTATGTAGGCAAAGAGATCAATTTTTCCATGACCCTTGGACTCGGGAAACCTGTGCGCTTTATAAACGAACTGTACAGAAGGGCAAAAGAGGATCCAGCCATAAAACTTAATATTATGACAGGGCTCTCTCTTGAAAAACCGAGGGGAAACAGCGAACTTGAAAAAAGACTCATAGACCCACTTGCCGAGAGAATATTCGGGGGATACCCTGATTTCCAGTACATGATAGACCTCCGGGACGGGAAGATGCCCCCGAATGTACAGATGTTTGAATTTTACAGCAAGGCCGGTTCTATAATCAATATACCGTCTCAAAACAGAAACCACCTCCCTTCAAATTATACCCACGTAGCACGTGACGCCTACTGGCATAACAGTGCCAATGTTTTTGCGCAGCTTATCGGATGCAGGGAGATCAACGGCAAGGTTATGTACTCCATGGGGTGCAACACGGATATATGCGTCAGCGCCCTTAAACTTATTGAACTGGGGAAGTCACAGGGCAAGAAGATGGCCCTTATCGGAGAGGTTAATGAAAATCTGCCGTTCATGTACGGAGATGCAGTTTATGAGGGCGAGGCTTATGACATTCTTCTTAAGGGGCCGGAGTTCAACTACAGGCTCTTCGCTCCGCCAAAGGATGCAGTTACAGCTAAAGACCATATGATAGGGCTTAATATAAGCACGCTTGTAAAAGACGGCGGCACACTGCAGGTGGGGATAGGCGCACTTGGCGACGCCATAGTAGCCGGACTTGACCTGCGGCATTCGCACAATGAATTATATAACGAAATGATTGATAAGGCCGGCTTAACCGGACGCTATGGCCGACTGATTGACAAGTACGGAGGGAAGGGTACTTTTGAAAAAGGCCTGTACGGTTCTTCGGAGATGTTTGTAGACGCTTTCCTGCAGCTTTACAGGAAAGGGATACTTAAAAGGAAGGTATATGACAACCTTGCCATTATGAAACTCGTCGATGAAGGGAAGCTCTCGGAGAATAACATTCCTGACGATATACTGGAACTCCTCTATGAGAAGGAGGGGATCCACCTGAGGATGAGAGAGAAGGATTTCAACATGCTTGTTGAATACGGTATTTTAAGGGAGGGCCTGACATATAAAGACGGTTTCATATACGACGGCGAAACAGAATATAATGCCGACATTTATGATAAAAAGAACCTGGCGGCAATAAAGAAATTTCTTGGTAAAAAACTGAAAAAGGGGCAGGTTATACTGGGTGCCTTTTATCTCGGGCCTGAATCATTCTACAAAGCTCTCAACGAAATGAGCGAGGAGGAGAGATCCCAGTTCGGGATGTCGGGAGTTGAAAAGGTAAACCAGCTGTATGGCGACGAGGAGCTTCGTTCACTGCAGAGAAAGAACGGCAGGTTTGTAAATTCAGGTCTGGTGGCTACGGTTACGGGAGCCGTGGCATCTGACCAGCTTGAGGATGGAAGGGTTGTAAGCGGTATAGGGGGGCAGTACAATTTTGTCTCTATGGCGCACGCAGTCCCCGGCGGCAAGCTGATTATGGCTATAAGGGCTACAAGGGGATCGGGTAAGAACCTGAGGTCTAATATAGTATACAATTACGGTCACTGCTCAATACCAAAATACCTGAGGGATATCATAGTAACAGAGTATGGCATTGCGCATATTAAGGGATTGCCTGAAAGTAAAATTATAGAAGAGATGATAAAAATAACCGATTCCCGGTTCCAGCAGGAACTTGTCAACAGGGCAAAAAAACATGGCAAACTCCCTACGGAATATCAGATACCTGAGGAGTACAAAAATAATTTCCCTGAAAGGATTGAAACCTTTATTAAATCCTACCAGCCTCAGGGTCATTTCCAGCAGTTCCCTTTTGGAACTGATGTTACACGGGAGGAGGCCGTTCTTGCCGGTTCACTTAAGGGGCTGAAGGCATATAAGGATTCAAGACCAGTAACTACAGTCCTTAAGCTCATTACAGAATTTTTTAAACCTGTGCCGGAAAAGGCCTCTCCATACCTGAAAAGAATGGATCTTGAAAAGCCGGCAAACTTCAGCCAGAGATTTCAGCAGAAGACTGTAATTGTGGCGCTCAGGAATGCCGGGAGGGTGTGAGATCTTCTTTAATATTGAACAATCAATGTTACCATCGGGGGACTGACCTGCATCAGTAAATAATGTTCAGCCCCCGGCTCACACGCTTATTGTCTGGACTGCACATCATCCGGTAAGTTTACCTGTACCGGAAGCCCCTGGCACACACTCATTTTCTGGATTGCACATCACCTGGTAAGTTAATCTGTACTAAAAGCCCCCTAAATCCCGGCGGGGGACTTAAAGGCTGCTGTACTGATAAATATTTAAGTCAATAATACACAGATACATGCCTGATTTTTACTGTCATAAGAGAAAGCCAGTATTAGAAATTGATTCAGATGTTCATAAACTCAGAAAGTATTATGACGATTACAGGAATGAATATATTAAAACACAAATAGTTTAATAACAGTATCTTCAAGTCCATCGGGGGATTTAGTGGGATGTTTCCGGAGGATTATGGATTCGCCGGGGAATTTTTTTGTTTATTATAACGTTTAATTGGTTATATTACAATAAAGATGTTAATATTATAGTTGGTCATCTGCTGTAAATTGTGTATTGTTATATATACTGTTTTATAAAAACTTATAAAAGAGCATGGCATTTTTACGGGGGGGATATCATGCGCCACTTTTCTCATATTCTGCTACGAATAAACCGTATTTTACTGATAACTCCGATATTCTTTTCGGGGAAGCAGTATGTCTATGCTGAAGAGATTATCCGGATTAATGGATCCGGAACGTGTCTTGAAATGATTAAACCGGTGATGGAAAGCTACATAAAAGATTACCACGGTACTTCATTCCGTATAGAAAAGCCGCTGGGGAGTTCGGGATCGATCAAGGCGCTGCTGGCAGGGGCTGTTGACATTGCAATTGTAAGCCGTCAATTGAAAAGTGAAGAAGCAGCCATGGGAGCAAACCTCAAAGTTTACGGCATTACACCCCTTGCAATAGTTACAGAAAAGAAAGTGCGGGTAAAAGCCATATCTGCCGGTGAACTTGCAGATATTTATTCAGGCAAAACAGTGAAGTGGCCCGATGGGACAACCATAAGAGTGATCCTGCGGCCGAATGAGGATACCGATACGAAAATACTGAAGGCCCTGTCTGCAGAAATGGCGGATGCGGTAACAAAAGCGCATGGACGCAGAGGGGTAAGGATTGCATTGAATGATACAGAGTCGAATGAGGCGGTATCCTTAACATCTGGCGCCATAGGAACATCAGGTCTTGCAGGAGTACTTGCAGGAAAACCGGCACTGAATGTCCTGACTCTTAACGGAGTAAAACCGGGGAGGGATACGCTGGCTGACGGGACCTACCCACTTTCAAAGGAGATAAACTTTGTTACTACTGCCGGATTGTCCGATGCAGCGGTAAAATTTTTAAGGTTTATATATTCCGAAAAGGGGCGCGCCATAGCGGAGAAAAACGGAGTCCTGGTAACTGTTGATAAAAAATGAAATCGCCTGCCACATCCATAATGAATATTTCATCAATACTGACAGGTATAATCAGTATTATAATAGCATTGTCCATTCCGACGGCGCATTTTATATACGCTTACCAGTACATGACAGGCGCTGTCAACGCCGAGATGACATTTTCTGCCCGGGTCATTGAGGGCCTGGTCGTCAACAATCCGGATTCATGGCAGTATGAAGAGAGTCGTTTAAAGGAGATACTGGAACATCATCTTAACCGTACAAGCCGTGAAAATATGAGAATTAAAGATCTTAATGGACACGTATTGGCAGAGACAAATGAATACCCGGCATATCCGGTGATCACCATGAGACGGTATATTTATGATTCAGGCGTTGAAGTGGCATTGATCGAGAGTGAATGTTCAATAGCCCCTGTAATATTTCGTACAATATTTACCGGGGTTTTTTCGACTTTGTTCGGCATCATGGTTTTTCTTCTCTTTTATTTTTTCCCCTTAAAAACTGTCAGGATAGCTTATAAGAATCTGCAGGAAAGCGAGGAGCGTATCAGGTCTATTATTTCGACAAGTCAGGAGTGGATATGGGCAATAGACACTGATGGAATCCACACCTTCAGCAATCCCGCAGTTGAAAACATCCTAGGGTACAGGCCGGATGAAATAGTGGGCTGTACTGCCATACCGTTTCTGATATATACAGAAGATATTCCAAAGATGAACGCGCTTGTTAAAGACAGTATCCGGAACGGAACAGGCTGGTCAGACATCGTCCTGCGGTGGAATCACAGGGATGGAACAATCCGCTACCTCGAGAGCTTCGCCATGCCGGTTTTTGACAGCGCAGGTGTGATTACAGGTTTCCATGGATCTGACAGGGATATTACTCAGCGGCAGCAGGCGGAGGATTCTATAAAAAAGAGCGAGGAGCTCTACCGGACTATCTTTGAAAGCACCTCCACCGCCAATATCATTATCAATGAAGATTCCACGATTCGAATGGCAAATAACAATTTCGCCGAACTTAGCGGATATACAAAGAAGGAGCTGGAGGGTAAAATCAGCTGGGATGTGCTTGTGCATAAGGATGATCTGGAAAAGATGAAAAACTACCATAAGATGAGAAGGATAAATCCCGATGCTGTGCCGACTTCCTATGAAATCCGGTCTATTGGACGTAAAAACGGAGAGAGGAATCTTTTATTAAATGCGGCCATAATTCCGGAAACAAAGGAGAGTGTTATTTCAATTGTGGATATCACAGAATGGAAACGCCTGGAAAAGGCAAGGATCGAGAGTGAAGAACGTTTCAGGGAGCTTGCGGAACTCCTCCCGGAAACTGTTTATGAGGCTGATATAAACGGTATATTTACTTTTGTAAACAATTCAGGTTATGAGAAGTTCGGCTATAATTGGGGGGATCTTTTAAAAGGAACGTCGATATTTGATCTCATTGTTCCGGAAGAACATACTGCCATGATTGAAACTTACCGGAAACTCATTAAAGGAGAAAGAGTGGCTTTGACTGAATATACCGGGAGAAGGAAGGATGGTTCTGCTTTCCCTGTACTGGTCCAGGCAATGGCAATTTTTAATAACGGGAAGGTGGCGGGACACAGGGGATTTGTCATTGATATCTCTGAAAAGAAAAACATGGAGGATCAGCTTTCAAAGGCAAAAAAAATGGAAGCAATAGGGACGCTTGCAGGGGGTATTGCACATGACTTCAATAATCTGCTTATGGGTATTCTGGGAAACATATCACTTATTCTGATGAAAATGGATGAAAGTGATCCTGTATATAAACGGCTTAAGAGCGTTGAGGAATATGTTCAGCGGGGGTCGAGCCTGACTAACCAGCTTCTCGGGTTTGCCCGGGGCGGAAAATACGAGGTTAAGTCAACGGATATAGGGATGTTTATACAGAATATTTCGGAATTATTCGGACGGACCAGAAAGGAGATACATATTCACCACAGGGCACAGGATGGCCTCTGCACCGTTGATATAGACCAGGGGCAGATAGAGCAGGTGCTTATCAACATGTATCTGAATGCCTCGCATGCAATGCCGGATGGAGGAGACCTCTACCTTTTTGAAGAGAATGTTGAACTTGACAGCAGCCAGGTGAAACCTTACGGGATAGAGCCGGGGAGATTTGTCAGGCTGACTGTTCAGGATACCGGCACTGGAATGGATGAAACTACTAAAGCAAGAATATTTGAGCCGTTTTTTACAACACGTGAGCCCGGCCATGGCACCGGCCTTGGACTTGCATCGGCATACGGGATAATAGGGAATCACGGAGGATTTATCAATGTTGAAAGCGAGAAGGGAACAGGAACAACCTTTGAGATTTATCTCCCGGCATCCGCCGGGAATGCCGAGCCTGCCGTAAAGAGCGAGGATTGTGTTTTTAAAGGAAATGAAACCATACTTCTGGTTGATGATGAAGAGATGATCCTTGATGTTACGGCGGAGATGCTCAGAGAGCTCGGCTATAATGTTATAACCGCTTCAGGCGGGATAAGGGGAATAAAAACATATGAACAGAAGATGGATAAGATTGACCTGGTTATTCTTGACATGATTATGCCTGACGTCAGCGGAAAAGAAGCATTTGACGAGATGAAGCGTATAAACCCTCATGTGAAAATACTGCTGTCCAGCGGCTACAGTCTCGACAGCCATGCAAAGGAGATTATTCAGCATGGAAGCAGCGGGTTTATACAGAAACCGTTTGTTACTAAAGATCTTTCTAAAAAGATCCGGGGACTGCTTGATAAGGGATAAGAGATACCCCGGCACACTTAAAGGGGGCAAAGCAGAACTGTCTGTATAGTACCTTCGGCAATTTGGACTCATCAGACCACGCACACTTCTGTCTGTCGAGTACATCATCTGTTAAATTTACCTGTACCATAAGCCCCCGCACCCCCGGAGGTGGCAAAGCAGTATGCCAATTTGATAAACCTGTTTTATTAACATATAAAATTTTTAAAAATTCTGCTTGCGCCATGTCATTTGTTTTTCCGGACTGGTTATTAGAGACATAAGTTTCTATATAAATAACGATAAAATATAACAGCAATAAAGGAGTGTATATCTATGGCAAAAGTTAAGCTTCATCCCTATTTAAGAACTGCGCATGGTGGTCTGGATGGTCTTGTCTTTTACCGTCGTTATGGTAAAATTTATATTAAGGCACGTACAATACCGGCTAATCCGAGAACTGAGCCGCAGGTTAAGTGCAGGGGTAATTTTGGAGGCGGTGTTAAGGCTTGGCAGGTTCTCCCGGAGGAGGAGAAGAACATTTACAGAGCAAGAGCAAAAAGAAAGAAAAAGTCAGGGTATAACCTTTTTATGTCGGAATACCTTCGCGGTATTGCTCCCGGTTCGCCTGTTATCCCATCGGGAAGCGGCGGAACAGGGGATGCAGTGGTTATATCTTCTTCCGCTGAAGCTGCAGAATATACATGCTGCTATTCAGGAAACAGCAGATCAGCAGATGGACAGAGTAATAATAATGCGGTAAAAAATAAAAGTAAATCTGTTAAAACGGGACTTAAGCAGTATATAGACCCTGTTAAAAACCGTTTCAATACCGTTTCAACACCGTTACCTACAGAGAAAAACGCGCGTTTATAGCTGTATGTAACGTGTTCGAAGCGAAATTAAAGCGAAACTCAATACTCTGTAAACAGATTGTGATATTTGTCATAAATCTGACGTGAATTTGAATCAGAACCAGTTGATGCACGAGGCAGACCTCACCCCCGGCCCTCTCCACATGGCGAGAGGTGACTATAGTATTTCCCGTTTTACTTAAAAAACACCCGGGGAGTGGTGTGGTTAAAGAAACCGGGAGGAGGCGGTTCCGGAACAGACATTATACGGATATCTTCATTAAGTGTTGACCTTCATTATTTTAAAAATTCTTTGTGTTATGCGTAAAAGTGTTGATAAAGCTGATGTCATTCAGATATTTATTTTCATGGCTTAAATGAGTTGATGCATGAATTGCCGGTAATGGAGTTATTATATTGAGGTGAGCATGAACCAGGGAAAGATTGAAAAGAAAGTTTCAGGTACAGAATTCAGTATTTTTATGCGGCAGCTGCATATTCTGGCACTTGTGCAGCATAGCACCGCATCTGAGTATATGAACTACAGGAGCATGGCAGACCTTCTTGATCTTGTTCCATGGGATGAGAATATTGATTCAAAAAAAATAGGGCGATGCGTGGAAAAACTTAAAGAGATGGGATTCCCCGTTCATACCGGGAAGGGGGAACAGCGGGTGATGCTTGACCGGGAACTCGGCGCTGATGAAATGCTGGAGATACTACCCTACTATCTGAACGTAGTGACTGACACAGTCGGCATAAGGGACTGCTTTAAAAGTTATGTTGAAAACCACGGTTCAAGGTCTTTATGGATTATGGCGCGTATTTACTTTGCATCTCTTGAGAAGAAGAGGATTAAACTTTCATACCGGTCTGTGAATAATAATGTTCCGGATACATATATACTTAATCCATACCGGTGGATCTACAGGGATAACGCGGTTTACCTTATTGCAAAAAATATAAGCCGTGGCGACAATGTGTCGCTTTTCCGGCTTAACAGAATCAGAGATGTTGATATTACAGATGACAGGTTTGAAGACGATATTCCTTCAGCATATGAGCTTCTTAAACACAGCATGGGCTCGTTTATAAACAACAGGTATTATAATGTAAAACTGATGTTCCGCTTTGAAGATAAAGAGAGGATTGAAGAGGATTTCGGACACCTTGAGCTTATGTTTGCAGATTCACACTCGGACGGATACGGTGAGGTGACGTTTACGGTATGCGACCTTATCAATGTCTGCAAAGCGGTGTTCAGTTATTGCGGCAGGGTAGAGATTATTGACCCTCCTGAAGCTGTAAGCGAGATGAAACGGATGATTGAGGGGAATAATATTTACTGACCTGTATTCACATTTCCGGATGGAGAGCAAAACTTCATTTATTTCATGCTTCCCCTCGGTACAACGGCGTACTTTTGATAATTTAGAACCTGTTCTTTTACGCCGTCACTCGGGGAGCGCATACTTCCGGCACAAAATACGATGTTTTATCGAGTTGGCCTTTATAAACCAAGCAAGACTCCCTGCGGTTTCAAAAACCTTGTTTTTGAAACCGCCCATAAGTTTTATTTCATTCCGATCTGACTTCACCTGCAAATATTTTGAATTATACAGATTTTTTCCCAACATGGATGTTATGCGGGTATGTTTATGAAGTGTTGCCATGTATTATTTAAACAATTCGTTGTGTTATGCGGAAAATTTGTTATTTAATATTAATATTTACCGATAACAAAGATAATGTATGAAAATAAAAATATTAAAGGCTAAACAAAATGCGATTTATGACGGATATTATTTTAAAAGATAAAGGACCTCATAGAATACCAACAAGTTACAGGATAGATATTGCATCTCTCATGAAAGAGGGTATGAAAAATGTAAATCCTGATTTGTACTATCAATTCTGGGGTAACGATAAGGCTAATGTTGCAAAACCTTATACTTTCTGTGTCTATATTCCGGAAGCAAAACACATAAAAGGTAATGATAGATCATATATTGAACTTAATAATGACCGGATTTATTTTACCTTTTCGTCAAACGACCCTGCTATCGTTATAAATTTCTATAATTCAATGCTTAATATATCAGGTAAATACTCTTTGTTTAAAAGTGATGTTTTGCTTAACAATTTTCATCTTATGCCGGATGTACAGATCAAAGGGGGCAAAATGCAGTTCAGGTTGATGTCTCCCATGATTGTAAGAAATATGAACGAGAAGGATGATGATAAAAAAAGGGGGGACAGATATATTGCATTCGATGATCCGCGATTTGCTAGTTGCCTTTATAATTCTGTAAGTGTTATGTGCAGGGATTTCCACCCTGATTCTACAGGAAACAGGCATGCCTGTCTCCTATCGGAGCAGGATTTTGTTTTTACCCCTGTGAACTGCAAAACGGTGAAAGTTTATCATTATAAAGAGGTTATAACTGCAGTGTCAGGAACCTTCATTATTGAAGCACCGGACGATGTACTCAAGTTTATTTATGACGTTGGTATAGGCGCGCGCCGCAGCCAGGGTTTTGGTATGCTGGAAATGCTGTAGGGAAAAGGCCCCAACCTCCGTAGTGAACAGAGAAAGGAAATTAAACCGTTTGCCAGGGTATAATTATTCGTTTCAGGGATTATATTTTGTGACAATTAATGTTTATAACAGGGAACCGGCATTTGGTGAAATAATAAATGGAGAAATGATGCTGAATGAATATGGTAAAATAGCAATACAATGCTGGGATGAATTACCGGATCATATAGGGTATTGTGAATTGGATAAATATGTTGTTATGCCGGATCATTTTCATGGAATTGTAATTATTCCCGCCCCTGTAGGGAACAGGCATGCCTGTTCCCTACAGGAATCACCACAATATATGAAATTACCGGTTATCATCGGATCGTATAAATCCGCAGTATCAAAATTGATTCATATGGCAGGCAGGAAAGATTTCCGTTGGCAGAAATCGTATCATGACAGGATTATAAGGGATCAGAATGAATTGAATGCAATCAGGGAATATATACGGCAGAACCCGGAAAGGTGGCGGTAAAGGAATATGAATGATACGATTAAGGTGTATGAATAAATCACAGCGTGTTATGGAAAAGATTGTGTGACAGGGAAACGGATGGTGTGGTAGGGAACAGGCATGCCTGTTCCCTACCACATCGGTGAAAAATATACAGAATATGATTATGGATAGGGGGTGAGGGGATTGAAACACCGTGTATATATGAGAGACTGGTATTTTAATGCCGGTATTGTGGGTTTCCTGCGGGTTATCAGTAACGATGCCATGCCAGATGATCTGAAAAAGATTGAAGGTCTTGAGATAGGGGATAATTATATAGAGTTTGAAGATTATCTGCTGGAAGGGTTTATTGATAAATTTATAAGAATGGCATTCTCCATGCTTAAGGACTTATCAATTTATTCAAGAAAGTTAAACATTGTTCAAAAAGATATATCTGGAGATAAATCGGGAAAGCTAACTGTTAAGAAAGCATGTGGCAGTTTTAGTTCTTCTTATGAGAAATTTAATAAAGTGATTCTCAAACAGAATTTTGAAGAATCATCTGATTTAAGCGAATTATCAAATAAATTAAATCATTCGTTAGATCAAATGACATCCTTAGATGTTGAGATAATATATGATGAACTTATTAGAACGGACGAAGGGAAAGAGTATATTGACTGGTTTATCAATGGCTGGCAATTAAAAGGAATTACCAGTTCGGCGAATCTGGAAAAATATGCTGAAGAGGTAGGGCAATTCGATTATTCCAAAGAATTAAAGAATAATGATATTTGTCTATCCTGTCAGAAGAGAAAATCTGAGTTTGAGTTTAATAATAGCATTTCAAATGTCATTGGATTTAATAAAGACAACACAAACTGGATATGGGGCTTTAAATCATCTAAAACCAGATTGTGCGGAATATGTTCTTTAATTTATACTTCGGCTTTTCTGAGCATGGTTAAAGTTCATAGGTATATTAATGAGAATGCAGTGGATTGCTTCTATTTTATTAATAGAAATAGTGATATGGAAGTACTTTATAAATCTTCAGCTCTTTTCAGAACAATATCTAAATCATCTGATCGTAATAAACCATTCATATTGATTATTAAAGATACAATATTTAAAGTTCTTGAAGAACAGGCCAAGACGGTTGATGAAAATATCAACTTCATTGAAATGGCAGAAAACCCGGTTTTAGCTGGTCAAAGCTCAAAAGGCTATAATATTTATAATTATAGTATTACACCCGATCTGGCATCATTTCTAAAAAATCAGGTAAATTCAATTCCACAGGGTTTTTATAAAACACGAGAAGGTAGCTATAGTATTGATGATGAGCTTATACAGAAATCAATAAATTATACGCTTGGTTATTCTGATATAGATAGGTATTTCTCATATTACGTGAGAGATGGAATAATTTCGGCTTATAATATTTATCAGGTGAATAGTTTTATTTTTAGTTATATAAATCAAGTCATTCAATCCGGAGGAGAGATGGAAGATAGAAAGAATGTAATCAACAAAGCTTTTTATAATGGGAAGGAACTTGCTGATCTTTTAAAATTAAATAAAAGAGAAAACCAGATCGATGGTATTGTTTACGGTTTGCTTAACGATCTTAAAATTTCCGATAAGGAGAAGTTCCTGGATAAATATATCCGTTTAATGATGAGTCATAAAATGGAACTAAAATTCGGCAGTAATAATGAAATGGCTGATACCGACAGCTTCCTTCAGTTCGGCTACTCGTTTATTAATGGATTACTCAGCAATCATGGGAAGAAAATAGAAAAGGAGAATACAAATGGCTAAGCATGTTACTTTAACAGTTCTTTTTGAGGGTTCTAATCTGAATTATGGTGAGGGTTTTGGAAATATCCAATCATTAAAGAAAGTCAGCAGTAAAGGGAAAAATTATTCTTATATAAGCAGGCAGGCTTTAAGATATGATATTGTAAGGATTATGAATGAAGAATTTGGTGTAGCACTTACACCGATAGGAAAAGATGGTAAAGTAATCCAGTTTGATAAAAACGCATTTATTACCGATTTTCCTGAAATTGATCTGTTCGGCTATATGAAAACAGGGTCCAATGCAAACAAAGGAAATCAGGAAATAAGAAAAGCTATTGTGCGGCTCACTGATGCAGTTAGTATTGAACCATATAATAATGATATGGATTTTGGAAATAATATGGGCCTGGCAAGAAGAAAGGAGGGGGAGGATAATGGTCTTTTCCAGTCTGAAATTCATAAGGCATTCTATTCATATACGATTACTATTGATCTTGATAAAATCGGTATTGATGACAATGATAAAACTAAACTATCTGATGATGAGAAAGAAAAGCGTATAAAGACTTTGCTTGATTCAATAAAGATTTTATACCGTGATATTAAAGGTAAAAGAGAGAATCTGGCACCGTGCTTCGTTATAGGGGGTGTTTTTGATTCGGGTAATCCATTTTTTTATAACAGGGTGGGTCTTGATTTTCAGAAAGATAAAATACTTCTTAATACACGGATGATTAATGATGTGCTAAAAACCACAATTAATGAAAAGGCCATTAAAGAATCTGCATGTGTCGGGTATGTGGATGGATTGTTTTCAAATATTGATGATATTGAATTAAAAGCAAAATCTGCGGTTGAGGATTTTTTTAAAGATTTAAAGAAAAAGATATCTGAATCACTGAAAGGTTAAAAAATGCAGGTGGTTAAGATCAAGCTTTACCAGAATATGGTTAATTATCGCATGGAGATGAGCTATGGATATGTACAGACATATCCTTTACCAACACCTTCTATGGTAAGAGGTATGGCTCATAGCCTTATAGGTGCCAGAGAGTATCATCCATTAAAGATCTCAATCCAAGGTTGTAGCAGTTCAGTTGTAACGAATATGCAGAAAATTTTTAAGTTCGACAGGAAGGGGCGATATCCTGTGCCGGTAGCAGTCAATTCAGATGAATACAATCAGAGCGTCAATAGAGGTTTAATGTATGTTGATCAGATTGTTGATATGAATCTGATATTGCATATATCATTTGCCGATAATTCGCTGAATAGTAAGCTTGTTGAATCGATAAATAATAATACTGTAGTTCTTGGAAGAAACGAAGATGTTGCAAGAGTAGATGAATGTCAAATTATCGATCTCCATGAAGAAAAATCACGACATCAGAGATTACCATTCAATATGTATCTCCCGAAAGAATATTGCGATAATAATAATCTGTCAGGAACAGTTTACAGATTACCTTTTAAATATAATGATGTTTCATCATTCGCAGATAAAAGAATTTTCCAGTTTGTTGATGTAAAATATATCAGCAGCGGAAGAGAGCTTGCAAAACAGAAATTTCCAATAGATGATGCTGGTAATCCTGTTGCATTATTAGGGATTGAAGATGATTAATATTTATGCCAAATCTAAACCACCTGAGAGTTTGATTGATCATACTAATCATCTTCTTCAATCATTCGAAAGATTTAAACGATATCAAATTAGCAGTCAAATAAACAATTATTCAGAATGCATCAAGAGAATATTGTATTATCATGATCAGGGGAAAGCCAATATTCCATTTCAAAACTTGATAAGGAAAAGTTTAAAACTGGAGCCTCTGGGTAAAAGTGCATTTAATAAAAGCATCCCACATGAATGGTTATCGTTAAGTTTTATCAGTGAAGAGGATGAATCTTTTTTTCATTCACTCGATTATAAAAATATAAGCTTCTATGATCTTGCCTGTTATTCTATTGCATTTCATCATAGCCGTAGTTTTCCTGCTAATTCTAAAGAACTGGAATTGCAGGTAAAAGAAATTATTGATAATTCTGATTTGTTAGAGATTAAGAATGAGTTATACACTGTAACCGATATAAAAGGTATTCAGAGTAAAATTGAATCTCCAGAATACTGGCCATCCTATTTCCCCTATGTCGTTTATTTTAAAGGCATCCTCCACAAGTGCGATTACGCGGCATCAGCACATATAGAGGCAGAACAGGTGTATGAGCCCGAAGGTAAATACTCCGATCATTTCACCGAAGGTCTAAAGAAAAAAGATATTAAAGCTTTGTACGACTACCAACTAAAAGCCTGTGAATACTCTGATAAAAGCATAATCTTCATAGCATCCACAGGCGCAGGTAAAACGGAATACTCAATGAACTGGATAAATGGTGACAAGGCTTTTTACCTGCTTGGACTACGCACAGCTGTAAATGCAATGTATGACCGCTTCACTGATATGTTTTCAAAAGAGAATGTCGGCCTTCTTCATGGTGAGAGCATATACAGGCTCCTTGATGATGATAAAAACAACAATGATTATGAAGATGATGAGGATGTATTTACACAGCATACAAAGATAAGGCAGCTTTCAATGCCGATTACTGTGGCAACTGCTGACCAGCTTATACCTTCAGTTTTCAAGTTTCCCGGATTCGAGTTCTATTATTTTACAGCATCGTACAGTAAAATAGTAATAGATGAAATACAGAGCTTTGCCCCTGAAACGATTGCATCGATTGTTGTGTTTTTAAAAGAGATACAGAGGCTTGGCGGAAAGTTTCTTCTAATGACAGCCACGTTGCCACAGTTTATTATTAACGAATTTAATGAACTATATGAATCAGGTGTGCTCGCAAGAGAATGTTTCCATTCTCAGAAAAGACGCCATGTGATTAAACTTATAGGTGATAATCTTTCATGTAACTCTGCAGAGCAGATTATTGATGATGCATTTAAAACAGAAAAAAAAGTTCTTGTTATATCCAATACTGTTGCAGGCGCGCAGAGACTTGCAGAGAGGTACAGCAGCTTTGAACCGGAGCTTCTTCATTCCAGGTTTATACGTTCAGACCGGAAGAAAAAAGAAGATAAGATTTTTGATGAAACAGACTATGTTAATCATCCGGAAAATAAAAATAAGTCATGCCTTTGGATTTCTACTCAGATCGTTGAGGCAAGCCTTGATATTGATTTTGATATTCTGCTTACTGAGAATGCCACAATAGATGCATTGTTCCAGAGGTTCGGCAGGTGCTGGCGCAAACGCGTATATGATTCATCTGAACCGAACATCTATATATTCAAACCGGAAGATGAAGGAATAAATAATCTTATTTATGATAAAGAAATTTCAGAAAAGACATGGAATATCCTGATGGGATATAATGAGATGCATATATCTGAAGAAGATAAACAAGAAATAATTGATAAGGTATTTTCGGATATAGAGAATACTGATTATTATAAAAAGTATAAAAGAATTAAAGAGTTGCTTACTCTTGGTCTGAGAGCTGAAAAAGCAAATGAAGCAAGAGATTTATTCAGAAATATTAATAGTAACTATACTGTAATTCCTGAACCTGTATTTAATAAACATAAAGAAAAAATTGAACAATTGTTTGCAGATATTGATAACAGAGAATTAGGTGCTAAGGAAAGGTATAGTCTTAAAAACGAATTATTTGGTTTTACTGTCCCTGTGCAATTACTGGGTAAAAGGCATGAGCTTTTACATCCTATACCTGTTTTAAAAGGGAATCCGCGAAAGCTTGACATCTGGCTGCTGGAAGGTGTAAATTATGATAGCAAAAAGGGTGCAGAGTTTATAAAGTGTTATAAAACCAGCGCGAAAATAATATAGAACAGAGAGATCCGGCATGAACAGAATAATAACACTTGAAACTGCACTTGAAATATTACGCAAACATAAACTACAATTAGCCGAGAGATACGGCATTACAGAACTTGGCATTTTCGGCTCTGTAGCCCGTGGGGATGCCGGGGCTGACAGTGACATTGATATTGTAGTGAAGATGAAAAAACCAGACCTTTTTTATATGGTACATATCAAAGAGGAGCTTGAAGAGGAATACCAGGCAAGCGTTGATATAATTCATTACAGGGAAAAAATGAATCCACTGCTCAAGCAGAGGATTGATAAAGAGGCTGTCTATGTTTGACCGGGAACTGGTAAGAGGGGTTTTGTTGCAAATTCAGACCGCAATAGAACGTGTTTCGCGCAGGTCGTCTTCCGTAGAAAGTCCGGATGATTTTTTAGCATCTGACGAGGGCATTGACAAACTTGACGCAATATGCATGATGCTCATAGCGATAGGAGAGAGCCTCAAATATATTGATAAACTGACGGATAAATCATTATTGAATAATTATCCGCAGGTTGACTGGAAAGGCGCCAAGGGTGTAAGAGACATTATAGGACATCATTACTTTGACCTTGATGCTGAAATTGTTTTTACAATATGTAGGGAACATATACCGGATATGGCAACTGTTATCAGGCAAATGATAAAGGATATCAACTGATGGCGCACAGGCTGGAACTTAAAGAGAGAATCATGGCAAAGGTAGTATTTATTTAAATAGAACCTGAATACTCTAACCAGGGAGCACAACATGAACTGGCAGGAAAGAATAGCATCTAACCCGGAAATTCTGTCTGTTATTGGCATGCTCTATGAAAAATATAAGGACCAATGAGCGATTATATCGATAACGACATTACCGGAGTGGAGATAAGTTACTATTTTCTCTGCAAAAGAAAGCTGTGGCTGTTCAGTCACAACATACAGATGGAGCATACAAGCGAAGCTGTAGAGATGGGTGCAAATATACATGAAAATTCATACAAAAGAAAAAGACGCGAGATTGAACTTGACGGTATAAAGCTCGACTTCATTGAACCTGGCAGGGGACTTATACATGAAGTTAAGAAATCAAAGGCTGTTGAATCTTCGCATATATGGCAGCTTAAGTATTATATATACAGACTTAAAAACCTTGGCGTATTATTCACCGGTAAAATAGATTATCCGCTCATAAGAAGAACGGAGGATGTTGTGCTTGAAGATGAGGATGAAAAGGAAATTGTATCAATACTTGGAGAGATAAGCAGAGTCAAGTCATTTGCAGCGCCGCCGTCGGGAAAGATGTCGGGTATATGTAAAAAATGCAGCTACTACGAGTTCTGTTTCGCATGATATGAGAGATTACTATATATTCAAATCCGGAAGACTCGCCAGGCAGGATAATACTCTGATGTTGAGTCATGATGATGAAAACGGTTTTGAGCAGAAGGTGCCGATACCTGTTGAAGATGTAGACTGTATATTTATATTTGGCGAGATGAACCTTAACACAAAACTGTTGAATTTTCTGAGCCAACATAATGTTATGCTTCATATATTCAATTATTACGGTTTTTATTCCGGTACATTTTATCCAAGGGAGTTTCTTAATGCCGGTGATGTGATTGTTAAACAGTCGATGTTTTATCTTGATCCTGACAAACGACTGTATATAGCGAAAGAGTTTATCCGTGGTGCTGGTTATGGGATTATCCAGAATCTTAAAAGATATAAGGATAAGTGTACTGAACAGCTTGAAAAGATAGAAGCGCTCTTTGAAAACATAGATAATCAGTATGATATACCGTCACTGATGGGCATTGAAGGAAATATCAGGGACATATACTACAGGACGTTCCCTCTGATTATAAACCAGGAGATTGTGTTCGAAAAAAGGGTGAAGAATCCTCCTGATAACATGATGAATGCTTTTATCTCCTTCATGAACAGCCTTGTGTATACTGCTGTACTGAAGGAAATTTACAGGACACAGCTTAACCCGACAGTGAGTTTTCTGCATGAACCATCCTACCGGAGGTTTTCCCTTGCACTTGATGTGGCGGAGATTTTCAAACCTATTTTTGCCGACAGGATCATATTCAGCCTTATGAACAACAACCAGATTACAGAAAGACATTTTGATAAGGAGCTGAATTATGCCTATCTCCTTGAGCAGGGCCGCAGGATTGTTGTGCAGGAATTTGATGAAAAGCTGAATACGACTGTATACCATAAGCAGCTTAAAAAGAACGTTTCATACAGGCGGATCATTAGACTTGAGCTTTACAGGCTTATCAAGCATATACTTGGTGAAGAGGAGTATAAATCTTTTCGTATATGGTGGTGATATATGTTTGCCATTGCGGTTTATGATATTTCAACAATGGATGCAGCAGGCAGGAGAAGGTTGCCGAAAGTTATGAAAACAATGAGAAAATACCTTCATCATTCTCAAAAGTCAGTATTTGAAGGTGATATTACAGAGGCAAAGTTTTTCGCATTAAAGAGGGAAATTGAAGATTTGATTGACAGTAACGAGGATTATGTTGTTTTTTATAAAGTACCGGGTATTACAGGTCTTGACAGGATCAATATTGGCAAAGACTTTAATCCGAATTCAAATATATTGTAATGCATTACCGGCACTTCGAGAATTATTTGTGCATTTTAGATAGTTAATCCCTGAATAAATCAGGGATTTTTAATGGGTATCAGCTTCCAGTAATGGGATTTAAAGCAGATCATAGGCGTTTTCTTCACCGTGTTGTTTAGCCAGGTATCAGCTTCCAGTAATGGGATTTAAAGTACAATAAATTGTTCCTACTTTGGTCGGCATATATGGTATCAGCTTCCAGTAATGGGATTTAAAGTGTTCTTAAGTTCTTTCATCTCGTCCTCTGTATTACGGTATCAGCTTCCAGTAATGGGATTTAAAGTTCAGAGACGAAAGCTGACCATCATAATTCACATACGGTATCAGCTTCCAGTAATGGGATTTAAAGTAATCTATTGTTGTCAAGATCAGCCATTGAAACCGAGTATCAGCTTCCAGTAATGGGATTTAAAGTTTTGCGTGAGGAATATACGTTAATTAAGGTTGCTGGTATCAGCTTCCAGTAATGGGATTTAAAGATATTTGAATGTGTCTCTCATTTGTCCACATATCATAGTATCAGCTTCCAGTAATGGGATTTAAAGATCTTTCATCCGTTGTTCAAATCTCTGCCAGACACGTATCAGCTTCCAGTAATGGGATTTAAAGTAACTTTATTTTTACTTACCCGGTTTAATACCCCATGTATCAGCTTCCAGTAATGGGATTTAAAGTATCATGCACCCCTTAAACTTTCTGTACATTCTTCAGTATCAGCTTCCAGTAATGGGATTTAAAGTAGTGAAAACTTTTCTCCATGCCCTGAAGCGTTCTAGTATCAGCTTCCAGTAATGGGATTTAAAGTTTAATCCCTGTGCGCCTTGCGCTCCGGTATCACCCGTATCAGCTTCCAGTAATGGGATTTAAAGTGCACAGTTGGGGGGCGTTAATAATAAATTATATGTAGTATCAGCTTCCAGTAATGGGATTTAAAGGGCTTTCGAAGATTGCAAAGAGTTTGGTATATTCCTGTATCAGCTTCCAGTAATGGGATTTAAAGTTACACCGTTGGGAGTGAGTCCTGCGAGTGACATAAGGTATCAGCTTCCAGTAATGGGATTTAAAGTTGCAATACTATAATCAACCTCTTTCGGCAGAACGGGTATCAGCTTCCAGTAATGGGATTTAAAGAATTTCCAGCATGAATAAATATATTCTCTGTCAATTGTATCAGCTTCCAGTAATGGGATTTAAAGGTCGTTAACCGCCTGAAATAACGGCCCTGATTCCTCAGTATCAGCTTCCAGTAATGGGATTTAAAGCAAACCATATTTGGTTTATATCTCATTTCGTCATAGTATCAGCTTCCAGTAATGGGATTTAAAGATTGATACAGCATATATGCTGTTAGATGTAAGTGATAGTATCAGCTTCCAGTAATGGGATTTAAAGCAAGGAACGATGGCAGGACACGGAATTTCGGTGTCAGGTATCAGCTTCCAGTAATGGGATTTAAAGCATAATTTAACATTGTTGCTTTCTTCTTTGCATCGGGTATCAGCTTCCAGTAATGGGATTTAAAGATAAGTACACAAGCACCTCAACGTGCTCCTTACAAGTATCAGCTTCCAGTAATGGGATTTAAAGTAACTTTATTTTTACTTACCCGGTTTAATACCCCATGTATCAGCTTCCAGTAATGGGATTTAAAGTATCATGCACCCCTTAAACTTTCTGTACATTCTTCAGTATCAGCTTCCAGTAATGGGATTTAAAGTAGTGAAAACTTTTCTCCATGCCCTGAAGCGTTCTAGTATCAGCTTCCAGTAATGGGATTTAAAGTTTAATCCCTGTGCGCCTTGCGCTCCGGTATCACCCGTATCAGCTTCCAGTAATGGGATTTAAAGTGCACAGTTGGGGGGCGTTAATAATAAATTATATGTAGTATCAGCTTCCAGTAATGGGATTTAAAGGGCTTTCGAAGATTGCAAAGAGTTTGGTATATTCCTGTATCAGCTTCCAGTAATGGGATTTAAAGTTACACCGTTGGGAGTGAGTCCTGCGAGTGACATAAGGTATCAGCTTCCAGTAATGGGATTTAAAGTTGCAATACTATAATCAACCTCTTTCGGCAGAACGGGTATCAGCTTCCAGTAATGGGATTTAAAGAATTTCCAGCATGAATAAATATATTCTCTGTCAATTGTATCAGCTTCCAGTAATGGGATTTAAAGGTCGTTAACCGCCTGAAATAACGGCCCTGATTCCTCAGTATCAGCTTCCAGTAATGGGATTTAAAGCAAACCATATTTGGTTTATATCTCATTTCGTCATAGTATCAGCTTCCAGTAATGGGATTTAAAGATTGATACAGCATATATGCTGTTAGATGTAAGTGATAGTATCAGCTTCCAGTAATGGGATTTAAAGCAAGGAACGATGGCAGGACACGGAATTTCGGTGTCAGGTATCAGCTTCCAGTAATGGGATTTAAAGCATAATTTAACATTGTTGCTTTCTTCTTTGCATCGGGTATCAGCTTCCAGTAATGGGATTTAAAGATAAGTACACAAGCACCTCAACGTGCTCCTTACAAGTATCAGCTTCCAGTAATGGGATTTAAAGGTTGATTTCCCCAAAAGAGCTTATAACTTAGTGTAGTATCAGCTTCCAGTAATGGGATTTAAAGCATAATTTAACATTGTTGCTTTCTTCTTTGCATCGGGTATCAGCTTCCAGTAATGGGATTTAAAGATAAGTACACAAGCACCTCAACGTGCTCCTTACAAGTATCAGCTTCCAGTAATGGGATTTAAAGGTTGATTTCCCCAAAAGAGCTTATAACTTAGTGTAGTATCAGCTTCCAGTAATGGGATTTAAAGATGGTAAGCAAGGCTTTTATTCCACTGTTGGGGGAGTATCAGCTTCCAGTAATGGGATTTAAAGACCTTATATAAGGCGGCCGGATGTCGTTTAAATATAGTATCAGCTTCCAGTAATGGGATTTAAAGAAATATGATTCAATCCCAGTAACACCAAAACAAATATGTATCAGCTTCCAGTAATGGGATTTAAAGTACTATAAAGCTCGGTAAATATTGCGTTCACTTCATCGTATCAGCTTCCAGTAATGGGATTTAAAGCCTCTCAACACTTTTACTGTTACACCTGAACTGTTTGTATCAGCTTCCAGTAATGGGATTTAAAGCTATAATATTTAGTAATCGCGTCATCATGCTTTTTTGCGTATCAGCTTCCAGTAATGGGATTTAAAGGTTTATAGCGGATAAGATAATCAGCATCAGACATGTCGTATCAGCTTCCAGTAATGGGATTTAAAGTGATTAAAGAAATGCCAGATGGCCCTTTAAAATCAAGTATCAGCTTCCAGTAATGGGATTTAAAGCCAAATATAATTATAGGAGCAATTGATTTCTTAAAAGTATCAGCTTCCAGTAATGGGATTTAAAGCGTTATTATATTAATAGATTAGGTATTGATCCTAATGTATCAGCTTCCAGTAATGGGATTTAAAGTTTTTTGCACAAATTTCTGATTTTAAAATTGCTTGTTGTATCAGCTTCCAGTAATGGGATTTAAAGTCATTAAAATCATATTGCTCAAATCGAGCAATTTCTAGTATCAGCTTCCAGTAATGGGATTTAAAGCGCTTTAGCGCAAGAATAAATTAAAAGGAGTATGCGGTATCAGCTTCCAGTAATGGGATTTAAAGTTGACACCACCTGTGATAAAGTTTTCCCAATCGTCCCAGTATCAGCTTCCAGTAATGGGATTTAAAGTAAACTACCTATTGCTACGTTTGTCGGGTTCCATCTTGTATCAGCTTCCAGTAATGGGATTTAAAGAGTAATGTGTTTAAAAGTACAGGCAGTCTTAACCCTCGTATCAGCTTCCAGTAATGGGATTTAAAGAGTATTAATGGTTTATTCAGAAACTCTGATACTTTGGTATCAGCTTCCAGTAATGGGATTTAAAGGACAAGAGGAACTATTAAAAAACATCCTGCAATAGTAGTATCAGCTTCCAGTAATGGGATTTAAAGAAATTTATCATACCTTTATTCCAACAACTTTTTATAGTATCAGCTTCCAGTAATGGGATTTAAAGTATGAATAAGATTGATAATGCCTTAACCGGGAAAAGGTATCAGCTTCCAGTAATGGGATTTAAAGTTATAATTTTGTATTTTCCTGCACGGGGGCCAGCGGTGTATCAGCTTCCAGTAATGGGATTTAAAGTTGTTTGGTTTATGTCTCATATCCGGGATTGATAAAGTATCAGCTTCCAGTAATGGGATTTAAAGTACGCTTTTCAAGGTCGGTTTTTTGTACCGGCTTGTGTATCAGCTTCCAGTAATGGGATTTAAAGAAATTAACGGCTTGTTCAAAAACTCTGATACCTTGCCGTATCAGCTTCCAGTAATGGGATTTAAAGATAATCTCTTACTTGTTGTGTTAATCATATGCTACCAGTATCAGCTTCCAGTAATGGGATTTAAAGCCATCAGCGCAATAGGGAGCGCAAAAACTAAATAAACGTATCAGCTTCCAGTAATGGGATTTAAAGATTACACTATTGGACAAGAAAATTTTAGTAAAATAGTATCAGCTTCCAGTAATGGGATTTAAAGCCGTATTCCACTAAGTCTTCTCCGGAATTTTTTCCCTGGTATCAGCTTCCAGTAATGGGATTTAAAGAGTTATACTACGACCAATTATATTCGTATTGGTTGTGAGTATCAGCTTCCAGTAATGGGATTTAAAGCGCAAAGATATATTTGCAGCACCTTCTGAACCGGGAGTATCAGCTTCCAGTAATGGGATTTAAAGTCATTAACTGCCTGAAATAACGGCCCT
This sequence comes from Spirochaetota bacterium, assembly GCA_963664815.2. GTDB lineage: Bacteria > Spirochaetota > UBA4802 > UBA4802 > UBA5550 > WRGT01. Next base: position 1,048,148 of record CAXXHB010000003.1, read on the forward strand.
GATTCTTCAGCGTATCAGCTTCCAGTAATGGGATTTAAAGCCCGTTTCAACGTCCATGTTTCACCGGCCGCTCGCTGTATCAGCTTCCAGTAATGGGATTTAAAGTATATTCGATGTGAGTCTGTAGAAGATGAAACTATAGTATCAGCTTCCAGTAATGGGATTTAAAGATGTTAGTTCCTGAAGTTATTTCAGCTTCAAGTGCCAGTATAAGCTTCCAGTAATGGAACCTTCATTACTCAATAGTTTGATTTTCATCCTGTTCCTGGCAAGCGGTGAGTCGAAGTGTTCCCTTTTAACATTAATTTCTACATACGAATTATTCTTGCAATTATAAATCCGGTAATTTAAAATCCATGGATATTATGTTGGGCTACTGCTAAGGCGGTTACCCTATGTCAAACCTGAAGAGTATTTAAATCAGTGTAGATTGATTAAGATACTCATCTTAACGTTAAATGCCAGTGCCTTGTTGCTTCATATAAAAGGAAGTTAACTATCTTATGGATTACATAAAATTTCAAAAGCGAGATGCTTGGATCTTATTAACAATCCCATTAAACAATGAGGGTACTGATTTACAAGGAGTAATTGGAAGAGCAGATGCCATCAATAAATTAATACCTTCAGATGAAGAAATTGAAGGTGCTATAAATAGATTTTTAAAGACTGGTATAATTAAATATGAAAACAATAATTTTATTTTAATGAACGAATATACTCAAATAATAAAAAACATTTATGATGAACATAAGATAATATTTGATGTATGGGGTGAATTAGAATTTTTTTTAATGAATAAAGAATGGCCATTATTAAATGCTGATCTTCATTATAAACTAGCAAAGGATGAAAGCAGAATTGCATATCAAAATTATTCAAAATGGTTTTGGAAAACATTTAAAGAAATTTCAAAAAAAGATAAAAACAAAAAAAAGATAACGGCATATAACAGACGATGCACAGCTTGTATTGGACTTGTCAAAATAAACTGTACCGAAGTGATGTTATAAAAAAGCAGGCCAACTTGTGTAGTGTCTCAATCGGATAATGATCTTCCCCTGATATAGTGGACATTAAGTTAAGCCGAAAATATAATAAATTTGGAGGCTTACAATGTCAGAGAGAAGTAAATACAGCCCGGAATTTAAGAAAGAGGCTGTAGAATTATTAAGAACCAGCGGAAAGACATCACTTGAAATAGCGAATGATCTTGGGATTAAAAGAGATAATCTATTGCGCTGGAATAGGGAAATTGAAACAGAGGAAAGGAATTCCGGGACAATAACAATAAATCCTCAGGATAGTGAAGAAATTAAACGACTCAAGAAGGAAATGTTGATTCTTAAGCAGGAGCGTGACATTCTAAAAAAGGCTCTGGGCATATTCTCGAAACCACAAGAATGAAATATGAATTCATCAAGGAACAGAGTACTGAATTTCCAGTATCGAGGATATGCCAGATTATGGATGTGAGTAAAAAGCGGTTATTATGCCTGGCTGAAAGCTCCAAAGAGTATAAGAGGGCTTGAAAATGAAATACTATTGGAGAGGATAAAATCATCACATGAATCAAGCGGAGAGAGCTATGGCAGCCCCAGAATTCATCAGGATTTACTTGAAGAAGGTATTTTCTGCGGAATACATAGGGTTGAGAGGCTGATGAATGTGAATGGGATTCATGCAAAGACAAAGAAAAAATTTAAGGCAACCACTGATTCGGGTCATTCTTTGCCAGTGTCTGAGAATATACTAGACAGGAATTTTACTGTTGAAGAGAAAGATAAAGTATATGTGTCAGATATAACCTATATCTGGACATTAGAAGGCTGGCTGTATTTATGTATAGTAATGGATTTATTTTCCAGAATGATAGTCGGATGGTCAATGGCAAATCATATGAGAGCTGAACTTGTTGAAGATGCTTTTAACATGGCCTGTATGAGAAGAAATCCGGGCCCTGGCCTGATATTCCATTCTGATAGAGGTAAACAATATGCCAGCAAATCCTTCAGGGAATTACTTGAATCAAAGAAATGTATTCAGAGTATGAGCAGGAATGGCAATTGCTGGGATAATGCCTGTGCTGAATCTTTATTTCATTCGATGAAAACAGAAGAATTTTATTTTAATATTTACAAAACAAGGAATGAGGCTAAGAGAAGTATCTTTAGATATATTGAAATATTTTATAACCGTAAAAGAAGGCATTCACATCTGGGTTATAAAAGTCCGGAGATTTTTGAAAGATTAAATCTTAAAATAATGGTTTAACAAAGTGTCCATTTTTTCGGGGGAACATCATAAAATTGATTAAGATATTCTTATTAACGTAATGAGAAAAACTATGATGAAGAATATAATACAAAAATTAAAAGCAAACAAGATAGAAATAACAGTTTCAATTATTCTTATTTCTAACATTATAATAATAATAGTCTTTTTTGATCCTTCTTGTGTTTATTATTCATACGGTCCAACGAAGCCAAACAGCAGATTTGATCTTGCTGGACCAAAAACAGTTGATTATAAGCTTTTAAATAATCTTCGTTATCAATTAATCGACGAACTCACAACTGATTCAGAGTACAATAAAAAAGATGCAATTTTTATACTTACAAAAATGCCAAAATTTAATTACAAAATTAAAAAATTTGATCTGGACTATCTAAATTCAAAAATTCAAGAAGAAAAAGATAAATTAAAAGAAATGGAAAATCAGTACAAAATAAATAAAAGCAAGAAACATTACAATGAGATTGTTTTGCAAAAAGAAATTATTAAAAAGAAATATGAAGAAATCAACGCGTTTCAAATAAATGAAAAAAATGCAAAAAATGAAAGAAATGAATATTATCAAGTTTTAGAAGACTTGAAAAACCATAAATATGTTGATTCTAAAAAAATATTAAAATTTCTTGAATGAGAAACATAAAAATATAAAAAACCATTGTGAAATTTCAGTTATTCGCATAACAAAGTAAAGTGTCGCAAAAGTAACTTATTAAAAAAATTGAGTAGTCTAAAATAAAATCGGCTGAATATCCTCTGATTTTATTTTTATAATTCTGTATGTATCCCGAAGTTCGTGTGTCTTCGGGAATATTTTACTTTATCTCATTATAATCTGTATTCAAACCGGGCTAGGGTTTTCTTCGAGTTATTAAGGATGGGAAAATATTACATTAGAAAGCTTTTTAGAAGCTGCAATATCATGGGCCGAAGATTCTGAATTTGGGAAAATGCAAAAGAATAAAGATAATTTATGGTATAAATTTGCATTATTTTTGTACTGCGGAAAAATATATGAATGAATATTGTTCTAAAGTAAGCACAACAATAATATCCTGGCGGGTAATATAAACCAAGTTGCAGATTAAATGTTCACTTTTTAAAAGTCTATTTAATAATACTCAAGAAGAAAATTTTTTAAATTCTGGACTGTATGCAGTTTCAAAGACCCTCTCCAGCCGTAAGGAGGGAGAGGGTGCGCAAGCCATAGCGATGCGCGGGTGAGGCGACAATAAAGATATAATAATCGAGAGGAAAGACCCGAAGTTTCTTGCAAAAAGTCTGTATTTCGCATTATCCAGCTGGGATACCCCTGTTGAGTACAACAATATTTCTCTTACCTCCGGGAAGTAAATTTTAAAACGGTATTTACCGTTTGTATCAATAACAGCCTGCCCTCCGGCTCCGGAGGGCAGGTGCTTCATATCTCCGGCAGTGAAACATCTGTTACCTGATGAAAATTCATTCAGTCAAAGTACAGGCTGCAGCAGCAGTTGACTGTTAAACGGAGACATTCCGTATATCCCTGAATTATAATATAATTTTTTATCACGACCCGTTGAAAAACCTGACCTTTTTTATTATAGTGAATAAAACGTATAACAGAAAAAGGGGATGTATCACCGGCTGATGATACTCAATATTGAACTGATGTCGTTTACTGGTATTGCCGGGGACATAAAGGGTAAAGTTATGAAACAGATATCGTTTGAAGAGATTGCCGATGTTATAAGCGGGCTTTCAGGAAAAACCGGAAACCAGCTGGATTTTATTCTGGAGAAGATGATGGCCGAGCAGCCGGCTATTGTAGATTTTCTCTATCAGCCTGGAGACCTGGAGGAGAGGGAGCAGTCGATACTCATATATACGGCGCAGATAGGGTGGTTTATCATTAAAAAAGTTCTGAAGAAAAATGCCCTGGTCAGCGAGGAGTTTCTTTATGAGCAGCTGTCAAGAAATGAAATTCTTTACCGTGACAGTGTATACAACAGCAGTAAAGATGATGACGAAATCAGCGTGGTTTTTCACCAGGGTAACAGCCAGCCTTACCTTATGGATTACCTTGTGAAGCTTATTTCGGAACATCTCCCCGGCACAGATGACCCGGTTAGGGGTGAACTGGTTCCCAATCTTGTAATTGACGTTAAAACTGTGGTCGACTGTCTTGTGCTTGATGAAAAAAAGGTGATGGCGGAAACCTGTGACGCGGCATATTCGGAGGAGAGTTTCAGTAAAGTGAAGGAATCACTGGCAGTTTATTTCAGTGAGTTTAAAAAAAGCCGCTTCTATATAAAACTGGGGCAAAAAGAGAAAAATGAGGCGGAGCTTGTAGTATCGATATTCGGTGAAATGATGTATAACTATTTTCTGCAGATGCCGCTGAACTGGACTGCCCGGCGTTCACTGGAGTGCTGTATAGGATTAATGCCGCGCAAGGTTGTGGCCAATGAAAACTTTTTCTATTCAGTTGAACCTGTACTTCGGGCTTTTATGCTCTTCTGTGCGGAGAATGGTTATGTAGCGGATGCTGAAAATATCGAGCGAAGGCTCTGCGAGGTTACTGAGGATCTGCTCCTTGAATCGGACAATCCGGAAAGCTGGGGTATCGGGAAGCCGATTTTTAAAAATGGTAAAACCGGAGAGAAGAAAAAAACAGTAAAGGGGAAATCGGGCGGTAAAGGTGATATCGGGAAGAAAACAGCCGGTAAGGCTAAACCGGCTGTGAAGGATGATGAAACCGGGAAGATCGTTAAACCGGTGAAAGATACAAGGTCAGCCGGAGGTGTAAAACCGGTAAAGAAAATAACAAAAGTAAAAAAAGAAGTCTGATCCTGCGGCACGTGTGAAGAATAAACAGGTTATGCATTGTAAATTAATTTGACATATTACTTCGAATCTTTTTAGTTTGCATCACAATGAAAACAAACATGAAATATAAGGCTCAGATGCATGATCTTAAAAAGAACAGGGAGCAGTATTTTCCCCTGATGGAAGTTCTTCTCTATGCAGAGAACAGAATCGATAAAAACGACCCACCTGTGGAGATCAGGGATATAAGTCAGATAGCCCTTATTATGGAACTTATTGATATTGGCTATCTTGACAAGGATACATTTATAATAAATAAAAACCGCAGGGACATTACCGGCATGTTTTATAAAGGTGATTACCCCCTGACCGAAGCCGGGGCAAAGGTATATCGTCAGCATCTCCATGAAAGGAGAATCAGGTATATCCAGGGGTTTATGCTTCTGGTTCTGGTGCTTCTTGGCATGGTTGTATTTTATATTATGTTTAAATAGAAAATATATTATGTTTAAACAGGTAATATTATCATTGCCGGTCATTTTTCCCTGTAACAAGGTATGTGTTTATAGCGATCTCCTTCCCTTTAAGCTTAAGATCCCCCCTCGGTTTTAAAAAATAACTGCTTCTTACGTCATCGCTCTTTGCCGTATATTCAGATATCAGAATTTCATCCCGGCCGGCTACCGATTCAAGCCTTGCCGCCGTATTGACGTTGTCGCCTATGACAGTAAAGTCACGCATATCCGCAGAGCCGACATCGCCCTGCATCACCTCGCCGGTATGAATACCGATGCCTATATGAAGGTTCTCAAAATCAGCCCTCTCCTCATTCATTCTCTTCTGGATCGCCAGGGCGGCATCAATTGCTGCGGAGGGGGCATTGAATACTGCCATAACCTCATCTCCGACAAACTTGTCAACATCCCCGCCGGTATTCTGTATTATCTCCGATTGAAGCGAAAGGATTTTATTCAGCGAACTGATTACAGCTGCCGGGTCCCTCGATTCCGAATAGGTTGTAAAGCCCCTTATATCTGAAAAAAAGAGTGTAAGGACTTTCCGTGTTGTCCGGTGTCCGCCGCTGTCCCCCAGCGAATCTTTTACCGCCTTTATGGTTCCCTGCGAAACGTAATTATACAGCCTGAATTTTTCCTTCAGTCCCTGCACCATTTCATTAAACCTCTGTGCAAGGAGTCCGAATTCATCTTTCGATCCTTCATGAAGCACTATTTCAAGGTTGCCGTCTCCGACCTTCTCCATGGCGCTGGTTACTTTCAAAACCGGTTTTATTACGGTACTTCTCATGGTGATGAGAAGTACGCCTAGCAGGCCGGCAAGGAGCGTCAGCGCTATGATGATGGCGCCTGTTTCAATGGCGGTATACTGAGCCTCAAGCAGCGTTATGCTCTGAGCAAAATCGAGTTTAACCTCGATTACCATCGGAGAACCTTCGGCGGAGGTGAAATAAGAGACTACATCGATATCCCTGGAGATATTTCCGTCTTTATCTTTATTTGTTTCCTCAACTGTCTCCATATTTTTCTTTGAGAAAGCTTCGCGTATATCATCATGGGCAGCGTAGCTTGCCCCCTTTTCACTTTCGGGAAACGAAGCCGTAACTGTGTAATCCGGTTTTATAAGAAGAATTTTTTTTAACTCAAACCCCTTGCTTTCATCCGAAATATGTTTGGCAATATTGAAATCTGAATTTATATGTCTGATAATATCTTCGCCCGAGGCTTCTTCCATTGATGCGCTTACTCTGTGCTGAAGAAACATCGTTATATTCTCAGCCTGTTTCTTCATCATCTTCGTCGACAGACTATCAAGCACAAAGGTTAATCCGTAGATAACAACAAAAATATTTAAAACCAGCATTAACGCAAATATTACCGATACCTTTACTCTTAATTTCATTTTCTGAACTCCAGGAAAATCCGATAACCACTACGCCAAAATATACAATAACCAGCGTATTCTGCAAACAATTAATCTGCCGGTTTGTTGAATAAAAAGAGAATATTCCCGATACTCAATCAATGATATACTGATACCGCGAAGCGCAGCGGCTGTATAAGCTGCGTGACCGGTTAACATACCGGTGTACGGTCACAGTGTATATGGAAATGCTCTATTGTGTACCTGCTGCGTGATTCCGCCCGCCGGGGCTTTATTTTATAACATATGGTATATGGTGTGCGGGTGAATTACTTATTTTCATTCACACTGGACTGAGTGTGAATGTTTATTTTTTAACGTTACATTTTTGATAGTTAAGAGAATTAAATATCAAAAAGCATGCGCAATGTCGGATTATCGGAGTACTGCAAAATCTATTTTTTATTATTTTAAAAAATATTTTGTGGCATTTTTTTTCGTTATATGTGAGTATAGTAATAGTTTGGATTTAACATCAACCTCCGGAGTTCTATGGACAGCATCACTAAAAAGAAAATACTTCTTGTTGAAGATGATAATATTATAGCTTTTTCCCAGGCAAAGTTTTTAAGAGAGAAAGGTTTTGAAGTGGTTACTTTCCCTTCGGGAGAGGAGGGTGTAGAGTATGCCGCCTCGGGAGCTGTTTTTGATCTTGTGCTTATGGACATTGACCTTGGAAAGGGGATTGACGGGATTCTTGCAGCAGAGAAGATCACCGGTATAATCGATGTGCCTGTCGTTTTCCTCACAGCCTTCAGCGATGAAGATACAATACGCAGGGTTAACGGTGTGGCGCGGTATGGCTACGTTGTAAAGAGTATCGGCAATCCGGTTCTTCTTTCTTCTATTAATATGGCATTCCGTCTCTTTGAGTCGGCCATGGTTCTGCGTGAAAGCGAGGAGAAATACAGATTTATTGCTGAAAACTCAACAGATGTAATATCACGGATTGATGAAAACGGAATAATTCTTTATATATCCCCGCTTTGCAAAGCTATTATAGGTTACAGTGAAAATGAACTCACCGGAACTAATATTGTACAGTATTATCACGAGGAGGACAGAGCAAGCGTATTTGATATATACCGCAGAATTGTTGAAATCCCCGATATTTTTACCTTCAGCTACAGGGTAAAAAGGATGGATGGCTGCTATATATGGCTGGAGACTACCGGGAAGAGGATAACCTCACCTGACGGTAAATTTAAGGGAATTATCTCATCATCAAGAGATATTACTCAGAGGATCGAAGCTGAAAAGGCATTAAAGAACAGTGAAGAAAAGCTTCATGTGATGATGGACGGAGTCCCGGCTCTTCTGTCCTATATCGATACTGATGAACGCTTTGTGTACGCCAATGACGGGTACGACAGATGGTATGGAATTCCCAAAGAGGCTATAATAGGGAAACATGTCAGTGATGTATTGCCCCCTGATGAGTATGCTGGTATTTCTGAGTATAACAGAAAAGCCCTTGCCGGTGAGAGGGTGGAATTTGAAAGCGTTTCATTCCGGAAGAATGTCGGGGAGAGGTATATAAGGGCTCACTTTGTACCTCATGTAAGCGATGGAGTCATACATGGCTTTTTTACCCTGATGTTTGACATAACTGAGAACAAAAAATCGGAGCAGAAGATTCTTTCGCTCCTCAATGAAAAAGATCTGCTGCTTAAAGAGGTACATCACAGGGTGAAGAACAACATGGGTTCAATTGCAGCTCTTCTGTATCTCCAGATGGACTCAATGGATAATCCCGCTGCTGTCAATGCCATACAGGACGCAAGAAGCAGGGTTATGAGCATGATGGGGATTTATGATATACTTTACAGGTCAGGTGAGTACAGGTCAGTAGCTGCAAGGGAATATTTTTCCGATCTCCTGGCAAAGATATCTTCCACTTATATTACATCATCGCGCATAAAGGTTGAAAGTGAAATAGATGAGATGGTACTGGATTCCAGCGTCCTTTTCCCTGTAGGGATGATTGTCAATGAACTGTTTACCAATGCCGTTAAATATGCCTTCAGCGGAAGTAAACCGGGAGTAATATATGTCATGATAAAAAAGAGGGGTGAAAGGCATGTCGAGATAAGCATAAGGGACAACGGCATAGGGCTGCCCGATGCCATGGAAATATCCGGCAGCCGCGGATTTGGTCTTAATCTTGTAAGAATGATGATACAGCAGATTAATGGTTCAGTCAAAATCAACAGGATTGGTGGGACTGAATTCCGCATCAATTTTTCTGTAGATAAACCTGTTTAATACTTCCGCCAGCTTTTGTTGACTCCTGTGTCTGCTGACCCGCAAAATTCCTTCAGATAAAAATATTACGATTTTACACTATTAAAAGTCATCTTTTTTCTCAGACTTTACAGGTGAAATACAGAAGAGTTTAAACATTTTATAAAGAGAAAAAATTGACATACTGCATCGTTATTTTATATTTGGTAAAAAAAGAGGGCACATTTGTCTCTTTTTTTTTTAAGGTATAAAAACATGAAAAACAGAATCAGTAATTTTTCCTGAAATTTTTTATTTACACCGTGAATAAATAATATAATACCAGCTGCTGTTATCAGTGCTGGATATTATAAAATGTTTTGCCTGTAAAATATTCAGAGATTACAGATGAATTAAACTTCCAAAGGTTAATGAAATGAAAACATTTAAAAAAGTTCTTATTGCAAACAGGGGGGAGATTGCCATCAGGATTATCCGGGCATGCCATGAACTTGGTATACGCACAGTGGCAATTTATTCCAGAGAAGATAGATATGCCCTTTTCAGGACAAAATCCGATGAGTCATATCTCATAGGTAAAAACAGCGGCCCGATTGAGGCTTATCTTGGTATTGAAGAGATTATAAATCTCGCGCTGAAGAAGGGTGTTGATGCCATTCACCCCGGTTACGGTTTTCTTGCTGAGAATCCGGATTTCTCCGCGAAGTGCGAGGAACATGGGATTGAATTTATAGGCCCCACACCTCATATGCTGGACAGCCTGGGTGATAAGATAAAATCAAAAATTGTAGCACAGAACAACGGTGTGCCGGTAATACCGGGCGTTGAAAGGGCCATTAAAAGCGATGATGAGGCTGTTGAGTTTGCCTCCGGATGCGGTTACCCGGTTATGCTCAAGGCATCTGCCGGGGGTGGGGGACGTGGAATGCGTATAATCCGCAGTGAAAGCGAGCTTATTCCGGGGTTCCACAACGCAAGGAACGAGGCGCGTAAAGCCTTCGGCAATGACGATATATTCATGGAAAAATACCTTGAACAGCCGAAACATATAGAGGTGCAGGTTCTTGGGGACAATTACGGAAATATTGTACACCTCTTTGAGAGGGATTGTTCCATACAGAGAAGACATCAGAAGGTTATAGAGTTTACCCCCTCCATCGCAATATCCGAAAAGCAGAGAGAGGCCATATGCGCCGATGCTGTTAAAATCGCGAAGGCTGTCGATTACAGAAGCGCGGGAACCGTTGAGTTTCTTGTCGATAGAAACGGAAACCATTACTTTATTGAAATGAACCCGAGGATACAGGTTGAGCATACGGTTACCGAAATGGTTACAGGCATAGACCTTGTACAGAGTCAGATACTGATCGCGCAGGGGCACAGGCTCGACTCCGATGAGATAGGGATTAAATCGCAGGATTCAATCAGGTCGAGAGGGTACGCGATACAGTGCAGGGTAACCACTGAAGATCCGGCAAACAACTTTGCCCCCGACACCGGAAGAATTGACGTTTACCGGACCGGCTCGGGCTGCGGTATAAGGCTTGACGGCGGAAACGGCTATACCGGCTCTGTTATAAGCCCATACTACGATTCGCTGCTTGTGAAGATCATATCTCATTCAAGGACATTTCATGATGCCATAAACAAGGCAAGGCGTTCCATCAAGGAACTTGTCATTTCCGGCGTTAAAACAAACGAGGGGTTTCTGCTTAATGTTCTGTCACATCCGGTCTTTCAGAATGGCGAGTGTACAACAGGATTTATTGAAAGTACCCCCGAACTCTTTAATATAGCCCCCCGTGATGACAGTGAAATCAGAATACTCACATACCTCGGGGAAAAGGCTGTTAATGAGACCAAAGGGGTTACAATGGAACATGACGTTCCGAGAATTCCGCATGTTCCGGAAAATGTCAGACTTCGCGGAACAAAACAGCTTCTCGATGAAAAGGGGCCAGCAGGTGTTGTAGAGTGGATTAAATCGCAGAAAAAACTTCTTCTTACCGATACATCATATCGTGACGCTCACCAGTCACTTATGGCTACAAGGCTGAGGACCCACGACATGCTGAAGATAGCCGAACCGACGGCGTATCTCGCGCCTGAACTTTTTTCTCTTGAGATGTGGGGCGGTGCGACATTTGACGTTTCGTACAGATTTCTCAAAGAGGACCCATGGAAAAGGCTCGAGGAACTGAGGGAAAAGATTCCTAACATAATGTTTCAGATGCTTCTGCGTGGTGCAAACGCGGTTGGCTACACAAATTACCCTGACAATCTTATAAGGGAGTTTATACAGCAATCCGCTTCATCCGGAATAGACATTTTCAGGATATTCGATTCCCTGAACTGGCTTAAGGGGATGGAGGTTGCGGTTGATGAGGTTCTTAAAACAGGGAAGATTGCCGAGGCATGTGTATGCTATACCGGCGATATCCTCGACAGCAAAAGAGATAAATATACACTTGAGTACTATGTAAAAACCGCGAAAGAGATTGAGAATATGGGCGCCCATATTCTCGGTATTAAGGATATGGCCGGTCTGCTTAAACCATACGCTGCCGAAAAGCTGATAAAGGCATTGAAGGATGAGATATCAATCCCCATACATCTTCACACGCATGATACCAGTGGTAACGGAGTTGCCACTGTTCTTCTCGCGGCGGAGATGGGTGTTGATATAGTCGACACATCATTCAACAGCATGTCCGGGGTTACAAGCCAGCCTGCTCTTAACTCTATCGTAGCCGCGCTTGAATATACAGACAGGGATACTGGGCTCAACCGCGATAATATACAGGAGATTTCAGATTACTGGAACGATATACGACCGGTTTACAACCAGTTCGAATCCGAGCTGAAATCGGGCACGGCAGAGATTTATAAATATGAGATTCCGGGCGGGCAGTATTCAAATCTCAAATCACAGGTGGACAGCTTTGGCCTTGGGCATAAGTTTCTTGAGGTCAAGGAGATGTATATGACAGTTAACCTCATGGTGGGAGATATTGTCAAGGTAACTCCATCTTCGAAGATGGTGGGTGATCTTGCGATTTTCATGGTTAAAAATGATTTAACCCCTGAAAATATAATAATAAAGGGGAGGGACATGGCTTTTCCCGATTCTGTGGTTTCGTTTTATGAAGGTATGATGGGTCAGCCTGTGGGAGGTTTCTCAAGGGAAATTCAGGAGATAGTACTGAAGGGGAAAACCCCGATTACCTGCAGGCCCGGTGAGCTGCTTCCGGCAGTTGACTTTGAAAAACTGAGAGACGAGCTTTCGGGAAAAATGGACATCGCTCCGACTATGAAGGATGTTTTAAGCTATGCGCTTTACCCGAAGGTATTTGAGGAATATATTGCGTTTATAAAAAAATACGGCGACTTGAGCAGAATGGATTCTCCGCTCTTCTTTGACGGGTTGAGGATAGGAACACCATTTGACGTGGAACTTGACGAGGGGAAGGTATTTATTATTGAACTTCTTCAGATCGGAAAGATAAACAGTGACGGATACAGGGAAATTGTATTTGAAGTCAACGGCAACAGACGTGAAATGACTATACTTGACAGGACGTACAGGGCTGAGAAAACGGTTGTTACAACACAGAATGCCGATCCGGACAATCCGAAAGAGATAGGCGCCGGTATACCCGGTTCTGTCTCCAGGCTGCTTGTAAAAGCAGGCGATCATGTGAAAGCGGGGCAGAGCCTTCTTGTTATTGAAGCGATGAAGATGGAGACAAATATTACGGCGCCTTCAGACGGCGTTGTAGCCGTTATTGCGGTAAAAGAGGGGCAGAGGGTTAAAAACGGCGAGCTGCTGATCAAGCTTGAGTAATACGGATGAATGGCAGGAGGCCAGCCCCGGCGCTCAGGGCACTGTCAAACAGGAATTACCGGCTGTTTTTTTTCGGCCAGGGAGTTTCTCTTATCGGCACATGGATGCAGAGCATTGCCGCAAGCTGGCTCATCTACCGCCTTACCGGTTCTGCGTTTATGCTGGGACTCTCAGGTTTTCTCGGACAGATGCCGGTGTTTTTCATATCCCCTTTTGCCGGAGTTATCGGGGACAGGCTTAAGAAACGCAGGATACTTCTGGTTGTGCAGACATTGTCCATGTTTCAGGCCTTTGTTTATGCTGCTGTCACCCTCTCCGGCATAGTTCAGGTGTGGCATATACTCACTCTCAGCTGCATTCTCGGCATCATTAACGCTTTTGAAATGCCTGTAAGGCAGGCTTTCGTTATAGAGATGGTGAAAGACAAATCAGACCTTCCGAATGCCATCGCGCTCAATTCATCGATTTTCAACGCATCAAGACTCATCGGCCCGGCTCTTGCAGGGGTTATTGTGGCAGCGGCCGGCGAGGGGGTATGCTTTCTTATAAACGGAATCAGTTATATCGCGGTTATTGCCGCCTTTGTTTCAATGAAGGTAACTCCGGTTGAAATTGCAAAATCGGGGAAAAATCTTCTCTCGGATATGAAGGAGGGTTTTACCTATGCTATGGGTTTTATTCCGATAAGAGATATTCTATTCTTAATAGCTTCTATCACTTTTTTCGGCATGACATTCCCTGTACTTCTCCCTGTTTTTGCCGCTAAAATCTTCAACGGCGGGTCACATACCTTCGGGCTGCTTGTATCCTCCTCAGGAGCCGGGGCATTTCTTGCTACGGTTTACCTTGCAATGAGAAAGTCGATTGAGGGCCAGGGGAGGGTAATGAATATTGCCGTTTATACTCTGGCTGCGGGTTTAATGGCTTTTTCATTCTCCGGAATTCTTTATGTATCTGTAGTTCTCCTGGTAATTATCGGTTTCAGCATGATCGTGGTTATCGCCTCCTGCAACATGGTTCTGCAGGCTGTTGTTGATGAGAATAAAAGGGGAAGAGTAATGAGCTTTTACGTAATGGCGTTTAACGGCGCAGCACCTGTTGGCAGTCTCATTGCCGGCGCGGTATCCTCAAAAGCAGGCGCGCCTGTAACTGTTTTTATCTGCGGTTCTGTATGCCTGATTCTCGGAATTATTTTCTCATTCAGGATTCAGAAAATCGGAGATTCCGTCAGGGAGGCTGCAGCGGTTAAGCTCGATGAAGGAAAAAGATAATAAAGACAAACATCCGCATTAAAATAATTTACTTGAGTTAGGCGTTTTTTTAAAAGAAAAAAGATAATGGGGCAAAAAATAGTATTAATTTTTTACCCCATTATGAATAGTATTTTAAAAACTCTAATGAATAAAAAAATAAACAACAGATTACAGAAGACAAGTATTTTACAGCGGCGAAAGAAATTTTTTCAAAACCGCAAATGAGGCATTTTACTAAGATGCTGAAAGGGATAATAGAATATGATGGTCGTCATACAATCTCAAGTCTCAACTCCATTCAGGTTGACACAAGAGATGTTAGTAATGATATAAAGTTTATAAGAGATACAGCTTGGACCTGTAAAGATCTTTTAAGAGTTAACAGGAATTTTTTAAAATGTATCGCGAAGAAAAACGGGACAGGCTTTTTAATAATAGATGATACTGTGATAGAGAAGCCGGGAAAACCGAAGAAGATAGAAAGTCTCGGGTGGCATTATTCTCATTCAAAAGGCAGAACGGTATATGGTCACAGTTTGGTGACAAGTCATTATAGATCAGGGGATATATCTTTCCCATATGATTTCCGGTTTTATCTAAATGAGAAAGTGGCAACTAAATCCGGAGAAGTATTTAAAACAAAACCGGATATAGCATGTGAATTGATAGATAAGTTTGAACCTTTTACGGGAGATAAGATATACTGTTTAGTAGATAGCTGGTACACATCGGAGAAAGTCGTAAAAGCTGTAAAAGACCGGGAATTTGAACTTATAGGAGCGCTTAAGAGCAATAGAGTATTCCAGTTCAAAGAGCATGGTAAAAAACATAAGCTGTCAGCTTATGTGAAAAACTTAAGAAACTCATCCTTTGAGAAAGTAAAATTAAAGGATGAAGCCTTCAAAGTCAGACGGATAGAAGTCTGGCTGAAAGGTATCGGTAATGCAATTATACTGATATCAAAGAGAGTCAAGGACGGATCTAGAATGTTCATCCTTAGTACGGATATGAACTTGAATAATGAAGGCATCTTGAAATATTACAGCTTTCGCTGGGATATTGAAGTTGGATATCTTTATTGTAAAGATCGTCTTGGTATGAGTCAATACCAGATGAGGAAACTGAAGGCAATAGAAAAATACTGTGCTCTTGTATTTGCTGCGTATGCTTTACTTGAATCATTGAGAGTTGCTAACAATGAACAGAGTCTTGGGAAATCTCGACAGTATTTCAAAATAATGAAGAAGCGGGAGTACGTTGATCAAGTGATTATAATGCATAAAAAGGGTGTCTCCAAGAGGGACATTTATAAAAAACTAAAACTCATGGCGTAGCTATGTCCAAAAAACGCCTAACTCGAGTAATTTAATACTTGAAATTCATGAGGGATATACTTATTTTGAATTTCAGTAATAATTCCTGAACATATTTCTTGTTAAAAAATAAATATTAGGGTTGTTTCAAGACTGGTATTTGTAGGGCTCAGGAAGCCTTGATGTGGCTTTTTTAAGGGGCTTCGCCCCTTAGACCCTGTAGAAAAGGGAGAAAGGAAACAAGTTTATTATCTCTTCCGGCAGATATGGCGGCATGGAACTTAAACATTTTTTACTTATAAAACTGAAGGAATAAATACTGATTAAAATTAAAAGGAGAAACATATGAAAAAAATTCTGGCATCAATGTTCGTACTCATCATAGCAGGCATGGTTTCATGTTCAAAGAGCCCTGAATCTGAAGCAAAGGCGCTCATTCTTGATATGACAAAACTGACAGACAAAACAGCCGATAAAGTAAGCTCAGCCACAAGTGGTAAAGATGCAGGGGAAGCGCTTATAGCATACGCCGAAGGGATGAAAAAACTTGCTGAAACGGGCAAGGAACTTGAAAAGAAATATCCTGATCTGAAAGTGGAAGACAATGAAAAATTCAAATCTGAAGAAGAGGCCATGACCAAGGCAATGGGGAAGTTTACCGTTGCAATTACAGGTGTTATGACAAAATACGCCGATTCAAAAGAGTTTAAGGATGCTATGTCAAAAATGACTGAAGTAATGAAACAGTAAAAAAAAATATATTAATTATATTAATCGTATAAAAAGAGAGCCGGAAAGGCTCTCTTTTTTTTTTACTGTGAAGCATTGTTTATGGAGAGGATTTTCATTACTATATATATGATTACAGGATTGCTTAATCAGGTGAGTAATTTTGTAAAGAACAGGAAGAGAATATCCGAACCCGGTGGCCTGATGATTTTAAACTGTTTTATACAGGGAAAGAATTATGGGAAATGAAGAAGACAACGGCGGCGAATTTAAATTTTCCGAACTGGTAGACATTGAAGAGTTGCGCGGTTTGTGTGAAAGCTTCAGCGCAATCACCGGAATGGCGACCGCTATACTTGACCTTGAAGGGAATATTCTGGTTGCTACGGAATGGCAGGACTTATGCACCCGTTTTCACAGGATTAATCCTTTAACGGCGGGACGTTGCCATGAGAGTGATACTGTATTGGCCGGAAAGCTGGATAAAGGGGAAACCTATAATGTCTACAAATGTAAAAACGGATTGGTTGATGTCGCGGTACCGATTATGATTGACGGGAGGCACCTCGCTAATTTTTTTACAGGGCAGTTTTTCTTTGATAAACCGGATAGGGAATTCTTTCTCCGTCAGGCAAAGGAAGCCGGATTTGATAGAGAGGGGTATATGAACGCGCTGGAACGCGTTCCGGTTTTCAGCGAATTACGGATAAAAAGCGCAATGGATTATTTTTCACGCCTGGCAAGGCTCTTTGGTGAGATGGGGCTTTCCGGAAAAAAACTTGAGAAAGCAAACAAAGAACTTAGAAAACAGCATGAAATCCTCAGGACCAAAGAGTCGGATTACAGAAGTGTTATAGACAATATTCAGGATGTATTTTACCGGAGCGATAAATCGGGGAATCTTATTATGGTGAGCCCAAGCGCTCTGACGCTTCTGGGATATGAGTCGGCAGATGAGCTTCTCGGGAAGCCGGTTGCGGATGTTTTTTATTACAAGCCTGAGGAAAGGGCTGAATTTCTTAGAGAGATCAGGGAAAAGGGGAGAGTTACAAACTACGAAGTAGTTCTGAAAACAAAAAGCTGCAATCCGGTAATTGTTGAAGTCAGCAGTCATATATATTTTGATGATGCCGGAAATTACGCGGGAGTTGAGGGTCTGTTCAGGGACATTACCATGCGCAAACGGCGCGAGAAGGAACTGCGTGAAGCCTCCGAAAAGAGAGTCGAACTGGAATTTATCATTAATCACAGCCCGGCAATAGCCTGGTTATGGAGGGCTGTCCCGGGATGGCCGGTTGAATACGTGTCAGACAACCTTGCAAATTTCGGTTATACACCTGATGATTTTATAAGCGGCAGGATCAGGTATGAATCGGTGATACATCCTGATGACGTTCAGAGGCTGGCTGAAGAGATTGAAAGGTATACGGGGGAGGGGAGATCGGAGTTTACTCAAGAATACAGAGTTTTGACAAAAGCAGGCGACATACGATGGATTGACGACAGGACATGGATCAGACGCGGTGTTGATGGAACAATAACTCACTACCAGGGGATAGTCCTGGATATAACCGAGCGTAAAAGAGCTGAAGAGGCGCTGAGGTCAAGCGAGCAGAACCTGAAGGCAATAGTGGATGGATCTCCTATTCCACAGTTTGTAATAGACAGAAATCATAAGGTGACACACTGGAACAGAGCGCTTGAGGAGTACAGCGGAATCAGGGCTTCAGATGTTATCGGCACCAGCAGGCAATGGATGGCATTTTATGACCATGAACGTCCCTGTCTGGTCGACCTGCTGATGGATGGTTCTGCAGATTCAATCGTACAATGGTATGAAGGAAAGTTTAACCGTTCGGGGCTTATTGAGAATGCATACGAATCGACAGATTTTTTCCCGGCTATGAAAAACGGAAAATGGCTTCGTTTTACCGCAGCTCCGGTATATGATAATAACGGAAAAATTAAAAGTGCAGTGGAAACTCTCTACGATATTACCGATGAGAAAATGGGTGAGGAATTGCTTCGTATAAATGCAGAGAGGCTGGACACGCTTCTGAAAATAAACCAGATGACCGACACAGCTGACTATGAAATCATGAAATATGCCTTTGAAGAGGCTATAAGGCTCACACAGAGCGAAATAGGATATCTTGGATTGATGAATGATGATGAAACTGAAATTGATGTTCAGGTATGGTCGCATGGTGTAATGCCTGAATGCGGTATTAATGACAGGAACCTCCATTACCAGGTCAGTACCTCCGGTCTCTGGAGGGAGGCTATACGCCAGCGGAAGGCAGTTTTAAACAATGACGACAATACACCCAGCCCGCTTTATGAAGAGTCTGATGAAGAGCGGCTGTGGATAAAACGGCATATGCATGTCCCGGTTATAAGCGGCTCAAAGATTGTACTTCTTGCCGGTGTTGCAAATAAGTATTGCGAATATGATGAAACCGATCTCAGGCAGATGACTCTCCTGATGGAGGGGATGTGGAGTATTATAGAACGAAATCGTGTGTACAGTGAATTGAGAGAATCGCAGAGGAGGCTTAAGGATATTATTGATTTTCTTCCTGATGCAACTCTTGTAATTGACAGGAACAGCAGGGTAATAGCCTGGAACAGGGCTATGGAGGATATGACCGGTATAAAGGGGGCAGATATGATAGGGAAGGGTGACTATGAATATGCTGTCCCGTTTTACGGTGAAAGGAGACCGATATTAATAGATTTTGTCCTTGAACAGGATGATAACATTGAGAAGAAATATACAGGAATCAGAAAAGCAGGGGATATTCTTTTTGCCGAAGCTTTTACTCCGGCATTGCCGGGGGGAGGGGCGTACCTTTCCGGTGCAACCTCTGTTCTTCGCGATTCTTCAGGTGAAATTTTTGCCGCCATTGAATGTATAAGGGATAATACCGAACATAAAAAGGCGGAAATGGAACGTAAAAAGCTTGAGGATCAGCTTATCCAGGCGCAGAAGATGGAAGCTGTAGGCAGGCTCGCGGGGGGCGTGGCCCATGATTTCAACAATATGCTTACTCCTATAATGGGTTATGCGGAACTTATCAAAAAAAGCCTGTCGAAGGATGATCCTCGTCTGAATAAACTTAACGAGATTATCCGCGCTTCGGAAAGGTCACGCGACCTTGTACGGCAGCTTCTTGCCTTTGCGCGGAAGCAGACTCTTGAAGTGAAACCCGTTGACCTGAATACGCTTATATCCGGTTTTGAAAACATGCTTCGTCATACTCTCTCTGAAAATGTTAATATTCAGATGAATCTTACCCCTTCAGCCTTTCTGATTATGGCCGATATCGGACAGATTGAGCAGGTTATACTGAATCTGGCTATCAATGCCCAGGATGCAATGCCGGCCGGGGGTACTTTATTTATAATAACTTCATCTGAGGAGATTGATGAGTCTTATGCAAGAAGTCATGAAGATATAAAGGCCGGATCTTATGTTGTTATGGAGATTGCCGATACCGGAGAAGGTATTGATTTTGAGACCCGTAAGAGGATATTTGAACCTTTTTTTACCACAAAGGGGGGGAGAGGTACAGGTCTGGGCCTTGCTACGGTTTACGGAATAATCAAACAGCATGGAGGGCATATTTCTGTCTACAGTGAACTGAATAAGGGTACCAGTTTCAGGGTTTATATTCCGTGCTACGAGGGTACAGTCCCTGCAAGCTCCCATGCGCCGGAAACTGAAATATCTGCAGATGGCCGGGAGACTCTTCTGGTGGTTGAGGATCAGGAACAGGTGCGTAAAATGACCATAAACCTTCTGGCAGACTGCGGGTATACAGTCATTGAGGCCATGGATGTCAAAACTGCACTGGAAATTGCCGGATCATACCGGAAGAATATTCAGATGCTGATCACAGATGTTGTGCTCCCCGACGGGAACGGGAAAGAGCTTTATAAAAGCCTTTTTGAAAAACGTATATGCTCCAGAGTACTATATATGTCGGGTTATCCCAGCGATATAATAAGTCACCACGGGATTCTTGAAACAAATGTACATTTCATCCAGAAACCCTTCCAGATGGCTGCTTTTATTAAAAAAGTAAGGGAAGTGCTTGATGAGTGACCGGATATATAACAGGTAAATAATCGTTATTTTTTAACAGGAAAAAGAATGAAAGGCGGAAAACTTAATATCGGGATTATACCCACCCCATATGTCCGGAAATGGCAGGAGTCAGTGGATATATTATCAGAAATCTCGAGCGCTCAATTGTCTGTATTGATGAGAGTTGATGGTGATTTTCTTGAAGTAATTGCAGCTAATGGTGCTGCTGCAGTTCCGGTGAATACAGGATACCGGATTAATAAAATGCCGCGTTCGTTTTTTGAAAAGATAGCAGGTTCAGGAGAGCTTGTCTGTGCTGTAAATGATTCACAGGATGTAAACAGCAAAGAGATGTCCGATCTGAACCTGGGGTTTGTCTCCTGCATCGGCATCCGGCTGGTTCTCCCTGATGATGAACTCTTCGGACTTCTCTGTGTACTGTATAATGATGAGATATCTTTTAACAGCAGCATCGGGAAAATTATTTCAGGATTGAGACGGATTATTGAAATTGATCTCAGAATATATATACATGATTCTCTTATAAATGATGACCTGAAAAGCAGGGAGTTCCGTTTCGAGGAGAGGTTCAGGCAGATCGCTGAAAATATCACAGAGGTATTCTGGATAGTATCCTCAGACTGGAATGAAATGATATACGTCAGCCCTGCATACGAGGAGATATGGGGCAAGAGCTGCAGGAGTTTATATGAAGATCCACGTTCGTGGCTTGATTCAGTGGCTGCTGATGACCGCGAATCTGTACTTTCGGCCATACGTGACAAGGCATCGGGAGATATAACGGATCCCGGGTTTCCGGAGTACCGGATAATCCGCCCTGATGGCAGCATCAGGTGGATTTACGCCAGGGCTTTTCCCGTAAGAAACGCTGAAGGTGAAACATACAGGATGGCGGGGATTGCCGAGGATATAACCGGACGCAAGAATATTGAACTTGAACTGAAACTCAAGGAGAATGCCCTTGATTCATCGCTCAGCGGTATAGGGATATCTGATATGAAAGGGAAGATCGTTTATGTCAATCCTTCAATGGTTAAAATGTGGGGATATGATTCGGCTGATGAGA
This sequence comes from Spirochaetota bacterium, assembly GCA_963664815.2. GTDB lineage: Bacteria > Spirochaetota > UBA4802 > UBA4802 > UBA5550 > WRGT01. The sequence goes on from CAXXHB010000003.1 coordinate 1,069,746, forward strand.
TAAAGGGGAGGATAGCGGCTGAATTCTGGGAAAAACCTGACATGGCTGTTCAGGTAAACCGTGACATCCTTAAAAATGAAATTTATTCCGGACTCCTCTCGGCATTAAGGAAAGACGGTTCCGTTTTTATGTCCCGTTTTTTTGCAACTATGCTCAAGGGGAAAGATGGAAGGGCAATGTATCTTATGGGATCATTTCTCAATGTAACCGAAGAGCTGAAATCGGAACAGATTTTAATGGACAGCGAAGCCAGGCTTAAAGAGGCGCAGGAGATTGCCAACCTGGGGTACTGGGATTATGACATTAAAAATGACCGCCTCACATGGTCGGACGAAATGTACAGGATATTCAACCTTGAGCCCGGATCTGTAGTGCCTACATATGAAGCCTTTCTTGACAATGTACATCCGGACGAAAGGGAGTTTGTCAACCAGATATATACCGGATTCATCTACAGCAGAATACCTTATGATATAGTACACAGGTTTGATCTGAAAGATGGTACAGTGAAGTATGTTAATGAAAGATGCAGAATTGAATGTGACAGCAAAGGGAAGGCTGTCCGGTCATTCGGCACTGTTCTTGACATTACAGGGAGGATTGAGTCTGAAAATCAGCTGAAGGATGCACTTAAAGAAAAGGAGGCCCTGATTCATGAAATATACCACAGAACCAGGAATAATATGCAGATTATCTGCGGCCTCATGGAACTGAAGGCATCATATCTTGGAAACAGTGAACTTGCCGAACAGTGCATGGAGATTGAGAACAGAATTATGTTCATGGCTCTTGCCCATGAAAAGCTCAGCCGGTCGGGTAATCTATCAAAAATAGATTTCAGGGAATATATTGAGGAGCTGGTGGAGCTACTTCTGAAAAGATACAGAGTCTCAGATGAACGTATAACGGTTTCAATAGATGTGGAAAACATCAACCTCCTTATTGATTATGCTGTTCCATGCGGGCTGATACTTGGCGAGCTTTTATCCAATTCATTCAAACATGCCTTCCCGGGGGGGAGGAGAGGGAATGTCTCTGTAAAATGCTTCAGAACCGGAGAATATATAGAGATACATTCGGGGGATGACGGCTGCGGACTTCCCGTGTCATTTGACATTAATAATGCGGACAGCTTCGGATTGATGATAATGAAAAATATAGTCATAAGCCAGCTCAGGGGGATTGTGGAGTGTAAAAACGAAAGCGGAGTCTCTTGGCGTATAGTTTTCAACGATAATAAATATTACGAGCGTGTATGACAAAAGCGGATAAAATCAGGCTGATGATAGTTGAGGATGAAATCATTACCGCAATGCTTATCAGAAAGAGAATGACAGGCATCGGACTTGATGTCTGCGGCATAGCCGCATCCGGTGAAGAGGCCGTGCTGATGGCCGATCTTCACAGACCGGATCTGATAATGATGGACATCAGACTCTCCGGTATAATTGACGGCATTGAGGCGGCATGGAGAATTGTACAGTCTATGGAGTCAAAAATTGTATTCGTTACAGGATATATCAATGAAGACATTCAGAATGAAGTAAAAAAAATAAATCCGCTGGCCTTCCTGACAAAACCTGTGAATTTTGACGAATTGATTGAAATTATAAAGCGTGAGTTTTCTCTTTGACGCTGTTTCCGACACATTAAGAAAATCCGCATTATCCGGCGGATTTCCTTAATGCGGATTTTTTAGCTCCGGGTTTAGTCTTAACCTTTTCTGCCGTTTCAGTCGCCGGTTCATCCGGATCAGTTTCATCCGAAAGTGTGTCAGGTTTCTTTTTTATTCTGAATCTGCTTTCTATAAACTCCCTGAACATGTCGATGTATTCAAATGTAGCAGGTACTACCGCCAGCGTAATTACTGTTGAAACAAGAAGACCTCCGAGAATTGCAACACCCATCGACTGCTTTATCTGGGCCCCTTCACCGAGACCCAAAGCAAGGGGGAGCATGCCGGCCATCATGGCGAATGTTGTCATAAGAATCGGACGCAGCCTTTTAAGCCCGGCATCCATAATTGCCTTCTTCCTCTCAACTCCCGATCGTACCCCCTCCAGGGCAAAGTCAACAAGGAGTATTGAGTTCTTGGTGACAAGCCCCATGAGCATTACCATCCCTATCATGCTGAACATGTCAAGAGTAAACCCGGTTACAAGCAGTGAGATTAACGCACCGGTCATGGCGGGTGGAATTGCAAGGAGTATGGTAAAGGGTGTAATAAACGATTCGTAAAGGCTTGCAAGCACCAGAAAGATAAATATAAACGAGAGGGTGAAAGCAACTTTTATTCCCGAGAGAAGCTCTCCGAAGCTCTCTGATTCCCCTATAAAACTGTATGTAACACCGTTGGGGAGAGGATATTTCTCTTTAATCAGTTTTTCAGTCAGGTTCATTGCATTACCGACGGCGCCCTTTGCCGAGAGGTTTGCAGTTATTGCTATTACGTACGCCCTGTCCTGGCGGCTTATTTTTGATTTGCCGGTTGTGCTGTTGAAATCCGCTATGGCAGTCAGGGGAACCATCATGTTATGCATATTAGGTATTTTTGTCGATTTATAGGTGTATCTCAGATCTCTCTGGTCAGGTCTGAGCCTTGCCCTGATGTCGTATTCAAGACCGCCGTCTGTAAGTTTGCCGACTACTGCGCCGGCTACATCATACCTCAGTTCCATCCCCGCAACACCAGGTATTACACCGAGTTCTTTCATCTTGAACTGATTCATTTTAACCTGAAATTCCGCTTTACCGGTTTCATAACTCGATTCAACCTCGGTCAGGTCTGGTATTTTCTGCAGATCCTTTAACATGTCTGTTGAGTATTTTTCTATCTGTTCAAGATTATTCCCCTTTATGGCGAGAATGTACGGCTTGTCATCAATTGATGAGATTTTAATCCTGTCAACGGCAGGTCTGGCGTATTGAAAATCTGCAAGAAATTTCCTGGTTTCGGTCTTGTTCCACTCTGTATTGTTCTTTCTCATCTCAACCGGCAGGAGAAAACAGTCAATTTTTCCCTGTTCAGGTTCCCCCTGGTCGCCCCCTATCGTTACCGACATATAGTCAAGATCCTGAAGCGTTTTAATCCTGGTCTCAATTTGGCTTATTACCTCCTGCGTACCCTGGAGACTTGTGCCGTTGGGAAGTTTTATGGAAATAGTATACATTCCATCATCCCCTTCAGAAACAAATCCCTGTTTAATAAAAGCCATTAAACCAAGGCTGCTTATGAAAACGAGTGTTGTAATTATTATAATTGTGAGAGGTTTGGTGAGGCAGAAGTTCATTATAACAAGATATTTCTCTTCAAGGTATTTCTGGAACTTCTCGAAATTTCTGACCAGAATATTTTTAGCCTTTTCACCCGAGCCTGCGAAGTAGGCGCTGAGGAAAGGGGCGACTGTAAGTGCGTCGAAGAGACTCACCGCCATTGCGAATACTACGGTAAATCCGAACTGTTTGAAAAACCTTCCAACTATACCCTGGAGGAATGCAATGGGGATAAATACAGACATGATTGTAAGGGTTGTGGCTATAACGGCAAGCATAACCTCTTTCGTCCCCTTTTCAGCCGCCTCGTCCGGAGGGAGACCGCCTTCAAGTTTCCGGAATATATTCTCCCTGACAACGATGGCGTCATCGACAAGAAGACCGACGGTAAGAGAAAGTGCCAGCAGCGTAATCATATTTATCGTGAAGCCCATGTAGTACATTATTATAAATGCGCCGATGAGCGAATTAGGTATGGCAACACCTGTAATAATTGTGGAGCGTATGTTTCCCAGAAAGAGATAAACAACGAATATGGCAAGAATTATCCCGAGTATAATATCCCGTGATGTTTCGTCAACGTTTATCCTTATCCAGTGGGATGTGTCAAGAACTGTAATGAGTTTCGGAACGCCTTTGTAATCCTTAAGCATGGTGTTTACATCGCCCAGACTTTTGTATACTTCATCGACGACCTTTACAGTGTTTGCTCCCGACCGTTTCTGAATGTCAAGGAAGATACATGATCTTGTGGTTCTTGCCGGATTGGCTTCATTTTTCTTCTTTTTGTACTTGGCCCCCTTCTCATAGGGGTAGTAGAGGTAAGTGATGTTCTTGATATCTTCATTGCCGTCCCTTACTGTTCCAAGGTCTTTAAGCGCAATCCCGCTTCCCATGTCACCTGAAAATGAAATGAGGCTGTTTTCAATCTGGGAAAGCTTTGTAAACTCCCCGATTGCCCTGAAGTTTGTTTCGGTGCTTCCATGTTCTCTCTTTCCGATCGGGATATTTGAACCTGATCCCTTCATGTTGTGGACAACTGAAGTGGTGGAAAGCCTGAACTCGTTAAGTTTATCCTGATTCAGTTCAACCTGTATTTCACGCCTTGTGCCTCCAAGGAGCTTTACGTCGCCGACGCCCTCTATGCGGACAAGCCTCGGTTTCAGCACCTCTTTGGCGATATCATAAATATCGGAAGGGGAGAGGTCGGCAACAAGTCCCATCCTGAGAATTGGCGAATCGGAGGGGTCAAGCTGTTGTACAAGCGGTTCGTCTATATCATCGGGGAGTTTATTCTTGGCAATGTTTATCTTTCCACGAACTGTCTGGTCAGCCTGCCTTAAATCGGTATCAAGCATAAATTCAATTGTTATAATGGATATTCCCTCAAGGTTTGTCGAGTATATATGCCTTATCCCTTCAACTGCACCGAGTTCCTCCTCAAGAGGCTTGGTTATCAGTTTCTCAATCTCCTCTGGTGCGGCACCGGGATACACGGTAGATATGGAGAGCATTGGAAAGTTAATTTCCGGGAAAAGATCAACTCCGAGCCTGTTCAATGAAATGACGCCGAAGGTCAGCATTGACAGCACTATACATGAGATAAGAATAGGGCGTTTTATGGAAAGCTTTGCTATGTTCATATAGTGGTTCCTTTTTAAAATAATCAGAATTGCAACTTTTTTATTAAGGCAGTTAGGGACAAATTACTCTTAACTATATAATTTAATTAACTGGTTAATTAAAATTCTGGTTTAAATCTGTCAATAATTTTTCACTGTTATTCAGTTTATGGAGCTGATTTTCTGATAAATCTGTAAAAAAACTGATAAAAAAACGATATGAATGAAATTCTGTGGATTCAATGGAGATTAATGACTAGAATACCTTCTTTATTACCATGAGTGTAATATCATCGTCCTGCCCTGCCTTGTATGAGTCTATATCATCAAGCATGGCGAGAATTATTTCGTTTATGGGGAGTGAGCTGTGCAATCTGAAAGATTGTATTACGCGTTCATCCCCATAAAGTTCCCCTTTGCTGTCCACAGCCTCTGAAGCGCCGTCAGTATATAAAAGTATAAGATCACCAGCACTGATCTCTATTTCATGATCTTTCATAAAATGATCAATATTATCTGCTATTCCTATCCATGTGCCTGAGGTGGGGATAATATCGATGTTGCCGGAACTCCTCATAATTACAACATCCTGGTGTTTCCCGGCAACTGTCAGTTTACTCTCTTCCAGTTTCAGAGCTATTATTGTCATGTATCTTTTCATGTTAAGGCGGAGAATGTTTTTTCTTATTACGGAATTTATAGCACTGAGCATTCTGGAGGGGGCGTAACCCGAAGTGCGGTTAAGAATTGAAAATATGCTTGTCTGAGTCATCATCATTATGAGCCCGGAATCCACACCGTGACCCGATACATCCCCTATGGTAACCCATTTTTCCCCGGAATCGGTCTCAAAAAAATCGTAATAATCACCCCCGACTTCATCGGCAGGTTTCATTACAGCCGCAACCTGGTATTCTCCAAGGCGTCCGTTTCCCGGAAGAAGTGAAGTCTGTATTTTTTTTGCGAGTTTCATCTCTCCCCATAATGCATCTCTTGCTTTACGGAGTTCTGTCCGCAGAAAAAATTCCTGTTTAATAAGTTTATGCCTCACATAATTTATGCTTACCGCTATGATAACTGTTCCATTCATAAAGTAAAGATTATTGATCAGATTCTCTGCTCTGAAAGGGTGGGGGAAAATAAGATTTATTACGACATAAAACATGACAAGCATAAAGCCATTTATGGCTGAATGGTAAGCCTCCCAGGGGAGCAGCAGGTTTACCCCTATAATCACAAGATTTATTCCTGCATAATAACTTGAGTCAAATCCGCCGAGGTTCACTGTCATGATGGCAATAACACCCCCTACAACAAGGGACACCAGATAACCGTGTAAATGTGAAAATGTTCCCGGTGAGGTTTTTTTAATAATAAAATACTGGATAACCGGGATAGCGGTTGCAGTTATTCTGTACAGGGCAAACCGGGGAAGCAGATCCGCCGGCATTGTAAAATAGTCAAGTATAAAGAAGAGGGGGACAAGTACAAAGGCAAGCGCAGTAAGTGTAAGCGACCATTCATGAATAATTTTATGGAGGTACTCATTAATTGTAAAATCTGTTGCTCTTGAAAGGTTTTTCCAGGTTCTTACGGTCATATTATTAATTACCTATTGTCTGGTTGCGGTAAGAAACATCTGGGTTCCGGTGTCCTCAAATATTATTGTTAAATCCCTGGCATCCGTATCCTTAAGAAGGGCCGCAAATTCATCCTCTGTCCGGTAGTAAAGAACCCAGTCATGCCAGTACTCCAGGAACCAGCGGCTCCGGTTTTTAAAGTGGTAATTCCCTACCAGCAGCCTGCCCCCCGGTTCAAGCAGCGAATACATCTTCTCTATAACAGCCTTGGCAACGGGCGGTGTCAGGTAATCAAAGAGCCCCATTGAATAGATGCAGTTGAATCTGCCCCATGTGTCTGAAAGGTTTTTTGTACGAACCATAGTTCTCACGGAGTCTCTGATATACTGTACATTTATTTTATAACCGATTCTTTTTTCTATAGCCTGGATGTTCTCCGATGCTTCGTTTATGGCTTCAGCATCCTGATCCAGCAGAGTGCAGTGGAAAATCTCTGCATCACTTTCGCCGGAAAAAATATCATTCAGCTCATAAGCAGGGCCGCATGCAACTGACATGAATCTGAAAGGGGTGTTTTGCACGCCGTAAATCTCATCCCTGATGGTTCTGATAAGTTTCGGAATCATGATTCTCCTGTTTCTCACGGCCTGCGCTGCGGGATGCTCAAGTGAAAATTTGTAGAGGATTTTGGAGAAAATACTGTCGCCTCTGTATTCGTTTTCATAGATCATTCTCATGGTTTCTGAATCGCCAATATATCCCCTCGGCTTGATATTGGTACGTGTCATGAATTCCGAGCAGAGTATTATATCCCATACCTGCTTCCTCAGGTAAAATCCATGTATCTCGTGTTCTTCGTGTGTGTAATTGCTTATCACTCTTTCCAGATCTTCAAGATATGCAGCAAAGAAATCCATAAACCTTCTCCCTTCGGTGCTGATGACTGCCTGAATAACAGGTTCTTTTACAGAATCCGGTTCCGGTTTGATTGTGCTGTCGAGTTCGTCAAAAAACTGTTTATAGACCTTTAAATCGTAGGTAAGCATGGATACGTAGTTTTTGAAATCATCCCTCACTCTGTCTTTGTGGTTGAGTATAAGGGCAAGATTTTTTGAAAGCTCATCCGGGTTGATGAAGTCTTTATTACTGAAGAGAATATCAAAATTATATAAATCGTCAATAAAAACAAGGCGTCCATTGATACCGCAGATATCTGTCTCAGATAAAAACCGGCAGTTTCCCAGTTCATAATTTTTGCTGTCAACAGATATTGAAAGGGATGAGAACTCTTCACCATCCCGTATGGACTGGCAGTTCTCAAATTTTATGAATATGGAATACCTGGAGGCGTAATGTATTTCCACAGGTATGGATATATTGTCAGACTTCAGTATTCCGTTAAATGTATTATTATTTTTTTCCATTCAGGTCACTTCCCGGTGATTTCAATTCTGCGATCCCTGGTTTCAAAAATTTTTAATGCTGAAAAACTGAGATCCTGCCATTTCTTCGACTTTTTATATTGTATTGAAACTGAACTGTTCATATCATTGGCTTTTTCCACTGTCCTGATTACAGGAGTAATTGTGGATGAGTTCATATATTCAAGCTCCAGGAAATTCAGAATAACCATCTTGCCGAACTTTATGCTGTTGTTTAACGACTCTGTGAGAATGGGGGATATGAAATCTGACGGATCGCGCTCGGTGCTTTTCCCTTTAAACCTGATGTTTATTTCGGTTTGCGTTTCTTCCACCTCAATTGTAAGCATACTGCTGGTAAAAGTTTCAACATGTGACATTTATAACCTCCCCGGCTCTGACAGATGATAAACAGCTGAAACAGATATTATATTATTATCATTCACAAAAAAGTCTATTACCGACTGTCCTTCATAGGCAATGCGGACAATCCCCAGACCGCTCTGTGTGTCATCTAACGGCTGGCGGGAGATCTCCTTAATCTTTTCAACATATGCCTCAAAGGGATTCTGGTATCCGCGTACCCACTGAATTATTTTATCCAGACGATTGAAGTGCATGTCGTCTCCATCTTTAACAGGACTTTTCACCTCTACAGTTATATCTCTCTCAGATATGGTTATTGCAGCGATAATCTCGTCTATGTTGTTTTCGAAATTCCCGTATTTGATGGCATTTTCAAGAAGTTCGCTTATGTTCATAATGATCGCGTTTTTCACATTCTCGTCAAGTCTGTCTGAATTCAGAAAACCCTCAGCCTTAACGCGAACTTCTTCTATATTGTCCCATTCCGGTTTAATACTCACCACAATCTTTTTATTCATAAACATCTCCGGGAATTTATCAGCCTGGTAACTATCAATTTAACAATATAGATAAATTATAGAAAAACCAAATTTTTTTATAACAGTCTGCATTTCTGTTTTTTAGGGGGTATAAGGCTGATAAATTTCCTTATCTTTTAAATTGGCGGGATCACTGCAAAGAAGCCAGTTCCATATTTAAACCTTTTATAAATATAATTCGGAACACGATTTCAGGATTAAAGGATTAACGGAATTACCTGTGAATACAACGGCAGATTTAAAGGTCAGAGGATTTCGTTTACTTTATACTAAAACAGGTGCTGAGGAACTAACGTTGAAATGTAATATAAATTCTGATCTGACAGTAACAAATATAACCACATATCTGTTGATATTTTGAGTTGCAAATTAATCCGGTTTTTATATATATAACATATGGAGCTTAAATATGCCTTTCATAAAAATAGAGGGATTCACGGGGAACATCTATGTACCCGAAAAAAACCAACAGAAAAAAAAGCATCCCTGTGAAGACTGTTTTTCATGCCAGTTCTGCAGCGATGAAAGGTGTGAACTCTGCCGCAGGAATAAATGCTGCACAAATACGAAAGAATCATCATCTCCCCCTGTGACAGTTGAAAACAAATCTGTGAAAGAATAATTATGAAATACAGGTTTTAACGGTATATTAACGATCATAATGCGGAAATTCACTAAAAACTCACCAATGCTGCAATAATCTTAACCAGTATAAAATTGAAAAAATCCCTTTTAGTCTTTAAATCAATACTATCAGTAATTTATGGGGAGAAAACATATGAATACTATTGATATTACAGCGCTCCTGATATTTTTTGCAATTCTCATTACAGCTTCAGTTTTTCTTGGTAAATATATGATGAAGGTGTTTACCGGTACGAAAACATTTATGACACCGGTAATACGTCCGCTGGAGCGGTTAGTCTACAAAGTTTGCTCCGTTGACGAATCATCGGAAATGTCCTGGAAAACCTACGCATGGGCATTTATTCTGTTTAATATTGCTGGTGTAATACTCCTGACCGTTATTCAGATGGTTCAGGGTTATCTCCCGCTGAATCCGCAGAAACTTCCCGGCGTAAAATGGGACAGCGCACTGAACACGGCTATCTCTTTTGTTACCAATACCAACTGGCAGGGTTACAGCGGCGAGCTTACTATGAGTTATTTTTCGCAGATGACCGGGTTGACGGTACAGAACTTTGTCTCCGCCGGAATAGGAATGGCAGCCGGACTTGCCCTCATCAGGGGATTTATTCAGAAAGAATCAGACTCTGTAGGGAACATATGGGTGGATCTTACACGCTCGGTTCTTTACGTGCTTCTTCCTCTTTCTGTTATTACTGCGGTGATTCTGATGTCTCAGGGTGTAATTCAGAATTTCCATTCCTATGTTACCGCTCAAACTCTTGAGGGGGGGAAACAGCTTCTTCCTATGGGGCCTGCGGCATCACAGATCGCGATTAAGCAGCTTGGTACAAACGGAGGAGGTTTTTTTAATGTCAACTCGGCCCATCCATTTGAGAACCCGACATTTATATCCAATCTTTTAGAGACATTTTCAATAATAGTTATACCTGCGGCGTTTGTATTTATGTTCGGTTATATGCTCAATAACCGCAAACAGGGGAGAGCAATCTTCGCAACAATGGCGCTTCTCTTTGCCATGGGCCTCTGTTTAATTCTCTGGAGTGACAGCAAAGTTACTCCTGTATACGAAAATGCCGGAATTTCAGGTTTACAGAACATGGAGGGGAAGGAAAACAGAATAGGAGTCTTCTGGTCAGGTGTATGGAGCCAGATTACGACAGTTACCTCAAACGGTTCAGTGAACAGTATGCATGACAGTTATATGCCTGTAGCAGGTTTGGTGCAGATGTTCAATATCGGAATTGGAGAGGTAATATTCGGCGGCGTCGGAGTCGGACTTATCGGGTTTCTTTTTTATGTAATTCTGTCGATGTTTGTCGTGGGTCTGATGATCGGACGGACCCCGGAATTTATGGGTAAAAAGTTCGGGCCGTACGAGATGGGGATGTCGCTCATTGCGCTGCTTGTTCCTATGTGTACAGCTGTGATATTTTCCGCTATAGCTGTTTCCACCCAACCCGGGCTTTCAGGCCTGAATAATCCCTCGGCTCACGGGCTTTCTGAAATTCTTTATGCTTATTTTTCAGCTGTGGGGAATAATGGTTCAGCATTCGCAGGACTTAATGCCAATACGCTGTTTTACAACAACACACTTTCAATAGCGCTTCTCGTCGGACGTTTTGCAACAGTACTCCCGGCACTTGCTATCGCTGGTTCTCTTGCTCATAAGAAAATAGTGCCGGACAGCCCGGCGACATTCCCGACTAAAGGGATTCTCTTTGTCGCCGTTGTTGCCGGTGTAATTATAATTATGGGAGCTCTGACATTCTTCCCGGTTTTTGCTCTCGGACCTGTACTTGAACATCTTTTTGTTCAGCAGTCATTAACGTTTTAAGGAGATAAATCATGAATTTACTGAGTTCTGAATTTTTATTGCCCTCCTTCAGGGAATCTGTCAGGAAGCTGAATCCGTTTACACTCTGGAAAAATCCTGTAATGTCTGTAGTGGAGATCGGAGCTTTGATAACAACAACTGCAGCGATAAGAAACTTTTATTCAGGGGAGAGCGTCTTCTTGTCATTACAGGTCAGTGCCTGGCTGTGGGCAACTGTTATATTTGCGAACTTTGCCGAATCCCTGGCTGAAATAAAAGGAAAGGCAAGAGCAGAATCGCTCCGCAGCACAAAAAATCTGTTAATCGCAACACGAATATCCGAAAGCGGGAGGGAGGAACAGGTCAGTGCAGCACTCCTCAGAAAAGGTGATAGCATTATTGTTCATGAAGGTGAGACGATCCCCGGTGATGGGGATATTATTAAGGGTACAGGCCTTATTGATGAATCCGCAATAACCGGTGAGTCTGCCCCTGTTATAAGGGAATCGGGCGGAGACAGATGCGGAGTAACAGGCGGAACAAAGCTTCTCTCGGGAAACATTACAGTCAGAATCGCTGTCAATCAGGGGGAATCCTTTCTTGACAGCATGATTAAGATGGTCGAAAGCGCGAAGAGACAGAAATCCCCCAACGAATCGGCCATGGATATACTGATAACGGCTCTCACCATACTGTTTTTAGTTGTTGTAGTTACGCTTCCTGCATTTGCGGAATATATGGGTTTGTCCATAAGTGTTACTGTTCTTGTTGCACTTCTTGTATGTCTTATGCCTACAACAATCGGAGGTCTTCTTCCTGCGATAGGAATTGCAGGCATGGACCGGGTTCTTCAGCATAATGTAATTGCAATGAGCGGAAGGGCTATTGAAGCTGCCGGAGATGTTAACATTGTCCTTCTCGATAAAACCGGAACAATTACATTAGGCAACAGGATGGCTTCGGAATTCATCCCTGCAGATGGCGTTGATATGAAACTACTGGTTGAGAATGCAATGTATTCATCTCTTGCCGATGAAACCCCCGAGGGACGCAGTATTGTTGTACTGGCAAAGAAAGAACTCGGTATTCACGGAAGCGATATCCGTCAGCCGGCCGGTTCGGTGTTTATCCCTTTTACACCGGAAACTGCGATGAGCGGCATTGATATTGCAGGTCGGAAAATAAGGAAGGGATCTCTGCATGCAATTGATGAAATGGCCGGGAAGACCGGTATTGTAATACCTGATAAGATATATTCAACGGTTGACCATGTGAGTATGGCGGGCGATACACCCCTGGTGGTGATTACCGACGGCAAGGTGCTTGGAGTAATACGTCTTAAGGATATTGTAAAAAGCGGTATCGCGGCCAGAATTGCACAGCTTCGAAACATCGGTATTAAATCAGTAATGATAACCGGAGATACACATTTAACTGCAGCATCAATTGCTGCCGAAGCCGGGCTTGATGATTTTATCGCCCAGGCTAAACCTGAAACCAAGCTTATGCTGATCAGAAAATACCAGAGTTTCGGGAATATGGTTGCGATGATAGGTGACGGCACCAATGATGCGCCGGCTCTTGCTCAGGCGGATGTCGCCGTGGCTATGAATGCGGGAACGCAGGCAGCACGTGAAGCCGCGAATATGATAGATCTGGATTCCTCACCGACAAAGCTTCTTGATATAGTGGAGATCGGCAAGGAGATACTTATAACGCGGGGAGCGCTGACCACTTTCAGCATTGCGAATGATGTTGCGAAATATTTTGCTATTATACCTGCTATTTTTGCGGTAAAATATCCAGTTCTTGGTATTCTTAATATCATGAGGCTGGAGAGCGCCGAGTCGGCAGTATTATCTGCGGTTATATTCAATGCCCTGATAATCCCTGCACTGATACCTGTTGCTCTCCGGGGGGTGAAATATCGTGTAACCTCGGTATCAGCTCTTCTGAGAAGAAATCTGATGATTTACGGACTTGGCGGGATAATACTACCTTTTATGGGTATTAAAGTTATTGATTTACTGATAAAAGTGATATAGGTGGGTTATATGAAACAACTTAAAATATCGGTTTTGATGCTTTTAATTTTTACGCTGCTTACCGGAGTTATTTATCCCCTGGCAATAGCAGGGATCGGCAGGGTTTTGTTTAAGGAAAAAACAGACGGTAGTCTCATAATAAAGGATGAAATTGTTAAAGGCTCATCCCTGATCGGCCAGAAATTTGAGAAACCTGAATTTTTTCAGGGAAGACCATCCGCTGTAAATTATGATGCCGGTGGTTCAGGAGGGAGCAACCTCGGGCCGACAAATAAAAAGCTTACAGATGGCGTAATAGCCCGCGCTGATCAGATAAGGAAAGATTTCAATATATCGGGTAAAACAGCGCTTCCTTCAGATTTTATCTTTACTTCAGGGAGCGGGCTTGATCCTCATATCAGTATTGAGGCAGCGATGCTCCAGGCAGACAGGATAGCCGCCGCGCGGAAAGTCGATAAATCTGTGATACTCAATATAATTAATTCAAATGCCGAGAAACAGTTATTTTATGGAAACGCATATGTTAATGTCCTTAAAATGAATATGATACTTGCTGACAGAGGTGAACTTAAATGAGTGAACATTACAGACCGGACCCGGAAAATATCCTCGCTGCAATAAAAAAAGAGGAGGAAGAGAGCGGCAGAGCCAAACTGAAGGTTTTTTTCGGTATGTCTGCCGGTGTCGGTAAGACATATGCCATGCTCAAGGCGGCGCACAAACTGAAAGAGGAAGGTGTGGATGTCGTTGTCGGTTATGTAGAAACACATAAACGCGCCGAAACTGATGAACTTGTATCAGGCCTTGAGCTGATTCCACGTAAAAAAGCCGATCAAAGCGGACTTGTTGTTGAAGAATTTGATATTGATGCTGTTCTTCTGAGAAAACCGGAGGTAGTTCTTGTAGATGAGCTCGCACATAGTAACGCTTCCGGATTCCGTCACAATAAAAGATACCAGGATGTAATGGAACTGCTTGATCACGGAATTGATGTATATACTACACTGAACGTACAGCATGTTGAAAGCCAGGCGGATGTTGTTAATCAGATAACAAGTGTAAAAATACACGAGATCATCTCGGATTCCATACTTGACAGGGCAGATTCGATAGAGCTTATAGATATATCTCCCGAAGGGCTGCTGAAGCGTCTTTCAGAGGGTAAAGTGTATATACCGGAAAAAGCTGAACTCGCTGCTGAAAGGTTCTTCAGAAAAGGGAACATAACAGCACTCAGGGAGATGGCTCTCAACTATGTTGCAAAGTCAGTGGATAACGATCTGCAGCATTACATGCAGAGAAAAAACATTCCCGGGCCATGGAAGGCAGGAGACCGGCTGATGGTTGCTGTAAGCCCCAGCCCTTACTCGGAATATCTGATAAGATGGACCAGAAGAATGGCATTTAATCTGAAAGCCCCATGGATAGCTTTATATATTGAAAAACAGCGGCCCTTGTCGGATACAGGACAACGAATTCTTAAAAATAACCTTAATCTTGCAAGGGAACTGGGAGCTGAAGTAATTTCAACTATTGATAACGATATTGTCGCAGGTTTATTGAGAATAGCTAAGCAGAAAAATATAACTCAGATTGTCGCCGGAAAACCACTCAGATCTTATTTGTCAGACTTTTTTACAGGGGGGAATCTCATAGAAAGACTGCTGAAAGCGAGCGGGGATATAGAGATTCATATAGTGAGTCAGCCTGCGATAAAGTCCGCGAGGTTCAGCCTTAAAGGCAGGCTTAATTTTTCAGTAAGGTGGACTGATTATCTGACAGCAATTATGGCTGTATCAATAATTACTGTTATAAATATTTTTATTGTCAGTTTTACAGGATACTGGACAATCGCACTGATATTTCTTATTTTTATTCTGCTGCTAGGCTTATATCTGGGCAGAGGAGCAGTCCTTGTTGCGGCAGCATTCAGTGCTATGATATGGAATTTCCTTTTTATCCCTCCACTCTTTACATTAAGAATAGCAAAGCTTGAAGACCTGATGATGTTTTTTGTTTATCTTATCACCGCAATGATCGTCGGTGGTCTGACATCAAAACTCCATTCAAAAGAGTGGGCTTTGCGGATAAGAGAGAAGAACATTTCCGATATGTATGAATTTTCCAAAGCCCTTGGAAATGCCGCTGATATTGACGAAGTAGTCATTACAACTGTCAAGTATATTGAAGTATATTTTAATGCGAAAACAGCATTTATACTAAGGGACGGATCCGGTGTACTTTCGGCAGTACAGCATAAACATAGTTCCTGCATCATGCATGAGGGTGGAAGAGGAATAGCGGAATGGGTTTATAAAAACAGGAAATCTGCAGGATTAAATACTGATACTCTCCCTCAGGCATCAGCCACTTATATCCCGCTTAATTCACCGGGGAAGGTGATGGGAATTCTCTGTATACAGTCGGAAAAGGGGTCAACATTGTCATTTGATCAGGACAACTTTTTCCAGAGCATAGTTTATCAGGTATCCATGAGACTGGAAAGAGAGTTTCTTTCCCTGGAAAACAGAGATTCGCTGCTCCTGGCAGAATCAGAACGGATTTATAAGATACTTCTTAATTCAATCTCACACGAGCTTCGAACACCTTTGACAACAATTACCGGTGCATCAACAAGCCTGCTTGATGAGATTGTAGAGTCTAAACCTGAAATCAGGAATGCCCTTGTCAATGAAATATTGAGGGCAAGTGAAAGACTGAACAGACTGGTTGATAATCTTCTGGATATAAGCCGTCTGGAATCGGGAATGATGAAACTGAATCTGCAGAAATATGATCCGGGAGATCTTGTCAGTGTTGTGCTCAGGACACTTGAAAGAGAACTGTCGGATTACAAAGTTTTGGTTGACATTCCTGACAATCTTCCCATGATAAAAATAGATTTTGTGCTGATGGAGCAGGCTCTGGTAAATCTTGTCTACAATGCGGTAAATCATACACCTGCGGGGACTGTTATCGGTATCAGTACAGAACTTTCAGAAAACAGTTTTCAGATTACAGTTAAAGATAACGGGCCCGGGCTTGTACCTGAAGAGATCCCGTTTATATTCGATAAATTTCACAGGGGGGCTTCCTCTCCGGCAGGAGGCACCGGACTTGGGCTTTCAATATGCAGAGGAATCGTTGAAGCTCATAACGGTTCAGTAACGGCAGAGAATAATACCGACGGTGGAGCGAAGTTTATTATAACTCTTCCGTATTCACCTGGAGAGCTGTGAATTTGAACAACTCCATATGGGACTGCAGGTTCCGGATTTACAGGCATCTGCCGGCGTAGCGCTGATATGATTGTCTGATTTCAAAGGGAGAATGATGGTGCGGTTAAAAGAATGAGTGAAGGACCGGTAATACTTATAATTGATGACGAAGTTCAGGTAAGGCGGATGCTTCGTTTAAGTCTTGAGGCCCACGGATATAATGTGAAGGAGGCAACAACTTCGCAGGAGGGCCTTGACCAGTCTGCTTTATCAAAACCTGACCTTGTAATACTTGACCTGGGGCTTCCGGATCGGAGCGGCCTTGACACTCTCAGGAGTTTAAGGGAGTGGAGCAGGGTTCCTGTTATTGTACTGTCGGTAAAAAATTCCGAACAGGACAAAATTGACCTTCTTGACAGTGGCGCCGATGATTATCTGACCAAGCCCTTCAGCATGGGGGAACTTCTTGCGCGGATAAGAACCGCGCTCAGGCACAGCGTTCCGGAATCTTCAGATGGTATAATCATTTCAGGTGATCTGACTATAGATATTGTAAAGAGGATAGTATCAAGAAAAGGTGAGGAGATAAAACTTACCCCGACGGAATATACTATAATAAAAATTCTTGCTGTCAATGCAGGTAAGGTGATTACTCATAATCAGATCATGGATGAGTTATGGGGGCTGAATGCCCATGCTGATTCGAGTTATCTCAGGGTATACATACTCCAGCTTAGAAAAAAGATAGAGACAGATCCGTCCAGCCCGAAAATAATACTGACAGAACCTGGTGTGGGCTACAGAATGATTATTGATTGATTTTATAATAAAATTTAATATTTTTCATATATCAGATATATGACCTGTTGCCTTATCTCAGTTTTTTTGTGGTATAAGGAGCAGAGAAGCTTTAAAATCATAGTGTCAGATTAATCCGCAACCCTGGAGAAGAATGCTGAATAATACAGGTTTAATTTCAATTTACAACAGTAGGAAGGTGCTGGCAGGGGTCTTTACAGGGCTGATACTTCTGGGCTGCTTATATGTAATCAGCAGATTCAATTACCTGCTGTTTCATATGCTTGCTGAATTATTTTCTATCTCTGTAGCCGGCGCCGTATTTTTACTGGCATATAATGTAGCCGGTCCTTCGCGTAACGATTCAATGGTTTTCCTCGGTATTTCATATTTTTATATCGGTATGATCGATCTTATTCATACGATGGCCTATAAGGGGATGGGTATTTTCCCTGAGGAATTAGGGTCAAATACTGCAACTCAACTCTGGATAGCGGCCAGGGCGATGGAGGCTGTAACCATGCTTGTATATCCGATGCTGATAAACCACCGCTTCAAAGCGTGGTCCTTCAAGATTAATATAGCATATGCCGGCATAACCGCTGTGATAATGGCAGCAGTATTTTCATGGGGGATCTTCCCTGTTTGTTATATTGATGATACAGGACTGACGGTTTTCAAGAAAACCTCCGAATATATAATCTGCATTGTACTGGCCGCGGCAGTTATTCTCCTGTCAAGCAGGAGAGACGACATGGATAAAGATGTATTCCGCCTGCTGTTCTTTTCTCTGGTTGTTACCATTGCTGCGGAGCTGGCATTTACCTTTTATGTCGATGTTTATGGATTTTCCAACGTTCTTGGTCACTTTTTCAAGATAATCTCTTTTTTCCTGATATATGCAGCTTTTGTGCGTTCTTCACTGATCCGTCCATATTCGACGATATTCCGCCAGCTGGAGCAGGAGAAAGAGGCGCTCAGGCTGAGTGAGATTAATCTGAGAACGAGTGAGGAGACAATAAAACAACAGCTCAGGGAAAAAGAGACTATTCTTAAGGAAGTACATCACCGTATTAAAAACAATATCAGTTCAGTTAAAAACCTGTTAATCCTGCAGTCCGATTCAACATCTAACGTCGAAGCAAAAGACATTATTGAAAAGGCAATTAACCGTGTTGAAAGCATGTACCAGATATATCAGAAGCTTCTTCTGACAGACGATTACGGGGAGTTGTCCGTTAAAAATTATATTGAAGACCTGGTAATGTCTATCATTGATATTTTTCCGGAAGACGGTAAGGTAACTGTCAAAATGGAAATTGATGATTTTACGCTGGATGTAAACAGATTATTCCCTCTCGGTGCCATAGTGAATGAGCTTATAACCAACTCCATGAAATATGCTTTTGCAGGCAGGGAGTCGGGTAGTATTGATATAGTCCTGAAGAGGATGAATAATTGTTTTACATTATCCATAGAGGATGACGGCAGCGGTATACCGGACGATTTTGACGCCAACAAGTCGCCGGGATTCGGTTCAATGCTGGTAAAAATGCTTGCACAGCAGATTAATGGGGCAGTAACCATGGAAAACCGATATGGTACCAGAAGCGTTATTACTTTTGAGATTTAACCGGCCTGGCATTAAAAAACAGATTTTTCTTTTTCAAGCCTTCCGCTGTATGTGTCAAGTATTATGGTATCCTTATAAATCCTAACCAGCTCGTCGCTTAAAATATCGAATTCGTTTATTGATTTTTGTGATAAGTTTCCGATTACTACTCCGCATCCAGCAACACCTGGATTTACCGGAACGTCATTCTCTCTGATGGAAGACAAAAACAGCTCAATCAGGATAACATTATTTTCGGGATGTATAGAAGATGATTTTACTTTTTCTTTCATCCAGTTATATAAATATTTCCGCTGATAACTGCTGTCATACCCGTACCACAGCATCGACTTTATCCCTCTGATGACCGAGTCAAGGAAGGTATCAAAAAAGGTTTTACCACCGGTATTTTTATCAGATATTGAATATGGATCGATATGAATAAAATCAGATGATGAAAAATTATCAATTAAAGAATCAATGGTTTTAATTGAGTCGTCTTTATATGTCTTAACTTTTTCAGATAAATTAATTTTTAATGAATATTCCTTTATGGCTTTTAGTGGCTCATTTTCAATGTCGCAGAATATATATTTTTCTGCGCTGTCATGCAGAACGTTCATTGCCAGCCCCGGTGAACCGGGATACCTGGTGAACATGGCGCGGTTACCTCCGTATTTTAATAGCGTCTGATAAAATACTGAATTACGGATAATGTCTGATTCCGCCGCGCTGTTTATAACTGTATAAATACCATAGTCGCGTTCAGGGGAGTGAGTAAGCGGATAATCCGGATGAGCCGAATTTGTTTCAACATAAAATCTCGGGCTTTCATTTTCCATGAAGCTGCATAAAGGGAGATGTTTCCAGATGTCGCCGATCCTGCCATAATGTATGTAGCTCATGCTCTCCCCCTATATCTCTTTAAGCATTTCACCGATTTTAATTATTGTATTCCAGTTTCGTGCAGTTGAGATAACATTTAATTTTTTTTCAATATAATTGGCGGTAAACCTGGATCGTCCGGCGCCGTCGTGGTAATATATATATAGTAAATCATCATGGTGGTAATAGTTTTCAACAATTTTTTTATCAGTTCTAAACTGCGATGCCGCATCTTCATCTATTTTACCGGAAAGCATTACCACAACCTTTTTTGCGTTGTCATCCTCTTTGTCATTAAAGGGACTGTTTACAATTATATTATTTACCTCTTTTTCAGTTTTTATTACCATATCGATGTTAATATTAAATTGCGATTGAATAATTTCAGATATTGTATCTTTAATTTCTTTTCTGTTATCTTCATGACGGAAAACGATATTTCCGCTGTTAATATATGTTTTTACATCTTTAAATTGTTTATCAGCGAGGGATTTTTTTAGATCGCTCATCTTAACGATATTTTTCCCCCCGATATTTATTCCCCGTAAAAATGCTGCGTATTTCACCATTAAAAGAGTACCCCCTGATGTGTTCTGTAACCGGATATACACAAAAATTATTGTAAGAACAGTGGTGACGATTTTATTTAAATGGCTTCTTTGCAACTGCTGTCAGCCAGTTGGTTTCTGCCTTTTCAAATATCTGTACTGATTCATATTCCAGATTTATTAAAATATTATTAATCTCCTCCGGGCTGTGAATCTTCATTCCGAATAATTCACTCCAGTAATTATTTCTCTCTTCAAATAGTTCATGCTTATAGGCTGAATGAACAAGTAAAAAAATGCCCCCGGGCTTTAATACACGTCTCACTTCCTGAAAATCATTTATTATATCCGGCCAGAATGAATATGTTTCAAATGCTGTGACAAGATGGAATGAACTATCCGGAAATGGTAATTTTGAAATTGATGCTTTGGTAATCCGGACCCGATTCGCATCGATTAAATCTTTATTTGTTTCAACTGATAATTTTACCATATCTTCAGAATGGTCTATACCGTAAATAATCCCCTTTGCAGAATGACGTGCCAGTAGTTTAACAGCCTCTCCGCCGCCGCATCCGGCATCAAGGATAATGTCATCATCATTGATTGTAATATACGATAATCCCCACTGCCAGAGTGGAGGATGTCTCTCATTCATCTTTATACCGACATACCTTCCTATATCCCCTTCCGGTTTCGGGCATTGCTTTAACATCTCATCCTGTGAATACATGGCCTTTATTTTCCTCATTTAAAT
Organism: Spirochaetota bacterium; assembly: GCA_963664815.2. Lineage (GTDB taxonomy): Bacteria > Spirochaetota > UBA4802 > UBA4802 > UBA5550 > WRGT01. The sequence goes on from CAXXHB010000003.1 coordinate 1,090,874, forward strand.
TCATTTATTATCTCCGGGAAAATGATGATTTTCAGCGCCGCATACCATACAAGCTTTCCTGTGAACGCATAAAAGATTTCCGCATTGAATGCACCTCCATTTTTCACTTTCAGATTTAATTAAAGCATTGATTCCGGATTCGGAGATGTTCCGCAAATTTTCAACAGGGCTCTCTCCATATTTATTTACATACCTTTTTTCGAGTTTCCTGATTTTTATACATGGGAACCGGCTGCATTTGTTACATCGGGATTTTTCATCACCATTCTTTTCAGGGCACATTTTAATACTGCAGGTGGTGCAGTGTGATGGTTTGTTGCCTGTGTTATTGCAGCCGACGCATCTGTTTTTACTTCTCTGAAAACCTGAACAGAGATCACAGATAATGCCGCATGGGGCGATACTTTTACTGTTCATAATCAGTCCTCAATAACAGATCAGATTTATTGCACTGCACCAGCTGAATGCAGATGTAATGCCGTTATTCTTTACTATATAGGTCTTAATTATCAAATATAACTTTCTTCTTATTATGTTCCGATTCTGCATCCTGTTCGGATATTATTTTTCTGGTCATATTATCCTTAAACAATTTCCTGTCGATGGCTTTATCTGTATATCTGATTACTGTTGCGCTTGCAACCCATTTTTGTGAACAGATAACACCTGGCATACCGGTTATTTCCATGTCAAAGTGGTAATTGATAATATCGTCTCCGCCGATTTCTTTAGCCTTTTTCAGTATTATTGAGAAACCATCCCCACCCCAGATAAAAAAAAGTATGTTATGTATTTCCCCTTCAGCTTCAACCACACCGATAATTTTAAAATCATCGGTAGTTAACTGGTAATCTGAAACCCTGTTGGTGCTTTTGGGAATAGTATATTGCATACAGCCGGTGAGAGTAAAGATGAATAAGATAAATAACAGCAGGTATGGATTTTGTTTCATATTACCTCGGCAACTGAATTATTTATTAAAAAATTGAATCCAATAGGTTTGTACTGAAAATAATTTGTCAAGAATGATACCGGTTAATTGTAATTTCTTAATGGTGTTTTAAAGTGATAATATTAAAAGGCAGGGGTGAGGTGCCCCTGCCTTTTAATATTAAAATCCATTTATATAGCATCGAACTGGAAGATCGTTTGGAAGAGCGGCAAGACATATGCAGATGCTGCACATCTTGCAAGAACATATAAAAACTGTTTGGACTAACTCTATCTCATGCGGTGAATAAATCCCGGAATATTGAATTTATTACATTTTAATCGCTGATTAAATGCTGTTTTCATGTTCTACTTCTTCGTTCAACGATTTCAGCCCGGGTTACATGAATCTCTTTTTTGTCTTCATATATTCAACAATCAGTTGTAATCTTTGATTTTTTGTCTCTTCTTTTTTTGCAGAATAATACACCATTGAGTAATGTTCTTTCAGACTTTGAGATAATTTATCAAATTCATTAATGTCTATACCGCACTGTTTAAGTAGAATCCTTAATCCGGCAATATCAATTAAATCCTCCCTTTCATCTTTTTTATCCCACTGCCCGTTTCTTTTTGCCTCTTTAACCGCCTGTAAGCCGATGGGTGTCATTTTGCCGCTTCTGATCAGTTCTTCGGCTTTCTTTTTATTCACTGAAGACCATCTGCTTTTCGGATTTCTCCTGGAAAACTTTCTTAAGTAAACTCTTTCATCGACTTTCTTTATGAGGGAATCTATCCAGCCGAAAGATAGAGCTGCTTCCAAAGCATCATTATATGAGATACCTTCGGTATCATCTTTATAGAACTGAATCCATACAGGGCAACTCGTTGAGTAATTATTTTCAAGCCACTCATAAAATTCATTTATAGTTGTGAAATGAAGCGTATTGTTCATAATTCAACCTCGGCCGATGCTGAAAAATGTTCATTGGCTGCGCGACATAGACCTTAATTTTAAATGTGAAAGCCGATGTCGTACAGCCGGAACATGTATTTTCAACGCAGTGTCTCAACTGTTGTATATACAGTTGAGCATAAATTTAATATTGGTAAAGAAGCTGCCTGACATTGAAATAATTACAAGTTTTATATTTTATCATGATTTTCTTTTTTTAAGATCCAGCGCGGTTTTAAGACCCTTCTCTCTGATTACTTTCATCTTGAGTCCGGTTTCTGTAAGCCTGAAGAAGCGTTTCCCGTATTTTTTAAGGAGTTTTTCATTTATTGTAAAACCGAGCCCGGGTGTTGTAAACGGCTTCAGGTATGCCCTGTTATCCGGCAGCACCGGATCTATAATACCCTCCCTGAATTCCGGAATCCATGATGGCGGCTCGAATGGATATTCAAGCGGGAGGGCGTTTTTCCTGTCGGCCAGTACCAGGTTCCAGTTTACATAGAAACCGATCCCGTTTGTCCATGTGTGAGGTGTGTAGAGGCGTTCCTTTTCGTGGCACATATCTATGACCTTCTTCACCTGCGCGATCCCCCCTGCAAACGTCGCGTCCGGCTGATAGATATGGAAACAGTCCTTCTCGAACATTATTTTTATTTCGTCCCAGCCGTAATTAAGCTCTGCCCCTGAGATTTTAATCTTTGAGTATTTTTTGAGCGCTGCATTGCCGTCATAATCCCGCGAATCAAGAGGTTCTTCAAGCCATTCAATGCCGTTCGCATAGCAGACATCGGCAAATTTTTTGGCCCTGTCAAGGTCCCATGCCGGCACCCTGTCGACTATGGTTACAAGCCAGCCCTGGTTGGCATCCACCCCCAGCATGAAATCATCACCGATTTTCTTTCTGATAATTTCAATCTGGCGGATATCGTCGGCAGGTTCAATGCTTTTAACCCTGAGTTTGGCACAGCGGTACCCTTTTTCCTTTATCGCCATAAGCTCCTCGGCCCTTTTGTCCGGGTCATGCATCTCCCCGGTGGAGCAGTAGACTTCAACATCCCTGGCATTCCCCCCAAGCAGCTCATAGACAGGTTTGCCCGCCTTTTTCCCCATAATGTCCCAGCATGCCGGTTCAATCCAGAAATTTCTCCAGCCGAGGACACCCGCCTGCTTCAGCAGATCCTGTACCCTCCCTATATCCGTGGGATCAGCCCCTATAAGGTAGCCCCCCAGCAGATCTCCAAGGCCCTCACGCTCGGTACCCATAGCAGCCCCGGCTCCGTACCCCTCAATACCCTCGTCTGTCACAAGCTTTATCAGTGTGAAACGGTTGTGTGTCTGCGGATAACCGGGTATCCATGTGGGCCGGAATGTCTCTTTGAGCGGAACCGAAACATGGTATAACTCAATTGAGGAAATTTTCATTATAACACCCCCTTTATTTTGGTTATACCAGATATTATATTGGTATAACCAATTGTCAAGTATTTTCTACTTGCAAAACGGCCATATCTGTCGTGTATGTTCCGGAGCGGGCAGCCGGTTTTATAAAAAATATGAGGGTGAATAACATGAATCCGGGACTTCCGGGGAGAATTTTTAACGATATGCAGACCGACATAATAAGAGAGATCTACCCGGCGGGGAGCAAACTGCCTCCCGAGCGGGACCTTGCTGTTAAATATAGCGCCAGCAGGTTTGCAGTTCGTGAGGCTATAGCAATGCTTGTGCAGAGCGGGCTGGTGGTAACTCATCCTCAGAGCGGGACATATGTAAATGATTTCAGCAACAACTGTTCCCTTGAAACCCTTGTACAGATACTCAGAATACGCAGAAGCATAGACAGGCAGACGCTTGAATCGCTTCTTAATTTCAGGTTTACCACGGAGACAGCAGCAGCGGGTGAGGCTGCAGCCCGTATTATGGAAAGCGATATTGAATACCTTGAACATAACCTTGAAATAAAGAGGGGGCACCTGGCCGATATAGATGTCCTTGCGGAGTGCGATTTTGACTTTCATAATACAATTATTACGGTATCCGGGAATATTATAAACCGGCTTGTTTTCCAGTCGTTCAGGCCGGTATATCATTTTTTTACGGAATTTTTCTATTCAATCGAGGGTGCTGCCGAAGCCTCGCTTAAACTGAACATAAAGCTGCTTAAAGCCCTGAAACTAAGAGATGCTGATGCATCAAATAAAGCCATGGGCGCCATCCTTAAATTCGGCGAAAAAAAGGTTTATGATGCGATAAAAGACGGAAGCCATTTTTCACTGCTGGGGAAGTGAACATCTGTCAACCGATGAGATTATGAAACGCGATTTAATGGAACTCCCGGCGGGATTTCCATTAAATCGTTTTTACAGGACAAATCAGCCTCAGGCGTTAAGCTAACCTCTCAATATCGCCTGACTGAATATATTGAATGTTTGCCCGGATTTTTTCGTACGGCCAGTCCCACCACTTAATTTTTAACAGTTTCATTATAATGCCATCACTATACCTTTTCTTTATAACCTCTGCAGGTACACCTCCAACAATAGCATAAGGTGGAACATCCTTGGTGACTATTGCCCTGGTGCCGATAACAGCACCATCGCCGATTTTCACACCTGACATAATAATGGCGTCATACCCTATCCACACATCATTTCCAACTACAATATCTCCCTTATTGTCCCATGCATCAGTTATATGACTGACGTCTAAACCCCATTCCTCATAAAATATGGGAAATGTATAAGTAGACAGGGATTTCATTGTGTGGTTGCCGCTGGTCATGAGAAACTTCGCCTTACATGCAATTGAACAGAATTTCCCGATTGTTACTTTATCATTGTTTACGGGATACTGATATAGAACATTATTTTTTTCAAAGTCCTCCGGATTATTATAAAAGTCGTTATATATTGTATAATCTCCAACTTTTATATTGTCTCTTGTGATTACATTTTTAAGATAAACGATCTGGTGATCATTACTCCTTGGATGTATTTTATCTGAATCTGGAATAGTCATATTTAACTCTCTTTATTATTGTATTTTGTTGTTTTTCTGACTATTCCATTATACAATGCATTTCTTCATATATTCACTCCTTACCGCTAAGCCTTAGCTTAAAAAAATATCTATTATTCTGTTTTCAATAATATTTTTATATCTGTTTCTTTTTTTATAAAAATTGTCAGTAATAACTTCTGGATATATATTTATTGTAAAATAAACGATTATATCTCACCCCCCGGCGGAAAGAATAAGGCATTTTATGTTATAAAGAATTAAGGGATAATTATATGTTAACTGAAAAAGAATTGACGACCAGAAAGCCCTGCGCTACATAATGTGTAGCATGCTATAAAATCAATAGCAGGATCATTTGTTAACTGTATAAAGCTGAAAGATCAAAAGGAGTATCTCCATGAAAATAAAATCTGTGAAATTGGTTTGTTTTTCACCTACGGGAACAACAAAAGCTGTTGTTCAGGGAATTGCGCGTGGAATTGATCAAAGCGATGTGGAACTGCTTGATATCACCAGGCCGGATGCGAGGAAACAGCCGTTACAGACATCGGAAAGTGAATTGCTCGTTGTCGGCGTGCCGGTTTATATGGGGAGAGTGCCTGCGCTTTTAACGGAATGGCTGCAGGCGATTAAAGCCCGTAATACACCTGCTGTATGTATCGTTGTTTATGGCAATCGCGTGTATGATGATGCACTGCTCGAGCTTAAAGATACTCTGATAAAATGCGGATGTATACCGGTCGCCTGTGCGGCATATATTGGAGAACATTCATTTTCCAGTTCCGAAACGCCAACAGCCGAAGGCCGACCCGATGCAGGTGACTTGAACCATGCAGAATTATTCGGGCATAAAATAAGTGAAAAACTGCTGACTATTCCATCAGGCGGTCTCATTTCTGATATAAGAATACCAGGAAACTATCCCTATGTCGGAGTTACGGAGCTATGGAGTGTTGATTTTATTGAAGTTAATAATGACTGCAGGCAATGCGGAATTTGTGCCGAAGGGTGTCCTGTCGGCGCTATCGACTCAGAAAACAGTAATTTGATTGATAAGGAAAAATGCATTACCTGTTGTGCATGTATAAAAAATTGTCCGCAAAACGCCAGAACGATGAAAGCCGGGCCGGTAAAAGATGCCGCAATACGATTAAACAAACTGTATAAAGTGCGAAAGGAGCCTGTATTGTTTTTTTAATTTACAGTCAGACTGAAACTATAGTCTCCGGGACGGATACTATCTTAAAAAATCAGATAAGCAACATGGCAAACCTCCATCTCAAAGGAGGGAAGGGGCCATATAATTTTAATAGCAGCAGTTAAAAGGAGTAAAAATGGCAATTCCGGTACCGGGAAAACCTGTCAGAGGTTCTAAAACAGGGGTTCCTATCATGGCTCTTTTTGATTTACTTGGCAGAACCTGGGCAATAGGAGTTATATGGCAATTACAGAATGGGCCTTATACATTCAGAGAACTTCAGGAGAAGTGTGAATCCATATCGCCCTCTATTTTAAACAGCCGGATCAAGGACATAATAAAAGCAGATATTGCAGAGCGGACAGTTAATGGTTATCAATTGACAAAACGAGGCAATAAACTCATTAAACTGCTGCGTCCATTTGGGGAATGGTCAAAGGAGTGGGCAGGGGAGGTATTTAATTTTACAAAGGATTAATATTTAAGAGGGAGACATTGGGAATTATTTTTAGAAGATAATATCTGTAAAGAAAACGAACAAATCGCTTGATTTTACCTGGTAAACCCGGTTCTGTCACTGAAACGTATGATTAAACGCATACCTGCAGGTAACCGGCCTGCCACTCTGCGGACCGGTGAAACCATGGCCGAATTGATCCGGAACGGGAAAAGATGTATATTCTGCAGAATAAAAGAGACCTGGAAATTAAAATGATCAACGAAATTTATCCGCATATATTAAACACCACTTTTTCACAATCACTGAAAACAGAGGGTGATGATTACATCCTCTGCTATAAAGACAGCAGAATTCTACTGAAGAAATCGGGGGATATCCTTGAAATTCCAAAGGTGTCAGATATTACTCCGGATGTTACTTTGACAGGTTTAAGGTACCTGTTTTCACTCAATTCCGGAAACTGTTTCCTGGCAGAGGATTTTACGGTCGAAGATGGTTCTTTCGTTTATTATGAAGTGTCGGCTTTAAGATATTTCAACAGAAGGGAGTTTGCATGGATCGGTGTTCTCGGATTTCAACTGATGAACTGGTATAACACAAATAAATTCTGCGGAAAATGCGGCTCGAAAACAGAGGAGAAAAAGGATGAAAGGGCCATACTATGCCCCGCCTGCAGCAACATAGTTTATCCGAAAATATCGCCCGCAATTATTGTGGCTATCACATGTAATGATAAAATTCTTCTTGCCAAAGGGAAAAATTACCGCGGCGGGTTTTATGCTCTCATTGCCGGATATGTAGATATCGGTGAATCGCTGGAAGAGACTGTAATCCGGGAGGTAAAAGAGGAGATCGGCATTGATATTAAAAACATAGTATATTATAAAAGCCAGCCATGGCCCTTCTCCGGATCGTTAATGATCGGTTTCTTTGCTGAAGCAGATGACACGCAGCCGATTAAAATCGATGAAAAGGAAATTGAGACAGCCGGCTGGTTCAGATGCGGGAACCTGCCGGAACATGCCCCGAGTATCGGCATCTCCGGAGATATGATAGATGCCTTCGAGAATAAGAAGCATTATAGCAGCTAACGATTAAATCAGTACGCTTATTGTCATTCCCGCGAAGGCGGGAATCCCATAGAACAAGTATTATGAGATTCCGGCAGTGTAGCAATGATAGCTGCCTGAAGGCACAAAACAGGATGTTTTTATAATGCCTGCTTTCCTTATCACTCCGGCCCGAATGATATGGTGCTAATCGTTTCGTGAAATGCTATAGCTCTATAGAATAACTGTTATAAAAAAAGGATTTAAAAAGTATAGCGGTTAACGAATAGTTCAGTCCTTCTTTTTCGCTGTATATCTGTAGACCTTCATCCCTTTTTTAATCTCACTCCTTGCGCCTGAGATCACTTCGCATTTTGAAACGGTCATCATGGGGAAGGTTGACCGCAGTATGATAATTTTATCATTTGCATAGAGGCAGAGCTTATCCCCCATCATCACCCTCTCCCCGATTTTATTGCCGCCGACTATAATTTCACCACCTGTAACAGATTTAACATCTCCTATAAGCTGGCCGATCTGCGTGAGAGATTTCTCCTGTTCTCCGGAATTTAATGGATTAAGGATAAAACCATATTTGTCATCTTTCCTGACGGCAGCCGCCCCTTCAAAAAAATTACCTGCTTTCTCAAACTGAGCTTCCAGAATAAATCGGCCGGTTTTATCTATATAACCCCACTTGCCATTCACTTCAACAACAGCAAGACCTTCAGAAAAATCAGATAAATATTCCATATATTTGACAGTAAAGACAAAACGGGGTTCTATGACAATCTTCCCGGTTTTATCTATATATCCCCACTTGCCATCTCTGCTAACCATGGCAAGACCTTCAGAAAATTCACGTGCATTCTCAAATTGAGGTGCAGCAACAATCCGGCCGGTTTTATCTATAAAACCCCATTTCCCGTCTTTTTTAAATTTAGCTAGATTTTCGGAAAATTCACCGGGCGAATCATATTGCGGTTCTATAATAATATTACCGGTTTTATCTATAAAACCCCATTTGCCGCTTTTTTTTACTGCTGCAATACCTTCGCTAAAAGGGAATGCATCTTCAAACTGAAGACTGATTACCGTTTTCCCGCTTGTATCGATATAACCGGATTTGCTGTTTTTCCTGACCACAGCCAGTCCCTCTGAAAACTTTCTTACACTGTCAAACCCGGGTTCGATTATCATCGTTCCGGATTTATCCATAAAACCCCATCGCCCGCTTTTTTCAACTGCAGCCAGGCCATTTGTAAAATCACCATTAATGTAACTGAACTTGTCTGAAAATGCTATCACGGGCTCTATTGCTGTTTTACCGCTGTTGTCTATATAACCCCATCTGGCGTTTTCTGTTAAGCGGGCTACACTGACCATCACCAGACCCTCGGAGAATTTTGTAGCGTAATCAAACCTGGGATCAAGTTCAATAACAACCTGTCCGTTTTTATCAACAAAACAGATCCTTTCCCCTTTATGTACCTCCGCCAGTCCTTCAGAAAACGATCTTGCATTATTAAACTGAGGCTCAACAAGCCATTTGATATTGCTTTTCACGGATGTTTTTGATTCAGTTACAGCGGCCGGTATTACTGCAATGAATACACCGATTATAACTGAAAGAATTCGTTTTCTCATAAATTTTCCCTCATTCACCATTACAAATGGCTATTAATACATAAAAAATTGTAAATATTTCAATACTTTTTTTAAATATTCAAATAAATATCAGGCTTGTTGTAAATAAATACAGCAGGTCAAATATCTGAACACGATTACAGGATTAAGGGATTAACGGGATTTCCTGCAAATAGAAGTACTATAAAAGGGGTAGCCGACAGTCCGGGGGATTTTTAAGTCTATGAAACGCAGGGTTCAATACTGCACACAATCCATGTTACCTGTGAGTTTCCTGTATTGATGTTCAATCCATAAAGACTTTTCATTGGATGTCTGAATATGCCCGCATATCATTTTTAAAGTTGATTCTTTAAATCTTTTTGTATAAACTATGACAATAGATATGTCATTTAAATTGACAAATAAAATGACATATATTTATATGTTGTTAAATAAATAACGGATTGCTGACATGTCACAGGCAAATATAAAATACCCGCATATACAGTTTAAAAAAACCTGGAAGCTGAAAGACAGAACAATTTTTCAGTTAGGTCAGTGTGATGCCATAATTAAAGCTATTTCAAATACCCCCATCAGACCCGATTACAGGGAGCATCTTCATTCAATTTCTCTTATAAAAGGTGCTCAGGCTACAACAGCCATTGAAGGTAATACGTTAACCTATGAACAGATTCAGGAAATTCAGAAAGGTAAAAAATTATCTCCAAGTAAGGAATATCTCCAGATTGAAGTTCAGAATATTATTGATGCATTAGATGGCATCTTAAATGATCTGGTAGTGCAAAATAAAGTATTAATTATTAAACCTGAACTGGTACAAAATTTTCATAAACTGGTGGGCAAGAACCTTGGAGATCATTTTAAAGCAACTCCCGGCAGGTTCAGAAATAATAATGTCACAGTTGGTAATTACCTGGCTCCGGAACATAAAGATGTTCATGGATTGATTAATCAGTTATGTGACTGGCTGCAGAATGAGTTTCATTTTGGAAAAGAACAGAGTTTTGAAGAAGCAGTTATTCAGGCAATCGTTACTCATGTGTATATTGCATGGATACATCCGTTTTCTGACGGGAATGGGAGAACTGCACGTTTACTGGAGTATTACCTGCTGTTACGGGCCGGAGTTCCTGATATTGCATCACATGTTTTATCCAATCACTATAATTCAACGAGGAGTGAATACTACAGACAAATTGAAAATGCTACATTAAAAAAAGATTTAACAGAGTTTATTGATTATGCAATTCAGGGTTTCCGTGATGGCTTGTATGAAACATTAAATATTATACAGGAAAATCAATTGCAGATAACCTGGCGAAATTATATTTATGGAATATTTAATAACAAAAAAGCAACAGGTAAAGCATCAATCGCTATAAAGCGTCGAAGAAATTTAATATTAAGGATTCCAATTGATTACTATTTATCTGAAGAAGAAATCAGTGAGCTTCATCCAACAATAATCAGAGAGTATTCGGAATTATCTGCACGTACATTGTCAAGAGATCTTGAAGAACTGGTCAATGCCGGTTTGCTGGATAAAAAGAAAGAGGGATATAGAGCAAATGTAGAGATTTTGAGAAAATTTATGGCGTTAAGGTTGAGTTATTAATTTGGCACATAGGGCAATCTGGCAGGTGTAATTCCTGTTATCTATATGTTTGTTAATTTAAAAAGAATTTTCCTTCGGGTGTCTGAATCTACATCATTTCCATAGAACCTGAACAAGAACAGTAACGAGATTTTTTAAAGGCTCCTTTGACACAAATCGGTCCCCGGATTTTTATTTTTCCGGTCAAATCATCAGATTATTGTTTTATATTATTACAAATACCGTGAGAAACGATATTCAAAATCCTGTACATGTGATGAGTATGATTGAAGCATGTACTGTTCGATGCCAGTGGTTTCGTCCGGCAGAAGTCTTAATATAGCTGCTGTCCGAAGATTGAAATTATCTGTTTTTTAGCAGCTACGTTAAGACTTCTATAAGTTAGGCGATGTGATCGGCATCCACAACTTCTTTTTGTTTCAATTAAATATTAAAAAATCATAAACAATGCGTTGAACTATCTTTTGCAACAATTTGATTTGTAGCTGTATCTCTAGCCAATCAATTATATGAGCCACTATCCAAAAAATTTGTCACATTATATTCAATACAGTATTTATACCCTGTGCTTCAGCATTAAATACGAAATAAGAGTTTTACCAAAGATTGAGAAGAACTAATTCTGTGAAATCCTGGAGTTAAAGCGACTAACTTAACTCCAGGCATATTAAGAATTGATCTTAAACAACTCCCGAGTCCATTTTTAATATTATCATTATTTATTTTCCAAATAACTTGAGGTCCGGAAGCTATTAATATAGTATATTGTTTTTTGGAAACATCTTCATTAACATTATGAAAAAATCATTCATATTTATCTTTCATATCAACTGTGACTGTTGAAGTACAACCCATTAATAATAAGATAAACATTAAATTAATAGATACTTTTAATATGGTTACAATACAGCCTCATCGGATTACTTTGAGCAGTTTAAATAATATCACTTATAGTTTGTCAGTCTATTTATGATGCTCAGCTTATATTTTAATATCATATTTAATTATTTTTTTGTCAGGAAAATTAACATGCATTTTATAGATACCATGTGAAAGAGGTCCTTTCGTCCTGATTACATAAGTATAATTATAACTATCTGTTTGTCCATTTTGTGATATGGTTGTATACTTTATAGGTATCAATGAATAATCAAGGAAACAATCTCTATTAGATGCATCAAAAATTTGAATTTTGAAGCTAAGTTCTTCATCGAGGAATGGCAAATTATACGCCATTGTAAAATAAAAATACTGATTGTCTGCATATTGCATTTCTTCAATTGAAGTTAATCTTTTTTTCTTTTCTTGCTGTGACATTTTTTTATCTTCGACGATTGCCTGACGTCCGATTTTTTTAAATTCATCCAGATCTTTTTCTTCTAATTTCCATGATTGGAAATAGGCTTTTCCATATTTTGAACTTGTTTCTATATCACTATCAATTACAGAGTATGTAGAACAACTTGATGAGATAAATGAAGCGATAAAAATCATTAAAGAAATATACTTCTTCATAATAACCTCCGATAATTATATTTATTTTTATTGGAAAGCTAATTATGATTATTTAATTATGTCAATTAATTTAAATAAAATTATATATTTAGGTATAAGACGCCTGAAGTATCTTAGGCGTAGGCGGACAAACCTTAGCAGTACAACATGGATTTTGAAGCGATGAATAAAAGATTCTGCCGGGAGATCCATGAGCTTTTTGCTGTTTCAAACTCCGCCATCAAAGCATAGCGTTGAATTTTGGGCAGTTACGTTAAGACTTCTATAAGTTAGATACTATTCGATATTGTAACATAAGCATCTTCATGAATATAGCCATTATGAACTAACTCTATGGATATATTTAATAATGGAAAATTTTCAGCAAGAAGAGAAAAATAAAGTAAATATGTTCCTGCTGCAGTTATAATTGGTTGTTTCGGACTAATATCTAATGAACTCAAAAGATAAATATTACCAGGATTATTACTGTCTTGTAATAGTAAACTAAATGCACAATGACTATCAGGCCATATTGCTTGTTCAAAGCCAGGTTGCCCTGAGCATTTTATTGGACTTTTATCTGGTGATAGAATTGTATTGCCATTATACTGAATGTATTCTAGCCTTATTTGAGATTTGAATGCAGGTAAATCATTTCGTAAATTCTTAATATCAAGATTAAGAACTTTTCCAGTATATAAATTCCCGCTATGATCATTATATTGAATATTTTTAGTCCAGATTAAATTGCTAGCAATTAAATGCCGTGAATATTTTGGACTCCAGTTTCTTGCTTTTACGGCTTCTATAACGTGATTGAATACATCTGTATGATCGTTAAAAAGAGTTGAGTTCGAAATCATATAATTTAATAGGCCATCCCTTTTTACTCCTGTTTGTTGAAAAAATATTGCATTATCAAATCCGAGATAATACGCTATAGCTAATTCTTGATTAGTAAATAAAGATCCTCTATAGATTTTTTTAAAGCATGATATTTTTTCTCTTCGAAAATCAATAAATATATAATAGTCTGAATTTTTTAGATTGCCTATAATTCCAGAATTTACATCATTAATGCTTTGAGTACGAATGGCTACATATGGCGAAAACCCCTCCGTTCTCAGCCAATCTTCTAATTTCTTGGCCACCTCTTTTTCTTTTGGATTGGCTTGGCCACAACTAATAAAAACTTTTCCTGGCATAAAAGCTCCTTTGTGAATATCGAAGTCTGGTAGGTAATCCATAAAAACCGTATGTGAAAGTTTACTCTATACGGCTCAAATCGTCTAAAGCTGATTATACGACCAGCCACTGTTATCTGTTTTTGTTCTTCTATAAGTAGAAATAATCAGGATCTTCCTTTAAAAAGGGTTCCTGTCAAGACTTATCACTCTGTGTCTAACAATTTTACGTGTCCTGCGGTAATAACAAACTCTGTCATCATGTATATCATACACCCCCACCAAACTGCGGTTAAATCAACTTTTTTTAAATATTGAAATAATAATATCCGGAATAATTAGCAGAGATTGGCTGATTGTTTACATTTCTTTTTAATTGTTTATATTTCTCTAAGCAGATTGCTAAGTATTACACATGATATAATCAAAACTTACAGAATCTGAAGATATAAAGAGGTATGTGGCAACCTTTGGCAGGTTTTGTGTAATCCTGCTAAGTTAAATGATGATTTTTAATAAAACTTATTACTGGTAGGTTCCGGGGATAAATCGGTATACTTTGCCCTGCCATTCAGGGTAAAGTATGAAAATCTGCTATAAAAATGCTGAAAATCTGCTGAAACTTAGCAATTATGATGTTTTTTGTAATCCCCGCCGCTTTTCCGGGGCTGTAATACCCCATATTTGAGGTTTTCCGAAGCATGTTTTTATCATATACGGAGCGGGTACGGAGTATATATGGAGAGGGTCTTTACCATGGCGGACAGATGGAGATAAACTCCTCTCTTTAAATACAGGTTGCTCTGATCTTTCGTCTGCTGTTGTGGCAACTCTGCCGGCAAGGAAATCGGAGATATAAAGGTTAAACCCGCTGAGAGCCTTGTCATGTTTTAATGCCCGTCTGTTATATAAATTTTTTACCTTTTCGGGGAGATCTCTCCATGATTTTGAAGCTTCGCCGAAGAGCTTTCTGTTTAACCGCTGTGCCTCCGTGTCCGGGTTTAACGGGATGACGCGTATGCGGCAGCAGTTTTTGTCTTTCCATTTGTAATGCACCAGGTCGCCAACTTTACCTTTTATATTAAGGTACATGGGATCAAGGGTTATTTTTGCCATAGGTATATCCTCCATGTTTATGAAAGTTATACGAACGGATGCGGGCTTTTTTATAAAATATTTCAGTAATTCCTGAATTTTTTTATTCAATCGTGAAATGCCGCAGTACAAAAACTGTCATTTCCAGACAGCTATAGTTTTCAACCTGGCGTTCAATTTAAGGAGAGAGATTGATTATATGAATACAGCAGGGGAGGTGTTAAATCTCTTTGCCAGCAGTTTAATTTGGCGTACATTCAGACTTCTTTTCCCGCACAATATTTCAGATACTACGCCCTGGGATCCGATTTCTTTTAAATCGGCCTGTTTTATTCCATGTTCTTCCATCAGATATTGCAATACTTCAAAAGGTTCTGCTTCTTTAACAGGATGATTTCTGTCTTCATATTCTGATATCAACAGTCCGATTGTCTCCATAAGTGCGGCTTCAGGATGGCTTTCATCATTGCCGACTTCGTCAATAAGCTCGTCAAGAACTGCAACAAGTCTTTTATATGACTCTTCATCATGCGGAACGGATAAATATTCCGATACAGATGACCATGTTTTATTTATTATTTTAAGCGCTGTTGATGCCATGTTTATTCTCTCCATTTATTTTTATCATATTCTGAATGTTTTAAAATATATCTGATATAAACCATTCCGGTATTATAATGTATCGCCGCAATAAGACGGTATTTATTTCCGCTTATATTAAACACCGTAAGCTTTCCGACTGAATCAGCAGATGGAAACATTTTTTTAAATCTGCTGAATGTTTATATATAAAGAGAATAATATGATGGAAATAACAGATGCAAGTCAATAATTTCTGAAAATTTATTCGATGAAGTTCTTAATGAACATGCCTGCTGAGATGTTATGTGAAATGTATCTGCAACAGAAAAAATAAACCTGAATTTTAAAAGAGAGGTGACTGACGTATGCTTTAACGTAAAAAAAGATTGACATACAGGCATATCTACTACATGGGTAGTATTATATTGATAATACTACAGCCCCGGAGATTGAGATGCCAAAACAGAGACAGGTTGCCGGTAAAAGAGAGATGATGATCCTCCATGCCGTATGGGAAAGGGGGGAGGCCACGGTGCGCGATGTGCACAGGGAAATTTCAAAAACCGATGACGTGGCCTACACGACAATTATGACAATGATGCAGAAGATGGAAAAGAAGGGGTTGCTGGAGCATTATGAGGATAACAGGGCATTCGTGTACCGGGCAATAGCCAGAAGAGAGGAGGTTGAATCGGGGATGCTGCGCGAACTCCTGGATAAGGTCTTCAACGGGTCATACGAGGGGCTGGTTAATACGCTGGTGAGGGATAAAAGAATAACTCCTGCTGAACTGAAAAAGCTTGCCGATGAGATTGAAAGGAGGAGAAAATGATTACCGGATACCTTCCTGTTGCTCATGGTATAATTTCTGCCTATTTAATCAGGTCCCTTATCCTTTCAGGTTTGTGGCTGCTCGCATGGTTCCCCGTGCTGTTGTTTATGAAAAGGTTTACTGCAGAGAGCAGGTTCACTGTCGTGCTGTTTCTGTTTCTTGCAATTCCTGTACTGCCATTAATAAAAGGGGACTATTTTATTAAAAACAGATCAGATATATACTCCGCTGTGAGAATGCACAACCCGCTTAATATTGAAAAACTTATAACAGATGGAGCGGCGTACAGAAAAGACAATGCAGGGTCTCCGGTTTATCAGTCGTCTCTGCAGGGTGAAGTGCTGCAGCAGACAGAGTCCAGGGTAAAACACTTTCATGATATATCTTACACGGCGCCTGTTTTTATCATATGGCTGGCTGGATCACTTCTTTTCTTCGCCGGAATTTCTGCCGGATTATTTAAGCTGAAAAAAATAGTTAGAGAGAGCTCCGTAACGAGTGATGAAAAATTTGTAAGCATTATAAGAACTGTGGCGGAAAAACTGGAAATCCGCAGATACCCGGAGCTGCGCATAAGTGAAACTGTTTCAACTCCTTTATCGTTCGGTATACTCAAGCCTGTAATTATCATACCCTCATGTGTTATCAGGGATATGGATAAAACGGATATTGAGCAGGTGTTAGTACATGAATCATCGCATATCGAACGGCATGACTATATTGCAGTTATACTGCAGAGAGTTATGGAGGCCCTGTTTTTCTTTAACCCGGCGGTGTGGTATCTCAGCGGAAAACTCTCCGGGCTGCAGGAGGAGTGCTGCGATGACATTGTAATTGATCTGACCGGTGACCGTTTCAGGTACGCGGAGAATATACTCGCCATACTCCGCTTCGGCATAAATGGAAAATCCAGAATGGCCAATGGTATATCCGGTCGGGGGGGAATTTTCAGGAGAGTTATGAATATAATGGAAAATGATAAAACTGTTAAAATAAAAAGCCTTAAAAAGACAATAGTTTTAATAATATGCGGCACGGCTGCAGGGCTGCTGCTGGTAATGTGTGCTAATATATCTGCAAAGCCGGCGGCGGGTCCGGTTAATACTTCGAAGCTTCCTGAAAATGTGGAGGCAATAATAGAACAGATGCATGACTATGAAAAGAAGAATTTAACTGAGCCATATATGGAGAATCAGAGACAGCGGCTCGGCTATATTGAGAGAGCAATAGCTGAGGCATCCGCAATCCGCGACAATACTCTTAAAAGAAAAACAGTTATGCAGATGAATATAATGAAAGCTGGTATTGTTGAGGATCCCGGTAAGTCCGCTGATATATACAGGGAAGAACTTAAAAATGCAAAAGAACTTGGAGAAAGGGAAATTGAGGGTGAGTGTCTTCTGAGACTGGGAGAATACAATCTGAATTTCAGCAAAGGTAAAAAACCGGACAATGAAAAGATGATTGCGGACGCAGTAAATATATTAAAGGAGACAGGCAGGATGGATATCCTTACTGAGGCATATTTTTTCCGTATGGCTAAGTATCTTGAAGAGAAAAAATATAGTGATGCCGTTTCAGTTTCGGCAGAACTTGCCGGAGCAGTCAGATCGGGGAATATTGGAGGTGAGGATTCTGTGGCATCTGCAGTTGCGGCCTTTGCTGAAAGCATAAAGAGCTTTTCGCCGGCTGATAAAGTTTTGATGTACAGCACAACAGCTGAAATATTCAGTATCGGCAGTGACGGCAGAGTGCTCTATACCGGTCAGCCCGGTTTCGGCGGAAATATCGGCATGAGCGACAGGGAGATGGATCTCTTCGATTTCCCGGTATACTGGTCCCTTGGCAATAACGGAGGAATTGCTTTTGAATGGATTAAGGAAGGGGAGTCTGAAACAGTAAAGAGTTTTTCGTTCGGGAAGGAGTATCTTCAGAGTGTTATTAGATGTGAGCCGGGTAGCGGGCAGGTGAAGGTTCCGGCGGGCATCTTCAGCGGCTGCAGGCATATAAGTATAACAGTTACAGATACACCTCTCTCTGCCGGTGAGGGGAAGAATGAAAAGAGAGCCGAGGAGATGAACGGTATTCTTAAAGGGAGATTTGATATATGGTATTCACGCGGAACAGGTATAGTAAAGATAAACAGGTCAAGAAGGGGGGTAAACTCATCACTTGTGCTGACTGAATATAAGATTAATGACGAAGGCGGATCATCACTGTTTCCTCTTGCAGAGGGAAACTATTGGAAGTACAGGGTGTCTGCGGGTAAAATAAATAGATACAGATCCGAGTATGTCTCCAGGGTTGAAAGGGTTGATGATGGAAAATATTACATGTCGCATTACGGGTATGCTGTCAGAAAGAGGTAACCGGTTTTTTTAACAGGTCGTGTCGATTGCCCGGATAGTTTTAAGGTATGGCTGCTGCAATACCGCGCGCGGTGAGACTGACCGCGCACAGTTTATGCAGGTAGAGTGCGGATTTTTATTATATCGATTTATAAAAGCAGCAGAATTGCTGATCCTATTAAGCCTGAGCCGGCAATGTAAATACCCCTGCGGAATAATTTATTTCCGGGGCTGTACATCCAGAACGAGGATAAGGCGAGGAATAACAGTAAAAGTCCATATACTAAAGAAAACCAGTGAGAAATATTCCTGGCAGATGACTTGTGCAGGCTGTTGAACTTTTCCAGCAGAAGCGGAAGTACTTCAGCTGAATAATTTGCGATACCAGTTGTCCTGTTATAAGTTCCATTCCGGAAATAAACAATATCACCCTCAGTCTTTAAAACATTGAAATTTTTTATATGCAGTATAATGCCAAGTTTCTGCTCTTCAATGCCTGGAGACAGGTGCCTCTCAATATTTTTTTCAGTTTTCAAAAAGGCGGTTTCTTTATATATCAGCAAAATTCCGCTGATACAGTAAATAATGGTGAGGCCTATGACAAAAAAACCAATGTCGCGATGCAGTGCCCTCATGTAATAGTTGACCGGTTTTTTTAATTCCATGGTAAAGTCTCCCTCTTCAGATAATGTTTATTAAATAAACCCGTTATTTATCAGAATGGTTCCATTTAATTAATCCGCATTGTCTTAAAAAAATTAAAAATATATTCAGAAGTGCTGCACCTGTGTTTCTCAGCTGCAAAGCTGCGGCAGCAGACAGATGGAGGGCTTTTTATGAAGAATTTTTTTACTATTTTGTTGACAAAAAAAAGCGTTTTTCCAGAATAGTTGCAAATACACCAATTGTGTTTGCAACTAATAAAACCGGGGGATTAATGTTTGTTGATAAGATTAATAGTTTTCCGCAATTCATTAAAAAAATATTCTATGATCATGATATATCGGGATTAGAACTGAATATTAATAATACGCAGACGCAGATATTGATGTCTGTAAGCGAAAACAGTGAAAAATCAATGTCTGAAATAAGCCTGATGACCGGACTTGAAAAAAGCTCATTTACGCGTTCTGTTGATTACCTTGTAAAAAACGGGTTTATTACGCGGAACCTGTCGGAAAATGACAGAAGGATTATACAGCTGACTCTTACAAATAAAGGGAGCAGGGCTGCAAAGCTTATTAAAAATGATTTTGAGGTCTATCTGGATTCTCTGATAAAAGATTTTTCCGAAGAGGAAAAAAATGAGTTTTTCGAATCATTAACGGTCGTATCAAAATATATGAACAGAATATTGGAAGGGAAAAAAAGATGAACGCTACAGAGCATAAATCTCTGAAAAACAAACAGGAACTTCTGGAAAAGAAAAAACTGGAAAAAATTATCAGGGACTGGGCCGGTAAAAATAAAAAGCTATTCTGGAAATACGAGGTGTCATGCTTTTATAAAACTTATATGATAAGAGTATCCGGCCTCCCTCAGCCTTCAGCGGAAAATATTACAGTATCACCCTTTATCCGGCTCTTCGGCAGTCAGCAGAAAAAACAGCTGTGTGATGCAATAACAAAAGCCTCTGTAAAAGCGGAGATGTTAAGCGACTCAAGTATTGATGTTCAGATTGATTTTGTTGATGGAGCCGTATCTACCGGGATTATTTAACCATATAACAGAAACAAGAATAAAAGACAAAAACCTGTCTCTCGCCATTAAGTGACACATGGGGGTAGCCGTGAAAACAGGGCATGATACTGATAACACACGCGATAAAAGTAAAAAGTATAAAAAATGCATTGACGGGTATTCCGATACAAAACAGGGAAAAAGATATGTCAATGAAGCACATGAATGGATGGATAGAAATATCCTGAAGGGACGTTATCCTGATCTGTACGGATTTTTGATACTTGCGGATCATAAAATTCCTGCAGAAGAGATATGGAGCCAGCTTCAGTTCTGGTCTGAGCAATACATCGATTTCGGTGAGAACCGTACCAGGATATGCCATAAGATAATTGATGAGGCGATTGAATATCAGATTGAGATTGATACACGGGAGGGGTACCGTCCATATTATTGTCATAAGGGATGCTCAAACTGCTGCTACCAGCCGGTGGCATGTACTGATGAAGAGGCGCAGCTGATTTATAAATACTGTGTGGAAAACAGAATTTATATTGATTTTGAAAAACTTGAAAGGCAGCAGAGATACTTGGAATTTGATTCATGCAGTAATTTTACAGGCATGACCACATGGAACAACCAGGGGGAAGAAGACCAGTCCTGCGCCTTCCTTGATAGTGGTGACGCTACATGTAAAATCTGGGAAGTACGTCCCTTCGTGTGCAGGGTTCACCTGGCTGAAAAAACAGATAAATTCTGCCGATCATTCAACGGTGCACCCGACCCGGATGCGTGCGGGATTCATTACCCGGTATGCAGCTATATCCTCAGCTCCATATTTACAATTCACCACGATTCTGTAGGAAAGATGATGAACCGGCTTTTACTGAATCAGAAGATTGCCGATGCACGCCGCGTCTGATACAATCAGTGTTTTAATTAATAAAATTTATATAAGGAAATTTAAGAAAACTTCAGGAGATGACAGTAATGCTGAAATCAACAGGAGAGTGCAAGTGCGGACTGGAGCGTAAGATCGAGTGTGATGATCCGGGCATTATGCAGAGACTTAAAAATATGCCATGTCATCACTGCAGCGGTATGATTAAATATAAACCGGAAAAACAGGATCATCCTTGACAAAATCTCTTTTATCTGCAAAGCTCTGAATATGATTTCAGTAATAATAGCTTTCGCAGGTGAGATTTAAATATGTCGATAAAGTCTGATGCAGCAAAAGCAGAGATAATTGAAGCTGCAAGAAAAGTTCTCTCACAGATAGGCGTTAAAAATATGACTCTCCAGTCTGTTGCTGATGCCGCATCAATAAGCAAGGGGGCCCTTTACCATTATTATAAGACAAAGGACAATATCCTTTATGATATTATGGAACAGGACAACGCTCATTCGCGCGAGATCAATAAAAGGCTGGATGAGAATCTTGATATAGATGAGGCTAAAAGAGAGATTACAAAGGGTATTCTGGAACGATTTGAATATCTGGATAAAAATAAACTAAACCTGTATATACAGGGTGAGGCTCTGCAGGGGAACAAAGAACTTCAGAAAAGATATAATGAGAAATATCATGAGTGGATAAAAAACATGGATGAAACGTTGTCGCGGATTTATAATGTTGATTCATCTGATATTACCAGGACAATTTCAACAATTGCTCTGGCTGCAATTGAAGGTATATGTATTCAGAAGGCTCTCATGGACAGAATTGAGGGAAGAGAGGAACTGATAGCTAAAATTATAATTTTCATTCTGAACCTTGATTATAATGTAATCTCTGATGCCCTGAAAGAGACGCCGGGACTGGAATAGTAATATTTAATAACCCATTTTAAAGATAAATGCCACTTTATTTTCAGCCTTCGACCTTTAAAAAAATAAAAATTATTATATAGTGCATACCTTGTATTTATACTCCGGAATACTCATTTTTAAGAAAAAACAAGCCACCCGGCCGGCTTTTTCCAGAAAAGGAGTGGATAAATTATTCTGCCGGGGTAATAAATGCTGATAAATCATGAATTAAATATAAAACGGGGGGCATAATGGACTATCTGGAAAAAAAGGATTACGGCTGGTTTATGGGGCAGTACACATTTCCCGAACTGCTGAACAGAAATGTTGTATGTTTTTCAACTAAGAAAGCCCAGACATGGAAAACCAAAGATGGCCGAATAGAATCAATCAACTACGCAGAACTTGGAAGAATTGTCAAAGAGATAACATGCGGTCTTATGGAACAGGGTTTCCAGCCGGGAGACAGGGCGGCTATTATGTGCAACACAAGGGCTGAATGGATGCAGTGCGATTATGGAATTCTCTGCGCCGCTGGAATTACTGTATGCATATACCCCTCATTGAGTGAATCTGAAATGTCATTTATTCTTAAAGATTCAGGGACAAAAATTCTTTTCGTTGAAGATGATGCAATGCTTCAGAAAGCGGAAAAAATTGCGGCGGGTCTCCCTGCTCTTGAAAAAATAGTAGTGATCGACAGCGAAAAAAAGATAAACAGCGGCAAGGTGTTTACTCTTGATGTGCTCAGAAAAGCAGGTGAACAGCTCTCTGTAAGGGAGAGGTTTGCCTTCGACAACAGGTGGAGAAGTGTGAAGATAACAGACCGGATGACAATTGTTTATACATCCGGAACAACGGGAAATCCCAAGGGGGCAGTACACACACATATGAGCATCAACGCGGCGATTATGCGTGATCTTTCCTTTGCTCCGGAGATTAAAAAGGATTTTGTCAATCTTTCATTTCTTCCGTTGTCTCATACGTATGAAAGGGAGTGTGGTCATGGTGTTGCGATGGCTACTGCCACTACTATTGCCTATTCAACACCCCAGACCATGGTAGATGATTTTATCGACTTCAAACCGAGTAACTTTAATTCGGTACCGCGCCTGTATGAAAGGATATTCATGGCACTCAGGGCAAAAGCATCAAAATCTGCCGCCGGCAGGTTTATTTTTAACTCTGCAATAAAGACAGGGCTTGATGTCGTTAAAAATATAACCGACGAAAAGGGATTTGTTGATGTCTATCCCGGGATGGATATTACAAAGAATGTCGGTTTTTTCCTTAAAATGAAGTATAGTCTTTATGACAGACTGATTTTCAGCAAGGTAAGGGAGATGCTGGGGGGAAATTTTGTTTATGCATGCTCCGCGGCAGGAAGTTTATCTCCCGACCTTTTCAAGCTCTTTCTTGCAATGGGTATACAGATATATGAAGGCTATGGTTCAACCGAGACCTGCAATACGATAAACATGAACAGGATGCACAGGGTACTCCCCGGATCGGTGGGGCCGCTCTGTCCCGGTGTTGAAGGGAGAATTGCCGAGGATGGCGAATGGCTTGTCAGGGGAAATAACATCTTTCTCGAATACTGGAATAATCCCGAAGCGACGAAGGAGGCGTTTACTGAGGATGGCTTCTTTAAAACCGGCGATATAGTCGAGATGCTTGACGAGGGTTTTATCAGGATTGTGGACAGGAAAAAAGGTCTCATTGTACTCGATACAGGAAAAAACATTGCATCATCAAAGGTTGAACAGGCATTTTCCACAAGTTCATACATTGATCTGGCCTTTGCTGTGGGAGACAGCCAGAAATTTATAAGCGCGATTATTGTGCCGAATTTCGAGGAGTTTATGACGCTGTTTGAGAAAGAGGGTATCAGCTACGACAAGTCCGGAGTAGAGTATTTCTCTCTTAACGGTGTGGAAACATGCGGAAAGGTAGGTGAGGATTTCATCGAAATTCCTATGCTTAAAGAACTTATAGAAAAAGAGGTAGCAAGAGTAAACAGCGAGCTTGAATCTTATGAAAGAATCAAAAAGTATAAAATACTAAACAGGCGCTTTACAGAGCTTTCAGGTGAAATGACCCCGACCCTTAAAGTAAAGCGCAATATTGTTATTGCCAATTTAAAAGATGAGATTAAAAAGCTGTATGTTTAGCAGGATTTCTGAGATATAAGAATTAAATCTGTGTCAGACATGGAATTGTGAATTTCCTGATGCCAGGCCGTTTCGCCTGGCATCAGGCGCTTTAATAATTTAAAATCGTCAGATGACAGAAATGGATGTTTTAGTATCGCCGGTCGCATGGATGCAAAGCAGGCAATTGTAGCGTATCTTAACAGTGCTTTTAAATTACAGCTAAAATTTAAAATGAAAAAATATTTTTTTTGACATGAAAACATATAAAATATAGATTTCATTAACACGGGAGGCTTTATGATCAGCCTGGATATCAAAAAGAAACTGATAGATGATTTAAATAATCTGACCTTTGATTCTCAGAAAAAAGTGCAGGAATTCGCGCATGCCCTTCTGGTAACTCAAACCAGAGGACAATCAGGGAAGGAGATGCTTAAGTTTTCAGGAATACTTAAACATGATGATGCTGGTGAGCTGAAAAAAATTATTGAAAGCGGATGTGAAAAGGTAGATATCAATGGGTGGTAGATATCTGCTTGACACCAATATTATTATTGATCTTTTCAATGGTGATGATGTTGTCACAAAAAAGCTTATTAATGCTGGTGAAGTCTTTGTTCCAAATGTCGTAATAGGTGAACTGTACTATGGATTTTACGGTTCAAAAAAGGCAAAAAGCAATTTAAAAAGACTCGAGGAATTTATTCTTTCGGCAACTGTGATTAATACCAGCATTGAGACAGCAAGAATTTACGGATATATAAAGAATGATTTAAAGAAAAAAGGCTCACCGATTCCAGAGAATGATATATGGATAGCGGCAATCGCAAAACAGTATTCATTAAAAGTATTAACAAGAGACCGACATTTTAAATCTATTGATGACATAGATGCAGATATACTGAGCAATAAAATACCATAAAATTTAGTCCTTCCCGGCAAGTCGTTTTTATTCTGCTGTTTTTCACCGCTTTACCTGTTGTAATCAGGACAAACAGTTAAATCACCATCAGCAATTTAAATAATTCATATATTTTTGTTGCCATTTTAGCCCCCCCTGTTTTTATAATATCTTAGTTTTCCATAACCGGAATTGAGTTGAGTCAAAACCTGAATTTAACTTCAGATAACAAATCTTACCGATTTTTAGGAGTATTTTGCAATGAAGAATGTATATGATGTTTTAACCGAAAGGGGATATGTTGAACAGGCCACCCATGAAGATGAAATCCGCGAGCTTTTAGGAAAAGAGCCTGTAACATTTTATATAGGTTTTGATCCGACCGCAGACAGTCTGCATGTAGGGCATTTTATCCAGGTAATGGTAATGATGCATATGCAGCAGGCGGGACACAGGCCAATTGCCCTGATAGGCGGGGGGACTGCAATGGTGGGTGATCCTTCGGGGCGCACAGACATGCGGCAGATGCTTACAATGGAACAGATAAGAAAAAACAGCGAGTCCTTCAAGAAACAGTTTTCCCGCTTCATCGATTTCGGCGAAGGGAAGGCCATAATGGTTAACAACGCCGACTGGCTGCTTAACCTGAACTACGTGGAGTTCCTGCGCGATATAGGACGCCATTTCTCTGTTAACCGCATGCTGGCCGCCGAGTGTTTTAAAAACCGTCTGGAAAAGGGGCTATCGTTCCTTGAATTCAATTACATGCTTATGCAGTCCTATGACTTTCTTGAACTTTACCGCCGCTTCAACTGCAAGCTTCAGCTTGGCGGAAATGACCAGTGGTCCAATATAATATATGGAGTTGATCTTATCAGGCGGGCCGATAATGCTTCGTCCTACGGGCTTACCTTCAAGCTCCTGGTGAACAGCGAGGGGAACAAAATGGGTAAGACCCAGTCCGGTGCAGTGTGGCTTGACCCCGAAAAGACCACCCCTTACGATTTCTACCAGTACTGGAGAAACGTGGATGATCGTGACGTGAAAAACTGTTTGTCGCTTCTTACTTTTATGCCGATGGACGAGGTGAACCGCCTGGGCTCAATGCAGGGATCGGACATCAACCACGCAAAAGAAGTACTGGCATTTGAAGTGACAAAACTGGTGCATGGTGAAGATGAGGCAGATAAGGCTCTCTCTGCAGCAAGGGCCCTTTTCGGCAATGCCGGTGATTCCGAATCCATTCCATCAACTGAGTTTGACAGATCCGTATTCGACAAGGGTATAGATATCATCAGCCTTCTCTCCAGGACAGGTCTTATCGCAACAAACAGTGAGGGACGCCGTCTTATACAGCAGGGTGGAGTCTATATGAACGATGTACAGTTGACCGATTTCGCCATGGTGGTGACATCGGCGGATGTTAAAAACGGTAAAATACTTATCCGGAAGGGTAAAAAAGTATATCACCAGGCAGTTGTGAAGTAATTTAATGCGCCCCTTCACCGGGGCGATTTAAAATGTTTTAAATAATATTTTACCCCGCCCTACAGGCTGATTTATTGCCGTAATACAGCTTAATTCTTTGCAGTAAGCATCGTTAATGTAATATATAAAAACCTCATAGAAAACCACTCATTTTTATTTTAACCACACAAAAAAGTTAAAATCATGTCACAAAATTAAAATCTCCCGGTATAAGAAAATGATGAAAACAATTATGCAAGTAATACAAACACTGGTAAATCAATAAGTCAGATGACGGGAAAGAATTGTATAATTGAAGAATGTTTCCTCCATAGATGGATAATTTTAAAACGAGGTGTTATATGTCATTAACCGAAGATGTTAAAAGTTACGCGCTTGAACTTGGTTATAGTGCTGTGGGGGTCACTACAGCGGATCCATTTCCCATGTATGCGAATGCGCTGAATGAACGATCCGCGGATTATGACTGGGCGATAAACACCGGGCTTGGACTGGAGAATGCAGTTGATCCGGCTAACCGGCTGAAGGGTGCGAAATCTATTATCGTAGCCATTTATGATTATTTCAAAGAGCACTTCCCTGAAAATCTTGTAGGCAGGATCGGCAGATTGTACCAATCGCGTTCCTACATAGAGCCTCCCACAAGTATCGGTGGCGTACGCGTGCAACTGATGCGGCAGTTCCTTGAATCGAGGGGGATTCAGGTTGGAAAATGGTTTATGATTTCATCTGGTGTCCCCGACCGACTTGCGGCAGTCCGCGCCGGAGTAGGGGAAATAGGCCGTAATACAGTTGTATGTACACCCGGAATAGGAACTTTTATTCTCATCCACACCTATATTGTTGATGCCGAACTGGAATATGACAAACCTGCTGAATTGACACACTGCCCGGCCGGCTGCAGATTGTGCGTCGATGCCTGCCCGACAGGAGCAATTGTGGGTGATTTCCGTATTAATCCGCGTAGATGCATTACATTCAATAATGTTGTTAATGTCCAGGGCTTCCAAAACACAACGTCATATATAGATACTGAACTTCGGCCTAAAATGGCATGCTGGATCCACGGATGCGATGTCTGCCAGGCAGTATGTCCGCGTAATCAGGTGAAGCTCAATGCCGGGCTGCCGGAAAACGCCTTTCTGGAGCAACTGCGAAAAAATTCAGTCTGCCCGGACTCCTGAAAATGGACACTGAGTTTGAAAAAAAAGCAGTGGCCCCTCTTATGCATATTTATATCCGCAACCGGAAGTATTTTCAGCGGAATGCTGCGATAGCAATGGGGAACAGCGGTGATGCGGAGATGGTGTCTTACCTGGCAGATGCAATGAGAGATCCGGAGGAACTGGTAAGGGCTCATTCAGCCTGGGCGCTGGGGAATCTGGGTGGCTCCAAAGCAAAGGCCATACTGGAATCCTGTTTAAGATCTGAGAACAGCGAACAGGCGAAAAGGGAGATTATTGATGCATTGGAAAGAGCCTGAACATTCCTGCCATGTTATTTTATCTCCATTGAGCAGGAATGAATTGACTAAGCAGTAAAATGAAGTATGGATGATTATGACAGATTACCAGTTTATGTAATGCTGTTTCAGTGAAATTATTATTTAAGATGTTAGCTATACTTTGTGAAGGTTCTTTTATTAAAATATTAAGGGAGGATATAATAACAATAATGACTATATTAAGTAATCCTTTTAAAGAGAGTTCTGGTGAGTCAGATAATGATGCCTATTACGTAAAACGTGCTTTGGAGGGGGACAACGAATCACTTGAATATCTGATATTAAGGCATCAGTCATGGATTTTCAATATATCCCTGCGCTTTGTCGGCGATGCTCTGGATGCAGAAGATATAACTCAGGAAATATTAATAAAAATAATCACAAGACTTTCAACATATGACTCTGATAAATCGGCTTTCAGAACATGGCTTTACCGTATAACCATAAACCATATTTTGAATATTAAACAGAGTAAAAAAGAAGCTGTATTCGGATTCTTTTCTTCCAGGTCCGATCTGAATGATTTGATCGAATTTCAGCCGGACACCAGAAAAATTAAAGCCGCAGGTGATGAATTGATGGACCGTGAGACTAAAATAAATTGTTCTCTGTGCATTTTATTGTGTCTTTCGAGAATGGAACGGCTGATTTTTATGCTGGGTGTAATATTTGATATCCCAGACAGGCTCGGAGCTGAAATATGTGAAGTTACATACTCAAATTACCGGAAGATACTGTCAAGGTCGAGAAATAAGGTATTCGAGTTTTTCAATAAAAACTGCAGTTTTATAAAACAAAGCAATCCCTGTTCATGTAACCAGCAGACCGATAAGATGATTGCTGCCGGAATTATAAATGCCGGTGATCTGCTGGAGAACAGGGAGTCATACGGCAGAATTCGTGATGTTGTAGGAAATGCAATCAGTGATATCGAAGACACGTATTATGAATTTACAATGCTTATAAAAGACAGACCATTCTTTAAAGGCCCGGATATGGTCGCATGGATAAGTGATCTGCTGCACAGGAAGATAATCAGGGTAGGATGAGTTTTTCGATGATGTGTATTTATCAGTTTATCCTGTCATTCATGGTATGGATTATAACATTGAAACACCTGTTTTTATATTTATAATTGAGGCTTTAACCCCTTCATAACATACGACTTATATCAAAGGGGTTAGAGAGAAAGGATTCCTCAAATTGTTATGCCTGTGTATAAATGGTAACACTCCCTATCACCATCAGCAGATGTAAAAGGGCCCCTGCGTTTACAAATACATGGAACACTTCATGAAATCCCATATATGGCGGGAGTGGATTAGGCTTTTTAAATGCATAGACAAGCGCTCCGAGAGTATATGAAATTCCGCCGGCGATAAGGAGCATTAGTATACCTGACGGCATTACTGCAATCATCGATTTAAACGGTATCACTACAACCCAGCCCATCATCAGATATATCATGGTACTGATTTTACGGTGTGCATTGGTGAAGAAGCTTATGTAAATTCCTGACAGTACAAGTAACCACTGTGCAATAAGAATCCCTCTCATCATGGTACCCTGAAGATAGAGAAAACACATGGGGGTATAGGTGCCGGCGATCAGCAGGAAGATTGCCGAGCGGTCAAGTTTACGCCATACTGTTCTTTCATTTTCACTTTTTTTCTTGGCGTGGTAAAGAAAACTGGCGGTGAAAAGCAGTGTCGCAGAGATGCCATAGACCAGAGAAAAGAACTGAAGGGTAAGGTTTTTTCCTGCAAGGACAGCCAGGACAACTGTTCCTGTAACCATGACGGGTATTAATGCTCCATGAGAATAGGCTGATACTTTTTCACTCTTTAAAATGTTCATTTTCAGGCTCCGGGGGATATTTTTTCAGTATTATTGCATACAACGACAGTTATAATGAATTAAAGTTGCAAAAATACTGAAATGACCGGATAATCAAGCATTTTTATAAAAATGCTTGATTATCCGGTGAGATGTCAGATATTTAAACACCATAATAGCTATTAATATATAAAAGGTACGCAATTAAATCATAAAACACCTTATGGAAATTGAAGAGAGCGTTAACAGAAAAAAATATATCGAGAGGATCAACAGGTCGCTTGATTATATAGATACACATATCAGCGATGAAATAAGGGTTGAAGATCTGGCTCAGGCCGCATCTTTTTCCCAGTTTCATTTTCACAGGATATTCTGCGCTATAATTGGTGAAACACCTGATAATTATGTAAGAAGAATAAGGCTGGAATATGCCGCCAGTCTTATGTTTAAAAACAGGTTAATCAGTATAACAGATGCCGCAATGCGTTCAGGTTTTTCAACTCCTGCTCTCTTTTCAAGAAATTTTAAAAAACACTTCGGTCTCCCGCCATCTTTGTGGTTAAAAAGCAGGATCAGACAAAACAAAAGCAATATTAGACAAATTGAAAGCAGGAATAGGAATGCGCAGACAACGACAGGTGCAGTACATATAACCGGTAAAGGGTACAGGGAGGAGCTGTCGGTAAAAGTAATAAGGATAAATCCCTTTCAGGTGGCTTTTGTAAGGCACTTATACGGCTATAACAGGGGAATCAGAACGGCGTATTTGAAACTGTTCAGGTGGCTGTCGATAAGAGGTATGGTTACACCTGAAACAAGAATTATAGGGATACCGATGGACAACCCTTACATAACATCGCCGGAAAAATGCAGATATTATGCGGCTGCTTCAATTTCAGATATGGTCGATCCGGCGGGCGAGGTGGGAGTAATGGATATCGCGGGGGGTATTTATGCTGTCGCGAGATTCAGTGGCAAATACGGGATGATAAAAGATTTCGACGAGAGATTGTACGGGGAATGGCTTCCGGACAGCGGTTATGAACCGGTCGACGCCTTTACCTTCATGGTCTATCTGAAGAAGCCCGAACAGGGCGGTGAACTTCTTCATGAGTTTGACCAGTATATTCCTGTTAAACCGATGTAGCTTTCCAACTCCTTCTTTATTCCTGACACAACAGAACATCTGCCGGAGGAGTTAATGTATTCGCATTTTTCAAAAAGAGAGATACGCCTTGTAATGACAGGGCTTGCTATCGGGGTTCTCATCTCATCGCTTAACAGCACAATAGTAGGGACATCTATGCCGGTCATAGCAAGAGAGCTTGATGGTATTGAACTCTACTCGTGGCCTTTTACTCTCTATATGCTTTTTTCCACGATATCTATCCCGGTATCGGCAAAGCTGTCCGACATCATGGGGCATAAAAAAATATTTGCGGGGGGTGTTATAATTTTCATTATTTCATCTCTCCTGTGTTCAATATCGGGAAGTATGATACAGCTTATCCTTTTCCGCGGCATCCAGGGTATCGGGGGTGGAGTAATAGTATCAAATGCTTTTGTAATAGTAAATGATATGTTCCCGCCGGGTAAAGCGGGTAAATACATAGGGTATATTGTATCTATGTACGGGCTGTCCAGTATAATCGGACCCGTTGCCGGTGGATTTATTGCCGGGAGTTTTTCATGGCGATGGGTATTCCTGGTCAATATACCGCTGGGGATTACTTCACTGGCTATCATACTTGTTTCATTCAACTCGCAAAGTGACAAAATCAGCAATTCCGGATTCGATATTGCAGGGACCGCGGCATTTATTTTTACACTTGTTCCAGCGCTTTTTGCATTTTCTGTTGCCGGACGTGAGTATGCCTGGGACTCCCCGGTTATAATTTCAATGATAGCGGTGTCGGTACTCTCTCTCCCGGTTTTTCTCCGCATTGAATCATCTGCGGACAATCCTCTTATTCCTTTATTCCTGTTCCGGAGAAGAGCATTCGCAGTCTCAGTCACCGGAGGTTTTTTATCCTATGCTGTTTTTTCGGGCGGAATTATGTTTATTCCTTTATACCTGCAGAGTGTGATGAAGATCAGACCTGTAATATCGGGTCTCTGCCTTATGCCGATGACCTTGACTTTTATCTGCTCGGCAATTATATCCGGCAGAAGAATATCGGTAACCGGAAAATATAGAAACCGCTTTATAATAAGCTTTATATTCGCAACCCTTGGTGCTGTACTGTTATTTAATGTAAATCCAGGTTCTTCGCTGTTTTATATTATATTATCAGTTTTTCTGATCGGTTCCGGACTGGGTATGAACACTCCGATACAGAATATTGCAGGGCGGGCCGGTTTTGAAAGAAGACATTCAGGCACGGTAACATCGACAATACAGCTGTTCCGCAATACGGGGAGCGTATCGGGTGCAGCTTTTTTCGGTTCCATAATGAGCGTTAAGCTTGCCGGTGGCATGAAATCGATCGACATGACTTCAGTCCCATCTTCTGTAGCATGTATTGTAGGGAATCCGTATACAATGATGAATCCCAGACTTATGCAGCTTCTCAGGGGAAGACTCCCGGGAAGCATGGCTGAAGCATTTGATAAAATGCTCGGTTCGTTTACAGGTATATTCGCATCGTCAGTGCATTGTGTTTTTTCCGCAATGGTTTTCATTTCAATTGCCGGGCTTATCGTGTCATTCTTTATGGAAGAGATCCCGCTTAAATCATATGACTATATTCAAAAAGAAATGAATCAAAAGGAAAAGAATTAATAAAAGGGAAAGGAATTAATAAAAAGGGGGTGGAATCTTATGAAGGCATTAATTACATACCTGTCGCAGACAGGAAATACAAAAAAAGTTGCAGAGACAATATATAATGAAATAATCTGCGATAAAGATATAATGGAAATGAAAGACGTAAACTGCGTGGAGGGATATGATATTATTTTTGCAGGATTCCCTGTCTGGCAGTCCGGACCCGCTGAACCTGCAGCGAATTTTCTGAATGCCCATTCACTAAAAGTCAAATTCGCCCTCTTCGTTACTCACTCCATGCCGTACGAGGCTGAGACGCACGATGAACAGAAACTGCTGACATCTGTTTTAAATAAATGCAGGGGATGTGTTGCTGATGAAAACCTCTCGGGCTTCTTTCATTGCAGAGGAGAGCTTGCCGGAAATATTGCTGAATTTCTCTTAAAGAGCAATGATCAGAGACTCATTCAGTTTGGAAAGAGCAGAGAGAATACGGTTGGTCATCCTGATGAAGATGAACTGGAGGTTGCCCGTATTTTTGCAAGAGATGTAATGAGCCGCTTGTTATAATCAGTTCAATGAAGGTATCAGGTGATTAATTTGAAATAAGTAATACTTTTTAATATATTTAATAAATATAAACGACTATATATCTTCGTCTCTTTTAGTGGAGGATATGTAGGGATTTCTATATTATAAAAAAAAGTAATAATTATTGATCTGAAATAAAAAATGTCATGTCGGGGATGCTGATTTATTATGGTTAAGGGACAACCAATAAAAATTATGCTGAAAAATCATTGACATGTTTAACTGTATAAGTTAATTAACCGGTTAATTAAATGAAGGTATTATATGAATATTGCTAGATTATCTATTAAAAGACCAATATTTATGGCATGTATTGTCATCCTGCTTATGGTCATCGGTTTTATAAGTTTTAAGAGACTTGGCGTCGATATATTCCCGCCGATTGACTTTCCGGTTGTTGTTGTAATGACAACCTACTCCGGCACTTCACCGGAAGAGATTGAAAAGCTTATAACCAAACCTATTGAAGAGCAGGTAAGCACCATAGCAGGTATCAAAAGGCTCTCGTCAAGAAACCTGGAGGGTGTTTCAATAGTTGTGGCGGAATTCACTTTTGAGACGGATGTAAAATTCGCTGTACAGAATATGAGGGAGAAGGTTGCCCTCGCAAGAAATCAGCTCCCGGACGATCTTGAGGATGATCCTGTAGTCAGGCAGTTCGATTTCACAGATGTTCCCGTTTTAACCTTTGCTTTTGTATCTGATCTGCCTCCTGCCAAGATGTACGACATGGCGAATGAAAAAATAAAACCTATTCTTGAACAGGTTGAGGGGGTTGGAGAGGTTCGTATTTCCGGCGGTACAAGGAGAGAGATACGAGTTGAACTTGACAGAGAAAAACTGAATGAATACCAGATATCGACTCTTACTGTGGCAAGCAGGCTCGGCAATTCCGGTGTAAATGTCCCGGTGGGACGCTACGAGGAAAACAGTAACCTTACAGTTTTCAGAACAATCGGTGAGTTTAAGACTCTTGATCAGCTCCGGAACACTGTTGTACAGTTTTCCGGTGATTCTAATAATCCCACAACTGTAAAAAGTCTGGGAGAAGTACGTGACGGAACCGTAGACCCCACTACAATGGCATTTCTTTATTACCCGGTGTCCGATCAGGGTACTGCCGACAAGACTAAAGTTAAAAAGAAAAATAACAAGGATATTAAAAGGGAAACCAGGTCGTGCCTTATTCTAGATGTCTTCAAACAGTCTGGCGCTAATACAGTAGCGGTTGCTGACGGAATTATGAAAAGAATTCCGGCTGTCAACACCATAGCCGCGAAGGGTGAAGGGAATTCAAAGATAATATTCGTATACGATATGGCCAAGTATATCAGAAGCAATATAGACGACGTCAAGGAGACCATGTTCATCGGGATAATACTTGCCGTTCTTGTTGTTTATCTTTTTCTCGGGAATGTCCGTTCTACAATTATTACAGGGATTGCAATACCGAACTCGCTTCTTGGAGCTTTTATACTTATGTATTTTATGGGTTTTACTGTAAATATAATGTCGCTCCTTGCCCTTTCTCTTACGGTAGGTCTTCTTGTTGATGATGCCATTGTAGTCCGGGAGAATATCTTCCGGAAAATTGAACACGGGATGAAGCCGATGGAGGCAGCCGAGAAGGGAACGATAGAGGTAATGCTGGCGGTTATCGCTACATCACTAACTATCATAGCCGTATTTCTCCCTATCGGTTTTCTTGAAGGTATAATAGGGAGGTTCTTCAAACAGTTCGGTCTTACGGTCGTATTTGCAATGATGATAAGCCTTTTTGATGCGCTTACAATAGCGCCTCTTCTGAGCGCGTATTTTGCAGGAACCAAAGGGAAGGCCACTAACATTATTGTCACCGCTTTTGACAGGTTTCAGACTTGGCTTGAGAGAAAGTATAAAACAATAATAGGATTTTCACTTGATCATCCGCTTGTAATCGTTGCAATAACAAGCGTGGTTTTCTTCGGCAGTCTCGTGGCATGTGGAGCTGTAAAGAAAACTTTTCAACCCGACCCGGATGAAGGTGAATACAATCTTAATATTGAAGTCAATCCCGGAACCTCGCTTGAGGGGACAAATATTGTGGCGCAGAAGATTGCCGAAAAGATCAGAACAATTCCGGAACTTAACTATATGACAATTCAGATAGGAACAGGTCAGGCTGGTTATAACAAGGCGAGTTTCGGAATATTCATGGTTCCCGCGAAAGAGAGAAAAAGAACAACAGCCGAACTGAAAGAAGTTCTGCGTGATATGATGAAAGAATTTGCCTATGCCAAACCATCGGTGGATAATTATACCCGGGCAGGTGGCGGCGGAGGAAGCAATAAGCCGTATATGCTCGTCATCAAAGGAGAGGATCTCAATCAGCTTAATGAGTATTCTACAAAGCTTACAGAAAAGCTTAAAGCTATAAAAGACCTGACAGAGGTTAAAACAAGTATTGAGGAGGGTGTTCCTGAACTCCAGGTAACAATGGATGAAAAGAAAATGCTCATGGCGGGTGTAAACAATAAAACAGCAGGAACCGAGCTGCGTTACCAGATTGAAGGCGCTGTTGCAGGGAAGTTCAGGGATAATGGACTTGAGTATGATATAAGGGTAAGGCTTAAACCTGGTCAGCGGGATCTCAGGTCAGGCTTCAACGTTACCAAGGTGCCAAATATGCAGAACAGGCAGATCCCGCTCAACGCTGTTGCTACCGGAAAGAAGGGGACAGGGCCATCAATTATTCTCAGGCAGGACAGGGCAAGGGCGGTACAGATAAGCGCTAACCTGAACAAGGGGGGAGCTATCGGGACAGCCATTGACAGAACAAAAGAGATAATTGAAAAGGAAAT
This sequence comes from Spirochaetota bacterium, assembly GCA_963664815.2. GTDB lineage: Bacteria > Spirochaetota > UBA4802 > UBA4802 > UBA5550 > WRGT01. The sequence goes on from CAXXHB010000003.1 coordinate 1,126,868, forward strand.
GCCTCTGCCGGATGGTGTTACATACAGTTTTATAGGTCAGGCAGACAGTTTCCAGGATATGATAAAAAACATCGTAGTGGCATTTATACTTTCAATAACATTTATATACCTTGTACTTTCGAGTCTGTATGAATCATTTATTACACCTTTTACTATTCTGCTGGCACTTCCCCCTGCTCTCTCAGGAGCGGTATTCTCACTTTTCCTTACAGGAAAGATGCTGGATATGTACAGTATGATCGGTATTATTATGCTCCTTGGACTTGTAACAAAGAATTCAATTCTTCTTGTGGACTTTGCACTGCAGAGTGTTCGTGAAGGGATGACGAGGAAGGAGGCTGTTATGCAGGCAGGTCTTGTAAGGCTCCGTCCCATTCTTATGACAACATTTGCGATGCTGGCAGGCACACTGCCTGTGGCAATTGGCGCAGGTGAGGCTGCCAAGTACAGGACAGGTATGGGTGTTGCAATAATGGGGGGTCTCATTATTTCTACGATGATAACGCTTGTAGTTGTTCCTGCGGTTTTTGAATATATAGACATTTTCAGGGAGAAGGTAGAAAGCAAGTTCAGGCCGGAATAAAATACTGAAGATGCTGAGGTAAAGCAGCCGGATTTTCTCCGGCTGTTTTTATTTCTGCATAAAACTAATATCTCTGTATGTACTCAATCATGGCACGACCTGCTTTTTCACTGTGAGTTTCCATGTTGCTTTCGAATTCTATGTAACTGGAATAGGGCATGATTTTTATCATGCGCTTAATATCCTCTGTCTCGTGAAGAGTATCTGTTTTTGCATCAATAATAAGGCAGGGAACAGTAATTTTTTCTATGCTGTCCCATAATGAGTAATTTTTAATAGCAAGTGCATTGGCTTTAAGTTTGTACGGATCTGCGCAATCCAGTGTTTTTTCATACTTTTCAACCTGCTCCCGGCTGTTTTTCTTATCCACCCTGAAATTACGAAGATACCATTTTATTACAGGTTTAAACGTAAAGTATATGGCTGGATGAACTGCCGGTATTATCATGCTTAGAAATCCCGGAAACCTGATTTCAGCGTTTGGCCCGATGAGTATAGCAGATAAAGGGGACCTTTTCCCTGATGCGCAGTATTCGAGAATTGCGGATGCGCCAAGTGAACTCCCCGCGAGAACATACTTCCCTGAAGGGGGTATGACTTTTTCTATGACCTCGCCTATATCGAGCGTAAGCCGTTTCATGGCGAAGCTGACCTTTTTTACGTCAGGAACTATGGATGACTGCTTTTCCCTTGATTCAAGGTAGAAAACCCTGTATTCGGAGGTAAGAGTTTTCAGAACGCCCCTCCAGCCTGAGATAAGTGAAATCCACCCTGCAGCAAAGATTATAACAGGTTTCTCCGGGGGGATATTCTGCGGCATGAAATCGATAATTTTCAGTGAAACTCCGTCGGAAATTTCCAGCATATATTCTTTAACGGTTGTTGAACTGTCGGTATATTGTGAATAATCCATTTATTTATCCAGGATATTTAATTTAACTGAGTTTAGGTATCAATTTATTTCAGGTCAATAAGAAAATTTTTGTTTTGCTGTATTATAGTAGTGCAATATTGGCAGGATGTATTTAATAATAAGGTATGTTTATTTTTCTGAAAGAAGATGCGGAAGTTAACCGGTGTAAAAATCCGTCCCCTCATGAGGGGACGGGGCGGTATAGTATTACCTCACTTCTGCAAGGTAGATTGTTCCTTTTATGGAATTGTCGTTAAAGTAGAAATCGGTTTTCTTTTCAACGATGTCGCTGTTTTTTGCTTCAAGCATTTCGGAAATTATCTGTTCATGCCTGTTTTTTGTGGAATCACCATTATACGGGAAGACTACACATGCATAGGCTGTATTCATTTTTATATTTCTGTCTGAATAATTCTTTTTAACAGCTTTCAGCTTTGCAATATCCTCTTTCATCGATTTTACTGTTAATGCAGTATCAGTGCCACTGTCATTTTCATTGATTACTTTGAGTTCAATTGCCCATTCATCTTCCACAAGAAGATCAAGCGCGTACTCTTTTTCGTTGAGTTTTACCTGCGCTTCCGGGATGATTTTTTTTCTGTTATAAGTCTCTTTTGCGATGGCACCGGCAAGTTCCACCTGAAGCCAGTTTTCAAACTTAGAACTCTCTTTTGAAAATACCGCAAGTCCGTTTGAACCTTCAATCTTCACTTTAAGGTCTTTGTCTATTACGTTTTTTAGTTTTTTAAAATCCATAAGATTTTGCCTCCTCCCTTGGACCGTCCTATTACCCCCCCCTGTAAATTCAAGTATTATTATGAATTTTTTCCATTGCTTTTAACTCTTATAACGATTAATAATATTTTTATATTGGTATTTGTCCCTTAATTTTTTTCATAGAAAAATATTATATCATCATACCACAAAGGCATGTGGATGAAATAGTCTTCCCGGATCAGAAAAAAATAAAAAAAATATTTTTTAAGAACCGTTTTATTTATTAACCTGTCTACTATACATCAACAGATTACAGCCAACGGAGAAAAACAATGTATAACTTCAGCAAAAGTATTTTAAGAAAAAAAATTATCATAGCCCTGTCACTGTTTTGTGCTGTTCCGCTTATACTGCTTACAGAATGCGGAGGGCAGAGGATGGGGGGCAGCATGCTGCAAAAGGAGTATGCAAGGTCTGATAAAAAGGCTGCATCTATTGAAGGCGCAGCAGGCATGGCAGATTATGAAAGTTTCACAAATTATCCTCAGCAGAAAAGTGATGACAGTGCTTATATTCAGCATAATACCGAGGAGTATGGAGTTGTCAACGAGAACCAGTTTAAAGGTACAAAGGATAATCCGCTATCCACTTTTTCGATAGATGTGGATACTGCTTCATATTCAAACATGAGAAGATTCATAACAATGAACCAGCTGCCTCCGAAGGATGCCGTAAGGATTGAAGAGATGATAAACTACTTCAGGTATTCATATCCTCAGCCGGATGGTGAACATCCGTTCTCTATTAATACAGAAATATCTGAAGCACCATGGAATAAGGATAACAGGCTTTTGCTTATCGGGATACAGGGGAAGTCGCTTAATTATAGCGATCTGAAACCATGTAACTTTGTGTTCCTTGTGGATTCATCAGGTTCGATGGCTGATGCTTCGAAACTGCCGCTGCTTAAGAAATCACTGGCGCTTATGCTGAAGGGTCTGAATAAAAAGGACAGGGTGGCAATTGTGGCCTATGCCGGATCGGCCGGGGTGGTTCTCCCATCCACGCCGGCGGGTGATAAGGACAGGATACTCGGAGCATTTGACAGCCTCAATGCCGGCGGATCAACTGCCGGAGGGGAGGGAATTATGCTTGCCTATAAGATTGCAAAAGAGAACCTGATTAAGGACGGCAATAACAGGGTGATTCTCTGTACGGATGGTGATTTTAACGTAGGGGCATCGTCAACTGCAGAGATGGTAAGGATGATAGAGGAAAAAAGAAAAGATGATATCTATCTTACAATATGCGGTTTTGGTATGGGGAACTACAAGGACAACAGGATGGAACAGATCAGTAACGCTGGAAACGGCAACTACTTCTACATAGATAATATTAAAGAGTCTGAAAAGGTATTTGTGAAGGAACTCCGTGCAAATATGTTTACTATTGCGAAGGATGTGAAAATCCAGATAGAGTTTAATCCTGTGAAAGTGAAATCATACAGGCTGATAGGGTATGAAGACAGGATGCTGGCCAAAGAGGATTTTGATAATGACAAAAAGGATGCCGGTGAACTCGGAGCCGGCCATACAGTGACGGCTCTTTATGAGATTGTGCCTGCCGGAACGGAGAAGAGCGGTAATGACTCCGCTGAGTTAAGATACCAGGAGAGCAGGATAAAAAAAGAGGCCTCATCAGGAAACGAGATAATGGTTCTTAAAATGAGGTATAAACCTATTAAAGAAGACACCAGTAAACTTATTGTTAAGACAGTTATCGATGAGAATGTCAAATTTTCAGGAACATCGGCAAATTTCCGGTTTGCATCGGCAGTGGCAGGATTCGGAATGCTGCTTCGTGATTCAGAATTTAAAAGGGATCTAAAAGCCAAAGATATAATAAGAATAGCAAAAGAGGCTAAGGGTAAAGATGAAGAGGGTTACAGGGCGGAATTTATAGGACTTGTGGAAAAATACGCACTCCTGAAATAGATTTAATCTCAGTGGCTGTATTGTTGTCCGGAACTGAAGGAAATGAATACAGCCCTCCGTTTATTCTGATTCAAAAACATCTGAAAGGATATTAAAAAAATCTGGACGAATTGATGCACTTTGATAAATCTGATTTATATTGTTCAGTGGTTTGTTCATAAATTATATCAGACGAATTGAGCATGGGGGGAATTATGCAGGATTACAACACTCTGATTATGTTTGCTGCGGCATCCATATTGCTGGCAATAGCTCCGGGACCGGACAATCTCTTTGTTCTCACTCAGTCGATGCTTTTTGGAAGGTCAGCCGGTTTTAAAATTACAACGGGTCTTTGCACCGGACTGATATTTCATACCACTATAGTATCCCTCGGTGTTGCGGCGATTTTTCAGACATCACTCATAGCCTTTAATGTTCTCAAGTATCTTGGGGCAGCATATCTGCTTTACCTGGCATATGGAGCATTCAGATCATCCTCATCGAAGCTGGAGGTGAAGGAGAGCGTAAAGCTTTCATCATGGAATCTCTACAGGAGGGGAATAATAATGAACATAACCAATCCCAAGGTGTCTATTTTCTTTATGGCATTTCTGCCTCAGTTTACCGATTCTTCAAAGGGATCAATAACGTTTCAGATGTTTCTCCTGGGATTTATATTCATTCTGTCGACAATATTAATATTCGGAATAATAAGCCTGCTCGCAGGAGCGGCAGGTAAACTTCTTTCCAGATCTGGAAAAGCAGACAGGACACTTAACCTCCTTGCCGGATCTGTATTTGCCGGGCTGGCTGTGAAGCTTGCCCTGACACAGCAGCGGTAAAAAAGAATCGAATAAGCGGGGATATAAAATGAAACTTCGAATTGCTTATATAATAATTACAGTTGCTGTCATGTCGGCGCCCTTTTTTTCAGGATGTTTAAGGAGTGTCGGGAAGTGTACTTATGGTAAAGAACCTGCACAGCATGGTAAGCTTGTTGTTAAATCAGTGGAAAAAATTTATTCTGATAAACGGACATTTTACAGGGTGCATGTTGATGGTTTCTTTAAGCGGGATTTCATATATTCCGAAGATGAATTTTTTAAAAAGTTTACTTCAAAGGGCTATAAATCCGGTTCTTATATTGAAGGAAATATTATTTCAGGGGGCCCATGCCCACCTGCATACAGTATCACTGATTAGTCGGAACCGCCTTAATAAATACCATGGAATCCGTAAAGTTAACATAACCAGTCATTAATACGCAGCAGATCAGACTCTCCTGACAGTTGCTGATACCGGCAATGAAGATTAAAAAATCCTATAAATCCTGCAATACTTCGGTATATCTGGTCCATTCTCTATAACATATTTGTAAATTTATTAATTGAGATGAAATCATTGTTTTTAAACAGATTGGAATTTGTTCAAAACTGAGGTTTTAAAGCGATAATAGTATTTTTTTCATAAAATATTATTATTTTTTCAATAATAAATACACTTTGAATCAATAACTGATTATATTCCATAAAATTAAAACATATACTGAACGTGAATAGATGTTTTAAGAACAGCAGGTATTATATGGCTATATTATCATGTACAAGGAAAAATAATTCTTTTCATGTGTCTTTTGGAACTGATACATCAATACACAATGCATCAAGGATAAAGTCCGCCCTGTCAAAATTATTCACTTATCCGGTGGAAAGCTACCATATGGATCTTTCGGCAGTAACAGATACTGACATAACCTTTATACAGCTGCTTTTTGCTTTTAATGAGAAGGCAAAGAAGCTTAATCGAAAAATGATCATTCTTGATCTTCCACGGGAATCGAAATTTATTTTTACTGCTTCAGAGTGTGGTGTTGACGTGAAAAGTTTATTCGAAATTAAGGATGGATGATGATGGAACTTGAAACGATAAAAGAAGTTTTTAAAGAAGAAGCCCAGGAACTTCTTGCCCAGATTGATATCCCCCTTATGGAACTTGAAAAAACCCCGGATAACTGTGAACTTATAAATACCATATTCAGAACTCTGCACACAATCAAGGGTTCTGGAAGCATGTGCGGCTATGATGAACTGGCAAGGTTCACGCACAATCTTGAAAGTGTTTTTGACAGCATGAGAAAAGGTGAGTTAAAACCGGATCGTAAAATCATAGGGCTTACGCTTAAAGCCAAGGATTGTATAAGGACTCTCCTTGACGGGATGGACACCATGGACGACAGCAATCTGAGGAATGAAATACTTGAGGAACTGAAAGAAATTACAGAGGGACAGATTTCAGATGTTGAAGAGAGTACGGTATTACAGGAAGCGGAGGCAACGATCTCAGTTCCGGAAACAGTATCTACCGGAAGAGAACATTACAAAATTATATTTATGCCGGCACCCGATATATTTTTAAAAACAATGAAGATTGAGCCGCTACTGGACGAACTGTCAACTCTCGGTGAATGCAACATAAGAATTGATATTGATTCAATACCGGATTTCGACGAGCTGGAACCTGAGCACTGTTATTTAAACTGGATTATTGATCTTTATACGGACAAGGGTATCGGATCTATCAGGAATGTATTCATTTTTGCGGAGGATTATTCTGAACTTGTTATTAAAGCGTCTAATGGATTCTATGTAAATAACGCATTTTTTCAGAAGCGTGATGTTCCTGTCCCGGAGGAGGTGGAAGCCGGTAAGATTTATGAAAGGCCGTCAAGGAGAGCTGAGGACAGAATTGCAACTGACAGACGGAAAGGAGACAAGACTTCTATCCGGGTTAAAAATGAAAAGCTTGATACGCTTGTAAACGTTGTCGGTGAACTTGTTACTTTACAGGCAAGGTTAAACCAGGAATCAATAAAATCCAGACAACCTGAGTTTGTCTCCATCGCGGAAAATCTCGGGAGATTGACCGATGAACTTCGCGACAGTACAATGAGTATAAGAATGGTGCCGCTGGCGGACACCTTTAACGGTTTCCAGAGACTGATATATGACCTTTCTGCTGCATTGAATAAAAAAATAAAACTCGTTACAACAGGCGGAGAAACCGAGCTTGACAAGAATGTTATGGAAGGGCTTCGCGATCCGCTGATGCACCTTGTAAGAAACTCTGCTGATCATGGGATTGAATCTCCGGCAGTCAGGAAAGAGGCCGGCAAAGATGAAACCGGTACTGTAGGTCTTATTGCGGAATATGCAGGTTCCAATGTTAAAATAAGGATTTCTGATGATGGAGCCGGTTTAAACAGGGAGAAGATCAGGAAGATGGCAATGGAAAAGGGGCTGATAGGTGCCGGAGATTACGATGACAGGCAGATAATTAACCTGATCTTTGAACCCGGTTTTTCAACGGCTGAAGTTACTACAGACATCTCAGGACGCGGAGTGGGAATGGATGTAGTGAAACGCAACATTGAAAAACTGAGGGGTAGTGTTGATGTTGAAAGCAGCGATGGATCGGGTACTACTGTTATTCTTACAATCCCGCTTACCCTTGCAATAATTGACGGCTTTATGGTTGAGCTTGGCGGAGGGCTTTTTATCCTTAATTTATCTAATGTAAGGGAGTGTCTTGATTATTCGGAAGTATCACGGGAGGATGGAAACGGACAGTTTGTTATTAATCTGCGCGGTGATATTATACCATGCGTTGATCTACGGACAGTGTTTAAAATCAGAGGTGAAAAATCAGAGTATCCTCATATTGTCGTTACTGAGATCGATAATATCAGGTACGGTTTTCTTGTGGACAGGGTAATCGGGAAATACCAGACCGTAGTAAAACCACTGGCCAAGGGTAGCCATAACCGGGATATGATAGCAGGAGCTACCATACTCGGCGATGGATCAGTGGCGCTGATACTCGATGCGGCTGCGATTGTAAAAGACATGATAAGCTCTGCCGGAGAGAAGGGTAATAGTTACTATCAGTAACAGGTTAATTGATGGTTATCAGTAAAACTGAAGTATCGGCAGGTCGCAAAATTGAATAATATGTCATGAGAGTTACAGTAAAATCATGATGACATCTTACTCTCACGGGCCGGGAGTGAGATGCGGATCTTTGAATATTCTGAAGTCTCAAATGTAAGTGTTCATTATAAGTTAATTAAAACGGGAGGGAAGTATGAAATTGGGAATAAGAGGAAAGCTGCTGTCAACATTCATATTGACGGCGATTGTCACGCTTATAGTCGGAATTATCGGCTACTACAGCACAAACAAGATTAATGGTTTGCTCAATAATTTATATACGGTAAACATTGAAGGTATAAAATTCGCGGGTGATCTTGAAAACAAGGGACTGGCATTAAGAGTAAGCATACTCAAGCATATGACAGTGCCTACACTTGAGGAAAAGCTGGTGCACGAGAAAGATATAGAGAATATTTACAGCGGATATTTAAAGATTATTGAACAGTATAAGATGATAGCCCGCACGCCAAGGGAAAAAGAGATGGCTGATACTCTTGAAACATCTATAAAGGCATATAAAGAAGCGGTGAACAGGGTGCTTCCGTTTTCAAGAGCAGGAAAAATTGATGAAGTAAATAAAATTGTTACTATTGCTGCACCTATTTTTACTGAGAAAATCGGTCCCTCGCTTAAAGAACTTGTAAAAATCAACAATGAACAGTCAAAAATGGCATATGAAAACAGCAATGCAGTTTCCGGAATGATTGCAATTGTCATGATAATTTCTATTATTGCAGCAATATGTCTGTCAATTGTAGTATCATTGATACTGACCCGTTCCATAATGAATGTGGTCAAAAGCATTGAAGTGACTTCTGACAATGTGAGTTCAGGTACTGAACAGATATCTTCATCGTCAGAACAGCTGTCACAAGGGGCGAATGAACAGGCTGCCAGTGTTGAGGAGATATCCTCGGCAATTGAAGAGATGACAGCAACAATAAGGCAGAATGCCGATAACGCCGGGCAGACCGAGAGAATAGCGTCAAAGAGCGCCAATGATGCGAAGGAGAGCGGTGAGGCTATGCGCCATACGGTAAATGCGATGAAGAATATTGCAGATAAAATTTCAATCATACAGGAGATCGCACGTCAGACAAACCTTCTGTCACTTAATGCCTCAATAGAGGCGGCGAGAGCCGGAGAACATGGACGGGGTTTTGCTGTTGTGGCCAGTGAAGTACAGAAACTGGCTGAAAGAAGCCAGGTGGCCGCCGGGGAGATAAGTGTCCTTTCCGGATCAAGCGTCGAGATTGCGGAGAAAGCGGGCGAGATGCTTGCAAAGCTGGTTCCTGATATACAGAAGACATCCGAGCTTGTTGCGGAAATAAATGCGGCAAGCAGTGAACAGGCTAACGGGGCTCAGCAGATCAATATTGCGGTCCAGCAGCTCAACAGCGTTGTGCAGCAGAATGCTTCCGGCGCCGAGGAACTGGCGGCGACAGCAGAGGAACTTACTGCTCAGACGGTATTTATGCAGGAATCGGTTAACTACCTTAAAACCGGTGAAAAGAACAAAACCGGTAATGATGCGCCCCAGCGACAGATGCAGGGTGTATATCATGCAAATCCGCATATAGTAAAGGCTCATGGCGATATACTTCATGGAAATAAAACACCACTTAATGCTGATAACAGTAATGGCAAGGGTAAGGGTAACGGAAACGGCACGCATATACTGCACCCGGGGAAGCATAACGGTGGTGGTGTGTCATTAAATCTTGGAGACTCCGAAGACTCGGATTTCGAAAGGATAAATTAGGGGGGAATTTATGAATAGTGAAATGCGGAATGAAGGGGCTCAATATCTGTCATTTCTCCTTGACGGCAAGATTTTTGCTTTCGACGTTTTGAAGACAAGAGAGGTTCTTTCGTATACAAATATTACTCCTATACCATGCACACCGGTTTATGTGGCTGGTGTACTAAACTTGCGGGGGAGTGTTGTAACGGTAATGAACTTCAGGACAAAGTTCGGCATGAGCAATGCCCCTGTTACTGATGACAGCGCGATAATTATTGTTGAGGCGAATTACGATGATGAGATGGTCGTTGTCGGTGCGCTTGTAGATGCCGTAAAAGGTGTGCTCCGTTTTGAAGCCGGGCAGATTGAACCTCCACCCAGGGTGGGAATGAAGCTGAGCACTGAACTTATTAATGGTATTGGAAAGCGGAATGATGAATTTGTAATAATTCTCAATGTTGATAAAGCATTTTCAGAGGAGGATCTTCTTATCGCAAAAGATGCGGTAGAAACCCCCGGAGTTTTTGAAAATGAAAATATGGTGGAAAACGAAGTTGGAGCGGTAAATACACTTTAGAGAACAGAATGTAAAATAGTGAATAAAAATTTAAAATTTTCAATGTTTCAACCACTCGGTATGTATTTGGTGCAGTGATTGAAAACTGATTGTCGGCATTCACGTACGATGGAGTTGATTGTTGTATGGACGTGTGATGGGATTTATAGACTCATTGTTATGGTACATCATTAAAAACTGCAGTAACATAAAATGAGTTATTCAGTGTGGATTATATATAATATCAGATAAATAATTTTACACTAAACATATGGCAGGGGATTTACGTTGGTAATTTAATAACAGGGTGCATCTATTCAGCTGTTTGAAGCAGAACAAGGTAATAATACGATGAATGGTTTTGAAATCGAAATGACAGAAAGAGAGAGAATCGAGATAAGCTCATTAATAGAAACGCATTTCGGTATTAAGATGCCACCAATTAAAAAGGTGCTATTAACAAGCCGTTTGTCAAAACGGCTGCATGCCCTTGGACTGAAAAGCTATAATGAATATTACAAATATATAACTGAAGAGAAGGGGGACAGAGAGGAGTTTCACATTTTTGCCGATCTCGTTTCGACACATGAAACGAGTTTTTTCCGGGAACCACAGCACTTCGAGTTTCTTTATAAAACCGCTCTTCCCCAGGTGATTGAAAGCAGGGGGACAGGTGCAAAAAATCAGTTAAGGGTTCTCAGCTGCGCGTGTTCAACCGGAGAAGAGGCATATACAATATCTGTTACGATTGAGGAATTTATAAGAAACAATGAACTTAAATATTTTACATATAGAATAACAGGAACAGATATATCAAAGAATGTTGTGGATGTTGCTGCAAGAGGTGTGTATCATGAGTCGCGGATTTTTAATGTTCCTCATGAATACAAACAGAGGTACTTCATGAAGGGGAAGGGGAGTAAAAGCGAGCTTGTAAGGGTTATTCCAAGGATGAGATCATCTGCCGAGTTTTACTACATGAATCTCATGGAGGAGACATATCCCTTTACGGATACGTTTGATATAATTTTTTTTCGTAACGCGATGATATATTTTGACAGGGAAAACCAGGAAAAGATATTAAAACGCCTGTCTTCATATATGAACAAAGGCGGGTTTCTCATGATAGGACATTCCGAAACAATGTCAGGTTATAATCTGCCCCTCCGCTGCGTGGCAACAGCAGTATACAGGAGGCTGTGATGAATATTAAAACAAGAAATAATGAGCATTATTTTCTCAATCCCGGAGAGCTGATAGTTACATCACGTGGTATGCCGGTAATAACAATTCTCGGTTCGTGTGTTGCAATTACAGTTTTTTCTCCCGAAAAAAAGACAGGAGCTATTTTTCATGCAATGCTTCCGGAACACAGAAATAAATCCATGGTAATCAGCAATTCTCCGCCTGTATCACCGGGCTCGGATTATGTCGATTATGCTTTCTATTATGTGCGTGAAAAATTCCGTCAAAAAGGTATAAATTTTAAAACGGCTAAGTTCATGCTCTTTGGAGGCGGGGATGTAATTTATTCAGTATCTCAACAGGGATGGTCATCAATCGGTTCTCAAAATATAAATATGGCAAAAAAGCTGATTGAGAACGAGGGAGTTTCGCTTCATGGTGAAGATACCGGAGGTAAAAACGGAAGGAAACTTACATTTTTTCCGGATGCCGGGAAAGTATATCTGGAATACCTTAACAACAACAGGCAGTATCATAAAATGGTTAAAAGAAATGGAACGGAAGACCAGGGTTCTTATAGTTGATGATTCGGCTGTGGTGAGGCAGACTATCAGTTCTCTGCTGTCTGCTGAAAGTGATATAGAGATAATGGCTACCGCTTCAGATCCATTCTACGCTGCTGAAAAGATGGCCGGTCAGGTTCCGGATGTGATAATACTGGATCTGGAAATGCCGAGAATGGACGGGCTCACATTTTTAAAAAAGATTATGGAACAGCATCCTATTCCGGTAATTATATGTTCCAGCCTCGTGGATCAGGGGTCCGATTCCGCGATGAAGGCGTTGCAGTATGGGGCGGTTGATATTATCACAAAACCTAAAATGGGGACAAGGGAGTTCCTTGAAGAGTCGAGAATCCATATTGTCGATATTGTGCGCGCCGCATCCGCTGCTAATCTGAAAAAGCTGGTTAAAAACAGTCAGGTGGAAACAACGCCCAAGTATACAGCTGATGTTGTTATACCATTAATAAAAAAATCTGCGCTTACCGAAACTACCGATAAAGTAATAGTGGTCGGTGCATCGACCGGAGGAACAGAGGCATTAAGGGAGTTTCTCTGCCAGCTGCCTCTTGATACCGCCGGGGTTGTTGTAGTTCAGCATATGCCGGAAAATTTTACCAGGGCATTTGCCGAACGCCTTGATCAGCTGTGCGATATTAAGGTCAAAGAGGCAAAAAACGGTGATTCTGTTCTCAGAGGGCAGGCTCTTATAGCGCCGGGGAATTTTCATACCCTCCTGAAAAGGAGCGGGGCACAGTACTATGTTGAAGTAAAAGACGGTCCTCTTGTTACGAGGCACAGGCCGTCAGTTGATGTCCTGTTCCGTTCAACGGCATATCATGCAGGGAAAAACGCAGTAGGCGTAATAATGACCGGAATGGGTGATGATGGTGCCAGGGGAATGAAGGAAATGAAGGATGCCGGTGCGTATAACATAGCTCAGGATGAAGAATCATGCGTGGTTTTCGGAATGCCGAAAGAAGCTATAAAGCTCAACGCTGTTGATAAGGTGCTGCCGCTGTCACGCATAGCAAGAGCTGTGTCTGAACATGTGCAGATATCATCATAAATTCATGAGTTCTCTCCGGAGTTTATATGCCGGCTGAGATTATGATTTTAACTATTCCTTCATTTTGTTTGAGGCAAAACATGTTTTAATGAAATAGCTATAACCGCTTGAGTTTAAAAAATAATTTTTATCCGGAAAGTACTGATTGACATTGTTATGGATTTACTTTAATATTATTAAATATATTCCAATCTGTAATGGCTTTATAATTATCAGTACAAAACATAAGCTTAACAGATAAAAACAATTTTAAAGGGCGGAGGGAAAAAATGTCTTATCGTCATGTAATAGGTGTGGGAGCGTCTGAGGACAGGCTTGAAAAGCTTATACAGGAAAGATTAAAGCCTGGTGCGGATAAGGAAAAAGTTGATCGGAGAATCTGGGATCTCTTCGGTGAAGACTGGTGTGTAATGTTTACTGATCTTTCCGGTTTTTCAAGAGGCGTTGCAAAGTTCGGAATCATACATTTTCTCCAGACAATTTTTGAATCCGAGCGGCTGCTTATACCTGTAATTGAGGATCACGACGGAATTCTTCTTAAAGCGGAGGGTGACAGCCTTCTGGTAATATACAGAAATGTGGATAAAGCAATACAATGCAGTCTGAGGATGCATGATGTGCTTATTGAATATAACAGAGATAAGGCTCCGGAAGAGCAGATACTTCTTTGTATAGGGCTTGGCTATGGGAAGGTACTGCGAATAGGAGATCAGGATGTTTTTGGTTCCGAGGTTAATGCAGCGAGTAAACTTGGTGAAGACACAGCTGAGGCGTGGGAGATTCTTATTACTGACAGTGTTAAAAATAAAGCTGAAGTAATTCCGGGTATACAGTTTGAGGAACTTCAGGATGCGCCTCCCGGAGCAGATAAAGCATATAAAATAATTATTAAAAAATAAAATATTTCCTCTATCTATGCAATTAAACTATGCAATTAAAAAATACATGTAATTAAAACAGACTTTTAAGACATGCAGTTAAAAAGAGGGGTTAATTAAGCCCCTCTTTTCAATTAAGCCATCAGGTCAAGCGTCTGACCAAGCTTTTCGTCAGAAACCTTTTCTGCTACATCTGCCTTGATGAGTTTTTCCTGAAATCCAATTGCAGAGTCCGTTACGTTCTTCAGAAGATTACCCATATCCTCAATACTTCTTGCAGTTGCAGCTGCCATTGGTGATATATTCATGTCTACCCCCTTTGACGCAATACGCGTTATTATATTATCGGCTTGTGCAACGTAAAAGTTGAGCGGTATGTACAGATTTATTGAACAGTATTATAATGAAAGTCCGTCTATACCGCTGAAATAAGCTGTTATTTGCAGATTGTTATGCCGTTATCAGAAGCATCCTGCCAGCCAGAATATCCAGTTGTTCTGTCATCTGGATCAACGCGTTATTGGATGATGAAATGGAACCGGCAATTTTGACCATTGACTGGGCGTTATTTGATATATTATAAACCGTTTCACTTGAAGAGTTTGTGCCGGATTTCTGCTGTTCAGTGGAGTTCTCTATTGATGAACTTGCTTCGTAAATGTCGGTATTAACGTCGCTTATCATGGAAATTTTGACGCCTATATCTCTCATGTTCATCCCGGATTCACGGACTCTATCCTTTATCCTCATAATTGAGTCATTAAGCTTTTGAGTCAGCATTGACGATTCATTGATGAGTTCTGTGCTTTCTTCAATCTGTTTACGGTTTTCAGCAATTATACGGTTTATTTCTTTCGCATTGCTGGTAGTTGCGTCGGCAAGCTTGGAGATCTCATCTGCGACAACAGCAAAACCGCGGCCTGAGTCGCCGGCTCTTGCAGCCTCTATTGCGGCATTAAGCGATAACAGGTTTACCTTGTCTGCTATATCATTGATAACCTGTACAAAAGTTGACATCTCCTCGCTCTTGCTCCTGAGTATTTCTGACTTTGCTTTTGTTTTTTTTATCTGTTCCGAACTGTTCAGTGAATAACTTGAAATCTCATTAAGCGTTTCTATAATTTCTGTAGCACCTGTAAGTACGTTATCATTGGTTGTTTTAAGTTCTTTCAGTGAATCGACGGTAGTGCTGATGTTTGTAAAAAGCGAATTGGCTGTTTCATTTATTGAGTCGGCGTTTGATGCAAGCTCTTCGAGAAATGTGGAAATCTCTTCAAGGGAAGCAGCCTGTTCTCTGGAGATGTCATCCATCTCGACTGTAATTTTCTCCTGTTTCTCAGTATGGGTTTTCATAAGTTCGACAGATTGCGAAACAGCACCTGCAATTTCCTTGAGATTTCCAATGGCAAAGTTCGCTTCCGAGCTCTTGTTTATTGCAAGTATCAGGAGATCCCGCGTTGCGCCTGCACCTGCAGATGCGCCTATGCCTATCCATATAAAGATAAGGTACCGGATTATCATATTGCTGGCAGGTCCCCCGGGAATAAGCTCAGGGCGTGTGATCAGAAGAATGGTCTGTGAAGCAATAACAAGAGCGAGTGTGTATATTGTAATTTTTCTATCGAAATAAAACACACTCAGCGCAAGGGCAATGTAGTGGATTGCAAACAGTTCTGATGCGCCATATATTATATACTGGAAAATCCAGATAGACATCAGTATCCCGGTTATGAAAATATAACCGGAGTATGCTTTGTTTCTGATATTTTTTGCAATTGCATATGAAAGCGAAACTGCTGCAGCCAGAAGAAACAGTTCTATAATTATGCTTTTGTATGTCAGGTAGTGTGAGGCTTTTCCTGTCATTTTAAGGACAATAGTGGCGATATTGGCGAGTATTACAATACTGGAAAAAGCTTTCAGTATTCGGAGGTTGTTAACATTAATAACTTCACTGAAAATGTCTGTTCCCTGAATGTTTATTTTCTGAGAGGTGCTTTTTTTTTCTTCGTTTGAAACTGTATTCATAATAATTACCTGTTAATATATGCAGAATCTGATAGTGACAACAATTTTATAATATATATGATTTCTCATAAATAATTTATTAAATTTGAATTGGTAAGAAATTTTTGCTTTGAAATAGTGATCCTGTTATCTATATTGCCATGAATAAAGAAATGTTTTATTTGCATCCGGAATTTGTCTTTCCGAAGTTGGATTTGTTCAGGCAGTAGAGCAATAAGAAAGAGTTGGGATTACGTCAAATTAAAAATTTTTTTAAATAAAGAAAAATTCATCAAGGCTTACAGAAAACAGATTTATATATAGATAGGAAAAAACAGACAAAACAGATAAGGTCAGGGGCAGTTTTTTGATTAAATCAATTCACCATATATGTATTGAAACAGTGAACTACAATGAGAGTATATATTTTTACTGTTCGATTTTAGGATTTGATATAAATAGAAGAAACAACTGATTTTCACGGCAGAGATTTTAATACATGGATAAAGAAGGAAAACATAATTATTGAATTGCAAACGCCGAAAGCTGATACCGTAACAGATCTTTCTCTGTGCAGTAAGACAGGAATTGTACATATTTGTTTTATTGTAGATAATCTTTCAGAAACAGTGGATTACCTCATTAAAAAAGGATTCAGCTCTTTCCGGAAAAAAAATAATCAGATAATATATATTGTGAAAGGTGGGTATCTCGCGAAGATAACAGCCCCGGAAGGTACAATAATTGAATTGAGGGAGGAGTGAATTATGATTGAAATAAAGGAATATTCAGATGAAAATGTTGAAAAAATTATAGATATGATTCTCGATATCCAGGTTAGTGAATTTAATATTTCAATCGATCGTGAAAGCCAACCCGATCTTCTGTCAATTAAGGATTTTTATCAGACTGGTAACGGAAATTTCTGGCTTGCGGGGGATAACTCGGATATCATTGGAACTGTAGCTTTAAAGGATATTGGTGATAATTATACCGCTTTAAGAAAAATGTTTGTCAAGAAAGAGTACAGGGGGAGTGGTAAGAATATTTCGAGGCTTCTTCTCGAATCTGTTTTTCACTGGGGGAGAGAGAAGAACATTGAGAAGATATTTCTCGGAACAACTGACAGTTTCACTGCTGCACACAGGTTTTATGAGAAAAACGGATTCCTTGAAATACATCGGGGTGAACTCCCGGAAAGCTTTCCGCTTATGAAGGTAGACACAAAATTTTATGTATATGAATTCTGAAGTGCTGTTCATATGAAGCATTTTTTAATAAAAGATATTAATAAAAAACTCAATTACCGGAAGGAGTAATTATGAATGAGCTGGAAGTGCTAAAAAACAGTCTTAATATATCAGTCTGGATGCTCGGCGTAACCGTGTTTCTCTCTGTAAGCACTGTCACTATCAGTGCCATTAATATGGCCTTTCAGCGAAGTCACAACAGGAAGAGTGTAAAACCATTCTGTAATGTACATACATTAATTGACGGAAACGGAATATGTGTCAGTATTTTGAATGCAGGACTTGGACCGATGATAATAGAAAAAATCATGCTGTTTAAAAAAGAAGATGACTTCCTGAAGAACGGGATGGAATTTTCCGCTGTTCTTCCTCCGGACCTTAAATATGACATTAAAACCAGAGACAATAATCCATATGTTGTTCCATCAATGGTAGAAGTTGAAATATTCAGGTTTTCTTCTGACCTGAAAGATTCAAAGAATAATATAAATATTGTGAAAAGATCTTTAGAGGACTATTTCATATGTACTGTTTTTAAAGATATCTACGATCATAGATACGAAAAGAGGGAAATTCTGAAATTTAAATCATCTTAAGATTTTCACAAGGTATATATGTTTATAACCTCTTTTTATGTAACAAAAAACAGCCGGAAAATAACATAATATCTTGAAAAATTTATCAATGTTAATTCCTCAATATATATTTTAGTGTAAAATAAACGATTATCCTTCACCGTCGCCGAAGGTGGCGGTGATAATGGTGCGTGTCTATTATATAACAGTTCAGGAATAATAATTGAAAATTAATTATATTTATTCTGTATTATGGGATTATTGTATAATTGTATTATCACATCTTTTTTTAAAATCTCGGGATATAAATAAAAAAGTTTTCACAGGGAAGAGGAGGTTTTCCTTCTATGATTAATGTCAATGGTCTTACAAGATCTTACGGAGATTTTAAAGCCGTGGACGATATTTCATTCAGCATCAGGGAGGGGGAGATTACAGGTTTGCTTGGCCCTAATGGAGCGGGTAAAACAACAACTCTCAGGATGCTCAGTTGTTATCTACGGGCCGATAAAGGTTCGGTGATTGTAGATGGCATAAATGCCGCAGATGATCCGCTCAGGATAAAAAAAATGATAGGTTACCTGCCGGAATCTGCCCCGCTTTACGGCGATATGATAGTTTTTGATTATCTCATGTACGTGGCTGAGGTAAGAGGAATTCCCGGAACTGAACGGGTGGGGAGGGTTGCCGAGATATGCCGTATTAAAGATGTAATGCATAAAAATATAAATGAGCTTTCAAAAGGCTTCAGGCAGAGAGTCGGCCTTGCGCATGCTATGATTCATGATCCGCAGATATTAATACTCGACGAACCGACGTCCGGTCTTGACCCGATTGAGATCGTAGAAATCAGAAACCTCATTAAGGAACTGGGTAAAAAGAAAACTGTAATTCTTTCAACCCATATACTTTCGGAGGTTGAAGCTACATGCGAAAGGGTAATAATAATAAACAAGGGGCGGATTGTCGCAGACGACAGAACTGAGCTTCTTCAGTCGGTGGCAGGTGGTGATAAAAAAATAAATCTCAGGATTTCAGGAGCCGGTTTCGACGCAGTTAAGTCAGCGATAGAGAATGTCTCCGGCGTAAAAAGCATTGAACCCGTGGAAGACAGGGAGCTCACATCGGCAGTAATTTCCGTATCCGGTAATATTGAGGCACGTCCGGAAATATTTAAAATTGTAAGTTCCAGCGGGTGGATTCTGTATGAATTTAAACAGGACCAGGCAAGCCTTGAAAAAATATTCAGAGAGCTGACTGTGGGAGGCGCAGATGAAAAGATTCAGTGAAATGTCCGCAATAATGAAAAAGGAACTGAGGAGTTATTTCAACAGTCCAATAGCATATATCGTTATATCAATATTTATCGGCTTTACCGGTTTTTTCTTTTTTATTCAGTTTGAATTTTTTGCATTCAATCAGGCGGAGATGAGAACACTCTTTCAGCTTATGCCGTGGATGCTCTCTCTTGCCGTGCCGGCAATTACAATGAAGCTTTTTTCTGAGGAGAGGCATAGCGGATCATTTGAAATTTTAATGACGTTGCCTGTTTCAACCTTCGATATTGTTTTAGGTAAATTTCTTGCAGGGACATTTTTTTCAATGATAATGATCTCCCCGACGCTTATTTATCTTTTTACAGTAGTTTTCCTTGGAACTCCGGATTTCGGTCCTATAATCGGCGGTTATATCGGGCTTTTTTTCCTTTCTGCAGCATATACGTCCATAGGACTCCTCGCTTCGTCACTTACACGTAACCAGATTATTTCTTTAATATCAGCGTGTGCTGCAGGCTTTTCTCTCGTTTTTATCCCTTCAAAATTCGGAATGGTTTCCTATCTGGGAACGGAGTATCATTTTCAGAATATTGCCAAAGGCCTGATTGATTCAAAGGACATTATCTATTTCATTTCTATATGTGCTCTTTCACTGCTGTTTACCATGAGAGTGGTAGAGGACAGGAGGTAGATACATGAAAAATATGGTGAAAGAAAAACTCGGCAATATTAAATTGTACCTGATGAATATACTGAGTATGAAAGACAGAAACCTTCAGCTTCTGCTTAATGTTATTCTGATAGTTGTTATTAATTTTGCGGCAGCAGCATTCAGTTTCCGCATAGATCTTACATCGAATGATACATATTCACTTTCAAAGAGAAGCAGAGCTACAGTATCGTCACTTGATGAAAAACTGAAGATTAAAGTGTTCTTTTCTGAAAATCTTCCGCCGGAACATGCCGCTCTTCTGAGATACCTGAAGGATATTCTTGATGAATACAGCTTTTACGGCAACAGGAACTTTTCCTACGAGATAATCGAAGCGGACAAGCTTGAAGAACAGGCAAAAGATTACGGTATCAATCCCGTACAGATCAGAGAGCTTGAAAGTGACCAGGTAAAGCTGAGAAGTGTTTACATGGGGCTGGTTATACAACATGCTGATCTGATAGAGAAAATAGAGGCATTGACATCAACCGCCGGGCTTGAGTATGAGATAACTTCCCGTATCGAAAAAATGACCGGGAAAATTGACAGACTGCTTAAACTTAAAAAACCATTAATGCTGACGCTGTACATAGATGAAAAAGTGAGAGATCTTCCTATTGAAGGAATAGGCAGGCTTGAAGATATATTGAAGAGCGCAGTGGCGAAAAGCAATCTGAGCAACTACGGTAAAATTCAGTTTCAGGTGGTAGATCCCTCCAGAAACGGCAGCAGCGATCTTGATATCCGCTATGGAATTTCAAAATTGAAATGGGGAGCAATGAGATCAAGAGCCGGGAAGATGATTCCTGCAGGAGAGGGATTTTTTGGTCTTGTTATGGAGGGGAACGATAGATCAGCGAGGATAGACCTTAATGTGGTCTCCACCATCGTGGGAACAAATGTAATCACAGGTCTTCAGAATATTAATGATACAATAAATACGGGTGTGGGTAAACTCTTATACAGCAGCCCGAAAATCGGATATGTAAAAGGGCATGGTATCCCGGAACTTGGAGATAAGAAATCTCCGGAAGGTGCAGGTTTATTTGCGGAAATAATTTCCGATATGTACCAGTTTGCGGAGATAGAGCTTAAAACGCAGGTTATACCTGATGATGTAAAGGTTCTCATTATAAACGGACCGGCTGATATATTTTCCGATGCAGAAAAATATAAGATAGACCAGTTTCTCATGAAGGGAAATTCACTACTGCTGTTTGTTAACTCATTCATGGAGGTTAATACCGGCGATCCCTCCGGGTTTATGGGGAATCAGCCCCTGATTGTCCCGGTAACCTCAGGGCTTGAGGAAATGGCTGCACACTATGGTATTAAAATAAACAGGAATGTTGTACTGGACAGGAATTGTACAAAAATCAATATGAATAAAATGCTTACTGACTATCCGCTTATACCGCTTATAGGAAAGAAAGGGCTGAACAGTGAAAGCGAAATAACAAAGCATATAAACAGTGCACTTTTTGTAAAGACATCTTCGCTTGATATTGATGAAAAGCTTAAAGATAAAGGAGTTAACTCTTCAGTGCTTGTTTCAACATCTCCACAGAGCTGGCTTATGGAGGGACGGATGAATTTTAATCCGCTCTTTATGTCACCACCATCCGGTGTTCAGATGAAAAGCTACCCGGTGGCAGCTCTTGTTTCCGGAAAGTTTGAAAGCTATTTCAGGGGGAAAGAAATACCGGCAGAGGCTTTATCAGCTGATAAAAAAAATATACTGAATACGGTAAATAAACTAGAAACAACAGTAACTTCCGGAAAATCTGAGCTGCTGGTTGTAGGAACATCGGAGCTTAATGCATCAGGATTTCTTGATTTTTCAAGAAGGGTACTTTCCGGAGGAAATGGATCGGGAGTATTCTCAAATGATGTATTATTACATTCCATGGTTGATTATCTTTCAGGAAACAGTTATGTGACTGAAATGAAAAGCAAGAGCCTTGATTACTACCCTCTGATAAAAACAGATAACAGGACGCGGTTTATGCTGAAAATTATTAACGTTGGGCTTGTACCGGTTATTGTAATTATTACAGGAATTCTTGTATGGAGAAGGCGAATTGCGAGAAAGAGATTTATTGAAAAACAGTTTTCGGGAAGTGAAGAAATATGAAAAAAAAAGCAATAATAACTCTTGGACTTATTTTTATCCTCCTGCTGGCTCTGGTAATTAAAAACCGGGGTTGCAGAGGTGATGTGCCTGAAATTGAGGGATGGTATGAACCCGCTGATGAAATAGATGTAAAGAGTAGTGACATTTCACTTGCCATGAATAAGAAAAATAACATGTGGTTTATCAATGAACAGGCATATCCGGGCGACGCTGATCTTATAGAAAGCCTGGAACGTAAAGCGAGGGATTTTAAATTACTTGATCTGGTCTCTGATAAGGGTTATTATGATAAATATGACCTTACAGAAGAGAAGGGAGTTTCTGTAATAATTAAAGGTGGCGGAAAGGTATTAAGAAAGCTGCTTATAGGAAAAGCAGGATCGACAAATAACCATTCCTATCTGAAGGTAGATGACAGGAAAGAGATATACCTTGCATCCGGAATTATGAAGAGCGATTTTAATCTTCCGGTTTCTGATTTAAGAGACAGATTAATTTGTGATATAAAAAACGCGGATGTAAAATCTTTCAGTATTAATTATATGGGAAAAAATTTTGACTTTCATTTAATTTCTGTAAAAAATGAGACAGACAGGAAAAGTGATAAAGAAAAAACAAATCTCAAATCGGAATGGAGATGTAGTGAATACGAAAATTTAGAATTGAATAGTTCATCTGTCAATTCAATACTGGGGATTTTTTCACCGTTGAAAGCGGCTGAATTTCCGGAAAATGTTGAGAAGAAAAATGCAGGAAATGTAATCTGCAAAGTAAATATTATATATGCAGATAAAAAAATTGAGATTGAAATATTCAGTAAAAAAGATAAAGAGATGAATTATGCTTTTTCATCGGGAAGCAGATATATATTTACTCTCGGGAAATGGCAAACAGAGAAACTCTTTATCAGGAATATAAATGATCTGGCTGTTAAAAAATAGAAAAAAGAGGTGTTACTATGTCTGAAGAAATTAAGGATATCGCAAGCCAGCTTATAATAGCAGAGGATTTCCGTCCGGAGAAGATGACAATCATTCCGATTTCGCAGCGTCCTATATTCCCGGGTATGATGATACCTCTTATTCTCACCGGGGATATAATGATCGAAAGCGCGCAGGAGATTATGGACTCACCGAATAAAATAGGTGGTGTTGTTCTGATAAAAAATCAGCACGACGGCATGGCGAAGTCAGAGGATCTTTACCATGTCGGGGTGGCAGTTAAAATTATTAAAATCACTCCTGTGGATGAGAGAACGGTTCAGGTTATGCTCAATGCCATAGGAAGATTTACATTGAAGAGCGTTGCACAGAATGAACCTATTATAAGGTGGCATGTAGAGAATTATTATGAAGCGGAATTTAAGCCTACTGATGAGATGAAGGCCTACTCGATGGCCATAATAAGTTCTGTAAAGGATCTTATTAAAACCAATTCTCTTTTCCAGGAGGAACTTAAACTTTTTCTTAACAGGTTCAGTGTTGAAGACCCCGGGAAGCTCTCTGATTTTGTCGCCTCGATGACACAGGCTGAATCCGGCGAGATTCAGGATATTCTTGAAACATTTGATGTCCGCCAGCGTGTGAAAAAGGTTCTCATACTGCTGAAAAAAGAGATTGAGCTTAATAAACTCCAGAAAAAAATTACTCAGCAGATAGAGGAAAAAATTTCCAAGCAGCAGAAGGAATTCTTTCTAAGGGAACAGTTGAAGGAAATAAAGAAGGAACTGGGACTAGAAAAGGATGAGAAATCCACTGAAATAGAAAAATTCCAGGAAAAGATAGAGAAACTCAAACTCACAGAGGAGGCAGCAAAAAAGATTGATGAAGAGATGAATAAAATGCGTCTCCTTGAACCTCACTCTGCAGAATACGGTGTAAGCAGAAATTATCTCGACTGGCTGACATCGCTTCCATGGGGAATATTTTCTGAAGATAACTATGATATAGCAAAAGCGAGGGAGATCCTTGACAGGGATCATTACGGACTTGACGATATAAAGGACAGGATTATCGAATTCATTGCAACTGGTAAAATGAAGGGAAATATCTCAGGATCCATAATTTGTTTTATAGGGCCTCCCGGTGTGGGTAAAACGTCTATAGGAAAATCTGTTGCCGAGGCGCTGAACAGGAAGTTCTTCAGGTTTTCTCTGGGTGGTATGAGAGATGAGGCCGAGATTAAGGGGCACAGGCGCACATACATCGGCGCCATGCCGGGGAAAATTATACAGAGCCTTAAAACAGTAGGAGTTTCTAATCCTGTTATTATGCTTGATGAGATAGACAAAATAGGCGCGAGCTTCCAGGGAGATCCGGCTTCAGCATTACTTGAGGTTCTAGACGGCGAGCAGAATTCGGCATTTCTTGATCATTATATGGATGTAAGATTTGACCTTTCCAACATACTGTTTATTGCAACAGCAAATACCATGGATACCATACCTGCCCCTCTTTTTGACAGAATGGAGATAATGAAATTATCAGGTTATATACTTGAAGAGAAACTTCAGATTGCCAGGAAGTATCTTGTAAATAAACAGACTTTGGAGCATGGACTTAAAAAGAACATGGTGAAAATTGACAATGGCGCTATTAAAAAGATGATAGACGGTTATGCAAGAGAGGCCGGCGTCAGGTCTCTTGAAAATAATATCAAGAAAGTAATGAGGAAAGTTACAAAGAGATTTGCCGAGGGCAATGCTGAACCTGTCAGCGTTACAGAAGAAAATCTTGAGGAATTCCTGGGGAAACCAAGATTTACCGACGAGTCTCTTTATAACAAAAGTATTGCCGGCGTGGTTATGGGGCTCGCATGGACAAGCATGGGGGGGACAACACTTTATGTTGAATCCACCGGAATTCATACAAAAACAAAGGGTTTCAAACAGACCGGACAGTTAAAAGATGTTATGAGAGAGTCTTCTGAAATTGCCTACACTTATATTCAGTCAAGGGCGAAAGACTATGGAATTGATGAAGGTTATTTCGAGAATCATTTTATCCATCTTCATGTACCTGCCGGTGCAACACCGAAAGACGGACCATCTGCAGGGATCACAATGGCAACATCACTGTATTCTCTTGCGAAGAATATGCCGATTAAAAAGAATATTGCAATGACAGGGGAGCTTACCGTAACAGGGAAAGTGCTTCCAATAGGGGGTGTGAAGGAAAAAACAATTGCGGCAAAAAAAGTAAAGGTAAAAACTATTATTTACCCATACGAAAATAAAAAAGATTTTGACGAATTGCCTGACTATATAAAAAAGGGACTGGATGCTCACTTTGTTAATTATTTTGACGAAGTTTTGGATATAGTATATTGATGTGCAGATTTCCACTGCCGGATTATGGTAGTGGAAATTTATACTTATAATTTTTTAACTTTTTTTGTTGACATTAAATTACTCTGATATATTTAGTCTTCTATAAGTTAAAGTGCCAATGCCCAGGTGGTGGAATTGGTAGACACGCATGGTTGAGGGCCATGTGGGAATTTCTCGTGTGGGTTCAAGTCCCGCTCTGGGCACATTTAAAGGCTGCTGATGTAAATCGGGCAGCCTTTTTTTTATTGTGAAACGAAAACCACCCGATACGCAGGTGGTTTTCGTTTCTGGTTTTTTTGATATCTTTGTTATAATTGAAAATATCTGCGGATATATTATCATATATTATAAGGAAGCTTTTAATGGAAAGAACGCTATCAATAATTAAACCGGATGGAGTAAGAAAGAATATTGTCGGAGAAATTATAAAGAGATTTGAGTCTGCCGGTTTGAGGCTGGCAGCGATAAAAAAGATTCATATGTCAAAAGCTGATGCAGAGGGATTTTATTATGTACATAAAGACAAATCTTTCTATGAGGAACTGACTGAATTCATGTCAGATGGACCGGTTGTGGTAATGGTTCTGGAAGGTGATAATGCAATTGTACTGAACAGAAAGTTAATGGGTGCAACCAATTTCAGGGAGGCGGAACCTGGTACTATCAGAGCTGATTTTGCTACAAGTATACAGTTTAATATTGTTCATGGATCTGATGCTCCTGAAACTGCTGCATCTGAAATTGGTTATTTTTTCTCAGTAACAGAGATATTTTAACGTTTCATGTGGAGGTTCTGATTTTGAAAAGATTGCTGATTCTGATTATGCTTACAGGATGCGCAGGTACACTAAACCATGACGTTAAAAACCTCTCACCATTAACCGGAATCTGGACATATAATAACTGTTCAATAAAAAATACTTCAGTAAACGGTACAGCTGAATTCAGAGATAATGGAGAACTGGTGTTAAAGATAAAGGCACGGGATGATTATCCTGTGAAAAACAATTTTAGTGGAAAATATAAGTACTTTACAGAGGGTAACCGGATAAAAACTGATTACCCGGGGGGATATGGTATTGATGAATATTTCCTGATTGAGGGGGAGTATCTTTATTTTTCGGGAACAGCTATTGACAGATTAATTGAAGAACCGGAAAAATACAGATATAACTGGACATACAAATTAAAAAGGAAAAAATAAAAAAAGACTACCGGAATATTATTTCAATTTGATGTTAAAGACGTTAAAAAAGCAGCCTGTTATGGCTGCTTTTTTATGATAATAATTTTCAAATGACTATTCCTGTGAATAACCGTCAACAAATTCGGCGAATCGCTTTGCCACAAGCTTCATTTCATCTAACGGGGGCAGAAACACAACGCGGAAATGATCGGGGTGCGGCCAGTTGAATCCCGTGCCCTGAACAAGCATTACTTTTTTCTGTTTAAGAAAATCGAGTACAAACTGGGCGTCGTTTTTTACCGTGATTTTTTTCAAATCAATTTTCGGGAACAGGTACATCCCCCCCATAGGTTTTACGCATGAAATACCGGGGATTGAATTAAAAAGTTCATACGAAAAATTTCTTTGCTCATATAATCTGCCGCCCGGCGAAGTCAGTTCATATATACTCTGGTATCCGCCTATTGCTGTCTGTACCGCATACTGGGCAGGCATATTGGAACATAGTCTCATGGATGCGAGAATTCCAAGACCTTCAATAAAATCTTTTGCGTTATCCTTCTTTCCGCTTATTGACATCCACCCGACGCGGAACCCGCATAAGCGATGCGATTTGGAAAGGCCATTCATTGTTATAAAAAGAGTTTCGTCTGAAAGTGACGCTGCAGGTGTATGAGGTATATCGTCATATTTAACCCTGTCGTATATTTCATCTGCAAATACAATAAGTTCATTCTTAACTGCTATTTCGACAATTTTTTCAACAATCTCTTTCGGATAGACCGCTCCAGTAGGATTGTTGGGATTAATAAGAACAATTGCCCTTGTTCTGGAGGTTATCTTGCTCTCGATATCATTAATATCCGGATACCAAAGACTCGACTCATCGCAGAGATAGTGTACGGCCTTTCCTCCGGCAAGATTTGCTGCGCCGGTCCATAGGGGGTAATCAGGCATGGGAACGAGAATCTCATCGCCGTTATTCAGGAGTCCCTGCATGCACATCACTATAAGTTCGCTGACGCCGTTACCTATAATAATATCTTCAATTGTTACTCCATTGATACCTTTAAGCTGACAGTCCTGCATTATAGCCTTACGGGCCGCGAAGAGTCCTTTCGAATCGCCATAGGCTTCAGCATGGCGGAGATTTACAATTACATCCTGGATTATCTCATCCGGTGCATAAAGACCGAATGCAGAAGGATTCCCTGTGTTAAGTTTTATGATAGTATGACCTTCCCGTTCCAGCCGCGCGGCTTCCTGAACTATCGGGCCGCGTATATCATAAAATACGTTATCAAGTTTACTGGATTTTCTTATGTCTTTCACTTCTTCCTCCTGCTTATGTATATCAATATGTAATCATATTATTCATTCAGGTTCATTTTACAACTCTGACTTCAGAAACAATAATAAATCAACTGAGATTTGCTGAATAAATTTTGTCAAGAATGATAACTGATATTTTTTCTGCAGATCGGTCAATTCATGTTATTATTGAATTATAAATTTTGAAACAAACTGAATGTTGCTGTATAGAAATTCACAGATGATATTATCAGGATAAATTCCCGAAATCTCTGTAATAAACAATTAAATATCTTCACACCGGGCAGATAATGATTCAACGATCATCTTTTTTATGAAAAATGGAGAAAACGGCATTTTGGAATATGTTGTTGAGAAGATTAGAGGGGAAAAAGATATAATGAAAGTAATAAACTCCGTTAATATTAAACTGAATTGTGTTTAAATGGCCTGTTTATATTCGAAAATACCTGGTAAGTCTGCATAATTTGGCATAAAACCAGGAAATTGTTAATTGACAAAGATTACAGTATAAATTATCAGGTATTCTAATGTCTGTGGAAAGGTGTCCGAGCGGCCAAAGGAGCACGGTTGGAAGCCGTGTGTTGCGAAAGTGACCGTGGGTTCGAATCCCACCCTTTCCGAATAAAAAATAACTCCGGGCTGATCAGTGAAATATGTCATACCAGGTAATAGCCAGAAAGTGGAGACCTCAGACTTTCGGTGAAGTCGTCTTCCAGGATCATGTTTCTAAAACAATTCAAAACAGCATTAATCAGGGGAGAATTACCCATGCCTATCTGTTTTCCGGCCCACGCGGTGTCGGCAAGACAACCATGGCAAGAATCCTTGCTAAAGCCCTGAATTGTGTTGAAGGTCCTACTCCGAGTCCATGCGGTGTATGTGAAAACTGTGTGGAAATAAAACAGGGAATATCCTTCGATGTTATAGAAATCGACGGAGCTTCAAACAACGGAATAGACAATATCCGTGAACTTCGCGAAAATGTAAATTTTGCCCCTGCCAAGTCAAAATACAAGATATACATAATAGATGAAGTACATATGGTTACCACACAGGCTTTCAATGCGCTGCTGAAAACGCTGGAGGAACCGCCGCCGCATGTGATTTTTATTCTTGCTACAACAGAGATGCATAAAATTCCCGAGACAATTCTTTCCCGCTGCCAGAAATATTTCTTTAAAAAAATACCTGTAGACAGAGTGGTTGAACATCTTCGAAATATAGTAAAGAAAGAGGGGTATAAAATCTCTGAAAATGCGCTTTTCCCGGTTGCGCGTATTGCAGATGGTTCCATGAGGGACGCACAGTCCCTGCTTGAACAGGTTATTTCATTTTCAGGTCTTGCAACAGGTATGGATACAGAGATTTCAGAGGAGGACGCTCTTTCAATCATGGGGGTTGTCCCCACTGAAAGTTATATTCGTATAATGGATCTTATCGCGGAAGCCGATGGTAAGGGACTGATGTCCGAAGTTGAAAAAATAGTGTCGATGGGAATAGACATTTCAAGATACTCCTCCGGCCTTATCGAGGTTATAAGATCACTCCGGCTGATAAACAGTGGTGTTGAGATACAGGGAATACTCGGCCTGTCTGAGGAGGAGATGAAATCCTTAAGAAATGTCGCTGTTAAATTCAATGATGAAGAGCTTGGCCGGTTTTTTATGTACTGTGCTGAACTTGTAAAAAATCTGAGATTTTCCGGAAATGACAGGGTTTATCTGGAAATGACTCTTCTTGATATGGTTTCTATAAGGAAAACTCCATCTATAGCTGCAATTATAAAGTACCTGGAGAACAGTGCGGCGAATACATCTTCGTTATATATGAGCAATGATGATAAAAAAGATGATAAAAGTGCAAAATCAGGTATAAAAGAGAATATTAAAAAACCGGCCGATATAAATGTGGTCTGGAACCAATTTCTTGAAGAGCTTGAGGTAAAAAAAGATAAACTATTCTTTATTTTACGTCCAGCTAAGGCAGTGTTCAGTTCGGGAGTGCTTACTCTTCAATATCCTGATGGTTTAAATAGATCAAACTATAATGAGATTCTTGATTCTGATGTATTAAAAAGCATAGAAGAGCGGTTTTCTTCCATGTTCGGATCAACGGTGACCATTAAAAGCGGAATACCATTGGCTG
The DNA here is from genome assembly GCA_963664815.2 of Spirochaetota bacterium. GTDB lineage: Bacteria > Spirochaetota > UBA4802 > UBA4802 > UBA5550 > WRGT01. The sequence continues at coordinate 1,156,990 of CAXXHB010000003.1, forward strand.
TATCAGTAAGAGAAACTATTAAGGAACCGATTGAGGCTGGTGAAAATGGAGAGGATGATAATTTAGCGCCTCTTACAGAAGCTGAAATGATTTTAAATCCTGAAAAGGAGGATTATAGTATTGAAAGTCATGCAGTCACAAAGCTTCAGAATGCGTTTCATGGACAGATAATAAAAAAAGGAGAATAATTATGTTAAAGGGACTTGGTGATATCGGTCAGCTGATGAAAATGCAGAAAGAGATGAAAAACATCCAGAAGAAAATCCAGAAGGCAAAGATTGAAGGGGAAAGCTCTGATGGGAGTGTCAAAGCTACAGTAAATGGCGAATTCAGCCTTCTCGATATATCTATCAGTGAGAATCTTGTAAAAGCGGGGGATGCAAAGAAGGTGGAGAAGATGGTATACTCCGCAGTTAACGATGCAGTGAATAAAGCGAGGGATTTTGCCGCGGAAGAGATGAAGGCAATTGCCGGCGGTATGGACCTTGGCTCAATGTTCAAATAGAGGCGGGTTATTTTGACCTCTCCATCAGTATATCTGGACAGAGTTACAAGAGAACTCTCAAAACTTCCCGGGATAGGGAATAAAAGCGCTTCAAGGATAGCATTTCATCTTCTGAAAATGGGACGTCCTGATGTTGAGAGTATTGCCGCATCAATGATAGATCTGAAAAACAACATCAGGGCATGTGTTGAATGCGGCGGTATCTCCGATATGGAGGTCTGCTCAATATGCTCTGATGCAGGAAGGAATCGAGGAATGCTCTGCGTTGTAGAAGGGGCAAGAGATGTGCTGAATATTGAGGCCTCGGGAGAGTTTAAAGGCCTTTATCATGTGCTCTCGGGTCTTATATCTCCGCTTGATGGCATAGGTCCGGAAGACCTTAACATAAGTGCGCTGGTTAAAAAATGCGCTGCAGGGGGCTTTGATGAAATTATTATGGCTTTGAGTCCAACAATTGAAGGCGACGCGACTACACTCTATCTTGCTTCACTGATTTCGCCTTTCGGTATTAAAGTAACAAGAATAGCTCATGGACTACCGGTGGGCTCAGATCTTGAGTATGTGGACTGCGCCACAATAGCCAAATCAATAGCAGGGAGGGTGATAATCTGATTATATTGTTATCTTCTATTTCTTCTCTCTCTTTTTTTTCCCTTCTATATGAATGATTATTGGAAGTCCTTCAAGATCAAAAGCCTTCTGAAGCTCCTTTTCGAAGTATCTTACTACATCTTTTTTGAAAAAATCAGCATTATTGACAAAGAATTTGAATTGAGGCGGGATTGTATCGATCTGAACCGCGTAATATACCTTTATCTTCTCTCCAAGCTGTGGGATCCTTCCAAAGCTTTTAATGTTTCCCATCACTCTGTTGAGTGTTGGAGTGTCAATCCGCCTGTTTGCTCTCTCCTTTAAAAGTATTGCATTCTCCAGAAGCTTGTTGATTCTTTGTTTTTCCTTCGCAGAGATGGAGATTATAGGGAAGTCGCCTGCTTTATAGAACTTGAAAATGAGTTTTTCTTTGAATGCATCGAAGGTTTTATGGTCTTTATCGACTGCATCCCACTTGTTGACCGCTATTATAATTGGTTTTTTCGCCTTTAATATTTCATCCGATATTTTTTTATCGTTTTCAGTCAAACCCATGGTGGCATCAATGAGATGTATAACGACGTCACATCTGTGAATTGATTCGACAGTACGGGTGAAAGAGTAATACTCGATATCTTCAGTGATTTTACTCTTCTTTCTTATGCCTGCAGTGTCGATGATCTGTACATTTTTGCCGTAATATGTGAACATGTCATCGACTGAATCTCTTGTTGTACCGGGTATATCGGAGACAACAGAGCGCTCAAAGCCCATGAAGGCGTTTAAAAGTGTCGATTTACCGGAGTTTGGCCGCCCTACTATTGCAATTTTAAGGTCTGGTTCCGGTATTGAAGTCTTTTGTGACGGCAACAACCTTATTATATTGTCGAGCAAAAGGTTAATATTGAATCTCCGCGTGGCGGAAACTGGTATTACTTCGGTCATTCCCATTTCGTAAAAGTTGGTCATTACTTCCAGTTGATCGCCATTATCCATCTTGTTTACGGCAATAATTGCCGGTTTTGACATTTTTCTTACAATATTGGCCAGATCATAGTCAAAAGAAGAGGGAGCCGGGTACTCCATAAGAAATAAAATTACATCTGTTTTTTCTAAATGCTTATTTGCATTGTCTATGATGGTGTCTGAAAGCTCGGAAGCGGAGGAAAGGTCAAGCCCCGGAGTATCTGAAAGTATGAAGCTCACTCCGTTGTATGCCATATTGTTCGATATAACATCGCGTGTAAGTCCGGGGAATGGGTCAACAATGGACTTTTTGTCCCTGATAAGGGTGTTGAACAGGGTTGATTTCCCGACATTCTGTCTTCCAACTATTGATACAACGGGCAGTTTCGTTGACATTGATACTCCTTCGGGCCGTGTGCGGCACATATCATCCGGTTTTTAACGCTATTTTAAGAAAAAAACAGCACACAATTACAGTCAATACATTAATATAATATATTTTTTTCAAATAAAATTAAAATTGCGGGTAATTATATTAACAGTCGATTCGGGGCTCAGATGTTGTTATTTTTACAATAAATACATTAGTCGGTATCAATAAATGGTGTTCTGCATCCGGTTATTTTTGTAAAACATCGGTTCCGCAAGGTGGAAGTTGTCCATTTTAAGACAAATTAAGGCGTTGATACCGACCATTGGAGTTCAATAGCCTGTGATAATTGCAAAAACGTTATTTCCGCTGGGTGGAAATCGCATATTTTACTGAAAATATAGTAGTTGTTGCCAACAATTGGTGCCCGGCAGACGGTGATAGTTGTAAAACACAAACACAGGAAGGCTGAAGTTGTCCATTTTATGATAAATTCAGACGCTGATACCGATCTTTGGAGCTCAATAACCTGTGATAATTGCGAAAACATCATCTCCGAAGGGTGGATTTAGCGTACTTAACCGAAATATATGTGTTGTTATCGGCAATTGGGGTTCAATAATTGGTGATAAGTATCTATAATGCACGATCTTCAGGCATCAGATTGGTGGTGAAGACACTGTTCTGAACTTTTTAATGAGTAATTAAAAAAAAATTTAAGCTCGATGTTTGTTGAACCGATATTTTATGTGAGATTATTGATGCTGTTATACGATTTTTTTATTTTTTACTTGCATTAATAATAGTTCTATGTATTATTAAATTAATTTTGAATTATTTTAAAAAAAAATTTGAGGTGTGTTTTTATGGCAAGCGCTAAACAACTGGAGAATACCATCAAGAGGAAGAACGAGAAGGTAGCTAAGCTTCAGAAAGAAGTAAAGCTCGAGACTGCAGCAATAGCTAAACTTAAAAGTGATTTAGTTGTTGAAAAGAAAAAAGAAGCTGAAGCAAAAGCTAAAGCAAAGCCTAAAGCCAAAGCTAAAGCCAAAGCTAAAGCTAAGAAATAATCTGTTTTTTATTTCTTAAAAAAAGAGGGATTTCTCCCTCTTTTTTTTTTTCTGTTGAATTTATTATTGAAAAAAAAAGTATGTTTTGTTATAAAGAATGACTGATAAGTAGATATGTATATCGAGGTAGCAAGTTGCTTAAGGTAGAACAGAGAAAAAACAGAGACTTTAATACGTTTCAAACCATCGATGATGTAATAAATATACTTAAAGAACAGTTCACAACGCGGAAACTTTACATTAAGTATGATGTTGAGAAACGCGAAGCGATGATAAACGAATATAATTCTGATAAAACAATGATGATTGTTACGGATCCGAATTATAAAACAGACAAAAATCTGATAATTTACGGATTATCAGATAAATATATAGAAGTTGACCTGAGTGTACTGGAAGAACTGGGACCTGGGTATTTCAAATGTAAGATAGTTAGTGCCAGAAGAGCGACGGAAGGCAGAAGAGATCTCCGTTTTAAAATAAACAAAGGTGATGCTGTAGCAACGAACTTCAGAGTGTCAAAGCATACTATAGATGTAAGCAGATTCAGTATTCCAACAAGTATCAAGGTTGTGCTTGATCAGTTTCAGTCTGTAAATGCCAGGTTTACAGATCTTTTTAAGGTTGATGTACTTGTCAGCGATACGAAAGATGCAGTTCTTAAAAATATAAAAAATACAGGTAAAACACTTTTTATATCAGATGTGAATGATCCGGAGTCATATAAAGCCATGACGGATGATTTTGTGGATATTTCTAAGATTTACGGCCATGAGCTTGACAAGCTGATAAAGATAAATGTTGAGAAAGGGTTTAAATCAATAATAATAGTACCTGTAATATATATTACGGAAGATGAAAAATCTGTCACTTTTGCATATATTCAGGCGATATCAAAGAGCGAAATACTCGGGATAGAAAAAGTTATTGATCTTAAGGATATGTCCTTCAAGCTTGTAGACAGGATAAGAGATGCTAATACCCTTTTTGTGTCGGTTCATCAGCAGATAATTGATATAAGCAGAGGCGGGGCAAAGTTAAAAATTACCGATACCGATCTTATAAAATATATTCAGAAGTCAAGAGGCTTTATTTTCGATATAGTATTCAAACTGCAGGCTCCTATGACTATATATGGTGACATAAGGACTACATCGACTGATCTGGATGGAAATCTTTTCCTTGGAGTTGACTTCGGAGGGAACTCTTCCAGGAAAGATGAAATGAAACGATTTTATGACGTCCTTAAGCCTATGGAATCGGAGTACAAATCGAGATTAATAAAGAGTATGAAGAACAAAAAGTAATCATTTTTTTAATTTTGCAATTTCTGCATCTGATTTTCTTGTATAGAATGGAATTGTTTTGTTGTAATCAATGTATGTTTCAGGCGATTCATTATATCTTTTAAGAGTAAGGTCGGATACGGCTTTTCCATCGGGAGAAAAGTTGTCCAGGTATTTGTAGTTTATCTCTTTTTCACCGGATAATTTTTTAATAGTTTCAATATATTTTCCGCATCCATCACCAATGCATAACAGTTCACATAAATTTTCTACAGAATTCATCATGTCTTCTATATAATAATCACCCGGTTCAGTAATTTCTATCAATTCTGAATTAACTGATTTATATATGCCGCCGAAAACCCTGGATTTCTTGGCATCAAATGCTGCAAGTATGGTTTCAGACTCTGATGTAACTGCTGACGATGCGTATATTTCCTGGCTTTTAAGTCCAACAAGCGGTATTTTTAAAATCTGGGAAAACATTCTTGCGGTACTTACCGCAATTCTGATGCCGGTAAAGGAACCTGGTCCTATGCCGACTCCGATTAAATCAATATCATCGATAGTGACTGAACCCTGCTTCAGTATGGACGAGAGATTCTGAAACATAGTTACAGAATGGGATATTCCTGCATTTTCACTGAATTGATAGATCTTTCCATTCAATGAGAGTGCCAGGAATTCTATATTAGTTGAAGTATCAATCACCAGTATATTCAATGGTTATTTTTCTCCTGTTTTCATCAATATATTCAATAAAAATATCTATTCTCTTTGCCGGGAGAATATCTTCGGCCCTTTCAGGCCATTCAATTACGGAGATTCCGTGGTCTTCCCAGTAGTCTTCAAATTTAAGATGAGTGAATTCATTAATATCTTCAATTCTGTAAAGATCAAAGTGATAAAGGGGTATTTTCCCTTCGTAAGCTTCCATCAGGCTGAACGTCGGGCTTGTTATGTCTTCGTTAATACCTAGACCTTCGGCTAAACCTTTTGTAAATATCGTTTTTCCTGACCCCAGTTCGCCGCGTAACGCAATAACTGAATCCGGAGAGAGTTCTTTTCCGAATTCACTTGCAATATAAAATGTTTCTTCGGGTGAATTACTTATAATTGTTCTTTTCATTTAAATAGTGATCAGTGAAAAATTTTATCTGAATAATCTCTGTCTACTATGAGTGATATTTGTCAAGGCATTCATTTGATCAAAAAAATACCCAAGGTATAGTTTGCTATTTTTTGCATAATACTTCGTTTTGTAGCATTTTACGAAATTATCAGGCATTGTCATCGGACGTATGTGAGTGTATCGGCTCCGCTCAGCAACCATTTATAATGGTCAGTGAGCCTGCTGAACTGCTCAATCGCTATTGCTTCTTTAAATGACAGGAAAAATCATAATTAGTATGAAAAAACGCCTGACTCAAATGATTTAGATATAATGATGTTTTTTTACAACAGCCTGTTCCTGTTTTACTTAAAATGTAGTACTAATTAGCTGAAAGCTCTTTTTTATAAATAATTTTTAACTGTTATAATAGTTTTTTTATTGCATCCAGACAACCCTGTAATCTTTATTGAAAAAATAAAAAAACGGGTAGCAATTTGGATATTTCAAAAGAAGATAAAGTAAAAGAAAGAAAAAAAAGAATAACTTCAGCACTTAAAGCACTCCTTCAAAAGAATGTTTATTCACAGATATCTGTTCAGGAGATAGCCGATGAGGCAGGTTATTCCAAAGGGGGCATTCTCCATTATTTTCCGACTAAAGATGATATTTATATTGAGTTGATTAATGATATAGGTTCCGAACTTGAATATGTTCACCGGCGAATGTTAAAGATTGACCTTAACTCGGAGGAGATGGCACCAATTTCGTCTCTTCTGGGTGTAGAAAGTTTTGTACTCAACAGAGCGAATATTATAATCCTCATAAATATTCTGCTCTATTCTTTTGAAAATGAAACACTCAGGTCAATGATGAACAAACTGTTTGAAAATCATCGTCTTTTTTATGAGAATATTATAAGGGAAAATATCGGAAACGGTCAGACGCCGAAACTTGATGAAAAGACTACCGCCAGAATAATTCAGGCAGTAGTATTTTTTATCGGTCTTATTGAGGAATTCGATCCTATCGATCTCGATTATACCAAGATCGTAAAATATGTATCAAACATGATTATAGACAAAAATCAGATGTCTGATAATTCTATTTAAATCTATTCCATATATCATAAATCTGCATAATATCTGATTGTATTAATCAATGTGATAATGTCAGGCCGGGACTTAATTCATTATCACAAATGAACCTGATATATAAAAATAAAGTGCTTGCATATACTCTTTCCTGCGGAGTATTCATATTCTACATCACATGTAACTTTAGCATTTTACGAAATAATCATGGTTTGTCATCGTATGTGAGTGCATCGGCTCCGCTCAGCAACCATTTATGACGGTAAGTGAGCCTGCCGAACTGCTAAATCGCTATCGCTTTTTCTGAATGAGATGTATTGAGACTGGCGAAATGGCAGACAATGTTCTGTTTCAATCGAAAAATGCTATAATAAACAGATGGTTTTAATATCGCAATGATTATGTATCAGATTAAATTATTAGATATTTTTAGTATAAAAAAGATGTAATTATATACCCCTGTCACCTTTGGCGGCAGAGATAATGAGGCTTTTTATAAATAAAAACGAAGGAATAAATACTGTATAAACAATATTAAGAATATGATAAATCAGGAAGAAATATTCTCAAAACTTAACGATGGTATGCTTGCAGAGCGAAGCAGGTCATTTGAAAACAATTTAAAAAAAAATATTCCGCTCATTGCAAGATGGGGCGGGTTAATGCCGGTAGTAGGCAGCTTCGCCGGAAAACATGTAATTATTATCGGCGCCGGCCCATCTCTTGATAGTTGCTATGGAGTTCTGGGAAAACTTCGTTCGAGAGAGGATATATTGCTGCTGTCTTCAGATATGGCGCTTAAGCCCTTGTGTGAGCAGAATATTGTTCCTCAATTTGTCATAACCTGCGAAACTACACCCACAGACTATTTTTCAGAAATTGATACAAGTGAAATTCATCTGCTTTCATTTTCATGTTCATCATTTTCGAATATACGGAAATGGAAAGGTAAAATAAGCTTTTATAACTGGATGACTGATGGAGAAATATACAGTAATCTGTGGAGAGAGGCAGGAGAGGGACTCGGATTTGTTGCAACCGGGAGTATCGTTACGACACAGGCTGTATCTCTGGCGCTTGGATGCGGGGTTGCTTCTCTGCTCCTTGTGGGTAATGATATGGGATTTTTTGACAGATATTATGCTTCCGGAACATCATCGGCAAAAAAGAAATATTTTTTATCCGGAAGATTCAATACTCATTCTTCAATTGAAATGAATACAGGAAGATCTGCCAGGGATTATCATGTCAAAAGGGACGGTGAATTATTTTATACAAATAATCAGTTTCTTGCGGCAAGATTATGGCTTGAAAAGCTTTTCAGGAGCGCTCCGTACCCGGTTGCTGACTGCAGCAGGCCAGGCTGTTCCCCGGGTGTTATAAGCAGGATTGATATTCAGGATTATATTTCTATATTTGAAAAAAATAGTGGGGGATTTAAATGATTTATCTTCATAAGCTTAATGGTGAGGAATTTGTATTGAATGACGACCATGTTGAGGTAATAGACATTACTCCGGATACGGTGATTACCCTTGCAAACAGTAAAAAATATGTGGTGAGGGAGAGCGTGGAGGAGATAATACGGCTGACTATAGCTTATAAAAAGGAAATATTTCAGAAGTTATTTTAAAATGGATTGATTTTTTAACGCGCACATCCCGGATTTATAAGCATCCGCATTTTCATGATCTTCAACAGGGCAAAGACCGGTTATTTTATGTTACAGGTTTTATCGCTTGAGTTGCAGCATAAGATGCAACACCTGCCCCTGATGGTCTGATAACTTTCCTCATTTTTAAAAGCTTAATTATTGAACGAGGTGTAACACAATCATAAAATCACCGGTAGAGCTGTAATCCTTCAGCGGCAGCTCTCTGAATCCATCGGGAATGTGGACTTTGAGATAATGTTGTGATAACTATGAAACAGTATATGGACAGATGATATTCATGCGATTAAAAAAAGTGCCACATCAATTAAGATGGTGTTTCGGGAGTATGAAGACTCTGTTAAAAACCGTTTCAATACCGTTTCAACTCCGTTTAAGAGAGATAAAAACGCACGTTTTTAACTGTAAGCAGCGTGTTTGAAGCGTAATTGAAACAGAACTGACTTTTCTGTAAAGAGAGTCGGGCTTTTATCATAAATCTGCCGTGGTATTGGTTATAAACCTTTTAATGCACAACACAGAGTACGTTAGTGTACAATACCTCTATCCGCAGGAGATTCCGTTAATCCTTTAATCCAGTAATCGTGTTCAGGATTATATATATAACAGGTTTAAGTAAGGAACCGGTTTCTTCGTTATGATTCCTCAATTTAAAAATGTTGGTAGCTGTTAACCCAATTGCAGGTGTACCGTAGTTGTAGTTTTTATTTGTGTATTGTATGTTTGGTTTTATAAAAGGGCTGATATCATTTTTTATTCTTTCTGAAGGAAATTTAAGTTCTCACTAAACTGTTTATTGCCGAAAATGATAACAGATTAATGTATAAGATTTTTTTCGGATCTATGTATATATTATATATGCTGAATAAATCATGTTTTAGAATAAAATGAATAAATTAATTGACATGTTGTATTGATGTTTGATATTATGTCACATGAATGTACCCATGTCTATTGGTTTGAATTTAGTGCTTTTCGGACGATAACATAAATAGAATAATGGTGGAAGGCTTATGGGCGATGATGAAAGAGATGTAGTTGAGGAAGAAGAGAAGGGGCAGGAGCCTGCCGGTAATACGGGAACTTCTAAAATAGTAAAAATACTTCTGTATGCTGCAGGTGGTGTAATTATTGTTTTCCTCATGCTTGGTATTTCCTATCTTGTATCTAAAAGCGTACAGGAGAGTAAATATCAGAAAAGTCAGGATATTATAGCAGCGCCCCCTCCCGAGCCGCTTGCTGTATATGCCCTTCCGACATTTTCAAAAACTACGGCTGATGCGGAACCTCATTTCGTCAAAATGACGATATCCCTGGGGTATGTCACCGATCCGATACTTAGTGCTGAGCTGGTAAACAGAAAAGATGAAATTCAGCATATAGTGAATATAATTTTGCAGGGAAAGACTTATGAAGAGCTTAATTCTGTTACTGGTGCGATTACACTTGCTGAGGAGATCAAGGCTCACATAAATATAAGGCTTATTGCAGGAAAGATTAAAGAAATATATTATGTTGAATTTGTCGTTAACTAGGTTTTTATTATAATTCTGAATTGTTCACTCCGGAGGAGGAAATATGGGCGACGGCTCTTTATCACAAGACGAAATTGATGCCCTGTTACAGGGAGCAGATGACATAACTTCAGGTCCTGAGCCGGTCGGGATGTTTGATTCTCCCGGTACAAAGTCCGGAGCTTCTTTTTCATCAGGCGATCAGTCCAATATAAGGAACCTGGTCAATTCGGCAATCTCACTTGTTGCACCTTCTCTCAGCGGGTATCTGGGGGGAAAAAACCTTGTATTGTCAAATCCCGTTGTTGAATCAAAACCTCAAGGCGCTGTCAGAAATGATTTCAGGGGTAAATATGTACAGGTATCAATGAGTTATTCCGGAGCCCTTAATGGTGTGAACCTGATAATATTTAATTTTGCCGATGCCGGCATAATATCATCTCTTATGATGGGGGACGAATCCGGAACACCACCAGCCGATATAACTGATGCTCATCAGAGTACAATTCAGGAGTTTACGAATCAGTTTATTTCCTCGATGGCTACACAATTCAGTAATAAAATCGGAGGAGGGGTAAATACTACTCCGGCGACTGTGTCTATAGCTCAGAATCAGTCTGAACTTCAGCTTCCTCCCGGCGAGCTTGTGAAAATCACATATGATATCATAATAGATGGAGTTATGAATTCCAAGCTTTATCATATTATGGATGCCAATATTGCCTCTGCTCTCGGAATGGGTGGCGGAGGCGGAATGCCCTCAATGCAGCAGTCACAGGCTCAATATCAACATACCGGGCCACAAACGCAGATCAGCTCGGTAAGATTCCCGCAGATGGGGGAGAGTATTACATCGGGTGGTTATGGTGATATAGCACTTTTACTTGATGTTGAGATGACCATGACGGTAGAGCTGGGGAGAACAACAAGACTGGTGAAGGATATTCTGGGACTTGGTGAAGGTTCTATTATTGAGCTTGATAAACTCGCAGGTGAGCCTGTCGATCTTCTGGTAAACGGAAAGCTGATAGCCCGTGGTGAGGTTGTTGTCATCGATGAAAACTTCGGTGTGCGTGTAACTGACATAGTAAGTCAGGATGAAAGATTCAAATCAGTGAATAAGTAGATTAACGATAAACACTTAACAGAAATGTGATAAAAATATATTAATCTGGAAAAATATGAGACATAATATTTCATTATCTTATCGGTCGGTAACTAAATTAAGTTTAGTTTTATTATTATTTTTTTTATTATCAATAATTCCGGTTTTGCCCGCTTACTCTCAGGATAATCCGGATAAGTCCCCTGTTGTAAATAATACTCCCGGTTCAAACAATAACAGTAACGCTGTCCCGGGGCAGGGTTTTGTTGAGGAAGATTTTAAACCTCAGGTTGAAGAGGAGTCTGTTGCATGGATGATTATAAAGACGATTCTTATTCTTGGCCTGTTTGCCGGCGGTTTTTATATGTTCTTCAAGTTTGTGTCACAGAAGGCGGGGCTTCATGTTTCCGGGCATGAGGCTATTCAGATTCTTTCAACTGTATCTGTGGGTACAAATAAATTTGTTCAGATTATAGATGTTGCCGGGAAAGTTTTTCTTCTGGGAGTATCTGACAGCAGTATCAATCTCCTGACTGAAATAACGGACAGAGAAGAAATAGACCGTATAAGGCTTCTAAGCTCCAGATCAACTCCTGTACAGAATGCAACATTTCCGGAGTTTATAGCTTCACACATCGGTTGGGTAATTGATAAAATAAATGAAAAAAGGACTTATGGTCTTAAAAAGACTGCTATTGTAGAAGAAATATCTCAAAAAGATTTCGATATGAGTTATCTGAACAAACAGAAAAAACGTTTAAAGAACATAGATGGCGGCGATGATGAATAAAAAATATTTTTGTATTATTTTACTGTCGATTATATTCTTTCCGGTTTTTCTGTTTGCGCAGAATGTCGGCGGAGTAACAATGCCTATTCCGAAGATTGCTTTTGATATAACCCGGGCGACGGGACCGAAAGATGTAGCACTCAGTCTTCAGATACTTTTTCTGCTCTCAATACTCACTCTGGCTCCATCAATTATAATTATGACCACGGCGTTTACGCGGGTTGTGATAGTTCTTGATTTTGTCAAGAGAGCGCTGTCTCTTCAGCAGATGCCTCCAAATCAGGTTATAGTCGGGCTTTCACTCTTTCTCACGTTTTTTATAATGGCTCCTACATTTACAGAGATGAATGAGAAGGCGCTTCAGCCATACTTAAACGGTCAGATATCAAATCAGCAGTTTTTTGACAGGGGGATGTCACCTTTAAGAGATTTTATGCTCAGGCAGACCCGTGAGAAGGACATTGCGCTTTTTGTAAAGCTCTCTAAAATTGAAAAACCAAAAAACAGAAATGATATACCGACATACTGCCTTATTCCGGCTTTTATGATAAGTGAACTTAAGATTGCCTTCGAGATAGGTGTATTTCTTTTTATGCCGTTCATTGTGATTGATATGATAATTGCCAGTGTACTTATGGCTATGGGTATGATTATGCTGCCTCCTGTAATGATCTCCCTCCCGTTTAAACTTATTTTATTTATTCTTGTCGATGGCTGGAATCTTCTGATTTATGAACTCGTGAGATCGTTCAGGTAAAGAGGAAAATTAAATGACAGAGGTACTTGTAATAAAAATACTTAGAGAATCCCTGATGACGACACTTATTGTGTCGGCTCCTGTACTTGGCGTGGGGATGTTTGTCGGTCTGATTGTTTCAATTATACAGACTACAACGTCAATTCAGGAACAGACTCTTACATTTGTACCGAAAATGGTGGCGATATTTATTACTATTATTCTCTTCGGATCGTGGATGATTCGGGTTGTTATTAATTATACAAACAATATTTTCGCCTTAATTGAAAAAATTGGAATCAGGTGATAGAATAATTAATGGAGTATTTTGTTAATCATTTTCAGGCTTTTTTTCTGATCCTGGTAAGAATAAATGCCATGATAATGATAGCCCCATTCTTTTCGAGTGGGGTTATTCCATTTAGAATGAAAGCTATACTGTCATTTTTTATTACTCTTGTTGTTTTTCCTGTTATTATTTCAACGATAAAAGTCCCGGGTAATATGGGGCACTATTATTTGCTTGTTCTTCAGGAAGCGGTGATAGGCATATATATAGGTTTCCTGGTTTCTATAATATTTTCATCTTTTCAGTTATCTGCACAGTATTATGCTGCGCAGATTGGTTTTGGAATAAATGAGGTTCTTGATCCGGTTGGACAGGTTTCAGTGCCGCTTATTGGACAGCTCAAAAACTTTGTAGGCTTAATCGTTTTTCTCTCTATTGACGGACATCATTTTTTAATAGAAGCAATATGCAGATCTTTCGAGCTTGCGCCGGCTTTTGGTGTCGGAAGAACCGCAACAGGCGGTTTCCTTAAATATCTTGTTTATTCATTCAGCGGTATGTTTATTGTGGCATTAAAGATATCTCTTCCCATAGTGGCAACTGCCTTTCTGATTTCAGTGAGTATGGGAATACTGGCCAAGGCTGCCCCGCAGATGAATATTATGATGTTTGGTTTCCCTTTTCAGATTGTGGGGGGATTCGGTTTACTGATGCTTACATCACCTCTTATTATAAGAATAATGCAGGTTGCCATTGAAAGAAGTTTCAAACTTCTTACCGGTATTATGCTTCACTGGCCGGCTTAGGGGGATTATGCCTGAATTTTTAAAAAAATATTACCCTGATACTGTCAGTCTGGATGTAAATTTCAGATTTGATCTTCAGTTATTTGCCGCAGAGGATGAGGGAAGAACTGAGGAGCCGACAGAAAAAAAGATACGCGAAGCCAGAGAGAAAGGGCAGGTTGTCAAGACGCAGGAACTTCCTCAGGCTATTGTTGTTATAGCAGGATGCATGGTGTTGTTTATTTTCAGTTCATGGATGTATGATTCAATGGCGGCAATTACTAAACATTATTTAACCTCTTTTGCCGGAAAAACCATCACGAAGAGATGGCTGGAAATTGAAATGCTTAAGCTTATATTTGAGTGTGGTAAGCTTCTTTTCCCTGTATTCCTTGCTACAAATATCGGCGCAATAATCGGAGAAGTATCTCAGGTGGGGTTTCAGATATCGACTCATCCATTAAAACTTGATTGGAGTAAAATGAAACTGGATCCGGCATCGATCATGAAAAAAATATTTTTTTCAAAACAGATTGCTGCAAACCTTGCTAAATCAATAGTTAAAATTATCTGTATTGGTTTTATTGCCTATATGATTATTCAGGGTGATTTTGATGAAATATTAAAATCACCGGATATATCGATAGCGCTTGCTCTGAAAAATGTTCTCTATACAGGTTTTAAAATTATTATCTGGAGTTCTGTTTTTCTTATGGCACTTTCTGTTCCGGATTATTTTTTTCAGAAGAGTGAATTCGTTGAATCCTTAAAAATGAGCAAACAGGAAATGAAGGAAGAGTTAAAGGAAACCATGGGTGATCCGCATATCAGGGCAAGAATGCGTGAGATGCAGCGTGAGATCGTAATGAAAAATATGATAAGGGAAGTACCGAAAGCTGATGTTGTTGTAACAAATCCGACACATTATGCTGTTGCACTTCAATATGACAGAGATACCATGGATGCCCCATCTGTTATAGCCAAAGGAGTTGACAGTATGGCCCTGAAAATAAGGGAAGTTGCAAAGGAAAACAATGTAGAGCTTATCGAGAACAGACCCCTTGCCCGTGAACTTTATAATCGTCTTGAAGTAGGTGATATGATTCCGGAAGATCTTTTTCGTGCCGTATCATTTGTCTATGCTGAACTTTATAAAAGGGAGAACAGGTTTAAAAGAGCAATATGATAAGGAGTTTAATCAATGGCTGATCTGAAATTATCTTTAACTCCGGGAAACAGGGAATGGATGCAGAAAAGCGATATTCTTGTCGGCATTGGTGTAATTGCTATTGTAGTAATGCTCATTATCCCTCTTCCTACCTTTTTACTCGATTTTCTTATAGCGGTAAGCCTTATGCTCGGGCTGCTTATTCTTATGATAGTAATGTTTGTTCATAGATCTTTCGATTTTTCAATATTTCCATCTCTGATTCTTATTACAACAGTTTACAGGCTTGCACTTAATGTTTCGTCGACAAGACTGATATTACTGGAAGGTGCAGCTTTTGACGGAAAGATTATAAGAACATTTGGCCAATTTGTTGTCGGGGGAAATTATGTAGTCGGATTTATTATATTTATAATTCTGGTTGCGGTACAGTTTATCGTAATTACAAAGGGCGCTACCAGAACAGCAGAAGTTGCAGCAAGATTTACACTGGATGCAATGCCAGGAAAGCAGATGAGTATAGACTCTGACCTTTCAAATGGTCTGATAACGGAAGAAGCTGCAAAGATCAGAAGAGAGGAGATACGGAAAGAGGCTGATTTTTATGGAGCGATGGATGGAGCTTCAAAATTTGTATCCGGGGATGTAAAAGTCGGAATTATTATTACATGTATAAATCTTATAGGTGGATTTATTATAGGTATGGTTCAGAGGGGCGAGTCTTTTGAGGTTGCCTTAAGAACTTATAGTCTGTTAAGCATAGGTGACGGCCTTGTAGCCCAGATCCCGTCACTACTGACAACTACTGCAACAGGTATTATTGTGACCAGGGCAGTATCTAATGAAAACTTCGGTGACCAGATAGCTGATCAGATGACTTCACAGCCGAGAGCGCTTTATATTACCGCTGGAGCACTTGGTGCAGCCGTTCTTATACCGGGATTTCCGAAAATATCCCTGCTGATACTCTCAGCAGGGATTGCAACTCTCGGTTATCTGCTTACTCAATCCCGTGAAGAGGAGAGAGAACACCGTGAAACTGAAGCCAAACAGCTTGCTGTAAAGGATAATAAACCGGAATCGGTTCTTCCGCTTATACAGATTGATCCTCTCGAAGTTGAGATTGGATATAATCTTATACCGCTGGTTGATCCTGAACAGGGTGGAACACTTCTTGACCGGATTACAAATATCAGGAGAAGAAGCGCCCTGGATATGGGACTTATTGTCCCTCCGATCAGAATCAGAGATAACATGGAACTTGAACCTGAAATGTATTCAATTTTGATAAAAGGAGTTGAAGTGGGGAGAGGAGTTCTACAGGTCGGGAAACTCATGTCTATGGATTCGGGCGATATTAAAGAAAAAATTGACGGTGTTGAGTTCATCGAACCTGTTTTCAACTTGAATGCAATCTGGATAGACCCGGAAAGCAGGGATATTGCCGAGAGCAGAGGTTATACGGTAGTTGATTGTCCGACAATAGTTGCGACTCACCTTACTGAAATAATCAAACGTCATGCTGATGAGATACTCGGCCGTGAAGAGGTTAAAAAGCTTATCGATAATATACGTGGAGATTATCCTGCGGTTGTTAAAGAGATTGAAGAGAAGATGTCATATGGCGAGATGCAGAAAGTATTGCAGAATCTTCTGAGGGAACGTGTTTCAATTCGCAACATGGTTACAATACTAGAAACACTTGCAACATATTATGAATACACAAAGGATACAGGGCTGCTTACTGAATATGTAAGGTCTGCCCTTGCACGTCAGATTACCGGAGCCTATACAGCTGAAGATAATGTACTGTCAGTTATCACTATTGATCCGGAGATCGAAGGTGTTATCAGGGATTCGATTCATGAGGACCGGATCGAGGGAAAAGTTCTTGGACTGGATCCGGATACACATCGTGTAATAGTAAACACGCTTCTTGATGCTTACCAGAGAGCGGGTAAAATGGGGTATGCACCGATATACCTTGTTTCTCCCCAGATCAGAAGCGTTACTTTTGTGCTTCTTGAACGAGAGGTTCCGGCACCCGTTGTGTTTGCTTATAATGAGATAACAAAAAATATAAAAGTCAATGTAGTCGTTTCAGCGCTTCTGCCTGCGGGAATGCAGGTTTGAAATAAAGATTGGTCGCAATAATCAGTGTGTAAAATGACAATTAAAAAGATTTCAGGAGAGTAACATGAAATATCTTAAAATAACTGCAGACAGCTATAATGAAGCGATGAAAAAGCTACGCACGGAGCATGGTGATGAAGCAATACCGATCAGTCATAAATATGTAAAGCAGGGCGGTTTTTTTAATTCAAAAGTATTTGCTAAAGAGGTTGTTGAACTCACTGCTGCTGTAAAGGAGAGAAAACCTTTTCAGAACCCGGTTCCCAAGAAAAGTACTATTGATTTTATTGTAGATGATAAAAAAGAGCCTGTTCAGCTGGGGAAGGTACAGGAAATTCTGGACAGGGCATCTTCAGTTAAGGATGATTATAATGTTGAATCAATTAACAAGTCTATAGATGCGGCCAATGATAATCTGAATAGTTTTAAACAACCAGTACTTCATTCTGATTTTCAGGATTTTTCCGTTAAAAAAGAGAAAAATCATGTGAGAATTGCTGAAATTCAGGAAACAGCCAATAACAGAAATGAAATTGATAAAGTTGTATCCACTAATATTGAACGTGAAGTAAATGATATAAAAACAGCGTTGAACAAATTGCTTGAAGGACAGAAGATTACAACCGGATTGTGTGACGAGGATCAGTGTTTCGTTCCATTCAGGGAGATATTGAGAGCTAATGATTTTGAACCTGAAGAATGCGAGATAATGATTAAAGATATTAAAAATACTATCAGTAAAGAAGATCAGAAGGATATGTATAAGATTGAAAAAAGCTTGAAAGATCTTATAAAAAACCGGATTGTAACTGTAGGTCCTATTAAAAAGGGAAATAAAAAGAAAATTGTAATGTTTATAGGACCTACGGGAGTCGGGAAAACAACTACAATGGCAAAGCTCGGAGCTATAAACTCCCTCAGAGAAGGTAAAAAAGTATCATTTATAACTATTGATAATTATAGAATTGCAGCTACTGAACAGTTAAAAAAATATGCTGAAATTATGAGGATACCAATACATGTTATAAGCGATCAGAGACATTTTAAAGATGTGATATCAAAGGAAAAATCTGATATTATCATGGTAGACACGTCAGGACGGAGTCATAATAATGAACTTAAGATTTCAGAAATTAAAAGCTTTGCAGATAATGTTGAATATGATTTAGAAAAAATATTGTGTGTCAGCGCAAACACAAAAAAGGGTGATTTGAAAGAGATTTTCAAAGCATTTGATGTAATGAAGTTTGATAGTGTAATAATTACAAAAGTAGATGAAACTTCTTTTATCGGGAATGTAATAGATATTGCCGATAAATATAATAAGCCTATATCATATTTTACGGATGGGCAGGAAGTTCCAAATGATATTCATATAGCAAACTCTGATGAAATAGTTGATATGATTATACGGAATTCCGCTAAATAAATTCCAGGAGGTTTCACTTGGATCAGGCAGCAAATTTAAGAAGGCTGGTTCTTGAGAAAAAAACCGATACCACATCAGCTACCCGCACTATTGTAATAACAAGTGGTAAGGGTGGAGTGGGTAAAACCAGCCTGTCTGTGAGTCTTGCTATTGCAATTGCTCAGGATGGTAAATCTGTCACTCTCCTTGATGCGGATCTGGGACTGGCCAATATCAATGTTATACTTGGTATTATACCTAAATACAATCTTTACCATGTAATAAAGGGTAAAAAAAAGCTGAAAGATATAATCATTGAAGTTCCGGAAGGTATAAAAATTATTGCAGGTGCTTCAGGTTTCCAGCAGCTTGCGAATCTTGATGTAAAACAGAGGGATGAATTTATCAATTCAATTGCAGAGCTCGCTAACGATGATTTTCTGATCGTAGATACCGGAGCAGGTATATCTCAGAATGTTCTCAGCTTTGTTATGGCAGCAGATGAGGTTATTGTTGTTACAACACCTGAACCGACTGCGATTACAGATGCCTATGGCATAATAAAGGCAATTGCATCTCAATCCAATGAAAAACATATCAAACTGATAGTAAACCGGGCACAATCAGTTTCGGAGGGTAAGAGAGTAGCGCAAAGGGTTATTAATATTGCGGGTCAGTTTTTAAATATTAAAGTTGAAGAGCTTGGATTTGTTTATGAAGATATGTATGTTCCTAAATCTGTACGTAACCAGAAGCCGTTCATTGTCAGTTATCCAAACTGCAAAGCATCAGGTTGTGTAAAAATTATAGCTGACAGGATTAATAATAAGCAGGTTGAGTTTGAAAAAGGTTCAGGGATAGCATCTTTTATAAAAAATCTGATTGGTCAATCCAATTTAGAAAGTGAAGAGTAGAAAAAGGCTTGATTTGTTTATTACTATGGATACTTTATATATTGGAAAAATGAATTCCGGGTTGAAAAGATGATACAGGTTGGTGAATTGGGATTAGAAATAAAATGCGGGATATTCTTTTCCATTATCGCTTTTATTCTATCGATACTTACCGGACTAATAGCAAGTGTTCCACTGGAAAGGATTTTACTGAGGGTATTATTAATGGTCCCGGTTTTCTTTGTAGTCGGATTGGGGCTGGTTCAGGTCCTGAAAAAATATGTTCCTGAGGTGTATGAGGTAGTCTTAAATCCTAAAGCAGCATCTGAAGATTCATCTGTTGATATAGAGATTTCACCCGATATTTCTGAAAATGCAATTAGTGAAAGTACAGAAAAATCCGATTCAGGGTTTTCTGAGTTTACAGAAAAAGATTATGACAGATTGCAGTCAGTCAGGGATTCCAGTCTTGATAATACACTTAATGCATCGAACGGGAAGCTCGGCAAGCATATAATTGTTGAAAATCAGTTTAACGAATATGAGCCGAAACTGATGGCTCAGGCAATAAGAACAATGATGAGTAAAGATAAAGATTAATTTTCCGGGAATGTGTATATGGATAATAAAAAGTATAAAGAGTATGATGCACAGGACGAGGACAAACTCTGGGAGAAGTTTACTAAAAGCAATGACCAGATGATAAGAGATTTCTTCGTGCTTAAATATGCACCGTTGGTAAAATACGTTGCCGGTAAAGTTTCAATGGGGATGCCTCAGAATATTGAATTTGATGATCTGGTATCATATGGTATTTTTGGATTACTTGATGCTATTACGAAATTTGATCCAAACAGGGGTATAAAATTTAAAACTTATGCAATGACGAGAATAAGAGGGGCTATATTTGATGAATTGAGATCAATTGACTGGATACCACGCTCTATACGACAAAAAGCCAAGCAGATTGAACTCATTATATCGGAATTGGAAAACAAACTTGGGAGAACTGTTGAAGATGATGAAATAGCACGGGAAATGGGTGTAAGCAATGAAGAGTTCCAGACACTGTTAAATAAATTAAGTGGTACATCGATGCTGTCGCTTAATGATATATGGTATCTTGGTGATGATAATGACGAATTATCTATTCTTGAAACTCTGGAAGCTCCGGAGAATATGAATCCCGATGTGCTTGTTGAGAAAGAAGAGATAAAGGATTATATAATAGACGCTATTAGAAAACTTCCTGATAAGGAAAAAAAGGTAATTGTGCTTTATTACTATGAAGACCTTACTCTAAAGGAAATTGGTGAGGTCCTTGAAGTAACCGAAAGCCGGGTTTCACAGCTTCATACAAAAGCGATAATGAGGCTGCGGGGAAGACTTGGAAGAATTAAATCAAATATAGTCGGTTAATATGGCGAGTCTGAAAGATCTTTTTTTGGAAATAGATGAATCAAGCTCAGTTAATTATGAAGATGATTCAATTGAGGTTTATGCTGATTCAGTAAAGCAGGCGCTTGAAATTGCATCTGGTGAATTGAATCTGGATATTTCTCATCTTGACTATGAAGTAGTCGAAAAAGGGACAAAGGGTTTATTCGGTTTCGGTAGACTTCCATATCGTGTGATAATTACGCCATTAAAAATGAGTGAAGAGCATGATGATGTTGATGAAATCGAGATGAAACTGACAGGAACATATACTCCTGGAATTAACGTTGATGATAATAAAGATGTTGATGGAACATTTTCTGTAAGAGTATCCAAAACCGGTATATGGCTTAAAGTAACAAAAGCTAAAGGAAAGGGGATGCCAGTAGCTGTTGAAGCTGTAGAAAATAAATGTTATGGACTTCGTCTGGGGAATTTTGACAGAGCTGCAGTAGCAAAGTCTGTTAAAAAAGCAGATGGTGAAAGAGTTAAAATAGGTGAGTGGCTTCCAAATCCGACTTATGATTCCACGATGCGGATTGAAGTTACAGAGGATGAGTTGAAAGCATTTGTTTACTTCAATCCTCCCAAGTTTTCCGGGCGACATATGGATCTTGATGATATCATTGATGGCTTGCGGAATGCTGGTGTTGTAACTGGAATAAAGGAAGATGTCATAAAAGAATATCTTGAAGAAATGGATTATAGAAAACCACTTATTGCTGCTGAGGGACAAAAACAGAGAGATGGAAGTAATGCTTACGTTGATTATAAAGTAAAAATAGATAAATCTACAATAAAATTTGAGGAAGATGATGCCGGGAAAGTGGATTTTCGTAATCTTGAACTGCTGGAAAACGTTGTAGTCGGGCAGCTTCTTGCTGTTAAGGTGCCGGCAGAGGAGGGTATACCGGGAAGGACTGTAACAAACAGGGTTTTACCCGCTAAATCCGGGAAGGATACAACAATCAAGTTTGGTAAAGGAACTATTCTTTCAGAGGATGAAACTGAATTGACCGCTGAAATAAACGGGCAGGTTGTATACAAAATGGGTCGAATTTCTGTTGAGCCGATATTTATTGTACCCGGTGATGTTTCACTTGAATCTGGAAATATAGTTTTTCTTGGATCAGTAATAGTTCAGGGGAGCGTGCTTGACAACTTTGAAGTAAAAGCTGCCGGAAATGTTGAAGTAAAAGGAACTGTCCAGAAGGCCTTCATTGAAGCAGAAGGCGACATTATTGTGCATCAGGGAATTTCAGGTAAAGATGGAGCCAAGGTTGAATCAACGGGAGGTTCGATATTTGCAAAATTCGCTCAGAATGCAAATATAGTAGCTGAAAGAAGTGTTGTCATTCCTGAAGGAATACTTCATTGCAAGGTTGATGCCGGTGAAAAAATATATTCAATAGGCAGAAGAGCAAAAATTGCTGGGGGCATCATACGTGCCGGTGATGAAGTTAATGCGGGATATCTTGGAGCAGAGGGTTCAACCAGAACTATTATAAGAGTTGGAGTTAATCCAAAGATGCTGCAGCAGATTGATGATCTTATGGATGCTAAAAAGCTGCTTGAAGATGAATTGACAACTCTAAGGCTTGATCTTAAAACTTTAAATACGCAGAAGCGGAATGCCGGAGGAAAGATTTCTGAAGAAAAAGAAAAGATGCTTGAGGATCTGACTGCCCGTGAAGAAAAGCAGTCTGCCAGATTTACAGAGGTTTCCGGTGAACTGGAAGAACTCAGCGAATATATGAACATGCTGGAACACAAGGGTAAAGTTTGCGCTGATAAAATTGCATATCCTGGCGTTGAGATTTATATTAAAGATAAAGATTTTAAAATACGTGATAATTATAATCATGTTAAAGTATCGTTGCAGGGGGATGAAATAGACATTTCAGATTATGATCCGCCTGAATTCATTGAAGGGAGCCAGAGGATAACAACTGTAGTCAGAAGAAGGTGAAATTATTGTATGACAATTAAACCAATAGATCTTCAGACAAATATTGGTCAGATGACTGAGGTTGGAAAACATGAACATGCACGTCAGGGATCACTTGCGGCGCAGCAGCAGGTGCTTGATAAGGAAGCTAATGAGAAATCAATTTTAAAAAACACAAGACTTGACGAGTCTGAAAAAGGTGAAAAAACATCTATCAAGGATGAATATAAACAGAGCGAAAGGCATGGCACTGCATCTGAAGGTGAACAGGAAAAAAAGAAGCAGGAAGAGAAAAGTTCTGAGAAAATGAAAGATGATAAAATGGGCAGGATAATAGATATATTTAAATAGGAACTTATTGCTGCTTTCATGTTATGAAATGATTGTGTCTGAAATTTTATGTTAACGACATCCTGAAGTTTAAATGTTAATGTGACATAACGGGGTAATGATGGATATTTTTCTTTTATTTGTTTTTAATATTTTTACTGGTGCTGTTATATTTCTTATATTAAGTCTTAAAATTGAAAAAACATCATCGACTTTTCAGGAACAGAAACTGAGAAAAGAGATGGGTGAGATAATTACTGAGTTTAATTCTACGGCAGAGAGAAATATAACACTTCTGGAAAATCGTATTTCTGTTCTTAAAAAACTGTTAAACGAAAGTGGTTCATTGAAAGGTGTTGATTTTATTGTGTCAGATGAGAATATGAAAAATAACAGCCCGAAGAGAAACCCGGATCAATCAGAAAACGTATTTCCGGGAATAAAGGGTGAAAAAGAACAGGGGAGGGATATCGTTGAGAATAAATCACCCGTATTAAAAGTTGATAATACTATCATCGGAAATTTTATGGATAAAATTCAATCTATAAATAAAGCTGAAAGTGTTTCTGATTCAAAAGAAAAGATAAGAAATATAAATGAAAACGAATATAACAGGAAAAGAGATGAGAGGAATGAACGGGATATTAAAGATGGGAAATTGTATAACTCATCGTTTATAATCGAAAAAGATATAAGAGATATAAATATCCGCAGCAGCCATATTGATTTATCTGCTGATGAAGATATTACACTGAAATATGAAAAAGAAAAAACTGTTGATATTATGGAATTATTTCAGAAGACAGATGATAAATATCTTCTGATTGCACAATTATTCAATGAAGGACATTCTGTTGAAGAACTTTCTCAGTACTCAGGCCTTCCTGCTGGAGAAATAAAACTTGTCATCAGTTTAAATTCTTAGCATATTGTATATATTAGGTAATATTAAATTAAGAAAGTATTAACAGTTTGGGATGTTACTATAATCACAGAAAATGGACAGGAAAAAAAATGGATCTTACAATAAAAAGATTAACCGCAGAAGAGTTTGCTAAATTTGCCAAGCTTATCTATGATGAGAGCGGTATTTTTATGAAGGATACAAAGATTACACTTTTATCTAACCGGCTTAGAAAAAGGTTAAGCGCGCTTTCCCTTAATGAGTTTGGTGATTATTATAATTATCTTCAGGCGTTGGCCGGCGAGCCTAAGAGAAAGGAGTACGAGGAATTGCTTGATGTTGTTTCAACCAACGAAACATATTTCTTCAGGAATGAAAGACATTTCGAGGCATTAACTGATGTTTGTCTTCCTGAACTGGCTAAAATTAAAACCGACAAAAAGCTTAAAATATGGAGTGCGGCATGTTCAACTGGTGAGGAGCCTTATACAATAGCTATATGTGTACTTGAATGTATGAAATATTTTCATGGATGGGACATCGAAATAATTGCTACTGATATTGCTCCTTCAGTTCTTGAATTTGCACGTGACGGTTATTATTCAGGCAGAAGGATTGAAAAAGTATCACCTGAACATCTAAAAAAATATTTTACGCTTGAAGATAAAGAAAAGGGCGTATATAAGGTCAATGACGAGTTAAAGAAAATGGTTAATTTTTATTATCTGAATTTTTTTAAAAATCCATTTCCTAAAAATCTTGATATAATATTCTGCAGAAATGTAATGATATATTTTGATAAAATTCATCAGAAAAGTCTGGTTTCTGATTTTTATCAATCTATCAAGGACACTGGATATCTTTTTATAGGTCATTCGGAAACTCTTCATTCGATTTCAGAAGACTTTATTTATAAAAAAATTTTAGAATCTCCGATTTACATTCCTAAGCTCAGGAGTTGAGAATGTCTTATGAACTGATCAATGTTGGTATAGCGGATATGGGTGTAGCCATGTCTCCGAATATTTTAAGGACTATTCTTGGTTCCTGTGTTGGTATCTGTATTTATGATCCGAAAGTGAAAATAGGCGGCCTTTCACACATAATGCTCCCTACCAGTAAAAAACCGTCTCATAATATAAAAAAATATGCAGATACCGCAATTCCATTGATGATTGATGAAATGCTTGCACTTGGAGCCGGCAGGGAACGTATGATTGCTAAACTTGCCGGAGGGGCAACGATGTTCAAGCATACAGGAAATTCCCTGATGGGAGACATCGGGAAAAATAATATTCAAAGTGTGAAGGAAATACTTGCATCATTAAAAATTCCCGTACTCTGTGAAGAGTTGGGGGGTGACTATGGCAGAACAATTGATTTCTATCTTGAAACCGGGGAAGTAAAAATTAAGACTATAGGCAAAGAACCGATTATTATATAGGAAGTTATACATGGAGAGCATGACTGGTTACGCGTTTCTGGAAAAAAGTACGGAACAGTTTTCGTATTCAATTGAAATAAAATCATTAAACGCAAAGTATCTGGAAGTATACGTAAATTTACCGAAGATTTTAAGAAATGAAGAAAATGAATATATTCAGATTATAAAGACGCATTTCAGCAGAGGTAAAATTGAGCTTTCTATCGATATATTTGACTGGAACAGTACAAAGCCGGTCTCGCTTAATCTTGAGCTTATGAAAAAGTATTATCATGAACTTGAGATTCTTCATAAAACACTAAAAATTAAAGAACCGATAAAATTTGAATCTCTTCTGATGCTGGAGGGTATTACACAAAGAGAAAGGACCTCATTGTCAGATAAATCAAAGAAAGAGATGCTGAATGTGCTTAGTCTGGTAATTAACAAGACAATTGATATGAGAAAAAAAGAAGGAATCTCTATTAAAAAAGATATTACGTTATCTCTATCTCAAATTAGCAAAGATGTTCAAAAAATAAAGTCTTTGTCCGGAAAGGTACTTGAAGAGAAAAAAGAGAACTTAAAATCCAGGCTAAAGTCAATCACGAATGGTAACATAGACAATAACCGTTTATATGGAGAAATAGCACTTCTTGCTGATAAACTTGATATAAATGAAGAGCTGGTAAGATTAGATGATCATCTTAAGAAGTTCAAGATTATGCTGAAGGAGAAAGATCAGCAGGGGAGAAAATTCGATTTTCTTGCTCAGGAACTATTCAGGGAGATTAATACAATTGCCTCAAAGTCAAATAATTCACAAATATCTCAGATTGCAGTTGAAGTTAAAAATCATATTGATAAAATAAGAGAACATTGCCGGAATGTAGTATAATATTGTTATTCATGTTTTATCAGACAATTGATATTTATAAATGGGATGTGTAATGATTTATTCAGTCTCGCCGGATTATTAATAAAAACCAGAGATCTGAAAGTATGACGGTTTTTTCTGATGATTTTAATAAATAGTTTTTTGCCGTCATTATTAAATTATATTAAATTATTTTTAGAAATGCATTTGATCGTAAAATCATCTTGACAGAAAAAAACATTAAAAAGGAAATACTGACTGAAATTATAATATGAAAACTACATTATTAAATATAGGCTTCGGAAATGCCGTTGTTGAAGAAAGAATCATTGCAGTGATAACACCTTCTTCAGCTTCCGGAAAAAGATTACGGGAAGATGCGAGAGAGAATAATCTTCTTGTGGATGCAACTCATGGAAGAAAAACGAGATCTATAATTATTATGGACAGCAATCATATTGTTCTCTCGGCAATGCAGCCTGAAACTCTTTCAAACAGGCTTTCAAATAACTCGGACAACTAAAATGATTTTTGTAATATCAGCTCCATCCGGCGCAGGGAAAACCACATTAATTAATAGGTTACTTGAATATGATAACAGTCTGATGTTTTCTGTTTCAACTACTACCAGGAATATCCGGGAAGGTGAAGTGGATGGAGTAAATTATAATTTTGTTTCGAAAGATGATTTTTGCCAAATGATTAAAGATAACGAATTTTTTGAGTGGGCAGAAGTTTATGGTAATTATTATGGTACAACAAAAAAAGAAGTTGACAGAATAAGAAACAGCGGAAAAATAACACTCTTCGATGTTGATGTCCAGGGTAGCAAAAGTTTAAGAAAGCAGATTAAAGAAGGAATTTTTATATTTATAATACCTCCATCTCCTGATGTTTTGAAGAAAAGGTTAATCGGAAGAAAAACTGAAACCAGTGAACAACTGGATCTGCGGTTAAAAAATGCATATAAAGAGATTTCTGAGTATGTAAACTTCGATTATGTAATAGTAAATTGTGACCTTGAAAGTGCTTTTCAGAGACTTATGTCTATTGTTATGGCGGAGAAGTGTAAGATAATGAATGTAAAAAAACAAATAGAAGGGATTTTGGAGGGTTTTAATGATTATACCACTTGACAAACTGTTAACTTTAAATACAAATAAGTATATATTTACAAAAGGAGTAATGAAGGCTGTCGACCTTGTAGGAAATATTGCAAATTATCCGGAAGATGATTTAAACTGGAAGGTTGTCCCCAATGTTTTAAGGTTAGCTCTTGAAGGTGAAGTCAAACTTGTTTACAATCATGAAGGCGAAATTATTTAATCGAAGGTTAAATTATCAAAGTTGTTGTCATTGTAGGCCCTACTGCTTCAGGTAAAACAGAATTATCTATAAATATTGCAGATGGTAATTTTGAAATAATATCTGCTGATTCTGTGCAGGTTTATAGGTTTATGGATATTGGCAGCAGTAAACCGTCTCAGTTACAAATGGAAGCAGTCAGGCATTATCTGATTGATGTTGTAAACCCTGATTATAATTTTTCTGCCGGAGATTTTTGTGAAAGGGCGACAATAGCCATACATGATATTCATCGACGGGGGAAAATACCGCTTTTAGTCGGTGGTACAGGGTTTTATATTAATTCATTCTGCTTTGGAATTGATGATGTTCCGGAAATAAAGGAGACAACAAGAATAAAAGTAGCATCTGAGTATGATAGTGGAAATTCCGATTTGCTTTACGAAGAGTTAAATAGGGTGGATCCTGAATTTGCATTAAAGGTTCATAAAAACGACAAGCAGAGAGTAATCAGGGCAGTTTCTGTTTTTCGGGATACCGGAAGGGCATTATCAAGCTATTTTAACAATAAAAGGAGGAATGAATATTTAGAAACACTGTTTATCGGAATCTCGATCGAAAGGGAGTCTTTATTGAAAAGGATTGATGACAGAGTGGATTTAATGATTAAAAAAGGATTTGTTGATGAAGTGGAAAATTTAAGAAATATGGGATATGCCTCATCTTTAAATTCTATGCAGTCTATAGGCTATGCAGAGATTAATAAGTATATTGATGGTATAATATCTCTGAAAGATGCTGTTGAAGAGATAAAAAATAATACAAAAAGGTATTCAAAGAAACAGATGACATGGTTTAAAAAAAATAAAAATGTAATCTGGTTCAGTCCGGGAGATAATAAAAATGTTTCGGATTTAATAAAAAATTGGATAAATTAATATTGAGGGGTTTCTAACTATGAGTAAGCCGTTGAATAATCTTCAGGATATTTTTTTAAATTATACAAGGAAGAATAAAACAGAAATTACTCTTTTCCTCGTAAACGGAGTTCCTATAAAGGGGAGAGTACTGAGCTTTGACAATTTTACAATTCTTATCGAAGTTGATAAAAAACAAAATCTGATATATAAACATGCCATATCTACCATGGTACCAAGCAAAACTATCCCTTTCAGGGATGAAGAAGAAAATCAATAGATGAAGGGAAGATATGAAATCTCTCATTAAGCTATTGATAAAATTTCTAATTTTCATATCGGTAATTTATGGATTAATCTTTTCAATTTATAAATCAGGTAATAATGAAATAATAATACTGAAAGATATAAAAAAAGATAAGATAATGCAATCCTATTCCTCAACTTATAACTTTATTTGGCAGGGATTATTACAATGGAATTATCTTGTTGTAAGAATACCAATTAAAAGTTCAGCAATATTTAATATACAGGTAAAAATACCTTCTCTTTCATCTTTGAATGATGATCTGTATATCATTAAATTACCGGTTAATATAAGCTATCAGTTAGATAAAACAAACTTGCCGGATTCTACATATTTAACCAGTAAAAATAACATTGAAAGTTATATCATGGAAAAATCTTCAATCATAAGTCAGACTGTTTTAATGGGGTATCTTGAACCAGTTTATGATAAAAAAACAATATTAAAAAATGAAAAAATCATTGAAGATTTAATAATATCAGAGTTGATCAAGAAACTTAGAGGTCTTGGTATAATTGTTGATAAAATTGAATTTATTTCATCAGCATATTTTCCGGATAACCGACTTTATGCTGAGGGTTTAATTCAAAATAAAGAGATGAGAGATCTTGATTTTTCCAATAGAAAACAGGAAATTCTACTTGGGAAAAAGCTGTTGAAGGAAAAATTTGAGAATGAACTCTATTTTGAGAAATTATTAAGAATTTCATCTTTATTGAAAGATAATCCTGAGATTTTAAAATTTATTTATATTGACAAAATGGGGGATGACATAAGAGTTATTATATCATCCGATAAGACAGGTTTGCCCGCAATGCTTGGTGATGTTGCGGATAGAACAAAACCCGGTGTAAAGGGAGATGTTGATAATCTACGATGAAAAAGAAATGCTTGAAGTAATTTATAATAAGGAGTTTTTTTATGCCCTGCGGTAAAAAAAAGAAAAGAAAGAAGATAGCGAACCATAAAAGGAAGAAAAGAAGAAGACAGAATCGTCATAAGAAAAAGTAAATTAATTTGGTCTTATAGAGAAGAGATTGGCAATTAAGGCCAATCTCTTTTAGTATTTAATGGTGGCAGGATAATGGCTAACGGGAACAGAAAACTCATCTGGAAAAGAAGACCTTCTGAGATCAGAGGGTATGAAAGAGCTATGTATGCTAACCTTGATAATGGTGATTATATACGTGTTGATTATAATACCGGTGAAAAAAATGCACGTCTTTATACTGAGGTTAATGAAGATAAAGGAATGTCTTATTATGCAGTTATAAGTAAAGGCAGGGTAACTGTTGAAAAAAATGGCAATGGACGATCCGCAGGGGTTGCAGAAAGATTAAGTGAAAGAGCGCGGGAATTTTCCTCATTGCCGAACAAAGATGTTTTAAAAATCATTAATAATAATTATGGGATTTCAATGTCCATAACTCCTGAGGAGAGTAAAAAAAAGGAGCATTTTGAAACTGAACGTGAAGAAATAAAGAGAAAATATTTTAAAGCAGAGGATAATCCATATGTTCCTGGCGATTATACTATTCAGAGAAAAAGAACAAAAATAGCATTAATTGATCTTTTTGACGTTATAACGGGTATTTTGATATCAGCGTTATTCTTTTTTTTAGGGCAGTATGATTTAATATCTGCTGGTGCAGCAGCTGTGATTTGGGGTATGCTTCTTGGAGTTTTTGATATTCTTTTAAGAGAGCGGGAGCCCGTATTTATTAAAATATTTTTTTTTCTTATTACAGGAGTAGGACTTTATTTATATAGCTATATTTATCTTTAGTTTGTGCTGGAGAATCGGAAAGTCGTATTTTTTAAGTGGAAAATGTTGAGAAGTTTTAAGAATGAAGAATATTTATATATTTTTTTTCTAAAATGCTGTAATGTATTTGTTTTATAAGGCTGTGCAATGATTAATCATATGTTGTTTAAGATGATTGAGAGAATTAAATATTTCATGTATTTTAAAATATAGGACAAAGTATTTATGGGAGAATATATATTAATGAATTATTTTTTTTACTTGAAATGTTTTTACAAAAAATGATATTATATATATAATAGTAAAATTTAAACCCTTTTGTACTTTAATAAAAAACAGGAATTGTAAAATGCATCAGAAAAAGACAGAATTAAACACTTCACTCCAAATAATTTGTTTTAAGATCGGAAATGAAGAGTATGGAATAGATATACTTCAGGTTCAGGAAATATTAAAAGTTCCAAAAATAACAAAACTTCCTAAATCTCGCTCTCATATCATGGGAGTGATCGATTTGAGAGGCAAGGTTATTCCAATTATTGATCTTGGCAAGAAATTTGGAATAATTGCAGATTTGACAAATTCAAGCAGAACAATTGTTGTCGATATAGAAGGAAAAAGAGTTGGGTTGGCAATTGATTCGGTAAGTCATGTTATAAAAGTTGATCTCAGCGAGATTGAACCGCCACCACCTGTAGTAAAAGGAATTTCAGGAAAATATATAGTAGGAATAGCAAAATTGAAAACAGGATTTGTAGTGATTCTTGATATAAACCAGATTTTTTCAGTAGAAGATCTGATGTCGCTTTAATTCAGAAAGCTGCAATTAGAATTGTTTCAATTTCACTTTTAGAGATTTTTCTTGGCGTATTATTTATAAACGGATAAGAATAAGCCTGATCTGCAATTTCTTTAAACTGATTCTGCTTGATTTTAAATGTTGATAACCTTTGGGGAATTTCAATATCAATTTCCAGTTTTCTAACTGCTTCTACTGCCTTAATTGCCGCTTCAATGACTGTAATGTCTTTTACATCCTCTCCCATAACCTTTGACATCTGAACATATTTTCCTGGTGAGGTTGTAAGGTTGAATTCCATAATATGGGGGATTATTACTGATATTGCAGTTTCCATATCTATATCTGTTTTTGATGAAATGGCGAGTGCAAGAGCCAGCGAAACAGAAAGGAAAGCAACAGAAAATGCAATTCCCGACATAACTGAAGCTGTTGATAAATTAACTCTGGGGGCAATGTTTTTTGGTTCCTTATAAGCAACCGGGAGATTTCTGAAAATAAGATCTATTGATTTCAGGGCATATGTATTAATAATATCGTTATTCATTGTTGAAATTACAGATTCAGTTGCAATTGCCAGTGAGCTGGTTGAAGTTTTAAGAATTTTGTCTTCTGATATCAAAAGTGATAGTTCGGGATCTACTATTGAAGCTAAAGGATAAAGGTTAAGATTATAGTAAACCTGGTTTGTCAGTTTATGGATCTCTTTTATGTAAAACATTGGTGAGATCTCAAATCCGAAAGAGGGGTAAGCCGGCATTGTTATATACCTGGCTGGAGGATTTAAAGTTTCCTTGCTGTAAAGTGCATCATAACAAAAAATATAATTATTAATAAGTAGAGCAATTGCCTTGGCAGAAGTTAAAGATTCTATACCTCCAAAACCTATTATAAGGTCACATTTGGTTTTTTTTATAAATGATACAGCAATATCAATATCTTCGGTGGTCGGATTACCGGGTAGTTCATCATAAATAATACATCCGAGATTTACATTTTTAAAAAACCTGTAAATCTCTGAAAGAGTTTCATGGTATAATTCAAAATCTGTTGTAACAGTTACAATAACAACTCTGGAACCATATTTAGATGAAATTTCAGCAGCATTTTTACTGATACCCTGCTTTATATATATTTCTGTTGGAAGATGAAATTCAGGTGATATAATATCGCTCAATGTAATCCTTCCCTGGTAGAGCTTTTTATCGGATCAATAAAAAAAGCGGACATATCATATATCCCCGCTTTGTTGTTAACAAGACTGTTTTTTTAAAATTTATCTTAAAAGAAAGTTCGCTATTTTATCGGCTACCATTTCAAGCATTTTATTATCATCGAAATTGTATGTGCCATTATCGATTCTCATTTTAATATCTTTTACTCTTTCAATTCTTGTATCCGGGGAATCTTTTACAACTTGTGCACTTCGGGCAATATCCGCCGCCTGTTTTCCCTCATTTGATATTTGTATTGAATCACTTTTATATTCCTCTTTCTTCCCTGAAACAGGTTTGCTCTTTTTTGTGTCTGTGATATTATTTATGTTACCAATTTTTTCTATTACCATTGTAATAACCCTTCTCTTTTCTCTTATATATATCGGCTGTTTTTGTCAAATCTTTAATCAAATAAATATTATTTCAGGTTACTTCTGATTAAAAATTTACTCCAGCTCCTGCAAAACACACTCCGATATCCATCGATTCATTTTTTAAAAATATTCTTTTATAAAGAACCCCTGTTTTTAAGGTTAAGGAAGACAAATTATATATAATATATGTTGAAATATCAATATCTGGATCGGTAGATTTTTTTTCAGCCAGGGATGATACAAAAGGTTTCTCGGGATTTAATGTAATAGTTGTACTTGTCATTCCTCCTCCCGCTGAAATTGATATACCAATGAAAGTATTAAACATTCGGGTATAGCATAAGGATATGTCACCGCTTTTTATATGAATTTGAGAATAAGTACTTGTATGTTTGTTTTCTGAATCACTTTGAATTGAATTATATTTTAAAGATAAAGAAAAATGTTCTGATAAATCAATATCAATAAATGGTGCAAAATATAAAGAATTGTTGTAAACTGACGCCCATTTCCCAAAAATAAAAACGTATCCTCCATCAACACCGGTTGTTATAATACTAAAAGGCCTATATAGAGACATGAATGGCGATTTTTTTAATTTTTTTTCATTTTGTATATCAATATTTTTAATATATTCGTTGATTTTTTGTGATACTAAATCTGTTGTTTCTGTAAATTGAACACCTAATTCACTACTTTCCTGATCAATTATTTTTATATCTTCTGAAGTGGCATTAAAAATAATAACTTGCAGTGTTAGTTTCATGTTGATAACGTTAAAAAAACCTGTTATTATATAATCAGATTTATGTTTAAAACTCAGATCCTTAAGTGTATTTATATACTTTTCCTTTTCTGTTTTATTCTTGAGATCCGTTTCAATAGAAAACGGACCAGCTTCTCGATGGATTTTATATTTTCCTGAGTTTTGAAGATTTTTAGTAATGCTTTCAGGTATTATTGTGGAGTAAAATTGATGATTTTCTTTATAGTCTTTAATGTCATTATAATTATCTGTTGTTAAAAAATTATATATAAGAAGATTGTTTTTGCCGGAATAATTTAAACTATTTGAATATAAATTAGTGTTTAAAACTATTATTGTCTGGATGAAGAATATTAATTTTAGTAATTTCATTACGTGAGTTAAATATCTCCTTTCATTATAAATATCATTATATTCATTGTTGTCAATTTGTTTTTAAGTTGAACCTTGATCTTAATGTCCAGATATTTAGTTTTAATAATACGGATACATTATGTTGAGTATGAGGCGTTTATTTTGACATAATCGTATGATATGTCGGTAGTAAGCATAGATGCAGTACCAGCTCCAATCCCTACATCAACAGTGATAGTGTAATTTCGTTGTTTAAGTGTTTCTTCAAGATCTTTGTAATCGATATTGGTAGGTTTACCTTTTATAAATAATCCCTTATTATTTATAAAAATTGAGAGTTTTTTTTCATCTATTTCTCCACCGGAATAACCAGCCGCGCATGCAATTCTTCCCCAATTGGGGTCATTTCCAAAAAAGGCTGTTTTTACAAGCAGTGATTTGGATACCGATGCAGCGATTAATCCGGCTTCTTTATCATTTGCTGCATTTGTTACTTTTATTTTTACAGATTTAGTGGCTCCTTCCCCATCGAAAATGAGCAGTTCGGCAAGTCTGTTCATGACATGTTCTAGAGAAAGCTTAAATTCCAGCAATGAATCTCCCCTTAAGCAAGTTTCTGATTCGGGGGATAATAGAATAGCTGTATCATTTGTTGACATATCACCATCTATTGTTATAGCATTAAAAGTCCTTTTTACAATTTCTTTGAATATTTGATCCATATCAGATTTTGCTACAGGCGCATCAGTAATAATAAACGAGAGAAGAGTGGCCATATTTGGAGAGATCATGCCTGAACCTTTGGCAATACCTGCAACAGAATATGTTGTTCCATTATGTTCAAAAGATGCAGCCGCTTCCTTGGGAATTGTGTCAGTGGTCATTATCGCTTCTGCAATGGAATGACCGTTGTTTTCTGATAAATTGCTGACAAGATGAGGATGTGCTAAAAGCATTTTATCTACAGGGAGTTGTCGCCCGATAATACCGGTGGATGCAGAGAGAATGTTTTTTTCGGAAACCTTAAGCTTTTTTGCTAAATCTTCCGTGAGTTTCAATACATTTTCATAACCTTCATCTCCTGTACATGCATTAGCATTTGTTGAATTAACAAGGATAGCATGAATTTTGTTGTTAATCCGGCTTCTGGATATTTTAACCGGAGCTGCGGTAATACTGTTTGTTGTAAAAACTCCAACAGCATTGCATGGAATTTCTGAAAAGATTAACCCATAATCGAGCTTGTTTTCATATCTGATGCCGCATTTGATTGATGAAAACGAAAATCCTTTTACATTCTGAAATCCACCTTCTAAAATTTTCATTGTAATCTCCTGAATTTGATTTAACCTGAAAATAAAATATCACTTTTATAGCATTTTACGATTGAAATAGAAGATAGCCTGTCATTCCGAGGAAGTGGTATAGACTGAGCAGTTCGTAAGGCTCACTGACCGTTATTAATGGTTGCTGAGCAGAGTCGAAGCACTCACATATGTTCGAAAAGATAAGGCCAAATTATTTCGTAAAATGATATAACTACTGTTAAAAGTCTGTTCTTTGTGAAGCCGGTTAAAATACATAATAAATGTGATTAAAATTCATGTGTAATCTGCAATATTGATAATGATTTAACAATATTGAATGAATTATGTATCATTTGAGGCAAGAAATAAATATTTTTTATGATGAAATAATTAAACGCTAATAATTTTAATCGGTTTTGCTGATAATTGTGTATATTATGATGAACCGGTAATAGAAAGATAGATATCGTGAGAATTATATTTACCAATAAAAATTGAATTCCAAAAAAAAGATATTGAAAAAAAAAGAAATATTTTATAGAGAATAAAATAATAGTATGGATAAATTCAGGTATATATCAGCAGTGGAAATAAAACGAAAAGGAAATGTGATAGTTGTTTCACTGCCAAAGTATTTTTATATCGGCAATATCGCAGAAATTGAAGGTGTCTGGGAGAAAATATTAAATAACGAAGCATCAGTTATCGGTTTCGATTGTGATAAACTAGAATTTATTGATTCTTCGGCAATAGGCACACTTGTTAAGTTTTTTAACAGTTCTGTTAAAAATAATATAGAAATGTTTGTTTTTGGACTTAAGACAGAATTACAGAAAATTTTTGATACAACAAAAATTAATCGTGTGATGTCTGTTATCTCTAAAGAAGAGTTCGATCAGAGATTTTTAGAATAATATCATATATTCAGGTTTAATTTATTGGATAATATCAAAAAATTAATAAAATATTTTCCTTCTGTTATACTGGTACTGATTGTCATTCAGTCTTTTTTTGCATGCAGTTCTTATCAAAACACAACTTGGCCTTATGTATTTCCCGGAACAAAGCGATATTCGGTAGTTAAAACCGCTGAAAAATTTTTAGGAGTCAGGTATAAATTTGGCGGGAGTGATCCTGCAGGTTTTGATTGTTCAGGTTATTCAAGTTATGTCTACAAAATGAACGGATTGCTTATACCTCATTCGGCGCAGCAGCAGTTTGCTAACGGAAAAAGAATTGGAATAAGAAAAGCCAGACCTGGTGATCTGGTTTTTTTCAGAATTTCAGGATGGAAAATTTCTCATGTAGCAATTTATATGGGGAATTACAGGTTTATTCATGCTCCCAGCAGTGGTAAACATGTTTCTTTTGATGATATAAGAAAAGATTATTGGCGTAAAAGATACGCAGGTACTGTAACATATTTTTAAGATTCTTTCCTCAACACTCTGTGTGAATGAAATAATTAAATAACTTTTTTTACTGAAAGCATAAAACTGATCCTTTGTTATTGGTTTTAATGCAATTTTCAGTAATTTGGAATATTTTATATTATTTTTTTCTTTTTATCTACTTTTAATCAAAGACGAATGAGAAATATTTATTATTTCTTGACAGATTAGTATTTAAATATTAGTATTAACGTGTATAAATTTTGGAGAATTATGCGGGTTGGAATTTATCCTGGATCATTTGATCCTTTAACATATGGTCATCTCGATATTATCGAGAGAGCAACAAAAATATGTGACAGGTTAGTAGTTGGTATACTTGTTAACAGTGCAAAAAAATCTTTGTTTACACACGAAGAGAGAGTTGATTTAGTAAAGCACTGTTGTAGTGACATTAACTCAAATATAGAGGTAGTATCGTTTGGTGGATTGCTTGTTGATTTTTGCAGAGATTACAATATATCCTGCATAATCAGGGGATTACGTGCAGTAAGTGATTTCGAATATGAAATTACAATAGCTTCTTTAAATAAAAGACTTGCCCCTGATGTAGAAACAATATTTCTTATGGGAAAAGATGAAAATCTTTTTGTTTCATCAACACTTGTAAAGGAAGTGGCAATCTATAATGGTGATATCTCAACACTTGTTCCTCCATATGTAGCCGAAAAAATTCGTCAAAAACTCTCCGCCGCGTAGCTTAATTTATATACTTGCTGTATATTGTTACGTCAGGATTTATACCGATTTAAAATTGCAGATTAAATGGGCTGTTCAATCAGTCTGAAAATTAAACATGCGGTAAGGGAGGTATGAAATGACTGTTATTATTTTAGCTGCAGCACTCCCTGTTGCTGGGATTCTGGGATATGCATTAAGATCATATTTTGGAAGAATAAAATTGAATTCAGCAGAGGCTAGATCTCACAGAATTATACAGGATGCATTAAAAGAGGCTGAGAATAAAAGAAAGGAACTTTTAATTGAAGCAAAGGATCAGTTGCTTAAAGAAAAGAATATTCTTGATAAGGAAATGAGAGAAAGGAGACAGGAGCTTTTAGTCACTGAAAAAAGATTTTTTCAGAAAGAGGAAGCTATCGATGCCAAGCTGGAAGAGATTCAGAAACAGGAAAAAAGCCTGGAATTAAGAGATCAGGAAACCAAAGAGAAACAGGAAGAACTGAGGAAAGAATTTGAAAAACACAGGCAGGAGTTGGAAAGAATTGCCGGGATGAGTTCAGAAGAGGCAAAAAATCTTCTTTTGAAAAATGTTGAAAATGATGCCAGATTTGATGTGTCCAGATTGATTAATAAAATTGAAGAGGAGGCAAAAAGAACTGCTGATAAAAAAGCCAAGGATATTATTGTTTCCGCTCTTCAGAGAAACGCATCAGAGTATACTTCAGAGAATACAGTTACAACGGTTTCCCTTCCTTCTGATGAAATGAAGGGAAGAATTATAGGTAGAGAAGGGCGTAATATCAGAACTCTGGAAAATCTGACTGGAGTAGATATGATAATTGATGATACTCCAGAGGTTGTTGTAATATCAGGATTTGATCCTGTAAGAAGGGAAATCGCAAGATTGTCACTTGAGCGTCTTATTCAGAATGGACGTATACATCCTGCAAGAATTGAAGAGGTTGTAGAAAAGATAACCAAGGAAATAGAAGAGACAATGCTTGAAGAGGGGGAAAAAGCTGCATATTCGCTTGGAATACCGGGTCTTCATAAAGATGCTCTTTATAATGTCGGAAAGCTTAAATTCAGAACAAGTTATGGTCAGGATGTTCTTGCACATAGTATTGAAGTGGCTAATCTTGCAGGTATTATGGCTGGTGAGCTTGGACTTGATGTTCAGCTGGCGAAGAGGTCTGGACTCCTCCATGATGTTGGGAAGGGGAGCATAGTCGAGGGGGAGGGCGCTCATGCAATAGTCGGCGCCGAGATGGCGAAAAAGTTCGGTGAGTCTGATAAGTGTATAAACATTATTGCATCTCATCATAATGATCGTGAGCCCGAGTCATTTGAAGCGGTACTTGTGCAGGTGGCAGATGCCATTTCAGCTTCACGCCCTGGAGCAAGAAGAGAATCTCTTGATACTTATATTAAACGTCTTGAGAACCTCGAGAGAATTGCATCTGATTTTAAAGGAGTTGAAAAGACTTTTGCGATACAGGCAGGAAGAGAACTGAGAGTAATGGTGGATAACTCATTAATCTCAGATGAAAGAGCTGAACAGATGGCAAGAGACATTGCACAAAAAATTGAATCAGAACTTAAATACCCCGGTATAGTGAGGGTGACTGTAATACGGGAGACACGAGTCATAGATTACGCAAGATAGCACTTAATATTTTTTTCGATGAAAGAGGATTCCGCAGGGTATCCTCTTTTTATTTATATGGAATATTATTCTCAAAAAGGATTAGACAGTGTGAAGTAAAAAATATATCTGTTGTTTTATAATATAAATTGGAAGTGACATGAAAGAGATTCGAGTATTTGTTATTGGAGATATCGTTGGTAAGGCTGGAAGAAATATATTAGCAAGTAAACTCCCGGGACTTATTGATCGAGAAAGAATTGATGTCGTTATTGCAAATGGCGAGAATTCTGCCGGAGGGATGGGTATGACTCCGGAAGTAACAAGAGAACTTTTTTCCAGAAGTATCAATGTTATCACATCCGGAAATCACATATGGAATAATAGTGATATTCTTGAGATAATAGATGCCGATCTGAATCTGCTTCGTCCTGCAAATTATCCTCCGGATGTTGTAGGCAAAGGGTACTGTATTATAAATTTTAAGGGAATAAATATCTGTGTCATCAATTTAATGGGGAGGATACTTATGACTGCGCTTGATTGCCCTTTCCGCAAGTTCGACGAAATTTATTCAAAAGTAAAAAATGAATCGAATATTATCATAGTTGATTTTCATGCAGAGGCTACATCTGAAAAGCAGGCATTCGGGTGGTATGTTGATGGAAGGGCGTCTGCGGTGTTCGGGACTCATACTCATGTACAAACTGCTGATGAGAGAATTCTTCACCATGGAACTGGTTATATAACTGATATCGGGATGACGGGAGCTTTCGACTCAGTTATTGGAATGAAAACAGAAAAATCGATAAGGTTTTTTCTTTCACAGGCCAGAGTGAAATTTGAGGCTTCAGAGGAGAATCCTGGTATTAACGGTGCCATCTTTACAGTAACGGATTCCGGAAAAACCGTTGCAATTAAAAGAATAAGGGAATAGAATATTATAATTATTTTTTGTCTATATTATCAGTGATCTTTTTCACACGATCTTTGTCTGACTGGAATCTGAAATAATCAAACAGAATATATTTATTTTTTTTATCAGTAACCTTCGGATAAACAACTTTTATAATATCAATAAGTTCATTGGTGTCTGTTTTTCTGAACTGGTTGAGTAGCTCTATAAGCTGGGAGAAAGAAAAATAATTATTTTCTGAAGCAATTTTTATTACTTCAACTTTTTCGCTGTTGAATTTTTTAACTTTAAGATTATTAACCAATAATTTAAAATCAGTATCAGTCATCTCTTTTATTTCTGTATCAAGTTGTTCTTTCTTTGTTTCATCATTTGTTATAACGGCATCAAGCGGTATTGCAGCGATCAGGATACGTATAGCTTTGAGTTCTTTAATCGCTTCAGCCCTTTCAAGACTTCCCAGTTTGGTGATGTACTCATATTCAAGTTTGTCAATTCTGGATTTGATTATAGTGATGATCTGATCAGATTTTATTTTACCGCCTTTTGACTCGGTAATGTCAATGGGTAGTGATCCTTCATCTGTCTTAAGAATTATTTCTTTTGCGCTTATATTCAGGGAGAATGTAATTAAAATAGAAGTGATTATAATTTTAAATTTCATGGTAACGCCTCACATCGGGTATTTTAAGATTCCGGTATTACAGAAAAATAACAATGATTGGGAATTATTTAGCTGTTATATGTAAAAGAGATATTTGTCAAATAATTAACTTTTTTATTTTTTAATAAATGATTTTAAATTTCACTGAAAGTAGTTTTTTTTGTATTGGTCATTGACTTCATGCTAAAATCAGGTTTGTTTAAATCAGCGTTAAAAGTTCCTCTTTTTTAAAATTATACTCTTTTGTGCAAAAAGTGCATGTAATGGAGGCTCCTCCATCTTTTTCGATCATATCTTTAATATCATCTTTGTTTATAGTTTTTAGCAGGTTGAACAGAGTTTCATGGGAACACCGGCATTTATGCAGCAGTGGCAGAGTACTCAAAATCTCTGTTTTCTTGTAATCAAACAATTCTTCAACAATAGCACAGATATTTTCTCCCTGTTGCAGCCTGTCTCCGAGGTGTCGGTTCATTTTTTTTATGTTGTCTTCAACCTTCTCTATTGCTGAGATGTCAGTATCCGGAAATGTCTGTATGAGTATACCACCAGATGAAGTTATCTCACCTTCACGGTCAATGTTAAGTCCTATGATTACCGCAGAGGGAGTTTGTTCCGATGTCACAAGGTAATATGCAAGGTCGGATGCGACTTCTCCGTTCATTAGCGGAGTTACACTGCTGTATGGTTCATTCGCACCTGTATTCTTTATAACAGTGAGAAGACCGGCTCCGATTGATTTTGAAAAACTGATTTGATGCATATCATCAGTGATATCAACCATGGGATTTGCAATATATCCGCGAAGATTTCCGAAAGCATCAACCTGAACGTGTACCTCCCTGATCGGACCACTTCCGGAAAACTTCAGAATCAGACTTTGATTGGTTTGAGGCTTCAATGTAGCACTTAATAAGGCTCCTGCATTGACTGTTCTCCCAAGAGCTACGGTTGCATTGGGTGTTGTTTTATGCAGTTTTGTAATCTCCCTGACTATATCAAGAGATGTTACTGTATAAGCTCTGAGTTTTAATGATTCACAATAAATACGTGATATATGATCCATTTATTATCCTTTTAATAACTTTGTTCAGTTCCAAAGGCACCTCTTCTTTCAAGAGGAATTGAAGAGGAATGAAAGAAGAGTTTTTATATTCCCTTACGAGGGTTTTGGTAATTGTCTTCACAGTTTCAAGATTTGTTTTAACACCTTTCCCGATAAAATTTGATCCTGCGTTAACATAGTTAATTACTAAATTTTTATTTTTAATTCCATTTAATATCGTGACGAATTTTTGCCGAGAATAACTCCGTCAGCAGATTATTTAAGTTATCCTTTACAATGAGATTTGAAAGATGTGTTTCTTTCAGAAAACCCTCTATAACCATAAGCTCAAACTGTTTTATCAGGTTGTTGTAAAAACCTTTTATATTAAGAAGGAGTATCGGTTTTGAGTGATAACCAAGTTGAAGCCATGTAAATACTTCTAAGAGTTCTTCAAGAGATCCAATTCCTCCAGGGAGGCAGATGAATGCATCGGACATGCTGTACATCATCGCCTTTCTTTCATGCATTGTTTTTACCACTATAAGTTCCGATATGTTTTTATGGGGAACATGTTTATTTATCATTTCGGGGATTATACCGGTAACGTGTCCCCCTCTGTTCATCATTGTAGATGAAAGAATTCCCATCAATCCGATATCACCCCCTCCGTATACAAGAGAAACAGAGTTGTCAACGAGGTAATCACCAAGTGCAGCAGCCATATTTGAATAGGTGGGATCATTTCCTGTACTTGATCCGCAAAAGACACAGATTTTTATCATATTTTTTCTTACTATTAAATATAAAAGATTAAAATTAATGATTATATAGAATAATTTACCAAAAAAAGGCAATGATTTTCAGTGAAGATAGCTGTTTTTTATTGATAAAGTATTGACAATTATATAACTAAATAGTTAGTTATATAAAAAAAGTAAAAAATCAGGTTATATAGCAACTATGAAGAAAAAAGGAGATATCAGCAGTGAGGAAAAAGTGATTGCTGCTGCAATTGATGAATTCGCCGAGAATGGATATGCTGGCGCAAGAGTGGACATTATAGCTGAGAAAGCAAAGGTTAATAAAGCGATGATTTACTATCATTTCAAGAGTAAAGAATTACTTTATGAACGGATTTTGAAGGACATAACTGATGATATCTTCCGGCAGGTGCAGGATGCAGCTGTAACAGAAGGGGATTCTGTTGAAGTATTTTATACTATAATAAAGCGATATATCAGCATGCTTAATTCATTCGACAGGAGTGTGTTTCAGATTATGCTGCGTGAGATAGCAAGCGGAGCCAAACATTTTCGTAAAATTGCTATACCGAATCTTGCTGTTCCGATTATATCCCTGATACAACCGCTGATTCAGTCTGCAATAGACAAAAAGATGATGAGAGAAAATAATCCTTATTATACATTTCTTCAGATAATTGGAGGTATAATATTTTTCAATATAATAAAAATTCCCATGGAGGGATCAGTTCTCGAAAAAACAGTTTTCGGTGAAGGATATCTTGATGAATACACAGAAAATTTATTCAATATTCTGAAAAACGGAATAGAATTGAGGGATGGAAAATTATGAATCAGAAATTATTTTTAATACTGAATATTTTTATTATTCTGATAATGTTTGAATTTCAGGCATTTTCTTCTGAGCCTGAAAGCATATCAGTAGACAAAGCGGTAAGCATTGCCCTCGCCAATAATCATGATTATAAAATAGCTGATCTCAGACTTAAAGAGGCTGGTGAAAGAA
Organism: Spirochaetota bacterium; assembly: GCA_963664815.2. GTDB lineage: Bacteria > Spirochaetota > UBA4802 > UBA4802 > UBA5550 > WRGT01. Next base: position 1,200,678 of record CAXXHB010000003.1, read on the forward strand.
TAAATACAGTTTGGGGGGAACTTTTTCCTGTTCTTGAATCTGAAGCTTCATTGATCCGTCAGGATGCCGAGAAGGGTTTTATGAGCCTTTCAGACGGGCAGATAGACGTTAAATTTATTCAGATGAAATTTGGAATTAATCCTGGTTTTTTTTATAATTCGTTACAGTTGTCAAGAAAATCATATATTACTTCCAGTGAGGAAGTGAAAAGAATCAGAAACGAAACGGAACTGCAGGTAATTAAAAGTTATTTTTCACTTATTGTGGCTGAGGAGATGATTACTCTTAGGAAGGATTCAATAGATCTTCTTAAATTAAATCTGAAAGATGTTCAGAACATGTATTCAACAGGGAGCATACCAAAATATGATCTGCTCCAGGCAAAAGTTCAACTTAACAGCCAGCAACCTCTTCTTCTGGAAGCTGAGAATAATTATAGAACTTCGCTGGATTTTTTCAACTATACGCTGGGAAGCACAGGTTTATACAAAGCTGATCTTGACATACTTGAGAAAAATATACAGAAGATTAATCAGGAAGAAGCAGAACGAAAAATTGATATACTCATATCAGCCGCATTGAAAAACCGTCCGGAGCTGGTGCAGATAAAACAAAAAATGGAAGCTTCCGGATACAAAAGCAGTATGTATGATTCGTACTACATCTGGCCAACTTTTTCAGTTGGAGGGTACTATGGTATGACAAAAAATGACCCCAACAGTTTTAATCCGGGATTTCCTGCAACTTTTACGCCGGATTTTTCACAACTTACCGGTGATGACAAATGGCAAAATACATGGCAGGTAAAGGTCGCAGCAACATATAGGTGGGGATCATTGTTCCGTCTGGATTCAAACGGTTCTCATTCAAGAGAAGAGGAGCTTACAGCGAAAGAAAGTGAACAAGAGCTTATGAAACTGAAAAAACTTATAACGATAAATATTAATTCCGGTTATTCAAAGCTTCTTACCTCGTATCTTACTATTTTATCACAGAAGGATAATGTTGATACTGCAGGTGAAGGTGTTAGAATTGCAAGGGAGAGTTTCAGGGAGGGAGTAATAAAAAATTCGGAGCTTCTTACTTCTGAACTGGCGTTAACTTCAGCACGGACCGGGTATATTAATGCCATTAATTCATATTTCACAGCACTGGCTGAGCTTAAGAAAGAAACCGGTCTTGTTGACGATTCTATAATATTTGAAAAGGTTAAATGATGAAAAAGAAAAAAATACCTCTGATAATATTTTCAGGAGTACTGATCGTTTTAACATTGTATTTTGAGTTCTTTAGAGACAAGGGGAAAATTTCCGGCATAATATCTGGTTCAGGCACAATCGAAGTGACAGAAATTGAAATAAGTTCAAGGATCTCCGGAAGGGTAGCCGAACTTCCCAAGCCTGAAGGATCTGATATCCGGCGGGGCGATCTTGCTGCAAGACTTGAGTATGAAGAGCTCTCGGCACAGCGTCTTTCTGCAAAAGCTAATTTTGTGAATGCAGAGAAAAACTATAATCGGGTCCGTGATCTTTATAAAACCGGTTCAATTTCACGCAAAGATCTTGATAACGCGGAGGCGGCATTCCGGATTGCAAAGGCCGGATACGATCAGGTCAGCGCAACGATTGAAAACGCGGTACTGTATTCACCAATTGACGGGACTGTTCTTGATACAAATATTGAAGTAGGTGAAACTGCTTTTCCGGGGACACCTATTCTGACAATTGCGGATATTACAAAGCCATGGATGTATATTTACATTAATGAAATTGAATTAGGTCGTGTCAAGATAGGGCAGGGAGTAAAAGTTTTTATAGATTCATATCCAGGTAAAGCATTCCCCGGAAAGGTTGTATCAATATCAAACAAGGCGGAATTTACCCCAAAGACGATTCAAACAAAAGATGAAAGAGTAAAACTTGTTTTTGCTGTTAAAGTAATGATAGAAAACAGTGACATGATTCTTAAACCGGGAATGCCTGCTGATGCCGAAATCATTATTTCAGGAAATGCAAAGTGATCAAGGTTAAAAACCTGACAAAAAAATTCGGAGATATAAACGCGGTTGATAATCTCAGTTTTGATATTATGAAGGGTGAGATTTTTGGTATAGTTGGTCCTGACGGTGCCGGAAAGAGTACTCTGCTGCGGATGATGTCGGGCATATTACTTCCGGAAAGCGGAACGGTTGAGATCAATGGTATGAATATGCAGGACAATTTGTTCCGCATAAAAGAGAGCCTTGCCTATATGCCGCAGAGATTCGGATTATATGAAGACCTTACTGTGGAGGAGAATATTATTTTTTTCGGCAGGCTTTTTGGAGTATCACGTCGTGATATCAGTAAAAGAATACCTGCTCTATATGAGTTCAGCAGGCTTGAACCTTTTAAAATGCGGCTTGCCGGAAAACTTTCCGGTGGAATGAAACAGAAGCTTGGTCTTGCATGCTCGCTTGTCCACAGCCCGGGCATTATACTGCTTGATGAACCGACGAATGGAGTTGATCCGGTTTCACGAAGAGAATTCTGGAAAATACTATATACTCTGCTTGGTGATGGTGTAACAATTGTTGTAAGTACCGCCTATCTTGACGAAGCCGAACGGTGCAATCGTGTGGCGATGATGAACAGAGGTAAGTTTATGCGTAACAGCACCCCGGCAGAGATAAAAAGATCGATTGGCGGGATGATTCTTGAAATAATAACTGATAATGTCTGGCGTGCGGAGGAGATAATGATAAATAAGGGCTTGTACGGGAATGTTATCAGGGAGGGGAATTCACTTAAAGTATTCGTTTCATCCGGATTCGGTGATTTTGAAAAGATAAAATACCTTCTTGAACATGAGAAGCTTAGAGTATTATCGTTACGTAAAATGATTCCTACGCTTGAGAATTGTTTTATGGAGATCGTGAAAGATAATGGCTGATTTGAAATCGTTTGTAAGGATAGGTGCAGTAGCAGATAAAGAGTGGCTTCAGATAAGGAGAGATTTACGCAGTCTGATTTTGTCGCTTCTTACTCCTGCTCTTCTCATTATTCTTTTCGGTTATGCTCTGACTGTTGATGTCAGGCATGTCAAGCTTCTGGTGTTTGATCAGGATAAAAGTACTGAATCAACAAACCTTATCAGTGAGTTTGCCCATACGGAATATATTGATATTACGGGATACTGCGACAATTACCTGAGAATTGATGATGAGATTAATACCGGAAAATCATCTCTTGCAATAGTAATTCCGCGAAACTTTGAAAATGATATGAAAACAGGGAGAAAAACAGATATACAGCTTATTGTGGATGGTTCAGATTCAACTTCGGCGACAGTCTCAACCGGATATATAAAAGCCATAGTAGCTAATTATAATATCAGTACTAAAATAAAAGAATTAAACAGGACTGGGGTGTCATCCATTGAATTGCCCCTTGATATAAGAAGCAGAATATGGTATAATCCGGAACTTCAAAGCAGAAATTTTATTATCCCGGGACTTATTGTGTTGATACTTGCGATAATATCCGCCCTTATTGCATCTCTTACCATATCCAGAGAGTGGGAACGGGGAACAATGGAAACTCTCATGACAACACCTCTTCGCCCATGGGAACTTATTGCCGGGAAGATGCTTCCCTATCTTTTTATCGGTCTGTTTGATGTATTGATGACCGCTTCAGTCGGGCATTTTCTTTTTAAAGTACCAATAAAAGGAAGCTTTGTGGAGTTTTACCTGCTCTCTCTGCTTTTCCTGACCGGTACTACCGGGTTAGGGATACTTATCTCCACAGCGACCAAAGTACAGGTACTGTCTGTTCAGGTTGCAATGGTTGTGACATATCTGCCGACATTTATTCTTTCAGGCTTTATATTTCCGATACAGAATATGCCTGTTCTGCTTCAGGGGCTGACATACCTTATACCGGCAAAATATTTAATTATAATCGTGAAAGGTATAGCGCTTAAGGGGGTAGGTTTGACAATACTCTGGGTACAGATTGTATTTCTTTCTGGATTTACAACGCTGGTTTTGTTGATCTGTTCAAAAAAACTTAAGCTTCAGCTTGCTGATAGTTGAGGAGAAGATGAAAAATAATATTTTACGCCCTGCAATATTAAAATGTCTGATAAAAAAGGAATTTAAACAGTTATTGCGTGATAAGAGAATGAAGATGATGATTTTCGGGGCGCCGGTGCTTATGCTTATAATGTTTGGATATGCAGTCAATACTGACATTTCCGAAATTAAAATGGTAATTCTGGATAACGATAAATCCGGAGTGAGCAGGGAACTGGTGAGAAAGTTTACATCGAGTGGTTATTTTATACATTGTGCATCTGTTGAATCATCAAAAGCAGCAGTACAATTTCTTGATAAAGGCGAAGCAGATCTTTTCATGCATATTCCGCCTGATTTTAAGGAGAAAATTTTATCCGGTAAAAAGACCGAAATGCAGATAATACTTGATGGAACAGATTCCAGCAGGGCATCAATTATTATGGCTTATATAAACCAGATATCTTCAGATTTTTCAGATGAATATCTTTCCAGGAAAATAAGGATGATGTTATTAGTAAGGAATAATGCCGGAGTAAGGTTAATGAAACCTGTATTTCTACGAGAGAGGGTGCTGTTTAATCCTGATCTTACAAGCAGAAATTTTTATCTCCCCGGTGTTCTCGGGCTTCTTGTTGCTCTGATTACAATAATGCTTACATCAATGTCTGTTGTAAAGGAGAGGGAGAGTGGTACGATGGAACAGATAATTGTATCTCCTCTTCGTCCCGCAGAGTTTGTTGCCGGCAAAACTCTACCTTTTGCAATAATCGGTCTTGTGGAGATATGTATTATCACATTGATAACTATCACTTGGTTTAAAGTCCCGTTTAACGGAAATTTTATTTTTTTAATAATCTCCAGTCTGTTTTATATAATGTGTACATTATCGGTAGGACTTTTTATTTCAACAATTTCACAGACACAGCAGCAGGCTATGCTTTCAACTTTTCTTTTCTTTATCCCTGCAATTCTGCTGTCAGGATTCGTATTCCCTGTTTATGCCATGCCGGAAATTTTTCAGTACATTACAATTTTAAATCCCATGCGTTATTTTATGACCATAATACGCGGAATATTTCTTAAAGGAGTCGGATTATCTGTTTTATGGACAGAACTTGCTGCTCTTACCGCTCTTGGTTCAATATTGATTTATCTCAGCATAAGAAGATTCAACAGGAGATTTGAATAATGAAACTATCTGTTGAGGTGACGAATCTTACTAAACGGTTTGGTGATTTTACCGCTGTTGATAATGTCAGTTTTACTGTCAATAGAGGTGAGATATTCGGTTTTCTCGGTCCTAACGGAGCAGGGAAAAGCACAACGATCAAAATGCTCTGCGGAATCCTTTCTCCGACAGGTGGATCCGGAATGGTTTCAGGATACGATATCGTATCCGAACAGACTTTGATAAAAAACAATATTGGGTACATGTCTCAGAAATTTTCTCTTTATCATGAATTAACAGTCAGAGAAAATCTTGAGTTTTTCGGAAGTATATATGGACTTTCGTGGAAAATACTTATGGATCGCATTGAATATGTCAGAGAAATGGCTGGAATCGGGAACAGAATGGATTCAAAAGTTGACATTCTTCCAGGTGGAATTAAACAGAGGCTGGCACTGGGCGCAGCAATACTTCATGATCCGCCGGTACTGTTTCTTGATGAACCGACATCCGGAGTTGATCCAGTAATGCGGAGGAATTTCTGGGAACTTATTTATGATTTTTCTCGTAAGGGTAAAACTATTTTTGTTACAACGCATTACATGGATGAGGCAGAGCACTGCAATCGTATGGCGCTTGTTATTGCCGGAAGGATCATAGCGCTTGATACACCTGATAATCTTAAACAGGCACTTCCATATAACGTCTATGCACTGCAGGTGGATAATTTTATAAATGTTTTTGATAAAATAACAAAGCTTGATTTCATTGAAGAGGCTGCAATATTCGGAAGCGATATTCATATTCTCTGTAAAAAAAAATATAAATTAAAAAATGAACTTGGTAAAGCACTCAAACTAAACGGGATAACAGATTACAGACTGTATCAGATTCATGCCACGCTTGAAGATGTTTTTGTGACACATGCAAGAAGAATGGGAGTATGATTAACGTTAAGAGCGGATACTGATGGTTAAATACAGGCTGTTTACTTGTTTTCGGTTTACATGATGAATCGGGAAAAATAATAACCTCCAGGACGAGCCATATGTTGTGATTTTATCCGCTACACGATGATTGGTATGAATATGTGACTCCTGAAGTAATATTTTATAAAAATAAAAATGAATTTTAATTGTCAAATAGTATATGTAAAATAATAAGATTACTAAAATGTAATTAATCTTCATGTTTAATAAAATATCAGAAGCATTGAAAAAGTTAATCTAAAGATATTTATTTGAGAATAATTGTGAAAATGTTGCAGGGAGAGGGAATATGTCGTACCATCTGTTGAATGTTGAAAATTTGGATTACTATTATTGTGATGATCTTGTATGGATTACCGCATTGGATACTGCCCGGAAAAACGGCTGGAAACCTGATGGAACACTATTTGATTATGTATATGAGACAGATGATATTTGTTTCGATATAGATGATGAAATGTATTATATGTGGATGATGATTCTTTCTAAAATTGAGTTTCACGAGTGGGATGGAAGTTATCATGAAAAGAGAAATCAGATTGTGATGTATGAGGATACAATATATTTTGCTGCCTGTCTTGAGGGAACCGGCACAGATGAAAACCTTATAGAGTTTATTAAAAAGGGGAGTTTTCGTATCTGTTCAGAATGAGTGTTAATCATGTATGTTTTCCGGAAAGACATCAACAACTTTCCGGATTAGATTTGTACACATCTCCCTCAGGCTTGCTGATCTTCTGTATAAAGTATCAAAGTAGCTGTTATCAGGATTTTTTGAATATATGGATAAAAGTTTTGTTTCATATTTAAAAAGATGGGCTTCAAGGTTTTTTATATGGAAAAGATCCTCATCACCTTCGTCAATTATTACAGCAGTAATTCTGTCCAGCAGATCATTTTCATGCATTAATCCTTTAATATCTTCTACCTGGGAAAGAAAATCTCTGCACATGAAGGCTATGGTTTTCTGATAATCTGATCCTTCTTTCATTGTATTGTGCCTTTTAAGTAAAATAAAATTGCCGCAATTATGCGGCAATATGGATTTACAGTCAATTATTTGTTAAATGAATTATTTTTTTTGTGAAAGCATATGTTTTTTATATTCTTTTACAATTTCCTCTGCTTTAACATTTTCACCTTTAAAAACGTAAAGCATACTCAATCTGGTAACATCTTTCAGGTGCATTGATTTTTTCATCATCAAATCCTCAAGAACTCTAATAGCTGCATCTACATCGCCAATTTCTTTGATCTTATTTTCGTAAGTAAGACTTTCAAGATATGATCTGAACTTATCGTATTCAGGGTGCATAGAAACTGCATTTTTGAGATACTTTACTGCATCAGTATATCTCCCCAGATGGTAGCTGCAGAAACCATAATATTTGTTAATGAAGCTTTTATCATCAGCTATATCTTTGATGGCATCGAGGCATTCAATTGATTTTAAATATTCTTTTTTCTCATAGTAAATATGTGAAAGCATATAATTGGCTTTAATATGTTTACTGTCAGTGGCGATAACATTCAGAAGATATTTTTCTGCTTTAATATATTTTCTCAGGTTGTAGAATGAGAGACCGGTATAATAATTTCCTTCATGAAAATCCGGTTTTTGTTTTATTGAATCAAGAAAATATGTAAGAGCTGAATCGTAATTTCCATTATTATAGTATTCAACACCGAGGTTCAGAAGAACTTTGTAGTTTTTATCGATATTGAGTGCCTTATTATAGGTGGTTATGGCTAGTTCACTTTTACCCATAATTGAGTAAATTTCGCCCATGTTGTTGTATGCTTCGATAAAATAGGGATACATCTTTATTGCTCTCTGGTATTCAGAAATAGCTGTCGGCAGATCTCCTCTATGTGTCTTTTCGAGTGCATTGTTGTAAATTGTAATTGCTTCAGCAGGCATTGCGTTTGTATTCATAATTGTGTAACCTCTTCAAGAGAAATAATCAGTTTCCGGGTATCTGGTAAAATTATCGGTATTTGAATTTTTTTATAAAGATAAAATAATGAATGTTTTTCATCTTTTTTTCAGCTATTATACCACAATAGTACAAATGGCTTGACATTCGAAAAAGTATTGGTATTTTATATTCAAAATATCTCTCTTTAGATAAATCTGAGTTATTTCTTTTATATCAGATATCATCTTCAAGTATAATAAAACTGCGGGGTAAAAGAAAAATGTTTGGCAGGAAAGTAAATAATACAAGGGTAGTTAGAGTAACAACAAAGATTGTCCTTACTTTTACCCTTTTTATTCTTTTATCAAATCTCGCTTCTAATTATGTAAATCTTCTTTTCAACCGCTCAGAACTTCTTCAGTTGATGAACCAGTTATTGATTAAGGATCTTAAAACTATGTATTCCTACTGTAATAATCAGTATGAGATATATGTATTTGATCAGAAATTTGAAGAGTCAATGAAAAGCATAGAGAATAAGGGTCTGAATGAGATTAAAAACAAGAAAGCGGTTGTTCTTGGAATAAAAAAAGATGGAAAACTGCAGTTTCAGGCATCAAGAGTCCAGAGATATGAGAAATTCGGTGATCAGGCTGCAGTTAAGTTCATGGAATCAAATATTAAAAGTCAGGATGGAGAGGGTAGTGAAGGACATCTGAATTTTATGTTTAATAATGAGCAATATTTCGGAATGTTTAAATATAACCAGAAATGGGATATGTTTATTCTTCGTGGGGAAGAAAAGAACGAATTTTTCAGGGAATCAAGAGTTATATTTGTACAGATAAGCGCGATAATTGTTTTCATAACTCTTTTATCGGCATTGCTTGGAATATTCGTACTGAGAAGGATTCTCAGGTTTATTGATGTTATAACAAATTCAATTATGAATATGATTGAGACAAAGGAACTGACTCTTATTGATCTGAAAGGGGCGGTTAATGATGATATAACTTACATGGGCACGGCTTTTAACTCACTCTCAAATACTGTTGGAAATCTGGTTCATATTTTTGAAAAATTTGCAAATCAGGATATAGTATCAAAAGCATATCAGGACAGAGAGGTTAAGCTTGAGGGAACAAGACGTGAATTGACGATACTGTTTTCAGATATAAAGAGTTTCACTTTTATCACAGAAGTTCTTGGAAATGATATTATCAAGCTTCTTAATATGCATTATGACAGGGCAATCAGGGAGATTATCAGATATGACGGAGTAATTGGATCGATTATCGGTGATGCTCTTCTTGCCGTTTATGGTGCTCTGGATGATTCTGAAGGCAATAAATCATATCAGGCAGTATTATCTGGATACAAACTTCACGAAGTAACAGAACTTCTCAGACTCAGAATGGAAAAAATTAAGAATGAACTTGAAGAGGAAAAAGGGAAACTCAATAAAGATGAGCTTCAGATATATAAAGCCGTACTCCTTGACATCGGAGTTGGAATAGACGGTGGGAGTGTTTTTTACGGAACTCTTGGTTCTTATGTGCGTATGACAAATACTGTAATTGGTGATAATGTCAATGCTGCTTCCAGAATGGAGGGACTTACAAGAATTTATAAAGTGCCTGTAATCTGCTCGGAATATGTAAAGAATGATATTGAATCAAATGTGGCGGATCACGGAATATATTTTCTTGAGTTAGACCGTGTCATGGTTAAAGGTAAAACTAAAACACAGCAGGTATACTGGCCTATTCTTGAAACTGAAATGGATGAAAAATTGAAAAAGGATATTGCAGTTTTTGAATTGGCTCTTGAGCTTTATTATAAAGGAAAATGGGCTGATGCCCGAAAACAGTTTAGTAAATGCAGCCTGAGGCTTGCAGATATATTCAAAGAAAGGACTCAAGAAAAATGTCCGAGTAACTGGAACGGTGTATGGCAAATGACAACGAAGTAAAAAAAGATTTAGCTCCTCTCGGTTCAAAATTTCTTCCGGCAGAAATAGCAAATATTGACGGCGGTAGAGAAGTTTATTCTCTTGAGAATGAATTTTCCACAACTAAAAAGAATAAAAACTGGATGGTTTATATCATTGTATTGATATTTATATTGCTCATAGCAGCATTTACCTCTTTTTTTACATATTATGCAAGTGAAAAAGATAAAAATATTGATATCAGTATAAGTGAATTTAATGATCTGAGACTCAAGGAGATTCTGAATTCCTCCAGGCTGGCAGAAAACAATATTCAGATCAGAAATAATGAATTACAGGCCCTTATAGTTGAGATGAAAAATCAGATTCTGGAAATTAACAACAGGTATCTGATAAAAGAAAACTCCATCCTTGATAAAGGAATGGCAGTTGCTGCAACAAATGAAAGAATCAGTGAGTTGAAAGGTGCTGAGCAGGGTGAAATAAACAAAGTAAAGGCTCAATATGAATCAAAGATCAATGAGAAGAGAAATCAGATCAGCAGAATACAGGCAGAGAAAAGGGCTGAAGAGATAAAGCTTGAGAAAGCGAGAAAGGGAATTGGTAATATTGGTGATGAAAGTAAAGTTTATGAGATGAATATGAAAAATTTATCCGAAGCTTCTCAAAGCGGACTCACCATGATGGCTGATTATTACAACAGATATGTCAATTATATAATTCTTAAATACAATCCCGTCTTTTCAACAAATGATCTGAAGGTCAATCTTGAAAAGAACAGTAAAAAAAATGAGAGTAAAAATCTCAGAGATTTTGATGAACTGTTTCAGAAAGAGAATGTGATCAGCAGAAAGCGTTTTGATGATCTTCGTGTAAAAATATCTGAACATGATCTGCTTCTCCAGAGGCTTATTGGAGTAGGATATGAAAACTCCATCCCACCTGCATTGAAAAGTATAGATAATCTTTCTTCATCGATTGTCAATGATTATGAAAATCTCTGGTTCGGTCTCGTGTCTACCGTTAAACAGAAAAATTCCCAGATAGAAGATTATAAAATAGCACTTGATGCAGTTTTAAAAGAGCGACCTGAAAGCGGATATATAATATCTTCTGAAAATTCTTCAAAAATATCTATACATATTAACAGATTGCTGACTGTGAAGGAAGGGGATACAGGTCTTGTATTCCGTACTGATGATAAGTATATAGGAAAAATTGAGTTCTATAAAACTGCAGATGGCATGAAAGCTAAAGTTGTAAGTCTTGCAGGATCAAATAAACTGAAACCATTTGACAGAATACTAATTAAGATTAAGTAGGTTTAAGATGAAAAGAAAAGGATTTTGCATTTTAATATTTTTTATTATGTTCATTACTAATGCAGTGGCATATGATTGGAAATCTGCTGGTTTTGAAAAAACAGATTCAGGTGTAACCGGCGATGAAAATTACTTAATGTTAAAAGACAGTAATTCTACAGTTTTAAAAATAAGATTCCAGGGTGAGCTGACAGATGCATGGGCTGTAAAGATTGTTGAGTTAAACAAGAAATTTTCTGAGTGGAAATATATGAAGCCTGATAATATAGATTATTTTATCACTGGTGAATCACTCGAAATTTTGATTATACCATCGGTTTTTAAATACCTCGAAAATGATTTTATACCATATATGCCCAGCGGCATGACATTTATATATGATTATGCGCTCAGGTATAATTTTCGCGTTACAAAAAATGAAATATTTTTACGACTGAATGACAAGTTTATGGATGAGGAGTCACTCTGCAAAAGAATGAAAGAAGCGCTGGATGATCCAATTGCATATTTGAAAAAAAGAGAACCTGAATACTTTCTCCAGAAGTTAAATGAACTCGAAGAGAGTATGATTGAACTTAAAAATAATCACACTAAAAATAAGGATAGTCAGGATAAACTTATCCAGTCAGTATTATATTTCCAGAACAAAGGATTTCTTGGTTTTGGTAATTCGCCGGTAAAAAGTAATGTCATTAAAAGGGTGATTGAGCTAAAAACTGCTGATGCAAAAATCGATTTAAAAAAGATAAAAGAAACTCTTGATAAAGAAAAAATTGAAGCTACAAACAAGGAGGTAGAACTTATTTTAAATGTTTTCTATAATGAGTTTTACTGATGATTGTTGCCAGTTTTAATTGTAACTCAATAAGGGCGAGAATGCCTGTTCTTAAAAAATGGGTAAGCGATATTTCTCCTGATGTTTTATCACTTCAGGAGACAAAGGTTTCTGATGAGGATTTTCCGAAAGATGAATTAACATCATTAGGGTATAATTCAGTTTTTAAGGGTGAAAAGTCTTATAATGGAGTAGCGATTCTTTCAAAGAAGAAAATTGATGAAGTATCCTACGGATTTGATGGTAAAGGTTTCGATGAAGGAACAAGGCTTATAACAGCAAAGATCGGTAAATTAAATATTGTAAATACTTATATCCCGCAGGGTGTTTCACCTGATTCTGAAAAATTTCAATATAAATTAAAGTGGTTCAGGAAGCTCGGGTTATTCTTTGACAGGGAATATAAACCGGGTGATTTTCTTATATGGCTTGGTGATTTCAATGTTGCGCCTGAACCCATTGATGTTCATAATCCTAAAAGATTGATCGGGAATGTGGGTTATCATCCTGATGAGCATAAAGAGCTTTTATCTGTTAAAAGCTGGGGATTTACTGATCTTTACAGGAAGTTCAATCCGGAAAGTGGTAATTATACATTCTGGGATTACAGAGTCAAAGATGGCATTGCAAGGGGTCTTGGTTGGCGGGTGGATCATATATGGGGCACTGCTCCATTAGAAAAAAAGGTCACCAGATCATGGATTGATATTGCACCAAGGCTTATGGAAAAACCATCGGATCACACTCCGATTCTTGTGGATTTGAAGATTTGAAAAGAATTGTCTCTGCTTTAACTATTCTTATCTCGGGTCAATACCTGTTTCTTTTCAGTCAGGTTAAAGAACCTTTGACTCCAATAATCCCTTCAATAAATGATCAGATTAATTTACAGATTTCCAAATTCAGGGTACGAGTAACCATTCAGGGGAGAAGTGATACAATTGAATGTGATGTTGAGTTAAACTCTGTTGCTTTGAAAACACGGGATAATAGATCTCTCATGGTAAAAGACATCTCAAAGATTAATATTCTGACGTGGGAAAGATCGGGAAAATTAAAAAAAAGTATATTTTATCCATCACGATATGAAATCCTTTTTCGCGATTACCGGAAAGAAATTATTAATGGCAATATTGAGTCAATTAACAGAATTAAAGCCGGTAATAAAAAATTTATCTATTTTTATTACTACGATTATTTTAAAAAGGGGAAATGGATCCACAGTGAATCTGCGGATATTAAAGTATCGGCAATAAAACCAGCAGATGGTTGTGCGGTAGCTATAGAATTTCTTTGATAAAAATTTCCAGCTCGTTATTAAAACCGTTACTGTTTTCAAAAAAAGGTACATGCCCTTCATCATCGAAAATAACGATTTTTGAATTACTGATTTTTTCCTTCATACTCTTCGTTAAGGCAGCGGGTATCATCTGATCATACTTATTGGCAATTAAAAGAACCGGAGCTTCAATTTCTTTCAGTCTGGATTCATAATCTATTTTTGAGCAGAGTCTTAAATCCTGAATAATTGTATTTTTTTCCTCCTCAGTGATATTTTTTTGTGCTGCTAAAATAAAGATTCCGGCTTTTTTGTGAAATATTCTGGAAAGCATATTATTAAAAAAGCTATCAAAGTTGTTTATTGCAGCGTTGATCTGCATGCTGGTGACCGGTAATACCGGAGAAGTCGATATAAGAATTATTGCTTTGACTTTATCCCTATGCTTTAAATAATTTTCTAAACAAATTGCTCCCCCCATTGAATGACCTACAAGAATGTATGAATCAATTTTTTCCTTTTTAACGATTGATTCAATGCTGCTGTTGTATACTTCAACTGATTGTTCGGCAACAAATGAAGATCGTCCATGTCCCGGGAGATCAACTGCTATTGTTTTAAAGGATTTACCAAAATATTTAAGCTGATTGTGAAAAAACCGGGAATCTCCTGCAATGCCATGTATAAAAAAAACAGTAAATCCGTTTTTCACACCATTGACCCTGTAGAAAATGCCAGTTCCATTATTGTCAATATGATTCAATTCAAATCCCATATTTTATTATATTAAAATTATTGATCAGGAATCAATAATAATATAAAATTATTAACTATATTTTAAATTTTTATTAATAATCAGTTTGTGGATGTATTCTATTGATAGTATTATGACAGTAGCTAATTAAAATCTAAAAAAACTTTCATGTATAATTTATCTTCTATTATTCAATAATTTAACTTTAGTAACTGACAGTTACATATAAACAGGAGATAAACATATTTAATTATTATCATGAGTCAGTTTAAAATAATCAGTGCATGGCAGGTGTTGTAGTGTTTAATTTTTTTACAATATACTGCTTATTAAAAAATTATAAAGCAAAGTAAAGCTGATTATGTATTCCGTAATAAGGTTTATGCTTGACATATTTATTAATTATGGTATTTGATTATACCTGATAAAATAACTACTGGATCGGTTTAATTTATGGCAGCTGAAGAAAATGATTTTATAAAACAATTTGGCTTTTTTTCAAAATTGAAGATACGTTCAAAATTGATTTCAATGATCTCAATTATAATTGTTACTTCTCTTGCGGTGATGATTTCTCTTGCTACAATATTTTTCAAGAAAGATAATGAAGTAAGGATTAAGGAGAGTAACCTGACGATATCGCAGGTAATAGCATCTAAAACTGAATCCGATTTTACAGCAATTGCAGAAAAAATAAATATCATGGCTACCACAATGCTGCAGGAGTTTAAATCAGATCAACAGAAAAAACTTTTTACAAATCTGTTTTTCTCAAATGATAAAGATTTTTTATATGTCGCAATTGGAAGAAAAGAGAATGAGAAGGTGGTTTTTTACAGATCTATTTATAATGAAAAATACTTCAGTGAGAACAAGATTGATATAAAGACACTTGACCAGATTAATAGTGAAAATTCCTCTAAATATATTAAAACATTCAATGATGAAGCGGTAGTACATAATGTTTCAGGTAAAATGGGTATGCCTGTTGTTGCTGTTACGATCCCTTTTCAGAGAGATGCACTTGATAAAGTTAATTCCATTGCAATTGGATATATTAAGCTGGATAAAATTTTAAAGTCTTTTACAAAAAATGGGATAACTGACACCTTTATGATAAATGGCGATGGTGAGGTAATAGCTCATCCCGATACAAATCTCGTATTGAATTATGCTAATTTTATAAAACTTCCCATTGTAGATATGATGATGAAGAGCAAGCTCAGCAATGGTCAGACAAGATATAAAAATGAGTCCGGGGTATACCATTTAGGATCGTTCAAGAAAATTGGATTCAGTGGTATAGGAATCATCAGTTCGGTGCCGGAAGATCTTGCACTTCAGGAAGTTTATAACATTCAGAGAAGAAATATATATATCACAATTATTGTTCTTAATATCGCAATACTTATAGTTTATTATTTCAGTAAATCCCTTACAACTCCAATTACTACTCTTGTCGGTGCGACGAAAGAAATCGAAAAAGGAAATTTTAAAGTAGATGTTAAGGCGACTACCGGTGATGAAATAGGTATTCTCACAGAATCATTCGTTGAGATGGGACGGGGACTCGATGAAAGAGAGAGAATGAAGGATGCTTTTGGTAAATTTGTTAATAAAGAGATTGCTGAACAGGTTCTGAAAGGAACGATCAAGCTTGGTGGTGAAAGAAAAAAAGCTACTGTTTTCTTTTCTGATATAAGAGGATTTACGGCCATCTCAGAAAAACTTGAACCGGAAGAAGTAGTTGAATTTCTCAATCAGTATATGACCAGGATGGTTAACTGCGTTAATGATACAAATGGTGTTGTTGATAAATATATAGGTGATGCGGTTATGGCTGTATGGGGAGCTCCTGTAACTCATGGAAATGATACAGAAAATGCCATAAACGGGGCTTTAATGATGAGGCGGGAGCTGATCGAGTTTAATAAGGGACGAGGCGGAGATAAAAAGCCGATTATTAAAATCGGATGCGGGCTTAATACCGGTCCTGTACTTGCCGGTCAGATAGGTTCTAATGAAAGAATGGAGTATACTGTTATAGGCGATACTGTTAACCTTGCATCAAGGATTGAATCACTGAATAAACCTTTCGGTACAGATATTCTTGTTTCAACTGATACTTATTTTGAAATAAAGGATATATTCAGAACTGAACCTATGCAGAAAATAAAAGTAAAAGGGAAAAGTGAACCTCAACAGATTTATGCCGTTCTTGGAAGGCTTGATGACCCCACTTCTCCTAAGACTCTTGAAGAAATGAGGAAACTGGTTGGTATTGAAATGAAAGGCAAACCGACTGAAGAAGCAGGCGAAGAGGGTGAAGTAAAATATGAAATTCTTGACTAACGACATATTATTCTCTGGTATCAGCGCTTTATTAATTACAACTTTTTCAGTACTTCTATACGCGGATTTTAATAAAAAAATAGAAGTTGGAAATGTAAAACAGATAGGAAGTATTACCTTTAAGCGGGAAGTTGCCCAGAGAAAATATCAGTCACAGGTTGTATGGGAGGCAATTGATCAGAATTTTCCTGTTTATAATAATGATTCAATAAGAACATCCGATTTGTCTGAAGCTGTAATACATTTGTCGGATGGAACGGACATCAATATTGAAGAGAATAGTATGATAATGCTGTCAACACAGGAAAATGCTATTAACATTAATTTTGAACAAGGTTCAATTTCTGCAAACAGAACAGGTGTTCAGGGTGCTGATATTGCAGCAATCAATATTAAATCCCAGGATGCAACAGTTTCAATTGATAAGAGCAATATTCAGCTGACACAGCTTGAGAATAAAGAGCTGGATTTAACTGTATCTAACGGTACGGCAAAGGTCAAATCCGGATCAGAAGAGACACTTGTTAAGTCAAGTGAAAAAGCTATTATATCTTCAGATCGTAAAGATACCACTATCGTTAAGCTTAAATTTGACTTAAAGGAACCAGCATCAAACCAGTATTTTATTATTGAAGTACCTAGATCAGAGGTTTCTTTTGCCTGGGATTTGTCAGGGAATTTTAAAAATATAACATGGGAAATAAGTAGAGACAGATCCTTTTCAAAAATTTTATTTTCGCGAAAAGGTTTAATGCAGAATTTTACCAAGATTAATCTTGAGGCAGGAGTTTACTATTGGAGAATTTCAGCAATAAATGAAGATAATAAAAAAACAGAATTCAGTGAAACCGGAAAGTTAAATATTATAAACCGTAAACCTGTGAAACTGATTTCGCCAGTATCAGGTGAAATAGTAAAACATTCAGTTTCACAGAATTCAATTTCATTCAGATGGAGTGAGGATTCCCTTGCCGCTGATTATACCCTTGAAATAGCTCAGGATAAGGATTTTAATACTGTAATCAGCAAATTGAATACACCTTTAAAAAATATTACCATTGATAATCTCAATCAGGGGGATTTTTACTGGAGAATAAACAGTAATATATCAATTGGAGGAAATCAGATTGTTAAAACAACACCCGCCTCAGTTTTTAAAATTGATAAGGTAAAAGTTATTACTCCACCAGTGTTGATAAGTCCGGTCAAGGGTGAAAAAATTGATGCTGCACTTATAAAATCGAAAGGTTTACTCCTTAGCTGGAGCAATGATAATGCATTTTCTCTTTATAATGTTCAGATATCCAGAGAAATTGATTTTAAAGATAAAATTGTTGATCAGCAGAGAAAACTAAATTTTGCTGAAATAAAAAATGATCTTAAACCTGGTAAATATTTCTGGCGGGTTGATGGTCTGGTGAGTTCGGGTGAGGATGTCCCTTACTCTGATACAGGTGAATTTGAAATTGCAATAATTGGCAATCTTTCTACAGTGACACCTTCAGAAAATGAAGAAGTAAAGTTTCCTGCGGGTGCAAAAAAAGTTGATGTTCAATTCGGCTGGACAAAAATTGATTTAAGCGGAAATTATAGACTCCAGTTATCAAAAAAAGCCGATTTTTCAGATTCTAAAATAATAAATTTTAAAGATCAGAGTTCAGGATCAATACCTGTAGATAAACCGGGTGAATATTACTGGAGAGTCATTCTTACTGACGAAAAGAATAAAGAACTGATTAAAAGTAATGGTTCTAAATTTATTGTCTCAATTGAAGAAACTGCCCCTGAAACTAAAACTTTTCTGATTGTTAAATCTCCGATAAGGGGTGGTAAGATTTATATCGATTCGAAGTTTAAAGGCTATACGGAGTATACACAGGAAGTACGACCTGATATGGATGTTTCTGTTAAAGTGACAGCCGAGGGTTATAAAGATTTTCAGACACAGCTGAAAGTAAAAGCAGGAGATACCTATACATTATCTGCCGCATTGGAAAAAAATAAAAAACTGGAGAGAGTGAAGTGGGTTAGCCCGTTAAAAACAGCGGTAAGTTCTGCTCCGTTATATTATAAAGACAGGATAATTCTTTGTTCCGAAAATGGTAATATAATAATCATGAACAATACCGGGAATGTTCTGGTTACAAAAAAAATAACAAAGAGGTTTGAGTCAAAACCGGTTGTTTATGAAAATAATGTATATGCTGTGGATGTTGACGGAGTACTGTATTCAATAGATACGTCCAATGGAAACATTAATTGGCAGATTAAAGCCGGAGGTCCTCTGCTATTTAAGTCAGAGCTTGTAATTTTCAATAATAAAATTTATCTTGCTACAGGATTTGGTATTGTTGAAGCTTATGATTTAAAGGGTAAAAAGCTCTGGAGTAAAAATCTTGATGAAGCAATTTATAACTCGTTACTGATAGTGAAGAATAACCTGATCATAGCAACAGATGCTATGAGGCTTTACTCTCTTGATTCGAGTGACGGAGACAAGAACTGGTCTGTTAAGATTGATGAAAAGGTTATAACGTTAACTCCGGTTGTTCATAATGACATAATTTACTTTGGATGTTATTCCGGAACATTCTATGCGATTTCTCTTGGCGGAGATATTATATGGACATTTAAATCTGGAGGTCCTATCTATTCAAGCCCGGTTGTTATTGATAAGAGTATATACTTCGGATCAGAAGATGGTTTTGTGTATTCATTGAATGACGTTAAAGGTACATTAAACTGGAAATTTAAAACATCAAATCCTGTGAAAAATAGTCCTCTTTATGCTTTCGATAGTGTTATTATTGCCAGTGATAATACAGTTTTTTCTTTGAATCCTCTTAACGGGGATGTAATATGGCAGAACTCATTTGGAAGCAGAATTAAGACATCACCAACATTCGCCGGCGATACAATAATTCTTGGTCTTGTTAATGGCGATATAGTTTCAGTAAGAAATAATCTTATTGAGTTGGTTCAGTAACATGATATAATTTTGATCTTAATTGTAATTTTTTATATAATTAATACTTGAAATTATGTCTCTTCTAAAAATAATACCTACATGAAAAAATCCCCATAAACGGGGATTTTTGAGGGGTTATTTTATAATTCCTCAAAAATATCTTACATCTCTTTTATGGCGGGGAGCCTAATAATTTTCAGGTATTTATATGGATTTTGTACATTTACATAATCATACAGACTATTCAATATTAGATGGAGCTATAACAGTAGATAAGCTTGTGGATAAAGCTGTCAGATTTGGTATGCCTGCTGTAGCTATTACTGATCATGGTAATATGTTCGGAGCTATTGAATTTTATCAGAAGGCGCATAAGGCAGGAATTAAACCGATTATTGGTGAAGAATTTTATGTCGCTCCGGGATCAAGATTTAAAAAGGAATCTGTTCGAGGTGATAAAGAGGATAATGCGCATCATCTTATTGTTCTTGCAAAAAATCTTACCGGATATATGAATTTAATGAAGCTGTCTTCGATCGGATATCTTGAGGGTTTTTATTACAAACCGAGAATAGATATGGAGGTTCTTGAAAAATATTCCGAAGGTCTTATTGTTTCTTCAGCCTGTATTGCCGGAGAGATACCAAGGAATATTCTGCGAGGGAAGCTAAAGGAAGCCAGAGATCTTGCCGGACGATACAAGGAGTTGTTCAGTGCGGATAATTTTTATCTTGAGCTTCAATATCATGGTATTAAAGAACAGGAGATAGTAAACAGCGAATTGATAAAGATTTCATCCGAGCTCAATATACCATTAATTGCGACAAATGATGCACACTATGTAGACAAGGATGATGCCTATTCTCATGAAGTTTTATTATGTGTTCAGACAGGTAAAACGATGAATGATGAAAGCAGGATGAGATTTTCAACAGATCAATTCTATCTGAAGAGTTTTGATGAAATGAGGAAATTATTTTCTGATTATCCTGATGCGCTATTTAATACATGTAAAATTGCTGATATGATAGATCTTGAATTGGATCTTGGTCATCCAATATTGCCGAATTTTAAAGTTCCGGAAGGATTCAATCTTGATTCATATTTGCGCCATCTTGTAGATGAGGGCGCATTAAAGATATATGGATCAAATATCCCTCAGGTAGTGACGGACAGGATAAATTATGAATTTTCTGTAATTACTAAAATGAAGTTTTCCGGTTATTTTTTAATAGTATGGGATTTCATAAATTATGCGCGGTCAGTAAATATTCCTGTCGGGCCGGGAAGGGGATCAGCTGCCGGTTCCATCATATCGTATTGTCTTGGTATTACGGCGCTTGACCCTCTCAGGTATAATCTTCTCTTTGAGAGGTTTTTAAATCCAGATAGAAACGAGATGCCTGATATGGATCTTGATTTTTGCGCGGATAGACGAGAAGAAGTTATAGATTATTGTAAGCGAAAATATGGAGAAGATCATGTAAGTCAGATAATCACAATTAATAAGATGAAATCAAAGGCTGTTGTAAAAGATGTAGCCAGAGCTCTTGATATCCCATTTGCAGACTCTAATGCAATAAGTAAGCTTATTGAAGGAGATTCCTTAACTAAATCAATTGAGATGTCTCCCGAGCTTAAAAAGTATACAGAAAGTGAAATCGGAAAAAAAGTATTTGATATATCACTAAGGCTTGAGGGGCTCACCCGATCTGCTGGTAAGCATGCAGCGGGAGTTGTAATTTCAAAGGGGCCTTTGACTGACTATGTTCCTCTTTATAAAGACAAAGATGGCAGTATATCATCTCAATATGAAAAGAATACTCTTGAACAGGCCGGACTGGTTAAAATGGATTTTCTTGGATTAAGAAATCTCACTATTATTGATCAATGCATAAAATTAATCAAGAAAACTACCGGTGACGATATAACTGATATTAATAATATATCACTAGATGATAAAGAAACATATAAATTACTGCAGCGGGCTGACACGAAGGGTGTTTTTCAGCTTGAGAGTTCCGGGATGCAGAATATTCTCCGGAGGCTCGGGCCAACAGAATTTGAGGATATAATTGCTATTGTTGCATTATTCAGGCCGGGACCGTTAGGTTCGGGAATGGTTGATGATTTTATTGAGAGAAAAAAGAAACCTGAACTTGTGAAGTATTCTCATCCGTCTCTTGAACCTGTATTAAAGGATACATTGGGAGTTGTAGTTTATCAGGAACAGGTTATGCTTATTTCCCAGGTAATTGCCGGATTTACACTCCCTGAGGCGGATAAACTCCGTAAGGCGATGGGAAAGAAAAAAATGGATATCATTGATGCTCTTGAGACTAAATTTCTGCAGGGAGCTGAGAAGAAAAATATAGATAAAAAAATTGCTGTAGAGCTTTATGATATGATAAAGAAGTTTGGTGAGTACGGATTTAACAAGTCGCATTCGGCTGCCTATGCCCTTGTTACTTATCAGACCGCATTTTTAAAAGCTCATTACCGGCTTCAATATATGACGGCCCTTCTTTCAGCTGCACCGGATAAACAGGATGATGTAATACAATATATCAATGATTCCAGGGAGTATGGAATAAAGGTGTTACCCCCATCTATTAATAACAGTTTTTATGATTTTTCGATTGAAAATGAATCTCTGAGATTCGGATTTGGTGCAATAAAGGGACTTGGAGAGAAGGCAATTGAAAACATAATTGAATCCAGAAACAGGTGCGGATCATTTGAAACTCTTAAGCAATTCCTTGAGAATGTTGAATTGTCGGTTGTAAATAAAGGAGTGCTTGAATCGCTGATTAAGTCAGGTTCTTTTGATGAGATTCATAAGAACAGGGCGCAGCTTTTCGAGTCAATTGATCTGATAATAGACCTGGCAAAAAAATATCAGCAGGATATAGCATCAGGACAGGGAGATCTTTTTAGTCAGGATTCCTCCCGTGACAACAGCATGATATCGTCAGATCTTCCACCTGTGCAGGAATGGAATGATAATATGAAATTGAATTTTGAGAAAGAGATACTCGGTCTTTATTTGTCAGGACATCCATTGGCTAGATTTGAAAAGGAGATAAACTCATTTCCGTCATACACTCTTCCGGAACTTTGTGAAGAAAACTGTTCCGGTGATGTTTCTATCGTTGGAATAATCAGTAACATATCGGTTAAGAGATCACAGAAAAACGGAAAACAATATGCGACTGGTCTATTTGAGGATTTGAATGGATCTATAGAAATTCTGATTTTTTCAAAGGTTCTCGATAAATTTAACGAACTGATCAATTGCGGAGAGCCGGTTATGGTTACCGGGAAGATTGAAATGGAGGGTGGCAGACCGAAAAAGATACTGGCAAACAGCCTTAAATCTTTAAAAGAAGTGAGAAGGGATGCAGCAGCAGCAATTCATATAAAGCTCGATTCACTTGGAGTTGATGATGACGTAATAGTTAAAATTAAAGAAGTAATTGAAAGACATAAAGGGAATTGCCCGTTATATTTTCATATCAGGGATCATAATGAAACAAAAACAATCAGAGCGCATTCAACCTTTAATATTTTTCCTTCTGATGTCTTTATTGAAGACATAACCAGACTTGTTGGCCATGATTCTGTAAGATACTCTTTCACCAGATATAATTAACCATCACTATCAGGATTCATAAATTGTTACATTTTTCTTAATCATGCTGAAACCTTGTGATTGTTGCATCAGCTGGAAATGCTCAGGAGTTGTTTTAATTCTTATATTTCCGTATTCCATAAGATCCTTTGAAATTAACTGGGCGAGAGTGATAGGTGTCGTTGTATCAATTATGCTTTGTTCCGGAATATTCAATGTCAGGTTCCCCCCCTTTTTTATAACAAGTTCATTGCCATATCTGGTCTTTATGAGACGTAAAACATTTTCAATTACATCAAGTCTGGTATAACTGGTGAAATTTCCGGTTATGTATATCTCTCCTTCAGCTAAGTTTAATTTTTCATCATAATCAACAGGAGGCTCGCCATTCTTAAAAATTTTATCTCCGGAGCGTAATACAACATCAGCAGATTGTGCCGCAGTAATTTTCGGTCCGATAGATTTGACGGGCTTTTCTTTTAAAAGTTTGTTTTTAAGATTTTCTTTTGCTCTTATCATGTTCATGAAAAGAACCAGTTCTGATTTTATTAGTGACTGATCCTGTTCTGCATCAGTGAGGAGTATATTAAAATTATTTTTGAATTTTTCATTATTCACAGTGTACTCATTGATAATACTATTAAGTCGGTCGTCATTAGTTTTTAAAATACCCAATATATTTTGAGGGTGTTTGTGTTTATATTTAAATTCGCTATATTCTTTATTATTCATAAGAATGATTATATTGCATGAAATATTTTTAAATTGTTCCCCCTGCATGATGATTATATATGAAAGGAGGAGTGTCTTGATAACTTTACTCTTATCGTGCTGATCATCAATGCCGATTGTGATATTCATGTCTGTTATTGTAATAAATGGATAACCATTTTGCTGTATGAAAGAGAGTATATCCCTTTTTAAAAAAGATAAATTCCCGTCTGTATTAAATCTTTCTTTTAACCCAACTAAAGAAGAAAGAGAGGCATTTTCTGAGTATTGATCTATGTTAATGCCTGTAAGAATCTCATTTATAAGTGGGAAGAGGTTTAAATAATCTGTAAGTATCAATGCCTTATTAGAAATAATATTCATTAATCATTCCTCTTTTATTAAAATACATATCCAATGTTTTAATATACTTTTGTTTTTCTGTAGCATATTATATCTTTTTCAGTGAATGTTTAAAATATAACTGTTATACAATATCAGTAAATCGAGCGAAATGAATTTTTGTCCGATAGACACTTAAGCTATTGTGTTTAAATTAAAAAAAAATACGTTTACTTTTTGTATCTGATTGATTTTATTCAAGGCACTTTTTAATTTTCATACAATCATTTTTTAATGATATTATAAAAATATCTTGAATAATAATAAATTCAGAAAATATAGTCAATTAAATTAAATCACTGGAATAATGGAATCAATCAGTAACAGAAAGGAATAATTCTGGAAAATATCATTTCATAATCAATAAATGTAGTCATCGGATGTCGTCCTAATAAGGAAATTATTGGTAAAAAATTTCAAAAAGTAGTTTATAAAGAGAGTATACTTATGAAAATTGTTCATAAAATAGAAGAAGTCAGATCAGAAGTTAAAGCTGCAAAGAAGGAATCGATGCTTGTTGGATTTATTCCGACGATGGGTTTTCTTCATAACGGTCACATCAGCCTTGTTGAAATTGCACGGAAGGAAACACAATTTATCGTTATGAGTATCTTTGTTAATAAGCTTCAGTTTAATGATCTTAATGATTTTGAAAATTATCCTAAGGACCTGGAAAGAGATATTAAAATGGCCGAACAGGGTGGAGTTGAACTTCTATTCATCCCTGATGATAAGGAAATATATCGTAACAATCTGACAACAGTTGATGTCGGATTGCTTACAGATAATCTTTGTGGTGCTTCAAGACCGGGACATTTTAAAGGTGTCTTTACTATAGTAAGCAAATTGTTCAATATAATTCAGCCTGATATAGCTGTATTTGGTCAGAAAGACATTCAGCAAGTTGTAAGTATTGAGAAGATGGTTTCTGATCTGAATTTTCCATTAAAAATAATTATTGCACCAATTATCCGTGAAAATGACGGACTTGCTATGAGCTCAAGAAATAAACATCTGAGCGCCAGTCACAGAGAAGATGCTCTTGCGCTTAGTAAAGGACTTAAAGTTTGCAGAGAACTTATTGATTCTGGTGAAAGGAACACAAAAAAAATTACTGAAAGAATACGATCGGAAATTATGAAGGGAGTACCTGATTGTATAGACTATATTTCAATTGTAAAATACGAGGATCTGAGTTATATAGATCAGATCGAAGATAAAGCTGTTGTTGCCGTAGCCGCATTCTGGGGTGGTACAAGGCTTATAGATAATATGATTATTGATAAAACAGATAATGGATTTACATGCATTTTCTGAAACGATTTTTTTTAATTCTGTTTTTATTGCAATCAGGTTGCGGCAGCGGTGGACCACTTACTCCTGTACAGTCATTTAATGATATAAAACATGCTGTAGAAAAAAACGATAGCGATGCTATTGCAGGTTTACTGACTGTATCAAGTCTTGAAAAAATGAATAAACTGAATATGTTAATTAAAGAGATGCGGAAAGATCAGCTGGAATTGCTTTCAGTTAAATATGGATATTCACAGGAAAAATTAAAAAACCTGAGAGTTGCAGATTGTGTATATTTATATTTTTTTTCTGATGTTACTGGTGTAAGGTTGAACAGATTTTTTGAACATGGTATTATAACTGTTGATATCAAGGGGAACAGAGCTTCAGTAAAAACTGAAAATGGTGTTGATCTTTATTTCTTAAGGGAAGGACCATACTGGAAATTTGATCTAAGTGATCTTTAAGCTATATATGTCAAAAAAAAGGATAACTATACCGGTTTTTATTCCACATTCAGGATGTCCTCATTTTTGCGTTTTCTGCAACCAGTGGAAAGTAACCGGTCTTACTGAAAAAGTCACATCTGAAAAAGTATATAAAATAATTGAAAAATATCTTTCAGCGCTTTCTGGTACTGTTGATAAGATTGAGATTGCTTTTTTCGGAGGAAGTTTTACGGCAATCCCGGTTGAAGAACAGATAAGATATCTGTCATCAGTAAAATCATACATACAAAATGGTATAATTGACTCTGTTAGATTATCTACCCGTCCTGATTGTATTGATAAAGATAATTTAAATGTCCTTAAGCAATACCATGTTGAAACAGTTGAGTTGGGAGTTCAGTCTTTTTCTGATGAAGTCCTGCTTGCTTCAGGAAGGGGGCATAATTCCGGACAGGTAATATCATCCGTTAAATTATTAAAGGAATATGGATTCAGGGTAGGGATTCAGCTTATGCCCGGACTTCCGGAAGATAATTCAGAAAGATCTATTTACTCAGCAAAAAAGACTGTCGAGTTGATGCCTCATGATGTGAGAATTTATCCCGCTGTAGTTCTGAAAAATACTGCAATGGAAATAATGTATAAAGAGGAAAAGTTTATTCCACTTACTATCGAAGAAGCAGTTGATGTATGCTCTGTTATGTATGGCATGTTTATTGAAAAAGGTATCAATGTTATACGGATGGGACTTCATCCAATGGATCTCAGCGGAGGAAGCGTTGTTGCCGGACCATATCATGAAGCATTAGGATTTTTAATAAAATCAAGGCATAAACGGAAAATCCTTGAAGAGCTTATAAATAATGTAAATGAAGTAGATAAGAACCATTTTTCTTTAATATTGCCTGAAAAAATGAAAGAAGAATACATAGGCATGAAAAAAGAGAACATAAATTACCTGAAGCAGAAATTCTGTATTAACAGGCTTGATTATAAATTTGAAAATATAGAAAATCCTGAAATTTTATGCTGATTTTTTTATTGACTTAATCCATGCTATAAAGGTTTTGTTGTCTTGAGTTAAAAATTATTGAGGTGATATTATGCCCACATATGAATACGAATGTCTTGAGTGCAAAAACAGGTTTGAAGTTTTTCAGTCAATGAATGATGCGCCTGTTAAGGACTGTGCAAAGTGCGGCAAACCTGTCCGTAAAGTATTTAATTCTGCCGGTGTAATTTTTAAAGGAGCCGGTTTTTATGTTAATGATTATAAAGCAAAAGGTGAGAAATCAGGTTCCGATACTCAGCCTGCTTGTCAGGGATGTTCCGGGTGTAGTATGGGGGGAGGAGAATAATACTATTTTTTTTCAGAGGTTTTTTTTAATTTTGCCCTGTTCTGTCTGTATATTGACATAAGATATTTTTCGATACTGAACAGGGCACTTCCTGCAATTACGTCCTCTTTCAGTTTATATCCCGCTATTGAGTCAACATAATCACGGATACTTTCGGGTGTAGAAGCAATTTTTGGATCCAGCATAAGGTATTCAACATCAGATAAAAGATATTTTTTACTTCTCTGTATGTAGAGTGTCTGTCTTGCATTATAAATCGGGATAACAATTTTTAAATTATTCTCCCGTATCTCAGATATCAGTTTTTCAATTTTATTTTCATTTTCAGGTTTAATCTCAATAAAATCGGAAATAGGAATAATCGGAGAGTTCTTCAATGATATTTCTTTATATATGTCTTTTGTTTCATTTGAAATCTCTGTTTTTACCGATTTAACTTTTACCGATTCTTTTTTTTGGGGATTAAGAGCATAACTCTTCTCTTTTTTTGTAAACAGCATCATTATTGAATTGGCTATTTTCGTCAGAAATGATGATCCGATTTTATCATCAGAATCAACTCTGACAATATTTCTCATTGTGATTAGAGATTTTTTATAACCCTGATATCCATCTATCAGCTGCTTGAGTTTAATCACATCTTCAGGATTAGGGAAGAATCTGATAACGGTTTGTTCTTTTTCTAATAGCCTGTTGGCTGTATCGGTCAATAAATCTGCGGTAAAAATTTTACTATCATGCTGGCTTTCGCCTGTTTGACTTCCATTTTCATTTTGTATTATTGATTGCGTATATGTTTCATATTTAATCAGAAACTGTGAAGGATCAATAAGATATTTTGTGTTATTGTACATGTGGATGATTACTTTTCCGGAGGCATCTTTTTCCAGTTCCCATCTGATAATTGTTTCAGAAGTCATGTCCGCAAAAAGAGAAAGAATATCTTTTTCTGTGCTTATAAAATTTTGCTGAAGATGCTTCATAATCTCAGCATCAAGTATAATTACAGGATCCATGAGTTTTTCTACCTTAATGAGACAATCACGAAGGTGTTTAAAATTCTTAATTGCTACTATATTATTTTTATCTAATGATGGAGCTAAATCACCCAGCAGAATGTTTAATATGTAATCCAGCTTATTATCTCTGTAATCGCTTATGGTCGAATTTAATATCCCAAAATTTTTAAGACGGCGGTCAATAGCAGGTTCGTCTTTTTCTATTATTTTTTTTATAACATCTATATCAATTTTCATTTTAACAGAATCATAATTACTTTTATGAAAACAGTAATCCTCAACTATTTCCATCCCGCTCTTATCCAGTGAAAAGTTCTTGAAGGTAAAGATTGTTGTTCCCAGTTGACTTTTTACAATTTGTGTGAGGTTATTTCTGTTTTTAGATTTTTTTATTAATTTTGTAAGATTAAAAAGTCTGAAACTTTCCAGTAATCCGATAAGATTTTTTACCGATTGTTCATCCCGGTCTGAAATGAGCATATTATAATCAGTTTCTCTCATCATTAGAGTAATTTCCATTTTTTCTTCAATGGAGAGATTTTTATTTTCAGGATTTATTATAAATTTAAATGAATAAACAGGTTTAATTTCAGCAGGATGATCTTTCATAAGAAGATCAACAAGATATTGTATATTCATTAATCTTTTTTGTGTTATCGGCAGTTTTATATTTCTTGAATCATTAAGGTTCTCTATTGTAGAAAGCTCTCCGGAATGTTTTTTTAACCAGTTTCTTTGAGATATTTCAATTTCACTCAATATTTCTTCAATATGAGCTTCTCGTGCCAGCCGTTCATTCAGAAAGGGGAATTTTTCATTTTTAGTGATCACAAACAATGACACCTGATTTTATATTAATACTTTATATATTAAGGCTGAAATTTAAATAATTTGTCAATTATAAATTATAACCTTCAACCATTGGAACAAAACTTACATAGGTTATTGTTTCAGATGTAACTTCACCTTTATGTTTCCTCAATCTGATTAATTGCTGAATTGTATTGCCTACCGGGGCTACAAGCCTTCCATTTTCAGAGAGTTGTTCTATAAGTGCCTGGGGAATTTTTTCAGGAGCTGCAGTGAGAATTATTACATCAAAAGGAGCTTCACTTTCAAGCCCCTTGTAACCATCGTTATGAATGACTGTAACATTTTCACATCCAAATTGCTTAAGAGTTTTTTCTGCATTCAAAGCCAGAGGTTTTATTCTTTCAATGCTGAATACTTTTCCTGCAAGTGTTGATAATATTGCTGCCTGATAACCCGAACCGCATCCGATTTCAAGAACTTTTTCATCACTATTTAGTTCACAGAGTTCACTCATAAGCGCTACAATATATGGTTGAGATATTGTCTGATTATGACCAATCGGAATAGGATGATCACCGTATGAGTCAATCAAATACTTATCGGGAACAAATTTTTCTCTGGGTAGATTGCTCATTACCTCCAGAATTCTTTTATCTGCAATGCCCCTTGCAATAAGATGTTCATTTACCATACGCTCGCGTTGATTTTTCATAATGCTTTCTTTATCTAGCTTCATTATTCCTCATTTTATATCATTCATTTTTTATTGAATGTATAACAACGGCATATTGATAATATTTTAAATACATAATAGTATAATCCTTAAAAAATTTTTTTATATCGTAAATATATTCACTTAAACCTTGCGACTTTACAATCATTAAGAAAGTAAAGACTTTCTTTTATGACAGTATAAGTATACTTCTTATTAATAAATAATATATTTTGGATTTAATTTCAAGTTGTAATTGTTGTGAAATTGATACACCCAATGTGATTTTATTAATTAATGAACAATCAAGTATAGAACAATCTGGATTGATCTATTCAAATCCCTGATTTAATCAACAGTTATACTCATTCTGTTATTTATTAAACTATGGCATGAATATTGCGTTTAATATAAACTAAGTATGGGGGTCAGGAGATATGTCACAAATAATAAATATGTTCTGGATAGTTGTTATTTTCTGGCTTTTTATAGAAGTAATTAATATGAAGATTAATAAAAAAAAAAGTTAAACAATGATAATGATAACTATGATAATGATAAATAAATGAACTTTCGGGAATAAAATGGAGTAAATTCACCTTATTTCAAGCCTTTGAAAGCCTGCAGTCGGTTAAAATTATATGACCACGTCAAATATAATTGACATGATTTAGATTCAATATAATTTAATTTTAATTTCACAATAAAAGCTAAAGGTAATGATGAAAAAATTTTTAGTAATTTTTATAGTCATGATTGCAGGTTCCTCTTTCCCTGGTGAAAATGAAAAAGTACTCCTTGCTGATATCATTTCCGACATTGATAATTACAAAAATAAAGTTGTTACGTTAAATTTGCGGCTGAAATATATAGACAGAGTTTTTGAAAAAATAGTGTTTTATGATTCTGAAAATAATGATATTGAATTTGATATAACCGGCATAACTAAGAAAAAGGTGCTGTCAGATAATATCATAAATATACATGAAGGAATGATGTACAGAATAAGGTTTACTGTAATAGGTGCCGGGAATCTTGGGGGACTAACTGGTGACTTACTTGAATTTACACCGGTTATCTTTGATAAAATTCCTGTTGAAGAGACAAAATAAAGAAAGCAGAATAGCTGGGCGGCTATCCTGCCTTCTTCTTTTGCAGTGTTAAGTTAATAATATGGTAAGAACGGGAGGGAATTACCATATCATCACTTATACAAATTTTATCGGCTGGAGAGTTTAAAAACTTTAATTTTTTTGAGGAAAATGACAGGAATTATTATAAAAGTTTATGGAAGGTTTTATACGGTTTTATTTGATGGAGGAGAAATTAATTCGGTACTCCGCGGAAAAATGAAAACCAGTCAGAGTAATTATTCCAACCCGGTAGCAGTGGGAGATGTAGTTGATTTTTCGATCAACAGAGAGGGTCTTGGGACTATTGAACATGTAAAAGAGAGAAGTAATACATTTACTCGTAAGGATGGAGTGCGCTCGCGGGAGGATATAATTGCCTGTAATCTGGATCAGGTTGTTGCAGTTCAATCTTTCACAAATCCCCGGTTGAATCTCAGGTTTGTAGACAGAATTATCATTCGAAGTAAAAGAGGGAATATTCCTGTTCTTTTATGTGTAAATAAATCTGATCTTATGGAAAAGGGTGAATCAGCCTATATTCGTTCATATTATAAAGGAGCTGATATTAATATTAAATTTGTAAGTGCACTGACCGGTAGAGGGATGAGTGAATTTAAAAAAGAGATTACAGAAAAAAGATCTTTACTCATAGGCTATTCAGGAGTAGGAAAATCATCACTTTTTAACCGGATTTATCCGGGACTTGATTTGAAGATAAACGAAGTTTCAGAAAGTTCAGGCAAGGGTAAACATACTACAACAAACGTCAAAATGGTGAGAGCCGATGATGGCACTGAACTTATTGATACACCCGGAGTCAGGGAATTCGGACTTGTTGATATAGAACCTGATGATCTTGGTAATTATTTTAATGATTTCAGGGAGGCAGCCTTAAGCTGTCGGTTCAGACCATGCACTCATGATCATGAGCCAGGATGTGAAGTTAAAAGGCTGGTTGAAGATGGCATAATACATGGGGAGAGGTATATATCTTATCTGAATATTTTGTACTCTATACAGGAAAATATTAAAAATCAATATTAGGTATATTTCCAGACTGCGTATGTAGCACTCAAACAGCCGTGATGTGGCTTTTTTTAAAGGAGTGATTCACTGTACACTTTAAAATTAAAAATGAGACAAGTCTGCTGAAAGCAGTCTGGCTCTGGAATTTTACTGAATTAACATGGAATTGAAATGATCAGCGTGAAAAACCTTACAGTATCTTTTCTTAACAGGATTATATTAGATGATCTTTCATTTGAGGTCAATAAGGGGGAGACTCTCGTAATTCTGGGAAAGAACGGTGCAGGCAAATCTGTAATACTCAAATCGATAGCCGGGCTTATAGATAAATACAAAGGTGATATTCAGATTGACGGGAAAGAGATCAGAGAACTCTATAAAATGGGGGTTAAAGCTAAAAATGATGGAGTTTCTTATTGTGTAATGTCATATGTTTTTCAAAAGGGGGGATTGTTTGATTCAATCAATGTATTTGACAATACAGCTTTCGGATTGAGAAGAATGGGAATACATGAAGATGAAATCTCTGAAAGAGTAAAAGGCGCAATTAAACGTGTGGGACTTAATGGTGCAGAAAGTAAGCTTCCTTCTGAACTTTCCGGTGGCATGCAGAAAAGAGTTGGAATTGCCCGGGCTATATGCATGAGACCGGAGGTAATTCTTTATGATGACCCAACAGCTGGTCTTGATCCTATTCTTTCCGATTCAATTGCCGATTTAATGCTTGAGATAAAGATCTCTTTAAATAGCGCTTCGATCATCGTCACAAATGATTTAAAGGTTGCAAAAAAGACCGCAGACAGAATTGCATTATTATATTCAGGAAGATTTGTCTGTTACATGGAATGTGAAGAATTTTTTAAAGAGATTGATCAATATTCCAGGCAATTCATACATGGTGATATTGAAGGTCCTATAGATATTTTATGAGGTATAGTAATGAATTTTAAAAAATCAGTTTATGATGTCACGGGTATTGGATCGGCACTTCTTGATTTTACTGTTGATGTTGATGATATTTTCCTTAGTTCATTAGGATTAAGGAAAGGAGAAATGCATCTTATTGATGCAGAACGAAGCAGAGAGATATTCTCTCTATTAAAAAACAGGAATACTCATATTGCACCCGGGGGTAGCTGCGCCAATACCATTGCCGGGATAGCCAGGATGGGGGGAAGAGGTTCTTTTCTCGGAAGGGTAGCTAGCGATGATTATGGTAAAACATATATAGATAAAACGGTTGAAGCTGGTGTTACTTCTTTTATAAGTAAAGGTAAAGGGATGACTGGTCATGCAATAACGTTAATAACACCGGATTCAGAAAGAACATTTGCAACTCATCTTGGTGCTGCAATTGACCTTTCAGCGGATGAAATAGATTATTCTGTTATTGAAAACAGTTCAATTCTGCATATTGAGGGTTATTTATTTGAACCGGAAAATCTGAGAGAAGTTTGTTATAACTCTATGGATACAGCCAGAAAAAAAGGTGTACAGATTTCTATAGATCTTGCTGATTCCGCTCTGATAGAGAGGATAAGGGATGTTTTTAATGATGTTGTTAAGAACTATGCCGGAATTATTTTTGCAAACGAAGAGGAGATCTTTGCTTTTACAGGTAAAAGAGATAAAGATGCACTTGATATATTATCAGATAATTGTCCAGTCTCTATAATGAAACTCGGTTCAAAAGGGAGTATGATTAAGTCGGATAATATAATAACAAAAATTGATGCAATAAAAACGAATGTTGTTAATACCAATGGTGCGGGAGATATGTATGCCGCAGGATTTCTCTATGGGCTTACATCCGGATGTAGTATCGAAAATTCAGGGAAGATTGCAAGTTATTCGGCATCGCTTGTTGTCGCTTCTGCAGGAGCGAGAGTTGAAAGTAAAATTGATCTGAAGGGGATTATTTAAAGAACTCTTTCATATCTGTGACAGCTTTTTCATATGCTTCTTCAAAAGATAGTTTTGTTTTATAACCGGCTGCATTTTTATGACCGCCCCCTCCGTTTTTTATTGCCAGGGATGCAACATCAAGGTTTCCTTTAGTTCTCATGCTTATCTTTACAGGGCCGTCTATGTCCTGTTTTACCAGAAGACTTGCAATGACGCCTTTAACCGTAAATGGCGCGTTGATTGTTGATTCACCCTCTGAGAAAGAGCCATTTGTTTCAATAACCATCTGTGGTGTAAGCTTCATGGAAATCATTTTACCATTTTCCATAATTTCCATAGAAGATAAAATTCTACCCCTGAGCTGGAAGCTTGAAAGTGAATTACTTTCATAAAGGTTTTCATAAACCTTAAAGGGATCGACTCCAAGGCTGACAAGATGGGAAGCTATTTTAAATGTTTCTGATGTTGTTTTTGGAAACCTGAATGAACCTGTGTCAAATACGATACCGGTGAACAATGCCTGAGCAGTTTTAAAATTCAGTTCTTTGTTGTAATGCCTGATTATTGAGTAAATTATCTCTGATGCTGAAGCTGAATCAACTTTGATAAAATTTATATCTATTTTACCCTGATCACTATCCTTGTGATGATCTATAATAAAATATTCTTTAACACGCGGGCTTAAAATTTTATATGCTGAACCGATATTACTGTAATCATTTGTATCAAGAACAAACTGAGCATATTCATGGATATCAGCCGGAAGGTTTGACTCATTGTCAATAACAGTTAATTCATTGTCTATATCAAGAAATTGGCAGATTTCCGGTACAGGATCAGAGTTGAGGATTATTGCTGTTTTACCCATTTGCTTCAGGAAATCGAGAAAAGCAATTTCGCATCCAAGACCGTCTGCATCCGGGCTTTCATGTGTTGAAACAATGAATTTTTCATTTCTATTTAAAAATTCATCAAGCATTTTGACGGACTGACTCATCAAACACCCCGTGTTATTTTAGTCTTTAATAATGGATAACCCATCTCTTCTCTTATTTCAACATATCTTTCAGCGCATTTTCTAGCGATGTTCCTGACACGTGTGATGTATCCCACACGCTCTGTAACTGAGATAGCGCCTCTGGCATCTAACATATTAAAAGCATGTGAACATTTCAACACAAAATCGTATGCCGGGAGCACAATTCTACTGTCGGGGTAATCAAGTATTGACAGACATTCTTTTTCATACATATCAAACAGTTTAATATACATATCTGTATCTGCAACATTAAAGTTGTAATGTGAAAATTCAAATTCACTTCGGTGGTGAATGTCTCTGTATGAAAATTTTTCATTCCATTCAATGTCGAAAACACTGTCAACTTCCTGGATATATGTACATATTCTCTCAAGTCCATATGTAAGTTCTGCCGAAACAGGATCAAGATCAATGCTTCCGCATTGCTGGAAATAGGTAAACTGGGTTACTTCCATCCCGTCCAGCCAAACTTCCCATCCCAATCCTGACGCGCCAAGGGTAGGTGATTCCCAGTCATCTTCTACAAAACGTACATCATGATCTTTCAGGTTGATACCGAGATATTCTAGTGATTGAAGATATAAATCCTGTATATTAGAAGGTGATGGTTTCATTATAACCTGATACTGGTAATAATGCTGAAGCCTGTTTGGATTATCGCCATATCTTCCATCTGTAGGTCTTCTGGATGGCTCAACGTAGGCAACATTCCATGGTTCAGGACCGAGAACTTTTAAAAATGTTACAGGATTAAATGTTCCAGCTCCTACTTCAAGATCATATCCCTGAAGAATTACACATCCCTGATTTGACCAGTATTCATTTAATTTCGCAATTATATTCTGAAAAAACATTTTATATCCTCAATCTCTATAAGATCTAAAAGCTGCCCCATAGTTAATAAATACCTTCATAAACTGCGAAAAATCAATATTTAATAATCATATACAACTTATAAGTTTTAAATTTATTCGGACAGGTCTGTTTTAAGTCAAGTAAATTAAAGGTTCTTTTTAGTGCTATAAATTTCTTTGAGAGACAAATGATATTCCTCGAATTTCTTTTTATTATTCAGCTTAAAATAATCAAGTACTTCGTCATCGGCAATCTCAAACCTGGATTTATTATTTTCAATTTCAACCATAATATCTGCCAGATAAACTGTGTATACGGGGTTTTTATATTCACTTCCCGCTCTGTTTGGTCTATGGTGAAGCTCTATTGTCTTTGTGAGAGATTCGTTAAAATTCCATTTTTTACATATCAGCGCGCCCAGGGAACTATGACTTATCCCAAGGCTGATTTCTTCAATAAGTGTTGAATCGAGCATCCCTTTAAAGCCGTTTATTTTTTTTATTTTTTCAATAGTATCATTTTGCAGAGAGAGCATTACAATTTTACCTATATCTGCAAGAAGAGCGGAGAGATAGACCTGATCTCCAAGTTTTGAATTTTCATTTATTCTTTTAGTAATTAATTGTGCGTAAAAAGCCCTTTTGTATGAGTCATTCCAGATTGCTTCATATCTTTTATATCTTGTTTCAACTATTTTCTGTACTCCGGTTGCAACCAGCAGAGTATTAATTCCTTTCATCCCTATTATTTTAACAGCTTCATCGATGGTTTCAAGTTTATTAATAGTAACATAACCTGCGGAATTTGCAAGTTTCATTATTGATGCAGTAAGCCCCGGATCACGGGAAATTGATTTTCCAATTTCTTTTATGTCGCTATCCGGATCCCTGATAAGCATCCTTATTTCTTTTATATTGTCCGGTAGAGCTGGGATATCATCTACCTCTTTAAGAATTTCTTCTGTTACTTTAATATGAATTTCCGGAGTAATTATTTTATGAGGTATGCTGAGATTTACCGATGTTAATGTGTCATTTCTGCTGATAGTAAATACATTTTGTGGAAACCCTGAATTTTTCAGCAGCATAAGGGCCATTATAAGTCCAAGTCCCGCCCCTTCGGAATCGTCAAGAACATCAATGAATGCCTCCGAGATATCCTGATACTTGTAGGCTTTTGATACTCTTGATTTAATTTTATTCAGTTCGGATTCCAGAATTGGATTATTATTTATTACACTGATGGATAAATTATCATTGGTACTGCTGAAGCTAACCCTTACCATATATTTTGATCCCTGAAGAGATTTTATCAGTTCACTTTCGTTGCTCTGAAAAACTTCATCTTTAAAGCTCTCCATCCCCTGCCGGTAGTTATTGATGTCATTAATATTCAGTCCGGTTGATTCAAAATAGAGGCGTTTGAGATTTGCTTTAATTGCGTTATTTACCAGTTCTTTTATTATCGATATAATAGTGTCCTTGTGAAACAGAAGGTCATAATGCTCAAGAAATCTATGGATCATTTTAATTAACTGAGATTCAACATCCTGATTGAATCTTTGAAATTGAATAAAAAAATCTTTTTCAGAACTCAGAGCATTCTGGTAATCTTCCGGTTTAAGAAAAAATTCTTTTGAAACAACTTGTGTCAAGGTTTGACTCCATTCGTTAAATAATTATCTGGTTAGCCAGCTCTGCATAAAATGCTTATTATTAATACAATAATACTTTAATATCGGAGAAATTTGTAAAAACTCAGTCATTTTTCTTTTTACAAAAAAGGTAGAGTAAAATCCCTGAATTCATTTATTATTAAAACAATAAATGTTGCTATTTTAATAATAATATATCAATTTTTTTTTATTCAACCATTTTTTATTATACAAAAGATTTAGTTTTATATATCATAATAATTAGCATATCTGTAACTGGAATCTTTTAAAGAATTTGCTCTTGACAGTACGAAAATAGTCCCGATAAAATGATCGGGTGATACATAGGCATTTTAAATTATATTGTCTAAGATTCAAATGGGGTATTAAAAAATGACAGCGAAAGCAGATTTTCCAAATTTAAACACAAAAGAACCGGATGGTATAAAACCCAATGGATCATCCTATAAAATATTGGTAGTAGACAGCAGGGATTTTCATAAAAAACAGATCGCACAGATTTTTGAATCAGAGAGGTACCAGGTTGTTGATACTGCATCCAATGGAAAAGAGGCTCTTGAAAAAGTGGAAAAGCATAAGGGGAAAATTGATCTTATTACTACAGAGCTTGATATGCCTATTATTGACGGATACTCCATGCTATTTGAACTAAAAGAGAAAGGAGATATGCCTCTTGTAGTCTTTATCAGTGAAGATACAACCAAGGGTGTAATGCAGGATTTGATATCAATGGGTGCCAAGGATTTTATACTAAAACCGATCAATAGAAGGTTAATTCTTGAAAGAGTAAAAAATGTGTTGAACAAGTATTTATTATGAAAATATTAATATTCAATCTTGTGAGAATTTATTAAATAGAGGATTAGTTTATGCCCAGCGACCTTGAGACAGCTGCAAATACTCTTTCCGAGCAGACAAAAAAACTTCAGATTGCTCTTTATTATACCTTTGGCGATGATGATAAAGCCAAGAAAATGGTTAATGGGACATATCTTGATCTTTATGTAATAAAGGGTAAATTCTCTTCATCCAGTTTATATGGCGCATTTATTGTGTTTTTAAATACTACCTATTTAAGAGTGGCCAGTTCATACGCTATGATATCAAAATCTTTTGATGTTTCAGATATTAAATCAAACCAGGACTGGCGTAATTTTGAAAAGCAGCTTGTTGAAATGTCAAAAAAAAGCGGCTATGATGAGTCAATGACTTCCAAGATTAAGGATTCCATGAATAAGGCATTAACAATTCAGGAAATAACCAAATTTTCAAAACTTATAGAACAGGATGATGGGATTGCGGTAAACCATTACTTTCAGAAGTTCATCTCCGATGTAATGGGATTCCAGAATGTTGAACTTTCTGTGGATTATGAAAAAATCAGTTCAATTTCCATGGAATTAAATTCAATAACAAGTCAGAAAATGTCTTCTGCCCCTGAACCTGTGAAGGAAACTCCTTCCGAACAAAATATAATAGTAGAGAAACTGGAGGATCCGCTTGAGGGGAAAGAGGTAAAACTTGTTTTAAATGGGGCACTTATTTTATCTCCTATCAAGGGGAAGGAGATTGCCGAACTTGCAATCGGTGACAGAATAATGATTAGTATTATCGACAAGAGCCCCAAGGCAAATGATCTGCTTAAAGCATTTAACGCATTAAAGGAAGATGGTACCGCAAAACCGATTGCCGGCAGAATCGTTTCAATAAAACATACAACAGATTATAAGATTTTTGCCATTGTAGCGAAAGGGATATATTTGAAAATTGTTGAGGAAGAGGAATTTATCAAGGTCGCGATGGATCCTGCCTATTATAATACGCAGAGTGGTACTGAGGAAGAAGATTCCAAAAAAAACAGAATAACGATGTTTATTCTTGCGGGGATTTTTTTTATACTTGTGGCAATCATTACTTTTTTTGTTTTTACGTTATAATAACTTATGTAACAGTCAATTCGGAATTCTTAAACAGGACGAATCGGAATGCCCCGCAACTGTAGTTCTTTTTTAACTTCCTTAATACTTATTTCACGGAAGTGAAATATCGAAGCTGCAAGTACTGCATCAGCTTTTCCTTCGGTCAGACCACTGTAAAGATGTTCAATTGTACCTGCTCCGCCAGATGCAATAACAGGAATTTTAACAGCTCCGGAAAGTGTTCTTGTAAGTTCAATGTCAAAACCATCTTTAGTCCCATCTTTGTCCATGCTTGTGAGAAGGATTTCCCCTGCACCGAGCTCCTGGGCTTTTATTGCCCATTCAACCGCGTCAAGTTCTGTTGGAGTTCTCCCGCCATGGAGAAAAACTGTCCATCCTCCACTGTTGTTTTTTTTCGCGTCTATTGCCACAAGAATACATTGAGAACCGAATTTTTCCGCAGATTCTGTAATAATGCGGGGATTTTCCACTGCTGCCGTATTGATTGATACTTTATCGGCTCCTTCGCTTAAAATCAATCTTACATCTTCCACACTGCGTATGCCGCCACCTACAGTAAACGGGATATGAACAGTTTCAGCCACTTTTTTAACCATTTCCAGAATAATGTTTCTTCTGTCCGATGAAGCAGTAATATCCAGGAAACAGAGTTCATCAGCTCCCTCGCTGTCGTAGAACCTGCCATTTTCAACAGGATCACCGGCGTCTATCAGGTTAAGAAAGTTTACCCCTTTTACTACACGTCCGTCTTTTACATCGAGACATGGAATTATTCTTTTAGCAAGCATATGTTTTACCTTTCTAAAAACCTGATTTTCATATAAAAAAATTTATCGCAATCTATGCGTGGTTGATATAAATGTTAACAATAGAAAGTATTTATGTTATTTTATAACTGTTAATACTGATAAAAAAGATATTAATAACTGTCAAGATTTTGTTTGCAATTAAACAGGGTACTATTAATTTATTCTTTTTAGGATTATCATTTGATATTATAAAGCAGTTTATAAGGGAAATGGGATGTTCAGAAAAAACAGAGATAATTACAGGGATATATTCAGAGATTTTTCAGGAGAAGTGATTCCGGAAATTGACTTATATATTAAAAGCTTTTTTGAAAGAAAAACTGAAGAATCAGATCCAGGTTTTATGCAGGAGATTCTGGGGTATCTTTGCGATTATTGTCTTCGCGATGGCAAAAGAATACGTCCGCTGCTTCTGATTAATGCTTATTATGGCTACAGAAAGGGAATTAAAAAAAGACAGGAGATTATAAAACTCGGCGCAGTAGTTGAACTTATGCATTCATTGCTTTTAATACAGGATGACATAATTGATAAATCTGAACTCAGAAGAGGTGATAAATCTCTTCATATACTGCTTGGTGACAGATATTCCAGTTTAACATCAAATCCATTAATAGGGCAGGACATTGCTTCTGTTACTGCCGATATACTTTTTTCATGTTCGATTGAGGTAATAAGCAGTACTGATATCAGGCATGATGTTAAAGACAGGTTTCTCGATATCTTCGCCAGAACATATGAAAAAACTGCATGGGGTCAAATCCTCGACTCACTGAATTCTATGCCGAAAAAAATTGATCCTGAAAGTGATGCTCCGATGCGTATAAGTCTGATGAAGACCGCATATTACACAATGGTTTATCCTTTTATGATGGGATATGTTTTAAGCGGAGAAAAAAATAAAAGTGAAATGGAGAATATTGAGTCTTTTGCATTGCCGCTTGGAATTGCATTTCAGATAAGGGATGACCTCCTCGGTGTTTTTGGAATAGAAAAGGATACCGGTAAACCGAGTGATTCTGATATAACAGAGGGTAAGCTGACGCTGCTTGTGCAGAAAACTATTTTAAAACTGGGTGAGTCCGACAGAAATAAATTTACCGGAATTTTTCTTAATAATAAAAAATCACCGGATGATTTTGAATTCATAAGGAAATGTATAAAAGAGAGCGGGGCGCTTGATGAGACAATTCAGCGGCACAGGGAATTGATCAATGATTCATATAGCCTGCTCGAAGAACTTGTGATGAAAAAATATAACAGGGATGTTATGCGCGGCGTTATAGAATCTGTGGAAGATATACCTTTATAATTATCCCGCTTTTATTCAGAGTAAATTTAATATCTGTTCAAGTCTCGTCTGTTCAATAACTGTTTTATTTTTAAGTTCAACAATAAATGGATCTTCGCCGGTTGGACTGTAATGTTCAGCGTAATCGCTGATAATTTTATTTCCTCTGATATAGTCCCTGTCTTTAGATGAATATACGGATGAGAGGAAAACATTATTCTGATTCATCAGCTTTTCCAGGTTATCCTTTAATGATAAATCCTTTAATCCTTCATCATCAAGGAGAGACATGGCGTATGGCCAATTCTTAATATCCCCGTCATATTTATAAATGGCATCATTATTAATACCGTTATTTTCCGATAGAATTTTTCCAGCCCTGTGAGCCATAAGTTTTAATGCATAAAACTGTATGTAAAAGGTATAGGCGCTTATTCCGTTAATTCTGTTATTTTCGGTAATGTAGTTTTTGCCTGTGCCGTTTATTTCCTGTTCAGTGTAGATCGGTTTTACCTGTGGAGTTTTTTTAAGTCTTTCGCGTGCAGTTACCATCATATCAATTATTTCCGGTCTGAATATGCTGAAT
Source organism: Spirochaetota bacterium (assembly GCA_963664815.2). Classification (GTDB taxonomy): domain Bacteria; phylum Spirochaetota; class UBA4802; order UBA4802; family UBA5550; genus WRGT01. The sequence goes on from CAXXHB010000003.1 coordinate 1,242,922, forward strand.
TCAATTTCATTTCTGCGTGACCGGTTACGCTTTCTGTATTTTGATTCATTGCGTACAACAGAGTAAATATTATCGTTCAAAATCCATGCCGGGATGAGTTCATTGTACGATGGAGGTATGTCATTCATATACAAAGAACTCTGAGTAATCAGCGAGAAGGGAAATTCCACTCTCTGCGGCATAGTAACCGTTCCCGTGGAGATTACTGTGTATGGTGATTTGCTGTATTCTGCAGGAAATTTTATGCTTGAACCAAGACCGAAGAACATCCCCTCTCCGGGAATTATTTCCTGGTCGGGCAGACGCGAAGTATGGTTTGAACCGACATTTGCCCCGTATCCGATGTTTCCTCTCCCTTCGGGCCAGATGCATGCGATAAGAAGTGAGTGATGATGCGCGGCAGTGAATGGCCCGGCAAACGATGAAGTTATCTCGGCCTCGCCGATTGCTGAGTTTGGCCCGGTAATACTGTCTGTGATATTGCAATGTTTTCCGGCATGTGAATACTCCATCAGAAGAGAGCTTTGAATTACAGACATTGAATCGACATGGCATCCACACTGTATGGTTGAGTCTTTTATACTCACACCTGTCCCGGCAGACGTGCCGTCGTTTTCCGAACTAAGTATTGTGCTGTCTGATATCATTGAAGCACCGGAAATTACTGTTGTATCGTAAAGGAAAGAATCACATATTGATGTTGTGTTTATAATACGGCAGTTTTTGCCGATATAACCTGAGTTTAAAGAGCACTTTGATGTATATTCATTAACGAAATCATTGTATGCTGTTTTATTTTCCCGGATGAGTAAATTCTTCGCAATATTCATGTCCATTTCAGAAAAAATCTTTATTCCCCGCTCCCCGGTCTCCGGGCCTATTAGTATGTTATTTCCATTGCTGAAAGTATTTTCTCCTGATGCTGTAATTGTCCCGTTGTTGAAAAGCACCGTATATGATGATATAATGTAATTAGAAATCAAACCGCATCTGCATATAAGAGACTCATCATTAATTTCTGAATTCTTTATTATACTGTCATATATACCTGATTGCAGGACAGTGTCATTTTCAACTTCAAGTGGGAAACCAGAAAATTTCCCGAGGTAGCATTTACCATAAAAACGGCTGTTGGAAATGAAAGAGGGAATAAAACCATCTGCAACAAAAATATTATCCCAGCTTTCAGCATGGTTATTCTGCTTTTTTAACTGTTCTGTCTCTATACCTGAGAGATTACGATATGTTGATACATTGGAATTTCCACGGTTACTTATTGATAATTTTATTTTTGCTGTTTTCTGAAGAAATTCAGAATTTTGCAGTATTGATGAAAGTGTCTCTTTGAAATCTGTCATTTTCTCACCGGTTCCCAGTCAGAATTTAATTGTTCGTATAACAGGTATAAAAGTAATGTCTTACAGCGAATTGTAAAGAAGAAATTAATGAAGGAACAGGCTGTTTGTCAGATCATGGACAGAAAAAGCTGATGGATTCTTGTATCTTCTGTCAGTTCAGGGTGAAAGCTTGAAGCAAGTAGCCTGCCTTCCTTTAGCAGTACCGGTATCCCGTCAAGCTCGGCAAGCACTTCAACGTTGTTAGAGATTGAAGTTACTTTTGGAGACCTTATAAATATTCCCTGGAATACTTTGTCATTGAAACCTTTGACAGGGAATGATGCTTCAAAGCTTTCTTTCTGCCTGCCGTAAGCGTTTCTTTTCACTGTAATATCCATAAGTCCGAGAATGGGTAGTTTATCTTCCTCAATATTTTTTGCCATTAAAATCATCCCTGCGCAGGTACCATACAACCCCATACCGGATTTTACTTTTTCCAATATTGGATTCATAATTCCGTTATTGATGAGAAGTTTGGCAATAACAGTACTTTCACCTCCGGGAATTATAAGACCATCTACTGTCTCGAGATCGTCAGACGCTCTTACCTGTATCCCCATGGCACCGATTGTCTCTAATACCTCCAGATGTTTCTGGAAAGCCCCCTGCATTGCAAGCACTCCAATTTTTTTAGACATTTAATTCTTTACCAGCCTCTGCCTGCAAGTTTATCACTTTCCTTTAATTGTGACATTCCTATACCGGTCATAGGTTCACCCAGATTTCGCGATATCTCTGCAAGCTTTACGGGATCATTGTAGTATGTAACCGCCTGAACTATTGCCTTTGCCCTTTTTGCCGGATCGCCGGATTTGAATATTCCTGAACCGACAAATACAGACTCAGCGCCAAGATGCATCATAAGGGCGGCGTCTGCCGGAGTGGCAACACCACCTGCGGAAAAATTGGGAACTGGAAGCTTACCGGTTTCAGCAACTTCAAGAATAAGTTCATAGGGTGCACCCATCTCTTTTGCTGCTGTCATAAGCTCTTCTACGGGAATCCCCTTTATTCTTCTCATATCATCCTGCAGTGTCCGCATATGCCTCACTGCTTCAATGACATCACCTGTTCCTGCTTCACCCTTTGTCCTTATCATTGCAGCTCCTTCACCAATTCTTCTGAGCGCTTCACCCAGATCGCGGCATCCGCATACAAATGGGACCTTGAAGTTAATTTTATTAACATGAAATCTGTCGTCGGCAGGGGTAAGAACTTCGCTTTCATCAATGAAATCAACACCGAGAGCTTCAAGAATCTGAGCCTCGACAAAATGACCTATACGGCACTTGGCCATGACCGGGATAGTAACTGCTTCCTGTATCCGTATAATTACATCAGGATCTGACATCCTCGCCACGCCACCAGCCACTCGTATATCCGCAGGGACACGTTCAAGAGCCATTACGGCAGCTGCCCCTGCATCTTCGGCTATCTTTGCGTGTTCAGGAGTGACTACATCCATAATAACGCCACCCTTAAGCATTTCAGCAAGTCCGACTTTTATTTTCCAGTTTTGTTCCTGTTTTTCTGACCATTTTGATTTATTCATAATATAATCTCCAGAATCATTTTCCTTATGTGTATACGCAGTAAGCTATAATTGCTTATTCGTTAAACTGCAGTAACTGCTGTTAATCTGCAGAACAGTTATTAATAACCTAATTATTAGAATAGGCATAGTAAATAAAGGACTTTATTTTTCAATTTGTTTTTTTGTTACGAATATTCCGGAGAATAATATTTATCCTGGTTTTATAGAATGAAAACTGGTTGTATGTATCTATTTAAAAAAATGGTTTATGTTGTCCTTTGAGAACAAAGTATAAGTTTTTTATAATAGATATAACCGGGATTTGTTAAATATAATGATTTTATAACAGACTTAAACCTGTTACATCTCTGATTCTGAACACGATTACAGGATTAAAAGATTGGCAGGATTTTCTGCTAATAAATGTATCGCACACGAACGTACTTAATTTGTGCATCAATTGGATCAGAAGCAATAAAACGGCAGATCTATGATGAAAGTCCGACTCTCTTTATAGAAAAGTCAATTTTGATTCAATTCCGCCTCAAACACCTTAACGACTGTTATAAACGCGCGTTTTCCTCTGTCAGTAACGATGTTGAAACGGTATTGAAACGGTTTTCAACAGTGTCTTCATACCGCTTAAGTCCCATTTTAACAGATTTACTCTTATCTTTTTCGTTAAATTATATTTATGTCTCTTATAACCAGTTATGAAAATCATGGTTCAGACAACAGCAGCGAAGAACGTATTATTCTGGAAGAGTGCGCTATCCGTGCGAGTTGGTATTTCTAATCCCTGGTAAATAGATCTCTTGTGAAAACCTTATCTTTAACATCATCAAGTTCATAGTGGTGCCTGTTTGTTACAATTATATCCGATTCTCTTTTGAATTCGTCGAGCGTTGTTATTTTTTTCGAACCGAAAAAGTGATCTTCTTTCAGAGATGGTTCAAAAACAATGCATTCAATTCCCTTAGCTTTAATCCTTTTCATGATCCCCTGTATTGACGATGCCCTGAAGTTATCAGATCCCTCTTTCATGACAAGTCTGTAAATTCCTACTTTCCGCGGTTTTCTGGCAATTATCTGATCTGCAAGGAAATCTTTCCTTGTGCTGTTTGCATCAACAATGGCTCTGATTATGTTATTCGGTACATGTTCATAATTTGCCAGAAGCTGTTTTGTGTCCTTGGGGAGACAGTAACCACCATATCCGAATGAAGGATTATTATAATGAGATCCTATTCTCGGATCAAGTCCCACTCCTTCAATAATCTGTCGTGTATCGAGATTATATTTAAGAGCATAAGAATCAAGCTCGTTGAAGTAGGCAACCCTGAGGGCCAGGTATGTATTTGAAAAAAGTTTGATCGCTTCAGCTTCCGTTGATGAAGTGAAGAGCACAGGAGTATTGCTGTCCAGAGAACCTTCTTTAAGAATGTTTGCAATTACCTCGGCTTCTTTTGACTGTTCACCGACTATTATCCGGGAGGGGTGAAGGTTGTCAAAAAGGGCTTTACCCTCCCGCAGGAATTCAGGGGAGAAGATAAGTTTCATGCCGGGGTATTTTTTTCTTGTATTGCTGGTATATCCCACGGGAATTGTCGATTTGATACATACTATAGCGGTTTTATTATATTTTGCGATCGCATCAAATATTTTCTCTATTACAGATGTATCGAAGAAATTTCCTTCAGAGTTATAATCAGTCGGCCCGGCGACAAATATTAAATCTGCATCTTTGTAGGCCTCTTCGGCTTTCGTAGTTGCTCTAAGATTAAGGTTTTTATTAGCCAGAAAATCGGATATTTCATGGTCTTCGATCGGTGAAATTTTTTTATTAATCAGATCTACTTTTTCCTGAATTATGTCAACCGCTGTGACTTCATGTCTTTGAGAAACAAGTACTGCTATGGACAATCCTACATAACCTGTTCCGGCTACCGTTATTTTCATAGTAAAACCTCTCTTAACTATACTTTTTCAGAATACTGTTCCTGAACAGTTAAAATCGCCTGATTATTTTGTTGAGGAGTGATAAATGAAAATAAAACAGCATTCAGTCAATCTCTTTTTACCATTATGATTACCTGAGTCAGACGATTTTTATAGATTATGATACAATAATATGAAACATATCTGTTTTCTGTGATTGTAATTGACTAAATTTAAGATAATTGATAAATACGACGGAATGGAATCTTTCATCAACTGAATAATATATGTTATCCCGGAATATACAATCCTGCATATTAATCTTTCTTTTATTATTTTCATTTATAATTGATCTGCATGGTGAAGATCAATATAGTAATGGAAGAAAAAACTATATCATATTGAAAAATATGTATGACAAATGGGACTGCGGTTTATTCGGGAGCAGGAAACTTTGTGAAGACAGGCTTTATCGCTTATTGGTTGAAATGATTGATGCCGATATATTAACCGGAAGGGACTATAATATTCCGGTAAAAAATGTTTATGAAAAAAATTACTATTCAAGTGATCTTTACAACCAGAAGTGGCTTCATATTCATGGACCAGTTGATGAATCCAGTATAAAAAAGTTTAAAGAGAGCGGCATTGATTATATGAAACAGGTCGAAAAAAATAAAAATTTGTATTTTCTATCCGGAAAAATAAAAAAGTTCAGAATAGTTAAAGATGGTTTTGAAAGAAGTATTCATTTATATCTTGAGTCGGTCATAATAACGGATTCAATAAAGTGAATTAAATTATATCATTTTACTGAATCAATCGTAAACAGCAATAGTCAGCAATTTTTATTAAAACGGTAAATCATATTTAATACAGGAGAAAGAAATGTGCGGGATTGTCGGATACATCGGGAATAAGAGCGCTTCCGAGGTGATCATTAGTTCACTTAAAAAGCTGGAATACAGAGGGTATGATTCTGCAGGAATATCAGTCAACTGCGGAGGTGAGCTTGTTACGATAAAGAAAGCCGGTAAAATTTCAGTTCTGGATTCGGTTATTGATTATGACAATCTGAAGCATTGCACTACAGGTATCGGTCATACCAGATGGGCGACTCATGGAGAACCATCCGATAGAAACGCACATCCTCACAGCGACTGCAATAATGAACTTGTAATCATTCACAACGGTATTATTGAAAACTACAAAGATCTGAAAGATGTTTTAATAGGGAGAGGTCATAAATTTACAAGTGATACAGATACGGAGGTTGTGGTTCACCTTATTGAGCATTATAAAAAAGAACTGCCATTGATTGATGCTGTTATAAAATCCCTCCGGAATGTTGAAGGGGCTTACGGACTGGTGGTAATGTCAAAGAAAACTCCCGACACGCTCATAGCCGCGAGAAAGGGAAGTCCGCTGATTCTGGGGGTTGGAAACGGGGAGATGCTCATAGCATCGGATGTAAGCGCTGTGATTGAACACACAAGGAATGTAATTTATCTTGAGGATGGGGAAATTGTAGAAGTTAAAAAGGACGGATACAAAATATTTGATCTTGATAAAAATGGCAAAACCAAAAGTATAGAATCTATTGACTGGGACATTGCTTCAATAGAAAAACATGGTTATGCGCATTTTATGTTAAAAGAGATTTTTGAACAGCCGGAAACAATAACCAATGCCTTCAGGGGAAGGATTCTTATCGATGATGCCATGGTTAAGCTTGATGGATTGGGTTTAAAAGATGAAGACTTCAGTAAGATTGAGAGAATAATATTTATAGCATGCGGAACATCCTGGCATGCAGGCCTTGTGGCTGAATATCTGATTGAAGAGTATGCGCGTATCCCGGTTGAAGTGGAGTATGCAAGTGAATTCAGATATAGAAAGCCGGTACTGAAAAAGGGGGACATTGTAATTACCATAAGTCAGTCGGGTGAAACTGCAGATACGCTGGCGGCATTGAGGGAGGCGAAGGCTAAGGGGGTGAGGGTTCTTGGTATCACAAATGTAGTTGGAAGTACTATAGCGCGGGAGTCTGACGGTGGGGCTTATATTCATGCAGGTCCTGAAATCGGAGTGGCCTCAACAAAAGCCTTTACATCGCAGATTACGGTTATACTGTTGCTCACTGTTCTTCTTTCCAGAAGGAGTGAGATGTCATTTACTGAAGGAAGTTTAATACTTCGGGACCTTGTCAGGCTTCCCGAACTTGTAAAATCCATTCTTGCGACAAGCGAAAAAATAAAAGAAATAGCGAAGGTTTATTATAATAAGGAGAATTTTCTTTATCTTGGAAGAGGGATAAATTTTCCGGTTGCACTTGAGGGAGCGCTGAAATTGAAGGAGATTTCCTATATTCACGCTGAGGGATATCCTGCAGCAGAGATGAAACATGGTCCTATAGCTCTTATAGATCAGGAGATGCCGGTAGTGTTTATCGCTCCTAAAGATGAAATTTACAGCAAGATTATCAGTAATATGGAAGAAGTCAAGGCCAGGAAGGGGAAAATTATAGCCATAGCGACTGAAAATGATACAGATATAGTCAAATATGCTGATCATGTAATTTTTATTCCGGATGTACACAGGGCACTTCTGCCGGTTCTCTCTGTTATCCCGCTTCAGCTGCTTTCATATTTTATAGCTGTTTATCGCGGTTGTGATGTTGATCAGCCGAGAAATCTTGCAAAGAGTGTAACTGTTGAATAAAAACATGCTAATAAATCAGTACAGGGGAGATTTTGATAAATAAAATATTTATATTATTGACACATGTTAGGGCCTGTTTTAAATTTAATCTATAAATTGTAATTATTTTTTTAAACAGTAAATGACGAGGTTAAAATGATTGTTATAGAAAGTGTAAACCATATAGGTATCACTGTTTCTGATCTTGATAAATCTATAAAGTTTTATAAAGAGTTATTTGATTTTGATGTTATTGAGAATATCAGTAATTCAGGACAGGCTTTCCTGAAAATGGGTGATATTCTTCTCTCTCTTGTTGAGATTAAAGGGTATAAAACCAGCAGTGAATCGAGGAATTGCATCTCTTTTTATGTTGATGAAGAGGATTTTGAAGACGCAATTGATGAAATAGAAGAAACAGGAATTAAAGTGGTATTTGGGCCGGAAAATATACGAAAAGGGCAGAGAGTGGTTTTTGCAGATCCAGACGGAAATCATATTGAATTATCATATCCGAAAATTGACTGATTTTTTTTTAATATTGATTTGAAATCCAGACAGGGTTACCATTACAGGTAACCCTGTTTTTTTGAATAAAATAAATTTATTTAAAAGGAGATGGCCATGCTTAAAGGTATATTGCAGAGAGTAAAATTAATTCCGGTATGTGTTTTTGATGATTCTGATAGTGCGGTGAAAACAGCCGAGTTGCTTCTCAAATATGGCGTGGATGTTATTGAGGTGACATTAAGAACTGAAAACGCCTTTAACTGTATCAGGGCGATAAAACATGAGTTTAAGGATGCAATAGTCGGGGCAGGGAGCGTCCTGAATCTTTCCGATTTTAAAAAATCTGCTGATTACGGCGCGGTTTTTGCAGTTTCGCCATGTTTTGACGAATCTCTATGTGAAGAAGCTGATAAAAATGACATACCCTATATACCCGGTATATCAACGCCCAGCGAACTTTATAAAGCATTAAAGTTCTCCAGTCTTATTAAGATTTTTCCTGCAGCAGCACTCGGTGGGGTGAATTATATTAATGCCATAGCAGCTCCTTTCAGATTGTCAGATTTTGGACTCATACCCACGGGCGGAATAGACAACAATAATTATAAAGAATATCTTGAAGCTGAAAAAGTTGTTGCATGCGGGCTATCTTACCCTGTTCATGAAAAACTACTGAAAGAGAGAAAGTTTGACAGCATTGAAAAAAGGATAAAAGAGATATATGGAGCACCCCTCTGATAAATCGGGTAAGGATATTGATTACCTTGTTAAATCCGCGATAGAGTGCAGAGATCGTCTATTTCATGATTCTGAAACAGACTGTTTCCGGATTTTTAACAATACAGGCGACGGTTTCGATGGATTAACAATAGATTTCTATGCCGGTTTTATTCTTATACAGTTTTTTAATAATAAAGCTGAAGAGGTTTTAAAGAGTATAGTCCATATTTTATTGGAAGCAATTCCAGTTCCCGTAAATGCAGTATTGTGTAAAAACAGGATGGTTCCGGCGCGCGGTGTTATTCCTGATGATTTATGGAAAAGCCGTGTAGTTGAGGGAAGTTATCCAGCTGATGGAATAATTGTTTCACAGAACAGGATAAAAGCCCGGGTGGATCTTATTAATGGGCAGAATACAGGTATATTCCTTGATATGAGAGAGATTCGCGATATGCTTGGTTCTTTCTATGGAGCGGAATCGATTAATAGGATGTTAAACCTTTTCAGCTATACAGCACTTTTTTCAGTACATGCGTTAAAAAATGGAATCGCCAGTGCAATAAATATTGATTTATCAAGAGCTGTTCTGAACAGAGCAAAAGTAAACTATATACTTAATGATCTTAAGGTTGATTCAAGGGACTTTATATATGGCGATGCCCTTGAGTGGACAAAACAGCTGATTAAGAAAAAAACATATTTTGATTATGTGGTTTTTGATCCGCCGACCTTCGCCAGAAATAAGAAGAAAAATTTTTCAGTAAAGAAGGATTATTCAGATTCCCTGAACATAGTTGAGTTGCTTGTTCGGGATGGATTTGTTCTCACTTCGGTAAATTCATATACTGTAACAGAAAGGGAGTACAGGTCCTATCACCCGGACTCATGGGATTTGTTAATGTTCGGCAATGAATCTTCCGATTTTATATACAGTGGTAATCATTATCTGAAGGTAGGACTCTGGAAAATTTAATTGAACTACATTGTGCAGTTGAAAAAACCTTGACACGATGTAACAGTAATCCGATTATTTTTTATCCGGCAGTCCTGCACGACAGAGTTTCCTAATTAAAACCGGGGTAGTTTATGATCTATTTAGCGATACTATTGATTCTTTGCGGCCTGCTGATAATTATTACCGCCTTGTTCATTGAAACAGGAAGAGCCTCAATTGCTGGCGAAAAAAAATCCGGTGGAGATAGTAGAAGTTATGAACGTTATCCCGGCGTTTCAGAGCTGGAGGATGTTGATATTATTTTACCTGGAGACCGTGTTATCCCGGTAAAAGAGTATGCTGCCGGATATCGTTCTAATAATGATAATGTAGCTGATAATAGCACAAATAATAATGAAGATATCTTTATCAGCTTTGATGATGAACCGGCTGCGTATCATGATTCTGATGTTTATGATTCCAGGGATTTGAATAAAAGAGACAAACCACCCGGAGCGAAACATATTGTACCTGCTGAAAGTGAAAATAATAAGCAATCGATCGTTGATGAGATAAATGAGTTTGACAGAGATGAATTTGACAGAGATGAGTTTGACAGTGAATTTGACACTATTGAAGATTTTGATCGTGTAGATAGCTTTGAAGAGATTAAAGAGATTAAAGGAACAAAAGATTTTCATGGAAATAATGATTTAAAAAATACAGGAAAGATTGACCGTATAAATCCGGAATCAGATGAGAATAAAACTGTATCGGCAATAATGTTTGATGACAGGTCAAATATAATAGATTATGAATCGGGCGTTGGTGTAATTGATCCGACATTTTCCAAATATAAAAGTATAAAAAGGATCGGGAAGGGTAAAATCGAGTCAGATTATGACGGATTAAGCTTTTATATTGATGAAAAGCTTTACAGATTTGATTTCCATAAAGTATATGACATATGGAGTGGTTTGAATTATGTAGCCCTGCCACTAAAGGGTAACAGCACTGTTAAACTGTTTATTATTGAAAATTCTCCAGGCTTTCCTGATAAGGTTGAAGCTGATTTTAAAGTATATGAAAAAGGATTGTAATGTATTATAGATATAAATCTAAAAAAAAAGACAGAAAGCTTATTAAACTGTTTTTTTTCTCCATGATTCTGTTTTCTCTCATTTATGCCGGTTATAATTATCGTTCGAAATTGATGTTTTGGAAGGTTAGTCATAACAGGATTGTTGATCAGATAAATAAAATATCAGGTGTAACTGATTCATCCGAACGTATTGAAGGATTGAAAAAGCTTGCTGAAGAGATGGAATCATATAAAAATGAAAATCCTGCAGAGCCTGATTCGTACATTTATTCATCAAAAGTCTACTACAATCTGGCGCTTGCATTATCGGGGAAAAATTTTACTGAAATGTACCTTGACGATATGCTGCTTCAGCTTTCATCTGAACAGACAAAATGTTTTATTAAGTCGATTAAAAATATGAGTAAGGCAATTGCTCTTTTAGATGGAAAAGAGATAGAACCACAGGATATTTTTTTACTTGGTAAAAGCTATTTCTTTACAGGTTACAGGGATAATGCTTCAATTTATTCAATGCTTAAGAATCCTTCATTATCAATAGATTTACTCTCTACAGATGATATAAGGTTTTATTCCCTGCTATGCTTGTATGAAGGCTCGGTTGATGAAGGTCTGGATCTTTTAGAAAAGAAGGGTGGCGGTGAGGATTCAATGCTCGGGAAACTTTTCAAGGCTAAAGTACTTCAGAATTCCTCGAAATTTACTGATGCGATAATAGCATTCCAGAGGATATTGAAAGTTACAGATGACCCTTATGTTCAGAAATTGTCTTATTCCAATCTTGGGAAGATATATTATAGTCAGAATTTATATAAAGAGTCAATAGATCAGTTTACAGCAGCGTTGCTTATTGGAGAAGATCCTAACTATAAAATATGGATTGGAAAGAATTACCTGGCTTTGGGTATGAAAGATAAAGCAAAAACTGTTTTCAGCGAGGCGTTGATATCAAATCCGGAGAACGAGGAGCTGAAAAAGATAATTGGTTCACTCTGAGCATATTATTTTTATTTCTTTATACATATGGGGCATGTTTTACATGTTTAAAGCTTGACAAAAAATATTGAATAGCAATTTTAAATTATAAATATTATGTCATATGGAAAATGTTTAACAAATAAATCGTAACGTCTTTCCCTCTGCGATTGATCAGTTTTAAATCAGCAGGAGGAATTTATAAAATGAAATTATTTCAGGGAGATTACTAAAATGTTCGATTCTTTTTATGGAATGTTCTCAAACGATATGGGTATTGACCTTGGCACAGCAAATACTCTTGTGCATGTCAAGGGTCAGGGGATTGTATTAAGTGAACCATCTGTTGTAGCTGTACAGACAAGTACAGGAAAGGTTCTTGCTGTTGGACATGAGGCAAAAAGGATGCTCGGAAGAACTCCCGGAGATATAGTTGCAATAAGGCCGATGAAAGATGGTGTTATTGCGGATTTTGAAACAGTTGAAAAGATGATAAGATATTTCATTACTAAAGTTCATAAACGTAAAACCCTTGTAAGACCGCGTGTTGTTATTGGTGTTCCATCCGGTATTACTGAGGTTGAAAAGAGGGCTGTACGTGAATCAGCTGAACAGGCTGGCGCAAGGGAGATATTTCTTATAGAAGAGGCTCTTGCAGCTGCAATCGGCGCTAATATCCCAATTCATGAACCGGCAGGACATATGATCGTTGATATAGGAGGGGGAACAACTGAAATTGCTGTAATCTCTCTTGGCGGAATGGTTTTGGCTGATTCTCTCCGTATTGCAGGAGACGAATTTGATGAGGCAATAATTAAGTATATGAAGACACAGTATAACCTTATAATAGGTGAAAGAATGGCCGAAGAGGTTAAATTCCGTCTTGGTAATGTTTTCCCTGAAAAGAAAGTTGAAACTATGGATCTCCGCGGTCGTGATGCTATTTCAGGACTTCCGAGAACTCTCGAGATAGATTCTGTTGAAATAAGAAAATCACTTAAAGAACCTGTAGAGATGATACTTGAGGGCGTCAAGCATGCGCTTGAAAGGACTCCCCCGGAACTCGCAGCAGATATAGTAGAACGCGGAATTGTTATGACCGGAGGGGGCTCCCTGCTTAAAGGCCTTGACAAATATATCAGTAAAGAAACAGGAGTTCCTGTAATTCAGGCAGAAAATCCTTTGACATGTGTTGTTCTTGGTGCCGGAAAATTCCTGGAAGAAATTAAAAATCTCTACCGTGCCAATCTGAAGTAAGAAAGTGGAATTTATTGAGAAACATAAGTCCTTAGTAGTATTAATTTCACTTTCGCTTTTTTGCATAATATCATTATCTGTTCAGGAAAGCGGGTTTACTCTTACATTTGAAGGCATCATAAGTGCTTTTACTGCACCTTTCCAGAAAGGATATAATGGGATTCATGGTGGTACAAGCAGGCTGTGGGCTGGTTTTACAGAACTGGACAGGGTAAAAAGTGAGCTTGAATTAACAAGAGCAAAGCTTCAGACATTTGAGGCAGCTGACGTCGAGCTGTCGGAAATTGAGAAAGAGAATGCAAAACTGAGATCTCTTCTGGGAATGAAGGCGATGCTCAAATATGATTCTATTGTCGCTTCTATTATTTCAAAAGACCCCGATAACTGGTACAGAACACTTATAATAAACCGCGGTGAAAATGATGGTATTACAGTAAATATGCCTGTTGTAGCTTACCAGGTTGTGACAAATGGAACAACTAATGAACTTGCAAAGGCTGTTGTGGGAAAAGTAGTAGAGGTGAGGAGTTCTATCTCCAGAATTCAGCCTTTAATTGCACCGGAGATTAAAATCGGTGTCAAAATCGGAGACAGCAGGTTCCCCGGTCTTTTGTCAGGATATACTTATAATTCAAATTTATGCGTTGCCAATTATATTACACGTGCAGCGCCTGTTAAATTTGGCGATTTAGTTATTACTTCAGGGCAGGCAGGTGTATTCCCGCCGGGAATAATTATCGGATCTGTTGTAAAGTCCGAATTGCTTGAAACAAGCCCTTATCAGAGGGCAATTATAAAACCATATATCGATTATAATCTCCTTGATGAAGTTTTTATCATCAGGAAAGCTCCTGATAAAGACCTTTTTGATCTGTTTGAGGAGATAAAATGATAGTAACATATATTATTACTGCCGTAATTGTTCTGATTTCGCTGCTCATACAGAGTCATCCATCGTTTGATGTGATAAGAATTGCCGGTATTAAACCTGATCTTATTTTTATTATAGTCGTATATGTCGGGTACAGTTTCGGATCTATTCCCGGTCAGATAACCGGGTTTGCCGGAGGCTTATTTCACGATTCTGTCTCAAATTCACCCTTTGGATTTCTCGCTCTTCCGAAACTGGTTGTTGGTTTTATAGTAGGTATGATTGGAAGATCTGTTTTAAAAAGTAATATACCGACAATAATGCTGCTTTTATTTGTTTCAACACTTCTCAAAGGGGTAATTACTTTATTTCTCAGCTATATTTTTACTCAGGGTCTTCTTTCAAGTATTATTCAGGTTATTATTCCTGAATCGCTTTATAATGCGATTCTCGCCCCCCCCCTGTTTTTTCTTTTTGATAAAATATTTCGCGGAGAGCTGGAGAGGGAGGGTTATTTATAAATGTCTCAGACTTCCCTGAAAGTCAAGATGCTTGAAGCATTCCGTAAAAGAATGCTTATATTCATCATTTGTGTTTCCTCTGCTTTTGCAATTCTGGCTCTGCAACTTGTCAACCTTCAGCTGATTCACGGTAAGGAATATAGTCTCAGAGCAACTATGAATATGGAGAATAATATACCTATTCCAGCGCCTAGGGGAGAGATATATGACAGGCATTTTGTAAAGGGAGTTTCAGGGACAGTTATTGTTTCAAACCGCCCTTCATTTAACCTGACTACAATACCTGAACATTTCAAGTCAGATCCTGAGTTAAAGGAGGTGCTGACAAGGCTTTCAAGGGTTGTGGAAATTAATCCGGAGGATGTTTTTGATGAAATTAAAAGCTCCAATCCATGGGAAAGGTTTCTGCTTAAAGATGACGTAACATTTGATGTTGTAGAGAAAGTTGCATCACATAAAAATTCATTTCCAAACATTCACTGGGAGGATGCGCCGGTGAGGGTTTATAATTATGGTGAGATGTTTGCTCATGCTGTCGGTTACACCGGCAGCCTGAACAAGGATGAATATAACAGTCTTAAAGCTCAGGGGTATAAATATTACCAGAGTATTGGGAAAGCGGGTATTGAAAAACAGTATGATAAGCTGCTCAGGGGGGAAGATGGATTTATACGCAGAGTTGTGGATGTAAACAACAGAACTGAAAATGAAGAGGTAGGGCAGACTCCTTTCAGTGGAAACAACATTGCTATGACTATTGACTATGAAATACAACAAGCTGCTTTTAATGCTCTTGGGGAAAATTATGGGACTGTAATTGTATTGAAGCCTTCAACCGGTGAAATTATCGCATTAATCAGCAAACCCGGTTTTGATCCGAATGCAATTATTTCAAAAGATAATTCACAAATAATAAAGGATTTAAATGCAGATCCCAAAAAACCATTTTTAAACAGATCTATTCAATCAAGATATCCCCCGGCTTCAACATTTAAACTTGTAACTGCCATAGCAGCTCTTGAAACAGAAAAAACCTACGCGGATAAAACTTATTACTGTTCGGGGAAGTATACACTTAAGGGTTATGTAGATCATGATTTTTACTGTTTCAGGCCTCATGATACACTTAACCTTTATTGGGCAATAGGTAAGTCGTGCAGTGTTTATTTTTATAATCTGGGTATGAGTGTCGGTCCCAGTATGATAATGAAGTATGCTGCCTATCTTGGGTTAAATGAAATTACAGGTATTGATATTCCGGGTGAAATCTCAGGATTTATACCGTCTCAGAGATGGAAGCTTAAAACATTCGGGCAGCCCTGGTTTGATGGGGATACTATAAACATGTCAATCGGGCAGGGATTTCTCGCTGTAACTCCAATAGAAATGGCAAATATGATGTGCGGCGTAGTAAATAATGGCATTGTGTATAAACCGTATATTGTTAAGCAGATTTTTTCACCTGATAACAGAACCGTAATAAGTGAAACAAAGAAGGAAAAGTTACGAGAAATCCCTCTTGCTCCGACCACTATTAATACTATAAAGCAGGGTATGAGATATGGTGCACAGGGTGGAACATCTTCCCTGCTTAATCATTTTAAAATACCTGTTGCCGGAAAAACCGGAACCGCACAGACAAGATCAAACAGGAAGGAAAATGTATCTCAGCATGCTTGGTTTCTGGGATTTGCACCATTCATTGAGGGGGAGACAACAGAAGATTCTATAGTAGTTCTTGTTTTTATTGAATATGGGCAGTGGGGAGCGGTTGCAGCAGTTCCCGTAGCAGAAAAAATATTTGGTAAACTGATTCAACAGGGATATTTTAAAAATCAGGAAAAAGAAATTACTCCAAGGAAGTAGCTGATGTTTAACAGAGATTTTTTCAATAAAATGGATGTTGTTCTGATTGGTGCGGTATTCCTGTGTATTATATTCGGCATTTTGATGATATATAGTGCGGGTTTTGATCCTGCGGCAGCTGCTAATAAAGGATTATATAAAAAACAGATAATCTGGTTTATTATAGGCATTGTTTTCATGGCAGGTATGTCTATTATTAATTACAGAATACTGGGTGATTATGCTTTATCTATTTATGCTTTTTTTATCTTTATATTACTGGTAACTACAATTTTTGGGCGGCCTATTCGCGGCACATCGGCATGGCTTACCTTCGGAATTTTCTCTATTCAGCCTTCAGAGTTTATGAAACTCAGTGTGGTGATTCTTCTTGCCAAATTTCTTGAACTTCGGGAAAGGGATATCAAGAATTTCAGGGAACTCCTGATTCCGTCATTAATAACATTTATTCCGGTTTTAATAATATTAAAACAGCCCGATTTCGGGACGGCCGCGATTTTTATTCCAGTATTATTTACAATGCTTTTTTTGGGTGGAGCGGATGTATCGCATCTTGTTTCAATTATTTTAATTGCAGTAATTGCGCTTGTTTTTCCTATGCTTTTAACATACTGGGAATGGGCAGGTTATAAGGGTGGGAATTTTTTAGTTCAATTGTTTGTTCATGTTGATGTGCTTTTTACAGTAGCAGGCATTCTGCTTCTGACGGCTGTATCAGCTTTTATTACTCATTACTTTGTAAATAAAAGTTTTTTAAGAAGGATTTATATTCCGGCAACTGTTGTTTCACTGGGACTTTTTTTATCTGTAGTAATTCAGAAATGGTTTAAAGATTATCAGAAAAAAAGAATACTTGTGTTTCTAAATCCAGATCTGGATCCTCATGGTTCCGGTTATAATATAATTCAGTCTAAGGTTGCTATCGGTTCAGGCGGTTTCCTGGGAAAGGGGTTTGTTCATGGAACACAAACTCAGCTTGGTTTTCTTCCGGAAAAAACTTCTGATTTTATCTTTGCAGTTGTTGCTGAAGAACTCGGTTTTATAGGGGCTATTATTCTTCTGATACTCCTCGGCATAATAATCTATCGGGGAATTCAAATTGCACTTGAAACAAAAGATAAATTCGGAGCATTACTTGCAATAGGTATTATTTCCATTCTGTTTTTCCATATATTGGTAAATATAGGTATGGTAATAGGTATTATGCCGGTTACAGGTCTTCCCCTTTCGTTTTTTTCATACGGAGGTTCTAACCTTTTCATGATAATGATGGGGATTGGAATTCTTAATAATATAAATATGAATAAATCTTTATATTAGTTTTGTGTACTACCCGTCAAATCTCCACGCTTTAGCTCTTATTTGATAAACAAAAGACTGCTTTTTTTTTAATTTCAATTCAGTAAAATCTGTTCTTTAACGATAATAGACATTAAGAAGCATATATATTTGCACTCTATAAATGGCAGTTATATTATATATTGCCGTTTTTAATTTGTTAGTTAATTATTCAAAGGAGTAATTGATGTTTGATCAGACAAAAGTAAATCATAAAAGTTTTATAAATCCTGTAAAGATTCCGGAAAGGGAGATAAGGGAAGAATCTTCACAAAAAACAAGCAATGAATTTTTTTCGATGATCATGAATACATTAGAAATTAGCGACAGGAATAGTAGGGTTGATAATAATCAAAAGTCAGGGGAACAAAAGAATGAAGTGGAAGTTGAGTTGTCAAACAATGAGCAGATCAATTCTTCACAGAAAAATTCAGGAATTTACGATACTTTAACCCGTAAAGAAAATTCATCTAATGGAAATAATGATAAAGTGAAAGAAAATTCATCGGATGGATATAATGACAATGTAAAAGAAAGCAGGGTGTCTGAAAATAAAATCGAAATAAGCAAGGATGTATCTCCTAAAGATATAAAAGATAAGAGTCAGATCTCTTTAAAAGATATTAAAGATAAAGAAGGAAAAATTAAAAATCATGATGAAGAGAAAACTATATTAAACCAGTTTAATATTAATATTAAAAATATTATGGAAATACTGAGATCTGCTTTTAACGGAAATAAAAAAGCGGAAGAAGAAAATTTTCAGAAATTATTCAGTAATTTTAAACATAAAACTGATAAAGATAATTCATATAAAGGCATGAAAAAGATTGATGCTGGTAACAATCATAAAACATCAAATGAATTTTCAGAATTACAGTCGAAAAACTTTAAAGAAATAATCACCAGAGAATTGTTTAAAGCAATTGAAAGCAAAAAATCAGGCGGTAAACAAATTAAACTGACGGACAGTGAGTTGAAAGAACTGGCGGTTAATATAATTAATAATTTAAAGAAAAGCAGAGTAAATGAGGTAGTTAAACACGAAATTCGAAATTCAAATGATGATAATAAAAATGAAAAAAAACCTGTTATTTCCGTTGATCAGCAGTTGCTGAAAAAAAGTGAGATCAGGGATGATGCATCTTTTGATAAAAATGGAGCCAGAGATAAAAATCAGGGGAAAGAAAACTTCAACTTTAATAACAGCAGAATAGATTTTCAAACAAAATCAGCTTTTGAACGCTTAGAACTGAACAATAAAATGCCCGATTTCAAGGAAAACCTTCAGGAAATTATAGATAAGGCAAAAGTTACCATTCGAGACAACCGTAATGGCGCGTTTACAGTGAGATTAAATCCTCAGGAACTTGGAAATGTAAATGTTAACTTGATTATGGAAAATGGTGTAATCACCGGGAAGTTTCTTGTCGATAATGAAGATGTTAAGAGTATGCTTGTCAGCAGTCTTAATGATCTGAAGTACCAGCTGGAGGAGGCAGGCATATCAGTTGGTGATTTCAGTGTAAATGTAAATGATCAGCGTGAAAAATATCTGAGGCAGAAAGATGAAGAGAAGTTTAACAAATTATCAATAGTTAATTCAGAAAAAGATTTAATGGCCGCTACCGACCAGTATAATTCAGGCAGTGAGACATATACCGGCCATATCAATATGATAATATAGGAGTAATTGTATGCAGGTTTATGAAATGACAGCATTTGAAAAAGCCAATACTGCCATGCAGGCTAATGAGGTTAATAAAAAAAATAAAACAGGTGAGCCTGGTGAAAAGAGCGGACTTGGAAAAGATTCTTTTCTTAAGCTGCTTGTCACAGAGCTTCGTCATCAGGATCCGACAAAACCGATGGAAGACAAGGAATTTATTGCACAGATGGCTCAGTTTTCAAGTCTTGAGCAGATGTCAAATCTGAATAAAGAAATGAAGAACCTTGTAAGCAGTTCTAAATCTGCGGAGGCTTATGGTATATTGGGAAGAGACATTGATGCTTACGATCCTGTGCAAAAAAAACAGGTGCGGGGAACTGTAAACTCAGTATTCTACAAAGGGGAAGAACTGATGATTGGAGTGGGAAAAGAGGAAGTTTCCATTAAAAATATTCATTCAGTAAATGTAAAAGAAAATAAATAAGCTGCTGAAATGGAAATTTTTAAAGCAGACGATAATATTAAAAAAAGGAGTTATCTGATATGATGCGTTCACTTTTTGCCGGTGTTTCAGGTTTGAAAAATCATCAGACAAGGATGGATGTTGTAGGTCACAATATATCGAATGTCAATACATATGGATATAAAACACAGAGGGTTACTTTTCAGGATATGTTGTCACAGACTATGGCAGGAGCCGCAAAACCGGATGAAAATAAGGGGGGTATCAATCCAAAGCAGGTTGGGCTGGGTATGACCATTGCTTCAATTGACAGGATTTTCACTCAGGGGAGTCTTCAGACTACAGGTAACCAGACTGATGTTGCGATTTCAGGTGATGGATTTTTTGTGGTTGCTGATGGGGAAAAAAACTTTTACACAAGATCCGGTACATTTGGTATTGATAAAAATGGGACGCTTGTAAATCCATCGAATGGATTGAAAGTACAGGGGTGGATGGCCACTACTGATGCAAATGGACAAAAAATTGTAAGGGCAAACGGAGCAACAGAAGATATTATTGTTCCGGTTTATGGAAAAATTGAAGCTAAAGAAACAAATAATATAAGATACAAATGCAATCTTGATTCAAGAGCCGGTATAGTTCCCCAGGGTGCAAACGCAAAAATGAGAGCTTCGGCTGCAATAACAACAAGTATAGATACCTATGATAAGAAGGGTGGAGAACACAGGCTTACAATGACATTCTGGAAGACGGGATTTAACCAGTGGACAGCATCAGCGGCAATTACAGGTGCAAACAGCCCAGTGACTCTTGATGTTCCGGCAGGGGGCGGACAAAACAATCAGGCCAACCCTTCAAGCAGAATAAATCTGAGGTTTTCCCCTGATGGGAAATTGATCTCTGTTGGAGATGGCTCAAGTCCTGACGAACTGAATCAGGGAACTCTTACCGTAAATGCAAACTACAGGGTTGAAGGGGATCCTAATGTAAGACAAATTGCATTAAATCTCGGAGAGGCAGGGGTTCTGTCCGGTATTACACAGTTTTCTTCAGGTTCAACAACAAAAGCTGTTGAGCAGGATGGATATGCTATGGGGTATATGGAAACGTTTAATATAGATAATTCCGGTTTGATAACCGGTGTATTTTCAAATGGGACAAAACAGAGCATAGGGCAGATGGCGATGGCTGTATTTGCCAATCCACAGGGACTTTTAGCCTCAGGTGAAAACCGTTTTGAAGTATCAAACAACTCCGGGATACCGAATGTAGGAGCAGCATCTGAAGCAGGAAGGGGAAAAATCATTGCCGGAACACTTGAAATGTCAAATGTTGATTTGTCTGACCAGTTTACTGACATGATTGTAACACAAAGAGGTTTCCAGGCAAATTCAAGAACCATAACAACTGCAGATCAGATGTTACAGGAAATAATTTCACTTAAGAGATAATAATTAAATAATTCATATATAAATTAGAAAAAACCCCAGTTTTAAAGGGGTTTTTTCTTTCTTATGCCGGAAGTAATTTTTTTTTCTTGACTGTTTATTTATATTTTTTTTAGTTGAGTATTGTTGTTTTGTATTAAATAATTACTACAATTTCCCATGATAATGCAATATTATGTATTATGTCTTATAATTTACTGAATTTCCAAGGAGTATTTTAATGTCCAAAGAGAAAATTTTCTGCTCAAATTGTATGCAGTGTATAGTAATCAGACAATATGAATCTGAGCCTGACAGGTATGTTTTAAGAGTAAAGTGTTTAAAAAAACAGTGGTCAAAAAGATCGGGTGAGGAGAAGCTTTATAAGTATTTCACTGTTGCAAGAAGAATAATGGATGAGTGTGAATACTACGAAGAATGCGGCGAACTGTTTCCATATATTAAAAATCTTAGAAAAGAACTGCCAATAAAGGATGAGATTTATTCCACTAAGGACGCATAATCATCATTAGTCTCTTCTGAGGTGGATTTATCCACTTCAGAAGAAAACTCCAGATAAAACATGTAAATTGAAAACCTGTAAATTTTTCAGACACGTTATTAGAATAATAGCAGTGGTATTATTTATTGGATAATACATGGAAAGATACTTTACAATATTATCCTGCTGAGTTTAGTATCATAAAGAATTGAATTCTTTATGATACTATTTAGAAAATTAAAGGATAATAAATATAGAAAGTAATCAAGTATGAGGAGTTTGAAATGGAAATTCATCAGCCTGTTGTTCATCTTTTAGCAATTACTCCCGACGCTGAAAAATTGATTGAAGAGGCAGGACGTACCTGTTACCTCTCATTAGCAAAAATGACCGATGATAGTGAAAAGAATTTCATAAGGAGTGCTATCAAACGAGGACATCATTCAATACTTGAACATGCCACTGCTTCTTTCAGAATTTTAGGTGCATCAAGAACTTTTACGCACCAGATTGTGAGACATAGAATTGCCAGCTTTTCACAGCAGTCTCAGAGATATGTCGATGAGGCTGAATTCAACTATATTGTACCTCCTGAAATAAATTTAAACAACGAAGCGCTGAATGTTTACAGGGAGTTTATTGAATATTCACGGGAAACATATAACAAGCTTCGTGAATTAGGAATAAAAAAAGAGAATGCAAGATTTATTCTTCCAAATGCGCTGGAAAGCCAGATTGTTTTTTCGGCTAATTTCAGAGAATTCAGAACAGTTTTTAACGTAAGGCTTGAGAAAGCAGCTCAGTGGGAAATTCGCAGGGTTTGTATGCAGATGCTTATTGCTCTCAAAGAAAAAGCTCCTTCTGTTTTTGGAGATTATGTTATTAATGAAGAGGATTGTA
Organism: Spirochaetota bacterium; assembly: GCA_963664815.2. Classification (GTDB taxonomy): domain Bacteria; phylum Spirochaetota; class UBA4802; order UBA4802; family UBA5550; genus WRGT01. The sequence goes on from CAXXHB010000003.1 coordinate 1,265,549, forward strand.
CTGCTTATCCGGAGCTATGATTAAATAACTTGACTAAAATATGCAGTTATAATACTAAATTGTTGTAGTGGACAATTGAATTTTTTTCGTTTCCTTATTTTGAGAGTGGATAAATTATTCTTTATTCCTGGAGATTAGCTGACTATTAAAATCTGGAGGATTATGGATGAAAGAATTTATAATTTCATTGTCATGTTTGTTGTTGTTCTTTTTACTTCAATGTGCAGGTGAGCAGAAAAATGCTTCGGTACCTGCAGTAGTTGCATGCAAAGAAAGGTGCAGCACAACATTTGATGAATGTATAAAAAAAGCGTTAAAGAGTGATAATGTTGCAAAAAAAGCGGCGTGTGAAGCCGTAAAAAATAAATGTTACAATGATTGTGAGATTAATCCGGAAGGGAAACCGGCTCGTAAAGGTAAGCCTGTTAAAAAATAGTAATATATATTGCCTGAATAAAAAATCCCGGGTTCCCCGGGATTTTTTATTCTATATAGAATTATTTACTGTTTATTTAAGTGCAATATTCATTTCCAGTTGCCCCATCGGGCTGTAAAGTGTAATTCCTAAGGTGGTCTGTTTTATCATTGTAATACTGAAATTTTTACCTTCAATTACTGTCGGTGTTGTAATATCAATAACTTTTCCTGTTGAGGCAAACAGGTTCATTGCATTACCAGTTATCATATTTGCAAGTTCACCGACGATGTCTTTAAATTCGTTTTTTATTTGTTCTTCGGATAGACCGGGAACCAGAACTGCTGCAATTTTTTCAACCATCGGATAGCTCATACTGTAGACAATTTCACCGGTAATTCCACCTGTAATACCAATTATAATCGCTATATCCATTGATGGTAAAGGCGTATCTTTAATAATCAATTTACCTCTTCGAAGGTCTACGTTAAGTATTGATTTAAAAACAACACTTGCTGCTTCAAGAAAGGGATTAATGTACTCAGCGTTTATACTCATTCCGGTCGAGGCTCCTATTTATATTATATTGGATATATTACACTGTTGATTGAATATTATCAATTAGTTTTTAAATTTTTTATTATTTTTGATTTTTCATTCATGACTTTTAATAAATTTCGTGTAATCATATTTGCACTTCCATAATTTCCTGCATCTGTTGCTTTTTTAATGATTTCTTCATCATGAGTTGCTGATGGTATTACTTTTTCTGAGGGTGAAAAAATATAAATACCTGAGCCATTCAGAATGGCAGGTGATGCCTGATTTTTTGTAAGCATAAGACATTTGTCGGTGAAAATACCTGAATTATTCAACACAGTAATTATTTTAGGTTCTTTTTCATCCGATTTAACAGGCTCTCCAATTTTAAATTTTAAAGATTTAGAAACTTTTCCGTTGAGAATCGTGTTTGCGGCAGCAAATGAACCGCCGGAAGCGGAGATTGAATTTATTTTTTCTGCTAAATCATTTTTTATTTTTTCAAGTTTCTTTTCTTCAAGCTGTTTCTTTATGCGTTCGCGGTCAGTAGTTGGATCTGAAATTTTTACATTATTGCTCCTTATTTCTGTATCTATTTCCGAGTCTGTCACTGCAGATTCAGAAATATATCTTTTTTTAAGCTCTTCTGTGCTAAGAAATGAATATTCTACCTGAATACTTGAATTATCGACAATGTTTTTTGTTAATGCGTCTTCTCTTGAAATTGCTCCGCCGATGCCAAGAAAGAATTTGTAATCATTTATAGTAAAATCTCTCTTGATCAGTTTTTCGAACTCTGCGAGATTCAATCTGCTGTTTTTAAGGAGTGCCTGAAAATATTCAGGGTCAAATTTTCCCGTTGATGGATTTTTAAACTCCTGTGAATTTTTAACGTATCTTAAAATACGTTCCTCAGTAGGTTTAAAACCTGTTTTTTCTGCTTTTTGGATAAGCAGTAATTCAAGTATAAAGTTATCAAGAATGAAACTATCCATTTTCTGATTTCTGAACTGTGCAAATTTAGTGTCCCTATATCTTAGAAAATCTAAAATTGGAACTTTCTGCCCATTTACAATAGCAGCAACTGAACGATCGGTATTACAGCCGGAAACATCAGGCATACCGAATGAGAGAATTATTATAAACAGGAAAAATCCTATTAAGAAATATCCTACATATTTTGAAAAAACATTTTTCTGGTCAAACATCATAAACCTTCTTTCTCTTATATATTTTTCTTTGTAGTGAAAATGTATTATTTTTTTGATTTTTCGGCTTCATCAACAAGCATAACAGGTATTCCGTCTTTCACAGGATATTTTAAACCGCAGCCTGTGCATATGAGCTTTTCATTGCGGGTATCGTACTCCAAATCTCCTCTGCACGCCGGACATGCAAGAATTTCAAGAAGTTTTGTATCAATCATTTTAAGCTCCAGTATAAATTGGTCATTTATTTTATTAAAAGAGTTGCCTGTGAGTCAATCAAAATACTATTTTGAAATAGTATAATAACTATATCAAAATTTGATATTTTTGCTGATATAATTTCATTACCGCTTCATGAATAGTTATTTATGAATGGTATTTTTTATTTTACATAATAAATATGTCAGTAAAATTTTTTATTTTTTTATTTTAAATCGTATTAAATATTGATAATTTCCGGAGATAATTGATGAATAAGAAAGGTGTTATTCTGTTAAGTGGAGGACTTGATTCTGCGACGGTTGCAGCCATAGCAATAAAAGAGGGATTCTCTCTGTCTGCTCTGACTTTTTATTATTCCCAGAGGCATGAAATTGAAATCGTATTTGCAGAGAGATTAGCCGGTTATTTCAAAATAGATAATCATATAAAAATATCAATACCGGCTGAGATTTTCAAATCAGCATTGACAAAGGATTCAGAAATTGAAGTACCCAAAAACAGGGATGTCACAAGGAGTGATATACCAGAAACATATGTTCCGGCGAGGAATATCATTTTTTTATCATTTGCCCTGGCATATGCCGAATCTACCGGTGCAGAAAATATTTTTATTGGAGCAAATGCGATTGATTATAGTGGATATCCTGACTGCCGACCAGAATTTTTCAGTGCATTCAGAAAAATGGCTAATACCGGTACAAAGTCCGGCGTTGAGGGGAGGGGATTCACAATTCATACTCCATTAATGCATCTTTATAAGCATGAAATAATAAAATTGGGAACAGAATTGGGCCTGGATTATTCTTTTACACATAGCTGCTATGATCCTTCAATTGATGGTTCATCATGCGGGGAATGTGACAGCTGTCATCTGAGAATGAAGGGTTTTGCTGAAGCAGGCGTTCCTGATCCGACTCAATACAGGAAGAAATGATAAGGTTTTTTCTCTTTTTTCTGGATTTTGTTTTCCCGTGTAATTGTGTATCCTGCGGTACCCCTGTACCTTATTATATGAATTATTTGTGCAACGAATGTCGTGCATGTATGAATGAGATTAAAAATGGATGTTCTGTATGCTCTGGAATAGTAGAAGATAATTTCTGTTCAATTTGCGGAGAGAGGATGTTTTATCCGGAAAAGCATATCTCCCTGTTCAGTTATGAAAAAGTATTAAAAGCTGTAATTCATTCTCTTAAATTTAGGGGTTTAAAGCATATTTACAGGAATTTTGTCCAACTACGGGAGCAGTCTGAAGAGATTTAAGAAACGTTTAAAGCATATTTACAGGAATTTTGTCCCGATTATCTGCGGGAGAATTTATGATTTCGGGGAGAAAATAGACATCGTGACTTCTGTTCCCATGAACAGAAGAAAACTGGTTAAAAGAGGTTATAATCAGTCAGAGTTGATAGCACGGGCTGTCAGCAGAAAAACTGGAATAGAATTTTATGAAATTCTGAAAGAATGTAAAAACAGGATACAGCAGAGAGATCTTAATTATGATAAGAGATTTATAAATGTTATTGACAGGTATGAAACTGTTAATAATATTAAATTCAGAGGTAAAGCGGTACTTCTTATAGATGATGTTTTTACAACCGGGGCAACAATTAATGAGTGTTCGAGAATTCTATTGTTAGCCGGTGCTGCTAAAGTATTTTCGATAACAATAGTCCGTTCTGACTTAAAAAAGCTTGAAAATCTGTAGAAAAAGAAATAATATAATCATAAATATGACAATATAATTGGAGCAGGTGATGGAGAGAATTTCACATGATAATTATGAACTCATAATACTGGAGGGGAGGATCGATCAGGCTGAGTCTGAAGAACTTGAATCTGTTTTGAGTGATTGTGTTGAAGATGGAAAAATAAATATCTGTATTGATATGATAGATGTCAAGCACATATGCAGTTCTGCGCTTGGAGTTCTTGTCGCAATAAAAAGAAAGATCAAGGATAATGAAGGTGATATAAAACTTGTTATAAGCAGTGATAATCTCCTTAAACTTTTCGAAACAACTATGTTGAATAAAGTATTTGAAATTTATGAATCACGACGCGAATGTCTTCCGAACTTTGATTGATAGTTTGTTATGAGCGATATATTAAAGAAGATTCTTGAGCCTCTATCTGAAGAACTTATAAAAGTTGATGAAAAAATTAAAAATCACCTTAAAACAGGTGTTTCTATAATAGATGATAGTTCTATGCATCTTTTTTCCAGCGGTGGGAAGAAGATAAGAGCGTCACTTGCGCTTCTTTCATCCGGACTAAGGACAGGATCCAATGATGGTGTCATCGATCTTGCTGCGGCTGTGGAGATAATTCACGCTGCATCCCTGATCCATGATGATATTATTGATAAATCCTTTATAAGGAGAGGACTTATATCAGTACCGAGCAAATTTGGTGATAAGATTGCCGTACTTGCCGGTGATTATATGTACTCTGTTGCTGTAAATATTGCAATTAAAAGCAGCAATGAGAGAATTCTTGAAATTATTTCTGATGCAACAAAAGAAATGGTTAAGGGTGAGCTTTATCAGCTTGAGTATTCAAATATTAATAAGATAACTGAAGAGCATTACTTCAACATTATTGAGCGGAAAACCGGGAAATTAATGGCTGCAAGTGCAGCTGTTGGTGCAATAAAATCGGGGCTAACTTCTGAAGAATGTGATTTTATATATAATATGGGTCTCAATATAGGCTTCGCATTTCAAATTGTTGATGACACATTTGATTTCAGCGACAGCAGCTCAGTAACCGGTAAAGATGTAGGAAACGATTTTAAGGATGGTAAAATTACACTCCCTTTTATTTACATACTGAAAAATGGAACTGAGAAAGAAAAGAAAAATGTCAGGGATTTATCGGCTGATCCTGAAAATGCCGACTGGAGTGAAGTAAAGAAAATGATTCATTCTTCAGGTGCATTTAAATATTCATTAAACAGGGCTGGAGAGTTTGCTGAAAATGCGAAAAAACAGCTTGAGATTTTTCCGGAGTCTGAAAATAAAAATATCATCAAAGATCTGATTAATTTTATTGTTGAAAGAAATTATTGATTAAGTAATGTTGAAATTACAATTATTCTCACATCTTTTAAGTTTTTACTGGTATTCATTTCTTTGAATCAGGGGGGTGCTTGTGTTATCCAGGGAAAAAGAGGAATTGCTTAAATATTATAATCTTGGTCTAGCTGCTTATAAACAGAGAAAATGGGATGATGCAATCCGCTCATTCGAAATGGCGCTTAAACTCTTCCCGGAGGATGGTCCTTCAGAGCTTTATCTTGAAAGAGCACAGACATTCAAGGTGACTCCTCCACCGGAAGACTGGGATGGTGTTTATGTAATGACCACAAAATAATTCTGATAAACCGGGAGTATATTTTATTTGATTTTATTGAAATGAAGAACTTCCGTTTATAGAATGTTCGATATAGTATTTAATATGCTGTAAAAAAATAGATCAGGAAAATGTAATGGCAAAGAAGATAATTCAGGTTAATAAGAATCCGGTTTATGATATCGGGATGATTTCAACTGTTTTTAATAAAAATACGGAATTTTATGGTGATCTCACATTTAAAAAATCTCTTCAGATTAATGGAAAATTTGAGGGTGAGATAAGTTCAGGAACTTATCTTGTTGTTGGTGAAGAAGCAGTTATAAAGGCCAATATCAAAGCGGATACTGTTATCATTAAAGGGACTGTATACGGGAATGTAGAAGCTGTAACGAGGCTTGAAATTCATACAAATGGCAAACTTTACGGGAATATAAGGACAAAAAAACTCATGATTTCCGATGGTGTGGTTTTTGAGGGGAAATGTGAAATGATTAAACCATATGAAAAAAAAGTGAAGAAAGGGGATGAAATTCCTGATTCTACAGAACCTGAAGCGGTACAGATTTAGCTTTCAGTTAATAATCATTTTAAATGAAATGTAAAGCAGCAGAAAACCGAAAAATTTTTTCAATATCTGTGGATTGATATTAAGTGCGAGTTTACTCCCTAACCATGCACCAATTAAAAAACCGGCAGCTATAATAGCTGCTGTTTTTATATCAGCATTACCTGCCTTGTAATATTCAAGTGCTGCAAATATTCCGATAGGTGGTATCATGGCAAGGAGTGTTGTACCCTGAGCTTTAATCTGGTCAAAACCTGCAAGGAATATCAACGCCGGAATCATTACTACAGCTCCTCCGATCCCTAGAAGTCCGCTTGAAATACCTCCAATAAAACCTATTATCAGAATTATAAGTGTTTTCATTTTTAAAACCTTCCAGTGTTTTTTAGTTTAAATATTACCCAATCCGGTATTGTTTCCCATGCAGGTTGAATTGAGTGGTATATACATGAATTATAAAATAGGCTATTAATATTTTAAAACGGAAATGCCGCTAACTGTTAATAATATCATTGATTATAAGGCCTGCAGCCATCAGACCAAATATACCCGGCATAAAGGAGATGCTCCCCTGCATTCTTTTTCCTATGCCGGATTCAGGTTCCTGAACTTTGTTAAGGTTCTCTGTCGAGTAGATACATCTCACACCGGTTAAAATTCCGGCAGCTTTAAGTCTTTTCCTCATCACCCTTGCAAGAGGGCAGTATTCAGTCATGCTTATGTCATCAATTCTGATTTTTGATGAGTCGAGCCTGCTCCCGGCCCCCATGGATGATACAAATGGAATGTTTCTATTCACCAGCTCCGAGATTAGGGAGGTTTTTGCATCAATTTCGTCTATAGCATCAATAGCATAGATGGAATTATCGTAAGGTATCAGTTTGCTTATACTCTCAGAGCTAAGACGTTCACTGATTGCTGTAATATTTATTTCCGGGTTGATCTCTTTTATTCTTTTCAGTGCGACTTCAGTTTTTAACTCCCCCATTGTTGATGAAAGTGCAAATATCTGGCGGTTCATGTTTGAGGGAGTTACCTTGTCATAATCAGCAATAATCATTCTGCCCGCGCCTGCACGGGCAATAGCTTCAGCAGCATATCCTCCGACACCTCCCAGACCGAAGATTGCAACAGTAGCCAGATTCATTTTATCCAGATTTTCTTTGCCTATGAGTATTTCAGTCCTTGACAGATCTATCATCCATTCAGTCCAAAAATTTTTTTTGCATTTGCTGTGGTTGTTTCCGCAATTTTCTCCTCCGGTATTGTGAGTATACCGGAGGCAGCCCTGAGATTCAGCAGTATGTTTGATGGTATATTTGGTTTCATGGTATTTAACGGCGGGATGTCAGGGCTATCAGTTTCAAGGAGGAAAAAGTCCGGGTAAATGCGTTTAAGCACTTCACTCCGTTTTTTACTGTTCCTGTATGTAAGCGTTCCACCCATAGAGAAAGAAAGACCTTTTTTAATCAGAATCTCTGTAATTTCGGGACTGCCGGAGTACGCATGTACAGTTCCCCCGTTACGTGGCACACCAATGCGGTTTATTGATTCAATCAGTTCATTGAATGCGCCGCGACAGTGAATTATTACCGGCATTCCTGTTTCAACTGCATACTGAAGCTGAAGCTCAAATATCTCACGTTGAAGATCAAAAGATGGTGATACAATTTTTCTGTCAAGCCCGATTTCTCCTATTGCAACAGCACCTTTTCCGGAAGCGTTTTCAAGCTTGAGTTTAATATCTCGGTCAGATTCTGATACATACCAGGGATGAATGCCGATACTGAATTCGACCAGTTTAAATCTTTCATGAATTTTTTCTGATTTTTCCCATTCATTTAGGGTAACGGACGATGTTATCAGTTTAACAATACCTGCCTTAACTGCTTCGTCGATCACCTTATCGAGAGAATAGTCAAATTCCTGAGCTTCGAGATGGCAGTGAGAATCTATCAGTTTCAGTTGATTAAATCCTCCGGCTGATTTTTTAATGGTTTGTTTTTACTTTCAATATATATTCTGGCATCACCCATTGAAATGAAAAATTTATTTTTACCATCCATATCGAAATTGGTGGCAAAAGAAGCATAGTGCTTGCCACAGACTATAATCAGCTCCCTCTCGGGGAAGAGATTGAAAAGATATTTAAGCTGGGAAGTTTCACTCTGATCCATGTCGTTTATGAGCCTGTAGTCAAGTATAATAACTGTGTTTGAAAGAGTTTTAAGAAATGCTCCGGTAAATATTTTTTTTCGTTCGTTTATTGCATTTTCTGACTTGAGTGTAAATCTGAATGTTATGTAGGCGATATCATCCTGACGGTCGACAATTATATTATTTACTTCATTTTTCAACATCATCGCCCTTTTACGTCTGGAATCGGCAATAGCAGCTCTGCTTTTCCCAGAGATTATCATTTCATCGCAGTTTTTTGAGATGTAATCTGTAACGCCGAGTTTCATTGCAAGGAGAATATCTTCTTTTCTGGTTTTTGATGAGTACATTATGACTGGAATGTTTTTTGTAAACTCGTCTTTTTTCAGCTCTTTCAATACATCATAACCATCAATATCCGGCATCACGATGTCGAGTATAATAAGGTCTGGATTTCCTGTTTTTGCCAGTTCAATCCCCTCTTTTCCTGATTGTGCTGTGATAATGTTATGTCTGTCTTTTTTAAGGATATCCGATGTCATTTTAAGAACCAGTTTTGAGTCATCTATGATCAGGATAAGACCTTCAATTTTATCATCGAAGTTCAAATCTTTCGGAGATACAAGGTCTTTCTTTGTTTCATCGTTTTTTAATAAATCTGCAGCAAGCCTGTTTACTACGCGGATAACATTATCGTCAGCAAAAGGTTTAACTATAAATCCTGCAGCACCGTTATCGATACCTGAGAGAATCATTCTCTCCTGGCTATTGGCACTTATGATTATTATTTTTGCATCCGGATAATTTTTTTTAAGCAATGCGGTAGTTTCTATGCCGTCCATTCCCGGCATATTAATGTCCATTGTTACTATATCAGGTTTATATGTTCTATATCCGGACAAGGCATCGTCACCTCTTTCGCATTCGCATACTATGGTGTGCCCTATTTTAGTAAGAATGTCGGTAAGCTTTTTTCTTACCAGTTTTGAATCATCCACAAGCATTATCTTAGCCATGAAATTCCCGCCGTTCTTTTTATTTATTCTCCGATTATCTTGACCAGTATTCTTTTTGGCCTTCTCCCGTCGAACTCTGCATAGTATATCTGCTCCCATGGACCGAAATCAAGACGGCCTTCTGTAACTGCCACGACAACCTCCCGTCCCATAATAGTCCTTTTTATATGTGCATCTCCATTATCCTCGCCGGTTTTATTGTGATGATACCGGCTTACTGGTTCGTGTGGAGCGAGTTCCTCCAGAAAATCGTCAAAATCTTTTAAAAGCCCGTTTTCAGCATCATTAATATAAACGCTTGCTGTTATATGCATTGCGTTTACCAGACAAAGTCCCTCTTTTATTTCACTTTTGCTCAGCTCAGCAATTATCTCCCTGGTAATATTAATATATTCTCTTCTTGATCTGGTATTAATAGTAAGGTAAGCAGTGTGAGATTTCAAATATTTACCTCCATTGTCTATTCTCTTTTTGTCATATCAATAGCCATTGCAATTAATGAAACTGGATGCAGAACTTTATATTTTGTATTCATCTCAATCTGCATTTTGCATGTTTCACAGTCTGTTATCACGAATTCTGGTACTGCCTTTTCTATAAGAGTAAAAAGATTATTACCTACTGAAAGTGAAATATCGTAATTTTCTTTCTTGAAACCGTAGGTTCCGGCAATTCCGCAGCATTCGGAATTAAGAACTACAAGTTCAAGACCTGGTATCTGTTTAAGAATGCTGAGTGTGTACATAACTCCTCCCATTCGTTCAAGATGACAGGGGGAATGGTATGCCGCCCTGATCCCCAGTGATTTCATCGGTGGTATGTTCCCGGAATGAAATTCTTTGTATATAAACTTTGTGACATATTCCACCCGGTCTGATATACCTGAATTATCCAGTTCAAGAAAACTTGAATATTCATTTCTGAGCGCGAAAGCGCAGCTTGATGACGTGGTAACTATTCTGGATTCGGTTTCATTTTTTTGCAGTGACGAGATATTATATTGTGCATTTTTTTTCGCTTTTTTTATATAGCCGTTTGCTATCAGCGGGACTCCACAGCATTTCTCTTTTTTTATTTCAACACTGTAACCGAGAGAGTTAATTACATTAACGAATTCCACACCGAGCTTATTATTGTTATAGTTTACATAACATCCGTGAAAATAAATTATCTTTCCCGGGAATCCTTTTTGTTTTGGTTTCAGTGTTTTTTTGAATACTTTTCTGAAAGTTGTTTTCTCGTAAGGAGGGAATACCGTTTTATAGGGAATTTTCAGAAATACATGCATAAATACGCGGACAATTGATAAACCTATTATAAAGTTTACAATTACACTGAAAAGAGTTGCCATTATTCCAACAAGATCAGTTCGGCTCATGAAAAAATCCCTTGGTCTGAACCAGTGGATCTTAAGATAATTCCACTTTGCATGCTGAATGATCTCGGCGATTTTTACGTCGGACGGACAGGCGATCTCGCACCTTTTACAGTTTGTACAGTATTTCAGTGAAGAATCAACAAGTTCCGGATTTTTAATTCTGAGACGTTCTGCATCCGGGCCTGATGCTTTGGGTCCGGGGAAAAGATGAGTTGCCTGTGATACCGGGCAATACATGGTGCAAACAGTACATTTAATACAGTGGTCAAAACTTATATTTTCGATTCTAATCATTGGTTAATTCCCTGATTATTCTTTCCGCGCATTTATAGCCTGTCGATACTGCAACGCCACCTCCGCTTCCCTCGCTTACCGGGTTGTATCCTGAAAGAACCGATCCCGCGCAGAATAAATTTTTTATTGCTCTGCCGTTTTCAGAAAATGGGTTCAACCTGCTGTTTGTTTCCACTCCGAAACCGAGGAAGGGCTGACTTTTACTGTCGAAGAAACTCTCCCTGTACCATTTGCTTCTTTTATTTTCAGCATTGATTTTAAGTCCGAATAATGGTTCGGTTATGCCGTCAAACCCAGAGATGAGACCACCTGAAAAAAAACTTCCGGTTGAAAGAACGTAATACTTTGACTGAACAGGAGCATTCCCTGAATTTCTGGTTGTTAGAAACTCAATACGTTCTTTCTTGACGGAGCTTGCAATGACCCTGTCGCCGGCTATATACTCCCCCCCGTGACTGATAAAACTGTTTTTAAGTGCGTGGTCAATCCTCAGACCGAGGATTGATGGTGGCAGGGTTGGTATCTCATAGATGAATTTCCCGGTCATCTCCTCGAGCTTTTTTCTTATAGTTTTATAATTATTTATCCCAATAAAAGCCGGCAGCGATACGGCAGAAGCTCCTTCAGATGACTTTTTAATTTCTTCAGCTATGCGCGGGAGGTATCTTTCAGATTCAAAAATTCTTGCAATATCAACAGACCTGAACTCATGCAGGTTTTTTTCCGTGTTCATGTAATAGGGAAGGGAAATATTCCCCATGATAATCTCAGTATTGCTGAAAATGGAATTCTTTCTCAGAGTGGCTATGGTCTGCTCCGGGTAGTAATCCCTGAATCCCTTAAAGTTCAGTATTGCAATTTTTTCATGTGAACTTATTATTTCTTTAACCCTGTCGCTGAAGACACTCTCCTGTGAAAGGTAGGAAGGTTTTAATGTACCGAGTGCCGTTATGCGGAAATGGTTTTGTCTGTTATTATGGTTCAGGGTGATTCCTTCATCGGAGAGTTTTTCAGCTAAAAAATCAATGCCCGCACGAATTGAAGATATACCTGCCCTGGAATAGGGATGGCCGCCGTTTTCTTTAATGAGCCTTTTCAGGTATTCGAAAGGTTTTTTTATAACTTCACCTTCTGGTGAATATCCCGCAATATCAATTGATCCGGATGAAAAATGGAGAGAATTCATTCCGCCGGATATTATGGCTGTACGGAGATTATGTGACGCGCATTTAATTCCGCATGTAAGGCCTGCAAGTCCGCCTCCTATGATCAGGCAGTCATATATCACTTAATTTTCCTCTTTTATTTTTTGTTTTAATAAACATTTTATTTTCGTCTTTCACGGGGGGCATCCCAAGTAAACTCTGGTATATCCAGTATATGAATTCTGCTTCACGGAGTCCGTCACCCCATAAAACCGGTTTCATCCCTTTCCATCTCTCCTCAATGAAATCTTTCAGCAGGTAGACTGATTCCTCCGGTGCTGCACCTCCGAACTCATGGAAAAGTCCGGCTCCCCTGTAAGCGCATAGTTCCCCCTGGCATGGCCCCATGCCGATTCGTGTTCTCCTTCTTAGATCGACAAGGTCTTTTACATCGAGATTCTTTATTGCGTATTCTATTTCACCCTCTGTCACCATTTCACATTCACAGATGACACGATAATTCTTCTTTTCTTTTGTCATTATGCTGTGAAGCCTCTGACCATGTCTGTACAGCGTAGATCCTACGACGGAATCCGGAATACCTGTAAAATCTTTTATACGGGATTTTCTGCTTATTTTTTTTTCTGATCCGGGGAGTGGGATAAGATGTGTTGAACATTCTTTTTTTAAACCGAGTTTCTCACATGCAAGGTCTGATGTTTTTTCAGCCATAAGCCTGTATGTCATGAGTTTCCCGCCTGCGATAGTAATCATCCCGTCAAGGCCGTCTCTCTCTTTATGGTCAAGAAGCGCTATACCTCTGCTGATGTTTCTTCCCTGTGTTTCACCTGAAACTGCCAGAAGCGGGCGTACTCCGCAGTATGCCCTCATCGCACGCGTATGTCTTATATTCGGAATAAGCATTTCACCATCACGAAGGAGTATAGATATCTCTTCTTCATCTACGGTGAGTTCATTTATTTTATCATATGATATCTCTTTGGAAGTGGTTCCTATAAGAGAGACTGTATCTCCGGGTACGATAATATCTCCATCTGCCGGCGGCCTGCACCTGTTTACAACTATGCTGTTTATTCTGTAATCAATTATCAGCATTGAGCCCTTTGACGGGAACATCTTTATTTCAATTCCGGCGAGAGCACATAGCTCCTGCCCCCATACGCCTGATGCATTGATGACAAGGTCACTGTAAATCTCGGTTTTATTTCCTTTCTTATCCACGCACTCAACACCTGTTACAGAAGTGCCGTTCTTCATGATACCGGTAACCATTGTATGTGTAAGAATTATGGTTCCCCTCTCTTTCGCGTCGAGAATATTGGCTGAAGCAAGTCTGAACGGGTCAATTGTCCCATCAGGAACAATCAGCGCTGAGAGTATGTCAGGATTAAGGTTAGGCTCAATTTCAAGAGCTTTTCTTGTACTTATCTCTTTCGCATCTATTCCTGCATATTTACATCCCTCGATGAGGCTTCTATGGTAAACGGGATCATCTTCGGGGAGCGTTACATATAAACCCCCTGTATTTTCAATGCAATGTCCGGCAATTTTTTTAAGGATTTTGTTTTCTCTGATGCATTCTCTTGCCGATTCATGATCTTTAACCGCATATCTTGCGCCTGAATGGAGCAGGCCATGATTTCTCCCGGTTGTACCCGATGCTATGTCATTTTTTTCTATCAGAACACAGAGCAATCCTCTGATGGATAGATCACGCGCGATTCCTGCGCCAGTTGCTCCTCCACCGATAATTATCGCATCTGTTTCAAATTTATTCATTTTATCAAAATCTCCGGTATTTTTAAAAGCTGAGTCAGAAAACGAAACTAATTAAAAAACAGGAAGCTGAGGAATGTCAAATATTATATATATACGTTTCAATAAAAAGCAATAGTACAACAGCATCTACATTTAATTTTGAGATGAATAGTCTCCTGTTGTGTCGTAGGTGTGACAGAAAAGTGTATCATTTTCAATTTTGATCAGGCGAAGGATGTTATGAATATTTTACTAAAAAAATTGACAATTTATTTATAATTAACATCGTTGTTACGGCAGGTGAAATATGACTCTTTTAGATAATATAAATTCCCCTTCGGACCTGAAAAAACTCACTATTGAAGAGATGAATCAGCTCGCCGATGAAGTGAGATGTTACATGCTTGATGTTATTTCAGAGAGAGGGGGGCATCTTGCTTCATCCCTGGGGGTTGTAGAGCTTACTATTGCCCTTCATCATGTTTTTAATGCACCTGTTGATAAAATAATATGGGATGTGGGCCATCAGACATATTCTCATAAAATACTTACAGGACGACGCGATGAATTTAAAAATATAAGGTGTTTCGGGGGAATCAGCGGTTTCCCTAAAAGGCATGAGTCCCCTTATGATCCTTATGATGTAGGTCACAGCAGTACAAGTATATCCCTCGCAGTGGGAGAAGCCGTGGGACGTGATCTGGCCGGTAAAAGTTACAAGGTGGTTGCTGTAATCGGTGATGGATCACTTACAGGAGGGATGGCTTTTGAAGCACTTAACCATATCGGGCATATAGGAAATGATGTAATTATAATTCTCAATGATAATGAACATTCTATTTCAAAAAATGTAGGAGCTCTTTCAACCTATCTTACCGAGATGATTTCAAGGAGCCTGTATAACAGATTCCGCAAAAAAACGATGAAGATGATAAAAAGCATCCCATGGCTGGGGCAATATGTATTTAATTTTATGTTCAGGGTATCGTCGTCTTTTAAAAGGTTTATTATACCTGGTCAGCTTTTTGAAGATCTTGGCGTGAGATACTTCGGTCCGGTCGACGGACATAATATTACAAAACTTATAGAAATTTTTGACAGGGTAAAAATAATAAATTCCGGCCCTAAAATAGTTCATGTCATTACAAAAAAAGGGAAGGGGTTTATACCCGCTGAGTCTGATCCATGCAGCTTTCATGGTACAGGTCCTTTCGAACGCAACTCCGGAGAGAGAATTACAAAAAACTCGGGAGAACCATATTCTTCTGTGGCTGGCAGAACACTGGCTGCTATTGGCAGGAGAGATGAAAAGGTAGTAGTGGTTACTGCAGCCATGAAAGAAGGAACCGGGCTTACTGAGTTTGAAAAAATAGCCCCGACAAGAATTTTTGATGTAGGTATTGCCGAGCAGCATGCGGTTACTTTCTCTTCTGCGCTTGCATCAACAGGTCTTAAACCTTTTGTTCCCATATATTCGTCATTTATGCAGCGGGCATATGATCAGCTGATACATGATACGGCAATAATGAAACTTCCTGTGAGAATTCTGATTGATAGAGCTGGAGTTGTCGGGGATGACGGTGAAACACATCATGGTCTCTTTGACATATCAATGATAAGAAATATTCCGGAATTTGAATTCTTTGCGCCGTCAAATGGTGAAGAGCTTCGCGATATGATATATTATGCATGGAAGCATTCCACCGGGCCTATGGCAATAAGGTACCCCAGGGGGACATCTCATACTGATGGATTAAATGTCAGGGAGAATGGAGAGTTTGTACCGGGCAGAATAAAGATTCTTACAAAGGGGAATGACGCGGCAATTTTTGCTCTTGGAGATATGGTCCAGGTAGCGCTCGATACTGAGAAAATATTAAGAAAAAAAGGATTCTCTGTTACTGTAGTTAATATACTTTCAATTAAACCGCTTGATATTGCAGGAATTGAGAGAGTAATTAAACGATGCGGCGGGTTTATTACAGTTGAAAATGGTTTTTCTGCCGGCGGTGTTGGTGAATATATTTATTCAAGTATTAACCCATCGCTGTGTGTCAGGTGTCTGTTCAGAGCGGGATTTCCACAAAAATTTGTCAGTCATGGAACCACCAGTGAACTTTTCAGAGAAAACGGGCTTGATCCCATATCTTTGGCTGAAAGAATTGTAAAAGTCTTAAAATGATTTCAATGCTTGTTGCTGACTTCTTTTAAAACTTCCATTGAAGCTCATTGTGTAAGCGATATACGGTTTCCAGCAGGATTATTGATTTTAATTGAAAAAACTGGATGTTTTACCGTTAATATAATATAATAAGTCTATAGCTATGCGTAAAACTGATAGACTGCTTTTGTGATTTAAACTTTAAAACAGGGGGCGCCGGATATTACGCTCGTCTGTAAGTGGAGATTTTCTGATAATGAAGTTCAGGCATTTTATTCTAATATTATTATGTTCTTTTTTCTTTGTTTTTAAGGTTTCAGGGAGCACTGCAGCCTGGGAGAATGATTCACAGATAAGTTTCAGGGAGGTGTGGGGCTATCTTATGAGAGGTGAGGAGAAGTATTTTATAAAAGATGCCCCGATTACAGATATATTTTATTTCAGCACCTCAGTCAATGAAAAAGGCAGGATCAATACCTCGGTTAATCCGCCGTTCTCCCCGGTTTTCGCAGGGGGCAGGAAAAGGATACATCTTGTTATTTCTGATCTGGATAATCCTTTACGGATGCATTTATGTCTTAACAAAAGATATGGAGTGAGATCGGAACTCCTGAAAGATATATATGAAGTTTCACAGAAATTCGATGGTATACAGATTGATTTTGAAGCTATAGAAAAAAAAGATGGAGCGTCATTTATAACATTTCTTCGTGATCTGAAAAAAATACTTCCACGGGGTAAAATATTAAGTGTAGCAGTACCTCCAAAGCGTATGTATACTGATGATCCCTATAATTATGCAGTTATCTCACGTATTGCAGACCGTGTTCTTGTAATGGCCTATGATCAGCACTGGAGTACAAGCAAACCGGGGCCGGTAGCCTCATTGTCATGGTGCAGAGAGGTCGCGGCATATGCTTCAGGAATTATTCCAAAACAGAAACTCGTTATAGGGTTACCTCTTTATGGGCGTGAGTGGCGTGATAAGGGCTACAGCAGGTCATTAAGATGGAAGCAGGTCAATGCTTTGATGGAAAGAGATGATGCAGTTATTGAATATTCAGTCGATGAGGGTTTTAAAGTTATGTATGATGAGAAGATGAAGAGTACTCTATATTTTGATGATATAAAGGCAACAAGACAGAAACTGGCAATGTATAGTGGTTATACTGCTGGTGTAGGATTCTGGCGGCTTGGTATGGAAAATGAAAATCTATGGAATATCATCAGTGTTTCGGGTGGAGGGTGATTTATTTTACAGTGTATATTCACACAGTATAGATTTGTTCATCATCCCCTGCCAATAAAAAAGAGAAGAATTTTATTAATATTTTCATGCGCGAAAGCCATTTATATGTATTTATCCCCATTAAAAAACCGTTAAAAAACAGCTGTTGAATTATATCAGTTGTCATGATATTGATTAAATCTGCAGGTTTATTTTTTTCTTTATTTAAGATTGACATTCATCGCTAAATTAGACGTTTGTTAAATTAGCATTGTTGGGCTTATTTTTAAATTAATATTAATCAGTTATTGTAAATCAGGAAGTTTTTACAGAATTTATATGAAAAATAAAGAGTTTTTTAAGAGTATTGTAGAGCTTACATCTGATATTATATGGGAGGTTGATGAAAACTGGTGTTACACATATATTTCAGGTAAAGTAAAAGAATATATGGGTTATACCGCAGATGAACTTATAGGTAAAATGCCTTTATCTTTAATGACCGATGATGAAACAGAGAAAATTAAAAATAAAGTCAGGATTATTTCATCAAGAAGAGGAAACCTTGCAGATATTGAAATAAAGGTGTTTAATAAAAAAAAAGATATAAGATACCTGATGATAAACGGCATGCCTATTCTTGATTCCGAAAAAAAATTCAGAGGATACAGGGGTGTTGTCAGGGATGTTACTGATAAAAAGCTTGCTGAAAGTGCATATAAAGAGAGCGAAAATCATCTCTCTACACTGATGAATAACCTCCCTGGAATGGCATACAGGGGGAGTTTTACAAACGGATTTAAGATGGAATTCGTCAGTGAAGGAGCCTATGCTTTGTCTGGTTATACACCATCAGTTTTTGTTGAAAAGGGGATATCCAGCAAATCGATCATTTATCCCGATGATATCAAAATGGTGAAAACAACTGTCAGGAATGCTTTAAATGATAAAAAACAGTATGATGTAATTTTCAGAATTATCACTGCTGATTCAAAGATAAAATGGATTATGGATAAGGGGTTCGGAATATATAAAGATGGTACCCTTATTGGGATAGAAGGCTTTTCCTTTGATATAACTGAAACAAGAGAAGCTGTTGAATATGGTATAAAAAATGAAAGAAGGTTCAAGAATCTCTTTGAAAGCAATCCTCAGGGTATTACAATTGCTGACAGAGATGGTTTTATTATACAGGCAAACAGAAGATGGAAACAGATGTTCGGTTATACAGATGCCGATATAAGTAAACTGCATATGAGTAGTTTAAGATTGCAGGAGTACAGAAACTCTGATATTTCACTTTTTAAATCACTTTTTAACAGGGATAATGCATTTTACAGAATTGAAAGATCTTTTGAAAAAAATGATGGTTCTGTTTTATGGTATGACCTGACTGCAGCATTACTTGATGACCCTGATGAGCAGGATCTTTACGTGATTGGTTTATATGTTGATATAACTGAAAGGAAAAAAATTGAAGAGGAACTGAAAAGGTTGCATGGAGATCTTGAAAACATTGTTATAGAAAGGACTGAAGAGATAAACCGGCTGACACTGAAAGTGATAAACTCTCAGGAGGAGGAGAGGCAGCGAATTGCAAGGGATCTTCATGACGGAGTAGGACAGTCTATTCTGGCGGCAAAATATGCTTTCAATAGCTTTATGAATGGTGATTGTAAAGACAATAAACTTCTTGAGAAGGGCAAGTTGCTTATTGATATGGCAAGCCAGGAGCTGAGAGGGGTTTATACCGGAATATATCCTCATATGCTGGGTGAGCTTGGTTTAAAGGATACGATAGACTGGTTTATAAGAAATTTTCTTGAAGCCTCGGGAATGGAAGTTATTAATAAAAATACCCTTGTATCAGATGTGCCGTACAACCTGTCGATAAATATTTACAGGATTATGCAGGAGCTGTTTAATAATATTGTAAGGCATGCTGAAGCAGATACCGTTACTGTCTTATTATGTCATGAAGGAAATAGTGTTGTTATAGAAATATCTGATAATGGGAAGGGTTTTGACATAGAAAAGGCCGGAAAAACCTGCACCGGCGCCGGATTGATTAATGTAAGAAAACGGGTGGAATACCTGAAAGGGCATCTTGAAATGGAATCAATCCCGGGAAGAACATGGACTAAAATAGAAATACCTGTGGAGCAGAGATGAAAAAGATCAGTATTTTTCTTGCCGATGATCATGTAATACTTCGGGAGGGTTTGAAGCATATTTTACTGGAAGATGAGAAAATTGAAATTGCAGGTGAAGCGGGAGACGGCCGGGAGGCTGTTGAAAAAATTGATGAATTAAAACCTGATATTGCAATTCTCGATATATCCATGCCGCTGCTTTCCGGGCTTGATGCGGCCTCGATGATCCGCAGATATAACAAGAAGATTAAGCTGATTATACTCACTCGGCATGATAATGAAGAGTATGTTCACCAGGCAATGAAGAATGGAGTTAATGGTTTTATATTAAAGGACAGCGCCGGAGATGACCTTTTAAAAGCCGTTAAAGATGTTATGAATGGTAATATTTATCTCAGCCCCAGAATACTTACAAATATAGTTAATTCCGGCCTGGTAATTCAGGGTAGACAGAACAGGGACAAATTAAAGACGAACAGGGAGTTGCTGACAGGGAGGGAGAAAGAGGTTTTGAAGCTTGTCGCTGAGGGTAAATCAAGCAATGAGATTGCGTCTTTATTGAGAATATCATCAAAAACAGTTAAAGTGCATCGTTTAAATATAATGAATAAACTGAATATCCATAATGTTACTGATCTTGTGAAATATGCGATTAAATCAGGTCTTGTTGATATTTGAACGCTGTAAGCATAAAGGCTTATATTTACAAGAGAAATAAGCCTATTTTATTAATAAGTAATTACTTCGTAATATTTAAATAAGCATAAATAAATAAATATTTAATTACACAGACATATTTACAGATTTTATTATTTGTTTTATAGTGATCATTGTAAAAAATGAAGAGTTTTCTAATATATCACAGAAAAGGGAAAGATATGAATTGGTTTAAGAATCTCCGTGTTGCCTATAAAATACTAATGAGTTGTGCTTTGTTCATTATCATGATTGTCACTATTGTATTATTTTCAGTAAATGCAATGAATAGTGTACAGATTGCCGTCAAAGATTACAGAGAGAATAATGTTATTCCTATAATAAAAATGGGTGATTTTGCAAAGAATCTTGTTCAGGCAAGAGGTGATGTTACTGAATTGCAACTGGCATATGCTACAGGGAATCAGGAAGCTTTTTTAAAGAAATTTGCTGATGGAACGAAAGTGATAAGAGAAAATAATGTTCAGATAATGGATTTTATTAAAAAAAGATCAATGACAGTTAAAGAGAGAGAGATTACGGACAATTATGAGAAAAAATACATTGAGTTCGGGAAAAATCTTAGTGATTTACTTGAAGCGATAAAAAGTAAAGATAAAATCAGAACAGAAGCTGCGCTGACAGCATGGATGAATCAATATAATGAAATAATAAATTTACTGACTGAACTCAAAAAGGAGACTACCCAGGTTGGAGCTGATAAAATAACTGATGAGTTTGACAGAATGAAAAAGGTGATGATGTATATGTTTGTAATTCTTGGAATTTCTGTTATTGCAGGAGTTATACTGACAAGAATTCTAAGCGGTTCAATATCAAAGCCTGTGAAACTGGGGCTTGATTTTGCTGAGAAATTAGCCAATGGTGATTTTACTGAAAGGATAGATCTTGATCAGAAGGATGAACTGGGCATGCTGTCGGATGCGCTTAATAAAGCGGCTGATAATCTTGAACATACTGTAACGGAGATAATAAGTGCGTCAAATAATCTTGCACAGGCGGTTGAACAGATAGCATCCGGAAACCAGAACCTGTCACAGAGAACCAGTGAACAGGCCAGCGCTCTTGAAGAGGTTGCTGCGACGATAGAGGAGGCAAACTCTTCAATAAACCAGAACTACCAGAACTCTATTCAGGCAAACAAGATGTCTGAAACATCATCTGCAATAGCGATAAACGGCGGCGAACTCGTAGGAGATGCTGTACAGTCGATAAATGAAGTAAATTCAAGCGCAAAGAGAATAGGTGAAATTACAACAGTTATCAATGAGATTGCCTTCCAGACTAACCTTCTCGCTCTCAACGCGGCAGTTGAAGCGGCAAGGGCAGGTGAGCAGGGCCGTGGTTTTGCTGTTGTTGCAGGTGAGGTAAGGAATCTTGCGCAAAGAGCAGGTAACGCAGCAAAAGAGATTGCACAGTTAATACATGACACTGTGACAAAAGTTGAAAACGGCACGGAAAAAACATATAAAAGCGGAGAGTCGCTTAAGGAGATAATAGAGTCTGTCAAAAACGTTGCAAATGTAGTGAGCGAGATTGCCGCTTCCTCCAATGAGCAGAAACAGGGGATGGATCAGATTGCCATAGCAATTTCAGATCTGGATTCAATGACACAGCATAATGCAGCTCTTGTGGAGGAAACTGCCGGAGCCAGCGAGGAGATGGCAAACCAGGCACAGGAACTTATGAGTCTTATGACGCAGTTTAAAATCCGTGATGAGGGGAATGTAAGAAAACAGTCTGTTCTGAGAAAACCTGAGAATAAATCAGCGTCTCAAAAAACTGAAAACCATGGAGGTAACGGAAAAAATAAATCCGCTGCGTCTGTGGCAGTATCTGCCTCTAAAAAACTTGAAAATGATGGTTATGAAATGTTCTGAAATATTATACCGGGATATTATTACAACATCTCCCGGATTTAGATAGTAACAGATTCGCTGTAAAACTGATTCTATATTGGTTAAAGGGGGGAAGCCCCTTAACCTTCTCCGCTGTGCTGCAAACAGTTTTATCGATATGTGGCGTAATTGAGAGTAAGAGACGCAGTTTAACAACAAGGTTAATGTGCTTATATGTGTTAAATATGGTGAGGCTGAATATGCGAAATACGATTGAACAGGAAGATATGCTGAAGGACATTAGTCTTAAGAATAACATGTTTGTGACCTTCATTATAGATAATGAAACATATGGAATAGATGTAAACCGCGTACAGGAGATAATTGGCATCATTCCTATCGCGCATATTCCTAATTCTGCGGATTATCTTAAAGGAGTAATTAATCTCAGGGGTAAGGTTGTTCCTGTAATTGATGTCAGAATGAAGTTCAGAATGAAGGAAAGAAAATATGATGCAGCAACAGTCATACTTATTGTTGAATTAAACGATAATGCAATTGGTCTGATTGTCGATTCAGTGTCAGATGTTCTTGATATTCCTCACGAATCATTGCATGATTACTCGGGGGCTGACTCGAAAATTAAATCCAGCTCTATAGATTCAATAGCGAGTCTGAATGATGATCTCATCCTTATTCTTAATCTTGAGAAAATGATTGAAGAGGAAGATTTCGTATCTTTAGAAATCGAGCAGTAGTAAAAATCTTATCTGTATTAATTTTAAAAATATAAATCAGCAAAAAATGCTTATAATTTTCCGCGCCGGTGGTATTAAAAAGTTTTGTATCTCTTTTCACGCTGTAGTATATGTTCAGTAATCATTGATAAAAAATATTTAATGAATCTATTATATGAAACGTAAAACTAAAACAATACTTCTGGTAGAGGATCAGATCATTTCTGCCGCGCCGGCAATAAAGGTTTTAAAGAATGCCGGTTATGATGTTGTTTATGTTATGAACGGTGAAAACGCTGTTGCTATCGTAGAAGCAGGTTTACCGCTTGATCTGATAGTCATGGATGTGGAACTTGGGTTTGGCATATGCGGCATGACTGCATCGGAAAAGATTAATCTGATAAGAGAAATTCCGATTATATTTTTTACAAGTTTTCCGGAAGAGTATATAAAAGAGAGAATTGGCAATTCTTCATATTTCAATTACCTGTCAAAGAAAAATAATTATGCAAGCCTTGTAGAGTCAGTTGATAGAAAATTTCATTTTGTCTGATAATCCCGAATTTTCTGAGGAACTGAGCCGGATATAATATTTAAACATAACAAAATAACCATTTAACGCTATCATCTTAGCCAGGTACTGTGTAAACAGCGAATTAATAAAATCATATAAAGGTGCTATTGCCAAGCTGTAGATGAAACATATTTTATCAATCATGCCGGACTTAGATTCTGAAAAATATGGTTATTGTGATTTCCCGTTATTTCAAACCTCTTTAAAATAATACTTCTGCATGTCTTTAAATATCATAAGAAAGGCGCTGGTTATAGTTTATATTTTAAAAATAAAATCCTGATCATATATTTTAATGTGAAAATTAAAATCATATTGGGTTTTTCATATAAAAAACCTCTAATAAAACAGACATACTGCCGTTAAAATAGATGTCAGCCTGAAAGGAATTGTTTATTAATGAGAAGTTGATATATAATTGTTTTATTCTCATATTTTACAATCCTTATTGAAATAATTTAGCTTCAGAAGTATATTTTGATAAATCATGCAGGGAGAAGTATTTATGGGACGAGAAAAAATGCCGGCTCTATTTATTGGTCATGGTTCGCCAATAAACGCGATGCATAATAATGATTTTACTTCAGATCTGAAAAAACTTGCAGAAAAAATACCTGAACCGGAAGCAGTGCTTGTAGTCTCGGCGCACTGGCTGACACAAGGTACAAGAATAACGTCGGGGAGGAACCCTGAACAGATATATGACTTCTACGGATTTCCGGAAGAACTTTATAAAATCAAATACCAGCCGTCAGGCTCGCCCGAAATTGCTGCCATGGTATCAAAATCTGTATCTGGAGTAAACATTATACCTGATGAAGAGAGGGGTATAGATCATGCGGCATGGGCGGTCTTAAAACATATCTATCCTGAAGAAAATATTCCTGTACTGGAGATCAGCCTTGATATGAATTCATCTCCGGAGGACCATTACAGAATAGGAAAGGAGTTGTCCGTATTAAGAGATAAAGGTCTCCTGATAATAGGCAGCGGAAATATTGTACACAATCTCCATGTTATGGATTATTATGAGGGTGTTGCTCCACGTGAGTGGGCTTTGGAGTTTGATGAGTGCGTGAAAAAAAATTTAACTGAGAATAATTACTCCGAACTCATCGGGTATGAGAAGTGGGGAAAGATTGCAAAATATGCGGTACCTACCGATGAACATTATATACCAATGCTTTATGCTGTATCACAGATCATGGATGATGAGAGAGTTGAATTTATTCATGAATCAATATGCTATGGAACTATTTCGATGAGAAGTTTTATAGTAAAATAGTTTTAATTTAACAGCAAAAATTTAACCTTTTTACCCGGTTCTGCCGATGGTTTTTCTTATTCAGCTTCTCTTCGTAAAGATGATTTGCCGGATATTAAAACAGGTTAAGGAAGTATGCTTCAATAATCGGCTTTTTCGAAGATAATATTGAATCAGTTGATGATAAGATTTCGCTGTAGAACATTCCTCTTAACAGATAAGAGAGATACTAAGAAAAGAAAACTTAAAGAAATCCTGCCGGAGGATTTAAAGATAACTTTTAATATAAAAAAAGAATCTTTGAAATACTTGACGTAAAAAATAGTTCAACCTTAGTGTCTGTATTTCTGAACAATAATTATTTCTTAATTTATTATAATACTCTATTCACTCTGCCACTAATAGCGGCAGAGTAATGTAATCGTTTAATTTATACAAAATATATGTTAAGGGATTATTACTTATTTCAGAAACAAATTAAAAAAAGGATATCTTCCTGTTATGAATAGATTTAAAAGAAAAAAAAGGCTAAACCTGATTCTTATTATTATGCTTTTTCTATCATTGCTGCATTGTCAGACAACCGGGAATAAAGCCGTTTCACAGGAAAAAACAACAACTGAACCGGGGATATCAAAAACTTTTATGAGGGCATTATATATCCCGAACCATCGTGGCCGTAACATTGAATATATCAAAACCCTGATAAATAAGGGGAAACCGTTCGGAATTAACATGCTTGTAATTGATGTACATTCATTTGGCAGTACAAAATTTAAAATCAACAGGAATGTGATGGAATTTCTTAAAAGTGAAAATATATATACGACAGCCCGTATTGTATGCTTTCAGGATGGAATTAATAAACTTCCGGTTTCTGAATTAAAACTGAAGGAACTGAATGCACTGGCATCATCAGCGGCGGATTCAGGATTCGATGAAATACAGCTGGATTATATAAGGTTTCAGGATGGAGGGATTTCATATCCTCTGAAAAAGAAATATGCAATCATAGAGGAGATACTTAAAAGTTTCCGCAAAATCACAGATGAAAAAAAGGTAAAACTCTCCGCTGATATATTTGGGCGTATTGTTTATAACCAGAACGATTTTATAGGACAGAAACTGGAAGTTTTTGCATTATATACGGATGTAATATATCCCATGCTTTACCCAAGCCATTATACCGGTGACCGCCATAGAATGAGCGCTCCTGGTGAAACCGTTAAAGAGGGAATCTTAAAGGGGCTGAAACGCCTGGAGGGTAAAAGTGTTGCAATACAACCATATATACAGGCATTTCCATATAACATACAGTATGCCAGGGTAAAACTGGATCAGTATGTAGCTATGCAGATAAAAGGAGTTGAGGACACAGGCGCAAGAGGATGGGTCGCATGGAACCCAAATGGTGATTATTCGTCAGTTTTCAATGCTTTAAATAATGGTATGGTTGTTATACAGAGGTAGAATTTTATTAATGAAAACAATTGATAACAATGCGGAAACCATATATAACGAGCTGCTGAAACATGTAACTGAAAAAAAGCTTAAAGAAATCAGTGTCGATGTAATCAACAGCTATAAGATAAAAGATCTGAATTCACTTCTGAGGTATGCTGATATTCTTGAATTCGATGCGGCGGGGATGAATATAAGCCGTCTTTTTGCCCGTATTATACAGAATTATCATCCGGACAAAACTGCGATAATACTCTCTGCTATTGAAGAGAGTTTAAAACAAAATCAGGTAAGCGAACTGCTCCGTTATAAAAGAATATATATATTCAACAGGCGCAAAACATCAGGGGTAGTCAAGAAATTCGAAATAGATACGAATGAAACATATTCTTACAGTGATGATAATTTCGGATATAGTGAAAAAGACGAAGCATTTGATGATAAGACTGATGAATTTGAATATGAAGAAAACATAGATGATATAGTTGTTGATGAAATAAATCCGTTTGAGTATGGATTTATTGAAGCGATAAACAGGATGATTTTCGGAGGAATAGATGATTCTGTTACTGTTGAAGATCTTCATAATCTTGAGGGTGAACTTGATCTTTCAGACTCCGAGATTGTTGACCTCAGGGGGATTGAGCATTGCAGAAATATTACAATGCTTAATCTATCAGGTAATCACATTTATAAAATTGATCGTCTTTCCGGTCTTGAAATGCTGGAGTATCTCTATATATCCGATAACAGCATAGAATCCATTGATTCTCTTGCTAATCTCCAGAATATCAAAGAACTGGATATCTCCTTCAACAGCATTGAGGATATATCAGTTCTGCTGGGACTCAATGAACTGGTTTATGTAAACATCATGGATAATCCTGTAAAAAATAAAGGTATTTTAAAAAAACTTGAAGAACGCGGCGTGATTGTAATTTCATGAATTATTATTTACTGATAAGCGAAGAATTGACTAAAATATGTTAATACCGGAAAAAATTAAAAATTATTTTAAAAGGGATTATATTCAGGATTTTGAAACGCTTAAATTCCTGAGATACATCGGCCCGGGGCTTCTTGTCACAGTGGGCTTTATCGATCCGGGGAACTGGGCTTCAAATATTGCTGCCGGATCAGAATACGGCTATACTCTTCTCTGGATGGTGACTCTTTCCACAATTATGCTTGTTATTCTTCAGCATAATGTGGCGCATCTTGGCATTGCTTCCGGGCTATGTCTTGCAGAGGCAACTTCGTTTCATACACCGGCATGGATTGCCAACATTACACTTATCACGTCAATGTTTGCAGTGATCGCAACTTCACTGGCTGAAATCCTTGGCGCTGCAATTGGTCTCAATATGCTTTTTAAAATACCATTATTACCCGGAACAATTTTTTCAGCTGTTCTTGTTCTGGTATTCTTATTCACAAACTCATATAAACGGCTTGAAAAATTTATTATAGGATTCGTATCTATTATAGGATTATCCTTTCTGTATGAGTTGACATTATTGAAAATTGACTGGAATTCAGCTGTCGTCGGATGGATTGTACCTTCAATTCCTCATGGATCAATGCCTGTTATAATGAGTGTGCTTGGTGCCGTGGTGATGCCTCATAATCTTTTTCTTCACTCTGAAATAATTCAGAGCAGGCAGTGGAATCTTGAAAATGACAGAATTATAAAGAAACAGCTCGATTTCGAATTTTTAGATACTCTTTTTTCAATGGGTATAGGCTGGGCAATTAACAGTGCTATAATAATTCTTGCTGCTGCGGCATTCTATACAAACAAAATAACTGTTTCGGAACTTCAACAGGCGGAATCTATGTTGACTCCTATAGCGGATAATATGGCATCTGTTATTTTCGCAACAGCTCTTCTGTTCGCAGGAATATCTTCAAGTGTTACTGCAGGCATGGCTGGAGGCTCAATTTTTGCAGGTATGTTCAAGGAACCGTACAATATCAGGGACAAACATTCCCGTATCGGGTTAGTTCTGACAATAGTTGCTGCAGTACTGATTATTTTTTTTATTCATGATCCTTACAGGGGACTGATAATGTCGCAGATGTTTTTAAGTATACAACTGCCTGTAACAGTTTTTATGCAGATATATCTTACAAGTTCAAAAAAAGTTATGGGGAAATATTCAAACGGAAAATTTACTCTGACACTTCTTATGATAATCGGGTGTATAGTCACTGTGCTGAATGTTATGCTGCTGATAAGTTATTTTAATTAATTATAGTTTAATATATTCAGATTAATGGCAGAACCTGGAATTATAACTACAATTAAAATATTGGAATTTGATACTGTGCATCTTTGTCAGGTTCAGCGGAATTTTATAAAGCAGATTCTTTCCGGTGATCTTGATGTTAAAATCTCAGTAAAATTACGTAAAATTTTACGAAGCTATAGACTTTTTCCGCTTTTATTGTTTAATTATATGTAAACCTTTTTTCCTTCTTATTCGTTATGTAAATTCAATAAATAAATCAGGATTTTTTAATATTAGGTTTGTTTTGATCTGGTTAATGTTAATACACTTTATGCTGGGGTTAATATTCATGTTTTGGTGTTTCGGTCTTATATATAAGTGCAGAACTATTGTGGCAGTTTTAATTATACTTTTTGTCTGGTAGTCTATCTTCGGAGGATGTGATGCGGGAAATAAAATTAACAGAAATAAAGAAACGGCTGATGTGGAATTTCAGCCTTATATTGCTGCTTGATCCCCTGATCAATACAATCCTTTTAATGACGCGCGGCAATAATGCGGAGCAGATTAAAAGGATTATTTTTATACTGCTATTTGGAGTTGTTATATGTCTTGCCACAATATTCATTTATCACCTGGTAACTAATAAGCTTCAGAGAATGATAAATGAAAATATTCGCGACGAGGCGGCAATCCGTTTCGGGAAAAATCTTCCGCGTAATGTGTCGATCCTTTTCTGCACACCGTTACTTTCCTCATCAATAATGTTATCTACAGTTTCTTATATTATTGGGTTGATTGTCAGTCCTTATCAGGTGATCTTTTATTATTTGAAAGATATTCTTCTTATGGGGGGGCTTACCTTTTTTCATTATTACAGATTCAAAATTATATTATATCCTGTATCGATTGCGGTTAACTTGCGTTCTCTCTCCATCTTTGAAAAGCTTCTTGCTCCTATTTTGAGCTTTATTATTGTGATTCTCCTGTTTGTGGGATTTGGGATTTATTCAATCAATGTGAACAGGACTATGGAATTCAACAGGTTTAATACTATTACGAGTACTGAAAAAGCCCGCCTTGCTCTGGATCGGGAGTTTGGAAATGTTATAACGGAACTGAAATCTTATATGAACCTGGTGAATATTTCCGGAATATCGGCAGGAGAAGCTGCTGCTGTTTCTAAAAAAGTTTTCAGTAAAAGGATTAATAACAATATGGAAACTCTTTTTATCTCAAAGGTTAATGGTGAAAGCTATACTAATAACAATAATATAATAAATCTTACCGACAGGGATTATTTCAGGGAGATAGTCCGTACCAACACTGTGGCATGGTCGGATATGGTTCAAAGTCGTGATACAGGTAATAAAATTATAGTATGTGCTGTGCCTTACCTTGTAAATGGGAAAACAGCAGGGGCAATCGGTGCTACTATTAATGTAGATTCAATAAAAAAAATTGTAGACGATGTCAGTGAAAGTGACGAAACAAAATATTTTCTTATGAACAGCGCAGGAAAAATTATATACCATCCGGAAAGCCGTTTTATTGACAAGATTATTGGAAAAGATCTTCTGGATAAAAACGGGAAGGATTTGATGGCTTTTGTTAAAGGGAATGATTCAGATTTCAACAGTTTTATAATAAATGATAAACCTCTCATGCTGAGGAAAATAAAGCTTCAGACAACCGGTCATTATCTGGTTTCAACAACATATGAAAAATTTCTCATGAAACGTATCAATGCTGTAATTTTGAATGTTATGATTGGCATCATGTTTATAAATATTTTCATTTTTGTTATTATATATAAAATAGGGCTGAATTTTTCAACACCTATACGCAATACAATTGAAGTTTTCCGAAGACTCTCGGAAGGTGATCTCAAAGCAAAGAGCGACGATTATCTGCCTGATGAGTTCGGTGATATGATTATTAATCTGAAGAAATTTCAGAAAAGAATAACCGAGGTAGTGAACTCCGCTTTGAATTCATCAAACCAGCTTGCAGCATCCGCTGAAGAATTGTCAGCAACAAGTACATCGCTTGCTGACAGCGCGCAGGCACAGGCTGCCGCGGTGGAAGAGGCAACAGCGTCACTTGAGGAAATCTCTGCTTCAAATGAATCTATAGCTGATAATTCAAAGATCCAGTCTGATCATGCCAAGGATACCTACAGGCTTATTGAAGAACTGGGAGAACTGATAAAAGCTGTCAACAGCGATGCCATAACAACCCTTAAAGTTGCGAATGATACCACAAATGAGGCCCTAAAAGGGAATGACCTTATGCAGAATACCATCGCCGGAATGAACAGTCTCAACGATAATTCACGTAAAATTGCCGAGATGGTTTCCCTGATAGGGGATATATCTGACCAGGTGAATCTCCTTGCTCTGAATGCGGCGATAGAAGCTGCAAGGGCAGGTGAACATGGCAGGGGCTTTGCCGTCGTTGCAGATGAAATTGGTAAACTGGCGGAACAGACTGCCGATTCGGCTAAAAATATAACAAATCTCGTATCGAATGGTGTAAAGTCAGCAAGGCAGGGAATCCAGGATATTAATGATACATCCAAAGCTCTGGAAAATATTATCAATTTCATAAATAAAACAAAAGAGCTGGTACAGAAAATAGCCCAGTCCACGGAAACACAGGCTAAGGCGGGTGAAGAAGTCACAAGCGCTACAAAACTTGTAATGGAGATGTCAGATAATATATCAAATTCGACACACGAACAGACTATAACGCATCAGGAAATTTCAAAGACAATGGACCAGATAAATGATCAGACTCAACAGCAGGCTTCCGGGGCAGAGGAGATTGCGTCATCGGCTGAAGAGATAAGTGCTCAGGCGGAAAATATGAAAAATCAGCTGGAGTTTTTTAAAATCTGATAACTTCTGGAAATACAACTGAAAAGTAATGTTCTTAGTATTTTTAAAATTTATCACGAAAAATAATTCATAACAATAATTCAATATTTGTATGGTAACGATTAATTTCCTTTAAATAAAACTTTAAAAAAGTGTAATAATATTTTTTTATATTTTTTTTAATGACAGTTCATAGCCATATTATTTATTGATATATATTCCCCGTTTATTAAGGAGCAATCTAAATATTCAGTATATAAGCTTCGTAATTGATTTATCCCATATTCATTGAAATGAAATACATAATTATACAGATAAAGATTAAATGGTGAAAAATAAAATTTTTAACAGATTACTGAAATCAGCGGGTTTTATAAAAGTTCATAATGAAAAGTACATTATTGTGAAAGCATTTGAATCTGCAGCTAACGCTGTAGTCATCACTGACATCAGAGGAAAAATACTATGGGTGAACGAATCCTATTTAAAAGTAACAGGATACAAAAGGGATGAAGTTGTTGATAATTATATTGATGTTCTTTTAAATTCGGAGAGATATGATGAAGAATTTTATAAAAATATACTGAATAAACTACTGACAGACGGGATCTGGAGGGGTATTCTTGTTTACGAAAAAAAAGATGGAACGCTGTATCCCGAAGAACAGACAATAACACCTTTTCGAGATGAAAAGGGTGAAGTTACAGGGTTTATAAGCGTACAGATTGATATTAAAGAAAAAACCGGTATTGAACAGGATCAGACGGAGAGCAGAAAAAGACTGGAATTGTTTTTCAGGCAGTCTCCGGATGGATTCTTTTTTATGATTCTGGATGAGCCTGTAAAGTGGGATGAAAACTCTGACAAAGAGACTCTCCTTGATTATATTTTTGCACACCTGAAAATTACCCATGTCAATCAGGCTTTGATTGTCCAGTCCGGTGGTACTTTTGAAGAATACATCGGGTTAACTCCATCTGATATTTATAAGCATAATATTCCTGAAGGGAGAAGAGTCTGGAAAGATTTTTTTGACAGCGGCATTAAACATATAGAGACAATAGCAAGAAAATTTGATGGTACTCCGTTTTATATTGAAGGTGATTATTTTGTAATATATGATAATTATGGCCGCATCCTGGGGAGCTTCGGAATTCACAGAGATATTACGTTAAGGAAAAAAAATGAAGAAGCATTGAAGCAGAAAAGCGAGGAGATGGAGCGTTTTTTTACAGTGACTCTTGATCTTCTGTGTATTATCGATACTGAAGGCTATTTCATAAGGGTTAACAGGGAGTGGGAGAGGATACTCGGTTATTCAATGGATGAACTTGAAGGGAGAAGCTTCATGGAATTTGTACATCCGGATGATATACAATCCACAAACCGGTTTCTTGAGGCTTTAACTGACCAGGTGCCGGTTCTTAATTTTACAAACAGATACCGCAACAGTGAAGGTAATTACAGGTTCATTGAATGGCGCTCTTATCCAACCGGAAAATATATTTATACTGCCGCAAGGGATATTACCGAAAGAATAAATTATGAACTTGAACTGAATAAACTTGCCGAGCGATTGACACTAGCAACTGAATCTGCGGGAATGGGCATATGGGACTGGGATATAGTAAATAATGTAATTATCTGGGATAGCCAGATGTACAATCTATACGGAATAAAAGAGGATGTAACAGAGGGATTATACGGTTTATGGGAAAAAAAAATTCATCCGGATGACCGCAAGTCAATTGTATCATTTTTCTCATCAGGCGTGAAGGAGCTTTCAACTTTTAAAGGGAGTTTCAGAATTATATGGCCAGACGGGACAATACATTATCTGGAGGGTCACGCTCAGGTAATCAGGGGCCTGGATGGAAAGGCTGAGAGAATTACAGGTGTAACACGCGATATAACCGAGAGTAAAAAAATGGAGGAGAAACTTGTTGCTCTCTCAACAACGGACCCGCTGACATGCGCGTATAACAGACGCTATCTTTTAATTGTGCTTGAATCTGAAATCAACAGAGCCGTCAGGTATAATGCTGTTTTTTCGCTTATTATGTTTGATCTGGATCATTTCAAGCATATTAATGATAACTTTGGTCATGATGCAGGTGATGAAATCCTTAAAAAAATAGTAGCTATGATGAATCGAAGGATACGCAGGAATGATGTTCTCGCAAGATGGGGAGGGGAAGAATTTATGATACTTCTTCCCGGAACAGGTCTTGATAGTGCCGGGATATTTGCTGATAAGCTCATAAATGAAGTGAGGAATATGTCATTCAGCCTGTCAGGGAATATAACCGCAAGTTTCGGTGTAACAGAATACCGCAGGAATGAAACATCAGATTCGGTGCTGAAACGTGTGGATGAACTGGTTTATCTTGCGAAGAATGAGGGGCGTAATTGTGTAAGAGCCTCATAACCGGATTCATTAACAAATCAATGAAATAAAATTGACTCTTTAATTGATAGAATATATAATAGATATGTTGTGAAACTGCATCAAACACTTGCAGTGGTTAGACTCTGTTTTTATGAAGCTGGGTTCGGGGTTGCGTTGTGTTTGTTCACAGGTCAGTGCCCTTAATAAAGTCCGATCAGGGATTCCTGAGAGCAAAAAACGCCAGTTTGTAAACAACTCTGTTATTTAATTTTTATTTTTTATATGGAGGAAATTATGAAGGAAAAAGAGGAATATAAACAGGAACATTCTCATCCCCATGTTCACAGGCATACGCATGAACATCATCATGAGTTTGGACAGGTACATATTCATCCTCATGAACATGAGCACTCTCATATACATGAGCATATTTATATTCATCCTTCAGAAAAACGTGAAGGAGAAAGCATTCATGACCATATTCATGACGCGGAACATGGTAAACATGAACACTCTCACTTAAAAGATGAGATAGAATTACATAATCATAAACATTAGATTTTATTTGACAATAAGTTCTTTTTTAAGGATAATTATAAACAAAAAACCCGGTTATTTTACCGGGTTTTTTACAGGTTTAAAATATAACGTAATTATTTATATTACAGAGACCTGCACTGCTCTTGGGCCCCTGTCAGTTTTTTCGATATCAAATTGAACGCTGGCACCTTCTTTAAGGGTTTTAAAGCCTTCACCAAGTATACTTGAGTGGTGAACAAAATAATCTTTACCATCTGTAGCTGAAATAAAACCATAACCTTTTTGGTCGTTAAACCATTTAACTGTTCCTTGAGACATTGTTGAGCTCCTGAGTGTTTAATAAGGGTTACCCCCGTCTGATCGGGCGTTAAATACTGCTATGAAGTTAACCTTGAGAGGCGAACTAGAAGAATTTACGAAGCCTAATCTAACTTACAGTCTTTATAATTGATATACGATTTTTGTCAATTCTTAAATGTAATAAAGGTGTTTTTTTATATTTATTGTATAATTCTGTAATAGTATAAAAAGCCTATCCTCTTAAACTTCGGTTTCTCCCCTCGGTTTTTGCTTTATAAAGTGCTGAATCCGCTCTTGCAAGAATAGAATCGAGGGTATCACCTTTCCTGAATCCTGAAACTCCGCAGCTTATTGTTATATTGTGTTTATCAGATAATCCATTATCATGCTTTTTGAAGAATTCGCTTGTTTCAACCTGCTTTCTTATTCTCTCTGCAGCGAGAAGGGCGCTCTCCTCGTCGCCATGTGTCAGAATAATAAATTCATCCCCTCCCCATCTGACCAGTGTGTCTGTAAGTCTCATGACACTTCGTGCAATTACTGCCAGATTTTTTATTGATGAATCCCCTGTTATATGCCCCATTGTGTCATTTATGGTTTTAAAGTGATCTATATCGAAAATTATGAGTGAAAATGGAGTGCCGTTTCTGTTGTAGTTGTAGACTGATTTTCTGAATTGCAGGTCGAACTCTCTTCTGTTATTCGCGCCTGTAAGTTCATCTGTTGCTGCCATATATTCGAGCCTGCTCTGGAAATAATTAACAACGAAAATACAAATTCCTATAACAAGGCATGAGAGAATTACTCCAAGGAAAAGGTTCGCAATAATGCTTTTCATTATAATACCCATCCTGGATTTTTCATCAATCTCAACAAATAAGAACCAGTTGAATTCAGGAATGTATCTTACAGTCAGAAGAATATGTTCGTTGTTTCTGTTAAACTCATACATCGAAGTGGACTCTCTCGATGAAAGAATAACATCTGCTATATCCTTAATGCCTTTGAGTTTATGAATATCGGCATGCTCTGTCAGTTTTTCATTCGGATGAGCCTGAACTATCCCGTTTATGTTAACAAGGTACACAGTGCTGCCGTACACGTTCATATATGATTTCAGGAGAGCTGTTATGCTGTCCATTTTTAATCCTGCACCTGTTACACCCAGAAGATTTTTCCGGTAATCGAGAACCCTGTGATTGATAAAAATTGTGAGAGTGTTCTTTTCAGCTTCGTTTGTATCTACATCAAGCTCATAATCATGCCCTGATTCAATAAATTTATAGTACCACTCATCATGTGCATCATTTTTTGATATAACTTTTGTTATACCGTTGAAGTGATAGTATTTTTTTGTTTTTTCAGAGATAAAAAAAGTAGTAAAAAAACTGTACTTATCGTTAATCTCTTTAAGGTATTTTATAATTTTCGAAGGATCGTTTTCCCCGGAAATAGCCCAGTCTTTTAAAAAAGTATCATTTGCCATAAGGGAGGAGAGAAAGACCGGTCTTACAAGGTTGGTCTGTATTTCTGTGTAGATGTTATCCCTTGTGAGTGGTAAAACTCCATTAATCAGATTCTCCCTGACAGATTTCTGCGAGGCCTTATAGTTCAGATAATTGGAAATTACCAGACTCGATAATAATATAGTCGTAAGTGTAAGTGTGAGTTTCAATCTGATTGAAATCTTTCCGGCTGTTAACAGTTTTGATAACATACATTTACCTGTCAGAGTGATATTTATTCTGATTGATTAAAAAATATAACGGGTTATGATTATAAAAGACTCTGATCCGTCTGATAACTATAGTAATCTGCTTCAGATTTTTAGTAAACAAGGATTTATAATATGAAACTAAAATATTTAATGCCGGTTTTCATTGTGAAAAAAGTATACTTTCCGTGTGGATAAAAAATGCAGATAAAAAATTCAGTTTTTATCATCTCTCTCAATAAATCTTGAAACTGTTTTGATAAGATAATCCATATTAACCGGTTTTGATATATAGTCATCGAGCCCGGCTGCACTGATCTTTTCCCTGTCTTCAGGCATCGTGTAAGCGGTGAGGGCTATTATTGGTATGTCGGATTTATCACCGAACTCCTCCCTTTTCCTGATGCGTTTTGTAGCTTCAATTCCATCCATCTCAGGCATCTGTATATCCATGAGTATGCAGTCGGGATTCTCTTTTTTGAGAATTTTTAACGTTTCAATTCCGTTCTCTGCTTCAAGTATTCTGTAACCTGATTTTTCAAGTATCCTCTTTAATGCCAGTCTGTTTATTCTTTCATCTTCAGCAATCAGTATTGTACACATGTTGCCGCTTTTATTCAGTTTTTCATTTAATACCGGCTTAAGAATTATCGCCTGGTTTTCCGGTAATTTTACTGTTATTGAACATTCCACAAATGTGCCTTCTCCCGGATTGCTATCAATATTAATAGTCCCGTTCATCAGGTTGACAAGGTGTTTTACAAGAGTTAGTCCCAGACCCGCTCCCTGGAATGTTCTTCTGTATGAATTCTCACCCTGACGGAATGGTTCAAATATCCTGGTAAGCATATCATTTGCTATTCCAATGCCAGTGTCTTTTACTGATATAATAATATTTACTTCTCCATATAGTG
Source organism: Spirochaetota bacterium (assembly GCA_963664815.2). GTDB lineage: Bacteria > Spirochaetota > UBA4802 > UBA4802 > UBA5550 > WRGT01. The sequence goes on from CAXXHB010000003.1 coordinate 1,302,725, forward strand.
AGACATTTTCTGCTGAAATGTTGACGGATATCTCGCCATTTTTTGTAAACTTGACCGCATTTGATACAAGGTTGACAAGAATCTGTCGTATCCTGATTTCGTCTCCTATTACTTCATCCGGGACTCCCTCTTCTATATTCAGTAATAGTTTTACCCCTTTTTCCTCACATTCATTAAAGTACCTCTCTTTAATAAAGCTGAAGATATCCCTGAGGCTGAATTGTGTTTCATTGAGAACGAGTTTATCAGATTCGACCCTGGAGAGATCGAGTATATCATTCAGCAGTCTTGTCAGTCTCATACCAGATTTCATTGCTATGTTGACGTAATTGGCCTGTTCATCATTTACGCCGGTAGTCTGTATAAGCTGAAGCATACCGAGAATTCCATTCAGCGGTGTGCGGACTTCATGGCTCATATTGGCAAGAAAATCGCTCTTGATACTGTTTGCAGATTCTGCCGTTTCTTTTGCAGCCAGGATATCTTCCTCGTATTTTTTTCTTGAAGTATTGTCTTCAATAATTCCCAGGCCCCCTGTTATGCTTCCGTTTGGTAATTTTATAGGTGTGAACATCGCCCTTATGTTGGTGGATTTGGTTGATGTTACTGAGCGATATTCACCTTCAAAATAACCGGTTTCACCATTGATGACTTTTTTTATGGAGGCAGCAAGTTCTGTATCCGGGATGTTTAACATGTTAAAGCCGATAAGCCTATCCCTGGTTGAATCAAGTATTCTGGCAAGACTGTCGTTACATGTTGTTATTTCGCCATTGGGATTGAAATGCAGAATTCCCAGCGGGGCATGCTCGATTATAAGCCTGGAACGCTCCTCGCTTTCCATCAATGCTTTTTCCGAGAATTTATGCCTGGTCAACTCTTCTGAAAGACGTATAGTTTGAGTTTTAATCTTTTTCTTTAATGTCCATGACCATATGAGTATAGCAAGATACAGCAGAATTACCGGGATAAATATTAATGACATTATTTTTAAAACGATATGGTTAATGTAATTCTCTTCCACTATACCGAACCATTTATTATATATCGTTCCATACCTGCCGTTTATCTTAATGATTTTCAATCCTTCATTGATACCGGAAATAAGCTGTTTATCTTTCTTTAAAGAAATATAATAGTACTTCTCAATTATAATGGGGTCACCTGCGGGAACGACATTTTCAATACCGTATGTTTTAGTGAGGTATAAACCGAGATATTTATTTAAAATGGTGTAGGAATTATGATTAAGAGAAATGTGTGATATTGAATCAATAAGCCTGTCTGTATATTTAATTTTTTTATCCGGGCTGTTTTTTTTAATATAGTCATCTATAAAACTTCTTTTATACGTTACAGGATTCAATCCTTCCAGATGGTGGCTGTTAAAGTAATAAATGTCTGTGCTGTTGATAAAAACGGAGTACCTGAATTCATGGTATGGTATTGAATAGTTGTAAATTTTCAGATTTTCATCGGTAAGAACCGCTTTCTGGACAATATCAATATTACCAGATTCCAGCTCTTTATAAATTGTCTCAATATCTCCGAGTTTTAATTCGACGTTCCAGCCCATCTCTTCTGATATTGCTTTTGTCAGATCCACAGTGAATCCGGCAGGTGACCCGTTATTGTCGATGAATTCATATGGCGGATTGGATGAATCTCCGCCAAAGATTACTGTCTTTTTTTTATATCCGGGAATTGCTTCTGCTGATATTGTAAAATCCGGTGTTGCAAAAAATACGATAGTCACAACTACAATAATAAAAGCGCGGAATGCTGAGATACTGCAGTAATTACAGGATCTTTTACCAGACTTTGGTGTATGTATATAAAAGTTATTCTTCAAATTCACTTATCTCTCAGGAATATAATCTTTAAGATTAAAAACGGAATCGCCAGTTTCAGATACAATATACATGTTTTTTATTATTATTTCAATGAAATAAACTAAATCATTTTTAAAGACAGTATAATTACGGTAGTAAGTTCGGAGGCCGGCGATTGCGGCAGCTGTATAGAAAAAGTCTAAATTGCCGGAGGATTTTTTATTTACTGGTAGATTATATCTTCAATCATGTAATATTTTTCAGAACTGGAATTTTCTTTTATAACAGCTCCGATTTTATTCCCGAGAACCTGAGAACCAATCCCGGAGAATATGGATATTTTTTTGCATTTAATATCGGAATCATCCGGAAAAACAAGATGAAATTCCTCTCTTAAACCATTGCCGATATTTCTTAAGACTATTATTGAGTTTATTTTAACTATATTATCCTTGATTTTTTGCGGGTCAACAGGTTTTGATTTAAGGATCTGCTGTTTAAGGTTGTCTAAAAGCTTTTTTTCAGATTCATCCTGAATATGATAATTATCAAAAAGACTGAGAATCTTTTCACAATCATTTTTTGAAAATATTCTATCGCTGTTCATCAATAGATCCTCCATAATCTTCAGATTACAGGAATATTCCTCATTGTACAAAAGTGCCTTTAATGTATTTCAATTCCCTTACATGTGAAACAGAAACAACGTAATTTCCACTTCTTGTGCAGTTATGAATAGGCGATTATAGTATATGTAAGAAATATTTGTCAAATTCTTTATATAAATATGACAAATATTTGTATATATTCAATTATTTTCCTGATATTTATATAAATAAGCAGTATAAGATTGAAATATCGGTGTTAATTAATGGGATCATCCGCCGTCAAGATATCGTTTAATTTTTGAATTTATCGCATCGGGAATTTTTACACCAAGTGATTTTATTCTTGTCAGATATTTGTCAAATGATGTTGAGTGGCTTGTTGTAGTCATAAGTATTTTAAAGTAGGATCTTACAGAACCTTCAACCTCTTTCCTGAACTCTATCCTGGTATTAAGAAGGTCCTCAACAGGAGCGATTACCCTGTAGTTCACAGGCCGGCACATTGCCCTGTGTGTTACAAATCTCTGAATTATTTCACATTCGTAATTTTCATCTTTAATACTCTTCTCGACAACGTTGAGATTGATACAGTCGATAATCTGGTATTCATACTTCCCGTGGAGGTACCGGTTGAGAAGATCAATTATCTGCCGGTAGTTTTCACATTCCAGGCATTCCCCGGAATCCTGGTTATCAATTCGCAGGTATATTATAATGTCTATATCAGAGCTGCTGCTTGAAAGACCCATGTTAAGCGATCCTACAATATCGAAAGCTATCTCTCCATGCTCATCTGTTATCTGTTCAAGAACGCTTTCCAGTTCCTGCATCCTTATTTCTGATTCCCTGGTCTGAAACCTTCTGAAAAAATTCCGTATATCGAGGAAGAGTTCTATTTCCGGAATATGGGAATATTTTTCTGTTTTCATATCATAGTTTAGTTGAAGTTTCAGGGCATTATATCTCTCCGGATCAAGTATTTTCTCGGTGTATCTGCCGTTTTTATGAAAGTAATCGGCAATGGGGTATATGTTTTTATTGGCAAACTTCTGAAACTGGATGCGGGTAATTATTTTATCTGTACTATTCATGGTAATCTCGTAGAAAAACCCCCCTTCTGCAACTTCCCCTTTTACAGTGGTAACTTCGCCGAAATTTGATGGATTAAGAAAGAGAGTCGAGTCACTCTGAAATAATCCCCAGTCCTCATGTATATGTCCGGTCAGGCATGCCTTTACTCTGCTGTTTTCACAGTATGTGCGAAGCGCCGGAGAACCAGACGGACCTTTCCATGAAATCCTGTCGTGGATACCATGTGCCGGCTGGTGGGATATTATAAAGTCCGGTTTTACAGCTTTAAAGAAGAGGTACATTTCGTTGTTTTTATCGGGTATGTTTATTCCGGCCTGGTATTTGATTATATATCTTTCGGGAATACCTGCTGACCATATATCCGCACCTCCATATCCTGCAAATTTTATTCCATCTATTTCATGCCACTGCATATGGAGGTCCCTTTCGTGAAGCGATGTGAATCTCAGGTTCATGTCGTAGTTTCCCGGGAGTACAAATATCGAGGAGTTGCCTTTTATCGAGAGTATGTTTTCCAGCACCTTGTATTTCTGCTGCATAACCCGCCGCGCCCTTATTGTATACTGCTGGTAATCGAAGGCCTTCTCTTTTGTTTCACTATCGGTGGAGGGGTCATCAATCAGCGTATCTACAAAATTCTCAAGTATTTCGCCTGTTCTTTCCATTTTACGTCTGAGACCATTAAAGAACGTCTGGAGTTCATGGTAGTTGATTGCGGAATCTATATTGTAAAAGGGAATATCAATAAGATCACCGGCTATAATATACACATCAGCCACAGTTTCAAGAAGCAGCTCATAAACTCGTGTGAATGAACCGTGTATATCCGTAAGATATATTATTTTCATTTAAGCATCTCGTTTTGTAAAGTATATTAAGAACCGTATTAAAAGACAATTCATGGTCTGGTGTTTTTCCCCCTGTCATTGATAGCTGCCCGAATGTATTTCTGTAAAAGAATCTCCTGATGTCGCGTGAAGTCATGTCAGTGCGTTCAGTATACCAGTCTGCAGACAAATGACGGGAAATCATGAAAACAACTGACTGGCCCATCCATGAATATCAGGTGGATCGGGTATGGTTGATTTTACACAGTAGTTTTGAATGTCAATTAAAACTATATTCAGATTTATCATCGTTTCATGATTCCTGAAACGTAAATTCAAAAAGCTGTGGGTTAAAACTATTTATCATGTAAGCCACCTCTTTTATAACAGGTGCACCAATATTCATTAATCATTTAATTGAGTCATATATATAAACTGCTGAATACAATATATAAAAAAAAGGGATTTTGTCAACACCGGCCTGTTGGCCACTTTGTCTGATGAAGTGGCCAACATCAGACATCTGTCAAAACTGAGATTCGGGAGTAGGAAGAACCTGTTAAAACCGCTACAATACTGTTTCAATACTGTTTAAGGCGGAGAAAAACAAGTGTCTACAACCGTCAGTAAGGTGTTTGAGATGAATTTGAAGCGAAACTGACCTTTTTGTAAAGAGAATCGGGCTTTTGGCATGAATCTGCTATGGAATTGCATATAATTCAGCTGGTAAATGACCTGTGATACATTCTTGTATGCTATGCTAATTCGCAGGTAATCCTGTTAATCCGGTAATCGTGTTCAGAAATATATAACAGGTTTAAGTACGGAACCGGTTTCTTAGTAGTTATCCCACCAATGTAAAAGATATGTGTAGTTATCAGCATGGTGGAAAGTTTATGAATAAACGGTTTATATAATATAAAAATTATTGTGGACTTTTTTTATAATTACAATCTCATATAACTGTTTCCGGAGAAAAAAGATAAATAGCTGAAGGGAATCATAATCGTCCCGAATTGAAAAAGATATTATAACATTATATCGCCGGAATCATGATATGGCTCTCAGTTTACAGTGATGAATTTGAATAACAGGCAATCCTTCGTTATCGTCACTCTATAAATGGCATAGATGTGCAGATTCAGGTAAACAGTGTTAAATAAAAAACCTTAATATGGAGAAGCTAAATGGAATATTTCAGAAGACTTTATTCATTCGTAGAGGGAGTCTGGTGGTACAGACAGCTTAGAAATAAAAAAGAGATCTCTCTGGGGAGTGTTCTTGAAAAACAGGCTGCAAAATACAAAGATAAACCGCTGATACTTTTTGAAGACAGGGAAATTTCATACACACTTTTCAATGAAACTGCCAACAGGCATTCGCATCTTTTCCAGAAAAGGGGATTTATTAAAGGGGATACTGTTGCTGTTCTTATGGACAACAGGCCGGAGTTTCTCATGGTTCACGCCGGCCTTGCGAAAATAGGTGTAGTCCCCGCTCTTGTCAACAGTAATATAAAAGGGCAGGTGCTTACTCATGCAATAAATATAGTCGAGGCAAGGGCGCTGATAGTAGGAGCCGAATATTTAGGTGAATATCTGAAAATCAGAAATGACATTAAATTCAAAAGACCGGCCAGCGTTTTTGTTGAAACGGGAAACAGCGATATAAAACTTCCAGCCGGAGTGGAGGATCTGAATAAGCTTATTTCAGCAGAGCCTGTCTCAAATCCCTCAATTCTTCCCCCTGTGAATTCAAAGGATGTGCTCGAATATATTTATACCTCCGGCACTACGGGACTCCCGAAGGCTACCGAATTAAAGCATCAGAAGTGGCTTCAGCTTGGTTTTGCATCCGGCGGATATTCCCTAAGATCCCTGCCGGAAGATGTAATGTATATCTGTCTTCCGCTTTACCATAACAGTGGTATAAACATAGCATGGTCTGTATCGCTAACACACGGCGGAACTGTCGCACTAAGAAGAAAGTTTTCAGCAGGGAGCTTCTGGGATGATATAAGAAAATATAAGGCTACGCTCTTTGTATACATAGGTGAGCTGTGCAGGTATCTGAACAATCAGCCGCTGAAGGAGAATGATTCTGACAATACGCTGAAGTATATTCTCGGCAACGGGTTAAGGGGAGATTACTGGCTGGAGTTTCAGAACAGGTTCGGTATTAAAAAAATAGTGGAGGTTTACGGCGCTACTGAAGGTGTCGGCGCAATCGGCAATGTTAAAGGGGTACCGGGGATGATAGGTAAGCTGAGCGGCGGAGGTGTGCGGATGGGGGAGGTTGTTAAATATGATATGGACAAAGAGGAGATAATACGAGACGATTCCGGTCTTGCTGTTAAATGCAAACCTGAAGAGACAGGGTTGTTCCTTGCCGCAATAAACAATACCAATCCCTTTCCCGGGTACAAGAATAACAAGAATGCAACAAATTCCAAGATCATTGAAGATGTTTTTAAAAAGGGGGATATGTACTTTATAAGCGGCGATCTTTTTAAGGTACACAGAAAGGGTTATGTTTCATTTGTTGACAGACTGGGAGATACTTTCAAGTGGAAGGGTGAGGTTGTTGCAACAAATGAAGTTTCAGATATACTGAGCAGGTTCGGAGCTTTTGAAGACTGCAATGTATATGGTGTTACAGTGAAAAACACTGAGGGTCGCGCGGGAATGGCCGCGCTTACTCTGCTTCCCGGCATGAAGTTTGATCTTAACGGATTCGCGTCGTATATTACCGATAACCTCGCAGTATATGCCAGGCCATACTTTATACGTATAAGAAAAGAGATAGATGCCACCGCTAGTTTTAAGCAGTTAAAATCAAACCTTCAGAACGAGGGGTTCAATCCTGTTAAAATAAAAGATCCACTGTATTTTCTTGAGCCTGGAAAGAACAGGTATATTAAAATTACCAAGAAAGTTCATGATGATATAGAGAAGGGCCATTACAGGTTCTAAGGTTAATAATTATACTGAAACTCTGTTCACTCACGGCCGCATCAGCTGCCGGTTTCGGCTGCCACAGTTTTGAATAGTGTTTCGTTGCAGGTATCAGTTCTTCAGCAAGTCCAGTATATTTCTTGACAGAAATAAATCCGGGAATTTGCTATTATTAATTACCGATTATAAAAGTAATCACCGGAGTTTTAAATGAGAGTAAACAGGCTTAAGAAAATTCTCAGTGAAAAGCAGAGTTTTCCTTATCTGATTACAGATCTGAATAATATTAAATACCTTACGGGATTTTCAGGTTCTAATGCATCTCTTGTCATTGATGAGAGAAAATCCTTTTTCATCTCAGATTCAAGATATGAGGAATATGTCAAATCGATACTCTCCGGAAGTTTCAGGTTTATTCTGCAGGAGGGGAGTACGGCTGATGCTCTTAAGGATTGTTTACAGAAAATTGAAAAGAAGAAACTTTTTATAGAATCTCATAATGTAACCCTTTCACAATTTTCTGACATGAAGAAGGGACTGAAGGGTATAAAATTAATTTCCATGGATGATGATCCTGTCAGTACTTTGAGGATGGTTAAGGATGAGGGGGAGATTAATATACTCAGGGAAGCGGCTGCAATTACAGACAGCTGTTTTTACCATCTTCTTAAATTCATCAGACCGGGTATAACTGAGTGGGATATTGCCATTGAAATTGAAACATATTATAAAAAAAACGGGTGTACTGCCTGTTCCTTTGATTCGATAGTGGCTTCCGGTTCAGCGTCATCCATGCCTCATTATATGCCGTCTATGGATAAAAAAATCAAGGCTGGTGAAATTTTACTGATTGACATGGGATGTATGTATAAAGGTTATAATTCGGACTTGACAAGAACTGTATTTATAGGGAAAATAGATAACTCTCTTGAAAAGATATACAATATTGTACTTGAGGCTCAGGGGAAGGCCCTTAATGCGGTCAGGGCGGGTATTGAAACCTGTGAGCTTGATAATGCTGCCCGTTCGGTTATTGCGGATTATGGTTACGGAGAAAATTTCGGTCATGGCCTTGGACATGGCGTGGGGATCGAGATTCACGAAATGCCTGCCGTTAAGAAAAGCGGCAGTATAAAATTAAAAAAAAATATGGTCATTACTATTGAACCGGGAATATATATTCCGGGAAGCGGCGGCGTAAGGATTGAAGATATGGTTCTTGTCAATTCCGGAGGTTGTGAAGTACTGACTAAATGTTCCAAAGAATTAATAGTTATTTAAGAGGTTTTTATGGTTTCAGTTAATGATTTAAAAAGAGGACTTGTTGTCAAACTTGACGGGGAGCTCTATTCTGTTATTGAATATCAGCATGTTAAACCGGCCCGAGGTGCGGCTTTTGTAAGAGTAAAGCTGAGACATGTAAAAAAGGGGTCCGTTATAGACAGGACATTCAGGGGCGGTGAAAAAGTTGAAGATGTAAAACTTGTAAAAAGGCCTATGCAGTATCTTTATGAAGAGGGTGATTCTCTTGTGTTTATGGATACGGAATCATACGAGCAGGATTCAATTCCGAAAAAAGCGATAGGTGATGCTCTGCAGTTTATGAAAGAAGAGGACATCGTTGATATAGCCATGTATGAAGGTGAGCCTGTGACAGTTGAGCCTCCGCAGTTTGTTGTTCTTAAAGTGACTTATGCCGAACCGGGACTTAAAGGAGATACTGCTACTAATGTGCTTAAACCTGTAAAGGTTGAAACAGGCGCGGAGGTAAGGGTTCCTCTTTTTGTCAATGAAGGGGATTATATCAAGATCAATACTCAGACCCGTGAGTATGTGGAAAGGACAAAACAGCCCTGATATGGAACTCCCGGGGAAATTATCTGAACTGATGAGTGAGAGTCCGGGGAAAACGGTCGGCGCCATAGCCGGCCTTGTTCTTGGCATTCTTGTTCTTGTTTTTGGCCTGCTTAAAATCATGGTTGTAATAATATTTATAGTTCTCGGCATCATCATAGGGAAGATGGTTGATGACAGGTCTTCTGTCATTGAAGGAATAACAAATCTATTCAGAAGAAGATAACCCGGAAGACTGAATCAGATGAAACAGTCGGGAGATAAAAATACATTTCAGCATCTTCACGAAGCTTACATTTCGTTTAAAAAAAAGAAATACACAAACGCGGTAATTATTCTTGAACAGATTAAAGACGGAGGTCAGGAGGATCACTACGCTCTTTTTCTGAAGGCGGTCTGTCTGCTTTACCTCGGTAATCTGCAGGGAGCCAATATCCTGATGGATAAAATCCGGATTATTAATCCTGTATATACTCCATTTATCCAGCTTAAGGCCTTTCTTGCTTTGAAGTCTTCCCTTAGCCGTGAGGATGCAATTGCCGAGTATATAAGTGCGCTTGAGAAAAAATCATCAGACAGGCTACTCCGCAGAGGACTAAGGAGAATAGAGAAATCGGCTGATTTCTACAGATATCAGAAAGAGGCTAAACTGACCACTCTTGTGTCTGTTCCACGTCCCGGGAGGAGAAGTATTGTTTCTGTCAGTGACAGGCCGCAGCGAAGGATAGAGGCAGGTCGCCGGAGAGTTCGTATACCTGTAGTAAAACCGGCTTTAGTTCTGCCGATACTGCTGATCTTACTGTCTGTTGCCGGTCTTACAGCTTTATTCTATAATATCGAAAAAATTAATTTCTTCGGCAGCCGTGATGCGGTGAAGCTAAGCAGAGAAAAAGTAAGTAAAATAGATATGGTGGATATCAGCGGTTCGGGATATGGTATTATTAACAGGATAAATAAAGATAAAACACCGGAATTCTACTCATCGGGAGATATCCTTTTAAACGATTTCAATGAAGCAAGACTTCTTATGAAAAAGGGATATTTTAATAAGGCTATAATTATACTTAACAGGATAACTAACAGCAATGCCAGTTACCCGGTAAAGGAGAAAAGCGATTTTCTCATACGGTTTATTATGGAGTCCGATGAGAGAGTTTATGAAGAGATGGATCTGAAACAGTTCAGTGAAAAACCGCATCTCTTCCGGGGGAGCGCCGTGAAGTTTACAGGCAGAACCGCCAATGTAGCAGAGGGTAAAAGCGGAACAGCCTTCACTGTAATGGTAGGATATGACGGGAATAATTTTAAAGGTGTCTGTGATGTTTATGATTCCGCAAAAAGTGCTGTTGATAACGGGGACATGGTTGAAGTGCAGGGGCTTTTTATTCTTAATATAGGTAAAGGTGGTATACCTTATATATCTGCAGAAAAGGTTAAGGTTATCAGTAAAAATAAAGGTTAAACAATCCGCCGTTGCATCAGTATAAGAGTTCTTTTAATTTGTTATCTCTCCGCCGAAATAATCCAGTGTGAAATGACCTTTGATATATCTCCTATAATTGTTCTCTCCATCCAGCCGTAACTGAAAATCCCGAATATGCTGAATATATCTTTTAACTCCTCCTCGCTGAAGAATGAGACAACGCCCCCGGTAAGATCGTCCAGTCCGGTTTTCCAGGTGTTATTTCCCAGATGATCCCCCGTTTTTAAATATGTATCATTGTCTCTTCTTAATGTGGCAAACAGAGTCCCTCCTTTTTTTATTACTCTTTTTGTCTCTCCAAGCATAAAACGCATTTCTTCTTTTGTCGAGTAGTGAAGGGAGCCCCAGGCGACGGCTATATCAAAGGTTTCATTTCTAAACGGCAGACTTTTATTGTCACAGTTAATCAGATTGTGAAAGCCTGCTTCACTGCAGATATTAAGAGCGTTAAGGCTGTAATCGCTTCCGAAAACTTCCGGAATTCCCGATTCTCTAAGGAGTGAAATATGCCTGCCGCTTCCGCATCCTATATCAATTGCGTTTAATTTATCTTTATTGCCGGCTTTTTTAAGTTTGCCTGCTATCAGACGCACAAGATTTTCATCAGGATATGATAATACAGATTTGTTTTTTTTATAATGGCTGTTCCATTCGTTCATTTTCATTCTGTATAATTTCTTCATCCTCTTTTTTTGATTCTTTTTTTATCCGGATATTCATCTCTTTTTCAGCTGAATCTGCATTTTCAATTGCGTGTTGAACAGTCTTGCCTGATGCAACTATTACACCAATACGGTCATGATTAGTTAAAGGGCGTGTAGTTTTTTCTCCAATATGCTTGAAGATTCTTGTGAAAATTATATCATCCATTTTCTGAACAGAATCGGTATTACATGATGTAAGTACACCGTTTGTTCCGGTTATATATTTTACAGCAACAGGATTATTTAATGATAATTTCAGCGGAATTTTAAAATCATATGAAGACGACGCCCTGAGCGTATTACCGAGATGATTGTAGCCTGTGGCGGCCGGTATCATTATATCCGGAATGAATTCACCGCCAAACTCCGGTACAGCCTCAAGGAGGTAAAGTTTTTCATCGCTGTCAACAACAAACTCCATAATCAATGGTGCAGTATGTATGTTAAAGGCATCTGCAATTTTCTGCCCGGTTTCAACTGTGTTATTTACCAGATGCTGGTACTTTGACGGTGCAGTATGCATGATGTCGACAAAGTGTGGATGTGGAGTTGTTTTTTTATCGCTGACAAGTATATGGTAGTATTTTTTTTCATGAATAAGACCGGCGCAGATTATTTCATCTCCCGTTATGAACTGTTCAATAATATAATCCTGTGCGGAGTGATGTTTCATGAATTTATCAAATTCAGCGGAGTTCTTTATGAGTATCACATCCATTTTTGCATGGCCGGTTTGCGGCTTGGCAATAACTGGGTAGAGTGTCTCTTTAATACCGGAAATTTTTGTTTTCTGTGTAATATTTACGGATGCGGGTGTAAGTATTCCATTCTCGTCGTATATTTTTTTTGTAGTTTTTTTATTAAGAAATTTTTTACTGTTTTCAAAAGGGAGGAAGGGCAGGCCGAATTTTTCACAGAGATATGCTGTGGTGATAATTGCATTACCATATGATTTTGTCATTATAGTGGAAATTTTACCATCTACGAGCATCTCCCTGAGCTTTACATAGATACTTTCATAATCTTCAACAGATTCCTGAATTTTAAGATCACAATGATAGAAGCCTGGTGCTGATGCATTCATATCAACTGCAATAACCTGAAACCCGTTTCTTTTTGCTTCTTTTATCAGTGGTATCTGATTTATACCTGCACCTATTGAAACAAAATAATCATTTGAAGGTCTGGTTTTTTTCCCGAATATTTTAAACTTCATATTATATTTCCGGCCCTCCAGTGATATTTGTAGACACTTTTAAGTAACAATTATAAACACTAAATCAACGACAGTGGTTTTATATATCTTAATCGCTCTGAAGCGAAATGTTAAAAACAACCTTTCTGATTTAAAAGTCGGGAAATTTTTAAAAATTCTAAACTATATATAGTTATATAGCAATACAAATTTTATATGATTGGAAGGATTAATTGAATTTAGGTGTTATTGTATGCGGATAAAGAGGATTTATCAGGTTTTACAGAATGATGAATAAACCAGTTTCTGTACATCTTCACAACTTACAATTTTTTTATAAACAGGACAGTCTCTGCAGGAAGGAAAAGGATCGAGACATTTTTCTACAGTTGCCCAGCAGGGTTTTGTGCTTATATTGTAAGCTTTACAGAGAGTCCCATGTTTTGAATTGCATTTTCTAAGCTTGAAACATGGTACAAATGCAAGCAGCCTTCTTATCCCCTCAAAATTCAGTCCCTCTTCCTGTATCATTTTTTTTATGCATTTGACTTTTTCAATCTCCAGGTCGGAGTATAATCTTCTCCCTGTGGTGGTTTTGTAAGTGATTATCAGCCCTTCCGCTTCGTATAATCTCAGGGTGTGCACTGATACGCCGAGTTTTGCCGCAGCCACACCTATCGTATAAACAGGCTCAAAGAAGTCCCGTGAGTCGCGGTTTATTTCAGGAGTATATTCACTTTCATCTTTTATAGTGTTCATATTTTGTTTAAGTCCGGTTCCCTGTCAGAAAACATTTTTCTGCAACTCTTTGAACAAAGCAATGATTTTTTTAAATAAAAGTAACGTCATATTTAAGGCGTTACTTTTATTCTGTGTTATAACTGTAAAGTTAATTATTTTCTGAATAATGATCATCTATATGCTGTAAAAAAGATTTTCATTGTTCTTTTTAATTCTCATCTGAGCATCCGGTTCGAATTTATGCTATATATATAAATGAAAACCGCCTGATCCAGGTTGTCAGAAATTATATGCTATACCCATATCCAGTGAGTATTGCGACATCTTTGTCTCACCCAGAGAAGATTTAACCTTAGCTTCCGGTGAATACATGTAACCGAGTTCAAGGGAAAGTTTTTCGCCAAGTTTAACACCTGCACCGGCTGTATAGTGCCATTCTGAAACAGCAGGAAAAAACATGTTTGCATTTAGAGCATTAGAGTTATCTTCACTTAACGGCATCTTCCCGTAATTCAGACCAGCCCTTATTTTCAGGATAGGCATAACATTATACTGTAAGCCGAATTTATATACAATCTGGTCATCCCACTGCATGTCGAAGCTTCTGTCACCGGTTGCAGAACCGGTATATTCGGGCAGATTATTCCCGTTGGTTTCAGACCATCTGATCCACTGCAGATCAAAAGCAATAACAAGTCCGGTAACAGGTTTAAATCCAAAACCGATAGTAGCACTCATGGGCTGGTCAAATGTCAGAGTATTCCGGGCAGTTCCTGCGGTTGATATGTATTGATTGAATTTAAAATCCTGAAATTTACTTTTTGTTTCATAAACAATACCTACAGTCAGCATATCAACAGGTTTTACAGTAACACCTATTGTGCCGCCATAACCGAATGCAGATGACGTCATGTCAACAATCTGTGCGCCAAAACCCGGGTTGTACATTGAATATTCCATTGTGGCATACATAACATTCAGCGTAGCTCCAATAGATATCATATCATTTACTTTGTAGGAAATTCCTGGTGCGAATCTCATGTTGGTATAGTTCGTGTAAAGCAGACCACCGGATGAGGCACCAAGATCGTAGTCAACTCCCATTCCCGAAACTCCATACGCTCCAAGACCAAATGTCATATCTGCATTAAGAGGTATAATCATTCCGAATGCAGGTACAGGAGATGCCTTTTTATCTGATGTAAACTCTGCTCCCGATGCCGTTTCGGTTTTAACTGTCGGGGCAAAGTACGAGGCACCGAAATCGACTCTTCCTCCAAGCGACTGGATTCCTGCAGGATTGGTAAGAATAGATGCCGCGTCAAGATTAACTCCGGTACTCGCTCCACCCATGGAATCCTGTACCGGGCCAAAACCTATCATTCTCATGCCGTTTGTGGCAAAAGCGTTTGATACTGCTACCAACATTAGTATTGACAAAATGAAACTTTTTTTCATACTGAACCTCGCTTTATAGTTTTAACCTGCCCTGTGCCTCTCTACAGGCCGGGCAGGGTTTTTTAAGAGTATTTTTTATATTTTTAGATTTTCACATACAATCTCTGTCAGGTATTTAACCTCCACATCAAGTCCATAACCGCTTTTAATCAGCTGCAGCTGAGTCACGCAGTTTTCGCAGGCTGAGACCACTACTTTAGCGCCGGTTTTAACTATCTGTTCTTTTTTAGGTTTTCCGGTTTTAATACGGAACTCCTCGTTGTCCAGGGCTCCAAGACCACCGCCGCCTCCGCAGCACCAGTTCTGTTCCCGGTTTGGAGTCATTTCCCTGTAATCTGAAGCTATGAATTTAAGGACATCGCGCGGTTCCTCGTAAATACCACCATTTCTGCCGAGCTGACAAGGGTCATGGTATGTAATGGCTTCAGTTACGGATTTTTCTTTCAGTTTAATTCTTCCGCTTTTCATATACCGGTATATTACCTCGACAATACTTGAGACCCTGAAGGGGAGTTCTCCCATAAGGCTGTGAAGAATCCTGAAAGCAGTACCGCATTCAACCATAACAACTTCTTTTACTTTTAACGATATGGCCTCCTTAATTATCCGTTGGGCGATGAAATCAGCTTTTTCCGGATCTCCGGCAAAGAATCCGAAATTAACACCTTCAAAGTAACTGAGAGTCCAGTTTTCCTTTGCAGCATTGAAAATTACAGCCGGATTTACTATAGAGTGAGCACCCGCAAGTCCTACATATAATATGTCCGCATTCATTTTCTCCATAGGTATAAGATTTTCAGATGAAGGGAGCATAAGCTTTTCCTGAACAGTTTTTTCAAGGTCATGAATTATATCACGGTATCCATTTTTGAATTCATCTATACTTTTTCCTTTTTCAACTGCGGCGTCGGCTAGCATCACAAGCTCTTCAGGTGCTGTGCCGTTTTTTACAAGGAGATGTTTGGCTACACCCATCATCATCCCGGTATCAATTCCGAACGGACAGTTCACCATACAGCGACGGCATCCCGTGCAGGACCATGCAGCTTCATGCAGCTGATCCATTACAGTGTCGCTGAATTCTGCTGCATCAGTCAGATAAGGGAATAACGTTCCTGACGGGCGGGTATATCTTTTGTAAAGTCTGCGTAATACCTCGGCGCGCCCTACCGGGGAAAATTCTTTTTTAGGAATCCCGTTATATGCATGGCATGTATCGTAGCACAAACCGCATCGTGTGCATGTATCCACATAATACTTCATGGGCCTGTTTAAACGGGACTTCAGTACACTTTTAAGTTCTCTGATTTTTTCTTTTTCCATAATTTACTTCCTCTTCAGGTTTAATGAAAGAAATGCAAACACCATATGTACCATCTTTGTGAAAGGGAGCATCATTAAAACGATGTTTGCGAGAAAGATATGCAGAGCGATGAGTACAAAGTGAGGTGAGCCGGCCATGTTTTCCGGGATAACCGGTTTGAGCGCTATTATGCTTCCCAGATATTCCCTGTACATATCAGCGTTAACTCCGAATTGTGCCATCCCATAACGCTCACCGATATGCAGATGAGTGCCGATTACTGATGTGACAAAAAGAAGAAGAAGTATTATAAAGTCCTCCGGAACTGATATCTCTCTCCAGGGGGTCCGAAACCTTCTAAAGAGAAAATAGAGCAGAGATGCAATAACTGTCAGTCCGACTGCACCCGCACCCAGAAAAACTTCATGGCGGATTAACTGAATGATTTTAAATTCCCTGATGAGTTCAATGTGCCCCAGCAGCAGAAGAAACATTGCAATGTGAAACAGAACAATAAAAAACCAGAAGACTTTTGCCTTGCCCCAGGCTGAAGGAACAGACAATGCTTCTGCAGCGATGCCGACTGGGCGCGGCAACTTCCGGGGGTATGTCGCAAGTGAACCGCGGAATTTTTTTGAGAAAAAAACCGCCGCAAGTTTGAAAATTATTCCCCCTGCAAAAACAGCAGCCGCAGTGTACAGCATAGGAACCATGGCAAAATAATAAATTTTATCCCACATAAATAATCCCTCTTACACGGTTTATTTTAATTTTTTAATATAGAAAACTGTAACGTTATCTTTTTTTTCTGTGCCGACAATTTCGTTTCCGGTGGACTTTGCCCAGGCCGGAAAATCGGCATGTGCTCCAGGATCTGTGGTTTCTGCTGCAAGAACCTGTCCAATCTGCATTTTTTTTATCTGCTGACTTACTTTAATAACAGGCATAGGGCATGCCACACCCTTGAGATCCATGCTGATATCTGATTTAATTTCGCTCATATTATTTCTCCTTTTAAATTTTAAAATTATTTCAATTAACGTTTCTGTCTGTAATTCCATAACTGGTGATATCAATACAGAAACATTCCAAATCCTTCAATGAGAATATTGCCTGCAGAATTTACTTAATCATATGAATAGCTGTATTTTGCTGTCGCCAGCCTCTTCCAGAAATTTTGCCACTCCGACGAACTCTCTTCCAGGATAGTCGATCATCTCATCCTGTTTAAAACCCATAAGATCCATTGACATATCGCATATGTAGATCTTAACCTCCATTTCTATTGCCATGGACCGTAATTCTTCAAGTGATGCTACATTTTTCTTCTTCATCAGATGTTTCATCATTCCTGTTCCCATTCCACCCATGTTCATTCTGGAGAGTTTAACCTTACCTGCACCTTTCGGCAGCATAAATCCGAACATTTTACCGAAGAGATCTTTCCCTTTCCCTTTTTTCTTCTTATCCCTCAGGGAGGGTGTAGCCCAGAATGTGAAAAACATAACTACTTCCATTCCCATTGCGGCAGCGCCTGTTGCGATTATAAACGCTGCCAGAAGTTTATCCAGGTCGCCGCTGAAGACAACCATTGACAGCTTGTTTTTTCTGTCGTCACGGACCTGCTTCATTTCGTTCTGCAGTGATTCAATTACTTTTTGAACATCCATAATATACTCCTCTTAATTGTATTACTCTGGAAAAATGAAAAATTAACAATAGTAACTCCTGACCTTTTTTATAATATAAAATACTCTATATCTTACCGCCTCCAAAGTCGGCGGTGAGATATAATCGTTCATTTTAAACTGAAACTTATGATCATGAATTAACATCGAAAATTTAAAATCTTAACCATACATCCTTAAGATATGTAAGGTTTGTGAATAAATCTATAAATGATATAATTTACAATCATATATGCTTAATTGACACATGCATATAATCTATATTATATAATATAGATTATATGCATGTGTCAATATGTTTTTATCTTTTTTTATTTTTTTTTCATGTTTATAACTGGCGGTATTTAAAATTTAATTCTTGTTAATTTTATTGTATTAATTACAGACGTGTAATTAGCTTTTAAAATCTATTTGGCGTGTATCAAACGGGAGTATATGTTACCTGATATTTCAAATGCGTTTATACTTTTTGGCGGGGGGCTTTCTTTTTTGATTGCCCTTGTACAGCTTCTCCAGGCCAGGAGCAGGTTCAGGAACATTCTGCTTTTTTTAATTTTTTCAAGCCTTGCAGTTATCCAGGTTCAGGGATATGCCTTTTCAAGCACACACTATGAAAGATCCGGTTCAGGGATGATGATCTTTCTCCTTGCTAAATTTATCTTCGGCCCGTCGATCTATATTTTTTACCTTTCTGTGTTCCAGAAAGATTATTTTTTTTCTACGAAAGAGTTTGTTCATTTTCTTATGGCAGCTTTTGTCCTGTTGGTAATCATTATTGTAATGCTTCCGGCTGGTTACAGGACAGGCTTTCTTGCAATACCATATTCTTTTATAGAAAATGGTTCTGTTATTGAATACCTCCATTCTTTCGGCTTTGCCCTGATACTCGGTTATATACTTGCAATCTTTTCAAAACTTGAAGTTATGAAGGTTTTACGTGATTCCAACAGGGACAGGCTGCTGATTGTAACAATTACAGTTATTACAATTTTATTTCTTATTACAACATTGATTATTGTGTCGATGATTACCGGTTATAGTTCTTTTGCAAGGGGTGCCATGACACTTACAACACTCTTTGTAATATACTGGTTTGTAATCTCCCAGATCCATCCCGAGATTTTTCTTGTCGCTGCCGGCAGAAACAAAAAAACAAACCGGATAGAAGGACTTCTTCAGGGAATAGATATTAAAAAGCTTGAAGCCGGTCTCGATGAACTACTGATGAAAGAGAAACTTTATTGCGACGAGGATCTCTCTCTCAGGAGACTTGCCGGACTTATCGGTATTCAGCCGCAGGAGCTTTCGGTATATTTAAATCACCACCTTCAGGTGAATTTTAATTCTTTTATCAACAGGTACAGAGTTGATGAGGCAGTTAATATGATGAAGGATGACACAAACCGTTCCCTGCTTTCAATAGCCTTTGCTGTAGGCTTCAATTCAAAATCTGTTTTTTACGAGGCATTTACAAAACAGACAGGAATATCCCCCGCCCGTTACAGAAAATCCCTTGCTGCCGGACAAAAAAGTCCGGAATAATTTATCCGGTCGATTTAAACTCAGAAACCGCTCATAGTATAATTAAGGTAGCGCGTTCAGGGTTGACTTTACCAGGTACATTGCGGGTTTGGCCGGGATAAACGGGAATATATGGATAAGGGATGTTTTTTACACCGCCGGTTCTTTCCAATAAACGGTAAATAACTATATTACTCATGAAACAATCCTGAAAAACTACCTGAGAATTATTAAAAGAAAATAAACTGATTTTCAGGAGTGGCCTGTATGAGCTTAAAAAATGTTCTCGGGATTGATATAGGTTCAATTTCGGTATCTGTAGTTGAGATGACCCGGGAAAGAGAAATTGTTAAAAAAGATTACGGATTTCATGAAGGGCATATCAGGGAGACACTTCTCGGATTGCTGGAGAGCTATAGTTTCAGTGAAATATCAGCTCTGGCTTTAACATCTTCCACGCCGGATATTTTTTGCAAAGGGGGGAGGTTTGACTCCAGAATTTCCATTATATCTGCGGCAAAGCATATTCATAAAAAGCCGGGGGCAATTCTTCTGATAGGTGGAGAAAAGTTCGGGCTTACCATGTTTGATGAGAATGGAAATTACAGAAATTATAAATCAAATACCTCATGTGCGGCCGGAACCGGGAGTTTTCTTGAACAGCAGGCAAGGAGGCTTAATCTTCCTGATATACAGACTTTCAGCAGGATTGCGGAAGGTAACTCAGGAGGCATTCCTAAAATCGCATCAAGGTGTGCCGTATTTGCAAAAACTGACCTGATTCATGCCCAGCAGGAGGGGTACTCCCTGGCAGAGATATGTGACGGCCTCTGTCATGGTCTTGCAAGGAGTGTGGCAGACACTCTTTTTGGTAATGAAAATGCCGTTGATCCGATAGTGATGGCGGGGGGTGTTTCAAAGAACAGAGCTGTAGTGAAACATCTTTCTTCGATAATAGAAAAAGAGATTATAGTCGATGAGAATTCCCATATCTTCGGAGCTATAGGGTGCGCGCTTCTTTATCTTGAGGGTGCGGAAAACAATACCCTGAAAGATTATGATCTCAGTCTTGATTCTGCAGAAGATATTATTTCAGATCATAAGAAAATGAAAAATTACCATTATAAACCTCTTAAACTGGAACTTTCTGAATACCCGGATTTTAAAAGCCTCAGATCGTACGAATATATCCCGAAATATTTCCCTATGGCAACTCCGGTAGAGATTGATATATACAATAATGTTGATTCATCAAGGGTTGTGCCGGTTTATATGGGAATTGATATAGGATCGACCAGCACAAAGGCTGCTATTGTTGATATTAACGGTTCTGTCGTTGCGGGATTATATACACGTACGGCGGGGAGACCTGTCGAAGCTGTACAGGCCATTTTTGAAGCAGTTGATGATACAGGTTTTTCATTTGAATTCCTTGGGGTAGGGACAACAGGGTCCGGCAGAAAGTTCATAGGCAGTATAATCGGGGCTGATTCAGCCCTTGATGAAATTACAGCGCACGCCAGGGCTGCGTATATGCTTGATCCTGATGTTGATACGATAATTGAGATCGGGGGGCAGGACGCAAAATTCACCACGCTAAGGAACGGTATGGTAACATTCTCAATAATGAACAATGTCTGCGCTGCAGGGACAGGGAGTTTCATAGAAGAGCAGGCAAGAAAGCTTTCGTGCCCGCTTTCGGAATATGCCGGGAGGGCTGAAGGGCTCCCCGCACCTCTTTCAAGCGACAGGTGTACTGTCTTTATGGAGCGGGATCTTAATCATTACCTGAGCGAGAACTATACGACAGATGAAGTGCTGGCCTCTGTGCTTCATTCTGTACGGGAAAACTACCTGACCAAGGTCGCCATAGAAAAAAATATTGGCGATAAGATTTTTTTTCAGGGGGCTACTGCCAAAAATATAGCGCTTGTAGCAGCCTTTGAGCAGCGTCTTGGCAAGCCGATAATGGTATCAAAATTCTGCCATATTACAGGCGCGCTGGGTGCAGCGCTTGATCTTATTGATCATAAGGTTGTTGAATCGACATTTCGCGGGATTGGTATTTATAAACAGAAAATTCCTGTTAAAACCGAGGTATGCGGACTCTGTAACAACAGCTGCAAGATCAAGATTGCGGAAGTAAACGGCGATACTGTAGCATTCGGATTTTTGTGCGGGAGGGATTATGAGACAAAACGTTTTGTTAACCAGAACAGCTCAGGATTTGATCTTCTGAAGGAGAGAAAAAGCCTGATGGATGTAAAACCGCTGAGAGAACCGCAGTATGATTTTACAGTCGGTATTCCCGCTGCACTTCATATGTTCGATGAGATTGAGCTGTGGAAAGACTTTTTCGCCAGACTCGGGATAAAGACAGTAACCAGTGAAAAATGCGGAAGCGGGATAAGGGAGGGTAAAAAGATCTCAGGTTCGGAGTTCTGTGCACCGATGTCGGGCATGCATGGCCATATACAGTACCTTGCCGGTAAAGCTGATTACATTTTTCTGCCTGTTTTCCTGGAGCAGAAAAACGATGTACAGGGTGTCAGGAGAAATTACTGTTACTATACACAGTTTGTTACGCCGATAATAAATGCCTGCGGGGCTATTGACCGGAGGGAAAATATTCTGTCGCCGGTCATACGTTCGCTGGGAAGCACGATTAATCTGAAACTTCAGCTGCTTAAAATGTTCAAAGGCATTTCCGGCAGCAGCATTACATTTATGCAGGTTTCATCCGCCTACGACTCTGCTTTAAAGAAATTTAATGAGAAAAAAAACAGGCTTGTTTCTCTTTATGAAAAACACAGGAGTAAAAGTGATATAAACATTGTACTGCTCGGAAGGCCATATACCGTACTTTCATCCTCAATGAATAAAGGCATACCTGAAATTATAGGCAAAATTGGTGTAAAAGCTTTTTTTCAGGATATGATACCTTCAGACAGTAAAGCAAAGGAGGATGCAGACCCTCTGCTCAGGCTGCTTCACTGGAATTATGCGGCATCAATACTCGAATGTGCAGGTGTTGCAGGCAAAGCAGATGGTCTTTATCCCGTGCTTGTAACTTCATTCAAGTGTACTCCCGATGCCTATACGATAGAATATTTTAAAAAAATAATGGATGCCCATAATAAACCATATCTGATTCTTCAGCTTGACGAACATGATTCGAATGTGGGATACGAAACGCGTATAGAGGCGGGGATAAGGTCTTTCAGAAACCATTTCAGCGCAGGAGAAACAAGGCAGGCCGCCGATTATTCGGCAGTTAATCCTCTGGTGGTTACAAAGAGAAGCGTTCTTAGAGGGAAAACACTTCTCCTTCCAAGATGGGATGGCATTCTCGGGGAATTCATGACAGCCCTTCTGCAGCATGAAGGTATTGACGCGCGTATGGTTGACGAAAGCCGTGAATCAATACAGAGAAGCCTGAGCCACAATACCGGGCAGTGCATTCCTCTTAACATAATCATTCAGAACTGTGTTGAATATATAAGAAAGCACGATCTCGATCCAGCAAAGACAGTTATGTGGAATATAAGCTCAAAAATTTCATGTAACCTGGGAATGTTCTCATATTACAGCAAAACCCTGCTTGAGTCAATGGGGGGAGGCCTTGAGAAAATTGAGGTTTATGCCGGATCAATAACCCTTACAGATATTTCATACCGGGCAGCTCTGAATATGTATACGGCGTGCATGTTTGCAGGAATGCTTCGCCGCATGGGGTGTTATTTAAGACCCTATGAAACGGTACCGGGGAAAACAGACAGTGTTCTTGAACTTTCAATACCTGTAATATCAGAGGCGTTCCGGACCGGATCCTCAAGAGAGAAGGCGCTTGAAGAGGTTATAAAGCATTTTGAATCTGTCGAGGTGAAAAGAACCGATCGTCCAAAAGTGGCTATATTCGGTGATCTATATGCGCGGGATAATGACATTCTGAACCAGAATATAATATCTGTCATTGAAAGGAACGGTGGAGAGGTTATTACAACGCCATACAGTGAACTGATAAAGATCATTGCCGGGCCGTATATAAAAAAATGGATGAAAGAGGGGAGGTATCTTGAAGCCCTGACATCTAAAATTCTGGAACAGGCCATTACGGTATTTGAGAATAAATACTTTCCATATTTCAACCGCATATTGAAGGGGAATACAGATATTGCTCTTCCTCCGTTCACCGGGGTACTTGAGAAATTCAATATGAAGACGGAACATACCGGCGAGTCCATGGAAAATGCGCTTAAAATATATTCCCTGATGATGCATCATCCCGATCTTAAACTTTTTGTACAGACAAACCCGGCATTCTGCTGCCCGTCGCTTGTCACCGGGGCAATGTCCCGTCATATCGAATCTGTAACAGGTATACCGATTGTAACAATTGAGTATGATGGGACCGGCGGGTTTAAAAACGATGACATTATTCCCTACCTGAAATACCCGAGGAGTGGTGTCATAAGTAAAAACGGGGATAACCCGGTTAATGATGAATACAACTGTGCCTGATTAAACCGGATTTACATGGCATTGCCGGAATCTGAATTATTATATAAGATGCGATTCCGGGTTATGCTCATTCCAGTAACCTGAATGCACATTCCAGTCTGAATAAAAATTGCCTGATCCGGAACAATTATTCCGGATCAGGTGAAAATATACCCTGTGACTGAAAAATAACCTTCCCTTTTTCTATATTAATTGTTGACCATTCCTTAAATTTTATATATAAAAGAATCAGGAATACCGGAAATAAATTGCAATGAAAAATGAAAATCCCTTTATCTCTGTGATAGAGTTTAAAAATGTTTATTCCCATCCCGGAGATATGGAATGTGTTGTCAGGGAATTTCATGCAATATTTGACAAAACAGCGGAATTTCTTAAACCTGTGAAAATAAATACAACAGAAGGGCTTGGATGGGTTTTACTTGAACTTCTGAATAACGCTGTGAGATCACCGGTTTCCCTTGCCATGAACCGGGGAGTAATAGATATTAATGAAACCAATTTTTTTACTGATATTATTATACGCAAATCTGTCTGTGATACAGATAAAGGTAAATCTTTAGAGCTGTCTGTCATGAACAGCGGAGAGTACTCTGAAAACGTCATAAAATCCATGCAGGAAATACTTGCCGGCGGGATGACGATACTTGACTGTGAGGAGCGTTTTATGCTTAAAGGGAGCTATACCGGTAACGGGGGTATGGGGATAATTCTATCAAAGAAACAGATTGAGAATGCACTTGGAGGAACTCTGTCACTGGAATGGCACGATGGATACTATGACTTTACCATAAGATTTACAGTAAAAGACATTTAAAACGGTATTTCTATATTTATTTTGTAGTTAAATCACAACCGGGATTTTAAAAAATAGTCTGATAAACAGATTGCATATACAGCGGAGGAACTATGAAAGAATCTGAAGTAATAATTATAGGGCAGGGGCCGGCGGGTCTCTCGGCGGGGATATATACATCAAGGGCCGGTATTAAAACATTTATCCTCGGATGTGAACCTAAAATTGCCGGAGATTACGAGATTGATAATTACTTCGGGTTCCCGGAAACGATTTCCGGCAGAGAGCTTATTGAAAGAGGGATGAAACAGGCGGAGAGATTCGGCGCCTCAATTCTGTGCGACAGGGTAATAGGGATTCATTTTGATGATTCCGGGAAATATATGGTTAAAACTGAAAATGACGAGTTTCTGACATGCTCTGTTATTCTTGCCACAGGTGTATCTCGGAAAAAGCCGCGTATCCCTGATATAGATAAATATGAGGGTAAGGGTATTTCATACTGTGTAAGCTGCGACGGATTCTTCTTTAAAGGGAAAAAGGTTATAGTTGCAGGGGAGGGATTATATGCCGCAAACCAGGCAATGGAGCTTTATAATTATACCACCGACCTCTCTATATGCACGCTTGGAGCGAAGAGCGCTATCCCGTCCGGTTTCATGAAACATCTTTCAGAACGGAATATTCCTGTGATGGAAACCGGCATCATGTCACTTCATGGAGAGATGAACCTTGAGAAAGTCACTTTTTCAGATGGTACCGTAATGGATGCATCGGGCATTTTTATTGCGCTGGGTGACGCGTCTTCAGTTGATTTTGCAAAGAGTCTTGGAGTAATAACAGAGGGTAATTTTATACAGATCGACAGAGAGATGAAGACTAACGCGCCTGGTATATTTGCAGCAGGAGACTGTACCGGCGGGTTTTTACAGATAAGCGTTGCTGTGGGAGAAGGGGCTGCGGCCGGCAGATCAGCTATAGAGCATGTAAGGAATACATGCAGAACCTCCGTATGATAATCCGGGTTAAGCAGATATTTTATATTTAAAAAAATAATTCCTGAACTTTTTTATAATAGAAAACCGCCGCCTTTAGCGGCGGTGAGATATAAGCATTTATTTTACTCTGAAATATTTGTTAAGGAATTAACATCGGGTTAAAACAGGTTATCTGCTTACTATTTTTGTTCTTATCCCCTCCGGTGTGAACTCAAATTCGAACCTTAATTCGGATGTTTTAAAAAACCTCTTCAGATATAATGGAACCGAACCGTTGCTGCTTTCATCCATTCTGAGAACCGGATAATACCAGTTGCCGTAAACAGTGTTTCCAACTTCGCCCGATCTCCTGTCATATGTATACTCCCCGCCGAGAGGGCATACAGGTTTGAAACCGAAATTTCTATATGCAATATCAGGTAATTCCTTACTGTCAGCATCGGGATACATCATACCCAGCAACTTTATTGTTCCGGAATTTCTTCTGCTTTTGGAAAGACCGCTTTCTATCATGCCGGCCCGGTATGTCTCCTTTTCAAGCAGCATCTCTGAGGGCCTGTAAACGAGCGCCGCATTCTTTTTTATCGAACCTGATTTTGCTGAAGGGTTGATATCAAGTATCTCTTTCATATACTTTTCGGTTGTAGCTATGTGTATAACATTATCCTTTTCTGCCAGATAGATTCTTGTTATGAGTGAATTGAAAAGCGTAAGTTTCAGCACGCGTATATCATTCCTGTTATAAGTAAACAGGTAGCTTTCGCTCTGTATATAGTTACTGAAGCTGCTGCGTTCTATAATTTTGTCTATAAGAGTGTTTATTATATTCATACCCTCCCTTGGCCTGTTTACCGGCAGAGCAATTCTCACGGGGTGGGACAACGACCATACCAGCAGTCCTGTGATAACCTCGGATGAACGGATGATATTGCCGGCGGAGAATTCTGCAATGATGGCAGGATTAAAGTCAGCAAGAGGCAGCGCATCTCCCATGTGAAGCTGGATCTCCCCTGTGAAGATTTCATTCTGGCCCGGAGCTGATTTCAGAAGTGAGGCTGAGTCGATTCCTGAAAGAGCAAGGTAACTGTTAATTGCAAGCTGGTTTACTTTAAAGGCAATACTGAGGGTATCACCCCTGATTTTACTGTCCGGATGGAGTTCAACAGGTTTGCCGCCGGCAATTCCCGCAAGCAGAGAATACACCGGGTTATCAGTCAGCGGCAGTATACATGTCTCTATGGATATGCCGGGGTCAGTTTTGATCCTTATTCCGACAGGATCAAAAACATCCCTCCGGAAACCGGTGTAGGTATCTGCAAACTTTCTATACTCCTCCGCCTCGCGTCTGGAAACCGCACCAGTTTCAGTTTCTATCAACGGCAGCATGTAGCCGGTTTTCCCGTAATAATCGCTTCTGGCTGAAAACGAGCCTGGTGTTATTGATATACCCTTAAACCGTTTTGACTCAAGTGCGCCAGGTTTGCTTACGGCATCAATTATACCGAGTACCTCGACTGGCGTAAATGCCTGATCACCTGTGATTTTCCTGTAAAACATCTTGAGATCGTAGATAAAATCATCGGGGCCGGGACTTTTTTTCCTTTTTTTACCGGGCTTTTTTACATCAGGGGGAACAAGTGCTGCTCTAAAGCTGTCCCAGGTGGAGATGTCGGCCTGTTCAAGTTTAATTGCTTTTCCGTAAAATGAATTTCTTTTCAGCGACTCAAGCTCCTTTTTCCTGGCATCTGTGAAAGATGAACCGCCGGCTGAATCCATAACCTCTTCAATGGAAGAAGGAACCTTACCAGTGGCCTGGTAGTGGTATATCATGTATTTTTCCAGAACTGCAGCTTTCATCGCTTCATACATCCTTCTCGCCTCTTTGATCTTTAAAGCCGGTGAAACAAGGTAGCGGATGAACCTGTCAGACAGGTAGATGAATCCGTCTTCATTATCTCTGCCTGCGGGGTAGATTGAGCGCATGTACCTGTAATCCCATGAATCAGCTATGGATGTCAGCTTGCCTGAAAACGTGTCAATCACCCTCTCAACGGCTTTGGCTGAGTTCGAAACGACTGCTGTACCGTCTGGAAGTGTGAAGAAAAATGACCATACCCTGCGGTCGCCGGTAAAAATGTGGCTCCCCTTTATTCCGCAGACAAGAATTTCCCTCTCTGTCGCAGAGTACCTCTCTTTTATATATCTTCTCATACCGCCTATAGCCTGATAGACAATCTGCGGTGATGCCGGACGGATAATAATTGTAACATCGCTCCCTTCAATAAAGAATGGATCTGAACCTGTAATGGCTATTTCAGTAATTGCCCCGGAATAAAATGCCGCCATATCCTGGCTCTCTCTCATTGCAAGCTGTACCATAAGCTTGTCTTTTACCATGTAATCCACCGAAACAGGGGAAAACCGCTTGTATACAGCCGAGCCTGTTTCATTTAAAAAATTGATAAAATCAATGGCTTTTGATCCGTAATTAAAATGCATATAGTAAAAATCATCGGGCACGCATTTATCGACAGGATATGTTTTGTAATCCCTGTTCTTCAGCATTTTTTCATATGGGTGTGATTCAATACTGACCGGTGTAATGGAAGACGGGTTGACATCCCTGATATTATCATCAACCGGCCTTATACTTTCAAGCAGAAGTGATTCCCTGATTGCCAGCCCCCCCGAAAGAAGAGAGTAGAGGTTGATGCTGTTGCCGCGCAGATTGAGCCGATCTACATCATCAAAGGGATCGCTTTTATATTTCTGAGGCCTTATGCCTGATGATTTTTCAAGGTGCTGAAGTATTTCGCTTGTGTACCCCAGGTAATCTCCGCCGGAAAGTTCAATATTATATAATTTATCCGCTATCTCCTGCTTTTTCTGTTTTGATATTTCACAGATGGAATCGGAAGCCGGGAGAATAAAGGCTGCTGACATTGTCAGGATGGCCGCGGTTTTTTTTATATTCATAATTACTCTCCTTATATTACGAATTCTGTACCCCGTTAAAAAAATCCAGGAAAATATATATCATTTTAAAAAGAAATATCAGGTCTCAATACATTGAAGGAAAAGACTCTTGTAAATCATGCCGCAGCGTTGCAATGCCTGACCAGGTTTCAGCCGGTGTAAAACGGTACAGGCAGGGCTTCCATGCGGGTGCAGGATGCAGTTTCAAAACAGGTCTGCTGATAAATAAGAATTAATAAATACTGTACTTTTTTAATTATCAGTGTTAAACTTGTTATTATCTGGTTGTTTTATACAGAAAAATGTTTTTTAATGTCAAGATGAAAAAGCCGTAATAAATTTATTAAATGATCCGATGTTGATTTTTTAATATATATTTTAACGTTAAATAGACGATTATATCTCGCCACATTCTTTGACGGTGGTTAGAATAGAGTATTTTCTACTATAAAAGTTCAGGAATTTCTATTGTAAGATATCATAAATTTCCGGAAAGGGGAATAAGGATAATATGAGTGAAAATTTAATACTGGACCATATTGTTAATATAACAGAGCACAGGGATCTTGAAATTCTCGAGATAAGCCTTATGCAGACTATTTTTGAGGTTATACCATGCAGAAAGGTTTTTATGCTGAGATACAATATGGAACAGGAAAAGTTACTATGTTCGGCCTGTTTTGATATTACCGGCCTGAACAACAGCTGCATTGAGTCGTGTATTGATAAGACTCTGGTTATGGAGATGATTAAGGAAGTGAGTGAAACAGGTAAACTCAGGGCATACGCGGATAAAGGGGGGTATATAATATGCCCTGTGTCTCTCACAGGTAAAAACAGAACTTTTATAGAGGTTGAGTCATCGTCATACTCGGAATCTGATATAAGGGTGCTTGAATCCCTGACAAAGATATATCATAACTATGTGTCACTTCTTGTTGACAACCAGCGTGACACCCTTACCGGCCTCCTTAACAGGAAAACATTTGATGACAAAATAATGAAACTGGTTGAAGTGAAAAAAGGGGAAACGCCGGCCGGAGATTATATAAATGAAAGAAGAAGGCATAATACAAAGCGTTTCTGGCTTGGTATGTATGATATAGATTTTTTTAAAAAAATAAATGATTCATACGGCCATGTATTCGGGGACGAGGTATTGATTATTATATCACAGTTAATAACTGAATTTTTCAGAGCCGATGATCTTAAATTCCGTTTCGGCGGCGAGGAGTTTATAACTGTTATCATTGCTGACAGTACAAGGGATGCATATGAAGTATTTGAAAGGTTCAGGAAAACGGTGGCCTCTCATAAATTCCCCCAGATAGGAAAGGTCACCGTAAGTATTGGAATTGTTGAGATAACAGGTTACGAAATGTCGACGGCATTTGTCGGTTCGGCGGATAAGGCGCTCTATTACGCAAAGGAACATGGGAGGGATATGACATGCGTATATTCCGAACTTGTAAAGGATGGCCTTTTAAGCTCGGATATTCATAAAGGGGGAATTATTATATTTGACCAGTGACACACTTTCTTCAGAACAGGCCTGGTTGTTCATGATCTGTTATATCTGAAGAGCATAATTCCTCTTCAATTTCCCTCAGCCATATATCGGAAAGATATTCAGGCGTACCGAGAAATGCGGAATGTTCAAAGCCTTTATCTGAACTGAACATGTTGTAAAACTCAGATGCCCTCAGAACATTGCTGTTGGCGTAACAGTATATACAGCCGTGGGTACAGCTGTCGTATATGCCTATATCAGTACTCTCCGTGCAGCCGCACTCTTTGCGTGTGGGGCGGGATTTGAACTTATGGTGGCCCATTCCTGATATTGATGACAGTATTACACCGTCGATACATCGCCCCTTAAGTATTTTCTCTCCGGTGAGGTAGTCTCCGCAGCATGAATATATCTTTATCCCGTAGTTCGCGGCTGTTTCAGCAAGTTTACATGCCAGTTCTATCCTGTCATTAATATCAGGTGATATAAGTGATATTCCGGTTTTTCCGGTGAAACTTTTAAAGCTTCTGTCCACTTTGCCATATTCAGTGGGGAAACTGATATAGCACCGTTTGACATAACCTGAGAGAGCACGGCATAAAGATTCAAATTTATCAAGGTGATAATCCGCGCCGGTAATGTCTGAAACCAGTACCGGGTCGTACCTCCAGTTTATATGCTCAGGTGAAAACCTGCTGCTGAGATATTTCATCGATTCAACAGATTCATACTCTCCGGGAGCCGCCGGTTCAAATATGGCGGGGAGTCCTGTTAATGTATAATTGAAAAAGAGTGAGTAGCCTTCATCTTTAAGCAGCAGGGCATTGTTTAAAAAAGGTGAGAAGTTCTTTGACCACAGAACAATGGAGGCAACATCATCTTTTTTCAATGAAACAATGTGCTTTTTATTATTGAACGGATTAATATACCCGGCGAAACCCCCGGCCACACGGTTCATAAACCAGTTTCCGTAAAATGCCGGGATGTCTGTCCGTCTTGACGCTGAAATTATCTTCATAAACTCCTGAATCTGGTATCATTATATAAAATACCCTGTAATTCAGGTAAACAAAAAAATATTACCGGGAGTATAGAACTATTCTTTATACATGCTGTCAATCTGCGTCATGTATTTCTGTCCGATCTCTTTTCTTTTAAGTTTCATTGTGGGTGTCAGCTCTCCACCCTCCTGAGTTAACTCGCCGGTGAGAAGAGTAAATTTTTTTATCTTTTCAACCTGCCCCAGGGATTCAGTTCTCTTTGCGATGATCTCTTCATACAGTTTATGTATTTCAGGTTTCGCCGCCAGCTCGTCTCTTGAACTGTATGTGATTCCATTCTTTCTGCAGTACTCTTCAAGTATTATAAAATTCGGCACAACCAGCGCCGATATGTACTTTTTCCCTTCGCCGATAGTGACAAACTGTTCGATAAAAAGCTCATCTCCGAGAAGAACCTCTATCTGCTGCGGTGATATATTCTTTCCTCCGGCTGTTATAATCAGGTCCTTGATCCTGTCTGTAATTTTAATATATGTAAGCATATCGCCATGTTTCTCTTCGGTGATTAATTCTCCCACGTCCTGGGTTTTAAACCACCCGTCCGGTGTGAAGCACGATTTGGTCTCTTCCGGCTTTTTATGGTACCCGCTCATGCACATGCCGCCTTTAAGCTGAATCTCCCCCTCGTCAGACAGTCTCGCCTGGATCATCTGCAGCATGGGGCCGCAGTATGCGGGTTTCCCCGTGTCCCTGTACCCGACACATACGGGGAAAAACTCCGTGAGTCCGAATCCCTGGATGATATTGATGCCGAATGCCTGAAAGAACTCGTTGATCTCCGGGGCAAAGGCCGCACCCCCGATATGGTATACACTACATCTCTCAGTGCCGAGTTTTGCACGTACCGCGCTGAATATAAGCCTGTCAGCCAGCCTGTACCTGAAACCGCTCTGACCCCTGCCTGTGTTTATTTTTTTTCTGTATTCCTCAATCCCTACTTTTGAAGCCCATTCGAAAAGTCTTCTCTTCACAGGTGAGGCCGATTTTATCCCTTCGTGGATTGTGCCGTAGACTTTTTCCCATATTCGTGGGACGCTGGTCATAAAATGAGGTTTTACATGTGACATTACCTCAATAAACTGTTTGGGGTCGGGACAATAGGCTATTTTAACCCCTTCCGACATGCATCCGTAAGACCACATCCTTTCAAAAACATGACTTAATGGGAGAATGGCAAGGGATACCGTATCCGGGCCTGCCTCGGGAAATCTCATGTATGACGGATATATTCCGTTCATGAAACTCCTGTGTGTATGAACGGCGCCTTTAGGTTTGCCGGTTGTTCCGGAGGTATATATAAGAGTGAGTATATCATCAGGCTTAACGCTCTGCAGCCTGTTGTCAAGCTCGGCGTCGTTGGTCAGATTTTTACCTTTATCAATGAGATCGTTAAAGTGAACGCTGTGGTCCCCTTCAATTTCAGTTTCACTGTCGAAGGCAACAATCAGTTTGAGTGTTCTGCTCTCTTTTATTATCTGTTTGGCTTTATTATATTGATCCTGATCCCCTGTGAAAATAATCTTCACATCAGCATCATTTATAATATATTCTGCTTCATCTTTGGAGTTTGTAGCATAGACGGGAACCGATACAGCCCGTGTGGAGAGAATACCAAGGTCGGAGATAGCCCATTCAGCCCTGTTGTGTGAAAATATTGCACACATCTCCCCGGGCTGAAGTTTCATATCGATAAGAGCTTTTGCGGTAGCCCTGGTTTTATCCCCCAGTTCGCTCCATTTTATCGATTCCCATTCACCTTTACTGTTCTTATGTGTCAGGGCATCGCGGTCCTTAAACCTTTCCGCCCGTTTCAGCATCATGTATGCGAGGGTTTTGTTCTCGTTCAGGTAGTTGTCAAAATCCTTCTGCCAGTCTCTTTTTGATTCATTTAACGGCTGTATCATATTCACCCTCCGGGTTATCTTTTTTTTGTTTGTGATATAATATTTTTTTAGCAGAGGTTTAAGTCAAATATTATTTAGAAATAATGTTCATTTTATAGAACATGGTTCTGTATCGGGGAGAGCTGCTCTCTCAGAGGGTAGGTTTTTTTAATACTTCCGGAATTATCGTTCTAACCATCATCGTTCTATCTATCATCGTTTTAACTATCATCGATCTAACCATCCTTATACCCTCACTTTATAAAGATTATCCGGAAATTCAAATTTACAGGTAACTCCACCTGAATTTTCCATAACCACCCGTCCTCTCATCTGCAGCTCTCCGAGAGTGTAGATCA
Organism: Spirochaetota bacterium; assembly: GCA_963664815.2. GTDB lineage: Bacteria > Spirochaetota > UBA4802 > UBA4802 > UBA5550 > WRGT01. Next base: position 1,336,089 of record CAXXHB010000003.1, read on the forward strand.
GCTGTAATCCAAGAGTGTTATGGTTCTTAAAATCAAATCCGGCCGCTACACCGATCCCGTTATCATGATAATGAAGGATGTTTTCTGAATCACCGCTGGTCAGCGTGATTGTTATAACTCCTTTATGATCATCAGGAAATGCGTATTTTAATGAATTTGTGATAAGCTCATTGAGAATCAGGCCAAGGGGAATTGCCGTATCAAGAAGAAAATAGTGGTCACAGGCATTAATATTTAATGATACTTTATCAACAGGCACCTCGAAATCCTGCATAATCATATCTGACAGTTTATGGATATATTCATTTATGGGGATCTGCGATAAATTCTGGCTATTATACAGCATCTGGTGCACAAGTGATATTGCCCGGATTCTCTGTTCGGTATTTTTCAAAACGTCCTGAAGCTCTCCATTTGAGGGATGCTCCTCGGCCTGCAGAAGCAGCATGCTGATTATTACCTGAAGTGAATTTCTGGTCCGATGGTATAGTTCACGGATAAGCGTTTCTTTTTCATGCAGCAGCTGCATGAGCCTCTCCTCTGTAATTTTGCGCCCGGCTATCTCCCGTTCTAATGCCTCTATATGAGTCAGCTGAAGGTGGATGTTTACACGCGCCAGAACCTCTTCCAGCTGGAATGGTTTTGTGATAAAATCAACCCCGCCGCAAGAGAAGGCCTTCAGTTTATCGATTGTCTCATTAAGGGCGCTTATAAAAATAACAGGTATGTCATGAAGCTTTTCATCCTCCTTGAGATATCGGCAGACCTCATATCCGTCCATTTCAGGCATGGTTATATCCAGGAGAATAAGATCAGGCGGATTGTTTCTGGCTGACTGCAATGCAAGGTTTCCGTTAAGCGCAGCTCTTATCCTGTATCCTTTCTGTTTCAGCATCCCTGTCAGGAGCTCAAGGTTTGCCGGTTTATCATCTACAATAAGTATATTTGCCTGTTCATTATGATTCATAATAGCCGTCCCTGATTTTTAGCAGATCTATGAGCCTGTCAAACTGGTATTTTTTCAGCATATCTGTCATCTCCTGCTTTACCTGCCTGGATAAGGTATAGCTGCTCTCAATAATTTCAAGAAGCAGATCCTGATCGAGGTTTATAGCGGCTTCCAGCATCGAATTCCTGGTTTCACAGGTGAGTTGTGCTATATCCTCCTCAAGAACATATACATTACCCGGTTTAATATCCTTTTTTTGTTCATGAATCTCATTGCTGTAAATATACTCCAGATCGAGATATTTTTTTATCATGTCAAAAATTTCCCTTTCCCTGAATGGTTTCCTGAGATAATCACTGGCGCCTATGCCGAGCACTTTAATCCTGTCCTCTTCAAATGCGCTTGCTGTTACGGCAACGATCGGGATATCTCTCCCGCTCTCCATCCCCTTAATCACACGGATCGCATCATAACCGCTCATCACCGGCATATTCAGATCCATAAGGATGATATCCGGATTCCACTCTTCAAATATGCGGATTGCATCCCGGCCGTTTTCCGATTCCCGGACAGAGAACCCTGCGGATTCAAGCATCTCTTTCATGAGTTTCCTGTTATCGGTTTTATCATCAGCTACCAGCACTCTGAATTCTTTTTCATTAGCCATGATTTTTATGACGTTTCTCGCGGGAATTTCATAAGATGCTTCATCTTTTATCGCAGGCTCCACGCTGATTTTCATTGTAAAACATGTCCCTTTTCCTGCCTCGCTCCTGACGTTTATATCCCCTCCGAGGAGTCTCGCATAGTAGATGCATATAGGGAGCCCAAGGCCGGTACCTCCGGCTTTCATTCCTGCGTCAGTCTGTTCAAAGACCTCAAAAATCCTGTTTATATCACTTTCGGAGATCCCCGTTCCGCTGTCTTCAATGTCAATTACAAGCATCTGCATAATTCCCGGTGATTCTTCAATCCGTACCCTTATGGCAATGCCGCCTTCTTCGGTGAATTTTACTGCGTTACCGATAAGGTTTATCAGTATCTGCCGAAGCTTACCCTGATCGGTGCTGATAAATTCCGGTAGTCCCGGCGGGATTTCAAGGATAAGGCTGAGATTCTTTGCATCGGTTTTTACCTTGAACATCATTTCAATGTCGCGTAGAAGGGAGTGAAGGCTGAATATAGAAAAGGTTATCCCCATGCGCCCCGATTCAATTTTAGAAATTTCCAGTATGTCATTTATCAGGGAGAGGAGGTGTTCACCGCTTCTGTTTATAGTATCCAGTCTTTCTGACTGTTTCATGGTAATCTCCGGATCGCGTTTCATCAGCTGTGAAAAGCCGAGTATGGCATTCATCGGAGTGCGGATTTCGTGCGACATGCTCGACAGGAAACGGCTTTTTGCATTATTCGCCGCCTCGGCGGCCTCTTTTGCCTCCTGAAGTCTGATCTCGGCGAGCTTGATGTCGGATATATCCCTGTTTATTCCCACGATTCCGTAGGGAGTTCCATCCTTATCTGTAAGCGGCACCTTTGTGATGTAATACCATCTGCTTTCGGTATTATTAATAACAGTAAGCTCCTCCCTGTTAATGCATTGTTTTTCCTTCTGCAGTAAAAGCTGCTCTTCGCGATATGATTCGTTAGCCCTTTCCTGCGGCAGCAGGTCAAAATCTGTCTTATCAAGAATACTTTCTGAGGATCCAGGTAAAAGGATCTCCAGTACTTTCGAGTTAGCCAGTATAAATTTTCCATTTGAATCTTTTGCATAAATCTGATCAGGTATGCTGTTTATCAGGGTTTTTAAGAGGTTTCGTTCGTCCGAAAGCATTCTTTCAGACTCCATGCGTTGTGTAATGTCCTTGAATACAACTACAGCACCTATAACCTCATGGTTTTCAGCTATCGGAGTGCTTATGTATTCAACGGGGAAAGCGGTTCCGTCCCGTTTCCAGAATATCTCATCGCTGATACGGTACTGTCTTTTTTTACTGAAAGCCATGTAAATCGGGCACTCCTCAACCGGATATGGAGAACCGTCGGGCTTCGTATGATGCAGATGGTTATGACCGTGTTTACCGGTCAGTTCAAAACCCTCCCATCCCAGCATACGAATCCCTGCGGGATTAATAAATGTTATAATTCCATTACTGTCGATTCCATAAATACCCTCTCCAATTGAATTGAGAATGAGATCATTCCGCCTTCTTGCATTTTCAACCTCTTTTGTACGTTCAGTTACCATCTCCTCCAGCCGGTCACGGTAGTTTTTCAGCTCCTCTTCCGCCTTGATCCTGCCTGTGATATCCCTTGAGATAACTACAATTGACTTGCCCCCTGAAGCTCTGTTTATAATGTTGCCGCCGCATTCCACCCATAACCAGCGGCCGTCACTGTGTCTGAATCTCCATATATCGCGCGATGGTTTGCCGCTGATCAGCAGATCCCCGTATTTTTCTCTGGCATTCTGCAGGTCATCGGGGTGTATCAAATCTTCAGCGCTTTTTGAGATCATCTCTTCAGGTTCATAACCAAGGACTTTTTTATAGGATGGGCTAAGGTAGGTATATCTTCCGGTTTCATCGAGTTCACAGATCAGGTCGTTTATATCCTCCACCATCATCCTGTAGCGTTCCCTGCTTTCAACCAGTTCGTTCTGTAATCTCTTCAGCTCGTTTATGTCTGAAAAAGTGATTACCATCATCTGAAGTTTTCCGTCTGAACCGAATTCAGGAAAGGCATTAATCAGTACAAATTTAACATCATTGGTATGAGGTCTTACAACCCCCATTATATGGTCTTTCAGCGGTTTTAAGCCTGATAAGACTATATTTACAGGATATTCATCAGGCTCGGCCCTGTTCCCGTCCTCATTTATAAAATACCACCCGGGATCCATGGCGGTTTTCCCTTTCATCTGTTCAATTGTAAGCCCCAGAATCTGTGATGCGTAGTTATTTGCCATGATTATTGATGTATCAGGTCCGTGAACCACAACGCCTGTCTGAAGGTTATCCATGAGGAGCCTGTACTTCTCTTCGCTTCTCCTGAGGGAATTTTCGATGTTTCTTCTTGAAAGAATCTTGCTTAATTCATTTGCAATTATCTGAAGGTTAACAACATCATTGTCATTATATTCTTCAGATTTGTTGCCTACACCAAAGATAATCCTTGCAGTGCCGCCTTCGATCACAGGGATACTCATGAACCTTTTCACCGGTGTATGGCCTTCGGGGAGACCTTTCCGGTTTGGTGAATCGGAGAAATTATTGTATATTACGGGCCGTTTCTCCCTTACGCAGTCAACCCAGTTCCCCGCTTCGTCAACAGGATAGTGAAAATCATAAAGGGCATTGCACGTTTTAAGCGCCTCGCTGTTCCATGACGTCAGAACAATTGTTCTGCCGTCATCATCGACAGAGTGACAGAACCCGATAGAGCTGTCTGTCAGCATAACAGCGCAGTCGAGGGCGAAGTCGAAGAGTTCCTTATCTTTGAAATAATATGCCTTTTCATGAAGTTCAAGAAGAACCCTTCCGCGCTCCTTCTCTTTATATATTATATTCTCTGCCCTTAATCTGTCAGATATATCAGTGTCAAAGATAAGGGCTGCGGGTTTCCTCTCCCAGGTGATAGCTGCCGCATGTCTTTCCAGAGTGCTGATCGAACCGTCTTTACGGGTTATTCTGAAAGAGTATATTTCCGGCGCCTCTTCTCCATTAAGTCTCCTGCTGTGATAATCAAGCAGAAGTTCACGGTCGTCCTGATGTACAATGTCCGAGTATCTTGTTCCGGTGATTTCTGCCGCTGTATAACCGGTGGTCTCCATTATATTCCTGTTGGAGAACCTAACCAGATCATCCTGGATAACAAGAATTGTTTCACCGGCGTTTTCAATCAGGGTCCTGTATTTCTCCTCGGATTCCATGAGCTCGCTTTCCGACTGAAGCAGTGCCTCGTTGGATGCTTCATACTCTTCGTTGATTGCCTGCAGTTCCTGGATTGTTTCATTCAGTTTTTCATTTACATCCAGCAGCTCATCATTCGCCTTTCTGACGGATGCTTCAGCCTCTTCTTTTCCATAAATTTCTTCCTCCAGGGATCTGTTCAGTCCTGTGAGCTCCAAAGTCCTCTCCGCTACCCGTTCCTCCAGCAGTTCATTGCTTCCGGCAAGATCCCGGTTTGCCTTTTTTATCTTTATATTAAGCCTGAATACTGTGACTGACATTACTGATGTGATTAACAGCAGTAACAGCAGCAGGATTGAAGGGTACCTGTATTCCCTGAAGAGATCAACGAAGGTGATTTTCCCGTAATCGCTGTAGGGACCAACGCGAAGTTTCATCATAAGACGGTGCACCGGCTCATAGGCAAGCGGAGTTGTCCATCCTGCGATTCCTGCGGCTCTGGCGGAGGGGTCGCTTTTTCTTATTCTGAACAGGGCGCTTACTACGTTCCGTGAGAGTAAATCGGACGTGGTGCGTATTTTAGCCAGCGGCCATTCAGGATAGAGCCTGCTGCTGACGTGCAGCGGAAATTCACCGGAAATCCTGTCATTGAGTATCCGGAAGTCTCTGATATCTATTTTACCCGCAGCTGCCATCTGTTCAAGTACACCGGTCCAGACGGCGCCCGCATCACCCCTGCCGTCACGCACTCCATATACGATATTATCATGTGGAAATCCGGCAAATAAAACCTCTGCCAGGTCCTTATCCGGATCGATCCCGAGGTCTTTCATCTCACTCTCCGCGATCCACCATGTTAACGATCTCTCTGTGGCAGCTATGAATTTTTTCCCTCTGAGATCATTGATATCTCTGATATCTGTCCTTTCTGATTTTGTGAAAATAACCGTTCCAACTTTACTGCATTCAATGCTGCCGTTAAGACTGACCCTGGTGGCTATGCGCGTTATATCATATTTCTTTTCGAGAGTAACATAACTGCCCGGATTTGTTATAATAAAATCGAGTTCACATTTTTCTATTGCAGGGCCGATTGTATTATGGTCAAAGGGTATAATCCTGAATCTGTATCCGGGGATATTTGCAGTCAGATAATCCGCTGTAGGGGCCCATGCTTTTATGGTCTCCTCGTGACCCCTTATTGCGAGAACCCCGATGTTGATATTTTCGTAGGAATAAACTTTTTTTATGAAGAGGGATGTAATTAGTACTATCACCAGGAGGCATATCGTAATATTCTTCACGGAATTTTGAGCTTTACGTTTTCCCGCTGCATGTTGATGCAGGTTGTCAGCATATAATGCTTCAGTTATCATAAACCCGCTGTTCATTATTTTATATAATCCGCACCTATACTTTTTTTTACCGGCTGCAGCCGGGTAATGTGTCTGTCCGTTCATACCCCGTACTGTTTGTTGATAATCTATAATCATACTGCTGATATTATATATATAACTATAAAAGAATAAAATTCCATATTTTTCGGATTTATCAGGTGACAGTATTAAATAAATTTTAACCTGCCTATGCTTTTTATAGAGTGTTTATACTAGGAATAGGTTTATAATAGCATTTTTTTAATGAATTTCATATTTTTATATATACAAATATTACACCGGTTTTATAAATGAAGGATTAATAAAAACAGATTATATTGTATGTCCTGTTTTAAATAATTTAATCTGGTCTGTGATATGTAATAATTTTAAAAAGCTTATTTATAATAAGGAGTTTGATTATGAGCATTTTCAGCAGTTTAAATAATTTTTTTCTTGATCGGTTTTATGATAAACCATTTCTTCTCCAGCAGCGCGTAAAGGCTTTTATGTGGGTGGAGATTGTCCTTGTCACTTTTGTTTCAGTTTCGGTAGCATCTACCAACATTACAAAGCCTGAATCGGCCGGCCTTCTTTATAATCTGAATAATTGTTCCATAATCGCCGGATGCATTATATGCCTGCTGCTTCTGCGACGGGGCAGATACTGGATTGCCATATATATAGGCATGATTCTGCCGATTCTTCTGCTGGGTATGCAGGGTTATAATGTCCCTACACAGTCCGGCAAGTATATATATATGTTCTACATGATGATGTTTCTTGTGATGGCGGCTATATTCGGCAACAAAGTTACCATTTCATTTATCGCTGCCTGTATAACAATCATCGGTATTTTTATTGTGCATACGGCAGGTTCACTGCTGAAACCACGCGATGCCATGAGCACAATGATCAATTATACCATAGTAAATATCGTTATTGCCAACCTCTGTTTTCTCATCTCGACAATTGTACGGAATTCCATCAATGAAGCGGAGAGTAAAAAAACAGAGGTGGAGCTGCAGTTGAAATCAATAAGAGAGATCGTTGCAACCGGTTCACATGCGGTCTCCACAATGACGGAAGCGGTGGGGATTATGGATTCAGGCGCGTCTTCTTTTTCAGATAACGCCCAGGCGCAGGCATCGGGAATTGAGGAGATAACGGCAACAATTGAAGAGGTCACAGCAACTGCTGAGTCATCTGAAAATACCACAGTACAGCATTCCATGATGATCCTTGAGCTTATTGAAAGCCTTAAAGGGATGCACTCTCTGGTGACAGAGGTGCGCCTGAAAATGTCGGATGCCCTGCTGATCCGCAGGGATTTAAATACCAGAATGGAGGTTTCCCAGGAGGAGACAAAACGCTGTCTCACCGCGATGAAAAACGCAATGGAGAGCAGCAGAAAGGTCGCCGAGGCTACAAGCCTTATAAATGATGTCTCCGATCAGATTAACCTTCTTTCCCTTAATGCCTCAATTGAAGCTGCAAGGGCGGGAGCGCAGGGGAGGGGTTTTGCGGTAGTCGCCGATGAAGTCGGGAAGCTGGCTGAGCTTACACAGCAGACAGCAAAGGAGATAACCACCCTTGTAAAACAGACGGAACAGGAGATGATGGCTACCGGCAGCGCACTTGGAAACGTGGCGGAAGCAAATACAGACGTTATCAGGCTGGCAGAATACTTCGGAACACGGGTAGAGGAGGTAAACAGCATATCCATGGAGGATCTGAGCAAAAATGAGGAGCTGCAGAGAGATGCAGCAAAGGTTCTCCAGAGTTCGGATGAACTTAAAATTTCAATGGAGGGTGTAAAGATCGCAATCGAGGAGATCAATAAATCGATAAGCATAATTAATCTCTCCACGCAGGACCTTGCTTCGGGCGCTGAAGATATCAGCAGCACAGCGAAGAAGGTGGCTAATTCAACAGAGAAACTCAGGGATGTCCTCTCAATGAAAATGAACCTGGCGGGGGCATAGTCTTTTTTCGTCACCCCCGTTTTTTTATAAGCAGATAATTAATGCCGTCGGCAATGGCAAGCAGTGATGCCTCTGTAATATTCCCGGATACTCCGATAGTGTTCCAGCTGTCGGATGTATCGCTCCATCCGGTAATTACCCTTATTCCGGATGCTGCACCATCAGCGGCATCCAGCACATGAACCCTGCAGCCAGTCATCCGCAGATATTCAGTTTCCGGATAAATCCCCGTTAATACCCTTCTGAGCGAGTTTTCAACAGCATCTGCCGGCCCGGTTCCCTCAGCTGCGGTTCTATATACCATGTTGTCAATAACTACCTCAAGCATCGCTTCAGCTGAAACCTCACCCCTGTCATTTTTATTCAAAACGACCCTGAACTCTTTTACCGTGAAAAAAGAATGTTTTTTTCCGGACGCTCTCCGCAGAAGCAGCTCCAGAGAGGCATCGGCTCCTTCAAAACTGTATCCGCGGTTTTCCAGCTCCTTTATTTCCCTTACGGCAGAGACGGCTGCTGTATCATTGCCGCTTATATCAATATTCATCTCCCCCGCCCTGCAGATGATGTTTGATATGCCGGAGAGTTCGGAGACCAGTACCCTCCGTCTGTTTCCTACATCTTCAGGGGAAATATGCTCATAGGTAAGGGAATTCTTTAAAAGGGCGGATACATGGATACCGGCCTTGTGGGTAAAGGCCCCTTTTCCCGTGTAGGGCTGGTTGCTGCAGGGCGGCATGTTTGCAATTCCGTTTACGCAGTCAGCTATACCCTTCAGCTTTTTCAGGTTCCCCGCCGGGAGAACCCTCTGTCCGAGTTTAAGTTCCAGTCCCGGTATTACCACGCAGAGATCCGCGTTGCCGCACCGTTCGCCATAGCCGTTGATTGTTCCCTGCACCTGTATGCAGCCGTTTCTGACTGCTGTCAGGCTACCTGCTGCCGCGCAGCCTGAGTCATTGTGCATGTGGATACCCATTGGCGTTGTAATTAATTGCCGTGCCTGCTGCACTGTACTGCCTATCTCCCATGGCATTGTCCCGCCGTTGGTATCGCAAAGTACAATCCAGTCCGCGCCTGCATCAGTTGCAGCCTGCAGAACGCTCAGGGCATAGCCGCGGTTATTCCTGTAACCGTCAAAGAAATGTTCGGCATCAAATATTACCTCCAGCCCATGTTCTTTGAGCAGCATAATGCTTTCCCTGACCATGGCAAGGTTTTCTTCGAGGGTTGTTTCAAGCGCGCGCAGTACATGAAAATCCCAGCTTTTGCCGAACAGCGCTGCTGCAGTTACGCCGGATTCAATTATGGATTTCAGATTGCTGTCCCTCTCTGCCGGGATCCCCGGTTTGCGGGTTGATCCAAATGCTGTTATGCGTGCATATTCGAGTTTATAATCACCGATACGCTGAAAAAACTCCATATCCTTTGGGTTACTCCCCGGCCATCCCCCTTCAATATAGGAAATCCCCAGTGAGTCAAGGGCGAGAGCAATTTTAATTTTATCTTCAATGGTGAATGAAATACCTTCACCCTGCGAACCGTCTCTCAGCGTTGTGTCATAGGCAAATACATCCGCATTAAACGTATTGTTTCTGAAAACTCTCCCGCTTATGCCGGGATGAAGTTCTGACTTATAATCCCCAACTCCTGTTCCTCCTGTCAGTCTGTTTTATTTTTATTAAGTCATGAAACGGGGAAATCATACTACATTAAATACCTCTTCAGAAACATAATATCCCTGCCGTCGTCGCAGGCATGATTATTTATGACAGTGGGAATAAAGTCATTTCTGATAAGCAGTGAAAGCATCGGCTTATTATTGGTGAATACACCTCCATGCAGAGCATGGAAACCTCCGTCTGAGGCAGCATCGACAGAATACTGCAGCAGCTGTTTTCCCGCCCCTCTGTTCTTAAAACCCGGCCTGACGGCAAACCCGGAAATTTCAAATCCCTCGACAGGGGATTCTTTTACCACTGCAATCCCTGTAATCAGTTCATTGACATCAGTCGTTACGAAATATCTCCCCCCCATTTCCTGATGATGTGAAAACCAGAAGCTTACAATATCAGCACTGAACTCTTTCAGCGTAAAACTGAGGTATTTAAGGTTCTCACGGTCATTCCATATTTCAAGATAGGCCGGAAGAAGCTTTCCGAAATCCTCGCTGCATCTCTGTGGTACAAATTCACGTATTGTAAATTCAGACATATATTGCCCCCTGATGATTATATATATAAAAAAAGCCCCTGCGGTTTTGCCGGCAGGGGCTTTTTTTATTGCATATGTATTACTGATCCCTACGGCATGGATAATATGTCGGCACCGTTAATAATAATTATCGCAGAGATTGTTTTTACGGTTTTCATTATGCTTAAAAGAATCCTTGTTTAATATAAATTCTCACTGGTCACAATAAACATAATATATGATTAACGGTCAATAATATTTTAAGAGGGGGATTAATTAATATTAAAAAAAAGAGTAATTCAAAGACATTTTTTCAAATGTTTATAACCGTTAATTAAATATAAGCTATCCTGTACCTGGTAAAACAAAATTGACATATTTTTACAGGGTTATATATCTGAGGCTGTGTAATATACCGGTTTGAAAAACTGAAATTGTAAAATAAAACCTTATCACGATTACATGATTGCGGGATTTGCTTACTGCGGATAAGATCGATATGCTTGTTGATGATCTGAAGAAAATGACGATCTGAAGAAAATTCGCGCCTCATTGTAAAAGAATTGACTAATTCCGTAAAAGATATTAATTTCTGAAAGTAGTAATTCCTTAACATGCATTTTATCTTATAAAAAGATTAAGGAATAATTTTTTGAATTTTTGTTATATCATAGCACTCTTGAATTATCATATTTCGTTTTAAAAATGCAGAGATTTGTTTAATCCGGTTATTTCATGGGAGGTTTATATGTTTAAACGTTATTTTTATGCCTTTGTGCTGATTTTTTTTGTAATTCTGAAGATGAATGTTTCTGCCGCAATTCCCGTGGCTGTAATGCCCTTTGAAGGGGAAAAAGCCTCCCAGGATGCCGAAAAAAAAGTCAGGGAGCTGCTCGGCAAATCGAGCGGGATAACTGTTGTTGCCCAGAAAATGATGGGGGAGATTATCAAGGTTCATCAGAACGCACAGGTTGTCGGTTCAGAAAATCTTGATCTGTCCAAAATAAAAGCCGCTGAGTTTCTTATAACAGGGAGCGTATCTGAGGGGAAACTGGTGCTCAAGGCTGTTGATGTTAACGAGGGGACAGAGGTGTATAATGAAACAATTGAACTGACCGGAGACAGCAAGCGACTTGTCGCGAAGGCCGTAAAGGATATGAGCGACAAAATTCTTTTCAAGAACTCCTCGAAGAGCGGGGATGTTCCGTCAGAAGCCAAACCGTACATGGATGTCCTTAACAAGCTTGCAGCCTCCATGGGCGGAGACGATGCTTCCTCCTATCCCTATATAGCAATTTATTTAAGCGGAGCTTATAATCATCCGGACGGCGGGAATAAAAAGGCTGTAGAAAATGCAAAACTTATGCTCAGGGTAATGAGGCCCTATCTTCTCAGGTCAAAGCTTTACTATATCAGCATGAAAGGTGAAAATGTATGGGTATATCTTGAGGTTGTGGCTGAAAAGACCGGCAAGAAGACCAAGCTAAAAATAGGTGTAATCGAACTTGCTGACGGCTCTCTCGGCGTGGGATTATTTGAGGAGATTAAATAGCCGGTTTTCAGATTAACCGCCCGAGAATGAACGGGAGAGCGGTTTCCACCCGGAGAACCCTCTCCCCGAGCGAAACAGGAATAAAGCCCCCCGCTTTCAGCATGTCAATTTCGTAAGGAATAAAACCACCCTCCGGCCCTATGGCAAGAGTGACCGGGGTTTCTGCACTGCGGGGGCACAGGGTATCTGCCTCGGGGTGTGCTGCAAGAGCCAGGCTCCCGTCAATGATTGCGGGGAGTTCATCCTCCGCGAATGGTTTAAAGCGTTTTCTGATTTTAACAGAGGGCAGAATGGTATCCTTCCCCTGCTCAAGGCCGGTTATCAGCTGGTTATGTATACTCTCCTCTTCAAGAACAGGGCTTTCCCAGTAGCTTTTTTCCACCCGCCATGTTTTTATAATGTATATATCCTTAATGCCCATTGATGCGGCGTGCTGAAGTACCCTGTTTAAGACCTTTGGCCTGGGCATGGCCAGTATCAGTTTAACATGAATCGGGTCCGGCGGGGGATACTGCATGTTCAGTGTAAGGACAAGTTTCCGGTCACTTATATCTGTAACAATCCCTTCCCCCATCAATCCGTTGAGGATGCCGGTTTTAAGCGTATCACCAGCGGAGGGTTTTATGAAAGAGAGAATATGCTCAAGCTTTCTCCCGGTAATTTCAACTTTACCCTCCTGTATGTCGTTTTCCATAAGTAATATTATGTTCATTGTTTTAAACTGTATTTTTTAATGTTAATTCCCTGACATATATTTCAGTAAAAAATAACCTGTTATATCCCGCCGCCGTTTTGGCGGCGGGATATAACAGGTTTCTGTTAAAAAGTTCAGTAATGACTATAATTTTTTCCCTGTTATAAGAAATATTGAAAAGGTGTTGTTCTTTCCGTCAATGCCAGGTTTTTCCATCTTTGCGGCTGTGACATCAGACACTTCATCAAACCCGGCATCCCTGAAATATTTTTTCATATCATCCCTCTGGAATCCATTATGAAAAACACCATCATTGTTTTCGTGGAATTTACCCTCATCCGGATCGAGGTCCGCAATACAGAGGTATCCGCCGCTTTTTAAAACTCCGCAGAACTCCTTTATGAGCGGAGCGGGGTATTCTATATGGTGCATGGTCATGCTGCAGGTGACAAGGTCGTACAAACCTGTGAGTTTGTCTCCACCTGCAGAATTGAGATGAAATGTTTTTATACGCTGAATCTGCTGCCCGGAGATCTTTGAGTTAAGGACATCAAGCATCCCGGACGAACTGTCAAATCCCGTTACTGAATTTACATGCGGGAGTATATTCAGCGACAGAAGACCTGTTCCGCAGCCGAAATCCATTACATCCATATCCCCGGAGAGTCTTATGTTGCCGCTTATTGCCTCAAAAACCGAGCGGGCCATTTTTAAACGTCCCGGGTTTTCATCCCATGTTGCCGCAGCTTGATCGAAATCTCTTTTTTCTGTTGTCATAACTTATTCCTCTTTATAATAGGCAGATTAATCTGCAAGGTATATCTCTATACGCTCCCTGCCGCCGCCAGGGTTGTTTCTCTTAAGCCTTAATGCCCCGACCTCGCCGGTTTTTCTTAAATGCGTCCCTCCGCAGGGTACCCTGGCGAAGCCTGGAATCTCCCAGTATCTTCTCTCTTTTTCAGGGTCGCTGAACTTGCTGAAAATATCATGGTCTGCATCAACTAACTCTTTAATGAGTTTCTCAAGGAGCGGAAATGTTTCTGATATATTGCCGTTCCAAATAAAGTCAACCCTTGCTTTTTCACAGGTAATGTTTGCCCCGGTTTTTTCAGGCCTGCTGAAATTGGTGTAAACCAGCTCAAGGACAAGTTCGGCGGCAAAGTGAAGCCTCATTATCTTATATCTCCTTTCCCGGTCTATCTTTACTTTAACTCTGTCCCCCTCTTTCAGGGAATGACCTTCGTCGATGGTGTAGAATATCTCCAGGCCATCTTTCCTGGCATCAAGAATTTCATATCCGCCTATTGTCCCGGAATCTGACTGCTGACCCCCGGAAAAGGGGTAGGCAACAGTCTGGTTCAGCGTTATTATATTTTTGTCTGCCGAGACAATCACTGCATCAATTTCAGATAGATATGGGTCTTCCCAGAAAACCTTTTTTACCGGCATGTTTTTTATCCATGAAATAGAATATGTTCAGGAATTATCACTGTTTTAATTTATCAAACAGTTTTTTTATATTAAGCATCAGCAATATATTTTTTATAATAAAAATGCTCTGTTTTCTTCGCCGCCGGAAGGGGGCGGGGTGATATTATGTATTTTTATTTTTGTGGATAATTTTCATTGCATGGTGAATCATGGATTTCTTAATGGTTTAAAATTTATAATACATCTGATGACGGAAAATAATGTTTGAGTTTACTTATTCAATATCTTCAAAGCTTGAAGATCAGTATTCAGAGCTGCTTATGAGCGCCGGGATAGCCTCCTTCTGCTTTGAGAAAATTTCCGGCAGACTCTTTCTCAAGGTATATCTGGATATTCCTGAACCGGTACCTGGAATCAGCCCGGCCTCACTTGTAAATGTTGCGGAGATTCATGATTCAGACTGGAAGAATAAATGGGCGGAGGGGTATACTGGGCATGAACTTACAGAGAATATCTATGTAATCCCACCCGGGATCGTACCCCCGGAAAAGAGCTACCACCTTGTTATACAGATCGACCCCGAGGATTCTTTTGGAGATGGCCACCATCCGACAACAAGGCTATGCGGTACATTGCTTGAACAGGTAATTGAAATGTACCCATATCCCGGGGAGCTTTCCCTTATTGACATAGGAACAGGTTCAGGAGTGCTTGCAATCCTGGGTGCTCTTATGGGGATAAGTGATGTTGAACTTTTTGATTATGACAGGGATTCGGTAATCAAGGCGGATAAAAATTTATGCCTTAACGGAATATCCGGTATAAGAGCCTCACTTGATGATCTTTATACCTTCACCAGCAGTAAAAAATACGACATTATAACGGCTAATCTTCTCTCAAGAATAATAGAAGAGAACATCGGGAGGCTGAAAGCGCTTTTAAAGCCTGACGGTTTTATGATACTCAGCGGAATAAGCTCAATATGGAGTGAGGATATGAAAATGTTGTTTAAAATCTCAGGATTAACAGCAGTTTTTCATAAAAAGCTTGAAGAGTGGGAGGGTTTTGTGCTAAAATTGAATTCTTAGTCACCGGTTAAAACTGAACCGGAAAGGAAATCTGAAGGAGAGTAAAAGATGTCTGAAAGCATAATCTTTTTCGGTGCATGCCTCTGTTTCCTCTCCGCTGTTTCACAGCTTGTACTTAAAATTAAAAAAAGGGAAAATTATAATCTTGCACTGATCTTTACTCTCCTGGGGATAATACTTTTACAGTTCCATTCAGTAGTTGACTCTTCTGTTTTTACGCACCCTTTATATATGGCTTTTCATCCGACAATACTCTATATATTCTGTCCGCTGCTGTATTATGCCTATTATGTTGTCTCCTTTCCCGATGCGGATATTCCGCAAAAATATGCTCTGTTCTTTATTCCGGCTTTTAT
Source organism: Spirochaetota bacterium (assembly GCA_963664815.2). Lineage (GTDB taxonomy): Bacteria > Spirochaetota > UBA4802 > UBA4802 > UBA5550 > WRGT01. The sequence continues at coordinate 1,351,615 of CAXXHB010000003.1, forward strand.
ATCTGCCGCTGCAGACAGCTGGCTTTTTATTTTCAGGCACAATTCATCCCATGATTTTGTAAGGATGCTCTTTAACGGGGAGAATTCTCTCGAGGTTGTAATATTCAAGGTATTGGCAATAGGCGCCATCGGGCAGATACTTATATACCACATAAAGCTTATAAAGGTACTTGTACCATCCATGAAGGATAATCATGAGAATAATATTATATATGTTACCTTTATAGTATCCATTGCATCGGCAATATCCCCGGCGGCGCTGATCCCTGGATATGTGCTGGGGGATGTAAACTACATAAAATACGGCGCCATCCTTATTACAGCGAGCTTTATCCTGACAAATCTTGCCGGTGTAAGGTATCCCGGTTTTCTGCAGATGCTGTCGTTCAAGGTGAAAAGGGGGATATACTCACGCTCACTCCTTAAAGGTCTTGATGTGGACAGGCTTATGCTGGAGCTTGAAAGGCTGATGACGGTTAAGAAGGTGTACCGTGATGATTCAATAAATCTTGCGGATACGGCAGCAAGCCTTAAAATAACACATCATCAGCTCTCACAGCTCCTTAATGAAAGGCTGAGCATGAACTTCAACACATATATAAACTCATACAGAATTGAAGATGCAAAAAACCTTTTAATTGCCAACCCTGACAGAACAGTTCTCACAATAGCCTACGAAGTCGGATTTAACTCAAAATCCTCATTTTATGAATCATTTACAAAAATTACGGGGGTCACCCCCGTTGAATACCGCAAGACATATCATTTTATAATCAAGTGACATGAATAAATCACCCCGGCAGCAGCCCCCTGAATCCTCCGGAGGATCCATAATCTTCCGGCGGCAGCCCCCTGAATCCCCCGGAGGATCCATAATCTTCAGGCAACAGCCCCCTGAATCCTCTGAAGGATCCATAATCTTCAGGCAACAGCTCCCTAAATCCCCCGGAGGATCCATAATCTTCCGGCAACAGCCCCCTGAATCCCGCGGAGGATCCATAATCTTCCGGCAGCAGCCCCCTGAATCCCCCGGAGGATCCATAATCTTCAGGCAACAGCCCCCTGAATCCTCTGAAGGATCCATAATCTTCCGGCAACAGCCCCCTAAATCCCCCGGAGGGGGACTTGAAGATACTGTTATGAAATTATTTGTGTTAAATATTTTCTTATTTCAGACAGAACATAATCAATTTCTGCTGCAGGCTTTTTCTCATGGCAGTAAAAAATCAGGTATTTATCTGTATATTAGATGCTGAACTCATAAATTTACTATTAAACTTGATATTTATTTGTAAAGCAGTCTTTAAGTCCTCCGCCGGGGGATTTAGGGGGCTTCCGGTACAAGTGAATTTACCGGATGATGTGCCTTCCAAACCGTGAGTGCGTGAGCCGGGGGCTTATAGTTGCTGGTTCCGGCGGCAGTTATATATATTGAAAAAAGCTGTTTATGATAAAAAAACTGTCCGGATATATCTTTCCGGTCGAATAACTTCCTTTTTAAGTTAATTATACAGATGTAATAAAATCACGTACATTATGAATGCTTAAAAAATAAAAAGCGGCAGCGGGAGAGTACTATGAATATACCCGATTATTTTGAATTCTATAACAAAACAAAGATCAGTGCGGGGAATAAGGCGCTGGAAAATATCCCCTTTGAGCTTGAAAGCATGAGTGCTGTCAAACCATTTGTGATTACCGACAAAAGGTCTTCACAGATCGGAATCGTCAGTGCGCTGGTGAAGTCATTTTACGATTCGGGGGTAACCATCGGTGCGGTATATGATGAAGTGCCCGGATATCTTTCCGATCCTCTTTTAAAGGAACTATCTGAACTTTTCCGGGAAAGAGGGTGTGATTCAATTATTGCCCTCGGCGGTGATGCTGCGGCATCCGCGGCAAAATGCCTTAATGTTCTTGTGTCAGACAAATCAGGTGATCTTGCCGGTAATATGGAGAAAAACGCTCCGTTAAAACCATTTGTTTTTGTTCCGTCAATACGGGCATGCGGTTCAGAAACATCCAATGAACTGGTAACAGAGTCATGCATCTATAAATCTGATGAACTCTTCCCCGATCTTGTGATAGTTGACAAAAGGATGCTTGAAAAGAGTGATAAAAAAATAACAGCCTCCTCTGCAATGCTTGCCCTTACGCAGGCAATAGAGGCATGTACATCGGGTGAATCGAATCCGTTAAACGATTCTTTCGCATATGCGTCGATAGAGCTTGTCTACGGAAATATGGCGGATGCGCTTAAATGCTGCGGCAGGGCAAAAGAGAAAACCGGTTTCATGAACGGCGTGGCAATATCGGGAATAGTCTATTCCAATGCTCCAGAGGGGCTGGCCCGGGCGATAGGTTTTGAAATGGAGAAGATGACGGGACATGCTGCAGGGCTCTGCGCGGGGCTTGTTCTTCCATATGCCCTCGACTATAAATTGCGCTTTGAAAAAAGCGGGGTAAGGGGTGAACTGCTTCTTCCGCTTGCGGGGATTGATAATTACTGCTCTGTAAAAGAGAGTGAAAGGGCCGCTAAAAGCATTGAGCTGCTTTATCTGATGATAGATAATCTTGAAGATGTAATTCCCGGAAGAATAAGGGATCTGAATATACCGGTGTATATGATCAAAAAGATAGCAGAAGCGGCTGAAGAGCGGGCGGGTATAAAATACGGCAAAGGGGCTGCACTTAAAATTCTTGAACATGCCTACGAGGGGATACCATTTAAAAAGGAGGGTTCCAGATGAATAAAAACAAGTTCCCGGAAATAAAACCGAAGGGCAAACTGGTGAAAAAAATATATGTCGCGGTAATGCTCTGGATAGTGGGGAGGGCAATACAGGCGGCTGCAAAGGTTGACAAAGAGGTAAAGGGTGAGTTTGCCTCACTGCGGGATGATTTTGCCGTAAGGCTCTGGGTTGGCCCGTCCGGTCCGGCAATGATTGTGGGTAAAAACAGTAAGGGCGTTGTGAAATACATGGGCTGGAGGTCTGAAGGTAAAAAGATCACCATAGATATGAAGATAAAGAATATTGAGAGTGCAATCCTTGTATTCACATTCCAGGAAAGCACATGCCAGGCTTTCTGCAGTGACCGTTTTGTTGTTTCAGGCGATCTTCCCGATGCCCTGACATTTGTAAGGATTCTTAATTTAATAGAGGTATATCTTCTTCCTAAAGTAATTGCATCGCTTGCAGTAAAGAGATATCCAAAGTGGTCACAGATGAATCCCTTCAGAAAACACCTGGGGAGAGTGCTTGTGTATATCAGGGCTTTTACTTTTTAAAAGAGAGTTAAGCCGTTAAAATCCCGGTGATGGGACTGATTAAAATAGTGAAAAGGAGTAATATATGTATATACCTGGATATTATGAATTCTGCAACAGAGTGAAGGTGGTTTCCGGACACAAGGCCCTTGACAGGCTTCCGGAGATGCTGAAGAGCCTTAAATCATCAAGGCCGATGATAGTAACGGACAAGGGTGTAATGGGTGCGGGGCTTATTGTGCCGGTTAAAAAATCCCTGGGAACAAAACTTAATGCCGGCGCGTACTATGACAATGTACCGGCGGATTCCGATGTGAAGACAGTGCTTGAAATAGCTAAACTATACAGATCGTCAAAATGCGATTCAATAATTGCCGTGGGCGGGGGGTCGGTACTCGACACTGCCAAGGGTGTAAACATTCTTGTCTCGGAGAACTCCGACAACCTTATGGACTTTGCCGGGTCGGGGGCCTTAAAGCGTAAACTTAAGCCTTTAATCGCTGTCCCCACAACATCGGGAACAGGCTCCGAGATGACGCTTGTCGCTGTTATCGCGGACCATTCGAAAAATGTCAAGATGGCTTTCCCGTCTCTTTTTCTTCTGCCGGATATGGCTATACTCGATTCCCGCATGACCGCAACGCTCCCCCCGTTTCTTACAGCTCCGACGGGGATGGATGCAATGACTCATGCCGTTGAGGCATATACCTGCCTTGCTAAAAATCCGCTCAGCGATTCAACTGCCATTACAGCAATTCAGCTTATAAGCCGTAATGTCCTTGCATCAGTTTTAAAGCCGGGTGACCTGAAGGCAAGGCTTGCACTTGCAAACGGTTCGGCCCTTGCCGGGATGAGCTTTTCAAATTCAATGGTGGGGATGGTTCACCAGATAGGGCATTCCATAGGGGCTGTTGCCCATGTTGCCCATGGCACATGTATGAGCATTCTGCTCCCCTACGGACTTGAATATAATCTTCACAAAACGGGGCATCTTACAGCGGAACTTCTTTTCCCCCTGGCCGGCGAGGAGGTTTATAACAGCACCCCGGTTTCCGAAAGGGCATTAAAAACAATTGCCTATATACGCAACCTGAACAGCGAACTCCGCAAGGCGGCTAAAGACAAACACTTCACATGCCTGAAACAGGTTGTGGATAAAGACGGGAAGATGATGGTTCCCAGGGAGATGCTGCCTGAAATAGCAAAGCTGTCCCTTAATGACGGATCGCTGGTACAGAATCCCGAGGAACTTGACTATAATGATGCACTTATGGTACTTGAACATGCATGGGAGGGGACTCCCCTTGACCTTAAAAAGATCAAGAAGGGGAAGAAGACCAGCAAGATCAAGTGATTGTCAGTGCTGGATTGAACATGGTGCAACATAGACAGAAATCCCCCGGCCTGCTTCGGCAGGTCCGGCCTGTGCATATTAGGGCTTGTGCCCGAATATTTTGTAGAAACTAATATCATCCGGCGAGATCCGGCCTCCTGGATCACAGGCTGGTCCATAATCTTCCGGCAATAGCCCCCTAAGTCTCACAAAGGATCTATAATCTTCCGGCAACAGCCCCCTAAATCCCACAAAGGATCCATAATCTTCCGGCAACAGCCCCCTAAATCCCACAAAGGATCCATAATCTTTCAGCAACAGCCCCCTAAATCTCGCAAAGGATCTATAATCTTCCGGCAACAGCCCCCTAAATCCCACAAAGGATCCATAATCTTTCAGCAATAGCCCCCTAAATCTCACAAAGGATCCATAATCTTCCGGCAACAGCCCCCTAAATCCCACAAAGGATCCATAATCTTTCAGCAATAGCCCCCTAAATCTCACAAAGGATCCATAATCTTCCGGCAACAGCCCCCTAAATCCCCCGGCGGGGGACTTGAGGATACTGTTATGAAATTATTTGTGTTAAATATTTTTTATTTCAGGCAGAACATAATCCATATTGTTAATCACATCTTCATTTTTAAATCGTAAAGTGGTTATTCCGGCACTCTTAAGATATTAATCCGTATAATTGTTATAATCCTTTCTGAGTTTATGAACATCTTCATTAATTTCTACAACAGGCTTTTTATCATGACAGTAAACCTCTTGTATGTGTCTGTGTATTATTTAACTAAGAATATTTATCTGTACAGCCGTCTTTAAGTCCCCTGCCGGGGGATTTAGGGGGCTTATAGTACAGGTAAATTTACCGGATGATGTGCCTGTCAGTCCGGGGGGAACAGAAATAAAGTACCCCCGGTTTACAAAGACTCCCTAGAATGTCTTTCGCTGGCTGACTATCTCTTCATATATTTCTCCGGTTAATGGCACATAACAGCTTTTGCCGGTATCCAGAAAGTACAGAGGATCGCTTACAAGGGCGGGATTAAACCCCTCCTGCTTCAGCTTACCCTTGAGCTGCTTGAAACTGTTTGTAGCATCAATCTCAGGCCTGAGGCGTACAAAATATGGCCTGGCATAGGACGGCAGATGCTGCCGGACATATTCGGCAAGCCCCTGAGGTTCAAACTTTTTGCCTTCAAGAAGCTTCAGCGCCGCCATACCGCAGCGCCCTTCACTGCCGGGAACCTCAACGCCGTAGACATTGGCATCCTCGAAAGTTCCGAAGGCGTTGAGCACATCCCCGACCTGGTTGGTCGATACGTTTTCGCTCTTCCAGCGATAGGTGTCTCCAAGGCGGTCAACGAATGACATGTAGTCGTTTTCATGGAGCTGCAGCAGGTCCCCGCTGTTGAAATACTCATCCCCCGGTCTGAATACATTGCGCAGCAGCTTTGCCTCGGTTGCTTTCGGATTGTTTACATACCCGGCAAAACGGTTCAATTCGTTGATTGTGCACAGAAGAAGTCCGGTTTCACCGACACTGCATTTAACTGCATATCCATCTTTGTCACGGACGATTTCATCATTTTCCACATCGTAGCGGACAATCTCACCCTGCCTCTGGCCGTTAAGCACCATACTTCCGCACATGCCGGGCACCTCAGCCATATTTATAAATGATCCCACACCTTCAGTGGCCCCGTACACCTCAATGAGCCGCTCAAGGTTGAAACGTTTTTTGAACGGTTCCATCAGGTCTCCGCGCATGCCGTTGCCCATGATAAATCTCAGCGGATTATCGGCATCATCATCGCGCGGGGGCTGATTATAGATATATCTGCACAGCTCGCCGACATATATAAAATGGCTTGAATTATATTTATGTATATCTTCCCAGAAGGTACGGGCTGAAAACCTGCGGCGAAGCGCCATGGAGCTTCCGCTGACAATGGCCGATGAAAACCCGATATCGAATCCGCTGTTATGATACAGCGGCAGCACCATATACTGTGATGTGGCCGGGTTCATCTGCCCTATCATGGCGGCTATATGACCCAGAACAAGCCAGCGTCTCTGGGCAACAGCGGTTGCCTTCGGAAGCCCGGTAGTACCGGAGGTGTATATGTATACAATTACATCGTCACTGGTGACAGTGCCGGTTTCAGCGGGATTTTCCGATGTGCATGCATCAAGGAGTGGGTTTAAATGTTTAAACCCGGCCTTGCGGGCTGTCTCGCTCCATACGGCCCCCTCCATGTAAAAAACTGCCGGGGACTCCAGATTCACCTTGCCGTTCACTTCAGCATAGGCTTCAATCAGTTCCTGGCCGACGATAAGGGCCCCGGCCTGGCATATATTCAGTGCATGGGCCAGCACATCTCCCCGAACTCCGTTATTTACAAGTGAAACAATTATCCCCAGTTTACTTAAGCCGCTTGCCGCGATGAGGTACTCAGGGCGGTTTTCCATCAGTAAGGCGACCACATCCCCCTTTTTAAAACCGAGTTCCCTGAAATGGGAGGCATACTGGTTTGCCCTGCGGTTAAATTCTCCGAAGCTGATGATTTTATCCTCGAAAATAATAAAGGGAGCCTGCTCCTGAAGTGAGGCCTGCCTTTCCAGTTCAGAGCCAAGGGATTTGGCCTGTTTCTGTCCCAGCGATATCATCTCCTGCAGATGATTTCTTGGTGCAATGTCGTTCATCTTGTAACCTCCAGCTGATTTTTGTTTAATCTTTTTTACAGGGCGTACGGAGATTGTTTTATGCTGAATTCCCCATAACAGGCCCAGGGTCATATAAAACTAAAGATAATTGATTATAGTTGAACATGTTCAATTATGTCAAATATATTATTTGACCGCGTTCAAAAAATACTATAGCTGCGGTCTGATTAATCACTTGGCAAAAATCAGTTATTATTATTTTTTTGAATCCGGATCAGCATGAATCTGATTATATTTCATAAAAGCATTAAAAATCCAGGAGAAGCAATTGAGCAGGGAAGAGAAAACAAGGGATATTAAAAACAGGATCCTCAGTATCGCGTACGATCTGTTTATTGCCCAGGGGTATAAAAAGACCACAGTAAGGCAGATTATTGAAAAGGCGGACATCCTGACCGGATCACTTTACCACTTTTACAGCAGCAAGGAGGACATTCTTCTCCAGATTGTCATAGATGTGTACAACACAATGATGGAAAAAGCCGGCGTTATAATAGAGAGTGAAACCGATCCCATACTGCGGTATGCACTGATATATGTTTTCGAAATGAAGTTTGTTGAGAAATATGACAGCGTCGCTGAACTCTACTATGAGGCATACAACTCATGGAGAATAACACAGATAATGCTTGATATGAATACCAGGAGAAACATTGAGTTTTTCCATAAATACAACAAGGGCTTTACAGAGAATGATTATTACATCAGGACACTGGCTTTAAGGGGGATGAGGCTGAGCTTTATCTCCGAGAGATTTTTCAGCAAAAAGCTGGTTTTTGAATCAAAATGCCCCTTTTTAATAGAGACCGGGCTTTTAATGTTCAATGTGCCCCCCGGAAGGATTAAGTCGGCGATAGAGAAGGCCATGAACACGGCTAAGGAAGACAGTTTTACTTTCCGGGGGTTCAGAATTTAGGGTGTAGCATGGAGAAGAGTTTATCCCCGGCCTGACGGCCAATACCCTGAATCCCGCAGGTGGCAAGGACTCCTCGGACCCCGCACCTACCCCAAGGGTACTTTGTCGCTACGCTCGGGCGCCCGGAAGGGGGCAAAGCTGAAATGTCTGTATAAGTATACCTTCGGCAGCATGGACTTATCGGACCCCGCACCCCTGAAAGGGGCAAGGCAGTATACAAATTTTATAAACCTGGTTTTAACCATTATTTTTTGAGCACACTCTGTCTATATAGTATACTTTCAGCAACCTGGACTTATCAGCCCCCGCACCCCCGGAGGTGGCAAAGCAGTATGCAAATTTGATAAACCTGTTTTATTAACATATAAAATTTTTAAAAATTCTGCTTGCGCCATGTCATTTGTTTTTTTGCACTGGTTATATAGAGACATAAGCTTCAATATAACGACAAATAATGATAATAAACAAGGAGTGTATATCTATGGCAAAAGTTAAGCTTCATCCCTATTTAAGAACTGCGCATGGTGGTCTGGATGGTCTTGTGTTTTACAGGCGTTATGGTAAAATCTACATTAAAGCGCGTACAATTCCTGCTAATCCGCGTACTGAACCGCAGGTGAAGTGCAGGGGTAATTTCGGCGGCGGTGTTAAGGCATGGCAGGTTCTTCCGGAGGAGGAGAAGAACCTTTACAGAGTAAGGGCAAAGAGGAAGAAAAAATCAGGGTATAATCTTTTTATGTCTGAATACCTTCGCGGGATTGCTCCAGGTTCACCTGTTACTCCATCGGAAATCGGCGGAACAGGGGATGCAGTGGTTGTATCCGCCTCAGGTGAAATTACGGAATATGCCGGTTACTATTCAGCAAACAGCAGATCAGCAGATGGACAGAGTAATATTAATGCAGTAAAAGACAGAGGTGAAGCTGTTAAAACAGGACTTAAGCAGTATGTAGACCCTGTTAAAAACCGTTTCAATACCGTTTCAACACCGTTACTGACAGAGAAAAACGCGCGTTTAAAGCTGTAGGTAGCGTGTTTGAGGCGTAATTGAAGCGAAATGTAAGCGAAACTGAATACTCTGTAAACAGAGTCGGGATTTTGTCATAAATCTGCAGTGAATTTGAATCTGAACCAGCTGATGCACGATGCAGACCTCATCCCCGGACCCTCTCCAAATGGCGAGGGGTGACTATAGCATTTCCGGTTTCAATTAAAAAACCAGGGGAGCGGTGTGGTTAAAGAAAAGGGAAGGTGCGGTTCCATCGCTGACACGGGTATATTGATAATATTAATATGTTTTAAGAAAACAGCTTTCCTGTAGTGGTCCCCTCGATACATTTCCAGTTTCACTGGAAACACTCGGGGAGCGGTGTGGTTTAAGAAACCGGGAGGAGCTGTTCCGGAATTAATCCTGATATATTGATAATATTAATAAGTTTTAAGAAAACAGTTTTCCAGTAGTGATCCCCTCGATACATTTCCAGTTTTACTTAAAAACACTCGGGGAGCGGTGTGGTTTAAGAAACCGGGAGGAGCTGTTCCGGAATTAATCCTGATATATTGATAATATTAATAAGTTTTAAGAAAACAGTTTTCCAGTAGTGATCCCCTCGATACATTTCCAGTTTCACTTAAAAACACTCGGGGAGCGGTGTGGTTTAAGAAACCGGGAGGAGCTGTTCCGGAATTAATCCTGATATATTGATAATATTAATAAGTTTTAAGAAAACAGTTTTCCAGTAGTGGTCCCCTCGATACGTTTCCAGTTTCACTGGAAACACTCGGGGAGCGGTGTGGTTAAAGAAAAGGGAAAAGGCGGTTCCGGAGCTGACACGGGTATATCGATAATATTAATATGTTTTAAGAAAACAGCTTTCCTGTAGTGGTCCCCTCGATACATTTCCAGTTTCACTGGAAACACTCGGGGAGCGGTGTGGTTTAAGAAACCGGGAGGAGCTGTTCCGGAATTAATCCTGATATATTGATAATATTAATAAGTTTTAAGAAAACAGTTTTCCAGTAGTGATCCCCTCGATACATTTCCAGTTTTACTTAAAAACACTCGGGGAACGGTGTGGTTTAAGAAACCGTAAAAGGTGGTTCCGGAGCTGATACGGGCATATTGATAATATTCCATTACGAATAGTAAAAAAACGATGTGCAGAGAGCACATGACCCAATGTCTGTTCACTATGCAGAAAATCCCGCCAATCTCTTAATCCTGTAATCGTGTTCAGACTATTGAGGTATATTCTGATGTAACGTTGATTTCAATTATATATACTTGACAGATGATCAATATTTTGTAAAATATATATATAAAGAGATTCCGGGGCATAATATTATGCATAAAAATGAAATCATTGTATTTTTAAGAAATAATAAAACATTTTTAAGGGAAAGATATAATGTTACCAGGATTGGTTTGTTCGGGTCATATGCTGCAGGGAATCAGAGAGAGGAAAGTGATATTGATATTATAGTTTCAATGCCGTCAGAGTTTGATAATTACTATGATCTTAAAGAATACCTCGAATCGAATTTAAAACATAAAATTGATCTTGCCCTTGAAAAAAACATACGTGAACTTATTAAAGGGAGTATTGAAAAAGAGGTTATTTATGCCTGAACGTGAAATATCTCTTTATATAATTGATATACTGATAGCAATAGACCGGATTAAAAGGTATACAGAAAATATTAATAACGCGTCTGATTTCATGAATAGTGAACTTGAATGGGACGCAACTATACGCGAGCTTCAAATCATCGGTGATGCGGCGAATATGCTTTTAAAGTATCAGATGATTGATCAATCTTACAGGAGAATTGTTGACTTCAGAAATCAGATTACACATGCTTATTTTGGTATTGATAAAGATATTGTCTGGGAAGTAATAACTGAAAAGCTTCAGATATTTAATGATGATTTGATTGCTGTTGTAAAAACGAAAAAAATTGATTTAACAAAAGGTTTAGAAGCAGCTTTGAAAGAAAACAGCTCTAATCAGAAAGTTATAAGTTTTTTAAAATTCTTAAAAGAGATATAAGTCTGGTAAAAATAATGCAGATCAAAGCAGGTGTCCAATTCAGATAGTGATAGTTTTGTTTCAAAAAAGTTTGGTATTGCCGATTCTGCACATGTAGTGTTTTCTGAAATGGAGAACTTAAAATGAAAACATTAAAGTATATGAATGAAGAAGAAATACTTAATAAGGGAATTAACATTTTAATGAAAGAGCTGGGTCCGGTTGAAACGGCAAGGTTTCTGAATATACCCCGGAATAAAAGAATTGAATCTGTTAAACGGCATAGAGACTGGCAGAAGACTTTGAATAAAGATGAATTTCTTAATAGTATATTCGGTGAATAATCAATATGATTATATTTGTTTCCAACTTACTTTAAAAAGTATACGTGAACTTATTAAAGGGAGTATTGAAAAAGAGGTTATCTATGCCTGACCGTGATGATTGCTGTTGTAAAAACAAAAAGATTTCTCTTCATGATACAGCCTTGAGTTTAATTAAAGCCTCATATATTGTCCTGCCCCTGTAGTCTGTCAAAGCTTGAGATGGTTATTTAACAGCGCCTTATAACGCCCCCCCGGCATCCCTGCTTGACATTAATACGTCAAAAACAGGGAAATTTAAAAATTTTCCGGGAAAAACAAAAAAAATTCTGATGTTGCTTCGCCGGATAGATGGCGAATACGTGGCGGATAAAAGGCATATACATGGCGACAGATGAGTATAATCACTGCAGCGTAATGCAGTTTTCGGCACGATTTGTGCATATAACACATAATATGTTTTTATTTCGCGGCAGCCAATTCAACAAAGTGATTACCGGTTTTTTAAACAGGGGCAACTTTTTTGCAGGGTATAAGGGACGAAGCCACTTAAAAAAACCACTAAAGGTTTCCTGAGTGCTGCAAATGCCAATCTGGAAACAAGCCAGATATTTATTTGAATATTTGAAAAAAAGTATTGAAATAACTGCTGTTTAATGAAGGAATAAATTAAATGCATACAGACCAATCCGGCAGGGATCATCATGGAAACCGTTTATTAAAAGATAAGGAGAAGGGGAGTTGCAACAGGGAATATTAGTGCGGACTGGTTTCAACGGGATGTTGTAAATGCCGGGACGGAAAACAGTTAAAGATAACTCATCAAGGGATAAATTTACTACACAACTGCCTGAATAAGATAACGAAAAATACAGAAACTATCAGGACGGTAAAGTCCTGATACAATTATGATTTATACACATGTATGTACGGGGAAATCCGGGATTATTAAGAGTCCACTGGAGATATAGGGGTTACTGTACGTAACTTCTTTCGCTTTTTTCCGGATTTTTCCTGTGTTGTGCGAAAGATTTTGGATAGGACAAGTTATATGCAATTGCCCCCCTTTATGTTTATTAAGGGATCGTTTATATAGAAGGATTTTTATGTATAGTGTAAACAATGAAATTGTCAAGAAAGCCATTAAATTTTTAAAAAAAGATATCTATGATGACTGGTTTTGTGACATTCAAAACTTTGATGACATTTTTAATGACATCAATAATATAACCAATATAATAAATGATAAGATTAGAAGTGGAAAAGGTATTTATTTAGCAGATAATCCAATACTATTTAATATCCCAAAAGAAAATGGTGCGTTCAGATATACATTAGAGCTATGTCCATTAGACAGATTAGCATATCATATATTTGGAATTCAATTGATTCATTATTTAGATCGCTCCCTTCCATTCAATGTTTTAGGTCATCGAAAAAATTTAGATGATAAAATGTTATTCAAACCAATGATTGAGCAATGGAATAAATTTGAAAATTATACAAGGATTTCTGGAATAAATAAACATATAATCCAAACAGATATTTCAAATTATTTCGATTATATAAATATTAACAGACTCAGAATCGAATTAATCAACTCGGCATCTGATGCAAATCTATCTTCTGAAGACTTTGTAAATTGTATTTATGCAATAGAGTCGATATTTTCAATATTAAAACAAATATCATTCGATGGAGAAAGAGGCTTACCTCAAAATAAAGATATATCTTCATTTTTAGCAAATATATACATGAGACCACTTGATAAATGCTTAAAGGATGCAATTTATTTTAGATATATGGATGATATACGAATTATAGCTGATACTAGAGCAGATGCTAACCGCTATATGCTTTGCATAATTGAAGAATTAAGAAAATGTGGCTTATCATTAAATAGTAGCAAAACAAAAATTTTAATTCCGAACAGTCAAGAGCACTCACATTTTTGTTTTGAAATGGATTTAGAGGCAAAAAAAACTGATTCACTGTTTAACAGTGGAAAAAGAAAATACGTAATGGAGTCATTTAATATAATTTATTCCAATGTTCTTAAATATCTTGATGAAAGTAAAGTTAATGAAAGAAAATTTCGTTTTTACTCCAATAGATTAATTACATTTTTAAATGCAAAAGATGTTAAAGTACCAAATAAATTTAAAAAAGAGATTTCTAGCAAATTAATTGGAGTTATTACGGCAAAACCAGATTCAGCTGATAAAATATGTGCTTTAGTAAAAGCCATTGGACCTTTTAAAAAGCTACAAGATGATCTCGTCAAGTGGGCAGTAACACCTGATAATTTAACATATGAATGGGCAGTATATACAATTATAAAAACACTTATAATACAATCCTATAAATCAAAAACTTTGGATAATTATTGTAAAGCTTGTTTAAATGATATTAACACTCCTGATAATATTAGGGGTATCTCAGCTGTATATTTAAATAAAAAAGCAAAAAAATCTATCATTAACTTACTATCAAGAAATAATTCACATTTTTTCCAAAGACATTTAATAATCGCACTGTCAGAAATGAAACCAGATATTCTTTTACAAAATGATATTTCAGAAAAAATAATACCGGACTTTAAAGGGCAACACCAGAATCTATATAAACTTTCTTTGAATGCTAACTTTTTATATGTAAAAGAACATGAACGAATCACACAAAGAGAATTGATTCAAGAGTTGAAAAATTATGCTTAATATTGCAATATTTTTTAATAACTCTCTTGAGTCGATTCCATTTGCATTAACTTTAATTAATAATAAAGTTAGAATTATTAGAGATTTTAGACGCATAAGTTTCCCAGATAATATTATTACATTAGGATACACTGACACTATTGATTCATTTAGAAATCAAAATATTCCATTTAATGCAACTCAAAGAAGAATTGAAATTTTATATGCTTTAACAATATACTATTCTAAGGGTGACCAGTCGAAAAAATGGAAATTTCGTAAACCTGAAATCATAGGAAAATTTATAGAACCTTCTTTAATCACCAGGCTGAAACAATATGAAAATAATGAAATATCATGGAATGAATTTAGTAAAATTCTTTTTAATCAAAAGACAAATTTATTAACTGCAGTTGATAACGTATATAATCAACTTATTACCGAATATACAAAAAATTCACTAATTAAACTGGCTTGGCTTGAAACAGAATTTTTTATTGATAATTATTTTTTAATTAATCAATATAATGGAATCATGGTTGATAAAAATAAAATTGAAAAACAGCTATATGATATGAACTTTCAAAAATATTCTGCATTATTGTATTTAGAAAAGAATTATAATATGGATATTTCAAGTTCATATTTATCTGATGAAAAAATAGACGAACTTATACTTTCTGAGTATAAAGATTTCGAACAAACAGAAGAAATTACTAATTTAATTCAAGTGGTTAATACTTCTGATAAAAGAATTGAATCAATAACTACAGTTAAAGAATGTCGTATTGATTACGCAAATCTGATCAAACATTATTCTGCCGATGATATCCCATATGTATACCCACAATATGATGTCATTGGCAGTAGTAGTGGTAGAATCTTTATTGCAAGCCCAGGTACACAATACTTAAAAAAATCAAGAAGAGACATATTTTCAGCACAAAAGAATCATACCCTTACATATTTTGATTTTAGAAATTATGAACCTGGCATCGTTGCAGGTCTATCAAATGATAAAGATTTTATAAAATATTACAATTCAGGAGATATGTATTCAAAAATTGCATCTGAAGTTTATAATGACCCCGAAAAAAGAAAAGATGTAAAAATTTCAATTCTTATGTTATTATATGGTATGTCTACAGAATCCTTGCATAACTTTTTTAAAAATAATAGTAATTTTAATCCTGATGGTGTTATTCATATTTTAAATGGTTTTATACAACTACAAGAATGGAAAAAAAGCATTTTGGACGATGTATTGAATAAATATGCTGTTATTGATAAAACATATACAAGAAAGTTTTTACCAAATAGTGATTGGAAAATTAAAACATCCGCAGTTAACCATATAATACAATCAACTGGTTCTCGGATTCTAAAGCGTTGCATTAAAGAAATTGTTAATATTGAAGGAATTAAAATACTAATACCAATGCACGATGCACTTCTATGTGAAATTATTGATAACAAATATGTTGAGATTAAAGAACAAGTAATTCATAAAATGGAGAGCATCTTTACTGATGAAGTAACGCATACTTCCTCCAAAGTAATCGTAACGGATTTTTCATCGTAAATTCACGGTTCTGTAAAAATTATTAGTATATAAATAAATATATGCTAATGTTTAACTCGGGGGCAACTGCATATAACTTATAGAAGTCTTAACGATGTTGCCTCAAAAAAACCGCTAATCTTTATTAGCGGTATAAAAACATTAAACAGATAATTTCAATCTTCAGACAACAGCTATGTTAAGACTCTGTTGGACGAAACCACTGGGATCGAACAGTATATATAGGAATTTGAATGGGGGGAGAGGAGAGAATAGAAGAGGGCATCTTTGATCGAACAGTATATATAGGAATTTGAATCCGTTTTCTCCCGATCTTTGAAAGAACATACAGTAATAATCCGGTGATTTTACCGGAAAAAATAATAATCCCGTAAAATAATTATTTCTATAGTTATCTGATAGACTGTGAATGGCGATTTTATGCAAAATCTCAAAAGCTCCGGGCATACTTATCCTCTCTATGAAACAGTTTTTTAAATTTGTGAAGTATAGCTATACTCTTTATAACAGCTAACCGTAAGTCGACAGGCCATGGATATAATGAATGTGTCCCTTTTCGCACTCCCTGCAGAGAGTTATATCAATCCTGAAATATTTCCAGAACAGAAATGCCGTATCCTCAAGAAGCTCTTTGCTTCGCTCATCCTGCTCCGCCAGGGGCTGACCAAGAAACATCCGGCAAAGGGCAAGATTGTTTGCCCTGTTACGGTTTTCCATAAAACCGAAGAACCGGACTTTTTTAAATCCTTTAGGAAGAATATGCAGTACCAGACGTTTCATAAATTGAATCTCTGTAACAACCTCCATTTTACTCTGCTTCCTTTTTCTATTGTAATAGCGGATGTAAACATTTCCATTCTCCGCTTTCTGTATCCGTTTATCACTGACTGCACTTTTAGCAACGTATCTTGAAAGATAGCGGACTATGTTTTCCGGTTTCCTTTTATCTTTGCCGGGAAGCTGGGAGTTTACAACCCATGGAATATGCGCAAGCTGATTAAAAAGCTTTGCAATATCTTCAATACCGTCAGGTGTCTTTAAAGAACCGTTTTTAAGTTCTTTGCCGAGGTGGAATAAAAGCATTTTTCTGAATGTCAAAGGAAGCCTTTAAAAATCCCGATACTGTTCTTATTCAGGCTCTATGGAGATGGGGCAGATTCAGACACTCGATGAAAAATTCTTTATGGCTTAAAAACCTGTACTGGAAACGCATAGGAAACAGGGACTTAAACTTTCTGCTCTGATGAGGAGATTCTTATTACTGCAGGACACAATAAAATTGTACGGCACAGAATGATAAGTCTTGACAGGAACCCATTTTTAAAAGAATATTCTGATTATTTCTACTATAGGAAAATGGGAATACAAACAGATAACAGCGGCTGGTTGTATAGAGAGCTTAAGACGGCTTGAGCCGTATGAAGGGAAAGTTTCACGTACGGTTCTTATGGGGGGAAGGGGGTGCGAGCTTCCTGACCTACCAGACTTTTCACCTGAATGCCGGAGACATCGGTAACTCATAAAAGGATCGTATTTATGAATTTTAATGTTACAATACTAACTGCTCCAGATCCAGAAATAACACTTAAGAAAGAAATCAACCTTTTGAAAGTCGCATTATTGTATTCTGATAAAATAACACTTATAAGTCCAACAGCATCAATGTTGCTATCAGTAATGCAAATGCATTTATTGGATGACGATAGTAAATTTGAGTTAGTAAAAACATATATGTTAGCTACTGGACAAGGAAATTATGACGAAATCGTTAATTTATATTCGACATATAAAAATCTGAAAACAAAGAAGCGTCTTTCAAGAGAAGAGTTATTATTAAAAATAAAACTGCGCGAAGGATTTGAAAAATTTACTAAATCACTTTCTGAAATCGGTGAAAAATTTTATAATAATTCAAATTTCGATAAACTTGTACCTTTAATCGAAAAAGGATTTATTGAATTTAAACATTTCAATTATGGTATTGATGATGTTCAAGAATTTTTCATGAATGAAATATTGGACGTTTTGAATGATGTCTATAAATATCCTTTATTTGATAACATGATTGAAGGAATCACTCATGCATATTCGATTGAAAATAATTTATCAATTGCTAACAATAATCCAAAAGAAATTAAAATGGGAAAAGAAGTTCTTTTTAAACTTCCTAATATTGAAGAGTTAGATTTTATAGAAATAATTGAATTAAAAAACAATTTAAATATAGAACTATCTAGATTTAAAGGAGCTTTATTAAATTATTCAAACAGTTTGATTTCATTACCATATTCAGAAAAAGACGATGTTGAAATATTTAAAAAATATGAATATTATATAAAACCAGAACTCGCTGATTTAAAAAATCAAATATCTCAAAATAAATTTATTAAGAAAATAAGAAATGAATTGCTGAGCAATTCTACTAAATATGCAACTCAAACAATGGTGTGTATTGGATTATGTGAATTGATGGAATTTAATAAACTTATTTCAACTGTTGGTTTTTTAGGTGAATCAATGTATAAAACATTTAAAACAAAAGCTGATGAAAGTAAAAAAATAAAAAAACATCCTTTATTTTTCTATCATTCGATGGAGAAATTAAAATAAAAAGTGAAAACTGCACACAACTTATAGAAGTCTTAACGTAGTTGCCTCAAAAAAACCGCTAATCTTTATTAGCGATATAAAAACATTAAACAGATAATTTCAATCTTCAGACAGCAGCTATGACCGTGAATAGCGATTTTGTGGATAGTGTCGCATTGTATAAAATAACTGTCTTGATTATTTATGAAAAGAATAGTATAAAGGTATATAAAGTACTGTAGAGTATTACTTATATCCGAAGATTTTATCTGTCAAACATTTAAAAAATCACTCTTTCGTACGCGGTAATGATTTAAACGAGGGAATATTTGTGTTAATATATAAAGACAAATTTACTACTTTTCAGAAAGAAAATACGAAAACATCATATCAATCAACAATTGAAAATTTTGAATACTTTTTGTGTAAGACATATAATTCTGAAATTAATGAAAACAATATAACAAGGACACAGATGATAAGTTATAATCAGTATCTAGTTAATATTTTTAATGAGGAAAGAACAATTTCAACACATATTTATGGGATAAGATCTTATTTTAAATTTTTATACAGGAAAGGTTATATTGAAAGTGATCCATCGACAATTCTTGAATCACCACAGATTAAAAGAAAATCACCAATAATAATTACTCCCGAAGATCTTGAACAAATGCTAGATTTTCGATTAAATTCATTAGAAGATTACAGATTAAGAGTAATCATATTAATACTGTATTATACAGGATTAAAAGTCTCAGAATTAGTAGAATTAGAAATTGATGATGTTAAAGAGAATACATTAGTAGTTAAAAATCAATTCAGTGGTTTTAGAGAACTACCATTGAATGGTGTTACGATCCAGTCAATAAATCAATATCTACTTCAAAGAGATGAGTTAAATGTATATTCACAATATTTAATTCACAGCAAGAAAGGAAGCATGCTAAATAGAAAATCATTATGGAGAATTTTAAATAGATTTACTGATAAAGAAAAATTTGGAAGCGATATAAATCCAAATACTTTTAGAGAAAATTATATTATAAATAAACTTTGTGAACTACAGTATTTTTTAGGTTATGATAATTTGGGTAGCTTAATGAATTATATTCATGAACATATAAAATATCAAAAGACTAGTGAAGACTAGATCAGTTGAGAGTGACTCATACGTTTTGTATTCGCTTATTTTCATTTTTCATGGTTGCTTTATATAACAAAGGAGTCTGTCTGAAAAAAATGTTTTAAACCGGATTATCTTCCGTCATTATTGATACCCAGACTTTTAATTGTTTTTAGGAATATGTATTCTTATTTATTCAAATTTCTACATACGAATTATTCTTGCAATTATAAATCCGGTAATCTAAAATCCATTAATATTGTATTGGGCTACTGCTCAGGTGATTATGTCAAGCAAACAGGACGTTTGCACTTCGGCTGGCTCAGTTACCAGCTGCCGGCATATAACAGGTGATGCACTGATCGGCGTCGAAGTGATGTTATAAAAAAGCCGGCCAACTTGAAGAGTATCTCAATCAGTGAAGATTGATTAAGATACTCTTCTTAACGTTATCTGAAATCGCCTTTTTTGGATTAAAGGCGAGCCGCCATCCGTGGCGGTAAATATTAAAATGAAGATTGACTTGGACGAATACTTATATGATGAAATATGATATAAACAATAACCCTCCTAAGAAAAGACATGATATTTTCTTTAAATGGTATATATCTACAATTAGATATTACTTACATGATGCATATAACCATTTTGAAAAAAATTATGACAAAACAGATAAAGAATTGATTACAAAGGAAGGCCTTCTTAATGATAATGAATTAATACATTGGTCAAAAGATTTAGTAATTGAATCAACTATACTGTTGTTAAATAATTTAATTGAGACTATAATTCAATCGATAGCTATTAAAATAGGAGAATATGACTTAGATACAATTAAAAATATAAATAGATTCGAACAGATTTCAATAATTGAGAGTAAATGTAACATAAAATTAAATACTATTTCTGGTTGGACTCATGTTGAAAAAATTAGAAAAGATGCAAACTTATTAAAGCATAACACAGGTTTTAAAATAATCCCTAGTTCTAATGGCGTCATGGAGATTCAAAAGGTTAAAAGATCGGTTGAAGAATTGGATAAAAGCATTTCCATTATTGAAAAGTGGTTTATTAAATTCATTGATTTAACAAATGACATATAAAGAATATCTATTTTAACCAGATGTATGTATTCCGGCCCAAACCTGCCACCCATTCCGGTTTTAGTCTGCCTCACTGTCAAATGAAGCCTTTTAAAAATACCGATACTGTTCTTTTTCAGGCTCTATGGAGATGGCGCAGATTCAGGCACCCGATGAAAAAATATTTTATAGCTTAAAAAACGATGCTTTCAAACACATATGAAAAATGGACTTAAACTTTCTGTACTGATGATGAGATTCTTATATCTGCAGGACAGACACATTAAAATTGTACGGCACAGAATGATAATTCTTGACAGGAACCCATTTTTAAAAGAAGATTCTGATTATTTCTGCTATAGAAAAATTGGAATACAAATGCTAACAGCGACTGGTATAGAGAGCTTATGACAGCTTGAGCCGTATGAAAGGCGACCGGGGGAAGTGCCTGTGGTAAAAACTTTCACGAACGGTTCTTATGGGGGAAAGGGAGTGTAAACTCCCTGACCTACCAGACTTTTCGGGTGTATGAAACGGATTAGGCAAAAAGGAAAACTAATGAATGACAAGTGGATGAAATTACTACTACGTTGGAAAAATATTCCAAAAGTGGAATTAAGTCGCACATCTTTTGAGATTGCGGGGTATCCTCATTTAGAAAATGTTAGTAGTAATATTTTAGCATTCTATTTTTGTGATGAAAACGAACATAATCTTGGAGACCTTTTTTTAAAATCAATACTCGAAATTATTTCAAGTTCAAACCATGATTCTTTTTCATTTGAGAACATTACTGTCCAAAAAGAAATTACTACTGACGAAGGGAAAAGAATTGATTTGATAATAGAAACACCTGAATACTTAATTGGTATTGAAAATAAACTTTTTAGCTGGCTTCATAACGACCTAACAAACTACCGAAAGCATCTAGAAAACTCAAAAAAATATGATAAGCAAAAAATATTTGCTGTAGTTTTATCGTTAAATCGACTTGATGACGATTTTTCAAGAAATAAAATCAATTCTAATGAATTTATTAATATTACTTATGACGATTTATTTTCTCGAGTAAGAAAAAATATTGGTGATTACATAAATAATTCAAATGAAAGATATTCACGAATACTACTTGAGTACATTGAAACAATAGAAAATTTAAAAGGAAGAAATATGGAAAATAAAGAAATGGAATTATTCTTTCAAGAACATAAAGAGGATTTGAATGAACTAACACATAAATACAACGAATATTTACAACGTATCAGCAATAAAATATATGACTTGAAAAACATTATGTCAGAATTGGAATTTTTTCGAACATTCAATAGAGAATGGATTTATGATAAATGTTGCTTGGTTTATGATTATTTAATAGATAATAATAGTGTTTCTATAGATACATACATTGGTACCGATGGCTGGTCTGTGGAACTCTTTGGAAGAAATACAAAATCTTCCTCTTATATTAATACAGAATTGATTTCAAATCATGAGCTATTAAGTATTGTAAATAATAATATAAAGAAAAGTGGCCGTAATGGAATAATAATATATGAAAATAGAGACATAAATGCTATTGAATCAACGAGTAAGAAACTATTAGAATTGATAATTTTTCTTGAAAAAATAAAATCAGATAAAGGAAGTAATGCCTAAGCTGTATTAAGAGAGAATTATATATACACCCGAATAAGATCGCACAACGTATAGAAGTCTTAACGTAGCTGCCTCAAAAAAACTGCTGGTCTTTATCAGCGGTATAAAAATATTAAGCAAATAATTTTAATTTCAGAGAGCAGCTATGTTAAGACTTTTGTTGGACGAAACAACTGATATCTCAATCGGAGAAGATTGATTAAGATACTCTTCTTAACGTTATGTGAAAGTTTTGAAATAAAATACAAAAAAAATGAGTCAAAAAATTATGAATGAAATAAATATATTATTAGAAAAAATAAAACTCATTATCAAGTATAACGCAAATTTTTTTGAAAATGAGAATACTAATTTTAACATATTTCATGTTTGCGGTGTGAATCATTATGAAAATACTCATTCATCAATAATTGCTGAGTTTTTTAAAACTGATGGAACACATGGTTTTAAAGAAAAGTTTTTAAAGGCGTTTTTAGACGTTCTTTTATCTGAGAAAATAATAGATAATAATTTTAATTTTTCATTTTCTAATGTAAAAGTTAAAACTGAATTTATTATTAATAATGGACGTATTGATATTATAATTACTAACACTGAAAAACAGGCTATAATAATTGAAAATAAAATTTATGCAGAAGATCAATTCAAACAGTTAAAACGTTATTCAGATTATGGTAAACAAGAATTCAAACAAAATTTTATTCTACTGTATCTTACATTGTTTGGTGATGAAGCATCTGAACAAAGCAGACAGAATGTAGAATATAAACAAATATCTTACAATCATATTGTAATCGAATGGTTGGAAAGATGTGTTGAAATATCAGCTCGTAATGCAGTAGTTAGAGAAACATTAATTCAATATATCAATTATATAAAAAAACTAACAGGTCAAGATATGAAAACTCGAAGCAATAATGAATTGATTGAATTTTTAAGTAAAAAAGAAAATATACAAGCCGCATTATTAATTGGGCAGAACATTAATGCTGTTATAAATAATATTGTTAATAATATATTCATCCCACAACTTACAAATCTTTGTAATGAATTAAATCTAATTAATATGTCATCAGAATGTGATTGGTTTAATGAATCATGGGCTGGATTTCAAATTAAAAATCCTAATTGGAAGTATTTTAAAATAGCATTAGAATTTGAAGCAAAAGGATTAAGAAATTGTATTATCGGATTTAATCATATTGATATTAAAGAAAGAAATGACATAACATTTAATGAACTTAAAAATCTTATGAAAAGAAATAATACTAATTGGGCGTGGAATGATTTTCCTGTCTATCAGAGTTGGAATAATGATGCAATTATTGCAATTTTAAATGGAGAAATGGCTGAAATTTTTAAAACAGAAATAAAAAAATTACTTGATATTACGAATAATTTGACAATGTAAAAAATAAATTTAAAAAAAACCAGCATTTAACTTATAGAAGTCTTAACGTAGTTGCCTCAAAAAAACCGCTAATCTTTATTAGCGGTATAAAAACATTAAACAGATAATTTCAATCTTCAGACAGCAGCTATGTTAAGACTCTGTTGGACGAAACCACTGATATCTCAATCGGAGAAGATTGATTAAGATACTCTTCTTAACGTTATACAAAACCGCTGGATGGGTGTCCTGCCCGCTTTTTGAAAAGAAAAAATGTTTGCATTATTATAAATTTTAATACAATTATTTAAAGCCAGCGAGAAGACAAATTATATGTTGAAGGTTTATCATGAAAAAGTGGTATGATGAGGAGTATCAATGGGAGATTGAGGTAATAGGGTTTCTACGGGGTGACCACACAGAGCGTTATTGCCGAAATGGCGAAGAAGTTGGAGATAAATATACCTGCACCTATGGCTGTCCTGTAAATACAGAAGGTCAAGGTATTTGTTCCAAAGCAATGATGATTATGTTTCCAGTTATGGAGGCTGTCAGAAGTGGTGGAGATTTACAGAATATTGGTGGTACCAGCCAATATAGCAAAGATATTGTATGTCCAGATGGTTGCGTTATGTTCAGACTGACAGCAAAGAAGCTTGGGAATGAGAATTTTTATAAAGGGAAATTTTTTGATTCGCTTTAAATTTAATTGCTGATCTTCACCGGGTATAGTGGACATATGCTAACACCGATTAGAATTTGCCGCTTTTCACCGATATAACTTTGCCGGTTTTGTGTCAGGAATCAGTCGAAGCTGACAACTCCCTATGTGCAGTAACTCTGGAGTATATGGGAGTAACCAGAAAGCAGGTTCGTCTGATTATGAAAAAAGCCGGTTTACGGGCGATTTATCCCGGAAAACGATTGTCAGTGCCATCTAAATATAATAAGAAATATCCGTATCTTCTCAAAGATAAAGAGATATGGTTTCCGGATCGTATATTGCAAAAGGACTTAGTTCATACTGGTATCTACGCTATCTGTTTGAAAAATTACCCGCATGTAAATGTGATGATGTAATCAGGCTTATTATGCCGAACAGAATTAATTCTGATGTTATCGATAAATTCAGAGGTGGGGTTGCTTTAATGCTTACGATTCAATAGAAGGAGTTTGGAATAATGAGTTATATAAAAACAATAATGATTCTAACTACAATTTTATTTACTTTGCTCGGATGTAAAGAAATTGATATAAGTAAAAAAAAGTACATCAGCCTCTTTTTAAAACCTAAAATTCGGATTTTAAATATTTCTTATGTGAAGATTTATTCACTTACTGATGATAAAATAATTGCATCAAAAATAATTAACAATGATATTATTAAAATGTCATGGCATCCATCAAAACCAAGGCTATTATTATGTTGTAGTAATAAGCCTAAAAATTTAAAACGATTATTTTTTATTTTTGATTTAAAATTAAATACTATTTCTGAATTGCAATTAGAAAATGCTTATGATGCAATATATGGAGATGATGGGAATATAGTTTATTTAAAAAAGAATGAATTTGATAAATTATATAGTGGAAATTATGAAATAATCAAATATAATATTACTAATAATACTTTTGATCATCTTTTTTCGGAAAATAGTACATATCCAGAAATAATCACATGCTACAATAACAATGTGTATTTAAAATATAAAAAGTTATCGGATGTTTCAATTAAGATTTTATCTATTGAAGGTCATCGTCAATTATTAAAAACTGTTTTTCACAAAAGGATTACCCCGAATCTTGGAGATTTATACTTAAATCGTTATGGTAATAAATATATTATTTTAGGTGAAAATAATTCTAATGGTGTTCATGTATATGATATTGTTAATCCAGGATTATCAAAAAAGCTACATTTTCCGTTTATGTTGGAAGATGAGGATTATAAAATTTCATGGTCATATGATGATACAAAAATATGTTTATTATCTTTTGACATAATGAATTTGCCACAGGCAGCATATCCTAAACTCTATTTATATGATATTATTAATGAAAAAAAAGACCGAGAAATTAGTCCAGTTCTTAATAATATTTTATTAGCTGAATGGAGTCCAATATACCAATAGCTATATCTGTAATTTATAAACGTTACGGAGCATTCTCGGTACTCAGCAACCCCGCTCATTTGGGGATTGATTTTCGCGCATTGCTTCGTAACATTTTGAGTGCAAGCTCGGAAGACGCATACGAAATATCGCATAGCGGTGTTCGTTGTACTCAAAAAGAACAAAAATGCTTTAACAAATATTGGAGGTTCTTATGATACGAGTATTAGTTCTTTATCCTAGAAAAGATAATAGCAAATTTGATTTTAATTATTATAAAAATAATCATATGACATTGGTTAAAAAGAAATTAGAACCTATAAAAATAGAAATTGATCAAGGTTTAGATAGTAATAATAAACCATCTCCGTTTTATGTAGTGAGCCATATGTTATTTAATTCAAGAGAAGAACTTGCATTAAAATATGCCAAATTTGGAAAAGAATTAAATCTTGATAAAGAAAAATTTACAAACATAGAAATAATTACGCAAGTCAGCGAAATAATTGAAATATAATAAATATTGTTGTGCTTTCAGCGCACAACACGATATATGACTACACATAGTGGGGGTGCCAATGGACAGGTATAAATACTATTCGTATAAGCAGTGAGTAATGATGCCTGTAAATTTCAACACACATAAAAAAGCCGGCCAACCAGAATAGTATCTCAATCGGAGAAGATTGATTAAGATACTATTCTTAACGTTATCTGCAATTCCCCCCGACTTGTGCTTGATAACTTTTTGTTTTTATTCATTATTAAAATATAAGAAAACTTCTTGACTACTAACCATATAATGATTACTTTGATTTATGTACAATATAATCATTAAAAAAAGCATAATGAAAAATGTCCTGAAGATGCCGAAAGATATTCAATTTCATTTTGAATCTCTTGTTAATGATTTAAGAGAAAAAGGACCAGTTAGAAAAGAATGGCCGAACTTTAGCAGGTTAGGGAAAAATGAATACCATTGCCACTTATCACATAAATGGGTCGCATGTTGGTATTATGAAAATGATTCAGTAGTTATAGAGGTATATTATGCAGGCAGTCGTGAAAACGCCCCGTATTGAAATAAACATTAAAGGTGATATTCCGCAGAAGATCATCACTTTATTGAAAGAAGAGTACGGAAAGAAAGTTCATTTAACAAAAGATGAAGACGATGAATATGTGGATATCTTCGAAACTGATTGGTATAAAAAAATCAGTGCAGAAAAAACTCCGGGCGACAATATGAAGATTTACAGAAAGATTCATAAGTTAACTCAGAAAAAACTTGGTGAAATGCTTGGAGAAATTCCGGCGCAACACATTTCAAACATGGAAAACGGATCAAGACCAATTAGTAAAATTACAGCTAAGAAATTAGCAAAAATATTTGATGTATCAGTAGAACGGTTTATATAATCAAACCGAACGGCGGGGGGAACAGCAGATAACTTATAGAAGTCTTAACGTAGCTGCCCCAAAAAAACCGCTGGTCTTTATCAGCGATATAAAAATATTAAGCAGATAATTTTAATCTTCAGGCAGCAGCTATGTTAAGACTTTTGTTGGACAAAACCACTGACATCGGGCATTTATTATAAAACATGGAGTGAAAAATGGATTGTTGCAAAAAAGTAATTCAATATTCATTGTTAAGCGGTTTTATTTCAGCTGTAATCTATCCATTGACTGATATTATAGCCGGGAATATGTATAGAGGATATAGCTTTAATGAGCAAGCTGTAAGTGAATTATTCGCGATTAATTCACCCGTTGCTCCATTAGTCGTTTTTCTTTTCTCAATATCGAGTGTTTTTTTAATTCTCTTTTCTGCAAGTGTCTTCATGTTTTCAAAGAATAAAAAAATTATGCGTTTTTTAGCCCTGATGTTATCAGGAAATGCAATCAATAGTCTGATTTTATGGAATTTCTTTCCAATGCATATGCGCAATGTTCAGCCTGCATTTACTGATAAAATGCATGCAATTCTGGCAATAAATCCCTTTGTACTCATCAGTATCATCATCGGAGTTTTTATGTATAAAAACTGGTTCCGTTATTATTCTCTTTTAACCATATTGATATTATTCATTCCGGCATTTTTATCTTTTTCATATATCCCACTGTTATTATCACATCAGCCAACACCATGGATGGGGTTCACTGAACGTGTATCTCAGTATGGTCATTTGTCATGGCTCGCGGTGTTATCAATTATGTTATTCAATAAAAACAGAGCATTTCAGAAGGGTAGCCTTTAAAAATTCTGATACTGTTCTTTTTCAGGCTCTATAGAGATGGGGCAGATTCAGACACCCGATGAAAAATTCTTTATGGCTTAAAAACCGATGCTTTCAAACACATATGAAAAAGAGACTTAAACTTTCTGTTCTAATGATGAAATTCTTATATCTGCAGGACAAATTAAAATTGTACGGCACAGAATGATAATTTTTGACAGGAACCCATTTTTAAAAGAAGATACTGATTATTTCTGCTATAAAAAACTGGAATTAAAACAGCTAACAGCCGCTGGTTGTATAGAGAGCTTAAGACGGCTTGAGCCGTATTAAAGGCGACCGGAGGAAGTGCCTGTGGTAAAACTTTCACGCACGGTTCTTATGGGGGAAAGGGGGTGTAAACTCCATGACCTGCCAGACTGTCGCTTCGAGGCTATAACTTTGGGACTGCTGTCCATGGCGGCGTTAATTGGGTAGAGTATATCATGAAATTTGACTATTAATGAAATGCTTACTATCATATAAACGAGGTGTAATTTTTTAAGTATTATGAATAAAACCATTCGGGATGAAGGAGCAAGATGGGGAAATGATAAAAAAATCAATCATAGCGACGCTCATCGCAGGTTTGCTTTTCATTATTCTGACAGAGGATAATTTTGGCCATATGAATACGGTAAAACGTGCTTTTCTGATTTTTACAGCATTTATTGTACTTTGTACCTGCATTTACTGCTTTGTCCTTGCATTCTTTTCCTTCATCAGCGGGTGGAGAGTTCTGAGTCTCAAGTTTCCTTTACCGGAAACAGTCCAATCCGACTCTCTCCTTTTTTATACCCAAAGCGTTGGGATGGGTTATATGTACTACTCCATGAGTGTGGATATCAGGTTCATCGACGCAGGCCTGATTTTTTCCCAGTCCCGCTTTTTTACTTTTATGCACAGGCCATTCATTGTGCCATATGAAAAAGTCGAACATCCCGGGAAAATTAATTCATCCGATTCGGATCTTGAATTCACAGTTGAAGGGATCAAAATGAGGATGTCAGGTGAATCAGCGGAAGCCCTTATTAAGAAAAAAATGAATCCATCTCTCCCAATCGTTTCACTCAGGAGTGGTAAGGATGATCCCGACAGATCTATGAAAAAGGGGGGAGAGAAGTTCATCACGAGAAAATGCCGGTTCGAAGAACTTCAGCCCGGTTTCATTTCACAGGTACGTGATTTTATTAAACATAAAAAAATAGACGGCCTTCAAGATGCGATGGTGCATTGCTGCGAAACAGCATACATGAAAAAGGGATTTTTCCTCGGGACAGTCTATCACCAGTACACGGACCTGCTATTAACCGGTGAGTGGTTTTTCTGGGGAGTCTGCGACGGCGATGGCTGCTCATCCGGGTGCGCAAAAATAAAGGATATTACCGAAATCCATGATCCAGAGGAAATCCTCACCTTGAACCCGCTGGAAATCAGAGGTATCAATATAACCGGCTTCCACTACGACGAATCAGATCTCACCTCATGGCGCTTAAATGTGGGAAATGATGAGGAGAGCACATCATTCAGGAGGAAATTCGCGGAATTGGTCAGTAAATATCGCAAATAGTTAAGTTCACTTGATCAGGCCTATTTGTGCTAAACGAACGGAGGCCTTCGAGGTAAGAAGACGATACAGAAAATAGCCCAAATGTATGGAGTACACCCGAATCAGGTAACGCTTTGGAAAAAGCAGCTGATAGATAATGCAACATCAGCCTTTGATAAAGATGTCAAAGACAAAGACCTGGAAGAATCAGAAAAGAAGCAGGATGAGCTATACAGCCAGGTAGGAGCTTCCCGTTTAACCTGAATAGTATCTCAATCGGAGAAGATTGATTAAGGCACTACCCTTAACTTTATATGCAATGCCCGTCATTCATGAAAAATGCTTGACTTTTCATGAAACTTGATTATGTTACCCATAATGGAGGTGATATTATGGCAATCCTGCAGGTTCGCGATATTGATGATAGATTGTATGCTTCACTAAAAGCAATTGCAAAAAGTCAAAACAGATCTATCAGCCAGGAAGTAATTTCTATTATAGAAAAGTATCTTTCAAATCCGTCGGTTTATAAAAGTAATCCAACAAGAGAATTCATAGCTCTTTCCGGTGCATGGGATGACGATCGAGGTGCAGATGAAATAATTGATTCGATAAAAAAATCTCGTAAAAACTCTGAAAGATTTAAAAAAGAAAATGTCCTATTTGATTGATACAAATATAATAATTTATAGCATCAAAGGTGATTCTGTTGTTCATGAACATTTATTGAAAAATGAAAACATACCAAAATCAATATCCGTAGTCACATATGGAGAGTTGCTGTTTGGTGCTAAAAAATCTCAAAATTATGAAAAGAATTTAGCTATAGTTTATCGGATAAAAGAATTATTTCCTGTCATTGATATAGATAAAGCCATTATTGAAACCTTCAGTGAATTAAAAGCAAATCTGCAAAAATCAGGTTACCCAATAGATGATTTTGATTTGTTGATAGCGTCAACAGCTCTGACCATGAATTCAATTTTAGTCACAAATAATGAAAAACATTTTAATAGAATAAAAGGATTAAAAATAGAAAACTGGTCAAAGAAATAAATAACGGGCACTGCATATAATGCTTACAACGCTGCGCTCGCGAAAAAATTCGTCTGGCCCTGCGGCACATTAAGGCAAAAGGCCGCCGCAAAGTCGGTAAGCAATGCGTTTAACAAAACCGCCTGCCTGATGAATGCCGGAGACATGGGCAACATGCTTTAATTTATTAGTTCTCAAATATTTCGAATTAAATCATTGGAGTGTAATATGATAAATATTGCTTACCTCAGTTAAATACTTGCTATTTCTGTTACTGGTATTAGTTTTTTAGCCATATGAGTTTTTGAAATACTATTCACAATGGGGTTAAAAATTAATACTCTTTTTTGCCCCATTGATTTTTTCTTTAAAAAATTTGCCTAACTAAAGTAATTATAAAAATCAAGGAGCAAGTATCATGAAAAAATTTTCAACAATATCATTCATATCTTTTTTTATTATACTTCTATTTACAATTTCCGGTTACAGCAGAGAAAAACAAATTAAATCCATAAGCCTTTATAAAGGTGGAGTAAAAGTAATTTTAACTGAAAATGATCAAGGAACAAATAAAGGGGAACTTTTTTATCATTTATTCTACACAGTTGATTGGGTTAAAGTTAATAGTGAGTTAATTGCATTTACTGTGACTTATTCAAATTGTAATGAAACAAAAACTAAAGAAATAAACTGTAAGAAAGATGAATGTTTTGATAAAGACTTTTTTTATGCCACTTGTAAACAGCAACCAAATTTTAGTGCTATTGAAATGATGAATTCAAGTTCAGACGCGGGAACCATTCATGGAGGTAAAGCTGGGGATTGGTCCAAAGCAAAAAAGAAAACATGTATTGAGATAGATGAAACCGTTCGAGAAGAAATATTAAATTGTATTGGAAAAGATGAATATGGTAATGTTCCAGTAGATAATTTTCCAAATAGAAAAATATTCAATTGCGGTAATTATGTTATAATAAATATTTATAAGAGGGATCGTGCTGGATCCGCAGATAATCCTAGACAGGAAGTTTTAGAATTTAGAAAAAAAATAAATAAAACATGTGAAGATGAGGCAAGAGAAATACTGATAAACTCATATAATTTATCGAAAGATCAGTGTGGTACAACTATTAGAGCAACTTATTCAGAGGATGGTGACGTTTGGATATTGTATGCTATGCCAAAATAATAATTATTAGGGTATACGGTGAGCACAAAATTTAATTTAGACAGGACATTATTGAGGAATTACTGTTAAGGAAGATGCTTTAAGTACCTTCTGATAATTAAACTTTCTATAGTATATTGTCGTTTTCAATATAGATAAAAAGAGAAGAAGAATTTGATTGTTAGTATAACAAATATGTCGTGAACTTTTCGGCGTCTTTGCCTCAAAGTTTAAAACATTTAGTAATGTGGCTGCATCGCATAATTTATGGAAGCATTAACGTAGCCGTCTAAAAACCGCTGGTCTTTAT
Organism: Spirochaetota bacterium; assembly: GCA_963664815.2. Classification (GTDB taxonomy): domain Bacteria; phylum Spirochaetota; class UBA4802; order UBA4802; family UBA5550; genus WRGT01. The sequence goes on from CAXXHB010000003.1 coordinate 1,383,790, forward strand.
CAGCGGTATAAAAATATTAGAATAGATAATTTTAATCTTCAGGCAGCAGCTATGTTAAGACTTTTGTTGGACAAAACCACTGACATCGGGCATTTATTATAAAACATGGAGTGAAAAATGAATTGTTGCAAAAAAGTAATTCAATATTCATTGTTAAGCGGTTTTATTTCAGCTGTAATCTATCCATTGACTGATATTATAGCCGGGAATATGTATAGAGGATATAGCTTTAATGAGCAAGCTGTAAGTGAATTATTCGCGATTAATTCACCCGTTGCCCCATTAGTCGTTTTTCTTTTCTCAATATCGAGTGTTTTTTTAATTCTCTTTTCTGCAAGTGTCTTCATGTTTTCAAAGAATATAAAAATTATGCGTTTTTTAGCCATGATGTTATCAGGAAATGCAATCAATAGTCTGATTTTATGGAATTTCTTTCCAATGCATATGCGCAATGTTCAGCCTGAATTTACTGATAAAATGCATGCAATTTTGGCAATAAATCCCTTTGTACTCATCAGTATCATCATCGGAGTTTTTATGTATAAAAACTGGTTCCGTTATTATTCTCTTTTAACCATATTGATATTATTCATTCCGGCATTTTTATCTTTTTCATATATCCCACTGTTATTATCACATCAGCCAACACCATGGATGGGGTTCACTGAACGTGTATCTCAGTATGGTCATTTGTCATGGCTCGCGGTGTTATCAATTATGTTATTCAATAAAAACAGAGCATTTCAGAAGGGTAGCCTTTAAAAATTCTGATACTGTTCTTTTTCAAGCTCTATAGAGATGGGGCAGATTCAGACACCCGATGGAAAATTCTTTATGGCTTAAAAACCGGTACTTGAAAACGCACAGGAAACAGGGACTTAAACCTTTTGTTCTGATGATGAGATTCTTATATCTGCAGGACACGCTAAAATTATATGGTACAGAATTATCATATTGCATTCCAAACATAACTTGGTAATTCCATGGAAAGTAACCATTCTAAAATGATATAATTCAAATGAAATTATTTACTGTTAGAATATCAATCGCAGATTTCTATAATGAACATGGAATTAGCACTGTGTCTCTGGTTTTCCAGAGCATAGATTTCGAATTTATTAAATAATAATAGAGGTTTTATGAATAATTTATCTATCATATTTTATATTACAACATTCGTAGTTATTATTATTAGCAGATTCTTGTATGATATTGAAATCAAAAAAATGACTGATGAACAAAAGCTTATATTATTAAAAGAATTTAAAATAATTCATTTAATACCTTTGTTTTTAATGCATCTTTTAATAATAATAGCAATAAATATAAATTTAAAATTTATTAAATTATTATTCATTGTAATCCTGCTTGAAATTAGCTATTTAATTACTTATGAAAAGTTTAGATATGAAAGATTAAAAAAGAGCAGTTTTGATAATTCGCATATTAAGAAAAATATAATTTATTCTTCACTGAGTCTCGGTGCATTTATATTTATATTATTTGTATTTTATTTAATTTGAAAACATAATTGATAAATCACTACGCATAACGAGACTGTAGAGAAAGTATAAATTGATTTAAATTTAACAGTAGTTATGTGTTAATATGTCCATTGGAGGCTGCCAATGGACAGGTATAAATACCATTCGTATGAGCATGGAGTAATGATGCCTGTAAATTCAACACACAGATACTTTCCGGGGCAATTGAACATACTCTTTTTAACGTTATGCAAAAGCCTGAAAATTTTTTGAGGTAGTTAATGGAATCTTTTGAATTAAAAGGAAACAACGGTTTTATCAAATTTACTATAATAGAATTACCCGAATTTCCGAATCGCACACATTTTACTGGTGGCTATGATTGTAAAATCAATATTGAAATCAAAGCTGGAATATTCACAGGAAATGGTGAGTTATGGAGTTCTACTGGAGAACTATTTCAATTTTATTCATCATTGAAAAAATCTTATGAAACTCTTGAAGGTGAAATAAACTATTATAATTATGAATCAAATATATCTATTCACTTAAATTTTGATTTCTCTGGTCATTGTATAATTACTGGCGAGTACTATAATTATTCTGATTCGGCGAATGTATTAAATTTCAGAATTGAAAGTGATCAATCATATATTAAAGAAAGTTTGTTTGAATTAGAAAAAATATCGAATAAATATGGCGGGATGCTAGGTGTAAAACAAAAATAAATGTATTAATTGTCAGGCTATTGCATAACTTATAGAAGTCATAAAGTAGCTGCCCAAAAGAATAGTTATCAATTACGGTGGTATATAAATATTATGCAGATAGTTTTAAGTTTCAGACAACAGCAATGCTAAGACATTTGTTGGACGAAACCACTGGCATCGGGCAGAACATACTTCGTTTTTAAGCTCATAACAATCATGGGAATTTGAATCCTGTTTTCTACTGGTATCTCAATCAGTGAAGATTGACTGAGATACTCTTCTTAACGTTATATGAAAGTGAGCCCCATTCAATAGTACGCCAAAATCTTATCTCCGTATAAATATTTTGCTCGTGTTTCTATGTTGGATTCCAGCTTTTCATCCAAATTTTCAGTTGCAATTAATTATAAAGATTATTACTTTGTAATTACATAAAAGAGGTGCTGTTATGATAGCAAAAATAATTCAAATAGGAAATTCAAAAGGAATACGGATTCCAAATCAGGTTTTAAAAGAAATGAATATTGAAAATCAGATAGAACTTATAATAAGTGATAAAAAAGATGAAATAATCCTTAAACCAATTCATAAAGCCCGGGAAGGGTGGAATGAATCATTTAAGAAAATGAGAACTGCTTATGATGATAAACTTATCATTGATGATTCATTAGATTTGAATGATTGGGAATGGTGAGAAATGGAGATTTTACAATATAGCATATATCTGGTGAATCTAGATCCGACAATAGGGCATGAAATTAAAAAAACCCGTCCATGCCTTGTTATATCACCAGATGAAATGAATCTGAATATTCAAACAGTTATAATTGCTCCAATGACAACTAAGTCTCATAAATATCCAACCAGAGTTCAGGTGACTGTTCAGGATAAAAAAGGATGGATAGTGTTAGATCAAATAAGAACAATAGATAATCAGCGGCTCATCAAAAAAATCGGTAAAATTAATAATGAAACAATAAAACAAGTCAAGGGTGTCATCAAAGAGATGCTTGTTGATTAACTTCACGTAGAAATATATTATTCAATTTGTTGTTCGCATTGGGCTTCAACTTCATATAACTTATAGAAATCTTAATGCAGCAGCCCAAAAAAACCGCTGGTCTTTATCAGCGGTATGTCAACACCAATTAGAACTTGCCGCTTTTCACCGATATAATTTTGCCGGTATATAAAATTACCATAAATAAGGTAAAAGTCTATACCTGGTTTTATAAATATAATCAGAATAACCTTTGAGTTCATTCTTCAGGGTTTTATCCTCCAGGTATGTTCTTACTATATTAAGAATTATTAACATACCTGCAGGTATTATACTCCATAAAGAACCAAATAACAATGGGAATCCAAGTGTCTGGATAATTATTCCCATATAGCCGGGATGTCTTACAGATTTATACAGGCCGGTATCACAGACCACATGTCCTCTGTCTTTCTGAATCCTGACAGTACTTGAAAAAAATCTGTTCTGCTTTTGCGCGACCAGAAATAAAAGTTGTCCTGTCACAGTGAGCAATATGCCCGCCACTGACAGGCTCCAATGAAAAACAGGGGACCATTGGAAGCGGCCGGAATCGAGTCCGGCTGTAATATACATGCATATTGTAGCTGAGAATGATAATAGTAAAACGACCTTATCCCAGCTTTTAATTCCTTCTCCCGGTTTTGAACGTTCTTTCATCAGATCGGGTTCCGGCTTCAAAGCCGTGTAGTTTAAAATCAGCATAACAAGTCCTAAAGATGCATAAATCAGTCCCTGCATATATTTCAGGCGGCCTGCACTGACAAAAATAAGAGTAAAAAATATTAAAGTACCAACAACCTGCTTAATAAAAAGATTTGCCTTCATATTAACACCTTATAAAATTAGTTTGTGAATAAACAATTATCATAAAAAAGAGAGACAGTAAAGGGCCAATTTCCAGGTATTTTACTCAGCCAATTTAAATAATATGATACTTACAGTTGATAAAAATTTAAAGATTCCGGTGTTTGAACAGATTCTCAGGCAAATAACCGGTATGATAAATAACGGCACATTAAAAGCCGGTGACAGACTCCTGTCAACACGTGAGCTGGCTGAATTGTCGGGAGTAAGCAGGTCGACTGTCAGCCGTGTATATGAAGAACTGTGGGCACAGGGGTATATTGAAAGCACTCCCGGATCATATACAACTGTAAGAAAAAGAAAAATTACACAGTCAAATGGAGAAGAATACAGCAAATATAATAATCCGGAAATAAATTTTTTCAGAGACACACATGGTCTGCCATACGACCCGATGATGTATTACCTTGAAAACGGTAAAAATATAGAAAAAGGGAAGATAAATTTTTTACAGTTATCTCCGGACACACGGCTGCTTAACTGGAATAAAGTAAAAGCATGTATGAGAGATGCCCTCAATGAAACAGAAATTGATCCCTTTGATTTCGCCCCTGCGAGAGGATTCCCGCCGCTGAGACAGGAAATTGCCAGACATATGAAGCTTCACAATATTCCGGTGGATGACAAAAACATACTTGTTACAAATAGTTCACTTCAGTCGCTGCAACTGATCTTTCAGACATTCTCCAGGCCTGGAGATTGTATTGTTATTGAAAAGCCGACCTATTCGATTATCCTGTTATTTATAAAAATATTCCAGCTTCAGGCTGTTGAGATACCGATTACCGGCGAAGGAATGGATCTGAAAATACTGGAAAAGGTATTAAATGAGAAATCTGTAAAATTTATCTACACAATGCCTGCATACCAGAATCCAACAGGGATATCTATGCCTCAGGACAAAAAAGAAGCGCTTCTTAATTTATGCAGAAACAGGGATTGTATAATCATTGAAGATGGTTTTGAAGAAGAAATTAAATATAAAGGAGAGGCACATAAACCACTCAAATCAATGGATATAAGCGGGCAGGTAATTTATCTTGGCGCTTTTACAAAAATACTGGCTCCGGGATTAAGGATGGGCTGGTTAATTGCCACGGCGGAGTGTATAAAAAAACTGACAGTATTAAAATCGATATTCGAAATATCATCCGGTTCAATAAATCAGATATTCCTCAATAATTTCATTCAAAACGGTGCTTTTGAATTGTATCTCAGGAAAACCAGGAATGTCTTTAAAAAAAGAATGGAAATTGCTGTTAATTCGATAAAAAAATATGTCCCTCCCGAAAAGATCGAATGGACAGAACCAGATGGAGGTTATATGATATGGATAAAGCTGTTGACCCGGTTAATGGATAATATAGAAAATCATTTTACAGACTACGGAGTAATGGTTCATAACGGCAAATACTTTTTTTTAAACGAGCCGTGCTTTAATTATATCCGTTTATGCATAGCGCAGACAAATGAGAGTGAAATAGAAGAGGGTATAAAAAGAATAGGAGAAGCCATCAAAGCCCTTGAATAACATCGGGATTTTTTAATAACATGTAGTAATAATCCGGTGATTTTACCGGGGAGAATAAACCCGTAAATAATTATTTCTTCAGTCGTCGTACAGACCTTGAACAGCGATCTCATACAAGGTCTCAAAACCACGGACATACCGCTATGTGCCAAAATAATCCATTACTTCTGAAATCATTTAAATTTGATTGACTTTCATGCCGAATGTATTACTGTTTGTATTACGGGGGCTTTAAAATGATTTCATTAAGATTATCTGATGATTTAGATGAAAAATTAAACCAAGTAGCAAAAAACGAGAAAATTTCAAAATCTGAAGTTGTTAAAAGAGCACTCGTTCTGTATTTCGAAGATTATCAGAGAACACACTCACCATATGATTTAGGTGCTGATCTTTTTGGAAAGTTCGGTAGTGGTGACGGAGATCTGTCACAAAATTATAAAGAAATTTTGAAAGGCAAACTCCGTGAAAAACATTCTCGTTGATGCAGGCCCGTTAATTGCTTTATTTGATAAAGATGATAAATATCATATTCCTGTGATAAAATTCCTGAAACAATTCAATGGAAATCTGATTACTACATGGCCGGTAATTACAGAAGTTACACATCTATTGAGTTTCAACATTAATGTTCAGATTGATTTCCTGGAATGGCTGAAACGTGAAGCTATTACTATAATAAATTTAGAAAACATCCATTTAGACAGGATAATACAATTATCAAAGAAATACTCTGATGTTCCAATGGATCTTGCAGATTCATCATTGATCATAGTTGCCGAGTTAACAAACATTCATGACATAATAACGATTGATTCAGATTACTATATTTACAAAATAAAAAACAAAAAATCATTGAATAATTTACTTTTGCCTTTTCTCAATAATTGATGTAATACAAAAAGAGAGCGGCACCTTTGTGCCGGGATAGTTGTCGCCTGATAACGGTCACGAATCTTAAGATCGGCACGTCCTGTGCGGTTAAGAAATAAAAACGTAATTATCAAATGTAATTGTTCTTGACATTTTTATATTACTCAAATATATGACTACCGAACGGTAGTTAGTTAAATTGAGGGTTAATAAATTTGTCGACAAAAGAAAAAATAAAAACAGCTGCATTTTCTTTATTCGCAAAGAACGGTTATGCCGGAACATCCATGAATGATATAGCTGGGGCAGTTGGTATAAACAAAGCATCTCTTTATTCTCACTTCAGCAGCAAAGAGGAAATTTTTCTGAACATATATGAAAGTGTTGCAAAAGACTATGAAACGCTTTATGAAAGAATAATTGAAGATTCAAAACAATTTAATGTTGAAAAACGGTTACAATACATTTTTCATAATTATATTCTGCATTTTTATCAAAATCCTGATATCCAGTCTTTCTGGAACCAGTTGAACTTCTATACACCTCCGGAGATCCATGAAAAGTATTATAACGACATCTCTGTACGTAATAAAAAGTATTCAGGTAAAATGATAAAGATATTTGAAGATGCCATGAAGCAGGGTGCTTTAAGGAGGGGTGATGCCGAAAAAATGTATGTTTCATTCTGGGCTATGTGCGAGGGAGCATTATCAGTAATGCTTGCGATAAAAAAAACTGATGAGATCCGGATCGATAATTTCTGGGTTGATCTCTGGTCCGGTTTCAGGGGAGGAAAACTGAAATGACAGACAGAACAGTAGTTAATGAATTGTGGCGCATGAGCGCATTTGATTTAGCCGGGGGTATCCGCAGAAAAGATTTTTCATGCAGTGAGGTAGTTAAGGCGCATTTGACAAGGATTGACCAGGTTAATCCTCTTGTTAATGCCGTAACTGTTAAACTTGAAGAGCGGGCACTTTCAATGGCAAAGGCGGCAGATAACAAGCCGTCAGGGAATAAGCCTGCGGGCAGGCTTCATGGAGTACCATTTACTGTAAAAGAAAATCTTGATCTTTCGGGTTCCGCGACAACCTCGGGGATGGTGGTGTGTAAAGATGCGTTAAGTCCGGTTGATGCACCGCATATAGCCCAGCTTATTGATGCCGGCGCAATACCAATCGCGCGTACAAATCTGTCAGAAATGTCGTTACGGCCGCATACCGACAATGAGCTTAACGGCCCTACGCTGAACCCGTGGAACCGTGAACTGACGCCAGGCGGGTCAAGCGGCGGTGACGCAGTTGCTGTTGCGACAGGGATGACACCGCTTGGCATGGGTAACGATTATGGCGGATCTCTGAGGGCCCCTGCTCAATTCTGCGGTGTTACGTCCATTAAACCGACAAGCGGCCGGATTGCGAGCCATTCTGCGCTTGTACCGGCAGATCCGATGCTTACCCTGCAGCTTTTCTTCTCGAATGGACCAATTGCAAGGAGAGTCCGTGATCTCCGGATTGCTCTTTATTCCATGAGCGGTTATGATGCAAGAGATCCTCAATGGATACCGGCACGGCTGGGTGACAGCAGCAGAAAAAAACCTTTAAAAATTGCACTTGTTAAAGATCCTTCAGGCATTGGAGTTGATGAAGTAACTGCAATGAGCATCAAAAAGGTGGCAGAATATCTTGAAGATTCTGGCTACATAGTAGAAGAGGCGGAACCCCCTTCAATAATAGAGGGGGGAAGGCTTTTTATTCAGCTGATTGCGACAGAGATGCGTACAATGTTTATGCCGGTTGCCGGTCAGTTTATGAGTGAAAAGATGAAAAAATTTTTACAATACTGGTTTGACATGTTTCCTGAAGATTCACTTGCAGGTTATATGAACGCCTTTGCGCTAAGGAATGGTATAGCAAGAGAGTGGAATATCTTTTTTGAAAAATATCCTGTAATTATAGGCCCAGGCTTTACATATTCTACTCCCGTGATCGATTTTGATATAAAAAGTGAAGAGAGCTTTTTATCTTTTATGAAAGGTTCAAGGCTGATATTTATGGCAAATCTGCTGGGCATCCCGGCTTTGAGTTTACCTGTGGGAACACATAATGGGCTCCCGATGTCAGTACAATTGATCAGCGGAAGATTTTCTGAGGATACCTGTCTGGATGTTGCAGAGGATATTGAAAAGTATGTTGGAGAGATTACACCAATTGACCCTGTTAAATGACAGGGTTATAAAAAATTGGAGGTAAAAATAAATGATTGCTAATGATGTAATTGATGAATTTTGTTCCCAAACACAAGCAGATGAATTTAAAGAAATTGTTCATAATCTGTCTTCTATAATTTTATCAATAGATTCGGCGATATGTGTCTCGGTTAAATGGAAGAAACTTACATTTGCTTTAAATGATGATTTTCACCATTGGATTTGTGCAATTAATTTCACTAAAAAGGGTACAGTATTATATTTTCATTTTGGTGGACTTTTAAATGATGAATATAATGTTCTTATTTCAGGAGAAAGCAGTTTCTTAAGAAAGATTGAATTTAAAACAGCGCAAGAGATTGATAAAAAAATTATAAAAAGCTATGTAAAGCAGGCAATTTTAAGATTAGATTACTTCAGAGATAACTGGAAAGAGATCAATGCAAAAAATAAGTTGAATAAAAAATGATAAATATCTGAACACTGCAAACAACAGAGGAGCATGCCGTAAAAGTATTCACATCCTGACGATAAAAGTCCGTCCAAAGATTTTTGAAAAATTAAATTTAACCGATTCTGATAAAAACAGGTTTGTAAAATCATAAAAACATTTGGTTTCTGATAAGATTAGATCTCCTGAATCAGTGGTGGTTCATGATACTGAGGGTGCTTTAATACCCGGAAATTCCCGGATTAAAAAAAATAGTAATTGACAGGGCAGACCGGGAAATCAACTTTTTTAAAAAATACCGCATTCGTGATATTTAATGACAAACATCCTTCAGCAGAGGTTTAATTATGTTTTCTATCCGATATAAATACATCAGTTATTTCTTTATTCTGCTGACAATTACTTGTTCCTTTTATTCCTGCACAACACTTCCGGAATTGCCTGAATCTCCAAAAAAATATGATCCGGCTGATATGGCGCAAATTAAACTGATAAACGCAGATACAAATGGTTTTACCGAGCGTTTTGGTGGTGATGAATTTGAACTTTCATGCTGTTTCATTCCTGTAATACCGATCAGGAGGCATTTGGGCGCTATAGCCTTTAATGAAGACTTTATAGTATATGTAGATGAAAGCTGGGAAACATACAACGGCAAATTTCTGGATAGAAAATATAAATTTAATGATAATGCTGTTTTTAATATACCTGCAGGAGAATATACAGTCTGTGCCTATAAACTGGCAACTTATCCCAGTAAAAAGATCATAAAAAAATGTGTTGAAAACAAAACTTTCAAGTTTGAGCCGGGCGATAAGTATGAGATGTATATAACTTATTATACATCATCTAAAACTGTAAATAACGGTAGAGGTTATACTACAACTTATACGTGGTTGTTGAATATTGCTGATATACGGAAAGTTGAAAATTTTAAACCCGCACAGCTTAATTTTAAATAAGTATGAAAATAAATGTTCCGATTTTTGCTGATATATTAATCGCTTCGGTTTATAATAATTTTCGCACATTTGTTTAATGAGAAAGTCCTCGGACTGATGAAAAGTAAGTGACCGGGAAACTTTTAATAAGAGGAGAAATTTCATAAATAGTAAGATTATCGGGATAAATGAGTAAAAAAGTCATGGAACATTAAGCTGAATATATAAGGGTAACAGTGGAAGAAACTTTGAATGCCTGGCCGGATGCTGGAGCGGATAAATCCTGTATGTTTGTAAATTAATATTTATTTTTGAGTTTTTTATATTTGTTCCAAAAAATGGATTTTCGCGCAATTGCAGGTAAACTTATTCAACAATTTTATACTTCCCCTTTTTTACATCCTCCAGTCCTTTTTTATTCCTGAAACAAGTTTAGCATCTTTCATTATTTCAGCCATTTCATAATCAGATACACAGATCTCATTGGTAAGATATGACAGAGAGGCATTTTCTATAAAATTTGATATAGTACGACGTTCTCCATCGGCAGCTTTTTTCAGAATATTATAAACATTCTCATCAACGCGAACTGTAATTGTTTTCATTTTATCAGCTCTTCAATAATTGCAGTATATTCAATAATATTCAAAGTTTCAAATATTTATTCAAATTTCTACATACGAATTATTCTTGAAAATATAAATCCAGTTGATTAAAACGCCATTAATATTGTGTCGGGCTGTTGTTCCGGGGGTTATGTCGGGCAGACAGGACGTCAGCATTCCGGCAGACTCAGTTGCCGCCTGCCGGCATATAACAGGCAGTACAATGTTTGTATTGATATTTCAGGAGAAGTGATGATGTAAAAAATCCAGCCATTATGAATATAATTCTGATTATGAATAGAGGGTTTATATGAATAAAATTATCAGAGTGCTGATTCTGTCAGTTCTTATATGTAACTGTTCAACCCAAAAACCGGGTGTAAAAAATGATGATAAGTATATTGTGACCGCAAAAAAAGGGATTAACCTGCGGAAGACCCCTGACCGGAAAGGTGAGTATTTGGCGGTAATACCACCAGATGAGCAGTTGATTGTGCTTAAATCAACGGATGAAGCTGATGATATAGATGGTATCAGGTCTCCATGGTATCTTGTGAAATATAAAATGTATGATGGATGGGTTTTCGGTGGTTATTTAAAAAAGATAAGTGATAATAAAAAAGATAACGCTGACAGGGTCAGTAAAGCAATAACCGGCAGTTCTTCAGTCTATGGCATAACCAGAGGGAAGGAGATTCACTTCAGGCGTTCACCTTACGGGATAACAATGAAAGATCTGAAGGAGGGTGAGGTTGTTTTTATTATTAAAAAGGAAAACTATAATAAGAAACATGGGAAGGAAGACTACTGGTATCAGGTTAAGAATTTTAACGGAATAACAGGCTGGCTGAAGGATAATTGTGTTTATACACTTGATCCTGAAAAAATACCTGATAAATATTATATTCAATTAATACCGCATGAAACAGATAAAGACCCGGACACTACCTGGTACGGCATTAAATTTGAGTTTATGAAAGACCAGAATCTGATTGTATTCAGATCATGTGACACTGATACCTATTCAGGCAGGATAGTGATGCGTCTGTATGAGGTAATAGATGAAAAAGCGGTTAATGTTTCTTATTGTCTTGATTACTATTCTAAAATTCTGGCTGATAACAGGTATATTTTTGTTATAGAGGGTCGCGAAGTTGAGGTTTTTGACAGAAAAATATCCTCCGGATCAGAGGGTTATAAGTGTTTAGACAGAATCAGTTTTTTAAAACAGGAAGGTATACTGGAAGATGATACTGTTCTGAGTTTTGACAAAAAAGAAAACTGTTTTTATCTGAAACTGAAAATCCGTAATTATTATACAAAACAGGACTACGAAAAGACTTTCAAATTCGATGGAGAAAAATTCGTAAAAAACGGTACCGGAAATTCATAAGAAACATGGACTGGTTGTATAATAAGTTTCAGACGGCCCGAGTTGTACGATGGGAGACTTTCACGTATGGTTCTTATGCGGGACGGGGAGTGAATGCTCCATGACCTGCCGGACTTGCATATTTATTATTTAAGGAGGAATTACAAAATGCATGATAATCCTGACTATAATTCAGCTCTTGAGTTATTTAAAAAACAAAATATTTTTTTAGTTTGATGGAATCAATAAAATAGAATAAAATGGCTTATCTTATCCGGGAATAATCTGTTTTATTTAAGGCACAATGGAAAAGGCGGAATGTGATTTGAAAATGAATAAAGGCTGGTAAACATGAAAATGAAAAATATGTTAAAAATAATAGTGATACTGACAGTTTTTGTATTCTCTTCATGTGGTCGTAGTGAGAATACAGACAGGTCCTCTGAGACAAAGGCACCACAGGTGTCCGGAGTAAAGACAGAGGCCAGAGTAAAAAATGCTCTGGCATTTATAAATGGATATGTTGAAAATGCTGATAAAATGGAAAAAGCTGCAGGTATAACTGACTGGGTTAATTCGAATAATTTATCAACGAAGAGATTTAAAAAGGAGTTGAAAAGATTGATGGATGAAGCTTACAGGAAAGGCCCGGAATCAGGAATTGATGCAGACCCGATATTTGATGCTCAGGACTATCCGGACAGGGGTTTTAAGCTTGAATCATTTGATGAAAAGACAAATTATATGACTGTAAGCGGAATAAACTGGCCTGAGTTCAAATTGACGATGAAAATTATAAATGAGAATGGAAAATGGCTGGTTGATGGATGCGGAATGATCAACATCCCGGAAGATAAAAGAGCTAAGAGATAAAAACTGCACACAGTTGAAGATGTACTGCCTGCATTAAGCTGCAGGTACGTTCTTTTCAATCTATACCTCGCGGAAGTTTTAAATTACATAACTGTTGATTCGGATGAAATAAGATCAACAGTTATGTAATTTTAATACCGGAATAATTAAATTTAATATCAACACCGGTTGGAAATTGCCGTTTTTTTCAAACGTAATCTCTTTGCCGGTTATAATGTTGACATAAAGGAAGATAAAAGAGAATTGTAAAAAATACTTTGCTGATTCTTATAGTTCGCATCAGACAGGAACAGATTAAAATACAGGCAGATTAATCCGGCAGTATTTTCCTGAAGATTCAGACTTTAAAAATTATCCGGCGGTGATATCCGATCTGCTGTTAAAATTTAAATAAAAGAACAGGAATACGGATGGGATATTATATGCAAAATGATGTTTTGTAAAGTATTGCACTTGATCATTGTATTCATGATATCAATTCAGGAGGATTTTATTTATGAATAGTGACAGAATAAAGAAAGGTTTTGATAAGACCGGACAATGTGCGCTAATTTATGCAACAGGCGTATCTCCTCAGTCAATTGACCGGCCATTTGTCGGAATCGCCAGTTCATTCAGCGATCTGGTTCCGGGACATATCGATATGAGATCGCTTGAGAGACAGATTGAAAAGGGAATTCATTCCGGTGGAGGAAATGCATTCATTTTCGGGTTACCGGCAATATGCGACGGCATCACAATGGGGCATAAAGGGATGCATTACTCTCTTCCATCAAGGGAATTGATTGCGGATAGTATAGAATCGGTTGCAACTGCGCATGCTCTGGACGGACTGGTTCTTTTAACCAACTGCGATAAAATAACTCCCGGAATGTTGATGGGGGCATTACGGTTGAATATTCCTTTTATTGTTGTTACAGCGGGTCCCATGCTTACAGGTCGATATAGAGGTGAAAAGCTGACACTTGTAAAGAACGCATTCGAAGCAGTCGGAAGTTATAAAGCAGGTTTTATTAATGATGAAGAACTTCATAATTTTCAACTCGAAGCCTGCCCCGGAGCCGGATCCTGCCAGGGACTATACACCGCAAACACGATGGCATGCATTTGTGAAGCTATGGGATTGTCGTTGCCGGGTTGCGCGACGGCTTTGGCTGTTTCTTCAAGAAAGAAACGCATCGCATTTGACAGCGGATTTCAGATTGTTGAATTGATAAAAAATAATATAAATCCTCAAACCATAGTAACTAAAAACGCTTTTGAAAATGCCATTTTTGTTGATATGGCTCTGGGCGGGTCAACCAATACAGTTTTACATTTACCTGCTATTGCACATGAAGCAAATATAAGTATTGGCTATCCTGATTTCATTGAAATTGCAGAAAAAGCTGTTTATATTTCCGCGATCCAGCCATCGGGCGACTATGCAATGGAAGATCTGGAGTATGCCGGAGGCATACCGGCAGTATTGAAGGCTGTTATGCCGATGTTGAAAAACAATCCGACCGTTTCAGGTATGGATATTATTGAAATAGCTGAACGGGGGGAAATTGTGGATACTGATGTCATTCATTCATCAGATAATCCGATTAAAAAAGGTGGAGGGATAGCTATTCTTTTCGGAAACATAGCGCCAGATGGTGCAGTTGTCAAAACAGCAGCAATGACTCCGAATATGCGCAGATTCAGGGGTGTTGCCAGACCATTTGATTCAGAGGATGATGCTATGAAAGCGATTCTTGGTGAAACTGTTAAACCTGGTGACTGTGTAATAATCAGGTATGAAGGCCCGAAGGGTGGACCGGGGATGCGGGAGATGCTGTCGCCAACCTCTGCTTTGTTCGGGTTGGGACTGGGAGATAAAGTTGCTCTTTTAACGGATGGACGTTTTTCCGGTGGTACAAGAGGAAATTGTATTGGCCATGTCTCACCTGAAGCATATGAATGTGGTACCATTGCCCTGGTTGAAGATGGTGATATTATAGAATATGATGTTGATGCCGGAACTATAAATCTGAATGTTGACCAGATAATTTTAGACAAAAGAAAAAAATCCTGGCAGGCCCGTTCTCCTAAAGTTACTGCCGGATATTTATCAAAGTATATCAAACAGGTTTCTTCATGTCATCTTGGAGCAGTATGCTCCTGAGTTATGTTATTTGTTAAGGTGTAATCAATATATTATCGCTTAATTTTCTTTTAAATTTATTAATTGCAATAATATATCGATACACTTTGATAACAGATGACGCAGGATTGCATCAGAATATATTTATTCATGGAGGATATAATGACTGACAGAACAGGTATTCTCTGTTTCTCTGCGACTAATACAACAAAAATAATATGTAATGCTGTTGCTTCCGGAATGGGATCTGTTAATCCGCTGATTCTGGATATGACTCTTCCGGATAAAAGGGGAGAAATTATTGCTGATGTAAAAACACTGCTGGACCGGATAGATTATTTAATTGTAGGTGCACCTGTTTATTCCGGCAAACTGCCGCCTGATGTTATAGAGTGTCTCAAAGCTTTTAATGGTTCCGGTAAAAAAGCTGCAGCGATTGTTGTATATGGCAATAGGGACTATGGAGTTTCACTTTATAATATGGTTGAAATACTTTCTCAAAATGATTTTAATGTTGTTGCCGCAGCTGCATTTGTTGCCCAGCATTCATATTCGGATATTGTACCTGTTGCAATGGGGCGTCCGGATAAATCAGATATAGAGAAGGCACAAAAGTTTGGAGCACAGATATTGTCTGCTTCCGGGCCCCTTAGCCTTAAAGATATTCCGCTTCAGATTGACCAGCATTCAAAGTCGGAAAAATATTCATCTCTAAAACCATCTTATAATGAAAAACTATGCATTAAATGCGGAAGGTGCGGTAAGACCTGCCCGGCCGGTATACTGTCATCTGATACGGGCAGATATTTAAACCGATCTGTCAGGAAGAACTGTATAGGATGTATGGCCTGTGTTAAAAATTGTAAACCTGGAGCAAGGTTTTTAAAAGTGAATCCGGCAGTAAAAATGGTTATGAATAAAATTCTCAGGCAGGCATCTGCTGAAAGAAAGGAGCCGTTTATAATTATCTGACTGGAAAATCAGCCGTATTAAGTATGTTTAAAACAACACAAAAATACGGCTGAAATCCGCCGCCAAAGTATCGGCCCGGACATTGCCGCATTGCATCAATAGGCCGTGAAGCTTCAGACGGCCTGAGCCGGGAGATGAAATCAGTACCCTTATTTGCAGAAGTAGCGGCTGGAGGTTTAAAATAATGAAGATATATCAGATTGATGCTTTTACCAGTGAATGCTTCAAAGGAAATCCGTCAGGGGTATGTATATTAACCGATACCGGTAATGTTAATGAAGATCCTGTAACCGGTTCAGCTCATTCATATTTAGCACCGTATTGGTACGGGAAATTAAATAAAAAAGTATTAAATGCATATCAGGCATCAAAACACGGCGGTGAAATTCAATATGAATTGACAACAGATAAGAGAGTATTGCTTAGATGGAAGGGGGTAACAATTTTTGAAATTGAAATTGAAAAAAAATCCGGCCAGCCTGAAGAGTATCTGCACCGGAGAAAACTGTTTAAGATACCCTTCTTGAGGGTATGCAGAAATGCAGTTTAAAATGCAATAACCTTTTATATCGGAGGAATATGACACAGATTAAAACAATCGGAACTTTTAAGGTAATACTGCTTTATGCAATTACTTCATCGCTGATATATTCAGGATTATATTTTGTAATTCCTGTTTTATTAAAATCAGGACTTTTATTTTTTCCCTCATATTTAATTACATTTTATCCTGCTTTTATTTTAATGTTTATTCTGACTTTTATACTTTTAAAACGGGATGGATACAGTTTACGGTATAATGTTTTATCAGAAAGGCTGAGATTAAAAAAACTGACAAAGAAAGATCTTTGGATAACATTACTCCTTTTCATTATATGCATTGGCACATATTTTTTATTATCATTTTCCGGTTCTGTACTTGCAAATATCCCTGTGTTCGCACCGCCCGATTTTTTCCCCCCTGAGATAAACCCGTTAAAACATAAACTTGTTAATGGAACATTTATGAATTATCCTCTGCTCGGTAACTGGTGGATTCCATTAATATATTTTATCTGCTGGATTTTTAATATTCTGGGTGAAGAACTGTTATGGAGGGGATATCTCATTCCGCGAATGGAATTGAAATGGAAAAATAATGCCTGGATTGTCAATGGCCTGCTCTGGTGGGTATGGCATTTTTACTGGAAGTGGAATCTGCTGATTCTTTTACCGACAAATTTATTAATTCCATTCGTTGTTCAAAAAAGAAAAAATACATGGATAGGGATAATTGTTCACGGAACTATGAATTTTCTGCCTGTTATTTATTTAATTCTTGGAGTAACCGGTGTTGTAAAATAAACAGCATTCAGCATAGCAGATGTGTATTTATTAAATAATTCCATTTGTATTCCCCGTGATCAACTGATTCATAAATCCGGTTGTCTGTTGTTATGAACCTGCTTTGCTCTCGTCTGCAGGGAAAGCCGCTGCACCAAAAACCATGATCAATGCCGCAATTAAACCTGCCGGTTTTACATTGTATTTCATGTTATTCTCCTTTGAAATTATATTTTAATGGAAGAATGCAATTACCTGATTAATGATCTTTAAAAACACTTTTGTAAATAGACTTTTTTGATCTCAATTCTCATCAGTCTTATCACCCGGATTTGAATATATTTATTCATTTGTGTCTCAGATTATGATCATCCTGCCACGGAGTATAATAAGGTCATAGGAGAGCTATTCCTTAAGAACTCCTGTTGCAGGTGTCTATCATTGATATTGAGTATATTTCAAATATTCGCGGGAGCTTCATCCCTTACAAGGATACGACCTTCAGTCGCTTCCCGGAATTTTTCTATATATTCAAATACAGCAGGTACAACAACCAGAGTTATCAATGTCGAAACAATAACACCGCCAATGATTGAAATTCCCATTGACTGTCGTATCTTTCCGACCTCGCCGAGTCCGAAGGCAAGAGGGAGCATCCCTGCTATCATGGCAAATGTAGTCATCAGAATCGGTCTTAAACGTCTCTGCCCGGCCTGTAGTATCGCTTCTTTTACAGCAAGTCCGGATTTAATACCATGTACGGCGTTATCCACAAGAAGAATCGAATTCTTCGTTACAAGGCCCATGAGCATTATTATACCGATCATGCTGTATAGATCAAGCATTGTGTTTGTAATAAACAGTGCAAGTATGGCTCCGGTTAATGCAGGTGGTACTGCGAGAAGAATAGTAACCGGAGTTACAAATGATTCATACAGACTGGCCAGAACAAGATACATGAAGACAAAAGCCATAATTAATGCCAAAAGAACACTCGTGCCTGTATCTGAAAAATCTTCTGCTTCTCCGCTGAAACTGTAATGTATGTCAGAAGGGAGTTTAACCTGATCTTTTATTATAGATTCAGCCTGTTTCATGGCGTTTCCAATTGCGCCGTTACCTTTGAGGTTGGCTGTAACTTTTACGATGTAGGCTTTATCAAGCCTGCTTATTTTTGAAGAACCTGTGACAAGTTCACTGCCGGCAATCAGGTTCAGAGGAATCATGCGGTTGTCACTGTTGGGTACTTTAATATTATTGAAGCTTTTCTCAAGATAACGCTGTTCCGGTTTTACACGGATACGTATGTCATAGTTGATCCCTTTATCACGGAATTTACCCGCTTCAGTGCCTGCTATACTGTATCTCAATTCAGTTCCGGCTGTGTTAGTTGAGACGCCAAGAGACTTCATCTTTACCGGATCAAATTTAATCCGGTACTCGGGATTCCCTTTTTTACAGGTTGTATCAAAATCTGTGAGATCAGGAATAACCTTTATCTTTTCAGCTATTTCACCAGCCCATTTTTCAACAGACGCACGATCGCTCCCGGAGATAACCATGGTAAATGCATCGTCTTCCGGACCACCTGCTATTGTGGCTATTTTTGGATGTGCATATTCAAACCCTGCAAGCATTAAGCGGATGATTTCCTTGTTTTCATCTGTAGTTTTATCCCGTTTATGCTTTAAGAAACAGTCAATCTGACCTTTTGTAACCTCCCCTTCGGCTGAACCGACAGTAATACCGAAATGATCTATATCTTTATTACTTTTAATTTTGCTGATAATATTATTAACCATATCCTCTGTGCCATTCAGGCTTGTTCCTGACTGCATCTCTATTTTTATTGCAAATTCTCCGTTATCCTCTGAAGGGAAAAATGTCTGTTTCACAAACGCCAACAAGCCGAGGCTTCCGAGAAATATGACCGTTGCTGCAATTATAACTATAAGCTGATGCCGGAGACATATCTTCATAATCCTGGTATAAAGTTTTTCTGCTTTATCCTGCAGTTTTTCAAAATATAGCAAGATAAAATTATCCGATTTTTTACCTTTACCTGCGAAATAAGCGCTCAAAAACGGCGCAACTGTAAGTGCATCAAATAAACTTACAAGCATAGCAAATGCGACTGTAAAGCCGAATTGTCTGAAAAGCTTTCCTATCATCCCGCTGAGCATCCCTATAGGAAGAAATACAGATAGTATAACAAGTGTTGTGGCTATTACTGCGAGCATAACCTCTTTAGTCCCGATTTCCGCAGCCCTGAATGGATTCATCCCTTCTTCGATCTTTCTGAATATATTCTCTCTGACGACTATTGCATCATCAACAAGAAGTCCGATAACCAGTGACAGGGCCATCAGTGACATTACATTGAATGTATATCCCAATAAATTAATCATAATAACAGCGCCGAGTAAACTGTTCGGGATGGCAATTGCGGTTATGAGTGTTGAGCGGGCATTGCCAAGGAACAGGAAAACAACCAGGACAGCCAATAATATGCCAAGTTCAATGGAAGTTACAGTCTCGTCTATAGCCGCAATTATCTCTCTCGATGAGTCATAGGCTACAATAAGATGAGTATTTCCATTGTCTTTTTTCAGACTATCATTAATATTATTTAATTGTTCTTTAATACGTTTCACAACTTCAACAGTATTTTTTCCTGACTGTTTTACTATATCGAGATAGATACATGAATTCAGTTTACCAGGATCTGCTGTCGTTTTTTTTGAGTTTTTATCATCTGATTTTTTAATATCAGAAAAGTAACATCTGCTTTCAATATCCTTTAAACCATCTTTAACCTCACCCAGAGTATTAATACTGACAGCGTTGCCTATTTCTCCGGAAAAAGATATCATGGTGTTTGTAATCTGATCAAAATCATTGAATTCCCCCATAGCCCTGTAGATTGTCTGGTTAGCACCGTGATCCTTTTTACCAACCGGAATGTTCGAACCGGCATTTTTAATCTGTTCAACAACTCTGGTTAAAGGAATCATATATTCATTCAGTTTGTTCCGGTCTATTTCTACCTGGATCTCTCTGCGGCTTCCCCCGGTTATATCAACCTTCCCGACATCTTTAATTCTTTCCAGTTTTGGCTTGATCATCTCTCTTGCAAGGTCGTATATCTGTCCAGGTGGAAGATCCGAAACAAGTGCGAGCTTGATAACTGAACCTGCATTCGGATCAAATCTGGAAAGTACCGGATCAGATTCAAGATCATTCGGGAGATTGTTTTTGGCTGAATTAATCTTGTCAAGTATCTCCTGCGATATTTTATCCAGGTTGGAATCCATATTAAATTCAAGGGTTATTGTGGATAAACCCTCTGAGCTTTCAGAGTTAAGATGAAGCAGGCCTGATATTGATCCGAACTCTTCTTCGAGAGGCTTTGTTATAAGCTGTTCAATGTCATCAGGTGAAACTCCGGGATACGATGTAGTTACACCAAAAGCTGGAAATGAAGAATCCGGAAGAAACTCTTTTCCTGTGTTAAAGTATGAAATACATCCAAAAACAATAATAAGGATAACAATACATGATATAAATACAGGTCGTTTAATTGCAAGTTCAGCTATATTCATTTTTTACTCCGTGATTTTTTAATGTTATAATATTCATAAATATCACCTGATTAAATCCAGGTAATCTATATAACATCCGATCAGCTGATATTTCAGAGCGATGATACCGTTTCTCTCAGAAGTGATGTTATTTTCTGTATCAATTACATACGAGAGGTTGAGTCTTGCCTGGCTGTATTTTTTTTTCTCAGTTGTAAGCTTAGATTCAAGCGCTTTAAGTATCCTCTCTTTTTTTGACAACTGTTCATTCATACCCTTAATTGATTCAATACATGACAGTAATGATTTCATATAGCTGTTTTCAGCGGATTTATATTCATACTCAAGGGATTTCATCTGAATTTCAATATCCTTCAAAGCGCTTTCCGCGTTATTATTTTCCAGGTAATATTTAAATTCAAAACCGACATTGTAGTCAGTATCTTTCAATCCATATGTCTGTGAACCGGAGAGGTTCTTTTTTATTACATCTGAAAAAACATTAAACTGCGGGAGAAGCCTGTTTTCATAAACTCCCGCTGAATAAGCATAGTTCTTTAATGTCAGGTCCATTATCCTTGCTGCGGTAGTATTTTTAAAATTCAGAATCAGCGGGGAACTCCCGGAAGCTTTTTTGCAGTATTCCTCAAATGCCGATACATCCGGATTAATTGCCTGTGTATCTATGTATAAGCTTAGCTGATTCTCAATGTTTTTCAGAATTGTAAGATTTTCAACTCTCTGGTTTTCATAATTTAATACTGATGCTGCCGAACTCTGATAATCATCATTATCAGCCAGACCGGAATCTACTTTACGTCTGATCTGTTCACTGAGTATATTGGAATTCCTTATTGCAGCATCCAGATTTTTAATGGATTTATTATACATGATCCATTGAAAATAGATTTTTTTATATGCATTAAGTATACTTTTATTATTCTCCTCAAACTTGTATTTTGAGATTTCAAACTGCATTTTTGCATTGTTCTCCGAGTACATATCAACTTTACCAAGAAAATTGTACAGGAGAGGCTGTGAGATTTTGATATTTACAGAAGGTTCATACGATGAATAATCAGGTACTGTGCTGAAGTTGCTGTATTTATCCCTGGAATAGTTGTATGTTGTACTGATAGTTGTCCCGGTCGCTGCGATTGTTTTATTCAGTCCGGCGTAATAGTTATATCCTTTTAAATCGCCTTTGTCATTTATCCCTGTGTATTCTTTTTTTGAGAAAGCCTTACCACCTGCATCCAGATATATATCGCTTCCGGCTTTCGCGCTCCGAATTTTATTTTCGGCTGAAATGACATCCATTCCGTTGTTTTTAATTTCCGGAAGTGAATTCTCGATTGTTTTTATATACTCATCGAATATTATAATTTTCTTTGAATCACTTGTTGTTTGCGAATGAGCAAATTCTGCTAAAAACAGTATAAGCAGAAATGCATGTATAAAATTAAGTTTCATTTTCAACCTCCATTGAATTTATTTTTAAATTGATTGTGCCGTTTTAAGCAATGTCTCCTGAAGATGTCTGAATTACACGATTTACAGAATAGAGTTGCATTATGGTCAGTACCATTATAAACACAACAATCCATCCCAGGATGTCATAATTTCCAATCTGTCCAGAGGGTTTCTCTGTCACTATCAGTCCTGCGATGAAAGATGATATACCTCCCGCCAATTGTTGCATGGAACTGCTCATTGACATATAAGCACCTCTGTCATGAGGATCAGGAATGGCGGTTATTAAAGTCATTGTCGATGACATCCTTCCTGAAATAATCAGTGCAAAAAGGCAATTAGCAGCTATCACCATCCAGAGAGGTGTTGTTGCAAGGCCGGTGTACCATATTATCCAGACAGAACCGGTAAAGCTTGCCAATATAAACATTCTGAATTTGCCTATGGAGTCAGACAGACGGCCAATATAAGGACCGGCAACCATGGCCACGGCACCTGATGACATATACACTATAGGGAGTTTTTCTACAGAGACGCCGAGATTATTAACTGAAAATGCACTTGCAAAGGGTTGGAGCATAAATCCTCCTGTTGCAACAAGCATTGTGGCAGTAATGCCCATGAGATACTTCTGGTTTGCTACTATATTGAGAAAATTACGTATTGGATGTTTTTGACGTGCAGCCTCGACATGTGCGGCCATTGGCTGAAGGTATATAATCATAAATACACCGGCTATGATACCTGTTAATACTATCATAAGAAAGGCTGCATGCCAGTTGATAGAACTGGCAATTAAGAGGCCGAAAGGTATTCCCAGTATCTGACTGGCCGAAAACGCACTTTGTATTGTTCCCATAACCTGTCCCCTGGATTGTATCGGGAATAGATCTGCAACAATTGATAGAATTATTGATCCTATTACACCTCCGAAAAAGCCGGTAATTATACGTGAAACAAGGAGAAACATAAAACATGTTGAAATTGAGCAAAGAAATGTTCCCCCAAGAAACCCGGCATAGAATACAAGAAGAAACCGCCTTCGATCAAAACGATCTGCAAAACCGGCAGAAATGATGCCGGAAATACATGCGCTGAATGCATAAGCGGAAACAACCAATCCGAACTGATGTGTGTTTATATTCATGTTTTTAAGTAATATCACTCCGAGGGGAGATATAATCATGAAATCAAGCACAACAGTGAATTGCAAAAACGCCAATATCGCTATAACGATCTTTTGATAATTTGTAAAATTCAGTTTTGCATTATCCTGTTTGTCCATATTTTATTAACTCCTAGATTTTGATATAACATTAGCACTCTAATGATTTCATTTCTAATAATTAGAAACCTAACTAAATGACTAAAAAAAATCACCTTTTTTCAAAGTTTTTGCTTACCATTCTTAATAATTGCAGAAAATCCTCCTTTTGTTTTTTTGTCATACCTCTGACTATTCTTTCTTCGGTTTCTTCAAAAACCTTATCAAATACATCCACTAATTCCTGACCTTTTGGAGTGAGAGAAAGATTTTTGACTCTCTCATCGTTTTCATTGGTGTTTCTTGTTATGAAACCCTTCTTTTCCAGTCCTTGCACTAGGCTGGTAACTGAAGAGCCTTTTATATTCATCACTGATTCAATATCTTTCTGGCAAATTGGTATCCCCTTTTTTCGTTTATCATTTATGAAACCAACAATACGTGCCTGTGGAGGAGTAATATCAAATGGCTCAAGATATGTATTGGCACTGTTTTTCATCTTAAATCCTACTTCCCGTATATAAAACTGAAACAAGTGCTCGATTTCTTTATGATGCACTTTCAACCTCTCTGCTGGTAATTACTTAGAATTCTAAGTAATTACCAGTAATTTAGCAGATTAATTATTGTCAATATATTATTTATTTTTTTAAGATTATCTTGCCCGGCAGTCTCTTTTGCACCCTTTCTTATTCTGTTTTTCACATTCCTGTTTATATTTTTTATTAGGGCACCTGGTTTCAATGCAACGCTTCATGCATTCTCTGTCATTTGCTTCAAGGTTACCTGAAATACCTGAGGATACAACTACTGAGAATATAAAGACTATTGCAAAAAATAAGAAAAAAATTCTATTCATGATTTTCCCCCGGCTTTTTTATTTATTTTTGATAGCCTGCAATATTTATATAATATTTACAGGTCAATGTCAATAATCAGTAATAAATATTTTTATTGTCAACCCGGATCGGAGTCTGTTTCTGTTAACTGGTTTAAATTTCAAGGTTTATATTTAACTTTTAAGTTTACCTGTATCTGTTTGTTAAAATATAAAGAATTAATTTACAGATGTTGATTAATAAACGGAGATAAATTTTTTTACAGGCTTGACATAGGCTCTCAATGGTATTTGTTTAATTAAATTTAAAAAATTTTAGGAGCTAAAAACTATGAATGAAGTATTTGAATACCTGAAAAAATGCGGTGCTTTTTTCCTGGCGACAATTGACGGAGATCAGGCCAGGGTAAGGCCATTCGGCGCAATAAATATTTTTGAGGGTAAAATTTATATCCAGACCGGTAATATAAAAAAGGTATTCAGTCAGATGAAAAAGAATCCCAGGGTTGAAATCTGCGGCATGGCTGACAAGGGCAGCTGGATTCGTATAGAGGCAACCGCAATTCAGGATGACAGAATTGAGGCCAGGCAGAATATGCTCGATTCATTCCCGATGCTGAAATCCATGTATGCAGCAGATGATGGCAACTGTGAAGTCCTCTATCTTAAAGATGCAACTGCAACATTTTCATCTTTTACAACAGAGCCCAGGATTGTCCGGTTTTGATTGAATAACGCCTCCATGCAGGATAAATATTTTCTGCGTGGAGGCGTGCAAGACGTGGATGTATATATTTAAACTTAAGTATCCTTCAGATTTGCTGCCTGCCATTGAAAAACTTCCTGATCTGATAACTTTTATTATGTGTAATACTGACTGGTGTTAAAGGTGAATAATCCTTAGCCATGGCATAAGTTAAAATTACATGGAGAAAAGAAATGAATTTAATTAAATGTGAAATATGCAATAACGGATTTAGCGATGATCAGATAATTACCGGCCACGGGATACGTCATGAAGTTGAAAACCTGATAAAAATTGACTTTCCGGCCTGGAATGATAATAGTCATATATGTAAAAATGATTTTAATACATACCGTGTAAGGTATTTAACCAAGATGATTGAGGATGAAAAATGAAGATTGGAGAGAAAATTTCAGACAGGGTTGCATCTTTCGGGGGCAGCTGGACTTTTATCATATCATTTCTTTAATGTAATCACTTCTTAGCTGCATTACCAATGTATTTAAGAATATTTCTTTATGTTTCTTCTTTATTCGAATATCTACACATGTTTTTCTCTTACAATTGTAAATCAGGTTATCAGAAAGCTTGAAATAGTATTATTTTTATAGTAGTATTAGATATACTAAAAAACCGAGGGAGAAATTGAATGAAAGAAGAAAATAAATGCCCGGTAACAGGTCGAACTGGTAAGGCCTCTGCTGCAGGCGGTATGTTGAACCGGGACTGGTGGCCGAATCAGCTGAACCTCAGGATTCTTAAACAGAATTATCAGAAGAACAATCCGATGGGAGAGGAGTTTAATTACTCTGAAGAATTCATGAAACTAGATCTGGAGACCCTCAAAAAGGATCTCTATGCGCTGATGACCGACTCTCAGGACTGGTGGCCTGCAGATTGGGGTCATTACGGTCCGCTTTTCATCCGCATGGCGTGGCATAGTGCCGGCACCTACCGCATGGGTGACGGCCGTGGTGGCGCCGGATCCGGAAACCAGCGTTTTGCACCGCTCAACAGCTGGCCTGACAACATTAATCTTGATAAGGCACGACGTCTTTTGTGGCCGATCAAACAGAAATACGGAAAAAAGATATCCTGGGCCGACCTCATGATACTGGCTGGAAATTGTGCCCTTGAATCAATGGGTTTTAAGACATTCGGTTTCGGCGGCGGGCGTGAGGATATATGGGAACCTGAAGAAGAAATTTACTGGGGAAACGAAAGCGAGTGGCTTGGAGATAACCGTTATTCCGGTGAACGCGAACTCGAGAATCCTCTCGCCGCTGTGCAGATGGGATTGATATATGTAAATCCGGAAGGTCCGAACGGTAATCCTGATCCGCTTGCATCAGGTCGTGATGTCCGGGAGACTTTTGCCCGCATGGCGATGAATGACGAGGAAACAGTCGCACTGGTCGCGGGCGGACATACATTCGGCAAGTGTCACGGTGCAGGAGATCCGAAACTGGTGGGCCCGGAACCTGAATCAGCTCCAATTGAAGAACAGGGCCTGGGGTGGAAGAGCAGCTTCGGGAGCGGCAAAGGCGGCGATGCGATCGGCAGCGGTATTGAGGGCGCCTGGAAGCCAAATCCGGTTAAATGGGACATGGGTTATCTGAAGGTGCTTTTCAAATATGAGTGGGAGTTGGTTAAAAGCCCGGCCGGTGCAAATCAGTGGCTGGCAAAGGACGTTGATGAAGAGGATATGGTGGTTGAAGCGCATGATCCGTCCAGGAAGCGCCGACCTATGATGACTACTGCTGATCTCTCCCTCCGGTATGATCCTGTTTATGCAAAAATTGCCCGGTTCTATCTGGCAAATCCGGACGTATTTGCAGATGCTTTTGCACGGGCATGGTTCAAACTGACTCACCGTGATATGGGTCCGCGCTCTCGTTATCTTGGTTCAGAGGTTCCGGCAGAGGAGCTGATCTGGCAGGATCCCGTACCGGCAATAGATTATAAACTGATAGAGGAGAAAGATATATCGAGTCTTAAAGGAAAAATTATTGCATCGGGTTTATCTGTCTCACAACTGGTATCAATTGCCTGGGCGTCGGCTTCCACATTTCGTGGTTCAGATAAGCGCGGCGGTGCAAATGGGGCACGCATCCGTTTTGCGCCGCAAAAGGATTGGGAGGTCAACCAGCCTGAAAAACTGAAGACAGTTCTGCAGTCTCTTGAAGGGATTCAGAAGGAGTTCAATACCGGTCAATCAGAAGGGAAAAAGGTTTCGCTTGCCGACCTGATAGTGCTTGGTGGATGCGCAGGTGTCGAGCAGGCAGCGAAGAATGCCGGTTATAATGCGGTTGTTCAATTCATACCGGGGCGTACGGATGCGCTGCAGGAACAAACCGATATTGAGTCGTTCAATGTGCTAGAACCTGTTGCAGACGGATTCCGCAACTATCTTAAAACAAAATACTCTGCGTCAGCAGAGGAATTGCTGGTTAATCGGGCGCAATTGTTGAATCTGACTTCTGCTGAAATGACGGTTCTTGTCGGAGGTATGCGCGTATTGAATGCCAACTACGGACAGTCACAATGCGGAGTATTCACCAGAAGGCCGGAGATGCTGACCAATGACTTTTTTGTGAATCTGCTCGATATGAGAACGGAATGGAAACCAGCCCCTGGAAACAGGGATTTGTTTGAGGGACGTAACCGGGCAACGGGAGAACTGAAGTGGACCGGAACGCGGGTAGATCTGATATTTGGTTCTAACTCACAGCTGCGGGCAATTGCAGAGGTTTATGCATGTGAAGACTCAGGTAATAAATTCATTAATGACTTTGTTGCAGCCTGGAACAAGGTGATGAATGCGGACCGTTTTGATGTTATCAGACTGCCGCAAAAACCTGGGTGATGATGAGAAGACTAAAGCTGCAATGGATGAGGCAGCAAGGCAGGGTGCAGCTCTAAGTAAATATAAAATCTCTGCCTTTGTTAAAATTCCTTCACCACCCAGGGATTCACCGGTTCTTTTTATAATATGTTGTTATTCTTTGATTTTTGCAATTATTTCACTGGCGCACTTTTCTCCTGAGAGCAGCATCCCGCCGAAGACCGGTCCCATCCGTGGAGATCCGAAGTAACCGCAGGCTGCCATTCCTGTAACATAAAGTCCTGGATAGACCTCCCTGGTGTTTGCCACGGTCATCTTTTCACCGCTGTCACAGAACATCGGAGCCTCGCCAGCCGGGGATGCGATAATTCCGCGTTTAGAGAGGAGAGATACCACTGCCGACGGGTGCCCTGTCGAATCAACAACAAAGCGTGATTTTATCATAAGCGGATCAACATGGAGATTTGCCGTCTTAACCGGGGTCCAGTTTATTACTACGCCCTCCATACGGTTGTATTTTACAATGACATCCTCAATCTCGACTGTATTAAAAATGGAACATCCGGCATCAAGTGTTGCAGCTATAAGTTTTGCAGACATCTCAACAGCATCAACAGAGTAATAGCCTTCACGGAATTTTTTCAGGCGGAATGAAAAACTCTCAGCAATTTCTATACAGTCATCCTGCAGTACAATCTCGTTCATCATCATGCCGCCTCCCCATATACCTCCGCCGGGTGAGAGTTTTTTTTCATAGATGGCCGTTTTAATACCGGCTCGTGCAAGATAACAACCGAGAACAAGTCCTGACGGCCCGCCACCTGCAATGACGACATCATTTTCAATATGGTTTGTAAATTTAGCGATGTAGCTTTCCACTATCGCCCGGGTGATAATTGTTTCCTGAAGCATAGTACCTCCAAAGTTTTAATAATAATATAAAAAGCCGTGTGGAGGTACACGGCTTTTTAATAATGACATATATGAATAATAATATGACTTTATTTAAAACCGTTTCCCTCCGCCGGTATTAACCGGATCAGGTAATCAGGGTATAATCTCAGCGCACGAATTAAACGCGGCACCCCTAACGGAAAATTTAAACTTTTAAAACTTTAAACGGCCAAACCTGTATTGTCAAATATTTTAATACGGAAATTTGATTATGCTGAATATTTTACATATACCACAGCGAAGAATTTAAAAACATTCTGATAATATATATTAAGTATTATATTTTATGGATTAAAAATTCTTAAAAAAATATACTTTTTAAAAGTCTGTATATGTATTTTAGCGGGGAGAGAAAGTCCTGATATTAAATTAGCTGATAATAATATGAAGTATCATGATTTTACCAGTATATTAAATAATTTTACATCTGTCAGTGCTTCTAATCCGTAATTAATATCAGATTCCATAGCAATCATATCACCAGTGTTGACTATAACTTCATCACTTTCTTTATATAAGATTTTAGCGCTCCCTTCAATAATAATAAACAGAGTTTCCATATTGTAATACTCTTTATCAATACTTTCACCTTTTGCAAAAGAGAAAAAACGTATTTCTGTGTTGTCATTGGCAATTAAAGCTTTGCTTGCAATTTTATTCCCTGTATGACTTATCATATCTGTCATGGAAATGACTTCAAAAGGTTTTATGTTTCTCAGATATTTCATTTTCTATTCCTCTTTAACTACAACCAGAAGCATTTTCATATCTTCCATTGCTGTGACCTGGTGAGGGATATTGGCCGGCATAACCACTATCTGCCCTTTAACGGCTTCTAACATGTGATCCCCTATTTTTACTTTGGCCACACCCTGATGTATATATATCAATGCATCCCCCTTTGCAGTATGAGGCCCCACACCTTCACCTTTTCCGAAAGCCATTGCTGTTATCCCCACGCCGTTTTTTTGTGCCATGGTTACAGTTTCAATCTGTCCGTCCCTGCAGCTTACCAGACTGTCAAAATCCAGACTTCGGGCTTTTTCAACGTTTTTTATCAATTCCTGCATTTTAATGATCTCCTTAGGGTTAATAAGTTTTACTTTATTTCTGTATTTCTTCAGTATCACAGAAAAAAAAGAATTTAAATGACTTAAGTCAATTTTTTTCAGTTCAAGTTTTATATTTATTTTTTTGTCAATAGTTCTGCTGAGCAGTTCAGCGTTATATTACAGCTGGTATCTTATTTTATCATTGACATAATACTGTTTTAAAGAAAGCCTGCTTGAACTTTCTATAAAAAACTCAATAATAATTCTTTAACTTTTTATGTTTTTATAAAAGAAAATGCTCTATTTCCACCGCCGACAATGGAGGCTGTGAGAGATAATCTTTATATTACACTGAAATATCTGTTAAGGAACAATAATTGTAAAAAAACAAAAAGAAAAGGGGAGAGAGAGAAACAGTGAGAATCAATAAAATTATTCTATTTTTAATAGTATTGTCTTTAACCGGCATTCCGGGTGCAACAGGAAATGCAAAGATAAAAAATCCGGTTAAGTCTGTAAAAGATCTTGTTGATAAAAAAAATCAAAAAGATTCCAAAGAGAAGCCAAAAGAAACTCCAAAAGAGACGCCTAAAGAGATTAAGTACGATTATGTAATGACTGATAAAAGCGACATTGAAGCTGATGTTATTAAGCTTTTACCTGCTAAAAGTGTGATTACACACAGGATTACTGAAGGAATATTTGGTCCTGCTGACGGGACAAAAGGTATGATAAAAATTGTTCCATACATAACAGGAAATAACGGCAAGGTACAGCTTATGCTGCTTATTCCTGCAGAGATCCGGAAATATAATAAGATGATGCTTGGTGAGATCAGCTTCGGAGGAAACAGTGCATCAGAAGTATTGTCAGTTTTTTTTGACCAGGCAGATAAGGATAAGGAACGGGAGCTTTTTGTACTGTGCGCATACGTAAAAGGAAACCGCCCTTTTTTTGAAACAGCAGTGTATGACTGGAATAAAACCAGATTTGATCGTGTGCCGGGCCTTGAATCAAAAATAAAAAATTTAACTCCCGCAATAAATGTAAGAAGGGCTTTAAGGGCGATGGAGTCTCAATCCGGAACAGGTAAAGCAAAAAAATAAAGATTCGGGTAATACCGTGACATCAATACGGAACTCTCTTGTGAATCCATTCCGTATTGATGTAAATATTCCTGCAGCCATAAGGCTGTCCTGAAAGTCTGTTTCACCAGTTTTAACTTCCTTCATGAAAAGAGAAATTTTATCTCATTCGGGAGAGCACCAGATTTAAATTATTCAGTATTGGAGATTATCCATGAAACCTTCCATTTTTCGGCCCTGTTTAGTGTCCTTAAGTGTTCTGTTGTTTGCACTGCTTCTGGTCAGCGTTACACCTGTAAATGCTGCTGATGGAAAAAAATGGGATGGGAAGACATATCCGTTCAAACTTCTTGATCCATCGAAAGCAAACAGCGTGAGTAATCCCTTTATTATCGATACCGCCGGCAAGCTTGCGTATTTTTCATGGCTGGCTTCCAGAGGGAATGATATGGATTTCGATATGGCTGCATACGGCAGAGAAAACGGACTCAAAGGTCTGCAGGCCGCATTTAAAGATAATTTTGTGAAGCTTACTGCGGATCTTGATATGAATGGTTCCAGGTTTGAATTAACCGCCATTATGGGTATGTCTGTAAATTTTGACGGTGGCGGGCATGTGATTGATAACCTGTGCATCAGCGATAAAAAAACCAAAACGATTATCGACGCGACAGAGGGTACTGTTGAAATATATCTGGGGCTTTTCCAGGATGCTGAATCAATAAGAAATCTCGGTATCGGCAAAGGATCAACGATCACCTTCTATGGCGGATCCAGCTATACAAATTCAGTCTTTGCGGCCGGTGTTGCTGCAGGTGCTAACCTTGTAGATAACTGTTTCAGCGATGCCACAGTGAAGATAAACGGAGAGGGAGATGCCCTCGTTGCGGGGGTTGTGGCTCAATGTGCATATGTAACCAACTCATATAACCGCGGTTCCGTTATAATTATTGGCAAAGTTATAAATTCAAGGGCAAAAAACAAACAGGGAAGAATAGAACCGGGTGAGTTGAGGGTTGGCGGGGTGTGTGCACGGTTTGACAAAAAAATCTCGGGCTGTTACAATACCGGCTCTATTACCGTTAAGTCTTCCGGTGCAGTTGTTGAAATCGGCGGAGTTTCCGCAAATCAGAACGGTGGTGTGTGTACGGATCTCTATAATTCAGGAAGTATACATCTGGCTGCAGATGGCCATATCAAAAACGCCGGTATTGGCGGTGTGCTTGGTGTCGGAACTCCTGCTTTGGCGCTCCCATGGAAGCCGATCAAATACGTTGATTCGGGATATATATATAATAAAGGGAATATCGATGTTACGGTACAGAGCGGCGGTCAGATATTTGCGGGCGGAATATGCGGTTCTAATAAACCGGGATTCAACGGTATATGGCTGGGGTTCGCGGGCGGAATCAGCGGATGTATCAATACATATAATACAGGCTCAATATCTGTTGCTTCAAAAGAAAAGGTTGATGCTCTTGGCGCGGGTGGAATAGCCGGTTATGGAACCATGGTAATTAACAGCTACAATACCGGCAGCATTAAAGGAATCTCCGGAGCCGGAACAACACTGTACATCGGCGGCCTTGGAGGCAGTGCTGTGTATGTTCAGAACTGCTACAATATCGGCGCGGTGAGCGGAAAAGGTCCCGGTGATAATTTTACCGGGGGAATTGTGGGAAATGCCGTTGCAACATGGGGGGAAACAGATAAAACACTGATAACCGCACTGAACGGCTTCTGGCTTAAACAGGCCAAAGAGGGTGGTGTCAACAGCGATATTAAATATGGCAAGGGTTCCTATTATTACATGACATTGAGCGATCTGAAGAAAAAGACCGGGGAAACTGAATTCCGCAAGCTTCTTGATGCTGTTGACAGGGAGAAGGAAGACCCTGACACCATGCATGAAGCTTCATACGGAGCAGTCTATTCATTCGAGAGCCCATCCTCATCCGTTATGACCAGAACAGATGACGGGCCGGGGAAAAGGGGGAATCTTAACGGCACGCTGCTTAACAATCTTAATAATATGGTAGAGGACAAAATAAACCGTTTATACCGCAGATGGGTTATTGACGGATCAAACGGCGGATATCCGGTGTTATCGTCCAAACCGACTATTTACAGCAGCACTCCTGAAAAGCCCGATGCCTCTGTCGCCAAACAGATCGCCGGAGGGTACCTGGGGGAGAATAAGCAATGGACAGACAATATCACGCTGAACGCTGACGGCACTTTTAAACGGGCCAACGGCGGCGATGGCGGGAACTGGCTGTTCAACGGGAAGAGGCTGATACTCCTGTGGTCAAAGTGGGAGCCTGAGATTCTTGAACAGAAATCCGAGGGGGTATTCTCTTCGAATGTTTACGATTTCAAACTGACACGCTCCGGCTCTTCGAAACTGGAAGATAAACCGGATGCAGCAACAGCAGGTAAGCTTGCGGGAGTATATTCTGCCGAGCACAGGTACTGGACCGATAATATTATAATCAACGGCGACGGCACATTCAAAAAAGCCTCAGACGGCGATAACGGTACATGGTCTTTTGACGGGAAGAAGCTGATGCTCAAGTGGTCAAAGTGGGCACCGGAAATTCTTGAGCTGAAGTCTGATGGTTCATTCTCCTGTAAGATCTACAGGTTTAAGCTGACGCGCTCCGCCGCATCCAGGCCTGATAATTCCGCAAAAGATACTCTTACCCCGGCCGAAAAACCGGATGCAAAGATAGCAAAACTGGTAGCAGGAGTGTATTATGCCCAGCACAGGGACTGGACCAGCACTGTCACAATTAATGCTGACGGCACCTTCAGGCGTGACAGCAACGGAGATGGAGGTACATGGACAAGCTCTGATGGGAGGACACTTGTTCTCAAATGGTACAAGTCGGCACCAGAGACCCTGCAGAAATCGGCGACCGGGTTCTATTGTCCTGCATATAAGTTCACTCTCAGGCAACGCTGACCGGGTTATTGAACTATACAGATAAATTTAAAACCGGGGAAAGTTATGAAGAAATATTTTGTTGCTGCAATACTGCTGCTTTGCACTACACAGTTTCTGTTCTGACTAAAAGAAAGGAAAAAAGTGAGCAAACAGGTTTTCCATCCAGGTATATTAAAAATATCTGGCAAGCAGTTCACCGGCCCTTGCATTTCCCAGTCCGGAGGCCTTTATCAAATCCTTTTCCGCCTCCTTAAGTCTGTTTAATGAAAAATGAAGAACTCCTCTTCTTAAATAACCGTCGGGGTATGATGGGGCTGATTTTATTGCCGAGGTGAAATCCTCGAGGGCCTTATCAAAAAGTTCCATCTTTACATAAGTTTCACCCCTGTACAAAAGGCACTCGGAGTCTTCCGGATTTTTCAGTATTACCCTGGTAAAATCTTCACATGCCGCCGGGTAATTCCCCGATTCATAAAGTGCATTAGCCCTGTTGAAAAATATGCAGGTATCTTCAGGATCGAGTTTTAAAGCTTCGTTGTATATTGCAATTGCCCTGCTGAATTCATGTTTTTCGTAAAGAGTGATTCCTCTGTCAATTAACTCAGCGATCTTTTTTTTATTTCCGGAGATGTCCGGAGAGACTGCACCATGTGCTGTCAGCATATCATGCATTTTCTGTTTATCAGCTTTATTGTCCGGAAGGATATAGTGTGTCAGTATAAAGAGGGGAGTTTCGCCGCCTCTGTTTTTTATATTCGGGTCTGCCCCGTTTTTAAGCAGTGTTTCCATAACATCTGATCTGAGAAAAAAAACCGTGAGGTGAAGCGGTGTCATACCGTCAGCATTGACAGCGTTTTTATCCGCTCTGTGTTTAAGTAAAGATTCTGTCATTTCTTTATTGCCCCAATAGGCAGCCTTGTGAAGCGGAGTTTCATTTTCGTTGTCTGTTATATCAACACTGGTGTAATGCCTGATAAGGTATTCCCCCGTTTCCAGATCTTTAAAATATGCTGCGAAGTGGAGAGGTGTCTCGTTTTTCTCTGTTACAGCAAGCGGTTCTGCGTGATTTTCTATAAGAAACCTGATCATGCTTAATGTGTCTCCCCGGGATAAACAGGCCGAATGCAGAGGGGTCATCTCTTTTATTCCTCTGCAGTTGACATCAGCATTACAGCTTAAGAGTTTCTTCGCGGCATCCATGTAATTATTGGCTGCAGAAATATGGAGCAGAGAGTTGTGGCCGTTTACAGGTGCATTGATATTTTTACCGTTTTTAATTATTTTATCAGCTTTTTCTGTTATCTCCTTTTCCGTGAATGTTTTTCCTGAGTTGAACAGTCTTTTAAATAGTTCCATCATAATGGATACCTCCGATTGTTCCAATATCTATATACCAGGCAGTTCTTTTATATCTGTTGCATAATATAGATTTAAAAGTAAAAAACAATTATTTTTAATATTTTATAATTTTTTGCATGATCTTTCTGAATTAAATAGTATATGCCGCTTCGGATCATGGAATGGGATGAAATAAAACTGTGATTGACCTGGCTAAAAAACGAATTTTAAAATATTATATTAAAAATGACCTTGACTTTTAAATTTTATATGTCGTAATAGGTATATATCAGTTATTATGCCATGTGCATTACGGAGAAAAGATAAAATGAATATTTATGTAGGTAACCTGTCGTATAAAATGACAGATGAAGATTTGGGGAGTTTATTTAATTCATACGGTACAGTATCTCAAAGCAAAATTGTTATCGACAGGGAGACTGGACGTTCCAAGGGCTTCGGATTTGTTGAGATGCCCAATCAGTCTGAAGGTGATGAAGCAATCAGGCAGCTGGATGGGAAAGAGGTTGACGGCAGAAACATTAAAGTTAACGTTGCAAAACCTAAAGAGGATAAACCACGCAGAAATCAAAGATAATAAACAGAAATCCTGCTATGATTACTTTCGTTCATGTATGTAGGATGTTCATCTGGACGAAAGTAAAGATTTGAAATGACATTTTAAGGATGAAAAATTGGCCAGAAATAACTATCAATATGAAAAGCGGCAGAGAGACATAGCAAAGAAAAAAAAGCAGGATGAAAAACGTCAGAAGAAGCTCAATAAAACATTGAATCCTGAAGACGATAATTCAGATACTGACAATGATTTAAATGAGAATGATTTAACAGAAGATTCTGATAATGAAGATGAAAAAAAGGAATAAGTTGTAATATTATTCACCCCGGAAAATCCCTTTTGCAGTATCAATACTTTTGTGATTGTTTGTGAAATTATTAAACAAAATATTTATTATGGCTTATTAGATGAAAAAGGTAAGGCTTGACCTGTTGCTTGTTGAGCGGGGATACTCTAAGTCTGTTGAGAAGGCGAAAAAGGAGATTCTCTCCGGATGGGTCAAGGTAAGCGGCGAGACTTGTCGAAATCCTTCGTTGAAAATTTCAGGCAAAGAAGAAATCATCGTAGAAAGGCCCGGCGGTCAGTTTGTAAGCCGCGGTGGAGACAAACTGCTGCATGCTATAAATGAATTTAATATAGACATGGTGAATCTTGTTGCCCTTGATCTCGGCGCTTCTACAGGGGGATTTACCGATTGTATGTTGAAATCTGGAGCGGCAAAAGTATATGCTCTTGATGTAGGGTATAACCAGATTGATTATTCACTCAGGATTGATCCCCGGGTGGTTGTTATGGAAAAAATTCATGCCAGGGATATAAGGAAAGATTTGTTTCAGGATCATGTAGATTTTTTTACTGCGGATCTTTCATTTATATCTATTTTAAAAATTCTCCCCTCTGTTTATTCGGTTTTTGATAAAATCACAGGAGTAATACTGTTAAAACCCCAGTTTGAGGCGGAACCTTCGCAGCATATTAAAGGCATTGTCACTGATCCTGACTGTCATAAAGAGATTCTTTACAGGGTAGCTTCCGGTATTATAGAAACAGGTTTTGAAATAAAAGGGATTACTTATTCACCGATTAAAGGTCATTCCGGTAATATTGAATTTTTATTACTTCTGGTAAGAGATAGTGCCGGTACAGAGATGCCCGCTTATAAAGATTCATTGAAAAACATAATATCTGCTGTTGTAGAAACTGCACATAACATCCTGAAGTGATAAAAAAAACGAATTAAATATTTTTCTTGTTGCTTATTTTCAGCCGGTTTTTTAGAAAATATCAGCTTAATATATAAAATGTGCCGGTTATTATTCAAAATTTAAAAAATAAGTCTGATATTTCAGAATTCTCTTAAACGCACTTCATAATGCAGTTATTCGGTATATAATGCCCGGAGTTTATCCTGTCAGAAGTGTAGACTATTTATAAAGAGTATCCTGTTATAACAATATTTTGAATATAATAATCACAAGGAGAGATCAATGAAAATATTAGCATTAAATTGCGGAAGCTCCTCTTTAAAATACCAGTTATTTGACTGGGAAAAAAAAGAAGTTGTTGCAATCGGTATCGTCGAGAGAATCGGTATTGATGGTTCATTTATCAAACATGAAGTCCCTGCAAAAGACAAAGAGATCAAGACAGAAACTCCAATTCCGGATCATAAAGTAGGTATCCAGCTTGTTCTTGACGCTCTTGTTAAGGGAGATGGTGCTGTTATCGGCGGAATGTCTGAAATCTCAGCAGTAGGCCACAGGGTTGTTCATGGCGGAGAAAAATTCAATCACAGTGTTCTCATTGATGATAAAGTAATTGATGCCATTAAAGCTGTTTCGCATCTTGCGCCGCTTCATAATCCGGCAAACCTTATTGGTATAGAAGCAGCAATCGAAGCGCTTCCGGGATGCCCCCAGGTTGCGATTTTTGACACAGCTTTCCATCAGACAATGCCGAATTATGCGTATATGTATCCTGTACCTCATGAATGGTATGATAAATTTGCTGTAAGAAGATATGGTTTCCACGGAACAAGTCATCTCTATGTTTCAAAAAGAGCGGCTGATCTCCTGGGAAAATCTCCGAAGGACTGCAACATCATAACTATGCATATTGGTAACGGAGTTTCCTGTTCAGCAATCAGAAACGGTATCAGCGTTGATACATCAATGGGTCTTACACCTCTTGAAGGTGCAGTAATGGGTACAAGATCCGGTGATATTGACCCGGCGATACCAATGTTCATGCAGAATGAACTCGGCGTTGGTGCAAAAGAGATGGACACTATACTCAATAAAAAATCCGGTCTTCTCGGTATAACCGGAAAATTTACAGACAGGCGCGATATCCTTTCAGGTGCAGAATCCGGCGACGAAAAATGCAAGCTTGCAGTTGATATGGAATGCTATAAACTGAGAAAAATACTCGGTTCCTATGCAGCAGCGCTTGGTAAAGTGGATGCAATCGTGTTTACAGCCGGAGTTGGTGAAAACGCAGGAGATATCAGGCAGAAGGTTCTTGAAGGTCTTGACTGTCTTGGAATTGTTATAGATAAAGAGAAAAACCTCGGAACAAGATCCAAACATGGCGAAACCCTTATTTCAAAACCCGATTCAAAAATAAAAGTATATGTAATACCGACAAACGAAGAGCTTGTATTTGTTGAGGATGTTGTTGGAATCATGAATAAAACATATGATGATCATATGGTTTATAAGTATACTTTCCTTAAAAAATAGTAATTGGCAGTTTATTCCTGTCTCAGGAAAACAGGCTGGAATAATTATATCAGGAGAGGCTTTTCTTTATGAAAAGCCTCTTTTTTTTATTTTTAAAATTTACCTGGTGAATTATTGTTGACCTGTCTTATTTTGAATGAAAAAATACAGATATATATGTAACTTAAATCAGTTTAACTGGTATATTAGAACTATAGCATTTTACAATTGAAATAGAACACTCATTGCCATTCCCGCGAAGGGGAGAATCCCATAGAACAGGTATGATGAGATTCCGGCAGTTCAGTCACGATGTCTGCCTGCAGGCACGAAACAGGATGTTTTTATAATGCCTGCCTTCGTAGTCACTAAGGCCGGAATCTCATGGTGCTGATCGTTTCGTAAATGCTGTAGTCATGTGAAATATAACAATTTCTGTTGCTTATACATTGCAGGTAATCATTCTTTGAGGATATCAGGATGAAACAGATATATAAAATTTTAATCATTTTTATTATTATTTTTTCACAGACTGCCTATTCACTGGATCTGAAAGATCTTGCAGCTTATCCTGTGCCGTTCAATCCTCAGAAAAAAACGCTTACTATTGATAATCCTTCAGGAACTCTGGGATCGCACAAGGTTACAGTTTCAATTTATGATATAAATGGAGATGAGGTTATTACAAAGACGCTCTCTTCCTTTCCTGTAAAATGGAACGGAAGAAACAGCAGCGGAAGATGTGTAAAGCCCGGATTATATATTCTTAAAATAGAAGTAGATGATGACTCCGGTGAATACGGAAAAAAGATTATCCGCATCCTGATAGATTATTGATGATGGTGCATTTATGAAACTGAAGATATCAGCCATTATTTTACTTTTATTTACGGCCTCGGGTGTTTATGCGGGGAATGCCGGAAGCAGGGGGTCATACACAAGAGGGGGGTGGGCAGGCGCTGAGTATGCCGCATCAGGTATGACCGGGGAGGTTCTTGCCAATGATGTTTTTTCAATTTACTGGAACCCTGCGGGATTGGCCGAGCTTCGTACCAAGAAAAAACTTTCTGAAAGCCAGATAACTGAAAAGGCAAAGCAGGGGAAGCTTAATGACATAACGGAAGATGACCTGCTGAATTTTTCCGAGGATGACAGCAATAAGCTTTTTTTTAACATCGGAGCATCCTATACAAATCTTGATCTTGACAGGGATGCCGGTTTTGCCGGGTGCGCATTCAATCTTTTCAAAGGAGTGCTCGGCGCGGGCTACTATTCCATTGTATCTTCCGATATAGAAACAAGAGATGATTCGGGAACATTAACCGGTACTCAGAAATATTCAGGTTCTACCGGAATATTATCATATGCAATGCAGTGGAACATTCTGTCATTCGGTATATCCGCAAAGGGGTACTATGAGAAGATAGGTGAATCGACATATTCCGGCGCCGGCGCTGATGTCGGATTACAGATATTTATTCTTCCATTTATTAAACTCGGGATACTGGTAAGAGATGCGGGTGGATTCCTGAAACCGCAGAATGCGTCCGGCTCGGAAAACAGATATGACTTTTTCAATCCGCAGATAAAGACAGGAGTTGCATTCCTGACTGATTCGGGTGTGAAGATAGCCATTTCCGGTTCAAAGAAACTTGAGCAGACGGATTTTGAATACGGTGCAGGGGTTGAATATGAAATATTGAAATTCTTAACAATCAATACCGGTATAACTGATAATTATTTTTCAGCCGGATTTACCCTTAAGCTTATAAATATGGACGTTTCATATGCAATCAACTTCGACCAGATAGATTTCGGTTATAATAATACTGTATCCATGGCTATGCTCTTTTGATGAATACCGGGAAAAAAACCCGTATTATGGGGATATTGAATGTTACTCCCGATTCTTTTTATGACGGGGGAACATATAACAGCATTGATAAAGCAGCGGCTCATGCTGTGAAAATGTTTGAAGAGGGTGCCGACATCATAGATGTCGGGGGTGAGTCGACAAGACCAGGTGCAGATGATGTCAGCGTTAATGAAGAGATTGACCGGGTAGTTCCTGTAATAGAACGTATAATCAGGGATATGCCGCTCCCTGTATCGGTTGATACGACAAAATCTGAAGTTGCTCTTGAAGCTGTAAAAGCCGGGGCGTCTATAATAAATGATATAAGCGGACTTACATTTGACCCGGGAATTACAGATGTTGCCGCGAAGTACAAAACAGGCCTGATAATTATGCATATAAAAGGGACTCCTCATGATATGCAGAAAAATATTGTATATAATGATATTATAAAAGATATACTTGATTTTTTAAATGTATCTATAAATAATGCATTGAACTGTGGTGTTTCAGGTGATAAAATTATTATTGATCCGGGCATAGGTTTTGGAAAGAGTATTGAACATAATTATACAATTCTTAATAATATAGAAAAATTAAGGGAAACAGGATATCCTGTTCTTGTGGGACTTTCGAGGAAGTCTCTGATCGGAAAGATTTATGAAAAGGATGAGGACAGGCTTCCTGCTACAATCGCATTGAATGCAGTTGCTGTAAATAATGGTGCAGAGATTATCAGGGTGCATGATGTTAAAGCCCACCGGCTTGCCATGGAGAGTATAGACTTTTTAAAAGGACAGTGTCTTGACAGATGGTAGAATTATTCAGTAATATAAGCGGTTCTATAACTTCATTCTGGGACTATTTCAGGAATGTCATTGATATACTGATTGTAGCTTATCTTTTTTACTGGACTTATACATTTCTGCTCAATACAAGGGCTGTACAGCTGATAAAGGGTGTGGTTGTAATTTTTATAGTTGCTGTAATCGCCGGTATTCTTCACCTTGATACGCTGGACTGGCTCATTAAAAATATAACTTCCTACCTGGTGATTACTGTAATAATTCTTTTCCAGCCGGAATTGAGACGATTAATTACTAGATTCGGACAGAGAAACTGGCTTGTAAATGAGTCGAGCACCGAGTCATTCCAGCTTGATGAACTGGTTAACTCAGTTTTTGCAATGGCAGAGGAGAAAGTCGGCGCAC
Source organism: Spirochaetota bacterium (assembly GCA_963664815.2). Lineage (GTDB taxonomy): Bacteria > Spirochaetota > UBA4802 > UBA4802 > UBA5550 > WRGT01. The sequence continues at coordinate 1,425,656 of CAXXHB010000003.1, forward strand.
TTATTGTAATAGAGAGAAATACAGGGCTTAAAAGCTTCGTTGAATCGGGAGTGGTTGTGGACTCTATCATTTCTGAAGAGCTTATAAGGACTGTTTTTTTCCCTCTGACTCCGCTTCATGACGGTGCACTTATAATCCAGGAGGGGAGAATTGCCGGAGCTGCATGTTATCTTCCCCTTAGTGATTCAAAACAGATAAAAAAACATCATGGAGCCAGGCACAGGGCCGGGCTTGGAATAGCTGAAGAGACAGATGCGCTTGTAATAGTCACTTCTGAAGAGCGCGGAGAGATATCGATTATGGTTAACGGTAAGCTCATTTCAGGAATAAAGAACGGCGATCTTAAAAACATGATACTCTTCTTTATGAATCCTAAAACTGCTTATGAGGAGACATACAATATTTAAATGAAAAGGTACATTGAAATTCTCGCCGAAATCATTAAGAATAAGAGTATTGTTCCAAAATTAGTGAGCATTCTTCTTGCCGTCATTCTGTGGGCTTACATTACAAGTGCAAAGAGCGGTGATGTACGTTTTAAGCTTCCTGTAACCTATACAGGTCTTGATGAAAAATATATTGTTTCAAAAGTTTCACATAAATTCGTAATGGTTGAAGTCAGCGGGAATAAGGATGATTTGAAAAATATTTCATCAAAGAATATCAAACTTCTGGTTGATCTTTCCAAATCCATACCGGGAGAGTCTAAACCATTTGCCATACAGTATCAGAAGATTGATTTTACTGATGATTTAAAAATCGGATTATATCCCGAAGAGGTGAAAGTATTCATCGAGAAAAAAATAGAAAGAAATGTGAAGATAATCCCCAGGTATACCGGTTTTCCGGAGAAAGGATTTATGACCGGGAATTTAAAAGTTAATCCGGAATATGTACGGATTGCCGGGCCGGGATCAGTAATAAATAATATCGGTGCAGTGTATACTGAAAATATTGCTGTTGACAGTAAAAATGCCATGTTCCGGCAGGATGTTAAACTTGTTTCTATCAGTAATGACCAGCTTCAGTACAGTGTTTCAAAGGTAAATGTTACAGTACCGGTTTTTAATGTTTCAGAGGTAACATCCTATGAAATTCCTGTTGCAGTTAAAAACAAAAAGAGGGGATTAAATTATATTTTTAATCTTAACAGGGTTAAGGTGAATGTGGTTGTTTCCGGAAACAAGAATATAGGAGAACATTCATTTTCTGCTTATATCGATGTTGATGATATAGACGGAGGTGAGGATGATTTTGCAAGGAAGAACAGGATTGAAGTAATGCGGTATGTGTATGTCAGCGGAGATACATCTGAAAGTGAAAATGCTATACTATCATCAACTCCGGAAGTTGTGGAAATAGTTGTAACAAAGGAATAATCAGGTATCTTATCCATAAAAGGGATAAAAAAAGGGATAAATGGTTTTATTTAACGGAGAAGATAATGATAGGCAGGATTTTTAGTTTAATTTTTTTTATTTTCATCGGGTTTGTAATATTGAAATTTTTGAAACTGATATTCCAGATTGGTAAAACTACAGGCGAGTTTAACCGGAGAGTGGATGAGATGGACCGTTCAAAGAAAAGTGCCGGACGGGACAAAAAAGGTGCGGTTATTGAACTTGATAAGAATCAATACAAAGTTGAGTGAATATAAATGAAAAAATGCATACCTGTATTTTTTCTTCTTTTAATTTTATTATCCTGCGGAAAACTGAAAGGGGAGTTTGCATTCAAAACTCCTGAAGACAAAGGTTATAAGATTAATCAGAGCAGGTTTGAATTTGATGCTTCCAAAGAGATTGACTGGATTTTCAGGTTTGATTCCGAGACACGTCATAGAATAAATCTGGGAGTAATAATTTTAAAGAAAGAGCTCGGGTGGATAGATATATTAACCACTTCAGATTATATAGATCCCCTGAAAAACATTTTGTATGGTAAGCTGAAAGATATGGAACCAGGTGAATACAAAATAGTAATTGTGGAACCTACTCCCGAAGGGAATAAAATTATTGATGAAATTGAAATATATCTATATTCAGACGAAGAAGAACTGGATTAACTTCATTTAGAAAGTCTGTTTACAGAATCTATAACATCATCTATTTTATCTTTTTTCTTATGCATGTCAATTAATTCTTTTTCACAGCTGTTAATATATTTCCGCAGGGTTTCATCAACATTTTCCCCTTTGTAATGAATATAACCCAGGTACAATACAAGCGAAATAATTATTATGATTATTATTTTTAAAATACGTTTGAGTATCAAATAGATAATAAGTGAGATCAGCAGAATCAGTATAGTAAGAAGAATTTTATTCGATAATAAAGAGTTTATAAACGGTTCCATATTACAGTTCCAATTTCCCGGTATCTTTAAGCTAATTTTTCATTAATATAAATTAATTATAAATCTGATTATTTCTTGCAATGATTATTTTATTATTAAATACTGCCTATTATTAAAAAGTTCCGGAGTTTATAAACACCGGAACTTTTAAGATACTGTTAATCTGGTAATAATCCGGAGGAATTGATGGAATTTAAAAAGGTGCTTAAGAAGGCAACTTTCCTTGATCCGTTAAATGGATTTGACCATGGAGGCCGCGAGTGTGAAATCAGGACAGATCCTCTTACGGGAAGGAATTCGAGAATACTTTTTTTCCCGGTGAGAGTTCTTCCTGAACCTGATCCGGAGTTGATCAGGAAAAAAGATTCAGGTTTTTGTCCTTTCTGTACAGAAAACATTGATAAAATTACTCCTAAATTCAGTCCGGAATTATTCAGCAGGGACAGATTCAGAGTCGGTGAGGCTGTATGTTTTCCAAATGCGTTCCCATATGATGAAAACGGCGCTGTGACAGTAATGACCGAAAAGCATATGGTGATGATCGATGAGTTCACCTGCGAAATTATACAGAATGCAGTTTCCTGCTGTGTTGAGTTTCTTGTCGATGTAAAAGAAAAACAGCCTGAGGCGGTATATCAGTCCATTAACTGGAATTACCTTCCGACTGCCGGCAGTTCAATTGTCCATCCTCATCTTCAGATTACGGCTTCATCCATTCCGACCAATTATTATTCTGATGTCCTGAAAACAATGGAAGTGTCCGTGGAGAATGTTTTTAAAGATCTTGTTCTCTCTGAGATTGCTGAAGATGAAAGGTTTATTTCAAAGGGTGAGTATTATTCATGGATGATAGCCTTCGCTCCGGAGGGTATCTTTGATTTAATGGCAGTGTCTCACGAATATTTTGAGCCGTATCAGCTTAGGGATGGGAGGCTTGAAGAGCTTGTAAAAGGGATCATTAAAACAATCAATTTTATAAAATCCAATCATATAATCAGTTATAATATGTCTTTTTTCTTTATACCGGGTAATAATGAATTTATACCTCATATGCGAATATGTCCAAGAACCAATGTTCCCCCTCTGGATACAAGTGAAATAAATTACATGAAGATGCTTCACAATGAACCTATGTCTACAATGAAACCTGAACATGTTGCAGCTGAAATAAAAAAAATCTGGAACGCTTGTCAGTAGTAACGCCCTGATTATTACCGGTATAAAAAATATCCCCATGCCGTCATCGGCGTGGGGATACAGAATTTCTTTATTAAACGTGTATATTAAGGCATTGTTACTTACATATTTTGTTATTTGGCGGAAACCCTGATGTTTTCCAGATTTATTTTATAGCCTCCGGAAACAGTTACATATCCGCGGTATTTGTCTGACATATCTGTTATTTTTGCCATAAACCAGTTTTGTGTTATTGCCGCAGATTTATCTTCGGGTGCAAAGTAAACTCCATCATCGCCAGCTCTTTCAAAAGCAATAATGAGAAGTCCGATTTTCAGTTCTTTTTCAGCAGCTATCCGCGTCTTCCAGAAATTTTTAGTCCAGATGTTCTCTCCATTATCGATGGTCATGAATTCCCCTTCATTTTTTGTTTTTGCTGAAGGTGGAGTAACAATTTTCGCGGCTTTGACATATATCCATCCTGAACCTTTAAAAGGTTCCTTTGATACAAAGACCACATCGCTGGTGATGAAATGATTATCTCCAGTCGCGGAGCCGCTGTTTTTACTTTTGTTTTTTGAATTTTTACTGTTGTCTGAAATTCCGTTGGTTGAATTATTGCTGCTGGAATCTGATGAGCTCAGGGCTTTGTCTTTTAAAGTGTTTACTACGTTTCCCTCTATAAGGCTTTTTGTGTCCATACTGCATGAAACAAATGCAACACAGGTTATCATCAGGATTGATGTTTTTATCATTTTCCCAATCATTAAAATCCTCCATTTAATTAATTGTCTGATTTAGATATTTTTATGTGGGGTATATAAGAAAGGCAACACTATTTTTAAATAATTGGGTCAAAATTAAAATGATTTGTTTTTTATGAATAAAAGGTAAATATATCGACAATAATTTATTAATATATATTTTTTATCGACATCGACTCTTTGTCTGGTATTTTCAATTACAATGAGTTAAGTAATAAATATTAATTTGATGTATGAGTAATAAGTGTATATGCTACCTGTTATTTGAATTAAATGAGCAGTGTGATTTATTCAGGAACTGAAATTAAAAAAGGGTAACTAAAAGTTACCCTTAAAATTAGCGGGGGAGGGACTCGAACCCCCCACACCACGGATATGAGCCGTGTGCTCTAACCAACTGAGCTACCCCGCCGGTTTTTTTTATTAGCGCGGGTAGGACTTGAACCTACGACCTTTGGGTTATGAGCCCAACGAGCTGCCAACTGCTCCACCGCGCGATCTGTAAGCAACCTAAATAAATGGCAGGTATGTGTCAACATTTTTTAATAATTAAAAAATAATTAACAGAATATTTTCTTTTTTACCTTTCAGCTGTTTATTGTGATTAAACCTTTACAGGAGATTATGTTCATCATTTATACTTTAATATATGTTCGTGAATTGCTATAGCATTTGACTGGATTGTATTTTAATATAAATATAACCTGATATGTTAAATATAAACGCAATTCAGCAGTTTATGGATACAGGTAATTATTCACTGTAAATTTATTGAATACACATGAAAACTAATTGACCGCAATGATAAGACAAATAACATTTTGACAGTGTGAAATTATATGATAAATCCTTTTAAATATTTCAGAAACAGAAAAGTAGGCCTTGCGCTTGGCAGCGGAGGTGCTAAAGGGTTATCTCATATCGCAGTGATAGAATACCTTGAGAATATGAATATCCCGATTGATATGATTTCCGGGTCAAGTATTGGCGCAGTAATAGGGGCTGTTTACCTGTGCGGTAACCTTAAAAAGCTTAAGGATGATATGCTGTCTTTTTCAAAGAAGGAGCTTCTCCGTATAGCCGATATTACTCTTCCGAAATCCGGACTCATCAAGGGTAATAATTTTGTACAGTTTCTGACCAGGTATATACCGGCTGACGCAAAAATCGAAAATCTGCCTAAACCTCTCGGAATTGTAGCAACAGATTATTTTACCGGGGAACCAATAATTTTCAGAAAAGGAAATATACTCGAAGCTGTAAGAGCCAGTGTATCCATTCCGGGGGTTTTGGTACCCGCTACATACAAAAACACCTATCTTCTTGATGGTGGAGTGGCAAATCCCCTGCCTGTTGATGTAGTAAAAAAAATGGGTGCAGGATTGACCATTGCAGTAAATCTTCATCCGGGACTTAAAATTTCCAGAATAAAAAAATATGTAAAGAACAGTGCCGGAGTAATAGGAATTGACCTGTTCCCGGAAGAAATAAAGTTTGCCGATGATAAACATGGTGTTTCGGTTGATGATGATCAGAAGGGGCGAACAGGCTGGTTTAAAAATATTGATCAATGGCTTTCACGTGATAAGAGGGAAAAGGAGAAAGATCTTCCGCCAAGTATTTTTGAAGTTCTCTTCCAATCGATTGATATTATGGAATTTGTAAATACAAGAAATATACTTAAATATCACACCCCGACTGTTTTAATAGAACCTGATCTGCTGCAGACCGGGACTCTCGATTTTCATGATGCAAAAAATATTATGACTACCGGTTTTGCTGCGTCTGCTGATAAAAAATTTGAACTTTTACGAAAGATCAGAATATGGGTATAAATAATTATTACAGGGAATGACATGAACAGAATAAAACTTTTTTTAAAAGATAATTATTACCTTGCAACTGCAGTTTTACTGTTTCTCTCTTTCCCGTCTTATGATTTTGCTTTTCTGAAACTATTTCCTGTGATTGCATGGTTTTCTCTTGTTCCGCTGTTCTGTTATGTTTCAGGTAAACCTCTGAAAGATGTTTTTTTTACCGCTTTTGTTACCGGTCTTGCGGGTAATTTTCTGGCATATGGCTGGATAGGTAATTTCGGTGCGAAGGTGCAGGGGGGATTTATTGTAATTATTGTTTTTTTGATTCCGACTTTAACCGTTTTTTTTACAATCAAGATTATTCTATCAGAGTTCCTGTCTCAAAAATTTCCGGAATATAAGGTATTTATCTATCCGGCTGTCTGGATAATAATTGATTATGTTCAGTCAATAGGTTTTCTCGCGTTCCCCTGGACCTATATCGGATACTCTCAGTATCCCTTTACATCGTTTATTCAGATTGCATCGGTAACCGGAATACTTGGAGTGAATTTTATAATTATACTTTTTAACAAAGCATTTTCTGAATATATGCTTTCATTTAAGAATGGATTTAAAAGTGTAAAAGATATTTTGAGCAATTCTTATTCGATCAAATTTGCAGTGGTTCTTCTTCTCGTTATTGCTATAACGATATCCGGATTTTTCAGACTCTCATCGGTCACCAATAAAGAAAATGGTAAAAAACTGAAGGTTGTGCTTATACAGTCTTGTATATCTCCATGGGAGAACTGGTCGGGCAACAGATTCAGGTATCTTTCGGAGCTGATGCACTACACAAGAGAATCACTCGCTACTGATCCGGACTTTATTATCTGGTCGGAATCTGCAACACTTGAACTGATTTCATTCAGGGCCGCCACGGGGGACAGGGATGGTTTTGATGAACAGCTTTTAAGTTTTATTAAAGATAACGGAAAACCTCTTCTTACCGGAGAAATCGGACTTACCGTCAGGCGTGACCGCGGTTTTTTTAAATATTCTCCCCAGAATAATGCGGTTCTGATCAGCGGAAATGGTGAAGTTGTACAGACCTATCCTAAAATAAATCTTGTTCCCTTCGGAGAGTGGTTCCCCTATGAGAAATGGTTTGCACCAGTAAAACGTCTTCTTGAAAGCTTCGGGGCATCTGAATTTGTACCGGGTAAAAAACCTGAGCTGTTTACAGTTGACGGTTTAAGATTCGGATCACTTATCTGCTATGAGGGGATTTTTTTCAGGTTGTGCAGGGAATATGGTAATATGGGTGCCGACTTCCTCGTCAACATAACCAATGACGGCTGGACTGATACTTACAACGGGCATTACCAGCACTATTCAGCCTCATTGTTCCGTGCTGTTGAAAACGGTATATGGGTGGCAAGGGCCGGTAATACAGGGGTTACATCGTTAATTGATCCAAAGGGGAGAGTTACGGCTTCGCTTCCTATTCTTAAAAAAAATTTTCTGTCCGGTGAAATTGATACATCCCGTAATGTTAAAACATTTTATTCCAGGAACGGTGATCTTATACTGTATGTTTCAATATTATTTATTCTAATTTTCATTGCTATTGTTGTATTCAGGAAGTTTAACATATTTTTAAGGGAAAAAAGTGCAAAGAAATAAATACCGTAATAGTTTAAAAAAGCATCATATTCTGAATGGATAAATAAAAGGCTTTACAAAAAAAATCTCCCTTGTAATTTCTGCTGAAGTATTGTCAATCTTTTCGTTGATATAAAAATTTGAATTCCAGTCATGGAAGGAAGAAATTTGTGTATCAAAAAAAGAATAAGAGCTGTTTAAGTCATGGTTTTTCTATGAATTTTCACTCTTCTGTTATCCGGAACAATATAACTTAAATAAAACGGATTGTATATTCTCAGAGTTTTTATATACCCGAACTGCGGTATAGGAGAAATGTCTGCCGGATGAACCGGTTTATTTCTGGTGTAAATAAATGTTTATTCAAACAATATAATGTATGAAATAATTCAGGAGGTTCTTAAATGTTGAAGGAGTATAAAACTGGTGAAATCAGAAACGTAGCAATAATCGGACATGGAGGAACAGGAAAATCAACACTGCTTGATGCGATGCTTTTTGTAAGCGGGCAGATCGATAAAATGGGTAATGTTGACAATGGTACTCTGGTTTCGGATTTTGATGATGATGAAAAGGAAAAGAAAATTTCAATAAAAGCATCTCTCGGTTTCGTGGAATTTGAAGATGTGAAGGTTAATATAATAGATACTCCCGGAACAGCGGATTTTGTCGGAGAGGCGCGCTCTGCACTTCAGGCGGTTGAAACAGCGATTCTAGTTGTGGATTCTGTTGATGGTGTTCAGATTGAAACCGAGAAAGCATGGAGATATCTTGCCGAAAATAACATTCCAAGAATTATTTTTGTAAACAAGATGGATAAAGAGAGAGCCAGTTATGATAAAGTAATTGAAAATATTAAAACGAGTCTTGGCGTAAATGTCGCTTCTCTCTGCATTCCAAATGGCGAAGGCGAGTCTTTCAAGGGTGTAGTTGATACGATACAGATGAAGCTGTATACACCCAAAGGTGATGGCAGGGATGTAACAATCGGTGAAATACCTGCAGACATGAAAGAACTGGTTGAGCTTGAAAGAATGAACCTTATCGAACTTGGCGCAGAAGGATCAGATGAGCTGATCGAAAAATTTTTAAGCGGCGAGCAGTTGACTGATGAAGAGATAAGGTTCGGGATCAGGACCCAGCTCTCTGCAGGCAAATTGACACCGGTAATTTGCGGTTCATCCTTAAAAGTAATAGGGATTAAAAACCTTGTCAGGGTAATAAAAAATTATACACCTCCTCCACAGACCGGAAAAGAATTCAAGGGGCATGACCAGGTTCATTCTGATAAAGAAATAATTGTAAAAATGGATGATTCGGGAGTATTCAGCGCGGTTGTATGGAAAACGGCAATTGACCAGTATGCAGGAAGGTTCAATTATGTGAAGGTGATTTCCGGTCAGCTTAACCCTGAAACTGAGGTACTTAATTCGACAAAAAATATCAAAGAGAGAGCCACCAAGCTTTATACGATGATAGGTCATAAACAGGTTGATATTCCGAAAATAAATGCCGGAGATATCGGTGTTCTCGTTAAACTTGATAAAACAACAACTCTTGATACTCTTTGTGATCCAAAAACCTCTGTTGTTCTTCCTATAATAAAACTTCCACAGCCGGTATTCTCTTTTGGTATTGAGGCCGCGAAAAGGGGAGAAGAGGATAAGATAGGCCAGTTCCTTAACAAAATGGCTGAAGAAAATCCTACAATAAAATATGGATTCGATGCATCGACTTCCGAGTCTGTTCTGTCCGGTATGGGTGAGATGCAGCTTAATATTATTCTTAAAAACCTGAAAGAAAAACTGAAACTGGATGTTAATACAAAAATACCCCGTGTAGCATATAAAGAGACAATTACTAAAAAAGCTGAAGCCCAGTATAAACATAAAAAGCAGTCAGGAGGCCATGGTCAGTACGGCGAGGTTCATATCCGCATTAAACCGCTTGAAAGAGGTAAAGGCTTTGAGTTTGTTGACAGTATCGTTGGAGGAGTTGTTCCGAAGCAGTATATACCGGCAGTTGAAAAAGGTCTAAGGGAAGGTCTGGAGGAAGGGGTTCTTGCAAAATATCATGTTGAAGATGTATGGACTGAACTGTTTTATGGTTCTTATCATGATGTAGATTCTTCAGAAATGGCATTTAAAATCGCTTCAAGAACTGCTTTTAAAATGGCAATGGAACAGGCCGGGCCGCAGATTCTTGAACCTATAATGAATGTCAAGATTATGGCAGATAAGGAATTTATGGGTGATATAATGAGCGATATAACAAGCAGGAGGGGGCGTGTTCTCGGAATGGACAGCAACGAAGGTTCAGTTAGCAATATCCAGATAGTTAAAGCTCAGGTTCCCCAGGCTGAGATGCTCAGATACAGCACTGATTTGAGAGCAATGACAAGCGGGAAAGCAACATTTGAAATGGAATTCTCTCATTATGATCCGATAACCGGCAGAGATGCTGATAAAATTATCGAGGAAAGGAAGAAATTTCTGGAAGACGAGGCCAATAAATAAAAATAATTATTATTATATAATGATGGTGCTGTGCAGCACCATCATTATATTTGATACATGATTGTTTGTTTATGTAACATTTTTCTTCAAAATATACACATTAAATAATTACAGAGAGAAAACCTGATACAAAGTAATTTATAATTTGAGATATTCAAATAAACTAAAGTATGAAATTTAACTGTGACTGATAGATATAAAATAAATTTGTCCCTCCTCCTGGTAATATCTTTTTTTCTTCATGTAGTATTCATGGCCGCGTTTTTTTTACCTGATTCATATGGGCTTGCTTCCTCTTATAAAAATAAAAAAAAGAATAATTCGCTCTTTTCCGGCAGAGATATTATTGTAAACATGAACCAGGATGACAGGCGATCCCCGGATAAACGGACTTTACTTTCTGACAGGGATTCAACATCCCGAGGCTTTATAACCAGTGAGAAGGGGGATAGATGGCTGAACAATTCACTTGAATTCAGATTAAGAAAAGGAATGAAAAAACAGAGTTCCAGTCAGTCAGGTTCATCAACCGGTGAGAAAACACAATTATCGGATAAAGAATCCGGTGTAAATTTAACGGTATATAAGCGTGGAAGTTCAGCAAGAAGAGGGAGCGACGGCATGTTCAATGATGTAGCTATTCCGGACAGAAACAACATCACGATGAAAAATGCAATTTTCTACAGTAACAGCGGTATTTTTTCATTCAATACTGCAAAGTTTAAAAACTTCAGCTTCTTCAAAAGTATGAAAGACAAAATAGCTTCAAACTGGTATCCCCCGCTACTTGCAAATGCTGTAATAGGCGGATATAATCCCTTATCTGGAAGCTATACTCCGGGAAATATGAGAATTATGGCAATACCGGCGCAGAAGGTTAAACTGTATTTCATTATGAACCGTAATGGTGATATCCAGAAAGTTGATATTGTAGATTCTTACGGAAATAAACCGCTGGATGACTCATGTCTTGATGCGGTCAGATTATCAAAGAGTTTCGGGAAAGTTCCCGATGATATAAAAGGGGAGTTTATACTTATCCCTTTTATATTCGGGTATTATTCAAATTAATCTTAAAGTCCTTTGTTTTCTGTTTTGTTAAAAAATTTTCAGATCCTTAAGAGTCATATTCTCAAGTACCTTGTCCCTTCCGGAATTTATTTTTTCGAACAAATTCAAAATATTTCCCTTTGATGCGTTCTTTCTGAATGAGGCGGGCACCTCTATCTGGGCTTCATTAATAAGGTTAAACAACTCAGCCAGTTTTATATTCTCTGATGATTTTGCCGGCATTAATGGCCCTTTCTGTTCTCTGTAAATAAATCCTTTATCAACAAACAGCTTGATGAAGTAATCGAGATCTATGGAGTTGTGAGAAACTTTTTTCAGGAGTTCGGCATATGTAGTATCTCCTTTCCCGGCTTCGAATTTTGTGTAAATATGCTGAATGGCAACCAGCCCGTAAAAGATATTCATCTTCCTGCTTTCTTCAAATGTGTTTTTAAGACTGGAGTATGTTTCAGGGTGCATAAGAGTATAAGATACCTCAGCTCCGTAAAGAATGATGAGGGATGATGCATATATCATCAAAAGGAAAATAGGGATCGATGCAAGTGCTCCGTAAATTGCAAATGTACCTGTGGCAAATGCTTTTACATATATGATGAAAAGAAGAATAAATATTACCCATACTGTACCGGTAAATGCAGCTCCAATTGAAGCATATTTAAATGGTACTTTTGTATTTGGAGTCGTTGAGTAGGCCATAAGGAAAAGGAGCCAGATGAAGAGGAATGGGGCAAGAAAATTTATTATCATTGCAAAAGCGCTTTTTCCGGATTCTCCTTTCCATGTTTTACCGTTATCTGTTGATTTCTGTATAGTGCCTCCGTTTCCGACAGCCCACAGAGCTCCGGTAGCCTGGAGCAGCCTGTTTATCTTATATGCGGGTAGGGTATCGCTTTTCCAGCTAATACCTCCGTTTACTGTGTGAATAAGTATTCCGTTTTCACCGGCAATTAAACCTTCATTTTTATTCAGAAAGAGTACGGTATAATAGTTGTATTCCTTGAATTTCCCCTGCTGCCATGTGTCGCCTCCATCAGTGGTATGGAGTATTATGCCATCATTGCCTGCAATCCATATATCATTTTTATTGACAAAAGATACGGTGTTCAGATCAACGAGTTTGTTTTTCCTTTTGGATTCATTTATTGTTTTTATTGTCCAGGTCAAACCTGCATCTTCTGTAAGATATATACGGCCTTTTGTTCCTGTTGCAATACCTCGATTTTCAAAGAAAGCTATGTTCCTGAAATTCAGGGTTACATCCTTTGTATCTATAGCCCTCCAGTCTCTTCCCCCCGATTCTGTAGCGAGAATTATACCTCCATCTGCAGCGATAAAGCCGAGGCGGTTATTAATCATATAAATATTGTTAAGACTGAAGTCTCCCCATTTTGATATTGACCAGTTCTTGCCTTTATCACGGGAGTGAAGTATAAGGCCTTTACCTGATATTGCCCACCCTTCTTCATTGATAAATTTAATATCATTGAAAGTCTCTTTCATCAGCGACAGATGGTCGAGTCGGGAGTCATCTTCTGAAAAAGTATTGTCTGAAAAACTGTAGGTGTATATTCTCTGGTTTTCATAATCGAAATTCCATTCTTCGCCGGAAGTGAAATTTGTTTTGTCCACAGGGCTCTGAATTATAGAGCCCTTGTTGCCGACAACCCATATTTTATTATCTTCGATGAATGCTGAATTGTAATTTGCTGATGAAAAAACATCAGTCATCTTTGTAGCCACAGTCATACCTGCTATAAGCATTAACGGACCGAGAGTAAGAGCAGCCCAGTAGTACATGATTTTCTGGAACAGTGTTCTACCCTGTTTTACTTTCCATATTTCGTTAAGTGATTTTTCCAATGTACGCAGGGTGGCTGTTGCGGTAAAGAATACGATTACAGCACCAATTCCCCCTATCTTGCCGGCATTATCAATGAGTCCAGATATTGCTTCAAAAACCGGATCTATATTAAGCTTTATACTGTGTTCGACCATGAAGAGGGACATTTCCCTGAAAAGGTCCTCTTTTTTATTTTCCACCCCTGAAAAAATTGACAGAAATGTCAGAAAAACAGTCAGCAAAGGTATCAGTGAAGTAACAGCTGCATATGCTATTGCAGATGCTTTTGTTAAACAGTCATCAATCATGAATTTTCTTGTGGCGACAATAAACACTTTTACTGTTGTTACAATTCTGTTATAGACAGTGCTTTCAAAGGAGTATCCTTCATAAATCTGTTTACCTATAGTAACAATTCTCTGTATCAATGGAGTTTTATTTTTTACATCATTTTTAGCCTTTTTAAGGATCTTACTGAATGGGAACATCTCCGTTTCTCCATGGTGTAGTTTTATTGCCGCAGGAAATACTGCGGATTTAAGGGTGTTTTCTATATATTAAAAGTCAGTAATAAATATTTTTATAAATATGATCCTTTTATATATCATTGTCAAGTTTTTATTAAAAAGATTACTGCATCGTTTGAGGATTTATCTGTTACATAAATGTTTTTTTAACGGTTCAGAAATACAATATTGTATTTCTGAACCGTTAAAAAAAACTGATTCTGCATTTTATCTTCAGGTCTAAGTTAATCAATGCCTCCTGAACTCTTAATATAATCAGTCAATACCACACGATTAACATAAAAAGCACTTCAATGTTAATTTCATGTTAACAAATCTGCATCGAGTTAATTTGACTGAATATTTGGCACGCAATATGCTTTTAGAATAAGTAGATTAAAAAAGGAGGAATTTATGCGATCGCTATCAGGATTGCCTGAAAATTCAAATAATAGACTGCTTATTAAGGCAGATGTCAGAGAGGTAAAAGTATGAAAAAGAAACTGATAAGTTTCATAGCTGCATGTTTTATGTTATTCACTGCCGGGTTATCATTTTCACAGGATGCTCCGGTAAAAACCGATACGATTATCAGAACAGTTGATCCCTCGGGAGGGAATACCGGAAATGCTGGTGATGTAACTGCTGCTACAAAGGGAAGTCCTACTCTTACAGAAGTAGCGGCTGAAGTAGGCCATACAAAAGTTGCATTAAATCTTGTCTGGACTCTTATCGCTGCATTTCTTGTAATGTTTATGCAGGCGGGATTCGCCATCGTTGAAAGCGGCCTGACAAGGGCAAAAAATGTGGCGCATACTATGTCGATGAACTTTATGATTTATCCGCTTGGAATGCTCGGCTTTTATCTGTGCGGGTTTGCAATTATGTTCGGTGGTGTAGGCGCGCTTGGTACTCTCGGTGGTTATGACGGGTTATCATCCGAGTTTGTGATTCACCTTTTCGGGAAGGAATTCGGACTTTTCGGTACAAAGGGTTTTATGCTTACAGGTGTATATGATGTGGCTATTTTCGGGCTGTTTATTTTCCAGATGGTTTTTATGGATACTACAGCAACTATCCCTACGGGTTCAATGGCTGAGCGATGGAAATTTTCATCATTTTTCATATATGGAATTTTTGTAGGAACCATAATATATCCTATATATGGTAACTGGGTATGGGGAGGTGGATGGCTGGCATCACTTGGGAAGAATTTCGCACTTGGGCATGGACATGTCGACTTCGCCGGTTCATCAGTTGTCCATATGACTGGTGGTGTACTTGCACTTGTCGGTGCAAAAATACTGGGACCCAGAATAGGGAAGTATAATGAAGACGGATCTCCCAATGCTATACCTGGCCATAATATACCGCTGGCCATTTTGGGAACCTTTATCCTCGCATTCGGATGGTTCGGTTTTAATGCGGGCTCGACACTGGCAGGGACAGATCTTCGTATAAGTGTTGTTGCAGTAAATACAATGCTTGCTTCCGGTGCAGGTGCAATAGTATCAGCACTATGGATGTGGGGAGTAAGGGGGAATAAACCTGATCCAAGTATGATGTGTAATGGTATGCTCGCAGGCCTTGTTGCAATTACTGCTCCATGTGCTTTTGTTGGTTCAGGTGCAGCGGTTATTATAGGGACAATATCCGGTATACTGGTTATTGAAGCAGCATTTTTTGTTGAAAGAAAACTAAAAGTAGATGATCCTGTCGGCGCAGTTGCTGTCCATGGTGTTAATGGAGCATGGGGATGCCTTGCACTCGGAATTTTTGCTGATGGTTCTTATGGCGACGGATGGAACGGTGTTTCAGGAACAGTTAAAGGTCTGTTATATGGAGATACGTCACAGTTTTTTGCCCAGTCCATAGGTGTAATAACTAATATAATTTATGTTGCGGTTATTGGTTATCTGGTATTCAAACTGGTAGACTTAACAATAGGTAACAGGGTACCGGCGTCTTATGAATTAGACGGGCTTGATATCCCGGAGATGGGAGTTATTGGATATTCAGGTGTTAAACTGGATAAATATTCAGAAACGCCAATATCGCGAAAAAGTTCAACTGCCGGTTTACTATAGGATAGAGGTGACAAGATGAAAAAAATTGAAGCAATTATAAGACCTGAAAAACTCGATGCAGTTCTTGATGAACTTGAAAATGTAGGTTATTCGGGATTGATGATCACCGAAATTAAGGGTCATGGAAAGCAAAAGGGAGTTGTGCAGCAGTGGCGTGGAGAAAGTTATAAAGTAAAACTGATCTACAAGGTTAAAATTGAAATAATCGCAAAAGACAATGAAGTTGCGAATATAAAGGATACAATTATTAAAGCAGCAAAAACAGGTGAGATGGGAGACGGCAAGATTTTTATTTATTCAATTGAGGAAGCTGTTAAAATCAGGACAGGTGAAACAGGAGACAATACTCTCTGACGAAATTAAAAAAAGGTAATGGGGGTTCATTTATGAATCCCCATTACCTTTTTATTGATCAAACTCATTTTTTTCAGTTAATACACCCCGTTAAATTACATTTTTGTTAAATTGTCTTATTGTTATATGTTCTCCGGGAAAATTATTTGTTTAAAATGTATGGATTAATATTATGTCTATTAATCAGGAGTAACCGCTATATTTAAAATTGCGGTGAGATTTAGGAATATAAAATGGATCTGATAAACGACAGACAGAGTGGTTTGCTGGAAAAAATTGGAAGAATTTTTATCGAGGATAACGGCGATATTAAAATACTTATGTCCAATGTGTTTAAACTCATTGTAACCTATTACAATATTGAACGCGGAATGATAAGCATATATCACAAGGAGGAGGGTGAGATATGTGTTGATATATATCATGGATACACTGAGGAAGAGGTTGCAAGGGGGGTATACAGACCGGGAGAGGGAATAATCGGTACTGTTATTAAAACCGGAAATCCTTATATTGTAATGGATATAATGAATGAACCGAAGTTTCTTAACAGGACAGGTGCTGACAGAAATACAACAGCTAACAAGATTTCATTTATTTGTGTCCCTATTAAACTGAATTCAGCGGTTATTGGTACAATTTCTGTTGATATTATTAATAATTTCGGAAGAGATCTCGCCGAAGAATACCATGCCCTTACTACTGTATCTATTATGATTGCACAGGCGGTTAACGGCAGAATTGAATCAGTTTTAAGAGAGAAAATGCTTAAAGATGAGAATGAACTTCTCCGTAAAAAAATATCGATCAATAGTGTCCAGGGGAAACTGTTGGGAACCTCCAGTGAGATGAAAGAAGTATATGAAAAAATCATTATGGTATCGGGGACTGACACAACTGTGCTCATTACGGGTGAGAGCGGGACAGGGAAGGAGCTTATTGCTGATGCCATACAAAGAAATAGTAAGCGATACGGTGGTCCGTTTGTAAAAGTAAATGTTGCATCATTGCCGAAGAATCTTATTGAGACTGAACTTTTCGGTTATGAAAAGGGGGCATTTACAGGTGCTGATAAGATGAAAAAGGGGAGATTTGAGCTGGCCCATGGGGGGACGATTTTCCTTGATGAGATAGGTGACCTGGATATTTCTTTACAGGTTCATCTTTTAAGGGTTTTACAGGAAAAAAGTATCGATAGAGTGGGGGGAAATGCGCCGGTTCCAGTTGACGTAAGGGTTATTGCCGCTACTAACCAGAACCTTGAAGAAAAGATTAAAAATAATGAGTTCAGGGAGGATCTCTATTACAGGCTCAATGTTTTTCCAATACAATCACCTAAATTGCGGGACAGAAGATCTGATATTGTTCTGCTGGCGGATCACTTTCTTGAAATTTATAATTCAAGAGCGGAAAAAAAGATAAGCAGGATAAGTACGGATACAATTGATCTTCTTGTCGCGTATCACTGGCCGGGGAACGTAAGAGAGCTGGAGAATTGTATCGAACGGGCAGTAATTCTATGCAATGAGGATGTTATAAGAAATTATCATCTTCCTCCATCTCTTCAGATATTTAACGATAAAAACGGATCAGGGACTCTTGAAGAGAGGACTAACATGTTTGAAAAGGAACTTATTATTGATGCCTTAAAAGTATCAAATGGTAATGTTTCAAATGCATCGAAAAAACTCGGAACAACAAAAAGAATACTCGGTTATAAAATGGATAAGCTTGGAATTGACTATAAAATTTTCAGAAATCACTGAAAAATTCAAGTGATAAAATAAAGCCTTTCATTTGAGCAATCATAAATACTGTTTAATATTCAGACTGAATTTCCTCCATATTTAATTAATATTACAAATTACTGGCATTGATATCAAGTGTTAAAATTATATCAGTTTACAAGTATGTTAGTTGGTACAAATAAATTGTTACAAATTTGCATTTTGTTTGTTTGAATGATTTTAAATATAACATTATGGTAACATATTTGTAATAATAATCCGCCTGCAGATTTTCACTCCGATAATTGGTGTTTTGAAAATTCATAAAATACAATTACGTAACTGATTTTTAATGCAATGTTAAAATTTAACATAATTGAAATATTGAATCATCAGTTTTCATTGATTGTATATCGGGTACGATGTTTTGTTGTAATATAATTTAATTCATGGAGCGGTGTTATGAATATAACAGTCGTTAGGACATTGAAATTGTTTGTTATGTATTGTTCCTCCTCTTTCAGTTCTGAAGAATTGTCTGTCGCGATAAAGATGGATGAAGGTGATGAACTCAGACTGATCGGGCTTCCATGTTCAGGGAAGGTTGACCTTCTTTACCTTTTAAAAGCATTTGAGAAGGGGGCAGACGGTCTGGTAATACTCACATGCCCGAAAAATGAATGCCGTCATCTGGAGGGTAATCTCCGGGCGTTGCGAAGGGCTGACAGTGTAAGCTCAATACTCGATGAAACAGGGCTTGGTAATGACAGAATAACCGTATTACAGTTGAAAGAGGACGGAATTGACGGCATAGTGTCGGAGATTGCTGCGTTTGCAGGCAGCCTGAGGCCGTTAGCCTTTAAAAATTCCGGTTCGTCTGCAGTTGATGCAACAGCTGTTTCAAATTAGGTAGTTTTTAACTGCTTGTGTGTTCTGAATCCGGGTGAGGCCCGGCTGGTATTTGCAAATATTTAGAAGATATAAAAAATTCTGGTGATTATATTATGAAAAAAGAGAAAAATTTCGCGGATCAGATAAGGGACAAAGATTTTATTGTAACAGCAGAATACCTTCCGCGTGCTGAAACAGATCCGGCGAATATTAAAACAATAATTGACTGCCTGAGAGAGGTACCATCAGCGGTAAACGTTTCGGATAACCCGTTTGGTGTGGCAATGTCAAGTTTTGCAGCATCAATTCACCTTATCAATGCAGGAATTGAACCTGTACTTCAGATCGTCACAAGAGACAGGAACAGGATTGCAATACAGTCTGATATTCTGGGAGCGTCATCTCTCGGGATAAGAAATATGCTTTGTCTTTCAGGGTATCATCAGGTGCTTACAGACAATCCTGAATCAGCAAATGTTTATGATATTGACTCAACACAGCTCCTGGCAATTGTGGAGAATCTGAGGATGAAGGGAGAGCTTCTGAACGGCGCAAAGATAAATGGGCCGTTTAATATGACTACTGGCGCCGTTGCAAATCCTTTTATGACACCGGTTGAACTTAACGTGCTGAGAGTTTCACAAAAGGCTGAGGCCGGGGCGGTTTTTTTTCAGACCCATCCCGTTTTTGATGTTGAGAAATTCAGTTTATGGCTTACTGCAGTAAAAGAATCTGGTGTTGATGAAAAAACCGCGATACTTGCCGGTGTGCTCCCGCTTGAAAGCGTTGAAGAGGCTGAATCTTTAAGACTAAAATATACTGATTTCAATATACCTCAATCCGTTATCGATCGCCTGAAATCGGCGGGAAGCGCAGAAGCACAGAAAAAGGAAGGAATTGCAGTCTGCACGGAAATTATATCAAAGGTAAAAAATATGAGCGGCCTCAGAGGAATACATCTTCTTACGGGCGGCAAAGAAAAACTGATACCCGAGATTCTTGGAGTATCCGGTCTGTCCGGAAAAATATAGGAATGAACTGGAGATAATTTATGCCGGAAAAATATCACATTGAAACAAATCCGGTCCCTCCGCGACGTCCGAGGACAGGTAAATACGGTATTATTGACTGGAGAGAAGATTGTGCAAGGTGCCATAATTGTGTAAAGAAAGCATGTGTTTATGACAGGCACAGGGATGAAATTAAATATATCAGAAATATGGATGATGTTGATGCACTTTTTTTTGACTGCATGGGATGCTTTTCCTGTGTGCAGGAGTGTACTAAAAACCTTTTAAGGCTTACCATAAACCCTGAGTATGAGAAACTAGGGAATGATTACTGGACTCCACAGATTATCCAGACTACATGGCTGCAGGCTGAAACTGCGAAGATCCCTGTTTCGGGTGCAGGATATGGCGGAAGATTTTCCGGTTATGGTTTTGATTCCATGTGGACCGACATGTCAGAGATAGTAAGGCCAACGAGAGACGGGATTCACGGGCGTGAATATATAAGTACTTCTGCAGACATAGGCAGGAAAACATCATTTCTTGTGATGAAGGATGGAGAACTTTCAACGGATATCCCTCCATTAATATCAACTCCAATGCCGCTGATAATTGATATGATGCCTGAAGAATATTCTCTGGAAATTCTGGAACCATTGATGATGGAAACTGCATATAGAACTGATCTGACAGCTGTTATTGATTCAGGAAGATGGTCTTTTAAAAATAATTTCAGCGAGAAGTATCTCCCGCATGTAGCATTTTATTTCGCTGCCGGTTCGGAACTCCTTCCTGCGGATATTATACGTAAAACAAAAATGGTGGAGATTGAAAATTCCGGCGATATTAAACGCCGGATAATGGAACTCAAAGAGATCAGTGCGGACATAGTAGTGTGTGTAAGGATTAAATTAGATGAAAACGGCATTAGCCGGGCAGTTGAACTTTCCGAGCAGGGTATTGAAGCACTGCATATTATAGCAGATATGAACGGAAAACAGTATGGCACAGGTTCTCCGTTATTTATAAAAGATATGATACGTCAGATTCATAAATCGCTGATTGAAAGCGGCAGACGTGATGATATTACAATAATTTCAGGTGGCGGAATAGCCCTTCCGGAACATATGGTTAAGGGAATTATATGCGGAACTGATCTTGTATCAATAGAACTTCCGCTTTTAATTGCAATGGAATGCCATCTGTGTGGGGTTTGCACCGGAGAGAAAAAATGTCCCGCGAAAATCAGGGAAGTTGACATTGAGTATGGCGCTGGCCGGATGACTAACCTGATTGCAGCGTGGCATGACCAGATGGTTGAACTTATGGGAGCCATGGGCATCAGAGATGCAAGACGTCTACGCGGTGATGTGGGGCGTGCCATGTTTTTTGAACAGATGGAGGAGGAAAGCTTTGGGAGAATTTTTGGTAAACGGAAGCATGCTTGAGAAAATAATTCCTGAAAACACGCTTAAAACCAGGACTATACAGCATACAGAAGAGCGGGCAATAAATCCAGCTCCTCCAAGATACAGGAATGAGATGGGAAAATATATAACCCTGAGAGATGAAACAAAATGCATATTATGCGGAAAATGTGCCGCTGTATGCCCGCAGGGAGTTCATGTATTGAAACCGGGGTACAAGTATTTTGCTGAGCCTAAAAATCACCTCTGTTTTGGTTTTAAGTGCGAAGAGAAGGGGTGTTACTGTGTTGCCGCCTGCCCGAACGGCGCATTGAAAGTCGAAGTAAATCCCATGATGAAAGTTCTGGGAGACTACAGGTGGACAGCAGAGATGATACTTGCTACATGGAAAATGGCTGAAAACGGTAAAATTCCATCTGATGATTATGGGTTGGAATATGAAACCGGAAATTCCGGTGGAGGTTTTGACCGGATAAGATTTAAATTTCCGGAAAAACCGCCGATAGCACTCAGTGCAGAAGATATTGATACTTCACTTGAACTGAACCGGAGAAATGACGGCAGGCCAAAAATAAAAATTGATGTTCCGTGGTATGGCGGAGGTATGTCCTTTGGTTCTGTCAGCAACACTACGCAGCTTTCAAAAGCACGAGCGGCAGTTGCATGGAACACTTTTACCTGTACCGGTGAAGGCGGGTATATGGAGAGGATGAGGCCATACGATGACCATGTTATAACTCAGGTCGCAACGGGTTTATTCGGAATCAGGGAAGAGACTATTCAAAGAGTTCCTATAGTGGAGTTTAAATATGCGCAGGGTGCCAAACCTGGACTCGGCGGTCACCTCCTGGGGGATAAAAACACCCCGGCAGTTGCTATGATGCGGGGAACGGTCGTAGGTATTCCACTTTTCTCTCCATTTCCGTTTCACAGCGTATATTCCATAGAAGATCACATGAAACAGATTGACTGGATTAAGCATGTAAACAGGCGGGCGCTGATTTCAAGCAAGGTATCAACTCCTAATGATGTGGATATGGTTGCTGTAGGGAGTTATTCTGCAGGCACCCATATTATACATCTTGACGGAGGGTACGGCGGAACAGGAGCAGCTCCGGAAATTGCCAAAAAGAATATAGCAATGCCGATAGAATATGCTATTCCGAAAGTTCATAATTTTCTTGTAGCGGAAGGAGCAAGGGAGGGAGTAACACTGATCGCAAGCGGAGGTATCCGTAATCCCTATGATATGGCCAAGGCAATTGCACTTGGAGCAGATGGAGTTGTTATAGGTACAATGGAGATGGTGGCGCTCGGGTGCGTAAGATGCGGAAGATGTTCCGCAGGCCGTGGTTGTCCAAGAAGCATAGCTACTACCGATAAAAAACTTGCACCCAAGATAGAACTCGAATGGGGAGCCCAGAGGCTTATTAATACTTACAATGCATGGAGAGACGAACTTATAAGAATTCTTCAGAGGCTTGGACTGGGAAGCGTAGCTGCCCTGAGGGGCAGATCAGATCTTCTCATGCATCTTGATTATACCAATGACGTGGAGTATAACCATGAAAAATGACACGGTGGACAGATTAATCGAATCAAAGGGACGGCTGCTTGCAAATGTCGAATTCCCTTCTATTGTCAGAAAAGGTGAAGAAGAGGGTGGATGCGGTGTTGTAGGTTTCTGCTGCAGCGAACCCGTTGCAGGAAAACATATTTATGAACCTTCAAAGCAGATGCACAACCGGGGTAATGGCAAGGGTGGCGGTATTGCGGCTGTAGGTTTTATACCCGAACAGATGAATGTCAGCAGGGATATACTTGAAGACTGCTATATGCTGCATATAGCTTTTCTTGAAGATAATGTAAAGAGTGATGTCGAGAATGAGTTTATTAACCCGTATTTTAACGTGGCGGCTTCAGCCATGCTCGATAAGGTCGATGACTGGACAACAATACCGGGACTTGAAGTGAAACCTCCCGATGTCTGCAGATATTTTGTCCGCGTAAAAAATGATGTTCTTGCAGGGTTTATAGCTGAAAACAGGCTGGAAGGAATAGACAGCAGGGAAGCAGAGGATGAGTTTCTGAACCAGAACAGTTTTAAACTGAATCAGGTATATTATGCGGCTCATGGTGATAAAAGGGCGTTTGTGCTCTCTCATGGGCGGAATATAATGATTCTTAAGGTTGTAGGTTTTGCCGAGGCGATTGTTGATTATTATAAGATAAGAGAGCTTAAGGCTCATACATGGATTGCACATCAGCGCTTCCCTACCAAGGGACGGGTATGGCATCCTGCAGGAGCGCATCCATTCACGGGAATAAATATGGCTCTTGTACACAACGGAGACTTCGCGAATTATCATTCAGTAACAGAGCACCTTCTTCAGAGAAACATATATCCGCAGTTTCTGACTGACACTGAGGTTTCGGCCCTGTTGTTTGATCTGATGAACAGGACATATCATTATTCACTGGAACATATTATTGAAGCGATGGCCCCTACCTCTGAGCTTGACTTTGACAGGCTGCCTGAGAATAAAAAGAAATTATACAGGGCAATACAGGCAACGCATATACACGGTTCGCCCGATGGTCCGTGGTTCTTCATTATTACGAGAAATGTCCCTGAAAAGAAACAGTTTCAGCTTCTTGGGATTACTGATACTGCTATGCTTCGTCCGCAGGTTTTTGCATTCTGTGACGGTGAGGTTCAGGTTGGACTGATAGCTTCAGAAAAACAGGCAATCGATGCAACTCTTGTAAGTCTGTCGAAAGATGATCCCAGGATCTGTCCTGTTGCAGAAAAGTACTGGAATGCACGCGGTGGAAGCCATACAGACGGTGGCGCTTTTATTTTTAATATTTCTGAAGTATCTGGTAAGATGAGAATTGAATGCACAGATAAATTTGGTAAACCGGTTTCACTTCCCGGGAACGGGGAGGTATGTGATTTTATATCTGAAAAATATCTTTCACATAAGCTGAAAGACGATGTCGTGAATTATATCAGGCAGTATAACGATAATAATCCTTACGGGCTTTACAGTTATATCCGTGATAATATACCTTTTTGGTCATATGATGATATCCGCGCGGCTCTGAGGATGATTACAGATATGGCTTCAGATAATTCAGGTATTGAGAGAGCTGTATCGGTATTAACTTTATTAAATGATCTTAAATATCCGGTCGGAAAAAAGAAAAGAAGCAACTTAATACATCTTATAAGAATGGAACTTACGAAGATGTTTAAAAAACTGCCATATCTTGATGATAAGACTGTATCAGACGGGAACAGTTACAGGCTTATTGATCTTGATAAAAGAGATACGCTTCGCGGTCCTGAGCAGAACGAATCTGTTCTTGTAATTAATGCATATAACTTTCCTCCTGAAGGCGTACTGAGCGATGCATCGCTGCTTATGGATGCGTATATGAAAGGATGGAAAAAGTTCATTTCATTCGGATGTACGGGACAGAGATATATAGGGAATGGTCTGGGCCCG
This sequence comes from Spirochaetota bacterium, assembly GCA_963664815.2. Classification (GTDB taxonomy): domain Bacteria; phylum Spirochaetota; class UBA4802; order UBA4802; family UBA5550; genus WRGT01. The sequence continues at coordinate 1,450,356 of CAXXHB010000003.1, forward strand.
GATACCGATGATGTGGTAATAGACGTTTATGACAGCTGCGGCGATTATCTTGCTTCTGGAATTGACGGCCTTACAATAAAGGTTCATAATAATGCGCAGGATCAGCTGGGGCAGATAATAAAGAGAGGAAAGCTTGTAATCTACGGCGATGTAGGACAGACTTTTCTCTACGGCGCGAAGGGCGGAGACATTTACGTGATGGGTAACGCAGCAGGGCGTCCGCTGATAAATTCTGTCGGGAGGCCAAGAGTAATAATTAATGGCACATGCCTCGACTTTCTGGGTGAATCATTTATGGCTGGAGACCCTCATAAAGAAGGTGGGTTTGTCGTGCTGAATGGTACAAAGTTTGATGATGAAGGGAAGGTGCAGCTGCTCGATGAACCTTATCCCGGAAGTAATATTTTTTCTCTTGCAACAGGTGGAGCTGTATATGTCCGGGATCCGCATAAAACGCTTGTTGATCAGCAGCTTAACGGTGGTGTAATTGAATCGATAAATAAAAAAGACTGGGAACTTATTCTTCCATATCTCGAGGAGAATCAGCGTCTTTTCAATATCAGGTTAGACGAATTATTAACTGTTAACGGTGCTGTTAAAAACCCGTTAAAAGTTTATAGAAAAGTTATCCCCGCATCGGCAGCAAAGCGAGCGGATACCGATACAGATGATCTTTTTGATGATGAATTTACCGAAGAGGAAATATTTTTTAAAAAGGAGCCGGTGACTATCAGCTGAAAGAAATGTCTAATGGAGTAGCTATATGACAATAATTATAAAGAGTGAAAATAAAGGGAAGAGTTTTTTCGAAAAGATAAAGACCGGGTCGGGTGTGGACATCAGTCTTTGCCTCCAGTGCAGGAGATGTTCAAATGGCTGTCCTGCAGCTGCTTTTACAGGAGCATCCCCTTCGGAAATAATAAGAAAGCTTCAGCTTGGTATGAGTAAGGAAATTCTTGATGATGATTTTATATGGGTCTGCGCTTCATGCGAAACCTGTTTTGCAAGATGCCCGATGAAGATCAATATGGCGGCAGTGATCGATGAACTTAGAATTTCCGCCGGTGATTTAAAGTCAAAGACCCCGGCGGGGAATATGCCTATGATGAACAGGTTTCTTCTCGGTACTATGAGATCATTCGGAAGAACATATGATCTCGGAGCCATGATTCTTTACAAGGCCGGGACTTTCTCGTATTTCAGGGATGCGGGAAAATTTCCTATGATCCTTAAAAAGGGTAAAATAGCGCTTTTTCCTTCATCAGCTGGTGATAAAAAAAGTGTAAAGAATATATTTAAAAATATTGAAAAGATGAGGAAACAGTAAGATGAAATACGCGTACTATCCGGGATGTTCTGCCGAATCGACGGCACGCGATCAGTATACATCAACAATGGCTGTTGCGCGCTCTCTGGGGATTGAGCTTGTTGAACCGGAGGGATGGACTTGTTGCGGTTCAACGCCTGCCCACCAGGTAAATCACGATCTGGCTGTTTCATTATCAGTGGCAAATCTGCAGAAGGTGCAGGATCTTGGACTCGATATGGTGGTAAGCTGCGCATCATGTTACAGCAGGATGAAAGCTGCAAATCATGCAGTTGCTTCAGATCCGGCAGTAAGAAAACGGATTTCAGAGATTACCGGAAAAGACTATGACGGATCTGTCCGTGTGAGGCATTTTATTGAAATATTACTTGAAGACATCGGTTTGATGCAGTTTAAAAGAATGCTTACAGGCTCTCTTGACGGAATGAAGGTTGCTTCATATTATGGATGCCTGCTTGTGCGTCCCAATGAGATAACGGGTTTTGACGATCCGGAAAATCCGGTTTATATGGATAAGATTATAAATGCCATGGGTGGAGATAGCATTGACTGGCCGCATAAAACAGAGTGCTGTGGCGCGTCACTTACCCTTACAAGACCCGGGATAGTTTTAAAACTGTCTGATTCAATTATTGCAATGGCGGAGGGATACGGGGCGGAATGCATTTCTGTTGCATGCCCGATGTGCCAGATAAACCTTGATATGAGACAGGGAGATATAAAAAAAGAAACAGGAAAAGACTACAGGATGCCTGTAATGTATATAACACAGCTTATCGGGCTATGTCTTGGAATTCCGGGGAATGACCTTGGAATCGGCAGGCTGATAAATTCGCCCGAAAAGATTATGACAGGAGTAGTTAATAATGCATAAGAGTAATAATAAAAAAACCGGAGCGGTAATTGTTCAGGGGGGCGGTATTGCAGGAGTGCAGGCATCTCTTGATCTTGCGAACTCGGGATTTAAAGTACATCTGGTTGAAAGCAGTTCAGCGATTGGCGGAATGATGGCTCATCTTGACAAAACATTCCCTACCGGTGATTGCGCAACATGTATTGTTTCTCCAAAACTGGTTGAATGTTCAAGAAACCTTAACATAGAAATACATACACTCTCCGAGCTTGAATCTCTTGAAGGGGAGGCTGGAAACTTCAAGGCAGGGATAAGAAAATCACCAAGGTATATAGACGAAAAAATCTGCAATGACTGCGGTGATTGCACAAAGGCCTGCCCCGTTGAAATCAGCGACAGGTTTAACCGGGGTCTCGGGAAAAGAAAGGCAATTCAGAAATATAACGCGCAGGCTATACCTAACAAACCGGCAATAATGAAGCTGGGACACGCGCCGTGTAAGGTTACATGTCCTGCAAATATAAATGTTCAGGGTTATATTCAGCTTATAAAAAAGGGTGAATATATAAAAGCGGTGAATATGATAAGGGAAAGAAATCCCCTGTCAGCTGTATGCGGGCGTGTCTGTCCTGCGCCATGCGAGAATGCATGCACAAGATCAAAATTTGATTCCGCTGTTGCAATAAGGCAGCTCAAGCGTTTTGCCTCTGATCAGGAGATGATGCTGGTGAAATCAGGAAAAATACAGCTTCCTGAAGAGAGAAGACCCTCATCAAATGCGGAAAAAGTTGCTGTTATAGGTGCAGGTCCGGCAGGGCTCACATGTGCTGCCGATCTTGCAGACAGGGGGTTTGCTGTTACGGTTTTTGAAACAGGAGAGCGTGCAGGCGGGATGCTTATATGGGGCATTCCCGAATACCGGCTCCCCAGGAATATCCTTGATTATGAAGTTGAACTTATAAGGCGGAAAGGTGTTGAATTTGTTTTCAACTATCGTGCAGGAAGGGATGCGTCGATCAGTGAATTGAAAAGTAAATATGACGCTCTCTTTATAAGCGCCGGTGCGCATGGAGGGAGACGTTTAGGAGTAGAAGGTGAAGACCTTACAGGAGTTGATTCAGGAGTTGATTTTTTAAGAGAGAACGGCAAAGAAGGGGGCAGACCCCATGTAGGCGAAAATGTTGTAGTAATAGGGGGCGGTAACGTAGCGGTGGATGTAGCCCGTACGGCACTCCGTCTGGGCGCAAAAAATGTACAACTTGTTGCTCTTGAAAAATATGGGGAGATGCCGGCATATGAGGATGAAATAAAGGCTTCTGTTGAAGAAGGTATTGTCATAAAAAATGGATGGGGACCGGAGAAAATTACAGGTAAAGGATCGGTTTCCGGTATTGAACTTAAAGAATGCGTCAGGGTCTTTGATGATAAAGGGAAATTCAGCCCGATATATAATAATGAAAATCTGATAACATTAAAAGCTGACCAGATTATAGTTGCCATAGGGCAGATGGTTGAAAAGGATCTTCTTGAAAACAGCTGTGTAGATACGGAATTCGGATGCATATCAGCTGACCCGGTTACACTTGAAACTACAGAAAAGGGCGTTTTTGCAGGCGGAGACAATGTATCCGGGCCTGCAAGTGTCATCGAAGCCGTTGCTGCAGGAAAAAGGGCTGCTGAATCTATAGAAAGGTTTTTAAACGGAAAAGATATGTTTACTGACCGTTTCGAATCAACGGTTAAACCGGTTCCGGAAAATATGCTTCCTTCTGCATCTGATGTAATTAAAAAAGAACGCTCTGTGGCAGATGAACTTCCGGTAAGTGAGAGAATACTGAATTTCAAGGAAGTGGAATCGGCATTTACAGCTGAGCAGGCTGCGGCAGAGGCGGAGAGATGCCTTAACTGTGCCCTCTGTTCGGAGTGCAATGAATGTGTTTCCGCCTGTGAAAAACAGGCTGTACGGCACAATATGAAGGATGAGTACATTGAGCTTGATGCGGGATCGGTAATAATGACTGCCGGTTTTAAGGAGTTCGACGCATCAGAGAAAGGTGAGTTCGGATATGGCAGATATAAAAATGTCGTTACGAATGTTCAGTTTGAAAGAATGCTCTCTGCGGCAGGACCATCCGGAGGGCATGTACTGAGACTTTCCGATGGGGAAGAGGCAAAGCGCATCGCCTTTATACAGTGTGTCGGTTCAAGGGATTCCAAATGCGGCAACGAATACTGCTCATCAATATGCTGCATGGCAACAACCAAGCAGGCGCTTGTTGCAGATGAACATATAGAAGGGATGAATGCGTCTATATTCTATATGGATATACGTGCTTTTGGAAAGGACTTCGACCGTTATTATGAAAGGGCAAGAAGTAAAGAAAATATAAAGTATATAAAAGGGATCCCTTCACGTACAGTGCAGGTTCCCGGATCTATGGATATACGTCTTAAATATATGGATGAGAATTTCAATTATATTGAAAGTGATTTTGACCTTGTGGTGCTTGCGGTTGGGATGGAGCCTCAGGATAAAATTGAAGAAAAGATGTCCGGAATAGGAGTTAAGCTAAACGAGTATGGATTCGCAGGGAGAAGCCGTCTCTATCCTCTTCAGACATCACGCGACGGGGTCTTCATCGCAGGGGCATTTAATGAACCGAAAGATATCCCGGAGACTGTTACGCAGGCAAGTGCGGCTGCGTCAATGGCTATGGAGATACTTAACCAGGCAAGGAATACACTCACGGCAGGAAAGAAGTACCCGGCAGAACATGATACTACGGATGAAAAACCGAGAATCGGTGTTTTTGTATGTCACTGCGGGATCAATATAGCTTCAACAGTTGATGTGGAAAAAGTGACGGAAGCAGTAGCGGGTGAACCGGGTGTAATAGTGGCATCTCATACAATGTATACATGTTCCGATTCCAGCTTAACAAATATTAAAAAATGTATTATAGAAAACAGGCTCAACAGGGTTGTTGTGGCCTCATGTACACCAAGAACGCATGAAGACCTTTTCAGGGATACTCTCCGTGAGGCCGGACTTAACCAGTACCTTTTTGAACTGGCCAATATACGGGACCAATGTTCATGGGTTCACAGCGGAGAACCTGAACCGGCAACTGAAAAGGCTGTTCAGCTTGTAAAGATGTCAATAGCACGTTCGAGAATGCTGAAACCACTGACAGGCGAATCATTACTGATAAACCAGAACGGACTTGTAATAGGGGGTGGACTGAGCGGGATGACTGCAGCTCTGTCGCTTGCGGAGCAGGGATTTAAAGTTACGCTTGTTGAGAAGTCAGAGGTACTGGGGGGAAATATGCTGAATATTTACAGTACTCTTGAGAATGAAGATATAGGCGGTTTTCTGGGTGAAATGGTTTCAAAAGTTGGAAATCATAAAAACATTCAGCTTTACCTGAACAGCGAGGTGGTTAAATTAAATGGCCATATCGGAAAATTTACTGTTACCATAAGTCAGAAGGGAGTAACTAACGGTAAAGGTATTGATATCAACTGCGGTGCGATTGTTGTCGCCACTGGGGGTAAACCTGCAGAAGTAAAGGATTTCTCTTATGGAAAATCAGAGAATATATTAACACAGCTAGATCTGGAGAAAATGATTCATGAAAACAGTTTTTCATCTTTAAATTCTTCTGGCAGCAGCAAAAATATTGTAATGATTCAATGTGCGGGCTCACGCAACAATGAAAGGGAATACTGCAGCAGGATATGCTGCTCCATGGCAGTGAAAAATGCTCTGAAAATAAAAAAAGGGAATCCTGATGTGAATGTTTATATTTTGTATCGTGATATAAGGACATATGGCTTCAGGGAAAAATATTATCTTGAGGCAAGGAAGTCGGGTGTAGTTTTTATAAGGTATGATGAAAAGAATCCTCCGGTAGTGTCGGAAGATGAAAAACTTTTTGTAACGCTTAAAAGCCCCGATATTCGCGATGTCGTTATGATTGAAGCTGATAATCTGATACTGAGTACCGGGATAGATGCACATGCTGAGAACAGGGCGGTTTCTGACATGCTTAAGCTTCAACTCAACCAGGATGGTTTTTTTCTTGAGGCACACGTTAAACTGCGACCTGTAGACTTTGCGACAGAGGGGATATATCTCTGCGGTCTTGCTCATTCACCGAAAATGATTGATGAGAACATATCGCAGGCAAAGGCAGCAGCATCACGCGCTGCGACTATTCTTTCAAAGAACAGCCTTGAAGTTGGTGCACAGGTGTCGGAGGTAGACCAGAATAAATGTATATCTTGTATGACCTGTGTTCATGCATGCCCGTATGGAGCTCCGTCGGCAAATATTGACGGTAAGGCTGAAATAGCCGCAGCAAAATGCATGGGTTGCGGCATATGTGCATCGGAATGTCCCGCAAGGGCTATACAGCTTAACCATTTTGAGACAAAACAGTTCAACATTATGCTAGAGGATCTGATAGAAAACTATATAGCAGTACATCGTAATTAAACGAGAGGAATATAATGAGTGATAAAAATTTTGAACCTCTGATTATCGCTTTCTGCTGCCAGTACTGTTCGTATTCAGCGGCAGACCTTGCGGGTTCCATGAGGCTTCAGTATCCGCCTAATGTAAGAATTGTACGAACTCCCTGTACCGGCAGGCTTGAAGTTAATTTTTTTATGAAGGCGTTTGAAAAAGGTGCTGATGGAATACTTGTAGCCGGGTGCCTTGAAGGAGGCTGCCATTTTACTGAGGGTAATTTTCTTGCGAAAGGCAGAGTGGGATATACCCGGACAATACTTCATGAAAGCGGACTTGAAGCTGAACGTATAAAAATGATAAATGTATCGGCGGCAATGGCACGGCCGTTTGTAGACCATCTGAACGATTTGATTGAAACAGTAAAAAAACTCGGGCCTAATCCTCTTTCGGGTAAGGTCAACAGTGTTAAAGAGGAGATAGAAGTATGATAGTAGCGCAGAGAAAAAGTATTCCCGAACTCACAGAGATACTTGAGGGGCATAAAAAAATACTTGTACTGGGATGCGGTACATGCGTCACGGTTTGCCTTGCCGGTGGAGAACGTGAAGTGAGTATTATCTCTTCGGCTCTTAGAATTTCTTCCAGTCTGAAAGGGCTCGGTTTCGAGGTAGAGGAGCTTACAATAGAGAGACAGTGTGACAATATTTTTATAGAGAAGGCAGCGGAAGCGGTTTCCAGAAATGACGTTGTTCTGTCACTGGGATGCGGCGCGGGCGTACAGGCAATAGCGGAAAGGTTTGATAAGCCTGTATATGCCGGACTTGACACCGAATTTATCGGAATACTCGAGGAGAGGGCAACCTGGACTGAAAAATGTATATCATGCGGGAAATGCGTTCTGCATATGTATGGAGGAATATGCCCTGTCACAAGATGTGCAAAGCATATGTTGAACGGGCCCTGCAGCGGTTCCAGGGAAGACAGGTGCGAGGTGAGACCAGACCGCCCATGTGCATGGCAACTTATTTATCAGAGACTTAAAAAAATTGGTGAACTTGATAAACTTAAACAGATAAAAGCGCCAAAAAACTGGAATTACAGCCTTCATGGCGGTTCCAGGGTTATTATTCGCGAGGATCACAGAATATAACATATTAACCTGCAAGTTTCAAAAACAGACATAGAGGCAGTATGATAATCAGGAGAGTGCTGAATTTTTAACCGGATTATCATACTGCCAATCTCCGGTTTAACAATTCCGTATATGTTTTGTTTGATAGCTAAATCCAGTAATAATTTCTTAACATATATTTTGTGTAAAAACGATTATATCTCTTCTCCGTCATCGGTAGCGGAGAGATATAAAAAATTAAGGAATAATTATTGAATTAAGTCTATATTTATAAATATGGTCGACATTAATCCTCATCTATTGTAGTATACAAAAAAAGAATGTGGAGAATATAAATGAAACACTCGGAAGTATATTTGATAATAATACTCTCATTACTGATGATTAACTCTTCATGCTGCAGTAAACCAAAAGAGGAAATAAGTGGAGGCAGCTGCAGCTATGTAAAATTTGAAGGTTTTGCTGTAATAAAATCAATTACAGCCGCACCTGCATCAGAATATAACTGCCCTGTTAAACCCATGCAGATTATATTTGAATTCACACCTTTAAATATTTCAGACAGACAGAAGTATAAATTTAAGGAATTTAAAGATACTGCGGTCAAAATGAGGATCAATGATGGCGCCAATCCACCACTTGCATGGATCAAAAAGAACGGGATTGAGCCCGGAAAAAAATTCAGATGTTTCAGGGAAGAGATTACAAAAGGTACATGCACTCCTGTATGTTTCAAATTCACAGATCTGAATTTATTTCCGGAAACCGGATGTAAATAAAAGTCGTTTCTGAAAAATACGAGGAGATACAAAATCAGGGAAAATGCAGGCAGAAATGGGTACAAATGGCAAATTTAAAGGTAATTTAAGAGTGAGAAATGGAAATTGATGATAAAAACTGTTTTTAAATTGACAAAAATATACTCTGCGGAAGCCTTAAGTAAAATATATTATATAAAGGATGTGATTTTCTATGACAAGCCCATTAGAGGTTGAAGTCAACGGCGACATTGAAAAAGCGTTTAAAAATCTGAAGAAAAAAATGGCATTCGAAGGCATCTTCAAAGAACTCAAGCGAAGGAGATATTATGAGAAACCGAGCGAAGAGAAGAAGCGTAAAAAAGAAGAAGCTGAAAGACGTCGAATCAAAAAGATGAGAAGAATGCAGGTTCAGAGTTCAAGAACGAAAAAGACAGGCCGTTCAGCCGGAAAAGAATAGGGTATAGAAAAATCTAAGAGAAAGAGGCTGTTCCTGAATGGGCAGCCTTTTTTTATAGTGCGCCCGGCACGAACGCACGCTTGACAGTGCGGTTGTGAGCCGGCATGCTTCGTTCTGTTCAGCATATATTTGATAAAAAACCGTCCTGGTCAGACGAACTCACCAGATACCTGGCCTGACGAAAAGACAAACCAATATGCTTTGTTCAAACTACGTTTTTCATCAAATGTCATAAACTCAAAGACAATCCGGCATTAAATCCTATCCAGGTATATAATTTACCATCTGTCCATTCATTTGTATGAATAGTGTATGGAATATCCAGAGTTCCATATCTGCCATCAACTTTTTCTTTCGTTATATATATATTAAACGATGGTCCAATCAAAAAAGATAGTTTTTCAGTAAATTGATATTTATAATTTAAATCAACCTTGTTTAATAAATTCAGATCACCGTCCCATTTGTTATTATAATATATGTTATTAGACGATAAATCAAGGCTGAGTTTTTGTTTCTCAGATAAGGGAATATTCCCTCCAAACCCTATTCCAAGGCTGTAAACAGAATTATTCTTATAAGACGAATAACCTGTTTTGAAAATTGTATAAAATTTTTCAATCCCCATTTTATAATTAAAATTAGAGTATATTACTTCACCTGCTGTAGGTTCAAATTCAAAATGCCCATTTTTCACAATGCTGATTATTCCAATCGGTAAACCTTCCTCGCCGTCATTCAGATAATTGATAACACCAAACTGAACTCCGTTAATTTTCTGTGCATAATTGAAAACACCTAATTGAAATCCCTTAACATCACTTGAGGTAATATTAATTGTCGAAAGTTGGAATCCTTTTGAGTTTTGATCAGAATAATTAAGCACTCCTGATATAAACAGGCCGGAGGTCGAATCCATACAAACATTTGAAACGCCTGAAAGAAAAAATCCCTCTGACTTTTTTTCAGAATAATTGACCACTCCCGATACAAACAGACCGGATGCTGAATCCATGCATATATTTGAAACACCTGAAAGCAAAAATCCTTTTGAGTTTTCCCTGTTTATATTTGAAATCCCCGATAATTGAAATCCTTTAATTTCCCCTTCGTTATAATTTAAGATTGAACCCATTTCAAATATATTTACACCGCCATTTATACCATATAATAAATTAATTGAGAAATCATTTGAATATTCTAAAGAATTAAATCCATTACTTCCAAGCGGATAGCCGAATGTAACCTGAACTTTCCTGTGTGTTTTTTCCGGTTTCTGTTTTCCCCTTAAAACTGTTTCCTCGCCGGCGGATTGTTTCATGTCATTCAGCGCAATGCGATAACTTTTTTCAGGTGATACTTTTACGTTTATTTCAAAAGCACTTTTGTCTATCTGATTCAGCAGAGAGTATTCCCCTGCCGGGATGGCAATCTCCATTTCTTTACCGTATGGTTTCTGAAGTTCGGCAATGAATACATTGTCACTATTGCGTATATACACCTTACCTGTAATTTTTTTATCAAGAATGAGCCTTGATGTTTTTATTTTGATGTCAGTTATGACAACATCACCGGTGCCGTTCATCTGTATGTCGTAATTAGGATGCTGTGCTCCTCCCAGTGTTTTCTCTGTCCTTTCCAGCGTTTCGTTGTATGCGTACTGATAAGCTTCATTCAGGGTTATCCGGCCATCCGGAATCATATCCGCGGCTCCCCGCAGACCAGATACAAGATAATATGTAAAGAATGAGCCTTTAATGGAATCAGATTCCTGAGATGCTTCATTCGAAGAGCTCGACGTCATAAATGCATCACCCACCATGTTAAACGATGAATCCAAAACAAATGGATATCTGAAGGTTCCACCTTTTATGCGGGTAAAAGCTCCTGATGAACAGGAGTCAAGTATAGCTATGCGTACATCGGCGGGTATGCCGCGTATACAATCTTTAAGTTCTTTATAATAAACTTTTTCCCGGCCGAGGAGTAAAGCTTCTTCATCAGAGTGACCTGAAAAATAGAAAACAAACTCTATCCTCTTATCTTTCTGTTTGCTGCCGGCTATTTCATTTTTAATTTTACTCAGAGCGGAGATGAAACTTTTCCGGTCAGGATCAAGCAGCAGAAGACTGTCGTTTCCAGATACTCCACCTATGCTGTTTAATACATTCATCATAGTGTCTGCGTCTGATGCCGCATAACGGAGCATCACCCTGTCTGGCCCCCCGTTGTTTGACCCGACTATGACCGCGAATCTCCGGATATTCTTAGCTTCTGCTGAATTCTTTATGCCTGATATTACTGTAATCAGAAGCATTATCACAACTACTCGGTTTATTTTATTCATTTGTGTTGCTCTCCGGTCACATGGATCTTTTATAAAGTAAAGACAATTGACACCAGAGAGTTTGAAAATAACTCCCTGGTGTCAAAGAATAATAAAGAATATTATAGATAGAACTGTTCAGAAACATTTCTGAAAAAAGTATTTAATAAACCCTTTTCAAATACTTTTTTACATTTTCAGTATGATTTTATCAGCAACAATCACTATTACTTAAACACATTATATATATAAATCTGTTACTTCATTTTAAAATAAAACAAAATTTTTAAAATTCCGAAATTTAACCGTAAATTTGTATCAGACCTGTTTTTTCTATAAAGATAGTATGGGAGTCACACCCATGAATAAGAAAATAGCATATATGCCGGCCTTGATGTCCACAAGAATTCAATTACGATAGCTCTTTTTGTTGAGCAGAGAAAAAAGAGGAATGAATTAAAAAGATTGCTCACAATAATAACCCTGTGTTACTCTGGCTTAGTTTACAGGAAGAACGTGCTGGATGGTGAATGCGAGTCAGCTGATTGTACAAATGGTGAAGGATGTATGTTTTTTGATAATGGTTGTTATATAGGCACGTTTTAAAACAGTCACATGAATGATACCGGCACTTTCAGGTCTTTTAATTTGACATATACGGGGAATTATGAAAACGGTTTTCGTAATGGCAAAGGGATAATGGCAAACCTTCATACCAGTGAAAAATATGAAGGAGACTGGAAAGAAGACTATACGCATGGTAAAGGAACGCTAACAGGTAATGAATACGAAAAATGCAAAGAGGAAAATTGTGAAGATAGCCATATTCCCTGTTTGAACAGTGTTTATGTTGGAGACTTCAAATAGGGTAATAGAGACGGTCACGGTGTATACACAGACAGTGAAGGCAATAAGTATAAAGGGGAATGGAAAAATGACATGAAAAACGGTCAGGGAAAAATAGAGTACTATAGCATGGAAGATAATGGAGGCAGTTTTGTGGGACAATGGAAAGATGACAAACAGGATGGAGAGGCTATATGAAAAATAAATCTTTAAAGATTTTAATTATAATGAGTTTATTTTTTTTTATCAGCATTGTATTTATAATAAAACATGTTAATGTACAAGATCCAGATTTATCTTTAACTGAAGCATTGAAAAGTAGCTCGATTAAGCTTGCAAATAAAGCATTAGATTCAGGTGCTAACCCAAATTATAAAATTAACAATAGAAGTAACATAGTAATTGTTGCTACTATTTCAGATGAATTTGAATTTGCAAAATTACTGATAAGAAGAGGGGCTGATGTAAATGTCAAAGTTTCTAATGGTACTCCGTTAATATTTTTTGCGATAGCACGCGCATGTCAAACAAAATCACCTGATGCTATTGAATATGTCAAATTTTTAATAGAGAACGGAGCTGATGTAAATTCGCAGACAGCAGCAAACATAACACCGCTTTGTTATACAAGAACGATAAATGATAAAGGTGGATGTTCTGAAATAACTTCAATTTTAGAAAAACATGGCGCAATAACCGGTGATGCATGTTATTAAAAATAAAGCAATTTTCCCGCGCCGGTTTCGGCCTCTCATTCTGAAGGTGATATTATGAAAAAGCGGATTCTATTCATGGTGCTTGACCTTTTCGCGGCTGTTTCATGCAACACGGTTATAACGACATGTATAACGAGTCGGGGATTGTCTATAAAGTGATCTATAAAGCCAACGGCGGTACGGGCAAATCCACTTCAGAGATGAAAATCCAGTAGACTTTTACCGGATGGGATTTTTTTAATACCTGGGGAATCGATCCTGCGATAAACAGCGGTTACCCTTAACTGAGATGTAAACCTCCGAGGTAACGGTACAGTTTGAAAAGAATCCCCTCTGATGGCAACTGGGAATTCATTTTGGTGCGCCCGTGATGGGTGCACCAAAAGTACCGGTCAAATGATGACCGGTACTTTATGTATTCTGCTGAAGATTTATTCCTCGAGAGCGCCGGTGAAAATTTCAGGAGACGCCAATATGCAGGCATCGTCATTATTCATAATACATTCCAGTTTTCCGAAAAATTTGGGAAATTCTGAAGAGATATAGAACTGCGATGAAAGAACGCGGCCTGAATAGTAGGCGGCTTCATTGTTATCCGCGATAATCTTCGCCCGCTCTTTCCCTTTTGCATCGCCGATGATGGCTTTCATTTTTGGTATTGATATTGTAAGACTCTGAAGGTGAAGCCATGCAATGACAATCTGAAACATCGCCTGCTGAAGCTGTGTTGAATTAGAGAAGAGGGCCAGAAACTTCTGTTCTGCAAGCTGTGTTTTCATCATATCAATGACTTCGTCCAGTTTTACAACTCCACGTTCAACAAGTTTGATGTATTTATCGTCAACAATTCCTCCGGCCTTCTTTATTGTAGCGGCTACGCGGTTTTTGAATACCGTATAGTTCTGGTAATTTTTATTTGTAAGGATTTTCCTCATTTGAAGGTCAATAGACTGGATACCGTTTGCTCCTTCATAGACAGAGAAAACCTTAATATCACGTGCATACTGTTCAACCGGGTAATCCTGGCAGTAGCCGTATCCGCCGTATACCTGGATTGCTTCTGCAGTTACCAGCCAGCCTGCGTCTGAGTTACCGGCTTTAACAATCGGGGTGAGAAGTTCTACAAATGCACCCGCCTCCTGTATTTCTTCGGCATCTTTTGAAGCGCTCACAATGTCTATATTGTAGCAGAGATAGTAGGTAAGCATCCTCATCCCTTCAACAAGGCTTTTCATGTAAAGCAGCATCCTTTTTACGTCTGTATGCTCAACGATGTTGACTTTGCCTTTGCCGGGAATAATCTCTCCCTGAATCCTGTTTTTTGCATAGGTTACTGCATGCATGTATGCAGCGCTTGAGACGCCGAGAGCCTGACATCCGGTAAAGGTTCTGGCCTCATTCATCAGATTAAACATGATCTTCATTCCGTCACGCTCATTACCCATTAGATAACCTACGCACTGTCCGTTTTCTCCGAAACTGAGGGTTGAAGTTGCGTTGCCTCTGAGTCCCATTTTATGTTCTATCCCCACACATGCCATGTCATTGCGTTTTCCGATAGAACCGTCTTTGTTTATCAGAAACTTCGGAACGGCAAAAATAGAAATACCCTTTGTCCCTTCAGGATCACCTTCGATCCTTGCCAGTACAGGGTGCATTATATTCTTTACCATGTTATGCTCGCCGTTGCTGATGAATATCTTCTGTCCGGAAATCAGATATGTTCCGTCGGACTGACGCACTGCCTTTGTTGTCAGGGCTCCGACATCACTTCCTGCGCCAGGTTCTGTCAGACACATGGTTCCGCCGCATTCACCGGAAAACATTGTGTCGCAAAAAACTTTTTTGTAATCTTCCGGTGCATGCTCGATCATAAGATGTGCTGTACCATAAAGTGAAGATGCGTACATCAGAAGAGCGGTATTTGCCGCATTGAAGTATTCCATTGAACAGTAGTGAATAGCTGTCGGCATCCCCATTCCTCCGAGATCCTGCGGGAAAGGGAGAATATGAAAGCCTGCATCGGTATAAGCCTTAAAAGCTTTGGTAAAGGATTCGGGTACTGTTACCTCTTTTTTAACCGGATCGTACTTTAATCCGTTACGGTCTCCGTCTGCGAGTGTAGGATAAAACAGTTCAACAGCCATCTTCTCTGAAAGGTTTAAAGTATCCTCAAAAATGTCCCGATCCAACCCTGAATATGTCTCAAACCTGTTGATTTTATCAATTTCAAGCATCTCAAAAAGTACAAATCTCACATCACGTGAATCTACCAGTGGATTTAAAGCCATAAAAACCTCCGTATGAATTTATGTAACTGAACATTCAATTAATGAATTGTTTTGCAGTTATATTTTTTTGTCAAGAATGATACTTGTCTTTGAACCGCTATGCTGTTGTTTTGAGTGCTGAGTGTTCTGTTGAAATATTTGATTTTTCATTCAGGCTTAACATATACTGAAAAAATATATTTGTAAAAATAAGATCAGGAAAAAAAATATTAATTAAAACTGACAGTCGGAAAGATGGCGGGTTAAAAAGATTAGAGTGATGCAGGTTAAAAATTTAAAATCTACCGGGAAGACAGCTGAGACGAAAAAAACAATTTATATAAAAAACTAAATAAAACAAAATGTTCATTGAGTATGTGCTTATTTTATTTAAATTGAAATCAGGTTTTTTAAATTTTTCTGATGTTTCAGCACACATATTATCTGAATAAAATATGAGAATTATATAAACTGGCCGTATTATAGCCAGAAGATTGGTTTAGAGAATTATTTAATATTAATTGATAGACATAATTACATAGTAAATTGATAAAAAAATATATAAATTTAAGTATAATAATTCCTTAATTTTGCACCAAAATATTTGTTAAGGAATTATTGCTGATAATTAACACAACTACTCAAAATGAGGTAAAATATGTTTTCGTTTAAAACTATTCAGTCCAAACTCATTACACTTATTGGAATTACACTGATTGTAATTCTTTCTGTTCTGGGTGTTATAATTGCAGAAACTGAAAGCAATAAAAGATTAAAAGAAATCAACACTACTGCAATTAATATTCTTGATGGAAGAAAAGAGCAGCTCGGGTCTATAATTACCGGTCTGTCTGATGAAGCAAGGCTATATGCAGAAAAGCCCGAAATAAGATCAATGAATCCAGCCACTCTTCCTGAAGCTATAAAAAGCATAAAACTCGGAAGTCTGGTGAAGGAGATTGTTGTCGTATTTGAAAACGGGACTTTTGCAGTAGCCGGCAGATATTTTGATAAAGCAGATGTCAGATACCGGGATTACTATAAAGCAGTATTTACAGAAAAAAAGGATTTATTCATTTCGACAATTACATCATCAGTCGACGGCAGCAAATATTTTATAATAACAATTCCAATTACAGATAAAACAGGTAAGCGAATTGGTCTCATGAATCTCAGTATGGATCTTGCTGATCTGAGCGCTCTGATAACTGACAAGATAAATGTGTTGTCCGGATATGCTTTTGTTCTTGATGAGAACGGTACTGCTTTGATGCATCCTAAAAAGGAATTTATCCTGAAAATGAATCTCAGGGAGATGAAGGACTGGGACGGACTTGGTGACCTTTATGAAAAAATCAGGAAAAATAATTCAGGTTCGCATAATTACCATAATCCCCAGGGGGAAGAGATAATGACTTTCTTCAGTAAAATTCCCAACACTCCGGGATGGGTGATATGTGCAACTGTCAGGATGTCTGTTTTAAAAAACATTACAAAGTCGATGGTGGGTATTCTTTTTGTAGGTATCATTACTGCTGAGATAATAATAATTATCCTGATCTGGTTTATCTGCAGAATTACCATCACTGATCCTGTAAAGAAAATTATAGATTTTACAGCAGATCTTGAAAATAAAGAATTATCCAGAAGGCTTGATATCCAGCAGAAAGATGAATTTGGACGAATAGGTGAATCCCTTAATATGGCTGTTCTGGCCATTGAAACAGCGATGAAAAAAGTTTTGCTCTCTTCGGAATCACTCCTGCATGGAATGGAACAGATATCTTCAGGGAATCATAATCTATCTCAGAGAACCAGTGAGCAGGCGTCGGCAATTGAAGAGGTTTCAGCTACAATTGAAGAAACCGCAGCAACAATAGCACAGAATTCAGAAAATGCGAAGAATGCAGAAAGGATATCCAGAGAGACAAATTCAATGGCTGAGTCCGGAGGGAAAGAGCTGGAAGAGGCCGTGGTTACAATAAACTTAATAAGCGAGTCTAGCGCCAGAATGTCTGAAATAATTCAGGTGATTAATGATATAGCTTTTCAGACAAATCTTCTCGCTCTTAATGCGGCGGTTGAAGCTGCAAGGGCCGGAGATCAGGGGCGGGGATTTGCAGTTGTGGCCGGAGAGGTCAGGAACCTCGCTCAGAGGTCAGGTGATGCCGCAAAACAGATAGGTTCCCTGATAAAAGATTCTGTTGAAAAAATTCAGTCCGGGACAATGCAGGTCAATAAAAGCGGTGAATCCCTGGTGAAAATAATCGAGTCGACAGGGAATGTAAGTAATGCTGTTTCCGAAATTGCATATGCCAGCGATGAGCAGAAGACAGGGGTAGACCAGATAAACAATGCGATTGTTGAGCTTGATAAGGCAACTCAGCAGAATGCTGCCCTTGTTGAGGAAACTGCGTCGGCAAGTGAAGAAATCTCATCCCGGGCTAAAGAACTTGTTGAACTTATACATCAGTTCAGGATTAATATATGAATTTTTATTGACTAATAACAGTCTGAATTATAATTTATCGTCCTGGATAAAACTGATTTTTTAATGAAAGTTTTGTTTTATTCAGCCTTAAAAAAAAGGAGAGGTGTCAGAGTGGCCGATCGTGTCTGACTCGAAATCAGATGTCCTGCAAGGGACCGGGGGTTCAAATCCCTCCCTCTCCGGATTTTTTAATTTTTTATTTAATATATTAATAACCCCATTTTTGCCTCGCCGGTTATAAAATTTTATAGATTGATATTGCTGATATTGGAATTCCCCATGCATTTTAATTAAATAAAATTGCTTGACCATTAAAAAATACATGTCATTTTGTATAATGATTTAACAATGTTTATTTTACAAAAAATATATCTTAAGGAATTATTCCTGATTTATAATTATCATAAACGGAAGAATATAAGATGAATAATATGAAGTTGTATGTAGCAGGTGTGTTGATTTTAATGCTGGTTATTCCCTTGTCAGCTGAAAACAGATGTGACAGGTCAACCCCGGAAAAATTCTACAAGGCATTCAGCTGGTGTTGTGAAGATATCGAAAAGGGCATAACGGCAGGTGAGTTGTACGATACTGCTTCAGCGAAAGCAATTGATGATTATGAAGGTGCTGCCGCAAAGTCTATTCAATCATTCAATACGTTTATGAGTAAAATAAAAACCGGATTTAATCCCAGGTTCAGGGAAGCTGGAAAGAATAAGTTCAGGGTTACAATATCATCCGATGGGATCAGCGGCGGGAAAACAGAGATAACCTGGAAATTTTCTGCTACTTCAATAATGGAGGATATCAAAGCGCTTTTACCGGGTGATGTAATATTCCATGATGCAGATTGTAAAGACAATATCTGTGTGTCACGTGTTGCAATTGCAGGGGACAAAAAAAAAATAAGATTAGTGATGACTCAGTCAGGTTACAGAATTAAACTTGATGAGGACGATATAAAAAACTTTACTACGGTAACAATCGTGCTTAACAGGCTGACTCTGCTTTTTAATACTTTTTCAGATAAAATAGATAAAGGGATAATAAACGAGAGTAATTTTTCCGAGACAATGATGACGTGGAAGAATGAATTTGACGAGATGACGAAATAGACTTACTCTTTTTTTAACATTTACAGAGAAACTATATTTAATGAATATATTAAACAGAATCAACAGATCCATATCGGCATTTATAAAAAACCTTAGCAGCACGCTCGTTTTGTCTTCTATACGACAGGGGCTGACATTGATGATTCCTGTTATGATGATAGGTGCTTTCGCACTGTTTGTAAACAATATTCCGGTTAAATCTTATCAGATTTTCATGAAGAGTATTTTTGGAGAGGGTTGGGAGTCTTTCGGGATTTATGTTCATCGCGGCACATTTTCAATAATGTCTGTCGGCATGCTTCTTACAATCAGTTATTCAATGGCCGGTAATTCTACCATGGGGAAGAAGAATAAAGTAAATCCGGTAATTGCTTCAATTGTTGCTATGGCGTCACTTTTTTCAATTATGCATGTGAGTAATGACATGTTACGTTTCAGCTGGCTTGGCCCTCTTGGCGTATTTCCAGCAATAGTAATTGCGTGTTTATCAACATCGGTCTTTATCTATTTTTCATCTGTCCCCTGGCTCAGGATAAGGATGTACAGTAATACAGCCGACCAGAATCTTACCCAGTCAATTGCTTCGATGATTCCTGCGCTGTTGACAATATCAGTCTTTGCACTGTTTCGCCTGTGTATGACGGGATTTGGCATAGAGGATATGTATGCTGAAATAAACCTATGGCTTAAAAATTTATTCACTGGGACATCATCTTCGCTGCTGACGGCAGTTATTTTCATCAGCCTTATACATATATTCTGGTTTTTCGGAATTCACGGCAATAATGTACTTGAACCTGTGACACAGACTCTATTTGTTCCGGCGCTTGCAGTAAACCAGTCCCTTGTTGCACAGGGGCATCAGCCGGTTGAGATATTTACAAAGCAGTTTTTTGATGTGTTTGTTCTGCTTGGCGGATCCGGTTCAACTCTTTGCCTTATAATTGCAATCATTATCAGCACGCGACGCAGCAACACGAAACAGATTGCGTCAATATCGGCTCTGCCGAGTCTTATCAACGTCAATGAAATCATGATTTTCGGAATTCCGGTAATTCTTAATTTTTATCTTCTGATTCCATTTGTTTTACTCCCCGTAATGCTTACGGTTATTACATATACAGCAATGTCGCTCGGCTTTGTAAATCTGACAATTGCCCCTGTTGAATGGACTACGCCGATTTTCATTGGAGGCTACATCGCAACCGGATCAATTGCAGGGGCATTTCTGCAGCTGTTTAATCTTGTTGCCGGAATTCTGTTTTACTGGCCTTTTATCAGGCTTAATGAAAAACATCTGGCTGACGGGCAGGCCGAACAGCTGAAAAAACTCTCACTCGAAATAGAACATCTTGAAGAGATGAAGGAGACAATACTGCTTGGCAGACCCGACAGCATGGGTAATCTTTCAAGGCTTCTGATTAGCGATCTTGAACGCGATCTCAGGAGTGAGAAGCTGAAGCTTGTATATCAGCCGCAGGTAAACTCTGATAATAAAATGACAGGGATGGAGGCGCTGCTGAGATGGGAACATGCCGAATTGGGTTTCATTGCGCCTCCGTTGATAATAGCACTTGCCGAAGAGACACCAATTATAAATGAGCTTGGTATCTGGATAGTCAGAACCGCATGTTTACAGATGAAAGAGTGGAGGCGGGCAGGAATAAAAGGATTAGATGATATAACAATTTCTATAAATATATCTCCACATCAGCTGGATGATCCCTCGTTTTGTTCAAAAGTGAAGTCCATATTGCTTGAAGCAGGGCTATCTTCATCATCCCTTGAATTGGAAATTACCGAGCAGGTTGCTCTTGGCGGAATCAAGAGGCTTAAGAGACTTGATGAGCTGAAGGAAATGGGGATTAAACTGGCAATGGATGATTTTGGTATGGGACATAGTTCATTAATGTATCTGAAAGAGCTGAGTCTTGATACCATTAAACTTGACGGTGCATTGATTCATGAAGTGACTGTAAATGAAAAATGCCGTGATATTATCAGCTCAATTGTACAGCTGGGGAATACTATGGGAATTGCTGTAATAGCCGAGTTTGTCGATTCTCTCCACCAGCAGCAGGAGCTTCTGCGTCTGGGCTGCCTGATATACCAGGGATATCTTTACAGTCCTCCGCTGAAACCTGATGAACTGCTCCCATTCTACATGAAACTGTCATTTGACCGGCAAAGCAGAATTGAAACTGACATCTGATTTTCAGCAGTTCATATATATAAGACTTGTTTCTTCCACGGTTTTTACAGAGTTAAGGGGGTGAGCCCCTGAAAAGATTACACTCAAGTATTCCTGAACGCTGTAGATGCCGGTCGGGAAATAACTCAGTTGTTATTATTTCTTGACATTTTATTTGGGATAAGAATTTTCAGAAAATGAGTATTTAAAAGTTTAAACATTGATATCTGAAGGAAAGTTTAGGGAATCGTTTATATTTCCTGGTCTATTTTTTAAAGGAAGGAGATTATAGTGGCAATTGAAAACAGTAACAATACTGCCTATAATGTGAGTGAATACAGTATTGAAAGAATTGACGGGAAAAAGAAAAAAGCATTTTTTCCGATAAGTCTTAAACTTATAACAATGATTTCACTGATAGTTTTAATCTCGCTTCTTTCAGTTTCGGTTGTGGCAACTTACTTCTTCATGGCAGACAATAAAGTCAGGGCTATGGAGGATACTCTCAACTATTCGACTCTGATATCAAAGAAGGTCTATACCGATCTTGTATCGATTACTGATAAAGGAAAAATTGCTGCTATTAATTTACGCGGGGTAAAATCGGGAAAAGCAGGGGGGGCTTTATCGTTCATGGAGATGATGCTCTCCGGGGATTCTGATATGATTTTAATCGGCGTTATGGATAAGGACAAGATCGATTCAATCCGCTATATTCAGAACAATGATTTTTTTATGCGGAAAGGGATAAAACTAGACGTGAAATCGATTATTAAATCGGAATATGAAACAATTTCGAGATCATTTGCCAGGGAGGAGGTTATCTTTAATCCTTCATTATATTTCAACGAGGCTGTTATCGGCATTTCGCTTCCGTATGATCCGGCCGTGAGTGATTCTATTATAATAATATTCTATTCGATGGACAAAATACTGGAGTCAATAAGCACGGGTGGAATAATAAACAGCATAATCGTCGCAGGAAACGGTGATATTATTGCACACAGGGACAGGGATCTGGTAAAATCAAAAACGAACTACGCAACAATGCCGGTTGTGAGTCTTATGATGAAAAACCCGAATCCCAATGCGCAGACAGCATATACTGATGAAACAGGCGCAAAATGCCTTGGCGCATTTAACAGGATAGGTTTTTCAGACGGAGCAGTCGTTTCATATGTTAAACAGGATCAGGCTTTCGCCATGGTCTACAAGATCCAGCGGATTATTATATGGCTTACCGGGGTTGTACTCTCGGCTTCGTTTCTGATAACACTTTTATTCTCACGTTCATTGAGCAGACCTATAAAAATGCTCACAGATGCATCCCGTAAAATAAAGGAGGGGATCTATGATCTTGAGATATCATCTGTTTCGCATGATGAGATTGGTGAACTGACAGATTCATTCCGCGATATGGCACAGGGGCTGGCTGAAAGGGAGAGGATAAAGAGCGCATTCGGGAAATTTGTAAATAAAACTATTGCCGATCTGGTATTGAACAACGAGGTTAAGGTGGGGGGGGAGAGAAAGGACGTTGCGGTTTTCTTTTCAGATATACGCTCTTTCACCAGTATTTCCGAATCGCTTGAACCGGAAGAGGTTGTTGAATTTTTAAATCAATATATTGAACGGATGGTTAACTGCGTAAACAGGACAAGGGGTGTTGTTGATAAGTATATCGGTGATGCAATAATGGCCATATGGGGCGCACCGGTTACATCCGGCGACGATCCCTTTAATGCGGTAAATGCCTCTCTTCTGATGAGGGAACAGCTTATTGAATTCAATGCCGACAGAGGAACGGAAAAGAAACCTGTAATCAGTATAGGTATGGGTATACATTACGGACCGGTGCTTGCTGGACAGATAGGATCAGAGGATAAAATGGAGTACACCGTAATAGGTGATACTGTAAATCTTGCGTCGCGTATTGAGAGCCTTAACAAGGCTTTCGGTACTGATATACTGATTTCTGAGGAGACTGCAAACCGGGTTAAAGACAGGTTCAGGATGGTTCCCATGGAAAAAATCTCAGTGAAGGGTAAAAGCGAACCTCTTACAGTTTATGCTGTTCTTGGACGTTTCGCTAATCCAGATTCACCAAAAACCATAACTGAGCTGAGAAGGCTTCTGGGAACCGAGGATTCTTTTAAAGAAAAAGGCGACAAGAATTATACTTTTGATAAAGAAGTAAAGTATGAAATACCTGGCTAATATTGTAATCGCAATCAGTATCGGTTTTCTCGGCTACTGCTCATACTATCTTTATAAAGAATTGACCTCTCATGTTGATAAAAAGGGTGGTGAGGTAATAGGGAACATTGTATTCAAGAAAAAAAATGCATCAAGAAGATATACTGACAGCGTAATATGGGAGGATATTGCGCAGGAATCGGAGATATATAATTACGATGCTATCCGCACGATGGAGCAGTCCTCGGCGGTACTCACACTTAAAGACGGGACTAAAATTGAACTCGACCAGAATACAATGCTCGTTGTTATAATGACAGATAAAGCGTTGAATATTAATTTCGATAAAGGTGGAGTTACGGCACAGAACACGTCCGGTTCGCAGAGTTCAATTGTCCTGAATTCAAAAGATGCTTCAATAGCTCTTAACAAAGGTGATATATCAGTCAACAGCGATGATGGCGGTATGGATATTCACCTTAATTCCGGGAATGCCAAGGTTTCTGCCGGCGGCAAAGAACTCTCAATCACACCAGATGTGGCGGCAACGTTGAAGAACGGGGTTGCAGAATCAAGCAATGAGGAGCTGATCCCTGAGTACCCGAAACACAATTCACACATGGTGTCTTTTGACAAATCCATGCCGGTGAGCTTTTCGTGGAAGAGCGGGGCAACAGGTGAGGCAAAGGTGGAAATTGCACTTAATAACAGGTTTAATCCGGTGCAGAAAAGCTATACATCAAGAAAACCGTCACTTACAGCCGAGCTGCCGGCCGGAGACTACTACTGGCGTGTTGTTAAGGGTAAATCGGTCAGTCGTTCAGTAAAGTTTTCGATACTGTCGGATAAAAAGCCTGAACTTATGACGCCATATTCAAACCAGAAAATAGTATTAACAGAAGGGGCGGAGAATGTAACATTCCGCTGGGATAAATCTAAGTATGCAGTAAACTATGAAATAACTGTAGCAAGGGATAAGGAGATGTCGGATATTGCACTGAACCTGACATCGAGGATTAATATAATATCTGCATCACAGCTTGAGCAGGGAAATTATTTCTGGAGAGTGAAAAGCATATATCCTGAAGGTATGCTTGCAGATTCCACAACATCCGGTCCCGGTTTATTTTCGCTGGAAAAACGACAGTTCGCCCTTGCAAGGGTAATACCTATAGACCAGGGGAGTGTAACAACGGGCGGGGCATTCAACCTGAAGTGGAAAGGTATGGATGGAGCAAAGGGTTACAGGGTGGAGATTGCCTCCGACCCGGAATTCAGCAGCATTATAATGGCGAAGAATGCTGTTGCTACATATGTAAGGATAGATGAAAAATTATCTCCGGGAAAATACTACTGGCGGGTAAACGCCGCGAGGGGGGGGAAAAACTCGGAATGGTCAGAAACAGTGCTTCTCCCTGTAACTGAACCTGTTGAGATAAATCTTCTGTACCCGGTAGCGGGAGCAGTGCTTTTTGAGAAACCGGAAACAATTAATTTCTCATGGAGCGATCCAAACAGCGGCGGAAATTACACAGTTGAATTGTCGGAAAGGAATGACTTCAGGTATATAAAGGAATCACAGCAGACATCTTCATCGAATATAAAAATAGAGAGCCCTGGACTGGGTGTATACTTCTGGAGGGTTATACTGAAAGATAAAACCGGCAAAACTATTGCCCAGAGCAGACCTGGTGATTTTACAATACCGGCCGATATGAAAGCGCCTGTGCTTATCTCCCCGAAAGAACATGAAAAAATTATTCCGGGAATCAGAAAGGGTTTGAGGCTGCAATGGGAAAAGATTGATGGTGTCAGCGAATATGAAGTGGAGCTTTTCCAGCGTATGGCGGGAACTGAAAGATCACTATCGGTATATACGGCTAAAAAACCTTTTATTGATCTTGCAAACGAACTGCTTTACAAACCGGGGGAGTTCAGCTGGAAGGTAAAGGCAAAAAAAATGAAAGGGGGGAAGGTTACAGCCTACAGGGAGTCTCAGAAATCATTTTTTGAAATTGAAGCCGTTAACCTGCTCCCGGCGCCGGTAATAAAAAGCCCTGAAATTCTTTTTAACTCGAAGTGACAGGGATGAAAAGATTACTTTTACTGCTTCTCGCAATCATCATAACAAAAGCTGCCTATACGGAACCGGGCAGAAAAATTACATGGGAACCTGTTCCCGGCGCCTGGGGATATGTGCTTGAAATACAGAATTCAGGCGGAACTGTAATTGTTAACAGTGAAATAAAAGACAACTATTATTCAGTATCGGATTTCGAGCCGGGAGAATACCTCTTCAGGATAGCGACACTTAACCTGCTGAAACAGAAGGGTGAAAGCACCGGCTGGAACAGGTTTGTTGTGGCGAAGCTTTATGTTCCTCAGCTTTTCTCAGTCT
Organism: Spirochaetota bacterium; assembly: GCA_963664815.2. GTDB lineage: Bacteria > Spirochaetota > UBA4802 > UBA4802 > UBA5550 > WRGT01. The sequence goes on from CAXXHB010000003.1 coordinate 1,475,912, forward strand.
CACGAAGGCAGATGGTCAGCTCCTATATGAACAAAAATATACTTGTAACGGGAAAAAATTTCATGAAGGAGAGCAGGTTCCTTCTGCGTGGAAACGGAAAGGAGGTAGACCTGACAGGGGGCGTTAAGATTATCTCGGCCGGTGAGGCCATGATCAGCTATAAGCCTGCGTCATCCCTTAAAGGGAGGTATGATTTTGTTGTTGTAAACACGGGAGATGTTGAGGCTGTCTTAAAAAATGGAATGGAGATTGTTGAACCTGCAGAGGCTGAGAGGTTTTATTTTATAGGGATAGGGTATATGCTTAATGTCCCCGGAGGCTTCTGGGCAGATTACTTCGATACCTCGTATACCGGCGGGAAGATGTACTTTCAGTTTTCCTTTAAAAACCCTGTATTACAGAATTTCCTGTTTGAAGCAGAGGCTGACGCGGTAAGGCATAACAACAAGAGTTCAATAAATAAAAGTTCGTTTCAGTACGCTTCACTCGGACTGGGGTTGGGATATTACTACCCCTTTGTAACAACGAACCTTGAGGTATTTATAAAATTCAACGGTGGACCGGTTTATACTGTACTGACGTTGAATAGTAATGTGGTGGATAAAAAGAACGCTACAGTCGATTATTTTGCCATGGGAGCTGCAGGTATGAGAATAAACATTGGCGACAGATTTTTTATTGAACCATCGGGAAGCTGGAAGACGATCTTTTACAAAAAGGAATACCTTCATGAAATGGGGGGATCGATCTGTGTCGGGTTTAAGATCTGAAATTAAGCTTTAAGTAAAAGGAGAATTATAAATTCTCCCAGTGCAAGTAGGGATAGCCGTTGTTTTTGGCTGCATTAATATCCCAGTTTGGTGCAGTAGAGAAGTCCCAGTTTATATAAGTTGATGCAGTTTTCATAGCGGCTGTATTTACCCCGTATACATATGTAGTTATACTTGCTCCTGAACCTGAAAATGAATCACTATTCCAGAAAAGATAATTAAATGTGTTTGAAGTACCATCGTTTCCTATTAGAGCATTGGCTGAAAAAGCGGTACCGGTTGAATAGCAATAATCTATCGTGCCGAAGTTAGAGCCGACAAGTCCACCCCTTATAGTACCGGATGTGACATTACCAGTTGAATAACAGTTAGATATTGAACCACTGTTAACACCAGCCAGACCTCCCGCACCAGTATTACTCGCAGAGACGTTTCCTTTGGCACAGGAAAGAGATATAGAAAAACCTGCAGTTGAACTGTTATATCCCACAAGACCGCCTACCTGGGTATTCCCGGTGACAGTGCAGTCTGAGTAGCATTGAGTTATTGTTCCGGCTGTAGATGAGTTGGTTCCGGCAAATCCGCCGATGGAACTTCCAGTGCCTGTAACAGTGCCTGTTATATGCCAGCACCCTGTTATTGTAGATGAATTTGAACCGATGAATCCACCAACACTGGATGTACCATTAACATTGCCGGTTGAATAATTGCCTGTGCTGATTGATGCTGAAGATAATCCTGCGAATCCTCCTACATTAGACGTTCCTGTTACAGTTCCAGTTGCATAGTTATTTATACCGATAGAACCTGAATTGTTTCCCACGAACCCTCCAACCCATGCTGTACCTGAAATTGTACCTGCAGCGTAATTTCCGGTACTGATGCTTCCGGCAGATGAGCTGTAACCTGCAAATCCCCCGACATTTTGTGCTCCTGAAGCGTCACCAGTCGCATAATTATTCATCCCTATTGAACTTGAATTATTACCGATAAAACCGCCTGAATAATTAGCACCTGTAACATCACCCGTAGAGTAATTGTTGTCACCTATAACGCCGCTTGATGAATTTTCTCCGACGAAACCGCCGACATCGTTTGCCGAAGATGCGGAAACATTTCCAGTGGAGTATGAATTATTGATGCTGCCACTGTAGGCATTACTGGCGACAAATCCGCCTGCTATTGTGGTTGAACCTGGTATTGTAACAGTTCCGGATGCATTGCAGTTTGCTATACTTCCGCTGCGGTGATTTATACCTGCAAAGCCTCCGATATTATTTGTTCCTGTTACATCTGATGAAGATGAGGAACCGGTAATGCTGTAACCATATACTGTAAGTCCGTTGGTTCCGATCAGACCACCCGCATTGGTTGCACCATTTACATTTCCGGCTGATGTGCAGCTGCTTATTGAAAAACCGGCAGGGCTGCATTCTGTGTGGCCAATAAGCCCCCCTGTATTATTTGATGTACCTGTTACAACAGCGGTTATATCGCAGCCGGAAACGGTGCAGTTATAGGCATAACCGATAAGTCCGCCTGTATTTTCATTTCCGCTGACAGTTGAAGATCCTGAAACATCACAGTTGGTAACTGTCGCTGCATTAATAGAACCTGCAAGGGCTCCGGTAAGGTCATGGCCTGTAATATTAACGTCAGCGAGATTAATATTCTGAATTACAGCGGAACTGGTTATGCTTCCGAAAAGACCCTGGTAGTCCGCTGAGGGACGGTTTATGGTGAGATCCTGTATTATAAAATTTCCACCGTCATAGTTTCCTGTGAATGGACTGGTACTGGTGCCGACAGGAACCCATCCCGTACCCGATGCGTAAGATGCAAGGGTGATATTTGTTGTCTGTTTAAAATATTTATTTGTATCAATACCGTTATTTACATTAGTAGAGAGATTTTTCAGATGCGTTGAGGTGGCAATTTCATAAGGGTATGTTGCCGAACCGTCTCCGATTTTAACTGTAAATGATGATGTGTCACTTACCCTGTTTGGATCGCATACCGAGACCTTTATCTGGTATGTCCCTGGCGACAGAACCGTTGAATCAATTATAAAAGGGGATGTAAATTCTTTACCGTTGTAATATGTAGGATCCGAACCGTCTGTTGTATATTTGAAGACTGTTTCAGTATCGCTTGGGGTCATTATTATCTTGAATTTGTCATTGTTGTAACTGGATGTATCGGCGGGTGAACAGCTTGCAGTTTTTGTGATCACAGTGTTATATTTATCTGCTTTGACAGTAATGTCCTCCGATTGTCCGCAGGATGATATAAAAAAAACTGTAACCGGAATTGTTAATAATGATTTTATTGATCTCTTCATTTTTGCCATTGATAATTATATATTTAATAAATCTATAATAATTCGTTCTGATATTAATTATGGCCAAATATTAAATATTGTCAATAAAATAATATGTAAAAAAAGCGCTGGATACTGTTACAGAGATTCAAAAAAATGAGCTGATTTTATTTCTGAGGATCTTCAAATGACATTAAATACAGGTGTGGAAACATGCCAGGCATATATAAAGCTCTTCCATCCGGAAAAGATTCATATATTTTAAATCGATTCCGGTGGAATGAAAGTCTATAATTATTATCTTTTTTATTATCTTTTCATGGCCATACGACCTTCTGAAGCCATATGCCTGGCAAAATTTTCGTAACCGTTTTGCTTTATATATTCAATGCATTTACGCCTGTCAGATCTGAAGATAAGTCCGAATAAACGTGAGATCGGATTATGAAATTCCCTGCATTCCAATGGTTCGGTATAAGTGGTGCAGTCGCTGCAGCTTTTATAATTATTGGTTATGCAGCATTTTCTTACTCCGCACCATGTGGCTTTTTCGTTTTTTGCACATCCCGGGCATTTACCTTTGGCGTATTTACCGCATGCTTCACAGTATAATCCGCAGTATGCTATGTTTTCAGCATTAACATTAATTGTTTTATTATTCATAATATTACCTCCTTTTTCTAGGGAAACATATGTGTAGTATAATGTCAAGCAGAAATTTAAGTTTACTGTACCTGTTCATTAATCAACCCATGTATGACAACTATGCCTCTATTACACCTGTTGATTTAAGAGTGTCCATCTTTTTCGAGATAGGATATTGCAGGAATGTACCCATTCCCTTTGCTATAAGTCTTCCGCTTTTTGCATCCTTTATGCTGCCGCTGGTGCATATTATAGTTGAACCTGAGAAATCGATATCGGCGGTACCTTCGAGTACTTCACCAGGCTTACCGGTGGATAGATAGTTTATTTTATACTCAACCGTTGAGCAGAGATTACCCTGAGATACGGCAAGCGAAAGGGCTGTAACACCGAGAACTGCATCCATCATTGCAGAGATAACTCCCCCGTGGCACTGGTCGGGGGAGGTAAGGTGGTCGTCAATAACCTCCAGGGTATAGGTAATTCTCCCCGGAGCGTGAACCTGAAGTTTCATCCCGAGAAATCTGTCAAAGCGTACAAGCTCAGAATAATACTTTTCAAAAATATCCATAGATACCATGCAATTCTCCTGCGGAATCAGATCATTTATATAATAATTAAAACAGATATCGAAAACTATGCAACATTTAATTGAATTAATTCAGTAATAATTAAAGTTCGATTAAAACCGGAACATTCAGTTTAACTTTTTTTCTGTGATATTTTATCAAGTATTTCGTGAGTCAGAACTTCCGTGTTGTAATCTCTTTTCAGCAGTTCAAAGGGTATAATGTAGTTACATCCCTCCCTGTAACGGTTGCACCCGAAGGCCGTTCTCCCTTTTATTATTTTTCCGGTTTTGCACACAGGGCAGACCAGTTCCTGTTTTTCAGGTGAAGCCGGTTTTTCATCTGACAGCAGTTTCTTCTCTTCAGAAAGAACTTTTTGCGGAGCCTGTTTCTTAGCCTGCTTCTCAGATGAGGAAACGCTGTTCTTTTTTGAAACTTTTTTTACTGTTGTTCTGCTTTTCGCGGGTGATTCTTTGATTTCAGTTTTTAAGTTCCGCTTTTTTTTATCCGCAAGCTGTATCATTTTGCCGGTCTCTTTTTTAACATCAGATACAAGGTTTGATACCATGTTTTTCATCTCCTGGAGAAACAGCGATGCATGGTAATCACCCTTTTCTATAAGGCGTAGTTTCCCCTCCCATATTCCGGTCAGTTCAACCGATTTAAGGAGATCATTCTCTATTGTATCAATAAGCTGGATACCTGTTGCTGTCGGGATGATGTTCTTCTTCTGGCGTATGATATAGCTGCGCCTGAACAGTGTCTCTATAATACCGGCCCTTGTTGAGGGGCGCCCTATTCCGTTCTCCTTCATCGCATCGCGGATTTCCTCATCATCAGACCATTTGCCGGCAGTCTCCATGGCGCGGAGGAGTGTGGCCTCGGTATAATGCCTTGGCGGTTTTGTCTCCTTTTCTTCAGTTTTCGGTGTATGAGGGCCTGATTCACCTGTTACAAATTCCGGTATTAATTGCGATTCCTCATCTTCTTCCTTTTTCTCATTGTCATCCTTTTTTTCCGGCCTGGGATAGAGCACGCGCCATCCATCCTCAATAATCTGCCGGCCGGAAGCCTTGAACTTCACTTTATCCGTTTCCCCCAGGGCAGTGGTATTTGAGACTATGCAGTCGGGGTAGAATACGGCTATGAAACGGCGTGTTACCGCGTCATAAACCTTTTCGTCATTTGGTGACAGATTCCGGGGGTTTACCCCCGTGGGAATAATCGCATGGTGGTCTGTTACCTTTGAGTCATCGAAAACCTTTTTACTTTTACGTACCGGTCCGGTCAAAAGCGGTTCAACTTCATTTGCGAATGATTTAAGTCCTTTGAGGATTCCGGTTACCTTAGGATAGATGTCAGAAGGGAGAAACCTCGTATCCACCCTGGGGTAGGTGATGAATTTTTTCTCGTAGAGATTCTGAACAATCTTCAATGTGCTGTCGGCGGAGAAGCCGAACTTTTTATTACATTCAACCTGCAGCGAGGTAAGGTCAAACAGCGACGGTGGAGGCTCGGTCCCTCTTTTCTTTGTGAAGGATGTAACTGTAAAAATTCTGTCTTTTATTCTTTCAAGAATTTCATCTGCCGCATCTGAGCTGCTGAACCTGCCGTCAACTGCAGAAAATGTAACTTCACGGTAGATTGTTTTAAGCTCCCAGTATTTTTCAGGGGTGAAGTTCTCTATCTCGTAGTTCCGTTTTACAATAAGAGCCAGTGTCGGTGTCTGTACTCTCCCTATTGAGAGTACACCCTTGCCGTTAGCGTACTTGAGAGTATATAGCCTTGTGGCATTCATACCAAGGAGCCAGTCACCAACGGCGCGGGAGTTCCCCGCTTCATAGAGAAGGTCGTAATCGCTGCCGTTTTTAAGTTTTGTAAATCCCTCCCTTATGGCCTCTTCTGTGAGAGATGAGATCCATAGCCTCTTGACAGGTTTTATGCATCCGGCTTTTTTAAGTACCCAGCGCTGTATTAGCTCACCCTCTATTCCGGCGTCACCGCAGTTTATAACCTCGTCGCAGCTCTCAAAAAGGGTTTTTATTATTTTAAACTGTTTTCCGACACCTGGGTTTGAAATGAGCTTAATGTCAAAGTTATCGGGAATCATCGGCAGGGTTTCAATGCTCCACCTTTTCCACCCTGCGGTGTAGTCGTCAGGTTCCATCAGGGTGCAGAGATGACCGAAAGTCCAGGTGACCCTGTAGCCGTTTCCTTCAAAGTACCCGTCTTTTTTTATATTTGCGCCGAGAATCTGTGCAATCTCCCTTGCAACACTAGGTTTTTCAGCAATACATACTTTCAAATGTCTATACCCCGGCCAGGCTGCCTGTTATGTAGTGTCTATAATTTAATGCGGGAAATAAGTCAAGGAAAACCGTGAACAGCAGTTTTAAAAATTTCTGTTAAATAAAGTTAAGACTGAGTGAATAGTAGTTGCCGCTGTAATCAATATTCACTATATATGAGTATATTGTAAAGTATATGACTGGTGGACAAAATGGAAAATATATCTGTAAGCGCAAAAAAAATAAAGGATATGCTGGGGATGGAATTTTTCCCTGTGGGTCTTTACTATAGTAAGGAGAGGCCTGAAGATTCTCTGTTTTTTAAAGAAAAGGGTAAAGGGTGTATAATGCCGCTGATATTCTCCGCGGCAAAGGGTAAAACAGTATCAGTTGATGCAGATTCAACCGGGTGGAACTGTTCGGCTTTTTATTTCGGATATGCTGACTGGATTTTTGAAGGTATTGAATATTATCTTTCAGATGGGCTTGAAGGGCGTGAGTGTGAGAGGTTTGTGAAAGAACCCTCTGAAGTTAAAAAATACCTTGAAACATTGCGGTTCAGTGAAAGGGTAAGAGCGGTAACAGTGTTGAAACCTCTTGAGAATTTCACAGCCGGTGAAAAACCTGAGGTTGTTATCTTTTTTGTAAACGCGGATCAGCTGAGCGCCCTTACTTTTCTTGTATACTATAATTCACCGCTGAGCGATGACAGGGTAATAACACGTTTCGTATCAGCCTGCGGAGCGGCGGTGACTCTGCCTCTTAAGTACCGTTCTGAAAATAAGCTTAAAGCTGTAACCGGGTTAAATGATATCTCTGCAAGGTTAAGACTTCCCAAAGAGCTTATGACCTTTTCAATGCCGGTGGAACTTTATGAAGAGATATTCGGTTATGCCGAAGAAAGTTTTCTTGGTACATCACAGTGGAAAAGGATTCTGGAGAGGAATATGAAATAGCATATAGCTGAAGAGAATAATCATCTCAGCGGGATTTTTACAGATAACTTAAATCTCAATCTCCCTGAATAACAAATTTAAGAATAATTTTAGTCCCTTCACCGCGTTCAATCTTTATATTCCCGTCTATCTGTTCAGTGAGAATACTTACAAGCTGCATGCCAAAACCGGTTGAATTTTTAAAATCAATGAATTCAGGCATACCTATGCCATTGTCCTGTATTACCAGGAGAACATGTTTATCCTCTGAATATGCAGATATGGAAATAACTCCATTGTCCATCCCGTTAAAAGCATATTTCATTATATTGGTTAACAGTTCGTTGATTATCATTCCAAGAGGCTGCAGTCTTTTTATCTGCAATGGAAAATTCTCGATCTTTTTTTCTACATGAACAGATTTACTGTTGGGAAAATTGGCTATGATCTCATCAATCAATGTAGAAAGGTAATCGTTAAGCGGCATATAACTGAAACTCTCCGACTGGTAGAGTCTGTCGTAAAGAATCATCATGCTCTGAACACGGTTACCGGCGTTATTGAGAGCCTTAATGGCAGAATATTCTTCCAGAGTATCGGCCTGTATAGCCAGAAGGCTTATTATTGTATTAAGATTGTTTTTTATGCGGTGATGAACCTCTTTTAGTAACAGTTCTTTGTCTGCCAGCAGCTGATTTATTTTATTTTCATATATTTTACGGTTTGTAATATCTTCTTTAACCGCTATAAAGTTAGTAATTTCCCCTTTATCATTTGTAATCGGAGAGATTATCGCAGCTTCCCAGTACAGTTCTCCATTTTTCTTTTTATTATGAAAAGTACCCCTCCATACTTTTCCCGATGTAATTGTATCCCATAACTGTCTATATACCGCGCCTGAAGTTTCACCGGATTTTAAAATGCGCGGGTTCTGGCCTTTGACCTCCTCCGGAGAATAACCGGTCAGTGCAGAAAACGTCGGATTTACATATTCAATAGAACCATCTGATCCTGTAATGACAATACTTACAGGACTTTGATTAACAGCTACAGAAAACTTTTGCAGCTCATTTTCGGCTGTTTTACGTTCAGTGATATCGGTTGAGATTCCAATAACGCCAACAATCTCTCCATTTTCGTCAATGAAAGGAATTTTATTGGTATTAACCCATCTTCTTCCGCCAGGGGTATCCCATTGTTCTTCAATATCGAGTTTTGGAACACCGGAATTTATAACATCCAGATCATCCTGATAATATTTATCTGCTTCATCCCGTGGATAAAATTCATAAATACTTTTACCTTCAAAAAAAGATTTGTCCATCTTATTTATCTGAGCAAAATATTTATTAACGCGGATGAAATTATTATTTTTGTCTTTATAAAAAATCAGAGCCGGCAGATTATCAAGTATCGATTCAAGTTCACGACTTAACTTATTATACTTTTTTTCTGTTTTCATCAAAATTATTCTTTATTATTCATTATTTTTCTTTATTATTCTCTAAACATTTAAAAATTAAAATATCAGATTATCCAAATCACTTTTCCCGGTGGAAATTTGTCAAGAAACTTCTTTTCCTGCTCTGTCAGATTCTGCCGGCAATGCTGTATCTTCGGGCATGGGGATGATGAAAATCATTTTTAATAATCATTTATCCGGAACAAAATTTGTATGAAGATATTCTATCAGCTGATATTTATTTTTTATATCAAGTTTTGAGTAAATACCGGAGAGCCTTTTTTTGACGGTGATTTCAGCTATTCCCAGGCGAGCTGCTATCTGGTTGTTGGGCATACCCGACTCAATAAGTTTTAAAATATTTCTGTCTATGGAATCGAATTCAATATTACCACGTTTTATTGACTGATTATATACATTTGTTTCAAGCAGAAGTTCGCTCAGCTCATCCATTTCACGCGTTATGCTTTCAATCTGGTTCTGAAGACGAACCTGTTTTATTTCCAGTTTTTTTTCAAAGGAGATATCTGACACAAAGAATATAATTTTATAGTTTTCATTAAGCGGTTTTTCCAGTTTTAAAATAATAGTTTTCGATGTAAAAGAACCTGTTTCTGCTTTAGCAAATTCAATCTCGACAGGGATATAGTTTTTATTATCCAGGCTGTTATCTGACAGCAGATTTTTCCGGGATGACTGATACTGCAGGAGTGTGATATTTTTCCCTTCCAGATCGGTCGATGTAAATCCGCTCATAGTTTCAAAGGTTTTATTTGTAAGACTGATAATTCCCTGTGAATCTGTAACTATTACACCAATGGGGACGGTTTGAACAATACTGTCCAGAATCTCTTTTATGGTCGTTAGTGATTCACGCTGCTCAATCAGTTCAGATATATCTCTGCCCGACATCAGAGCCATATTAATGCTTCCGTCTTCAGCAGATATGGGTGAGGCGCTTACGCTGTAGGTGCTGATTTTACCATTTGAATTTTCAAGAGAGACCTCTTTCCTGTCTATTTTACCTGATGTAAAAGCGTTTTTAAGGAGGCCTGATTTATTATTAAACTCCTCATGCATGAAATTTTTAAAAGCGGCCAGCAGATTATTTTCTCTAAAAGTATTATTAAAAGATTCATTTGTGAAAAGTATATCTGAGTTACTGTTGGCAACAATTACCCAGTCTGTCATGGAACTGAGAATTGTATTGTAAAATTCTTTAAGTTCTTTCAGCATAATCTGATTTTTTTTCATTTCACGAAGCATGGCAATTTTCTGATCGGCGAGCATTATCGCATATTTTATTTCACTCTCCCGGAATGGTTTTATAATGTAGCCGAAGGGATTTTCACTAATGGCCTGGTCTGCAAATTCAGGCTGAATATTGGATGTAATAAAAATAACCGGGGTATCTGAAAATGCTCTTACAGCCCCTGCTGCGGTTATTCCGTCAATGTCGTCATCGAGCAATATATCCATAAGAATGATATCGGGCATATAATGCTTTACGGCATCAACGACTTTCCTTCCTTTTGATATCGTAGCAACAGGTTCAAATCCCATTCTTTGCAGAAGCTGGGAAAGATTCCTGGCAATAATAGCTTCATCCTCAACTATCAGTACTTTTTTAATATTTCTATCCATTTTAGTATTTCTATCCTTTTTAGTATTTCTATCTTTTCATCAAGCCTGTAACATTTCAGGTATCAGTAATTAATTGTAATCTTAATAAATCAGGATTTATATAGTCAGTAACAACCCCCGTGTAATAAATCCGGATTCTTTGGCTTCACTAAATAAGATAACTATCATCATCTATATTTCAAAAAGCCTGAAAAATTGTCAATATACTAAAGTATAATAATGTATACCGATGGTATTGGTATTTTTTATAGTAAAAAAAATACCGGATAATATTCTGTCAGATAATGGTCAATTTGTATGCTAAGGAGAATTTAAATGAAAAAGATATGTTTATCAGCAATATTAATGATGGCAATGCTGATGCCGGTGTTTTCAATTGGACTTGATGACCTTCAGATAAAAAAGCTGACAATTGACAGATTTAAATACTTCCCTGTAACCCCGGATAACATCAACTATATATTTTTGCAGTCTATTGATGGTGACACGGTGATTATAATCGGTGATTTTTCCGGCGTGGAGAAAAAGATAATAATGGTTATTGATAAAAACAGTGATAACACTATCGATTCAGTAGTTGAATATTTTCCAAACACAAAAGATCTCAAATTCAGATCTGATTCAACATCCAAATTTTTTACTAAAGATCTTGTTAAACTGAAAAAGGATATCATTGAAGGGGCTATTTATAAAGGGAACTATACTGACAGCATGAAGTCGCTCAACACTCTTGAAAGTATTTTAAAAGATCCTGATACACATACGTTATTTGCCGATGTATACGGATTTAGTGTTAAATATTTTGATGCTGATGAGATGAAAAAAAATTCTGCCCTGTTCAGGTATGGTAAAGCATCGGGAGGGTATTATCTTGAGTTCAGAACTGAGTATTACAGAAAAGATCATGAGACTAAACAAAAACCTGTATTAAGCTACTCTGTCTTCTGCAGAGACAGTAGTGATCCCGTTGTGAAAGAGACTGTTGAAAATCTCTTTAAAATAAGACAACCCGGGGTAAATTCCGCTAAAGGTACAAAATATTCAGACTGAGAGATTAAACCTGTTCCGGAATAAATCATGAATAAAAATATAGAATCAGAAAATAAAAATTTAGTCAGAATAAATCATGAAGAGATGCGTATACTTCTGCCGCAGATAATGGAAAGCAACATCCCTCTTATGCGTAAAAAAAAAGATGGTACTTTTACATATATCCCCCCGGAGGATTTTGATAAATATTTTAAAAATACGGTCACAGATCTTTATATAAACGAAGAGATTTATGATCGCAATAAGGATATAATAATAAATTTCAATACACAGGCTGTTGAGGACACATTATCGCATAGTACAGAAAAAACCGTGATTTTAAAAAAAACTGATACTGCATTCAGTACCGGGCTTGCAGAAGCGGGCGAAATGGATATGATGGAGAGGCTTCAAAGTACAATCAACAGCAATTATCAGATAAAATCTCTTGTTGATAAAAAAAGCCGGTTTGACAACGAAACAGCTTCACAGATATCAAATGCATTTTCCCGTATTTTGTGCATGAGTAAGGTAACTCTTGAGGAGAATATAGTCAAACCGATCTCTGAAGATCAGATGATACGGCTTGTAAATGAAATTGAGTTTGCAATGGATAACCTCGTCACTCTTTTATCAAATGGAGAATCGAGCTTTGCCGATCTTGCAAGGCTGGAATTTATACAGACAGGTTCAAATACCCTTAATCATATGAATAGAATGCTCATACGTATGGTTTCATTCCTGACTTTTTACAATGAATATTTTACTGAATATTCAAATGATATAAAGAGGATCAGGGCCCATTTCAAAGAAAGATTCCACAAATATTATACCAGGCTCTTTGCAGATTCCCAGAATATAAATCTTGAGATTGTATTTAAGGGGGGGATCGCACCGGTAAGAGAAAGAAAAATATTTCTGGAATATACTCTTGGCGGTTTTTTTCATGATATTGGTAAAATACCGGAGATAGAATATCATGACAGCGATGAGGGATTTGTGCCGGTAAAAGCCCGGAGGCATGTTTTTGACAGTTACAATATGCTGCTCAATTCCGGCAGGTTTACTACGGGGACAGTTGCAATGGGCCTTCTTCACCACGACTATTATAATGCGTCATACGGTTACAGGCAGAGAGAAACACTTATAAAAAAATTCGACAAAAGAAAAACCGAGAGAAGTGATTCATTAAGAACGAAATTCTGTATGTCACATAACATCATGGATGTGGCATATGGCGCCTCTCTTTCCTATTTCCCCGCCAAAATACTTGAGATACTTGATATATATGATGCTATGACCGATCCGGATAAAAGTTACAGGGCAGGCTGTTTAAAGCCGGAAGAGGCGCTTATGGAGATGAAACAGAAGTATATTACAAACGGGCAGCCGGGTATTGATCCGATTCTGTTTAATATTTTTATCGATTTTTTGAAAGCCGGCAGAGTAGTGACTGACAGTGGTGCAACAGATTCGATAAAACTTTGATAAGCTGAATTTCTGTAAAATATAGATAAATAGAACTGAATGAAATCCGTATTTCAGACAGGTGCCGGGTAAAAAGTATGGTGAATTCAAAACAAACATAATCGCAGAATGTGTTATACGCGATTTTCCGGAATCAGATGATTCAGTATTTACAGAAGAATCTGTTAATAAAAAAACAATATGGATATAATTGCCGGCTGATCGGTCATTATATATAGTTTTCAGGAGAATATGAATATGAGGAAATGGTTAATCGTATCAGTTATGATACTGTTTGTAAGTTCTGTTGCCATGGCGGATGTTATAATGCTGTTTGATGGCAGTATATACCTCGGAAAAATAACAAGGACAGATTCAAATGGTATAGTAATTGAGTCTTTTGGAAAGTCACTGACAATATCGCAAAGCGATATTTTAAAGAACGAAAAGAACTTTGACAGTTTTAAAAATGTCACTGCGGATATTATCCTTCGTGATGGATCAATAATCAAAGGTAAAATACAGAATTACGATGAAGAGGTCGGAATATTTGTAAATGTGGATTTTGGCGCAATCACATTGCCTGTTCAAACAATTAAGGAAATTTCAGATCCTGTTAAAAAAAAGTATTATAATGGTTTACCGGTCATCTTCGGATTTTCCGGCGGGTATTATATACCGTATGCAGGACTAGCCCCTGATTTTGAAAGCGACTTTAGCTTTTCAGCTTTTGCAGAATTCGATTCAGACTTTGTACGCGGATTATATATTGGTGGTGAGTTTTCTGCAATTAATATTGATTATAAAGTCGATGATAGTGAGTTTTCAATCTATACGTTCCAGCCATATGCAATTTATAAATTCTTGCAGATGAGAAAAAAATCTTCATTAATAAACCGTTTTATTCCGTTCGTTTCTGCAGGGATGGGGGGGGCATATATTATCAGGAAATCTCCACTAAATACAAAGACTGAAACTGAATTAGATACTGTTTTAAATATTAAGACCGGTTTTGATATAAATATAACAGAGAGATTAGGAACAAGATTTTATACAGGTACTGAAACAATATTGCAAAACAGCAGCAAATTCAACCGCGTGTTCTTTAATGCTGGCATAATTTACTCATTTTAATAAATAGAGAGAAATAATATGAAGATAAAAAATATAATTCTGGTAATATTCTTATTATTTGTTTCATGCGGTGGAGACATACTCGAAGATTCTGAATCCACTGATTCCAACAATATTCTTGCTGTAAAACTACGCGGTATATGGATGGTAGGAGGATTAACGGGAGCATCCCACACTAATGTTGTCAGTGCTGTTGACATGTATGACCCTGTTACCGATACATGGTATCCTTCAATAACAAGACTGCCGACTCCTGTAAGTTTTGCCGGGGCTTGTTCTATAAAAGTTTCGGATTCAGACCACCGTATATATGTCTTTGGCGGCTTTGATTCTTCCGGAAATGTATTAAGCACAGTACAGTATTATACAATCGAGACAGCGAGCTGGTCTACAGGTGTTTCAATTACAAGCCCGCGGGCAAACATAAATGCTGTACGGCTTAACAATAAAATTTACATTATGGGTGGCAGCAGTTCAAATGCATCAGCTTCCTATACATCTAATACTACAACTTATGCATATTATCCGGCAGGAGACTCCTGGACAACAATGACTGTATTTGGAGCCACTGCATCAGAAAGATTTATGCTGGCAAGCGACAGTGTTATTTATAATTTTGCGGGACGTAATGCCTATGCAACACTGATTCCGGTTACAACAAATCATCTGGGGTTTAATATTTATCAATCCGTACTTGGTGCGGAAACAACGGCAACAGAAACCGTTTTAACATCAGCCCGCACAGGTATTGCCGGGGACATATATGAAGCGTCTTCCGGAGACGTAATGATAATTGCCGGAGGATTCACTGCATTGACTAAATCTGCTACTGCAACATCAGTAATAACAAATACAACCAGCAGTACATCAACAAATCTTGTTCAATATCTGGCATATCCATTTATTACTTCCGGTTCTTCCTGGCAGACCGGAACAGCCACTGGAACGACATTTCCGTCAAGAGGATTTGGATCCTCTGTGGTTTATTATTCATCCTCTCTTAGCCCTAATTACCGGCTTTATAATTTCGGCGGGACAGATAATCTTTCATCTGCCAGTGGGTCAATCGGAGCGGGTTGGATAGATCTTCCACAACCACCGGACGCCTGGACTTATACCTGGACATCTGTAACCAATATGCCTACAGGGCGGTATGGATTTACTGCGGTAAAAATTCAACAATAATATGGAAGTGACAAGTATGAAAAAAAAACTATTATTTTCGATACTGATATTTTACGGGACAATTATTTTTGCCGCGACCCCTGATGAGTCAATCCAGCAGGCAAAAGTAAAGTACGCTGCAGGCAACCCATCTGAAGCTATAGCAATTCTTGAAAATGTAGTGAAGGAAAATCCATCCAATCTGCAGGCAAAAAGGATTTTTGCGGATATATGTGTCGATACGGGTGAAAAAGAGTATGACAACCGTAATTTCAAAAATGCCTATGAATACTTCAAGAAGGCTGTAAAGGTTCTTCCAACACATCCAATCGCTACTGAACGCTACTGGAAGATGAAAAGTGATTTTGATGTAAGTAATCTGAAGAATGAGGGTGGAACATTATCTGTAAAAAACACAGCAGAAAAGGATAATGCTTCAGTAAATAAAACATCAAACAGGGACATTACATCAGAAAATAAAGCTGCCTACACGGACACGGCAGCTGAAAAAAATAAAATCGAAACTGAGAAGGATAGAATCGAAGCTGAAAGAAAGAGAATTGAATCTGAAAGAAAGAGAATTGAAATTGAAAAAAAAGAGATCAGAAGAATTGAATCGAATCCGCGCATAGCAGAGGATATCTACGAGAAAAAAATACTCAACATGGAGGAACGTTTTAACAAGCGCCTTCTTGATTTAAATACACAGCAGAAAAAAACAGAGTCTAAAGATAAGGAAAATGAATTTTTATCCGAAATTACAGATAACTCTGCATATATGATAACAGCAGTGAGCCTGTTTGTTATTGCAGCAGCAGCTGTTGCAATGTTCCTTATGTTTCTTATTAAGTTTGTCCGAATACGGAGTAAGTCAAAAAAAGGGGGCAAAGAGTATGAACGCCTCTTCGCGGATAACAGCGGCCAGTATTACAACGAACTTATTAAAATGCAGAATATTAAAGAACTGATTAATAAAATTAAATCCGGCGAACTGGACTGGTCAATGATAAAAAAATCGATCAGCGAGATGGACAGGGAACTCAGGCTTGAGGTTTTTTCATATATTGAAACAAAGGTTGATCCTGATCGTCAGCCTTTAACAATGGGGCAGGCTGATATTCTTATGGCTCTGGTTCTTGATGGCGATGAATATCTCAGGCGGCGTGTTTCTTCATTCCTGAGTTCAAGTCTTTCTCATCAGGGTCTGTCCGGTGTTAAGGCATTGCCGAATATGCAGAGAATGATTGCTGATAAAAAAACGGCAGTACCACTTGCTGATCAGGCAGAAATTACGGCATCTATGGATTTAACCGTTGATATGGATATGGTTGTATCCCTGTCAAAACTTATTGACAGAAAAGTATTCAATGACCGTCACGCTCTTCGTGTAGGTGTGGATGCTTACTATATGGCAGGACTTCTTGGCCTTTCACCGGAGGAGTGTAATCTTTTTTATATAGCCGGCCTGGTTCATGATGTTGGATATCTTGACGTCTCATCACAGGTACTGAACAAAAGGACGTCCCTTACAGAAAAGGAGTATGAAATAATCAGGACTCATACTCAACGTGGTATTGAACTGCTTGATTTCATGATAATACACAGCATAGTAAATGATGGTATTCTTTTTCATCACGAAAGATTTTCAGGTGAAGGTTATCCTGAAGGACTTTCCGGGAAGAGTATTCCTCTTGTTGCAAGGGTAATCGCAATATTTGACATGTACGAAGCGCTGATACTTCCACGCCCGCAGAGACCGGCTTTTCCTGTTAAAGAAGCTCAGAAAATTATTAAAAAGGGATCCGGCAAAATATTTGATCCTGAGATCGTGAAAATATTCGAGAAAATGGCGAAAGAAAACCTGTTATCCAGAGAGGATATATGGAAGTAATCAAAGATAATGTTCACATATCATTTATAGGATCACGTGAAAATGTCGGTAATAGTTTTGTCAGCCTTAATTTTGCCATAGAGATGGTTTCGCGGAATTTTCATGTAATATACAGCAGTTGTGAGGATGACAGCGGTAACAGAGATTTTTTTAAATATATATCCCCGGTAAAAGGGAAAGACAGTATAGGGATACATAAAACAAAAATAGATAAAATGGAACTGATATCTTTTTCAAAAAACTTTGACTCAAGATATTCTGTTAAAGTTGAAGAGCTTATAAAAGAGCTGGGAGGGAAATCTGATATTTTCATCTACAATATAAAGGATCCGCTCGCACATCCCTACAATACACTTCTTCAGAATTCAGATATCTGGATTATTACTCTGAGAATTGAAGCAACGGCTGTTTCAGACTATTTTAATGTGGTTAAAAAAATGCTTATGCTTGAGAAGCATCCGGCTGATATCTTTATAGTATTCAATTATACTCATGATATAGAAAGGGCTTTTGATATGTATCATAAGATACTGAAAGAAACAGTTGAGCTCTCAGTCGGGATTCGCCCGCTGTTCCTTGGAATTATTCATAATGACATATTGAGACATTCTTACGCGTTGAAACTCGGGATTCCTGTAAGGCAGGCCTTTTCAGAGTGCAGCATCAGCGGGTCAATATCATTTATGGCAGATAAAATAATCCGTAAAAAACCTGAGGTTGTCACATCCGGCAATTCATTGCTGTTATCAGTGGATGGTTGTAATGACGATATTTAACTGATTTTTGCTGTGACAAAACATACCATGACTTTTTCCTGCAATGAATAATGGAAGAAGGTTCGTATTCTATCTCCATCCGGATTTATAATTAATGAATAAATACATCATTTCAGACAATTAATTATTTCTTGACTTGGCCCCTGTAAAAGGTAAAATAATATATCTTCAAAGGAGGCAACTATGACAGCCGGAGCTCTTATATTCCTGGGTTTCTGTATAATTGCAGCATCATTTATTCTTGTTTCTGTAAGAATATTTCAGGTGCGGCCAGATTTTGTTAAAAAGGTTATGAAGTATGCCCTGATTTTTATCTTTACAGCTGTTTTCAGCATTGTTGCTATTACAATAGGATTTCGTATTGACGACAGGCACTCAAAAAGTTATTCCTCAAATTTAAAGTCTGTCCAGGAGATCTGGGGTGGTGAGATAATTCAGCAGCTCCCTTCTTTTACGTTCATGGAGAAAGGATATATTGAACGTGAGAATAAAAAGACGGGTGAGATGGAGAGGGTAATCACTGACGTAAGCAGAAACATGGGTATTTCCGACCAGAAGGTAAAAGTAAAAATAAAATCAAATATAAGACAGAAGGGTCTGTTAAAATATCCCGGGTTCAATCTGGATTTCAACGGCAGGTATGTGTTGAGGAATCTCAACAAAAAAAGTGAAAAACTCTCATTTTCATTCCCTCTTCCGCAGGGAGCGGGAAATATTACCGATATAAAAGTAAAGTTAGGGAATAAGGATTATACAGGTGACTCTGACTTTTCAGACGGAGTTCAGTGGGATGGAGTTCTTTCCGGAGATGAAACCGTAACTGTTGAAGTCAGCTACAACGCCCAGGGGACAGGCACATTTGATTATGCCATGGGGAGTGAAAAGGCCGAGATTAAAAGCCTCGATGTTGAAATTACTACCGATTTTACCGACAGCGATATACCAAACGGAGCGATGGTGCCTACAACATCATCTGGTGACAGCAAAGAGATGAAGTATACCTGGAGAGCATCAAACCTTGTTACGGGACAGAATATATCTTTAAAATTCAAGGCTGAGGGTAATTACGGAGAGATTGTTTCCAGATTGTTCTATTATGCCCCCATAGCGCTGTTTTTATTTATAGGCTTTCTTCTTGTCTTCTGTGTCTCTAAAAATATCAACCTCCACCCGATGCACTATCTCTTTATTATAACTGGTTTTTTTATTTTCTATCTGCTCGGCTCATATCTTGTCAGTTATATGAACATTATACTTGCGGTTTTTATTTCACTTGTTGTATCAACCGGGATAATTTTATACTACTGCTCGTTAATCGGGAAGGGAAAAGACATTACAAGGATAGCATTCTTCGGTGCGCTTCTTTTTCAGTGGATTTTTTCAGCTGCTTTTTTTATCCCTGAACATACAGGATTCCTTATTACTATAGCAAGTATAATCGCTTTTGTTTTCCTGATGAAAACCACCGCTGCAGTTGACTGGGAGAATAAATGGTAGAGAGAAACCTCAGCCTCTTTAAGGGGCTCGACGAAAAGATAACCCCTCTTGCGGAGAGATGCAGGCCTTCATCAATTGATGAGTATATCGGGCAGGAGCACCTTACTGCAAAAGGGAAAATTATACGTTCAGCCATAGACGGGAAAAGGGTGTTTTCAATGATACTCTGGGGTGATCCGGGAACCGGCAAGACAACTCTCGCGAAGATAATAGCGGAGAGCTGTGAAATGGAGTATCATTACCTCAGTGCGGTATCCTCAGGCGTTGCTGATGTGCGCAAGGTAATAACATCGGGGGAAAAGAACAGACAGATGGGGAGGCAGACACTTCTCTTCCTTGATGAAATTCACCGGTTCAACAAGGCGCAGCAGGATGCGGTACTCGGCGCAGTGGAATCGGGTGATATTGTACTTATAGGGGCAACTACGGAAAACCCCTCATTCAGCGTAATATCACCTCTGCTGTCTCGGGCCAGGGTAATGAAGCTTCAGAGACTTTCAGAAAAAAGCCTTGAGACTATTCTTGATAATGCGGTTAAATCAGATCATATACTTAAAGAGGGCAATATAACCTTTGAGGATGGGGTAAAGGAGAATGTTGTACTTTTAGGCAACGGGGATGCAAGGAGAATGCTTAACATACTGGAAGTATCCTTTATGCTTTCAGGCGACGGTGTGATTACGGAAAAGGCTGTAAAGGAGGCATTTGAAAGCACAGTACTTTATTATGACAGGAAGGGGGACAGGCATTACGACACAATCTCCGCCTTTATCAAATCGCTGCGCGGCTCGGATCCTGACGCCGCAGTTTACTATATGTCAAGAATGATACTGGCCGGTGAGGACCCTGAGTTTATCGCGCGGAGAATGGTGATACTCGCCTCGGAGGATATAGGAAATGCATCCCCGGCGGCGCTTAACCTGGCGGTATCAACCCTTACGGCAGTAAAAAGCATAGGAATGCCGGAATCCGAGATAATACTTTCGCAATGTGCCATATTTCTAGCCTCTGCCCCGAAGAGCAACGCTTCATACATGGCAATAAAAAGCGCTAAGGATGCAGCTCTGTCCGGCGATTACGAGATTCCGCTTCATATAAGAAATGCGCCGACTGGTCTTATGAAAAAAATGAATTACGGGAGAGATTATAAATATCCTCACGATTATGATAATCATTTTGTTGATGATACATATCTCCCGGAGGAGTTAAAGAATTCCCGCTTTTATAATCCGACAGAGAACGGCAGCGAAAAGTCCATTAAAGAGAGACTTATGTCGCTATGGCCGGAGAGATTCAGGAAGTAGGACACGTTATTTTAAAAGGCCTGAATCCATTTTGGTAAAGATGGTTTTAGCCATTACTCTTTGAGCACACATTGTCGGTAAAGTATACATTCAGCAGCCATAACTGCCCGGCCCCCGCACCTCCGGAGGTGGCAAAGTGACATTTCCGTAATCCAATCTGGTAAATTTTTTAAAAATTCTGCTTGCACCATGTCATTTGCTTTTCCGGACTGGTTATAAGAGACATAAGTTTCAATATAACGATAAAAAATAATGATAAAAAGGAGACTAAATGAATGGCCAGAGTAAAGCTTCATCCCTATCTAAGAACTGCGCATGGAGGTCTGGACGGCCTTGTACTTTACAGACGCTATGGTAAAATTTACATTAAAAGACGTACAATCCCGGTTAATCCACGCACTGAACCTCAGGTGAAGTGCAGGGGTAATTTCAGCGGCAGCGTAAAAGCATGGCAGGTGCTTCCGGAAGAGGAGAAGGATATTTACAGAAACAGGGCAAAGAGGAAGAAGAAGTCCGGTTACAATCTCTTTATGTCTGAATACCTTCGTGGCATTGCACCTGGTTCCCCTGTAACTCCATCGGGAAGCGGCGGAACAGGGGATGCAGTGGTTGTATCCGCTTCCGGTGAAGTTAAAGAATATACCAGTTACTGTTCAGAAAACAGCAGATCAGCAGATAGACAGAGTAATATTAGTGCAGCAAAAGACAGAGGTGCAACTATTAAAGCGGAACTCAGGCAGTATATAGACCCTGTTAAAAACCGTTTCAATACCGTTTCAATACCGTTTAAGGCAGAGAAAAACGCGCATTTAAAGCTGTAAGTAGCGTGTTTGAGGCGTAATTGAAGCGAAACTGAATACTCTGTAAACAGATTGTGATATTTGTCATAAATCTGCCGTGAATTTGAATCTGAAACAGCTGATGCACGATGTAAAGAATGTTCGTGTACAGAAAAACTGTGCGCAGAAAATCCTGCCAATTACCTGAATCTGATGTATCATAAATCACAAAGACCCCGCACCCCCGGAGGTGGCAAAGCATCTTCAAGTTCCTTCTCCGGGAAAAATAGGGTACCTTCGCTGGGTGACCTGTGCTTCACATAAAAAGCGGATACAAGTCATTTTAATAAAGGGCGTTTTTAATCTTCCGGACATATCCAGAGCTCGTCGCATGGGGGCAGGGATTTGAAATATGATGCTGATAATCATCGTTCAGAAGAATCTTTCACTATTCTGAGAAAAACACTTGATTCCCTGACGCTGCGTTAATAATTGGATTAATTTGTTTTATGGAGTTTAAATGAAAGAGATCAGCACCAGTCAGAAGAAAAAGCTAAAGGCTCTGGCACACAAGCTTAAACCGGTTGTCCTTATCGGGCAGAAGGGGATAACAGAGAACCTTGTCAAATCAGTGGATAAAGCGCTTGAAGCTCATGAATTGATAAAAGTAAAATTTATTGATCTTAAAGATGAAAAGATAGAATTAACAGATAAGGTTGTAACCGGTACCGGATCATTTCTTGTCAATATGATAGGCAACACGGTAATTCTTTATCGTGAAAATCCGGAACGCCCGAAAGATGAGAAGATCAGAATATAGATTATTGAAGGATTAACTGGTGCAGGCCTGTGCCATGAATTTTGGCTTCGACTTCACTCAGCCATCGATAAAAGAAATCTTATCTGCATAAAACAGAATTATTGTTCCCTGAGAGTAAATCCATAGTTTAACCGATTGTCAGGTCTGATAACCGAAGGGAAAGTCTGATGTGAAACAAAAATGTTTACAGGAGATATATATGAAAAAGTACAATGTCGTAATACTCGGCGCACTTGGCGCAGTAGGTAATGAGTTCAGGAAGATACTGCTCCAGAGAAAATTTCCGATTGATAAGATAAAGTTTCTTGATCTGACAGATGTGGGGACAGAGGTGCAGTTTGGTAAACGCATGGTTACAGTTGAAGCTCCGGATGAAAACTCCTTTAAAGGTTATGATATAGCGCTTTTTTCTGCCGGCGCAGATGTAAGTTTAAAGATAGCAAAACAGGCGGCCGCATCCGGCTGTATAGTAATAGATAACAGTTCCGCGTGGAGAATGGACCCGGAGATTCCGCTTGTAGTCCCGGAGGTTAATCCTTATGATGTTGAATGGCATAAAGGGATTATTGCAAACCCTAACTGTTCAACAATTCAGATGCTGCTTCCTCTCAAACTTATACATGAAAAAGCAAGAATAAAAAGGGTAGTGGTCAGCACATATCAGGCTGTTTCAGGTACAGGAATTAAAGCGATAGATGAATGCCGTGCGCAGGCGCTTGAAGTTGCCCAGGGGAAACCTGTTTCAAAGGTATCGGTTTATCCTCACCAGATAGCGTTTAATGCTCTCCCGCAGATAGACGATTTTCTGGAGAACGGGTATACCAAAGAAGAGATGAAGATGCTTAATGAAACAAGAAAAATAATGGGGGACAACTCCATAAAACTGACAGCAACTACTGTAAGGATACCTGTAATATATGGTCATTCGGAATCGGTAAATATTGAGACAGAGAAAAAGATTACAGCAGCAGAGGTTAAGAAACTACTGAAGGGTAAACCGGGCATAACCGTTGTGGACAATCCTTCTAAAAAACAGTACCCTATGCCTATAGATGCAGCCGGCCTTGACGATGTATTTGTAGGCAGGATAAGAGAAGACGAATCCATTGAAAATGGTATCAACATGTGGATTGTATCGGACAATATCCGTAAGGGGGCCGCGCTTAATACAATTCAGATAGCTGAACTTTTGATTAAAAGGAAACTTGTTTAATTGATAAAAAGAGGGGCTGTCTTTCAGGGCAGCCCTTTTTTATATGTTTCTATGTCGAAACTTTGTCAATCCGGAGAGTAATTCCGCTGATTCTGTTCTCTTCAGGTTTATATGACAGCAGTTCAATACCGATAGGTTCATTTGTTTCTGAATCCTTAATAAGGATCAGGCCATCACCCATTTCAGTGCATATCTGATTTTTCTTGGCTGTTGCCAGGCAATTGTCATATCGATACCTGAATAAAAAAGAAAAATGTATTCATCCCTTTTGCTTTTGCGTATTTCATCTGGATTTCTCAGGGTTTCTTTAACATCTTCTATTTTGCCATCAAGCTCCGGATGCTTGGTTAATAATTTATCATAATACTGAAGTGTCGTATGAATAGTAAAATCCAGCGGGGATAATATTTCAAATATATAATCGTTCGTTAAAGATTGCCATTATTCATTTGCAATATAGTGATATTATGAAATATTCAATGTCAATAATTTTAATCGCGCATTGCTGTATTAAATTTATTGACAATCTTAGATAACTGGTTAAATCTATTTTATGGATATAAAAGAACATATTTTTTACTGGGAAGAAAGTGCGGCTCATGATCTTGAAAGTGCCGAAAGCCTTTTTTCTGCTGGTAAATATGACTGGTGCCTTTTTATTTCTCATATTGTTATTGAAAAGATGCTGAAAGCTATATATGTTTCTTCTCATAATAATGAAGTTCCTCCAAAGGTTCATAACCTTGTAAGACTCGCTGAGCTTTCGGGTTTAAATTTTTCAGAGGAACAACTGGATTTTCTTGATAAAATTAATGATTTTAATATTGAAGCACGTTACCCGGATTACAAGTTTTCATTTTATAAAATATGTACTCAAGAATTCACATCTGAATACTTTAATAAAATCAAAGAGCTTTATTTATGGATAAAATCCCGGACAGCATAAAAAACATTATCGACAGATATATCAATGTTCTCTGCAGCAATGATATATCTGTTGAAAGCGCGTTTCTTTTTGGCAGCTATTCCAAAGGTACTTCCGATGAGTGGAGCGACATTGATATAGCCCTTGTTTCAGGAATTTTCACCGGTGACCGGATAAGGGACAGGGACAAGGTCAGAAAATTCACACGCAGGGTTTCATCAATGATTGAAGTGATGCCTTTCAGTATTGAAGATTTTAATGACACCAATCCTTTTGCCAGGGAGATTATAAAAACAGGTATCAGAATCCTGTAACGGTTTCCCGGAAAAGTCCATATTTTTTGATAATTGTTCAACCTCCAATCGTTAACTGCTCCCTATGTGCTATAGTAATCAGGGTTTCCTGAAAAAGTCTTGAGGAGCTTGTACTTATTCTGGGTAAAGATGGTAAGGATATGTTAAAGCGAAAAAAAGACATTCAGAACGGTAAAGTAAAGACAATAACCCGCAAAGAAACCTTTACTTCATTCTGACTATATTCCCGGCATTAATTTTTCCTTCAGCACTCCATGCCATTACACCGAGAGTAATAGATGAACATACCGAGTCCGTGCCTCCTGGCCGTTATATGGATATACTTGAAGACCCTGCAGGTAAACTAACCATTAAAGGATTGACAGGATAAAAAGCCGTCTGAATCAGGATTCCCGGGATTAACAAGATTAACAGGATTAGAAAATACAAAATACAAAAGAATAAAGAAATAAGGGTAATCAGAGGTAAAATGAATTACAAGAAGATTCTGGATACAACATCCTGAACATCATTAAATCCTGAGAATCCTGATCCGGACAGATGAAAATGCTCCATGTTATACGAAAACATATCTTTCGTACTTTGCTTGCCGCAACACTTATACTCACTGCCGCACCGGGACTTTATGCGCTCACACCGGTAGTTACATCATATAGTTTATTAAAAAACTAAAAGATTAGACATAGTAACATCAGCAGGGCTTCCCCGGTTGATGTTACTATGTTATCAATCAAAGAAGAAATGATACTCTACCCGGCAGTTGCCCTGTTTATGCATCAGGCAGCCGTCAATCTCCGGATTCATCACATATTCAATGCCAAGAGTCTTATACCAGCTGTTGACCCTGTGCATTACGCCGCACTGGTAATTGTCTATATACCCGCTTTTGCAGACACCTTTATAGGCAAAACAACCGTCTTTTTCCCACTCAAAAACTATTATGTTCTTTTCCGGAAAAGACAAAGAGGTTTTCATAAAGTCAGGTATTATAAGGTCATATGCGTTGCGAATAAAATGCGCAAGTTCATCAAAACTCTCCGGTTTTTCCTTCATCCCGAGGATTTCTTTCACTCTTTTAACCTCAAACACTGACATCATCTGAATGGCGGCAAGATTCAACCTGTTTCCTGTTTCAATGCCGCATTCTTTTACCGCATTGTAGAACCACATCGCATCATGTGTAATCCATCCCTTTGACAGAAATTCTTTCAGTTCTTTTTTGTTAATCTGATCAAGTGCGTTCATAATGTCCTCATTCTCTATTTTAAATTCGGGCAATTTCATTTTATAACCCTTAACACAGAGCCAGTCTTCCGCTTATGCAGGGTCTGTCATTGCCTCTGCAGAACAGATCAAATCTGTTTATATTCCCTGATGCCTGATTTTTCAGTGTAAGCATGTTTTCATAATAAACCGGGCCTTTGAGGAAAAAAATCAGCTCGGCCGGCTTATCTGCAATCTGGCCGGGGAGTTCAGATATGCATTTGGTTATAATCCGGATCGGTTGTGCGAAGTCCCTTTTAAATCCAAACATCCGTGCATAGAATGAACCATAGTGGATGCCGTTTGTATCACCGGATATTCTCCCGAATCTGAAACGGTTTTTTGCTTCAAGATACCATGCATTAACGACTGATAAATTACCGGGTGTTTCAAGTGCCGGATCTTTATAATCAGGACCTGCATTTCCATACCTGCCGCGGTTAAGATATGTAACGGTAATCTCCCATACTTTTTCAGTCCCGGAATAAACTTCAGCTTTAAAATCAATTTCAAGGCCTTTCGGTGTAATCCTTGATGCAGAGTTGTAACAATCAATATTTATAAGTTCATCAGCTATTATTGTACGGAACATTATAATACGGTTTCTTGTATTTAATATTTTAAAATGTGAGAAGGGCATCTCGTTTCTGCATAATATCCTCATCAGATAGGGATATACGAGAGTAAATGGATAGAGAATATGCAGGCCCTGTGTCTGATCAATTCCGCATATGGCGTTGAATTCGCCTAGATGTGAAGCATCAATCCTGAAATCCGATCTTTTAACATGGATTTCAGGAATCTTATCAATGCCTTGAAACATGCTTTTCCTGGAACGATAAGCCTGCCATAAAGTTGAAATATCAGATGGCTTCCGGGTGAAATACAGTGTGACGTTGTTTTTCATAAAATCCTCCAATATTGTATTATTGATTATTTGCAAGTGAGCGCCATACTGAAAGTGAAAGTTCCTTCACGGCTTCATCAATTTTTGTAACTGTTTTATTGGAAAGATAAAATTTAGTATATTCCTCACAGGGCCCCATCAGCAATGAGAGCAGCAGATCCCATTTAAGATGACGTATGGTTCCTGCTTCAATATGCCGGTCAAACCAGCCGGAAACTGTTTTCATGAATTCCCTGTTCAGGCTGGACAGTTTATCCTCATTTTCTTCCAGAAATGATGAATGTCTTTTCTGAAAGAGAAACTGAGCCCAATCCCGGTTAACCTGTATCCATTTAAGGTGATATCTTATAACAGCCGTGATCCCCTTAAATGCATCAGTCTCCTTAATGATAGTTCTAATCATGCCGGACTGGTAGGCCTCAATACCCTTCAGGTAAACTGCAGCAGCGAGCTGTTCCTTGCTTTTAAAATGATGATAAACACTACCCGTGCTTGCATTGGCGGTGGCGCATATATCTGCCATTGATGTATCGGTTAATCCGGAGCTTGTAAAGCATTCAAGAGCGGCCTGTATTATATCGGCTGTCCTTTTTTCAGATGATGCATGTTTTGAGTTTAATGTCTTCATATATTAGAATTATATTCTAATATATGATTCTAGTCAACATATTAATTTTTTTTTGAAATAAATTGCTCTATTTCCCCGCTGCCAAAGGCATCGGGGAAATATCATTTTATTAAAGTCTGTCAGTCGTTAAGATCTTTTTTTATTGAGTGATATTCTTCTTTAGTAATTTCTCCTTTAGCGTAGCGTGTTTTGAGAATATTCAAAGAGTTATTACCTGTGACTATCTCAGTCTTGTTGTTTTTTATATGCTTAAAGGCCATAAATGCCAACAATCCCAGTATTATAAGAATTATAATCATCATAATGAATCCTCCTGCATGAAATCCTCCATTCCAGCCGGGTCCTATGCCCGGTCCGTATCCGCACATTCCCTGATTGCCCCCCCAGGCTAAAAGCATTGTGGGAAGGGTCAGCGATAATGCTGTAAGTGCTATAATTTTACCTTTCATTTAATTTCTCCTGTTCATAATTAATGGCTCTATTCATAGAATTCTTCTTCATATATAAATCCATGTTCTATGCTACCTCCAGGGGCAGAATCCGTATTTTCTCCCATCCCTGTCTTTGCTGAATTCATCCAGCTTTTTCTTCTGGTCAGCTGTGAGTACACTCTCTACAGCTTTTTTATGCTCGGCCCTTAAAGAACTGATTTTGTCGGCATTGTCACGGTTTTTAAAGAACTTTGAGCTGTAGTCGGAATCGATCTTAATGATTTTATCTATCTGATCGTCGCTGAGTCCTGCTTTTTCTTTCAGGAAAACAAGATGACCGTAACCATGCATGCCGTAACCCATCATATAACCCTGACCGTTCTTCTCTGTATTATTCCCTCCGCAGCATCCATTTCCTGAACCACCCCATGCATAGAGTGAATTAGCTCCCAGAGCGATAACTGAACCGATTGCCAGACCGATTAACAATTTTTTCATAATTTAACCTCTTGTTTAATTTTTAAATATTAGACCCCTTGCCGGGGCATAAAGTTCCATTTATTTAGAAAATAATTAAATACTTTATTGATTTAGTGGCTAATTGTTATATTTAAAAGACAATGTTAATTCGTTAATGTAAGATTTAGTGTAAAAAAACACTATATCTCCCGGCCACCGAAGGCGGCCGGGAGATATAGTGTTTTTTTATTATAAAAGATTATGAATTATTACTGTTTATAAAAAAAAATTATTAATCACTTTTAATTGTAAGTAATCTTAATTCAATATTACTTATGAGTGTATGAGGTATATAATGTATCAATGGTGCTTTATATTTCTAAATAATAAATTTTTTCTGCCGAAAATATAATGATGGTCTATTTTTGTTTCATTAAGAGAATTTTATGAGAAAGTTAATACTATATTTTGATCCTTCAGTTCAGGCAATACTTGTAAAGAAAACCGCAGAAGATGGAGAGACTAAGGTTGTTCTCTCATCAAGGCATAATTTTGTTTCTGAAAATGAAATAGTAGCACGTATAGTGGATATTAAAACCGATGAAGATCCGGCATCATATATCGATGAAGGTTATGATTATCATAATGTTGTGGATTATTTTAATTTTTCAACGGGAGCAGGTATTCATTTTGACGAAGTTTCAAAGTCATACAGGGCATCATATTATGGCTTTGCAGTACTGAAAGATGCCAGGATTTCATTGCTGTCCCCGCTTGTTCTGTCGAAGGATAAGACGAAAGCCTATTATAATATTCTCCCTACAAGATTCGGAAATTTCCCTTCTTATAACGAAATAGTGGAGATTCTGCATGCTGAAAAAATAATATCTGTTATAACACGTGAAAAATATGAAAAACAGATTTCTGAAATTGATCTGAATCATCCTCATATGACAAGAGTTGTAGTAGCTGAAGGGAGAGAACCGGTAAACGGTTATGATGAGTATTTTGAGCCGTTGCTGAGTTTTGAAAAGCAGGCGGGCAGAATTATGTCTAATGGACGTATAGATTATAAAGAGGTGGGATCAATCATCCAGGTACAGAAGAATCAGGAGATTCTTCAGTCAATACCGGCGGTAAAACCTGAGGACGGATATGATATTTTTGGCGATAAGGTTATGGCTGTAAAAGTTGATAAGAAGGGATTAAAAAAAGGTGAAAACCTTCTTCAGTCAGGTTTTGATCTGTCAATATACCTTGCCGGGATTGATGGATGTATAAATATAGAAAATGGAAAAGTAAGTGTTCTTCCCGTAGCAGTGATAAACGGCGATGTGGGGCTGGATTCCGGCAATATAATATTTAACGGAACTGTTCATGTTACAGGATCAGTGCTTCCGGGATTCAGGGTTCAGGCTGACATGGATATTATTGTGGACAGGGATGTAGAGGATGCTCAGCTCAGGGCCGGTGGAGATATAACGGTAAAACTCGGAGTTGTAGGGAAAGAGGCTGTTAAACTCGTTGCTAAGGGTAATATCACCGCTAAGTTTATGCAGAACGCAAAGATTGAGGCTGGAAAAAGCGTTACAGTGGATGATTCAATAATAAACTGTGATATTATTTCATATGACACTGTTACTGTCACAAGTAAAAGCGGGAAAATTATCGGGGGAAAAGTAGCAGCTCTTTACGAGATCAAGGCACAGACTATAGGAACTCAGACAGAAACAGCAACATCGCTTACAACGGGTAGAAATTTTATACTGGAAGACCAGATAAATAAAAAACGTACTGAAATAATAATGGTAAAACAGAGAGTTGAAGAGATTAATACAACAATTAAGATGCAGTTTGGCGAAGAGATATTCAAAAATCCGAAGGAATATATTAAAATACTTCCTCCTGTGAAAAAGAAAAACTGCCTGATACTTTTAAATGACCTTGGAAACGCCAATGCTGTTATGAAAAAACTTTCAGAGGAAGCTAAAGCAATAGAGGAAAAAATGAAATTTGAAAAGGAACCTGTTATCATTGCGACAAACAGGGTTTATCCCGGAGTAGTAATAAATATCAAAAAAAGTGTTAAAAAAATTGATCGTGCTATCGAGAATGTGAAATTCTTTGAGGATCAGCTTGATAAAACGGTAAGATTTGTTGCGGCAAATCAGGTCTGATACAATTATATCATGGTTGAAGGCCCGGATTTATTAATGAACCGGAGATTTAAGTTAAGTAATTGAATATTCAATTCGGCTCTTTATATACAGGTTAAATCCATATCTTCTCTATATTTTTAAAATATAATACTATAGAATTATTGACATAACAGCTCTGTTAATGTTTATGTATCGGGTTGCCTGATTCAGGCAGTATTTATTTTATTAATTGGAGAACAGTTATGAGCATGCCCGGAATTGGTGAATTACTAATAATATTTATGATAGTTCTTGTGCTTTTCGGTGCAGGAAAAATCCCTAAAATTGCAAAGGATATGGGAAGCGGGATAAGAGAGTTTAAAAAAGCGATGTCCGGCGAAACGGATAAAGATAAAGAAGCATAATCAAGATTAATAACTGATGCTATAGCATAATGAATACGTAAAGAAAATGCTGATATTTTCTGAAAACAGCAGAACATCCATAAAGAATAATGCCGGTCTGAAAGGCTTCAGGTTACATTACTATGAGCATCTCTGAAGAAATATATTCCATTCTGTTGAGTTCTTACGGCAGGCAGGGCTGGTGGCCGGTTGTCAGCAATAGAACAGGGATCAGTGAATATGGAACAGGTGCCCCGCTTGACGACAGTGACAGATTTGAAATTATAATAGGGGCAATACTAACTCAGAATGTCGCATGGAAAAATGTTGAAAAGGCGCTGAAATCTCTGAAAAAAAATAAACTGGTCTCTCCGGAAAAACTTCATAAAACCCGGGATCAGGTTATTGCAGAATGCATCAGGCCTACAGGTTATTATAACCAGAAAACAATCAAAATAAAGAATTTTCTTAACTGGTTTGCCGGAATGAACTATTCATTTGATGAGTTGAAAAAAATGAAAACCGGAACTTTGAGAGATCGGCTGCTTGATATAAATGGTATCGGGCCTGAGACTGCAGATTCAATTTTACTTTATGCAATGAACAGGAAAATTTTCGTAATAGATGCATATACAAAGAGAATTTTTTCCAGATTAAATCTTATATCATCCGGCGACAGCTACGATACTGTGCAGAAATTTTTTCACGCTGAATACAACGGAACTATCAGGAAATACAATGAGTACCATGCATTGATTGTTGCTCATGGAAAGGATATATGTAAAAATAAACCTCTTTGCGAAGGATGCTGTATTTCACATTTCTGTTCCTTTAAAAATCAGGCTGCAGGGTGATTCCCGGAAAACCTCATTTAAAATTTAAGATAACCTGTGCATAGTTTTATGCTACTACCGGCATCATATAATTACCAAAGATCTTTTACAGTTATAATACTGAATTAATTTATCTTGACAGTTATACCTGAGAATGAGGTATCGTAAAAACCAAGCCGGAGATAAAACAGGATTGCTGATGGGTAGAGAAAGAGACTTCAATAATTCAAACATAAAAGAAAACAAAGAACTGGTCTCTTATGTTCAGAGGCTTGAGCGTGAAACAAAAATCAGGTTCAGCGGTCCGGAACCGCTTGCGAAGATGAAATATGAAGATGAACTTCGTTCCAAGGACAGGGCATTTTCATCATACTGGAACGACATAACAGGCAAATGTTCCGCCGGAGTAATAATACCTTCTCCGATGCCGAGAAAATACCGGACAACAACCAAGAGGCGCATACACATTTCCCAGAGAGGTTTACTCCTTAGCTCGGATGAATCATTAAAAACGGATAAACCCTCACTCCTTGAACCGGACTCTCATTATGATATTTACAGGATACTTGCGGAGCTGCTGAATACCCAGATTAATAAAACTATTTCGAAGTACCTGAACTTTGTGATAATTCGCGGCGATTATGAAACCCATACGATAATATTTAATGTAAAGAGAATAAACGCTGATGTGGTGAAAGGTTTCACTAAAATCTCCGGGAAATTAAAAGAACAGGTAACCAGGATTAACAGTGCTTTCTTATTTCACGATCCTGACGGTTCCAAATATTACCTGAATGCATCTTCCGAGGTCGACGGGCTGAGACTTAAAAGGCTTTTCGGAAACAGGATGATAACTCTTCGTGCAGGAGGAATTACATATAAGTATTCTCCCGATGGTTTTTCACAGGTAAATCTTTCAATTTGCGGGGCTATGCTTGAAACAGCCGGTTCACTGCTCTCGCACAGGGATGGAGGGAGACTTCTTGATCTTTATTCCGGTTACGGTTTTTTCTCCTGCTATCTTGCTCAGGACTTCAATGAAATAACAGGAATGGATTTTTCGGAGTCGTCGATTGATTCTGCAAGAGAAAACATGAAGATGCTGAAGCCATCTGCAAAGTGGACCTTTCATTCGAAGAAGATAGATGTACGTTCATTGAGGGATTCGCTCCCTGAACCGGGGATAGAGGAATACATAATTCTTGATCCGCCGAGAAACGGGACAGCGCCCGGCGTGATAGAAACAATTGCCGGAAGAAATCCTGAACTTGTCCTGCATATTTTCTGCGGGGTTGAGACAATTCCTGACGGGATAAATTCCTGGAGGAATTCAGGGTATGATCCGGTTAAGTGCATACCTCTTGACATGTTTCCCGGCACACCTGACGTTGAGGTAATGGTGCTTCTTGAGAAGGTTCAGTCCTTAAAAACATCGTCACGTTCAAAATCGGGGAGATAGGATATGTGACTGCCCATCTCCTGTAACATGAGATTTGTAAATCCGAGGATACAGGCGTAATCCGCAACTCTTTCATACTCTTCTGCGGATAATGTTCTGTTCAGCTCAGGATATTCCCTGTCTGAGTTCAGAGAAAATGGATGGTACTGGGACATCAGCGATATGTTTATCCGCCGGTCGACTGATTCGAGAAAGTCCAGCACCTGCAGCGAACTTTCAATATGCCCGGGAATCACAAGATGCCTCACTGCAATGCCTTTATATGCAAGGCCGTTATGGTCAGTCTGAAGAAGACCTGCCTGGCTGAACATTTTTTTTATGCATTCCTTTCCGTGCGTATACAGCCCAGGAGCATCTGAGAGTTTCCTTCCGGTTACATCATCTCCGTACTTTATATCCGGGAGATAGATATCGATCAGGCCTGCAAGCGAATCTACTGTCTCGGGGGAATCATAGCCATGAGTGTTATAGACAAAGGGGAGCGTGAAACCTGAATTTTTCGCCTTTATAACAGCCTCACGTATCTGAGGAACATAGGGAGTGGGAGATACAAAATTTATATTGGACGCTCCCATCCTTTCAAGCTCCCGGAATATATCAAGGAGTCTCTCTGCGGAAGCTGTTTCCACAACATCAGCTCTGTCAGCAGTTCTCCATCTGCTGATCTGAAAGTTCTGGCAGAACCGGCAGCGCAGAGTGCATCCGGCGAAGAATATTGTACCTGATCCATGCTTTCCAGTAAGGAAAGGCTCCTCGCCACTGTGCAGCCCGTAGTGCGAAACGTATGTTTTATCATCAATGCCGCATCTTCCGGTCTGGATACTACGGTCAACTCCGCACCGGAAATTACATAAATTACATCTGTTGGCTGACAGCTTATTTTACCTTTATTTTTATTCTTTTCTGTACTACATAACCGCCGTTAGGCCAGTCGTAATATACTCTCACTTCATAATCACCCGGTTCGGCAATTTTAAATGTATAGCTCCCCGATTTCTGCCCGTATGTATAAAACCAGTCCCCGTAAACTGTGTCAGGTTCAGATTCCTTAACAAGCGTTATCCAGTCATTCTGGTTTCCGGGAAGGTCTGAATATGTAATTGTTATATGTTCTGTTTTTGAATATATTTTCTTGTTAAGCCTGATTTCGGCCATTCTGTCCTTAATGTCTTCAATTATCTCATTGCCCTGCTGATTATTACCGGTGTTATCCTCTGCTGAAATGCCGGTTGTAAGTTTTTCATCTGTTGAAGCGAGGATAATCCCCTTTTCACTCTGGATCACCCTGGCGATGAACTCCACTTCTTTATCTGTTACATGAATAGTACCTATGACAACTGCGTCAACTGCAAGTATCCTGCCGATCTTTGCAGCAGTACCGGCATCTATTGTACCTGTCATGGAGAGGCTCTGCTCTTTCAGAATCTGGTCAATTCTCGAACGTTCAATCACTGTGAGATCACCTTTTTTAACAATGTAATGTGTCAGTTTTTCTGTGGCGAATTTACCATAACTGTCATCTTTTCTGCCGATTACTTCAAATCCGTAAATTGCAATTGTTTTATTCTGAAGTTTGTTTTCGACTTTTGACAATGTTTCAGCCATTTTTTCATATATTTTATCTGCATCCGAACTTTCTTTTCCCGTAACAGGAATAAGGGAGATAGCGAACCATATAGTAACAAAAAGCATTTTCATATATTTCATCATGCCGGTTAACCCCTTTAACGTTTATTGTATCTGCTTAAGCTGAATTAATAATATCAATGTTATCTCCTGAACATATCTTAGTGTAAAATAAATGACTATATCTCTCCATCGGCTTCTGCAGCAAAGAGTATTTTCTATTGTAAAAATATAAAAAGTTCAGGAATTAGTCTTGAATTAACAGATAACCTGAAATAAATTTAATATGATTCTGAGTGTACGTCAATTTGTAAATATTAATATTTTATTATATTTCAAACTATTTTAACTTTGTTATTAAACTGAAAATTAATGAAACAATTATACTCAGTATAATGCATGTAGTGATCGGGAAATAGAATGAAAAGTTTTCCCTTTTTATATTTATATCACCGGGAAGTTTTCCTATATACTTTAATATCTGGAGTTTTTCTCCATATATAAAAATAATTCCTGTGATAAGTGCTGCTGTCCCGATGATAATCAGTATTCTCCCAATCTGCTGATTCATGACGTTTATTCCTTCAATTATTTTCTGGTCTGTTCACCTGTTTCATGTCTGGATTAGCACAGGCTGTGATATTTTAATTTTATAAATATTGAACGTCTGGTGTCGATAATTTTTATATTTATGATGATTATTTAATAATTCAGCTTTCCTGATGTAAATATGGTGACTGGAAAATATCTTGAAATTTAGAGACGCTTCTGTGACTTTATCCGGAATGTTTTAAGTTTCCAGATTTCAACCGGCAGTATGAATTTATGTCAGCAAGGGGGCTGAATATAAAGCACTTCCTGCAGAAAACCCTGGTGTAATTTAAGATTTTTTATTAAGATTCACTGAAGTTTTTATGGTATTAAAACGAAATCCCGAGAGGTATAGAAATGAGAGTTACAAAATATATCCTTCCTACACTAAAGGAAAATCCTTCAGATGCAGCTGTTCTCAGCCATAGACTTATGCTGCGCGCCGGGCTGATGCGTAAGGAGTCCGCCGGTATGTATGCTTATCTCCCTTTAGGACTACGGGTTCTCAGGAAGATAACCGGTATAATCAAAGAGGAGATGGACAGGGCAGGGGCGCATGAATGCCTTATGCCTGAACTCACCAATGCAGACTACTGGAAAGAATCCGGAAGATGGAATACAATGGGTCCTGAAATGTTCCGTATTACCGACAGAAACGGGCTTGAATATTCACTTGGTCCGACACATGAAGAGGCTTTTACAAATCTGGTGCGCTCGGTAGTTTCATCATACAGGGATTTCCCTCTTAACCTTTACCAGATAAACACCAAATTCAGGGATGAAATAAGACCGAGATTCGGGGTTATAAGAAGCAAAGAGTTTATTATGAAAGATGCATATTCATTCGACATCGACCAGAACGGGCTTGATGAATCCTATAATGCCATGGCTTTGGCCTATAGACGTATATTTGAAAGGTGCGGCCTTGAAACAATCCCGGTTCAGGCTGATTCGGGAAATATGGGTGGGAGCACTTCAGAGGAATTCATGGTCGCATCTGAGATCGGGGAGGAGGTTCTTCTTCTCTGTGAAAAATGCGGATACAGGGCAAACAGCGAAAAAGCTGAATATAAAAGGGCGGATGTAATCAATAAAACTGACGCTGATGAATTGAAAGAGTTCCATACACCGGGTGTTAAAACAATAGATGACCTTGTAAAATTCTTCAGATGCGAAGATGATATTTTTCTGAAAAGTATAATATATGTGTATGATGGAAAACCATTGATGGTAGTGGTTCCGGGGAGCAGAGAGGTTAATGAACATAAGCTTAAAAACCATACCGGCGCGCTGGAGCTTAATCTGGCTACTGATGCCGTTGTAGAAGAGGTAACCGGGGCACCATTCGGTTTTGCAGGACCTGTTGGAATTAAGAATACAAGAGTTATTTATGATGTATTGGTTAAAAATGCGGTCAACGCTGTTACAGGCGCGAACAGGAAAGATTATCACTACACTGGAGTAAACCCTGGAAGGGATTTCATGATAAATGAAGAGGCTGATATATCCACTGCAAGAGCCGGTGATGCCTGTCCGAAATGTGGAGCATCAATGTATGAAAAAAAAGGTATTGAGGTAGGTCATATATTCAAGCTTGGGTATAAATATACAAAATCCATGAATTTATCAGTTCTTGACGAAAAAGGTGAGACAGTCACCCCGATTATGGGATGTTATGGTATTGGAGTAAACAGAACAATGGCTGCGGTTGTTGAGCAGAACAATGATGAGAGGGGTATAATCTGGCCTAAAACCGTGGCTCCTTTTCATGTACACCTTGTTGGTATAGCAAAAAGCGAAGAAGAGACCGCTGCTGTGGATAAAATTTATAATTTACTCCTGGATTCCGGGATAGATGTACTTTTCGATGACAGAAAAACAAGTCCCGGAATAAAGTTTGCAGATGCGGATCTTATAGGAATACCTCTCAGGATTACTGCAGGGAAGGGTTTTTTTACCAGCGGTGAACTTGAATTAAAAGAGAGATGCGCTAAAGATATAATCAATGTTCCAGCGGATAAGCTGGTGGATAAAATCAGAGATTATTATAAATAGATTAATAAAAGTATATCATCATGATATATATATTGTGGATGATATACTTTTATTAAGGGTAGTTTTATAATGAATACCGGAAATCCGGACGATAATCTAAAATTAGATATTCAGATTTTAGTAATATTACATTTTCTGTAGCGAATATTGCTACAAACACGATATTTTTTAATTCCTGAACCCTCTGGTACAGCCATATGGCGTAATCGGTGGGGGGCTTGAATATACTGTTATGGAATTATTTGTGCTGAATATTTTCTTATTTCAGACAAAACATAATTTATATTGTCAATTATGCCTTCATTTTAAACCATAATGCAGCCTTTAAGTCCCCTTTCGGATTTAGGGGGTATGGCGCAGGTAAATCTACCAGATGATATACCCGGCAGGCCGGGGTCAATGCGGGAAGTGGGTATAAGTCAGATTTTAATTAAGGAATAAGAGCAAAGTTGCTTAAAAAACCATCCGTAGTACCGCATTGAAACTATTTAAACTATGAAGAGATGACACTATTTACCAGAAGATAAGATTGATATTTGCCATAAAATATTCAGATTATAATCCGGAACATTTTTAACATGGTTTATTTTACTCAATAAAAAAGATTAATATTGACATATAATCTTGCGCTAGTAAATAATGCTAAAGGACTTTCTTTAACTTTAGTTAACAAATAAACAAAAAAATCAATTAAGGGAGTATCGTAATGAAGATAGTTGTCTGTCTGAAACAGGTTCCTGATATGGAATCTAAGTTTAAGATCGTTGATGACAAAAAAGTCGATGAATCACAAATCGCTTTCAAAATTAACGATTTCGATAACTATGCTGTAGAAGCAGCCCTCCAGCTAAAAGAAAAACATGGCGGAGAAGTAGTTATTGTATCAGCCGGTCCTGACAGAGCTGCCAAGGATATCAGGCAGGCTTATGCGATGGGAGCTGATTGGGGAATACACATCACTGATCCAGC
The DNA here is from genome assembly GCA_963664815.2 of Spirochaetota bacterium. GTDB lineage: Bacteria > Spirochaetota > UBA4802 > UBA4802 > UBA5550 > WRGT01. The sequence goes on from CAXXHB010000003.1 coordinate 1,514,621, forward strand.
CATTTATGATGGCGACAGCTTCGTAATCGCAAGCGCACTTGCAAAAGCAATTCAGAACATCGGTGGAGTAGACCTTGTTATGACAGGTGTTCAGTCAGAAGATTTACAGGCGGCAGTTACAGGCGTAATGGTTGCTGACCTTCTCGGCGTTCCACACTGCACAAACGTTGTTAAAATAACAACAGCTGACGGAAAAGCATTTACTCTTAACAGAGAGCTTGAAGGCGGACTTAATGAAGTTCTCGAACTTGCAGGTCCTGCAATGCTTTCAATCCAGTCAGGTATCAATGAGCCAAGGTATCCCACCCTTCCGGGTATCATGAAAGCTAAAAAGAAACAGCTCGATACAAAATCAGGCGCAGACCTGGGAGTATCAGCTTCATCAAGAACTACGTTTATCAAAATGTTTGTTCCTGTTTCTGATTCTATGGCGGAAATAATTCAGGGCGCTCCTGCAGAAGCAGCTGCAAAGCTTGTTGATAAGCTCAAAAATGAAGCGAAAGTGATATAAGGTAGGAGGATCTGAATAATGGCTAAATTACTTGTAATAGCAGAACACAGAGATGGGAAGCTGAGCGTTGCTACATTGGAGCTTTGCAAAGTAGCTAAAGAGATTGCTCCTGCTCTTGGTCTCGAACCGGCTGCTGCAGTATTCTCTAAAGATGATGCAGTTGCGAAAGAAGTTGCAAAATACATCCCCACAGTATTGTCAGTTACTGATGCTGCAGTTGCTCAATATACATCTGACGGTTATTCACAGGCTATCAAAGCTGTTGTTGAATCACAGGATGTAAAAGGCGTTCTTGTTCCTCATACATATGATGGAGTTGACTATGCTGCCAAAGCAGCAATGGCAATAGGCGCAGGTATTGTTTCCAATGTAAACAAGATTGTTGCTGAAGGCGGCAAACTTGTATGCACAAGAGGTATATACAACGGTAAACTACAGGAAACCAAATCTGTATCTACAGATAAATTTGTTATATCTATTGAAAAAGGCGCATATGATCCGGCAGAAGCCGGCGCAGCAGGCAGCGTTAATGCTGTTTCTGTATCATTCGGCGCAATCAGAACAAAAGTTAAAGAAGTTATTGCAACATCTACAGGCGGAGTTGATATTACCCAGGCTAAAATTATTGTATCGGGCGGACGTGGTCTTAAAGACGCTGATAAATACAAAGATATCGTTATTCCGCTTGCTCAGAAACTCGGCGGGGAATATGCAGGATCACGTCCTGTTATAGACTCAGGCTGGACAGAAGCTTCAAGACAGGTTGGACAGTCAGGTAAAACTGTAACTCCCGATCTCTATCTTGCACTTGGTATTTCAGGCGCGGTACAGCATGTTGCCGGAATGAAAGGTGCAAAATGTATAGTAGCAGTTAACAAAGACCCTGAAGCACCTATTTTCAACATAGCTGCATATGGAATAGTTGCAGATCTTTTCGAGGTTGTTCCTGCTCTTATGGCTAATCTGTAAAATTTGATTTAATTATTGAAACTCAGGAGGCTGTCCCGTAAGGACAGCCTTTTTTTATTATACAGTTTTATCTATATTACTGTTTGACATTTCATTGCGAAGCAGCATTATTCTGCATAGATAAAAAATATTTAAATAAGAGGATGATTTCAGGTAACAAGGTGGGAGGATATCCGGATTGGTCTTGTGGAACAGACGGATTTCGCTGGCGCTCAGTTGAGTAAGTAATTTACATTTAAAAACCGGAGGGATATTATGACCGAGGCAACAATCAGGGCACTAAATGGTTTACGTGATTTATCTACAATTAAATGGTATGTTATACCGCTTCTTGCAATAGTTCTCTATATTTATACCAGGGAGATAAAAGATGCAAAAAAAACCGGCAACTGGAATGCCGTATTTTCCGGACTTGCTGTTTTCGGCGCTGATTTTTTTAATGAAACCTGGAACGGATGGTTTATGGTACTTTCAGGACGTTCAGCAGTATGGACAGCTCCCGGCGAAACAGCGCTTCGAACAATGGTTGGCTGGAACATAGAGATTATGTTTATGTTTTCAATAGCAGGTATTATTTTTTATCATACGCTCACAGAGGGGGAGGATGTGAAAATTCTTGGATTACCGGAAAAATGGTTCTGGGCGATTGGCTTTTCAGCTTTCTGTGTTTTCGTTGAATGCCTGTTAAATAGGGGTGGGCATCTGGTATGGGAATATGAGTTATGGTTCAGGTCGGCAGCCGGTGTCTGGCTTGTTTTTCTAGTCGGATATTTCCCGTTTTTTTGTGCCGCTATACTGCTGATTTCATTAAAACAGGTTAAACATAAACTTATCGCTTTAGCGGTGATATATTCAGTACCGGTTTTAATGAATATTACAGGTTTAGGTATAATGGGGTGGAATTACTGATTTATCAGCTGCTTTTGTTTAATTACTAAAAAATTTGAAATACTTATAAAACATTATTATTATTATTATTATCCGGTAATATCTTCTTAATATGTATTTTAGTGTAAAATAAATGATATATCTCTTCGCCTTCGAACGCGGCGGAGAGAAAGGGTGATTTTCTGTTATAAAAATGGTTTGGTGTAATCAGCAATAAAACTGGAGGAAATTATGGCTTATAGAATTAAAGCGGATGATTGTACCGCATGCGGTGCATGTGAGTCTGTATGCCCGGTAACATGCATTACTGAACAGGGTGATGGTAAAAGAAAAATAAATGAGGATGATTGTATCAGCTGTGGAACCTGTGCGGATACATGCCCGGTTTCTTGTATTTCTGAGGTTTAGCAGCCTGCAATATGCAGGCGAAAGCTTATTTTTCTTAAGGTCTGGAGAAAAAGTTTGTTCTGAACATCCATCCCGATGTTAAACTGTAGTTAATCATATGTAATTTATCTTTTGAACCGCCTCCTGAATACAGGAGGTTAGTGGGATAATATTCTCCTCCCGCCCCGAAAATAAAATCGGAAAAATCAGTTACTTTAAATCTCATTGTAATTCCGGCTGTAACACCCGCCTGATTTGCATTTGTAAATCTTAAAGCATTATCCTTATATTTATCAAGTGTGAGAGTTGTATCTGTTTTCATAACTGAATAGAAAATATGTGAATAAATGCCCCCCAGGTAAAAAGAGAGACCCACAGCATCTTTGCGCAAAGAATAGAGAAAAATAACAGGGATGTTGATGGTCTGAAAAGTCCATTTTACATCATAAGATGGTGTATCATTCATAACAAATCTGGTATTGAAATATCGGTATTGAATCCCTGATCCGATATCGATATTTCCATAAAGATTTTTTTCAACCGAAACTCCACCCCCTGTGTACATGCCAGGTTTAATATCAAGGTTCATATTCTTATCATATATGTCAAATATGCCGTAGTTACCATTTATACCTATTGAAACATCAGGAACCTGTTTATCCATATTCTCTTCTGCAGATAAAGAGATATTCAAACCTGCAAACAGGAAAAGTGTTATAAAGAGTTTTTTCATCAGTCTTTCTGCGGTTCGGAATCCATGATGCATGTGCCGTTAAATATAGCTCCGCTTTCCATAATTATCTCAGGAGAGACGAGATCAGCGCTGATTTTACTTTTTTTATATAACTCTATTTTTTTTCCGGCTTTTATTTTGCCGTTTACTGTCCCGCTGATTGAAACTATTGAGGCATTGATATCGGCGCTTGTAACTGACTCACGGCCGATTATAAGCTGACCATCAGATATAATTTTACCTTCAAATTTTCCTTTAATTTTAAGTGAGTTCTTAAATTTTAATGTACCCCTGAAATCGATATCATCAGCAATAACTGTATCAATTTTATTTTCGTCTTCAACAATCTCTTTTATCTCTGACATTAAATTCTCCTTTTTAATAACTGCAGATCAGCATTTATTTATATATTTTTAATAAGCAATATACAGAATTATAAAAAAATTAAGAAATAATAATTGTTCATAAACTATTACTGATTGTAAATTATAAACAGGTATACTTCTCTTGTCAAACAAAAAGGAATATATTATTATTTATGGAGTTATTAATGGAAGAAATTCTTGATAAGGCCAATGAACTGGGCATTTTGATTAAACAGACAGATGTATACATCCGGTTTGAAGAGATTAATCTGGAAGTTGAAAATGACAATGAGGCTTCAGTACTTCTTAAGAAATATAATGAAATTGCCGAGACAATTCAGCAGAAGCAGGACGCGGGATTTATGCTGGAAAAATATGAACAGGAAAAATTCCGGGAGCTTGCAGGGGCTGTAGCAGCTAATGAGATTCTTCTGAAATATCTGAAGGCAAGGGATGCATATATAAACCTTCTGATGGTTATTCACAAAGAACTGAATAATGATAATCAGTAATTTTTTTATTGAAACAAATATTCATAATTGGTATCTTCTAGAATGTTATGAAGGAAATTTTATATTATTAACGTAAAGATACAATGTAAAATAGTCATTTCTTCGAAAGTTTAAAAAAGATTTTAAAAAAATCTTGACGATGTATGAATTTATAAATAAAAATATTAGTATTTGAATAATACTAAAAGGCAGGAAAAATGCAACCCGATTTAAATAATCTGAAAGCAAAAATTCAGGCTAACAGGGATTTTATCGACAGAATTGCCACAGGACTCCCCGGCTTCAAAGGTTATGTCGAAAAATCAGAAAACTATGACGCGGATAAAATGATAAGAAGCTTTATCGTGGATAAAATACTTTCATTGAAGAAAAATATCGGCGTAATTTCAGGAGACTGTGTAAGGAACGGTAATCTGTCCGTTACCAGAGACTTTGACTCACTGTCCAATCTTCTTGAAGGACTGGTAAAGAAAGTTGAATATGCTGATTATGGGGTCAGTGGTGGCTTTTCGAAGATTAAAATTACAGAAGAGGATCAGAACAGGCTTCTGGAATATGACTGGAGATTGATTACGTCATTTGAAGAGGTGTATAAATCATTCGAAAATCTTTCAACTATTCAGGGCGATACCTTGTCCTCTGAAATAAATAATATTAAACCGAAAATCAGGGATTTTGAAAAAAGCTTTGATGATAGAAAATATGTAATTATGGAGGTCATATAATGGCTTTACTTGATGTTGTTCAGTGGGATAATAAACCTGGTGAAGTAATTTTTAAATTTGAAGAAGGTGCAATTGCTCTCGGTTCACAGTTGATTGTAAAAGAGGGGCAGGAGGCTATTTTTTTTAAAAACGGACAGGCGCTTGATTCATTTGGTCCCGGCAGGCACACTCTCAGCACCGGGAATATACCTATTCTTGAAAAGCTTATAAATCTGCCCTTTGGCGGGAAAACACCATTTCCGGCTGTTGTATATTTTATAAATAAAACTGAAATTCCAAACATGAAATGGGGGACAAAACAGCCGATGCAGCTTATGGATCCGGTTTATAATCTGCCGGTACCGATAAGGGCTTTCGGGTCATATTCAATCCGTATCACGGATATTAAATCTTTTTTAATTACTGCTACAGGTTCATGGCAGGCGTTTACAACTGAATCAATAGGGACTGCTTTCAGGGACATGGCTATTCTTCCGAAAGTCCAGGATCTCGTAGCAGAGTTTATGATCAAACAGAATATCACAATTCTGAAGCTGCCGGCATATTATGATGAAATAGGCTCAGCCGGTAAAGCTAAACTTGCCGAGGATTTTACAAGTTTCGGCGTTGAACTGGTAAGATTTGCTGTTGAATCGATCAATATTCCGGATGATGATGAAAACGTAAAACGCCTTAAGAAAGCCCTGGCTGATAAAGCAGAGATCAATATCATGGGTGAAGATTATAAAACAAAACGTACTTTTGATACAATGGAAAAAGCTGCGGCAAATGAAGGCATGGCCGGTGGTATGATGGGTGCCGGAATGGGAGTTGGAATGGGACAGCAGATGGGTACAATGATGGGTGCTGTTATGGGCAATGCGGGAGCTGGTGCGGCACAGGGACAGCAGGTTCCATGTCCCAAATGTAACGCTGTAAATCAGGCTGGAGCTAAATTCTGCGCTTCATGCGGTGGTCCAATGTCTGTTCCTCAGGCCTCATGCCCTGCATGTAAAGCTCAGATTCCGGCTGGTGTAAAATTCTGTCCTTCATGTGGTGCAAATCTTCAGGGATCCAGCTGCACAAAATGTAATGCTGCGCTTCAACCGGGTGCAAAATTCTGTCCGGAGTGCGGAGCACAGCAAGGTTAAGGAGATTGCAGATGGCATCAATGAATTGCGCTTCATGCGGAGCTCCTGTTGAAATAAAGAACAGGTTCAGTAAGGTTTTTGTATGCAGCTACTGCGGGTCGCATCTTAAACTAAACGATAGCGGCCTGGATATTGCAGGAAAGTATCCGAAGCTTGCTGAATTTCCTTCTATATTCCGGGTCGGATCAAGTGGAACTATTCTTGGGAAACCTTTCTCTGCTCTGGGACGTATGAGATATAAGTATCAGGGTGGATATTATGACGAGTGGTTCATTGATTTTGATGGTGATAAGGGGTGGTTTACTGAAGATGAAGGAACTTTTACTCTTTACACCGACCTTTTTGAGGCTGTTGATATTCCTGATATGAACAGCATAAAAGCTGGCCAGAACATTATGGTTGGTGACAAAAAAGTGATGGTAAAAGAAAAAGGGCATGCAGTGATAGAGGGTGGAGAGGGTGAACTTTACTTTTATGCAGAACCCGGAACCGAGGTTGTCTACCTTGATGCTGTATCTGAAGGGAAAAAGGTTTCAGTAGAGTATACAGAGAATGAAGTTGAAATGTTTTCAGGAAGGCCTCTTCTTAAAAGAGATATTGTTGTTGAAAACTGATATTATATGCTTAAAAAAACCGGGAGATTTATGTCCCTTGTTCCCTGTCTCCCGTCGGGCACTTCCCCTATGATGATATAGGGAAGGGATTTAATCTCAAACTCTGAACTGAGGATCATATGGGTACTGATAAGAAAGAGGAACTGAAAGCGATAAAATGTCCCAGGTGCAGTGGCGGCCTTGCAAAGGGATCACGGACTCATTATGATGAAGACGAAGAGGAAGAAGTATCAATACCTGTAGCCAGGTGTATCCATTGCAATACCGAATATGACCAGCATACATCCGAATACTATGAAGTCTTTGCCGATGATCTGACTGCTGACAGGGATTCAACCATATTTAAGCTTGGCCTTAAGGGTAAGCTTAAGGGGATAGATTATGAGATCATTGGACGGTTAAGATACCAGGAAGAAGAGGAGTACGAGAAAACTACATGGGATGAGTGGGTTGCAGTTTCAGATGACGGTGTTTTTCACTATTTCGTTGAAGAAGCGGGGAGAATTGATTCCTATGAAGAATATATACCGGAACTGATAGACATAGAATCCGATGCTTCTTTTATAGAATTTGAAGGGAGAAAGATAAAAAAAACCGACGGGTATACAGGTCGTATCGTTCTTGCTGAAGGTGAACTCCCATGGAAACCGGAAATTGGTGAAGCTGTTTTATGCTATGATTTCAAGAAAGACGGAAAAAACTTCACGATTGAAAAAACCGATGATGAGGTCTCAATAACTAGGGGTGAAAGGCTTACTCACGGTGAAGTGATAGATGCATTTAATATTGAAGGTTATAAAGAACAGTATAAAAGTACATTAAAAAAAAGAAATTCATACAAATGGGAAAGCCGCATTTATATCACAGGAATGATAATTTCTTTAATAGCAACGGTTTACAGTTGTTGCAGTAATGTGCCCGTGCAGGGAGTTGCAAATTCGAAAAAGGTTCTGGTTGATAATGTTAAATCGACTGATGCCGAGGGTACAGTTTATGAAAGTCAGATTCTTTACGGTCCTTTTGATATTCCTGAAGGTAATAAGCTGTATGATGTAACAGTTCAGGTTGACCAGGACGTACAGCCGCTTAATCTTGAATGGCAGTCATTCAGGTTTATGCTGATAAGCGAGAACAGGCTTAACGATACATCCGGCGGGAAGATTAATGATCCTGTAATTCTGAAGGATCTTTTTGAAGAGATAGATGCAATGCCTGAACCGCTTGAATCATATGTGATAATAGGGGATTTCTGGGATGAAGAGGGGAGTGACAGTGATGGCTACTGGCATGAGTCAGACCTTAGTTACAGTTCAGATTTTGTCCTTGATGAATCGGGTAAATATTATGTTTATATGGAATTGTTCAATAACAAAATAAAGAACATCAACGCTGTAACGTTTTCCATATCAAAATCAAAAGGCTATAGATATTATCTGATTATATTTTTTGTATTCTTCATCTTGTGGGGAATCAGCGTAATACGTTCAAGATCTTATAATGAACTCCCCTTTGAAATGGCGGATAATTAGGTGCAGGTTATGATAAGAAGTTTAATACTCACAGTTATTCTGATTGCCGGTTCATTTATGCTTACATCACGTTATGTGGGATACTCCGGCGCCGGCAGGGAATACTTTAAAAAAGTTTCTGAAGAGAGGAAATCTCTCAGGTCCGGGAGCGGGTATTATGCTCCTTATCATGTGGGTTCCGGAAGCTTCAGATCGGGGAAGTAAAATCATCTTTTAAGTTCGGATGATAAAAAATATTACATATTTCAGGGGGTATTTTATGGATTGGGCGGTAATCCTTTACGGTATAATTGATACTGTTATTTATTCTTTAATCGGTATAATTTTAATGGGGCTTGGTTTCCTGATCATCTCCTTCTTTACACCTTTTTCGATAAAAAAAGAGATTGAAGATGATCAGAATATATCGCTGGGAATAATAATCGGGGCTGTTATTCTCGGCATATCGATAATTGTTGCATCTGTCATTTCTGCACCTTCAAGCCCGGGAACAATTAAGAATAACCAGATTAGAACAGAGCAGCCGAAATAGAATTGAAAACTGTATTGCAGAAAAGTGAACAGGGAATACTTTTATTCTCTGTTTTTATTTTATCACTGTGCGGGATTATTTATGAACTTGTACTCGGTTCGCTGGCATCCTATCTTCTCGGTAATCCGGTACAGCAGTATTCCATAACAATCGGTGTATTTTTAAGCTCAATGGGGCTTGGTTCATTTATATCCCGGTATATCATAAAGGACCTTGTTAAAGCTTTTGTGAGGATAGAAATTGTACTTGGCCTTGTCGGCGGTGTGTCTGTTGTTTTTCTGAATTACATGTTTTCTTTTTCAGCATCATTTTACCTGCTGCATGTATTTTTCCTTGTAGTTATAGGCACACTTGTAGGTCTTGAGATTCCGCTTCTTACAAGAATAATGAAAAGTTATGGTACACTCAAAGATATAATATCAAATGTTCTGACTCTTGATTATATAGGGGGCCTGGGGGGATCTCTTCTTTTCCCGCTTATACTCTTCCCGTATCTGGGAAGATTTCTGACATCGATCATTATCGGTATAATGAATATTTCTGTTGCTGCAGTTGTCATAATAAAAATTGTTGATTACTCAAAAAAGAAAATTGATCTTGCTTATGCAGTACTATCTTTGCTGATACTTCTTTTTCTTGCTGTAAATTCGGTATGGGTAACATCAATTCTTAATAAGAAGATGTTTTATGACGATATAGTTTTTTCGAAAAGATCAAGGTTTCAGGAAATTGTGCTGACAAGAAACGGCGATGACTTCAGGCTTTACCTCGACGGTTCACTGCAGTTCTCAACAACTGATGAATACAGATACCATGAAATGCTCGTTTATCCCCCGGTGATGATCTGCGGAAACAGAAACATTTCAGTTCTTGTCCTGGGTGGAGGTGATGGACTTGCAGTGCGTGAACTTCTGAAATTTAAAAATGTCATTCATATAACTCTTATTGAACTGGATGAATACATGGTTAATCTTGCGAAGAATAACTCGACATTGAAATATATAAATCATAATTCACTGGCTGATGAACGTGTATATGTGGTTACGGGGGATGCCTACGATTATCTTATAAAGAACAGTCTTAAATATGATTTAATCATTGCTGATTTTCCTGATCCGCATGATGAAACGGTTTCAAAGCTTTATACAGACAGTTTTTATAAAATTGTAAAAAAATCACTGAAGAGTGATGGTGTTTTTGTGACACAGTCCACATCGCCGCTTTTTGCCAGGGAGGCCTTCTGGTGCATAAACAATACACTGAGTGAGGTCTTTAAAACTGTAATACCGTACCATGTTTTTATTCCGACTTTCGGTGACTGGGGATTTAATATCGGAACAGACAGAACATTGAATTCTGAGGAACCTGGAGAAGCCGGGAATTCAAAATTCTATACAAGTGAGACATTCAAAGCCTCCATGCATTTTCCGCCGGACTCCGATAAAGTCACAACAGAGGTAAACAGATTTAATAAGCCTTTGTTATACCTGTATTACCTTAAGGGATGGAAAAATTCTGATTACTGAGAAAATAAAAAAGCAGGCTGTTTAAACAGACTGCTTTAAGGTTAAAGTATTAAAATAACAGTTAAACTGCTTTAACAACACTACCTGTTCTTATGCATCTTGTACATACATTTTTTCTGACAGTTCTGCTGTTGACGAGCACTCTGATTTTTTTTACGTTTGGTCTCCACATCTTATTTGTCTTTTTATGTGAATGGCTCACGTTACAACCGAATTGAACAGATTTTCCACATATTTCACATTTTGCCATTTGCCTAATCCTTGGATACGAATAATTTGTAGTCAACATAAAACCTGTGATATTATTTTCAAGTAAATTATGTATGTTTTGAGGAAAATTGTTGAATTAATTGTATCCGTTATTTAACCAGGATATTTATATATTGTTATTTAACCATACAGTTCAATCTGCAGTATCATAAATGTTATTGAGTGTCCCCTGGCTCTATCAATAGTTGCTTATGCAGAACGTGTATAATTGATTGTAAAAAAAGTTATCTGGAAGGATAAAATGGAGATAAAACCAAGTACTAATGCTGCTGAAGCATTGAAGATGTCTAAAAATGTTGCTGAAGTTTTCAGAAGTTATAATCTGGATTGTCTTGCCTGTAAGGGGGTTGTCGAAGAGACAGTGGATAAAATTGCTTTTAACAACGGAATCTCCCTTGATGTATTTTTAGAAGATCTTAACAATGCGCTGAAATAATTATGGCGGACTTGTGAAGGGTACCGTAAGAATCATCTCAGGCCTGATGAAAGGAAGAGTAATCCCGTTTAATGTAAGTAAATTTAATGATGCTGAAATTACACCGCAGAAAGTAAAGGGGGCGCTTTTCTCCATTCTTGGAGAGTATCTTCAGGGAAAAACGTTTATCGATCTTTATTCCGGTTCAGGGCAGATAGGGATAGAGGCTCTCAGCCGTGAATGTTCTATTGTTGTTTTTAATGAAAAAGAGCGATCGCGTTATGAATTTATCAGGAAATTCATAACGCAAAGTGATTACAGCGAAAGGGCAATTGTTCTGAACCTTAGCGCTATGTCAGCACTTGCTAATCTTCTTGAAAAGGACATAAAAGCCGACATAGTTTTTCTTGATCCTCCGTATAAAAAGGAAACAGGAGCTTCCGGTTTTTATGACAGCATACTCACAGATATTGTCGGTTCAGGAATTCTTAAAGAAGAATCCGAAGTAATCGTTCAGCATTATTCGGATAATGTACTCCCGGAATTCTGCAGTAATTTAAAAAAAAATGATGTTAAAAAATACGGATCAACATCATTATCGATATACCATTATTGTTAATGTTTATATAGACAATAATAATATTTAAGCTTTTTAAAGGGCCTTTTCACAGATAATCGGGTTAAGTGATGATATCTCTTTCAAATTAAGTATTGATATTTTCATTTAACAAGCGAAATCTTCATATCCTGCATGGTTGAAATGGCACGAAGGTAATCTGAAGGAGCCTCTGTTGAAAGATTGTGATAGGCAAGTGCGATATACCTGTTGTAGTGAATATCTCGTGGTCTGGTTGAATCAACAAGAATCCATTTCCCTTTATAATATGCTTCCACCCACATGTGGTATACAAAAACATTCTCCTTTCCGGAAAAACTTTCAGCAAGAATTATTCCGACTACTGCTCTTGAAGGTATTTGTAATTCCCTTAAAATGGATACTGTCAATATGCTGTGCTCGGTACAATCACCGGTTTTACCGGTGAGTATCGATGATGCCGGTAACAGAGGTATGCCGATTTTTTTATTTGAAATGTGATTATATACGAAGAGTGAAACATCACTGACCGGATTAAGGGAGTTTTTAAATTTTTCTGCTGTTTTTTTAATACTCTCTTTATCCAGATTAAGATATGGTGTATTTTTAAGGTATATATTTAAATCTTTGTTATCTTTAAGATGAGACTCTCCTGATGATACAAGGATTGTGCTTTTTTCACTGTACCGGTTCACTGACAATATCTGCTGGTTAGCGGTTGAGTAAAGAGTAAAATCCTCATCGCTGCTTTCTACTTTATAGATAGTTCTGATGCCGGAATAAACCGAATTATTTATACCGGAAGGAATAATCATAAAGGATGACGGGGGGATTGATACAGCATTACCCCATATGAAAAAGACTAAAAGAATACAACAGGCAGCATGGCGTAATTTCATTTATTTATCTACTCTGACCATTTCAAAAACGTTGTTAAGCATCTTTAAAATAATTATTTCTGTAACGCCCTCCTTGTTTAAATACATGTCAATGCTTTTAAGCTTCTCAATTCTCTGTTTAACATGAAGAAGCTTCATCGTTTTATCGCCGACCTGTATATTCTCCGTGCCCTGAGCTTCAACAAGAACAAGAATTGGTGTATCGATCTCAACTGAGGGTTCATATATATTTGATTTGATAATAACTCCTTTTTTAAATTTATTTTTTATAAGTTCGCTGAAAAAATAATTTCCATCAAGGACAAAAGTTCCTTTGATTTTAAACCTGGATTGGTAATCTCCTGTTGAGAGTGTAACTTCATTTCCATTAAACAGTGCTGTTTTATTTATCTCTTCGGTTGTACCGCCGGATTTATCATTAACGGTATTGAATACTTCGAGCTTAACAGGTTTAAAATCTTTTGTTTCAGTAACAATCTGAACAGATTTATTTTCTATTGTCCCTATAGTAAGGGACATTTCACTTTTCAGTATATAATTGTTACCTGAACTTGTATTGGAGAATACAGCTTTACCAGCCCTGACTCCGTTCACAAGAAGATCGTAGTTCCATGTACCTTCGGGAATTTGCGTTGGATTTGATGAACATGATACTGATATGGTTATTATTAAGATGGATAAAAAAGTCCTGATTTTCATTTTAACTTACCTTCCTGTTTTAAATTTTTACCTGAAGTGATCATAACCAGCGGGTTCAATTGTTATTTGCGAATCGCCTTTTATCAGAATATACCCGCTTGCGGTTACATTTCCTATGTATCTGATATGTTCATTATCTTTAATATCTTTTTTTGCAGTAAATATCAGCTCATACTCTTCACCACTATAGAGAGTATAATCTGAAGCAGCAATTTTTTTTTCAGCGCAGAAACCTTCAAGTTCATCATCAGCAGGAACATTATCGATGTAAATTTCAAATCCGCAATGGCTCATTTCACATATATGTCCAAGGTCAATGAGTAATCCATCAGATATATCGATCATTGCAGTGGGATGATATTCATTTACAATGGGACTTATCAGATCTATCCGGGGGTCCGGTCTTAAATGCTTTTCAACAGATTTCGGAAAATTGTCTCTGCATGCATTTTTATTCAGTATCTCAAGCCCCAGCTTTGATAAACCTGTGTTTCCGGTGACATAAATTCTGTCCCCGGCTTCCGCACCTTTCCTGTATACAGGCCGGCAGGTTTCTCCATATATTGAAATGTTTACAACGAGTTTGTCGGATTTTGATGTATCACCTCCCGCAATGAAAGTCCCGTGCTTTAATGCACATGTGAGAATTCCATCATAGAGTTCATCAATCATCTGTTCTGTATATTGCGGCGGAATGCCGATCGATACAAGTGCAAGCACCGGTTTTCCACCCATGGCATAAATATCGGAAACATTTGCTGCCATGGATCTGTAGCCGGCATCAGAAAGAGATGTGTAGTCTAAATTAAAGTGCACATTCTCGACACTGATATCTGTTGAAAAAAGTCCATACCTGTCGTCTGAGATTCTGTAAACAGCACAGTCATCACCGATTCCGAAAATATTTTCGGAGCCATTCTGCAGCAGGTTTACTTTTTTTCTGATAGATTCTATCAGTTTAAATTCACTTGTTATCATTATTTCAACAGTATTTTTGTTTGCAGTAATCAATCCTTTTTTTCAGATTGTTGTAGCCTATAACCGGTATGGCAATGTCAAGATCGGGACCGCTGAGAGTGCCTGTTATCATCGCACGTATCGGGTGAAACAGCTTTTTACCTTTATGCTCTGTATTCTCTTTTATTCCGGGTATAAGCCCTGTGAGAACTGTTTCATCATTTAAAACGGGAATAATTCCAGAGGCTGTATTTATTATATCCCTGGAATAATCCTCTTTAAGAAGTTTATCAGCTTCTTCATCCGGAATGTTTATTTCATTTAAAAAAATCCCCGCAGGCTTTATGATATCAGAAAGTATTTCGCAGCTGTTCCGAGTAATTGAAATTATATTTTCGAGCTTTTCCCTGCTGAGCGATTTTATTTCAAGGCCGGCCTTATCAAGGTAGGGAATGAACATATCAGTAATTTCTGACAGGGAGTATTTTTTTATATAACTTCCATTCATCCATTTAAGTTTCTGGAAATCGAATACAGCTGCGCTCTTACCTATACTGGATATATCGAACAATGATACAAGCTGATCGAATTCAAGAATCTCTTCTCCTGATTCGGTGGACCATCCGAGAAGCCCAAGGTAATTCATTAATGCTTCGGGAAGGTATCCCTCCTGTCTGTATAAATCTACTGATGTGATTCCGTGCCTTTTGCTCAGTTTCTTTTTATCTGAACCGAGAATAAGCGGGAGATGGGCATATTCAGGAAATGGTAATCCCAGCGCTTTTGCAATCAGAATCTGCTTCGGTGTGTTTGAGAGGTGATCTTCACCACGTATGACATGAGTTATCTCCATCAGGGCATCATCAATACTCACTATATAGTTATAAACCGGACCGCCATCAGACCTGACAATTATAAAATCTCCGCCGATATTACTGCTGTTGAATACAACATGACCCTTTATTTTATCATCAAATTCTATTGTTTCATCTACCGGAACCTTGAATTTAACAGGATATTCTCCATGAAATGAAAGTTCCTCCTGTTCAGTAAGAGTCAGATTTCTGCATCTGTCAAGAAACGGTCTGTTTTCAGTCATTGCCTGTTTTTTGTCTTCCTCAACCTGTTCGTTGGAGCAGAAACATGTAAAAGCATGTCCGGTTAATAAAAGTCTTTTTGTATATTCACGGTATATTTCATCTCTTTCTGACTGTCTGTATGGTCCATGACCCTTATCCTTGTCAGGACCTTCGTTCCATTCAATACCAAGCCACCTGAGATCATCAAGTATTGAAATTTCTGATTCAACGGTGCTTCTTTCTTTATCTGTATCTTCAACTCTTATTATAAAATCAGCGCCTGATTTTTTTGCGGTAATATGGTTAACAACGGCAGTTCTGGCATTTCCTATATGAAGGTAACCTGTCGGGCTGGGGGCAAATCTGACTCTCATCGTATACTCCTGTAAAATTTACTGAGGATATTTGAAAGCTGATATAATATTTGTAAATGAAAAAACGGCCATATAAAAAATGTGTTAAATCATTTTTATATGGCAGAAAATATCAAATTTCATTATTTTAAGAAATGTTTTTTATTTTTATTAATATATTGCAGGTACTGTTGATAATTATAATTAATCTGTTATAATTTACTTGATTATTGCACCAGATAATAAAATTTGTCATAGAGAAAATTTTATAAATATATTGATACTTAATAATTCTATCCGGAACAGGTAATGTTATGAGTGAAAATAGTATTATTGATAATGAAACAGGTAAATCCAATTTTATTAAGGAAATAATAAAGGAAGATCTGAATAATAATAAAAATGACAGTCGGGTGGCTACAAGATTTCCGCCGGAACCTAATGGGTACCTCCACATAGGTCACGCTAAATCTATATGCCTTAATTTCGGTCTTGCCCGTGAATTCAAAGGAACATGCAATCTCAGGTTTGACGATACCAACCCTTCAAAAGAGGAAACTGAATATGTAGATTCAATTCAGAATGATGTAAAATGGCTAGGTTTTGACTGGGATGACCGGCTTTACTATGCTTCAGATTATTATGAAAGACTGTATGAATTTGCAGTTGTACTTATAAGAAAAGGAAAAGCATTTGTCTGCGATCTTACTGCGGATCAGATGAGGGAATACCGTGGAACCCTGACGCGTCCCGGACAGGAGAGCCCTTTCCGTAACAGAAGTGTGGAAGAGAATATTGATCTTTTCCGGAAAATGAGAAACGGGGAATTTAAAGATGGAGAAAAAACTCTTCGTGGAAAGATAGATATGTCTTCCGGTTATATAGTAATGAGAGATCCTGTGCTTTACAGGATTCAGCGCTCTACTCATCACAGAACGGGGGATGCGTGGTGCATATACCCGATGTACGATTTCGCTCATCCTCTCTCGGATTCAATTGAGGGAATTACTCATTCAGTCTGTACACTGGAGTTTGAAAACAACAGGCCGCTTTATGACTGGGTTGTTAACGAATGTGAAGCAGTGCATAAACCACGGCAGATAGAGTTTGCCCGTCTTAATCTTTCATTTACTGTAATGAGTAAAAGAAAACTCCTGGAGCTTGTTACAAAAAATTATGTTTCAGGATGGGACGATCCGAGGATGCCTACAATTGCCGGTATAAGGCGAAGGGGATACACTCCTGAATCTATAAGGGATTTTGCCGACAGGATAGGGGTTGCCAAGGCCGATAACATGGTTGATATTGCCATGCTTGAACATTGTCTGCGGGAAGATATGAACAGACGGGCGCAGAGAGTAATGGCTGTAATCGATCCGGTAAAAGTTATTATTGATAACTATCCTGAAGATAAGACTGAGCATGTTGAGGCTGTAAATAATCCGGAAGATGAAAGCATGGGGAAGAGGGAGATGCCTTTTTCCAGAGAGTTATGGATAGAGAGAAGCGATTTCATGGAAATTCCGGTAAAGGGATACTTCAGGCTTGCACCGGGAACAGAGGTGCGATTTAAACATGCTTATTATATAAAATGTGTGTCAGTGGAAAAGGATGATTCCGGGGAAATCAAAGTGATACATTGCACATATGATCCGGATACACGGGGCGGATGGTCTCAGGATGGAAGAAAAATCAGGGGCACAATTCATTGGGTATCTGCCGCGCATGCTGTGGAAGCCGAGGCGAGGCTTTATGAACACCTGTTTATCAAAGAGAATCCGGATGATCTGGAAGATGGTGCCGACTATAAAATAAATCTTAATCCGGATTCTTTAAAGGTTATTAAAAAAATATATGTAGAGGCTTTTGTTGAAAAATGTTCACCGGGGGATAAATTCCAGTTTGACAGAACTGGTTATTTTTGTATCGACCCCGATACGACAAAAGGGAATATTGTTTTCAACAGAACAGTTCCGTTAAAGGATTCATGGGGTAAAATAGCGGGGAAGAACGCATAATTATTATATAATGAACGTTTTTATCAGCATTTTTAATCATTCCGAAACCTGTTTCTGGTAATCCGGAATGACTGGTTATGCTAAATACGTTTTTTATAAAAGACAAATAACTTTATCTTTTTAATTTACTGCATTTTCAATGGCAGAAACAATATCTTCAAGATTATATGGCTTCTGAAGAAAACCTGCAATTTTTTCATCAGCAAATCTGGATACTATGTCAAACTCGCAATATCCGCTGGTTATAATAATCGGGATATCGGGATCTATTTTTCTTATTTCACTGAGTGCCTCGCTTCCGTCCAGTTCCGGCATTGTAAGATCAAGCATGATGCATGATATTTCATTCTTATTTTTCATAAATACTTCAATTGCCTCTTTACCGTTTCGGGCAATGTGAACCTTATAACCCGAGATATGAAGCATTTTTGTTGTAAGATCACGTATATATTTTTCATCGTCAGCAATAAGGACTGTGAGGGACTTTACTCCTGCTGCCTGTCTCTTTTTAATTGCCTGTTTATCCTGGATACCACCCTCCAGTGAAACTGGAAAAAATATTTTAAAACATGTTCCTTCCCCAATTATACTTTTTACAGACAAACCGGCATTGTGACTTCGGATTATTCCGGAAACAGCGGAAAGGCCAAGGCCTCTTCCTGTAAATTTAGTAGTGAAGAAAGGTTCAAATATCTGTTCAAGCTTACCGCTTTCAATTCCGCAACCTGAATCGGTTATTTCAAGTACAGCATAGTTCCCAGGTATAACATTATTGCTGATGGCCAGAGTTTCAATTTCAGGTAATGTCAGTGAGGATACTGATGTCTTCACCATGATCGTACCATTATTCTCAATGGCATCTGATCCGTTAAGTATCATGTTCAATAAAACCTGTCTTATCTGCGTGGCATCCCCTTTTATTCCGGGGAGTTCGGGTAGAAAGGAGTATGATAAATCCACTTTTTTTGATATTGATGCTTCGAGAAGAGTATGCATGTCAATGATGAGATCGTTGAGGTTTATCTGTTCAATTATGAATGTTCCTTTTCCGGAATAGGCCAGCATCTGGTTGGTGAGCTGACTTGCCAGCTTTGTAGCGCGTTTAATTTCTATAATTCGCTGTTGAATTTCAGTATCCTGCGGGAGCTCATATAAAAGTATTTCAGAATTTCCCAGTATGCCGGTCAGAAGATTGTTGAAGTCATGAGCAATTCCACCTGCGAGTACTCCAAGACTTTCAAGTTTCTGCGCCTGCTGCATTTTAAGTTCCAGCTCAACCCGTTTAAGTTCAGCCTCTTTCTTTTCTGTTATATCAATAACAGAACCCGCAGCGCGAAGTGGTCTATTGTCAGAATCATATTCAACGATCCTGCCCCTTGAAAAAAACCATCTGTAGCTTCCGTCGGGCAATTTTGCCCTGTATTCATCTGTGTATGTTTCGTTCTTTTGGCCAAACAGCATGTTTAATGTTTTCTGTGCAGACGGGAAATCATCAGTATGAATATAGTCTTCCCATGTAATGCTGGCATCATCAATGGTATTTGATTTGAACCCTAGTAATTCACTCATTATGGTGTTCAGTATCAGTTTATTTTTTCTAATATCAACGTCCCATAGGCCAATAACACCTGCCTTCAGCGCTGTGTCGAGTCGTTCCCACATCTTTTTCAGTTCAAGCTCGGCTTCGTGTCTTTCGGTCTCATCTCTTCCTGACGAAAAAATAAGGCGTGTATTTTTAAAGGCAATACTGCTCCATCTTATTATTTTATATTCATTATTTTTGTTGCGATACCTGTTGGTAAGTGTCATTAGTTTGTCTGACTTTTTCAGTTCAATGATGAATTCATCAGTTTTTTGAATATCATCCGGATGAATGAGATCGTGAAAGCTCATATTTTTTACCTCATCAATCTCCCATCCCAGAATGCTTGTCCATGCGGTGTTAGCCTGTTTCAGGTCTCCGTTATAATCATGTATGGCAATCAGGTCTCCTGAATTGTTAAAGAACAGGTCACGTTCAAACTGTGATGCTCTCAGACGGGTGATATCTTCAATGAAGGTAGTAAGATATTTTTCACCGGTAAACTCATCGGTCATTTTCAGCATGTATACATTCTCATAGACAGTGGATCCGTCTTTTTTGGAACCTGTTAAATCAAAGGCATTGATAATATCACTTTTTGACAGCCTTTCAATTAATCTTCCCCTTGCTTCTTTATCATGGTAGAGGTTTTTTGTGTTTATGATACATTTTACAAAATCATCAAGAGAGTCATATCCGAAGATCCTGAACAGCGCATCGTTCGCATCGAGAATCTCTCCTGATATTGTTGACTGAATTATACCGATAGGTGAGTTTTCAAAAATTTTCCTGAATTTTGTTTCACTGACTCTGAGTTTATTGTTTGCTCCTTCAAGATCCATCTGATTTTTCTGGAGCTCATCCATAATGGCGGCCATTTCTTCATTCTGGGCTTCCGATTCTTCATACAGAGCTTCGATTTCTGAATTCTTTGTGCTCAGCTCATTTTCAATAAGCTTCTGACCGGAGATATCAAAAGTTATTCCATCTACTCTTGATGGAAGGCTGTTTTTATATCTTGTAATCTGACCGTTCAGGAAGAGCCAGATGTATTCACCATTGTTCCTCTTTAAGCGATATTCAAATTCAAAACCTTCAGGATTTTTGTTTTTTATATATTGAACAAGATTTTCTTTTATTCTATCCTGATCTTCGGGATGTACATATGCTATCCATGAATCCATTGTATATTGTTTTGTTTTTTTGTATCCAAGTTTGTCCAGCCAGAAATCATCTATATAAATCTGGTTGTTAATAATATCCCATTTCCACAAACCGATCTTTCTTTTTGTCAGGGGCATTATAATATTTATCTTTTTTGATATCTGGTTAATACGTTTAAGAAAATTTTTCATATTTATACTATCCGGTTCTTTATAAGTCTTTTAAATTACATTTTTTACTACAGGACAGATAATCCATACTGCGGGTCATCAATAATCGTAAAGATTTGAAGATGGTTTACCTGTAACGATTTCACTTGAATCCCTTTCTATCCTGTTAATCAGATTCCGGAGTTTGTCTTTTGTTTCCTCCGTGTATTGTACTTCGTCACATCTCATGCATTTATAGGAGGGAACATTTTCGAGTATAAAAGTATAATATTTACTGCTGTTTCTGTATGTACTTTTCCCTTCAATCAATACTCCGCCGCATTTACACTGCATTTTTTCACCTCGATTAATCTTTTCGTAATAACTTCACTGAGGCGGTTAACTGTCAATAAAATTAGATTGAGCAGGCCGGACTTTTATAATTATTATATATATTTTAAAAAGTGATCAGTTATGCAGTTTGAAATAAACAGATATGTTTTCTGTTTCAGTAATGCAGGTAGTATTTTACCAATCTGATTGTTATTAAAAAAATATTTGTCTTTTTTAACAATCCGGGAGTAATATCAGTTTTAATGTTAATAATTAAATATATTTATTATAATTCTAATTTGAGATTTGAATGAATATAAAAATTATATAATAAAATAATTTTAAAGACACTTATTTCTTGAATTAATAAAAATACTTTTATCATGTTGAACATGAATGAATTCTGACAAAGTCTGATAATTGAATCTTAAATATCAGAGCATTTTAATGATAAAAAATGAAACGCTATATTTCGGTTTTTATATTAAATATTATGTCACAGTATTGAGGTTTTTAATTGACACAGTTATAAAAAAAATATTTATTATTCAATGTTTATTCCTTTATTTCTATCAGTAAAAAGATATTATCATCTCCATGCCGCAATTGTCGGTGAGTTAAAATATTTGGTATTTAAATTCCGGGGTTTATGATGGAAAAAAGTTTGATTAGAGCAGCGGAAATTATAAAAAAAACAAAAAATGTAATAGCGTTGACCGGCGCTGGAATTTCAGTGGAAAGTGGTATTCCTGATTTCAGAAGTGCCGGCGGTTTATGGGACAAATATGACCCGTCAATTTATGCGTCAATATACTCATTTAAGAGTATGCCTGAAAAGGTCTGGAATATGATATTTGAGATGATAGATATTACGGAAAATGCAAAACCGAACAATGCTCATTATGCACTTGCGGAGCTGGAGCAAATGAACCTGCTGAAGGCTGTTATTACCCAGAATATAGATAATCTTCATCAGGAGGGGGGGAGCAGAAATGTAATTGAATACCATGGGAATGCTAAACACCTTGTGTGTCTTTCATGCTCGGTTGAATACAGCGCCCAGGATTTTAATGTCATGGAAAAGAAGATACCACATTGCGGAAAATGCGGTAAAATATTAAAACCATCGGTAATTTTTTTCGGTGAAAATATTCCGGATAATGCTCTCCGTGATTCACAGAAGTTTGCCGAAAATGCAGGTGTTGTTCTTGTGGTTGGAACTTCGGCAGTTGTATATCCCGCAGCGGGGATTCCAAAGATAGCAAAAAACAGAGGTGCATGCATAATTGAGTTTAATATTGAGGAGACCGAGTTGACCAGGGGTGATACTGATATATTCATAAAGGGCTCGGCAGGAAAAACTCTCCCCGAACTTGTACAGCTGCTGAAAAAATAGGTTGAAAAATTGAACAAAATTATACTTTTACCCGATCATATAAAGCATATGATTGCAGCAGGAGAAGTTGTTGAAGGGCCTTTTTCTGTTGTAAAAGAACTTGTTGAAAACTCGGTAGATGCCGGGGCTGACATTATTGATGTACAGGTTTTTGATTCCGGTCTGAAAAAAATCCTTGTAATGGATAATGGAGCCGGTATGCTGAAAGATGATGTTATACTTTCAATAAAAGAACATGCCACGAGTAAAATTACCGGCAGTGCCGGACTGCATAATATTACAACATATGGATTCAGGGGGGAGGCTCTTTCCAGTATATCCTCCATTTCAGATATGGTAATACTTACCAGGGCTTTGGAAGAGGATTTTGGTTCCAGGCTTGAATCGACAGACGGGAAGGTTGTTGTTACTGAATTTGCCGGGATGCCTGGTACAACTGTAATTATTGAAAATCTCTTTTATAATATGCCGGCGAGAAAAAAATTTTTAAAATCCAAAAAAACCGAGCTGCGGAATATCAGGGAAACTGTTCTTTGCATGGCATTGTCGGCATATAATATTTCTTTTACACTTGATGTTGACGGCAGGAGGGAGGTCTCTCTTCCTGCCGTTAAAACTGCCGATGAGCGCATACAGCAGGTTTTCGGTAAAACAATACTTCAAAGCCTGTATGTTGAGGAGCTGGTTGATATTAAAGTTAAACTTCGGGGGTACCTCTCAAAGCCTGATTTTATGAGAAGCTCAAAGAATATGCAGTTTATATTTGTAAACGGCAGGCCGATAGAATATAAATACCTGTCATTTCATCTTTCACGGGCATATGATGCGGTGATACCTAAAGGTAAATATCCAGCCGCAATAATATTTATTGAGATTGATCCTGAGCTTATTGATGTTAATATACATCCGGCCAAACGCGAAGTGAAACTTTTCGATCAGAAATACATTGATGATATGATTTTCAACCTTGCATCTAAATGTCTGAATAAACCTCATTCCATACCTGATTCATTTCTCAGGAGTGCTGCCGGTGATTATAAATCGGTAAATATTCCGGAGAAGGACAGTTCCTATTCACTCCTGCAGAAGACTGTTCAGCTATCTTCAGTTGATGAGTTATCGGAAAATGCATATGGCGGAACACTTTTTAATCAGGCAGAGGAGCGTATACCTGTAAATCGTGAGATCAGGACAGGCGGAGGAATAAAAATTCTGGGTACCCTGTTTGATACATACATTCTGGCTGAAGATGATAATAAGCTTCATCTGATAGATTTTCATGCTGCACATGAAAGGATTCTATACGATAAGCTTAAGGCTTTTCATAATGAAATTGAATATCAGGAACTTATTTTTCCTGTTACTGTGGAACTATCAATTGATGAATTTAATCTTGTGACAGATAATGTTGAAATTTTTAATGAAATAGGATTTGAAATTGAAGAATTTTCTGATTATACAATAATAATCAGATCTGCACCCGTTATTGCAGGGAATGATAAAATTGATGAATTAATTAAAAATATGATTGATAATATAAAAGATGGAATAAAAAGTAATGATCTGACTGAGCGATTTTATTCATTAGTTGCGTGTCATTCGGCAAAAAGAGCCGGAGATAAGCTGAGCGACCCTGATATTGAAACTCTGACACGCAAGGTAATGGATGGAAGCATGGAATTAAGGTGTCCGCACGGCAGGCCTTTTTTCTTTACAATAAATCGGAACGATCTTGAGAGGATATTTAAAAGGATATGAAAAAAATAGTACTGGCGGTTGGGTCATCAATTTCAGCGTATAAATCGTGTGATCTGTCCCGGCTTTTCGTTAAGGGGGGGTATGATGTCTTTATGGTGTTGACTGAGAACGCAACAAAACTCGTATCTCCGCTGGCACTTGAGGCTCTGACAGGTCACCCTGTATATACTGATGAAACATTATGGGAAAAACATGAAATGGGGCATATAACCCTGAAAGATAATGCGGCACTCTTTCTGGCTGCCCCCGCTACAGCAAATATGCTTGGTAAGTTCGCAAACGGTATCGCAGACGATATAGTAAGTACAACATTTCTCGCCATGAAATGCCCTGTACTTATTGCACCTGCCATGAATCCTGATATGTACAGCCATCCATCAGTCAGGTTTAATATTGAAAAGCTGAAAGGATGGGGATTTAAATTTGTTGAACCGGAGGAAGGACTGGTTGCGTGCGGAGATACAGGAAAAGGAAGACTTGCTGATATAAATGTAATTTATGAGGCGGCAGTCAATGTTATTGAAGGAAAGTAAGATTATCGTAACCGGTGGTCCAACCCGTGAGTGGTTTGATCCGATAAGGTATATCTCTAATGCATCAAGCGGCAAGATGGGGGTCGCTCTTGCCGATGAATCTTACAAAATTTCAGCAAATACTCTTTTCATTCACGGTCCTATAAATGAAAATCTCGTTAAAGATAAACCTTACAAATGTATTAAGGTCGAAACTACATCAGAACTGCTTGAAGCGGTACTCGGGCAGATTGGAGAAAATTCAGTGCTGATTATGTGTGCTGCACCGGCTGATTACACACCAATGGAAAAGTCTGAAGAAAAAATAAAAAAACAGGACGGTGACATTACCATTCGCATGAAAAGAACACCGGATATACTTAAAAATGTTGCGGAATTCAGAGAGTCAGCCGGATTGAAAAATATTTTTGTAGCAGGATTTGCAGCTGAGACCATTAATACAGAAGATTATGCAATATCCAAACTGGCCGGTAAAAATCTTGACATGATATGTCTTAATGATGTGTCGAAAGAGGGAGCCGGATTTAACCTGGATACAAATATAATGACGCTTTTCACCAGAACCGGGCTGAAAATTGAATTACCCATGCTTGCAAAGGATAAAGTTGCTTTCGAAATACTAAATCTGATTAATACTGAGCTTCTAAAAAGAGGTGAGTAGTTATGTTTATACGAAAACCGGTAGTGGCAGGTTCTTTTTATCCGGGAGATCCCCTGGAGTTGCAGAAGATGATAACTGAGTTTCTGGATTTTGCGGGACCTGTATCTGGGGAGTTTGAAAATGATAAAATAATGGGGATAATATCTCCGCATGCCGGTTATGTCTATTCCGGACCTGTGGCTGCTTATGGATATAACTATCTTGCCCATAGCAGGTATAACCGGTTTGTGGTGCTTGCACCTTCTCATCACGGGAGGTTTAACGGTGCATCAGTAATTCCGGGTGGTATTTTCAAAACTCCGCTTGGTGATGTTAAAATAGATTCAGGCATTGGTGAAAGGCTTGAAAAAAGAGGCCATTTCGGATTCATAAAGGAAGCTCACGAGATGGAACATTCTCTGGAGGTACAGATTCCCTTTCTGCAGATGGTAAAACCAGAAGCGGAAATTGTACCGGTTGTGATGGGAACAATAGAACCTGAGCTCTGCAGAGTAATCGGTGAGACAATAGCGGAGGAGGTTATCTCTTCAGGAAGGGAGTATGGAATAATAATCTCCACGGATCTTTCCCATTATCATGCTTATAATGTAGCTGTTAAAAAAGATAAAGAGTTTATAACTGCACTTGAATCGTTCGATGGGCGAAAAGTTGCAGATGTAATCCTGTCAGGAAGGGGTGAAGCATGTGGAGAAGGCGGGATTCTGGCGGGGATTTCACTTGCGAGGATGCTTGGAGCGAAACGAATTAAAACTGTAAAGTATGCGAATTCTGGCGACACTGCAGGACCGAAGGATCAGGTTGTCGGTTATCTATCGGCGTTAATTCTTGGCTGATGGGGGGTAAATGATATGATAGAGCTAAACAGGGATCAGCAGATAAAATTGCTTAAGCTTGCAAGAAGAACAATTGCAGATAAACTCGGTATTTCCGGAGCACCCGAGATACCCTCTTTTAATGATGATATTTTTAATGAAAAATGTGGCGCCTTCGTAACTATTCATATTAAAGGCAGACTTAGAGGATGTATCGGGTATATTGAGGGTGTAAAATCGATTCCTGAAACAGTAAAAGATATGGCAGCTGCATCCGCTTTCAGCGATCCCCGGTTTTCATCGCTTACAGCTGATGAATATAAAAAGATTGATATTGAAATTTCTGTTCTCAGCCCTGTAGAAAAAGTAAGCAACATCGATGAGATTGTTGTGGGAAGAGATGGACTTATAATAACAAGGGGATACAGCAGAGGTTTATTGCTTCCACAGGTTCCGGTAGAACAGGGGTGGGATAGAAATACTTTTCTTTCTCAAACATGTTATAAAGCCGGGATATCCGGCGATTCATGGAGAAAACAGGATGTGATGATAGAAAAGTTTTCAGCACAGGTCTTTTCGGAAAATGAACTTCCTGTGTGAGAATAAGCTGGTTTACATGTATTTTGGTGATGGCTTTTCATTTAAATTTGTAATATTACGTGGAATTTAAACAATGCGGTTAATAAAAGAATATTTAAAAGCAGTCAGTATGAATAAGATGTATTAATAAAATGGATTAATTAAATGAATATAAATAAAGCAATAGCAGTGTTACTGATTTTCACGTTTTCTATTACGCTTTCATGTAAGGGAAAAAAAGCTTTTGTTGATCCCGCTTATGTCTTTTTGAAATGGTCAAGTGCTGTTAAGAATCTTAATTATAAAGAGTACAGCGAATGTGAAGCCTTTCCAAAAGATGAAATTGTGTTTCGTGAGCTTTATACGGATTTTTATTATGCAGATCTCCTTATACGAAATCTTGGCGAATACAATGAGAATGATATCAGGAGAGATATCGAAGGGAATAAATATAACTTACGTAAGGTTTACTTTGAATGTAAAAGAGTGGAACGGAAGAGCGGGCATGCAGTTCAGGAAATGAAGGGTGATATTGAATTTGTAAATTATATTAATGGTCCAAAATTAAATAAGGGATGGCTGATGTATAACAGAACAATTATAAGTACGGGGATAAATATTAGAAAATGAAATTTTTTGAATTTTTTGTCGGGTTCCGCTATTTAAAATCGAAAAAAGCACAGGGATTTATATCTTTTAACACGCTTCTTTCTGTTTTCATAGTTTTTATTGGAGTATTCATTTTAATTGTTGTGCTCTCTGTAATGAACGGTTTTCAGGGGCAGATAAAGAACAAGATTCTTGATGTCGATTCACATATTGTTGTTTCAACACTGGCCGGTGAAATAGATGGCGTGGCCATTCCCGATTACAGGCATGTTGTGGATAAAATAAGAATGATAGAGGACGTTACATCAGCAAATGCATATATTCAGGGTCAGGGCTTATTCAGATTTAAAAGTAATGTAGGTCCGATAATGATCAGGGGTATGGGAACCAGAGAGGATGTTCCATCAGATATATTGAAGTTTATAACTTCAAATAAAAGCGGATTCTGCCATGAAAAGGGTGTTTATATCGGGGAGGAAATGGCGTTTAATTATGGTATAAAAGCAGGTAACCAGATTGAGTTGATTGTCCCGCAGGGGAGGCTTAGTGCAGTTACTGGTATAACACCAGGTATAGGGAAATTCAAGGTACTGGGTTTTTTTAAAACAGGTTATTATGATTTCGATACAAAACTTATTATTATGTCTCTTTCTGATTGCCAGAATCTTTTTTCACTTGGTGATGTTGCGTATAACATAGGGGTAAAAATTAATGACATATATAAGTTGAATAAGATGTCGTCCATTATTCAGTCGGCGATAGGTTTTGAATATGTTACTATGACTGCGGAACAACGGAATCATAATCTGTTTTATGCACTTAAGCTTGAGAAACTTATCATGACAATAATACTTTTTCTGGTAATAATTTCAGCGGGATTTACAATTATGGGTACAATTGTAATGGTTGTGATGGAGAAGAGAAGAGCGATAGGAATTATGAAATCGATGGGCGCAAAACCTGAATCTATAATGATAATATTTGTCCTTGAGGGTTTTCTAATAGGTATTATTGGTACCTTTTTGGGCGTTATCCTGGGGCTTGCAGCTTCGCTTAATCTTGAAGCTATTATTTTATGTATTGAAAATGTAATCAATGCGGTGATGGAATACATGTATGTTTTATTTGATCTTGGAGTTTTTTACCGTATCAATATAGTACCAACCAGTGTTTATTATATTGATTCAATTCCGACGGAGATCAGTCCTGAATTCATTGTTTTTATAGCGGCGGCAGCAATTTTTCTCTCTACATTCGCTGCTATCTTCCCGGCATGGCAGGCATCAAGACAGAAGCCTGTTGAAACTATCAGATATGAATAGGTTATTTCAATGAATTCAGATAATAAAATAATTGATGTAAAGGGGCTTGAAAAAACATATGGTTCAGGCAGAAACAGTATACATGTTCTCAAGGGAATCGATCTTGAAGTTATAAAAGGGGATACAGTTTCAATAACCGGGCCGAGTGGAACCGGAAAGTCTACCCTGCTTA
Organism: Spirochaetota bacterium; assembly: GCA_963664815.2. Lineage (GTDB taxonomy): Bacteria > Spirochaetota > UBA4802 > UBA4802 > UBA5550 > WRGT01. The sequence continues at coordinate 1,543,397 of CAXXHB010000003.1, forward strand.
ATATGATCGGCTGTCTTGATAATTTTGACAAAGGGAGCCTGAGACTTTCCGGTCGTGAGGTATCATCTTTTTCTGTAGATGAGCTTTCTTCATTCAGAAACAGACATATAGGATTTATCTTCCAGCTTCATAACCTGCTGCCGGAATTTACCGCAGTTGAAAATGTGATGATTCCTCTGCTGATACGGAGGACACCATCAAAAAAAGCGCGGGAGATGTCGATGGAGTTGTTGAAAAAATTTCATATGGAAGACAGATCAGATCATAAGCCCGGGGAGATGTCCGGTGGAGAGTGTCAGCGGGTTGCAGTGGCAAGGGCGATAGTCGGTGAACCTGATCTGATATTAGCTGATGAACCTACAGGGAGCCTTGATTCCAGAAACTCAATGACTCTTCTTGAGATATTGCTTGATTTATGCAGAGAAAAGGAGAGTACAATTGTTATAGTAACGCATGATATGAAAATTGCCGGGATGACCCGCAGAAAAATATCCATGCTTGATGGTCTTATAGTGGATAATGAAGTTCTGTAAATAGCGGAATGGTTATATGCCCGATTTAATTAAAACGGTTACTGATAAAGCTCAGTTTCAATTTCTTCTTGAAAATTTTTTTAAAGAAGCTGCTGTTTTTATAAAAACAAGCAGCGGCAGTATTACTCTTCAATATATCGGCTTTTCCGAAGGCAATGTTGCATTCAGGATCCCGCTTGTTAAATCTTCACCGGAAAACGTTGTTGTTTTTACCCGTCACAAAACAAACACAATATATCTGAGCATGAAATTTCTGGAAAGAAGTGAAGATACTTTTGTTTATATACCGATTAAATTCCAGATAATTTCCGAATCGAGAAAGGAAGACCGTAAGCTTGTCAATATTGAGGGCGGGAAAAGTATAATGTATCTCAATAATCTGATAAGTGATTATATTATTGAAAGGGGATTATCAACGGCTGAAAAAAAAATTGATAAGGTAAAGGAATTCACTGAATTTGAACTGAAAAAGAAATTTGATCTTGTGAAGATAGTTTTTATTAATGAAAGTAAAACAGATAACAGGCTCAAACATATTTTAAATACTTCAAAACCGATATATATGCCTAATCTTAATGTTGATCCTGATCCGGATAAAGAGGAGGATTATAATTTTTACATCAACAATATTTATAAATACGACATTTCTCTCTCATCAAGAAATAAGTATATCTCAGAGATAACGATTCCTGTGACGTATAATAATGTTATTATATATGGTTATCTTCAGGTTAATAACACACAGGCGGTAACAGATGGGATGGTGGCTGTTGTCAGGAGGATGAGTATAGCCATAAACCAGTTGATGATAAAACATCAGCTTTTCTTCCCGCTTGAAGACAGGTTTCTTGTCGCTGATATTTCACCTAACGGTTTAAGCTTTGTGTTTAAAGAGAAAAAATACCTGAGATATTTTGAAGAGGGGAGTAAAATAAGTTTTGATATTTTACTGCCGACTCAGAAAAAGGCCATCATAGGTGCTATAGTCAGGAATGTTACATTCATGGAAAACAGAATTATAAAAACCGGATGTGAAATATATGTAATGGATGATATCAGTAAATCAAATTACGATGAATTTTTACAGTTATCTCAATAATACTGCAAATATCACAGTAAACCATATTTAATATTATATATAACCGATTTGCTGATGCAATTTCTTCCAGTTTTATATGAAATGATCTACCGTGGCAATTATATCTTTTAATTTAGGTTTGATGTATTCCAGCCCCTCATTAACATCATCAAAGAAATGAAATATATTGAGATCTTCTGCTGAAATCATCCCTGTATCCACGAGTTTCCGGAAATTAATAAGATCTTTCCAGTAGGCACTGTCATATAACAGAACAGGTATATCAGATTTGGCCATTTTTTTTGTCTGTATCAGAGTTAATGTTTCAAAAAGTTCATCGAATGTACCAAATCCGCCGGGGAATACTATTATTGCTTTTGCGTGGTATAGAAGCCAGAGCTTTCTCATGAAAAAATAGTGAAATTCAAAATTCAGATCTTCAGAAATATATGGATTGGGATGCTGTTCGAAAGGAAGAGATATGTTAAGTCCGATAGTTTTACTACCTGCATCTCTTGCTCCGCGGTTTGCAGCCTCCATTACACCGGGGCCCCCTCCGGTGCATATAAAAAAAGTTTCACCCGTCTCATTCTGAAGCTCCTGGCTGTATTTTGCCAGTTCAAAGGAGAAAGTTCTTGCTATGTTATAATATTCGGCAGTTCCGAATTTATTGTCATCTGGATGAATTCTGGCTGAACCGAAAAAAACTACAGTATGATATATCTCCATTTTTCTGAATTTTGCTTCAGGCTGGATATATTCGCTAAGAATTCTTAGTGTACGACCGTCTCTTGAGTTCATAAAATCCGGATCTTTATATGCTTTGAGAGGTTTGTCCATGCTTAAAGTACCGCCTTTTGCGTTTTATATTAAATATTGTTCCGTCAGTTGAATCGGTAACATTTGAAGCGATTATCGTTTTTTTATCAATATACTCTATTGAGACGGAATCCATGAAACTTAATATAATTTTAAGACCAGCCCCGATGCCCCTGAGGGGAACTGTTTCTCCATTTACTTTTATTGAGAGTTTGGATTTTTCTGATTCTGTTGCATAGCTTATAATCTGGTCATGGTAATTTCTTGACTGTATATCAGGGGTTGTGCTTAATATTTTTATAAAATCCAGACCGGTTCCATGATCGATTATTGTTGCGTCAAACTCGGTTTCGGTTACGGTATATCTTATAGTTATATTACGTTTTTCCGGGATTTTACTTTTATTGTCGTTACAGTTAAGAGTAACCTGAACTGCATTGGTAATAGATTCATCCATGGACAGAATTATTTCATCTATCTCTTCCTGGGGATATTCAATTTTAATTAAATCTATCATCAACCTGTCAATTACTTCGGGAACAATAGAAGTACTTGCAGTGAAACTGTCCAGAAAACCTATCTCTTTATCTTTTATCATACCATTACTTAGATTTTTTAATTATAACATGAGAATGGAAAAATAGTCAAAAAAAATCAATTCATTAATTATTTTTATCAGTTACACTAATTCTTTTTAAATTAACGGTTAGTAATACTTGATATAATTAGTATAAATTTATTTTTTGATTAAAAAAAGATGTTTCAGAATGCTTAACGATGTATGTGAAAAAATGTTGCTTAAGACTTAATTGGTTTTAAAAAATTAATAAATGTATTGATTATTGTTGAATTAATCTGAAATGTAAAACAACTAATGATTTTTATAACAGAAATATGATAAACAACGGTATTTATATACACATTCCATTTTGCAGAAGTAAATGCGATTACTGCAGCTTTTATTCCATAAAACCAGGTGGCGATGGTTATATGGAGGAATACATTGATTCTTTATTGAGTGAAATAAATTTTATATCTGAATCTCATATGAAGGTCAATGTTGATTCGGTTTATTTCGGTGGAGGAACACCCTCTTTGCTGGAACCGTCTCATATTGAGAAGATAATAAAGCTTCTTTCCGGCAGATTTTCTCTCAGCATCGATTCCGAAATAACAATTGAAATGAATCCTGATGATCTTACCATTAATAAACTGGATGGTTTTATCGCGTCGGGTGTAAACAGAATAGTTCTGGGCGTTCAGACATTTGATCCGGACCTTGGAAGAGAAATCGGACGTAAAGGAAAAATTATTTCAAAGGCTGACATGGATATTTTTTTCTCTTATAAAAAATTTATCAGATGCATTGATATTATGGCCGGGCTTCCGGGACAGAATGCGTCCCAACTAATAAAAGATCTGGAAACAGTTACAGAGTATAAACCTGAACATATCTCTCTTTACCTCCTTTCAGTTGATGAAGATACACCGCTGGGTTCAAGGTTTTTTCCCGATGAAAAATTTGAAGAAAAACAGGCTGAATTGTGGGGAGCTGCTATAAGTTTTCTTGAGTGTAAAGGATATAATCATTACGAGATTTCGAACTATGCGCTTCCCGGATTTGAGTCGAGACATAATTCAAAGTACTGGGACTATACTCCATATTTCGGCTTCGGTTCAGGTGCTCACTCGTTTGTTGACGGGAAAAGGTATTACAACAGGCTGGAAGCTGGTGAATATATTAAGAGTGGGGAGTTTATGTATGAGGTTGAAACACCCGATGAAAATAACATCGTTGTTGAATTTATAATGACTTCTTTAAGGCGTATGAAGGGTTTCAGTTCCGGTGAATTTGCTGCGGTAACCGGGCATCCGCTTCCCGGGAATATTCGTACAAAGCTTAACAATCTAGAAGAAGAGGGTATGATGGAGATATCCGGCGGAAGATTTTATTTATCGAAAAAAGGAATTTTTTTTACGGATTCGATAATCTACAGACTCGTAGAGGATTTTCTCTGAATTGATAGGGAGCAGATTCAATTTTCTCAGACATTTATACCCGTATTTATTGAAGGATTGCCTGAATTTACATTGATTTCCTCCGAAATTTTTAATTATTGTATCGATAAAAGGTCTTGACTTTATATTCGGATTATAGTTTTAAGAATAAACTTTTAAAGGGCTTTATTTTTTCAGAAAGATCAGTTTAAATTTTCAAATCATCGCTGATTTTAATCTTAAAAAAATTTTCTCGCGAAATTGTTTAAGTAAAACTTGCAGAATGCCAGGTAAATGATGGCATCGGCTTTTATAGTAAAATTAATCATATTAAGGATGGAATTCAGGAAATGCAAAGAAAAGTGTATTTAAAAACTGTTATGTTAATTATGTTTATATTCATAACAATTATTGCAGATGCGGTATATCAATCCTCACCACAAATGATAGCAGAGCATGAACGATGGATGAAGCGTTATCGTGCCGAGAAAAAATTTAAAGAGAATGTCTTTACTGCATTTCAAAGTGTTCCACGTGAATTTTTTGTACCGGCGGATAAACAGAGTCAGACTTATAGAGATATAAATGTTCCAATAGGCTACGGGCAGACAATTACCAAAGCCTGGTTTGTTGCATATATGACTGATAAACTTGATGTACAACCGAGTGATAAGGTTCTTGAAATCGGATCAGGTTCAGGATATCAGGCTTCAATATTATATCAGATTACAAAAAATGTATATTCAATAGAGATTGTTGAACCTCTTGCAGTTCAGGCAGCAAAAAGATGGATGGAAATTGGCTATACGGGAATCAAGGGAAAAGCGGCAGATGGATATTACGGCTGGACAGAACATGCTCCATTTGACAAGATTATTGTAACATGTGGAGCAGACCATGTTCCGACCTATCTGCTTCAGCAGCTTAAACCGGGTGGAATTATGGTTATACCAGTAGGCAATCCCTTTGATCATCAGACCCTGCTTCTTTTAAGAAAAAAAGAAGATGGCAAAATAACAACCGAGCGTCTCTACTCCTGTAAGTTTGTCCCTTTTACAGGCAAGATGCTTGAAAAGTATAACAAGAAGTAACTTTATGCAGCTTTATATACCTGTTTTTTTTATATCCATAGCTATTCTTGCCGCAGAGATGGTTATAATCCGTGTGATGAGTGTGGTAAACAGCGCATCCTTTGCCTCGATGGTTATAAGTATTGCTCTTCTGGGTTTTGGTATTTCAGGGACAATGATTACCATGCTTCGCAAAAGGATTGAACCACAGATTGACAAAGTGCTTTTTATCTCTGCAATGGCTGCGATGCTTTTAACTTCAGTAACACTTCCACTTGCGGGCTTTGTGGATTTTGTTCCACAGAGTCTTCATGAGGACTATACTCAGATATTCAGAATCGGCGCGTTTTACCTGATTTTCTTCATGCCGTTTTTCGTCGGGTCTTTTTTTATAAATCTTTCTTTTTTAAAGGCAAAAACCGGTATAGGTCACCTCTACTTTTTCAATCTCACAGGTTCGGGAATAGGTGCCCTTGCAATTCTGCTGCTTATGACTGTAATTGAACCATCAATGCTGATGCTGCCGGTTGTACTTTTCTCTGTTGTGCCGGTATTGATTACTATGCCGCGGACAGTAAAAGGTATTGCAGTCGCAGCTTCCGGAATAATACTCTCTCTTGTTCCTTTTATTGTCATGCCCGGATTGACGGTGTCTGCATATAAGGATATTTCATACGCGATGAAGTATCCGGACGTGAAGGTTATTGCAACAAAACCATCTCCATCGGGGTATATACAGGCAGTGCAGAGTTCAATGCTCCGTTTCGCACCCGGACTTTCACTTTCAAGCTATGATGTTATTACTCCAAATCAGGTTGGAATTTATACCGACGGATCCTCCGCTTCCGGTATCGCAATGCCTTTATCCGGTGATGAAGCGCGTTATATTGACTATCTCCCTTTTGCTCTGCCATTCGCAGTGAAGAAGTCACCCTCTGTACTGATACTCGGTGCAGGGGGAGGGAATCCGGTAATGTTTTCACGGCATCTGGGTTCATCCCGGGTTACTGCCGTGGAACCTGATCTTCCACTGATGGAAATGATCCGTACAAAGTTTCCAAAGGCATGGAAAGGGGTATGGGAAGATCCATCCGTTCGTGTAGTAAATTCTGACGGACGCTCTTTCTGCTCTGCAGATACCGGTAAATACGATATTATTACAATTCCGGCAATGTTATCATCGGGGATCTCTTTTTCATCAGGCTCCGGTCATGGTGAGAATTATCTTTTTACACGTGAGGCTTTTGCCGATTACATGGCCCGTCTTAAAAATGACGGGTTGTTAAATATTACCATGACGATGGAATCTCCACCATGTGCGCTGCTTAAGCTCGAGACCCTTTCATTCAGCTACCTGAAGGATAGATATCCGGATGATTTCATGAAACGTATCATTTTCATGCGAGGGATGGACTGGGGAATGGTGCTTATCAAGAATGGTGTGTTTACTGCAGCGGAGATAACTGCTGTAAAGAAGTTCAACAATACACTTTCTGCTGATTTCAGCTGGTATCCGGGAATTAAAGAGAGTGAACTTAACAGTTATAACCTTATTGATGATGAACTCTATTATAAACTTGCATGTGCCTACAGAGATAACTGTGAGAAGGATTTTATATCATCATACGCTTTTATAATTGAACCCCCGGTGGATAATAAACCGTTTTTCAGGCATAATCTGAGAATCTCTGAAATTTCCAGATTATTCAAGTCAGAAGATGAAGGGGAAGTTCTGCCATTTTCTGAATGGGGTTACCTGGTAATGTGGGCGACCCTGCTTCAGGGAATTGTGTTCGGAATAGTCGTAATCCTTATACCGGTATTTGCGCCTGGGGTAAGGTTTGTCAGCGAGAAGGGCAAAACAACTGTAATTACATATTTTTCAGCTCTTGGCCTTGGTTTTATGCTGGTGGAGATGTCGGTAATTCAAAAACTTACACTTGTGATTGCCAATCCTCTTTATAGTGTGGCGGTGGTAATTTCTGCTATATTAATTTTCTCAGGTATGGGAGCATGGACAAGCGCGCGTTTCAGAACTGATCCGGTAAAGGGAATTAAAATTGCAGTAGCCGGTATAGCCATGGGAATGATTTTTAATGTTGCGCTTTTTGCTTTTTTTGCAAATAGTTTCCTGTCGTTTTCTGCAGCAGCGCGTATATGCATTGCAGTGCTTTCACTCGCGCCGGTCGGATTCTGCATGGGAATGCCTTTCCCTCTGGGGCTTCAGGTACTTGGCGACAGAAAAGAAGCTTTTATGCCGTGGGCCCTCGCTGTAAACGGTTCTGTATCAGTTTTTGCAGCGGTTCTGACAAATATTCTTTCAATGCACCTTGGTTTCATGACTGTTGCCGTTATAGCTATAGGTTGTTATTGTATAGCACTTATTTCTTTTCCGGGAAGATGGATAAAGGAATCATAAACAGGGATCATTATATAATTGAAATATGGTATTGGTACTGCTTTTCATAAATCAACAGAGTACCAATCCATATGGTATTTTTACAGAATTGTTGCTGTATATTTTTTTATACTTCTCAAATAAGAACTTCGTCTGCCGGTTGCTGATTAATTTAATATATATCGGATTTTACCGAAAATAAATCTATCGCTGTTAATATACCTGAAAACTTCATTTAACTGCCTGATTCAAGAAGTTAAAATCCTGAAAACTACCCTGAGAACTGCCACAAAAACTTCTTATTGAATTATGATACATTGCCGATACTAAAATGAATATTCATGTTCGGATCATGGAGGAGCAGATGCATTATATTGCGCAAAAGCTGGTTAATATTATGAATCTTGAAAGAGAAATCTATCAGGACATTTTGGATATAGAAGAGAAAAAAAGTGAGGCAATACTGGGGAAGGATGGCAGAGTAATTGAAGAACTATCTGCCGGTCAGGAAAAACTACTTGTGAAGATTGAATCACTGGAAAATGAAAGATTGAAGTTTATGACTGAGTGCAGGAAGCAGATAAAGATGAACGCCAATCAGTCTGATATAACTCTGCAGGATATAATTGATTCGGAAGACAGTAAAACCGGTTCAGTTTTGAATGAGTCGGGAGTTGAGTTGAAGAAAATTCTTCTTAAATTAAAGAAAATCCGGGATCTGAACTCACAGTTATTAAAGGATAATATGGAATTTTATGAAATACTGATTTCCGGGTTAAAAAACAGTTCAACCCTTAAGTCCGGTTATGGGAAAGATGGCAAGGAAAAGGGGAGAGTTTTTAATCCGGTTTTGTTTAATATAAAAGCATAAAAGGGGAAAGATATGAATTCAACATTCATGGGACTTGAAATAGGCAAGAGGGGGCTTCAGTCTCATCAGCAGGCTCTTCATGTTACGGGTCATAATATTTCAAATGCAGAGAACAAGGAATATTCCAGGCAGAAGATCGTAATTACATCGGCAGATCCTATTTATGCACCCGCGCTTAACAGGGACAATAATCCAGGGCAGATTGGACAGGGAAGTACGGTGGCATCGGTGGAAAGAATAAGAGATTCTTTTATCGATGACAGAATGGTTTCAGAAAAAAATACAATGGGGTACCTGAAATCAAAAAATGACTTTATATACCAGATTGAAACAATTTATAACGAACCCTCAGACCAGTCTATCCGCAGCAGAATGGATGCCATGTGGGCTTCGTGGCAGGAACTTTCAAAATATCCGGAGGAAAGATCTACAAGGGAGGTTGTAAAAGAAAAGGGAGTGCATCTTGCAAATGAAGTAAACAGTGTGTTCCGGCAGCTGTATGATCTCAGAAATGATGCCAACAGGCAGGTTGAGCATCGCGTTAACCAGATTAATATATATGCATCAGAAATTCGTGACCTTAACGAGAGAATTCAGAAATCAGAATCTCTAGGAGATAGTCCGAATGATCTTAAAGATCGACGTGATTCACTTATTGAAAAACTGTCTACTGTAGTCAATGTTTCGGTAGGAAGAAGCGACAAGAATGAAGTTATAGTATATATAGGGGGTGAAAATCTGGTACAGGGCCCTATTTTAAGAGAACTTAAAGTCGTAAAAAATCCTGAAAACAGCGGGATGTTTGATGTAATATGGAAAAAAACAGAAACTCCTGTATCGGTTAAGGGAGGAGAGCTTTATGGTCTTCTGGAAGTGAGGGATGTTATCATGAGGCAGAATCTTAATGATGTGAATGCTCTTGCCGTAAATATCTCTGACCTTACAAATGAAGTTCACCGCGACGGATTCGGGAGAAGAGGAGAAACCAACAAGAATTTTTTCGATCATATAAACATCAGCGATGACAACGAGGGGAATTTTGATTATAATAATGATGGCGTGAATGATACTACGGCTGTTTTTAAGGTTGCGGGGAGTAATAAAATTGATTCATCAGCTGCAATAGGAATGAGCGGTACTCTGACTTTCGCAAAAAACGATGAGCTGAATTCAATTTCAGAGATTGATTATAACGAATCTGATACTGTTAATTCAATTATAAGAAAGATAAATGATGCCAAAATCGGAGTTGTGGCGTATATGGATCATAATGGAAATTTTGCGATAAAAGCAACAGTTGCTGCGGATACAGATAAAAAGAATTTTATGCTGCGGCATATTGAGGATTCGGGTCAGTTTCTTGTAGGGCTGACGGGTGTTTTAAAGCAGAGCGGACAGCAGGGGTCATTTGACTATCGCAGGGTGAATGATATAGTTAAATTTCTTCCGGATAAGGAACATATAACAATTACTCCAAAATTAAATCCTGCAGCACATATGGCTGTTTCGCGTGAAATAGTCGAAGATGTTGATAAAATTGCCGCAGCCAGGGGGAGTGACACAGGTGGAACCGGCGATTATAATACGTCAAACGGTGTTGGTGACGGTACGAATGCTCTTGCTATTGCCTCACTCAGACATAAAGCAGCCATGGTTGACAGTAAAACCACTTTCAGTGAATTTTATACAGCATTAATTGCAAGAATTGGAACTCAGGGCGAAGAGACCAAGGATAGAATAGAAAACCAGACAACCTTGATTAAAAACCTTGAGAACATGAGACAGTCGGTTTCAGGGATAAATCTTGATGAAGAGATGGCGAACATGGTTGCCTTTCAGCATGGTTATAATGCATCGGCCAGAGTAATTTCAACAATGGATAAAATGCTTGAAACTGTAATCAGATTGGGGGCAGGAGCGTAACATATGAACAGAATTACAAACTCAATGATAAATAACACGATGACCTATAATCTGCAGAGACAACAGACAGATATGGATACCCTCCAGAATCAGCTTGGGACAGGGAAAACTGTACAGTTGCCACGTGATAATCCAATCGCTGCAACAAACCAGATGATGTACCGGACACGTCTTTCCGAGATTGATCAGTATATTTCCAATATAAATGAAACTCAATCAAGGCTGAATGAGGTTGATACTGCACTTCAGTCAACTCTTCGAATTTTCCAGAGAATCAGAGAGCTTTCTGTTCAGGGTGCTAATGGTATTTATTCCAACTTTGAAAGAAAGGAGGCTGCCGCAGCTGAAATAAATCAGCTGCTTGAGGAGGTAGTAAGTCTTGCTAATACAAGGGGTGCAACAGGCAAAGCAATATTCGGCGGATTTAAAACCGGTACGGAAGATCAGCCTAATCCATTCGTCCCGATATATATGACTCTTACTGCGGGAAGGCAGGGAGATGCAATGATCGGTGTTGAATATCGAGGAAATATCGGCCAGCAGGCAAGGGAAGTCGGAAAAAATGATTTTATGAATGTAAATATACCGGGAAATAAAGTTTTCTGGGCAACAGATCAGATGCTCACCTCAAGCCTTGATGCGACTAATTATAATCCGACGACAAATCAGAAAATAAAAATCGATGGCAAGGAGATCTCAATATCTGCAGGAGATAACATTGATATAATAATAGATAAAATCAATAATGCCGGATTAAATGTCAATGCGGCGAAGGGAGGAGTCAACAATCTAATTCTGTCAACAACTACACCTCACCAGATATGGCTTGAGGATATGGGGAGCGGCACTGTTCTTCAGGATCTGGGTATAATCAACAAGAATTATCCCCAGCCTCCGAACAATATAGATTCCACAGTAACGATAGGGGGCATGTCTATTTTTGAGATGATCATACAGGTAAGAGACGATCTGGTGCGTGGAGACCAGGAGCTTGTAGGGGGAAGAGATTTAGGTCTTATAGATATGGCTCTTGATAATATACTCAAGCATCTTGCATCAACAGGGGCTAAACAGAACAGAGCTGATGAGCTTGCAAAAAAAGCTGAATATGAAAAAGGGAATGTAACAGAGATTCTTGCTAAAAATGAAGGAATAGATTATCCTGAAACAATAATGAACTTCAAATGGCTTGAAAGCGTTCATGAATACGCCCTTTCAGTCGGAGCTAAAACAATAAGATCCACTTTAATGGATTTTTTAAGATAATATCTTTAACATGTCATGTCAGTAGATATTGAACAATCAGTTTTAATGTGTTGTAATGTTAATAATAATTGTGAGGTTTATGCTTGAGTATAAAAGTTGACACCAAACCTTTTGGAGAAATAGAGGTAAATGAACTTCAAATCATCGATTTTCCGGAAGGAATTCTCGGATTTGATTTTATTAAAAAATTTATTATAATGGATGCTGAAGACGAAGGCTCACCATTTAAGTGGATGCAGGCTTTTGATGAAAAGAATCTCGCATTTGTAATAATACAACCGGTTGATTTTATGGGCGAATATGAACTGGTTATTTCACAGAGTGATCTCGAAACTGTAAAATCTGAAAATATAGATGAACTTATCACTTTTGCAATTGTTACAATTCCCGATAACCCAAGAAAAATGACTGCTAATCTTCAGGGACCTATTATTATCAATCCTGTAAAAAGAATAGGGAAACAGGCAATTTCGATGAGCGAACGCTATTCAGTCCGTCATAATATCCTTGACGAAATGAAAAAACATACAAAGGCGGGAGGATGAGATTATGCTTGTTCTTGCCAGAAGATTGAATGAAAGTATAATGATAGGCGATGATATTGAAGTCGTTGTGATAGATATTAAAGGTGATCAGGTTAAACTGGGAATTAAAGCTCCAAGAAAAATCACAGTTCACAGGAAAGAAATTTATCAGGAAATAAAACAGGAAAATATTGCTGCAATCAGTTCTGATTTTGATCCTAATACGTTAAGAGATCTGTCTGACTTATTTAAAAAAGATAAAAAGAAATGAACAGCTACAGTCTTGTGTGTGCTCTTTCATCTGTATTTTTAATTTTTTTTATAATGAGAGAGTATTTTGCTTATAAAAAGAATCTTTTTCTGAAATATTTTTTTACTCCATCATTGACATTAATACTTACAATAATGACTGTTCTATCAATTATACAAAATGGATCTGAAAGATACAGAGTAATGATACTATTATCTTTGTTGATGGCGTTAATTGCCGATACGCTGTTAATGATAGAGGAAATTAATCTTTTAAAAAACGGGATAATTTTTTTTATTATGGCTCATGTTTTTTATATCATAGCATTTTCAGAATGTTTATCATTTAAGCCATGGAATTTAATCCTGATTGCAATAATCGTATTTTTAAATTTCATATATATAAAAAAACTGGCAGCAACAGGGAATAAGATGTTAATACCTGTTCTGTTCTATATATTTATTTTGAACATGATGGTCTATTCTGCAATAATAAGATTAAATAATGGAGTTTCTGTTTCTGCTGTTCTAGCTGCATCAGGAGCTATTATGTTTATTTTTTCAGATTTTATACTTTCGGTTAATGCATTTATAAAACCGGTGAAAAACAGTACGGTAATTACGTGGTTATTATATGCTCCAGCTCAGTATCTTATTGTTTTATCAACATTTACAAATAATTAAAACAGCTTATTTTGATGACATATAAACAAACCAGAAATTAGTCGTAACAATAATTTGTAAAAAAATAATGTTACATTAATATAAAAAATATAGAATTGATGGTAAAATAGTCGTCAATAAAGGCTTGACTTTGATTAACGTTTTTTTAATTTGTCGAAACTTTTTATAAAATTAATTTTACATAAAATACATTCAATTGCATTATTGTACAATTATTATAAATCAGACTTTTTGCCAAGCTGATCAGGTTAAAAGGGATAAGTGAATTAATCTCTTTAAAACGCTCTCCGTAGTGCCGCACTTTTTGCACAGAGTTATTCGAAGCGGGGCTCACCTGTGAGTGTGAGATGTAGTTTCGCAACAGGTCAAATGTAATGATTCATTAAATTCCTGAACGGTTTGAAATTATTAAAAAAATAAATAAGTATTCAAATATATATAAAAGGAGAATGAAGATGAATAAAAAGCAGATGAAGTCAATGGACGGTAACCAGGCAGCAGCCCATGTGGCTTATGCTTTTACTGAAGTAGCAGCAATTTATCCCATTACTCCATCATCACCTATGGCGGAACATGTTGATGAATGGACGGCACATGGGAAGAGAAATATTTTCGGGAACATGGTCAAAGTGGCAGAGATGCAGTCTGAAGCGGGAGCTGCAGGTGCTTTGCATGGTTCACTTCAGGGGGGAGCTCTTACAACTACATTTACTGCTTCACAGGGATTGTTGCTCATGATTCCGAATATGTATAAAATTTCAGGAGAACTTCTTCCGGCGGTTTTTCATGTCACCGCGAGAACACTGGCAGCGCATGCGCTTTCAATTTTTGGTGATCATTCAGATATTTATTCCGTCAGACAGACCGGATTTGCCATGCTTGCAAGCAGCAGCGTACAGGAGGTTATGGATCTTGCAGGTGTTGCACATCTTACAGCAATTAAAAGCAGGGTGCCGTTTCTGCATTTCTTTGATGGTTTCAGAACATCACATGAAATTCAGAAAATAGAGGTTATTGATTACGAGGATCTTGAAAAACTTCTGGATTATGAAGCACTTGAGAGATTCAGGGCCAATGCGCTTAACCCTGAAAATTCGTGCACCAGAGGTACAAACCAGAATCCGGATATATTCTTTCAGGCGCGTGAAGCATCAAACAGGTTCTATGTCTCTCTTGATGATACTGTTGAAGAATACATGAAGGAAATTACAAAAATTACAGGCCGCGAATATCATCCTTTCACATACTATGGAGCGCCTGATGCTGAAAATATTATAATAGCAATGGGTTCTGTTACAGAAACAATTATTGAAGTAATAGATTATCTGCGGAAACAGGGTGAAAAGGTAGGACTGATAAATGTTCATCTTTACAGGCCATTTTCTGAAAAATATTTGATGAAAGTTCTCCCTAAAACTGTAAAGAGAATAGCGGTTCTTGACAGAACAAAAGAGCCGGGAGCAAATGGGGAACCTTTATATCTGGATGTCAGGGATATATTTTATGGAAAACCGAATGCTCCTGTTATTGTGGGTGGAAGATATGGGTTGAGTTCAAAAGATACAACCCCGGAACAGATGTTTGCGGTTTATAACAATCTGAAACTGCCTGAACCGAAGAATGGCTTTACCGTAGGGATTAATGATGATGTTACGTTTAAATCCCTTCCTCTTCCCGAAGCTGTGAGTGTCGTTGCCGATGGTACAATCGAGGCAAAATTTTATGGTATCGGGTCAGATGGAACTGTCGGAGCTAATAAAAATTCAATAAAAATTATTGGTGATACTACTGATCTTTATTCTCAGGCATATTTCTCCTATGATTCAAAAAAATCAGGAGGTGCAACGGTATCGCATCTACGCTTCGGAAAATCCCCTATAAAATCGACATACCTTATTTCACAGCCGGATTTTGTGGCCTGTCACGTTTCATCGTACATCTATAAATATGATATGCTCAAAGGGCTAAAAAAAGGTGGTACATTCCTTCTTAATATAGTGGGGGATGTTGAAGAGACAGTCGAAAAGCTTCCCGACAGAATGAAGTTATACATGGCCAAGAATAACATAAATTTTTATGTGATAAATGCTACCAGAATTGCTGAGGAGATCGGACTCGGTTCCAGAACTAATACAATTATGCAGTCAGCTTTCTTCAAGCTTGCCAATGTTATTCCATATGAGAAGGCGATGGCAGAAATGAAAGGTGCTGCCAAGAAGAGCTATGGTAACAAAGGTGATGATATCGTAAATATGAATTACGCAGCAGTTGATAAAGGCGCGGATGGTCTTGTGAAAATCAATATTCCTGAAAGCTGGAAGAATATTGACGGGAAATCTGACGGGAAGAGAACCGATATTACTGAATTTTTCGAGAAAATAGCATTGCCGATCAATAACCTTGACGGTGATCTTCTGCCGGTAAGTGCATTTATAGGAAGAGAGGATGGTACTTTCCCTGCATCGACTACACAGTATGAAAAACGTGGAATAGCAATAAATATTCCGGAATGGTTGCCTGAAAACTGTATACAATGTAATCAGTGTTCGTACGTATGCCCGCATGCTGCAATAAGGCCTTTCCTGCTAGATGAAAAAGAAGCTGCAGGAGTAACACAGGGTACAAAACTTGTTGAAGCAAAAGGCAAAGGTCTTGAAGGTATGAAATTCAGAATACAGGTAAGTCCACTTGACTGTACAGGCTGTGGAAACTGCTCACAGGTTTGTCCTGCAAAGGAGAAGGCCCTTGTGATGAAACACCTTGAAACTCAGCTGGGCGAAACAAAGAACTGGAATTATATCAGTGCGAATGTTACATACAAGAACACTCTGATGCCGGTAAATACGGTAAAAGGAAGTCAGTTCTCACAGCCTTTGTTTGAGTTTTCCGGGGCGTGCGCAGGTTGCGGTGAAACTCCCTATATAAAACTGATTACACAGCTTTACGGCGAGAGAATGATGATCTCAAATGCAACAGGTTGTTCTTCAATTTACAGTGGTGCAGCACCGGCAACCCCATACTGCAGAAATTCAAAAGGTCATGGTCCTGCATGGGCTAACTCGCTTTTCGAGGATAATGCTGAATATGGATTTGGTATGAATCTTGGTGTTGAACAGATGAGAAACAGGATTGCGGACCTTACGGATATTTATAATTCCGAAGGAAGCTCATCTGAACTGAAATCTCTTTTAAGCCAATGGAAGGCTGAGAGAAATAATGCAGAGAAAACAAAAGTGCTTGTAGAAAAAATTGTACCAATTCTTGAAAAGGATAATTCCAAATCTGCAAAAGAGATTTATAAACTGAAGCAATACATTGTTAAAAAATCACAGTGGATATTCGGAGGCGACGGATGGGCATATGATATAGGTTACGGCGGACTTGATCATGTTGTTGCATCAGGTGAGGATGTAAATATACTGGTAATGGATACTGAAGTTTATTCGAATACCGGGGGTCAGTCATCTAAAGCAACTCCTACTGCCGCTGTTGCAAAATTCGCAGCATCAGGTAAAAAGATAAGGAAAAAAGACCTTGGTATGATGCTTATGTCATACGGATATGCTTATGTTGCCCAGGTAAATATGGGGGCCAATCAGTCACAATACCTGAAAGCATTGATGGAGGCTGAAGCTTTTCCCGGTCCATCTGTCCTGATTGCATATTCGCCATGTATTAATCATGGTTTGAGATCAGGAATGGGGAAATCACAATATGAAGCCAAGCTTGCTGCTGAGTGCGGCTACTGGAGCATGTGGAGATATAATCCGTTACTTGAAGCTGAGGGCAAGAATCCGTTTATACTTGATTCAAAAGAACCTGATTTCAGTAAATTTCAGTCTTTCCTTGCAGGTGAAGTGAGATATTCTTCTTTGAAAAAAGAATTCCCGGATAAAGCGGATGAGCTTTTTGCTGAAGCTGAAAGGAATGCAAAATGGAGATTTAACAGGTATCTGAAACTTTCAGAGAGTAATTAACAATATATAAAGGGCTATCGTTTTGATAGCCCTTTATATCACGCATATAAATTTTTTTCATGTTATTAGAATACCCGTAGATGCCGCGTAGTCAAAGTTTTTAGAACCTGGAAACCAGGTGGGTTCCCGCATATGATATCAGGTCTTCTCCTCGAGAGAGTATGATCTTTAATCATAAATATTGAGATCCCAAAATTTTTGTAGGTTCAAAACATTGTATGACTAATCACGGGCACCACAGGCATAATGGAAATAAAAAAGAGAGGTTATATTTAGGCAACAATTTTTTAATTATTGACAATAATTAAAAAATGAAAATGAAATATTTTAATTCACAATAAATTGTTAAAAAATTTCAGGTCTATATTTTCTTGAAATCCGGTTGTTTTAATTAATAATATTTGAATATTGTTTTATATATAATAATGATATAGTAAATAAGGAAGTTATAATGTTAAAAAGTTATTTTATTGATTTTAATAAAAAAATTGTAAAAAAAGCATCGGTTGCAAAATCAGCTTCTACGAAGGGAAGTGCAAAAAAAAACAGTTTAAATATTGATTTTAATGCTTTTACAGAAAAATTGGATGGTATAATACCCAGAAAATTACGCGTTGATTCATTAAAACCAGTAGATAGTTCAGGTTTCTCACCAGATGGAACAGATTTAATCGTTTATAGTGAATATTGCAGAGATATAAAAACTCTTTTAAATGGTTATATTCCCTATGAACTGATTCATGGAGCTTTTTTTCTCGTGAATGATCTTAATAAGAGTTCATTGGCGGATGTATTCGGGCGTGTTGCAACATTAAAAAAAATAAATCATTTTACAGATGCTGCAGGAACATTTAATATCCCGTCATTTATTATAACCAATAATAATCCGGATTATACACTCTCTGAAATAAAAAATGATGTTATAAACTACTGTATGTCAAAAAATATTTCTTCCGAATCTGAATTTGAGATAATTATGATACATAATACCGGATTATTGATAAAAGACTGGCATAAGGGAGATCACAGGTTTATAGGTCTTGAGACGGGAGAAGATACTATGATGTGGTTTTTTATACTGATGAATGAATATCTTGATGTTGAAAGAGAAGATGTTTTTGATGTACGAAATTATGTCAGGACAGAAAAATCATATAATGAGTTTTAATTTGTATGTTTTTTTAATTATTCTTGACATTCTTTATTAAATATACTAATTTAAAAAAAAATGTTAAGGGGATAATAGTGTTACGTATAAAAAAGACTACTTATAAATTATTGTTACTGTTAATTGCAGGATTCATCTTATTACCTGAACCTGAATCCCTAAAAGCAGCAGCCACAGTGGCTAACAAAGATGTGATCCTGGTGCTTGATACATCGTTAAGCATGGTAGGATATCAGGGTAAAAACATTCTTGATTCTGTTAAAGGGAGCGTTAATTCCTATATTGACAGTCTTCAGGATGGTGACAGGGTTACTTTTGTAACATTTGATGAACAGGTTAAAGTATATCCGCAGGTTTTGATTGATGATCAGAATGATAGAGATATAGTTAAAAAATATATATCTATAACTGAAGCAAAAGGGCAGTGGACATATACGCTGGATATGCTCAAAACAGTTTTCGCTCTTGCGGATAAACTTACAAAAGAGTCGGCACAGAGCAATACTGAATTAAAGAGAAATGTTGTTATAGTTATCATGAGCGATGGACTTGATGATCCACCCCCGACAAAGGTTAAAGAAAAGTTTGATTTGAAAAAGGTTTCGGCTCAATATAGTGGTAACGACTGGTGGATATATCTTGTCAATCTAGATGAACTTCAAAAATCTAAAGAAATAACGGCGGCTCAGAAGAATTTATTAAATGAATTGAATAAGGTAAGCAGTAATACAAGTATGCTTGATGGCAGTGATCCCAATAAGGCTATTAATGATGCTCTAAAAAAAGATATCGAACGTAGAGAAAAGGAACAATTTTATAAGCTGTTAGCTGTATCTTCGGCTGCACTTATTCTGCTTTTAATTATTATTATAGTAATTGTTAAAATCAGGGCAATAAAAATTATCGGACATCTTGAATACTGGAACCATGAATTATTAAAACCTGAAGTTTTTACTATATCATTGACAAACCATGAGAAGAAAGAAATCGTTCTTGGAAGAACAAGTACGTGTACAATCAAACTCAGGGAATATGAATCGCGTATACCTTTCACTTTGAAAGCAGTGAGAAAAAGCGGGAAAGTTCTGATTAAAATAAGTCATGAAGAAGGTCTCAATCTGGCCTTTAAAAACAAGGAAGCTGATGGATTTGTGCTTAATGGCGATATTTTTAGTGCTTCCAATATGAGTTTTAGGTATCTTGCTGAGTAAAATAAATGTTTTTTTTAAGATGATGCCGATAATATGTGTATATTAATTTCTAATAAAGAATAAATTTTTATTCTTTATTAATAGAAATAAATCTTGACATAGGACATATTGTTGTTATCTTTATCTTTAATTATAAAAAGTAAAATAACTGATGAAGGTATTATAGGCAGTTTCTAACAGTTACAGGAAGTATGATAGTAAACCGTGTTTTGTTATATATTTAAGGAGGATTAAATAATGCCATTAAATCAATTTCCAAAGAGTCCAAATAAGGTACATCCAACTGTTCCAAGTGCTGTTGGTTCAAGAGAATCAATTGCTCAGGAGGGAAGGGATAAGATAGAAGAAGGAAAGATTATACTTGATGAAACCTTCGATAAAGTGTTGAATCATATACAGACAAAACTTCCTGAAGAAGTATTGAGAGAACTTGATGTAATGGGCGGTTTGAAGGAAAAACTGTATAATTATATTAACCAGACATATGTCAATATGTTTAACAGGTATACTGTTACAATGGAAGATGAATTCATGAAGAAAATACGTGAATTCGTTGATAAGGAGGAATCAAAAGGTCTTGCAAGATATACTCCAAAAGAAATTGTGGAAATTCTTGATAAAATTGGTGGAGCAGACAAGTTTCATACCGGTGAAATAGAAAAATCTATAGTAAATATGTATGGCCACCTTCAGGGACATATTCAGAGAGGAGTCAATGATCTAGAAACAGAAACGAACTCCATTCTAAGACAAAAAACTGATGTTGGTGCCTTTGTTCGTGGTGAAAATGCGTATGCTATCCTCAAGTGCGTATTTAAGGACAATGAGTTACGTCCCAAATATGTTGATGATGTAAAACTTTCGATCAATATCCTTGAAAGTGAGTTAATAAGTCCTATGTATCATTATCAGGTAACTGTTGAGTCTATCATGAAGGATACTATTCAGAAACATATACAGGATCTAATAGAAAAACAGGTTCAGCAATTCAATGATGATCTTGTTGATAAAGGTAAAAATGAATTGTCATCAAGTGAAAAAATGTTTGAGAAAGTAAAACGAATTGATAATTTTACTGATGATGACAAAGAAGATGATAAATCAAAAAGGTATACTATTCTTGCCAAAAAATTTCTGGATAAAATAGAGGGTTTAAGGGCAGAAATTGATGTTGAAGAGATGGATCCTCTAAATATAAGAGAAAATATAAAATTTATTATTGATGAGGAAAATATAAGAAACAGGGGATATAACACATGTGTTAATTCCATAACTTCGATTCTTGATACCAGTAAACTCGGTTATCAGGTATGTAACAACATGAAGAATGCCCGTGTATGTATAATCAGTGAATATGAAGAAACGGACAGAATGATGCTTCCAGATGAAAGATATACGATCAGAATGGCATATTATGATCAGAATCAGTTGAAAGAAGCAAAAAAAGAATATGACAAGCAGGTGGCTGCATTTACAACAGAAGTTGGTATGTTATGGGATGTAACACACGCACATTATGAATCAAAAAAGAGATTCAGATCTTTGGTTGATTTTGATGACTTAAGTGCCAGATTGATGAACAAAGAGTGGAAGAAACAGAAGAAAGCTTACGAAGATGATCCTGATGGCGTAATGTGGAATGAAGTTGGAGAAATGTATAATGAGAATTCTTTTGTTGAAAAAAATAACAGGACTTATGAAGACAGGTTTAAAAATCTGAAGAATAAACTTACTTATTTAAAAGGTATACTTAAAAAAATGCACGGATTTCAGAATCCTGTTGAACGAGTTATTCTTGATGAAAGAATTTCATTCCTTGAAAAAAGGTTTAATGAATTTGCCCATTTGGTAAATCCACATCATATACAGCCTGGACTTGTTCTTGATATAGATGTAACAACTGTTAAAAGAAAAAGATTTATCATGAAAAGTATGGCTAACTGTCTCAATGAATTTCTTTATAGTATTTCTAAAGGTTTTGCCGATGCCGCTTTTGCAACTTATTCAAGAAGGAGATCAACCGTCAGGGCGGATATTGATCAGTCTTTTGGTGAAGATGAGATTGGTGAAGATCTTTTTGAAACTGCGTATAAGCAGGGTTCTGAGGCTGAATCGAGTGAAATTTTATTACCTGCTGAAGTTACAGGTTCTGTAAATTTAACTCCAAGCCAGGCTCCAAAAAAGAAAAGTTCAGGTTTAAAAGAGTTATAAAATTGGAGTAAATTCTAAAATAAAAAAGGGATGATTAACATCCCTTTTTTTATTCAAAAAGGGATATTTTATTGCACCTGTAAAATTTAATACTTGAAATTTTTTATTTTATTACAGTATATTTTTAGTGTGCTCAATCATAACAGGAGAGTCAATTATGGAAACTACATACTATTCATTGGCATCTAAATCTTCTTTCAATAAGGCGTTAAGGCATTTTTTTGCAGTAAATGATGCTGTTGGTGAAATTGAAACTAAAAAAAATCTGGCAGATTATATTAACGATTTACTGGATGAGGAAGAAATACATCCTGATCAGGTACTTCCGATTATTGGAGCTGTTGTAAGAGATAAATTTGAGTATAGTTATTATTCATATAGCGTTCCAAACACTGTAACTGAGTTTCAGAAAGTTCAGGATGAAGTTGCAAAATGGAATACATTAGATATTCTGGTTATTTATTTTGGTCCTGATGGAAAAAGATTTGTAATTAACCCAAAAAACATTGATAGCTGGGAAAGGTGCAGGGAAATACATAAAGACCAGCTTCTGGTAATATATGTTAAACTAGAGAAGGAAAAGAATCAAAAGCTTGAAGAAGAAGCAATAAAAACTTTCATTGATCTGTTTACAGGTAAAGATGTTTTCGTTAATAAAAGTTTTATTGATCAGACTATAGTTAATCGACCTGCTGCTGCCTCTGCTCCAAAAGCTGTTGCAGCAACCCCGGGAAGTAAACCTGCAGCTTCGGTTGTACAATCGGCTCCTCAAAAATCAAAAAAAGTGAATATAACTCCTAAATATGGGGTTCTCGTATCAAACGAGTTGTTTCACAATGGTAATGTTGAGGCATGGAAAAAAGTTTTGGAAAGTTTTAATGCAAAATATCCGGATTTAACAGTACATGTAATGTATGAAGGTGAGGTCATAAACGATATAAATTCCCTGTTCAAGTGGGGGAAGGTAAAACATGGAGATTCAATCTTTTTTCAGGTATCGGGTGAAAATATTATGGGTGTGTCAAAGCTACAAAAATATTTATATGAAGGTGCCAGCCAGCGTTATGAACAATTTCTTAAACTTGGTGTTGGTCGGGTTCTGAATATTTTTTAAATCAATTAAAAGGAGAAAAAAATGAGTAATATTATATATTTTAATAAAGATTTAAAATTGGAAGATGAAAAAGTATTATCGAAGCTGGGAATCCGGGGGAGAAGAGCAGTTGAACTTGCAAGTATGGGTTTACCGATTGTACCTGGTTTTATAGTCGATTCTGAACTAACATTGAAACTGCCTCAGGTAAATATTAAAGAACAACTTCTTTCCCAGATATCTCAGATAGAAAAAGAAACAAAGAAAAAGTTTGGAGATAATAAAAAACCATTATTTTTAAAACTCGTTTTAAGTTCGGATTTGAATGTTCCATTCTTTCCTTCAATTCATAATATAGGTATGAATAGTGAAACTGTAGAAGCATTCGGAAAATTTACAGGTAATGAATTTGCTTATGGTGAATACCTGTTTTTAATGAGAAATCTTGCTACAAAGCTATTTAATATACCTGAAGAAAACAGAAAAAAAATTGAAGGGACTCTTCCGAAAAAACCATCACTTGATCAGATAAAGAATACAATAGATGCATATAAAAAGGAATTTGATAAGAATTTCAGTGATGATGTTATGGATCAACTGATATTGATAATGAAAAAAGCAGCTGAAACATATTGTGATTCTGATATTGATGTAGATAATACATTGTCAATAATGATTCAGGCAATGGTTTATGGAAATTTTGGTGATAATTCATACTCTGGTAATTATTTTACAAGAAACATAATAACTGGGGATGCAGAGATACAGGGCGATTTTTTAAAAAATGAGTTTGATTTTACTGGTGGTAAAGCTACTGAAATTAAAAATATAGATAAAAAATATTTCGATAAATTTACACAAATAGGTCATAAGATAGAAGAAAATTTTAAAGAAATTCGAAATATAAAGTTTACTATTGAAGAAGGAGATTTCTGGCTTGTTGAACAGAGGGAGGTTGATGAAAAATCAACACAATCGCAAATAAAAACTCTTTTAGACTTAAATGCTAATAAAATAATAACTGATGAATATCTTATTAAAAATATTAAGCCAGGACAGCTGAATGAATTACTTCATCCTGTTATTGATCCACGTACTGTAAAGAATATAAAAACTATCAAGGGTGGTATTGCCGGATCTACTGGGGCTGCAATTGGTAAAGTATTTTTTTCAACGCCAAAGCTTTTAGAAGAATATAAGAAAGCAATAATGCATGGGTCTGATACAAATATGATTTTAATTTTAACTTCTTCTTTTGCTGAAGATGTAAAGGCAATAGAGGTTGCTCAGGCTGTTGTTACATGCGAAGGTGGCTTTTCTTCTCATGCACCAGTTGTTGCAAGAAGTCTTGGAAAAGTTGCGATGGTTCAGCCGGAAATGAAAATTAAAGGTAATTCTCTGACAATTGATGGTAAAACTGTTAAGGAAGGAGATTATATATCTATCAATGTCCCGTATTATGAAGAACCGACATTATATCTTGGTAAAATAGGTCTCATTGAACCGGATTTTAAAAATAATGGGCTACTGGATTTTCTGAAAATTGTAGAAAAGTATATTGGACCATTTAATGTAAGAGCTAATGCTGACCAGGGAAGAGATGCGATAGTATCGAAAGAATTTCAGGCCGATGGAATCGGCTTGTGTCGTACAGAACATATGTTTTTCAATGAAAAAAGAATTATGAAATTCAGGGAAATGATTATTGCTGATGGTTCAAAAGAAAGAATTAAAGTGTTGGATATATTGAGACCTATGCAAAGATCTGATTTTTATGATCTTTTTAAAACTATGGAAGGTAAACCGGTAACTATAAGGTTACTGGATGCTCCATTGCATGAGTTCCTGCCGAGATCAGAAGATAGTATGAAAGAATTCGTTGAATATATGCAACAGAAGAAAAAGGATATTAAAGCAACAGAGATCGCAGCCAGATGTGAAGAGCTTGAAGAGATGAATCCAATGCTCGGACACAGGGGATGTCGTGTTGCAGTAACATATCCTGAAATTTATGAGATGCAATGCAGAGCGATTTTTGAAGCTGCTTGTATGTTGAAAAAAGAAGGATTGGTGGTATCGCCAGAGATAATGATACCGATAGTTATGAGTGAACAGGAAATAAAATTTATTAAGAATGGCAAAAAGATTGAAGGTATTGTTGTCAAAGGAATAAGAGATATTAAAGAAGAGGTATTGCAGGAATATGGAGTTGACGATCTGCATTACAGCGTCGGAACAATGATAGAACTTCCTGCTGCTGCATTATCAGCAGGGTATATTGCAGAATATGCAGAGTTTTTCAGTTTTGGAACTAATGATTTAACTCAGACAACTTATGGACTTTCACGTGACGACTCAAACTCATTTTTCCCGGATTACTCACTTTTTGATTTAATGAAAAATAATCCGTTTAAAGTTCTTGGTGATCCTGTAAAGGAACTAATCAGTATAGCTGCAATGAGAGGAAAACTTACCAGGCCTGATATTAAAATGGGCCTTTGCGGTGAACATGGGGCAAATCCGGATAATATTGCTTTCTGTATTGAAGCAGGATTAAATTATGTATCATGTTCGCCTTTTGCAATACCATTGGCAAAACTGGGTATTGCTCAATATAATCTTAATAAATAAAAAAATTATTAATTGTTTAGAATAAAAAAACGGCTGAATGCCGTTTTTTTATTCTAAATTTTACTGAAATATAACAAAAAGTGTATTTTAAATTATTTATCCAGTGCAGCGATTCCCGGAAGTATTTTACCTTCGAGAAGTTCAAGAAAGGCGCCTCCACCGGTTGAGATATAACTTATTTTATCAGTTACTCCTGCCTGATTAATTGCCGTAACACTGTCTCCACCTCCGACAATACTTAAACAATCTGATTCAGCAAGTGTGTTGGCGATTTCATTTGTACCTGTGGCGAAATTTGACATTTCAAATGCTCCCATCGGTCCGTTCCAGACAATCGTTTTTGCTTTCTTTATTTTTTCTGAAAATAAAGAAATAGATTTAGGTCCAATATCAAGACCAATTATATTATCAGGGATTTCATCGATTGAATATATTGATCTTGGTGAATCATTATCAAATTCTTCTGCGCCGACTATATCAACTGGAAGAAGTAATTCCACATTGTTTTCTCTGGCCTTTTTCAGTATTTCTCTCGCGGTATCGAGTAATTCATCTTCAAGAAGAGAATTTCCAATGGAATAACCTTTTGACTTAAGAAATGTAAAAGCCATTCCACCGCCAATGATAAGAAAATCGACTTTGGATAAAATATTAAGTAAAACATCAATTTTGGAAGAAACTTTTGCGCCGCCAATTATTGCGCCGAACGGACTTTTTGCTGATTGAATTGTTTTCTGGCTGAATTCAATTTCATCTTTCAGTAAAAATCCGGCTGCTGTAACATCCATAAATTCGGTGATTGCAAAATTTGAAGCATGTCCCCTGTGTGCTGCTGCAAAAGCATCGTTGATGTATATATCTGCATGTTTTGAAAGCAGTTCACCCAGAGATCTGTCGTTTTTTTCCTCTCCAGGATAAAAACGTATATTTTCAAATAATACAATGTCTCCAAAGTTTAAATCGTTGGTTATTTTTATTGTTTCTTCACCAAGCGGTATATCAATGAAATTAACCGGCATGTTTAAAATCTTACTTAAACTGTCGGAAACAGGTTTTAAAGAAAGACTGGATTTTACCTGTCCCTTGGGACGTCCCAGGTGGGATATCAGTATTATTTTACAATTATTATTAAGGCAGTATTTGATAGTTGGTATAGTTGCAGTAATTCTTGTGTCGTCAGTGATTCTCATCTCCTTGTCATAAGGTACATTATAATCAACACGAATCATAACACGTTTGTTTTTAAGATCTATCTGGTCTATATATTTTACTGTCATAAAACTTAATCCTCTTTTATGTATTTCTTAATTTTAATTCTTTTCTTTTTTTCCTTACAAGAACGAATTTTGAAACAATAATTGAAATTTCATATAGAAACATAAGTGGAACTCCGACAAGACTTTGCGATAAAAAATCTGGTCCGGGCGTAACTATTGCAGCTGTAATCCAGATGATGATTACAGCATATTTCCTTTTACTTATTAGAAATTGTGGTGTAATTAAACCAATTTTAGTCAGTAATAGCACTAAAATTGGGAGCTCGGAAAGAAAACCCATTATGCAAGACATAAAAAATATAAAATGCAGATAATCATTAGCGTCAATAGTGCTAAGCATTGAAGTATCAATGAAACTTAACAGTACTTTAACCATTGATGGTAGAATTAGGAAAACAAAAATAACTCCGGCATAAAAAAGTGTAATAGATGAAATAATTATTGATCTTGAAACATATCGGGTAGGTTTTTCTATAGCTGGTGAAATAAACCTCCAAACATGAAATAAAATTAATGGTATAAGAATTATTAATGCAATTGCAGCTGCGACTTTCATCTTTATAATGAATCCACCGACTAATGTAAAAACATTAAGTTTATTTCCTGTTTGCTGAAACGGTTTATTAATAAAAGTAATTAAGAAATCCGAAAAATAAAAAGCAACAGACGCCAGTATAAAAAATGATATAATTATTACAATTAAACGTGACCTGAGTTCATCAAGATGTTCTACAATGGTCATCGGCTCATCACCTCTTGCGAGTGCAGATGGATCTATTGGTTCGTTTTCTTCATTGGATGTAAGTTCTTTTATCTTGCTGAGTTGCTTTTTACCGTTTGTTTTAGTATTAATGGCAGGTTTATTATCGCCAGATTTTTTATTTGTAACGCTTTTTTCAGTTATTGAGCTTTTTTTTCCGATACTTTTCTTGGTTTCAGGTTTTGAATTCTTTACCTGAGTATTTTTTTCAGAATTTACCTTTTTAATGTCAGAAACTTTTTTTTTATTATTATCAGTCAAAATGATCTCCGGTTAATAGTCTTCTGTACTTACTATTTTTTCATTTTCATCAAAAATTTTCCATTTACCGGTTTTTAAATCATTTTTGTAATATCCTTCAGATGTTCTTTTTCCAGTTTTATCATAATATTTCCAGAGTCCGTTTTTTATACCGCCTTTATATTCGCCAATTGAACATCTTTTACCATTCGGATAGTATAGATTTTCTGTACCCTCTTTGTTGTCTTTTGAGTACATTGAGATCTCTTTAGGATTTCCATCAGGGTAATAAATTCTGAAAGTTCCGTCTTTTTTATTGTTTTTATAAATAATTTCCGAAAGTGGAACTCCTTCCTCGGAAAATTCATTAAAAGGACCGTTTAATTCGCCATTTTTAAAAGTCGCCTGGATTTTCTTTGCTTTACCACCCGGGTAGTATGTAATCCAGAGTCCGTTTTTTTGATTAGCTTTGTACGGTCCCCTGGCAAGAAGATTTTTTTCATTCGAATCATATGAATAAATTTTCCAGTCACCCTCTTTCTGAGAATTCCTTACATTGCCTTCAGCTATGACTTCGTTGTTATCGTTGAGTAGTTTAAAATATCCATTTTTAACAGTTATTTCATAACCTTTGAGTTCGTCTTCTGCAATAATTGAAATGTCTGGAATATCATTATTTGAATATAAGGCTAGAGCATAATTCATTAGCAATATCATAATAATGATAATTATTGATTTTTTCATCAACCATACCTTTTAAAAGTTATTTAATTCAGAAAAGTTTTATGTCTTCTTAGATTTTGTTTGTTTTTATAAACTTTATACCGATAATAAATCTGTATCAGGTTTATTTAAGGCAGTTATAAGCTTTAAAGTTATATAGTCAAATATTTTTTGAGTCAGATTTATAAGATAAAAAATTTACATACCGAGGTATAATTCTATGATGAGATCACTCTGGACTGCTGCATCTGGAATGGTGGGGCAACAGTTTAATATTGATACAATTTCCAATAATCTTTCGAATGTAAATACAACCGGTTTTAAAAAGCAGAGGGCGGAGTTTGAGGATCTGCTTTATCAGACAGTTTTATCTGCCGGGACACCGGCTACTGAAGTGACAGAAATACCTACCGGTATACAGGTTGGGCATGGAGTTAAGGTGGCTGCTACTCAAAAAATGTTTGAACAGGGCAGCCTTCAGTCAACAGAAAATAAACTTGATATTGCTCTTGAAGGTGAAGGTTTTTTTAAGATACAGCTTTATGATGGATCAAGTGCATATACACGGGACGGTTCATTCAAAATAGATTCAAACAGGCAGGTAGTTACATCTAACGGGTATCTTCTTGAGCCTCCGGTTGTCCTGCCGGAAAGTTTCATTATGAACACATTAACTATCAGTCAGGATGGAAAAATTACTGTAAAAACCGTTGGTGAAGAGGATCCGATTGAAGTAGGTCAGCTGGAAATTTACAGATTTATAAATCCGGCCGGTTTAAGCAGCATAGGTGGGAACCTGTTTAAAACCAGTCCTGCTTCCGGTGATGAGATTCCGGGACAACCAGGTATTGAGGGAATGGCTAAAACACATCAGGGATTCCTTGAAATGTCCAATGTTAAGGTTGTTGAAGAGATGGTCAATATGATAGTTGCACAGAGAGCTTATGAAATTAACTCAAAAGCTATTCAGACTTCGGATTCTATGCTTAGTACAGCGATAGGACTTAAGCGATAATGAAATTTTTTAAAGTAGCAGCTATTCTGATCTTTTTACTGGGATTCTATATAAGCGGATTCACTTATACAAGGATTTATCTTTTTTCAGAAACTGAGACCGGTAAAGAGAATTTAGTATTATCCGATATCTGTAAAATGGAAGGAGATGGTATCGATAAAATAGCCGGAATTGTTATATCATCCGGACTCTATAAAGACGGAATTGTTGACAGTCAGGAATTATACGATTTACTTAGTAAAAGTCTGGGCAACAAATTATTAATTTTCGGGAGTGGAGTTAAGATCAGAAAAATTAAAACCATGAACGGGCCTGAAGTAATGAAAACAATTCTGGTCGAAAAGGGCGAGATGGTTGATCTTTCAATAAAAAAAAATGGTATCGTTATAGAAATTAAAGGCAAAGCTTTAAGCAGCGGTTCAGAGAAAGATAAGATTGATTTCAGATTATCGACAGGAAAAGTTATAAAAGGTAAAATCATCTCACTCAACAGGGCGGATATAGATTTATGATAAAAGGTTTTCGAATATCCTTTTTATTTATTATAATTACTACATCTGTATGTGCTGCAACAATATGGAAGGAAAAAGATATCTATTCCACAGATAAAAATCTTCAGGTGGGAGATATTATAATAGTGAACGTAAGAGATTTTTCAAAATTAAAATTTGATATTGCTCTTAATAATAATACTTCTTCAAATGTTGCTTCCAACCCGGATATGACAATAACAGGATTCCTGCCGAAAATATCTGCCAATAAAAATATTAAAAATAATGAATCAACTAATTTTAATGGTAATTCAAAAATTGAAATTGCAATAGCCGCAAGAGTAACTGAAAAACAGAATAACGGTTTATCCGTTATCAATGGTAACAGGATATACACATTTGATGGAGTAACAAATACAATTCAGATAGCAGGCATTATTGATCCTAAACTGTTGAATGCAGGCACAATTGATTCCGGGCATGTGGCGGATTTCACAATTCAGATAACCGGAAGAAAGGATGGCCTCACTATAAGAAAAGCACAGGTTTCCGGAAGTGAACAGGCAGATACAAAACTTTCCGAGCAGGAAAAGCAGCAGATAGTAATAGATTATCTTGAAAAAATTATAAGGGAATTAACCAGGTAAAATGAAAATTTATAAACTGACGTCTCTCATAATTTTTATATTTCTGTCAGTAAACCTCAATGCAGAGATACCTGTGAAAGTAAAAAATATCTGTTTTATTGACGGTTATAAAACCAACCAGGCATATGGTTATGGGCTTGTTGTAGGACTTCAGGGGACTGGAGATTCAAAGTCAGGTTTAACTAAAAATTCATTGAAAAATCTTCTGGCGTCAATGGGACTGCAGGAGGAAAACCCCGTAATAAAGAATACAGCAGCAGTGATTATATCAGCAACTCTTCCTCCAAATTTAAGGGTCGGTGAAAAGATTGATGTAAACGTATCATCAGTCGGTGATGCGAAGTCTCTTGCAGGGGGTATTCTTGTCCAGTCATCTTTGAAAGGGGGAGATGGCCTGATTTATATAGCTGCGCAGGGGAAAATCTCATTTCCTTCGGGAGAGAATGCAAGAAGTACTGTTAAAACTGCCGGAATTATTGTCGGTGGAGGAGTTGTCGAGAAAGAGATAAAACCGGATTTTGTATTTAAAACATCGGATAACAAAGATTTTATTTACCTTGTGCTGAACAACTGGGATTATTCAACAGCGGATAAGCTGATTAAAGCATTGAAAGTGAAACTTAAAACCAGTGAGATAACCCTTGCTGAAAATGGAAGGATAAGTATAACGATTGATAATGCGATTCCTTTATCAGAATTTATTTCGAGTATTGAGAATGTTGAAGTAGTGCCGGAGACAAGGGCTACTATAGTAGTAAATGAAAAAGATGGAACTATTGTTACAGGTGGGAATGTTACAATTTCAGAGGCAATGGTCAGCAGGCGTGGGATGCTGGTTCAGATTGAAAAATCTGATAAAAAGCTGAGCGCTTCAGTTATTAAGGATTCTTCAACTGTTAAAGATCTGGTGGACAGCCTGAATGCGGTAGGCGCCAATACAGAAGACATTATTTCAATACTTAAAGCCCTTAAAGATTCCGGGGCATTACACGCAGAGTTGATTATTAAGTGAGGTCGTTATGAACGGAATTGAAGGTATAATCAGTAATACGGTTTCTTCAAGAGTTAAACCGGCGGAGAATAGTCTTAACAGAATGAATTCCGGTGATAAATTTGAAACTGAGTTAAAATCGGCAGTTGCACAGAATGATCCTGCCAAAATGGATAAAGAACATAAAAAACTCTGGAATACCTGTGTTGAAGCTGAGTCTCTGTTTGTAGGGAAAATGCTGAAAGAGATGAAAAAGACAGTTCCGAAAGATGAATGGCTGCATGGAGGACAGGCTGAAGACATTTTTGAAGATATGCTTTATGATGAGTACTCACTGCAGATGTCCAAGAATTGCAATTTCGGAATGGCTAAACTTCTATATAATGAAATGAGCAAAAGAATTTAATTGCTTTAAATAAATAATCCGGATATGATAATCCCTCATGCGTAATGCAGAGGGATTTTTTAATCTGCAGACAGTTAAGAATGCATGAATACTTTCGTAATTGAATATATTTGTATCAATGATATTGACATTTTTATGGGCAATTATTATTTTGCTTATAATGTAGCAGGAGGATATTATGATTAAAAAGGTAAAAGATTTAAGGGCAGGGATAAGGCTGAAAATCAGGAAGCCGCCAAAAGTCGAAATTCCGAAAAATGTCTATAACCGCAAGGTTAAACACAGAAGGGGTCTGGAAGATGAGAAATTCAGACCCCTTTTTTATCCCTCCGGTTTATCATTGCATCTAAATAACCATATAAGAAACAGTATTACTGTTAATTCTGTTATAGCTGCCTGAACTCCATTGCTTCAAAATGATTTTCAAGAATGGTTTTGGTTTTCACAATAAGATCTTCCTCTAATCGTATACATACCCCGCAGTCGGAACTGATTGATTTAGGAACCGGTATAATCTTAATAGGAATTTTTTCATTGATGAGGATCTTTTCAGCTTTCATAACATGGCTGACAGATGAAAAGATTATTACATAATATTTTTTTATAGTTTCATCGGTCATGGGTTGATTATTCTTGATGCGCTGTTTAAAGTGTTCAGGATATCAAACATGTTGGAGATGGTACCTGTTTTTATCTTATCTGAGAGGTTGAAATAATTGACGCATGTTCCGCATATGGTTATTTCAACGCCTTTATTATTTAAGTCATGTATGTCGTCAGTAACCCCGGAACCATCCGCAGTGAGTTTAACTCCTGAATTATAGAATATAAGTCTGGAGGGGATCGGTTCAACAGATAACAGAGTATGCACAAATGCCTTCATTAAAATAGCGCCAAGTTCATCATCACCTTTACCCATTCTGTCAGATGAAAATACTACAACTGTTTCTCCAGTGCTGCATGAAGCGACAATATCATGACTGCTGCCTGATGCCTGGGGATTGACTTCTTTTAAAGTAATTGTGAAATAACCGCTGTAGGCAGCATCTTCATATGACCAGCCTGATGATGAAGCAAGACGTTTTAAATTTTCACGCGCTGTTTCATTATCTACAAGGACTTCAATAACATTAAACTCATTCATTTTGTTTTTTGTAAGTACAACCGGCTGCGGACACGCAAGACCTCTGGCGTCAATTTCGCACTTCATTTTTTTACCTCGGATTTATATTGTAAAAAAAAACTTATATACCTTTAACTGACTTTTTTGATAATTCAGAGACAGCCTTTATGGCCGTATCTGCATCTTCAATTGAATTGAAGTAACCGAAACTGATTCTGTTTGTTCCTGATGGGAATGTCCCTGTCGTTTTATGAGCGGAGGGAGCGCAATGCAGTCCCGGTCTTGTGAGAATATCATAGTTCTCATCGAGAAAGAATGCTGTATCGGAAGGTGACTGACCTTCGATGTTAAATGACAGAACCGAAACTCGATCTGACATATTCTCTGTTCCGTAAATAACGACATTTTTCAACTTGGAAATGCCGTCAGCAAATCTGCTTAAAAGCATCTGTTCTTTTGAATGAATGTTTTGAATACCGCTTTCCATTATGAATTTAACCCCGGCATACAGACCGGCTATTCCGATTGTATTTAATGTACCCGCTTCATATTTATCCGGCATAAAATCAGGCTGAATCTCAAATTCTGAACGGCTTCCGGTACCCCCGAACATAAGGGGATTGATTCTTTTATCGAGATCTTTCCTGATGTAAAGACCACCAGTTCCCATGGGGCCGAATAATCCCTTGTGTCCTGTAAAGCATAGTATGTCAATGTGGGACTTTTCAACGTCAATATCCAGTGTGCCTGCAGTTTGTGCGGAATCCACACAGAATGGAATACCGAACTCAGAGGCTATTTTACCAGTTTCTTCGATCGGGAGGATTGTTCCTGTCACATTTGAAGCATGAGTTGATATGATGAGTTTTGTATTTGATTTTATATATTTGTGTATTTTTCCGGTATCAAGCTTCCCGGTTCTGTCACATTCAATTACTGTTAACTGAACTCCTCGGGATTCCATTTCACGCAGTGGGCGCATTACTGAGTTATGCTCAATGGAAGTTGTAATTACATGGTCCCCCGGCTTTAATAATCCCTGTATTACAATATTTAACGAATGAGTTATACCGGAAGTAAATACGATTCTGAGAGGATCGGATATACCAAATAACCGTGCGATAATCTCTCGTGTGTTAAATAATACCCGGCCGGCTTCGATTGATAAATTATGGCCTGATCTGCCGGGGTTACTCCCGATAAATGTATTAAAATTATTCATAGCTTCTGTTACTGATGCAGGTTTAGGCCATGATGTTGCCGCGTTATCAAGGTATATGCTCATTAAAATCACCTGCTGTTGAGATGATTAAAATTGCGCGGTTTCGTCAAGATATTTATCATCATTATTGATGTTTAAGATAAATAAAATTTATGGTAAATATATGCTTTGATAAAATAATTCATTAATAATTAATATCATACAAAGTTAATTCATTAATTTTTATTTTTGCGTAAAATGAACAATTATATCTACCGGAAGCTTTAAACATCCGGGATAATGGAATTTTTTTATCATAAAAATAGTTCAGGAATTATTACTGTAGATTAAATTAAAGCTTTATAATGTATGTGATAATTCTGCTGTTATTTATTCTATTCCGCACAGAGTCAGGCAGGAGCAGAGTTTAAAAAGTTGATTTTTTTCATGGCAGAACTATTTGTTGACAGATGCAGAGTTTTGTAAGTATATAATGATGAATATCATACAATATTACAATGAATTAAAAATGGAATTATGGAGATAAAAATGAATGAAGAGAATAAAAAACCGGCTGATATAGCGGGTGATTATCATAACAAAGGATTTAACTGTGCCGAGTCTATTTTCATGACGTTCAGGAGCATTGCAGCGACCGGTTTAAGCGAAGATATGGTAAGGCTTGCAACCCCTTTCGGAGGTGGACTGGGACGTTCAGGGTGTGTCTGCGGGGCATTAAGCGGAGCAGTAATGATTCTCGGCGCTGCACGGGGAAGGATAACTCCTGATGTGCCGAGAAAAGAATCTTATGAATTATCGAACGAGTACCATGAGCTTTTCCGGAAGAAGTTTGGAGCTACATGCTGCCGGGCATTGGTTAAAGAGAAATTCGGGACACCTGAACAGGGTGCAAAATGTTTTAAAATTATAACCGAGAGCGCTGAGATGCTGATGGAGTTTATTACTGAGAAGGGTATAGTAAAAGATAACTGACAGTATTTAAGCATTATAAACATTTAGTCTTAAAATTTTTTTTATTGATTATTGATTGAAGTTATCAGAATGTTGCCGTTAACATTTTTGATCCAGATTTCGCCCGTTCCGATCTTCAGTCCCTTTGAAGATGCAGTGATGTCAGCAAGAGACTGGTTGATTACGGAATTTTTTACTTTGCTGTTAAAGATGTTGTCATATTCTTTAATAAGCATTTCCGGGCTGCTGATTCTCTGTTTTCTTTTATTGATGACGGCAATTACCGGATAGGAGATCATTTCTGCGATTTCACCGGAAGAACCGGTTTTAACATACTTTTTTAGATCAAGTATAAAGTTGTCAGCCGATATATCATCATCAATCCCGGCTCCTGAATACCTGTCGCTTTTGGCGCGAATGATCCCCTTCAGCCTGTTTATTATAATATTTTCACCTGTAAGCGGATCGGTGATTTTTTCCTCAGTGTAGTTTACATAAAAACGGCTGTTAATAAAATCAGGATTTGTTATATATCCGTTTTCAGATGATGTAACAAGTTCATCTTTATACATTTTCATTTTATTGATATCTGCATAAAAAAGTATATATAATGAATCATCAAGTTTTCGGAAAACCAGTTTCCATTCGTTATCGTACAGATGTTCGGCGCTTTTAAAAGCTGCAGCAGTCTGGATGGTTAACTCGGGTTTCATGCTGTCAATCTGATTTTTTCTGTTGCTTCCGGAGCATGATAATGCTGTAATGATAACAATCAGTATATATAAATATTTATTTTTCATATGAAATAAACACCTTGAAATGTAATGCTGCCAAAATAGTCTATAAGATACGGAATGATGAAAATAACATTATAAAAAAGAGAATAATTCCGACATCATCACAGGCTTCACCGGATAGTAAAGTAAATATTTATAAAAAAATTTATAATAGATAATCAAGAAATTGTTTACTAATACTATTAGTTCCTGAGCGGTAATAAATACAACCAATCAGATATATTGTCAAGTAATATGTTTTACGTGGAAGGTTCATATTTTACATTTTTAGTGTGTTATTAAAAGTGTTGGAGATTTATATGATTCAGATTTTTGGTACAAAAAAATGCAGAGAGAGCGCTAAAGCACTCAGATTTTTTAAAGAGAGAAACATTAAGGTTCACTTTGTTGATCTTGCCGAGAAAGGGATAAGTAAGGGAGAGCTTCAGAATATATCAAGAGTGATTCCATTAACCGAGCTGATTGATGTTGAGAGTAAGGAATATGAAAGACTAAACCTGAAATATATGAAGTTCGTAATTGAAGATGAACTTCTGGAGCATCCATTGTTGATTAAAACTCCCATAGTGAGATCGGGTAAAAAAGCGTCATCCGGTTTTAAGCCTGAGATATGGATTGATATGGCGATGGCTGAAAATTCATAATCATTGAACAGGTGCTATCTACAGCGGAAGACGATGAATATAGCACCTGATGTGATAATGCCGGGGCATGCTGTTATAATAATAAGGATAGTTTGGAATATGTTATTCATTATCAGAGTGCGGTGATACCGGCACCTCATCAACATTTATTATTTTTGATTTAACAATCTTTTCCTTGATTAATTTAAATATTACATAAAGTGCAATTAAACTGAAGAGAACGATAACAATTGCAATTTTTGTGTCTCTCATCCATTTTATAAGAAGCTCCCTGTTGCTGGCACCGTAAAATCCGAGGTAATTCCATATGGGAACGCTTATAATTGCGGCAAAACTGTCTATAATAATAAATGTAGGGAATCCGACGAATTTAGTTATACCAGCGGTTAGAAAGATAGGTGTACGAAGCCCCGGCATGAACCTTGCCGCGAAGAGAACCATCCTCCCGTGATCATTAAAGCTTGAAATAATTTTCTCGTACCAGTTATGTTCGAGTATTCTTTTGCCGATCTTTTTGCTGAATATTTTTTCTCCGAAAACACGTCCAAGATTATAAACAATTATATCTCCGATCAAAACTCCGATAACTGATACAAGGCACATTATGTGTACATTCCCATAACCGAGACCTGCAATTATTCCGCCGGCAATTATAGATATATCTTCGGGTATCGGGAGTCCGAAACCGCAGAGTATCAGCATTCCAAAGACGGAAAAATATCCGAAGGTGGAGTAGAAATTAATTATATAGTCAAGTGAAACCACATGTATCTCCGTAAAACGAATTATTTTAATATATCAGATATTTACCGGTACGGATTGATTATAGTATTATCTTTCAGGGCTGTTTTGTCAGAATTAATATAATTATTTTATTTATGCTTTGATGTAACAGATTACCATAAATTCAGTATAGAGTAAATCTCTGTAACGATCTACCTGTATAATCAGACTTTTGCCTGTAAACCTTTTATGTAGTATGAACCGCAAATACAGTCTGCTAAAAATAAAATATATTCAATAAAGCGGCTATAAAAACCGCCTGATTCAAGTTTATTAATCCAGTCTTTTAAAATAAGTATGTCATTATTATAAACTTTTTGTAAAAAAGATAAAAAAGAATCTGTCAGTTGTTGCAAGAAAAACTTTTTTAAAACAAAACAAATCCTTATTCTATAAATATTTATCCTGTAATTAAGTCACGTATATTTTTCTTATTATACGTTTTTTTATCAGTTTTCCGGGAATTAAAAATGCTGTAAATGACTGCAAACTGTTCATGGGAACCGGCAGACAGGAAATATATTAAAAATATAATCCGGAAGCTATCCTCTGTTTGTTACAGTTTTAATGCTGTAATGGTCAATGGGGTAACCGGAATGATCTATAACCGGAAGAAACTGATTCTTAAACAGATCAGGTGAGTGGATATGATCAGACATACTCCTTGATCTCTGTTTCGCCTTTTATTGCAAAATAGACACCCTCTTCAAGCGCCTTCATCTCATCTTCTCCGGGATAGACAGCCACATTGCTTATAAAGCTTACCCTCTCTTCGATCCATCTGCACAGCATATCATCATAGGCTACTCCACCGGTAAGAATGACTGCATCAACTTTCCCGTTAAGCACAACAGCCATGGCGCCAATCTCCTTTGATATCTGGTATGCCATTGCACGGTAGATCTCTTCGGCTTTTTTATCACCATCGCGGACTTTTTTGCTCACTTCGTAGGCGCTGTTTGTGCCCAGATAGGCAACAAGTCCCCCCTGGCCTGTAATCTTTTTTTTCATTTCTTCAAGAGAATATTTGCCGGAATAACAGATATTGACAAGATCGCCTACCGGTACATCACCGCTTCTCTCCGGGGAGAAGGGGCCTTCACCGTCAAGCCCGTTGTTGACATCAATGACCCGTCCATGTTTATGAGCACCTACAGTAATGCCTCCACCCATATGAACTACGATAAGATCAAGATCCTCGTATTTTACATTGTATTCCCTGGCATATTTTCTTGCAACTGCCTTCTGGTTAAGGGCATGAAAGATGCTTATTCTTGGATTCTCTGGCATGCCTGAATACCGTGCCAGTGGTTCAAGTTCGTCGACAATAACCGGATCAACTATGTAAGAATCTGTATTATTTCCTGTCTCCTTCGATATCTCATGTGCGAGAATACCTCCAAGGTTGCTGGAGTGGGCCCTCGTTGATTCGTCATTCAGGTCGTGGAGCATTTTATCATTTATTCTGTATACTCCGCCGGGTATAGGCTTAAGGAGACCGCCGCGTCCCACGATAATATTGATGGATGAGAGTTCTATGCCTGCCTGTTCAAGTTCCTTCAGTATCATTTTTTTACGGAAGCCGTACTGGTCGATTATTTTCCGGAAGGGTGAAAGATCTTCCGCAGAATGATTTATGTTGATTGTGAAAATATCCTCATGGTTTTCAAACACAGATATCTTGGTGGAGGTTGAACCGGGATTTATTGCGAGTATTCTCATATTTTTCTCCTTTTTTTCTCCTTTTAATTTACTGCATGGCTGCGGCAAGGGCGATTGACATAAGCTTGGTCCTGTCGGAATCAGACCTCGATGTAAGCACAATAGGAACGGAGGCGCCGAGAGCTATGGACGCTGTAGTTGCGTTGCCGAGATAGGTAAGGGCTTTATAAACGCTGTTTCCTGTTTCTATATTCGGAAATACGATAATGTCAACATCGCCTCCGACCTCGGTTGGTATCCCCTTGTGAATGCATGCCTCTCTGGATATTAAATTATCGAAGGCGAGTGGGCCGTCTATGATGCAGTCCCTGATCTGCCCCCTTCTGTTCATCATAACAAGCAGTCCGGCATGGATAGTTGCCTCCATCTTTTCATTGATAAGTTCAACTGCGGCGAGTATCCCCACCTTCGGTTTATCGAGTTTAAGTTTTTTGTAAATATCAACGGCGTTGATGATAATGTCCGCCTTTTCCTGCAGACCGGGCGAGACATTCATTCCCGAATCGGTAATGCAGATGAGTTTGTGATAGTTGGGTGATTCAAGGAGTGCAGCATGGCTCATAACCCTGCTGCGGCTTATGCCGTTTTCTTTATGCAGAACAGCGCGGAGAAGGTCTGCAGTACCGACAAGCCCCTTCATAAGAATCCGGGCTTTACCGGCTTTTACAATGGACACGGCAACAGCACAGGCCTTTATCGGATCCTTTTCATCGATTATTTCCACTCCATCGAGGCTGAAACCGATTTTGAGGGCTATCTCCCTGATAGCTTCGGTATCACCCGTGAGTATCGGTGTTATTATTCCGGCTTTTGATGCCTCCATTACAGCGTCCAGTGCATGGTCGTCAGCTGCTGCAGCTATAACCATTTTTACGGCAGGTTTTGACTTTGCAATATCAAGTAAAGATTCAAGAGATTTGAGAACCATATATTTCCCCTCATAGTATAATTCAGACCGGCATATGTAAAATAAACAAGCAATATAAAAATACAACAATAATTTAACACATAGTAATAAATAATATTAAAAATCATATATAAAGTATGAATAATGTTAAATATATGTGATTTAAAAACAGATATAATGATCAAAAACTAATAGAAGGTAAAGTGCGCGGGTAGAGTTAAAAGATTGTAGCAGCAGCAGTAAAAAAGTGAAATTTTTTATTTGAAAATACTTATATACTGTTCGAATCTGATGTCAGCACCATCTTTACCCATACCGATCAAAGCTTGTGGTGAAGGTGAGTAAAGAATATTAACATCAAATATTCGTTCTTTTATAATCAGTTTATAGTAGCGACTTGATACATCAACTGTTTCATGGTGTGAATTGAGCGCCCTGTTCATGCATGTTTTGATAAAACCGCTTGTATAAATCAGTTGTTGTATCTGAGGATTAGTTTCGAGCAGAGTTGAAATGTCAGTATAGGTTATATCGAAAAGATCGGTATCGGAAGAGCTGTTGTTTCTCCGGCGGCATGAGTATATTATATCAGTGATTCCGGTTTTCTTTTCAGTAAGAAAAGTCTTCCGCTGGGAGACAGCACCTTCACTGTTCTTCATAAGAAAACATATTCCGCAGGCCTCACCAACGAGTTTCCAGAAATGGTTCCTGCAGCTTCCGTAATAGAACATGACATCTTTTTCACTGATATTTTTAACTGGATTGCTATTAATACAGAACCGGTGAGGCGGGATTGATCCGATAATAAGCTTTGAAGCGTTTACAGGTATAAACGGATCGAAAGGGTGTATATCTTTTACTGAATACATCAGTGAGATTTATAATGATATAATATTTATTTCAAGTGAAATCCGGTTTTTATTAATGAACTGACATTGTATCTGATAAAAAATTTAGTAATAATCGCCAAAACTGATTACATTATTTATGAACGAGATTTATTAAGATCCCCGGTATTCTTTCAAACGATGTTTCATGGGGCTGACATATAAATCTGAAAGTATGGGGAATTGACAGTGAACAGTAAAAAACAAACAATTCTGCTTGTTGAAGATGAAGCTGTAATAGCCATAGCACAGAAAAAGTCTCTGGAAAAATACGGATATAAGGTTATATCTTCAAATACCGGCGAAAAAGCACTGGAAATTTTTAAAAGTAATAAAATAATAGATCTTATTCTTATGGATATCGATCTAGGCAGAGGTATTGACGGCACTGATACTGCCAGAGCAATGCTTGAATATCGGAATGTTCCCATAATGTTTTTGTCCTCCCATACGGAACCTGAAATAGTAAAGAAGACCGAAAAGATCACCAGTTACGGATATGTTGTAAAAAACTCAGGTATTACAGTTCTTGATGCCTCGATAAAAATGGCCTTTAAGCTTTTCCATGCAAATACAAAAATTACTGACAGCGAAACCAGGTTCCGCAGCTACTTTGATCTCCCATTGCATGGCGTAGCAATTACATCACCTGCAAAAGAGTGGATAGAAGTTAATGATACACTCTGTCTGATGCTCGGCTATACAAAAGAGGAATTAAAAAACATGGCATGGGTTGACATAACTCATCCTGATGATATCGCAGCTGATATAGAAATGTTTAACCGTATTATGTCAGGGGAGACTGAATACTATTTTTTAGACAAACGCTTTATCCGGAAAGATGGCAGATTCATATGGACCAGACTTTCTGCAGGATGCGTAAGAAAATCAGACAGAAGCGTAGACTATTTTATAGCTATTCTGGAGGATATTACAGATCGTAAAAATATTGAGGAAAATTTAAATCGTAACCTGTATAACCTTAACGAGCGTAATAAAGAACTTAACTGTCTTTATTCAATCTCTGAGTTAGTCCGCAGACCAGACATATCACTTGAAGAAATACTTAAGGAATCAAGTGTTATTCTTGTGCAATCATATCAATACCCTGAGGTTACCGCATGCCGGATTATACTTTATAACATTGAAGGTAAAACTGCAAATTTCAGGGAAACCGGGTGGCAGCAGACAAGTGTTATTAAAATTCACAGCATAACAGAGGGAAAAATTGAAGTACACTATCTGGAGGAGAGACCGTCAGAATATGATGGACCATTTCTGGCAGGAGAACGTAAACTACTTAACGCCGTTGCCGAGCTTATAGGTAGGTCCACTGAACGAAAGCAGGGGGAAGAATTATTAAAAAACACGCTGTTGTTTCAGCAGAAATTACTGGAAGCCATTCCTCTTCCCGTTTTCTATAAAGATGAAGAGTGTAAATTTAAAGGTGGAAATAAAGCCTTTGAAAAATTTCTGGGGCTTCTGCCGGAGAGCTATATTGGAAAGACCGTTAATGAGATTTCGCAACCTGCACTTGCAGAAAATTATACCAGGGCGGATATGGATCTGTTGAATAATCCGGGAATTCAGATTTATGAAGAACAGGTAATTGATGCTGAAGAGTTCCCGCACAATGTAATTTTCCATAAGGCAACTTTCACAAACAACAAAGATAAAACTGCGGGAATAATCGGAGTGATGTATGACATAACTGAGAGAAAGATGTTTGAGAAACAACTTGAATTCCAGCAGAATCTGCTTTCTATTATAATGAACAGTAAAACTGATACGATCATCTTCAGCCTTGATAAAAACTATTGTTATACTGCTTTTAATGAAAAGCACCGGGAAGAGATGAAACTCGTATGGAATGCCGATATCAGAATCGGGATGAATCTGCCGGATTGTATGAAACTTCCCGATTTAAGGGAACTTGCCAGAAAAAGTATGGACAGGGCTTTGAATGGTGAAAGCTTTTCAGAAATACAGCATCAGCCTGAGCTGGATATTTATTATGAGTTTAACTGGAGACCGGTAATTCAAAAAAACGAAATTACCGGAATTATCGTTTTCATAGAGAACATTACCAGGCACAGACAGACTGAAGAATTATTAAAACTTGAAGAGGGGCGTTTAAAACATAATGAGCTTATCCTGAGGGAAGTTCACCATAGATTTAATAATTTTATGAATTCGATTAAAGGACTTCTCCTGTTACAGGCTGATTTACAGGAAGACAGATCTGTTGCATCAGTATTGGAAAATACAATAACACGTATTGACGGAATGTCTCTTTTATATGATAAACTTTACCGGCAGGATAATTTTGACGGGAAGTCAGTAACTGAATATATACCGGCACTGGCAGATGAAATTATACTGAATTTTCCCAACAGCAATAATGTCAGAATTTTAAAAAATATAGGTGATTTTGTTCTAAGTAAAAAGCTGCTGCAGCCTGTCGGCATAATTATCAATGAATTGCTGACAAATATTATGAAACATGCATTTCCCGGCGGGCGATCCGGTCTGATTAAAATATCTTTGTTGCTGCAGAACAAAAGGGTTACACTTGTTGTGCAGGACAACGGGATTGGAATTCCTGAATCGATAAATTTTGAAAACTCCACAGGTTTCGGGATGCAGCTGGTAAGCATGCTTGTCGGACAGATTGACGGACATATCAGGGTTGAGCGTGGGGAAGGTACGAAATTTGTTCTTGAGTTTGATACATAAATAACCATGATACACTTGACATAAATTCAGTCAGATTATTCAGTTATATCAAATAAATTATAATAAATTACAACAGGAAATATGGCATCTGAGAAATTACAGAGTTTTCAAAATGAAATTGATATATCTATTGAAAATTCATGCCGTCAATTATACAGAAATAACCGTAATATTTTAAAAATAAAAAATGAAGAACTTGCAGTTAAGAATTATAAAATCCTGGCCTTTGCTACTTTAAAGCTATGTACAGGAAAAGGATTTCAGGCAATGAGTATTCGCGATCTGAGCCGTGAAAGCGGATTGAGCCTGGGTGCGCTTTATTATTATTTTTCCGGTAAGGACGAAATCATTAAAATCATACATGAGCACGGGCAGCACTTCATTCAGGAATTTTTCCCCAAGAAAATTTCAGATGTTGAAAATCCCCGGGAAAAACTA
Organism: Spirochaetota bacterium; assembly: GCA_963664815.2. Lineage (GTDB taxonomy): Bacteria > Spirochaetota > UBA4802 > UBA4802 > UBA5550 > WRGT01. Next base: position 1,587,861 of record CAXXHB010000003.1, read on the forward strand.
TATAAGGCTATAGAAGCCTATATCATATTAAGTGAGCTGTCATCTGACATATTTTTATTTTTTTTAATGGAAACAAAAAATCTTCCTGCAGAATTGAAACGTATTCCCACGCAGGTTGAAATCTGGGTTGAAAATCTTTTTAAGGAAATTCTAAATGACGGGAAAAAAGCAGGTATATTCAGCTTTGATAATATAGATCTTATTTGTGCTGCGATAAAAGCTCTTCTTCATGACTGGTGTATCAAACGGGAGATTTATAAACAGAAAAAAATAAATATGGAGAAATACATCAGTTTTGTTATCTCCATGATTGGATCATATATCGAACCCTGCAAATAGTTGTACATAATGGATTTATCACTCTGTCCGGTTTGTAAAAAAAAAGACTCTTAATACGGCATGGATTTTTTAAATCCATGCCGAAATGGTGAATAAGAACGATTTTAAAAGTTACACACAATGAGAATTTCTTAATGCAAATGTTACAGTCTTGCACATAAATTTTTCTCTGAGATTTGAAGGTTTATCCAGATCCATTCTTTTAAGGTATTTATAAGCCGTTACCGGAACTGGTTTCAGTATTTCAGCCGCTAGCCCTCGCGCTAATTTTAACGGTTGATTCTCTTTAATATTTTTCAGCATTTTCAGTGACGCACCAAGTGCGATTTCTTCATCAGTCATCTCTGTCCCGAACGGGAAGCTCTGAAACACTCCCTGTGACTGATATGACTTTATGAATGCCTCTATTTTTCCAGGATTGTTGTTCCTGTATTCCTCCGGTATTTCATAATCAGGCCGCAGTTTGCCCGCTTTTTTTGCCTGATCTGCAAGCGCTTTCTGGAAACGTGAGTCTGTTATATTTATCATCTCTTCAATTACCTTTCCGTCAGGTTTACCTTTAATATCTGCTATGCCGTATTCGGTAACAACAATATCACGAAGGTGCCTTGGTATAGAACAGTGTCCATAATTATAAACTATATTGGATTTTAAATTTTTGCCCGAACCTCTTGTACTCCTTATCATCATTATAAGCCTTCCATCCGGCAGTGCATGTGCCATTGCAACAAAATTATACTGTCCGCCAATACCACTGACTATTCGTCCGTCATCAAGCTGATCTGAAGTTATTGCCCCTAGTACATTTGCCATCATTCCGGTATTTACAAAACGGCCATCCTTTCTCTGCAGGGCTCTCAGCTTTTCATCGCCGTAAAGCTGGTTAACTTTATCAACTCCTGACATTCCAAACCGGGCACGTTCCTCCTCCGGCATGGCGTTGAGCGCATCGTAGAAAGCCCTGGGGCCAATAAAAAAAGCGCCGAGAATAACCTGACCGTTTTTCAGTCTGCAGCCAAGAAGCTTCTTTATAGATACAAGGTTTTCGGGATTATTCAGATCTGCTGAATATGCAGTATCATTGTCATATATAATTCCATCTTTGCAGGTAAGCCCGTCTTTAAGTATGCCAAAACGGGTAAGCATATCAAAATCTTTAACACGGAGCTTTTTATGAATCCCTTTCTTCTCATGAAGCATTTCCAGTATATTCTCAGGTATATAGTCAGTTGCCACCTTACCCTCATTTATAAGTTCCATGAGAGCTATATTATCATAAACATGCCGCTTGAGTATCCCCCGTTTGTACAGCTGCATAAAAGCATCAACAAACATCTCGGATGAACCATAAAGTCCCTGATGGAAGATTCCGGTTCCGCCGATATTGTTAATAAGATTTCCGTATCGTTTTGTCAGGCCGGCTTTTTCAATGACTTCATTATATAGGTCATTTCTGGTGTGCCGCATATCAAGACCAGCCACTATCGCATCACCAAGCGCTCCTATCCCCACCTGCAGGGTCCCTCCATCTTTAATAAGCGTGCTAACATTGAGTCCTATCATATGATCTTTAACAGCTACTGGATCCTTGGGGGGAGCAAATAGGTCATAATTATACTTTGGACCTTTAAGTACAATATCGTATGAATCGACCGGTAACAGTGCGTCGCCATACATAAAAGGCATATTTTCATTAACTTCAGCCACATTTGCCACTTTCATCCCTGATAACCTTGCAAAATTTACTAAAGCATTGGCTTCCAGACATATATCGGTGTTGCATCCCATGGAGAGCATCAATTGTCCGTTAATCTCCCTGCATCCGACAAGCTGACCAAATACATTGGCACCCATATTGAAGGCATCTGCAGGAACATGTGTATAGTTGGAATTCAGATGGTTTCGCTGGGCCTCGGGATTATTCATGTATCCGCCGGCTTTTGTATAAAATTCATATATTTCAACATTCTTTGGGAGTTTACCCGCGCGATAATCAAGCATATAATCAAATTGTGGAGATTTACCAAACAGCCTCTCCGCCAGCGGGTTAACAAGCCTTTTTTCAAGATCGCTTTTCCCGGTTGGTCGCTCAAGTGCAAGAGCAGTTATTATTTTAAGGTTAATTTCCGGGTCATCTTTAGCACGTCTGTAGAGCTCATTTATAAACATTACAGGTTTACCTAGGGCAAGTGTCATACAAAAAATAATTTTTTTACCTACATGTTCAATAACCCTGTCCACAGTTTTTGTTACATCATCAGTTATAATACCCCTCACTCCATCCATATGATAACCACCTCAACACTATTGATATTTTATGAAAGATAAACGGTTTGGATTCCTTTTAAATCTTAAACCTGTTTACCTTAAAAATTTTCTATATTGGAACTGATGAAATTATATGTCAATTACAAATAAAACGAACGTTCGAAATATTTATATTATTGCAATTTATCTCATAAACAGCTATATTGTTATAAATATAATTAAAAAAAGGGGGATTTATTATGAACAGATTCAGCATATCAGCTTTAAGAGCAGTAATCATAATGCTTTTATTTGTAAGCTTTTCATACGCGCAAATGGGGATGATGTGGCGCGGCAGCGGCGGCTGGGGGTATGGGGGAAAATATTGCGGTTTGTATAAGACCGGTAAAACAGAGACTGTAACAGGTGAAATTGTAAGCATTGACAGCTTTACCCCTTATAAAGGGATGGGAAATGGAGCACGTGTTACACTTAAGACAGATAAAGAAACTGTATCTGTTCACCTTGGACCGGTATGGTATCTTGAGCAGCAGGACTTCAAAATTGAAGCAAAAGACAAAATAACAGTAAAGGGTTCGGTAATAACATTTGACGGCAAAAAAACTGTCATGGCTGCCGAGGTTAAGAAGGGTGATACAGTATTAAAACTATGGAATGATCAGGGGTATCCTCTCTGGAGCGGCTGCGGCTGGAGATAACGTTTTATTAATCGCAACTGTAAAAAAATTACAGGTGTTTCAATTAAAAAACGCCTGTAATTGCCGGGATGTTCCGGGATTAATGTTTATGGTAAAGAATAAATCTGCAGAATATCAGAAGAAAATAAAAAAGATTATATTTCAGAATTAATTTTTGTATCACTTGCGTTAAATAAAGAGACTGCATATTTGAATAGTTGACATTTTAATACTCTTCGTTTTTAACTACTTATAATCAAATAAAGATTAATAAATTATCTCCGGAGGGATTTTTATGAGTATGCCAGGTATAGGTGAATTGATTGTAATATTTATGATAGTTCTTGTTCTTTTCGGAGCAGGAAAGGTTCCCGTTATAGCAAAGGATATAGGAAAAGGTATACGGGATTTTAAAAAAGCAATGTCAGGCGATGATGAAGATTAAAAAAAATAACAGGTAGTTTCAGACAGGAGAAAGTGTTCATGGCAGGCAGGGGAGATATATCGCGCTATAAACTGAATCTTAAGGAGGAGCGGAGGGCTGCGTATCTGTACCGGAAAATGGCCGGCATGGAGACAAAATCTGAATTGGCAAGGCTTTATGTGAAACTTGCTCTGACTGAGGAGAAACATGCGGCTTTCTGGGAGGGTAAGCTGACTGAGGCCGGAGAAAAGGTTCCGGTTTTCAGGCAGGGATTGAAGACAAGGTTTTTTGAATGGTCGGCCAGGCGATTTGGAACATCAGCAGTTGTTTCTGTGATAGCAGGGATCGAAAGAGAGGCTGCGTCAGGTTATGACGGGCAGAGTGATGCGGAGGCTGTAAATATGCCTGCTGATGAGCGGAGTCATGCGCGTATTCTTGGTACACTGTCAGCAGCTGAACCGGGAAGGAACGGAAAATCTATAGCCAGGATGGAGGGTAAACATAAAACCGGAGGGGGAAACGCCCTGAGGGCAGGTGTACTGGGGGCAAATGACGGCCTTGTTTCGGTCTTTAATCTTGTTATGGGCGTTGCAGGAGCCGGCGTTAAAAATTCAGAGATATTGCTGACAGGTATTGCAGGACTTCTTGCGGGTGCCCTTTCTATGGCGCTTGGCGAATGGCTTTCTGTACAGAGCTCGCGCGAACTGGCACAGCATCAGATTGATATAGAGAAATCTGAACTGGAAAGTTCACCGGAGGGTGAGGCTGAGGAGCTTTCCCTTATCTACCAGGCAAAGGGGATTGATGAAATTTCGGCGGATAATATGGCAAAACAGATTATAGAATCCAAAAGCGGAGCACTGGATACCCTGATACGCGAGGAGCTTGGTATAGACCCTGAGGATCTTGGCGGATCGGCCTGGGAGGCGGCATATACATCGTTCCTGCTGTTTTCAATCGGCGCGATAATACCTGTATTTCCATTTATATTCCTTGGAGGAACCACCGGTATAATAGTAAGTGCATCTGCAAGTGCTGCCGGTCTGTTTATAATAGGAGCGGTAATAACCCTGATGACCGGTAAACACCCGGTAAAGAACGGGTTAAGGCAGGTGCTTTTCGGCCTGACAACTGCAGCTGTTACATTCGGAATAGGTAAACTGATCGGTGTTTCTATCAGCTGAATAACATAATATATAAATACACCCATTGGATATGATCACCTTACAAAATAACCGGAGAGAGTAATTCCAGGTTACATTCTCAGGTTATTACATAAAAGATTTTTTATTTTAAAAAACATACCTAAGCAGCTCTGCGGCATTTAATCTGAAAACGGATAAATAAATCTCAAGATAAAGATTAATCTTCTTGAAATCCTCTGAAATTATGAATTAAAAAAGAGTAAAGAGAAAATTCAGTATAGTATTAATTCTGCATATGGAGAGTTAAGGTGAAAAGAAGATTATTAACGGTTGCCATACTGACAGCATTAGCAGTAGTCTTTATATATGACAACAGAAGAACAGAGGCTGCAGAGAATGAAAGTGTTATATGGCTGGCAGAGCCTCAGTTTGATAATGTCGGGAATTTTTACGAAGGCCTGGCCAGGGTAAAAAAAGGTTGGGGCTGGGGTTTTGTAAATAAGGGGGGTAAGGTTGTAATTCAGCCTGTATATGAGAGTATAAATAATTTTTCAGAAGATTTGGCTGTAATTCAGCAAGGTAAAAAGTGGGGTTTTATCAACAGAGATGGCAAAGTTGTAATAAAACCGCAGTTTGACAATGCCTGGAGCTTTTCTGAAGGTCTGGCAGCAGTACGCACAGGTGAAAAGTGGGGATTTATCGATAAAGAGGGAAAAGTTGTAACGGAGCCGCAGTTTGACAGAATATCTGATTTTTTCGAAGGTATGGTAAAAGTAAGAACAGGTAATGGCAGCGGTTCAAATGATAAATATGGTTATGTGAATAAAGAGGGTAAAGTTGTAATTCAGCCGCAGTATGATGATGCGTGGAAATTTTCTGAAGGTTTGTCAGCAGTCCGGGCAGATAAGAAATGGGGATTTATTGATAAAGAGGGTAAAGTTGTAATAGATTTTCAGTATGATAAAGCAGCGTCTTTTTCTGAAGGTCTGGCCGCAGTCAGAAAAGATGGTAAGTGCGGATTTATTGATAAACAAAATAATGTTATAATTAAGTTTGAGTATGACGATGCTTATAAATTTTCCGAAGGGCTTGCTATAGTTATAAAAGATGGAAGACGTGGATTTATAAATAAAAAGGGAAAAGTAATAGTTAAGCCTCAGTTTGATGCTGCATGGGATTTTTCCGAAGGTATGGCGAGAATTATAAAAGATCATAAACAGGGTTTTGTAAATAAAGAGGGAAAAGTAATAGTTAAGCCTCAGTTTGATACTGCATGGGATTTTTCTGAAGGTATGGCGAATTTCAGAAATGGGGAAATAAACACCTTGTATGGCTATGTGAACAAAAATGGCAAAATTGCAGTTAAAGACAGGTATGAAAATGCATGGGGTTTTTCCGAAGGTCTGGGATCTGTCGGGTTAAATAAAAAACAGGGTTATATAGACAAGACGGGTAAGGTTGTAATAGAAATTCAGTTTGATAATGCATTACCCTTTTCTGAAGGTATTGCAGCAGTTGAAAAAAATGGTATGTGGGGTTTTATAAAGAACCCACTTTCTTCAGAGATAAAGACCAAATCGCTGGAAGAAACGGGTCAGTATATCGGAAAAGTAAAATCGGTTTCAGGTAAAGAGATAATTGTCGGGGGGACAGATATAGCTGAAAATGTTTATATGGGTGATAAACTCTGCATATATTCCGACGATAATATAATAATCATCCGTTCCACTTTCCCTATGCAGACGATTACCAGGTGTGATGTAATTAAGGGGAGCATTAAAGATATACAATCCGGCATGAAGGTTTTTAAATACAGAAAAGAAGCAAAAGAGGGTGACTGAAATAAATTCTGCTGATGATTTGAAGAATCATAGAACTGCCGGTGCTGTATTGAACCTGGTGTAACATAGACAGAACTCCCCCGGCCTGACGGCAAACCCCCTTGTTAAGGGGGTTTTTAGCTCTCCCAGCCTGATGCCCAAACCCCCTTGGTAAGGGGGTTTTTAATCCATACACTTTTTTAAAAATTTACTTGCCCCATGTCATTTGCTTTTCCGCACTGATTATATAGAGAAATAAATCTTAATATATAACGATAATAAATAAGGAGAGTAAATGTATGGCAAAGGTTAAACTTCATCCCTATTTAAGAACAGCGCATGGAGGTCTGGATGGTCTTGTGTTTTACAGGCGCTATGGCAAAATCTATATTAAAGCGCGGACAATCCCGGCTAATCCGCGAACTGAACCGCAGGTGAAGTGCAGGGGTAATTTTGGCGGCGGCGTAAAGGCATGGCAGGTTCTTCCTGAAGAGGGGAAAGCTCTCTACAGAAACAGGGCAAAGAGAAAGAGAAAGTCAGGGTATAATCTTTTTATGTCGGAATACCTTCGCGGCATTGCTCCAGGTTCACCTGTAACTCCATCGGGAAGCGGCGGAGCAGGGAATACAGTAGTTGTATCCACATCAGAGGAAGCTACAGAATATAACTGTAATTATTCAGAAAGCAGCAGATCAGCAGATGGACAGAGTAATTTTAATGCGGTAAAAGACAGATGTGCATCTGTTAAAGCGGGATTTAAGCAGTATGTAAACCCTGTTGAAAACCGTTTCAATACCGTTTCAACTCCGTTATCGACAGAGAAAAACGCACGTTTAAAACTGTAAGCAGCGTGTTTGAGGCGAAATTGAAGCGAAATGTAAGCGAAACTGAATACTCTGTAAACAGAGTCGGGATTTTGTCATAAATCTGCCTTGAATTTGAATCTGAATCAGCTGATGCACGACGAAAGCATGTTCGTGTACAGGACTTCCTGTCTGCAGAAAATCCTGCCTGTCTCTATAATCCTGTAATCGTGTTCAGACGATTGATATTTTTTAAATATTAAAAAAGTATTGAAATATTGATAATTCTATTATGGATTAATAACCGACTGCAGTTATGAATAAAAATTACATTCATATAGATCCATCTGACAATTTTCATCCTGCTGTAAAATTCATGTATAATCGGAAATTGTTTGCAGTCATCTGTCCATGAATGAGGGCAGAATAAAATATTATTAGCTTTTGCCACAAACGATAACATCGGCTGACAGCGAGCAGTTGTAAAATCAGCTTCAGATGGCTTGTGCCGTATGAAGGGCGACCGGAGGAAGTATCTGTGGTAAAACATTTACGTACAGTTCTTATGGAGGAAAGGTGGTGTGAGATCTCTAACCTGTCAGACTACTTGGCTAAACTTTAATCAATCCGGACAATCTTAAACCTTAAAAAGATGGAGTTAAAATTATATGATACAGGATAAATTGTTTAATGAAATAAAAAATAAAACAATATTTAGCCTTGCCAATGAGTATGGTATAGAATTTTTAGAAAAAATATTCGATAGAAATGTATTCCCTGAAAAAAAAGCTCTTGAAGCTCTTACAGTTTTTGACGAAGAATTTCCTGAAAATTTTACACGTTCTGAAGACATACTTAATCTTTTAAACCACTATGGTTCACCTGCATGTTGTGCTCAAGTTGGTGGAAGATATTTTGGTTTTGTTAATGGAAGTGTTGTACCGGCAGGTCTTGCTGCAAGATTAATGACAGATTTCTGGGACCAGAATACAGCTATGCAGGTTATTTCACCTATATCATCTAAACTGGAGACAGTAGTGCAAAAATGGTTAAGGCAGATTCTGAATTTACCGGATAAAACAGTTGCAGGTTTTGTAAGCGGGACATCAATGGCGACCTTTTGCGGATTAGCCGCTGCAAGATATAGATTATTGAAAAAAAAAGATTGGGATATCAATGATAAAGGCTTATTCGGAGCACCCATGATCAGAGTTATTGCAGGGGAACATGCTCATTCAACTGTTCTGAAGGCTATAGGGCTATTGGGTTTTGGTAAGGATAATATTGAATGGTCAGATTCAGATGCTGAAGGGCGAATTATTCCTGAAAATCTGCCGGTTCTTGACGACAACACAATTCTCATTTTGCAGGCAGGGAATGTAAATACAGGATCTTTTGATAATTTTAATATCATTTGCGATAAAGCCAATTCTGCAGGTGCATGGATACACATTGATGGTGCTTTTGGACTTTGGGCGGGTGCTGCTGAAAAGCTTAAAGACCTCACTTCAGGAATTGAAAAAGCTAATTCCTGGAGTGTTGATGGTCATAAAACATTGAATACACCTTATGATAATGGAATTATATTATGCCGGGATGAAGAGGCGTTAGTTTCTGCTCTTCATATGGCCGGTTCCTATATTATTCATGGAGATGAACGTGATGGAATGTTCTACACTCCTGAAATGTCCAGACGAGCAAGAATTTTTGAATTATGGGCAACATTGAAATCATTAGGACGAACTGGTCTGGATGAAATGATTTACGGGATGCACCAGAGAGCCAAACAATTTGCAAAAGAATTAAATTCAGAAGGATTCGAAATACTGAATGAAGTTTGTTTCAACCAGGTTCTCGTACATTACAAAAGTAATGAAATTACAATGAAAATATTAAAACTGATTCAGGAATTCAGAATTTGTTGGTGTGGTGGTTCAAAATGGGACGGGAAGGATGTTATCCGGATTAGTGTTAGTTCCTGGGCAACTACAGAAGAAGATGTAAATATATCAGTTAAATCATTTGTAAAAGCAAGAAAAATCATCGAAAGCAATATTTGAGGAAATTAAAATTATTCTAATATTTTTCTTTGATAATTACTGTTAAATGCCGGGCACTACACATAACTTATGGAAGTCTAAACGTAGATGCCCATAAAAAAATCGTAATTCTTTATTAAAGGTATATAAATATTATACAGATAGTTTTAAATTTCAGACAGCGGCTATGCTGAGACTTTTGTCAGACGAAAACACTGATATCTGACAGAACATGCTTTGAAAATACTCAGAACAGCCGTAGGAATTTGAATCCCATTTAAAACGTGAATTCATATTCACTCTTTTATAAAAATATATTGCTTTTTATATAATTCATAAGAAGAACATCCTTTTATTATTTCTGTGTAGCATTCTGAAAATTTATGCGTATCATCCTCTGCTTGTCAGTTAGACACCGGCAGGTGAGCCTTTTATACGCAGCATAATCAAAACGCTGCACAGAATTCAGAAGCTTATAAATAAAGGAGACAAGTATGACAGGAAAAATGAGGAAGGATTATGCCGTAATCGGTTTGCTTTTAATCCTGATGTCAGTTGGAGTGGATTATCTTTATAATCGTTTTGTCGGGGGGCAGAAGTTTTCTGATCAGTTAATCTATTATTTCTTAACAGTGATTCTTGCTTTCTATACTGCTTTAAATAAAACCTGGGCAAAATGGGTACAAAGTATTCTGTTGCTTATAAGCGGAGTTCTGTCTCTGATATTCTTCCTTGTTTATATGTCAAAAAATTTCGTCGGGTCTCTTTTACTTCTGGTAATGGGTGTATTGTTTACTTTTTCCGGAGTATACATCATTAAAACAAGAAATAAAGTCTGACTTTTGTTTGATGAAACCGCTGACATCGGGCAGAACATATAGGCAGATATAATATTCTTTCAGAGATATATTTAAACCAGCTTGAACATTGCTGAACAGATGATTTTACAATGGAATATTAAGATATATATTTGTTATAAAAAATAACATATGGAACTTTTTAAAGATTTTCCGGGTCTAATAAAAAAATATAAAATAAAAACTACAGTTTTAAACCAGGTAAAATCTTAAGTAATTTATTTCCTGAGTTTACTGACCATTTTTATCAACTTGCCGGAGAACCCTATGCTGAAAATAACCCGTTACATTATTCCTCTTTTTATACTTTCATTTTTAATATCCTGCAAAAGCTTTGATAGATCTCTTATCACAAACAAGGCGTATATTGACCCAGGTGTTCCCCCGATGCGTGTGGTTGTTAATAAAAGCAGTATAAATTACTGTTTTGTTGAGCATCGAAGGGTTTTAGATTATTCAGATCCATATATAATTTTAGACTGTTCAGATTCAGATAGAAGTGATATCAGCGATGTTATTAAAAATAATTTAACATTTCCCGGAGAACCGGGAGATAATTATTTAAGCGTGATAGTGAGAAGAGTTGAAGGTGACTACAACGGAGCATGGTTTTGTTTATTCCTTCCGAATTTAGGTCTTGTTTTCCCCTTTGCAACAAAAACATTGTCGGTGGAACTGGATGCTGCAGTTATGAGTTCTGACGGACATATACTTAAAAGATTTCATTCAACAGGGAATGACTGGGAAAGGGCCGGCGGTATCGGCGGGTATGACATAGGCGGAAGGGATATCAGGAAAGCAACATATACAAAGGCTATTATTGACGCATGTGAGAACCTGCGGAACCAGCTTAAAAAAGATGCAATTGATAATAATCTTATGAAACAGGTGAAATGATATGAAAATCAGAATATTAATTTCATTGATCTTTATTACTTGTGTAAGTGTTTTTATTTCATGCAGTTCTGTGTCAAGAACTTACACTGGCGGTCATACTTTATCCGGAAATGATGATTCAAAGCAGTTAAAAAACTCCGAAAATCAGCCGGAAACAAATAACATAATAGTTCAGCCGGGGAAAATAGTCGGTACCATATCCTCTATAAATTACAGGAAGAATGAAGTTGTGGTGCATCAGAATAAAGTAATTGACCTTGGTTCTGTAGTATATATAATCATAGACAATAAAGAAATAGTGATGAATGTTACGTTTCCCATGCTGAACTCATTCAAATGTGTAGTAGTTCCAAATCAGGTGCAGTACCTGAAAAGAATGAAGAATGGAATGACAGTATATATCAAAGAGTGATATTGGTATGATCCTATAAATATCTATCAGAGTTCAGATTATACAGGAGAAATTTTATGTGCGGAATAATTAAATTCAGGACAGTCCTTGTAGTATGTCTATTGCTGGCTTTCTGCAGTGCCGGATATACAAAAGAAGGCCCTTATGTCGGTAAAATAGGCTCTGTAAATAAAGGAACAAAAGAGATAACAGTAAATACTGAAAGTGATAAGGGTCTCAAGCTCGATGATCAGGTATATGTCAGGGTGGATGGTAAACCTGTAATTATGAGAATAACCTTCCCAATGCTGACTGTGTCAAAATCTAAACTTGAAAAAGGCTATGAAAAATATCTGGAATCAATTGCTGAAGGTATGTCGGTATATAAGTATAATAAGAAGCTGCTGGCTGAAAAGGATAAGGATTCAGTTGAATCCGGATTAACAGGGAAGAATGTATTTGATCATCATGTCATAACTGGTGAATGGGAATGTACTTCATCTGATAACAGGTTTGGTATCAATATTATATGGAATTCAACAAAGAATAGATATGAAGGATTTCTCACCACACAATATGGATCTCTCGGTAAAAGTTCTGATTATGGTTATTATTCAGGTGAGCTTATCTACATAGCCTATCCAGCAAAAGATAATCCATACATCTTAAAAGAACAGGGGAAAATAAAAACTAAAGGGTGCTGCTTATTGATGATTCCTCCAGGTGAACAATGGAATGAAGGCATGGTAGATGTACGGGCATGGAAATCAAAAAATGACGGATTGTTTTATTCATCAAGCCCGTTTGTCAGGAACAGATAATTTCAATCTTCAGGTGCAGCATCTGTGATTCACTTATACAAAACTTTTTAGTTATCGCGCTTTCATCATATAACAACGAAGTATGTTGCAAAAGTAAAATTAAACGGCAGGTGATAATGAAGGATATAATAACTGTCTTGTTTAATGATTTCGAAACATTAGATGCCTTCGGCCCTGTTGAGGTATTTGGCCGGCTTAAAGATTATTTCAATCCTCAGTTCTATTCGACTGCAGGTGGAGCGATTTTAAGCAGTCAAAATGTTTCAGTAAATACAAAAAAGATTTCTGAAATTCAATCATCGGAATATATTTTGTTTATACCTGGCGGAGTTGGTACACGTGAACTGGTTAAGGATGAATTCTTTATAAACAGCATCAGGAGATTATCAGAAAAAGCAGATTATATATTAACTGTTTGTACCGGTTCTATTCTGTTTTCCAAGACAGGATTACTGGACGGAAAAAGGGCAACATCAAATAAACGCGCATTTTTCTGGACAAAAAATGAATCCCCTGATGTTTTATGGGTAAAAAAAGCACGATGGATAAAAGATGGTAATATCTATACCAGTTCCGGAGTAAGCGCCGGTATAGATATGGCTTTAGGTTTTGTTTCAGATACATTGGGGTATGATATTGCCAGGCAACTGAGCATTGAAATTGAATATGACTGGAAAGAAAATTCCGGATGGGATCCTTTTTCGGAATTATACTAAAAATATTTTATAGCAGTATACTATGTGCCGCGATATTTGCCGTCTGAAATGAATCAGAAGAAGGCAATTTCATTATTAACTTGATTTTCCGCACAGTACAGCAATCTTAAAATTTATAAAAGGAGCTTTTTGATGAAAGTTGTAGCAATAAATGGGAGTCCCAACAAGGAAGGTAATACTTTTTATGCGCTTAAGGTTATAGGGTCAAGGCTTAAAGAAAACGGTATAGATCTGGAAATTATTCACATAGGCAATAAATCGATACGAGGTTGTATTGCCTGCGGAAAATGCGGTGAAAATAAAAATGAAAAATGTTCAATTACAACTGATCCTGTTAATGAATTGATTCAAAGTATTAAAGCTGCTGACGGGCTTATTCTGGCGTCTCCTGTACATTATTCCGGGATTCCGGGTACAATGAAATGTTTTCTGGATCGGGTATTTTATGTATCTACAAGTAATGGCGGATTGTTCCGGCAAAAAATTGCTGCTGCAATCGTTGCTGTCCGACGTACCGGAGGTTCAGCCACTTTGGACAGTTTGTATCATTTCCTTGCTTATTCTGAAATGATACTTGCAACATCCAATTACTGGAATGTAATTCACGGAAGAATACCCGGAGAAGTTATTAATGATGAAGAAGGTGTTCAAATAATGGAGGTTCTCGGTAATAATATGGCCTGGCTACTGAAGATGCGGGAGCAGACTAAAGATACATTTAAGGCTCCGGCTCCGGTTCAAAAAGTTATAACCAATTTTATACGATAATTAAACACAGATTGTTGAGATCAGATTCACGGAGCTTTAACGCAGTTTCCCGGAAAGAAAACCAATAATCATTTTTTCCTGAGTAATGATTTTATCCTTATGGGGAGAGCTGCAGCAATGGTCAGGGATAAAGGTGATGCTGAAGAAGATAAAGAAGGCATACAGTTTGCAAAAGCCCCCGGTCGGAGAATGGCGTGGATTATGAAGATAATTCAAAAATAGTGTAAATAAAAATATGCAGCGGATAAAAATATCGGTAATACAGATCCTAAGTGCTTTTCAAAGGATAATAATATTTTTGGAATGCAACTTCCGGCAATGTTATAGCGGTAGAGTGTATTAACACTTCTCCGGCCTCTCAAAGTAATAGCTGCAGGGAATAATCGAAAACCAGTTGAATGGTGAACCTCTGAAAGGATAGCCCGGACTGGAAGGGGTAAGATGTTATTCACAGATAATCCCTTTGTCGGTTATAATGTGGTCATAGGAGAAAACAAAAATGAACTGGAAATCTGGTTTGACGATTACCTTATAGGTGTACTGGATAAAAACTGACCTGGTTATTTATAAAAATGATAGTATAATAGTACAGAACGCATTGTAGAGTATTACCGATGTCATCGGGTTATACCATATTATGTTTTATGTAATTGCCGGGTGTAGCCCCTACAATTTTTCTGAAAAATTTTGAAAAGTGACTCTGATCCGTGAAACCCATATTTAAAGAGACTTCAGCTATAGATCCGCTTTTAAGCAGAAGCTCTTTTGATTTCTCGATTCTTCTGTGTATCTGATATGAGTGAGGAGAAATCCCGACTTCGCTGCAGAATAGCCTGTTAAGATAAAATGGACTTACCCCTGAGATTTGTGACAGTTCATCAAGTGAAATCTCGTCAATGAAATTATTGTCAATATGCCCCTTCGCTTTCTGTATAATGCTGTTTCTTTTTTCAGGAACGGGAATCTCTTTTTTGGAGCTGGAATGGTATCTGATCAGCATCTCTAGGAATGAATATAATCTGCTCTCTCTGTCTAAAAGCATATTTGAGTTCAGCAGAGTATCAATAAGCCTTTTCATCCGGAGAGTAAGGTCTGTTTTGTCTGTAATGTAATTTTCAAATATAATTTCTTTTCTGTAAATTGAGAGTTTCTTTGCAATATCTGAAATAAGTCTCTGTTCTATATTGATGACTACATATGAATGAGAAGACATTTCAGGTGAAATGCATCCATGAGGTTCCCCCGGATTAATCACAAAGATATCATCTCTGTCAAGAAGCATGCTTTTCCCTTTGGCGGAGATGATTCTCTTACCATGTGTGATTATCCCTATACATAAATCGGCATGTATATGTTTCGGGAAATCATTTACTATGTTGATTCCGGATACAACCCTTATAAAAGGAATATCCCGAATCTTTGTTACAGTAAGAATATTTTCCTGTTTTCTTCTCATCTCATATCAATGGCGGTGAAAATTTTGCAAAAAACTGAAGCCCGTCATTGCCTGCTTTTATAGAATGTTTAATGTCATCAGGGATATATGATACAACTCCCGGTGAGTAGTCAAATATTTCTTCTTCTATTGTAAAACTGCCGCTGCCACTTATTACTTCGTGAAGTTCCATTTTCCCTTCATGGATGTGACTACCGAGCTCACATAAAGGTTCAATTTTTACCAGATGGCAGCTCATCCTGTTCCCTGTCTCCATCCCTTTTATAATATGTTTTAAGAAAACACCTTTAAATGACGGGTGCTGGTTCCATTCAATACTCCCAAGATCATAAACTTTCCCCATGTAAATCATTCTTCCTTCATCAAAAAAATTTCTGTTATCCATAGTAGACCTCCTCAAAATGATTTAAGATGTTTACCATAATATTTTTATATGTTATTGTATAATCTTGCTATTTTAAAAAATTTTTTAACGAAAACTGAGTTTAAGCACAGAAAGTATATTCCAACTCTTTGCAGTCAATGACACATACTGAGGGTTATCTGAAGCTGAAAAAAGATACACAATGGTCAATAATTCTTCATTGAGCTGTTTTAAATTAAATATTTTGAGGGGAACTGTTTACTGATCTGTTATTTAACTGGTATCTTTACAGGAACAGCTCTGCTGAATAAAATCTTCGGTTCACTTGCAATTTCAAACCCTAGCCCCTTCATGATTTCTATCTGATTCCGGAAGCCATCTTCTTTAGTTACCTGAAATCAGGCTATTGTATTATTTTCTCTATCAGCTGATGTCTGACAGTTATACTCCTGATAAATTCGGCAGCTGTCTTTTATAAGCCCTGTGTTAAACTCTTTCAGATCAATGCCTGCCGGTATTATGAAGATTATTCAGTAATAATAGAGGTATGTTGTAATCTCTTTAATCCTGTAATCGTGTTCAGAATTTTATATAACAGGCTTAAGTATGTACCTGATTTTTTTTGCAGTGATCCTGCTGGTGTAAAAGATATAAGTAGTTATCGGAATTAATTTATATCATAATTTATACATGTGTTTAATACATCTGTATAAATAATTAAAATTTAAAGCGCTGATTAGGTTTTTTTATTGCAATTTTATACATCTGTTTAATACGGTTGTATAAAATAGTTGTGTGATATACACGGCAGCAGTATTACAAAACATCTGAATCAGGAGATTTATATGCCAAAAAAACATCAAACCTCAGGAGCCGCTGCAAAGAAAAACAAGTTCCCCCCTTTTCATCCATTCAGATCAGGTGAAGCTAAAGAGAAATTTCTGAAATTCTATGATGAACTTGCAAAAAAATGGCCGGTTTCGTCTGAAACACTGATGCTTGATACACCTTTCGGCAATACATTTGTACGGATAAGCGGACCTGTTGACGCCCCGCCGCTGGTTCTGCTGCATGCAGGGGGAAACAATTCACTTTCATGGATACCACAGGTGAAGGTGTTTTCCGGAAATTTCAGGATATATGCGATTGATGATCTGTATGGTCATGGACTGACAGCAAATGTCAGATCTATAAATGGGCCTGAAGAATATACGGACTGGCTTACCGGAATATTTGATACTCTTAATCTGACAAGCGGTATAAACCTGATAGGTATGTCATGGGGAGGCGGGCTTACATGCCATTATGTGCTGCGGTATCCGGAGAGACTCGGTAAAATTATAATGCTGGCTCCTGCAGCAGGAATATACCCGGTAAGTCATTTATTCATGATGCGGGCTTTAATAAGCCTGCTGGCAGGGGAATATTTTTATAAAAAACTGCTGCAATGGCTTTTTAAGGATTATTTGAAAAAAGACAGAGCAGAAGCTGAAAAAGAAATAGAAATACTACAGTCAGGAGACAGACTTTTTAAGCCTCAGCGTTTGCCGAATCTTCCCCTGTTAACAGACAGAGAACTGGCGAATATTGCTGTACCTGCACTTTATATAGTCGGTGAAAACGAAAAAATATATTCTCACCGGAAAGCTCTG
Organism: Spirochaetota bacterium; assembly: GCA_963664815.2. Lineage (GTDB taxonomy): Bacteria > Spirochaetota > UBA4802 > UBA4802 > UBA5550 > WRGT01. Next base: position 1,605,298 of record CAXXHB010000003.1, read on the forward strand.
CTGCGTCTTCATACCATTGCGCCGCAGATAAAGACAGAATTAATTCCCGGAGCAGGGCACGATCTTACGGCGGCACAGCCAGAATTGATAAACAAAAAAATTATGGATTTTTTAATGAAGTCATAATAAAGCTCCAGGTATAAATTTATGCTGTATTTATAACGCAGTATTGAACATGATGCATGGTTTAAAGGATATCTGAACAGGTGAAGAAACAGTACATGCAGCAGATAATAAAGGATAAAAAATGGAAAAAAAAACCGGACAGGATAATACAACACGCGAAAAGCTCTTCAGAGCAGCCCTGATGCTGTTCGCCGAGAAGGGATACCGCGGCACAACCGTCAGGGACATATGCAAACTTGCAGGCGCTGCAAATGTCAACAGCATAAACTACTATTTTGGCGATAAGGAGAAACTTTACCGCTATATTCTTGAGTATATGTATTCCGAATTTTCCAGACGCAAATCAGAATATCCGGACGATATCCCACCCGAACAGCATCTGAGGGATTTCATCAGGGCATACTGTGAAATGCAGTATGCTGACACCGAATACACAAAGGCATTTATGGCGATAGCCAGAGCGGAGCTGACACACCCCTCACCATGGATGAAACCGCTTGTAAAGAAGTATGTAAAACAGCAGGCGCTCGATTTTCTCGTTGTCATGCGCAAACTCCTTGGACCTGAGGTGCCGGAAGATGTTGTGCGCGACTGCAACCTGAGCGTGGGGGGGCAGATAGCATACCATGCCCTTGCATGGCCGCTGGTATCCACAGTGTTCCCGGATCACCCAAGGATGGACAGGTATCACAGGGTAATCGCAGATCACATCTATGAATTTTCCCTGGCAGGGATAAAGGCCATAAGAAAAAAATATGAATCCGGAAAAAATAAGTAAACCGCTGATGTCATCTATAAAAAAAGAAGAATCATGAGGTGCCGTAATATGGATATTAAAGATAAACTCTTAACAATAATACCTGAACTCGAATCTCACTGGGATGAAATTAAAAATATTTTTATGGTGCAGAAAATTCCGGCAAAGACTGCACTTCTTGAAAGTGGAGATATATCGAAATATCAGTACATAGTATTAAAGGGGTGCCTCAGGCTTTTTATTATAAAAGAGGATGGCAGTGAAGTCACGGTTCAGTTCTTTTTTGAGAACCAGATGGTCGCATCAATGGAGAGTGCTTTCACCGGAAAACCGGGAAGAATGTACCTCGAAAGTATTGAAGATAGTGAGGTTATTATTGCAGAACTTAAGGATTGGAAAGAACAGTTTATGCGCTATCCGGAGTATGATAAGGTGATGATACGGTTTTTACAGAAACGTCTTCTTTACTATGCTGATCTATATACCTCTTTTATCCTTAAAACACCGGAGCAGAGATATGAAAAACTTATAAATGAAAATCCCGAGATAATTGAAAGAGTTCCTCACTATTACATAGCGTCTTATCTCGGCATCACCCCGGTTTCACTCAGCAGAATAAGATCGCGTCTTTTAAAAAAGGCCGATCCGTTAACATATGTTAATGACAAATAAATTCCGTCATGCTAACGTTTGGAGAAACTAAAAAAGAGGAATTTATGATGCAAAAACAAAACAGAACCTCAGTTAATCCGAACATCCGCCGGTTGGAGAAAAAAAGACCCGGACGGGAGACTGATTACATTCAGCTTAACACTTCAAAATGCACCGCATGTTTTAAATGCATTGAAGCCTGTTCAAAGAATGTAATCGGTAAAATAAATATTTTAATACATAAACACGCAATAATCAGGAATGGAGAAGAGTGCGTCGGTTGCGGCAAATGCTTGAAGGTATGTAATGCGGGGGCTATTAGCCATATGATACAAAAAAAAGGTGTTAATATATGAGTAAAACATTAGAAAATAATAAGACTAAAAATACAGGCAGAAGATCAGTTTCGCTCATTATGCTTTTTGCCTTTATTGCTCTGATACCATCGGGTATACTGATGCATCTGAATGATGCTGCAGGTTCGCATGAAGATAAATTTATACCAATGGCAGTACACAACTTAAGTGCCATAGTATTTGTTGTTTCCGGATTATTTCATATAAAGTTTAATTTTAAACTCATAAAAAAATATATTTCGGAAACCTGGTATGAAACATCAGGCAAAAAAACAGAAAATTAATTATTTCACATGGGGTGTTTATGCCGGTTTTAGATGCTAATGAAATTACAATCAGTAATTATCTCCCCGGAATTTCGGGGAGATTCTTCAAGTCAGAAAATAATTCGTTTTCATTCACTCATTTTGAAAAAAAGGCTGTTTCACCGATACATAAGCATTCGTTTGAGCAGGTAATTATAATTCTTAAAGGGGAGATGGAATTTCTGCTTGAAGATAAAAAACACACAATGAAAAAAGGTGGGGTAATGATAGTTCCATCCAACATCTGCCATCAATGTACTGCATTGACAGATTGCCTGCTTATTGAAATTTTTCAACATTATGAATAGATATATACTAAAAAAATTTTTTAAATTACTCGAGTTAGGCGTTTTTTGGACATAGCTACGCCACGAGTTTTAGTTTTTTATAAATGTCCCTCTTGGAGACACCCTTTTTATGCATTATAATCACTTGATCAACGTACTCCCGCTTCTTCATTATTTTGAAATACTGTCGAGATTTCCCAAGACTCTGTTCATTGTTAGCAACTCTCAATGATTCAAGTAAAGCATACGCAGCAAATACAAGAGCACAGTATTTTTCTATTGCCTTCAGTTTCCTCATCTGGTATTGACTCATACCAAGACGATCTTTACAATAAAGATATCCAACTTCAATATCCCAGCGAAAGCTGTAATATTTCAAGATGCCTTCATTATTCAAGTTCATATCCGTACTAAGGATGAACATTCTAGATCCGTCCTTGACTCTCTTTGATATCAGTATAATTGCATTACCGATACCTTTCAGCCAGACTTCTATCTGTCTGACTTTGAAGGCTTCATCCTTTAATTTTACTTTCTCAAAGGATGAGTTTCTTAAGTTTTTCACATAAGCTGACAGCTTATGTTTTTTACCATGCTCTTTGAACTGGAATACTCTATTGCTCTTAAGCGCTCCTATAAGTTCAAATTCCCGGTCTTTTACAGCTTTTACGACTTTCTCCGATGTGTGCCAGCTATCTACTAAACAGTATATCTTATCTCCTGTAAAAGGTTCAAACTTATCTATCAATTCACATGCTATATCCGGTTTTGTTTTAAATACTTCTCCGGATTCAGTTGCCACTTACTCATTTAGATAAAACCGGAAATCATATGGGAAAGATATATCCCCTGATCTATAATGACTTGTCACCAAGCTGTGATCATATACCGTTCTGCCTTTTGAATGAGAATAATGCCACCCGAGACTTTCTATCTTCTTCGGTTTTCCCGGCTTCTCTATCACAGTATCATCTATTATTAAAAAGCCTGTCCCGTTTTTCTTAGCGATACATTTTAAAAAATTCCTGTTAACTCTTAAAAGATCTTTACAGGTCCAAGCTGTATCTCTTATAAACTTTATATCATTACTAACATCTCTTGTGTCAACCTGAATGGAGTTGATACTTGAGATTGTATGACGACCATCATATTCTATTATCCCTTTCAGCATCTTAGTAAAATGCCTCATTTGCGGTTTTGAAAAAATTTCTTTCGCCGCTGTAAAATACTTGCCTTCTGTAATCTGTTGTTTATTTTTTTATTCATTAGAGTTTTTAAAATACTTTTCATAATGGGGTAAAAAATTAATACTATTTTTTGCCCCATTATCTTTTTCTTTTAAAAAAACGCCTAACTCAAGTAAAGTAGTGGATAAATTTAATTAAAAAACATTTTAAAATTATAAAATTAACAATTTAATGAAAATATAAAAATCCGGCTTTGAAATTTTCGTCTATATGAGGCGATGAATTTTATTTAAATTTTGAATTAATGATTCTGGAGGTCTACAGTGCAGAAAAATGGCAGTAAAAGTCCGAAGAACAAAAATCAGAATAAAATATGGGATAATATTTCGATAAAAGATCATCCTCTTGATGGTATGGGAAATCCTTCTTATAAAAAATATGATCCCATATTAAGTGTTTATAAATATTCAGCAGACTATAGGGATCCGGTTCTGGGGAAAATTGATAAATCAGAAAACCTGTTCAGCAAAAAATATAAGTGGAGAATGAAAGGGCTTAGTATAGATTCAAGATTTTTTGCTGTCTGGTCAAATGAGAAAATTTATAAAAACTATTTCAATTCACTTTATAAAACAGCAAAAAGTATGCATAACAGGTATAGAGATAGTGATAGTGTTATGGCGGTTGAGCCGGAGGATTATGTTGCTATGACTATAGGTTATTTTATTAAAAGTACAGAGAAGTGTCAGCTGGAATATAATAATCTTATAGATAAGATCGGCTATTATAGTCATTACCCCCTTGATGATACATATAAAAGTTCTGAAGAGATAGGCCTTGGTGTAATGAAAATGTATAATCAAAAGCTGAAGTCTAACTTCACGGATGCTCTGCGAAGACGAGGACCTGTGCCGCAGGGTAATATACTGAACATTGTTAACTCCGACCAGTCGTTTACTGATTCCGTAATTTCAATCGAGCAGGAAGTCTCTTCGCTTCCTTACTTGAAAAAAAAAGGTTATGCCGGGGCTGTGTTTTATTATCTTGCACTTGGTTCCCTTTCCAAAAAGGAGATAGAAATCAGTGTTAAAGAAAAATTTCAGATAGCAGGAAATGATTTTAAATACTGCATTCAGCGGGCTGTCCATGAAATTAAAAGTGATATAATATACAGGATTTTATCTATTCAGAAGGAAATCTGTAATCATGGTGATATAGAAGTGCTGCTTATCAGAATTGGAGAGTATCTGAGTTTACAGTATGAAGGAGTTGCCTAATGGAAAGATATAATGAAGCTGTTGCATCACTTAAAGATACATTTCGAAATACCTTTTTTTCTGAATATGACCCTTTTAATGCGGGCGGCAGAGATCGTGAAATTATGGAAAGCTTCTACTCTGTTTTGAATAATTTTTTATCAGACATGAGTGTAACGGGGAAAAAAGATCTTCTGGACCTGCTTGATAATTCGGAAGAGTTTTCATCTAATAATTCATTTGAGATGGATTTTGATCCGTACTTTATTCTTCAGCTTGCTGCTGACGGAAATCCCCTCTTTGATTCATTGCCTGATGAAACACTGCGCATGGTTGAGCAGCTGCTGAGATCTGAATCTGAATTTCTTGAAGATCTTTTTGTCTGTGTCGGTCTGAATAATGTGAATCTGCAGAATGAATATATGCTCCAGATGGCGTTGCCTTCATGGAGTGAAATAATGACGCGGATCTTTTTTGAAGAGAGGAATATTCTTGATGACCTTAGAGCTCCCGATTCAGTTGCGTCAATGGACCCTTCGGTGATTGTTTCTTTTTATCTTGATAGGGATTTTGATAAAGAAAAGTATAGTTCCTTTGATTTTTTTAAAGATAACGTTCTCAGGAGAGATTTTGAGAAGGCCGCATATATTATTCCGGGTATTTTTAATTTTATTGCCCAGAGAATTGCAGATCCGGAAAGCTTTTCTTCTTTCCCGGTTGATTTTAATATAATCAAAGAAGTTCAGCATTATATACTGCTCAAGAGTATTGTGGAGCTGCTTGTATCAGGATCACTTGCCACTGATGACGGCAAAGCCCTTCTTTCAAGGCTATACCTTATTTTTGCAGCATCTGCCGGAGTTAATGATGATAGCCCCAACTGGAGCTTTAATGCAGGACTGCTGGAAAAATTGTGTAATAATCCGGTAAGAATTGATTCTCTTAATTCGGTACCGTTTACAAGGATTAACAGGGTTGTTCTTAATTTTCTGACCTCCGTGGCGTATCTCTGTTCTGATGATGAGGGATTTATTAAATCATGTTCAAAACTTCCTGACAGATATGATGGGGTAGTCGAGTTGATGAATTCTCTGCATATGCAGGATATTACCAAAGAACGGGAGGCTGATTCTGTTCCGTATACTGCAAGGCTTTTTAATAATTTTACAGATGCAGTTTCGAGGTTTATGGAATCCGGGCTTCAGAGAGAGATGAAGGTTGTTGTTTTAAGGGAGCCTGCAGTAGCGGTGTTTGGTACTGTCCAGGTGCCGGAGAAAAAATACACAATAAGCGGAACAATAGGGGAATCCTCTTTCACCGCTAAAATTTCAACAGAACTGATAATGGATGAAAAAGCTATTATGCTTGAACTGGATTTTGATATTGATACTCCCGATCCGGACGGATATGAAGTTGCTTTATATATTAATTTTAAAGGTGTTAAGAAAAGAATTAACTCAAGGTTATTTAAGGGATCAGCCTTTCATCGGGTTTATAAGCTTGATCCTATGATTCGTATTTCCTATTCCCTTGAACTTTCCCTGACAGATGGAGAAGAATCCCTTATCCTTTTTTCAGCGGAGTACTGAAAATGTTGGTGCTGCGGTTTAAAAAGAAGTCTGACAGAATCGATATTATCGAGTTTTATATTCATAATCAGGGAGATGAACTGAATTCTACAGACAGTATAGATATATCAATGGGGGGCACCGGGTGGGCCGGTTATCTTGCTTCAATCTGGAAATGCAAACAGATTATTGAGGGGGCAGTTCTTTCCGGAAAATTTACTAAAGAGATTCTGAATAAAATGCTGCCGCAGTTTGAAGTGCGGAAGCTGTTTCCGCATCTTGCAGAGAGGAGCGATGGACCGCTCAGTGTCAGGGATATCTGGCTTAAAAGTGTAGTCTCATCAAACCAGCCCCAGAGAATGGTTCTTCAGGTTGATTCGGATACAGGAATGGTACCATGGGAGTATGGAGATCTTTCTGAAAATGAGTATTTTTTCAGCAGGCATATACTGACACGACTCCCTTCCGGCATATCTTATACAAAATTGAAGAAACTCGCCAGTTCTGATAATATAAATTTTAATCGCGGAATAAGAATATTCCCTGTACTTGCAGATGTAGGGGAGGTAAAATATTTTTCTGAAACGAAAAAATTTATAGATAAGATGACTTCTGATCTTGGACAGGAGTATTTTGATGATGACTATAATAATTCATACACCCTGTTTTTGAAAAGTTTCTGCAGTTATCCGGTTGTACATCTTATCTGTCATGGACCCGGACTTGAAAACAGCTCTAATGCGATTCAGGTAGACCATAGATTTATACCGGTCAGAGATTTTATTAATAACCTGATTGAGCAGTATGTTATAAGGAATGAATTTCCCGCTCTTCTCATCCTTTCAGTTTGCGGAGGCGGTTCAGCTATAACTCCTGATCTGATAGCTGAACTCTTTGAAAGGACTTCTGTCAGTAATATCATTGTATCTTTTTTTTCAATTCCGGTTAATAATACTACTTTTGATTTCTATACAGAATTATACAGAAATATAATTCATAAAGGGATGGCTGTTTCAGAGGCCTTTCACAAGGCTGTCAATGACCCGTTTAATCCTATAGGAGCAATACACCAGCTCTGGGGAAACCCTGATGTAAAATTTACCCGCATGACTGCTGTAGACCAAAATACTGCCGTGAAGGTTCATGATACTGCAACAGCATCGATCTCCGATGCTATAATGGCAAACAAGGTAATGGACCTTATGAAGTCAAACTCCTTTGACGAGGCATCTGCGGTTATTGACGGCATAAACGATGATGAGACGCAGCAGAAGCTTAGATCAATGAGCAGCAACCTTGAAGCGGATGTTGCAGAACTTCTGGATAAAGCCCGTTTATCGAGCAGGGATGTTTACACAAATATATTTAAGGAAGGGAGTATCATTGACGGTATTGCTGAATTGGGACTGTGGCCCGATGGAGAGATATATCACATTGCGTGCGGATTTTATGATTATATAAATAAGGAGAAAAGTATAAGGATCAGGATCCCGGAGGACCAGAGCAGCCAAAATATTGAACGCCTCAGCTCCCTTGTCAATTCAGACAGCTATAATTCGGCAGCAGGTCTTGAGAAATACTATTACTGTTCAGACTACAGGCTTTTCGGGGAGAATTTTTCAATATTTTATATCTGCGGCGAAATGCCCGTGGGTGAAAATATTAATTCAGATTCTTTGAAGGAGATTCTGCAGGGGATGTCCCCGGAAGAGAAAATAGGGATTGCTGTAAAAACCGCTTCTGATCTGTGCAGCGCAATGAATCTTTTTCATAAAAATGATCTGTATTTCCAGACGATTGAACCTTCAAAAGTATATATAAATCTGAACGGACCTTCTGCCGAGTCCATATATATTGCAGACGCTATGTTTTGTGCTGTCACGGAGGATAAAATAAGCGGCCTTCCTGAAAACGATGAATGTATATCTGATAGATTAATTGTTTCTAACATGATGGATGTTGCAGGGATAGTGTTTCATGATATTCTTGGTTATGAAGGAGACCTGGGGTCTCCGTTAAAACCGGGAGTAGCTCTGGTGATTGATGATCATCGCAATCTTATCCGCTGTTATTTTATGAATGAAGAAGGTTATGACAGGGTAATCTCTGATAGAAGATTTCATGCATTACTTAAGCTTACTGACTGTAGAAAAGCGAGCAGATACCGGAGTGCGGGTGAAGCGGCTATAATCCTTAAAGGGGGGAATACGGTTTTTATTAATGAAATGAAAGAAACCGTTATGGCAGGTTCCCGGTTATTATATCTTATGGACAGATATGAAGATCCTGTTACTGTTGATGATATATGCAATAATTTCGGGAGGACTGTGCTTCTTGATGAACTGCTGAAAAAAGGGTCGGATATGGCCTCTCCGAAGGTAGTAATAGTTAATGCGATGAACAGGCATGATTTTTATCGTTGCCTTGAACCCTCTAAAACTTCCGGTGATCCATTTTTTATAGTTCTTCTTAAAAGTGGAATTAATATTATGATTCTTGATATTAACGATGTGTTTGATGTCGATGAGAAAGCAGTGAGATACTATCATTTTTTTATGACATATATGAAAAGATATCTTGAACAGCCGTCGAGACCGTCTGTAGTAATGCTTTATTCTAACGCGGTTTACAGTTTTTTTAAAGATAAAAATCTGCTCAAGCATATGAAGATTTTATTTAATTCACCATATGATATTCATGATTATTATAGAGAAATTCACAATTCATCCCTGGCTTCCGAAATTCAGCTTGATGAAAATGAGATAAATGAAATTGCAGCGAATTGCATAGGACTGACATTACGCGAAGTCAAATACGCCATGGGTTATATTCTATCCTGCGATCTGATGAATTCAGTTTCGGGTGACGGTTTTAAGAGCTACCTGAATGAATACCGCATGAAAACAATGCTTTCAGGATCGAGGATTCTCAGGTTATATACTCCAAAGGATGATGTTTACGGGGGGTATCATGGTCTGGATGATTTCATAACTTCAGTCAGGATAAGTCTTGATTATAACTTCAGCATCAATTTCAAGTCATCTATTTTTACCGGGTTTTCCGGGACAGGGAAAAAATCCGCTGTGTCGTATCTGGTAAAAAGGCTGGAAATCCCGGCTGTTTCGCTGGATATTTCGGAGATATTTGCAAACGGTTTAGACTCCAATCCAGTAGGCCTGCTAAGGTATGCTCTGGCACTTGTAAAACAGATGCAGCCGTGTATATTGATAATTAACAGGTTTATAAAAGATATCATAGTTGCTTCAGAGAATTCATCAGCTCTGAAACTTATAATGGGGACTCTTCTCACATGGCTTCAGGATATCGGAAATACAAATATTCTGGTGTTTGCCCATGATTCTGTTAACAGTATAGCCGATGCAGAATCTCTTAATCATGAATTTACAAGATCCGGACGATTTACGGAAAAATTTTTTTTTAATTACCCGTCTATTGACTCCGAAAAAGAGATTCTCGGATTATATGCCGGGTCTCTCGGTGTTAAGATAAGCGATGAAGAAGCAGTTGCCGTATTATCGGAAGAACAGATGTCCGGTTGTCTGACTCCTGCTGATATCCGTTATACAATGAATGAAACAGCGCTCAGGTATATAAAGAATGAGAATGGTACAGTACCGGATCTTTTCAGGGGTGTTGTGAAGAGGGGGTTATATCTCAGGTCTGATAGAAATTATAATGCTGCACTGGCTGGAAGAATGAAAGATTCCGGATATACTATATTGAATTAACAAGGAGAATGATATGTCTGCGCAGGAACAGGTACTCAAGGAGATAAAAAGTCACATTATAGCAGGGTTCCGTTTTATATATGTTTCGACATCTGAGGAGACTGAGTTTATAGACAGGATGAAAGATTCGGTTGAATCTGATTCTGCATTCGGTTCTCTTGTGCTTTTTGTTGATTACGACGAGATAACAACAATGTCCAGAATTTACGGAACAAATACAAAAAAAATTATAGATGACTATGGCTGGCCTATAAAGAATTTCAAGTATGAATGCAGCGATATCCAGAAAAAGGACTCGGCAACAATGGACAGGTATAATGGTATCAGCCACCCGCTTGAGATGGCGTTTAATCTTGAGAACCTTAACCCTGTACTTGACAAAATCAATCAGTCTGAATTTCAGAGTGCCAAAGACAAGATCCGATTTATATTTTTTATCAAGGACGCTCACCTGCAGTTTTTTATCCGAACAAGAAATTTTAAAAGAATTGAAGATTTTTTTGAAAAGAGGGGATATAACCGTGCTGATTTTTTCTTTGTTCTTATCTCATCATTTCCGGGAAGTATTATTCCTGAAGATTTTTCCCGTTACGTTGTGAGTTTTGATTATCCGCTGCCGGGAATGGATACTATGAGAAAAATCATTGCAGAAAAGATTTTTGCAGGGAGCGAAAAGATTAATGAAGAGACAGATGTGCTGGTTGACAATTTTGCAAGAGCCGGAGTGGGTCTCTCCGAGAGGGAGTTCAGGCTCTCTTTAAACCTTGCTATGCAGGAGGGGGAGGGCAAGCTCACCCTGAACACACTGGGTACCATACATAATCAGAAGTCACAGATACTGAAAACATCAAATCAGTTTCTTGAATATATTACAGACAGCACCATTTATGGAGGAGATGAAACTTTTAAGGATATAGGCGGAATGGACCAGCTCAAAGACTGGATAAAATTAAGGAAACTACTTATTAACCCATCGGAGAAACTTGCATTTAACGAGGAACAACTTGCAATTCTCAACAGACTTGATAAACCCAAGGGCCTGCTGCTCTTTGGTATTTCCGGGGGAGGGAAATCCCTCATGGTACGTCACATAGCCCGACTATTCAAAGTACCTCTCCTACGTCTTGATATAGGGCGTATTTATGGCCAGTATGTAGGGCAGTCTGAAAGAAATATCAGGGAAACCATACGGCTTGCAGAGGCTATGTCTCCATGTGTATTATGGATTGATGAAATTGAGAAAGGGTTTGCCGGATCTCAGGGAAGCGGCGACAGCGGAACCTCCTCCAGGGTCTTCGGTTCATTTTTAACATGGATGCAGGAAAAAAAGGCTATGGTTTTTGTTGTGGCCACGGCAAATAATATAACTTCAATACCACCTGAAATGACAAGGATGGGGCGTTTTGATGCACTCTTCTTCGTCCCGCTTCCTGATCTGGAGGGGCGTAAGGAGATATTTAAAATACATCTCCGTAAATATATTCCTTTAACAGTGATGCCGGATGAAAATGTTGACAGACTTGCTGCAGATGTTTTTGAAACCGGATCCAATAGCGAAAATTTAAGATGCATCACCGGTGCGGAGATTGAACAGTGTGTTAAAAACGCGATCCTTGTTAATCTTCATTCATCTGTTTCATCAGGTGATTCTAATCTTGAATCTGCAATCAGGGAACAATTCATGATTGTCACACCTATGTACAAAAACCCGGTATTAAACGAACAATACAGAGGTCTGTGCAGATGGGCGGAATCGCGGGCAATAATTGCGGGAGCTTATGATGATAACGATGATGACGCTCTAAATAGTTTCGGGAGGGATCCCGGAGCCGGCAGATTGAATCATTAAGGATAAGTCTGATTATGGATAGCTGGAAATATAATTTATACCGGACAGCATTTTCCTCTATTTTTATGAGGGCTGATTATAATTTAGAATATGACAGCTACAGGTATTTTCTTGATACATTCGGGAGTCTGAACCATGAGATGTATCTGTTATTGTGGGATAACCTTCTCCGTTACGTATATTTAAAAGATGAAAAATATGATATGTTTCTTTATGGAGAACTTTCACCCGTTTCCTATTCATTAAAATGGCATATGGATTATCTTCAAAACCCTGAGAAAAAAACCAGATCCAGATGCCGGTTCAGAAAAAGGCGGAATCCCCCTTATATGGAAATTATGAATTCGATATCTGAAACTCCAAATGTAGTCGATTATTTTTTTATAAATTCTATCTTCAGGAAATCAGACTCTCAATTTATTAAAGATGTGCTATTAAGTAATGACAAGCCTGCAAAATCCCTGGTCCAGTTTATCCGGAATAATCGTCTTCTTATTGCAGGAACACCTGCTGATAATTATCTTAAAGAATATGAAGCATCTCTCAATGCCGGCAGAAAAGATTCAGATAAAAGGAAAGAAAAAAATAACAATAAATGTGAGGATGTGAATCATCCGAAAGTTTATCTATACAATCCGCCCGATGTGAATAATATAAAACAGCTTGTTCAATCCGGTATGGCAACAGTATCTATTCAGGAGGCTTTTTCTGTTTTTATCTCTTCCCAAATCTTGAGCCTCGATAACTTTTTTAAAAATGATATTATTAAAATGTTTAATCCGGTTTATTTTCCCGAAACTGAAAAAAAATTTCTGAAACACTATGCTGTTTCAGCAGAAGTTTCGTCTAAGTAGATTTAATATAGGGTAAATATCCGGCTGTTCAGGATCAGGCCGGTTTGCAATGATAAATGATTTAAGGGGGAATTATGAGCGGCAGGATTACAATTTGCCTTCAGAAGAGCGTTACAAAAAGAAAATTTCGCGGAACCGTTGAATTTCCCGGAAATCTCTACTCGTCAATACTTGGTGACCTGATAAAAGAGGGTCTTCTTACAGAATGGAAAGATGGGGATTATGAGGGGAAACCCTGTAAAATTAAAGAAGTAACCCTTATGTATATGGAGAATGAACTCACAGCGCAGCTGATACTTCAGCGGGATCAGGATGGCTACAACATGAACATCAGATTTGATCAGCAGAAGATCGAAATATACGAAGAGTGGGAGAACCAGGCTGGAAGCAGTATTGAAGAAGCATTGCAGAAGGTCACAGCTGTTGAATCCGCCCTTATCGATTACGAGGTGCTTAAATATTACCACAAGGACAGAATTGATGTGACCCTTAATGTAAATGAATTCTCCGATGATCTTGTTAAGATTAAAGTGAATGATAATTATGAAAACCGTTCCCAGAAGATAGAATATTATGCCGTGGAGAGGTATTAAATGCAGGATCTTCTTGAGGTAATAAAAAATGAATACAAAGCCGGATACAGGGCAGGTGTTGATGAATTTTCTGATTTATTCTGGGACAGCGATGAGGAGAACAATCTCCATAATACTCATTTCCGGGTATTCAGAAAACAGATAGATTCAATTACTGAATCCCTTTTTAATAAAAAGAGTGTAGTGGTTTACTGTGACAGAAACCTTTCAAGACATATAGGCAGATGTCTGCGTGACAGGATAAAAGAGAAAAGCCGCATTTATGGCGGGGATAGCAGGCTCAACCCGATTGAATGCGGATTTCTAGAATATAACAGCAGCGCGAAAACAACATCTACAAGGGTAAGAGAATTTCTCATATCGGAGAAAATAGGTGCCGGCGAAACATGGATTGTATATAATTTTGACCTGATTTCAGTAAAAAATATCGGCGATTCATCTATTGATATAGATTTGTGTTTTAATTTTCTTGAAAAAAAAAATCAGGGAGCCAAGCTTGTAGTATTTGTTGACCCGGATATTTGTACCCTTCCGAAATATTTTGAAAAACATTTTGATACGGTTTATATTAATGGAATTTCATCCCCGGCATCTCTTCTCCCTGTGTTTACTTTTAAAGAGTTCCAGAAGATTGCATCAATAGAAAAAGGCAAATCATGGGATGACGTTGAAATAGAAGACATTAATATTAACCCGGAGGTTCTATACCAGCTTTATAACTACCTTTCAGCATTTTCACCTGAAGAGATAAGGGTGATCCTTAAAATGGAAAGGAAACCCGATGAAAGCTTTGTCGATTCGGTTAAAAGAAACAGAAACAGGTATCTCCATGATGTTATGGATCTTTATTCCGTAAGCAAGGATTTTAAAATCGAGGTTCCGTGGCTGAAAAAGGAAAAAGATCAGATTATAAATCTTATAAACTATTCACAGGTAAAGGTTCATGCAAATCCTCATAAAAAGATAAGGGGTATAATCCTTTATGGCCCGCCGGGCAACTCAAAAACCACACTCATCAAGAGTATATGCCAGGATATAAATACAAACTATATTATAGTCAGTGCATCTGATATAAAGAGCAGATATTTAGGCGATTCAGAGAAAGCTGTTAAGGATCTTTTCAGGAAAGCCGCCCAGGCTGCACCATGTATTCTTGTATTTGATGAGATGGAAGCGCTTTTCTTAAGCAGGGATATTCAGATGAGCAATCCATCAGGGGGTATGCTAGGGATTGTGAGCACGCTCCTTCAGGAGATGGACTCTATTCAGAGCAGCGTTAATGTTTTTGTTATAGGAACTACCAATAAACTTGAAATGCTCGATAAAGCATTTCTCAGACCGGGAAGATTTGACCGGATAATGAAGATAGACCATCCCCGGAGAAGTGATATCCCGGTGATTGTCGATTCGCTGCTGAGGATATACCTCGACGGAGGGGACCCGGAGGATACCGGCAGAATTTCTGAAAACCTTGTTAAAGTAATCCAGGCAAGGTGTACCGAAGCTGAATTGAAAAAAAAAGCAGCGTTTTCTATTGCTGATATTTCCCATATTATAAGAATGCTTGATATTGAACGTTTTAACGGTAATAAAGAAGAGATCATCAAACTTGTTTCTGCAATAGTTTATGACATTGATGAGGTCAGGGCTGATACGGTGTCATCAAAAACCGGCAGACCGGATGACAGCGTTTTTTAAAAAGGAGGATTTTGTATGATAAATCAGGATGCAAAGATAGTTTTCAGTATAAAGGGTTTTAATGAAACCGGAAAGCTGGATGACCGGGAATTTTCAATCGAAGTGGATATTGATTGTGAATTAAAACATAAAGAGGGTATGCCAGATGCTGAACATGGGAATATGCATGATCTGATTGTAAGTTATGTAAAAGACTTCATTATGGAGCCCGGGCCCGGGCCGTACCAGCGTCGTTCGCTTGATGTACATGACAGAGATAGTAAAGAGGCGGAGAAAATAAGCCAGCCGGATGTTTTACGGGTAGAAGTAACAGAGCAATAAAAGACAGAGGTAATATATGAATCAGAGACTATCACAGAAGAAATTTAAAGAGGACCTACATAATAATATTACCGGAGGGGTTCTGGACCGGATAAAAAATATCAGAATGGAGATGAGGCAGCATTTCTGGGGGAGCAGATACGAAGAAATTATTGATAATATTATAATTGCAGCAATGGCCGGTCAGCCGATCCTCCTGATCGGGAAACCGGGAGTTGCTAAATCTCTTATAATGACAACCTTTTTTTCTCTCTTAGGACTTAATAAAACATATCAGGACGAAAAAGGGGAATCCCTGCCAGGGGCCAAGTATTTTCAATATCTTCTTCATAGCTTTACAATGCCGGATGAAATTCTTGGAGTAATCAAGATAGGAAAGTTTTTAGAGGAGAGCAAATTTGTAAGGGAGAGAGAGGGTTCCCTGAATGATCAATATGTGAAAGCCGCGTTTCTTGATGAAGTTTTTAATGCCAATTCTACCATACTGAATATGCTTCTTAGCATAATTAATGAGAAGGAGTTTTATGAAGGGGGGGTAGCTCACAGGAGCAACCTGTTTATAATTGCCGGTGCCGCTAACCGGGTTCCAAGAGAGCCAGAATTACATGCTTTTTTTGACCGGTTTCCCGTAAGGCTTATTGTTGACCTTAACCTGAGTGAAAAAGTGAGCCTTGAAGAGTATAATAGAAGGTTGTCATTATCGTCAGACACTCTGCAGGATGAGGATCAGATAGACTTTGATCAGTCAGAGGAGATTTCGTTTGATGATCCGGTCTTTTTCAGAATAATAGATCAGGGTATAGAGAATCTGAAAAGACGATCATACTCTATCAAAGGTATAAAGTATGACAGGTATCTCACCGGAGAGAATAGTATGCCGACTGTGGAGGATTTTGAAACGGTGCATAACTATATCGTTTCACATTATTCTGCATCGGACGGGAAAACTTTCACGGATGACGCAAAAAAAGCCATGGCAAGGCTTGTAGAGGATCTCAGCGAAACAGATACCTGTAATATTAATGGCCGAAATATTGTAAAACTCTATATGCTTTCAGCCGCTTCTGCAATTTTCAGGGCGGCTGTTGAAGGTCCGGGTGATGATGGATTCTCTCAGCCGCAAATAACTGTTCAGGATCTTTCCGTATTCAGGAATATATGGAATTCAGATAATAATGAAATAATATCAATGCATTTCGGGGCGGTGGATAGTATATTGAACGAATATGACAGTGATTATAAAGGTTACAATGGATAAAGAATTCATATCTGAATTATACGATTATGCCGAATTTTCTCCTATTCTGAGGGAAATAGACAGGATATATTATACTTATTCAGATTATATTACTGATTCGAGTTCTCTCGGGGATGATATTCTTAAAATTCATTCTATAGAACTGGAGGATGCTTTTATTGTAGTTTATTTATTTTTAGTTTTAATACTTTTACAATTTGATCCTGCAGGAAATCTAAAATACAGATTTAAAAGAATTGCTTCCGAGTTTTCCGGAACAATATGCTTTAACTTTGCTAAAAGGCTTGATGAGTTTACCGGTTTTTCAGCTCCATCTGTAAAGGATTTCCGAAATTTTCCGGAAATCCTACCGGCTGTAATGGGGATTCTTTTCAATCTCCGGAGTCAAACTGATTTATCTCTTTTTGTTGAATCAATACTCAGGGAGAGGTTTTATTTTTTTTCATCTATTTATCTTGATGACAGCAAAAGGCCGATGGTTAGAGGGATAGCTGCAAAGTTGTACTCGGCTTATATCAACGATAAAATGAGAGTGTATGAATTATTTGACGGCCCGGAAGGCAGTTACGTGAAGAAACCGGTCAGCAGGTTTAAACAGATTAATGTAAATGAATTTGATGTTTACAGTTATTACGGAAGTATGCCTATACCTTCTGAATTCTGCAGGATGAAGGCCGGTAAATATTTTAAACCGGATAAAATTCTGAAAAAACATAACAATCCTATAGCGGGTTACAAAGATGATCCATTCAGAGATATCGGGATTGTTGCAAAGTACGATTATTTAGCAGGACGGATGATAAAGCTCGGTGAGTCGTTTGATAAAATAATTGAGAGGAGTTTCAATCTCAGATTTGTCATAATACATCCTGTTGCCGGACTTTTTCAAAGAGAACTGCTTGATATTATACCTCTTGTTTTTACTCATTTTTTTTCTGAATACGTTCCTGATGTAACTTCCATAAATCTTAAAATAATCAGGGGAAACAGCATTGATGGTTTTTCAAAATATGAAATGGAGTTTGATACCATCCCTCTCATAGACTGTTGTTTTCTTTCTGATCATTACATGAATTCCTATTTTCTTCATAATATGAATGAGGAACCGATGGACAGGATTACTTTAAAAAAATTTTTTGAAGAAAAAAGTTATATAGTAATAAACTCTCCGGATAGCCCCGGGCTGGAGCAGAATATGATGAAAAGTCTGTTAAATCCTTTATTCTGTATGGGGAATATTGAACTGCATAATGATGATTCATTGCTGTTTAAATCTGACAATATGTACCGGGAGGAATTGCTTAAATTTTTTGACAGTCATTCACAGTCATTCACAGCCGGTTTTTATGATATCCTTCGTCATGTGTCTTCCAGAATTATTCGTGCGGGGGAAATGGAATATGTATAAATATTACAAAACATCTAATTTGATGTTTACATTGAGGCAGCTTGAAAGGATTCCGGTCCAGGATATATCGTATAACGAAGAGTATTCGGTGTTCAGGGTCAAGTATACAAAAAGTTTCCGGCCGTCTTTTTATCTATTGTCTTATGAAGATGGTATATACTCTTCCATGAAAATAAAATTTTCTCCTGTCGGGGAATACCACGAAATAATACACCAGGAGATAGATTTCAGTGGAAGGAAGAAATACGGATGGGACGGAGGCTCCGTGCTTATTCTTTTCAGGAAGAATAAGCACGGAAAAAATGACGATGGGATCATCAGGATTCTTGAAAAAGTTGTGGCGAAACAGGATATTATTATAAAATCGTCATTTCTTAATAATGAGATGTGGGACTTTGGTCTGCTTATTGATAATTTGAAGGATTACCTGTTTATTAAACTGATTCATGAATCGGGTGTCGCGGACGTTTTTGAAAGATGTGATAACTATGTTTTCTTTAAGGACATGCAGGGATATTATCCGAAATGTTTCACCCCCTGGGACAGGATTATTATTCCAAGAACTGATTCTGAACTTGCAGTGCCTGACATGCTTCTGATGATGGATGGTGATTCAAAGGTAACAGGCTGCATGATTCCATCAAAAAATTTTGAAACAGTTTTTACGAATCTAAAGGTATATCTTGACAGGGTCTCATTTGAAAAAACAGATATTGCGGAGTCAGAAAAAATTTCGCTTACCATAAGGCAGCCGGCTTTTAAACCTGTAACTGAATTTAAATCAGAGATAATAAAACAGATTTCATACGTAAACAGTTTAAGGGAACAGCTTAGACGGCAGGAGATAAAACTCCGGAATATGGAGTCTAATCTATCTGTTGTACAGGATCAGGTTACCACACCTGCAGGATTGCTTAAGGTTACTATACCACAAAAACCTTCCAGATTATGGCAATCGGTTTTTAATAAAATTCTGATGTCGCTTCCAGGGCGTAATTTTTCATCTCAGGTTTTCAGAAAGAAAGAATCGTATGAAATTATTGTTATGGATAATGGCTGTATAGACCCTGATATGAAAAATCCGGATGGTGTACTGGATGGGATGACTCTTCCTGATTATAGAGAAAGCCTCTATTCGCTGGATATGAGACTTTTTAATGAAACAGGACTTTCGTTGTTTTTTCCGAAGTATGATGGATCAGGCAGACCGTTTGTTATAGGGAGATTCAATAATGATCTTGCTCCTATGCTTTTCAGATCGTTGATACAGAAGTTAAGCCGGGAACTGGACTCCGGAGAAGAACAGCAGGAGGGTATGGCGGATACTATTGAGGTGCATAATCAGACTGGTTTTATGATTATTGGTGATGAAAACAGTGATGATGAAAGCAGAGATTATTTAACGGAAGAATATTATTATATTATAGATAGCGGTATGGATGCGGATGATCCGCTGATTCATATATCACGCTACAGCAGGCATGATCTTCTTCCATTTGATAGCTTGTGTGACAGGTTTATGATTAATGCAAATATAAAACGGATTGAATTGGATAACTCAGATCATAATGACAGGATAGAGATATTCGGTGAAGGTGATTTTATTAAGTCATTTCAGGACAGGCTATATGGCAGGGATAATGAAGCTCTATTTAATAACCTTAATGAGAGGAAAAAGACTTTTACTGATGATAAACAGGTTTTTGAAAAATCTATCAATGACTTTATTAAAGACAGGGACAGGTTTAACAGTATTACCTCTTCAGCCGGGAAAGCATTGAAAAAGATGCAGAAAATAATAGATAACGTATCAGGGATGGAGTCGGGAAGAAAAGTGGAAGGAGATGGAAAGGAATAATTATGCCTCATAGTAATGAACCGGTTTATTATGACAGAAGCCGTATCGCCTCTATGTTGGATGAAGCGGCTGAGATAACTAATGTTCTGGTCTCTGACGCTGATATTATGTTGGATCAGTTTAATAGAATAACTAATAGAAAAAAGCCGTGGTATGAGGGTAATATACAGGGAGAGGGGGAATCCGGTTTGTTTGAAAATATACTGAGTTTTATTAAAAAGATGCTGTTTCCGGTTAAATCCGGAGGTGGAAAATAATAATTATGTTTTTGTTAGAGAAATATACTGATAGATTATTTTATAAGGTTCTGAAGTTTTATTTTTCAGAGAGATTCAATTTTCTATCCGGGTGTGCTTCATTTATCAGATCACGCAGAAAATCTGTTATAATATCTGCAATTATTATTCTCCCTGTTTTTTTTCTGTCGTATGATATTATATTAATGAATTTTATATATCCTTTGTCACTAAACAGGATTTCTTCTGTTTTTCATCTTCTCATGATAGGGATTTCGTATGCAGTATTTTTTATGGATATTAATCTTCATGAGAGTGTCCGGAAACGGTTAGCAGCTTTCATTGTTTTTTCACTGCTGCTTATTCTGACTCTTAACGTTGTAATTAATGAAGCAAATTCATTGCCGGGTTATTTTAATAAGGTTCTTGCAATGTTGAATTCTGTAATTCTTTTTATGATAATTGCAGTTCTTACAGGTTTCTCCGCTACCGAGAGAGCTTTTATTGAAGGACTCAATGCTTTCAGTGAGACGGTGAAATCTGATTTTACTGACGTTATTGTGAAAAAAAAATTCCCGGGGGAAAATGGTCGTATATTCAGACTATTAGGCATAGCCGGTGATCCGGAGCCCGGGGATATGAATGCCATGAATTCTCTTGTTGAGAGAATAGAGATTATCTCTATGATGCTTTATCTTGTTGATATAAAGATGGCAGACATTGATGACGGGTATTTTAATAAATGGAAACCAGCAGGTATCAACAATTATCTGCAGAATAAAATTTCAATCGTTAACTACCGGATTATAAAGAGGGTTGATATATCTATTGGAGAGATTATAAGTACAGATTATGTTACATCCTCATCTTTTTCTCTTGTGATGTTTATGAATTATCTTATATCGCTTCTTGGTGAATCTATTAATATTCTAACTAAATTTAACAATTATCCGGATGATATCAGAGACGGTATTTTTGAAATATCAACTTATGCTGCACGACTGGTTGCCGCTGAGTGCATGATTTTTGCCGATGATAGAAAGCTTTTCAGTTCTACATCTGAATCAGCCGGATATTATTATAACTCAGTAGATTTAATGGTTAAAAACTGGGAGTGGATAGATTATTCCGCCGCAGACTGTATATTTTTTAGTTTTAAAGCGGGCATCCTGAATCAAAATCCATTTATCTCTATTGCTGATCTTCTTGATCCAGCGGTTGAGGATATGAAAATTCATGTTGAGAAATACAGGAGCCCTTTCAGAAACAGACTCAGTGAAGCGGCGGCGATACTGTTTTTCTATCAGCTTATGGGATTGTTAGAAAAAGATCAGCCGGCAGAATCTGCTGCTGTTTTTTCTGACTCAGATGTCAGTCATGTTTTAAAAAGATACGGTGAAACAGCCTATTCTGTTTCTTCAAATGAATATTTCAAAGGAATTTTAGATTCATTGAATGAGGTTTTAAGATTTGCAATCAGGGATGTTAATACTACTGAGGCGTATTTCTGGATGATTTTTATAAAGAATAAAGGTAAATTGTATGATCCCTGGTTCAGATCTTTTTTTATACCATTAATGACGCATTCATCAAGATGTAATTTTCTGAAGTTCTATGCAAATACTCCCGGGAGCTACTCTTCTGACAGGGAGTACGGTCTTTCCATATTCCCGGATAACCGGTCTGATTCTCCGGAGGCGCAGATTATCTCTGATTTTCATGAGAAAATAATTATTTTTGATGTTATCAATCAGGAAAAGGCATCCCCTCTTGAACTTGTTGACAGCCGGGTTAAGGGATGAGTATGCAGAAAAACCACAGTAATAAAAGATTTTTACCATATATGCTTATTTCCGGATTACGTATACCTTATTTGAAGATTCTTCTGTTTATTTCTCTAATTATTGTTTTAATAACAATCTCTCTCTCTTTTGCTTTGAATTTTAAAGATTCAGAAATTCATGACGGCCGTATGTTTACAAAATATTCAGACAGAAAAATTTTTAAGTTACAGGCTGACTCTACTGATAAAGTTTACTTTACATCGAGATCCGGAGGATTTATATATAATAAGCCGGCCGGGAGTCTGAAAGAATATAATATAGGATCCTCCGGGCACTTTGCGGTTCCGGTTAAATTTTTTAAAAGCAGCAACGGACTGTTTATTCTCTGCAGTGACGGTTCTGTGTATGATGCTGATAAGAATAGTTTTTTATTGAAACATCAACCTTTATTATCTTCAGATGGCGGAGGGAAGCTTCTGTACGAGGATAGTGAATATAGATATGTACACCTTAAAGGGGGAGGGCTGGTTGTTCAGAATAAGGGGAACGGGAGTATAACCCCTATGGATATATCGCATTATATTAAACCTGAACGGCTGAATTCTTCTTTTAATAAAGAAAAAGAATACTTAGGATCGATACTTTTCCCCGAGGATGGACTCCTTGCTTTCCAGATTGATAATAAAAGTCCGGGTATTTATAAAGACTTTAATTCTGAAATTATAAAAAAGCTGAATCTGATATCGCCTCTGCAGATGGATAAATATTATCCAGTTGGAGAGGTTGTCAGACAGTCATCAGTAAGGCATAATGTACGGGATATAACTGAATTGAATAAGGCTAAATCTTTTATTCAGTCTCTTGTATTCAGCGACTGCCAGGACGCCAGGATAAAAAAATTTACAACAATTGATGATACTGTAGTAATTGCAGGGAGCAGCGGTATTAGTATTTTTGCGAAAAACGGTTCTTCTCTTGAAGACAGAAATCCTTATAAAAAATTAAATCTTGATCTGTTTAAAGATGGTTTTAATTCCGCTGTTGAAGATTTTTCTCTTGATTATAAGAACTGTTCCGGAATTGCCAGGGTTTCAAACGATATTCTTCTTTATAATCTGCCGGGTTCTAAAGGGTGGGAAAATCTTTTTTATAATTCTGAGTTTAAGGGACTTCCCGATACCCGTTTTGCATCCTATAGTAAGGAATCAGGTATTTTTACCGCTATTTCTGATAGATCTATAGGATTATATGATATTCATAAGAGAAAGTGGATTTCAGCTCCGGTAACATACAATTCTTCTGATAATTCAAATAATAAGGATATACTGGTAAAGGATACAACAATTTATAAAAACAGAATTTATCTGATCTGCCGTAAGGGGAGTTCGACAAATTTTCTGTTTACCGCGGATCTTTCAGAGTTTTATAAGGCTCTTTCCGGAGAGGTATCTTTTTCAACAGCTACAAAGAGCTTTTCTCTTGAAGAGGATACAGTTGTTATCCCGGGGACAGAACCGGTTTTTATAGATAAGAGGTACGGATTTTACAGATGGAATAATAATATTCTCGGGAAAAGAGGATGTAAAGATGGAAGTGCAGATATATGCGGCGGTGATCCCGGTCAAATAAAAGAGTGTTATGAAAAAGATGGTATCCTCTATCTTCTGACAACAAGAGGTTTTTTATTTTCCTATGATTCAGGGAAAAGATCTCTAACCATGATAGAGAATGATGTAATAAAGTTTCTAAATGAAAAAGCAGAGGTTTTTCAGACCAGAGATAAGGATCAGGATTATGTAAGTATAAAGAGTGATGAAAAAGGGGAGAAAGGGAATAAATATATAAGGCATACTCTTCTCGGAAGGATAAATGACATCTTTACGGCTAATAATTTTTTATTTGCTCTTTCGGATAATTATCTCTGGCGGTATTCATTTGAGGAAAAGAAATTTCTTTTTTTCTTTAATCCGCTTCCGAAAGAGGTTAACAGGAACGGAATATTCTGTTCATCCGGAAAGAACCTTTTTATCTTTGACCCGGTAAACGGGAAGTTGTTCAGATATGATGCGGATCTTCGTTCATGGAGTGAACGTTCATACAATATCACTTTTGATGAAAAGTATATTATTAATTCAGTCAGGGACATATACGTGACCGATAAGGGGATTTTGTATGTATTAATGAGCGGTTCGATTAATGGGGAATCCTGTCATAGCATTGTTGTAAGTATAGATACAAATCTGGGGAAAGCGGATTTTATTTACAGAGGTAACAATATTGAGAAACTGCCGCGCGATATTGTCAGGGCTGTGAAGGAGGGGGACACTCTCCTTATACTTACTGCAGGTGGAAAATTAATGCTCTTCTCTTCCGGCATAGGATACTGGTATACATTGAAGGATGAAAGAGTAAAGGATTTTGCATGTTCAGGAAGCAACCTTGCAGTCCTTTCTAATGAAGGAGTGCTTAATCTATATTATATAAAGTCTGGTACAGCAGTTTTTGTAAGTGCAATAAATAATGTGAACAGACTTTTTGACTTGAAGGGTGATGAAATTATTTTTGGAAAGGGAAATTCCATTGTTACAGGGAAATATACAGGAACGGAAATACAGGATAAAAAGATTTTATTCAGCGGCGGGATCAGAAGTGATAACCCAGATGAAATAACAGTATCGGCACTGAAAGGGGAGGAGGATAAGCTTTGGCATATAAACTGCGGTGAGGATAGATTTTACTATTACAATCTTTCTGCGGGGAATATTGAGCGGTGTGGAACCTCGTCTGTATATGATACAGAAAAATATAAATTTTTTGATGGAGGTTCTGCAGTTTACAGATTTGACGGGCGAAATATTGTTACAACATATATGTTTATTGATAATGCAGTAAAAAAGTCAAAAGAAATAAAGATTGAGAATTCACGTCATCTTTCATTCCTCTCATCAGCTGATTATAAACAGACCGGTTTTCTGAATATCAGGGGAGATCACGATAAAACCAGCGGCATTGATATCTACATGAATGTTATGGATTCACCGGAATTTAATCCTGCAGTTTCTATAGATACACCTGTACTTTCTGATTACGATGATACCCGTACAGGATCTCTGATTGTATTTGACGGTTTTTTTAAACATAATCTGGAAACACTGCAGACACCGGAAAAGGAAGGCTATAATTCTATACTTATATTTCCTGGACGGGAGATACTGATAAATCTTAAAACAATGCAGAGCTGTATGGTAGCCCTCAAGGATTCAATGTATAATGACAGAGGGAATATCGACTCTATTAAAAATAAAGGAATCTTTCTGGTCAACGGATTTTATTATTACATTAATAAAGATGGATATATAGAAAAGTATAGTGGAGAGCTTAAGGGTGATTTTTTTTCAGTGATTGTGATGCAGATAAGATCTTATTTTGCAAGACCTGATGATAAACTATGTTCAATGATACTCGGTTTTTACAGGGAGGTGCAGAAGAATTACCGCAGCATAAAATTTTCTGCAGACAATAATACACCCGTGGTTTCAGCAGGAAATTATACCCTTAATATAAAAAGGTCCACGGATGGTTACAGAGTGAATTGGAGTGAATCCATTGTAGATAACCCGAGGATTTTAAATTATGCCGGGAAGCAGAATGCTGCCGGGGGGTTGAATTCATTCTCTTTCGGCGAGATATCACGTACGCTGACCGGATCAGATGAGGGCTTCAAGTTTTCATGTGATGTTCTGCGTGATCTGGTTACGGATGATCGCGGGTTAGTTGTTGATTCAGCCGGGGGATTCAGGCTGATTCCATATAATAACCTCTATTCCGTCATTGATGAGAAGAGCTTCTCGATGGATGACTTCAGAAAGATCAGGGAGGAGAAGCATAATTTTGAAAAATCTGCAATCAACAGATTTTTAACAGATTGGTTTGACAGAGATACTTTTATTAACAGGGCATATGCGGGTAGTTTTAAAGTAAATGGCGACAGGCCGGAATTACGCATGGAAGGCCCGGATGAAAAAATAAAATCTGTTTATAAACTGACAGACAGAAGAAATGGATCTCTTCTTGATATAGTTAACAGCTACAGCAGCGGTAATGTAACATCAGCAATAAAGTCAGATTACACGGATAGCCCATGGAATGGGAAATGTTTTTTTATAGATAACACTATGGCCATGACATTCAAGGGGGGGAGTATTATTGCAAAGTTTCTCTCCCGCGAAAATAAAGAGAAATATATATATGCTGAAAATCCGGAAGCCGGGGTTTATGATCTCCCTGAATATTGTCTGTCCCTGCCTGTTTCGGAATCAGGAGGGAAGAGATTTTATTCAGACGATGGAGGGCTCTTTTTTATTGATGGAGGGATGAATAGAGTTTATGAAAAGAATATAATCTGGAATATAGCAGATTATCCCAGGTTTGATATGTCTATAAACAAAAATCTGACTGACGGCAGGGTTGTATTTACCTGTTCAGGGAGAGAGATAAAGAACGTTCTTAATGATTACCGTTTTTTTACAGATTCATTCATTGGCGGCGGTGTTTTTAGTTTTAATAACAGGGAGTATATTTATCTTGCAGGTAAAGATATGGTCCAGGTCGGCATTGACGAAAATAATAAATTTAAAATGGAAGGATGCTATATATACTCATCGGAGAATGAGAAACCGGCGGTCAGAAATAATTTTCTTTATCTGCTGCGTGATGGGATGGCAAGGAGCCTGTCAACACTGAATTCCGGAAAGATCGGGTGGAGTAGTGATTCTGTAAATTTCAGAGAGATAGATCTTAAAATAGTTCCAGATATTATATTCAGTCCAGGTAAGAGCAGACCGGAGATAGCAGATAAGACTATCGGGTTTTCTGAAAAAACGCCTTTTTTTATAAACGGGAGGGATCCCTCTTCTTATATATACAATAACCGGTTTTTCTTTGATTCATGCACGGGAATAACTCCATGGAATCATTATGAAAACATGCATTCATTTATACAGTATACAGGAACAATGGGTATAGAATATGAAATAGATTACCGGAGTGACAAAGAATTGAGGATAAAAAATGTTATTGAATCCGCAGCACCATTGACTGCACAGGAAAATGACTACCCCGGGGTCAGGTTAAGAACGGATTGGAGCAGCAGTCTCTATGGTATGATAACAGATATTCTTTGTTCGGACGGGGAATATCTTTACTGTTCATGCACAAACAGCAGGGATGAAATTGCGCGGATATCATTTAAAGATGGTTCCTTGTCAATGATCCGAATGAGCAAAAAAGACCTTTCTGAAAAAAATTCAAATGCTCTCGGTTCTGCGGAGCCGTTTGGATGGCGTCTGAAGAATAACAGGATATTTTATTTAAAGAGCGGCAGATTATGAATGTAAAAGAAATGGCAGCCTTCTTTATACCATCAATACTCACTATTGCAGTATTGATGTATCTGCATGATACCGGTACGGCATGCTGGATTGTTTTTCTGGTGTCTTCGTTTTTTACTCTTGTTATGCTGAAGATGATATATGATGATGACTCCAGCTTTCTTCGTTTATCGGTCTTTGCCGGTTTTCTTTTTTTTAATCTTTCTTCAGAATATTTCGTTATGCTTGATCCTGACAGGATACTTGTTTTTACATCGGTAATATTTTTTATGGTTCAGTTTATCCTTATATCTTTATCAGTTCTCAGACATGATTATAAGGAGATGGAGACACATCGTGAAGCGGTCAGGAATATCATTGATAAACCTGTGAAAACTGTTGATCAGGGTTCTATTCCTGAACCTGAACTTTTTTTTATTCATATCCCCGGTTCTGCGTTGCTGATACTGATATTTCTTGTTATAGGGGGGGTGAGCACAACACCTCTGAGAATTATTGCAGGAAATATTGTTTACATTTATATATTCCGTTTTACCGGAAAAATGGATGGTTCATCAGAATTCTATACTTACGGGAAAATGATTCCCGCCGCCGGTTTATACCTGATGTTATTTCTAGTGTCATATTTTATTTTTTTCACTACAGGCCTGGCAATCTCCGGTTCGGATAATACAATAGTTCATATAATCGTCATTCTTCTATCATCCTTCATTTCAGCTCTGACATGCGCATTTGTTAATTATATTTCAGTGCGTTTTTCCGGCGGGGATGGTATGCTAAAGCTTATAATTAATCATGCGATTGCCATTTCATTTATTATAGCTATACCGGTTCTAAAGGATTTGTTGTTCTTTGAATTTAAACTGTTATGGATATTGTCATTTATCCCGTTTCTGGTTTTATGCGGTTATATTGCAGACCATATTGTAAAATCCAGACAGGAAAAAAAATCTGTATCTGAATAGCATATTTGAATTTTAAGATAGGAGGGATATTTAGTGGAAGAATTTATCGGTGTTATAGTGGGAGGTATAATAATTCTGCTGCTTGCACAACAATTTCTGGCTTGGCTTCTGGCTTTTTCCGCCGCCAGGTTTGTTATTTTTCTGGTTCTCTCCACTGGTCCTGCAATCGTTTCACTGTGGAATCAGGGAGGGATCAGTAAAATTCCAAGAAAACCATGGTATATGATTGAAATAATAGTTTATGCTTTACTTGTTGTAAAATGGGTTTCCGGCAGTATTGATTTCAGTAAAAGCTATACGGGGAACCTTATATTTTTTCTTCTTTTCTTTTTACTTTTTCATCTGGTTATAATAATTATAAGTGATAAAAAAAATAAAGATTATTTACAGTTGTATGCGGCTGTTTCTCCATTTTTTATGACTGGCGTATCTGTAATTTTTTTTGGGGTAGGTGAGTATAAAGATATATTCAGTAATGAAGTGACCGTTGAAAGAGTTTTATTAATAGTACTGGTACCTCTTGCTATATCACTTGTACTTTTTAGTATTTTTCTTGCATTGAAGTTTTTTGTAATGAAGATTATTAAATTTACCAGAATAGTTTTTTCTTTTATTTTTAAAAAGATACCCCTACCGCCTTCAGAACAATGGGAATCAGGCATGAATATACCACCAGAGAAGATAGTAAGGATATCACCGCAGTTCATTTTAATCAGTTCAGTTTTTTTCCTTATTTTGTTATCATTTTTTGTTTTTAATCCGGTATCTTTTCTTTTTAATAAATATATAAACCGCAGCGATGAATGGCTTATATATAACGATTATTCTATTACTCCTGTGACCATGGCTTCTCTGGGAAATTTTAAAATTCCCCGTACAGTGAAAAATAAGGTTTTGAAGGTTTTACCGCAGAAACAGGCAAAGCCGGATAATTTAAACAGTCTTTCGGATGACTTCGATATAAAAGATAAAAGGGCCGTTAAACCCCTTAATGAACTGACAAAAAAATATAAAAAAGATAAACATACAGGCCTTAAAGTTGATAAAAATACAGATTTTTTAAAGATGTTTGATCAGTATGGAAAGAAAAAGAGTTCCGGTATAGATAATAAAAGCCTGGATGACATCCTGAAGATGCGTAATAAACTCATAAATCCTGAAGTGAAATGGGAAAATATAAATAAATTAAAATATAATAAACTGAAGATAAGTGAAGATGATCTATCCAAACCGCTATAACAGCTTTGAAAATTCCAGGCTCAATGTGGCGTCTATTATTCACGGCTCTATGTGCAACGGACCCGGACCGCATACTGTGATACATCTCCAGGGGTGCAGGTTCAGATGTGAAGGCTGCTTTAACGCTGAACTTCAGCGGGAAACCGTGGTAAAACTTATTCATCCCGATGAGATAGTACGGAATTTTCAATCTTATTCCGGGAATTTGTCCGGGGTTGTGATTAGCGGTGGAGAACCGCTTCTTCAGCCGGTCGGGGTAGGACTTCTTCTTTCAGGTCTGAAGAATGCCGGATTACGGACAGTTCTATATTCCGGTTACAATATAGAAGAGATAATTTTTAACGGCCTGTATGATATGGTAAAAATGGCAGATCTGCTTATATGCGGCAGGTATGTTAAGGGTCTGGAAATTGAAAGTTTTCCATATACATCGGGCAAGGCTATGATGTTTTTTTCTTCTGCTTATTCTCAGGAAGAGTTTGAGGCAATGGACTGGTCAAAAAAATATGAGATACGTATTACGCCTGAAGGAGCAGTGTTTCTCGGATTTCCGCCTGCTGCGGAGATTGAAAATATGCGGAAACTGTTCGGTTCAGGATTGATGGAATAGTAAAAGGCAGCATACAGGTACTGATGCTGCCTTTTACCGGATCCGCATACTTTAACATCTTAGCGGATTGAGGGGACAATTCTGACTTCAAGAATAACTTTGTACCCGTCTTTTTCAAGAGATACCTGATCTCCGGAAGCCGTGAAATAACCTGAAAGAACTGTACCGTTATATTTATATATCCCGAAACCTGATACAGGGCGGCAGGACATAAAATTTCCGGTATAACTGGCTCCGTTTGAAAACTCGACTGTCTGTTCACCGTCTTTACAGTTAAGGGCTGCTGATCCGTATGTAATGCTTTTATAGCTATCAGCAAAGAGAAGACCGGAACATACCATAACAGATGCCAGAACTAGAAATAATTTTTTCATAATATCCTCCAAATTTTTTGTTTATACCGGAACAGACGAAATTCATGGAATTTTTTTATAGAATTTTGGAAATTTTTTAAACTGTGTAATTTTTTTTGGGATTACCGGGTTTATTTTGTCTTTTTCAGTAAAGGGATGCAGCATAAATATATGTTTAACATACGAAGTAAATTTAATAGTTCAAAAGAAGTAGAATATTATGAATAATCCTGGGAAAGGAATTATCTATTTAGCGAGACTTGTAATTTTTATACCAGCTACTGTGTCTGTAATAGGGGCTATCTACTCAGGATTCAATTTAATTATGAATTTTATCTTCGGACTTAATCCGGTATGGACATTTTTTATTGTATTACTTACAGGATCTTTTGTGATGACTCTTTTTAAAAATCTGTCATTTTTAATTACTACTTACACTGCAAAGATCAGCCCGTCTCCGCTTTTCGGATCGGCAGTAACCGGGATTGCGGCTGTGGGAGCATGCGGATATACAATCTACCTTATATGGAATATGTTTCCTAAAATCGGATTTTTTGAAGTTGCAGGTACAGTGATATACTTAGGGTTTACAAGGGTAATTCCTGCAGGTGTGGTTGTACCTATTTCCTCAGGAGATGATAGGAGAAACAAAAGTTCTTTTGTTTCTCCTATTACAGCATTAGTGAAAACAGTATTTTTCATCTTGTTACCGGGCCACATCTCGAGTCAGAACATGAGGTAGGAGGAATTTCACCTGCCCTGTAAACACACCGGCATTTTCCTATCGAAGTATCAGGTATTCTGTTATTAATTCTTTCAAATGATTGTTCTGCATCATAACTATTTTTTAATCCCTGAATTGCTTTAAGCGAGTCATTAAATGATTTGCTATCACTTGATGAGAAATGAAAATTGTTATCGTAAGATTGATCATTTTTTTTCTCTGAGCAGCCTGATACCAATAATCCTGCAGCACCTGCCATCAGAATAGCAATACCGATTATTCGAAGAAAATTAAGACGTACTTTAAATTGATTAAACGGTTTTGTCATTTTATATCCTCCATTTATTGTTAATTTTTATTTAATAGACGAAATAATTGTATTTTATTTTAAAATTTTTTTAAAAAAACCTGTAATTGACTTTTTAAAGGATGTATGCAATTACTGAAGTTAAGTACGAATTATCTGTCTAATACATATAACAAATCTGATCAAATATGTATTAGACGATTTACACTATTTATTCCCTGGTTTAATTTTATCCAGTACTGATGAAACTTCAGAACTAATGAATGATACAACAGGCAATATGTTGTTTTTATCATAATCCCCGGCAAATATTGTTATTTTTGAATTTTGTATAGAATCTGCAATATTTTTTGTAACCTGAGTCAAAGCTTTGATATAGTGATATTCTTTCTCAGAATCATATTGAGAGCGTTTTTTTTAAAATTCTGAATCAATAATTATTTTTGCTGTTTCTGCTTTATGTATTTCCAGATCTTTATTTTTTTCTTCAAATTTTCTTAATTCTTCATTATGACTGATTTCATATTTTATTTTCTGATTTTTTTGGATCTGTTCGTTGCTCATGGTTTTCATAATCAGGTTATGATCAATATCAGTGAGAATTTCATCCTGCCTTTTTTTCTCCTGTTCTAACTCCAGTGTCTGAGCGAGTAGATTTCTTTCTTTATTTAGATTAGTCAGCCCGATGATCTCTTCCCGTTTAATAATTTCTTTTTCCTCATTTAGTTTAAGATTCTGTATTTCCTCAGCAGCTTTCATTTTTATAATATCCGGATCTTCCGGGTAAACTTGATCAAGATGAACTTCCAATTTGAGCCAGAATTCACTATATATTGACGATAAGGATTCGGTGATTTTTAAAGCAATTTCAATTCTTTTCTGATTACAATAATCAAAGCTGAGACGTGAACAATGATCTCTTACATTCTCATAAACATCGTTCATGAGCTGTTCTATAATTTTTTCATGAACCAGCGTATTATTCTCAATATAAAGATTAACGGCTTGAATGGGATCAATAACGCGGTAAACAACATGCCCTTTGAAACGGGTAGAAATAAAGTCGTAAGTTTCATGCAGAAATTTATAAACTACACCCTGCTGATTAGAGTCGACGATTACATAATTCCCAAAATTTAAAAATGCAGATGCACCTCTTCCTTTATTAATAAATTTCATTTTTTTATTATCCCAACACAGCAACCATTGGTTAATTTCGGTCTTTATAAAAATATTTTTCATGTATACTCCTCTTTTTACAGTTTTAATTATAAATTTTCATTGAGCTCTTTTAATCTCTGGCCGGGTAATTAAGGGCTGCCGAGATACAACCCGGGTATCATCTTCTCAAAACTTTACAGGCATCACTGTTTCCATTATTACATGACTTTATGGCATATAATCTTGCCTGAGAAATATTTTTTTCAATGCCGATTCCATTCGCATAATGAATTGCAAGATTCCAGCAGCCGAATGGATCATTTTTACGGCAGGCAATCTTAAAGTTATAAATTGCCTTCTGAGAATTTAATTTAATCTTTTTGCCGTCCGAATACATTACACCTAATCTATTACACGCTGTTGCATAACCATTGCTACAGGCAATGTTAAATAGATCCTCTGATTTTTTATAATCTGATTCTGTTCCATTTTCGTCAGAATACGTAATAGCAAGATTGATACAACCCCATGGATCATCATTTTGACATGCTTTAGTATAATAACTAATCGCCTTTTTTATATCGGCTGGCGCTCCTTCACCGCTCTGATAAATCATTCCTGCACCGTTGCATGCTATACCTGATCCCTTACTGCAATATGTTTCAAACAAGTTTAATGACTTTGCAGGATCTTTAATAACAATATTTCCTTTTCTGTACATTTCTGCAATATTGATACAACCCGATTCACTGCCATGACCGCATGTTTCATGAAAAAGACTATAAGCCTGTTGTTTATTACCGACTTCTAAATAAACATTTGCTAAAAAATTCTTAGTCATGTCAGATGAAGAGTTTATTTTAACTGCTTTTTTAAGATCAGCAATTGCAGATTTATAATTTTTCAGTATTATATAAGCTTTTGCTCTTCCCCGGAGAATGGACTCATCGGTCAATCCATTATTTATTTGTTTATTAAGCCATTCAATAGCTTTCCCTGCATAAAATTTCTGCGCTTTATTATCATATGCCTGTTCCTCAGCAAGGACTAACAATCTGTTGACAATATCATAATGGCAAGAACCCTCCATGTTTTCTCTTACTGAGTTCCATCGCACAGAATACAGCCCACTTTCTTTATAAAAACAGCCCATTATTCTATTCTTTAAACGATATAATGACGAATATACGCTGTAAAGTTGAGATGATTCATCTTCCCGTGTTATTCCATTTTCTAACACATAGATCAGTTCGTACAGTTGTTCACGATATTTTTTTGCTTTTAAAACATCTCCTGTAGCTGTTGAGAAATTCCATAAAAGATATGAGAGATAAAATTTATTATCTCTGTCAAGAGGCCTTTCTTGTATTTTATTCTCTAATATTGCGAGTGTTGTTTTTATTTCATCTGAATACCGTTTTGATTGATTTATGTATGTGTCCCATAAAATTGTATATTTTTTCCGTTTCAGATAATTAACACGGATGTTATTGACACCCGCAACGGAGATGGAATTACTTTTTATAATTTTAAAGAACGAAAGCACTTCACCATATTCTATTACTTTTTCTAATACTGGTTCATCTTTTACGTATTCATTGAAGTTTGCCGACATGTGCTGAGTTGCCCTTGCTACGGCTGGCCAGGAATCTTCAGGATTTCGGGAAGTAAATGTTATGCCCAGTAGTGATTCTTTATTAAAAGTGTTAAAAAATATTTTAATATCATGACTGCCCGGTTTAATGTTGTTCCCGTTTTTATTTATATTGAAATTGATATCACCAATTTGAAGAAACAGACGGACGTTCTGCATCCTTAATTGACGTTCCACTATGCGTTTTATATCAGGAAAAGAACCTTCTTTAATTCTAGAGAGATCATATAAAAATGGATTCTCATAGTTTTTTATTTTAGTATTCATAATATTTAAATCGGTTGTATAGCCATAAGCTATGGCACCGAGAAGGGTATCAGCCAACGAAAGATTGACCGCTACAATATTATCCGGCTCCAACCCGGAGAAACTATCTTGGCTTGTAGCCCCAAAATGGTCAAAGCCATCGCCGTTAAATATGGAATCCCAGATAACTGCAATTTCCTCCCTGTTTATTGTTGGTTTATAAATATATTTACCATTGATTAGAAATGAATTATGGTCATTATTATAACTTACTGTTTTAATATCATTACTAAATTTTCCAAATCCTGTAAGTAAAATTCCTCCAGGCATTTTCCCGAATTGCTGTTGAGTATTATTAATTTGTTTTTTATCAGTTGAAATTTCAGATTTATATTTTCCAGGATCATTTCCAACGGATTCCCTGCGCCGTACCTGGAATTTCATTATATCATCGGCTAATTGCCGGACATCAGAGGAGTATTCAGGCGTACGATATGCTTTTTCAGATGCCTGTTCAGCGTTTGGATTACTATCTTTATAGTCCCGCGCGTACCGGTATGCCTCCCAGTAGCTTGACATCGGTGTTATCTTTTCCTGAGCTATTGCAGGCATTATTGTTGTAATTAATGATAATCCGATTATTAACGTAGTTTTAAAACTTAATGATTTCATAAATCCTCCAAATGAATATTTTGCACCGGCAAATCATTAACCTGCCTTTTACAATTGATTTAAACCTGCGGATGAACGTGCCATCTGCAAATAAATGTGGTGTCAAAACAGAATAGACGAAAAATATTTTAAAACTGACTTAAATGATTTATATAAATGAAAAATTTTTTTTATTCTGTGAAATGATTTAATCTCGTCTGTGATTATAAAGTTCAGCATTAAAAGATTTAACAAGATAATCTAATTAAAAATTATTGTATCAAAATATAGAATTAAGGAGGAAAATATGAGTTACATAACAGCCAGAGAGAGAACCTTCGATTCTTTCTTTTTTGTAAGAGCACTGCCTAATGAATACCTGGTTCTGGTGGGGAGAAGGAAACTTCAATATTCACTTGGCGGGACAGCATTGCGGACTTTCAGACGGCACCTTAAGGTTCCAGCTTCTGCTGAAATAACATCATTTGAACTTGAATGCAGTACTTCTAACTATCTTGGGGTAATTGTATCCGGTTATGTTGCATGGAGAATTGACCCGGTCAATGTAGAGATTGCGATCCGGAGCCTGGATTTTTATAATACGGAGAATCCCCTTGACAAGACTTCGGGGCTTATCCGCGATATGGCAAAAGATGCTGTGAGAAGAAGTATTGCTGAAATTAAAATTGACGAAATTCTGAAATCAGGGGACAGGTTAAAAGCTTCTATTGAGGGGATACTAAAAGATGTTGAAAAATGGGGTCTGATAGTTGATACGATAGGCGTTAACCGGATTTTTATCAAAAGCGAAAATGTCTATAATGACCTTCAAATGCATGACAGAGACAAACTTCGATTGATATCTGAAACATCCAACCAGGAGACTACATCCAAAATACGCCAGAATAAACTGGAGCAGGAGAGGGATATCCGCATAGGGGAGAGCCTTCTTAAGGAGACAGAGATTCGTGAAGGGCTGAAACAAAAAAAGATGTTCGAAGAGGCGGAAATGGAAAAAATGCGTCTTTTTAAAGAGAAGGAAAAAGAAGAGCTGCGACTTTCACAGGAACTTGAGGAAGCGAGGTATAACTACCAGAAAGAACGTATTGAACATGATGATTATCTGCAGGGGATAAGATACGGAATTGAGATGAAAAATCTAGATATAGCTGAAAGAAAACGGCAGGTTGAAGGGGGCCTTAGCGATAGGGAACTGGCAGAGCTGATGGCGGAAAAACTTGAAAATATTTCCGGGATGTTCAGCAAATCCAATCTCACGGTGTTAGGAAACAGCGCGGAAGCGATGGGATCAATTCTTGCACCAATACAAATGGCGGGGGAACTGATAAAAGATATGTTGAATAAAAGCAGGGCGTAGAAAGAAATTTTAAATCCTGATTTTTTTCACAATTCGCAGAAAAAGATTAGGATTTTTTATTATAAAAATATTTTCAGATAAAATTAATCTGTAATCGGAAGCAGCAGTATGGATATTTGTATTTTCAGTATAACGGAAGTTTTCTTAATATATAAAGTATATCTTTCTCCGGAAGAGGCGTGCAATTCAGCTGGGGCTAAAGGGTGACATGCGGAAAGAGTATTCGAAAGAGGCGATTATTAATATTTATGATATGACACAGTTTGTAAATGACCAGTTTAATAATCTTCAATCTGGAGTTGTTGATGGCCTGATTATTCCTCTGGAAGAGGAATACATTGAGGGTGATGAAAATATAAAAAGAAGAATCGGATTACAGAATGACATATTTCAAATTCAGAATTAAATCTGAAAATTGATTGATTATTCAATTATAAGGAGAATATATTAAAACTTATTTTGTAAATCGTCTATATATAATTAAAATAATTAATTTTAAAAAGATTGGAGAAATCATATGAAAAAGGCTATGGCAATAATATGCATTTTATCCTGCGCATGCTGCATCAGCTGCAAAAAAAGCCGGATTGACTGGCATAAGGAATTAAAATTAATTAACCCGGAAACTGCGCTTCTTCATGGGAGAATAAAATCCCTACACTCTTTTTATTATAAGGCAGATGAAAAATTCGGCAAAGTGATCAAAGTTGAAAGAATACCAGCATATAAACTTGATAATGGTATACCTGAACAGCAAGTTTTTGATAAAAACAGAAACATTATAGAATCAATTTGTTTTGAGTCTGACAGCTCGATTCGTACAAAAATAACATATAAATATAATGAGAATAATCATATAACTGAAAGAAATGTATTTGATAGTTCCGGAACTCTACTAAGAAAGAATTCTTATATATATAATGAAAACGAATGTCTGGTTGAAGAGTTAACAATTAATAATAAAAATGAAATAGAAGTAAAAAACACATTTATATATGACGCAAGAGGGGATTTTGTTGAAGGAAATTCTTATAATTCCGATGGGAAAATATCCGGAAAAACAAAATCAAAATATGACGATGATAATAATTCACTAGAGATTATCAAATATAATCCTGATGGGAAACCGAAAGATAAAAACATTTTTAAATATAATTCCAAAGGGAGTTTCATTGAAGAAGATAGTTTTAATAAAGCTGGAATTCTTCTGGTTAAAACATTTTGGCAATATGATAAAAATGAAAGAGTAATTGAATCATTTGATTACAAAGGAGAATCTTCAGTAAAACTATCAAGAATGACATCATTATATGATGATAGCGGTAATATAATTGAAAAATGTGACTATATGGATGATGGCAGTCTTTTCTATAAAGTAGAATTCAAGTATATTTATGATAAAAACAATAACTGGATATCAAAAATTCAATACTATAATGGGGTTCCTACTTTATTTGCAGAAAGAGAGATTGAGTATTATTAATGATTATTTCAAAGAAACTTAAAAGAAAGTAAAATAATGAACGAATCATTCTATAAAAACGAAAGGCCATACCGGGAGATACGGGCTGTGTTTGATGAAACTACAATCCGTGTTTACCAGGCCTTCAGCAGGGAGATAGCACTCCCTGCTCTTGAAAAACAGAAATTTGTTGAGCCTTTCAAATTTGATATCAGGACTTCATGGATCAAACCTTCGTTTATATGGACGATGAAAAGAACGGGGTGGGGAAGGTTCAGTGCCGTTAGTAAAAACAAAGGCTATTCACTAAATGCCGATGATGCCCTTGTGCTGGCAGTTGATATTCCGCGTCCGTTTTTTGAACGGATTCTCG
Source organism: Spirochaetota bacterium (assembly GCA_963664815.2). Taxonomy (GTDB): domain Bacteria; phylum Spirochaetota; class UBA4802; order UBA4802; family UBA5550; genus WRGT01. Next base: position 1,643,912 of record CAXXHB010000003.1, read on the forward strand.
CTGATGCATGGGTTAACCATTTTGAAGAGGATTTTGAAGAGAGCAGGAAATCGTGGCAGAGAAAAAGGGAGAGTTCGAATGTTTATGTACAGTGGGACCCTGAGAAGTATCTGAGTGGCGGCGTAAGAAGATTCAAGGCCATCCAGATAGGCCTTACACCTGCTGTTCTCCGTGAATACAGCGATGCTATTGTAAGGATTGTAGATATGTCTGGAGCGATTGAAAAAATTACAACTGCCGGGAGTGACGGGGAGAAGATTATGCTTCTCCCGGACGAAAGGCCTTATCCTGTTGATGAAAAATTGAAGTTTACGCTGCATATGCGGAATTAAAAATCATAAAAAATCTTTATATTTCAAAACTTTTTGAAGAATGTATCCGTAAAGACATCTTTGAAAACTGAAAAATCATACTTTACAAAACTCCTTGATAATTACCCACCTGCTGTTTATGGCGGGCTTTACCAGCTTGCAAGGTACGATAGTGTTAAATCTAAGGCTTTCTTCGATGATGCCTGCTGCTTTAAAAATGATATCTGGAACTGTAATAAAAACCAGGATTCTTATGACCTATTTATACAAATAGCCGGAGAAGTGCTATTTTTAAAAATCCGGTAGGGAGTCTAAAAATTTTCACTTGTTAAAAAAATTCATCAGATTAAAACTTTTAAAAGGAATTCATGATATATACTAGTGACGTTTATCAATAGCATATGTGAATAAAAATTCTATGGAGAATTAAAATGAAAAAGATACTTATAATATTCTGCATGATAGCCCTTGCAGGATGCGGCAACTGCAAAAAAAACACAAGCAACACAATCTGGGATAGTTTTAACCTTAAAGGGGAAATAAAAGAACTGCATACTTTTTACTACGAGGCTGAAGAAAAATTCGGCGAAATTCAGAAGGGAAAAAGATTAAGTGCATATGATAACTTTGAAGATGCAGAATTAATTACTTTTAATAAAAATGACCACGCAATTCAAATAATTTAAAATATATACAATACAGATTTTGACAGTTTATTGAATGAATTTAAAAATAATGCAAAGAAATAGTTTAGTACCCACGCGTTATTGTATTCCGCAGATTTATTAATTCATAAGCCCGGTATCTGTTCTTATGGGCATGCTGCAAGGGCAGGTTGCAATACGACTATACGCATGATAAATAGGTACTTGTAGATATGTCAGTAATAATGATGTAATTTTTCGAAAAAATGCATGATTTTTAAGTAATGTATAATTCTCTTTTTTACTATTATTTTATTAAAAAATACTTGCAAATTGAAATTTATTTCTTTTTATTGCATAATCAGTTATATAATCGGGTATGATAAATGAAATTTTTTGCAAAAACAGGAAAAATGGCTTTAGGTAGTCGATTACGACTGCTCACTGCAAAAGTAACCGAAGACGCATCCGGAATTTATAAGCTGTACAACATAGAATTTTCTCCAAAATGGTTTCCCGTTTTTTTTATTCTTTCAGAAGAAGGTGAAAAAACTATTACTGAAATTGCCGATGAAATCGGGCATTCCCAGCCGTCTGTTACTAAAATAGTCAAGGAAATGACGGTAGCCGGATTAGTTCAGGAAAACCGAAAAGCCCGGGATAAACGCAAGAACGTTGTGGTATTAAGCAAAAAAGGGAAGAATATTTCAGAGAAGCTCAGAATTCAATGTACAGATGTGGATGCGGCAATTGGTAGTATCATTGATGAGGCCGAACATAACCTATGGGAAGCTATTGAAGAATGGGAGTTTCTGCTGGGACAGAAATCATTATTAAAAAGAGTTCAGGAACAAAAAAAAATAAGAGAAAGTAAAGACGTGCAGATTGTGGAATTTGAACCACTATATCAATCGGCTTTTCGATCACTAAATGAAGAATGGATTTCAACTTATTTTGAGATGGAAGAAATAGATTATTTGGCTTTAGACAATCCAAAAGAATACATTCTGGACAAAGGTGGTAAGATATTTGTAGCACTTTACAACAATAAACCAGTTGGGGTTTGTTCGCTTATTAAAATGAACAATTTCAGCTATGATTTTGAGCTGGCCAAAATGGCCGTTTCACCTGTGGCACAAGGGAAAAATATCGGCTGGTTGCTGGGCCAGACTGCCATCAATACCGCTAAAGAAATGGGTGCATCCAAAATATATCTTGAAAGTAATACTATTCTGAAGCCGGCAATCAGTCTTTACCATAAACTGGGTTTTTGTAAAATTTCAGGAAACACATCACCATATAAACGCTGTAATATTCAGATGGAATTAAATTTAAGTATTAAAAAATGATGAATATAGTAAAAATGAATCAGGTGTTCATAAACATCCAGAAGAGCAAAAATAGTTATATTGTTCCAGATATATATTGAAATTTAAAGAAAAATTTTTCTTAACTTAAGGCGATACCTGTGACGAGTTTACACCAGTAAGACAGGATAATCTTTAGCTTCTTATATACATAATATTAATAGGTAAAATATGTTTGAAAGAATAAAACAGAGTTTTGATAAACAGGGCTTTATGCAGACGTTGGATGCACAGTTGCTGGAAGTAAAAAAAGGTCAGGTTAAAATATCCTGCGAATTTTCAGATTCACTGACACAACAGCATGGTTTTTTTCATGCAGGAGTAGCAACAAGCATCGTAGACAGCGCCTGCGGTTATGCAGCTCTTACAATGATGCCGGTTAATGTTGAAGTCTTAACAGTTGAATTTAAAATCAATTTTTTAAAACCCGCTCAAACGTCCAGACTTATCGCTACTGGAAAAGTTCTGCAATCAGGTAAAACTTTAATGGTTTGTGAAGGTTTTGTATTTGACAGTGATGAGAAAATTTTAATTGCAAAAATGACAGCAACAATGATTGCAGTAGCTAAATAGAAGTTTAATCTGATATCCATGGATTGTCTTAAAGTATAAATAGATGGAAGCTTGATCTGTATAAACTGTAGGAAATAGTCAGAAACCTACTAAATGGTTAACTCATGAAAATTCTTTAATACCGGTTAAACACTGGATTTAAAATAAAATGATACAGAAACAATTTATTGAACATGCATCTGTAATTATCAGGGATAATCCGGAGGTTTCAGGATTGGCTGTTGGCGGCTCCTGGATATCTGATGAGATTGATGAATATTCCGATTTAGACTTGATTCTTGTGACCCGGGAAAAAATATCAGGTGATAAGGAAAAGATGTTAGGCATTGCAAAGACTCTTGGTAACCTGCTGAACGCTTTTACCGGTGAGCATGTTGGTGAAGAGAGGTTGCTGATCTGCCTGTTTGATAATCCGCTGCTGCATGTGGACATAAAATTTTTAACTTCAGATGAATTTCATAACAGGGTGGAAGATCCATATATATACTGGGAAAGAGATAGTTGTTTAACAAAGATTATTAACTCAACAGAATCTGAATGGCCGAGGTTAGATTATCAATGGGTTGAAGACCGGTTCTGGACATGGGTGCATTATGCGACTTTAAAGCTTGGTCGTGGAGAATATTTTGAAGCATTGGATTTTTTATCATATTTAAGGTCAAATGTTATTGCTCCGTTACTTCAGATTAAAAACAGAAATCTGCCGAGAGGACTCAGAAAAGTTGAATTTAACTTTAAACAATCAGATATCGATAGATTAATAGAAACAGTACCGGCTTATTCATCACAGGACATTTTCACTTCATTAGAAAAGACATTTATTCTTTATAAACAGCTTCGGGAATATCTATTTCCTGACACTGTTGCTTTACATGATAAAACCGAGATGAAAGTACTTGATTATTTTTATGAAACAAAAACGAAAAGTGAAAATTAACCTGCAATGTAGTTGAACTAAAACGATCCAACTATGCGGCTGCAGATAAAGGAATGATTATTAAAACATTAACAGGCGTTATAACGAAGATCAAACTGTTGAATCATTCTATGGTCAGGTTATAACAATTTTCAGGCGTGAAGATTACCGGAGAAGTTGTTGAAAATGTATGACAGCTGAACAATATGATCATACTTTAATGATTGTAAAAAACTTAACTACCGGTGAAGGAATATTGGAATATAATAATCTGAATGAATGAACCAATAACAATTATAAATAATATCAGTATTTACCAGGGAATATTCCTTGTAATTGTTCTATTTAACAGAAAAGATAATAAATTTTCAAATAGGTTACTTGCTGCATTTTTATTTATTTCAACTCTATGCTCAATTGCAATCTCTCTTGCAATAAAAAGTAAGCCTGCACTTGTATATATACTGACATTTTTTATCTTTCCACTGATGTTTTTATACGGCCCTATAATTTATTTTTATACAAAATCGATGACAGGTGATATAAACAGGTTAATAAAGAAAAATATATATCATCTTCTTCCCTCAATATTGATATTTTTAATTTATCTGATTGTTAATAGCTCCAATAAAAATAATTCTTTTGATTATTACTATTTAAAAATATTTATATTAGTGTTTTCGATACTCATGCCGGTATTTATTATAATTTATATTATTTTTTCATTGAAGGTGTTGGACCAGTATTCAAAAGAAATTGAAAATTTCTTTTCCAACGTAGAGGGCCTCAGGATTTTATGGATAAAAATTTTTATTGGAATAATACTAGTTTTGTCTCTTTATTACGATGCGATATCTTGGCTCAAAATTTTTAATATAATAGATTCGTTGTTTTCACAGATTTTTACTCTTATCAACTCTTGTTTTATAATTATTACAGCGTTTTTTCTGTTGAATAATCCGGATATTTTCAAACATACTCATAAGTCACTGATAGAATTAGCTGAATCAAAAAGGAGAATGCAAGAAGTATTTAATAAAGAAGCAAAAATTAAATATGAAAGAAGTAATATTGACAGTAGCAGAAAAGATGAATATCAAAAAATATTAGTCACTTATATGAAAGAAAAAAAACCTTATCTTGAAGAAAATATAACTTTAAAAGATCTGGCTAATGAGTTGTCAATGCCACCTTATCATCTATCGCTTGTTATTAATGAGCGGATGAATATGAATTTTTTTAATTTTATTAATTCTTATCGTATAGAAGAGGTAATAAATAAATTGTCAGATCCTGATAAATTAAACAAAAATATTCTGAATATTGCATTTGAGTCAGGTTTTAATTCTAAATCATCCTTCAATATAGCTTTCAAAAGCTTAACCGGCATGACTCCTACTGAATTTAAAAAACAAAAACTGTTAAAAGTCTGACCTCCATTTTTTTCGTTCGACCTTATAATCAAAGACGACTTTCACTTCAAAATGGTCAATTCTAAACAGAATCGTATTGCAGTTTAAAATTACAAGTATATTTCACTCTTGCGCAATATAGCCTAGAGTAAATGTCAGAAAGATTTGATCAATGGCAATACTATTTAATGTTAATTAACTGGAATACTATTATGCGCCTTCAAACAGGTATTTGTCTAACAATTTTCACTATATCATTAAGCTTTTATAGTAACAATGCATATGCGGTCGGGCCGTCTACATCTTCAAAAGGTTTTAGCGGGAAGATTGTTTTTGGAGGTCAGACAGTTACTTTGAAAAGTAATATGATATATGGTCTTTCAGATTATAACAACTATTACGATAAAACAGACAACAATTCATCTGAATCTGCAGAAACTGAAACGATAATCAATCCCATATTTTCTCCGGGCATAGCCTATACATTTGAAAATAATACAAAAATATTTTTTTTAACAAAAAGCCTTGAACCATACAGTACAAATGACAGCGGTGTTTTTCTCGGCATCTCATGTGAGAAAATTAATGGTATTGGAAATATCGGTATTTCGGGGATTTACGGAGTACCTGTAATGACATGGAAAGATCCATATGCTGTAAGCAGGGAAACGACAGAATCGGGCTGCTTCGGTGTATCAGCAGAGTGGGAAAAATTATTTGGTTCAAATTTCAATTTAAATTATATGTTCAGAAAGCTGACCATTGAAAATGAAAAGAGTGGAGAGACTGAAGGACTTTTATCGGATGAGATGGATTTACTTAAAAGAGATGGCTACCATCATAGAGCTGGAGCAGAATATATAGTTTTTATAGGGGGCTATACGAATATTTTAAAATTTGGATTTGATTATGACATCTATGATCTTGAAGGAGATGCTATGAGCTTTAAACGCTATACCGGAAAGATGGCTTATACTTATATAAATACTGAATATCAGTTTAATATTAATTTATCAGCTCTGTATGCATATTCACAAAATGAAGAAATAAATCCATTATTTGAGAAAACTATTAAGACTAAAAAGGGTGGAGGTTCAATAACAGTTATGAAGGAACATTTTATATCTGACCTGGATTTAATAGTTAATATTCAATCTTATTTAAATGTCACGAACCAGGATTTCTATGATTCATATTCATTAAGCATCGGCGCAGGATTGATTTATCACATATAAATACTATAAATCGTAAAGTAAAATATTAATATTAAATTTTAAAATGTAGATAAAAAATGAATATAGCAAAACTTGCAATCAAACGTCCTGTATTTATCACAAGTATAGTTGCAATAATTGTAATTCTTGGAGCTTTCTCATATAAAAATATCGGTGTAGAGATGCTTCCTGATATGTCGTTTCCCACATTGAGCATCACTACGGTCTATTCCGGATCATCTCCGGATGAGATAGAGCAGCTTATAACAAAACCTCTTGAGGATGAACTCGGGGCTATATCCGGCATCAAGCACATGAGTTCCGAAAGTAAGGAGGGATTGTCTCTGATAACAATAGAATTTGGTATGGAGGTAAACCTTGACAGAGCGGCGCAGGATGTGCGGGACAAAATCAGCGTGGCAAAAAATAATCTTCCTGATGATATAGCAGAAGATCCTGTCGTTTCGAAAATAGATTTTGATGCACAGCCTGTAATACGAGTGGCACTGATATCAGACCTCCCTGCCGGTGATGTGTATGACATTGCCAAGGAAACCATAAAACCAAAACTTGAGAAGATAAATGATGTTGGGAATGTGCAGATAACAGGTGGCAGCCGGAGGGAGATACAGATCGAAATAGATCAGAACAAAGTCAATGAATATGTTGTTCCTATGACCAGGATAGTAAACCGTATAAAGAATTCCGGATCAAATGTTCCAATAGGAAAACAGGAGGAAGGGTTTAATGAGACTGTATTCAGAGCGATGGGTGAATATACTACCCTTGATCAGATACGTGATACAATGATCTCGTTTTCCGGTGATATGGGAAATTCCATCAGTGTCGGAGTTTTAGGCTGTGTAAATGATGGGACCAAAGATGTAGAAAGTATAGGATATTTTTATGATTCTCAGAAAATGAACAATATGCGGGTCCAGTCGTGCATATACATCGATGTTATTAAACAGTCCGGTAAAAATACTGTCACTGTAGCAGATGCTGTTAAGTCAAAAATTGATGAGATAAATGCAGGTTTAAAGCAGGTTAAAGGGAATTCATATGTAAGAATAATATCGGATCAGTCAAAGTGGATTAAGACCAATGTTGAAGAGACTGTTAGTGCAATTATAATGGGGATAATCCTTGCCGTGATTATTGTTTATCTTTTTCTTGGAAATATCCGGTCCACTATTATTACCGGTATAGCCATCCCTAACAGTCTTCTTGGCGCAGTTATACTGATGGATGTTATGGGATACACTTTTAATATGATGACACTTATGGCGCTTTCACTGGTAGTAGGTCTTCTTGTTGATGACGCAATAGTTGTAAGAGAGAATATCTTCCGGAAAATTGAAGATGGGCATGATTCGTTTAAAGCAGCTGAGATCGGGACCACAGAGGTTACACTTGCGGTTATAGCTACGACATTAGCCATAGTTTCAGTTTTTTTTCCTATAGGAATGCTTACCGGTGTAATTGGAAAAGTGTTTAAACAGTTCGGCTTTACAGTAGTTTTTGCCATGATTGTAAGTCTCTTTGATGCGCTGACTGTTGCGCCATTTTTAAGTGCATACTTTGCCGGCGATGGTAAAAAGTCACAGAATAAAGTCGTGGTACTTTTTGAAAAGTTCCAGGCTAAAATGGAGGAGTACTATATCTCGATAATGGGATACTGCCTTAGACATCCGCTTATTGTTATAACAGCGGCAATTATGATATTTGCAGTCAGTATCGGGCTGCTATCTTTCGTTAAGCAGACATTTATAGCCCAGACTGACAACGGGGATTTTGCAGTAAATATTGAAATGCCTGCAGGTACCAGCCTCAAGGGCACCGCTGAAACAATTTCAAAAATTGAAGAGAACCTCAGAGAGTTCTGTGATATTGATTATTACGGTGTAACGATAGGGAACTCCAATGGCGAAGTAAGAAAAGGGCAGATCATCTGTTTTCTACGTAAAGACAGAAAGATCGGTACAGTTGAGGTTAAAGAAAAGATAAGATCATTCCTTACAAAATTTGAGTATGCACATCCTACTGTCGGTAATAAAGGGGGCACAGGTACACCCTTTTCACTTATTGTATCAGGAAAAGATCTGGCAACAGTGGAGAAAACAGCATCTATGATTATGAATCAGATTCGTACAATATCTGATCTTACAGACATAGACTCATCAGCGAAAAAAGGTGGTAAAGAATTCAGGGTAATTTTTAACAAGTCTAAAATGCGTTCTCTCGGCATATCAAACAGTGTTGTGGGAATGGAGCTCAGATATAATGTCGCAGGTGCCGTAGTGGGGAAATTACGGGAAAATGGTATCGAATATGACATACGGGCCCGTTTAAAACCGGAGCAGAGGGATCTTCGTAAAAGATTCTATGAAACCAGGGTTCCGAATGCGGACAACAGGATGATACCTCTCAGCTCTATATCAAGAGGAGAATACACAGCCGGATCTGCCCAGATAAGCAGAAGGGATAGAGCTTATGTTGTAAAGATAACAGCCAACCTTGCTAAGAATGGAGCTGTTGGAAGTGCCATGGCAAAGGCTAAAGATATTATAAAAAACAAAATGCAGCTTCCTCCAGATGTTGCATATTCGTTCAGCGGCGACTCTGAAAATTTTGCTGAGACCGGAGCGAGTGTAATTTTTGCTCTTGTTCTGGCAATTGTTTTTATATTTCTGGTGTTGTCCAGCCTCTATGAATCTTTTATTACGCCGTTTTCGATATTACTTGCAATACCTTTTGCTCTGACGGGCGCTTTATTGGCGCTTTTTGTGACAGGGGTAATGCTTGATCTGTTCAGCATGATTGGTATGGTTATGCTGATTGGAATTGTTACGAAGAACTCAATCCTGTTGGTTGACAATGCCGTACACGGTGTAAATTCCGGACTCGACAGGAAAGAGGCAATATTGCAAGCCGGGAAGAGAAGGCTCAGGCCAATTCTCATGACAACATTTGCCATGGTTGCCGGGACAATTCCGCTGGCTATGGGGATCGGAGAAGCAGCAAAACTGAGACAGTCAATGGGTATTTCAATAATAGGTGGTCTCATAGTATCGACTCTTGTAACGCTGATTATGGTCCCGGCGGTATACGAATACATAGACAGATTCAGAGAGGCAACCGAAGGCAGAATTCTTATAAGAAAGGAAGAAAATGAACTTTAAGTGCAATCATTATAAAAGGTATTATGTTTAATCAGATAAATCCCTGCCTTATCCGATTATAATTATTATTGAATGATCTGATTCCGGGAAATGTAGAATTACAAAATAAATAATTTACATATTGTGGTATGCAGTTCAATAAGACGTTATTTCTTTATTCAAGAGGATTGTAATGGAACCGCGTATTGAAAAAGTTATATTCAGGCATATGTCTGGAATTAATATGGAGATGGCAATTACCGGAGACAAAGCTCCTGCGGTTGGGCAAAGTTTCAATCTTCATAGAAAAAAAATGAAAAAGAGGACTATATTTGTATGCTGCTGTCTTTTACTGCAGATGTGTCTGCCGTTCAGCATTATTCATAAGAACATTGCTGCGGAAAGTTTTTCTGTTCAGCCAGACATGTCCCCTGATGAGTGGACATATACCCGCCTTGAAAATTTTGTGACAGGCACAATGGTAAAACGTGCCGATTGGGCCAATCTGCCACCCAATGATGGCAGTAGAAATGGTTTTTACCATGCTGAAAGAAAACCTGTCAGATTTATCGGCATTCATCACGATGGTTCATCGGATTCAACATTAACATCTGTATTGAATTATCATATTAAAAAAAACGGCTGGGGGGATATTGCGTATCATTATATAATAGATAAAAAAGGACGAATCTACGCGGGGAGAGCTCCAGACAGGGCTTCCGATACCAACGACGTTTTTGAAAGCTATGGGGAAGAGAGACTTTCATGTATTATAAATATACTTCTTCTCGGGAATTACGATATAGAAAAAATTCAGGCTGATTCACCGCAGATACAGAGTGCAAAACTTCTTGTAAGCTATCTTTACTTGAAATATCCGCTTGTTGATCCGGATTCAATCCGCGGGCATAGAGATTTTATAACAGATTCAGAAAATGCAAAGAGTCAGATAACCTGCCCGGGAAAAAATATGTACAGCCCTGTAAACATGATTGATGAGATTAAAAATTTTGTACAAAGAGTTGCAATTACAAATAAAGCGCAAAGAAAAAAAGGGTAGTGCATGCGATGAGGTTTCTCATTACTATATATTTCAGGCTGAGAATCTCCATTAATAATAAAACAAAACAGAGCCGGTTTGTATTATGAAGAAAAGCAGGAAACGCCTTGTATATGAGCAGCGCATATATCGTGTGCAGGATTACATAAGTACACATTTTGACCAGGAGCTGAATCTCGAAAAACTGGCTCAGATATCCGCTTTTTCGCCATTCCATTTCCACAGAATATTCAAGGCTATTGCAGGTGAAACACTTTATGATTTTATTCAGAGAATAAGACTGGAAAAATCATGCGCAATGCTATCCTCAGATAACGACATGAGAATCATTGATATTGCCCTCTGCTGTGGTTTTTCTACACCATCATCATTTTCAAAAGCCTTTAAACAGCGATATAATATAAGTCCATCGGAATGGCGTAATGGCGATTACCGGAAAAACAGCAATTCAGGAAAGCAGATAAGCAATAATGGAACATATGAAAGCAAAACAGGCAAAGAAAAACATTCTCCTGCAGGTTATAGTAGAGAAAACGATTTGGAACAAAACAGGAGAAAAAAAATGAATGTAAAGATTGAAGTGTTTCCGGAGTATCGTATTGCCTATATGCGTCAGATTGGTCCTTACGGGCCAGATAATGTTCAGTTAATGGAAAAACTGAAGAAATGGGCAGCTGCAAGAGAACTGCTCGCTGAATCTGCAATAATTCTTGGAATTGCTCATGATGACCCGGATATTACACCTCCGGAAAAATGCCGCTATGATTGCTGCATTGTTATACCGGATGATTATAAACCTGAAAGCAACATCAACGAAAATAAACTCCCTGGCGGACGATATGCAGTTTATCAGGTTAAGCATACTGCAGCGGATATCGGAAATGCATGGAATGATATTTTTTCAGTCTGGCTGCCGGACAGCGGATATCAGATTGATGACAGGCCGATCTTTGAAAGATATGCCGGCACAATGGAGGAGGTTACATGTGAGATTTGTATTCCGGTAAAGGCATTATAGGTATTATGTGACCATAGCGGCGGTGAGCTTTCGTCTATACATGAAGGCTCATCGTTTGTGGTGGTATTGATCGTTTATTTCAAATTAAAATACATATTAAGGAATTAACATCGTATTTATTTATGAAATATTATTCTGTACAAAATTATTTGACATTAACAGCAGAAGTCGTATAAAAGTAATTAAATTAAAATGAAATTCATGGAATCTTTATGTTACTGAACTCCGGAAATATTAAAAAAAAGTCCCGCATATTAAAAAGTCATTTTTTTGATACAGGGATTCCGGGAGAAATTTCTGATCAGATTTATAATGATTACTGTGCAGATCTTGACAATATTCCCGGTATTGAAAATTACAGGCTGATTTCGAAGGATCTTCATGATTCATTAATTTCCATAAGACTGTCAGCAGATGATGTTATACTGGCTTTGGAGTTATACAATGATTTTGCAGGCAGCTATAAAAAAACACTGATATTTAAAGATGCCCGGATAATATCTTATAATAAAATTCTTAAATCCGGTAAAATTTCAAGAATAAACAGGAAGATTGAGCCTTATGAATATTTGTATGATGAACTTTATTATGATGATAATTACTGTTATATAACAATAATAGTAACGACAAAAAAAAGAGTTAAAGTTGAAGTTTATTTTCCGATATTGACTATCAGATTTAAAAAGATTGATATAGATAATCTGTAAAAGAATATTCCTACAGCAGATTAAAAGTTAAAAGGGCTGTGTCTGCAAAAAATCCAGTTTGCCCGGTTGTTCGCATTGGCAAAAAATATATTTCCCGTTGATTTAAAGAGGTGCATATGAGTAATCTTGAATACCATATGAAGCAGGCAGTCGAAGAGGCGATTCTCAGTCTGAGAGAGGGAAATCATGGTTTCGGTTCCGTTATAATAAGAGGTGATGAGGTTATATCGAAGGCGCATGATCTTGAAGAAAGCAATTGTGACCCGACTTCACATGCTGAAATAAATGCCATAAAACTCGCTTCAGGCAGAATCGGTAAAAATCTTGAGGGATGCATATTGCTGTCAACCCATGAACCATGTCCAATGTGTTCAACGGCGATAGTATGGTCGGGGATAAATCATATAGCCTATGGTTATTCAATTGATGAATCTGTAAGGCAGGGTCGCAGAAGAATCAATTTAACATGTGAAGAATTATTTAATCGAGCAGGAAAAGCTGTGAGAATTGACAAAAATATCTTATCTGAACAATGCGGTATCTTATATCGCCAGGATGTCAGAAATGAAATTAAAAAACTGAGAAACATAACCTGTGAGAAGCTGGAATTTTATAATGCCGATTCAATAAAAAGAAGAGTGGAATGGTTTGATGAAAAAAAATCAACTTTCAGGTTCATAAGCGATAACCCGGCTGATTCTGCATATAAATTACTGCTTCATCGATTTAATATAGACAGTTCAGAAGCCAGGATTGTCGAACAGTCAGGGAGCCGTATTGTATTTCATTCAAAAAATTTTTGTCCGACTCTTGAAGCCTGCAAAATACTCGATTACGATACAAGATATATCTGTAAACAATATAATGAAGGTTCAACGGATGCACTTATAAAAAAAATAGACAGCCGTTTAAAATTTGACAGGAATTATGAAAAGCTGAGGCCATATACAGATTACTGTGAAGAGATGATTGTTTTTGAACAAAATGAGATCAACAGTATAGTAACTGGTAATGATCCTGACTATTAAGTTGTGAACTAAAGGGGAAGTGGTTTCCCCTGCAGAACTTATAATAATTGATTTTCCCGTATTACGGGCTGGATGGTTCTATAATAATGAAATCAGAGGATTGTGTTGAAAAAATTCTTTTCAGCTGGAGCGGCGGGAAGGATAGTTCACTGGCATTACATGAAATACTGAAATCAGGGAAGTATAAAGTCGCGGCACTGATGACAACTGTTACTCAGGATTATGACCGGATAAGTATGCATGGCGTTCGTTCTGAGCTTTTATCGAAGCAGGCAGAGGCGTTAAATCTTTCACTTGAAAAGATGTTTATATCAAAGAATTCATCAAATATGGATTACGAGGAGATAATGGGCCGGTTGCTGAATCAATATCAAAGTAACGGTGTAAATACAGTTGCTTTCGGCGATATCTTTCTTGATGACCTCAGGCGTTACCGGGAGGAGAATCTTGCAAAAGTACAGATGAATGCATTGTTCCCATTGTGGAAGAAAGACTCAGTTAACCTTGCAGAGTATTTTATCGATTGCGGATTCAGGGCTATATTGACCTGTGTTGATACAGATTGCCTGGATAAAGGTTTTTGCGGGCGTGAATATGATTTATCGTTGTTGTCAGATCTGCCGGAGAATGTTGATCCATGTGGAGAGAATGGAGAATTCCATACTTTTGTTTATGCAGGCCCCATATTTGACAGGGAAATTCTCATCGCAAAAGGCGATATTATTTTAAAAGATGAAAGGTTCTGTTTCTGTGATCTGCTTCCGGTTTAACATTTTATTTTTTTAACAAAACCCTGTATTATAAACCTGTGGAAAATTCCGGAATAGAAACCGCTGCCTTATTATCTTCATCCGAACATAATGTGGATTAAAAAAAACTGCAGGTTTATTTAAAACGCGCCTCATAATTGACATCATATCAGGAATGGTTTTAACCCGGTCGGCAGATAATATGTGATATTTTTTAATTGAATATCAGAGTCTTAAATAATACAATTGGAAACAGAACTGTAACTATTCAGTAAATAAGCTGAAACGAATTTACTGATTGTGGAGAGTAGTAATAAATGAAAAAAGAGATAAAAATAGATTCAGAGGATTTAATAAATGCGTTCGAAGATCATAGTGATTCATTTGAATACTTCCTGGATCTGGAAAATGGAAATGTAGTTGTCTTCCCCAAAGATTCTTCTGAGGATGAATTTGAAGAAGAACCGGCAGAGTCAGAGGGTTATAACCGTGAGATAGTTGAAAATAATCCCGGCAGATTCATTTATGTTGATCCAATTGAATCCAATGAAAGTTTTGAGATCATGGAAGATTTTACATCAACACTTTCAGATGACGTAATAAAAGATAAATTAATTTCAGCTTTATCAAAAAGAAAACCGTTCAGACATTTTAAAGATGCATTATATGACTTTCCTGCGGTACAAAAAGAATGGTATAAATTTCATGAAGAAGAAATGGAAAAAATTGCATATGAGTGGCTTGAAGCTTATAATATAAAGGGTGAATTAATACGGAAATATTATGTTGAAGATAAAGAGAAAGAATAAATTATCATTAATATTTTTAGAAAAAACAGCTTAATATCGGCAACAGCATATACCGGATTTCCTATTCTGTACTGCGGAAAGAATTGCCTGCCTGCATAGTGTTTTGTAAACAGATTGATTTTTAAGTAATTTATTAATTCAATGGATAATTATGATCAGTGAGCGTGAAATAAGGAATATACTCGGGAAGGTTCCGGGATTGGTGTATCGCTGTCTAAAAGACCCGGACTGGACAGTTGAATATATAAGCGAAGGATCTTTCCCCTTGACCGGTTATCACCCGGACGAACTTATACTCAACAGAAACATGCCGTACAGAAGCATTATTCACAGTGACGACAGAAGATATGTCAGTGAAGAGATTCATAAGTCTATAATGAGAAAAGAACAGTGGGAGATAGAATACAGAATCATCACTCGTGATAATATCGGGAAATGGGTATTTGAGCGCGGCCAGGTTTCAGGTTTAAATCCTGAGGGCATAGAAATACTTGAGGGATTTATTACCGATATTACTGATCAGAAGAAATCAGAAAACGACATGAGGGTGAGTGAGGAGCAGTATCGAACCCTTTTTGAAAATACAGGGTCGGGAATAATTGTAATTGAAGAGGATACCACTATCAGCCTTGCAAACCAGATCTTTGCAGATAATACAGGCTATACAAGGGAGGAGATACAGAACCGGAAGAAGTGGACCGAAATGGTTTATAAAGATGATATTGAGTATGCATTGAAGGAACACCATCTGAGGCGGGAGAATCCGTCACAGGCAAGGTCAAGCTATGAATGCAGGTTTATAAACAGGAATAATGAAATAGGGTACTACCTACTCTTCGTTTCTGTTATACCGGGTACAAAAAGAAGCATCGCATCACTTGTCGATATAACCGACCGTAAAAAAGCCGAAGCCGCCCTGGAGGCTGCGGAAGAGAAGTACCGCAACCTTCTTATGAATGCCCCTATAGGCATTTTCAGAACCGAGGTGCATATGGGTCTTTTACTCGAGGCAAATGACTGCTTTGCGCAGTTGTTCGGATACAGGGACAGGGATGATATGCTGTCTGAACCTGTATATATTGAAAATTTCTATGTTGATAAAAATGCCCGGAAGGAGATGGTGGATATTCTCAAGGAGCATGGAGAAATAAAGAACTACGAAGCTGAGTTTATTCGCAGGGACGGCTCAACTTTCTGGATACGCTACTCGGTTAATCTTGTTGCTGATAAGGGATGGATTGAAGGAATAAATGAGGATATTACCGATCTGAAAATTTCAGAAGAGGAGAGAAACATCATATTCAATGAACTGATAGCCAGCGAGAAGAAGTACAGGCTTATCTTTGAAAACTCGCCGATGGGATTGTTTCATTTCAACAAAAGCGGGATTATAACCGACTGCAATCCTGCATTTGAGAAGATTACAGAATCCGGATGGTCAGTTATAATAGGTCAGGATATGCTGAAGCTGTATAACGCAGGGATTGTTTCCGCAGCTGCTGATGCGTTATATGGTTACCCGGCTAATTACCAGGGTGTTTACCGTATTCTTAAGTCGGGGAAAGATAAGCTTGTAAATATACAGTTTGAACCTGCGTATGATGAACACAAGACCATCACCGGCGGGATAGGGATAGTGCAGGACATTACGTATACCCGTGGAGTGGAAAGGGCTATATTCGATGAACTTGAGAAGGAGCGTTCGCGCATAGGGCATATACTTCATGACAGCCTTGGTCAGAAGCTGGGGGCGGTTCTTTATCTATCACAGGCATTTCACCGAAAGTATAATAAAATCGGCAAGTTATCAGAACATGATCTGGGGCAGCTGGTTGAAATCGCTTCGTCTGCACTTGAAGAGACCCGGACACTCAGCAGGGGGCTTGATCTGTCAGTTATTGATACAGGTGGATTTATTGAGTCTCTTGGAGAGGTCGCAATGAGTACCAGAAGTGTGTATGGAATTGATGTGGATATTGATGTAAAGGATTCAATAAATTGTTTTGAAAAATTAAAACTTGTAAACCTGTATTATATAATACTTGAGTCGATAAATAATGCAATAAAGCATGGCAGGGCATCCAAAATATTGCTGAGGTATTACATGGAAAGTACAAAAGGCTTCTTTATAATCGAAAGCAGACAGAGATCTGTTATGAAGAATGAAAATTCAGGTATGGGGCTCAGAATAATGAAATACCGTGCCGAAGTAGCAGGAATGGATTTTAGCATAAGTTCTGAAGGGAAAAAAGTTGTGGTAGCTGTTTCACTGGGGGACTGCCATGATGACGTTAATATTGAGAAACAGAGAGTTTAGAGTGGTAATTATATGAGCGGATCAAAAATAAGAGTAATGCTTCTTGACGACCATCCTGCAATAAGGCATGGGCTTGCAATGGCTATTGATCTTGAGGATGATATGATTGTAACTGCACAGAGTCCTGATGTGAATGGAGCAATGAATATACTAGCAAAGGAAGAGACAGATGTGGTTCTAGTTGATATATCTCTTGAAGGAACGGCAGACGGTTTCGATTTCATAAAGGGGGCACATGAGAGGTATCCCGGTGTAAAGACAGTGGTTCTCTCCATGTACGATGAGGCCTTTTATGCTGAAAAGGCAATTCAGTCCGGCGCAACGGGATATATAACCAAGAGGGAACCTGTTCAGGTGATAATCACAGGGATACGGGATGTAATGAAGGGGAATCTTTATCTTCCTGGTGATATTTCGGGGAAGCTGATTAAAAAACTGATGAAAATGGATATGCCGGAGAAAGATCATTACAGCGGCCTTACACCCCGCGAGTGTGATGTGCTTCGTCTTATAGGAGCGGGATATACTCCGCAGGAGATTGCAAGAGAACTAAATCTGAGCGTAAATACAGTTGAAACCCACCGCAGGCATCTGAAGGAGAAGCTTGGTCTGGAGAGCAGCAGGGAGCTGTTCAAGCATGCCATAAAAGTATCGGAAAAATAAAAATTATATATCCTTTCTGTCACAGCCGTATGTTATACATAACATTTATCTGTGATGTTGTTATTCTGTCTCCATGTTATTGAATAAAAGCAATTTTATGGTTATGTATACTAGTTTTATTGTTAATGCAGCATTTTAAGATTGAAATAGAAAATAGTCTGTCAATCGACAGAATCAATACACCGCATTTCGAAGAAGCGATAGCGACTGAGCAGTTCGGCAGACTCACTGACCGTTATAAATGGCTGCTGAGTTTAGCCGAAGCAATCACATACGTTCGAAATGACAAGGTCTGATTATTTCGTAAAATGCTATAGTTTAAATCGTTTAATTTATTAATGTATATTTTTTAAGGTGAGGTTATTCCGATGGGCAAATACTTCGCGGAAACCTTACCGCTATAAATAAACGTAAATGTATTATACCTGTTAAAAACTAATTAATTTAATCCCTTATGGCCGTTCATGATGTGGTGCAATGAGCCTGTCGATGGCAGGATTTGTATCAGGTACCATTTTGAGCGGCATATGAAGTTTTTACTGTTTTAAAAAGCTGTGACTGCGAAATCTTAAAGACTTGCAGGTTAATATATATACGGATTTAATGAAGTGAATTTCTATAATAAGACAATTCTTCTTGTTGAAGATGAAGCAATAAATGCCAGGTTGAGCAAAAGAGCTCTTGAAAAATACGGGTACCGGGTGATACATGCAACTTCCGGCGAGGAAGCAGTGACTATCATTAAGTCCACGCCGGAAATTGACCTGGCACTTATGGATATAGACCTGGGTGACGGCATTGACGGAACCGAGGCCGCAGAGATAATCCTTGAGAATCGTGATATACCGCTTGTTTTCCTTTCCTCACATACAGAACCGGAAATAGTAAAAAAAACTGAAGAGATAACCTCCTATGGCTATATAGTCAAGAATTCCGGAGATACTATTCTTATGGCCTCCATGAAGATGGCCTTCAGGCTTTTTGAGGCCAGGAAAAAGGAGGAGGAGAACGAGAGAAGGTTAACCGAAAGTGAGATGTATTACCGCTCGATCTTTGAATATACCGGGACATCCATGTTTATTGTGGAGAATGATATGACAATCGTCATGGTCAATGACGAGTTTATCCATCGCTTCGGTTACTCCAGGGAGGAGGTTGTCGGGATTATGAAATGGCCGGAGATTATACACCCTGACAGCTTAGAGTTTATGAAAGAACAGCACCGCCTGAGGCGTGTAAATGAAAAAGAGGCATGGCAGGGATATGAACTAAAATACATAACCAGAACGGGGGAAACGCGCTTTGCATTCATTACAGTCGGGATGATACCCGGCACAGAAAGAAGCATTGCCTCGATAACAGATCTGAATGATCAGAAGAATGCAGAGATGGTTATAATTAATAAAAACGAAGAGCTGGCCGCCATGAATGAGGAGTTTGAAGCCGCAAACGAGGAACTTATTCAGATCATAAGCCAGCTTGAAGAGAGAGAGGATGAGTATCGTGTTCTCCTTGAAACATCATCTTCGGGAGTCTATATAGTTTCAGAGGGGAAATTGAGTATTTTCAATCACTCGGTTGTAGATATTACAGGGTATCCCGAGGATGAACTGCTGAGTAAACCGCTTATATCTTTTATTCATCCCGATGATGTTGAGATGGTAATAGAACATTACAACAGTATAATCAGAAACAAAGATATTGAGATAAATACTCCCATGAGGATTTTATCACCGGATAATAAGATCAGGTGGATTGGTTTAAAATCCAGGTTTATAAAATGGGGGGGGAAAAAGGCAACATTAAATTTTATCAGCGATATAACCGCACGAAAGGAGGCGGAGGAGTCTCTGATTATAGCGGAGGAAACATACAGGGATCTTTTTATGAATTCCCAGGTCGGAATTTTCAGGACAGAAACAGATACAGGGATGGTTGTGGAAGCGAATGATTATTTTGCACAGTTGTTGGGGTACAGAAACCGTGATGATATGCTGGCTGAACCGGTCTGTGTTAAAGGGTGGTACGCAGATTCCGGAGAGCGTGAAAAAATTATTGATATACTGAAAGAGAAGGGTGAACTGAAAAACTATGATGCCCGTTTCAGAAGGGATAATGGTCCTGTTATCTGGCTCAGATATTCCGCCAGGCTTCTGCCTGAAACAGGCTGGATGCAGGGCGTTCTTGTCGACATTACAGAGCTTAAAAATACACAGGATGCCCTCCGTATAAGTGAGAACAAGTACAGAAGAATATTTGAAAATGTACAGGATGTGGTCTATCAGGTTGATCTTTCGGGAACTATTATCGAAGTCAGCCCCTCAATAGAGACTTTCTCCGGTTATAAGCGTTCTGAACTGATTGGAACGTCCGTTCTGGATATTTACCATAATCCGCTGGAAAGGGAACGGTTTTTAAAAATGATTTCCGTTAACAGCAGTGTTATTGATTACGAATTAGAGATGAAATTAAATAGTAACAGCCTGATTACAGTTGCTGCAAATTCTCATTTAATATATGATCAGGATGGGAGACCGGCGGGAATTGAAGGTTCACTTCATGATATTACACTGCGCAAAAAGGTGGAGGAAGCTCTTATCAATGAAAAGGAGCGTCTTGACGGTGTGATCAGGGGTACCAATGCAGGCTCCTGGGAATGGAATATCCAGACTGGCGAGGCTGTTCTTAATGACCGGTGGGCTGAAATTATCGGTTACAGGCTGGAAGAACTTTTCCCGATATCTATTGAGACATGGATTGCACATCTGCACCCTGATGATCTGTATAAAGCCCGGGATCTTCTTCGTAAGCATTTTAACGGCACACTCGATTATTTTGATGCAGAACTCAGGATGAGGCACAAAAACGGAGGCTGGGTCTGGGTGCTTGACCGCGGCAGGGTTTCAAAATGGTCTCCCGGAGGGAAACCTCTTCTTATGATGGGGACTCATATGGATATATCCGGACGTAAGGAGTCTGAAGAGAAGATATACCAGATAAACAGAGCTAAGTCGATGTACCTTGCAAGGCTGGGTCATGAAATAAGAACGCCTTTGAGTGCAGTAACTGGAATGATAGAACTGGCGCTCGGCACCGATCTTGAAAGCGAGAGACTTGAGTATCTTAATACTGCAAAACAGTCATCTTCTCACCTTATAAGCCTTATCAACGATGTCCTTGACTATTCAAAAATTGAGGCCGGGGCTCTTGTACTAGAGTCTGTTCCCTTTAATCCACTTGAAGAGATACGGAATGTAATATCAATTTTTAAATATATCTGTTCAGAAAAAAACATATACCTGAACCTCAATGCGGATAATAATACATTGAATTACTGTTTTTCAGGTGATCCGACGCGTTTCAGGCAGGTTATTATCAACATTATAGGTAATGCCGTGAAGTTTACTGAAACCGGCGGCATTAATGTAATCATGGAATATTCGGACGTCGGTTTTACTGACGGTATCGTTAATCTCAATATCAGGATTAAGGATACCGGTACTGGTATTCCGGCAGAGAAAATTGATATTATTTTCGATAATTTCTCACAGGCAGAACCCGGCATATCGGGGAAGTATGGCGGATCTGGCCTTGGACTTGCAATTACCAGGGAACTTGTTGAAATGATGGGTGGGCGGGTAATGGTTGAAAGTTCCCCAGGCAAAGGGAGCCTTTTTATTATTGATATACCGTTGAAAACAGCATGTATGCGTGAAGGAGCTGCCACTGAAGCGATTGAAGAAAGAATGCATGAATGCCGGATTAACTGCAATACGGGCTACTCGGTTCTTGTTGCAGAAGATAACCCGGTTATAATGAAGCTGGTCTCTGTATTGCTGGGGAAAAACGGTTTCATGGTAACCGGAGCTGTTAATGGAGCAGAAGTAATTGAAACCCTGTCTGAAAAAAGGTTTGATGTCGTTCTTATGGACCTGGAAATGCCTGTTTTTGACGGGCTTGAAACAGCCGGGAGAATAAGGAGTGGCATAGCGGGGGGAGAAAATATAGATATACCGATTATTGCGCTTACAGCTCATAAATCGGATGAAATTAACAGCAAATGCATTGAAGCTGGTATGGATGGTATACTGCTAAAACCTATGAAGATTGATCTCTTTATATCGATGGTTAAAAGCCTTATTGAGACAAAAGGCAGGAATTGTTAACCTCAATCTGTTTGAGATCCTGCCAAAATACGTCACAGTCCCGTATATTATAAAAACAAATACCATGATATCGTATAAGATAGACGTTAAGGCTGTTTCTCTGATTTTATAATTCCTATGTTTTAATTGCGACTCCGGTGTTATTTCTGTCAATATTGACATAGTATTAAATTATTCACCGGAGCCGCAATCACAACCGGGTATTTTTAGAGGAATAGCTTTTTTAATGATATATAATTGTTACATAAATTTTCTTGAATCATTTTTTATTGCTTCAAAGACCAGCTCTGCTATATCCATAACCTTAATTGTTTCATAACCGAGTTCAGTTACACCGTCTGAAAGCATAGTCATGCAAAACGGACAGGCAGTGCAGATGCTGCCGGCGCCTGACCTTTTGGCATTCTCTGCTCTGAAACGGTTAATACGGCTCCCCAGGTGTTCTTCAATAAACATCCGGCTGCCCCCTGCGCCGCAGCAGAAGCTTGTATCATGATTTCTGCTCATCTCAACATATTCAGTACCGGGAACAGCCTTGATAACATCCCTTGGCTGTGAATAGATATCATTATATCTGCCGAGAAAGCATGAATCATGATATGTAATTTTCTCTTTATAAGCCTGTTTCAGCTTAATTTTTCCGCTCCTGACAAGATCGGAAATAACTTCTGTATGGTGGAATACTTCAATATTATATTCAAGAGGTTTCCCGTCGGAACCGATACCTATTTCAGCAAAAGAAGCATATTCTTTCTTAAAAATATTATATCCATGAGGACATGTTGTAATAATCTTTTTAACACCGTAGGATTTGAATGTTTCAAGATTCTGTGTCGCAAGAGAATGGAACAGGTATTCATTCCCGCCTCTCATCGCTGCATCTCCACAGCATGCCTCTTCTGCGCCAAGAATACCGACTTTGAGACCGGCTTTTTTCATAATGTTAAGAAGGGCTATTGCAACTTTCTGGTTTCTTTTGTCATATGAAGCGGCGCATCCAACGAAATAAACATAGTCAACCTCGGGATCTTCCGCAAGCGTTTTTACTCCAAGATCAGCCGGGAGCCATGCACCTCTTTCACCGAATGCAAAACCATACGGATTAAAGTTTGTTTCCATATTCATGAAAGTTGTCTGCAGTTCGGGTGCCATATCCCCTTCCATGAGAACCTTGTATCTTCTCATATCGATTATTTTAGGGACATGCTCAATATTTACCGGGCAGGCATTCATACATGCTGCACAGTTTGTACATGACCAGAATTCATCAGGCTGTACTGATCCGGAACCATCAGTATTGTTTCCGATAAGAGGAAAAGTTTCCGGAATCGCCATGTTCTCAGCAGCAATAAGCTGAGGTATACGGATATCCATATTATCTTTTACATCATTGATCAGTTTTTTAGGGGAGAGAGGTTTTTCTGTGAGGTAAGCCGGGCAGTTATCCTGGCATCTTCCGCATCTTGTGCATGCGTCTCCATCCATCAGCTGTTTCCATGTAAACTCCTCTACTTTGTTTACTCCGAAACTTTCTGATGTTTCAAAGACTTCCGGATTGATTACAGGAACTGAATATCTGGTCTTTGGCGATTCATTTTTAAGATTTCCATAATATATATTCAGAAATGAAATAGCAATATGACCCAACTTATCTGTTGCAAGAAGTCCTATAAAACTCCACGCTGCAACTGCATGTATCCACCAGTTGATATAGTGAGTAGTCCTGAGAACACCTTCTCCTGCCAAAGAGAAAGGCATAGCAAGAACATAACCGAAAGGTGATGCAACTTTTTCAAACACAGGAAAATCTGTAAGAGCAATTCTTATTGCTTCATTGACAAAGCCGCTGATAATAATCAGTGTAAGAAAAACCAGAGCAAAAGTATCAACTCCCTTTGTGTCGAGTCTTGAAGGCTTTAGTACATATCTTCTGTATATTGCCATACAAAGACCAATAAGAACAATCAATCCGAATATATCGCCAGTCAGAGACCAGATTATATAAAAATTACCATGTATGAAATGATAATTAAAAAACAGCCCGGTGAAATCTTCCTGTATAATGATTGTTATTGTAACAAAAAAAAGAACAACAAAACCGAAAAAAATAGTGGCATGCATTATACCTGCGTATTTTTCTTTGATAACTTTTACCTGCAGAAAGCCATATTTGATAACAGCCAGAATCCGTTTTTCGGGGAAATCTGTCCTGAGCTCCTTTACCCCATGTCTCCATATCTGCACTTTCTTAATAATAGTGTAGATCATATAAAAAAGAGCGGTAAACCCGAAAAGGTAAATTCCCCATCTCATAAATCCATGCGGTCCTCCGACATTAAAATAAAACTCGCGTGTAATGTCGGTATTTGCTATACCAAAAGAATCGGCAATACTCATATTATTTATCCTCCGGAGATATCGTACATGTAAATTATTAGATATCTGAATGCTGATTTTAATAAAAAACAGCATTCCTTTAACATCTGCATTTCATCCCGATTTATTTTTAAATTCAGTTTTTAATAGACTATTAATTACCAACTGTCGCCCGGGTTACTAAACCCGCACCATTTTCTTAATAATGCCGAGAATTGTCTGATAATTTTAAATAGCTGTTAATTAAAAAAAGAACAGGTTAAAAATTTGGATTAAGGTGCAGCCAGGATTCCTCATCCAGCTTCATATTTGTACATCTGTTACTGCAGTTACTGCAATGCCCGGCAGGCTGATATTCAGTTTTTAATCGGATAGATTTGTGCGGTATTCTTTTGGTGTTTTTCCGGTAAATTTTTTAAACATGGTGTTGAATGTTGACTTGGAATTGAACCCAGAGTTGTAGGCGATTGTCAGAATGTTCTGGTCGTTGTAGTCCGCGTTAATCAGTTTCTGTTTTACTTCATCAACACGGTAGCTGTTTATAAAGTTATAAAAATTCTGTTTAAAGTGAATGTTCAATATCATGGAAAGATGGTGCGTGGATAGAGAGAGTTCGTCAGACAGATCCTGGAGTGTCAGTTCCTCACGAAGGTAGGGCTTTTCTTTGATCATGAATTCCTGCAGTTTTTTCACATAATATTCTTCTTTAAATGCCGGCAGCCGGAGTTTTTCATATTTTGGCTGTGATACCATTCGATCATTGGGTATGGTATTTTCAATTATATGTATCCGGTTGAATATTTCAGGCTGTAATATTGCAATAAAAGCAATTCCAAAAAGAAGACCAAGACCGCTGAGGATTGCAATAACATCATATAATTCAAGATTCTGTCTAATATGATTTTCCCGTGTGTAAGGCAGAAATATTAAAATAACAGTCAGAATCAGAACAACCAGGACTACACGAAAAAGTGACAGCTTCATTGTGTCTATATCGGAAAAATAATCTTTCAGCCGCCCGATATATTTCTGAAGTATTACAAGGGAGAGAATATAGAGTATGGCTTCAAAAAACAGTCCACCTCCATTAATTAATATATTTGCATATATTATAATTTCCGGTATTTGTGGTGTGTTGAATGTGTAAAACAGGATGATATTGACTCCAAGAGCAGTTATGAATGGCACATAAAGCAGCAGGTATTTCTTTGAAGAAATATTTATCCGTGCAGTCAAAAGAGCAATGTATAAAAACATTGACGGGCCGAAGATAAATGAATATGGAATTATACTCAGCTGGTATGGGCGTGCCGGGCCGATGAGTCCCCTGGAGCCAAGATATAGTTCGAGCATATCTAAAGCTGTAAAAAACATAATAAGCGCAAGATACCTGTTGGCTATACGGTTGTTTTTTTTGACTAGCAATACAAAAAATAAAAATAAGGCCTGGATTGTGCCGAACAGACAGATTGTTTCAAATATTCCCCTCATATTGTTTTTGACCTTTTTTTAAATAATTGTTTGCAGATTATGATTACGTGTCAAGAAATATGCTATTTTACAGTCCATCTGACCTTAAAACATAAACTAAAGAAAACCGACATTATCAGCATTACAAATGATAGTGGTAAACAGAAAATATATTTGCAAGTTATACAATATTTAATATAATGTAATATCTGATGAACAGTACTGATTGAGTGATTTAATGGGTAAATACAATTTTTCATGTTGTATCAAGTCTTTATAATAAAGGGATTGAATTATTACATGTTAACGTCGGGGAATGTTCAAAGAGACCTGTAATTGACGATTATGATTTCAGAGCAATCTGAGAAAAGGAGAATATTATGGAACTAAAAGGAGTATGGCTTCCGGTTATCACCCCGTTTATTAATAACGAAGTAGATTATATATCCTACAGAAAGCTTATTGATTACTACATAGATAAAAAGATTTCAGGAATAATTCCTCTTGGCACAACAGGTGAAAGCTCTGCCATCGAAGAGGATGAATTTATACAAATTGTGGAAACAACTATCGAAACTGTAAATAAGAGGGTACCTGTCTTTTTCGGTGTTGGCGGGAATTATACGGATAAAGTTGTCCGTCAGATTAATAAAATAGAAAAGTATGATTTTGACGGGATACTCTCTGTTTCCCCTTACTTCATCAGGCCGGGGCAGACGGGAATTTTTGAGCATTTCAGAAGAATTTCAGATAATACCGCTAAAAATATAATCGTATATAATATACCTTACCGCACAGGCCGCAATATAGAGAATGAAACGATATATAAACTGGCTTCGCTTGAAAATATTAAAGGAATCAAGGATTCATGCGGCGATATTAAACAGACCATGGAACTGCTGCTTAATAAACCTGATAATTTTTCAGTTTTTACTGGTGATGACCTGATGTTTTATTTGACACTTACCCTGGGAGGTGACGGCGGTATACTTGCCGCTGCTCATATTGATACGGAGAAATATATTAAAATATATGAACTTGTAAAATCAAATGATCATTTTAGTGCAGTGGAATACTGGAGGTCGCTGGCCGGTCTGATTCCGCATCTTTTCAATGAGCCCAACCCTTCACCTGTAAAGTACATGCTAAGGCGCATGGGTCTCATATCCAGCAGTGAAACAAGGCTTCCTCTTATCGATATCAGTGAAAATCTTAAAGCACAGCTGGACATGTTTATTTAAAAATTTTTTAAAATCATACTTTACATTGTATATGCTTTAAGATAAAATATAACAGATAACTTTATCTTATCTATTAATTATCCGGATTTCATAATTGTGTCTCTATTCTGATAATATAATTTATTTTTAAGGAGTTTTAATTTATGAAAAAAGTATTATTCTCATTAGTCTCTTTTGTACTTGGTCTATCTCTTGTTCTGGGAACAACTGCTTTTGCACAATCAGCGGCTGATTCAAAAGATAAGGCAACAGTTCAGGATAAAAAGGCTGTAGACGACAAGAAAGCAGCTGAAGAAAAGAAGGCTGCAGATGCAAAGAAAGCAGCTGAAGACAAGAAGGCCGCAGATGCAAAGAAAGCAGCTGAAGACAAGAAGGCCGCAGATGCAAAGAAAGCAGCTGAAGACAAGAAGGCCGCAGATGCAAAGAAAGCAGCTGAAGACAAGAAGGCTGCAGATGCAAAGAAAGCAGCTGAAGACAAGAAGGCCGCAGATGCAAAAAAAGCAGCTGAAGACAAGAAGGCCGCAGATGCAAAGAAAGCAGCTGAAGACAAGAAGGCCGCAGATGCAAAGAAAGCAGCTGAAGACAAGAAGGCCGCAGATGCAAAGAAAGCAGCTGAAGACAAGAAGGCTGCAGATGCAAAGAAAGCAGCTGAAGACAAGAAGGCCGCAGATGCAAAGAAAGCAGCTGAAGACAAGAAGGCTGCAGATGCAAAGAAAGCAGCTGAAGACAAGAAGGCCGCAGATGCAAAGAAAGCAGCTGAAGACAAGAAGGCTGCAGATGCAAAGAAAGCAGCTGAAGACAAGAAGGCCGCAGATGCAAAGAAAGCAGCTGAAGACAAGAAAGCCGCAGATGCAAAGAAAGCAGCTGAAGACAAGAAGGCCGCAGATGCAAAGAAAGCAGCTGAAGACAAGAAGGCCGCAGATGCAAAGAAAGCAGCTGAAGACAAGAAGGCTGCAGATGCAAAGAAAGCAGCTGAAGACAAGAAAGCCGCAGATGCTAAAAAAGCAGCTGAAGACAAGAAGGCTGCAGATGCAAAGAAAGCAGCTGAAGACAAGAAAGCCGCAGATGCTAAAAAAGCAGCTGAAGACAAGAAGGCTGCAGATGCAAAGAAAGCAGCTGAAGACAAGAAGGCCGCAGATACAAAGAAATGAAATACATCAATGTTATATTCTTTTCAGAAATTTAAACCTTGGCCTAAAGCAGACCATCTGGAAAATTGATTATTAATTATTATTGCATAAACGTTTCGTATTTTTAAAAGACAGCAGGGAGATCATAGAAAACTCTCTGCTGTCCTTTAATGGATTTTCATATTTGGTTAACACTTCGACAAGAACAGATTGCAGCTTTTTGAATTAAAAAATGAAAGGCCGATCTGCCATGATTTATAATTCTCTGTTATTTTAATTTAGAAATAATTACCGCATAATTTTCTCTATCCAAATGGATCGGTGGTTCAGAATTTTTTTACATTATCAAAAATAGCTGTTTTACCGGGTAGGCTTTTATTTTCTTATAAATTCTCCATGAAAAATCAACTCTGTAAATTTTAATTCAGTAAAAAATGAGAAGTGTTTAAGTTGTAATGATTTATAATAAACAGTATATTAAAAGGGTATGGGTTCGACGTATAAAATAAACTTACTGAATAAAAATCATGAATTTTTAGCATTTCGTGAACGGAATTCAAGATTATATTCTCATTTAATGGTTATACTTTGTATTATCATGATTATGGGGTTTTATATCCTTGATATTATTTTAAAACAGAACAATCTTCGTGAACTTTTGCTTGTCAGATCTGTTACAAGTATTATTTTAGTAATTTTATCAATTATTATCGCATTCTCAAGGCCAAGCCGTATACTCAACAAAATTCATATATATGCCGGTTATTATATTGTTGTTATATATTCAGGCATTTTAACACACTTTTCTGGCGGCATACATAGCTCATATTGGGGTGGAATGAATTTTGTGCTGCTATTCTGGTTAACGCTTGTCCCTTTTTCATACAAAGAGACTATTGCTAATTCATTCATTTTTATTACTGTTTATGATTCTATAGTATTAATGTTAAATACAGGTACTATCTCATGGGATAAGTTTACTGAGTATCACTTCTTTTTTTTCGGGACATTGATGCTCTGTTCACTGGTTTCATATGTTTCAAACAGAAATGAAGCTATTATTTATACAAAACAACAGGAGCTAGAAAATGAAAGGAATAAACTTAAATTAAAAAATGATATTTTAGAAAGAGACATTTCTCTTGCCAAAAAAATACATTTTCAGCTGATACCAAAACCTGATCCTACTGAATATATCTACTCTCTTTACAAACCGATGCAGGAAGTTGGCGGCGATTTATATGAATTTGTAAGATTCAGGGATTCGAAGAAAATCGGAATATTTATCAGCGATGTTTCCGGGCATGGAGTTCCGGCAGCTCTTATATCATCAATGATAAAAACGACGATACTTCAATCAGGAATGAGAAAGGAAAATCCTGCAGAGTTGATGAATTATATTAATGAGGTTTTACAGGATCAGACTGCCGGAAATTTTATTACAGCTTTTTACGGGATTTATGAACATGAAAAGAGTTCATTGCTTTATGCGAATGCAGGTCACCCGCGACCTTATTTAATTACTGATAGTGGAATAACTCAGATTCCAAAAGGACGAAGTACTCCATTGGCAATGTTTCATAACAATATAATGGCCGGGAAAAATAAATCTTATCAGAATTTCGAAATAAATCTTCCTTCCAATTCAAAATTATTATTTTATACTGACGGGCTGACTGAAACGCGTCCGATTAATGATAATATATTTTTCGAGGATAGTATAATGACTCGTATTTTTATGAAGCACAGGAATAATCCTTCCAGATTGTTTATTTACAAATTATTTCAGAGTTTAGTAGCTTTCAGGGGTAAAGATTTTTTTGAGGATGACATCTGTCTGGTTTGCCTGGATGTTGAATGAATTAGACAAGGAACGTCACCTGGTTTATACAATAGAAATGTCACCATTCTGCCTGTAGCGGAATGATAAAAGCGCTCATCAAATTTGAGTATTTGTGTTGACTATATTTGATGTATCAAATATTGATTTAACAAGTTTATTCTATACAGAAGTAGATTATATATAATTATCTGTTAATAGAGGTGTACCTCAATATTACTGACAATATTATTGTCAGGAAATGGGAAAATGTATATGGCAGGGAAAGGATAGAAAACTGGATAAGGACGCCTTAAAACAGTAGCGGTGAACTAGATTTTACAGAGAAGATATAGCTTGAAGGAGCATAGTGTGGATAACCGGATATTTTTTCTCATTTCAAAAACAGAAAATGCGATGAACTCATATATAAAACAGCAGTTTGCTAAAGCCGGACTTAAAGTCACTCCGGGACAGCTCGCTATCCTTTTTCTGCTTAAAGGAAAAAACAGGCAGAGTATGACTGATCTGAGCCAGGGGCTTGAAATAGACAATTCGGCGATGACAAGACTGATAGACAGGCTTGAAAAAAACGGTCTTGTAGAGAGAAATAACAGCACGAATGACAGAAGAGAATATCATATAATAATAACTGAAGCAGGAATTCTTGAAACAGAAAGGGTCAAAAAGGTTATCGTTGCTATAAATAAAAAAATTGAAGATGAATTTTCACTAAAAGAGCTGGATGAATTTAAAAGGACATTAATGAGAATGAACTCATTATTTATGAATTAAATATTCTATCCGGAATTACTGTTCTGTGCGTTCCGGATGAATAGAAGATCTGTAGTGGATTCACATGTTATGTATTTCCGCAGTTTCAAGGTATTGATAAAAGTCTTTTCATAAAGGGGGAGAAGATGAACAGTAAAAACCTGAGTGGTCTTATTGAAGAGAGAAACGGCATATATATTATCCGCCAGCAGATGCCCTATCCATTGAAGGAGAATAACGCATATCTTGCTGAATCGTCCGACGGTTGGACTGTTATTGATCTTGGCATTGATATTCCTCAAACGAGGGAGTTGTGGAGTGAGGCGATAAAAACAGCAGGTATTAAATTTTCCCATATAAACAAAATTATTGTTACACATTGTCACCCCGATCACCTGGGAGCTGCGGCGTGGATGCAGCGCGTTACCGGAGCGCCTGTTTACATGTCGCAGATTGACATGGATATTGCAAATACCTATGTTTTCCTGAAAGGGGATAAGTATAAAACATATGAAAAAGCCATAAGAGAAGCAGCCGAAAAAAATGATTTTGGTGAAGATAAAATAAGACGTCTTGTGGTTGACTGGTGCGATAATGTTATACCGCTTTTCCCCGAACCGGATGTTATTGAAGTTCTGAATGAGGATGAAGAGATTATACTTTCAGGTTTTCCTTATCATGTAAAAATCCTTCCGGGGCACAGCGACGGACAGATAGTTCTATGGTGCAGGGATAACAGAACTCTTTTCTCAGGGGATATCTTCACAGAAAATGGATATCTGCATTTTGCCGATTGGCCTCATACAAATAATAATAATCCTCTGAAAGATTTCCTGAATTCAGTCAGTATAATTGAAGAGATGAACCCGGAAATCATTTACCCTGGTCATGGAAGACCGGTTACATCCTGTAAAGAAATTTTTTCCAGGCTTCGTTACAGGCATAACAAACTTCTGGAAACATTCGCGAATTTAATTACAGAACCGGTTACAGTGGGGAAACTATACGAAAATGTATTTCCGGTACCGCAGGAAGGGGAATATGCCGACTATATTCATCATCACAGAATTCTTATGGGAGAGACTGAAGGTTACCTTAATTACCTGGCCTGCAGCGGCAGGATCTCTGTAAGGACAGAAAGGGGTAGAGTTGTTTACTATCCCCTATAGAACAGATAAAATTATTATATAAGAAAAGAGTTTGTTTGATATGCCTCGTCTACTGATAATTTAGGAGATCTAATGATGGAAACAGACATTGTATCAGCCAGATTTAACCAGATTGCTTCAAAGTATGATGAACAGCGACGATATTTTATTCCCGGTTTTGATGATTTTTATAAAACGGGTATTTCGCTTGTTTTAAAAATCAGGAGAGAGATTAAATCAATACTGGATCTGGGAGCAGGTACCGGTCTGCTTACAAAATATCTCTTTGATAATTATCCGGATGCGCGCTTCACCCTGGTCGATGTTTCAGATAAAATGCTTGATATTGCCCGTCAAAGGTTTTCCGGCATGGAAAATTTTAAATATGTTGTTTCCGATTATTCTGAGAGACTGCCTGGTAATAATTTTGATCTGATAGCTTCTGCCCTCTCTATTCATCATTTAACTGACGAGAGCAAATTGAATCTGTATTATAATGTCTACGACAGACTTGATGAAAAAGGTCTGTTTCTTAATCTGGACCAGTTCAACGCTGAAACGGAATTGATTAATAAATGTTATAATGAATTGTGGTATGATTATCTACTCAGAAGTAATCTTGCAGCGGATGAACTCGAATCCTGGCGGCAAAGGCGTGAACTGGATAGGGAGAATTCAATATCGGATACACTGAATTTGTTGAATAAAGCAAGATTTAAAACTGTAGAGTGTATCTACAGCAATATGAAATTCGGAGTTATCCTGGCAATGAAATAAATCAGTTCTTCGGATATGCAAACTGTGATTAATCTGTTCAGCAATGTGGATTAAATATAAAGGATTATGACACAGAATTTTTAAGGCATAATGTGTATTTCAGTACTGCGTCGATTCATGCTTTGTTTTCGCCATTTGTTGAATTCTTTTTCCAGGATGGCTACTGCCGAATTACCATGTTTGTCAAGTCCGTAGACGACAATATCAAGGTATGGATTTTTTTTATTATTTCCTTTTTTATAAACTGTAACAAATGCTGAACTGGCTCTCTGTTTACCGCAGCGTTTATCACCACCGGTATAAGCTCCTGTTGATAATGCAGCTACAAGACGTTCAGCAAGCTTTTTCTTTCTCCCTTTATAGAATGCTGAGTATGCCTTATCGATCATATCTTTGTTTGCAAGGCAGTTTCCAAGAACAGCAACTTCTTTTCCTGTTTTAACTTCTTTACAGTTGGAGATCTGATCACCGGAGTAAGTTGCTGCCGGTTCACCGTCATTCAGTAATACAATGCCATACTGCTGGTTTTCCGGATCAAAGCGTTTGTCGCGCAATGCTTCAATGATCTCCGAGGATGTGGCTCCTTCATCTATCAGCCTGGCTCCATGCTCACGCGCATCTTTGTTACTGCACGCCTGGACTACAATAACACCTTTACCGGGAATAACATCCCCGATGCCATGTACATTATATGTGCATGAGGCTCCGGCAATGCCAACTTCACCGGTTTTACGGTCTACAGCTATTATAGACCACGTAGCATGCGCGTACGTGGCAGCGTAAAGTGATATGATTATAGTAAGATATAATTTGCGCATTGTTTGTATTTTTATGCTTCCCATGTGATGATTGCCTTTATATTTTAAACAGCTTTTTTATTAATATCGGTAAGTTGCAGGAATAATAGATATAATAACCGGAATATTTTTTCGGAATAATGCTTATTATATGCTACCAGCAACCCGGTTATTCTGTGCTGTAAGTATAAAATCAGGTTGAAATATTTTCATTTGATTTTTTATTTTATTATTTATCATATAATCATAAAGGAAAATGGTTACGGTTTGAATGGTAAAACTATTATTATAATACATGAAATATATGGCGTTACAGGTAATCTTTTAAAGCTTAAAAGCAGACTTATAAAAAAAGGATTCTCCGTAATTTTACCGTCACTATACGATGACAACTATTGCGGGTTTGATGAACAGAAATCATACAAAAAATTTTATGATGAAGTCGGAGTTGATAAGGGATTTAAATTAATTGATAAGGTAATCACAGGGAATGCCGACTCTGAAATAATTCTTGTTGGATTCAGTGTCGGTGCAACTATAGCATGGCTGCATTCAGCGGATAAAAGAATAAGCACTGTAATAGGAATTTACGGGTCGAGGATAAGAGAATATCCTGACATTACACCTTCAGCTCAGTCATATCTATTTTTCTGCAGGGAAAAATCATTTGATATTATTCCTTTAATTGATGAACTGAATAAGAAAAATAATGTAACAGCATGCATTATAAATGGGGAGCATGGATTTTACAGCTTTTCAGGAGAAAATAATAAAAGTTTAATAACAAAAATTGATAAAAAGATATTCAGAATACTCGGGTTTAATGAAATCCTGTTTTAAGCAGTATGGACCTGGTTTAAACATCAATTGTTGTATATCCCAAGATAAAAAAATGCACCAATATCAAAAATTAATGTCGATAAAAGAGTAAATGGAGTTGTAATATTACATGAATGAATATCTTAAACTTATAGGGTTTTTCAACGATTTTTCAGACGATGATCTGAATGTCGTGAGTCGCATAATCGAGGTGATCTCAACCAGAGACATGGAAATGATTATCAGGGAAAATGATGATCCAACAGGTCTTTATTTCATCGTAAAAGGGGACTTCGATGTAGTGAAACAGATAAGTGGTAATAAATATAAGCGCCTTAATCAACTTGAACGCGGAGATTTTTTCGGAGAGATGTCTATCCTTAATAATGAAAAGTATTCAGCCTCAGTTGTGTGTCGGAGCAGTGGAATTCTGTTATTTATTTCGAAAGGAGCCTTTGACGATATGAGTAAGAATGACTCGCGATTTTCACTGAAAATAATGAAAGAGCTGGCAACAGTTCTGGCACAGAGATTGAGACGTATGAATATGAAATACGGCATGTCTGTGGCTCAACTGGATTCAAAATCCGTTAACCGGGATTTTAAATCAATTTATCAGTAAAAAAATATTCGTGAGCAGATAATGAAAAGAATACAAACAATAATTACATACATTTTAATATTTGAATCGCTATTATCATTCTCCTGCATCAGTGAGGTCAGGGTAAAAGGACAGGCTGTTAATCCGGAAAAAGAGGGAATGATCACGATACAGGTAACCGTCCTTGAATATCTTCCATTTGCATTTCATTCGGAGATTGAGGGTTGGCCGGACCAATGGTTGGACGGCTCACGGGTAAAAATTACACAGCCGGCAGTAGAGGCAGCGGAGATAATTATATATCACAATGAACCTGTACCGCAGAAATCACTTTGGAGAAAAAATGGTGCAGTGGTGACAGTTAAATTGCCCGAGACGTATCTGCATACAGAACCGGGTAAAACTGTACAGATTTTTATTGATAAAACAAATATTCCATAGATGTGAATGCTTATAATTTATTCATCAGGAAAAGCTCTCTGTCGCAGCAGAGGGGAAATAACAAAATCATATCAATCCTTTTAACATGTAATCGTATTCATTTAACTGTTAAAATCCGACATTAACTAAATTTCAGATTAAAATATTTCTGTTGAAAATTAAACAAAATTTATTATATTATATAGTAATAATGATTCATGAACTTTCTATAATGGAAAATACTTTTTCCTTCAATATGCCGCAGGCAGATTGGAAGTATAACATTTTATTTTAAATAAAATATAACCGGGAAGTTAGATAAATGATTTAAAATATAATAAGGAGTGAAATAAATGAATATACTTGATGCAATTAAAGAGAGAAGGTCTATTAATTTTTTTGATCCGGAAAGAAAAGTAACAGATGAGCAGATAAATGAGCTTATCTCGCTTGCAAACCTTTCACCATCTACTCTCAATCTTCAACCGTGGGAGGTAATTGTAGTAAATGATCCTGAACAAAAAGTAATTCTCCGTAAATGTGCCTATGATCAGCCGAAGGTAACTGAAGCATCTGCCACATTGATTATAATAGCTAATCCCAATGCTATAGAAGAAAACGTAGACAACATGGTAAAAAGCTGGATTGATCTCGGATATATCAAACCGGAAGCGGCTGCGGCAACAAGACAGATGCCTTTCGGCGCACATGGTGATAAGGATAGTATGCAGAGGAAATTCTTTGCAATAAAGAATACAGCCTTCTTTGCAATGAGCCTGATGATTGCAGCAAAAGGGCTGGGTCTTGAGACCCACCCCATGGACGGGTTCTCTTCCGATATGGTAAAGTCCGAATTTAAAATACCTGAGGACAGATTAATACCGCTTCTGATATCTGTGGGGTATCTTAAACCGGGAATAAAACTTCTTCCTCGTGCATGGAGAAGAGAGTTAAAATCATTTGTCAGGTTCAACAGTTATAAGTGATTGAGCGGGCGGTTGTCTTGTATAAATTTTCTGCGATGTAAAATGATGTAAAATAAGGAACCCGGTTTTATAAATGTTTATTGATGCTTGATAAAACCGGGTAAAATTCTATTTCTGTTTATTCTCCCCGAAAGTTGAAATAAGTCCTTTTATAAACTCCTCTTTTTCGGCTGGTGTCAGTTTGGCTTCAGGATGTGCCGGTAAATAAAAAAACGGGGGCATTTCACCATCTCTTAGTTCACTGGCAGTTTCATTTCCCTTGTTCTTCGAGTTTCTTCCCCATTCTGAAACATTAAGATTTTCACGGCCCTCATTAACATCAGACTGTATTAACCATGAAGCAGGGGCAATTCTGCTGTACCAGGGCCATGTTGTTTTGTTGCTGTGACAATTACCACACACACGATAAAAAAGTCCCTGAGTGCGGGGTGAATCCCATTTCGGTTCAGCTACAATCGGGGGATTTGTGTGATTTTTACCATACGGTATTAATTGAATAAAGGCGAACAGAAGAACGAGAATAATCAGAATTTTAAAAATTTTTTTAATATCCATTTTTAACTCCGTCGTTTTAATATATTTAATCAAACTGAAATTACTTATTAATATAGGCAATTATAAACTAATTGTCAAGTAATGAATAATGTTAAATTTTATTGCAGATTGAACATCAGGTTAAGACATTAAAAAGGCCGCCTTGAATAGCAGCCTTTTTAATGTCTTAAATATCAACCTGATGGTTAGATTACAGTTACGTTTATTGCTCTGGGACCTTTGTCACCCCTTTCAGATTCGAAAGTAACTTCGGCTCCTTCGGCAAGTGTTTTGAAACCCTGTGAATTTATACCTGAATGATGAACGAATATATCTTCGCCTTTCTCGGATGTGATAAACCCGAAACCTTTCTGATCATTAAACCATTTTACTGTGCCTTGTTGTTGTGCCATTTGCGGACTCCTGTGATAAAATATAGGGATTACCCCTTCGAAGTACTCTATTAAAAACTGCTATGATATTTGCCCGGGAAAAAACGAGGAAAGTGATAGTAGAGAAAAAATATGTAATCGATAAAACCATTATTAGAAGATGTATATAATTGTCAATGTAAAAAAATAAAAAAATGAGCATAATTTAAAAAAATCACAAAAGATCAGAATATCAGGATATCCCGTAATGACTCCCTTTATCTCTTCGCCATGAAAGTGAAATAAAGGGAGTTATTACGGGATATTAAAAATTTATTTCTTTATCTCCTGCAGAGCTTTTTCGCGCAGAGCTTTTCTGTCGGCTTTTCCAACGGCTGTGCGGGGTAGTTCTTCAACAAACTCTATAAAACGGGGGACTTTATAACCTGAAAGCGATTCCCTGCAGTATGTTGCAAGTTCCTCGGCTGTGGCGGTTTCACCGGGGTTAAGTGCTACATATGATTTAACAGACTCACCCTGTTTTTCGTCTGGTATACCGATTGTACATGCCTCTCTTACCTTGGGATGTTTAAACAGAACCTCATCTACATCACGTGGATAAACATTCAACCCGTTTACAATTATCATATCCTTTTTACGGTCTAATATGAAGAGAAACCCCTCCTCATCTATTGTTACAATATCACCGGTATAAAGCCATCCGTCAATAATTGTCTTTGCCGTCTCTTCAGGGTTTTTCCAGTATTCAGTGATAAACTGCGGTCCGCGGCATATAAGCTCGCCTGGTTCGTTCCTCGGCATAACCTTTCTTCCCGTTTCAACATCTACAACCACAAGATCTGTATCGGGCCATATAATTCCGCAGCTTCCGAATTTGCGTTTTGTCCTTACCGGATTTACCGTGTAGATATTAATTGTTTCTGACATTCCTGCTCCCTCTACAATTCTTCCGCCAGAAAGTTCTTCAAACTTCTGAAGTGTTCCGACTGCAAGAGGAGCTGACCCGCAGAATATCCCTTTTATAGCTTTAACCTTGGATGTTCCGATCTCCGGATGATTAATCAGACCGATAATCATTGCAGGTATTGATGCCCATATATTCGGTTCATGCTTATTAATAGCTTCAATAAGGTTATCAGGTGTGGGTTGGGCAACAAGTGTAATGGAACCACCTGTATGCAGGTTGCTGTTTACACATCCGTTATAACCGTAAATGTGGTTAAGGGGGATAGCGCAGAGGGTGTTCATGATCTCTCCGGGAATAGCTTCGGAAAGCCAGTCTCCAGTCCGCACAGCCTGTGTCATGTTCATGGCATTGGTGTGGACGCAGCCCTTGGGGACACCGGTAGTTCCCCCTGTATACTGTAGTTTTGAAATATCTGAGGGATATACGGCTATATCGGGCTCCCTGTCGGATGCAGCCCCGGCTATTGCATTAAAATCAAAGATATCCGGAGCCTTTTCAACTTCGACCGGCGCCGCAGGTGATTGTACTACAATAACACGCTTAACCGGTGTGGCAGGGTTTCGCATTATAGTAATAGCCTTCTGGGCAAAGGGAGCAAAGACGATAATTGTTTCAGCACCGCTGTCGGTTAATTGAAATGTAAGCTCTGGCACCGTATAAAGAACATTTGTAGGGACTTCAATTCCCCCGAACTTGAAAAGAGCCTGCAGACTGATTATGTACTGAGGAATATTCGGAAGCATAACTGAAACCCGGTCACCTTTTTTTACACTGAGATCAATGAGCGCATTGGCAAGCTT
Source organism: Spirochaetota bacterium (assembly GCA_963664815.2). Taxonomy (GTDB): domain Bacteria; phylum Spirochaetota; class UBA4802; order UBA4802; family UBA5550; genus WRGT01. The sequence continues at coordinate 1,683,078 of CAXXHB010000003.1, forward strand.
CTTTGCGAACGTATTGACTGTGGCATAGTTAAGTTTGACATCATTAAAAATCAGGTAACTTCTTTCGGGATTCTTTTCGGTCCATTTGTTAAAAAGATCCTTAAGCGGTACATCTGGATAAACAGGATTGGCAAACTCTTTTCTGTCGTAGAATTGTATCCATTTGTCGCGCCATTTTAATATATCATCATCAAAGTCTTTGAGCCATGGTTTTTCGGCATACATCAGTGAACTTTTTTTTATTCTTTCCCTATACATTTAAACCTCCTGACAGTTAAATAAGTTCTGAAACAGAGTTTTAAAACGTGCTGTTTCATAGTGCATCGAAATAAAAATAGAACTACAGACTGGAATTATGCATAAAAAAATAAGTAAGTCAATATATAAAATAAAAATATATTACAATATATAATTATTGAGAGTTAAAATATAATAGATGCTTCTATATAATGAGTAAAAACAAACCAGATGTTATAAAATCTGTTTTCAATTGTATACCGGATATAAATAATCTTCAGGATTTTCAATGGGAATATTGAGAGATATTGATTGACAATTAATAATATATTATCTAAAAAGTCTAAAATTTTAATACCTTGCATTTTGTCTAAGGGGGGGTTATGCTGGATTTTGTTAGAGGGATGTTCCTGCCCAGGGATTGACTTCGGACATAATTTTATTCTTAAAAAATTTTTCCGCAAATAATTCATTTTAAGTCTTTCCTTCTTTTTACCCTGTGTAAACAGGGCAGGTCATCGTTATCTTTTTAAATTACATGTCATTGTCTTGAACCCAAACAGGTTTACAACAACTATGTTCATATTGTCAGGGGGCAAGCTTTGCAGCATAATTATCTATAAAAAATGATTCAGGGGAAAACAATGTCGAGAACAGAAAACAAAGTTAAAAATAAAACGGAAGCTTTTATATGTAAAAAATGCGGGAAAGGAGTGCTTGAGCCGGAAGCGGGGACCATGTACAGGAATCATTGCCCGGACTGTTTGTGGAGCATGCATGTTGATCTTTGTACCGGAGACAGGATGTCTGTATGCAGGGGTATGATGGAGCCTGTCGGTGTGTGGGTGAAAGACAGTAACGAATGGTCTCTTATTCATAGATGTGTGAAATGCGGTTTTATAAGGGCTAACAGGATAGCGGGGGATGACAGTCAAACAATGTTAATGAAAATCGCGCTTAAGCCTGCAATAAAGTTTCCATTCCCGCAAGATATTTCAGATGAAGAAAAACAGAAGTCCGAGAATTACGGAGGATTAAAATGAAATCTGGAGTTTTTGGATGGAACAGCTTCTTCGAAGAGCAGTACCTGCGCCGGAGCGGGGCCGGGCTTGTACCTGGCAGGATAACCGGAGAATCGGGGTATATATATGATGTTGAGACTGATAATGTAAGGTTAGAAGCTCAGGTTTCGGGGCATTTTAAGTATACTGCCGCCGGTCGGGCCGATTACCCTGTTGTGGGGGACTGGGTTCTGATGAGAGGTGATTCGAATCCTCTTATGATAGAAACAGTTTTTGAAAGAAAGAGTTTTTTCTCCAGACGTGCGTCGGGTAACAGGTGCGATGAACAGGTTATTGCCGCCAATATTGACGTGATGTTTATTGTAGCATCTCTTGAAGGGGGAAGGAACTTTAATCAACGCGGTATTGAAAGGTATATTGTAATGGTGAGTGACGGCGGATCGGAGCCGGTGATAATACTTAACAAGTGCGATTTATGTTCGGATACAGAAAAAAAAGATTTTCTGAAGCTGGCAGAGGCAGTCTCAGGGGATATCCCTGTTATTATGGTGAGTGCAGTTACAGGGGATGGTATGGATCGGTTGAAGTATTATTTAGCTCCTGGTGTAACGGCGGCGTTCACAGGTCCTTCAGGTGCTGGAAAATCGGCTCTTATCAATAATCTGCTTGGAAGGAATGTGCAGAAAACCGGAACATTAAGGGAGGATGATCTGCGCGGGAGGCATACTACAACGAACAGAGAGCTCTTTGTTCTGGATAACGGTGCGATGGTTATAGACACTCCGGGGCTTAGGGAACTGAGCCCGTACGGTGATACAGAATCTCTTGATGTTGCTTTCCCTGAAATTGCCGATGCTGCCGACGGATGCAGGTTTGGCGACTGTACTCATATTGATGAACCGGGGTGTGCGGTGGTGGATCTTGTTTCCCGAGGAGGTATTGAATATGCAAGGTATCAGAACTATATCACAATAAGGGATGAGATGGTATCACTCGACTCACTTAAAAGTGAAAAGGGAAGAATGGAGAGAAAAGCGCGTGACAAAGCCCTTTCAAAACTTGTGAAGAATTATCGCAGGGATTTCGGGAAACAATAGTTGCGGCCGGGAACCTTCCATAAAGAAAAATTCCAGCCATTGATATGGTGAGGCCGGGATGGTGATATCGGGGTCTATATTATAAGGTTTTGCATTGCTCCTGTAACCACTCGGCCTCACTCAATTTAAACCGGACTTGTTTCTTTGACTACAGACCGGTTTTTTATACGTGTGTCCTGTTATACTTCAGATTGTTTTTGGATGTTGATTAAAATTCTCTATAAAAGTTATGTAAAGGTCTTTTTAATAGTTAAATACGATCAGGAAATAAAAAAAAGTTTACAGATAAATATTTATATGTATTGTTTACATCATGAAAAGATAAGATATATTCAAAAAACATTGCTTCTTAAAATCAACGCAATAGGAGTAAAAATTAAATGAAAAGGTTTATTGTGGTTTCAATGATTATTGGTGCATCGGTTGTGTTCATGTCTATACCGCAGAAGTCTCATGCCGCAGATCATACCATAGGAATTTATACCTTCGAGGCATGGTGGGAACCGTCATTCAGAAACCAGTATACAGATTTTAACACAAAACCTGTTTTTCTTGCAGGTCCAATCTATTCTGTCGCGCTTGAAAACGGGATTACAATTACCGGACTTGTACTTTTACCGCTTAGCGACGGGAATACAAGTTATAATGTTGAGGGGAGCAGCTCCGGCACTCCATATAATCTTCATTTTGATACGTCGATGACAAGGGCGGACTTTGATTTAACTGTATCATATAAATTTATTCAAAATTTAAGCGGATTCTTGGGTTTTAAAGCAATACTGAATTGTTTAAACGATAGTGATGACACTGAACTAACAGTCAAAGATACATTGGGTAATTATTCTGTGAGCAGCGGCAGTGAGTGGGACGATAAGATAAGTTTCGGGTATGGTCCCGCGGTGGGTGCAACCTACACTATACCGCTGAATGATTTTCTTTTTATCAGCGCCGGAACATCTCTGTTGTATTCAAGGTTTTATGTTGAAGACCTTGAAATTGCAGTTACAGGAACAGCTATTGCGGAGGGGAAGGAGGTAAAATATAACTATAACGCATTTGGTAACAATTCAACTCTCAACTTTACATGCTATATTGATTCACTGAGCACTTCAATTATCCTCGGTGGAAGGTTTCAGGTGTTAAAGTATATAGCAGCTGATAATGGTCCTGATCTTGCAAATGATTACTTTTATGGCTTCACTATAAGTGCATTGTATCATATATGAGTATATCAGAATCTGTCTGATAAACGGAGAATTAAAAAAATAATTATTCAGGTTTAAACTGGAAGAGGTCAACCCCGGATGTTATTTTTTTTAACTGCCGGCGGAAGACCTTTTAATAAAATCTACGGGAAGATGCAGTTAATCTGTTATTATGCATCAGGCATTTGTACGGTTATCAGCATCTGCTTCAGCCAATCAATATTGACATTGTTGTACTTTTTAATTTCGTTCCTCTATTTATTCAGTTCTTCTCTCAGTATTTTACGCATGATTTTCCCTGTTGCACTTTTCGGAAGAACGTCTCGAAATTCAATCTGACGCGGATACTTGTAAACCGACATCTGGTCTTTAGCCCAGTCTATAATCTCCTGAGCGGTAATTTTACCCTTCCACTCCTCTTTCAGTATTATGTAGGCTTTCACATCCTCTCCGCGGTATTCATCCGGTACCCCTATTACACAACATTCACCTATCGCCTCGTGCTGGTAGAGGTACTTTTCCACTTCGGCCGGGAATACACTGTACCCGGAAGCCTTTATCATCTCCTTGGTTCTTCCAACAATAAAGATGTATCCGTCTTCATCCATTATGATAACATCCCCCGTGGCGAGCCAACCCTCATCCCTGAAACTTTCTGCCTGAGCCTCTGGTCCCTGCTTCCAGTATTCGCGTGCAATTGAAGGTCCTCTCATCCACATTTCACCTTCCTGACCGCGGGGAACATTCTTTGTCGGCTCAACTAGGTCGGCTACGCGGACATCAAAGCCGCGGACAACAATTCCGCAGCTTCCGGCTTTTACATGGCCTGTGGGGCTTACTAATGGGGCTGATGCGGTTTCACTCATTCCCCATCCGTCTATCAGGTCAAGTCCAAAAACATCCTTATAACGTTTAATTAATTCGGCCGGTACCGGCGCTCCCCCTGTTCCTATTGCTTCATATGATGAGAGATCGTATTTTTTAAGATTCGGGTGGTTGATTACTGCTATATTCATTGTTGTAATTGCTACCCAGCATGTTATCCTGTAGAGTTCAGATCCTTTCAGAAAAACTTCTGTGTCAAATCGTGTAAAAAGCACTATAGTCGCACCCAGGAAGACAGGGCCGTTCATGTTGTTCTGCATGCCGGTAATGTGAAAGATCGGCACAACCGCTCCATATACACTTTCTGAATGACCTCCAAGGAGTATTGGGAGCTGTATGGCGTTAACAAGTATATTGCGGTGTGTGAGCATCGCTCCCTTGGGTACTCCGGTTGTTCCTGATGTGTACTGAAGGCAGGCAAGATCTTTATCGAGATCAATTGTTTCGTACTTTTCTATCGGTTCATTTTTTATGAAATCCTTCCAGTTTATGGACCCTGTATAGTCGAGTCCTTCAACCGTCATTCCTGCAGGGACTGGAATCTCCGGCGAGGAAGGGAGGTATTCCGCAAGTGATGTGACCACTACAGATTCAACTTTAACCTGGTTGCGGATTTCATTGAAAATCGGGTAGTTATCCTCTTCAATTATTGCAACTTTTGCTCCGCAGTCATTGAGGATATAACTCATCTCACCTTTCTTGAACATAGGGCTTCCGCCGATGATTACACCACCAACTGCCATGGACGCATAATATGATATTATAAACTGTGGGCTGTTCTGCATCCCCAGGTATACTCTGTCCCCTTTATGTACCCCGAGTTTCTTTAAACCCCCGGCAGCGTGAAGTACAAGATTCTCCAGTTCCCTATAGCTGATCCTTGTCCCGTAAAAGATGATGGCCGTTTTATCCGGATGACGAAGAGCATTTGAATGGAGATGCCATACTATCGGCATGCTGCCATGCTCAAAATATTTCGGCCATGATTCCGGCCATACTCCTTCTTTTTCCCAGTTTCTTGTTTCCGGCTGGTATTTCATTTCACTACCCCCTCACATTATATCTTTTGTCTTAAAAAAACTTTAGAAAAGGGCTGCGGTCAACTGTGAAAAGGAAGATGCAATATGCATTTTGGGTAATAACAGGCTTCACAGAGAACGAGCACAGCTGAATTAAGCAATTAATTTATATAAAGTACGGTGTTGTTATATGCCGGTTATTGATTTCAACAAAAAAGTCCTGAATGAATATGGTTTGCAGTAAGAACAATGATAATAATAAAGTTATTATAAAAATAATCAATGAATAATCAAGTAGTAATTTAAAAATAGTATTTAAAAAATAGATAACCTAATAAAATAAAAACAGAATAATATTAAATGTGTTGAATCATAATATAAAGAATAGCGTCGGTATAAAAATTAAATATACCGTGAATTTAATAATAAACAGAATAACAGGATATTATTATGTAATGTATATGCAAAAGGATTTAAAACAATTTTTTGCTTGCACTTCCAGTGTGCAAAAATATATACTTGTCATATGATTAGTATTCATAAAAAACCTGATACAATTGAAAAACTTGAGATTCTATCACAGGATTCCCAATATGACCTTGCATGCGCCTGCGGCACCAGGAATCCCGATGAACATAGAAAACGTTCAATTGACAACAAGTGGATATACCCTGTTGCTCTGCCAGATGGAAGGCGGACTTTCCTGTTTAAGACGCTTGTTTCGAACAGCTGTATAAATGATTGCAGGTATTGCCCGCTGCGTGCAGGTGCTGACAGCCGCAGGTGTACTCTTACTAATGAGGAAATTGTAAATGCTTTTCTTCACTATTACAGGACGGGTATAGTATCCGGTCTTTTTCTTACAAGCGGTGTAACAGGGAATCCGGACAGAACAATGGAAAAAATCAACAGCGTTGCTGCCATTCTTCGTAAAAGAGAGGAGTTTAAGGGATATATGCACCTGAAGGTAATACCCGGTGCCTCGGATGCGGCAATAGAGGAGACTATTTCGTTTGCCAGTGCAGTCTCGGTAAACATAGAGACCCCCGGTGAAAAAAATTTTAAATTACTGACTAAGGGCAAGGATTATATGAAAGATATAATCAGGCCAATCAAACTGATAAGCAAACTCACTGCAAGGGGTGAGCGGTATGGTCGGGTGAAGCAGACAACCCAGTTTGTTGTCGGTGCGTCAGGTGAATCTGACAGTGAGATTGTGAAATACACATGGGGTCTTTACCGTCGGCTTAATCTGTCACGTATATATTTCAGCGCGTACCAGCGCGGGTCAGGTGACAGAGATCTTCCTGGTGAGCAATCAAGTGTGACAAATGACGAGATGCTTGTGCGTGAGCATCGACTTTACCAGACTGACTGGCTTTTTCGTAAATACGGTTTTAATGAGGATGAAATCCTGTTTGATGATAAGGGTAATCTCAGTCTTAAGAGCGATCCGAAAGAGGTATGGGCAAATAATCACCCGGAGTTCTTTCCTCTTAATATCAATAAGGCCGACTTGATGGAACTGCTCCGTGTGCCGGGATTAGGTCATGTGACTGTTGATATTATTGCGAAAGCAAGGAGGGAGGGGAGGATAAGATCTCTCGATGATCTTGGAAAAGTCGGCAGACGTCTTGGCAAGGCTGGTAAATATATTGAATTCGGTTTATGAAATCCGGTTCATATTACTATTTTTTTCAGGAGAATTTTTTCATGAATGATTATACATTCTGTCCAGTATGCGGTAATAAGCTTGAGAATGGAGCAGTTGAAGGTAAGGAGCGTTTGCAATGTTCGTCTGACAGATGTGAATATGTTTACTGGGACAATCCGGTTCCGGTGGTTGCCGGAATTGTTGAGTATGAAGGGAGAATATTACTGTCCAGAAATAGAAACTGGCCTGAAAAAAGGTTTGCACTGACAACGGGATTCCTTGAAAAAGATGAAACTCCCGAGGAAGGTATTATACGTGAAATAAAGGAGGAGCTGGATCTTGATGCTGAGATAATAGATTTTATAGGATTGTATTCTTTTTCTATGATGAATCAGCTTCTGATTGTATATTTTGTGAGTGCAAAAGGGAGTATTACACTGAACGATGAAATTGCTGAAGTAAAACATGTTCCATTTGAGGAAGTGAAGGCGTGGCCCATTGGAACCGGCCCGGCAGTGAGTGACTGGATAGATAAATATGTAAAGAGAGAGGAATAAATTAATTTTAGACAATAAACATACAGTCGGAAATAATATTGTTTTATTTGACATTTTCCCCGCATTATTAAATCATTAATATATCATAATTGTACACGGCAGGTCGAAGCATGAAGAAACGTTTACTAAAACTGGCCGGCCCTGCAGCTGGATTAGCAGTTTTAATAATAGCGCTTGTATTTCTTTTCAGAGAGCTGAAAAGCTATCATATTAATGAAATAATCTCAAGGTTGAAGGTATTTCCTGCCGGAAAAATAACAGCCGGTTTTTCTCTGACAATTCTTTCATACTTTATCATGACATTTTATGACCGGCTTGCGCTGGTATACATAAAGCGAAAACTGCCTGGATTGAAGGTGACATTTACTTCGCTTGTTGCGTATATTTTCAGTAATAATATCGGTCTGTCAGTTCTGAGCAGCGGTGCAGTCCGTTTCAGATTTTATGGTATGCTTGGATTATCTTCACTTGAAATTGTGAAGATAATTGCTTTCAATGCTTTCACATTCTGGATCGGAATAATTACTGCATCCGGAATAATGTTTATTTCAGAACCTGTCAGTCTCCCTTCAATTCTAAAATTCCCTTTTGAATCTGTAAAGCCGGTCGGTTTTATAATGATTTCAATAGTTGCAGCTTATCTGGTTGCCGCATTTTTATATAAGAAGAGCATAACATTTAAAGATATTGAGATTGAGTCTCCCGGTAAATGTATTGCCATTGGGCAGGTTCTCATTTCAACAGCGGACTGGATGGCTGCCGGTACGGTGTTTTATATCCTGCTTCCGCCAGGTAACGGAATCAGTTATCCTTTTGTTATCAGCATATTCATGCTCGCTCAGACTGCCGGTCTGATAAGCCATGTCCCCGGCGGTATCGGTGTATTTGAAACTGTTGTACTGATGATGCTTTCCGGGGTCGTGCCAGCTGCTGATATTTTCACGTCTCTCCTTTTTTACAGGATTGTTTATTATATAATTCCATTTGTTGCCGGAATTCTTCTTTTTATTGCAGGGGAGATGTGGATCCGAAGACCCGCCGCAGGGGGAGCTGTAATTTCTTTTGGCAGATGGTTGCCGCGAGTATTCCCCAGTCTGATGGCTATTCTGATTTTTATAAATGGGGTTCTGCTGCTTGTTTCCGCCGCGCTTCCTAACATCGAATCGAGGATGCACAGGCTTGGTATGATTCTGCCGATAAATGTAATTGAGGCATCTCACTTCCTTTCGGCACTGGCAGGTACCGCATTACTTTTTCTGGCTGACAGAATACAGAAAAGGGTTGATGCTGCATATTATATAACATTGATTCTTCTTGTATCCGGCGCGGCATTTATGTTTCTGGGTGGACTAAATTATGAAGAGGCGCTTTTTCTGCTTCTTTCAATTGCTGCTTTTATACCATCCAGAAAATCTTTCAAGAGGAAGACACCGCTCTTATCGATTGGATATTCACAGGTATGGGGCTTTGCAGTTTTAATGGTGCTTGCACTGTTTACATGGACAGGTTTATTCGCTTACAAGCATATTGAATACACTCACAGCCTCTGGTTAAAATTTGAACTGCTTAATGATGCATCAAGATTTATGCGTGCAGGAATTGGTATTGCATCATCTGGAATTCTTCTTGCAGTGTATATTCTCACAAGGCCTGTGCGGGAGGGCATAATGCCTCCTTCAGCAGAAGAACTCGAAAATGCAAAAAGAATAACCATGGCCTCTGAAAATCCAGACGGGAACATGGTATTGCTTGGCGACAAGTATATTCTTTTCAGCAGAGACAGTGATGCTTTTATAATGTATGGTGTGCAGGGTAGCAGCAGGATTGTGCTGGGCGATCCGGTAGGAGCTGTAGATGGATCAACGGAACTGATATGGAACTTTTGCGAGCAATGCGGGGAGGATGGGGCTAATCCGGTATTTTTCGATGTCAGCACGAGATTTCTTCCCGTTTATATTGAACTTGGAATGAGCATACTTAAAATTGGAGAAAAAGCCAGAGTGAAACTCTGCGAATTTTCAATTGACGGGTATGATAACAGGGGTCTCCGTCATGCATATAACAGGACTAAAAAAGAAGGGTATGAATTCGAAATAATTCCTGCCGATTCCCTTTCATCTGTGATTGATGAGATCCATGAAGTCTCGGATTCATGGCTTTCACTGAAAAAGACGAGGGAGAAGAGCTTTTCAATAGGATTCTTTAATAAAAGTTATCTGTCTAATTTTCCCTGTGCAGTTGTAAAGCAAGAGGGGAAAATAGTTGCTTTTTCAAATCTGATGTTCACTTCGTTAAAAAAAGAATTTACAATTGACCTGATGCGGCATGACGCGAAAACCCCGAACGGGATAATGGATTTCATGTTTACAAATATAATGCTCTGGGGAAAAAACGAAGGTTATGAGTATTTTAATCTTGGAGTTGCGCCGCTTTCAGGGATAAAGAAGAGTCCGGCAGCGCCGTTATGGAACAGGGTTGCATCACTGGTTTTTGGTCATGGTGAGATGTTCTATAATTTCAAGGGTCTCGCCGCATATAAAAGAAAATTTCATCCTGAATGGGAGCCTGTACACATTGTGTATTCGAAGCCGCTTTCACTGCCGGGTATTCTTGCTGATATCGCAAAAGTATCAAGTGGAGGTATCAGGGGAATAATCAGCAAATGAAGCTCTATGAAACTTCCGGTAAAAAGTTTTATGTTTATAAGATGAAAAATAATTATTGTTCAGAAATGCAGACCACTATATAATTCTGTTGTATATGTATTTGTAAGTATCCTGATACCTGAATAATTCGCTATACTGTCAAACACGAATGTTAATCCATAGAAAAAACTGCTTCCATTATAACCGATTGAACTTTTAGCATTAATTCTGTAAAATCCGTCATTATCTGTTTTAGTGCCATCAAAAGTCTGATATGTGCGGAGCATATAACCGCTTCCGAAATATGAAACAGCTGTGAAAAGATAATCTTTATAAGGATATGTTATTCCGAATCCGGCTCCTGCGGCAATACCTTTAAAGACACCGCTTTTTAAACCGGCGTTACTGCCGAAAGCAGTTTCATCTTGTTCAGGTATTAATGAAAAATCACTATTGAGTGATTGATATACCGATGATAGAATTGCTATTATAGTCCAGTCCCATTCATTCTGCCTTTCGTTCTGCATGAAAGCAGCTCTTAGAGAAAAATCATCTGAAAACAAATAAAAAATAGAAGCGGAATATGTCCGTAAATGTATATCTGATCTTTTTATTTTTGAATCGTTGTCGGAATAACCATGTTCATTGCTGTTAGTTAGAGAGAACCCTTTGTAATTCATATAAACCAGATCTGCTCCGAATTTCCTGCTGTATTCATTAAGTCTGATATCGGTATAATCTGTAATGGATTGCCCGTTGGCCGTGGGAATGTCAGTGATTTTGCTGACATATGAAAAGCCGTAATTATTATAATAAAGGCCTATACCGCCACTCAGCCTTAAATCAGGCATATATGTGATATGCGCATCCTCCTTTGCTTTTTCTTCACTCTTTGTTTCATTTCCTCCAGTGAATGGTTTGATGCTCACTAAAAAAACCGGGATCTGAAATGCAAATCTTACAGTTACCGGATCTTTAAAAGGGCTTACAATTATATTATCATTACCTGCTGCATAGACCGGTATTGTAATCAAAGTGCAAACGAGGAAAACTATTGTTATTGCAAAGATTCTGATATTCATAAAAGATTCAGGAGTTATACTGCTGATTAAGATTCAGTTTCATTTTAATTTAATCCGTCTGATGAGGCAGGCCTTGGAGTTTATTCTCCCTGCAGTTGCTTCTTGATCTCTTTCAGTTTTTCAATGTCATCAGGCGAAAGAGTCTTGTCTCCAGTGATAGCTTTTGATATTAGTCCAATCAGCAAACCCTTGCCGTAGTTGTCGAGATTCAAGCTGCTTTTTTTCATTAAATACTTTCCATGTTTAATAATATATAAGGTTAATGTTTTATGTACAATTATTCGGGATTATTTATTAACTTTTAAATTATGTTTATATAATCCTTTTTTTCATGGTTGAATGATAATATAATTTTTCATTAATAAAATTTAAGCAATTAATGCCGAGATATTATATTTAACCTGAGTTTTGATAAAAATAAAAAATACATTAAATTGTCAACTTCAAATTATCAGTCTGTTTTGAATATTGTAAGATAATAGCTCTGAGTTCTTTTACTTGACATTTGTATTGAAATAGAGTTAATTAATAAAAGGTCAGGTTATTGATAGAAAATTTCTTATGTTATATTAAAAAGTTCGTTTAAAAAGATGTGTCGGCTTCAAAGTTTACTGTAATACTGTTTACAGCGGGTTACTAACAGATTAGAACTTTGTCATTGCGAATATAGAGAAGGATTTTATTTTAGAAATATGTCTTTCATTGTATTAAGCAGGTGTTCAACAAAAAGACTTTCATGGTATTTAATGTCTTTCAGTGACATTGTTTGTAGTTATTAAATCTCTTACTGATATAATCTGATTAATTCTTTAAAATTACACTTTGCGATGAAATAAAAACAGGAGATCAGAAATGACGGAAATACTATCCCAGAATGAAATTGATGGTTTGCTCCTGGCGATATCTTCCGGAGATGTTGAGTCTGACGGTTGTTCCGGTGTCAGAGAGAAGAAAAAGTTAAAAATATATGATTTCCGCAGACCGGATAAGTTCACCAAAGAACAGTTCCGGATGCTGCAGATGATGCATGAAACATTTGCCCGATTGACAGCCTCAATGCTTGCAAATCGTCTTCGTATAATGACGACAGTTACAGTTGTATCGGTTGACCAGCTTACATATGAGGAGTTTACCCGCTCAATACCTGATCCGGCAGTTCTTGCAGTGTTGAGTATGGAACCATTGCCAAATCATGCTGTGATTGAAATAGATCCCGGTGTAGCTTTTGCAATTATTGAGTGTCTTCATGGCGGTGGTAATACAGAATATGCGTCAATATCACGTGAACTTACAGATATTGAACTCCTTCAGATGGAACGGATTATTACTGCCATGATATCAAACCTGAGTTATACATGGGCCAGTGTTCTTGATTTGAAAACCGGATTATCCAGTCTGGAAACTAAACCTCATTTTGCACAGATAGTTCCACCCGAAGATTTAACAGCACTTATTACTCTTGAGATCAATATCGGGTCAATCGCAGGTTTGATGAACATATGTTTACCATACATAACAATTGAGCCGGTAATAGACCTCTTATCACAACAAGGGATTCAGGATTTTAACAGCAAAGCGACTGAAAAAGCAGGTATAGATACTTGCAATCACTTCTTTAAACGCTACATAGACTATTCCGGAGCAATTCCCAACATGAAGCCTGATGATTTGAGAAAGCTGAAGACTGGAATGAAAATTGAGCTTAACACAATGGCCTCGGCAAAAAATGTTTACGAATTTGCCGGAATAAAAAAGGTGGCACACAATGTCTGATGGACCGTTGAGCCAGGAAGAGATTGATGCCCTGCTTCAGGGAGCCGGCTCTGTTCTCAAATCTGAGAAAAAAACGGAAGTGAGCGCTGTATCAGAGAATGAACCTGAAGAAAAAGGGGATTTTGATGAATTTCCGTTAACTGATAATGATACGTTTGAAGAACCGTCGGGCATGAAAAACTGTTCAAAAACTGAGGCACCGCAGGAAGCTGCATCGAGGTTGATTCATATCAGAAGTGAACAACTTTACACCGGGAAACTTACTGTAAGAGAATCATTCAGCAATAAACTGATATCTTATCTGAACGGGAATGGTAAAAAGGCTTTGAAGAGTAAATACCTGTCAACATTTTACAATGATATTCTTGATCCTGATGAAAAGAAATTTATATCCGGAGATGATTATGGTGATGAGTATGACGGCAGTGTTATGAAAGGGATATTGAAGAGAATCAGGAACTCAATAACTGGGGTTAATAAATTGGTTCCAGATGTATCCTGCGGATATGAGTTGAATCTTGAAAAATTCAGATTCCCTGTAACTGTAAGGGTTGAAGCAGGTACCGTTGTGTATAATGAAATAATCAGGGGAGAAGACCAGGTTCCTGTTTCAGATATATCGGGAAGAAAGGCGTTACTTGTTATTGGAGATATGGAGATCGGAAGCGGGAAGATATCCGCAAAAGATGGCAAAGTGGCATTTATTGAGCTTACTGATACTGTCATGAACAGCAGATCAGGAGCTTTGCCGTTGACAGATTTGCTTCACGAATACCGCTTTAATATATCGGTTGAGGTGGGGAGAAAGAGTATCCACCCGCTTGAAGCGGAGGAGATTTATAATGGAACAGCACTTGTTTTTGATAAATACGCGGGAGAACATCTTGATGTAATTCTTGAAGATTATGATCTGGTTATTGCAAAGGGGGAGGCATGCATTCTTGGTGAAGTGACGGCTGTACGAATTACAGAAATGGTAAATATTAACCTGCCCGGAGTTCTTAATGGGGAATATGAGAAGAAGAGAGATATCGGGCCGGAGGCTATTGTTCCCGTACGATTCGTTTACGGAAGAAGAAAAATGACAATTAAGGAAGTTATTGGTCTTGGAGAGGGGAGTGTTTTGGAACTGGACAGAATATTCCTGGTTCCTGCCGAGCTTATGTTCGGGGATGAACCGGCAACACGGGCAGAGCTAATTGTTGTTGATGGAAAGCTTGGTGCAAGGGTTCCGGTAGCAAGATTGAAAAATCTGTATGGTAATAAGCCTGTGAAATCCGTACTGGAATCCTCCTGTGAAAGAGAAGATGTGTCGGTTGGTGAAACTACCGGGCAGGATTATACTTCTGGAATGGATGGAGCAGATAAACCCTTCAGCTTTTTCAACGAAAACAATATTGAGCATACATTATCAGTTCTTGAAAACGAACATCCTCAGACAATAGCGCTTGTTCTGTCATATCTTGAAGCTAAACATTGTGCTATGATTCTCTCGTATCTTCCACCTGAAGTCCGTATTGCTGTTACCCGGAGAATTGCATGTATGAGGGGAGTTTCTGTAACAGTGATCGAGGATTTGGAAAAAGTGCTTCGAAAAAAGCTTTCAAGGATATCATCAGATAGATATCTTTATTCCGGGGGACTTGACCATACCATTGAAATAATTAAAAATACCGATCATGGTATGGAAAAGTCTCTTATTGAGGGTCTTGAAGAGACAGATCCACAAACAGCAGCGGAGATAAAAAATGGAATGTTTTTATTTGAAGATATTGTATTTCTTGAAGACAGATCCGTACAGAAGGTGCTTAGAGAAGTAGATACTCAGGATCTTGTAAAAGCGCTCAGGGGAGCCAGTAAGGATGTGCATGAGAAAATATTCAGAAATATGTCAAAACGTGCAGTCAGTCTTATAAAAGAGGATATGGATTTCATGGGATCGATTCTTCTGATAGATGTTCAGAATGCTCAGGAAAAAATAATAAAAATCATTGGAAAACTGAAGGATTCCGGAGAAATATTAGTTCTTCGTCCGGGGGAAGATTATCTGGCAAAGTAATTATTAAGGAAATTTACATATGGAACTGATAGACTTTACAGGGATATACCAGACAGGCGGAAAGTTTTTAAAATTTACCGGTTATAGTGAGCTGGCTGACAAATTGACCGGTATCAGCGAGAAAACCAGGAAAGAGGGATTGCTGGCTATTGAAGATGACCTGGAATATATGGATAATATAATGATGAAAAAGCAGTTTCAGCTGGTTGTAGATGGAACCGATCCGGAGATTGTTAAAAATATAGGTTCACTGCGGCTCTGTAATCTGCTTTATACCTTGAAGGAGATTCTTGCATGTGCAGAATTCACGCTTTTCATGGATGCTGAAATGGAATTTGAATTATATCTGGCAAGTCGTGATGCAGCTTCCAGTGCGGTTCTTATAAAAGAGATGAGAGAGCAGATACTTTTTCTCAGAAAAGGGAATGAACAGGGAATTGAACTTCCTGAAAGGTTCAGAGCTGTTATTGATACGGTAAACTCCGGTATTGACTGTGAAATAAAAAAGAATATTATAGAAAACCACATATGTTCAATACTTAATATAAACAGAATATATAATGAGGTCATAATAGCTGGTGTATTGGGAGTTCAGGCAGGTGACAACCCCTCGGTTCTCAGGGAGAAGCTTGATGCGATAACAGGTAATATCATTCAGGCATAAATTACTCAATCGAACATAACGTAACTCACGGAAGACTCAATTTTTTTCTCTATCTCTTTTCTCTTTAATTTGAGATTTTCGAATTCACTTCGTGCTTCAGAGGTTTTTATCTTCTGCATAAGGACGTCGCCAGTGTGTGTGTAGAAAAAAATTTTTCTTGAATTATATCCTCCGAAGTTGTAATTAACTATTGGTATTTTTTCTGTAATGAGAAAATCAACAACCATTTCGACGTTTTTCAGCCCCATGGCCAGTTCATGGCTCATGGAGGGAAGCAGCTGAGCACCGCCGAAAATCTTTGCCTTTAGCCTGTATCTGTTCGTTCCGAGTTTCATCAACTGGTTTATAAGAAGCTCCATTGCATTGATTGCGTATCTTGCATCTCCCGGAGTTGATTTGCCTGATTTCTCTTCAGGGAGTAGTATATGATTCATTCCCCCAGTTTTGCTGTATGGCTCAAAAAGACACACAGCAACACATGGACCGAGAATTGTTGTTATAACGGCAGGCTCTGCCGAGGAATAGTACTCGCCTATATGTATATTTATATTCTTCATTTCAATCTCATAAATAATATAGAAAATTGACTCATATATTAGGATAACACGATTGTGTTAGTTTTTTTAGCACGACTATGTCATTGACTGACAGAAAGCATATGGTAATTTAATATCAATTCTTTTTGTTTTCCTTAAGAGGTATTATGGAAAAAATTGTTATTGTTGATGACCACCCGGTTATTATAAATGGCCTTCGCGTTATTCTTGAGGAAAGCGGCCGTTATACCGTCACAGGTGAAGCCTTAAACGCAGAAGAGGCTATGATGATACTTAATAAGGTTAGTGCTGATCTGATGATAATTGATGTAGAGCTTGGATGCGGATTAAACGGTATTGAACTTGTGAAGAAAATTTGCAAAGATTATCCCGAAATAAGGATGCTGGTTATGTCAATGGATGACGGGGCTCTATATGCCGAGAGGGCATTAAAGGCCGGCGCGAAAGGATTTATATCCAAGGTTAATGTGGCGGATGATATTTTTACGGCGATTGAAACTGTTAAAAAAGGTCAAATATATCTCAGCAGTGAGGTCTGCAATATAATAGCAGGTAATTATTTCAGAAACTATATTAACCCGGTTGTGGATAATGATATGGCCAGCCTTACCGACCGTGAACTTGAGGTTTTTCAGCTTATTGGAAGAGGATATAAAAGGATGGAGATAGCAGAAAGGTTGAATATAAGTGTAAGTACATTTGAGGCCCACAGGCGTAAAATAAGGAAAAAAATGAGCATAGAGACATCCTCGGAGCTTATTAAAACAGCAATTAAACACGAAGCTGAGCGATTTCATATCCAGCCATTATCTGAACCACGGCTGTAGACTGTATCTAAATTTGATAAATATGACAATTTAATTATTCCCTGATTTCCGGTATTATCCCCCCTAACACGAACATGTTATATCATTGTCACGATCGTGTTATCTTTAAAAACATTTAGGTGTTATTGCCGGAGATTCATATTTCTATATTTTAATATTAAGTATAAGAAATTATCTCAGAGTAAAATTCCCAATAAAGCAGGGCAGGAGATAGTTGAACGTATAGCAAAAACAGCAAAAGAACTCGTCATAATTTTTTAATGTGTATAAACATTTCATTGAATACGAAATCGATGAAATGCAGGGGAGATGATAAGGTTATGGCATTTACATACTTTTTCAGGGATATGCAGACCCTTGAGATGATAAGGGATTACGCAATACCAGTGCTGAGGACCAAGAGATATATAAATGTATGGGATGCAGGATGTGCCATGGGGCCTGAACCTTATTCACTTGCTATTATACTCAGGGAAAACATGGGGAACATGATTTTCAGAAATGTAAGAATATATGCCACTGATATAGACGGGAGTAATCTTTTTCAGGAGATTATAGAATCCGGGGAATACCCGAGGGAACAACTGGACAGAATTCCGTCAGATATATTCAACAGGTATTTTTCTAAAGTGGATGATGGTGAAAAATACAGGATATCGGAAGACATAATCAGATGCCTGCATTTTATAAGGCACGATCTTCTCTCACTTCATCCGGTAAAGAATGATTTCAGTATGGTTTTATGCAAGAATGTTCTGCTTCACTTTAAACATGAAGAGAGAGTTAAGGTTATAAAGATGTTTCATGAAAATCTTCTAGAAGGGGGATTCTTTGTTACTGAACAGACCCAGAAGATGCCTGAGGAACTGGATGGTTTTTTTGAACAAGTAGTATCTAATGCACAGGTGTACAGAAAGGTCGGATAATGAGAGCGGATAATGTGAAAATATATAATCTCACTGAAAACAGTAAAGTTTATACATCAAATGTTTATCTTATAACAGGAACTTGGAACAGGATTGATGATGTTAATGCACTTATTGATGTCGGACGTGATCTTTCTATACTTGAAATGATTCTTGAAATCCCCACCGGCGTTGGTAAAAAACAGGTTGAGAAAGTAGTAATTACTCACAACCATTACGATCACACATCAATGCTTCCAAATGTGAAAAAAGTATTTAATTCCAGGGTATGTGCTTTTTCAAATTCAATAGCTGGAGTAGATCGCATACTGAGAGACGGAGACATGATAAAACTTGGAGACAGGTTATTTGAGGTTATACACACACCTGGTCACAGTAGTGATTCAATATGTCTCTATAACATGGATGATGGTGCTCTTTTTTCTGGAGATACATCTCTTGTTATACGTAACACTGAATCATACTATGATGATGAATTTATCAGAGCTGTGGAAAAACTGTGCAGACGTGATGTGCAAATAATATATCCGGGGCATGGAGAAACTATTCGTGAAAAGTGTAATGATAAGATAAGGGAATCATTGAAAAACCTGAGGAAAAATAATTAAACGAAATTTATGTTTATCTTATCAGTGGAATTGAACCGGGTATAATGTTATAATCCGGATTTTAATAATTTATTTTATACAATATAGTGCAATGAGGAGGATGTAATGTTCAGGAATATGAAACTTGGTATTAAAATTCTTACAGGATTTACAGTTCTCACTTTTCTTATAATAGGTGTTGGGGTAATTGGAATTGTTAACATCAGGCAAATTAATAGCGCAGATACAAAACTATATGAAAAAATGACTCTGCCGCTGGGTGATCTTGGACAGGCGGGAATGGACTTCCACCGTATAAGGGTTAACCTCAGGGACGCTATATCGTCAACCAGTATATCTGACAGAGATAATTTTATAAAGAGAGTGGAAGAGCTTGGAAAAGATATGATTAATAATCTTGATGATTATGAGAAAACAATACTTACAGATGAAGGAAGGCGGCAGTTTACTGAAATGAAAAAATCCATTGATGATTACACTATTCAGCAGAATGAAATGATACGGTTAATAAAGGATAATAAAAATGCAGAAGCCTCAGTTATTCTTTATGGTGAGGGCGGGAAATGTGCAAGAAAAATAATTGATCTTGTTGACAAGATGTATGAACTGAAGACTTCCATGGCCAAAAAAACATCAGACGAAAATACAGTGCTGGCAAATTCATCTGTGACATTAATGATGATTTTAATTATATTTGCCGCTGTTTTTTCAGCAATACTAACTTTTGTACTTACCGGAAACATAAAAAAAATTATTAAAAATCTTCTGGATGAAGCCGGGCGTCTTGTTGATGCTGCGGTAAACGGTAAACTCGATATAAGGGCTGATCCGCAGAAGATAAATTTTGAATTCAGAGATATAGTGGTTGGAGTAAACAATACTCTTGATGCGGTAATAGGACCATTGAATGTAGCAGCCGAATATGTGGAAAGAATTTCTAGAGGAGATATTCCGCCTAAGATTTCTGATACTTATCATGGAGACTTTAATGAGATAAAGAATAACCTCAATATGTGTATCGATGCAGTAAATCTGCTTGTGAATGATGCCGGCATGCTCTCAAAAGCTGCAGTTCAAGGGAAACTGGATACCCGTGCAGATGCGAGCAGACACCAGGGGGACTTCGCAGCGATAGTGAAGGGTGTAAATGATACACTTGATGCGGTAATAGGCCCGCTGAATGTTGCAGCAGAGTATGTTGAGAGGATCTCTAAAGGTGATATCCCGCCGAAAATTACTGACAGCTACAATGGAGATTTTAATGAAATTAAGAATAATATAAATATTCTTACCGATGCCATGAACAAAATTACTGATGTTTCCCAGGAGATTGCAGGAGGAAACCTTATGATTCAGGTGGAGGAAAGGTCGGCACAGGATAAACTGATGATTGCTCTTAAAAAAATGGTTAGTGATCTGACGTCAATAGCAGTCGATGTTCAGACAGCGGCCAACCAGGTTGCAACAGGGAGTGGTGAAATGAGCTCATCTGCAGAGGAGATGGCGCAGAGTGCCAATGAACAGTCCGCCAGTGTTGAGCAGGTGTCCAGCTCAATGGAGGAAATGAACAGTTCGGTTATTCAGAATGCCGATAACGCAAAACAGACAGCTGCGATTTCAGACAAGGCGGCGAAAGATGCAAGGGATGGAGGAACCGCCGTTGCTGAAACTGTAAAGGCAATGAAGAGTATAGCGGAAAAGATTTCCGTAATTGAAGATATAGCAGCACAGACCAATATGCTTGCGCTTAATGCTGCAATTGAGGCAGCCAGGGCGGGCGAACATGGGAAGGGTTTTGCCGTGGTTGCGGGAGAAGTAAGGACATTGGCAGAGAGGAGCGGCAACGCGGCCAAAGAGATAAATAATCTTTCAATGCAGAGTGTTGAGGTTGCAGAACGTGCGGGAAAACTCATCGAGGATATAGTACCTCAGATACAAAAGACAGCAGAACTGGTGCAGGAGATAAATGTGTCAAGCTCGGAACAGGCTAACGGAATTGCTCAGGTAACTCAGGCTGTTGAACAGCTTGATAAAGGGATACAGCAGAGTGCAACTGCAACTGAAGAGATGGCATCAACTACAGAGGAGCTTCTTGGACAGGCGGAACAGTTGCAGCGGGCAGCATCATTCTTTAAAGTAAAAGATAATCAGTTTGATGCTGGAGGTGGTAATGGTAACGGAAGACATCCCGGCAGGGAGCATTACATTCCCGATAAACGTCAAGGGAAAGCAGGTATTTCAAAGATTTTAAACAGGCAGAATAAACAGATCGAACCTGTCAACAAAGGTTCTGAATTGGAGGCAGTTAAAAAAAGCTATGGCAACAATGATGTAATAACTGCAGCAGGTGGTGTTGATATAAATCTTGCAAGTGACAGTGAATTTGAAAGATATTAAAATTCTGTGATGGAGTTGAACATGCTGACAGGAACCGGAGTAAAAACAGATATATCCGTGATGAACAGTGAAACAGTAATGTCAGAGAAGGAGTTTGCGCTTTTCAGCAGCATGATATATTCAGGAACGGGGATTAAAATGCCCCCTGTAAAAAAACTGATGCTTACTTCAAGACTGATTAAAAGGATGAAGCTGCTTGAAATAAAATCTTTTAAGCAATATTATGAGTATGTGTGCAGTCCTGAAGGAAAGGTAAATGAATATTTCAGAATGATAGATGCTGTAACAACAAACAAAACCGATTTTTTCAGAGAGAACGCGCATTTTGAAATTCTTGTAAACATGGTACTGCCGGAGTTGTCCGCCAAGGAAAAATTTGTTAAGGGAAATCCGGTAAATATATGGAGTGCGGGATGTTCTACGGGAGAGGAGCCTTATACAATTGCTATGGTAACATCGGACTTTTTCAGTAGAGAAAGAATGAAAGGTAAAGAACCTGTTTCGATCCTTGCAACAGATATTTCTACAAAGGTACTTAATTCTGCAGTTAATGCTGTATATTCAGAAGATTCAATCAAGCCTGTACCGCATACTTTGAGAAAAAAATATCTGCTCCGGGGGAAAGGAGAAAAACAGGGGATGTTCCGGATTGCACCGGAGATAAGAAAAATGGTAAATTTCAAAAAACTTAATCTTATGGATGAAAGGTTTAATCTTGATGTGGAGATAGATATAGTGTTCTGCAGAAACGTGATTATATATTTTGACAGAGATACCCAGAGGGAACTTTTCAACAGGTTTTATGATGTTATTTCACCCGGTGGTTATCTTTTTATCGGGAGTTCAGAAACACTTCAGGGACTTAATGACAGGTTTGTCCCGGCGGGACCGACTGTCTACAGGAAGCTGTGAATATAAATGGAATCTGTATGTAAATGACCGGGAGAGATTATGGAGAGGAAGATAAAGGTGCTTGTTGTTGATGATTCGGCTGTTGTAAGAAAGGCAATGACCGAAATACTTGAATCAGATCCTTCAATTGAAGTAATTGATACTGCTTCAGATCCATATATTGCCGTGGAGAAAATAAGAAAAGTGATCCCTGATGTTATAACACTTGATGTTGAGATGCCGAGAATGGATGGAGTAACATTTCTTCACCGGATTATGAGTCAGCATCCCATACCGGTGGTGATGTGCTCAAGTCTGACTGAAGAGGGTGCCGAAACAACGCTCAGAGCACTTGATTATGGTGCGGTTGATATTATAACAAAACCTAAAATGGGAGTGCAGAAGTTTCTGGAGGAATCACAGATAAGGATATGCGATTCTGTAAAAGCGGCGTCACAGGCAAAACTTAAAATACTTACTGCGGGGAAAAAGCATCATCGGACGACGGAAAAACTCACAGCTGATGTAATTCTAGCACCGCCCACAGGCAAGTCAATGCTGAGAACAACGGAGAAGATTATTGTAGTAGGGGCATCAACTGGCGGTACAGAAGCATTGCGTATATTTCTTGAAAGTATGCCGCAGGATGCGCCCGGAATAGTTATAGTGCAGCATATGCCGGAGAATTTCACCAAGGCTTTCGCCAAACGCTTAGACGGTATATGCAGTATTGGAGTGAAGGAGGCAGAAGACGGAGATACAATAATCCGGGGTAGGGCGTTGATTGCTCCTGGTAATAAACATATGCTGATTAAAAGAAGCGGGGCGCGCTACTATGTGGAGATCAAAGATGGTCCGCTGGTGTCGCGCCACAGGCCGTCTGTTGATGTACTGTTCAGGTCGGCGGCTGAGTATGCTGGTGTAAATACGGTCGGTGTTATAATGACAGGAATGGGCGATGACGGCGCAAGGGGGATGCTAGAGATGAAACATGCCGGAGCATTTAACATAGCACAGGATGAGAAAAGCTGTGTTGTATTCGGCATGCCTAATGAGGCCATTAAACTTGGTGCTGTTGATTCTGTGCTGCCGTTACTGTCTATAGCGGGGAGTGTACTTAAAGAGTGCTTGAAATAAAAAAAATGGAGTGAAATTATGGGTGAAACGATAAACTGTATAAGCCCGGATAATAATATCAATTATTCATATGGAACAAACTCCGAGACAAAACAAGAAGGAACAGATAGTGTTAAGCTTTATTTTACATTTAAAATAAGGAATGATCTTTTCGGAATACCGGTAAATACAATAAGGGAGGTTTTGAAATATACAAAAGTATTCAGAACTCCGAGAGTACCTGGTTATATCAAGGGTGTTATAAATCTGCGTGGAGAGGTTGTACCCGTGATAAATCTTCCCTGCAGGTTTTATGATATGGAAAGCGGGATAACGGAGAATACATCAATAATAATAATTGAGATTACAGAAAATGATGAAAAAATACCAGTGGGGGTTATGATCGATTCAGTAAGAGAGGTCACTGAACTTAGCGATGAAAGCATTGAATCTACTCCGGAGGTCGGTAACAGGATAAAGCCGGATTATATCGAAGGGATTGGAAAGGTTAATGGAGAGTTTGCTATTCTGCTTAAAATTGAAAAGGTTTTGAAGATAGATGAGCTTTCAGATTTTAACTGACAGGAAGTTATAATATTTTGAAGTTGTCACATAATGTTTGAGTGGAGAGATATATTTATTTTTCAATAAACAGTTTGTGAAGTGAATTTTTATTTATTAGTGGAAGATAAAATATATAAGTTAAAACAATTATTGTGAGTGTAGGCATAAAGAATTATTAATAGGGAGGATTCTTATGGCAAAGAAGGTTATGGTGATTGATGATTCAAATGCTATCAGACAGTCACTTGTTTATACGTTAAAAAGCGCCGGTTATGATGCAATCGAAGCTTCTAACGGTGCTGTAGCGCTTGATCTTATGAAACAGTGTTCAATAGGCCTTTTTATTTCAGATGTGAATATGCCTGAGATGGACGGGATTACACTGTTAAGAAAAATCAAGGAGGATTCTTCTTATAAACATACGCCGGTTATCATGCTCACAACAGAGTCATCATCTGATATGATTGAGTCGGGGAAAAAAGCGGGTGCAAAAGCGTGGATTATAAAACCTTTCCAGCCGGAACAGCTTCTCGATGCTGTTAAAAAACTTTTTGTAAACTGATTCATTTCAGAGATGGAGAAGCGGTTATGAAACTGAGTATAGAAAAGAAGAAAAATGAAAACAATATAGTTTCAATGATTATGAAAGGGGAACTGACAGTCTATACAGTTGTGAAGCTTAAGGATATTATCATTAAGGAACTTAACTCTTTTTCAGGGATGGTGTTGAATCTTGCCGGTATTGATGAGGCTGATTCTGCAGGATTCCAGTTTCTCATTTTTATAAAGCGTGAGGCAGAAAAATCAGGCAAGAGTCTGGTTATAGACAATGCAAGCGGAAGGATAAAATCAATTTTCTCTCTTTATAATGAGAATCTTTAATCGGGGGTCTCGGGATGTCTATCAGCAGCAGTGACAAAAATTTTAAGAAAGAATATTTTACCGAGAGCAGGGAGCTGCTTGATGCAATGGAAATGTCACTTCTGGCTCTTGAGAAAAATAATAAAGATGAGGATTCAATAAATTCAATTTTCAGGAGCGTTCATACTATCAAGGGGAACTCCGGAATGTTCGGATATGAAAAGATCGGTGAGTTCACGCATCTCCTTGAAAATATACTTGTATGTGTCAGAAGTGGAAAACTTGACATGAACGGTGATCTGACTGTGATTTTTCTTGAATGCCATGATTTTATAATGAACATGATAGATTTTTTTGAGGATAATAATAATCAAAAGCTTGATGAAATGAATGAAAAGATTTTCAACGAAATTGCAGGAAGACTGAATTCTTATATTGAAATGCATGATTGTATTCCGGTTGCAGAGAGAGAAGAATATGTTCAGGAGATAACTTCCTGCGTTGATGATGACACGAAAGTCTGTAATGATTGCTGGCATATATCGCTCAGGTTTGGTGAGAGAGTTTTCCAGGACGGGCTTGATCCGTATTCGTTCATAAGATACCTTGCTGAAAAAGGTGATATAGAAAATATGAGAACTGTCTGTGACCGTATACCAGACGCAGATCATATGAATCCGGAGATATGTTATCTTGGTTTTGAAATTGATTTTAAAAGTTCCATAACTAAAAGCGAAATAGAGAATGTTTTCGAATTCGTCAGAGAAGACTGCGAGATAAGAATCCTTCCGCCGTTTACAAGCATCTCGGAGTATGTGAAGCTGATAGAAGCCCTGCCGGAAACAAATATGCGGATCGGTGAAATGCTGAAAGAGATCGGGTCACTTACCTCGTCTGAACTTGTTCTGGCACTTCAGCTGCAGAGTCTTAACAGCAGTGATTCATTTGATGAAACTGATAAACAGTTTGTAGGGAAAATACTTGTAAATGAGAAAATGATTCAGAAGCCGGTACTCGAAGCAGCACTTGAAAAACAGCAGACGGTAAGAAGGAGGGAGGAGAGTGACCGCAAAACAATCCGTGTTGAAGCCGGAAAGCTTGATAAACTGATTAACCTGATTGGTGAACTTGTGATAACCGGATCAAACGTAAAGCAGATATCTGAATCGGATGAAAAAGCCGGTCTCGTAAAAGCTGTCAATGATATGTCGAAGCTTATCGAAGAAATACGCGGAAGTTCAATGGGGATCAGGATGGTACAGATAGGTGAAACTTTCAGCAGGTTTGAGCGTGTTGTAAGGGATTTGAGCAGGGAGAGGGGCAAAAGAATAAACTTTGTTATTATGGGCGGAGATACTGAACTTGATAAAACTCTGATAGATAAATTGTCAGATCCTCTTATACACCTTGTAAGGAACTCTGTTGATCATGGAATAGGGACTCCGGAGGAGAGAACTGCAAACGGAAAATCTGCTGTCGGTACACTTACACTGAACGCATATCATGAAACCGGGAGTATCGTAATAGAAGTGAAAGATGACGGACACGGGCTGGATAAAGAGAAGATACTTGGAAAGGCTATTGAACTGGGACTTGCCAAACCTGACCAGGTATATCAGGATTTTGAAATACACCAGTTCATATTTCAGCCCGGATTCTCAACGGCGGCTGAGGTTACGAATATTTCCGGCCGCGGCGTTGGTATGGATGTTGTAAAAAGAAATATTGAGTCTCTGCGTGGTAATGTGATGATAGAAAGTGAGACCGGTATGGGTACAACAATACGAATACATCTCCCGCTTACACTGGCAATCATAGATGGTTTTATGGTAAGGATTGCCGATTCTTATTATGTTCTGCCGCTGGATATGGTAACTGAATGTACAGAGGTACATAAAGACGAACTGGAATCAAGAGAGGGGGGTAATTACATAAACCTGCGTGGAGATGTTCTACCTTTTATGAAAATGCGTGAATTTTTCATGGAGACAGGTGAAGAACCTGTAAAACATAAGGTTGTAGTTGTAGAACATGCGAGAAGGAGAGTGGGACTCATTGTGGATGAACTTGTCGGTGAATTCCAGACGGTTATAAAACCGATGGGAAAAATATTCAGTAGTCTGCAGTGGGCAAGCGGATCAACGATACTTGGTACCGGAGAGGTAGCTTATATTCTTGATATACCGAAACTTATACAGACGGAATAAGTTTCTTTTTTTAAATTATGCAGAGGATTTATGCAGAAAGATTCTTCGGGAAATATACTTCTGGTTGAAGATGATGATTTTATTTCAATAGCAGAAACAGTCTTTCTCAAATCTAAGGGATATGGGGTAATAACTGCTTCAGATGGAGATAAAGCTCTTAAAATTATCCGTGAAAATGACAGCATATACCTTGTGCTTATGGATATTGAACTCGGAGAGGGGATGTCCGGCGTGGAAACAGCACGTAGAATTCTTGAAATAAAAGAGATACCTGTGGTATTTCTGACATCTTACTCAAACAGGGAGATAGTGGAACAGGTAAACAGCGTTACTAGGTATGGTTATGTTACAAAGAATGTCGGTGATTATGTACTTATTTCAACAATAGAGATGGCTCTAAAATTGTTTAATACAAACAGGGAACTGAAGGAGAGTGAGGAAAAGTTCAGGAATTTAACTGAGGTTTCACCGAGCGCCATACTGATTCACCAGAATAATCATTTTGTATACAGCAACCCTGCCGGAGAGTATATTTCCGGTTATAGTGTGAATGAACTGTGCAGCATGAGATACTGGGATATTGTAGCTCCGGAATTTCGTGATGATGTCATGGATAGGGCTAAAATGGTAATGGATGATGACAGTTATTCCAGCCTGTATGAAATCAGAATAATCACCCGGGATGGTCGTGAAAAATGGGTATCAATGCGGGGAAGGAACATAAATTACCGCGGGAATCCGGCAAGGATGATTACCGTTATGGACAATACTGAAATTAAACTTTCCGAGATTAAACTGAAAAAGAACCATGAAATACTTGAAGCTGCTTTAAGGAGATCAGAAGAACTGGCTTGTCGTGCTGAATCGGCCAACATGGCAAAAAGCCGTTTTCTTGCCAATATGAGTCATGAAATAAGAACTCCAATGAATGGAGTAATAGGAATGCTTGATATTCTTGTTAACACTGTACTCGATGAAGAACAGGCAAAATATATAGATATAGCCCGTAAAAGCGGGGATTATCTGCTAAAACTTATTAATGATATTCTTGATCTGGAAAAGATAGAGTCGGATAAGTTCACACTAAATGAAAAAATTTTCAATCTTGAAGAGGTGGTACAGAGTGTTGTATTACTTTTAAAACCGAAAGCGGATAAAAAGAATATAAAGCTGGAATATATAATGGAAGGGGATATTCCGCATGTTCTTAAAGGTGATTATGAACGGCTTAGACAGGTGCTTATAAACATTACGGATAACGGTATAAAATTTACTGAAGAGGGAGAGGTGCTGATAAAGATTTCTCCGGAAAAGAGAAACGGGAAAAATATATCAGTTTTATTCACTGTAAGCGATACCGGCTCAGGAATACCATCTGGCTTTACGAAAGAGATATTTACTCCGTTTACTCAGGCTGAAAACGGGTATAACCGCATGCATGGCGGAACGGGTCTCGGTCTTGTAATATCAAAGGAAATTGTAAGCAGAATGGGTGGAAATTTAAGTTTTGAGAGCTACTATGGCCAGGGAACAATATTCAGGTTCAATGCTCTTTTCAACGCTGATAATCTGAAACATATCAATAAAAATAAAATTAACAGGCCGGAAAATGGAAATAGTATTTTAAAAGGTAATTTCAGGTTTCTGATTGTCGAAGATAACAGGATAAACAGTATAGTAACAGGTGAGATGCTCAGAAAGCTGGGTTTCAGGTACGATTTATCTGAAAATGGTTTCCAGTGTATTGAAAAACTGAAAAAAATCCATTATGACATGGTATTTATGGATTGCCAGATGCCCGGAATTGATGGTTTTGAAACAACCAGGAAAATACGCATTGGTGATTCCGGAGTAAAAAACAGAGAAATAGTAATTGTTGCCCTTACAGCCCATGCAATGGAAGGGGACAGGGAGAGGTGTATAGAATCGGGAATGAACGATTATATTTCTAAACCTGTTAAACTGTCAGATATAAGTATGACCATAGGGAAATGGCTTCAACCTTACAGAGATATACAGGTACTATATAAAAAAAAAAATAATTCTTAAGGGTTGGTATATTTATAAGGTAGTAGTAATTTAGTTTTACTCTGATATTCTTTACGGAGAAAAATATGCCTGACGAAAAAAAAACAATACTTATTGTTGAGGATGATGTAATTACATCATTAGCCGAGAAGATAATGCTTGAGACTAACGGATATATAGTGCTTACAGCCTCAAACGGCAGAAAAGCTGTTGATACCGCCATAAGATCACATGTGGATCTTGTACTTATGGATATTGAGTTAGGCGGTAATATGGATGGACATAGCGCAGCCAAAAAGATACTTGAGAAAAAAAATATTCCTATAGTATTTCTTACTGCCCATATAGAGAAGGAGATGGTTGAAAAAGTCAGAAGTATAACAAGGTACGGTTATGCCCTTAAAAACTCAGGAGATTATGTGCTTTTATCATCAATTGAAATGGTGTTGGAACTGTTTGAAGCTCATGAAAAGACAAGAATCAGCGAGGAGAACTTCAGGAGGCTTGTAGAGGACATAAACGATATAATTTTTTCTATTGATGGTAACGGTTTTCTGACATACATAAGTCCAAGAGTGGAAGCTGTCAGTGGCTATAGGGTGGAAGAGGTTATAAATCATCATTTCAGTGATTTTACTTATGGGAATGATATAAAAAAAGTAAAAAAACTCATTTCAACTTTCGGAGAGGAGCGGGAATATAAAAGTGAATTCAGAAAGATCAGGAAAAATGGTGAAATAGCATGGATCAGCGCATCTCTTCGCCCAATTTTTACAGATGGGGTTTTCGCAGGCGCAACAGGAATACTCTCGGATATCACAGAAAGGAAAAAAAGCGAAGAGAAGGTCAAACACCTCCTTGCTGAAAAGGGTGATCTCTTAAATGAAATAAACTGTCTATACAAAATATCCCGTATTGCTGAGGAAAACACTGCTTCAGAAGATGCTGTTATTGCAGAGTCTATCATGGAAATACCCAGTGGGTTTAATAAAGCGGATAAAATAACAGTACGGATAAATTGTGATGGTCGGATATTTTTTTCCGGGAAATCAATTCTCTTTTCCGATTCGGTAAAAAAGAATATAATAGTTAACGGCGGGGTTCATGGCAATATTGAGGCCTTTTATAGTGATGGTCATTCGTTTACAGAAAGAGAGAAGTTATTTCTTGAAACTGTAGCTGAGAGATTGGGCAGAGTAATAGAACTGATTATTGCAAAGAATGAGCTGAGAGAGCTTGAAAAAGAAATTATAAGCATAAGTGAGGATGAACGTCAGAAGATTGGACGCGAAATACATGACAGCCTGGGGCAGATACTGACAGGAATAAGCTTTCTGCTTAAGACAGTCAGTAACAGTAACAATAATGGTCTTATACCTTCAGAAAAGATAGAAGAGATATCAAATCTTGTTTATGACGCAACTATGATCTGCCGGAAAATTACAAAGGGGCTTCCTATGAAGAGTATAGGTCATGATAACCTTGTAATAGCAATTGACCAGCTTGCAATTAATATGAGGAATATTTACCAGCTTAATTGTGAGTTTGCATGTAAAGGCGAAGTAAAGCTGAAAGATGATTTTACATCGTCACAGCTTTATTATATAGCACAGGAGGCAGTTAACAATGCAGCCAAACATAGCAGCGCAGGGAATATAAAAATCCGCATAACTAAGGAAGATGATGTTATCAAACTTACGGTTCATGATGATGGTAAAGGCAGAGTCGAAAATGATTCGGGTGGGATCGGACTGAGTATAATGAAATATCGTTCTGATCTTATAGGCGGAACTTTCCGTGCTGAAAATCACTTTGACAGGGGATTTTTTGTATCAGTGGATGTCCCGTTGTAAAGATTTTAAGATTTATATTCAATGAAAAGGTATACCTGTTGAAAATAGTTATAGTTGATGATCACCCGGTAGTCAGAAAAGGATTAAAGACAATTCTTGAAGAGAGCGGGTATACGGTTTGCGGCGAGGCAGAGGATGGCAATGGTGCGATTAAGATAGTCGTCGAGACTGAACCTGATCTTATTATAGTAGACATTGAGCTAAAGGGTAATGTAAACGGCATTGAACTTATTTCAGCTATCAAAAGCAGATTCAGCAGAGTGGTGATACTTGTTATGTCAATGGATGACGGCACACTATATGCCGAGAGAGCTATACAGGCCGGGGCTAAAGGTTATCTTACAAAGGCTGAGGCTTCAGAAAATATTATTAATGCAATAGAAACAGTGATGAGAGGTAAGCTATATCTCAGCAGGTCTATCTCCGAGAAAATTGCCGGCAAACATATACTTGGTTCAGTCGATGAGAATGAGGTAAACGTCTCGCTTTTAAGCCCAAAGGAGTTTGAAATATTCAGTCTCCTTGGAAAAGGGTACAAGCGAAATGAGATTAGCAGGCAGCTGAATATGAATATCAATACTATTGAAAGCCACAGAAGAAATATCAGAGACAAGTTTAATCTGAAGAATTCTTCAGAGATTACCAGAGCTGCCGTTAACTGGGTTATAAGAGAAAGAGGCTTAATCATTTAGCTGTTTCTGTTGTGGATTGTTGTAAGAATTCTGAATTATTTTTCTCTTCTTCAATTCCAAACATCAGAACAATTCTTTTATCACAACCGACAAGAATCGGTTTCATACTTACAATAAGTTCATCACTTTTCCGGTATGCTTCGCGTAAAATAAGTTCAAAACCTGTAAGTTCATCATCATTTACCCGGTTCATATTTTTTAACCCGTTAACAGCAAATTTTAAGGCCTGGAATGCTGACATTATATCATATAATTTATATTCCACACCCTCGGTATTGAATGCAAAAATTTCCATAGCAGTCTCCATAAAATATTAATGTTGCAATTAATAATGCTCTTTAATAGATATGTGATATAATAAGGATTAAAAAACATTTTTAATAAAAAGTATAATGATTAAGTATACTTAATACGTCAATTATAAATTAAGTAAAATAAATCATTTGCGGAGAAAAGTGCGTGATCGTTTAAAAAAATTAATCCCTGTTTCCGGGTTGAATCAGAAAGAATTTTCTGCTCGAATTGGTGTTTCTTCATCAGCCCTTACACAGTTTATTAAAGGACAATCAAAAGGTCTTAATTCAGAAACATTGATTTCGATAATAAATGAATTTGATGTAAATCCATCATGGCTCCTTACCGGAGTTGGAGAGATGTTTAATAAATATTCTCATGTGATTGATGCTGACACTGAAAAGGTCGGGGAACTGAAAAATAAAAGCTGGAGTAGTCAATCATTATACGATATAAAAGACTTTGAACAGATTTCTAATACAAAATGGTATATGAATCTGTTGAAAGAGCAGAGAGATCTTATAACTGGTCTCTGCGCTATTAAGGATCCCGATATTTTAAGAAAGTTATCTGAGATAATAAATAGAAGAGTGGTATATGACGAGACGGAAGAAAAACTTATTAGGGAGCTAAAAGATCTTGAAGACAATATTCATTCGGGGGGTTAAAAGTATAAATGTTGTTTTAAGGTATCGGCATTTCATTCTGACTGAGACTTATCAGGTAATATTTAAAGCAGATTACATTATTATTCACCAAATAGTGCTGTGTATTCAGGCAGGTGCCTGAGATTCTCTTCATCTTTTGCAAGCGCCATTTTTAAAACGGCAAGAAATATCTTTTTTACTTCAATTCTTGTTACAACATCCATTTTCGCGTTAAGAAGCTTAAGCATGGCTGCATCATCCGGTTCGATGAAATTCGGGAGTATATGTTTAATCTGTCCGAAATCGTCTAAAAAAAATTCCCACAGGTTGGTGTTAAAGAACTTACTTATTTTAATTATCCCCTCAAGTGATGGGTAGTCGGTCCTTTCCCATGAGGATATAGTTGTCGACGGGATATCAAGTTTTTCGGCAAGCTCTCTCTGGCTATATCCATAATGTTCCCGTAATTTTCTTAATTTATCACCATACATAATATTTGATATAGAATGATGCGCAAAAAAAGAAAGTTAATTTGCAAAAACGAGCAAAAAATTGTTGACGAAATGAGCAATATTATAGTATAAAATATTGTAGGTGAGCATTAAAATGCTATGAAAACTTCAACCAATATAGCATCAGTTCTTAATACAATACATTTTGAAACCGGTTCTCCGGATGCAACAGAAATTTCAAAACTACTCCGTGAAAAGGGACTAACGCCTTATATATTTATCAGAATGGGATTTAAATACCTCGTTCATGGGAATTACAGCAAAGCACAGAGGTATATAAATTATGCCATGGAGTTCAGGGGAGAATTTTTCAAGGCCGATACACCTGAGGATCGGGAGTATTGTGTCGAGATGCAGCTATTAAGCGCTGCATGTATATTTCTTACGCAGAAGTTTAAAAAGCTTCCGCCGGAAGTTGATCCCGAAGGGATAGAGTGGAGGAGGTGAGTACCGGTGCAGAGGTTTGCTTTTTAATATTCCCAGGAACAGCATTCCCTCGCTGTTCGGGGTCTTTAAAATAAAAAGATAAAGAGGAAGCATATGGAAATCAATAAAATTGATGGTAAAGCAGACATCACAGGAGGATGCCGGATATCAGGCTCATCAGGTAGAGGGATAACAGCAAAGGTGTTAAAGGGTATAGGGTTATCACCCTATATTTACCTGGGTTTCGCCTGTGATCTTCTTTCGGCAGGATACAATGAGGCTGCTCTTGAGGTACTTTCATATACGGAATCTCTGTTTGGAAATAAGATTCCTGTAAGGCCTGAGTATGACAACGATTGTAGAGAATCTATTGAGCTGCTCAGGTTGATTGTTAAAAAGTATCCTGATGAATTCAGGTATTTATTAAATAATTATCAAAGCAGTAATTCCTATAAATAGAAAGGTGGCTGTATTTCTATGGATCGTGTATCCGTAATAAATCATGAACACAGAACAGAGCTTGGGTTGTCAGTTGATGAGTATGTCGTATGTCTGGAGGCTGTGAAGTGCATTGATTTTGAAATCATTGAAAGAGCGGAGTATGTTTCCGCTAAATGTCTTATTCCTCTTGGAAGGGTAATAAATATACTGGCACACCTATCATCAAGGGGAATCATCTCAGCTTGCAGTGTATCTGAGAAATGGATTGATAGTTATGAAAAGTATTACGGTGTAAAGAGTGTATGATAAATTAAGGGAATTGCATTAACAGTTCATATTACCACTTGGGAAATGGATTGTTATGAAAATGAAAAAGATGAAAGTTTATGAGAGAGAAATTAAATCGGTATAATAATCAATATATCATTGAAACAACCTTTACAAGCAGGTAAACTGTTTTTCCAGCCTTCAAACCAAGTCGGACAGCAGATGCCTTTGATACCTGGGCTGAAAGTGGTACTCCTATATTACAATGTACCAGTAAACGGACTCCATCAGTTTCTTCAAGGCTTACTATTTTCCCTTTGAAAATATTGGTAGTACTGATGTTTTCTGGTTTGTTTAAAGAAATTGTTACGTCTGAAGCTCTGACTGCAGCTCTGATTTCGTTTTCTCCGGGATATGCGGCTGAGAGAATCCGTATTGTTCCACCTTGAAAACCGGCAGTAATGACACCGAATTCATTATTATATCTTTTAAAATTACAGTTGAAAACCGAGATATATTCGCCGTTCCCTTCATTAATACCAAGACCGTGGTATTCTCCCCCAAGGCTGCCGCTACTTTTGATGTGTCCCTTTTCTACGTGTATCAGTTTATCACTGAGTCTCAGAATCTCACGTATTGAATGGGTGACGTAGAATACCGGGATACCGAACTGTTCCGGAAGCCTGTCTATATATGTCATTAATTCTTCTCTTCGTTCCGGGTCAAGGGAGGCTAATGGTTCATCCATAAGCAGTATATTGGGGCGCATAATAAGCGCGCGACCTATTGCCACACGTTGTTTTTCACCTCCTGACAGCTTTGCCGGCATACGTTCAAGAAGCTGTTCTATTCCAAGAAGTGCTACGGTTTCCTTCAGCATCGAGTGATCACTGTGCCTACTGTAGAGAAGATTGCGGCGGACGTTAATGTGCGGAAAGAGCCTTCCATCCTGGAAAATGTAACCACAACGCCGTTGTTCAATAGGGCAGTTGATTTTTCTTTCCGAGTCGAATAAAAGTCTGTTGTTAATGCGGATGTGTCCCTCATCCGGTGTAAGAAGACCGGCTATCATGTTTATAATTGTTGTTTTTCCGGAGCCCGAAGGGCCGGCAAGTACGGTTATACCGGATACTTCAGAGGAGAATTCAGCATCAACATTAAAAAAGCCCAAACTTTTCTTCAGTTTTACATCAATCATATATTAATTCTTGCAGAAGCTTTTCTGGCTGTTAACTCTGATATTGCAAGCGCTGCAATTGCAATGATTATGGAAACAGCACAGAGTCGCGCTGCCATCATTTCAGAGCCGGGTGTCTGCGTATAAGAATAGAGCGCAAGCGGAAGAGTCTGTGTCTCTCCCGGGATATTGGCAACAAAAGTAA
This sequence comes from Spirochaetota bacterium, assembly GCA_963664815.2. Classification (GTDB taxonomy): domain Bacteria; phylum Spirochaetota; class UBA4802; order UBA4802; family UBA5550; genus WRGT01. Next base: position 1,718,473 of record CAXXHB010000003.1, read on the forward strand.
CAGTGGCGCCGAATTCACCGAGGCTGCGTGCAAATCCCAATATACTTCCGGATATTATTCCTGGAACAGAAAGAGGAAGAGTAATGGTCATGAATATTCGAAAGCTTCCGGCGCCAAGTGTACGGGCAGCCTCCTCAAGTTTGATATCAACGGCTTCGATTGACAGGCGTATGGATCGTACCATCAACGGGAAGCTCATTACAAGAGAGGCTATAACTGCCCCTTTCCAGTTGAAAGCGAATTTTATCCCTATTTTCATAAGTAGATTCCCGATAGGTGTATATCTTCCAAGCGTGATGATAAGGATATAACCTGTAACAACAGGCGGGACAACAAGTGGGAGATGAATAGCTGCATCAAGCAGTATCTTCCCTCTGAAACTGCGGCGTGCAAGCAGGTGGGCGATGGCGAGAGCAGGTATCAAACCTGCTATTACTGACCATATACCCACACGGATGCTCAGCAGAATTGCATTAAGTTCATCTCCTGAAAGATACATCTATTTGACGTTAAAACCGTATTTCAGGAGTATTTCTTTTGAATCCTTGCTATTCAGGTATTTAAGGAAAGCGGCTGCTTCTCCAATGTTCTTGCCGGTCAAGGCGCAAACAGGGTAAGTGATGGGGCTGTGAGCTTCTTTCTTGAATGTGTATATAGTTTTTATTTTGGATGAAAGCATTGCGTCAGTCTTATATACAATACCGAAATCTGCCTGTGATGTTTCAACTGCATTCAATGTTTTTCTTACATCGGGGTAGAAGGCGATTCGTTTTGATCCGGAAATTTTTTCCCACAGTTTGTGGTATTCAAGAGCTTCCTGTCCGTATTTGCCGGCGGGTACCGGTTTGGGGTCTCCCATTGCAAGATAACCTTCTCCTATAGCCTCGAAAAGTTTATCGGGGAATTTAAAACCGGTGTTTGCTTTTGGTGAAGCTACAATTACAAGAGAATTGGAGGCAAAAGTAAATATAGTTCCCTTTTCTACAAAATTCTTTTCATCAAGGTATTTTGCCCATTTTGTATCGGCCGAGATGAAGATATCAGCATTGGCGCCATTCTCAATCTGGTGTGCAAGGTCGCCGCTGGAACCGAAGATGGTCACAAACTCTGCTGAAGATTTATTGTTTTTCCTGTAGCAGTCAATAATATCATTAACAGCTTCTTTTGTCGATGCCGCGGCATAGATATAAATTTTATTAATTGAATAAAGATTATTGCTGCAGAGGAGCAGAGCAGCGCAGAATATAGAAATAGTAAAACGAGCGATATGCGACATTATATATTTCATTTAATCCTCCTGTATAAGATAAATCTCTATTGACCGTACGACAGAAAGTTTATTGAAATATATAGAATTGTCAATATGTTTTTAAGATACATTTTGAATTCCTCAGTTCATTCCGGATGTACCGGAATTTTTTATAATATTCAATTAAAATGGTATTAAACACTGAAAAATTTATTATAAAAACTGGTAAATAAAATGGATTAACATACTAATCTGATTAAAAAAGTATTATATTGAAGAAGTAATATTTACCAGACAGAATTTTGACCCATCCCGACAGTTACAAATGAATAAGAAGGATTTAGAACTGCCAATAACAGAGAAAGCATATTATCCATATACATTAATATCAGCTTTCTACAGAACGGGAAGATGAGTTTTTAAATCATTCATCATCATTATCGCATAAAATTTGTAAAACCTGATTTCGGAAGGTGGATGAGATTATCATATATAAAGTAATAATTTTAAAAAGTTGATTATATGTTGAATACATTAATAATAAATGAATATGGCGGGGAAGAATTAAATAACAAGTGAAAAATTATGCTGGAAGTAAAAACAGTTGAAGAGGTTTTTAAAATAACCTGGAATGAATTCAGGGGATATATGATTGAGTCTGAATTTATTTCAATCCTTGATGCTGTCGGAAGAATTCTGGCTGAAGATATAATCTCGTCAGAAAATGTTCCGTCATTTACAAGATCCTCTGTTGATGGTTATGCAGTTATTGCCTCCGATACTTTCGGAGTATCTGAAACTATGAGCGGACAATTATTGAAGTCAGAACCGGTTGAGATGGGTGTTACTCCCTTGAATATGTTAAAAAAAGGTTATGCCGCGTATATTCCCACCGGGGGCGAGCTGCCAAAGAATGCAGATGCAGTTGTAATGATAGAATATACAGAGGATAATAACGATGAGTTTATTTATATTAATAAACCTGTCGCGCCCGGGAATAATGTTGTGTTAACTGGTGATGATATAAAGGTTGGGAGCGTCTTATTCAGATCAGGAAAAAAACTGAAAACAGCCGATATCGGTGTTCTTGCTGCGGTCGGTATAGACCGGGTTAGTGTAAAGAGAAAACTGAGAGTAGGTATCATCGCAACCGGTAATGAAATTGTTCAGATTGAAAATAAGCCTGAGAATGCACAGGTAAGAGATATCAATTCGAGCTTTCTGTATGCGGCAGTAAAGGAGTATAATGCTGAACCTGTTTTGTATGGTATTATTGAAGATGATTATGAAAAGATTAAAACTGTTGCTGCAAGTGCTGTTAATGAATGTGATCTTGTCTGCATATCTGGCGGAAGTTCGGCAGGGGACAAAGATGAGACTGCTAGAATTATAGATTCGCTCGGGAATCCTGGAGTGATGGTTCATGGTATTGCAGTAAAACCGGGAAAACCGACAATAATCGGCAGGATTAATAACAAACCGGTTGTTGGGTTGCCGGGACATCCTGCTTCTGCCTTCATGATTTACTCTGTCTTTGTCAGAAATATTCTGGATATAATGAGCGGAGTATTGCATGAGTCTAAAAAAACTGCCGGGGCTGTGTTGTCGCAGAATTATCCGTCAGATACTGGACGCGAGGAATTTCTGCCTGTAAGGCTGGATATTCAGAGTGATATATGTTTTGCACACCCGGTTTTCGGAAATTCTGGGCAGATCAAAATGCTATCTGATGCGGACGGTTATGTTCATATTAAACGCGGAACTGAAGGGATTATGGCCGGCAGTACGATTGAAGTAATACTATTTTAAAAAAGAGTAAATTATGGGATTCAGTTATCTCGAAAATAAAGATCTTGAATATGTATTAAAAGAGTATATTTCATTCATTTCGGACAGGATTAATAAATCTGACGAAGAGATTGACGTCTCCTGTTGCAACGGAAGAATAACATCGGAAGCAGTTTATGCCGCAATATCTTCACCACATTACATTGCAAGCGCCATGGATGGTATTGCGGCAATCGCATCAAAAACATTCGGTGCAACTGAAACCACTCCGGTTATTTTAAAAGAGAATGATGATTTTGAAAGAATAGATACCGGCGATCCGATACCTGATAGATTTGACACGGTTATAATGATTGAAGATGTAATTGAGCTGAATGACGGGACTGTGAAGCTGATTAGCGCCGTTTTTCCGTGGCAGAATATACGACAGATAGGTGAAGACATCTGTCAGGGAGAAATGATTGTTCCCTCGAACACAAAAATAGTACCTGCTGTAACAGGTGCATTGCTGGCTGGAGGAGTTTCTTCGGTTAAAGTATGGAAGAAACCCGTTGTAGGTATTATACCAACGGGTGATGAAATAATCAGGCCTGTAAAGAATCCAGAGAAAGGCAAGATGATAGAGTTTAATTCATCTGTATTTTCATCAATGCTTACTGACTGGGGTGCTGATTTCAGAATTTATGATATAGTTCAGGATAAATATGATCTTATAAAAAGTGCTGTATTGAATGCTGCAGGCGAATGTGATATCGTATTGATAAATGCCGGTTCTTCCGCCGGGAGAGATGATTACACTTCCAGTGTTGTAATGGAATTGGGAAGTGTTCTTTTTCACGGTATATCTATAAGGCCAGGTAAGCCTGCGATTCTTGGAGTAGTTGAAAATAAACCGGTATTAGGGATTCCGGGATATCCTGTATCCGGGATAATCATAATGGATCAGGTCGTAAAAAAGGTAGTGGAATTATACCTGTCAAATACTTTTGATACACGTCCGGTAGTTAAGGCTTCGTTGTCCAGGAAAATTATTTCTTCCCTGAAATACAAGGAATTCATAAGAGTAAAACTCGGCGATGTCGCAGGTAAAATTATTGCGACACCTCTTACTTCAGGATCGGGAGTTATTACTTCATTTATCAGAGCGGACGGGCTTCTTGTAATTCCACAGAACACTGAGGGATATGAAAGTGGAACTATCGTTGATGTGGAACTGCTGAAGGGTATAGGAGATATAAGAAATACTATTGTTATTACCGGGAGTCATGATCCTCTTATAGATGAGATTTCAGACATTTTAAGAAGAAACAGTTTTAACTATTTTGTCGCTTCGTCTCATGCCGGCAGTATGGCAGGACTCATGGCGATAAAAAAAAAGGAGACCCATATAGCGGGAATTCATCTGCTTGATGAAAATACCGGCGAGTATAATATTTCATACATGAAAAAATATCTTAATACAGGTGAGGCAGTACTGGTTAAGGGTGTCAAGAGAATACAGGGTCTGATTGTAGCAAAAAACAATCCCCTGAATATAAAAAAAATCGGTGATCTGGGAAGGAATAATATCCGTTTTGTAAACAGGCAGAGGGGATCGGGAACAAGGATATTACTCGATTATCTTTTAAACAGGGAAAAAATAGTTCCTGATGAAATTTACGGTTATAAAAGAGAGGAATATACTCATCTCTCTGTAGCAGTTCAGATATCACAGGGAAGCGCTGATGCGGGGCTAGGGATATATTCAGCCGCAAAAATATGTGGTCTTGATTTTGTTCCGGTCTGCGAAGAGGATTATGATTTTATCATTCAAAAAGAAAACATAAACTTTGTTCTGGTGCAGAAATTTATTTCCATTCTGAAATCAGAAGATTTCAGACAACGACTTTCAGTTGCCGGCGGTTATAAACTTGAAGAGTGCGGCAGAATTATTGCTTAACCTGACTAATGTGGATTAAAGTTGATATGCTGATCACAGCAGAAAATCAACTGATTAAAGATCTCTCTGACATCATCATTTCATCGAGATGAAAAGATAATGTTTTAATTAATAAAATATAAATATTACAAAATAAATAAATAAATAAAGACCGTCGTATATTTGTCATACGTGGGAAACAGTACATTTCATTACATTTTTTGCCCCTTCATTGCTATATTATAATACACTTCCGTTTACATAAATTTCTGTATAATGGTAATTGTTTAAAAATTATAAATATTATATTTTAAACGAAAATAATTTTATGTGCATACGGCTTCAGCTTGTATAAAAATCTGTTATGTCGTATCAATTATATGGAGGAATTTATGTCTGGAATGGCACTTATCAGAGAACGAAAAACAAAATATTACAGCACATGGCAGGAGGAATATCAGGCAAAGCTTACATCAGCAGAAGAAGCGGCAAAGGTGGTCCAGTCGGGGGAGAGTATTTTTTTCGGAGGAGGAACCGGAATACCAACGGCATTTGCAACTGCATTGGGGAAACGTGCTGATGAACTTGAAAATATAACAATTTCACAGGGATATGCAATGGGACTTTTTGATTACATGAAGCCGGAGAATAAGGAAAGATTTCAGATTGAAACGATGTTTGTAGGTCCGATGGAAAGAATATGCATGCAGTGGGGAGTTGCACAGTACAAACCTATGCATTTAAGTGATATACCTGCTGCAGCGCTCCATGCAAACTGCAGACGTGTTGCTTTCGTGGCAACACCTCCTGATGAAAACGGTTATATGAACAGGTCCTGTTTCGGATCTTTCCTGCCGAATGAGGAATGTGTTAAACCTGCCGATACAATAATTGTCGAAGTAAACCGCAATGCGCCCAGACTTAACAGCGATGATTTCAAGATACACGTGTCGGATGTTGATTTTATTATTGAAAACGATTTCCCGTTGTTTGAACTTCCGGATATCCCGATAATGGACGAGGAGAAAAAAATAGCAGAATATATTGCGGATCTTGTTCCGGATGGTTCCTGTATACAGATAGGTCTGGGAGGTCTTGCAAATGCGGTAGGATACCTTCTCCATGAGAAAAAAGATCTCGGGATGCATGCTGAGGTTGTTACCCCATCTGTCGCAGAACTTGTTAAAGCCGGGGTAATTAACGGTTTACGTAAGAATTTTATGCCAGGAAAGGTTGTCAGCGCATTTGCTGTAGGTACAAAAAAGTTTTATAATGAAATACATAATAATGACAGCTTTTATTTCAAGGAAGTTGGCTGGGTTAATAATCCTGACATTATAGGACTTAACGATAACCTTGTATCTATAAACAATACATTGATGGTAGACCTTACTGGACAAGCCGCATCGGAGTCAATTGGAATCATGCAGTATAGTGCAACCGGAGGTCAGCTTGATTTCATTCTTGGTGCCAGAAAATCCAGAGGGGGCAAGAGTATCCTGTCTCTCAATTCAACATATACCGATAAGAACGGAAAACTACAGACTAAAATCATGCCAACTTTTCCAGCAGGTACGATTGTAACAACACCAAGAACTCTCGTAGAGTATATTATTACTGAATATGGAGTAGCAAATTTAAGGCTCAGAACTGTTAAGGAGAGAGCAAAATCTCTTATTGGTATTTCACATCCGGAGTTCAGGGATCAGCTGACTTTTGAAGCGAAGAAAAACGGATGGCTGTAATGATCAATTCCTGGTAAAACCCGCCAGATTTCACAAAGATATTATTATTTCTGTATAAATAAACCCGAAATAACAGTGGGTTTATTTATACAGGCATGCATTAAACATGAGATGTGATTAAATTAAAAACTTTCAAATAAGATAGATAATAATATATGATAATCACAGGTTATTAAAACAACCATTTATACGCAAAAAAATATGTAAATAAGAATAAATTTCTTTTAAAGCGATTGACTGGAATATTAATATAATTATATATTACTAATGAAAAATCTGGAGTTTCTTAAAATCTGATATTCACTGAAAAACTATTTATGAGGTTATTATATGAAGAGAATAGCGCTGGTATTATCATTGTTACTTATATTTACTGTAGCTGCGTTTCCTAAAGCTTCAAAAAAAGCTGTAAAAAATCCAGCCAATAGTCCCTGTGTTAAAGGGAAATGTACTAATGGACAGGGAACAATGAAATATAGTGATGGCACTGTTTATACGGGTGATTTTAAAGATCAGAAGTATGAGGGGACAGGAGTACTCGTCAAAGCGGATGGTACAAAATATGAAGGGGAGTTTAAAAACGGAGTTTATGACGGGAAAGGAACTCTTGCCAGGTCTGATGGGACGAAGTATGCAGGCGAATTTAAAGATGGTAAATTTAACGGGAAAGGTACCCTGACAATTCGGGACGGATCTCAGTTTATCGGTGAATTTATCAATGATAAATATGAGGGAAAGGATATTATTGCTGCAGAAAATGGATCGCTGTATGTTGGTGAAACAAAAGATGGCAAATACGAAGGTAAAGGTTCGCTTGTACAGGCTGACGGGAACAAGTATACGGGTGATTTCAAAGAAGGTGTATTCAGTGGTGAGGGTACACTCATAAAGAAAGATGGTACACAATATGCGGGAACATTCGTTAACGGTAAAGCTGAAGGAAAAGGAGTCGTGACAACTTCTGACGGTAAAAAGCTTGAAGGTCTTTTTAAGGATGGACAGATAGAAGGGAAAGGCATTCTTTCTACAGCATCAGGTGTTAAGTTTGAAGGGGATTTTAAAGGCGGCAAGGTTACCGGTTCCGGAGTTATGTTATGGCCAAACGGAGCAAAATATGAAGGAGGCTATGCCGATGATTATCGTGACGGCAAAGGTACATATTCATTTTCAAACGGTGATTTCTATTCAGGCGGTTATATGCTGAACATAAAAAACGGTACCGGCGAATATAAATGGAAAGACGGTGATGCATACAGCGGAGGCTGGAAAGATGGTCTCATGGATGGCAATGGTGTATATATATGGTCAGATGGAGTTCAGTATTCCGGGGAGTGGAAAGCCGGAAAAATTAATGGCAGAGGGAAATTAACCTGGCCAGACAAGAAACGGCTGGAAGGTACATTTGAAAATAACAAACTGATCAAAGCAAATTAGATAAAATCACATCAGTTATAAAGATTGAAACCCCTGGAAAATTCAGGGGTTTTTTATATCCGGGATGAGTTAAAAATGAGCCTCATATATAAAAATATCCCGGATGGATATCATTGCATAATACATCCGGGATTGGTGAATTCATTCAGTTGTTTATTCTTTTTATAATCTATATATATTTAAGTTTTTTGGCTTCTGAAGTGAGCCACTCCCTGAACTCCGGATGTGCAATTGCTATAAGAGATTTTACTCTATCTCTCAGGTTGAATCCCTTGAGTTGTGCTATTCCATATTCTGTTACAATATACTGAACATCATTTCTCCCGGTCGTGACATACGAACCGGGTTTGAGCATCGGCATAATACGGGATTTAAGTTCTCCTGTACCTTTCTCCTGATAAGTCGAGTAGAGGGCAAGTATTGCCTTTCCACCTTTTGAACGCCATGCCCCCTCGACAAAATCTATCTGTCCCCCGGCGCCTGAATACATGGAACTTCCGATTGATTCTGATGCGCACTGTCCCGAAAGGTCAACCTCCAGAGTGGAGTTTATCGATATTACATTTTCATTCAGCCCTATATTATAAGGATCATTAACTACTTCGCATGAATGCATTTCGACAAGAGGATTTTCTTTCACAAAGTTATAAAGTTTTTTAGTGCCAAGAGCAAAGCATGCAAGCCATTTTCGCGGCATAAACTGTTTCCTGGAACAGGTAATTATACCCTTCTCGTACAGATCAACCATTGAATCACATAACATTTCAGAGTGTATTCCGAGATCTTTTTTATCGCATAAATGCTGTGCTACTGCGTTGGGTATGCTTCCAATTCCCAGCTGAAGGCATGCTCCGTCAGGAACAAGATCTGCAATGTATTCGCCGATTCTGCTGTCTTTTTCATTAACATTTATCTCCGGCAGTTCAACAAGGGGAACATTATTCTCTGTAATAGCTGAAAGTTCTGTAATGTGAAAATGGTTATTCCCGAAGGTCCGGGGCATGTATTCATTAACCTCGGCAATTATTCTGCATCCGGGACTATGATTAATAAATCCGTATATGTAATCCGGATTTATTCCTGTACTGAAATACCCGTGTTCGTCCATCGGAGAGACGGTTATCATAGCGGCTTTCATGTTTGCCACTTCAACCATTTTCGGACCGTCGAAGAGTCTGTGAGGCACGTATGAGAAAAGACCTGAATTCACAAAGAACCGGTCCAGCGGGCCGTTGTACATAACATCAATTGTATTATTCCGGTTTACTTTTTCAATAATATCACCTTTATGAAGATCCAGGATCCGGCAGCTTAGTGCGCAGAGTAATTCGCATCCCTTAAGTTTCTCAGATGCCATTCTTGCAGCCAGTGCGTTTATGAGCGCGGGAGGCTGTCCATTCGCAAGAGGAACAGCCATAAAAGTATTATCAGGTATATTACTCACCGCTTCATCGGCCGTCATAAGTTTCTTCCTGTAAAGTTCATTCCATTTTTCCATTGTATTCACCTTTATATGATTTTATTGCTTTTGCGCCAGATTTTCTGATTTTCCGCAGATTTAATCAGTTCATCTCTGAAATCCGGATGGGCTATAGAAATTATCTTTTCCGCCCTTGCCCACGTTGAGTCACCCTTGAGCGTTATCCAGCCGTACTCTGTGGCAATTATATTGATCATCTGCCTCGGCACAGTTACTATAGTTCCAGGATCTAAAAAAGGTATTATTCTTGATTTAAGTTCTCCGGAAGATGTTTTATAAGTGGATGGAAGGCAAATTATGCTTTTACCCCCTTTTGACCAGTAAGCTCCCTGAACAAAGTCAAACATCCCTCCGTTGCCGGATATCTGTTTAAAGCCCATACTTTCAGCATTGATCTGCGTATATAGGTCGACCTGCAGTGCGGAGTTGACAGATATAACATGGTCGTTCATACATATATTCCGCGGGTCATTGATGTATCCCACATTGTACGATGCGATGGCACTGTTATCGTTCATGAAAGAGTAGAGCCTGGATCCGCCGACTGCGAAAGTGAATGACATTCTTTCTTTGTCGATGTTTTTCTTTTTACCGGTCATTATACCGGCTTCAAACAGGTCAACATAAGAATCGACCAGCATCTCAGTGTGACAGCCAAGATCTTTAAAATCGGAATCTGCTATAAGTTTGCCGATAGAATTCGGCACACCCCCTATTCCGAACTGGACACATGCACCGTCAGTGATATGATTTATTACGTTAAGAGCGATTTTTCTTTCAGTTTCATCCGGTATGGGTTCAGGCGCTTCCATCAGATTCGGGCTTCCGCCGTCAACAACATGAGTTACGTCTGATATATGTATTTTTTCAAACTGTCCGCCCGGGCAGACCGGGAGTTTATCATTAACCTCAACAATCCTGATTTCGGCATATATCATGGATGTATATGTATGTGAGTTATGAAGACCGAAGTTAAAATAGCCTTCATTGTCCATCGGGGCAGTCTGCACAATAGATACACTTCGCGGGGGTGTTCCAACAAGATCGGGATTGCTCTTGACATCGGTATAATACCTTTCACATTCGCTGTAGATAATAGGATTATAGAAGACATTATCCTTTACCTCCTGCAGAATACGCGTAAGTGGGCTGAAATGAAAATCGTTATATGTAAATTTCCCGTTTCCGCAGTCAATAACTGACGGGACAGGGGGGAGAGTCACGGCGGAAATAATATATATATTTTCAAGCTCGCAGCTTCTGGCTGCAAGAGCCCTGTCACAGGCCTGTGGCTTTCCGTTAAAAAAGCCATAATCGATCCATGATCCCGATTTAATATCCTTAACCGCATTATCGGCACTGCACATTTTTGTGTGCAGGTTGTCTATAAGTCTCTGATTCATTTCGTATCTCCTTTCTGAAATTTATTCGAGAAATCACATTTTTGCTTCCAGTTTCAGGAGAGTTATTTTTATATTCAGAAAATAATCAGAAAAGCTCCTCATTAAATTTAAGAGCGGACATATCGCCAGCTTCAATTGATTCTTTTATTGCAAGTGCCTGAGGGAGCACGTTATTTATGAAGAATGAAGCTGTAAGTATCTTGCTGTTATAAAACGCGGCATCTTTATCCTTTTCAATGAGAACCTTTAGTTTATCTTTATCTGTAATAAAGAATCCCTCATTCCCTGCCTTTTCAGACAGTTTTTCAGATGCAATACCTGCCTGCCAGTAAAGCAGCCAGGCAGACATTACATGCCCGGTGAGATTAAGAAAAGGGTATGAATTTATTACAGGCACCATGAATTTTTTATCATTCACACATTTTGTGAAGTATTCAACAGTTTTTGTAAGTACATCTACTGCCGACTCAAACTTTGTACTGAGATCTGTCAGTAGACTGTTTTTGCTGTATTTTACAATAGCAGATTTCATCTCAGCCACAAGATTTTTAAAATTCTTACCGCCGTTCTGATTCAGCTTTCGTAAAACAAGATCCATTGACTGGATGCCGTTAGTACCTTCGTAGATTGAACCTATCTTCATATCCCGTAAGAACTGCTCCATCGGATAGTCCTTGCAGTATCCATAACCGCCGTAAACCTGCATCGCTGTTTCTGTAATTCTGAATCCGGTGTCTGTGCCGAATGCTTTAAGTACAGGAACCATGAATTCCATTATCCCGCCCCATTTTTCAGATTCTTCACCGGATAATGCTTTTTTGCGGTCAATGGCATAAGCACAGAGGTAGACCATTGATCTGAGAGCTTCGACATGGGACTTCATCCATGACAGCATTCGTCTTACATCCGGGTGGTTGATTATTGTGACAGATTGAGCATCAGGATTCATTGTATTTATAATTGATTTACCCTGTATACGGTCTTTGGCGTACGCAAGAGCGTGGTGATATGCAGCTGAACCTGTACTGAGTCCCTGCACACCCATATTAATCCTCTCTTCGTTCATCATGTTGAACATGATTTTCATACCCTGACGTTCATTCCCAAGCAGTTCGGCATAACATTCATCATTATCTCCGAAACTCATGGCACAGGTTGCATTGGCGCGAAGTCCCATCTTGTGTTCTATTCCGGTGATTGTATAATCGTTGCGTTTACCCAATGATCCATCTTTGTTGAGTAGATATTTCGGAACAAGAAAAATTGATATACCGGAGGTTCCTGCCGGATCACCTTCAATTCTTGCAAGTATAGGGTGAACAATATTTTCAAACATGTCACAATCGCCGCCTGAAATAAATATCTTCTGTCCTTTTATTCTGAATGTACCGTCACTCTGCCTGTATGCCTTGGTTTTAAGGGCGCCGACATCTGATCCGGCGTCAGGTTCAGTAAGAGCCATGGTGCCGCCATATGAACCGTCAAACATTTTGTACATGTATTTATTCTTCTGCTCTTCCGTTCCGTAATCATACAGAAGGTGTGCAGCTCCGACTGCGCCCCCTGAATACATGAAGTAGCCCATGTGGAAAAGATAATTCTCCTGCACGGCAACCTCTATAACATAGGGCATACCCTGACCCCCTGCATCCTGTGGAGCCGCAACTGTAAACCATCCCCCGCCGACCATGACTTTCTGAAGGTCATGGAAACATTCCGGAACATGAGCTTCTCCATTGACAAGTGTTGCTCCCTCCCTGTCTCCTTCCATATATCTTGACAGAACCTCTTTTTCTCCGAGCTTCTGAGCCATATCAAGAGTCATGTCGCATGTATCCCGGGAGAAATCACTGAATTTTTCAGTTTCAAAAAGCGATTCAATACCAAGCATCTCGTAAAGAACAAAGTCCTGGTCTCTCCTGTTTGTAATTAATGACATTTTAATTCACCTCAATATTTCAGTATTATAATTATCCGGAATTAAACATAATTCCGGACTGGACAATTATGACAACAGCGCCATTTATGGCAATGGGTAAGTATGATTTTATTCATAAACCTTTTCTTCGGATTCATAGGCAGAAACAGCATCGAATTCAACATCCCTCGTCATATTCGCTTTTTTATTTCTTTCGTTCTCTTTATACCATTCTGTCTGGATTATATGCTGCATTATTTCATTTGTTCCAACCCAGATCATGGAGAGCCTTATATCACGAAGAATTCTCTCTATCGGGAATACATTGGTGTAACCTATTCCCCCCATTACCTGCATACAGTTATTAACAACCTGCCATGAACCCTCTGTGATGAATTTCTTCGTCTGTGAAACCATTCTTCTTATTCTTCCGGCGCTTGCTTTCCCTGAATCGATTGCAATAGCGGTAGTATATGCCATGGATCTCATTGCGTCCATTGTCATTGCGCAATCGGCGACCTTGAATCCAACAGCCTGGAAGTCCATTATAGGCTGTCCGAATGCCTTTCGTCTTGAAGTATATGAAGTAGCTATTTCGAGTGCAGGGCGTACGGAACCTATTGTCATTGCCGCTGTACCAAGCCTTTCAGGCACCATGTTTGTCATAAATACATCAAAACCGTTATGCACACCGTTGAGAGCGTAACGTTCTGGTACGCGGACTTCATCAAGTATAAGCCTGCCGGCTCCACCGCCTCTGACACCCATAAGACCATAGATGTATTTTGATTCAACACCCTTTGTGCGTGGAACCATGAAACATGTCATTCTTCTGTGTGGAGGCGCAGATGGATCAGTAACAGCATATACCATGAACCAGTCGGCTCCCTCAGCGCCAACTATAAAGCGTTTCTGCCCGCTTATAATCCAATCGTCACCATCTTTGCGTGCTTTTGTTGTTGCACCAAAAAAGTCTGAGCCTCCTCTCGGTTCTGTGAGGCACTCGGCGGCAAATGTATCACCTTTCAGAAGCGGTACGACAATCTCCTGTTTCATCTCCTCTGAGCCGTATTTTATAATGGCTTCACATACTATGTCGGCACCCACTCCCCAGATACAGGCGAGTGAATAGCTGGCAACCCCTATCTCCTCAGCGACAATTATATCCTCAGCCCAACCCAGACCTCTTCCACCGTACTCCTTCGGCAGCCTTATTCCAAGCAGGTTTCTTTTACCGCACTCCTGCAGGTATTCTCTGGGGAATTGAATCTCCTCCTTATCCATTGCGAGAATCATCTCCCTTGGCACCCATTTTGTTAATTCCCTTGCTTCATCTCTCAATTTCTGCTGCTGTTCTGTCATCGCAAAATCAAACATAGTATTTCTCCTTGAAAATATACTTAAAGTTGACTTTAACTTTAAGTATATTTTTTGTCAATAATTTTATAACAAATGCATAAGAGGGATCAGTTTTTATACTATCTTTATTGTAATTATATTAATATTGACAATGATGAGAGTATAAATTCAGGTTTGTTTTGAGTTAACAGGAGTATAATGAATAAAGAAACTTATACAATATCAGAACTTGCAGCTGAGCTGGAAATAAGCGCGTCAACAATAAGGTTTTACGAGGAGAAGGGACTTCTGTCTCCTGAAAGAACGCAGGGAAACCAGCGGATTTATACACACAGGGAGCGGGGCAGGCTTAAACTTATATTAAGGGGTAAAAGATTCGGAGCTACTCTTGAAGAGATTGCCGAGATGATCGGGATGGCTGATACCGATTTTAATGAAAAGATACAGATTGACAAGAGCCTCTATTATCTTGATAAAAAATACCAGGAGATTCAGGATCATAAAAAGGAGATAAAACTTTTTGAGAATGACCTGATGACTTTAAAGAAAAAGTTAATTGAGAGGCTTAAACAGATTTAAGAAAATTGAATCATGTGATAATAATTATATTATTAGTATTGAAAAACAGATTTTAAATATCAGAAAGTTACTATTTACTCCATAAAGCTTCTGCGGGATCAGGATTTGATATAGAAATGGATGGATATATGCCAGCGACAGCTGACAACTGCACATATTTTTAAACTGGAGGGATTACAAAAAAAACCAGTTTTGTAAATAAACCTGTTATATCTTTTATTCTGAACACGATTACAGGATTTAAGGATTCTCAAAATTTTCTGCTGACAGGAGCACTGTACACTAACTTACATACGTTGTGCATCTACAGGTTAATTATCAATAGCATGGCAGATTTATGATAAAAGCCAGACTCTCTTTACAGAAAAGTCAATTTCGCCTTGATTTCACTTCAATTCCGTCTCAAACACGCTGCTGACAGTTAAAAACGCGCGATTTTCTCTGCCGGTAACGGTATTGAAACGGTATTCAGCAGGGTCTTCATACTTCTGAAACACCGTTTCGGCAGGTTTAGCGTAAATTCACTGCAGGAAAAAATTCAACGTCTCCCTTCTGTGTTCATTCAGTAAATACGATCCAGCTATCAGAAGCCGGCGGTTTGTTTCTGAATCTGCTCCCTTTTTTATTTTAAAGTTTATTATTTACCAGGTGAAGTCCTCCATCACACTCGATAATTGTTCCGGTCATAAAGGTGTTCCCTATAAGGAATGCTATGGCCCCGGCAATATCAGCAGGCCTGCCAATACGTCCGACAGGAGTCTGTTCAGCAAACTTCTGAAAAATGGATGTTTTCATTTTATTATCATACATGTCCCACCATGGAGTGTCGACAACTCCCGGAGAGACAGCGTTGATACGTCTCGGCCTGAGTTCGACGGCAAGAGGTCTGATCAGTCCTTCAATCGCTGCGTTGAGCGCAGAAAGTTTCTCATAGTAGTGAATTGTATGAATTGATAGACCAGTATATTCAGAAAACTCCCCGATTTTCATTGATTCCACCCGGTATTAAATAGTCTCTTTGAGGTAAAACGCTGTCCGCTTGCGGCATGGTGGCTGATCTAACTGAACAGGGTTATAGACATTTTTGTCAAGAATATTCATCCGGTATTAAATGGAAGAGCCTGTATTGTATCCGTCCGGATGTTTACTGCCGGAATTTAATTAATATTGTTAGTTTATAAGAGAGGCTGCCTGCGATGACAGCCACTTTCTGAGTTGAAGGTAAAACCTGAACTTATGGAATAAAATCCTGTCTATACGGGAAAATACGATTATCTTCAGAGGGTGTAAACTCAAATTTCTGAAGATAAAGGATCATAAAAAAGTTTTATAGCGATAGTGTAAAACAGGTGCAGTATTGTTACGAATAACTTGACTTTATATAGAAGAAAGAGTAATTATAGTTTTAACAAATGAATCAGTACTCTTCTGGTCATCATATATTGGTAAAAGAAAGCTGAATTAAGATCAGTAATTATTCCTAAAGATATATTTTAATGTAAAATAATGAATTATAAACTCCCGCCGCCTTTTGCGGCGGGAGTAATAGAGCCTTTTTCACTTTAAAAAAGTTAAGGAATAAATGCTGATAAAAAAAATAATTTTTCAGGGGTGAATCTAAAAATGAAAAAAACATTAATAAATATCATTCGGATATCTTTTTTTACATTATTAATCTGCCCGTATGCAGATGCCGCAACTTCTCCGGATAACGGATTTCCGGGTCTTTCACTTGATTCAATTATAAATTTAAACCAGTCACATGTTAATGACATATATACGCCATTGACGCATTTCGGCAAAGGGGATACCGCATTGACTTTCAGTCCGGTATACTTTAATGTAGCGGTTGTAGTTGACTCGTCAAAGGCTAAAATTACCGGGGATGGGCTAAGCGGATATGGCGGTGGTTTAACATTTTCTTCAGCTTTTACTGACAGGTTCTTTTTTGATTTAAATTACGCATATTCAACAGTTTCGGGCGACATGCTTGTAAGCTTTCCGGATTACGGGATAAACAACGATGTCTATGTAATAACTGTAAAGAATAAAGCGCACTACGGAAAAGCCGGATTGGGGTTTGATATTATAAAATCAAAGAGCTGGTCAATGCCGGTAATTGTGGGTGGTTATTTAAAATACCTGGATGCCGATGTTGTGACTAAACAGTATAAAAGCAGCGGTTATACGGTTAATGAAGATCTGATGAATGGAAAGGGCAGCGGAACAGTCTGGGGCGCTTCTGCTACAGTTGTATTGTCATATAAACTGGATGGGATGAAAATTTCACCGTATGTAACGTTTATTAAGGATTTTAATGAACTGGAGATAGAGAATCTTAAACTTCATTCCCCGAAGGTCAACGGCAGGGATAATCCGTCATCAATACTGCCCGGTTTCAGCCTGGCATATGTTTCAGGAAAAGACTTTGATTTTACATTCAGCTTAAGCGGTGTACTGTTCACTCAGACAAATTACTATAACGACCTGTTCCTTATGGGGCTTAAAACCCAGAATTATATGTTAAGTATCACTTATAAAAATTTATAATCGCAGGATCTGTATAACATCAAAGGGTGGCCGGTTCTTTTTTTACGCATTGCCTTCACAAAATCACTGGAATATCAATTCAATTCAGAAGAAAATCTTCAGTTCGGTATAGCAGAGGTAAGAGTGGATAACATTGAAGGTGATTTATTCAGGACAGAGATTATAAGTCATTTTTCTGACACAATAACAATCAGGCATAAGGATGACATAGAGTATCTCTGTTTTGATAAGAATAATATTTATGAAATATCATATAACCGGCAGATACCATGATAATACCGGCAATGTGGTTTTTTGTAACCCCTGATTAAGTCAGAGGTTAAATGCGCGCCCGGTAGGAGTCGAACCTACGACGCACGGATTCGAAGTCCGACGCTCTATCCACTGAGCTACGGGCGCATTTTAATCTGTTTATTTAGTATACCAAATGTTGTCAAGTCAATAAAGATAACTTATTTTTCCGGGAAAACTTTTATGAATCTTTCTTTAATATCAGAATATCTATTGTCGTGCATTGTGTAAAGTCTGCAGTTGCTTTTTTTTAGCTGAGCAATGAAATCCATATTGTTACTGTGGCTGACAACTGAACCATTGCCGGTATTTGTTGCAACATTTTCAGGGAGATAAATCTCGTCCCCTGTGAAACAGTAATTTTTTTTATTAAAGTTTAAAAAAACCGCCGATGAACCCTTTGTATGACCACCAGCTTTTTTTATATTGAATATACCATAAAGCACAGTGCTTTCATCAAATACAGTAACATTCGGATTGTTTTTAAAAAATTCCTTAACAGCGTTCATTTTTGATGCATTAAGAGCAGAGAGCTCTTCTTTGTTAATATAGAAACGGGCATTTTTAAAAAAAACGGCATTACCTATATGGTCAAAATGTGAATGTGTAATTATTACATCGGTTATCTCTTCCGGCTTGATGCTGTTATCTATTAGAATTGACACTGGATCTTTAAAGTCCTGTATCTGAAAAAGTTTTACCATTCCGGGATCATTAAAACCTGTATCGATGAGAATTTTTTTATCACCATAGGTTATGTAATACATCAGCCAGCTGAAGGGAACAGATTCCCCCGATGTGTCACCATAAAACACGAAGCGTTTCTGGAATGAAGACCTGCCGTATTTAACTGCGAAGACATTAAGGTCATTACCGCCGCTTTTACACTCCGTAACTGAAGCGGTAATGAAAGAAATTGCGGATATCAGTACGGCAAGCTTCTTCTTCATTATCCGGACTATGATCTCTTGATTAAAATAAAGAGCAGAATCGCTGTGACATATGTTGCGAAACCGATCATAAGTGTATAATTCATGCCATAGGCTACGTTAAGAAATATCGTGAGAGAAGCCCCTACAGTTGAAAGTACACCGTTTACTCCGAACATCAGGGTTGCATACTCGTTGGATACATCCTGCTTAACCTGTTCCATGGCATGCGGGAAGGGTATCCCCATGAGGAATGCAAGAGGGAAGATAAGTCCTGATGCTATAAAGAGTTTTGAATGGAAACTGTACTTTGCAAACATCTGAAACACGTCACCGATAAAGAAAGACTGGAAAAGAATCAGCAGCGGAATAACACAGATACATGCAACAAGCGCCTTTTTGCTGAAGTTCCTGCTGAAGAAACTCCCGAGTCCGCTGAAGAAGAGAAGGCCTCCGAATATTACTATTGTTGAGTAAATGGGGGAGCCGATAAAATTCTGGTATTTCTGCATAAGTACTATTTCTATCAGCATAAACCCGAAGCCGAGAAGACCGAAGAATACAGTATGTCCCAGAAGTCTGAATCTCTGTGATCCGTATTTGAACAACGCAAGCAGGAATACCGGCGCGAGCATTATACCGGCAATTTTAAGAATTATATCAAGAGGGTCGCGCACCTCTTTCTTGTTCTTATAAATATTGAACGGGTAGGGATTGTTGTCTCTTACTGGTGAAAGGTCGAGTTCGTATGGGAAGTTAACTTTGTTAAGAATTGCTTCAAGTCTTGTGTTGTCCTCCTCCTTCATGCTTTTTTTCTGGAGGTAATATTTATAATAGGTATTGCTGTATTTGTACAGTCCCTCTATGAATTTTCTGTCTTCAGGATTGTCAATTTTAGCAAGGATGTCAGATGCATATTCTTTCTTTGATAACCCGTCGGGATAGTCTTTCAGATAGTATACAGGCGGATTGGCTCTGAAGTATTCTTCAAACTTATGCCCGGTTTTCATTCTTGGATGGAGGAATATTTCAGATCCGTACCTGGGTGCTATCACATTATGGTAACCGGCAAATGTTGAAAGTTCTCTGTCTGTGAATGGCGCTTTTTTAATTATAACAGTCTGGAACTGTTTCCATGAACCCCAGAAGTCCCATGAATAGATTATTATATGATCATTGGGATTTTTTATACCTATCTCCAGCATTGACTGCCTGAGTGTATTAAGGAATTTGTAGAAGGCAAACTTTGACCTTTTGGTTTCAAGAATCTCTTCGTATACAACCATACCCTTGTCTGAAAGCTTCTTAAGCATCATCTTCGTTGCTTCAACCGTATGGAGGTATTCCGGCGCCAGTGTAGCTATTGCCGGGTACTCGTAGTGGAGATTCATAAGGGTTATCATGTCGTATGTTTCATTGTTGCTTGAGAGAAAATATCTTCCCTCCGCATGGTAGGCGTCAAGATCCTTGTATGGGTAGTGTCCGAATTCGGAGAAATAACCCTCTTTGTTGTTTTCTGTCATGATATCCATGATAATAGGTGAAAACTCAACTCCACTGACCCGTGCTCCGGGAAGCTGCTTTGCGGATTTGACTATACCGTCGTATGAAAGACCTATTATAAAAACTTTCGGATTGTCTACATGCGGAACGCGTGGATCCCAGTAAGTTCCGTTCGATTTATCAACTGTATCAAGCGGAATGGCGTTTGTACAGAAAAAGATATTTTTATCATCAACAGCAAAGAGGTCAATTTTACCCATAAGGTCGTCGCCGGAATATACAAGTTTCCAGTTATGCAGTCTCATCTGCGTGGACCAGGTTTTTCTCTCATCAATCTGGTTCTTTGAGTCAATTTTTATATTGTAGTTTATATCAATTGTATTGGTCAGACCGAGATCGGCAATACCGTATTTTTTAAGAATCGGATACTTTTCCGGATCAACTATGCGGGAATAACCTATATCATTGAGAATATACTTAGCCCTTTTCTTGTCATAGAGAGTTGTTCCTATGACGTATTTGTCGCCGGATAGAGTGAACTTTGAAAGCATAAAGTCCCTGTCGAACTTGCTTTTAATTGAGGGGATAATCTTCTGTTCAAATTCACTTTTTGTAAACTCGGCCGGGAGTTTAAGGTTTTCTTTTAGAACAAAGTGTACCCCGAGGATGAGGGGTATGGATATTGCTGCCGCAATGATTTTAAGAAAAATGTTTCTGAATCCTATAACAAGTGTCAGGATAAAAACTGCCGGGATAAACATCAGTACTATGAGTGAATTCTCCGATTTAATTGAACTTACGCTTATAATCGGGAATATTACACCTGCTGCTGATGCTACAAGATTTGTGAAATATATTTTGTTTGAATTCCCTCTTGCAAAAAGGAGGGAGATTATAATAGATGCAAACAGAAACGGCAGAACAAGAAAATATGGATACTGATATTCCCCGATTCTTATTATGTTGTAATATGAAAGTGGAATTGATGCAGTAAAGAGAAGAGCGGAGAGGAGCATAACTGCATATCCTTTGATACGTGACAGGTAAAAGCTGAAAAATCCCCCCGCTGCTATGCCGATCATGGCGATTGAGATAACAAATGTAGCTGTTATATAATTTGTAATAATAAGGAGCTGGTGCATAAAAATTGTTTCGAGAGCCATAACCGAGAATGAGAAAAGAAACATGGCGATGTTATTTACTATGCTGTCTCTGAGGCTGTTATTTTCTGCTGCTGATACAGGTGTCACTTCCGGGCTGGAACCGGTTTCCGCCGCAGGCTTCGCTTTGTAGCTGAATTTTGTTTTCATAAAATAGGATTCTTCCAAGTAGTAAAGTAGTAAAACCGTGCAAAATATAAGTCACTATTCTCGAAGTCAATTCTATTCACAATAAAAAAACATATTTGATAATTAATTTTCCAGTATAATAAGTTAATAAAAATAGATGTAATACATTAAAATGTGAAGTTTTAATAATTTAATATTAAAACCTGCAAGGTAAATTTCATGTATGGACTTCTTTACGAACCGGCCGGTATAAAAAAAGAAATAATTTCAGGAGTGATAAGACATGGAAATGCAGTAAAATCTGCTGAAAATGTTTTTTTAAACAAAGCTTTTCAATTTTCAATTGACTTTACCCGGGAAAATTCATATATAAAATAGAAACTCAAAAAAGAGTCAGTTGCTGATGTAAGTGCTCTTGTTGGTTCAATGCGTAATAAGCAGATTATAGTGATTATGGCAGTACAGAATGTACTGATGTAATAATATAGAAAAAAATGTAAGGAGTAATGCATGAAAAAGTTAATTCTTATGCTTACAGCATTTCTTGTTTTCGCTGTAATGGTAACAGGCTGTAAAAAGAAAGCGCCCGAGCTTTCTGAAGTATCTGTAATCAAGGTTGGTGTTTTTGAGCCTCTTACAGGCGCTAACGCAAGCGGCGGAGAACTTGAAGTCCGCGGTATGAAGCTTGCAAATGAAATGTTCCCTACTGTACTCGGGAAAAAAATTGAACTCGTTATCGTTGATAACAAGAGCGATAAGGTTGAATCAGCCAATGCTGCTGAAAGGCTAGTTAACAAAGATCAGGTAGCCGCAATTATCGGAAGCTGGGGAAGTTCACTTTCAATGGCTGCCGGACAGGTTACTAAGGGTAAAGTTCCTGTTGTGGCATGTTCGGCTACTAATCCCCTCGTAACAAAGGGTAATGGCTGGTATTTCAGGGTTTGTTTCCTCGATCCGTTCCAGGGTAAAGTTATGGCCAACTATGCTGTAAATAAAGTAAAAGCCAAAACAGCCTGTGTTATTCAGGAGATATCCAACGACTACTCGGTTGGACTTGCAAAGTTTTTTACCGATTCATTCACTGAACTTACAAAAAACAACAAAGCTGTACTTGCAAAACCATTCAGTTATAATACAGGAGATAATGATTTTACCGCTCAGCTTACAGCTATTGCTCAGCTGAAACCTGATGTAATTTTTGCTCCAGGTAACTACACCGAGTCTGCTCTGATTATTAAACAGGCAAGAGACCAGGGAATCAAGATTCCTTTCCTTGGCGGAGATACATGGGAAACCGGTCCGTTCCTTGAAGTCGGGAAGAAGGCAGTTGAGGGAGCTACTTTCTCAACATTCTTTACTACAGAAGTGCCTATTACAAAAATGTCTGAAAAATTCCTGAAGGCATATAAAGAAAAATACAAAGATGATCCGGCAGCAGTAACAGCGCTTGGTTTTGACGCATATCTCGTGATTAAGGCTGCAATTGAAAAAGCTAATTCAATTGATCCGGAAAAAATCAAAAATGAAATTGCAAAAACCAAGGATTTTGAAGGTGCAGCAGGTATGATCACTCTTGATGAGAATGGAGATGCTGTTAAAGATGCGGTTATTAAAGTTGTTAAAGACGGCAAATTTAAATATCTAACAACCGTTAAACCATAAAACCTGCGGGTTATTTCAGAGGCTGAAGTCTCTGCACCCCGTTTAAAACAGCAGATACTGTTGTATATGAATATAAAAAGAGGAAGCCAGCAGCTTCCTCTTTTTATATTCATATTTCATACAATTTTATTGTTTTAATCGGCAAATTAATATACAAGCCTGAATGGCGGGATGATCAATAATAATATTCTTGACATATATTTAACTGAAAGCGAAATTTTATCAGTTTAATTTTTTATATTTGCTCAAATGGAGTTTCTCATGACTTTTGAAATATTTCTTCAGCATCTCTCCAATGCAGTTTCTCTGGGAAGCCTTTATGCTTTAATTGCAATAGGTTATACAATGGTTTATGGTATTCTGAGACTTATTAATTTTGCGCATGGTGATATATTCATGCTTGGCGGATATTTTGCATTTTATGCATTGACGATGTTTTTTATGCCATGGTGGGTGGGATTTATCGTGGCAATAGGTTTAACCGCAATGTTGGGTATGGCTATTGAAAAAATTGCATACAGACCTCTGAGGGATTCACCTAAAGTGTCTGTTCTGATATCCGCAATAGGAGTATCATTCCTGATAGAAAGTCTCGGAGTTGTTATTTTCGGAGGGATTCAGAAGGCTTTCCCCATACCTGAACTTTTTGGAAAAGTTATAACAATCGGGAATGTTTATATAGTAAGTGTTAACTTTTTTATACCTGTTATTGCGTTGATCTTTCTTGTGGGGCTTATGTACCTTATAAACAGAACAAAAACAGGTATGGCAATGAGGGCGCTTTCCCGTGATCATGAAACCGCCAGGCTGATGGCAATTGATGTTGATAAAATTATATCATATACATTCGGACTCGGATCACTGCTTGCTGCTGTCGGCGGGATAATGTGGGGAATGAAATATCCTCAACTCTATCCTCTGATGGGTGTTATGCCGGGACTTAAATGCTTTATAGCAGCGGTTGTCGGAGGTATTGGTAATATAACCGGAGCTGTATTCGGCGGACTGATAATCGGTATCCTTGAGATTATGACAGTCGCCTTCCTTCCCGAGTTAACCGGTTATAGAGACGCATTTGCTTTTATTTTACTGATCGTTATACTCCTTGTTAAACCTACCGGTTTAATGGGGGAAAACCTCGCTGAGAAGGTTTAAGATGGAAAGAGAAAAACTTATAAAAAAAATTCTTACTGTTACTGTGGCGTCTATAGCGATTGGTCTTCTTATATTATTTAATTATAATTTTGATTCCTACATATTACGAATAGTCAATCTTTGTGGAATATATGTCACTCTGGCATTAAGTCTTAACCTTATATATGGATTTACGGGACTGTTTTCACTTGGACATGCAGGATTTATGGCAATTGGCGCATATACAACGGCGCTTTTAACAATGTCTCCGGCGCAGAAATCAATGAATTTCTTCCTTGAGCCCATAGTACCATGGCTCGCCAATGTGGAGTGGAGTTTTTTACCCGCGCTTATGATGGGTGGTCTTGTTGCGGCAGCTGCAGGTTTCCTTATAGGAGCGCCCGCATTAAAGCTTAAGGATGATTATCTTGCAATTGCTACGCTCGGTTTTGCGGAAATTATACGGATAATCTTTACAAACACACAGAGTCTGACAAACGGTCCTCTGGGGCTAAAAGGTCTTCCACCATATACAAATATATGGTGGAGCTGGGGTATTGCATTTGTTTCAATTTTATTTATGATCAACTTATTTAAGGGGAGCTACGGGAGAGCATTTAAGGCAATCCGTGAAGATGAAGTCGCAGCGGAGGCTATGGGGATAAATCTCTTCAGGCATAAAATACTTTCATTCACAATCGGGTCTTTCATGGCGGGTGTCGGCGGAGGCCTTCTCGGCAATCTTATGGGAACAATTGATCCTTTGATGTTCAGATTCCTTCTTGCGTATAATATTCTTCTTATTGTTGTATTGGGAGGTATGGGGAGTATAACAGG
Organism: Spirochaetota bacterium; assembly: GCA_963664815.2. GTDB lineage: Bacteria > Spirochaetota > UBA4802 > UBA4802 > UBA5550 > WRGT01. The sequence goes on from CAXXHB010000003.1 coordinate 1,743,541, forward strand.
TACAGTTATATCAGGTATAGTTATTACAGTACTGATGGAGTATCTGCGTTTTCTCGATGGCCCAATAGATTTTCTGATTTTCAGGACAGACGGGATTCCCGGACTCCGTATGGTGATTTTTTCCATTATGCTGATGGTTGTTATTTTATTTTTCCAGAGGGGAATTATGGGGAACAAAGAATTTTCCTGGGATTTTCTTTTTAAACCGGGCAGGTTGAAAAAGAACAGTGTGGAAGGTGAATAATCATGTATATTCTGCGAACTGACAATATAACAATGAAATTCGGCGGACTTGTTGCTGTTTCGAATCTGAATCTTGAAATCAAACAAAACGAAATAGTCGGTCTTATCGGCCCAAACGGCGCAGGTAAAACAACAGCTTTTAATATGATAACAAGCCAGTACATCCCTACGGAAGGTTCGATTTACTTCAACAATGAAGATATAACAGATTCAAAACCGCATGAAATAACCAGGCTCGGTATAGCGCGCACCTTCCAGAATATAAAATTGTTTAAAGAAATGACTGTTCTTGAAAATGTACTTGTGGGGAATCACCTGCGTGTAAGATCACCTCTGACGTTGTCTGTGCTCCGCTCACCCATGTACAGGCGTGAAGAGAAACATATGATTGAGAAATCGATGAATCTTCTGAGGGATCTGGGATTAGAGAAGAGTATAAATGAAAAGGCTTATTCCCTGCCGTATGGTAAGCAGAGAAGGCTTGAAATTGCGAGAGCACTTGCCACCGATCCGAAACTCCTTTTGCTTGATGAACCGGCAGCTGGAATGAATCCACATGAATCTATTGAACTGATGAACTTTATCCATGAAATAAGGGAAAAGTTCGATCTTACAATTTTTCTTATTGAACATACTATGCAGGTTGTCATGGGCGTATGTGAAAGAATATATGTGCTTGATTACGGTGTTACAATAGCAGAGGGTAATCCTTATGAAATACAGAATAATCCAAAAGTAATCGAAGCATATCTGGGGGTTAACTGATGTTAAAAATAAATGACCTGCATGTTAATTATGGAGGAATTAAGGCTCTCAAGGGAATTAATATAAATGTACCTGACGGTAAGATTATTACGCTTATCGGAGGGAATGGCGCCGGGAAGAGTACAACACTCCGTACATCGATAGGGCTTGTGAAGCCGGCAGGCGGAACAATTTTCTATAACGATCAGGATATTACCAGTATTAAGACAAAGGATATTGTAAGTAAAGGCCTTGTGCTTGTTCCTGAAGGGAGAAAGGTTTTTGCCAATTTAACAATTCATGAAAATCTGGTACTTGGTTCATATTCCAGGAAGGATAAATCTGAAATTGAAAAAGACAGGGAAAAGGTGCTTTATCTGTTTCCAAGACTTGGAGAAAGAATTAAACAGAAAGCCGGAACACTGTCCGGCGGTGAACAGCAGATGCTCGCAGTGGGAAGAGCTCTGATGACCAAACCAAAGCTCCTTATGATGGATGAACCGTCACTGGGTCTTGCACCTTTAATTGTAAAAAGTATTTTTGAAATAATTCAGAATATAAATAAACTTGGCGTCACTATACTCCTCATAGAACAGAACGCGAAAGCGGCGCTCGAGATTGCAGATTACGGATATGTAATGGAAACAGGAAATATTGTAATGGAGGGACCGGGTAAAGATCTCCTTAATGACGAGAATGTGAAGAAGGCGTATCTCGGAATCGCATAGACAGGGATGTCCTATGGGGAAAAACCAGCCTTCAATACTGATAATTTATACCGGTGGTACAATAGGGATGATGCAGGATCCTTCAACAGGATCTTACATCCCTTTTAATTTCCAGAACATTATTGATGAAATACCTGAAATAAGGCGTTTTGGTTATAATTTATCTTCGGTCGAGTTTGAGAAACCGATAGATTCCTCGGACATCACACCATCAGCATGGATTAAACTCGCAGAAATCATTAAAGAAAACTATAAGCAGTATGATGGATTTGTTATTCTGCATGGGACAGATACAATGGCATTTACCGCTTCTGCTCTGAGCTTCATGATTGAAAATCTCTCAAAACCGGTCATTCTTACGGGATCTCAGCTTCCGATAAATATCCTGCGTACTGACGGAAGGGAAAATCTTATATCATCAATTGAGATTGCAGCTGCAAAAATTAATGGGAGAGCTTCAGTGCCGGAGGTTTGTATTTATTTTGAATTCAGATTATACAGGGGTAACCGCACAAGAAAAAGGAGCGCTGAGAATTTCAAGGCATTTGAGTCTCCAAACTATCCACCGCTTGCTGAAGCCGGGATTCATATGGTTTATAACCATACTGCAATAAAAAGGAAAAAAAATCAATACGGTGAACTGAAGCTGAATCTGAATATTGTCTCTAATATCGCGATACTTAAAATATTTCCCGGGATTCGCATGGAGACTGTCAGGGCGGTAATTAATATACCTGGTCTTAAAGCTGTAATTCTTGAAACCTACGGTTCCGGTAATGCCCCCGCAGATAACGGGTTTATTGAGATAATTTCCGGAGGGATTGAAAAGGGACTTGTGATTGTAAATGTAACGCAGTGCAGCTCCGGGAGTGTCGAAATGGAGAGGTATAGTACCGGAAACAGTCTTAAAAAAGCAGGAGTTATCAGCGGAGCCGATATTACTACAGAAGCTGCAGTAACAAAACTGATGATTATGCTGGGTAAGTATAAGAATATAAATAAAGTAAAGGAATCTTTCATTAAAAATATAGCGGGGGAGAAAACATGTCACTCCTGAAAATGTTTTATTACATCTTCTGACTGTTCAAATCTGCTGAGAAATTCAAGTGTTTTAATAGTCGGCATAACCAGCTTTATTTTATCTTTTCTGTAATCAATCAATGATTCTGCGGGAGTCATCCACATGAGATCTACAAGTTCATCACCATCGTGTGATGGTTCCTGGTTCTCCGGCGCTATTGCTGTGAAAAACCTTGTATCATATCTTATATTGGAAAACGGAGGAGTAATCCATCTGTTCATGTAAAAGCAGTTTCCTGCCGCGGGGCTGAGATTTTCCCTTTTAAGCATCTCTCCAAATGAAATTTTTTTAGTAAACACATCGCGACGGTAAGCATCAAATTTTTTAATAGATTGTTCTGTGCTGATTGCAGGATAATTACCTTCGTCATCCACAGCAAGAAGAAAACCTGATTCTTCGAATGTTTCCCTGATGCCGCAGATTAGGAAACTGATATATATATCAAGGCTGCCATCAAAATCCTTCAGATTGAGAGCAGGTTTTACACCGGTAATCCTGTAATCTAAATCCTGCTGATCAACTGCTCCTCCGGGGAATACAAGATAATCCGGAAGAAATCTGTCGTTGAGATGTCTCCGCATGAGAAGGACTTCCATTTTATCTGAATTATTTTTAACAATTGATATGGTAGAGGCTTTTCTTGGTGTATTAAACATCTTTTATAATCTTAATTCCTCAAGTATAATATCAAGATCATAACCGAAGTTTTCCTTTATATGTTTTTTTAATGCAGAAATCCGGTTAAGTTCATCAGCTGCCGTATAAGCGTTGCTGATGATTCTCCGGATACTGTCTATTGTACAGATATCACTATATGCCATAAAAGTTTTAAAAGCATGATCAAACACAGATATTACTTTGCTGTACTTCTCTTCAGATGCATAAATTTCACTTATTTCCGTACATGCTTCAAGAATGGTTTTAACATTTGTAGATTCCGATTCAATACTATCTTCATATGGAAGAATTTTTATTACCCTGAGATAATAACCAAGGGCCTCATTCCTGTCGTTGAGATTGTACTGATAGACATATCCAAGCCTGTAGAGGGCAGATATATACTTTTCATTAAGACTTACCGCGTTTTTATATGCATCGATTACAAAAAACGGATCTTTGCGGACTGAAAAATTTGCTGCAAGCATATACCATGCTTTCGGAGAGAGGGGTTTACTGTTCTTTAGTTCTTCGGCTTTCGACTGAGCCTTTTGTTCGTTTTCGTTTAAAGCATAGATATTTTTTATAAAGAGATTTTGAAGCTTAAGCGCTTTTTTAATTACTCTTCTGCTGCTTGAATATCTGATTATATCATTATATGTTTCAAGAGTGAGCTCTTCATACTCTGCATCAGATGTCAGAATTGTGAGTCTGTCATAAACTCTTGCGATAAGCAGCATTAATTCGGGATCATTATATCCATGATGCCTGAGATTGGTAAGGATTGTAAGAGCATCATGGAGTCGGTTTTTTCTGTAAAAATGCTTCGCTTTCCTGAAGCTTCTTTTGAAGTTAAAGCCGATTTTATTCTGAATAATTAGTGTGTTCATTGTTAAGGATAATCCATTTTGTTAACATCAATTATTACTATGCTCAAATGTAAAATATAGATTTACAATAAATATCTCCGAATGTCTTAGCTAAAAAATATTTTTAGATTGTAAAAGAATAATATTACCTGATATTAAAGTCGGTAAAAATATATTAATACTTAAAAATATACTTTAAATTCTCAAATAAAATATTTTTAAGTATCTCATTGAATATTTTATTATTATATGAGAGCAATAACAGAAAGAACAGATACCATGGAATCGTTTGTGTATTTTAAGCATGTGGAGAATACTGATGAAACCAGTTACTCTCTGCAGGGTGAAGTGTCCAAAGATGATGAAGATTCCGGTAAAAGATGGATTTTATGCAGGAATTGTTCTAAAAAAATTGCTTTGATTTCAGATAAAATACATATGAATAATACTGATACTTATATATTTGAAAATCCTGCGGGATTATTTTTCCGTGTAATATGTTTCTCAAATGCTCCGGGTACAGTTATTATAACAGACTATACCGAAGAGAATACATGGTTTGAGGGGTTTCTCTGGAGTGTATGTTTATGCGGGACTTGCGGTAAGCATCTTGGATGGCATTATAGTAGCGGATCATATGGATTTTACGGTTTAATTGCGGACAGACTGACAATGGCATAAAAAATACTTTACTCAATATTATAAGTTTAATAGTATATATTTTCTGACAGGGTTTTTCTTGAAATTTTGTTTTTCAGACATTATTTAGAAAAGCCGATGCAGCAGAAACTGTTTTTAATAAAGAAGCCTTGTGATGAATCTGAACATCGTTTCCCTGACATTTTATGTTCTGATAAATATTATTGCTTTTATTAGGTGAGACAGTTTGAGCATGACGGATTTTGGTTGTATGAATGATAAATATAATTTTTTAAGTTAAATGTATTAAGAGTTATATAAAAGAATGCAAAAGAAAGATGATAGTTTAAAAATACTGATTGTAAATTATGAGTTTCCCCCGCTTGGAGGTGGGGGTGGTGTGGCGACTTATGATCTTGCACTTGAATGGATAAAGCAGGGGCAGGTAGATGTACTTACATCTCATTTTTCCGGACTTGATTTTTATGAGAATGTTAATGGCATCAATGTTTACAGATCAAGAATATTTTTCAGGAAATCCAGGGATGCGGCGACATTTTTATCTATGTTTTTCTTCTTACTGACCGGATTTTTAAAAGGAATAAGTTTATGCAGAAAAAATCGTTATAGTGTAATAAATACGCATTTCGCAGTACCTTCCGGGCCTCTTGGTTATATTCTCGGGAAGATGTTTAATATACCGAATGTTCTTTCACTGCACGGTGGGGATATTTATGATCCAAGTAAAAAAATGTCACCACATGACAGTTTCATATTCAGCAGGGTTGTAAAGTTTATACTTAACAGAGCAGAGAGGATAGTAGCTCAGTCAAGAAATACAAGAGATAATACTGTTAAGTATTATAATCCGGTTAAAGAAGTGGAAATTATTCCGCTGGCATTTCATCCACCCGTCATTGTCAATAGCAGCAGGGAAAAACTGGGACTTGATAAAAATTCCTTTTACTTTATAACCATTGGACGATTAATTAAAAGAAAATCAATAGATACAATGCTTCATGCGCTTTCAGGGATTAATGATAAAAAAATCAGACTTTTAATTGTAGGCGACGGGCCTGAGATGGAACACCTGAAAGATTTGACTTCCAACCTCAATCTTAGCGACAGAGTGGTTTTTCCAGGTTATATAGCCGATGAGAAAAAGTACAGCTATCTTAAAAATTCCGATGTGTTCATTCTTACTTCTCTTCATGAGGGCTTTGGAATAGTATTCATGGAGGCAATGTTTACCGGACTTCCGATTGTCTGTACCAATCATGGTGGACAGGTGGATTTTCTAAAAGACAGGGAGAATGCTCTTCTGATTGATGTGGGGGATATAGAAGCCTGCCGGAATAGTATGCTGAAAATTTATCAGGATAAAATTATATACGGAGTAATATCCAGGAATAACATGGACAAGGTTAAAGATTTCTATGCTGAAAGAGTGGCAGAGCGTTATCTGAAAATATTCAGCGAGATAAAAATATAACTATGAAAATAAATATCGGACTGGTTACCAAGAATAGTGAAATCGCGGACGATCTTAAAATCAATATTCCGGAATTTGAAATATCTATTCACAGAAACATTGAATCCACGTCAAAAGAGAGCTGCGCATTATATATCATAGATTATGAGGAGATCGGCTCGTCTGATTCAACACAATTTTATCTTTCCCGGTTGAGAAAAAAAATCCAGGATATTCCTGTTCTGCTTGTGTTGAGAGTCAATACCGTTACAGAACTCGATTCAACATGGTTCTTTAATGATTTTATACTTTATCCATTCCGAAAAGGTGAAGTCAAAGCCAGGATCGGCAGAATATTAACAGGTATACCTGATGAACAGGAAGAGATATCTATCGGGAATCTTATCGTAAATACAAAAGAATATGCTGTTTATATGAATGAGGAGAAGCTGGATTTAACGTATAAGGAGTTTGAGCTGTTAAGACTTTTTCTTGAAAACAGAGGAGTTGTTTTTTCCAGAAAAGATGTTTTAAGCAGAATCTGGGGTATGGAGTATATCGGTGGAACAAGAACTGTGGATGTTCATATAAGAAGATTACGCAGTAAAATAGGGGATGACTTTAATTCAATTATTGAAACTGTAAGAAATGTCGGTTACAGATGCAGGGAATAACTCATGCTGTTTATTAGTATTTGACAAAGTTTGTAATGCTGAAATTATGTCGTGTTATAAATGGTAAATTATAGAAGAATATGATCACTTATATATTAAGAAGATTGTTGCTTATAATCCCGACTTTTATCGGGATAACCTTAATGGTATTTGCCATAACCAGATTTGTTCCGGGAGGTCCTATAGAACGGATGATAGCTGAGGCTCAACAGTCCGCTGTCGGAAAGGGCTATCAACGGATGAATGCTACTCCACTGTCAGCGGCGCAGCTTGATCAGCTGAAAAAGTATTATGGTTTTGATAAACCTGTAATAGTCAGCTATTTTAACTGGCTTAAAAATGTACTGGTATTTGATCTTGGCAAATCTACAAGGTATTACGAGCCGGTGTGGTCAATAATTAAAAGCAAACTTCCGGTTTCACTTTTTTATGGTATTATGGCGATGATCATAACATATTCAGTATGTATACCTCTGGGGATACTGAAAGCGGTAAAACATAGAACAGGCATCGATAATATAACCTCTGTCCTGATATTTGTAGGATATGCCGTTCCGAATTATGTTGTTGCTATAATATTGCTTATGGTTTTTTCATCATGGCTTGATGTCTTTCCCCTTGGCGGGTTTACAGGGGAGAATTTTCATGAACTATCCACTGCCGGACAGGTGATGGATGTTTTATATCATTCAATACTTCCTCTAGTCGCATATATGGCGGGTAGTTTCGCCGTAATGACGTTTATGATGAAGAATGCACTTCTTGATAATATGGCATCCGATTTTATACGCACGGCTATTGCAAAAGGTCAGAGTTATAAAGGTGCGATTTTTCATCATGCATTCCGGAACAGTCTTATTCCAATGGCCACGCATTTCGGGAATAATGTATCTCTTATACTTACCGGATCGTACCTTATAGAAAAAATTTTTAATATTGACGGAATGGGCCTCCTTGGACTTGAGTCATTAACAGAAAGGGATTACCCGGTAGTTATGGGTATTCTTGTAGTATCATCACTTCTGTTTATGATAGGGAATATTCTTTCAGATATCTGTGTCGCCATTGTTGATCCCCGAGTTAAATTTGAATAGGATATTATGATCAGATTTAATCCTCTTACAATTGATATGATTAAAAGATTCAAGCGGATAAGAAGAGGTTACTACTCTTTCCTGCTGATGGTGATATTAATCATTCTGTCTCTATGTGCGGAACTGCTTGTTAACAGCAGGGCACTTATGGTTAAATATAACGGCAGGTACTATTTACCCACATATGGTCCTATTATTCCGGGAACAGAATTTGGTCTTAATTATGAATATGAAACAAACTACAGAGAGCTGAAGAATAAAATTAAAAGCAGTTCATCTGAAAATTTTGTTATTCTCCCGCTGATTCCATATAATCCTTTTGAAACTGAGTTAAAAGATGGAGAATATCCTCCGCTTGCTCCATCTTTTGCAAGCCGGCATTATCTGGGAACAGACAAAACCGGAAGAGATGTTGCATCGAGACTTATATACGGTTTCAGAATTTCCATAATCTTTTCACTGATTTTGTTATTTTTCAATTATCTTATAGGGATATCAATCGGCTGTCTGATGGGGTATCTCGGAGGGAAATTTGATCTTTTTTTTCAGAGAATTGTCGAAATCTGGAATAACATTCCTGTACTTTATGCTATTATTATTATCTCATCAATAATTATCCCAAACTTTTTTTCACTTCTTGGCATTATGATATTTTTCGGATGGATAGGGATTACATGGTATATGCGAACCGCTACATATAAAGAAAGGGAAAGGGAATATGTACTGGCAGCAATAACCCTTGGTGCCAGCACCTCAAGAATTATAAGGTGTCATATTCTGCCTAATACTCTTTCAGTAATAATTACGTTCATACCCTTTTCTGTTGTAGAGGGTATTATATCTTTAACAGCTCTTGATTTTCTCGGTTTTGGCTTACCCGCTCCAACTCCAAGCTGGGGCCAGCTTCTTTCAGAAGCATGGGAATATAATATAACCGCCTGCTGGATTGGAATATCGGTAATAGCTTCAATGATTGCTATTCTTATAATGGTTACATTTATCGGAGAGGCAGTGCGTGAAGCTTTCGATCCGAAACTCTACTCAACATATGAATAAAACGGAGGCTTGTTTAATGAAACTTGCAGACTTGAAATACAGTTTAATATGCATCGTCTTTGCAGCGGTGATGTTTTTCTCATGCGGGAAATCCGGTAATCCGGACATTTCAGGTAGTTCAGATGAAAATCTGAATATCGATTATTCAGTTCATCAGCTGGATGAAAACCTGAAATGGATTACAAATGATAATGAACCTCTCATCGCTTCACCCAATGCAAAAAAGGGTGGAACCTTCAATCTGTATATACCGGGATTTCCACTTACCTTCAGAACAGTCGGTCCAGACGCAAATAATTTTACCAGATCTTTTTTTACTGATAATCAGATGGGTTTGATCGGATATCATGGAAATACCGATAAAATACTCCCGGAACTCGCTACCCACTGGGCATATGGTAAAGATGGTAAAACCATGTATTTTAAAATTAACCCTGAGGCTAAATGGTCGGATGGTGTTCCTGTTACAGCCGATGATTTTATCTTTGCTATGGAGTTTGTGAGATCGAAACATATCAATGATCCGTTTTTAAATGAATTTTATTCGAAGGAGATTCAGTGTGTAACAAAATATGGAGATTACCTTATTTCTGTAACTGCTTCAAAAAAGAAACCGGATCTCTGGTATTATGTTAATTTAAACCCTGTACCAAAACATTTTTACGGAAAACTGAACAGTAACTTTGTGAGTGACTACAACTGGAAAACAGAACCAAATACAGGTCCCTATATTCTGAAAGATTATTCAAACGGCAAATATCTGCTTTTTGAAAGGAAGAAAGACTGGTGGGCGAAAGATCTCCGTTATAATAAAAACAGGTTTAATGTTGATTATTTTAAATTAACGGTAATCAGAGATGAGAATGTTGCTTTTGAATATTTCAAGAAAGGTAAACTCGATTTTTTCAGAGCGACAAGGGCTGCAATATGGTATGAAAAGGCAAATGGTGAAATTTTTGATAATGGTTATGTGGAAAAAATCTGGTTTTACAATCAGGCAACAATGCCAACCTGGGGTCTCTATCTGAATCTTGATAAGGAAATTTTTAAAGATAAAAATACCAGATATGCTCTTGCGCATTCAATTAATTTTGAAAAAATAAATAAGCAGATTCTGCGTGATGAAGCAACACGCCTGCAGACATTCTATACCGGTTATGGTGCGTATACCAATACTAATGTAAAAGCCAGGAGTTTCGATATTGCTGCAGCGGAAAAACTGATGAAATCTTCAGGCTGGAGCAGGGGCGATGATGGCATCTGGATTAAGAATGGTGTAAGGTATTCGGTAACCCTTACATATGGTCAGCCGCTGCTTACTCCTAGAGTTGTGGTGATGAAAGAAGAGGCAAAAAAAGCGGGGATAGAGCTCAATCTTGAACTTCTTGATCCCGGGACATCATATAAAAAAACACTGGAAAAGAAGCATGATGTTACGTATATGGCATGGTCAACGGGATTCAGACCTGAGCCGTGGCAGTCATTTCATTCTGAAAATGCTCATAAACCCCAGACAAATAATATCAACAATCTTGATGATCCGGAAATGGATAAGCTTATAAACCAGTACAGGGATTCAACTGATGAAAAAGAACTAATCCAGCTGTCCCACAGGATACAGGAGAAGATAAATGAATCCGGCGGGTGGATTCCACTGGAATCTCTTCCATTCACCAGGGCTCTTTGCTGGAGATGGATCAGGATCCCCGATGTTCCGGGATATAAAACAACAACAGAAATATTTGACGATCCTGCTTCGGGTGGATATTTCTGGATTGATGAAAATATAAAAAATGAAACAACTGAAGCTATGAAATCAAATAAGACATTCAAACCTGTTACTAATATAATAACAAAGTACAAACAGGGAAATTTCAGATAGATGCAAAAGGAAACAGACATAATTTTACAGGTTAAAGATTTTTCAGCCGGATTCATGAAAGACGGGATAATATATCCTGCTGTTGACAGAATAAATTTCAATCTGAGGAAGGGGGAGACTCTTGGAATTGTCGGCGAGTCGGGTTGTGGTAAAAGCGTAACCGCACTTTCAATTATGAAACTTCTGCCGGTACCGTCAGGAAAGTATTTAGGGGGTGAGATTATTTTCAGGGAGAGAGATATTCTCTCTCTTAAACCTGAGGAGATGCGGGAGATAAGAGGCAATTCAATATCCATGATTTTCCAGGAACCAATGACAGCTTTAAATCCGGTAAAAAAAACCGGAAAACAGATAAGCGAAGTTTTTGAATTACACAGAAAAGATTTAAAAAAAAACGAGATAGAGAGAGAAACCCTTAATCTGCTTGAAAAAGTTGGAATACCTGATCCAGCTCAGAGAATGAATGAATACCCGCATCAGCTTTCGGGGGGTATGAGGCAGCGTGTTATGATAGCGATTGCCCTGGCATGTAAGCCTGAAATATTGATTGCGGATGAGCCGACAACTGCGCTCGATGTCACAATTCAGGCACAGATACTTGATCTTATAAAGGAACTTCAGCAAGAATCCGGAATGTCCGTAATTTTCATTACGCATGATCTTGGTGTAATTGCTGAGCTGTGTGATAATGTTGTAGTAATGTATGCAGGGAGAGTGGCTGAAAAAGCGGCTGTAGACAAACTGTTTGCAAGACCGATGCATCCTTATTCTTCCGGACTTCTTGATTCAATACCGAAGTTTGAATACACCAGAAAAACCAGGCTGAAATCTATTGAAGGTATGGTGCCCTCAATAACTGATTATCCGGAGGGGTGCCGGTTTCGTAGCAGGTGTACTTTTGCATTTGAACCATGTTCGGAAAAGCATCCGGAAGAGTATGCGGTGGACGCAAACCATTTTGTGAATTGTTATAAATACGGAAGATAAAATGGAAATTATTCTTAAAGTTGAAAATTTAAAAAAATATTTTCCGATAAAAAAAGGTATTTTTAAAACAGTGGCAGGCAAAGTGTATGCTGTGGATGATGTCAGCCTGTCTGCCGTAAAAGGTGAAACTCTTGGTATTGTCGGCGAAACAGGTTGCGGGAAAACGACTCTTGGAAGAACAATACTCAATTTATATAAGCCGACCGGAGGATCAGTCTGCTTTGAAAACAGTATGATATCGGGTATGACACAGAGAGAACTTCTTCCTTACAGAAGAGATCTGCAGATGATTTTTCAGGATCCATTTGAATCTTTAAACTCAAGACATACGGTGGGATATATTCTGGAGGAGCCGTTTATTATACATAGGCTGGATAATAAAGAACGGAGAATGGATAAAGTAAAAAGTCTTCTCGACAAGGTCGGTCTTCAGAGCAATTCACTGGAAAAATTTCCCCATGAATTTTCCGGAGGGCAGAGACAGCGGATCGGAATAGCCCGTGCGATAGCTTTAAATCCGAAACTCATAATATGTGATGAACCGGTTTCCGCTCTTGATGTATCAATTCAGTCGCAGATATTAAATCTCCTGATGGATCTTCAGAATGAACTTGGTCTTACCTATATATTTATTTCCCATGATCTTACGGTAGTCAGGCATATTTCCGACCGGGTAGCAGTGATGTACCTCGGCAGGATAGTTGAAATGGCAGATGCTGATGAAATCTATAATGCTCCTTTGCATCCGTACACAAAAGCCCTGATCTCTGCTATACCAAGACCTTCGGCATTAAACCAGTATAAAAGAATAATACTTAAAGGGAATGTGCCATCGCCGGTAAATCCGCCGTCAGGTTGCTATTTTCATCCGAGATGCCCGGTTGCAAAAGATATATGCCGTGAAAAATATCCTGAATTTAAAAATTATAATTTAAACGGATCAGAACATATGACAGCATGTCACATGGCGGGAGAGGGATATGAGAATTAAAACAAGACTGTTTTTATTATATATCCTGGTGGTTACTTTTTCTTCATGCTCTCTTTTTCAGAGTGAAATAAGTACTGTTGTTGATCTGCTTCCGAGGGATTCGGATGTACCTGGATGGGTAAGAATTAATTCTGTAAATTTTTATAAAGGCAAAAATATAAAAAAATATAATAGTGAATATCTGGGACTTGGAATAGACAGGATCGCGTCTTCTGTTTATCAGTCAATTGATGATAAAGACGTTAAAATTAAACTTGAAGTTATAAGTTTTAATTCAGTGTCAGATGCTTATAGTTTCTTCTCCACTGTCAGAGGCCCCGGTATTTTTGACATTTCTGAAGTAAACGAATTCTGCAGCGATACTGTAACAATAATTCAATCAGGAGAATATGTCATCAGTTCAACTACCGACAAGGCGGAATTATTTCTTAAAAAAGAACTTAAAGCATTTGTTCATATACCTCTTCTTTATATAGGGCAGAATTACAATCATGACAAGCTTCCTGCAGGGCTGAATATAATTAAGGGTTCAGACGGATATGGAGTTTTATACAGCCGAAAACCATATCCGCAGTTTCCATTTTTAAGTAACATTAATTCCACGCGCTGGACATGGAATAAAGAATTGATTGATGTTTTTTTAAGTGAGAATAATTCATTTTATGATGCGTACGAAATTTTTAAAAATCTTACTCAAAATGATTATATTCTCATTTCATCAGATAATACCTATACAGCATTCAGAAAAGAGAAAGATGAAAAATATACTTTTATTTCACTCAACGATAAATGGATATTCGGCTGCTGGTCTCTGAAAAATTATAATGATGGGAAAAAAGTTCTTAATGAACTAAAATCCAGAATTGAAGATTATAATAATAGAAAAAACTGAATAGTTGAAACGTCCAGGAAAAAAATATACAGGGAACAGGACGATGCTTAATTAAATGATTAATCTGTTGTAAGCTGAATTTTATGAAATAAAAAAAGGGTCTGCGGATATAATTAACGAATGGGAAACAGATATTATATCATCGGGGATATTCATGGCCATCTTTTAAAGCTGAAGAAAATTATCACTTATATAAACAATGATATCAAACCTGAAGATTCAATAATATTTCTGGGGGATTATATTGACAGAGGACCGTCTTCATTTGAAGTAATTGAATTTTTAATTGAGTTAACAAACAGATTTAAAGTTATTTTTTTAACGGGAAATCATGAAGATATGTTTATAAGGTTTGTAAACATAGGCGATAATTACAGTAACTATTTCAGTAATGGGGGCGGATACACGATAAAGAGTTATGAGGCAAATATGCATGATTTTATTATACCTGAAAACCATAAAATGTTTTATAATAACCTGAAGCTTTATTTTGAAGGAGATGATTTTATTGCAGTACATGCCGGGCTTAATCCTGGTGTGAAGCAATTAAATGAACAGAAAAGAAGTGATCTTATATGGATCCGTGAAAACTTCTATAGATCTCATGTGAAATGGGAGAAAACAGTTATTTTCGGTCATACGCCAACAACATACCTGAATAATTCTGATGCAGTTTATATAGACGAAAAAAGAAATATTATAGGAATTGATACAAATGCCATGTCTTCCGGCTATCCTCTTTCATGTATAAGATGGCCTGACAGGAAAATCTACCAGGCGTATTAAGAATATTTTATGAGGGAATAATGCTGTTTAAATTAAAAATTTTCGTTTTAATAATTCTGCTTTATACGTCTGTTTTATACGCAGAGTATTCCAGAAAAGGAATAATCGAATCTTTGCGTGAAGATGGATACATTACTGTTCTGCTTGATAGTAAAGCTGACAGAGATCTTTATTATATTGCCACAGGTGAAAAAATCATAGGGAATATTTCATCATTAAAACAGATTCCCGATGTTCTCGGAAAAAAGAGGTATATCTGCAGGTATTCTCTTATTAATGAAGAATACAGGCAGATTTTACGACCCGGGATTGAGATTGTTGTCACGGATGCAGATAAAGAAATTGACAAAAGAGTGCAGAAAAATCCATATATAGATACAATAAATTTAAAACCTGAAATAATTTCTCTTATTGATAAAAGAGATATGATGCTGATCTCTGAAGGGAAGTTTCTTATGGGATGTTCCGATTGTGATGAAGATGAATTTCCCGAGCATATTGTGTTTCTCGGTGATTACTATATAGACAAATACGAAGTTTCAAACAGCGACTATAAAAAATATGCTGATATAAAGGGTTTACCTTATCCTGATTACTGGAATGATCAGTTGCAGGGGAAAACCGGATTTAAAAGCATCTATTTCGGATCGCTTCCGGTAATTGTTACTTATTATGAAGCAGTTGACTATGCTACATGGGCGGGTAAGAGGCTTCCCAGTGAAGAGGAATGGGAAAAGGCATCCAGACCGCCAGCTTCCGGTGAAACTCCCGGTAAAGCTTTTTCATACAGCTGGGGAAGCAATTTCAGGGAAGGTATAGCTAATACAGAAGAGTTCTGGACATCTGAAAAAAAAGGTGAAAATTTAAAGAAAATAATATGTGATAAATATGGGTTTAAATCCCTTGAAAAGGGTTATATACCGGTTGATATATATGAAAAAGAATCCCTGTCATATTATGGAGTTGCACACCTGGACGGAAATGCACTGGAATGGACTAATAGCTGGTATCTGCCATATACCGGGAATAAAAAAAGTAATAAGAAATATGGGAAACAATACAAAGTAATAAGGGGCGGTTCTTATTATATGTCCCGGATGGATGCAAGAATTACTGACAGAAAAACCGGAGGAATGCCTGATCTGTATAAAGACAGAATTGCCGGCTTCAGGTGTGTCAGGAATATTGCAGCAAGTGATAAAAAATAATGGTAATACCAGGGTGTTAATATGAGAATTTTTTATTTTTTAGCAAGGAATATCAGTTACACATTTGCTGTTACTTTTTTTATAAGCTTATTCTCTGTTGTTGAAGGTTTTATATCATATACTGCATCCAGTGCATTTGTTTTAACTTCATATGCCAAAGTAATGAGAATTTTTATACAATGGCTCCCGCCGGTGTTCCTGTTTGTGATTTTCTTATTCTATATTGCTTTCGGATTCCTGACTCCAATAAAAATACCGGCATTGATGAAACGCCACAGAAGAATCAACAGAGTTTATAAAAATAATTTAAAGGTTGAAACCGGTTTTTTGAAAGAAACATATGGTGATTTTTCAGACCTTGTAATGAATAATACGGCCAGTCAGCATATATTTATTTTATTAATAGCAATGATTATGGCAGCGATTGGAGGATGGAAATATTATTTTACTGGTGAAATAAACGCTGCTGAAATGATCAACATTCTTAAAATGATCGCTCTGGCATCAGTAATAATGGTTATTGTTTTAACGCTGACAGCTTACCTGCTGTCTGAATATTTAACAAACAATGAAAGAGCTGAGTTGTATAATGATATATTGAAATCCGGTGAAATGATTAAACCTCACATCCTTTTCAGTATGAAGGTAAATTTCAACTATGTTGTTATCATTACCATTATTATTCTTTTTATATATGCTTCGTTGTTTGAGAGAATGAAGACTTTCAGCGGCAATACAATGGTTGTTTTATTATTTATTCTTTTTGCTGCCATCCTTACCACTCTGATTACACGTGTTAATACAAATTCAATACTCAGAATTTTAAATGATATGGCAAGGGTAACGCGTGATATTACCGAGGGTAAGCGTGCCGGATACCAGATATTGTCTCTTGGAAAAGAGTTTTCAACAATAGAATATGCTCTGATGAAAATGGCCTGGGAGATAGATGAGCATAGAAAAAACCTTGAGGTAAAAGTACAGGAACGAACGGAAGAGCTTGAGAAGGCATTGACGGATCTGAAGATTAAGGATGATCAGATTCAGAAGCAGCTTGACATGGCCAGTGTAATACAGAGAAGTATTTTGCCTACAAAAATAGATGACTGGAATGAGTTAAAATTTTCTGTCAGATACAACGCAATGGAAAAAATTGGTGGAGATTTCTATGATGTTTTCCAGCTTAAGGACAATAAAATAGGGATACTGATAGCAGACGTATCCGGCCATGGAATACCGGCAGCACTTGTAACCGCTATGGCAAAAATTTCCTTTGGAAATGCGGGATTTATCTCTGATTCGCCAAAGAGAATTTTTCAGGATGTAAATAAAAACATTATCGATCACATGAAAACACAGGATTATATGACCTGCTTTATGGCGGTTATTGATGATGATTACAATATAACCTATTCAAATGCGAGTCACCAGAAGGCAATTATTTACCGGAAGGAAACCGGAACTGTCGAGCTGCTGGATACTAATGGTCTTTTCATAGGGGCTCTTGAAGAAGCGCGTGATACATATGAAGAAAAAACAACTAAACTTGAATATGGAGACAGGCTTATTCTGTACACCGATGGAATACCTGAGGCGCAGAACAGAAACAGGGAAGAGTATTCAAATGAAAATTTTGAAAAGTCCATATTAAAATACAGGGATCAGAATCTTGAAGAATTTACCGAGGCCATTCTCCGTGATGTTAATAATCATATTGGAGAAATGGGGGCAATAGATGATATATCCCTGCTCATAGTTGAACTTGTTTCAGATGAAGCTATTGACCTTATAAAAAATTCAAAGAAACTGGTTAATAATCATAAATATCTTGATGCGATAGAGCTTCTTGAAAATGGTCTTGAAAAATATCCTGAGAACCAGAAGATTCTTTATAATCTTGGAAAAAATTATTTCAGGGTGAATAACTATAATAAAGCAGTACAGATTCTTGAAAAGTATATCAGGAAAGATAAAAAGAATAAATTTGCGTTTTATGTTAATGGCGCGTCACATTACCAGATGATGGATTTTAAAAAAGCCATAGAAAATTTTATTGCCGCAATCCAGATAGATCCCAATATGTCCAATGCACTTTTTGCACTTGGTATGTCATATAAAAACTTCGGCGATTATGATACCGCTGTTCAGACATTTGAGAGAGTCATCAATATTGATGCTGATAACAAGATGGCTCTTTTTGAAATTAAACAGATTGAAAAGCTTAAAAGTGGAACAATCGCCTGATAGGGATTGCAGCATAAATCAGAGCAGATGTTCATAGAAACGGACAGGTTATCACAGGCTGTTGTAATTATGCTTTATTTAAGCCCTGTTTTTTAGACATTTTTATAAAAATAACTATTCTTCAAGAACCACTGGCAATATGAAAAAAAATATAAAAGACCTTGATTACAATGAAGTTATCTCAGTAATAAATGATTTCGGAGAAAAAGAATACAGGGCAAAGCTTCTATTTATCTGGCTTTATGAGAAAAACATTACCGATTTTGATGAGATGACAAATTTTTCAAAGGAACTCCGGGGAAAATTTGATCAGAGATATATGATATCACCATTAACTCTGGAAGACCGTAAAATCTCTGTGATAGACGGAACAGAAAAATTTCTTTTCAGGACCATTGATAATAATTATATAGAAAGCGTTTTGATTAAAAGTGATGGGAGTGACGACAGCAGACTGACTATCTGTATATCATCACAGATAGGATGTCCCATGGGATGCAAATTCTGTGAAACTGCAAAAATCGGTTATATCAGAAATCTTTCAACCGGAGAGATTCTTGATCAGATTTGCCAGGTAAGGCGTATTACAGGGTTGTTTAATAACAACATTGTGTTTATGGGTATGGGTGAACCGCTGTTAAATTATGATAATGTTTTAAAAGCTGCAGATATAATGAATTATTCCTTTGGCTTTCATTTGTCTGTAAGGAAAATTACAATTTCTACAAGCGGCATTATGCCTGCCATTGAAAGGTTTATTGATGAAAAAAGGCCTTATAATATGGCACTGTCATTAAATGATACAGAATCTGATAAGAGGATTATCCATATGCCTGTTGAAAAAAAATATCCTTTTAAAAGTATTGCATCTATGCTGAATAACAAATTCCCCGTATCAAGAAACAGACTGACGATAGAATATATTATGAGAAAAGATAATATTTCAGTTGAAGATGCGAAAAGGCTGAAAAAGATGTTTAAATATGCACGGGTAAAGTTGAATCTTATAACTCTTAATCCAGGCAATCATAATCTTTCTATACCGGATAAATCGGAAATTGATGCGTTTGTTAATGAACTTGAAATAATGAATGTGCCGGTTAATATAAGAAAAAGCATGGGGAGCGATATCTCAGGAGCATGCGGACAACTGTCGGGTAAAAAATATAATCTGGGTAATCAATAGTGAAACAAACGGTAATGTTGATATTAAAGTGGGTATTAAACCATAAAAAACTTTTATTTTTTCAGCTTCCATTGACCATCGTGGTACTGATGATTTTATATTCCGGTTATATATATATACAATGGATGGGAGATAAGACAAAAGCGCTCGATAAACTTGCAAGGTATAAAACTCTGATTGATAGAACGGAGGAGATAAAAAAGGGTTATCCTTATACAAGAAACGAAATAGAAACCGGGGCAAAAGTTGTCGACATCCCTACCCGGATTTATGACAGAAACGGTGAGGTAATAGGCGAGTTTTTTGAGGAGAAGAGAGAAATAGTCCCATTCGATTTCATTCCTGATTCTCTTGTAAATGGTGTTATAGCAAGCGAGGACAGGGATTTTTATAATCATAAAGGTATAAGTTATACCGGTATTTTCAGGGCTTTTATAAAGAACATAATCAATTTTCATGTGGTTCAGGGTGGGAGTACCCTTACGCAACAGCTTGCAAAAGTTCTTTTTACCGACATGGAGAGAAATTTAAAGCGTAAGATATATGAGGCTTACTGTGCGGTGGAAATTGAAAAGCTTTATGATAAAGAAGATATACTCTCAATGTATCTGAATCTGATATATTTCGGGAATGGCTCGTATGGTGTTGAATCCACTGCAAAAATGTATTTTGGCAAATCGGTCAGAGAACTGGATCTTACAGAGTCGATGATGATTGTTGCTACAATTTCCAATCCCGGAATATATTCCCCGCTCACCAGCCTTAACAATTCGTTAAATAAAACAAGGAGAATAATTGAATCATACAGCGACGCAGGTTATCTGAAAAGGGAGCAGATAGATTTATTGCTCAACGAGTTCAAAAAAAAATGGGGAGTTGTTTATGAAAACAGTATGCCTGTAAAATCGAGAATCGGAAGCTTCATCTACAGTTCGTACAGAATAAACAGATCACCTTTTTTTAATGAAAAAATCAGAAGGGATCTTGTTGAGAGATTCGGTGAGGAGAGTGTAAAGAGCGGTGGTTTGTCGGTATATACAACAATCGATCTTCAGAAACAGGAGATAGCATCAAGAACTCTGCATAAAGGAATTCTGGCACAGCGTGAATACCATATAAAAATTTCCAGGGGACTTAAAAATCTGGTTGCCGCGCGCAAAGAGTTTGAAAAATCCACAAATATAGAGGGGGCATTAATATCACTCGATCCATTCACAGGGGAAATCCTTTCATATGTAGGCGGATATGAATTTACAACGGAGAATCAGAATGATAATGTTTATCAGACAAGAAGACAACCCGGTTCATCAATTAAACCAATAGTTTATGCCGCTGCAATAGAGGATAAGCGGATCACACCATCATCGATATTTACAGACAAACTGATTACATATAAAAACAACTATACTCCACAAAACTACAGTAATACATTTTCCGGTGATATAATTATTCGCCAGGCTATAATAAAATCGCTTAATACAATCGCGGTCCAGGTTCTGGATAAAACAGGTTATGACAGGATCTTTTCCTATATACAGAAATCTTTATCACTTTCAGGCAGTGAAATGGATAAACGGTTCGGGAAAACATTATCATTTGCCCTTGGAGCTTATGAAATGTCGCCGCTGGAAAACGCCACACTTCAGGCCATTCTTATAAATGGCGGTGAATTGATAATACCATATGGTATAAAAAACGTGAAGGATTATAATGGAAATATTATATGGGATAACGAAAAGGAGCATTCGGAGAAACTTGCTTCGGGAAGAGAGAATACAGGAAAAATAATCGATCCGGCTGCAGCAAGAATTACTCTTTCCATGCTTGAGGGCGTTAAAGAACCTGATTCCACGGTATACTGGCTGGTGAAAAAATATGGTATAAATTTCCCATGTGCCGGTAAAACCGGGACAAGCTCTAATTATATTGATGCATGGTTTGTGGGATATAACCAGGATATGGTAACTGCAATCTGGATCGGAAACAAGGCGGGATCCGTTTCTCTCGGTTCCGGAAGATCTGCGAGCGGTGTTGTGGCGCCGGTCTGGGCGGAATATATATCTGAAGTCTACAGAGAAAAAAAGCCTCCGAATTTTAAATCAGACATTGAGAATATAACATCTGAAACAATATGTCTGGACAGTGGAGAAGTCGCCGGTCGGAATGGTGAATGTCCAAAGACAGCAGTTCAGCTGTTTTATTCAGGCTCAGAACCTGGTAAATTTTGCGGGATACACGTTAAGCAGAATCAGTAATGGAGATACTATGAACAGTAAACTTTTATTATATTCAATAATAATTCTGGCTATATCAAACTTATCATTCAGGTGGCCGGTTAAAAACGGCATTATTACTTCAACCTTTGGTGAATCACGTGGTGATCACTTTCACGATGGAGTGGATGTTATAAGTCCTGACGATAATGTCAATCCTGTGGATAAGGGAACGCTGCTGTATGTATGGAACAAATCATTTTTTCCGCTGGATAATTACTGGGGTGGCGGAAATTTCAAGGTATTGGAGCACGATAACGGAATTATATCTGTTTATATGCATCTTCAGGATGTAGATAATTTAAAACAGATATATGGCGATGCCGATATAATCGGGCAGATAGGAAATACCGGTCACTCTTACGGGAGACATCTGCATTTTTCTTTACTCAACCTGCAGAAGAGAGAATCTATTAATCCTTTGACAGTAATGCCCCCCTATATCGACAGGAAAGCGCCGGAAATAATGAATTTCTACTTAAAAATTGAAAAAAGGTATATAAGGATCAATGGTAATTCAGATATACGTCTGACAAAGCATTATCCTCTTTTAGTTGAGATAAAAGATACAATAAAGGGAAATGAAAATCTTGGACTATACAGTATTAAAGCTGTATTCAACGGGAAGGAGGTATTGAACTATGATACAGGGAATATCGGTTATTCATCAGGTGGACTGGTTATAAAAGGAAAGACTTATAGCGAGCTGTTTGATGAAAAGGGATATTATAAAATTGATGGTATTGTATATAAAGAGGGTATTAATAATATCTCGGTTGTGGCTTCTGATTTCAACGGGAATTCTTCAGAAAAGAATTTTACTTTCAATGTAAACCTTGACATGCAGTAATAATGTCATCATTTCTGCTTATCGGAGGTCGCATGTTGGAAAACAAACTGTCACTATTAAGAAGGACAAGAGGCATAAAGCAATATGACCTGGCCAGAACACTGGAAGTTTCTCCTTCTTTTCTCTGCAAAATAGAGAAAGGGCTGCAGGAACCAACAGATGTTTTCAAAAATAAATGTGCTGCTTATTTTGATCAAAACGCGGAATTGATTTTCTCGGTGCAGGAAAATAAAGATGACCTTATAAGTGGAGATGAATTCACGGCGAATAATCTCTGGGCTGTGAGATTGAAAAAAAATATCAAGCAGAATAAACTGGCTGAGCTTATTGGGTGTTCTCCGTCATATTTATCTAAAATTGAAAAAGGATTGCAGAAGCCAAACGGATTATTTAAAAAAAAATGTGCTAAAATCCTTAAGACAAAAGAGATAGAACTTTTTCCTTCTGATAAACCCTGACCATGAATTATATCTTTTTACATATCGCCTTCCTGATTATTTTTTTATTGCTCTCTGCTTTTTTCTCCGGAACAGAAACGGCGCTTTTCTCTTTAAAAAAAGCTGATCTCCACAGATTTTCAGAATCAAAAAATAAAAGAGAAAATTTAATAGCCAGGATAATGATGACGCCTGAAAAAATACTGATTACGCTGCTTATTGGAAACATGTTTGTCAACTTTGCATTAACTGCTCTTGCAACTAATTTTATGCTGAGTTATTTCGGCCATTACGGTCACATAATAACTATAGCATTTGTTACACCCTTAATAATCATACTCTCGGAAATAACTCCCAAAATTGTAGCTATCAATATGTATCATTCGATGAGCAAAAATTTTTTTCCATTTATAAATCTGTTCCATAACATTATATCCCCTCTCCGATATTGTATTATTTTCATTTCAGACATTCTTATTAAAATACTTAATCTTAATCTTCAGTATGGCAATATGACTGAGGATGAACTTGGTCATGTTATAACAACCGGAGAGAAACAGGGTTTAATAAATAAACAGGAAAGCGAGATTTTAAAAAATGTTCTGCGGTTCAGCAGAAAAGAAGCATCGAATATTATGTACCCGAGAAACCAGGCGATATTTGTTGAGTATGGTTCAACGATTATGGAGGCAATGCTTCTGATACTTGAAAATGATGTTGTAAGAATTCCGGTTTATAAAAATGATATCGATAATATAATAGGAGTTATTGATTCAAGAGATATGATCTCCCCGTACATCGGAAGAAAAAAAATGCTGATAAACAAATATATCAGACCGATAGACTTCTTCCCTTTTTCCAGAGATCTCAATGATTTACTCAGGGATTTCTTATCAAAAAAAATACAGATAGCCATTATTGTAGATGAATATGGCGGGACAGCAGGTGTTGCTACGCTGAATTCAATTTTAT
The DNA here is from genome assembly GCA_963664815.2 of Spirochaetota bacterium. Taxonomy (GTDB): domain Bacteria; phylum Spirochaetota; class UBA4802; order UBA4802; family UBA5550; genus WRGT01. Next base: position 1,767,505 of record CAXXHB010000003.1, read on the forward strand.
CTGCATTGCTGGGTAAGGATTTCGGTAAGTGGGAAAATTTCAAAAGAGAGATGGTGAGAAATGTCGGAGAGAATAATTATATCGTTTACGGGGAGATGCAGCTTGATGACTTTAATACCTTCTTTAATCTGAATATTTCCAGCAATAATTCTGACACTATCGGAGGGTATGTGATTGAAGAATTACTGTCAATACCTGATAAAGGGGATTCTTTGATAATTGAGAACCTGGAACTGAGAATTAAAAGTGTAGTCAAGCGAACAATTAAAACTATGGAAGTTAAACGCATAGAACAGAAAAGGAATAATTAATGTCAGGATTATTTTTTTATCAGCTGATTATTGTTATATTTGCTGTATCATCTGCATTTTTTTCATGCATAGAAACTGCTATAATATCATCAAGAAGAATAACCATAGAAACATTGAGCAGGAAAGGAAATACCAGTGCAACCAGAAGCTTAAAAATTCTGGATAATCTGGAAGATGCTATCGGGATGGTGTTGATAGGGAATAATATTTCTAATATTGCGGCTACAGCTTTCATCACTTATATTATAACAAAAGTTTATTCATGTAATGATACCCAGATAATTCTTATTACAATAATCCAGACTTTATTTTTCCTGATTTTTTGCGAGATATCTCCCAAAATTGTTTCGAAGGGGAATGCAGATTCATTTTTAATGTTTTTTTCGTTACCAATACTCTGGATGATGAAACTGTTCAGACCGGTAATAAAAGTCTCCCTTTTCTTTTCAGAAGCTTTAACGGGCATATTCAGGATTAAATCGGGAGAAGTTTCACCGATTAAAAGCCGGGACGATATTGCTACATTCATTTCAATAGGGAGGAAGGAGGGGATCATCGATGAAGAAAAAAATCTTTATCTTTCAGAAATACTTTCATTTAAAAATGCGCATGCATATGAGATTATGATTCCAGCTGTTGATATAGTTTCTGTTGACGCAAATGAAACTTTAAAGAATATAATAGCAGTAATTGAAAAAACAAGATTTTCCAGGATTCCGGTCTATAAAAACAGGGAGGATAATTTTACCGGTTATATTTATTACAGGGATATTTTAAAAAATCCTGACAGTAAAATTGAAGATATCATTATTGATCCGGTATTTATCCCTGAAACAAAAAACGTTTTTGAAATATATAACAAGATGCAGAAAGAGCATATTCCGCTGTTATTTGTAATAGATGAGTATGGTAATACTACAGGAATGCTCACTTTTGAAGATATTGCCGAAGAGATTGTCGGAGAAATACAGACTGATGATCATCCTTCAGAAAATATAATTACACGGCTGAATGATAAAAGATTTAAACTAAGCGGACGTCTTGATATCGATTATTTTCAGAGATATTTCAACATTGAGATTAATAAAAAGCATTTTGAAACTCTCGGTGGATTTATCATGAGCCTGACCGGTGATATTCCCCAGAAAGGGGAACATGTAAAATTTAAAGAGTATGAATTTATTATTGAAGAAACCGGATTAAAAACTGTCGATAAGGTTTTATTTATCCTGCCAAAGAACAGAAGCAGGAATTAATTTGAGTAATTATTTCCTGAAAAATTGTTTGATGCTTAATTAAGCAGGATTATTCCTATTTTAAAACAGGGTGTTGAAATCAGTTGTTTTATTCTGACAGCATAGGGCCCAGATTTTTTTTACCACCAAGAATATGAAGATGAAGATGGAATACTTCCTGCCCAGCCGCACGCCCGTTATTTATTATCAGCCGATAACCATTTTCCGTAAGATTCCTTATTTTCGCAATTTCTTTAACTGCTTCAAACATTTCCGAGATAATATCTTTATCGGCTTGAGAAATATCTTCAATTGAGGCTATATGTTTTTTCGGGATTACAAGTATATGTTCCGGAGCAGCCGGATTTATATCATTGAACGCTGAAATAGTTTCAGATTCATATATTAACTGTGAAGGGATTTCTTTTGCAGCAATCTTGCAAAAAATGCAATTCATATTTATATTCTCCGGTTTATCAGATTCTGGTTGTATTATATAAAATATTATAATTAATTACATTTTTGATATATATAATCAATTATATCATGTTTAAATTTATCTTTCTGGTCCTGATCAAGGGTTTTTATATGATTATCAATCATCTGTTTTATCTTATCCAGTTCAGATGTATTATCAATATTTTGTTTAAAATCAGCTTCAATTATAAATGGTACAGGAGAGACTTTGTCATAATTTTTATCTTCATATTCCTTCAGGCTGTTTTGACCTGATTGAAGATGATATTTTAAATTTTCTATAATATGATTTATTTTACCGATTTCAGTGTTATATAGTTTAAGAGTGGAATTTTCATTGTATATCCCTATGGAGAACTTCAGTTTATCGGCTTCAAAATAATCCTGTTCAAAAATTATTCTGATTCTGTTTTTATCATTACTGCTCTTTTTCCATGTATGTTTAGCAACCCTAAATGCTCCATCGGTTTCAATTGCCGACAGATTCTTTGTTTTAATAAAGTTATTATATTCACTGATATCAATTGATATGTTATATTCAGTCGCAATCATAAACATGATTTTTTTAACCGGAAATTTTTTAAAAAAATCGTAAGCTTTTTCTTTGTCCTGTCCCATCAGTATGAAATCGAATTCAGAAAAATAAAATTTTTTATCCTGCAGTTTATTAATGTTCTCCCTGGTATTGAAAAAGCATCCTGAAGAGACAAATAGAATGAATGACAATGTAAGAATTTTAACGAATCTAGTTTTCATAAACGTGATCACCTGAAAAATTTTATAAAAAACCGGCGGTAAAGAAAAACGCCGATAAACAAACATATGCAATGGCAGCCCGAAACTAGAAGACGAAACTCTCCGTATATTAGATGACATTGTAGATGTCATCAGCCGGAATTTACATTGTTAATATATGGATAAACATCTTAACTGGTTACTTCTGTTTTTATGATTTATTTTTCATTGAAAGATGAAAAATAAATCAGTGAGCCATAAAAAGAGCTGACATCTTTTTAATTATAAGAAAACAATCAATGATATCATATTTTTTAATTTGTTATAATTCATATCTCTGTTTGTCAAGTTCAATGCATATAGTATCTGGTTTAATTTATTTTATTTTCAATAAAAGAAAGAGTAATTTCTGAAATATGCATTGTTCCTGTAATATAGTGTTCGGTTGCTGTTTAAATTTGATTTGATAAAAGTTTTTTGTAATTTTGTGAGGTTTCAGTGTATATGGATTAATTTTGAACACTGTTTTAAAATTATTCAGATAATAATTAATTTTATAATTGAAATTTTAGAGAATAATAGCAATATAAAAAAATTTTAAAATCAGCTCATGAGTTTTTTAGTAACAGAATTGTGATACATGTGATATAATTAGGAAAAGGCGGTAGTAAAAAAAGATTTAATGATGTTTCTGTATAGTATATCATTGAAATAAAAAGAGGAGATCATGGAAAATAACATTAAATTTACATCCAGCTACAATTCATCTGACAAAATACTCATTGGTAAAGTTGAATTAACATCTATTGGCAGAGAAGATGCCAGGTCAGTTTATGATCTGACTATAGAAGGAATTAATCTTTATCCGGATTATAGCGATTATATTCTGGATTCAACTAATGTGTCAGATGTTACAACTGATTCAGTAGGGTATTTAATGAAAGTGTTACCGTCTGTCAGAAAGACGGCCGGTTATATGATACTTGTAATGAAGGAAAATGTACTGCAAAAATTTATGATATCAAATCCTGAAATGTTTGATTTTTATGCTGTATTTTTTACAATTGATGATGCTGTGAAATACATTAAGTCAAAAAGATAAATAATGGTAAATGACAAAAAATACATCACTATTAGTTTGGAAAACCTTAAAAGCAATTTAAATCTTATTCGAATTAATAAAATTCCGGTTTGGCGGAAAAATAAGAGCGGGCAATTCGTTATTATACCACTGGAGAGACTTGAATATTTTCTTGGTGGTAACGCCCAGAGTGAAATTATTTTTTTTATTACAGAAGAATGGGAAAGAAAAATAAATGACAATAATGCAAGATTGAAGAAAGAGGCTGTCATAAAAGAGAACAGGCAGGCTGAATCAGGAACCGATTACTATAAACAAAAAAGAATGGAGATCAATAGTATGACTCCGGAGCAGAGAGATCGTGAGTTTCAGTCAGTTCTAAGTTCGTTGCAGAAAATTGAATCATCAGAGAAAACCATCAGTGAAGATATGCTTGTCAATCTGATTGAAGTGGTATCTGACGCATTTATTTTAAATAAAACTTCATTTGAAGAATATTTTGAAGGCAATGAAAATATATCTCACGACCATCTGAAATCTATTGCAAAAAATACAACTTCACTTGTTCAGAGTATTATGGGTATATTTAAAAACAACAGCGCGGCAAATAATTTTATAAATATGCTGGGTGAGAAATCGACTGGTTCAACAATTGATCATATGAATTCTGTATTTCTGATTTTTCTTCCATTCTGTTTTTTTTATAACTCATATTTTTCAAAGGGTAAAATCGCACGGATAAGATCTGATTATAAAACAAAATATTACAGATATTATGAAAAACTTGTTCCGAATAATCCTCCTGAAAGCCTTGAAGATGTTTTCAACGGCGGGATGAGGGAGATACCTGTAGATAAACTGCTGCAGATAAGTATAGGGGCACTGTTACACGACATAGGTAAAATAGATAACATTGACTATTTTGAGGGAACCGGGGCATATGATAAAAAAATAATAATGAAACATGCTCCGATCAGTTATAATATGATAGTAAAAACGCGGGAATTTGATTCCGAGATAGCATTGCTGGCTGCACTTCATCATGAATATTATAATGATGCTACCGGGTATGGAATTTCAAAAATACTGTTTCCTGAAAATTCAAGAAAATATAGATTACCGCAATACTGTATGACATATGATATTGCAGATCTTAAAAATGGCCGCGCACTGGCATATGTTCCGATTAAAATTCTTGAGATTATTGATGTCTTTGATGCTCTTACGGATAAAAACAGAAGATACAGGGAGAAAGAATTCTCAATTGATGAAGCGCTTGAGTTAATGAAAACAAATTTTATCGATAAAAACATTAAAATAGATCCCATACTGTTTACAATTTTTCTCGATTATATAAATACTCATTCGATTATAAAGGATAAATCGTTGTTAGAAAGGGTGATGTTAAAATAACTATCAGGGAAAGATTTTGAATAGTTTTGAATCAGTTAAACTTGTACTCTACCGTGAAAATGATTTGAAGTATCCGGTTGCTTCAAGAATTCTTGATGAATCAATAAAAAAGAAAATTCAGACAGAGAGGTTTAATAATGATGATGATCTTTCGTCTAAACTGGTGGATTTAAAAAAAAAGTATAATTCCAAAGAGATAGTAATTCTCAGGGAATTTATGGGGAGAAAATTTCAGAAATGCCCCGGTTCGCCGGGTGTTATATGCTGTAACTATTACCTGCTTAATACATGTTTTAACTGTCTGTTTAATTGTACTTACTGTTTTTTAAATTCCTATCTTAATTCCTATGGTATTGTTCAATTTGTAAACCTCGATGATCTGACTGAACTGATTAAGGCACATTGCCTTGACGCCGGTAAAGCAGTCAGAATAGGTACAGGGGAATTTACTGATTCGCTGATGTTTGATGAAGTAACATCCATTGCCTCTCAATTGATTGAAACTACATCGGATATACCAAACCTGTTTCTTGAATTTAAAACAAAATCATCACGCATAAATCACCTGAAAGATATCAGAAATAAAGGTAATACTGTCCTTGCATGGAGTGTTAATACCCAGAAGAATATTGACCTTTACGAAGAAGGAGCATCCGGTATCATAGAGAGGATTGATGCAGCTGCTGAAGCTCAATGCTGGGGGTATAATACCGCGTTTCATTTCGATCCAATAATCATGCATGATAATTTTCTGGATGAATATTTCAAAGTCATTGAGATGATGGCCGGGAAACTTGATGCTTCGAAAGTTATATGGATATCGCTGGGATGTTTCAGGTACAGTCAGGGATTTAAAGAGATAATAAAAAATTCATTTCCAGCAGAGCGACTGACAACTGCAGAGATGTTTCCGGGACGTGACGGTAAATACCGTTATCTGGCGCCGGAAAGAACTGAGATATTTAAAAGATTTAAAGAAAAAATTGAAATTCATTTCCCGGATGTTTTTATATATCTATGTATGGAGGATAGTGAAATCTGGTATAAAGTTTTCTCAAAAGACTACAATAAATCTGATGATTTAGAAAATGATTTTAATATTTATTTACAGGAAAATTTCATGAAATAATATTTACATTCAATGTTAATTCTTTAACATATACAGGTTTAAAATAAATTGTTAAATATCTATGCTGCTAAAGACGATGTGGTGGATGAAAAAACATTTTATAATATAAAAGGTTCAGGGATTATTATTGATTTACATTAAATATTATAGTATAAATATGTCTTATAACCAGGATTTGAATATGGGGGATATTAAAACTTGCAGATTAGTGATGTTAAGGAAAACCAGAGAGAATTGAATCAGCTGATTATAAAAATTAATGAATTATATGATTCAATTGGAATTGAAAAACTGATTTTTAAGCTTTCAGAAATGGAATTACTGGCGCAGAATGATGAAACATGGAAAGATCAGGTAAAATTTACTGAATTGAACCAGGAAATAAGTAAAATTAAAAGAAAAATTGACCCATGGATATCAATTAAAAGAGAAACTGAAGAATCAATTGAACTGATAGAGATGGCTTTTGCAGAAAATGATGCTGAATTATATTCTGAGATTTCATCAAATATTAAACTTCTTGATGAAAAATTTACCGCGCTTGAAACAAAAGAACTGCTTTCTGATAACGACGATATAAAAGACGCATTTATAACAATACATCCGGGAGCCGGTGGTACCGAATCGCAGGATTGGGCAAGTATGCTTTTTAAAATGTATACACGATGGGGGGAGAAAAACGGATTCTCCATTGAATATATAGATTATACACAGGGTGATGAAGCGGGAATAAAAAGCGGAACCATCCTTGTGAAGGGAGAATATGCTTATGGCCTTCTGAAAGGGGAAACAGGAGTTCACAGACTTGTGAGAATCTCACCTTTTGATGCCAATAAGAGAAGGCATACATCTTTTGCTTCGGTTGAGGTTCTTCCGGATATTGATGAAACAATTGAAATTGATATAAATGAAAATGATCTGAAAATAGATACATACAGGGCTTCGGGAGCAGGGGGGCAGCATGTAAATAAAACCGATTCCGCTGTAAGAATTACTCACCTTCCAACAGGAATTGTAGTGCAGTGTCAGAACGAAAGATCCCAGCATAAAAACAAGGCTTTTGCCATGAAGGTGTTGAAAGCCCGTATTTATGACCGCTACCAGGCTGAACAGAATGAAAAGAAGCTTGATTTTGTCGGTGAGAAAAAAGATATTTCATGGGGCAACCAGATAAGGTCATATGTTTTTCAGCCATATACTCTTGTAAAAGACCACAGAACTGGTGAAGAAACGGGGAGTGTTGATTTTGTTTTTGATGGAGAGCTTAACAGGTTTTTATATGCATACCTGAAAAGTAAAAAGAATTCATAAATGGAGATATTAATTGTTCTGGAATTCTGACATTTTTAAAAACTGGAAGTCATCAAAAATTAAGAATATACGTTTTGATGACTTGTTTGAGTTTGATAAAAATGATATTGATCTGTCAGATTCAATCGATTTTATACCGGATCTCTCCGGTTCAGAAAAATTTTTTCTGGGCAGGTTCACATGTGAGAATCTCCATACTTTAATTGATAAAATTGGTCTTACCAGCCAACTGAAACAGATGGGTTTTGAAAATCTGATTATTGACATAGACGTAGATCAGAATTGTATTAATTATATGAAGCTGTACTGGGATGAAAGAATCCCATCCAGGCAGCTTCTGGATTTAAGATTAAGCGAAACATCTTTTATACCTGATAAAAAATTTTTTGAAACAGATGTTCAGGTAACACCGTATAGTATGGTCGCAATAGAATGGCTGTCTGCAAAAAATCCGTTACGTAAATTTGACAGTAAAAAACCGCAGCTTCCGGGACAGACTTGTCCGGGTCTCGGAGTCCTTGAATATATTTTTGATATGCTTCATTTAATGACCAAACTTGTTTTTAAAGATGGATTTATGGATATCCCGGATCATATGTATGGAGCGATTATGTATTCCAAAAAATATAAATTCTTTGATCCGACACATGAGGGGATCATACGGGCTGTTGAACGTGATATGAAAAAGCACTCATTATCCGACATATCATGGGGGGTGCTTACCGGGACTATTATTGATTTAAGCACGGGTAAGCCTGCGGTTTATGATCCGTCAGAACAGATTTACTCAGTATCGGTAAGAATGAAAAGATATTTTGAGTCTGAAAAATATAACAGCACATTCCGGAAGTATTATGAAAAAAAGAAATATTTTCTTGATTATAACGAAATGTTGAAAAGAAGAGAGCTTATACTTCAGTTTAAGAATGTTGAAGATCTTTAGGAATTACAATTTTTAATTTATTCATACGCTCCAGTTCGATAATATCTGTTTTTAAATCTTTCTGTTTTTTTTCCATAAAGATGAGATTCTGTTTTTTCAGGGCAATTATTCTATTAATAATCACTTCATGCAGTAAAATCTCGTTCCTGTATTTCATTATCAGAAATTCAGAGGTATGGAAACCTTCCCTGAATACTTTATTCATATCAAAATTATATTTACGGTTTATTTCATCTTTAATCTGAGAAATATTGTAGTCTTCAATATTGATTTCATCAATCAGTGAAGTTTGTGTTTCAATGATTATCAGAATATCATCTTCGGCATCATTTCTGTTTTTAAGAAAATCTGCTGTCGCCTTTTCATTTTCCAGGAGTAAATTAAGAAGCTTTTTCCTGGAATCCAGGTGTAATAAAAGATCATTAAACAGATCTTTTACATCATCCCTCAATACTGAAACTCCCCTTTGAGCCTATATTAATATTTTTATCAGATCTTGCCTCGTTGGATGATATCTGGTCCCATGCGTCTCTTAATTCCTTTAACAATTTAAGGACATGATTTATAATTTCAGCATCTTTCTTAATATTAGCTTCAAGAAGCTGCCTTTTAAAATACATATAGAGGTTGAAAAGATTTTGTGAAATATCACCACCTTCGTCCATATTGAGAGAAAGGAGTAATTCGGTAATGATATCCTGTGCCTTGATGATGTTGTTATTTACAACATCGTAGCTTTTGGGCGACATATTATCCAGGGCGATATTGAGAAATTTTATAGCTCCATCATAAAGCATTACAATCAGTTTACCCTGATTTGCAGTTGTTATCTGAGTCTGTTTATATTGATTGTACGGGTTAGTATTTGGCACTTACGGGCTCCAATTCTCTTATTTTATATATATGTTTATTATCGTATTAAATTGTTGCTAACTTTACTTGATTAAATAACCGGATTGCAGCAAAATTTAATTTTTACAACAGCGCCAGATTTTATTAATTATACGTCATTTATTTAAATTTTGACTGATATCAGGTTTAACTGAAAACATTTTCAATTTTTAACAGAATTTCATGGTATTTTTCATAAGTTTTGTTAATAATTTCCTCCGGAAGCGGTGGGGGGGGAGAGTTTTTATCCCACTCGGTTGTGTCAATATAATCCCGAATAAACTGTTTATCGTAGCTTACAGGTGATATTCCTGTTTTATAAAGCTTGCCATCCCAGAATCTTGAACTGTCAGGAGTCATAACTTCATCTATAAGAATTATCTCGCCATTGTCATAGCCGAATTCCAGCTTTGTGTCCGCGAGAATAATTCCGGTAGTTATAAGCTTATCTCTTCCGAACTCATAGATTTTTTTTGTGATTTCAGAAAGATATTCCGAATCTTTTTCTCCAATATTTTTTTTCATAAAATCAATGGAAATGTTCATATCATGACCGGTATCTTCTTTGGTCGCCGGGGTGAAAAGTGTTTCAGAGAATTTTTCTGCCAGTTTGAGACCGGAAGGGAGCTTAATACCGGAAATCTCACCCTTCTCCTTATATTCCTTCCAGCCGCCACCTATAATATAACCCCTGGCGACGCATTCGAAATCTATCCTTTCGGTCTTTTTTACTATGATAGATCTGTCTTTGAATATTTCAGGGTATTGTGAGTAAGGCTTGGGGAAATTATTAAAGTTGTCTTCTGCTATATGATTTCTGATAAATCCGATATGCTTAAACCATATGTTGGATATTTTATTGAGAATTATACCTTTGCCGGCTATCCCATTGGGGAAAATGTAATCGAAAGCAGAGATTCGATCTGTCGATACAATAAGCATATGCTTTTCATCAACAGGGAAGAGGTCTCTTACTTTGCCCTGGTATATTTTTTTAACTTCAGGAATTTCTATGGAAACTAACGGTTTCATATTTTCTCCATTACTGGTTTAATTTTTTAAGCAGCAGTTCATTTACAACCTGTGGATTTGCCTTTCCTTTTGATTCTCGCATAATCTGTCCGACAAGGAAACCCAGAGCTTTCTCTTTACCATTTTTATAATCGGTAACCGACTGGGAATTGTTTTTCAATACAACATCTATTATTCCTTCAATTTCAGATGAATCACTTACCTGTACAAGACCTTTTTCATCAATTATTTTTTGCGGTGCTTCTCCGGTTTCAACCATATGTTTAAAAACAGTTTTAGCGATTTTACCGCTGATTGTATTATTATCAATTAATTTAAGAAGAGCGGCAATATCTGAAGGTTTTACAGTGAAACTGAAAATCATTTCAGGATCTTCAATCTGTGCCAGAAGTTCACTTGAAATCCAGTTTGATGCTTTTTTAGGATTAGCTCCCATGGAAACCGTTTCCTCATAATAGTCTGCAAGCTGTTTAACAGATGTAAGTATATCGGCGTCGTAATCGGACAGACTGTATTCGCGGGTGAATCGCGCTTTTTTCTCATCAGGCAGTTCCGGGAGTTGTCTCCTGAGGTTTTCAACAAAGTCTTTTGTAATAATTATCGGAGGGAGGTCGGGATCGGGAAAATACCTGTAATCGTGAGCATCCTCTTTTGATCTCATACTGTATGTTTCCTGGCGTTCTGCGTCCCACAGGCGTGTTTCCTGGATAATAAGGCTTTTTTCTCCGGATTCAATCAGTGATTTCTGTCGCTCGTATTCATAACTTATTGCTGATTTAACGGCTTTAAACGAATTGAGGTTTTTCACTTCAACCTTTTCGCCGAATTGTGGTTCGCCAACTTCGCGAACGGAAATGTTAACATCACATCTGAGGCTTCCTTCCTCCATGTTCGCGTCTGATACATTTATATATTTAATTATTGATTTTATTTTTGTCAGATAATTATAGGCTTCATCACCGGATCTCATATCCGGTTCGGATACAATTTCTGCAAGTGGTACTCCTGTACGGTTCAGATCAACAAATGATACACTGTTGGCAAAATCATCTGAATGTATAAGCTTTCCGGCATCCTCTTCAAGGTGGAGCCTTGTTATTCCGATTTTTTTTGTTACACCATCTGATAAAATATTTATGTATCCGTTTTTACAGACAGGTTTGTCGTATTGAGAAATCTGGTATGCCTTTGGAAGATCAGGGTAAAAATAATTCTTTCTGTCAAATTTACTGTAATCTGATATGTCACAATTAAGTGCAAGACCGGCTAATACTCCCTTTTTCAGGACATTCTCGTTAAGTACAGGGAGTACTCCGGGCATTCCTGTGCAGACAGGACAGGTCTGGCTGTTCGGTTCGGCGCCGAATTTTGTGGAGCATCCGCAGAAAATTTTTGATTCAGTATTAAGCTGGACATGCACTTCAAGCCCAATTACAGATTCATATTGCATATATCCCCCGGTTGTTTTAAAATACAATTAAGTTTAAAAAAATATTTAATAGAGCCCGACGATCTGTCGGAAATATAAGTCAATTTTGTTGACATTACAGTTAAAAAATTACTATTGATTATTATATCTGATTTTATAATGGATCAGTTTGTATTATTTTTTGTCAAGTAAACCAGTATTTATTAGTAAAACTATTTTTTGAAAATTTACAGGGTAACATTTATTATGCATTTTTGTATATTTACATAAGCAGTTTTACGGTAAGGTTCAGCATATGTTATTGACCTGAAGGATTGTAAAATATTATTAATGATTAATATGAATATGGCCGGGAAAATGAAATTTATAAAAGATTTTTATATATTGATTATATTTATAACAATTACAGGTGTGGTGGCTGGTAAACTGACCGGAGATTATATTCTCGCCTCGGCGTTAAGGGGTAATATCACATTTCTGACATTTATTTTCTCCCCATCACAAAGTTTTATTGAAACTCATTCGCTAATAAATGAAAGCGATGACTATAAAAGGCTTGCAGGTTACTATGCTTATAAAGAATCAGGTCTGATTGATCCTGAATTTTTACTGGAGAGATATAAAAATGAAGATTCAGATATTATTAAAAATGTTATTATCTGGATTGTTGAAGAAAATTCCGGTAAAGAAAAACTAGTGGACTTTTATAAGAAAATCTATAATTTAAGTCCGGAAAGTATCAAAAAAAAATTAATTTCAAAAATCGAAAAATAAACTCTTCTGAAGGTGTTTTATATGAAAAAATTAAAATTATTTGCGGTTGTATCTCTGATGCTGGCTATAGCTTCATGTTCTGTTGATCCCGGGATGAAAGTAAAATCGATGCCTGTAATTATAAGTGAAGGTTTTACCAGCGAAACTGAATACGAAGTAGTGTGTATCGGCTATCCGAAGGATGGACTTACAGGTCTTCAGAAAGAATTAACCGCGAAAGAAGCGGCGGTTATTAATGCTCAGTATTATTTAAAAAACAAATTTGATGATACAATACGTCCTGAAATGGATGGGGATGTTGCAGATTTTAAAATGGTTGATGATCATGCGCAGATAAAATATGTATTAAAGAAAAGTGATCTGAAAAAGAGATTAAAAAAATAATATTTAAATAAACAGGGATTTAATGTTATAAGCTATGGAACAGGAAAACAATTCTTACATCGAAGAGATATGCAGGGGGGCTCAAACTGCCTCTAAAACCATTTCCACTATGTCAACACTTGACAAAAACCGGATTCTGAGGAAGATAGCAGAGAAGCTGCGTGAGAAAAAAGAACAGATAATACAGGAAAACGACAGGGACCTGAGTGATGCAAAAAAGAGTTCTCTCTCCAGCGCTTTTTATGACAGGCTGCTCCTTGATGATAAAAGGATTGAAGCTATGGCTGTGTCTGTTGAGGAAATTGCCATGCTTGAAGATCCAATCGGTAAAATAAGCAATATGAAAAGCCGCCCGTCAGGAATCAGGGTGGGACAGATGAGAGTTCCTCTTGGTGTTGTTGCTGTTATATATGAATCGAGACCGAATGTGACAATAGATATAGCTGCCCTCTGTATAAAATCTGGGAATTCCGTGATTTTGAGGGGTGGGGAGGAGTCTGTCTATTCCAATATCTGTCTGAGTAATATTGTAAGAAGCGCTATTGCTGAATTTAATCACGACCCGAATATCGTTATATTCATGAATAAATTAAACAGGTCTCTTGTGCCCATGCTTTTGAAGAGGGATGATGCAATTGATATAGTCATTCCACGCGGTGGAGAAGGTTTAATTAAGATGGTGGTGGAGGAATCGAAAGTCCCGGTAATAAGACATGAGAAAGGCGTATGCCACCTTTTTATTGATGAAACTGCGGAAAAGGATATGGCGGAACGTATTGCAATAAACGGCAAGGTTCAGAGGCCGGGAGTTTGTAATGCCATTGAAACACTGCTGATTCATGAAAACTATCCATATAAGGAGAGCCTGATCAATGTCCTTCTGAACAGCAATGTTGAAATCAGGGGTTGTGAAAAGCTCATGGAAATACATCCCAGGGATATAGTCATGGCAACTGAAGATGACTGGTCGAAGGAATATCTTGATCTGATAATTTCAGTAAAAATTGTAGAATCTTTTGAAGAGGCTGTTAAGCATATCTCTGTTTACAGTTCGGGACATACTGAGGCTATTATTACATCCGATTATTTTAAAGCGGAAAGGTTTATGAAGGAAGTGGATTCATCGGCAGTTTTTCTCAATGCATCAACCAGGTTTCATGACGGGGGGGAGTTCGGCCTCGGTGCAGAAGTCGGCATATCCACGCAAAAGCTTCACGCAAGGGGTGTAATGGGAATTGAAGGTTTAACAACTCTGAAATATGTAGTTTATGGTAATGGTGAAATCAGATAGAATAAAAAAAATTGGAATATTCGGGGGGACATTTAATCCAATACATCACGGGCATTTAATAAATATTGAATTAGTAAAAGAAAACTTTCAGCTTGATCTGATACTTTTAATCCCGGCGAAAATACCGGTTCACAAGAAGATTGAGGACAGCATCTCTCCATATGACCGATATAAGATGGTTGAGCTTGCTGTTGCCGGGGTTGACACCCTGGAAATATCTGATTTAGAGCTTAAGAGAGATTCCGCTTCATATACAATAACCACGCTTGAAGAATTAAAATCAATTTATCCGGACTCGGAACTTTTTTTAATAATCGGATCGGATTCATTTAATGAACTTGACACATGGAAGGAATACAAAAAAATACTTAAAAATTATGCGTTAATTGTTTTGCAGAGACCGGGGGATATCCTTTTGCGGAAGGATATACAGTCGCTGGCGACTAAAGTGGAATTTTATAATGAATCTATGATAGATATAAGCTCAACTATGATAAGAGAACGGGTAAGAAAAGGATTATCGATAAGATATTTAACCACAGACAGCGTCATAAACTTTATCAGGGATAAGGGGTTGTACAAAATTGAACAATAAATATTCAAAACTTATTATAACTGCAGTGCTAATAATAATTATTTTCCTGGGAATAAATTTTTATAAAAAGAGAAACAGGAATGTAATAGATGAAATTATAAGTATGAAGGATATGATTAATATACTGATTGCAGGGAGAAATGTTTATAATGACAATACATTTAACTTTTTTGCCCTCATAACGATCAATCCGGTCAACAATAATATAGGTATCACATTTATACCCCCTGACTACCGTATAATGATGAATGATGATGGAACAAAAGTTAAAAAAATTTCAGAGCTGGATCTTTATTATTTCGACAGGATAAAATACACCCTGAAAAAGGACATTCAGATGAATGTACCCTTTTATGTAAAACTTTATTCAACGGATGTAGTCAGGATAGTCGATATGATCGAGGGGATTGATCTGTTTTTTCTGGATAAAGCTGGAAATTCCCAGAAAAATAAGTTCGGATTGCAGTACCTGGATGGAGAGAAATGTGTTCAGTATATAAACAGTTCAGAGCAGAATTCCATATATATGAAGTATGACAGGATTCTCGATCTGATGCTTACACTCTATAATGATAGAGATGTAAGAAAAAAACTGTTCACTTATGAATTTATAGATGAAGTTTTCAGAAATATAAAAACAAATCTGATGCCACGGGAATTGTATTCAATCTCTGAAATAGTATCGAACAAAGGGAATGTAGATTCAACTTTGCTCCCCGGCGGATTTAATAATGGTTATTATGTTGTTGACGAGGTAAGCTATACGACATACCAGCAGGAGTTTTTAAAAAGTCTTGTTGTTTCGACGGAATCTGAACCTAATGTGAAGATAAAGATACTCAACGGCACCAGTGTTCCGGGACTGGCCAGAAAACTCAGGAATGACCTCATCAGAGACGGCATGAATGTTGTGGAATTCGGAACTTCAAATTACCCGATAATATATGATTCAATAATAATCTGCAGAAAATCTGACACTAAATCTGTCAATAAAATTGCAGAAATGACCGGGATAGGAAAAATATATTTTGTAACTGACACAACACAGTTAAACAACATATTAATAATTGTTGGTGAAGATATGGCAGGTGAAAAAATTGTCAAAAGTAAAACAAAATGATGAAATTATAAAAATCGGCAAGGATTCGCTTGTACATCTTGATGAAAAAAAAGCATTGAATCCGGTATTCCTGGACCTGAGGAAGGTAAACAGCTACCTTGATTTTTTCCTTATCGCTACCGGTAATTCCCAGATACACTGTCGTGCTCTTGCCCGTGATATAGTCAGGTTTTTGAATGAAAAAGGCTTAAAAGAAAATGGTAAACATGAACTGAATTCGGAATGGATAATACTCGATTTTGGAAGTCTTATAGTACATATCTTTACCGAAGAGTTAAGGGCTTATTATCAGCTTGAAAAGCTGTGGGCTGATTCCGATAAAATAACTATTAATTAAAGGTGTATATTATGAGTGATGCAGGAACACAGAAAGATATAACCGAGGTTTTAAAAGCGGCAGCAACTGACAATAAAATAGCCTGTTCAAGGGTTTTTGATCTTGTCAGGGAGAACTCATTTTTCCCGGATATTGCAGGTATAGCAATGGATGAGAATAAAATTAAGATTACGGTCTGTCAGCTCGGATTATTCGGATATCCGGAGGGGAAAAAAATTCCTGTCTGTGATAAGGTTTCAGAGAAGCTTGAAGATATTATATATGATAATCTTGATTCCGGTAAACTCCCATGTGCTGCAGCATGGAGTATTGCTGAAAAAATGAAAATGAAGAAACCGGATGTTGCAGCAGCATGTGAGAAATTTGGTATTAAGATTAATAAATGCCAGCTGGGAGCTTTCTGAAAATTCCCATTTTTTGTTTTTTTATCTGATTTTTTTTTGAAATAAGAGATCTTTTAAGTGATTATTCCCCCCTGCTGTATATATTATATTCAGTATCTGTTCCTTTACCATCTTAAATATAAAATGTTCCTTTCAGCCAGCCGCCTGTGGCGTTGTGGTGAAAAGTATATGTTTTATAAGTTAAAATTCATGTTAAGGAATAATTGCTGATAATAAAAAACAAATCAGGGGGGGCACGATGAAAAAGATATCAACCTTTTTCTCTGTTTTTATAGCTGTATTTTTACTGGGAATCTCTGTTGAAATCAGTTTCCTGTCGGCAGCTGAGGATGTATATCAGCAGAAATGTGCAAAATGTCATTCATTGCGTAATCCTGATAACTACACAAAAGATGAATGGAAATACAATGTTGAAAGAATGTCCGGGAGGGCGGGACTTACCGCGCAGGAAACTCAAAGTATAACAGATCTTAATAAAAAGAAATAATCAGTCTGAAGTAAACCTGCTCACAGTGAATATGACCATTACTACTGCCGGGAATATATATACCAGCAGGTGGTCGTACATCAGGACTTTAAACGCAATCGCCGCAGTTCCGCCGGTGATAATACCGGCCATTGCACCCCGGTGATTTAATCCGAGCCTTTCCCTGTAAAATCCGAAAATAACCGGCAAAACGATACCGGCAGTGTAGACAGTCAGCGCAAGGAGAAGCGATTTTATAATACCGTTAATATACAGAGCTATCAACAGGGAGCAGATACCGTAAAAAATTATAATTTTTTTTGTCATAAATAATTTATGCATATCATCGAGACTGTTTTTGAATATAACAGGATTGAGAATATCATTGGTCAGTATTATCCCTGAGGTAAGCAGGCAGGTCGCAGCTGTTGAAAGGAATGCTGCCAGTAGAGCTGTGAATACAACTCCCTGGAATGCCGCAGGAGTTGCATTTATTATAAGATACTGGAATGAAGTTTCAGGTTCAATCCCTGGAGCTATCATTCTTGAATACAGGCCGATTGTAACAATCATTACTGCAAGTAATGCGATTGCCGATGCTGCAATAAAAACAGATTTCTGAGCCGATCTTTTATCTCTGGCTGAGAGTATTCTTGAATACATGTCCGGTCCGGCAAGAAATGAGGTTCCTACAAACATAAAGAACATCAGTATTTCAATATAACCAAGTTTCTGATTAAATGGGAAATCGAGATGTCCTGCCGGCAGGAGTGCAGCCGACAGGGGGCCGTATTTTATAAAAGCGGAAGACACGGCGACAATTATCCCGGTGAAAATAAGCAGAGACTGAAAAATGTCTGTACTTATTACAGAATTCTGCCCGCCAAGAACAGTATAAATGATAAAGATTACCGCACAGAAAATTATATAAAAATGATAATGGCCGGGCCAGATTATATTCATAATCTTTCCTGCTGCAATAATCTGTGCAGCTATAACACCTGTCCAGGCGGAAACAATTACCAGGGAAGAGATAATTTTTACCGATGAATTTCCATATTGCTTTTCAAGTACCTCAGGGAGTGTGTAAACTTCATAATCCCTTACCTTCCCTGCCCAGAAAATTCCAAATACAATTAATGCTATGGAGCCGCTGAAGAGCCACCAGACCGCAGGGGCGCCCTTCGCATATGCGATTCCTGACAATCCTATGGTGGCTGATCCGCCTATTGCAGTTGCTACAATTGAGCCTGAAACGGCAAATGCAGACCTGGAACGGCCGCTTACATAGTAGTTCAGAATATCCGGGATTTTCCCTCTTTTCATTATTCCGATGGTAAAGGTTACCAGAAGAAATCCGATTGTAATGCCAAGGTTCAAGAGCAGACTCCTATAAATAATTAATATCACCTGAATTGACCTGGCGGATACCATTCTCAGTTTTTACAACAAGGTTTCCGTCAGGAGTAACACCGGTTACTAACCCGGTGAAAACATCATCAAAATTAATAACGTTTATTTTACGGTTGATGATGGATGATTTCTCTATCCATTTATCAAGGATCTCCGGGAAATGGCCGTCTAAAAAAAGCCGATAGTTTTTTTCAAAATTAAAAAGAAGCATGTTCAAAAACATTATCCTGTCTGTTTCACTCCCGGTTATCTCTTTAAATGAAGTAACCGATTCTCTGATTTCTGAAGGGTAGTCTTCAGGCGAAATATTGAGGTTTATACCCAATCCGATAATTATGAAATCTATGGAATCACAATCGGCTTTCATCTCTGTTAAAATGCCTGAAAGCTTTTTACCTCCGGAGAGTATATCATTGGGCCATTTAATCATGTGACCTGATGCTCCGAGAGAATCAAGAGTCTCTGAAAGAGCCACGGCGGTTACCAGTGTAAGCCTTGGGGCATTGATGGTTGGTATCTGCGGGCGCAGGATTAATGATAAATACAGGTTTTTACCCGGTGGGGATACCCATTTACGGCCAAGTCTTCCCTTGCCGCCGGTCTGGCTCTCTGCGATAACAATTGTACCTTCAGGCGCGCCGTTGGATGCCATTTTAAACGCCTGTATGTTTGAAGAATCTGTCTCTTCAAATATATGGATGTCTCTGCATCCGAAGATCTCTGTGTTCAGTTTTCTTCTGATTTCAAATTCGCTGAATGTATTTTTTCGCGAAACAAGCCTGTGGCCGTGTCTGCTTGATGATTCAATTTCGTAACCCGATTCCCTGAGAAGATTTATGTACTTCCATACTGCAGTTCTGCTTATTCCAAGAATGCGGCTTATTTCTTCGCCGGAAAGCCAGTCTGAGGGGTTTTTATAAAGGAGTTCCAGTATATGATTTTTTCTTTCCATTCCTGTTACCGGAAATAAAGAATGGAATATTGTCAACCTATTAATTTATATGGGTTGACAATGAGACTATCTTATTTTTTCATCTGTTTTTATTTCAATATCTTTGAAGTCGAACTGCAGCTGTTTCCTGTTTTTAAACTCCTCCTGTTTCCCTTTATTCCATTGTGAAACAGGTCTGAAATATCCGGATACTCTTGAATAGACTTCCATGGGTATTATGGTTTTTTTCATGGGATTACCTCCGTGTATAAACAATATAAATTTATGTAAAAAATATGTCAACATAAATGTAGTATACATGTGTTTATGCTTATAAAAATTATTTATTTCTATGTTAATTCCTTACATTGTTTTAGTATAAACAAACGATTAAATCTCACTGCCGCTTTCGCAGCGATGAAAACAGAGCATTTTCTATAATAAAAAATTTAAGAATCGCCATTATATCTGCTTTCATCCCGATTATGCAAGTGATATATTTTTTAGATGTACAAAATTAACAAAATGTTAATACTATGGTCAAAATCAGTAAAAAAAAGAAGATAATGTTTAACAATTAATTCAGAAAATAAATATAACAGGAAAGATTGAATATTAATGATAAATGAAGAAAATTTATACCGGGAGCTGCAGATTCACCTTGATAAACTTCCGGTAGGTTATCCCGCAACCAGGTCGGGAGTGGAGCTGGAATTGCTGAAATATTTTTTTGATACAGAAGAGGCAAAGGCCGCATTATCCCTGGGGCTTACAATTTCGCCGCTATGGCGTATCCGGAGACGCTACAGAAAGATGTTCGGGAGTGAAATAGAACCGGGAAAAATTAGGGCCATTCTCGACGGACTGTATATGAAGGGATCAATAAGGAGGAGTGACAAGGCTCCATATGGTTATGCCAATGCATTTCTTGCCATAGGGATGTTTGAATTTCATGTTGATGACCTTACGCCGGAACTGATTAATTTACTTCACAGGTATTATGATGAAGGATTTCAGGATGAGTTTTTCAGGGCGCTTCTCCCGCAGCTCCGCACAAGCCCGCATATGAAGGCAATAGTCCCGGAGCACAGAATTGATACATATGACAATATGCGCGCCTATGTAAAGAACACGAAAGAGATTATCGGTGTGGCAAACTGCGTATGCAAACAGGGTGAGGCCATCATTGGAGAGAAGTGTAAGGTAACAGGGGACGATATTGAGATATGCATATTCTTCGGTGAGGGGAACTATCTCGACAGGAACAGGGGGAGGGTAATTACAAAGGATGAGTGTCTTGCCCTGCTTGATAAAGCCGAGGATAAAGGGCTGGTTTTACAGCCGGGGAACTCACTTCAGGCATTCTGCATCTGTCTCTGCTGCGGCTGCTGCTGCGGAGTTCTAACCAGCGCGAAGAAATTTGAAAAACCGGCTGAACTTTTCGCCACAAACTATTATGCTGAAATTGATTATGATAACTGCACCGGCTGCGGGGTATGTATAAAGCGGTGTCAGATGGATGCAATTAAGAGAACTGATAAACGAAGGGTTGAACTCAACTACGACAGGTGTATCGGCTGCGGACTATGCGTTACAAAATGCCCGAAGAATGGGGTAAATTTACGCAGGAAGAGTAAAAAAACAAAGCCCCCTGCAAATATTGAACTTTTATACCTTACAATATTAAAAAGAAAGGCTGGTAAAAAGAAAATGATAATCTACCTGTTAAAACTGATGTTAGGAATGCCTTTATAAAACGGCCGCTGCCTTATAAATTGAACGATTAGTTAAACAGACTGAATAAATATTTAAAAAAAACAGATGAATTTATAAGATTTCAACAATAGGCTTGACACCAACAGACGAAGTTTTAATTTATCAGCGTAATTTCATTTTTTAGCAAAGATTTTACAAAAAATAATTACAAAAACAAATATAAGTCAGTAAAAGAGATAAAGGCAGAATCAGCATGAAAAAAACAGACAGACAATTCTACCTTTTTTTGTATATACTCATTTGCTGAATAAAATAATTACGGGGGCAATTATGCTTAATCCAATAGTTGACACAAGGGATGTAAAATTCGTATTGTTCGAAATGCTGGAGATCGATGATCTGCTTAAATTACCGATGTATGCAGAGTTCGATCATGATACATTTGAGGCTACAATTGATCTGGCGGAACAGATTTCTGTTGATATGATCTACCCGACCGGTGAAGAGGGGGACAAGGTAGGTGCAAAATGGGACCCTGCAACAAAACAGGTTAAACTCCCTGATGGGTATCGTCCGGCGCTTGATGCATTTTATGAAGCCGGTTTCATGGGCTTTTTCGATGAGCAGAAACATGGCGGAATGGGCCTTCCTTTTACGATAGGATTCGGAGCCACAGAATATGTGCTGGCGTGTAACTACGGTTTATGGATGTATACAGGACTCTCTCACGGCTGCATGGAACTCATCTATGAATTCGGTACAGAGGAGCAGCATAAACTGTATGCCGATAAAATTATGTCCGGCGAATGGGGCGGGACAATGTGTCTCACAGAGGCTGATGCCGGATCCGATGTAGGTGCCCTTAAGACAAAAGCTGTAAAACAGCCTGACGGCACATATAAAATCACAGGTCAGAAGATATTCATCTCCGCCGGTGAAAATGATTACTTTGACAACATGATTCACCCCGTCCTTGCAAGAATCGAGGGGGATCCTAAGGGTACAAAGGGTATTTCAATATTCATAGTTCCCAAATACAGGCTCAAGGCTGACGGTACAAAGGGTGAGTTCAATGATGTGGTATGTACCGGGATTGAACATAAAATGGGCCTTCATGGGCAGGCGACATCACAGCTTGCATTCGGTGACAGCGGCAACTGTACAGGATATCTTCTCGGGGAGGAGCGCCAGGGTATGAAGATCATGTTCAAGATGATGAACTTTGCCCGTATGCTCACAGGCTTCCAGGGTCATTCAAATGCCTCGGCCGCATACATGCAGGCGGCGACATACGCCAAGAACAGGGTGCAGGGGCAGGATGTAACACAGATGATGAACCCAGACGCCCCCTCTGTAACTATCAGCCACCACCCCGACGTTAAGAGAATGCTCCTCTGGATGAAGTCGCATCTTGAGGGGCAGAGAGCGCTTATGCACTTTCTGTATAAACAGCAGGATTTATACCGTGCCTCTGAAGATGAAAAGGTTAAAAATGAGGCCTTTGCACTGATTGAAATTCTTGTGCCGATATGCAAGGCGGGATTCACCGACAAGGGTGTGGATATATGCTCCATGGCAATGCAGACATACGGCGGGTACGGATACTGCAAGGATTATCCGATAGCAAGGTACATGACCGATTCAAAGATCCTTACAATCTGGGAAGGGACAAACGGCATACAGGCTATGGACCTTGTTATGAGAAAGATTCTCATGAACAAAAACCAGTATAACTACAGTATACTGAGCAGGAACATGCATGAGACTGTTGACCGGGCTAAAGGTATAGTTGACGAAAAGTATCTCAATCTGTTTGATGAGTCAATAAAAGAGATGGATTCACTTATAGAATTTTTTAAGCAGTCTATGGCCGGAGGGAAATTCCTTAATATATTCGCACAGGCATATCCCCTCCTTGAAGCGCTGTATGTTGTGGCGCTGGGATGGTGTCACCTCTGGAGCCTGACATTAACTCAGCCTAAAATGCAGGCGCTTGTGGGTGACCTTAAAGGTGCGGAAAGGGAGAAATTCCTTGATGACAACTCCGAAGCGGCATTTTATACCGGGAAAGTCCTGTCATCGCAGTTTTTCCTCGGGAATGAGCTTCCCAAGTTCTTCGGGCGTTCAAAGGCAATCATGTTTAATGAAAGCGCAACAATCAAAGCAACAGATGCGATCTTCACAGGAATGCTGCGTGAGTAGTGATCACGATTCGGGCGTATCTTTAATAAACGAAATAATAAAAAAGGCTGTTCCGGAAGGGCAGCCTTTTTTATTATATAGCCATTAAATATTCTAATATCTCCGCTGGCGGCGGAGAGATACCCGCTACTTTTTCAGCGATGCTCCGCAGGATTTACAGACAGTTGCAGTGGCAACATTGAGTGTGCCGCAGTATCCGCATTTAACGGGCTGAGCAGCTTCATTTTTCTTTTTATCCGCAGCGGCTTTATCAGCTGTTAACTGGTCTGTCTTCTTTTTCTCAAGGTTTTCCCTGTCCCTGACTCTGGAAATTATTCTGTCAAGGTTTGAAACCGCAGTTTTAAGGTCCGACAGGACAAGTCCGGAAAGAGCGTCTGCATCAATTTTGCTGTTTACTGGATTTTTAAGCTTCATTTCAGAATCGTAGACAATTCTTTCAGCGTCACTTATTAACTGGTTTGAACTCATCATCTCGTTATAATCAAGTTTAAGTCCCCGTGCCTCGGTAGTCTTGGTACGGACTGAATATTTTAATGTTTTTATCTCTTTAAGGTTTCTTACAAAAGCGGAATTGAGAAGAGCGTTGGCGTCTGACATCTTCTGAATTTTCATCTTTTCATCAGAAATTGAAACAGCTTCATTCATTGCGGTTTCAGCATTTTTTATCTGCTCGTTCAGAACATTTGAGAATGAAGGATATTCATATTTCAGTTCATTGGCTTCCCTCATGTTTAAATCCCACGACTTTTTTTCCGATTCGACGGTTTTTTTACATGATGCGAAGAGTACAAGAGATGCAACAAGCAGCAGAGAAATTTTTTTCATAGTTTACCTCATCTGGAATAGTATTAATAGATTATATAACAAATATTTATGTGAAAAACAACACAAAAA
The DNA here is from genome assembly GCA_963664815.2 of Spirochaetota bacterium. GTDB lineage: Bacteria > Spirochaetota > UBA4802 > UBA4802 > UBA5550 > WRGT01. Next base: position 1,792,019 of record CAXXHB010000003.1, read on the forward strand.
TATTTAAAATATCCGTCATGAGCGGATTTGTTTTAAAGATTTGACATGGGGGATACATAGAAGACCTTTGTACTGTTTATACTGCCGCATCAGTTCTGTCTCAGGAGAATAATATGACATTATCGATTCCCGGCTTATCCGCGGAATTATGCCGTGCGGCTGAGGAGCTGGGCTACAGGGAATTTTTTCCCGTTCAGATGGAGGCTATTCCTTTAATACTTGCAGGAAAAGATGTAGCTGTATCAGCACAGACCGGTTCCGGAAAAACAGCAGCTTTTCTTTTGCCGGTTCTTCAGAAGTTGTCTGAAAGGGGGACTGTAAAAAATTCAAAGGCCGCTGTTCTGGTACTGGTACCTTCGAGGGAACTTGCAGGGCAGGTTGCAGACGCGGTAAAAGCCTTCAGCCGGTACCTTCCGGGGAGAATAGAGGTTGAGGCTGTATACGGTGGTGTTGCAATAAACCCGCAGATGAAAAGCGTAAGCTCAGGCACGGATATTATTATTGCAACCCCGGGGAGACTTATTGATCTTATAGAAAGAAACAGTGTAAGGCTCTCCGGTATAAAGACACTGGTTCTTGATGAAGCGGACAAAATGCTTGATCAGGGCTTCAGGGATGAGATAGGCGATCTCCTCAGGCTCCTGCCGGCAAAAAGGCAGAATCTGTTGTTTTCCGCGACATTAAAAAGTACTATAGATATACCGGGTATGAACTTTCTGAAAGATGCGGTAAAGATCGGAATGGAGAAAGATGAAAAACCGGCAGATATTATTGATCAGTATGTGTATGAAGTTGACAGGGAGAGCAAAGGAATACTGCTGAGGAGCCTGATAAATAAAAACGGATGGGAACGGGTGCTTGTCTTTGTTTCATCAAAGAGAAGGGCTGAAAATGTAACCCGCAAACTGAATGCAAACAATATAAGCGCGGAGTCACTGCATGGAGATAAAAGCCAGAGTGCGCGTACAGGGGCCCTGTCAAGGTTTAAAAGCGGGAAGATAAGGGTACTTGTTGCAACAGACCTTGCATCAAGGGGGCTTGATATAGAACAGCTCCCCTGTGTTGTGAATTATGAGCTTCCAAGATCGGCTGCGGATTATATACACCGCACAGGAAGGACCGGAAGAGCCGGAATGAAGGGTATTGCTGTGACTCTTCTGTCGGAAGATGAGTGCCAGCATATGAAAATGATTGAAAAACGGATGAAGATCAGGCCTGTATATATTGATTCGGAGAGTATAACAAAACTGATGCAGAATTAATTACTGGGAAAGTGGTTCATTTCTGGAAGCCCCTTAAAAGATTTATTCCGGGCTGGACGCAGTTTTTTAAAAGCAAGTATAATAAACAGAGGATAATTAATGGAAATTAAAAAAGTTTTTATCGGGAACCTGGATTTCAATGTTACAGGGGATGAAGTAAAAAGCCTTTTGTCTGAATATGGCACCGTGGTGAATATTAAAATGCATCAGGCAAAGGGATATGCCTTTGTTGAGATGAGTTCGGCAGCTGAAGCGGAAACAGTAGTCAGGAAACTTGATGGTAAAAAATACAGGGAACGTGAAATGCGTATAAGCCTTGAGATGAAGGCGGGGAAGGCCAGAGCTTTATCTGTAAAAAGATATAAAGAGCGGGGGGAGAACAGATCCGGCGGGAAGCCAGCTGTATCCGGTAACAGTAAATCTGTCAGATCAGGGGGGGAAAGAGCTGCAATGCCGCGGCCTGAGAGAGAAAGAAGGACTGCCGGAAAACCGGAAGAAAGCGCAGGAGCTGAAAGAACCGAGAGGTACGGCAGTAAATCTCCCCGGATGCGCGTCAACTCACGGTACAATGAAAAACCGGACTACAACAGGGGTGAAAAACCTGAATCAGGCCGCAGAAGCGGAGAAAGACCAAAGGCGCCGGGGAACAGGCCGCTGAGAGATTACTCAGGGGAAAGGAACAGGGGAGATGGTAAAACAGCTGAAAGAAACGGTAATAATATAAGAGAACGGCCAAAGAATAAGTCTGAATATCCGGAGAGAACCTTTCAGGAGAGATCTCCGCGTGAAGGTAAAAGAGCGGATTTCGCCAGGCCGGTAAAACCGGATCACGATTTCAGGCCTGGAGGAAAAAAACCCCGTACATCGTCAAAAATAAGCGACAGCTGGAGAGAAAAACCTGAGATGAAGGAGTTCCAGGAGGAGAGGCCGGGGGATTATTCGAAACCCCGTTCCCTCAGCGGTTCGCAGAACAGGTTTTCCCGATCATCAGGGGCTAAAACCGGTGACGGAAACAGAAAAAGGTCTTCAGGCGCACAGGGGCCTAAATCACGGAATACTGCCGGCGTAAAAAATACCGGAGCGCGAAGAAAGAGAGACTAAGGGATAGTGCAATATGAACAAAAATGATATACTCCGGAGATTAAGATACGCCCTCAATATCAGTAATGCGGAGATGACAGAAATATTTAAACTTGCCGGGCATGATATCCCGGAATCGGCGATACTCAACATTATTAAAAAAGAGGAAGAAGATGGGTATATTGAATGCAGCGACAGGGAAATTGAACTCTTTCTTGATGGCCTGATTATAAAGAGACGGGGAAAAAGGGAAACGGCTGGTTCTGAACCTGTAGTCAGGGCAGAGTCGCGGATTTCTAACAATATTGTCTTAAAAAAACTGAGGATTGCCCTTGATTTTAAGGAGAATGATATGCTTGAGATGTTCAGGCTGTCTGGATTTGAAATTACCAGGCCTGAACTTTCGGCGCTGTTCAGAAAAAAGGGGAGCAAAAACTACAAGGTATGCGGAGACCAGATTGTGAAGAATTTTCTGAAAGGCATTACGGTTTATTACAGAAAGTAATGCCTTTAAATTCTGACAGGCTTAAGGGGAAAATAAACCCCGCCCTGATCAGATTATTTAAACAGTTTCAGATATTTCCCGTAGCCGTTTTTCTCCATCTCCTCTTTCGGAATAAATTTCAACGATGCGGAGTTCATGCAGTATCTCAAACCTGTCGGAGCGGGTCCGTCGGTAAAGAGATGCCCCAGATGAGAATCACCTGTTCTGCTTCGTACCTCCGTACGTTTCATGAAGAGCGAATTATCAGACTTTGTAACAATATTACCCGGTTCAAGAGTCCCGGAAAAGCTTGGCCAACCTGTGCCTGAATCGTATTTATCCCTGGAGCTGAAAAGCGGCTCGCCGGATATTATATCGACATAGATACCATCCTTTTTATTATCCCAGAATTCATTATCAAAAGGTGGTTCTGTTCCTTTATTTCTTGTAACATGGTACTGAAGTTCCGTCAGTTTCTTCTTCAGAACAGAGTCGTCAGGTTTACTGTATATCTTCAGATCTCCGGGGGTAATCTTTAAAAACTCATCCCCCCATACTTTTTTTAAAAACCGATCCCTCCCTGAACCGGACCTGTAATTTTTATAGCCGGCAGGATTGGTGGCACAGTAGTTCTGGTGATATTCCTCCGCTTCGCTGAAGTTTTTAAACTTTGTGATTTCTGTAACAACAGGCTTGTCGAATCGTTTTGATTCTTCAAGCTGCAGCCTGGATCGCTCCGCAATCTTCTTCTGTTCTTCATTATGATAATAGATTTTACTGCTGTAGTGAACGCCCCTGTCTGCAAACTGCCCCCCGGCATCTGTAGGGTCTATATGTTTCCAGAAATAGTCGAGAAGCGATTCGTAGGTGATAATATCCGGATCATACAAAACCTGAACGGCTTCAATGTAACCAAGATCATGATAGTTTTCGTATGTGGGATTCTCACCTGTGCCTCCGGAGTAGCCTGATGTTGCCTTTATTACACCGGGGAGTTTTTTAAAGTCTGCCTCCACGCACCAGAAACAACCACCTGCAAAGGTTGCAGTTTTCAAACGGGTGTTTTTAGCAGTTCCCGTATTCCCCTTGCTGCGGTCGGTATTACCTGTAACACCGCAGCCCAGGATAAGTGAACACAATATATGCAGAAATGGATTTTTCATATTCAACCTCTGTCGGAAATATATTAAAACAGGGGATGAAACGTGTTAAAATGGCTATAGGTCTGCAGTAACATCCCCTGCATGTTAAATCAGATGTAAAAAAAGTTTTAATGTTACCGGTAAAAGCGCTGCAGCTGTATTAAAAGCAATTAAAATAAAACGGAGAGAACCATGAACCATGCAGGCATCAAGCCGTATTTTAATATCTTGACAAAAGAGAATTTATAGCAGAAAAATAGCAATAGCCGAAACCGGCAATATTGAATATATTATTGAATATATTATTGATATTAAAAGGTGATAAATGAAAAAGTTCCCCGACAGTTTTTATTTTGGAGCATCAACATCGTCACACCAGGTTGAGGGAAACTGCCGGAATGACTGGAGTGAATGGGAAAGGATAAATGCCGGGAGACTGGCCGGAGAGTCCTCAAAGTACAGCAGCCTCTCCTCATGGGAAAGAATTAAACCTGAAGCGGAATCGAGGGAAAACTACATATCGGGAGTGGCGGCTGATCACTATAACCGTTACGAAGAGGATTTTGATATCGCCAAAAAAATCGGTATTAATGCCTGCAGGTTTTCCGTTGAGTGGTCGCGCGTAGAACCCTTCAGCGGGATATGGGACAGGGATGAACTGAACCATTACAGAAAGATGATACGCGCCATGCACAAAAGGGGGATTGAACCCTTTGTTACAATATGGCACTGGACCCTCCCGCTGTGGCTTTCGGAGGCCGGGGGAGTTTCACATCCGGAATTCCCGGAACTCTTTGCGGAATACGCAGGGAAGCTTGCAGAGGAATTTGCAGGTGATGTAAAATTCTTTATTACGGTAAACGAGCCGGAGATATATTCCCTTAACAGCTACCTGCGCGGTATATGGCCGCCGGAGAAAAAGGGTATTTTTTCCTATATCCGTTCAATGAAATCGCTTATAAAATCGCATAAACTGGCATATGAAGAGATAAAAAAAAGGATACCGGATTCAGCAGTGGGACCTGCATGCAACATGTCGTATTTTGAACCGGGGAGGGGCTTTATCAACAGAGGCATCGCATCCCTGTCAGGGCATTACTGGAACCGTTATTTTACAGACCATGTGAAATCAAAGATCGATTATATAGGGGTGAACTACTACTTTCATAACCGTATAAATTACGGATTCAACAGAAATGACTGTGAGTTTGCCTCCGATCTCGGGTGGGAGCTCTATCCGGCCGGTATGGAACATCTTCTGAACGCACTTTCATGCTACAATCTGCCGGTTTACATTACGGAAAACGGCCTTGCGGATGCAGGGGATGAAAGGCGCCCGTGGTTTATCGAAGAGACACTTCGAAGCGTAATGAAGGCGATGGATAACGGAGTTGATGTAAGGGGATACTTCCACTGGTCGCTGATAGATAACTTTGAGTGGGATAAAGGTTTCTGGCCCCGCTTTGGGCTTATTTCTGTTGACCGCAAAAACCTCACCCGGAAGATGAGAACTGACAGCTGCAGAAAATACAAAGAAATAATTAAAAAAGGAATTTAAAAATGACAGGTGTTTCAGCGGCATTTATTGCCCAGGTGTTTTTCGGCGTTTCATTGATTATAGATAAAATATTCTTCGGCGAGCATGGGGAGATAAAGGTTGTTCCGTACGTTTTCTGGATTACCATTATGGGAAGCTTTGGTATGGTCTTCTTTTTGTTCGGGTTCAGGCTCCCGAATATACAGACTATAGGTATAGTATTCCTTGCAGCCCTTTCATTTATACTTATGCTTATATGCTACTACCAGGTGCTCTCCCGCGGAGAGGCATCTGAAGCCGTACCTGTTGTCGGGGGCTTCGCGCCACTTGCCACATTCCTTATAGGTTCGGCTGTTGAACTGAGTTCCCTGAACACATCGGAGGCGATAGGTTTTGTTCTTCTTCTTATGGGGGGATTTGCCCTTTTCTTCTCGGAGAGGTCGCATTTAAAAGAACTTCTCCCCTGGACGCTTATGGCCTCCCTTCTGACAGGTACAACCAATATTCTTGAAAAGCTGGTATTTGAGCATACTGCAAACTTTTCAACAGCATTTGCGCTTATGAAAACGGCAACGCTGATTCTGGGGGTCTCAATGCTGGCGGTGCCCTATCTGCGAAAAAGCATTTTCTCAACTTCACGCGGAACAACAACCGGTAACAGGATATTATACCTTACAAGCAGGGTACTTGCAGGTTCAGGGTCTGTAATGCTGTTTTATGCAATAAAACTGCAGGATCACCCTGCAGTAATTGAATCCATAAACGGCTTCAGGTATGTCCTGGTTTTCATACTTGCATTCATCATAACAAAGGCACGGCCCGACCTGCTGAAGGAATCGACAAGGGCGGGGAGGGTTATTGTAAAGGCACTTGCCACAATACTGATTGTCGGGGGGCTTTCAATTCTGGGGGTACAGAGCTTTTATGAAAATATACCACGTCCGAGGACAACGGATGTAACATGGGGCGTTACATTCTCCGATATGATGGCTGAAGACCTGAAGCTTGACCCTGGAGAGACGCTTTATGCCATTCTTAAGGATTTAAGACCCCAGGGGGTAAGGCTGGTTGCATACTGGGACAGAATAGAGAAAAGAAAGGGTGAGTGTGATTTCAGCAGCCTTGACGAGCAGATGAGGATAGCTGCGGAATTCAAAACGCCTGTGATACTGGCGCTTGGTCAGAGGGTGCCGAGATGGCCGGAATGTCATATCCCGAAGTGGGCAAATCCGAAGAAAGACCTTCTCCCATATATGAAGAAGGTTGTTAAACGATACAGAGGATACAGGAATATTCTCTACTGGCAGGTTGAAAATGAACCCTTCCTCCATTTCGGCGAATGCCCGAAGGCGGACAAGAAGCTGATTGTTTCAGAGATCGATGCAGTAAGAAATCTTGATCCCGGGAGGAAGATACTTCTTACCGATGGCGGTGAGTTCGGGGACTGGTACAGGGCTGCAAAGAGAGGCAACATATTCGGCACCACTCTCTACCGCAAAGTGCACAGCCGCTTCTTCGGGGAATTTACATATCCCATTACTCCTGAGATTTACCCCCTTAAGCGTGATATAATACAGTTTCTCACAGGGAAACCGGACCAGAACTTTATAATAATTGAGCTTGGAACAGAACCGTGGGGTGATAAACAGATATTTGAAATGACCCTTGATGAGCAGATTCAGAATTTCAGGATGAAGGATTTCAGGGATAACATCAATTACGCCCTTGACTGCAGGTATGACACCTACTACCTCTGGGGCGCAGAGTGGTGGTATTATTTAAAGAAGAAGTATAACAAAGACGGCTACTGGCGTATAGCCGCAGATACATTCAAAAGGGAGAGAATTTAAAGTATAATTTATTATTTTAATCTCTCCTTAATGTAATCAAGAATAAATCCGGAAGCTTTTTCAACACCGGTTTTCCCTGTATTGACAGAGAGGTCATATTTTCTGGCGTCTGTCCAGTCCTTACCGGTAAAGGTTTTACAGTAAACACCCCTGTCTTTGTCGCTCTGTCCGATCATTTTGCCGGCTTCATCTTTTGATATTCTGTAGAGTTTCTGAACACGTGCGCTCCGGAATGGGATGTCTGCATGAAGAAATATGCTTATATGCTCCGGGTATTCGCGGAAAATATGTGATCCGCACCTTCCTATAATGACTGCGGATTGTTTTTTAACAATGTTTGCAATTACCTCTGTTTCAGCCTCATATAACTCACGATCTGTAACGGGGAGCGCCTGCGGGGGGATATATATGTCGGAGCAGACCGGGCTGAACTGCATAAAAGATTCCCAGAAGGATTGTACTTTTTCATCGCGCAATTCAAGGTTTTCTTCAAATCCTGAAAGCTGCTTAGCAGCCCCGCGGATAATCTCGCGGTCAGCATAAAAGATATTCAGTTTATTTGCAAGCTGCCGTCCGATATAAGCTCCCCCTGACCCCAGCTGGCGGCTGATTGTAACAACAAAGGGCATATCCTGTTTCATTTCAAGATCTCCTGTATTTATTGCTTTTATGTTTTTATGCTATAATATCATAATGAATGTAATAAACAATAAAAGATGTGAGATGTAAAGGAAATAATTGATTGAACCTTTAAATATCACGGTTTGACGGATACACTTTTAGTAAAGTGGGTATTTAAAGATTCATTGACCGGAAAACAAAAAATGCTTGACATATAATTTGATGTCAAACTATATTCGCTCTATGAAGATTGACAATACATTTTTTCTTATTGGAAGAATAAAGGAACACTATACGGCTTTTCTTGAAAAGGAGCTGAAAAACAGGGGGTTGAACAGGCTGGTCACCTCTCATGCCGATATTATTGTTGCGCTGAGAAAAAGCGGCGAACTGACGCTTTCGGAGGTTGCCGACAGCATCAACAGGGATCGTTCGACGGTAACTTCACTGGTTTCAAAGCTGGAGAGTCTCGGGTATGTTCAGCAGAGAAAAAACGAGGATGATAACCGTTCAAGCTTTCTCTCCCTGACTGAAAAGGGTATGGATCTTATTCCTGAGTTTCAGTCCATTTCAAATATTCTGTTTAAAAAAGCGGTTAAGGGCATATCTGAAGAGGAGTGGAACGATTTCAGAAAAGTTCTTGAAAAGATGTATGTCAACTTCCGGTAATTTTTTATGGTGTAGTTTGATGTCAAACTACACATTGATTTAATGCTGAAAATGCCAGTCTGGGAACAACTATAATATTAAGGAGGAGCTTTATGCAGACAAAAACGTACCTTAGAATCGGCGGTTCTATAGTGTTGTTTTTTGCTGTCTTTCACATTTTAAGTCCACAAATTGTTTCTGCGATTTACTCGGAACCTCTTGTAAATGGCAGGGGTAAATCGGTAATGCACATTTATACTTATTTGACGGCTTTGATATGTCTGGGCATGTCGCTTATTACATTTATATCCGGTAGTGAACTTGTTTTAACCAGGCCGGGGCGTTTTGTATTAATATACTTCGCCTCAATAGGGCTATTCAGGGCGCTCCTAGGAGTAATATTTACAGGGATAACCAGCTCGTTATCAGTTTTCGTTATAGTTACTACATCTACCGCAGGCCTGTGCTATATACTGGCTGTAAAAAAAGCAATATCCGGTTAAGTCTGGGTATATAGTTTTTAAGAGCAGATTAATATGAAAAAAAATTTTACTGAAAGAGGATATATATGAAAAAAGAACCGCGCTGTGCAACATGCCCTATGCGGGCTAAATATGATGCAAAACCACGTTCATTTACAGGAAGATTCTGGCGTTTTCACATCAGCTTCTGCCCGGGATGGAAATCATACATGAAATCACTCCCGGATGCTGAAAAGAAAGAGGTAAAGGCTAAATACAATCTCCGGTAATTTTTTTAAAAATTCTGCTTGCGCCATGTCATTTATTTTTCAGCACTCGTTATAAGAGACATAAGTTACAATATAACGATAAAAAGAGGAGTAGATATATGGCAAAAGCAAAACTTCATCCGTTTTTAAGGACTATGCATGGCGGTTTTGACGGTCTTGTACTTTACCGCCGCTATGGCAAAACCTACATTAAAATACGAACAATCCCCTTTAATCCACGAACAGAACCTCAGGTGAAATGCAGGGGTAATTTCGGCGGCAGCGTAAAGGCATGGCAGAACCTTTCTGAAGAGGAGAAGTCACTCTACAGAAACAGGGCAAAGAGAAAAAAAAGGTCGGGGTACAACCTGTTTATGTCGGAATACCTTCGCGGGATTGTTCCCGGTTCACCGGTATCGCCGTCGGGTAGCGGCGTAACAGGGGAAGCAGTTGTTGTTTCAACTCCCTGTGAAGTAGCGGATTGTACCTGCTGTTATTCTGAAAACAGCAGATCAGGGTCTGTTCAGAATAAAATGAATACTGTAAAAGACGGGGTTACATCACTCCGGACGGGACTTAAACAGTATGATGACCCTGTTGAAAAACGTTTCAATACCGTTTCAACTCCGTTACCGACAGAGAAAAACGCGCGTTTATAGCTGTATGCAGCGTGTTTGAGTCGAAATTGAAGCGTAATTGACTTTTCTGTAAAGAGAGTCGGAACTTTGTCATAAATCTGACATGGTATTGCCAAAGATGCTGTTGATGCACAGCGACAGGTACGTTCGCCCCTATCCGCCCGATGGGCACCTTTCCCCATGGATGGGGAAAGGAGTGTAGGGAATGTTTACTGTAACCTCTCCCCCCATTTGTGGGGGGAGATGGCCGGCGGCCAGAGGGGGAGTGGCGGTTAATTGTGGCTGCTCTCCTGTACGGGAGTTTTCACGTGGTGTTATCCAGGTATTAACAAACAGGTGAAATCATCAATATAGCAGGTTACGCCCCTTCCCGCCCGATGGGCACCTTTCCCCAGGATGGGGCAAGGTGTGTAAGAAATGTTTACTGTTATTTCTCCACCCATTTATGGGGGGAGATGGCCGGCGGCCAGAGGGGGCGGTACGGTTCATTGTGGCTGCTCTCCTGTACGGGAGTTTTCACATGGTGTTATCCAGGTATGAACAAACAGGTGAAATCATCAATATAGCAGGTTACGCCCCTATCCGCCCGATGGGCACCTTTCCCCATGGATGGGGCAAGGTGTGTAGGGAATGTTTACTGTTATTTCTCCACCCATTTAGGGGGGAGATGGCCGGCGGCCAGAAGGGGCGGGCGCGATTTTTCGCAGTTGGTTTTGTAAAAAGAGATTAAATAAAGAGAGCGGCAGGAATATATGATACGTGAATTTAAACAGTCAGACATGGAGCAAGTGCTTACGATTTGGCTTGAAGCATCGATACTGGCTCATGATTTTATAGATAAAGAGTTCTGGGAATCGAAGGTCAATGACATGCGGGATATTTATATCCCTTCATCAGAGACATATGTATTCTGTACAGATGAAGCAGAGAGGGTATTGCAGTACGAAAACCCTCTCCCTGGGGAGAGGGTGCGCAGCCGCGCGGGTGAGGTCGTTAATGGTTTCATTTCGCTTGTTGACTATACAGTTGCGGCGCTCTTTGTTTCACCGGAATTACAGGGTAAAGGCATAGGGACTCAGCTGATAGATAAGGCAAAGTCAATCCGGGGCATCCTGGAACTTTGTGTTTATGAAAAGAACATGAAGAGTTTTGAGTTTTACAAAAAGTGCGATTTTTTCCCTGCCGGAGTGCAGGTTGATGAGAGGACGGGGGAAGCGGAGATTCTGATGAGGTTTTGAGGTTTATCAACAGATAGTTATACAGCAGATTATCCATGTTTCATTGAAAAATAGATAATTATTAATGAATCTGGCAAAATAACGCTTTTCCCTTGACTTTATTGATTTTGTTATTAGAATATTGATACTTTTGAATATAAAATAAAAAGTCATACAGGATGAGATAAGGATTGTGCATGGGCGTGAATGCCCTCATCCCCCTGGCCCCCTTCTCCCATTTTGACGAATTGAAGAGGGCGAAGTGGTGAATAATACGAAACCTGATGTTTAGCAGTAATAGTTCAGGATAAAGAACCCTCTCCCTCTTCTGAGCTTCAAATGGGAGAGGGTGGCCAGTAGGCCGGGTGAGGGCATGTTGATTACAGGCTTGAATACATTTATAAGAAATCATCAATAAACAGGTCAGTATATGAGTTATATTAAAAGAGCTATAAGTATACGCCAGCCATTTGTTGAAGCGATTCTTGATGGTAAAAAGACCATTGAGTACAGGTCAAGAAAAACCAATATCAGGGAACGTGTTTATATCTATGCCAGCCTTGGTAAAAGGGACAAAGACGATTTTGATGAATATGGTTATGATCCGGATAAATGTCCGCGCGGTGCAATTGTAGGTTCAGTTGAGATTATTGATTGTACAGGCAGGGATGGTGATTACCAGATTCATTTAGCTAATCCGCAGAGGCTGGATACTTTTTTAAAGCCGGTTAATCAACCGCAGCCTATGTTCTGGATACCGCAGTTTGAGTGATGGGTGTGGTGGCGCAGGAGTTATAACATAGACATTGAGCCGGGCATCTCGGTACACCGCCTTGTTGCAATTCATGAAACTAGGTGTGGTTCAAGCGGCACTCGATGACCGGACTTGTAGTGAGAAGTACAGGTGTTGCATTTACTGGTTTTGATTAAGGCGGTCATCGAGTGACAGCGCGATTAAGTGAGGGCTATTGCTGTGAGTTTATTGCGCTGTTGTATCGAGATGCCCGTATGTAGATGATGATATTGTTGTAAAGTGATGTTGTTGATTATAGGTAATTTTACTGCGCAAAACGTTCAGATCCAGGTTCATATGTGAAATGCGCGTAAGAAGACGATAGGCAAAATGTCGCAAGCTCCATTTTGCCTATCGGAGGCGCGGGTTTCCCCGCGATAGTCTTCGGTGGCTTGCGCCACCTTCGCCTATCTGCGGGTAAACGAAATGCTTCCGTGCTTTGCACGTCGCACGATCGTTTAACCAGCGCCTTCGTTATGTGTAATGCCCGTTTGAATGCCGGAGACATCGGTAACACAAAATTATTAACTATAAGAGGTATTATGAAACAAGTTGAAGAAATAAAAAATAGAATTGAGACAGGCAATTCACTGTTGTTTTGTGGTGCAGGATTTTCAACAGGATGTAAAAACTTACTTAATTCATACCCTCTTGAAGCTAAAGAGTTATCCAAAAAAATATGTGAATTAGGGCAATTCGATCAAGACGAAGATTTAATGTATTCATCAGATTACTTAATAAATAAAATTCCAAATAAAATCAATGATCTAATACAAATGTTAAAAAATCATTATACAATCAAAGAGGTTTCTGAAGGAGTTAAGGTAATATGTAGCTATAATTGGAGAAGGATATATACAACAAATTATGACAATTCAATATGTTTTTCTTTTAATCAACAAAACAAATATATAGATTGCTTAACTTTAGAAGATAATCCTCAAGAATTTTATAAGAATCATAATAATGTAATTCAAATAAATGGAAATATAACAAAATTAAATAAAGAAACTTTAAATAATAGCTTTAAGCTTACTCGATCATCATATGTTTCAACAAGCAGTTTTGAAAACTCAAATTGGTATTATCCATTTAAAAAAGATTTAGAAATTTGTAACGCTATTATCTTCATTGGTTATTCATTATATGACATAGAAATCGAAAAAATATTGTTTAATGGAAATTATAAAGAAAAAACATTTTTTATAACACATCCGGATATTTCGAGTAAAGCTAAGTATACATTAGAAAAATATGGAATAGTATTAACATCAGGCTTAGAGTTATTTGCAAATGAACTTAATTATTTCGATCCCTCATGTATTAATACTAATTTCCATTCTTTGCTTTGTCTAGATTTATATAAATCGCAAAACATTAATAAGCCAATTGATGATTTGCAGATAAATAATTTTTTTCTGCATGGCGATTTAGAAACAAGCTATATTGATCATTTCATAACTGGTAATCCTGAAGCTCCCTATTTAATTATGAGAGATAAAGTAAATGAAATTTGTTCATCCTTAAAAAATAATCAAAGTATTGTTATATATTCTGATTTTGGAAATGGTAAAAGTCTTATCCAGGATTTGATAAAATCAATTTTAACAATAGAAGGTCTTGATCTTCCCCTGATATAGTGGACATTAAGTTAAGCCGAAAATATAATAAATTTGGAGGCTTACAATGTCAGAGAGAAGTAAATACAGCCCGGAATTTAAGAAAGAGGCTGTAGAATTATTAAGAACCAGCGGAAAGACATCACTTGAAATAGCGAATGATCTTGGGATTAAAAGAGATAATCTATTGCGCTGGAATAGGGAAATTGAAACAGAGGAAAGGAATTCCGGGACAATAACAATAAATCCTCAGGATAGTGAAGAAATTAAACGACTCAAGAAGGAAATGTTGATTCTTAAGCAGGAGCGTGACATTCTAAAAAAGGCTCTGGGCATATTCTCGAAACCACAAGAATGAAATATGAATTCATCAAGGAACAGAGTACTGAATTTCCAGTATCGAGGATATGCCAGATTATGGATGTGAGTAAAAGCGGTTATTATGCCTGGCTGAAAGCTCCAAAGAGTATAAGAGGGCTTGAAAATGAAATACTATTGGAGAGGATAAAATCATCACATGAATCAAGCGGAGAGAGCTATGGCAGCCCCAGAATTCATCAGGATTTACTTGAAGAAGGTATTTTCTGCGGAATACATAGGGTTGAGAGGCTGATGAATGTGAATGGGATTCATGCAAAGACAAAGAAAAAATTTAAGGCAACCACTGATTCGGGTCATTCTTTGCCAGTGTCTGAGAATATACTAGACAGGAATTTTACTGTTGAAGAGAAAGATAAAGTATATGTGTCAGATATAACCTATATCTGGACATTAGAAGGCTGGCTGTATTTATGTATAGTAATGGATTTATTTTCCAGAATGATAGTCGGATGGTCAATGGCAAATCATATGAGAGCTGAACTTGTTGAAGATGCTTTTAACATGGCCTGTATGAGAAGAAATCCGGGCCCTGGCCTGATATTCCATTCTGATAGAGGTAAACAATATGCCAGCAAATCCTTCAGGGAATTACTTGAATCAAAGAAATGTATTCAGAGTATGAGCAGGAATGGCAATTGCTGGGATAATGCCTGTGCTGAATCTTTATTTCATTCGATGAAAACAGAAGAATTTTATTTTAATATTTACAAAACAAGGAATGAGGCTAAGAGAAGTATCTTTAGATATATTGAAATATTTTATAACCGTAAAAGAAGGCATTCACATCTGGGTTATAAAAGTCCGGAGATTTTTGAAAGATTAAATCTTAAAATAATGGCTTAACAAAGTGTCCATTTTTTCGGGGGAACATCATCTAAATGTTTATTCAGTTAACTTGGATGATATAAAATGTTTTGAAAAAGATTTTGAAAGTATATTAGATAATACAAAACAATCTATTATTTGTATTGATGGATATTCAAAATATTTAGATATATTAGATTATATTTCGAAAGTTAAATCAGATAAAATTACTTTGTGTTTGACTGAAAGAACAAATAATCATCAACATTTCAGAAATGAACTATCAGAAAAAATTGAATTTTATGAATATAATACTGATATATTAGTTAAAGATTCTGAAATCAGAAGATTAATTGAAATTATTGACAATTTGGGTTATTGGAAAGAAAAGATAAATTGGGGTATTGAAAGAAAGAAAAATTATATTCTTAATGATTGCAAAGGACAAATTTCAAATGTATTGCTTGACGTTTTTAACTCGCCACAAATGCTCAACAAAACAAGAGAAATTTTAGAAGAGTTATTAAATCAAGATAGTTTTAAAAAAACAGTATTTGCTATTTGCTTGGTTGAAATACTTGGCTATCAATGTACAGATAGTTTAATATCTTCTATTGCAGGTAATAGCGAAATTTATAATCCGAATCTTACAAATTCACAAGCTTTTCGTGAAATATTCCACTCGCATAAAGGTAAGTTATATACAAAGTCATCTCTATTCTCTTTGTTTCTTCTAAATAATATTTTTTCATCATCATATATCGTTGAGCAGCTTCTTGAAGTAGTTAGTCGGTATAACGTACAACGTTCAGATAGTTCAGAATCGAAGTTTATTTTTAAAGAACTTATTAGATTTTCATTTGTTCAAAGAATACTACCGGAAAAAAATAAGAAGTCGGGTTTAGTTTCTTTTTATCAAAATTTAAAAGTAAAAGTAGAATGGTTAGCAAGAGATCCTCATTTTTGGCTGCAATACGGAATGTCTGAATTAATGTTTAATAATTTTAAAAAAGCTCAAGAATATTTGGATAATGCATATGAGCTAATTAGAAACAGAAATGACAATTATACATATGATTCTTCATATATAGATACTCAGCAGGCAAAGCTATATTTACTAAAAAGTCTTGAAGATCAAAATGGTGAAATAATTTTTGAATATTTCCAGAAAGCTCATTCGCTTCTTGCACATTTGCAAAATGATCAATATAAATTTCGACAACTGCTTAATTATGTTGAAGTATATAAAACCAAATTCAACTTGTTATCAAAAACACGAAAGAAAGATTTTATTCTTGCATGTAAGTATATTGTAGATCAAATTGAAAATCAAAATCCACATTCTATAGTGACTAATGACTATATTAAGATAAAATGTTTATCTGAAATTAAAAAAATTATCATTCAGTCAGGAATATAATACGATTAAATCAATGGGCACTACACATAATAACAAAGCTCATGCGCTTCACTTCCTGGCGGTCGTTCGAGCTACGCGAAATCGTGGCGAAAAGACTACCGTGATTTCGCATCAATAAGACATTGTGCAAATGTGCCGAGCATATTTTTTTCATGGGCGCTCGTCCTGTCTGCCCATTTGTGACGTAATATAATAGATTTCAAATTAGATAAATAACTATGAAAAATTTAGAAAATAATAATCCAAACAAGCACATAGAAGATTATCTCAATTTTTATTTCAAACTTTCTAAGCCTGACTTTGCTGTACTATTAACTGGTGAGTGGGGAAGTGGAAAAACTTGGTTTATAAACGAGGTAACAAAAAATTATTCAGCCACCCAAGGAAAAGAAAAAAATGATCTATTTCTTTTTATTAGTCTTTATGGGATGACTGATATATCTGAAATAGATCAACAAATATTTGAAAAACTTCACCCTGTTATTAGTTCAAAACCTGTAAAATATTTAGGAAACATTATTAATGGTGCCCTTAAAATGGGTTTTAAATTAAATTTAGATTTAAACAAAGATGATAACGAAGAAAGTGAAATAGGCATAAATTCTGAGAGTTTAAGTTCAGTATTTAATTTATTTACAATAAAAACAGATAAGATAATAATAATTGATGACATTGAACGATGCTTTATAAAACCTCAAAGACTTTTTGGATATATTAATACTTTCGTTGAACACCAAAGAGCTAATGTTGTTTTAATATCTCATGAAGAAGAATTATTTGAAAAGAAAGATGAGAAAAATAATAAATTAGAAAACTCAAAACGATTTAAGGAAAAAACTATTGGTGCCACATTTAAAGTTGAATCTTGTGTAAATGAAGCTTTTAATTCATTTATTGACTTAATTGAAAGCAAAGAAAAAGATGTTCTAAATATACATAGTGACTTAATTCTTAATGTCTATAACAGGCTTGACTATCATAATCTTCGTAATTTAAAACAAGCAATTCAAAACTTCCCATTCTTTTATAAACAATTTCCTGAAGGACTTCTTGATTATAAATTGGAAAATTCATTGAGATATTTTATGAATGAAGAAAATAAGCATTATAGCTATATGGAAAGTACAATAGAAATGTATTTTTATCTTAAATTAGAAGGAAGCCAAGGATTAATAAATAATGAGAATTGGATAGAAGCAAAACAAATATTCAACAAGACTTATAATAATTACACAAAGCATCAACAAATTAAATCTAAAAATACAAACGATGACAATGATATACTGTTCCGTTCTATAATCAAACATGATCTTTTGGGGCTATACTGGTATAATGCAGTTATAGAAAATAAGAACTACAGAGAAATTTTGGATGAAAAATTTTCAGAAATTAAAAAAGTTGATTCCGAAAAAGAACGCCCACTTTGGAAAATGCTTAATAATATTATAACTATGTCTGAAGAGGAAGTGAAAAGCAATTATGAAAATTTAAAACGTGATTTTGAAGAATTAAAATATACTCATCCAGGCGAAATCCTTCATATAGCAGGTTTATTTATATTGATGTCAAATCATGGTATCATACCTTTGAAAAGTGACGAAATAAAATCTCTGGTTCTTGAAATAATACATTTATTAACACAGAAAAGTATTATTAAACATTATCAAAATTTTTATGGTCTTCGTGATTCATATGGCAGTTATATATTTTCAGCTAAAGATGATCCTGTTTTTAAAGAAATTTATGAATTAAATGAAGCAAACAATAAAATAGTAAGTGAGAATAGTAAAATTTTAAGTTTAAAAAAAGACTTAGAGCAGTTACCTAAGAATTTTACAGAGTTTTGCAATGAATTAAGATATATAAATTATAATGGTAAGTATTCTGATTTTTCAGCACTTACTTATATAGAGAATACTGACGATTTTTTTACTTTTTTAACTGATGTTCAATCTTTTAACCTATCGACTTTTCTAAGTTTTCTTATGGAACGCTACGAAATCAAATATGGAAATGGTATAATCCGCCCAATTTTCAAAGATGAATATATATTTCTTGTGAAGCTTAAGGAATTCATTGAGTCAAAAATATTATTAAAAAACCGGCTATATAATATTTCATCATTTAAGTTTGCTCAAGATATAGAAAATTTAAATTTAATCATTACACGATTTCAAGAAACATTTATAGAATTAACAGATAATTATGAAGAAAAAGAAAAAGAATATTTTAATAAACGGTAAAAAAAATTCATGTATTTTACCGAATTAATGTGATATGGCGCACTACAATCGTACAACAAAGCTTATGCGCTTCACTCGCTTTGCTTGTACGGGCTAAGTCGTTTTCGATTTTGCGACCAAACGATACATAAGCAAAACATTAAAAAAATGGCAATAATACCTAGACTGAACATCTGCCGAATAGAAGGATAAAAAAATAATGCAGGGAATAGTATTCAATGTAATAACAATTATTGTAGCAATTGCTGCGTTGATTATAAGCTTCATTTCTTTATATTATAGCATAAAAGTAGCCAGAGATGAAAGAGATTTCGAAACAAAGCTCGGCATAGTCAAAGAACTACAAAAAGCAAAGCTTGCTATCATGCAAATATATTCAAGTGATGGGGAACAAACTATCAATTTAAATCGAAAATATAAGGTACCTGAGTCGCTTGATATTACAACAACTTGGTGGGATGAAAAATCTAATAACCTTTTAGAATGGAATATGTTTACAATCTATGAACTTAATGCTGCATATGAATCAATAAGGATGATAAAAAATAAAAAAGGGCAAAGTATAACTGGAACTGATCTGAAAAAAATAAACGATAATCTGGATTTAGTTTTTAAATATAATAGTAATTGGCTTATGTTTGGAGATGACCCCCAAAGCTATGACATATTCGTGAAGAATATTCAAAAAGGTCTCAAAGCATCAATGATAAAAAAACATATCTGAATATGAGATAATCTAAGAGGGATTATATAATAAATGACAATTATATATAGAGACCCCCAATGTCCCTAATCCAATGCCCTGAATGCAACAGCAGAATATCCGACAAAGCCGAGGCATGTCCTCATTGCGGTTTGCCTTCTACTTATTTCAAATCTATGCAGTCAAACGCCAGTTATGTTGCAGATTCAAATATCTTCCCTGCTGTTAACATTTCAGATATAAAAGAAATCCTTCCCGGATTTATAAAAGATTATAAAAAAGTTTTCATTAAAGATAAATATATCACATCTCAGGAACAGAAGTTTCTCCTGGCCAGGTATGGCCAATGTTCAGATATTATTCCTGAAGCTGATCTATTTAAACTTATAGAAGATTTAACCACCGATCTTAAAATTGATATTGAAGATGTTAACAAATACCTCGATTGTCTGCTTAACCTAAAAGATTCAATCAGCAACCATAATGACAGATTCCTTGATTCAAAGCTTGTGGAACACAAAGATTATTTTGATACTATCCTTGCCCCCATTGATAAAACAATAACGCTTGATGACGAGCAGAGACGGGCGATCCTTATTGATGAATCTCATTGTCTTATCATTGCCGGTGCTGGTGCCGGTAAAACCACCACAATGGCTGCAAAGGTTAAATACCTTATTGATAAGCAGAGGATCGATCCAAAGGATATATTTGTCATATCATATACCAATAAAGCAATAGATGAACTGAAATACAGGATCAACAGACGTCTTAATCTTCCTGTTAAAATATCTACTTTTCACGCTTTCGGTTTTGAGATAATACGGGATGTAAAGCCTGTAATCCCGCAGGTCTCTTTCCAGGCATATGATATTATATATGATTATATTTATAAAAAGGTCTTTGATAATAAAAGACTGCTTAAAAACCTGCTGCTTTTTTTAGGCTATTATTTTGATATCCCCCATGAAATGATGCAGTTCTCATCCCTGAAAGAGTATGCTATATACAAGGGAAACCTTGATTATGAAACAATAAAAAGCAGGCTTGGCGAATATGTCTATGAAACAGCAAGTTCAAGGTCAGGGAAGAAGCGTACTATAACTGGAGAGTTTTTGAGATCAATCCAGGAAGTTCAAATAGCGAACTTCCTATACATGCACAGCATCGATTATGAATACGAGAAACCTTATCCCCATTCAATACCTGGCGCTAAAAAGAGTTATACCCCTGACTTTTACATCTGGCAGGATGATAAACAGGTATACCTTGAGCATTACGGCATATCAGAAAACTACCAGAGCGATATTTACGATAAACATCAGATAGATAAATATACAAGGGCTATTGTTGACAAAAGGAAACTGCATAGAGAAAACAATACGGTGCTGGTTGAAACATGGAGCAGGTACAATGACGAACGTAAGTTACTTGGTCATCTACAGGAGATACTGGAAAATCACGGTTTTATTCTCAAAGAGAGGAACCACGAAGAGGTATACCGTAAACTGACCGAAACAGCACATGATAAATATGTGTATAGACTGGTAATGTTTATTTGCGTGCAAAATTAAAAAGCTTCATGTGCAGTTAAGTATAAAATAAAACAAAAACTTTGTCAATCCTTGATTTAATTTTCTAAAAATCCAATGCAAAACTGAAAATTCATAAAAAAATATTTACTTTTCAGAATGCTCTATATACAAATAAACCATATTAAAAAAACGAGGATAAAATAATGAAGCGGTTAACGATCATTACAGGAAATAATGCGTTCGTTAAATTTCTAGTTTTTATTGGCATGTTTTTTTGTCTTTTATTGTATGGATGTGACAATAGCTCAAGTGATAATACCTTAAGTTCTGGATATTATATTCACGGAGTTGCGGCAAAAGGAGCAGTTCTTCCAAAGGGAAGTCGGGTTGAATTAAGGTCAGCAGCAGTAGATGGTATACCTTCGGAAATTAAGAAAACTACAGTCAGTGATGACAATGGTAGTTATTCTATTGATGTCACTGGTTTAACAAAGCCTTTTCTAATAAGAGTTCTTGATGAAAGTACAGGTACATGGTATTACAGTTATACAGAGAGTAGCCAATCAATTGCTAATGTTAATCCCTTAACAGATGCTATAATTAAAAGTTTTTACATAAATTCATCTACAATATCAAACAGCATAGAATCTACATGGAGCACTGGCTATTATAATAATACTGTCGATATGAATGGTAACCCCGTCCCTGCTAACACTCCAATTGTGATGCCAGACGTTAATAGTATTTTAAAAATTAAGAACATTTTGATTAATTGCGTTTCATTATGGTATGGAATAACTGTTACAGATGATTTATTTACTACCAATTGGGTAGTTGGAGAAGGTTATGATGCAATTCTTGATTCAATGGGCATAAATTCTACTTATGCCACAACAATTACCAACAATGCATCAACTTATCCAAATTATGTTTCTTCTTATTATGTGTATACAACAATTGAAAATTCTAAAATTTATCTGAATTGCAAAATTTTAACAACTGGTTCAATTGTTAGAACTATGATCGCGAACAACGAAAGTTTGACATTAATTTCTACAGATAGTAATGGTGTTCATACATTCACTGGTAAAATTGATATAACATCTTGGTTAAATGATTCCGGGTTGGCTGTATCGGATTATAATACTACATTTTTCGAAATTGATGGGGTTGCCACAACTCCTTACGCATTTGTATTGTTACATAAGTAATTTAGATTTAAAAGTCCTTCATAACGAAGGACTTTTAAATCTAATGGGTTATAACCGCATACTATAGCAAACTATAACTAACGAAAAGTATTGTTCAAGAGGCTTTCCTAATAATTAATTCAGAACCAGTAGTCTTTTCTGTACCGACTGAATAATTCAGTTTAACAGGCTTAAGCTCGAAATCCTTAAATACTTCTCTCATTTTAGGATGATCATTAAGACTTAGAATGAACGAACCTTTTATAGTTTTCAATACTTCTCCTAATTTCACAAAATCCTCATATTCAAAATTGTGTTTATAGCATGGAGCTTCAAAATAAGGAGGATCAAGATAAAAAAACGTTTCAACACGATCATATCTTTTAATGAAATCCTCCCAAGAGAGATTTTCAATCATTACATCAATCAACCGTAAATGTACTTCTGAAAGTTCTTCTTCAAGGCGTAATAAATTTATCCTTCGTGGTCGATCAGGACTTACTCCAAAATTTCTTGATGAAACTTTTCCGCCGAAACATAGCCGTTGAAGATAATAATATCTGGCAGCTCGTTGTATATCTGTTAATCCGGGGCCTTCCAATTGTTTTTTCCAATCGTTAAATTGTTCGCGAGATTGCAATAACCATTTGAATTGCCTTAAAAACTCTTCTAAATGATTCTGAAGTACGCGATAAAATGATATCAGGTCACTGTCTAAATCATTGATTATCTCACTTTTTGATGGATCTTTTCTAAAAAACACCCATCCGGCCCCTGCAAAAACTTCACAATAAATCTTGTGGTCAGGAATCATCCCAATAATCTGTTTTGAAAGGATACTCTTGCCACCTACATAAACAAGCGGACTTTTCATATATTTTTACTCTCCTCTTTAAGTGTAATGTGCCGATTAATACGGAGAGTAGCAGCTTGCTGTGATCCGTGCGTCTACACGGGTCGCCGGGGATCTTCGAAATCCCCGGCTGCTCACTCTATTATTTTGTTACATCACTTGCTGATGTGCTTCCTTTGACATCTGTTCTTTTATTAAATAATGTCTATCCTTGCTGAATTTAAAAATCATATTCTCTGTCGGTATTTCAACTCTCGATTCATCAAATAGAATGAACCAACGCCCAGAGTTTTGAGTTCTTGGTGTAAACATTGGCAAATTTGAACCAGGAACTGTGCTCATAAATCCTGATGATTCATCGATCATTCCGTCACCTTTAACTTGTTTAAGTTTTCTCCAAAAAATACCATTCGTTTTCTTGTAGTAGACTGTATATGTCATTTTACACCTCCGATGTATTTGCAAATTCTGGACGCTGCATTATTTGCTGATAGCAGATTGCAAGTATATTAACATCTGTTTTAAGTGCAGGTTCAAATATTGTATCATAGTCACTTATTTTATTCATTGAATCATTCTTTACAGTAAATCTGATATCTCGTGCAAGTATCTCTGATTTATCTGAATCTTTATAAACGGTTAAATAATAATCGACTGTTTTTGTATCCTTCATAACATCTACCCTCTCAATACGGGTGTAGGAATCAGCAGTAATATATCCCTTAATTGCCATAGATTATCTCCTTTATTTAATTCTCATTATATATGCAGCTGTTAGGTATTTTGGAAGAATAGAAAAAGCATTTCCAGTTCCTGATGTGATGGTAGTTCCACTAAAACTATGTGTATGTCTGGCAGACGCACCGCCAGTAGAATACATATCTGAATATCCCTGAGTTCGGTATGGATAGCCGCTGCCCGCAGTTCCATCTGTCTCATTTGTTCCAAAACTATGTGCATGGTCTGGGCTATCTGCACCAGTAGTTCCACTAAAACTGTGTGTGTGAGCTGGTAATTCTGCAATTGTCAAAGTAACAGTATTACTTCCGCCTATAACACCGATGCCAGCGAGAGGACTTCCCATTATAAATCTTGAATCTGTTAAATTGGGAAGATATCTGCCTGAGCCATTGAAAAGTGGACTTTCAATATCATAACACAATGAGCCATTACACACTTTCCAATTATTTGGAATGGATAATGATATTGCAGTAAAACCTGCATTTGATCCATTGGTGAAATATCCTGGTATGTAAGCAGCTATTGTGGCAATGGGAGTAATATCTGAGGAACAGTAACCATTCAGTTTTTTAGCATCATCAGATATTGTATCCTCTACCGCATACTTCCCTCTGTTACCATAAACTTTATAAATTGAAACAACAGAAGAAGCTGATGGAATTTCAATGCTTACTG
Organism: Spirochaetota bacterium; assembly: GCA_963664815.2. GTDB lineage: Bacteria > Spirochaetota > UBA4802 > UBA4802 > UBA5550 > WRGT01. The sequence continues at coordinate 1,816,185 of CAXXHB010000003.1, forward strand.
TTAGTTCTGTAGGATTACTATTCAATAATGCAGATAATTCGATAGTTTCTACTGCACCAGTTCCAGTGAGTGTTTTTGAAGTAACATTTACTCCATCAGTCAATTTCAGAATAACTCCTGCAGGGCCTTTTACCAGAAATTTTAAAGTAAAATCAGATCCAGAAAGATATTTAGCCCAGTTAAAAAATCCGCTCAGTGTCTGTTTGAAAATACGGTTTGATGTACCATCTGAACTGCTTTGTATTTTGCAGCACAAATTGGTTGTATCATATCCGATTTTGCCGTCCGAGCCTCCATCTGTATATGCCCATTCATCAGGTATACCATAATCATACCAATTAGTAATTCCTGTTTTACTGCTGTAATATTTGAATTCACCATTTGAAACTAGATTCCTTTGTGATGCAGCATATATCCTGTTAAGTAAATTAGTTGATAGCGCAGCATCATCTCCCAAGGCGGTTGCTATTTCATTTAATGTATTTAATGCTGATGGAGCTCCTCCTATCAATGCAGATATAACATTATCGATATATGTTTTAGCTGCTTTTTGACTGGCAATCTTCAAATCTGAATTTGATGATAAAGCTCCATCAGTATCAATAGAGGCGCCACCAAGTTTATCTATTTCAGTTTTAAGATAATTATCATTACTGTAAAGTCTGACAAACTCGCTATTAAAAGTTGATCCCCTGGCCAAGGTACCTGTTGAGGTATCTCTGCCATCCTTATATTCTGTAATTTGATTCCCGTTAAATTCTCCCATATATTTTTATTCCTCCGTTCTGATCCTGAATTTTATTCCTCCTCCTTTGCAGGAGTTTATGATCTCTGAAATGAAAGTTAAAGTTGTGTTTGAAAGTGTATTTGAAAATACTACTTCAAAAAAACGCGGCTGGCATATATCTCCGGCAAGATAAAAACTGCCATTCAGATATTCCTCACCGTTTAAATAAACTGAATCCGGATTGTTGATATCACCGGAAATGTATCCTGATCCATCAAGATATACACTCCCATCCAGCCAAAATGCATCTTCAAGTTCTGGCTCATTCATGTCTCGAGTATATTGGAATTCATCCTCAGCGAGTAGCCGGCATATCTCATTCAGATCAGGTATTGATCCGCTGCATTGATATTTACGTATTGCGACAAACAGATACAGTATATATTTGTCATCACCCCATCCCTGACGTTTCTGTCTGAGTATCTTGCCGATCATATCAAGAACAGCACCTGAGTTGCTTTTTATATCACTCATAAGTTTGAGCTTTGCAAAAACTTCATCAAGTTCATCCATGAAATATGAAAACAGTTTCCAGAATTTATAGTTATTTGAACTTGAACCAATTGCGAATATCGAATCTGGTAATTTTTCTATGAGGTCAATATTACTCATATACAATAACCACCTTGTCAGATGTAGTTTTAAGTATCTGCCTGACACCTGGTGCAATTTTATCTGAGGAAGCTGTTGAAGCAGAAAGCCCTAAATATGCCTTAACGTTTTCAAGTCCTTCTATATCTTGAAGTAAACTGCAGAGTTTCCATCCGTAAGCTGTACCGGCAATTATAAGATTATTGATATATTTAACCGCATCAGATTTGATATTGCTTTCATAGGTATTGTCAAATTTAGAATTTACTGAAAGCACATACTTGATATAAACCTGGGCTTCTTCCGGGCGTGAAAACTTTATAGTATGATTTTTGCCCTGGGAATCAGCTACTGTTTTTGAAACATTTCCATATGTATTAATCCCTGCAGATTTCTGTGTCATTATTGTTTCTGCAATTGTATCTTCATCTCCTCCGGATACTATTAACTCTATAGCACCTGCAGGGAGCCCGTTTGCATCGGTATAATTTTCAACATTTTCATAACCAATGGCTTCAGAGACTTCAGATATATTAAGTATTTCAGCCCGGATAGCTTCGAGCGCAGATCCCGAAGCAAGTTGTGTGGAGTCATATCTGTCTTTAAGTTCATAGTCAGTTTCTACAACCCGGCCGCCTGTGAATGCCGATGGATTTGTTACAGAACTTATTCCTGATACTGGTGTTTTAATTTTTATAATGCTGCCGGCAGGAACATTTCCGGATGTTCCTTCTACAGTACATACTGCAGCAATAGTTACATTTCCCTCACTGTCTGTAGTCCCGATAACTGTAGTCTGAAAGATAATACCTTGTTCTGTCTCGGCCTGGGTTCCTATGGAGACCGGTGAATATGGATCTCCTGTAAATTTTAGATATCCACCAGCTGCCTGTTCATCTTTTCTTGTGACCAAGCCAAGCTTTGTCAGTCTGTTTAATGGAACGCCCTCTGCAACATCGATGTCAAATGAATAATAAACATCCTCAGCAAGCTGCCACTGATTACTCAATGCCCAGGCCATGAGTTTTACCTCTGCACCTATAGGACTTTCATCTGAAAGATCAATCGACTCTCCAAAATATTCTGCAGACTGTGCCTTTGCCTGCACTTCAGACAGAAGTGTATCATATGTTTTGCGGACAAATCCCGCTGCTGTTACTCCATAGCTCATACCGTTCCAGATACCTCCCCATAAATTGAATCAACCTTAAAATCAACTGTCATGGTTCTTTCCGATCGATCTGCAGTTATTTTTATACTCTCAACTGCTTTCACTTCTGAATCACTCTGAAGAATGTTCAAAATTCTGGAATATATTGCTCTTTTCGAAACTGACTTATATTGTAATATCTCCATCCATTCTATACCTTTGTCAGTATCAAGAAACCATGAACCTTTATCCAGACGAATCGCATTCTGAAGCCTCTGTGCAAGACAATTCCCATCAGACACCATTACAGCACTGCCCGAGGTTATTATCCTGTCACCATTTGCATCGAGTTTAAAAGTCATCATGATATTTTGACCTTCTCAGCTTTGATGGATGAGAGCTGTGTCTGGAGATTTGCAGCAGCAGTTTTAATTGCTGTCAGAGCTGTAGCATTTTCATCAACTGCACCAGGTATGATAGATGATAATGCTGCGCAAAAGGTGTTTAGTATAGTCACAAGAGTATTTCCGAGCACTGCAGGCTCAGTTGCATTTAATATTTCAAACATACCATCCCAGGATATCTTTGTCCCTTTACCAATTATATCAGCTTCAGTGATCTGGAGAGTTAAACCACTATCTTTGTGACCTATAAGTAGCCCTGCATCATTGAATGAATCAGGTGCAGTCCAGTTTTCTGATGCAATACCATGTGATACACTTGCGTTTTCCCGTGAAAAAATACTGCTCGATGTATTGTCATAACCTTTACTTAATGCATTTTCTATACTGAAAGTTGAATATGAAATCCACACCAAATCACCTTTAACATAATTTGGTCTGATGTAAAATCCTCCGGAAAAAAGAAATTGAACCGGGATATCTCCTACAACTGCAAATTTTGTGGATGTAGATGCACCAGTAACAGTATATTCAAGTAGAGGTTGTATATCGGCTCTCATCTTTACTTTATCAAATGATTCAATCTTACCGATGCATCCGACAATTATATCACGGCTTCTTTTATCCCAAAAACGGTTAAAGAGGTCTATTATTCTCCTGCTCATATTTTAACCGCCTCAAACTCTGTACCTGCTTGATTTTTTGATGAAAATTTATGCTTTCCTGAAACTGCCTTGAAAAGCCCCTGAACTTCGTCTCCGTCAACTTCCACAAGACTCCCGGCTCCAATCTTATACATGAACAATGTTTGAATGCTGTAACCTTTGTCTGTTTTCCTGGCTGATAAAAGACCAGTTCCGGGAGATAAATAAAACGCAGATACAGTGGAAGAGGATTTTTCTTTAAGAAAATATGCCTGACCATTTTTGAAAAAGAAATCAGACTTAGTGTCATGTTCAAGCTTCTTCATTGCTGTCCGCAGCGGGACTCCGGAAAATGAAATACCCCTGCTGTATATTTTTTCTACTTCGAGATCAATTTTAGCTGCTGTTATCCCTACCAGACTTAAACACTGTTTAATTACATCCCGGGAAGATACTGAACCTTTCCATGACTTATTGATCATAGCTGATGTCCATAAAGATGTTTTATCGGAGATTGTCAGTGAAAGGGTTTTATCAATTCCTTTGGCAACTTCAAATTTAATTACCTCTCCGGTTACACATGTACCAAAATCCGATTCATAACCTGCATCAATGACTATAGGTGGATAAACGCCTTTTTTCTTTTCGCAGGCTGCAATAGTTTCGCCTGATGGATTGTATATCACAGCTTTTGTCTGGTTTGAAGATTTTACTGAAAAATCCGTTTCAAATTCCAGTGTAAAGGGAGGCCCAGTGAGCACCCTCCCGTTAATATCAAATTCGCAATATCTTTTATATAAAGCGTCAGTCATATTATACAGATCCTCATTGTATCGAAGTTTTCAATACTGATCCTCTCAATTGCCGGGATCTCACGCAATGCATCGGAAAGGTTTAATGTTATTATCTTCTTCCTGAGGCTTAAACCAGGGACTACTTCCTGCAGGGAATTACCAAGATATGCGAGTTTTGAAGAATAAAGAGGAGTTTCATTTTCGTCGAGAATTACAAAGGTATAAAAATCACCAATGCTGTTATAATCGAAGTTAAATATATAGTTCTCCCCATCAATTTCAAACACCTTCTGAACCGGGAGTTCATCATGTTTTAGCTGGATATATTCAAGATCAATTTGCATAATTAAAATCCAATATTTTCGATTCTATATAAAGTTGATGACTCTTTAACTTCAACTTTTTCAGTTTTTGTTGAAGCCTGGCCTTTTTTTGTCCGGCTTTTTGCTGCTGTAGGAAGTTTTGCGTTTTTCATCATTGCTTCAGCAATGACTATTTGACGGAGTCCTATACTTACATCAACTCCGCTTCCCGTATCACTTCCCCTGGTGACATCAACCTTGGTTATTACCATGCTTTTAGCCATGATATCGTAACCGACAGTGATTATTCCTGAAAATACAGGGCCACTGTATGTCACAATCTCACCGTCATCCCGCCAGTTTTTAAGTCGTTTGATTTTATCCTTAACAGTCATGGTATCTACGGTTAATCCCGAAACAGATTTAGCCGCATTTGCAGCCGTCGCCATGAGGTCATTCGCATCGGATAAAAATGTTTTCACTTCCACAGATTCGGGATCTTTGCTTATATGATCGCTGATGATAGTACCATCTTCAACTGCATTGTCAGTGATCTTAATTGATCCGGATTCAGATTCCGAGGTTACTGGCCCGAGAATCACCGTTTTACCTGATTCTTCTGAAAAGATGCATGGTTTCTCGTTTTTAAAAAAATCTGCGAGTGACATTATCCCACCTCAAGACCAAGTTCAGCTTCAATAACAGGTATAAGCTCTTCAATTTTTCTCATAACCAAAGACGCGATTGTTTCAGGATCGGAAGCTCCGGAAATATTAAAAACGGGGGCAATTGTTATACTGGCGCTTCGTTTTCCTCCTGACAGGGCATGGTTAGGTACAATTTTACCAGATCGATCAGATTTAAACAGTTCAGGGCCTCTCTCCCCAACTAAATATTCATCTCCGGCATTAATGTCGCCGCCGCCGGCGCGTGCTTCAACGGGGCTCGAGTCACTGCTGACATTTATCTTTCCCAGGAGGTTTACAACTGCATCTGGTAGTAAATCTTTAAGAATGTCTTTCAATCCGGATAATAATGCCTTGATTCTGTCAGGTATGGATTTAAAAAAGGAAACGACTCTGTCTGGAATAGATTTGAGGAATGCAGCTATCTGATCCCAATAAAAGTATATTGCACTTATTGGAAATATTGCCATTACAAAATACTTCCCATACTGTTTAAAGAACTCGTAAATTGTTGAAAAGAATCCTTTTATTTTCCCAAAGACTCCTGCAATGATAGAGGGGCCTCCGTTGAAAGCATTCCATATATCCTTAACAACCCAGACCAGAAGCCGCATTGGTGCGGTAAGTACTTTAATAGTATTTCCCAGGACTCCGCCTTTGTTTATCCAATTACCAAGTAATGATTCCCCGCCATTCATCCAGACCCACAAATCTTCAAAGACAAGCACAAGAGCTGTGATTATTGCAATCACTGCATAAACAGGTAAAAAGGCTAAAACCATTGAAGCAGCAAATTTCAATGTTTCAATTTTTAATAATCCCATTGTTTTGATTGCATTAACAAGTACACTACCAAAAAATATGATTGCAACTGGTGTTAATGCAAGTACTGCTCCTTTGACAACATTCATTGCCCAGGGTGTTTTTATTAACCAACCTAATACTGAATTCCCGACATTTGCAAGTGGTCGTAGAGCTTCGTTAATCATATTTCCAATAGATATTTTAACAGTATCAACATTTCCGCTGAAAGTTGAAAGCACACCTGATGTGGTCATTGAGCGTTTATCCATTGTTCCAAAAAACAATCCACCGGCTGATGTTAAATTCTCAAATCCCTGTTTCAGTATATCGAATGAAATTTCACCTTTTGATGCCATATCAAAAACCTGTTTTTCACTCTTGCCGATTGATCTTCCAATTGCCCCATATAAAACAGGAACCTGCTGCAGCATCTCATTATCAGCTTTCTTAAGTGCAAATGCTTTGCCATATAATTTTGACATTTCAGCAAAATCTTTATCTGTTCCTGCAGATACATCACCCACCATCTTCATATGTTTCATCACATCTTTGGCAGCAATACCATATTGAAGCATTGCTTTTCCTGCCTCATTAACCGGGCCCGGTTCAAAGGGAGATATATCAGCGAATTCTTTAAATCCCATAAGAGTTTGTTTGGCAAGGTTTGCATCTTTCAGCATTATTTCAAGAGACACAGACAAATCTTCAGTTTTCATGGCCAGCTTTGACATCTCACCCGCTTCACCCATAAGTTTGGAACCGATTCCTGCAGCAGCAAGTGCTGTCATTGCATCAGAGAGCCCGCCAACCGCTTCTTTTGTCTCTTTTGTTTTCTGCTGAACCTCACTCATTGAGAGACCATACTTCTTCGCAAAATCGCCCATATCACGGTTCTTTTTTGAAGTTTCCTGAAGCTCTCTCAATTGTTCTTTTGTAAGACCGATTCTTTTAGCATAATCGCGCATTTCACGGGCCATGTCATCAACGCCGTCAACATAATCATCAGCCAGTCCCAGGGCTTGTCGTACCTCCCTGTTCCAGTCGGCAAGATCGTCCTTGGCCTTTTTTCCGGAAAGGTCTATTTCAATCCCCAGCATTCTTAATGGTTTACCGCTCATTCTCCTGGCCTTCTTTTTCTCTCTTTATAGCTTCCCTTCCAAGCTGTGATCTGTAATTCATTGCCGCATTGAGTTTCATTAAAAATAAAGGCCCTTCGCGGTCATAATCGGACTTATCAATCTTAACAAGTCCGGACGCAATGGGCCTCCAGTATTGCCAGTTTTTCTCTACCTGCCTACTTATCTTTTGAAGATACTCTTTGGGTTTCTGTTTTTTCCGTTCCTGTGGGAATAGCAATATCCCCGCGCAGAAACCGGCGCAGGAGTTTCTGCCATACCTCCAGTTCTGCAGGTTTAACATTATCTATAGTAGGTTTAAAATCATGATTTTCAGGGATAACACAGTGTTCGAAGGCATTATCCATAAAACTTACAGTATCAAGACCCTTCTCAAAATCGAATGATTCCTGGTTCCACTCCATATACGTCCTGTTTCCCGGATGCTGGAGCTTGTAATTACGGCCATCAATGAACTTAATAATTACGATCTGGCCGTCTTTTTCAGATGAAATGATAACTGGATTCTTTTTCATACCTCTCTCCTGGTATTATTTTTTAATCTTCAGGTAAAGATGATCCTGAATATTTCGGCACAAGAATTTTCCATTCTCGTTTTGGTGCATCGGCTCCAAATGTAAGCCCTGGTTTTTCAACAATCCTTGCATTTATTCCTCCACCTATGTACTTTCCTGCGGATGTATTTTTAACCATTACAGTAAAACTTGATGGAAGTAATCTGAGTGCATCAAAAGCTTTATTGCTCGGAGATTCCTCTTTCAGCGTAATCGTTATTGTATATCTATCATCATTTACTTTTGAAAAACTCACATCACCATCAATTCCGACAACGGTTTTATATTCTTCCTTTGTCATTGGATCAATTTTGATTTTGTCTCCTTCAGAAAAACCGGTAACAGTAAACCCATTAACAATAAGCTGAACTTTTTTAGGATCGTATAAATCACTCATGTTATACCTCTATTGTTCCATTAACTGTCATATTATGAACGGCCCCGGCAACCGTTAATGAAAATTTAATACCGGGAATATTCCTTGCAGCCCTGTCTGTAGCAGAAATGTCAGACCTTTCAGGAATTGTAATCTTGTACATATATACACCTTCATCTGACAGCTCGGCATCATCCTCCGTAACAACTTTTGCAATTATACCGTTCTCGCCACAGTCTTTAAAAACCTCCCGCATGGTCGATTCAATCATTGCAAAGCCGGTGTTATCAAATGGAATTTTATCATTCTTAATCTGAAGGTTGAAAAGAGCCTCTCCAAGACGGGCTTTAACATAGTCCCTTGACATCATGTTATCTATGTATTCACCGCCGGTAGTAATCCCCTCATTTGAATAAACAACTCCTGATCTCTTGGAAAAAGTCTGTCCGTGACCGGTTCGGATCTGATTCAGTTCTGTAGTTGTAAAGCTCGAAGCGGATACTCCTGTGGGACATTTCCACTTCCATGTAATTGAACCAATGTCTTTAGGCAGGCACATCCCGACCCAGGCCGCCTCCGGATAGTCTGCAGCCTTATCATGTATAAGGTACGCTTCCCTGTTGTTGTTTCTACCTGTCAGAGCTGTTATTGCCGAACTGCAACCTATAAATATTTTTTCATTTGATAGCGCCCATGTTCCCGCAAGTGCGAGGCTGGTCGCATCTCTTTCAGTTATTAGCAGGGCATACCAGTCATTATGATTTACAATCAGTGCAGCAAGGGCTGTATCAATAGCAACTTCACTGTCACGGCAATATACCGCTATTGTTTCAGGGCATGGTGACTGAGCAAACATCATCGCTGCCATTTTATATTCTGAATCCGTTGTCAGAAATCCTGCTTCTGTCATTTCAGACAACTCTGCATATTCTGCATATACTCCCTGCAGCACATTTCCATCAACTTTTGATCCAAGAATAAGCGGCAGGGCAAATCCCTGGACGCTCAATGCTTTTGTAAGCATGCTTATATTTATTACTATGTCATTTAAGTCTGCCACTTCAACCCTCCACTTTATACGTTATTTCATCTATGGTTGCTGATAAATCCACCGTATCCATAGTCTCAGTTTTAACTGATTTATCTTTAACGTTAAAATCGAAACCAATCCTGTGTTCATACGCGGTTTCAAAAAAAACGGTTCTGTCCTGTACCGGACTTTTTACTGATATACCCAGACCAGTTTCATCAGCGGCTTCTGATCCGGAAAGGGAATCCATCCAATCATGCGCTTCCTCAGCAAATGCCCAGAGATTTGAATAATCTTTCTCCCCGCCGATAAAACTTAACGAAATAACAAGGTCTGATTCTCTGGTTGATGTTTTCAGTATCTTTGAATCATCGCCGGCAACCGGTTCGTATTCAGCGATAACGCATTGTGCCGGTTCACCTTCACTTGACAGTATTTTATAGGACATGAATGGATAACCAGGCCTCTCTCCAGACTGCTCATTCCGCACAAAATTTATATTCAGATGTGCAGAAAGGACTTTAAGATACGCCTGTATCTTCTTAAGCCTGGTCATAAATTCTTTTACCCATGTAATAGTTAAATCCGCCTTCCGAACGGATGCCTATATCTCCAATCCGGTACTTTATCTCTTCATACTCGATTAAATCCCCGCTTTTATATAAAACCGGTCCCGATTTATAAAACTTCATGTCGCCGGCTTTATACTTCCCTTCAGGGAGGTGTTTTTCCTGTGATAGTGTAACAGGGCGGGGAACCATAGTCGTATCAACCGGATCATTAAATGATTCAACTGCTCTTTCCCCATCCACGTACTCACCATCAGCAGGTTTAACGAGTACATGGATTTTTACCGCCCTGTATTCTCCGGCGAAGGCTCTCATCCCTCAACCTCATAACCTATGGATTTAAGCAAATCACCAGAATCAATAAGGGTCTTATCCTCGTTTTTAATACGTCTTGTAAGAAGAGAGTTCGATGGAGCAATATTTGATGAGATGTTGATCTTTATGCTTGAAACTATGGATTGCCCGATGGCGTTACAGAGATCCTCAGCTCTCCCTCCGCCTCCAAGAATTCTTTCAAGGGCAGCTCTTGCCATGTTATATGCCTTTTCCTGTGTTTCACTTTTATCCAGTGCAGTCCTGATAAATGCTCTTTCCGGAATAACAACTTTTTGAACGAGTAAAAAACAGGTCACATTTCCCATAACAAGCCTTGCAGTTTTCCAGTCTTTACCAGGTACAAAATCAAACATCCCTTCAGGAAAATCTTTAGGACTTTTACCTTTAAATTCGGGCTGAAGCGGAATAGCCAGGTATTTACCTGATTTTGGTTTTATCTCTGCTCCGAATTCATTTGCTGCCGCATATTTTGCCAACAGAGAGCCTTCATCAGCAACAACACCGACTATTATTTTCTTGTTTTCGAGTTTTCCGAGCTCTGTTTCAAGGCTGGAAACCTCCACATACTTTACTTTCCCAGCCATGAATACCTCCAGGCACAGACATACAATAAGCAGTAATGATATAATTGATAATTTCTTCATACGATGAATCCTCTTCTTCCTGTGATAGTCCGGAGTTCCCGGATATATAAATTAAGCCAGCCTCCACCCGTGCTGTCTGAGTAAGTTTCACTAACATCTGCAATACTCTTTGACGTTACCGAGCCTTTTATTTCTCCCGTGCTCTCCAGTATACTTGCTGCACAATATTCCTGGAGATCGGCAAATGCTTCATGAGAATCACTTACTCCATCAGCTTTAACCTTTCGAGCTGATGATACAAGAACCTTCTGAAGCCGGGTATCCGATAACTCGGGTACCCCGCCCAGAAGTTCACGAAGAGAGGCTGTCGTTGAAACCGGCATTTTAAACTCCTTTACCTACATAGATGCCCTTGGGATGTCTGATAATACAACCGGCTGTACGCTCTTCAACTACCTGTTCCGATGTTTCAAGAATGTCATAAACCGGGTTGCCAAGCGCCATGTCCTGGATAACCGCAAGTTCGATGATTTCCGGATTATTATCAAGAATGGCGAAAGCATTTACTGATCCGCTGAGACCGTTGTAGGTGCTGGACATCTGGCCTGTTACAATAATTTTTTCAAAGAACGCCCCCTCTGTCTGGAGCCATTTCAGTACTGTCATCGGGCTGTTGTCAGAATAGGGCTGAAGGAGTAGATTATAATGATCAGAATCAAGGATCAGAACTCTGGCTTTGAAAATGTTTCCTTTTTCAACTGCAGATTTACCAGCAAGCAGGTCTTTAAGGATTTCCTTCGGAGTTTTGTTTAGCCATAGACGTTTGGCTGCTGTGTCTGTTCCAGAAGCTCCTGCTAATACTGATTCAGATGTAATCCCTGAATGATTAAGAATGCCAATAATTTTATGATTACTGTCACCTGTGAATACCAGCCTGTTTTCGGTTTCTGCAATAAACCTTCGGGCTGTTGACACTCGTACTGTATCAAGACTCATAGAAGGCCCTTTACCAAGAGCTGCTTTTGCCTGTACAGCCTGCCTTTCAGCCTTTGTATATCTGATACCTGTGGTTATAGAATAGACCTGCATGGTCTCTCTGCCCCCTTTTTCACCAACAAAAGGCACATCCTTTGCGGAAGCTCCTGCTGCGAGAATTTTTGCAGATCCTGCCATGTCGTACCAGTCGTAACCGATCTCCTGGGCATAAATGGGGAAGCTGTTATTTACTTTGAGAAACTGTCTCGCGACAAGTTCCTCTTTCTTTACTTCATAGAGGACATTTTCAATAGCGAGTAAGTCCTCTTTTCTTATAAGTGCATCCTGTCTTATTGACATAATTTACCCTCTTATTCCTTATTATTAAACATCTGCTGTGAGCTTAAACGGCCCGCTTACCCATAAGGCAACATAACCGGCACCAGTTATTGTCCCACGGTATTCTGCATTCGAAATAACTGCCGTTTTTCCGGCTTCTGCTGTTGTACAAAATGCACCAGCTGCCTTTCCGGTAACTGCGGTATGCCTTACACGTACCGGATCACCCGGATCAACAGCTTCCTCAGCATAAACTACAACAATCCCTTTTCTTATTACCCCCACAGGGTCGCCAATGCTGTAAAGCTCATCGTCAAACTGGGAAGCCTCAAAAGACTTTGCAGCCACACCAAGAAATTCATCAGTAGCAGCTGATATTGTCTTAACACCTGCATCTTCTGATCCACGCACAACCGCTGAACCGAATAGAATCTCACCTTCAGCCGCAAAACTCTGAACATATTCATCAGGAAGATGCTCAGCGATTTCTCCGCCATCCCTGACTTCGTTATTATATAATCCGCCTTCCGGAATACTCATGTTACACCTCCAACATGTTGAGCCGTGCGCTCTTTTTCTTTTCAATAACCGCTTCATCAATACGATTATCTGATACCGTATCCCCGGTGATATTTGCTTTTTCTCTGGCGAATGTTAAAGCTGCATCAAACCTTGCATCTATAAAGAGATCATCGAGTGTATCAACTTTAACCTCTTTATCATACGGTAAAGTCTTCTCAATAACAGCTAACTTTATAGCCCTGTCGGTAAGACCATCATACTTGACATCAGGAATGACTGATTTTGCTGTATCAATTAGTGTAAGCCTGTTTTTAACGGCTTCATCAATTCTCAGTGCTTCATCAGATCGCTTTTTATCGGCATCCTGTTTCTTTGTTACTGCTTCGAGCGCATCGATTTTAGCCTGCTGTACCATTACCTTTTTTCTGAGATCTAAAAGTTCCTTTGCTGAATCCGTTTTAGAATCTACAACGGTTCCTGTATCGCCACCATTACCGTCAGCCGGTTTATCTCCGGACGATCCCTCACCATCTGCCGGCTCTTCATTAGATATCCCCAGGAGTGCCAGGAATTTCTTGATTGCTTCAAGTAATTTAGATTCCATTTTTGAATCTCTCCTTGTTGTATTTTTAGTTTCTGTCTGAACTGCATATTTAACATCCGCCGAATCGAGATATGCCCTTACGCTCTCACCGGCACGGCCCTTATCTACATGAGCAACATGATTTATAAGAATGTTCGTCTGTCTGGCGTCATAGCGCTGACCTTCAAATTCTCCCGGGGTATAATCGATGTCAGTTTTAAATCCTATACTCACTTCTACCTTTCTGTTTTCTTCTAAATCAGCAATGAGAGCGGCATCAAAGACAGTTTCAGTAAAATCAATCCTGTTATCTTTAATTATTGCGGTGTCTCCGAGGGAACCTTTGACATATTTTTGCCAATTCGTTGTTGATACCATCCCTCTATTATCTTCAATAGGCGGATGTCCGTCAGTTACAGGGGCACCTTTTGCCGAGTTTATTGTAATATCAGAAAAAAGGTCACCCGGAAGCTTGGCCTCCATGCGAATATCACCGGATGGAGTAAAATATGGGAAAACCCCGGGCCGTGCGATAGAGACTCTCGCACGGAGAAAACCATCTCCGCGCATAAGGGTCTCTATCTGACCACGATCAAATCTAAACTCGCTATCGAATTTTTTTTCAGGTTTCATTGAAGGAAAGTTATGATAAAATAAAAAAAGCAGCAAGAGGCATGTGACAGAAAGAGAATGCAACTGGTGTATATGATAGAAACTGGTTCTATTTATAATAAAAAAAGCGGAGATTTATTCCGCTTTTCATTACTGATTTTCCATTATTCAATGCGATTTTCTTATTTCTTTTCATCATTACCTTTTCGCCGATTTGTCAGCCTCGAAACAATCCTCAAATTTCTCTTATGGTTACTGCCGCCGGTGGACAGTGGTTTCTTATGGTCGACTTCTCTTGGATCTCCGACCTTAAGCCCCATGATTTTTCTTGCTTTATTCCGGGCAGCCCGGTTTTTTTTCTGCTCAGGCTTGGCATGATAATTCTGATATTCTTTTTTGTAATCACGATCAAATGCGTCTTGTATTAAACTATCTTCAGCATTATTTTTCGACATTCTGGAATTGCTTATATCATTATGAATAAGAAGAACAGTTCTCCTGGCACTTTCAATGTCAGAGGAATAACCATTATCAACCAACATCTTAGCTGCGATCTCATCAGTAACACTCTCATGAAGGAGAGCTCCAAGGACGTCCAGAAATATGCGTGTTTTTGAGTTCACTTCCATTTCAACTCCTTAAACATCTTCTCTATACAATTATAGACGTTTTTAAAATCACTGTCAATCCAATAATACTTTTCGTAATCAATTCTTTTTGAAGAAAACTGTGCTGTTATATCTGCATCAATTCCTGATTCAGCAACATACTGTTCCATCGATCTGGCAAAAAGTTCAGTCGGAGTCAACATATATTCAAGGTGGGCTCTTGTCGCACTGTCTTTTGTAAAGTTTTTAAGTGATTTCAGTTCTTTACATAAATCAGTCTTTTCGATATTTTTAATTATATCCGTGTATAGTTTCCCTGCTGACTCTGGAAGCACCTTCATATCTACCCAGTGGAAAAACTCATGGATAAATGTAGATTTCTCATAATTGATTCCAGGTTTAATAGCTAAATGACCACTTTTAAAATGATATGCCTGGGTATTTATAAAATATGGATCTGATGTATTCATTTGAACCACTGTTAACGGTCTGACCTTAGCTGTGTCGATTGTCATCAACCTGCCTATTGAAGAAAGAGCCTCATTGACATTTTTTTTAAGCGCGGGGTTATCAATGTTGATTATTGTTCTTCCTGTCAGGTAATTATTACTTCCCGAATTGAAATTTGCAGTTTCATTACCTGGCCTGATTGTTTCAAAGTAGTTATCATCAACCGAACCTGTATATGCTTTCTCAGAAGCTTCTGGACCCAGTGCAGGTTCCGCCCAGCATCTGCAATTATAGTCCTCTCCCGGATGAAGTGCTTTTACAGTATTACCTGATTGAACCATTGGTGGATTATTCCAGTTATGATAGGTTCCCTCAAGCGCGAGATGGCTGTCTCTTGTTCGACGTCCTCCTACACATCTCCATATATATCCTGGAATTCCGGCTTCTTTCTGTCTTAACCTCGTTGTTTCACCAAAGAACTTAGAGGCTTGGTCTCTTGCCCAGAACCTGGCTTTAGATTCATTTACTCCTGTAAATCTTCTGAGTTTGTTGCCGATTTCAAAATTACCTTCGCCATTAAGAATGCCGTTTTTAACGATGTCATTCATCTCTGTAAAGTGTTCTTTGTATGCATCATTTATCAAACCAACATTCTGTTTAACAACATCATCGATGAGACCTTCATTCAGATTTTTCCTGAGATTAATGGATGCCATCCAGAGTTCTCCAGGCATATTCTTCGGGGTAACTCTCCCGGTAACTGAAGGTTGTTGTGGAGTATTCAGCCTGGTATAAAGTTTTGTTATCGCATCGTTGGTTTTATCCCTGCTCCAGGCATCAATAAGAGCGAAGTTTTTCCTGATCTTTCCTTCAATTTCGGAGGAGTTTATCTTATCACCATACTCTGCCCTTAAATCTGCCATGAAAACCATCATCTGGGTTATTGAATCAGCTCTTACGGTGTTATCACTGTCAGATTTTATTTCATGTTTAAGTTTTTTAATGATTTCATTGGTGTATGGTATAGCAAGCTGCCTGAACTCCTGCAGAAAGTATTTCTGATACTGTTTTTCCAGCGCAACAGGATACATTTACAGGTTCCGTAACTGTTTTATGTCGCATTGGCTGTGAATGTTTTTATATACCCTGTTATTAACGTTAAAAGGGCTTCCAAATACTTCCAAACCTGAAAACAGGGCATATATATGATGCGACATAATCATTCCTGAAAACCCCCATTATTTTGAGAGCTGTCCGGATTGGCATTTTCACCGGTTTTTTCTCCCTCCGGTAGAGGTTTTGTTTCGAAACTGACAGGCTGTCCTTCCCATTCTTCAAACTCTTCCAGTTCATGAAAACGCATCTGTTTTACTTCTGAAGGTGAGATTACCCCCTTATCAATATAAATGCCGTCTCGCTGGCCTTCTTTGAGCTCGCGATCGGCCTTTTCTTTAGGATCTTCGGTCCATAAAGGATTGAATTCAGCTTCCCAGTCAAGTGATGATGTATTGCCATCCAGAGCATCATATATCGCGCCATTTCGTTCGGCGATTACAAGACCGATAAGCCAGTTAATTACACCCCTTACATCAGTCTCCTGAAACTTAGCAATACCATCATAATACCCGCGCAGATCAAACTGACCGGATGTGATTACACCCTGGCTCTGTCCCATAAGCCTGCTCTTTGGCATCCTGGACATGCCTGCCAGATTCTCCATGATAAAATCAAATGCCTCTTTGAGAAATCCTTTACCGGCTTCTGTGCCGATGATCCGCGTCAGCTCCTCGTCCTCAGCAATTCCCATGCAGCTCTGTGTTGACATAACTGCTTTCATGTTCAGGAGCGTTTCAGCTACCTTTGCAGGCGGCATTCCTTTAAAGTCCGGGGATTTGAATACCCATATTGCCATTTCATAAACAATAGTTGCCACTGACCATAAAGCCGAATCCTGTGCAATCACAGGATCAAGAATTGTGGCTATCACGGAGATCCCTTTACGTTCCTCCGGCATATAGTTTCTTACCATATGCCAGAGCCTGGACTCATGTACATCGTTACCTGCAATGTAATATTTACGCTTGTGGTAATATTTTGAAAGCGGGTTCACCGCTGAGTCAGTAATCGAAACATAGTCCGGGCCGAAAACATTTATATAATCGATCTGATCAATTTCAGGCATAGGGTTGGCAAGTTCAGAATAAATCTGTGGTTTAGCAGATTTAATTCCAACATACATGAATCCGCCTTCCTGGTACATTCGTGAAAACCTTATCAGATCCTTTATCTTTCCCCTGGCTTTCAGATCATCAAGTCTGTTCATTATGAGCCTGGATATACCCAGACCTTCAAGTCCCTTTTCAATATCATCAGTATCACGGTTTGTTTTGATGGTAATCCATTCTCTGACAGCATCTTCCGCAGGAGCGTCAACGACTGTTTCAATAAAACCATTGGACATATAATACTGACGCATTGTGGGCGCAGAGAAACCTTTAGCATGAGGCTGTAGCCGTTCCAGTTTGTCTCTTGATGTACCGCGTCCGGTTTGAAATTCCGTCATGGAATCATATCTATTTTCTAGCGGTGTTGCTGATTTTTTTGTCATTTAAAATCTCCTGAAGAAGTTGGCGAGGCCGCTGTAACGATCTGCAATTCTGGGCTTACCGAGTCCCAGCTGCTGGATAAGCCCGGCAAGGGAGTCAGCCGCATCTTTCTCTTTTGATAATTCTGTATATTTTAAAACCTTTTTCAAATACTCAGGTGTTACATTCTTCGAAAAATAAATATTATGCCAGTTTTGTTTGACATAATTGATGATCCGGAAATGTTTATTCTTTATACTTTCAATTAGACCGATGTTCAATCCCCGTTTTTCAAGCTCATACTTCATAATTCGCTGAGCTTGGTTTGATTCAATCCAGAGTTTATTAAGTTTCTCCTGATCATAAATCCGCTCAAGAGTGTTATATGTTTTATCAATCTCTCCTTTCCAGACATACCCGCCAGTGATAAAAGCTTTGGCTTCAGTTTCACTGATTATTTCAATTCCGCCGGTGGATAAAGCAACATCACAGTCTCCACCAAAGGCTGGATCGGTATAGCCAATACGCGGCATTCGATCAGATGCTTCTCTAAAAACCGGATCATTAAAAATCCTATCTATAAGATCAACAGGTGTCTGCTGATAAAGAGCCTGAAATATTTTTTCACCAACTGATTCCCTTATATCCTGAACTTCCTCCAGAATATAAGCTTCAGGCCAGAGTGGTATCCCATTACTGTCAAGCATCGGTAATGAAAGAACATCCCATTTACCACCTTCTGATATAATCCCTTCCTGATCAATAAGCCTGCCGGCGAGGTCATTAGTAACCCATCTGGTCATTGGAATAATAATAGCAGCTCCGGGATAAAGTCTGGTACGTAAAACTGCCCTGTACCAGTCCCATATTTTGTTTTGTATAACTTCGGAGACAGCTTCAGAATAATCTTTAACTGGATCATCAATTACTGCAATATGGGCTCCATAACCTGTGATCCCTCCACGTGTTCCTGCCGCAATACATTTACCTCCTGCAGTTGTATGCCATTCACCAGCAGCTCGTTTATCTGATTTGATAACTGTTCCAGGAAATATCGCATGATACATTTCAGTTTCAAGGATATCTCTCACCCAACCAGTATACTCCTTTGCTTTATCATCGTTATAACTGGCTAATATAACCTCTCTTCGGGGATTTTTCCCAAACAGCCATGATATAAACATTTGAGATGTAGTATAACTCTTGCTAAAACGGGGAGGCATATTGATTATAAGACGCTTTATTTCACCCCTTTCTACGGCTTCAAGTTTTGCTGCAATTTTCTGAATGTGCTCTGGTGAGACATATAATGGATCAATATATTTGGCATAGGCAAGGAGTTCATTTCTCCCAAAATTTTTTCCATAGAGTCTTCTATCAGATGGAAGAATCTTAGAGAACTTTTTTGTCCCTTCCTCAAGAATCGCTTCGAGTACAAATTGCATATTATCATGCATCAACATTTGCATTTATACTCTTTCTGTTTTCTAATTTTTCCGGATCTTCATGGAGTATTCTGATACGGATTTCTTTTTCAATATGCGACCAATGTTTTTTTATTATATTGCGTACTTCGGGTACCTCTGCGAAGATTTCGAGCATGATCTGTATTACAACTATAATACTTACATCCTCTTGTGACTTTTTATCCAGCTTAATCAGAAATTCAGATACGGCTTTCCATGCATATAAACCGCCCTCTGCTGAACCAACCTTCGGAGCATTTTCACCAGTGAGCTGTTCATATAACTTCTCCTGAAGGGTATCAGCTTTATCCCTTATTTTTACTACCCGAGCCTGTTCAGCAACCTCCACAGTCTGCTTTGCAACAGTTCTTGTTTCATTACGGTAATCAATCCAGGTTCCGCCACGGCTGTCTGTTTTTTCTGCCCAATTCTTTATTGTATTAGGAGTTATTGTTATGCCAAAATCTTTTGCCAGCATACGGGCTGTTTCTTCGTAAGTCGTTCCCTGGATAAATAAAGCATATGCTCTGATTTTTATAAAGTCCTGGTAAGCCATTATTTCAATGACCTCCATATATTGAAGGCAAACTGTGAAATGGAAAAAGCCGCTGCAGCGATTGATGTGTAAATAGCGAGTTTTAAAGCAAGAAGCTTCTTGTCCATCCTCTGGTTTATATTGGCCTGCAGGGAATGAATTTTATCAGAGCATGATATCTCTACTCTTTTGGTTTCAGTGTCAACCTTGGTGTTTGAGCGATCAACTTCTTTATTGAGGTTTTTATATGACTCTTCCAGTCTTATAATTCGCTCCGAATTTTTGCTGGCTTCGTGTCTCAGACACCGAATTTCATCTTCAATAACATCAACTTTCTTTTCAATGCCGTCAAATCTTGCATTAAGGTTGCTTAAACCTATAAGCACCTGGTCTATTTTATCAATTATTTCACTCATTCCCGGCTCCGCAATTGATTCTATGCGGAATGTATTGGAATAAACTGATGTGCGCAAGAGGCAAGTGACTGCAACTGAGTTAAATCACTATTAACTGGCGTTAAAAAATATTTTATTCGAGGTAATTACAGGCTGGAGTATATGACTTATCCCGGAAATCACGAAGATCTTTAACACGGTAAAGTACTTTACGGCGAGAATATTTGAAAAAAGGAATTTTACCATCCTCCCTGTATCTTACAATTGTACTGTCAGACACATTGAGGATTGCCGCCGCTTCGCGGAGTGTGACCAACTCATCATCGCGGTATTTTGTGGTATCAATCATACCCCGATAATAAATGGTACATAATACGGTGTCAAGTAATTTACCAGCAAACGCCGGCAGAGGCTTTAATTCCTATAAAATCAGTTGAGGCATCAGCTCCTCCACCGATTGAAAATCTGCCAAACCTGTATAAATACATAACACCAATGTATGGATCGATACCAGAAGAATCAAATTTATATCCATATGACAGGGTGATAGAATGAACCCTATTAATCCAGTCGTTTGCTTCAGGAATGAGAGTTTTCGGGATCTCCGTCGCAGCTTCACCTTTACCCTCAGCTATAGTTTTGAATTTTAAACTCTTCCCTGAAAAATCAAATGAATTATGAGTAATCTTCTCTCCGCTGATCTGTGTTGTTTTGACTTCGTCTGTTGATGTTCCTGGCTGTTGAAGAAAAAAGTATGCAATTACTGAACCTGTGAAGGCTCCTGTTAAAAATGCAGCTATAAATAATCTGATTGTTTTCATGAGTTTATTAAATGATGTTTTTTGAAAGAGGGCAAGGGCTATCTGGGATAAAGAGAATTAAACTGAAGTTTATTAGTAATAAAAAATTTTAAAAATTATCCTTTTTTCTCCTGATTTCCATTATATCATAAATTTCTTTTTTATGCAGCATGTTTTCCGGAAGGCATGCTATCTCCTGAATATCAATAGGAAAATAGCATAATTGATGCAGTAGTTCATCAACGGAAAGGACTTCATTTAAAATTAATTTGAAGGCTTTATATAAAAAAAGAGGTTTTTCTGTTTCAATTATATCATCTAAAGGTTCTTCCATTCTCCAATGTCTTTTGCTAATGTTTATAAACAGATTTGTCTTTTGATGTTCGGTAATAATTCCAAGCTGTTCACATCGCATTATCATTGCCTGAATTGAAACCTTCCATCTCTTTTTCAAATCAACAAAATTATCAAGTGTCGGCCATTTGACTTCTATTGGAAAAGTCGATTCCGGTAATAAAAATGAAGATGCAAATCTGTTTACCTGATTTTCTTGTATTTTAAATTTTGTTGAATTAGTCAGATCATTTTTATCGACATTACTATGAAAAAGGAGATGCCCTAGCTCATGCGCCGCATTGAAACGCATTCTGACTGCTTTGATATCCGATTTATCAAAATTGAGAATAATAAATGGTCTACCGGTTATGTCATCCCACTCGGAAAAGGCATTCAATCCTTCAGCGTCCATCTGGAAACCTGTCATAATCACACCTTTGTTTTCAAGAAGCTGTGTAATGTTGCTTATCGGTCCATAATTAAGGTTCCAGAGTTTACGTACCTGGTTGGCGAATGAATCAATATCATTTTCTGTCAATTTATAGGGATCTTTTATCTCAAAGTCCGGAAAAGAGAGATAAACGGGATCTATATATTGTTCTAAAAATGCAAAAATTTCTTTTAATACAATATATCTTCCTCGAGCTGAGGTTCGCTGAATTTTTGTTGTATAACTCATCGACCTATAAAAAACAGGGCTGCTGTTTTCAGCTATACTATTTCTTAAAAAGAACTCTTTAGGAAAATTTAATTTATCTGCTATCTTATTGAAAGTTTCGGGAGCTGGAGTTTTTTCTCCACTCATATACAATGATATCATCTGCCTTGAGATTTCTATCATACCCTGAAGACCGGCAATATTAACTCCTCGGATGTCACATGCCAGCTTTAATCTCTCCCCGTTAAAGCCGGGTGTACCTTGCTTCACTTCGCTTCCTCCTTCATCGCAATTTTCAGCATCGGCATCGCTTCATCCCGAATCTCGGTAACAACAGGTTCGACAGGTTTTATTATGTTGATTGAATTACAATAAACATCCAGATTTATATTCTCTATATAAACATTGAAAGAAGGATCAGGAAATGCTATATTGGAAAATGACCTTTCTTCTTTTGAAAAAACAGAAGCTCTGTTGTGAGTAAGTATACCATATATCTTATCCTTTGTGCCATCTGATTTCATAGCATCAGCAGGGAAGAGATAGGGGGTTGAATCGTCATAATATATAGAATTTCCACGTGCAAGAGAGCACCTGAATTTCGATAGTTCAACCATACTCCCTGGTGATGCGATGGCTTTCTGAGTCAATATAATACTATCGGTTCGAAGGATCGTAAAGTTATACCCCTGTTCAGTGCGAGCATCCTCAATAATAAAACAGGAATATCTTCTGGCAATCTGTTTCAGGTTCTGGTCTGCATATGCATTGTATTCATAGGACAAAACATTCTTTGCCTGTGGATACTCAAAATTTCCATTTGCAATATTAGTTACGGCAAGGTTATATGCATGCTGCAGGCTGTTTTTCCACTCAATAAGAAATTCAACGGGTATTTCCAGATTTATTATATCTTGTATCTTTCTCATAAGCCATCCTTTTACATTAAAAGTCAATGTCAAACAATGGCAATATTATCATGAAAATGTCAATCAAAAATATTATGTCTCAAAAAAATGTGTTTCTTTATTACTTCCTACAAAGGGAGCTCCCGCTCCCCATTCTTATAACCAGTTTAAAATACACACTCATTCATCAAAGGAAGAATGTTTTGCCCATTACATACACCTGTTATTGTAATATCTTTTCCCGCTTTTAACTCTGAAGCTTTTTAAACATCTTAAAATTAAATCTTTTCTTCCTGAACTTTACTCTCCCACTTATTTTTTTCATAATAATCAAGTGTACTAAAACCATTTGGTTTTCTGTAGGTATAAAATGCTCGAATATGTTTCATTTTTCCTTCTTCTAATCCATACCCTGCTCCAAAAGGATTTTGTGGAAATGCAGCATTTATTTCATTATCAAAAATAACCAAATAATACGTACCATTTGAAGAGAAGTTATCTTTTTTATATTTACAAAATTCCTTTAGTTTATTTAAATCAATTTGCTCGGAATAATAATATAAATCCATTGTATCATTCCACGCTCCAGTTTGCTGATCCTGGGTTTTAACAAACTTATAAGGGTATTTGTTATCATCAACTTTTGAGGGTGAACCGGAATCGAATGCGGCTATAAGAAAAAATGATATTATTGCAGATGTTCCAAAATATTTAAAGACTTCCTTCCTATCTTTTTTTTCTCCCCACCTAATAATCAATTCTGGCTTAATAAGACCTGTAATTAATAATGCAATAGAAATGAAAAGTAATAATCCAAAGAAATCAGCCATGGTTATTCTCCTTAAATTCAGATATTTATAATCATATTCAGGGTTTCTTTTAATAAAAGTTGTTAATGACTTTTGTATATATTTACGTTAAAAATCACATCGCCGGCATTGTTGTTTCTTATCTTAATTTCTAAATCTTTTATGGAATCAATACCCGATTCCTCTTTACCGGATTTTACAGATTCAATGATCTGGTTCATATCTTTTATGATACTGAATTTTTCTCTTTCCATAAATTCCCTATGAAAAATTTTTTAGCAGGACAACGTCCTCTTGGATCTCTCTGTCTATTGTACCTCCTTCAATATCTTCATGATTATGTTTTTTATATAAATACAATATAAGCTTTGCCAGTTTATCCGGAGGCATCTCCAGTCTTTCAGCATGGAGCATACGGACAACGATGGTTATAATAGATTCCATAAGTTCAGCATCGAAATCTTCTTCATATTTGAAGTTATCAGGTTTATTGCTAATAAACATTTCTCCTTTGCCATAGAGTAGCCAGTCTGAAGATATTCCATGCACAGCTTGAATTGCCAATGCCACCTGTTTATCAATTTTGTGTATACCCTTGAGTTGCCTACTTAAGGTTGCTTGAGTTGTTCCAATACTTTCAGAAAACTCATTCTGCTTAAGTTTCAGCGTCTTAAGTATTATTGATAATCTTTCATTAGATTCCATGAAACCTCAAAAAAATTGCGTAACGTATAAATATTATTTGACAAATATACGTTTCGTATTATGTTGTTATTGTTGCTGTTCTTTGAGGGTCAGATTTGACCCTCGTATTAAAATAGCAACAATACAATATTATGTCTCTAATTGTCGTTAGTGCGACAGTTACAACACTAAATTAATATATGTTAGGATAATTTGCAACATAAAAATTAATATGGAGGTAGATATGAAGTGGTTAAAAAACATGAAGAAATTGAACTTCCGGTTCAACGGCTTTTCCAGGCATAACTTTTACCTGGCGGAGTTTTCCCGCAGCATCTATTCAAGTTTTTCAATAAGCATCATCAATCCAGTAAGATGCATAGGCATTCTTGCATTTACCCGTCATCCAGGCGAGGACGCTGCATTTATCATTCTCAATATTGAATTCTACCGGGATATGGAGAACACATTCTTTTCAAAATTCACACACAGAGAGAAATGATGGATAAGCAAGAACTGGAAAAACTCAAAAAGAGGCTGGATGACATAAAGAAGATTAAGCCGGCAACCATTGATGAAGCTGCTTATCTTTTCGCGGAAGTAAATGGCATTCATCAAAAGTTGAAAGCCGAGCAAAGAACATATTAAAAGTCAATAAATTTTAAAGGAGGCATAAATTGAACCAAACATTAGCAAAAGCGGAAGGGTTTCTAAATGAAGCCCACAAAATCACATGGAGAGATATCCATGTAACAGACAGGGAGATGCTTCGAGTTGCCCTGATTAAAAAGCATGGCTCCCTCACAGTGGCTGCAGAAGCACTGGAGCTGCCTTATCCCAGGTTGAGTGCTGCAATTTGCGGAAGAGAATCTCTTCTTTATGTAGTTGCTACATTACAATCTGATCTTGGTTTGTCAGATGACCAGGTATTAAATCTCTGGCCGCTGCTGAAAAAGTGGCCCAGAAAATCCAGAGTTGCAAGTTAGCAGGTGCTTCAATGAAAACCATAAGTATGGATTTAATCAACCAGGTTAAAGAGATCAAGGAAAAGACAGGTATCTCAACAAGGTCGGCAATGGAGATTCTTTCTGATACAGGCGTATGTAAAGAATCAGAACTGCCAGATGTAGAAACAATGGATGCCATACTACGTGGCATTGAAGAAAAACAAACAATGAAGGAGAGAGTCCATGTTTAAAAAAATCATCAGGCCAAGGAAAAGAGAAGAAGAGATTATCACTTTTATCGAAAAAGAAGCGGGATGTAAAATAACAGGCAATGCCCGGGAAGCTATTCTTAACGAGCTGGAAGTATCATACAAACTTAACGGTCAGGTGTCCCAGGGGTATATAAACAACCTTGTTAAGGCTTACAGTTATGTAGCTCAGAAAAACGAAACGGCAATCCATGCCGGGAATGCCGCCTCGCTCGCATCTTAAGTTGAAACAATTAAGTTAATCAATCATGAGGAGTGTATTGAATGGGAGAAAAAAGTCAATCAATAAAAAGAACCCGAAGTCAGCTGGTAATAGATGTAACACGCTTGGTTATATCAAAGTATCCCACCCGATGGAATGCAAAAGAGATAGCTTTGATGACCGGCGCGAACATCCGGACAGTAAACAGGGTGCTGGCAGAGATGACAGATGCCGGGCTGCTGGAAAGGAAGTACCAGACATATAGCCTCCCGATTGATGTAGTTAACCAGTTTTATGGTGCCAAGTGGTATGTAAAGCAGGAGATTGATAAGGAGATAATGATTAACAAAAAAGGAGATAGAAATGGGAAAGAAAAAACAGGAAAACGCAATAATCCCGGCAGAGATAGTTAATGACGAAATTCTTGATGTGGCAACCGGTGAAATAATAAACACTGACAATGCTGAATCAAGGCTTGTATTCTTTGAACAGCAAATTGCTTCAGGTTGTATACAGATAGCATTGGCTCTTAAAGCTATACGAGACGAGCAACTGTATATTTTAAGATGCAGATCAATGTCAGAATATATAGAAGAGTATCTACCTATGCCTTTGAGAAATGCAAAGCGCCATCTCCAGATTGCTGATGCATTCAGCGGTAAAGCTCTCGAAAAATTCAAGAAAACACCAATGACTCTACTTCTCGAAATCTCGCGCAATGATGAACTTCTTGAAGAGGCTAATGATCCTGAATCAGACGCTGATGATGTTGTTAAGAAAGCGAGGGAGCAGGAAAAACGGAAATATCAGAAGAAACTTGAAAAGAGCGATGAAGTAATTAAGGGTCAGGATGCTCTTCTGAAAAATCTCCGTGACAGGCTGAATGAAAAAGATGATGAAATTGGTAAACTGAAAGGGAGCATCCAGGGCCTCATTTCAAAGAAAGACATTGATCCTGCCAAAATAGTTTTCATAACTCAGAAAAAAGAAGCCTTCGGTGTTATTGATGAATCTATGATTCAGATTCTTAACTGCCTGGGTACACTCAATAACATACCTTATGATCTGCTTGATGCCGAACTATCCGGTAAACTTTCACAATGTATGGCGGCAATAGAGGCCGGTATACGCAGGCTTCATGATTTTTATTCTTCATATGTTGTTACGCCTGCAGATAATGCTGATCTGGTACCGGGGCTATAAAATGGCAAAGGGAAAGACATTCGACGAATATCTCCTTATCGAATATTCAAACAGAATCAATGCTGCTGAAAGCCGCACTGAAAAAAGAGATGCTGTTGAATGGTTTATGGAAGTGTCCGGATGCTCAAAAGGTACTGCATACAAAGTGAAGGATAAAATCTCAAAGGGTATACCATATATAGAAATTGCATCAGCCAATCAGAAAAGAAAACCAAGAAAAAACGATGTTGAACTTCAGATTGAAAAGCGCGATGCATTACGCGTCTCCGCAATAAAAAGAAGACCTGGTGAAGATAAAAAGTGGATACCTACCGAGCGGGCTATAGAAATCTGTGAGGATATGGGACTCATCGAGAAGGAAAAATATAACCGTTACAAGATGGATCGCATACTCGCACGGGAAGGTTTAAATTTCCGCTCAGCTCAACATAGTAAAATAGCATGGGAGATAACAGCAGATTATCCCATGCATGTACTCGTGGTTGATGCCACACCAATAGATCACTATTACATGAGTCTCGATCGTAAAGTTGTACGTTATGATGGATTGGCGAGCGGGGACAAACATGTTGATGATTATCTTGAAAGGGATAAGCTTTCAAAGGTGTGGGTCTACTATGCTGTAGATATGAAGACTAAGGCATTTCTTGTGCTGCCATTTGCTTCAGTTCCAAAAGGAGCAGCATCAAAAAACCCGGGTGAGAATGCTGAAGACTGGATGGCCTTTCTTAAATGGGTTATGCTCCCCAAACAAAATACTCCATCACCTCTTGAGGGTAGAAAAGCTCCGTTCTCTGATTGCCCTATTGAGGGGATACCTACCTTTCTATACAGTGACCGTGGTTCAGGAATCGGTAAATCATCTCTTGTCGGCAGGATGTGTTTACGGCTTGGTATTCAAATTGTAACTCACTTACCCGGAAATCCATCGGCTAAGGGGTCAGTCGAAAGCCGTATTGGGGCCTTTAAACGAAGCTTTGAATGCCAGATAAACCCTGGCGTAATTAAAGACATTAACCAGCTCATTTACTTCTATATGTCCTGGGCAGAGTACTACAACAAAAAGCATGGTCTGTATGACAAATGGCTCAAAGAGTCGCTTGAACATCCAGTTACCAGGGTAACTCCGCAGAATCTTCAGGATGTAACAGTATCACATATCATCAGGGTAATTGACGGCTATGGGTGCGTTTCAATTGATGGAGAGAAATGGTTTGTAACATGTGATGGAAAGTATAAAGGAACAAAAGCAACCATATACAGGGTTCCTTCAAAAGACGGTTTTGTTTATAAAGCGGAGCTGCGTGACCGGGTAATAGTGGACTGTTATAATGGCAGAAAGCAGCACAGGTTTGAAGAGATTAAAAGCTTCCCGAAAACTGAAGGTGAAAGAAATCGGGAAGAAGCCCAGGGACTGTCAAAGGTAATCGGAGGTATGCAGGATTTTGACGATATACTTCCCAAAAACGGAGACAGCAAGATTGTTCGTATGCCTTCAATAACCAGACCATCAATAGATACTCACTCACCAGTTGTACCATCAGAATTTAAAAGCCCTGAAAAAGCCTGGAAATGGGTACTCAACCAGACCGGACTTTTTCTGGAAGAGATTCCGGAGGATAGTCGCGATTCAATCAACAACCTCTTTATCATGTTCATCCGGGAGGAGGGATTTATCTCAGGTGAATTTGCAGTAAAGATGGCAAATCTAATAAACAGTAAAAAGAAGGAGGGAATATCTCATGGGTGAAAATACAATTGTACCTGTTGAAACACAAAATGTCCGTGCTGTTAAGAATGCAGTTCGTTCAACTGTTAATAATAATGGAATGATGGCTGTAGTGGCAGATGTAGGTTCAGGTAAAACAACTATGTTTAATTATCTGGCAGACTACTGGAGCAGTAATCCTCAGAAGTTCAGGGTTATAACCGTTAAAGCCTTTGAGTCGCCACTCACAAAAATTGGGGTTATAATGCGTCTTATGATGGAAACAATAAATTCGGATATTCATATTCCTCGCGGGATTGAGAGACAGTATAAAGGACTTACAGATGAACTTTTCAGGTTCACCAGAAACAGAAGTAACAGGGTTATCCTTATGATAGATGAAGCACAGGATTTGAATTACCAGACATTCATGGATATAAAGAAGATCCATGAAATTGCCGGCAATGGTATGAAGAATATGTTTTCAGTCATCCTCTTCGGTAAACCTCACCGCAAATGGGACAAACTTTATGCCGGCCCTGAAATAGGTTACCGCATGAATATGGTACTTCTTGAAGAACTTACCCAGGATGAAATGATAAAAATCGCTGAACAAAGATTCACTCTCAACTTTGAAAACGATGCAGTACGTAAAAGATTCACTGCATCTGTTAAGTACAAAACACCGCTCGGCATTGAGTTTTTTGCAAAAGCGTTAAAGAAAGAACTTGGACTCGATGAAAGTGAATCAGCTCATGTAAATTCTGAGTTGGTTACAAAGATACCAATGTTGTCACTAAAGATCAGAGCAAAACAGGCTGGTATAAAACAGCATGATATAGCGGAAGCTGGCCGCCAGGTGATTAAACATAAAAAAGTCAATGAACAGAGAGTCAGTGAGTTCATGAATAACAAGCTTGATGATGAACAACTGGCAACTGAGCTCACAGTAATTACAGAGCAGCTTATAAATTCAAGCCTTACTCGCAAGCGCAATATAATATCAGGTAAAGCAAATTAAAAAACTGGAGGGATAAATGAAACCAACAAGTAAAAAAAGCAGCAAATCAAAGCTTAAAGATGAAGGTTACATGCAGGATGCACAGGGACGCCTCATTCCGCTCTCTAAAATAAAACCAATGGATTTAGAGAGAGACAAGCTTGTGAAGCAAATTGCAGCAGATGCAAAAATTGAATCGGATATTCTGTTTAACTTTAAAAAAAAGACAATGAAGGCTATAAATTCCTTTTCTGACAAATCTGCAAAGGAATACAAAGTCGGGCTTGGAGGTGAAAAAGGAAACATCACATTGTTAAGCTATGATGGCAAACTAAAAATAGTACGCTCGGTCAGTGAATATATTGTTTTCAATGAACGACTTCAAGTTGCTAAAGCATTAATCAATGAATGTATACAGGAATGGTCAGATGGCAGCCGGGATGAGATAAAAGTATTAATCAATGATGCTTTCTCGGTAAATAAGCAGGGTAAAATTGATAAAAACAGAATACTCGGATTAAGAAGAGTACAGATAAAACACCCAAAGTGGAAAAAGGCTATGGACGCAATAACAGAAAGTATTCAGGTAGCCAATTCTAAAGAATATATCCGCGTTTATGAACAAACGGAGGATGGACGTTATTTACCTATTAACCTCGATATCGCTGCAATCGAGATTTAACATGAATAGTTCTCAAAAAAATATACCAAAATCCGGCGGCACCGCGCGTAATAAAAAAATTTCACGCATCTGGTGCCTCGCCAGGGATCTCGGTATGAACGGAAAAAACGAAGAGAACCTTTACCTTGTCGTTGAATCAATTACAGGAAAAGATTCAATTTCAGCTCTCAATTTAATGGAGCTTGATACTGTATGCCGTACCCTTAAATCTCTTCTGTTCAAACAAAATAGGCAGAAATACCTTGAGAACGCAAAGAACAGTAAAAATGGCACGGTTTATCTCCCCACCAAGTCACAGAAAAGCCTTGTATCCGATTACATGATAAAGCTTACAGAGCAGTTAAAACTAAATGTACCGGAGTTTTATCTTGAATCAATTTCACGTAGAACTTTCAGAAAGGATTATAAACGGCTGAACCGGGGAGAAATGCAGAGACTCATCGAAGTGCTTAAATCAATTTATAAAAGAAACCAGGAGGAAAAATGAAAATTATTGAAGGATTTATTCCATCCGGACATCCAAACCGTCCGGGTAAAAAACTCGAAGCATTAAAAGCAGTGGTTATTCATTATACACAGAATGAACACCCTGAGGCTACGGATACAATGAATGTAAGGTATATCGGGCGCAAATATATACGTAATGAAACCGGAACATTCGAATCTGATGGTAAAACACCATTCCGTTTCGGGTCGGCACATGTATTCTGCGATATGGATTCAATCACACTCGCTATTCCAGTTGACGAAGTAGCATGGGGATGTGGAGACAAAAACTTCCATGGAGGATACCAGCCAGTTGCTGAATCAACATTCAAACGCCGACAGAATTTTCAGACCGTTTCTGTCGAAATTTGCAATAATGATGCTGTCAAAAATTCAGATGAAGACTGGGATGGTGCTGTTTCCAATGCCAGACAGTGGGTAATAGATTTCCTTAAAGATCAAAAACTGACTGTTGATGTTGATGGATCACTTAATCCCCAGAAGCTAAAGGCAACTCCGGAGGCAGGGAAAATACTCATTCTCCGTCACTATGATCTTACAGGTAAAAATTGCCCGGCCAGGTTCGTTAAAGATACAGAAGCATGGGAATCTTTTATCAGGGATATTTCAAATTCAGTAGCATAATATTATACCAAGGAGTGTACAATGATAAAAAAAAGAAATACCGGCATGGCAAATAAATCCCGTCCTGCCGCAGAGCCGGACGGAGATCCGGCTGAAACCGTGATTAAAGCTGTTCAGCCTCTGGGAGATGACAGTATAGAAAAAATTGACAATCAGTACGAAGCAGCAGGTTTCGCCATCAAAGAAATTTTTAAAAACTGGAAAAAGTTCCTGATTCTAATCTCCGTGATACTTCTTATCATCGGGATTATATTGCTTCTGCTTCTGCCGGGGTATAAATGCCAGACAAAATCAAACTCATTTGAAAAGAGTCCAGTTAATCTGCCAGGTAAAGAACACTCCACATCTGGAGGAGTAGAATAAATCATGTTTTAAAAATAAATTGAAGGGAGACTGCCAATGAATGCCGGTTTAGTATCAGTTAATAAAGTCCCAGTAATAAAATGCCAGAAATCAATTGATAAGGAGATGCTTGAAGCCATAGAAAATATAAAGGCCACACTTCTTATAGAAAAAAAGAAAGGTAATCCAGACGCAGATTTCATTTTAAGGAGGATGAGATGAGCAAGTTTAATGATATAATGATAGATATAGAAACGCTCGGAGCAGTTCCCTACAGCGTTATATTATCAATTGCAGCAGTGGAGTTTGACATGAGAACCGGAAAAACCGGACGGGAGTTTTATTGTATCGTTGACCCGGAATCATGCCAGAAACATGGTCTTAAAATTGAAGCGAATACAGTCCTCTGGTGGTTGACACAATCGATTGAAGCGCGCGCTGAGTTTACTGGAAGTAAATCAAAACTTGATATTACAAAAGCACTCAATCAATTCAATAACTTTATTTCGAAGTGTGAAATTAATGTAAATCTGTGGGCAAATTCTCCATCATTCGATTGTGCCAGAATCCGTGAGGCATGTGAGATAACAGGTCTTAAAGTTCCCTGGACTTATAAACAGGAAAGAGACTGTCGGACTATTATGGCAAGGTATCCACATGCAATCCCGAAAAATAAGAAATTAGTTTCACACAATGCCCTTAATGATTGTTATAACCAGATCGAGCGTCTTGTCTTTGTTGATGATTTTATCCGGAGGATGAAATGATTAAGCCAGATGATCTTTATAAACTTGATATGGGATTTACATTGGCGGTAATAGCATTGATAACCGCGATGGGTATGCAAGCAGAGAATCAGAAAAGGCTTTCAGACGGTTTATCAATAGCATATGGAGAAGATCAGTTTAACCAAATTATTAAAAACAATGATCTTCATTATAACGTTGTAGTTGAAAGATGGAGGTCTTAATCAATGGCACTTCGAGGAAGAGATCGTACAAAATTATTAACGGCTGGTTTTCAGATATTTCGAAGGGAGGAATCCAGGTTGTTAATCAAAATTTGCAATGAGAGAAACGAATGGTCGTTTTATAAAAAATGCAGCACAAAAAAAGAACTCAAGGAAGAAATGGACAAACTCATGGATATGCAGTTCTGCATCGAGGACATATGAAAACAATTAGGAGAAGTAATTATGCTAATTATATTCAAAAGAATTAAAGCAGATTTAAAAGAAATATTTGAACTCGTGCAAAAACATCCAGAATTGAAACAAATGACAAAAAAAGAAATGTTGGTTGCTCAGCAACTCATAACCGATTCTTTAAAAAAACTGAAACGCAGCATCTCATATTCAGAATCTGTAAACCAAGGAGACTTATTCAAATGAATATTATTATGAGACCTCGTAACGCCGGAAAAACAACTGAACTTATTAAACTCAGTGCTCAGAATGGTGGATATATCGTATGTAATTCCCATAATGAGGCTTGGCAAATTCATGAGCTTTCAAGACAAATGGGATTAGAAATTCCATTTCCTCTTACTTATTCAGAATTTCTTCATGGATATTATCATCCCCAAGGTGTTAAAAATTTATTAATTGATAATGCTGACTATCTAATTAATAGTCTAAGTAAATCACCAATAGAAGCAATTACGCTAACAACTGATACACGGGAGGGATAAAAGCATGTATCCTGAATATAAAAAAGAAGAGGTTTTGCGTGAAAAACGATATTTGGGTGATGGTCTCCATTATTTTATTATACGCCCTGACAAATGGAGCGGAGAGCCTTTAGCAGAATTATTTGATTCACAAGGTAAATCTATGATGATGGTAACTATCGGGAATAGAAGCATCCATAATATTATTGATCTTTTCGAAATAAGGGTTATGCATCAATAATAAGTGATGCTTTTCATGGGGAACTGACAGTTTTAGTTAGACCACGACCAGTAAGTCGAAGCTGCAGAAGCTTGTAAAAATCACACCAGAGGGTAAAGATGTCAGAGTGGATAAGCGTTAAAGACGGATTGCCGGAATATAATACCAACTATGATGATAAATATTTTATTTATAGAGATATTTGTAATTGTTTTGATGCTGCATTTTTTGATGGCAAAAATTTTATCGCAGATGATGGAGAAATTTATAGAGAAGTATCGCATTGGATGAAACCGGAGGCTCCAAAACGAAAAAGTATAAAGAATTAGTTGTAAAAAGTCGCGGAAAATTTTTCATGGGTAGGTGTATTATCCTTTATTCCGAAATTTACCAAATTCTGGTAATCTCTCTGACAGTTTTATTTAATAATTCATTTAAAAATACTATTTTTCCTCAGTTTTCCTAACTTTTCAGTTTACATTTAATTACACATCGTTTATGGGGGGAGTATCACTTAAACAAATGTTCCTTATTGATTTTATTAATAATTTTAAAACAATGGGTTATGATAAAGATTATTTTCCAGTTCTAAGAAGCAAAACAAAGAATGTCAGGACATTGCTGTTTCTCGATATTGCTGAGGAGGTATTTTCATACTACCAGGATGCGCTTGCATCTCGAAATCAGCTTGATTTTGCTGATATGATTAATGAAGCAGATAAGATACTGACTGAAATTGAGAAGTATAAAGATAAGCCAAAATATAAATACATTATCATAGATGAGTTCCAGGACATTGCAAAGCAGAGGTTCAACCTGACAAAGCGTCTTGCAGATGTTACAGGTGCGCATGTTGTTGCTGTAGGTGATGACTGGCAGTCCATATTCGCCTTTGCAGGTTCAGACATAACACTCTTTCAGAAGTTCCTTGAACTGATGGGTGACGGCATACCGCTTTATATTACTCATACATACAGAAATTCGCAGGAACTTATTGACATTGCCGGTAGTTTTATTCAGAAGAACTCCTCACAAATAAAAAAGCAATTAAAATCACCAAAGAAGATAAAGAATCCTGTTGTTATTGAATGCTATGATGATGCGAAAGATATCCGTAAAAACTGGATAAGTACAATCGAGGAGACAATCGGTAAGATTGTTAATGAATTCGGTCCTGAGTCATCTATCCTTTTGATAGGCAGGTATAACTTTGACAGGGATTTACTTATAAAATCTGACAAGTTTGAAGAAATATCTAATGAGAAGGTAAGGTGTAAAAAATACCCGAGAGCCCTGATTATCTTTCTGACAGCGCATACTTCAAAGGGACTTGGCTTTGACAATGTCATTGTTCTGAATATGCTGGAGGGGAGGTACGGCTTCCCTTCACAGATTGAAGATGATCCAGTTATGAAGCTGGTTACCCACAGTGATGATACAATACAATTCGCGGAAGAGAGAAGGCTGCTCTATGTTGCCATGACACGAACAAAGAACAAAGTATACTTGATTACTCCTCTGACACGCCCTTCACGTTTTGTCATTGAACTTGCGGATGATTATAAAATACCGCATCATGAAGATATGAGTAAGGATATACAACTTAAAAGATATATGCCCTGCCCGGTCTGTGGCCTGCCTCTAAAGTATGAAAACAACAAGAATTATGGACTGACTTTATATATGTGTACCAACGAACCTGAACTATGCGATTTTATGACAAACGATAAGGTTTTACCCGGGGATATATACAAGTGTCCTAAATGTACTGATGGTTACATGATTGTTAAGAAGAGAAAAAATGATGATAACAGATTTTACGGTTGTACCAACTTTAATTCGAATCCGAAATGTACAAATAGTTGTACAATAAACATTCAGCCTGTGAAAAATAAATGAACAAGAAAGAATTGATTTGTTATTTGTATGAATAAAACAAAAAGGTTATTAAACCTGAATAAAGACCGGGGGCATTAATGAATACTCTGAAAAAAATCACAGGTTCACCATTGTTCATACCATCAGTGACGGCAATATACCTTACGGGCCTTGGCGAATCGCGCGGAAGACAGGAGTTGTATACAAGGCAGTCTCCGCAGAAGCTTAAAACCCTCAGGGAGCATGCCCTCATTGAAAGCGCGGTATCTTCAAACCGCATTGAGGGGGTTACAATAGACCGGTCACGGGTTGCTACGGTTGTATTCGGCAAATCAGTACTGCGTGACCGCGAAGAGGAGGAGGTGCGCGGGTATAAAGAAGCCCTGAAGCTTATTCATGAAAAAGGCACCTCTCTGCCGGTCAATGAAGAGACAATTAAAAAACTGCATTACCTGTCCAGGGGAGGTACCGGTGACGCAGGAGAATACAAAACAAAAAACAGTGATATTATTGAAAAATACACAGACGGCAGGGAGCGAATCAGGTTTAAAACAGTAAGTGCAGCAGAGACTCCCGGTGCAATGGAGCAGCTTGTTGCTTTATGGTATGACTGCCTTGTGGATAATCGTGTACCAGAACTGGTGCTGCTTGCCGCATGGAACCTTGACTTCCTTTGTATTCATCCATTTCGTGACGGCAATGGCCGTGTTTCACGGCTCCTGCTGCTCCAGCAGCTCTATCACCTCGGTTATGAAGTAGGACGGTACATAAGTCTTGAAAGGATAATCGAAGATACAAAGGACCGTTATTATGAAACTCTGGAGTTGAGTTCAGAAGGATGGCATATGGGTAAAAATGATCCATGGCCTTACATTAATTACATACTTTACACTCTTAAAACAGCCTGTGCTGAATTTGAATCACGTTTTTCAGGGACTTCGGCGCCGCGCGGTTCCAAGCGGCAGATGGTGGAGGAGGCCATTCTTTCCATGAAAGTCAGCTTTACCGTAAATGATATCATGGATAAATGTCCCGGTGTAAGTATTGATACAGTGAGAAAAATATTTAAAGAGAAGCAGAAAGATGGACTTATTGAATGTTTAGTTCAGGGGCGTGACGCGAAGTGGCGTGTAAAATAGTATATGGGTAATACCCGGTTAATTAGGTATTAAATCAGGTAATTTGGAACTAAAGTATAAGTGTAAAAATATGCCTGTCAGTATACGCCATCATACAATTCGTGAATATAGTGTAATTGCTTCTTCAAATGCAGAGAAGAAGTATAAAGAAAAACATTGTTCAGAGGGAGAGGTTCTATATAGAGTACGATGACTTTATCCGCGACAGACCTGAAAACAGGCTGATCAAATCAACACTGTGTCTGCTGCTTAAGGCGTCGTTAAATGATGACAACATAAAGAAGCTGAGCCCCTTAGTTAACGGAAACGGAAGGGTAGTCCGTCTTATTATGAACCTTGTGCTCATGCAGAGCGGTTTCAACATTGCTCTTATACCGCCAGTTATTCGAGTTGAGTATATATCCTCGATAGAGCAGGCTCATAAGAATGATGAGGCATTTATTAATCTTATATGCAGATCGGTTTATGAAACACAGAAGGAGTGCTTAAGGATGCTTGTAAGCGTCAAATTAACCCCATCTTGAAAAAAGATCAATGATATATTACAATACCCTTCATTAAAAAATGGAGGAAGAGATGAGTAAAAGAATTGAATATCAGAAACGCGATATGTCAAGCATGGAGAAACATATAGCCGCCTGGGAACAAAGCGGGATATCACAAGTTGAGTATTGCAGAGAAAATAAAATACCTCTGTCAACCTTCGGCAACTGGAAATCAAAAGTAAGTAAAAAATCTCAGAAAGAAATACCATTTATTGAACTGCAGGGGAATTTTTCATATCAGGATGAATATTTTGAATTACTGCTCGATGATGGCATGACTTTGAGAATCCGTGAAACCATCCCTGTATCGCAATTACGAAATATCATTCTTGCCATACGGAGGTAGTGATGCTCAATTTGCAGAGAGAAACGAGGATATTTCTTCATCCCGGCAAAACAGATTTTCGAAAGTCAATCAATGGTTTATCCGTCTTTGTTCAGGAGCATATGAAGGAAGACCCTTTCAGCGGGAATTACTATGTGTTCTGCAACCGGACAAAAAATATGCTGAAGATATTATACTGGGACAGGAATGGTTTCTGCCTGTGGCATAAAAGACTGGAGGAGGATAAATTCCGCTGGCCCCGTATAGCCGAAGATGTCCATGAGATTACCCGCGAGGAATTCCGGTGGCTGTTACAGGGGCTTGACTTCTATAATGCTCATAAAATCCGCCGTTATGCAAGCGTGATATAAAAATTAATTGCAATCATGAGGGCATGTTATATGATGTACTCATGATTGCAATGCCCGACAACCTTCCTGATGATGTAAACGAGCTCAAGAAAATTATTTCAAACCTGGCAAATGAATACGAAAAAGAAATTCAATATCTTAAAGAGAAAAATAAATTTTTACTTCAAAAGTTATTCGGCCGTAAAAGCGAGAAGCTAACTCCCGATGATATTCTACAGGGCCGCCTGTTTGATGAATCAGAATTCTACTCTGATGAGAATGAAAACGCAGAAGATGATTCACCTGAAAAGCTAACCGTTGTTTCATCTCATACACGCCGGAAGACAGGAAAGAAACCTCTTCCTGAATCACTCCCTCGTGTTGATGTTGTACATGATATCTCCGAAGAAGAAAAACAGTGTGCCTGCGGGTGCGAGATGAAACGCATTGGGGAAGAAGTTTCTGAAAAGCTTGATATGATTCCTGCGAAAATCCAGGTGCTTCGTCATATCCGATATAAATATGCCTGTAAAAACTGTGAAGGGAGCGAAAGTGATGAAGCTCCGGTAAAGATTGCGCCATTGCCTCCGCAGATTATACCGCAGGGGATTGCAACACCAGGACTTGCGGCATGGGTGCTGGTGAGTAAATTCTGCGATGCGCTTCCTTTTTACCGGCAGGAAAAGCTTTTTTCCCGGATTGGTGTTGATATTTCACGAGCGACTTTTTGTAACTGGTCCATTATTACACATAGAGGCAGTGAACGGCTGCTCGAACTGATGTGGAGAGATATTCTTGCGTCTCGGCTTGTTGGCATGGATGAGACGCCGGTGCAGGTTATGAAAGAGCCAGGCCGCAAAAATACAACAAAGTCATACATGTGGCTGTTCCGGGGTGGAGAAGAAACCCGACCAATTGTGATATTCCGGTATGCTCCGACCCGGGGATCAGAATTCATAAACAGTGAATTTGCGGATTACGAAGGTGTCATCCAGACCGACGGCTATCAGGGATACAAAACTCTGGGTAAAAAAGAAAAAGTAACACATGCTGTATGCTGGGCACATGTCCGGAGAAAATTCATGGAAGCGATGAATGGCACCAGTCAGTCTTTTTCACATTCTATAGTATCGATGATAAAAACGCTTTATGATGTAGAAAAAGAAATACGTGAGAATAAATATAACCATGAAGAGATCAGACAGGTGCGCAATGATAAATCACGTCCAGTAGTAGAAAAGATAGAACAGCAATTGAAAAAGCATGTTCACAGTATTGCACCGGGAAGTCTTGCCGGTAAGGCAATCTCATACTCATTAAAGCTGTGGCCCCAGTTGTGTGTATATCTTGACAACCCTATTATTCCCATCGACAATAATCATGTTGAAAATGCAATCCGTCCTTTTGTGGTGGGACGAAAAAACTGGCTTTTTTCCGGTAGCCCGCGCGGTGCCCATGCCAGTGCCGGATTATATAGCATAATAGAGACGGCAAAGGCAAATGGTCTTGAGCCATACTGGTATCTTAGATACCTGTTTGAAAAATTACCTGCCTGTACAAGTGATAATGAAATCCGGTCAATTATGCCGAATAGAATTGATCCTGAAGTTATCAGTAAACTCAGAGGTGGGGTTAATTAAGCACATACGGATGCTTAATATTTAAGGCTAGTATTTGTGAACCACGGACAACACGAAATACATGAACATAAGATTTTATATCAGGAAGTAGTATATAAAATTCAGGTGCAGTATTTTAAGTTTATAGAGAATCTGGATGCGGATTTCTTGAATCTGTTTACCTGGAATGTCTTGAAAGAGAGATGTTGATCAGTGAAATTCCCGGGTTGTACCTGTTACGGACAGGGTTAACCTTGATGACCAGATATGGGATACATTCAGGTTCCGTTGAAATAAGCGGTTGCATCCCTGCAAAAGCCGGACATACAATAATGAAATATATTACACAGATTAAAACTCTGCAAATAAATTAAAAAGTGAATTACAGTTCCGGATATTGTAAAAATTTCTGTAATCAGATAATCTGCAGTAAAAAAATAGTTTTCTGTATTATAAAAAAACCGATAAAGATAATATAAGAGTGTAAATAGAGTCTATTTGTAAATATGGAGCACTATATGAAAAGAAATTCACTTTTAATTATCCCTTTTATAACATTTTTTATTGTTTTTCTGACCGGTATAACAGAGATCAACAGCTCTTCATTGATTGAGCAGATCAAGCCTACTGCCGAAGAGATTCCGGAAGGATATATGTTCGGCCAGGTGCCAAAGTTTGCACAGAATGTTCTGAAAAACAATCCATGGAGTCTTGATAAGGATGCAATAAAGAGAATGACCGGCAGAATATATCCCGGTGGCGAATATACTAAAGTATCAGATCTGCATATGTCAATAATTACAAATAAAAACAAGCCATATGGTTCTGATATGGGGTGCTATATATTTATATTCAGGGATAAAAAAGCGGCTCAGGAAGAGTTAATGAAACTCAAAGAGTATGTAAACAATAATAGCGACAGGTCGATTATAATTGATAAGAGCAATCTTGCAGTATATCTATACGTTAACAATACAAAGAATTTCGAGTATATAAAAACAATATCCGGAATAATGAAGAAAAGAATGGATAAATTACCTGTTCTTTAAATGATAAATGGCAGATATTTATGTTTTAGTTATCTATTTATCTGCCGGTGCGGACTCGCTTATCTTAAAAAACTGCTGGACTTTTATGAATAATATGCAGAGGCTTATTTTTCCCTTCCATAGATGAACTTTATATTAACTTTATATTAACTTTCAAATAAATCTTTTAATCTTGCAACAGCCCCGGTATTTGTTGTATCATGATAGAAATTTTCAGGCCTCACTTATTTTAACTCCTTATTTGTTTTAATTAAAATATCGCTTATAACCGGGAAAAAGTCTAAAAGTAAATGGCTTTTAATAAAAAAGGTGAATATTAATCAGGCAGTAAATTTTTAAATGCTTTTGTGATACATATAGAACTTTAAATAATTCAGTACATCAGCAGAGGGACATGGATGAATCAGGCAATCATTATTATCATCAGCTTGTTTTGAAGAATTCCAGCTGTGCTTTCATGCTTTCGGCCTGCGCGCTTATCTCCTCTGCGGATGATGCAATTTCCTCCGCTCCCGATGCCTGGGACTGTGTCTGTTCATTAATCTGATTCATTGTTTTTGCTATTTCCTGCTGGGTTACAGTCTGTTCGTGTGTGGATGTGGAAATATTGTCAGACATCTCCATGACCTGTCTTGTTGCAATAGTAACTTCTTCACCCGCCTTTGCCTGGGTTTCGCTTGATCGCGCAATTTTCTGTACAAGCTCCTTTGTATCATTTATAAATGTAATAATATTTTCAAGAGCCTTTGATGTATCGCTGATATCCTGCTTCCCCTGTTTTGCGGATTTAACACCGCGGGAAACAAGATTTGTTATATTTTTTGCCGATTCAGCTGTCTGATCCGCCAGTTTTCCTATTTCGTCGGCGACAACTGCAAATCCTCTTCCATGATCACCCGCTCTTGCTGCTTCAATTGCCGCATTCAGCGCCAGGAGGTTTACCTGGTCAGATATATCGCTTATCAGTGTGACCATTTCTGCAATTTTCAGGGAATTCTCCTCAATGCTGTTCATCCCTGCAATTGTATTCTGCATCAGTTCATTGCCTTTCATTGCTTCATTATTTGTATTATTGGCAACCTTCAGGGCCGATACTGCGTCGGAATTAATCAGGCTTATAAGCTGTCCAAGTTCTTCGATGGATTGATAAGTCTTTTTAGCGTGATCGGACTGAAGTTTTGAATTGTCGGAAATATTTTCATTTGATGCAGATATCTCTTCCAGTGATGCTGTTGCCTCTTCCACGGCCGCTGCCTGTGCCTGTGCACTGTCGGCAAGGGATGAGCTTGTAGACGAAAGTTCAACTGCAGATACCGAAAGCTGGTTAGCTGAGTTTAAAGCTGATGTAATAACTTCTGTTATCTTATCCTGGAACCTTTTCATATTCTGTATCATGTTGCCGAATTCATCAGGGAGAAAATCGTCTACGCGGGCCGTAAGGTCTCCATCTGCAAGCTTTCTGAATACCCTGATTGTATTTTTAATCGGCTGAGAAAAGCCCATACCAATGCGGTAAATAATAAAAGTTACAACAACTCCCACGAATAAAAGGAAACATGACAATCGTACTATAATGTCATCAACCTGTTCCATCACATGTTTCTGATAGCTGATAGAAACAAGGTAGTGTCCCGTGGTATTGATCCTGATTTTTCTGAATGAAACCGATTTGCCATTAATAATATACTCATGAAAATCTTTATCCGTGTTTCTGACAAATTCATTTATATCACGGCCATCTTCATCTTTTATATCCTTGCCTATAGTCTTTCCTATGAACTCCGGCTGTGGATGATAAATTACTTTTCCCTTATCGGTAATAATCATATACATCGTCTGATTCTTTGAACTTACCCTGTTAAGCATGTCTTCAATGGAAGTGATATTAATAGAGTGTGCTATACCTCCGGCTGTTTTGCCATTTACAACTGCAGGCACTGCGCATGCTATTACCTGTTTCCCCGTTGATCTGCTTATAATGATTTCAGACCATTTGGGTTCACCGCTTGAAACTGCCTCTCTGAGGTAGTCCCTGTCTGCAAGAGAAACAGTTTTCCCCAGACTGTTATATGTAATATAGTCATTCCTGAAAAAATAAAGCAGGGCGCTGTCCTTTGATATCCTGTTCTGATAAAGCTTTTCGGCAAGACGCAGGGCATCTTTGTCTGACAGTGCAGATGGTGAAATAAAATTGAGGCAGGTTTTAAGCTCATTTTCGGTTGTTTTAAAGATACTGTCTATCTTGGCCGTCGTTGCCTCGGCCTGGAGCGCAGTTGCCTCTTTATAAGTCTCTATGCTGCGGTTGACATTTGTTGAATAGATTCCAAGGGCAATAAAAAGAAATGTTAATATCATAAATGAAAGTATCGGCGCCAGAAGTTTTTCAAAAACAGCAAGCGGTCTCATCGGTAAAACTGAGGTAAAGGGATAGATGATTATCATTGCTCTGTAGTAATGATATAATGAAATACCTATATTTAAAAAAATTCCAATTACTATAAAGAAAACTGACTGATATATTGTATAGAAAATATGAAGTTTAAATCCGAGGAACCCTGTAACAAAGGAGAGTATAACAAGGAGTGAAGATATAAATACTGTCATGTATGTCGGGAATCTGACAGCAAACTTAACTGATTGCTCATCATCGGCGCCTTTTTCAGCAGAATTTAAAAGTTTATTTACCAGAAGACGGTAAAGAAAAACCGAACATAAGATAAGCGGAATTGATGGCAATAAAAATGTGACTGATATCCTTATTGCTGGTTTTATCCCGACACCAATCATAAGCAGCAGCATCATAAATACAGGGTGCAGGATAATCATCAAAAGATAGTTTTTTATCAGTTGTAAATATATTGATTTTGATTCTTCAGTTTGCATCTCGATACTCCATGATGGACAATGACAGTTATTTCTGAATTAAATAACTGTTTAATTTATTAACACTATGCTTAAAGTATACAATATTTCACAAATAATTGTGTAAATATAAAATCAATCTTTTTTTAAAAAGTTCAGGTTGTTTTTGATACTGAACTATATTGGATATAATCTTAATTTATTAAGATATATACGATATAAGA
Source organism: Spirochaetota bacterium (assembly GCA_963664815.2). GTDB lineage: Bacteria > Spirochaetota > UBA4802 > UBA4802 > UBA5550 > WRGT01. The sequence continues at coordinate 1,859,557 of CAXXHB010000003.1, forward strand.
GGAGAAGATCCATGAAAGCTGTTTAAGGTGAATGGCGGTTTAATCTGTTTCGGGAGGATGTTGTACGGATTTAACAGCATCCTTCACCGGCATGGAAGCAATCTGTCCTAACTTGCCTCCATCTCCAGGGTCTGATCATTATGTTCAATACTGACAAGAAACCTGGCCCTTGGATTTTTATCCTTGGCTATCTGCAGTGTAAATTTATTGTCAGGTATAAAAACCATGTTGTTATTTTTATCAGCAAAGAGGCAGTGGTACCTGAAGCCTGTCAGGTCTTTAATGTCTTCTTTATCTTCAAACTTGACCCAGACTGCCTTGTAGCCGTTTATAGGTGAGAAATTGCAGCTTGCCCCGAATTCATTAAGAAGCCTGTATTTGATTACATCGAACTGCAGCTGCCCCACGACTCCTATCACCTTTCTCTGCCCCGGATTCTGGGTGAACAGCTGTGCAAGCCCCTCATCGGTTAACTGGTTGAGACCTTTTTCAAGCTGTTTCGCTTTGTATGGGTCGGTGTTCCTGACCTCGCAGAAATGTTCCGGAGAAAATCTCGGAATTCCTTTATACATAAATGAATCACCCTCGGTAAGCGTATCCCCGATCTTGAAAATACCTGAATCGTAAAGACCTATAACATCTCCCGGATAGGCATCTTCTATAAGGCTTTTATCCTGCGCCATGAAGTTTGCAGGGTTCGGAAATTTGATGTCCCTGTCAAGGCGTACATGGTGATAGAATTTGTTTCTTTCAAACTTTCCGGAGCATACCCTCAGGAAAGCGATCCGGTCCCTGTGTCTTGGGTCGAGATTCGCGTGAATTTTAAATACAAATCCGCTGAATTTCTCTTCGGATGGTTCCACAATACCACTGGTTGTTTCGCGTGACTGCGGGTGGGGAGCTATCTCTATAAAAGTATCAAGTAGTTCCTTTACACCGAAGTTATTGACAGCGCTTCCGAAAAAGACCGGAGCAAGCATTCCGGAAAGATAATCCTCTGTGTTGAATTTATCGTAGATACTCTCCACAAGTTCAATTTCATCGCGAAGCTTTATCGCATCATGACCTATAACGGTATCTATCTCGGGATCATCAAGTCCATCGAATGATTTTACTTCATTCTGATCCTCAATCTGGCTTTTCCCTGATTTGAAGAAATTAAACGAATTTCTGTAAATGTTATAAACTCCCTTGAACGAACTCCCCATTCCTACAGGCCAGCTTAAGGGGCGTACGTTTATATCAAGATCTTTTTCAAGTTCATCAAGAAGCTCGATAGGGAGTTTCCCGTCACGGTCCATCTTGTTTATAAAGATAATAACAGGATAGTTTCTTAAACGGCATACCTCCATAAGCTTTCTGGTCTGTTCCTCCACACCTTTAACGCTGTCTATAACGAGTATAACGCTGTCAACGGCCGTAAGTGTCCTGTATGTATCCTCTGCAAAATCCTTATGCCCCGGAGTATCAAGCAGGTTTATGATATGGTCCCTGTAGTTGAATGACAGCACTGAGGTCGTAACAGAGATACCCCTCTGCTTTTCAATCTCCATAAAATCGGAAGTTGCGGTTTTTTTTATTTTATTCGATTTTACAGCTCCTGCTATCTGTATTGCGCCGCTATATAAAAGTAGTTTTTCTGTTAATGTCGTTTTTCCTGCGTCAGGGTGACTTATAATTGCGAAAGTCTTTCTCCTGCTGATTTCTTTGATTAAACTCATTTTAAACCTTGTTCCTGGAATAATATGCAATCTCAGGGAGTTTATTTAACAATGGAGTAAATATTGCTTCCCGGACCTTTTAAACCCATCAGGCAGATAAAAATATCGGTACTGCTGAGATGAGGAGATAATTTTACATTGGCGGATTCTGTCAACAAACAAAAAGAGAGTTTAAGGCAACATACACCGTATATGGACCTGAGGCAATTGATTCAGCTGGCTATGACCGGTAATTTATTTTTAGGCAACATGAGTTGTAAAATATTAAACTATAAGGAGATTTTTTTATCGATTTTCATTCTATATAACGATTTATTTATTATATTATATATAGAAAATAATTCGTTAATGACCGGTGTTTAATTCTGTAAGACGATGTAATCATTATTTTTTACCTGAGAATAGACATGTTTTGCAGGGGCCGGCAGATTTTTTAACAGAATAATTTCAGGAATGTATGAATGAATATTATTAAATATGATATTATATAAACGGATGAGGTGAAAGATGCAGAAAACCTACAAGTGTAAAAACAATCATAAGTTTAAAAAGGATGAAGCCCCGGGTGTCATATGCCCGACATGTAATGAACCTGCAGAAATGGTTAAATGGCAGAACGTGGACTCCCTTGAAGCAAATAAAAAGGGGCTTGGTTTAATGGAAGAGTTCGGTTCCGTTGTAAAAGAACTGAAGGGCGGCAAAAGAAAATAGCTTATTTATCCGGATTGACTGGAGTTTATACTTGTGAATTAATTATTGACATTAAAAGATAAAAGATTAATTAGATACAGGGAAAGATATAGCTGATTTTAAAAGAATATACATTTATGTATATTATAAGGATTCAGTCCGGAAACCTAAATGAAATATAACAATGTTATACTTAGCCAGTGTCTTGAGGCCCTGGGGCTTGTGCTTGAATATGATCTGAATGACAATTCAGCTCATCAGCATGCTATCAGGGTGGGAGAGATGTGTGCTATCATTGCGGAAAAAGTCGGACTAGCCCCTGACAAAATCCAGCAGATTTATTATGCCGGTCTTATCCATGATATAGGTAAAATAGCTATAGATATTAATATCCTCGGCCAGAAGAGAGAGTTGACGAAGGAAGAATTTGAAATTGTTAAAACACATTCTGTAACCGGGGGGAAAATTGCTGCAACACTTCCGGAGCTCAGCGATCTGGCATTCTGGATAAGGTGGCACCATGAAAAATGGGATGGAACCGGATACCCGGATGGATTAGCAGGGGCCGAGATACCAATTGAGGTGCAGATACTCAGCGCTGTAGACTGCTTCGATTCACTTCAGACATCGAGGCTTGACAGGGAAAAACTCTCCGCAGAAGAATCTGAGCGTGTCATCAAAGAGCAGAGGGGGACATCCTTTAATCCGGTTATAGTCGACATGATATCAGATATGATCTGGAAAAAAGAAATTGTTCCGGGAAAGTCATCAGATAAGTTCCTTCAGATAAAAGAGAAATATATAAACAGGGATTATATAAGCGGTCCCGATGATTCCTGGACAGGCTGGGGTATGTCCGGCATTTACCCTATATTGAAACTTTTTGCCAGGGTAATTGATGCTAAACATGGTTATACGCAGGGGCATTCCACAAGGGTGTCGATACTTTCAAAATTTATAGCCAAGAAAGCGGGGCTCCCTGCCGCCGATGTTATAAAAGTTGAAATTGCCGGCCTTCTGCATGATGCCGGAAAAATAAGCATCCCGCACGATGTTCTTGATAAAAAGAACACTCCCGATTCAAATGAATGGGAAATAATTAAAAACCATCCGATGCATTCTTATAACATTCTGAAAAATATCAATCTGATGAATGAAATAGCGGATATAACAAAACAGCATCATGAAAGGCTCGATGGTTCCGGTTATCCAAATGGTTACAGTGAAAACAAAATAGATCTCCTGGCGCAGATAATAGCAATATCTGATTCATTCGACGCAATGACAAGCAACCGTGCATATCGCGAGATGTGCAATGTGGAATCGGCTTTTCGTGATCTGATTAAAGGTTCAGGCACACTTTATAATAGTGAATTCGTCAAAGTACTTACGGGTACACCGGCTTATTATATCAAAGCGCTTTTTGATATGAATATAGATTGATGAAGTTCTTCAGGCTGCATTAACCTCTTTCATGAAACGACTATTTAAAGATATAAATTTTCCGGCGTTAAGACTTTAATATGTATTTTATTGAAACTCTCTGAATTAATATTACCGGAATATAAGTCTGATGGTTTCTTCAGAAGCATATCCCTCTTCATAGATATATTTTGTCTCAATTTTTACATCAGTGTTTGAGTGTTTTATATTATGGCCGATAAGCCTCATCCGTTCATCGTATACCGGTTTCATAATCATGATATATTTATCCGTTTTATTGAATATAATGAGGTCTGTTAAACCGTTTTTATATCTGAAATCTATTGTCTGGAACAGGATATTCCCGGGTTTATAATAACTGACTTTATCAATTTTATTATCAGTGTAATTTATCCTTACATATTCAAGAAGTATCTCCTGTGGTGAATAAACCTCTTCACCGTAAATAAGGCCCGTTTCATTATAATAATACCTTCTTGTCTTAATCAAAATACCTGAGGGATCATATGATCTTTCAAGCATCAGTCTGTTTTCCGGATTGTACTTGTACCTGGAATAATCTGTAAGCCGGCCGCTGCTGAAGGATGACATCTTTATAACATATCCATTTTTGTTATATTCGATTTTAACTGTCGATGATAGATGTGATTCGACGTAAAACTGCAATTCACATGGCCTTGTATTAATATCGCTCCCGTTAAGAACGGATGATAAAATGAATGTTAATAAAATAATATAAACAGATCGCAGTTTCAATTCAGTACCTCTCAGGACTTATAATAGTTTCAGTAAATCAGAGGGCGCTTTTATCATCATTCTGGCGCCATGTTCCATAAGTTCATCGGCATTTCTGAATCCCCATAAAGCCCCAACCGGGTACATGCCGGCGTTTATTGCAGTTTCCATATCTGATCCTGAATCACCGAGATAGATTATTTCATCAGGTGATATGCCGAGAATGCTTATAATTTCAAATGCAGATGCCGGGTCAGGCTTGCGGGGGATGTTTTCCCGTTCTCCAAAAACAGCTTCGAATTTCCACCGTCCAAGGAATTTATCAACTATCTTCAGTGTAAGTGCATGCATCTTGTTTGAAAGTACTGCAAGCTTTAAGCCATTGGCGGTAAGTTCATCGAGAAGTTCCGGTATGCCTTCATAAGGGAGAGTTCTGTCGCCCCATCTGCTGCCGTATTCCTCAAACATTTTGTCAAGGCATTCTTCAATTGTTGATTCATTCCTGTACTCATGTGGCAGAACATTAATTACAAGATTTCGAAGCCCTTTTCCGACAAAATATTTATATTCAGGAATTTCGTGAATGGGTAATCCCTTTGATTCAAGAACAGCATTCATTGAATTACCAAGATCATCGATTGTGTTGAGAAGTGTTCCGTCAAGATCGAAAACAACAGCTTTATATCTGTTCACCGTTTTACCTTATCAGTTTATAATTAAATTAAGAAATTTTTTATAATAGAAAATGCTTCAATCTCACCGCTACCCCTGGCGGCTGCGAGATTGTTCAGTTAAACTGTTATGAATATAAGATTGATGCAAATTATACATTTAAAGAAATAAAATCAATTGAATTAGTAAATAGTTATGTAATTTCTGAATTTTCAGGGATTGCCGAACCTGTGCAGAGTCAGTTAAATAGAAAATTAATTTGATATTTTAGTATATTTTAAAATATTCTACTAATAAAAATCTGATAAATTCCGAAAATATAATGAGACATAACTGCAGGGAGGTGCGATATGACAGCAATTCGATTTCCTAATTCAGTTGGTATTGGAAGCGGCGGCGGCAGAACAGACAGCCACCATGAAACCAGAGGTGTCAGGGGTTTGATTAAAAGCCATAAAAGCAGCGATGTAATTGAGATTTCAACTGAAGCAAAAAACAGATTTGCGAAAGACAACCTTATAAGGCTTGAAAAGGTCAAGCTGATGAAGGAGGCAAAGGATTACAGGATTGAGTTAAATGAAGAGCTGAAATTCAAAGAGGCTGATCTCCGGAATGTTTACAGAATGATAAAAATATCGGATGCGAAAAGTAAACTTAAGGAAGGTTTCTTTGATCTTTATGAAGATTATATTATTAAAAAGATTATCAATAAACCGGAAATATGATGTAATATTTCAGAATCCGGAGCCTCAGGACTCCGGATTCTGACAAGGATTGTATGATTAATAAAGATATTGTAAATTTTGCTGTTAACATTTTAGGGTGCCAGTGTGACAACAGCGTATTCAGCTCTATCGAAAAATATGACAACATTCTGCTAAACTGCGGTATAAGGCTTAAGAATAAAATTATCATTGGTAAAAGGCTGATGATCTATATTGCCGATGAAACTTCACTCAGTCCGAAAGATGTCTGGAAAGTTATTATTGATGGTAAAACGGAAAGAGACAGCATGATGTATAACAGGTTACGGATTGTCATTGTTGCAGACAGGATAAATGAAATCGCGCCTGTTTATTATAGTGAATTTGACGGTATTAAAGAAAAAGATGAAAGAATTCATATACATGTAATAAGGGCGGAGGACTCAATCAGGGATAATGTATGACAATCACCTGATTGAGTTTCCGGTTAAAATTTAATAGTTTCTGTGTGTGTGGTTTGACGCTTAATTGTTATTATGTTTAACAGAATATTAAACTCCGGACAGGAATGGGATCATTGTTTTGCAGATTCCTCTTCTATAACCTCTCCGAGACGCATAATTCCCTCTTCAATATCTGACGGTGATGAGAAGCTGAAATTAAGCCTCATTTCATTTTCTCCACCCTGACCGGGATAAAATGAATTTCCTGAAACATATGCGACATTGCGTTTAAGCGCTTTTTCATGCATTGTCATGGTGTTGATATTTTCCGGGAACTTAAGCCACAGGAATAAACCTCCCCCCGGTGTTTCATATAAAGCCGACGGAATAATTCTGTCTATTGCATCTGTCATAAGATCACGTTTATCTCTGTATATCTTTTTAACCCTCTCAATCTGCTCATATATTGATCCGGTGTCTATAAACTCATGAATAACAAATTGCGACATTGTATGGCTGCATGTGTCTTCCCCCTGTTTGGCTATTGTGCATCGTCGTACGGTTTCCTCCTGAGCGTTCAGCCATCCTGTCCGCATGCCTGGGGAAACTGTCTTGGAGAATGAACCGAGGTAGACAATCCGTTTTTCAGTATCTATATTCTTAAACGGTACAACATGTTTGTTATCATATCGTATCATTCCGTAGGGATCATCTTCGACAATCATTAAATCATGTTTTGATGCAACAGAATAAATAGCTTTCCTGCGGGAGTTATCCACAGTAATTCCTGTGGGATTATGAATTGAAGGAATGGTGTAAATAAATCTCGGTTTTTTCCCGGCAATGATTAACTCGCATATTTTTTTATCAAGCTCCACAGGGTCCATTCCGCTATTGCCTATGGCGAGCGGATGTATCTCTGCCATAAATGAACGGAAACAGCTTATCGCACCGACGAAGGTAGGGTTTTCCGTGATAACGGCATCTCCCGGATTGAGAAGTACTTTGCATAAAAGGTAGAGTGCCTGCTGAGAGCCGCTTGTTACAAGTATATTGTCGGGCGATGCTGAAAGGCCGTAAATATGGTACATCAGATCACATATTGATTCGCGCAGCGGGGTGTATCCTTCAGTGGTTCCATATTGAAACACCGATGATCCATGCTCTGCTATTGTTCTGTCTATTATATCTTTCAGTTCTTCAAGAGGGAAGGCTTCCGGTCCGGGTAACCCTCCCGCGAAACTTATCATCTGCGGGTTGCCGGTGAGTTTCATCATATCACGGATTGCGGATGATTTCATATTGAGGGATGAATGGGAATAAACTGGGGTATAATGGTCATTCATAAAAGGAACCTCCGCGCCGATAACAGGGGGTGTTTTTAATTATAATATTAAATGCTGCTGTTTTAACTGATGCGGCTTTTGAAGATTTGATTGCTGCTGACTTTTTCATGACAGACTCCTTTATTGTTTTTTATAATGATTCGCAAAAATTTTAACCAAAAAAAAGCCCGCTTAATAAGCGGGCTCTGTTTCATAAATATTTATATATATTCAGGAATTTACCCGCAGAGGAATACCGCTGTCGATAGCCGCAGCTGCCGCAGTAATAATAATGCTAATGAATATACAATCTGATTTTATCATATTAATAACATTAATAAATATGAGGCATAACTGTCAATATATAAAGTTCATATAAATAAAAAATTGATTTGAACAGGCAAATTTTAATTCTGCTTAGACCTGATATTTTATGACAAAGTTCCTGATTTCTATATTTTTTTCCTGTTTCTATGTATTTTATTTGAAAATTTTTAACTCAAGGGTTAAATTAACTAATAAAGTGCTTGATTTTAAAAAACCGGATTAACAAAAATGTTACAACAAAAACCTGGTATTTAATAATTTTTACCACAAATTCACCACAAATTTTTAAAATTCTGGCGGTTTAAATCATATGAAGCTACTTCGTTTTTTATTTATAATCATAACAGGTTTCTTATTTCTGACGATCAATACCCCGGTGAACGGAGAGGTTTTAAAAGGAACAGTGGCTCCGGTTTTTAATCTCAGAACGCCGAGAGGGGAGCTTGTGAAACCATTCCAGAGCCAGAAGCCTATGATAATAAGTTTCTTTTTTACAGATTGTCCGAATTGTAAAATTGAGCTGAAGGCCCTTGAACAGTTTTATCTGAATAATGGTGACAAGGTTGCGGTTTTCATTGTAGGTACTTCATTTAAAAAGGATGTTGATGTAGCTGAAGATGTAGATGCCTTTATCAGGGATCTCGGAATAAACATTACTCCTCTTGTAGATAAATATAAAGATGTGATCAGAACTTATGGTGTTTCAAAATATCCGTCGCTTTTTTTTCTTAACAGTAAGGGGGAGGTTGTTTTTAAATCTGAAGTTTACAGCGAAAAAACAATCTCTGAGCTTGAAAAACAGTTAAAAACAGTAAAATAACACGAGGACTTTCCATGATTAAGAAGATATCCATAGTATTGTTGTCAGTAATGACAGTGTTCTGCAGTGTTTCGTATGCTGCAAAAGTGCAAAAAAAGAATATTTTTATTAAACCCTTCACTGTGGACGGTAAGGGCGTATCCATGGATTTCACAGATTATATGTCTGAAGTAATTGTTGAGTATGAAGAGTATAATCTTATTTCAGAAGAGGATGTAAGCGCCCAGAAATCGGCTATTGAAGGTAAAATGGCATCCTCCTCTTCAGATGTTGATAATGACGCATCAATGAAAGCATTAATGGAGGCTGTCGATTCTGATAGTATAATCTTCGGTACCATAGACAAAAATGATGACGGGTCTCTGACTGTAATGGGGCGTATTCTTGACCGTAAAACCGGAATCGGCAAAGGGAAAACAATAAAGGTAAAAAGGGCCAGGTATCTGGATATAGCAGCGAGGGCGCTGGCACACTATCTTATAACAAAAAAAGATTCATATCTTGATGAACTTAAGGAAGATATGGAAGATAAAGAAAAGGGCGTCGCCAAGGCTGAAAAGAAACGTAGAAACACGCTGCTCGGAATCGAATCAGATTTTGAAGGTCAGAATGAAACGGTTGCAAAATCACCTTTTATCAGGGTCGGGTACAGCGGTATCGGCGGCAGTTCATATATTAATGATAAGAAGGTAAATGAATACTATCCGAAAGCCCAGGTGCTTTCTGCTGATCTCTTTGTATACAGGTCAAGGGATATTGTAGGTGATGGCGTTGATATATATTCAAAATTCATGTACAAGAAGTTTTCATCTGATGATGCGTCAGTCGAAAAGTTTAAGACTGATATGACTGCGCTTAACCTGACGACCAATAATGAGAAACTGGCCGGCCAATATCTGATACCTTCCGGCAATACGCTGAAAGAACTTGAAATGATACAGAAGAGCATTGATATCGGCTTCAGATTTGTAGGGACATCATATTTTTTAAACGAAGCATGGTCTTTATATATGATGTTCGGTGGAAGGTATATGCAGGTTACTGAAACATACAAAACAACGAATTCCATGTTGTTACCGGAAGATTTTAAGAAAAATTTTACCGGCATAGGGGGAGTAGCCGGTTTAGGGTTAGAGGTGACTATAAACAGGTATATGGGGTTATTTGCCGAGGTTAATGCCGGTTATGTTCCTATCGGAGACAATAAATTAAATTATGACGGATATCAGCTGATTGTAGGGGCAACACTCAGAAACAGTCACACTGAATATCCATTCCTTGGTATTCTGTAAAAATCGAAATGATTATTAAACGGGGACTTGCATTATGAAAAAAATATTTTATATACTGACAGCGACAATTGTGATAATGGCAAATATACCTGCATTAACTGCTGCAGAGAAGAGTATAATCTATGTAAAGAATTTTACTATAGATACCGCCAGCGGATTAAAGGAAAATGATCCTGTAAAAAATGAAGTAAAGAACATTATACAGGATGAGTTTGAAAAGGATGGAAGATTTTCTGTAACGGCGGATCAGGATATATCTGCCATGCTTCAGCAGGAGGCTAAAAGTCAGAGTTTTGGAAAGTGCTCTTCTGAAAGCTGTATTCAGGAACTTATGGAAAAGATTAAAGCGCAGGTTATTGTTTTCGGAAGGATAAGAAAGGGTGATGACGGCTATACTTATATTACTGCCCGTTATATGGACAGCACCTCAGGCATACCGAAAGTTACAAAAATCAGGACAATTAAATATAAACACAGTGATGATGTTGAAAAGGGCTCAAAAGCGCTGGCGCGCTATCTCATCACAGGCAAGGATGACAAGGTTATAGCTTTTATGGATGAAGTATATAACAGGGAAGAGGATGAATCCAAATCAAAAAACATCGAGGAAGAGAAACAGCTCGCGAAAAAGAAGGAAGCAGAGTATAATGCGAAGGTGGAAAAGGCCGCAAAAGAGAGAAAAAATGCCTTAATGTCCCGCTCTCCGCGCTTAAGGGCCGGTTACGGTTTTTTTATGTCAACAGGCAACAAAGATGTGGATGATGTTTTCAAGGAACAGTCCGGCTATTTTCTGGATATCATGTTTGCAAGAGGCCCTATAAACGAACGTTTTAACCGCGACTGTTATTTCAGGTTTATATACAAAAAATACGGCATGAACGATGATTCCATTAAATCAAAACCTGTATTGGGAAAAGATGCAATAAATGACAGTACCGGAAAATTTTATGGAATGGACTTCGGCTTCAGGCTGAAAATAAACAGGTATTTTATGCTCACCGCCTTTGATCCATACGCCCTTGCAGGTATCAGAACCGGGTGGTATACTGAAAAGGCAAAAGACAAATATGATAATTCAGATTTAAAGGTTACACTTGGAGGATACGGCGGTTACGTTGGCGGTGGAATGGAGTTTGCTTTCTTTGAAAACCTCGGGTTCTTCGGAGAGTATAACCGGGGAATATTCAAGATCGGAAAAGATAAAACAAATATTGAAGGTAACCAGTTCTACGGCGGTGTAACACTGAGAACAGAGATAGAAGAAAGAAGTTCTTCAAGGTACTAACGGGAAAGGATACAGAGGTTTAATATGAAAAAAATATCGATATTAATAACGGCAATAATGGCATTACTTGTTTTATCATGCGGGGATGGAGACATGCTTGACCCTGCAAAAGGTATAGATTCACTGGGAGATACAACACTTCTTTATGGAACAGTTAAAACAAGCTCCTATTCTCCAACACCAACATATGTTTTGGTTTATAAAACTAACAGTAATTCTTATATACTGGCGAAAATACCGATAGTTAACGGAGAATATGCAGCAAGAGTGAATTTATCAAGTATAACTAACTATTGCTATTTACACCTTGCTTCTGGTACCACTATTGCCAATGAAGTGAGTACTACAACATATCCCAGTTCCAAGAAACAATTTTATTCCAATGGGTCAGTTGACTACGACAGCGATAGACAGAGTGAGTTTGATACTATGTATGAATGGAATTTTTAGTTAAACTGAAACATTAAATAATACTTATATTTTAAGATTATAAAAAAACCGGTTCAATAAAATGGACCGGTTTTTTAATTTACGAAATATTTAGGCCCTGTCATTTCGAACATATGTGAGTGCTTCGGCTCCGCTCAGCAACCGTTTATAACGGTCAGTGAGCCAGTCGAACTGCTCAATCGCTATTGCTTCTTCGAAATGACAGACTATGTTCTATTTCAATCGTAAAATGCTATAGATCATGGACATGTCAAATACTGATTTGTTTCGAAAGGCAGGTCATTATACAATTTTTATATTATACTTCATCAGAAGATTTGCCGCTTCAGGAAGAGAAAATTTTGCCCCTTTGACTTTATTTATATTCAGATCGATAAAGTAGTTTTCAGCTGTTGAAAAATCGGCGTTTTCAATATCGGATCTCTCAAAAAGCGCATCGGCAAGGTCGCATTCAATAAACTGTGCCGATTTCAGGTTTGATTCAATGAAGCACGCCTCTTTAAGTGAACATTTATTGAAAACTGAATTTTTTAAATTGTTTTTTTCAAACACGGCATAATCAAGCATGCAGCGGTCAAAATTCACGGCAAAAAGAAAATGATTAACCCTGCTGAAGTTTACACCGGTAAGCCTGGATTCCTCAAAGGTGACATTGTCAAAAATATAGTTGTCAATGTTCATTGATGAAAGATCAATATTGAATAATACGCATTCGTGAAATTCATATATAGAATCGGCGGTATCAGGGAAAATGCACCCCTCAAACCGGCATTTATAGAACTCAGTTTCTCCGGGGGCCGGAGTCGTTAATTTGTATGTCTTTTCTGTTTTCATTCGTTACAGTAACTTTTTTCTGAACAGTACTCAGGAGTTTATTAAAATTGTTAATTTTCATGCCCGGCTGATATAGTTCCGGATATGCAATCTGTTATTATATATGTTGTTACTTGTTATCCTTTTTCAGTTTTTTATATTTGTATACCTTCATGCCAGGTTTTATCTCATCCCTGCTGCCTGATGATACTTCACATTTTGTTGTTGTCATCATAGGGAAGGTTGCACGGAGTATTATAATATTATCGCCGGAATAAATGCAAAGTTTGTCACCCATCATCACTTTGCTTGCTATATCTTTACCTGCAACTATCAGTTCGTTTTTCGAAACAGATTTCAGTTCACCGACACACTGGCCTGCCAGTTCAAGTGATTGGCTCTGTTTTTCAACTACGATGGGATTTTTTATATAACCCCATTTATCATCTTTTTTTACCCTTGCCATCCCTTCAGAAAAGAAACCGGCTTCATCAAAGTATGGTTCAATAACATATTTTCCATTATTATCGATAAATCCGGCTTTACCGTTGGTTTTTACGCTGGCCAGGCCTTCAAGAAAGTTACCCGCCGAATCATATTGAGGTTGTATTACAACTTTTCCTTTTTTATCTATATAACCGTATAATCCGTCTTTTTTAATCTTTGCAAGACCTTCTGAAAAATTATCAACATCTTCAAACTGTGGATCAACAGAAAACATTCCATTTTTGCCGATGAAACCCCATTTGCCGTTTTTCTTAACTTTTGCCATCCCTTCCGAAAAAGACCCTGATTCATCGAATTGTGGTTCTTTTATAATCTTACCCTTTTTATCAATGTAACCGTATTTATCTTTATTCTTAACTTTTGCCATCCCTTCTGAAAAATCGAATGCATCATCAAAATCCGGCTTTATTACAATGGTTCCCGTTTTATCTATATATCCGTAAATTCCATCCTTTTTGATATAAGCAAGATTTTCTGAAAAACTCCCGACGTTACTGAATTGTGGTTCTATAATAAATTTGCCGGTTGTATCTATATAACCCCATTTACCATTCTTTTGAGCATAAGCCAGCCCCTCTGAAAAATCAAATGCTCCATCAAACTGAGGCTTTATTGCAACATCACCTTTAACATTTATATAGCCATATTCTCCGTTTTTCTCATAATTGGCCAGTCCCTCAGAAAAAAAACGTGCATAGTCATATTGTGGTTTAATTGCAAGTTTTCCATCTTTATCAATATATCCAAACTTTTCATCTTTGAAAATAAGCGCCATACCGTCGGAGAAATCTCTTTCATCATCAAACTGGGGTTCAACAAGCCAGATGACATTACTGTTTGCTTCAGTCTGGGCATTGCCGTTGATGATTGATGTTGTAACGGCACAAATAGTGATTACTGTCGCAATGAATATTTTTATTTTTAACATGTGGTCCTCATTTTTTTCTTTAAGTGAAATATATATTTATCAGAAATTAAAAAAATAGCAGAGATATTTTTTTTCAAGAATTTTTAGTAATTAACAACATGAATTCTTTAAAATTTAAATATTAAGAATGAAATATTAAAATATATCTTTTTTATTTTCATAACAGAGAAAAGATGAACATTTTATATCAACATAAATTAATCTTTGATTATTTATTTCCTTTTAAAATTTAAATAACCTGATTTGTTAAATGATAGTGATTATTGATTTCTGTTAAATAGCGTTTGACAAAAAATAACACCTGTTACATAACATGATAAATAAACCTTTTCAGCGGAGTAAAAAATGCCCCCTAAGGCTGTTTTTAACAGGGAAGATATTATTTCAACTGCATTTGAGATAGTCAGAAAGAGCGGTTTCGGGGAATTCAGCGCCAGGAAAATTGCCGATGAACTCCATTCTTCAACAGCTCCCGTTTATTCATATTTCAGTTCCATGGATGAGCTTAGATCCGAGGTGCTGGACAGAGCAGAAAATCTGATGCTGGAATACACAATGAAATCGTATACAAAAAGCGTATTTCTCAACATGGGGACAGGGCTTGTTCTTTTTGCACAGGAGAACCGTGAGCTTTTCAGGGCACTTCTACTTGAAAGCAGTGATACAAAAGCGCTTCTTGAAAAATTTTTCAGTTCCATTACTTCCGAACTGGACAGGGATGAACTTGTATCACTCCTTCCGGCTAAAGAGAGAAGAGAGGTTATGAACAGGATGGCAATCTTTACACACGGTTTTGCATCGCTTGTCTGCGTGGGCCTTATCAGCGAAGTGAGTAAAAATACGGCAATTAAAACCATGTATAATATGGGACGGGATGTGATAAACATTGCGCTTAAAAAGGCGGGAATAAATGAAAGTATTCCGTATGATAATGCATCTGCGGGAATAAAATAAAGAGAGGTCATGTATGAAAACAAGAATAACAGAGATGTTCGGAATCGATTACCCTGTAATATGCGGAGCCATGTATCTGGTTGGAGAGCCAAAGCTTACGGCTGCTATTTCAAATGCGGGTGGTATGGGTAATCTCACTGCAGGTAATTATAAATCTGCCGAAGATCTCAGAAATGCCATTCGTGAAACAAAGAAACTGACGGATAAACCGTTTATGGTGGGCATAACAATACTCCCGTCATTTCACATTACAATGGACGATCATAGGAAAAATCTTGAAATCTGCGCTGAAGAAAAAGTCGGCGGAATAGAGGTTTCAGGAACCCCCCTTGACAAGGTTGGAAAGCAGTATATGGATATGCTTAGAAAAGCTGGTGTAAAGATGTTTCATAAGGTAGGCGCTGTAAAACATGCACAACATGCCGAAGAGGCGGGTTATGACGGAATATACGCCGCAGGAATTGAAGAGGGCGGGCATCCGCTGAATGATGACGTTACAACCATGATACTGACGCCGAAAATAGCGGAAACTGTGAAAATTCCGGTTGTTACAGTCGGAGGAATTGCGGATGGAAAGTCACTGGCTGCGGCACTTGCACTTGGAGCTGAAGGTGTAATGATGGCAACCCGCTTCATGGCTACATACGAGTGCGGTGTACATGACAATATCAAGCAGGAGATACTTAAAAGGCAGGAGTATGATACAACACTGATCTGCAAGTCAATAAATCTTCAGGGAAGGGCGATAAAGAACAGGGTTGTGGGTGAGATTCTTGCTGCCGAGGCAAAGGGGGCAAGCCTTATGGAACTCGCACCACTTATTACAGGTGACAGATGCCAGGAAGCCTGGGATAATGGAGATGTCGATGTGGCACCGATGATGATGGGACAATCACTCGGGCGCATTCATGATATAAAGTCATGTAAAGCGGTAATTGAAGATATGGTAAAACAGGCTAAAGAAGAGATAGCGCGGGTGACAAGGCAGTTCTGAAAAACTGATTAATAAATGTAAATTAGAAAGACAATCCTTCCTCATTCATGGGGAGGGATTTTTTATATTCTGATGCTGAGAAATGTTATTGTATGTTTACAGCTTCGCTCAAATATTGTTTTTTTAATAACTACCGGTTTTTTAGTAAGATAATTATTATTCAAGATGTAATGTTATTATTCCGTTAATAATGACAAGACGGGGTGAATTTGTGGAAACAGTCCATTATGATAAAACTGAACTTGAAGTCATTACTGTAAACGAGTTAGATGGAGAAAAAACGGAAGATCCTCAAATCAGAAATATTCTCAGGGAAAAGACATTCAACAGTGAGCTTAACCAGTTAGTCAATAAAATATATAATAATGAACAGATGATTGAAGAACCGGTCCCTGTTCCTGAAATGTCTGATCCGGCTGAAAAATATAATCTGCTGCTTGAATATGAAAAGATAATTTACAGACTGAAACATTCTGATGAATTGAACTCAGTTTCATCCCGCTTTAATCCTTTCGAAACAGATATAAACGTATATGATGATATTGACGATACTGCGGACTATATAAAAGCGGGTATGCTTCAGTCCGGTTATTCACGATACCAGATATTGAAATATAATTTTAATGACAAGGCATATAGAAGCGATATCAATCATCTCGATTCATCATATTCATCGGATATGTACTTCAGCAACAATGATCCGCTGATTTTAAAAATAAATGATTATATTGAAGGATTTGTGTTAACACCGGATATAATAAAGTCCGATCCATTTTTTTCAAAAAAATTTCTCAACAGTGATGCGGATGACCTGTCACAGCATAAATTCTATATAGTCAAAATTTCATCTCTTTTTAAAAATACATGCAACGGAAAGATGTTTGCTAATAAATTCAGCAGATTTGAAGAATCACTCTCACCATTGCTCCTGATAGAACTCGACTCTGAACATCAGGTAAATCCGGAGAAAATTTTCAGAAACCTGGAAGAGACTGCGGCGCTTCCTTTAATAATATATTTTTTAAAAAATATAGTTAAATTCAGCATTAACAATTTGTCATATGAAAACATACTGTTCATGATTGAACTATTTATAAAATCTGCAGTCAATACTCGCTTAAAAAGTTATATAGTAACTTTGGTTGATTATTCCAGAAAAGATAATATATTTATCTACAAATACTTTTTATCAAAATTAAGGAGAATACTTAACAGAAACTATTTAATTCTCAAAATAAGTATCAACAGAGCTGTAGTTATTACAACAGCTCCGGATATGAGGGATATTGATCATCTGATCGAAAGAATTAATTCCGGAGTAAAAATAATCGGTATGGAATCTGTTGACTATAATGAATATCTCAACAGTAAAGAATTTGTTAATCTTTTTCTATAACCCCAATCCGGCATTAATTTCTTGCATAATTACGTGTATTTCAGTATCCTGATATGAATATTATGAACAAGATATTTTTAATAATATTTTCAGCGGTAGTTCTTTTCTCCGCAAGTGAAAACCTCTTTTCGGCGGGGAGTATTGGAACTTCAGGCGCTGATTTCCTTGAACTGGGTGTCGGATCAAGACCTCTTGCAATGGGTGAGGCTTTCACAGCTGAGACAAACGATGTAAACTGTCTATATTATAATCCTGCAGGTCTGGGATCTGTACGATTTCCTGTGTTAACGATTTTTCATAACGAACTTATTCTTGATTCAAGACTGGAAAATTTAAGTATGGCATATCCCCTTTATGGAGGATGGATTGGAATTGCAAACTCCCTTTTCTGGGTCCCCGTTTTTGATAAAATTGATATAAATGGTGAAAAAACAGGAGATGTAAAGTACTATAACGGGAATTTTACAACAGGTTATGGTTATGATTTCGGTTCTTTCTATCTTGGCGGTTCATTAAAATACATTTATCAGAAAATCGATACATTATTTGTAAGCTCAGTTGCAATGGATTTGGGAATACTCAAAGGGATGTATTTATATTCCCCTTTTGACACCCCTATAAGAAATTTTCATGTAGGTTTTTCCATGCTGAATCTTGGAACAAAAGCAAAAGATGATCCGCTGCCAAGGATGTTAAGATTCGGAACATCATATAAACTTACAAAATGGTTTGGATTTAATCTGGACATGACCGAGAACTTTATTGATTCTTCAGATTTATATGATTTTACATATCTTTTTGATGAAAGCTTTCGTATAAATACTGGTGTGGAGTTAAATTATCTCGAACTTATTTATTTAAGGGGTGGCTGGCGTTTTAATGACGCAGGAACATATTCACTGGGTTTTGGATTTAACTATTCTATAAAAAACACTGCTTTCAGTGTTGATACATCCTATTCTGATAATGGTATTTTCGGCCCTGTATATTCACTGAGTGTGACAATTAAACTCATCCCCAAGGTTATTACAGTAAGCGATAAATTGCGCGCTGAAGTTCATTATAAAAAAGGTATCAAGCATTTTGTTGCAGATGATCTTGATTCTGCTATTGATGAATTCAATACGGCGAAAGACTACAATCCCTATCATAAAAATATTGATAGAAAAATAAAGGATCTTGAAGAGATTAAAAAATTGAAGGAAAAAAACAGGGAACTCGATGATGAACTCAAAAAAAATGAAAACCAGGGAGAATTCCAGTATTAGAAAAATTACCGTTGAGAAAAATTTTTGTAAAAATGCATACGGCTCGGTTCTTTTCGGTATGGGGAATACAAAGGTTATTTGTGCGGTACATATATCTGATGATGTTCCGGATCATGCAAAAAGAAAAAATACTGGATGGCTTTCTGCCGAGTATACAATGCTGCCATATTCAACTCAGACAAGGACAAAAAGAGAATTTACAAAACGTGACGGCCGTTCTGTTGAAATCCAGCGTCTTATAGGAAGATCTCTCAGGGCTGCAATTGATCTTGATAAACTACCCGGTTATTCAATATATGTTGATTGCGATGTGGTTCAGGCTGATGGAGGTACAAGAACAGCTTCAATTACAGGCGGATATATTGCCCTGAAATTGGCTGTAGACAGAATGCTCAAAGAGGGATTGATTAAAATTAATCCCATTGTGTCAAATGTTGCAGCGATATCAGTAGGTATTATAAATAATGAAATTCACCTCGATCTTGATTATGCAAAAGACTCCATTGCAGATGTTGATATGAATATTGTGATGAATGGGAATCTGGATTTTATTGAAATTCAGGGTACGGGGGAACAGTCATCTTTTTCGGGGAGGCAACTTGATCAAATGCTCAAAGCTGCTGAAGCCGGAATCCGAGAGATTATTTCCATTCAGAATTTATACTGATTTCTGTTATAACCCGCCTGATAAAATAGATACAGAAATTAATGTAAAAAAGCCGATAAAATAAATGAGTATGCCTGATCTGTTAAATTTCTGTTAACCGGGTACATATTAAAATTTTATATCCACGGTATTTTTATGAAATCACGATTCAGATTCAATATAATTATATTTTTTATATCTGTTTTTATTCCACACTTCGCCTTCTCTCAGGGTACCCAGACTGTTGTTATTGGTACCCCGACAGCATTTACTATTTCCAAAGGTACATATAATGTTTTGTTTCTTGAATATGATAAAGGGGGAATGGAGTTTAAAACTTTCCTGGGCCTTCATGATATACTATATCTCGGTTTGTCGCTTGATGTGCAAAATGCAATCGGGCAGGAGAAGCCTCAGTTTAATGTGCCGGGCGTAATTGGAAAGATCAGGTTCAATGACGGATGGGAATCCTTCCCGATTATACTTGCCGCCGGTTACGATTCATTTTATGTCGGGTATGATGGAGTTGAGGATAACCCGGAAAATGAATTAAACAGGGTAATATATGGGCCGTATTTTGTGCTGACAGGTTCAATCTATTTATTTGATTCCGAACAATACCTCAGCGCAGGGATAAGAACACCTACTCAGCCCTATTATAAACCTGAAAATACTTCATATTTTACATCGCTTGATATTCCGCTTGGCGAATTTTTCAGATTTCAGTTTGAGATGGAAAGAGTATACTGGAACTTCAGAGATCGTAATCAATGGCTGTATAATGCAGGATTGAAGTACAACTATTTTGATCATATCGGTCTGGAAATTGCCATTCTGATGCAGGATAATCAGAGACCTAACAGAATAATCAGGATTGAATATCATGGTGAATTTTAAAAACAGTTTTCTGGCATTAGTAGTAATTTTTTTATATATTTCCTTATATTCAGACAACGTTAATAATAAATGCATTATATATCTCAATTCTGAAAGTGGTAAAAAAAATATTATTAATGCAGAAGTTGCCGGCTCATCCTCTGAGCGGGAGAAGGGTCTGATGTACAGGGAATCTTTAAGTGAAAATGATGGAATGCTTTTTGTCTTTGAAAAGGAGCAAAATCTCAGTTTCTGGATGAAAAACACATTAATTCCACTTGATATAGCATATATAAACAAAAATGGCATAATAAATGAAATATATCATATGAAACCGCTTGACGTTTCTGTAACATATAATTCCGTTAAACCAGCAATGTTTGCTCTTGAAGTTAATCTCGGATGGTACGGCAGACATAAAATAAAACCTGGATCAAAGATAGAATTTAATGGATGCCTCAGTAAACCGGATAGCCTCATCAAAAGATGAGAAAGCACTTCTGATTTCAATTTATATTAAAGGCGAAGACAGGGAAAAAGCGGAATATTCCCTTGATGAACTGCGTCTTCTTGTAAAAACGGCAGGAGCTGTTATTGTTGATTCGATAACAATAAAAAGAGACTCAATTGACCCGGCCTATATATTCGGTACAGGATATATAGATATTATAAAACAAAAAATTGAAGAACTGGAGCTTAAGCTTATTATTTTTGATCTTGTCAATATCCGTCCTGCCCAGATACGAAATCTTGAAGACAAGCTCAACTGCCGCGTAATCGGAAGAAACGAAGTTATACTGGATATTTTTGCAAGAAGAGCAAGGAGCGCTGAATCCAAAATACAGGTTGAGCTTGCACAGCTGAAATATATACTTCCCAGACTCAAAGGTCTCGGCGGTGTACTCTCCCGGCTCGGCGGCGGTATTGGGACAAGAGGGCCTGGTGAAACAATGCTCGAAACTGACAAAAGGCACATATTAAAGAGAATAGATGTGCTTAAAGATAAACTGAAAAAATATGAAGAGCACAGGCGCAGAACGAGAAATGCAAGAAACGATAAATTTATCGGTGCAGTTGTAGGTTATACCAATGCCGGAAAATCAACCCTTATTAATCTTCTTGCCAAAGATGATCTTTTTGTGGAAGACAGACTTTTTGCGACTCTCGATTCATATACAAGGTCTGTTTTCATAACACCTGAGATTGGAATTCTGCTTACTGATACAGTCGGGTTTATTCAAAACCTTCCTGCAAATCTGATTGAATCATTCAGGTCAACTCTTGAGGATATTGAAAATTCTGATTTCATTATACATGTTGTTGATATAAATGCGCCTGATATCGAATCTAATATAAAAACAGTAGAAAACGAACTTGTTCAGCTGAAAACAGAGGAAAAGCCATTAATTTTGTTTTTTAATAAAACAGATTCAGCTATGGAAAAAAATATAAATATTGTAAAACATAAATACCCTGAATCGATAGCAGGTTCTGCCAGAACATCAGAAGGAATAAATCTGTTAAAACAGGCTATATCCGATATATATAAATCAAAATCAAAATAAAAAAGGCTTTTTTCATTCGCTGTATTGATCCGGAGCATTTATATCAACGGCAATATTTACAACAAAGGAATTAAGATGGTGCTTATACTGATAAGTATTCAGGTAAAATATCAGTAATTGCTAAAAAAATATTTTTTTACACTTTTATAAAGATAGAGGGTAAATGTTAAAATAAAAACTATTTTTAAAAAACAGTATCTTTTAAAAATATTTTCTTGATAAATGTAACATAAACCTGAATGATGTTTACATAAATAAAATATCTGCACACTTATCAGTAATCTCAAAAAAATCAAATTAAAAAATGAAAAACAGGATATTACAATGCTTGAAATAATACTGAATACAGTATTCGGGACCAAACCTGAACGTGACAGAAAAAAATTACAACCCTATGCCGACAGAATAAATCTTCTTGAAAGCAATGTTTCAAAAATGTCGCAGCAGGAGATGCTTACCAGAACATCAGAATTTAAACTGATGATTGAAAAAGGTGAATCGCTTGATAATATTCTTCCTGAAGCTTACGCAATGGTCAGGGAAGCATCTATCCGAACTCTTGGCATGAGACACTTTGATGTTCAGCTCATGGGTGGTGTTGTTCTTCACAAAGGGCAGATAGCTGAGATGAAAACCGGTGAAGGGAAAACCCTTGTTGCAACGCTTCCGATATATTTAAATGCTCTTAAAGGAAAAGGAGTTCATGTCGTTACAGTAAATGATTATTTAGCCAAACGTGACGCGGAGTGGATGGGGCCGATATACAGATACCTTGGATTGAATTTCGGTATTATCCAGCACTATCTGGGGCCAATTGAGAGACAGAAGGCTTATGGATGCGATATAACGTACGGTACAAATAATGAATTCGGATTTGATTATCTGAGAGATAATATGGTCGAACATCGCAGCCTGAAGGTTCAGCGTGATCTTCATTACTGCATCGTTGACGAGGTTGACTCCATACTTATAGATGAGTCGAGAACTCCTCTTATAATATCAGGCTCTATTGAAGAATCAACTAAAAAGTATATACAGATTAATAAAATTATTCCTCAGCTGAAAGAGGGAGCCGACTATGAAGTAGTTGAAAAAGATAAAAATGCCACTTTAACCGAAGAAGGGGTGTCTCATATAGAACGCATTTTAAAAATAGACAATCTCTATGATAATAAGCATATTGATATCATTCATCACATCCATCAGGCACTTAAGGCACACCTTGTTTTTCACAGAGATATTGATTATATAGTAAAAGACGGCCAGGTGATAATTGTAGATGAGTTTACAGGAAGGCTTATGCCGGGCAGGAGATTCTCTGACGGTTTGCACCAGGCGCTTGAGGCAAAGGAAAATGTTACCGTAGCAAGAGAGAGCCAGACTCTTGCTTCAATTACATTCCAGAATTATTTCAGAATGTATAAAAAGCTTTCAGGTATGACCGGAACAGCTGAAACTGAATCTGTCGAGTTTAAAAATATTTATGGTCTCGATGTAGCTGTAATTCCCACCAATCTTCCCCTTATAAGAAATGACAGGCCTGATCGTGTTTACAAAACTGAAAGAGAAAAGTTTAACGCCATTGCTGCGGAGATATCCGAATATAGTTCAAAAGGAAGACCTATTCTTGTAGGAACAATTTCGATTGAAAAGTCTGAAAAGCTTTCAAACCTTCTCCGGTCAAAGGGCATTATACATAATGTACTTAATGCCAAATATCATGAAAAGGAAGCGCAGATAGTTGCTGAAGCTGGAAGACCGGGAGCTGTTACAATTGCGACAAATATGGCAGGTCGTGGTACTGATATTGTTCTTGGAGGGAAGAAATCATATAATGATGAAATGGAATCTCATAAATCAGTTCACAATAAGGAATTATGGGATAGTTTTAAGTTAAAGATAATGGTTTCGGATTTCGATGAAGCTGAAAAGCTTGCAGAACAGATGCAGGGGCAGGATAAAAATAAAGCACTTTCAGTTATTAAAAACGGGCGTGACTGGGTAAAAAATCATGAAAAGGTTGTTGATGCCGGTGGTCTTCATATTCTGGGAACGGAACGTCATGAAGCAAGAAGGATTGATAATCAGCTGAGGGGCCGTTCCGGCAGACAGGGGGATCCCGGTTCTTCCAGATTTTATCTTTCACTTGAAGATGAGCTTATGAGACTTTTCGGTTCAGAAAGAATCGGGAAGGTTATGGACAGGCTTGGAATGGAAGAGGGGCAGGAAATTGAAAGTCCTATGGTTTCCAAGGCAATTGCAAGCGCTCAAAAACGTGTTGAAGGCAGAAATTTTGAAATAAGGAAGCATCTTCTTGAGTATGATGATGTTATGAATGCTCAGAGAACTTATGTTTATAAAAAAAGAAATGAACTTCTCGATGGAGTAGATATATCCGAAGAAGTCAAAGGATATCTTACTGATGTAATAGAGAGAAGAGTTGATTTTTTCTCACAGGGTATGAAACACCCTGAGCAGTGGGATCTTGAAGGTCTTAAAAACTGGTTTAAGCAGAAATTCACTGTTGATCTTGATTATGAAGAGATTAATCCTGTCGAGTTGTCGTATTCCGGTTTTATTGCAGCAATGGAAAACAAAGTAAATACGCTGTATTCAATCAGAGAGGAAAAAAACGGATCCGAGGATATGAGGATCATTGAAAGACTGATATCACTTCAGGTTGTTGATAATAAATGGAGAGACCACCTTCTTGCGATGGATCAGCTCAGAGATGGTATCTGGGCAATGGGTTATGGTGAGAAAAATCCTCTTGTCGAATATAAGATTGAGGGGTCATCAATCTTTAATGAAATGATAGGAAGTCTTAAAGAAGATATAATCGAATTCCTCATGAAAGTAGAAATCCGTAAAGTTGAACAGGAGATTCCGGTTTCATACACGCCTGCCGGAGATGAGTTTCATGCGGAGGTTGACCAGTTCGGTTCAGGAGGTATACCTGTTCAGTCATCATTCGGGAAAAAAAACAGGGCTGAAGAAAAACATACTGAAGGTGGAGTAAAAAGAAAAAAATCAAGAAGAAGCAGGAGAAGTTGAAATGAAATCTCCTTTGATGAAAAGTGTTTCAGGCATCAGGGGCATAGTCGGTGAAAGTTTTACTCCGGTGCTTCTGAATTCTGCAGGTTCCGCTTTTGCTAAATTTGCCGGATATGGTACAGTCGTTGTCGGCAGAGACAGCCGGCCCACTGGCGAAGCAGTTTCGATGAACCTGATTTCGGTACTTCTTCTCTCCGGATGTGATGTTATTGATATTGGTGTTGTCCCTACTCCAACAGTTCAGGTAATGGTTGAAGAACTTAAAGCTGCCGGAGGTATTGTTTTGTCGGCATCCCACAATCCCGTTGAATGGAATGCGCTGAAACTTATAAACAGCAGCGGTACTTTCTTAACCCCATCAGAAATAAAAAAACTTTTTAAATTAATGGAAGCACATTCTGACTTTAAAAAATGGAACGAAATTGGAAAACTCAGGTTTATTAATAATGCCGGAGAAATTCACCTTAAAAAAATAATGGATATTGTAGATGTTCAAAAAATAAGAAACAGAAAACTGCACGTTGTCCTTGATTCTGTGAATGGCGCTGGTTCATTAATTACACCTGACTTTTTAAGACAGCTTAACTGTAAAGTTACGGAGATTAATTGTATTCCTGACGGACTGTTCCCCCGTGGTGCTGAACCTCTTCCTGAAAATCTGAAACAGCTGTCGGAAGCCGTAATAAAGCATAAAGCAGATATAGGTTTTGCTCAGGATCCTGATGCAGACAGGCTTGCTGTAGTTGATGAAAATGGAAAACCGGTTGGTGAGGAGTATACGGTAACCCTTGTTGCTGATCACATTCTTGAAAGAAGACAGGGGGGTGTTGTAGTTAATCTTTCCACTACAAAAGCCGTTGAAGATATTGCTTCAAGGCATAAAGTCCCTTTTTTCAGAGCAAAGGTGGGGGAGATAAATGTTGTTGAAGAGATAAAAAAGAGAGATGCAATAATTGGCGGAGAGGGTAATGGCGGAGTTATCTCTCCGGAGGTTCATCTTGGCCGTGACAGTCTTGCCGGTATTGCATATATACTTGAAATGATGTCTGTAAGAAAGAAAAAAATTTCTGAAATAATGAATGATATGCCTGAGTATTATATGAAGAAAGGCAAGGTCAGACTGGGTGAAAATTCAGATGTAAATAATATTTTAAATGTAATAAAAAGTCAGTTTAAAGATGAAAAAATTTCAACAATTGACGGATTAAGAATAGATTTCGTAAAAAATGAAAATTTTAAAAGAGGGTGGGTACATCTCAGATCTTCAAACACGGAGCCGATTTTCAGGATAATTGCAGAGGCTGATTCAGAGTATAAAATGAATTCGATTTACAAACACTTTTCAGGATTAATAAAATAAAAAGCCCATTTTATTTCTATGGGCTTATAAATTATTTCAGGCTATCGGTTATTATAAGTGTTAACTGCAGCCTGAACAACCTCCGCCGCAACCGTCTCCACAGCTGTCTCCGCATCCGCACTCATCTTCCAGACCATACTCAATTTCCTCTTCTGTTGCTTCTCTTATATCAATAATCTCAACATCAAAAAGAAGGTTTTTGCCTGCTAAAGGATGATTTCCGTCAAGAGTAATTTCATTATCAGATACATCAACAATAGTGAGAATCTGCATGCCCCCTTCATCATATGCCTGAAGCTGCATTCCAACTTCAATGCTTGGAAGATGTGATAATTTATCTTTACCTATTTTCTGAATAAGACCTTCAACCCTCAGGCCATAAGCATCTTCAGCTTTAACGGATGCAGTAAATTTATCCCCTACCTGTTTTCCTTCGAGTTCAGCTTCAAGGCCGGGAATTATACTGCCGGTTCCATGAAGGTATTCAAGTGGTGCACTCTTTGATGAGCTGTCAAGGATTTCACCGGAATCATTTTTAAGTGTATATTCGAAGGTTACCACCTTATTTTCTTCAATTTTGAGCATTAAAAAACCTCTCTTTTTTGATAAATGAATAACGTAATATTCGTATTCAATAATGCTTTTTTGTTACTTACGATAATATAAGTCAAATTATTTTAATAAAAAATAAAAAAAACACTTCCGGTAATACAGTTTGAAATGGTGAAAAATTGTGGACATTTCCGGTATTCTTTTAAATAAATCCATCAGGTGGAGAATATTTATGTCACAAAAAAGCATCGCGAAGTACAGGATCGAAGTTTATTATACAAAAGAAGATCCAAGAGGAACATCTGTAAAATTAAAGTTGAATAATCTAGGGTATTCAATTGATAAAATATATATTTCAAACAACTATTTAATAAATATTGACATTGATGAAATCACTCTGAAACCGGCAGCTGCTATTCTTGTTCAACCTGTAACTGAGAGTTTTTCAATAAACAGTCCGTATAATCCTGAAAATTTTGATTTTTGTATTGAGGTGGGATTTCTCCCCGGCGTGACTGATAATATTGCTCATACAGTCAGAGAATCTTTTGAAGATTTTTTTAAGATGAAATTCGACAGTGAAAAATCATTCTTTTATACAACATCATATTTTATAAAAGGTGAGGTCGATTCGAATACTATTAATTTATTAGGTAGGGAATTTTTTAATCCTCTTATACAGAGGATTAAAATTTTATCTTATAATGAGTATGTATTAAATAAAGGTATGGGATATGAAATTCCTGTTGTGCATATATCTGATGATGCGGGAGTGGATAATGTAAATCTGAATGTTAACAGTGAGGACCTTCTGAAAATAGGCAGGGATGGCATTCTGAATAATGACGGCACAAGAAGAGGACCTCTTGCTCTGGATATGCTTTCAATGAATGTCATTAAGGATTACTTTTATAATGAAGAGAAAAGAGAACCAACCGATATTGAACTTGAATCCATAGCACAGACCTGGAGTGAACATTGCAAGCATACCATTTTCGCGTCATCAATAGATGATGATACTCCTGAAGGAATTTACAAAACATATATCCGCGAGGCTACTAAGAGAATCAGAAAAGAGAAGGGAGATAAAGATTTCTGTGTGTCAGTTTTTACAGATAATTCCGGAGGAATCGATTTTGATGATGATTATATAATATCAGATAAAGTTGAAACACATAACAGTCCAAGTGCCCTTGATCCTTTTGGGGGTGCAATAACCGGCATTGTCGGCGTAAACAGGGATTCCATCGGATTCGGAATGGGGGCAAAACCTGTCGCTAACCGTTTCGGGTTTTGTTTTGCCGATCCTGAAGATGAAAAACCTGTATATAAAAACAGAACCGGTGAAAGCAGACTTCTTTCACCCCGCAGAATTATGGAAGGAGTAGTACATGGAGTAAATGCTGGTGGAAACACTTCAGGTATACCGACACCTCAGGGATTTATTTACTTTGATGAAAGATATAAAGGCAAACCCCTTGTGTTTGTTGGAACAATAGGCCTTATACCCAGAAAAACAGCCGGACGTTCATCAGTTGAGAAAAAGGCAATGAATGGTGATAATATTGTTATAGTGGGGGGGAGAGTCGGAAGAGATGGAATTCATGGAGCGACTTTCTCGTCTGAAGCATTATCCTCCGGCAGCCCGGCAACAGCAGTTCAGATAGGTGATCCTATAACACAAAAAAAACTCTCTGATGCCATAATCAAAGAAGCAAGAGATGCCGGGCTTTACAACTCGATTACAGATAATGGTGCAGGCGGACTTTCCTGTTCAGTTGCCGAGATGGCAAAAGAGTGCGGTGGTTTTATAGTAGAGCTTGAAAAGGTTCCGCTTAAATATCATGGTCTTTCACCATGGCAGATCTGGGTTAGTGAATCCCAGGAGCGTATGACTCTTTCGGTACCGGAAAACAGGACAGAAGAGTTTATATCACTGATGATTAAAAGGGGAGTGGAAGCTACAATAATTGGTAAATTCACTTCATCCGGAAGAGGAATAGTAAATTACAGGAACAGGGAAATATTCAATCTTAAACTTGATTTTCTTCATGACGGTCTGCCAAAACGTAATCTGTTTACTGAAGAGCCCCGGATAATAATTGAAAACCCGGAATTCAGTGAGCCGTCAGATTATAATAAGGTGCTTCACGATATGATTTCAAGACTTAATGTGTGCAGTTTTGAATATATATCATCCCAGTACGATCATGAGGTTCAGGGAAACTCAGTAATTAAACCGCTGCAGGGGAAAGGGAGGGTAAATTCAAATGTTTCTGTTATACGGCCGGTATTAACTTCGAACAAAGGAGTTGTCCTTTCCCAGGGATTTTATCCTTCATACAGCGATATAGATACATACCGGATGGCAGCATGTTCAATAGATACAGCAGTAAGAAATGCCATTTCTGCCGGAGCTTCGTTAGAGCATCTTGCTGTTCTTGATAATTTCTGCTGGTGTGATTCAAATAATCCCTTCAGACTATGGCAATTAAAAAAAGCTGCAAAAGCGTGTTATGATTTTGCAGTTGCATATGGAACCCCTTATATTTCAGGCAAAGACAGCATGTTTAACGATTTCCATGGTTTTGATGAAAACTTTAATGCGCTGAATATATCTATACCTCCAACGTTATTAATTTCTTCAATTGGTGTTATTAATGATATAACAAAAGCAGTAACCCTTGATTTTAAAGTTCCCGGTGATTTGATATATCTTATCGGAACCACAAAGAATGAAACCGGTGGCAGTGAGTATAATCTCTATATTAATGAAAAAGAATGTGATAAAAATCGAATCCGGACAAACATCCCGGAAGTTAATGCCATAATTTTTAAAAAGATATATAAAGCTGTCGAACAGGCAATAGATGAAAGGCTTCTTGCATCATCAATAAGTATTGAAAGAGGTGGACTCGCCGTAGCATTATGTAAATCATCCGTGGCAGGTTTGTATGGATGCAGTATAAAGCTTGCCGGTATAACAAATAACGAAATCATAAGGAACGATATACTCCTGTTTTCTGAATCTCAGGGTAGATTTCTCGTAACAGTAAATCCGGACAGAAAAGATGTGTTTGAAAAATTATTTGCCGGACTTCCTTATTTTTTACTAGGAACAGTGGGAAAGAAAACATCATTCATAATAGATGGTATTGATGGTAAAAATATTATTGATACTGATATTTATGATGTTGAAGATAGTTATAAGAAAAAGCTAAAAAAATATTAAGGAATTATAAATGGCAAAACCTGCAACACTTGTTCTCACCGGGTATGGAATAAATTGTGAAGAGGAAACCGCTTTTGCTTTTGAAATTGCCGGTTCTGATGCAAAAATTATTCATATTAATGATCTTATTGAAAACCGAAGAATGCTTGATGATTTTCAGGTGCTTGTTTTCCCCGGTGGATTTTCATATGGTGATGATACCGGCAGCGGGAAGGCACTGGCTAACAGAATAAAGAATAATCTTTTTGAAGAGATAAAAAAATTTGCAGAAAGAGATACATTAACTTTAGGAATATGTAATGGTTTTCAGGTTCTTGCAAACCTTGGATTGCTTCCTCAAATTGAGGAATTCAACGGAAAAGCGAGTATAGCGCTTGAATATAATAAATCTTTCAGGTATCAGTGCCGATGGGTGGACGTGATTATTGAAAAAGATTCCCCGTCTGTTTTTACAAACGGTATTGAAAAAATGCATATTCCTGTTGCTCATGGGGAAGGAAACTTTTACGCTCCGGAAGATATCCTTTGTAAAATTGAATCAATGAATCTTGTATCGATGCGATATATAAAAAATGATGGATCAAGGGCCTGTTCGGAATTTCCTTTTAATCCAAATGGATCTATGAATGATATTGCATCTATATGTTCTCCAGACGGCAGAATTATGGGAATGATGCCGCATCCGGAGAGGGGTATGTTTTTTACGCAGAGAGATGACTGGACTTTATTAAAAGAGGAATATATACGGAAAGGGAACGAAATTCCGGTTTATAGTGATTGTATAACACTATTTAAGAATGCTGTTGAATATTTCAAATAAATATACGGATAGTCTGATCTATAAAAGAAGCATTGAAATTCAGTAATCGGGATAAATAAAAAAATGAAAAAAATAATTCCAGTTCTAATCAGTTTAATTTTTTTACAGGGATGCACCAAGTGGTTTGTTAATTCTCTTAATTCGGAAACAGTTGCTACAATTAAAAGCGGCGATGGGCCGGGGCAGATTCAGATTGTAAGAGATGAATATTCACTTAATGATCTGTCGTTTAAGATTGAAGTACATAAAGATAAAATTATTACTGCTGATAACAACCTGAAAAGATTACAGATATTAAACAGCAGTTCAAATCCGGAACTGATTATAGGCGCTCTCCAATCGATTGATAAAAACAAGTATAAAACAGTAAACTTCAATTTTAATATAATCGGCTCTTTTACTATGGATGATGATAACAACCTGTATGTCCAGAACAGACTTATTACAAAGACTGCAGCAGCAGGAGACCGGGAAGGAGCAAATTTTTCGCCATCATACATTCTTGTTTTTAATGAGAATGGTGAACTGCAATATACAATGGGTAAAACCGGAACTCCTGATATACCATTCTTCTACATAGAAAAGCTTTTCATAGATTCTGACGACAGATTATTTGTATTATCAAGAACATTCAATACATGGGAATTGTTCAGATTCAATAAACGGAAAAGAGAGAAATATGTTGATTTTTCAAAGCTTAATTTTACAGAAACGGAGAACAATAATAAATATAACGGTAAAATTGAAAACATTGTAATTCTGAAAAGCGGAGATGAAGTTATAATATCAGTGGCGTATTATCATGATATAAGGTTTAAATATAGAAAGATATATGAGTTTTCACTTGAAAAAGATAAAATAGTAAGAGAGATTACAAACATCCAGGATCCGAAGAATGTACTTTTCAATATAGTTGATGATAAAATTTTATATTTCTGGAATATAGAGGGGAAAGAGATCAAGTTCATGCTTGTAAATATGGATGGAAATATTATCAATAATGTTAAAGTAGAATTTGATAATAACAATATTTTTTCAAAAATTATTTATGATGAAAATGGCACAATATATTCATATCACATATATGATGACAAAATGAAAATTTTCGAATGGAAATAAAATAATAATGAAAGTGGTAACCTCCGCTGAGATGAGAGAAATTGACCGGATTTCGATAGAAGAAATCGGGATACCCTCGTCAGTATTAATGAATAATGCAGGTAAATCTGTTGCTGAAATTATAATGCATAGATTTAAAGATAAAAAAATAATAATATTCTGCGGGACAGGTAATAATGGAGGTGATGGCTTTACAGTTGCATATTATCTGTTAAACAATGGTATGGAACCTGTAATATATCTTTCAGGAAAAAAGAACAGGGTTTCAGAAACATCAAAAATATTTCTTGATCTCTGCGGAAATATGAATTTAAAAATAAATGAAATTGATGAAAATAACATTTCCACAATATCAATAAATAAAGACTCTGTAATTGTTGACGCTATACTTGGTACAGGTTTTGAAGGTATTCCGAAGGGAATTCATAAAGAATTTATAAAACTGATAAATAGTTCAGATAACAAAGTGATATCCATTGATGTACCAAGTGGTCTCAATTCTGATGGTATGCTTCCATCTGGTGAATGTATTAAAGCAGATTTTACTGTTACTATAGGACTCCCAAAAATTTCTCTTGTGACATATCCATGTAAATCATTCTGCGGTGAACTGACAATTGTTGATATAGGTTTCCCGTCATTTCTTACATCTGATGAAAAACTGAAGGTAAAACTTATAAATGAAAGTTTTTTCAGAGATTTAAAAATTAATAATTCAGACAATGATATACATAAAGGGGAAAGGGGGCACACTCTTTTAATCGGTGGATTTAACGGGATGGAGGGCGCTGCAATTCTGACAGCATCTGCGCTTTTTAATACAGGTGCGGGTCTGGTAACGATTGCAACTGAAAATGAATCACGCAGACTAATTGCCGGAAAAGTTCCTGAAGCAATGACTTTATCTCTGCCGGATGATCCTGAATCATTTATCCTGGGAGATTTTATTAAATCAAAAAAAATTACAACTTTAATAATAGGGCCTGGTCTTGGAAGAACATCATATTCTGAAAAAATATTCAGGAATACAATCGGATCGATCATTGGTACAGGAATAAAAAAAGTTCTCATTGACGGGGATGGACTTTTTTTTCTGGCGGATTTTATAAAGTATGACAGACTGCCGGCTGATATAGATTTTATAATAACACCACATTTTATGGAAGCATCAAGAATTTTAATGAAAGATATTGATGTTATAAAAAGTAACAGATTGGAGAGCTGTAAGGAACTTGCAGGTTTTACAGGCTGCATCGCTGTATTAAAAGGTCCTGCAACTATTGTTTCAGATGGTTATAATTCATTTATAAATACAACAGGCAATAACGGATTAGCTACTGCGGGTTCTGGTGATGTTTTGTCCGGCATTATCGGTGCATTTATGAACAGGGATATAACATGTGCAGAAGCTGCTGCAGCCGGTGTTTATATTCATGGATTATGTGCTGATATCTTTGGAAAGAGAGCTTCTGTTTCAACAATGAGCGCTGCTGATATAATACAGAATATAAGAGTAGCAGTGTAAATAATTTTTCAATTGATAAAAATAAAAAAAACGGAATAGTTATGGAAAAATTCAGACCGCCATGTGTAGAATGCGGAGGAAGTTGTTGTGATTATATTGCTGTTGAAATTGAAAAACCAACCCGGAAAAAAGACTATGACAGCATTCGCTGGTATCTTGCTCATAAAAATGTTAATGTTTTTATTGATCATTCTAAAACATGGTATGTTGAATTTCGTACAGCCTGTGATAAAAAAAATTCTGTGAACAAGTGCATTATCTATAATAAACGTCCATCAATCTGCAGGGGGCATGGAAATTCAGAAGGTTCATGTGAATACTATGATTCTCCTTACATGGAATATTTTTCATCTTTAAAGGAATTCGAAAAATATCTGGATAACAAGAAAATTGACTGGAAATTCAATTTTCTTAAGAAATAAGGCCACTTCTTGTTATAGTTCTGCTGCCTAAAAATCCGGTTAAGTTTTTCCTGTAAAAAGAGTGTATCGTTAATATTTATTTAAACATTAAATAATAAAAAAGTGATGATAGCATCATTCTTTCTTTATAAAGTAATTTTTAAATAAATCCGATTACATATATATGAATATAAATAAATTATTTATAAAGATATTTATTATTTTATTTATTTTTTTTATTATCAATCAGAGGATACTATCTGCAGAAAAAATCAGTGATCCCATTGATAATTCCTATATAATAAATAATCTTAAGATGGAAAGTGACTCTGCGCCTGCATCCGGGGAACAGGATTCGGAAAGTGGTGAAATAATCTTTGATAACAGTTTTGATGATGATCTGGCTAATAAATCAAAATCAGATATTAAAAATATTTATAAAGACAGTTTAAAAAATAAAAAATCTTCTGATAAAAGACTTCATTTGAGTGAGTACCGGGTTAAAAGAAATGAAAACCTGTGGAAAATAGCTAAAAAATCAGGAATGAATATCAATGAACTTATTGAAATAAACAAATTAAAAAAACCTGAATTATTAAAAGAAAATGATATTATTCTCATGCCATCAACAAAAGGTATCTTTTACAAAATAAAGAAGGGTGATACTCTTACAGGTATATCACAAAAATTTAAAACAGAAGTTGATATAATAGCGGAGCATAATAATATTGATGGACGAAGAATATTAATAGGAAAAAAAATATTTATTCCTGATGCTGTTGAAACAGTAAAATCTGGACCTGTAAAAAAGAAAGAGATTAAAACTGAAGCTGAAAGAATACCTCAGATAGCATCTGTCAAAAAAAATAATGAAAAAAACTCCGCTGAAAAAATATCTTTTAAATGGCCTATTCATGGACCGATAACTTCAGGTTTCGGAATAAGAACGCATCCATTTTCAGGAGATAAAAGATTTCATTGCGGACTTGATATAGGAGCTGAAGAGGGAACGATAGTAAGATCGTCAGGGGATGGTTCCGTTATTTTCAGTGGCTGGAAAGAAGCTTATGGTAATATGATTGTTGTTTCTCATAAAAATAATTATATTACCATATATGCTCACAATAGTAAAAATCTTGTTGATGTGGACGAGAAGGTAGTAAAAGGTCAGAAAATTGCTCTTTCAGGTAAAACCGGTGCGGTAACAGGAGCGCATCTTCATTTTGAAATAAGAAAAGGAATTGTTCCTCTCAATCCATTAAGGATTTTAAAATAATGATTAATAAATTATTACTTTCCGTCCTCTTTTTTATTTTAGGCAACGGGTTATTGTCTGCAAATATGAAATATGAAGAAGAAAGTACAAAAACGAAAATTTATTTTTCATACAATGACAAAACAGGTCAGGATGCCCTTGTAAAGGGTAAAATAATTTCGATATCCACAAGTGAAGTTTTACCGGAGAATGAATTATCAGGAGTATTACAGGAAAGAACTAAAGCAACTGTCAGGCTGATCGATAAAGAAGGAATTCATTCAGATAACATTCTTTATGTAATTGATCCGAACAATATAGTAGTTTCAAAACTCAATGTAAAATATTTATTTGATAATAAGACATTTGGAAATATGCTGATAGGCTATGGCAATCTCAGATTAAGTAATGAAGGTTACAGAGTCGCTATGGCGGTTGTTGAAAATAAAACCGAAGATTCCTTTATA
This sequence comes from Spirochaetota bacterium, assembly GCA_963664815.2. GTDB lineage: Bacteria > Spirochaetota > UBA4802 > UBA4802 > UBA5550 > WRGT01. The sequence continues at coordinate 1,895,196 of CAXXHB010000003.1, forward strand.
TATAAATCCAGAGGAGATTATTATTTCAGAACCGGCGATAAAGGTAAAGCTATTGCGGAATATAAAAAAGCAATTGAAATGGATAGAGGAGATCCTTCGCCAAGATTGGCTCTGGGGATGATTTATTACCAGGATAAAATATACAATTTTGCTTTTGCAGAACTCTCAGCAGCATATAAAAGTATAAGCAGTATGTATGATAATGAAGACAGATTTATCCTGTTAAAATCACTGGCCGAGATCAGGGAGATTTATACATACAGCAATGAAGATACATTCCAGAATAAGGTAAGGTACAGGAAAGAAGGGATCAGATACTGCAAAGAAGCATTAATGATTCATAAAAATTCAATTGATGTAAATTATCTGCTTGGCCAATTTTATTACCGACAGATAGAAATAAACAGTGATGATGATAAACTTGCTAAAGATATGTTTCTTAAAGTAATAAAACTAAACGAATTGCATGCTGGCGCCAATCTGCGGCTCGCAGAGCTTTACCTTAAACATAATAATAAGGAGAAAGGTCTTTTTTACGCAAAAAAAGCTTCAGAAGCAGATCCTTCAAATCAGAAAGCTCTTGAAATACTCAAACATGAATAGTTAAAGCAATAGTTTCTTGACATTTTAATCTTCTGATGGTAGACATTGAGACGGAAAGTCTTTATATGTTTATATCAATTTTATTAATTACAATTTCATTTACATTTTGCCTCCAGATTCTTGTAATAATTCAATACCTTTTAACAAAGGGGGAAAGCTATTACAGAATTTTTCTGGGGACATTTGTAATTAATACAATTCTGATGATTATAGCCAGTATTTCCATACTGAAATATCCCTCCACTTTTGTTGCAATAGATATCAAATTTATATTATGGCTGATTTCAGGTTTTATTCTGATTTTTATTCTTTTCATAAAGATCAGTACTCTTCTGAAAATTTATAAAAGAACAAAAAATCCTGAATACTACACTATAAATTTTTTCGGGAAAAAAGTTTTCGCAAAAGGAATAATCAAACAGCATGAGTTTATTACATTGCTTCTGACGATGCCTTTTTTTCTTCTGGTTGGATCTTATTTTGTAGCAAGACTAATTAATATTATACTTTATGGGCACCTTTGATCTTTACAAGTTTACTTATTAATTCAATATGGTAAGTACATGGGAACATGTCAATCATTGTCAATTTCTCCAGTTTGTATCCGTTTTTAAGAAAATCAACAATATCTCTTGAATAAGTAGATGGGTTACATGATACATATACAATTATATCCGGATTCATCGAATTAATTGTCCATCTTCCTTTTTTTGAGATCCCATTTCTTGGAGGATCAACAATTACAGTTTTAGGATTTATTCTCACCGGATTTATGTCAGATTCGGAAACAGGAAAGAACTTAAGATTATTACAATTATTTAACAAAGAATTATCAATAGCAAATTTTATGCTTGTATGATCAATATCATATCCTGTACCATGTGACGATATTTTTGAAAGAGGAATTGTTAAAAAACCGCAACCAGCACATATATCTGTAAATTCATCATTTTCTGTTAATTCACTGTAATCACATACAAGGTCTGACATTTTTTTTCTCAGAAATCTGTTACTCTGAAAAAAACTGTTAACATTTCTTCTGAAATAGTAATCACCGGTTTTTTCTTCAATAACAGAATATTTATCCTGATTATTAAATATATTCCCTTTCCAGTCTTCGGCTAATTTTAAATCACCGGCAACATCACGTGTGTTCAATAATTCTATTCCATTAATCAGCTTATCAGAAATCAGAAGGCATCCTGAAGCAGGAAATGGAACAATTCTATTTGAGTTTTTACTGTGAAAACCTTTTATGATGCCGTCACATTTTATATTACAATGACTTCTATAATGATATCTTTCATCAGATATAATATTTATATTAACCTTATCTTCAATAAGGGCGATTCTTTTTAAATGGTCTCTGATTATTTTTATTTTAGATTCTATTTCATCTGAATATTCTAAATTAAGATAGGAGCATCCGCCGCAAATTTCGAAATTACAGCATAATGGATTTATTCTTTTATCAGACGGCTTTAATACTTCTTTACATACAGCAAAAGAAAAACTTTTTCTTTCATCATAAACTTCTATCGCCATCTCATCACCGGGGATTGCATTATTCACAAAAACGGCTTTCCCATTTATTCTTCCAACTCCGTATCCTCCATAGGCTATATTATCAATTTTTATTTTCATTTAACCCTTCTGTTTTATTTTAAAAGTCCAATTGATTGAATAATATTGTAAAAAATATAATTGACTTTATATTTTTCTACAAAATAAAATAATATATCATTTAGAAAGGATTATTTATGAAATGCAGTAAAAAATTGATATCATGGTTATTCTTATTTTCTTTGATAATTTCATGCAAGAATTCAAAAAATTATGAGGTTGAACCGAATAATACATTTTCCAATGCCAACACAATTGAGATAAATAAGGAAATTTATGGCTTTCTAGATAGTGAAAATGATATCGACAATTATATTTTAAATGTTACTGAAGAACAGATTCTTAAATTAGAACTAAGCGGGATTAAGGGTGTAAATCACGCCATCAATATTTATAAGAATGAAAACTCCAAACCTCAATTATTAAAAGTAATTGATGATAACAGGAAATCCGCAGGTGAAATTTTTTCAAATCTTTACGTACAAACAGGGCAGTATATATTTACAATAACTCATGGAAGCAGAGATTTAAAAAAAGGGAACACCGAAACTCCTTATAAATTTTTAATCACTTCAAGACCTTATATGAATGAAGAAAAGGAGCCGAATGACAATCCATATTCAGCTAACCAGATAGCTGATCAAGCCGCGATAATTGGTTATTTTTCACCGGGACAGAATATATTGAATAATGACCAGAAATATAAAATGAGAGAAACGGACTGTTATAAATTCAATGTCATTATTTCCGAGAATGTTCCTGTTTTAATAGATATACAGTTAACGGGAGTTAAGGGTGTCGATTCAGTTCTCACACTTTTTAATAGCGGCATGGAGGAAATTTTATCAGTTGATAACGCGGCAACAGGAGAAGGCGAGACGATCGCTGATTTCGGCATTAAAGATTCTGGTGATTACTATATACAGGTAAGTTCAAAAAATTTTCTTTTTAATAATGATATTCCATATGAACTCAGACTTAAATATAAAACATTTGAACGAAATTCTGAACTGGAGGTGAATAACAGCTTTGATAAGGCAAATATAATAACTGATAATACAATGAATGGGAAAATCAGCAGTTTAGATGATCGTGATTATTTTCTTTTTATCCCTCCTTTGAAAAACAAAAATTATAAAGCTAAATGTATCGGTGCCGATGGAATGGATATTATCATGACTATCTTTGATAATAACAGAAATAAATTATTTGAAATAAATAATATTAAAGGTGGCGGTGCAGAGATAATTCCATGTTTTTTAATCAGTAATTCCGTTTATTTTTTAATTTCCGCATCGGCACTCTCTACTGCTGAACCAAGATATACGCTTGAAATTGAAAAACTCGATTCAAATGATATATTCGAGACTGAACCAAACAACACAAAAGCAACCGCAAATTTGGTCAACAGACAGGTAAAAGGTTTTATCACTTATAAAAATGATATTGATTATTATATGGTAAAATATGAAGAAAGAAAAAAAGTTAAAATTACAGTCAGGGGAGTAAAAGATGGAAAGATTAAAGTCTCAACGACTGATCCTCAGGGTTTTATTATTAAAACAAAAGAAATACAATCTGATGAGGAAGTTTCTTTAACAGAAATTTTTGATAAAAAAGGATATATTATTGTTGAACCTATAGTTCCAAATTTTGAATATCCATATACGATTACATTAGAGGAATTATAATGCATAGATATTTTATAATTATTATTTTTATTGCTTTATATTTTACGAGTTGCACAACTACCGGAAAGAGTAAAATTGTTAAACCGGAGTCAGGAAATAATTTTTATATTTCTATTAATGATTCAGATATAGAAAATCCTGAAAATGACAGAAGATGTTATTATATGATTTATATTGATAAAGCTGAATCAGGAAGAACTTCAATTGGACTTGAATCTCAGGAAAAAGACTTTAATTTGCTTTTATCAAAAAACAGACATCTTATAAAAATAGAAAAATGGGTATTAAATGAAAACCTGGGACGTTATGTAAAACTCAATAATATTGAACAACCTAAACCTGATTTTATTTATATTAATATTGAAAATAATAAAATTGTAAAACTTAAGGTTAAATCTTCAAAAGAAGGCATAGCTACATATAGTATGATAGCGGAATAAAAAATGTAAAATTTTTATATTCCGCTGATCCTGAAAATCAGTTTTTTGCCAGTGAACTGTTTTTAGAGTAGAAGTTCTTTACTACCTGGAAAGGTACATCGTAATCCTGTCTGGCATTCCATAAGAGATATCCTTTTATACCTGATTCATGTGCTGCCCGGAGCTGATCTGATATATATTTATCATAAGGGATATCGTATAGTTTCATTCTGAAAGCCTGTATCCATGAAACAATCTGGGCATTTTTAACACGGGCTTTTGCTCTTTTTGATGTCTGTAATACGGTAAAATACGGATCCTTCATTAATTTTTTACTCCATGTATAATGAGAAGGATAAGCCATGGGGCATATTATATCTACAACTTTATCAAGACTTTCCATTTTTTGACCTATAATATCATCATCATTTAACGGTATTCGTCCGAAAATATCGGCAGCAATACGGACATTGTATTTTTTTAAATGCTCCCTTGATCGTGATAAAAAGCTTTCAATAAATGCATAACGTTGTTGTATTTTCAATTGTTTATTTTTGTTTGAATCATTAAACCTGATATAATCAAACTGTATTTCCCTGAATCCGTTTATGCATGCACTTTCGGCAATATTTAGTTTGTCGTTAATATACTCTTCAGACACCGGCCAGTTTTTTAAACCATCCGGGAATATAACTATTCTGGCAATCGGGTGAATCCCGTTATCTTTGCAGTATTGTACATTTTCAGGTGGAACTATACATTTTCCATATTTACCATTTTGAACATCAAGTACAAACGTATTAATATTTGCTGCCTTTGCTCTGGTTGTGAACTCTTTAAGTTTCTGCATGCTATTTGCTGATGTAACTGTTAAATAAATTCCCCTGTAAAATTCCGGATATTTATAAACTTCACTGTTTGCTTCAGGTGTTCCCGTACCTTTTATAAGAGTTGATTTATTATCCTTTTTTATATTTTCAGCATTTATATAATTAATTGTAATTGTACCTGCAGTAAACAATACAACTACAGCTGAAAAGATAATTAAAACTTTTTTCATATTGGCCTCAAATTAATCTTGTTTATTGATTTATCGTCATTTACTGGATAACATAGTTTAAAATTTATTGTTGTTTTGTCAAAATTTATTTACTGAATTGTTGACAGTTAAGTTAATGATGTGTTAATTATTTTATTACATCCATTTAACATTCAGTATATCCAGATTAAATAACATGATAATTTAAGTGTTACTTACCGGTTATTACATTTAATTTATGTCTGAAGTGAATATAGTTATCATTTTTTGTATAATAGAGCATTTTCGTTGCATAAATGATTATATTTAAATTTTTGTTCATGGTAAAATAAATTGTATCTCGAAAAAGAAATAATTGAAAAGATCAGGATGAGCGTAAGGCTTGAGGATATTGCTTCCAGATATGTTCCTTCTCTTAAAAAAAAAGGTAAAAATTATACCGGGCTGTGCCCGTTTCATAAGGAAAAGACACCATCATTTTCTATTGCACCAGATAAGCAGATTTTTCAATGTTTCGGATGTAATACCGGTGGAAATGTTTTTACATTCATTTCAAAAATAGAAAACCTTGGGTTCATTGAGAGTGTTAAACGAGTTGCAGATATAGCTGGTATTGATTTAAACAATGATGATTCATCTTCTGTCAATATACTATCAATCAGAAGAATAAATAAATATACTATGAGTTTCTATCAGGCTTATATGTATTCATCAGATGGTGCAGAGGGAAAAAAATATCTTATAAACAGAGGTGTGTCTGAAGATGCTATAAGCACATTTAAACTCGGGTTCTCGCCCGATTCTTGGGACAGATTGAGTGTAAATTTAAAAAAGAATAAAGCTGATCTCGATCTGGCCGAGAAGATCGGATTAATAGGTAAATCACAGAAGTACCAGGGAAGATATTTTGATAAATTCAGAAACAGGGTTATCTTTCCTATTTTTGACAGAAGTAATAATGTTATTGCATTTGGCGGACGTTCTATTTCAAAAGAAAATCAACCAAAGTATTTAAACTCTCCCGAATCAGAGATTTATCAGAAACGAAATATTTTATATGGGCTGAATTTTGCCCAGAATGATATTAAAGAACTGGACAGGGCAATTATAGTTGAAGGTTATCTTGATGTAATTGGCTGTCATCAGAATGGAATTAAAAATGTTGTTGCACCCCTTGGTACTGCACTTACTGAGAATCATATTAAGATCTTGTCGCAGTTATGTAATGAAATAATTATGCTTTTTGATTCAGATTCGGCAGGAATAAATGCTGCGTTGAAATCAATTGATACGTCAAAGCTTTTTAATGTGGAAATTAAAATTGCTATATTGCCTCAGGATGACCCTTTTGACTATGTTGTAAAAAAAGGTGTCAGGGAGTTGATGGCCATTATAGATACAGCTGAAAAACCTGTTGATTTTAAAATTCGTAATGTTCTCGCCAGAAACAAAGGAAAGGATAATGTGAGTTTTCTTGGTGATCTCTTCGAAATCATTAAAAACATTTCATATCCTGCAGAATCAACAAAATCTATTGAAGCAGAGAAAAGCTTTTATCTTACAAAACTCAGTCAGTTGCTTAAAATAGATGAAGAAGCAATAAGGTCTGACTATAAACGATATTCCACAGGTAATAAAATTGAAATAAATACAAAGAAGAGCAGTTCAGATATTTTACAGTATCAAACCAGAGCTTATAGGGATCTGATACACTTAATTATACATTATCCGGAGATAACCGGTGATGTATTAATAGATTTCTCACATGAAGAAATAGATGATCCTGTATCAAAAAATATTTTTTCAGTAATCGCTAAATTATATAACTCAGAAAATGAATTTCGTGTAGATAAAATATTTGACTTTTTCTCCAAAGGATTAGAAATGGATTTTTTGAATAGTACAATTCAAAAAGATGCATCAGTAGAAGATCCAAAAGCCGCATATACAGAAATTTATGTTAACTTAAAATTGCACAACATCGATAAAAAAATAACAGAATATGTTGAAAAGGTAAAAAATTCCGGCAATAACCAACTGGAGTATCTTGCTGAAATTGAAATTTTAAGGCGTGAAAAAGAAAAACTCTCAAATTACATTTTTAACAGGGGAACTCTTAAAACGTTTTAATTAATGTAAATACGTATTAAGAAACGATCAAAATCTTATATAACAGGTTAAATACAGAATATGAGCAAAAATGATCTGGTAATTGAAAACATTGTCGAAGTAAAAAAATTAATAGAAATCGGCAAAGCCAATAATGAAGTTACTTATGATGAGATTAATGAAATTCTTCCTGATAAACTTTTAAATTCAGAAAAAATTGATGATATTTTTATTCTTTTAAACCAGATGGGGATTGAGGTTGTAGAAGAATCTACAAAAAAAACATCCCCCGAAGTAACTACAAAAAAGAAAACAGCACCTGCAAGGAAGACTTCATATGCTGCTGAAGATACTTCCCATGTCGACGATCCGATCAGACTATATCTGAAAGAAATCGGGCGGGTATCCCTGTTATCTGGCGAGCAGGAAGTGGATCTTGCAAAAAGAATTGAAGAGGGTGAAATTCTTATAGAAAAGGCAGTTATTACGTCCACTTTGTTAACAAATGAATTAATTAAAAATCATTCAAAAGTTACCAGCGGTAAGATAAAGCTTACTGAAATTTTAAGAATTAACAGGTTATATTATTTCTCATCAATTGATATGGCCGGTCTCGATACCAAGTATAATGAAAAAATGAAAGTAATAATCGATGAAGATTCAAAGATTATTAAATTGCAAAATAAAATAAAAAGATATGAAGAAGATTCACCTGAATCACAAAAAATTAAAGATGATATTTTAAAATCTAAAGAAAAAATAAGACAGGCTGTTGAGGAACTTGAGATTAGTGAAGATGAAATAAGTAAATTATCGCACAAAATCCAGTCAATGGTTAAGCGGATAGATGAGACATACAAGTTTTTTAAAGAGATTGAACAGATATATAGCAAAGATATAAAGGAATTAAAACATTTTGCAAGAAAAGTTGAAAAAGATGAAGATATTGATCTGATCATAAAAGAATTGAATCTGAAGAATAAAGATGAATTACTTGAAATTGTAAAGGATGTAAGAAACAATGAGAGAAAAATAAGACGCATTGAACAGGAGGCTGGTGCTGATGCGGATGATATTCTTGAATGGGGGAAGCAGATTACATATGGACAGCGTAAAATACAAAGAGCAAAAAAAGAATTGATAAATGCAAACCTAAGGCTGGTAGTTTCAATTGCAAAAAAATATGCAAACAGAGGGATGCACTTTTTTGATCTGATTCAGGAAGGTAATATAGGTCTTATAAAAGCAGTTGATAAATTTGAATATAGAAAGGGTTACAAGTTTTCAACATATGCCACATGGTGGATTCGACAGGCAATAACACGCGCAATTTCAGACCAGGCAAGAACAATTCGTGTTCCGGTGCACATGATTGAACAGATTAACAAGGTAATGAGAGAAACAAGATTATTTCAGCAGGAATTCGGAAGGGAGCCAAATCCTGAAGAGTTAGCTGATCGTCTTGGTTGGCCGATTTCAAAAGTTAAAGCTGTTAAGAATGTAGCACGTGAACCGATTTCGCTTGAAACTCCTGTTGGAGAAGAGGAGGATTCACTGCTTGGAGATTTTATCCAGGATAAAGATGTTGATTCACCGGCTAACACAGCTGCCCATAGATTACTTAATGAGCAGATAGTTTCTGTTCTCAATACACTTCCGGCAAGAGAACAGAAAGTAATCAGGATGAGATTCGGTCTGGATGACGGATATTCTCATACACTTGAAGAAGTTGGATATGTATTCAAAGTTACGAGAGAAAGAATAAGGCAGATAGAAGCCAAAGCGCTAAGAAGGTTAAGGCATCCCACCAGAGCAAGGAAACTGAAAGATTATCTGGATTATATGTAATTATTAAAAAGGAAGCAGTCATTTGATTACAGCTTCCTTTTTAATTTATTCATATAAACAACTAAGTAAATAATTATATGGAATCCAGGAAGTTTAAAAAATGCCAGAATTATCCAATAAGACTAAGCAGATAACAATTGTTGGTGCCGGATCCTGGGGGACATCAATTGGTAAAGTTATTGCCGAGAATAATCCTGGTACGATAGTAAAAATGTGGTCGTATGAAAAATCAACTGCTAATTCAATTAATATTAAAAATCAGAATAGCGAATTTCTTCCCGGGATAAAACTACCATATAATATAAAAGCAACAACGCATTTACGCGAGTCACTACTTAACACTGATGGTGTAATAATCGCCACTCCTTCAAAAGTGACACCAGACACAATAGTGAAAATATCAAAAATTTTAAAAGATGATATACCTTTAGCTTATCTCACAAAGGGATTTTGCAGAATCAATGATGATATATTGACTATATCACAGACAATTTCAAGATTATTTCCGGAATATATGGATAGAGTGGTCTGTATATCCGGTCCAAGTCATGCTGAAGAAGTGGTAAAATATTTTCATACTACATTATGTGTTGCAGGTAAACTGGAAAGGGATAGAGAATTCTTTTCAGAATTGCTGAATTGTTATTATCTTCAATGCAGAAAAACAGAAGATATAATTGGAGTTGAACTGGGTGGTACTCTGAAAAATCCTGCTGCAATTGCTGCAGGAATGATAAATAAACTTCCGGGATGCGGAGATAATCTTGAAGGGGCACTGATCGCTGAATCATTAAAAGAGATGATCAGACTGGGGAAGTTTTTAGGAGCAAAAACCGAAACGATTATTGATATTTCAGGAACTGGAGACCTGGTTGCAACAGCTTTAAGTGATCATAGCAGAAACAGGAGATTCGGAAAAGAAATTGCAAAACAGATACTGGAAAAAGGTCAAATTCTTACTTTTACAGATAAGATTTATCTGCGTTTTAAACCTGAATATGTTCTTGAAAAAATGAGTAAAAAGTTCCATTACCTGGCAGAAGGCGCATACGCTATTGAACCTCTGATTGAACTTGCTGATAGAAATAATATTTCAATACCTGTTTATAGATCACTTTATGAAGTTTTATTAAATAAAAAAGAACCATCTCTTCTGATTAACACAATAAAAAATCCTGATAAATTTGATGAAATATATAACAATGCCAAAATTCATGTGAAAGATAAGAAAAAGGGCCTTGAAAAACTCAGAGGAAAAGCTTTTAAAAAAATAATATTAAACCAATTAATGACTAAGCTGAAAAAAGATGATTCTGCACAGGGTGATTTAAGAGAGATTGTAATAAATAATTTTAAAAGTATTCTTGATGAAAATAAAATTAAAAATGTTTATCTGCTAAAAAATGAGATCAAACTGATTTCAGAATTTACCCAGAAAAATAATGATAAGGTTTTAAAGAAATTAATAAAAATCTATCTGAAAGAAACCATGGATAATTATAATCCGATTGCCTATAGACTTTTTATCAAATTATTAAGCTTCAGGTTTTACTGGAAAAAAATTACAGGAAAGAGTAATCGAATTACTATAACCGGTGATCTTGATAATCTCCATAGTTTAAGAAATAATGTAAATACTATTTATACCGCCAGGTATAAAAACCTGAACGATTTTATTTACTATTCTTACAGTATCAATAAATACACCCTCCCTGTCCCAAGATTTTATGTACCATCAGAAATTATCAATTCAATATTCATGAAGCATGCTTTAAGAAATTGTGGAGGATTTATAATTCACCAATCTAAGTTAAATAATATGCTTTATCTTGAATGTATTATGGAATATCTTTCAATATTAACAGCCCACGGTGTACCTTTTTTATATTTTCCTGAACTGCAGGATCTGGAATCTGAATTTAATACTCAAAATAAAAAATTTTTCAGTATGCTGAATAAAGTGATGTTTAAAGAAAATACTGAAGTTGTTCTAATTCCTTCAGAAATATCATATAAAAATAAGCTTGATGAATCTGAAGTTAAAGAACCGTTTACTGAACCTGTAAATATTAATTTTTCCTCACCTGTTTTTCTTTCAGATTATACCAGTAAGTCTAATCTGCAAATCTCAATTTCTGAATTAATACATAAGATCTGGACATTTGATGAAATTATACATCCTTACCATATTATTTGTGGAATATTGACTGAAAATAATTTTATAATAAAATCATCAAGATTGAAGAAAACAATAAGTAAATATATTAATGATAATAGAATAATAATGAGTAAATCCGATAAAGCCATAATGAATGACGGTTTAAAATTTCTGCAAAAAAACTCAATTATAATTAAAAATAACGATGTCTATATCGGACTAAAGCATGATATTATAAAAAAATATGCGGAAATAATTACAATAAAAAATACAATAAAGTTTACATGATTAAGATTATATTTAAAAACATCTATGAGTTATTTATTAAATAAAGTTTTTCGAAAATATCATAAATTGACTGTTCGGCTTCAAGGTTAATCTTCAAACATTGATATTGCAATATTATTCCTTTAAAATTGAAATCTATTGTTTTAAGTTTATCCGGAACGGTGTTATTAATTTCATGTGAAATACCAGATTTTGACAATATCAGGTATCTTGACAGTGATAATCTGAATATCTGTGAGTTGTTTTCAAATGTTTCATTTAATTTTTTATATATTGTATCTGAGAGTTCAATTATTATTTCCAGACCGGTTTTTAAAAAGAAATCATATATGTTTTCAAATTTAAACAGATAACATTCTAAACCGTTGGAAATATTTTCTGAAAAAAAGCTAAATAATCCGGTTTCTGTTTCTTCAAATAAATCGTTAAAAACTGAATCATGGGATTTATCAGTACATCTGATTATCTCCATAATAATATCCGCAAGCATGTGAAATTTACTTGGTTTATATAATTCTGATTCTGTAATAGTCAAAATTATATAAGTACTATTTTGAATTTCCATGGATTCATATAGTAATCTGAATTTATCACTATTGATTTTTATTTTTTCAATATCTTTATAAAAACTTCTGTCACTTTCAATTAAATAATTAAATTCTTTATAGATGTTTTCATCACCAGCATATTCTATTACTTCTATATTATCAGATTTATTTACAAACAATACAGTAAAATCAGAAAAATTATTAACGTTGAAGGTGATCAGAAAGCTTTTAATTATATTGTGACTTTCACAAGTTTTCAATATTTTTGAGTTGTAATGTATTGCTTCAATTTTCTGCAATAATAATTCGGGTTTATCCAGGTTTGTATTATCATCCAGGATAGCATTTTTCATTTCAATAAGTTCAGCAAGTAATTCTTCTCTTGTAGTCATAATTTATCCTGAAGATCCATTTTTATTATTAAATTGTTTAACAATATTAATCGCTGAATTGTAAATTCTAAATGTGCCTGTGAAAATAATCATTGTATCATTAGTAGTTTTTTTTAAAATATCAATGATAATATTATCATTATTTACTAATAATGCAAATTCTCCACTCTCGGGAATATAGGCTCTTTCATCATTGAGAAGATAAAATATAGTTTTTTTATTTTTAAAAAGATTGAGTGTACTACTGTCTGCCTTATCTCTCATCATTGATATTATATACGTTTTACTTTTTTCTGAGTAAAATTCATCCAGACCATCTATAAGATTCTTTATAGCATTAAAATTATGAGCCGGATCATAAACAATCAGCGGATTTAAATTAAGAGTCTGGAATCTTCCCGGTACACTCAATATTTCCAGTTCATTGTAAATTATATCGTCTGCAATACCAGGGAAACCATTTTGTTTCAGAAATGATAATGAAGCCAATACTACAGATGTATTTTTTATCTGATGAATAGGAAAAAGCTTAAGCTTAATATCGTAGAGACTATATTCTTCTGATTTATAATTAAAAATAAAATGATTATTCTCCCATCGTATAGATTGTGCTGAAAAGTTTATATTGTATGCATATAGTCTGGATTTTTTTTCTTTTATATGATTTTTTATAATATTTAAAACTTCAGAATCAATGTTGGAAGTAATTACAGGTATACCTTTTTTGATTATACCACATTTTTCATTTGTAATATCTTCAATAGAATTACCAAGGACATTCGTATGATCAATTGAAATGTCTGTTAATATTGATAATTCCGGTGTTATTATATTTGTAGAATCCAGTCTTCCACCAAGACCTGTTTCAATTACTGCAATATCAACATTCTCATCATTAAAATAATTTAATGCTACTGCTGTCAATATATCAAAATATGTTGGCATTAGTTTATATTCTTCAACAACAGAATCGATAAAACTTATATGTTTTAATAGTAACGAATCGGTAATATCTATCAGATTTATCTTAATTCTTTCATTAATTTTAATCAGATGAGGTGAAGTGTATAGTCCGGTTTTATACCCAGATTTTTTTAAAATTGATGAGAGCATAAAAGCAGTAGACCCTTTACCATTTGTTCCTGCAATATGTATTGTTTTAAATTTTTTATGAGGATTCTGAAGATAATGTAATAATTCAGATACATCTCTTAGTGTATAATTGGAAATATTTCCTGTTTTTTCATTATTCAGATATTTTTTTAGTATTTCATTAATCATAATATTTTAAATATTTATTGAATTTTAAATTATCTATATTTACTGAGTATTTATGAAATATTAATATTAGAAATTTTATTGTTATATTATTTATTTAACAGTAATGATTCCTGAATTTTTAATAAAGAATTTTATTCTCTCGTACAAATTCCGTACCGGAAGATATAATAGTTTATTTAGTACTGAAATATACTTTAAAGAATTAACATTGTTTATTTAAACAATAATTACCGAAAGGATATTATTTATTAATAACGGAGATTGTAAATGAAAAATATAGGCATTATTATAAATCCTAATGCAAAAAAATTCAGAACAGGGAAAGCCTCAATTGATCAATATATGAATTTAAAGACAGAGAATGTTTTTGTTAGTGCACCAAAGAATTTAATCGAACTTAAAGAAACAGCAAAAACATTTAAAAAAATGCATCCTGATTATCTTTGTATAGGCGGTGGAGATGGAACTATTCAACTTGTATTAACAGAGCTATTAAATGAATTTTATCCTGATCCGATTCCTCCAGTTCTTATTCTGAGAGAAGGCACAATGAATAATATTGCGAGGTCCGTAAATTTAAAGGGGAGGGGCCCGGCTTTATTAAAAAAAATGATACAAAAGATAAAAGAAGGAAAGGATATAGAATTTGAAGAACGTTTTACAATAAAAGTATCAAACAGTTATTGTTTTCTTTTTGGGACAGGTTTTGTGACTAATTTTCTTAATAAAGCATATTCTGGTAAAGAAAAAGGTTTAAAAAGGAATCTTCAGGTTGCCCTTATGTGTATATGTGATTCATTTAGAAAAAATGAAGATTGTGAAATTTTTAAATTAACTGAACAGGCTGTTTTTGTTGATGGGAAAAGAATTCTGATTAATCCTGTGTCTGGAATTCTTGCAGGTACAGTTGAGCATATTGGAATGGGATTTTCTCCGTTAATTGACGCAGTCCAACCTAATGGTAAATTTCAGATTATTGTTATTGGTATGAATCCAGCTGTAATTGTAAAATCACTAAATAAACTCAGAACAGGAAAAAAAATTAAATCTCCAAAGTATTTAAATATAACCGGAAAGACCTTAAAAATTAAGCAGAAAGGAATTTTTGAATATACTATGGATGGTGAATTATATAATACGGAAAATGAATTGATAATTTCAATCGGTCCTAAAGTAACGCTTGTGAAAATTTAATTAAAAAATAAAAAACAATCATTATGAAATAATTAAAATCAATTATAAATTCATATCTTAATGAAATAAGATAGTCTGTTTTCTGTATTTTTTTCAGTAATAATAAATAATAGACAATACATAACAGCAGAATAAGAAAAACAGATTTCCCGGATATGATGGATATAAAGGTAAAAGCAGAAGCACCTAATGCTGTAATAATGTAGGATATAATAATAACATTTTTTACACCAAGCCATGTTGGTAATGTATCTCTACCCAGTATAAGATCTCCCTGAAATGCCACAAAATCAACAATAAGGTGTCTGATAAAGACAAATATGAAAAAAAACAGACTGGCTGAAAGATATAACGTCCATGATACTCCATTATTAAAATATGGTATTACTATAACAGCTACAAGCCATCCAAGTCCTGTAACAATCTTTGTGTTATAAATTTTTTTTAAAAAATTAAAATTAATATTTTTTACAATCTTTTTAATTGTTGGAGTTGAGTATATTAAACCAAGTATGTATGGAATAAGTATTAATAAAGCCAGAGATATTGATATTTCAACAGCAAGATATAATGAAACAACAAACGATACTATAGAAAGGAACAAAAGATGGGATCCATATTTATCGTAAATCTTGTATTTATATGAATTACTTTTAATTAAAAAATCTCGATCAAGATAATTATTAACGGAATACATTACAAAAATAAAAAGTGCAGAAATTATTCCATATCGAATGTCAAATGAAATATCAGCATACAGCTGTGCAAGTAATACCATAAAAATTGTGGCGATTGAGGAAACAATATTGCTACGCACTAATATTTCGATATAATGCTTTATCGTCTTAATAAAAAAATTACTTCTTTCATTTTTAATTATATAAAGCTTTTCCAGAACGTTGTTAATTATCCATCCAGGAGTTGAAGCACCAGCTGTTACTAAAACATATTTGCTGGTTTTAAAATCATCTTTGTTTAATTCGATATCAGTTTCAATATGAAATGTCTTTATTCCGTTATCCAGTCCTATTTTCATGAGGCGGGATGTATTGGCTGAATTCTTTCCACCTACAACAACGAGTGTATCTATCCCTTTTTTAATTCCGTTTTTAACATCATCCTGTCTTAACCTTGTAGAATCACATATTGTGTCTATCACATATATATTTTTTATTTTCCTCGATATTTCAAATACAAGCTGTTCAAACTGGTTTCTTTCATGAGTAGTCTGTGATACAATAATATATTTTTCCGCTTCAGGTATGTTTTCAATCATAGGTAAGTCAGATACAACACAGACTCCTGCGCGGGCATAACTTTTCAATCCTATAACTTCTGCATGATCTTTGTCACCGATTATAATGGTGTAATAACCTTCACCGGAATATTTTTTTATAATGGATTGTACTCTTGCTACTCTGGAACAGGTAAGGTTTATAGTTCTTAATGCGTCTTTTCTTATTCTTTGATTTTCATCAACAGGTATTCCATGAGTTCTGATTGCTATTTGTCTGCCTTTCAAATTTTCAAGAGAGTTTATGGTAATCAATCCTCTGTTTTTTAAAACATCTATTGTTTGAGGATTATGTATCAGCGGCCCATACATGTAAATTTTGTCTTCAGATGAATTAAGTTCGTTTACAATTCTAAGTATGGCCTTTCTGACACCCATGCAGAAGCCTGAGTTTTTTGCCATCTCAATTTTCATTTTTAGCCGCACTAACAAGTTTCAACTCAGGTTTTCCAATTGTTCCTTTAATTGTGACTGAGAGAATGTTATTTTTTATAAATGAAGAAAGTAAATCCTGATATTGTTCCAGAACAGCAGAAGAGGAATCAATATTAATCAGCAGATCAATTTTTGAATTGTTTTTTATTTCTGATAATTCTATATTCCCGTTAATATCACATAATATATCATTACCCGTAATTTTAAAATTATTGAATTTCAATATATGATTGGAAACTGTGGCATCAATACTTCCACTCTGAATATTTAAAAAATCAATTTTTAGTGGAAGCGGACCAAGAGGTCCGGGGATATTTATTTTATTTAGCTTTATATTTACATCACTTAAAATTATTTTTACCAAACCATTTTCTGGAAGGTTATTTTGTTTGTTAAAAACAAGATCCGTATTACCGTTTATATTTAATATTACTTCGAAATCTTTATTCACATATTTTAAAGAATCGAACTGAATATCAGATTTAAATTTGTTATTAAATAAAAAGGCATTGAATGATATGTTAATGATAGAATTTTTAAATGTTATTTCACTATTATCATTTAAAACTATCATAAAATCATTAATATATGTTTCTCTGAAGATACTAAAATCAAGACTGGGGATATCAATCACTTTAAACGCTTTTCCTTCAAGGTCGTATATCTTTTTTTTAATCAGAAAATCGTAAGGAAATGTAATAACAAAAAATAAGAATAAAAATAATAATGATAATAATAGATATTTACCTGAATGAGGTAAATTGTATATAGTTATTAGTATATGCTTAAATCTTGAAGGTGATGTCCTGATAAATTCTACTATTTTTTCTTTATTAATTTTCATCAGATTTTATTATCTCTTGCTTAAACTGACAATTGTTATAACAGAATCATACCTGCTTCTTTCCTTAATCCCGGAAAAAATAACAAGGCTTTGAATTTTTAATGGTGTATTTGAGTTTTCCAGTTTGTTAATAAATTCCAGCAAAGCTTTAATAGTGATCCCTTCGAATTTAATTTCTGTTGTCATTTTTTGAAAACCATTCTGTACAACTCCAGGGTTTTCTTTTAAATAGACTTTATTACTTATTATTTTAAGATTTAAAGCTATATCATCAACCATAGCACCTATACCGCTGTTTGATGATACAACAGAATTAAGTTTGTTTTTTTCTGATATTATATCTTTGTAATCAGAATATAGTTCATCAAGTTTGACTATTTTAAGCCGGTTTTTATTATATATATTATCTGAATTTTCTTTTAATTCTATTATTGGAGAAATTAAAAAATAGTAAATAAATCCGGTTATCAATATCCCGGCAAGTACAAATAATAATTTTTTCTCTCTATTGTTCAGATTTATCATTTTTATCACTTAAATTTTCTGTTTTATTGACATTGTAAATAAACTTCTACTGTTACTGGTGTCTCTTATATTAATTGTAATACTTTCAAATTCACCGGAATTGAGCAAGCTTTTCTTAAATTCTTCAAGATCTGACGTTTTTCTTGTTTCTCCATCTATAACCATACTCTTACCATCATAGTTGATTTTTTTTATGTCAAAACCTTCAGCTCCGGAAAAATTTTTTATTACAAGATTAAGTAAAGGAAGAAAAAGAGTCTCTTCTCCAAGCATTTCTTTTAAAACAGAAAGTTCTTTCTTTTCCTTTAATAATATACTAGTAGCATCTTTTACAGGATCTTTTGATACCGTCTGTGTGTTAAAATATTTTTTATATTTCTGCTGAAGTATACTGTCCGTATAATTATTACTTTTAATTACAAAAAAAACCATGTTTAAGATATTTATTAAAAGAAAAAATGCAGATAGTGAGGCAAAAAAGATAGCCAGATAATACTTTTTAATTATATTATTACCGGAATCAGGAATAAAATCACCTTTTAAAAAATTTATTGATGATGAGAGATTATTCATATAAACGAGTAAATTACCAAGACATACTGAAAATCTGCTTCTGATGTTTACATCCAGATATCCATTTAAAAATGGCATGAAAACTACGGGTATCCCGGATGTATCCTGAATAATTTTTGATACCCCTTTTATATTGGCCCCACCACCTGTGATGATTATCCTGCCGAAGTTTGAATAATCAGAATATTCTCCACTTGCTTTAATTGTAAAAGCAATTTCATTTAGTATTACTGATATTAGATCATTAGCCTCAAGATAAATTGATTTTAATTTTTGTTTACTTATACTTAAGTTTTTATAATTATCTGATTTAAGGTTTAATTCATACGAAGAGATGTCGAGATCCAATGATTCCATTATTTTTTGAGCACTGGATAATGGTATATTTAATATATCAGAAATTTTTTCAACAAGTTTACCCATACCTGAAGAAACGGCACGAGTATACATCAGCCTGTTGTTTTTTACAACATTAACAACTGTTTTTCTGTTTCCCAGATCTATCTGGATTATAGTTTCATCATTTACTGAATTGAAATATTCATAGCACTTTAACAATGAATTAGATTCAATACCTGCATAAACCGGATGAAGACCAAATTTATTAAATATATCAATAATATTTCTCAGAAAATCATTATTTACTGCCGCAAAAATTACACTTCTACTTCCTGAATCATCATCGGTTATAGTCTGAAAATCAATCGATACCATATCAACAGGATAAGGTATACTTTCTTCAGCTTCATATGGCAGAACTTCCCTGATTTTTTTAATGTCATTAAACGGGAAACGTATATTACGCAGTAATAATCTATCTACAGGTAAAGAAGTAACGATTTTAAAATCTGACAGGTCCTCTTTTTCAAAGATATTATGAAGTGCACTTTCAACTGCAGAAATATAATCTTTACTGTACATATCTGTATCAATGAATTCAATTGCAGTTGAAATCATTTCGAACTTTTTAAATCCTCTTTTTACTTTAATTAATTTAATTGAGGATGTTCCAATATCTATTGAGGCAATATTATCAAACAAAACAAAACTCCATGTCTTTTAATGTTCACTGGAACAATACAAGATTTTTTTATTATCTCTGTCATAATATGCTATAAAACGACAGAATCCTTCATTATCATAAGCTGTTACCGAAATTTTGAATATTTTGGATTTAACTGTTATTAAATTTTTTAAAACGTCCGGTTCTTTAACGAATTCATTAATCTCATTAATATTCTTAAATGGTTGAATCTGCCTTTTCCTAATTATTTCTGTCACAACATCTTCAGTCATTTCGTTTGATAATGAAGTTAAAACCCTGAAGCTTGCAGTATTTATATTGATCTTGTTAACTTCATCAGTGAAATCTGATTTATTTCCATAAACTCGTAAATAATTAAATAATGACCTGTCTTTTTCTTTCCCGATTTTTCGTTCTATGTTTTCTTTAGAATTCGAGTCTGATTCTTTTTTACTCTCTACAGCAGATAAATTTTCCAACTTGTAAAGAGGTATTTTAACATCTCCCTTATTATCTTCAACCAGATTTTTTTCCAATCCATGATTTCCTCCTCCAAGTCCATAATAATTTTCAGGAGTTATTAATTTTACCAGAAGCAATTCATCAATACTCTTCATTTCATCATTCTGTGCAGAATATGGTGGAGTAAGAGTAAGATAATAATCTGAGGATTCTGCACCATAAGGGAACCTTACATTATCAGGATCAATCCAATCAATGATACAATCAGCGATATCGATTGAAAATCCCATATTGCCAAAAAATCTCTGAAGGATTCCATAGTATGGTGTTTTTTCAACAACTTCATTGGCCAAAGCTGATATATTGATTTTTGAATTTTCATCATCAATTTTTATTTTTACAGTACCACCGGGAAAACTCATTTCCGGGATATCGAGAGCCCATATGTCTTTATATGAATCAATATTTCTGTCACTTGAAAGATTAGGCATAAATGATGATGCAAGTCCTAGACGGTCAACATCGAGAATTGCTTTTGCAAATTCATAGCCTGAATATGCAAGATATTCAGAACTAATATCAGACTTGAATCTTTTAATATAACTGATATAAATATGAGTCTGATAAAAGAATTCGGATGTAAAAGATACCAGGAAAGCTGAAATAACTAAAACAATTAATAAAATATATCCTCTGCTGTTAAATATATAACTTAAAACACCATAATGTTCCAATGATACTTTTCGTCCAAAATAGTTTTTTTTTATATTTAAAATATATTTATTCATAACTCACATTACATAGTGTAAAGAATTCATATGTATCTTTATTATTTAATGAGTATACCGAACAGAACATTACAAGAATTACTGAAGATACTTTTGCGACAACAAGCATTTCTACTAAAGTGAATCCGTTATTATTTCTGTAAGAATGCATATAACAATACCACTTAGGTCCTATTTTACCTGATATACCATGTTTAATTTGTAGTTATTCTCGACTCCTTTATACTTCCATTTAATTATTATTGATGTTTTATTTACAATCAGTGGACCAAGCATTGGATTATCATATCGTTCACTAATCCTGTCGTAATTAAAATCCGGATAGTTTTTTACTGGTGCATTTTTCATGTCAACACCCTTCATATGCTCGCTTCTGAATTCATTCATCAGGGATTTTGCTATAATCATAGCGCGTGTATAATTTCTGCTGTTTCCGATAATATTCATTCCGGATGATATTCCTGAATAAACACTTAGCAAAATAACAGAAAGAATTGTTACAGCTATCAAAACTTCTATTAAAACAAACCCATAGTTCTTTTTTTTATTTTTGACATATCGCATAAGATTATTAATCAGAATTCATTATCCAGTAAAACTTCTTTATTGACCTTATTTTTAGTAATTATAATATTTGTATCTCCGAAAAGAATTTTCAACACGAAACTTTCACTTGTCCCATCAGAAAAAAAGGGTATTATAACATTCCCGGAATTAATATTTTTGCCACCATTCAGAGTTACTTCATTTAAATTTAACGAGGTACCTAATTTTCTACGTTTTAAAATATTATTTTTATTCGGAATAAATTTACCATCATGTAATTCATAAACACTTAAAACATTGGTATCATTATATTCATCATTGAATAATTCTGAATTTTTATTGCCTGTTTTTGATAACTGAATGCATAAATAATTATTTTTTCTATGAACAAATGAATCATCAGTAACTGCTTCAATATAAGATTTGATTATTGATGATTCTTTACGTCCGTTCCCAAAAATACCGGATAATGTCGGCAATGCAATAACACTTATGACAGTAAGAATTGCTATCACAACTACCAGTTCAATAAGAGTAAAACCTCTGTTATCATTAAATAAAAACAATAATTATTCCCAGCTGTTTATATCGGCATTAATTCCTTCGCCGCCCTCTTTTCCATCTGCACCGAAACTCCAGATTTCAGGACTATCACTAAATTTGCCTGGATATCTGTATTGATAGGGATTATTCCATGGATCCATTAATGTGTCTTTTTTATTTTTAAGCAGACCGTCAGAAGATAGTTTTTGCAGACCTTCTTCTGTTGTAGGGTAGGTATTATGATTGAGATAATAGGCATCAAGAGCCGTTTCAAAAGTCCCGAGATCTGTTTTGGCAGCTGTTATTTTTGTTTTATCCAGTATTCCGGTAAATTTTGATACTGCAAATCCTCCGAGTATTGCAATTATTGTAATTACAATCATAAGTTCGAGTAATGTAAAACCCTCATTCTCATCAAGAAAATTTTGAATTTTCATTAATATTTTTCCTATTCGATTCACAACATCTCTCCTCTTTTATAATTAATAAAATTATCACTGAACCATCAGGTTCATCTCCATAATAGGCATCATAACCGAAAGTACTATTACACCAATTATTATCCCCATTATTATAATAATTAAAGGTTCAATCATTCCGGTTAGGCTTGTTACTACCATATCTATTTCATTTTCATAGACATTCCCTATATTTAACAACATTTCATCAACCTTGTCGCTGGCTTCACCTGCAGCAATCATACCTATAACCAGTTTGGGAAGAAATTCATATTTTTTTAAAGATTGTGCTATTGACGCTCCTTCCTGAATATTTTTTATTGCATTATCAATTTTTTCTTCAACAACAACATTATTTACAATTTTTTTTACTATTTCAAAAGATTTTAATAGATCCACCTTATTAAGAAGCAAAACACCAAGATTTAAAGTGAATCTATAAACAATTATTTTATTATATAATCTGCTTACAAGAGGTATTTTCATCAAAATTTCATCAATTTTTTTTCTTCCTTCTTCTGTTGCTGAGTATTTTTGATAAAAGTAAAAAAATACTGCAATGAATATGGGAATAAGAATCCAGTAATGTGTTAAAAAATTACTTACACCTATTACTATTTGTGTAGGAATAGGAAGTTCTCTGTTTTGTTCAACGAATATTTCGGAAATTGTCGGAATAATTTTAACCATTAAAAAAATAACAATCAATGAAGAAAAGGTCAGCATAAAGACAGGATACCATAATGCAGCTCTTATTTTATTTTTAAGGAAGATATTTTTTTCTTCCATTTCAGCCAATCTTGCAATTATCTCATCAAGTGATCCCAGGTTTTCACCAACTCGTATCATGTTAATATACATTTCAGAAAAAAGCTCTTTATTTTTTGACAGAGCATTTGAAAATGAAGATCCGGCTTCAATTTTTTCTTTAACATCAATTATAATATTTTTAAAAATTTTATTATCTATCTGTTCAATAATATCATTAAGTGCAACCATCAATGGCATTCCTGCCTTTAAAAGAGTGGATAGTTGTCTTGAAAAGAGACCTACCTGTTTTTTTGCGGAATTTTTTCGGATAGATATAAGTATTCTGTCAGATAAATCTTTGAGGTCAAATTTCTTATGATCAATATTACCAGTGTCCTGATTTTTTATAGATGTAATATAAAGTCCCGATTTTTTTATTTTTTGCTTTGCCGCGATTTCACTGGGAGCATCAATATAATCAGTTACTTCTTCTCCCTTGTTGTTCAGAGCCCTGTAACGATAGAGCATATCCTTTCTCCATTAATCAGCATACTCTTAATACTTCCTCCAGTGTAGTTAGTCCTCTGGCTGCTTTTTGTACTCCATCTGTCAAAAGTGTGATCATTCCTTCTTTTATCGCCTGTTGCTTAATAGTGGAAGCATCAGCTCCGGACATCATCATTTTCCTGATGTTATCTGTTACTGTAAGCAGTTCAAATATACCTATCCTTCCGGTATATCCTGTATTAAGACATTTATCGCACCCTTTGCCCCTGTAAAGATTACCTTTATCAAGCGATGATTTTGTTATTTCTGCGCGATTTAATTCCTGCTGAGTCGGTTTGTACGGAGTTATACAATCCTGACAGATCATTCTTACAAGGCGCTGCGCAAGAAAGGCATTTACGGATGAAGAGATAAGATATGGTTCAATTCCCATGTCAATAAGTCTTGTTATTCCTGAAGCAGCATCGTTTGTATGGAGTGTAGAGAAAACACGATGCCCTGTTAATGCTGACTGAATGGCAATTTCAGCTGTTTCAAAATCACGGATTTCGCCAATCATTATTATATCCGGATCCTGTCTTAGTATAGATCTGAGTCCTGAAGCAAAAGTAAGTCCAATTTTAGGTCTTATCTGCATCTGGCCGATTCCGGGAATCTGGTATTCTATCGGGTCTTCTACTGTGAGGATATTCACATCATCATGATTTAAACTTGTCAATACACCATATAGTGTTGTGCTTTTACCACTCCCGGTAGGTCCAGTTACAAGCACTATGCCATGAGTGAGATTTATAAGATTATTAAATCCCTGAAGAACATCTTTTGAAAAACCTATAGAGCTAAGTTCAAAATTCATATCAGATTTGTTCAAAAGCCTTAATACGATTCTTTCACCATAATATGTCGGAAAAATTGATACCCTGATATCAATCTCTTTCCCTCTGATTTTTATCTGTATCCTCCCATCCTGTGGCATTCTGTTTTCAGCAATGTTCAGATTAGCCATAATTTTTATTCTGGAAATTATTGAATCCTGGTACTTCTTTGGAGGTGTGAACATCTTATAGAGTATTCCATCAATTCTGAATCGTACAATCAGTTCCTTTTCATAGACTTCAAAATGAATATCACTTGCTCTCTCACTTACAGCCTGTCGTATAATTGTATTAACTAGTCTGATAATTGGTGCATCATTTGCCATATCCATTATATCAGAAGTTTCAGATGAAGTTCTTGAGAGAATTTCAAAATCAGATTCTTCAAGATTTTCAATTATTTCGTTTGTTGTGGCAGATTCTACAAGCTCATAGTGAGTATTGATTATCTTAAGTACTTCACTTGTAATTGTCATTACAATTTTAAATGAATATCCTTTAAACAGCAGTTTTAAATCATCAAGCGGCTGTACATTAAGAGGGTCGGAAATTGCAATTTTTATAGTTCCTTTACCTGAACTGAATGGAGCAATTAAATTACATTTTAAAAAATTAACCGGAAGACCTTTAAAAATTGAGTCAGAATCATTGTATTCAATATGAGCTTTAAACTCAATGCCATTCTGTAAGGCTAGCGATTCAAGGAGGTCAGCTTCCGAAAGATGTCCTTTTTTGATTAATAATTCACCAATCTTTAGTTCTGAATTCTGCTGAAGAAGTAATGCTTCCTGAAGGTTTTCAGGCGAAATTTTACCTTTTTCAATAAGTATTTTTCCAACTGGCCTATTTTTCATTACTGACATATAATTATTATTTTTTACTGTTATTCTGAATCTTTTGAAAATCCTTCTGTTTCTCTTCAGTGATTTTCTTTATCTTGGCCGGATCTGTGACAACCCTTGGTGTAATAAAAACAAGAAGATTTGTCTTTGAGGTTTCTTTGGATTTATTTTTAAATAACCATCCCAATAACGGGATATCTCCCAGCAGCGGAACTTTGGTTTCTGTATCTGTAACAGAATTTCTCATAAGTCCGCCAACTACTATAGTAGCTCCATCTTTAATAGAAATTTTTGTTTTAATATCACGTTTTGCAAGATCAGGAGGAATAACTGTATTAGTAGTAGTTGTTGTTGTTGTTCCAAGAACAGAATTTACTTCAACAAATAGTTCGAGAGTTATTTTTTCTCCTGTAGTGATATGAGGAGTGAGCTTAAGTTTTAATCCCACCGGTTTATACTCATATGTATAATAAATATTATTGTTTGTATCCACTCGACTATTGGTTGGAATTGCAATCTCTTCACCAACATTAATTTCAGCTTCATGATTATCTATTGTTAAAATATGAGGAGTTGAAAGAATATTTATATTTTTATCCTGACCTGTTGCATTAATTAATGCAAAACCGAGTATTGACGAATCGCTTAAATAACCGAGAGTCATTGTTTGTGCTTTCAAAGGTACTGCAACCGTTTTATCTGTAATCCCGGTTGGGAGTGAATAGCTTGGAACACTTCCCATAATTGAGGAACCTCCAAAGATATGTGAACCGGTCTGTCCCCCCAGTGTCCAATCTACACCGAATCCCCAGTTTGATTCAACATCAACCTCAACGATCAACGCTTCAATAAGTATTTGCGGTCTGACGGTATCAAGCTGTTTTATTACCCTGAAAATTTCTTTAAACTCCGGTCCTGAAGCATTAATAATCAGAGAATTAGTTTCTTTATTTGCAATTATTGAAAGTTTCGCTGGTTGATTTTTAGGTTGATTAGGCTGGGCTGCACCTTTATTCTTATTTTCTATATCAGGTACTTGAACAGTTTGAACAGGATTTGTATTAATTACAGCATATTGTGAAAATGGTATTCTTGATAATACTTCAGCAAGGTTTGTGGCATCTGCATTTTCCAGGTGTACAACATGTATAAAATCATCTTCATTTTCCTTTTCAATAGCTACATCACCTGTCTTTGATGGATTTTTATCCAGTGACTGGGCAATTTTTACAAGTCCTCTTATGTCTGTTGAATTCCCGCTGAAAATAATAATATTGAGTGTTTTGTAAACTATTATATCAGTATCAGCAGTTTTTAATGATTTTAAAACATTTGAAACATCATTGGCATCAGCATTAATGAGTTCCAAAAGAAATGTCACAGTATCTTCTTTATTCAATTTAATCTTATCACCGTCAAGTATAACTTCAACATTTTTTTGAACAGCTTCTTTTATCGGAACTACTTTTATCAAGTTGGTTGTTTCAATTACTGCAAATCCTTTTATTTCAAGGATAGATTTCATAAGATCGTATGCCTCAGTAATCGGAACTTTTTTTGCTGAATTTATTGTAATTTTTCCTTTAACCTTATCGCTAAGAATAATATTTTTTCCAAGAACCTGGCTCATTACATTTAAAAATTCAGATATTTCGACATCATTAAAATTCAGAGAAAAACTATCTTCTTTTAAATTTTCCTTTACTTTTTCTTTTGATTTTTTTGCAGCCCATAAATAATTATAGTTATAATCTACTGACACAGTAAATATAAGGATAAACGCCATTGTTAAATGGATTGGGATCTTTAAATATTTTTTATTCATAAGAAAAATATCCTGTCAGTCTGTAATATTCAATTCAAATGTAATAATCTGTTCGTTCCTTTGAACATCAATTACCATCTTTGATTCATTTTTCATACCCTGCCACATGTTAAACAATTTTTCTGTGCTATCAATTTTTTTACCATTAATTCTCTTGATTATATCACCACTTCTTATTCCGTATTCATAGAGTATATTATATGGTCTTATCCTGATTATTTTAAATCCTTCAATCTGATCATTCTCCCGATGAGGACCTGCCTGAATTCCCTGCATGGCATTGTCAATATTATTCATAACCTTCTGCTGCATTTCAGATCTGCTTATACTTTTCTTTACAACTCCGCCACCTGTTTCAGCGGTACCTCCGCTGTCAGATGTAGCAAAATCTTTTTTTTCAAATAGATCTAAAACATATTTTTCACTATTTTTTTTGAGATATATTTTGGAAGAATCAATTCCTGTAATGGAAAAACCATAAACGTCATTCAAGATTTTAAAGACTTTAGGCTGCTTTTCACCTTTTTTCATGATTAGGGCTCGCGCTATTCCGGGAGGGCCTGTAACAGTACCAATAAGCTTCAGATCGCTTAATGCTGAAGATAAATCCTCTTTCATCTCTGAAACATTTGATGAAGCTGTTCTGAAAAATCCTGATTCGATTATCTGATTAATATCAATATTCATGTTTTCTTTTTGGATCTGCTTTGATATTTTAATTCTGTTTTTTTCAGAGGGATACACTGCAAGATTATTTCTTATAATTCCATTAATTGTAACTGCTAAAATATATGAGAAAAGTATTACTGATGCTAATGAAATAGCATGAAATTTAATATTCTGCATTTTTTCTTCAGGTTTTTCTGATTAATTTAATATTATTATCTTTGTAGTAAACATAGTATCATTCATTCTAAAAACATAAGTCAAGTAATTATTGAAACATATTTTTCAAAAAATTTTTATAATAAGAATAACCGAAAAATAAAAAATATTCTCATTGAACTATTTCTTGTAATAATTCACGTAATAAAGATAATTAAAATGCAAAATTATAAAAATTAATCTCAGTATTATTAATACGAGTCATACAATAAATGTTTCGGATTTCACCGCCATTGTACCTTTCTTTACCCATATACGTATCTTGTATGTGCTTTTATTATCACCGGATGTTACAGTCCCAATTTCTTCAATAGCGATTATTGTATCCAGATGGAATTCATAAAACTTTTTATCCTCTTCAAACGGATTTGTTATTAGTATCAGAATGTTTTCATTAGTTGGGTGTCTTTTAGGGGAGCCTTCAAATGGATGGAACTCATCTCTGTAATTTATATTCCTTAATTTATCTATATTATAGTTTTTTGAAATCCCCAGAAGCTTTTGTACATAATTTTTTTCATCCATAATTTTGTCTCCTATAACAGCTCTGTATATCATTATTCAAAATAAAATAAAAATTTAAGTGCTTGACGCAATTTAAGATGATATTTAACTAACTAACTAAGTGAGTATAAATAATTTAATAAAATGATTGAGTAAATAAGAATTTCTATGAACCAGAATAAAAAATTTATTATTTCGCTCGGTGTAATTTTCTCGGTTATGCTCTTAAGTTTCAGTATACTGAAAATATCAATTAATATTTTATATCCGGTAAATGAACTTTCCAATTCTTTAAAAGATACTTTCAAAGATATCTTTGGTAAAGCCATTAAATTCGATTCTCTCCATTTTAAATATAATGGTGATATAGTACTTCAGAATTTTTATCTCTCGAATACTAATGATTTTAATGACAATATAAATTTAATAAAATGCCGGGAAATAACAATTGATACATACTTATTAGATTTAATCCGAAAAAAAGTTACATTTTCCGGCGTTTATATGTCTGAACCCGAAATAACTATAATTAAAAATTACGGGAAAACATATAATGAAACATTTATTGAAGAATTAATTAATGGAATAAATGAGAATAAAATTAAACAGTTTATTACTGAAGGTTTTCGTTTCGAATTAACTGATTCAAGTTTAGCATTCAGAGAAACTCTGAAAAACTCTAAATCTGAGTTAGATTTATATAATCTGGATTTGATGATAAAATATAAAAGTGACTATATTACATACAGATCATATGGTACAATTCAGGATAGAATAAATAATAGCTGGTTTAAGAAAAGCAGATATAGGGTAAAGGGAAAAATATTTTTAAATAAAGATCATTCAGAATCGGATATCGAACTTGAAAATTTTGATTTGTCTCACTTGAATAATTTACTGAATGACAGATTGACAACACGGACATTAATGGCAGGTACATTTTCGGGTGAACTGAAATTGATAAATGAAAATGATGTCATAAAATGCAAAGGGAGCACTGATACATCTTCTCTTAATATATTATATTACGAAAATGACACACCATTTCCTTTCATAAAAGATGAAGATTTCGAGACTGAATTCAGTTTTAATATTTCCAGAAATTGTGAAAGATTAACAGTGGATAAGCTAGTAATAGATGATGATATTGTTGAGTTATCAACATCTGTAGATTTTCTTAAAAATGATTTTATATCCTTTCAAATTAAATCCAATATAATAAATCTCGATGAATTATCTGAAAAATTTTTTATTTTTAAAAATTGCAGATATGGCGGTAAATTATCTGTTAATGGAATATGTAAATATAAGCTGAACGAAAATAAACCTGAAAATATAAACCTTGATATGATACTGGATAAGTTTAGTCTTGTTTCTTTAAAACAATCTCCTGATGAATTTAAAAATATCAAAGATGCTAATATTTTATTATCTGCAAATAATGATAAAATTGCAATTACTACAAATTTAAAGACCGGAAATTCAGATTTCAATGTTTCATTGAACAGTGCAATATCATGCTGGAATCCAATTAAAACAACAAACACAATTGAGATAGTATCTAAAAAGATTGAACTTGATCTGTTAAGAGAATTATTTACTGACACAATTAAAAAAGTTTATAGTTTAGCATATGTTGATATGTTCCAGAATTTTGACGAGCAAAGAAATTTCCTGAAAGAACCCGAAGGAATATTTATAAATAATAATGACATATCTCTCAAACTTTTCTCCGAAAAACTAATCATCTCAGGCAAATCATACCTTGATAATTTAAATATAGATATTTCTCTTCTGAAAGGGACATTAAAAACAAATAGTTTCTCATTATCAGGATATAACGGTACATATAGTTTTGATCTTTTTTCATCTTTAAAACAGGAATACCCCTTTTTCAAGTTTAACTTCAAAGTAGATAAACTCGATCTAAGCCAGATATCTAATAATGCAGGGCTTGATTATTCTTTAGGAGGAATTTTATCATTAAATTTAAGCTTTGAAACAAGTGCCTACCGGATAGGACAAGTTATTGAAAACGGTAAGGCTGTTTTTGATGTTTCCATTAAAGACGGTTACATTAATAATATGCCGATACAACGTAAGCTAAATGAATTTATGAGTCAAAATAATTATAAGAATATTTTTAATAAAAGGATGGATTTTACAAATTTTTCAGTAGGTTTTATGCAATCAGCAAACACATTTTTTATCCGAAATTTAAATTTTAACTCTAATATTATTAATTTTACTGCATATGGAAATTTTACGGAGGAAGAAGGATTAAAAGTTCCGCTTAATCTGAATATAATTAAAGATAATAATATAGAAAGGGTGCCTCTTGAAATAACCGGTAGTTTTGAGGCACCCTGTATAAATCTTAAAATAAAAAATAAATCTGAATCAGTATGTTTTTAATCTTTAATAGCCATTAATTCATATATTTTTACTGGCAATGCTTTTCCTTTAACACGGATTAAATCAAGTTCACGCACAATGACCTGGTCCCTGACATATTGATAAGTAAATTCACTGATAATAATGTGTGTTTTATAAAACTTGTTAGTTCCTTCAAGCCTTGAACCGAGATTTACATTATCACCCATGAGGGTATAATCCATTCTCGCTGCTGATCCCATATTACCAACAATCATATCTCCAGTATTTATACCAATTCCTATTTCCAGTATTGGTTTATTTTCGATTTCCCACTTTTTATTCATTTCTTTCAAAGCATCCATCATTTCTATTGATGCTTTACATGCATTAAGTGCATGATCTTCCATTTCTATTGGAGCTCCCCAGAATGCCATTACTGCATCGCCAATATATTTATCAAGCGTTCCATAATACTTTATAATAATATCAGTCATGGACTGAAGATAAATATTGAGATGTTCAACAAGCTCTTCCGGAGTAAGTCTTTCAGATATAGATGTAAAACCTCTGATATCAGAGAAAAGAACAGTGAGTATTTTTTTATCTCCACCAAGCTTTATCTTACTCGGATCCTTTAGAAGTTCGTCAACAACTGATTTTGAAACAAATTTAGAGAATGTCTGTCTTATATATTTCTTTTCCTGTTGTTCATTAACAACCCTATATGTTACCAGCATGGAATAGGTAATAGCTGTTTGTATAACAGGTGTGGCCAAAGCTGTTATAATACTGAAATAATCGAAAAGAATATATGACAAAACAGAATATGCCAGTAAAAAAACGACTGTGGTAACCAGTGATGGTCCTATTGACATTTTTGGAGTTATAAAACCAACAAGGAGTGCTATAAAAAGCATTATTAAGATATTCTGCAGATCAGAAAGTTTAAAAAGGAAATCCTGGTTTAAAATTGTATTCAGGGCATTTGCATGATGCTCAATCCCGAAAGTAGCTCCATATGGCGATTTGTGTTCGTCTGTTGCTACACCAGCTACTGCATAGGCTGCAATAAGAAGAATTTTATTTGTTAAAGAGGTGTTACCCTCCATTGTCCCGTCATTGGCAAAGAGATAATAAGGATAATGTTGAAAGCTTCCAGAACCTCCGATATAATTAACGTCCATAAAACCAAATCCATCAATTGGAATAAGGACTTCTCTTTTCTCATTGGGTTTTGCCATTTTTTCTTTTGGAAGATTTTTAAGTTTGATATATTCTCCCATTTTTATCTCTACATTTTCAGGCCCAATCCCATAATAACTCATTACAATAGAAAGGTCAATGTTTGGATAATAAGCACCTTTGTATTTTATAATGAGCGGCATTGTTCTGTTAATATTGTCTCTTCCGGCAAATACGTTTGCAAATCCAATACCTTTAGCGGCCTTGATGAGATCAGGTGTTGGAGGTGAAACATCGGATACAATACTCCCGCTTCTGTCATTGGGATTTAGAGGGAATTTTACTTTATCAAGCAATTCCAATCTTTCCTTCTGATCCGTAAATTTTACATCAACTTCATCAACATCAAACTTGTAATCAAGAAATGCTACACCGGATTCTTTAATGGCTTTTGCAAGCTCAGCTTCACCAGGTTTGTGGTCAAGAAACATGATATCATAGAGTATTGCGAGAGGTTTTCCTGAAGCTATATAGTTGGAAAGTTTTGCGTGAATTTTCCATGGAAATGGCCATTGTATCCCCTGATTTGAGAAGTCATTTATTGTTTCTTCATCAATCCCGATTATTACAATATCTTTTCTGGCTCTGGGATTAATTCTGTTCATTTTTACACCCTCTTCAAGTTTTACTGTTTTTTGAGAGGGATCCCTGATAAAATATCTGAAGTCAATCGAGCCCCATTCCATTCCTGAAAGAATTGTTGTCTGTGTGAATAATACTACCATTAAAATAAAAACAGACATGGAAATGAACAAGCCAATAAGTTTTTCAGGGAGTTTTATAAAAAGAAAAATGAAAATTAAACCAAAAGGTCCGGTTAAAAAACCTATAATAAATAACAGGATCACATTTTTTTCATTTTTTAAAGCAATATATTTCCCCAGACAACCAAAATTAACCATTATAATCAAAGTAATTAATATAGTTAATATGCTTATTAAAAAAGAGTTACTTTGCGTTAAAGCAAGTATAATAAAAGATATTAAAAATGTATTTATAATCGATAAAAATATCACATCTTTCTTTAGTCTCATCTTATTATCCAGTAATTTGTATTTGTTATTAATCTGATATATCATAATTAATATTAGTCAAGATTTTTTTAACTAACTCTGAATTCCTAATATTAAAGCCTGATAAAAAGGCTGTTAAATATGATTGACAAAAAGTTGGATTTTTAAGGAATTTAATGTAAATTAAATCCTCCACAAATTAATTTCGCAAATATTTATTAAAACAATTATGAGGAATAAGTGAATATAAAAAATAAAATAAATAATATAATAATTAACTCGTTCGAAAAAGCTATTTCTGAAGGAAAACTTCCCGTTGCTGAATATCCTGTAATAAAAATTGAATATCCACGAGAGTCAAAGTTTGGAGATTATTCAACACCTATTGCTCTTGAATCAGCCAGAATTATTAAAAGATCACCAATGGAAATCGGTGAAATACTTAAAAACTATATTTGTAAAAATAATGATCTTATAGGGGAGGTATATCTTGCAAAACCTGGATTTATTAACATTTTCATTTCGCTCAATTATTTAAAAGAAAACATGCTGGATGTAATAAAACAAAGAGAAAGCTACGGGAGACAGATTAAAGATAATCCTCTAAGATATAATATTGAATTTGTATCGGCAAATCCGACAGGCCCCATGAATGTTGTATCTGCAAGGGCTGCTGCACTTGGAGATACAATCGCAAATCTGATTGAAACAAATGGTGATCTGGTTGATAGAGAATTTTATGTAAATGACTTTGGAAACCAGGTAAATCTTCTTGGTATTTCTGTTCTTGCGAGAATAAAAGAATTAAATAATGAACCGTTCCACTTCCCGGAAGATGGTTATCATGGAGAATATATCAAGGATATTGCCAGATGGATTATTGATAATTACTCAAGCGAGTTTAACGGATTTAAAGATGATGAAAGTAAAGCTGTTTTTGCCGCAAATAAAGCTATAGAGTTTAATACATCAAGTCAGAAAAAGGACCTCGCGGATTTCAATGTTAATTTCAAAACATGGTTCAGAGAAAGTTCACTTCATGCAAAAGGTGAAGTAACAAAAGCTATGAAAAGGCTTGAACAGTATGATCACATATATGTCGAAGATGGTAAGAAAATATTCAGGTCAACAGTATTCGGAGATGACAAAGATCGTGTCGTTATAAGAGATGATGGGCGTCCTACTTACCTGATGGCAGATATAGCATATCATAATGATAAACTTGAAAGAGGATATGATCGTTTAATTGATATATGGGGTCCGGATCATCATGGTTATATTGCAAGATTGTCAGGAGCTGTTCAGGCTTTGTGTGGAAGAAATGATATGTTCCGTGTACTGATATCGCAACAGGTAAACCTAATCATGGAAGGTGAAACAGTAAAAATGTCAAAAAGACTGGGTAATTTTTCGACAATGCGGGAGTTGATAGATGAGGTAGGTGTTGATGTTTCAAGGTTCTTTTTTATCATGAGATCTATGGACAGTCATCTTGACTTTGATCTCGCTCTGGCAAAAAAGAATAGTTCGGAGAATCCTGTTTTTTATCTTCAATATGCGCATGCAAGAATTTGCTCAATATTTAAGGAAGCAGAAAGAAGAAACATCTCTCTCAACCCGGAGAAAGCCGATTTAGAAACACTTAGCAATAATGAAGCTGTAGTTATACTTAAACTTATAGCAAAATTTCCTGAAGAAATTTCTGATGCGGCAGAAACATATGAGCCTCATAAAATTTCTACTTTTCTGATGCGTCTGGCTCAATCTTATCATAGATTTTATGCAGAACACAGGGTTCTCTCCGAGGATGACATCAAGACTCAAACCAATCTGGCTCTTTGTGATGCAGTAAGAATTACTATAAAAAATGGTCTCCATATTCTTGGAGTATCTGCTCCTGAGAGTATGTAAGAAATGCCTGATGTAATAATTATTTCAACGGGTTATGAATTTATTTATGGAACTACTATTAATACAAACTGTTCATTCATAAGTAATCTGTTTTGGGGAAGTAATTTTAAAGTTCTTAAACATATTACAATTGGTGATGAAATCGAATCGATTGTCTCAGTATTGAATCAATCTATAAATGAAGCTGATATGGTTATTACTACTGGAGGTCTCGGTCCTGCAGATAATAATAATACTGTGGATGCTGTATGTAGTGTTTTAAATATTCATCCGGTTTTAGATGAAGAATCGAATAATAAGTTCATTGATTATTACAGATCCATGAATTGTTCAATAAATAATAATGATCATAAAATTTCTACTGTACCCGAGAACTCGCTGGTTATACAAAACATATATGGTCCTGCTCCTGGATTCATTGTCAGACATATGAATAAAATTATAATATCACTTCCCGGTATTCCATCTCAGGCTGAGAAGATGATGATTAATGATATTTTGCCATATCTTAAAAAGTTTTCTGAATTTTATAATAAATTTAATCTTAATTATAAAATATCAGACATAAAAGAATCAGATATAAATAGACTAATTAATGAATTAAGTTTGCCTGATTCTGTAAAAACATGTATTATATACAGGTCTGGAGTTTACGATGTATTAATCACCGGTTTCACAGAATATTCTGCAGATAAAGAAAGAATTGATATTTGTGTAAGAAATAAATTCTACCAATATCTGGTCGAATATAATACTGCATTTCCCGAAGAGGAACTGATTTCATTGCTTATTGCAAAGAAATTAACGATATCAACGGCTGAATCCTGTACAGGTGGGCTTATAGCAAAAAAAATCACTGATATTTCCGGAGCATCTGAAGTATATAAAGGTTCTGTTATTGCCTACAGTAATGATATAAAAAAATATTTTCTGGATGTTCCTGTTGAAATTCTCAACAGTTTTGGAGCTGTGAGTGAAGTCACAGCGGCAAAAATGGCAATTTCAATTAAAAATAAATTCAACACAGATATATCAGTTTCAACTACTGGAATAGCCGGACCAGGCGGAGGTAATGAAACAAAGCCTGTCGGTATGATATGCTTCGGTTTTAAAATAAAAGAATATCTTTTTACTACTACAAAATTTTTTAAAGGAGAAAGAGATACAATACGAAATCTTTCAAGTCTTTATTCTATAAATTATTTAATAAATTATATTAAAAATACATATTAAGAAAATAATTATCATATTTTAATATTATGATTTACTCAGCTAGATACATCAGTATAGATAGATTTATACTTTATATAATAAATAATGGAATTATTAATGAAACGAATAATATATTTTATAGCTTGTTTTCTTATAATTTCTATAAATAGTTATTCTGCTTCAGAATCGAGAAATATTTTTAATCAGGGAATTGAAGCATTCAAAGCGGGTAATTATGCATCAGCAGAACTATTATTCAGAAAAACCGAAGAAAATAATGATGATTATAGAGACAGGGCATGGTTCTTTCTTGCTAAAACAATTTTTCAACAGGGTAAATATAAAGCAGCTATTTTTGAATTCAATTCTTTTCTTAATAAATGCCGAACTGAAAGTTTAAGAATTGAATCACGTTTCTGGATAGGAGAGTCATATTTTAATTTAAATGAAAATCTTAAAGCAATAGAGGAATATAATAGATTTCTTGAAAAAGCCGATGATCTGAGTTTAATTATAACAGCTCATGATAGAATAGCCACTATATATTTTAAACAGCAAAGATATGAAGAATCAATAATTGAATGGGAAAACGCTATAAAGAAAAGTTCTGATAAAGAATTGAATGCATCACTTGTTCTGAAGATTGGTCATGCACTTTTTAAAAATGAGAAATATGATGAAGCACTGGAAAGGCTGAATCCTCTTTTAAGTTCAAAAATAGATTCGAAAAAAAAGAGTGAGATAAGGCTGATTATAGGGCAAATATACATGATTCAGGATAATCATAAAAAAGCACAGACTACATTTAACGCTATCCCCTCGGAGCTTGCTGAAACCTATCCATATCATGATATGTATTACTTCAGAGCGAAATCTTATCTTGATACTGAAAAAAATAATCTTGCTAGAAATGATTTTGAACTTTTTACAATAATTGGTAAAAAGTCAGAATACTACTATGATGGGATGTATGAATATGGAAAAATTTTACTTAATTCCGGAAAGCCTGAAACTGGAATAGAAATTCTTGAAAAAGTCTGGGAAAACCAGGAAAAAGTTGATTTATCAATAAAAAGCGCACTCTTAATGTCTAATTATTATATTGAAAAAGATCACTTAAGAGCGATTAAATATCTCGAAAAGTTCGTATCTTATGACGATGAGGAATTAAAAAAGAGCATAATTATAACTATCAGTAAAGCTTATATAAAAAATGAAAATTATGATAAAGCAGAAGGTCTTTTAAAATATTACATTGAAAAATTTCCATATGAACAAAATATTGATGAAGTTAAATTTTTACAGGCACGCATTCTTCTTGAAAAAGGTGATTCTGATAATGCAACAGTTATCTTTAATGATCTGAAAAAGAATAATCCATTTTCGAAATTTTTAAATGATTCAGATTATTATTTTGCACTTGTAAGTTTTAAAAAAGGCAGGATAGGTGAATCAATTTCATATCTTAAAAGATATGTTTCGATGAAAGACATAAATTACAGATTTGAGGCTCACCGGTTATTAACTGAACTATATCTTTCTACAGAGGATTCAAAAAATGCTGAAAAAGAAATCAATCAATTAATAAATTTATTCCCCAATTATTCAGGTGTTGATAAATTATTGTATAATTTTTCTATATATCTAAATGAAAAAAAAGATAAATCTACATTTAAATATTTTAATATACTCCAGCTTCGCTATCCTGATTCAAACTATGCTTTAATGCTTAATGTTATTTATGGAAATAAATATTTTGAAGCTAAAAATTATAATAAAGCAATATCTTATTATGAAAAATTCCTCAATAGTAATATTGAGGAATCAAGAGGAATTGCTTACTTTAATATTCTTAAATCTTATTTTTATCTACAACAATATGAAAAAGTTATAAGTTTAATAAAAAATGTTAGAATACCTCCGCTTGATGAAAATCAATGGAGAGAATTACCATTGCTACATGCCCGGGCCTGTTATAAAATTTCAAGATATGATGAAGTTTATAATATTTTGAAATGGGAAGAAATTAAAACATTTAATGATGAAGATGCAAAGATGCTTATAGAAAGCACAATAAAAACAGGAGATGTTGAAGCTGCAGCTAATTTTATAGATAGAATAAAAGAACGCAATCAATTTCATGGTGAACAATTACTAATACTTGGAAGCTATTATCAGACTAAAAAAAATTATATAAAAGCAGAAGAGGTGTATAGTACTCTTCTTCTATCTGAGACTTCCGAAAATATCAAAGAAAAAGCAAGAATTGAACTTGCAATAATAAAAATGGAAAATGATGATTTCGATCTTTCCATAAATTATCTCAATCAGGTTGAGATGAATGAAAACATACCAGAAAGAGATTCATTAATTATTATTAATCATTTTAATATTGGAAAGGATAAAATTGCTTCAGATATAACAGACTCAAGAATAAAATATTTATTGAAGAATAGGTTTACAGAAAAGGTTTTATTATTGAATCTTGAATATAGTTTAAAAAATAAAAATATAAATTCATTTTTAAGATATTCTACATATCTTAAACCTTTCAAGGAAAATGAAAACTATCTGGATTATCTCACTGGATTTTTATTTTATAATACAGGAGATTATAAAAGATCATTTAATTATTTTTATAAATTATCTTTAAAAGAAAGTGAATATAAAATGGAATCAAATTATTATCTTGGAAGACTAAGTCTTTTAAATAATAAGAATAAAATTAATGCGTTGAAATATTTTTTAAAAGCAATTGAGACTGAATCTGAAAACGATTATTATTATAAAAGTAAAATTGAAGCAGCAATAATATATTATGAAATGAAAAACATAGAAAATTCTTTGAACTTTTTAAATAATATTATAAAAAGCGGTGCTAGCAGTAAATACAAAAATGAAGCTGAAAATCTTTTAGAATATTTCAGTTTTACAAATAGTACAGTCGGAGGAAAAGATTCATGAAGAATGCTGAAAAGGGAATGAATGTTCCAGATGATTTAAAATATAATGATAATCATCAATGGATCAAGATGATTGATGATATAACCGGTATATGCGGCATAACAGATTTTTCACAGAATAATCTTGGTGAAATAACTTTTATTGAATTTATCAATAATATTGCGAATTGTGAAGTTAACGAAAAAGAAAAAATTGCTATCATCGAATCTATAAAAGAATCTTTGGATATATATTCTATTGTTTCAGGGAAAATAATAGATATTAACAGAAATCTTGAGGATTCACCAGAAATTGTTAATAATGATCCATACGGTGAAGGCTGGATTTTTAAAATTGAAGTGGAAGATATTGACAATATTGATGATCTTATGGATCCTGACGAATATCTCGAAATTATAATGCCCGAAGATTTTTTAGATATATAAAATATCAACTTCCGATAAGATATATTATGTCTCTTTAATTTTTTTTATTCTCTTTTTTAATTTAGCCGTTAATCATAATATAAAAGTGATACAGTATAAACAGCTATACCTTCTCCTCTACCTGTAAATCCAAGTTTTTCTGTAGTTTTTCCTTTAATTCCTATACAATCAGATTGAATCATTCCATTTGTTGCTTCAGATATTTTTTCTTTCATTTTCTGAATATAAGGACTTATTTTTGGAGCTTCACAAACAATTATTGAATCAGTATTAATTACTTTAAACCCATTAGCTTTTAGCTTTTCACAGACATTTTCGAGAAGGTGTAAACTGCTTATGTTTTTATAAGCTGGATCAGTGTCGGGAAATAATCGTCCAATATCGCCAATATTCGCAGGACTTAAAAAAGAATCTATTATTGAGTGAACTAAAACATCTGCATCTGAATGACCAAGCAAACCGAGATGATAATCTATTTTTACACCACCAATTATTAAATCTCTATCTTTTATTAAAGAATGTACATCAAATCCATTACCAATTCTATAATTGATCATATTTTGTTAAAGATTAAACACATCAGACAGAGAGCTTAATTTAAGAACATTCAGGACTTTAGAACTGACTTTTTCAATATTCAGATCTTTTCCTTTTTTTTTCTGTAGTTTAAGAAGACTTATAAGAACGCCAACTCCGGAAGAATCAATATAATCAACTTCAGAAAGATCAATTTCAATATCTTTATCCGTATTTTGGCCAATCTCAAAAAGTTTTTGTTTAAAAGCTTTGATCGACATCATTTCTATGTCGCCATGAACTTTTAAAAAAACAGTATCATCACGTTCTTGAACATCAATTTCCATATAATCATCCAATATTAATTATAATCATATTTAAAATAACACCAATAAACTATAAGTCAAATTAATTTTACAGAAGCATATTAAAATTAGTCGGAAAAATCAATATCAATTATTATCAATCTCGGGTACAATTTTCCCATATATTCATTGTTTTCCAGTTTAAAAATTAAATCAATATCTTTTTTAGAATTATAAAAAAATGACATAATATCAGACATATTCCAACCAATTGCGTGAAGAGATTTATTAATAATATATTTCCCATGATTTTCCTGATTACCGAAAGTGGAAAAGTTTTCTATTCTAATATTATTAGATAAAAACAATGGTTCATCATTTCCTTTACCAAATGGCTCAAGGATTGATAAATTTTTAATAAACCCGGAATTTATTTCCTTAAGGTCAATAAATGCATTTAACTTAAAACTTTTGTTAGAAATAAATTTATCAACAATGGAATTATTTAATCTGTCAGCAATTTCCTTAATATTTTTTATATCAGCAGTGAATCCAAATGCCTGTGCATGTCCCCCTACTCGTTCAAACAAATGATGAAAATCAGCAGTATAATTAAAGAAATCAAAATTTGCTGTGCTTCTGGCGGAACCTTTAAAAATTCCATTCATATCTGTACCAGTTGCAATTACAACAGGTTTTTTATAATCATCAACAAGCCTGTTAGCGATCAAACCTGCAATACCCTCACTTATTTCATCATGCATATAAAAAAAAATTTTATCGTCTATTATAATGTTTGTTTTTTCACTGGCAATTTTTCCAATTATTTCTAAAACAAGTTTTTTTCTTTCTTTATTAATTTTCTGAATTTTCTTTAATATTAATTCTGTTTTAGAATTATCCTTCTCTAAAAAAAAATTAACAGTTAAATCTGTTTCTCCCATTCTGCCTGGCGCATTTAATAGTGGAGCAATGTCCCAGCTTATTGTTTTTGATGTTGTGGATGATTTATTAATTATTGATAAAATTCCAATATGTCCTTTTTTGTTATTCATAAGTGAAAGCCCATATTTAACAAACTGTCGATTTTCACCATGTAATGGCATAATATCTGCTATTGTACCAATAGCAACAAGAACAATATATTCGCTGAGAATAGAAATTATTTTTTTTAAACTTCTCGCTTGCAACTCCTTGAAGATTTTGTAATATAATTCAAATTCACTTTTGATATTTTTATTGTTAATATTAAATTCTAAAGAAAGCATATTAATCATTTGATTGAAATCGGAATAATTAGTTTTGTTGAATGAAGATGCTATTTTTCTAATATCAGTAATTATAATATTACTATAAATTGATTTTAATATTGATTCCAATTCCAAACTTTCAATGTTTAATAAAACTACCTGATCAGTAGTTTTTATAAAAGTTGTAATTGTATTAATCAGATCATCTTTCTCTATAATAAACTCATCTGTTGAAACTCCATTTTTTACAGATTTAATTGTATATAAATGGTTTTTTTTGTAAATAAGTACAAAATTTACATTATAAATGGAAGTGAAACTGAAAAGAAAAGCATGTGCAAATTTAA
Organism: Spirochaetota bacterium; assembly: GCA_963664815.2. Lineage (GTDB taxonomy): Bacteria > Spirochaetota > UBA4802 > UBA4802 > UBA5550 > WRGT01. Next base: position 1,937,630 of record CAXXHB010000003.1, read on the forward strand.
AAGCTACACCAACACCGGCCAGTTCTTTGAATGGATACAAACAATTATTTTTTTTTGGATTAATAATTATTGCATCGGGTAATGATTTACCCTGCTCATGATGATCTGTTATAACAAAATCAATACCATTTTTTTTCCCATAATTTATTTCTTCAACATCACGAATTCCGGAATCAACAGTTATTACAAGGTTTACTTTTTCCTTAATAAATTCATCGATAATATTACATGTGAGACCATAACTTTCTTTTGCTTTTGGATATCTGATTATTGCATTACACCCTGCTCTATTCAAGACACTATGAATAATTGTTAATGATGTTATACCATCGAGATCTGAATCTCCAAAGATTGCAATTTTTTCACCATTTTTTATAGCTGTTTTAAGACGGCTTACTGCATCATAGATTCCATCGAGTAAGAAAGGGCTATGAAGATTGTTAAGTTCTGGATAAAGGAATTCTGTAATCTCATTAGATGTCTTTATTCCCCGGGAATAAAGTATTGAAACAATATTTTTATCAATGCCAATATCTTGTGAAATATTTTCGATTTCCAGAGAATCTAGTTCCGGAAAAAGCCAATCGGACTTCATTAATTTTTTTTATCCTGAACCTTTTCAGACATTTTTGTTGCAAGAAAAACAGCTTTATCATTTGAACTTTTTGCAATATATTCTAATTTAAATTTATCAATTTTTTTAATTAACGGAGCAACTTCAGACAGAAAATTCTTTATCTCAGAATCTTTGGTTTTAAAATCTGAATTCAACTGCCTGAAAAGGGTCTCAGAATCTGTCCTGATTTTTATTTCGCTGACTTGAAAATATTCGGCGAGTTTAAGAGCTCGTATAAGTACAAAACGCTCAGCGATGAAAGTTGTTCTTTTTCCTATATACTCGGAAACCTTACCAACCTGTCTGTCCTGCTGATCAAATATGACTATACCTATTCCCGCATGTCCTGGATTTCCAGTGGATATTCCGGCTATATTCATTGTTAATTGTGCATTTACAGGAATAGCGTTCAGCTCTGCTCCGGAAAGTATCTCCTTGATATAGTTCTGATCAGAAATTATGTTGTTATCAGTATTAACAGTCGTTTTCTTTTTTAAAACAACTTTTCTTTTTGAAATATTTTTTTCATGTTTTGCAAGGAGATCCCTTGCTTCTTCAATAAGATTTACTACATCAGCAGAATCACATTCTGCAAGTTCAGCAATTTTTTCAATTGTTTTGCCTTCTGATACCAGCTGTAGTACACGATCTATACTTAAAAGCATTTTTTATTCTCCGGTTTTGGTGATTCAATAGATAAAACGTCCACAGTTAGTGCAGATCTCAATTTTCTTATAACTTAATGCTGATACAGCAATTGCTGAAGGAATATCAAAATTACAATGACTGCACGTTTCACCATTTAACTTAGCTATTGCGATTCCATCTTTTGAAGTGATCAATTTGGTAAATCTTGATTTGTTTGCAGGGGAAAGAGATGGTAAAAGTTCATTGAACCTGTTTTTAAAAGATTCAGATTCTTTGATATTGTTTAAGATTTTTTTATTTAATTCATCAATGTCTGTTTTAATCTGTTTATCTGACTCGTAAAACTCATTTTTATATATTGAAAGATCAGACTCTGTTTTTTCAAGATTATCAATTAACTCAAATATTTTTTCTTCAAGGGCCTCTTTAGAATCGTTAAGGAGAATGACTTCATTGTTTTGTGCCTCTATCTCTCTTTCAGATTTTAACTGGTTTATTCTTTGTTCGATTTTTTTTATTTTTAATTCAGTATCTTCAAGATCTAGTTCATTTTTTTTTAAATTCATTTTCAGAGTTTTAACTCTTGATTCATTGTCTGAAACTTTTAATGAAATTTCATTTAACCTGCTTTCCCAGGTCTTAATAGATTTTTTAAACCTGTCATTTTCAGCTTCGGATTTTAAAACATTATCCCAATAATGCTGTAGTTCAATCATTATACTGATTTCATTTTTCATTTTTATTTATATACTTGAAATGGATTTTTTTCTACATCTGATATTACTATTTCAATTTTTTCATCATACAATACATTAGCTACGCTTTGAGCAAGCAACTTTTTAAAAATAAATTCAGTTCCGAAGTGGCCGGCATCAATAAATGCTGTACCGGAATCAATGGCATATTTAGCATGATGATAATTAACATCTCCGGTAATAATACAATCCGGTTTGTGTGAAGCAATTACTTTTTCAATTGAGCTGCCACCCGATCCATTTATAAATGCAATAGATCTTATAATTTTATTTTTATCGCCTGAATAAATAACAAAATCCAGTCCAAGTTTATTTTTTGTATTATATAGTATTTCTGAAAAATATTGAAATTGATTGAGAATAATATATGATCCAAATCCGGTTATTGTATCAGGCAGTTCCATGGTATTATTCAATGGAATACTGTCGGGATATCCCAGAAAATCTGATAGTGCTTTATACATAATCTTATCATAATTTGTATGCAAAGCAAATAATGAAATTTTTTCAGTTATCAAATTAATCAGTATTTCGGATCTGGATTCATTTGATACAATTTTTTTCACAGGTTTAAATATTAATGGATGATGGCAGATTATTAAATTACAATTTTTTTCTTTTGCATTATTAACTGTATGGTGATCAGCATCAAGACAGATATATATTCTTTTTAATAATTCCTCATCGAATATTATCTGAGTTCCGGTATTATCATATGATTCCTGTATATTATCAGGAAATTCATTATTAATTCTTTTTATTATTTCATTTATTTTCATAGATAAATACTTCCGCTAAATTATAAACATTGCATCACCATATGAAAAAAACCTGTATTCTTTTTTAACAGCTTCTTCATATGCTTTCATAACAAGTTCATATCCGGCAAAAGCAGCAACGAGCATAAGAAGTGTTGATTCAGGTGTATGTAAATTTGTAAATAGAGCATCTACAGATTTAATTTCATAAGGCGGATATATAAAAATATCTGTATAACCTTCACCGGCGACATTCTTACCATTTTTAAATGTGCTTTCAAGAACGCGCAGAGATGTTGTACCAATTGCAATAATTCTTCTGCCTGCAACTCTTGCGGAATTTATTTTTTCCGCAGAATACTTATCAAGAATAAATTTTTCCGAGTGCATTTTGTGTTTTGCAATAACGTTGTGTCTTACAGGGCTGAAGGTTCCCCATGAGACATGCAGTGTTGTAAAAATTAATTCAACTCCTTTGTCCTTAATCGAGTTTAAAACATCATCAGTAAAATGAAGCCCTGCGGTTGGTGCAGCGACAGCTCCATACTCTTTGGCATAGATAGTTTGATATCTATCAGCATCAAAACTGTAACTTTCTCGTTTAATATATGGCGGGAGTGGTACCTCTCCTATTTCAAGGAGAAATTCTTCAGTAAGTTCAATATCGGTATCAATTTCAATATATTCTCCGGATCGACCAACAACAGTAAAAATTAAATCCTGATTCTTTAAAGGTGAGAAACAATCATTGATTTTTAATTTTTTTGATCTGTTTGAAATGACAAACCAGCGTTTTCCGGAGATTTTTTGAGTGAGAACTATTTCTAATAATGCGCCTGTTTTTTTTAAGCAATATATTCTTGCGTTGATTACTTTAGTGTTATTAAAGACAAGAATATCATCTTTATTTAAATATTCTATGAATGATTTGAAACCTGAATGTTTAAATTCTCCACTGCTTCTGTTTAGTAAAAAAAGCCTGGAATCATCTCTTGATTCAACAGGTTTCTGAGCGATTAACCTTTCCGGCAGGTTATAGTAGAAATCCTTAAGAGTATATTCTTCTTTTTGTACTTTCATCAATATACATGATTATTTGAACCTTTTTTCTGTGCAAGATAATTATTGCCAAGTTTTTGAAATTTTATATTTTTATAATAACTTTTCAGGATATCATCATATTTAATCCCACTCTCTGCTCTCCCCTTTGCACCCCATTGACACATGCCAACACCATGACCCCATCCATGGCCAGAGATCAATAGTATTTTATTATCTCTTTTAGCCGTGAAAAAAGTACTTTTCAATTTCTGTGATGGAAATAACATTCTGAATTCATTACCGGAAAGCTTAATTGTGCCGTTTTTATGCATTATTGTTACTTCAACAACTCTGTCGTTACTTTTCCTGAATGTAATTTTTTGTATATTATCAATACTTTTATACTTCCGTGAAAGTATTTCTTTTATCTCGTTTAATGACAATTCTGTTTTCCATTCATAATGAGGAGAATTTTCATCGTATTTACATTCAACACTTTCAAGATAAGGTAAATCCTCCCCAGGCCAAACATCTTTATCATCAGCAGTTTTACCACCGCTGGTTGAATGAAAATATGCAGCAATAGGTTCATAATTATATATCATTATTATACCTGATGTTTTCTGTACAGCTTCAATCGAAGATGGTGTTTCAGATGATATACCTTTATAAACCTGAAAATTTGTTGTTGAATCAAGGTCGTAAATATTTTTGTTTTTATTGTTAAGCAGATGGTAACATGAATATGTTCTTGCAGCAACTGCCTGAGCCTTTAACGCTTCTAAATGCCATGATGAAGGCATTTCTGAAGAGACAACACTGTATAGATATTCTTCAAGATTTATTATATTTATAATATAAATTTTTCCAAGAACATTATGCAGCTCGAACTTCCCTCGATATGCGGCTTTATTCAGATAAAGAATATTTTTATCTGATTCTATTAAATAAACATTTTTAATTTTTTCTGGATAAAAATTTAAGCCGCCATTTTTAGACTCATATATAATTCTTGATGATTTTGTATCAATAACTCTCACACCTGAATCTGAATTTATTTTGAAAGAATTATTTTCAGTTTTAATCAGCACTTTTATATAATTAGTACCAGTTGACATTCCCCGGTTTTTTGACCTGAGATATTTTTCCGAAGGCGTGCAGGATATCAACAGGATACCTGACAATAAAAAAACAATAAAATTTAAATATATTCTTCCCACTACTGAAACCATTTTATCCTTTTGGATGATAACTCTTATGTATCTTCTGAAGCTGCTTCTTTGCCATATGTGTATAAATCTGTGTAGTCGATATATCCATGTGACCCAGTAATTCCTGAACCGAACGAAGATCAGCACCATTCTCAATAAGGTGAGTTGCAAATGAATGTCTGAGCGTATGAGGTGTTATATTTTTCTGTATCTCTGTTCTTGTTACATAATTTTTCAAAAGACGCCATACTGATTTTCTGTTAAGCTGGGAACCTTTTTTACTTACGAACAGGAACTCTGATTCTCTGCTACCTATAATTGCAGGCCTTGATTCTTTCTGATATTTTGTCAGCAGTCTTACAGATTCTTTTCCGATAGGAACCATCCTCTGTTTATTACCTTTTCCAATAACTGTAACGAACATATTTTCAAAATCGACATCTCGATTAGTAAGATCTATTGCTTCAGATATACGCAATCCACTTGAATATAAAAGCTCAAAAATTGTTTTATCACGCAATTCATAGCAGTCTTCTTCAGATATCGAATTGAAAAGTTTATTAAGCTCATTAACAGTTAAAAAATCGGGCAATATTTTTTCAACATGTGGTGTTTCAATTTTCTCAGTCGGATTGATAATACTAGTATCTATATTGTCTGATATAAAATTATAAAATTGTCTTATCGCAGCCAGTGATCTTGCAAGTGTCCGTGATGAATTCTTTTTATCATTTTTCTCATACTTGAGAAACTGCTGAATATCCTCCTGCGTTGCATCGAGAATAGTTTTACTTTTTATCTGTAGAAATTCACTGAACTTTTTCAGATCATAAGTGTAGGAATAGATAGAGTTTTGTGAAAGGCCTTTTTCTACCTGTAGAAATTTCTTAAAACGTTTAATTGCAACTACTTCTTTCACCGGGATACTCCTGTTTTTAAAATTTCAAAGTCCAGGACATGTAATTTACAAATTTAATTTTAATTTGTAGATTCTAATTACATTATATGTATCGGTAGTGCTGAATTATGTCTTAATATGGATATTATTTTTTGTTACAAAAAGACATAATTTTTTTAAAATTATTGATATTTATCAATTGTTTATTGATAAATTCTTTGATTTGCATTTGAAGAATGTTGTAAAATAATATTATAAAATGTTATACAGGCTATCTGATTTTTGTTTATAACAGGTGAAAGAATAAAAGCATTTTCATTGAAATACTGTTTATTATATTTGGGATGCTATTTTTTTTTCTTTGATGGTTTTTTGTGCTTAACCGGGGAATCATCAATAATTTCACCATCTTTAAAGAGTACCTTCCTGTCTGTAAATTCAGCAACATCAGGTTCATGTGTAACCATTATAATGGAAATACCGGTCTCTTTATTCAATCTCGTAAAAAGATTCATAATTTCGACAGTATTCTTTGAATCAAGATTACCAGTAGGTTCATCGGCAAGTATTATCGCCGGATCGTTAATAAGCGCACGAGCTATTGCAACACGCTGCTGTTCACCACCTGAAAGTTTATTGGGATGATGATCGTACCTTCCCGATAAGCCAACCATATCAAGAAGTTCTTTGGCTCGTATAGTCAATTCTTTCGCAGTTACTCCACCTTTATAAAAAAGGGGTAGCTCAACATTTTCAATAGCGGAGGTTCTTGAGAGCAGATTGAATCCCTGAAAAACGAAACCAATCTTTCTGTTTCTTATCTCCGCTTTCTGGTCGCTGTTAAGCATTGAACAGTCTATACCCTCAAGAAGATAAGAACCTGTAGTCGGGGCATCAAGAAACCCTAAAATATTCATAAAGGTTGATTTTCCTGATCCGGATGCACCCATAATAGAAACGAACTCACCTTCATGGAAATTAAATGTTACACCTTTTATGGCTTTTACACTCACCTCTTCACTCAGGTTGTATATCTTTACAAGGTCTTTAATTTCAATAATCTTACGGGTCATACTTCAGTCACTATTTTTTTTCTTTTACACGTACAAGAATTTCATCATTCTCTTTAAGCCCACCGAGTACCTCGGTATACATGTCACCCTGAAGTCCGGTCTGTATTTCAGTTTTAACATACGATTTGCCATTGATAAGACCAGCTTTTTTCCATACAATCTTTTTTGATTGGCCGGAATCACTATCATCTTCCGGAGAAACAATAAATGCCTGGTTAAGCACCATCAATATATTTTTCTTCTCATCTATAATTACTGTTGCTGTTGCTGTCATTCCCGGCCTTAATAAAAGCTCGCTGTTGTCGCAAAGAACAGTTGCCTGATAGGTTACCAACCCACCCGCTTTGACAGGATTTATTCTTACCTGGCTTATAGTGCCGGAAAACTTTTTATCAGGAAATGCGCTTACTGAAAATAAAACCTGCTGTCCGTTTTTGATGTATCCGATATCAGATTCATCAATACTGATGGTCAAAATCATTTTGTTAAGACTCGGAGCCAGAAGCACAAGTGGAGTTGTAACTCCTACAGGTATATTTTTTTTAACATAAATAGCGACAACGATACCGCTGATTGGAGAGTGAACTTTGGCATATTCTCTCTCCTGAACTATCATATCGTAATCAATCTTTACCTGTTTATATTTATTCAACACTGTATTATATTCAATTTCTGACAAATCCATTGCCTTTTTCGATATAAGATTGTCCTTAAAAAGATTTTTCTTTCCTTCTATATCTCTTTCGGCAGTAGTTATTTCATATCTGGCACTCTGAAGCAGGCTTTGAGCTTTAACAATTCTCTGCTCTATTCCGGATGAATCAATTTTTATAAGCAGCTGCCCTGATGATACATTCTGGTTGAAATCGGTATAAACATTTTCAACAATTCCACTTGTTTTACTGAGTATCGTAACCGGATTCAGAATATCAAGTTCACCTGTTACGGAAATTGTTTTCTTTACCGTCCCTTTTGTAACTTTTTCATAAATAAGTTCCTTGGTGCTGCTTTTCCCGCACCCCCTGTTGATTATAATAAATATAATTACTAAAACAGATAACAATATAATAGTTTTTAATCCTGGTCTTTGCATAAAGCATTCTCTCCAACACCTATAATTCCGCTCAATTTTGCCAGAGTCAATAAATAACCGTATTTTGCTTCGAGAAAACCGATATCCGCATTTATAACGCTTAATTCGGCATCCTGCAGTTCAAGCTGAGATCCGCCTCCGTTCTCATAACTTCTCTGTGCCAGCAGAAGGTGCCTCTGGGCATTTTTTGTGATAAGGTGAGATATTTCAATCTGCTTTTTTATCTCTTCAATACTTTTAAAGCTATCCCTGATCTTGTTTTTTGTTTCAATTATAAGTTCCTTTTCTTTATATGTGATTTTATTAAAATCAGTTACTGCAGAATCGACTGAAGCGGATATTCTCCCACCTGTATAAATTGGTAATGCGGCTACTATCAACCCGTAAAAAGTAGGAGTCCAGTTCTTGAAATTTAAATTTTCAGATGCCTGAGCTGTGCCATATATTTTTTCCTCTGAATATCCGAAGCCAAGAGAAAGATCAACCGTTGGATAATGCAAAGCATCACATTGGGACACCTGCAATCTGGCAGTTCTTTTTTGCAGTGTTATTATTCTTATCTGAGGACTATATACCTCAGCCATTTTATATAATTCATCGAGAGAACATTTAATTTCAGGTAATGTATCGATATCTTTGGGATTTATGGATAAAGATTCTGTCTCTTCAAGCCCCATTGAATGGAAAAGGCTGAGTTTGGTTTTTCTCTCATCGTTTCTTGCTTTTTCAAGTTGAAGCTGTGAATCGGCCACATCAACTTCAGCTTTACTCACATCAAGTATCGGCCTTGAACCCTGCTCAAATAGCTGCTTTGCGAGATCGGATTTTTTTTTATATTTCTTATTTATCTCTTCCCTTATAATCAATATATTTTTTGAAAGAAGATACCCGTAATATGAATTTTTAACTTCCAGTATAATATTGTTTTTAGTTTCCTGGTTTTTTAACTTTGAAATATCAAGACCGGTTTTGGCAGATTCCTCAACATATTCTTTCTTTGCATCATAGAGATTGTATGATATGGTTATGCCTGCAAAAAGGCCAATATCCGTATCTTTACCCGGTATTTTAACTTTTGAATTTGTTGCCGTACTTTCTTTATCAGTTTGAATAGTCTGGAGTTGACCGTTAACAATGATACTTCTCTGTGATTTGGCAATACGGTAATCAGCCGCACTTTTTTTGTTGTCTTCAATCGAGAGAAAAATATCTGGATGATTCTGGAGTGCAATATTAATGCATTCGTCAAGATTAACATTACGCTCTTCCGGGAAAGAAATTGCCGGTATTAAAAGGATGAAAATAAGAAAGATTTTTTTCATGAAAAATATATAATCCCATCTATATAAATAAAAAATAAATAAAAAATGCATTAAAAACTATATTCAGTTATAATACCCGGATAAAAAATGTTTATAAAAAGATTATTTTTACCCGCTGATTACAACAGGAAAATCAAAACTTTTTTATAATAAAAACCAGGGATTTAATGCTGTGCAATATTATTAATTAAAATATACTATATATGTCAAGACAATAAAAGTGTATGATTATTTCATCACATCCGAGAATACTCATTTTACTGCTTTACTATTTGAACGCTTTTATCTTCATAAAGGTAAAACAATAAAAACTTTATAAACAGATTATTATTTAAGAATATTTAAGAATACATGTAGAGTCATTAAAAAATCAGAACTGTTACATTAAAAAAATAAAAAAAATAATTATTAAAAAAACATTGACAGTTAAATTATATAAAAATATTAGTTACATCGTTGTTTTGCTAGCGTAGCTCAATCGGTAGAGCAGCTGATTTGTAATCAGCTTGTTGGGGGTTCAATTCCTCTCGCTAGCTAACATGGTGAGGTTCCCGAGCGGCCAAAGGGAACAGACTGTAAATCTGTCGTCAACGACTTCGAAGGTTCGAATCCTTCCCTCACCAAAAAGTCCTGATTTAATCAGGACTTTTTTTTATTAATTTTAAATTGTTCTTCTATTTAAATTAAATACTAAAATGAATAATTGTTTTTAAACGAAAAGTATGAAAAGAAAAACTGTTATAAAAACAATAACATTGATTATCGTGCTGATTGCTTATATTATTATAAGGGCCGATGCATGGAGTCTGCTTCTTTTTTCAAAGAATACATCGGGACGGATTGTAAAGGTTGATAAAATAATTTATGATCCTCACACAACGACATTGAAGGCTAAGGTCGGATATACCTTCAGTAATGAAGAGGGAAAAGTCTATAGTGGTTCCGGAGACCGGGTATTTATGGAGGGAGAAAATACAAGTAATCTTACATGGTTGTTAAATACCGGTATTGAAATTGTCTACTTAATAAACGATCCTGAAATTAACGGGATCAGCGGGTGTGAGTATGCAGTTCTTTTTCCGCTGATACTTATACCTTTTGTAATTGCTATGGAATTATTCATTCCCAGTCATTCACGTTCATAAAATAAAAAATTTTATAACGTTAAGGCAGAGTAATCCTGTCTATATTAAATTATATTTCAATCATTCTTGACAAAAAATAACCTGCACATATCAGTTAATATCAGATTTTCAGAATCACTCCGGAGAAATAATTAATGCATCTTCCAGTCTTCGATCTTTTTGATTTTTTAAGAGGCCCGGGATTTATTATTTCAGTCACCGTTTTTTTTTCAGGATTATTCTGGCGTACAATTTTAATGATTCGGGCTACTCACAATTTAGAAAGAAACAGAATTTTGACTGGGAATACTGTTCCTGATCTGTATATATCGGCAAATACAGATTCTAAAAAAAAGTTACCGTCTTTAATCGGAATTAAAATGAGAAATACAATTTTCTTCTCACACCCAATTATGGGTGTAGTCAGCCTTATTTTTCACTTATTGCTCTTCATAACTCCCCTGTTTCTCTCTGCGCATAACATCATTGCAGATATGACAATAGGTTTCAGCCTATCCACATTACCCGAACAACTGACTGATATTTTTACTGTAATACTTATTGCTGCCTGTGGATTTTTTATGGCAAGACGGATTTTAATTTCTCAAGTGAGAATTATTACCACTCTTCGTGATTACCTTATTCTTTTTATTGTTATGATGCCGTTAATTAGCGGATTTATGGCATATCATCATTTTTTTAATTATCGCATTATTGTTTATGCCCATATGATAATAGGAGAAACGGCTATTATTGTAGCCCCATTTACAAGTCTTGCTCATATGCCGTTTGCTATCTTTTCTCGATTTTTTATTGATGGAGAATATACATTTTTATCAGGAAGTCGAAGATGGTAAAATGTATACGTCAGCTTAGTTAAGCCGGAAACTCCATTTTACAGAGACATATAACAGGATAAACATAATGAAAATAATGAACAGAATGGACAGGATAAATAAAGATAATACCGAAAAAAACATGATAAAAATGATAATTGATAAGAAAAAAGATATGATAAAATTATCCATGTCGGCATGTATTCATTGCTCAATCTGTTCAGATAGCTGTTTTAAATATACTTCAAACAGGAAAGATCCGACTTATACCCCATCTTATAAAGCTATTAATTCAATTGGTCGTATATATAATAAAAATGGAAAATTGTCTGATGAAGAATACCTTGAGATCAGCGATTTAATCTGGAATAAATGTGTTCTATGCATGAGGTGTTACTGTCCTCTCGGAATAAATATACCATCGCTGATTGCAACTGCGCGAAACATATGCAGAGAAAAGGGATTTTACCGCAAATATGACAATTTTGAGGATATTTCCGGTTTATGAAAAAATACGATATAATATTTATAATTTTTTTACTTATATTACCGGTATTACTTATTGCACAGGTTGAGGTTTTAATCATTGATAATCCCCTCTTTAAATCCCGAAGCCGCTCACCGGTGAAATTTAATCACTTCAGGCATATGTCTATAGATGGTGCTGCCTGTACTGACTGTCATCACAGGTACGAAAAAGGCCGAAACATCCTTGACATTGCGGAACTGACTAATGAAAACAGATCGGTTTACTGCAGCAGCTGTCATTCGAAGGCATCAGATCTTGAAAAGGCATACCACCGATTATGCATAAAGTGTCATGAATCAGCTGTTAAAAATAAAAAAACAGCCGGACCCAGACTCTGCGGTGAATGCCATGAATAAATTTTTCCGGAGAAATCTATGATCAAAGCAAGGCAGAAACCACTTGAGGAAATTTATAATCTTATAAAAAGTTATTCACGGATACTCTGTACAGGTTGCGGAGGATGTACCTCGGTTTGTCTTGCGGGTGGTCAACGTGAAACTCTTTTACTTAAAGAGGAATTATCTGAATTATCACGGGATCAGGGAAAAAAAATTAATCTGTCGGTTTTTGTAATAGAACGCCAGTGTAATCCGGAATATATTTCAGATATTGAAGACATGGTGAATGATTACGACTGCATTTTATCAACGGCATGCGGAATCGGGGTACAGTTTCTTGCAGAGAAATATAGTTCAAAACCTGTATTTCCGGCACTTAATACAATGTTTATCGGGCTTGACCGGAGCACGGGATTATATCAGGAGAGATGCCGTACCTGTGGCGACTGCCGGCTTGGATTAACCGGGGGTATATGTACTGTAACATGTTGTTCCAAGAATCTTTTTAACGGACCTTGCGGAGGAACAAACCTTGACGGCAGCTGTGAAGTTGACAGAAATATTCCCTGTGCATGGAACCTGATATATGAAAGGTTAAAATCCCAGAATCGCCTGGAAAGCATTCTTTTAAATCATCCACCAATGGAATGGAAAAGTAATGGGCCTGCAACGATGATACAGTCCGGATATGAAAAAAGATATACAGTTAAATAATAAAATTTCAGTAATATTTTTTAACGTATATTTTATTGCAAAATATACATTTATTTCTCAACACCGAAGGCGGCTGTGAGAATAGAGTATTTCATGTTATTAAGAGTTAATGCATATTTATTGACAAATCATATTGAAACAAAGGTGCAATCGGATTTTAAGGAGAAACAGATATAATGAATTCTGGGAGTAATCTTGAGAAAGTATTGAATGCCGGATATTTTTCAGTAACATCAGAGCTTGGGCCTCCGAAAGGAACAGATATTTCATCAATTAAAAAAAAAGGTGAATTTCTTCGTGGACACGTTGACGCTGTTAATGTAACCGACTGCCAGACTGCCGTTGTAAGGATTTCAAGTATAGCAACCTCTGTAATACTTATGCAGATGGAGCTGGAACCTGTTATGCAGATGACCTGCCGCGACAGAAACCGGATAGCAATACAAAGCGACATACTCGGTGCATCAGCTCTCGGAATAAAAAACATGCTTGCACTTTCAGGAGATCACCAGAGTTTCGGAAACCAGAAAAATGCGAAGGGTGTTTTCGATATAGATTCAATGCAGATGTTGTCACTGGTAAAAAGAATGCGCGATGAAAAGAAGATAATGAGTATAGATGAATCCATACATGGTGATCTACCTATGTTTATTGGCGCTGTCGCAAATCCATTTGCTCCGCCTGTCGAATTCCGGGCCATGCACCTGAAGAAGAAAATTGATGCCGGTGCTGATTTTATCCAGACTCAATGCATATTTGATATTGATAAATTCCGTGAATGGATGAAGATAGTATGTGACATGGGACTGGACAGGAAGTGCTATATATTAGCCGGTTTAACTCCATTGAAATCACTGCGGATGGCGGAGTATATGGCGTCCAGTGTTCCAGGAATCTATATTCCTGATACATTAATCAAACGTATGTCCGGTGTTCCGAAAGATAATGCGGCTGACGAGGGTATAAAAATTTTCTGCGAACAGGTCGAACAGTTAAAGGAAATTAAAGGTGTATCCGGTGTTCATATAATGCCGATCGAATGGGAAAGCAGAATACCTGAAATTACCGAAAGAGCCGGGCTGCTTCCACGGCCGGTGATATAACCGGAATAAACTATTCCGTGACAATCTTCGTCATTGAATAGTTTATTATCATATTTATTAAATGTACATATCGAGCTATATTATTTAACAATCCTGCTGCACAATTAACTCAATACAATTTAAATTTATATTAATAATTAATAATACCTTGTTTTACCGGAATGATTTATTATATTTATTAAAATAAAAGTCATTACTATTCAGAGGAAAAAATGAAATCACTTAAGTATAAAACAATGATTCTCATTGCGCTTACAGTATTCATCATATCTGTAATTTTTGGTTTCATATCCTATATGCAGATAAAAAAAATACTCTTGAGCAAAACTGAACAAGCATTTATTGCAATTACATCTGAAGCATCAAAGGTTATACAGGCTAACATGCGCACAAATACAGCAGTAATGGAAACACTTGCGGAAAGAAGAATTATTGACGATGATACCCCATGGCAGAAAAAAGTGGAATCCATGGAAAAAGAGGCAAAGCGTACAGGGTTTGAAGTTTTCTCGTTTGCTGATACTGATGCAAATTCATACAGATATAATATGGAAAAATCACCATCGAAAATCTCAGACAGGGATTACTATATAAGAGCCATCGCGGGTATACCGACTTATTCTTCAGTATTTATAAGCAGGGTTTCAGGTTTGCCAAGCATTTCTGTTGCTGTTCCAGTAAGAAGAGACGGGAAAATAACAGGAGTATTCTATGGTATAAGAGATGGCAATGATATATCACATCTGGTGGAAAACATTAAAATAGGTGAGACAGGTTATGCTTATGTCGTAAACAAAGAAGGGACTGTTCAGGGACATAAAGACAGTCAGCTTGTTCTGAAAATGTACAATCCGATTAAAGAATCTTCTCAGGATAAATCACTCAATCAGCTTGCCGGGTTTTTAAAAAAAGCAATATCCGGAGATAAAGGAACTGCTCAATATTTTTTCAAGGGACACGATATTTTCTGTTCATACGCACCAATTGCAGGGACAGATGGCTGGTTTGTAGTTATAGCTATTGAAATGAATGAATTATTAAACGATGTTAATCATCTGAGAAATATTATTATATTGATTACAATTGCGCTTACTATTTTAGGTGTTGTTCTTTCATATTATATAGGGAACCACATAGCTAAACCAATTATAGCAGCAGCAACTTATGCAGAGAATCTTGCCAGACTTGACTTCAGCAAGGATGTTGAAGAGACATATATTAACAGAAATGATGAAATAGGAATACTTGCAAGATCGTTTCAGATACTTATTGATATATTGAGAACAACTGTCACAGAAATTATAAGATCAGCTCAGGAGGTTGCCGTTGCTACAGTTAAAATAAGCGACGATAATCAGAATCTTTCTCAGAGAACTTCGGAACAGGCATCATCACTTGAAGAAATTGCCGCTGCCGTTGAAGAAGCCAATGCTTCAACAAGACAGAGTTTTGATAACTCCATTGAAGCAAATAACTACGCCAATAACTCATTAAAACTTGCTCAGGATGGCGGAAAAACAGTAGATACAGCTATAATTGCGATTGGAGAAATCAATGCTTCAAGCTCAAAAATTGCTGAAATAATTACAATGATTAACGAAATTGCTTTTCAGACTAATCTTCTTGCACTCAATGCAGCTGTTGAAGCTGCCAGGGCAGGAGAGCAGGGACGAGGATTCGCAGTAGTTGCAGGTGAAGTCAGGAATCTGGCCCAGAGAGCCGGCGCAGCGGCCAGGGAAATAGATATTCTTATTAAAAATTCTATCGATAAAATAGAGACCGGAACAAGCCTTGTTAATAAAAGCGGACTGGCTCTTGCAGAAATTATTGCATCAATACAAAAAGTAAACACACTTGTATCAGATATGACTGCTGCAAGCGAGGAACAGAGACGCGGGATTGAGCAGATTAATACAGCAATAACAGACATGGATACAATGACCCAGCAGAATGCTGCACTTGTAGAAAAAACTGCTGCAGCAAGTGAGGAGATGTCTGCCCAGGCGGGTGAACTTGTGTCCATTGTTGAGAGATTCAGCGTTAATGCAAAAAACTAAGTTTAAATAAAATTTAGACAGGTAATTACAATTGCAATTTATATTGAATTATAGCTGTTAAAAACTGAATCAATTCATTTTCCATCATTTACGCGAAGAAGTGAATCCAATTAATATTAACATCTGTTTCTTTTCATTTTTTCATTGTTAAACAACTTTAAAACTTCTTCTTTTAAATATTATTTAAAAAAAATTATTCTTTATGAATTTCATATCTAATAAGATAATGGACCTGTAATAACATTGTGTTCGTAAATACAGAGATACGAAAAATGATAATTTTACATGTGGATTATTGATTTATGATTGATTACAAAGCTGTAATTATAAATTCATCATTCGGATATGCTTATCACAGGCTGATACTTGATGAAAAAGGGAAACCTGCCGATTATGAATTTCTAGATGTAAATGCTGCATTTGAAAAATTAACAGGTATGAAAAAAGATAATATAACGGGTTTAAGAGTCACTGATTTAATACCTGATATAAAAAAGGATACATTTGACTGGATTGGTTTTTACGGAAAAGCAGTACTTAGTAAAAAAGGTCACGAAATTGAAAAATACAGTGAAAGTCTTAAGAAATGGCACAGAATTGAAGTTATACCCATGGAAGGACTCTGTTTTGCGGCCCTTTTTATTGATATAACTACATTGAAAGAGAATATATCACAGATGAAACAATACCTGCATTATTCTCCGAAGGGAATTTTTATTACTGATAAAAATGGAAGATATATTATTGTAAATCAGGCCGCATGTAAATTATTGGGATATAATGAAAACCAATTACTGACAATGTCAATAACCGATATTGTACCACCGGATAACAGGGACATAGCTCTTTCCTTATTCAAAACATTCAGAGAAAAGAAGGACGTCAGCGATGAAGTTTTACTTCAGAGAAGTGACGGTACAACTGTTTGGGTTGAACTCGCTTCTGTAGCTCTTCCTGACGGTACATTTATGGCATATTGTATTGATATTTCTCATAGGAAGAAATCTGAAACAGAACTTAAGGAGTTGCTTCATTTTAATAAAACACTTCTTAATACCATTCCTGCCCCGATATACTATAAAAATAAAGAGGGCAGATATCTCGGTGTAAATAATGCCTTTGCAGATTTTTATGGTAAATCGCAAGAAGAGATGACAGGCCATACAGTTTTTGAGATTGCTCCTCCTGAACTTGCTGAAATTTATTACAAAATGGATAATAATCTGATTTTAAATCATGGTGTACAGGTTTATGAATCTCAGATAGAAAATTCAAAAGGTGAGTTTCATGACGTTATATTTCACAAGGCGACTTTCAATGATCTGAATGGTGAAACTGGTGGATTAATCGGAGTTATTCTAGACATCACTGAGAGAAAAAAAGCCGAGAAGGAGCTTGAACTTTATTACAGGGCAATGCAATCAATAGATCAGCCGGTTTTAATAACTGATAATAAAGGAAGAATAATACGTGTTAATAAAGCGTTTATAAGATTGTACGGTTTTTCAATTGAAGAACTTGAAGGTGAAAACCCAAGAATATTGAATCCTGGAAAAAATGTATATCTTGACCTGGGATATACAGAAGAAGAACATGCCAGGCTTTTTAAATCGATGTGGGAGGCAATAACAAATAAAGAAGTTGGTACATGGGAAAATGTTGTAATCAACAGAAAAAAGGATGGAACTATCGTCTGGGTCAGGCTCTTTATAAACGTGGTTTATGATGACAATGGCGTACCTATTAATTACATAGCTCTGCCTGTTGATATATCAGGTACTGTACAGAAGGAAGTAACGACACGCATACAGCTATATCAGACAATAGCCGGACTTGCAGAACTGAGAGACAATGAAACAGGAAACCATATGAGACGTGTCGGTATATTTGCAAAGCTTATAGCCAGAGAATACGGAATGCCTGAAAAGTACTGTAATGATATTGAAATATTCGCTCCCCTTCACGATATCGGTAAAGTCGGTATATCAGATTATCTGCTTCTTGCAGGAAGAAAGCTGACACAGGAAGAGTTCGAAATTATGAAAACGCATACAATTATGGGTCACAACATTGTAAAAGGTAAAAAGGAGCTTGAGATGGTGGCCGCTATAACAATAAGCCACCACGAGTGGTTCAATGGAGATGGATATCCTAATTCCCTGGCAGGTAAAGATATCCCACTTTCTGCAAGAATTACAGCAATAGCAGATGTTTATGATGCATTAAGAAATAAAAGACCTTATAAAGTTGAATGGGACCATGTTACTTCAAGAGATTATATAATTAACAAATCTGGAAAGCAGTTTGATCCTTCTCTTGTAGAAATATTTATAAAAGTGAATGATAAGTTTGATATAATATTCAATGAGCTTAAAGATAATCCTGCTTGAACAACCGGTTTTTCTACAAAAATTTCCTTATTTTGTATATCCAGTCATTCGATTTAAACATCCGGCGGGAGATTTTTAAACTTATCTGCAAGGAAAAGAAATGTAGCATTCAAAAGCTGCATCTCAACACAATACTCACTGTCTTCAGGCGTACCATCCTTAAAAAAAAGACCCTGAAACTCCATTGCAAAAGATATATACTTTTGTGCTTCAGTGTAATTACCGTATAAAAGGTATTTAAATCCTCTTCGAACGAAAATATATGGAGTAAGCCCTGTTTCATGAAATACCTTTGATATCTCAGCCACGTCCGGTAATCCTGAAGCTTTTCGGGAATCAATGATAGAAGCAGTTGTATTATTTGGAAGTTTCATATTTTTTGTTATATTCGATAATATCGATAATATTTTAATTATATTCGATATACCCGTATTTATGCAAAAAAAGTCAACTTTATTTACTATTTTTAAATAAAAAATATTTTGATAATTCGGTATTATCGAATATAATAACTATATGACTGGATATGGGACAAAACTAAAAAACCTGATAAAAGATTCCGGATATACACTAAAGCAGATATCTGAAAAAATTGAGGTGCCTGCATCTACTATTGCATCATGGTACAAATCCGAGTATCCTCCGCTTGAAGCAATAATCAAGATGTGTTGCTTTTTAAAAATCAATCTATGGGAATTCTTTATTAATGATAATGAAGATTTAAAAAATATTCTGCCCGATTATATCAAACCGGAAGATGCGGCTCTGTTTAAACTGCTAAACAACGATGTTGATATCAGTATCAGAATTGAAGTTAAAAAGCTGATGGTTCAAACAATGAAAGTTGTACTTTCAGGTAATGTTGATAAACTGAAGGATAAACCTGAATATAAGATGCTTTTTGGAGATTAATAATATTCTGTTATGCTGATAAAAGTTCGGATATTATCACAATAGTTTCAAACTGACTCTTGCTCCCAGCCTGTGGAGTAGACGATAAAGTCCATACATTGTTCTCCCGAAATACATAAAACCCCCATGGTAACTTTCGATATAGTTATATATTTCAGGTATATAAATTTTCATTTCATTGAAATAATCTGTGTTTTCTGCAAAATCGAAATATTCCGATCTTACAGGTCGTGTAATATACTCGATCCATGATGTAAAGAATTTATAAGACTCCCTGTCAGTTTCGCTTTTTTTACATTTTATACCTGAAAGTCTGAAAAGTTCTTCAGCATTGTTAAAATTACCTTTATCAATAAAATCCGGACTCAGTTTTTTTACACATCCGAAATCGATCAGTCCGAGTCTGCCGTCATCACGGAATAGAAAATTACCTATATTCGGGTCAGCATGTATAAGAAAATTCCCTTTTATCGATGAAATAAAAAGATCACACAGAAGCTGGCCATAATAACTGCGTTTATCCCTGTCCGGAGACCGGTATAGCCAGCCATCTAGTTTTTCCCCATCTATAAAAGAAGTTGCAAGTACACGTTCGGAGCTGTATTCCCTGTAAACTTCAGGTATGATTATATTATCCATGCAGAGATTATTATAAAAAAAATCTGTGTTATCCGCTTCAAGCCTGTAGTCGAGTTCTTCGGCCAAACCCTCTTCAATCTCTGTTAATGCACCGTCAATAATCCATGAAAAGGGGGTTATTCTTAAAATATTCCTTAACATCTGTACATCAGATTTAATACTTTCCGCGATGCCTGGATACTGGACCTTTACCGCAATTTTTTTGCCTTTAAGGGATTCAGCTCTGTGTACCTGACCGATGCTTGCTGCAGCGAACGGTGTTGATTCAAAGGAGCTGAATATATTCTCCGGCCATTCTCCGAGTTCACGTTTTATAATATTGCGTATAAGTCCCCTGCTTATCGGCGGTACCTGGTTAGCCGATTTGATCAGTTCTTTTTGATATGTTTCCGGCAATCTTTCAGTTTCCATTGAGAACATCTGCGCGAGCTTTACCGGTGCACCTTTCAGCATACCTATCGCAGAGAATATAATTTTGGCAATCTCATCGTTATTAGACTCACGTAACTCTTCTTTCTTATCGCCATCAATAAAAGGGAGTTTTGAAACATACTCCAGCTTTTTGAGTCCTGCCTTTGCTGTCGTTATACCGATTACGCTGCTGCGTTTAATCTTTCCTTTTGGTATATTAGTCTGTTCCATGCTTTTCATCGTCCATCCCTGACTTACTGCGCATTTTTTCATTCATAGCAGTATATAATACATTTTTAGCAGGAAAAATTTTACTGATATTCTGGAAATTGCTGTATATATGATTTTTAAAGATAAAAGAAGCAATGTTAGTAAATTTAAAAATTAGTCCGCTGTGAAGAATTTCGACAATGACATCCAGGCTCAGATCTATAAACTGGCTTGTGTTACTCATCCCTGTTGATTTATCGTTGCACCAGTAAAGGCTGACAATACCGACGTAATCCCAGTATAAATTTGTAATAAAACTTTTAAAGACATATTCCTGTATCTCATTTTTATGAAGAGCATCTACAAAAAATTCATTCACAGATTTTGTAAAGAGATCTTTTATCGGAATCATCTCTGTAAAAGTGCGGAGCGGTGAATCGAACATAAGCCTGAACGCTTCAACTACAAATTCACGATCTTCAAGATACATATCTAACAGGGATTCCATCTGAGTCTGAAGCTTTTCTTTCAGAGTAAACTCTCCGAATTCAGGAATTGTTTTCATAAGATTTACAAGATCGCCATGCTTATCCTCAAAATATGCATACAGAATCTTTTCCTTGGTTGGAAAATAATTATAGATTGTAGCAGTACCAAAACCAGCCTTTTCAGAAATTTCACGCATAGTTGAATTTTGAAAACCTTTATATGTCATAATCTCTACTGCGGCTTTTAACAGTTTTTTACGGATTTCATTTTTCTGTTCCTGAGATACTTTCATAAGCTACCCTCAATTATTTAAATAAAGCATATGCATCCTTTGTCATTTCACCGAAGTATACACACCTGGCATCAGTAAATTTTAAATCGCGTACAACATGCATATTATCCCAGACGATTTTATATCCTTTTGTTCTTTTAAAAACTTTAACCTTCTTCATCCATAAATCTATCTCTCTATCAGTTGCCACCCTTCGTGGACCGGCTGTCCCATAAAGACGGATAGCACAGGGAGAATTAAATCTGCCGCGAATCATACTTGTAAGCATAAAAAAGAATCCGCTGTTTGCAGCAAGTATGCATACATTGGGATTCTCTTCCAGATTGTGTGGTAAATTTTTTGGATACTCCTCAAAATAAAAAGCATGTCCCGGTTCAAGGAAAATCAATGATCCTATCGGGGTAATATGAGGCAGGCCTTCAGGTGTAACTGTGGCTATTGCGTAATGACCTGAAGAAGAAAGTGCTTTTTTAAATAAACGCTGGATGTTTTCCCAGTTTTTTATGATATCCATTTTAAACTCTCATTTATCTCGCCAGATTTTAATAAATAAATACTATTCATTAAATAGCAATATAAACCATATATAATATAGCATTTACATATTAGTCAATCTTTTTTTAAATTTCAATCTCCTTTTTTGCTATCTCTTTATTATTAAGGATTAATATTGAATGATATCTAACGAAAAAGATTGAATTCAGTTTTAATGCAGCTATATTTGAGAGGTTTTTAATAAAGTCCGGGTAGAATGAATCATGCTTCGTATATTGTTTTTACTCTACTGAGTATTATGTTATTAACTGATTTATTTATATTATAGACATATTCCGGTTGTTTTTATACCCGTACTGTTACAACTTTTTAAACTCATCGGCAAGATGCAGCTCAATATATTTTAAAAGTTCTATTGTCTTTGCATAATCTTCATTTTCAGCTGTATTTTTTTCATAGAAAACCCCTTCAAACCCTCCAGCCAGTTCAAGAAGCCTGTATGCCTCTTTATATTCACCCTGAACAAGCTGCCTCAAGGAATTACGTACATATATATATGGAGTAACATCCAGCCGCTTTAATATTTCTGAAATAAAAACTGATGTTCCTTTGCTGTCAAGAGCAAGCGGGTATTGTATCAAAGAACTTGCAAAGATTCTGAACATGTTTACCTCCGGCATATTTATTTCTGAATAAAATAATAGAAATAATATGTATATTAAATCACATAATATACTTTAATGTTCTAATATCAAGAAATATTTTTTCTAAACATTAATTTATTATTTATTTTTTTTCTAAAAATATTAATTTAAATAATATGAAACTAGGTGATAAATTAAAAAACCTGAGGGAGCATTACGGTTACAGCCAAACCCAGATTGCAAATGTGCTTGATACTTCACAGAGGAATGTCTCTAATTATGAATCAACAGAAGAGATAACCGGCTTACTTGATTATATATTCAAGTTTTGCAGATATTTCAAGATACCTGTCTCAGAATTTTTTATTGAAAATATAAGTGATTTAAAAAATACATTACCTGATTACATCAAACCGGAAGATGCAGCTTTAATAAAGATAATAAATACAGGGGTTGATATCCAGACACAGATAGAAATTAAAAAGGCTTTTATACAGGTGGCCAGGGCTATTCTGATAAATAAGTCTGACAGGATTAAGGATATGCCTGAGTATAAAGAGTTGTTCGGAGAGTGAAATAAACCCTGCTTTTGTTTCCATATTTAAAAAATTGGTAATTCATTCTGCCACAGGATTTGTCAGAAATCCTCTTCAACGAGCTTCATGGCAGAAATATCGTTGCTTTCAATCGCCTGTTTTATCGCAAAAGCCTGCGGAAGCACGTTGTTGATAAAAAATGTGGAGGTGAGTATTTTGCTGTTGTAAAATGCTGCATCTCTGTCTTTTGCTGTCAGCTGTTCCATTTTCACTATATCTTTTACATCAAACCCTTCGTTAGCGGCTTTTCCGGCGAGTTTCTGTGATGCAATTCCGGCCTGCCAGTAAAGAAGCCACGCAGACATTACAATACCGGTAAGGTTTAGGAACGGGTATGAGTTAACAAGAGGTATTAATAAATTCTTTTCTTTCATACACCCCGTTAAATATTCCGCTGTATCGGTAAAAACATTAACGGCATCCCTGAATTTACCGGATAATCCGGAAATTAAATCTATACTGCTGTATTTGTCAAGAGCTGAATACATTTCTGTCACAAGGTTTCTGAAGTTCTGACCGCTATTCTGACTCAATTTGCGCATAACAAGATCTGTGGACTGTATACCGTTTGTTCCCTCGTATATGGAACCTATCTTCATATCGCGGAGAAATTGTTCTACGGGATAATCCTTACAGTAACCGTAGCCTCCATAAACCTGCATTGCTGTTTCCGTAATCCTGAATCCTGTGTCAGTCCCGAATGCTTTAAGAACCGGAACCATAAATTCCATAATACCGCCCCACTTTCCGGATTCATCACCTGCGGATGACTTTTTACGGTCAATTGAATAAGCGCATAGAAAAACCATTGCACGGAGAGCTTCCACATGGGATTTCATCCACATCAGCATTCGCCTTACGTCGGGATGATTGATTATTGTAACAGCTTTCGCATCGGACCCCGTAATCGGCCTCCCCTGTATTCGTTCCTTTGCGTATGATAAAGCATGATGGTAAGCTGCAGAACCGGTGCTCAGGCCCTGCAATCCCATATTTATCCGCTCCTCGTTCATCATATTGAACATTATCTTCATTCCCTGCCGTTGCTCCCCCAGAAGTTCCGCGTAGCAGTTGTCATTATCCCCGAAACTCATGGCACAGGTTGCGTTCGCGCTGAGACCAAGCTTATGTTCTATACCTGTGACGGTGTAGTCATTTCTGCGCCCTTTTGAACCATCATCATTCACAAGGTATTTCGGCATAAGAAACAGCGATACACCCGACGTGCCTTCAGGATCACCTTCAATACGCGCGAGTATTGGATGTATAATGTTTTCAAACAGATCGTTATCACCGCATGATATGAATATCTTCTGACCCTTTATTTTGTAGGTACCATCAGGCTGCCTGATTGCTTTTGTTTTAAGAGCACCTACATCAGATCCGGCATCAGGTTCTGTAATCAGCATTGTTCCGCCGTTTTTGCCTTCAAATATTTTGTGCATATATTTTTTTTTCTGATCATCTGTCCCGAAGTCATAAATAAGGTGGGCCGCCCCGGTTGCTCCGGCCGGATACATAAAGTATCCCATATGAAAAAGAAAGTTTTCCTGCACAGCAGTCTCAATAACGTAGGGCATACCCTGCCCGCCGGCATCCTGCGGAGCTGAGACAGTGAGCCATCCCCCGTCAGACATAATTTTCTGCAGAGAGTGAAGGCATTTCGGCACATAAACTGAACCATTAACAAGCGAGGCACCCTCCCTGTCAGCCTCCATACACCGGGGAAGCACCTCTTTCTCACCAAGTTTATATGCCATGTCAAGAGTCATATCGAATGTATCTCGCGTGAAATCTTTAAATTTTTCAGTTAAAAAAAGTTCTTCAATACCAAGCATTTCATAGAGTATAAAATCCTGGTCACGCCTGTTTGTTGTAAGTGACATTATTCGCCTCTCTTTATCAGCAGAAGATAATTACATATTATTATTCAATAAGAGTAAAAAAAGTAAATTATGGTGAACTGTAAATATTAGATTGTCAATGGAAAAATCCATGTTATTTTCAATCTTCTAATTTTCCATAAACAATTAACACAGGCCTGCACAGATTTAAAATATAGCTGCTGCATTATAGCGTGATACAAATTTCCTTCACTGACCGCTGCATGCTCAGGAAATATTTATATGATCATATCCGGGTAAGCCGCACTGTTATTTAGAATGAAACGCATTCTAATTATGAATTGTAAAAATCTCTAATTATTCCGGCAGTCTCCTCCGGTCTTTCCATAGGTATGGTGTGTCCTGTACCTTCAAGCAGTCTATATTCTCCGATAGGCATAAGTGACGCAGCCTTTTTAAGATCAATAAATGTCCTGTTTTCACTTTCGGCACCCTCCAGTACAAGCACAGGACATTGTATTCCACCGAGAACCAGCCACGGGTTAAAATGCAGTCCCCCCATAAAAACAGCTGCTTCATGTTCAGGTGAACAGGCAAGATTGATACTGCCTATGGTGTTTTCAACCATTCCATAGTTGATGAATATATCCATTGCTTCAACATCCCATTTTTTATAAAGCGTTTTTGACAGAAGATATTCCCTTGCCTCTCCCCTGTCTTTCCATTCATTGCGCCGCTTTATAGATTTTGAAGCAAGAGGATGCTGGTTAACACTCATATTCATTGTGTAAACATCCTCCGGTAAAAATATCGGTTCCATAAGTATCATCCTGCCCGGAAGGTCTGGATTAATGGAAGCAGCAATAGTTGCCACCGTAGCGCCCATGGAATGTGCCACAATGCAGCATTTTTTTATTTTGAGTTTATTGCAGAAATTGCAGATATCTTCGGCAAGGATCTTCCATTTCAATCCCCCTTCTTCCGGCAAGGCCTCTCGGTGATCGCAAAAAAATGGCGCAATGATCCTGTATTCACTATTCAATCTGTGTGCTACAGGGTGCCATAACCAGGGGAGAAAACCTGTACCATGAAGGAACATGATAGTAGGTCCGCCCCCTTCATAAAGCAAATATTCAATTTCCGCAGAATCATCAATCTTCTCCCGCTTTATCAGCGGGGATTTATTCTCCGTCATCAGCCGTCCTCCGATTCTGAGATTTGCATAATCTTTAATCAGCGATTTTTTAGCAGCTGCGTTATGTTTTTATAAGGCTAATGTCCTGTTTCTTGGAAGATGATCTGCTGACATACCGGTTTTACCAAAATAGGACCATGTGCGATCAATAAAACATCTTTTTTAGGGCTTACTTTTATTGCTAAAATATCCATTTTATTTCTCCGTCAGTTTTTGGCGTATGGCATATAACTCTCAGAATAGTATCTCAATCTTCTCTGGTTGAGATACTATTCAAGTTGGCCGGCTTTTTTATACTATAACTTTGACACAGCTCATTTTGACAGGACCAATACAATCAGTGCATCGCCTGTTATATGCCGCCAGGTAGTCCCTGTGAGCCTGTCTAAGTGCAAAAATACTGTTTGCCCGACAGAACTGCTTGAGCAACAGCCAAACACAATATTAATGGATTTTAAATTACCGGATTTATAATTGCAAGAATAATTCGTATGTTGAAATTTGAATAAATAAACAAACGCATCTTTATAACAACCAATGTATCTACTTTTAAAACACTGTTAAACGGCATTCCCAAGAATAAATTATCAGTATTTCTTAATCATCAGAATAAAAGTATCCCTTCATGGTCTTTTTATAGTTCCATAATCATAAGATATTAATATGCAGATAATAATCTACAACCGCTCTGCTTCGCCGGAGGTGACCAATACCTCACCGGTTCAGGAATCTCTTTTACAACAAGCCTTCCGGTTTTGCATGCAGGGCAGCATGAAACGCGACAACTATCTTGGCACATAGGGCAACAGCCTTCTTTTTGTTTCTGTGTGATAGAATTCCGAAGTACTATCAGGGCAAACAATCTTGCCCTTTGCCGGATGTTTCCCGGTCAGCTGTCAGCCCCTGGCGGAGCAGTATGAGCTGAGCAAAGAGCTTCCTGAGGATACAGCTTTCCTGTTCTGGAAATATTTCAGGATTGATATAACTCTCTGCAGGGAGTGCGAAAAGGGACACATTCATTATATCCATGGCCTGTCGACTTACGGTTAGCTGTTATAAAGAGTATAGCTGTACTTCACAAATTTAAAAAACTGTTTCATAGAGAGGATAAGTATGTCCGGAGATTTTGAGATTTTGCATAAAATCGCCATTCACAGTCTATCAGATAACTGTAGAAATAATTATTTTACGGGATTATTATTTTTTCCGGTAAGATCATCGGATTTTTACTGTATGTTATTTCAAAGATCGGGATAAAACGGTATTCAAATTCCTAAATATACTGTTCGATCCCAGTGGTTTCGTCCAACAGAGTCTTAACATAGCTGCTGTCTGAAGATTGAAATCATCTGTTTAATGTTTTTATACCTCTAATAAAGATTAGCGGTTTTTTTGAGACAACTACGTTAAGACTTCTATAAGTTATGCGATGTTTTAGGCTTTAAAGAATAAGTTTTAACTATTGTTAAATTTTAACAAACCAGAATTATCATGGAATAAATTAATTATTTCGTTCGTCGTAATTTTTTTCAATAAAAAAGCTTCAAAAATTTCAAGCAGACTTTTCGTCTCAATTATCAAACTTTCATTTCTTTTTGCTAACTGGATTTGTTTTTCGTGAATTTGTTCGCGTTGTAGTAACTCTTTATTCCTTTGATGACAAATAATTAACAATGATTTTTTTGTTTTTGTTGAAATACTTTCACTTATTTTATCAAGATAATTCTGATAATGAACATCCAATTGAGAAATGTGTTCGGATTTAACGTTTGTTGATACGCCCTTAATTTCACCAATAAAATTAATCTTCTCCAGTTCTATCAAAAAATCTTCATTTTTATTATCAATAAATCCTGTTAAATCACAATTTAATATTTGTTCAAGAATTTCAAATACAACATTAACCAAATCATTACCGTTTAAATAAAGAATCGATTTATATTTATTGTTTCGATTAAGAAAATCATTTGCTTCTTGAATATTATTTTGTGCATTTTCTATTATTGAAATATTTTCTTGTATTGTTGATTTATGTTTTTTGTCATCATAAAAAATTACATCATTGATCCAAGATGGTATATTATCTTTTATTTTTATAAGGTTTAATAAATTTAAAAAATCGAATAATTCTTCAGTATTATTAATTGAAAGTGTTGTTAAAATAATGTCATCAACTTCAATGGTTGTTGCTTTATTACTTAAAATTGATTTTGTTAAAACAATATGGTCAACATTAAAATAAAAATCAGAACTAATAGTATGTGTAGATATTTGTGTTTGTGTTCTTTCAAACGTTAGTGATGTATAAGGTAACTTTAAATATTTAATTAGAATATTTACTTCCAATTCATGCAAAATATTTTTTAGTTTACTACGACTCATATACTTACCAGAGAAATAATTATATTCAAAATTGATATCCTGTGGATAAATATATATGATTTTTGTGTCTTGTGAGTTGTTTATCATCGTCGATAAGTGTATTAAATCGTTCGCTATATTGACTGAGTTATAACTATTCTTCGTATTACTCCATATATTGGAACTCCTTAAGTCAATTATATTGATTTGATACATATCAAGTGAGTCGGGATTATTAATCTCATTAATTGAAATATCATCTGAGTCAAAAGAATTATAATTGCTTCGAGTAAGTAATTGTATCAATTTTTTATTCATAATAATTTCCTAAAAGTCTGGTAGGTCGGGGAGTTTGCACCCCCTTTCCCCCATAAGAACCGTACGTGAAAGTTTTACCACAGGCACTTCCTACGGTCGCCCTCCATACGGCTCAAGCCGTCTAAAGCTGATTATACAACCAGCCGTTGTTATCTGTTTGTATTCCCATTTTTCTATAGCAGAAATAATCAGAATCTTCTTTTAAAAATGGGTTCCTGTCAAGACTTATCATTCTGTGCCGTACAATTTTAATGTGTCCCGCAGTAATGAGAATCTCCTCTTCAGAGCAGAAAGTCCAATCCCTGTTTCCTATGCGTTTCCAGTACCGGTTTTTAAGCCATAAAGAATTTTTCATCGGGTGCCTGAATCTGCCCCATCTCCATAGAGCCTGAAAAAGAACAGTATCGGGATTTTTAAAGGCTTCCTTTGACATTCAGGAAAATGCTTTTATTCCACCTCGGCAAAGAACTTAAAAACGGTTCTTTAAAGACACCTGACGGTATTGAAGATATTGCAAAGCTTTTTAATCAGCTTGCGCATATTCCATGGGTTGTAAATTCCCAGCCTCCCGGCAAAGGTAAAAAGAAACCGGTAAACATAGTCCGCTATCTTTCGAGATACGTTGCTAAAAGTGCAGTCAGTGATAAACGGATACAGAAAGCGGAGAATGGAAATGTTTACATCCGCTATTACAATAGAAAAAGGAAGCAGAGTAAAATGGAGGTTGTTACAGAGATTCAATTTATGAAACGGCTGGTGCTGCATATTCTTCCTAAAGGATTTAAAAAGTCCGGTTCTTCGGTTTTATGGCAAACCGTAACAGGGCAAACAATCTTGCCCTTTGCCGGATGTTTCCCGGTCAGCCCCTGGCGGAGCAGTATGAGCTGAGCAAAGAGCTTCTTGAGGATACGGCTTTCCTGATCTGGAAATATTTCAGGATCGATATAACTCTCTGCAGGGAGTGCGAAAAGGGACACATTCATTATATCCATGGCCTGTCGACTTACGGTTAGCTGTTATAAAGAGTATAGCTGTACTTCACAAATTTAAAAACTGTTTCATAGAGAGGATAAGTATGCCCGGAGCTTTTGAGATTTTGCATAAAATCGCCATTCACAGTCTATCAGATAACTGTAGAAATAATTATTTTACGGGATTATTATTTTTTCCGGTAAGATCATCGGATTTTTACTGTATGTTATTTCAAAGATCGGGATAAAACGGTATTCAAATTCCTATATATACTGTTCGATCCCAGGGGTTTCGTCCAACAGAGTCTTAACATAGTTGTTGTCTGAAGATTGAAATTATCTGTTTAATGTTTTTATACCGCTAATAAAGATTAGCGGTTTTTTTGAGGCAACTACGTTAAGACTTCTATAAGTTATATGAAGGCGGCGCGCTGAATATGAAAAGTCGGACGAAGACAGGACGTCTGAGGCCGTTGAAAAATCTATTTGTTTTGTACTAAAAGAAACAAAATTTTTTATATCTTGACAAATAATTGGTTTATTCATTATATTATGCACCTATAAGTGTTAATAAATATGCCATATCTAGAGTTTTTTGTCTAGTATCTATTAATTGTTTCAGTTGCTTTTTGAATAATTAGAAAGCCTTCTTTTTTGAAATTAAATTGTTTAAATGAAAATATTATTATGAATGACGAAAATATCTTAAAATTGCCAAATATTAACAAAATAAAATACCAAAGTAATTTTATTCGTTTGGCTGTATGTGAATTGCGGTTTCCAACTCTACTTGAATTGGAAACTAAAGAGCCTGCAAAATTTCAAGCAGCAATAAGAAAAGAATACCCATATTATACAAAAGGTAAAAACATAAATATTGAACCCGGTAGTGAAAACCCATCTCTTGAAACTGTTTACAATTTTATTTCAAAAGATCAGAGTTGGACGATTGGTCTTAAACCTTCATCCATATCGCTTGAAACTAAAGCATATAAAAATTTTAGTGAATTTCTAGAACGCTTATTAAAAGTAATTGATAAGGTAAAACCAATTATTGATACAGATTTTTTTACTCGTGTTGGTTTGAGATATATTGATACTTTACCAGTAAAAACTGAGCCAGTCAATGAATGGATTAATCCTGAGCTTACAAACCAACTTATCAATGGGGAACTCGGTAAGCCCGGAAGTTATTGGCAAGAAATTGTTGGAAATACTTTTTGTGGTAAATATACATTTCGACATGGAATAAAAAATAACAATCATAATGATTATATTCTAGATTTTGATTTTTATGATGAAAATGTAGAATTAAAAGATATTGGAACAAAAATTAGAAATTTACATGATGAGAGTATTAAATTATTCTTTTGGTCTCTTGGAAAAAAAAGTATAGAATATATGAATTCACAACATCAATAGGATAATAGTTATGAATTTGATAACAGCAACAACTACAAAATCAGATGATATGTATAAACTGGATAATGGTAGTTTAACAAGGTCATCATTCGATGAAATAGAAAAGGATTTGGACGATTATTCTTCATTACGAAATTGGAAGAACCAAGACCTTAAACGAACTAATTATATAGATTCTGATGATTATATTATTGAATTTGATAAAAATAAATCAGAAGTTCAAATATCAAATGAAAATCGAATAACATTATTGGCTAGAAAGTATATATCAGGAAAATTGTCTCTTGAAGAAGAATCTCGACTGCTTATTGAAAAAGAACGAGTTAAACAACTAATTCCACTTGTCACCATAGAAGATTATAAACTTGTTGGAGATATGCTGGCAGATGTAAAAAAAATTCAAGATAAACAAAAAGCTATCAAGGAAAAACTAAATATAAAATAAATATATGGAACCATTCATATATCCTCAGATAAAACATCGGCGTACCCAGACACCTCCAAAATTCAAGCGTTATCAATCATATAAAAAGTATTTAAAGGTTGAGTTTGAAAACAAGTGTATCTATTGTAGAATGCCTGATGGCTTAAAAGGAGATGCTTTTTTCGGCGTTGAACATTATAAGCCATCAAGTAAATTTAAAAGTTTAGAATGCACTTACTCAAATTTATATTATAGTTGTAATACTTGTAACAGTAATAAAGGCAATTTTTGGCCCTCAGCACGACAATTAATTAAAAATTTATTTATTCCGAATCCATGTGATCATATTATGATTCAACATCTTAAATACGTTGATGAGTATGTAAAGTCAAAGTCTGATACAGGAGATTTTTGCATAGAATTATTACGATTAAATGAAGAGAGTGTTGTTGATTATCGTAAATATGTAATTGATACAATAAAGATTCTTAATAAAGAACTCTCCTCTTTAAAATCTGATATAATTGAGTTTGAAAAATTAAAATTAAGTGATAAAAATAAATTAGACGAAATAAAATCAGCTATAAATGAAACAAATGAAAATATTGAAAGAATAGATAAACATATTCAACGTCTTACTGGAAAATAATTAATATTACTCTTTTTATAATTCATATTTCAGAAAAAGCGGGCAGGACGCCAGCTTTTTCTGAAATCAGTAAAAAGTCAAGCGCCGCTTTCATATAACGTTTTGCTTACCCGAAGTTGCGCGGCCTTTTGCGCAATTTGCCGCAGGCCAAGTGAGGTACTCCGAACGCAGCGGGTAAGCTTTGTTATATGCTGAAAGCGCGATCATGAAATGTTTTGAGCAAGCGAAGCACGGATGCTGAGCTTGTACTAACGGATTATTATTAAATTTCCCTTATAATGGTTCCCATGTTTTAATAGGTTCTTGAAATTCACCATCAATTTCATCCGGTTTAAACGTGAATAAATAATTTTGCAACCATAAGTATTTATCTCTAATTTGTACTTTGTTTTTTATGTCACTAGAATTTGTTTTTACCATATTTTTTAAAACATCATATATTTTTTTCCAATTAGTATTATCAATAATATGCAATTGATAATTATTACCGTCTCTTCTTATTAAATTTTTTTCTTGAAGTGTGGAAAAAGTACCTTTATTTTTTTCAATCTCAATTATATTTGGGTTAATTAAAATTCTGGGATATGTTGCTATTTGCTCTAACTGATAAGCTTCTGATAATGCTAAACTATAAGTTATTGTATCGTTTTCAAAATGTTTATTAAAGGATGTTCCTCCTCTGATTAACAATCCATTTTCCATAAAATTAATAAATATATTTTTCAATATTTCAAGAAAATATATGACATTGTTAGTATCGTTATAAGCAATGAATAATGAATCCGATATTGATTTATAGCTTATATCCGTTTTGCTAAAACCTTGTAGATATTGAAAAGATGATTGTAGCTTTTCTTTAAATAACTCTGTATTTTTTCTTTCATCATCTTCTATAAATTGCTTATAACCAAGTACATCTAAAAAAGCATATAATTTATAACTCATATTGTTAACGACTCAACAATTTTTTTTATTTCATCTTTATATGCAATTAATTTTGTATTATATGTGTCCCAGACTTGACCATAAAACTTTTGATTTATTTCTGATAAATATGTTGAATCGTCTTGGCTGATGTCAAATATAGCTTTCCCTACGATTTGTGCAACTGGAAGTAGGGGCCCAAGATCTTCAACTTCTGATATTATTGGTTTGTTCCCTATTTCTTTAGAGTTGGATTTTAAAGAACCATCTTTGATACAAGACTTCAATTCGTCGGTTATTTTATTACTCCATACATCATATACCTTTTTAGCTTTTCCTTGATACTTTTGATATTTTTGGGAGATGGAGCCTAAAAATATTGGAAAGGATTTAGTTACTTCAATTCCGAAAGGTGATAATGTATCATATATTAGTTCATCAGTTTTTTCCCATTCATTAAAAAGATTTTTTAATACTTTGATTGCTAACATAGAAAAACGATCAGGACTGACTGGGATAAAAAATCCATCCGTTGCGAGAAAAGCAAGTCTTGTTAATGCACCACTACTGGGACCAACGTCTGTGATTATATAATCATATTTATTTCTATAGTCATCTATAAGTCTTTTAAAAGAAACATATGTATTTTTTTCATTAACTCTGCTTGTAATTGCAAAATCAATTGCTGATGCAAAATATTGTTCTGCACGTGCACTAAACTGGAAATCGCCACGTATTAAATCTAAGTTTGGATATAATTTAGATTTGCTTATTACGATTTTTGAAGTATCAATTCGATGTGATGCTCCATCTATTCGGTCTTGAAAGGCGTCTAATATTGATGTTCCGGGTAAATCTTTTTCGGGATTATCCATTATTTCAGTATTTGAAGCGAAAAATAATTCTGTTAAATTACATTGTGGATCTGCGTCTATTAGTAATATTTTTTTACCAAGAATTTTACTCAAATAAACTCCAACATTAAAGGCAGTAGTTGTTTTTGAAACACCACCTTTATTATTATAAAATGTAATCGCCTGTATCATAGCTTCTCCTTCTCTTTGTACATTTTTATAAATGAGGCCACGGATGGCCGATTAAAAAGTTTTTGCGCTTTTTGCATATAACTCTTTTCTATCCGAACAAACTTTCGCATAGTACAGGAAAATTCTGTTAAAACCGAAAGAAAGTACGTACAGTAAAGCTATATATCCAGGGGACTCTTGATGCTCCTGAGTTTACCCGTACTTACATGTGTATAAATCATCGTGGTATCAGGACTTTGATGCCCTAATAGTTCCTGTATATATCGTATATCTATACCCTGTTCAAGCAGATGTGTAGCAAAACTATGCCTTAAAGAGTGAACTGTAACTGCTTTTTTTATACCGGCTTTTACTACAGCGCGTTGAAAAATATTCTGGACAGATCTCCCTTTGATGTGGCTCCCATCCTCCTGCCCTTTAAAAAGCCAGTTTTCAGGATGATATATCTCAATGTAAGATTTTAAAAGGGCAAGAAATGTTTCGGACAGAAGAGTGGCACGATCCTTCCTCCCCTTTCCGCACCTTAAATTGATGGCACCCCTGCCAATGTCTATATCGCTCAGCTTTATTGTAACTGCCTCGTTTAGCCTCAATCCGGCGGAATAAATTAATGCAATAATTGTTTTATGCTTCAGATTTTCTATACTTTCAAGTAAAGAATGAACTTCAGGTTTACTTAAAACAACAGGAAGCTTTTTATCCCTTTTAGGCGGCGTAATTTCATAAATAAAATCTCTCTTTAATACCTCACCATAATAAAATCTGAGAGAATTGATCATCAGCTGCACTGTCGCTGCGCTTAGATTTTTTTCTGAAACTTTGGAAGAAAGAAATACCGTTATATCCTGCTGTATAATGCTTTCAGGTTTTTTTTCAGAAAAGACAAGAAGATCTGCATTATAGTGAAGGTAGCTTTTAATTGTGCTGCGGCTGTATTTTCTTATTATAAGTTCATCTTTAAGCGCTTTAAGAAATTCATCCGGAAAGTCATTGTTGCCGTTGGCAGGTGTGGCATCACTGCCAATGTATACACAATATTTCAGATTAACTACTGTTTCAAGCAGTCTGTCAAAGTTCTCTTTCCTGTCAGGAATATACCATATTTTTCCTGCATTATCCCATCTTCTGCCTGATATACCTCTGATTACTGTAAGCAATTCCTGATTATACATGAATTTTACAGCAAGATGAGAATTGTCAGACGAGGCTATATGAATTTCATTTTTATTCATTATTTAACTTGCTCATCATTGCAACCGGCTATTAATACGTATCAGAATTGCCGTTATTTCAATACATTTTTTCAAATATTCAAATAAATATCAGGATTGTTTCCAAACCGGCATTTTTATAATCCTGTGCATAAAAAGATAATACAATATAAACTACTACCTGTTTTGCAACCAGCCCGGCTGTTATGTGAAACTTCACTATTACTCTTAAGGCGGTCTGCCGGTAGCCTGTATATAAACTGCTTTTCATACTTTATAAAATCCATAATTTCCTGAAGTTTTCTTTTATCACAAAACCGGTAATCACGTTGTTGAGCTGGCTGCCGCGCAATGAAGGAATATGAAAAATGTTATAAGCACAAATCGTGCCGAAAACCGCAGTAGGCTGCAGTGATTATGCACCATCTGTCGCCATGTATATGCCTTTTATCCGTCACAAATCCGCCATGTATCCGGCGAAGTAACATCAGAATTTTTTTTGCTTTTCCCGGAAATTTTTTAAATTCCCCGATTTCTTTAACCACACCGTTCCCCGGGTGTTTTTAAGTAAAACCGGAAATGTATCGAGGGGACCACTACAGGAAAATTGTTTTCTTAAAATATATTAATAATATCATTCGTCTGAACACGATTACAGGATTAAAGGATTGGCAGGATTTTGGTTCATGTGCTCTCTGTTGATCGCTTTGATGCTGTTCGTAATGAAATATTATCAATATACCCGTGTCAACGATGGAACCGCACCTTCCCTTTTCTTTAACCACACCGCTCCACTGGTTTTTTATGTGAAACCGGAAATGCTATAGTCACCCCTCGCCATTTGGAGAGGGGCCGGGGGTGAGGTCTGCATCGTGCATCATCTGATTCAGATTCAAATTCACTGCAGATTTATGACAAAATCCCGACTCTGTTTACAGAGTATTCAGTATCGCTTCAATTACGCCTCAAACACGCTACCTACAGCTTTAAACGCGCGTTTTTCTCTGCCGGTAACGGTGTTGAAACGGTATTGAAACGGTTTTTAACAGGGTCTACATACTGCTTAAGTACTGTTTTAACAGCTTCACCTCTGTCTTTTCCCGCATTAATATTACTCTGCCCACCTGCTGTTCTGCTGTTTTCTGAATGGTAACCGGCATATTCTGTAATATCACCAGAAGCGGATACAACCACTGCATCCCCTGTTCCGCCGATTCGCGATGGAGTAACAGGTGAACCTGGAGCAATGCCGCGAAGGTATTCAGACATAAAAAGGTTGTACCCTGACTTTTTCTTCCTCTTTGCCCTGTTTCTGTAGAGAGCTTTCTCCTCTTCCGGAAGAACCTGCCAGGCCTTTACGCCGCCGCCGAAATTACCCCTGCACTTCACCTGCGGTTCAGTACGCGGATTGGAGGGAATTGTGCGTGCTTTAATGTAGATTTTACCATAACGCCTGTAAAGCACAAGATCGCCCATACCTCCATGCGCAGTTCTTAAATAGGGATGAAGCTTAACTTTTGCCATAGATATACACTCCTTTATTGCTGTTATATTTTATCGTAATTTATATAGAAACTTATGTCTCTAATAACCAGTGCGGAAAAACAAATGACATGGGGCAAGCAGAATTTTTAAAAATTTTATATCTTAATAAACCAGGTTTATCAAAGAAGATATTCTGCTTTGCCCCTTCCGGGCGCCCGAGCGCAGCGACAAAGTACCCTTGGGGTAGGTGCGGGGGCTGATAAGTCCAGGTTGCTGAAGGTATACTATACAGACAGTTCTGCCTTGCCCCTTCCGGGCGCCCGAGCGTAGCGACAAAGTACCCTTGGGGTAGGTGCGGGGGGGTCTGAGCTGCGTCAAATTGTACGGGGTCCGGGCTGTTACGGCTGCTGAACGTATATTTTCAATGCTGTACTACTGCTTTCCCCTGTTACGATACTATACATTTATATTCATTGACATTTTTTATATATATTTAAAAGTTGAAAAAAATAATTAAGGAGAAATCATTCCGGAACTGACTGTAATATTTAAACCAGAACCGGAGCTGTAGAATACTGAATCGATACCAATAACCGTTTTTTAAGTAAAGTAAATCATTTTAACTACTTGAAAGGGGTGAAATATGTATATCGGGTATTTTCTGCAGAAAGGGATTTCTTATAATTATTAATACCTCCCTCATTATTAAACAATCCTGAATAACATTTTTGCCCCTTGTAATTTACAGGAGGCATATATGCTGATCACCCGGAATCAAAGGGAAAATCTTAACAATCTTTTTGACAGATTAAAATTAAACAATAAGCATGGAAAGGATCATGATGCTAAAATCGAACAGATTCTCTCTTATCTGGAGATTATCCATGCTGAAATAAGAAGATATTCTATGAAAAGAAACCTTGTTTTCATAGAGAGCTGCGCAGGGAACTGCTGTCTAAGCTTTCTTGTTTATTATTACTACACACATATTGAAAAACGTCCGGTGTCAATACATTGCGTTGATATCAACAATAAGCTTTTATTCAATGCAGAAAAAACAGCTGCAGAGATGGGATTCGACAGAATGTATTTTCATAACTGCGACATTCTGAATTACAATGCTGCCGGGAATATTGATCTTGTTTACTCTCTCCATGCATGTGACACGGCTACAGACGGAACGATTTTTCTCGGTTTGAAAAACAGGGCAAAAACAATACTCTCAGTTTCATGCTGTCAGCATTCAATCAAGAAACAGCTGAGAAATCCCCGGTACAGAGTAATAACCAAGCATGGTGTGTTTAAAGACCGAATCGTTTACATGGCGGGGGACTCATTACGTGCGCTCCTTCTGGAAATGAACGGATATAAAACAGATATTTTTGAATTTGTGTCCTCCCGGTACACGGATAAAAACATCATGATAAGGGGACGTATCGGGAACTGCATCAATCGCGGGGAATTACTTGAGGAATATACAAAAGTCAGCAATGAATTTCATTTAAAACCGGCGCTTGAAAGATATTTAAAAGACTTTTCTTCTGTAATTTAAACTTTTAAATATCTGTGATTCACTCCGGTCACTATGCATGTCCGGAGTGAACAATCTGTTATCGCCATTAAAGATTTTTTCTCTGCCATTCAGCAGCCTTCCGGCGGCTTATCTGTTCTTTGCGGTCATGTTCTTCAATCTCATTCATAGCTTTTATAACATCCGCTTCTGTTATTTTATCAGGGTTATAATAATCGAGAAAAATCTCAGCTTCAATAAACGGGAAATATTCAAATACCTTTATCTGCATTGCGCGGGAACATCCAAGCAATGATATAGCTATTGTACGGTAATCAATAACTCCCAGATCTGCCGGATTGCCGCCTATGATTTTATACAGAAAAATTGTTTCGATTTTATTTACAAGTTCCGGATCAATTTTAAACAATATTGATGTGCTGAAAAACTCATTCTTACGTCTTTCCAGTTTAAGATGTTTTTCAAAATAGAGATTTTCTATATCCGGATCCACAAGCATAAAAAGCCTTAATCTTAAAATAAACGGTGAACCTGAGCCGGATTGTATCATTGAGAGAGCAATCTGAACTATCTTTTTTAAAAGCTTTGTATCAATATCGTTTTCAGATTCAACAAGGTCTGACAGATGTTTCCAGACAATTTCCGGATCTGTACCTTTCGTAATCATTTCCAGGGCATTCGAAAGATAACTGTAATTGCCGGTCAGATAACCGTACTTCTCTAATTCTATCAATCCCCTTGTAATTGCTATTTCGTATAATGAGGTCAAAATATGAATAAGGTCCATCTGATTTTTTTTAATGTTATCCATGAGGGTATAAATCCTTATAATATAATATTTTAATCAATTGCTTGAAACGGAATTCTATTATGTTTTGAGTATTCTTCAGAAAAGGAATTTTTATATCCGTAAATTGTTACTCCGGTGCATTCGAAAAACGCAGACGACTGAATTATATTGACGCTGCCTGGTATGGTGACAGATTTAAGGCCTGTGCATCTGCTGAATGCCCTTTCCCCTATAATGGTCACTCCTGCAGGAATTATGATGCTGTTTATTCCGGTACAGCAGGAAAACGCATCCATTTCTATCTCATTAACTCCATCCGGAATAATATATGTTTTCTCTTTTTTCCCTTCAGGGCATTGACGAAGAATTCTGCCATCCCCTGAAAACAGCACTCCATCGATGCTCTCAAATATCTTGTTCTCTTTTTTTACATTGATTTCTGAAAGAGAGATACATCCGGCAAACGCTATACCACCCACTTTAGTTATACCTGCAGGGAGAGTAACAGATGTAAGGGCCGTACAGCTGGCAAACATACCCATAGGTATTTCAGTTATTTTTTCCGGTAAAGAAATACTTTTAAGTCCTGTACAGTGTGCAAAGGCAAACTCATAGATTGAAATCACGCTATCCGGTATTTTAATATCTGCAAGAGAGGCACAGCCGGAAAAAGCTTGATACCCGATTAAAGTCACATTGTGCGGTATTGTAATACTTAGCAGGCCCGTACAGCCGGTAAAGGAGGAATCTCCAATTACAGTTACTTTATCCGGTATAGTAATATTTTTAAGTCCCGTGCAGCCGTTAAATGCTTTTCTGCCGATTTCTGTTACCGGCTTTCCTTCTATAAATTCCGGAATTACTACATTACCCCCCTTGCCGTTGTATTTCTCAATAGTGATTTCACCTTTATTGTCACTGTAACTGAAATTACTATAATTACCGGCCTTAAGAGGAATTGATGAAATAAAAAACAATAAAAACATTGTGATGAAAAGGTAAAGTGATATTTTCTTGCAGAGCATCAGAACCAACCTTTACGTTAACCGGTAATGTTACATGGTTAGAAAAAAATCACTGAATAAGGGATATTTTTCTAACTACTAAATCTTAATCTTATTGAATTCCTTATTCATAACTTTAAAATAATCATCATAATACAATAGACAATACTGTAATATTTTTTCTTTATTAAAATCGTAATTGGATCCAAAAGCCTGTTTATACTGAAGGATTCTTAAACAGTAATCAAAGTATACTTTCGAAAAAAGTCTCAAATAAACAGTCGAATATTTCGCTGAAGGATTCTTCTTATTAAAAGTTTCAATTTTATTTTTTAATGATACCAGGCTGACATCATATTTTTTTATACTATCCCCCAGCCTTTTAACCACCTCTTCATCAGAAGCGTTCTCTTTATCTTTATTGATAATTTCATCTATTTTTCTCTTTTCCTCATCCTGAAGCTTCTTAATACTTTCAAAAAAGTCAACGATTACAAGAGGTAAAAAACGGGGATTTGCTGTAATGATTTTTCACCTGTAACCGCTGTCAGGGTTGAAATTATCAATTTTATCCCATGCGTTGAAAAGTGTGCCGATCTCGTTAGGAAAACTTTCTATATCTGACTTTGCATCCTCCCCCCTTCTGCTGTAAGGTGAGATTGAATAGTTTTCATAAATCCTTTTAAACTCGGCAGGACTGGTATTATATAATCTGTTTTTAATCTCATTCGCAGAAAGTATAACTTTTGCAAGCATTCCTTTTTCACTTGTAAAATATATAAATGAATCAAAAATCTTTGTGTTATCTGAAAATGATACAGATATGTATGCAGCCTTTTTTATATTATCGAATATAAGATCCTTTAAAGTTTTCATCTCTTCTAATGGCAATATAAATGAATTATCTGTCTGGTAGGCCTCATAAAAACATTTCATTGCTTTCGCATACCCCTGTATTGTCTGGTCGCTTTCTGCATCAATTCCCATAAGATAAAGTCTATACGCTTCACGGTTTGTTGTAAATTTATAAAAGGAGGCGAAATCCCTGTAATACGATTCAAACATGGTGTTTATTGAATAAGCGGTTTTTTCCGCGATATTTTCCTCAATATAAAACAGACTGTCGGGATATTTCTCTTTCATCACTATAGGTGTAATCTTTACTTCACCGCTTGTCACGTCAACCAGCTGTATCATCACTTTTATCTCATTTCCGGCAACACGGTATGTACCGCTGAGTACAAGATCAACATCCAGTTTTTCAAATTTATCAATCTGATTCTTTATTGAATCCTCATCGCCAACTCCTGAAAACTGTGCAAATGCCAGCTGCTGTATATAATAAGTACGCACTTCATTTGGATCAACAACTGAAAGCTCTTTAACCTGAGATAATGACTGTTTAAGACTAATAGATATCTCCTTGCCAATTGAATCTATATCTTTGCCTTTTTTACCCAGATTTTCAAGGGGGAGAATGACAAGTTTCTTAAATGATTTTTTCTCCGATGAATTTACAATTGTATAATTTGACGTAAGGCAAATGGATAAAAAAATAATGCAGAGGGCAATTCTTCTTTTTAATTGCATGGGAAAACACCTGGATAGATTTTTATATTATACATATTTAAAATAATATAATTTCATTTCTGTCAATTATAATAATAACACAGCTTATCCTCAGTATTTTTATTCAGAATTATATACCAACAGAATCAAATACCCGTTTAATCTCATCTTTGTAATGAAAAATACTCCCTGATTTCCGAATTCTCTTTTCAATCTTTCTGCTGTCTGGAAAACTCTGAGAAATATAAAACCACAGACCTCTCATTTTATCAAGCACATGAGCATCGGACTGCAGGTCGTTTATATATGCATCAAGCAGATAACCGGTAAAGTTTTTAATCCTTTCAATCTTTTCGCTTTCTGGTATAGCTTTTCCGTTTTTAATTTCCATGGCTAAACATGGATTAATAAGCAGCCCTCTCCCTATCATCCAGCCGTTCACGGAAGGGAATCTCCCGAAAAGAGTTTTGAAATCATCCTCTTTTTTAATATCCCCGTTATAAATAACAGGTTTCTCTGAAAGTTTAAGTGCTTTCTCAAATGCATCTAAATCTACATCACCTGTGTACATCTGTCCTCCTGTTCTGGGATGGATAATTATCTCTTTAACAGGGAAGGAGTTTATTACAGGTATAAGTTTCAGAATCTCATCAGGTGCATGCATTCCAATTCTCATTTTTATTGAGATCGGTAGGGTTAAGCTGCTGCAGACTTTTTCAAGGAATAATGATATACTGTCGGGATGTTCTAATAATGCTGAACCTTCACCTTTTTTTACAACAGCTGCGAAGGGGCATCCCAGATTCCAGTTTACCTCTTTGCATCCGTAACCTTCAAGTTTCCGCGCAAGCGAGATAAACTCATCCGGCGACTTTGTCAGTATCTGCGGAACTGTCCTTACAGCTGTATTTAACTCCGGCGATAATGCCTTTAATTTACTTTCACTGTCCGATTTTGTTACGAAGGGAGCAAGGACGGAGTCTACACCACCGAAATGCCTTATAAATGCATTCCGGAATGTTCTGTCCGTAATCCCTTTTATCGGGGCAAGATGTATTAATGTTTTCATAAAGAAAATTCTGCCATTATAATCATACCGGCGTCAATGATTTAACTGTATTTTTATCTGCTTAAAATTTTCATCATTGCTTCCGGATAACGTAATCCGCTTGCCGCGTCCGGAGGGAATATTTCATTTATCTCTTTCATCTCCGCTTCGGTGAATTTAATTTCAACCGACCTGACATTTTCTTCCATGTGTGATCTTTTTGTTGTTCCAGGTATAGGGACAATATTTTTACTTCGGTTTAAAACCCAGGCAAGTGCAAGCTGCCCCGGTGTTACATTTCGTTTTACTGCTAGCTTTTTTATTCTTTCAACCAGCTCAAGATTTTTACTGAAATTCTCACCCTGAAAGCGCGGAGAGTTTCTCCTGTAATCATCTTCAGAAAAGTCTTCATAATTTTTAAATTTATCTGCGAGGAAACCCCTCCCTATCGGACTGTAAGCCACAAACCCTATTCCAAGTTCCTCAACCGTCTTAAATATTTCAATCTCGGGATCACGGGTCCATAGCGAATATTCAGTCTGAAGCGCGCTCACCGGATGTATGACATTTGCCCTTCTTATGGTGTTTACTCCGGCCTCCGACATCCCTATATATCTGATTTTGCCCTCTTTGACAAGCTCACTCATTGTTCCGATCGTATCCTCTATCGGCACTTCGGGATCAACCCTGTGCTGATAATAAAGATCTATACAGTCAATTCCAAGCCTTTTTAACGACCCCTCGCAGGACTTTCTTATATATTCAGGCTTGCTGTTTAATCCCCGTACATTCGGATCGCTAGTACGCACAATGCCGAACTTTGTAGCAATTATCAGCTTGTCTCTTATCCCCTTAATTGCCTTACAAAGAAGCTCTTCATTTTTATAAGGCCCATACATGTCGGATGTATCGAGAAAATTTATTCCAAGTTCAACAGCACGGTGAATTGTGGCAATAGATTCACTCTCGTCAGCATGACCGTAAAAATCGCTCATACCCATACAGCCAAGACCCAGAGCAGATACCTCCAGCCCCTGTTTTCCAAGTTTTCTTTTTTCCATGGCAAACCTCCCCTAACTGTTATAATATTTATTACATTTAACTATATCTGTTTTTTTGTCAGTAAATA
Organism: Spirochaetota bacterium; assembly: GCA_963664815.2. Classification (GTDB taxonomy): domain Bacteria; phylum Spirochaetota; class UBA4802; order UBA4802; family UBA5550; genus WRGT01. The sequence continues at coordinate 1,981,745 of CAXXHB010000003.1, forward strand.
TTTTTAAAATTTAAAATGTTATGTCTTAAAGCTATAATAAAAGCTATGATATATAACTGTTTTTATTATTCAAAATATATATTAATATACAAAATATTTTCAGCATATCAATGGTCTTTAAAATAGAAATTGTCTGCTTTACTTTAAATGTCTTTCTGGTGTTGTAATTTTATTGACATTAAATATACATATTATTCTAAAGCATAAGAGAATCTAAGGAGAGTATTTTGTTATTATGCGGAATTTTATCTTTTTAATAATGTTATTATTTCTTGCATGTACAAGAAATTACGATGAATCACTTAAAATACTTGTTACTAAAAATGAATCGTCAACCCAGGAGGAGTTATGGACAATGGACTTTGATGGGAAAAATGAGAAACAGTTAACATCCTTTGCACTGGAGAACAGGTGTACCCAGGGATCATGGTCTCAGAATGGTAAAACTATTGTTTACCTTCAGTACGATTCTGTTAATTTTTCAAAATTAATGATAATGGATTCAAACGGAAATAATAAAAAGCTGATTGCAACAGATTCAACAGGTTTTCAGACACCTTCATTTTTCAGTGATAATAAAAGAATAGCTGTTTCCGTTCAATCAATCACTGCTCCATACTTTTTTTATATAATAGATACTGATACAGGAACTAAAACAACCTTATCTACTAATGAATTTCAGGTAAACCGTATGTCAGTTTCTTCAGACGGAACAATTATGATGAGTGAACCAAGTTCAGACGGAGGATATCAATTGTGGAATGAAAAAACCGGATTAAGTTCACTTGTAGTCCCTGCAGGACTATTAACATTCAGCCACTTTTCATGGAATTCTGACGGTAAGTTATTAGCTTTGTTTGACAGTACGCTCGGTTTATTGATTTACAATCCGTCAACTCAAACCACTTCAACAGTATTATCAACAGTAATAATTGATACAATAGTGAGCTGGGACCCATCCAGTGAATACATCTTTTTTTCATCTGCATCAGGTATTCAGAAAATTAAACCTGATGGAACAAATATTCAGACAGTGAATTCCAATCCATTATATACACAGCCTCAGATACAGTTTAAGACAATGTAAACTGATAATCATCGGAATACATTGTCTCATTCTCAGGGAGATTAAAAATCATATGAATATGCCTTGTTATTCATTATAGATTTTATATGAACAGATTAAATATATTTATACATTTCATTTTTTTTAAAAACAGAAAATTTTTTATCTAAAATATTGTTGACACAAAGAGTGTTAATTTGTTATTACCCTTCTTGTCTTTGAAATATTCCTCTGTAGCTCAGTCGGTAGAGCAGTTGGCTGTTAACCAATTGGTCGCAGGTTCGAGTCCTGCCGGGGGAGCATCATTTAATTTAATAAAAAAGCACCTGTTAAAAAGGTGCTTTTTTAATTTATTCTTTGCACTGATGAATTCCGAATTATATCAATCCATTATACTTTAAGAGATAACTTGATACCAGATTCAAGTTTTTATGTATTTCTGCCGATATATAATTAAGGTGGATAAATATGCTTTATGAACTCGGAATTACCAAGCTTTCAAAATACCATTTCTATAAAAACGAAATAAAAAATCTCAACAAGTATAAAAACGAAATACTCAGTAAATTCGGCAGCCTGGAAAACCTCCCGATACAGGTGCATTACTGCTATGAAAGGGAAAAATCAAGAGTTGAAAGATATGCGAAAGAAAATTGTATTCACGATATTTCTGAAGAAATACTATCTGCAAACAATACCGAGTACACTATACAGAATCAATCTGTTAAAGAATAATAAGATCGTCCCTGTTTATTACCTCTTCAAAAAAATGCCCATGAAGCAGATTTTTGATCTCTGACGTCTTCTTCCCTTTTATTAAAAAAAGTTCATCCGAACTGTAATTTACAATTCCCTTTGCAATGATATTATTCCCTATGTCAGTTATTTCTATAATATCACCCATGTCAAATTTGCCATTAATTTTTATTACACCAGTAGCAAGGAGAGATTTTTTATTGCTGACAATCGCTTTTACTGCGCCATCATCAATTGTTACTGAACCTCTTGCTTTTCTCATACTTATCCATTTTTTTCGCCCGCTTATCTTCGTTTCTTCACCTGCAAAGAGAGTTCCTTTTTGTTCTCCGGACATTATTTTTGAAAGTATATCCTTTTCCTTACCATCGGCTATTATCATCATTCCGCCGAAACGCATTATCATCTCTGCTGCGTTGATTTTAGTAATCATACCTCCGGTGCCATGCTCTGAACCGGTACCACCGGATTTTTTACGTATATCGTCAGTTATTTTAAATATCTCATAAACAGGTTCAGGATCACCCATGTTATCGTAGAAACCGTCTATATCGCTTAGAAGTATAAGAAGATCCGCCTCTATGAGGTTGAAAACATGAGCAGAAAGAGTGTCGTTATCGCCAAATTTTATTTCAGACACGGTTACAGTGTCATTTTCATTTATTACAGGAATTACTCCCATTTCAAAGAGAGCATACATGGCATTTCTTGCATTCAGGAAACGTTTTCTGTTTCTCATGTCGTCTTCAGTTAGGAGGATCTGTCCTATATTATAGCCGAGTTTATCAAAAGACTTTCTGTATTCGTTCATCAGAACAGCCTGACCAACCGCTGCGAATGCCTGCTTTTCAGGCATGGAGAGATTTTTTCTGTTTTGCTTCAAAACTCCGGCTCCGGATGACACAGCACCTGATGTGACTATAGCCACCTCGTAGCCCATCTTTTTTAGTCCGGCAATGTTTGATACAAAACGTGATATTTTCTGAGAAGATATTGCATCGGATTCAGTAAGAGAGGATGATCCTATTTTTACAACAATCCTTTTAACATTACGTAAATATTCATTCCTTCTCATCATTCCTTTTCATCACTCCTCTCCATCAGTTTTCTGATTTCTGAATATAGAAGTTTAAGTTTGTCATCCAGCAATACTGAAATTGGAATCACATCTCCACCAAGTTCTTTAATTCTTGATGAAAGCTCATCTTCAGTAATCAGATCAATTTTTGAAAGAATAATTTTACTTCTTTTATTAAGAAGTTCAGGATTATATGTCTTCAGTTCGCTTTTCAGAAGTTCAAGGCTGTATTTCAGGTTATCTTCCGATGAATCGAGTATATACAATATACATTTAACCCTTTCAATATGCTGAAGGAAAGATAAACCAAGTCCGTGCCCCATATGGGCACCCTCTATAATTCCAGGTATATCTGCAATCTTGTAAACGATGCTGTCATTATACTCAACAACTCCAAGGTTTGGCGTAAGCGTCGTAAAGGGATAATCTCCGATTTTCGGATTGGCATTTGTTATCGCCCCCAGAAGCGTCGATTTACCCGCATTTGGAAGTCCTACAAGCCCGATATCAGCAATCAGTTTCAGGTTGAGATTTACTGAAAACTCCTCCCCCGGCATTCCAGGCTGAGCAAATCTAGGAGTCTGATGTGTGGCAGTTTTGAAGAATGCGTTCCCACGGCCACCGGAACCTCCTGAAGCAACTTTAAATGGCATACCCTCATCTATAAGGTCTGCCATTATTTCATTGGTTTCTATATTCATAACAACTGTTCCGGGGGGTACTTTAATCACAAGATCCTCTCCATCTTTTCCATGCATATTCTGTCCGGATCCATGGCCGCCGTTTTCAGCCTTATATATCCGGTCAGAGAAGAAATGCGAAAGGTTGTAATACCTTCTGTCTGCCTCAATATACACATCTCCCCCTTTACCGCCGTCGCCGCCGTCGGGTCCACCATAGGGAATATACTTCTCTTTTCTGAAAGCAACCGATCCGGGCCCTCCATTACCCGCTTTTATATGTATTGAAATAATATCTGTAAATTTTGCCACTTAAATATCTCCGTATAAAAAACAAAATCGCGTATGTAACCATACGCGATAATTATTTAATTTTATTTTATTTCAAAGAAAAAATCAGGCTGCCGGATATACGGACACCTTTTTTCTTTTTTTATCATATCTTTCAAAAGTAACAAATCCGTCAACAGTCGCAAAAAGTGTATCATCGCCGCCCTTACCAACATTAGTTCCGGGATGAATTTTTGTTCCCCTCTGTCTTACTATAATACTCCCCCCTTTCACAAACTCACCACCGAATTTTTTGACTCCAAGTCTTTGTGAGTTTGAATCTCTTCCATTTCTGGTGGAACCACCACCCTTCTTATGTGCCATAATATAGCTCCTTAATCATTGACAAATTCAATTTTTATTCTGTCGGGATATTCACCTTTAATTTCCGAAAAGCCTATTACAAGTGACTCTATCAACAGTTTCAGCTTTGCTCTATCTTCAGCAGAAACATTATCTAAAGTTATAAGAGTACTTAAGAAACCGTCGCTCCTGCCTATATGCTGTTTAATCCTTAAAGCCCTGTCAACAGTAAGTATAAAAGTCTGCGACAATGCAGAAACAGCCGAACAGAGAATATCATTTCCCTTTTTATTTAAACCTGAATGTCCGGATATTTCAATATATATAATACTAATTTCATTTATATCAATACAATCGTTAAAAATAATATTTTTAAAGATTATATTAATCAAATTCAGCTGACTGTTACATCGCTTATTTTTAATTGCGAATACACTGCTCTGTGGCCAATTGTTCTTGTGTAGTTCTTTCTTTTCTTAAATTTTATGCCTGAAACCTTGTTACCCTTTATTTCACCAATTATTTCAGCTTTAATCTGCACATTGTTTAAATAAGGTTTGCCGATCCTTACATCATCATTATTGGAATATAGTAATACTTTATCCAGAATTATATTGCTTTCAGCTTTTTTCAGTCTATCTACATTAACAATGGCGTCTTTCTCAATTTTATACTGCTTCCCTGCTATTTCGACTATCGCGTACATTTCTTTATCCTTTATTAGACTTGATAATGAGTTTAAAAAGATTCAAACCTTTTTAATCTGGGCCCACAAGGAATCGAACCTTGCACCTACTGATTATGAGTCAGCCGCTCTAACCTACTGAGCTATGGGCCCGCTATTGCTTTTGCCATATATCTCTATCACTTTTTTTATGTCAAGAAAATATTGCAAAAAACCATTATGTGACATAAAAAAACTTACTTCGTGATAAATTCAGTGTTATATGGATTATTGTCCCCTGACAATATCTTTTTATTTATCTCCTCCGCATCAGTGTAAGCTTCAATTATACCCACAAAATGTATTATTATCGAAATAAAAAGGAGAAAACATGTAAGGAGCAGATAGTTTTTATATTCTACACTTCCAGTCTCGGCAAGTGTGGTTTTAACCATAAAATAACCTGCAGCTGTATAACCTGCCCCAGCTGCAATACAGAACCCTACACCCTTCGCATCTCTGTTAAGATAAAAATGACCTCCACCAGGCACTATTACAGACAATAAACAGACTAACCTGGGATTTATCAGTTCTTTCTCATTTTTTACATCACCGGCTTTTACAGCCGGTTTTTCCTTCTCTTTTCCGGCAGGAATTTTATTATCCGGTTTTTCAATGTCGCTGTTCTTTTTAACAGAACTATTTGTCTGTTTGTCAGGTTTGATTTCCCCCAGAGTTATTGCTGATGCAGCGGGCATAAAATAAATACTCATCAAAAAAATAACACACGTAATGATTGAAATAAGTTTTTTCATCTGACGTCCTGTTTAAAAAATATAACTAGAGAAATGATACTCTGTTTCTTCCCTCATTTTTTGAATTATACAGAGCCCTGTCAGCGCGTTCAATAAACTTCTGTTTTGTTGTATCCATTGCAGGATCGAACTGTGCAACACCTACAGATATTGTTACGTTCAGTACGTTCTCATTAAACCTTAGCGACGAAGATTCAATTGCTGACCTTATCCTCTCTGCAACTATTATGGCCTCATTTATATCTGTTTTAGGGAGAATAACTGCAAACTCCTCACCACCGTACCTCGCACCTATATCAATCAATCGTATATTTTCTTTGAAAACCGAGGCAACATTCATTAATACTTCATCACCGGCTACATGTCCGTAATGATCGTTAAATTTCTTAAAATTGTCAATATCCGCCATAATCAGAGAAAGCGGCCGTTCGTACTTCATTGACCTGTTTAACTCCTCTACAAGAATCGTCTGAAAATAGTGATGTATTTTCAGCTTTGTCATCATGTCAGTTGTAGCCATTTCATAAAGCCTTGCATTATTTATGGCAATTCCCGCTAGTGAAGCTATGTTGAGAATGTATTCAATTTCAGATTCTGTAAACGATTCGTCGTTTATCCTGTCGCCAAGTATAATGATACCATTTATCTCCCCTTTACTCATAAGAGGCACAAGAATATCAGGCTTAAGAATTTTTATTACAGAAACAGAATCTTCGTCTACGTCATTTATTATCTCATCATAACTGTAGCACCTGTAGTCATTTTCAATGTATCTTACCAGAGATGAGTTTACAGGAAAGGAATATTCGACCGAATGATCAAGATCAAAACCTTTATAGTTTCTGTGAAGTGTGAATTTTTCACCGCCCAACACCTTGACAAGAAAAATTCCGGCATTTAAAAGCTGAAGCTGCCCCATGCATGTCAGTAATATAGAATCAATGAGAATATTATAATCAAGGGTTGAATTAAGTCCCTTACTTATTTCAATAAGCTGCCTAAGGTCATATATTTTTTTTTCATACTGATCAATAAGCGGGGGAAATTTAATATCACCATCAAATTTATCATAAGAATCCATCATAATCCTCTCATAAAATTATTGATTAAGCAGATAAAAAACAATAAAAAACTATATTAAACTGCTTCGCTTATATATATAGTAAATCAATAATAAATCACTTGTAAACAGCCCATATAAAATGATTCAATAATAACCCATGAACTTTTATAATATATTACTCTCTTTTCAACTATCCGTCAAATATGACAGAGAAAACAATATTTTTTAAATTTTAACATTACTATTTAACTTTGAGAAGTTTTCAATAATTTTCAAACCAGATTTGTGACTTTTTTCAGGATGAAACTGGGATGCTACCATGTTTTTTTTACCGACAACACATGTGAAAACAGAACCATATTCAGATGTTCCTATGACCCAGCTGGAATCCTCAACTACCGGATAATAAGAATGAATAAAGTAAAAGTAGCTTAAATCCTCAACCCCATTAAAAAATGCCGAATCTTTATGAAGCTTTAACTGGTTCCACCCCATATGAGGAATTTTAAGGCTATCCTCTTTGAATTTTACGACTTTACCGGGAATAATATCAAGACCCGATGTATATGAAAACTCCTCACTTCCGGAAAAAAGAAGCTGATAGCCGAGACATATACCCATAAAATAACCATCATTTTTAATGAAGTTTTTAAGCGGGTTAATCCAGTTATTCTTATAGAGATTCTCCATCGCCTGTGGAAATGCACCGTCACCCGGGAGTACAACTCCCGTGGATTCATATATTGTATCGGGATTGCTGCTAACTACAACTTTTTCTGTATAAAGTTCAAAGGCTTTAGTGACAGAACGTAAATTACCCATCCCGTAATCAATAACTGTTATCATCAGATAATCCCTTTTGTCGAAGGAACCGCTCCTTTAAGGTTTTCATCTATCATGAACCCGTTATATAAAGCAAGCCCTACAGCCTTGAAGATAGATTCATGAATATGATGCCTGTTGTCACCATATTTCTGCACGATGTGAAGGTTAATCTCCGCGTTCTCTGCAAACGAACGAAAGAATTCCAGAGTCAGTTCTTCACTATATTCTTTTATATTACCTTTCAGATCAACACCGGAATATTTGAAAAAAGGTCTGCCGGAAAGATCAACTGCAGCAAGCGTAAGAGCATCATCCATCGGAATAATAACATGACCGAATCTCTTTATTCCCGACTTGCTGCCCATTGACTCTTTAAATGCTTTTCCCAGACATATCCCTGTATCTTCAACAGTATGATGGTCATCAACATGAGTATCGCCTGTACATTTTATTTTCGCAAAAAAACGGCCATGCCTGGACATTGAATTCAGCATATGATCAAAGAATGGAACACCGCTTTGTATATCGGAAGAAGCGGGTTTATCAAGATTGATCTCTACACTTATGTCTGTTTCAAGAGTCTTCCTTTCGATAATAGAAATTCTGTCCATTAGTCATGTCCTTGTTTTGGAGAAATGCGATGTATTGAGCCTGTCGAAATAACAAGTAAGAACATTTTTTTCATAATAAATTGCATTTTTATAAATAAAATTTGCCTGACTCATGTAATTTATATAAAGCCATGCTTATCAGTCAAGCCTTAAAATGGTATATAATGTCTGGAATTCTAAACGGAATAAATTAAAGTAACAGAATGATTATAACTCAATTATCATGGGAGTATTCATTCATAAATAAGCGGTAACTGCTCTTATAGTAGGAAAGGTAATATATATATCTGCCTGATACAAGTGACAACAGATTATAATTTTTATTCAAAATCACCGGTCTCTGGTTTCCAGATCTAGGGTCTATTGAGTAAATATTATAGAAGCCTCCTGTATTCATAGAGAAAAGAAGTTCATTTTCATTTCCAGGTTTAATACGGGAGATTCTCCCGGGTGAAGTATAAATCGTTTTTAAATCTCCGGACAAGATGTTTAATTCAATTATCCTGTAATCTTTTAACCGCGATACATAATAGAGTTTATCCTTCAGCAAAACAGGGGAAAAATTATTTCCGGAATCCATCAGTATTGTAAGTTCCCCTGTGTTTATATTTATAGTATAAATATTGCTATTGATACCGCATGTTGCTGAAAAAACAACAGTCTCGGTATTCACTGGATTTATATCTGATATATATAGATATGGCACATTTAGCTTTCTTATTGAATCGCTTTCTGTATTATATAAATGAATTACACTTCCCGATTTAACGTTTTCAACTGTTCCAATAAGATTATTATTTAGAAATAACAGTGAGGAGAAAAAGCTTCCATTTTCAGATTTTTTTAGAACAAGTACTTTTTCGTCTTCACCTCTCTTCATTAAAATCCGGTATCTGCTTTCTCTCTCCTGTAAAACAGCCGATTGCCCGTTACCGGATATTGAAACTCCAATATCACTATAATCATCAGACCTGCATACGATATTTACATCTTTACCCTGAAGTACCGGCCCCCTCTGTTTTTCTTTATCAATATATAATTTCAAACTGTATAGAATTTTCTCACGGGAATCACCGGTTATTGCAGATAAAGATTCTAAAAAACCGTTGTAGTAATCAGCATCTTTCAGAGACTGGATCATTATGTTTTTCCCGTAAGTGGTTATGATGAAATTAATAACAACCGTGTAAATGTCTTTCTGTTCATTACTGTCCAGACTTTTTATTTTATTAAAATCGATTTCTGTTAATTTTGATGTATGAACAAGATCACGCAGTATAATATCAATAAAGGATTGTTCCATCTTGGGGTATTGTATAATTGCATCGATGAATGGTTCTTCAATTACCGACGTACCTTTCCCATCATTCATCAATTTCCTCAGATTTATAAGAAATACTTTACGGTAGAGAGCTTCGGCTGTTTTATTAAAATTGCATTCAGAGATTATTTTTAATTCATTGCTGAAAATGCTTAACGGAGTATTTTCATTAGAATTTTCAGTTACAACAGAAATATTTATTTTTTCCAAAGGATCAATTTCAAGGAAAGACGAAATAATTTCATAATCGGATTCAAGCTTAACTGCCAGGGCTGCTGAAAAACCGCTGTTAACGGGATTGTATTTAATATTAAAATGAACAGTTTCAAGCATCTTACCTGCATAGAGAGGCATACAGGGTAATAATAAAGCAAAAATCAGCAATGCACTTTTTTTAAGATAAAAGTTCAGGTTTTCCATTTATAAATTTAAAAATCGCCGAGAAAATAAAGAGATTTAATCTCTTCAGAACTGACTCTACCTTCGTTTATAATATCCAGTTTGTCACAGCTTACATCAATCAATGTAGGGAGTGAGTGGTTTTTGTTAAACTCGTTAATTATAAGAATGGAACATATATCCTTGAATTTTTTAAGTATATCGCAATCTGTAAAAATCATCTCCTTCATTGAAGACCTGGCCGGCATATATACTATGGGCATTCCAACACCATTTACAATATCAAGTATATATTTATGTCTGGGCATCCTCATAAAAAGATTTGAATCGGATGAACATTCCCTGTTTTTCAACTGGACTATAACTTCACCAGGCCATACTCTTTTCAGAAAATTATATATAAACTTATCGACAAGAGCCATCTCTTCAAGCATCTTGAAGTTGGATATTATAATTTCAATATTGTCATCAGGTTCGCCGGAAAGATTTATTATTTCATCAATAATATCTCCCCGCCTCAAGCCTACAAAACCGTATACAGAATCAATAGGCATTATTACAAGTTCACCCGCTTTAATAGATCTTATAATATTATCTACATTATTTGGCGGAATAGAACCGTCTTTTTTTAATTTTTTTATGTCATGAATGACGTGTTTACTTTTAATTTTACTATTAATATTAACTTTATTTTTACTGGCTTGCATCATCGCACAATCTCTCCCTGCAATAATTAATACCATTTAAGAGGTTATGAACAATTCTTCCGGCAACATTGTCTTCACATATCTGAAAATGACTGTAATGCTGATGGAGGCACTTGATGTTATTAATTTCTTTTATGCCTCCTATTCCGGAGTTGAGAACCTTTGTATTAAATTCAAGGGAACTTATCTCTCCAAACTCCCTGGAATAAAGGTTTCTTCTTAAATAATAATAACTGGCATGCGCGTTTTTCATAAGTTCAATTAAGCTTCTATCCGAATTTATTAAGTCTGTTATCTTCTTAATATAACCAATAGATTCAAAATCGTGTATTTTTTTATTTAAAAAAGGGCATGTTAACCACAGCGGATTTGAAATTGCCATAAAATTAAGCTTTTTTTTACTACCAGGTTCAGTACATTCAACAGGATTTAATAAAATTATTACCGGGTACCCGTAAACACATTTTCTTACTATACCTGTCATATTTACACAGTCAGTATTCAACTGCCATTTAATTACATTTAAATCATTATGGTCGAATTCAGTTAAAATCTGGTCCATTTGTCAAATCATCACTTTTATTTTTCTTTAAAAAATAGTAAAACAGATACATTATTGATATTATAATCCATATTATACGAAGATGTTCCGGACTGATAGAAAAATCACCCGGATTTGTTGCTGTATCCGGCACAATTTCTTTAACTTTATCATTAATGTATATAAATTTTCCGGTTTTATAAACAAAACCGGAATCAATAATATCATCGTTATTGTAATTTCCCGCTCTGTACTTTTCACATTCCTTTAAAAGCTTTTCATTATCTGCTTTAATATAACCTATTTTTACATTCAACTGGTTATATTTTTTGTTCAACTCCCGCCTTTCGAGAATTCCGCTTTCACTGAATATAAAAAGATACAAACCAGAAAGTACAAAAATAATAATAAACGTTTTAAATTTTTCTCTTTTATGCAAGATTATAGAAAACCTCTTTACCTCTGTATAATGCCATACTTCCAAGTTCCTCTTCAATTCTGAGGAGCTGATTGTACTTGGCAATACGGTCAGTTCTTGAAGCAGATCCTGTTTTTATCTGGCCTGTATTTAAAGCTACAACCAAATCGGAAATTGTAGTGTCTTCAGTCTCACCTGACCTGTGTGAAACAACAGCTGTAAATCCGGCCCTTTTTGCCATTTCTACTGCCTGTATTGTTTCAGTAAGAGTGCCGATCTGATTCAGTTTAATAAGAATTGAATTTGCAGCTGATTCTTTTATTCCTTTCTTAAGTCTTTCAGTATTTGTAACAAAAAGATCGTCACCGACAATCTGAATTTTTGACCCTGCTGCTTTGGTAAAATTTATGAAACCTTCCCAGTCGTCTTCTGCCAGACCATCCTCTATTGAAATTATCGGATACGACTTGATTAATTTTTCATAAAATTCAATCATCTGGTCACTTGATCTTTCACTTTTATCACTCTTTGAGAATATGTATTTCTTTTTCTTTGTATCATAGAATTCACTTGCTGCAGGGTCAAGGGCTATCATTACATCTTTACCAGGTTTCAGACCGGCGATCTCTATTGCTTTAACAATCAGCTCAAGAGGCTCTTCATTAGATTTTAAGCTCGGTGCAAATCCACCTTCATCACCTACGCTTGTAGCATATCCTTTATCTTTCAATACACTTTTCAGGGAATGAAATGTTTCTGCTCCCATTCTCAATGCTTCCCTGAAACTTGATGCGCCAACAGGCATTGCCATAAACTCCTGAAGATCAACATTTGAATCGGCATGCGAACCGCCGTTTAATATATTCATCATTGGAACAGGCAGTTCACATGAATTTACTCCGCCGAGATATTTATACAAAGGCATATCCAGCGCATTTGATACGGCTTTCGCACATGCCAGGGAAACTCCCAGTATAGCATTCGCACCAAGATTTCCTTTATTCGGAGTACCATCAAGCTTAATAAGCGTATTATCAATCTCAATCTGGTTCATAGCATCCATATCAAGAAGAGCTTCAGCAATTATTTCATTAACATTCGAAACAGCTTTTAACACACCTTTACCAAGATACCGTTTTTTATCGCCATCTCTTAATTCCACCGCTTCATGTTCCCCGGTTGAAGCGCCGGACGGGACCGCTGCCCTTCCCACTGCTCCGGAATCCAGCTCAACATCGACCTCAATTGTAGGATTGCCCCTTGAGTCGAGTATCTCTCTTGCTATTATGTCTGTAATAAATGTCATATTAATCTCCTTCTGCCTGTATATTATAAAATCATTAATTTAAATCTCAAATTTTAGCTTAAAATAATCTAAAGATTAATTTAAAATACAGAAATGATAATTATTGAATAATAAAACATGATCCCTTAATCAAGTTTTTATTACAATTATTTTTAATTGCCAGCTATTATTTATTTACTAACATTTTCCGGGAATCATGCTAAACGGCGCAAAAATTCTTGTACCTCTCCCTTGCAATGGAATATATATCTTTTATAAGAACCTTCGGATCATCAATATATTTATGCATCCTGTTAAAAATCAGTCCTCTCACCATGCTTATATTCACTGTTGACGCCCCAAGAAGAACATTTATCTCTCTTTCCAGAGATGCGTAGGAATCTTCAGAATGTTCAATTTTAAGACCTATAATATTTTCCTGCATCTGCCTGTGTTCAAGCTCCAGTTCGATCAAATCTTTATTTTTTTCCTTTTTATAAGAATATACTATCAATGACGGCAGGTTTTCCTCATATTTGTCAGACATGAGAAAACTCTCCAGTTCATTATCATAATTTAAAAGAACAAGGAGTGATTCCAGCGTTGATCCATAAAGGGAAAACATTGGTTTACCCATCAGGCCTTCGGCAGGATTAAAAGCTATCGAGTTATATGTTGTAAATGTGTTGGAACCAGCTTCACCGCGTCCTATATAAAGAACATCATCATTTCTGTAATCCATCTCTGCCATAATCTTCTCAATTGCGAGGCTTCTCCGGTTACCTGAAATAAACTTTATTATATCACCGGTGAAAATCTCACGGTTATTAATGACAGCTTTTTTATATTCTGTTGCAAGAAGATTGATCTTACCCAATCCCATCCTTTTCATATATTCGATTGAAATTTCAAATGGGATTGCCGTAAAAACAAGAGGATTGTACTGCTTTGTATATCTGATGAAAACTTCCGATCCGGGGAATAGCCTTGCTTTGCGTCCTATTGTTGAAATGCATTCAACAGGAACCCCCTTAAAAAGAAAATCGGGATAATACACTGCAAGTTTGAAAAATGAAAACGGAATGTCTCCTTCTTCAGAAATCTTTCTGTTATTTTTGTCTATTATACCTTCAAGCTTTGCGACATCCTGATCCAGAAGAACAGCATCAATAAGATTATTATAATCTCCAAGTTCAAGAAAATCTCCCATTCCAAGAAACATTTTTTTTGGACGTGTAAGAAGCTTTGTCGTTTCTTCAATAAAAGTCTTTTTATCAAGGTGATGATGTTCAAATCCTTCATTGAAACCATGATTGATTACAAGTTCATATTTTTTATCATTTTCATTCATAAAATGTTTTCCCGACTGAAAACTCCCGGTGTCCATAAATCAGTTACAACCACAGGAAACGATACATTTAGGAATTATAAAAAACCAAATTATATCTTTCCGGGATGAAAAGTCAGATATTTTTAATTTACTATAATATTTGACTTTTAAATCAGAACAGCTGTTTTGTTATGATACCGCTCAAGCAATATATAGTACTCCCGGATTTGAGTTGAAAAAAAATGTTAATTCATTCATTAATTACTGTATATTGTAATCGTGATCCGTTTAGTAAATAAATATTATATTTCAAATTAATCCTTATACAATCTTTACAAGATCCGAGAATTAAATAAAGTATCTTAGTCTGGAAATTGATTTATTAAAAATTGTACTACAAATAAATAAATTGACATCTTTTAATCCCGGCAAGATATAGTCATAAAATTTAATAGTCATAAAATAATCAATGATAATAAAAAGAATAATATTAATTTTATCTCTCTGCTTTATTCCGTTCTCATGCAACAGGGAATATATAAAACCTGTTTCTGTAAAGAGAAATTTTTCCGGTGCTTTGTGGATTGTTCGTCACAATATTTCAAGTCCAAAGAAAATTGATAAATTACTGGATCTTATTAAAGATACAAATATCAAACATCTTTTTGTGCAGGTTCGGGGGCGTGGCGATTCATATTATAATTCAGAATTTGAACCTAAAGCTTTTGATGTCCCGGCTGGTTTTGATCCGTTAAAATACCTGCTGAAAAAAACTGCCAAAACAGATATAAAAATTCATGCATGGATAAATGTTTCTTTTGTTCTTAATGCTGAAGATTATCCTCCGAAAGGAACCCATATATTATCTCTTCATCCTGAATGGATTACATATGATCATTCGGGCAGACCAATGACTGAATACTCAAAAAAGGAACTTGAACAGAATCTTGCTGAAGGATATTTTCTTGATCCGGCTATTCCTGAAGTTAAGGATTATATTGAAAATATAGTGTGTGATGTCCTCAGTAAATATCCCGTTGATGGAATTCATCTCGATTATATCAGGTATCCATATTCAGGCTATTATTCTTATGGAAAAAAATATTTAAGTGATTTTGGTTATAATCCGGTAGCCAGAAAAATTTTTAAAAACCTTCACGGGATAGATCCGGTAAATATAGACAGATTTAAAGATTCACCCGAAAAACAGCTTTTTGATAAATTCAGAAGCGACCAGATTACTGAAATTGTTAAAAGAATACATAAGGATGTTAAATCATTAAACGAAAATCTTATCCTGTCAACTGCAGTAATGCCTAGATATGACTGGGGAAAAAAAGTTTATTTTCAGGACTGGACAAACTGGCTTGATAACGGATATATAGATTTCGCGTGTGTAATGAGCTATAGCGATGGTCCATCAGGTTTTAAAGATTATGTAAAGTACGCTAACTCAACACGTCATAACAATAAAATATTTATGGGTATCAGCGTTAAAAAAAATACTGCACTTAAAAATGCAGTAAAACAGATTGATCTATCCTATGAAAACGGAATGAGGGGATTTTCGATATTCAGTTTTAATCATGACAAAGATTTTATTGATAATCTCAATGCTCTCATTGAATACAACAGGAATATTTACATGTATTGATTTCAATAAGTGTAAATCAGCAGCTTTTTCACATTAACAGTAAATGTTTTTTCTGTTTTAAATCAATGTTAATTTTAATAAAAGTTTAATGAAAAATAGAACCTTCATATTACTCATCAATAACGTCAACATTTTCCGGATATACAATAGAACCATTATATAGATTTTACAATATTCATCGATGACCACTCTCCATGTGAGAGGAATTCCCATAAATTTTTTTTAGGGAAAAGACAACGATTAATCTCTTCTCGCGAAATTCCTTCTTTCTCTAATGTTTTTACTTTTTCCTGAATCTCCAGGAAAAAATCAAGTTTTGATTTAAATTTTTCTTTTCCGTTAAAATGTACTCCGGAATGACCGCATAATATTTTGTCAAAATCGAGTTCAAGAATTTTTTTAATGGAGTTTATAGCATCCCCGATATTTTCATCCTTAAATGCTACAACCTGTCGTCTGCTTACATAAAGATCTCCAGTAAATAACCATCCCATATTTTTCTCATGATATACAACATGATCCTTCTGATGTCCCGGAGCATTAATCACATCAAGTCTGTATTTTCCTGTTTCAATATATAACGGAACCGGATCAGCAACAAATCCATCCCTGTTACCCCATACCAGTCTTCTGTACAATGGAATGTCTGATTTTTTCATAGCTTCAGCGATTGAATTTTTATTAATATATACAGGAATTTTCATATTTTCCTTTATCCATGCAGCAGCTCCAGTATGGTCTTCATGGACATGAGTTATCGCAACACAATTAACTTTTTCATTTTTCAGGAGAATTTTTGTCATTTTCTGAATATTTGCTGAACCTGCATCTATTAAAACTCCATCAACTATATAAAGATATACAATCAACTGCAACGGGAACACACCCGATTTAATCCCGGCGGAAACCAGGCCGTTATCAATTTTCTTAATAATCATAAATGACTCCAAAATTAAATAATGGATTCAACAATATTTGATTAGTCAACTATTGTCAAGATAAAGACATATTTCTGACATAGTTTTATGGCATTTGCAAATCTTTCATCTGTCTCAAGAATAAGCTTTTTATACTTTTTTTAAAGCACTATTCTCAAGTTTCTGCAGAATAAACATTTTCTCTATGAAGACTCATCATCTGTTTAAAATCACTATCCCTGTATTTCATGATCTCCATTGAGATTTCCATATTTAAATAAATTTAATGATTTAAAGTATTCGATATTTTTAATACATCTTCTACTGGTATTTTTGTTCCATTCTCATCATTAAAAAGGTATTTTTCTTCCATTTTGTCTACAAAAAGTATTCCATTCAGATGATCAATTTCATGCTGTATACATCTTGCCATTTTGCCTGAACGTTCAATCTGGATTTCATTCCCATTTCGATCATTGTATTTCACAACGACAGTTTTTGCTCTTTTAACTTCTCCTGAAAATCCGGGAAACGAAAGGCATCCTTCATAATCAAACTGTTCACCGGAGAATGAAATAATCTCAGGGTTTACCATTTCAATATATTCATCCATATAATCAATTACAGTTATCCTTTTCAGTACAGCAATCTGATTAGCTGCCAGAGCTGCACCATCTTTTGCAGCAGATAAAGTATACTTCATTGTATCAATCAACGCATGAATCTTTTTATGGAAGATCTTTACTTCTCTGGCTTTCTCCCTTAACGCCATTTCACCGAATAAAATTATTTTTTCCTTTTTCATTTTGTACTTCTTGTTATTTTTGTTGTTAAAAATTAATTAATTATCTGATAAATATAATTTTTGCAACAATTAATTGATTATCCGGGAATATCATTATCTCTGTTTCAAGAGAAAAATTCATTGCCTTTTTACAATAAAATTTATTTATCGGATTAAAGAGGTAATCATAAGATGAAACATATAGCTGTCATTTCAGTACTCTCTATTTTATTGCTCCCGTTAAATTCATGTAAAACTGGAGGTATTATGGTTTTTACTAAAGAGGGATGCAGCAGATGTGAATATACTATAAACTATTTTAAGCAGAATAATATCAGCTATACAGAGTATTCTGCAGATACAGATAAAGAAAAAATGTGGAATCTGATTACACAGTCCAAGCCTGATGCTGAAAGCGTAACAATGCCGGTTATTGTTAAGGAAGGAAATGTTTATTTCAGCATAGAAAATCTGGAGGAATTTTTAAAAAAGACCCGTTAAATTATGGTATTATTTATTTCTTCTGTTCTGTCTTAACTCTTTCTTCAGTCATTGTTTCAATTTTATGTCTTTTATTCGCTGCAGTAACAAATAGAAGTATGAGTATTACAATTATCAATACCACTGTGCCTGCACCTATGGCGAAGTAGAGTTCATTAAGAGGGCCGGTTTTTTTCTTTGACTGATTTTCATCATAATGAAGTTTTCCGCAACTCCTGCATACATAATAACCATATGATGAACTATCAAAATCTTTGCCTTTGCAGTAACTGCACTGCATATGCTCCCCCCGCCAGCAAAAAAGTCTGAAAAATATTATTACCCTCTATCAGATTCTTTAATGCAACTCAATCATTATTATAATGTCAGTAAGTTATAATTATATCTGTACTGCAAGAACTATATTACTTTCAAATGGAAGAATGTTTTAAAATCTTCCGGTTTTTTATCTGTACAATTCCGGTAACATATTCTCATAAATAGGATTCAATAAAATTCTTAACGTTTTCTTTTCCCTTAATAACACCAAAATGTCCTTCACATAAGATATCTGCACCAAGTGAAATCATAAATTCAAGTGACGCTTTATAATCCCTGTTGTTTGAAAGAAGCAGGCTATTCAGTGGACCGTGAATATCCTGTCCGAAAAGAACTGAAAATCCATCTGAAGCTAACACAAGAACAGAAGAGCCTGGAGAATGCCCCGGGGTGTGATAGAAACATATATTTATCTCCCCGATTTTAAAACTTCTTTTTTTATCTGTAACTTTTACATCAACCTTTAATGGCTTAATATATGCCCCATACCATGATGCCGCTGTAACCTCGGAATCTCCGATTTCAAGGTACTTGGCATCAAGATCGTGTGCGATAATACTGCATCCCGTAACATCACGGATTTTATCAGCTCCACCGGTATGATCATAATGACAATGTGTGATAAACAGATATCTGATACTCGATAATTCTGCTCCTGTTTTCCTTATATTGCTTATTACTCTGTCTATTCCTTTGCCGGTACCGGCATCAATAAGCGCAGATTCATCACCTGATATCACAAGATATACTGCTGCATCCGAAGAATGCGAAAGTCCTGATCCGCCTACCTGATATATATTTGATGTTATTTTCATAAATGATTAATCTAAAAGTTAATTTTAATATTGCAAGCGGTTTTATAACTCTTTAAATATATCATTAAAAAAAATAAAATTAATCATAAAGAAATAAAATCCATCAAAATTGATTAAACATGTTATTTAAATGTAACATCAATTAATAATATATATCTGAATAATCGCTTTATGTTGATTTATTATGAATCAGTTATTACAATAAATATTACAAATTATTAAACCGGGGGTTTCAATGGGATACTGGGAAGAAGTAAGAGAAGTAGTCTTAAAGGGAGTTGATCTTGCGGTTGAAGGTGTAAAGGACAGTGCTGCAAAGGCAGTGGAAAAGGGGAAGGATGGAGTTGCATATACACAGTTTAAAACAAGTCTTTTTGTTGAGCAGAGGAAACTTCAAACCATATTAGCAGATCTGGGGGATCGTACACGTGATATTTACAGGGAAAAAAAAGATCTCTATACAGATTCAGTAATAACAGAAACTATGAATAAACTCGGCAAAGTCGAAGATGAATGCAAACGCCTGGAGGAGGAAATAAAAAAACTCGGTTTTGAGACAAAGAAATAACCGATAAAATTTTATCAATTCCTGATAATAATAAGTGATTTTAATTACAATAAAGCTATTCCGCTATTACGGAATAGCTTTATCAGATCCGTTTTACAATTCAGATTTAACCTTTGATTGTATTTCAATTGGAGGGAGGGTACTGCTGACGGTAAAGGTTGATCCATCTTTTTTAAATACTTTGATATCTTTATTGTCAAGGAGCTGTACCATCCTTTTAATATCTTTACCATTTCCAAGACACCATGTTTGTGTTTCGGGATTATAAATAATATCCGCTGAATCTCCCATGTTAGGTCCTTCAAGCTGTACAATATGATATTTATTGAGACTTACATCAACTTTATATTTTACTCCGTCTTTTGCTATATATTTTGTTTCAATTTCTCCCGGTTTCATTGCAAGAGGATTTTTACCTGTCCAGAACTCTACTGAATTTAGTATTACTCCGTCTACAAGGAGTGTAATTCCGTAAACAGGTATAAGAACAAAAAATACTACCTCATTAATATATTTATTACTTAGACCCTGATTCCAGCTCAGAATCTTTCTGGTTACAACAAAATTCCCGATACATCCTTGAAGTGACGTAATACCGATAACAAATGCCAGCATTAGAGCAAGACCGCTTTTTTTCATAATGTTTCTCCTTGAAATTTTAAAATAAATTTAATAGCAAAATCCTTTTTTAAAAAATATATCAATAGTAAATAGTTAATTTTATCAGTCAGTCCACAGGCTTGATTCGCTCCTTATCAGATCAAGGTATTTATCTGCAAAACCTTTATCAGTTTTAAAATAAAGTTTCATCCAGCGTGGTGGTTCAATAAAGTCGCTATTATTTAATATATCATCCTGTGAATCAAGTTCATATTTCCATATTCTCCAGAACATATTATCCTTAAGAAAGGGAATAGTATTAAACCGCATATAAAGTATTCCGTCAGTAATCTTCCATTTGTCCGGCATTACAACTGAAGTACAATCGGCATCACCATTTTTCCGGCATTTATAACGGTCATGAAATTCAATGTTGCCATCTTTTTTAAATGTCATTCTTAATATGGTTTCATTTTTTTCATACATGATAAATGTTTCACCCGATATCGATCCGGAAAGAGATTTACTGTATTTTTCCATATAAGTTTTTTTCATTGAATCAATCCCCTGAAAAGGGATTCTTTTTCCATTATTAAAAAACGCTATTTCAGCAACAGAGGTCCTGTCCTGTTCAATACCTTTATAATACTCATCATCCCTTGTGCGAAAATCAATTTTTGTCACTACGTACTTCCCTTTCAGATTAATACTTTGAAAGTCCATTGAATCTTTCAGCGTAGTATAGATCAGCACACGCCCTGTATTATCATTTTCTATTCTTACAACACCTGACATTTTTTTTACTGTAACATCTTCCGTCTTTTTTTTATCAGTAATAACTTTTTTCGAATTTTTCTTTTCCTTATTATTTTTTTTATCGTTTTTCGCAGAATCTGCAGCGGTTTTTTTATTCTTGCCCTTTATATTATCATTTTTCTTATCATCTTTTTTCTCTGTAATAATTTTATCAGTAATTTTCTCATTCTCTTTTTTTTCATTCACCGGTTTCGCGGTTTTGTTATCTTTTTTTATCTGGCTGTCAGAAGATATGGGTTTATCAATTTTGACTGAATTTTTAACATCAGGCTTCTTTGTTATTGAGCTTTCTTTCTTTTTAACACCGGTGACAGGTTTCTTTTTACTGAAATCTTTTTCGGTTTTTTTCTTGTCTGATTTTAAAACGGGTTTTTTTGTCATTTTGTAACCGGTTTTATTCTTCTCTGTTTTTTTATTATCAGCTAAAGATTTTTTATCAGATGTTTTTTCTGTTTTATCTTCACCGGCAAGTATTTTCTTGATCTTTGTTTCTTCCGAAACTTCGTTTTCTTCTTCAGGCTTATGTGATTTATTAATAATAGTCTCACTTTTCCCGGGAACTGAAGGCTGTTTGCTTTTATTTGAATCTGTTATCTCTATTATATTTGTATTACCGGTTTTTGTTTTAACAGGAATCGTTTCTTTTTGAGTCGATTGTTTGTTTGAACTACTTTTTACAGTATCATTTTTTTGAGATCCTGATTTTTTTTCTACCGGCTTATCTCCTGATAATTTTT
Source organism: Spirochaetota bacterium (assembly GCA_963664815.2). GTDB lineage: Bacteria > Spirochaetota > UBA4802 > UBA4802 > UBA5550 > WRGT01. The sequence continues at coordinate 2,003,647 of CAXXHB010000003.1, forward strand.
TTTCTTTCTTTTTACTTTTTTTTGTGATTTTCTTTTCCTGTTTTCTATCTTTTATCTGTTTTCCGTCAGATTCTTTTTTATCAGTTTTTATTTCAGTTGTTGTATTTTTCTCTGGTTCGCTTACAGCTTCAGTTGCGGTAAAGAATAATTTTATATCTTCACTATCATAAATTTCAGGGCTTTCAAAGACATCATAATTCACAACTTTTTCCGGAACGATAGTTTTTTCTTCTTTTTTGTTTTTTTCTATATCTTCTTTTTTCTCTTTTTCATTTTTTTCCTCTTTTTCCTTATCGTTCTTATCTGCTTTATTCTCTTTCTCTTTTATCTCTTTTTTTTCATCTCCTGTTTTATCATTTTTGACTTTTTCTTTACCTGGTTTATTTTTTGAATCATCTTTGTTTAATTCTGTTTGTCTTTTTTTATCTGCACGTTTTGCAGGTACTGTTTTTTTATTTTTTTTTACCGGAACTTTTTTGTCTGTTTTTATCTCCTGTGTATATAATGTAATCTCTATATCCCGAATCCGATTATCTTTTTTAAACATCTCTTTGCTTGAAGTATTACCATTCATTATTTTGATAGTGTCTATAGTAACAGGTTTACTTAATTCCATTGAAAAATCTGAATAAAGTGCAGCGCTTTTAAAATCTCCATCAAATGCATTGTATGGTGAATCAGCGGCCGGATTTCTTCTTTCGTTGAATGGAATAGGTTTCATCAAAAGCTTTTTTATAACAATGTCTTCATCGGTTACTGAATGAACCAGTACCGGCATTGCAAACAGCAACAACAAAACCAAAATGCGCTTTTTCATCTGATACCCGCTGAGAGTGAATATTTTAAATGGCGAAGTGAATCTAAATCGGCCACAAGTTACAAACATCTAATCTATATCTTTCAATATTTCAATAAGTATTTTTATTGAATGTTTTTTTAGAGGATTTTTCAGTTTTCATAAATTGCGGAATTTATCTCGCAGATAACTTTATCATTTTGTCACGAAAAAAATATTTAATAACTTCCCTGTTTCTTAAATATTTTGAAAAAAGATTTTTTTATCCGGAATCTTTGTATGTACTATTTTACAGTTAATATATTGATTCATTGGATATATTCCTGTGCCCACGCAGCGGCGGTAGCCATAACTGTATAAAATCATTAACTGCTGAATCTGGTAAAAGGAGATACCTGGAATACCAGTGAAAACTTATACGGTACATTCAGCATAAACACTCACGTTTATAAAAAAAATAGTTATTATATTTATTAGAAGGCATTGAAAAGATCATTTTTTTTGAACAGAATTGTTATCTGTTTCTACAACATCGGCAATGATTTTTAATTTTATAACTTTATGTGCCGGATCATTTGTATATACGTATATTGTTTTTTCCACACTACCAATGTAATCACTGCTGTCAAAAGTAATCTCAATACTTCCATCTTCACCCTTCTGCAGTTCTTTTTTATTTAACAACGTTCCTGTACAACCACAGCCTGTTTTCACTCTGTCTATAATTAAAACAGAGTTCCCGGTATTTTTAAAATTAAAAACAGTTTTGACAACATTTTCTCTTGTGACTTTTCCAAAATCATGTACTGTCGAGTTAAACATCACTTCCGGTTTTGCAAATAGTGTAACTGATAAAAAAAGTATTATAACAGATATTAATTTTTTCATTTTATACCCCGGTTAAAACGTAATTGATTTACATAATACATTCAGAAAAGTCAAATAAGATTAACCAGTCAACATATAAAAAATATAGCAAAAGTATAATATTAATATTCTTCTTGATTTTTTATTTCATCATAAAATTATCGTAACATATACAATATAATAATCAGAGGTTTTAATGTTACCAACATCAGCAGTTATCCAATCATCATCCTCCTCCTCATTCAGATGGAAACTATTCGGTCAGTCTCTCGTAGAACGCAATATACGTCTATTAAATCAGGCAGGGGTCTCTGTTGTCTACCTTGATCTAAATGATGCTGACATGGTTTTTTACGAAAATAACATTAAAAAACATCTCGTAGAAATTACCGGTACTGAAATAATTGCGGGAAGACCTGTCGAAAAAAATTATCTCCAGATCCCGGCAAACCAGTTTGTATTGTTTAACGCTTTTTCAAAATTTGAAGAAAATTTTTTATTGATAAACGGAGTTTACCAGCCTGTTAAGAAACCCAACCAGTACAGAATCGAAGACACCACAGATTTTAATAATGCCCGCAAAATGGCTATAGAAGTTATCCGCACAGGATCGGGTGGAAAACTGGCACAGACTATAAACAAAAAAATATCAATTCCATTAAGCCTTCTTTTTTCACGTTTCCGGGTACTCCCCAATGTTATCACTATAATAAATTTTTTTATTGCAGTGATTGCAGTTTCATTTCTTTTTTCCAGCCAGAGATCATTTGAAGCCATCGGCGGAATTCTGGTTCAGCTGTGTTCAATCATAGACGGCTGCGATGGGGAAGTTGCAAGAATGACTACGCGTTTTTCAAAGCTTGGCGGTTTGCTTGATACAATCAGTGATCAGCTTCTTGCCTTAGCCCTTATAGTTGTCGCCATGGTAAAAGTTTATCTGAACTGCTCAACATCAACTTTTGTGATTGTAATGATTTCTGTTGTTGCGGGAGTAGGAACCATGGTTGGAATTATTATATATTTTATGCAGCACTACACTGAATCCATGTCATTCGCATCATTTGATCGTGATTTCTTACAGGTATTGCCACGTAACGATTATCTTGTAAAATCAATGATTTATCTGCAATACCTAGCACGAAAGGAATTATACTCAATGATGGTATGCCTTTTCTGTCTGTTCAATGCTCTCCACTATTATATGATATTTTTTGCAGTGGTAGCAGTCTCGGGATCATTTCTTGTAATATCTATAACTTTAAAATATTTACCCGGAATGAAAAAGATCAGGAACTGAATAAGCATCTCTGATTCCTGAAATTAAGTAATTAATACTAGATTCGGCATTATCAGTATGATTTTAATATGATGTATGATAATTTGATAATAGTGAAAACGAATGACTTAATGATTATATAACGGGTTTTTTCTTGTGAAAGCTTCGGCTATTTAAAGAAAAAACTTTTATTTATTTTATAAAAGAAAACTCCATCTTTTCGTTTACAATAATTCCTCCGTAATTACCGAGTTTTATCCATTTGTTCTTTACTAGTTCAGTGTTTGGTCTTACGCCGGCAGAAACAATAACCATATCGGTTTCAATTGTTTTCCCGCTTTCTGTGGTAATTCTCGCACCACCATCAATTCTGTAATTTTGTTTAATAATATTTTTTTCTGAAATACAATGCAACATTTACAAGCCCAATCATAACCGGTACTTCTACAAGTGGTCCAATAACAGCTGCAAATGCCGCACCGCTGTTTATACCGAATACGGCAACAGCAACAGCTATGGCAAGCTCAAAGTTATTACTTGCTGCAGTGAAAGAAAGAGTTGCCGAAACAGGGTAACCTGCTCCGGTTTTTCTGCTCAGGTAAAAGCTTAAAAGAAACATTACAACGAAATATATCAGAAGCGGAACTGCAATACGAATAACATCAATTGGAATTTTTACTATATATTCACCTTTAAGACTGAACATTACAATTATTGTAAACAGAAGTGCTATAAGTGTAACAGGGCTGATCCTGGGGATAAACCTGTTCTGGTACCACTCTTTATCTTTTATCTTAATAAGAGTAAACCTTGTTATAATTCCAGCGATAAACGGAACCCCAAGATAGATAAAAACGCTTTCAGCAATCTGACTTATAGTTATGTCTACTATGCTGCCGCTCAGTCCAAATAAAGGAGGTAGAATTGTTATAAAAAACCAGGCATATACACTGAAGAAAAGTACCTGGAATATACTATTAAACGCAACAAGACCCGCGGCGTATTCCGTGTCTCCGGATGCAAGATCGTTCCATACAATAACCATTGCGATACATCGTGCAAGTCCGATCATTATAAGTCCTACCATATATTCCGGATAACCGGAAAGGAATATTACAGCCAGCATGAACATTAAGATAGGCCCGATTATCCAGTTCTGTACCAGTGAAAGCAGCAATATTCGCCAGTTTTTAAAAACATCACCCAGTTCTTCATATTTGACCTTTGCCAGCGGCGGATACATCATTAAAATCAGCCCGATTGCAATTGGAATATTTGTTGTTCCTGACTGGAATCTGTTCCAGAATCCAGTGATACCAGGGAAAAAATATCCCGAAAACACTCCGATAAGCATTGCGAAAAAGATCCAAAAAGTCAGATATCTGTCAAGAAAGGACAATCTTTTTGTTAAATTTTCCATATTTTAACACTCCTTTTATACTTTGACTTACTTTTAAAAATTATATTTTCTGCCTGACTTGCGGAGATTTGATATATTATAAAACTATCAATACTAGTAAAGAAAATTAAAAATGTATCCCACAATCATAATACCACCTGCAACAATCGAAACAAAGATTATCATTAATGGCAATTTAATCACTTTTTTAAGTATAATCATTTCAGGCAGAGAAAGGCCGATAACTGCCATCATGAATGCCAGTGCCGTACCCAGTGATGCCCCTTTTGCAATCAAAGCCTGTAGAATAGGTATAACACCTGCTGCATTTGAATAAAGAGGTACACCTATAAGAACAGCAGCAGGAACAGACCACCAGACAGATTTCCCCATGATAGAGGCCATGAAATTTTCTGGAACATAACCGTGTACAAATGCCCCAACTCCTATTCCCAGCATTATGTAAATCCATACCTTTGCTACAATTTCCTTAACAGCCGCATATCCTGCATCCATTCTATCATAAAAAGAAAGATTCATTTCTTCAAGAGTCAGTTCACCCCTTTTAATCTCAAAAACCCAATCCTGCACAAAACGGTTCAGCTTTAACTTACCTATTATCCATCCTGCTATGATCGCAATTATTAAACCCGTAGAAAGGTATAATAAAGCTGTCTTCCATCCGAATAGACCAAACAATAAAACAAGTGCAACTTCATTAACCATAGGCGCTGATATAAGGAAAGAGAATGTAACCCCAACAGGAATTCCGCTCTCCATAAATCCGATAAAAAGTGGAATAGCCGAGCAGGAACAGAACGGAGTAACAATCCCGAGACTAGCGGCCATTACGTTACCTATAAAAAGCGGCTTCCCTTCAAGAGCTTTCCTTGTTTTCTCAGGCGAAAAATATGAACGTATAATACCAACGGCAAATACAATCACAGTAAGAAGCAGCAGAACTTTGGGAACTTCATAAATAAAAAAGTGAAGAACCATGGTAAGTCTTTTCAGCGGATCAAGCCCCATCAGATTAAACACAAATAAATCAGTAATATCTTTAAGAAAAATGTATAACGCAATACCGGTGCTTAGTAAGAGTAAAAGAAATATAAGGCTTTTAATCTTTTTCTCTTTAGATGTAATACAGCTTTCCGTATTTATATTACAACTGCAGCCATTCATTTCTGTTCACCTATCATCTTCTTTAATTCATCAACACCGGGAACTTTGCCAGCGACCTTTACCACTCCATTAACAACAAGTGCCGGTGTAATCATTACTCCATATTCCATTATCCTGTTTATCTCTTTTACCTTAACCACTTCATATTCAATTCCAAGCTCTTCAGCCGCCCTTTTCGCTGTCTCTTCAAGCTTATTGCACTTAGCGCAGCCTGTTCCCAATATTTCAATTTTATGCATGTCAATCCTCCTTATAATTTACAATTTATACTTAATAAAACATAACTAAAATAATTCCGGTAATTTTAGTCAGCGGTTTAAATTCATCTTTCCAGAAAATATAATTTCTTCATATTTAACCTTTACTTCTTGGCAAAAAAGGCAAATTATAGATAAATTTTTTTGCCTTTCCTTACATTTGTCTTTACATACATTACGATTAATTCTCATTTAAAAATTTTAAAAACCATTATCGGGAATTTCCTGTTTTACAGCATCTCATAATATCAGCCTGCTCTTTTGCATTGCTTTCAATGACACCCTCTATACAGCTTATAAAATTTAGAATGCATGGAGTCTTAAGGCTGTACACCACTGAAGTTCCCTTTTTTTCGTCATCAACAATACCGGCATTTTTCAGAACACTCAGGTGTTTCGATACCGTAGAGGTATCAGATCCTACCATTTCAGTTAATTCTCCCACGGTCCACGGCTGCCTGCTTAGCATATCTACAATGAATAACCTTGTTGAGTGTGCCATAGCTTTTACAATGTTAGCACGTGCTTCATATAATTTTATCTCATCATTATTCATAATATATCCTTTACTATTTGGCGATATTGCCAAATAGTAAGAAAAAGTCAATTCTTTTTATAAAATAATATTCTGCTTATTTCCTTTATTATAAAAAAATTAGCAGCTTGAAACCTGACAACTATACACTTTTTTATTTGGTTATATCACAACAAAGAAAACAGTTCCGTCTTTTAAACTGTTTAATCTTTAAATCCTGAACACAATTTCAGGATTTAAAGATTTACGGGATTTCCTGCGGATAGAGGTATCGAGCGCTAACGCATTCCACATTGTGCTTCAACAGTTTTATAATCAATACCACAGCATATTTATGATAAAATCCAGACTCTATTTACAGAAAAGTCAGTTTCGGTTTAATTACGCCTCAAACACGCTGTTGACAGTAATAAACGTGTATTTTTCTCTGTCTTAAACGGAGTTGAAACGGAATTGAAACGGTTTTTAACAGAGTCTTCATACTCCCTAAGATCTGACTTAACAGGTGTATAACAAATAGTGCGGCCGACAGGCCGGAGGATTTTATGTAAGAAAAATACAATATTTAATAATTAAGCTTATAAATATGCTGGAAGTTGAAAGGAATGGAACAGTTTAAACAATTCAGAAAAACAATCCAATCTTTCCGTTATTACCTGCTGTGGATAGATCAGATTGTTCTTTACATATAAAATGTAAAATCAATTTTCGGTTTAAATAAAAAATCAACGATTTAAACCTTGATATTTACCGGTTTTACTTTCCATATATCATTTGCATATTCAGTAATTGTTCTGTCAGTGGAGAATTTACCCATATTCGCCGTATTCATAATCGACATCCTGCTCCACCTGTTTTTATCTCTGTATGCTTCGCTTACTTTTTGCTGGCAGTTTACATATGACTCATAATCTGCAAAGAGCATGTATGTATCCCCCTGATAAAGCAGTGAATCAACAATCGGCCTGAAAAGATCAGGTTGCCCCTTTGAAAAAAAACCATTCTGAATTTGTGTTATCACCCTGTTCAGCTCAGGGTTATTATTGTAATAATAAAACGGGTTGTATCCGGAATGTTTCAGGTTAGTAACGCCCTCCGCATCAAGCCCGAAAATAAAAATATTTTCATCACCAACCTCCTCCTTAATTTCAATATTTGCTCCATCAAGAGTTCCAATTGTCAGAGCCCCGTTAAGTGCGAATTTCATGTTCCCTGTACCGGAAGCTTCAGTTCCTGCAGTTGAGATCTGTTCGGAAAGATCAGCAGCAGGTATAATTTTTTCTGCATTTGATACTGCGTAGTTCCGCAGAAAAAGTACTTTAAGCCTGTCGCTTACCTGTGAATCATTGTTAACAACATCAGAAATTGAATTTATAAGTTTTATAATAAGCTTTGCCATGTAATACCCTGGAGCGGCTTTACCTGCAAAAATTACTGTTCTTGGAACAAAATCTTTACCAGGATTATCTTTAATTCTGTTATAAAGAGTGATTACATGCAGTGCATTAAGCAACTGTCTCTTATATTCATGAAGCCTCTTTACGTGAATATCAAACATTGAATCGGGATTAACCGCAATATTATTGTGGCTCATGATATATTTAGCAAGACGCTCTTTATTCTCTTTTTTTATATCAGACCACCTCTTCTGGAATTCGGCATCATTGGAAAGGGGAATAAGCTTCTTCATTTCATATAGATCTGTAATCCATTGTTCTCCAATTTTTTCACTTATAAGTGAAGATAGACCGGGATTACAAAGTTTAAGCCATCTTCTTTGTGTTATACCATTGGTTTTATTGTTAAATTTTTCAGGCCACATTTTATAAAAATGTTTGAAAACACTGGACTTTAGAATTTCAGTGTGAAGAGCCGCAACACCATTAATGGCATGGCTTCCTATTATCGCAAGATTTGCCATCCTTACCTTCTTTTCAACTCCTTCCTCAATTATTGACATCTCTCTCATCATCTCTTCATTTCCAGGATACAGTGAAGAAAGATGTTCGAGAAATCTCCGGTTTATTTCATAGATTATCTCCATATGCCGTGGAAGCACTCTTTCTATAAGTGTAACGGGCCATCTCTCAAGTGCTTCCGGAAGTATCGTGTGATTTGTATACCCGAATGTTTTAACGGTTATTTTCCAGGCATCGTCCCATCCCAGTAATTCGATATCCATAAGTATTCTCATAAGCTCCGGAATAGAAATAGCAGGATGTGTGTCATTAAGCTGTATCGCAACCATATCAGGAAACTCGTTAAAATTGCTGTTTGTTTTTTTAAACCTTCTGATTATATCCTGAACCGTTGCCGATACAAAAAAGTATTCCTGCCTTAGTCTAAGCTCCTTCCCTTCGAAAATATTATCATTGGGATAAAGCACCTTTGTAATATTTTCAGATACAGACTTGGCAGATACAGCTTTAATATAATCTCCATCATTGAAATAATTCAGATCGAACTCCCTCGATGCTTTTGCAGACCATAATCTCAGGTTGTTGACTGTATTATTTTTATATCCCGGAACAGGGGTATCATAACCCATTGCCACTATCTCTTCGGCGTCAACCCACCTGCTACGTTGGCTGCCTTCACTATCGGTGTATCGTTCAACTCTTCCATAAAAATTTACTACGTAAATAAATTCCGCCCTGGGGAACTCCCAGATATTACCAAGCCTGAGCCAGTTATCCGGGGTCTCAACCTGGTAGCCATCCCTGATAGTCTGGAAAAATATTCCGTACTCATACCTTATACCATATCCCACAGCAGGAAGTTCAAGAGTAGCAAGAGAATCAAGAAAACATGCAGCGAGTCTCCCAAGTCCTCCATTACCAAGTCCGGCATCCCACTCCTTTTCACGCAGTTCTTCAAGCGAATATCCCAGCTCATGCATTGCTTTGTCCGCTTCATTATAAAGACCAAGATTGATCAGGCTGTTTCCGAGAGTTCTCCCAATAAGGAATTCAAGGGAAAGATAATAAACTCTTTTCGCTTTCTCCTTATAATATGTCTGTTGTGTACATATCCATTTCTCGATAAGATGATCTCTTGCAGTAAGAGCGATGCTGCTGTAGCAATCCTGGTGAGTCGCGGCATATTCATCCTTTGCAAGGGAAAACTCCATGTGATTTACAAAAGATTCCTTTATCGATTCAGAATCAGTTCCAAGCATTTTATTATTTGAAGGTGTCAGTATTACAGGCTTATTTTCATTTCCAGACATATCTACCCCTCAGAATTATATTTGAATTTTAATATATATTAAAATTATATCAAGATCACCTTTTTATTTTTTTTCAATATTTATTTCATAATATATAATAGCAGTTAATGAATTATTTAAACATTAATATTTTTTAAAGCTTAACCATTAAGTACTATTTAAAAAACACAAAATAATTCATTTTTCAGGGTATTTTTATACATTTTAAACCAATATGTTCATAAAGGGAATTTCCCCATAATAAAAAAAGATTATCCCCTCATTTACAATTTTTTTTTATTAGATATAATAACATCATCAAAAGTTAGTACTTCTGATATAGATATGACGCTTATCAGTTTTACATCTGTATCTGGTAGTAATGATTATTGTAATGCACACTAGCATATTCAAATAGTTCCCGGGATAGTTACCCGTGGGCACTCCAACTGGTTGCCGCTGAGTAAACTTCAGCGGCTTTTTTTTAATAATAATATGGTATAAAAATATAAGTATTTACTTTTTTCCCGGATATTCTTTGTTTTTCCAGTTCCACCATTTCAGAAGTTCAGGTTCGTAATCCTTTTCTGTTGCAAAATATACCGCGCATCTGAAAACATAGAGTACACATCTGTCCTGTATTTTACCTGTAATATTATTTAATGATTCATAGATTTTTTCCGGATTCTCACCGGCAAGATCAGCAATAGTACTGTAACCGAGTGAATATAAATCTTCTGCTATACTCTTCCCTACACCAGGGATTCTCTTTAAATCTTTAATTGATTCTGCTTTATTTAACATCATATCATCCTCAACAATGTTTATAATTACAGCATTAAATTGAAAAAATGCTTTTAAATGAATCTTCCTCACATTTATATTTACATCCATTTATATTTATTGACATATTTACAACACGTGATAATATTTATTTCAATAATTTTGACTGATAGTAAAATATATACGAAACCATCAGCAATATAGATCTTATGTTAATTATATAATTCCATAAAAAATGTGTCACTGGATGTTTATAGTAATAAAAAGTCACTTATATTATAAGTATAATACTTCTGATATATATCAATCAGATAACCTTAAAATAAAGAAAAATATAAAATAATCAGACATGAATAAATTGATGAAAACAGAATATAAAGAATTCAAACTGCATATATACAAAGGGTATATTCAGAATAATTTTCTTGTTGAGTATAAAGATAAAATTCTTCTTCTTGACGGTGCATGTAAACCAGATGCTGATCACATAGCAGAATTTGTAACGAAAAATCTCGGCAGAAAAATCAGCGATCTTAAACTAATAGCAGTGACACATTGCCACCCGGATCATGCAGGCGCTGCAGGAATTATAAGAGAAAAATATAATGTACCGGTTGCAGCTCCCCGCGATATTGACCTTTGGTATTCCGGAATAGGTGGAACAGTCCAGTATATATCGGATACACTGCAAACAGCATTTATGGCAAGTAAAAGCAAAGTAGAATCCGAACCGCTGTTTTATAAAAGATTAATCAAACCTGACTATCTACTTGATGATCTGTCACCTTTACCATTCTTTGAAGACTGGAAAGCTATTCATGCTCCTGGGCATACATTTCATAATGTGATGTTTTACAATGAAAAAGAAAAAATTATATACATTGCTGACACAATGATTGACGCAAATAATAAATTTCTCCCTCCTGTTCCCGTACTTTTCCCGGTTGAAATGAAAGAAACACTTCAAAAAATAAAAAAAATTAAACCGGAGATTATACTTTTCGCTCACAGCGAATCATCAATTATGGGTTACCAGGACAATATGATCGATCAGACAATAAAAAAAATTGATTCTGAGGATTCAGTATTTATAAGGTTTTTTTACCTGATTTCAAAATTCACAGGTGAATACAGAAAAAACAAGAGTAAGCCCAAAACAAAAAAGTTGTTTAAAATATAAAAAAATCGTTTATTTCAAGATATCCGTCTTGTTCCTTAAAAAGAACAAATTGTAAATGTATTTATTCTTAAAATGATGCTAATATCAGAAATATTCAGAATTAAATAACAAAGTTCAGCAATCAAGAACAAAATTCATGAATTCATAACAGTACTCCCGCAAATAGTTCTTTTTTACTTGACAATAATATTTTTCTTTTTTTGTATTTCATATGCAATCAGTTGAATATGAAATACAAATGCACAGAGGTTATTGTGAAGACAAAAATAACAGAACTTTTTAAAATCAAGTATCCGATCATTCTTTCCGGTATGAGCTGGATAAGTATGCCTGAACTTGTTGCTGCTGTATCAAATGCCGGAGGTCTCGGAATCCTTGCAACAGGAGTTATGAAAGCCGAAGAAACTCTGGAAGCAATAAAAAAAACACGCGAACTTACAAAAAAGCCATTTGCTGCAAATGTGACACTTTACTTTCCCGGTTCAGACAAGAACGCCAGAGTGATTATAGATCAGAAAGTTCCAGTGGTTAATTATGCCCTTGGTAAGGGTGACTGGATATGCAGAGAAGTCCATGCATATGGAGGTAAAGTTATAGCAACTGTAACAACCCTTAAACATGCCCTTGCAGCACAGAAGGATGGTGCTGATGCAATAATTGTTACCGGGCACGAAGCTGCAGGACATGGCGGAGATGTAACATCAATGGTACTTATTCCTGATATTGCCGACAAGATAGATATTCCAATAATTGCCGCAGGGGGATTTGCCGACGGAAGAGGTCTTGCTTCAGCATTAATCCTTGGTGCAGATGGAATATCAATGGGTACACGCTTCATGAACTCTGTTGAAAGCCCAGTAAACGAAAAACAGAAAATTGTTACCAACGAAACAGATATCTACAGTACACTTTATACTGATAAAGTTGATGGAATGAAAGCGCGGGTTATGAAGACTCCCGGAGCACAAAGACTCATAAAAAAACGTCTGAACCCATTCAGCGCACTTATTCAATCAAAAAAAATCGCAAAAATGTTAGGTTTTCCATGGCTGAAACTCGCAATCGGAATTATGTTTATGGGCTATAAAAAATCTATGCAGATGGCAAGGATGGCTATAGGATTTGACGCATTTTACGCCGGCACAATGGAGGGAAACAACCAGAAAGGAGTTCTTCCGATTGGTCAAATTGCGGGTATTATAACTGAAACAATGACAGTAAAACAGATAATTGAATCAACTGTCAGAGATGCAATAAAAGCGCAGAATGTATTGGCATCTAAATTAAAATAAACTATAAAATCTGATTTTCAGGTCAATCATTAATGTTAATTTCCATCACAGCTGTTGTATAGTGGAAATTAACATTATTTGCTGATTTGATTTTTACTCGTTCATATATAAAAAAAAAACTGTTATCAACGCTTAATTCAGCGGTGGAATTACAGACTGTTTAACTTTATAAAATTTTTGAATAAATACTTTATTAAATTAATAAAATTAAAATTTTAAGGAGGAATCATGGCTATAGTTGAGTGGAAGAAAGATGGCACTGTTGCAATAATGGTTTTAAACAATGGCGAGAACAGGCATAATCCTGTCTGGTCTGAGGCTATGCTTTCAACATATGATGATATCATGGCCGACAAGGAAATTAAAGCAATTGTTCTTACTTCAAGCGATCCTAAAAATTTCTGTCTTGGTGTCGATGTAGCATGGCTGATGAATGAACAGAAAAACAATAAATGGCCTGAAATCAGCAAATGGTTACACAGAAACGGAGAAGTTTTCAGAACAATTATGATGGCTCCTGTTCCCACAATAGCTGCAATAACAGGGCATGCTTTCGGAAATGGTGCAATGCTTGCCGGAGCCTGTGATTTCAGATTTATGAGAGCAGACAAAGGGTTTTTCTGCTTACCGGAAATTGATCTTGGGATTCAGTTTGCCCCATCAATGATCGAATGGATGAGAAGAATAATGCCATATCATCTTTTTATCAGATTGAAATGGTCTGGTGAAAAAGCCGGAGCTGCTGAGCTTGAAAAATATAATGTTATAATGAAAGCATGCGAAAATGCCGAGAAAACTGTTGAAGAAGCTGTAGCATTTGCTAAAACATTCAATAAATCCCGAACAACACTTGCAGAGATGAAAAGAAGAACCTACAAACATGTCATAGATAAAATGGAAAATGAAGATCCGAATTATTTTGCATACAAACCGGATAATGTAAAAGAAGGAAAAGCACCAATTTTTATGTTTACACCATTGACATAATACTAAAAGAGGGGGATTATTTATTAATCCCCCTCTTTTTTACTTAAATTAATGAAACATATCCGATTTTAACACTACAAACACTCTTTAAATTCTATAATATCTTATAAACTCATTGACTTTAGTTAAATAATAATTATTGTTCTGATAAGATGTTTTTGTACATAACAATGATTTCCTCTCTGTACAAAAGGGGGAAAAATTATTATACCTGTTACTTATTATTTTACAGGGATAATGAAAAAGTAATAAATTTACCGGAATAATTAAAAATTTGCATATCAGGGATTATTACGTGATGGAATATGGTCTAAATTACTGGATAGATAATAAATCAAAACTACTTTCACAGTATGAAAAGCTATTAAAAAAAAATGAAAAATTACTTAACCTGCTAACAAAAAAGTTTGAAAGCATCCTTATTGGAAGCGGCTGTAATGCGCAGGTAAAAGGCAGAATTAAATCATTTGACGCTCTCTACAGAAAGCTTCTTACCAGATGTCAGAATGGACCAATTGAAAAACCTTTTGAGGTTATAACAGATATTATCGGAATGCGCATTGTAGTGCCATTTCTCGAGGATCTTGAAAGTGTTGAAAAAATGATAAAAACACACTTCCAGGTTTTTGAAACCGAATACAAATCACGCGAATTATCAATAAGGGAATTCGGTTATGATTCAATTCACATGCAGATAAAATTACCTGATGACATTGTGAGTAAGATAAAAAATTCAGAAAATATGAAAATCGAGATACAATTGAGAACCATACTTCAGGATGCATGGGCTGAAGTTGAACATGAACTTATATATAAAACAAGTATTGATAAAGTTGAAGACACAATCCGCAGAAAAATGATAGCTGTTAACGCAACATTATCGCTCGGAGACACTATTTTTCAGGAGATCCGGGACTACCAGAGAAAAAGATACAGAGATATCCAGGAAAGACATAAAAAACTGATGGATAAAGTATCAACAATTCCTGAAAAGATGGAAAAACTGAAAACCACGATGGATATTATCAGCCAGGAAAAACCAAATGAATATATCCGGGAAACTCCAAGGAAAATACAACCACTTAACATGACTAATTCAACAGATAAGCATGGCCTGAATGATCTGCTTGTTGAAGCCATGAATGCACATCTTGAAAACCGTCTCACCGATGCCATAGAATTATATACACAGCTTATACTTGTATCACCAAACCATTATATTTATAATCACAGGGGTCTTGTCTATTTTACCCTTTCAGAATACAACAAGGCTATTAACGATTTTACCAGGGCAATCCAGATGGCGCCTAAAGACACAAGGGTATATACCAACAGGGGACTTACTTACAGGATGCTTAAAAAGTATGATGACTCATTGAGGGATTTTAACAAATCACTTGAACTCAATCCTCTCTGGCCTGACACTTTTTACGGAAGATCATTAACATATTATGATCTTGGAGATATACAGCATGCACTTGAGGATTGCGATAAGGCGATCAGTATAAAACCTGATTTTAAACAGGCAGTGCGCTTTAAACAGTTTATATTGAATCAGCAGATGACCTGAATTTTTGTTAAAATATTTTATTTAAACACTTCACCTGCCTCTTTATACCATAATACAAAATCAAGGTGTTCCATGGGAATACCTGACTTTTTTGAATAACCTGATAATTTTTTTTCAAGTGAGAGATATACCTTTTCAGTAATACTTTCAGGTATTTCATCTATTACACTCAGTAATTTCATGTTTTTTAGTATATGCCTGTCAAGAATTGCAAGCTGGTCACCAATACCGATATTTCTCATAAAATGACTGGCTTCTTTGAATCCCATTCCTTTTACATTTTTCACGAGCCATTTCCTCTTTTCAAACTGGCTGAAATTAAGATTAAGACATTCCCGTACTCCTGTATCACTGCAACAGAATTTTCCTCTTGCCTCAACAAGATACCGGGCTTTGTTATTTCTGAACCTTACAATATTTATCTCCCTGCTTATTTCATCCCAATCTCCGCTGAAAAGAAGATCCTTTTCCAGCAGAATATTCACTGCTTTCCAGCACTGTCTTGCACTTGATTGAGGAGTGAATAAACAGAATGCCAGTTCAGCAAAAAGTTCATTGTTATCCGCGCTATCCCATATATTCCTGAATTCAGAGATTCTATGTACTATTTCCGGTTTGATCTTTTTATATAAATCGAATATTTCTTTTTCGTAAGTATCTGGAATTTGTTTTGACATATACTGCTCCTTCTATCGCACACACAAATGGTGCAAAGATATCTTCTTCACCTCTCAAAGGGTAAAGGGTAATTTAAAAAATAAGTTGCAACAAAAACAATAAGAAGTAATTTATAATCTGAAAAACCAGTTTAATCTTTGATACAGGAGATAATTCATGGCTGAAAATAAACAATTAAAAATTGAAAGTAAGGCACCTGATTTCAGACTTCCTGATTCATCAGGTGAAACTGTTTCTCTTAAAGATTACCGGGATAAATGGCTTGTTCTATATTTTTACCCAAAGGACAATACAAGTGGGTGTACAACCGAAGCTATTGATTTCACAGGGAATCTTCCGGAGTTTAAAAAATTAAATTGTTATATTGTTGGAGTAAGTCCTGATTCATGTAAGAGCCACCAGAAGTTTATAGAAAGACATGATCTTGCAGTAACACTCCTGAGTGATGAGGAGAAGATGGTTCTGGAGAAGTATGGAGTCTGGCAGACTAAAAAGATGTATGGCAAGGAATACCTGGGAGTTGTTAGAACCACATTCCTTATAAGCCCCGATGGCAAAATAAGGTTTATATGGAATAATGTGAAGGTTGCCGGACATATTACAGAAGTACTTAAAAAACTAAAGGAGCTTCAGAATTTATAATCTATTAATCAAGCTTTAAAATCGCCGATATGTTTAATATAAATAATCAGAATATCAAAAAACAGAATATATATTTTTATTAAAAACACTTGACTCCTTCTTTTTACCCAAAAAATCTGAATTATAATAAACATAAAAAATGGTGAAGAGATGAATGCAAAACCTGATAAAGTCTATGATATGATGAAAGAAGCGATGGGATCACCTGATGAACTTACTCTTCCACCTAACTGTTTCATTGAAATGGAAGGGAAATTTATTGAACATAAAGAAAATGATTTCCTGAAGATGTCATTCCCTGTACAGGAAAAGTACTGTAATCCTGCCGGTAATTTACTCGGTGGTATGTTTGCGGCATTTTTTGACAATACATTCGGACCATTCTCATACATGACAGCAAAAAAGCCAACAACCAGCCTCGATCTTAACGTCACTTTTATCAGATCTATACCCCCCGGAGAAAAAGAGGTTATCATAGAAGCAAAAATTGTAAAAATTACAAAAAGATTTATAATATTCGAGGGGAAAGCATTTAATCCCAAAAATGACCTCCTTGCCACAAGCACTTCAAGAATGATGATACTTGGGAATTGACGGATTAAATGCTTTCCAGGGAATTTATCTTTCGACTATCCCTTTGGTCTCATTCATTACTACAACAGGAATATTAATGCCTTTAAGATTTTTCATTGAATCAGCAACATCCTGCGGAAAACCGCGGTAAAGGACAGCAGCCTCGACTGAAACTTTACCGCTGAACTGACCGGCATCAATTTTTTCAATATACTCCTCCATGGGTTTAAACCTTCTGTCGCTCAGAATCTCTTTCGCTTTTGCAATATTATCCACAACCTTACCCTTCCCGTCTCCAAAAACTGTACTGAAAAACCTTGTATCAGCGGGGAGATAACCCTTTTTGTCAGCAACGCCGGTTGTATAGATAATTTTTCCTTTAATATCCTTAACTATTACTTTAAGCCATACCTGCCGTACATTTGTAAGTCCGGTAGGTACATTATGCCCTGCTCCGTTATTCAGAATCCTCACAATAATTTTATCATTCTCTGTTTTATGATCTACTTTTATAACAACAGCATTTTTCAGCCGATCTTCGGCCATTTTTGTCAGAGTTTTATTCTTCTCTATTGACGGGATTGCCATATTTCCACCAATAAAATAGTGTGTGAAAATATGATCTCTACCTGGGCCGCCTGAAGCTGCTATACCCGGATTTTTTTTCCTGACTGTAGATCCGGTAGCTGGTAAACCAGGTTTCTGATACATATGACAATCCTGGCATTGTATTCCCTGTTTTCTGTATGGGCTATTCTCCCATTCCTGATAGGTAGTTTCAAGTGATGTTCCATAATTCACATGTTTAACATCATGACAGGTTCCGCACATTTCTGATTTTGTATGAAATTCTGAAAACTCTATATTATGGAAATCTGATTTAGAATCTTTGAATGGACCACGTTTTGTTCCGGGATTTTCTTCGCCATTACCGGGATTGTATTTAAACTTTGCATTATATACAGCATAAGCTCCTGTAATAGAATGGCAGTAGTCACATTGAATTCCTTTTTTTGCTATCTCTGCAATTTTAGTTTTATCATCTGATGTTTTAAGAGGATAACCCGTTATATAACCGACAGGAGTATGGCATATCTGGCAATGCTCTGCTTCTTCAATTTCCTTTTTTACACTAAGTCCAATCAATCCTGCATCAGCCACTTCAGAATAGAGTATATCACTCAAAGCAAGATTATGCATAGAACCTTTCCACTGGGAATAAATCTCATCATGGCATCCGCCGCATGTTTCAGGAGAGATAAACTGTGAAAGCCGGTAATGAACAACTTTATCGGAAGAACAGGCATAAATGGTAATAACAGCTAAAAATGTTATAATTGTAAATCTTTTCATGTCGAATCCTCATTCATTAAATATTTTTTTATTAAAAGTAGCTCTGCGGCAATTCTTAAAATATTTTATCCTCATATTACGGCAATAGTATTTACGATATATCCTTAAAACCGCTTTTTGAATTTTTAAAATTGAGTTATTGATTCTATCAATATCATCCTGAGTAATCATTAAAAAATTACTGAATAAATTCTCAGTATCAGAGTAATTTTTATATATATTTTAAAATTTAAAATAGCTGGATTTAAACGGTTTATTTATAATTTTTAAGGAATTCATCAAATATATTTTCTTATAAAACTTTATATCAGATTTTTTGAATAAACGACTTTTTTATGAAACTTTGGTTGCTTTTTCTTATACTAAAATGTAGATTTAAATATACAAGTATAAAAAGAGCTGTTTTAAAACTTTATTTTAAAACAGTCATTATGTGAATGATCTGACAATTTATTGTTAGCCCTGTAAGACGTTAATTAAAATCAATTTACACAAGGAGGAAATTTTGAAAGCAGTAAAAATACATGAAAACATATACTGGGTTGGAGGTATAGACTGGAATATCAGAAGCTTCCATGGCTACCTCACACAAAGAGGAACTACATACAATGCATATTTAATAATAGATGATAAAATAACACTTATCGACACTGTAAAATATTATCATTACGATGAAATGATAGAAAGAATATCATCTGTAATTGACCCGGAAAAAATTGATTACATAATCTCAAATCATGCGGAGATGGATCATTCAGGTGCACTGCCGGAGCTGATGAAACTTATACCCGGTGCAGAGATTATTGCTACTCCCAACGGAGAAAAAGCACTTAATGAACATTTTAAAATGAACTGGACATGCAGAACCGTAAAGGCCGGCGACACTCTTTCCACAGGTAAATATAAATTTTCATTTCACCCGGCGCCAATGGTTCACTGGCCTGACAACATGCTTACATATATGGAAAATGAGAATATTCTCTTCTCCAATGATGCATTCGGTCAGCACCTGGCAACATCCGAAAGATTTGATGACCAGTACAATCTTGATACAATCATCGAAGAGGCGAGAAAATATTATGCAAATATAGTTCTCCCATATTCTGTTCAGGTACAGAAAGCACTTTCAGATCTTGGCAGTCTTAAAATCGATATGATAGCACCAAGCCATGGAATCATATGGAGAAAAAATGCAGGGATTATTGTTGATGAATATGTTAAATGGGCATCCGGCATCACAAAGAAGAAGGCTCTTGTCATCTACGATACAATGTGGAATTCGACAGCATTAATTGCTGAAACAATAGGATCTGTTTTTGAAGAAAAAGGTTATGATTTCAAAATGTACAATCTTCAGTTTAATCATATGTCTGATATCATGACAGAGCTTCTTGAGGCTGAATTTATCTGTGTCGGATCTCCTACCCTGAATAACAATATGCTTCCATCTGTTGCAGGTTTCCTTACTTACATGAAAGGGCTTGCTCCAAAACAGAGAAAGGGGCTGGCATTCGGTTCATTCGGATGGGGAGGACAGGGTGTTAAACAGGTTCATGAAGCCCTTATGGGATGCAATTACCAGATGTATGATCTTATCAGTATTAAATACAGACCTGATACTGAAGCCCTTGAAACAATAAAAGCACAACTGTTTAATAGTATTAAATAATATCAAAACTGATGTAATTAAATATCCCGGAGGTTTTATTAAATGAAAAAGTATATCTGTTCAGTCTGTGGTTATGTTTATGATCCGGAGAAAGGGATTCCCGAAGAGGGAATTGCCCCCGGAACTCCTTTTGAAGATCTACCTGATGATTTCGTCTGTCCGGTATGTGGTGTCGGTAAAGATGAATTTGCACCGGAATCTTAGAAAGAATGAAATAATTAAAAAAGGAGGATTTAAATGGATGCCGTATTACTTTCAAGAATACAATTTGCTATGACGGCAGGTTTTCACTTCATATTTCCGCCATTAACGCTGGGACTTGGTCTTATAATATTAATATACGAAACTCTTTATATCAGAACCAATAAAGAACAGTATATGAATATTGCAAAATTCATAATAAAGATTTTTGCCCTGATATTTGCAATTGGTGTTGCATCAGGTATTGTCCTGGAATTTTCTTTCGGGACAAACTGGTCTACTTATTCAAGAATGGTAGGTGACATATTCGGAGCCCCGCTTGCTGCAGAAGGAGTTCTTGCTTTTTTTCTTGAATCTGTTTTTATCGGAGTGCTGCTTTTCGGAAGAAATAAAGTTTCAAAAAGAGTTTACTGGCTGTCTGCATTTCTTGTTTTCTTCGGTTCGCACCTTTCAGGATTATGGATAATAATTGCAAATTCGTGGATGCAGACACCGGCAGGTTTTGTCATTGAAGGTGGACGTGCAGTCCTTAAAGATTTTTTTGCTGCAGCAGTGAATCATTCCACAATGCAGCGGTATTTACATACAATTATCGGCGGATGGCTTTCAGGTTCACTTTTCATGGCCGGTATAAGTTCATGGTATATTCTCAAAAAAAGAGATCTGGACTATGCCAGACCTATCCTGAAAGTCTCACTGATAGTTTTTATACTAACTTCCTTTCTTCAATTCGGAACAGGGCATATGCATGCGGTTCAGGTTGCAAAAACACAACCTGTAAAAATGGCGGCTATGGAAGGTTTATGGGAATCAAAAACCGGAGCTGGACTTTCTGTTTATGGAATTCCCGATTCTTCAAAAAAGATAACTCACTTCGATATAAGAATTCCCAAGCTTCTCAGTATTATGATCTATGCTGATCCGAAAGCAAAAATACAGGGATTGAACGATTTTTCAGAAGACCTTCATCCGCCGGTTTTCATCACATTTCAGGTTTACCACGCAATGATAGGAATGGGAAGCCTTTTTGCACTGATATCACTTATCGGACTTTTTCTTTTAATTAAGAAAAAACTATATGAAACAGACTGGTATCTTAAGGTTCTTTTGTTTGCAATACCGATTCCGCTTATTGCAAATGAAGTCGGGTGGATGACAGCAGAGATAGGCCGTCAGCCCTGGGCTGTTTATAACGTCCTTAAAACAGCTGATGCTGCATCGGTGGTTGTACCAGCCTGGCAGATCCTGGCAACAATTATAATGTTCACAATACTTTATGCTGTACTTTTAATGTTTTTCATAAAGTTCCTTGTGGCTTTGATTAAAAAAGGACCTGAAAAGGTTATTGCCACTGAAGGTTATTAGGAGGATTAAATGGATACACTGACATTTCTTCAGTTTACATGGTTTATTTTAATTGGTGTTCTTTTTGCAGGTTATGCTGTTCTTGACGGGTTTGACCTGGGTGTCGGTTCACTTCTGCCTTTCCTTGCAGGCAATGATGAAAAAAAGACAGAGATTCTTTTCAAATCTATCGGTCCGGTGTGGGACGGGAACGAAGTTTGGCTTATTACTGCAGGGGGAGCATTATTTGCGGCTTTTCCCAATGCATATGCGACTGTTTTCAGCGGATTTTATCTTGCCCTTATGATTGTCCTCCTAGGGCTTATTTTGCGGGCTGTTTCAAACGAGTTTTTTATTCTTGAACATGATAATAAAGGTATATGGGCCAAAACTTTTTTTATCGGCAGTCTTGTACCATCAATTCTTTTCGGGGTTGCCCTTGGTAATGTAATAGTTGGAATTCCTCTGGATGCAAAAATGGAATTTACAGGTACTTTCTTTACATTATTAAGACCATTCCCTCTTGCAATCGGATTACTTGGTTTATCTGCAATTCTTATGCAGGGTGTAACATACACGTTATTAAAAACCGATGGAGAAATAAATGAAACAGCGTCATCTGTTTCGGGAAAAATCTACTATCTTTATGCGGTGATGTTTATAATCTCACTTGTTCTTTCATATGTTTTTATACCCGAGAGAATGAACATAATACCGGCATGGATTTCCGCCGCAGCTTTTACAGTTTCAATGGCAGCTTTAAGATTTTTTTTAATCCGGAAAAGTGAATTAAATGCGTTTCTTTCATCATCAATTGCATTTATATCTTTATGGGGAATTGCAGGTTCAGTACAATTTCCTGTACTGGTAAACTCAATAGACAGCAACTCACTCGATCTGACAGTTTATAATTCATCCTCAAGCGTACTTACTTTATCGGTAATGTTTGGTATAGCTCTGGTTGGTATGCCCATTGTAATCGCATATTCCGTATATGTTTACAGGGTTTTCAAAGGTAAAATAAATCAATAATAGGAGAAAAATAAAATGACTGAAAAATCACAAATATATAAATGTGATAAATGCGGAAACATTGTAGAGGTACTTCATGTCGGTGAAACCGCGCTTTTTTGCTGCGGTCAGCCGATGACACTTCTTGAAGAAAAAACAGCTGATAAAACAACTGAAAAACATGTTCCTTTGATTGAAAAAACTTCTGACGGTTATAAAATAACAGTGGGAAGCACTCTTCATCCAATGGAGGAAAAACATTTTATAGAATGGATTGAACTTCTATCAGAAGGAATATCGTATAAAAAATTCCTTAAACCGGGTGATAAACCAGAAGCGTTATTTAAGACAGACGCAACAAATATTACTGCAAGAGAACATTGTAATATTCATGGTCTCTGGAGGTCTTAATTCATATTTTAGTAATAACGCTGATAAATATTGCCGTTATTTTATTAAAAAAATTATGGAGAGAATATGGCTCAGACATTAGAAAATAAAATACTGAACGCAATGAAAAAAGAGGGGAAACCTTTAAGACCTGGTGAAATAGCTGATCTTGCCAAAGAAGACAAGGATGCAGTAACTAAAGCTATAAAAAAACTTAGTTCTGAAGGAAAGGTAACATCTCCCAAAAGGTGTTTCTGGGAAGCTGTCTGATTACGATTTATTGCTGACATTAAAAAAAATATACTATAATGTAAGAATGCCATTTATTTATTTGGCATTCTTACATTATACCTTTCAGTAAATCCTCATTAACCTTTATAATAAATATTTTTTAATTATTTCAATATACAAATTTTTCTTGCAACATTTATATTAAATTGATGTCTTAATAAATATATATTATTTTTGATTACACCGCTTTTTTAAAAAAATCTAAATTATAATCAAAGGAGAAACTTTAAAACTCCTTATTAATTAAAAACAAACATTTTCGGGTGTTAAAAAGACTATTATATATGTTTTTCTTTTTTATTCCATTTTCCAGTTCCGCGTTAATTGATTCTGAAATTTTTCACATAAGGAATATATTTTAAAATTAAAAAATAAAATCAAAGTATGTAATTTCTTTTATTAATACATAATTTAAAAATAGTAATAAAATTGAGAGGTATCAATATGAATGGTGTAAGGGGTGTTATCACTGATGATGTCGAAAAAACTGTAGACAGGGTAATTGAACATGTAGGCAAAGAGATTAATTTTACAATGACACTTGGTCTTGGTAAGCCGGCAATGTTTATAAATGAACTGTATAGACGCGCTAAAGAGGATCCTGAGATAAAACTGAAAATAATTACAGCTCTTGCGCTGGAAAAACCAAAAGGAAAAAGTGAACTTGAAAAGCGTATCGCAAAACCTATTGCAGAAAGAATATTCTCTGGAACTCCTGAATTTGATTACATGATTGATTTCCGCGCCGGTAAGCTTCCTGAAAATGTTGAGATACTTGAGTTTTTCAATAAAGCCGGTGGATATATGGACAATTACGTAGCACAGCAGAATCACATTAATTCCAATTATACACACATAGTTCGTGATGCTTACAATATGGGTGCTAATGTTTTCGGGCAGCTTTTAGGATGCAAAGAGATAAATGGAAAAATGATGTACTCAATGGGGTGCAATACGGATATATGTGTAGAAGCAAATGCCAAGGTTGACTACGCAAGATCTATTGGTAAAAAAATGGCAATCGTCGCAGAGGTAAATGAAAATATGCCCTTTATGTATGGTGATGCGGTTTATGAAGCTGAATCATTCGATATACTTCTAAAAGGACCAAAATTCAACTATCCTTTATTCGCTCCTCCAAAAGATGCAGTAAATGTCAAAGATTATATGATAGGAATCAATGTAAGCACACTAATCAAAGACGG
Source organism: Spirochaetota bacterium (assembly GCA_963664815.2). Lineage (GTDB taxonomy): Bacteria > Spirochaetota > UBA4802 > UBA4802 > UBA5550 > WRGT01. The sequence goes on from CAXXHB010000003.1 coordinate 2,028,339, forward strand.
CGGTACACTTCAGGTTGGAATTGGGGCTCTGGGGGATGCAATAGTTGCAAGTCTGGAGATGAGACATTCACTGAATGATCTTTACAGGGAAATCATTGAAAAAGCGGGTCTTATTAATAAATATGACACACTAATTAAAGATTACGGCGGAACAGGAACGTTTGAACAGGGACTTTATGGATCCTCTGAGATGTTTGTAGATGCTTTTATGCAGTTATATAAACAGGGAATTCTAAAAAGAAAGGTTTTTGATAATATCACTTTAATGAGGCTTATCAATTCAGGTAAACTCACTCCGGACAATATACCATCAGACATTCTTGAACTTCTGCATAGTGAAGAAGGCATTCACTTTAATCTTAGAGAAAAAGATTTTGATATGCTGATGAAATATGGCATATTGAAAGATGGCCTTTCATATAAAGATGGTTGTATATATGACGGTAAAACACAATATATGACAGATCTTAATAATGAAAAAAACCTGACCGATATTAAAAAACTTCTAGGGAAAAAGCTTAAAAACGGACAGGTAATACTTGGAGCGTTTTTCCTTGGACCGAAATCTTTCTATGATGCCTTAAACGAGATGAGTGAAGATGAAAGATCACAATTTGGTATGTCCGGAGTTGAAAAAGTAAACCAGCTTTATGGTGGTGAAGAGCTGCGTGCTCTTCAGAGAAAAGACGGAAGATTCATAAATACCGGAATGCTCGCCAATGTTTTGGGAGCCATTACATCAGACCAGCTTGAAGATGGAAGAATTGTTAGCGGCATAGGGGGGCAATACAATTTTGTATCTATGGCGCATGCTCTTCCAGACGCCAGACTTATTATGATGCTGAGAAGTACAAGAGGGTCAGGGAAAAGTCTTACATCAAATATCGTGTTCAATTATGGTCACTGTTCAATTCCGCGACATTTGAGGGACATTGTTGTAACAGAATATGGAATTGCCGATATCCGTGGAAAACGTGATAAAGATGTTATTGCGGAGATGATTAATATCGCAGATTCAAGATTCCAGCAACAGCTTGTTGATCAGGCAAAAAAAGCAAAAAAGCTGCCGGCAGATTATGAAATTCCTGAAATATACAGGAATAATACTCCAGAACAAATACAGAAATTTATGAAACCATACCAGGAAATGGGGCATTTCAGACAGTTTCCCTATGGAACAGATCTTCTTCCGGAAGAAGTTGATCTTGGCGTATCGCTTAAATTATTTAATAACTTTAAGAATGAACATCTGTTTAAAACAGGAATAGGATTATTGCTGGAGATTTTCAGAGCTGTTCCTGATAAAGCTGTACCTTATCTTAAAATAATGGAACTTGAAAAACCTGCTAATTTAAATGAAAGATTGATGCGCAATATTGTTCTTCTTGCTTTAAGAAAAAATAAAAAAATATCATAGTATTAGATATTTATAATAATTAATATAAATATTCACCAGGGATCTGAAAATATTCCCTGGTGAAAAATCATTTTCCATTTTTTACTTTTATGTTTCCATATTGAACTTAGTATTAAATAACAAACTATCAGATCTTTATCAACAACAGGAATTTCCTCCTTGTATTACAAATCCTGAACCGTATCTGTCAGTTCTGAAATCAATTAAAAGCAGACTTTTAGTATTGATATAATTTGTCAGCCTTGCATCATAAACTACATTAATTCCGTTATCCTTAATCACATTCTGATCTTTTTCACTTAGTTCATCCAGAACTAAACCCATACGGGGTCCGCCTCAACCAAAACCGTTTACATTAATTCTTATAACCGGATTTTTATATCCAGACCCCTTCATCAATTCCAGAACTTCATTTTTAGCATTTTCAGAAACTTTTATTGCCATAACATTTTAACCCCTCAAGCATTTAATTGTTTACAATATAGTAAATTACTTAAATATCGTCAATACGATTTATAAAATTTTTATTAAATCCGATAAAAATACTTTTAAATCCTTTTATTAATAATTTGGAAACGTTTTCAATTTTCAATTGTCATAAACTTCAGTATATTAAATTATTCACATTAAAATTATTCTCTGTCAAAGTGGAGGCCTTATGAATAAACATTTCAATCTCATTGTAATAGGGGGAGACGGTGCGGGGATGGGTGCGGCATCACAGGCAAGGAGAATAAACAAGAATATGACTATCGCAGTATTTGAACGTGGTGAACACGTATCCTATGCCGCATGTGGAATGCCCTACTACATCTCAGATGATATAACAGATGTAAAATCACTTATTGCCATAGATGTCGATGAGTTTATTAATAAAAAGAATATTTTAATAAACACACTTTCAGAAGTAACAGAAGTTGACTTTAATACAAAAACCATATCAGTCAAATTTGATGGTCATACTAATAATTACAATTATGACCGTTTAATAATTGCTACAGGAGCATCTGCATCAGTGCCCTTAATACCCGGAATAGAAAATAAAAATGTTTTCCTGCTCAGAACTTTGAGAAACGGTATTGATATAAAAAACTTTTTGGCAGGCAAAAAACCCGCCTCAGTTATACTGATAGGAGGTGGAGTTATCAGCCTTGAGCTTGCTGAAACTTTTATTAAAAAAGACATCAAGGTAACTATACTTGAAAAAATGGATTCAATAGCTTCACTTACTTCTCCGGAAATACAGAAAATAATATTTGATACACTTATAGAAAAAGGTGCTGAAATAAAAACCGGGCTCAATATTGAAAGTATAGTTTCCGAAGCGGATAATCTTTCGGTAAACACAAGTTGCGGAAAATTCAGATCGGATTTTATTATTGTATCTACCGGTGCAAAGCCGAATACATCTCTGTTTATAAACTCGGATTTAAAAATCTCACCTCATGGTGCCATAATAATCGATGAAAAATGCAGAACAAATATAGAAAACGTATTTGCTGCCGGAGACTGCTGCACAGTAAAAAATCTGATTACAGGTAAAGACGATTATATACCGATAGCAACAACTGCCAACAAACAGGGAAGAGTTGCAGGTCTGCAGGCTGCTGATGTTAAAACTGAAATTTTCAAAGGGGCTATTGGTTCCCAGATGATTAAAATATTTGAGCTTGAAGTAGCTAAAACCGGATTCAACAAGGCAGATGCAGCAAAACATGGAATACCGGTAATTGAAGAGTTTATAGAATGGAAATCGAGAGCAGGCTATTACCCTGGATCTGATAAAATATTTGTAAAACTTACAGTTAGAGAAGACAACAGAAAGTTAATAGGTGGAGAAATAGCAGGGGTTGATGGTGCCGCGTTAAGGATTAATACAATTGCGGCTGCAATTACATCCGGTATGACCATTGAAGACTTTGCCTATCTTGATACAGGGTACTCGCCTCCGTTTTCACCAGTATGGGATCCTGTTGTCGCTGCCGCCCAGAATTTCATTAAACGCGTCCCTGTAATATGACATATTTCTTTTTATAATTTCAAATGATCTATATCTCACCTCCACAGAAAGCGTTGGTGAGATATAATCGTTAAATTTACGCGAAAATATCTTTTAAAAAATTAACATCTCATTAAAACAATGCTGTCTATTTACCATTCTTTATTATATTAACAGGTGGTGCACTCTGCATTACCTTTGCGCCTGCAGGAACTGATTCTGTTATCCAGACATTTCCACCCACTTCCGATCCTTTCCCTATTGTAATTCTGCCAAGAACTGTTGCACCGGAATAAATGATAACATCATCTTCAACAATCGGATGCCTTGGAACATTTTTTACAGGGTTCCCATTCTCATCAAGCTGGAAGCTTTTTGCTCCGAGTGTAACTCCCTGGTATATCCTTACATTGTTCCCTATTATACAGGTCTCACCGATAACTGTACCTGTACCATGATCTATGAAAAAGTATTCACCAACCTGTGCTCCGGGATGTATATCTATACCTGTACGGGAGTGAGCCATTTCTGAAATTATACGGGGTATCAGCGGAACTTCAAGCTTATACAGTTCATGCGCAATACGGTGATATGTCATCGCCATTATGCTCGGATAACAGAAAATAGTCTCTGCGATACTTTTCGCCGCAGGATCACCTATATACGCAGCTTTCGCATCATAGGCAAGCATGCGTCTTATATCAGGAAGCCGCTCTATAAATTTTTCGGTCATTACATTTGCCCTCTCCTCACAGTCAAGGCATGTAGCATCATTTGTATTGCATGTAAAACAGAATCCTCTTTTAATCTGCTCAGTCATACTTCGGTAAATTCTGTCTAGCTTTGCCCCTGTGTAGTAACTGACTGTTTCTTTATTAATTTCAGAATTACGGAAGTAACCGGGGAAAAGAACGGATCGTATAAGCTCTATAGTCTCCTTTAAATCATCGATAGAAGGCATTGGAACATCATGTCCCGATATATGAAAGACGTCGCTGTAAAGCTGCTGATCTGACAGTCTCTGCACTATCGAATCAAATCGTCCTCTAAAAAAAGAATCATTTATTATAGTCATATCAAGCTCCTTGATGAAAGACACTTTCAGACAAGAGTATATCATTTTCAAGGAAAAATAAATATTTTATATCTGGAAATAAATGATTCATTAACAGTTGTTTTTTTTATAAACCTTTAACGTCCCTCGGTGTAAAATAATCCTCGGTTCCATAGGGATCTTTTAACTCCTCGCCCGATTTAAAATTAAGTTTATGTTTTCCTCTACCCGTGAGGAATTTATTAAGATTAAGATTTACTTTTTCCGGCAGCTGAATTCCTGATTGGGTCATTATCTGCCTGAGTAATGTTTCAGATTTTTTGGAGAAAGCAACTGAATCTCCAAGAATCCTGGATGCCTCAGTTGAATTATGAAATCCCACTGAATTTTCAGCACTGATGAAATTAAGTCTGATAAATCCCTGCATATATGAATCCTTGGCTTTCGAATAAAGAGTCATATCAACTTTTGTTCCTTTAGCCTGATTTTCATGCAGTATTTCAAACAGTCTCGCTGCTGTTGCGCTGGCATATCCCGCCCTGGTCAACAGTGAGAGCGTTCTATCCTGTATCGTAAATACCTGTTTTTTAAGCCAATCTGCAGATTCTGTATGGCACTGGGCGCATGCAACAAAGTCCTGCTTAACAGGGCTTGCAAGATCATGTACAGATATTTTATATGAGCCTACCCTTTTATACGGCATATGACAATCAGCACATGCAAGCCCGGCATTGAAATGCACGCTCCCTTTTGTAAACAACTCAAACTCGGGATGTCTTACAAAAGGCATATCGAACCCGGTTACGTTCTGTTTCCATTCTATACGTCTGGTATCGGTAAGCAGGTCTTTAATTATGTTCTCTATTGAGATATCCCCCCATTTTCCACCTGTCCAGGGAAGTTCAACATCCCCGTTTACTTTCTTGTCCGGCGTTCTCGGCACATAATAAGTTATGTGACACTGTGCACAAGCCAGAATTCTTCTTTCCTGTCTTGTAATATCTTTTTTACCGATAAGTTTAAGACCGTTTTCAAGATGAGTTTTGTTTGTGCGTAGAGACATATCTGCAGGATTATGACAATCTGCACACGAAGGACCAATTTGTCTCATCTTTTCGGGGTACATGTTAAGAGCATCACTGAATTTGGCGGTAAGATATTTCATCCCATACTGTTCGGTATATGATTTATGCAGAGGAGACTTGCATGCAAGACAGACACCTCCTGCTTTCGTTCTTGAAGGATCAATCTCAATCTGATCAATTATTGCATAATGATGGCCGCGGGGTTCATTATATTCAACGCCAAATCCCCAGCCGTTGAACAGAAGCCCGAGGAATGGGAATTCACTGAGTTTATCATAGATTATTTTGTCAGTATCAAAACCCTTTTTATACATACTTTTACCTGAAGGTCTCGGTTCCTCGGTTTTTTTCCATGACTCATACTGTAGAGGAAATATTTTCCCCCATACTTCCGGATCAAATTCATTTTCGGCTATTGAACCTGCTTTGAACATTTCCGGCTTGCTCCCACCACAGGAAAAAACAAAAAATGACGTAATTATTGCAGTTATTATCAATATTGAAATTCTCTTCATAAACCTACCTCTCTTTATTTCATCATACCATACGACGGGAATGTATGATTTACCTTTCTGTGACAAGACCAGCAATCCCTGTCTTCAGTGTTTATAACCGAAACCATCCCCTCATGGCACCTGAGACAGTTTTCTTTTACTATTTTTTTACCGTGGCTTGATATTCCTATTTTTTCTGAATAAATTCCTGTATGGAACACCGCCAAATCCTTCATTCCATCAAGCCCTTTCCAGATAAAATACCTCACACCGCTGGTATTAGGAAGGTGACAATCTACACATTTGATGTTGCGATGCAATCCGGTCATAAACCAGGTTTCATATTCTTCATTCATAACGTGACACGTATTACAGTAATCCGGAAGTGAAGTCTTATGGAACATATCGGGAGGCCCCCATAAAACAAAGATCATAACAAGAGATATTCCAGCTGCGAAAAGGATATACATCCTTAATTTATTAATATTAAATTTATTCATATCGATCTACCCATCGATCTACCTGGTTAATTTTTGTTTTATTTATTATATAAAAGATGCAGGACAAAAACAATATTTAATTTTAAATTTTCTTTCTTTTTTCTGAATTAATCGTAAGAGCTATCCCGGAAATAACAATCAATCCACCGATAAACTGCAGGTTACTTACAGGTTCATCAAGCAATATAGTCGAGAATATCACACCAAGTACGGGTACAAGGTTCATCAGTGTAATAGCTGAACTTGAAGATAGGCCTTTCAATCCGTAGGCATAAAGCAGAAATGCAAAGAATGAACAGAAAAGTCCCAGATAAAGACACGCTGTCAAAGATTCTGACGTGGCAGGAATCCAGCTTTTATTTTCTGTCCATGCAAGCGGGAGAAATAAAACAGCTCCCGCCGCAGTCTGATAAAATGTTATAACAAATGGAGAGTATTTATTTACAAACCTGCGTGTCATAAAATTATAAAAAGACCAGATAACACCTGCACCTGCAAGAATAATATCACCTATTAACCGGTATGCTCCACTGATACTTGAGCTTTCCATTACAATTAAATAAACTCCTGCAACTGCAAGAAGAATCCCCATAAAAGAAATCTTTAAAAACTTTCTATCATAAATAATCATTTCAAGAAATATAGATATTGCTGGATATGAGGCAATGATCAGCGCTGCATCTGTACTTGTTGATAGCTTAACACCAATGTTTTCCATTGAGAAATATATTGTTACACCAAGAGAACCACTGAGTATCAATAAAGAAAAATCCTTAAAATCCATACGAACAAATCCACTCTTTGCAAACAGTACAGCACCAAGAAGAGACGTAGCAAAGATAAAGCGCAAAGCGCCTAGTGTCAGTGGAGGAAATGTTGTCATTGCTTTTTTCGTTGCAATAAAGGATATACTCCAGATGATTACTGCAGTTACAACTGCTATCGTATGTTTTTTCCTCCTGAATAAACCCGCCATAATATATTTTATTCTTATAAAAATCGAAATGAACATAGTTTTCTCCTTATTACATCCTGTTGATGAATATCCAGTTTCAGTAAAATCAGCATCAATAACTGATTTTTTATTTAATCATAATGGTAGCGGTAAAAGCTGGTTTTATACGTTCATCGGATTATCCGGATAATGATCATATGAATACCTAAAGTTCTGATTTTGATGCTTTACCGGGTGTACTGCATTTAAATACTGACGCGGTGTAATGCCGGTAAATCTTTTAAAACTGTTTGAAAAATGGCTTTGATCACTGAAACCGAGTTCCATCGCGACCTGTACAAGTGGCAGATTCGTTTCAATTAATTTTTTAGCTTTGCTTATTCTCAGACTTTCAAGATATGAATGTGGAGGCATCCCTGTTTCATTGCGGAATATTCTCAGCAGGTAATATCTGCTCAGTCCTGCGTACTCAGACAATTCTGTTAATGTAATCTTTTCTGAAATATTATCATGTATATAATCAGAAACTTTTTTTACTACAGACTTTTCTCTTGCTATTTTAAATACTTTCGGTCTTATTTCGGTATAATCAGAAATCAGTTTTGCAAGCACTGACAGAAAATTATATTCACGTTCAATTGGTGAAGTTTCGTTTATAAGTGAGATATGTAACTCTTTTACTGCTTTAGCAATGCCGGGATCGTCAACTCTCAGCTTTGAAAAAATTGGCATACTATTATCTTTTTCGGTAAGATCTAACACAACTTTCTTCATATGTTTTTCTGTAGGATATAGCGCCCTGTACTCAAATCCGTTTTTATCCACAGGTTCACCGGTATGATCATCACCGGGATTAAGCAAAATAAGGCCACCCGGGGGTGTCAGATGTTTTGTTCTGCGGTGTCTGAAAGACTGCAAGCCGCTTTCTATAAAGCATATAACAAAATATTCGTGCATATGGACAGGGAATCCGTCTTTTATACATACAGCCTGATAAAACTCGAGGTCGAGCTGTTCATCATTCCACAATCTGCTCCATTCATACGCTGTCATATCTATACCTTAAATTAACTTAAAAGCCCTGTAACAGTAATAATTAAAATCATAATGAAAGACATCTCTCATTTATATTACAGCTCATTGTTGTTAAATTATCAGTTATCTCCAGAATCTGTGTCTTCGTGAACATGTAATACATTTCTATATTTAATATATTTTTTAATTATTACTGAAACATATCATTACTATTGCATGTTATTTACAATTAATCTTGTAAAATATTGCTTTATTTGTTATAAAATTTATTTTTAAAGTAGGATTATTTAAATTATGATTTTTTAATACGCGGTTATCAGGTTGAAGGGTTATAGTCTTATTTAAAAAAAACAGACAGTTAAATATATGAAATAAAATTTATATCCGTTCAATTTTTAAATATCTATTATTCGTATCTCGATATAATCTCTCTGGTGAGGGCCATATAGTCATCGGCTCCGTTACTTTCAGGTTTATATTCAAAAATAGTTTTACCCCAGCTTGGAGCCTCCTGAAGCGCAACATTTTCTCTTATAAATGTGTTAAAGAGTTTACCGGGGAGTCTTCTTTCAGTCTCTTCCATAACCTCCCTGTTAATACTTTTTTTGGGATTATACATTGTACCTATAATTCCGGTTACTTCAATATTTCTGTTAATTCTCTTTTTTACCATCTGAACAGCTTCAAAGAGATTATACATTCCATGGAATGGAAGAAACTGAGCCTGAAGCGGTACAAGGATAAATTCACTTATTGCCATCGCATTCAGTGTCAGTACTCCAAGTGACGGCGGGCAGTCCAGAAGGACATAATCGTATCCGGTAAGCCCCTCCATTGCCTCTTTAAGAAGAAATTCTTTTGCCGGGAGAGGGATGAATTCTATATTACGCATTTCCGGATTAGCAGGGAGTAAATCAATTCCGCTTCTGTTTATTATAATTTCGGTATAATCTTTCTCACCTTTTAAAACATCATATATGGATACTGCAACCTGGTTGGGGTTTATTCCAAAATGATATGTAGACTGGGCCTGATGATCCATATCAATAACCATAACTTTTTTCCCAAGTATCTGCATTGCTGCTGCTACATTGACTGTTGTGGTAGTCTTCCCGACTCCGCCTTTGTTATTTGATATTGATATAATTTTCATTTAAGCTCCTGAATTAATATTTTTTTCTGTTAAAATTCCTGAAATGATTTTATCATTTCCCAGAATTCATCAACTTCCTTTTCATCAACAATTCCAAGTTTCTTGACACGATCAATATCCATCAGGAAAAATGACCCCGTTGCAGAAGAACAGAGTTCTCCTTTACTGTTAAAAATTTTAGAAGACATTACTGCATCCCTGTCACTTATCTTTTCCAGAACCTCACTCTCTACATGAAGCATGTCACCTACCATAACAGGTTTATGGTAAGTAACTGTCATAGTTTTGGTGAAGATCATTCTTCGCGTAAGAAATATAGCCCCCCAACTCATGCTTTCATCAAGGAGTGTTGATACAATTCCTCCATGTGCAAGCCCATTCCATCCGACCATGTATGAAGGCACTGAAACATCGCAGTAAACAAGTTTATCATTACCGTAAAATTTCATTTTTAATCCTTTATCATTAACCGGTCCACAGGCAAAACAGTTACTATCGGGCATATTAGGAATTTCAACATAGCTGTTTTCAGACATAATCTTCCTCCCCTATTAATCGGCTTATCTATCGATAAACCTGCAGATCAATAGTGATCATCATAAAAAATATCATATATAGAAAATCAAAATAAACCGGAACTATAATCATGAAGAAAAGGTTTTACATTTTTTATCTACAAAATTCCAGAAATTTTAGTAAAGAAATGTTACTGGAATCATCGTAGCAGACAAACATTATTATCCTGAAAATAAACATGAAAAAATCCCGGTAAAATCTATATTTTACAGATTTATTATGTTACAATGAATTGCAAGCAATTAATATCAGACTAAAATCTTTGTTAAACAGCAAAATTAATCAGAGATTAATACTGTTTTATCAATTAAATTTCAACATGATTGTTAATTATTGTGTTTTTTTTATGCAAAACTATTGATTGACAAAAGTTGTATAATTAAGTTGAATCAGTTAATAATAATTGTATTTTAATTGCCTCAAATTAAGTGCAGAATAGTTTTTTTCATAAAAAATAAAGGAGTCTCATGTATGGGATTTTTAAAAGAATTGGGCAGATATCTGGTAATATATGGTGAAATCGCATTAAACAAAACTGAAATACTCACACAAATGACAAAACTTAAAATTGAAATAAAAAGACGGGAAATTGAAATAGAACAGGTTAAAATTGAAATCGGAGATTATGTAATAAACCAGTTTGAAAAAAACGAAGCTGTAAACAGCGAAGTTATTAAATTTAAAATTGAGAATATGAATTCCTTTAAAAATGGGATTGATGATCTGAAAATAAAGCTTGAAATATTAAAAACAAAGTTCTGGGAAAGATCTAATGATATCAAAGAAACCAGTAAGGCTGTATAAATATGCCGGTTTCTTCAAAAAAAATAATCAGCTTAATAGATGAACTACCTTCACATTTTACAAAGAATGATCTTAACAGGAAACTGATACACGCAACGGAAGAAAACTCCCTTCCGAACAGAAATGTGAGAAGGAAAAAGAAAAAAACTGCAGAAACAGCATCCCGGGATATTTCCAGGATAGAAGAAACCCTTAATGCTCTTATATCATCGGGATTCATTCAGAAGGATAAAAAACATCTTATTAAAGCGGCAAAATTTACATTCGAGGGTAAAATAAAAGTAAACAGAAGCGGAGATTCTTTAATAAAGTACAATGACCTAGACATTGTTATTCATCGTGAAGATACAAATAATGCACAGAATGACGATACTGTTACAATTAAAATTTATGATTACAGAAAGGGATTTTTTTCCGGAAGAGTTATAAAAGTAAGCGCCAGGAGCAAAGAATCAAATATTGCCCGTGTTACAGGTAAGAGTGGAAACCTCATCTTATTCAGGCTGCTTGATGTACAGGGTGACGTCAGTCTATGCGCACAAAAGAGGGGAATTATACCGGAAATTGGTGATTTTGCGACTGTTGCATTAATGGATAACAGAATATCCGGCATGACGGAATGTAAAGTGCTGGAATATTTCAGCGAGAGTGACGAAAGCTACGATTTTATACGGATTAAGAACAGGCATTCCCTGCCTGATGACCATGAATATTTCAAAGAAACACCTGAAAATATTACTGTTCCTGAAAATGAACTTCTCAACAGAAAGGATTATACAAAACTGTTTACAATAACAATTGATGGTGATTATGCGAAAGATTTTGACGACGCGATCTCCATCAAAGAGTACAAAAATTCCACTAAAATATATGTGCATATTGCCGATGTTTCGGCTTATGTCAGTATCGGGACAAGACTCGACCAGGAAGCATTTCTCAGGGGTACAAGTTATTATCTTGGAAACAGAGTAATTCCTATGCTTCCGGAAGTTCTCTCAAACGATTTATGTTCACTTAAAGAAGGTGTTAAAAGATATACGCTTACAGCTGAAATGAATTTTGACGATAAAGGAAACCTGACAAAACTGGAAGCGTTCAGGGGAATAATTAAAGTCAACAAAAGACTGACATATAACATAGCCGAACAGATGCTTAATAAAAAACAATGGAACCAGGCATCAATTACACTTCATAAAATGATGAAATTTGCCAATCTCCTGAACGCAAAAAGGGTTCAGGATGGCAGACTTGACCTGAACCTGACTGATGAAGAAATTGTATATGACGGTAACAAAGTAAAAGAGATAAAATTTGCTAAAAGATTAAAAAGCCAGACTCTGATAGAAGAGTTTATGCTGAGTGCAAACGAAGCTGTTTCAAAATCTTTAAAGGAAAACAGTATCCCCACTCTTTACAGAGTCCATGAAAAGATAAGCGATGAAAATCTTGCTGCTCTTAAAAAATTCCTTCAGGTATTGAATATTAAAATAAATATTTCTGATGCTCCGGGTAAAGCTATACAGGAGATATTACATAAAGTCTCAGGCAAACCTTATGAACAGGTTGTAAATCTTGTTGTGCTGAAATCAATGATGCAGGCGTTTTACGGCGCCGTTCCTCTTGGTCATTTTGGACTGGGTTTTCTTGATTATACACATTTTACATCACCGATAAGACGGTATCCAGACCTTATAGTTCACAGGTGTCTGAAAAGTCTTATTGATTCAAAACCGGGACCCTATAAAATTGAAGAGCTTATTGCAATAGGTGAGAAATCTTCAACAATGGAACGTATAGCCCAGAAAGCTGAAAGAGATATAATCAAAATGAAATCCTGCAGACTTATGAAAAACCGTATTGGAGAGGAGTTTGAGGTTATAATAAGCGGAGTTACAAAATTCGGAATGTTTGTATCACTTCTCGAAATGCCGATTGAAGGGATGGTTCCTCTCAGGAATATTACGGACGATTATTACATTCTCAAGGAGGATGATTTTACTATAATTGGCAGAAAATACAACAGAAGGTACAGACTTGGAGATAAAATAAAGGTACGCCTGATTACAGCAGATATTGAAACTTTAAGAATTGACTTTGAACTTGTTGTAGCAGGGAAGAAAAAGTAAAATTTCTTTACTGAATATAACTTTACAAAAAAATGTCTTCTTCTGACATCTGTTTATGTGAAAATTCGAGTAAGCATGATAGATTAACATGTACATTTTATCGACTAATCCGTCTATCATCAGCATAACACTAATATTCACATAAACTGCAATAATTTGAGGTGATATATGAAAAAAGCAGTAATAATAGGTGCTACCGGATTCGGAGGACTCGGGCTTATTGATATATTGTCAAGGCATCCTGAAATAAAAGTGACTGAACTTTCCTCTATTGATCATGGAAAAAAAATATCAGAAATGTATCCTCATCTTCATGGTATCTGCGATCTTGATGTTAAATCATCCGATAATATTATTGCCGATGATGCAGACATAGTTTTTCTGGCTACGCCCGACCAGGTAGGAATGAATCTTGCCAAAAATTTTTATAACAGGAAAATTCCTGTAATAGACTTCAGCGGCGATTTCAGGTTCCATTCCCTTGAAGATTATAAAACATATGCTTTGAATAAAGGCATGTCGGATACGCATAGTTCTCCCCAGCTTTTACCGGAATCTGTTTATGGACTTCCTGAAAAAAATTTCAATAAAATTAAAACCGCTCCAATTATAGGTAATCCGGGTTGTTTTGCAATGGCAATGATTCTTGCACTGCTGCCCGCTGTTGAAAATGGTTTTTTAAATAATACAATTATATGCGATGGTAAAACCGGCGTATCAGGTGCCGGAATCAATCCTGGAAGAGCCAATTCGTACCCCCTTAGATATGAAAATTCAAATACATACCGGGAAGGTAAACATCAGCATCTTGTTGAGGTTGAAAATGTACTGAATCAATGGAATGGAAATCCGCATGAAAAACAGAGTATCTTTTTTGTTCCACAGATTATACCTATGAACAGGGGTATACTTATGACAATTTATGCTGATATAGATTCAAAATATAGCACTAAATTTTTAAATAATCTCTATAAAGAGTACTATCAGAATTCTCCTTTTATACATATTACAGAAACATCTCCCAATACATCGGAAGTTCGCGGTACAAACAGATGCAATATTAAAATTTTAAAAGATGAAAGAACGGGTAAACTCCTTATAATATCAGTGATTGATAATCTAATTAAAGGACAATCGGGCAATGCTGTTCAAAATGCCAATATAAGGCTTGGATTAGAGCAGATTGCCGGGCTTGATCTTAACCCGATTTATCCTTAAATTATGTTGACAATATTACTAAGAACTATATCTATTCTAAATATTATTATTTATCTATATTATATAGATATTCAACAGTAAATTTAGATAAATTAGTGGTTATCATGCTCTAAATTATATCAATATCGAGTCAGAAATTATATGTCAAAAAGAATAAAAAAAGGGATTATCGCTTCACCAGGTGTAAGGATCGGGAAAGCTCTTGTTTTTCATGGCGATGAAGTTAAAATCCCCAAATATCATATAGACGAAACAAGGCTTAATGACGAGATAGAAAGATTTGAAGAAGCTGTTATAAAAACAAAAAATGAAATTCTGGAAATACAGAAAAAAATATCAAATGACAGTTTCAGTGATCTTGCAGAGATATTTTCTACACACCTCATGGCACTTGAGGATCCTATTTTTATTGAACGAGCCAGAAAAAAAATAAAATCTGAAAGACGAAACAGCGAATGGGTAATTAATGATATATCAATAGATTTAATTACAACGTTGAGTAAAATTGACGACGAATATCTTAAAGAAAGAATTATTGATATCTCCGATATCAATAAACGACTGATCGGTAATCTTCAGAAAAAGAAAAAAATGAGTCTTTCTGATATAAATGAAAACTCAATAATTTTCGCTGCTGATCTGACACCTTCCGAAACAGCACTTTTAAACAGACAGTTTGTACTTGCATTCGTAACAGATAGAGGTGGTAAAACATCACATACAGCAATTATGGCACGATCAATGGATATTCCGGCGATTGTCGGCATGGACGACATTACATCCTATGTAAAAACTGGTGATATCGTCATTGTTGATGCTGTACATTGCGAGATATTCATAAATCCTTCAAGTGATGAAATAGATGAATATCTAAGATTTCAGAAAGATATAAACGAAGTTGAAAATGAACTTGCTAAACTGACAAATCTACCTTCAACGACAATAGATAATACTGAAATATTCATTTTCGGAAATATTGAAATTCCTGATGAAATGAATGTTATTAAATCACATGGTGCACATGGAATCGGTCTATACAGATCAGAATTTTTATTCCTTGATAAAGAACTCCCCGATGAGGAAGTACAGCTCTGCCAGTATAAAAAGGTCATAGATTTTTTTAATCCTTTCCCCGTTACAATCAGGACTCTCGACTACGGTGGGGATAAAATTCTTGATTTCAATAAAACCCATAAGGAAATGAACCCGTTTCTCGGCTGCCGTTCTATCAGATTCAGCCTGAAAAATCAGGGAATATTCAGGACGCAGCTCCGGGCAATTCTCAGAGCAAGTGCTTATGGAAATGTAAAAATAATGTTTCCAATGATATCAACACTGGATGAACTTCTGCAGGCTAAAGAGATAACCTTCGATATGATGAAGGAACTTGACGCATCAGGCATTCCATATGATAAGAATATAGAAATCGGAATAATGGTAGAGGTACCGTCTGCTGTAATAGCAGGTGATATCTTTGCAGAAAATATTGATTTTTTCTCTGTAGGTACCAATGATCTTGTTCAGTATATTCTTGCAGTAGACAGGGTCAATGAAAAAGTAGCAGATCTTTACAATCCTCTCGATATTTCGGTCTTAAGATTTCTCAGAACAATTTCAGATATTGCATCCTCTCACTCAAAACCTATTTCTATCTGCGGAGAAATCGCCGGCGAACCCAAGTTTACAATGATGCTTCTCGGTCTTGGATTCAGGCAATTATCAATGAGTTCGAAATACATGTATCAGGTAAAACGTATAATAAGATCTGTAACAATTGAAGAATGCGAATCACTTTCAAGATCGCTTCTACAGATGAAAAGAACTGACGATATAGAACGTGCCGTAGTCGAAAACATGAATCAGAAATTCCCCGGTATTGTTTTTTGATGAAATTATACAGTGAGCTTGCTGAATACTATTTTTCAATAGAATCAAATCACAGAGAAATACAGAATGATGTTCTTCTTGTAAGATCATATCTCAGTGGACTAGAACAACCTTCAATTCTTGATCTTGGATGCGGAACAGGTGAACATTTAAATGCATTGAAAAAATTCGGTGTAAGAGGAGTTGGAATCGATATCAGCCCTCAAATGCTTGATATAGCAAAAAAAAGATACCCTTCAGGGATAGATTTCGTAAACAGGAATTTCAAGAATTTTGATTTTTATAATGAATTTGATGCGGTGATATCCCTTTTCGGATCCATGGTATACCTTATCAATGATAAAGAAGTTGATAATTTTTTCTGGAACACATGGAGGGCTTTAAAACCGGGAGGAATAGGTATATTTGAATTATGGCATTCAATACCGGTATGCAAAATAAAGAACAAACCACTTTCTCATGTCTCACATACAAAGTATAAAGATGTTATTATAGAACGTGAAAGAGGATTTAATATTGTTGAAGAAACCAAGCGTACTGTTGTAAAAGTAGATTACATATATAAAGTAATCACTCCAACTTCATCGCAGCTATATAACGATACACATATAATGAGAGCCTTCACTCTTGATGAAATTTCGACTTTTATCAAATCAAACGGTTTTATGATAAAAAACGTATTCGCTAACTCTCTAAAGGAAAAATTTAACGATAACTCAAACAAAATGCTTATTGTATTTCAGAAGGAAGCCTGACAGGCCGATAAAAAACCTGCTACATGGTAGCAGGTTTCTCCTCTCTTGATATTTCCGGGAGAGTAATCCCCCATTCATTTATTGTCTCTTTCCATCTATTGTAAATATCTCTTGCCATTTTCATATCTCTGAAAAATTTCTCCGGACTTTCAAGCGCCAGAAAGAATACCTCCTCCATAGTTGAAACAGGATGAAAAACCATTTCGTTTCTTACATACTCCGGAATTTTATCCAAATCCTTTGCATTATCCTTGGGGAGTATTACATGCTTTATCTGAGCCCTGTGAGCGGCCAGAACCTTCTCCTTTAACCCGCCGATTGGAAGAACTTTTCCCCTCAGGGTTATCTCTCCTGTCATTGCCACATCTTTTCTGACAGGAATTTTACTGTATAGAGATGACATTACAACAGCCATTGTAATACCAGCTGACGGTCCATCTTTCGGTATTGCACCTTCAGGGACATGAAGATGAAGGTCGTACTCCCTGAATACAGTATCATCGACATTGAAAAACTGCTGGTTAGCCTTAACGTAAGTAAATGCTGCCTGTGCGGATTCCTGCATAACTTCGCCAAGCTTACCGGTCAGTTTAAGATCACCCTTGCCTTTGATAAGAGACGCTTCAATATTCAATATCTCTCCGCCAACCTCAGTCCATGCAAGACCATTGGCAAGACCTACTTCACTTTTTTCTTCCCTTACTCCGTGTTTGAATTTTATCGGACCAAGATATTTTTCTATCACATCTTCAGTTATTATCTTTTTAAAAGACGTATTGTTTTCAACAACTTCCCGTGCAGTTTTTCTGCAGACCTTGGCAATTACACGCTCAAGACTTCTTACTCCAGCCTCCCTTGTGTAATGCCGTATTGTATAAAGCATTACATCTTCAGAGAATTCCAGGTTGTGAGGCTTTAACCCGTTTTCATCAATCTGTTTATTCAAAAGAAAATCTATTGCAATACGCAGTTTTTCCGGTTCAGTGTAACTTGATAATTCAATTATCTCCATCCTGTCCTGAAGAGGAATCGGGATATTATGTTGTGCGTTAGCCGTTGTTATGAACATTACATCTGAAAGATTGTAGGTGACCTCCATGTAATGGTCCTGAAAAGAGTTATTCTGTTCAGGGTCAAGAACCTCAAGCAGCGCCGATGAAGGATCGCCACGAAAGTCCATAGACATTTTATCAATCTCATCGAGAAGGATAACTGGATTCACAGTTCCGGCCTTTTTCATCATCTGAATTATTCTTCCCGGAAGCGCACCAACATAAGTTCTTCTGTGACCTCTTATTTCAGCTTCATCTCTAACCCCACCAAGAGACATCCTGACAAATTTCCTGTTCAGGGCCCTCGCAACAGATTTTCCAAGAGATGTTTTACCTACGCCTGGAGGTCCCACAAAGCAGAGGATAGGACCTTTAAGTTTTTTTGAAAGTTTATTTACTGCAATATATTCAATGATCCTTTCCTTTACTTCATCAAGACCATAATGATCCGTATTGAGAATATCAACCGCATCCTGGATTTTCTTAATATCTTTGGTTTTCTTATGCCATGGAACATCTCTAAGCCATTCTATGTAATTTCTTACAACAGCCGATTCAGCTGACATAGGTGGCATTTTTTCAAGTCTCTTCAGCTCCTGAAGCGCCTTGTTTTTTGCTTCTTCACTCATTTTGGCATTATCAATTGAATTACGCAGCTCCCCTATCTCGTCTACTTCACCTTCACCCTGCCCCAGTTCTTTTTTTATGACCTTCATCTGTTCATTGAGATAATACTCTTTCTGGGTCTTCTCCATCTGTTTACGGACCTGGCCCTGTATCTTCTTTTCAATATACATCACCTCTATTTCACCGTTAATATACTCAATAAGCTTATTAACGCGCTCCGCTGGATTTCCTATTTCAAGAAGTGTCTGTTTATATTCAATTCTCATTTCAACATGGGAAGAAATAACATCACAGAGCTGGGAAATATCATCTATGCTCTCGCATGATGTTAATGCCTCTTTAGGGACTTTTTTATTCAGCTTGATGTATTTCTCAAATGTATCAAGAATCGACGCCTTAATCGATTGTTTATCAATTTCGCTGTCTATCTGTCTTTCAACTCTCTTGATATTTACACCGATATGATCATCGCCCTGAATCCAGTCAGAGACAAAACATCTTGTAATGCCTTCAACAAGAACCTTTATTGTTCCATCGGGAAGTTTAAGCAGCTGAAGTATCTCCGCCACAGTACCAACTTCATATAAATCGTTTTTTTCCGGTGAAGGATTCTGCGCATCCTTTTGTGTAAGAAGAATTATAAACCTGTCTTCTTTCATGGCCCTGTCGAGAGCATTGACAGATTTTTCTCTGCCAACAAACAGTGGTATAACCATATATGGATACACAACCACATCCCGTAAAGGGAGCAGCGGGTATTTTTTATCAAAATCTACAATTCTATTTGCCATCAGTTCCTCTGATTGTTATTAAGCTGTTTTTTCTTTTTTGTTGTATCTGATTACCGGGCTGCTCTGCTTAACAACCATATCTCTGGTAATAATAATTTTATCAATATTGTTATCTGACGGAATTTCATACATCAGATCAAGCATAAGCTGTTCAAGAACAGACCTTAATCCCCTTGCACCGGTTTTACGTTCAAGTGCTATTCTGGCTATCTCTTCTATGGCTTCATTTTCAAATTCAAGTTCAATCTCTTCAAAAGAGAAAATTTTCTGGTATTGTCTTATTATTGAATTTTTAGGTTCGGTTAATATTCTTACAAGAGCTTTGTGATCCAGTTCATGCAGATGGGCAATGGTAGGTACACGCCCTACAAATTCCGGGATAAGTCCATATTTAATAAAATCTTCAGGTGTCAGATTCTTTGCTATATCTATACTGGTTATATCCTTGGTTGATTGAATTTTTGCGCCGAAACCGAGAGATTTATTTCCGAGCCTTCCCTGTACAATTTTATCAAGCCCTATAAAAGCGCCGCCCAGTATAAAAAGGATATTAGTTGTATTAATTGTAATAAACTCCTGGTGGGGATGTTTTCTTCCACCCTGAGGAGGCACATTGGCAATAGTTCCTTCAATAATTTTGAGAAGCGCCTGCTGAACTCCCTCCCCTGAAACATCACGGGTAATTGACGGATTATCTGATTTCCTTGAAATTTTGTCAATTTCATCAATATAGATAATACCTACCTCCGCTTTCTTTATATCTCCATCAGCATTCTGTATAAGCCTTAAAAGAATATTTTCAACATCTTCACCCACATATCCCGCCTCAGTAAGCGAAGTAGCGTCAACAATTGCAAAAGGTACTTTCAGAAGCCTTGCAAGTGTCTGTGCAAGAAGGGTTTTCCCCGATCCGCTTGGTCCAGCTAAAAGTATATTGCTTTTCTCAAGTTCTACATCATTTTTTGAAAGATTCTTATTTGAAGCTATTCTCTTGTAATGATTATATACAGCTACAGATAGAATTTTCTTGGCGACATCCTGATCGATTACATACTGATCAAGCACTTCTTTGATCTCTTTGGGTTTGGGGAGAGAAGTAAAACTGTTATCAAAATTTACATCCGCTTCCTCAATAAGAATTTCATTGCATAATTCTATGCATTCATCACAAATATATACATCAGGTCCTGCAACAAGCTTCTTTACAGATTCCTGACTTTTACCACAAAATGAGCAGGTTAATGATGCGGTGGAATCTTTCTTTTTTGTTGTCATAGATTTACCTATTTTTCAGTCCTTTCTATTACCTTGTCAATAATACCGTATGTAACAGCCTCTTGTGATGACATGAAATTATCACGTTCCATGTCATTCTCGATTTTATCAACATCTTTACCTGTATGGTGAGCATATATCTCATTAAGCCTGGCCTTAACCCTCAAAGTCTCCTTGGCGTGAATAGCAATATCTGAAGCCTGACCCTGGAAACCTCCTGAAGGCTGATGAATCATTATTCGTGAATTAGGGAGAGCGGATCTTTTTCCCGGAGCACCTGCTGCAAGAAGCAGTGAACCCATTGACGCAGCCTGACCAAGACAAATTGTCGCAACATCACATTTTATGTACTGCATTGTATCATATATAGCCATACCTGAAGTTACAACTCCACCCGGTGAGTTAATATACAGAAAAATATCCTTATCAGGATCCTCTGCTTCAAGGAATAGAAGCTGTGCAATAACCAGGCTGGCTATGTGATCATCAATAGCCTCTCCAAGAAAGATAATTCTATCTTTAAGCAGTCTGGAATATATATCGTATGAACGCTCCCCTCTGCTTGTCTGTTCTACTACTATCGGTACAAGGCTCATTTATAGTACACCCCTATTCTGATTTAAATTTATTCCGGCATCTGGTGAGATTAAAATAATTTTCATAATTTTATAGTATATTTATCGGATTGCAGGTTAATTTTTTTTTATAATTAATATGGATGAATCAGGACTTAATTTTATTTATGATGATTAAGATAAAATTACCCGATCCATCCGACGTATCTTTTACTGTCCCATATTCACATTAAGATTTACAAATTCTTCAAGCGATATTGGAGATAATTTCTTAATATTGGCATTAATATAGATCAAATTCATAGCATTATCAAGCACTATATCATTTTCAACCGATTCTTTACTTTTATTTTCCTCAATCATCCCTTCAATTTCCTGTACAGATTTCCCCAATTGTGCTGAAAATTTCTTCAATGTTTCCTGATATTTCTCAGCAGATACTTTCAAATCCTCTTTTTTTGCTACTTCAGAAAGAACCAGGGTATGTTTAATAGATATAAAGGCATCTTCTCTCAATTTTTTTCTGTACTCTTCAGGATCAAGCCCAAGAGCCATGGCAAAGTGCTCGATATTATCAGCATTATAACCTATACGTTGCTGGGTTTTTTTAAATATTGAATACATTTCATTTAAAACCATTGTTTCAGGAATATCGAAAGTACATTTTTCAATAACTTTATTCATCAAATCGTTTTTTACATCAGTTGAAATTCGATCATTTATAAAATTTTCCAGATATTCTTTTGTTTTAATTTTCATATCTTCGGCAGATTCATAGCCTGAACCTTTTGCAAATTCATCATCAACTTCAGGAAGCTCAACAGTACTTACCTCTGCAAGCCTGATTACATACGTTATCTCCTTTCCTGTAAACTCTTTTATGTGATAATCGTCAGGGTATTTAATTGTTACAGTTTTTTCATCCCCCTTTTTCATCCCCAATAAATCTTTGTCCAGCGTATACTTATCCTTACTTTTACCTACAACTATTGAATATTCTTTGAATTCAACATTCTGGACTTCTTCCTGGGAAACATTATCTATTCTTTTAAGGTTAAATTTTACAAGGTTTCCTTTAATAACTTCAAAGCCTGGATCTTCTATTACAGTTATATTTGCGTACCTTTCCCTTACAGTGTCTATTTCAGATTGTATATCTTCTTCTGAAAGATTACAGACTTTTTCTTCAGAAATAATGCCCTTATAATCTCCAAGTTCAATTGTAGGCATAACTTCAAATATAGCCTTAAACTTAAAAGGCTCATCTCTGCTGATGTTTTCAAAAGAAATTTTTGGTTCAACTATAGGTGCTAGTTCTTTCTTTTCCACTGCTTCATAAAATGTAATTCGTGCAAGGTTCTCTGCGACTTCTCCCCCGGCATAATCTTTATATTTAGTTTCAATTAATTGAATGGGCGCTTTCCCCTGTCTGAAACCGTCAATTTTTGCATTTTTCTGCAGTTTATTAAAAACTGTTTTATACTCATTTTCAACTCTTTCAACAGGAATTTCTATTTCCAGTTCAACAACGGCATTTTCGAGTTTTTTTTCACTTAAGATATTCAATTTGTACCTCTTTTTTAGTAATAAATATTCGTTGCCTGACTTCAATCAAAATATTTAAGCCCAACTATTATAAAAATTCTATATTCATAAATATTTAGTGATTAATTTCATTATCATTCTTTAACACTTCCATAGGATAAAATAATTTATCAACAGCCTTTTTTTCCGGCCATCATATGAAAAATCTATTTTTAAACTAACAAGATTTTTTAAAGAATTATTAATTCAATTATTTGCACAGTACATTAACTTTAAACTATGAATTCAAAACAAGGTTATGCGTCAAACATTTTTTATTTATCTTTTGAATGAATACGAGGTATTATATGTGTAAACATTTAAAATAAAAAAGGCGCTTAACACTTTAAGCGCCTTTCATGAGCGGGAAACGGGATTCGAACCCGCGACGTCAACCTTGGCAAGGTTGCACTCTACCACTGAGTTATTCCCGCGTATTCGGCCTCTTTTGCGAGCGAAGGGAGTCGAACCCCCACACCTTACGGTACCAGATCCTAAGTCTGGCGTGTCTGCCAGTTCCACCACGCTCGCTAAAGACGATTGTTATATTTATTAATGGGCAATATAATGCAACTAAATTTTTTATTTTTATCTAAAAATTTTTTCGTGGAACATTCTTCTCCAATCATGGGTCAAAAGAATATCAGGCATGAAAAATTCGTTGTTACATAACTAAAGTTACATATATTAAACAATCTCATGTGGACTGATCTCTGTTCATTATATTGAAGTCTCAATGGAGTTTACCGGTAATGATTAATCGGTTTCAAATTCTGTCATGCTGCATAGCAGCAGTTTTTATTTTTTTTACCGCATGTGATGATCCGTCGGTACCTTCAACCTATAACTTCAAGGTAATGTCATCAGACGGACCATTTACCGGTTATTACTCGGTTGATGGCGGTTCATTCCAGTATTTTGACGGTTCACTGGCATCCGGAAGTTCCTATTTCTACAGTTATGAGAAAAATTTATCATCTCCTGATTCAATAATGGTCTACGCGATAGGTACAGATACATCGGCAACATCAATATCAATTTTTATATATGAAGACGGCGCCCTGGGCGACAGTATAACAGTCTCACAGTCAACCGATTCTTATGGTAATGATTTAAAGGTTGTAGCAACGATTTCATATACATTCAATGAATCAGATGACTGATATTATTTCTATTGACTAAACTATCCCTGTTTCTTTATTTTTAAAATATGCTGTATATATTTTAAAAAACGGTAAAATTTATGTTTCCAGAAGAGAACATAACCCACAATCAGCCGGGGAAGAAATGACTCCTGAAATTCTGTACGAAGACAACCATATAATAATTATCACCAAACCTCCAGGTATGCTTTCACAGGGAGATTCCTCCGGAGATGAATCCATGCTGGATATTCTCAAGCAATATATTAAAAAAAAGTATAAAAAAGATGGCGATGTTTTTTTAGGTCTTGTTCACAGGCTTGATAAACCGGTTTCCGGTGTAATGGTTTTTGCACGAACCTCCAAGGCTGCAAGACGACTTCATACGGAAATAATAAACGGGAATATGGAAAAATATTATGCAGCAGTTATTGAAAAAAAATTACATACAGATAAAAAATGGCATTTGCTTGAAAACTTTCTGGTAAGAGAAAACAATCTTACAAAAGTTACAGATAATGTCAGCAGCAACTCCCAAAAAGCAGATCTTTACTACAGAGTAATATTATCATCTGATAAATATTCCCTGATTATTGTAAAACTCGGCACAGGGAGAAAACACCAGATACGTGCTCAATTATCTGCAATCGGTGCACCTGTTGCCGGTGATAAAAAATATGGTGCTAAGTCGGAATTAAATAACAGAATTTGTCTTCATTCTGTGCTTCTTGCATTTAAACATCCCACCCTGAACAGTAAGATGTCATTCTACTCGGATATACCGGAAGTATTTAATAAATTAATTCAAACAGATTCAGAAAAAATAAAAAATGAAATACTTGAATTGGCCGCTGACTTTAAGCCTACGCTTTGGCATCAAAATTAATACCCCTGGTATCCTTAAATGTTTTAATGGTTTTTTCAGTTTCCAGTGCCGTTTTTATTCTTTTACTCTCCTGTTCCCTGATTCTTTTATCAGAATTTTCAAATACACCCTTTTGCAGCATTTGTACGGAATCTGTTTTGTCAATTTTCATGTTCACCCCCCTCTGAATCATGAAACATCACTACAGGCTTCTTTTATCAGAAACAACTTTAAACCTTATTTATATTATATGCTATAAATATTATAACCTGCAGTATAACTGTTTTCAATATTACCCTATACATAGTATAAAAAGAAAAAGTGTAAAAGTCATCTATTTTTCAGCATTAAACTGTCATTTTCTTTTATAATGCATGTTAATTCCTTAACTTATATTTCAGTTTAAAATACATGAATTTATTTAATCTGTCTTAGGCGTCGGAAAAAAAATAAAAATTTTTATTTTGACCTGATTATCAGTCCATGCTGGACCTTAAGAACTACACTGTTCTTTATCAGATTACTGATACCCTCAGCCATATCCAGATCACTGATATTACTCTCAGATCTCTGTAAATTCAGATACTGGCAGCTTTTCCCATCTATCTGAAATGTAAGCACATTGGATTTTATACCCTGTATAATCCGCTTCCTTGTAAGTTTTGTCATGGCTTCATCAACAAGTCCTATGGAATTCTCAGGATTATGCAGAACATCAACTCCATCAAGTCCAAGATTTTCAGCAGTCAGCTCCGGAATTATATTTATTTTGTTAAACTGGCTGAATTTTGCATTCATATTAACCTGGTTTAACATCTGAGATATTTCAGTCTGTATCAATTCCCTGTCCTCTGCGGTAAAAATTCCGCTTGAAGCCTGAATAATAAGCAGTCTTATCCTCTGAAGAATATTCTGATCCTCAGCAGCTGCTGATTCAATTGCATTATGAAAATTCCTCATGTCTTCGGCATTCATTGATTCGCGGCTTAACTGGTTTAAAAGGCTGCTCATTTTTTCGGCAACTGCAAATCCGGATGGATCATCTGAGGCGCTGTTAATTCTTTTCCCTGTTGATAATTGTGCCATCTGTTTATCGAGATTGAACGATGTAATCCTGCTCTGATTGAGTATGAAAGTATTCTGTCCATATCCGTAAACATAAAAATTTGCTCCATCCGGCCGGAACAGAAAACTGGCATCTTTACCGGGTGCATTCAATGATAAAAGTAAAATCAATGATGCCGCGTATAACAACTTTTTCATAATTTACACTCCATAAAAAAATAGTAATAAATCTAAAAAAAGTTCCAATTTTAAAAGGGAATATTAAACTTAATCTTCAATCTTTAATTCGTGATAACTACGAAATTCTTACATGAAAATAATCAAATTACAGCAAAAGCTTTAATTATGAAAATACTGCTTCATAAAAAAAATACAGAATAATTTTCTGTTATTCCTGCTTTTTTTTATCTCTTCAGTATTTTATCAGTATCAAGGAGCTGCTGGTTCAGATGAATTACGTTTATATAATTCTTCAACCCTGCAGCTGATTGAATATTTGCACTATCTCCAATAATATTATTTTTTTCGGATGGATCCTTTTCAAGGTCAAACAGGTATTCCTTACCGTTTTTAAGGTTTGTTATATATTTCAGAGGGTATTCAACCACCTGGAGAAAACGCCCGTTATATGGCTGTACCAGAAAAACCGGGTGTCTGCTTTTACGGTCAAATACCGACAACCCGGTCATCGTATGCGCAACATCTGTTATGCCCAGCATATCTGTAATTGTCGGTCCGATATCAATCTGAGAATAAACCCTCCGGCTTATCCGTTCAGGTTTAATTACTCCGTCCCACAGTATAAGAAACGGGATACGGAAGGTTTCATCGTAGAAACAGACCTCGTTATTATATATGCCATGCTCTCTCATCGGAAAGCTGTGATCGGCGGTGATTATTATAATCGAGTTCTCAAGGTATTTCCTTTTATTTAACAATTCAAAAAACACCGGAAGCTGGCTGTCACTAAGTCTTAATGCATTTGAATACTTTTCCTTTATATTCTGAGGATTTTTATATATAGTACGCTTTTCAGGGGGCATTCCGTCGCAGGGTATATGAGTCCCGATAGTCATAAGCGAAGCGAATACAGGTTTTTGTGGGGTTTTATTATGCAGGGAGTCAAGCATACCGAAAAATCTTTCATAGAATATTTTATCTTCAACACCCCATCCCCATATAAACGGTTTGTCTTCTTTCTGTCTGAACTCGCTGTAGGATTTTATTATGGAAAAACCGGCTTTCTTCATACTGTTTTTTGTATTATCAAACTGCAGATTATGATATGCCTGGAAAAAAACCGTTTCATATCCTTCTCCTGCAAGTATTGAAGGAAAACCCCTGATATTGAGATTCGGGTAATCGACAAATATTTTTCCTTTGAAACTCGGCAGAACTGAAAAGAATATGGAGGCCTGGCCTTTGCATGTCTGAACCGAATTGCCGTAAAAACGATCTATATATAACCCTTTTTTTATCAGAGAATTAAAATATGGTGTATAGTCCAAACCATCTGGAGCTTTTGACTCAACAAAATTAGCATTGAATGATTCAATCATTATAAGGAAAATATTTGGTTTATTTTTTTTTGCCGGTGGAACCGATGAACTTATTGATGTCAAAGGAATACTCTTCCTTTCATAGGGATATTCGGATGTTGATGGATGTGCATAAAGTTCTGAACTTTTACCCGGCAGTGCGCTTTTAGCGAAAAGAGTTAATCCATCCCCCCCCTGCACCGGAAGTAATACGAGAACAATCCACACAATAAATGAAACCGCAGCCGGTTTGAATTTAAATTTATCATTTATTTCTGCCGTACTGAACCTGAACTCAATGAATGCAAAGACTGAAAGAAAAACTGAAAGAAAAATTATATCCATTTTGCTGAATGGTGTACTGATCATGGTAAATGCCTCTGCTGAAAAACTTATCCCGATATTATCCTTTACCAAAGAAAAATCAAGGGGCGAGCCCGAAGTAAGCTGGTATGCATTTAGTCCCCACAATATGGAGGAAAACAATGGAAAAAATATTCTCCGCAATATTTTATTTACCAGTAAAATCTCAAATACTGATGAAATCAGATAAAGAGTAAATACGCTGAAAACCGCAAAAAATAAACCGGAGGGATTTAAAGAATAATCCTGAATATTGTTTATTATAAACAGAACGGTATAAAAAAGCTGAATTACAATCAGCGAAAAGAATAAAAATCCAGGGGCAGGTATATACGATTTAAATTTACTGTTAATATTCATTTAAGCTTTACCATGTCAGTTTTTTTATTACTGTTTTCTTTTTTCGCTGAAAGCTTTGTCAACCATGGAGTGGTCACCCCCCGGATTCCAGAATGAGTATGACTTACCCCCTCCATCAGTAACCCCTTTAACCTGTTTCATTATATAATCAGTACCCCATGTAGGAGAATTGTAATTCCAGTCCTGTATCCACTGACGTATTACAGTTCTTCCCCTTGAGTGATAAATTGAACGGATCGAACTGTCCTTTACTATCTGATAAGGCCTCTCCACATCCGAAAAACGCCTGTAAAATGCAGCACCGAAGTGTGAAGGATATACCATGGGATATATGGCGTCAACAAACCTTGAAAGGAACTGGATGTCCTGCCCGATAAGGTTGCCGAACCTGTACCATGCATTAAACCCGTAAATGTCTATAGAAACAGGAACACCGGCTTCTTTACGCGCCTGCTGAAGAAAATCCCCCATAATTTCAGACTTGAACGTGTCATCCTTCTCCCTGTACCTGTACAGACATCTTTTCACAGGTCCGTCAGTCGGGAATCTTATATAATCAAACTGAATTTCGTCAAATCCAAGTTTAGCCGTTTCCCTGGCAATTTCAATATTATAGTCACGGACAAACTTCGAATACGGATCGCACCATTTCTCTCTCGGCAGTCCCACCCATGGCCTGTTTGAAACCTTATCCCATATGGCATACTTCCCGCCGAAGGCTTCGTAGAGTTTTTTATCTTTAAAGGTAACGTTGCGGGCAATTACATAAATTTTATTTTCATGCAGTTTTTTAATTACCTCTTTAATGTTTGTCTTTTTTATTGCGCCGAGCTCACGGGCTGTTCTGGAATCAACAGGGGCATTTATCATCCCGTGATCATCCTTGACGTCTATAACCACAGCATTAAATTTATTACGAAGGACTATATCAAGAAATCCGTCAAAGTTTTTATCTATCATCCCCCAGCTTACATATAAAGCCTGTTTATTTCCCGATTTACTCTTTTCATCCATCGTATACTTCGTTATATCTCTTTTAATAAAAACAGGGGGGTTCTTTTTACTTTCTTTTACAAATAGCATGGCGGGACCATTATCATTAAAGCATTCCTTAATTTCTCCATAGGCAGGCGAGAGTATAATCTTTTTATCCGCAGGATTGTACTGGTACAATGCTTCAGTAGTCGCTATAAAAACAGTATCATTAAATGGACTTATTCCATATACACCCTCGGAATTTACATTTTTTACCGGTATATTTACCGGATTCCATTTTTTTAAGTCGGTTGTTTCAGCAACTCCGCGGCCGAAAAGATACCCCGAATACAGTTTTCCTTTAACCGCTGCAATAGATGAAACACCTTCACAGAAACAGAAATTTCCGGCATAATACTCTTTCGGTATACCGTCGTTTATCTCTTTAGTAGCTGCCGGTGTTATCCGTACAACACCATTGAAAGATGTTCCCGCATAGATCACATTATCAGCAACTGTCAGTGAAGTAAAATAATATGAATTTTTGTTTTCAACAACATCAATTTTCTGCCAGCTTTTGCCGCTGTCAGCTGATTTATAAAGGACATGCTTGGTCGCAAGGTATAGTTTAGACTGGTCCGAAGGGTCTATGCAGAATGCCGATATGGATCTGTACTCATCAACACCTGCCAGCTGAGTTCGCCTCTTCATAAGAGGGGATGATATATTTATCCACGAAGTGTCGCTCTGCGCACGTCTGAATATTCCCGAATATTCAGTTGTAAGGTAGAGAGTGCCGTTTTTATCGGAAGTAATATACTCCGCCTCAATGTTATCCGGAAGCCCTTCAGACATTTTGTGCCATGAACTGCCGTTATATCCCTTTATCCCTTCACCAGGGAAATAGCCAATATATATAAAACTCTCAGCCCCCCCTGAACATCCGGCTGTACATGAAAAAAGTAATAATGATATTATTATATATTTAACAGGATTTCCCCTGAAAACGAATCTGCATATTTTTAAAGAAGAAAACATTATGATCCCCCTGAAATATTGTATACTATAATAATGGCGGCACTCTGCTGAACAAACAGCGTTTTACAGTTATTGTCTTTATCGGAGGTAAAAAGTTGTCAATTCTTTAAATTGATGTTTAATATCCTGTTAAAATAGTCCATATTTGCATAATAGATAAAATCGAGAGCCGAAAAGTTCAGCATTATTAATAGATTATTTTTTATTCCAAGAGAAGTATAGCATGTAAAAGTGGATGTTTCGCTGTCAGCATCCCATAGTGAAAGCGAAAGCGACCTGTTTTTTAAATCTATCTTTACTGTATCGGCAATTACGCATGACTGAAACATTAATGAAGATGTAAATGTATCTATATCATTTTTTTCAAATTTCATGTTTTTTAATTCGATTGATTCAATCCCTATCTGCGCATCCCTTGAAGTAAATTTACTCAGTTCGTATGTATCGTAAATATCAAGAGCGAGATCCCCCTTTTCAAAATGCCAGTTTTTGTCCAGGGCAAGCGGAATATTATCAAGCTTTACATTCATACCCTCTGTTTCCGTGATTATATATTTTTTATCTTCTGTCCTGGTATTATAAAATACAGGCAGCTTGCTGATCCTTGTGAACATATCCGGATCTTCCTTAAGAACAGAGCCGAAACATACCAGTTTCAGGGATTTGTAACCCTTCTCACCTGAAGAGTCAGTTTCGGCATTACTGCTTGATTCAAGTTTATAAAATGGAATCCACCATCTGTAGCTGTTGATCAGTTTTCTTTTGTAGGCTGACCATTCCGAGGCAACAGTTATATCTTTCCTGTTATTTATATCCTGTAAATTTTTACTGGTTTCACCGCCCATATATTTCATAAGGTTAAGAAGATCGGCCATTATAAGCGATCCCTCTTTTGCATCACCCTGCATTTCATCTGTAAAAAAATCCATTCCGCCTTTATCCAGATAAAAATGCCCGAGAAAAAGAAAAGACTCACCGTTACTTATATTGCATGCTCGTATTATATACTGTTTATTATCAGCTTTCATGATCCCAATAAGCCTGTTTACCGGTTTCACGCTGCCGTATATCCCTGTTCTCATATCGTGGTAGTATACATACTGTCCCGGCCTCTCTCCGGGGAACGGATCAGCTTTAACCATTGTACTCTTTTCTGCAAAGACAGCAACCTGAATAAAAATTACAGAAAATGCGATAAACAGACATTTCAATTTATTTAACATGTGATCTCTTCTCCTTTTTATATATTAACCTGATTCATAATTCATGATTTCCGGCCGGATCATAATTTTTAATTTTAAAGTATTAAAACTGATTTATTATATTATCTTTATATATAATGTCTTTAAGTTCACATTAAATTTTAATTTTATAAATAATATTATTACAGATTTCATCAATCATAAAATTCAGTTTTTTAACTCTTTTATTCACATGAATTATCATCCGGCAATATCATGACAATTATTGATTATTTAATTTTTTTTTGCACCTTAAAATCAAATCCGCTGTTTAAATAAATAAAATTAAATCCTATACGGAGCTGACGTAATGAACATTTTAAAACAGGAAAAAGTATCAGCTTATTCACATGGCGCCTTGATACCAATAATGCTTGCTGGTGCAATACTTCTTGCTATCCTCGCAGGTAACAACATGAAACTTGAGTTTTTTATAATTGTTTACGGAATTTCATCAGTGACTCTTTTCACTGCCAGCTTTCTCTACCATGCCAAAAAGAAAACTGTGGATGAAAGGTCGGTATGGCGCAAACTGGATCGTTCCGCTATTTTTGTTTTAATAGCCGGCACTGCAACACCGATGTGTTTTATCTATCTTGACGGTGCCATGAGAATATGGGTTCTCGCTGCACAATGGTTTCTTGTTGTATCAGGAATTGCATTCTGCTTTTTTACAAATGCACACCGTAAAATAAGTACAGTTTTATATCTGACAATGGGATGGCTTGTTGTATTCCCTTTTAAACTCAAGCTTGCCGCAATCCCTTCAAGTGTTCTTGAACTGTTCTTCGCAGGGGTAGTATTCTACACCGCAGGAGCAATAGTTTATGCTGTCAAAAAACCGAATCTCCAGAATCTCGGGTTTCATGAAGTATTTCACATGTTTGTTAATGCCGGCGCCATTTGTCATCTTTTTATGATCATAAACGGAGTGAATATTTATCTGGGTTGAAAGAAGTAAACAATACTGATTCAATATATATTTGATGTTAATGCCTTAATATATATTTTAGTGTAAAATAAAATGCTATATTATATACGCCGCCTCCGGCGGCGTATATAATATAGCATTTTCTATTATTATTATTATTATTAAAATTTCAGGAATTATTATTGATATATATTTATATCTCTAAAGATATATTGAGTTTTTCTCAATTGCTGCATATAACTTCATCGGAGGCACAACGAATTTTTGTGCATTATCAATTATTATTTCAAGCTCCTCATCAGTATGTACCGGGTCATGATGAAAAGCAAAAAGATTTTTAACATTGTACCTGTTGCCGATTTCAACAGCCTTGTTGATTGTTGTATGGCCCCAGCCGATCTTGTTTTTATACTCTTCTTCAGTATATTGACAGTCTGCTATAAGCACATCAGCATTTTTTATAAGATTACCGATATTTCTTTCATTTATCATTTCAATTTCCGGGTCATCTGAAATTTCATTATCTGTTGCATACACAACGACTTTACCTTTGTATTCAATGCGGAAACCGAGGGAAAGCGAGGGATGAATCAGGTGAGTATAATAAATTTTCACATCATTAATGTAAAACGGATTATCTGCAAGAGTATTGAATACCACAGTTGAAGCGAGTTCAAGAACTGATACCGGGAAGTATTCCTTTTCCATCTGGCCGTATATAAGTTTTTCCAGCGCTGACACACTGTTACCACCATAAAATGACAACCTGTTACCCGGAAGATATGCCATATGAAAAAATGGAAATCCCTGAATATGGTCCCAGTGTGTATGGCTTATAAGTATATGGTATTCACGCGGAGTTGCGCCAAACTCATGAAGAAGAGATGCACCCAGTTCCCTGATACCTGTACCGGCATCCAGTATAATAATCGTATCACCGCATCTAATCTCAACACAGGGGGTATTCCCGCCATATTTTAAAAAGTATCTCCCGGGCGTAGGTATTGAGCCCCTTGTACCCCAGAACTTTACTTTTATATTATAATTATCTTTATTTATATCAGACATAAATATATACCAGAATATTTATAACTCATATATCATATAATTATTGTTTGTCAACAATATATCATTATCCCTTTACAGTATTTATTATACTGTCAGGCACTCACTTTGATAATTTTTACCGGATATCATTTTTTAAAGTTCCATTCATCTGATAAGAATTTTCTGGAACATGATTCCATAATTATAGATTCAGTTTCAGACAGATTATCCATACTGAAATCGATATTAAATGCTCCTGAAAAATCGTTTATCAGGCTTACAGTAAGATTATCAATAAACTTCTCGGTTATCTCCTCCCCGGTTTCCTTTTTTATGGATGTTACAGTATCACAGGCTGAAGTGAATCCCCTGTCGTTTATTTTTTTTTCATCATGGATTAATGCGGAGGTTATCACATCGCTGTCAATGTCCATAATAAGCGTTCCATGCTGCTGAAGTATCCCCCTTTTTCTCGCCTGTGCACTCCCTGAAATTTTTCTTTTATCAATGACAATATCGTTTACCGGCCTGTATTCAGCTTTAATTGAAAGCAGTCGCAGTGATTTTATTATGGGTGAAATTATAGCTCTGAACGAATCGTCTACAGATTCCGGAACAATACCCGATTTTACAGGCACGGTAAAACTGTATGTAAGTTCCATATGATGCATTACCGTACCGCCGCCTGTCTCCCTCCTGGTCACTGTAATTCCGTTCTTTTTACAGTAACACATGTTCACGCACTCAAGAATTTTCTGAAAATACCCGAGAGTGACAGATGCACGTTCCCAGCGGTATAAGCGTAGAGTCGGTAAAGAACCTGACATTGACAGTCCCTGCAGTATCGCATGATCCTTGGCCATGTTAACAGCGCTGTTAAGCGGTGGATCTATTATAAGTCTGAATCTGTTCATTTTTTCATATACCTTTAACAGGATGATTTTAATTATGCCACACACAGGCAGCATGATATGAGCTTCTTACATTGGGTGCGCTTAAAACTTTTTCAAATCCCATACTTATACCCGTCTTTTCAATCTCATCGAATTCATCCGGGTGATAATACTTTTCCACTGAATAGCTGTTTCTGCCGGGACTAAGATATTGTCCCACTGTGAGAATTCTGCAACCTGATTCTATAAGATCAGACATAGTAGAAGATATGTCATCAATGGTTTCTCCGAATCCGATCATAAGACCAGATTTAACCCTGAACCCGCAATCAGAAGCTGTTTTTATAAGGTTAAGCGATCTCCTGTAATCCCCTGAGGGCCTCAACAGCGGGAAGAAACATTCAACAGTCTCAATATTATGGTTGAGTATATCCGGCTCCGATTCCCTTATAATATTTAACGAGCTCAGGCATGAATCTCTGAAATCCGGAACAAGCAGTTCAACACCGCAGCCGGGAACCCTTTCTTTTATTCTGTATGACGTTTCAGCAAAATATGAAGCGCCTCCGTCAGATAGATCATCACGCGTAACAGAGGTTATAACAACGTATTTCAGACCGAGACGTGCAACGGCTTCACCGATTCTTTGCGGCTCCATACTGTCCGGATAATCCGGTTTGCCGCTGTCCACCGCACAATACAGACAATGACGTGTACATTTATTGCCCAGTATCAGGAAAGTTGCTGTATTCTCTGAAAAACACTGCCCTGCATTTGGACACTTTGCCTCCGAACATATAGTATTCAGCTTCAGCTCACTTAAACATCTTTTAACATTCAGATAACCGGGACCGCCCGGAGTTTTATACCTTATCCACCCGGGGATTCTTTTATCTGCCATTATCCCATACCAGAACAGGTTTTTTAGCAGCCATTACCGTATCAACTCTTTTTACAGAAGTATTATGAGGAGCCCCAAGCACAAGACCGGGATTTTCATCACACTCTTTCCTTATTTTTTTCATAGCGTCGATAAACCGGTTCAGCGACCGGAGTGTTTCTGTCTCTGTCGGTTCAATCATCATTGCACCATGTATCAGCAGAGGGAAGTAAACTGTCGGTGAATGAAATCCGTAATCAGCAATTCTTTTCCCTATATCATTGGTAGTAATACCCCCCGGAAGGTCCCGGTCGCTGACTACAAATTCATGCATACAACTTCTGTTAACCGGAATATGGTAAAATCCACGCAACTTCGACATAAGGTAGTTGGCATTAAGTACTGCTGTATCCGATACTTCACGAATACCATCATAACCGAGCATATTTATATAAACCCATGCCCTGAGACAGACTCCGAAATTCCCATGGAAAGCGTGAATCTTCCCTATTGAATCAGGCAGATCATATGCCATTATATATCCATTCTCTTTTTTCCTGATAACTGGCACCGGAAGAAATGATACAAGATGACCGGCGACTCCAAGCGGACCGGAACCCGGACCGCCTCCGCCGTGAGGGGTGGAGAAGGTTTTGTGAAGATTTATATGCATCAGGTCAAAACCCATATCATGGAAACGGACTCTCCCCACAGTTGCATTAAGGTTTGCGCCATCACCGTAAAATAATGAACCGTTTTTATGCAGTGCATCACCTATTTTTAAAAGATTCCGGTCAAAAAGCCCGAGAGTATTCGGACTTGTAAGCATCATTGCAGCGACATTGCCATCAAGCGACTCCATGAATTTTTCCAGATCAATATCGCCTTCGGCTGTAGATGGTATTTCACGGACTTTAAATCCGCACATGGCTACAGAGGCAGGATTGGTTCCGTGGGCGGAATCCGGTATTAATATTGTATCTCTCTTTTCACCCTTACTTTCAAAATATTTTCTGATTATCATGACTCCTGTAAGTTCACCATGCGAACCGGCCGCAGGAGATAAAGTAAATTCAGAAAAACCTGTTATAGCACATAAATATCCGGAAAGTTCATACATAATCTGAAGAGCTCCCTGTACCAGGTTTTCTTCCGACATGGGATGAAGTGACGAGAAGCCTTTACTGCGCGCTATTCTTTCATTTATTTTAGGGTTGTACTTCATTGTGCAGCTTCCCAGAGGATACATCCCGTTATCCACTCCGAAATTCATTTTTGACAGGTTGTTGTAATGCCGCACAACTTCCGGCTCGCTACAATCGGGAAGGTCTGTATTATCCCGGAGATATTTTTCAGGTATATTGCTGTAATCTTCCCCCACCCACGAAGGTAATCTGTAATGATTCTGACCCGGCGTACTCTTTTCAAATATCAGTTCCGTGTTCATCTGCATCCCCCGATAATCTCCGCATACTCATCAGCATCATCTTTTGAAATCATTTCTGTAGCGCATACAAGAAGACATCCTTCATATTCAGGGTAAAACCGTGAAATTTCAAGACCTGGATTAATACCTCTTTTTATAAATTCATTCATTGCCATGCCGCTGTTTTCCGGTTGAATTATGAATTCATTGAAAAACGGTTTGTTGTCATGGAATGTTTTTATTCCTGATTCAATAAGCCTTCTGTGAAGATAGCATGCTGTTCTGTGATTTACCGAAGCGAGTTCTTTAAGCCTGACACCGATAAGGCTCAGAAATACCGCCGTTCTGAGAGCTATTAGTCCCTCATTTGTGCAGATATTTGATGTTGCTTTCCCGCGTCTGATATGCTGCTCCCTTGTCTGTAGTGTAAGCGTATATACCCTGCTCCCTTCCGAATCCACCGTCTGTCCGACGAGCCTTCCGGGAATTCTGCGAATAAACGCCTTCCCTGCAGATATATATCCGGCATATGGCCCTCCGAAATTCAGCGGATTCCCGAAGCTCTGAACCTCTCCGCAAACAACATCGGAACCCAGTTCTCCTGGCCCCTTAAGCATACCCAGGCTCATTGCCTCAACAACAACCGTAATCATTATTGCACCGGATTCAACAGCTGTTTTGCTGAATGAATTTATATCCTCAATCAATCCGAAGAAGTTGGGCGACTGAATTATCACTGCCGATGTATCTGAACCGGCAGCATTACAGCATGCTGAAATGTCAGTAATCCCGTCAGACATAGGCAGTTCCGCAACCCGGAAGCCGCATGCACGGGCGTATGTATCAAGGACATCCCTGTAATATGGATGTATCCCCCTGCTGACCAGGACTGTTTTCCTGTTATTTGTACGAACAGCCATCATCGCCGCCTCCGCCATGGAAGTAGCGCCATCGTACATGCTGGCGTTTGTCAGATCCATCCCTGTCAGACGGCTCATCATTGTCTGAAATTCGAAAATGGCCCCGAGCGTCCCCTGGCTCACCTCCGGCTGATATGGCGTATAAGCGGTGTAGAACTCGGATCTTGATGAAATTTCATCAACAACAGGGGGAACATAATGATTATAGGCCCCCGCTCCGGTAAATGTTTTTGAAAACCGGATATTTTTATTTTCAATGAAAGAGGCGATTCTTTCTATACTGATTTCAGATGCCGGGAGAGGAAGGCCGTCAATATTAGCAATCTGTATGCCGGCCGGAATGTCGCTGAACAGATCATCAACTGATAAAACCCCTATATCAGCAAGCATTCTGTTGATGTCAGCTTTTGATAACCCGGTAAAACTCATCTCATTCACCATCTTTAATAAGTTTAAGATAATCCGCCGGTTTTAAGAGTTTATCAATCCCCTTTTTGTCAGTAAGCTCAAGTCTGAACAGCCATCCGTCACCATATGGATCTTTATTGATAATTTCGGGTGTATCTTCCACATCACGGTTTACTGTAACCACTTTACCCTTTAATGGAGAATATACGTCAGATGCGGCTTTTGGAGACTCGATAATTACCACAGGTTCACCCTGTTCCACAACCGATTGTACAATATTAGCAATAAATTCAACAAAAACAATATCTCCAAGCGCATTCTGCGCGTGATCCGTTATACCGCATACACCATGCATTTCATCAATAATTCTGATCCATTCATGTTCCTCAGTGTATAATAAATCTTCAGGTACCTTCATCCCCTTTTCTTTTGTCATTTATATACCTCCGGTTTAAACTGTCATTTTTTCGATTTCATCCGCCGGTCACGGAACATAGTGGAGACGGACTTTAAAATATTATACTTTTACTAAAAAATTATTTCAAGTATCCATTGAAGCATGGCGGCTATTAAATTTATAAAACGGTTTTTCGACAATTCTGCCGTCTACTCTCTTATCACGGATTATAACCTGAACGGTATCACCGACGGAAACGGAACCTCTCAAAGCCCTTAACAGCGCCAGACCTTTCCTGAATGTCGGGGAGTATATTCCGCTTGTCAATGTACCTATCTCATTATTTCTGAATAATACTTTGTATCCTTCATGAAGAACACCCTTACCGGTAAGCTCAAGACAGTACTGCCCGTATTCCGCTCCCGTTTTTTTTAACTCTTCCAGAGCAGGCTTACCAACATAAGGAAGGTCGGAGCTTATCAGCCATGAAAGCCCGGCTTCGAATGGATTTATATTCTCATTGATTTCATGCCCGTAGAGCGGGTAACATGATTCCAGCCTCAGGGTATCTCTGGCACCCAGGCCCGCCGGTTTTATACCAATTCCGGCCCCCTCCAGCATCAACCTTTCCCAGAGTAATTCTGCCTTTGAATTCTCTATGAAGAGCTCATATCCCTGTTCACCGGTGTAGCCTGTATTTGAAATCATGATTTCTGAACCATTAAACTCATCGAAGTAAAACCTGAATCGCGGCAGGTTATCGATACCTTCTTTACGGAATATTTTACTCAATACCTGCGAAGATAGCGGCCCCTGAATATCAATTTTAGAAGTGGAATCCGATATGTTTTTTATTTCTGTTTTTTCAATAAGATGTTCTTTCATCCATGCAAAATCTTTTTCAATGGTTGAAGCATTCACTACAAGGTAGTAGCTGCTATTTTCTATCTTAAAGATAAACAGATCATCTATCACCCCTCCGTTTTCGAGGCAGAAGAGAGTGTACATACCCATGCCGGAAACCAGTTTTGACATAGATGTAGGTATCAGGCTGGAAAGATAAAGTGCCGCATTTTCACCCTTTACGGTAAACTCACCCATATGCGAAACATCAAAGATTCCCGCTGAATTTCTGACAGCTTCATGTTCATCAAGTATCGACTTGTACTGAACCGGCATTGAGAAGCCGGCGAAATCGACCATACGTCCGCCATATCTGAGATGCATATTATACAGAGATGTTTTTTTCATCTTCTGTTCATCCTCCTCAGGCCGAAATCTGCAGCACGGAGAAGCGGATCATAGACTTCGCTCACGGAAGGGACATAGGCCATTTCAGTTCTCCACAATTCATCAAGTGTAATGCCGAACTCAATGGCCATGCTTATTAAATTGATCCTCTCTGCCGCACCCCTCTCCCCTGCGCACTGGGCCCCCAGTATGATCCCCGAATTTTTATCAAAAATTATTTTTACCGTAATTTCGCAGTTATCTGGATAATATTCCGGCCTTATCCTGGATGTTATCTTACCTGCAGCCGGTTCAAACCCCTTTGCGGCGGAAAGTGCAGTGTTAAAACCTGTTCCGGCTATTTCAAAACTCCCGATCCTTGTAACAAATGTTCCGGTACTTCCCCTGTATTTTTCATTTCCACCCATAACATTAATTGCCGCTACGGTTCCCTGCTTGTATGCCGAGGTTGCAAGTTTTGAAGTTACCGGTTTCCCGTCAATAGATGAGTAATTCATTATACAGTCCCCCGCCGCATATACATCCTTTACCGAGGTCATCAGCATTTCGTCAGTTTTTATTCCTGATGATGTTGTTTCAATAGATGAATTAATTGCGAGAGATAATTCAGGCCTGAATCCCGCTGCAATAACTGCCATATCTGCCGGAATCTGAATATCGCGGCAGATAACCTGCCTGAGATATTCACCGCCATCAAAAGATAAAACAGCCTTCTCTTTTAAAACACTGATTCCCGTTTTTTCAAGATGATTCTCAACGAGTGCCGCAATATCGGGATCAAGAATGCTCTTGAAAATCTGATTCTCAGTTTCAACAATTGTAGTTTTTTTTCCATGACAATGCAGTGCATATGCAGTTTCCAGACCTATTGCGCCCCCCCCTATAATGATAATATTACGCGCAGTTTTCATCCTTTCCATTATAAAAGAGAGATCACGCAAGCCGGCAAAGGTAAATACGGAGAGGTTCATGTACCTGTCAAGATTGGAAAGAGGCGGAATAAAAGGGATACAGCCGGTTGCAATAATCAGCTTATCGTAGTGTTCAGTTTTAATACCTTCAGAGGTTGATACTGTTATTGTTTTCTCATCATGGTTAATTTTTTCCACTTTACCTCTTATTTTAACCGCCCCCTGTTTCTGAAGATTCAGATCAAGAACAAGGTTTTCAGCTTTTACTATACCCTCAAGGGCATAAGGGAGTCCGCAGGGATGAAAAAGGTCATTTTCTTTAGGATCAATAATTCTTACATCAGCCTTCGGGTTATTTCTCTTGATTGTTATAGCAGCAGCATAACCGGCAGATCCGAAACCACATATTACAATTCTCATAAAAACCCCGAAACTGTTATATTTGATGACTGCTGCTATAATAATATAACATGGCGGAATTTTCAATTGCCGGAAACTTTTTTATTTTGCTGTTTTTAATGTTTTTTAAAAGGATTTTAATCAGAGCATAGGTGGGTTTTATTTAAATTTATCATTATTCAGGTTGATCTGTTTTTCTTATCTGAATTCTGAAGGAATGAACTATTAATTCTTTCATCTAACCCATCGCAGAAAGTATCAACTGTTGCCGAGTTAATAGCGGGCTTGATTAAATAACTGATTATTATATCAAAACAGACCCCTGTTATAAATAAAGCCGCAACTGTCAGAAAGCAGTGAACCAAAAAAAAGTGTGAATTATAATAGGCACCCCTGTTCACAGCAACACCCCAGATCCACTCCCTTAATATAAAATTCTCATGGAACAGATATACTCCGAATGTGGAACCTGCTATATAGTTTATAAGCCTGTTAGTGTTAATAGAAATCTTCAGGAATAAAAGAAATAGGCTTACTCCAAGTACAAGAGAAAATATATTATTCATATCAAGAACCATGTTGTTAAACAGTTCAATATTCAGAAAATGACCGATGGGATATGTTGAATATGAAAGCGCCCAGAAACCGGTTATTGTAATTAAAAGTCCGGATTTGGTTATTCTATCCTCCGGATGATACTTTTTAATATAACCGGCAATTGTATAGAGAATTAAAAAAGTTAAAATACCATTTCTTTCATTGGACATTGAGAAAGCCCTGTTTGTGGAAATACCGAAAACAAGTATTATCGATAAAAGCAGAAACAGTTTATGCTGCCCTTCATTGCATCGTTCCATGAGCAGATCCATAAATGGAGCAAGCAGGCACATACCAAGATATGGCCCGACAAACCAGTAGGCTTCATAACCGTACATAAATGGGATAAAGGATCTTATGACCATACCGGCGTCCCGGCGTATATGTAAAACGTATATTCCGGCAAGAAGAGATAAAAGAGAAAAAGCTACAACCTGGATTAACAGTGAGACTATTCTTTTTGTTTTAAATTTACCTTCACCGGCCATAAAATAGCCGCTTATAAGAACAAATGCCACCAGAGCCGGGTAGCCGGTAGATCTGAAAAGATGAGCAATATTATTATTAAAATTAAAAACATCGTAAGTTTCAACAATACCCCTTCTTGATACATAGTGATTCAATACTATGATGGCCATGCATATAATGCGCAGAAGTTCAATATTGGATTTACGGGCTTTCATAAAATTTCTCCATTTCGTTTCGGCTCTGCTCAACGAACGACGTTTGCATTAACTGTTCGTTTCGACTCCGCTCAACGAGCGTCGTTTTGCATTAACTGTTCGACTCCGCTCAACGAACGAAGTTTGCATATATACTCCGGATACAGGAGTCTTCTTAATCAGATTTCATGTTTTTTAAATGATGAACTTAATAGTGTGAATCCCTGGAGTGTCATTACCTCATTGAGCGCAGGTTCAAGTTCAATGCTCTCTATTTCCGATTCCTTCTTTGTCATAACAAGGGTAAGGTGTGATTCGATTGCATCTTTTAATGTTTTCAGAAGATTTACAGCTTTCTCTTCCCACTCTCTTTTACAGGTGTCAACAGCACAGAGTGTTCCGAAAACCGTACCGTCAGGCCATAACAGCGGTACACCAAGGTATGCAATTATACCCGCTTTTGCGGTGGGTGAATCCGACCATTGTTCTTCGCTGCCTGCATCATTTATATGAAGCATCTGCTTTTTTACTGCAATATCTGTACAGTATACTCCATCCATCTGCATTCGCGTACCGGAAGGAAGAGGGTTCCCAGGGCTGATGTTTGAGAGTAATATTTCCAGTTCCGGCGGTTCAAAGCGATTAATCATTACACTCGGTACTGACAGATAAATTGCAACAGAATCAACAATCCTCTGCCAGATTTCGGCTATTCCGTCAGGTATTGGCAGGTTTCTTGTTTCCAACTCCACAATATCACATCCGTGTTTTAACTTAAACAATTACAGATGACTTACTGATATATTTAACCTGCAGTATTGTCAATTATATTCTTTCTGAAAGTTCCGTTACATTGAAATCCATGCAGTTAATTACCCTGCAGAACAACAGTTATATACTGAATAAATATGCTGCTGAAAGTGTTATCCCGTAAAATTTACTTTTATTGCTGAATCCATCCTCATATTCTGTTTTAATATACTGGTATCTGCCGCCGATACTTATTGATGTAGAAGCCGGTTCAATGTAGTATGCCAGGGAAATACTTGCGTTAAATCCATAATCTTTAACATCAAGATTACTGGTATACCCGTTAGTGTCTGAATATTCTTCATCACCCCACAAATAGAAACTTCCTGCATTTCCTGTTATAAAAAAATTATCCGATACAGGCAGCGTTACAGATAAACCAGCACCAGGACCGAATGTTCTGTGATCAAACTCACCTGTATATGTGGAAGCTTTAATATCATAAGCAAACCCGGAATATTTTGCTCCTAAATATATTCTGAAATAGCTGTTTAACTTGTAGTTAAGCGCTGTATCGCCATCAAACCTGTCTATATCATATGTGTAATAACTGACCGGGCCGCCGTAAAGAACTGAATCACTGTAATTTCTTGCATCTGCATTAAAATTTCCATAAAGGAAAAGAAACGTAAAACTTAATTTTTCAGTAAAATTTATCGAAAATGTCGGTCCATAAACAATACCCGGATCTGTTGTAACCTTTTCGTATCTGTCTTCAGGAAAATCCCACCACGCATACCATGTGTATACCCCGGCTGACATATCAACAGCAGATACTGTTGCTGGATTAAAGACTGAAATCATAATAAGTGCCGCTGTAAATATTAATAATATTTTTTTCATACTATATACCTTTACTATTTATATTTTATTCACGAAACTGAATTTACAAACACTACGATCAGATATGAACAATAGTGAACCGCATTAACTGAAATCTTATCAACATAATAAAAAAAAAGAGCCGCGGCTGACAAATACTTTTTTTGGGGTATGTTAAAATTCAATAACAATTTCTCATTTTTTTATTACATAAATACCGTTGACAACCCTTTCATCTTCATTTACCGTTAAATTAAAATTTAATCCGTCAACATACATCAGGAGGCGTTCATGGCAGAGACAAGAAGAGATTTTGAAAGCTGTTTTGTAACAATAAAGGAAAACATCGCAATCATAACACTTAACAGACCTGATAAGATGAACGCGCTTAATCCTGAACTTTTTGAGGGTATTGCCGGATCTTTTGCCTTCCTCGCCTCAGAGGATAAAGTCAGATCGGTTATCCTGACAGGCGCAGGGGATCACTTCTCGGCAGGAGGTGACGTTGAAAAAGATATAGATCCGCTCAGGACAAAGACAGTCAATGAATTCAAGGCATACTTCGAGTCGCTTGCGGAGCTCTACGAAATGATTTACAATTACAGCAAGCCGACTATCGCTGCAATCAACGGCTATGCGCTCGGCGCAGGGATGGAACTCACTCTGATGTGCGACATCCGTATAGCTTCGGAGAATCTTCAGATGGGTGAATTTTTTGTACGAATGGGACTTGTGCCGGAAACCGGTATGTGCATGCTCCCGAAAATCGTCGGACTCGGCATGGCAAAACTTATCTGTATGACCGGAGAACTGATAGACGCGAAGGAGGCGTTCCGCATCGGACTTGTTGAAAAGGTTGTACCGTCAGCCGGGCTTTTGCCTCAGGCTGAAATGTTAGCCCTGAAGCTTGCAGGCAACCCGTCTTCAGTGAGAATCATAAAGCGCGCTATCAATGAGTTCGCAACAATGCCTTT
The DNA here is from genome assembly GCA_963664815.2 of Spirochaetota bacterium. Classification (GTDB taxonomy): domain Bacteria; phylum Spirochaetota; class UBA4802; order UBA4802; family UBA5550; genus WRGT01. Next base: position 2,073,216 of record CAXXHB010000003.1, read on the forward strand.
TGAAGCAACGGAGACTGCTACAATCGGATACCAGTTTGAAGCCGCAAGAACCGCTGATCATGCCGAGGCTGTCATGGCATTCATGGAAAAAAGAAAACCGGTCTTTAACGGGGAGTGAAGACCGGACGCACACCCCTTCAATCCGTTTTTATATCCGGCGGAATCTTAAATTTTAATTATTTATAATAAGAGGCAAAACATGGATGAAAACAATTTTATTTTTTCAATCATTAACCAGTATAAATACCCGATAGTTTTTGTTAATAACAATCATATTATTGAATATCTGAATACAGCTGCAATCAGTAAATACAGTAAACGCGGAATAAACGATTTACTGCATAAATCAATATTTGACTGCCATAACCCTGCATCTAAAAGTAAAATTCTTGAATATCATAAAAAATTTATTGATGGTGAAAACGAGTTTTTTATACAGATTAACAGGAATAATCAAAGAGTATACATGGTTGCCGTAAGAGACAAAGCCGGAAATCTGACCGGATATTATGAGAGATTTGAAGACATAAATAATCCTGTTGACAGATAATTTCTTTTGTTTCCTGTTTATCAACTGATTATTAATTCCATTTTATAAACAGGTATCAATTATGAAAATATTTATTAAGGCAATCCTTGGAGTTGCAGTATGGTTTGGCTTCTTCTATTTCTATGCCGTGAAGATCTCCGGAAGCAACGCCGGGGTGAACATGCTCGTATTTTTTTCCTCTTTTGCACTTTTACTGATTTTTATACTGTGGATCTCGGGCGTAATTGAAATGGCGATGTCAGGTATCCGCAGGGAGAAGCTTCTGAAAAGCGGGACAGCTGCTTCGGGCTGTATTGTAAGCTGTGAAAAGACAGGTGTTAAAATGTCTGTAAACTCAGACTACCCAAGATATGGCGCCGTGCTTGTTATTGATATAGAAACGTCAGATGGGGAGAAATTCCAGGCCAGTACAAAGATGATGCTGCCTGAACATGAATTAGCCGGAATAAGACCGGGAAAACAGGTGCAGGTTCGATTTGATCCGCGTAACAGAAATAATGTTATAATAGAATGATTTATTCCGCAGGAGTTTATAACCTCCTGCATATTTTATATGCTTAACAGATGAGAGTTTCAGTGATTAAAGAAGATAAATGATATCATTTAAATTGTTAAACTCATAAACCGGATTAATGTCTGTTTTATTCTCCTTTAAATTTCTGTTAAGCCAGACCGATGTAATCCCCATGTTATTAGCTCCCCGGATATCCTTTTCAAGGCTGTCTCCGATCATTATGGAATCATCTTTTTTACTGTTTACCTGTTTCAGGCAATAATTAAATATCTCTACCCCCGGTTTTTTATAACCTATTTCTCCGGATATAACAATTGTATGGAAATATTGCTCAATATTGCTTTTCCTGATTTTCTGCCATTGCAGATCCGGAGTTCCATTTGTAATAAGCGCAATTTTCAGATTTAACCCGGACAGCTGCTTTAAAAATATTTCTGTATCATCAAAGAGTATATGCCTGTTTCTTCTGTCTTCTATATAAACTAAAGACAATTTTAATGCAAGTTCATCATCAACAATCCCATATTTTAATAAAGCATTACGCCATGCCGTTTTCTGATAATACGACCTGAGGCTTTTTAACTCTTTCTGATTTTCATCGGTATCTGAAAAATCAGCCCATAAAGCCTCCCATGAACTGATCCCGATTTCCTTTGCATATTTAATTGTCGGTAGAGAGTACCACAGATCTCTGGCGGAATTACGTACAGTATTTATGAAACCCTCTGAATCTATATTATGAAATTTACCAAGGTATTCCGCAGAGGCCATAAAAGACTCCTGTGCCGATTTTTCTTCAACAATCAGAGTATCATCCAAATCTATTAATACAGTTTTGTAATTCATCAATCATTAACCTTAATACCAATATCATAGCTGATACAAAGAACCTGATTCAGATTCTTTTTTTTATCTGACAAGTAAGACATACTATTTTTCATGAAATTATTTAATCGTAAATTAGTAATATCTTACAATTACTTCTTCGATTTTTAAGATTATATTATTTTAATATTACAGCTATAATGATAAATAATGATAAATAATGAAAATATACTGTTATTTCCGCGGAATTCATATCCGATGCTTAAATTAACAACCATTTTCTTTTCTCATTTTCTTAAATATAATTCAATGTGATTAAATTCATTTCTTTTATTTACAACTTTATCTATAACATAGAGTCCAAGATCTTCAAGTTCTGCCAATAAAAATTTTTCTGCCGGAATAAACCGATATGGTAAATTATCAGAATATTTTGTATGATTTTCAGCGTCAGGGCTGGATAAACTGCTGATAAATAAAATTCCACCCGGAGACAACATCTTGTACAGATTTTTTAAAAATCTTTGCCTGTCGTCACCGATTATACAATGGAGACAATTCCCGTCCATAATAACATCATAAGTCTCATTGAAGTTTATACCCGGCACAGTTAAATCCGAATGAACATATTTAATATTCATCAGCATCGATTCACTTTTCCGGATTGCCCAGTCAATGGCCACTTTTGAAATATCAACCCCGGTGACCAAATATCCTTTTTTATAAAATTCCCTGCATAAAACGCCTTCTCCACAACCGGCTTCCATTACTTTACCGGATTTCGGAATAAAGCCTGAATGAAGAATATTTTCACATTGATTTAATTTCTTTATAAATCTTTCGTTACCGCCCCAGCATTCATAGCCATTTTCAAGAGCAGATTTATATTGGTTATCATAAAATGATTGTTTATTAAACATATTAAAATCCGGCGTCCTGTTTATATTCTGATAAATACATCAGGTACCGGCAATCAAAGTATTGCGGAACACCAGTCAGTGCCGGTAAGACAGGTTTAATTTTTAAAAATATATGAATGCTGATATTTATTTGCATAATAATGACTTCTTGATGCCAGAAAATATGAACCATCTTTTTTTATGATCATTATATCAGAAAATTGATCAACCGATTCATATTCCCCCTTTTTTATATATGGAATATCCCTTTTTTCAACAGGGGAATACCATTCATCATATCCGCCATAGGGATGATCAATGCAGTATAATACAAAATATGAATCACAATTATTACAATGCTTAATTATCCTTGAATTATCGCTTGTACCTGTTTTCGATATTTCGACAAAACTACTTTCATGACATAATAAACAATCGCAGTATTTTGATAACCCCTTCTCAAGTTTTATATCTTTTTCATAATCAATAAATGATTCAATACTTATCAGATCGTCTTCAACAGAATATATGCAATCTGAATATTTTTTAAGGAAAACATTCAGATCCTCTATTCCAATATTAACTTTTCTGTTTTTATTATTGATACTTATCTTTATATTTGAATTACAAAAATTAAAAATTTTTGGTTTATCATACCATGCTAAAAGCAGGTTTTTAAATGAAACTGCTGCATCATTCTGAATCTCAAAGCGGTTGTAATTTCCGGTTTTATTGTTATTTATTCGTGCTGATATTAATGAAAGATCACCCTTCAATAAAAGAAAGTATCTGTTATTTACCATGAAATTTACAGGAATCTTCTCATCCAGAAGAATAAAGAGGGACGATTTCCCTTTAGTGCATGTTATCAATATTTCAAAAATATCTTCCAATTATTGTACCCCTGTAGAATTCTCAGTCATCTGCTGTGAAATTCCCGGGCCTTTTCCTGAGGTTTTTATTTTCCTTGTCCAGATACATAAGGTCATCTACAGTCTTTATAATTTTTTCTATAGACAGATTCTCATCTTTTCTGAAAATTTCAGCCCCCATGCTGAAAGACAGAGTATATGGCTTTCCGCTGCTTATATTCCATTCAGCGGTCTTTTTCCTTATTCTTGCGACGGCATCATCAAGAACCGACCTGTCCCCCATATCAAGCAAAACGAGAAATTCATCACCTGCATAGCGGGCTATTATATCCCCGGTACGCAGAGACTGCTGGATAATTCTTACTGCAGTTCCAAGCGCAGCATCCCCTTCAATATGGCCGAAACGGTCATTGATTGTCTTGAAATCATCAATATCCAGCATTATAAGTGAAAATTCCGCTCCACCGAAACTGATTCTCCTGTGCAGTATTGAATCAAACTGTCGTCGGTTAAATATTCCGGTGAGATAATCTGTTGTAAGAAGACTGTTCTGTATATTAATAAATATCAGCAGAATTGATATTGTCATGGAGGGCCATAAGAGTGTTATACCAAATACAGAAGCCTGAATTATTCCGGCAATTATAGGCGGTACAGCAAAAAACAGAAGGGTTTTAAATATTCCCGGTTCCGCCATCTTCCTGTTGAACAATATCATTAAAAATGTATAGGCAATGAACAGATAGCACGCTGAAAAAAAATATATGAAGCAGTATCCCCTTGTATAATAATTTTCTTCATTGATATAGAAAATATAACCTTTCCAGATGCTTGCTATTATAAAAAAAATAAAAACAGAATTAACGGCTGTTAGGACTATTCCAGCAATTTTTATTTTTTTTAAATTCCTGAAAATTGAAAAATCGGCATACAGTGTCCAGAAGGTAAGAATCAGAGGATGTGAAATATAATATATAACCGATGACAGTATATTCAGTTCCCTGAGCAATACACCCTTTTTCCCGTCCAGGTACCAGTTTACTGAATCTGTAACCAGAAGAACAATTGTTATAATGGCCATTGTATTAAACAATATCTGGGTGAAGGAAATTCCGGAAGATGACACTTTTCTGTTAAGTATAATAAGAAGAACAAAAATACAAAATAAATTCAGTATAATATATCCGCTCACTGAAACGGTCATTTTAACATCCTGTCATGCGTTATGCATTATCTATTTAAAACAGATTAACCTGAAAGCAGTTTACTGTCAACAATAACAATAATCTGCTGATTCACTCACACGACTCCATAAATCTATTTTCACCGCTGATGTTTTGTTTTATCATAAGTGAATGAATTATCTTTTATATAATTCCAGATTTTATCCAATGCATAATCAAGTGGAGAAAATATTTACAGGGGATATTTAATCCTGTCGTTTTTCAAACAGGTTTTTGAATATTGTTTTTCCTTCATTTACATCTGATTTAAAATCCAGGTAGATCTTGATTACAAGAAAAAAGATAACAGTAACAAATACCGGCATAATACCGGACAATGTATATTTATCTTTATGTTCATTTAAAAAATACATTATAAATAATACAAAAACAGTTACCGGTATAACAATCATACGGAGATCAATCTTAAATTTTACATCAATTTTATTTTCATAAATTTTCCCGGTTATTAGCGCCGGTACATGTCGGCGATAGCCGGACATGCGTACTAATTTAAAATCAGAATTATTCACTTCACCAATTAATCGGTTCATTGTAACATAAGGAACAAAGGCTTCCCTTGGCAATACACTTTCTTTAAGTTTCTCAATAATCCGTGATGAATTCATATCTGTTTCTATAGTCATTTTGTAAGATGTCATCATATTCTGTTTTCCTTTTAAAACTGAAGTATTTATAAATTCAGACTGTTTTTATGCAACTTTATCTCTCAATATGCAATTAATTTGTAAAGCATTATACTTACGTATTCCGGCCCAAACCTGCCACCCATTCCGGAAAATGCCTGCCACCTGTTCCGGTGCAAAGTTGCCACCCATTCCGGTTGAAACCTGCCACTTGTAGGATTTTACCGGAATAAAAAACAAACCATTTCCTTTTAAAACAGAGCCTGAATTATCTGATAAAAAATCAAATCAGATGGAGTTACCGGGCATGTCACAAAGGAGAATATCGATGAAAAAAATCAGGGAAATCATTCGTCTTCACGAGCATTCAAAACTCAGCCAAAGGCAGATATCTCAGGCAATGGGAATGTCACGTCCGGTTGTCAGTGATTATATTAACAAAATTAAAACACTCGGTTTAACTTTTATTGATATAGAAAATATGCCGGATGAAAAACTTCTGAATGTTCTTCAGGGAAATAAAACACCGGACAACAAACGCCATGAAATGCTTCAAAATCAGTTCCTTCATTTCACGCAGGAGCTCAAACGCCTCGGAGTGACCCGTCAAACTTTATGGGAGGAATACATTCTCGAAAATCCAGGCGGATACAGCTACTCACAGTTTTGTTATCATTTTCAGGTCTGGCAGAATATGTCAGAAATTACGATGCATATCGAACACAAAGCGGGAGACAAACTCTTTGTGGATTTTGCCGGTAAGAAACTTTCCATAACAGACCGGTCAACGGGAGAGATAAGAGAGGTTGAAGTATTTGTGGCAATACTTGGGGCAAGCCAGCTTGTTTATATTGAAGCTTCGATGAGTCAGAAGAAGGAGGAATGGATAAGACTAAATGAAAATGCATTAAGATATATTGGAGGCGTTCCACAGGCCATTGTGCCGGACTGTTTAAAATCTGCAGTAACAAAGACAGATCGATATGAACCGGATATCAATCCGGAATATCTCGACTTCGCCCGGCATTACGGCATAACAATTCTTCCAGCTCGTCCGGCAAAACCGAAAGACAAAGCTCTGGTTGAAGGGGCGGTACGAATTTCATATTCATGGATTTACGCTAAACTTCGTGACCGAATATTCTTTTCACTTGAAGAACTCAATGTCGCGATCATAGAACTGCTTGAAGAATTTAATGCCCGGATAATGCAGCGTCCAGGTGTAAGCAGACGGGAACTTTTTAACAGCATTGAGAAGAGTGAATTGCAGCCTCTTCCGGCAGATCGTTATGAACTCAAGAGATTTAAAAGTCTTACGGTACAATTCAATTATCACATTTATCTGAGTGATGATAGTCATTACTATAGCGTACCATATCGCTATAAAGGACGGAAAGTTGACGTATTCTTCACTGAAAGAGCTGTGGAAGTCTACTCGGGCAATGTAAGGATAGCTTCTCACCTCAGAAACAAGAGAAAAAACGGTTACACGACTGAACGGGTTCATATGCCGGAGTCACACAAATGGGAGGATAACTGGAACCCTGAAAAACTGACAGATATGGCAAGCGGTAAAGGAGAAGCTGTGGCAACTGTAATAGAGACGGTTCTTGCATCACGTCAGCATCCGGAGCAGAGTTACAAGACATGCCTCGGAATAATCGCCCTTGCAAAAACTTACGGAGAGTCCCGTCTTAACCTCGCTTGTGAGCGGGCAATCTATTATGAAAACTGCACATACAAAATGATCAAAAACATTCTAAGTAACAACATGGATCAGGCGGGAGAAGAAGACAAATATTCGGAGTTCACTCTGCCTGAGCATGACAATATAAGAGGACGTGAATATTATATGGAGGAATTACGATGAACAATCAAGCAACAATAGAGAAGATGCAGGAGATGCGTCTTCATGGAATGCTCAGCTCATTCAGGGAAACATTCTCTACCGGGATGCAGAATAAATTTACTGCTGATGAAATGGTTGCTCATCTCATCGATGCTGAATGGGACGAGAGGTATAACAGAAAATTTAACACTCTGCTTAAAAGTGCGGACTTCAGATACAAGTCAAGTATCGAAGAGATCGACTATAAGCCGTCAAGAAAAATTGACAGGAATATGATACTCCGATTTTCGACCTGCGACTGGATCATAAAAGGAGAGAGTATTATCATTACCGGATCAACAGGTGCAGGTAAAAGCTTCATGGCCTGTGCACTCGGTCACAAAGCATGTGTTCTTCGTTATCATGTTGGATACTATAACTGTATGAAATTGTTTTCACATTTGAAGTATTGTAAAGTTGATGGATCATATTTTAAAGAGATGAATAAAATTAAAAAACAGGATTTGATAATTCTTGATGACTTCGGATTGAAGCCCTTTGATTCTGACTCGCGATTAATGCTGCTTGAAATGCTTGAAGATCGCCACGGCACCAGATCAATAATTATTAGCTCTCAAATCCCCACAGATATGTGGTTTGATCTTATTGGAGATGCGACTATTGCGGATGCTATCTGTGACAGACTTCTTCATACATCACATAAAATTGACATCGGTGGGCCCTCAATGAGAAAGGAAAAAGCAAAAAATTCTGGACGAAACCTGCCACCTGAATAATGGTGATTTAGAAAATGGAAATGGATTAAAAATGGTAAACTTAAAACCGGAATAGGTGGCAGGTTTCACCGGAATACATATACTAAAAATGTAAAGCCTGCACCTTCCAATTTAAACTGGTTAAATTAGAATTGACATACTTATTTTAATTATCAAAAATTATACATAGATCAATAAAACTAAATCCTGATCAGAAATTTTTAAGGAGAAATTATTTAATGAAAAATTTAAAAACAATTCTATTCATCCTCACATTAACTGCTGTAACAGCCTGTTCATCGCGATATAATTATATCTTAGACCCGACTCCTCTGGTTAAAGGCAAAACTGCTTACTCTGTGAAGAGTGTGAAAGTAACAATAGTTCAATCCGGTATTAAACTGAATAAAGATGCAGAGGTTAAAGGCTATTTGTCTGAAGCGGATATGGGAAAAGCATTTCAGGAAAAAATTATCAATGAATTGAAAAATAATAATATTCTTGAAGCCGGCAAAAATGCCGGGTACAATTTATCTATCACTATTAATTATAAAAGAAGTTTTGCCGTTAATTCAAATCAGGTAATACACCCGGATTTTTCATACGAATGGGTAATAGAAAAAGATAATAAATCTATCGCTTCATTCAAAAGCGGAGCTATGACAATGTCCGGATTAAGTCTTGCGGCGGAATTTGCAAGGACTGGCCGTTCAGATATTAATCCACAGGCTGAATTTGAATATATTGAAAAGATATCAAAAACTATTGTCGAAAAAGACATTATTGATATCGGAAAATAGTTTTATAATTATCATTTATAAATAGCCGAAAGCCCGCATTGGATAATACGGGCTTTCGGTATACTCTCTCTCCTTTGAACCACATCGCATAATTGACGTTAAGCTTTCGCTTCGCACATCTCCGGACTCAACGTATCAGAAATTTTGTCCAGCTCTCCGGCGCCGTCGCTTAACTATGCAATTATTGTATGTATTGTATTGTGATATTGTTACATCTCTGTTAAGTCCCTCTGCAGATGTTTCCGGTTTGGTTATTGTTATTGTTCCTGCTCCTATTGTGGCCAGGTTTGTCTGTCTGTTGTCTGTGTAGCCGTAGTTTAAGGGCGTGACACTGACGACCTTAAATATCATTTGGCGTAATGTTTTACGCCCCTAAATGTTGTTAATATTTTTTATTATATAATAAATGATTATTTCACATTCGTCAGTTCCGGGCTTTCCGTTTGTATAAAACGGCCAATCTGTTGATTTCTATTTACTCTTTATTGATTGCCGTTTTATATCGCTGCAATCCCTCACGCGGTGTGCTTTTATATTGTTGGTTTTCAAGGAACTTAAGTCATTAGTTGATAAATTAAAAAAGTACTACTCACAAATTATATTTTCTATAGTTGGACTTTAGCGAAATTCCGTGACTTGTTGTGTTAATTGATTCACATTAAAACTTTTTATTTTACTTTTATCAAGTTAATTATAGCACTAATCGCCAAATAAGAAAAAAATATTATTAACAACAATGCCAATATGTCTTCATAATTAGTAAACTTTCGAGAACCCAACATTAAAATTATAATAATTGCAAATAATTTATTATACCATTTTGTTTCAACAATAGGAGCTTTTTCAATTTTTTCAATTTTTAACAAATCACCTTTTTTTTTTGCATTAAAAAATTTTATAAAAAACAAAATAAGTGTAATAATCATCGAAAAAAATAAAACTACCTCTGATACTAACAATATATTTTTTAAACTAATCATTTAACTTGTATCTTTGCACTGACTCAATATACTTTTGCTGTTCAGCTTGTATCAGTGCTTCCGTTCCTTTTACAATTTTATAATTATAAACTGGTGTACTAGTAATTGGTTTACTTAATGTAGCTGAAAAATTTGATGTTGAACCACCAGTTTGTATCGAAAAATATTTATCTCCAAAATCAATTTCTCCAGGAATATGGTTATATGTAGCACTTAACGAACCAGGATTTCCATTCCCATATCCGAATCCAACAACTCCAGTAACCCACGCGCCCTATGCTATATGGGGAACTTTCTGTGAAAGTGAACTGAGCTATTGTATGTATCAACATCTGCCTGTACACAATCACATGAAAAAGATTTTTACGGATATCTGGAGAAAGAGATATTTTTTTTAATATATCAACGAATTTTTTTATACTAACATTTTAATTCCGAATTTATACTCGTATAATCATTAATCAGCGTTCCTTAATTGGTACACTTCTGTTTAATTTACATTGTTTGTGGCACCGTAAGTAGCAGTATATAATGTTTATAATAACTTTCGACTATTTATAATATCATCTATAACATTTATACTCCAAAATTTTACTTCTTCAAATGTTGCTTTTAATTCATTATGATGGTAAATAAAAAATTCAATTACATCAAACAAATTATCCTCATAATAAAAATCTAACACTACTTCAGAAGTATAACTATTATCATCTGAGTATGTTCTTTTTATTTCTATATTGCCAAATGTCAGACCTACTCTTTTAATTTCTTCTTTTTTCTGTATCAAGATCTGATTTAGCAAATATATATATTCATTTTCTATATTTAAAATATCTTTATCTTTCATCTTTTTTATCTATTTTCGGATATTCAACCCATTCATCTGGAAAACTTTTTACTGTTCCATATTTTCCAACATAATCTTGTTGTTGATGAATAATTTCACCATCTTTTTCTACTTGGTGAGTTTTAGAAATAGTAGTACCATTTTCTTTCTCTATTATATGTTTCGAAGTTGCACCATCACCACCTAAACTTTTTCTAACTATTTCTTCTTTTGTGATTATACTTTCGCTGTTTTTAACAACATCCTCAGTCCCATTAATAGCTTTTTCGATTCCAGCTTTAGCTTCCCTTCCTACTAATCCACTGGATGCAGTTGTCACATCTCCTAAACTTATATGTTCAGGTATATTGTCAGCTGCTTCCTTAAACACTACACCTAAAGCTAAATTGAATGCCTGCTTCAACGTACTATCAGAATTTCCGGCATTTGCAATCGATTCAATCGAACTTTCAGTTAATTTGTCTTTAACTATACGTAATAGTTTTGCATCAGGAGAATTGGAATCAGTATTATCAATCCCCATTGTATTAACTGTTCCCGAAAGATTGACAACATTATTTGCTATCTCATTTCCCTGCTGTATCTCCGCATCTCTTAAACTTGAATTTACCGCCAGTTGCTTAGCATAGGCTATCTCCGCCCTTTCCTCCGCAAACCTAACTTTAATTGCATGTGCCGCATCAGGATCAATTTCTTTAAGCACATAGGGTCACGCGGGGTGTTATTATATTGATGGTTTTCAAAGAACTTAAGTTATTAGTGGATAAATCAAAAAGTACTATTTACAAATCCCATTTTCTATAATCGAACTTCCTGCTGCTCTTCAGGACTCAGTTTTTCTCCGACAGCTTTTTTTAACTCATAATAATCAAGCTTCTCCTGCGCACTTACCGGTTCCCCGTTTTCAACCTTCTTCGCGTACTTATCCATTGTCTGGTATGATGATACATTTAATTTTATTAATTCATCTAATAAAACCTAATTTTATTGTCAGTGTAAAAATTAAAAATAGAAAACTAATAATTACTAAAAGTTTTTCAGTAATTTTTATTTCTCTTTCACTAAAGTTAAAACCCATTTTTTTATTCTGATCTAATATTATTTTTTTTGCTATTTTTTTATTAAAGATAAGTACAATTATAAAAAATATTAATGCTAATATAAAGGATAGATTATTCGTAACCATTTATTTTTTACCATAATTAACAGATGGTTTATTTAAAATGTTAGTAATAGGATTAAATATATAATATCCAGTTACAGAAACCCCAGCAGGTGCTCCAAATCCAAGTTCTCCAAACTTCCATTATTTTGGAAACTATAACCGGTTTGACCAGCTACAACATTCTGTGCTTGCAAACCAACATTAAATCCGCTACTTGCTTCTGAGGTTGAAATAGTTAAAGCACCACTAACACCGGGTGTTACCAAACCTACGCCTAAATATGGATATAGATTACCATTATTACTTAAAATTTAACCACCAGTTATACCTCCAATATATCCACCAGAAATATTTAAATCTATATATCCATTTTTAGAAGATGATATTATTTTCTTACTATAAGTTGTATTTTCTGTATCACCTCCCATTTCAAGAGGATAAGCCAATTCCGGTCTATTTTCAAAAGCCTGTAATGGTTTAACAATCAATTCTCCCGAAGATAAAACATTGATTAAATTTCCATCTTCACTTATAATGCTGAATCCCTTCAATGATCTTACATCTTCAATTCCATTCTTTTCTAAATCCACATTATATTCTTCAAGTTACATCTGAATCTTTATTAAGCCCAAACTCCCCGACGTCAATCAGGTTACCAGTCTTTTCTATTGTTGTTTCAATTTCCTTATCTACCTTCTTCGCTGTTTTCTCTGCTTCAGTTAATCCACTTTCCAATGCATCTACTGTATCATATATAGTCTTTTCCCTGTCTTTTATCAGTGCTACTGTTGCGGTATCTACCGTAACTCCGCTTTTCAGTCCTCCGCTGTATGTATTAACATCTGCCTGCGCACAATCCTGCAATAGCGATTTTTCCGGTATATAACAGAAAAAAATTACTTTCAAAGATCAATAATTAACTGATTCAGAGTTATAGAACAGATCAATAAAATGTCAACATGTCCACTCAACATAATTATTTCTGGACGTTCACTACGCACATCGCCGGACTTATCGAACCAGAAACTTTATACATCCACCGGCGACGTCGGTCTAGCTACTCAATTATGCAACATGGGGAGTTATTAATTATAGATCGATCAATAAAACTTATAAACAATACCTATAATAAACCAGTAAAATAGGTAACCACATAAACTGATAAAGAATATTAAAAAATGATCTACTTTTCGTTTTTCATTCAGTAAGACCAACCCGACAGTTAGACCAAAAATAAAAAATCGCCACTTCACCGCGACGAAAAAAGAGACTACAGGATAGGATTGAAGATTGTATATTTGAAAATAATCTTCAAGCCACCATTTATAAGCGAAACTTAAATGAAACGCAACTATGGCAAAATAGCTGAACAACAATACTAAAGTTAAGATAATTGTTAATGATTTATTTATTCTATCCATAATTCTCTTTGTTGCTGTTTTTTTAATTATACACCAAATAAGGACGGAATATAACTGTTAAAAATACACCGGACATTAATATTGCGTTTATCCAAAAATGTAATTTAAAATGATTAATCACTATACTCTTCTCATGCAAAATAACGAGTAGTATATACATTATTAACAATATAAGACCTATATGGTCTGTTGAACACCACCGAGAACTAAAATATTGTATTTTTTCATAAGTACTTCCGGGGTATATTAATTCATAGTATTTATTTTTAAAAAAATAAGGCAACATAATGTAATCAAATAAATCAAAACAATCAATAATTATCACTGATATATAAATAATAATTGGTGATATTTTAAACAGTCTTACTAAATTATTCACTATCGTACTTCCAATCTTTTTGGCTTGCTTTGTCATAATATGGATACGGACGACCATTATTTTTATCTTGAATACTGTTATCTGTGTAGCCGTAGTTTATGGGCGTGACACTGACGATCTTGAATATCATTTGTCGTAATGCATTACGCCTTTTCATGTTGTTATTATTTATAATAAATAAATGTTTATTTCACATTCGTCAGGTCCGGGCTTTCCGCTTGTATAAAACGGCCAATCTGTTGATTTTCATTTAACTATTTATTGATTGCCGTTTTATATCGCTGCAATCCCTCACGCGGTGTGACATTAAATTGTTGGTTTTTAAGGAACTGAATTAAATGCTTATAAATAATAACAGAGAATATAAATAAAATTAAATCTTTCGTACAATATAATCGAATTCCAAACTTGTGCATCAGGAAATATTTATTTAAATTTACTTAATGTTTATATATAATTAAATCAAATTAACTCAACCTCTTCAAAAGAGTACCCCGTAAATCTATTATCTTCAAATATTTTTTTAAATTTTCCCGATACAAAATATCTTAGATCATAATCTTTTAAACGAATAATATCAAAATTTTCCAATTTATCTTTATTCAATACAAATTTTTTAACACCTGATATTTTACCTCTTACATTAGCGTTTGGAAAATCATTACTGAATCTATCATATTCTGATTTTTTATAATCTAATGCTTCAATAAAATTAAGTAAATTTACAATGCAGAAACCATCTATAATGGAATTATCAGATTTCATAACATTTATTTTCAAATATTGTATACCAGTAGTATTACTATTTTTTAAAACATTTATTAATTTTTCAGAATAAATTGGAATACCAAGATAATTTTGTAAAACATCATCTGGATCTCCATCATTTTTTTTCTTTTTCGATTGAAATATTATTGATTCATTCCAATTTTTAATTTCCTCTCCTTTTATAAAATCCCATTTAGAAAAATTATACTTTTCTAAATTTGAATAATCACAAACTAAAGGATTTTTTACAGTATTATCGCATTCATACAGTTTAAACCATTTCATACTATTTAATCCCACCTTTATATGGTATTCTCGGATTATTGATTAATTCTGTTTTCAAATCTATTAAAACTTGTTTTAACGCTTTGTTTGCATCATCTCCAGACAATCCTCTTGTAGCATTATCTAATTTATCGAGTACATATTCTTTATATTTAACTGTGTGTCCACCAGAATGATTTTCTAAAAATACTTTATTTGCATCATCATCTAAAGTCATACCTGCATTATTAAAAATATTTTCGAATTGTTCTATATATCCACTTTTTATTGCTTTATCTGATGCAATATGGTGGATTTCTCCCTTAACAATTTTTTCAACTCCACTTTCTATTTCATTAGCATGCTCAGCAATCTCCTCAGACCCTTTTACTGCAAGTTTTTCTATACTACTTGCATGCTCAATTACTTCTTCTCCTATTTCTTCAACTACTTTCCCCGTCCCTCCAATTGGTATAATAGGGAGAATAATAGCAGCGGCAGCAAAGCCTTTTTCTGTATCTGTTACTTCCTCACCATACTGATTTTTACCTGTAGCTAAAGTGTTAGCACCTATCACAGCTCCAAATAAAACATCATCTACACCACCGCAAATTGCCTGAGCGCGGGATGATTCTCAACAAAATTTGCATTACCTTGATTTATCTCGTCACATTTTTTTCAAATGATACTTTTAATTGATTCAAATATGAAGGAGGTCCTAACCGTGGCACAACTCCATTCCCTTCAGTGGTACCCAATTCATTTGCTTTCTCTGTACCAGCACTTAAATAATCCGCATTTGAATCATTCCAGCTGTTGATTTTAAAATCTGGTGACGATGTAGTTGAATCTGTTGAAGCTGTTTCCGAAAACCTGTTCCATAAATTTCCTGCCTGCTCTCCACGTGAAGATGCAAGTGTAAGCTGCTGTCCTGCATCAAGGTCCAGCCCATTAGTAGTGTTATCCTTCCTCTGGGCTTCCCAGAAGAGTGATGTAATAATATCTCCACCCTTTGATATATCTGTTCCTTCGGTATTCAGATATGTTTCATTATTATTCTGGTCATATGCTGCTGCATATCCATTCATCGCGTTATCTGTTTCATCACCCTGATACAGATTTACATGAGATATTTTATCATCCTTAACTCCATCGCTGCTCTGAACAGTTTCAGAAACCTTATTAACCGCTTCTTTTAATGATGCCGCATCTTTATCAAGTGCATTATCGAGTTTTTCAGCTAAAGCCTTGTTCTCTGCCAGGGCTGCTATTGTTAATACATCCTTACGGGCATTAATTACAGCCTCGAGTGTACCCGCGAATCCAAGACCTTCTTTAGCTTTGGCAGTTTCTGTTGCCTCTTCAACATCTGCCCGTATACAATCCTGAGAAAACGGTTTTTCACTGTATATAATATAAAAAAATTACTTTCAAAGATCAATAATTAACTGATTCAGAATTATAGAACAGATCAATAAAATATCAATATGTCAACTCAACATAATTATTGCCAGATGTTCACTACACACTTCGCCGACTCGATGTATCAGAAACTTTATCCAACCACCGGCGACGTAATCAAGCTACTCAATTATTGCAAAATGAGAAACTTTTCTGGAATTGTTTTCCATTACTCACCCAGTGTTGAAGAATTTTTTTGTTCAATATTTACTATAAGTTGTTACTCTTTTTATTTTTCCAGAATATGTATCTAAATATTGGATTTTCGCCATTTTCATTGAGAGAGATATCAAATATAGATTTGATTAATCTTGAATCAATATCTTTTTTCCCCGTACTAATATTTACATTTAGTGTAAAAGGTATACTATCAACTTCAAAATCATAATATATATCAATGGCCCCGCCATCAACTTTAATTTTAGCAGGTTTATTAATGTCTACATTTTTAAGAATATTTCCTTTATAAAAATTAAGAAATTCATGAAATGTTTTGTTAAGTTTACCTTTATCCGACTTAATTACAAAATAAGTTTCTCCCCATCCTTTTTCTAAAAGATTGTTTTTATAACAATAATCAAGAAATTCCTTATATGAAATATCACCTGAATTTCCTTGGAATATCGGAATCATTAACCGCTTCCCGTTCTTTTCATAAATAAGATTAGAGAATTTTATTATAAATTCAGATTTACTAAATTCCTGTACATCGCCCTTTTTTATTTTATCATTTGTTTCACTTACGGCATTCATATAATTACAGTTTAAAATTATAATCATACATATTAAACAGACAATTCTATTTGTTTTTAATTCCATTTCTACTTCACTCCTTATTTTTTATTTGCAGCTATATTACTATTTTTCTTTATAGGTAAATAACTTGAAACAGGTATAATCTCTTTTGTTACTTTTTTACTTAATTCTGGTGATATTGGGATCATCTGGAATAGATATATTACTAGCATCAATACCTTTAACAGCCGCAACACTGTTGATTAAGCCTGGAAAATTCTGTACTCCGTAAGTACCCCAGTCAACATCAACTCTTCTATTTTTCTTAGCATCTTTATAAATTGCTGCAACATCTTCAGGCGATAATGTAATACCCATAGCATCGGCTGCACCATATACTGTTGAAAGAAATACGCATGCTCCAGAATGTTCAGGTAATCCAGCTGCTTTTAGTGCATCCATACTCGTCTGATCAATAACCTTTGGATTTTCTGTATTTTCAATCGGATCTCCAATCCAGTCAGCATCTCTCATAATTTCATTTGTTTCTTCTGTGGGAGTTCCTCTTCTAGCCAATTCATCTGCTTTCTCTTTCGCTGCCTCGTTACCTTCAGCAAGTTTCTGATCTGCCAAGTCCTGAATTGATTTATCAGTACTATTCACATTCTGTGGATTCTCAGCACTTTCCTTTTCTTCCTTCGCTTTGGTTTCATCAAACTTTACTTCTTCATCGGTATTGAACCAGTTGTCATCAATCCAGGTACCCGCATTATCTATTGCTGTCTTTGCTTCCTGTTCTATCTTATCTGCTGTTTTATCTGCTTCAGTTAATCCATCTTTCAATGCACCCACTGTATCATATATAGTCTTTTCCCTGTCTTTTATCAGTGCTACTGTCGCGGTATCTACCGTAACTCCGCCTTTCAGTCCTCCGCTGTATGTATTGTATTGTGATATTGTTACGTCTCTGTTCAGTCCCTCTGCCGATGTTTCCGGTTTGGTTATTGTTATTGTTCCTGCTCCTATTGTGGCCAGGTTTGTCTGTCTGTTGTCTGTGTATCCGTAGTTTATAGGCGTGACACTGACGATCTTGAATATCATTTGGCGTAATGTTTTACGCCCCTAAATGTTGTTAATATTTTTTATTATATAATAAATGATTATTTCACATTCGTCAGGTCCGGGCTTTCCGCTTGTATAAAACGGCCAATCTGTTGATTTCTATTTACTCTTTATTGATTGCCGTTTTATATCGCTGCAATCCCTCACGCGGTGTGCTTTTATATTGTTGGTTTTCAAGGAGCTGAAGTTATTAGTGGATAAATCAAAAAATAAAAAACAGAGTATTCGAAAATTCTTTCATTTGCACTCCCTAACTTCAACGATTAAAAAGAAATTATAACTCGCAAGTTTCTCTATCTTTTAATTGTCAACAAAGCTTGTTTGATACAGTTTTCTTTGCAAATAGCCTTGAATTTTTCTATCATAATCCTAACCAATATTTATTTAAAAACAGTTGTCAATTAATCGATTTAAAACGATTTTATTAGAATCACACTAAATAATAAATATTATTCACATTCTTCTATTGGTATAAATTTATATAATTCTTTTACTATCGATTTATCTATCTTATATGTTCCAATTTTAATACTTGGTGAATTTCTACTATGTTCAATTATTTTTAAAGCTACACAATCATAGTCATATAAATCAATCTGCAAACCATAAAATAAGGAATCATTATTATCTGTTATGCATCCAAATATAGTTACATTATCTTGACTGATAGATTTTTGTCCTTTGTGAAATTCACAACTAATTTTTTTTTTATTTATTGATGAAATATATTCATCAGTTAATAAATTAATGTTTGAATTTATACATAAAAATCTTTTTATTTTTTCAATGAATTCAATTTGATTTTTTAAATTTGATAAATATTTTTTATCAATATCTACTTCATTTGAATATATTATCATAACATAACCAAGCTTTACTTCTTGTTTATTACTTTTTATTACATTTGAGGTATTGCAAAAACACAATAATAAAATAAATATTGTTGATTTACAAATAATATTTATTTTATTATTTCTCACTGGGTTCATATCCTGATATAGTGTGATTTACGTCACTTTGTCTTAATGGTAGTTTTAATTCTGAGCGAATTCTGTTTTCATTTTCTATTGCATTTCCCATACCATAATCTACGATTTGTGGAATTGCATGTCCCACTAATTCATGCATTAAAGTATCAGCCATATCAACTGATAAAATATTATTATTCTTATCTTTAATTTTATTTGCAATATTATCTGGCATTTTTTCGGATGATACGATAACTGCGCTTAATTGTTCTGGTATTACTTCAGTTGTAACACCACCACCATACCAATCCATAACATTTCTTTCTGTATAAACAATTGATCCATCAACTTTTCTTCTATAACCGCTATCCACCTTTTTTTCATCATTAATATCTAAAGTAATTTCACCTTCGCTTGCTATCGCTTCATTCAATTTTTTACTATATTCTGAAGAACCTTCATCGCCTAACAATCTAGCGAAAAATCCTTTTTCTTGACTTATCTGCTTTAATTCGTTATTCTCATCAAATTTATATTCTCCCAGAGTATATTTATTAATATAATTTTCCAATTTAGTATTATTCTCTTTATTTCTTGAAATTATTCTCGGCACAACTCCATTCCCTTCAGTGGTATCCAATTTATTTGCTTTCTTTGTACCAGCACTTAAATAATCCGCATTTGAATCATTCCAGCTGTTGATTTTAAAATCTGGTGACGATGTAGTTGAATCTGTTGAAGCTGTTTCTGAAAACCTGTTCCATAAATTTCCTGCCTGTTCTCCACGTGAAGATGCAAGTATTAGCTGCTGTCCTGCATCAAGGTCCAGCCCATTAGTGGTGTTATCCTTCCTCTGGGCTTCCCAGAAGAGTGATGTAATAATATCTCCACCCTTTGATATATCTGTTCCTTCGGTATTCAGATATGTTTCATTATTATTCTGGTCATATGCTGCTGCATATCCATTCATCGCGTTATCTGTTTTATCACCCTGATACAGGTTTACATGAGATATTTTATCATCCTTAACTCCATCGCTGCTCTGAACAGTTTCAGAAACCTTATTAACCGCTTCTCCCAATGATGCCGCATCTTTATCAAGTGCATTATCGAGTTTTTCAGCTAAAGCCTTGTTCTCTGCCAGGGCTGCTATTGTTAATACATCCTTACGGGCATTAATTACAGCCTCGAGTGTACCCGCGAATCCAAGACCTTCTTTAGCTTTGGCAGTTTCTGTTGCCTCTTCAACATCTGCCCGTATACAATCCTGAGAAAACGGTTTTTCCGGTATATAACAGAAAAAAAATTACTTTCAAAGATCAATAATTAACTGATTAGTGTTATAGAACACAAAATTATAATGTCAATATAACATTTGCTATAACCATAACAGCCATTACTCAAACAGTGTCGAATGAAGGTACTTTTTGTAAACTTAACAACTATACCAACCAATAACTCCCAGTTATTGATCTACGGTTTTAAATCTTTATTTTAAAAAATGGTGTAAAAAAAACTTTACCTTCTTTTCTTTTTAATAATGCCGATTTCTCTATAATATGTATTTTGCCTTTAATTGACAAAGTAAGTTTGATATGAAAATTTACTGTTTTCAAATCAGATGTATCTTCGTATAGATACATTATATAATAAAATAATGGGCTATTGCTCAAAGACGGTTTACTATCAACATATTTTTTTTCGTTATTAAAAGAAATGACCGATTCTGATGGAACTACATCTGGTTTTACAATAATGCTTTTAAATGGGAAGATTGTATTATTTTCACCTCTTAATTCGACATGACAATCTATAATTTTACTTATAGGTTCATTTTTATTACTATTTGGTCCTTTGATTTCAATATATGTTTGTTCATAGCTAATCATTTCTTTAGTAACAGAATGTCCATGAATATCGGGATATGATGGGTATGTCCCGATATATTTGATACTAACTTTACAACCATCTTCATTAAACAATTCAATATAACTTTTGTTATTCTCGTCAACATAATCTAAAACTGAGTAAATACATGTACAACCTGAAAATAAAAGAAGTGATAGTATTATTGCATATAATAATTTAATCCATTTCATAATTTGTTCTCCACTTTTGCAGCTTCTTTCTTACTACCAATCAATGTTCCATGCGACAACTATCTTGGCACATAGGGTTTTCATTTAACTATTTATTGATTGCCGTTTTATATCGCTGCAATCCCTCACGCGGTGTGCTTTTATATTGTTGGTTTTCAAGGAACTTTTTCATTTACACGATATGTGACGTAGAAAGGAACTACAAGTCTACATTATCAGAAATTTATAATTCTTAAAATAAAATCGATTTACATTCCATGGTTTCGTTATTCGTTAGTTGAATTATAATTTATCAATTTCCATTTCAGAAAAAAATAAATGAAATGGAACTTTTTCTTTAGACCAATAATCTACAACAGTTAACCAACTTTCTATTAATTTACCAGCTGTCATCGGACATCTTTGCCATATTTTTTTTGAATTAAGTATAACTAATATCAATCCCTCTTTTAATTCAAGCCAGTCAAGATCTCGTAGGCATTCATCCAATGCATCCCAATTTTTCCCAAAATAATCAGGAAATTTCATTACATTTGCAATTGAATTAAATAGATCTTTATCATTTTCTATAGAATTATTATCAATTATTAAAATATTAAAATTATTATAATTCTCTTTTAAATAATTATTTATATTATCAGTTGTAAAATGAATACAGTCATACAAATATTTTTCTAATTTATTTATCATTTTTATTTTTTCTTTGGATTTATTTGTATAAAATTTTCATAGTGGTCATCAGTATAATATGTATTACCACTATTTTGATCTACTAAAATTCTACGAGTTCCTCTATTAGATGCGCCTGGTGTATTAACTGTATATTCTCTATAATCACCATCAGCTGGTAATTTTTTTTTGTCATTTCTAAAAAGAGTTCCATCTTTTTTATAACAAAAGTTATCTCCTTGCTCAATTCTATCAAGAGTTTTATTAATTTCAGTCAAGCGATCTGAATCTTTAAATGGAAGATTTCTTTCCACAAGGTTAGCAGCATCTTCCGTTTCATTAACAATTTGTTTTTCTACCTTTCCAAAAACATTTCCTGCAGCTTCAGAAAGCCCTACGTCAGCAACACTTATATGTTCAGGTATATTGTCTGCTGCTTCCTTAAACACTACACCTAAAGCTAAATTGAATGCCTGCTTCAACGTACTATCAGAATTTCCAGCGTCTGCAATTGATTCAATCGAGTTTTCAGTTAATTTGTCTTTAACTATACGTAATAGTTTTGCATCAGGAGAATTGGAATCAGTATTATCAATCCCCATTGTATTAACTGTTCCAGAAAGATTGACAACATTATTTGCTATCTCATTTCCCTGCTGTATCTCCGCATCTCTTAAACTTGAATTTACCGCCAGCTGCTTAGCATAAGCTATCTCCGCCCTTTCCTCCGCAAACCTAACTTTAATTGCATATGCCGCATCAGGATCAAGCTTTTCAAGCAGCGCTATCTTGGCATTTATTACCAGTGCACCATCTTTTGTATATGTGTCAAGAATATCCTGCTTCAGATTATTTGCTACTTCTTTGGTTCTTTCTTTAATTGCATTCTTTTTATCGCACTGTTCTTCATCTGTCAATGGTTCTCCGACAGCTTTTTTTAACTCATAATAATCAAGCTTCTCCTGCGCACTTACAGGTTTCCCGTTTTCAACCTTCTTCTCGTATTCATCCATTGTCTGGTATGATGATACATTTTTATTTTCTGTATAGTGGTCAAATTTTAACAGGTTCTCAGTCTTCTCTATTGTTGTTTCAATTTCCTTATCTATCTTATCTGCTGTTTTATCTGCTTCTTTTAATCCATCTTTCAATGCATCCACTGTATTATTTAAAGTCTTTTCCCTGTCGTTTATCAGTTCTACTGTCGCCGTATCTACCGTAACTCCGCCTTTCAGTCCTCCGCTGTATGTATTGTATTGTGATATTGTTACATCTCTGTTAAGTCCCTCTTCCGATGTTTCCGGTTTGGTTATTGTTATTGTTCCTGCTCCTATTGTTGCCAGGTTTGTCTGTCTGTTGTCTGTGTAGCCGTAGTTTAAGCTTGAACTGTACGTATTTTCTGTTGGTTTGAAGCTGCCGCCTGCGCTTCCACCTGCATTGAAAGATACGTCCTTGTCCTTTATGTTGCTGAACTCGAGGCTTCCGGTTGTAAGTGTCAGGTTATCTGTTGTTGATGCTATTACTGCACCTTTAAGGGTTGTCTTGTCTTCAACGTCTACGTTTACTGTCCCGCCGGTTAGGGATGTCTGTTCTGTTACCCAGCTTTTCTTCCCCGTGGAGAAGTTTGCGTTTACTCCGGCATTTCCCGATACGTTTTCGCCTGTTACACTTACTCCACCGCTTGCGCCTATGGTCTGCGAGCTGTTTTTGCTCTTATCCTGCAGTGATTGTACCACAAGGGAGCCGTTTACATCAAGGTCAAGTTCGTTTTTCGCCTTTACCACTCCGCCGATTACGGTTGTGTCTTCGCTGCTCTTTATTTTTATGTTGTTTCCGCTTAAATGTGCGTTGGTATATGTTTTGCTTTCGCTATCTGTCTCCGTGCTGTCTGCTGATGCATTAACTCCAATTGCTCCCGATGTTCCGAAACTTACCTTCATGTTGGCATGTTTCTTATCTTCGCTGCTGCTCTCTCTGTTCTCCGCCGCGCTTATCTCCACATTCTCTGCGTCAAGGGTTATATCCTCACCGGCTGCCACGCTGCTCCCCTTTACCTCCGCTTTGCTCCCCGCTGTTACGGTAAAGCTCCCTCCGGTTTTTATTGTCGATGCCTTTGCAGTTGTGCTTTCCGATGTCGATTTTGTTTTTGTGGCGTCTATTTCAAACTGGGCATCTCCGCTGAAGCCGAATGTCTCTGCAGATCCCGCCGCCCCCGCTGCGCTTTGCAGCAGTGCCGCTGTCTTTGCTACCACGTTCTCCCCGCAGAGCGCTATATTCGCAATGTAAAAGGCCTCCTGCTCTCTTATTGAATCCAGATCATCCTGGTCTATAAGGTTGTTTTTATGGTCATCTTCCGCTTTCTTCAGGCTCTCCCTGTATTTCTCATAATCATTCTTTGCCTTTACAACTGCTTCCTTTGCCTCTACCAATGCCTTTGTTGCGTATGCCACATCAGTTGCGGCATTCTTTCCACCCACTGAAAATTCCACGCTTCCGTGAGTCTCTTCTGCTGTATGGCTTGTCTTCTCTTCTGTTGTCTTTATACTTACGTTTTCTGCCGCCGTAAGGGTTACATCTCCACCGGCATTTATCTCAGATCCAGCTACTGTTATATTCTTTCCGCTGTTTACCGTAAGGTCTTCCGATACATTAAGTTTGGATGAGCTCTGTGTCTCCCTGTCTGTCCTCTCCTTTACACTGTCGTAGCTCCCCCCTGCAAGCGTTACAGAAGCTCTCCCCTGGTCATAGTCAAAGGCGTTTTTGGGGTTGGTAAACAGGTCCATGTTTATCCCCATTGTGGTCTTTTCATGGATGCTGTATTCTATTATGGGCGTGACACTGACGATTTAAATTGTCATGGGCGTAATGTTTTACGCCCATACATGTTGTTAATATTTTTTATTATACATCAATATTTTTCCTGCAACACGGAGAAATTAAAAACTATATCCATTATCTTGAAAAAATGAAGTCATTCTATAAAAAATTCACTTGCTTTAGTAGTATAATTATATTTCATTATTAAACCAAAATGTATTTTTCTTCCTTTTGCTTTTTCATATTTATAAAATAATTCATTACTTTCTATATTGCTTAAATATTAATTCATCCTCCTAATCATGATCATCTAATATTGACAAAACAAGTTCTTCTGTTTTCTTACCAAGACCAATTAAATCAATAACATCTTTTTTTAATAGCCATATTATTTTTTTCAATCAGTATTATATTTTCTCTGTTTAATCAATGGATCAATATATTTATTAATAATTGGAATCAGATGTAAATTTCTTAACACTACAACACCTTCACTACACCCTTTAGAAATTTCCTTTTCATCACAATCTGGATTTTTTAAAATTACTAATTGCCCACAATCATTTAACGGATTATTTCCGAAATAATTATGTCCGTCAACAGTTAATTGCTTTTTGCATTTATCATTATATTGGATGTCTTTATAATAACGTATTCTATAATTTTTCCCTTCATACCTGAAATTTAATAAATATCTATCCCCATAACCACCAATGAAAGAAGTTTCTCCATAATTTATCTTTAATGCATCACAAATTTCCTTTATTATTTTTTTATCTTTTAAATTGGCATTTTTAGCCGTTTTACCCCAATTGTATATAACATTTATTTCATCTATTTTATTACTATCTGCCATTAAAAATACAAATTCACTTTCAGCAATTCGAATTTCCTCTTTTGAATGTAATTTATAAAGATGGACAAATAATGCAATGACAGCACCACCAACTCCTATTAAACCGAATATAGTTGAAGTTTTAATTTTTAATTTCATATTCATATATTATTCGGATAAATATCCCTTAGTATTTCCGATATTTCGTGTATAAGTAGGATAATATCCTCCTGATGACCAACCCAGGCCAGTACCGAAATCAACGCCTATAGTTTTTCCTGAATATGATCTTTCGTAATTAACTGAAGCTGAAGTGCCTGGAATAGATAAGGTATAATTATTAGAAAATTGAAGCATATCATCATATGCATTATTCATATTTTCAATTTTTTCGCCCTGTGTTGTTTTCATTGTCTCATAAACACCTGCAGATTGCACATATGCAACTGGATAATCAGTAGTTTTATCAGAAATTAAGTCTTGATTACCAACAACAGCAGTAGCATTATATGTAGCATAACCCATACTATCAACAGAATTAAGTGCATCATGAATAAGGTTTCCTACTAATGGCCCAACAACTGGCATTGTTACTGTATAAGATAAACCTATCACTTGTTTTATTAATGAATCTTGGCTATTATCGACCTGCAACATAACTCCTCCTTCAATTCCTCCACTCAAAGCCATTCCTGGTCTTCCATATGTTGCATTAGCACCAATTCCATATGTTTTATAAACTATTGATTTTTGATTATCTTCTTCTTGCTGTTCAACTATTTCTCTAATATTTGTAAGTGTTTGCATTGACTGGTTATAAATTTCATCAGAACTATCTTTCGCCTGAGCTAAATTATTCGCCGCCCTCTCCTTCGCGAACTTAACCTCAATCGCATGTGCCGCATCAGGGTCAATCTCTTTAAGCAGCGCTATCTTGGCATTTATTACAACCGCAGTATCTTTCGTATATGTATCAAGAATATCCTTTGACAGACTATTTGATAGCTCCTGCTTTACAGTTTTGTAAGCATTCAGCATATCCATCTGCTCATCGGGGCTCAGTGCTTCTCCGACAAGGTTTTTTGATCCGTAATATGCAAGTGTCTCTGATGCACTTACAGGTTTCCCGTTTTCAACCTTCTTCTCGTATTCATCCATTGTCTGGAATGATGATACATTTTTATCTTCTGTATAGTGGTCAAATTTTAACAGGTTCTCAGTCTTCTCAATTGTTGTTTCAATTTCCTTATCTACCTTCTTCGCTGTTTTCTCTGCTTCAGTTAATCCACTTTCCAATGCACCCACTGTATCATATATAGTCTTTTCCCTGTCTTTTATCAGTTCTACTGTTGCGGTATCTACCGTAACTCCGCCTTTCAGTCCTCCGCTGTATGTATTGTATTGTGATATTGTTACATCTCTGTTAAGTCCCTCTGCCGATGTTTCCGGTTTGGTTATTGTTATTGTTCCTGCTCCTATTGTGGCCAGGTTTGTCTGTCTGTTGTCTGTGTAGCCGTAGTTTAAGCTTGAACTGTACGTATTTTCTGTTGGTTTGAAGCTGCCGCTTGCGCTTCCACCTGCATTGAAAGATACGTCCTTGTCCTTTATGTTGCTGAACTCAAGGCTTCCGGTTGTAAGTGTCAGGTTATCTGTTGTTGATGCTATTACTGCCCCTCTTAGGGTTGTCTTGTCTTCAACGTCTACGTTTACTGTCCCGCCGGTTAGGGATGTCTGTTCTGTTACCCAGCTTTTCTTCCCCGTGGAGAAGTTTGCGTTTACTCCGGCATTTCCCGATACGTTTTCGCCTGTTACACTTACTCCCCCGCTTGCGCCTATGGTCTGCGAGCTGTTTTTACTTTTATCCTGCAGTGATTGTACCACAAGGGAACCATTTACATCAAGGTCAAGCTCGTTTTTCGCCTTTACCACTCCGCCGATTACTGTTGTGTCTTCGCTGCTCTTTATTTTTATGTTGTTTCCGCTTAAATGTGCGTTGGTATATGTTTTGCTTTCGCTATCTGTCTCCGTGCTGTCTGCTGATGCATTAACTCCAATTGCTCCCGATGTTCCGAAACTTACCTTCATGTTGGCATGTTTCTTATCTTCGCTGCTGCTCTCTCTGTTCTCCGCCGCGCTTATCTCCACATTCTCTGCGTCAAGGGTTATATCCTCACCGGCTGCCACGCTGCTCCCCTTTACCTCCGCTTTGCTCCCCGCTGTTACAGTAAAGCTCCCTCCGGTTTTTATTGTCGATGCCTTTGCAGTTGTGCTTTCCGATGTCGATTTTGTTTTTGTGGCGTCTATTTCAAACTGGGCATCTCCGCTGAAGCCGAATGTCCCTGCAGATCCCGCCGCCCCCGCTGCGCTTTGCAGCAGCGCTGCTGTCTTTGCAACCACGTTCTCCCCGCAGAGCGCTATATTCGCAATGTAAAAGGCCTCCTGCTCTCTTATCGAATCCAGATCATCCTGGTCTATAAGGTTGTTTTTATGGTCATCTTCCGCTTTCTTCAGGCTCTCCCTGTATTTCTCATAATCATTCTTTGCCTTTACAACTGCTTCCTTTGCCTCTACCAGAGCCTTTGTTGCGTATGCCACATCCGTTGCGGCATTCTTGCCCCCAAACGAAAATTCCACGCTTCCGTGAGTCTCTTCTGCTGTATGGCTTGTCTTCTCTTCTGTTGTCTTTATACTTACGTTTTCTGCCGCCGTAAGGGTTACATCTCCACCGGTATTTATCTCAGATCCAGCTACTGTTATATTCTTTCCGCTGTTTACCGTAAGGTCTTCCGATACATTAAGTTTTGATGAGCTCTGTGTCTCCCTGTCTGTCCTCTCCTTTACACTGTCGTAGCTCCCCCCTGCAAGCGTTACTGACGCTCTCCCCTGGTCATAGTCAAAGGCGTTTTTGGGGTTGGTAAACAGGTCCATGTTTATCCCCATTGTGGTCTTTTCATGGATGCTGTATTCGTAGCTTGTCTCTTTTGCGCTTGTTTCTGTAAAACTGCCGGTTGTGTCAAATTCCGCAATGCCGGCGTTTATGGCGCTCCCCTCCATCAGAAAATCGCCGCCTGTGGATGCTTTAAGTTTTCCGGCAGTTATTGCAGATCCCGCGGCTGTTGTTGCTCCGTTTCCGGCTGCGTCTATCGATTTGGCGTACAGATCGCCGTCTGTTGTCAATACTCCGCTCTTCTCTGTTTTATGCTCTTCCGCATGTTCGTTGTATGCGGCCCTTACATTTAAACTGCCGCCGGTGGTTATATCGGCTTCGCCCCCTATATTAAGTGTGCTCCCTGTTATATCGGTATCTTTCCCCGATTTTGATGCGTACTGCCCTGCTATGTCAATGGCAGATCCGCTGACTGTCTTGTCCGACACCATGTCGCTTTTCTTCTCGGAGCCGTATAATGCCCCACCTGTGGCAAAACCTGTCTTTTCCGTTGTCCTGCTGTAGTATGATTCGTCATGAACTGCTATTATCCTTTCGGTACCTTCAGCGTCAAGTTCGGCATCTCCACCCGATTTTATATCGCTTCCAACTATATTTATGTCGTTTCCGCTCTTTACCTTAAGGTTTCCCCCTGTTGTGAAACCGGAGCTTACAACGGTCTTTGTACTCATATCCACTGTTGTGGTTTCACTGCTGAAGGTTTTATTCTCTTTCTTTGTGCCGTGATAACTACTGGTATCATAGTCGTTAAGAAGATTAAAATTACCCGCTGTAGTTATATCGGCGCTTCCTGTAATGTCAGCTTTGCTCCCGACAAAGTTTATATCCCTTCCCGATGCAAGTACAAGGTTTCCCCCTGATGCAAGCGTGGAACCGGCAGATTCGGAGGTAGTTGATATTCCGCTTGTATCGTCAGCTTCCTTATAAACGGTATTATTGATCTTAATCGTTTCAAAATTTATATTCCCGCCGGCTTCAATTACCGCGTCACCCCCCGATTTTACTTCTGCCCCCCTGTTTGTAAAATTACCCCCGGCGTTTACAGTCAGTTTTCCCCCTGCTTCTATGGATGCTGCTGCACCAACGGTTGTATTTACATAGTCCGGATTATATACTGCAGTGCTTACTTCTGTTTCATTTATAATATTTCCATTTACTGCTGTAAGGGTAAGGGAACCGCCGCTTTTTATTGTTCCCCCGCTATTTGTTATATTGCCATTCGCGGTTATTTCCACAGAGCTTTTCCCTTCAATCCTGCCGGCATTGCCTACATTGCCATCAGCATTGATATTAACCGAATTACCCGCTATTGTTGAACTGCTGTTCTTTGAAAATCCCTCTATTATATGTTCAGGTATATATATCTTCGGTACAAGGACTTTCTGACCCATTACCTCATCTTCCACATACCATATAATTGGCTGCTGCAGCCTGTTTATCTGGTCTTTGCTCAGTTCAACTCCCACTGCAAGTTCAAGATCCCTGTAGGCGCTGGCTGCGTTGTCAAGAAGCCATGTCATCTGCTCCTGGTCGCTCTTTATACTCTCGTCAAGGTACCTGTTTGAAGTGGCTTTAAGGATGGATTCCGTAACAAGCTTCTGCTCATAAAACGCATCACCGAGAAATTTCACATCCTTTTCAGGGTTAAATCCTATCCTGGTCAGCAGGTACTGTGAACCCTTAAGCTTTTCTACATCTATATATTCATTTCTTGTTTCTATAAGGTAGGTCGAACCTGGAGCGCTGTTTACTGTAAAAAGAGCATTTCCGTCATTGTTTATATTTATATTTTGAGAAAGATCAATGGCTCCATTATTTGCAATTGCTTCATATGCCTTATCAACAGTATTTCCGGATAGTACAACTCCCGGCTTATTCTCCTCTACAAATCCATTGTTAACCGCACCGCCTGTTAAAGTAACCTTTCCGCCGGCGCTTATAATGGCTTTATCATTGGATACTACATTAATGTATCCGGCTTCCCACACTTCCGAATAATCATCCCCTTCATCATATTCTGTCCAGCCCCAGTGGCAAAATTTTTTTGTCCAGTGATGTTTATGCCCCATATAATTAAGCTGCGCTACATATTCATTCCTGTTGTTTGTTTCATTTATAAGAGTGGCTGCATTTATTGTAATATCAGCTCCTGCGGATATTACGCTTCCATGGTTTTTAACCTCTCCGGATGTTATGTCCAGATTTCCACCCGCCTTAATAGTGGAATAATCAGTATGCATCAGAGACTGGGAGAGCACATATTGATCCATTACAGCCCAGCATTCATCCCCATAGTCCCCTACATGAACAAATGTTGTGGTATACCCGTAGGTATCCTCCCCCGTATTTTCAAGCCTGCCGTCTGCTCCAAGGTTTATTGACATGTTTTTTTCAGATTCAATATTTGAGGAATAATTATATATACTGTTCCCTGTTGGAGCGGTACCTGTAATTGTCATATCTCCCATAGAATATATATAGCTCTCATTAAGGCCGTTCCTGGTATTTTTAAGGGAACCTGTCTCAATAGTCATCTTGTTGCCTGAAAATATCAGGGCTCCGCTGTTAAGAATTGTATCTGCGTGTATAGCAAGATCATTTCCCGATGATATTTCTTTATAATTACTTATATTTTTCCCATTTATAGCCATATCTGATGCGCTGCTTATAATGCCGCTGTTGACAATATTACCGCCGGATGATATTGACACCCCCTGTTTTGAAACAATGCTGCTTCCGCTGCTGTTGACTATATTACCGGAGGCGTTTATCCCTATTGCTCCGTTCATTGAGAGGTTAATGTTGTTTGTAAAGTCAGCAGAGGATATGCCGAGGTGCTTCTCTGCATATATGGAAGATATTCCGCTGTTCAGGGTAACGTTTCCGGTCATATCTATCCCGATATTACCGGCAGACTTTATCTCTCCGCCAAGTATGTCAAGGCTGCCGTTACCATGTATGCTTATTGTGCCGTTTTCACCAGCTGTTGTAATACTCCCGCCGTTATTGTCGAGAGTTCCTGTTGCGGCTATATCTATATTCCCCGAGGAGGCTATTTTCCCCCCGTTATTGTCAATTAACCCTGCCAGCGATATATCCTTAAGGGCCTTTATGCTCCCCCTGTTGGTTATATTTTTAGCGGAATAGCCTGCATTCTCCATGGCAAAGGTATTGCCGTTCTGTTTTATATCACCTGAAATGGAGGTTACTGTTACATTTTTCGCAGACTGTGCATTTTTCAGTTCAATATTGCCGTCAGCCGATATTTTTATATCCGATACATCGGCAACCATATCACCGTCCGATTTTACGCCAACGCCCTTCTCATTGCTTACCACTGTAATTCGCCCTGCATATATGCTTCCAAGGGCGGAGGCGTCAATCCCTATCTCAGGTTTCGGTTCGCCTGTATCCTTCTGTGTAAATGTTTTGTCATTATAGTTATAAAACCCGGTTCCCGTATTTATGCTTACATCCTTTCCCCATATGCCGCCGTTAAGGGAGGCTACCCTTGATACTATTTCAAAATAGTTCACCTGCCCGGCATCTATCCCCTTCCCCTCAACTATCAGTGAACCGCCGCTTATATCTATGCCTTTAAAGACATCGGAATCGAAGACAGCCCTCCCTGTGGCCAGGGTTACCCTGGGCATATTGATAAATGAGGCACCGTTGCACATTATACCGTTGGGGTTTACAAGGACAAATTCCGCAGATTTACCAAACATCTCCGTGGCTCCCAGCAGGCTGCTTCTTCCGGTGCCCGTCACTTCGTTTATTACAAGAGAGGCGGCGACGCCGCTGCTCTGGTAATTGGGATTTCCATACATGGCGCCCCCGAGAACAGACACACCCATATTTACGGAGTTGTTGAGTATTACGCCGCCGGTACCTACATTATAGTTCTGAAACATGTTGTGCGAAACGCCGTTTGAGTTTGCTGTTGCGAGGTTTACTACTGTTACGCCGTTCTGTGCGGTATCCAGAGTGGGCTTGTTCGCCGCCGAGGTATCGACAGTTATATCCGCAGCGTATAATGGAGGCAGTGCAAAGGTACACATCTCACCTGCCAGCAGAAGTACAAGTAATTGCTTTAAGATCTCTTTTAACCTTTTCATAACACTTATCTTCCCGGGTAACATGTTTTTTCAACAGGTGCCCTTTACCGGTTTGTTTATGTATGTCCGGTTTTATATTTTTTTTAAATAAGATAACTCCCTGGTTACTTTTTTATGGCCTTGATCATTTTATTGCATATGTCGTTAAAGATCTCCGCTTCAGCCCCTTTAAGCTTGGCCCTCTGCATAAAGAAAAGAAAATTTTTCGCCATTGGAAGGGGGAAATCAATTTCAACCGACTTTTTTTTATCTGAACTTACACTCTTGTATTCATCTACAAGAAGATTCTTGATATCTATGAACGGCATTACCTCATCGCCTCTGAGGTCAATAGTGTTAAGAATATTTATACAAAGGGCTAGCTCTTCAGAGGTGAATTTTATACTTACCTTCGGGTCCTTTGCAACTGCCGCTGTCATTATACCCATTATTAACACTGCACAGATTGATGTTTTAAAAAAATTATTCATAAAAGCATGGTTTCCTTTTTTTAAATATTTATTTACCCGTATTATATTCCTGAATAAACAGATAAAATATATTTAAATCTCCTGCGCAATTTGCTCCGGAGATTATATTATTTCTTTATTCACACTAAAATATATCTTCAGGAATCAATACATAAATTATATTAATATTTTTATATTCTTAAAATTGTCAACTCAAATTACTCTTTTTTATCATTCTTTTTTGTAAACATATTCCATGTTTCTTCGCCAAGACCGGAAATACTCATAGTGGCAATACAGTAAATGATATGGCTGTTTTCATCCAGGAAATCGGGCTGGCGGTGCTTCCTCGAATAGGTAAAGTTTACATTTATAATCCCGGATGAGTAGACAATACCGGTTGAATACCCGGTTATATAACCTTTTCCCCTGCCGTAATTGGGTAAGCGTTAAATTCCCCGCGTACCAGTATTCTGTCCGTAAATCCTTTCATTTGTGACAAAACATGGTAGAAGCTTCAACATTTCCTCTCTGGTCGACACCAATGGAAACTCAGAGAATAGAAATCGCAGGTATGCATACGGCTCAAGACTGTTAACTTCAGCACTCTCTACCAGACTGTACATCATTGCGCTCGCATCCGCACCACGAGGTGTATTTGAAAACATCCAGTTCTTGCGGTAGCCCGCGCGGTGCCCATGCCAGTGCCGGATTATACAGCATAATCGAGACGGCAAAGGCAAATGGTCTTGAGCCATACTGGTATCTTAGATACCTGTTTGAAAAATTACCTGCCTGTACAAGTGATAATGAAATCCGGTCAATTATGCCAAATAGAATTGATCCTGAAGTTATCAGTAAATTCAGAGGTGGGGTTAATTAAGCACATACAAATAAACAGGGCGATTGACCGCTTGAGAAAAATCCACGCCCGGCAGGATATAAAAAACTTCAAAACAGAAATGCCTACCGTGTAAGGGCGGGCAACTACAGAATTATTTATGAAATCAAGGACAGTGAACTCTTTATCCTGGTTATCCGCGTCAGACACCGGAGTGATGTTTATAAAAACATGCCGTAACGTAGCTTATTTATTCTTCACCAAAAAGCCGTTTCATCAATATTTAAAAGCCCGATAACGGTCTTATGAAGTTTTATTACTTTTTCAACAGCATCTTTTAGAACAACTTGAACTTCAGACTCTTCCTCTGCACCAACCTGCGTGGAGTATAAATACCATTTATAACCATCAATTCCAGCATCAAACTCAGCCGTCTTTAGAAAAGCCTGAATATCAGCATCAACAATCTTATCCCGGTTTTTCAGCAACGCATCATATGAGCCAGGATTAATATCTGAAGTAACATAATAATATTCTCGCGATACCCCGGAACCGAGAATCCTTATCTCCCTTGACAGATATACCTGCGAATATGGGACTCCTTCGCCCCATAAATCTCCGGTTTTATCGTCACGTTTCATTTATTCCTCCAATAGCTGTTACTAAACTCTCTCTTCCGCACCCCCGAACTTCAGCGATAAAATGGATTATGCCGCAGCGCTCCGCGACGTACCCTCAATCTCATCGGGCGGGGAGCATCCCGCCATTGTTCATTCGGCGCACATAATCCATTTTATCGAAAGTTCGGGAAATTGCTGTGGTAATTGACTGGACTTCTTTACTATTAACAGTTTATGATCCATCAAAACTTTTTATTTCTGTGAACTTACTAGATTAATACTTTTTACAAACTAGAAACGAATGGATTGACCAGTGCCATCACTAAAAACATTTATATTTAAAGATTAAAGAATGTTTTTTGAATAGCCTCGACTAATCCACATCTATTTCATCTTTAAATGGTTCTCTAACCTTATTAATATATTTTTTTGAAATAGCTTTAAATTGTTTATAATTGATTCTCGCTTGATTTAAACTTTCAACATTTGCCCCACCTTTATAATCAGGATCATTGAATTGAACATTATCATCTTCCCAATAACAAACAGGACATATTTCAAACGTACCTGTAGGTTTTTCAGTTAAGGTTAAATTATTACAACATGGGCATTTGTATTTTTCTCTCATAAAATTAATTACTCTTGATTTTATTTTTGCTTATTAAAATATTCTACACCATTATCTGGCTTGAACATGGTCTTAGGTGTACCATTAGAAGTTTTAACACCAAAAGTATTTGTTTCTGGATGATAAATGATAATCTCACCATTCGTCCGAACTTTAAACAAAGAACCATCTGGTGGATTATTAACAAAATCCTTTGCTTTATCAACATATTGCTTACTATTTTGAATATCTGAAAATTCATCGCCATGTTTTTCCCAATGACTATAAGCATTCTCTACTGAAGATTTATTTTTAGTTGATGACCAGATACTTTTACTACCTGCTACGTCATTCGCCCCATCAGCAATAACTTTTTCTATTTCACCAGTCGCTTTAGCTTCCCTTCCTACTAATCCACTGGATGCAGTTGTCGCATCTCCTAAACTTATATGTTCAGGTATATTGTCTGCTGCTTCCTTAAACACCACACCTAAAGCTAAATTGAATGCCTGCTTCAACGTACTATCAGAATTTCCGGCATTTGCAATCGATTCAATCGAATTTTCAGTTAATTTGTCTTTAACTATACGTAATAGTTTTGCATCAGGAGAATTGGAATCAGTATTATCAATCCCCATTGTATTAACTGTTCCCGAAAGATTGACAACATTATTTGCTATCTCATTTCCCTGCTGTATCTCCGCATCTCTTAAACTTGAATTTACCGCCAGCTGCTTGGCATAAGCTATCGCCACCCTCTCCTTAGCAAACTTAACCTCAATTGCATGTGCCGCATCAGGGTCAATCTCTTTAAGCAGCGCTATCTTGGCATTTATTACAACCGCAGTATCTTTCGTATATGTATCAAGAATATCCTTTGACAGACTATTTGATAGCTCCTGCTTTACAGTTTTGTAAGCATTCAGCATATCCATCTGCTCATCGGGGCTCAGTGCTTCTCCGACAAGGTTTTTTGATCCGTAATATGCAAGTGTCTCTGATGCACTTACAGGTTTCCCGTTTTCAACCTTCTTCTCGTATTCATCCATTGTCTGGAATGATGATACATTTTTATCTTCTGTATAGTGGTCAAATTTTAACAGGTTCTCAGTCTTCTCAATTGTTGTTTCAATTTCCTGATCTACCTTCTTCGCTGTTTTCTCTGCTTCAGTTAATCCACTTTCCAATGCATCTACTGTATTATATAAGGTCTTTTCCCTGTCTTTTATCAGTGCTACTGTCGCGGTATCTACCGTAACTCCGCCTTTAAGTCCTCCGCTGTATGTATTGTATTGTGATATTGTTACATCTCTGTTAAGTCCCTCTGCCGATGTTTCCGGTTTGGTTATTGTTATTGTTCCTGCTCCTATTGTTGCCAGGTTTGTCTGTCTGTTATCTGTGTAGCCGTAGTTTAAGGGCGTGACACTGACGATCTTGAATATCATTTGGCGTAATGTTTTACGCCCCTACATGTTGTTAATATTTTTTATTATATATGAAATGTTTATTTCACATTCGTCAGGTCCGGGCTTTCCGCTTGTATAAAACGGCCAATCTGTTGATTTCTATTTACTCTTTATTGATTGCCGTTTTATATCGCTGCAATCCCTCACGCGGTGTGCTTTTATATTGTTGGTTTTCAAGGAGCTGAAGTTATTAGTGGATAAATCAAAAAAGTACTACTCACAAATTATATTTTCTATAGTTGGACTTTAGCGAAATTCCGTGACTTGTTGTGTTAATTGATTCACATTAAAACTTTTTATTTTACTTTTATCAAGTTAATTATAGCACTAATCGCCAAATAAGAAAAAAATATTATTAACAACAATGCCAATATGTCTTCATAATTAGTAAACTTTCGAGAACCCAACATTAAAATTATAATAATTGCAAATAATTTATTATACCATTTTGTTTCAACAATAGGAGCTTTTTCAATTTTTTCAATTTTTAACAAATCACCTTTTTTTTTTGCATTAAAAAATTTTATAAAAAACAAAATAAGTGTAATAATCATCGAAAAAAATAAAACTACCTCTGATACTAACAATATATTTTTTAAACTAATCATTTAACTTGTATCTTTGCACTGACTCAATATACTTTTGCTGTTCAGCTTGTATCAGTGCTTCCGTTCCTTTTACAATTTTATAATTATAAACTGGTGTACTAGTAATTGGTTTACTTAATGTAGCTGAAAAATTTGATGTTGAACCACCAGTTTGTATCGAAAAATATTTATCTCCAAAATCAATTTCTCCAGAAATATGGTTATAAGTAGCACTTAACGAACCAGAATTTCCATTCCCATATCCGAATCCAACAACTCCAGTAACCCACGCGGCAGGACTTTCTCCAAGTGTTAAGTAAGTATCTCTTGAAGCTGAAAACGTACCTTCAGCTAGATTTACATTGAGAGAGTAACCAATTGTACCACCTCCACCAAGATTAGTTGCACTATTTTCTATCGCCCCTGTAATGATGACGCTTCCTTTGCCATTTGGCAAATATTCAATTACTTTTCCTAAAACAGTTGGTTCAATCCCAGTTACTACTTCTGTAATAATTCTATCACCTGCTTTTATATTATCCGGATTGGCAATCTGAGGATTATTCGCCATAAGCTTAGCATATTCTGTATCAAAATCAGTTTTAATGCTTTTATCAGCTAGAGCTTTTACATTACCTTCAACAATTTTAGCTATTGTATCCCCTTTATCTATCTGTTCGGTTTTAACCCCGATGGTACCTTTTTTATCATATTCTTCAAATGAAGCGCAATAAATCTTTGGTTTAGAACGTGCTACTACTCCACCATCTTCACTTGTATCAAGTTCCTTCGCCTTTTCGCTACCCTTAACCAGTGTATCTGATTCAGCATTCGCATTATTCCAGTTAATTACAGCATCATGATTTGTAGTTGTTGAAGCAGTATCCGAAAACCTGTTCCATAAATTTCCTGCCTGTTCTCCACGTGAAGATGCAAGTATTAGCTGCTGTCCTGCATCAAGGTCCAGCCCATTAGTGGTGTTATCCTTCCTCTGGGCTTCCCAGAAGAGTGATGTAATAATATCTCCACCCTTTGATATATCTGTTCCTTCGGTATTCAGATATGTTTCATTATTATTCTGGTCATATGCTGCTGCATATCCATTCATCGCGTTATCTGTTTTATCACCCTGATACAGATTTACATGAGATATTTTATCATCCTTAACTCCATCGCTGCTCTGAACAGTTTCAGAAACCTTATTAACCGCTTCTCCCAATGATGCCGCATCTTTATCAAGTGCATTATCGAGTTTTTCAGCTAAAGCCTTGTTCTCTGCCAGGGATGCTATTGTTAATACATCCTTACGGGCATTAATTACAGCCTCGAGTGTACCCGCGAATCCAAGACCTTCTTTAGCTTTGGTAGTTTCTGTTGCCTCTTCAACATCTGCCCGTATACAATCCTGAGAAAACGGTTTTTCACTGTATATAATATAAAAAAATTACTTTCAAAGATCAATAATTAATTCGAGTTAGGCGTTTTTTAAAAGAAAAAGATAATGAGGCAAAAAATTGTATTAATTTTAAGCCCCATTATGAATAGTATTTTAAAAACGACTTAACATGGATAAAAAAATAAACAACAGAGAGCAGAAGACAAGTACTTTACAGCAGCAGAAGAAATATTTTCAAAGCCTCAGATGAGACATTTCAAGACGATGCTGATGGGAATAATAGAATATGATGGGCGTCATACGATATCGAAACTTAATTCCAGTCAGTTAGATACGAGAGATGTAAGTAACGATATAAAATTCATAAGGGATACAGATTGGACCTGTGAAGAACTTTTGAAGCTGAACAGGGATTATCTGAAAAATACAGCAAAAAAGAGTAAAGCAGGCTTTTTAATAATAGACGATACAGTTATAGAAAAACAGGGAAAACCGAAGAAGATAGAGGGCCTTGGATGGCATTATTCCCATTCAAAAGGAAGAACTGTATATGGTCATTGCATGGTAAGCAGTCATTACAGAATTGGAGATATATCCTTTCCCGACGATTTCAGGTTTTATCTTAATGAAGACATAGCAGATAGATGCGGGAATGAATTTAAAAGCAAGCCCGATATAGCATGTGAATTAATTGAGAAGTTTGAATCTTTTACAGGAGAGAAGGTATACTGTTTAACAGATAGCTGGTACACATCTGAAAAGTTGTAAAAGCTGTACAAGCCAGAGAGTTTGAACTTATAGGATCGCTCAAGAGTAATAGAGTATTCCAGTTCATGGAGCATGGTAAAAAACATAAGCTGTCAAGTTATGTTAAGAACTTAAGAAACTCATCCTTTGAAGAAATAATATTAAAGGGTGAAGCCTTCAAAGTCAGGCGGATAGAGGTCTGGCTGAAAGGTATCAGAGTTGTGATACTGATATCAAAAAGAGTCAAGGACGGATCTAAGATGTTCATTCTTAGTACAGATATGAACTTGAGCAATGAAGAGATACT
Organism: Spirochaetota bacterium; assembly: GCA_963664815.2. Taxonomy (GTDB): domain Bacteria; phylum Spirochaetota; class UBA4802; order UBA4802; family UBA5550; genus WRGT01. The sequence goes on from CAXXHB010000003.1 coordinate 2,112,765, forward strand.
GAAATATTACAGCTACCGCTGGGATATTGAAGTTGGATATCTTTATTGTAAAGATCGTCTTGGAATGGGTCAATACCAGATGAGAAAACTGAAGGCAATAGGAAAATACTGTGCTCTTGTATTTGCTGCGTATGCTTTACTTGAATCATTGAGAGTTTCTAATAATGAACAAAGTCTTGGTAAATCAAGGCAGTACTTCAAGATTATGAAGAAAAGGGAATATGTTGATCAGGTGATCATATTACATAAAAAGGGTGTTTCAAAAAGAGACATCTATAAAAAATTAAAACTCGTGGCGTAGATATGTCTAAAAAACGCCTAACTCGAGTAATTAACTGATTCAGAATTATAGAACAGATCAATAAAATGTCAATATGTCCACTCAGCATAATTATTGCCAGATGTTCACTACGCACATCGCCGGACTTATTGAACCAGAAACTTTATACAGTCACCGGCGACGTCGTCAAGCTACTCAATTATACGATATGAGAAACTTGTTGTTTTAGTACACTGAATTTGCATACGGGAATTATTTGTTATGTATCAAACTCTATATTAACTTTTGGGGCATTTTTCATAACAAATTTTTTTTCTTTATATAATTTATAAGCTTCATCACCAATATAAAAATAAAAGCTGCTATTTTTACTTTGCTTTAAATTTTTTTTAATCCATTTCTGATATTCATTATATTGCTTATTAAGCCATTCAGGTTTTTTTATTAACTCTCCTTTTTCATCATAATATTTTGTTTGAAACCAAATTCGACCATTCCATAATTCGTTATCATTAACTATCTCACATCGTGAAAACTCGATAACCTCTGACAATGTATCATCCACAAAACCGTTTTTCTTTATAAATATTTTCGAATCAGTTTTCATGATAAAAATTTTTCCGATTGTTGTTGAATCTAGTCTTTTACCTGAAATATAACTTACTAGTTCCCCTATTTCATTTACTTTATTTCCACTTTTATCTACTATCACATCATTGTTCTTCTTAATAAATTCAATAAAAGATAGTTCATCATTGGCTGTCATAAAAAAACTAATTTGCTTTCCCATATTCAGTATCCTTATTTATTATATGGATAGAATTTAACTCCATATCCAGCATTTTCAAAATCCTGAATAGCTTTTGCTTCTCTTGAAACGGGAAGTCCACCTTTTGTTTCTTTCCCCACTTGAATGATAAATTTTTCCCCTGTTTCCTCATTTTTTACTAAAGCATCCCCCCATCTTGATTCTTTAAACCCACCGGGTGTTTCTACTTTATATTCTGTTTTAACAGTATATCCATTCTTTTCAAAATCTGTTACAACTTCAGAAATTTTCTCTTGATGAAGTGGACCACCTGCTTTTCCATATGGATTAGGAACTGCTTTAGCTACATCATCCGCTTTCCCTGTTACACCCAAAACATTCTCAGCACTTGTAATACCGGAAACTGATAATCCTTTATTTATTAAAGCATTCTCAATCAATTCACCTGCAATGAAACCAGCCACTTCAGCAGGGTGTTCGGTTACCTTCTCTTTTACATTTTCTGCTACATTGCCTAAATAGTTTCCTGCACCCTGTTCACTTATATTATCTGCTAAACCTGTTACAGTCTCAACTCTTTTATTAAATTCATAAGCACTTCCCAGTGCAGGATTTATCAGGTATAATCCACCTGTTGTTAATGATTCTTTTATTTCATCCTTAGTCGGTAATGAAGATAAAAGTCCTTCACCAAATTCACCTGCGTAATACGATAAATCCTTACCTTTTTGTCCTTCTAAATATTCATTAGTCTTCGATCTGTCCAGTTCTTTAAAGTCGGCAAGATACTTAGCCTCTTTTGTTTTCTCATTCGCCGCCCTTTCCTTCGCGAACTTAACCTCAATTGCATGTGCCGCATCAGGGTCAATCTCTTTAAGCAGCGCTATCTTGGCATTTATTACAACCGCAGTATCTTTCGTATATGTATCAAGAATATCCTTTGACAGACTATTTGATAGCTCCTGCTTTACAGTTTTGTAAGCATTCAGCATATCCATCTGCTCATCGGGGCTCAGTGCTTCTCCGACAAGGTTTTTTGATCCGTAATATGCAAGTGTCTCTGATGCACTTACAGGTTTCCCGTTTTCAACCTTCTTCTCGTATTCATCCATTGTCTGGAATGATGATACATTTTTATCTTCTGTATAGTGGTCAAATTTTAACAGGTTCTCAGTCTTCTCAATTGTTGTTTCAATTTCCTGATCTACCTTCTTCGCTGTTTTCTCTGCTTCAGTTAATCCACTTTCCAATGCACCCACTGTATCATATAAAGTCTTTTCCCTGTCTTTTATCAGTTCTACTGTTGCGGTATCTACCGTAACTCCGCCTTTAAGTCCTCCGCTGTATGTATTGTATTGTGATATTGTTACATCTCTGTTAAGTCCCTCTGCCGATGTTTCCGGTTTGGTTATTGTTATTGTTCCTGCTCCTATTGTGGCCAGGTTTGTCTGTCTGTTGTCTGTGTAGCCGTAGTTTAAGCTTGAACTGTACGTATTTTCTGTTGGTTTGAAGCTGCCGCTTGCGCTTCCACCTGCATTGAAAGATACGTCCTTGTCCTTTATGTTGCTGAACTCAAGGCTTCCGGTTGTAAGTGTCAGGTTATCTGTTGTTGATGCTATTACTGCCCCTCTTAGGGTTGTCTTGTCTTCAACGTCTACGTTTACTGTCCCGCCGGTTAGGGATGTCTGTTCTGTTACCCAGCTTTTCTTCCCCGTGGAGAAGTTTGCGTTTACTCCGGCATTTCCCGATACGTTTTCGCCTGTTACACTTACTCCCCCGCTTGCGCCTATGGTCTGCGAGCTGTTTTTACTTTTATCCTGCAGTGATTGTACCACAAGGGAACCATTTACATCAAGGTCAAGCTCGTTTTTCGCCTTTACCACTCCGCCGATTACTGTTGTGTCTTCGCTGCTCTTTATTTTTATGTTGTTTCCGCTTAAATGTGCGTTGGTATATGTTTTGCTTTCGCTATCTGTCTCCGTGCTGTCTGCTGATGCATTAACTCCAATTGCTCCCGATGTTCCGAAACTTACCTTCATGTTGGCATGTTTCTTATCTTCGCTGCTGCTCTCTCTGTTCTCCGCCGCGCTTATCTCCACATTCTCTGCGTCAAGGGTTATATCCTCACCGGCTGCCACGCTGCTCCCCTTTACCTCCGCTTTGCTCCCCGCTGTTACAGTAAAGCTCCCTCCGGTTTTTATTGTCGATGCCTTTGCAGTTGTGCTTTCCGATGTCGATTTTGTTTTTGTGGCGTCTATTTCAAACTGGGCATCTCCGCTGAAGCCGAATGCCTCTGCAGATCCCGCCGCCCCCGCTGCGCTTTGCAGCAGCGCCGCTGTCTTTGCTACCACGTTCTCCCCGCAGAGCGCTATATTCGCAATGTAAAAGGCCTCCTGCTCTCTTATTGAATCCAGATCATCCTGGTCTATAAGGTTGTTTTTATGGTCATCTTCTGCTTTCTTCAGGCTCTCCCTGTATTTCTCATAATCATTCTTTGCCTTTACAACTGCTTCCTTTGCCTCTACCAGAGCCTTTGTTGCGTATGCTACATCCGTTGCGGCATTCTTGCCCCCAAACGAAAATTCCACGCTTCCGTGAGTCTCTTCTGCTGTATGGCTTGTCTTCTCTTCTGTTGTCTTTATGCTTACGTTTTCTGCCGCCGTAAGGGTTACATCTCCACCGGTATTTATCTCAGATCCCGCTACTGTTATATTCTTTCCGCTGTTTACCGTAAGATCTTCCGATACATTAAGTTTTGATGAGCTCTGTGTCTCCCTGTCTGTCCTCTCCTTTACGCTGTCGTAGCTCCCCCCTGCAAGCGTTACTGACGCTCTCCCCTGGTCATAGTCAAAGGCGTTTTTGGGGTTGGTAAACAGGTCCATGTTTATCCCCATTGTGGTCTTTTCAATATTCATATCGCATAATTATTACTAATCATTCACTTTCTTACATCGCCGGACTCACAGTAACAGAAAATTTGTCCAATCCCCGGCGGTTTTGTTCAACTACTCAATTATGCGATATAGGGAATTTTTTGTGTCAGTGAACTGAACTTCTATACAAAACCTTTTTTTTTATTCATCAAAACATTTTTTTTAGTAAACTTACAGCTTGAAAACTTTTGCAGTACAAATAAATTTATTTAATAAGAATCATACTGATTAGTATTCTGAAATTAACAAAAACAAAACCCAATAAAAGTAAGATCTTCAATTCATCTTCATAATTCCAACCTATTTTATTTGTTATCCATATTACTATCAATATTGTGACTATAAAATATACCACATAATTTGATGAATTATTAAAAACACTCTTAAGTTTATTAACTTTATCCCAATCATTGTTTTTTTGTGCATTATACCTTTTTATAAAAAACATTACTATATACATTACAGTTGTAGCAATTATTAATAAAAATTCCAAATTAATTATACTATGCGATCTAAGCATAAATCTCCATTATTAAATATATTCTGTGCTGTTTAAAATAAATATCAGCTTTCTAAAAAAGGTTTTTTGAATTAAAATCTTTTAAAAATTTAATCTTCGTTGACTCCGGATGTACCTTTTTTTAATCTATTTTTTACAATCGAATCAATAAATTGTTTTTGTTCAGATTTAATTAACTCCCCAGTACCATTTACACTTTTATCCACAACTTGTGTGCCTGTAGTGATTGTAGGTGTACCAGCAGTATATGTTAATGATGCTTCAGATGTCGTGATCCCTCCTCTAATTCCGATTTTCTGTGTTCCAAAATCTACTTCGACAATGACATTTTCTAAGCTTAAAGAAACGGTTCCGAAAGGATTTCCATCTCCATAACTTACGCCTGCTGTTATTGAACCTATTGTTTTTGGACCTATTCCAACTGTAGGATTAAGTTTACCTGAAATAGTTGCATCTTTATTAACAGTAAATTCGCCCGTACCACTTAAAGTGAGACCACCTCCTCGTCCATATACGTCTTCTTCTGCAAGAACTGTAGTAGAAACAACAACGTCTCCCTTCGGTAAAAATTCAATTACTTTGCCTAAGGTAGTTTTTTCTATAGAAGTCTGTACATCGGTTATCAGCCTATCTCCTTCTTTTAATTTATATGGATATTCAAGCTGAGGATTGTTCTTTAAGAATTTTTCTTTTTCTGTATCAAAATCGGTATTTATACCGAGTGCAACTTTCCTTTTTACATCTGTTTCAATAAAATCATCAACCAATGTATCACCTTTATCTACACGTTCAGTTATAACATTAACGGTACCTTTTTTGTCATATTCTTCAAAGGTTTTAGTATAAAGTAATGGTTTAGAACGTGCTACTACTCCACCATCTTCACTTGTATCAAGTTCTTTCGCCTTTTCGCTACCCTTAACCAGTGTATCTGATTCAGCATTCGCATTATTCCAGTTAATTACAGCATCATGATTTGTAGTTGTTGAAGCTGTTTCTGAAAACCTGTTCCATAAATTTCCCGCCTGTTCTCCACGTGAAGATGCAAGTGTAAGCTGCTGTCCTGCATCAAGGTCCAGCCCATTAGTGGTGTTATCCTTCCTCTGGGCTTCCCAGAAGAGTGATGTAATAATATCTCCACCCTTTGATATATCTGTTCCTTCGGTATTCAGATATGTTTCATTATTATTCTGGTCATATGCTGCTGCATATCCATTCATCGCGTTATCTGTTTTATCTCCCTGATACAGATTTACATGAGATATTTTATCATCCTTAACTCCATCGCTGCTCTGAACAGTTTCAGAAACCTTATTAACCGCTTCTTTCAATGATGCCGCATCTTTATCAAGTGCATTATCGAGTTTTTCAGCTAAAGCCTTGTTCTCTGCCAGGGCTGCTATTGTTAATACATCCTTACGGGCATTAATTACAGCCTCGAGTGTACCCGCGAATCCAAGACCTTCTTTAGCTTTGGTAGTTTCTGTTGCCTCTTCAACCTCTGCCCGTATACAATCCTGAGAAAACGGTTTTTCACTGTATATACTATAAAAAAATTACTTTCAAAGATCAATAATTAACTGATTCAGAATTATAGAACAGATCAATAAAATATCAATATGTCAACTCAACATAATTGTCGCTAGACGTTCACTACGCACATCGCCGGACTCAGTATCAGAAACTTTATACAGCCCCGGCGATGTCGTTCTAGCTACTCAATTATTCGATATGGAGGATCTTTACTTATTAAAATTACTTATTTTTACCAATGTGAATTAAAAAAGCTTAAGAATTTTTCCCGTGGCGATCTCTTTCCCTTCCCAAAGTGTTATAAGCTTTCCTCGTTTTAATTTTGGTAATACTAAATCTGGATTCATGAATTTTACAGGAATCTCATATATTCCACCCAATTGAAGCTCTCGACCTTCAAGTATCAAACGACAATCGAATCCGCTCCCGTCAACGAATAGAGGACACCCATAGACTTGACCTACTACAGAAGTTTTTCGTCCTCCTTCAGCAGTTGTTTTAAAACGAACCTCAATAATAACATCTGGCTTCATTTAAATTTTACCTCGATGTAAGTGGCATGTAATCAAGTACAGTTGGCACAAGCTTTTCTAAACGTTCATCTGGTATTACCCAAGCAGATATACCACGATCAACTATTGCTGGCGTGAGCCCTTCAAAAATAGTTTTTGGGACATCAGTTTTTATTAATGTATAAGGAGCATCGCCAAATCCATTTACAGCTTGTTTAGCATATGATGCTGCATCCTCTGCATATGTTGAAAAATATTTACCTTCTGCTGATCCTAAATTTCTAAGAACTCCACTTGATTGAATATCAGCTAATTCATTCGGACCGACAGCACGATATAATGTTTGAACTTTCTCAACAATTTTTCCTGCAGCATTTGCAATATCATCACCATGTTCAAAAGCTTCTTCACCTATGTTTTCAACTACTTTTCCTGTCCCTCCTATTGGTATAATAGGGAGAATAATAGCAGCGGCAGCAAAGCCTTTTTCTGTATCTGTTGCTTCCTCACCATACTGATTTTTACCTGTAGCTAAAGTGTTAGCACCTATCACAGCTCCAAATAAAACATCATCTACACCACCGCAAATTCCCTGAGCACTGACCCCTTCATTTGCGAACATCTTTGTCTCTTTTGCTATCTCATTTCCCTGCTGTATCTCCGCATCTCTTAAACCTGAATTTACCGCCAGCTGCTTAGCATAGGCTATCTCCGCCCTTTCCTCCGCAAACCTAACTTTAATTGCATGTGCCGCATCAGGATCAAGCTTTTCAAGCAGCGCTATCTTGGCATTTATTACCAGTGCACCATCTTTTGTATATGTGTCAAGAATATCCTGCTTCAGATCATTTGCTACTTCTTTGGTTCTTGTCTGAATCGCTTTATTCTCATCCTGCTGCTCTTCAGGACTCAGTTTTTCTCCGACAGCTTTTTTTAACTCATAATAATCAAGCTTCTCCTGCGCACTTACAGGTTTCCCGTTTTCAACCTTCTTCTCGTATTCATCCATTGTCTGGTATGATGATACATTTTTATCTTCTGTATAGTGGTCAAATTTTAACAGGTTCTCAGTCTTCTCAATTGTTGTTTCAATTTCCTGATCCACCTTTTTCGCTGTTTTCTCTGCTTCAGTTAATCCACTTTCCAATGCATCTACTGTATTATATAAGGTCTTTTCCCTGTCTTTTATCAGTTCTACTGTTGCGGTATCTACCGTAACTCCGCCTTTAAGCCCTCCACTGTATGTATTGTATTGTGATATTGTTACATCTCTGTTCAGTCCCTCTGCCGATGTTTCCGGTTTGGTTATTGTTATTGTTCCTGCTCCTATTGTGGCCAGGTTTGTCTGTCTGTTGTCTGTGTAGCCGTAGTTTAAGCTTGAACTGTACGTATTTTCTGTTGGTTTGAAGCTGCCGCTTGCGCTTCCACCTGCATTGAAAGATACGTCCTTGTCCTTTATGTTGCTGAACTCAAGGCTTCCGGTTGTAAGTGTCAGGTTATCTGTTGTTGATGCTATTACTGCCCCTCTTAGGGTTGTCTTGTCTTCAACGTCTACGTTTACTGTCCCGCCGGTTAGGGATGTCTGTTCTGTTACCCAGCTTTTCTTCCCCGTGGAGAAGTTTGCGTTTACTCCGGCATTTCCCGATACGTTTTCGCCTGTTACACTTACTCCCCCGCTTGCGCCTATGGTCTGCGAGCTGTTTTTACTTTTATCCTGCAGTGATTGTACCACAAGGGAACCATTTACATCAAGGTCAAGCTCGTTTTTCGCCTTTACCACTCCGCCGATTACTGTTGTGTCTTCGCTGCTCTTTATTTTTATGTTGTTTCCGCTTAAATGTGCGTTGGTATATGTTTTGCTTTCGCTATCTGTCTCCGTGCTGTCTGCTGATGCATTAACTCCAATTGCTCCCGATGTTCCGAAACTTACCTTCATGTTGGCATGTTTCTTATCTTCGCTGCTGCTCTCTCTGTTCTCCGCCGCGCTTATCTCCACATTCTCTGCGTCCAGGGTTATATCCTCACCGGCTGCCACGCTGCTCCCCTTTACCTCCGCTTTGCTCCCCGCTGTTACGGTAAAGCTCCCTCCGGTTTTTATTGTCGATGCCTTTGCAGTTGTGCTTTCCGATGTCGATTTTGTTTTTGTGGCGTCTATTTCAAACTGGGCATCTCCGCTGAAGCCGAATGCCTCTGCAGATCCCGCCGCCCCCGCTGCGCTTTGCAGCAGCGCCGCTGTCTTTGCAACCACGTTCTCCCCGCAGAGCGCTATATTCGCAATGTAAAAGGCCTCCTGCTCTCTTATTGAATCCAGATCATCCTGGTCTATAAGGTTGTTTTTATGGTCATCTTCCGCTTTCTTCAGGCTCTCCCTGTATTTCTCATAATCATTCTTTGCCTTTACAACTGCTTCCTTTGCCTCTACCAGAGCCTTTGTTGCGTATGCCACATCCGTTGCGGCATTCTTGCCCCCAAACGAAAATTCCACGCTTCCGTGAGTCTCTTCTGCTGTATGGCTTGTCTTCTCTTCTGTTGTCTTTATGCTTACGTTTTCTGCCGCCGTAAGGGTTACATCTCCACCGGTATTTATCTCAGATCCCGCTACTGTTATATTCTTTCCGCTGTTTACCGTAAGGTCTTCCGATACATTAAGTTTTGATGAGCTCTGTGTCTCCCTGTCTGTCCTCTCCTTTACGCTGTCGTAGCTCCCCCCTGCAAGCGTTACAGAAGCTCTCCCCTGGTCATAGTCAAAGGCGTTTTTGGGGTTGGTAAACAGGTCCATGTTTATCCCCATTGTGGTCTTTTCATGGATGCTGTATTCGTAGCTTGTCTCTTTTGCGCTTGTTTCTGTAAAACTGCCGGTTGTGTCAAATTCCGCAATGCCGGCGTTTATGGCGCTCCCCTCCATCAGAAAATCGCCGCCTGTGGATGCTTTAAGTTTTCCGGCAGTTATTGCAGATCCCGCGGCTGTTGTTGCTCCGTTTCCGGCTGCGTCTATCGATTTGGCGTACAGATCGCCGTCTGTTGTCAATACTCCGCTCTTCTCTGTTTTATGCTCTTCCGCATGTTCGTTGTATGCGGCCCTTACATTTAAACTGCCGCCGGTGGTTATATCGGCTTCGCCCCCTATATTAAGTGTGCTCCCTGTTATATCGGTATCTTTCCCCGATTTTGATGCGTACTGCCCTGCTATGTCAATGGCAGATCCGCTGACTGTCTTGTCCGACACCATGTCGCTTTTCTTCTCGGAGCCGTATAATGCCCCACCTGTGGCAAAACCTGTCTTTTCCGTTGTCCTGCTGTAGTATGATTCGTCATGAACTGCTATTATCCTTTCGGTACCTTCAGCGTCAAGTTCGGCATCTCCACCCGATTTTATATCGCTTCCAACTATATTTATGTCGTTTCCGCTCTTTACCTTAAGGTTTCCCCCTGTTGTGAAACCGGAGCTTACAACGGTCTTTGTACTCATATCCACTGTTGTGGTTTCACTGCTGAAGGTTTTATTCTCTTTCTTTGTGCCGTGATAACTACTGGTATCATAGTCGTTAAGAAGATTAAAATTACCCGCTGTAGTTATATCGGCGCTTCCTGTAATGTCAGCTTTGCTCCCGACAAAGTTTATATCCCTTCCCGATGCAAGTACAAGGTTTCCCCCTGATGCAAGCGTGGAACCGGCAGATTCGGAGGTAGTTGATATTCCGCTTGTATCGTCAGCTTCCTTATAAACGGTATTATTGATCTTAATCGTTTCAAAATTTATATTCCCGCCGGCTTCAATTACCGCGTCACCCCCCGATTTTACTTCTGCCCCCCTGTTTGTAAAATTACCCCCGGCGTTTACAGTCAGTTTTCCCCCTGCTTCTATGGATGCTGCTGCACCAACGGTTGTATTTACATAGTCCGGATTATATACTGCAGTGCTTACTTCTGTTTCATTTATAATATTTCCATTTACTGCTGTAAGGGTAAGGGAACCGCCGCTTTTTATTGTTCCCCCGCTATTTGTTATATTGCCATTCGCGGTTATTTCCACAGAGCTTTTCCCTTCAATCCTGCCGGCATTGCCTACATTGCCATCAGCATTGATATTAACCGAATTACCCGCTATTGTTGAACTGCTGTTCTTTGAAAATCCCTCTATTATATGTTCAGGTATATATATCTTCGGTACAAGGACTTTCTGACCCATTACCTCATCTTCCACATACCATATAATTGGCTGCTGCAGCCTGTTTATCTGGTCTTTGCTCAGTTCAACTCCCACTGCAAGTTCAAGATCCCTGTAGGCGCTGGCTGCGTTGTCAAGAAGCCATGTCATCTGCTCCTGGTCGCTCTTTATACTCTCGTCAAGGTACCTGTTTGAAGTGGCTTTAAGGATGGATTCCGTAACAAGCTTCTGCTCATAAAACGCATCACCGAGAAATTTCACATCCTTTTCAGGGTTAAATCCTATCCTGGTCAGCAGGTACTGTGAACCCTTAAGCTTTTCTACATCTATATATTCATTTCTTGTTTCTATAAGGTAGGTCGAACCTGGAGCGCTGTTTACTGTAAAAAGAGCATTTCCGTCATTGTTTATATTTATATTTTGAGAAAGATCAATGGCTCCATTATTTGCAATTGCTTCATATGCCTTATCAACAGTATTTCCGGATAGTACAACTCCCGGCTTATTCTCCTCTACAAATCCATTGTTAACCGCACCGCCTGTTAAAGTAACCTTTCCGCCGGCGCTTATAATGGCTTTATCATTGGATACTACATTAATGTATCCGGCTTCCCACACTTCCGAATAATCATCCCCTTCATCATATTCTGTCCAGCCCCAGTGGCAAAATTTTTTTGTCCAGTGATGTTTATGCCCCATATAATTAAGCTGCGCTACATATTCATTCCTGTTGTTTGTTTCATTTATAAGAGTGGCTGCATTTATTGTAATATCAGCTCCTGCGGATATTACGCTTCCATGGTTTTTAACCTCTCCGGATGTTATGTCCAGATTTCCACCCGCCTTAATAGTGGAATAATCAGTATGCATCAGAGACTGGGAGAGCACATATTGATCCATTACAGCCCAGCATTCATCCCCATAGTCCCCTACATGAACAAATGTTGTGGTATACCCGTAGGTATCCTCCCCCGTATTTTCAAGCCTGCCGTCTGCTCCAAGGTTTATTGACATGTTTTTTTCAGATTCAATATTTGAGGAATAATTATATATACTGTTCCCTGTTGGAGCGGTACCTGTAATAGTCATATCTCCCATAGAATATATATAGCTCTCATTAAGACCACTCTTGGTATTTTTAAGGGAACCTGTCTCAATAGTCATCTTGTTGCCGGAAAATATCAGGGCTCCGCTGTTAAGAATTGTATCTGCGTGTATAGAAAGATCATTTCCCGATGATATTTCTTTATAATTACTTATATTTTTCCCATTTATAGCCATATCTGATGCGTTGCTTATAATGCCGCTGTTGACAATATTACCGCCGGATGATATTGACACCCCCTGTTTTGAAACAATGCTGCTTCCGCTGCTGTTGACTATATTACCGGAGGCGTTTATCCCTATTGCTCCGTTCATTGAGAGGTTAATGTTGTTTGTAAAGTCAGCAGAGGATATGCCGAGGTGCTTCTCTGCATATATGGAAGATATTCCGCTGTTCAGGGTAACGTTTCCGGTCATATCTATCCCGATATTACCGGCAGACTTTATCTCTCCGCCAAGTATGTCAAGGCTGCCGTTACCATGTATGCTTATTGTGCCGTTTTCACCAGCTGTTGTAATACTCCCGCCGTTATTGTCAAGAGTTCCTGTTGCGGCTATATCTATATTACCCGAGGAGGCTATTTTCCCCCCGTTATTGTCAATTAACCCTGCCAGCGATATATCCTTAAGGGCCTTTATGCTCCCCCTGTTGGTTATATTTTTAGCGGAATAGCCTGCGTTCTCCATGGCGAAGGTATTGCCGTTCTGTTTTATATCACCTGAAATGGAGGTTACTGTTACATTTTTCGCAGACTGTGCATTTTTCAGTTCAATATTGCCGTCAGCCGATATTTTTATATCCGATACATCGGCAACCATATCACCGTCCGATTTTACGCCAACGCCCTTCTCATTGCTTACCACTGTAATTCGCCCTGCATATATGCTTCCAAGGGCGGAGGCGTCAATCCCTATCTCAGGTTTCGGTTCGCCTGTATCCTTCTGTGTAAATGTTTTGTCATTATAGTTATAAAACCCGGTTCCCGTATTTATGCTTACATCCTTTCCCCATATGCCGCCGTTAAGGGAGGCTACCCTTGATACTATTTCAAAATAGTTCACCTGCCCGGCATCTATCCCCTTCCCCTCAACTATCAGTGAACCGCCGCTTATATCTATGCCTTTAAAGACATCGGAATCGAAGACAGCCCTCCCTGTGGCCAAGGTTACCCTGGGCATATTGATAAATGAGGCTCCGTTGCACATTATACCGTTGGGGTTTACAAGGACAAATTCCGCAGATTTACCAAACATCTCCGTGGCTCCCAGCAGGCTGCTTCTTCCGGAGCCCGTCACTTCGTTTATTACAAGAGAGGCGGCGACGCCGCTGCTCTGGTAATTGGGATTTCCATACATGGCGCCCCCCAGAACAGACACACCCATATTTACGGAGTTGTTGAGTATTACGCCGCCGGTACCTACATTATAGTTCTGAAACATGTTGTGCGAAACGCCGTTTGAGTTTGCTGTTGCGAGGTTTACTACTGTTACGCCGTTCTGTGCGGTATCCAGAGTGGGTTTGTTCGCCGCCGAGGTATCGACAGTTATATCCGCAGCGTATAATGGAGGCAGTGCAAAGGTACACATCTCACCTGCCAGCAGAAGTACAAGTAATTGCTTGAAGATCTCTTTTAACCTTTTCATAACACTTATCTTCCCGGGTAACATGTTTTTTCAACAGGCGCCCTTTACCGGTTTGTTTATGTATGTCCGGTTTTATATTTTTTTTAAATCAGATAACTCCCTGGTTACTTTTTTATGGCCTTGATCATTTTATTGCATATGTCGTTAAAGATCTCCGCTTCAGCCCCTTTAAGCTTGGCCCTCTGCATAAAGAAAAGAAAATTTTTCGCCATTGGAAGGGGGAAATCAATTTCAACCGACTTTTTTTTATCTGAACTTACACTCTTGTATTCATCTACAAGAAGATTCTTGATATCTATGAACGGCATTACCTCATCGCCTCTGAGGTCAATAGTGTTAAGAATATTTATACAAAGGGCTAGCTCTTCAGAGGTGAATTTTATACTTACCTTCGGGTCCTTTGCAACTGCCGCTGTCATTATACCCATTATTAACACTGCACAGATTGATGTTTTAAAAAAATTATTCATAAAAGCATGGTTTCTTTTTTTTAAATATTTATTTACCCGTATTATATTCCTGAATAAACAGATAAAAAATATATTTAAATCACCGGCGCAATTTGCTCCGGAGATTATATTATTTCTTTATTCACACTAAAATATATCTTCAGGAATCAATACATAAATTATATTAATATTTTTATATTCTTAAAATTGTCAACTCAAATTACTCTTTTTTATCATTCTTTTTTGTAAACATATTCCATGTTTCTTCGCCAAGACCGGAAATACTCATAGTGGCGGTACAGTAAATAATATGACTGTTTTCATCCAGGAAATCGGGCTGGTGATGCTTTTTCGAATATGTAAAGTTTACATTGATTATCCCGGATGTGTAAACAATACCGGTTGAATACCCTGTTATATAACCTTTTCCCCTGCCGTAATTTGAATCTTTACCCTCTTTTTCAATTATATAGCCGTAATCATACCCTGTAAAAAACTTTAATCCCTTTAAACAGCTCCATATTGAGGAAAAATCAAAAACAGAGAGATCGTTTCTTATATAAAAACCGCGGTCACCTGTAATTGATGAATCCCTGAACCCCCTTACGCTGTTCATATCACCTATGGATATCTTTTCCGAACTGTAAAGTGTATCCATTCCGTACTGGCCGTACGAATTTAAAAGATAACCGAAATACTGACCGAAGATGGTAAAGGTTTTATTCCATAAAATACTCATATCATATTTATCAAACTGCGCCCTGGGAGTGTCGCCGGTCAGATCGTCTCCGTCTTTATATGCATCAAAGTATTTAAGCCCCCTGTGGTAATTTGCAGTGCCTGAAAAATACCCCCCGAAGAGATATGTGCTGTAATCAAGACCCGCCTTGAATATGGATAGTTTCCTGCTTGTTGTCTCTATTTTTGCATCCTCTATAAAGCTTTCCTTGTTCTTCAGTGTCAGAGAGCTCTTTCCTTTAAACCTGTTATATTTATATCTTCCGATCATTCTCTCTATGCTGAAAATCATGCTTGTGTCATCTCCGGAGGATTTAAAATCCCTGCTGAGCCCTGAAATATACTGCATATATTCCGAACGGCTGTATACCGAAGAGAATGTCCAGTATCCAACCGGCAGGCTGAAAAACATGGTATAGCTGCGGTTATACTTTTTATCAGTATCGCTGTTCATGCTCTTTGTATAATCAAAGGATACATTATCATTGAAGCTTAACAGATCATCAATGTTTACCGTAAGCTTACCCCTCTGTTCACCGGTATTTTTCTGCCCCAGATTATCATAACCGACATCAAGGCCAAGCCTGCTCCGTGTATCATTGTATATGACAACCTTCGATGAGCCAGTTTCATCACCGGGTATTATTTTCATTGTGGCATTATTTGACTGCAGCCGGTTCATCTGCTCAATCCCGTAATCGAGGTCTTTAATATTAAGGTAATTACCCTCAAAAAACGGGAATGCCGCCGAAACCTGCAGCCTGTCCCTTAAACTGTCACTTTCAGGGGAAATTCTGCCTATATACCCGTTAATTATCGTCAGGGTTATTACGCCCGATTTTATGTTCTGGTTAAGGGGAATCTTCACCCTTGCGGTGATATAACCCTTGTCTATAAGTATGTTTGTTATGCTTCTTACGAGTATGGTCAGGTCATTATAGCTTATCTCTTTATTAAGAAAAGGTTCAAGCAGATTTCTTTTCTCCCTTCCGCTCAGAAGCTCATCATTTTCAAGGATTATTTTATTTATAAGAAACCTGTTTCCATCTTCAACGACGTTTATTCCGCTCCCTTTTTTCTCTGTTTCTTTTTTATCTGTTTCCTGTTTCTCACCTTCTTTAAGCTCAAGGCCTATCCTCTCTTTCTCCCGCAGTTTCTTTTCAGTTTCAAACCGCCTACGTTCAATCTCTCTTATCGCTTCATCCGATGAACTTACTGCGGCAAACGCATCCATGGATATAAAAAAAACGGATAGTAAAACAGAGAGCATAATAAAGAGCAGACCGGATGCCGAAGATTTTTTATAAATAAACATTATCTTTCACCGCTCTCTACATCCGGCAGGTTTTACGTATATCAGTATCTGTCTTCCAGCCGAGTTTTGCGGCTTTTTTAAAATCACTGCAGGCTTCGTCTTTCAGATCCATCTTTATCCGGGCATTACCCCGGTCATAATATGTTCTCGGGTCATCCGGCTTAAGTTCAATAGACCTGCTATAATCGGCAACTGCCCCTTCAAAATCCTTCAGTCCGGCTTTTACAAGCCCCCTGTTCCCGTAAGCCTCCGCGCTGCCGGGCACAAGTTCAATGATCCTGCTGTAATCGGCTATTGCGCCGTTATAATCTTTTATTCTGTATTTAAGAAATCCCCTTGCAAAATACGATTTTTCATAGTCCCCTTTAAGTTCAATGGCCCTGTTAAAGTCTGACAAAGCTCCCTCGAAATCATTGATCTTTTCCTTTATATTTCCCCTGTTCAGATAACAGAAAATATCCCCCGGTTCCAGCTCCGAAACTTTACTGTAATCGGCTATGGCGCCGGCATAGTCCTTTGTCTTATCCCTTGCATCACCCCTGTTGTAATATGCGCCTGTATAACGGGGCTTCAGATCAATGGCAATACTGTAATCCGCTATTGCCTCGATATATTTTTCAATGGTATAGTTTATATAACCCCTGCGGTTGTATGCTTCGGCGCTGTCAGGTTTTAATCTTATTACCGCGTTGAAATCGCTTATTGCACCACGGTAGTCAGCAAGCGCACTTTTTGCGTCTCCCCTGTTGAAATATGCATCAGAATAATCAGGTTTCAGATTGACAGCTGTTGTGCAGTCGGCAAGGGTATTTTTATACCCTCCAAGCATGTACCATGCATACCCCCGGTTGTTGAATGCCTCGGCATATGAATTATTAATGCTTATTGCCCTGCCGAAATCATTAATTGCAGCCTTGAAGCTCTTTAAAATTATTTTAACAAGACCCCTTTTGTTATACCCTTCTGCAGAGCGGGGATCAAGTTCAATGGCTTTTGTGTAATCGGCTGCAGCTTCATTATACTTATAAAGCTTAAGGTATGCATCACCCCGGCATATGTATAATTCAGAATCATCAGGCATAAAACCGGCAGTTATAGTAAAGTCTGCAACGGCGCCGTTATAATCGTCGTTTGAAAATTCAACACTGCCCCTGTTTCTGAAAGCATCAGTAAAATCGGGTTTAAGCTCAACAGCCTTTGTGAAGCATTCAATACTCTCTCTGTATTTTTTTTCCTCTTTCAGGAGAATACCCTTCGCAAACCAGCCGTATTCAGAACCGGGTGATATTTTTACTATATCTTTAAAAACTGGTAACCTTTCTGCAGCGTTCTGAATACTGACAGATTTTTCATACAGCTCTTTTGCCCTTAGCCTTTCATATTCACTCCCTCTCACGCATGAGACCAGAACGAGCGAGGCAGCGGCTGCCATACAGATAATCATGGTTATAGTTTTTTTCATATCATAGCTTCCCTTTCACGCTTCGCCGGGAAATCTTTTTTTCATATGAATTTAACGCAGGAACAAGTCAGGGGGGTATATAATTCAGGATTTTTTATACCGGATATTGAAGGTAAAACAGATATTTTCATAAAAATACTCCCGACTGTTTTATATCAAGAGTACCATATTCATCAGATTTCTTTATGTATTTTTGTATATATTACCAGTGACCTACCCGCAAAGTTAAAGTCAATACCTTTTTCACTGCATTTACCACTTTTTAAAACAAGCCTGATAACGAAATTTTTAATCAGTACCGTATTCCGGGCGTTTCCTGACTGCCCGCCTCATCTATCCCGCGCATGTTATCATGCAGTGATTCATAAGGCTTTCATTGTCAGGAAACCTGCTGTCTGTTTCCTGCAGTCTTTTATTATAATCATCTGTTAAAGGCTTTTTACTCTGCTCAATAATTGCAGAACATAGCGCGAAGGAGAACTCCGGTGAAAGGTATACGCTCCGCGCACACTTCAGGATTCCCGTGTCGGCATCTACAAGGTGTATGCGGAGCAGTTCCTCCCATCCGGTTTCATCCGGCATTGCCGGGAGTGTCCGCATATTATCCGGCACAAGGTGAACGGAAAAGGGGGAATATCCATTTACCGGTATCAGATGTTTTTTGAAGTCTGTAAACTTATATACAAGAAGAATTATGTCATCCTTCGTAAATAATCCCAGCTGCAGCGGCATTTTCCGGATAACCTCTGTCACATACCTCGATGGACTCTTTAAAAAGAATCTCAGTTCATGATTATTGCTGAAATAGTTATATTCCACAGCCTCGGGCCAGGACGTCATTTCCGGCAGATACAGCTCCCCGACTTTCAATGCATACCTGACATTTGAATTCCCCGTATCAAACTCCCTGTCCCCCTGTTCTGTTATAAAACCAGTTTCTGTATTATATTCACAATCAATTATTATAAAGCCCTCCCGGGTTGTATATCCTCCGAGTACGGTTTTTACAGGAGCCGACACCAGCCTGTTATGATAATCATCTTCAGTCATCCCCTCAAACAGAGTATTTTCAGGAACACACAGGATCCTGTGCCCGCTGTTTCGCGTATACACATACCATGGAGATATATCCCCGGGGAGCGGCGAGTGGTATTTTATACCTGTCTCAACATTCTCCTCCAGCAGTTTTTTTATAATCTGCTCTTTTGACATTTCAGTTTACCGTCTGTTTATTTTTATTCTCTGGTGACCGGGCTTTTTACGCAGCCATGTGCCGCGTCTCTGATGTACCGTGATAAACGCCGCAAAGTGCCCTGCCTTAAACAAAATCAGCTTATCCATTAATCCGTGCAACATATATAATTTTAATCTCAATAACGCAATATAAATTTATATTTATAACATCATTAAAGGATTAAAGAGATTTGCAGTATTTTCTGCAGACATGAAGTCCCTTACACGAACATACTTTCATCGTGCATCGGCTGTTTCAGATGCAAATTTACAGCAGATTTATGACAAATTTCACAATCTGCTTACAGAGTATTCATTTTCGCTTTAATTTCGCTTTAATTACGCCTCAAACACGTCAGCGACAGTTATAAACGCACATTTTTCTCTGTCGGTAACGGTGCTGAAACGGTATTGAAACGGTTTTCAACAGGGTCTACATACTGCCTGAGTCCCGCTTTAACATATTTACCTTTATCTTTTATAGCATCAATATTACTCTGCCTGTCTGCTGATCTTCTGTTTTCTGAACAGTAACAGGTATATTCTGTAACTTCAGCGGAAGCAGATACGATCACCGCATCCCCTGTACCGCTGCTTCCAGATGATGTTACAGGTGAACCTGGAGCAATGCCGCGAAGGTATTCAGACATAAAAAGATTGTACCCTGACTTTCTCTTTCTCTTTGCCCTTTCTCTGTAAATATTCTTCTCCTCTTCCGGAAGAACCTGCCAGGCCTTAACACCGCCGCCGAAATTACCCCTGCACTTCACCTGCGGCTCAGTTCGCGGATTCTTAGGGATAGTACGTCTCTTTATATAGATTTTGCCGTAACGCCTGTAAAGCACAAGACCATCCAGACCTCCATGCGCAGTTCTTAAATAGGGATGAAGCTTAACTTTTGCCATAGATTTACACTCCTTTTTGTTTTTAAATAGAGATTTATGTCTCTTATAACCAGTGCGGAAAAACAAATGACATGGGGCAAGCAGATTTTAAAAAATTTTTTATGCATTTAAACCAGATTTTTCAAAGGATGTATTTTGCTTTGCCCCTTTCAGGGGTAGCATGTTGAATAATAAAAATTCAAAACAGGAAATATGAATTTTCTATAAATTTTTATTATACTTTCTAATTATTCAAATATTTTACTTCGACTTCATATACATCGCATAAACCATCCACGACATCTTCTCACACTACTGCAGATTGAATTCCATCCCATCCTATATCCGCTACTGCCTTCTGAAGTTTTTTCAGGTTATATGTAATGCCGGCCAGAATCGATATAGTATTACATTTCTTTCGTCCCCGCCAATTCAAACGGCTCAGACCATTGTTGAATTTCAAGTCAAAGAAATTGTGTTCTTTTCCAATACGCCTGTTATATTTATACTTCCATTCTTCGCTTTGCATTCGATCTCTATATTTGAACCAGAGTTCTTTATTATCAACATAGGTTTTTGATACCGTAAAGACTCTGATCTTATTTCTATCCTTATCTTTCCAGCATGATGAATAATGCTCACATCCTACACAAAAATTACGGCTCAATGTGAATTTGTACTTATTGTCAGATTTTTCTAATCTCCCCTTTTTCTTACGTTTACCTTTGCAGAAAAAATATACTCCATCTTCTTCTTGTTGTACATGATGTTCTCCCTTTATAAACCAGCTCTCTGTAAAATGTAATGGGGGTGCTATATATAAATCTTTACCTTCCTGAATTAATTCACTCATCTGTGTAATGTTGAAATAACCTTTGTCTAATAAATACTCACTTTCACATTTAACTGCATTGCTTTCTTTAGCAACTTCTACTTTTTCTACCATATCTGAAAGCAGGCTTATATCGCTTTCTTTAGATGTGGCCTCTATTGAAAGAAGTATGTCGTTGCTGCAAAATGCCGCCTGCACGTTATATCCCTGAATATAGCTTTCATCCTTTTTAAGAAGCTTACTCTCACTATCGGTTAAGTTCACTTTTGTTTCAGGTGTGATTCTTTCCTCTTTGACCTCATCCTCATATGACTTTATTTTCATCATGATCTGGTCATATTTATTTTTCTGCTTTTCTATCAGATCTTTCTCTTTATTTAATTCTTCTTCGCTTATTTCGTCATTATCTTTTAACTCTGATATGTATTTTGCTCTCGCTAAAAGTTTCGCGGATAGGTTCTCATAATGTT
Source organism: Spirochaetota bacterium (assembly GCA_963664815.2). Taxonomy (GTDB): domain Bacteria; phylum Spirochaetota; class UBA4802; order UBA4802; family UBA5550; genus WRGT01. The sequence goes on from CAXXHB010000003.1 coordinate 2,133,611, forward strand.
TTAGCTTCTTATCGAAACCTTCCTTGTCTCGTGTAAATTCTTTACTGGCATTACTGCTTATCTTTGTACCGTCTATCATTATTCTGCGCCAGTCTATCAGATTTAATTCTTCAAGTATATATAATAAACGGGCAAAGATAACTGGAATCTGATCTGGAAAATCGTTAAGAAAACGGCAAAGTGTCGAATAATCTATTGATCTGCCGCCGCTTAAAAATAAAAATCCGGGATGATTGCGATTAAGCATTCTCTCGATCTTTCTCATCGACTCTATCCCCTGGCTTAATCCATATAAAATTACTTTCAATTTTGCCGAGGGCTCTATCGCCTTTTGCCCTACCGTATCATTCTTATATTTTTTATCAAATGGTTTTGTATCAACATATTCATCTATGAATCTATCAATTACCTTCTCTATTGAATTATCATCAAATATTTCTTCCGGATATATTGTTAAAAAATATCCTTGCCCCCTCTCTATAGGTTTATACTTTGCCATGTATAATCTCCATACCTTTGATATTTTCATCATGGTTTATAATTTCCTGCCTGTCAATTAATACTTTGATTAATCAACAGGCAAGGGGTGCGGGGTCTTAAGAGTCAAGGTTGCTGAAGGTATACTTCACAGACAGTTCAGCTTTGCCCCTTTCAGGGGTGCGGGGTCTTAAGAGTCAAGGTTGCTGAAGGTATACTTCACAGACAGTTCAGCTTTGCCCCTTCTGGGCGCCCGAGCGTAGCGACAAAGTACCCCCGGGGTAGGTGCGGGGTCTGAGAGTTACAGGTTGCTGAAGATATATTTGCCCCTTCCAATACGCTGCACTGAGCTGCGCCGAGGTGTGCGGGTGCTGATGAGTACCAGTTCCTTAAAATTTAATATTGACATAATCATATCTTATGTTTTGATTTAAATTCAGTGTTGTAACGTTGAAATAAAGCTTATGAGAGATCTTTCCCCTTAATTCAGAAGTGTACTTCTCTCATGTTTTTTTATATATAATTAATATATGCTTTCTGGAAAATCTATGCTGAATGAAAATGAACTGAAAAGATATAAACGTCAGATGGAAATACCGGGATGGGATATTTCCACTCAGGAGAGACTTAAAAACTCCACAGTCTTTGTCGCCGGAGCCGGCGGACTGGGGAGTCCTGTTCTGTACTACCTTGCCGCGGCGGGTATAGGTCATATAAAGGTCTGCGACAGGGATAAAATTGAGTTATCCAACCTCAACCGTCAGATATTATATAAAACGTCTGATACAGGCATGTTCAAGGCTGAAACAGCTTCAGAAAGGGCAGCAGATCTCAATGATTCAGTCAGAGTAACCTTCTTCAACTCCGAGGCCGGCATGCAGATGTATAATGAAATCAGGGATTGCGATATTATTGTAGACTGCCTTGATAATTTCAGTTCAAGGCATATTCTTAACCGCATATCTCTTGAAACAGGTATCCCTATGATGCATGCAGGTGTATCTGAATATTATGCCCAGATGACTTTCCTTCAGCCGGGCGTAACACCTTGCCTTGCCTGCTTTATTCCTGAAGAAATAAATATTACTCCAGGGGGGATAACAGGCGCAATGGCCGGAATTGCAGGTTCCATGCAGGCCCTTGAGGTAATCAAATATCTGACCGGTTCCGGTGATATTTTAAAAAACAGGCTTCTTCATATTGACGGCAGGTCAATGGAAATCACATCAATTGCAATCAGAAAAAACCCGGAATGTAAAGTCTGTCCCGGATTACATAGTATAAACTAGAGGTTGAATATGTTTAAAAAATCAAGAATCATTATGGCCGCAATTCTCATTTTGCTTGTTATCGGAGCTTACTTCTACTTCTCCTACTATTTCACCGCCGAACAGAAGAATATTACCCAGAGAAAGATCGAATCCATTACCGGTCAGAACCTGGTCGTCACAGTATTCGGCTTTGACGGAAGGATAATCAAGAGATGGACCGGCATTAAAAAAATCACATCGTTTAACGATCAGAGAAACTACACTTTCTTTTATACAAAAGAGGGGAAATATGTGCAGATCCCCGATTCGGTATGGTATATAGCAGAAGAGGAATAGTTTGCTTGATCTTCCCGTTACATCAATACATGGTATAGGGAGTGTAAAATCCGGCGTACTTAAAAACGAGGCTGGCATTGAAACAGTGGAGGATCTGCTTTACTATCTTCCTCGAAGATATCTCGACAGGTCACTGATTAAACGTATTGTTGACTGTTTTTCCGATGAATCGGTAACTGTTGCCGGAAATATAGTTTCGGTTCAGCTTATCCGCAGAAAAAAAGTTCTTCTGCAGGTGGATGTATCCGACGGCACAGATATAATATCGGCTGTCTTCTTCGGCGCTGCCGGTTATCTCTCAAAACTTTTCCATGAAGGGGACTATGTTATACTCTCCGGAAAAGTCAGTATTGTCAGAACCAGGCAGATTATTCATCCCGATTTTGATTTTACAGATGAAGGTTCAGAGATAAAATCAATCAATACAGGGAGAATTATCCCTCTTTACAGATCCACGGAGACGCTTAAAAAGAACGGTTTCGATTCACGGGGTTTCAGGAGAGCGGTCCGGGCCGCCCTTGAAAAATACGGTTCGTCAATACAGGAGACACTCCCGCAGAGAATTATCGAAAAATATAATCTGATAGATATTGACGACGCTCTCAGGGGAATACATTTCCCCGACAGCATGGAACATGCTGAGAGGTCGAGAATTCGGCTGTCTTTCAATGAAATATTTTTTTACCAGTATTATATACTTCTTGTAAAAAAAGCAAATATGAAGGAGACATTCAATGACAGGACAACAGCCGTTGATGTTATTGAACCTTTCCTGAAAACCCTTGATTTTACCCTTACAAATGACCAGCTAACCGCACTGAATGAAATAAAAAATGATCTCTGCTCTCCATATCCTATGAACAGGCTTCTTCAGGGGGATGTCGGTTCCGGAAAAACCGTTGTATCATTCGCTACTGCACTCATATCAATAAACAGGGGTGAACAGGCGGCATTAATGGTACCAACCGAAATTCTCTCGCAGCAGCACTATGAGACAGCTCTTAAGCTTCTCCCTGCATATGTAAAAACCATCCTCATTACCGGCAGCATGACTCAAAAGGAGAAGAACATCGCCTGCGAAATGGTATCCTCCGGAGAGGTAAATTTTATTATTGGAACTCATTCTCTTATCCAGTCAGGCATTGTTTTTGCAAATCTCGGTTATATTATAATAGACGAACAGCACAGGTTTGGAGTTGAACAGAGGGGTAAACTCCGTGTTAAGGGGAAATCACCCGATCTCCTTATAATGACAGCAACGCCAATACCGAGGTCGCTGTCGATGACGCTCTACGGTGATCTTGATGTTTCATATATACGTGAAAAGCCCTCCAGCAGGCTTCCGGTTAAAACGATGGCTTTCCCCGATTCAAGGCTGAAGGGTGTCTATAACTCGATGAGAAACTACATGGCACAGGGTAGGCAGATTTTTTATGTCCTCCCGATAATTGAAGAATCGGAAAAGACAGATTTAAAATCGGCTGTGGAGACTTTCAATCTATTGAAAGATGAGATATTTCCCGGTATACCTGTAGCGCTGCTCCACGGTAAGATGCCTCAGGCTGAGAAGGATCCTGTAATGAACAGTTTCCGTGATGGTAATATAAAAATACTTGTGTCAACAACAGTAATTGAAGTAGGCATAGACATTCCAAACGCCAGTATAATGGTTATAGAACACTGTGAGAGATTCGGACTTTCACAGCTCCACCAGCTGCGCGGGAGAGTTGGACGTGGTGAACACCAGTCTTTCTGCATACTTGTACATCCTGAAGGAATATCAGGAGATGCATGTGAAAGAATAAAGATTATGACAGAAACCGATGACGGTTTTTTAATATCAGAAAAAGATCTTCAGCTCAGAGGGAGCGGTGAACTTACAGGAACAAGGCAGCACGGTTTTTCCGACTTCGAATTTACAAACCTTGCCACAGATACAGATTTAATTATAAACGCAAGGGAAGAAGCCGTAAAAATTGTATCGGAAATACCTGACGCAGAAGATGAACTGGAAAACATCAGAAACAGGAGGTTCAGCAGACAATTTAAAGGCCTGAGGCATAAAAAGATTCTTTCGCTGCTATCTTAGGAAAATTCATTCCCGAATCCAGAAAACATGTATTACACACCCTGAGATTTTTTATACATTGAGATTTTTTATACACATTGAGAGTTTTATACACATTGAGAGTTTTTATGCACCCTGAAAGTTTTTTACGCACCCTGAGCGGAGCCGAAGGGTGCGTATATTCACTAAGCTTCAACATCAATTAAATTTTCATCACTTTCGTTTTTAGCGGTTTTCCCGTTAGCAAGCGCAGGCAGCTCTTCTCCTGCCATTATTTTTTTAATCTCTCCGGCGTCGAGAGTCTCTCTCTCTATCAGATTTTTCGCAAGAGACTCAAACTTCTCCTTTCCTTCGAGGAGTTTTTTTCTTGCCTCATCAAGGCAGAATTTTATTATCCCGTCAACCTCCTCGTCAATCAGCTTTGCTGTGGATTCGCTGAAATCACGGTGCTGGGATATCTCCCTGCCGAGAAAAATCTGTTCCTGTTTCGCCCCGAATGACATAGGTCCAATCCTGTCGCTCATTCCCCATTCGGTAACCATTTTTCTTGCGATGTCAGATGCCCTTGCAATGTCATTGCTTGAACCGGTTGTTACCTCTCCGAACTTATATTCCTCCGCGAGGTGGCCGCCGAAAAGAATCTGTATCTGGTTAAGCCAGTGATTTTTTGAATGAAGATGTTTCTCTTCAGCCGGCAGCTGCATTGTAAGGCCAAGCGCCCTTCCGCGAGGTATAATTGTAACTTTGTGAATAGGGTCCGAACCGGTCATTATCCCGAGAATAGCATGTCCCGATTCATGGTATGCAATTATCTCTTTTTCGGAGTCGCTTATAAGCATAGAGCGCCTTTCGGGCCCCATAAGGACTTTATCCTTCGCCTCCTCCATCTCCTGCATTCCAACCCTTTTCTTGTTCTTTCTGGCTGTAAGCAGTGCACCTTCATTTACAAGGTTAGCAAGATCGGCTCCGGTAAATCCCGGTGTGCCGCGGGCTATTACCTTAAGATCAACCTCGCGTGAAAGAGGTATTTTCTTTGTATGTACTGCAAGTATCTTTTCACGACCCTTTATATCGGGAATGTCAACTACAACCTGTCTGTCAAAACGTCCCGGCCTCAGTAAAGCGGGATCAAGAACATCAGGCCTGTTCGTTGCTGCAATAATAATAACACCCTCATTTGTTTCAAATCCGTCCATCTCCACAAGCAGCTGGTTCAGGGTCTGCTCCCTTTCATCATGCCCCCCTCCGAGACCGGCACCCCTGAGACGGCCTACAGCATCAATTTCATCTATAAATATTATGCATGGCGCACTTTTTTTACCCTGTTCAAAAAGATCCCTTACCCTGGACGCTCCGACACCTACAAACATCTCAACGAAGTCCGAACCGCTGATTGAAAAAAAAGGTACTCCGGCCTCTCCGGCTATTGCCCTTGCAAGCAGTGTTTTGCCTGTTCCGGGGGGGCCCACAAGAAGAACACCGGTTGGTATCCTGGCACCTATATTGACAAACTTCTTCGGCTCTTTGAGAAACTCAACTATCTCCTTAAGCTCCTCTTTGGCCTCATCCGCACCCGCAACGTCGTTAAAATTAACCTTGTTCTTCAGATCCGGATTAAGCTTTGCCTTGCTTTTACCGAATGCAAGCGCCTTGTTCCCCGCCCCCTGTATCTGACGGAACATAAGGAACCATATAAATGCGAAGAAGAGAAGCCACGGAAGGAAGTTAAGTATACCTTTAAGAAGAATCTTGTCATCCTCATCCGATCCCTCAATTGCAACTTTGCTGTCCCTGAGTGTTTTAATGAGATTAGGATCTTCATAAGGAATCAGCGTAACGAAATCATACCCGTCACCACTCTGTCTTACATTTTTGTTCTCAGAGCTTTTATATTTACCGGAAATTTTTCTTCCGTTATCAATACGCACTTTAGCAATCTCATTGTTGGCAGCCTTGTCCAGAAAAACACTATAATCCAGATCAACCTTTTCTGTTCCGGTCTCGTTAATTTTGAAAATAGCCATAACTATAAGCCCGATCAGCAGAAAAAAAGCTATCTGTTTTGTTACTTTATTCATTCTTTACTCCTGAAATGTCTGTATGAAAATAGACCACAATTAATATATACTTTTTATTTTCAAGTTTTAAAACATATTTCTATACAAATTTAACATAATAATTATTAAATGCATTTTTTTTAAACCGGACAGAATTGTTTTAATTAAATAAAATCAATAATCACGGAAAAAAAAAGCAAGTATCCTTTTGGTATCTTTCCTGATATGGAAGTTACATGATACTCTGTTATTATCTGAATTTACTAAACCTGGAAGATACGCGGCAATATCCCTATCCGCCACAATCAGCGGTATACTATTTTTCATTTTACTGTCAAGTTTCTTTTCTATCATTAAATCTTTAATTTTTTTTGTTCCCGATTCAGTTTTAATACGATCACCCGGCCGCCTGTTTCTTAATTTAACAGTTCCGGACAGATTGTCACCCCGGATAAACACTATATCATCTACTGAGCTGTTCAGTTTGTAGAATTCATAACTGACAAACCCGGCATGCAGGCTTTTTTTTATCTCCTCCACATTTATGGCAATACTCTCTTCCAGCGGCACCGTATATTCCCATTCTGCCATATTATCAGATGAAATATTTCCCGTTGAAATACTTACAATCTTTCTCCCTGACTTTAATCCTTTTTTTATAACAAAATGATCCTTTTCATATAAAATCATATTTGATGATTCCGAGTTGTATCTTTTAACGATTTCTTTATGAACAGATGTTTTTATCTTCAGGCCGTACACTTCATACAGTGTACGTGCTATGTAGTATTTAACCAGCGGAATGTTTTCATGGAATCCTGTAACATCTATTACTGCCTCATCCCCGTTTTTACTGACAGCACCAGGATGCAGTTCATCTGCAAGTCTTCCAAGCAGTGACTGATTTTCAGCTGCGTGACCGGAAAGCCTGAAAAGATTCTCCTCCGCATCGGGAAACCTGGTTAAAACTGCAGGAATAACAACATTACGGATATAATTTCTCAGATAGGTATTGTCATTATTTGAAAGATCCTCTCTCCATTCAATTTTTTTATTATCAAGAAATGAATAGATTTCACTCTTCCCGGCGAAAAGTACAGGCCTTATTATATTATCAACATGAGGACTAATCCCTTTAATTCCCGTAATTCCTGTGCCGGAAAATGCCCGCATAAGCACTGTTTCCGCATTGTCATTCATGTTATGTGCAGTTGCGATTTTGTCATAACAGCCGGTTTCCGAAATTTTTTTCAGGAATGAATACCTGACAGACCTTGCGTGTTCCTCAAATGAGATATCGCTGCTTTTGTTTCTTTTAAAATCAAAACGTTCAATATGGCATGGAATACCCAGCTCCATGCACCTGTCTTTTACAAAAACTTCATCAAGGTCTGACTCATCTCCGCGGGTTAAATGGTTAAGGTGAAAGACTCCGACAGCAAAATCTAATTCCCTCCGCAGATTATTCATAAGATGAAGCATAAACATCGAATCTTTACCTGCGGAAAGCGAAAGGAGAATTTTTTCTCCCGGGGATATCAGGTTATTATTCAGCACATAATTTCTGAACCTGTTATACATGTTATCCATATGCTGCCTGTCAAATGCCTGGTCAGATTTTAACTGCTGTAAATATTTCTTCTTCCAGAGAATTCATAATTTTCTCATCTTCGGCCGATCGTTCATGATCGTAACCGAGAAGATGAAGAATACCATGGATAATAAGGCGTTTTAATTCATCTCCGGTTGTGACTCCGTACTCAACAGCCTGTTCAGATGCTTTTTCCAGCGATATATATATGTCACCGAGTTCTTCAATACTGTTTTCAACTGCCGGGAACGGGTCATCCCTGTAGGCAAAGCTTATTACATCGGTAGGTTTATCCTTTCCCCTGTACCCGGAGTTTAAAGTTTTAATATATCCGTTGTCTGTGAGTATCAGGTTTACTGATATACCGTCTGTTTTTGTATGACTGAGGACTGCATCTGCAACCGAGTGAAAGAATATTTCATTAAAATTTTCATAAGGCAGGGAAATGCTCCCTTCAGTAAAAATTCCTATATTGCGCATATCAGGAACCGGCTGATTTTTCATCTCTGATCTCTTTCACACCCTTTTCCAGATCCTTTATTCTTTCACTATCGGGGTATTCTATCCTCGTATGGAATATTCCGAAGAGCATGGTCAGAAAAACATTCTGAACTATTTTAAGTTCAACCATTGAAAGACCGGAATCATCAAGATCGCCATCATTAAGTTTATTGTAAATAATCTTTCTGACCATACCGGCAATTTTTTCCTGAGTAGGATCTTTTATAGACCTTGACGCGGCCTCTATTGAATCCGCAAGCATTACAACTGCAGTCTCCTTGCTGTGAGGCTGCGGGCCGGGATACTGGAAATCGTTTCTGTTTACCGATAACGAGGTATCGCCGCTTGCATTTTCGAGGGCCTGATGATAGAAGAAAGTCATCATCGACGTTCCATGGTGTTCCCTGATGAAGTCAATGACAGAATCCGGGAGTCCATGCTTCTTCGCCATGATTACCCCTTTGTTGACATGGGAAATTATCAGCCTGGAATACTCGGTTGGAGTCATCTTCTTGGCCCTGATATCGGATATTCCGTTTTCAATATAAATACCCGGATCATCAATCTTGCCTATGTCATGATAAAAAGCCCCTACTCTTGCAAGCATGTAGTTGGCATTTATCTCCTTGCATGCAGCCTCCGCTATGGTTGAAACAACAAGTGAATGATTATAGGTTCCCGGTGCGTTAAGAAGCATTTTTTTGAATATATCGGCATTGAGGTCTGAAAGTTCAAGAAGCTTGAATTTGGTTGTAATGTCGAAAAAATGTTCGTAAATGGGGAAAATCCCGAGCGCCAGTATCGAATTGAGTATACCACTTGCCACTGCAAGCTCTGAATTTGAAAGGGCTATTTTCCATGGAGTGTTTTCAAGCAGGGCAATTGAAACGATTATTATCGAGTTGATCACTCCGAGAATGAGACCCCCCTTAAAAAAGTCTGACCGCTTGTCAACGTGAAGATTTATAAAAGTTCCGATTATCGCCGAACTGAAAGAGAGAAAAACACTCTGTGCATCAATGCCCACCACCATGAGTGCAAAGAATATTATATAAAGGGCAACAAAGAGCGACAGGTAAATGTTATAGAGTATCGAAATCATCATTGTTATAAAAGGTATAGGCATAAGAAGGATATATGACACTTTTGAGAAACCGGCAATCTCGAAATTTTCTGCAAAAAAAACATATATCATGAAAAACATTATCAGGGAAAATATTACAATAATACCTTTCCTGTCAGGAAAATAGTAGAGCTCATAACTGAATGAAAAGAAGCTCAGCAGTGCAAGAAAAATTAGCTGCAGGAGGATTAATCCGAGTATAAAGTTAAGGTGCGATGTTTTCGCAAATCTGTTTATTATTCCGATTTTCTGAAGAACTTCATTGGTAACCGTATCACCTTCCCGGATTATTGTCTGGCCTTTCTTGAAAAGCCCCGTTACAGGTTTGATCTCTTTCAGCTTCTCATCAATACGCCGCAGAGTCTCCTCTGAGTCGAATGAAAGATTAGGCCTTAGCTGACTCCTGATTACTGCTGATACCGCCAGAAGTGTCTCCCGAGGAAGAAACGGCGCAACGGAATAACATATATTGAAAAGTCTGATCTTTACATTATGAACTGTCTGAAGGTCATCAATAACAGCGGTAACCTCTTCATCGCCATCGGGGGAATCTCCGCTTCTTATTGTAACAGCTTTAATATCAAGATTAAGCGGATTTGTATAATCATTATCAAGTACTCCAAGCCCTTTGTAATCATAAATATATATAAGCATCTTTGTAACAGAGCTTTTAAGCTGTCTCGGATTATCATACTGAAGAAGACTTTTAAGTATTTCATCACTGTAGTTGTGCAGTTTCGGAAGACGTGATTTTAACAGATCAAGCTGACTGTCAATATCCGGATTTCCCAGAGGCAGCGTATCTTCGCTGGTTCTGATTAAAGCTGAAAAAAGAACATCTACAGACTTTATATTCTCTTCCAGCACTGATGTATCTTTATCAAAAACAAGCTTTTCATTCTGAACGGCAATTTTTTTCTGGGATTCTGTCTCGGCATCCTTTATAAAATGTATATCGTGCGGAACCCTTATATCTGTTTTTGCGATATCTCCGATACTATATGAAAACGTTTTATCGGTAACTTTATAGGCAAGTATTCCCGTTGAAATGAATATCAGAAGGATGATAAAGATATAATATGTGCGTATCTTCTTATCTTTAAAAATCCTGAAAAAATTCTGAAACGATATGTTTTTGATATATCTCATATTGATGCTCTGTGCTTACACCTTTAATTTGTAAGCGCAGGTATATCTGCGGGAAAATATCAACGGGCTTATGCCCCCTTGACCCTCTGAAAGAATGTGCAATTTTATATTAACTTCCATAATAAACACTACTAATTATATCCTGCCCTTTCGTAGGCTTCAACTATTTTTTCTACTATAGGGTGTCTTGAAATGTCTTCTCTTGAAAAATTTATAAATTCTATCCCGCTGATATTTTTCAGTATCTTCTGACTCTGTATCAGGCCTGAAAACTGCGGTTTTGCAAGATCTATCTGGGTAATATCTCCTGAAATTACAAATTTTGAGTTATTCCCCAGCCTGGTGAGAAACATTTTCATCTGCGACAGTGTAGTATTCTGTGCTTCATCCAGAATAATATAGGCATTATTAAGAGTTCTCCCTCTCATATAGGCAAGCGGGGCAATTTCAATATATCCCTTTTCAATAAGTGAAGTAACGCGTTCAGGAGTTATAAGTTCAAAAAGAGCGTCATAAAGAGGCCTTAAATAGGGATTAATTTTCTGTATAAGATCTCCCGGCAGAAATCCAAGGTTTTCACCAGCTTCAACTGCGGGTCTTGTCAGAACAATCCTCTCTATTTTACCCTTCAGAAAATAGTGAATAGCCATTACAACAGCGAGGTAAGTTTTACCAGTTCCGGCAGGCCCAATGCCGAATGTTACAGGTGAGTTATGAATGGCATTTAAATATGCCGCCTGGTTAACTGTTCTTGGCACAATGGTTTTACCGGTATCCGGTATGAATATCTTAAGGCGGTTAATCTCTTCAAGCCTGAATTTATGGCCGGATTTGATAGTTGAGGTTATATAGCGTATTTCAAAATCATCAAGCTCCTGATTAATATCTTTTTTCATAAGATATTCCGTAAAGGCCTGAAGCACCTCCAGGCCCATGACGGCATCCGTCTCAGACTGTATAATTACCGTGTTGCCCCTGGGGATCATTGTAACCCCCAGAATCTTTTCAACCTGCAGAAGATTTTTATCTTTAAAGCCGCACACTCTTTTATACAAAGAAGTGTCATCAACCTCAAAAATTTCGCTGAACATTATTTCTTAACAACCCTGATTGAAAGTTCATCAAGCTGTTCATTTGAAACCTGCGAGGGAGCATCGCTCATAAGGCACTGCCCTTTCTGCGTTTTAGGGAAAGCCATCACCTCGCGTATTGAGTTCCGTTTAAGAAGAAGCATCATGATCCTGTCAAGTCCAAGAGCAAGGCCTCCGTGTGGAGGCGCACCATATTCAAGCGCATCAAGGAGATATGAAAATTTTAATCTCGCCTCCTCATCTGACATGTTAAGTATACTGAATATTTTTGACTGCATTGCGGAATTGTGAATTCTTATTGAACCCCCGCCAATTTCAACACCATTGAGAACAATATCATATGCCTGAGCCTTGATTTTCCCTGCATTTTCAGGTGTAATATTGTCAAGCAGCGCTTCATGCTCCGGCAGGGGTGAAGTGAACATATGGTGAACAGCGTAATATCTCTTATCCTCTTCATGGTATTCTATTAGAGGAAAGTTTTTCACCCATAGAAAATTAAGTTTATCATTATCAATCATATCAAGATCTCTGGCAATTTTCAGTCTCATGCCTGCCAGAGTTGTATTTACAATCTTTTCCCTGTCCACAGAGAAAAATACAATGGCCGGCTCTTTCAGATTGAATCTTTCTGCCAGTTTCAGTTTTTCTTCATCTGTTATGAATTTTGATATACCACCTTCAATTTTACCGTCATTGTACCTGAACATGGGGAAACCCTTTGCCCCGAATTTCCTGACATAGTCAGAATAATCGTCAGTCATCTTTCGTGAAAGTCTGCCGCCATCCTCAACAGCAATTCCTTTAATAACTCCCTTTGATGAAAGCGCCGAGGCGAACACGTTAAATGTTGAAGCAGCGAATATATCCGAACAGTCCCTTATCTCAAGCCCGAATCTTGTATCCGGAGCGTCTGTCCCGTATTTACTTATTGCCTCATCGTATTCCATAACCGGAAACCTGTATGTTATATCCCTTCCGGTAACCTCTTTAACTCCCTGCTTTACAAGATTCTCAACAATCTCCATAATCATATCCGGAGTGATAAATGAAAGCTCAATATCAATCTGTGTAAATTCCGGCTGACGGTCATTACGGAGATCTTCATCTCTGAAGCATTTGACTATCTGAAAATACCTGTCAAACCCAGAAACCATCAGTATCTGCTTGAAAATCTGCGGGGATTGGGGAAGAGCATAGAACTCGCCCTTATTGATTCTGCTTGGTACAAGAAAATCTCTTGCACCTTCAGGCGTTGATTTATTTAAAATAGGAGTTTCTATCTCTATAAAACGGCGTTCAGTAAGATAATTTCTGACAAACTGCATAAGCCTGTGCCTTTTAATCATGGCTTCCTTCATATCTTCCCTGCGAAGATCAAGGAATCTGTATTTAAGACGAACCTCTTCATTTATTGAATCCCTTATATCAAGTGAAAATGGCGGAACCAGGGATTTGTTTAGTATTTCAATACTGTCTGCAGCTATTTCAATCATACCTGTTGGAATGTTAGGATTAATTGTCTCTTCTGATCTTTTCCTGACTTTACCTTTAATATTAACAACCCACTCACTTCTTACGCTGTCTGCTGTTGCAGCACTGCTGTTGGATATTGATGAATCAAATACAGCCTGTATTACCCCCGATACATCACGGATTTCAAGGAATATAATACCCCCCAGGTCTCTTTTCCTGTCAACCCAGCCTGATATTGATACTTCACTGCCGGTATTTTCAATTGTCAGTTCACCGCAGTATGATCTGTCTTTAAACATGGTTCTCCTCTGAAAACTTATAATATATTTATTCCATATCAGCGTACGCTCAGCGTGTGCCATGAAAGGTAGTGCGGAATCTGCATCTATCATTTCTGCAATATAAAGCGTTGCATTATGAATATGAATAATTTTTTCAGGGAGCTATTTGTCAAGTCTAAAAAATGGATGTATATAAATACATACAATGTAATGACAATTGCTGAATGTTTTGTAAAATATGATTATTTTACCGGATTGATTTATATGTTTTGGAAGCGATACAGTTTTTATGAATTGTATATCAGAATTAAATTAATTCATAAATGACATACAATTCATAAAAGTTTAAGCCGGTTTGCAGAAGTTGACCCGCAGGTATCAATCCCGGACAGCATGATTATTTAAGCAGTGGCTTTGTTTCTTTCCCGGCATCTGCAAATCTTCTGTTCATATCCTCTCCGAGGGCAATAAGTCCGCTGAGCGGTCTTATGAATACTTCAAAATTTATTATCTGGCCATTATCATCAAACTCTATAAGGTCAATCCCTTTTACAGATTTACCGTTTACCACGGCGCTGAATTCAAGTGACCAGCTGTTGCCATTATAAAATTCTCTGTGGTATTTAAACTGAGTGAGAACTTCAATTACATTGCTGAGAACAAAAAAGGCTTCATCCTTTGTAGACTTGGGTTTAAAAACAACAGGGGAATAGAAAGTTATTTTATCTGATATTAATTCATTAAGTATTTTCAGATCCTTCTCAAAAACTACTTTATGCCATTTTTCCAGAAGCGCCTTATTCTTTTGATCCATTTTTTTCCTCCATTCTTTTTTTTCAGCTAACAAAATACAGTTTTTCTGTCAATTATTATTATCTACACCATATTATATTTATTGAATGAATGCTCATTTATTCAGAGTTGAATAATTTCAATTTTAACGGAAGTACCGGCAGCCATTAATCATAACATCAGAATAAACATGAATTTTCAATGAGTTCATTGCCCGGAAATTTTATAAAATTTAAAGTTCAAATTCAGATATGACATTTGTCCGCCTGAACGCCCTATCTGTATTTCACCATTTAACTGTCCGGTCATCAATCATCCCTGAGACGTTTTCTCTCTTTTTCCATGGCTATTGAATCAAGTGCAAAAGATATATCCTCACCAATTTCCTTTAATAATTTCAATTCTTCATCAGTAAAAAACCCGGATTCTGAAGCATACAGATTCAAAGTACCTGCAGGCTTGCCGTTCAGGTTGAAAGGAACTGCTGCAGATGAATGATAGCCTCTGCTTATTGCCTCATCTCTCCACGGGAGCATACGTGGTTCAGTTTCAATATCATGCGCTATTATAATTCTTCCTTCTTTTAGTGCAGAACCAGTAGGTCCCTGTCCCGTCAGTTGATTTCCTTTAGTTATGTTTATTCTGTCAAGATACCCGTCTTCAAAACCGGCCCGGGCTACCGGTTTTATTCTTTCATCATTATCATCGATTAATCCAATCCAGGCCATGCGGAATTTGCCGTAATCAATTGCCACCTGACAGATTTTAACGAAAAGTTCATCCTGTTCCTTTGCTTTTATAATCACCTGGTTTATCTGGCTCAACGTTGCGTATAAACGTGCCAGGTAACTCAGCTTTTTTTCTGAAAGTCTGCGTTCCGTGATATCATGATAACAAAGAAGAACACCGTTTATAACAGGATCATCTGTAAGATTTATTGCAGTAAGCTCAATCAGTTTGTACGTGCCATCTTTGCATTTATATCTGAATTCAATAATCCTGGGTGAATTGCCATTATTAATAATCGAATAAAATTCATTTTTCAGCCGGTCTGTCTCTTCCGGATGGACTGTAAGTAAACCGCTGTTTCCAACCAGATCTTCAGGAAGCCATCCGAACCATCTTGCGATATTGGGACTTTTATATCTGATAATTCCATCAGAATCTATTATACCGATAACATCAGATATATTTGATATCATCGCTTTCTGCTTTTCTTCACTCGCTATTATCTGTTTGTTGGCATCGAAAAGTTTGAATGCCATTTTGATTGATGCATCAAGAACTGTAATTCCTGAATTCTTCACCACATACCCGTAAGATGTTATCTTTTCCGTTCTGGCAACTACTTCCGGTTCTGTATGACTTGATAAAAATACTACCGGTACAATCCGTTCTTTAAGTAAACACACTGCCGTCTCAGTGCCGTCAATATCACTTCCAAGATCTATATCCATCAATACCAGATCAATTCTGTCATCATTTTTAAATATTTCAATTGCTCTATCCCCGGAATTTGCAATTATGACATTATATCCATACTTCTCAAGTGATTTTTTACCAGCTATCGCTATAATTGCCTCATCTTCAACCAGAAGAATTGTTTTCCCGTAATCATTTTTCATCATTATTTTTATCCGTAAAAACATCCTGTTACATTCCTGCAGGCAGCCATCGTGGCTGTACTGCCGGAATTTCATAATACTTGTTCCATGAGATTCACCCCCTTTCGCGGGAATGACAATGAGCGTACTGATTAAATTGTTAACTGCTATAATTTACAGGTATGAGGATAATTATAAAAAAATTCTGTAAAACAGACAGTTTTGATGATAATATAATCAATAAAAAATTATGTTCAATTTTTTCTATAATTGAATCATTGTTAATTTCCCGTGATTTATGATATATTATAAACATCATGAATCATTTTTAGAGTAATAAAAATTTTTTATTACTCTAAAAATGATTCCGTTGACAAATAAAATCTTTTCTTTTAGAAATCTTTTTAAATTAAAAAAATTCATGGAGGATTTAATGAATATCAACAAAGCAGTGGATAAAAGCTATGAAGACAAAAGCTTTAAAGTTCTTGCTGACTCACCAGTAGCAGCACTTCAGGGGGTAAGTGAAGGTGATGCAAAACTTCTGATGGATGCATTTAATGTAAAAACAATAAGAGATCTGGCAAACCTTAAGTATGTTAAATGGGCACAGGCCATCGTAACCCTGGCAGACACAGAAGTATAATTTTCTTTTTAAATTAAAATGTTTTAATCTCCATCAGGTTCGATATAAGAGATTAAAACATTTTTTACCAAAGACAATCATGTATAAGAATTTTCCTGATGTTTTGTTTATGGCCTGAGAAAAATAAAAACAGGTGACTGGATATTTCTTAAAACTGCAAATATTAAAACAATTGAGATGAAAAAGGCAATAACTTTATTATCATATTTTTTTATATTTAATATACTTTCAGATGTTATAATACGCACAATGCACCATATTGCAGAAAGCGGCACAGCTGTGACTAAAAGAAGATTGTAATGTATAGCTCTGCTGATATCTCCCCTCAGAATTGAATACAACCCCCTGCTTATACCGCATCCGGGGCAGTATAAACCGGTTATTTTATTGAAAATGCAGCCTGTATGGACAGATGTAAACTTCGGAATTACAAAAAGAGTCAGTATTCCTGCAGCAACCAGCATTATGTTGGCGAAATATCCATTATATAATTTACCGGAAATATATTTATACAAGAGCAATTCCGTCAGAGCCGTTAAGTTTTCTTGTAGCGATAAGAATTATGTCAACAAGCCACCATATCCCGCACCCTCCGAATGTAAACAGCTTAAGCAATCCCAGGCCGATATAACCGAGATAAAACCTGTCGACACCAAGCTGACCGAAGAATATTGAGAGTATAAGCGCAATGATCAGTTCCCTTCCGGGGGCCGGCTGGCCTGAATTCGTCCCGGCGATCACATTTTCGTTAGTGGAGGCAAGCAGAGTACCGCAGCTCTGGCAGTATTTTGCATCCTGAATATATTCTTTTCCGCATTTATGACAGTACATTTTTTTACTCCGGATAAAATCAGATTTAAATACACTTTATATATATGAACAACAGGGATTATAATCAATTAAATTATTCCGATAATAATTCCAAAGCTTTTTATAACAGAAAACGATTAAATCTCACCGCCGCCAAAGGCGGCGGTGAGATTTAATCGTTTATTTTACACTAAAAACATATTAATAAACTAACGTTTAAATTATTCATACATTTTTGCAATCTCATCAGCATATTTTTCAATAATCTCTTTCTTCTTTACCTTGTGAGATGGTGTCAGCAGACCATTCTTCTCGGTGAATCTTTCCGGAAGTATTGTATACTGCTTAATCTTTTCATAACTCTCAAGTTCAATATTTGCTTTATCAACTTCATTGCTTATAAGCTCCTGCAATGTATAATGAACTATAAAATCATTTCCTACTTTTGTACATGTCCTGAATCCGCCATAATCATCCCACTGAAGCTGGTCTTTTTTATATTTAACATTCTCTTTATCGAACAGATTTATAAAGTAGTTAAAGTCAGGTACAATAAGAGCGGTAATATAACTCCTGTCATCACCTACAATCAGAATCTGATCTATATAACTGCTGTTTGAAAAAAGATCAACAATTTTGAAAGGAGAGATATTTTTACCTGAATCTGTACAGATAATCGATTTTTTCCTGTCGAGAATCATATAATATCCATCATGATCGACTGTAACAATATCTCCGGTCTTAAACCATCCGTCAGAAGTAAAAAGCTCTGTAGTCCATTCAGGTTTTTTAAGATATTCACGGAAAACTCCGGCTCCCGTTATCTCAAGTTCACCATCATCGGAAACCCGGCTCTGCCCGCCGCATGCATTTATCCCGATGTAACCGGGCTTACAGGCTGTTATCGGGTTCATGATACAGGCATTAAAACTTTCGGTAAGACCATACCCTTCTACTATTGGAACACCTATTGCATAATAAAATTTAAGAAGATCCGGTGAAATTGATGCGGTCGAAGAGAATGAGTACCTGAAATGATTACCGAAAAGCGCCCTTATCTTAATAAGAATTTTATCCGCAATCTTATATTTGAACTTAAGAAAAAATCCGAGTTTAGCCATAATATCATAATTACTATGCATATTATAGCATCCCTTTTCATCTTTCCTGCATTCGAGAACTTCATAACCTACATTCAGCGCCCATGAAATTATTACCTTCCTGAATGAATTCTGCTTCATAATATATTGTAACTGAAGATAAATTTTTTCGTATAGTCTCGGTACGCAGTTTATCCATGTGGGATTATATTTCCGTATGTCGTTAAGCAGAGTACCCGGTTTATCTGCATATGCAATTGTTGCAGAATGATAAATCGCTAAAAGTTCACCCGATCCTCTTTCAAAAATATGTGCGAATGGAAGGAAGCAGAGTGCCAGATCATCTTCTGTTATATCCATTCCATATCTTGAAAGAAATTCATCTGCACCTGCAATTCTTGAACTACAGTTAAAGTGGGTTAATATCACACCTTTAGCCGGTCCTGTTGTACCTGATGTATATATTATAGTGTACCAGTCATCCGGCGTTACAGAATCTTTAATTTCCAGATACTTACTGTAATTTCCCTGTTTCCATGAATTACCCGAATCGATAAGTTCCTGAAGCCCGATTACCCTTTTATCGCTGCTTTTGTAATTCATATCCAGTACTATTACTTTTTCAAGCCTTGGAATATCATTATATGAATTCATTATTTTATCGAGTATGTCTTCATTCCCTGCAAAGATAATTTTGCTTTCAGAATCTTTCATTATGTAGATTATTTCTTTTGCGTGAAGTGTCGGAAAAATAGTAACGCTTACTCCCCCTGTACATGCAAGTGCCATATCGGCATGAGTCCAGTATGGTGTACTTTCTGACATAATTGCAGCACGGTCTTTTTTATTAAACCCAAGAGATAATAAACCGCAGCAGATAGATTCAACCCTTTCAAGCATCTCAGACCAGGTAAAACTTCCTTTGCCATCTCCGGGATAAAGTTTTCCATTAAAAATCTGCGCATTTTTTTGCGGGAACCTGCTGCATGAATTGTAAAAATGCCATGGTACCGGTTTAATCTCCTCTTTTTCCCAGCGCCACTGTTCTATTACGGCCATAATCAATCTCCATTTTACAAAATTCAATAATTTAAAAACAGCTTTTACAATTCAATTAATATTTAATTATAAAATGTCATAATTAAAAAAATGTCAATTATATAAAATATACTCAATCAATATGCATCAAATTATGTTCAGGGTTTTTATGCATAAATAAAAAAATTGTTTGTATTTTTTAAAAATCTGTATATTAGTCACGGAAATAAAAAACAATACAGGTAATAACCATGATTATAAAAACTCTTAACGAGAAAAATCTGCTACTTCAGAACGACGGTAATCTTGATCTGTTTTTTATAGGTACCGGAAGCGCTTTTACAAAACGACAATATCAGACCAATCTTCTTATTATTAAAGGGAAAGATCATCTTCTTATTGACTGCGGCACAAAATGTCCTCAGGCAATCTCCGAACTTGGAATACCTGTTACTGAAATAAGAAATTTTCTTATCACACATTCTCATGCAGATCATATAGGGGGACTTGAAGAAATATCATTATTGGGACGATATTCCACTAAAAAAAAGCCTGTAATGATTATTAATGAAACTTATCAGCATATATTATGGGATATGTCGCTTCGTGGAGGTTGCGAGTATAATGAAGAGGAAGCGGGTGATATGCTGACATTTAAAGATTTCTGGGACGTTATAAGACCTCAGTGGCTCCCGGATTACAACAGAGAGACCTTTGGATTAAAAGTAGGAAATATAGATATAAAAATAATGCGTACAAAGCATATACCTGATTCTTCATATGACTGGCAGAGTTCATTCTGGAGTTGCGGTGTTATTATTGATGACAGAATCTTTTTTACAAGTGATACAAGGTATGATTATGATCTGGTTGATTTTTATGAAAATAAATTTAATTTTGAGGCAATATTCCACGATTGCCAGTTTTTTACAGGCGGCGTTCATGCTTCTCTTGATGAAATAAGTAATTTTTCACCTGCAGTAAAGTCCAAAATGTATCTTACTCATTATGGTGACAACTGGGAGGAATTTGACGACAGAATAAAAAAATCAGGTTTTGCAGGACGCGCAATACAACAGCAGTTTTATTCATTTGATTAATATTTAGATAAAAAACGGGGTAAAATTTACCCCGTTCAAAGACTGGTTCATTTTAAAATTATATCACTTGAACAGAAACTGCCCGTTGACCCTTGTCGGAATCTTCAACCTGAAAATTTACCTTATCACCCTCTCTGAGACTTTTAAATCCCTCACCCGCAACACCTGTGTAATGGACAAAAATATCTCCGCCATCATCTTTTGAAATGAAACCAAATCCTTTCTTCTCGTTAAACCATTTTACTACACCACTGGGCATACAAAACTCCTTAAAAAAAATTTCATTAAAAATAATTTCAACAAACCATAAACTGACTGCTGAAAAAATTAACGGCTTGCTCATTCTATATTATTAAGTTTTTTTTGTCAAAAATATTTTAAAATTTATGTATTACACTTTATCTATAAATATAAAAAACAGAGATGCCGTAAAACCTGATCTCAAGTCTGCAGACAAACACCTGCCTGGGCTTTTTAAATGGCATCCCTTCTCCTTTTTCTATGTCGATTCAGGCGACAGTGAGGTATAACTGTTTAATTTACACTAATCCCGGCTATCTTTATTTTTTACTTTTAGCAGGTAAAGTCAATATCTGCCCCGGATAAAGTATTGTCGGTCTGGATATTGTTTTATTATTCAGTTTATAAATATCCTCCCATTTTTTATAATCACCATATAACGCTTCACTTATTTTGATTAAAGAATCTTTATCTTTTACAAGATACTCATTTCCGGAAAGAGTTTTTTCCTTTATCTTTTCGGCTGTCCTGTCAATAACGGCAGTTCCGGTTTCTGTTTTACCTGTGGGTGCAATTTCAGATTTATTTTCCGTTACACTGTTTTCACTGCCGGCTTTTTTATAGAAGTATTTATTAAAAATAAAAATAGTTAATATTACAAGAAGCAGTATTGAAAGAAAAATTATTAATCCTTTATTACTTTTCAGTGAAAGAGCCTGATTATTCCCTTCAGAACGTTTAGTCTTCTCAGAAGATTGTTTTTTCTGAACATCTGCTTGATCTGTTTCAATAACCGCATTCTTATTATCAGTCATGTTTTCAGATAAACTTTTTTCAATATGTTTTAAAGCAGTTTCTGTCAGTTTATATTTTTCAAGAATATAATTTAGAGTTCTCTTCTCAATATCTGTAATTTTACCACCATCTTTAACAGCTTTTATAATACCTCTGGCATCAGCCAGAGAAATCCTTCCATCACCTTTGCCGTCTACACTCTTATCTGCAATATCAAGCATTGCCCTGTCATAATTCTTCCCATCTATCTTTTTATAATACGAACTCATATAACGACCTCCGGTATTAATATATTTCTGTATCAATTCCTTTAATAAAAACAGGATAAAAACCTCTGTTTTTACAAGTCAGTTTTGTATTCAAGAAATATTGTTTCTCCTGAAATTAAATATAGATTTATAAATCAGTAAATAAGTTAATTATAATAATTTATGAATTACAATAAAAAAAAATTAATTAATGGTTTTTTACATATTTAAATTCATTTAATGATTTAATTCTTTCACCGGATTTATATCCGTAAAATATATTATAAAATTTCTTTGTTGCAATTTATTAATCAGTAATTTCTTTAAATAATAATTTATTATCCGGAGAGAATAATGAAAAAAAATACCCGCCTGTACAATAATACTCTCGAAAAATGGACTGAGTATTTTGAAAACTGGTTTAACGACAAAGCAAATTTCAAGGGAACCCGTATGGATAGTGAAATGTATCCATACTCTGCGCTTTTTGAGCCGATAAGAATAAATTCATTAACAGTAAAGAACAGAATAATTATGGCTCCGATGGGAAACATCTGCATGGCAGATGAAACAGGTAAACCATCATCAAAAATGATAGCATATTTTACCGAAAGGGCCAAGGGGGGTACCGGCCTCATAACATCAGGTCTCGTACCCGTAAGTCATGGTATTGATCCATCTGTTACTGAATCGGGTAATTTGTCCATGTTTCCGCGTATCGACAGATCGAGAACAAACTATGCCGGATGGAAAACTCTTGCCGAATCATTACATTCATTCGGAACTGCTTTTTTTATTCAGCTTACACCCGGATTGGGGAGAGTAGGATCTCCTGAATGTATAGTAAAAAAACATAAACTCCCTGTTTCGGCTTCATGGAATCCAAATTTCTATATTACTCAGGTTCCATGCAGACCTCTTACATTCCTGGAATTAAAAAAAATCGTCAGGAATACCGGGCAGGCGGCCGCTGATGCGAAAGCCCTTCTTATCGACGGAGTGTATCTTCATGGGCATGAAGGATATCTGCTGGAACAGCTTTCAAACACGGCATTTAACAGAAGAAGTTTCGGGCCATATCGCAACTGGCAGAAATTCGGAGTTGATCTTGTCAGAGAAATAAGAAACAGATGCGGTAAGGATTATCCTGTTATGTACAGAATAGATCTGTCATTGATGCTTAATGCAACATATGGAGAAAGGATGAACATTGTTCCATCCCTGAAAAAATTTAAAAACGAGCGAACTATTGAGATGACACTGGATTACATAAGAAATCTGATCTCTGCCGGGGTTGATATCATCGACGTGGATCTTGGCTGTTATGACAACTGGTGGCTCCCTCACCCGCCGGAGGCAATGCCTCCCGCATGTTTTATTGAAGTTGCAGAACTGGTAAAAAACTTTTTAAAAGAGAATAAAATTAAATCCAATGCAGGAATTGATGTCCCTGTAGCTGCAGTGGGCAAGCTTGGTTTTCCCGACATAGCAGAAAGGGCTCTTCAGAAAAACCAGTGCGATATGATAATGCTGGGCCGGCCGCTTCTCGCAGATCCCGAATGGCCCAATAAAGTATACGCAGGAAAAAACAGGGAGATTATTCCATGTATAGGAGATCAGGAGGGGTGCCTGAATGAATTCATCAGCGGCGGTCATCCGCAGTGTTCAGTAAATCCGAGAACTGCATTTGAAGAAAAATATGAAACACTCCCTCCCGCTCCGGAAAAGAAAAAAATCGCTGTTGTAGGCGCCGGACCTGCCGGTGTAATGTGTGCATGTACAGCTGCTGAGAGAGGTCATGATGTAACCATATTCGATAAAAAAACAACAGCAGGCGGATTGATAATACCGGGATCTGTTCCTAAAATAAAATATGAGATAGCGAATTATCTTTCATATATGAATAACAGACTTTTAATTTCTTCAAAAAAGTTTAAACTTAAAACTGAATTTGGTAAAACCGTAACAGCCTCTACGCTTAAAAACTGTAAATTTGATACTATTGTAATTGCAACCGGAGGTATCGGATTAAAACCTGATATACCGGGCATTAACAATGAAAATGTTTTCCAGTCTGTAGATATATTGATGAACCGGTCTCTATGTGAAGGTAAAAATGATGCTGTAATTATCGGCGGTGGATCTGCCGGATGCGAAACCGCTCATTATCTGTCATATGAGCTGGGTATAAAAAATATTACAATTGTTGAAATGCGCTCCGACATTCTGAGAAATGTATGTACTGCAAACAGGGGATACATGATACATCATCTTGAAAAAAAGGGTGTAAAGATAATGAACTGTACCGGCGTAGACAGTATTAAGCAGGGAAGCATTGTATTGAATCAGAACATTTCAAAAAAAGTGCCAGACCCTTACATCACATGGAAACCTCTTCTGCCGGAAAATATTCCTAATCCTTTCGCAAAAAAAATAGATTTTAAAAACAGGGAAATAGAAATCCAGTCTGATATTATTATAATTGCAATGGGTTGGAAACCGGATCGGACACTTTATGAAGAGTGTATGAGAAGACAGGTTGCTCCCGAAATATACCTGACCGGTGATGTTCACTCAACCGGCAGAGTTTTCGAAGCAACAAAGGGTGGTTATGCCATAGGACGCAGAATTTAAGCTTCTGTTTAAATCTTTAAAATTTTTATAAAGTACAAAACTGATCATTATCCTCATTGCCACATCAACCCGGATTGAGCAATGAGGATAAATACAAATTTTTATTCTGCGATTTTATTAGTCTTTCTCCATATATTCATTTTTCCGGCAGCGGAAACAAGTTCATCTCTGAAAGATTCATCCGCAAGGGAAACGAGGAGTTCTGCCCTTTCCCATGTTGATTTACCCTTGAGGCGCGCAATTCCATTTTCTGTTACTATATAATCAACAAATGTCCTGGGTGTTGTTACGATGCTCCCCTGCGGCAGCATTGGTAATATTCTCGATTTAAGATTACCCTCTTTATCGTCATATGTACTGGAAAGACAGAGAAAACTTTTACCTCCGTTTGACTTAAATCCGGCAATGGCAAAATCTGCCTGTCCTCCGGATCCTGAAATCTGTCTTGGCCCGGCACTTTCCGAACATGCCTGTCCGAAAAGGTCAACCATAAGGGTATTATTTATCGACCTTAAATTATCATTAAGCCCTATTATCTCCGGGTTGTTGGTATATTTCCCGCAATGGCTTGCCAGAGCAGAATTGTTATCCATAAAATCGTACATTTCCCTTGTACCCAATGCAAATGTAAAAGCTATCTTACACCTGTCGGTTGTTTTATATCTTCCGGTAACCAGGCCTGCATCAAACATTTTAACCATTGAATCTACAAAAAGTTCAGTATGAATTCCCAGATCCTTAAGATCGGAATCACATAGCAGTTCCCCGAGAGTGTTTGGAAGGCCCCCTATTCCAAGCTGTATACAGGCTTTATCGGGAATTTCTTTCATCAATAAAGCCGCCATTTTTCTTTCAGCATCCGTTGGCGGTTTTCCTGCAGGAAGAACTGCAAGGGGTGTATTGCTCCCTTCTATCACATAGTCTGCCATCGAAACGTGAATAGAATCCTCCGACCCGCCGTGAACCCTTGGAATGTTTTCATTTACTTCGAGAATAAGAGTTTTTGCACCCAGGCATGATTCAAGGCTGTTTACATTGGTAGGCCCGAATGAAAAGAAACCGAATTTATCCATCGGGCTCACCTGTTGAACATAAATGTTGTAGTTAAAAAGATCGCCGGCTATAATTGTCTGAAGCTGGCTGAATGTAATCGGGTTATAAAACATAAGATTTTTGTCACCCATCCGTCTGTTCCCTGTATCAAAGAACCAGCTGTTGCATATAAAGTGTTCATGAGTGGGATCACAACATGTTGTCGGAGAATCGGATGGCAGACCGGCACACTGTGTTATCTGAACATTAAAAAGTTCGTTCATTCTTGCAGCAAGCTCCCTGTCAAAATCGACAGGTCTTCCCAGAAAATATCCATATAATAAACTATCTCCTGACTTAACTATTTTAGCCGCATCTTTTGCAGATATAAGTTTATTTTTATATAAATCTGTATTTCGTGACGGAATGATCTTATTCATAATTGCTCCCCGGAAATTCTATTTAGATTTATAATCTATAATTTTCACTGGAGCCAGAATCTTCACATCTTCATCCATGTCAAGCAATAATAACTGAACAAAAAACAGAATTAATATAATGTATTTTATATTAAAAGCTTATTACGAATACAGTTTTTTAAAATTTTCAGAATTGAATGCAGTTTATTATCTTTTCTTCTGATTTTTAAATTAAACACAAATGTCCATAATACATATTTTTTTGATATGTATTATAACGGATTTCGAACCCTATAACAATAATAGGGTTCGAACCTCTAAATTGATTGTACACATATATAAAATAATTAATATAAAAGATACAATAACAATATCAGGCTATTTAATTTTTGCTGTAAGCGGGATGTATCTTTTATGAGCACATTTCAGGTTCAATCAGAAGTCTACGTTTTTAAAAACAGAATATATAAATGCCGTATAACCGGTGAAACAGACAGGATAAAAAAATACCTTCTTGAATTATTTTTTTTTAAAAAAGAAAAGGGTTCATTAGAATTTTTAACCCTGGAAAACTACTCGGCAATTATCGATGTAATATTAAACTTTCTTTCAGTAGACGGAAGAATTGCAAGAGAAACAACATTATTATCTTTGTTCAGTTCAGAATCATATCTCATGCTGTCAGTTTATGATAATTCATTTTCAGATGACGAAATGAGATTACTTAAAAATGAGGTGATTAATTTAATTAAAGAACATGAACACATCTTAAGTTTCAGTATACATATGACTCCATCAGCAATTTGTATTTTTATTAAACCTATCCTGCGGGGATGAAGTTTAACATAACACAATATAATAAGAAAAAAATTTATTCCGAGGAAAAAATGAATTATAAATTACAGGCAATCCTTCCTGTTAATATGAAATCAATATATAACTATTCATGTAATGAATTTAGCAAGTTAAAAGTTTTAATTTATATTGAACAGCAGACCGAAACAATCGATCAAAGAGAATTATTACCTGATAACTATTATAAGTCATTATAATAAATCAGGCCTGCTGGCATATAACAATTCAATTTTATCCCGGATTCGGTTTTACAATGGCCATACAGCTCCGAATTTCTTCTGATATTCCGGATGCAGCATCATATTTAAAACAATGTCTTAACCGATTTTAATATAATTTAATATTTCATTTATATTTTCTGTTGAGTTATTATTACCCCGGATTAGCCATATCAAAATTGAATATTTAAGTTTTGACTAATATTTATAAACTTTGTTAAAAATATAAATCAGGTGAAGATGGTGAGTGAATTAAACCGAAATGATAATTACAACCTGAATAATCCCGATATATTTAAGATGCTTCTCGAAGGCATTAATTCCGTTTTTTTTCTTATTGATAAAGATGGTATAATTACATATGTCAGCCCTGCGTTGGAGCAGATGACAGGTTATATATCTTCAGATGTTACGGGAAAGCACTTTAATCTTTTTATATTTGAAGATGATCTTCCCATTATACTGAAAAGCAGTTGGACAATTTTTAATGATCTATTCAATTCATATGAATTCCGTTTATTAAAAAAAAATGGCAAACCATTTTACTGCCGGGTTTATGGAAATCGGTTGTCTATTGATAATCATTTCGACTATATAGCCGGTTTTATAATCAATAATACGGAAAAATCACTATCAGAAAACAGAAATATATACAGACTGATTGCTGATAATATCAGCGAGATAATATGGGTTATGGATAAAAATTTCAATATATCATATATAAGCCCATCCGGTGAAAAAATCAGGGGTTTTACGTTTGATGAACAGATAAAAATGAAGTTACATGAACATTTTACTCCTGAATCATATAAAGAAATAAAGCAGCTGATAAAAAATGATTTCAATATTCAAAAACTTTCCAGTAAAAAAATTTCTTCACTTGGACCATATACGCTTGAGATGACATGTAAGCATGGTAAAGCAAAATGGCACGAAATTATACTCACGATAATCCGCGGAAAACACAAAAGCGATATAACCTTTCTGGGAGTAGCAAGGGATGCCACTGAAAAGGTTAATATTGAAAGAGAGCTTAAATTTTCTGAAGAGAAATTTGCAAAGGCCTTCAGGTATTCACCCAATATTCAGATACTTACAAGGATGAATGACTGTGTAACTATTGATGCAAGTGATTGTTGTCATGAATATACCGGATTCTCAAAAGATGACATCATTGGAAAAACAGCTTCAGAAATTGATTGCTGGATTAATGATGAAGACCGTAAAGGTATAAATAAATTATTAAAAAATACAGGCACAGTAAAAAACAAAGAGTTTGAGATGAAAGATAAAAACGGGTTTGTTTATAAAATCCGTCTTTCCTCTGAAACTATATATATAAACAACGAATTACATATAATATCAACCCTTTTTAATTTATCCAAAGTCCGCAAGCTTGAAGATATTATTATTAAAATGGACGAAATTCAGAAAGAAAGAATCGGCCATGAACTTGATTATAATCTGTTTAATTATCTTTCAGGGATTTCAATATTATGCAGAGAATTAAAAAGAAAACTTGATGAAAAATATTCCGAAGAATCAAATCTTGCGAATAATATATCTGTCCTTATTGATGATGCAGCCTCCCAGATTCGCGGGTTAACAAGAGGAATAAATAACCTTCTCCCATGTGATGATGATATTATTGAATTGCTTGAATCTCTTGCTGCCTCAACACGTAAATTTACAGGCATAAACTGCATATTTTCTTACGGAAACGTTCCCCGGCTTATTGATAAATTTACTACACGCAATATATTTCTTATAGCAAAAGAAGCCGTCAATAGCGCAATAAAATTAAAATGCCCGGCGAATATAATGATTGCCCTTGAAAGTGATAACAATATAATAAAACTCATTGTCAGAGATGATGGAACTCCTGAAAATAATTTAAGAGCTGAGTTCAGTTACATTATAATAAAACATATTTCAGATATGATCAATGGTTCACTGGTATTTGATTATAGTGAAAGCCATAATTCACTTATCTTCACAGTAAACATAAATGAATTGAATGACCTGAAATATTTAAAAAACAGTTACACCGAACCGGTCAAAAAAAAACGTGTTCTGGTTGTGGATGATCAGCCTCTGATACGCCAGGGATTGATAAAAATACTTAATGATTCAGGTAAGTTCGATGTCTGCGGCGAAGCAGAAAACTGCACCAAGCTTATTAAGGCTGTAAGAAAATTAAATCCTGATCTTTTAGTATGTGACTTTTATTTAAACAGTGTTTATAATATCGACCTATGCAGAAATATCTCCTCTATCAATCCCTCTCCTTCAGTCCTGATTATTTCAAACCAGGACGAACTTATCTATGCCGAACGCATGATAAAAACCGGCGCCTGCGGCTATATAATGAAAAACGAAACTCCGGAAAAAATTATCGAAGCTTTATTAACTGTTCTCAGCGGAGAGATATATGTAAGTAAAAAATTTTCATCAACCGTTGCTTCCAAGATACGGTATTCTTACTCTTCACAGCAGGATTTAATTATCAATACACTTAGCGAGCGTGAACTCGAGGTTTTTATGATGATAGGTAAAGGCATCTATTCAAAGGAAATCGCTGACAAACTGTTTATCAGCCTGAAAACAGTTGAAGCAATAAGAAAAAGATTAAGAATCAAACTGAAACTTTCTGATTCAAGGAGTCTTGTAAAGCTTGCAGTAAGCTGGACAAACCGTCAGGAAAATGAATAATATATTAAAAATTTCCGGATCAGATGCCAGTAATTCCGTTCTGAGTAACGAGACCGGATTGATTTAAGATGAGAGGATAGCAGCACTGATTATAATTGATATCCCTAATCAATCCCATCCGCACCAGAAGGGAACTACCGGTAATACTGAAAATTATTAATTGAACATATTGAATAAACTTATCTCTTTCATCTGATTCTATCTTTACATAAAATAAATGTCCGTTATATTTTTTCTTTTAGTAAATCTTATAATACTTCATTTCATACTGCATGACATACCTGATCTTAACTGTTATGATTATCAAAACTGCTCAAAGCTTTCATTTCCAATAATTGAGACTCTCTTTTTTTCCGGAGAGCCTGAGTGATCATTTTTTGTCGTTGTATATAAGGATCTATCGAATACCGGGGAAACCGGAACTGAAACTTTACCTCTGTACAGGTTTGCACCCGAATCAGGTTTTGTCTCCCTGATTTTAAACCTCGATATTAAAGCAACAAGTTCCTGCGCCTGATTTGACATTTCCTCACTTGCTCCGGCTGTCTCCTCGACAAGGGCCGCGTTATGCTGTGTCATATTATCAAGACCTGTAATGGCAATGGCTATCTGCTCCATTCCCTGTTTCTGTTCATTTGAAGATGCTGCAATTTCATCAACTAACCTGGCTACATCCTTTACAGATACAATAATCTCTTTTAAAGATTCTCCGCTCTTATATGTTTTTTCTGTTCCGTTTTCCACTTTTGCGACAGTATCATTGATCAGGTGAGCTATCTCCCTGGCTGCATTCCCCGCTCTCTGGGCGAGGTTCCTCACTTCACCGGCTACAACAGCAAATCCCCTGCCCTGATCACCAGCCCTGGCTGCTTCAACAGCCGCATTGAGAGCCAGGAGATTTGTCTGAAATGCAATTTCATTAATTACCGTGGTTATTTCCCCAATTTTTTTTGCGCTTGTATTAACTTCATTAATAGATTGAACAGTCTCATTGACAAGTTCCCCGCCGCGAATTGCAGTTTGAGATGATGTTTCTGACATTCCTTTTGCATTCTGCGAATTTTCATAATTAAAATTTATAGAAGTGCTTGCTTCCTCTATTGTCGAGGCTACTTCCTCAAGTGCGCTGGCCTGTTCGCTTGTTCTCTGGGACAGATTCTGGTTTCCAATTGCTATCTGTTTTACAGCCTCAACAAGATTTTGTGATGCAGTGATAATATCCGATATAAGTTTTTCAAGGTTATCAGCTGTTTTATTCAGTGCCTTACCGAGAGTTCCAAGTTCATCATTCTGATCAAGATCAATCCTCTCAGTAAAATCACCATCTGCCATTTTCTGGGCAAAAACAAGACCTTTATTAACCGGACTCGAAACTGATTTTGAAAGCAATGTAATGATAAATACACCGATAACCATCGAAACAGACAGCGTAATAAGAATAAGAATATTTGTAGTGTAAACATCACCTTCCTGTTTTTCACTTAGTGATTTTCCCTTCTTAATCTGGAGATCTACAAGACTATCAATTAAATCCATACCGGATTTATGGACAATAAACCATCCATCCATATATTTCCTGCTTTCAGTAAAATCACCTTTTATAATTGCTTCACTGAATTTTGTTCTTAATTCAGATCCCCCCTTAACCTCAGCTAATAAATTATCCAATATTTTTATTTCATCGGGAGTTCTGTTCAAGGCCATGTAGCTATCCAGATATTTTTTATATTCCTGGATTATAACCTTACTCTCACTGATCAGTTTATCAACTTCTTTTACATCCTTCCTTTCTGCAGCCAGCTGCTGTGACAGCATATTCGTTTTTAATACCAGGAATGTTTCATAAACTTTGCTGAGATATACCGATCCGAAAAATCTGTTATTATAGAAATCATTAAATGATTTATCTGCCTTTTTCATATTCAGGTAGTTGCTTGAAGAAATTATAACTATAATAATCAGAAAAAATGAACATGCGAACAGTACTTTTTTAGATACTTTCATATTGTTAAACCACTTCATATTTGCACCTCTATTAAAATTGAATAAATTATATATATAGATTAAAGATTGAGATACATCACAATATTCTAAAAATACCGATATTGGCAATAGAGTATTCAAACTAAAAGAGAGGTTTATTCTATATATTTATCACCCTACTGGTTTATACAAATATAGTATTAATATCTTATAGATATAAACGTTAAGAAATTATTTCTTACTTCATCCATCTTTAAAAACGCGGTCTTATATATAATCCGGGTGGTAAATCTGTTTTCTTCAGGGGAATTGTTCTTTTTTCAGTTATACTGCTGAATAATAAGGTAACGACAGTATGAATTCTACAGAGGAGAAATGTTAATTGATCAAACCTTTTTTTATTGCATAGATTACAAGATCCGTAACTTTTCTTATATTCAGCTTTTTCATTATGTTAGAACGGTGGACATTGACCGTCTTTCCGGAAATGAACAGCATTGAGGAGATCTGTTTGTTTGTCTTCCCCTCTGCTATAAGTTTGAGGATTTCAAGTTCACGTGGAGTAAGCCTGGGAATTACAGAGCCGGAAGCTTTATCATTCTGCTGCCAGTTTGCTACAAAATTATTTACCATCTTTTTTGTTACTTCCGGACTCAGATAAATATTATTCTTCATTACTTCCGAAATTGCGCGTATCAGATCCATGCTTGTATTCTCTTTTAATATATATCCATGGACACCATACTGCATCAGATGTTCAATATATTCATCATTATCATATTGTGTAAGTATTATAATCTTAATTTCCGGATGATATTTTCTCAGCTGACGCGCTACCTCCACTCCAGTCATTGAAGGCAGTGATATATCAAGGATTACCACATCAGGTTTAAGCTGTTCTATCTTTTCAAGCGCTTCTCTTCCGTCACCTGTTTCGCCTATGATCTCATATTCAGGCACACTCTGAATAATTGAGCAGAGTCCTTCACGGAGTATGGCATGATCATCAGCAATAAATATTCTGAGTTTTTTCATAAATCCTCACCTTTTCACATAGTAGCAGAATTAAATAAAAACGATAAACTATGAAGTATTCCGGGAATTATTTCAAACATTATACTCTTTATTTAATTCTAATGGGTAAAATATGCAATAGTGATAAAGCATTAGATTAAAGGGTAATTTTATGTAGTTATATCAATCAGAAATAGAATATTAATACTATCAATTACGGCAGAATGACCTTAAGAGTAGTTCCCTTATTCACAGACGTGTCAATTAATATTATACCACCCAGACCTTCAGCTCTCTGTTTCATGCTGATTAATCCACAGTGGTTACGCGATTTTATAATCTGATAAGGATTAAATCCAATACCATTATCTTCAATGGAAAGCTTTACCCTGTCGTTCTGATTTTCCAGAGTAATTTTCACTCTGTCAGCCCCGGAATGCTTCAGGATATTGGAGAATGATTCCTGAACAATTCTGTATAGATTTATCTCTGTTTCTTTTTTTGTTTTCAGATCATTGCACAGATCAAGCTCCACAGAAATTCCTGATGATCCGAGAGAATATTTTGCATATAACCTAATCGCAGATGCAAGTCCGAATTCATCAAGAACCGAGGGAAAAAGATCCGAACAGATTTCCCTGAGCTCTTTTACCGACTGGTCAAGCAGAAGAAGCCCACGTTCCAGCCTGTCCGGGTACAGAACTGAATCATTCTTAAACAGGGAGATATTAACCTTCGCTGCAAGTATAGACTGCCCTACTCCGTCATGAAGATCTTTAGCTATACGCTGTCTCTCCTGCTCCTGAGAATTAATCATCAACTGATTCAGGTTTATTATTTCCTTTGTTCTTTCCAGAACTCTCTCTTCAAGCACATCATAAGATCTTTTCAAATCCTCTTCTATCTGTTTTCTGTCTGTTATATCCTGAAGAAAACCCAGAGTGGATGGTTCTTCTCCAAGTATAATTCTTACAGTATTAACTGAAACATTGAAATCAGTCCCATTTTTTTTATGGCATACGGTTTCATAAATATCTGTATCAATTGATCCCTCTTCAAGAGAGATGTTTCTCTTAATCACCAGTTTTCTTTCATTCTCCGCTACAAGCTTAAAACCTGTCATACCAATCATATCTTCAGGTTTATCAAATCCGAATATCTTTGCGTATGCCATATTTGCAAACAACAATCTCCTCTTCCTGTATACGACAATTCCGATAGGTGATTCTTCCAGAAGAATATGACTCTTTATTTCACTTGATCTGTGGGTTTTTTCAACCGGGTTTTTATTGCCGCTGTCAACGTAAAGAGCTATAGAGTTGATTGTTTCCGTCATATAATCTTTTATAATTACTGCAGATATATCAACCCATAGTTTTGTTCCATTTTTTTTAAGCAGGAAAACTTCAAAGCGCCCGGAGTTGAAATTTTTTTTAAAGAGCAATCTTATAGTTTTTATTAAAACATGATAATCATCCGTATGTATCATTTCAATAATATGTAAACCATTCAATTCATTACGGCTATATCCGAAAAGTTGCTGCCATTTATGGTTTGTCTCGATAAAATATCCATACGGATTAATAACAGCAATTGCCTGAGGATTATTTTCAAAAATATTTCTGAATACATTTTCATCCGTTTCATTTATATTATAGTTGTATTCATAAATTGATTCTTCTTTTATATACATGTAAGATCTCTTGCTATATAGATTTTTTATTATTACAAATCAGTATATGTCCCACTATTATGTAATGTTTAATATTTAATATTTGATATTTTAAAATCTAACATTACTGGCAGATAAGCATGTATTTTGTCAAGGATGATACTATGTAAACTGTTGATATACAAAACAAACTAAATTTTTGACAGAAGATCTTTTTAGTCTGGTATCACCAAAAAAATATTGACACGCTAAAAAAACGTTTTTATCAATAAAAACAGGATTATGATTTAACCACCTTGATTAATATTTTCAAAAAAATAAAAAATATGGGTAATTTTATGGCTTTTTTTCTACTTATTATATAGGTTTTTGCCACCTTTTATCTGTTGATAGCAGTAAGAAATATTCTTAAATTTTTAAGGAAGTTAAAATGAATTTAAAAAAATGTATAAAATTTATAATTACGTTTTCAGCAGCTATAATCTTATCTCTTGCCCTTGAAGTACCATTAATGGCTGAATTTATCTTTTTAAAAGACGGTTCTATTACTGAAGGCGTTATAATATCTGATTCGGCCGGTTCTGTAACCTTCCGTACTGCTGATAAAAAAGTTAAACAGATACCACGTCATTCAATACTGCGTATACTATATACAAAGCTGAAAATGGGAAAGATATATATACAGAAACGTGATGGCAAAGGTCTTGTTGCCTTTATGGTCGATGAAGATCAGGAGAATTATACATTCCGAAAAGAGTTATTTAAACCTGAAGAATTCATAATTAAAAGAAGTGATGTACTCTTTGTATCTGAAAAAAATCCATCAGGACTGCAGGTTGATGGAGATATCTCAACAGACAGGGTTTCTCTTTTATGGCTGCCTCCGTACGATGCTGTAAAGAAGTATAATATTTATATTAAAAACAGTGAAAAAGATAAATACAAACTTATCGACAGCACTGGAAGTAAATCAATAACTTTGAAGCACCTTTCCAGTAACACTACATACTTTATAATTGTGACAAGCATAGACAATACTGATTACGAATCGTCACCAAGTAATGAACTTAAAATAACGACAAGGAATATCAGGCCATCCAGACCTGTTATTTCATCAATAGATATAATAAATGCAAACGACAACAGGATTATGTGGGAACCCTCTGATGATCCTGACGGCAAAGTGGAAAAATACAGGGTATATGCAATACTTGATAAAAAACGCACCATGATAACTGAACTTAAAAAAACAGAGTACACTTTAAAAGACGTCCAACGTTATAGCAGGGTTGAAATCGTCGCAGTTGATGATAAAGGCGATGAATCATATACATCAAATGTCAAATTTGAGAGGAATACAATATTTGGAATTTATCCGGGAGTTATAATACCACTCGGGAAATTTTCAGATATTGCAGGCATCGGCTATGGCGGGTTGATTAAATTCAGCGAAAGAAATATACTCTTTAAAAGATTTGAAGTTGGGATAGGTGCGGGATTCTACTATATGGATGGTAAAGACCTTATTGAAAAAGGTAAATCGCTTTATAACAGATTTCTCATAATTCCATTGCTTGTCAATACGGGGTACAGATTCACTTTCGGTGACAGTTTTTCTATTGCTCCTTCTTTATCTCTCGGCGCTTCGTTTATCAATATTAATTATATGAGCAAAAAGCTTACAACCATGGGTGATCTGGCAGAAATTAATGAAACAGGCAATACAATCGATCCCACAGCTAAAGCGGGGTTAGGTATTGAATACAGAATAACAGATTCCATATCCTTTTCGCTGCAGGGAGAATACGGATTGTTTGTTGAAAAAGGCGGTTCAATGCCGTTCGCAACCGCGACACTGAGTACGGATTACAGGTTTTAATCTATTTTAGAAAAAGGAAATTTTACATGAATACAAAAATTTTTATCTCAATTATCTTTCTTTTAAACATACTCTCCTGCTACAACGGAATAAATGATTCATATAATACAACAAGCGACACGGTGCCAGCCGGATACAGCGTTTCATACAAACTGCCCGACAGTGTAAGCTTCAGCATGAAGTATGTCCCCGGTGGAACATTCCCGACAGGTGTCAATGATTCAGGGGATACAGATGGTGATAACATCAACGATGTCTCTTCGCCGTCAACAATAAGTACTCCATTCTGGATAGCTGAGACTGAAACCACATATCAGCTATGGAAAGCAGTTTACGATTGGGCATTAACACACGGTTATACAATTTCACATGCCGGAGTAATGGGAGATGGTACCGGAGATACAAATCAGCATCCTGTAACTACAATAAACTGGCGTGATATGATGGTTTGGTGTAATGCACTGACGGAGTACTATAATGCCAATAACAGCAGCGATAAAGATCTGGATTGTGTATATTATACTGATGCAGCCTTTACTGTCCCAATCCGGGCAGCTGATGACACCGCCTCACTCTCGGCAGCACCTGGTGCTGAAGATAATCCTTATGTAAAATCAACAGCCAGCGGGTTTCGTCTTCCGGGGAGCATGGAATGGGAATGTGCTGCACGATATAAGAATGGAATTACATGGACTCCCGGATCATATGCGAGCGGAGCAACAGCTGCCTACACAGATGTAACGGCTACCGAGCTGGTCTCGTGGGATTCTGCGAATGCCGGTAGTAGTACGCATGCTGTAAAAAGTAAATCAGCCAATTCTCTCGGTATTTATGACATGAGCGGTAATGTCTGGGAATGGTGTTTTGATGGGAAGCCATCCTATCCTTATGGTACTCGAGTAGAAAGAGGTGGCAATATAAGTTATACCAAAAATGCTTTACAAGTGGGATTTGTTGATTATCTGGGAACATGGAACGAAGGCACTTATATCGGTTTCAGGATAGCAAGAACTCAATAATCTTTTATTATATTTTTATATTTTTTGCCGAGACAGGTGATAAAAGCAGGTTACCTGGTTTGATAAAAATACTTATCACCGTTATGAAAGATTATCTTTTCTCTTTCAAGCTTCTGAAGCGTTAATTCTATCCACCCTTCGGCAAAGTTTTTTTTAAAGCGGTTATCAGATGGATACAGTCTGTCGATAATTTCTCTCAGTGAAAAGCCATCTGGTTTTGATTTAATCAGAAGTGAAAGGACATCATCCGTTCTTTTTTTTCTCCATTCTATAATTTCATTTAATCTCTCATAAGTTCTTGTAACAGGTCCTCCATGGGCAGGCAATATAATCTTCAGATTATTCAGATTCATCATTTTTATTAATGATGCTTCATACTGTTCCAGGTCAGATTTCGGAGGCCCCAGCCAGACATTGATGCTTTTCATCACATTATCACCTGAGAAGAGTATTCCATTATTTTTATCATATAGAATTATATGATCACTGGAATGCCCGGGGGAATTAAACAGATACCACTCCCTGCCGTTGATATCAATTTTACTGTCCTGTTCAATAATAATGTCCGGATCAGGAACAAAAGAGAGCCCCCATGATAACGCATAGACAGTGAACTCAAGTTCCTGTAAAAATGTTTTAAACAGATAAAATAGTACTCCGGCTGGTGGAATCTTTTTTCTCCTGTTATTCATCTCATATGAATCCCTGTAATCCCTGCTGCTTTTTATGATTCTGTTCATCTCTCCGGTAACTAATATCCGGAATCCCCATTTACTCCTGAGCTTTTTCAAACCTGAGAAATGATCGGCATGCGCATGGCTCAACAGAATTCTATCAATGTTATTTTCCACACCCCTTTCCTTACAGATTCCGATTATTTCTTTATAAGCCTTTGAAAATCTTCTTACAGAGCCACGGTCACCATAGCCCGCATCAAAAACCAGTCCGTTTTTCCCGGTAATGACATATATGTTTACAGGTGGTTTGAAAATTCCGATTACTCCTTTCTCTTTAATACTGAATATTCCCGGATAAACTTCTTTCAGAAACTTATTTTTCATTATTTATTAACCGTTATCTTTCTCATTAAGTATTTCAGGCTTATATCGTAATCTTATCAGGTTTTTCTTAAAATTCATATATCATTCGTAAAATCAATTAAAATCTATAAATTTTTTCTTGATAAAATTCTGTATTTTATTAATCTTCAGTCATTCACCGTTTATAGAGTTTATACAATGTCAATTTTTGAAAAAATAGCTGAAAGAAAAATCGAACAGGCCATGGCAAATGGCGAATTTGACAACCTTCCCAACAGCGGCAAACCACTCCCTCCGGATGACCTGGAAATGGTTCCTGAAGATTTGAGAATGGCTTATAAAATTCTTAAAAATGCAGGGATAGTACCGGAAGAGATTGAGCTTCAGAAAAGTATTGTAAACCTCACTACACTGCTTAATGCCTGCGCAGACGAAGAAGAAAGAAAAAACATAAGATTAAAGATAAATGAAAAACAGCTCAGATACAATATGATTATGGAATCCCGGGGGCTAAAAAGACTGGATCCGTTATACTTTGATAAAATAATGGATAAACTTAAATAACCTGAAGTTTTACAGACAGTATTGTAATTTCATTGCGCAGCAGCTTATTAAAACCGGCAGTTTTGTTGAGATAAAAAATCCCTGACCATTGCAATATCATCAATCATAAAACCATCAGCTCCAGCCTCGAAAACTCTTTTTAGCTGTATTTTATCTGATACATTCCATATATGAATCTTTATTCCTTTACGATGAAGCTGCTCAATAATTGCTCCGCTGGAAAGATACGATGCTCCTATGGCTTCCGGAACCTGGTATGCGTCAGCTTTAAACCCTTTGACAAAATATATCAACCCGGATTTAAAGAGAGCATAAACCCCCAGTATTCCTGCAAAAGTAAAAGATGTGGCACATTGAGGAAGAAGCTTTCTCACAAGCTTAATATTCTTTCCATACATTGAAGATGTCAGAACTCTGTCATATGCATTGTAGTTTTGAATTATTGAAACATAACTGTTAACAAGTTCCGTATCTTTTGTCATTATTGTGATATTAAATTTTTTATCCGGAAAAGTACTTAGAATCTCTTCAAGCGTCATAAATCTATAATTTTTATCACGTAAAGAGAATTCTCCATTATTATCCCTGAAACTGTAACCTGCGTCAAAGCTTTTTAATTCATCCTTTGTAAAATCCGATACCAAACCCTTTGATTCACAGAGATTGTCAATTATTGTCTCTGATATTGCCATGATGATCTTATCCTTTGAAAACTGTATATTAAGGCAGACAACTTCAGCTCCTTCTGTAAAAGCTTCCTCTACTGCTTTAATTGTATTACCCGGATATTTTTTTGATGATGCGCTGTTAAAAAACACGACTGGTTCTGGTGTAAAAAAAGGTTTCATTCATTAATACCTGATATAATCCAATAATTTTAATTAAAAACAATTTCAATAAAAATAAAATAATAATAGAACTTGAGACTAAACTGAACCCTGTACCAGCATGAAAGCTGCTGCGAGAATATTTTAAAATTTTTTACACCTTTAAACCACAAAAATAAATTTATTCTGCAGCAATTTTATTATATAAAACCCTATGACGCAGTTCTTATCATTGATTTCTCTATACATTTTTTTTATTTATAATTATTTAACTATCTGTTTAACTGACAGTAATACTTATAAATAGTAACGTATATATAAATTTTATCTTTTATAAATAATTATATATTTTTTTTTATTGCTTTTAAAAATACCTGATATATTATTTAAATATATGGCAACAAAAATTTGTTTT
Organism: Spirochaetota bacterium; assembly: GCA_963664815.2. Lineage (GTDB taxonomy): Bacteria > Spirochaetota > UBA4802 > UBA4802 > UBA5550 > WRGT01. Next base: position 2,173,688 of record CAXXHB010000003.1, read on the forward strand.
CAAGGATGATAATATGGCAACCGCAACAGCTCTTATAAAAGCATATATGACAGAAACCATTCCTTCGAATGGAGGATTTATTGTAACTGCATATTTCATACACGGCAGCTACTCAATATACGAAATAACTGCTTACAGAAATGTAAAGGATATATTCAGAACAGAAGATGGTGTTACTTTTAAAACTGACGGAAACAGAACCCATATACTTGTTGAGCCAGTTTCATACACAAAGAAATATGTAGAGCCTGTCAACAGGGAAGCCGGTGATTCTATTCCATACAGGTTTAATGAAATGACTACAATTCTAGGACCTAAAAGTGAAAAAATTATGATCCCTGAAAAACCTATCATGCTCTATTCATCGTTTACAATTCTTGAACAGCAAACCGATTATTTTTCTTATATATTTCATCCTACAAAAGATGTTTATGTTGCAATGAAAAAGTTTTTGGCAGATTCGTTGTATAATGATTGTAATCTGGGGCTATCTGTTTCGAAAGAAGTATCTTCAAAATGTCTTGAGATAATTAAACAGTTTTCCATTTTTGGATGATTACATTTGTTTTTTTATCAATTCCTGATTCTTCATTCACATATGTTACAGGGTAAATATTGTTGACAAATTGTTATTTAAAACATTCTATATTTTTAAATATGAAAATGAGGTAATTCAAACATAAATGCCATCTGACAGTTCCGACCCCTTAAGTAACTCACATTTAAAACGAATTATAAACTCTATCAAAAAGCTATTAAAAAAATTTGATGATGACAGCTTTGATGCTGAAGCGTATGAACAGCTGGACACCCCGCGGAAAGACATGATACATGGCGTTGTAATGCTTTCTGAATTGAACACAAAAGATATTATGATACCGAGAGTAGACCTTGTAGCAATTGATTCAGATATAGATCTTAAATCACTTGTAAAAGTTATATTAGATGCCGGACATTCGAGAATGCCTGTTTATGATGAGACAATCGATAACATCATCGGAGTTTTATATGTAAAAGATTTAATTAAGTTAATAACTATATCCGGTAAACAAAAAAGATTTAACATTAAAAAACTGATTCATGAACCGTTTTTCGTTCCTGAAACAATGCCTCTTGATGAACTATTGCTTAAATTTAAATTAAAGAAATTGCACCTCGCAATTGTAATTGATGAATATGGCGGCCTTGGCGGCATTGTTACACTTGAAGATATTCTGGAAGTAATTGTTGGAGACATCAATGATGAGTACGATGTTGATGAATTGCCGGAATTTGTAAAAACAGGACCAAATTCCTATGATGTAGACTCCAGAATGCTGATATCGGTTTTTAATGATGAACTGAAAAAACATATACCTACAGATGATTTTGACACTATCGGCGGTTTTGTATTTGATCTGTTCGGACGGGTTCCTGAAAAGGATGAAACCATCAAATATGAAAATATAACATTCAAGATTAAAGAAATTTCAGGTATAAAAATAATCCGTATAACTGTAACTATATCAAAACAGAAATAGTATGTCACTGGAAAAAGATACCGGAATAGTTTTATCAAAAAGCAGTTCCGGAGAAGCTGATGATGTTTGCAGCATTTATACAAAGACTTCAGGAAAGGATAAATTTATCTTCCGGGGATTAAAAAAATCTTCAAAACGTCCCCGAACAGCATCTGAGCCAGGTTCAATTCTTAACCTTATTTATTATTCAGGCAAAAACGGCAGTTTTAATACTGTATCCGAATTTGATATTCCAGTAACATACGGCTCAATAAGAAAAAGCAGTGATAAAATATTCTCTCTCTGCTTTATCCTTGAACTGGTAGACTTGACAACAGGTTTAAGCGATCCTAACATTAAAATATTTAAGCTTCTCTCTGCCGGAATTGATACATTATCAAGAACTGACTTTCCTGCACATTTCACAGTTTTTTTTGCTATAAAATATCTTCTGCTACAGGGTGTTTTTCCCGAAACCGGAAGATGTATGTATTGCGGCACTGGCGATAATGAAAAGCTTATAATAGAAAACGCCGGATTCAAAACTTCATGTCTCAACTGTTCCGATATTCAATTAACAGCATTAAACACCATAGAAACTGAATTTGTAAATCAGTGCGTTAATCTCAAGCTTGATAAAATTGAATGCGGGAAATATCCTGAAAAAAACATAGCTTTAATATTAGCAACTCTGATAAATTATATAAATTCATATTATAATGTTTATTTGAAAACCGGTTCAATCATTTTGAAATCGATATCAGGATAGTGCTAAAATGCCGGTTTTCTTATCACAGCATCAATATTTTCACGAATTATCTGCCGTTTCCCTTTATTGTGACAGGACAGGCCAATACCTTGTATTCTGTTGTCTTTTCATCATATGTTGTCGCCATTGAACTTAATGAACCACCATAATTGCACAGAACCTGATAATTTCTTAATTCTCTATGGTGTTTACACTTTTTACATTCTTCGAGCTTCATTCACTATCTCCAAAAATTCAAATAAGAAACTATTACATAATAACAATTATGTCTCTTTATAACTGCAAGAACGAGAATTATTCCCATAATTATTGTTGTCAATAATTATATTAAATTAAATATGAAATCTGACAAAAATTGAATATACACAAATGAATTATATATATCACAATGAAAAAATTCCAGTTTTTTATTTATCAATAATTATTAAATTCATTTTAAACCTTACCGCCTGGATTATCAAGAGTATATAATCGCTCAATTTTTTACAGTATGATATATTCCGGATTTATTATTTACTCTCAATTTACGAGTTATTCTTTTATTTACAATGTGATTATAAAGCAATAAAAATTTATTAGTAAAACCGCTCACTTTTAATAAAAAATTCTGGACATCATCTTTTATGGACATTCAATAAATTCATGATTCACAAAACAGAAAAAAAATATCCATCTGAAGATGAATGCCTGAAACTTATTGAGAAATATGAGATGCTTCCCAACATCATTGATCACTCAATTCAGGTAAAAAATGTTGCTGAGGCAATATATAATAATCTTTTAGAAAAGGAAAAACTCAGCTTTGAACTTATTATTGCATCCGCGCTTCTTCACGATATTGCCAAAACAAGATCAATACTGCAGAAAGAGATGCGTCATGACCTGACCGGTGGGGAGATGCTGAGAAAACTTGGTTATGATGATATAGCCGTTATTGTTGAAAACCATGTAGTTTTCACTGGATTTGAGCCTGAAAGTCCACTTTCTGAAAAAGAGATAATATTTTATGCAGATAAAAGAGTAATGCATGATAAAATTGTCAACATTGACAAACGTGTCGAAGATCTTGTTGAAAGATATGGTAAAACTGATAAAATAAAGGAGATGATTATTCATAACAAAAAGTTTATCCTTCAGCTTGAAAATAAAATTCAGAAACATATGAAAATGCCCATCGACATAGCCCTGGAAAATTTATGAAGCAATACCTGATTATTGACTGTTATGTTGATGAACCGGCATGTCTTGGCGTACCACCTTTTATTTCTCCATACCCGCGTTATATATATGGCGCTCTGCTCTCTGCCGGTGTTGATCCGGAGCAGATAAAGTATATCACCATAGACCACTTGAGATTGAGTGATTACCTGTTTACTGACAGCTATACTCATGTCTTTCTTATAGGTGGAGCTTCAGTACCAGGGAAGTATCTCGGTTCAAAAATAGGAACACTGTCTGAGATAAATAAAATTCTTGAACTGAACAGTAAAACAAACATATACGTTGGCGGACTGATTCATCGTGCTATATCATCACCACCCGGAAATACTACATTAATCAGAAACGATATTGAAAAATATGCATTTACCCTTGCCCGCAATAATCCTGAAGATAAAACTAGAACCATGGATGAGATTGCCGACTGGGGAGTTAAAGGTGCTGAAATGACAAAACTTCATCCCTGGTATCCGGATGTAATCTGTGAAATGGAAAGCGGAAGAGGTTGCCCGAGAGAGATTCACTGCTCATTCTGTTCTGAAGGTTTATCCGGTAATGTTGAATCCAGAAAATCTGAAGATATACTGAAAGAAATAGACGCCTTGATTAATCACGGTATTTCAAGGTTCAGAATCGGCAGACAGGCGGATATAATACAGTTTGGCAGCAGACTGAATAATTATAAAAACGGATTCCCTGAACCGGAACCTTCAGCTATTAATGAACTATTTACAGAACTTAAGCTACGAAAAGATTCAGGGAAAATAATTATACTTAATGTTGATAATGCAAATCCGGGTTCAATAGTAAACTGGCCGGATCAATCCTCGCTGATTCTTAAATCAATATCCGATGCTGTAACTCCGGGGGATACTTTACCATTTGGTATTGAGTCATTTGATGAAACCGTAGTAAAGCATAATAATCTCAAGGTTACACCGGAAGAGGCATTATTTGCAGTTAAACTTGTAAATGAAATCTGCGGTGAACGACAGGATGGTATTCCAAAGCTGCTTCCGGGTATAAACCTTATTCATGGATTAAAGGGTGAAACAGCAGAAACATTCAGGATAAATCATCACTACCTTGAAAAAATTGTAAATGACGGTCTGCTGGTGAAAAGAATTAATATACGCAAACTCCAGCCATACCCCGGAACCACGCTTTACAACGAGAGGCATAAAACAGCCCAATCAATCACAAAGCGCTTTGAATATTTCAGGGACAGGATAAGAAATGAGATAGACCATTACATGCTGAAAAAAATATATCCTGCCGGCACAATATTAAAGAATATATTCATGCTCGATACACGTGACGGATATTCCATGGGAAAACAGATTGCCAGTTATTCAATAACAGCCAAGGTACCAGGTATATTTGAAATGAAGAGTTTCAAAGATGTGCTGGTTATGGGACACAGAGAGAGGTCACTCTCCTCTTTATCTCTCCCCTTTACAATTAACAGTACAACTGCAAAAGCCTTTGAAATGATCCCCGGTATAAGCAAAGACAAATCCTCCGGCCTTATACTTAAACGGCCATTTAAAAGCATTGATGAATTTTCAAATGAGATACAAAATGTCCAGCCCGATCTGTTAAATGTTATCATTGGTAATTCTGTAATATAGTTAACTCATGGCCTCAAACTGGATCACTCTGTGTTTTGTGGCATTAGATGTATCCCTTCCTGACCTCCTCTGCAATAATTTCTATTCCTCTTGCAACATTGTTTTCTCCCTGTGAATAAGTAACCCTTATACATTCATTTTTATGTATCCATTCCTCAGGAAGTCCCGGGAAAAAATATTGTCCCGGAACTATTAAAACTCCACGCTCCTTCAGCCTTTTATAAAGCGTATTACTGTCTGTTTTGATACCACGGAACCACAGCCACAGAAAAAAAGCACCCTCCGGTTTGTGTACATAAAAATCCACACCATTGAGTTTTTCTCTGAAATAATTTAACGCCTGTTCACCTTTCCTTTGATAATGTGGCCCTATTATATTTTTACTCATCATGATTATCTCCCCTGAAGAGACAAGAGATTCCGCTATAACGGCTCCCACACTGCCGGGTGCAAGGTTTATAACTGCATTCATCTGACTTATTGCATCTATAACTTTTTCATTCGCAATAATCATTCCCGTTCGTACGCCCGGTAACCCCAGCTTGGAGAGGCTCATACAGACAATTATATGTTCATTCCAGTAAGGTTTTGCTTCCGTGAAAATCATCCCCGGGAAGGGTGAGCCATAAGCACTGTCTATGATAAGAGGTATGTCGTGTTTTCCGGATAGAGAGACAAGCTTCTCTATTTCAAGATCTGACAGAACATTCCCTGTCGGATTTGTCGGTCTCGAAACGCATATTGCACCGATGCTGTCGTCAATTTTAAGATTATCGAAATCTATATTATATTTGAAAATATTATCATCAAGATATTTAATTTCCGGGCGTATTGATGTAAAAATCTCGTCCGATGTAATCCCGACATCACTGTATCCTATATATTCAGGAGTCAGAGGGAGAAGGATCTTTTTAAATGAACCATCGCGGAATCTTCCTGAAAACATATTGAACAGTAAAAAAAAAGCTGACTGGCTTCCGTTTGTAAGAGCTATATTTGAACTCCCTACATCCCACCCCAATTCTCTTCTCAGAAGAGAAGCAAGCTCTTCAATAAATTTAACATTCCCCTGCGGAGAATCATAATTCCCTACACACTCTTCAAAGAGAGTACCTGAATCCATGACGCGTTTCATGCTATCCCTTAATATACTTTGTACCTCAGGTATATGCGCCGGATTGCCCCCTCCCAGCATAAGCATATTGCGGTTAACAGCCATGGCATGCCCAAGATCATCCATGAGACTTTTTATACCGGATGTATTGTTAACTTTATCTCCGAACATTGAGAAATTCATAATTTATACCCTCTTGCTATGAATTCCATTTCGGAACTGATGAACTGTATGTCAATATATTTAATATTAATACCAGATGTTCTCCTTCTATAAAAATTCAATGCAATAATAAATTTTAAAATATATTCCATTGAATTTTCAAAATGGTTATTGTTTTTTCCATGCTTCTGCAGATTCTTTTATTCTCTTTACCGGCATAAATGTAAAAAATCTAATGATCTATTTCGTCACTATATGCAATTGAAAATATGGACAGGATGGAAGAATCAACAACTAAACAGACAATTAAAGATAAATAACAAAAGGTGTCATTTCCCAAGGTTAACATCCGGAAGGGAATGAAAGCATATATGAAGATGATAAACATAAAAAAGGGGAAGAAGCTGAACACGGATATTCTTTATCATTAATCAGTACTTTTTCAAATTCTTCCTGATTTCTTTATATCTTAAACAGTAGCGTCTTTTGATACACCAAGTATTTTATATGGATCTATCATGATGGCTTAAAATCCATCATACGCTCACATCTGTTTTCCAATAACCATGAATATTACAGTTTTCAACAACCGTTATTTTACCGGTTGAGTTTTTCAGATGAAAACATGCCGCAGGATATAAATTTAACGGAGTGAATATGGCTCTGCCGATATAAACGTCATTCTGATAACAGTCAATGAATGTTATAAAATGCTTTTCTTCCATCGGGTGCATCGTTTTGCCAATACGAACATTAACATCCATACAGGGTGATTCCGGGATAATGCCGCATTGTTTATTAATTGCCACTGAAGGGAGATGTTTCACTTCAGCTTCCGGGCTTTTTTCGCTTGATTCAATGAATACCGAATCGTTTTGTTTGAATTTCTCTTTTTCCACATAGCACACAGGACATTTCTCCGGGAGATTGTTGAATTCAAGATGTCCGCATACCGTACAAATAAATATTTTCATGAAAATAGGCCTCCAATAGTTTAGAATATTATATCATAAAAGTTTAATATAACAAATGATATAATGTTATATTAAGTTTTAACATATACCTTATTCCCGGCAAAAGCAAATATTTTCTGGAAAGATTCAATAAACTGGATAATAGCCGTAACTCCTTTATTAAAAGAATTGCAGTATGTGAACGATATTAACGTAAAATTTTAAAATCTTACAATACCCCCCAGCAGAAGAAAAAATAGAGCAGCAGATATATGAACTATCCACCAGTATAAATTAAACATCTTTATTTTATTCATAAGCTCCTCCATAACAGATGACCAATAGTATATACAATACTGATAGTTACAAGATGAACTCCCCACCAACCGGTATTCGGATAACGGTACCATTTTACTTTATATTCTGACTTTGGATCAGCCCCGAACATTTCCAGATCAAACAGCGCCTTTCCAATGAAAAACTTTACTGCAAGAATACAGATATCTGCAAATAGTGTTTTAAATATCAGATTAGAAACTTCGAAAGGCACCGGAAAATGAGCAATACTGGAATGGATCATAGTAACTGTACCTATTATAACAGTCATCCCGTTTATAACATAACCATAATGCACTGTTTTTCTTGTCATGAAAAGCAGTGGAATGATAAATATGCTAATAAGACCGGATATGAGCGGTACATAAAAAAACTGCAGTCTTCCCGAATCATTGACAATAAAATGAATCGTCAATCCCCCCAGGGAACAGAGAACCAGCCCTATTATAAGCAGATTTCTTAGATTTTTTTTCCGGGTCATAAAACCTCCATTTATATTATGTTATTTATAAAACGGAACTCATTTTAATAAAAACTGTAACTGTGACTATAATCACCAGATCAGATTTATCTGCATAAAGGTTAACTGATAGCTGAATAACCAGTATAAGTAAAAAAATAATTAATTTCCCGTTTTAATTATATTCTCTCCTGTTACGATATAAATATATTTCATAATCAGGTGGAAATAAAGGATTAATGATAAAAAATTCTTTTTATTATACTACCCGCAACATTTCCTGATTGAATATTTTATTCTTATGAAATAAAATATGTTCAGAGTATTATCAGACTTGAATTATGCATACGGAATCGTTTTCGATACCTGATCAAAGGAGAATTATATGCCGGAAGTTATAATATATACAACCCGGACATGCCCTCACTGCCGGGATGCAAAGCAATACCTGAAATCAAAAGGTATCAGTTTCATAGAAAAAGATGTTTCTACCGACAGGATCTCTGCATCAGAACTTGCTTCTGCGAACATTATGGGAGTACCGGCATTTAAAATAAACGGTGAATTTATAGTCGGTTTTGACAGAAACCGTATTGAAGAGATGATAAAGCACGATGTTGTAAAATGCCCTGAATGCGGCCAGAAACTCAGGCTGCCGGCTGGTAAAGGTAAACTCAGGGCATCATGTACCGCTTGCGGACATAAATTCATTGTAACTACATAAAAAATTTTCCGCTTTTAAAGGTAGTTTATTTTTAACCGGATACTTCCAGAAATAAAACCTCAGTCATTAAATATTTATTGTTTTATTCTTTTGAGGAATCTGCCAGTCCTATGATATTACCTTCACAATCAGCAACTCTTGCGTAAGATCCGTTCGGTATCGGTTGTTTTGGAGTAATCACCCGTCCTCCTGCAGCGATTACTTTCTTTATAGTCTCGTCGATTGACTGCACCCCTATAACCAGTATTGAGTTTTTAGCCTCATCATCTCTTTGAAACATTCCTCCGTTGATAGCCCCTTTTTCTGTAACCATATGATTTTCATCCATCTCTGCAGCATAAACCATAGTATATTCAATTTCAGGAATATCCATAAGTTTCCAGCCGAATATTTCAGAATAAAACCTGAATGCACGATCCTTTTTGTCATAGGGAATTTCGAAGTGCACTACTCTATCCATTTATTCACCTCTTTTAAGTCGTTATTTCAGAAAGCATTAATTAATAATCTCAATTAACATTAATATTAATTACAAAGACATATTTTCAGATTCTGGTATTTATCAGAGCTTCAATCTTTTTAATATCAAATTCACGTTTATAAAGCGGTAATTTGCTATTTTTGTATATTTCAAGATTTTCTTCAAATGTTGTCCGGTGATTGCTTTTGTATATTATACCGAGAGGAAATGGTTCCTCTTCAATGGATTTTTTAAATGCTTCAACCCTGTCAGATGGATCATAGTCATCCGGGAGGCGGTATGTATTATTTCTGAACCATTTAAATGTATTAATCTTGTTGAATGAAACACATGGCTGAAAAATATCCACCAGGGCAAACCCCTTATGAAGAATTGCCATCTTCATAATCTCCTTTGTATGATCAATATCTCCGCAGAAAACCCTTGCCACAAAAGTCACATCGAGAGAAACCGCAAGAGCAATCGGATTAAGAGGTTTTTCAAATACACCGGAAACCTGTACGGGAGTTACCATCCCGGTTCTGGTTGTTGGAGCTGCCTGCCCTTTTGTAAGGCCATAAACCATATTCTCATGAACAAGAAGAGTAATATCCGGATTTCTCCTCGTTGCATGCAGAAAGTGATTTCCCCCTTCACCATACATGTCGCCGTCGCCGCCTACAGCTATAACTGTTAACTCCGGGTTGCATGCTTTTACAGCAGTCGCCGGAGGAAGTCCACGGCCATGCAACCCGTTAAAAAAATTTGTATTTATATATTGCGGCATTTTAGCCGCCTGACCAATACCTGACACAAGTACAACTTTTTCTCTCGGCAGATTCAGTTCTTCAAGCGCAGCCAGAAGTGATTTTCTGATTGAAAAATCACCACACCCTGGGCACCATGCAATATCAATCGCGTTATCAAAATCGAAATTGTTATCCATATTATTCACCATAACAGATATGTTTTTTAATCTCTCTGCATAATTCCTCAACAGAAAAAGGTGATCCATTATACTTTAAAATTCTTTTATCAATTGAAACCCCTGTATTAAGCAATATAAGCTGTGCAAATTGAGCTGATGAATTGTTTTCAACAATAATTATATCCGACGCCATTTTTAAATATTCCACTGTATTCCCGTGAAAAGGATAGATCCATGAGAAATGTAATACAGCTATGGTTTTATCTCCCAGATTTTCAACAGCTTCAGTAACTGTATTAAGTGTAGACCCCCAACAGATAACAAGTGTTTTATATTTTTTATCACCGTACAGACGCGGTTGAATAATATCATTCCGGATAAATCCGGCTTTTTCCCGGCGTTTATCAACCATACTTATTCGCACGCCAGCATCCTCTGTGATATAACCCCATTCATCATGTTCATCACTGTCAACACATACATTCCCTGTTCCATAACCGGGAATCCCCCTTGGACTAATTCCCTTGTTTGTATAGGCAAACCTTTTGTAATCCCTTTCTGTTTCGACAATATATTTTTCAGGTAAAAAGACATCTGTTTCAAAGACCGGTGTATTATAACTGCTGTCTATATAAAACTGGTCTGTTAATACAAAAACAGGTACCTGGTATTTATCAGCCAGATTAAATGCTCTCCGTGTCAGATCAAAACCCTCTTCTATTGTCCCCGGTGCAAGAATGATACGCGGGAAATCACCATGCCCGGCATAAAGAACAAGGTTCAGATCCCCCTGCTCTGTACGGGTTGGAAGGCCGGTTGCAGGCCCCGGACGCTGTGCAAGATGCATTACAAATGGAGACTCTATCATCCCGCATAAACTTATTCCTTCGCACATAAGGGCAAATCCTCCTCCTGATGTTGTAACAAAAGCCCTTGCTCCAGCATACCATGCACCAAGCGCCATATTCACAACACCAACTTCATCCTCTACCTGTTCTGCAATTATATCGCAATTCATTGAATATGAGGCCATCTTTTCAAGAACACTTGTAGAAGGTGACATCGGATAACCACAAACATAGTTGCATCCACCTGCCATCGCCCCCAGTGAGATTGCATCGGCTCCTGAAAGAAGAAGATTCACTTTTATATCTTCTGATTTATAAATATCGATATTAATAAATGCCAAACGGCTCCCTGCTTCATGACCTCGTTTTATTGCTTCAGCATTCTTTCTTATTGTTTCATCATCCCTGCCTGAAAAATATCCCAGTATAAAATCCTCGCACATCATTTTATCAATCTTAAACATGCCGCATATAAAGCCTGCAGCAACAGTGTTTGTCAATACAACATTACCGATCTCAGCTGCTATCTTTGAAAAACCTGAATCCACCATATTTTCATAATTTATATTATCTCTCTCGCCAATAACAACAGTATCAGCAGTTATTCTGTTTTTCAGATGATCAATCGCTCCTTTATGAAGAGGCATTAAAATATCTATCCTTTCAAGAAAACCCGCTACAGATTTTGATGATACCCTTATTTCTGTTGAGTTTACTCCACCTCTTACCCTTGACATAAATTCGGATGTCGAAAAAACGTTATAACCGTTTCTTTTCAGTAATAGTGTAATTATACTTTCAATGACCTGTATCCCCTGCCCCGCTTCACCTGCCAGCACTATTGACAAATCACCGGATATATTTTTCATTGTATAATCCCTTAGCCTCTGTAAGTTTATTTTATTCCTTTTATGGCAATTATTTCTTCAATCTTAAATAAAAGAATATATATCTATTCAGAAAAAACGACATTTATTTCATTTTCGTTTTATTATTCCCTTTAAAAAAATGTTTTCTCCACACTGAATGAATATATTGAAGAATAAATCTTTAACGGAGGTAAATAATACATGAGTGAAAATAAATATATTTACAGATGCGGCAAGTGCGGCAGAACCGAAAACATTGAAGGTGATAAAATCACTCCTTACTGCTGTGAACAGATAATGGTGAAAGATCCGCTGGATCAATGCACAATTCCTGATAATCCCGAGATGACAAGAAACAGCGACTCAGGAGAACCATGTGACGACGGAAGGGGTAAAGAGAATTAAGTTGATTTAAAAGGAGAATTATCTTCAGAAAATATTAGAAAGTCTGTCATTTATTATCAGATATCTATTTTAATGCTGAAATATTATGCAGCGACCTTATCTTAACAATAAGGCACTATCCATATATCAAGCCAATATATTTAATATTTAAAAATACAAACATTTGTTAGTTTGTCAATAATCACGGATCTCAGCTACAATCCGGTTTTTATGATACTGTAAAATATATTTGATATTTAATAAAAACAATATTAACGGGCAGAATAATAAAAAAAGTTCCGGCTTTAAACCGGAACCTGTTTTTTTAAAAACTTAGTTTGTTGCTTAAGAAATGAATTATGCTTAATTATTTCTTTTTTGCAGGCTCAGCTTTTTTTGCAGGCTCAGCTTTTTTTGCAGGCTCAGCTTTTTTTGCAGGCTCAGCTTTTTTTGCATCACAATCTGCTACGCATTTTGCTTTTGCATCGTCACAAGCTTTTACTTTTGCTTTTGCTTTTCCAGCTGTTTTTATACAAGCATCATAATTTTTGTCGCAATCAGCTTTGCATGCAACTTTTGGATCTGCTTTAACATCAGCAACTTTTTCAACTGCTTTTGCACCAGCTTCATCTTTTACCGCTTTTTTTGTACAAGCTGCAAAACTGAAAGCAAGCATAAGTGTGAGAGCAAGAATTGAAAACTTTTTCATTTAGTAAGTCCTCCGTCTTTATTATTTAATTTTTTTACTCAGGCAACAGCATTTAAAAGTAATGCTGTACTTGCAACCATTATTATGGAATTAACCAAATGATTATGAATAATATAAAATCAAATTAGTATCCCTTTTATAAGGTTATTAACAATTTTAGTTAACATCATATATTTTTTCCACTATTATTTTTATTTTTATCATCATAAAACAAAAAAAATTAATATAGAACAGGTAAAATTTAATAGCCATAAAAACTCTGTTTTATCAAATTAACGAATGCATGCATACAATTTAAAGAATTATCATACTCAAATTACGCAAAGATTAAATCTTTTTTAGAATTTATAAGAATATTCAACTTATAATAAATATATTTCATAATGTGAAATAAAAAATTATTTTTATCGATAAATCAATATGACCAATTTTTATACATGGGGGTCAGCTCAACCTGAGGTTTACCATCTTTATAGGTACTGCTGCTAATCCATAAAACATGATTTATCTTTTTACGAGGTTTCCCGCTGTTTCTATCAGGTGGAAGATGATATTGTTCACTGCAGAATTTTGCATAATACTTCTTATTTTTTATCAAACCATACTCTACTGAGGAGAAAATTTTATCATTATCAGTTTCTCTCTGGCTGAATGAACCTGTTTTCTCAATATATGTTCTTATTTTACTTTTACCCAAAGGAACTATAATGTTTTTATAAATAAGAACGAAATCCTCATCGCTGGCCCACGATTTGTATGACGACATTATATCATCTACGCCGCAATAAGTAATTACCTGCACAAAAACATAACTCTGTTTAGTGGCAGTTACTGATGATTCATTACCGTCAAATGTTACTTCAAATTCACTAATTCCATCATTTGCCATATACTCTCTGAACTCATCAAAAGTCATCTCTTTCATATTACCACCGGCTGCAGTAAGTAATAATATTAAAAAACCGTTAAACATTAAAAATAATTTTCTGTGAATATAAACCTTATTTATTTCTCCTTTCATTTTAAGCATCAACTCTCTGTGTAAAACTCTGAAGTTATCCTTCAAACTTCACTCTGAACTCTTTTCTTTTTAATACTTCCTGGTAGGAAATATTTCCTCCGAAAATATCCAGTGCACTCCCTATAGTAAGATCAATTTTACCCTTCCCCTCTTTAAATACAAGTTCAATATCATCAAAATCCTTAACACCACCTGCATATGTAGCCGGAATTTTTACTGAATCGCCAAGTATACTTACCAGTTTCAGGTCAACACCCTCTTTCATTCCCTCAACATCTACTGCATGTACAAGAAATTCATCGCAGTACTCTTCGAGCTTCATTATATTTTCACCTGTTATTCTGAAATCTGTAAAGTTCCGCCACCTATCGGTAACAATATAATATGAATTATCTCTACTGCGGCAGCTGAGATCAATAACAAGTCTGTCTCTTCCTGTCTTCCGTATCATCTTCTGAAGATTGTCAAAATTAAATACTCCGTTTTTAAAGACATATGAAGTAACAATAACATGGGATGCGCCTGCATCAAGAAACCTGAAGGCATTATCCGGAGAAATACCTCCGCCGACCTGCAATCCGCCAGGATATGCATTAAGCGCGTTCAGAGCCTCATCTTCATTTCCCGGCCCCAGCATTATTATATGCCCCCCGGTCAACCCGTCTCTTTTATACAATTCTGCATAATAAGCGGCATTTTTGTCCGATACAAAATTCTCCACAGCGTTTTCATCGTCGAGCGAACCGCCGACTATCTGCTTTACCCTGCCATTATGGAGATCTATACATGGCCTGAATTTCATAGCTGTTCCACCGTCAAATTTCTTTTATAAAACGGAAGTATTAAAATCACCGCCGCTGAAATTATTGTCCCGATAATAAAACATTTAGAATACCCCATTTTACCGGTGAGAACTCCCGACAACAATGCACCTGGTGTTTTTCCCAATACCTCCAGGCATGCAAGGAGTGTATAATGTGTTGCACCTATGCTTTTATCAACATTAAACATCATAAAAGCGAATAAAGCAGTTGTAAGCAATCCGCCAAAAAAATGTTCAAGGAGAGTCGCTGCTATTACATGGGATGGCTCCGGAAGAATAAATGTTAATGAAGTTATGTAAATAAGCGGTAAAAGTCTCAAAATACACGCTATGAACAGAGACCTGTATACTGTAAGTCTGGATGCAATAACACCACCTGCGGCAGAACCTGCTATGGAAGCTGCCATACCGTATGTTCCAACCCATAACCCTATATCTGATGCGGCTATACCTGAGTCAATAAGAAACGGTTTATACATCACATCAATCATTATCTCTCCGAATTTATATACCGCAATGAATAGTATAAGCCACCTGAACGAAATTTCTTTCATTGATTTAAGAAGTATTTTCCATAAATCTTTAAACGAAATCCTTTTGACAATTTCAGCTTCCGGTACAGCTTCTTTATAAAACAGGATAAGGATCAGAGGGAGTATTGAAATCAATGCCATAATTATAAACAGAGTATTCCATGCAAAATACTGTGTCATCCAAACCAGCAGTCCACCGCTGATTATCATGCCGGATTTGTATCCCACAACCTGAGCCGCATTACCATAACCAAGTTCTTTTTCACCGAGAATATCCACAGCAAGACCATCGACAGCAATATCCTGTGTGGCAGCAGCAAGGTTCATAACAAAGATGTTTGCCGCGAGAAAAAACAATCCTAAGGAGGATGTATATGATGCAGACAGAACGGAAATGAAAAGAATAACCTGCAGCGGAATAATCCATGACCTCCTCCTTCCTGTTTTATGGTTCCATACAGTATCAAGCAATGGCGCCCAGAAAATTTTCAGCATCCATGGAGCTGCAAGTATTGTACTGAACCCTATTAAGGTCAGAGAAACACCTTTCTGCCTTAGATAAACAGGTAGAGCGGTAGCCTGGTAACCGAAAGGAAGGCCCTGCGACAGGTAAAGTGAAAAGAGAAGAACGATACGGTATGTTTTTTTTCTTTTTCCATTTTTCATAAGTTTAATATGCTGAAAACTATATTCTATGTTAATTCCTTAAAAATATTTTGGTAAAAAAATAATTATTCCACAACCGCCCCTGGCGGCTGTGGCGATTGAGTATTTTTTATTATTAAATCTGCCATGAATTATTATTGAATGATAATAATATTCATGGCAGATTTAAAGTCAATTAAATACTCAAATGACATCTGGAATTGAAAACAGGATTGATGTATTGAAACTTATTTATGACAGTATACATTTTTCTTGACATAAAAGCTGATTCAATAAATATCATTCTGTAAACAAAACTACCGCCAACGTAGCTCAGTCGGTAGAGCAGCTCACTCGTAATGAGCAGGTCGCCCGTTCGATTCGGGTCGTTGGCTGATAACTACTGAATATTTCAGGGCTTTTCTGTATACAATCAACACACATTATAATATAAACTCCTCGTCGGGCATATATATGTCTAAGATAATGGAAATGCAGATTTGTACCATTAGGTAAAAGATTAAATGACAATCTTTTTCTTACTCACTCAAATGAATTTCTCAACCACTCTTCAGATTTCCATTCATGAAAGACTCGACCTGTTTATTAAAATCCACTTCTCTTTTGGAAATGCTCGATAAGAAAATCGGTGGTGACATATGACAAAAGCTTTAGCAATAAATACACTCTCTGACGTATGTATAAGAAGGAACCCAGAACCGGGTTTTATACTTCATTCAAACAGAGACAGCCAATATTGCAGTGTTAAATATCAAAAAGAAATTACAAAAAGAAAATTTATTTGCAGTATGAGCCGTAAAGGTAACTGTTGGGATAATGCACCAATGGAATCTTCTTGGGTAAATTAAAAACTGAATGGTTATATTCCTCCAATGAAGATGGGAATTACAGCATAAACAAAAATCACATGGTGAATTCTTACTGTCTATGATTCTGCAGTAAGGTCAAGATATTAAATTCAATGTATAATGATATCTATAAAACTTCTTGAATAATATCCTGTTTGACTATTTTCTGTTACTAGTTTTAATGTGTATTCCCCTGGTGAGACTAAATTCCCCAAATCATTTCTTCCATTCCATATTACTGGGTTCGAATAAGCAAGTGTAGTTACACTGTAATTTTTTTGAACTATTTCATCTCCGTCAATATCAAATACAGTTAACGCTAAACTGTCTAATACTGGTGATGAAACACCATTTGGATAACTGATTTTAAGTACTGATTGACCATCAGAGTTAAATGGCACCGGATATACAATTATATCATTATCATCGTTTATAATTTTATCACTATTACAAAAAACTGTCGATGTCAATAATAGGATAATATAAATTAATATAAAATTTCGCATTCCAATAATACCCGCTGTATTGTAATAAATGTTTTGCATAACTTAAACTATTAAATAACTAATGAATAATATGCAACATTAATACAAAAAATCAAGTTCTACTTATTTTTCTCCTCAACATTATATTATTCTTTTTCAAGATAATTCTTTTTCTTATTTCCTTCCGGGCCAAATTGTCTAATGAAAGGTTGGCAAACAGTTTTTTTAATTTTGCATTCTCATCTTCAGGTTGTCGCAACCGGGAGTTTAGCTCTTTCCAGAATTCATGATCCATCAACTCTTCAAATTGCTCAGATGTTAAATAAACTTCACGCTGAATATCAATATATCAATTATTACCAGGAATGTAGAGAAAGCTGCCATAATGCCGGAATTATTCCATACATCCTTTTTATCTTTTCTTCATACGCTGTTGAGAACAACCATCAGAATAAACCCGTTCCATGTATCCTGTGGTGAGCAGGCTTATTTCCCACTTTTCCGTATACTTGATTTTACGTGTTTCGGCATTTTCACCACCACCGTTAAAATCAAAATTGTAATTCAATATTAATTGTTTATTTCCTTTTATTAACCAGTTACCGGCCCTGTACTCCGGACCTCCATCAATTGTAAACGTTCCGTTTTCACTGAACGTTATATAATAGGTGTTATCAATACCATTTAAAAAAACCCAGCATCCCCGGATATTTTCCCGTGTGAGAGATAAAGGAGCTGGATCGAAATTTCTTAAAAATCCTCCGAAAGCCCACCCGGTTTTTTCCCCATCAGGGCTGTCGTAATTTATCCTGTACCAGTAGGATTTTGAATTTGAAATCATCACCATATCATTACCCTGCTCAATAACTGTCACTGTTGTGCCGTATTTAAGCGAGGTAATCTGTTTTGAATTCTGATCAGGTGATTCCCTGACACGGAGTCCTGATTTTGCAGAAACCCATAATGTTGATTGCAGTTCATAGACCTGCGCTGATCCCCAGTCGTCAGCATTCATGGATGCAGCGCTGACAGTACTTATAATAAGTAAAAATGCCGTCCGGAAGTATTTCATAATTAACCTCGAATTAATTTAATAAATTATTTGATATATGCATATTCCATATATATCAATTATCTTATTTTTCAACTTTAACTTCCCGGCTGAATAGTTATTTTATAATCAGGATATATATAAACAGGTATCTATAAAAATCTTGATACTGTATGAAACTCAGCTATATCTATAACTTTTACATTCGCCATATCCGCATGCAGCGGATTCAGTATATAGTTGTTTTCTTCATGTATCAGAGAAGACGGGACCTTCATTATAAAATTATCCGGGGATTTAAGCCAATCGACTGTATATCTATACAGTGCCGGAGATAATACTGATTTATCCCATCCCTTTGGTAATGACTTAATGCTGACTTCATATATACCGGCAGAAACATCAAACTCGAGTGTTAACATATCTATTTTAAAGGCAATGATATCCGGAGTTATATGCACCAGAAATTCAAGCGCCGCGAGGGATCTTGATTCCGAGGTATACAATACGTGCATCCCTTTCGGATTCCATCTACCGCCAACCGCCGCGGCACCATTACCCGACAAATCCCGTGCATGCTTATGCTTCGCAATGCGGTAGACAATCATCAGATGTATACGCCATGTTCAATACGTTCTATTTCATCATTTACCAGTTCTATTCCGGTAATGGAATCAAGAATATCAATAGGTCTTTTTCCTTTAAACGCCCTGAGAGGTATTTCCAGCCATTTCTTAAAACTCTCTTTATTTTCAAAAACAGATACACCATAAACAAATAAACTGGCCAGTGAAACTACCCTGTCTGCAACCGGCAACGGTAACGATTTATCCGGTTTATATCTTTGCAAAGTCCGTAATGATATAGATGATAACTCACACATGGTATTCAGAGGTATATCAAAAGTATCTGCCAGGCTGACCATATTGTGTTTTACAATATATCCATCTTTGAGAGATGTCAGATCTATTCTGTCTTTTATGTTAACATTCTTCTTCAGATCAAGGAACTTCCTGAAATATGTATAATTTTCTGATGTTGATTCCATACGTTTACTCCTTTGAAAGAATATGACAACTGCGTACTATATAATGTTACTTGTCATCTATGTCAATAATTAATCCATAATATAATGGATATATTAATCTTAAATTCTGAATGTCCGGCAGAATTATACATGCATAAACAAGTTTCATATTGTCTGATGAAATGGTATACGCATGACTTAAATTTGCATTCTCGCACCGGATATTACACAAAAATATTTCATAATAGATCTGCATGTTTGATTTATCTGAAACAAATTAATAAAATTGCATCCATTAACAGTCTTTTTTTGTTACTAACATTAAATTCTATTATTTAAATAAAGTGGCCAGGTATACAGAATATGAAAACTATACTTTTCATTAACCCTTCTTCTTATGACGACAATAATAATTTATTGAAGAGTCGTAAGGCATTCATCCCGCCAAGAACACTGCCGTATCTGGCTGCATTATCAGCCATCCATCATAAGTATGAAATGAAGATTATTGACGAAATTGTTGAGGATGTTCCCTTTGAAATGGATGCTGCTCTGGTCATTCTGACAGGAATGATTACTCATATTGACCGTGCAATAGATATTGCAGGAAAGTTCAGAGCTAAAGGTGCAAAAGTAATTATCGGCGGACCGGGCGCATATTCCTGCATGGACTATGTGCAGAAAAGCAACGCATTTGACTCGATCGTATCGGGCGAAGCTGATGAATTATGGAAATCTATAATCGAGGATTTTGATCAAAACCGGTTAAAACCTTCATATAAAAGTGTGTCCACACCTTTGCTATCCAATCTGCCATTTGCGAGATTTGATCTTATCAATAAAAAAAAATATAGAAAATCATCTGACAAAAACAATCCCATGCTGCCGATTGAAACAAGCAGGGGATGCCCATATAATTGTAAATTTTGTATGGTGACTAATTATTTCGGAAAAAAAATCCGCCATCGCCCAATATCGGATGTTGTTGCAGAAATCAGACATCACAATGCCAAAGATATTGTTTTCACAGACGATAACATAATAGCAGATACGGATTATTCAATAGAATTATTTAAAGCGTTAAAACCTCTTGGCGTTGAATGGTTTGGACAGTTTGATACTACGATTTGTCAGAAACCTGAACTTGTAAAGCTTGCAAATGAGTGCGGCTGCGGAGTGGCATTTCTTGGGATTGAATCAACGGATCAGAACAATTTGCTTGGAATAAATAAGCGCCACAATATGAAGAATTCTTTAAAAGATATCAGCGATGCATTCAAACATACAAAAATTTCCG
This sequence comes from Spirochaetota bacterium, assembly GCA_963664815.2. Lineage (GTDB taxonomy): Bacteria > Spirochaetota > UBA4802 > UBA4802 > UBA5550 > WRGT01. The sequence goes on from CAXXHB010000003.1 coordinate 2,194,503, forward strand.
TACATGCTTCGATGATCTTCGGGATGGATTTTGATACTGAAGCATCGATGGCAGAAACCATCAATGAACTGGTGAAAAACAATATCGACGCATTAATTCCATGGATTCTTACTCCGATGCCGGGAACGGCGGTCTATGATGAGATGAAAGCTCAGGGACGCATCCTTCATGAGAATTATTCGCTTTACGATGGAACGCATGTTGTATTCCAGCCCAAACAGATGACACCTCAGCAACTCTCAGATGCCTATTGGAAGATATTCAGGCAGTTTTACAAGCCGAAACCTGTTCTGAAAAGACTTTTCGGATATCAAAAAGGCTGGCTATTTGAGCAGTTTATTTATGACCTTTATGTCGCAGGACTTGTACGACAGAGAATTCATCCCTGGAAAGGGAAATTATATGCGGAACATAATTCCATGGCAAAGGGGTTTTCTCGTTATTCCGGATTAGTACAACCAACCTGACTGAAACCTGCACAGAACTATATCCCTAAAACGTTTATATGCCATGAAGAGCTATTAACTTCACCGGGAGACTGACGGCAATTAAGGGATATACGTTAAAAGTATCATAGATGCATAATGTCTTGACAGTTATGACGCAGATAACAACCATGACACAAGGTGAAAAGATGAAAATTATGCCGTATGAACGACCGTTTTATTTCTCGATAAAAAAAATAGAAAACTGTGTTATCTCACGCAGACATAAATACATTGGCAAGCATATAATGTGCATGTCGGTGTGTATAAGACTTTTTAACATAAATATACTTTAGCAGCAGAAGAACCCGGAAAAGAGTATCCTGAACTTTTTTCCGTTTCAAAGCAGAATATCCTTTAAATTAGCCTATAGATGTTTGTCATGACGGCTGGATAAATCTTATATTAAACATTGTTTCCGCAGTAATAATATCTATTCCAGTACCGCTCCTTTTGCCGCTGAACCTACATATCTGATATACCGTTTCATGTATCCGTTGGGTATATCTTTTTCCGGGGGTTTCCACATCAGCCTCCGGCGATTCAGTTCTTCAGTATCAACATTAAGGTCAAGTTTACGCCCCGGAATATCGATGCTGATAATATCACCATCCTTCACCAGTGCAATTGGTCCGCCTGATGCAGCTTCCGGTGAGACATGTCCAATACAAGGACCTGCGCTTGCTCCTGAAAATCTTCCATCCGTAATAAGAGCAACTTTTTTAAATCCGGCAATCTCTATGCCCATTGTTACTGCAAGTGTCTCAGGCATGCCCGGCCCCCCTCTGGGGCCCTCGTTTCTGATTACAATAACGTCACCTTCGCTGATGCTTTTACCCCTGATTGCCGCAAGCGCTTCCTTTTCGCCTTCAAAAACCCTTGCAGGACCGGAAAATACCAGCATTGATGGATCAACAGCTGACTGCTTTACTACAGCGCATTCAGGCGCAAGGCTTCCCTTCAGAATTACTGTGCTCCCCTCCGGCAGAAAAGGTTTGTTCCTTGGAGAGATAACCCGGTTGTCTCTTACGGCAGCATACTCAAGATTTTCACTGATAGTTTTTCCTGTCACAGTCATTGACCTGACATTCAGATCATTTTCGAGCACCTTCATTACAGCCGGCGTTCCTCCTGCAGTATACAGGTCAATAATGCCATATGGTCCGCTTGGTGATATGGCGCATAGCGTGGGAATCCTCCTGTTAAACTCGTTGAATCTTTCAACCGGATAATCAATACCCAGCTCACGGCCTATGGCCGGTATATGCAGTGTAGTGTTTGTTGAGCCGCCGATGGCAAGGTCAACCATGAGTGCGTTATCCAGCGCATCCCTGGTCAGTATTTTTCCTGCAGTGAGATTCTCTTCTGTCATATCGACTATACGTATACCTGCCCTGCGTGCGTATAAAAGCTTATCCGAATGGAATGAGGGTATATTAGCTGTACCCGGCAGGGCAAGCCCTAGTGCTTCAGTAAGGCACTGCATGGTGTTTGCCGTACCCATAAGTTCACATGCCCCGCAGGCTGCCGGAATTGCGGTCTGCATTTTGTCAAAAGGATCTGTATAGGACTTGTGGTCAACGCTGCCGTTCATCGATGAGGAGTAGCGTATCTGCCAGCAGCCCGGCCCCCCTGTGACAAATATCGACGGGAGATCAAGTCGCGCAATTGCCATTATCATCCCCGGTATAATCTTGTCACAGCTTGCTATACATACAATTGCGTCGTATTTCATGCTTCTTACATGCATTTCTATAATATCTGCTATAAGATCCCTCTGCGCCAGTACGAAACGCATTCCTTCATGGCCTTCCGTCATACCGTCGCATGGTGCCGGCACCTGAAACCCGAATGGCACACCTCCGGCAGAATACACTCCCTCCTTAACTTTTTCAGCAATGATATCAAGATGTGCATGCCCGGGATTGATATCTGTCTTCGAAGATGCTATTGCTATAAGCGGTTTTCCCCTGATTTCATCAGGATCCATTCCCAAACCACGGAAGAAGGATTTCCTCACAACGCTTATAGGGAAATCACTGTCATTGAATATGACATTACTTTCTGTTTTTTTTGTCATTATGCCTCCGGGTATAGTTCTGTTTATTTACAGAAAAACTAAGAAATTGACAGATTAATGATCATATTTAACACAGGATTAGTAAAATTCTGTTTTATCGCTACAAATTATATGCTTTTAAATATTCCGGAACTATAACTTTTATTCCGGAAAAATATTTATAGATCATTTCTATAAAATGAATACTATCTATTTTCCTGGATACCGGTGGAAAGGAATCATCATAATGATGTAAAAATATATTTTTAGGTTTGATTCTCTCCACAAACTGCAAAGTATAGTTGTCAAGATCCGATCTCCCCTGAAAAGGAATTGTCATTAAATCAACCCCTTGCGGATATTCTTCATTCATTGAAAGATTGAGACTTCCGAAGTGAAAAATCGTCTTACCGCCGGCCTCAATCTGATATGCCAGCATCTGCCCCATATCAAATTTTTTATGAACCCTCATAAACGAACAAAAAGTTCTGAAATTGAGCAGAATTTGAGGATTGATGAAAGTTCGAAGTAATAAAGCCCTGTCCGGTTTTACATGCTCCCCGGCGAAAACCCTTATCCTGAATGGATCGTTTTCAATTATATCCCCTGGTTGAATGGCGGTGATACGGCTATTCGGCACATTTTCTTTTATTAATAGATTTTTTGTGTCCCGTGAACAGTAAACTTTACTATTTCCAGACGAAACAATTGCCGGAACATCCATGGCATGATCAAAATGACCATGTGTAAGAAAAATATTACCCATATCAGCTAATTCTTCCACACTCACGCACTTGATTTGCGCATTACGTGTAATAAATGGATCAAATATTACTGATTTTCCTTCATGAGTAATACAAATGTTTGCAGTTCCAAACCATCTTAAATGCATATCAGAGCCTCTTCTATATAAATTAACTCATAATCATTCAGTTCTCATTTAATCAGTTTCATTTTGAGCTACAGCCGATATAATCTCAATCCTTAAAAATAAAAAAGTGATGTTTCCCTGAAAAAAATAAATCAGACTTGATTAATTAACACCAGATTTTAATAAAACATTTATAGATTTATAAAACCCTGCATCCATGGAAACAGTTCAGAATAATAATATAATATTCTTTAATGATAAGCTGACAGCTGAACTCTCTCTTTTGAGAACAGGCAGCCAGCTGATATGAAGATCAGTCAGCTGACATCTAATAAAACCAGACATAGATCATCATTAAACTTATCTTTGCTGCAGAAAGATTTTAAAACATTAATCAGCCTGCCTGAAAACTGATACTGTTCCAGAAATGCATTTTTACGTATAAAATCCTTTAATCGTTCTTCACCGAAAAGCTGGTTATCTGAATTCATGCATTCAGTAATTCCATCAGTATAAAATATTACTCTGTCCCCCTTTTCAAGCCGTATCTCACCTTCTGATAATTCAAGGTCGCTGAACAGACCCAAAGGCCTCCCTTTTGCCTTGAGTTCATAAAACTCATCACTTTTTTTTCTGTAAACCAGCGGATAGATATGTCCGGCATTTACATATTTCATCATTCCGGACTCTCTGTCTATGAGGCAGAAAAAAGTTGTCATATAGATTGAATTAACAGTTGAATTACACAATATATCATTTACACGGTATAATACCCCGGCACAGGAACTCTTATCAGATATACTGTCAAATGCCATTTTGGCAATCATTGATATAAAAGCGGAAACAAGTCCATGTCCCGAAACATCAGCAATATATATTTCTATAAATGTTCCATCCTCTTTAAAACCATAAAAATCACCCCCGACCTCTTCCATCGGTATATAAGTAGGATGGAATTCAAACCCAGGTATAACCGGGATATTCTGCGGTAAAAGCCTGTGCTGAATCAGGCGGGCAATTTTTAACTCTTCTTCTATTTCAAAATTTCTTTTTTCAATACTGTATTCATAACTACGCGCCTTCAGCATCATTCTTATCCTGGTTAAAAGCTCCCTTGAGTTAAATGGTTTAATCAGATAATCATCAGCCCCATATTCAATTCCATCAATCTTGCTGGATATGTCGGTTTTTGCCGTAAGCATTATAACAGGCGTCCTTTTAAGTTCTTTATCATCCTTGATTTTCTTTGTCATCTCATAACCGTTCATTACCGGCATCATGACATCTGTTACTATCAGGTCAGGGCGCAGTTCACCGGCTTTTTCAAAACCTTCTTCACCATTTTCGGCAATATATACATTATAGTATCTCTGAAGAAGAAACCTGAGAAAACTCTGCATATCAGGATTATCTTCAACAATAAGAATATCTTTACTGTTTTCTTTTATAATAATCTCCGCCGGTTCCCTGTTCCAGTTCTCATGTTTCAGTTCAGTCATCTCTCTCATGCCGAAAAAGCGGTAATCGGATACAGAATCCTCCATTTCACTAATCCCGACAAGTTTAAGATTATCATTATTTCGGAGATGCTCTTTCCCTTTCGGTATTGTCACAATAAAGGTTGTGCCATGATCATCAGGATAATCAGTTATATATCTGCTTTTAACTGTTATTGTACCGCCATGCATTTCAACAAACTCTTTTACCAGGGCAAGCCCTATACCTGTACCTTCATATTTTCTGGTAAGACCGGAATCAACCTGCGAAAACCGGTCAAATATAGATTCATATTTATCAGAAGGAATTCCAATGCCTGAATCTTCAAATCCGACATAACAGTTTTTATCATCATCCCTTACTGATACATTTATAAATCCCCCCGTATCAGTGAATTTCAGGGAATTAGAAAGAAGATTCATAACTATTTTGTCCATCTTTTCAATGTCTATATACAGCATTACAACATTATTCAATGGAGCACAATTGAGGCTTATTTTTTTAGATTCAGCCGCTGAAAGAATAGTAGAAATATAATTTCTGATTAAAAGAACAATATCCACCTCCTGGATTTTCATATCCATACGACCTGCTTCAATTTTAGAAAAGTCCAGAAGGTTATTGATCAGTTTCAGAAGCCTGACAGCATTTCTCTGTAAATTCCTGAAAAAACTATCATCAATCTTCTCATCATACTCACCCTGTAAAACCGATTCCACCGGTGAAAGTATCAGGGTAAGAGGCGTACGGATTTCATGTGAGATATTTGCAAAAAAGTTTGATTTCATCTTGTCAAGCTCTTTGAGATTTTCATTCGCTTTATTCAGTTCCATGGTTCTTTCAGCTACTTTTTTCTCCAGGTTTTCTGTAGCATTCCGCTGTATCTCAATAGTCCTGATCTGTGCTGATTCTTTTTCTTCTTTCAGTATATTGATTCTGTCACCCAGTGCAAATGAAAGTAAAATTACTTCCGCCGCAGAACCGATCTGTACGCTGTATTGCGTCACAAAATTTGAAGGGAGATATCCTGCATACTGCAGACCCAACAGTGAACATCCGATTAAAAACATTGTCCATGCGGCAAGATAGTAACGCGCCGTTCTGTTACCTCTGATGGCGCTGATTATACCTACTATAAAATAATTCACAACGGCTATTATTGTAGTTGTTGCTGACAACCTTGTGGCAAAGGAGTATTCCATTGTCAGGGATATAACCATTCCTGTGAGAGACCAGAACATCATGAACAACACCATTTTCTCCGCAGCCGGAGCCAGTTCCTTCAGGTTTAAAAAAGTACGTATGAACTGACCTATGGTAAGTATTCCGAGAAAAATAAAAAACGGAGTACTGATCTTGGCCCACCGGATACTGTGCGGCCATATATACTGGAAGGCAAGCCCGTTGATTGACAAAGAAAACAACATGAAAGAGATAATATAAATTATATAATAAAGATAACTTTTATCACGGACAGAGATGAAAACAAACAGGTTGTATAATATCATAACCAGTAATATACCGTAATACAATCCAAGAGCCATATATTCATCACTGGCTTTTTCAGCGAAATACTCCCGTGTCTGAAGAACCATTGGAAACTTTAATGAACTTGAAGATTTTATTTTTACAAAAAAAATGCTGTTCCCCTGATTAATATTGACCTTGAAAATAAAGTTTCTGTGCAGCAGTGTCCTGTTTTCAAAATTATAGTGAAAACCCGCTATCTCCTTATGATAATTATTATAATTATCCGGCGTATATAGTTCTATAAAATCAAGATGCGGATATCCTATCTCCAGATACATATCTTTTGAATATTTATAAGGATTATTTACACGGAGTCTGATCCAGTATACAGATGTTGTATATCCATACTTGGGAACCTCTGCTTTACTCCTTATGAAATCTCTGTCAGTTTTATTATTCAGCAGATCTTCAATTTTGAGAACACCGTTCTTGTCCTCCAGTATTTCAATGTTTGTACCAAGGTTATAGTGATTAATAAAGGGATCGAGTTTAATTATATTCGATTGAGCAGCTGCATTTAAAGAGTATAAAGTAACAAGGAGCAGAATTATATTTATTGTTAAGAAATGGGTCTTTATTCTCATCGTATATCCATTAAAAGAGAGCATTCATAATTAAAAATTCAATATACCTGTATAATAATTATATCAGCTGAATTTGTCTAACTATAATACAGATACAGAATTCATTATTTCAAAGATATATCTGTTTTATTACAAGCAGAATAATGTATAAATTGTCATACACTCCCTTAAATCAATGATGAATTTCAATAAGATACAAGCTTAAAATATCAGCAGGAGATATCAAGTCACCAGATTTTACCGGTATTGCATATATTTAAAAAGTCTATCATAAATAAATTCATTTGCCAAAAGACTGATTATGATATTTAAACATAATCGATGATATAATTGAGAAATATTAAAACATAGTCGAAGAAAGATAAACAGGATCAGCAGTTTGAGTCCGAAGTTAAGTTTAGACTGCAATAAATATAATGAGGTGCAAAAATGGAGCTTAAAAAAATATGTTCTTTTATTAAAGAAAATGTTTATTTCAATCTATTTTTAATAATTATCTCTTTTTGGATTGGTATAACTTTTTCAAGTCAAGGAAGTATCTTATATATAATAAGTGATTTTATGATTAAAAAATTTGAATCACCTATTGAGGTACAATTTTTAATTGAATTAATAATAATACTGTATTGTATTACAATCTATTTTTCATTCAGGATTATTATTAATTTAATTCTTAAAGTATATGAATATTATAGTAACAAATAATTATAATATTTTCTTAAACCTGCGATTTATTAAAGTTTCATGTTATCTTATCCAGCAGTTGGACATAACATTTCCGGAAAATACTGTTTCTTAAATGGATGTGCAGTTTTTTGAAAAACCATAAAACTATTAACCCTGTTTTTTTATTTTGCTTTCCTTTATAATCTTGTAAACCTTATCCCCTTTTTTTAATTTATCAATAGAACCGGAAAGTACTCTGCATTTTACAACTGTCATCATTGGAAACGCAGCATCTAACACAACAGCCTCATTTCCGGTGAAGACAGTAAGCTGCAGAAAAATTGAATTTAAACCTCTCCGATTTCATTATATATTAAATGAATATATAGTTGTAACCATTACACCATAAAACTGGTTCTTGGTATTATCCTCTAATTTTATTAAATATTGATACCTTCCCCCTATGGAAAGTGTAATTGATGTATCAGGTATGACATATGCCAAATTCATCGTTGCATTTGGTCCGGCTGATGAATTCTCTGTTTTTTCAATTTCTGGATCTATTGCCTGATAATCATAAGTTATTTTGTCTTCATTTTTATTATTTAAATATACACCTGAAATCGAACTTATTAAATAAACATTATCAGTTATATTAAATGTTAATTATAGTGAGCCCAAAAAATGAGACACAGATTTCAATATGATGAAGTGTATTTTTCCTTGAAATAAAACACAAGGAGAATTATAAAAGGTAATGAAAAAACGACATAGTAAAGAGTTCAAAGCAAAAGTAGCCATTGATGCCCTCCGTGGAGAAAAGACAGTACAGGAGTTGGCACAGAAGTATGAGATACACCCGAATCAGGTGACACTCTGGAAGAAGCAGTTAATTGAGAACGCAACTACCGCATTTGATAAACATGGTAATGACAAAGAATTAGATGATACTGAAAAGAAACAAGACGAACTTTACAGCCAGATAGGTCAGCTCAAAGTTGAGAATGATTTTTTAAAAAAAAAGTACAAGCAACTGTACGGGACAGAGCCGAAGTAGTAGAGCCCGGACATATGAAACTATCAATTAAAGAACAATGTGCAATTCTCGGCATAAGCCGTTCATCGTATTACTATAAGCCAGAATTGGCATTGAATGAAACCAATGTTGCAATATTGAAAGCTATCATGGAAGAATTAAAGCTTCATCCGTTTTACGGATATAGGAAGATTACTATAGCCCTTAAGGACATGAGTGTCACAAGAAAGCAGATTAGGTTAATCATGAAAAAGGCCGGACTGCGGGCTATTTATCCCGGCAAACGCTTGTCAATACCAGTAAAGATGCATGAGAAATATCCATATCTCCTTCAAGATAAGAATATATGGCTTCCGAATCAGGTATGGGCGACAGACATTACGTACATTAAGCTTTCAGGAGGTCATGTATATCTAATTGCTATTCTTGATTTATTCAGCCGGAAGGTGCTTTCATGGAAACTGTCAAATACGCTGGATGCAGAATTTTGCGTATCGGCTCTTGAAGAAGCAATAATGACATATGGAACACCGGCGATTTTCAATACAGATCAGGGGAGCCAGTTTACATCTGAGGCATTTACAGAAAAACTTAAGAGCCATGGGATAAGGATCAGTATGGATGGCAAAGGACGAGCTCTGGATAACATTTATATTGAACGGCTCTGGAGGTCTCTCAAGTATGAAGAAATATATCTGAATGAATATCGCACCATGGAGAATTTAAAAGCAGCATTGAAAAGATATTTTGATTTTTATAATACTGAAAGATTTCACCAGTCACTGGAGTATGCCACACCGGATAAAATATATTATTCGTCATTTAAAGAACAATGTCAGGAAGAAGCAGCTTGAAGGCCTGGAGAGATACACCAAAACATTTTAAAATCATGTATTGACAAAAGGGCTCACCTTAAATGTAAAACCTGCACCGGGACCGTTAGAATCTGTTTTTGAACTATATGAACCTGAGTAAACAGTATCTGGCGATGTACTTGTATAATAATAATAGCCGCCGTCACCTTTTTGAGCACAATATTTCCAGCCGAAAAATAATTTGAAAACATCATTAAATCTATAATTTATAGTCAAGTCCCCTTCAAAACGTTCTATTTTATCCAGATATCTGAAAAAATAAATTGCGCCTGAATCAATGTAATTTGCTTTACATTTCCATCCAGTACCATAAGAGAATACTCCACCAATTGAAATGTTTTCCGTAAATTGAACACCTAAAATAACCCCATAAATAAAATTTGCATTTTCAGTCATTTCAAATTTACGATCAGTGACCCATATATCATCCTTTTGAATCATCTCATTTTTAAAACTTGGTTCATACCATGCATACCAAACGTTAGCACCTGCACTGATAGATACGGCGTAAAGATTAATTGGAATAATTAAAGAAATCAGACTTAAGACTAAATAGTTTATGTTTTTCATTATTGTCTCCTTAATATTAATGATTAAGAAATCTACAGACTTAAGCATGATAAACAACCGACATTCATGATACATTCCATAAAATATTTGAAGGATAAATCCATTTACAATTGCCGTTCAAAACTTCCCGCAAAAACAGGTAAAGAACTGAAACAATATTATATTCAGCAGAATTATAACAAACACACTGTCTTATATCGGGCCGGTCAAATATATCAAAAATAATACATAAGCGACAGTGTCACGCCATAATACCTGTCCATATTACCCGAAGCATTATATACATCATTTGATGATTTATACCAAAGAGCCTGGTAGCGCCCCCCGAGAGCTATTGATGTGTTTAGAGACTCGATGTAATACGACAGGGATACCGTTGAGTTAAATCCCTGTCCATAGTAATATGTTGAACCACTAGTGTCTGTAAAAGCAAGCTGTAAAGGACTACACAAACTGCAGTAGGATAAACCGCACTGAAAGTACAAATTATCAAAAATAAGACTCAACGGAATAGCTGCACTTACTCCGGCACCTCCGCCGAATTCATTAATACCCATGCAATACCCGTTAACATTTTTGCCCGATGCGCCAGTTCCGGATACTTCATCATTATTAACAGTCATAAATTTGAATCCTGCAAAGAGTTTGAAGTATTGCGTAAGCGTATAACTTATTGTTAAATCCGAATCTACCCTTGTTAACGGTGCATTAGAAACATGAACGTTGCTTTGACTGCCAGATCCCATTGTGACCGGTCCTGTTTCTATATCAGTTTTATATTGCATAACGGAGTATAATATCACAGCAGTAAATGTAAAGTTATCTGAAAATCCCCATGATATAACAGGTCCCATCATAAGAGCCGGATCTATCTCCACTTTATCGTAAAAATCTTTCCAGAAAGGACTATACCATGAATAGAATGATGTCATACCTATTGATAGATCACTGGCCCGTGTAATAGAAGTTGTTAATACAAACAATATTGAAATCATTATAGTTATAATTCTCTTTTTCATTTCCGGCTCCCCTGTTAAAATATTATGGTTATATTTATAGCCATGTTTCTGTTAAGTCAATACAGGGTGCAATGAACGGCCTTTATTAAGTAATGAACGACATATGAACCGGATATTTCAGCAGAAATATTTAATTTTGAGCGACATGTAACTGATTAATCATCAAGACCAGTTTTTTTAATTTCACAGGAATTACGTTAGGTTTAATAATCTTGACATACATTTGGTTTTTCAGATTTGACATTAAACATTTTCATCTTTATATAATACTATTATGGAACCTTTCCGGATAAAAGCAGGTCTAATAAAAAAATATATTTTTAATCATTTTTAAATCAAAAATATATATTTTAAAAAAATGAGTCATAAAAAAGATTTAGATAAATGATTCATAATTATCACTCAATAAATAATTAAAACCAATGTCAACATTTGAAAATTATCCAATCATTAACGAATGCAGTGACCGTGATATTGATGTTAACAGCAATCAACCATTTATACAATTCCCGGATATACTAGTCGGACGCGAAAAAGAAACAAAAGAATTAATTGAAGCTTTTAACAGCGTTTGCTTCGGATCAAGTGCTGTAACCTTGATATCCGGCCATGCAGGTTCCGGCAAAACCACTCTTGTGAAAAAGATAAGAGATAAAGCTGTTGAAAAAGGCGCCCTGTTTGTTTCTGGCAAAGCAGACCAATACAGCACAAATATACCTTACGAAACATTTACACAATTTGTTAAAATGCTTGTAAATAGTCTCCTTATGCTGAATGACAGCCAGCTTGTTTCTTTCAGAAAAATATTAACCGACACCCTTGGTAAAGATATTAACCTGCTGTCTGATTTAATACCTGAGGTGAAATATATTACCGGTTATACCGTGAAAAATAAAAAACCTGCTGACGGGAATCCTGAAAACAGATTTAAAAATACAATAACCACATTTTTAAAAATAACAGCTGCTCAATACTGCTCACTGATTATCTTTGTTGATGATATGCACTGGACCGATTCCGCCACTATTAAAATAATAAAACATATTATTGATGAGAAGATTCCCGGGCTTTACATCATAGGCGCTTACCGTATAAATGAAATCAGTAAAGATCATGCGATTGTAAAAATGATCACCGAAGCAGAACTTTCCTCCGGTGAACATCATATTTTAAATATTGAATCACTTAATTATAATGATGTTGAAGATATAATTACTTTAACTCTGGAAGATAACTCACCGCGTATTAAAAAGCTGTCAGCCTATGTTTTTAAAAAAACAGGCGGGAATCCGTTTTATCTCCGGGAATTTATCCAGAATTTAATCATAAAGAAATGTCTGTTGTACGAAAATTGCTGCTGGAGATGGGATGAATATAAAAGCACGACAATGCCTGCGACTGAGAATGTATTGAATCTGCTTTCAGATAAGATAAACACCCTGAGTGATAATGAACAAAAAATTTTAAAGATGTCCGCATGTATAGGAAACAGCTTCTCAGCAGAACTTCTGATACTTATCTTGAATACCAAACGAAGCATTGTTTCCGGTATACTGCACCGTCTTGAAAGGGAGAATTATATTATTACAAAAGATAATTCCGGCGTTTACGCCTTCAGTCATGATAAAATCCATGAAGCAGCATACGATCTCATGACCACTGAACAGAAAAGTGAAATGCACGGCATAATAGGCGAAATGCTTTTAAGACTTTCAGGTACGGCAGATGAACAGATATTTGCTGTCACGGATCATCTTAACCGTGCAGATAAAAGAATGACAGATATTTCTGAACTCGCAAAACTTAATTTTGACGCAGGTTTAAAGGCAAAAAATAATTTCGCATATGATGCGGCAATATCATATCTGGAAAAATCGGCAGATCTTTACAAAACTGCAGGAAATAAAGACCGCAATCTGAATTTCAGAATAATTAATGCTTACAGTGAGTGTCTTTACCTGAATGCTGAATATGAAAAATCTGAAATGGCAGCCTATAAGGCAATTGAACTGACAGATGAAGTATTAGAAAAGTGCAATATTTACAACAGAGTTATGATGATGAAATCCATTCAGTTGAAATATGATGAATCAGCAGATATCGGTTTAAATGCTCTAAAACCTTTCGGAATCCGGTTTGAATCGGATATGAATATGCGTGAAAAGCAGTTAGAAGAGATAAGATCAACCCTGACTCCTCTCCTGAATAAGATTTCTGTTGGTGATATTTTGAATCTGCCTGAATGCAAACGACCTGATATCCATACGATTACACAACTGTTAAAAAATCTGAGCGGGGCCCTTTATCACCTGGGTGACTGGGAATTTTCATACATGGTTCATTCAAAAACAATAAGTTTAACACTGGAGCATGGAATTACGGTTGATTCTCCGGAAGGGTTTATCGGTCATGCGATGATATGCATTGTACTGTGGAATGATATTAAACTCGGCTCCAGGCTGGGTGATGCGGCATGGAAACTCTCAAACAAGTATGGAAACCTGTCTCAATTAAGCGACGTGGGTCTTCATTACGGTTCCTATATTTTATTCCGGGAAAAGCATTTAAAATATTCACTGGATATATTTCAAAGGGGATTGGATGCAGGATTAAAATCGGGTGAATATCTTTTTGCAGGTTATACCATTAATCATTTAATATTTAACAGAATAGCAACCGGGGAAAATCTGCATTCACTCTTATACGAACTGGATAAAAATCTGACCCTGCTGTGCAAACTGAAAAACGAACTGATCTATGACAATCTTTCCGGAGTAAAAATAATTCTTTCTAACCTGGCCGGACGAACTGAAGACACAGAATGTTTTATTCTCAATGATCTTAAGGAACAGAAATTGCTTGCCTGCTATGATGAAAAAAAAATATTTTTACTTCATGCAGTTTACGCTCTATACAAATCCATGCTGCTTTATCTTTATGGAGATTATAAAGGATCACTTTTGCTGTGTGAAAATGTTAAAAAATACAACAACGGAATACTTGGTACTTTTCATATTATTGAATACTATTTTTATCTTGCGCTTAACCTTACGGAATTAATACCGGAAAACAGAGGCTATTATACGCTTCTTGAAGAGCCGGCATTAATGTTTAAAGAATATGCGCTGGAATGCCCCGATAATTTTCTCTGCCGACACCTTCTTATTGAAGCAGAAACAAAAAGGCTGGATAATGACATCTCCGGAGCGATGTCTCTCTATGACAATGCTATCGCATCAGCACGAGAAAATGAGTTTATTCATATTGAGGCGATAGCATGTGAAAAAGCAGGTAAGTTCTGGCTATCTTTGAGTAAAAAAGATTTCGCTTCCATTTATTTAAAACGGGCTTACACACTTTTCGGCAAGTGGGGAGCCGACAGGAAGATGGATCATATGAAAAAACAATATCCTGATATTTTTCATGAACATTCCGGGCTGAATGAACTCAGCGGATCTGATATATTCGCTCTCCTCAATCATTTTAACCGTATATCATGCAGTCTGGACATCAATGACCTTCTGAAAAATTTAAGCAGAATTATGCTGTATCATTCCGGCGCAGATATGTTCGCGCTTGCTACAGATCATGATGATAGAATGCTTATAAGGATACAGGCAAAACCTGATATTTCAGAGACGGCAGAGGTTATAATGTCATTACCTGTTGAAGAGTGTCACAACGAACAATTTCCTTTGGAAATGCTTCGCTATATTAAACGTACAAATGAGAAGGAAATCTTTTACGATGGAAACAGCGAAAATATTTTTTATAACACTCCATATATGAAGAAAATCAATCCCGCTTCAGCGTTATGCATCATGTCTGATGCAGGTTCCTGCAAAGTAATAATGTATTTTGAAAACAGACATTCAAAATATTCTTATAACGGGATAAATAAAACTTTGCTTAATCTGTTGTCAAAACATGCTTCTATATATTTGCAGAATGCTTTTTATATCCGGGATACCAGCTTTAAAACAGAAGAAACTGCGTTTGTATTTAAAACTTCCGGCTTGAATAAAGCTATTCCCTATGAAAATATTCTCTATTTTTCATCAAACGGAAGGCATACTTCAGTTTTTTTAAACAGTAAAGTATTAGATATTCCTGTTCTTCTAAAAGATATAGAAAACAATCTTCCGCCTGAATGTTTTATACGTGTGCACAAACAGCATATTATCAACATTAACAATATATCAGATCTGAAGCGCAATAATAACGGAAGAATATTTGTAAACATCAACAACAGCGTAGCCCTCCCCGTCGGAAGGGCATATTATGAAACCATCAAAGAAAAGCTGAATATGCAAATAATTAAAAATCAGATTAAAGAAACAACAAAATAAATCTGATACCACCATATAGAGATAGCTTTATATCCGCAGATCGGAATTCCTGAAAAATATACCGGCTTAAAATCATAAAAATTCTGTTTTTGTACTTCTCTCTTTTACTATTACTTCGTCTCATCCGACAATTGATCAGATCTTTACATGTTTGATAAAGGTCCCTTCATCCAGCTCCCGGAATGCCTGGTTCAGCTCTTCACGCTTATTCATTACAATTGGACCGCCCCATGCAACCGGTTCGTTCAGCGGCGCACCGGAGAAAAGGACACAGCGCGTACCTTGAGTTTCATGCGCAGTAAGTGTAACAGTATCACCGCCGGAAAGAAGAACTGCCCTCCTGCGCTCATGGAATTCCTGTTCTGTATGCGCATCAAATGAAACTTTACCGTCAAGAATGTAGACAAAAACTGTGTCCCGTTCCGGAACAGGTATACTGCAGGAATTTCCTGCTTCAAGCGTGATATCAAGCATGGAAGCATCCACATAGTCTCCATGCATTGCTCCCGGCGTGTTGCGATATACACCGGCAATAACCGATATTCTAACCCCATTTCCGGTTACAACAGGAATCTTCTCTGCTGTAAGATCCCTGTATACTGGATCGGTCATTTTACTGTTCGATGAAAGGTTTAACCATAGCTGAAGGCCAAGCATCCGGGGCGCAGATTTCGGCATCTCCTGGTGTATTATTCCGCTTCCGGCCGTCATCCACTGACAGCCGCCGTCAAGAATGCTTCCCCTGTTCCCAAGGCTGTCTCCATGTTCTATAATTCCGCTTACCAGATAAGTGACTGTTTCAATACCGCGATGCGGATGCCATGGAAAACCTTTGATATAATCATCAGGATTTACAGAATCGAATGCATCCAGCATAAGAAAGGGATCAAAATCCTTTACATTCGCAGCTCCGAGAACCCTTACCAGATGTACTCCGGCACCATCAACCGCGGCAGAACCGGTAACGACCTTATTAACTTTTCGCTGTTTCATTATAAGCAAGAATCCTCCTGCTGCAGTTTAAATATCTTTTAAAAAATAGCAGATACCGGTAAAATAAGCAAACTATTGTTAATACATACCATATTATATTTTTATCTTCTTTATATAAAAATATAAAAAAGGCTGCCAATTCTCAGGCAGCCTTTCATTTTAAGATGATTTTGTTTTACTTTAATGTTATAAAGCCGGCTTCAGAGACAATTTTCTGTCCCTCTTTGGAAAGGAGATAATTTACAAAGGCTTTTGATTCTGCAGAGTAATTTTTTTCATTAACATACATGAACAGTTTTCTGGAAATAGGATATTTCCCTGTTTTACCATTTGCAAGATTGGCAGGTATACTGTTAACGTCAATACCCTTTATAGAGCTGTCAAGATACCCGAAGCCGATATAGCCTATCGCTTTTTTATTATTTGCAACAGTATTTACAACTGCTCCGTTTGATGCCTGCATCAGAGAATCCTTTCTTACGTCAGTTTTTTTCATAATATCTTCATTCCAGTATTCATATGTACCTGAACTTGAATCCCTTGAAACAACTACAATTTTCAGATCATCTCCGCCGACCTGCTTCCAGTTTGTTATTGTACCGTCAAAGATCTGTTTCAACTGGTCTTTTGACAGGTTTTTAATCTTGTTTGAAGGATGAACTATGGGAACTATCATATCATAAGCTATGGTTATTTCCCTGATTTTCATCTTTGAGGATTTTCCCTTCTCTTTCTCTTCAGGTTTCATCTCTCTTGATGAATTTGCAATATCACATGTGCCGTCAAGAAGTGCTTTTATTCCGTTTCCCGAGCCGCTACCCTCAACTGAAATTCCGATTTCAGGTTTTACCGATTTAAAGGCTTCAATAGCTTTCATCGTAATCGGCAGAACTGTTGTTGAACCTTTGATAACCACTTTCCCCTTCTCTGATGCATTCACGGCAAAAACAGAGAGTACAACTGCTGCGACAGACAGCATTGCTATTAATTTTTTTCTTAAAAACATTTATTTAATTCCTCCTGGAAAAATTTAACTTCGTCAGTAATAGATGTTAATGATGTAAATAAAAAATTAAGAAATAATTTAAATTTCGTAAAATATCGTTTCCGGAAACCGGTAAGTGATAATGAATTTCACTATAATATAAAAAGAGTATGAAAAGCTAAAAAATGATCCGCCCCGGACAATTTCATCATATTCCATAATTCCTGCATATACAGAATATTTATAATTTCTTAGCATCTGCCTGATATTTTTTTTACATAATTCCTGTCTGTTAAACCGGAAAACAGGAGGATTCATGAATCGGATAAGTAACAGAGGATCATGGAAAGATATATTTGATTCCGGAAATTCAGGCCCGACTGAATTTCTTGACTCACTGAAATCGGCCGGATTTATCCCATATTCCGGGGATGATTCCACATGCGGCATTGAAAATGAATTCCAGACTGCTGTCTCAGGTAAAAACTCGGATGTTGACCTTCCCAGGAGTATTAAAGAATCCAATTATCTTAAAAATCTTATTAAAAGAATCAACAGGGGTGATCTCAGTGTAAAATCATCAGACGGCTTGCTGGAATACCTCGACAGGAATGAAAAGGGGATTTGGGAAAACAGCTGGGTCAGGTTTCCCAGAAATACTCTTTCAGGTTTTGCCGAATCAGTTTTCCGTCACGATCTGAAACAGGATAAAAGCAAACCGGCGGGACCTGACAGGAATGATGCAGATAGCTTTATTATAAAAGAAAACGGGAAAGAGTTCCTGAGAATACCTGTAAGTTACCTGCTGAAACTTGCTCTTGCCGATTCCCTTGACAGCAGAACATACATTCACCCGGTAATAAGGAATACCGGCATAAAATTTCTTGATTCTTATCTTAATGACAATACCTCTCCCGAGATTGTATCATTCTTCCCTGTTAAATGCAGCAATGACACACAGTCATCTCAAAGCATTAAGAACCAGACATTGAAAAGTTACCTGCTTACGCAGATGCTTGTTCTTTATTCCAATAAAAAATTTGAACTATCAATGAACGGTCAGGATGTATCTTTATATTTTTCACCGCACCCGCCGGTAAGACAGAAAAAGCTTAATGATCTTATTACTGATTCCTTTTACAGGGAGCTTTTTATGAGCCCATGCCTATCCGGATGGGACAGGGGAGAGGAAAAACATTCCTATATGAATCTCTGTCATCAGGTACTGTCACGCAGCAGTCTTAACTCAATTTTAAAGCTGAAGGAGGCGGGAATCGTTTCAGGAAACAGAGTATACCTCAGGGGAATATCAAATATCAGCCTTGCCAATAATGGAACACATATCAGCATTGGGAGCAGAGGGCTCTCAGGCATGCTGCAGTCCGGTGAAGCATCCTGTACCATTCAACATGAAAAATACTACGGTGATCTTGCAATAAAGATATTCGAACATTTTATTCCGCTTTTCACAGGTACATACAGCGCTTCCCCGTACCGGTTAAGCTTTCATGATTTTCATCCGGAAAAAGTGCTCGGCTTTCTCTCTCACGAGCTTGATTTCACACAGCTGCGGATGATCTGGAGTATATGGCAGAACAAGGCAGATCTCAAGGTTTTCGGAAATCCCGTACTGCCATCAGGACCCGAATGGTTCGAACAGTACATGTTAAAAACATTCAGGCTGCGCGGGGATTTCGTCAGCGATTTCAGGATGATAGACTTCCCCGTCTCTTTTCTGAGCACTGACGAAAGTCCGTTATTTAACGGCAAACCCGGTAGTGACGAAAGACTTAAAAAAGATCTTGCGTCAATGGGAATTTTTGACAGCAAAATGTCGGTTTATACTCTCTACAGAATGAGAAGCAACGCAGCCAGCGGATATACAGGATTTGAGGGGAGATACTACTCGCTCTTTGAAAGCCTTCAGAACGATCTTGAAAAAGCCGCTGCAGTTCAGACGCTTATTACCTCACTGGCATGGAAATACATTATAAACAACACCGTAACCCACGAACACATCCCTGACACCCCGGGAACTGAAAGTGAAAGAAGACAGATAATTTTCGCCACGGCAATCGGCCTCCCCTGTTTTTTCATTAAAAAAAATACCCGCAATATTTTTATGAATAAAATAATCTCCATGACCCGGAATACCCGGGGCAGCAGCAGGTATCCCGGATATCTCAAAGTCCAGACATCAGACTATCTTGCGGCCCTGGTGAAAATAATAAAAACCGACTCGGCAGACCTGGTTGAATCAATGAACCTTGAAAAAACCATAGAGGACCTTGAACTGAGAATCAAAACCCCATCTGAATACTCAGCATCATCACGCATTACAGACGGTATACTAAGAAAAGCGGGAGCACATAACCAGTTTAAAATTTCCGCCGATGAATTCAATCTCTGTGCTGAAGAATACTACAGGGAAGATCTTCGTATAAAGCATATATATGAAGCATACGAAATTCTTCTGGAGGAGATTGAGTCAATCGACAGCAGTGAAACCTCTGCCGATCCTGAAATAGCATCCGCGATACAGACATTGATGAGCACAAGAAACCGATCCGGTTTTATTAAGCTTATGAAATCTAAAACAGCTGAGGGTGATCTTCCGCTTATGTATATAGTTACAATGATACAGCTTCTTCTTGTTCTTCTGTATAAAGAGATGAAATATTTTTCAATAACCGGAGTCAAAACAGGCAATGCATAGAAATTTTACAACACATCAGTACATTGAGCGGAAAACCGGGTTTATCAAGGATGAAACCCTTTACCACGATAATATTGTTAACCATATTTATTCTGCAGCAAGAGAAAACAGATCTGTTATCTACCGCATGGTTACCTCAAAATACATCACGGATATGCTGGCTTACATTAACTATGATATTCCCATGGGGAAAAGAATTCTCGGTGGAAGCAGTTTCCTGAAAAATGCAGGGATAGACACAACCGAGTTTCTTGATTCACCCGAATCACTTGATACAGCCAGAAAATTTTTTGAAAGAAAGATAAAATACAATGAATGCCGGCCCATGCCGGTCGGACAGGGAATTATAGTTTCACCGGCTGATTCAAGGATGCTGATAGGTTCGCTCGATGAAACAAGCTGTCTTTTTCTTAAAGAAAAATTCTTCAGTTTCGCAGAACTTCTGGGAAATAAAACTGAATGGCTTGAAAAGTTCTGCAATGGCAAATACGCCGTTTTCAGACTCACTCCGGAAAAATACCATTACAATCATGTACCTGCATCAGGTGTTGTTTCTGATTATTACGAGGTTGACGGTAATTATAATTCCTGCAATCCGGGAGCGGTTACCGCCATAGACGGTGCATATTCAAAGAACAGGAGAACAGTAACAATTATCAATACAGATGTCCCCGGAGGTACCGGCGCAGGATTTGTAGCAATGATTGAAGTCGCTGCGCTTATGATAGGGGTTATACAGCAATGCTATTCTGAAAACGGGTATGATAATCCTTCTGTAGTAATCAAAGGGATGTTCCTCAGAAAAGGTTCGGTAAAAAGCCTCTTTCGCCCCGGAAGTTCTGTAGATATACTCCTCTTCGAAAAGGGGAGAATTAATTTTTGTGATGATATTGTTGAAAACTCGCAGAGACGTGATGTCCGGAGCAGGTTCACCGTACACTTTGATAAAGCCCTTGTTGAAACCGATGTCGAGGTAAGATCGGAAATAGCCCATATAAAATAAAAAAAGGAAAATTTTATGACAGAAATAATATTCATACTATCACTTACAGTAATATTATCAGCAGTTTACACTGTTTCATTCAGATTACTGCCGGATGAAAAATGGCAGATCTTCGCGACAATACCGCTATATAAAACCGGTGACAACTCATGGCATGGGATAAACATCACTTATTACGGTCTGCTCACCGCTACAGGTTATACTCTTGCTTTTACAATCTTTATAATTATGATGTCTGCAGCCGGTACTGATTCACTGTTCTTACTTGTACTGCTTGCAGCCATACTTCTCTTTTTTATACCATCCGCAAAGATAATGGCGGTTTTAATCGAGAAAAAAAAACATACACTGACAGTCGGGGGAGCAGTGTTTGTAATGTTTATCCTGGCTCCATGGATCATATCATGCCTTAACAGGGTTTCAATAATTACGCATGATCATCAAACGGCTGATATAGTCTTTTTCTCTTCACTTATTACTGCATACGCCTTTGGTGAGGGTTTCGGGAGGCTTGCATGTATAAGCTTCGGGTGCTGTTACGGTAAAGCTGTAAGCGAACTTCCGGTTTTTTTTCAGAAGCTTTTCTCGTATTATAATTTTGTTTATACCGGCAAAACAAAAAAAATATCCTATCACGACAACATGGATGGGGTTAAAACAGTACCCGTGCAGGCCATTACGGCAGTTCTATATACTGCATCCGGACTGGCAGGCCTGTACCTCTTTCTTGACGGGAAATACCTCTTTTCATTTTTTCTTTCATTAACCGTTACTCAGGTATGGAGATTCATATCAGAATTTTTAAGAGCTGATTTCAGGGGTTATGGAAATATATCAGCATACCAGGTTATGAGTATTATGATTGTGCCATATTACATTATTTATACTTTTATATTCGGCATGCCGGATTATTTAAAACCGTCAATTTCACATGGCCTGAGCTATGTATGGAGTCCGGGATTAATTATTCTGCTTTTAATCATGTGGATCGGATGTGTACTATATACCGGTGTCAGCAGTGTTACTGCTTCAACAATATCAATATATATAAACGAGGATAAAATCTGATTTATGTTACGTAATTACTGATGAACTCCGGCCTTATTCCCCTAAAGGGATCACTGAGATATCATTTTATAAACATAATTTTAATAAATTACTTATATTTTCTTAACAATATTTATGTTTTTATTAAACAGAAAATGTTTAAGAGTAAAAAACATAACAATTTCTTTATTTTTAGGAATTATTAAAGCGGATATTCATTAAACATCAGGATAAACTGAATTTTGAATTATCACAAGGAGAATATATGAATTATAAAGAATCTTTCCTGGAGAGGATCAACAGGGAGATGTCGGTTTTCAATTTTGAACAGTCTCTCCGTTTTCCGAAAGATGACACCCTGACCATAGATCTTCACTGTCATGACAAAAACAGCAGTGAGCCGGATGAAATTATCGGAAGAATGCTTAATATCCCTGAAACATGGCTGCCCACTGAAGAGCTTATAGAAACTCTAAAAAACCATAATTGCGACACATTTACAGTTACAAATCATAACAACGCCCGCTCCTGTTATGAACTGCAGGATAAGGGATATGATGTACTTACCGGCTCAGAATTCAGCTGCACCGTTCCCGACTACAACACGAAGATACATGTTCTTGCATATGGCTTTAACCCTTCGGAAGAGGAAAAACTGCTTAAGTACAGGAATGATATTTACAGGTTTCAGAGATTCGCCCTGGAGAATAATATACCGACAATATGGGCACATCCCCTTTATCACTATGAAGAGAATGCGCGTCTGTCGATGGAGTTCTTTGACAAGATGTCTCTTGTATTTGAAAGATTCGAGGTTATAAACGGTCAGAGAGATACATGGCAGAATCTCCTTGTCAGGAAGTGGGTTGAATCAATGGGGAGTAATAATCTCGAAAAGTATGAAAAAAAATTCGGTATAAAAGCTGCAGATTACTGCCGTAATCCATACAGAAAAGGAATGTTCGGAGGTTCTGATTCACATATGGGTATATTTACCGGCCTTACCGGAACAAGGTTATACGTAAATAAACTGGAGGAGAAGCTTAAAATCCGATCGCGCAGTTCACTTGCGCTTGAAGCACTTCTTGACGGAGATTCAGCTCCCTTCGGCGGATACAACAACACCGAAAAGATGACAGTAACATTCCTTGACTATTTCTGCCAGATTGTTATAAATATGAAAGATCCAGGACTTCTGCGCCTTCTGCTTCATAAGGGTGATACGAAGGATAAACTCCTTTCATTTATGGCAATAAACGGTTTCGCCGAACTGCAGAGACACAAGCTTACAGTTAATTTTCTTACCCTGTTTCACCAGTGTCTGAAGGGTGAAACCCCCGGTTTCGCAAAAAAGCTTATGGTGCCAAAAGACTACAAGGATATTTTCACTGAAGCTGCGTCCATGGCCGATGTCCGGAGGAAAAATCCGGAAAATATGGCTGAATCTTTTGACAGTTCAATAAAAAAAATACATAAATCGCTCTTTGACCTTATGTTCAGCAGGCTTGATTATAAACTTAAACAGATGAATATAGAAGGGGGTACTTCGATAAAAGACGCTGAAGAATTCATCAGCACGCTTGAACTCCCTGTTCACTTCCGTAAACTCTTTGAGATAAGGGGTAAAAAAAGAAAGAACGGGATAACTATTATCAATGCCCCCGACTTTCTTGACGGCCTCACCTTTCCCTTCCTGGCCTCATCAGTAATTGCTGCCGCTGATTACGCCTCAAGCAGGGTAATGTACAAATCAAGAGAGATGCTGAACGCCTTCTCCGAAAAACTGGATGACCTTAAACTTCCGAAAAAGATGTTATGGCTCACAGATACATTTGAAGATGGGAACGGTGTATCAATGTTTCTGAGACACATGCTTGACGAAATAAAGGAGAGAAACCTCCCGATAGATATCCTTGTATGCAGCGAAGCAGTAAATCCGGAAGAGCATCTTGTTGTTATGAAACCTGCAGCGGTATACACACCCTCTTTTTACAAAGAACAGCCGATAAGGATCCCCAACATTATGGATATTCATTCACATTTCAGGGATGGGGAATATGACAGAATTCTCTGCTCGACAGAGGGACCGATGGGACTTGTTTCCATTTATCTGAAAATGGCATATTCTGTCCCGGCATACTTCTTTGTGCATACGGACTGGATTACATTTGCCAGATCAACCCTTAATTTCAGTGACCCGGCAATGAACAGACTGAGAAGAATCCTGCGCGGATTTTACAGGTCATACGACGGTGTTCTGGTACTTAACAAGGAGCAGAAAAAGTGGTTCAGCGGTCCTGATATGGAGTTTAAAAAAACAGAGGTAAAGCTTACCTCTCACTGGGTTGATGAAAAATTCAGAAAAACTGATGCATTAAAATCAGTCATGTTCAGCATCAGCAACGATAAACCTGTTCTTCTCTATGTCGGAAGAATCAGCGAGGAAAAAGGTGTAAATGAACTCCCGTATATATATAAACGTGTAAAGGAGGAATATCCGGATATGCAGATGGTAATAGCCGGAAAAGGCCCGGAAGAGGAAAGGCTTAAAACCGAAATGCCCGATGCCATATTCCTCGGATGGGTTGAGCATAATTCTCTTCCTGATATATACTCCTCGTCTGATCTTCTGATACTCCCGTCAAGGTTCGATACATTCGGCAATGTTATCGTTGAGGCATTCGCCTGCGGATGCCCTGTGGTTTCATACAATACAAAGGGTCCCAGGGATATAATAGAAAATGAAAAATCAGGTTACCTGGTGAACACGAAAGAGAAAATGGCTGAAGCTGTTATCTCACACTTTAAAAAAGGAAAGGGGATGAATGCCATGAAAGAAGCAGCATCTGCAAGATCAAAAGATTTTACTGCGGACAGTATTATCGGGAAACTTCTGAAAGATACAGAACTTCTCTGACATGACTGAAACTCAATGGTGGAAAACCGGGGTAATCTATCAGATATATCCCAGGAGTTTTTATGACAGCAATGATGACGGGATTGGAGACCTTAAAGGTATTACCGCAAAGCTTGATTATCTTTCATGGCTTGGAATAGACGCCATATGGCTATCCCCGGTAAACAGTTCCCCGATGTATGATTTCGGATACGATATATCCGATTATTATGATATAGATACACGTTACGGCACTCTCGATAATTTTGACGAACTGATCATAAAAGCCCATGAACGCGGTATAAGAATTATCATGGATCTTGTTGTCAATCACACATCATATCTTCACAAATGGTTTATTGAATCCCGCTCATCAAGAGACAACAGAAAACGTGACTGGTATATCTGGCACGAGGGTAAAAAGGGGGAACCTCCGAATAACTGGAAATCAGCTTTCGGCGGCAGCGCCTGGGAGTTTGACAACCATACCGGAGAATACTATCTCCATTCATTCTTAAAAGAACAGCCCGACCTTAACTGGCGTAACCCGGCCATGAGAAAGTCTGTCTATAAAATGATGCGGTTCTGGCTTGATAAAGGTGTAGACGGTTTCAGGCTGGATGTTGTCAACTGGTTTGTCAAGGATGACAGATTCCGCAGCAATCCATTCACCATAAAACCCCTTGATCCCGAAAAGCATAAATATGACCGGAACCGCCCGGAGGTGCATGAATACATTCGTGAACTGAGAGGAGTTATTAATGAATATAAAAGCAGGATGACTGTCGGCGAAGTTTTTACACTCCCGCCGGGAAATCCGGAGCTCTCGGCTTCATTTCTGGGAAACGGTACCGATGAGCTGCACCTTACATTTGATTTTTCAATAATGTACAGATTCTGGAACGCAAGGCGTTTTTACAAATGTATAAAAAAATGGTCTTCGGTGATTCCGGAAAACGGCTGGCAGTGCAATGTCCTGTCAAATCATGACCAGCCCCGGGGCAGAAGCAGATTTATGGGTGGAGCTGATTCCGAAAAACGCGCAAGAGTCGCCGCTGTTTTTCTGCTTACAATCAAAGGCACTCCGTTTTTATATTATGGAGAGGAGCTTGGCATGAAGAATACCCGGCTAAACAGAAATGAAATAGTTGACCCCTTAGGAAAAAAATACTGGCCGGTATACAGAGGCAGAGACTGTTCCCGGACTCCAATGCTCTGGTCAGGGAAACATAATGCCGGCTTTTCGCAGGTCAAACCCTGGCTCCCTGTAGACAGCGATTATAAAAAAATCAATGTAAAAACCCAGACAGCCGACAGATATTCCATTCTTAACCATTATAAAAACGCCATTCAACTCCGTAAATCCCATAAAGCTCTTTCTGAAGGTGATTTCACACCGCTCCTGAGAGGATTCAATAATGTACTCGGTTATTTCAGAATTCATGATAATGAAACTTTTTTTATCATTCTGAACTTTTCGTCTAAAGAAAAGAGCGTTCATGCCGGACACTCTGCCCAGTGGAGGGTAATGTTATCCACCCACCGGACGCGTTATGAGCATTTCACCTCGTTGAACATGAATCTGGCTCCATACGAGGCTACTGTGCTTATGAGAATAGGTGAGCTATGACTTCACAACCATATTTCAGATTAATCATGGAATCAATATTTTTTCCTTTTCCGGAACTGAATTCATTTCATTATCAGGCACATATATTATTTCCGCACCACCCTCACCCTTAAGAAGCCTGAAAGCGTTATCAATGGCGGCTGCAATATCCTTTGCCGGTTCAGAAGATATATCCCCATGACCTGGATAAATCTCATTAATCTGTCTTGTCTGAAGTGACTTAAGAGAGTTTATATAATCCCCTATACTTCCCGATTCCGCTATTACCGGAAGTTTTCCACCCGAAAACAGAGTATCCCCCGTAAACATGAATTTTTTTTCAGGTTCATAAACACATATTGATCCTGAAGTATGGCCCGGAGTATGAATAATATCAAGGGCATAATTACCAAGGTCAATTCTGCTCCTGCTCTCCAGCCATAAGTGAACATGCATCGATATATCATTAGCATCCCCCGACCTGTAGAGAGTTACATACCTGTCATCATAGGCCATTTTGGTAGCTGCAAACCTGTGGGCCGCAATAAGCGCATGTTCCTGAAAATACCTGTTTGCTCCGATGTGATCAAAATGTTCATGTGTATTAACTACAACATAAATATCCCTTACCTTCATTCCGATATAATGAAGCGATTCCTTCAGATCAGAGTAGTTGCTGTCAAGACCCGAATCGATCAGCATATTACCCCGGGTTCCCCGTATTACATAGCTGTGACTCCCTCTGTTTTTCCCGCGCAGCCTGAAAACTCCGTCATGAAGCATTTTAACATCTCCTGCAACCACAGTTTTAAACCTCCATTCCAGCATGGACAGCCGGTTCATCAAAAATAAACAATCTCTTCAGACCGGTTACGTTAAGATATTTTTTTAATGATAATCCCGTTGACCGTATTTTCAGAATACCACCCGCCTGCTCCACCTCTTTTTTAAAGGAATTAATCAACGCCACATGATAAAACATCTCTCTTCCATCCTCAAGACCATCGACATCGAGAATAACTGTTTCCGGATAGTTGATTTCAAGCCCCCTGATAAATGAACCGGCAGACATAACAGTTCCCCCGTCGATTTTTCCTTTTACTTCAACAATTGTATGATCTTTCATCTTTCGGAATTTATAATCCATTTTTCACTCCATTGGTTTTTTAATGCACTGTAAACATACCAATAAAGCGTCAGTATTTATTAAGGATATTATCAATTTATAATAAATTTTCACATCCGGACAATTCATTCAAATTCTGAAAAGAGCCACCTTTCCCATAAGCTTTTCAGACATGGCCGTTACCTCTTCGGCTCCGGAAGCAAGCTCCTCAGAACCTGAACTGATTACTTCAGTTCCATGATTAATTTTATCCATCAGTTTATTTATCTCCATTACAGATTGCTTCTGTTCTCTTGTTGTTTTCCTTATTACATCGGACATGTTGCGTATTTCATAAGCCTCCTGCTGTATACTCTCCTTGGTTCCAAGCTGTTTTTTTATCTGTACCTCAAGCCCTTCTATCCACGCCCTGATATTATTAAAACCCCCGATAATTACCCCTATCACTTTCACAGTTGTTTCAACATGAACATGCGAATCCCCAAGCTCACGCTCATTGTCTTTTATTATTCTGCTTATTTCATTTATACTTCTTGAAGTCGCATCGGCAAGTTTTGATATTTCACCGGCCACTACTGCAAAACCGCGACCTGCATATCCTGCCCTTGCCGCCTCAATTGCCGCATTAAGTGAAAGAAGATTAACGCTGTCCGATATTTCATTTATCATTGTTACAATATTATTCATATCAGATGAACGATCTTCAAGCCTTGTAATGCTGCCGAGCATTTTTTTAAGCGACAAATCACCTTTTTCAGCATTTTCCGATATGAATTCAATAATCTCAACTGCGTCAGCCGCTTTTTCATCAATACTGTGGATAATCTCCGAAAGAGTGCTCATAATCTGTATGAGATTATTCATTTTCTCAAATTCATTATCAATCTGAACCGCTACATTTTCTACATCGCCCGTTATCCGCTTTACTGTTTTTGCAACTTCCATGGAAGAATTATTCTGGTCCTCGGCTTTTTCTGCAAATGATACCGATATTGCAGAGAGCTCCTCTGCTGATGCAGAAAGATTTATTGAGGTTTCGTTAATTTCTATAATAACTCCTTTTATATTTTTCACGAAGCTGTTAAAATGACTTACCATCAATCCTATTTCATCCTCAAACTCGGTATGAAGCACAGTGTTAAGATCGCTGTTTGAAATACCTTCAACAATGTCCTGTATAGGTTTTGAAATATCACGTGCAAACAGAAAAAGCATTCCAACAGCAATAGCCGATATAATCATAGCTGCAATTATGACTTTAATATAAAGAGTAAATATCTCGTTTCTGATATCTTCGATGTAAACCGATGATCCGACTATAAGATTAAAGGGCTGGTAATATTTCACATATGAGATTACAGTGACTAATCTGGTCACCTCAGATTTATACTGTGCATTATACTCTATAAATCCCTCTCCGCTCTTTCTGCATATTTCAATCATTCTGCTGTATGCATCCTTTTTTCCGGCATCAGTGAACGAAGAAATGTTTTTCCCCACAAGATCCTCTCTGTACGGCATTGAGTTGATTACGCCGTCAGATTTAATCAGCCATACAAAATCCGAATGATCTGCGCCATACCTGAACTTTCCTGTATAATAGACTGCCCTGTTCTCAGCTTCATCCACATCCATACGTCCGTTCTCAGATTCAAATTTAAGCGCATCCATAAGACTTATTGATATATCTACAATATCCCTGAGCTCTCTTTTTTTCTTTTCCATGCTTTCGGTTTTTATTGATGGTATAAAATATAACATAGTTATTAAGGCAAAAAGAAATATGAACGATATACCCATAAAAATAATTTTATTTTTTAATTTTATACGACGCCAGAATCTTATCATATTTTCTCCGATATTCCGTATTATCAAATAACAGCTGATAACGATTTAATAATTCACTGTTCGTTAACTGCTGCAGTTAACAATTCATCAGCTTTACTGATGAGAATATCACCACCTTACCATACCTGACGCTGAAACAGATAAAGATATGTTAATGGATTATAAAATATATATGAAGATTTACATATGACCTTTACAGATATATCTTTCATTGACAGAAAACGGGAATACTGTTACAGTGTAATTCTGAATATACATGAGCTTATCTGTTGTACACGAAACCGGAACACCTGCATTTTGGTACGACAGTGCTCGCCAACCGGGGTGATAGCCCGTACCGAAGTGTCAGGAGCAAAAAAATAATTCTATGTTGACAAACAAGCTATTTGTCTGTATCAGTTAATTAAAATTATTGATAAAAAATTATTCATCTATGATTGATATAAGCAAACAGATAACTTTCTGGCAGGATGGGGCTTCTGAAGATTTCGAAGTATCCCGGGAACTAATATTAAATAAAAGAATTCGCCAGGGATTATTTTTTCTTCACCTTTCTCTGGAAAAACTGATAAAAGCGCATGTTTGTAAAAATATAGATGACATCGCCCCCAGAATTCATAATTTAACCCGATTGTCTGAAATGACATCACTCTGCCTTGAGCAGGATTATAAGGATATATTTGCAGAATTGAACGCCTTTAATATTGAAGGGAGATATCCTGATTCCAACATTGTCCCTGTTTCACAGAATGAAGCAATTGATTATCTCAGTCGTGCTGAAAAGGTATTTAAATGGTTGATGAATCAGTTATAACAATTGTTAAAAATTATTTGAATAAACTGGAAGACTCCGGATTTGAAAAATGTTTTGCAGTAATTTATGGTTCGCAGGTAACAGGTAGAAGTGACGTCTGGAGTGATATAGACCTGCTTGTTGTCTCTCCATTATTTGACAGGGGCATCAAAAGGGAACATGTTAATATGCTCTGGCGTATAGCAGCCGGCATAGACAGCCGTATTGAACCCGTTCCCGTTGGCAGGCTTCAATATGATACAGATGACGGAAATGCCATAATAGAAATAGCAAGACGCCACGGACAAATAATATCACCTGCGGCATAATATTTTACTGCACAGTCATTTCCTTATCACATATACTTCATAATCAGCAGCGACATATCATCCCCCTGCGCATTTCCGAATCTCCAGCTTTTCAGTTCTTCAAAAACAATATTTTTAATCTGTTCT
Organism: Spirochaetota bacterium; assembly: GCA_963664815.2. Taxonomy (GTDB): domain Bacteria; phylum Spirochaetota; class UBA4802; order UBA4802; family UBA5550; genus WRGT01. Next base: position 2,225,515 of record CAXXHB010000003.1, read on the forward strand.
ATTGCACTTTTACGGTATTTCATTGCAAGGGAGAGTATCTTCTGCTCTCCAAAACACTTGTCTGCCAGGTTAATCTGTTCGGGCAGACCGTCAGTATATGACAGAAGCATATCCCCCTGTCCTAGTCTTAATTTCGCTTTAACCGGAACCAGTTCCTTTTTTATTCCAAGAGGAAGATTGTCATTATTTGCGGAAGCCTGAGCTGCCGTACCCTCTTTTAACAGGTAAACCATTGAATGCCCCATATCGTACAGGTCAAGTTCCCCTGTTATTTCATTGAAATCAATGAATATCCCTGTCAGAAAAATCTCCCCATCAAACAGTCCGTGAATATATGAATTGATTCTGCAGATAAGCCCGTCTATACCGCTGCTGAAATCATAGGCAGCATACATACTGCTTACCGCCACAGATATCAGCCCGGCATTCAATCCTTTGCCTGAAACATCGCAGAGTGAAATAAACCAGCGTTTATCTCCTATCTCACGGACGTACTGGAAATCACCCCCGGTTTCACCCGCCATCATCATATATCCGGCAACAGACATTCTGCGTGACTCAATATAAATTTCATCCCTGACAATGGCAGAATGAATTCTCCTGGCTGCTTTAAGCTCACGGGTCATCATGTCCGAAAGAAAAAGAACAAGATCAAATGTTGATATTAAGCCCCTGTAACTGTTTTCCGTATCAATCAGGATATAGAACCTGTTGTATACCGATCTTAACTCATCCGAGAGCTCATCTATGACTGAAAAGGTATTCCTTTTATAATAGATCATTTCAGCCGGCCTGACTACATCCTTAATACTTTTGTTAAGGTAAAGCTCTCTTCCGAACATCTGTCCTATCAGTGAAAACAGCTCATTTCTTATAATAACACCTGTAGCCTTGCCGTTTATGTCTGCAACACCAAGCGCCTGCATTCCGCTGTTGCCGGTGAAAATCTCAGCCGCATCTCCTACTGTGCATTCATCAGTTATATAACAGGCAGTGGATATCCTTTTGCAAATAAGCTCGCCGCCGCCATTCTCCCTTTCAACTGACTTTAGTATGCTGTTTATCAATTCCGGTGTTGTTTTCATTGTTCTCCTGATTATTCTCCTGACCTTTCAATAAGTTTATATTTTTAACAAGGAGAACCTGATTCCCTTTCGAATTATACCGCACCTCGTCAAAAATACTTTTTACCATCGCTATACCTCTTCCATGCATAAGACCTAGTTCAGCCGTTTCATCGCTTATCACTGACAAATACTTCCTGTGATTGAATCCCTTCCCCTGATCGGTAATCTTGTACACGGCCTTCTCTGGTGATATCATGTATTCAATCCGTACCCTCTTCTCCCTGAAATCGGGATGTCTCTGCCGTTCATTAATAAAATCAAAATATCTGTCTGACAGTATCGCCTCTGTTTTCTCATCAAACGATATATTAAGGTTTCCATGCTCTATAGAATTCAGAATAATCTCTCTAAGCCCTATCCTTATTACAGTGATATCGCTTTTATCAATATACTTCTGCAGGTTGTTTGTTATTCTGTGTGATATATCATCCGCTTCGAAGAGAAGATTTTTTATCATATACTCGCACTTCTCACTTATAAATGCCTCGGTAAACCTGTCATCCGTCAGCTTAACCGCTTTTCCTATTATCTCTTTTTTCCCGTCTATCTCAATAAATTCCAGATTTATCATAAACTCCACAGGCTCTATCAGGTTCGGAGTCTTTAACTGGGCATTGAATTTCAATGCCCTGTTCTCTTTTCTCGATTCTTCAAGTTTTTCTGTCACAATTCTGCGAAGTATTGTAGCATCAGTAAGTTCATCACATATAAGGTCAATCAATCTGAACTTTGTAACTGCATCAGGACTTATTTTAAGCTGTGTTTTAATTGCGTCATTGGCAGTTACAAAATACCAGTCGGCATCAAGGGTAAAAATGATATCCGTTGTACCCTCAACTATCTGTCTGTATTTTTTTTCAGATACAGATAACAGCCGGTTTTTATCTTCAATTTCATCTTTTGATAAAATAAGTTTATTCTCGGTAATTTTATGTTCATCAATCTCTTTTTTAAGGGAAGTATTCGCTTCAACATACTCCCTTGTTCTCTCCTGCACCATTTTCTCCAGTATATTATGTGTTTTAAGCAGCCTTCTTCCCATCTGTCTCCCGTAATAGATTAAAAGAATAATAAATATAATGGTGGACATCACAACTATAACCAAATAACGGCTGTTTACAAAGAAGCTTTGTCTGACACCACCCTTTTCAATTCTCGATGCAATGTCAGTGAGGGAATTCAGAAGCTCATTTTCTATTCCTCTGGTAACGACAATTTTTTCATGAACATTTTTGAAATTTCTGTTTTCCATATCAGCTATGTGATTCGTAAACTGCAGTGTCATGCTCTTATGAATCAATCTGAGCTTCTCTATATCATCCGATATCTCCTTTTCTCCGCTGTTCTGAAGTTTGAGATTGAATAAAATATTCTGAACACTCTCGGATTTTTTTGAAAACTCATGAAAGTTGATCTGAAATTCGGAATAGCTTCCATCCGATATAAGTATATTATTCCATGCTATTACCTGTTCATGCAGCGCAATCTGCGCGCTTCGTGCCAGACTTATACCCATATAATTTTCAGAGAGATCATTCGAGGTTCCGAAGATTGAATAAATACCAAGAGCTGCATTCAATATAAATATTATAAAAAATGCCGTTAATCCGCCGCTGATCAGCATGTATGTCTCATTCTTTTCGCTGCTGAAAAATTTTTTTAATAATAACAAATCTTTTATCTTCTTCATAATCAGTTTGAGCTCCTTTGCATATGAGCAATACTCAATGGAGGTAATCCGGATTTTATAAGGATTATGTTTAAAAATTGTTAAAAACCCTTTTTTTATAAAGCCGGATCAGCGGCGAATAAGTCAGAACAGCGGATTAATAATAATTTATAAAAACTTAACATGATCTTTATTAAATCTAAAAACTGCTCTTCTAAATTCCTGCATGAACATATGGCCGGCATAACATCAGAAATCAATAACACGTATCAGATATTATGTTGTTCATAATTTTTTTAATTCTAAAATTTAATAAAAAACAGGAGATTCAAATGAAAAAATTTCTGACAATCTGCATGGCACTTCTTTTTGCAGGCAGTGCATTTGCACAGGAGGGAAAAACCGAAGAAAAAAAAGGACCCGAATTCAAATACAGCATATGGGCAAATGCATTTGCTGTAACCGAAGAAACGGCCAAAAAAGATGAAGAAAAGCAATATTCAAACATCAGAATAAGGCCGATGTTTTCACTCAGTAATGAAAATGTCTCTGTTGTAACAAGATTAGAGATTGACCAGTATTTTGGAGCGAAATATTCAGCTACAGGGAATGATGTTTCCTATGCAGACCCTGATGGAGATGAAAAAGCCGTTGAAGTTAAATGGGCGTACATCAATGTAAAAGACATGATTATGCCTGGCCTTTCCATGACAGCAGGACTTGCGCCATATAAGTACTCAGTCGGTTTCGACAATGACATGCCTCTCTTTAATCTTGTTTACGATGCAGATATGTTTAAAATTGACCTCTCTTATATAAAATTTGTTGAAGGTTCAACAACAGATACAAGTGCCGCAGTTGCAGCAACTTCGACAGAGGGTGTCAAAGCTAAAGATGATGCTCAGGCGTATGCTGCAAAATTACCTGTAAAGCTTGGCGACATTACCGTAACTCCATCTGTTCTCTATTTCACAGGTGACAATAATGTTACAAACTCAACCGGTACAGCTTTAGGTTATACTTCAAAACTAACTATGCCGGCACTTGGCGTAAAGGCTAAACTCGGCGATATTTCACTTGATGGAGACTTCCAGTACATAACAGGAGAAACAAAAGACAATTTAACTTCTGTAAAAACCGATGTTGCGGCTTACGCGGCTTTTGTTAATGCAGGTTTCAAAGCTTCCGACACTCTCAAGCTGAACGTTTTCGGCCTTTATTCAACAGGGGAAGACGATAAAGCTGATAAAACCACTTCATTCCAGACAGCCTGCCAGGATGAAATTGAAGTGGGACCTATGTTTATCATCAACGACAATGGTCTTATCACACAGGTCGGCATTTCAAAAGAATATGACAAAATTACTGAAGGTCTTATAATGTTTGGTTTTTCAGCAGAAGCTAAACTTGACAAGCTTACAGCTCTTGCACAGGTGGCATATGCTAAAACAGCATCTGACAAAGTTGTTAAAGATACAGCTCTTGGAACTGAAATTGACCTCAGACTGTCATATGAAGTTGCACCCAAAACCTCTCTCTGGGTTGAAGGCGCTTACCTTGCAGGAGGAAAGTATATTGAAACAACAAACACTGCAAGTGGTGACCAGAACCCGATGTATTATGCAGCAGGTTTATTGACAAGTTTCTGATATTTCACATATTTAAAGATAAACAATTTTTCATAAATCATTGTGCTCCGTCATCCTGGGATCTCTTTTTGAGATCCCTTTTTATTAATAAAATTTAATATTTATCCCCGTATTGATCTATGTACTTTCCGGGTTTTTTCCCGGATTTAATCCGGAATGGGATTAAATATAATATTTACAATTTCTTTATTATTTCTTTAAAAATTATGATATTGTAGTATTAAGAAAAACAATATTTTCATTACCGACAGGTGTATAATAAGAATATGACAGTAATACATGATAAAAATAAAAACAGTAATATAAAATTTAAAAAGCATAACAGCATATATTTTGATATTATTATAGAAAAATTCTTTTATATTGTCGGTTTTTCATCACTTCTTGTACTTTTGACAATAATGATTTTTTTAATAAAAGAGGGTATCCCCCTTTTTAAAGAGATAAGTATTTCTGATTTTATCCTTGGAAAAGAGTGGTATCCCACAAGCAGTAATCCGAGGTTTGGAATTCTGCCGCTGATAATTTCCTCTGTTTATATTACTTTAATTGCCTCTGTAATAGCTATTCCCCTGAGCCTCTCTGTAGCAATATATATCGCAGAGCTTGCAGGGAATACGATGAAAGAGATTGTCAAACCGGCTGTTGAGATAATCGCCTCGATACCATCGGTTATTGTCGGTTTTTTCGGCATGGTTGTCGTTGCACCCTTTTTAATGGAACATTTTGATATTGATTCAGGGTTAAATCTTCTTAATGCCTCTCTGATGCTGGCATTTATGGCTATTCCGACAATTGCGAGTATTTCGGAAGATGCAATATCATCTGTACCGATGAGCCTTAAAGAAGCCTCATATGCACTTGGAGCTAACAGATGGCAGACTATAATTTATGTTACCATACCGGCTTCATTGTCCGGCATATGGACGGCAATAATTTTAGGCATTTCAAGAGTAATCGGCGAAACTATGATTGTGCTTATGGTTGCAGGGGGGGCATCAGTTATACCCGACTCTGTATTCAGTCCTGTCCGTCCATTAACTTCAAATATCGCCGCTGAAATGGCCGAAGCGTCAGTCGGCGGAACACATTACAGGGCGCTTTTTGCAATAGGGATAATTCTTTTTATAATTACATTCATTTTCAATATAATAGCAGATTATCTGTCAAATAAATATAAATTCAAGACGGGTTGATTTAAAAATACAAATGGAGTGACATTTAAATTTACTCATTCTATGGCTGAGTGATATAATACAGGATATAATTATTATGAAAACTAAAGCAGATATAATTCAAAGCACCGGTTTTGCATTTGTACGCGCAGGAACACTGATTGTTATTGCATCTCTTTTCCTTATACTGGGATTTATTTTTATTAAAGGTTTCTCAGCGCTCTCATGGGAATTTATAAGTGAAATGCCTAAAAATGAAATGACTGCTGGCGGTATTTTACCGGCAATAATAGGTACTTTTTATCTTATGATAGGTTCTTCAGTAATTTCGATACCGGTTGGTATAATTACGGCCATTTACCTTACTGAATATGCAAACAGTCCAAAGATAGTAAAGGTGATAAGACTGGGGATTAATAATCTGGCAGGCGTTCCATCTGTAGTATTCGGGTTATTCGGCTTGAGTCTTTTTGTTATATTTCTTGATTTCGGAACTTCAATCCTGGCAGGATCTCTTACTCTGGGGCTGCTTAATTTGCCTGTAATTATAAGATCCACCGAGGAGGCTTTACAGGTGGTCCCCGGCACATACCGGGAAGCATCCCTCTCCCTCGGGGCAACAAAATGGCAGACAATCTACAAAATCATTCTGCCAAATGCCCTCCCCGGCATTATGACAGGGATAATGCTCTCTCTCGGACGTGCAGCCGGGGAAACTGCCCCCGTCATGTTTACAGCCGCTGCATTTTATACTCCCGATCTTCCGGTTTCAGTATTCAATCAGACGATGGCTCTTCCATATCACATTTATGTAATGGCTACCGCCGGAACACATATACAGACTACACGGCATCTGCAATACGGAACAGCGATTGTACTTATCGGGCTTGTACTGGTATTGAACATGACAGGTCTTATTCTGAGATACCGGTTTAAAAAGAATCTCCGGTAATATTGTTTATATTATCTTCCGGAAATCTGAAGACTGCTTCAGGTTTTTCGTGCGACAATAATTGTGATGTCATCCCCCTGTCTGGTGTCTCCTGCAAAACTATCCAGAGAATTTACAATATGATCAAGTAAACTCTCTGCAGTATCACCCGAAAATGATAAAAAAGCGTCTGACAGACGTGGAATTCCGAACTGGTAACCTTCATCATTTCTGCTTTCAATAAGACCATCACTGTATAATACAAGATAATCACCCTTGTTAACACTAAACTTCAGCGATATATATTTCTTTTTATTCTGCGTGATGCCTATTGGGTGCCCCTTGAATGAATCTGAGGAGTCTCCGATTACACTGACTTTTTTTTCAGACTGCTGATACCATAATATATCGGGATGGCCGGCATTGACATATTCAACATTATTATCCTTCATCCGCAGCAGCAGACCGGTAATATACAGATTAACCTCTTCAAGCTGGTCAAAGAGATCCGAATTCGCATATTCAAGCACATCACCCAGATCTGATGATCCCGAATTGTTGAAGTATGTATAGATTACCGGTTTGGCAAGAATGGTGATCAGGGCAGCTGCCACTCCATGACCTGAAACATCAAATAGTGATACACCCTTGAGAGAATCCCCTTTTGAATAGAAATCATAAAAATCTCCCGAAACAGCGCCATAAGGTTTTGTTACAAACGCTATATCCCAGTCACTGATCTCCGGAACCTTACGCGGGAATATTGCGCTCTGAATTTCATTCGCCAGGTTCATTTCTATTTCAGTCAGATGCTGTTCATTTACCAGTCGGTTATTCGCAGTTGACAGTTCATTATAAAGAATCTGAAGACCGTTCCGGGCCCTCTTAAGATCTCTTCTTCTTTTATTCATATAGTAGGCTGCCACAGAAATAAGTATAAAAGCCGGGATAAGGCAAAGAGCAAAAAATGTCTCTCTCTCAAGTGATCCCGGCTGCCCTGCAATCTTGATTGAATACCACACTACTGAATAATAACATACAAGTGTTGAAATTGACATGCTGAGCGACTGGAGGGCATTTGTATATGAAAGAACAATGGTTACTGCAGTAAACCCGTTCAGTATTCCGAGAAATCTCATTTCGCCGAGCCAGAAAACCCATATACAGAAAGCCGCAAGGAATGTTGAAAGATATGCAATGAATATTGCCAGTTCATACCAGACATATCTTATTTTAGTCACATATGTGATCAATGTGAAAATCATTGTCAGCAGCAGAACACAGGAGCTTATAAAAAAAGTTTTATTATAGGTCAGATCTGTAAGTCCGTAATAAATAGCGGAATGTGTTTCAATTGTAGCTATAATATATCCGATAAATACAAGGAAGTTACCGCGTAAAAAAAGAAGATACCTGTCGTGCGGAGTCTCCGTTTTAAGAAACGATAAGCAGGATTTCAACCTTTCCCGGAGTAAATATTTATGAACAGCGTTTTTCATCTTTTTCTCTTTATCATTATTATTAAAATTTGTTTTTAATCAGCCTGATATGTAATATAACTGCAATTCAGGGTTAATACATTCATTTTATCAGTCTTGTATTATTAAAAACAATCATCAGGTTTTACCCGCTACAAATAGCGTAATATCATCCGGCTGTTGCATCCGGCCGGTGAAACTGTTCAGCGAATTCATTATATCATCAAGTTTCCCTGCGGCATTAACAGAATTTGATGATTTAATTGCTTCAATAAGGCGATTTGTGCCGAAAGGTTCCCCTGAATCATTCCGGCTGCCTGTGAGTCCGTCACTGAAAAATATGAGAAAATCACCAGGTTTTATTTCAAAATTCAAAACCCGGTAATGATCATCCTGTGAAGCAATCCCTATAGGCGCTCCCTTGAATCTGTCAGATGAATCTTTTATAATATGAACTGTATTTCTGCGTGCTTTTAAATACAGCAGATCGGGATGACCGGCATTTATATATTCAATTTCATCTCCGTTAATCCGAAGCACAATTCCCGTAATATAGGGATTTACCTCGTCAAGTTCGCCGAGAATTTCAACATTTGCAGATTCGATCACCTTCCCCAGTCTTTCGTTTTTATTAATGTTAAAATATTTAAACAGCATTGGCCTCACCAGAATGGTTATCAACCCCGGCGCAACACCATGCCCCGAAACATCGAAAAGCGATATCCCTTTAAGCGAATTTTTTTCAGTATAAAAATCATAGAAATCTCCGGAAACCGCACCTGATGTTACAGTTTTAAAGGCCAGGTCCCAGCCGGTTATATCGGGGATTTTGCCGGTGAAAATCGAATCCTGAATTTCTCCGGCCAGTTTCATTTCAATATCAGTCAGAACCTGTGACTGCTGTATCTCTATATTTGCTTTTGCAAGTATATTATTCAGTTTCTCAAGTTCTGAAGATACTTTCAGAAGCTCATTTCTTTTTCTGTCCATGTAATATGCGATAAAAGTGATAAGAATAAATGCCGGGACAAGGGAAAAACATAGAAATATTTCTTTTTCAACTGTACCTGGCTGCCCTGCAACTTTTATTGAATAGATCGCTACATTATAATAACAGACCAGAATGCTGGAGGATATAATAAAAGCCTGTAAAAGGTTAATGTAAAATAAAAGTATGGTGATTGTTGTAATAGCGTTAATGACTGCAAGAAGCCGGAGCTCTCCGAGCCTGTATTCCCATACAGAGAAAGCGGTTACAAAAATAACAGCATAAACTGCAAAACCTGCCCACTCATACCATACATGAACAGATTTCTTAACAAGCGGGGTGAGCGAAAGAACTGCTGTTATGAACAGTACGAGTAAACTGAAATATATTGATTGTTTTATAGGTACCTTGTGCAGACCGATATATATTGCGGTTAATGTTTCAATTATTGCGATCAACGAACCAGTCGTAATCAGCATATTACCACGCCTTATCAGGGAATACCTTTCGGGAGAAACTTCGGATTTCAGGTAGGATAAAGCTGAATTTAACCATCCCCTGATAATATAAAATGATACAACTCTGTTCATTAAAATTCACTTCCAGATAATTTTAAAAGCCTGACACCCCTATCACGTACTAATAATAATAAAACGATCTTACTTAATAATTATAATAAAAAAAATCAATAGAAAAACAGATTTATAAAATTTTTTTATACCGGCTATTATTTTCAATTAATTATTTTTTAATTTTTTTAATATAAAAGCTCAATTTTCTCCGCAATCAAAGGCGGCGTAGAGATATAGTTATTCATTTTCAGACAATATATTTAATAAGAAATTATTAGTGATTATTTTCAATTAAACAAATAACCGGATAACATTGTCATTTTGTTGACAGAAGATAATTCCATCTGCAACGTTAACCGGATGAAAATGAATCCGGAAAAAATTAAAGATATTCTTACACGGCTCCCGCATGAACCTGGCGTATACCTTATGCTTGGCAGTGATGGTTCAATTATTTATATCGGGAAGGCCAACTCTTTGAAGAAGAGAGTAACATCCTATTTCCGGAAAAAAGACCATGATCCCAAAACATCAATTCTTGTAAAAAACATTGAAGATATAGAATATATTGTAACCGCAAGCGAAATAGAAGCCCTGCTGCTTGAAAGCAACCTTATAAAAAAACATAAGCCCAAATTCAACGTAAGGCTTAAAGATGACAAGAGATACCCATATATAACCATAACGCTTAATGAGGACTACCCCAGAGTAATCTACACAAGAAAGATAAACCGGAATACCGACAAGTATTTCGGGCCATACACCGATGCAAAGGCAGCCAGAAACAGCGCCGCAATGATAAATAATTTATTCAAGCTCAAGACCTGCGGGAAGACTCTCCCGCTTAAAGGAAGCGAAAGGCCCTGTATAAACTACCAGATAAAAAAATGTTCCGGCGCTTGCAGGAATGTTATATCAAGGGAGGAATACAGGGAGCTTATTAGCGATGCTATAAGATTTCTCGAAGGGAATATCGACCCTGTAATAAACAGCCTCAACAACAGGATGAAAGAGTATTCTGAAAAAATGAACTTTGAGAAAGCGGCATCAGTAAGAGATATTATTTTTGATATTCAGAAAATATCGCAGTCACAGAATGTTGATATTCCCTCAGTGGCTGAACAGGATTGCATAGGAACCGGAATTTTCGGCGGAGAAGGTATTGTTGTACTCTTTGAATTCAGGCACGGCATACTCACCGGGAGGAAAATCAACATATTTGATAACGCGGAATATACCACCCCCGAGGAGATTCTCCGTGTTTTTTTGCTGGACTATTACAGGGACAAGGAGATCCCGACAAAGATTGTGACCGAATATTCCATACCGGACAGTAAGCTTATAGCGGAACACCTGTCTTTGATCAGCAGAAAGAAAATTTCACTGGTACAGGCAGGGTCGGAGGATGATAAGGGAATTATCCGCATGATCCGCAAAAATATCGATATAATAGCCGCCGACCGAAGGGCAACGGAAGAAAACAATCCCGCTGCCGGACTGATCGAACTTAAAGAGGTACTGCATCTTGACAGTGAACCTGCAGTTATGGAATGCTTTGACATTTCAAACCTCCAGGGAACTGATTCAGTTGCATCAATGGTACAGTTCAGGCTCGGGAGAGCGGATAAAAACAACTACAGGAGGTATAAAATCAGGGGTTATGAATCAGCCAATGATCCCGGTATGATTCATGAAGCTGTTTCCCGCAGGCTTCAGCACCTGGTTAATGAAAACCTTGAACTCCCCGACCTTATTGTAATAGACGGCGGCCCGACACAGCTTACCAGGGCTATCGAGGCAGCCTCAAATTTTAACCTTGATCTGAAAATAGTATCAGTTGCCAAAAGGTTTGAAGAGATATACACCGCCCCTGACCGGCCCCCCGTAAGGCTCCCGGAAAACTCCCACGCGCTCAGGCTTATCCAGAGGATAAGGGATGAGGCACACAGGTTCGCGGTTACATACCACAGGAATCTGCGTGATAAAAAAACCACCGCATCAATTCTTGACAGCATACCGGATATTGGGGAGAAAACACGTAAACTCCTTATTAAACATTTCGGTTCACCTGAAAAAGTAAAAGAAGCCTCCGTTGAGGAACTTTCATCAGTTGAGGGGATAGGGGAAAAGACAGCATTAAAGATTCACACATTCTTCAGCAACAGTTCTGCATAATGACTTTTTGGCAATACAATGCAGATAAAAATTCTCATTATATATATTTTCACAGTTACAGCATTTTTTATACCTCCTGCAATATCGTAAACATAATAATATTGCATATTCAATTGTAAAAAAGTTTATGAATTATTATTGAAAAACAATTGACTTTATTGCTTATAAAAAAGAGATGTATATTATGTTTCAGACATCGGGGCGTAGCGCAGTCCGGTAGCGTACTTGAATGGGGTTCAAGTGGTCGCTGGTTCAAATCCAGTCGCCCCGAAATTAAAGCCTGATTATATCAGGCTTTTCTCGTCTTTACACATAACAGACTATTTTCGGGTTTTGCCGTTGCACGTATGTTGCACACTTTTCAAATTACCTTTTTAAGCCGTACAACATTATCCATAAGACCTGCCTTTTTCTGAAGATCTGACCGTGCAAACATAGCATATCTTTCCTGAGTAGTTTGAATAGACTCATGCCCTAATAGAGTCTGAATATCTTCTAAACTTACTCCTTGATCGAGTAAAGTCTGAGCATATATATGCCTGAGATCGTGGAAATGTAAATCTGTCCCATCGCCAATTTTACCGAAAGACACTTGACTTAATAATTTATGCCATGACTTTCTGAGAATATCTGATGTATAATTACCTACTACAAAATCAGTTTTATTATGCATTTGTGAATAATATGCTATCAGGCACTTTTTATCAGTTAAGTTCATGAATGTTCTTCCACACACTTATAAATATTTTTAAAATACTTTTTAAAGCCATTAGTAACATATTGTTTTATGGTTTTTATGCTATACTATATAGTTTAAAAGTTTGACTATTCAACTCATTGGTACTTTATGCGTAAAATCCGGACGGTTTAAGCCTTTTATGTTTTTCTATTGAATCCATTCTTCTTAGACATATGTTCCTTCCAGAAACTGACTGCAAGACTTAACCATCCTTCTGCATCTGTACCGGTACCAAGTCCGAAACCATGACCGGCATTCTTAAATCTGAGGTATTCAACTTCTATTCCGGCATCCCTTAAGTTTTGGACCCGTCTATCAACAATTGATATATTCGCAATTCCGTCATCTGCACTGACTGTAATAAATGCAGGCGGAAAGTTTTCTGAGTAAGTCGATTGACCGGTATAAGCAATGACAACGGTGGAAGGTTTGGGGAGATTGCTCCCGCCGTAACCTGCTAAACCGCTTAAAGCAATGTTACCAACCATTCTTGCTCCAGCCGATCCTCCCCATAAGGAATAATTTTTTGTAGTGACTCCAAGTTTATCTGCATTCCTGAAAATATAAGTTATTGCAGCTGCAAGGTCTTCAGTAGCCTTTCGTTCACTGCCAATGCGATACCGGATCACAAAAGCGTTTAACCCTTCTTTGTTTATTTCCTGTGCCAGAGGAAACCCCTCGTGAAGAGAACCAACATAAGAAAATCCGCCTCCAGGGCTGACTACGGCAAACGGGGCTCCCGGTTTTCCACGGGAAAAAAACAGCCCGGTATTCCTTTTCCCCCGATCCTGATACTTCTGCTGTTCAGTATAAAAATCATAAAATATGGTTTTACCTTCATTTACCTCATCAACCATATAATTGATCGCACCCGTTACAATATCAGGCCGCACATGACCATGATAAGGCATTAGAGAGCCGACATTAAGTATTCGTGTATTATAATATCCCGAGTTATCATCCCACGGTAATAGCAGTTCACCAAAACCTTTAAAAGCCGGGTGATTCACAATATCATGGATATAATAATCGGCTGTTAAATACGTGTTCATATTTTCGTTATCTTTTTCAATGTTTTTATCTGTAGAACTAAAAGCATCTGTTATAGTACAATTCAAAAGAAAAAGCATCATTACACTGCGAACAAAAACAGGTAAAAGTATTTTTAACCTGATTACTGCTGAGCTGTACTTTTTATTAACGGATTCCATATTTTTAATTTAACATTAGTTATTTGTTGTATTGCTCATCACTGACATGCTCCATCCACTTAACAGTAGAACCATTTCCGGGCTCGGAAATTGCCACATGAGACATGTCACTGTCAGGAGCAGCACCGTGCCAGTGACGTTTATTAGCCGGAATCCATACTACATCTCCCGGCATAATCTTCTGCACAGGCTCACCTTCGGATTGCACCAGGCCGTGGCCTGTAATAACGATCAAGGTCTGTCCATAAGGATGAGTATGCCACGCTGTACGTGAACCTGATTTAAAATTTACAACTCCTCCGCTATAGCTGTTTGGTATTTCTGATGCGAATATGGATTCAACTGTGACATTACCTGTGAAATAATCTGATGAAGCCTTTACCGGCTCAGCCTTTTTAATTACTTTTACAGCTTGCATGCCGGCCGCTGTGTAGGTAGAGCCCTGCAATTCACCAAGAACAATAGCAGCCCTTTCAGCAGTGTCAGCACCGACATTGTTTTTTAATATTATAATATACTCCTTAAGTTGTGATTCGCTATATCCTGTATTTATCGCGATTTTTAGATGCGATTTCAGTTGTGCTTCAGTTCCAGTCATAGCTGCTAAAGTGCTGATTGTCACAAGTTCACGTTCCTGATGTGTTAATACATCACGGAAAAAAATATCAGCAAAAAGGTGCTCAACCAGAAACCTGTCAATAGCCGGTACAAATACCTGATAGCCCCCTTTAGGTTTTGACATATCTGTTCCGACAAGATTGTTTCTAACTTTATTGCCGTAGGTAAATTTATCAAATCCTGCAGGAACATGACTTGCTTCCTTTCCGGACTTGTCCTTTATACCTTTCGCTTTCCGTTCATCCAGTACGGTCATAAAGGCGTTGATTCCATTCAATGAACGGGGAAAACCGGCATAAGCATAGATATGAACAAGTATTTCTTTAATCTCATTGATGGTCAATCCATCATTCAATCCTTGATTCAGGGCAATTTTCAGCTTGCTGATTTCACCGTTCGCTGTGAATGCGGCAATTGGTACTATTTTTTGTTCTTTTATGCTAAGTTTATCACTGCCGGTGTTCTGAGCATTGGAGACTGCAGCAATGCTGAACAAAGCAAGAAACAGTGCTGTAATAATTTTAGATATTTTTCTTTTCATTGGGATCACAACCTCTTATATATTTCGCAGCACTATCTTTCCGGAATGTGCTGCATTATTATTCAGTTCAATCCTTTCTTTTCTAAAAACTTGTACATCTGGTCTGCTATTTCATCATTATTCAGATCAGACATCGGGAAATGTGTATTCCCTTTAATACCAATCTCCGGTAAATGAACAACTGTGACATCACCGCCGTGACTGTTTACTACGTCCCTCCATTTCAAGGCTACCTCAAGAAATACACGCCATTGTTCCTGTCCCGGATTCTGTGAAGACTTTTTGGGAATATTATCTCCGTAATAGATGATAATAGGAATCCTGGTGAGCTTCATAAATTCAGCCATTGGCACAACAGCAGGGTTGATGGTACGGCCTGAGAGTTTTATTGATTCAGGTGCTTCACCTTCGGGAAAAAGAAAATCTCCACCCGGTTCAAAGGAAACTATTCCCTGTATGTTGCTATTTCTGATTGCGCTGCGCCATCCGGGTCCG
This sequence comes from Spirochaetota bacterium, assembly GCA_963664815.2. Taxonomy (GTDB): domain Bacteria; phylum Spirochaetota; class UBA4802; order UBA4802; family UBA5550; genus WRGT01. The sequence goes on from CAXXHB010000003.1 coordinate 2,240,883, forward strand.
CCGCTTTGCGAGTGGGTTATGAGAATACCCTTTCCGACTTTATTGAACAGTTCTGATACTGCCGTTATATTTAACTCAGCATTATAGGGTCCCGTATTTGGAACCATCTGACGAAAAAACTGATCAAGAGCTGTTGGATCTTTAGAAAACTGAACTCCGGAATAAAAATCGGGCCAGGCACCAAGACGGAAAATGCCGAACCATAATTGTTCGTCCGGGGTAGAAGTTAACGTAACCGGTTCAATGCTGCGTGACGCACGTCCCCTCCGGGGCTGATCGATCAGATAAACACCGTATTGTTTACGCAGAAAAATATTCTGAAATCCTTCACGGCCATCCGGCGTGGTTTCCCACGTTTTTGCTGACTGCCCATGCCCATGCCAGAATACGAGCGGAAATTTACGCGCTTTATCCGGGATCTGATAGGATACATATGCATGGTCTCCGTGAAATGTCTGACCGTCAGCGCTGACGCCGTTGGGGTTGTAAGAACCTTGTTTTATCGGATCAAAAACCCCCGGTGCTTTTATTACTGTTCCACCAACAGCGAAACTTCCCTGCTTCTGAATGATTATTGGTGCGGTTTTGCCGCTGTTATCGGCTAATGCAATCGATGTAAGATTCGCTCCGATGAGAATAAGCGTTAATGTAACAATTAAATTTTTTAATTTTTTAATCATAATCCGCCTCCTTATTTAAGCGTATTGCTGTAGAATTGGATCAACTTATCCATGGCTTGATTCACATATTGCGGTTTCCAGTAGGTTTGTATGTGTGTTGCACCATCAATTAAAAATAATTCTTTGCTTTTCGCATTGACTCCCTTTTTAAAAGCATCCTGTGTCATATACAGTGAGTCTGCTTTACTGCCGGCAATCATCAGAAGTGGCTGATTTATCAAATCCATATTGCTGGCAGCATCAAAATTCATTAATGAGAGCAGGCTGCTCATGGTGTATCTGAATGTTGAATTAGGGTGAGCGTGAGTTTTGCCGTAGTATTCAAACCCTTCACGATACAAATCAAACGGAAGCTTGGCAATTTGATCATCAGTCAGTTTGGTATCTGCTGCATAGATAATCCCGCCCCCTGCCGCTTCTTTTGCACGGGCATCAGAGGCTTGCTGTAAACGTTCCTGTATGGTAGATACTTGCGAGTCAATGAAGCCGTTTCGTCTCACAAGGCCTGTATTAAACATGCTCAATGTGGCAACTGCTTTAAAACGTTTGTCGGTTTGGGCTGCTTTTAAAGAATAACCTCCACCGCCACATATACCAAGTAATCCTATACGTTGACTATCGACTCCAGCGTATGTGCTGATGTAGTCTGCCATGCCGTGTATGTCTTCTATACGATTTGCAGGCTTGTCCACATTTCGCGGTATACCGCCGCTTGCGCCTTGATACGCTGCATCAGCGGCAATGGTAATATAACCCTGTTCAGCAAGACGTTGAGCATATAGTCCGGCCACTTGTTCTTTCACTCCACCGTTAGGGTGTGCCACCACTACTGCCGGATATTTTTTCCACCGGCTATAGTCTGCAGGTGTATAAATGTTAGCTGAAATATCAATACCATTCAGTTTGTACCTGACGGTGTGAATATTTACTTTACCTTTTACATTCTTTTCAATCGCATCTGCATATACCAGAGTAAATGGGTTTTGTTTAAAGTCTGATGCCATTAATTCACAGGATATAATACCGATGATTGCAGCCAACAACATTGACGGGTACCATCGTTTTTGAGTTATTGATTTATTCATAATGGTAAACATCATCATCTCCTTTTAATTTGATTTTTGTTAATCTTAAAATAATTATAACAAAGTCTTAAATAATAAGGTAGACCGATACTGCTGTATTATTGCCTATTCCTCTATAATTTAGAAAAAAAATTAAAATTATCAAACTGACGGATATCATATCAATGTCATTGTAGTCCAATCATCAATGCCCGTAATTTATTTGTATCTTATTATTACCCAGTCTGTTTAGATATTTTTCAGATATATATAAGTCTTATCCTAAAAAATTGGTAAATACCGGAGTTTCCTTTTCCGGTAGTGAGATACCATGCTCAAGAGCGTATTTTTTACACTTCAAAAAGAATGCCATATTCCGGCCCAGAACACGCATTGTATACATACCTTCTTTATCCTGTCTCACTTCTTCCGGGCTGTTACCATATACCTGATTCCAGTATCTTGAAGAAATAATAGGCATCTCATGCAGGCCGAAGTATTTATTCATCTGATCATATGTAGCAGTTGATCCTGCTCTCCTGGCGGATATCACAGAGGCTGCTGGTTTCAGATAAAACATTTCGTTTGCATTTCCGCAAAATTCAGAATAAAATAGTCTATCCATAAAGGAAGTCATACCTCCGCCGGCGGCAGCATAATGGACTGGAGTTCCGAATATAAATCCATCACTGCCTTTTGTGATTTCACGAAATTCATTTACACTGTCCTGAAAAATACATTTTCCCAGTTCAATACATTTCATGCAGGCAATACATCCGCTGAGCGGCTTGCTCCCGATCCAGAATATTTCCGTGTTAATATTTTCACTGTTTAATACTCCCGCCACCTCAGATAATGCAGTGTATGTGCATCCTTCCTTGTGAGGGCTTCCGTTTACTAACATTACTTTCATATTACAACTCCTTCTGTTTTTTAATATCCCAGTTTTTTAAGCCATGCGATAATGTCATACCTGGCTTGTTGAACGCTGTTTCTTGATACGCTATATCCGTTTCTTATTACTTTTGCTGCAGGTTCAAGTTTTTCAATTGTGTTTATTGTATCCGAAAAACCACTCCCCCCATGTGTGTTAAATGGTATAATTTTTTTATCTTTAAGATCATAACCATCAAAAAATGAGTAGAGTATCATCGGCATATCTCCCCACCAGTTCGGGTATCCGATAAATATTGTATCATATTTTTCCAGATTTTTAATTCGCATTTTTATTTTAGGACGGGTGTTATTTTTCTTTTCTTCACGAGCCTGTTCTACAAGTGTTTTATGAAATAAAGGATAGGGAATTTCAGGTTCTATTCGATAGATATCACCGCCGGTATATTCTTGTATCACAGATGCAACATACTGTGTATTACCCATTACTTTTCCATTAACAACGACTACACTGTTATCTTCTTCTCTGGACATATTATCTGGATTTGTTGTTTCCGGCATGGAGAAATAGACGATCAGTATTTTGTTTTTATTCTTTGTAATTTCTTTCTGTTTATCGTGCGATGAGGCATATGTGTTACTGTAATCAGTTATCCCGGGCAGTACAAATGCAAGTAGTAGTGCTATCATATATTTTATCTTCATATTTATTCCTTATCCTCCTTTTGTCCGGTTCTTTTACCAGCTTTTAGTTTTTCTATAATCCATTATGTGTGTTATAATGCAATATTTTGAGTGACGGTAGATTAATTCTGTCTGATTGTTGCCTATTTCTCTCTTTTGATATAAAAAAATTGACATTAAGTTGAAACATTCATTTCCTTATAATATCATAGATTACGATAGTGAAGGTATATATGATTAATGACACAACTACTCTAAAAGATGCAGTCTATGAACTGGCAAAAAGTATTGAACGATTAACCGAACATGGTGAGTTGAGGACTACTTCTATTCAGGGTCTTTCTCTATTCCGTAAAACTGAAACATCAGAGCCGCTGACCGGGATGTATGAACCGGGTGTCTGCCTGATAGCACAGGGAGCTAAACGTGTACTTTTAGGGAGAGATACATTCATATATGATACGAATTATTATCTGTTTTCAGGACTCCCTCTGCCTGTAACAGCACAAATAATTGAGGCAAGCCAGAAGGCTCCATATCTGGGACTTCGGTTAACCTTTGATTATAGTGATATCACAAAGCTTATGATTGAAAGCCAGCTACCGCCACCAAAACCAGAAAAAACAGAGCGTGGAATGGCTACAGGTATGCTGACTCTTCCTCTTGTTAATGCTTTCCAGCGTCTGATTGATCTTTTAGACAATGAGCAGGATATCCCTTTTCTCTCTCCTGTTGTTCAGCGTGAAATATTTTATAGACTGCTCGTGGGGGAACAGGGGAGGAGACTTCGCCAGCTTGTAGTTGCGGGCTCAGCAAGTCAGCAGGTCGCGGAGGTTGTTGCATGGATTAAATCCAATTTTTCAAAATCGATACGGATTGAAGATCTTGCAGATATGGCCGAAATGGGTGTATCAACCTTTCATCATCATTTTCGGGAAATGACAGCTTTAAGTCCGTTACAGTTTCAAAAAAGATTAAGACTGCAGGAAGCGCGAAGGCTGCTGCTGACGGAAAATATCGATGCAGCCACTGCTGCATTTCATGTAGGGTATGAGAGTCCTTCACAATTTAGCCGTGAATATGGTCGTCTCTATGGTGTTTCACCGATAAGAGATATCGCTGCCCTGCGAAGCGAATCCACAGATATTTTAGCAGAGCAAGTTTACCCTTAACATCAGTACCTGAATTATTTGAATTGTAAACACCCTGTTTTACTGAGTTGATCAGGGTTAAAACAATTCTCTCAAATTTATCAACAATTCCCGATATTATTAAATCCCCGTTTTTTATACAGCCCGTTACCAGAGGTTCAGCTTTACTCAATTTCTACCTGTCTTGTAATCGCCTTATTAATGAGACCTATTACTTTCTTTCAAACTTCGATATAATTCGTGCTCCATTCCGCCTTTGTCACGTCCCTTGCGAAAAAGCAAGAGCCGTGCCAATCGGCGAAGCTGACCGGTTCCACACTTATTCCTTTACTTCTTTTCTTTAAGTTCATAAAACCCAACATCCACCGCGTCCCCCGCCACCCTAAGTAAAGGTAAATTTTTACCTCCAGGGCGGTGCTTGTTTAAGTTTAAAACTCAAATGTCCAGAAAAATCCGGTCGCCCCGAAATTAAAGCCTGATTATATCAGGCTTTTCTTGTCTTTAAATATAACAGACACTCTTCAGGAATCACCGTTGACCAAATATTTAATACCTTGCAAACAATACTTTAAGCAGTTAATCCCATTTCTCTGATAATAAATCCTGTAAAAGGTTTTATATCGTTATCCGCAGCCACTAAATCCAGTGATTTCATATATTCTGTTCTTTCGGTTACACGAATTATAGTCCATGGATAACCGGAGGAAACAAGCATCAGATTCATCAGAAATCTTGCGAGCCTGCCGTTTCCATCCATATACGGGTGTATATATACAAAGAAATAGTGTCCGAGCACAGCTCTCACTGCTCCACTCTCTTCATTCTGAAGCAGGTCAAAGAGTGTTTCCATGGCATCAACTACAGACTCATACGGAGGAGGAATATGCACAGCGTCTTTGATAAAAACCGGATTTCTTCTATACCCCACAAGATCAGAGGTCTTCAAAATACCCGCCTGAATCATCGGGAAGAATAACTCACTATACCAGTGTGGTAAACTATCCTTAAAGATGGTTCCGGCATCTGCACCCTTCAATGCAGCCCCTGCACTTTTCAATACTGCATCATAGGCGAGAGAGTAACCTTTAGCTGCAAGTGCATCACGCTGATTGTTGTCAGACTTGTTTTTGTCAGGATTCCACTCTCCGGACCTGATTCTTTTTATCAGATAATCTGTGACCCTGTAACCCTCAATCGAAAGAGAATGATAAGCATCTTCATCAACCTTTTCCCTGATTCTGTTTATTATTGTATCAGAATCAACACCCTGCATCCTGATTAAAGGTTCGGGAAACAGTTTAATTACATCACCTCTGAAGTTATTCCACATGGTAATAATCCGCGGTGAATATGGCGATCTGAAGCTTTTAAGCCCGATTGAAGGGACAAACCTGACAAAAGGATTCATCGGTTTAACAGAAAACCCGGCCAGCTTCATATCCCTTATAACAGTCTGAGAAGCAGAGCTGTTTCCGGCTTCCAGATAAGCCCCGGCAATTCTTTCGGCAGATGCTATACTTCCTGTATCAATGAGTACTCTTGTTATATCAGACACAGATTCAATCATGGATAACGCAATTTCAATATTCTGCGCTTTATTCTGATAATATGATGGAGGAGCCTTAACTACAGAGTAAGGGAGAGGCATTAGGTTTATTCCATTAATGCTGTTAAGATTTTCAGGTATGGCTTTATTATCCTGATACAACAGCACTGTTACTCCATGGGGCAGATGCACTGTGGTATTGCTGCTGTCTCTTGTGAGAATAATAATCTGTGCCGGTATGGTTGTTTCCCCGGCATAAATATCAAGAGATGACTGCGGAGAGAGGCAATACCCATTTTCACCAAAACGATCAGCCATATACTGTCTGACAAAGGGCCAGTACACACTGAACCAAGCAGTGCTGCTGCCTGATGACTCAGGTGAAACGAGCATATACCAGCCCCTGACGATTCTTTCAAGAAATCCGGCATTTGTCAGTATTTCCCTTGATCTTACAGAAAGATTATCTGAAGAGATAATCCCTTCATCACTCACCCCCCTGGCTTCTTCAAGAGCTTTTGCTATTCGTTCATTCAATTCCATATCATTTACTATAAATTAAATTCCGGTTTTACCAGAAATTAAACTCTCAATATTAATTAAACCAATGGTCAAATTACAGTAATTGTCAGCAACTGACGCTGGTTCAGCGTAACATAGCCATATTTTACACGGTTTTTAATCTTAAATAATCAATGTAGCGGTATTTACTATAAATTACAAGCTTTATTTTATAGAAATTAAACCAGCCAATTACTATAAGTTATATGACTATATTTGAAAAATATAATATCTTCTGCCTGATTCTCTGTGGATTGTTTTTTAAAATCTTTTAAATTGCAAGACATCTAAGGCCAAAAATCGCGGCTCTTCTGTCAGCATCGGGAAGCGGGTATTCGGAAATAGCAGAATTGCTGATTTCAAACGGAGCTGATGTCAATGCAAAATCAGATGACCAGTTAACTCCATTGATGATCGCATCAGGTTGTAACCAGTATTTAAAATGGGAATGTGCCGTGAATAATTACAAGGTGATCAGCCTCCTTCTTGAAAAAGGAGCTGACGTTAATGCAAGGTCAAAATATGGTTCAACTGCACTTATGTTCGCTGTTGATCAGGAATTCTCGGAAGCTAATCCCTACAAAGATGCTGTAGTTCTGATGATATCAAAAGGAGCCGATGTAAATGCCAGAACAAATGACGGGATGACCCCATTGTTATATGCATTATGGAAAAGAAGAAATACTGACGTTATAAGGGTACTGATAAATAAAGGCGCTGATGTAAATGTAAATTATAGTGACGGCGAGAGTATGTTAAAGTACGCGAAGCGGACAATGTATGATCCGGAATATGTTAATCTTCTACAAAATGCCGGAGCCAGAGAATAAAACGCAAAAATCCCTTGCAGTTTAACAGCGGGAATTATTTAGATTACATCGATGTCCATATGTTTTTTTATCAGCAAATCAATCTGACTTATAACCAGGTTTTACTTCTTGAAATTTATTCTACTTTAGCTTTGACATGGGAGTTTGACTCACCGCAAAATTGTATTACTTTACAATAATGACAATAAAAGTGCTTAATCATTCTTGACAAAAAGTTAACTACATGCACATACTTTATTAAGCTTTATACTATAAAGGTTAAAAATGAAAAAAATTTCCGCTATCGCTTTAATAATGTCAGTCATTGCCCTCTCCTTTCTTTTTGGCAATGGTGGTAATGTTTACAGTGATGGTTTCAAAAGCTCGGGAAATATAACCCTGTCACAGGCAAAGAATATATCCCTGATAAGGGAAGACCTTTATATTACATTGAAACAGGATTTAGTTGAAGTAAATGTTACTTACCAGCTTGATAATCGAGATGTTGATCAAACAATAAAATACGGTTTTCCTTTCAGAGTGGATAATAATTACAGTAGTTCAGGTGAAGATGACTGGATTCCGGTATACAGGATCAGTTTAAATAATAAACGGTTAACATATAATAAAAAAATTTATAATAATAATGTTAAATCAAAAGAGGGTCTTAATGAGAACGAAATAATCAGGTGGCACTTATCTGATTTACCCCTGAAGAATGGGATTAATAGGATAGAAGTTAGTTATTCAATAAAACCGTATAAAGCTGATATAGATAAACCAGACCCTGTATTTGAATATGATTTTAAACCTGCGGCTACCTGGGATAACGGTATAGTTAAAGAAATAAAAATTACACTGGACAGGTCAAATATAAATGAACCGGGGATGGAAGTTTATTACTCCGGCTTCAATTATAACAACGACCGGAAACAGGATAAAATTATTATTATAAAAAACAATGTAGATCTGTTCAAAATGGAAAATATTATAGCCTATTATAATTTCAGTGAATACAGATTTAATAGAGATTTTTCATTTAAAAATAGTATTTCAAATAGGAATATAAACAAAATTACTGCATCGAGTACATTATCCATGAAATATACAAAGGCAAATCTTATTGATGAAGATTTTAATACATCCTGGGTTGAAGGCAAAGCAGATAACGGAGTAGGTGAATGGATTGAGGTTGAGTTTAATAACAAAGGGGATGGTCTGCCGAATTTTGTTGGTATTATGAATGGCTATTATCAGAATGAAGAACTATATTACGCAAATAATCGGATTAAATCTTTGAAATTAACAATAACAGAACACATACAGCCGGAAGAGATGAGTAGTGCAGAATTAAAACTGGGTTATGTCGAATATAAGTTTGACGAAATTATTGAGCTACCTGATTTAAAATATGTTAAACCGGATATCCAGAATGCCAGCAAATATCTTTCAACGTTACATACTAATCCTCCCGGAACTCAGGACAGAATGTACACTTTAGGAATAAAAAAAATCAGATTTGAAATTCTTTCAGTTTACCCTGGTAAAAAGTATAACGATACATGTATAGCAGAGTTGCTCACTTTTAAATAGTTAAATATTCTTTATTGTGTTCGATATTTATCGGATATAAATCATCTGACTCCCTCTTACACTCTCACAATACAGTTAAGATATTACAAGCCTGTGATGCTTCAAAAACACGGATTAAGAAATTCTATAATTTTTTTCCTTAAATCTTTAAATGAAATTTCATTAAACTGCAGCAGGATTCGCTTTGCAAATATCAATATATGATGACAGGTTATCATAATCAAAATCTACTAGTTTATATATACCTGGTTTTACTTTTTCTATCAGGTTTTCATCAAGTAGTTTCCTGATATACAAGGTATGCACTTTATTTTTTAAAAGTTCTTTAAGAGTAGAGTATCCGTTATTTTGAATGAATACTTCTTTGATTTCTTTTTTTATATCGTTCATATAAATTCGTTTTAAATATTAAAAAAAAGAATTTTTTTAAAATAGAACAATAATATATTTAAACATAATGAATCTAAAACGATCTATATCCTTTTATAAAAATAAAATTTCAGAATAAATGTTTACACAACTAAGGAGAGAATACGTCTCTTACTGTCTGATAACTATGAATCGCTGGTTTTTATCTAGCCTTCAAATGGCTAATGAAAAACTTATTTAATCATCCTTCCATCGTCTCATCAGCTGAAAAAGCCTTGACTTATGTGTAGTATTGAAGCTTTATTGGATTGCTCGCTAAAGAGACATATCATAGTGGAGAGCTTATGGGGATTGATTTATTACCGGAGTTTGTACGAACTAACTATGAAGTTCATGAATGGAAACATGCCTGTGCAATCCTTAAAGAAGATTTCCCGGACGAATGGAACGATATAATTGCAGTATTGTCAGCTTTCAGGCTGAAGAAAAGCTGGATTATCAATCCCGGCGGAAGAAAATCACAGATATCTGAATCTATAGACTCTTTTCTATACAACAGAAACTGGGTTGAAAAAGAGTTTAAAACCAGAGTCGTTGTTGATGACCTGTCAATGGATGCCCCGACTCACAAAGTGGACTGTTTTAAAAACAGGGTTGCAGTTGAAATTGAATGGAACAATAAAGATCCTTTTTTCGACAGAGATTTAAACAATTTCAGATTGCTGTTTGATCTTCGGGCAATCAGTATCGGAGTAATTATAACAAGATGTGATGACTTACAGGATATATTTAACGAATTAGGACGTGGAACGTCATATGGCGCATCCACTACACATATGAACAAACTTCTCCCCCGCATTGAAGGGGGAAGCGGAGCTGGTTGTCCAATACTGGTTTTCGGAATTTCTAAAAATCTTTATTCAGAGGATGAATAACAATGAACGCATCTGATGATTTATTAAAAAAGGTCGGTACAAAAAAATTTTCAACCATATTGGCAGATCCGCCATGGCAATTTCAGAACAGAACAGGAAAAATGGCTCCGGAGCATAAGCGCCTCTCCCGTTATCCGACAATGACTTTACAGGAAATCAGGGATTTACCGGTAAGTGAAATTGCAAATGAAACCGCACATCTGTATTTATGGGTTCCGAACGCGCTGCTTCCTGAAGGTCTGCAGGTTATGGAGAGCTGGGGTTTTACATATAAAACCAATCTCATATGGTATAAGATAAGAAAAGATGGCGGACCTGACAGAAGAGGTGTCGGATTCTATTTTCGCAATGTAACAGAGGTAATTTTATTTGGTGTCCGCGGGAAAAAAAATTTGCGCACATTACAACCGGGCAGAAGCCAGGAGAATATAATTTCATCGATAAAGCGTGAGCACAGCCGTAAACCGGATGAACAATATGATTTAATTGAAGCCTGCAGTTCCGGGCCTTTCATTGAGCTTTTTGCCAGGGGTCCAAGAAAGGGATGGTTTAACTGGGGAAATCAGGCTGAAGAGTATTCTCCCGATTGGGACACATATTCAAATCATTCACAATCAAAGACAAATTCCATAAAACAAAAAAAAGCTATATAGTTTTAATTTTTTAACATATAAATCAGTGTAAAATAAACAATTATTGTTTTGCTGCCAGCTTAGCAACGATTCAGAACTGTTTAAAATCAAGCGGAATATCCCTGTCTTTAACCAGTATCTGAACAGCTTTCTCTCTTATTGTTTCCAGATGCTCAGGTTTTTCCATATACCCGACATTCATCTCATTGAAATAATTTTTTCTTTCCTGTGATATGTCACTGGAAAAAAAGAGGAAAAATTCATTTAAGTCAGGGTACAAATCTCTGGACTTTTCAAAAAATGTTATTCCATCCATTGTAGGCATATCGATATCTGAGATGATCAGTTTGTACCGGTTTTCCTGTAATTTAATAAATGCTTCAGTTCCGTCATATGCTTTATCAATGTTTCCGATCTTCGAAAGCACACTAGCAAGTAACTCTACTATTAACAGATTATCATCAACCAGAAGTATTTTATCCTTCCAGACAGGTTTGAGTTTTTTATATTTATCTGTAATTTCCTTAAATTCAGGGCGGTTTTCATAATAAACTTCTACTTTATATTTATGATTCTGTATAGCCTGGCCTATATTTTTAAATTCATCAATATCATTTTTTAATGATTCAACTACATACAGAAAAATATCGTTCCATTCTGAAAATTCAGCATTGATAATTGACTCACAAAGAAATGATCTGGTTAAAGTTCCTGCGGCCAGATGATGATTTAATCCGTCTAAAATACTTTTAATCCTTTCATCTATCTCTGAATCAATAATGACAGCAGCCTCATATCCGGCATTACCCTTATAATAATCACCTGCCCTGTCCATTATATAAAAATGCAGAGCTTCATCATCGGCGAGGTCATCAAGAAAAATTTTTAAATCTGTATCATCGTGGAAATAATCAGCTGCTTTCCGGTAAATACTTTCAATCCTCTTTTCGTTATTTGCCAGCCAGGTTATTATATCTATCATATTATCAGCGCTTCGATTAAATCAAACGTAGATTTCTGCCAGGTAAACAAACGGGTAATCCCCATAACAAAATTCTGTCTAATCCATTATTTTCTGAAAAATTTTCCTGCAGAATCATTTTCACAATCCTTCTATGTTCTGCAGGAATACCAGTTTAAAACCAATTGAATGAGTGTCAAGCAGTTCAACATGGTCAAACAGAAATAAACCGGCATTAAATAAATTATTTTTATTTAACCGGTTTAAAACTGAATCCATCACCCTCCTTCATAACATGCCCGATTCCGGGGAATATTATGTGCGCTCCGGCAATAAAGAATCCCTCAGAGCTTGCCCTGTTCAGAATCATCTTTCTTACTTCTGCTGCTCTATTAATATCTTTATCATAAACAAGGGAGATCTCAGGATGCGGAAACTGCATCAATGTAATATGCAGAAAATCACCTGCCATCAAAAGCCTCTCCCCTTCTGATTCAAATAAATAACCGACATGCCCCGGAGTATGACCCGACATCTTAACAGAAGTGACCCCTTCAGTGATAACTCCGCCGGGAACAAAAGATTCAACCCTTCCGGAGTATATTTTAAGAGCTTTATTGGCTGTTTCAAAATAACTTTTCATGTTTGAGGGGAGTGATTTAATGGCATTATCATCAAATGCTGCAATTTCATTTTTTGAGAAAAACAGTTTAGCCTTCGGGAATACAGCCTTCCCGTTATTAATAAGACCACCTACATGGTCCAAATGCGCATGAGTAATAAGTATTATATCTATATCATCAGGTTTCAATCCGGCTTTCTTCATGTTTTCCAGCATTTTCCCCTTTCGTGAACCCTCGGTCCCCAGGCCGGAGTCAATCATAATATTCTGTTTACCTGTTTTAACAACAAAGACATTAATAGAGCTCTTAAGTTCACCTTCAGGCATATATTTTTTAATTAATGCGGGATCTCCATTTTTAACCAGATCTGATTTCATCACAGAAGATAAATCAAGAAGTGAAATGACTTCAAATTTACCAAGCTTCATGCTGTAGTTTTCTGCAGTCTTTGAACTGCACATTGTTTCTGAAGAGAGCAGAAGAGAAACTGCCGCAACTGAAAAAATAACGGTTTTTAACGTTTTCATTAACCTCATAATTCTGACTCCTGTTTTTAAATTTTCTTTTTTATAATTTATAATTTATAATTTTAGTACTGTCAACTTTATAAATTTACTGGAAAACTGCTTCCTGAAACCTGATAATAATATAAATCTTCTGAATACGATTACAGGATTAAAGAATTTTCAGAATTTTCTGCAGACAGGGATATAGGACACGAACATACATACATCGTGCATCAGATGAATCAGATATAATATTACAGCAGATTTATGACAAATATCACAATCTGTTTACAGAGTATTCAGTTTCGCTTCAATTACACCTCAAACACCTTACTTACAGCTTTAAACGCGCGTTTTTCTCTGTCGGTAACGGTGTTGAAACGGTATTGAAACGGTTTTCAACAGGGTCTATATACTGCCTGTGTCCCGCTTTAACAGATTTACTTTTATCTTTTGCTGCATTAATATTACTCTGTCCATCTGCTGATCTGCTGTTTTCTGAACAGAAAAAGGTATATTCTGTAACCTCGCCTGAAGCAGATGCGACCACTGCACCCTCTGATCCGCCGCTTCCCGATGGAGATACCGGTGAGCCGGGTGCAATTCCACGAAGGTATTCCGACATAAAGAGATTATACCCTGACTTTCTCTTCCTCTTTGCCCTTGCTCTGTAAATGGCCTTCTCCTCCTCAGGGAGTACCTGCCATGCCTTTACACTGCCGCCGAAATTACCCCTGCATTTCACCTGGGGCTCTGTACGCGGATTCTTAGGAATTGTGCGTGCTTTAATGTAGATTTTGCCATAGCGCCTGTAAAGCACAAGATCGCCCATACCTCCATGCGCAGTTCTTAAATAGGGATGAAGCTTTACTTTTGCCATACATTTACACTCCTTTTTATTTTATATTGAGATTTATGTCTCTTATAACCAGTGCGGAAAAGCAAATGACATGGGGCAAGCAGAATTTTTAAAAATTTTATGTGTTAAAAACCAGATTTATCAAAGATGGTGTTCTGCCTTGCCCCTTCTGGGCGCCCGAGCGTAGCGACAAAGTACCCTTGGGGTAGGTGCGGGGACTGATGAATCCCGGCTGCTGAAGGTATACTATACAGACAGTGTGTACACAAAATGTAATGTTTAAAACCCACTTTATCAAAGAGGTTATCCGACTGTTTATGAATTTAAAGTTCAATAAATATTATCGGTTGTGTTACTGCGGATATAGTTCAGCCGGTAATGAGATTTAATGTCAAAATTCATTACCGGGGCAAACATCAATAGTATGCCGGTCACCGGGTGACAACAATACGGAAACCAAGGCCATATCCGGAATCCGTGGGGCTGCTGTTGGTTCTGGAGGGTAAAAGAATATCTTTTTCTTCACCCAGGAAAGGGCCGCCGCGTTTGGAGCGATAAGTCCCATATGCCGGACCTGTCGGATTAATTGTCGGACTTTCAGAATAATATTTTTCACTGTACCAGTCCATACACCACTCATTGACATTTCCAATCATATCGTATAAACCGAAAGCATTCGGTTTCTTCTCTCCGACAGGATGTGTTTTACGTTCAGAATTTGCAAGGTACCAGCAGTAATCACCGTTCAATTCATCTCCCCAGTAGAATTTTGTAGTTGTACCGGCACGGCAGGCATATTCCCATTCTGCCTCGTATGGCAATCTTACCTTCACATTATACTTTTCGCCGAATTTTTTACAGAACTCCATTGCATTGTTCCAGGTTACCTTTTCAACGGGGAGATTATCACCTTTGGAATTACTCGGGTTTGTTCCCATAATCTCCTGATACTGCTTCTGGGTAATCTCATATTTATCAATCCAGAAACCATCCACTGTAACCTGATGAACAGGTTTTTCATCAGGATTGCCGGTATCCGAACCCATCATAAATGTTCCACCCTTGATATATACCATCTCTACATTTCCGATCTTCTCAACCGCTCCCAGTTTAGCGGTTAAACTTTTATTCTTGTCAGGTTTGACATCTGTGTTTACATCATCTTTGCTGAATCTGGAAACCGTCATTCCCTTATTCAGACTGGCCGGCTTACCCTTCCCTTTTATCCTGCATTTTGCAACTGTCTGCATTGGAAATGTCACCTCCAGTTCCAACTTGCCGTTTTCAGTTTCAACCTGAAGCCGGTCGCCAATTTTTATATCCGTTCCGGGCTTTACATTTACTATAACTTCTTTGCCGGCAGGGTTTATACTGCCTATTTCACCAATTTTGTTCCCTGCTGCAGCTGATATTCCAGTCAGCAGTAACACCATGAATACATACAAAAAAACTCTTCTCATAGAAAGTAACTCCATAAATAATAAAAATTTATAATAAAAACTCCTAAACTTTTTATAATATAAATATTCTATTTTCAACACTACCAAAGGTGACGTTTAAGAATTAATCGTTCATTATAAACTAAAAAACATCTCAGGTAATTAATGCTGAATGAATTTATAATTACAAGGCACCATGATTTTCTGTTTGTCAATAATGATTTTTCTTTCAGCCCCACTTTGCATGCGAATCAATTGTTTTGATATATTACTTATTGATTTGACAACATTATAACCGGAATAATTTCTTCAACGACACCGGCAATGCCGCTGATAACCGACGGAATGATAAAAGCAGTTACATTATATTTTTTATTTGACGCTGAGGATTAACTTCATATTATTATATCAGAGAGGATAATTATGAAAAAAACAGCATTAATACTCATCAGTCTTGCAATGATTCTTCAGGTCATTCAGTGTTCTTCAACAACGTCATCTACTAAACCGAAAGCAGCACCGGCAGATCCGGTTGTCGAAGCATGTAAAAAGGACTGTACTGCCGCATATGGACAGTGTATTCAGAAAGCCGGCAAAAATGAATCTAAAAAAACAGCCTGCACCAATACCATGGTTAACTGTTCTGCAAAGTGCGATACAAAAGCAAAAGGCTATAAAAAACCGGAACCAGCCGGCAAGTACCATAAATCACCCGAAATATAACATTGTTTTTCACAGCATATTGCTTCACCGCCAGTCTGCGGCGAAGCAGTTTTTTCTGACCAAAGTTTTTAAAACCACAAAGAGTCTTAAAAAACATTCCGGACAATAAAACCGCATTTATGATCATTTTATCATTGACAACAGCGTGTTGAAAAAAGGTAATTTTCATAAATTCTTTAATAATCAACATGGCCTGATTTAATGGAGGATTATGTAATGTTAAAAAATACATTTATAATAATCTGTCTTGTCATACTCCTCTCATCCGCAGCAAATGCCGATACCGGTATCAGTGTCGAGGCATTTTACAAAAACATCACTTTAATCGATGCAAAGAATCAGAATGGAGGGGGCGGCACCATTCTGATTGACATGAACAGCCAGACCAAAGCTGCATTCAGCGGATCATACACTGCATATAAAGAAACCAGTAATATTGCAAGAAAAGACTTTGATGTCAGTTATTCACACGCGACATACTTTATAGGTATTTTATATGAACCCCCTGTCGAATTTCTTGAAAGACACAATTTTGTATGGAGAAATTCCCTGTATGGCGGATACAGCAGAACTGAAGTGAAAATTGAGGGGTTGAAGGATGCCTCTGCTGAAGATTCAGGTTTTGCCATGGCGCTTAACACAGGAATAGGTTATAACCTTACACAGCATATCCAGCTTTTCGCAGATGCAGGGTGGCAGCATTCCTTTTATCAGGGTGACCTGAATGATTCCAATATCAGCGGCTTCCAGGTATTTGCCGGGGTAAGATATTCATTATCCGGTTCAAAATCACTGGAGGATTATTGATTATGAACAGAATATTAAATAAAACCGTAATAATCATCTCTTTATCCGCTGCAGTTTTTATTATATTGTCATGTGACGGTGCCTTTGATGCTGCAAAGCAGAAACTGCTGGCTGACGGCCTTATATTATCGGGAGCAGTTAACACCTTCGCGGGATCAGGCACTGCCGGATTCACTGACGGCACAGGAACATCTGCAACTTTTAATCAGCCCTGGGGTATAACTTCAGACGGAACAAATTTATATGTGACGGAATTTTTAAATCACAGTATCAGGAAGGTAGTAATTGCTACCGGAGCGGTAACAACCCTTGCCGGAACAGGATCTTCCGGAAGTACAGACGGCACAGGAACTGCCGCCAGCTTTAATTATCCTGAAGGTATTACTACAGATGGATTGAATTTGTATGTATGTGACAGCGCCAATAACAAACTAAGGAAGGTAGTAATCTCAACCGGCGAGGTTACCACATTTGCAGGAACAGGCACCGCGGCGAGTGTTGACGGCACAGGAACATCCGCAAGTCTTAACAATCCAAGTGCATTAACAACTGACGGAACAAACCTCTATGTTGTAGATTGGGGGAGCAGTAATATCAGGAAGATAGTGATAACAACCGCTGTGGTAACAACAATTGCCGGGGCAGGATCTGCCGGAAGCTCTGACGGCACAGGAACTGCTGCCAGTTTTAGTTCCCCCGAGGGAATAGTTACAGATGGAGTAAATCTCTATGTGAGCGATAGTTACAATTATAAAATAAGAAAAATAGTAATATCTACCGGTGTGGTAACAACATTTGCCGGGACAGGTTCTGCGGCGAGCGTTGACGGCACGGGGACATCCGCAAGCTTTAATCGTCCAGGCCAGATAATTGAAGATGGCGTTAATCTGTATGTAACCGACAGATACGGATATAAAATAAGAAAGATAGTTATATCCACCGGTGTTGTGACAACTGTTGCAGGATCAGGTACTGCGGCCAGCGTTGACGGCACAGGAGCATCCGCAAGCTTTAATCTGCCAACCGGTATAGCATCAGACGGTATATTTCTTTATGTTGCTGACACTAATGGCTATAAAATCAGGGTAATACAGTAATCCGCATTTATATGTTATGCTTTAACCTTGAAGTATTTAATAAAAGCCTATAATCACCGGGAAAAATCATATAATCCATAAGCTACTCCTCACCAGGTAACCACATATGTTCCACCATGGGGCCTTATGACGCGATATTGGCAGTTATAAGTTTTTCGTTAAATAAAATAAAATAAAATAAAAAACCCGGCATTAAACCGGGCAACAGAGGAGGAGCTTTACAGGAAGATTTTTTTATTCTTTACCATTTATATTGCATTACATTCATGCTCTTTATACGTGACATAATATCAAACACTTTTAAAATGTCAATTATATAACTATACTCCATAAAAAAAATTACTTTTTTCATAAAAAATTACCGTTAATTCTATAAATAGAAATTGTTTTTAAAGAATCCCGGGTGGAACTTTTTATTAATTTAATGGGCCGTAATATATCAGCGACAGCATAACAATGAAATTTTTTACATAGTCTGTATATAGCCCGTTATTTATAAACTCATTTTATTATTTACTGATGCAGTTTGTACCGGATTTCATTATAATTTTTTAACGAAAAGAGTTTGACTTTATACAGGATTGTAATATTTAATTTTTTGTACCTAAGTTTATATATTTGATTTACCGGTTAATCAGTCCAAGATGTTTGGTAATATTCAGTACGAATAACACTGAGAAGTACTTATGGAATTAATACATTTTTTTACATAATCCTGACTCATTCTTTATAAGCATTTACTATCTTGAAAATCTGTAAATAAAACAGGAGTACAAGAATGGCAGCTATTAATATTTTTAAGAAAGGAATATGGGTTTTAATATCGTTTATTGCCGCTGTTTCTCTTTCGGTAATTGCAGGATTCCTGAACCCCGGAGAAAAGGTTAATGCAATCTGGCTTATTGTTGCTACTGTATGTATATTCGTAATTACTTACAGATTTTACGCTGCATTTCTTGCCTCAAAGGTTCTGGTTTTTGATGAAACAAAAAAAATGCCCTCTGAAACAGTGAATGACGGTGTAGATTACTACCCCATGAATAAATGGGTTCTGTTCGGGCATCATTTCGCAGCTATTGCCGGGGCCGGACCTCTTATAGGGCCGACGCTTGCCGCACAGTTCGGTTATCTTCCCGGGTTTCTCTGGATACTTGTAGGGGCGACTCTTGCAGGAGCCGTCCATGACATGGTCATTCTGGCGGCATCAGCACGGCATAACGGACAATCACTTGCCCAGATTGTAAGAGATGAGATAGGAACCTTAAGCGGATTTGTTCTTGCCCTGATCATTATCTTCAATGTTGTAGTTGCTGTCGCCGGAGCCGCACTCTCTGTCGTTAATTCACTCAACATGAACTCCTGGGGAACCTTTACACTCCTTATTACTTTCCCGATTGCAATCTTTATGGGAATCTATATGCACTTCCTCAGAAAGGGTAAAATCATGGAGGTCAGCATTATTGGCGCATTGCTGCTTCTTGTTGCAGTATTCCTCGGAAGCCGCATGCCGGGATCTTCATTAGCTCCATTTTTTACAATTGATAAAAACAGACTTATTATTTACCTTGGTATCCTCTGCTTCATATCCTCTGCCCTGCCCATATGGCTTCTTCTGGTACCCAGGGATTATATTTCAGCATACCTTAAAGTCGGAACATTTCTTCTGCTGGCTGTTGCCATAGCCATAAACATGCCGGTTCTGGAGATGCCGAAAACGACACAGTATATAGCAGGCGGGGGACCAATCGTCCCGGGAACACTCTTCCCTTTTCTTTTTATTACGATAGCCTGCGGGGCAATTTCAGGATTTCACGGACTTATATCCTCCGGCACTACGCCGAAAATGATCAAATCAGAAAAGGATATACCCCTTATAGGTTTCGGTTCAATGCTCGTTGAGGGGTTTGTTGCCGTCATAGCCCTTATTGCAGCATCCATACTCATACCTGGCGATTATTTTGCCATGAACACAAAACTCTCACCCGAGATACTCTCTTCAATGGGATTTCCCATATCTAAAATACAGGAACTATCACAGACAATAGGACTGCAGCTTCAGGGAAGACCGGGTGGAGCAGTCTCCATAGCTGCCGGAATGTCGGTACTTCTGTCATCTCTTTTCGGTGGAAAAGCGTCACTGCCCTACTGGTATAATTATTCACTGATGTTCATCGCGCTTTTCATTCTTACACTTGTAGATGCCGGAACCAGGGTCGGCCGTTTTATGCTTCAGGAGATAGGAGGGACAATCTATAAGCCCTTTTCAAATCACCAGAATGAGTTTAATATTATCATTACAAGTCTTATCATAGTTCTTATGTGGTGTTACCTGCTTTTTACAGGAAACATCTCCACCATATGGCCGATGTTCGGCATCGCCAACCAGATCCTTGCGGCTACCGCCCTTGGTGTAGGCACCACGCTTTTAATCAAGTCTGACAAGGTTAAATATATCTGGATAACTGTACTGCCGATGTTGTTCATGCTTATAACTTCATACATCGCGGCATGGCAGCTTGTATTTATATTTTTTGAAAATGCCTCAAAATCCCCGAATCCTTCAGATGCCTTTCATCTGAGGATGAATGCATCGCTTATTATTTTTATAGCAGTTCTCGGGATTATCGTTATTGCAGATCTCTTTTACAAATGGCACGGTTATTTTAAAACCGGTACAGATATAAACCTTAAGGATCTTTTTATCCGGCTTAAAAACAATATTATCAGCAGAATCCCGAAAAGGACCAGCATCCTTGCAAAGCTGCTGTCATTTCTTATTGCCACACTTATCATCAGTTTCGCAGTAATTTACTTTATTTTTAACGTTTCATTTTCAGGATACAGCGAATATGTAATGAAGAAATCTGAAGCACTTCTTATGGAAAAATACAGCTACATGCTGCAGAACAACACCGAAATGGCAGTGTCTCTTGTGTCTTCAATATATAAACAGAAGAATATATCCGAAGCGCAGAAACTCAAACTCTCACAGGAATTGGTCAGACAGCTCCGCTATGGCAACGACGGTTATTACTATGCTTATGAAAACAGTACCGGAAAAAACCTTATACATGGTTTGAATAAAAATCTTGAAGGGAAAAACCTCTGGAATATGCAGGACCCTGCCGGTAAACAGTATATTATAAGGGAGCTTGACGATGTGGCAAAAAACAATAAAGTTTTTCTTGAATTTTTCTGGAGCAAGCCCGGCGTGGAAGGTATTTACCCGAAACTTGGAACTGCTATGAACGTTCCCGGAACCAATATGTGGCTTGGTACCGGCGCTTATATTGACGATATAAACAAAAGTAAAACCGAGTTAAGGGCAGCCATTAATAAAATAACCGCCGGGACAAGGCTCAACTTTCTTCTGGGATTTCTTATTATTACACCAATCGCGATAATGATTATTATATTTCTTTCAAGAAATATCACTAATCCCATCAAGCACCTTATTACCTCCACCGAAGCGGTATCATCGGGGAATTATAACGTAAAAATTGATGCCAGGACTCATGACGAGATAGGCAAACTTGCTGTTACCTTTAACAGCATGACTGTTACCCTGAAGGATCTCACCGAAAACCTTGAGCTTAAAGTGGAGGAAAGGACCTCTGAGCTTCAGGAAACCATGAACAAGCTCAACGAAATGAATACTATACTCGGTTCACTTTCAGATAAGCTGTCAAAATATATTCCTCCTCAGCTACGGGAGATGATTTTCAACGGAAAGCAGGAGGCAAAGATCGCCTCTTCAAGAAAGAAACTTACAGTATTTTTTTCAGATATCAAGAATTTCACACAGACAACAGAGAGAATGGAAACCGAATCACTTACGGATCTTCTCAACAGTTACCTCAACGAAATGTCACAGATTGCAATAAAGCATGGCGCTACAATAGATAAATTCGTCGGTGATGCCATTCTTGTATTTTTCGGCGATCCTGAAACAAGGGGTGAGCAGAAAGATGCTGTAGCCGCCGTTGATATGGCGCTGGAGATGAAGTCACGGCTGAGATATTTACAGACCCAGTGGTATGAGAAAGGTATAGTGGAACCATTCCATGTCCGCATGGGTATAAATACAGGATACTGTACTGTGGGTAATTTCGGCAGCGATGCAAGAATGTCATATACCATTATCGGTTCTCAGGTAAACCTGGCCAGCAGGCTTGAAAGCTCATCAGAACCGGACAACGTGCTTATTTCTCACGAAACATATTCACTTGTTTCACATAAATACTACTGCCTTGAGAAAGAGGGTATCATGGTTAAGGGGATAGACCACCCCATTAAAACGTACCAGGTTGTTGATTCACATGAGAATCTTAAAAAACAAAACAGGCTGATCGAAGAACGTACAACAGGATTCAATATCAGCCTTGACCTTGAAAACATGAGAACAGAAAACAGGGGAAAGGCACGCAGGGTACTAACAGAAGCTCTTCAGCTGCTTGGCGAAGCGGAAGGGGAACCGCTTAATATGATTGTTTCCAGTGTAATTAAAACAGTAAAAAAAGAGACCATATCATTAAACAGCGGATTTTCAGTGGATACCGGTGATTTGATATTTCCGGGTGACGCATCCACCCTTTCCGCAATACTTCATGATCTGGTTTATAATGCAGTTCTTCTTTCGGGAGATGAAGGCAATATAACAATAAGCGCCGAAGCCGAAAATGGTTCAACAGTGATACGGATAACAGATTCAGGTCAATGGCTTGACAGGGACGATATTAAAAGCCTTTTTGCCGATGGAGATACACCAGGGAGTTTATCAGGCATTAAAGCAGGAATCAGAAAACTTAACGGACACATATCCTCAAAACGCAACCATGAAGGGGGTAATATATTTATTCTGACAATACCCGGCTGACGTTTCTGTCAGCCTCATTGTCATCACGGGTTACTTAAAATATTCCGCCATCATCAGACAGAATATGTTTTTTATTTAAAACAAACCAAAATATTCCGGTATTTATACAGCCGGCCTATTTTGGTTTTGTTGTTTTTTCCCCGGACAAATCCTTCGGCAATTCTTCAGGCAGCTCTTCCATAATCAAAGTTCCATTTCCCTGGATATCAACAGCCCTTTTTGTATCCATATCGAGAATTGTTATGTCAAGAATTCCGGATTCATCATCATGCGTGCGGGAAATGGAACATTTAATATTCTTTGAAAAAAGAAGCTCCCCGTTATTATTATAATACTTTACAGATCTTAAAATTCCTTTATCCTTCTCTAAATCAGATCTATACTCCAGGATATCTTCCTTCTTACTGCAGGATGATATAATTAATACTGCCGGCATTAACAATAATAAAATATTCCTTTTTATATTCATCTACTTTCCCTTCCCGGTGTATTTTTTTAAACGGAAATAAAGCATCAGAACTATTTTTTTATTAAAACATGCTGTCAAGTAATTAAATTGCCTTTTTTAATCCGGTATTTGCGATAAAACCGGCATATGTTTACCATGGTCAATAGCTTCAGATGCTGCTTTTAAATACCTCCATCATATTTAACTAATCTATCTTAATATTTTCATTTAAAAAACATCATGCCCTTTCTACACTACATGGAACAAAACGGTGAATCGGAGTTCCCACCATATCCCTGTTGGTACTCTTTGTCAGCCGGTTTACGTTAATACCGTACACAACATCACCATATAAAAGCCCAAATCCGTGTGGAATAAGAACTGTACCTTTCCGCACCTGTCCGGATACCTCCAGTTCACCGGTATCGCTTCCGGCCTCAGTTGTAACCCTGACATTCTCTCCATCAGACAATCCAAGATGTTCCGCATCAATGGGGCTTATTGCCACAGTGCATGCCCGTTTCCCTCTGTTCCACTCCTGATCACGCATAAGACTGTTCGCATTATAATCCATATGCCGCCCGGCATTGAGAATAAAAGGAAAACCTTCAGGCATTTTAAGTTCTATCTCTTCAGTTGAAGGATTAAGCAGCTTTAGCTCCTCCTCAAGTTCAGGAATATAAAGTTCAATCTTACCGGATTCGGTTTTTATATTTTTAAAATTCTTTTCCGTGTCAACCCTTCCTATCATAACCCCCTGAGGATTATCAAGCAATGTCTGGAATATCCTCTCACCGATATCAGGTCCTTTGGCAAATCCTGCCCTTTCTGCATTTTCCCTTAGCTCTTTCGGAGCAGATGCCAGTATCGCCCAGAAAGCTGAAAGATTTGCGCTCCCCATTGCCCTCCCCAGCGTCTTTGCAAGGATAAACGGCCTCTGTTTTGCAGCTTCAGGGTTATCCTTTATCCATCCCATAAGCTTCATTATAAAGGCAAGACGGTTACCTTTGGCTGCCTCATATAGTTCCGCCGGGATTTCAGGTATCAGCCCAAGTTTATCCGCAATCAGTGTATGTATCTCAGCCGCTTCAAGACACTGCTCCGGCGGTTCAACAACAGGTTTTCTTATGTGATAATATATCTCCGGATAGTTATATGGGTAAAAGGTGCTTTCCCATGATTCGAAATATGTCTTGCATGGCAGTACATAATGGGCTAAACGCGCTGTTTCACTCATTACAATCTCATTTACTACAAGAAGATCAAGCCTGCTGAAAGCCTCCTCGTATGCCGTTGTATCGGGAAACGCTCTCAGGGGATTGCAGGCGCTTACAATCATGGCCCTTAACCTCTCAGGGTTGTCGCTGAGAATTTCCTCAGGCACAACAGAGGGTGGATAAGACCCCGCCGCCGCAGGGGGCATATTTGTTGCCGTTGTTTTCCATATTTCAGGTTTACGTTCATCCGCGTGAAAACCCAGCGGCATAACAAACCCCGGTATAATGTTGCCGCCCGGCACACAGAACCTGCCGCACAATGACCCGAGAATATGCAGCAGATATGAGTTAAGCACGCTTTTGCGCCCCATGTAGATTCCGAGGTCCGGATGAAATGACCACTGTCTTGTTGACATCAGCCTGCAGAGATTATGCACCTCTTCATATTCAAGCTCACATACTTTCAGTGCATTCTTTACATCAAAATTATTAAAAAACGGTAAAATCTTTTCCCAGCCTGTTACATGCTCATTTATATAATCGCGTTTTTCCCATCCTTCTCTGATTATAATTGAAATCATTGCCTTTATCAGCAGGGCGTCAGTCCCCGGACGTACTGCAAGATGTATATCGGCTATTGCAGCCGTTTCATTTTTTCTCGGATCAATAACGACAAGCAGCCGGTTTTTATCATTGCTGAACTCCCTGAGGGTTACCCTTGCCCGCGGTATCTGGTGACTCTGCATTCCATTCCATCCCCAGGCAACAAGCATATCCGTATTATGTTCATCCGGCCCGGTAATATTATACTGCTTCCCGAATACGCGGCCCTGTACCCACCATTGCCCGCTGAATTCCTGCCCACCCGGCGAATAGTAATACTGCGAACCAAGACTTCTGAGAAGCTGCAGACCAAATGCAGTCTCGCCATGTCCTGCCTGTGCTGCCCCACCCATGTAGGCAAGGCTTCTCGGTCCGTAGGACTTTAAAACAGACTTTATCCTTTCAGCAATATCTCCTGCAGCCTCATCCCATGTTACAGGTATAAAATCATTCCCCTTTCTTTTGAGAGGTTCTGTTATTCTATCCTTAGGATACTGGTGAGTCATCACATTCATCCCCTTCCTGCATATATAACCGAGGCTTCTCGGATTATCCTTATCCCCTCTTACCTTTACCATTTTGCCGTTTTCAACAAGCGCCTCAAGACCGCAGTTCTGAGTACAGAGTACACAGCATGTTTTCAGCCAGTTTTCCATTATATTTTCCTCCGGGTTATTATCAAATGCATCTTTATACAATTATAAATACCTGAATGGTAAAATCTCACCAGGTATTCCTTATATATTAATTAACTCTTCTTTTATTTACCATAGAATAAGAATATTTTTCATCCGGGACATACCATCCGGTATGTCGGCAGGCATAAAAATTATTTCACCTTTATCCCTTCAACAAGTGTTAAAACAAGTTCAACCGCATGATCTAAAAATCTCTTTTCATCCCTTACCTTCGACAGTGCAAGGCCCCCTTCGATCAGTGAAAAAAGATTCATTGAAAGTCCCTCTGCATCGACAGAGGGACTTATTTCATTATCTGATTTACCATTTTCTATTATGGTTTTCAGAGTATTCTGCCAGAAGTCGATAGATCTGTTGACACGGTTTTTAATCAGCACATTCCCGTCATCCGAATCTATAGCCGCATTCATCAGAGGGCATCCACCTATTTTTCTCATTGAATCATAGTTGTTTCTGAATGTTTCTGCAAAAACCGAAAGTTTATCACAGGAACCTGTTTTTCTGTTTATAGCTGAAAAAACAAACTTTGTCACCATGTTAAGGTTGTATTCAAGCGCAGCTAAAGCGAGTTCATCCTTGTTCTCAAAATAGTGATATATCGCCCCTTTTGTAAGACCTGTATATTCGAGCACATCAGCAAGAGATGTTCCTTCATATCCGTGTTTGTTAAAAACCGGAGCTGCCGTTTCTATTATAAAATCCCGAGTATGTTCCGACTTTTTCATACTGACATTACATACCAATCGGTATGTAATGTCAAGCAGATAATATCTTAAATGCATAAAACTGCCGCTTATTATCTCATATAATCTTTCCGGTTTTTCAGAATATCTGTATACATACATTGATAAAAATTTTAATTTTATCTCTTTTTACAGCTCTCTTCAACAGAAAAATGATTGTATCTCACCGGGGAGTTCAGCTAATTAACACCCTATACTATAATATTTAAATAATACAGGAGAATACACTTTAATGAAAAGAATTCTACTCTCAGGTATAACACTGTTTTTCTGTTTAACCGCATTATCTTTTTCCGCTGATAACATTAAGACAGTTAATTATAATGATCTGCCAAACGGAGCAAAAGAGGTTATTACAAAGATAAAAGCGGGTTCCACAGAGTGGGCATTTGTCAAAAACGACGGGGTTCGTTTCGGGAACCGGGAGAAACATCTTCCTGCTGACCATAATGTTTCATATAAAGAGTACACCGTCTGCACAGACAGAATGAACAAAGAGTTAAAAAAGGGGAAACGGCCCAACCGTGGTCCAAACCGTATAGTACATGATGTCAGCAACGATATCTACTACTACACTGATGATCACTACAGAACGTTCAGGAGAGTTGTATTTAAATAATGAAAACCATTGAACAGCTGGTCAAGACCATAAGGGAAGGCTCCTTCACCCGCGGAAGTAAACTCATTGCAGAAGCAGAAGCCGGCGGAATTCATATTTTTTATTTCAGCGGTAAGTCAATTGCAGACGAAGAGAGTTTTTTCAATACTGCAAAAACCGTTATGCGGCTCCCAGGTTATTTCGGTTACAACTGGGATGCCTTCGAGGAATGCATCAATGACCTGAGCTGGATCCCGGCGCAGGGTTATATATTTATTTACGATAATACCTCTGTATTCTTTTCTAAGCATCCCAAAGATGCAGAGATATTAACCGGCATACTTGATGATGCCCGTAATAATTTCAGAGGGTCAGAAATATCATTTGAAGTTATCCTGGCGGATGGAGATGATCTTTCAGCTGCATGAAAGAGGCTTTCAGCCATGTTGACCATGCATATGTGTTAAAAACAGTTTACAGATCCCGGGATCAAACTGAATACCTGCATTGCTCTCTATCTCCTTTAATGCATTTTCTGCAGATACAGCCCTGCGGTATGGCCTTTCAGTGGTCATTGCCGTATATGCGTCAGCAATGGCAAGAATTCTTGACTGAAGCGGGATATCAAGGGCTTTAATTCCCCTTGGGTAACCCCTGCCATCCCATCTTTCATGATGTGCCAGCACGTAATCGGCTAATTTCGCATACTCATTAACTGAAGATAATATTCTGTAACCATGCTCACTGTGACGCTTAACTTCATCAATGGCATACCCGCTTAAAGGCTTAGTACTGTTTAAAATTTCTTCAGCTATGGCGATATTACCGATATCATGCATCATCCCCAGTGTCTTCAGTTCGAGTATCTCCTCCCCCCTTAAATTCATTTCTTTACCGATAACAGCGCACAGTTCGCTTACTTTTTTAGCGTGAAGCTCTTCTCCGGGATTTTTACTGTATAATGTATTCTTTATAGTTTCTATAGTCTGGTGTTTTATAATATTACTTTCAGAGAGTTTCTCTTTGTACATCAAATCTTCGGCCTGTTTGTAAATATCGGTTATATCCTGTTCATCGGATTCTTTGGCCGCAAGGCCGAAAGATACCGAGACAGGCAGAATGCCGGCCTTTTCACCATGCATAGATATTTTAATCCGCCGGACAATAGTTTCAGCTGTAATTCTGTCAGCACCGGGCAGAATAATTACAAATTCATCGCCGCCTGTTCTGGCAATGATATCATCCGAACGGCACTCTTTTTTTAAGACACCTGCCGCTTTCCGAAGAAGATTATCCCCGGCCAGATGTCCGAAAACATCATTTGTAAGCTTCAGTCCATTGACATCACCTACCACCAGCGTGATGGGTAGATTTCTTTTTGTATCAAGTCTCCGAAGCTCCTCCTCAAAAAACCTGTGGTTATACAGGCCTGTCAGGTGGTCATGGAATCCCAGATGGGCTATCTCCAGTGCGCTTTTAAGTTCCCTGTTTACTCTTTCCAGGTTAGTGTTTAAAATATTTATTCTGTCAGCAAGCGCAATAGAGAGAAGCACGGCTTCTATAACCGCGGCTATCTGAAAATTGTAGAAGGTAAAGTTATTATAAGGAAGAACACTTTTAAATGTCAGTGAAAAGACTATTGTTCCGGCTAAAAAAACGAATGATGCCCATATATAAAACCTGGCATTCCTGTTTCCCCGTCTGAAAGCCGTTATTCCAGTAATCATTAATACAACAGGAACAACAAGTCCCATGGTTGTAAAATAATTAATAATCTTACTGTACTCAAACAGGAAAACGCCTGCAGATAATCCGAGTGAGACAATAATTAAAATATTAAGAATGGTGTCAATTACCGGCATAATCTTCCGTGTTGAGAGGAAAGTCTTTGCGAATAACATTGCAAATGCAGAGCTGACACCCAGAAAAAAGAGCGTTAAATATGTTGACACAACAGGATTCTGCCTGAAAAAGAACTCGGTCGTAAGCCGGTTCACTGCTGAGAAATACAATGTAATGGTTAAAAGATACAGCAGATAATAAAAACGCGACTTTTCCCTGAGGAATATACACAGAAAGAGGTTGTAAAGGAATAAACCTGTCATAACGCCATAGAACATCCCGAAGAGAATAAGCTGATAAAACAGTTTACTGTCCAGTTCATCTTTCTGAACAACTTTAAGCGGTATAAAATATGGTGATTTTGATTCGACACGCAGATAAAATGTCGATGGTTCACGATCCAGCGCAGGGAGACTGAAAACCACATTTTTGTATACCAGTTCATTCAGTCCAAGAACCTTCAATGTCCCGCCTGACTGCCTGATCCATCCGTCTTTTCCGTATTTATCTTTTTTTACCGGGGTATATAAATCGGCGTAATAGACATATTGAGTACCCATGTCAAGAAAGCGGGCAGTCCTGTCGGCTCCGCTTTCAATACCGGCAGACTGAAGAGTAAATCTTAACCAGAAGACCGATCTGCTGAGTCCAAGATTTATATTTTCTTTTTTATGAGTGTAAAATTCACCATTATAGCTCCCGGAGCTGACCTCTGCAATACCAAGCTTTCCCTCCTTATCCTCAAGAATCTCAACATGCCTGCCAAGAGAAATACCAGGTGTTCCATTATCTATATTTACAGCATCCAGAGCCAGTGCGTTTTTCAAGGGGAATGTATATACAATCAGGTGGAAGGCAATAATAACCTGTAATAATGAACGTGTATGGATAACTCTATTCATCTATGTTCTCTTGCAGCTTCTTTTATGAAATCAGTATCAATCGAATTATGCTCTATTAATTGCTTATACAGATAAAGATAATTCAGATCAGCATGTTAAAAAAAACTGAATAACATAGCTGATAATTGTCTGGCATGAAATATAAGTATGTACATTGCGTCCAGTAATTTTATTTTAAAAATACTATTATATTCAATGAATAATTTATTATTTTAATCTGCAATCTCTGACCCGAATTAAATTACAAAAACTCTGACTGAATCAGAGTTTTTTGCAATACACTTTTTTTATAATACACTTCAGGATTATCCTGAAGTGTATTATATATTTCCAGTAAATCCGTTAATTCAGTTATTCACCCTTAAATTCAGGCTTTCTTTTTCCCATAAAAGCGGTTATACCCTCTTTCATGTCTTTTGTACCGAAAAGAACTCCAAGCTCCTCCCTTTCCATTTTTAAATGACGTTCCGGCGACAATCCCGGCGCTGCCGATGTTATTTTCAGCAAAGCCTTCACAGCAAGAGGCGGACGCACAATAAGCTCACCTGCAAAGGCCAGGGCGTCATCAAGCAGTTTACCATCTTCGCATAAACGGTCAACCAGTCCAAGTGATAACGATTCTTCAGCCTCAAACTGCTTCCCGAGAATCATATATTCCAGCGCTTTTGACTTTCCAATAAGCTTCGGCAGCCTCAGTGTTCCGCCATAACCCGGAATAATACCGAGATTGGTTTCGGTTAGCCCTATGCGTGCCCCTTTTTTCATAAACCTGAAGTGGCATGCCAGCGCGAGTTCACAGCCGCCCCCCAGCGCCGGGCCGTTTATCGCGGCTATAACCGGCTTTGGATAATCTTCAATTTTATTCCATATATCCTGCCCTCGTTTCAGAAAATCAACTACACTGAAGTCGCCGTTTCCTTCCGACAGGTCTGCCCCGGCACAGAACGCTTTATCGCCTGTCCCGGTAATAATCAATGCCCGGACATCATAGCCCTTTTCATTGGCATCAAGAAGTTTCCTGATCCCTTCAAAAACAGAATGACTCAGCTGGTTTGCCTTCGGCCTGTTGATTGAGATTATTCCCACCTGACCCTTTAACTCAAATAAAACCGGTTCATCCATCTTTTCTCTCCTTGGCTTTTATATTATTTTATTTTTTTAAAATACCTGACAGCTGCAAAAAATATTTTTCTCAGATTATAAGTATATCCATAGTATTACAAGAATTTTTTATATAAGTCTGAAGTAATAATATACTGATTATTCAATTAATACGCCATTATACCGGAATCTTCCGGATCAGTCTTATAAAATCACTATTTTATCATTTTATTATTTCTCAGTGCAAAAATTACCATATTTCTCATAACCCTCTCTTTAACTGAAGCAGGTTTTTCAAGTTTCATATATTTAAGAAAAACCGCCGCAGATTTCGGTACAGGTCTTATTGTTTCCATAATAAGTCCACTGAGCAGTTTTAATGGATCTCCGGCCGCAAGATTTTTCATAACCTTCAGCGAATTCCCCAGCATCATCTCTTCCGGCTTTAAATCCGTTCCAAAGGGAAAAGGCTGAAAAAATCCCCTTTCACGATATGGCTGCAGAAGTTTATTAATTCTGTCGGGAGTGTTATTACGGAATTCCTCCGGAATCTCATAATCCACTGAAATCTTTTTAGCTTTTTTAGCCTGCTCAAGCAGCTGTTTCTGGAATCTTGAATCAGCAATATTCAACATCGCCGCGATAACCTCTGCATCGGGTTTGCCTCTTACATCGGCTATTCCATACTCGGTAACTACAATATCCCTCAAATGTCTTGGAACTGAACAGTGCCCGTAACTGAATACAATATTGGACTTTAAGGCTTTTCCGGAACCTTTTGTACTTTTTACCATCATAATAAGCCTGCCGTCTCTCAGTGCATGTGCCATTGCGACAAAATTATACTGTCCCCCTATGCCGCTTACCACCCTCCCGTCCTGAAGCTGGTCTGAAGCGATAGAGCCAAGAAGTGTTGCAGTCATACCGGTGTTTACAAATCTGCCATCCTTTCTCTGAAGAGTTCTCAACTCTTCATCTCCGTACAGCTGGTTGACCTTCTCCACGCCGGACATGCCGAACTGCTGTCTCTCCTCTTCGCTCATATCGTTAAGTGCTTTATAAAATGACTGAGGACCGAAATAAAAGGCACCAAGTATTACCTGTCCCCCCAGAAGCTCTTTCCCGATAATATTTCTTATTTTGATCCTGTTACCACTATCGGCAAGATCAACCGGGTAACTCTCGCCACCGTCGATTATTGCGTTCTCAGTAAATTTTACATCTTTTTTCAGTATTCCGAATTTAATTAAAAAATTAAAATCATCCTCATCAACCCTTGAATGGATTGCCTTCATCTCTATCAGTTTATCGATAATATCCTGAGGAATTTTATCAGCGGATAGCTCGTTATTATTAATAAGTTTCATCAAAGGTACACTGTCAAAAACCTTCCGTTTAAGAATTTTACTTTTATACATCTGCATAAATGCATCAACAAACATCTCGGATGACCCGTAAAGTCCCTGCGTAAATACACCCGTATCTCCCCATTTTTTTATAAGGGTTCCATTCTTTGACAAAAGTCCGGCCTTCTCTATAATCTCCCTGTATACTCCGTTATGTTCATTCCGCATTATAAGCCCGGCCACAATTGCATCGCCCAGTGCGCCTATTCCGACCTGTATTGTTCCTCCATCCTTCACAAGTGTGCTTACATTAATCCCGATCATATGA
This sequence comes from Spirochaetota bacterium, assembly GCA_963664815.2. Lineage (GTDB taxonomy): Bacteria > Spirochaetota > UBA4802 > UBA4802 > UBA5550 > WRGT01. Next base: position 2,273,518 of record CAXXHB010000003.1, read on the forward strand.
TCAGCTGGTGCTACAGGATCCTTCGGCGCTCCGAAAAGTTTGTAGTTAAACTTTTCTCCCTGCAGTATATAATCATATTCTTCTTTTTCCACCACTGCATCTCCATACATAAACGGGAGATTTATATTAGCCTCGCCGACAGTGACTACTTTCCTCCCCTCTTCCCTGAGCCTGTGGTACTCAGTTTTGAGTGCTTCAACTCCTACATCAGTATTGCATCCCATGGAATACATCACCTTTCCGTCAAATTCACGAACTGATAAAAGCTGGGCAAATACATTCCCACCGTTATCAATCCCATCCCTTACACAATGTGTATAATTGGAGGATATATGCCTTAACTGTGAATGCTCATCATTCAGATTGGCGCCTGCTTTGCAGAAAAATTCAAATATCTCAACGTTTTTCGGCAGTTTACCATCTCTGAGGTCAAGCATGTATTCGAATTCAGGCACACCGTCAAATATTCTCTCAGCTATAGGCTTAAGAAATCTTTTTTCAATATCGGTATGCCCTTTAGGCTTTTCAAGCGAAAGTGCTGTCAGAATATTAAGCTTTATTTCCGGGTCCTCTTTTGCCCTCCGGTATATTTCATTGGCCAGCTTCAGCGATTTTCCAAGCGCCAGCGGCATGGTCAGGTTTACCTTTTTATCCAGGTACTTAATAATCTGATCCGCGCATGCTGCCACATCATCCGTTACAACACCCATTTTCCCATTCATATTGCACCTTCCTTATTATTTATAGATTAAATTATCACTGCAGGCACTAAACCCGTATACATGCAATGATTCATTTACATATTCAGAAAGCTGCCTTATTCCCTCTCCGGTATGATGAGTTTTTTTATTCCTCTTAATTTTATTTTTTATTTAAAATCTTAAATCTTATAACTTTTCTTTTTAAAAAGTTCTTTTCCGCTATCAAATATTAATTCATCTTTTACATCTTCCGGGTACATTAATCTTTAACATATAAGCCTGGCCATGACATTTTCCGAAAAAACATAAATGAATGACCATTAATTTAAACGCCATAATTCATTTATCGCGGCAATTAACTCCTCTCCGAAGCCCCGAGAGCCTTAAGTGAAAAATCATACATAAATGCAATTATATCATCCACAGAATACTGCCCATCAGGAGTATACCATATTCTTGAACGAGCTATCATTGATGCTATAAAGTAAACAGCCAGCCGTTCATTTTCGCATGAAAATATTTTTTCTTTTGTCCCGCGTTCCAGTACCGTTATACATATTCTGTCGTATTCATCGCGCTGTTTTATTATTTTTTTACGGTTTTTAGGCGTGAGATTATTCAGTCCTGAATCAAAAAGCAGTTTTGATTTTCTTCTTTCACCAAGAGTAAGACGAAGATGATTTTCAATAATCAGCTTTAATCCATCCCTTGGATCGATTGTATCATCCTTCTCCAGAGATCTTATTGGTGATAATATATCCTCCATTTCCTGATAAAGGATTTCGAAGAGTATGGTCTCTTTTTTATCAAAAAAATTATATATATTTGCCGGACGAAATCCGCATTCGCCGGCTATATCTTTCATACTTGTTTCGGCATAACCCTTCTCCCAGAAAAGGCTGCTTGATTTCGATAAAATTAGTTTCTGCTGAAATTTACTTTCTTTTTCTTCGGGCATATTTTAAAAACCATAATATTGTTATTTTATATTTATGAATGATAATTAATACAAATCTGTGTAAATTACAATTTTTTTTCGGTAAAAAATACTGAACTTTTTTTACCGAAAAACTCTGTTCTCTCAACACCCGGGAGATATAACCGCTTATTTTAAACTTAAATATATTAAAAAAATATCATTGCATGAATTTAAGTCAACATAGATTTTTTTCAAGGATTAAAATGGTGAATTTATTATGATAGACCTGACACACACTATTATTGATAATCTGCAGGTATATCCTGGAGATGAAAACCTGTCTCTTACCAGACAGAAAGACTTTTCCACTGATAAATTTACCGATTTTAAACTTATCACGGGAATGCATGCCGGAACGCATATTGACGGCCCGATGCATTTAACACAGGACGACAGGTATATTTCCTCATTACCATTGACATCATTTGTCGGAAAAGCCTGTGTCATTAATACAGGAAGTGAAATGGATATAAAATGGAAAGAATCATATTCAGAAATTATAAAAGAAAAAGATATTATCATAATTAATACAGGTTTTGGGAGATATTTCGGTACTGTAAAATATCTAATTGATAACCCTGTAATTAATGAGAGTTTTGCCGCTGCTGTTATTGAAAGAGGAATTAAAATGATCGGAATAGATCTGATGTCACCTGACAGTCAGCCGCATAAAATCCATAAAATGCTTTTATCAGCCGGAATTTTAATAGCTGAAAACCTAGCCAACCTTGACCGGTTAAGCTCTATCGGCAGCTTTGAGGTAATTGCATTGCCTCTTAAGATAAATTCCGACAGTTCTCCGGCACGGATTATTGCAAGAAAGATATAAAACAATTCAAACCATAATTTTCTTTAATACCAGTATTATTTCTCCCGGCCGTCTTCGGCGGCCGGGAGAACAGTCTTTCTTTTTTACACTAAAACTTATCAATTGATTAGCATTGAGATATTTTATAATTGACATTTTGTAACCAATGGTTACAATAATAACCATATTTATTAAATATATTTAATTTTCAGGATTTAACAGTATTATAAAATTGTTATTCAATACCGCATGCCGGAGAAGATGATATCAGGCCGGTTATTTTTCAGATTTTTATAATATAAAGGGGGGATTTCATGACACTGCCGGACCGCAACAATTCATATACATTCAGCGATTTTCTTCAATGGAGAAAAGATGTTGATTATTATGCCGATGATACATTTGTGCAGAAAGCCCTTAAACATTTTTCGGGTAATGACTGGAATATTGCCGACAATGAAGCGCGCAGAACATCAAAGATGGCTTCGTACAGGTGGCGAGATATGGCTTCTTCCATATCATACCCTGAAAAAAGGCCTTACATGATGCATTATGACGGACACCATAACCGTATTGACAGGATAGTCCGCCCAAAAGAAACCGAAATTATGGAAAAGGAGATTTTCGGTTTGCGCCTTTTTGCAGATGATTTTTCTCCATGGGTAAAACTGATCAGGATGCTGATAATATACCAGAATGGAGAGGCCTGTGTTGCTTGTCCCATGACCTGTACCGAGGGTCTTGTAAAGCTTCTTGAAAAATATGCCGACACCCCGGAAACACTGCATATACTAAAACACTGTAAAGACGGGATTGACGGTGATGTTGCAATCGGCGCACAGTACCTTTCTGAAATACAGGGGGGATCAGATGTTCCTGCCAATATTCTTGAGGCTGTTAAAGAAGGTGATACATGGAAGCTTTACGGCAGCAAGTTTTTCTGTTCAGCCACTCATGCGGATTATGCTGTTGTGACAGCAAAGCCTTCCGGATCTGAAAAGGTTGCCCTTTTTGTAATGCCGTCATGGCTCCCCGGGAATAAGGAGAAAGAGATACGCAACGGCTATACTATTGACCGTATTAAATGGAAGATGGGTACAAGCGAACTTACAACCGGTGAATTAACATTCAACGGTGCTGTTGCATATCCTGTCGGTCCGCTTGAAAAGGGAGTTTCCAATGTAGTTGGAATTGTCCTTACTTACTCAAGGCTGACTGTCGGTCTATCAGCGGCTGCATTTATGCTCAGATCGGTAAGGGAGGCTGAAAAATACAGTGAGATGAGAGAGGCTTTCGGCATTACAATCGGGAAGTTCCCACTCGTAAAGGCACAGCTGAAAGAGATTGAACACCAAGCAAAAAGAACTACAGCGGGAGCATTCAGGGTATACAGCGAATTTATCAAATATTCTGAAAGATCTGACAAAAATGACAAAGGTGAAGACCATACATTTTTCAGGAAAAAATCTTTTGCCGTGAGGGAACTTGTAATGCTGCAGAAAATGACCGCATCAATGGATTCCACCGATGTTATAAGAAAAGCCATGTCAATTTTCGGAGGTCATGGTATAATGGAGGATTTCTCTTCACTCCCGCGGCTGTATCGCGATTCAGCCATAAACGAGTTATGGGAGGGTCCGCGGAATGTCCTTCTTACCCAGATTTATAATGATATTAAAAAGGCATCAGAATGGTATAAACCTTATGATTTTATTAAAGACGTTCTCTATAATGCCGATACCGCAACTGTCAAAGAATTTTCTGACGAATTGAATGTTATTATTTCACATCCGAACCTTTTCGGGAACGATGACAGAACAATCGAAATATGCAGCATGTGGGACAGTTTCTGCCACAGGCTTTTTCATGCCTATCAGGACTGTGCGCTAAGAGAAATAGATTAAGCTATATAAAAGTTATATTCCTCTTCTGCAGCAGATATAAATGCTGTTTGAGCGGAATATGACTCATAATTATTCCTTAAATTTTAACGCTATTATTCTTCCCAGCTTCTTCATATGGGATATTACTTCTTCTCTGCTCCTGCCGGGATAGTTTCTGAAAGTGATCAGCACTCCGTTCATGGCGGCAAAGTATGCGTGTGAAGTCATCCTTATATCCCCTTTCGAACCTGTTTTAATAAACAGCTTGTCAAGCTGATCAAGGAGGCGCCTTTCTGTTACATTCAGCCGTTCTACCAGTTCCCCGCTGAGTGACCCATCGAGCATGAAATTAGTCATCATCCTGAAATAACTGTCATTTTCAATAAGATATACTATAAATTTCTCTGTAACTTTCTCAATATTTACTTTTTTTCCGTCATTCACAATTGATTCAAAAAAACTGATAATCTCCGCCGAACCTTTCATAAAGGCTTCAACAAAAAGGGTCTGCTGGTTAGGAAAATACCTGTAGATTGAAGCATGTGATATACCGGCCTCTTTAGCTATATCCCTGATGCTCACTTTATCAAATGGTTTACCGGCGAATACCCGCTCTGCGGCGCTGATAATTGCATCCTGCCTCGCCTTTCTCTCATTTTTTTTCATTGAACCGAATGTATTTTTTTCCATATATATTACACTTTTACTGAATCTCTTTTTCAGCTATTATTTATTTTGTATCAGGATTATCATTCTGACTTATAATTAAGTCAATTTATAATTTTTTTATTATAAATTATCCTATAAGTTCCGGTTAAAGTATAATCTGTCCAGATCCCAAAATTTTCTTGACTAAAACATTTATTCAGATGATTTAAAATTTATGAACGTTAAAATTGAGCAGTCATGGAAAGGCCATCTGGATCAAGAGTTTGAAAAAGATTACTTTATAAAACTCACTGATTTTGTGCGTAATGAATACCGTACAGGCGCGGTATATCCTCCGGGTAAATATATCTTCCGCGCGTTTGATCTCTGCCCTTTTGATATGGTAAAAGTTGTCATTGTTGGACAGGATCCCTACCACGATAAAGGCCAGGCAAACGGTTTATGTTTCGCCGTTGATACATCTATCAGCAAGCCTCCGTCTCTTATTAATATTTTCCAGGAGATTGAATCCGATCTCGGGAGAAAACCTCATGCTGATTCCACACTTCTTCACTGGGTAAACCAGGGCGTTTTTCTTCTTAATGCAACTCTTACAGTTAAGGCACACCAGGCGGCAAGCCATACCGGCAGGGGGTGGGAATTATTCACGGATGCGGCGCTGCACCATCTTGCCGAAGAGAAAGACCGTCTTGTATTCATTTTATGGGGTTCATACGCGCAGAAAAAAGGGAGTTTTATAAATCCGCAACGCCATCTTGTCATTAAAACCCCGCATCCTTCACCGCTGTCAGCTTACCGCGGCTTTTTCGGTTCAAAGCCTTTTTCCAAAGCCAACGCCTATCTGCAATCGTCCGGAAAAGAGCCGATTGACTGGTAACAATTATTAATCCTGAATAATTAAACCTGTTCCTTCCTGAATAGAGTTCTCAACAACTAAAAAAAATCCTGTGCCTTAAATTCATCTTGATTTTTTAAATCCGGTATTTTTTTATGATGATTCATTGATATTCAGAATTAAGCTTAGTACGATAAACTGACTTAATATAATAATTATTATAATAATGTCCTGTTTAGATAAATAATGAACTCTTAAATTAAATATATAATAATACAATAAATTAATCCCCGGAGTAATAACAAGTGATTAGCTTATGAAAAAAATAAAAAAATTACTGATAGCAAACAGAGGCGAAATTGCCTGCAGGATTATAAAAACATGTCAGAAAATCGGTATATCAACTGTTGCTGTATATTCCGATATCGACCGCGGCAGTTTATTTATGAAAATGGCCGATGAGGCAATCAATATCGGCCAACATGGACTTGAAACTTATCTTGACCAGGAAAGAATTATAGCAGCCGCAAAAAAGGTCAACGCATGCGCAATTCATCCCGGTTACGGTTTTCTGTCTGAAAATGCTTCCTTCATGTCGCGTTGTAAAGCTGAAGATATTATATTCATAGGTCCATCTTCTGAAGCCATAACAGCTATGGGATCTAAAATAACGGCACGCGAATTATGCGAAAAAATCGGCACGCCCGTTATACCAGGATTTGCAGTAAAAAATGAAACCGTTGAAGAGCTTGCATTAAAAGCTGAAAATATCGGATTTCCGGTTCTTATTAAAGCCTCTGCAGGCGGCGGCGGTATCGGAATTTTTATGGTAAATGATAAAAGCGCTTTCGCTGAAACACTTGAATCTGCCAGAAAGAAATCGATGGCTATTTACGGCGATGACAGCCTTCTTGTTGAGAAGTGCCTTAAATCTGTAAGACATGTGGAATTCCAGATACTTGGAGACACTCACGGCAACATTATACACTGTTTTGAAAGGGAATGTTCGGTTCAGCGCAGACACCAGAAAATGGTTGAGGAATCACCATCCCCTGTGATGAATGACGCACTCAGAAAGACAATGGGTGAAGCGGCAGTTTCTGTTGCAAGGGCCGTTAATTATACCAATGCCGGTACAGTAGAATTTGTTCTCGATGATAATGGTCAGTTCTATTTTCTTGAAATGAATACAAGACTCCAGGTTGAACATCCCGTTACAGAAGCTGTTACAGGACTCGATCTTGTCGGGATGCAGATAAAAATAGCTGAAGGCGAACCTCTCGGTGTAAAGCAGAAGGATCTTGCAATCAATGGACATGCCATTGAATGCCGTATTTATGCAGAAGACCCCGAGAATAATTTTATCCCCTCATCCGGCAGGATACATCTCTGGAAGGAACCCTCCGGGATCAGAATTGACTCCGGCATTGAATCTTCTTCAGAAATTTCCATAAACTTTGACCCGATGCTTGCCAAATTCATTTCTCATGCAGACAACAGGTCTGATGCAATCCGTATAATGAATTATGCTCTCAAAAATTCAGTCGCACTTGGAATTGCCACAAATATTGATTTCATATCTGATTTTTTAATGAATGAAATATATTACAGCGGTGCGGTAAAAACTGATTACTTCGACAGCAGTTTCTCCACTATACCCGCAAGAGACTACTCTCCGGAAGAAATAAATTCACTGCTGGCAGCATCTGTAATTATCAGGATCGGTGATCATGATACTACAGATTGCGAATCCTCCTGGAAAGGAAAATATCACAGTTCCAGGCATTTATCTTTACGTATTCATGGAAAAGATTATACAGTCGGGCTGGTTAAAAAAAATAAAAACAGCTTCCAGGCTGAAATAGAAAAAAACATTCTCGATATTTCAATTACTGAAAAATCGGACAGATATATTATATTATCAGTTAACGGATGGCAGAGCAAATTCAGTTATCATGCGTCTGAAGATAAAATATTTCTGCATTCAGCAAATACCGGTCATCAGACTATAACAGAACTTTCCCGTTTTGATTCAATGGATTTTCAGCTTAACAGAAAAGAGGCATGCGAAGCTCCGATGGATGGAGTCGTCTCTTCAATCAAAGTGCGGGAAGGCGACAGCGTTGAAAAAGGACAGGTTGTTATTGCCATAGAATCTATGAAAATGGAATCGCTGGTATATTCAGACAAAACCGGTACAGTTAAAGAAATCTTCATCAGACAGGGAGATTACGTTAAAAAAGGATCAATACTTCTTGATATAACCATGGAGAACAATTAATGAATCACTCCGAGGAATTATTTAAACTGAACGTACTCAATTCAAAGATTAATAAAAATCTTGAAATGGGAGGCGAAAAAAAAGTTTCAATACAGCACAGAAAAGGAAAATTTACTGTCAGGGAAAGAATAGATATTCTTCTTGATCGTGACACTTTCGACGAATTCGGCATTCTCTGCCATAGCGATCTTCCCGAAGCTGTTACCAAATCTCCGGCAGATGGTAAAGTATGCGGATTCGGAAAAATAGACAGAAGATACGTATATGTTTCCGGAGATGATGTTACTGTCATGTCTGGTGCCGGAGGAAGGATCGGCGTAATTAAAGCGCAGAAGAACCTCCAGTATGCGACAAGAAAAGGTTATCCCTGCATACACCTTGGCGATGGCGGCGGAGCCCGTATCCCTGATACAATGGGTTCATACGGAATAATGAAAGCACTCGATCTTGTTGAGCCTCACACGCGCGAAGTCCCCTTCATCGTTGCCATAATGGGGGAATGCTACGGCGGCCCCTCCTGGGAGGCGGCAATATCAGATGTAGTTGTTCAGGTTAAGGGTTCAGTCATGGCTGTCTCCTCACCCAGAATAATTGAAGTTGCCACCGGCGAGAAGTTAACCTCTGAAGAAATAGGTGGATGGGAACTTCACGCAAATATTACCGGGCAGGTCGATCTCTTTGCTGAAAATGATGAAGAATGTCTCTGGATGATAAGAAAACTTCTTTCTTACCTTCCGTCCAATGCCCATGAGTTCCCGCCGGATGCGCCATGTAATGATCCCGGGGATGTAAAAATAGAATCTATCTTCGAAGCGGTGCCATCAGATCCTAAACAGCTGTATGATATGCATAATGTCCTCAACCTTATATTTGACAGTGAAAGTATAATGGAGCTCAAGCCCTACTATGATGGAAGTCTTATTACCTGCTTTGCCCGTCTCAATGGACATTCCGTCGGTGTACTTGCCAATAACCCGATATTCAACGCAGGCGCAATGGGCCCCGATGCATGTGATAAAGCAATCGCATTTATCTGTCTCTGCGATTCATTCAACGTTCCCATGATATTTGTTCACGATACGCCGGGTTTCCTTGTAAGCCGTGCAGCAGAAGAGAAAAAGATGCCTTTTAAAATAATGTCAATGATTAAGGCACTTCAGCTTCGTACAGTTCCATGCTTCAGCCTTATTATACGAAAATCATACGGGATGGCTCACCATAATATGGCTGGAGGAAAACTCGCCGACTCAATTATAGCCTGGCCTACAGCTGACATCTCATTCATGGCTCCTGATGTAGCAATTAATGCAACCTTTGACCAGAGCATGTCAGGAAATCCGGAGATGGAAAAGATGAAACAGGCATTTATGCAGGAGATGATCCGCAAAGCTGAACCATGGGAGGCTGCAGGCTTAAACCTTATAGATAAAATAATAGACCCCCGTGATACCAGGACAGAGCTTATTAAAGCGCTGGAGCTTTCACGCGGTAATCATGGAGAGCGCGGAAAAAGCAGGCGGCTCCTGGCTTCATGGCCACGCATGATATAATAATCTTTAACGGTTTCTTTATAATAATTTTAAAAATAATTTAAAATTATTATAAAGAAATATCTGCCATAATCACAGCATGAGTTAATGACTGTGAATTGCGGTATATTACAGTATATATGATATCACTTCTTTTTATTATTCTCTTACCTTATCTTCTTCATATCTTTTATCCTGCGATATAAACAAGTTGAACATAAATTTATCCATATTTTATATTTTGTTACTTCTTTTTTTAATAACACCATTTTACCAGGTATATAATAACCTGAAAAAATACCACTCCGGAATTGAATAAGTATTTAAATGATTTGTTTAAAAAATCCATTTATGCTTGACAGTTTTTCTGTCTGAACCAGAATAACCTGGTAGCAATAGATATTTATAATAAATTAAAATTAACTCATACTTATAAAAAAATTTATTTGCCGATTTGAATAACTTTTTTTATTTCCGATTGATAGTTGCAGCACCCCTGAATAAATCCGGGGATGATACGGAATTGAGTTCCCGGTGATTAATCCCGTATCAGACAGATCGGAAAATATGTTGAGCTGGAGGGAAGATAATGAAGGATATTCTGGTTGAATTTAAAGATTGCTGTGATCATCCATATAAACGTGTTGCTGAATTAAAATCAGCCCGCAACACCAAAATCATAGGGATTCTTCCGATGTACTTCCCGGAAGAGATTGTTCATGCTGCCGGTGCAATTCCGATTACCCTTTTCGGGAGTGACGAGCCAATTACACTTGGCGACAGCCATATGATGACAAATGCCTGTGACCAGGTACGCAGTTCTTTTGACAGTCTTCTGAAGGGAAAATACGATTTCGTTGACGGTATTGCCGCTATCTCAGTTTGTGACCAGGTTAGATTTTTTATGGAGATATGGCAGCTTGATCATCAGGTCCCTTACTTCCACCAGATGTGGCGCCCTCATAAACTTGACAGCACAAACAGAATTTATCTCGTCACTGAGCTTAAAAGGCTTATCTCAAGCCTTGAAGCTTTTACCGGTAAAAAAATTACAAATGATGCTCTCCATGAAAGCATTCGTGTTTACAACGAATCGCGTTCAATGATGAGAAAACTTAATAAATTACGCAAAGAACATCCCGGTGTAATAAGCGCCTCAGACTTTGTCAGGGTCATTGCTTCCAGCATGCTTATGCAAAGAGAGGATCACAATGCTCTTCTTAAGCAGCTTCTTCAGCAAATTGAAAAAGCCACAGAGCCGGCGGGTAAAAAACAAAAAGTTGTTATTTTAGGCCATCCCTGTGCCATTCCCGAGACAAAACTGCTTGATTTAATTGAAGACAATGGCCTGACCATTGTTGATGACGATTTTTTCACCGGAGCCCGCTATTTCGCAAAAGATATCTCCACTGACGGAGATCCAGTTGAGGCTTTCGCAGATTTTTATATGGACTCTATCCCATGTACAACCATTCACTATGCGGATAACTGGACCGGAGGGGACAAGAGTTGCTCTCCATATGCTGATTACGGTATCAATCTGGCAAAAGATGTACAGGCAGGGGGGATTATCGTATTAAGAGAGATGTACTGTGATCCTTACGATCTTGAGTTTATAATGATGAAGGAAAGATTCGAAAAAGAGAGCATTCCGTATCTCACTATCTTTACGGAACATGGCCCTGGACCGCTTGAAGCTGTCCGTACAAGAATACAGGCATTTGAAGAAACCCTGCGGTTTTCCTGACAGGCAAATAAGGCATGATTACTGCTGGTATTGATATTGGATCGACAACGACGAAAGCTGTCATTCTCGGTGAAAGCGAAAATATAATTTCATATGCTGTTCAGCCGACCGGCTTTGACATAACTGATGTCAGCCACAGGGTAATAGAAGATGCTTTAGTCAAAGCTGGTCTTAAAATTGACGATGTTAACGGCATTGTTGCAACTGGTTATGGCAGAATAAGCATCCCATTTGCCTCTACCACAATCACAGAAATTACATGCAATGCGGCCGGAGTTCATTATCTCTATCCCGATGCTACTCTGGTCATCGACATTGGGGGTCAGGACAGCAAAGTCATTAAAATTGATGGCAAGGGTCGTGTCGTTCAGTTTGCCATGAATGATAAATGTGCAGCCGGTACCGGGAAGTTTCTCGAAGTTGCCGCGCAGACTCTGGGGATGCCTGTGAGTGAAATAGGCAACACCTCTCTTCAGTCAAAAAACAGAGTAACTATCAGCAGCACCTGTACAGTTTTCGCACAGACAGAAATTGTTTCATTAATTGCACGTAAAACATCTAAAGAAGATATAGCCGCCGGACTGCACGAATCAATTGTAAGCAGGGTATACGGATTAATAAGCACTGTAAATCCTGAACCAGGTGCATGTACGGTGATGACCGGAGGAGTTGCTAAAAACGTGGCCATTGTATCACTGCTGCAGCGGATGATGGGAAGGATTAACCTTGTCCCGGATAATCCGCAGATTGTAACCGCATTAGGTGCAGCTCTTTTAGCGAGGCGGCTGAATGATTAACCTGCTTTCGGATCAATGATGATCTGTTATTATTACTTTTAAATGTATCCGGGATCTTTAATTTTAAAAAAGATCCTGTAGAAGAAAAATATGGAGGGAGTTAACATGGCAGAAAAGGAATATAAAGTCGGTCAGAGAATGGATGGCCAGAAAAGGCTTGCAAAACTGATAATGTCTCACTACGGCGGAGCGCTTGAAATAGATAAAACCAGGTCACAGCCTATAGCCTGGGTATCAGCCGGCGCGCCGAATGAACTTTTATGGGCTATGGACTTCTTCATACAGTTTCCCGAAGCCTATGCCGCTACATGCGGCGCAAGGCATTTCGGTCATACACACTGCGAGATTACCGAAGCTCATGGCTATGAGCATCATCTCTGTACTTATTGCAGAAACAGCCTTGGTTCTACTATTGCCCTTCAGGAAGGAAAAGAAACTTTCGAACCACTTGCACGTCCTGATGTTCTTATTGTAGCAAACAGCAGCTGTATACTTATTACCAAGTGGTGGGAACACCTGAGCCACCTGTGGAATATCCCGCTTTTTAACATTGACTGTCCTCTTGTAGTATCAGAAGATAATGAGAAAGAGATCATTGAGCATGTAAAACGCCAATGCCTTGAACTGATCACGTTTCTTGAGAAGTTTACAGGAAAGAAATTTGATTATGACAAGCTGCAGGAGATTACAATCAACGCTAAACGGAGTACCGATAACTACCGTTCGATGCTGAAAGCTAACATGAACAATCCGGTTCCGGCAACTTTTTTTGATATTATGGGTCACAATTTTCCCAACCTGGCATTACGCTACAAACCTGAAGCAGGTGAACATTATCGTCTGATGACAGAAGAGCTTAATCAGCGTATAACTGACGGTGTTATTCCCATGCCCATATCAGATATGAAATACCGTATCTACTGGGATGGTATTCCATACTGGTTTGCTATCAGAAGCCTTTCCGAAAAGCTTCAGAGCCTTGGCATGTGCCTGGTCACCAGCGGTTATTTTGATCTTTTTGCATTCGACAGACTTGATCCGGCACATCCCTTCGACAGTGTTGCCGAAGGCGTTGCTACGATGATTCTGAATCATAATCCAAGTTACAAGGCAGCTATAACCGAACGTATATTCCGGGAATATAACCTTGATGGAGGAATTTTCGCATATGCCCAGAGTTGTAAGCCATTTTCAATTACCATGCGTTATATCTCCGATTATATCCAGAAAAAACTGGATGTTCCGATAACAATGATAGAAGGTGACCTTATTGATCACACTTTCTATGATGAAGAAAGAAACAACATGAAATTACAGGCACTCGCTGAAACTCTTGCAGCAAGAAAGGGTTAGTATCAACGAATCAGGACTCTCAGTCTGCATAAAAAAACGATGATTCAGAATACCTGATCATCGTTTTTTTATTTACCTTAAATAAATATCAACGTTAATTATACAGTAATAAATCAATCTCTTTCAGAATATCTTATTTTAAGGTGATTGATTTATTTCCTCCATCTATCACTTTACCTATTATTGCGGCCTGTTCAATCCCGGCCTTTTTCATTTCAAACACCATCTCTTCAGCTTTTTTATCAGGAAGAGAAATTAAAAGACCACCCGATGTCTGAGGATCGAATAAAATATCAGCGAGTTCGCGACTGACATTTTCAGATATGATACATTTTTCCCCGGCATACGTTCTGTTTCTGTAAAGACCGCCGGGGATCAGTCCCATAGCCGCATTTTCAACTACACCATCAAGAAGAGGAAGTTTTGTTGCGTCCAGCACAACAGAGCAGGCTGTCCCTTCAATCATTTCAAGAATATGACCTGCAAGTCCGAATCCAGTCACATCAGTACATGCATTAACATTATACTTTAACATTATTTCTGCAGCACATCTGTTCAGAGTCCCCATGGATTTAATAAAACCTTTCAGAATTGCTTCAGCTGCCAGCCCTGCTTTTAATGCTGTTGCAATTATCCCCGTTCCAAGAGGTTTTGTAATAACCAGTGAATCTCCCGGTTTCAAACCATTATTCCTCAGCACTTTTTCCGGATGCACAACTCCTGTTACAGACAGGCCATATTTAAGTTCAGGATCATCAATGCTGTGCCCGCCAAGCAACTGCACACCAGCTTCTTTCATTACTGAAAGCCCGCCATCAAGAATTTTACTCAGGATATCCAGTGAAAATTTCTGCAAGGGAAAAGCGACAATATTCATGGCAGTAACTGGCCTGCCACCCATAGCATATACATCTGAAAGAGAATTACACGCAGCTATCCTGCCGAACTCAAACGGATCGTCGCATACGGGAGTTATAAAATCGAGTGTCTGTACCAGCGCAAGCTCACTGCTTACCCGGTAAACACCGGCATCGTCCTTATCTCCGCTCCCTACAATAACATTTATGTCAGAAGGAATTACAAGTCCTTTCATGACGCCGTATAGATCCTCCGGACCTATCTTGGCCGCTCAACCGGCTCCGGTTACAGACTCAGTGAGTCTCAGCATATTGAGCTGCCTGCAGATTTCACTCATACTTACCCCTTTTTATAATTATTGAGAATAAATGATACAAGCCTTCCGGCAGGTTCATGAAGAGTTCTGACATTTGACACAACAAGAAAAAAATCTCTTCTTATATCAAGGCCTTTTATATCCACAATTTTAAGTTTTCCGGATTTAATGTCATCTTCTATTGCAAGCTTTGAAATAAATGCAAGTCCCAGCCCATTAATAACCGCCTCTTTGATACCTTCCGATGATGAACATTCCATAACCACATTCAGTTCAGATGGAATAATATCCATCTGGTTGAGATACATCTCGGCGGCATTTTTTGTTCCTGACCCGCTTTCACGAAATATAAGAGGAACAGTTTTCAAATCTTCTGCTTTAATTGATCCACTATAATCATTCCCTGAAACAAGCACAACCTGATCTTCAAATATTTTTGTGTATGTAAGGGCAGGATGCCGTATTTCTCTTCCAACAATTGCGAGGTCGGCTTCACCCTGTTTTATTTTTTCAATAGCTTCCCTGCTGTTCCCTATATCGAGTTTAAAAAATATGCCATCCTGTTCATTTTTTTTGAAAGTTGAGAGTATTTCAGGAATAATGTAAGAACCAGGCATTGAACTTGATATTATATTTATAACTCCCCCGAATGTTCCCTCCTGCATCTCTGCTTTAAGGCCATCAATATCTCTCATCAATCTGTTGCAGAATTTTACGAATACCTTCCCTTCTCCTGTTAAAGAAAAATCCTGGCTGTTACGATGTATCAGTTTTACTCCCAGCATTTTTTCAATCTGGCCTATCTGATGGCTGATGGAAGCCTGGCTTATTTTTAAATTTCTTGAAGCATTTGTGAAACTCTTTTCATTTACAACTTCAATGAAAGAACGTATCTGCTTGAGATCAAAATTAAAATCCTTTAATGCCATATCTGCTCCGTAATATATTATTTCAGATAAACTCTACAGAATACTTTTTCCGAAGTGAGTGTCTGTTGAATTTAACAGCTGGTTTTCCTATAGCTATCACTGAATGAACCCTGTTTTTTTCATAAATATCAAGCTCATTTTTTATCGCAGAACTGCGATTCAAAGCTTCAACAGCAAATCCTATAAGGCATGTACCGAGCCCCATGTAATGGGCAAGCATACATATGTTATACGAAGCATATGTTGCATCCTCAATCGGAGTGCTGCCATCAACCGGTCCATGAACTATTACTACACATGGTGCTCCATGAAATAAACGATCAATCCCCTCTTCAGATTCCTTTATTGCCAGTTCTACTGTATTATAATGATCACTGTAATAATTTATAAGGGCTTTACCCATAAAAGGCACTGAAAGATACCTGATAAGACTGTTTCCGGCAACTTTATTTATTTTCAGAAAGAATTCTTTAATCCTCACAGCAAATTCCCAGACTTTATCCCTTCCGTTTATTATTGTAAATTCCCATTCCTGACAGTTGCTTCCCGAAGGTGCTGTTACGGCAAATTCAACCAGATCCCTCAGGATATCATCACCAATTTCTTCTTTTGTATATTTTCTTATACTTCTTCTTGACCTGAACGCATTTACAAGATCTTCCGGAGATATATCTGCGGGGCCTTTTATTCTCTCTCTGTATCCAAACGTTTTAAACTCAAGATCCACAAGTTCATTATTAAAAGAAACAGCGCCATATTCACATACAGCGTAACAATGAGAACACAGCATACATTCATTTTCATTAACTCCTGCTTTTTTGTTCTCAAGATACAGAACCTGTTTAGGGCAGATATTAACGCATTTTCCGCATCCTGTACAATTTGCTTCATTAATAACCGGTGCTGAATTCATCAATGTTACCTTCAATTTTATATTTATAATAATAGTTTATTGCAATATTATTATTTAAGTATGTTATTAAAAAATCACATCCTTAACCATATATTCAAATGTTTCATTATTATTATTATAATCAAGCATAATAAGGTTTCTGTTTATTGACAGATTAATAAATCATTATTTATTCATTATTTTTTTATTATAAAAGTCTCCATTTTTTATAAATTATTACTTAAAACATACCATATTTAACTATGAGTGGCGGAATCTGTAAAACAACTGACTCGTAAACAGGAAATATTTATAACAAATACTGATCTGCTTATATAAATTGACTTTCAGGGAGTATTTTTAATATTCACATGGACAAAAAATGTATGCTGATCCAGAAATAATATTGACACAAAAAAAGCATCGGATAGGTTGACACTCGTTCCTGAACGGGGCGTGGCTCAGTCCGGCTAGAGCGCGTGGTTTGGGACCATGAGATCGGAGGTTCGAATCCTCTCGCCCCGAAGTTACTATCAGGAGTAATAAAAGTTTTCCAGATGCGCCCGTAGCTCAGCTGGATAGAGCAACGCCCTTCTAAGGCGTGGGTCATAAGTTCGAATCTTATCGGGCGTGCATTTTAAAATACATGGTGATCGTAGTTCAATGGTAGAGCCCTGGATTGTGGTTCCAGTCGTTGCGGGTTCGAGCCCCGTCGATCACCCATTATGTAACGAGTCCGAACTCGCTGTCATAACTGGCAGCGAGTTCTCTATTTTAAGTACCAAATTATACATAACAAACTGATAAAACAACTTTCATATTATTACAAATTATTTTTTATTTGCACTTATATCAGCAATTTCTTTAAAGCTATCCGCTGCAGATTTAAATGTGGGAATTAATCTCTGGTATGCATGGTTTTAGCCTTCGTTTAAGAATGTATTCATGTGTAAAAAGACTGTACAAGCTACAATAATCATTTTGATATGAAATCACTACTCTGTACTTAAACAGCACAACTGCAGCTGAATACTTTTCTGTTTAAAAACCTTATTTAAATTATTTTCTTATTTTTTATATTGTAGAGCAAAAATTTGACTTAACCGTTTTTATCATTATACTATTTATAAAAACTATAGTGGAGGCGGGTATATGAAAAGTGAACTTAACCTGATAGAATCGCAGATTTTAAGAATATTCAGAAACAATAAAAAAAGCGCAGATGACAGTCTGGATACAAAAAAAGTTCTTGAGGACTCACTCAAAGCACTTGAGGAAAACTTCGAAGTAATCCTGCACTCTCTCGCTGAAAAAGGATTTATACTCAATTCAGGTGATAAACTGATCCTTACCGATAAAGGAGATGAGTATCTGTACAGATCTAAATTATACAGCGATTACTGATTTATCATGATGTCAGTTTTTTTAGAAAATCTGCAACTAAGTAACAGATGTTTTTGTTTAATTTATAAGAGATTTTTTATTTTGTAATTTAACTATTGATTTTTTTTTATAATAACGTTTAAATATGACTTGATAAAATTGTTAAATATATCAATTTACTTGACATAAACATCAAATTGTCATATATCAGCTTTACCTTTCTTTTTATATTAATTATATGCAGCCCTATTATGTATCTTTATTCCCCGCTGTATATAAATTCTGAAATTAACTCAAATTTAAACAAAGGAGCTAACCTCCAACATGAATTATAAGGATAAAAGTATAATAATTGATGTAGAGAAAAGGGAAGATGAATCATTATTAAAAAAAATTATTCATAACCTTATCGGTGTTTTTTCACTACTGTTCGTACTAGCCCATACAACAGTCGGTTACCCTTTTCTGCTTCTGGCGTCTTTTATCAAATTAATCCCTTTTAAGCCAACACAGAAATTGTGTACTTTTATACTTATAATTATTGCAACCAGGTGGATTCATAATAACACTTTCCTTTTCGGTAAAATTCTTGGGATAAAAGTAATTGTCAAAGGGGAAACAAATCTCCCGATGAAAGAATGGTATCTTGTAATATCAAATCATCAGTCGTGGAGTGATATTGTTGTACTGCAGATGGTTTTTAACGGGAAAATCCCAATGCTGAAATTCTTTCTTAAAAAAGAACTGATCCGAGTTCCTCTTCTGGGGTTCGCCTGGTGGGCTCTTGATTTTCCATTCATGAAAAGATATACTTCTGAATTTGTAGCAAAATATCCGCATTTAAAAGGAAAGGACATTGAAATAACCAGGAAAGCCTGTGAAAAATTCAGCACACTCCCCGTTTCAGTAATGAATTTTGTTGAAGGAACACGCTTTACCAGAGCAAAGCATGACAGGCAGCAATCACCATTTAAAAACCTTCTTAAACCGAAGGCCGGTGGGACAGGATTTGTTTTTACCGCCATGGGTCATCAGCTTCACAGCATTTTAAATGTTACAATAAAGTATCCCGAGGGCGATCTCAACTTCTGGAATTTTCTGTGCGGAAAGATAAGCGAGGTCGATGTTTTTATTGAAAAGATCCCTGTCACCGACGAGCTTATCGGTGATTACATAAATGATATCGATTACCAGTCAAGATTCCGGAAATGGCTCAATGATATCTGGATAAAAAAAGATGCAACTCTTGAAAACATGTAGAGTATCCGGATAGTTTTAATTCATGAACTATACCGCTGATGAATTAAATCTGTATAAAATATGTCAGAAATTACCGGAAGCTATTTATGATCATAAAAGTATTATTATGGATTAACATTTCACTTTTCATCCTTCATGAAATGGATGCGGTTAAAACCCGTGAATGGAAGATGATGATTTTCATTAACAGGTTAAATGATGATCATGGACATATTGTATTCACCGCATTTCATTTTTTTATCTTCATTATAATTTTTTATTTATCAGAATTCCATCCCGTCTTTTTTGCTGTCATTATCTCATTTTCCCTTATTATTCACCAGTTTGTACACATCCTGTTTACCAGACATAACGAGAACAGAATGAATAATTTTTTTTCCGTAATTATAATTTCTCTTATGTCTATAAATTCAGTTATAATTCTTTTTTATTATTTCATAATAATGTAAAATAATAAAAATCTTTTTCAAAACTTTAATTTCCTGTTGACTGAAAAACAGTAATTGTTGTAGTCATATAAAAATAAAGAGGATACTTAAATGGGCTTAATTAAAAAAATGAATAATTTTAAAATTTCGACAAAACTTTCAATGCTGGCAATTGCAGTTATACTTATCTTCCTTATCGTCGTTTCTTCCAGCATGATTATAATAATAAAAACTGTTCTTGGTGATTATATTAATGATGAAATAAAGATTAAATCCGATGTACTTGCGCAGAATGTAGAAATAATGAAACAAAAATCCCTTGCAGCAACTGAATGGTTCAGCTCATCCCCCAGATTAATTAAAGCAATTAAATCAGGTAACAGACAAGCCGCAATTGACACAGGAAAGCTTGCGATGAGATCTATGGGTTTCGATTATATGCTGGTCACCGATAACGCCGGAAATGTCTTTTTCAGAGCACATAGTCCGGAAAAATACGGCGACAATATAGCAAAACAGGTAGGGATTCAGAAGGCCCTGAAAGGGGAAAAAAATGTAGGCATTGAAGAGGGAGAAGTTGTCAAATTCTCAATCAGGGCAAGTACTCCCCTTATAGACGGGAATACTGTTATTGGAGCTGTTTCCCTTGGTTATGTTCTCAGCAACAATGAATTTCCGGATGAGCAGAAAAGAATCCTTGGATGTGATGTAACCGTCTTTTTCAAAGATGAAAGAATAGCAACATCCCTTACAAATAACGGTAAAAGGCTTATCGGAACCAAGATGGAACATCAGGAAATCCTTGATACTGTTTTAAAACAGGGTAAAAACTATTACGGAAATGCCACGATTCTTGGTAAACTTTACCATACGGCATATCTTCCCCTTCGGGATGTAAACAATAATCTTTCCGGTATGCTTTTTATCGGTAAAGATTCAGGGGTTATCAATATGTTGATTTTCAAGATGTTCATTTACCAGAATTCAATAATGATTGTACTCGGTTTATCATTTATTTTCCTTTTGCACTCGTTTATTAAAGGTATTCTTATCAAAAGACTGAACCATATTAATACAAGACTGAAAGATATTGCCGAAGGTGATGGTGACCTTACCGTCAGCCTCGAAACAGGTTTTATGGATGAACTTGGTGAGTTTTCATTAAATTTTAACAAGTTTGTCAAGAAAATCCGTGATGTCATTTCAGATATTAAACGTATCTCTGTTGAACTTTCCGGCATGTCCTCTCAATTGTCCTCCACAACAATGATATTCTCTGAAACAGCACAGAATCAGGCATCATCAGTAGAGGAGGTTAATGCAACAACAGAGGAATTATCTGCCGGTATGGAATTCATTTCAGATAAAACCAAAGATCAGCATGAGAACCTTTCAAAAATGGTCGATAAGATGAATGAATTGTCTGCTCTTATCAATAATATGGGGACTCAGGTAACCGAATCGCACAAACTCACTACTATTATGTCGGGCAATGCGAGAACAGGTGAAAATTCAATACGCACCATGAACACAAGCATGCATATGATTAATGAAAGTTCATCTAAAGTAAGCAATATAATCCAGATAATAAACGATATCTCTGACAAGATTAATCTGCTTTCGCTGAACGCTGCGATAGAATCCGCAAGGGCAGGAGAAGCAGGCCGTGGCTTTGCAGTTGTTGCAGATGAGATCTCAAAACTTGCTGATGAAACCGCCGGAAGTATTAAAGAGATTGATAAACTTATCAAAATGAATAATTCTGAGATTCTGAAAGGACTGGAAATTTCTGATGAAACAAGCCGTATAATTGGGAGCATTATAAAAGGGGTTGAATCGGTAACATCAATGATGAATTCCATGACCGATTATATGCACAACCAGCTGGAAGCAAAAGACAGAATGAATGCTGCTGCACAGATAGTAAAATCCAAAACCGATGAAATCAAAAATGCAACATCCGAACATCTCATATCCACAGAGGAAATTGTAAAGGCCACTTCATCTATAAATGAAATGACACAGTCAATCGCCGGTGGAGCCGAGGAGATGGCTTCCATGTCTGAAGAAATATCCGGAATGTCTGATACACTTAAAAACAGGGTTGACTTTTTTAAAGTCTGACATTTTATCAACAGATATCTGAAAACATTTTTTCAGACTTCTGCTATACCGGTTTTTAAGAAATTAAACCGGTATTTTAAATATAATCCCAGTTTACTATATTTTCCGGGCAATTGAGGTTTTATGCCAAAACCATCCTATTCATTTCTCCTTTTATTTACATTTGTAATTTATTCAATAAACCTTAATGCTCAGCAGAATCCATCCGGAATAAAATGGAAAAGTATCGATACCGGAAATTATGTAATAATTTTCCCTGAAGAGATCACTCCACTGGGCCAGAGAGTTGCAAATCTCATGGTTCATTATGAAAAATATAACTACTCAAGCATTAAAACTGAACCGAGGAAAATACCAATTGTACTTATAAATCAATATGCAGAGCCTAACGGTTTTGTCTCTTTTGCCCCTTTTTATTCACACTGGTTTACCACGCCGGCTTCATTCGATTCAATTGAATGGTATAAAGGCCTTGCAATTCACGAAGGTCGGCACATGGTTCAGGCTAATAAACTTAAAGATGGCGGCGGAAAAGGTTTATGGAGATTCCTTTTTGGCGAAACAGGTACCGCGCTTTTTTCAGCTATTTATGTTCCGGAATGGTTCCTTGAGGGTGATGCAGTTGTAATGGAGACAGCCCTTACAAAAGGCGGGAGGGGTCGTATACCCTCCTTTAATCTCTGGCAGAGAGCAATTGAGCTTTCAGATGAAAAATACTCATATTATGAATCATACCTGGGGAGCTACGGTTCACCTACACCCTATGATGACTATTACAGACTAGGATATTTAATATGTTCCTATGTCCGCCGGCATTACGGCAAAGAAGTATGGAATAAAGTACTGGAAGATACCGGAAAATATTTTCTTTTTTATACATTTGACAGCTCATTGAGACATGAAACAGGAAGATCAATTACAGAGCTTTATTCTGATGCTTTAAAAGAATATCATTCATTATGGAAATTTCAGCAGCAGGGACTTCAAATTACTGATGCAGAAATTTCAGGTACTGTAAACAGCAGTGTATGGGAAAGCTATCTCTACCCTTCATTAACTGAAGATCGTAATCTTACAGCCGTCTTTTTCTCCAGAAATAAAAAACTTTCATTTGTTAAAATCAACAGTGATAACGAAACAAAGAATATTACACAGATTCCCATGGAAATAGCATCAACATTTATAAATAATGAACGTATATTAACAACCGGGGGTAATTACGCGTTATGGAGAGAAAGCATTCCTGATTTACGCTGGGGTTACAGGACTTTTTCAGATCTCAGGCTTCTGGATATTAATACCGGCACTACAAGATACATATCACATAAAAAAAAATATACCGCTTCCGCACTTTCACCTGACGGCAAAACTGCTGTCGGTATAGAACATCAGCCTGACCTTAGATACTATATTGCACTAATTGACACAGCCAGTGGTTCTGAAATATACAGAGAGGAGATAATAAACAGAGGTTATATTTACGACCCGGCTATATCACCGGATGGAAAAGATATTGTCTTTTCTTCTCTCTCGAATGAAGGAAATTCACTCCTTCTATTCAATGTTGAAACAAAAAAAATTGCAATTTTAATCCCGTCAGCAAATGAAGAACGGATAAAATCACCTGTATTTTACGGCAAATATATAATCTACAGCTCAGATTATTCCGGAATTGATAATATCTACGCAATAGAAATTAAAACTAAAAAAAGATACCAGGTAACATCAAGGCCGCTCGGAGCATTTTTCCCGACTGTAAGAGATGATATTCTCTGTTTTAATGATTATTCTGTTTACGGTTATAAAGCTGCCACAATGAGCCTGGATCAAAAAAAATGGATCCCCATCCAGCAGGTTCAAAGACGTATAATCGATTACATTAAACCGATAGTTGAACAGGAACTTTCAAACGATAATAGCGATACAGATAATATACCAGATGAAGAGTATAACGTTAAAAATTATTACCCGGTACTTAACAGTATAAATATCTTCCAGTGGGTTCCATATTTCAATTCAACATCAACCGATCTTTATTTCAGCATTTATTCAAGAGACGTGCTCCATACAACAGATATTGCAGTTTCATATATACACAATTTTAATGAAAAACAGAATCATGGTGAAGCCTCTCTCTTATACAGCGGTTTATTCCCGGTAATTTCATTATACGGCGGATACGGAGGACGTGCCGTATATCTTTCAAAAGAATCCAGTAAAAATAATAACGAATATCTGACATGGAACGAGGTAAAAGGTTCCGGTGACATTTCACTTCCTTTTAATTTTTCAAGGGGTATTCATACAACAAGTTTCGACTTAGGTGCAGAAACAGGGTATATCAAACTTTATGAAAAAAACCGTTTCGATTATACAATTTATGACGGGATGAATGCTGAAGGTGAACTGAACTATTTATATTATTACCTCAGTTTCAGCAGTATCGCCCAGGGAGCACTGGATTCTGTAGCCAAAGGAACAGGTGCGGCTATCGATATTTCATACACACATACTCCATACTACGGGAATTATCGCGGCAGTCTCTTTTCAACAGAACTTGAAATATATCTCCCCGGGATAAACGATACTCATGGACTGAAGTTATCAGGTTCATACGAACGAATTAAATACGGAAATTATATATTCCCGGAGAAATTTCTTTTTCCGAGAGGTTACGATTCAATACGATATGACGGGTTTTACAAGGCGTCTGCTGACTACGCCTTCCCCATACTTAATTTCTCGTTAAACATATGGAAGCTCGTTTATTTTAAAAGAATTAATGGAGATATTTTTTATGATTTCGGAGCAGGCAGAACTGATAATATAAATACATATTACAGATCGGCAGGCTTTGAACTTACAGCAGAGCAGGTATTTCTTTCAAATAAATACCTGTCACTGGAAACAGGACTCAGGTACTCAAGATGCTTTGATAGTGATAAGGATGCACCGGAAAATAACGATAAAAACCGGTATGAATTTGTAATTAAGTCAGCCCTTTAAAATAAACGTTCTGCTTTTTCCGCTGATTATCCCGGATTAATCTGCATTTTCATTAAAGTCCGGGTCATCTGCTCCTTCATACTCACCGCTGGTATTATTATCCGGGTTATAATCTCCGTTGTAATTTTCTTCATTTAAGTAGCTCTTAGGTTCCTGTTTGAACGTTCTTTTTAAAAACTCAACAACCTCTGTCCTGTTGTTCTGTGCAGCAGCATCTATAGCCCGCTGTTCATTTCTGTTTAACAGGTTCGGATCGGCTTTTTTTTCAATAAGCACTTTTACAATTTTTATAAAGCCATTTGTTGCCGCATAATGAAGCGGAGTTGAAGAATCAGAATCAACAGAATTTATAAGTGCACCCCTTGCCAGAAGTATCCTTGTTATTTCGCTGTTTCCCTGCATGGCATTGTAATGCAGAGATGTCATACCTGTATCACCCGTTGCGTTAACATTGGCCCCCTTGCCCAGAAGAAATGTAATTATATCCATCTTTTCCATCTTAACTGCCTGATGAAGGGGCGTCTGCTTATCTACATTCTGAGTATCTATTCCCGCTCCGCTTTCAATAAGCATTCTTGCAACTTTAATATTCCCGTTAACTGCCGCCACACCAAGGGGTGTATTGCCATCAATGTCAAGTCCATTGATGTTATATTTTTCTTTTAAATATTTCAGGACAAGTTCAGTTTTATTTTCTGTTATAGCGCGGGTCAGTCTGGAGATCTTCTCACGTTCAAGCCTTTCCGCCTGAGCTTTCTTCTCTTTTTCCATCTCCTTTTTTATGAATGAAATAACAATATCTGTTTCAGAACTGGTCATCTCAAAAGAAATTGAAACACCTTTATCTACAGGTTTTACATGAATTCTTCCGAATGCCTGGTTAATCCAGGACATCAGTTTCTGATCATTTGTCAGTTCGCTGAGTTTCTGCTGACCGCTCCTGGCCGCCATAAGATCCGCAAAAGAAGCAATAAAACTTGATCCCACAATCCATGTATGACACAGCATCTGCAGACGCTCACTATCTTCAGGCTTTGATCCCTGCATCCCAGACTGAAATGTTATTTTATCATTTATCTCCACTCCCCAGTCTATAGATTCAAGTGACAGGAGTGTTTGTATAAATACGTTTTCTTTCAAACCCTTTGCCATTCCGGCTCCGTTGTCCATAGCTTTATTCATCGCCGTTTTAATATACTCCGAAACCGTGATATAAAAGAATACGGATTTGTTTGCAGCTTTACCAAGAAAGATTGAGGTTTTCCCTGAAAGTGATTTATTACCGGAGGATCTTTTTTCAATAAACGAATCTATATATTGCGAAGGACCTATTACAAAAAAATCATCAACCTTTGTAAAAACAACATCCTGCTCAACAGACGCCTTATATGCCGTTCCTGTTTTTAACTTGATGCTGTTCTTTCTGAATTCTTCAGGAATAATCCCCCTGCCGTTTTTAAAACTTATTAAAACTATATATCCGCTTTTCCTGTCAAGATCCATAGTGTTCATTATTATCATTAGTTCATTTATATCAGTTAGTTTTAATCCGAAATTCTTTATCATTATATCAGTTTCACTGGCATTCCCACTATCTGTTATTTTATCAAATTCATTTATATTGATCCCGCTTGAGGATAGAAACTGCATTATCCGCGAGAAATTGACATAACAGTATATATCACTTTTTTCATTTATGTAGTTCAGTTCATCAATCAGTGCAGCACTTGAAACTGCTGAATTCAGGGCAATCATGCAGAGGCAAATAAACACAATAAAGATACATTTTTTCATTATCTTCTCCGGTATAAAAAATATTCATGAATTATATTAATTCGAATTTTAATCTGGATTAAAGATTTCTCAGTCGTAACTTATTCAATATTAAAATCAGCTTATACCATCCGGATTACATATCAGCCTGAATTATTTCTATATAGTCATAAATAAGATTAATGTCAATAAACTTTCTTTTAAAGATATTTGAACAATCAATACGTAAATTTTCGTATGATTTTTTATTTGACTTTATCAATCATAAAACTTCAATAATCGGCAGATTTAAAAAGCCGGAGTTTTGCCATGACAACCAAACAGAGACCATTTACGCGTTTTTATAATTGTTCGACCGGGACAGCATCGCGATATAACAGGAAACTTGTTTCCTTAATATTTAAAACCGTGACCAAGGTTATTGAACTTGATGAAAATCTTAATTTTACCGTTGAAAATATATATGCTTTAGTGGAAAAATCTTTAAAACAAAAACATATAGCTTTATTAAAAAATGATCTTATAGACATTATCATAGAGATACTCAGCTTTTATATTGAGGAGGGTGAAATTGATCTTTACGAAGATTTATTTGATGATATAGAAAGTGAATTGAAAAAAGCTTTATGGCCTCTCGTATCAAAACATAATAATCCTGAAATACTCGATTTGCTGATTGATGAAATATATAATGAACTCGATAGCGCCACAGAATACACCTCCATTGATCTTGCAGACAGGTTATCGAAAATTGATTCATTCAGCCAGTTTACATATAATGAGTTAATCGATATATCAGAAATGGCTCTGTACAAGCTTGAAAATATGGATTTCCTTGTTGAATAAGTATTTTTTTATAACTGTCTATAACTTCAATAATCCTTTAAAACGCCGCTGCAAATTGTTTTTTACTGTTAATAAAAAATAACTTGATTACTCAATTCTGCGCTTAAAGATGGTTTAAATATATGAATTTTTATAACTTTACCTTAAAACACAATTCAGGTATCAGCAATTGAACAGAGTTATTATAGATGACACAACATTCAACAGATTGCGCCCTCTTGATTCACTGAGAGGATTTGCTGCAATTGGGGTGGCATTTTTCTGGCATTATAAACATTTTAATTATACATATTTTGCTGCAAATCCTGAATCTCTGCCATTATATTCTTTATTTAAATGGTTTTATCTCTGTGGCTGGAATCTTGTAGATTTCTTTTTTGTACTTTCGGGTTTCATTTTCATGCATGTGTATTCAAAACAGATTTCAAATGATGATATTAACCAAAGAACATTTTTTATATTACGGATAAGCAGGCTTTACCCTCTTCATGTAATTACTCTTTTTATCGTGGCATTTATACAATACTACAGGTTTTTTTCAGGTAAAGGTTTTTTTCAGTGTGATATAAATGACCTGTATCACCTCATATTAAATCTGCTTTTTATTCAGGCTGGATTTTTCGAGGATGGGCTCTCTTTCAATGGGCCTTCATGGTCTTTGTCATGTGAGATGGTAGCATATATTCTGTTTTTCTACGTTCTGAAAAAACAAAAGAACCCTTTGCCTGTTTTTATTCTTTTCATATTTGCAGGAATGAGCATTCTGCAAAAACAGCTAAATGTTCCTCTATTTAACGCTTCGATGGGTAAGATGCTGATCGGTTTCTTTGTGGGATGTATTTCTTTTTCATTAAATAATAAAATTCATGAACTTGAAAAGAATAAAAAAAACATGCTGTTTATTACTATTCTGGTTTTTTCTCTCATTATAGGAATTATGGTACATAAAGCTGGTTATATAAAAATTTTCGGGCACTGGGAGAGGGTTATGCCTCTGCTTGTTTATCCTCTTCTTATCCTTGTTACGCTCAATGTTTTTTTTCTTTATAAATTTTTCTCAATAAAACCATTTACCTATCTCGGTGATCTGTCTTATTCAATATACCTTATCCATTTCCCTGTACAGCTCATGATGGTAACTTTTCTTCCGATGACCGGTATTGTCCCGAATTATAAGAGCTGGACAGGACTTGCTATTTTTATTTTTACAACAATAATTATTGCAGCTTTATCATTTCATTTTGTTGAAAAGCCTCTGCAATCCTTTATAAGAAGAAAATTTATAACATAAAAAAATATCAATTAAGACGTCTCGCTAAAGTACTTTAACACAATTATCGCACAGTGGTGAATCTGCATTCACATGAAATTTCATTCCGCACATATGGCAATATTCCCCCTCCTTCGAACTTTTGTTACTTTCCGATGCACAGTTGCTGCAATAGGTTTTATTCAGGTTGTATGAAATTGGCATAGCACAATTTATGCAGAATCCATGGTATGCCCTTTTGATCTTAACTGAAGGTCTGTCAATCTCGTCAACCGGCCGTTTATGCAGGTTCATATTATCAGATGAATTTACTATAGCTTTTATCTGGTTATAAGTTTTTTTATACAGATCAGTATCATCTGTTTTGTTTATCAATATTCCCATCTCAATGCTTTCTGAATCTCCCGACCTGAATATATCCATCGAAGTTATCATAACATTTTCTTCATTACAACAGCACCTTGCATTAAGATTCACTGAATTATAAATTTCTAAATTGTTAAACTCAGCCAGCATATTTTTCTCTTCAGGATATAAATCTTCACTGGCATAAACTATAACTAAACTATTACAATTTTCTGATGATACTTTAAGCGCTTCATAAAATGGTCGGTCAAGCTGCAGGTATGGCATAAGCAGATTGAGTTCATCCTTTGCCTCTCTTATAATTTTTTCGACATAGAATGA
Source organism: Spirochaetota bacterium (assembly GCA_963664815.2). GTDB lineage: Bacteria > Spirochaetota > UBA4802 > UBA4802 > UBA5550 > WRGT01. The sequence continues at coordinate 2,302,872 of CAXXHB010000003.1, forward strand.
AATACCGCTTGTTGTAAGAAATTCCGGCACAATATTACCTCTTTTGCTATATTATACTCTATATGCCATGAATTGGAATGAAGTGTCAATATTTTATTTAACGTTATATGATATTGTTAAAGCTGCAAACAACCGTTAAGGTATGATTAATAATATTTAATTTTAACACCTTAATATGTTACCGGAAATTATTACTTATTAAAAACAATGAATTAAAAAATTGTATTAAACACAATTTTAATGTATCATCATTTATATAGAACAGTTGTTAAATCCTGGCTGAATAGCCATAATAATTTAATTCATTAACCTGTTAAAAAGGAGAAGATGAATTGAGAATTTCGTTCATAATCCAGTCTGGACTTTTCCGAAGAATGCTGATAATGATCGGAACTATGGTATTTGTTCCTCTCGTGGCAGTTATTTCATTCTCCATTATAAGTTCATACCAGATAGTTAAAAATGAATCGTTTTTATACGCTGAAAAATTTGGTGAATATACGGCAAGTCAAATCAATCTCGAGTTAACGGGAAAACTTGAGATTATACGGACCCTTGCTTTTTTATGTGCTGATTTTCGCTCCATCCCATCTCCACTCCGACGTAAAATAATTTCTTCACATGTCAGGTCAATTCTTAAAAATAATCCGGACATAGTTGCAGCCTGGGTTCAGCTGGAACCTGGAGCTATTGAAGACGATTCTTCAGTTTATAAGGGGACAAAGCTTACTGCACCTAATGGAGGATTTGACGCTACATGGTACCGTGTTCATGGAAAAATTATTCAGGGGAGTATAACTGATGATACATACAACGGAATATTCTATACAATTCCAAAATTAAAAATGGAAGAGACAATTATTGACCCATATTTTTATTCATACACAGGAAAAGAAAATGACAGGATGCTTGAAACGAGTATATGCGTACCTGTTATTACAGATAATAAATTCAAGGGGGTAGCCGGTCTCGATATTGCATTAAGTACATATCAGAATATATCCGACAGTGTTAAGGTTTTTAAAAGCGGATATGCCTCAATAATTGCCGGAAACGGCATGATTATTGCCCATCCGCAGAAATCCAGAATCGGCAGTATTATTATTAATGACATAGGACAGGACAAGTGGGCAGAATTTCTGGAGCGGGCATCAAAAGGTAAAAAATTCTATTATGACAGAAAATCTTTCACATCGGGTAATATGTCGAGGCAGTTCTTTTTCCCGATCAATATCGGGAATACCCGATGCAGCTGGTTTTTTGTAGTAGTTGTCCCTTTCTCCGAAATTACACTTTCTGCCGACAAATTAACGGTTTTGCTGGGATTTATTGGTACAATTGCAGCATTTCTCATAGTTCTCTCTATACTTCTTACGGCAGTTAAATTCTCACATCCTATAATAATGCTGACAGATATGGCCGAAAAAATAGCGGCAGGAGATCTTTCAGTCCGCGCAAACGTTACAGAACATGATGAAATCGGACGTCTTGCCCGCACTTTCAATACAATGACCGGACAACTTCAGCTTTCACTTGAACAATATAACTCGGCTAACAGGAAACTGGAAAAAAAGAACGCCGACCTGGAGATTGCCGAGGAATCTCTTAAAATGCTCAACATGGATCTGGAAAAGAAAGTGAGTGATAAAACCGCCGAACTGCTTATAGCTCTGGAAAACATGAAGGATACAAATTACGAGCTGGAACTTTCACTTGAAAATCTTAACATTGCCCAGGAGCAGATTATCGCTTCAGAAAAAATGGCAGTACTTGGCACGCTTGTGGCCAGTATTGCTCATGAACTCAACACCCCGCTCGGGGCAATCAGTTCATCAGCCGGGTTTATCATTGAGGCAAATAACCAGATCTATTCAACAACTCCTGAATACATTTTTTCACTGGATGAAGAAAACCGTAAAATGCTGATGCTTCTTATACATGAAGGCAGAGCTAAGGCTGCTAAACTTAATATATCAACTGATCGAACATTAAAAAAGAAACTCCTTGCAAGACTTATTTCTGAAGGAATCTCTCATCCCGACACCATAGTTGAAAATATTGAGACTCTTGATGCTTTTGAAAATGAGGAGCTGATCATTGATATACTCAATAATGGCAATGAAAAAATAATTGAAATCGCTTCAAATGTAACTGCAGTCGAACGGGCTATCTCTATTATTAGCAACGCAGTTGAAAAAGCTTCCGGGACAGTAATGGCACTTGTTGACTACTCTCGAAAAGAAGAATATGATGTTTCCGGAATAGTGGAACCAATAAAAGAAATTGAGACAATACTTGTTCTTTATTATAACAGGTTAAAACATGGGGTATTAATAAATCGCAATTATAACTGCACCGACCCGGTCACCGGCTACAGAGACAGACTTAATCAGATATGGATAAATCTTATTAACAATGCATTGCAGGCCATGGAATATAATGGCACACTCAGCATAACAACAGAACGGGATGGCAATTGGATCGCCATATCTTTTACAGACACAGGACCGGGAATTCCGGCAAATATAAAGAACAGAATATTCGAACCATTCTTCTCCACAAAAAACACAGGAGAGGGAACCGGACTAGGTCTTGATATATGCAAAAAGATTATAGATAAGCATGAAGGGAAAATAGAATTCAGAAGCATCCCCGGAGAAACAACTTTTACTGTACTTCTCAGGGCTGCAGACATCAGATAAAAGGGGTAACAAAATGGCAAACCAGGCAATTTTATGCGTAGACGATGAAATTATAATTGTAATGTCGCTTAGACAGGAGATTAAAAACTATTTCAAGGAACGATTTGTATATGAAACAGCTATAAATGCCGAAGAGGGTTTAAAAATTGTGAACCAGCTCTGTTCCGAAGGAATAACCCTAATACTTATCATTTCGGACTGGCTGATGCCCGGGATGAAAGGCGATGAATTTCTTGAATACATACGAAATCATTACCCCGGTATAAAAACAATACTTATTACCGGGCATGCTCCCGATGATACTCTTAACAGGCTTAAAAATAATGGTATAACTGATGCAATATTGCTTAAACCCTGGAAAAAAATCGAACTGGTGAATATAATAAACACATGTATCAATGATATAACAGCCTGATAATTTTTTTACAGTATGTGCTTATAATAATTATTTATAAATTATGCTTAATAGACGCTCAAAACCAGTTCATCTTTTTAATAGTAAACGATAATATCTCCCAACCTCCCTTAGCAACATGGGAATATTATCGTTTATTTAAAATTAAATAGATACTAAGAAATTAACATTAAATTACAACGTAGGAACACTACTTGCTCTTTCTTTCTTTTTTACCTCAGCAGCCTGCTTCTTTTCCTCTTCCTGCTTAATTTTATCAGCTTGTTCCTTTGCAATTCTGTCAGCTTCTGTCTGTTTATCTTTTTCATCCTGTTCCTTTAATAGTTTTGCCTGTTCTTCCTTTTTCTTCCGCTCATCAGTTTCTTTTACTTTATCTTTTGAATCTTCAGGAACAACCGGTGATTCAGGTTTAATGATCTTCTCAATTTCTTTTTCAGAACCTGAATGTATCAGTGTCATGACTTCAGGAGCAACATCCTTGATTTCATTTTTTATCTCTTCTTTTATTGCAGGTTTTATTGCCTCTACCGGAATTTCACCTTTTATTGTAATCAGATTTTCAACTTCCTTATTTGACAGTTCAACAGCCTGGTTTTCTGTAACAAAAGTTTCTATGGTTTCAATAACCTTATCATCTTTTATTGGATTTATCTTAACCTTGCCCGAAAGGACATCCAGCCTCATGGATTTGCCTGTCGCGCTGACCCTGAAGGTTGTACCCCTGACCGACGCAACAGTTGTGGGAGTCTTGACTTTAAAATTTGTATTTTGCACAAGTTTTGATACCGAAATGAAAACCTTCCCTTTATCAAGATTAAGCTGTGTTTCACCTGTTACCTGTTCTTTAAGGATTACTGCCCGAACTACTGAATTCTCCTGTATTCTTATAAGCCCTCTTTCTCCATATATAAGGTCAATTATAGATTTTTTCCCTGTGGATACTATATCACCTTCATTGACAGCATCATTAATAGAAGCTGCTTTCTCACCTGTTGCGGATTTTATCTTTACATCGCCTAACACAGACTGAACTTTTACATCAAAACTGATCTTTTCCTGCGGTTGCTGCGGCTTGGAGCAGAAACAGAATAATGCACAGAAAGATAATATCAATATGCCTGCCTTTTTCATTTAAAATCTCCTGAAAATAAATTTTATATTTAATAATAAAAATACTCTGTCTCCCCGCTGTCGATGACTGAGGGAGACAGTATTATTCATTTTACACTAAAAATATATTAAGGAATTAACATTTGAAATAAGCTGAAAGATATTCATATAATAATCAAGCTATTTTCAATCCGGGCAGATTAAATATTTCTTCTATTTCATATCTCTTTTCACCGAAATAGTAAATGTACTGCCATTTGAATTTGAATCAGAATCAACTGTAATATCCCATTCAAGAACCATTGCAGCATGTTTTACTATTGATAAACCAAGACCTGTTCCGCCTGTTGCTCTTGATCTGCTTTTCTCAACGCGGTAAAATCTTTCAAAAATTCTCTCTTTAAATTCAACCGGAATACCAACACCCGTATCTGAAATTTTAATTATCAGTCTGTTTCCGGAATCTGAACCGGTAACTGAAAGAGTTCCCTTTTCACAATTATAATTTATACCATTATCAATGATATTAAAAAAGATTTCTTCAACAAGAAAAAAGTTTCCCAAAACAGTATAATCAATATCATTGCCAAGATTATTTATCAGGGTTATCTCTTTTTTCATTATTTTTGGGGATAATAGATCAATACATCTCTCAATAATATTTTTCAGGTTTATTTTTTCTCTAACAAATTCCCTGGTTGATTCAATCATATTCAGTTTTATTATGTCCTGAATCAGCGCATTCTGTCTGTCAACGTTTTCAATCGCTCGTTCAATATAATTAATTGACACCTCTTTATTTTCATAATTTTCCTTTACTGTTTCAAGGTAACCTCTTACTATTGTGATCGGTGTTTTAAGTTCATGCGATACATTGCTTACAAGATCTGATTTAATCCTCTCTATTTTTCTTTTTTCAGATATGTCGTGAAGTACTATAAGTATTCCCTGTATTATTTTATCCGCCTTTATCGGATTGATAACCGCTTCAAAAAACCGATCATTATTCAACTCTATATCAAAATTATCTTTCTCTCCGGTTTTCAGGCTTTTATTAATTCTGCTGTTAAGAGTGCTGTTTCTAATTATTTCAAAATACTGTCTGTCCTTTAACTCATCGGCTATTCCAAGCATTACAAGAAATGAATTGTTGTGTATTACTATATGTTTATCTGAATCAACCATCGCTATTCCATCGCTGATGCTGTCAAGAGTAGCTTCCAGTTTTTTATGTTCAAGAATATGATCATCAATTGTTGCCACAATGGTATCAGCCATAATATTCAGCGCTTTCTGAAGCGAGCCTATTTCATCATTATGATAATTTAAAATTCTCCTTTTATAATTACCGGCAGCAAAGTCTGCGGCAAAACTGAGTGTCTCTTTAAACGGTTTTGTTATTTTAAGTGATATTATAACTATCATAACTACAGAAAATAATAAAGTAAAAACCGCAACATTTAAAATCAGCCTTCTCAGGGAAGTGAGACTTCGGTCAACTTCATGCAGAGGTTTGGCGAGCCTTACTATAAAAGAATCTCTAAAAATTGCGTAGTATAGCATATCCGTTTTAAGAGTACTGCTGTATCTTGTTGAAAAACCGGCGCCGGAATTCAGTGCATCAATTATCTCTTTCCTGTACTGATGATTTTCAAGATGTGAAAAATCCTTTACGTCCGAGTCGGCTATTACAGTACCATCGGTTTTAATAATAGTTATTCTTAATTTTATAATTTCTGCCAGTTCATTAACAGCACTGGAAAGAGATGCAGATGCCACAGGTTTAACTGACATTTTTTTCAACTCATAATCAATCAATGCATCATATCTGGACATCTCCGATTTAATGATGTTGATATGGGTTGTTTTTAAAAAACTTCCAAGAAGCAGAAAAATAATTAAAACAAGAATTACAGTGAGAGTGAAATAAGCAATAATTAATTTATTACTGATTTTTTTCAGCATACTATTCCTTGAATCCGTAGCCTACACCGGAAAATGTCGTTATTATATTTTTATAGTCTCCAAGTTTTTTTCTCAGATTCATTATATGCACATCGATAGTCCTGTCTACAACAAAAACATCATGGCCTCTTACGCTATTTATAATATTATCCCTGGAAAATATTTTACCGGGATTTTCCATAAAAAGTGACAGTATGTTCAATTCTGTTTTAGTAAGTTTAATCTCTTCATTATCCACCTTGAGTGAATACATATCCGGATTCAATTCCACTCCTTTATACTTCAGTATCACAGGTTTGTTAATATCCGGCACCTCTGATGATCTTCTCAGAACAGCTTTTATTCTTGACCGCAGTTCTTTTATACTGAAAGGTTTTGTAAGGTAATCGTCTCCTCCAAGTTCAAGCCCAAGAACCTTGTCAAATTCACCTGATTTTGCTGAAAGAAAAATTACCGGTATTGATCTTAATTTATCATTGGAACGTATGTCTCTGCAGAATTCAAATCCATCCTTTCCTTCCATCATTACGTCAAGAATAATCAAATCCGGTCTTTCAGATACAAATCCCTTTTTAGCATCATCCGCTGAGGAAAAAGTGATAACCTGATACCCTTCACTCTCAAGATTTATTTTCAGGATTTCCCGTATATCCTTTTCGTCATCTATTACAAATATTGATTTTTTCATAGTTCACTATCAGATTATATCACCGGTTTCTGATGTCTGATATCCTCTCCCTGAATGTAGTAAACAGCCCTTTCGGCGATATTTTTTGCATGATCTCCGATGCGTTCAAGAGCCTTAGCCACTGTAATAAAGCTGAAGCCCTGTGACAGGTTTTTAGGGGATTCGCTCATGTATGTAAACAATTCCCTGTATATCTGTGTATTAAGTTCATCTATTTCTTTATCCATTAATATTATACTCTTTGCTTTTTCAACATTCTTTTCAGTCATTGAAATAAATGCAAGATTAATCATTCTGACAGCAATTTCGCTCATTCTTGGAATGTCTATAAGCGGCTTTAGAAGAGGAGCACCATTAATTTTTATTGTCTCTCGGGCAATATTTGCCGCAAGATCTGCAATCCTCTCAAGATCCGTATTGATTTTAAGCATAGCAAGAATGAACCTTAAATCAGATGCTGCCGGCTGCCTTGTTACAAGAAATTTTATACACTCATCGTCAATTTCAATTTCCAGCCTGTTTATCATTAAATCATTTTTTATTATATTATCTGCAAGATCAATATCAGAGTTTTTTAATGATAATACTGATGATGCAACGGCTTCCATTGCATAGTCAGCCATTTGAAACATCTTTATTTTAATCTGCTCAAGTTCCATTTCAAGATGAGTCTGCATTTTATTCTCCTTTGTCTTCATTTATATCAATAATTAAAATATCCTCGTTTTGTTATACTGGCATGCACAACACATCACATTTCGCATTCCTGTCTCTTCTCCGGCTTAATTCTTCAGCATGCACACATCGCTGATTAACCTCAATTGTCAGTATAACTAATTTCATCTGATACTCCTTCAAAATTCCGGCATCATTACTTCTTTATAATTTATCAGCCGAATTTTCCAGTGATATAGTTCTCTGTCATAATTTTATCCGGCTTCGTAAATATCACTTCTGTTTTATTAATTTCAATAAGCTCACCCATATAAAAAAAAGCCGTAAAATCACTTACACGTGCTGCCTGCTGCATGTTATGTGTAACAATTATGATCGTATAATTCTTTTTCAGTTCCTGAATGAGCTCTTCAATTTTTTGTGTTGATATCGGATCAAGTGCTGATGCAGGTTCATCCATAAGTATAACCTCCGGATGTACAGCAATAGTTCTTGCGATACATAGCCTCTGCTGCTGACCGCCTGATAAACCCATAGCGGATTTGTTAAGCCTGTCTTTTACTTCATCCCACAGAGCTGTACTTTTTAAAGACTTTTCAACAGTACTTTCAATTTCATATTTATCTTTAATCCCGTTTATTTTAAGACCATAAGCAACATTATCAAAAATTGATTTCGGAAACGGATTGGATTTCTGGAAAACCATCCCCACCCTTCTGCGCAAAGAGGTTACATCATATTTGTGACTGTAAATAGAATCATTATCTATAACGATATCTCCAGTCATTCTGGTGCCAGGTATAATATCATTCATCCTGTTTATACATCTGAGAAATGTAGATTTGCCGCATCCTGATGGTCCTATCAGTGCAAGTACGGAATTTTCTCTTATACTAAGATTTATATCTCTTATCGCCTGATTATTTCCATAATAAAAAGAAACGTCTTTTACACTAATTTTGTAATTCATTTAATAATTCCTTAATTATTCTTTCACCGACACCACCGTTTTTAACGGGAGTAATATGAATATTCAGTAATTTAATAAAATCTGCCCGGGTAAATAATTGATAAATAAAATATAAAGATTTTGTTAAGATTTATTTTTTTTAAATTTTAAGTGGGAGCGTCTGCAAGTATTTATTATAATTTTAATATTTCTTCATAAAAACTAAACATGTTTATTTTAAGTTAATTCTAAAAATTTATATTGGAGTAAAAAAATGAAACAGATTACCAAAGTATGTATCTATTTCGGATTAGCAGCAATAATTACAACATCGTTATTATCAGGATGTTCAAGAGAAAGCGGCAGTAAGGTTGTAATAAAAGGTTCTACAACAGTACTGCCTATAACTCAGAAAACCGCTGAAGCATACAGAAAACTTAATAAGGTTTCAATTACAATTGAAGGAAGTGGTTCAGGTAATGGTATTAAAGCCCTTATAGATGGAACATGCGATATTGCCAACTCCTCAAGAGAGATGAAACCTGAAGAGATCAAAAGCGCTCAGGACAAAGGTAAAAAAATTAAGGAAATATCAATTGCTGTTGATATGATAGTACCTGTTGTACATCCTTCAAATAATGTTAAAGAAATCACTATGGCTCAACTTAAAGCGATCTACGACGGCTCAATTACAAACTGGAAACAACTGGGTGGAAAAGATGAAAAAATTATTATTATATCCAGAGACACCAGCTCAGGTACCTATGAAATATGGAATGATAAAGTAATGAAAAAAACAGACATTAAAAAAGATGCTCTTCTTCAGGCTTCCAATGGAGCAATTATCTCAGCGGTTGCGGGAAATCCCAAAGCTATAGGATATGTCGGCTTCGGCTATATTGATTCATCAGTTAAACCGTTAAGTGTTGATAAAATTGTTGCTACAATTGATAATGGAAAATCAGGGAAATATCCCGTTTCAAGAAAATTGTACATGTATGTTGATGAGAAAAAGGTTTCTGCAGAAACACAGAAATATATTGATTATGTTTTAAGTGCAGATGGTCAGAAACTGGTAAAAGAGGCCGGTTTTATTCCGCTGAACTGATAATTTTAATTTTTTGATTCTTTAAAACTCCCTTCAGGGAGTTTTTTATTTATTCAGAAACCGGAGAATTATTCTTTTTAAGGAATTTACAGTGATTTAATGCTTCACAGGAAATTTACTTTTCAGCTTTTAAAACAATAATAATCCCTAAGCATATATTTTAGTGCAAAATATATGCTGTTTTTTCAACCGCAAGAGATGGAAGAGATGGAAGAGGAAAAGCAGTTTTTCTGTTATAAAAATTCAGTAATGATTATTAATTTCAATAATTAAAAAAATGTGCTGATATAGTAAGTAATCATTGCCATTACTCCGGCTGCCGGAATTGTAATAATCCAGGCCCAGACAATCCTGCCGGCAACACCCCATTTAACAGCGGATAAACGTCTGAGCGAACCTACCCCGACTATAGCACCGGTAATTGTATGAGTTGTACTTACCGGAATACCGAAAAATGAAGCTATATAAAGTGTTATTGCTCCGCCGGTTTCCGCGCAAAAACCGTCAACAGGACGAAGCTTTGTTATCTTGTTACCCATTGTTTTGACAATTCTCCAACCGCCGGATAATGTTCCAAGTGCGATAGCAGTATGACAACAGATTACAACCCAGAATGGCACATAAAACGTTGACCCGAGAAGCCCTGCACTGTAAAGAGTTATAGCTATTATCCCCATCGTTTTCTGGGCATCATTTCCTCCGTGTCCGAGACTATATAAAGCAGCTGAAACCAGCTGACCTTTTCTGAAGTATTTATCAACATTCCGGGGTGTGCTTCTCTTAAAAACCCTGTATACAACAACTCCAATAGTCATTCCCAGAAACATCCCCAAAGTTGGTGAAATTATAATAAAAGCAATTGTTTTAAGAAGTCCTGCCTGGACTATTGAACCAGCTCCCGCCTTGACAACAGCAGACCCCACAAGTCCCCCCATCAGCGCATGAGATGAACTTGACGGAATACCGTACCACCATGTAATCAGGTTCCATGAACAGGCACCAACAAGGGTTGCAAATATTACATGTGAATCAACTATATTTACATCTATTATTCCTTTTCCAATAGTACCTGCAACATGGAGCCCGAAGAACAGAAAAGCCACAAAGTTAAAAAAAGCAGCCCATAGTACTGCGAGATTTGGCGGCAGAACCCTTGTGGCAACTACAGTTGCCACTGAGTTAGCGGCATCATGGAAACCATTCAGAAAATCAAAGAATAATGCAAGTGCAATGAGTAATACTACAGTGGTAGTCATTATTTTACCTCAATATATACCAAGTGTCTTCGTACAAATTTCATAATGATACTTCTCAGCAAATTGTACCGCAGTAGAATAAATCTTATCCCGTTTCAATTTAAAACTTATTCTCTTTATAAAGAATTATCTATATTTTCATGATAATTTTATATTTATAGATTTTAAATATTCTTTTACAAAAATAAAATAAAGAAAATATAAAGAAAATGTTAAGATTATTCCATAGATATATTTTTTATATTCTGCTTATAAAAATAATTTTATCTTTGCCGGGGAAGGTTCCTATAAATGATTAAGTGAACAATTTGTTTTTGCATTTATAGGACATACAGTAGTTATTCATGAAAAATTATCATTGATACTATTGGATTCACTGTTTAAGAATATATACATCAACTTTTTATTTATAAAGAGTTAATGATGCTCCTGATTTTGAATTACTTTTTTTGATTACTCTGCCCGGATTTCCGGCAACAACAAGGTCTCCGGGAATATCTTTAACTATAACAGATCCAGCTCCGATTTTAACATTATCTCCTATCATAATATTACCCAGAAGTTTAGCTCCGGCACCAACCATAATATTGCTTCCAAGCGTAGGATGCCTTTTCCCGCTTTCGCCACCCTTCCCTCCAAGAGTCACCTGATGATAAAGTGTGACATTATCTCCTATCTCAGCCGTTTCTCCTATAACAACTCCGTTACCATGATCTATAAAAAAACTTTTTCCTATTTTTGCCCCCGGATGTATTTCAATTCCTGTAAGAAACCTTGATAACTGTGAAATCAACCTTGGTACTAGCGGTATACCCAACTCAAAAAGCAGATGAGAAACACGATGATTGATAATTGCCCATATTCCCGGGTAGGTCATCAATTCAAGAAAACCTGTTATACCACCTTTCAGAGCAGGATCATTTTTAAATACACCAGCTATATCTGACGGAATATACCCTACCTGCAACACAGCAGATTTTAATTTAGTGATAAATGAAGTTTCCGGTTTTATTAGATGACATCTATAGTAACCATTTATTTCAATACATGCATTTTTCAATTCATGATTCATTTCATTCCCCTGTTCATATAAAAATCAGCTTTTAAACCCTCTCCCCTTTTTAAAAAGTCTGTATGAAGTTCCAAACGATATAATAACAAGTATTGCAATATATATCAGTTGAATTACCAGCTCCCCTTCATAAACGCCAAGGTAACTGTAACGTAGCATATTGATTAGCGGAAATAAAGGATTCAGGTAAACCAAGAATGTCAGCGACCCGTGAAGTTTTGTAACCTCGAAGAAAACTCCACCGAAATATGCCATTGGTGTGAGTATTATAGAAAGAATAAAATTAATCTTCTCAAATGTTTCAAGGACAAGGCCAACTGCTGTACCGACTGAAGAAAAAATAAAGGATATGAATGTCAGCATAAGTAAAAACAGAACCGGACTTTCTACATGGTATCCTGTGAAAAATACAGTTGATACATAAGTAAGCACACCTATAAGTACACCCCTGAAAGTCCCGGCCAGAATAAATGAAAGTACTTTTTCAATATCAGAGATCGGGTAGCTGTTCATATCCTTGAATATATCCTGGTATTTCTGAGCAACGATTGAAAACGCAGGGTTCTGGAATGCCGAAAATATCGCTCCCATACCGCATAGTCCCGGTACAAGAAAATGAAGATAATCAATACCCGCTATCCCTGTGCCCCTTGTTTTAATCATCGCACCGAAAACACCAAGAAAAAGAATATTTGAAAGAAGAGGAGCCAGCAATGTCTGAATATATATTTTGAGAAATCTGTCAATCTCCCTTCTTAATAATGCCATAAATCCCACAGAATTGTAAAATATATTCTTTTTCATTTTCCGGTCACCCTGCAGCATACCATAAATATCATTCCCTCACAAGACGAAGAAAAATATCTTCAAGTTTTTTAGGTTCCAGTTTAAAATCTATAAATGGCATGCCCTTTTCGCTTATCTTCCGGAAGATATCTCCAATATCATTCTTCTGTGCATAGATTGAAATTTTGTTACCATCTTTAATTGAAGGGGAGTATGTCGAAAGAAATGATAAATCGTTTTCGTGAATATCATTTCTAAAATGAAATTCCATCGAGGTTTCAGAACCGAGTGTCTTCATAAGATTATTCTTTGAATCGTCTGCAATAATTCTTCCATGATGCATCACAATAATTCTGTCACAAAGTCTTTCAGCCTCTTCCAGGTAATGTGTTGTAAGAATAATGGTAACTCCCTGCTCCCTTAATTTTCCTAGAAATGAATAGAGTAAGTGACGAAGTTCTATATCAACACCAGCCGTGGGCTCATCAAGTATCAGCAGTTCAGGTTTATGTACCAGGGATTTGGCAATCAGGAGTCTCCTCTTCATACCACCGGATAGTGTTCGTGATTTGTCGTATTTCTTTTCTTTAAGAGAAAGTCCATCAAGAAGCAGATCTATGTAGATATCATTATTTTTTATACCGAAATATCCAGATTGATTTCTCATTACCTCATTAACAGAGAAAACAAAATCAAGACTTATCTCCTGCGACACAATCCCTATTATTTTCTTTGTTTCAAGCTCATTCCTGTCAAAATTATAATCCCCGATTCTAATCCGGCCCCTGTCTTTTTTAACATTGCCCGCCAGTATATTAATCAGTGTGCTTTTCCCCGCACCATTCTGCCCCAGAAGCGCTACAAACTCTCCACGTTTTATTTTAAAAGAAACATCACTCAACGCATTGAAAGATGATTTCGGGAAACGTTTTGAAATATTTTCCACCTCAAGCATGTTTATCATCCTTAAAACCGAGAAGATCAAGAACCGCTTTTTCGGCATGACGATTTATCCCCCGGAGCGGGAATGAATGTATATGAATTGCAGGATTAAAATTCAGTTCTATAACTCCATAGCTGCTTTTCTCCGGTTTTTTACTGATATCTCCAATAATAATATCCGCTCCGCATATTTTTGCTCCCACTGCAGCGGCTGCCGCTTTTGCTATGTCTTTATATTCGTCATTAATTTCATCAGTAAAATCGATACTGTCACCACCTGTACTGATATTCGAATTTTTCCGTAAAAAGACAACCTCACTTTTACGCGGTATATAATTAAAATTCTTACCCTGAAGCTTTAAAAATGATTCTTCATGAAAACCCGTTTGTATCTTTTCCAGAGGCCTGTTATACCCTTCACCCCTAAGCGGATCTTCATTCTTGATCATTACAAGCTCCCTTACTGTATGTTTACCGTCGCCAATTACATTTGCCGCCACACGGTGTAGAATACCTGTAACATTATTATCAATCACCAGGAACCTGAACTCCATACCATGTATAAATTCTTCAATTATAACGGCATCATCAAACTTAAAGGCATCCGTAAGAGCCTTCCTGTAGATATCAGGATCAGTATTGGAAGTGATAACCGATACACCTTCACCGAAGTTAGTGCTGTTAGGTTTAATAACAATATCAAAACCATCATAATCGCTGAATGTCTTTGACGCATGCTCCAGACTGTAATAAAGCTTACCTTCCGGCACACTGATACCCTTTTCCTTAAGAATTTTTTTTGTTACATCCTTATTCTCCATTATCAATGCAGATATATATGTATCAGCTGAGGTCCTGGTAGCCTGCTTTATATATTCAATCCTGCCATTTTTTTTCAGACGGATAAAATTATCATTCCTGTCAAGAACCTCAACCTCGATACCTCTGTTTAAAGCCTCCTTTATCAGTATCTGGGTTGACAGTTCAAGATCATCATATCCCGGTGTAATATAATTCATATTTTTATCTCCATGCTCATCTTCTTTAATAATCATTGTTTCAGGACACCTGTAGAGGTTTTACCGGAATATTTACATCACTTCCGGCTGCAATAAACTCATCGATGCAGAAATAGTACCTGTTTTTAACCGCTCTTCTTAATCCGAATTCATTATGACTTTCATTACAGTTTTTCATCTCTCTTGTTATCCATGAAGATGGAAGAAGTTCATTATTGATAATAGCTTCTCTAGCACTATCTACACTCTCCATGTAGTTTGTCTCTCCTTTAACTTCATCCAGAAATTCAGCTATAACTGCAAGTTTATCAAGTATCTCTTCACCACGTTTTTCAATAGTAAAGGAACCACTCATATCATTCAATGACAGTTCCGGATCACGACCTATTGTTGCAGTCAGCTGAGCATTCATATCAGAAATACTCATTTCCACACCATTCAGAGGGTTGCTCTTCTCAAACAGACAGAACAGGATAAATAAATGGACAAAATACATCTGCTCCCTGCTTATACCTGTGACGAAAAAAGGATTCAGATCAAAAATTCTGAGTTCAATGTACTCCACTCCGCTTTTTTCAAGACGGCCAAAATTGGTATCACCAACTCCATTTATCCTTTTAAAACGGATTGGTGAATAGAATTCATTTTCAGATTGAAGAAGATTGTCGTTGAGTTGTATCTGTCTGCCATTCTGAAATATTCCATAACGGGAATATTTTATACTTTTTGTTGAAAGCAAAATACGCAGATCCCTTAAATAATCTTCCATGGAATTAAACGAAACTGAATGCATATCATGATCACCACCGTCATACCCGAATGAACTCATTCTCAGATTTGTGGCATACTGTGAAGCACGGTTCCGGCTATTGCTTATATCAGGTATATCGTTACACCGGAATTCATCATCTTCGTGGCTTTTATCAGCAGTCGAAGGTGAAGCGCCGAAGAGATAAAGCAGAATCCATCTGAATCTGAGAAAATTTCTTGCAAGGGCAAAATATGAATCATTTATAAAAGAACGCATTTCGGTTTCAGGTGCAAATCTCTGATGAATCAGCTCCCAGAATTCATTGCTGAAAGAAAAATTATAATGTATACCGGAGATCATCTGCATTCTCTTTCCGTAACGGAGAGCAAGCCCTGACCGGTAAATTTCCTTTTCCCTGCCTTCAGGTGAATTGTTAAAGAGTGCCGAGGGTATAATCTCTTCATCCGGAAGAATCCCCGGCATGCTTAACGGCCATAATAATTCATCGCCAATTCCCCGTTCAACAACCGAATGCAGGTATTTTAAAAAATCATCGGCCTCTTCGATTGAATTGAGGGCAGGTGTTATCATCTCCACCTGGCTTTCCGAAAAGTCTGTTGTAATAAACGGATTTACAGTTTTATCTCCAAAAACCGCCGGATGAGGAGTCAACGCCAGTTCCCCATCCTTTGTTATTCTTAATGATTCCTTTTCAAGTCCCCACTTCCCAAGGGACAGCATTTTCATGTTTTTGTTATCTGAAAAAAACTCTGTTATCTCATTAAATTCCCAGAACATAAATTTCCCCGCGAAATCAAATATAATAATTCTAATGTTTCAATATACTGAAGTTTCAGAACAATCGAACAATATTATTAAAAAAAATCAATCAAGAAAGTGTCTTATAATTTCAATTACTTCCTCATTAATTTTACATGAAATAACCTGACCGCTTCTTGTACAGTTTACAAGCCCGGCACTCTGCAGCTCTTTCAGATGATGAGAAATGGTTGATCTTGAAAGATCCATACAGCCACACGCCCTGGTAAAAGCTTTTTCTATTCCGCAACATACATCACCGGTTTCAGGCATAAGACTGTTCTTTTCCCAATCATAGATATTCATAAAAAGAGCCAGTCTGGGTTCACTCGACAACGCTTTGAATATTTTTGCAAGATCGTATTGTTTCATAGTCATAGAATAATCAAACTATTATTCCTGTCAACAAAAAACATATTTTTTTTATGATTCTTTATATTACTCAGGGAAATGTTCAGGGTAGGTATTACTAAAGACATTTTATATCATACAGATACAAATGCAGGGTACAGACATAACTGCACATTGCATTTGTATCTTTTAATTTGATTAAACAGATATATTTCTACTGTTCAATAACAAGTCTCAATCCAAAGGCGCCCCACCCTTCAGAAGGAATATCAGGCGTATCTGTCATTCTTATGTCAATACGCATCGGGCTTGGATGCATCGGCATATTTATATATGAACCTCCCCGCATAATTTTCTTTTCACCTGATGACGGTCCCTGCGGATCTTTATCCGGGCTCTCAGAATAATAACTCTCATTGTACCAGTCATTTACCCACTCGCATACATTGCCCGACATATCATAAAGGCCGAATGCATTTGGTTTCTTCTGCCCCACGGGATGTGACGTTCTGCCGCTGTTGTTACTATACCAACAATATGAATCATCTATATCATCTCCCCAGTAGTAAATTGTTGTTGCTCCACCCCTTGCGGCATATTCCCACTCTGCTTCATACGGAAGGCGTGCTTTTACATTGTACTTTTTACTGAATTTTTCGCAGAAATCTTTCGCATCATACCAGCTTATATTCTCCACGGGAAGATTATCACCAATCACAGGTGAAGGATTTTTACCTGTAACAGCCCTGTACTGTGCCTGTGTAACCTCAAACTTTCCTATCCAGTAAGAACTCACAGTCACACTGTGTTTCACATTTTCTCCCAGATAATAATTTTCATCTCGGACTGTATTTACACCCATATTGTATGTCGCTCCCGGTATATAAATAAACTCAACACCCCCTACAGTTTTCACCTCGCCTGCAGAATCCTTTACACTTGCCATCGTTTCGTCAGATTCATCAGTAATACTTTTATCATAAAGGTAAACAGACATCCCCTTTTCAACTTCATTCAGATACCTGGCACTCCCCTTCTGCAGTCTGCACTTTGCAGTTGTCTGCATGGGGAAGGTAGCTTCCATTACAACCACCTTCCCTCCGGTGCGAATATACAGCTGTTCACCCATCTTAATTGTCTTTCCGCTTTCAATATTTACTATTATCTCTTTTGATGCAGAAACCGAACCTATTTTACCAACCTGTTTACCATCTTTTGACATAAGCATAACTGAAAATATCAGTATAAAAAATGGTATCAGCACGAAGGAGAGTCTTTTGTTTTTCATTGATAGCTCCTGTTATTAAAAATAATTTCTGAATTCTTTTATAATAAAAAATTCTCTTTTCTCACCGCCGCCTTCGGCGGCGATGAGAAATAATCGCTTTTTTCACATTAAAATCGACGGAATAATATAATCGCCTTTTTTACATTGAAATCGATGAGATATTTTAATCGCTTATTTACACTAAAATCAGTGAAGTTATATAATTATAATTGTTTACTTACACAAAATCGGCTAAATGATATAATCGTTTCCTTTATATTTAAGTATATATTAAGGAATTAAAAATGATATTATATTTATATTTTCAACTCTTTTTCAGGTAATAAAGAAATTATGGTAAATAAATCAATAGCGGTTCTTTATGTTTTAACAGAAGATGCTCTACTCCTTATACTGGTTGCCAGCAGAAGATATAATCACTTATCAGGGGTTTTTCACTACTCAATAAAATTCCCATTTTCCCATCGTCCCTTAATTTTTACCGAACCATCAGGATTATATAAAGTCCCCTCTCCATGCTGTTTCCCAGCTTTCCAGTCTCCGACATATCTGGCACCGTCTGTATATGTATAAGTTCCTTTACCATCTCTCTCCCCATCCTTCCATTCACCTGAATACATCTGGCCATCGGTGAATACAAGAGTCCCCCTGCCGTGACACCTGCTGTTCTTCCACTCACCTGTATATTTTTCACCGGTAGCAAACTTCAGAGTTCCCTGTCCATTGAAATTATTGTCGGCGAACATTCCTGAATATTCATCTCCATTTGCAAACTTCATAATTCCTTTACCATGCTTCCGGTTTTTTAGAAACTGACCGGTATATGTATCACCGTCAGCGTAACCTGAAACACTGCTTTTTCCCTTCTCAATATATGTTATTTTACCATACCCTGTTGCTTCGCCATTTTTCAGATAGCCGGTGTAATGATAATTAACCCCTATTATGGTTCCATACCCTTCAACCGGATGCCAGTTTTTTATTATGCCGGTAAATGAAGCCCCTCCCAGGTAAGTGATTCTCCCCTTACCCTCGGGTATATCATCAATCCACTGACCAGTATATTTCAACCCATCATTACCGGTAAATGTCCCCGCACCGCTTCTTTTCCCGTTTTTCCACTTACCTTCATATTTCCCGTCAGTATAGCTATACATACCTTTCCCGTTTTCACAGTCTCCGTTCAGGCATTGGGCGTTCAATGAAACTGCAATGAAAAGCATTGATAACTGTAATGCTGATATTATTTTAATCTTCATTATACCCCCGAAAATCTGTGTTATATTTTCCAGTCAAAAAGTAAATGTAAAGTATTTTATAACACAGACTTAATTGTATATAATCAGGGTTCAGAACCTTAACAGTTAAAAGTGATAAATATACAATAGAATAATATGCAGATTTGTACTTTCTGACAAATGATTATAGTAAAAAAATCCCCGTTACCTGCTGCGTTTTTCCCTTATACCCAGATATATATCAGGAAAATATGCCCCGATAATTATCAGCAGCAATCCCAGTCCTGTAGTTTTAGTAAACAGTATATCAGCCTCAAATCTCCTGAAACCTACATATGTTATACTTATGAACCATCCTGAAACAAGCAGTATTAGCCCGATCATGTGAGGAATAATTGCGCCTTTGATCTTTTCCAACATTGAATTTCTCCATTATTTTTTATTATTTATCTTATAATAAATATTAAAGACTACGACTACATATAATTCAATAAAAAAATCAAATATCTATTCCTGAATTCAGGTATTTCTAAACGCTTGACTTATTTATCCACTTTTTTGTAACTGTAATATATACATTACTTCATAATGTCATATTTTGCGACGGAGTTTTTATTTTAATGAAAAAAGCCAAACGGGAGTACAATAATTTACTGAAAGAGATGGTTACTGTGGGCAAATACAGGGAACTGGACAATGCCACTCACCACGGCATTAGCAGGTTTGATCATATAAACAGGGTCGGTTACCTGAGCTTTCTGATTGCAAAACTCTTCAGGCTTGATGTTAATACTATTACCAGGGGTGCGCTCCTTCACGATTTCTTCACTGAAGAGGATGTGAAAAAATACACAAAAAATGAATGGCACCGGCTGCACCCGCACATTGCCCTTGAAAATTCAAGGCAATATTTCAAACTTAATCACATTGAAGAAAATATAATCTCTTCACATATGTTTCCTATCTGCAGGACAAAACCTGTATATATGGAAAGTCATGTTGTTGCAACTGCCGATAAACTTGTTGCACTTTACGAATTCACAAGACTTTACAATTTTATTCTTTTTATCAAAAAGCCTTACAACAGCTTTCAGTTGTGATTATCCGGACTTTTTCCGTACTATTCTTCTTTAAAATATATACTTTTCCCCACATTGAATGAGTTTTTTATTATATTAAACATAATTAAAGTAATTCCTGAACTTTTTATAATAAAATTATTTCTGTTCACTGCAGATTACATTTTTTCAGTAATCATCAGGCAGAGATTATTCAGTTGATCTGTTCTATATATGTTTACGAGGATTTTATGATTATAGACTTGCGTACCCTTTCCCTGGTAACCGGAATTATTTTTTCCCTCATGGCAATAGCCCTGATACTGCAATACTCTCTGAACAAAAATTACTGCGGTATCGGGTGGTGGGCATCAGGTTGTACAACTTTAGCAGCCGGATGTTTAATACTGCATTCAAGGGATATAGTCACCATTGAAAAAATATCAATCTTCACTGCAAACATTCTTCTACTTTCAGGATTAATTTTAATGTATATAGGCACTATGCGATTTATGAATAAAAAGGAAAATCTGCGTATAATAATTTCAGTTTTTACTCTCTTTATTTTTTCCACTTTTTTTATAATCTACATTAAAAGAGATAACAATATAAGAGTTATAATCCTTTATATTGCTTCCTCAATTATTATTTTTTTCATAATACATATACTGATTGTAAACAAAATAAGTTCTATCAGGATATCTTCGGGATTTACAGCCATTGTTTTCATCATATACGGGTTATTTCTTATTTTCCGCTCGGCAGTAATTTTAACAACAGGACATATTGTTTCTGTGTTCACTCCAGATTATCTTCAGATAGCTGCATTTATGATAACACTATCAGCGGGTGTACTGTGGACTTTCGGTTTTATAATTATGGTAAATCAGCGTTTAAATGCTGAACTCAGGGGAGAGAAAGAGAGTTTTGAACTGATTTTCAATTCAAGCCCTGCAGCAACTTTAATCAACCGTTTTGATGACAGGCTTATTGTTAATATCAATGAAGCATTTTCTGTTATTACCGGATTTTCTTCCGGTGAGACAATCGGTAAAACAACCAATGACCTCAAACTCTGGGCTGATTCAGAGGACTACCGTCGTATTGTTGACGAGATTGAACAAAACAACTTCTGTAATAACTATGAGACTGTTTTTCGTATTAAAAACGGAAACCTGCTTAACGGAATCATTTCAGCTAAAATTATAGAACTTGACTGTGCAAAGCATATTTTAAGTATTACTCACGACATTACAGAACGCAAAAATTCTGAAAAAAAGATAAAAACGCTTCTTGAAGAAAAAGAGCTGATACTCAGGGAGGTGCATCATCGCATAAAAAATAACATGAACAGCATCCGTGGACTCCTCTTTCTTCAGTCCGAAACCCTTACTGAGCAACCGGCAATTGATGCCATTAATGAAGCAGAAAGCCGTATTGCCAGCATGATGGTACTGTACGATAAACTTTATCGTTCTGACAGTTTTAACGAACTCCCGATTGAGGAATATCTTTCCGGTCTTGTAGAGGAAATAATCTCAAGTTTTCCCAACAAGGACATCGTAAAAGTCGAAACATATATTGATGACTTCACTATCAATTCTGAGACCCTCTTTCCTCTGGGAATTATTGTAAATGAAATCATTACCAATATTATGAAATATGCATTCACCGGAAAAACTGAAGGAACTATTACCCTGATCGCCTCATCATCTGAACAGGGAACCACGCTGGTTATCGGGGATAACGGTAAAGGAATGCCGGATGAAATTGATTTTGATAATCCTTCAAGATTCGGACTTCATCTTATAAAAACACTCGTTAAACAGATCAATGGAATTGTAAGAATAGAAACTGTAGAAGGTACAAGATTTATAATTGATTTTTAATTCTGTTTCAGTTCCCAGATTTCATATTCAGAAGAAAGCTTCTCTCCATATCAGCTGAAAACGGTCTGAATACCTGTAATACCCGAAGTTTTTTTTCAATCACTATTGCAAGAAGCCCTTTTTTAAAGTAAAAGTAATTTTCATTTCCTGAAGCATCCTTATAATAATAACCCTTCCCGGCAGCCTTATACAATTCAGCATCTGTTTTTCCGAAGGTACACTGATTGTTCAATCCATATGTAACGGCTTCGTCTACAATACCAAAACTTGAAAATATAATATATATAACCCGACCCTCTTTAAAATAAATTTTCCATACCGGTATTGATGTCCTGTCTGCAATATTGTCATACTGATACATCTTATCAAATCCGATTACAAAGAGCGGCTCTTTATTCAGATCATATCCCATTCCCGACCATCCGCGTACTTCATCGTCATAGCTGCTGACCGAAGTTGGTTCGCCGAGAAAAGATGTTATTTCATCTGTTGCAGCACCTATTTTTATTTTCCCGCACCCCTCGCCAGGTATTATTATTTTCTGATCTTTGATTTCATCATTTATAGATGATGACGAATTTTTGGTCTTATCATTATTTTTAACATCTTCGGCATATAAAAACGACGTTATTGTTAATACAGATAATATAACTATAATTTTTTTCATTATTTTCCTCAACCGGCAAATGTTTATTTTATAAAATAAAATTCTCCATATCTCTCCGATGCAGAAGATGGTAAAGGGATACAACATTTATTCTTTTACATTAAAATATATGTGAAAAAATTGTTTTAATAAATCTTATAATAAAGATAATCTTTAGTCAATATTCTTTTCATCAAACGAAAAAATATCAACATTTAGATGTCATCTGGCAGTTTTTTCATCTTCATCTTTTACATTTTGCATGTCCTCCACTGCCCTGTGAACATCTTCAAATTCCCGGTTGAATTTTTTATCAATTTCTTTCTGTCTGTTTTCCCGCTCCTGTTCAGCCATTTTCATCTGATTCATAAACAAATGAATATCTTTTGAACGATGCAGATTATTTATGACGATCAATAAAGCGAGTACTACCATTATAACAGCAGCTACCCTGACGTTTACCGCAATACCCCCTAGTGTTTTTATAAGCGCATTATAAATCAGCCATATTGCAAAAAAATAAATGATAAGTGAGGTTATCCCCTCAAGCCAGAAATTTAAATCACCGGGAAGTCCGAAGACAGCGCTCAATGGATATATTACCATCAGAGATGCATTGACCCTGACATTAGTCTCGTAGTCTTTACCGCCCCCGCATATAGCACTTATTACCAGAAGAACAGCCCCTCCGATAAACAGAGCAATAACCGAACCAGCAACTGAAGTTATAAGTCCCGCCGCAATTGATGCGCCTCCGAGGAAAAAAATCACACCGGATAAATGGATTAATCCTGCAATCAGACCATAAATAACTGCTTTGATGACAGGTTCGGTAAAACCACCCTTTTTTGCAAGATCAGAGAAATGACCGGCAGGATCAATTATAACTGATTTAGTTTCATGAATAAATTTTTTAAAATCGAATGCAACTTCAATCATAAATTCTACCTCGTTATTCATTCGGTAAGCTATAACTAACCTGAATCCCTGATAATTCAGCTACATCCATTATTCTTTGATGAAAAACCGGGATTATTATAATTGGCAAAATATCAAAAAAACAAGTTATTTGTTAAATCTGAAAATCTTTATTTATATTTTTAAAGAGAGTCAATTATAATCAAAGCCCCGGTATCACCGGGGCTTTGATTATAATTACTTATGACATCCTTTAGCTGCACAGCTTGCTGTTTTAAACAGAGCCTTGTAATTCTGTCCTTTTTTCTTTTCAAGCCTTGTTTTTGCATTATGACAGTCATTGCATGACGCGATTTTCTTATCCGCACCAGTAACAGCTTTATGCTGAGTTAAAAGTTTTGGATTTGCAAAAAGCATTGAAGCAGAAAAAGCAACAAGAACAAAAGCAGAAAGAGAAGCAATCTTTACTTTCTTCATAATATTTAAATCCTCCGTATGATTATATAATTTTATACTGGTAATACAATTTGTCAAGACCCTTTTTATACATTACACAAATAGTCCGGCATCCGCCTTCCTGCGTTTTAACTGTCTATATAAGCAAAGTGGAATGGTACAATGTTTTTTAATTCATTCAGAAAATGTTATTTTTTAAAAAACAGATTAAATACTGTTTGTCAAGAATGATACTTGATCTTTTTTAAATGATAATTAATATGTCTCTTTGGAGTCTTGAGCTTTCAAATAAAATACCGAATGAATAAACATTAAACGTAATAGTTTGGAAGTATAATTATTTACTGTAAATTATATTCAAGTGAAAATCAGGCATCACCCGAATATAATATTAACTTCATTTAAAAGGAGAAAATATGATGAAGAAACTGGTTGTGTTATCAATATTTTTCAGTATCATGACAGGTATTATCATTGCATATGCCTGCTCCATTGATGATCGCGATAAATATTATAATGATTGTATAACAAAAAGAAAATGCGGTGAAAAGATGGAATGTAAAACCGGATGTCTCAATGAAGCAAACAAATGGTATTATAACGGATGTAAATAAATATTTACAAAACTCTGATAAAACAGATCAGTCATCATTTTATAAACAATGTTCAACCCGAATCAGGCTTACTATTTGTCAATTTGTCAGCTTTAATAACATATAGTTTATTTAAATTCTTTTAAATAAAAATAACTTGACCAGCCTTTTACAACTTATATGGGATTAAATCATCAAATCATGAATAACAAAGGTGTCTCTATGAAAAAAATTATCATTCTCCTGATCCTTTCCATGTCTCTTGCCACAGCATGTACTGCAAATTTAAAAATGTCCAATCTCAAAATTGATAAATCACTGAAACCCGGAAAACCTGGGAAAACAGCCATTATTTCAACTGTTAACTATTTTTCAGGAAATACCGGAACATTCAGTTCTGGTGAAGATATAGATAATAAAGACTTTAAACAGACTATAGCTAATGCTGTATTTAACAGCGGTTCATTTGAAAATGTCGCTTATACCGAAGAGGAAGCTGCAAAGTACAGGAATAAAAAAAATGTCATATACCTGGACTTCAAGGTTTATTCCATAGAAAACGGTTCTATGAACTGGTGGCTTGCATGGCCCGGAATTTATCCCTGTCCTGCATGGTGGCCACTACAACCTAAAAAGGGAACGGTTGCCGTTAATTTGGAAGTTTCAGTCTCGGAAGGTACACGTCATATTAAGACCTTCAAACTCTATGAATCTGAAAATTATGATATTACATTTTACGGCTTTTTTAAAACAGCTCCCATTAATTATTGCGCAGAAAAAGCGCTTCTCAATATTACTGAAAATTTCAGTGACGAGTTTTCCAATCTGGATAAATTACCTGGCAAAAATGGCGATAATACTGTCTTAATAGGCACCATAAACAGCATCAATGGATCTTCAGATATAATAATACAACATTCTGATAAAGCTGTGCCGAAAATGGGTGAGTTGCTTTACGTGATGTCAGGTAATAAGAAAATAGAACTTATTGCAATGTTCCCCATGATGACTTCGACGAAATGCAGAATAGTTAAAAACTCTGATTATTCATCACTTAAAAAGACTATGGAGGTCTTCAAATAGCATAATTTTTAAAAATATTTTAGTACCTGAAGCAGAGGGATTTGAATGTACTCTCTGCTTTTTTCAGCCGGCGTGAGAATAATAACATTGATCGTAATTTATCTTTTTATAACTCCATGGATGAAAATCCATAGATATTTTAATCAGTCGCCAGGAATAATATTAACTTATATATTTAATAAATTAAAAGATTCCCGGTTGAATATTCATTTACAACTACGCGATAATTAAATAGCATAAATACAATTAAAACTTGAATCATGTTAAAAAACAATTAATGGAGTATATTATGCTTGGAGCTATAGCAGGTGATATTATAGGCTCAGTTTATGAATTCAACAATATTAAAACTACAGATTTCCCTTTATTCAGCAGAAAAAGCCGCTTCACAGATGATTCAGTATTAACAATAGCTCTTGCAGATTCACTTATTAACAGTATCCCGTATATTGATAAAATAAAGGAATACTATCACCTCTACCCCGATGCAGGATATGGCGGAAGATTCAGACAATGGGCCGGATCGGATGACAACAGGCCATACAACAGTTACGGAAACGGTTCGGCAATGAGGGTAAGTCCTGCCGGATGGGCATACAGTTCTCTTGATGTTGTACTGATCGAAGCAGAAAGAAGCGCGATGATTACACACAATCATCCCGAAGGGATAAAAGGTGCACAATCTGTGGCCGCTGCAATCTACCTGGCGAGGACCGGTTCGTCCAAACAGCAGATTAAGGAATATATTGAAAAGAAGTTTTTCTATAATTTATCTGAAAGACTTGATGATATCCGTCCTCACTACCGATTTAATGAGACCTGCCAGGGTTCAGTCCCACAATCGATAATCGCATTTCTTGAATCAGACAGCTATGAGGATACAATCCGCAAAGCAGTATCAATCGGTGGTGATAGTGATACAATTGCATGTATTGCGGGTGGAATTGCAGAGGCTTTCTACAAGTTTATTCCTGATGTGATCGTTGAGCATAGCATGAATATTCTCGACAGCAGACTCCGCAACATGGTAATTATGTTCAGGGAAAAATATATACTATGAAATCATTAAAATATTTTAAATTCCATGACATGACCGGATACTGAGGATCATATGAAACGATATATAAAAAAACCGGTTCTTATACTTCTGCTGATAATACTAATCCCTGTCTCTTCAGCCTGGAGTCTAAAGGAACATACTGCAAAACCAAATCCCGTAACAGATACAACAATTAAGATTGCTACCTTCAACATGCAGATTTTCGGGAAAACCAAGCTTCGAAGACCTCACACATTGACAGTACTGTCCGAGATAGCTTCGAATTTTGATATTATTGCACTCCAGGAGATCGGTTCGAACAGATCTTCAGCTTCCGAAGAAACATGTAATGAAATACTGAGAGTCTTTGTTTCACGGATTAATTCCATTGTGAAAGATGACTTATACTCATATATCTGCGGAAACCAATATGCAATAATCTACAGAACTGACAAAGTTAAAGTTAACGATTATGCCCTATATTCCGGAACTGAGTCATTTTCATACACACCCTTAACCGCCAACTTTAATACAATAAAGAAAGGGGATAACTTTGATTTTACAATAATCACTGTGCACACTTCACCAAAACTTGCAGAGGAGGAGATAACATCCCTTAAGACTGCGATTGATGAAATAAGAGAACTTTATTCAGAACCGGATGTTATCTGTCTCGGGGATTTCAATGCCGACGGTTCTTATTATGACGAAGGTGATAAAGAATGGCTTTCCGGTTTTGACCCGGAACTGTACATAACAGGAATACCAAACTCCTGCGATACAACTGTAGCTCTTTCCGACAATACATACGACCGTATACAGATGA
The DNA here is from genome assembly GCA_963664815.2 of Spirochaetota bacterium. Taxonomy (GTDB): domain Bacteria; phylum Spirochaetota; class UBA4802; order UBA4802; family UBA5550; genus WRGT01. The sequence goes on from CAXXHB010000003.1 coordinate 2,330,514, forward strand.
CAATGAGCCTTAAGAGCGATTTTACCGGTGAATCCGGGGTTTTCAGATTCGGCGGTATTTATGATATAACAGAATGTGAAGGGGGGAGAACAACTGCAGGAACTGAAAAGTCAGTTTCTGATCACTACCCTGTCTGGTGTGAATACTATACCGACAGGGATACAGATTAACTCTTTCTTTTATTTAATTCTTGGGCAGAGAGGAGAAACTCAGCTTTTTCCCCTTTCCATCAGTTATTTCAAGTATACGCATTCTGTCCCAGCTGAAACCGCCGTCACTTATGTAGTACTTGCCGGACGGAAGCTTTAATAATAGTTTTCCGTCACCTGCAGTATATGTTTCACATACCGTCTGAAATGAATTACCCCCGACCTTCCGGCTTATAAATATGTTCGCCCTCGCATCAAACTTAAGTTCAGTGACACTATCATCTGCAAATGAGAATTCAAGGTTATTACTTTTATTTTTTGCGAAATCTATCTGCTGCTTCATTATATATCCAGCTGTCCTGAAGGATATTATGTTATAGTTTGAATTTTCCGTAATTGCATAAAAAATTTTTTTCTCATCTCCTTTATACTCATAAAAGCTCCCCTCCTGATTCTCCAGCAGAACAACCCCGCCAAGCCCGTTACCTTTCTCGTCTTTAAATCCTGCAATAACCGCAAAAAAACCCTTTTTAAGATAAAACGGAAAATCTGTCAGACTGTATTCTTTCCCGGTTTTTGCCGGGTTAACGTCAATAAGATATGTCGGGCTGACAACATTATTGTTCAGGCTGAAAAGATACTGTCCGTCGGAAAGGTGCAGTGTTACATATCCGTTATCCGCCTGTATAAATACCACCTTATCTGATTCCCCCAGGTGACGCCAGTATACAAGCTGCTGGTTACCAGGCGGGAGTTTTATCCGTATTGTCTGTTTTGTATCAGACATATCATATTTCTTTACCAGTCTTTCTTTGACATTATGCGTTATTGTATGCTCAAAAAATCCCCCTTTTTCCATAAAATACACGGTGTTTGTACCTTCAGGTATTGCCCAGGAACCGCTTTCAAGAACTGTTATTGATGGATAACTTTTTTTGTTTCTGTCATAATTAAACAGCCACCTGTTTGTCTTATAACTTGCAGTGACAGGCTTTCCCCTGTTATCAATCAGTGAAGCGGTTACTATTCCGCTGTTCTGAACTTCAGATGTTTTTCTTGAATAAAATTCAGGCCATGCCGAAGGTTCTTTATACATATCAAGATATTCCCGCTTATCATCGACAGATATCTCTTTCACAAAAGCGCCGGAACGCGGGAAATTTACTATATGGAAAGGATCCACATGATGCATACTGTTCTGCGGATCATATGATATCCAGCCCCTTGATTTAAAATATACCTCAACGTATGCATGAAATCCTCCGCTGCCGCCATTCCCGCCAAAACCCCAGAAATGCCCGGGTGCGATATAACATTCAACTTCCCTTGCCGGTATCCCTGCTACACGAAAAAGAGATACTGCTGCACGTGCATATCCTTCACAATACGCTGAACCCGACATCAGTACAGACACGGGATTAGATGAAACACCGAGAGAATATGTAACATTCTGCCTTATAAATATCATCAGTCTTTCAACAGCTTCAGTCTGTGTCTTCGCACCGGATGTTGTTTTTGCAACTATATTCTTCAGATATGTTATATCGTTTGCATTCAGGTCACTGTCGGGCAATATATACTTTTCAATATCTTTTCCGAAATTTTTTAAAGGGATGGGGAATACAGCCGAATCGATAAAAGGGGAAAGATTAACCTTATTAAGTACGGTAATTTTTCCAGGTTCTTTTTTTATTACTGTCTGTGAATTACTGCTGTTCTTATACTGATAGAATTTATCAAGCAGGGCGCTGTCACCCGATGAAACCTCGTAAGTATACTCCCATGTGCCACCTACAATATTTGTTACCGGATAAAGTCTACCAACGGAAAAAAATAAAAAAATAATAACTATTATTGTATATGAGGTTTTCATATGCTTCACCTTCTGCTGTGATATTTTTAAAACTATATTTTTTCCAGTTCAATAACCTTTGTCGCCATCTCGCGGAATGTCGCATCATGAGTAACCACAAGAGCCTGTTCAAGACCTTTAAGCATTTCATAAAGGGAAAGGCTTAATGCCTCCCTTTTCTCCGCATCAAGGTTAATTGTCGGTTCATCAAAGATTACAAAACGGCAGTCTGTCATTTCAGACGCAAGTGCAGACCTTATTGAAAGTGCAACAGCCACCTGCTCACCCCCCGAAAGCATATTATAGCGCCGTTTACCGGCAGATGATGCTATCGAAACAAGATACTGCTCCTCGTCATTCTCCCAGAGTATTCTCTCACCCCTGCCTGTCATTCTCTGAAAGTTTACTGTCGCGGCAGCCGCGATCATTTTTGTCCTTCTTTCAGATATATAGGGACCGAGTATTTTAATATTTTCGCGGAAAGTAATTGCAGCATCCCTTTTCCTGTTAATCTCATCAATCTCCCTGCTCTTCAGTTCAATTTCAACCTCGAGCTTTTTATTCTCCTCCATCTCCCTGGATGCTATATCAAATGCAGATTTCAGACTTATAAGACGGCTGTTCACTCTCTGTAATTCATTTTTAAGACCGGAGTATAAACCAACAGCCCTTTCATGATTTTCCGCGCTGTATACAACAGCATTCTGCTGCTCTATTGCCGATCTCCGTGACTCAAGCAGCCGGTTTATACTTTCATTTTCCCCATTCAATCTCAGACAGAGGTTTTCCTTTTCTGCTGATTTCTGTGCGGCCCTGCGATACTTCTGATCAAGGGGTTCAAGCTTTTTCAGCTTTTCACCGTTTTCAGCTGATTTTCTCTTCAGCTCAGTGAGCGGCAACAGATCCGTTTTATACTCTTCCGCCGTTTTTTTCCTGTTTTCCAGTTCATTGCTATATGCTTCAATCTGTTCAACAGTCATCGCCGATTCTTCCTCTGCTGAATTAATCCTCCGGGTTGTGTCATTTAAAAATTTTTCTCTTTTTTTATATTCGTCATGTTTATCATGCAACATTTCTGAAATACCTGAAATCCTTGTACTGATACCTGATACTTCACCCTGCATCTCTGCCGAAGCAGTCATGTAATCATCGTTCTTAATACTTTCAGCATCTTTTCCGCTGATCCCTGTAAAAAGCTTTGCAATGGCAAGAGAGTATTCAGCCGCGCTCTGCTTACATTCAGACTCTTCTTTCCGGTATCTCATCGCTTCATGAATATTTTTTCTCAGGGCATTAAGCTGTTCCATCTTTACGCTCCTGCCGCTGCCGCACTTTTTTATCCGTACATCAATATCACTGTATTCTTTCAATTCAGCATCAAGTTCAGAGATTTTAGATACTATATCATTTTTTTTCGGTTTGAAATAGTCAGAAATGCTCCCTGCATTTTCAATATTTTTACACTGCTCCTTAAGATATGGGCATCTCAGTTCTGCAAGTTCACGTTCGGCATCATCAAGTTCGGTTAACAGTGTATTATAGTGAGTAATAAAGCTGTTAAGACTGTCACGCTTTACTTTCATCTCTTCAAGCAGAGAATTCTCCTCTTCATATTCAGTTATCTCTGCCAACAGAATCTCCTCACCGGAAGAAGCCTCCTCCGCTCTTACCGCGAGAACCTCTTTCCCTGATGATTCCTCACATGCCTGTTTATACTTTTTATACAGATCGTCAAATAATCTTTTCCTTTTAATCAGAGAGGATAGTTCATCCTGATATATAACCTTATCCTTTTCAAGTTGAACAACTGTTTCCGATAATTTTCCGATCTCCTTACAAATCTCTTCAATACTTAATTTATCACTTTCCGTCTGTTGTTTCAGCCTTTTAACTTCACCTTCAGCTTCGGCCTTCACCTTTTCAAGTTTTGAAATTTCATCTTTATTCTTATTGAACTCTTTTTCAACCTTTTCCAGTACATATATTTCTTTTGTAATTATATCCTGTTGTTCTTTAATCTTTTCATATTCATCATGCTGAGGTTTCAGTTCTGTTTCAATAACAGCGGCTTCCTCTGCAGTTTTAAGATCAGATTTAACAGTTTCTATCTGTTTTTTCCGGTCATCAATCTGTGATGTTATTCCATTTATGCTTATCTGAAGTTTTTCTTTCAGGCTTTTTGCATTATCAGATTCCCTGACACTGCTTTCTGCCACATCAATTTTTCTGATAGTTTCAGTACATATCTTTTCTGCTTCACGGTATTCATTTCCGGCATCATCATAAATCTTTTTCAGTTCATCAGTATTTTTTAACTGTGATTGTTTAGTCTCAAGTCCGGCTCCGGCGTATGCATTTTTTTTATCATATTGATCACAGACCTGTTTCAGTATACCCTTATACATCTGCCGGTAAATTTCTGTTCCGAATATCGAGTTGAAAACATTCTCGCGTTCTGCCGGTGTTTCATCAAAAATTGACGTAAATCTGTTCTGTGAGGCAACAATCACATTTTCAAACAGTGAGAGATTACCCGAAATGTTTCCTATTAATACATTCACCGTTTTATAAACCTCATTTACCCCCGTTACAATTTTCCTCGATCCCCCTTCATTAAGCGAAACCTGCCCTGATGGAAACTTTCTTGTTACCTGGTAAGTATTTCTGTCATTCGCAGTAAATTCCAATTTTACATAACCTGAAGATTCGTTGATTGTCAGCGTGTCTTCAGCAGTTGATCTGAGCTTCATATTGAAAAGAGCAAATCCTATGGCGTCCAGTATACTTGTTTTACCGGAACCGTTTTCTCCCAGTATAAGGTTGATCCCCTGCTCGAATTCAAATGAAGATTCTTTATGATTTCTGAAATTTTTCAGTTCAATCCGGTTAATCCGCATCTTTAATCACCCCTGTAAGGTCATCAATCATCCGGTCAACAATTTCAAATGCGTTTGCTTCATTCTGCATCTCAATCTGCAGCTTTTTAATCTCCGGAAGGTATAAATTTACTATTTTCCCTGCACTTTCATATGAATACCCTGCTGAAACAAAGTTTTCAGTTTCAATTGATTCAGTTGTTATAGCCTTTTCCTGATCTGCACCAAAGTACGAACCGGACTCATCATATGTAAATGACACTTTTGCCTTTAAAGCCCCGGCTGACTCAATTTTCCTTTCACACATTACAGTATCAGGATAGAGAGAGTCACTTATTCTGAATGAGCATATTACAACCGAATCCCTTTGAATATCCGCAGAAGAGAGCCATAAGTCAAACTCCACGGTGAAATCATCCTCTCTCCCGGAAAGGAATGTGTGGCTTTTCAGAATTCTGGTTCGTCTTTTTGTACTTATATTATCACGGATACCGGTTTCTGTATCAAAGACAATGAAAAACTTTTCATCGCTCTCCGCCATGTCCCAGTATTCAGGAGAACCGGGTACAAAAAAATATGGATCATTTGCAGGGTAGTGACTATATGAATGAAAATGACCTCCTGCAATATAAGCAACCTTCCCTTTAAATAAATCAATTACACCGGAGGTAACAGTGCCCGGGAAATGATCATTAGAACTTATTGCCGTATGCACAAGAACAATATTTGCCTTGTCTGCATCAAGTATCTCAGCAAGAGAACGCGACATGTCTTCTATATAAATTCCCGGATATCCCATTGAATAAAAATATATGCCGTCAATTATAACCGGTTCAAAAAGATAATCATTCTCATCATCAGGTATAACTGATGGCATATAAACAAGTTTTCTGTGTGCCAGATAGTTAAGCCAGGTGGAGTCACTGCTCCCGCCGCGATCATGGTTACCCTCAGAGATAACTGTTTTAATACCGGATTCATTAAGTTTTAAGAATAACTTTTCCGCACGTTCCAGTATCTCCGGAGTAATTTCACGACGGTCAAATATATCACCCGATATAATTACAGTGTTAACTGAATTCTCAACAGCGTACTCTGCAATATGGTTAAATGAATCAAAGTAATCATTAAACCTGGAGCCGGAATATTCCCCTATCCCGCCGACAGGACGCCTTCCAAGGTGAAGATCGGAACAGTGAAGTATTTTCATATAACCTCTGAATCTTTGTTTATCTCATTCATTAAACGTTCAAGTCAAGTATCTTTAACAATTGTCTTTTAATAAAACGTCTGAATTGTATATTTTACCAATAATAATCCTGAACTATTTTATTTATTTATTATTTTTCCACTACATCACTCTTTTTTTATAATTATCTGAAAACTGTCAATTCAGCTGCACGGCTTCATATGTATAATAATTCTATTTTTTTACAGTTTAATACGCCGGGAATTCTCGCATTACAATAAAATTTATTTGACTAAAGAATAAACACTTATATAAATTTGATCTATTATTTCAATAAGGAGTTTACCATGTTGAGTTATCTTGCAGATTGTGTTACATTCTGCGTCAAATTTATACTTTTATTAGCATCATCACTTCCATGGACAGGAACGAAACTTGGTCTTGGCGCCTGGGCTCTTATTCTTGTTATAACCGGGATTCTGCTTTATTACCCGGTTTTCTTTGTTCTTTTAAAAAAAGGAAACAGCAGGGCTATCCTTGTATGGCAATGGTTTTTTTTCGGAATATTTTTCCTACCTACCGCTGTTTACGGCTCAGTACTTCTACATTACGCCTCCGGACATCTCGATTTTTTTTCTAAATCTGTCAGCTGGGTTCAATACTGGGGTGGAGACGGGAAGTCCATTCACTGGTTTTCTCTTCCTACATGGAAGTTTATCGGCATATGTCTCCTGATCGTCATCGGAGCATGGTTCGCGGCGGTCATGATAGAAAATATCCTTGTAGGATCATGGCGTTTTGATTTCACACAGATGGAAGAAGATCCACTGATGGTAGATTCAACAATGTGGATCATTTTAGGGGCAGTCGGCGGCGGATTTTACGGATTTTTTGCAATGCTCAACCGGAAGGAAACGTTCGATTTTATAAACAATAAAGTGGCATCAGGAAAGTACTCCGGATTTTTTACCTGGCTCATGTTTCTTGCCCTTGTTATTATATTACTTATGTTTCTTTTTCTTGTGGCAAGGGCTGTTATATCATCCGGAATTTTTGCACCGGCATGGTTAGCCTGCATGCTGCCGGTAGCGGGCACGACTTTTTTCCTGGCTGCTTTTATGGTACCATTTGTTATCGCTGTTCTTGGTATATATTTTCTTCTAGGGGGACTTGCCGAAGCCGGCAGCGGAAAAGTAAGCCCGACTAATTTCAAAAGCGTTTCAATGGGCGCACCTCAGCAGGAGGACTTCTGGGCAAAGAACGCGCGTATGCAGGCTTCCGGGTTTGAATACTCTATGACGCAGGCGCAGTGGGTAAATAAAAATCCCTCTAATGATGACTGAAAATCAGCGCCTTTGTAATTATAAATAATCAGTCGTGTACCTGGACGAAGAGTTCTTCGTCCAGGTCGTAGAAAAGATAAAACGTATTGTTTCCGGCCTTAACAATTCCTGAATTCAGCTGAGCTGCAAATTTCATTCTTTCACCACTGCTGTTAACTGGCGTCAGATCAATACCTCCGATCCACTTCGGAGCACCTTTCATGACACTGTTCAGATCAGGCATTATCCGTTTATGCATTCTGTTGCTTCGCTGTATCTCCTTTTGCAACAGATTCAGCATTCTGGTCACAGTCATATCATCAGGTTCACTTTCAAACAGATTCTCACTTAAATTTTTTGCTTCAAAATGTGCAAGATAATGTAATATACGGCAATAGCGTCCTGATTCAGAGTGTACAGGAACATGTACAGATTTTGAATTAATGTTCCAGAACCATATAAGTTCCTCTTTTATTTCAGGACTGAAATTTTCAAAAGCAGCTAATTCTTCAGATGTAAACAGACGCTCATAACGACGAAACATTCTGTAATCACCTGAGAGAAAAAAACAGTTCCCCGTCCATTCCCTGTCAGATTCACTGAGAAGACAACGCAGCAGCGGCCTAAGCCCTGCAGTTTTCTTATCACGTGAAGGAAAGGCAAAGACATTCTGAATTGAAGGATAGACATAACACATTGCAGGGAAAAAATCACTGACAGGTTTTGAGATTTTCTCTTCAGATGCTAAACCTGATTTGCCTATATCAGATACACTGAAATGTTCCGTTTCTATTATGAAGACTTCATCTGAATTTTTACGCGCCTGCCTCTCAATCTGCCTTAATACCAGCCGTGAATCATAATCCCTGAGATGTTTCTCCGCTGTTTCGATTGTTGAAATTGCATCGGCAAAAAGTCCAAGCTCACGTTCAGCCTCAGCTTTTGCAATATAATCACCTGATTCTTCCGCCAAGAAAATTATTCTTTTCAGTGTTTCCGCAAGATCCAGGGGAAGACAGCTATCCGCCTCTACGGAGGTATATTTTCTCCTGTTATGATTTTGCTCCCACCATAGACGGGTATATAGTATATATTCATATCGACGATCAGCGGGTTTTAATTTTCGGCTTTGAGGGAACAGCTCTGTTATAGCTTCAAGGTAACTGATATCATTCTTTTTATCGTCTATGCCTATAAAAGGGAGTTCCTGGTAATCTTCACTCCCCGGCACCTGTTTTTTTATTTTCGCTTTCGCTATAATAAACCATCTGCTACAATAATGACATAGTTCCACAACCGGCTCCATCGGATACATAACAGCACTGTAGTACCCGTCAGACCAGAACCTGGCACCAAAAGTATTCCCTGATATTAAGATCTGTTTTCTATACAGTCCTCCACAATGAGTACATGATATTATTTCATCCTTTCCGGAACCCATACACTATCCTGTGATTTTCACTATTTCTTCAAGACGATTTCTGAGAGTATCTGCTTCTTTAACATTTCCCTCCGCTTCTGCCTCAATGAGCATACGGCGTACATGTACTTTTTCAGCCCTTATGTTTTTATACTCCTCTTCAAGTTCTTCAAGTGTCTCAATCTTTCTGATCCGCTCGGACAGATCGCCAGGAAGAATTTCTTTCATCATTTTTTTGAACAAATCATTCTTCTCCGTCATAGCTCATACCATTATTTCATCAGGTGTTATATCCCCGTTTTCAACAAGCACACGGATTGCACGAAGTGTCCTTTCCTTTCCCTCTTTATATCTTTCAAGATTATCTCGGTTTAATCTGCCGATCATCAGGATGAGTTCTTTTCTATCTTTTTCACGCATATTTTCCGCAAATAGATGAACAATTTTCTCATCCTTATCAAGAAGAAACCATGCTATATCCTCCACATCCAGTTCGCGTATAATTTTTTTAACAGCCGTATCTGCAAAAGAGAGAAGATCATATTCCTGCATAATTTTTTCTCAATTCCTTTCCTTCAATTATTGTTAAACAACACATTAGATACCGTAATTATCAATTCTCATAGCTTCTGTACATACGATAAACCTTTTCAAATTTTTCAGAGATCGTTGTCATCATAAACACTATTGCCATTGGTATTGCCAGCATAACAAGATATGCCGCAATAACCGCTGTACCGTCAGGAAATTTCTCTATTAGCCCGGGGATTAATCCGCCAGCCGCATATATCTTCTCACTCCCCGGAATCATAGAAGCCGCCCTGTGTCCGAAGGCAACCAGAACAGGGAATAAAACAGGTAATACAAAAATATACAGTATCTGCCCCTCAAACCTGTTCAGCGTATTCACCAGTTTAATCCTGTAATTATAAAATGAACCACAGATTATCATCAGAGTATATGCAATAAAAAAATGTGAAAGTAAAAAAGCTATAAATCCAAGAAGTATCGGTGATAATGAAATCAATCCGGTAATCCTGCTTACGATATCAAAAGAGAAGAACAGCATCAGAATCGTTATCCCTTTTATGGCCGATCCTGTTACACTATTTAACAGGTGCCGTATTTTTAAACCTTTCCCGGGATCAAGAATGGATGCTGTATCATTAAACTTTTCCCTCTTTGCATAGCAATACGCGGTTTCTCCATCCGGGTCTGCAAGCATTATATCAGCCCCGTATTTAATCAGCATCCTTACTATTCCATTATGACCATCTCCGGCGGCAAGCATAAGCGGAGTACATTCATCAACAGTGGTAAAAACATTTACCCTTGCACCTTTTTTAAGCAACAATTCCACGATTTCGGGTGAAGATTCCCTTTCTGTGATTTTGGAATGCTGTAATATGGCCCCCATAAGCGGAGTTATGCCATGTTCTTCCCCTCCATTGATATCAACTCCTGCATCTATAAGAGTTTTTACAGTCTCAAGCGCCTCCCCCTTTTCATCATTTCGTAAAGCATAGTGGAGCAGATTACAGCCATCTTCCAGAATGATCTTCGGATCAGCGCCCTTTTCAAGCAGAAGTTTAACAATAGTATTCTGTGATTCTGCTGTTGCTGTTTCATCAGGTGATCCCATAAGAAGAAGCTGCAGCGGCGCGTATTCTCTATCTTCCTCTTTCTGAGGAAGATTCGGATCAGCTCCTCTGTCAAGGAGCATGGAAGCAATTTCAACATTTCTCCAGCATGCAGCAAGACCCAGAGGAATCTGGCCATTCAGGGCAGGACTGTTTACATCAGCGCCGTTGTCCAGGAGTATAGATGCCATTTTTTTATTGCCGGTCAGTATGGAACAATTAAGCGGAGTGGTGTCAAAATCGAGAAGTTCAGGATGTGCATTCCCGTTGACCGGAAGGCCCTGAGAAATATAGAATTCCATAAGATCAATCCTGTTCCCACAGGCAATAATACAGGCATCTTCAAGCCATTTATTATCATTCCATAAAAACAGAACATCACGGCAATTTCTGAATGGAAACATTTTCAGTACTGTAAAGCGCGAAACAGGATGCATGTTCATAAGACTGTATGTATCATTAATGATGTTTCTCTTTTCAAGCCATACCAGGAGTTTCGAATCGTCAGTCATTATCCCGCTGATAATCTCCTGCCGTATTTCAGGATCTGTTTCCAGCGCCAATTCCTCAGGACTGTAGTAATATTTACCGAGTAGTTTTATCCGCCCTTCACCGTTACTCTGAAGACTAAGAATTACCGTGTTGAGGGCTCTCTCTTCTGTAATCGCGTCTGAATCAAAGAGATCCCAGAAAGAATCAGCAACGGTTTTCCCGTTTTCTCCGCCAACGGCTTCAAGATAAAGATAAAACGGCGACAGGGGGTTTTTAAGCTCCTCCTGGTAATAGATATTGTCCTGATGTGTCAACTCGTCAATTTTAACCATGTCATGAGCTTCAGCCTCAAGCGCATCCCCCAGTTCCTCGGCAGTAGTACACAACCTGCCCTTATGAGAGATAAATGGTTTTCCCGGATCCAGAGTATATATGGCACGTGTAAGCCCCGCATTTCTTTCATCACTGCCACTGTATAATTCGATAATTTTCTCCATTTCAGTTGAAAGGGCCATATCATTTGCTTTTTCAAGCCATTCCTTGATTTTCCCCATATACAGATAATCTGCGCCGCGTTCCGGATGCTTTTCAAGAAGCACTGCTAGTTCTGCAGGGGTTGAGAATGTTTCCGTTGAACTGAATGACCGCTGTTCATAGGGCCGCAGTGTCGAATTGTAGCTGACTGTCAGTTTTTCTCCTGCAATCCATTTTTTTATTTCACTGTACCCCCACCTCTCTTTCGGAAGTGGGTTTATAAGTCCTTTGATAAGTACAGCAAGATCAGGGTCCATGCCTCCCGGAAATTCAACTGTTTTATCCCGCACCATTGCAGATCTTATTGCGTCGGGGATCCCCCTGAATGGTTTTTCTCCAAGCCAGAGATGATACATCGTTATCCCGAAAGCAAAATAATCGGCTGCCTTCCCGGCCATAACCTCCGTCTGGTTTCCAAACCTCATCAGTTCTGGTGCGGCATACTCTTTCGTACCGTTAGCCCTTACAATTGCCTCACCGGTTCCGTTTTTCATCAGGCTGGAAATACCAAAATCCGCCAGCACTACAGATGATCTTGTCTGATCTGTAAAATACACATTTTCCGGTTTCAAATCCTGGTATATTATACCGAGTTCATCATGCAGAACACGCAGACCCTCGGCAATATTTCCTGCCAGCTTTTTGAGCTGAACAATATTGCTTAACGGTCCAATTTCACGAAGATAACTGTCAAGAGGCCCTCCTGAAGCATAATCCATTATTTCAAAATCACGTTCTTCAAACTGTCCAAAATCATGTATTCCTATAATCATTCCCGAACGATCAGATCTGATTTTGCTTATAACATCTTCCGGAAATTTATATCCCTTCCTGTAATGTTTCATTACAAGAGGTTTCCCACCAAGCTCAATTTCATATATTATTGCCTCACCGGAGGAAATGCTGATAATTCTTTTTATTATATAGTTTATTCCATTCAGTTGTACAGTTTTCCCCGGTTCAAAAATTTCATCTCCCTCTGTCTGTTTATGCAATAATACCGACTGGCTGTTCATTATTCTGATGGTTTCCGCATCCTGCTGGGTATCACCTCCGGCTGCGGATGTAATTTTTATTGTTTCAGCGCTGTTATTATCAATACATACAGTTGAATCTGCCGAATCTGCAGATTTTTGTTCATCCAGCCTTACTGTCGGCTGGTTTATATCATTGATCCTTACGGTTGCTTCTGCGGAATCATCAGCTTTTATATCATCAATCCTTAACGTCGCATTATTAATTCTTACTGTTTTATTATTTTCACTCATCGCTTTCTCCTTTTATTTCAGGTTCAGCGGAGGACGTTTATATCCCCTGTCGCTTTGTAGAATCATCATATTAATATTGCTTTTATCCAGATAATAGCTGTAAACCTTATCGATACCGTTTTTATCGCTTTTTTTAGCATAATAACCGGCTTTTTTCTCTTCAATATCCTTCAATCTGAAATACTCGGGATTTTCTTCTTCAAACTTTCTCCTTTGTGCATCTGTCACTTTTTTTAATGCAAAATTCTTTATTACATACTCCCTGTATGTTTTTTCAAAAGCATCTATTGCATTTTCCATATTGAACACAGTTACCGAATCCTCCCAGTGCCTCGGCATTAATATGAAACCTCTGACAGGTGTTTCACCACTGTAAAATTCGGCAGGAGCCCATACATCGCCACCACGCCGTATAACTCCTCCGAGAATAACAACAGTTCCCCGCGGGACAGACATCACCGGCACCGTCGTTTTGATCATGTCGCTCCCTGTAATTTTAGTAAAGAAAGGTCTTTCTGCGGTAAGAGTATATGTAGCGCGGCTTTCACCTTTTACAATTGAACTAGAATAAGCCTCATGACCGTATATGTAGAAAGTTCTGATGTCAATCACATTACCCGCAGTTGAAATAATACGGCTGAAACCGCCTCCATTAAAAAAAAAGATCAGAAGCAAAACTACCCCTGCCGGAATACCGATTTTCAAAAACTGTACCAATCTGACTACAAACCTGGTAAACCAGTTTACGCATTCCGGGCACTGCCTGTTATTAAAGAATCCTCCATCAAAATCGCTGTCACAGTTTGGACAAGTCCAAATGGTCATTTTATACCTCCTGTATCGATGCAATAATTACCGATATATTATCTTTACCACCCCCTGACTCAGCTGCAGAGACCAGTGCTTCCAGCGGACAGGGATTTGTTTTAAGTATATCTTCAATTTCATCAGTATGTACAATGTCATGCAGCCCGTCGCTTGAAAGTAAAATAATATCAGTTGATGATAGTCCCACATCTATCGGAGTAAACTCAAGAAACATTTTACCACCTCCGCCGAATGAATTGGTTATTATATTTGACGGGGCATCGGGCATGCTCCCTGACTCCCTGAGAGAATGATCCATTGTCAGTCGTTTCAACAATCCATGGCTGAAAAGCCAAAGTCTTGAATCACCCGCGTGAAAACGAAAAGCTTTACCCCGATAAAAAAGAATCCCAACCAATGTAGACCCGCTATTCTTTGGCACTTCCATGTGAGTTTCTTCGGCAAAAGTCCTGAAAACCTCAGCAATCTCATCGTCGGAAAGGTCACCCGGAATACCATGCATGAAATACAAGAGCCTTTCCAATACCATGGCGCTCGCTTCTTCGCCATTCTCAAGCCCCCCCATTCCATCAGCAACCGCAAGTACAAATGGTTTATCATTTTTATTAATAATTTCAGCTGAATATCTCCCGTCACGTAAAAGCTTATCGTCAACAAGTATCATATCTTCATTACTGGAGCGTACAAGACCGATATCACAGATTGCGGATACTGAAATGCGCATAATCAGATTCTGGCAGTCGCGTTTTCAGATACTGCTATTTCTACACTAAAATCAATATCAGCTATTCTGAGGGTTGAACCGTTATTTACAGTACCGGCTTTATTCGGGACAAGTTTAACCTTGTTAATATAAGTGCCATTGGTCGACCCTGTATCTGAAACAGTCCATATGCTGTCATTATATTCAATTTTAATATGACTCCCGGACACCTGCGGAAACCGGCTGAATATTTCAGCAAACGGGCCTGATTTACGTCCAATAACATCTCCATGTGAAGGTGTTATATCTATTCCATGCGTTTTACTGTAAAGCCTGAGCTTAAATGGCTGCAACTGCTTAGATTTATCTCCATGATCAGTAGTACCAGAAGATACTGCAGACATTTGCTGTACAGGAATTGTTTCCGTGCCAGTATTCACTTCATGACCAGGTTTAATCATCACCTGCCCGTCAAAGATACATCTTTTCCCCTTGCCCGGCCTTCCGCAGAGAGAACACAATAATATCTCTCCGCCACATTGGTCACAGTATATCGAATCATCATCTATTGTTTCCCTGCAATAAGGGCAGTTCATAATATTCCTCCTATCCTGTTCACCTATCCTGTCACAGTACGGTCAAGATCCTCGGTACGCATTATCCTGATCTCTCTTTTCAGAATCTCATCTTCCACTCCCCTGTCCTGCATCCCGATTATGCGGCTGGAGAGTTTTTCTCTTGTCTTTTCAAAAACCTGCCGGACTGTCCTTGCATTAGCGAATGTAGCGCTTTTACCCGAATGAATCTCTTTCATTCTTTCCCTGAGCGTTGCTTCAAATCCGTCAGCATATTCAATTTTTTTACTCTTTGCCATGGAATTGAATATTTCAACCATTTCATCCGGAGTGTAATCCTCGAATGTAATGAAATTAGTGAAACGCGATTTAAATCCGGAGTTTGATTCAATGAACTCATCCATCTCACTTTTATATCCGGCTGCGATACATACGAACTTACCCCTGTCATCCTCCAGACGCTTAACAAGGGTGTCAACAGCCTCTTTGCCATACTGGTCACCAGCCCCCTGATTCAGCGAATATGCCTCATCTATAAAAAGTATACCACCCATTGCGCTGTCACATGCGGAATTAACAAGGGGCGGAGTCTGCCCCATATGCGTACCTACAAGCTTCCCGCGGTCCACCTCAACCCGGTTGTTTGAAGGAAGCATTCCGATTCCCTTAAAAACATCTCCAAGAATACGGGCAACAGTAGTTTTACCGGTACCCGGATTCCCATAAAAAATAAAATGTTTGGAGACTGCATCCTCCTCCCCCGAAATTTTACCCGCACGGATTGTATTTATTATTGCATTCACTGCTTCTTTAACCGACGCAAGACCTGTAAGTTCATTAAGCTCTTTCAAGGCATCGTCAACGGTTACAGCCTTTGCCGATGTAGTAAGAGGTATATCTGCCGCAGTTATGGTAAGTATATCTTTTGTGTTATATGCTTTACCTTCATCTGCCGATTTAGCCAGGCGGTCTGACTGATTGCGCCTGGCATCTTCAAACAGATTGCGCGCTTCACGGCCATTGGCAAAATCTTTCGTTTTTCTTGAGCAGCGGTCTTTAAAAAATAAAAGAACATTTTCTGCCGCATTTTCTTCTACTATATATTTCTGCTGCCTGGCTTCAATTTTAAATATTTCAACAAGTTCTTCCGGATTGTAATCTTCAAGATGAAAACGTTTATTAAACCTGCTTTTAAGACCATCATTCGCCGAGATAAATTTATCCATAGGCTCTTTATATCCGGCGGCGACAACCACGAATTTATCTCTGTCGTCCTCCATACGCTTGAGCAGAGCCTCAATAGCCTCAACTCCGAAATCGTTTTCACCACCCTTGGCAAGGGTATATGCCTCATCGATGAATAACACCCCCCCCATTGCCTGATCACAGAGTGCATTAGTCTGCGGAGCTGTCTGTGCAATATAACCGGCCACCATTTTACTCCGATCAACTTCTATTACATGTCCTGTTTCAAGTACGCCCAGCCCTTCAAGTATGCTTCCGAGAAGACGTGCTACCTTTGTTTTACCTGTACCAGGATTACCTGTGATGGTAAAATGGTTTACCGGTTTTTTAATTTCTGTCCCGCTGGCTGCCATATCCTGAACATTTTTCATCTGATTAAACAGACTTCGTATCTCTGCTTTAATGTTTTCCATACCGATAACAGCATCAAGTTCGGCCATTATTTCATCAAGACTTCTCTTCTTTTCAACGGGAAGCGTTACATCCTCTTCAATTATAATTTTATCCGCTACTTTCCTTTTAAAATAAGAGGACATAATTTCACGGGCCTCTTTCAACGCGAGGTAACCGTTATGAGCACTGATCTCTGAATCTGACCTCTTCAGATCTTTTATCAAATATCTGAATCTTTTATTGATCTGATCTTTTACATCTCCGGAAACAATAAGTCCCTGCCTGTCAAGCTCATGACAGACAATATCAGAACACTGCGCCGGTGTGTAATCCGGGACAAAAAAGATATTCTGGAAACGACCTGTAATATTTTTATTCTCCGGTTTTTTTACAAATTCCCTGAACCCGAAAGGAAGCCCGGCAAGTATTACAACAGGATCATTTTCAGATGAATCTATCTGTGTTATAAGAGTTCCAAAGCCGGATGATGCCTTTCCATCTGAATCAACAAGTTTATGTGCGTTATCAATGAAGAGTACTCCCCCTTTTGCAGCATTAAATATTTTTACAAAGTCAGATGAACCCATTTTTTCGAGTGAACTGCCATCCAATACTTCCGGCGTCTTTTTTGTTATCACTCCATAAGATTCAAGAATAGAGGTAATAAGATTTCCTGTAAGCGTTTTTGCAGTACCTGAATTTCCGATAATAATTGTATTGTACGGTATTCTGAAAGAAGCGCCATTTCTCTTCATACCATCAAGGACATCACTCAGTCCATTCAGTTCTCTTTTAATCTCATCAAGACCTACCAGACCATCAAGCAATCCGGGTACACCTGAGGAAATTATGTTATCACCAGCAGCCTGCATCACCGATACAAGACCTTTTCCGCAGTATCTGCAGAATTTTGCCGTACCGCGGTTATCCTTGCCGCAGTTGCCGCATTTTATAGACATATCGGAATCCTCCTTAACTTGGCCCTTTAATATTAACATCAATTGTGCCGCCAGTATACCAATAACCGCCAAGTTTCGGTTCATCACAGGCATTAGGTCCTTCCGGACAGAGATGTACAGTATTTGTAAAATTGCAAAGCCAGCCTGTTACTTCCGGAGGCTTCATCGCCATATGATAACGCCGTGCCTCCTGCTGAGTGGTAAACTTTTTATTTCTGAATTTAAGCATTGCTTCATTAGCCGCCTTCTCCGCAGCGCTTTTTTTCTTCTCAAGTTCGGCTTTCTTCATCATTAACGCGTCAAATTCAGCATCTTTTACTGCACGTATTCGTTGCTCTTCCAACTGTTCGTTACGTGCAGCTTCCTCTTCTTTAATTTTTTCGGCCTTTGCTATTGTCTTCTCAGACCCCAGAATTTCCTTAATCTGTGCATCTGAAAAAAAGGATGGTTTCACCGGTGACACCGCTGCAATTGAAGGAGATTGTCCCTCTTTATTTTTTCCCGCTTCTTCAATAAGACGTTCAATTTCCGACAGTTCTCTTTCAAGAGAAATTGATTCCCGTACTGTCTCTATAAAATTTTTTGCTTCTGGATCTTTCTGCGCAGCAACTGCTGCTGAACGCGCGTATTCTGTCAGAGGTTTATTACATTTTGAACAGAAATCAAATATGCTCTTTGTGCCGCAGGAGGGACATACTATACCATTTTTATCATTACCGCATTCCGGGCAAAACGAAGCATCATCAGGAATTTCAGCATAACAGAATTTACATCTGCCGTCAAGAAGCCATTCTCCGCAGAATGTACAGATATCTGCTCCCGGATTAACCGGTTTACCACAATGAGGACAAAAAAGCGGTGCATTCAACATCGAGCCGCATTCCAGACAGTACTCAGCTTCAGGAGGATTCACGGTACCACATGAAACGCATTTTATTCCATCTTCAACAGACTGCTGATTGGATATCTCTTTTTGGAAAGCCTCTTCATGCTGTTGTTTTGCAAATGAAGACTGCTTCTCTTTGCCCTGATAATTACCGGTCATTTTATGATACCTTTTATAAATATACTATGCTGATCTATTTTTTACCAGATATTAGTGTTGCCATTCTCTTTCATATTAAAACAAACCGCTCTATGATATGTTCCGACATAACATGGTCAAGCTTTTTACATATATTTATATATATAAATGTTTATTTTAAAACCTCTGATTGATACAATAATACAATGTGGGCATTCTGATAAAAGAGGTTTAATAAACTGAATCATACATTTGATAACTATTACTGAATTCGTATTAATAAGTTATAACACTATTTACTCAGATGATGTCAGTATTTAATTATTTCAACCTCTATACTGCACTTTATCAGGAATTTTTTGATTTTTCCGTAAATCAATATATGCTTGTTTTTTTTACTGTATTAATATTATTAGATATTTAAAATTTTTTACTTTTATTTGCTGATTAAAATTCAATAAAGAGGAATTTGCTATGGACGATCTTTTCCCAGATAACGAATTACTTTCACTGCTGAACAGCGTAATAAACGGAGATCAGTCATCCGGTAAAAGCCAACCTCAGCGTTTTATTCCTGACAACAAGCCATCACAGATACATAACCTTGATATTCTTCGAACTTCTGTTTTTACAGACGACGATCTGGAATCCTTCACCCGTGCCCATGATAAAACTGCAGCCGAAATCGGCAAAATCATCGGCGGGATGGTTGTCACTGCAGACTTTTCAGGAGCGATTCTTACAGGAGAATTTCTGCGCAGCGTGCCTGCCGATTCTTTGACATATATTCTCGCTTTTCAATCCGGCCGTTATGACGGTTTTATTGAAACTGACCAACCACTGTGTGAATTTTTAAACGATGAAATTGTAAATGAAATAGTTTCAGTTATAAATCAATTCCCTGTAATAAATATGGAACTGAATTGTACTCTGTCAGGGAAAACAGAGGGTCCTTTTCTCCAGAACCATGACAAAACAGTATTCTGTAAAATGTCAGCAAAATACGGTGATAAAGTCTTCGGCATAAATATCGGCTACGATATAAACCTGGCTGCAAAAATGCTGAATATTTCCCTGCCTCATGATATTCCGCTAAGTAGAGATACTTTCTATATCGGTTCCGCAGGAATATCAAAAATTTTACAGCTTATTCCCGGGAAAAGTATATCTTTGCCTGAAATCTGCCCGACTGTGTATCACACCCGTATAGAAAATACGGAAAAAAACATGGATTACACAACACTTAGTACAGATCCCTTTATGGAAAACATAAGGTTTCCTCTGACCGTTTCTTTCAGTCATTCTGTTTCAGATATTTATATGACTGAAGGGGAACCAGCAAAACTCTATGCTGGTTCCAACCTGATTGCTTCAGTTGTAATCCGAAAAAAAAACGGCCTTCTCACAGCATCTGTAACAGATCAAAATATAGACCACGAATACGATAATGCCGGGCAAAACACACTGATCCCTGTTTATGCGGAGTTAGGGAGATGCATATATACTGATGAATCGTTTTCTATCGGACAGATTCTCCATCTTTACAACGATCGTTTCCCGCATATCAGGCTTTATGCAGGATCAAATCTCTATATGGGGGAATGTGAGGCCATATCCTGTGACAGCAGTTTCGCAGCAAGAATACTTGATACCTCACCGATAGAACAAAATCCCTCTGAAAGAGGAAACCTCCGTTTTGTTCTTGCAGTAAGAAATTTTCCTTTACAGGATATATCATCCATTGAAAAGTACGACAACCTTATCTTTAACGGACCTTTTACCGGAGATATTCTGATTTATAATGGTAATCGTCAGGTCGCCTGGGGGCAGATATCCGAACAAAACAATGATTATTGCATACGTGTTATTTCAATTCCTGAAGACAAGGGTGATCATTTATGACAGAGTCATTTCATGTAGGTTATCGTGCAGAAAATGACACCAGCGGATCAAGATTTTATCTTCTTTTCTGTAAAGCTCTTGAACTGAAAGATATACCACCGGCTGAAGATAACGATCCCGATTTCTGGCATACAATCTCCCTTATCGGAGTTATAGCCTGGAACCTTAGCTTTGAACCTGAAACCGGAGAAAATCTGATTCAGCACATGGAAAAGGAATATGACATGTCCCTCCCCCCTTCATTTCATAAAATCATGACCACTATGATCGAAGACAGAAGAGCAGCTTTTCCGGATGAAAGTTGTCTGATAAAAAAGTGCCGTTTTGAATGGCCTGATATGATCGTGGAGTATTAGTCATTTTGATTATTTGCCGTATATTCTGAATCACCTGTCAAGCATCTCCTTTGTATGGGCAATCAGTTCAACTCCTCCGACAGCTCCATGCCCGGGGACAACTATTTCATAGCCAGTTGTATCTATGCGTCTTATAGTTTTCTTCCATTCATCAACATTACCATCACTGACATTTCCATTCCCCTTTGCATTTCCGGGGAGAATTGCACAACCGCCGAAAATCAGCTTTTTCTCCGGAAGGAAGACAAAAAGATTATCCACCGAATGCCCTGCACCGAGGAATCTGATTTCAGCCCTCTCTTTCCCGAAATTTAATGTTAATCCTTTTTTTGAATCGAATATTTTTGTCGGATATACATATTTAAAGTTATGATAATACATCTTCATTGATTCATCAGTAACCCACGATTCAGTCAGCTTAATTGAATCTTCACCCCTGGTTTTTATTGCAGCAGGTGTAAGCTCCGAACTGTAAACGGGTATATTCCTTTTAACAAGAGCCGCGTTTCCTCCAAGCCGGTCAACATGGAAATGTGTATTAATCGCTATAATCTTTCTTTTACCGAACATCTTATCAATCCACTCTAAAACCGCCCCGGCAGCTTCAGGAGTATATGGAGTATCAATTATAAGAATATCAGAATTCTCCATAACTGCAACCAGAGAATTTGAGGGCCATGGATACATATGAACAATGCAGAAAAGATCAGGCGCTAACCGGTTGATGGTTACATCTTTTTTTAAATCATTCGGAAATGAGGCAGTTACTGAAAACAGAAGAAGAATAAATGTTAAACATATTTTTTTCATATAATATTCATTAAATATTTTTAATAACAGACTAACTGAATTCCCTTTTCATTACCTCTAGCAGCCGTTTCATATCATCATTCCTGCCGATCGTTATTCTTACAAAATCGGTTATACCTGGATGATTAAAAAAACGTACAAGTATCCCAGCTGATTTAAGAGTATTGTAAACGGTGATGCCGTCAGTTCCGTTTTTTCTTGCAAAGACAAAATTCGACAGTGATGGCAAAACTTCCCATCCCGCCTCACGAAGCCCGCTGGCAAAGACCTCGCGGGTCTCCTGTATCATTGAATTGATTTCCCTGTAATACTCACTCTCTTTACATGCTGCGATTCCAATACTCTGAGTCAATGTATCCACCGGGAAATGATTAAACGAGTTTTTTGTTGTGAAAACAGCATCTGTCAGTTCGGGATTTGCAATCATATAACCGAGACGTGACCCTGCGAAGCAGAAACCTTTTGAGAATGTTCTTATAATAACCAGGTTTTTGTACTCCCTTAGAAGAGGTACGGCAGACTCACCGCCGAAATCAATATAGGCTTCATCAACAACCACCACACGATCGGATGAATACTGCTCCATAATGTAACGTATTTCCGTCACAGGCATATATATCCCCGTGGGAGCATTTGGATTTGCAAAAATTATACCCGAGCTTTTACCGTTCAACAGCGCATCACTGTCTATTGAAAAATCACCTTTCAGAGGAATTCTTCTGAAAGGTATTCCATAGTATCCTGCATATACCGGATAGAAACTATATGTATGTTCAGGGAAATAAAGCGGCGCATCATTATCAAAAAAAGTATAAAAAACAAAAGAGAGAACTTCATCTGAGCCGTTACCTGCAAAGATCATATCCGGCGTTACATCGTCTCCATACATTGATGCTATTGCTTCACGCAGTTCACGTGCGTCAGGATCAGGATAAAGGCGCAGCTTTGAATGATCAAACTCTTTCAAAGCTCTATTCACTTCAGGTGATGGCAGATATGGATTTTCATTTGCATTGAGTTTTATATATAACCTGTCAGATGGCTGTTCACCCGGTACATAAGGTTTTAATTCTGAAAAGCGTTTAGAAAACATGAATAAACTCCGGGGATTAAATTTATTTGTACTGAATCCATTTTATTTATTCAGCTGTTTTTTTCAACCATTTCCCAGTCTGGTTCATTTTTAAATATAACCGGCAGGTCATTTTCGATGTATCCCCTTATTGAATCATCTGCAAGATATATGAATGTAATTTCTGTATCTTTTTTACATTTTGCATAAAGCCATCCAGGAATTTTAATCCTTTTTTCACCGATCTTCCCGGGAAGACCACCGGCAATACCATTTAAAGAAAAAGAGAATGTTGCAGCAACATCAAGAGTCAACCAGTATCGGTTAAATTCATCATCCGGACCGGAATCATATGTCTGATACCTGTTTTCCTGTTGTTTATCCTTTATTATTCCATAAATTGCATACGGCAGACCTTTTCCGGGTTTATTCCTTATAATAAAAAACCATATGGAAAATGCGTATGCCGGGAGTGTAATAAACCAGAGCCCTAAAAACAGACACACAGTACCAATAAGCGCCCACAGGATGCATAGAAAAATATTACCTTTTACGGCATTTTTTATTTCAGGAATAAGTTCAACATATACAGATGACCAGTTTACCATATTTTATCCCCTGTTTGATATTCTTTATAAATATTAACAATCTTTTTTTAATTTTGTTATTGATTACTCCGGATATTATACTGTAAATTAAATTTCAATTTTTTATGATAATATTAGGAATATAACATTCAGAATCCGGATGATATGAATAAAGATAACAGCGACGACGAAATTTATAATACTTTGCAAAACAATAATCCAGAAGATAGCATGATTGACGAATATGACCTGTACTATGGCGAAAATGCTGTTCCCGATAACGAAGTAAAAGTTAAAATCAGTGGCCCACTCAGCCGCCGGCCATCTTTAAAATCAGTTATGCCAGCTCTGTTTTTTTCAATACTGTTTATCATCTTTACTTATACTCTTAGCAATAACTCTTTTACAGATTATCTCTGGGCAAGCCATGATGCAATCTTCATAAAACATGAATACTGGCGCATTCTCACAGCTGTTTTTACGCATTCCGACGGAATGCACCTTTTGTCCAATATGCCGTTTTTTATTATCTTCGGGTTTATTCTTTACGACTATTTCGGCTTTATACTTTTCCCGGTTATATCGCTTATAACAGGCGTCGCTGCAAATATTATCACTCTCTGGTTCTACCCCGGCAATATAAAGCTTGTGGGGGCATCAGGGATGATTTACGGCATGGTGTCGCTCTGGCTTGTTCTCTATATTTTTCACGATACTGATCATACAATGACCAGGAGAATCTTCAGGGCAACCGGGTTTACATTGATAGTCCTTTTCCCTGAAACATACAACCCGTCAACAAGCTATCTTGCCCACGCTGCCGGTTTTATTATAGGAATTTTATCAGCGCTGATAATTCTTCCATATACCATGTATAGAAATAAAAAGACCTCTGCTTCATAAGACAGAGGTCTTAACAACATTTATAACAGATTCGTTTAATTTTTCAGCCTCTATACATGGTATATATAATAGTTAAAGAGCTTTAAAATCCCCATCAATATTTCCAGACTGCCGCAAACAGCAGTCTGGAAAAAAATGCTGATAATTGCTTTATTTCAGAAATGAACAGCAGTAATCTGAAGGCGCTTTAACCCTCATCGTAAACTTTGAATTTGCAGGTATACTGAAAGATTCGCCCCCTTTTATCTGTTTCCACTCTTCACTCCCCGGCAGCTGGACATCAAGCTCACCTGAATATATCTCCATAAGCTCGGCTGCGCCGGTATTAAACTGATATTCACCCTTCTGCATAAAACCGAGAGTCTTTTCCGTTCCGTCTGTAAAAATTATCTTTCTGCTGACAACGTTTCCGTCGAAATATACATTTGCTTTTTTTACAATAGTAACATTTTTAAATTCAGACATAAATTCCTCGCTATATAGGTTTACAAATAGTGGACTAATTCAATTGTTATATTCTATAATCGAATCTTAAACGGCCATAATCAATCTTCAATGAAATTTGATATTTTTAATATTGATGAATAATTTACAATGTAGTGTTTTATGATCAAATACTTTTTAAAACAGATTTGTTTAATGCGTGTTAATTTACCAGCGGATGAAGCATAAATAAAAACCGGGGGCATTAAGCCGCCCCCCGGTAATATTTCTTTATTTCTTTATTGTCATACCTGCAGTTTTTCTTACAAGGTTCTTTCTGAGTTTTATATCATACTGACTTGTAATTGCAATCTGTTCCATAATTGGAGAACCGCCGCCATGATATCCGCCATAATTAAATACAGCACCCATCTTTGAGCATGCCATATCTGTATAATACAGCCAGAAACGAATCTGATCTTCAACAGTAAATTTGGCATTTCTGTTAAGGTATTTATCAATATATTTTTTAAGCTCAGGACTTGCCAGATCTGATTCATGTGGTAATGTTGCAGGAATACCGCCGGCTATCGCTGCAAGGATTTCCTGCTCATGGAACATCGCTTCACCTGTGAGGCAGCGTCCTACGTTACAATAAATTGCGTTTGGAATGCATGATCCCGGTCCAAAAGGCACCTGGCCGAAACCCGGGATATATACTTCAGGTTTTCCGAGATCTGAAGCTGTATATCCTGCTGCATACCCAAGCTCTGCAGTCATGATAAGTTCAGCAAGTTTCTCTTTTACATGAGATTCTTTTTCAATTCCGTTTATTTCAGCTGCTAATGCTGCAAGACCTGTCATCATATCACCAACAGCAGGTTTGCAACCTGAATAACTGTGCCTGTGGAACAGAGCGAAAAGAAGTGCGCAAACGCCGCCAAGGAGATGTTCGCCACAGAGGAAAACTCTTTCCCATGGTACGAATACGTCGTCAAAAATTACATATGAATCAGTAAGACCGAAGTTGTGCTGTCTTTTAAAATGTTTTCTTCTGTCAACATTATGCGGATCTATAATCTGTTTTACCCCTTCCCAGTCTCCGGGAATCGCAAAAGCTACAGCATAGTCTTTTTCATTTTCCATAAGGGCACGTGTAGGAAGAACCAGAATCTCATCAACAACAGCAGCATTGGATATGTGAAGTTTGCAGCCCCTTACAACAATACCATCTGCTCTTCTTTCAACAACGTGCAGGTATTGATCAGGATCTGTCTGCTCGCCCGGTCTTTTTAACCTTTCACCTTTAACGTCTGTCTGTGCGCATGTAGCTGTGAGGTCTTCTTTATGAAAGTTTGTAAGCCATTTTGTAAAATTTTTATAATACTCAGTTTTACCGCCATTTGCCTTATCAGCTTCAAATGAAACAGCATTAATAGCATTGATAGCATCAGCACCCATACAACGTCCTATACAGAAACCGACTTCACGTGTCAGCATCCTTGTCATATCCTGTTTTTTATGCAGATCATCAACATTCTGGTGAACATGTGAAAAACGGTTTATTGTTTCTCCGGTTAAATGTGAAGTTGCAGTACAGAGATCCTTTGTTTCTGGATTGAACGCCGCATCAAATGTAACGCCAATAGTTTGTATTGATTCAGTTAACTGCTCATGGTCTCTTCCTACTATTTGTCCATCATAGTAGAGGTTCTTTTTCATCTTGTACAAACGTTCGATCCACTTCTCTTTGGTTATCATCTGCTTTCTCCTTATCTTAGTTTTCTTAATTTTCTTACAACCCAACTTTACTTTTTTAATAAAACCGATACAGTCAAGATTGTCTCTATATTTTTAACAATATTTATTGTATCACTTTATTTTAGTAATATGTTTAAATAGTTGCAACATGTTACACTATACTGTAAAAAAGTATAAGTTTATTCTGTCAAGTTTTTATCAATAATAACTACAGATAGCTACTTTTTTTACTAAAATATTTAAAATTTTAATAAATTTTGAAATTAACTTTACATATTTATTGATTTGTCGACTTTTATCATATTTTTGAGGTATTGAATCGATGAATTTAGTTACATTTAACAGGCAATTTATTAAACATATTTTATCAATTGTTTAATTTTTGCTGCCTGCAATATGTAATTTTTAATGCCTGAGAATAAAGAAATTATTCCTCTTGAGAGTCGCGGCAGTTTTTAAGACGTATTTCATTTTGTACTGAATTTAACAGCGGACATGTATTTCTATCGGGGGGAACCGATCTAATACCATCAAGAATTGTATCTATAAGAGGATCAACATGTTCGACCAGATTTGAGGGTTCCCCAAGAAGAAGCCACCTGATGCTGAGGTGTTCAATACATCCCAGTATCATAGACCTTACCAGAAGCGCATCAGTATTCTTTTTAAAAATACCACTGTCTATCCCCTCCTGTATTATACTCAGAAGTTTCCCCGCGACCTCACGAATCAGTTTATATGCATCAGTTTTTAAAAAATTCCTGTTGGATTTCAACTGCAGCATTATAAGAGCAGTATACTGGGCATTCTTCATATAAAGATTCATATACCCCTGCACCATTGCTCTTATCTTACTTTCGGTATCTCTCAGATACGGGAGGACAATCATCCACTCCCTGTAAGCCTCTTCCGTAATCTCCTCCGGAATTGCAAATAACAGCTCTTCCTTTGTTTTAAAATACTCATAAACCGTAGCTTCGGAAACATTTGCAGCCTTGCTTATTTCAGATATTGTAGAGTCCTGAAAACCCTTCTCGGCAAATATTACAAGAGCAGCCTGAATGATCTTGTTTCTTCTTACAACTCTTGGACTTGTATTTAACATCAAATACTCCTTTAATATATTAAGTTCCGGAGGTAAAAGATCAGACAGGTTTATCCGGAACCTGCATTATTTCCATTCAAATGGGAAAAAGATAATGCACACCCTGTCAGGTATGATTCTGAAAGCAGAAATATCCATCACATCCGGAACTGCTTTAAAAAACAGGTTTTGAAAAAATTTTATCTCTTTTTCTTCGGCAGTATTACAACCTTTCTTTCACCTTCAACCAGCATTATAGCATCTGCCGGACAGGAAGCAGCACAAACACCGCATCCGATACAGGTATCAACAACCCTGTCTGCCTTCTTGTTGTCCTTCATGTACGCAGAACCGGTGTGGCATACCTCAACACACTTCCCGCAGCCGATACACGCATCCTGGTCAACAACTGCAAGATAATTTGTTGCATTGGTTATGGGAACTATCATATTATCAACTGAATTTCCGCAGCAGCATCTGCAGCAGTTACAGATACTGGTTTCATCCTTGGTTATATCAAAGTTCGGATGGTAAGCTTTATGAACAAGCCCATCCTCTTCTGACTTTTTAAGCACCTGAAGAGCTTCCTCCTTTGTAATCATACGGGCAAATCCCTGTTCGGTTGTATAGTGAGCGGATTTTCCGAATGTGAAGCATGTCTCTCTCATATCCGTTACTTTGCACGGCGTTCCCAACACATCTTTATAATGGCGGCAGAAACAGTGTCCGAGAGCTATCTCGTCATACTTCATTATAAGCTCTTCAACCCTCTGGGATGGCAGTATTTTATCCACATGTTCTTCAATTTGATGATTTATCTTAATTGTTTTACCTGTGGCCTTATTAACATGAACAGGAACCGTTCTATCCACAGGGGGCATATTTTTTAAAAATGGGATAAGGGCATCATATTTTTCCTGTACCATTTCATCCAGATCTTTGAACAGTTTAACAAAAAGCTGTGCAATTTCCCTGTTCCTGTCATTGAAATCCAGTTTGCCCATGAAAGTATATTCAAAGGTGCCGACGTTTAACAGAGGCAATAACCTGTAAACCAGTATTCCCTTGCTGTTAGGCTGATTGAAAATTACACCTTTTTTTGAAAGATCGTTTACCTTTTTTAATATTTCAGCTTCAGGAAGGCCTGTACTGATTTTAAGCTGATCGAGAGTTTGCGACTTCTGTTCTTTGTATGCTGCAATAAAATCAAGTTCATCTTCTTTAATAAAATATGTCAGCAGTTTTACAAGAGTATCATTGACAATAATATGCGTTCCGCCGGCTTTAGATATAATCTCCCCGGCTGTCAGGTATTTTTGCTCAATTGCTTTATCCATTTTTTTACTCCCGCTCCTTTATTTATTAATAGTTTTAATTTTTAAATAAACAGCCTGCTGATCTGAATCAGTAAATATCCCTTGTTTTTCAGTAAAAATATTATAATCTTCACAACGTCAGCGACACCGATTTGTTGGTTATCTTTATATTTACACTATAAAATCAAATCCGGAATTATAACTGAATCTTAATATATCTTCAAAAATTATAAATTTTGAATCAAGCATTTTATATCATTATCGAAATAAACAGGTTAAATCATATGCATAATCAGATTATTGCACCTAATCATTACCAGCGTTCATGTATAGAATACTGTTTTTAAATTTACCCTGATTTTGCAATTATTTTTTAAAAATCCATAGCATTTATTTATTTTTTTTAATTTTTCTATTGACACAGACTGAATAGACTTTGCAATTCAAAGTGTTGCTATATGTTTTCATTATTATATAAAGAAAACAACTAAAAATGGTTATTTTTAATAAAAAAATAAACTTTCAGATTAAACTTCAGAGAGATGAAACAGTTCATTTTATATCAACCGCTTCACCGGCGCAGACCAGTTTCAATCACCCTGAAAAAAAACCGGAAAATAATATAATTTTCCATCCCGGCTGTTATCAAAACTCCGGGCGTTATATTACAACTGAAGATGCGGGCCTTTGCTGCTCTTTAATCTTCACTTTAAAACAGCATATACGGCAGTTTTAAAAAAATATAGACAAATATATTTTATGTTTAAAATTGCCATTAATAATTTTTTAAGGAGAGTGTATGAATATAAATGATATTAAAAAAGTAGTTATTCTCGGTGCAGGTACCATGGGTCAGCAGATCAGTATTCCGTGCGCACTCGGTGGTTATGATGTAGTTATTTATGATATCAGCGAAGATGCTCTTCAGAAAGCCCTCAAGGGTATTCCGGAGATAATGGCAGCGATGATTGCCAATAAAAGACTTACACAGTCCGAGGCGGACGCCTTAATTAAACGTATAACAACAACTTCAAATCCAGAGGTAGCTGCAAAGGATGCTGATCTTATAAATGAATCAGTTCCCGAAGTACCTGAGCTTAAAGTAAAGGTTTTCTCACAGTTTAACAAGCTCTGTCCGGAACGTACCATCTTTACAACAAACACCTCATCTCTGCTCCCTTCAAAGTTTGCTGATGCCACTGGAAGACCTGAGAAATTTCTTTCACTTCACTATCACGACACAACTGTAACAGATGTTGTAGATATAATGCCTCACCCCGGAACTTCAAAAGAAATAATTGAGATTGTGCGACAGTTTGCAGTTAAAACCGGACAGATTCCGATTATGATGAAAAAGGAAAACTCAGGTTACGTTTTCAACTATATGATGGGAGCCGTTTATACAACCGCACTATCGCTTGTATCAAGAAACGTAGTTTCAGTTGAAGATGTGGACAGAGCATGGATGGGGGTCACTCATATGCCCTACGGCCCGTTCGGAATTATGGATAATATCGGCCTGGATACGATGTATCATGTAACCGAATTCTGGGCTGAAAAAACACAGGAACCCCGTCAGCTGCAGAATGCTGTTTATCTTAAAAAATATATAGAAGCCGGAACTCTCGGAAGAAAGGTAAAAAAAGGATTCTACACTTACCCTAATCCAGCCTATGAGCATCCGGATTTTCTTAAACAGGCAAAATAATTACAGAGGAGATAATAATGAAAGCAAATTTTGATCTTACAGGTAAAGTAGCAATAGTAACCGGCGCAAGCCGCGGGATTGGCGAAGAGATAGCCAAAACCCTAGCTGCACATGGTGCAAAGGTTGTTATAACAAACAAAAATATTGAAGGTCTGCCGGAAGTTGAAGCAAAGATTAAAGCTGCCGGTGGTGAAGTAACTGCAATGACATGCCATAACGGAATTATGGCAGATATAGACAGACTCATGAAAGACGTTGAAGCAAAATATGGCAGGCTTGACATACTCGTAAATAATGCAGCAGCAAATTTCTATTATGGCGAGATGATCGGAGCTGATGAGACTGTATGGGACAAAACAATGGAAGTCAATCTTAAAGGAACTTTCTTTATGAGCCAGTACGCAATGAAGCTTATGTTAAAATCCGGCGGCGGCTCAATTATCAATATAGCATCAGTAAATGGTATCGTACCGGCTGCCATGCAGGGAGTATATTCAATAACAAAAGCCGGCGTTATCTCAATGACCAAAGGATTTGCAAAAGAACTCGGACAGAAGGGAATCAGGGTCAATGCAGTCTGTCCAGGTCTGACAGATACAAAATTCGCAGCAGTTATGGTTCATAACGACGATCTTATGGAAAAAGAACTCCTCCCGAGAATTCCCATGCACCGTGCTGCTCAGCCCGATGAAATGACAGGAGTTGTTGTATTCCTTGCATCTGAAGCCTCTTCATTTATGACAGGTTCAATAGTTGTAGTTGACGGCGGACAGACAGCGTAATTATAACACAATTTATATACAGGGATGAGATTTATCGCGTCCCTGTATATAATTATATCTGTTTTTCATTCTTCATCTTCTCTTCAAGGTCCATCCATCTTTCAAAGAGTGACTCAAGTGCTGAATCAAGACCTTCAATCTCCCTGTTTACTTCACCGGCTTTGTGTGCCTGCTGTTTAAAAAAGTCAGGATCATGAAGCATTGCAACAAGTTCCTCTTTTCTTTTTTCAAGGGTTGATATTTCATCCGGAATAGTTTCAAATTCCCTTTTCTCTTTGAATGTCATTTTTGTTTTTTCCGGTTGTTTCTTCTCCCTCTGTACAGGTTTTTCCCTGACCTCTTTCACGACTGTTCTCTGCCTCAGCCAGTCATCGTAGCCGCCGGCATATTCCCTTACAGCGCCATTCCCCTCAAAGGCTATTGTGCTTGTTACTACATTGTTCAGAAACTCCCTGTCATGACTTACCACAATAAGTGTTCCCTCATATTCAACAAGCAGCTCTTCAAGAAGTTCAACAGTTTCCAGATCAAGATCATTAGTCGGTTCGTCCATTATCAGCAGATTAAACGGCCTGGCAAAAAGCCTGGCAAGCATCAGCCTGTTCTTCTCCCCGCCTGATAGTACCCCCACTTTTTCATCAGCCCTGTCGGGCGCAAAGAGAAAATCCTGCAGGTAACCTATTACATGCCTGTTTTTGCCGTTGAACTCAATAATATCATTTCCGTCGGTTACATTCTGCCGTATTGTACGCTCATCGTCGAGCTGGTCTCTCAGCTGATCAAAATACGCTGTTTCAAGTCTGGTTCCATGTTTTACTCTGCCGGAGTTCATCTCCAGCTGCCGGAGGAGAAGCTTAATAAGTGTGCTTTTACCGCATCCATTGGGACCGATAATCCCCACTTTATCTCCCCGCATTATTGTCGTGGAGAAATCTTTTATAATTTTATTATCATCATATCCGAATGATATGTTTTCAGCTTCAATAACAAGTTTTCCGGAACGTTCACCCTGTATCCTTTCAAGCTTTACAACCCCCTGCTGCTCAAGGCGTTTACTCCTTTCAACCCTCAGAGCTTTCAAAGCCCTTACACGCCCCTCGTTTCTTGTACGGCGCGCCTTGATACCCTTCCTTATCCAGATCTCCTCCTGCTCAAGCTTTTTGTCAAAGAGTGCGTTCTGTATCTCTTCCGATTCAAGCCAGGCCTCCTTTCTTTTAAGAAAAGTCTGGTAATCACAGTTCCAGTCGAATATATTTCCACGGTCAATTTCCAGTATCCGCACGGCAACCTTCTGTAAAAAAGCCCTGTCATGAGTAACAAAGAAGACTGTTTTTTCATATCTTACAAGAAAATCCTCCAGCCACCTTATCGAATCAATATCAAGATGATTTGTCGGTTCATCGAGAAGAAGAATATCGGGATCATTTACAAGCGCCTGCCCCAGCAGAACGCGGCGCTTCATTCCTGCCGAAAGTGACTGGAATTCAGGTGAGGTATCAAGAGACATCTGGGATACAACCCTCTCTATCTGCCTGATGTGTTTCTGTTCAAGATGATCACGATGTACAACATACCCGTAATCAACAATTCCCCGTGCAAGTACAGAGTAGACATCTCCGGTAATACCATCCGGTACCTCCTGCTGAAGAATTGATGTGCGAAGATCCCTGCTGCGGAAGATCTTACCCGAATCCGGTTCCACAAGCCCATGTATTACCTTCATCAGCGTTGACTTCCCCGCGCCGTTTCTCCCCAGAAGAGATATCTTCTCCCCTTCATGGATCTGAATGTTCAGCCCGTTCAGAAGATTCGGACCGCCGAATGATAATGATACATCCTGAAAATTTATCAGTGCCATATATTGTTACAGAGCCAGCCTGTTATGTCCGTGATACATTTTATCTCTTATAGACTTTATATCATCGCTTGCCAGGTATTCCTCGAAATTCATCCTTCTGTCTATAATTCCATCAGGTGTTATTTCAATAATCCTGTTCGCAACGGTTTCAACAAACTCGTAATCGTGCGAAGTAAAAAGCACTACCTCGGGAAATTTTATCAGTGCATTGTTCAGGGATGTAATAGCTTCAAGATCAAGATGATTGGTCGGCTCATCCAGTATAATTGCGTTTGCCCCGGAAAGCATCATACGTGAAAGCATACATCGCACCTTCTCCCCTCCGGAGAGAACCTTTATGCTCTTAAGTGACTCTTCTCCGGTAAACAGCATTCTCCCTAAAAAACCTCTCGCATAAGATTCATCCTTGCTGTCGGTAAACTGTCTTATCCACTGCAAAACTGAATAATCGCTTTCAAAATATGAGTTGTTCTCTTTCGGGAAATATGAAGTAGAGATAGTCTCTCCCCATCTAAACGTTCCTGAATCCTGTCTGGACTCGCCGGTAAGTATCTGAAACAGCGTTGTCTGAACAACATGGCTCCATGCAAGAAAGACTATTTTATCATCTTTCTCCACTCTGAAAGTCAGGTCCTTAATTATCTGCAGTCCATCGACATTCTTATTCAGATTTTCTATCTCAAGAATAATCTTGCCGCACTCACGCTCCGGTTTGAACTCAATAAATGGATATTTTCTTGAAGAAGGCTTGATATCCTCCAGCGTAAGCTTTTCCAGAAGCTTTTTTCGCGATGTTGCCTGGCGCGCCTTTGATGCATTTGAACTGAACCGTTCAATGAATGACTTCAGCTCCTTTCTTTTATCTTCAATTTTTTTATTCTCATCCCTTTTCTGAGTCATGGCAAGCTCGCTCGCCTGGACCCAGAATGCATAATTTCCCACAAAGAGCTGAATCTTTCCGAAATCTATATCCGCAATATGTGTGCATACATTGTTCAGAAAATGCCTGTCATGGCTTACTACAATAACTGTATTTCTGAAGTTCATCAGATAATCTTCCAGCCATGTAACAGACTCAAGGTCAAGGTGATTGGTAGGTTCATCAAGAAGAAGAATGTCGGGACTTCCGAAAAGCGCCTGCGCCAGAAGCACCTTAACCTTCTCTCCCCCCTCAAGCTCCTTCATCTTTTTTTTATGAAGCTTATCATCAACACCAAGCCCCTTCAGAAGAGTAGCAGCCTCGCTCTCCGCATCATAACCGTTAAATTTCTCAACAAGTTCCTCAAGTTCCGAAGCCCTTATTCCATCTTCATCGGAGAAATCATCCTTGGCATAAATCTCGTTTCTCTCATTGAGCACATCAAAAAGCTCTTTATGCCCCATGATAACAGTATCTATAACCTCAAATTCATCAAAAGCAAACTGGTCCTGCCTTAAAATTGCTATTCTTTCATTGGCATCAACCTGGACTTCCCCGGTTGTCTGTTCAATTTCCCCGGAAACGATTTTCAGAAAAGTCGACTTCCCCGCTCCGTTAGCCCCGATAAGCCCGTAACAGTTACCCGGCCTGAACTTTATATTTACATCCTTGAAAAGAATTCTCTTCCCGTAGGCTAAGGTTAAATTATTTACCTGAAGCATTATACCTTCTCTTGATTATTATTATATTTTACTGCTGTTTTGATTGCTCTTCCCGAATTGCATAAAATGAAACGAAGATTGCCGGTACAGTAAGTATCTTACAATCAATTATTATGCATCACGATGTCAATCTTTTTACCTGATTAAATCAGCGATTTCACCAGATAGCGGTTTTTTGTATGACAGGTACTTTTTCCGCGGGATTACTGAGTCAATGCCCCCGTAATCCCACGCAGCACGCTTATGAGAAGCATACTCCCCCCTTAAAATAAATTGCTGCCTTTAGCGGAGATTATAAAAAAAAACTTTTTATCTTGACAGCAGTTTTGATGATAAATATATGGAAAGTCAAAATGGCGCTGTACCCAAGTGGTAAGGGGCAGGTCTGCAAAACCTTTATTCATCGGTTCGAATCCGATCGGCGCCTATAAACTTATCTTTCACAGATAAGTCTCTTTTTTTAGTATTATGCCCAGGTGGTGGAACTTGGTAGACACAAGGGACTTAAAATCCCTTGGCCCTTAGCGGCCGTGCGGGTTCAATTCCCGCCCTGGGCAAAGAAACCTCTGATTTAATCAGAGGTTTTTCTTTTCCTTCTTCAGCTCCGTTAATCGGAGTTTGATTTCCGGAAACCCGTTGCACATATATTGCACAGTTTTTATATCACTCTTTTAAAGGGTAGAATGTTATCTATTCTGGCCCCTTTCTCTATAAGATCAGGTCTTGAAAATTGAGCATACCTTGCCTGGGTAGTGGTTATATGCTGATGTCGCAAAATATGCTGAACATCTGTCATATCCAACCCCTCATTTAATAAAGTTTGTGCTGTAAGGTGCCTCAAATCATGAAATCTAAAATTAGTCCCGTTTTTGATATGGCCGAATGGTAATATTTTTATCAGCTTTCCCCATTGTTTCCTAAGCTGATCCATAGTGTAAAGGTCAGCAACCACATACTTGCCCTTGACATCAAGGGATTTTAATACCTCCTGTAATACCGGACTGACCGGCACAAGCCCGGAACGTTTACCCTTAGTTTTAGTCTCAGATAGAAGTATACGGTTATAATTAAACTGCACTTCACTCCACTCAAGACTGTATATCTCACCTCGCCGCATTCCAGATAACAAAGCAATAATAATAACATTACAAAGCATGGGAGTAACTTCATTTGCCTTTTCCAGCAGAATTGTAATTTCATCCCTGTTTAAAGCAACCTACCTGAAATTAAGTTCTGCTTTCTTTGTTTTAAGAAAAGGATTGCTGCGATTGTAAATTGGTACTTGACATACCCCTTTTCCACACCGGATTGATCCTTGACTTCTTTAAACCCCATATTTCTCTCCTTAAATAAACATGGGGTTACGTTGCGTTATGTAGAACCTAACCCCATTAATCCGAATTGTCAATTGATTTTGTTATTTCGTTTTAGAACGGAGATTACTTCATCGGGGTCGTAAAGGTAGTGCTTGCCAACCTTATAGGCCGGGATACGCTTTTCCCGCGTATACTTGCCTGATGGTATAGGCTGGGATTGAAATGACTTCTGAAAGTCGTATAGTGGTTAATAACTTGTGCGATGCCACGATGTTTAAGTCTGCATTTTCCATATTGTTCTGTTGTCTTTGCATGGCATACCTCCATTTATGTTTTCTTAACACCAGTATCCCGAGTGTTGTGTTTTTGTAAACTTTTAAATCGAAGAAAACTTATTACATGTTAAAAATGTTGCACTCTTCCCTTTAAACATATAGTCAAGCAGATTAAAGGCTTAGCGAACAGTGCTAAGCCTTCTCATTCTACAATGTTTTCAATAAATAATCTGGATATCCCACAATTTTAAGTACTGAATTCCATATTCTCAGAGATCTATCCTCAATGAATGTTCGAAGGAGCTCTCCGCCAGTTTCCTGTTCTCTTGCTTCAAGAAGCCTTTCTATCTCGAAACAGGTAGACATCTCTGATTCCGAAACGCAATGTTCTGTCTTAATAAATTTTTTATTGAAATAGGTTTCTTCACAACCTTCTGCAGAATTGAACTTATGTGTCGGGGGTTTATCCTGAAACACACGATTGGCCCTTGCATCAATTATTGAAAAATTACCTATATAGTTCAGTAGTCCAACATAGTTCATATGAAAGTTATTACCTTTAATCCGGAACTTATTTCGAGCATAATTATATGCGTTAAGATGATCAAGATCTATAGTTTTATGTTTTACACCTTGGAAAATTGAAAGAATAATAGGCATGTTCTCATTACTCGAAGCAAGGTTCAATATATTGATTGAATTTTTATATTGTAAATCATTCTTTTTATCTGGCAGTTTGTCAGGATCAATGGACAGTTTATCAGGATATGGTTCAAGAGGTCTGCTATATTTTACCCTGGCATAATCAAAACAGTATTCCTGCATCTTTTCATCGTCATATGGAAATATTTCACCCTTAGTTCCGGCATTCCATGCTACGCTAAGAGTTTCCCTATCAAATCTGCCTTTACCATGAGTCTTCGATCCGAAAATACTTACCCAGAATAAATAGCTTATTATAGGTTGGATAAAAGTCATATCATCAACAGCCGGTAATTCTTTCCCTTTTCTGTATTGAAATGCCCA
The DNA here is from genome assembly GCA_963664815.2 of Spirochaetota bacterium. Lineage (GTDB taxonomy): Bacteria > Spirochaetota > UBA4802 > UBA4802 > UBA5550 > WRGT01. The sequence goes on from CAXXHB010000003.1 coordinate 2,367,803, forward strand.
TGCAATTACTGTCATTAAGTAAAAATGATTAATTTTACCAGCAGCAAAATACAAATGTTGTCTTGCTACTTTACTTGCCCATCTAACAGCTTCAATAAATGGTGTATCCTTATCTATTGGAGTCAACTCTCTCATCTTTAGAACCAGGGGATAACTGCCATCTTTTTCATCATACCTTATGTGCTGAAGCTGCACATTAACCGGATCAAACGGTTTATCAAGTGATTTAGCTGCGCATCTGGCAAGACAGATGATAGCACTTGATCGAGTAAGCAAGCTTTCATTATTAACAATTGGAGCAAGGTGTTCTTCCGCATCATGCCATTCTTTTTTAATACCGGTAAAGAAAACGTCAACACCACTTAACGGGAGACCTCCTGTATTAATCCGTATAAAAACATGGAAAATATCTTCAAGGTCTTTATGATCATCATTAAGAAAATGAACTGGAATGGTATTAGCTGTTAAAGCATACTTAATGGAATTTGAAATATTACCCATTACTATTTCGTCAATCTCATCAAGGGCTGATGATTTTTGAAGCTGTTTCAAAGACAACTTCCCTTGTACCATTGAAACCATATCTTTAAATGCAACCCATCCATTCACTGGAGACCTTGGCATAAATTTCTCTTGTTTCCTATCCGCGTCATTTAGGTTATTTATATTAGATCTGGCACTCCAGTGATAATAATATCTCTGATTTATCTTTTCATTAAACTCTTTAACTCCTTTATTATCCATTGAGATATTGATAAAAAGATGCTTTGTTAATCCATCATCTTTATCAACATATCCTTCTCCGTTAAATGCCGACTTGATAGCTAAACATCGTTGCTGCCCATCTATTATATGAGTATATTCATATCCCGAAGGAGCTTCCTGTTCTTCCCTGAATCTTTTACTTCCATCAATATTATAATATGAATCTTTACTATCCATTACGAGAATACTTCCTATAGGGAAACCTCGGAGTAGAGAATCAATAAGATTAATGACTCTGAGTTTATCCCATTCAAAGGCTCTCTGAGCGACGCTTAATTTCCAACTTGAATTATCCGTTGTTTCTTTAATTATCTGCTCTACAGACATCAATGCAGATTTTCTATCTATCTGTTTATTCATTTATATCACCAATAATTTAGATTATGAGCTTATGTATATAACTGAAACTTCTAAAGAGTCAAGCCATATAAGTGCAATATTTCTCCTTAACTTCAAGTCCCTCGGCAGACTCCCACATCCGATACATAATCTTAAGTCCGGCGATAGTAGAATCATCCTTCCTGCACTTTCCAACAAGCTTAGATTCAGATGTATACTCGATCACAAGACCATTCTCATACCTGTACCAGGGAATAAAAGGGACATTCGGGATCTTGCCATACTCCATAGTCTGATAACCTTTTACTTCCTCAAAAGAGCTTGTTATTATTTCAGAAACCTTAGCAGTTGTACGGCCTGTAATACCGACACCGAAAAGTTCATTTGCTGATCCGAAATCACCATAAAAGATGGTAAACTTCTTTTCTCTGATTGTTTTGTTCTTAGACTCTGCTATCTTTTTAAGTGCCCGGAATAGTTGAATCTCCACTGGTAAAGTATATGTAGACATATCATACCCTGTCTGAATCGCCTGACTGTCAAATTCCCAGATAAGAACATTCTGATAGTCTGAAATAAAATCTGTATATTTATCAAATATGTCTGATTGTTTCATAGTATCCTCCATCGATCTTAATAAAAAGCCCCTGCCTGGATAGGCAGAGGCAATGAGTTTCTTACTGTGCAGCTTCAGTCATGATACTTGCTCCACCCTCTGTTATCGGTTTGTGTCCAAAATCAAATTGTTCTAGAACTATACTCACATCATAGACTGTTTTCTTGTTCTCATCTTCATACGTGTACTGATCAAGTCTTCCTGTAATGAAAAGCTCAGATCCGACTTTTACATGTTCTGCAATGATCTTCGCTTGATTCCCCCAGGCTGTTACCTTGTAGAATCCTGTTTTCTTGCTGTTACCGAAGTGGACATCATTTGCAATGAAGAATGTGCAGAGAGCGTTGTTGTTCTCAAGCTCCTTAAGGCTGGTTTCTTTGATGATACGGCCATTAATACATACTTTGTTCATGGGTAAACCCCCAAATACTATAGATTTAATTATTGCAGCAACTCGTACTGCAACTTATTGGGATAATATAACACAGGAAGTACGACACACAGTGACCTATACGTTTATGTAGCATTGAAAATCTGAAAGTAATGAGAACTACTTTGACTTGAAAAGATGAGCCGGGTTAATACAAATCTTATTGTTACAACTATGTCTTATTCTTTCTCCTGATTCGATAGGCTTAATCCTTTCATTGTACATCATTCGGTGCAGATATCCTTTTATAAATACCCTGTTAATAAAAATGTTACCTGCTGTATTTGGGCTTATTAGATATCACCATCCAATAGCCGGTTTTCTCATCAATTTTGTAACTTACTCCGTAAAAATGTGGCATAAACTCTCTCTTTAATACTAGCGGTGTCATTATATAAATTAATGTCCACTATATCAGGGGAAGATCAGATTTAATCAGAGGTTTTTCATTTTTCTACCTCAGATCCGACAATATCTGCGATGAAGTGCTGACTTCTCCGGCACAATTAAAACGATATTACGCCCCCTTTGAGGCAGGACAGGTGCTTACGTTTCACCTTAAATATATAAAATGCTTGATAAAATCCATATTAACGCTTCAATACAGAATCATGAACTGAATAAAAAAATAAATTATCAGGGGAGCCATTATGAAGAAAATCGTTTTACTTCTTTCTGCTTTAACAATACTGTTTTATATTTCAGGCTGCTTATCAACTCAAAATTCTGATTCCAATTCTCAATCCGGCAACTCACAAACAACAGGCTTTAAAGCAGAATGCAAGGCTGAATGTATGAACAAAGCATCTAATTCATCATGTTTCAGAGTAGATGAACTACCGAATCGTATAACGGCACCCAGCCTTGTGCAGATTGTAAGATTCTGGTGTCCAAATACTTCCAACAAATATGGAATAAGATAATATAATCCTTCTGAAAACTATATAATTAAAACCGGCATTAAAGATATCAGAGATTAATCAATAATATTTAATTGTAAAAGCTGAACTGTCAGTTTCCCGCAGCAGGCTGTGGGGAACTGACAGTTCATGATACCAGATAATAAGCTATATGCCAAACTAAACTGAACAAAATAAATTCGGTTCACCCCGGTCTTAAAATCAAACTTAACATTCACTGGATATCCATTAGATAATTTTTTAAAAAAAACACACAGATTTATAAACCTGGTCGAATTTTTTTAAAATTTCAGATTAAACTATCACGTTTTAACACATACCTGTTTTAAACAGGTGGAAACATATATAAAACCCGGTAACGGGTTAATAATGATTCAGGAAAGTTTATGAACTTAAAAAAGATATTAGTATTGATGGTACTTGTTTCTGCGCTGTCTCTGCCGGCATCTGCAGAAGTTGTCTTCCTTAAGGATGGATCGATCTTTGACGGCACAATAGTAAGCGACGGTGCAAAATCTATAATTTTACGCGATAAACAGAAAAAGACAAAGACGATACAGCGCAGCGATATATTGCGTATACTCTATACCGAACTCAAGATGGGGAAGATATACATCCAGAAGCGTGACGGCAAGGGTATTGTTGCATTCATGGTTGATGAGGACAGGGAATCATATACATTCAGGATGGATTTATACAAACCGGAAGAGTTTATACTCAAAAGGAGCGATGTACTCTTTATTTCCGAGAAAAACCCCTCAGGACTGCAGACAGACGGCGATGTCGGAACAGACAGGGTTTCACTCAAATGGCTCCCGCCATATGATGCCGTAAAACGATACAATATCTATACGAAAAAGAGCGAAAAGGATAATTACGAGAAAACAGAGAGTACAGGGGGCAAGTCAATCACCCTTAAAAAGCTTTCCAGCAACACAACCTATTTTATCATTGTAACAAGTGTAGACACAACTGACTACGAGTCACCTCCAAGCAATGAAATCAAGATAAAGACCAAAAATATCCCCCCATATAAACCTGCAGGCATTGTACGTGAAAAAAAAGGGAATAAGCAGATTGTTAGATGGGAGGAATCAAAAGACCCCGACGGAATTGTCACCGGATATAATATCTACAAACGCGGCGGAAAGATTCGTGAAAAAATTGCAACTGTCAAGAAAACTGAATACGCAGTGCCTGACGATGTATCCATATACAGGCTTGAGATAACATCAATGGACGACCTCAATGCGGAGTCGGACAGGGTGCAGATGCTGCGTCCGCTGCAGCTTGTAATTTCACTGGCGCCTGCAGGATTTATGTCATCCGGGAAACTGGGCAGCAGTTTTAATCCAGGTTACGGCGGCCTTGTAAATATAGGTCTGCGCAACTTCATTTTTCAGAACTTCGAGGCCGGCATCAGTTCCGGGTACATTTCAATCAGCGGTAAGGAGAAGGACAACATGGACAGATGGGTCTTTATTCCTGCTGCGATGTACACCGGATACCATCTGAGAGCAGGAGACTGGTTTTCGTTTTTTCCCTACATTAAGGGTGGAGAGACTGTTTCGCTGGTTAAATATACAGGCTTCGCCGGTGATAAAAGCAAAACAGTTATTGATCCGGTTGCAGCGGCGGGCCTTGCGCTTACAGGGAGCAGTGACAGTTTTACATTCTCCATTGGGGGGGATTACGGCGTACTGGCCGAGAGCAAAGGTTTGAAGTCTTTTTACGAGGTATATTTAAGCTGTGGAATACTGATAGAGTTATAGCGGCTTCATCTCTCATCCACTCCATAGTACAGAGAATGAGAATATGTTATCAAGGAGTTGAATATATGAAATTTATAAAAATAATAATTTTAATGATACTACCCCTTATGCTTGGCGCATGCGAAGCGGGTTTTGACAGTATACTGAATGATGCAAGCAACGCAGATGCCGCACTGGCAAGCGTGACTTTGTCTGCCGGAAGTATCAGCCCCGCATTTGAAAGGGGGGTTACAAGTTATACGGTTAATGCAGGTGCAAATACAGACTCTCTCAACATTACCGCAGTGCCGGTTAAATCCGATTCAAAAATGCAGTACAGCATAGACAGCGGAACCTGGTCTGATTTATCAGGCGCACAGGCAGTCTCAGGGCTGCTTGCTGCAACCAATTACACAAAAAAGTTTGAGATTCAGATTACATCAAATGACGGTAAAGGAATTGCCATATACAGTTTTACTGTTGTATCACAACTGACAAAGATAAAAGTAACCTACAACGGCAATGGCAATACGGGTGGAACTGTCCCTTCAGACAGTACTGATTACCTTGTCGGTGCAGAGGTTACTGTAAAAAGTTCATGGAGTTCTACTACCGGCAACATGGTAAAGATTGAAGATACATCAGTCACAACCTCGAAGGCTTATCGCTGTTCAGGATGGACCGATGGTACTAATACATACGCTGAAGGGGATAAATTCACAGTCAGTTCATCTTCGGTAACATTAACAGCTGTCTGGACTGAATATGCCGTCGGCGATACAGGCCCGTCGGGCGGGAAAGTCTTTTATGTTGGTTCAGGCTATACAACAGGTGTTTCAAGCGGAAACTGGAGATATATGGAGGCTGCACCGTCAGATGTTGGCTACTATAAATGGAGCAGCAGTAGTGCCAGTATTTCACAAACAGATGCACAAGATATTGGTACGGGATATGAGAATACGCAGGCCATTGTAAACACTAATTCCTCCGATAATAATGCAGCCGTCGCATGTAATTCACAGAATTATTGTTCATATAGCGGGTGGTTTCTCCCTTCAATAAATGAATTGTTAATCATGGGTACAGTGTGCGGTCTGGACACCGACTATCCCACCGACTATCCCATCGGTTACTGGAGTTCAAGCCAGTATACTTCGTCGCAGGCATGCAGGGATGTAAGGAACAGTATATGGTCAATAGAAAAAAATATAGGCTGTTACGTCCGCGCTGCACGACGTTTCTGATCTTTTACTGCCGCAGAAAGAAAAAAACATTTCTGCATATATAAATCTCTTCCACATCATTCATGATGTATTATACTCAGGTGTGTCAGTTTTCATGTCCTGTTTTATATTTAAGTATACCGCCACAATGATAACATGGTATATCTTTGATTTTTTGTATGTCGTTTAAATCGTCATACTCAATCTTTCGTATTAATCCACAAGTACACTCGCCTGACACTTTTAACATTCCTTCACTTCCCGATAGAGTATAAAATAATTACTGAAAGAGGGATTTCATATATTATCCGGAAACAAAGTCCGCTGCCAGGGCTGTGAGGAACCGGCTGCCGGTAACAAATAATTAACAATTATTCCTGTTTTTCCGGTATAATATCCCTTTTCTGTATAAAATTGACTCTTATAGTCAATAGTGCGGCAATCTCTGCAGTATTCAAGTGTTTTTCATAAAATCTCAGAAATATCGACCCGTTTTTAAACGAAATGTTCCATCCATTTAAATAATTTAAAACCAGTTGCAGCAGAAGTGCCATTAAAGCACTACTGCTGCAACTGGCAAAAAGAGACACTGTTTTTTATTGTTCTACCTGTATCCCATTCTTAATCAGGTACCCGAAAAGAGCGGCAATTATAATCCCCATAACTATTACTCCAAGCATTGCATATATTCTTGAATTGTCACCCTCCACTATAAAAAGTTCAGGATCTTTGCGGCTGTATCTTACTTTAAGATCTGTACCTTCAGCATATTTTTTACCGGATCTCCCGCTCTGCTCTCTGGCATGTATCTTTTTACCATCATTTGTGGTATATTCAACTTCCATTGTGTACATCGTAACCCTGCCATCGCTCCCTCCACTGCTCTGATATACACAATAACCTGTCACTTTCGCAGCTGCTGTATCGGAATCTCCGCGCCATGTCATCTCCATTTTAAGGGTAACTATACCAATAATAATAATTGCCACTCCCGAGAGCAGCATAATTATCTCCATGCTTATCCCCATATAATACATAATAACCGCCGCAAGGATAAAACCCCCTATAAAAATAAACAGCCATTTTGATTTCATAGACACACCTCTTCTCTGTTTTTTAAGAATTTTTTTAAAGTATATAGTTAATCTTATTAACTTTACCGCAACAACTTTACCGGATTCATCAGCAGCTTTATCTGTTTATTTATTTCTGAAAAAACAGCTTTTAACAATAAATGCTGAAGCAATTTTTAAGAAACAGGGGGTATCCGGATAAAACAGAAATCTGATTGACAACCGAGTTATAATCAGCATATTATGTTTATCATTGTCTGTTATAAATTAATCATCAGTTTTTACAATGTTGAAAACTCCGGCTGATATCGGTTACAGACGATTGTTGTACATCCGTGAATCTGCTGAATAGTACACCTTAATAACTACTGAAGAGGAAAGAAAAAAAATTATGGATACATCTTATATTCAGATTATAATAATGCTGCTTTTTATACTTGGCGTAATCGGAGCAAAGAGCACATGGAGACTGACCAGGGCTCTTGCAGAATTCCTGGGTATTGGAATTGACAGCGTTGAGGGATTTGTTTTTTCGATAATCATCTTTATTATTGTTTTCGCTGTTCTGTCACCAGTCATGGGAGTGGTTACTATAATAAAGCGTGTAACGGGCACTCCGGTTAAATAATCCCGGTACTGATATCATATCCGGTTAAAAACCCGTATTCATTATCCTGATTAATAGAGAGTTCAGTTTTCATTATAATTTTTTTGTGAAGATATTCGACCCAGATTCATGTTCTTTTTAAATGGGTCTTTACGGGGATTACATAAAATAAAATAAGCCCGAAGACGGTTGTATATCCATCCTCAGGCTTAAAATTGAAAATATTATTTTCCTTCAGCAGGTTTGTCGCAATTTGCTTTACAGTCTTTTTTTGCGGTTGCACAGGCTGCTTTTGCAGCTTTATCTTTTTTAGCATCCTTCATACACTGTTTGTAAGATGTTTCACAGGTTTTTTTACATTCAGCATTTGGGCCAGCTTCTTTTTTTGCCCCTGCAAAAGACATTGTTGTTGCAAAAACAAGAATTACCAGTGCACTTACTACTTTTTTCATAAGCATATTCTCCTTGGTTTAATTTACCATATTATAAAATCATCCAGATAAAAAATCAATGATATTTTTAAAATCGCTGCAAATGATTTCATTTATCGTATGATCAGCCCCTCCGTTATTATTCTTCATACATTTTTTCGATAAGATCTTTAAACTTTTCCTGAACAACCTTTCTTTTAATCTTCATTGTAGGTGTCATTTCACCGCTCTCCTGTGAAAATTCTTTCGAAAGAAGAGTGAATCTTTTTATCTGTTCCACCTGGCCAAGATCCTTCTGCCTTTTGTCTATAATCTCCTGATACAGCGCAGTTACCTCAGGCTGTCTGATCAGATCTTCCCTTGAAGAGAACCGGATTGAATTTTTTCCGGCCCATGCTTCGAGATTTTCAAACGATGGAACTATGAGAGCCGTAATATATCTTCTTTTATCTCCGATTACAGCTATGTATTCAATAAAAAGGTCCTCAGCCATTATAATCTCAATCATCTGCGGTGCAACATTCTTGCCCCCGGAAGTAATAATCAGGTCTTTAAGCCTGTCCGTGAGTATAAGGTAACCGTCCTCATCAAACCTGCCTATGTCTCCTGTTTTGAACCATCCATCAGCCGTGAATGCCTCTTTTGTCTTTGCCGGCTGTTTGTAATACTCTTTGAAGATATTCGGACCTTTTGCCTGTATCTCACCGGTTTCATGATCAATTCTTATATCGACAAGCGGAGCGGCAGGCCCCACTGTCCCAGGTTTAAAGCAGTGAGGTCCACCCATGGCCAGGACAGGTGACGTTTCGGTTAAACCGTAACCCGATTTACACATCATTCCGCAATAAAAAAGAAATTTTTCAATTTCAGGATTCATCGGTGCTCCGCCATAGTTGAGCCAGTTCAGGTTTTTACCAAATACTCCCCGTATTTTATCCAGTACAAGCTTACCTGCTATTTTTCGTTTAAATGTAAGTACAGCTCCGGGCTGTTTCCCGGCCAGTACCATTTCTCCATGCCTTCTGCCCATTTCCATGGACCAATGGAAAATTTTCTGTTTCAAAGGGGGCGCATCATTTATCCCTGAATAAACCGCAGAGTATATTTTTTCTGAAATCCGTGGAACGCTGTTCATGGATGTCGCATTTGCTTCGTTCATATACATGACGACTTCGTTGTGGTCTTCACAGAACCACACCTGGTTTCCCATGGATATTACACCGAAATCCCATGATCTTTCAAGAACATGGCTCAATGGAAGAATCGCCAGTGTTGAATCCGTATCAGGGAACCCTTTTCCATCTTCAGATTCAACAAGACGTCCGACAGACCATGAATTATGCATAAGCGTCTTATGAGTATGAACAACACCCTTCGGGTCGCCGGTTGTACCTGAAGTATAAATTACAGTGCAGGTGTCGTCGTAACTGGCCCTTTTCATTATCTCTTCAATTTCATTCCTGCGGTTTTCCTTCCGGCCTTCAGCAAGATAATCATCCCACATGACAACCCGCCTGTCGTCATGTATCTTTGTGCCGCGGTGGAATACCACAATTTTTTCAAGTGACGGACATTTATCAAGCAGCATATACGACCTGTCATACTGTATCTGTCTTCCGACAAACAATACACGTATTTCAGCGTCGTTGATTATATACTCAGCCTCCTTTTCTGCATTTGTAGCGTATATCGGCACTGGTATGCACCTGATAAGTTGCCCTCCCAGGTCCGCAAGCGTCCATTCAGCCCTGTTCGGCGAGAAGATACCTGTCCTGTCACCCTCTTTGAGCCCGTCTTTTAAAAGTGCGCCGGCTGTAGCAAACATTATCTCCGAAATCTGGTTCCATGTGAATGTCTCCCATTGCCCGTATGGTTTGTGATGAAATTCAACCCTGTCGCCATATTTTTCAGCAAGGTTGACTACCATTACAGCCGTCTGTTTCCATTCATCAAGGTACTTCTGAAATTCCTTCTCAAGATCAGCCTTTTCTTTTTTGTATTTTTCCGTGTAATTGATCCTTGGCGGAATAGCCTTAAGTGTGTTGTAAGTCATGAGCCTCCTCCCTCTTCAAATATTTTTTATATGTGTTAAAGTACTGAAACAAAAAATTAAATTTCCCTGTCTCAGGGTTTAATTTTCATTAAACAACATCATTAAAACTGCTTTTATGGAACTGGATGCAACGAAAATATTTTTATTAAAATGCTGTCATAAAGTGATAATGTATAATCATGGGGAATAGATTTACTGCTCGATTATGATTAATTATTTTTTATAAGACAGCGGAGCTGAATTGAACATCTCTTCCATTTTTATTACTCACCGGCATGCGATAATATCTTTTCATACTTCCGTAAAAATGTCATTAACCTGAGTTAATATGCAGTTAAATAAATTCAGTTTTTTAATCCAGGGAATTTATGCGTAATTGAATTCATCAGGTATCATAAACAATCCCTGATTCATGTAACATCCTGTAATCTTACCAGCACTAAAGATTAAAACCGTCAGCAAGTCGGATCAAATCATTTGCGCTTTACGGAAACATCATTCGGTGTTTTCAGGCGAAGAAAATCATAACCCTGTGTCCGGGAATAGTTACTACCTTTTTGCATCAACCACATATAACGGTATTAGTATTTTTCCGCTTTACGGCTGCCAATTTTCAAAATTGTGATGAATACTGTAATGAATTTTTTGCAGTCTGCCCTCTTTTTTCAACTTTAACAATGCATCTGACAATAATTTATTAATCCTGTCTCCACGGGGGCTTTTTTGAATTATTATAACATCCTCAAAATACATCCAGTAATCCCTCCGGATGTTTTTCAGTTTTAATTTTTTTAAGGTATAATCAACCTCCTCCTGTGCCCAGACCAGAGCATCGATTCTGCCAGCAGATACTTTTTTCAGGGATTGTTCAATATCGTTTATTGAATTTCCGTTAAAAGGAAATTGATCTTCAATCCCTCTGGCAATTTCGATAATATATGGGAATCTTCCCTTTTTTGCTATTGCATTATCGAGCATTTTTTTTGTAACTGGTCTGTTTTTACTGGAGTAGATAACAAAACAGACTCTTCCCATCGGGACCTTCACAGTGTTATATGGAAGTTTAGTCTGATCAATATCAGAATTCCTTATTGAAGGAATATGAAAATCTGATACGCCGTCTATTACATTCTGAACTGATCTTTTAAATGGATAAACCCTTATATGAATTTTACCATCAGTATATACATCGTCAATTGCTTTTACAAGTTTAACAAATGTGCCTTGATTATTTGAATCAGTCAATAACGGCAGCTCGGCAAGACCGGCTTCAAGGTCTTTTGATTTCTCAAGTGAAAAAAAAGATGTAAATGTAATCATCATAAAAAATAAAATAAAATATCGCATATTGCCATTCCGGGTTTTACTTAAGCTTTGGTCTTTTTGAAAACGAAAAAATATTTTTTCAGTTTTTTATTACAATTCAATGTATTTATCCGTTTTAATCTCTGAACATTCTAAAATAAAAAACTATACCCCCATCGACGAAGACTGCGGGAGATATAATCGTTTATTTTACACACAAATATACTTTAATAATTTTACATTTATGTATTATATAGAATTTCATTTAAAAATAATATATAATATAAAGAAGTACAGGCTGGATGTTATAAATATTTTTAAAAAAAGCCATATATGTAAATATATATGCTGATTTTTCTAATAAAATTAATTACCTGATACAGATAAAACATGTGTTTGTCAATACGTGATGCATCAATACTCTTTCCGGTTGATGTTTATTTATTTCAGGAAAGAATCTGACCTGTTTGTCTGTGCATCTCCTGCTCATTCAGTATTTACTCGGAATATCTTCAATTTTAAAATAAAATCTGGATGTTTATCACATTAACGTTTTTTTATTTTGACATAATAAATAACCATGTATAATATAAATCATATTAACATTGTAAAATATAAAACCTTTGTATAATAGAATCCCGAAGGAAACCTGAATGCCTGAAAAAGCTGATACTATATGTAGTATAAAATTTTTCATTGACGCAGGATGGCAGAATTCCATTTACCAGGAAGACTTTAAATACTATCACATCTCCGGCGTGCATGTATTTGGCGGGCTGAGTTTCCCGCTGTCAGGCATCAGTACAATCAGGAAGGATTATGTATAAGATAAGAATAATAACATGTTTAATTACAGCTTTTTTTTCCTCATCATGCAATGATATACTTAATGTTGCAGAGGAGAAACTGCTTTCTGACGGCCTTATACTCTCTGGAGTTGTTACTACACTTGCCGGTACCGGCACAGCCCTGAGCAGTGATGGTACCGGGACAGGTGCAGGTTTTAACCAGCCAAACGGGATAACATCAGACGGCACATATCTGTATTTAACAGATACCGGCGGAGCAAAAATCAGGAAGATAGAAATATCAACCGGTGTTGTCACCACCATTGCAGGCTCAGGAACCCAGGTATCCGCTGATGGAACCGGGCTCTCTGCCAGTTTCAACAGCCCCAATGGAATAACTACGGATAAAGTGAACCTTTATGTTGCAGATGTTACCGGAAACTGCATCCGTAAAATAGTAATAGCAACAGGCGTAGTCACCACTATAGCCGGTTCAGGTACAGGCTCACATGTGGATGCAAACGGCACCTCTGCAACATTCCTGCAGCCACAGGGGATAACAACAGATGGTACAAATCTGTACGTGGCGGAAGCCGGCAATAACTGCATACGAAAAATAGTCATTTCTACCGGCGAGGTTACAACCTTTGCCGGAACTACCGGCACTACTTCCGGAAACAGTAACGGAACAGGCACCGCAGCATTGTTCTACCAGCCATGTGGAATGGTTACTGACGGGACATACCTCTACGTGGCTGACATGGGCAACAACTGCATACGAAAAATACTCTTAGCTACTGCGGAGGTCTCCACACTTGCAGGTTCAACTGCCAACCCCGGTGATTCCGGATACATTGATGCAACGGGAACTGTTGCAAGATTTAATGGCACGTACGGAATAACAACTGACAGGGTAAACTTATATGTGACCGATACAAATGGATACAGGGTCAGGAAAGTGGTAATTGCGACCGGACAGGTGACCACCGTTGCAGGTTCAGGTATTGCGGCAAGCACTGACGGCACAGGCACTTCTGCCAGCTTTAAAAACCCGGCCGGGATAACCACAGACGGGTATTTTCTTTTTGTCCCGGAATATTTAGGCTACAAAATCAGGATGATACAGTAAAGCCGGTTTTTCCGCAGTATAAAGACTCTGCTGAAAACCGCTTCAATATCGTTTCAATACCGTTTAAGACAGAGAAAAATGCACGTTTTTAACTGTCGGTAAGGTGTTTGAGGCGTAATTTAAGCGAAACTGACTTTTCTGTAAAAAGAGTCAGGCTTTTATCATAAATCAGCTGTGGTACAGATCATAAACCTGTTGATGCACAACGTTGAATTCGTTAGTGCACAATACCTCTATCTGCAGGAAATTCCGATAATCCTTAAATACTGTAATCGTGTTCAGAGTATCATATCATAAAAAACAACATACTTGACAGCAATAGTTAACCGGAATAATCCGGTTTTATCTGTATTAAATTCTGGCAAACTGGAAATATTGAAATGATTCAAAAGATAAATAAAAGTATATCCATATTTTTTACGGAAGAGGGATTTGGTAAATCCAATGCTGTTCTTATTGATGATGACATAAGGATAATGATCGACAGCGGCCCGGGAAAAATTATTGAAGAGGCCAGGCCCGGCAATATAGATATACTTCTCAACTCTCACTGCCATATTGATCATGTATGGAACAACAGTTTTTTTGTTAATGCCCGCATTATGACCCACCCGCTGGAGCGTGAAAACTTCAAAAGCCATAAAAAAATCGGCTCACTTGAAAACTGGGAAAAATATATGAGTGATGATCTTGAAGATAATCTTCACTTAATAGATACTATGGGTGACTCATTTACCAGAGAATGGCGCATCGATGATACAATTGATGATGGGGACATACTTGATACAGGCAGAACAAAAATTAAAATAATTCATACACCGGGTCATACTTCAGGTCACCTCTCTTTTCTTTTCCCGGAAGAAAGCCTTCTCTTTTGTGGAGACATCTGCCTCACTAAAGTCGGGCCATGGTATGGCGATTCCGTTACTCCTGTTGATGATCTGATCACCTCAATTAACCGGATTATCGAGATGAATCCGGAAAGGGTTGTTTCCGGTCATAACAAAGAGGTTTTAACTTCAGGAATCAGCGGGACTTTTATTGATTACAGAAACAGGATATTCATGCGCGACGACAGAGTACTTAATTCGCTTAAAAAAAACCCGGGATCACTTGATGATCTTGCATCCAGAAAACTTATATATCCGGACCACCCGACAATATTTGTAGTATACTGGGAAAAAGCAATGATAATTAAGCATCTTGAAAGACTTATGAAAAACGGAGTTGTATCTGTTGATGATTCCGGCATATATTACCACAATTGATTAATTAAACAGGTTTTCTCACTTGATATAGATATTTTTTTTGAGGAAAACTTTTATGGATGATAAATTCAAAACTATGCTTCAAAATATGCTTCCGGATGTTCCAGTAAATGACTTCATAGAAATGGCAATTAAAACCTTTGAAATATCCTTCGTGTATGATCTCCGGACGATAAGCTATGTATTCGCCTATGTTGATGAGGATTTATGGAGTTTTAACGCACAAGACATACTCAGTTATGTACTTGGGGAAAGGCTATGTACAATGCACAGGGAAAAGATGAAGAAGCTCCTCACCGAGGGAATTGTAAAAGCCAACACTGAAAAGCAGAATGTGAAGCTGCCTGCCGCACATGTTTCACACAGAGACGGCAAAGACAATATAATACCCTCTGTTGTTAAACTCACAATCTACTACAATCATAAAGAAGGCTGCGCTACACATCTCTTCGGAACTGCCGAGACATCATACTCATACAAGTATTATGAATCATTGGTAAACAAACTCTCACAGCGCGAGAAAGAATGCCTCGAATGTATACTTGCCAACAGGAGCCCCAAAGAGATAATCCGCATCATGGGCGTTGAAGAAAGCACGGTGAGCACATTTAAAAAACGCATTGCACAGAAGATAGGTATGCCTATTAAAGAAATAATCAAGCTGTATAAAAGCTTGGATTTGTGAACTGCTACAACCTTGTAGGATAATTTACCCGGTGTTACAGATATGTACACTGCTGGTACAACTTCGATTTTTTTATCAAACACTCACTATTATTTTATCTATCTATAGAAGAGAATTTTCCGTTTCAACTCTTTTTATATTTACATCATCTATCGGATGTTCATCTGTTCTACATGCTGAATAATAAATACTATTTAAACTGAACAAGGAGTTAGATGAAACATGAAAAGCTATCTGGATGATTACAAAAGCAAACTCGTTACTGCCGAAAAAGCAGCCCGGTTTGTCAAAAACGGGGACAGAGTGGAATATGCCGGTTTCTGCGCGAAACCTGTGGATTTCGATATTGCACTTGCAAAAAGAGTTAATGATGAAAATTTTAAGGTAACTGTCCGCGGAACAGCTACCGTTCCACCCATACCTGAAGTAATTAAAGCCGACCCCAATCAGAATACATTTCAATACACCAGCTGGTATTACACTGCGCTTGACAGAATACTGGGTGACCGGGGGCTCTGCACATACAATCCGACAAATTACCATGAAGCAAGTGAAATGTTCTACAGCGAAGATTATAAAAGGTTCTGGTGTGACGTATGGATTTCGCAGGTTGCTCCGATGGACGAAAGTGGTTATTTCAACTTCGGACTTGCCAATTCATACACCCGTGCTCTTGCAATGGGCGCAAGATGCAGAATTGTGGAAATAAACAACAATTTCCCAAGATGCCTGGGGGGTTGTGAAGAGGGGGTGCATATAAGCGAAATTGATTATGTTATTGAAGGGTCTAACAGCCCTGTTTTCACTATTCCGGCCTCAACAGAATATACGCCAGCGGATAAAAAAATAGCCGAACTGATAGTTGAAGATATCCGCAATGGCGACTGCATCCAGCTTGGTATCGGCTCCCTCCCCGGAGCTATCGGAGAACTGATTGCAGAATCGGAATTAAAGGACCTTGGGATACAATCCGAACTCTTCTGCGACTCCTACACAAAGATGTACGAACTGGGGAAAATAACCAATGATAAAAAGCGGGTTGACCGCTTCAAGTCTGTTTACACTTTCTCATTTGCCACAAAGGATACTCTGGATTTTATGCATGAAAATCCAAGTCTCGCATCATGTTCATCCGGTTACACAAATGATCCGTCAAGAATACGGATGAATGACAATGTTATTTCAGTAAACAATATACTTGAAGTCGATTTATTCAGCCAGGTCTGTTCCGAGACAAAAGGGGTGAGGCAGATTTCAGGAACCGGAGGCCAGCTGGACTGGGTTCTCGGAGCGCAGAAATCAAAGGGGGGCAAAAGCTTCCTGGCATTCAACTCAACCTACAAGGATAAAAACGGCAAAATGCATTCAAGGATAAAACCTATGCTGTCGCCGGGAGGCGTAGTTACCGTGCCGCGTACTATGGTACAATGGCTTGTTACTGAATACGGAAAGGTAAATGTGAAAGCGTGTTCTATATGGGAAAGGAGTGAAGCTCTCATCAGCCTTGCTCATCCCGATTTCAGAGATGAGCTTATCAAAAATGCTGAAGAGATGAAGATATGGCGACCCACAAATAAAATTGCATAAAACAGATTTAATATTAAAATACTATGGTATTTTATTAAGTGCCTGATTTTAAAACAGAAAGTGAACCACCGCTTTCTGTTTTTTTTATAGATGTGTTCCCCGGATATCCGGTCAGAAGTAGAAATTAACCTTTGCCGAATATTCATGCCATGTGAAGTTATAATCTCTGTTAAAGGAGTAGTCCGCCATTATCGAAACTGTATCAGTGATGCTGAATCTTTCACATGCTCCGGCTGAAGACCTTGTGTGATTGTTCCAGAATGGCGCATAATAAACCCTGCCGTAGATATGATTCTTCCAGAGACCAAGTATTGTTATTAATCCCGTTTCTGCAGTTACAGAAAGATCAGTATTGTATTCATATTCCGGGGAGAAATTCGATTTAACCCCTCCGAACAGATATACCTGTGCAAGGTCAGAAAAAACAGTTGTGCTGAGACCTGATGCACCTTTAATCTGATATGTAAGTGTTTCTCTCTTTTCCTTAATCACATCCTGATTGAATCCGGTGTTGAACTGGTAGCCCTGACAGATATAAAAAGAATTGGATCTGGGTATCGACAGTATGTCTATTATGTCAAATCTTTGAAGTAAAAACTTTTTATCGTCATAATAATAACGTGCTGCTATCTTCCCGAAAATTACCTGTGAGTTAAGATTATATCCCTCGTCCCTGTCCATAAGCTCATGTGCTGTATGCCTGTAGCTCAGTTGAGAGTACCAGCCGTTTAAACCATATCCCGATTCCGGGGCCAGGTCTTTTGATAAATGGGAATTTTCCGGGGAAACAGGTTCCGGCATATCTTTAAATGGATCATATTTCCCCAGCAAATTTCTCTGGGTCAGGACTGCCATGTATCTCGCTTTATAATCGTTTATCTCTATCTTTTTTTTTACTGCAAGGAATTTAAGGTAATCAGTGGAAAGTTCACATATAAGAATTTTTTTTTCTTCGCCAGACTGAAGTGACCCGATCTCAGTAAAGCTTTTTTTCCCGCTGCAGAGATCCAGAACAAAACTCTGTTCATCTTCAGTCAGGAGCGATTTCATATACATGATGCGTGAATACAGGGACGGCCTGTAAATTCTCTTCACGACAAGACCTCTCTTTTTAACAAGTCTGACAATATCGACAGGTTCAACTCCTGCTGAAAAAGAACCTGTAAGATTTGATCCCGGTTCGGCAGCTTCGATCAGATAAAGAAGGTTGAATGAACAGTTTTCATCAATGAAATAGTAGTCTGAATATATATCCTCCATCTCAACGACATAGCGCAGCAGTTTTCTTTTCCCTTCCGGTGACATGGATAGCTCATATTCCCAGATATCACGCATTTCACTGTCGCTGTATTCCTGAATTTTTTTATAATATGGAAGAAAGGAGTAATATCCCCTGTACAGACCGAAAAGTCCCCTGAATGCAAATACAGGTCCGAATGAATCATCTGTCTGCGCAGCGTAATTTATCGAATGTGACACAATACGGCTTTCACCCTCGGTATCAACCAGGATGAGGGTATGCCCGAACATCGATGCAGGGCTGCTCATATAACCTGTGGGGAAAACCAGTGAAACCGTAGATGGGTTTATCGTGTTATAGAAGGCATTAAACGCTGTATCACCATCATAGGGGAGCCTTGTGTGATCAATATTCAGTTTTTCACTGAGCCAGTTAAATCTTAAAGCGTATTTGGCTGTAGGGTGTATTTTCCCTTTTTCATAATCTGTAAAAAAAGCCCGCAGTGTCGATTCAAGTTCAGCTTTGGGGTCCCTTCTACCTTTTTCAGAAAAAAAATACCCAGGATCAGTAACGCGGCTCTTATACCCGGTTAAAACCTTTTTATAATGCATAACCATATGCCAGTAGGGGTCGTCATAAAGTTTAAGATCATCCCCTTTTTTTATCAGCTCCTCGAGATATATTTTATCAACCGATAAAGCAGTTTCGGTTTCCGCACCATAGATAAATACGGGGAAGATAATTAACATAAAAAGTACGGCCCCAAGGCCGTACCTTTGAATTTTAAAGAATAGATTAAGCAAAGCTCTTAACTGTTAATTTCTTTAATACTTGCAACAACTTCTTTTGAAGTTACATCTTTTGATGTGTAGATCCTGTTGAAGTTTTTATGAAGTTTGTCTTTGAAAGAAACTTTGTCCTGAATTTTCATTAAATGGGCAAGTGTATCAACATATTCACCATCGCCTTTGGCTATATCATTGGCAAGTGAATCCATATTTTCGGCAACATAAACATCTACAATGTTAACACCGATAACCGCGCCTTCTTTATATCCCAGTGTACCTGTGGATATAGCGAATGTCTGACTTCCTGAACAACCATTAAGTGTTGCGCCAAGGATATCAAAGAGTTTTCCGCTTTTACCTGACAGGAGGAATCCCCCAAAACCGATACCGATATTCTGAGATCCTGCGAACAGAGTTGAACTTGAAAACGCCATACATAGAGCAAAAGTTACTACGAGAATCTTTTTCATTAAAGTCTCCTTTTTTTTAATATTTGAGTATCTTCATATATAATAAATTAATACATCTTCGGAAAATTTCAATTTTTAGTCCGAAATTCCAATTTTTAAGAAAAATAATAACCGGTTTAAAATCATACATATTATGTTTCCCTTAATAACGGTTATTTGGAATATAAAGAGTTTTAATGTGGCTGTACTTTCAAAATACCGTAAAATCAACTCCTTTAATACACAATCTTTTCCGTATGATTTGAATAGATCCGCTTCTATATAAGTTCATCTCCCCGGAATGTAAAAAAAACTGTTGATAGCATAAAAAATAGTTGAAATTATTTGTATTAAGAACACATTTGTAATCATTACAAATGTGTTCAGGATGGTTTTTATGGAGAGAATCGATTTTTTCAGGGAGCTTTCAGACAGGGGAATTCAGCCCTCTGTTCAGAGAGCAAGAATTCTGGAGTTTCTATGGAATGAAAGAATTCACCCCACTGCAGATGACATATTTGAGCGTCTGCATCCGGAAATCCCGACTCTCTCGCGGACAACAGTTTATAATACTGTAAAACTCTTTACTGAACATCAGATGCTGCAGCCCATTGTAATTGAGGAGAAAGAGATCCGATACGATATCGATACATCCCTTCACGGGCATTTCAAATGCGAATCGTGCGGAAAGATCTTTGATTTCAGCGCTGACGATACAGGTGAAGCCGGGATTCCGGAACTCGACGGATTCCTGATTCGTGAACGCCACATCTATCTCAAAGGGCTATGCTCATCCTGCCGTAATTAAAATGAATAATAAGGAGATTACCATGAAACAGTTTGTTTGCACCATATGCGGATATATACACACAGGGGATACACCACCGGATACATGTCCGCAGTGCAGCGCACCTGCCTCAAAATTCAAAGAGCAGTCAGCCGGGGGGCTCAACTGGGCTGACGGACATGTGATAGGCGTGGCGAAAGGTGTTGATGCTGAAATACTCGAAGGGCTGAGAATGAATTTCACAGGCGAATGCACAGAAGTGGGTATGTATCTCGCCATGAGCCGCCAGGCAGACAGGGAGGGCTACCCTGAAATAGCAGAGGCATACAAACGTATCGCCTTCGAAGAGGCTGAACATGCTGCAAAATTTGCAGAACTTCTAGGAGAGGTCGTCATGGCAGATACAAAAGCAAACCTGAAGGCCCGTGTCGCCGCTGAATACGGCGCATGTGAAGGTAAAAAGGGAATTGCAGCAAAGGCAAAGCAGCTGAACCTCGATGCAATTCATGACACGGTTCATGAAATGTGCAAAGATGAAGCGCGTCATGGACAGGCCTTCGCAGGACTTCTTAAAAGATACTTCGGGGAATAGGAGATTACTGACTTCGTTGTGAGGTGAAAACGCGGGTACAGAATCAACACAGGCCTGACATGGTCAGGCCTGTGAAAATGTTTTTTGCCTGTATATCATTCTTTGTGCCGTTATTAACAATCGCTTCATACATTTTAACAGCGCCGGCTGCAATGTAATCCCGCTTGTACTGAGCGAAGTGGAACCATCGGAAAAATAAACGTTATTCTGAGTTGACAAACCAGTCATTTATTAGTATTAATTAAATTTTGATACAGTGATTGCTGCGCCAGGTATTATCAGCAAAAATATAATTCTGTCTTGACAAATGTTGTTTTTATCAGTACGAGCCATTAAATTCTATTATAACATCAGAAAAAGAGAAGTAATTGAAATTTGAACTGACAAAACATGCTTCTGAAGTGATAAGTGAACGGAATATATCAGAAGAATATCTTGAAAGGGCAATCGATAATCCCGGGTTAAAGATGGATGACAGGGAAGACCCGGCCCTTGAACATCTTCTTGCAAAAATAATGGAAAATGACAACCGGGTACTTCGGGTTATTGTAATAAAAAACAGCGACCCTGTACGTGTAATTACAGCATTCTTTGACAGGTCAATGAGAGGAAAATTATGAAGATAAAGATTGATGAAAAAGCAGACGCACTTTACCTGAGAATAGATGACTCAGAAATAATTGAATCAGAAGAGGTTACTCCAGGCGTAATTATTGACTTTAACGAGAACAATCAGGTTGTAGGAGTGGAGATACTCAAACTGTCAAAAAGATCATCTTCTATAAATTATCATTCGATACAATATGAAATAGCCTGACACAACTGCCTCTCCATTGTTTCATGGATCAGTCCACTAATCAGGTTCTTCCCTGTATCTGTTCAGTAAAGGCCCACATACCTGTGGTGGAACCGGAAGTTTCCGGGTTACCCGGATTTCCATTACAGGGTATTTATAAAAAATGAAACACGGTTGTAACAGCTTTCACTGAACAAGTTTGAGCAGAAATATATCATTACCCCCGGCAGTTGTTATGCTCTCAATACCTGTGCCGAGATCAAAATCAACCGGTCCGCTGAAATACCCGGTGAGAAAAATGTTCCCGAACCTGCTTATTTTTACTGATAAGCCGCCATCAGCGCCGGTACTTCCAAGTGTTCTGGTCCACCCGTATGTGCCGTCAGAACTTATCTTTGTAAGAAATATATCAGAATCCCCTGCGGCTGTTTTGCTGTCTGATCCGCTGAAGTCTCCGGCAAAATTAATTGTACCTGTAAAATCACCTGCCAGATATACATTGCCTGAACCATCCACTGCAACAGAACGGCCTTCATCAACACCTGTTGCGCCGGCGAATGTTTTTGTCCATCCGTATGTTGCATCTGCATTTATCTTCGTGATATATATATCATAACTACTTGCGGCTGTTTTATTATCTGTTCCGCTGAAATCTTTCGCGAAATTAACAGTATTTCCGAAATAACCTGTTATATATAGATTGCCTGAGCTGTCTGCAGTGACTGAAAGACCTACGTTCGAAACGACGCTACTGGAATCCCCGAATGTTTTTGTCCATCCGTAAGAGCCGTCTGCATTTATCTTCGTTAGAAAAATATTAGCATATGAGGGTGGGGCAACCCTGCTGTCTGTCCCCGTACCGGGATTAAAATCAAAAGTTCCGGTAAAAGAACCTGTTATATACGCATTGCCTGAACCGTCGAGTGTTACCGATCTGCATGTTCCACCATTTCCCGACCCTGGAAGGAAATTTTTTGTCCAGCCGTATGTGACATCTGAATTTATCTTCGTGAGAAAAAAATTAGTAGTAGTCCCCGTAGACTTGCTGTCAGACTGTCCAAAGTCCTGGCCAAAATTAACTGTGCCGAAACAATAACCGGTCAGAAATATATTGCCTGTACTGTCTAAAGCTATAGAAAAACCAGTAGAATAGTTTGACCCGGAGGAACTACTTATAAGCTGTTTTGTCCATCCGTATGTGCCGTCCGCATTTATTTTTGTCAGAAATAATTCATTACCTGTCCCGCCGGCAGTCTTAGTATCTGTACTATCGCCGGGATCAAAATCAGCCGTTCCGTTAAAATAACCGGTCATATACACGTTGCCCGAAGCGTCTGTTGTTACTGATTGCCCCCTATCTTCACCTGTTCCGCCAAATTGTTTTGTCCATCCGTATGTGCCGTCTGCATTTATCTTGGTAAGAAAAATATCTTGACTCCCGCCGTTAGACGTTTTACTGTCTGTCCCTGCGCCGGGATCAAAATCAACAGTTCCGGTAAAATAACCGGTGATGTACGCGTTGCCCGAAGCGTCTGTTGTTACTGATTGCCCCTTATCTGCACCTGTTCCCCCTGCGTTGTACAGCCAGGGGAGATTAACGCCGTTGTATTCATCATAAACTTCATTAAGCCCGTTATAGCACGACAACAGGCTAAAAAACAGGCAAAAAACTGATATCTGTACCGCTCGTTTCATATTATCCTCACATCAATCATATTCAGAACTTGTACTTAAAAGCAAGTGAGAGTGACGCGAAGCGCATCGGGCCGTCCTTCTCCATAAACATTCCATACCCTGCAGAAATTGCTGCTGCTGTTTTATCACCGGTTATGTACTCCCCTTCGAGCCCGGCCATTACAGTGGGGTCCAGGGTGTTTTTTGACTTTTCAGCATACAACATGGTATCCGGATCAGTACTTTTATATGATATTGTTATATAGCTAATCCCGAAAGAAAAATATGGCATTATTGAAAAGGTGTTACTGAATCTGATCCTGTACCCTGTATTTATAAGCAGAGGCGTAATCATGAAGCTGTCATATATCGGTTTTTTCTCACTGCTTTTATCTTTACCAGGCGCGTAATAAAATCCTGCTCCGGCCCCTGCCTCAATCCCATAAAGGAAAAGATTTCTCACACCGAAGAAGAACATACCCCCGCAACCTGTTTCGGCCATTTCTCCGAATTTTCCCAGAGGTATAATCACACCCGGGTAGAAACCGAAAGTGAGCCTGGTTTGTAAAAGGGGCAATTCCTCAACATCAGATTCCGCGCCAAGGTCATCAATCGCCGTCAGTTCCAGCATAAAAAAACTATCAGGATTTTTAAGAGTGTAAACATCCCCCTTTTCCTCCGCGATCAGTTCTCTTTTACTATCACTGGTGCCGTAAATCCTGTACTTTACGACTTCGCCGTCCGGGTCGGAAGCACGGTTCCACCTGTATGTTATTGATCCATCCACGGCATTCTTTTCCGCTGATAACATATCCGGTTTTTCAGGATGCAGGTTGGCAGTAGTTATCTTAAGTTCGTTACTCGGTGTCGATTCAAAATCATCCCTGTCAACACTTGTAACAAGAATATAATATGTTGTATTGCTTGAAAGGTTCTTAATGGTAGCGGATTTACCTTTAGTACTCCCCCCGGATTCATATTTTGAGTTTTCACCCTTTTTAATATAAATATTATAACTCTTCACATCTCCATAAGGTGCCAGCCATGTCAGCGACACCCTGTCTGTACCGATCTCACCCTCCGCTTTCAGGGCGGAGGGATTCTTCTCCGCCATAAAGAGGATATCGCTCCTGTTAAGACTGAACTCTTCAGGTTTATAGAGCTCTTTGCGGCATGTGTAGCTTTCCTGATCCTCATCTACAATAAATGCCACTACAGCTTTGCCGTCCCTCAACTGTATATATACTTTCGCCATTTTAAGCTTTGTATAAAGGATACGTTTAATATCACCCCGCCTGATCCGCTTCAGCTTTTTATCAGCCGAACGCAGAGTAAGAAAACCGGAATTATCGGAAATAATGGTCCCTTCAACTATTGATCCATCGTTCATGAAAACTGCCTCTCCGTGAACAGGCTTTCCGGAAATAACGGTAAAAGCTGTAAAAACAACCGTTAAAATTACTATAAACAGCATATTATTATTCATGTCTGTTTCCTTAAAATAGATTCATTTAATAACAGAAATAACAGTTTAAAGAAAATTACTGATAACTAGTAGTAGAAAAAACCGGCTAAATCTGCCCGGGAAAATCAGAAAAAAATCAGAATTTATAATTTTATTTATATACAATTATTCCGCAGTCAATCCATTAATTTTCTGCGGGTAATTCCGAAAAATAACAAATCCTGAATCGGTATTCCAGATACAACAATGGTCCGATGTTCCTGGAAAATATACCGGTCAGCAGCATACAGTTAATTACCTGTGTAAAAAAATGCATTATGCCGACTGGCGCTGCCGGTAAATGAAATTGAGGTATTAACGAGGAACAGGAGGGTCAGCCCAGATAAATCCACCGCTTTTTACTATACGCTCCATTATCATAAACATTGTAAGCTCCTGATTTATATAGCACCTGCTCCCCGGCTCAAGGAGTTCCCCTTTTGATACAGCGATATTTTTGGCAGCGCAATCGCCGGCGCAATGCCACTTGCAGAAACACTCACTGCAGTGTTTTATATTGTACACAGTCCTGGAATAATGCCTCTGTAATTTATCGTTTTCAATTATAAACTTACCGTTGCCGCTGTATCTCCCGACGAAGAATAGCCCGCTGTCAGGATGTTCCTTACCGAAAGATTCAAAACAGGTGGTTACATCACCGTCAGCAGTAATTACAAGCGCCCTGCACGCTGCAAGACAGAACCTCTGCGTAATAATTCCCTGACGAGCACCGGAGTAGAATACTTCTATATTTTTTTCAGCAGCGTACCTGTATGATCTGATAAACTGTGAGATAAAGTCATCCTGACTGGACAGGATGGAATTATTCACAACTGCCCTCCCCTCCTCAAATGCAGGTTCAACCTGGATCTTATACGGCCTGAAATTATCACATATAAAAGAAACGCTGTTATAAAGGGTATGAACCGTCTCCTCTGTGACTGTAAGCCTGATCCCGTATCTGAATCCGGCCCTGTCCAGTTCTTTTAATGTTTCAGAAACCCCGGAGAAAGACTCTCCGCCCCCCTTTGCCGGCCGGTTAAGATTCTGGACTTCAGGAGGGCCGTCAAAGGATATGCTTAAATCAGTAAAATTGCCGATTATATATTCCCTGGCTCTACTGCTCCAGACACCGTTAAACGCGCCGGAGATATCATAGCTCACATTGTTCTGCAGCGCAAGTTTTTTGAAATATTCAACGGATTCAGTTAAAAGAGGCCAGTTTAAAGACGGCTCTCCCCCCCCGTGAAAGCCCAGTGATGCATGCTTCAGACTGTTCTCTTTTATACTCCTGAAAATCATGTCAATCGCGGCCATAGCGGTTTCGCTTTCCATCCGCTTTACAGGATACTCACCCGATGAAGCATAGCAGTATTTACAGCGGAGATTGCATTCATTAGTCAGGAACAGGACAACAGAATCATAATACGTTCCCTTTCCGGGGAAGTCATCAACCGGGAAAGCTTCCGGGACAAAGAAATTCAGTTCATCAAGTATATCAAGATTAACAGCTCCGCTGCTGCCGGTAATCGTTCCGGACTCTCTGCTTACTGAGGTCTCACCGCTACTCCTGATGATTATTTCATTCACAAGCGCGGAGTTCGCGATAAACGCGATTCGTTTAAGGGGTGCATAAACCAGGAAGGAATTGTCACCCGCAGGAATTGAAAATATCTGTTTTAAAAGCATAAATACTCTGATAATATATCATTACTGATTAAGTCATATAATGTTCATTTAACCGGTATACATGTACATATCCGGTATGAACCACCGCCTGAAGTTCCGCCGGAATATCCCCCTGAAGAATGCCCGACGCATGAACAGTCATAATGTCCTTCGACAGAGTTACAGGTGCATACCACTCCTTTAGGAAGGGTAAAGCTTTCAGGTTTAGTGTATGTTACTACCCGTCCATCAGCAGTTTTCTCTGTATATTGTACAAATTTTTTACCCTCTTCCAGAACGGAGGGATCCTGCAGGCATGCAACAAATTCACCGGACTGCATATTCCAGATTTTCACGGTTTTATCCCTGGAACCTGATGCAAGGAATTTACCGTCAGGGCTGATATGTACCGAAGTTACAGTCTCTGAGTGACCCATGAGTACCTTTTCCAGCTTTCCGGATGGTATATCCCAGAGCAGCACATAGCCTTTAAAACAACCTCCGGCAAGAAACCTGCCGTCAGGGCTGAAGCTTAAAGATTCCACCATATCAGAAGATTCTTTTCCCTTTAAACTCATTATGAAAGTTAACGATGGGAATTCCCAGAGTCCACCGCTGTTGCCAGTAGAACCTACAGCAAGAATCCTGCCATCAGGGCTGAAATCCAATGAAGATATACTTAATTTATCTTTCTTTAATTCACGTACGAATCCGCCTGACGGCATCTCCCATATTTGAACTGATCCATCTTTAGAACCAGTTGCCAGAAATTTACCGTCAGGGCTGAATTTTACCGAGTTTAACTCATCAGTATAAGCCGGCGATTCTTTTACCAGTCTGCCGGTAGATATATCCCATATTCTGAATGTTTTATCGACAGAACCTGACACGACAAGTTTCCCATCCGGGCTGAAGTTTACTGAATTTACAGCCCATGTATGCCCTTTTAACTCTTTCAGCAATTTGCCCGCTGGAACCTGCCATATATCAACCTTACCCGAAGTACCTGAAGCAAGAAGTTTACCATTCGGGCTGAAATTTACCGATGATACATCGGCTGAAGTGCCAGGAAAATCCTTCGGGCGGCAGTTTATCTTTTTCAGCAGTTTACCCGAGGGGATCTGCCATATCTTAACAGTTTCATCGCCAGAACTCGTTGCGAGGAGCCTGCTGTCCGGGCTGAAGTTTACCGAATTTACAACATAACGATGTGACAATATCAATTCTTCACATCCTCCGGATATTTCCTGTGCCGTAATTTCCTTTTGCGGTTCATTTTCAGGTTTCGGTTCAGGTTTTGGTGTACATGCAAGAATACCTGCACCGATTGCAACAGAAGCTCCCATTAAAAATCCACGTCTCGACATAGACCAGTCTGCGACATTTTCATCAAGAAGTTCCTTCACCTCGTATAGTTTAGGTTCCTCTTTTGTTCCGTCAGAGTTTATTGACTGAATAAGAAAATACGGCTTCTTCATAATCACCTTCCGGTTTAATGCAATAGCTTTGTTTTTTTGATTCAGGAACTTCCGCGTATTAAAACACCAGTATAATTCTGCTTCACCATTGCTTCAGTAAACACAATTTCACCCTGCCGGCACTGAATTGCATTGAAACACTCGTGCTGACATTTTTTTAATAACTAACCATAATTTCAATATTACAGCCATCCATAAAAATCAACATCTTTTTGGAGTGTTTGGAGCAAAAACAAGTTTTTTACCGAGGCCCCGCCTGGCTGAAAAAAACCGTTCCTGCACGATTGAAGATAGCGCAGGAACGATTTAAATTTTTATCATGCGGCTTCGTTTCCATAACAGAAAGCCCCGGTAAGCATACCCCGGGGCTGTTTCTTCAGGAAAAAGATTTAAACGGATTATTTATATACGAATAAAGCGGCAGCGTCTGCATTGGAGATGTTTTTATCGGTTATATCCGTAAGGTCTGTCCTTGTTGTCCCCTTCCAGTAGCATGCAACGTCTACCAGGCCAGAATCATACGTCCCGGAATAATTACCTGCCGCGTAGACTGTGCCGCTGCCTGCATAAATGGAATTAACCTCACCCTCAGCAGAGCCCAGTTCTGTTATTGTGGTGCCTGTCCAGTAACATGGATAAAAACCATTGCGGCGGCCGGCAGTATATACTGTGCCGTCACTGTCCACGGCTATAGAATACACATACGAATTTGTAACCGCCGCATGATCATACCGTGTTGTACTTTCGTCGGTAATTACCCAATACACACCGGTAAAAGTTACCGTTTCTTCATCATAGAGCTTACCGCAAACATATATGGTTCCGTCTTTTACAAGGATGCCGTTAGCCTGCTGACCGGAAAGCAAATATGACGGTGTTATGCCTCCGGTTGTTGCCTTTCCCTCAGACACCTTCCAACAGCATGCCACCTCTTTCGTTCCGCTGGAATAATTTCCCGCGACATAAACCGCATCGTCATTGACAAAGATCGAGTTTGCATTACCAAAACTGTAGTCCAGAACGAATGCCAGGTCTTTTCTTGTCACGGTACCGCTGCTGTTTATTGTCCAGTAGCAGGCCGTTGTTTTCACCGTAGTGCCGCAATTCCCTGCGATATACGCCATGCCGTCGTGAACATAAACAGAGGGGGCATCCAGGCCGCCGCTCAGGTCGTACCTTGTAACCGTGCCGTCACCTGAAATTATCCAGCAGCACGCGATATACGATTCTGATGAGCTGTTCCAGGTCGTTCCTGAAACATATATTGTGTTGTTATACACGCAAACAGATTCAGGATAGGAATCATTTGTAAGTACTGTTTCAGTTTTTCCGCTCTCTGTTATTTTCCATACACAGCTTATATATTGAGATTCTCCCTCTTTTGAGTTGTCGACATAATTTCCGGCAACATAAACAGCAGTAACTCCGTTAGTACTGTTACCTCCGCCGTTACCAGCCCCATCTCCGCTGCCGCCTCCGCCGCTGCAGGATGTAAAGGCCATCAAGATTGCGTACAGTACTACCAGTATTTTTTTAAAAGACAGTTTCATATAAATTAATCTCCTTTTCTTCTATCAATTACTTTCAATTACTTCCAGCTACTTTCAGCTACTTTCAATTCAACACCGCCTTCCCTTACAGCTTCAGTTCTCTATTTACCCGTATTACATCACAGACGCATAACCGGCGTTTCCTTCGACACTATACACTACAAAGTATGTATTATTTGAATTGAGCATTCGGGAGGTATATATCATCTCACCGCTTCCGGCGGGATAGCCACCTTCGGTTTTGCAGCGGATGATGACGACTGTCTGCATCGCATTATCGAACCCCCCTTCAGGAGTAAACTCCATGCCGCATTCATGAATGTGCTGTTTGAATCATCGATATGATATTTTCAGAGGTTTGTCTGGCAAAATGCTGATAAGATCAGAAAATTGCCGGTCAGGAACGGTTTGCGTCAGAGCTGTCGCAGAAACGCGCCGGTTTTTTGCCGACAGTGTTCATAAAGGTGTTATTAAAGGTGTGCAGACTGCATATAAACAGATTTTTGTCCTGATAAATCTGCATAAACAATCAGTTCCGCCAGTTAGTGATAAAACCGGTTTTGCATAACATATGTTCATTAAATAAAAAAATCCGCGATTAAATCATCTTTCACTGCTGACAAGTGCAATGGCTATATAATTGGGATTATTACCAACAGTAATGCTCCTGTTAAAAGTTATTACCCCTGTCGAACTATCTACATTCAGTATTGAAACTGAATTTGTCGATGGATGGGTCACGTACATCCAGTTACCGTCAGGGTAAAAAGCCGCCATAAAGGGTGTTGTGTTTAATGTATAGGTACCGATGTCTGTCAACGTACCTGTTGACTGGTTGATGCTGTAACCGTAGATTGTTGTACCGACTATTGTATAGATGAATTTACCGTCAGGACGCATATATATGCCAAAATTAGTTCCGCTTGTTGTTGTATAATATGCTTTATTGGCTTCATCAAGGTCGGCTCCGCCGCTGATTACCGGAACAAGCCACATGTTGTTGTCACTTACATTTACTCCGTACAAAAATTTTCCCGATGGATGTATAACACACCTGTGCGGAGGTGAATATGAACCGCTCCATGAAGTATTAACGCCGGCTGTTACAGTACCGGTATCGGAGATTGCATATACTAAATAAGTACTTGAAGCAAAGCAGAAAACATAAAAATATTTGCCATTTGGATGGATTATTGATGAGTTCGGCCAGTTATTGGTTCCTGTTGATGATATCTGTGTCAGTTCACCGGTACTCTGATTGATAGAATCAAAATAAACAGCTGTGTTATCTCCGTTCACACAGGTATGCCATTTTCCGTTAGGATGAAAAAAATGCATCCATTCGCTGTATATTCCAAAATAGTAAGTTCCTCTTGCAGGATTTGCAAATACATTATAACTGCTCAGGGCACCATCATTTTCAGCCGTATACACAGCATAGGTATAACCTGAACCGGTTGTCAGCTGCAAATATACAAATTTTTTGTTCGGATGAATCTGCATATACATCTGGCCTGCTGTCCCACCGGGAAGGGTTACAGCTCCCTTATTAAAAATATTACCGTTGAAATCAATGTTCAAACATGAAATTGTTAAATCATTGTCATTAACCACATACATGTTTACGTGCTCATCGTAATTAGTCCTGTTGCATGAAAAATTAAATATTATGACTGCAGCAAGAATAAACATTTTCATAACCAATCTCCCGGTATAATAATAACAATAATTATCTGTTCAGACCATTACAGAATCTATCAGTAAAGAATTTTATTTAAACATATATTCTTCACTTTTTACTACTATTGGTTATAAAAAATTCTGTATTGTAAAAACCCGACAAAAGCTGAAAAATCAGGGGATATTCATGAAATAAAAACAAACTGCGAAGATTATAGCTGTCAGCGGCTGAAAAAGCAAACTAATTTGAATTTTTACTTAAGTATACAGGTACTAAAAAGTGGTCTGCTTTTCAAGTTCTATACAGTCCCTGAAAAAATTCTCCTGGTGTGATGCCACCTTCTCCCTGAAAATAAAAAAATTGGCGCTCTTGACAATCTTTTTATTAAGCTGGTCGCGGAAATAACCGGGAGTAAATGTTGTTGCCGCTTTAAATTCTTTTATGAAATGCGAATCGTCAAAATAAACGAACGACTCCGGGTGTTCCTGCCATTTGAATTTCCTTTGAGAAATCATTATGGCAAGAACATGCTTAAAACGCGAAACCCTGATAAATTCCCCGGGGGAAAGTCCTATGCATCCTGTAAAAGTACGCTCCAGCATCCTTTCTGTTATACCCAGGTAATCCCTTATTTCGCGGACGGTAATTCTGCCGGGATTGCTCTGGATCAGTTTTACCGCCGAATCCGCCCTGCCGGCAACCCGTAGCGGGCTGGACGTCTTTTTATACCTGAGAAGAAAACTTTCGATTATACTCTTCCTTGTTTCGAAGGAGTCGGAATTATTCAGGTCGTTCTCCAGTGTCCCTGCTTCGTTGCCAAGCACATCATAGACCGCGAAAGACGAATTCTTCAATTCAGCCTGCGGCATTCCGAACAGCTTCTGAAACGCACCCGTTCTGAACCTGACATGAAAGGTCTTGTTTGTCTTTGTTATGTTATCCGCACGGCAGATAGTCTGAAGAGTATGCTGGCCGACTATTTTACCGTACGACTGGCTGGAATAATTTTCGTTCCTGAGCCGCACTGATGTATCATGATAATTAAAAATCATCTCTACACAGGTAAGTGGCAGGAATATGGTGTAGAGATCGGGGAACGATCCGGGCAGTTCAACAATGGACGACTCGCATTGATAGTAGAATTCGACCTCATCTTTCAACTCTGCGCAGGGCTGTTCAGAATAATAAGAAATGGAATTGCCCGAGTATTTGTTCATACTGATCCTTTCAGCTGAAAAAGTGAACTTATTGGTAAGAGAAATCAATCACAAAATCGGAGGGGCATGCAAAAAATATGAAGTTTCTACCAGGAACAACCTTGCCCTTATCGTAGTGCCGGAAACCCATTTTAATTTTTGACTTTTAACTCTGTTTCTTCCTGCTGTTTTCCCGCATATAATCTTTTATCTCTTTTACAAACTGCTGCTCTTTGGCGTAAAAATTTGTTATCTGGTCATGATCATAATTGCTGAATATTTCCATCGCAATCTCTTTAACGGAATCAAAAGGGCTGTAAAACGCGGCCTTTACTGCAATTTTCTGATACATGGGCAGTATGAGGTCTATCTCCTGGGCTGCCATCATCACAGCTATCTGGTACTCCTCTGTTTTATCGGTAAAATCCTTCAGTTTCCTGTCTGCTATAAAGTCCTGATTGAAGTATTCTATTACTGTGCAGATATTCCTGGCAGCATCATTATGCAGTATTTTTCTCTGATCATGAAAAAAATTCAGATCCCTCTCCAGCACTTTCGGGTCATTTTCTTTTCCGAAATATCTGTACATATCCGATATACTGCTTATAAATGACAGGTAATCGCCATTTTCCGGATTATGATAAAAATCATTTGTGTTATTCTCTTTTTCCGCGCGTTTAGGCATGTTTATCCTGTTTTTCAGGACTTCAAATGTGTGTTTGATTTTTTCCAGGGAAAAATTATCAGCAGTTTTATTCATATAGTACTCCCGATATATTTATAGATAATTTCTTTTGATGTATTTAAGTCTTTTCAGTAAAACGCCGGAGAGCATTGAAAGCAAACCAGCCTGCCGGGGAACAGTACCTGTGATATTTATTTTCTGATATTGTTTGTATCATAAAATAAAGTTTATGTATACTCCCCTGAATGTTATTTAAAACGCCGGTTATCACCAAAGTCAAGATATTTTATTGTTGATAGATGAAATTTCGGGGGCAAATCAAAACTTTTAATTATTTATAATGAAACCTGCATGATATGATTCTCAGCTCATCTGAGACAACTTCATAAACAAGCCGGTGCTCCTGATCAATCCTTCTGGACCAGCAACCCTGCAATTGAAATTTTAGTGGTTCAGGTTTACCTATTCCCATGTGAGGATCTCTTACAATCTCTTTTATCAGGATATTGATTCTATCTTTGATCTTTTTATCAGTCTTCTGCCAGTATAAATAATCCGCCCACGATTCTTCGGTAAAAAGAATATTCATTCTTCGATGAGCCCTTTTTTAAGGACTTTGCCGCTTCGTGATTTTTTAAGGGATTTGAGAAGAATTTCTGAATTAGCTGCATTTGATAAAAGATAATTTGTTTCAACCAGAGAATTATATTCCTCAATTGATATAAGAACTACATTCTGATTATTTTTCCGGGTGATGATTAATGGTTCATGATCATCATAAACCTGATCGAAGTAGTCTTTTAAATTTTTTCTCAATTCAGAATAATTTACCGCATTCATCTGTTTCGCCTCACATGTACAATATATTGTACATGTGAGGCAGTGTCAAGAATTAATAACTTCTTAATATTAAGCTTCATGGAAATACCGGGCAAACAGCATATTCAAACTTTTTTGCCTGGAAAGATGGGAAAACAAAAAAAGTATGGTCACCCTCTGTCATGTCAGAAACTGTCCATATGAAATTCCTTGAGATGTAATGTTAAGCAGGAAAGAATCAAATATCTATACCGATCATCCGCATCAGGTATATCGCATCTGACCCATTATATGAACCATTGTGAATATTATAATCAAAAAATATACGGTTGTCACGGTAGTCTTCCCTGAAATGATAATTGCTTATTTTTAACTGCTCATCACCGGAAATCCCGGCCACCTCAAGGTCGTGTGTTGAAACAATACCCAGCAGAGGGTATCTGCTCAGATTTTTTATTACTGACTCAACTCCGATTCTTCTGTCCCGGTTATTAGTTCCTTTTAAGATCTCATCGAGAAGGACAATTAACGGCCTGTTCATCCTTGCCGATTCGATAATCATTTTTATCTTAACCAGCTCAGCGTAGAATGTTGACACCTTTTTTTCAAGGTTGTCAGTGATTCTCATAGATGAACAGATATCCATCACAGAGCAGCACATCTTTTGTGCACATACCGGTGCACCGGAATATGCAAGCACCAGATTAAGCCCCACAGTACGGAGCATGGTACTTTTACCGGACATATTAGATCCGGTAATAACCGCGAAAGAACCTGCATTTTCTATTGTAAAATCATTGCAGACCCGAATGTCATCATGAATAAGGGGGTGACCTGCCTGCTCTGCTGAAAAAACAAGCCTGTTTTCCGTGAAAGACGGGAAAACCCAATCCGGATTATCATACATCAATACTGCCAAAGATGACAACGCCTCAATTTCAGCAACAGACTTAAACCATGAGCGTAGATAAGTTCCAGATTTTATCTTCCACTTATCAATTGAGATCAAACAATGAAGATCCCATAATGTTAAGGCATTAGTGACAAAATGCAGAAAACTGAACCTCATGTTCATGTAATCAATTATGCTGTCCAGTTCACTGATGAGCCTTGAAGCAGGTTTACCGTTTTTTCCGGTTAACTGTAACTGAAGATTTTCAAGATATTCCGATGAAAATGACTCACGCTCAATATGTTTAATTAAAGCGAGATATTGTTTAATTGATTCCCTGTGTCTGCTGGTAATCCGGAAAACCATATCGATATCTCTTCTCCATACGAGTAGTAATACCAGCTGAATGATTAATGACGGTAGTATTATAGTACAAGAGACTCCGGGGAACATAAAGGAAATAACTATCAAAAGCAGAGTAATAACGGGGAGTGTTCTGATCAGTAATTTCTGAAAAAACAGTTTTAAAACAACTCCATCCTGCTCTGCCCAATTTACAATTTCCGAAGGGTCTTTCAGCAGATTACCGTCATCAAGGCATATCGCCTGCAGTTTCTGACGAAAGTCCAGCTTTTTTGACAGTTCATCTACAGAAGTCTGCCGTTTAATTATTGATTGAATGTCTTTATCCGGTGAAAGAAGAAAGTCTTTAAGTCTTTGTAAACCGATAAGAGTATTTGGCGTATTGATCAGCTGATATAGTGAACCCTGTCCGAATATATCAAGATCCCCGGAAAATGGATGGTTCTCATCTTTAAACAGATCACCTGTTTTTGAGAAAGAATGCCAGCTGCCATTAATCCTTAATATTGAATCACTGTTGATTTTTATAAGGTTCCGGCAGAATATTTCTTTTTGTCTGACATCTTCATGCCTGAAAACAAAGAATACAAAAACTGCCATTGTAAAGATGGCTGTAATAAAACCTGGTAAAAGATAATTATGCTCCAGCAATAAAACTACAGATAAAGTGCCGATAACCGAAATCAGAAGCCGCAGTCTGCTGATTGTATCTGTTTTTCTACCCAGCATAGCAGCTTCGGACTTATACCTGCTTATGTTTTTTTCATACTCAAATAATGGCGCGGACAAATCCGGTTTTTTCATAAATTATACCTGAATTATACTGGAACAATATTTTATCCGTAAAGAATATAACACAAGAATAATCCATTGCTAAACTTCAGAATTTCAGTCTGTGGAATGTAAATTCATTGCATACATTACAATTACTCCAGAAATATCTGCATCTGTCACCACCAGCCTGTAATTCATAAATGTTGATAATATTATCACAGATACAAGCTCAGTGACAGAGAATCCCTTATAAAACCGGAAATAATCAAATGTAGAATAGCCATCCGGCACACGTAGTACATTTTTTCAAATCTGTACCGTGTGCCACAATATCTGCTCATCAATAAAGTACCTCAAGGTCATCAGCACTCAGCGGAATTGCATTGTATTTTATCCTTAATAATGATTTCTTTTCCTTATAGTACCATGAGGCATCAATGTTGTTTATCCCGGCAACAGAGAGAAGCCACTCCTCCTCATGCCGGTGTATCTCCTTATCCGAGGTGGCAAGTACAAGGCCGTCTTTAAGGAATTTTTCAGCCAGTTCCTTCGAAGAAAAAACCGGCGGTGATTCTGAAATAAATCTGTTTCCGAGTATTTCCTCAATGGCATTTTCAGTAAATTTTTCGTCAAACCCCAAAGCTTTGCCTATTCTCATCATCAGGAGATGCTCAGATTCTGAGATTTTATTGTCTTTTCTTGTCAGAAGCAGCAGGCCTTTAAAATAATTGCTGCCGTCAATAACGGGAATGTTCATACAGGTTTCCTCTTCATTTTCTGAAGAACTGTTTTAATCTTCAGGAGTTATATTCACCCTATATTTTTTCTATATCATAAGTTTCAAATCATATACAACTGATTCTTTGTCAAAATCAGAATTTTTATGTTACAGCATAAATTGCAGAAATAAAGAAAAAATATTTTCTGAAGGTTTAGTTATCCGGAGGAGCTTTTTTTAAGAAGAATTGCCAGTGTAATAATACCTGTAATTATATATATTTGAAACTGAAAATCACATGGCAATTCCGTAAACTTATTTTATAGCCGATTACAGATTGACCCTGTTTATCTCGTCATGAAAATCAAAAAGTATACTGAAATTTATTTCGTCAGGTTTCTGTCCGTCCCGGTCATATTCGAATGGGTCATCAAGATCATCTATCAGGAAAACCACAGTTGAAAGAAGAAAGGAAAAAAATCCGACAACAATCATTCCTCCCCACCATGGTTCGGAGTGAAGGAGTATATACATGACAATAAATATTATAACTATCAGTTTAATCATTGCAAAAACTGATGGAGCAAAATTTGTTTCTTTTATTACCGTGATTCTGTTTATAAATTTTTTAAGATTTGACTGTTCATTGCGAACCCGGATCAAACCTGCCGGGATAATTTCCTTTTCCATTTTAAGAAAATCTTCCGTAAAGGAATTTATGTATTCGAGAATGGTTTTATCTTTTTTGAAAAAGTAACTCTCACGGAAAAGAGGTACGAAATTCTTCAGTTTTATCATCAGATCTTTCGCAGATCCGGACTTTGTACTTCTCCATACAAATTCAGCTTCCTGCCAGATGATATAAAGAGACGCAACTATATCGTTGGGAATCTTTTCACTCTCCTTGTAATCAGTTACTACACCTGCCAACAGAAAGCCTAGAAGAAATATTATACCGGTGAGAACACTGGGGAACAGAGATATCATCTCTTTTGGCAAGGGCTCAAATCCTGTATGGTAACAGATATATTTTAATACTGCCGCAGTCAGCGCAATGGGGATTACTTTAGACAGAAGCGCATATTTGCTTCTCTTGATTCTTTTAAAAAACTTCATCCTTATCTCCTGAATTATTTTTAGAAAACTAATTCCGGTCTATCTCTGCTATTGTCAAGTAAATAAGAATGAAAATATTATATTCTGATTATTCTCCGCCTCCGCAAATTTCAACACATGCGGTGTAAATTTCTGCACATTCTTCAATGGATTTGTCACTGGCGTAGCAGGCTCTGAGTTCTTCTTTGCATTTTTTTATGCAATTATAATCATTAGCCCAAAGTACTGAAAAGAAAATATTAACCATAGTTAAAAGTATTAATAATAATTTCATCATATCCAAACTTTTTATCATATGAGTTTTATGTTAATCAGCAATATATCATTAAATATTGCAGGTAAAAGTCTGAAAATGATATTCATTATCTGTCAAGAGGAATATCATCAAGAGAAATTTCATCATCAACCGGTTCAATATGAGTAAATACGACTGTATCTTTTAATTCCTTCCGGATATCCTTTTCAATATTCTCTGCTATATGGTGGGCGTCATGAACAGTCATACTCCCCGATACAAGTACATGCACAGAGACAAATCTTCGGGCTGCTCCCTGCCGTGTAAGAAGCGCATGAAACTGTATCCCCTGTTTGCGGTATACTGAAAGTACCGATTCAATCGCCTCCTGCTCCTGCGGAGACAGCGATGCATCCATCAGACCTTCAACTGAGCGCTTTATTATCGAGAAGGCTGTCCATAAAATATTCATGGCTACAGCGAAGGCCACAATGGAATCGAGTTTCAGCCATCCGGTTAATCCAACTGCGCCAACACCACCCATTACAGCAACCGAAGTCCAGACATCGGTCATTAAATGGTGCGAATCAGCTTCAAGGGTAATCGAACGGAACTCTTTCCCGGCGGAGAGCAGAACTCTCGCTACAATAAAATTAATAACAGTGGCCAGTAACGACACGATAAGACCTGTACCGAGCTTATCAAGAGGCTGAGGATTTGAAAACCTTTCAAATGCCGCCAGTGCAATAGCTGCTGCGGCAACCAGAATCATCAGGCCCTCAACCATGCTGGAAAAATATTCGGCTTTGCCATGTCCAAATTCATGATTTTTATCCGGTGGAATAATCGCTATCCGCATCATAGCCATCGCCATTATTGCCGCAACCAGATTTATAATCGATTCAATAGCATCAGAGAGCAGACCGACAGAACCTGTCAGATACCATGCTCCCGTTTTGAGAAGTAATGTAGATACTGATGCAGCAATTGAAAGCCATATATAACGGGTAAGAAAGCTTCTGTTCATATTCCACCTTAACATTTTAAATTTTCCCGAAATGCCGGGAAAAGCTGCCAAAACTGATTGTTTTTCGAAGGTACAATAAAAGATCACGAATAAGAATAAAGTATCATTCCTTATTTATTATAATTAACAAAATTAACGGACATAAGCAAATTTTATTAATTAACCATTAAGAATGACTGCAGTATGCCTATCTTTTGTACTTTAGTTATTGGCAGAACATACCGCCCGCTGAATGCGGGTTATGTACCGGCAAAGATCAGAGATTACACTGTCAGGAATATAACAGGGTCATCAAGCTTAACAACAAAAATTATTAAAGTGTTTTAGATTAAAGAACGTAAAAATAAATATTTATTATAAATAATTTTATCATTACCCCAAAAAGCGGTGATTGATATTCATAACGTCTCTGTAGGGTATAACTCCCAGAATTTTATTATTCTCATCGATTACCGGAATAGCTCTGAATCCATATCTTATAAAAATTGAGGAAGCATTCCGCAAAGAATCGTGCGGATTTAATGTAATTACATTTTCAATCATTATATCTTTCAGACAGACACTATCTTCTGAAAGAAGCAATTCCTTTATATCTATTACACCCTCCAGTAAATCATTCTCATCTGTTATGTAAAGATACATTAAAACGTCTTTCTCTCTGGCAATATCATGATATTTCTCTTTAACAGATATTACCGTTTCATCTCCACTGAATTTCAGGAAATTCACAGTTGTAAAGTTTAATATATTCTCTTCGGGATTTTCCAGTATGGACTCAATTTTAGTCCTCAGCGCAGGCTCAATAAACTTAAGAATAGACTCTCTTTCAGAAAAAGAAATTACTGAAAGCAGATCAGATGCCTGGGCAGGTGTCATATCATTTATCAGCATTGCAACTGTATCAATACTCAGCGAAGAGAGCATTTCTCTCTGGACTTTTGGTTCAAGTTCTTCCAATGTATCAGATGCATGTTCAGGTTCAAGTTCTTTAAAAATCTCCGTTCTCTGCTCATTGTCAAGTTCTTCAAGAATGTCTGCCATGGCTACCGGCGGTATTTCTGAAAGTTTCTCTTTAAGTGTTTTAAGCTTTAAATCTCCTTTGAAGCTGCTGATATGAAGAGGAAGAGCCTGAACATATGACCAGGGAAGGTAATCTTCCTTGATATTCAGAAAGGCAGCAATTTTTTTAAGACCTATTCTTCTGAAGAGACCATAACTGCTGAAATCAACATCCCATACATACGCTTTACCGTTTATTACAGCAATTCTTATATCATATACAATTGAAACTTCATGTTCTTCAATATCTATTACTTTTTTATCAAGAACATAGTCTCTCAGGAGCATGTCATTTGGTTCCGGTTCTTTTTCATATGCTTCCATAGACTCAATATCAATTACTACCTGCTTTTTTGATATTGATACAACTTTAGACATTGGTATCATTAAAGAGGGTTTTCCTAATGACCTTTTTATTATAAACTGTGTAATATGAGGGATCGTTCCCATCTCTACAATAATTACATCAGACAGTTTTCCGATTTTTTTATTATTTAATAGTACGTTAATATTTAATAATTCACTAAAAAAATAGTTTTCATCCGGAATAGTTTTCATTTTATTTTTTTCAATCATTCCTATTCTCCCGAAATAATATTATTTTGTAATTTTATAAATTTACTACATCATAGTAATGTAGTAAATTTATAAAAAAGAATACAAACCAGTAAAATTAAATATATCCTGAGAATAAACAGTGAAACATTTACCATTCTTGTGGTTTTAATATGTGGTACTGCATATTTTTTATTTATCTCACTTATCTGATGAGAAAACTTATTTATATTAGTTTTTACCGGGTTTACAATAAATTCAATTATTTTAATCATATAATGCCTCTTTTTATTTAATCAATTAAACAGTTTCGGGAAAAGG
Organism: Spirochaetota bacterium; assembly: GCA_963664815.2. Taxonomy (GTDB): domain Bacteria; phylum Spirochaetota; class UBA4802; order UBA4802; family UBA5550; genus WRGT01. The sequence goes on from CAXXHB010000003.1 coordinate 2,408,740, forward strand.
GCACTTATCCCGTACATTGTAGAAAGAATGATAATACCAATAACTATCACCGAATTTATAATATTCTGGGATCTTGTGTTTTTATACTCACCCATAGTTTCATTATCATTTAGAAGCAAGATGAGGAATACAAGTGCTGCAGGTAAAAGTGTTACAGCTATTACCTGAACAAAAAGCGTAATCAGAACAAGAGGCGCTCCAGGAATAAGGACAACAATTCCTGCTGATGCAAGGAGAATAAAATAGAAAGCATAAAACCATGGTGCTTCCTTGACTTTATAGTTAAGAGAGTGCGCCCAGCCGAAGACTTCACCAAAAGCCCATGAACTCGCAAGAGATATGCATATAGCCCCAAGAAATCCTGCATCAAAGAGCCCTATGGCCAGAAATGTTCCAAGATATTTATTAATTCCCATAAGCTGTACTGCAGCCTGTGCTGCGTCATTAATATCAATACCAAAAAGCATCGTTCCTGTAAGTACAATTAAAAACGCAGCAACCAATACCGTAAAAAGAGAACCGAAAGCTGTGTCGAGTTTCCCCCAGAAAATATCTTTTTCTTTTAATCCCTTATCCACTACTGCACTCTGCTGAAAGAACAGCATCCATGGAGCAATTGTTGTCCCTATATTTGCCATCAATATGAAAAATAGTTCATTTGTAAATCCTCCGGGAAATGAAGGAATAAAACATCCCTTTATCACATTTGAAGCGGAAGGGTTAACCATAAATGCAGCAGGTATATATACAATATTTACAGCACAGAATAACAATGCAACTTTTTCCCATGTCCAGTAACTCCCCTGCAGAACCATTATTCCCATAATCAAAATGACAATAATTACCGTAATATATGGAGGTATTCCGAATATATTTAATGCTGCTGTCATGCCAATAAATTCTGTAACCAATGTAAGCCAGTCAGTTAATGTCAGATCTATCAGTGAAAACCAACCCCAGAAACTTCCAAATGCATGAAAAATTGCTTCAGCATGACCTCTTTTTGTAACAGCACCAAGCCTTACTGTCATCTCCTGAACATAATATGCAATAGGTCCCAGAATTATCAGAAACCATAAAAGATTATATCCATATTTTGCTCCGGTTGCAGTATAAGTTGTAATTCCACCTGCATCATTATCAGCAATCATAACGACTATTCCAGGACCTGCTATAATGAAATACAGTTTTACAGCTTTTACTGCTCTGCGGAATTTATAGTATAATTTGTGCCAGATATTCATAAAGAAATATCCTCCGCTAATTTTATAGGAAGTTATTCAGCATTTATACAATTTATGTATTACAAACTCTGTTAAATGAATTATAATACATTATGTTTCTATAAGTAGAATTTGATTAAGAATTATTTAATTTTGAAGAAAAAACCGGATGGAAAAAATTTAAATTAAAACCGATATTGAATCAATTTTTTCACGTTTCTCCTCCCATGAGATACTTTTAATACAGGAGAAACATTCTGCATAGTTATTATTTTTCCCTACGCATATCCCCCCTGAAAAAGAAATTAAAAGTATAATACCCGCTACTGTCAGGGTCAGGCATATTGCCTCCATTTATTGTTTTGTAATACTTGATTAATGTTGATAGCCTGGGTCTTTAAAATATCTCTATGCTCAATAGCAGTATTATATGAACATCGATTATCCCGCATCAGTTTGTCTTCTTCCGTCACACTCACCAGACAGGCTAACTTTTTAATAGACTGAAATCTGAGCTTTGTTTGTCAATAAAAAATTTCTAACAGAGTTGAGTACATATCAGAATGTTTTGTATTGACTTAAAGCTTAATGAGAGCTGAAATCTCAGGAAATACGCGATACACTTTTTTTATTGACATGTTATTAGAGTTTCAGACAATATCTGTAATAAAGAAATAAGTCATGACAAAGATTAAACCACCCGGCACAGAGATATCTGCAACATAAAAATTTAAAATTCCGGTTCAGGCAGACTTTATGAAAAAAAGACTGATTACTCATGCAATTATAACAATATTGTTTCTTTTCACAGCTTTCATTGCAGATACAAACTCTGCTTATGCCGCCCGGAAAACCCGGGTTATTGTTTATCCGTTTCAGAATACCGGCAATGCCGGGTTTCTATGGTTATCAGCAGGGATAACGAATTCCATTATAGATAACCTGGGGCGAATATCCGGAATTCAGCTTATATCCGATACAGAGAGTAAAAAAGCCATACAGGTATATCCCTGTGACACAGCCGATCTTCCCGATGAAAAAACAATAAAGAAAATCGGCAACTTCACAGGGGCAGATATCATATTTACCGGGAACTATGCAGTCACTGACAACAGTATAATTGTAGCCGCCATACTGATAAGAGCTGATTCCGGAACATTGAAAAAATCGATAACGGTTAATGGTACAACTGAGGGGATATTTGAACTTCAGAATAAAATAGTTTTTTCACTTATGGATGAAATCGAAAAGCTGAAAATAACCGGCACAGAACCTCCGGTATTGACTTATAATGAAAAAAAACTGATAGAAAACAGGGTTAAACCGGGGATTGCAGCATATGAGCTTTATTCCAGAGGACTCACCATCCGTGACAGCAATCCCGGGGCCGCTCTTGATCTTTTTAAACAGGCAGTTAAAATTGATAACAACTATATTGAAGCATTAATGGAGGTTGGTTATACAGCAGGGATTATGCTTAATCTTTCCCGGGAGGCTCTTGAATACCTCGATAAAGTCGATACATTTTTTAAAAAACAGGATGAAACAGTTTCCCCGGAATATGCAGCTTTAATGAAAAATATCGGAGACGTATACAGGAGCAAGGGTAATTCAGAAAGCGCCCTGGCATATTATATGAACAGTAAAACCGTTATAGACAGACTGGGGCTGCAGACTACCTTAACAAGTGCAGACATTATGCTCAATATCGGTATTGTATCCGACAGCAAAGGTGATCCTGCCGGCGCAATGGAATACTATAATAAATGCAAAGTAATTTTAGAAAATCTGGGACTCCAGACTACCTCAAACTATGCTGACCTGATGATCAGGATCGGGTTCATCTCGGATAACAAAGGCGATCTTGACATCGCCCTGGAGTATTACATTAAAGGTAAAATAATCATGGAGAATCTCGGGCTCCAGACAAGCTCCTCATATGCCGATCTGATTCTCAATATCGGCGCCGTGTATGAAAACAAAGGCGATCCGGGGAGTGCCATGGATTATTATATGAAGAGTAAAATTATTATGGATAATCTTTCTCTTCAGAAAACCTCAAGCTATGCAACTTTAATAAACAACATCGGCGGTGTATACTGGAGTAAAGGAGATCTTGCCCGTGCGATGGAATATTACACAGACAGTAAGAAAATTATGGAGAATCTGGCGCTCCAGAAGACTTCGGGCTATGCAAACTTAATGATGAACTTCGGCATTGTATATTACAAAAAAGGTGTTCTTGACACTTCAATGGAATATTACATGAAGAGTAAGGATATTCTGGATAACCTCGGGCTCAGGGAGACATCACCATATGCCGACCTGATGGTGAATACCGGCATTGTATATTATAAAAAAGGCGATCTTAACAGTTCCATGGAATATTACAGGAAAAGTAAGGATATTCTGGACAACCTCGGGCTGCAGAGGACCTCAGGTTATGCTAACATACTAATGAACCTCGGCATGTTATATGGCAAAAAAGGCAAAACTGCTGATTCTGTTAAATATTATAATAACAGCAAAACAATAATGGACAGCCTTAAACTGGAGAATACCGCTTCATATGCCGATTTAATGATGAACTTCGGTACAGCATACGATTTCAAAGGGGATTCTTCAGGCGCCCTTGAGTTTTATGTAAAGAGTAAATCCATTATGGATACCCTCCAGCTGCAGAATACATCCTCCTATGCCGATCTTATGATGTACACAGGTTTAGTCTACGCCCGAAAAGGTGATTCTGCAGGCGCCCTTGAGCTTTACGTGAAAAGTAAATCCATTATGGATACCCTCGAACTCCGTAATACATCTTCCTACGCTGATCTTATGATGTTCACCGGTATAGTTTACATCAGAAAAGGGGATTCTGTCAGCGCTATGGATTACTACGTTAAAAGTAAATCAGTTATGGACACCCTCAAACTGCAGAAAACATCCTCCTATGCAGACCTTTTGATGAACATCGGTTTCCTCTTTTTTAAAAAAGAGGACATTTCAGAGGCTTCGGGATATTATATGAACAGTAAAACAATCATGGATAATCTCGAACTTCAGGAAACTTATTCCTATGACGACCTGATGATGAAGATCGGCACAGTCGCAAATATTAAAGAGGATATTGCCGGCGCAATGGATTATTACATGAAAAGCAAAGTTATTATGAATAATCTCGGAATGCAGAATACTTCTGTCTATGCATATTTAATGATGAACATCGGTATAATATATGGTAAAAAGGACGATCCCGGCAGCGCCATGGAATATTATATGGAAAGTAAAGCAATCATGGAGACACTCAGGCTTAAGAAGAACTCTGCATATGCTGATTTAAACAATCATATTGGTCTTTTGTATGCAAAAAAGGGGGATCTTGATATCGCTCTTGAATATTTTATAAGATGTAAAACGGTCATGGACAGCCTCGGACTTAATAAAAATTCCGATTATGCACTTTTAATGAAAAACATCGGATTTGTTTATAAAAAACAGAGAAAATCTTTTGCTGTCATGTATTATATAAAAGCAAGTGAAATCTATGAAAGTCTTGGATTAAAGAAAGAGGCGGAAGAAACCAGCTTAAAAGCCAAAGAGATGGATTATTAGCTTTTTTGTTTCATAAAGTGATAAGCCGGTACCTTTCCATCTTAAAATGGAAAGGTACCGGCTTATCTTATTTAATAATTCCGTTTGATCTCATTGCCGAGAGAAGAACTTTTCGCATAATCTTCTCTTTGCGGTTAACCGGTTTATCAAGGCTCATCCTTTTTAAGAAAGGCTCCGCTTTGGGTGGTACCGGTCTGAACATCTCTGCAAGCAGCCCCCTGACAACAGCTCCTTTACTTTTTGAAGTAAGACTTTTCAGAGATGCTCCAATCAGCATCTCCTCCATGGTAAAATCTGTTCCGAAGGGGAATGGTGAAAAATATCCCTTAGCCTGATATGGTTTCAGCATGGCATCGAGTTTTTGAGGATTGTTGTGTCTGTACTCTTCAGCCAGTTCATAATCCGGAGATAGTTTTCCATTAAGCTTGGCCTTTTTAATAAGGTCATCCTGAAAACGGGAATCGGTTATTTTGAGGATCTCCTCGATTATTTTCTCATCCTGCAGTCCCCTTACATCAGCTATACCATATTCGGTAACTATAATATCCCTGAGGTGTCTTGGAATTGTAATATGCCCGTAATTATAAACAATGTTTGATTTAACGTTTTTGCCGGATCCCCTTGTACTCTTTATCATCATGATAAGTCTTCCGTCGGGAATTGCATGAGCCATTGAGACAAAGTTATATTGTCCCCCTACTCCGCTCACCAGGTGCCCATTATCGAGCTGATCTGAGGTAATTGAACCAAGAACATGCGCCATCATCCCGGTATTTATAAATCGTCCGTCTTTTCTCTGAAGAGATCTGAGCTCTTCATCACCATAAAGCTGGTTTACTTTTTCAACAGCGGACATTCCGAACTGTGATCTTTCCTCTTCGCTCATTTCGCTGAGCGCTTTATAGAATGCGCGCGGCCCGAGGAAAAACGCGCCGAGTATTACCTGACCGTTTTTTAATTCCTTACCGAGAAATGCTTTTATCTCCGATAAATTCTTTTCATCATAGAAGTCAGCAGAAATTTTTGTATTTCCATCTGAAATATAACCATCTTTAAATGTCAGTCCCTTTTTCAGAATACCAAAATGTATCAGCATATCAAAGTCTTTCTGTCTCAGCCTGGGATATATTCCCTCCTCTTCTATCATAAGTTCAATTATGTTTGACGGTATGCTGTTAGTAGCGAGTTTCTTTGCATTAATCAGCTTCATAATAGCAATGTTGTCATAAACCTTACGTTTCAGTACACCGCTCTTGTACAACTGTAAAAATGCATCCACAAACATCTCCGATGAACCGTACAGACCCTCTTCAAACCTGCCGGTTCCGCCGAGTTTGTTTATAATACCGTTGTATTTATCAAGTATACCGGTTTCTTTCAGAACTTTATTATATTCTTCATTATGATCCTGTCTCATGTTAAGGCTTGAGGAAATTGCATCGCCAAGGGCTCCAATCCCTATCTGGAGAGTCCCGCCGTCTCTTACAAGGGGACTTACATAAAGCCCTATTGCATGGTCTCTTATCCCCACTGAATCTTTCGGGGGTCCGAAAAGCGGGTAATTTGTTTCAGGTCCCTGAACAAGAACATCATAGTGACTCGCTTCAAAAACTGCATCACCATACATAAACGGCAGGTTGTTGTTAACTTCACCAATAATTGCAACCTTTCTGCCGTTTTCTCTCATTTTATGCAGTTCCCTTATCCCTTCTATGGGTATATCTGTGTTGCACCCCATTGAGTACAATATCCTGCCGTCGATTTCCTTTGAAGCCAGAAGCTGCCCGTACATGTTGCAGCCCAGGTCTATGGCATCACGTACAACATGTGTGTAGTTTGAGTAAAGGTGATTTCTCTGTGCAACATTAGAGTTCATATATGCGCCGGCCTTAAAGAAAAAATCATAAATCTCTATATTCTTCGGAACTTTTCCCGCACGGTAATCCTTCATATATTCAAATTCAGGCGTCCCGGCAAAAACCCTGTCAACCAGCGGTCCCAGAAATCTTTTTTCCATATCGCTTTTCGGTATCGGTCGTTCCAGTGCAAGAGCAGATACTATGTTCAGCCTGATTGTATGATCCTCTTTTGCCCTTCTGTACAGTTCATTAATAACCAGGGCGGGTTTACCCAGGGCCAGCGGCATTGCAAATGAAATATCCTCGCCATTCATGTATTGAAGAATATCATCAACACCCTTTTTTACGTCACTATACATTAAACCTGTTTTCCTTTCCATTTTTTTACTCCCTATAATCTGGTTTATTTAAATTCGCCGGATTGACAGAATCCATGCTTTGTTCCCTTTTTTGTAATTAGTCTCAGGGATATCTATTTTTTTACAAAAATCACTACAAACTGAGTACTAAATATTTATTATGAAATGTCAAATCTAAATACAATATTTTGAAATATTTCTGACAATTTATAGGTTATTATTCTATAAATATTACATTACATTATATATAATAATGTAATAACTGCCATGAATACACTTTACATGGATATTTACATCATATTTTAAAGTGTTTGTTATATTTAAGAGTGCCTTAAAACAGTGTGTTCTGTATATTGTTGATATAAACCATGTAGCTTTTAAAAATAGTTAAATGTGATTTCACAGGCTGTCTGTTAATCCACTTAACATTATCCAGTATCAGTCCAAAATTTAACAAAATCAACGGGTACAAACGCAAGTCACCAGATCTATTAAACAATTTAAGGAATATATCCATAATTTTCAGGCGGGAAAATCCGTAGAAATATATTAAAAAAATGGTGCTGGTCTTTACAAACCAGCACCTGAAGATACAATATGAATCAAATATCCCTAGTCCATAGGGAGGCCATAGCCGGTCCGCCGCCAACACAGAGCGAGGCGCCGCCAGTTGTTTTTCCTGTTCTTTCGAGTTCATAATAAAGGCTTACAATTATTCTCAGAGCTGTACATCCCACGGGGTGTCCAAGACCTATTCCTGAACCATTGGTATTGATATTCCCGTCCTTTTCCAGTGTTCCAATATTCATATCTATACCGGCAACTTCCTTTATCATTTTTCCAACCCCCAGAACCTGTGCTGCGAATGCTTCATTAATTTCCCAGTAGTCAACATCTCCGTACTTCATTCCTGCTTCACCAAGGCATTTCGGTATTGCAACTGCCGGCCCCAGTCCCATAACCCTGGCATCAACACCCTCACTGCATACATTTATAAGTTTCATAACAGGTTTTATACCAAGCTGCCCGGCTTTTTTCAAGGTCATCAGAACAACAGCCGCCGATGCGTCATTAAGACCTGAAGCATTTGCCGCAGTTACAACTCCGTCTTTTTTAAATGCCGGGGCAAGTTTTGACATTTTCTCAATGCTCGCATCCTTTATCGGATGTTCATCATTCTCAAAAACAAACTCCTTTTTGCCTTCTTTCACATTGACAGGTACTATTTCTCTTTTGAACCTTCCTTCATCAACGGCTCTTGTGGCTCTTTTATGGCTGAGGAGTGCAAGTTCATCGCATTGCACCCTTGTGATACCGTATTGTTCGGCAATATTTTCAGCAGTTCCACCCATATGCGAGCCTGCAAGACTGCAGACAAGCCCGTCTGCAAGCATTGCATCCTCAATTTTACCATCACCCATTCTCTGCCCCCATCTTGCGCTTCGGGATATATATGGAATGTTGCTCATGCTTTCAGTTCCCACAACCAGGGCAATGTCATTCTTTCCCAGCATAAGTTTATTCGCAGCTATCTCCAGCGCTCTCATGCCTGAGGCGCAGTTCTGGTTAATCATGCTCGCTCCTGATTCAACGGACATTCCAATCTGTTGAGAAATAATCCGTGCCGGCAGCGATCCGTTCCCATGATGCAGGCATGTTCCAAGTACTAATTCATCAATCTCTTTAGCATCAATTCCGGCTCTCCTGATTGCTTCTGTTGCAGCTATCTTTGAAAGATCATTCGCCTTCAGTGATTTCAATGATCCGCCATAAGTCCCGATTGCTGTTCTGCATGCACTGACCATTACAACTTCATTAATTTCATTTGCCATAACCATCCTCCATATATTAATTATTATAATATGCCTTTAAACATAATCTGACCGTCCTATTTTTTATTTAATGACGCAGATTGTACCTGCAACTTAATCAAGAAGCGGAGAACATCGAATACTCCCTTTAATAAACAGTGAATGTTCCTCTTATTACTGCTGCCGGACTATGCTGAAGTGAGGAATGCCGGAATATTTATAATGTAAATCAGTAATGGTATTGAAAAGTTATCCACGGCATTCCTCAGTTGAGTCTCTTTATAAAAGCTTCCCTGAACTATTGCAATCAGGTACATCAGTATTTTTTTTATAGGAGTATTTCTGATTTATTATATAGGGATTCCCCCTACATAAAATTTAATAACAACCGGATATTAACCGTTGACATTTCATGTTTTATCATTTCATATCATTTTAATTATTTTATTCTGATCGAGGCAGATTATGAAACCCGGGATTAAATCCGAAATAAAAGAAAAAATCTATTCTTTTTACAGAGGTATATTCACTGAGATTTTAAACACAGCCGGCATAAAATCATATAATCAGTTTATTTCTCTCTGGAGAGATTTTCAAAAAATACACTCAGATGCCGTCGGTTCATTACTGACTGAGTATGTTGAAAATTTCACCAGCGAAGGCATTATTATTGAAAAGATAGAAGCTCAGAGTGTTGTAATAGAAATTGTTGACAATGAAACCGGTATGCTCTACAGGCGTAACCTCCCGTTAAAATATCTGGAAACAGATAACGGAATAATTCTTTCCGGCGAAAACAGTAACGGAAAACAGTCAGATATAACTTTTTTATCAGACACAGCACTTGGGAGAATCAATGATTTAACAGGTAAAGGTCCCGACTCCTCAAGATGCGGCCATTAACAGTTTTTTCCTTATTTGTCACAGCATTTTTCAGTTGTTAAGATCATTCTTTGCGACATTCCGCATTTCGGGCATTTGCTTCCGGAATTTGTACCTGGACATTCTTTACAGTAAATAATGAAACATCTTACACATTTAAACATAACATTATCTTCAGACACCTTTCCGCATGCAGGACATATGTTGCTTTCCATTTAATTCGATCCCCCTTTTATATTATTACCATATTCACATTCAATATGCCTGTTCATCATTTCAAAATATTTTCTGTTAAGAATTTTTTCTTTATAATCATAATACAAAAGCTTCCTGTTTCGTGCCTGCAGGCAGCCATCGCTGCTGTACTGCCTGAATCTCATAATACTTGTTCTATGGGATTCCCGCCTACGCGGGAATGACAATGAAAGAACGTATTCAATCGTAAACAGCTATTGTGTTAAAAACATCCGGTTTCATTGAGCAGTGTTATTCTGTAACTGCTTATACCGGCAAAGATTATATTAATACAACCATAATCCTGGGATATATTAAAGAGATTTTCAACAGGCAGCCCCATAGTATGACAGATTATCAGTCGATTAACCCCTGCATGGCCCGCAATTACTATATTTCCCTGTGATTCACGAACAATCTCCTCAAATGCCGGTATTACTCTCTCTCCGCAGTCATGAAAGCTCTCTCCGCCGGGGGGACGGAACTTTACAATATCTCTTCCCCGTTGTTTGTATTCATCAGGATATCTTTTAATTACTTCACTAAAGCTTAATCCATCCCATTCTCCCAGTGATATTTCCCTTAACTCCGGCTTCACAACCGGTGATATTCCATGATAATCAGATATTATTTCTGCCGTTGCAAATGAGCGGGTAAGATCACTGCAGAATACAGCACTTACCTTGATCCCGCTGAGTATTCTCCCCAGACGCTTCCCCTGCGCTCTTCCCTCTTCATCAAGCATCAGGTCTGTCTGACCTATAAAATATTTCTCTGTTTCATCGGTACTGATTTTTCCATGCCTGACAAGATAAATGTTATTGAATTCCATTTTCTTTTATTACCTTTCAATTCTGTTTTACAGCTTAACAATTAATAATAATTCCTTAACAATTTTCAATAATAATCCCTGATCTTTTTTATTATAGAAAATGCTCTGTTCTCACCGCCGCCAATGCCGGCGGTGAGAATTAAACGTTTATTTTAAACTGAAATATTAAGGAATTAATACTGGTGAAAAGATATTTTCCTTTTTCCCGTTCCGGGAATATAATCAATACAACAAATCTCAGATACAACCTTAATTTCAAGAATTCCGTTCTTCATTGATTCATAAACTCCCTGTATCATGGAAAGTCCATTGTATACTTCCTGTTCATTAACAGGTTGATTTATTTTAATAACTTTAATTTCAAGCACTGTAACTCCATCATGTTTGAAACATGATGCTTTATAATCGACAATACCGTCAATCTTCAGCAGACTTTCATCCAGCTCTGATATTCCCAGCATATACCCGCCATGTAAAACAATCATTGAATTTATTCTGTACCGTATATAATCCATTCTGCGGAGTCCGGTACCGCATGGACAGTCACCGGGGATAAAACGCGACATATCCCCTGTACGATAACGGATCAGCGGCATTCCATTCCTGGTAAGAGTGGTAAAGACTACTTCTCCATACTCCCCGTCAGGAAGAATTTTACCGGAATCGGGATCAACTATTTCAAAATATAAATCAGCTTCACGCAGATGATAACCGCTATGACTGCAGCAGTCAATAGCACCGCCAAGTCCCATCTCTGTCATGCCGTAGTGATTGAATACCTCACAACCGAAGATTCTCTCAAGTTCACTTACAATACCGGCAGATACGTAATCTGTGCTCAGCAGAATGCCCCTGACATGAATTTCAGTCTCCCTGTTTAACTCATAAAATCTTGCCAGTGCCAGAAGCTGAACAGGAATCCCGACAATTACGTTGACATTAAACTCTGATATAATATTAAGTGCCCCGGCTATATCCCTTACAACACCATACTTCACCGGTATTGCTCCGAATCTGATTACTGCTTCCGCAAGAAGGTCTCCGACACTGCCGGGCCTCTCACACGGGAGAAGAATCATAACCCTGTCTCCCGGCAATGTAAGCGTGGACATACCCTGTATAAAAAAATCTATTGTCAGTTCCTGATCTTCAGTTGTAAAGTAAACCCGCTTCGGACTTCCGGTAGTGCCTGAACTGTCAAGAGTAACAACACGATTAATCGCATCCTGTGATACGCAAAGCATCTGAAGCGCATTATTTCGTATATCCGTTTCCGAAGTAAACGGGAAAGAGGCAAAATCATCAAAAGAAAAAATATTAAGCTCTGCGAAATCTTTCAGATGCCTCCTGTAAAAAATACTCCGCTCACAGGCAAAACCAACCGTCTCCCTTATCCTCTCCATCTGGTACATAGCGAGATCTTTCGGTAAAGCATTACCGGAACATGGATTAATTCTGTTTCTTATCCAGAAGTCCAGCGGAGTTATTTTCCCTGTTGTTTTAATCATTCCCGGATCGATGTCCCCTATAGAGGCTTTTACCGTCTCTTGATGTAAGATTATACGCACAGAACGGGATAAGTTTTCCGTCACGGCTTACAACGTGAATAATGCACTCTTTCAAACGATTAATTTCCATTGTCCAGGCATCCTGAAAAGCCATTCCCGATATACATATTGTATGGGTCTTTACTCTTTCAAGGAATATATCGAGACTTTGAGTATTGATTCCCGGATCATCCGTCCTGCTTATTTTTTTTAAAGATCCGTGACCGTTTTTATTATCACAGCATACCGGAGAAGCCCACTGTTTCGCTACAAATAATCTTGCCTTTTTCGAACCTTCAGCGGTAACAGCCGGGTTTGAACAACATCCTGTTAAATTCTCCTGGTTCCATGGTTTCAGTTCACCATCCTGCATCTGAATAAAATTACCATGGAAGGAGCAATATGGGTTTTCACCACCTGGAGGTATAAAGTTTGCAGATTTCATTGCTCCGCCTGTCTGTATTTCAATATCACGGATTATTTCAGGTATTGTAATTCTTTTCCCGTCCATCACCGGATATCTGCCGAAATAGCTGACAGGCTGAAAATGCACCCCTCTTACATGAGGGAGGTTTTCTATGGCAAACTTTATAATTTCACCTATATGATCTGTATTAATTCCGGGAATGAGTGTTGGCACCAGAACTACTCCAAGTCCCGCTTTTGCACAGTTTTCAACCGTTTTAAACTTCAGACTCATCAGGTCTGCACCACGAAGATACCTGTGAATACTGTCGTTCATTCCGTCAAACTGAAGAAAAACGCAGTTAAGCCCCGCATCACGAAGCTTCTCTGCATATCCCGGTTCATTTGCAAGTCTTATACCGTTTGTATTTAACTGTATAAATGTAAATCCCATATCAAATCCAAGTCTTATTATATCCGGGAGATCATCACGCATGGTAGGTTCACCGCCAGACAACTGAATGTTAAAAGGTCCGCCGCTCTCCATCAGCATACGATACCATTCAGCAATCTCTTCAATCGTCGGATCATCAGTTTCCGGTGCACCCGAAGAGGCGAAGCATACAGGACACTTCAGATTGCACCTGCCTGTTATTTCAATGAGAACGCAGCATGTCTGCTGCCGATGTTCAGCGCATAGTCCGCAGTCGTAGGGACAGCCCCGTGATGTTTCTGCGGCACACAGAGAAGGTTTTGACGGGATCTTTTCCCTGTTCCACCCTTCATAATCAGGTTTACCATCCCAGATCTTCACACTGAACCTGCCATGATCCGGACAGTTTTTTTCAAGAAATATTATTTCTCCATCACTGATTTTACATGACGGTATAAGCTTCAGGCATTCAGGACATACACTTTCTGAATCACTCCCGGCATTTTTAAAGCGCATAAATCACTCCACTGCCGCATTATTACCGACTATTTCGGTTAAAACAGATTCAAATCTTTTTTTACTCTCATCAGCACTTTCCGCCGGGAACATCGCTTTGAAAGCAACATCCCGGAGAACACCGATTATTTTTGTTCCATCCTGATAAGTTATACTGAAAGAAGGTTTGGGGAAATTTTTGTGAATTATAATATCTGCGTTTTTTTCAAATCTGTTTATAAATTCTTCTGTAAATTTAAAATTAAACCGGTACTGGAAAACAGCGGATTTACTTATGCAATTGTCGACTTTTTTAATCTCATAAAGGCTCATTCAAGAATACTCCTTACCGCAGAGATTGCATAGTCAATTTCGTCGTCTGTAGTAAATCTTGATATGCTGAACCTTATGTTTCCGGATGGCCCGGTATCAAGAAACCTGTGAATCAGGGGTGCGCAATGCAGTCCGGTTCGGCATACAATATCAAAACTTTTAAAAAGAATCTCTCCAGCCTCTTCAGATTCCAGGCCGGGAATATTAAACGATACCACCGGCGTACGCGGCGCGGAGACTTTAACCGTAATGGCTCCTGCCTCTATTAATCCATCTGACAGATGCTCAATTTTCCTGTTCAGCACATCAGGTTCAACCGGATTATCCTTCTGCCATTTTAAAGCAGCAGCCAGTCCGGCAAATGAAGAATCATTGGGAGTTCCAGCCTCAAACCTGACAGGCATTTCAGCCGGCATTTCATCCATATCACTGTGAATTCCTGTCCCGCCTACCCAGACAGGATTCAGCTCAATATCTTCAGATATATACAGACCGCCGGTGCCGGCAGGACCCAGCAGGTATTTATGACCGGTAAACGCCACAAGATCAACACCCCATAATTCAGGAGTAACATCGGTAATTCCCATAGTCTGCGAGGCATCGAGAAGAACTACTGCTCCATGTTTCCTCGCAATTCCGGCAAGCTCTGACACATTGTTGATACAGCCTGTAACATTTGACGCATGAGCAAGCACTACCATCTGTGGTGATAATTTTATGACGGCCCTTTCAAATTCATCTGTTATTACTCTCCCTGATATATCAACGGGGATTATCTCGGTTTTTACATTTGAATTCATGGCAAGATAATGAAGAGGCCTCAGTACCGAATTATGTTCTGCTGCTGATGTAACAACGGATGAATTTCTGCTCCACCTGAAACCATGCAGTGCAATATTAAGCGCATGAGTTGCATTCGCGCAATTGACAATTCGCGAAGCGTCGGAAATCTTCATATACCCGGCAAGCAGTGTTCGTGAGTCCGGTTTGTTATCACTGTAATCAAAACCTGACCTTGCCGCATGAAACGGGATTCCACGGATTGCGTCAGCTACTGCTTCTGCCGTTCCGGGAGCCTTGGGCCATGATGTAGCCGCATTGTTGAAATAATATACCTTCATATCAATACCACTTCAGCTTTCAGAAAAGATTCAAGATCACTCACTCCGGTAATTTTTTCAATTCTCTCTTTTATTATATGCGCGTTTTTTTCCCGTTTTTCAATATTAGATATAATCCCGGGATTATCTGAAGATTTTCCTGCAGACTTCCGGAACCTCTCATCAAGAGAAATAAAAACAGTTTCTTTAACAAACTTATCAGCAAGATATATAACTGACATTTCATCAACATCCCCGCTGTCAGGATTAATTTCAATATCCATATGTCCCGCTATTACTTTTGCCACATCAGGGTATCCATGCTTGTATAAAATTGACGCCCCCTCAGATGCATGACCAGGCTTATCCCTTGCTATATCATGCAGCATGGAGCCCGCCATGATTAAATAAATATCAAGATCAACAGAACCTCTGTCTTTCAGCAGCTTTGCGATCCTGCATGATATTTCACATACAGCTTTTCCATGTTCATTTACTTTATCCGGAGTTTTATATATTGATAAAAGCGCGGCACATTCCTCCGCTGAAGGAGCATTACTGTGACACAGATATCTCTCTGCATTACGAAAGTCTTCAGGTGTATCCATATCCATAACCACTGACTGATCAGCCAGTTCAACATTCACGGAATCATCTTCAAATCTTGCAAGAACCGAACGGAGATTTTCTGATTTTTCAGACGAAAGAATTTCTTTGATATACGCAGATGATATAAAGGGGGGATGACCTCTTTCTCCTGAAAAGCATGGATAAATAATCCCTTTCCCTGAATTTCTGAATTCTTCCAGAATAACTTTCACTGTCCCCGGTTTAACCATAGGCATATCGCCGGGGAGTATGAATATTCCAGAAGTATTATCTGAAATACTTTTCAACCCGGAGAGCACAGATGAGAACATCCCGTCCTGATAGTTTTCATTCAATATAAATTGAATCCCTTTCCCATCCAGCAGTGATATTATTTCTCCAGCCCTGTAACCTGCAACTATTCTGATCTCAGATATACCGGCACTCCTGAAACAGTCCGCTGCACTTTCAATTACAGTTTTCCCGTTGAGCTTCATCAACGGCTTGAATTCACCCATACGGGAAGAATAACCTGCAGCAAGTATTACCGCTACGATTTTGTCTTCTCTGCACATTTTTCACGTTCTGCTCTTACCATGATAAGTTCTGCAACTATACTTACAGCAATCTCTTCAGGACTCTCAGCTTTTATATCAAGGCCTATCGGAGAGTGTACTCTGGCAAAATCCTCATCAACATATCCGAACTCTTCTGAAAGCTTTTTATATGTTATTTCACGTTTTTTCCTGCTGCCTATCATACCAATATACGTTACATGCTTTCTTATTACCTGCTGAAGGACAGTTTTATCGAAAAGATGCCCTCTTGTCACAATAACAAGGTAACTGTCCTGGTCAGTAATAATGTCAGGCAATGGATTCTCAAACGATTCCAGAAGAACTATTTCCGATGTGGGGAATCTCAGTCTGTTCGCATACTCAGGCCGGTCATCTATTACAACTGTTTTGAAACCTACCATCTCGGCAACAGGTGCAATTTTCTGTGATACATGTCCCGCCCCGAATATATAAACCGTACTTGTTTTTACTACCGGCTCAACAAGGATTCTCCAGTCAGAAAGAACTTCGGAATGAATTGTTATCCTCGCAGGACCCTCTATGATCTTTGTCAGAAATGCCCTGTCACTCTCAAATTTTCCCGTCAATGTATGATCCTGCTTAACCAGACACTGTTGCTTTTCACCACTGTTTTTTACACCTGTACCGACTCCGGTAATAAGCCAGGCTTTTTCTCTTTTATTCCTTACTTCAACAATACTTTTATAAATCTCAAGGTTTAATGGATCATCTGAATCTATATAGTCTACAAGAAATTCACCGGCACCGCCGCATATCATATTCATATCAGAAGCATCAGCACCTGTAAGATTGAAAACTCTTGTAACGGGGGTTCTGGTTTTATATACATCCATAGCCATGCTCATCGCTTCAGCCTCCAGTTTCCCGCCGCCGATTGTTCCACAGATAGATCCATCCCCACGTACTGTCATTTTTGCACCGGCATCACGTGGAGCCGATCCCGACAGGCTGAATATTGTCACAACGACTATACTCTTCTTTTCAGATAAAAACTTTACAATATCCTCATATACATTATTCATTACTTCTCCTCAGTTTTCCCGGATAAATCATATTCATTTTTTTTTAATATTTCTTTCACTTTTTCAAATGTCTTAAGAACAATCTGCGGACACCTTTCATTCATGTTCTGAGGATTGTCTTCGAGTATATCCCTGCAGTTTATCCCGCCGAACTTTAAGCCGAATTCATCTTCAAACCATTGTACAAGCTCTGAAATCATTTCATTATGCCGGCTGTCATCGGTTTCTTCAGGAGAACCCTTCCCCGCATAAAGTGATATCAGGCATGCACCCCCGGAGAGAGCTCCGCAGTTTTTGCCGCTGAATCCCAATCCGCCGGCAAGGCCGTTCATTGCACGTATAAGGTCAGGATTGCTTTTACCGTTAGCCTCCAGTCCCATCATAAGAAGAATCTGGCTGCATAAAAATCCCTGCTGTGCAAGTTCAATAATTTTAAACAGTTCTTCATTCATGTTTCTACCCCTGGAAGAGTTTTCAAAATTATAATCTACATCATTTTAAACCTATATCTTTTTAAACATACATTATTTTACGGAATAATCAGGCCTTGTCATTCCGAGCGGATGTGAGTGCTTCGGCCCCGTTCAGCCACCGTTTATAACGGTCTGTGAGCCTGCCGAACTGCTCAATCGCTATCGCTTCTCCGCTATTAGAGAAAAATATCCCGGCTTCAATGCCGACGCAGCATTCATAAAAGCCTTCATATTGTTTTCACCAGATAACCCGCATTTAAACAATCCGCAGACAGGTACATCATTCAGGATAAGTCCTGCTATGAACTCTCTCCATAGCTGTGAATAATCTTTCCACTCCAGAATTTTCAATTCTGAATCTTCAATATTTTTTATAATCTCACTATATGTTAAAGCGCCGGAGAGTACACCGGGCGGATTTCCTTCTGAAGTTCCTGCTTCAGTTCCATTACGTATATAGATATCAGACATTGCAAGCCTCCCTCCATGGCCAAGAACACGCCCTATCTCTTTCAATACACGATTTATATTTCCGGTTGCCGACAGGCTGCATTCTGCAATTACACCGTCAAATGATTCATTCTTAAAGGGAAGAAATCCGGCATCCCCCTGTACCAGTTTCAGAAATGGAAATTTACTGAGTCCATTTATTAAAAGTGATCCTGAAATATCAATACCTGCAGCTTTAAACAGATATTTCCTCTCGAGAAGCTCAATACTTATCCCCTGTCCGCATCCTGTGTCAAGAATCCTCGCCCCATTTTTAAAACCAGCAGATTCAATCAGACGTTCTGTAAGAAGTAATCCACCGGGCCTTACACCTTCAGGAAAAAGTGAGAATAAGCTGTTATCATAAGGATTTAACAGCTCTTTTTCAACAGGTTTTAAAGATAAAACAGGATTCATTTGTCCTCTAATGCTTTTTCCGCCATATCCATCTTCCCCAGAGCGAGATCTTCCGGAATATATACAAGCCCGCATTTCGGACATTTCAACAGGTCAACAGGAAAGCTGCTGCTCAGATATGTAAGTGTAACCTTCCCTGGCGTCAAATCTATACCGCATTTACCACATTCCAGGCCTGACTGAATACTTTTACCCATTCTCCATACTCTACCCTTTTATTTCAAGACGATGGCTATACGCATTATGAACAGTAAAACCTCCGGAGCCTGCCGAATACTCAACCCAGTATGTAACCTTCACAGGCTGAAAATAAGCAATATAATGACCGTTCTCTTTGTTCTTCAGTTTATTCCCGGTTTTTTCCGCATATGAAACTACGGACAGGATATCCGAATCGAGTATCATCCGATCTTCAATTATCCGCCGTGTTTCATCAGGTATAATCAGTTTAACTTCATTTATTTCATCCTCAACATGCTCATTCCATAATTCACGTAATACCATTTTTTTCAGTTTTGATCTGTTTTCCTGGCGTTTGGAATAACCCGGGCTCTCTTTCATTGCAGATTCATCACCGCAATTGTCAAAAATCAGGTCCAGAATATGAAATGACCTTTTACCATGATTCGCAAAATTATCGCGGCACATGGCACAGTATGAAACATAATCATAATCACTTTCCTGTATCCTTTTATTTATTACCATGTCCGCCACCTCCCTGTTTGCATAAATCATCAATCCGCCATAGCTGCAGCAGACAGTACGATCGCAATTGCCCGGCAGTTCCTCAACATGGTGTCCTTTCCTGGTAATAATATTGCGTATACTTCTGTGTATTTCATTTTCAAATCTCGTAGTACAACTGTCATGTACTGCCAGTTTCATTTTCTCTGCTGCCGTTACTTCAGAACCCGGAAGTCCGATACGGTCAAGAACAGTCCATACTGTCTCCACCCTGATATCCCTGATGCCATTTTTAAGCATATAATAGCATGAGGGACATGCGGTAATTACAGCAGGTTTTCCGGAATTATTCCACTCATTTTCAAACGACATCAATGTATCGGAAAACAGTTTTTCATCACCGGCCCATCCGGCCGGCGCTCCGCAGCAGCCGAGCATTAATCCAACACCCCCCTCTATTTTCCCGCAGAGGTACTGATATAGTTTTTTCACATAAACAGGGTATGAAGCGGAAAGCTGACACCCAGGGAAAAAAACTGTTTTACCTGAATTAGTACCGGGCTGATATCTGTTAAGCTTAAATTCTTCACTGTTGCTGAAATGCATATCCCGCAGTGCAAAATCATGTGTTGACGGCGGCATTTTATTTTTGGCAACCATCATCTTTCTCGCTTCTGCACAGATTTCCCCCATATTAAGCCTGTTCGGGCAGACTTCCGCGCAGAGACCGCATAAACTGCAGGAATTTATCATTTTATTGGAGCGGTGTATACCCATGACAATAGACAGGTTGTTATATATTTCACGCACGTACCTTTTTGGATAGGACTTATAATAAGCAAGATATTCACACACCTTGACACACTCAAGGCATTCACACAAAAGACATCGTCCGGATTCATCAATTCCCTCATCGATTGTATAGCCTGCAGTCTTATCTGACATCTTTGTAACCGGCCTGCTCACCACACCCTCAATATTTGTAAAAAGCTCCGACTCGTAAGAGCCTTCCCTGCTCCTGTTTGCAGTCAGTGATGCATTCTGCAGAAAACGGTCAATGGAATTGGCCGCAATTTTACCATCAGATATAGAATTTACAGCTGACCATTTTTCTTTTTCATTACGCAGGCTTCCCCCTGCAAAAACATTAGGAACAACAGTTGAGAGAGTCTGAGAATCTATAATAACGCTTTCTTTTATACCAGTACCAAAGATATAATCCAAACCTTTGCTGTCTTTATTTCCTGTCCCGACATAGACGGCATCATATTCTTTGTACAGATCTTCAAAAGATATATCAGAATTATTGCCGACTTTTTTATTATAATTTATCGATACAGGCAGTGTATCAAAAACAGATAAATCATTTTCTATTAAGTGTTCCGGAAGAATCTCTTCCGGAAAATCTCTGGTTCTACCCCCGATCTTTCCGGAGGCCTCATATACTGTAACAGAAAAACCTTTCTGAACGAGTTCCATTGCAACCGTAAGCCCGCTGAGGCCGGCTCCTACAACAGCAACTTTTTTTTCTTTTAATGGCGGAGTGATAATCTTTGGAGCAGGTTTTGTATTATGTTCAACGCAGATTTTTTCAAGTGCCCTGATTGATATAGATTCATCAATTTTTTTCCTGATGCAGTAATCACGGCATGGTTGACTGCATATCCGGCTTATAATTCCGGGGAAAGGAACCGCCTTTCGTAATATGGAAAATCCATCCGGGAATTCGTTTCTCTGAACAGAGGTAATCATTTTTCTTACATCAACATGTAAAGGACACCCTGAAGTGCAGCCGGGCGGATTTTCCTGTATACACCTGTTTTCCTGTTCGTGCAGCTGATCCTGGTCCATTCTATTCCCTCTATTGTTAGATTTACCCGGGAATTCTCATTAAAAAATATTTTATAATCATGAATCATGTCATCTGTCAATCGCATATCTGAAATAAAGATTAATATTATTATACCATCTTTATGCTGAATCTCAATTTAATATAAATATTTCTCAATAGCCTGCGTAATATTCTGAAATCTGTCATTGCCATAACCGATATCGATCTGACGTTCTTTTCAGGAAAAGGTTCACTATATTTATATATTTCCCATACCATATAACAGATACTTCAATCTCTGACAGTTGTTTGCAATAACATACTGCATAATATTTCAAATGCAGAATACTTCAAATAGTCCCGAAACGGGCTGTTGGTTAAATACCTCCAGCCCGTTTCAGGTTATTCAGCTTAATATTTTCATGCTTTTACTTCTTTTTTTTACTCAACCCCGCTTTAATCTTTTCAGGAAGAGCAGGTACTGCATAAATACGTACTCCGCATGCATTATATATCGCATTTAGAATTGCAGGATGCGGAGCTGTCAACGGAGCTTCACCAACTCCTGCTGCACCATGTGGCCCCAGAGGACGTGGTGATATGTTGTATAATATCTCCATGTCATCCGGTATATCCTGAATGTACGGCAAACCGCAGGCTGCGAGTGTTGTATGTTTTTTCAGATCTTCAAAGTCCTCCGTAAGGGCAAGACCTATCCCCTGAGCAAGGCCTCCGTAAATCTGTCCGTCTGTTACAAGCTGGTTTGTAATTGTTCCGATATCCGCTATAGTTGTAAATTTGACGACTTTAGCCTTGCCGGTTTTCATATCAACTTCAACTTCAGGCATAAATAACTCATACATATATACAGGGAAAGGATTCCCCTGTCCGGTAACGCTGTCGCATGCGGAACAATCCGATGCTGTCCAGGTCCCGTCATAATGCAACGGAATTTTTTCAGCCACCATTTCATCGTATGTGCGGTATTTGCCGTTCTTTTTCTTCATGGCATTCAGCAGCATCTCACACGAGACCCTGATTGAATTTCCGGTGAAGGTATTATTGCGGCTTCCGCCCGAAGGACCGCTGTTTGGCGTAAGGGCAGTATCATTCATTAACAGTTTTATCTGTTCAGGTTTAAATCCTGCCGGACGCAGAGTTTCATGAGCGTGTGCAAATGCGCCCATATCCGCCCCCTGACCATGATCTTCCCAAGAACTTCCGACCAGAACTCCGTCCTTTGTAAGTTCAACCCAGGCCTGTGAACTGTCAGGGCCGTCAAGGCCGCAGCCATATATACCGAGTGACAGACCCACTCCCCGTTTTATATCGTCAGTGGAATCATCTTCACAGCGTTTCTTTGCCTTCTTCCATAGCGGCCGCAGTTTATTGAACATCTCCTCTAGACAGAAAACTTCCGGAGTCTGTCCCGTTGGAGTTGTTGCTCCCGGTCTGTAGATATTCTTGAACCTCAGTTCAAGCGGATCCATTCCGAGTTTTTCAGCAAGTTCATCCATTGCAATTTCCGACGCAAGGAATGCCTGAGGCGAACCGTATGCCCTGAATGCCGAACCCCATGCATGGTTTGTACACACCGTACGGCCCCTTCCGCGGATATTAGGAATATCATATCCCGCTCCGAGAAACTGCGCCTGTCTGACAGTGAGCAGATCCCCGAATTCCGAATACGGCCCATGGTCAATAAACCAGTCACCTTCCATCGCAAGGAGTTTTCCTGTTTTATCCGCTGCCATTTTGCAGTTTACAAATCCAGGCGATCGTTTCCCGGTGTAGGTTATCTGCTGAAACATATCAAATACAAGCGAAACGGGTTTCCCTGTTGCCATACATGCAACTCCAAGCAGAGCTTCTATAGTAGGGCTGAACTTATACCCGAAAGTCCCTCCCGTAGGATTCTGTATAAGGCGTAGTTTCTCAGGTTCAATTCCTAATCCGGGACATATCATTGCATGATGAAGGTGTATTCCTATACTCTTTGAATGAATTGTCAAACGCCCCTCATCATCAAAATAAGCGTTTCCGCAATCAGGCTCAAGTACAAGGTGAGGTTGACGGCTGCAATAGGTATTTACCTCTGCAGTTACAACATCAGACTTACTCATTATAGGTTTGGTTTCACTCCCCTTAACAACTCCCTGTTCATAATAAATGTTCGGAGTACCGGGATGAATTTCAATAGCATCATCTGCCATTGCCGCCGGAGCACTCATATATGCCGGAAGAACTTCCAGATCAACCTTCACCTTTTTAACCGCTTCCTGTGCATGTTCAACAGTATCTGCACATACTATCGCAATGGCGTCACCAAACTGGAATACTTTTTTGTCACACAGTATCGGACGATCCCAGCCATCACCCTTGTTTGTAGGAAAAGTAATAAGGCCAGTTATACGGTTTTTACCCTTAACATCCTTATGTGTTACTACTTTATAAACTCCCGGCATCTTTTCAGCTTCGGATGTATCAATATTTTTAATATTTGCGTGTGAAACCTCCGCCTGTACAAGAGCAAGCCGCAGAGTATCCGGAGGCATCTGCAGCGCAATATCTGCCCCGAAGTCCCATGTCCCGGTTACCTTCTGCAACGCCGAAGGACGGTGGTATGTTGTTCCGTAGATTTTATTACCTGTGGGTTTAAACAGCAGATCCTCCTTCTTCATTTTGCCGCGCATAACCTTGCTTGCCGCCATAACAGCGTCGATAATCGGCTTATAGCCGGTACATCGGCAGGCATTCCTGTTCTTCTGAAACCAATCACGTGCTTCCTCACGTTTCGGATTCGGGTTTTTATCAAGAAGAACCTTTGCAGAAAGAATAAATCCGGGACTGCAGAAACCGCACTGAGCACAGCCATAGGCCATCCATGCTACCTGGAGTGGATGCAGATTATCCGGAGTGCCAAGACCCTCAATCGTTGTGATTTTAGCATTATCCGCAACTTTTTTCATTTTCACAATGCATGAACGGACTAATTCACCATTCAGGATAATCGAACATGTACCGCACTGACCCTGGTTGCAGCTTACTTTACATCCCGTCAGCATCATCTGTTCCCTTAAAACACCGGCGAGACTTGCATCAGGATCAACAATTAATGTTCTGTCCAGCCCATTAATATTTAACACTTTCTTCAGCATCTCTTTAACACCTCCATTAAGATTTTATAATATTAAACAATAATAATTCCATGAGTCCGGCATTATCGTTATAATCAGCAACTGCTTTTAAAAATAAAATTCGCTTTCATCAGAGAGGCCGTTCACATTTAACTGCTTTTACCGAATGAGCAGTTTGGAAAATGACATACAGAACATCCGGTACACATTCCTCCATGCGCCAGACGGAGTATATCCCGTCTCTTGACCTCCTCACCCGCAAGAATGCGCGGAACGACAAGATCAAATATTGTGTTTTTGCTGTACATTACACAACCGGGGAGTCCAAGAACCGGAATATCATCAATGTATGCCAGCATAAACATTGAACCGGGAAGGACAGGAGCTCCGTAAATAACCACACGTCCCCCGGCAGACCTTATACCTGACGGGGTAAGATCATCAGGGTCAACTGACATTCCCCCTGTTGCCGTAATCAGATCCGCACCGTCGTCAATCAGTGTTTTAATTGCATTTGTTATCATTTCCAGATCATCTGTAACATAAATCTGGCGAATAACCTCACTTCCAAGATCACTGAATTTCTTTTTTATCACCGGACCAAACTGATCTTTAATCCTTCCATGATATACCTCACTGCCGGTTGTAACGACACCTACTCTGTGCGGTTTCAATGGTTTTATTTCTATTAGGGGCTGGTACTCTTTACACAACTGCTCTGCTTTTTCAATTTTCGAGGACTCAATAACAAGCGGCACGACCCTGCAGCCTGCAACTTTACTTCCTGCAGGTACAATCTGGTTTGTATGAATTGTAGCAAAGACAACCTGGTCAATGTCATTCACCAGATCAAGAAGGTTAACGTTAATTTTAAGCAGCCCGGTATATTCCGCGAGAAGATCAACCTTACCCTCTTCCGGGCCATTCATAATTACTCCTCTGCCTTTAGCGGCTTTCGCCAGCCTCAGAGCAGCATCATCTTCATGAAGCATCTGTTTATTAATCTCCCATACATACAGGTGCTCCTTCCCGAGATTCAGCAGTTTCGGTATATCATCTTTTGTAACAACATGACCTTTTTTAAATGCACGCCCTTTAAAACTTCCGGGCGTTATTTCTGTTATGTCATGACATAGAACCATACCTTCGGATTGTTCGATTGATACAATTTTCATCCGGATACCACCATATCAAAGCATTAATCTTCAATTAATATACCAATTATGACATATATAAGTTTACAATACATTATGATTGAGCTGAAATCTAATCGAAACTTAAATAATTTAGTCATTATTAAAAAAAAATGAATTTTTTCACTTTTTATTTATGTTATTTTTAACACATACAAAAAATTGTTGTTTTTTTTTTAAGTCACTATTAAACATTTGTAAATATGGACAGATTTGATAGAAACATTGAATTATGTGATGGTCTTGAGACTGATTTTATCAAAGTTCTATACTATGAATTTCCGGACTATTACAGAGACAATTACAGATCCTATGAGTACTACAGAGTATGTACAATACTTGAAGGGAGTAAATTTGTTGAAATCGACAATGCGGAAAGTTTTGTCTACGATACAAGCCAGTTTATAGTTCTTCCCCCCGAATCAACAGTTATGATGGAGATAGCAAATCCGACAAAGGCACTTGTACTTGAAATAAGCGACAAACTTATTGAAGAGATAAATAACAAAGTTTGCCTGGATCTTGAGATAGACTGTAATCCCCTTAATGATAACGATCAGCATATATTCAGGGCAGATTCGGTACTGATTAAAAATGACATCAGCCGGATTACATCCATGGCTCTGGGATCATTAAACAACAGGGAATTTCTTATAGACCTGTATGTGCAGGAAATGACGTACAAGCTTCTGAATTCAATGGGAAACAACATCATTCTCCATGGAAGATCAGAAAATCCGATTGTAAAAGCAATTGATATTATGAAAGAGAGTATAGAAAAAGATATTGATATATCCGGAATTGCAAAGTCATTACGTATGTCACCCGCTCTCTTTTCAATGAAGTTTAAAAAAATAACAGGTCTGTCTCCTAATACTTACTATACCAGTATAAAGCTTAACGAAGCCAGAAAAATGCTTAAACGAAAATCAGTAACAGAAGTTTCACTGGACCTGGGCTATGATAACATATCTCATTTCATCAGGCTTTTTTCAGATAAATTCGGAGTTACACCCAAACAATACCAGATGCATCTGCAAAGCAGGAGTGAATAACAGCAGACTTCAGCTAAAGCAGTTCTAAACGACAGTATTCCCGCAGATTTATTCCGCGAATTGCATAATTATTTTTACCACCATCTGCATTCCTCAATGGAAAAATATTGACACTGGTAAGCAGTCTTCTTATCTGTATAATAATAAATGTATATGTTTATATTAATCGGGGGATATTATGCCGGATTCCAGGAACTCGCTTACTTCTATATTTCTTGCGCTTGGAGCAAACTTTCTTATTGCGGCTGCAAAATTCATTGCTGCGTTAATAACCGGGTCAGGTGCAATGCTCGCAGAGGCTGTTCACTCCTCTGCAGATTGCGGCAATCAGCTGCTGCTTATTATCGGTTTAAAACGATCTAAAAGAGAGGCCGACGATGATCATCCACTTGGCTACGGGATGCTGATCTATTTCTGGTCATTTATTGTTGCCATCATACTCTTTTCTCTCGGAGGACTCTTCTCCCTTTTTGAAGGTATCGAAAAATTTCATAATCCTCATTCAGTTGATTCCCCGATAGTTGCTCTTTCAGTACTTGGCATCAGCATTATTCTTGAATCAATTTCTCTTTTCGGCTGTCTCAGGCAGGTGAATACTACACGGGGTGATCAGTCAATCTTTACATGGTTCCGTGAAAGCCGCCAGAGCGAGCTTCTTGTTGTTTTCGGCGAGGATATTGCAGCGTTGTTTGGTCTGACTGTTGCAATAATATCAGTTACACTTACTGTTATCACAGGAAATGCTCTCTTTGATGCAGCCGGGACTGTTATTATCGGTATTATTCTCATTACTGTAGCCATATGCGTCGGATATGAGGTGATCAATCTTCTTATAGGTCAGAGCGCAGATCTGGCAACACGCAGTGCAATCAGTAATTTTCTTGCAGAAAGAGAGGAGATTAAGCGCCTGATAAATATTATTACACTTCAGATGGGGCCACAAATTCTGGTGTCAGTTAAAGCTGAAATGCGCACTGCAAAAACGGCGGAAGCAATGGTACAGGATATCAACCGTTGTGAAAAGGCTATGAAAGAAAAATTCCCAAAAGTACGATGGTCATTCTTTGAACCTGATATAAAATGACACAGAAATAATCGGATTTCTGATGTGTAAATTTTATTATAATTATTTGACAGATTACCCTTTTATAATTACATATATTCCATATTAATTAAAAAACCATTGTTTATCTCTTAACATCCGGTATTTTGTATAAACTCTTCATTCATACAGGCTTTATGATGTTTAATAAAGCAATACCGGTCTATAATGGTTAAAAATCATTTAACACAGGAGGGATTATATGTCCTACATTTTCTTAATAGTACTTGCAGCCGTTTTTATCTTTCTGATTGTTCCGAATGTCCGTATTGTCAGCCAGAACACGGTTCAGGTTATAGAATTTCTCGGCAAATTCAGCAGAGTAATGCATGCGGGTCTCAATATAAAGGTTCCGCTGCTTGAATCTGTGCGCGAAGTTGTATCAATGAGGCAGCAGAACTTCAGTATTGAAGGCAAGTATCCCTCCAAGGATAAGGTAATTGTTGATGTCAACACAAACCTGATCTACAGGGTGAATGATGCTCCTGATGGTATAAAAAGATACACATATGCACTGGAGAACAGGGCAGCCTCCGTTGGAGCGATAATTGAAAACTCCCTGAGGACATATATAGCCAAAGAGACGCATGAAGGTATATTGGAGAAAAAAGAGGAGCTGGCGCTTCATATACGTACCGATCTTGAAAAACAGTACGAGGAATGGGGAATGCTTATAAGCAGTTTCCAGATAACAAATGTAAGTTTCCCGACAACAATCACCGATGCAATGTCCGAGGTAGTTGCTTCCGAACAGTTAAGGAAAGCTGCGGAAAACAAAGGTGAAGCTGTTAAAATTCAGGCCATAAAGGAAGCTGAGGCTGAAAGGGAACGCAAACGTCTGCAGGGAGAAGGTATAGCTCTTGAAAGGGAAGCTATAGCGCGGGGACTTCAGAAATCAGTTGAGATTGTTCAGAAAGCTACAGGTGGAACATCTCAGGAAATTCTTTCAATCCTTACACTTACACAATACCTGGATACATTGAAAGGAATCGGAATGTCGCAGAATTCAAAGGTGCTGTTTATTGACAGCAGTATTCAGAAAAACACAGATCTTATGCAGCAGCTTATGGCAGCTTTTGATACAAGTGTAAAGAAATAATATTTTTTATTTAAAACATTTATTCCTTAAACTGATTATTGTTTGAAAAACATTTACTGATGCCCGATACTTCTGGCGGGCATCAAAACACTTTTATATCTTATACTACCATTATATCTCTCCACTTGCCACCCCTATATCTGACAATTAAGACAGTACAGAAAAGCATGAAAAAGGTGACAAATCCCCCCCATGCTGCAACAGGAGAAAGTTTTAATACATTGAGCATTATATATATAACAGGAACAAAGAGCCACTGGTATGTTACAGATGCCATCATAACCCATAATGTATCCCCTGCGCCACGAAGGGCGCCGATAAGAGATATCATTACAGTCTCTGCAATAATATATATTGAAGCTATTCTGACCATCGAAACAGCTATCGGCGCTGCTGATTCAAATACTTTATTCTGTCCCTCCGGCCGGAATATATTCACAAGCGATTCCGGCATGAAAAGAAAGATCAGAGTCACCGCAAAAGCGTAAATTAAACCTGTCCTGATTCCGGACATTGCTGAGCGATGTGCAACCGCCGGATCACCCGCTCCCATATACCTCCCCACAAGACTTGAAACAGCAATCTCAATCCCCAGCAGCGGAACAAAAGCAGCCATATCCCAGTTGAACATAATGGAACTTGCTGTTGCAACAATATCCCCCTGAGACTGAAAGATATATATCATTAAAGTAAATGCTAAAAAATACAGAAACAACTCAATCCCTGCAGGATATCCGAATAAAAGCAGCTTCTTCATAACAATTCTGTCATAATGAAATGAATTCATAACCCCGAACTCGCGGCGGTGAGACTTTTTAAAATATGATAATACAAGAACAGTCACTGCAGCAATGCTTGATGCAATAGATGCTACAGCAGCTCCCTCTATTCTCATCTCCGGCATTCCGAGTTTTCCGAAGATAAGCAGATATCCAAGTCCGACATTCATAACAAGAGCAGTGATTGTTGCCATCATGACAACTCTTGTACGTCCGATTCCTGTGAAGTAGCAGCCCAGAACCTGCCGGATCATGGCAGGGAGAGTGCCATAGCACAATATTTCAAAATATCTCGACTGATATCCGATCTGGTCTGCGGGTATACCGATATGATAAAAAAACTTTTCTGCGAAGGGGACAATAGCCAGGATAACCGGATAAGCTGCAATGGATATTATCATCGCCTGAAACGCAGTCACCGGCGAAAGATTTTTCCTGCCTGAACCGTAATACTGGGCAGATATGGCTGTTGAATACCCGATTAACCCGCTGAAAAAAAATACAAGTACCTGATTCATTACGCCGCCGCTGAGAGCAGCATTCATATACTCCGGCCCTAACCTTGAAAGAAAAATTCTTGTCGTGAAAATCATTAACGCATCACAGGATGTTGACAGCATCATCGGCAGGGCTATGGTGAGCATTTCAAAAACTCCCCCGCTCCCTGTGTATTTTATTTTTATTTTATTATTCATTATTAAATTACTCGAGTCAGGGATTTTTTCATACTAATTATTTACAATAAACTGCATTTTTATAAATAAAATGTTCCTGACTCAAGTAAATTATTTTATTAGTATCTGCTGAATATATGTTATTAATTCTGAGCCAGAAATTCAAACGGATGAAGAACATCCTTATCAGGCAACCCGAGTTTTATATAAAACCTGCACATCGGGCATTCGGTTAAAATTATATCTGCTCCTGTTGCTTTAATATCATCAATCTTGCTCTTTCTCAGCTTTTCACTCATCCCGCTGTTTTCCATGTAGAAAGTTCCCCCTGCACCGCAGCAGCTTTCAGGATTCTCCATAGGTTTATAACCTGCTGAATTTTTCAACATAATTTCGACAAGATTCTTTTCAGATGTTCTGTCGCTATGACATGGAACATGCATGGTGAAGGTTTTAGGGTTTATCTTTCCGGATAAAGTTACACCCATTCTGCTCATGTATGCCGAAGGTTCATACAGTTTTGCAATAATCGTTTTAATCTTCTCCTGTATTGGATCTTCTTTATCAAAAAGCTTTGGCGCTTTTTTAATAAACATCATACGGCACGAAGTACAGTCCATAACCACAGCATCTGCATCTATTGCCGACAGTATTTCGATGTTCTGCTTCATCATCTCTGCAGCTCCGTCAATATCACCATCGGAAATAAGCGGAAGTCCGCAGCAGATAAGTTTATCCGGAATAACCGTCTCTATGCCATTAGCTGTCATAATCTTTACTACTGAAGCTCCGACTTCCGGAAAAAGGAAATTCGACCCGCAGCCTGCAAAGTACACAGCCCGTCCTCGCTTTTCACCCACTGCAGATATTGTTCCTTTGAAACTTCCGTCAAACGGTTCAGACGAGATCTGCGGCATGTTCTTTGAAAAACCGACCTTTGCTGCCAATGAACCTGCAATCCCTGCAATATTCCTTAACCCTTTCTCTTTCAGAATCTTTGACATGAACCCGCGCCTGATCGATCCAAACCCCTTCTCATTTTTCAGAAGTTCACCCCTTGCTGAGATTACAATCTCGTCAACAGGAACAAGACTGAAGCAGTTTCTTGAACAATTTGTACATAACAGGCATTTATCCAGTATCTCCCTGAATCCGGGGCTGTCAGGTGAAGTCTTCTTTACAAGCACATCACGTATGATGTTTATTCTGTGCCTTGCTACAAAATTTTCAGACTTCTGCGTCTGAAATGAAGGACAGTAAGCCTGACAGAAGCCGCACTGCGAGCAACGGTTCATTATATCAGTATAGTCAGCCAGTTTCATGATAACACCTCCTCCATCCACAGTTTACCGGGATTCATAATATTATGCGGATCAAATGCTGCTTTTATTTTTTTCATAAGACTGATCTGTACCGCACCATGTTCAAGTTCAAGAAATTTACTCTTGTGTATACCGATACCATGTTCTCCGGAGATTGTACCTTTAAGATCAAGCCCGGCTTTTATAATTTCTTCGATTGCCTTATCTGCCTTTACCGACATCTCCGGGCTTATTTCACCCTGCATAATTGTCGGATGCATGTTGCCGTCTCCGGCATGCCCTGCAATACCTATGAGCACACCGCATGATGCAGCAATGCCCTGTATTCTCCTGACAAATTCCGGGATAGAATGCCGTGGAACAGTTATATCCTCTGTAATAACACGTTTAAAAATCTGAAGCATACCTGGATATATTTTTGACCTCCCCCACCAGTATAAACCGCTCTCGGTTTCATCTTTGATAATTCTCACATCAACCGCTTCCATATCTGTACATATTGATTGAATCTCCTTTGTTTCCTCCTCTACCTGGGAAACACTTCCGTCAAGTTCCATTAAAAGATATGCATCTCCAAGCAGCGGCAGCTTCGGTTCTATATAATTGTTCAGAACAGTAAATGCAAGCTTTGGAAGGAACTCAAGCATCGAAGGTATTGCACCATGTGCGATAATTCCTGAAACTATCTCCGCTGCCTGCTCAACTGTTAAACAGGTTACAACTACTGTTCTTTTTGCCGCCGGCGCCGGGAGTATCCTCAGGTGCGCAGAGGTTATTACACCGAGAGTTCCCTCGGAACCGGTCATGAGATGTGTAAGATCATACCCGCTTGACTGCTTCATGATCTTCCCTCCGGGTTTTATAACCGATCCGTCAGGAAGTACAACTTCAAGGCCTGTTACATATCGTTCCGTTGTACCGTACTTGACACCCCTTGGACCCCCTGCCCGTGTAGAGATATTTCCGCCGATTGTACACACAGTCATACTCTGTGGATCCGGAGGATAAAAAAGTTTCTCCTTTTCCAGTTTTTTATTGAAATTATCAAGAACCACTCCGCATTCCACTGTTGCCGACATGTTTTTATGATCAATTTCAATAATGCGGTTCATCTGTTTCATATCCAGCACAATTCCGCCATGAACAGGAGTACACCCTCCTGCTAGTCCGCTCCCCGCGCCTCGCGGGACCACAGGAATCCTGTTTTCTGCAGCGTATTTAATAATTCGCGATACTTCATCTGTCGTTTCCGGGATGGCTACAGCATCAGGATTTTTTTTTGCAATATAAAACGTAGCATCATTGGCATATGCAGAAACATCTTCAGGCAGATCAAGAATCTGTCTTTCTCCGAGTATTCTTCTCAGGTCTTTACCTATAGAACCCATAACTCCTCCACTTGCTGATTAGTTGCTGCTTCCTCTGTGCATCTTTCTATATTTTAAAATTCGAGAAGACTAAATGCTTTTCAATATAAACCAGCACACTTTGCCGTCCCAACAATGGAAGTGTAAAATCTATCCTTTCACCATTTCTATCCCTTTTCTGAAGGCAGTCATGTTCAACGCAATCTTTGACTCTGCAACGCTCCCGGCAACGACTTTCTCGAAATCTTTGTCATCAAAAGGCAGTACGCCAAGACCCGCGACTGCTCCTATCATCATTACGTTTCCGAGTATCGGATGTCCCAGCTTTACAGCTTCATCTGTGGCATCTATAAAATACATCTCTCCGCACAATGCCGAAAGTGAAGCTTTTATTTCATCAAGTGAAGGGTAGTTAGATTCGCCGCAGATTACACCTACTGGATAGATAGCCCGTGTATTTGAGAGAACTTTAACATCAGGATTTCCGTATCCTGCCATAACACGGACAGACTCCGCGGGTTCCAGAGACACAACAAGGTCTGCCTGACCTTTTGGGATCTGCGGGCTGAACACTGTACTCCCGGAAATTCTCAGATGACTCATTACGGAGCCCCCTCTCTGTGATGCGCCGAATGTCTCACCTATTGTAACCGTGTATCCTTTGGCAGCCATTATATTCCCCAGCATGCGCGCTGCAAGCACATTCCCCTGGCCGCCGACACCCGTAATTATTACATTGTATGGATCTTTCATTTTTTAACCTCGCTTCGCCTGATTGCTCCGGAGGGGCATATATCGGCGCACACTCCGCATCCTGCACATAAAATTTCGTCAATCTGCGCATGCCCTTCAGATTTGTTCCACACAAGGCCCGGACAGCGGAACACTCGCGTACATACGCTGTCGCATCCGCAGTCTTTTCCCCTGCATTTTGACGTCTCTACATTTACATCGTATACTTTTTTCCCCTTCTTCTCAGGGCTGAGCGCACATATCTGCCGGAGGATGAGTACCCGCGCGCCTTTACCGTTCTCCAGCATTTCAAGGATTGTCTTCTGGGTGCCAGGTATATCAAACGGATCTGACATGGCGACTTCTGCACCCAACGCCCTGCACACACCTGCTATATCAGTTGCGTCCGCCCTGTCTCCCATTGCGTCTACTCCAAGGCCCGGATGAGGCTGAAATCCGGTCATAGCTGTTCCTCTGTTGTCAAGAATAATCATCATCATATCAGATCCGTTATGTATTGCATTAACAAGCGGAGGCATCCCCGCATGAAAAAAAGTTGAGTCTCCGCATACCGAAACTACCGGCTGTTCCATACCGAACATCTTCAGCTTGCCGAAACCGCTGGCAATACCTGTACCCGAACCCATTGCATGTGCAGTTTTAATTGTTCCAAAACCAGCACCGAGTATTGCCATCGTATAGCATCCTATATCACCGCACACGAATCCATCCCTGTTATCCAGGGTGAGACTGTTGTTTATTGACCAGAAAGAAGCCCTGTGAGGACATCCCGGGCAGAACGTAAGCTCGCGATTAGGAGCCCTGGTAAACATTGCCATGTTGGCCTTCTGCTCGTATTCAGCAGACATCCCGCTATATTCAACAGACAGTATTTTGATCAGCGCCTTTATAACATGATCAGGATTCATCTCGTTAACTGACGGGATGGTACCGTCAATCTTCCCGTAATATTTTTTTACACCGATCTCTTCAATATTATCCAATGCCAGTACTTTTACATTTTCCTCCATAAAAGGGAGAACCTCCTCGACAAAAAGTACGGATTTTGCTTTTGCAAGGTGCGATTTCACCAGTTTTTCAGGCAGAGGCCATGTTGTCCCGAGCTTTAGTATTCCCACCCGCTTCTCAAGTTTAAGCAGATTTACTGCCTCAATTGAGTACAGATTACACGCGCTGCTGGTTATGATAAGCGTTTCAGGATTCTCAGGTCCTGTATATGTATTGAACTTTGATGTTTCAAAAATTTCCGCAGCCTGTTTAAGTTTCTTCTGCTGATTCGCATGCCTCATAGGCACAGGGGCAGTTATTACAGGACCGGTCTGGGCATCAAGCAGATTGCCGTCAAATCTAAAAAAGGCTTTTTTATCGGACTCAGGGAGTTCTCCAAGCGTAACATTCCCGCTTGCATGAGACAGCCTTGTGACGCTCCTGACAAATACAACAGAATGAAGCAATTCGGAAAGTTCAAAGGCCCACTTTGTCATCTCTTTTGCCTCCTGAAAGTTACCCGGTTCCAGAAGCGGAACTTCCACCATTTTGGCAAAATGCCTTGATTCACCTTCATTAACACTTGAGATTGAACCCGGATCATCACATGGCACAAGAACCATACCGGCACGTACACCTGACAGCGCAAGATGCAGTAAAAAATCGGAAGCTACGTTAACACCGTTCTGTTTCATCGGACAGAGCGAACGAAGACCTGCGAAAGAACCGGCCGCAGCCACTTCAAGAGAAACTTTTTCATTAACAGACCATTCAACATATATATTTCTTTCATGTGCAACCGAAGCAAGGTTTTCAATAATCTCCGAAGACGGTGTACCGGGATATCCGGCCGCAACCTTAACACCGGCTTCAAGAGCTCCGCGGACTATTGCCTCGTTCCCCATGAACAGCACGGTTGTTCCTGCATTTTTATTCAGTAAATGGGACATGCCGTTCCTCCTTATAGTTTTTCATAAAAATTAAATGTATCACTGTTCATGCGCAGAAGGGACAGCCCCCCCTCTCTGTTAATCAAACCTCCATCCCTGCACTTCGCCATTCCTTTTTTCTTTTTGTTCATTGAAGCCTGTGAGAGACCATCCACATCACCGGCCTGTAAAATTTCAGCCTCTATAAACCCGGCTGAAATTGCAGCCTGTAAAATTTCCTCTCCGCGCTCGGTGCGTGTGATCAGAATATTCTGCTTCTCCCTCCCCTCGAATACACCAGCTGATATATCAGCAAATTCGGCAGTCATATCATAGCAGTATGAACATGATGCGGGAATAACAGCCCGTATTTCAGAAAGCGGAATATCCACGCTCTCAGCCGAAGCATACACTTTCATGATTTCCGCAGGCGGTGGAGGAATATCATATTTTTTTATCTTTGCTACATCTATTTTTGATTTAAGAATTTTTTCAAAGCTCATAGTATCAAGTGCCCATGTGCAGAAAAGACCTATAACCAGAGCTGAGGTATCTGAAAAACCTTCAACCTCGAGGGGATTTGTCCGCATCTGTGTTACGGCAGTGACCTGGCAGGGTGTACCGACAATTCCAATTTTCTTATAACCGGAACTTACAGCTTCATTAAATCCAGCCACCACAGGGGACGCCGAATACCCGGTAGAGGCATATAACGGAATCTTCGCCGGATCTGTCACAACAACCGGATTACCCCTGGCTCCTTTACGTTCTGTAACAACAGCGGCATCTATAATGCCACGATCAAGGGCAAACATCAGAAGACTGCTTACACACCCTGCTGTCTGGAAATCCTTCAGACTCACGGCTCTCCCGGCCTTTGCTGAACGTACCTGTATATAACTCCCCATAGGATCATTACCGTATGATTTACCGAACATGAACTGCGAAAGATTATCCAGATCAACCTCGGCTTTGGGACAGTACGCGAAACATCTGCCCTTCTCGCGTGAACACTGGAAGAGCATCACAGTTTTACCTTTGTGTGACTTGAAGTACGGACACAACGAAACGCAAGCGCCGCATCCGATGCACAGATTATTGTTAATCACGCCGGAGACAAGCTCCTTTGAACCCGCTAACTGCATAAATCCCCCTTTTTATTAAAATCCGGCTTATCCTCTGATAATATAAAGATTATACATAACCGGGAGATTTCACCTCCCCCGTAATGAACTTTAAAACATTTATATTAACCAGACACCGTAAAAAATCGAATCCTTTACTCTTTCTTTTTAAATCCCGCTCCAGGCCGGTATCCCATCTGTTCAGAAATCCTCGAACCGACATATTTTACTGCGTTGATTATCTCATCACGCTTATTTTCAATTTTATATGCATTACCGCTTAGCGATACAGCCGCGATACAGTCGCCGCTGTTGTTAAAAACAGGACCTGCGATACACGACAGTCCCGATATAGTCTCTTCAATGTCAAACCCCACACCTGTTTTTTTAACCTTATCCAGCTCCCTGATAAATCCATCCCTGTCTGGTATGGTATGTTCGGTGAATCTGGTGAACTCACATTTTGCTAGTATTCTGTCCCTTCTTGAAACAGTCATATATGCAAGCAGCACCTTGCCAAGGGATGATGAATGTACCGGTATTACAGACCCTGGCTGCGGGAAAACCATGTAATTACTGTCAGCTTCCACTTTCATAATAACTGTAAGCTTTTCGCCCATCATTATCCCTGCCTGTGCCATCTCACCATACTGCGTACAGAGCTTCTCCAGCCATATCCTTGCAATCATTGTAAGATCCATTGAAGTGGCATATTTCATACCAAGCTGAAAGAGCATTGGGCCCAGTCTGTATTTCATTGACATGGGGTCTTTTTCAAGATAGCCCATATCTTCAAGCGTTGAGGCCAGGTTCTGAACAGTCGCTTTTGGCATATCAAGTGCCCTTGAAAACTCTGTTATTCCCAGACTCTTCTCTTCAACAAGGAAAAGTTCGAGAATTTTCCCCGCTTTTATTAAAGAAAGTATTGATTTTGACATTTTTGCCCTGTTTTATATATATTTGTTCAACATTGTCATACATGTTACACCATTATAATAAAATGTCAATAATTTTATCTGTTTTTTAATTATACATTTTTATACATGAAACAGGCCTTCCACCTATTACATAAGGCACACCTGCTATATCTGTAATTCTGAACAGGATTACATGATTTAAGGATTAGCGGGATTTCTGCTGACAGGGGTACTGTACACTAACGTACTTACGTTGTGCATCAACAGGTTTATGATCAATAACAGGGCAGATTTATGACAAATATTACAATCTGTTTACAGAATATTCAATTTCGCTTCAGTTTCACTTCAATTACGTCTCAAACACGCTGCCGACAGTTATAAACGCGTGTTTTTCTCTTTAGGTAACGTTGCTGAAACGGTATTGAAACGGTTTTTAACAGGGTCTTCATACTGCTGAAGCACCGTTTCGGCAGATGAGTCTCTCCCTTTTAATACATTTGTATCGTCCTTTCCATATCCTGTTTTATTGTTTTCAGAACATGAGATCGTATAATAAGTAACGTCACAGGGAGCTGATACAACCGCTGCATCTTCTGTTAAGCTGCTTCCCGATGGAGATACAGGTGAATTTGGTGCAATTCCACGAAGGTATTCAGACATAAAGAGGTTATACCCTGCTTTTTTCTTCCTCTTTGCCCTCACTCTGTAAATAGCCTTCTCCTCTTCCGGAAGGTTCTGCCATGCTTTAACGCTGCCGCCGAAATTATCCCTGCATTTAACCTGTGGCTCTGTACGTGGATTCCCGGGAATTGTGCGTCTCTTAATGTAGATCTTTCCATATCGTCTGTAAAGCACAAGACCGTCCAGACCTCCATGGGCAGTTCTTAAATAGGGATGGAGCTTTACCTTTGCCATTCATTTACTCTCCTTATTTATTATTATTTTTTGTCGTTATATTGAGACTTATGCCTCTATATAACCAGTGCGGAAAAGCAAATGACATGGCGCAAGCAGAATTTTAAATTTTTTATTACTGACGGCACTCTTTCCGTTCAGTTTCGATACATTCTATCTCTTCAATCAATTGTTCCCTGCCGGTTTCAACAGGTGTGCGTTTGAGATAATCAGATTTTCTTCTCCACCGCCCTGTTGAATAATATACAGTAACAAGGACTGCACCAATCCCCCACGCAACAGGAACACCCCACCAGATTCCATCAGTTCCCATCCTGTACGAAAGCCATGTAGACACAGGAATACGTACAATCCATAAGGAGATCAGTGTAACAAACATCGGGATCATCGTATCTCCCGCTCCACGGAGAGCTCCGTTAAAAATGAACATGGTTGAAAATACAATATAAAAGCCACCTATGATAAGAAGGTAGCTCTGCCCGATATCTATTACGTTTTTATCCCCGTTGAACATGTTTATGAGATGATCACCGCCTAATATGACAATAAGAGATATAACAATTGAAATAATAGAAGAGATAATAAGACCAGCCCTAAGTCCCTTCCAGACACGATCCATTTTACCGGCGCCGATATTCTGCCCTACAAACGTTGATACCGCTATTGACATATTCATCGCCGGCATCATAGCGAAGGCATCGATACGGCCTGCTGCTGTAAATGCAGCGATAGCATCTGTTCCGAAATTATTGACCAGGCGGGTAAGCGCCATCATTCCGGCAGCAACAAGCATCTGCTGTATGCCTGACGGAAGGCCGATCTTAACGCTTAGTCTGAAGATTTCCTTATCAAAACGGATTTTCCGCAGCCTCGGCACTAGCATGGGATTTTTTCTTTTCAGGTAATAAAGTCCTCCGATAAAAGAAACTCCCTGCGCAATAACGGTTGCAATACCGGCTCCCAGTATTCCGAATCTGAAGACAATGACAAACAGTATTTCAAGAATTATATTTATCACTGTTGATGCAATAAGAAGATACAAAGGTGTCTTTGAATCTCCAAGTCCGCGCAGTATCGCGCTGATTGAATTGTATCCGAAAAGGAAAATAAGCCCGTACAACATCACATCTATGAATATCTTCGCATTATCGAATACAGCAGCGGGTGTATTAAGCAGATGCAGAATTGATCCGCTGAAAAATAATCCAAGAACTGTCATCATAAGCGAAGTTACAAAAAGAAAGATATAAGAAGTTTCAATAGTCAACTTGACCTTCTCAATATCTCCTGCACCAAAGTATTGAGAGATAAGAACCGTTGTTCCCATGGTTATGCCCATAATCATGGCTATCAGAAGAAAAAGGACAGGAAATGATGCACCAACAGCAGCAAGCGCCTCTTTGCCGATAACCTGACCGACAATGATAGAATCAAAAACATTGTAGAACTGCTGGAATATATTCCCGAGCAGCAGAGGCAGCGAAAAAAATATAATAAGCCTGAATTCACTCCCTTTTGTCATGTTCATCATAGATGACGTATCTCCCTGCTTATAATAATTTGATTCATTGAATAAAGTACTGCAGTTTTGTCGATCAGTAAAATTAAAACCGTATATTCATATACAGGAATAATTCTGGTTGGATACTTTTTTTATAGAAATATAATTTATTATGATAAAAATGTTCTTACATGCCATTTTGAACGTATGTGAGTGCTTCATCTCCGCTCAGCAACCATTTATAACGGTCAGTGAAACTGCCGAACTGCTCAGCAGCTACCGCTTCTTCGAAATGCGATGTATTGAACCTGCCGAAATAACAGACGTTCTATTTCAATCATAAAAGTCCATGATTATTACAACAACTGACTCAGGTTAAAAAATTATCCCTGCTTTAATCAGTACATCATAATTTACACCCGATATTCTGTACTCGCCGTCTTTATCACCCAGATAACCGTT
This sequence comes from Spirochaetota bacterium, assembly GCA_963664815.2. Classification (GTDB taxonomy): domain Bacteria; phylum Spirochaetota; class UBA4802; order UBA4802; family UBA5550; genus WRGT01. The sequence goes on from CAXXHB010000003.1 coordinate 2,449,284, forward strand.
AAATGTTGCTCCCGCAGTAAAATTATTTATATCTGTATAACTTAAACCGGTTGATGCAATATATGATTTCTGTTTAATATTAGAGATTCCGTTAAGAGTCAGTGTAATATCGCTGATAATAAACTCTTTAACTGTTATGAAAATTGCCGCATAGTATTTCGAAAAATAATTTGCATCATATAACCCGTGCCCTAAAAGATACGTTTTCATATTTCCGCCGGGAAGAGTATATGTTGTGCCGTCTTTTTTAAATACTACAGGTTCACTATATGAATAAATCTTTTTATCTTTTAACGGGTTATCCGTGTATCCCTCACCGTTATAGAACATCTCTATACTTATATTCAGGGTATTTGCCTTCTCACCGAAATCGAAATCCCTTCCGAAATTTATACTTGCTTTATAAATATCTTTCTCATCATCTTTTTCTGTTTTCAGAATTCCGGAATCATTAACTATCTTCTCTGTATTGCTTCCATGGGAATAACTTGCTTCACCCTTAACGTCTATGCCGAGAACTCTGCTTGAAAAATCATATCCGTAAACAGGGTTTGATTCTTTCTTCCCCCATGCGGAGAATGCCATCTCAGTTTTATTTATAAGAAACTCAAACTTACCGGCGCCGGCAACATCTTTTCCTTCACTTGACTCGTTCATGTTTGCAAATCCGTATATATTAATCACAGTGCCTATGGGTATATGCATTTTCAATCCATATGTTCCCTCACGTTCCTCAAGCTTACTCAGAAAACTTTTCTTCTCAATATTTATCATATCTGTCGGGTTCCAGAGATAGCACTGCCCCCAGCTAAGTACCTGTTTACCCGTTCTGAAATAAACATATCTTTTAAGATTGAAATCAACGAATATTTCCTTGGTGGAGAATGTTGTCTGCTTTTCATCTGTCTCGTCTTCATTAATCGACGCATCATGCTTCAGCTCAAAGGATCCGAATCCTTTGGATTCTCCGGGAAGACGCGCGTCAAAGAGAAGATCCCCAATGATGTAAGGTTTCAGTGCATCCGGCTGAATTGTGCTTACACCTGATGATTTGTCAATCTTCGAATATGAGAGAGCACTTATAATATCCCCGGAAATTGCCACTCCTCTTTTATCCATCTCATTTTTAAGCGTGTTGTCCTGAATTTTATTCTCGATTACCGTTTCATTTCCGGAGAAAAGCTGGTCTTCATTGACCGGTTCATCTGCGGCAGTCAATTGCGCCGGAATTAGTAATAATAACAACAGCAGCTTTTTCATAATGTTATCCTATTTGCTGAGATTTTCCAGATACGGTTTTGTAAAAATTGAATTTTCAAGTTTAGCTGTTGATATACCGGATATCTCAACAAGCGTTTTATTCCCTTTTTCAAATTCATCTATGAACATCATTTTAATCGCGACATACCTTCCATCTACAACTGTATAGTTCAGGTAATAAGATGTTTCCATCAGGGTTCCAGACAGAGAATAGGATTGTTCCTTGAGAGGGAGAAAATTATCCTTCCTTATCCAGTAGATCTTTTTCGGATAGTCAACATCGTTTACTATTGCCTTAACCTCAAATCTGTAAACAGGTATTTTACCTAATACCTCTTCAGAAAGTATCTCCTTTTTAGCACCGTCAAGAGACGGAGCGTAAAGCTCCGTAAGTTTTCTCTTTTCAAAATCCTGTGCATGAGCGTTGGTGCCGCCGATACTCTCATCCCTGTTTATATGCTGGAATGTTCTTGTGTTTCTCCTGTACATCCAGAAGTTATCTCCAACCCTGAGATATCCATTTCCTTTATCAGACTCCGGAGCCGTCATAACTATAAGAAACGAGTCGTCGGAATCGCGTCTGTAGTATATCATCTCTATGTTTTTAGTCCCCTGGTTCACCTTCTGCTGTGTCAGGTTAACCTTAGCCCTTGCGTCAGATGTCATTTCCTGAATTTTCTCAATCTTTGAAAGCATTACTCCTACAGTAATTTCTGCAAATGCGGAAACTCCCGATATTAATATGATAAATGCAATTAAAAGTTTTCTTAACATGAATTGTCTCCTATTCATAATGCCTTAATGCCTCCGCTGAAGAGAGATTTGACGCTCTTCTTGCGGGGAAGAATGCCGTAATAATTGTAATAATAAGTATCAGTGTAATGTTGAAAAACACGCTTCCGAATGTCGGAAGAAAATAGAGATGCCGGCTTACAAGGAGTATGCCCATTGGATTATCTGCTACATTGAATTTAATCAGCGTAAGGATTCCCATCAGTATAAAAGCAAAGATAGTACCGGCAACTGAAGCAAAAAATGACAATAATGATGTCTCTATCATAAAAATTCCCCAGACATCACGTTTCTGCATACCTATCGCCCTGATTGTGCCTATCTCCCGCGTTCTCTCCTTGATTGTCATTCTCAGTGTGTTTACAACACCAATAAGTATGATAAAAAAGAGTATAAGAACCGCTGAAATCGTAATCATGTTAAGTACCGATTCCAGTTTAAGTACATCACTAGCGCTTTCGTACATCGAGTTAACATCGATAGTAGTAGCCTTGATCTTTTTTCTTGCCTGTGCAGCAAATTTTTTTCTCATCTCATCAGTGTTCCGGCTCCGGCTCAGAAGCTCCCACTCCTTGCCGAGTACCGGTTTAAATGATGCTTTTTCTGATGGTATAAAGGCCGAGGAAATATCGGCATTTAAATCCGGAATGCGGTCATAGAATTTCGGATAGAAAAGGGATTCATGCATGTAAATGGTTTTATCTCCGGTGATTGCATCTGAATTAAATACACCCTTAACCTTTGTTTTAAATGAAACTCTCTCCTTTTCAAACTTTGTATTATAGCTGATGGAAATTTCACGACCGGGTGTCACGCCCAGTCCGGCGGCAAGTTTATCACTTATCATCACCCCGTCATGGAGTATTACATCCTCCATTTTTCCTTTAACAAGCTTAAATGACGAACTTACTGTCTTAAGCGAATCATCATCACCCCTGAAGGGCAGAACAGTAACCCTGGAAACACCGGAACCGGAGAATACTTCTCCGGCGATGAATGCCGGCCCCGGGGTAAGAGCTGCATGAATTTTATCAGCAACTTTTACCGCGTTCTTTTTTGAATCTTTTATTTTCACATGAATATTCGCTGTTTCATAGGGTCGATAACCCATCATAGCCTTAACGTTTTTAAGCTCGCAGAACATAACGCCCTGCATAAATACATTATCGTTATTCAGTATCCCTATTACGGTGAGCCTTTCACTCTGGCTCTGCCCGAAAATATTTCTGAACCTGATGCTGATTACATCATTCTTTTTAACATTAAGTGAATCCGCTTTGTCTTTCGAAAGAATAACTGCGTTTGCAAAAGCAGAAGTGCCTAAATCCTCGAATTTCCCGTCAATGATATTAAACGATTCATTATATGCCTTTCTCTGGTCCTCTGTTATTTTTTTTGCAGTGTCAACTCCCACAAGAACCATATTATCCGCTTTTCCGTTTCCTATAGCCCGTGTGAAAATCCCCAGGCTTTCATCAACCTCTGCATCCTTTTCTATATTCTTTTCGATAATGGAAAAAAGCCTCTCCCTGTCACGGAACACCGGAACCCTTCTGCCGGAACCTTCATTAAGATTTATACTTACATGACCCGCGACATAAGTTACAATCTTGTTAAACATTATATCCTCAATCCCGTGTGAAAATGAACTGGCCATAATGAGTATTGCAACTCCGAGGGCAATAGCCAGCCCCAGCATCAGATTGCGTCTTTTCTGCCTCAGGAGATTTCTTAAACTGAGATTAAACAGCATTTTCATATTCCCCTCCTAATCCCTTGATATCGCATCAAGAGGTACAATCCCTGTTGCAACTTTCACAGGATAGATAACTGTAATAACAGTAACTGCCGCCAGCTGAAGAATAACCAGCAATATATCAGTATATGTTAAAACAGGGAAAAATTTGTCACCCCCATATAACAGCTGAACCATATCATTGTCTGTTGTTATATTTAATAGCGGTACAATCTTGACAATTACAATTCCAAGGATAACCCCGATTCCCCCGAATACTCCCGAAAGCATTGCAGTCTCCCCGACAAACATACTGCTTATGAATTTCTTCTGGGCGCCCACCGCTCTCATCATCCCTATTTCCGTTACTCTTTCAAGTGTCGCCATGGTGAGTGTATTGACTATAATAATTATTGCCACGACAAAGAGCATCATGACGAAGAAGAAAAGCGCACCCTTTATTATTGTAGCCATATTCCCGACAGGTCCGGCCCCCTTTTTCCATGTCACCGCCTTTACACCGAGATTTGAGGCGGCAAGCACAGTATTCAGCTTACTGACTCCATCTTCCATTGAAACACCTTTTTTCAGTTTGATAAATATAAGATTGTATGTACCCGATTCGAGGTCCAATCCCTCTGTTGTGGAGAGATCTTTCTGAGTGAAATCCACGCTGATATTTTTATTCCCGTTATCTGAGACAATGAGACTCCCCGAGCCGAACATAGAGTCAAGATTTTCAGATTCAAGCAGTTTTTTTCTGTCGGAGGTTACTGTAACCTTTGTATCAGCCGCAGAGAAGTAGCCCAGAGCTCTTCTGTACGATTCAATATCCATAATCGTAAAATGGCCCCACATTGTGTTCAGAGCCTTATATCGTATTATACCCTTAATCGGAACCCGTATATCAGATGAAGAGTTATTCTCTGAAAATCCCATAAATACCGGATCTGATTTGACTATCAGGGATCTTTTATTCTCCCTTGCATCATCGGTAAGGTTTTTTTCATCAACTTTTCCGCCATGAGGAATAAACCATAAATTCATAGATTCATAGAGTTCATTCCTCGCTTTCAATGCCATCAGTAACCCCTGTTCATCATCACCAAGCAGTGAACCCTCAACAGGAGATATATTCTCCTTAAAAAAGTTCCTGTACTCTTTAAAGTCAACTCCAAGGAGATATGCAAATCCCGGCTCACCCTCCTCCTCGTTTATTATCATTGCTCCGTTTTTACCTACGGGGAGTTTGCCCTCTATATAATCCTGCTTATCCAGAAGAGGCCTGATATCCTTATAATTCGTTATTGTCTCAACTGATTTTCCCATAATTTTAAAAAGTATATTGTCAGACTGTTCCTTCCCGGATATTATAACAATGTCTCCCATAAAGCCGTTTACTATGTTTCTCTCCAGTCCCTTGTCCATTCCGGAAATTACACCATTCCCCACTGTCATAATCAGCGATCCGAGAAAGAGTATCACCCCTATTATAATACTCTTCCCTTTATGCCTCTGTATATTCCGCCACGCAATTTTCAGTATAAGTTCCATATCATCCCTCTATGATGAGTCCGTCTTTTATTTTCACTACCCGGTTGGCGTACTTCAGCACATGCTCATCATGCGTTGAGAAGATAAATGTGGTTTTTTCAATTTCATTCATTTTCTTCATCAGCTCAAGTATCTGTCCCCCTGTAACTGAGTCGAGATTGGCAGTCGGTTCATCCGCCAGCACTATATCCGGATTTGTCACAAGGGCGCGCGCTATTGCCACCCGCTGTCTCTGTCCGCCGGAGAGTTCGGCAGGACGGTGTTTTATATGCTCTGTAAGTCCCACTTCTTCAATAAGTTTTTCCGCGCGTTTTCTTACCTCTGCTTTTGTATGTTTTTTCATGAGAAGCAGGGGAAACTCTACATTCTCCCTTACATCGAGTACAGGGATGAGATTAAATGTCTGGAATATGAAACCTATTTTGTTAAGCCTGAGGTTAGTGAGAGTTTTATCATCCAGAGTTGTAATCTCGGTACCCCCCACTTTAACGCTCCCCTCTGTTGCAGTATCAATGCACCCTATGACATTAAGGAGCGTGGTTTTACCGCTTCCCGAGGGACCGATTATACTGATAAATTCCCCCTCGGCGATATTCAGATCAACTCCCCTTACCGCATGGACAATTGTTTCACCAAGCGGATAGTTTTTTTTCAGTCCTTTAATTTCTATTAAACTCATATTACACTCCTTATTCTGCTTATTCTGACTTCCAGATAAATTCATAAATACTCCGCCGGCTGAGCGGAGTCCCGACCCTACTTCATCAGATCAATATCCGCAGGGGGATTTTTTAATATCGAATATATTATACGTTTAGCATTAACTGTTATTACATTAAGAAAATCAAATTTATAAAATGGCATATCGGCATGATCATGCCTGTTGGCTTCAAGCATGTACTTTTTAAAATCATGCATCCTTATCATAACTGTAGAGATCGACCAGAGGCTTATAGCGATTTCAAGGGGATCTGCTGTCTCCCTGAAAACTCCATTATTTATTCCATCCTTTACTATACCCATATTGAGCCCCCATATGCTCCTTATCCTTTCATGAAGCATTTTGTGTGATTCATCATTTGCATCAGGATGGAACTTCCCCGGCACATGCACGTCATTGAGCAGCCTGAAATGCTCCGGATATTTATTGTAAAATTCAAAATACGCTTCTCCGATCTTTCTCAGCCTCTCAACTGGATCACTAATTCCGCTCTGGTATTTAAACATCAGTTCATAAAGCTCCGTAAGAGCCTTATACATTATTGCCGAAAGAAGCTCCTCCTTACTTTTAAAATGAAGGTAAAGAGTACCTTTTGCCAGCTCACAAGCCCTGGCAATTTCATCCATTGTCGTATTGCCGAATCCTTTTTCTATGAAGAGTTTCTCACCGGTTTTAAGTATCTCATCCCGTCTGAGCACCTTCTCCCTCTCTTTTCTCTCTTTTACTCCCAAAATTAACTTCCCCTGTAGCTGTAAAATTATCCCTGAAATATAAAATATCGTTCATTGCATTATTTACAAATCTGCTTTCGAAATTGTCAGATTTGTTTGAAGTAATTACACCACTTTTCTGCTATTTCTCTACTGATGACTGTGGGTAATATTATGACTATTAGTCATAATATTACCCACAGTCATAAAAGTCAAGTTTTTTATATAAATTATAGTTTTTTTCCGGCATTGAAAATGCAGCATCAATTCTCTTTTAAGAATCTGAAGTCAGTACTGTTGAAACTTTCCGGATCCCGCAGATAAGCATTCATTATTTATATACAACCTGGCAGCCGCATTATTAACCATAAATGTTCATCTGCAGCAGCAAACTACAACGAGAGCACGTTATTCTTCATAAGCACTTTAAAATGACATTATATTTCATAAAAATCATTTTAAACAAAGATGATTCGGTTAAAAATTTGCTTCTCCCCGCCTTGTTATCTAATCTTAAATAAATACTATTGCTGATAATTCAATCTTTACCGTGAACAGTATCCGGCATTATTGACCGTTTACGCTTTATTCCGGTCAGAATCATCGGTTGATATTCTTAGCACGCTTCATTTAAAGTGTTCAGGAACGGCCAATTGATGAACCATGTTGCTTTAGATTAAAAATCATTCTGCATATCTTAAATTTTATTTTTGAGGTGATTAAATGAAAATTCTGATTATTGACGATTCACTGGTAATAAGGAATATTCATAAAAATATTCTGAAAGAAAAGAAAATCCCCGAAGAAAACCTTTTTGAAGCTGATAATGGCTTAACGGCGCTTGAAATTGCCGGGAAGGAAGCTATCGGCCTGTTCATTGTTGACTGGAACATGCCCGGTTTAAATGGTCTCGATTTTATTAAAAAAATCAGAGGCATGCAGAATTATGCCCTTACCCCTATAATAATGGTCACTTCAGAAGCGGCTAAATATAATGTAATGGAGGCTATTGATGCAGGGGCAACAAACTACATCGTCAAACCAATACATGATGATGTCTTATGGACTAAGATAGAAAAATATGTTAAACAGTAAACCGGAGATACATTATGAAAGCTGAATATATTAATCCTTTCCTTGACGCATCCATGAACCTTTTTAAAACCCACCTCAGGTTTGATATCAGGAACAATGCCCCCTATGTAAATGAAGACACACAGAATCTTAATGAAATTTCCGCCATTATAGGTCTTGCCGGCGACATCATAGGTGCCATCGTTCTCAGTTTTAACCGTGAAACCGCCATAGCAATGGCTTCACGATTTACAAACCAGACGTATCATGCTCTTACAAAGGAAGTAATAGACTGCGTAGGTGAAATGGTAAACATAATAGCCGGTAATGCCAAAAAGGATCTTGCCGGATTCCGTGTGGAGATATCTCTGCCGGGAGTTATCACCGGTCACACATATAAGATCAACTGGCCCCAGGGTGTGCCGATAATAACCATACCGTTTGAATCTGATGCGGGGATGTTTAACGTAAACGTATCATTCAGAAAGCATTAGGCTAAATGGAATCCCTCCGGATGAGTCTTCTTCACAGCAAACTTCCAAGACTTAAATTCAGTCATGTACTATATGGATTCGGGGATGAACTTGAAAAATCATACTTTAATGATTTTTACATGTCATCACTTTCTATTGTAAGAATAGCCCTGCTGCTTGGCATTGCACTCTATTCATTGTTCGGTTTTCTCGATTTATGGATTGTACCTTTACATAAAACTGCAGTATGGGTTATCCGATATGCAATAGTATGCCCGGCGCTTATCATAGTTCTTGTTATTTCATTTACAGTCTGGTTCAAAAAGTACATGCAGTTTTTTCTCTCAATTGTCGGTTTCATGGCTGGTGTCGGAATTGTTTCAATGGTGGGGATATCGGTTGAAAATGAACTCGGCTTCAAGTTCTACTACGCAGGACTTATGCTGGTGCTCATGTGGGTATATACCCTTGTGCGTCTGCAGTTTAAATATGCTACAACGATAAGCTGGCTTATAACGGTATCATACGAGATTAATGCAATATACGTAAACAGGCTGCTTGAAACTCCGGAAAACTTTATCGTCTTTATTAATAACAATTTCTTTTTTATCGGCGCTAATATTATTGGTATGTTTGCATGCTTCACAATTGAATGGTATATGAGGAAAAACTTCCTTCTTCGGGAGGAGATCGCCAAGGCATATAATCTCAACCGCAAATACCTTACAACAATAAAGGAAGGGCTGCTGCTTATCGATGAAAACTATATGATCATGAACCAGTATTCCGAATTCCTTACCGGCATGTTTGAAAGAAGTGATTTCCACGATATAAGCTTCATTGAACTGATATACCCGGACATCGATTCCCATGCCGATGAACGCATGGAGCTTGACAGGTTCCTGAATTTTCTCTTTCACAATAAGACCGCCGATCTTGAAATGATTATGGAGCTTAATCCTTTCAGGAATAAAAAAATCCTCATCAGAAAAAACGGCAGCGTCATCAGAGAAATAACAGTTAACGCAGATTTTATAAAGATACATGATAAAGAAACAGTGGAATTTCTCATGGTGATATTTGAAGACATTACAGATATACTTAATTTCGAGAAACAGCTGCAGGATCAGAAAACAAAATACCAGCAGGAGATTGAATCCATTTCTGCAATAATTAAATCCGGCCCTGCGCTGTTTCTCAATTTCCTTGATGAATCCATAGTAATGCTGAATGAAATCCGGTCAAATATCATGAATCTTAATGATATAAAAAAACTGAATCACGTATTCCGCCAGGCGCATTCACTCAAAGGATCGGCAAAACATCTTGAACTGAACCACATATCCACTCTTTCCCACAGAATTGAAGATATCCTCATTGGTATAAGAGATAACCCCGATGATGTACCGGAGAACTGCAATACACTGATAGAAGAGCTTGTTTCCGATCTTTACAGGGAATTTGATAACCTCAACAGCATGATTGAGAAGCTTAAAGGTTTTTCAATCATAAGAAATGTTTCAACAATGATGGAAAAGAAAAATTTTCTTGATGAATTTCTGAACTCGCTCCCCTCAATGACAGAATCTATTGCAAGGGAGCTCGGTAAAAATATAAAACTTGAAATTCAGAATGAACTTGAAGAGATTCCTTTCCTTTCAAAAATTAAAAACCCGGTTATTCACCTGCTCAGGAATTCAATCGATCACGGTATTGAAGACCAGTATGAAAGATTGACAAAAGGTAAGGATATCACGGGGAGTATAAATCTGAAGCTTTACAAAACAGGAAACCTTTACAACATCGAAATACAGGATGACGGATCAGGTGTGAATTTTGAAAGTATACGTAAAAAGGCCATTGAAAAAAACCTGATAGCAGACAACAATGAATCAATTTCAAGAAGCAAACTGCTTAAACTCATTTTTACACCGGGATTCAGCTCCAAGGAGAAAATCTCTGAACTTTCAGGGCGCGGTTACGGGCTTGATATTGTCAAAGATGCGGCTGAACAACTTAAAGGAAAAATAATATTCTATACAAAGCAGGACAGGGGAACAAGAATCAGGATAGTTTTACCATGTTGATTTTTTTACTTTTAAATCATGGCAGTATTAATATTATATAAATTAATTTTAATTATATTTGACAAATAAATTCATTCTGTATAATAATGTGACATAATTATATTTTGATAAAACTATATGATTGTTAAAAGCATCATATATTATAACAATTTTATTTCCATTTAAATTTTATCTGAAATTATGATTCATAGTTAAGGTTATGATAGAAAGTAATACTTTCTGATAAAATAAAATTAAAACCGTTTTCAATCAATCTTAATTATTCTTTTTTACTGAAAGAGGTATATATATGGCTAAAAAGCCTGAATCATCAACTGTTATAGGTATTGGGTCAGGTTTTGGGATTCTGATCTTCGGATTCCTTCTTGAAGGCGGAAACCCTAAAGCGCTCGTAGGAATCAGTGCCCTGATTATCATTCTTGGAGGTACATTCGGGGCTTTAACAGCTTCATTTAATCTTAAAACCGTATTAAGCATACCAAAATTATTCTCTCTCTCCATGCTTGCTCCGGAGGGACCTGATGCAGATATAGTACTTGAAATTATCTCATTTGCAGAGAAGGCCAGACGTGAAGGTCTCCTTTCTCTCGAAGATGAGGTCGACAAGCTTGATAACCCCTTTATGCAGAAGGGTGTGCGAATGATGGTCGATGGCGTCGATCCTGAGGCTATAAGAAGCATTCTTGAAAAAGAGATAGAGCTGTTTGAGGAGAACAGGAAACATGAAGCCTCTGTATTTGAAGCTGCCGGCGGATTCTCTCCTACTATGGGAATTATCGGAACAGTTATGGGACTTGTTCTGGTTCTCGCAAACCTGGGTGGAAATGCCGCTGAACTGGGACACTCCATTGCGACAGCGTTTATTGCTACTCTTTACGGTATCGGTTTTGCCAACGTTGTATGGCTTCCTGTAGGTCTGAAGTTGAAACTGAAATTAAAAGAGGAAGTCAAACGGATGGAACTGATCATGATAGGTATTCTGGCTATACAGGCCGGTGATAACCCCACCCTTATAAAAGAACGTCTTGTTTCATACCTTGATGAAGATGATGCCAAAACTCTTTACAACGCCAAGGGTGAGGGTGAATAATTTAATTCCTGAAAGAGGATAACCATGGCAAAAAAGAAGCATGAAGCTGAAAAGGAAAACTCGGAACGGTGGCTGCTTACATACTCGGATATGATAACACTGTTAATGCTTTTCTTTATAGTTCTTTATTCAATGAGTAATGTCGATGCAGCAAAGTACAAAGAAGTCGCCAGCGCTCTGCAATCTGTTTTTTCCGGCGGAAACTTCGGGATGTTTCCTTCGTCGGGCAACATCCCGGAAAGGGGTTTTGATAACTTTGGCGGGAAACAGTCTATCGGCAGCAATTTCCCCTATTCAACACGCAGTCATGGCTACACCCGCGTTCTGAAGCAGATCAACGAGGTTTTTAAACCTGAGGTAGCCGCAAAGTATTTACGCACTACACTTGACGAAAGAGGACTGGTTATAACCCTTGCAAGTGATGTGTTTTTCGACAGCGGAAGCGCAAAATTAAAAAGCGAGGCTCAGCCGGTTCTCGCCAAACTGTCCCGGATAATAAACGAAGTGCCAAATTTTGTGAGGGTTGAGGGTCATACGGATAACGGAACCCCATCCATCCCCACAAAAGAGGAGAGATTTGAAAGCAACTGGGATCTTTCAGCTGCCAGAAGTATTAATGTCATTAAATACCTTGTGAAAGAAAACAATGTAGAACCAAAAAAGCTTTCAGCTGTTGCTTTCGGCGAAACCAGACCCATTGACGACAACAATACGCCAGAAGGACGCGCTTATAACAGAAGAGTTGATATAGTATTATTAAAAGAAAAAATACTTTCTCCGGGTGATGACAAAAATATTGAACGCCCTCTGCCGGATGAAGAATGGAGATAATTTTTTATTATTATGTAATATGATTGAATATTAGTATATTTTACTGTATATTGAATTATACTAAGGATTGCGTAATTAAATTATGAATATTTTATATGCAACATGGCTTGAGTTTATGTTCGGGGAAGGCACACAGTGGCCTGTGCCGACATCAAAAGATTATACCACCCTCGTAATTTTTATAGTTATTTCAATCGCTTTTTTTGTCTATCTTAAACTTTATTATTCCGCCAGACTTAAGAAAATTCATGAAGACCAGTTATTCCTCTTTAAAGCAAGGCAGAAGGGTCTCACAGACTACCAGTCAAAAATGGTACAGGGAATGGTTAAAATAACCGGCCTGAAAGAACCTGTTCTCCTGCTTACCGAGGAATACAGGTTTGAAAATTCTATTGGACGCTTTCTTACATATATCAGCAGCAGAAATGAAACACAGGAAACACTTCTGTCAATATGCCATGATATCATAATTACTTATGAAAAAATATTTCATTACTCCTCGTTTAAAAAGCCCCTGACAAATATATCTGAAGTTGAATTGAATATTCTCGTTTTCTTTTTCACCGATTCCGGCATACCATACATCGGCAAACTTAGAAAAGTAAATCCGGATATAATTGTTCTGAAACTATTCCGCAGCGGGACAAAAGCTCTTAAGCTTGAAGGAAAACCGGTTACAGTATATTTATGGCGTTCCGGTGATGCGGAATATACTTTTACCAGTTCCATAAAAAAAATTGAAAAAGACTCAGTTGAAATTATTACACCCCCGGTTATTACCAGGGGTAAAGAGGCAAGGCATCCTTATATTAATGTCTTTATACCATGCAATATAATCGATGAAAATCCTCCGGAAAAGAATGAATTTTTAAATACTCTTTCGACACCGAATACTACAGCTGAAATTACCGATGAATATATAGACCGGATCTTAGCCGAAGAAAAAACAGGCATTGTGGAACAAAATGCAGTAAAAACCGAATTAATTGAAGCAGATATTATTAAAATAAATGAAGCCGAAGCTATAATAAGATCAGAAAGCCAGATAAGCTTTAATACTCAATATGTTCTGGAATTTACAATAGATGATTTTCATTTCAGAATCAAAGCAACACCTGTTTCTGATAAAATTATTAAAAGAGAATCAATTTATAACTATACATTCAGGTATAACGAAATCTCCGACAATGCCCTTATGGTACTCAGTAATCATATTGCCGAAAAAGTACACAGGTAACTTAATTCATCCTTCGATGTGCTTTGCTATTTCCACTCCATAATCATTTTGACAATCAGTCTCAGGCCGAAGCCGGTTGCATTCTTCGGCCTGTATCCACGTGCCTTGGAGTAGAAAGCAGTGCCGGCTATATCTATATGCGCCCATGGAGTCTTTTCCACGAAGTTCCGGAGAAATACCGCCCCTGCAATTGACCCCGCGTTCTTCTCCGACGACATGTTATTCAAATCCGCAACATCTGACTTCATCCTGTCGTCATAGTCATCAAAGAAAGGCAGCCTCCATATCTTTTCACCTGTTTTTGCCGATGCAGTTTCAAGCGCCGATGCAACAGAATCATCTGTAGAAAGATACGCTGCTACAGTCTCTCCGAATGTAACAACGCATGCGCCTGTCAGAGTTGCCAGATCAACTATCACATCAGGTTTTATCTCTTTCTCCATGTATGCCAGCGCATCTGCAAGAATCAGCCTACCCTCCGCATCGGTGTTGCCAATCTCAACCGTTTTTCCGTTGTACCCTGTGAAGATATCTCCCGGCCTGAATGCATTGCTGCTCAGCATATTTTCAGTAAGAGGAATTACAGCTGTTACATTCTTTTTTACTTTAAGTTCAGCAAGGGATTTCATCGTATGCAATACCGTTGCCGCTCCGGCCATATCACATCTCATCGTCTCCATTGAAGCAGGTGGCTTCAGATCCATTCCGCCCGAGTCGAATGTAATTCCTTTCCCGATAATACCGATAGTTTTTTTATCATCATGATTTCCCTTATATTCCAGGACTACAACCCTCGGCGGGACAACGCTCCCCCTGTTTACAGCAAGCAGCAGACCCATTTTCTTTTTTTCTATATCTTTCTTTTCCAGAACCGTGCATTTTAATCCAGAAGCTTCAGCAATAGACTCTGCAATTTCCGCAAATGTAACCGGATTAACTGCATCTGTGGTATCATTTACCAGGTCACGGCACATCATTGTATTCCCGGCGATAATCTCAATATCCCTTATTACAGATGAATCTTCTTTAGAAGATGTATAAAAATCGATCCCTTCGATCGTCACTTCAGCATCTTTATCTGATTTATATTTATTAAAAGTATAATTTGACAACATGGCTCCTTCAGCGAATAATTCGAGCAGTTCACGATTAACTTTTCCTGTTATTTCCGGAATTATAATTGAAACTTTTTTCATTTTCTTTGAAATACAGAACTTTACAGCGGCAGCGGCACAATTTCTTATACCGTCATTGCTCAGTTTCTTCAGATTACCAAGGCCACAAAGCAGAACACCAGGCTTGTTTTCCATTTTAATAAAATATAATTCTGAAAATTTACCTGTAAAATGACTTAAATCTGAACCTTTTATAAAATCAGATTCTTTAAGTTTCATCACTGAAAGGTCTTTAAGATGATCTTCATCAGAAAAAATTATTACAATATCATCTTTACCGAGTTTACCCGTATCATTCTTCAAAGCTGCTTTCATCCGTTCCCCCCTGAATATCTATGCATTTTTAACATTTTACACTGTGTCTCATTAACATTTATAGATTCATAACAGCCTTCTGCCTGGTCTGACCCTGGTAAAAACAAGCTACATCACAGCAGAACACTCACTTAATATATTTGTAAATTCAAAGTTTTACAGCCGACAAAATGAAATATAAAAAATCTTTATTTATTATAACTCTCAAACGACCTGAACTACCACGTTTTTATAGAGATGTCTGGCATGAGATAAGTTTTATCTTCATTACCTGTTTTATTATCGATTCAGAACTATAAAAAATATCAGATAATTTCAAATATAATTCATTTCAGTATAATATTATTTCGTCCAAAAGACGCTATTAAAATGTATTCTTAGACTGACTAATAATAACACGTGTTATTCTAACTTTTAAAATGAAATTAGGATAAAAATCGCTATCCAACAAATATAAACAACGGGCCGGATATGGATACAATTTGAAAAATTTTGCCGGTTTTTTCCGATTCAATCATATTGATATTGACATTTTTTTTTAAGAATTTATATGTTGCATGTGTGTTAAGTTTCATATCATATACAAATTTTGTATTTATTCCTGTACAAAATGTATAAAAAAAAACAAATTTTTCTTATCACAACCCTTAAACAAACAAAAATTGTTTATCAACAGACTTTCACAGGAGGTTTTTATGACTAGAAGGATCGAAAAAGTAGCTGTAATCGGGTCTGGTATCATGGGGGGCGGTATTGCTGCTCTTTGCGCCAGTGCTGGCATCAAAACTTTATTGTTAGACATTGCTCCCTTTGATCTTAAAGATGAAGAGAAAAATGTTCGTGCAGCAAAAAACAGAATAGTTGACGCCGGTCTTCAAGCCCAGGTTAAAGCTAAACCAGCAGCATTCATGGACAAAAAACATGACATTCCCCTAATCGAATTAGGGAACCTTACAGACGATTTCGACCAACTCAAAGATTGCGATCTTATTTTTGAAGTTGTTGTTGAAAATCTTAAAATCAAACAGGATCTTTATGCAAGACTTGAGAAAATAAGAAAACCTGGTTCAATTATTGCTTCCAACACTTCAGGTCTTCCACTTGCAAAAATGGCAGAAGGAAGAAGCAAAGATTTTAACGAACATTTTCTTATTACTCACTTTTTCAACCCTGTACGTTACATGAAAATTCTTGAGTGTATAGCAGGCAAGGAAACAAAAAAAGAAGTTTGTGATTTCATATCTAAATGGGGCGAGCAGACTCTTGGTAAAGGTGTTGTTTGGGGAAATGATACTCCTAACTTTATCGGAAACAGAATCGGGATGATCGTAATCTGTGAAGCTACTCAACTTCTTGAAAAAGGTGAAATGACAATTCCTGAAGCTGACGCAATTTTCTCTAAACCAATGGGTATTCCCGGAACAGGTATATTCGGTCTTACAGACTTCGTTGGTGCAGACACAACTGACCACATCGCTGACAACTCTTATGAGCTTCTTGTAAACGATGAATTCAGAGAAAAATACAAACTCCCTAAATTCTACAAAGATATGATGGCTAAAGGGATGTATGGAAACAAAGCTAAAGATAAAGGCGGTTTCTATCTTTCAGGTAAAGGCGCTGACGGCAAAAAATTCAAAAAAGTTCTCGATATTAAAACTCTTACACATGTTGATTACGATACAAAAGCAACATACCCTGTAGTAGAAGCAACAAAAGCATTGAAAACACCTGGTGAAAAGATTAAGTATATTTTCAACAACAGTGATTTCTCAGCCAAGCTTCTTTCAGTTATGTTCGTATACTCAGCAAACAGAATCCCTGAAATATGTGAAACCCTTGTTGACATTGACAATGCTATGAAATGGGGATATGCATATGAATTCGGTCCATTCGAAATGTGGGATTTCATAGGAGTTAAAGAGTCTCTTGCAAGAATAGAAAAAGTTGGATACAAAGTACCTGCAGTTATCAAAACTATGGTTGATAAAGGCGCTGCAACTTTCTACAGAGTTGAAAAAGGCAAAAAACAGTTCTGGGATTTCGCATCTGCATCATACAAAGATGTACAGTACAGCCCATCAATGATATTCCTTGCCAATGTTAAAGCTGACAAAGCTAAAGTTGTTAAAGGAAACAGCAGCTGCTCACTCGTTGATATTGGAGACGGAGTATATAACTTCGAATTCCACACAAAGATGAATGCGCTTAACAATGAAATCAACGACTTCATCCCTGAAGTTATGGATTTCTGTAATAAAAACGCTGTTGGTCTTGTAGTTGGAAACCAGGCTTCCGGTATGCCGGGCGCTTTCAGTGCAGGCGGAGACCTCAAATATATGGGTAGTCTTGCTGCAGCTAAAAAATACAGCGAAATCGAAGCTTTCATCCTTCAGACTCAGAGAAATATGTCTTCTCTTAAATACTGCGGATTCCCAACAGTTGCTGCTCCTTACGGAATGGCTCTCGGCGGTGGATGTGAAATCTGTATGTGGGCAGACAAAATTGTTGCACATTGCGAACTCTATATGGGTCTCGTAGAAGTAGGCGCTGGCCTTATTCCTGCAGGTGGCGGATGTACAAACCTCTGGAGAAGACATGTGGAAGCTCCTCTTTCACCACAAACTGATTTACTTGCAATGTTCCTGAAGGTATTCCAGGCTATAGCAATGGCTCAGGTTGGCGGATCTGCAATGGATGCAAGAAAAGCTGGTTTCCTGAGACCGGTTGACAGAATCATCTTCAACAAAGACTATCTAATTGGCGAAGCCAAAAAAGAAGTTCTCAGAATGGTTGAAGACGGATATGTTGCTCCTGCAAGAAGCGCTATTAAAGTTATGGGCCAGGATGCAATGGGTCCTGTTGATTCCAACATTCCTGATATGCTTGCAGCATACCAGATTGCTCCTCACATGGCAGAGATTGCCAGAATCGTTGCCTACATCGTATCCGGTGGAGAAGCAAAACAGGGTTCAGAAATTTCTGAAGAAGCAATGCTCAAACTCGAAAGAGAAGCATTTGTTCAGCTCTGGAAAGATGAAAAATCTCAGAAGATGGCTGATCATATGGCTACTAAAGGGAAACCTTTATTCCTATAAGATTTAAAACAGGATTTAATATATCTGTGATTGGTGTTTATTAGACAATAATTCTATTTCCTGCCTTCTGATGATGGCAGGAAATAGTTGTTTATAGACTATTAATTACGATATAAATCAATATTACAGGAGGTTCACGAAAATGAGAGAAGCATTTATCGTTGAAGCAGTAAGAACACCAGGTTGTAAAAGAGCAAAAGGTCTCCTTGCAAACACAAGACCTGAAGAACTCATCGTAACAGCTCTTAAAGGCTGTATGGAAAGAGCATCAAAAGTTCCAACATCTGCAATTGAGGACATTATGTGCGGTTGTGCATTCCCCGAAGCAGAACAGGGTATCAACGTTGGACGTATCGCAGCTCTCATGGCCGGTTTCCCGGTTACAGCATGCGGCGCAACAGTAAACAGATTCTGTAACTCAGGTCTGGAAGCAGTTGTTATTTCTGCAATGAAAGTTCAGACAGGTATCGCTGACGTTACTATGGGAGCTGGTCTTGAGTCAATGAGTACAGTTCCTATGGGTGGAAATCTTCCAAGGCCTCACCCGGATTTTTCAAAAGTTGACCCTACAGTTTATATGTCAATGGGTATAACAGCTGAAAACGTTGCAAGAAGATACAATGTAACACGTAAAGATCAGGATTATTTTGCTTATCATTCACACCTCAAAGCTGCAGAAGCTCAGAAAAAAGGCCTTTTTACAGAAATCGTTCCTGTAAATGCAACTAAATTTGTTGCTCAGCCTGACGGATCATATAAAAGAGAATATTTCAAAGTAGATTATGATGATGGCGTACAGCAGACTCCGGATCTTGAGAAAATGGGTAAACTGAGAGGAGCTTTCTCAGCTGCTATTCCTAATGTTCCAAACTCAGGTTCAGTAACAGCTGCTAACTCTTCACAGACAACAGACGGTGCTGCAGCAAACCTTATCATGAGCAAAGAAGCTTGTGAAAAATATGGTGTTAAACCAAAAGTTAAATATCTTGGATATGTTGTTGCCGGATGTAAATCTGACGAAATGGGTATAGGACCTGCAGTTGCTATTCCTAAACTCTTCGCACAGACTGGAATCAACATGGATATCATGAAAAAAGACGGTATTTTCGAACTTAACGAAGCTTTCGCATCACAGGGAATTTACTGTGCACGTGAACTCGGAATGGGAGATCCTAAATACTTCGAATTCGGCAGCCCTGATTGCTTTATAAATGTAACTGGTGGAGCTATTGCTCTTGGACACCCTCTGGGATGTACAGGATCAAAAATATTCGCAACACTCGTTATGAATATGCAGAGACTTGGAAAGAGATACGGTATCGAGTCTATGTGTATAGGCGGCGGTATGGGTGGAGCTGCACTTTTCGAATTAGTAGGTTAATTTTAAACTTTTTCGATATAGTTTTAAAAGCCGGTATTTTTTACCGGCTTTTTTTATGTCTCTTACTTAAGTTATCCCCTGAAAATGCCGATATATTTTCATATTGATCAATGGGGGGGATGGAGACCATGAACAATAGAAATTCAGTATCAAATAACTGGAAAGATGACCAGATTACTGTTTTTAAAAAATACATCAAGAATTTCAAACCTGGTACAATTGAGTATATGAAACTGGCACAGGGTATAAAAGATCTCGAAAATGCATGTATTTAAATCATGCTTCGGTTTCACAAGCTGGATATTACTATACCTTTATTAAATGAAATTTCTGTAACCGGGATAATCTTTTTTCTATCAGGTATTAAATTTATAGAAACTGAGTTATCATGCCTGAAATTAAATGAAATGCAGGATTAAACATTACATATTTTTATAAGTTTAACGGCATATAATTAAATCTTTCCCGCGAAAAACATATAAGATTCTGATGAAAATCAAATTCTGCATATTAATTTAATTAATCATATGAAACAAAAATATCTTTAATAACCCGAAAATATATATATAACAAAAAAAATACTTTGCATTTAAGGAAAGGCATGGAAATATTATATTAGTTAATTACTTCAACAAGCGGGGAATATTTATGAGTGAAAGACCTTCATGGGACATGTATTTTATGAAAATTGCGGAAGATGTCTCCACAAGGTCAACCTGCCTCAGAAGACAGGTTGGAGCAGTAATTGTCAAAGATAAACGTATGCTTACCACGGGATACAACGGAGCACCAACAGGTATATCACATTGTACTAAACAAAATTGCCTCAGAACTATATATAATGTCCCCAGCGGTGAAAGACATGAATTATGCAGAGGTCTTCATGCGGAGCAAAATGCAATAATTCAGGCTGCTTATTACGGAGTTTCAGTAAAGGGGGCTAAAATATATATTACAACTCAGCCATGTTCTATATGTACAAAAATGCTGATTAATAGCGGTATAGACACATTCATTTACAGATCACCATACAATGACCCTCTGTCAGAGACTATGATTAAAGAAGCTGGAATAAACTGCAGGATAATGGAATAGTAACATGAAAAAAACAGTATATTTTACTTTGTTTTTTCTCTTATTTCTTCAATCCGCTTCTCTTCCTCAGGAAAAAAAAGAGGAGAATACATTTACACGTGCTACAAAGTATTTTTTCCAGAAAAAGTTTGAAATGGCCGAGGTTCTTTTTCAGGAAGTTTTAAAAAAAGAGCCTGAGAACGCCCTAGCCTACTCCTATCTTGGCGATATTTATCTAAAAAAACAGCAATACGATGGTGCTTTAAATCTTTATCTTAAAGCTATAGATATAAATCCTGATTTGGCTGAAAATTATTTCAGACTCGGGCAGATTTTTTACTATAAAAAAAATTCAAACCTTGCTCTTGAAAACTTTAACAAAGCGTATGTTAAAAATAATAAGCTTAAAACCTGTTTATACCAGATAGGCCTCACACACCTGATGCTTCTGAGGGATAAAGAAAAAACAATTGAATACTGGGAAAATTATATTAAAGCCGTACCTGAAGATCCGCAGTATGACAGTATAAAAAGGGTAATTGAACTGCTTCGCGATCCAAACTTTAAACTTCCCTCATTGGACAGTAAAATTTCAATTGAAGAAGCTCTTCTTCTTGGAGGCTCCACTCTTGATACACAGGATAGAGCTGGTGAGAATAAAAAAGCTGATCACGAATCAAAAAAGTCAAAAGATACAATTGAAGATATATATAATGATGATCTTGAATAAATCGGGGGGCTCAAATGAACTATAACGATAACAGTAAAAAATTCATAGCCGGTGGAGCAGTATTGGCATTAACTGCCGGCATCATTTACCTTCTTTTTTTCAGATCACCGGATTATGCTGACAACATAAGCGATCTTCGAATTAAACAGATTGAGCTCTACTCAAACCTCCTCGATACTGATCCGGGTAATATCGGTATAATGCTTAAAATTGCCGATCTTTACAAATCTTTAGGTGAGTATGGTAAAGCCGTCAGTTATTACAATAAAATATTGAAGATTGATCCAAACAACTACGATGCTCTTAACGGTCTTGGCCATGCTTATGCGCTTGACCGGGATTATGACAAAGCCATTAAAATATTTGAAATAGCAAAAGGTAAAAAACCATCTATACCTGCTGCCTACAATAAACTCGGCAATGTATATGATTCAAAATCAGAGCTTGAAAAGGCCCTGAACGAATATAAGGCTGCTCAGAAAATTGCCCCGAAGGATCAGGAAAGTTACAAGAATATTGCGAATCAGAAACTTTCCAAAGGTGATACTGTTGGAGCTATAAAAATAGTTGAGCAGGGTATAAACAACAATCCTGGTGATGCCGAGGGATACTATAACCTTGGAAATCTTCACCTTAAAGCCGGTCAAAATGGAAAAGCTAAAGAGAAATTCAATAAAGCAATAGGATTAAACTCCAGAACAGGAAAGTATTACAAAGGTCTTGGCGATAGTGAATATAAAATGGGAAATATGGATAATGCAGTTGCAGCATATAAAAAAGCGCTTGAACTCGAAGCAAACGATGCCGCTTCAGCTGAAAGACTTGGTGATATAGAACTTACCAAAAAAGATTTTGAAGGGGCGGCAGGATATTACAGAAAAGGCCTCGAATATGATTCAGACAATAAAAGTATCAGGAAGAAGTATAATTATGCAATGAATGAACTGGAAAAACTGAAAAAGAAAAAGGATTCAGACATAGCTGCAACTCAGAATAAACCTGATAATAAAACTGATAATACAACTGTTGTGAATGATCCGGTAAAGCAGGATAATCCTGCAGATATAGCCAATGGAGACAGCTCGGTAAAAAAAACAAAAACCAATGATGTAAACAAGGATGCCCAGAAATGGAGAGAGATAGGAGATAATCACAGGGAGAAAAAGGAATTTGATGACGCTGTTAAAGCCTATAGAAAAGCTGTTGAACTTGATAAAAATGATGATCACTCCTATTACTGGCAGGGCAGGATATATACTCATCAGAAAGCATATGATGAAGCTAAAAAAGCATTTCAGAATGCAATTGCAGCAAATCCCAATAACAGCGATTCTTATTACAGACTTGGTTACCTCCAATACATAGATAAGAAATACAAGGATTCGATTCAATCATTCAGCAATGCCATATCGCACGATCCTAATCACGCCAAGGCATATTATGCCAGAGGCTTGTCCAGCCAGCAGACGAATGACAAGTCAAAAGCAATTGCAGACTTCCAGAAATCTGTTTCTATTGATCCGAAGATGGACAGGGCTCATTTCAGTATCGGGACAATACAGCTTGAATCGAAAAACTATAACGAGGCACTTAAGAGTTTCACAAAAGATCTTGAGCTTAGACCTGATAATCCTGAGACAAACTTTAAAATTGCCGAAACTTACCATGAAATGAAAAGTTATAATAATGCTTCAAATTATTACCAGAAAACGATTCAGAAAGAACCGAATCACTTCCAGGCTTATTTTAACCTTGGTCTTATCAACCAGCAGAAAAAAAATTACAACGAAGCGATCCCCCTCTTTGAAAAAGCCTCATCTATTAAAGGTGGAGATGCCGCCTCCTTATATGAAACCGGAAAAGCATATGAAGGATTAAATAATGACATTAAAGCAATCGAAAGCTATGAAAAAGCTGTATCAATTAATCCATCCTATACCAATGCTTACATCAATCTCGGCAGCCTCTATTCCGGTAAAAAACTTTACGACAAAGCAGTAGAGCAGTTCAGGAAAGCCGCCGATAATTCGCCAAGATCATACAGTGCACATTACAATCTTGCGAATGCATACAGAGAGATGAAAATGTTTAATGAGGCAGTAGAAGAATATAATGTAGCTCTTACAATCAGCCCTCTTGAATATAAAGCTCATTTTGATCTTGGTATAGCATACAGGGATCAGAATAATTTTACAAGTGCCGTCTCATCATTTGAAAAATCGATACAGATCAACAACAGCCAGGTAGAGCCTCATGAAGAACTGGGAATGATCTATTACAGGAATCTCAAAGATAACCAGAAAGCTGTATATCATTTTGAAAAAGTACTCTCGATGAAACCGAATCATCCAGATGCTGATAAAATGAAATCTATCATAAATCTTATTAAGGGTAAATAGATGAAAAATGTTTTTTTCCCTCTAATGCTATTATTTATTTTCAGTTCCTGTGTATCACACGATTTAAAGGAACCCTATAAATCTAATTTTACAACATCCGGCGCATTAACTGATGACTGTTTCCAGGTTATAATTACAACACCGCCTGACAAAAATCTGAAAATTATGGCAGATCAGCGCGAAAATTCACTTATGAAAGCTAAAAACATTATTAAAGACGAAACCGAAAAACAGATAATTTCATATTACCTGTCATCAAAATCAATAAATAATGATAATCTTACGGAAGATAAAAGTAATATTATTAAAATAAAAGCTTTAAAATATGTTGAATATGGAAAAATTGAACATGAATACTTTTTGATCGATAATTCAGTAGTTATCATATTCAGGATATTTAAAAAGGGGATAAAAAACGAAATTCTGAATTTTTAAACCTGCTTTCAGACTTTTATTTTTTTAATTATATTTTTTAACAGGAATATAACCTCACTTCTCACAACAAGTGAGGTTTTTTAAATTATATTTTTTTAAAATACATATATGAACAGCAATTATTTCTGATTTTACATATATACATTCAATTTCACTGATTAAAAACCGATAATAAAATAAAGATCATTATACAAAGAATGTGTTAAATTCTTATATTGCCCTACATAAACGGCATTATATATATCAATTTTAATACAGTTTTATTTATTAATATATCTTATTTAAAAGAGGTTTATCATGGGAAAAAAATGTTTAATTCTCTGCATGGTATTATTTTTATTAACTTTTCTGGTACAAAATTGCTTAACAGAATCAAAGAAAAAGCCTGTGAATGATAATACAGATATAAAAAATGGACTGAATGAATCATTCCGAAAAACCGGATGGATTTCGGAGAATAAGTACAGGGCTGTAGTGTTTATTATAACAAATGAAGAATGTGAAAAAAGCACTGCTTCAGAAATTGAAGAAAAAATAAAATATGAAGCTTACAAATTTTTACAGAAAGAGCTAAATCCATCTTTTAACAGAAATGCCTTTATACAAATTAAAGGACTCTCTGATAATTTCGGTAAACTTATAAAAGTTGATAAAGATTGTGTTGATGGAAATATTTATTTTTTTGATATTGAGAAAAAAGATCTTAAAGCAGATTTTGAAAAAATAAAAAATTTATAAATAGAGTGGTGACTTACTGATGAAATCAATAAAAGTATTTTCTCTGATTTTTATTCTGCTTGGTTTTTATATCAATTCTCAGGCAGATACAGTTATTAAAAATAAACAATCGCGGGCAATAGAGAAAATTATTGAGATTCAGGATAATAAAAACGTCTGCAAAGATATTGCAGAAATTGTAAACTACATTGATGATGTATACGGGAACCTTTATTCTTCGCTTGAAAACGGAGGGAAAATCACATTATATTTCGGTCCTGCACATGGAAAAGATGATACTGAAAGATGGAGAGGAATCACAACCAACAGAGTCGGGGTTACAGGTCTTCCTGAAGAACATTACTCCAGGCTCTATGCAAGGAAACTCTACAATTTACTGAAACAAAATCCCTTTATAAATATTGCAGCAAGCGATGAGTATCTCCAGGTGCTGGAAGGTAAAACCGATTCATATCATTACATGAAATTCAAAGATGTAATGAATAACGCTAAAAATTCAGGCGCTTTTATGGTTATGGAAATGCATATGAACAATGTTTCAATTTTCAGTAAAGCAGATGGTCTTGTCAATATGCCGGGTATACATATGGCCAGAGACAGCAGCGGCAGAAAGCTTCTTATAAATATAACAGGTACCTTTTCAGGTTTTTTAACACTATATAACAAATATGATGCCTGCGGTTTTTCGCGTCAGTATGCATTGAATATCCGCGATTCACTTGTATCAAAGGGATACAAAGCAAATGGCTGGGATTATGGCGCTGTGGCAGATGACAGATTTACATATTATCTTAATTTCCCGGTTTCAGTTATATATGAATGCGGGTTTATCTCTCACCCTGTTGAAGAAAAAAAGCTTATTGATCCCGAATATATGGATGGAATGGTCAAAGCCCAGTATGAAATGCTTTTAAAAACATTTTATGATCTTTACGGCATAGATATTTCAAAAAAAGAATTCAGGGGCAAACGTAAAGATTTTAAAGATGATATTGAGATTCTCAAACTTGCAAGGCTTGTGATTTACTTTATCCAGAATGCCAATACAGAGAGTGCTAATCTGGCCGTTAAATTTATGAAAAATCTCTATTACAACTCACATACAAAAGATTCAGTCAATTATTATGCTTCAATAATAAGTACTATAAATCATGCTGAAAGCTATTACACCAAAGGGATTAAATTTAAAAATAAAAATAAATTCAATAAAGCCCGGACATGTTTTGTTAACGCAAAAGAATCCTTAAACAGAAATGAAATGTATTCTGCCTACAAGGACAAATATAATACTGCAATTTACGGTAATAAAAAGAACCGCTCTTCATCAAGTGATACCCCCGGTAATGACCGAATATCCGATAAAAAACCTGGTGAAACAGCAATACAGGTTAAACCATCGTCTATTACCAAACCTTTTATACTTTCAGTCAGCAACGGGGAAGATCTTAATAATGCCATACTTGAATCACTTGAACCAGATGCAGCAAAGCTTAAGATTATTTCTGATTCATTAAAAAATTAT
Organism: Spirochaetota bacterium; assembly: GCA_963664815.2. Lineage (GTDB taxonomy): Bacteria > Spirochaetota > UBA4802 > UBA4802 > UBA5550 > WRGT01. The sequence continues at coordinate 2,475,715 of CAXXHB010000003.1, forward strand.
AAAACAGTTACAAAAATCAGTAAACGCTATTATTCATCTAAAAAACGTAAGTATATTACATCTTCTGAGAATAAATATAGAGATTATGAATTTAAATCAGGAATTTTTCTTGTAGAGCTGGACAAAAATATGAAAGTGGTAAAAGCAAGAAAGGTTTCATCGGTATATCTTGATCCTAATAAATACCAGAATCAGCAATATCTTAAAAACTCATATTTTACACAAATTGAACAGCAAAAAAATATATAATACAGTTGAATGGCATGGCAAGCCATACAATTTTTTTGGAGATTATCTTTTTGACCGGTATTTATGCAGAATTCTAAAACTCCCGATAAATGCCGGTTTGTCATGCCCAAACAGAGATGGAACAACAGGGACGACAGGTTGTGTTTTCTGCTCGGATGATGGATCGGCCTCCCCTACTACGACAGGCATTGATTCGATCCTGCTTCAAATGGAAAATGCCAGGAATTCATTAAGGCGTTCAGACATATCTACAGAATATATCGCATACTTTCAGGCATTCTCAAACACATATGCACCTCTTCACGTTCTCGAAAAACTATATGACGAAGCTGTTTCCTTTCCCGGCATTAAAGGACTGATGATAGGCACACGCCCTGACTGTATCAGCAGAGATATACTCTCTCTTATTAAAAAGTATAAAAAAGATAATTTTGAGTTATGGATTGAACTTGGAATACAGTCCATACATAATCGAAGCCTTGAATTTTTAAAACGCGGGCATACTGCCGAGAAATGCATTGAAACGATCGGTCTTATTTCTGAATATGACATTCCGATCTGTGTTCATGTGATTCTGGGAATCCCCGGTGAAACATGGGATGACATGATGAATACAGCAGATAAAATATCATCACTCCCTGTTAATGGCATTAAAATACATCATATGCATATTATTAAAAACACAGAGCTTGAAATCATATATAACCGTGAACATTTCAACCTGATTTCACTCAGGGAGTACGTATCAACCGTTTGTGATTTTATTGAAAGACTTCGTCCCGACATAACAATACACAGGCTAATGGGCGACAGAAGTGAAAATTCACTGATTCATCCCAGATGGAGCGTTCATAAGGGCACTGTTATCAATGCAATAGATGATGAATTCAGGAGAAGATCGACATTTCAGGGTTTTCTTTACGATAGGGAGTTTTAAATGAAAATTGCTGTTGCAATGAGCGGAGGGATTGATTCATCAGTAACAGCCGTTATGCTGAAAAACGCCGGCCATGATGTTATCGGCATTACTGCAAGATTCCTGCCTCGATCCGATATAAATGATGAAGTGTATAAAACAGCCGTTACTGATGCGAAGAAAATTGCCGATCTATATAGCTTTCTCCACTTTGAGTATGATTTTTCCGAAGAGTTTCAGAAAACTGTTATTAACTATTTCTGCGAGGAATATCTTGCAGGAAAGACGCCCAATCCATGTATACACTGCAACAGGTACATCAAGTTTCCGGAAATGATTGCGGCAGCAGATAATCTTGGATGCGATCTTATAGCGACAGGCCACTATGTTATAAAAAAACATTCGGACAACAGATTATATCTCTCAATGTCACCGGACAATTCAAAAGATCAGTCGTATTTTTTATTCATGCTGACACAGGAACAACTAACAAAATCGGTTTTCCCGCTGGGGAATATGACAAAAAATGATATAAGGCTTTTTGCAAAAGACTTAAACCTTCCTGTTAAAGATAAAGCTGACAGCCAGGAGATATGTTTTATCCCGGATAATGATTATATCCGGTTTATTGAAGATCATACCTGTACAAAACCTGTACCTGGTAATATTATGAATTCAAACGGGCAGATTATAGGTAGACATAACGGGATCTACCGTTATACTATCGGGCAGAGGAGAGGAATGGGAATATCCTCACCTGTTCCCCTTTACGTTACATGCATAGATCCTGTTAAAAATCAGATTCTTGCCGGACCGAAAGAGGAACTATGTATCAGGTATTTTGAGACAAAAAACAGCTTTCACATGAAATATGAAATTGAAAAAGATGTTACACTTATGATAAAATGCAGATCTACACAAAAACCTGTTGAAGGGTCAGTTTCAAGAAGCGGAGATATATTCAAAGTTACTTTCACAGAACCTCAATCAGGTATCTCACCGGGTCAGGCAGCAGTTTTTTATGATATGGAAAACGATATAATCGGAGGCGGGATAATAGATAAGGCATATAATTAATCATCCTTGCCCTTATCTTTGTTCATGCCGGAGTGCGGATGATACTGTTCATATACCTTCTTTAACCGGGCCTTTGTTGTGTGAGTATATATTTGTGTTGTTGAAAGGCTTTTATGACCCAGCATCTCCTGCACAGCCCTGATATCAGCGCCATTATTTAAGAGTTCAGTTGCGAAGCTATGCCTCAAGGTGTGAGGTGACAGTTTATATGAAAGGCCGGCCTCTGCTGCCCGTTTCATTATAAGATTATACATCCCTTTTACTGAAATCCCTTTGCCAAATTTATTTACAAAAATAAATTCTGATTTAACATTAAACTTAAGATCTCTTTCCCTGAGATACTTTTTCATTATACTTACAGTTTCATCTGTCAGGAAAAGTATTCTCTCAATGCTTCCTTTACCTGAAACTTTTAACCGGCCGGAATGAAGATCCAGATCAGCAATTAAAGAATTTGAAATTTCTGATATTCTTGCGCCGGTTGAATAAAACATTGTTACTGCTGCTTTATCTCTCAGATCAAAAAAATCATTTATCTCAAAATCAACAAGTTCTTCATATTCTTTAAAATAAAGAAACTTTGGCAGTCGCTTTTCTTTTTTTGGATAAATCAGTTTCCTTGAGGGATTTACAGATATAAAATTATTTCTATGAAGGTAGTTAAAAAATGATTTAATTACGGCAACTTTTCTCTCAATTGATGAACGTTTAAGCTCTCTGTCATAACAGTATTCCAGAAAACTTCTCAGGTCGCTTATTGTTACTGTCGAAATATCAGGTTCGTTATTGACTATTTTACAGTCGATTTCATAGTATTCTTTTAAATTATCTTCTATATTTCCTGTAAGAAAATCAGCAACCTGCATAAGATCAGTACGATAATCTCCGGAGGTATTGCTTGAGTAGTTCTTTTCGAAGGTGATGTAATCGAGAAAAGAATCAATCAGGTTATACATTACTTTTATATATCTTCTTCGGAAACTTCCGTTGCAGATACTTCGTCAAGGAGTTCAATTCTGAATCCGCAATCCGGACTGAAACATATAAGCTCCTCTCCTCTCCCTTTTATCTTTTTTGTAAATAAAAGTTTTCCGCATTTCGGGCAGTCTTTATCAGATGGGGTATCCCGCGTTATGAAATCACATTCAGGATAGTTGCTGCATCCGAAAAACCCTCCACGTTTCCCGCCTGCTCCTCTCTTGACTACATTTCCATCGCACTTCGGACATCCCCCCAGAGGAAGAGATTTGGCGTTTCTGCACTCAGGGAAGCCGGCGCATGCGAGAAAAAAACCGAACCGTCCCAGCTTTTTCATCATTTTCTTTCCGCATTTTTCACAGACATGATCGGTTTCTTCATCAAGGATTCCTTTCATCTCCTCAATGTTTACTTCAGCAAGATCAACTGATTCTTTAAACGGGGTGTAGAATTCACCGAGCATCTTTATCCAGTCAGTTTCCGAAGCTTCTATCCTGTCCAGTTTCTCCTCCATTCCTGCAGTAAAATCTATCGAAACAAGTGACCCGAAATTTCCAGACATAATATCGTTTACGATTTTCCCCAGAAGAGTCGGAACAAGCTGTTTCCCGGATCTGGTTATATAATATCTCCGTGTAAGTGTGTCAATTGTAGGGGCATATGTCGATGGCCTTCCTATACCTGACTCTTCCAGAAATTTAACAAGAGATGCATCGTTAAATCTTGGCGGTGGTGTTGTAAAATGCTGTTCCGGTTTAAGAATACTAACAGGAACTATATCACCCTCCTTCAGTACAGGCAGAGAATTTTTTTCAGATTTACTCAATTTTTCAATTTCCGTAAATCCGGTAAATAAAACCTTGTTCCCTGTAGCCCTGAAAAGTGCTTTACCGCAGTTCAGGTTTACAGTCAGCGACTCAGTAACTTCCGGTGTCATCTGGCATGCGATAAATCTTCTCCAAATAAGATCATACAATCTGTACTGATCCCGGGTGAGATCGTCTTTAATTGATTCCGGAGTCTTATTTACATCTGCAGGCCTTATTGCTTCGTGTGCATCCTGCGAATTTTTTTTAAGTTTGAATATATTAGGAGTATCAGGAAGGAACTCGGGCTTGTAATTAAGCTTGATATAATCTCTCGCCATTGCAACAGCATTATCAGAAATACGGGTTGAATCTGTTCTCATGTAAGTGATAAGACCTGTTGCACCAAAGCCTTTCAGATCTACCCCTTCATACAGCTGTTGCGCTACAATCATTGTTTTCTTTGAAGTAAAGCCAAGCCTGTTTACAGCATCCTGCTGCAGTTTGCTTGTGATATATGGAGGTTGAGCTTTCCTCCTCCTCTCCTGTGTCTTTATATCTGTTACAACCAGGTCTTTTCCTGACACCTCAGATAAAACATCATCCATTTCGCTTTTATTTATGATTTTAATCTTATCATTATTATAATGTGTAAGCATCGCCTCAAATTTTTTACCATGATGGGAACATTCTGCTTCAAGAGTCCAGTATTCCTGGGGTATAAACTGATCTATATCACTCTCCCTGTCACATATAACCTTCAATGCGGCTGACTGCACACGTCCTGCAGACAAACCTCTCTTTACTTTTTTCCATAAAAGCGGGCTTATAGAGTATCCTACAATTCGATCGAGAAATCTCCTCGCCTGTTGAGCATTAACCAGATCAATATCGATATCCCTTGGGTGAGCTACCGCTTCTTTAACAGCTGCTTCAGTAATTTCATTAAACTCAATTCTTTTTATATCGCTGTTTTTCGCCGAAAGAGCGTTCGAAAGATGCCATGCTATTGCTTCACCTTCACGGTCAGGGTCAGTAGCCAGAAGAACATTTTTTACTAGAGATGCCTGTTTCTTCAGTTCATTAAGTATCTTCGCTTTGCCTCTGATTGTTATATATTCAGGTTTAAATTCGTTTTCTACATCTATAGCCAGGCGGGACTTGGGGAGGTCAATTATATGGCCTACTGAGGATGATATTATATATTTATTACCAAGATACTTGTTTATTGTTTTTGCTTTAGATGGTGATTCAACAATAACCAGTGTTTCAGGTTTTACTTTCTTTGTCATTTATGCTTTTCCAATGGATTTATATTTTTAACAAACATTCGCATCTGGAATAATTTGTCAAATAATTCTTTTATCGGCTTTTTTCGATTTTTTCCGGGAAATGTATATTACTATTACTTTACAATCTTCTTATTATAAATCCCTTTCTTTCAATAATTCCCCCTATTTCCAATTCCACTATCACTTTATTTACTTCATCCGCAGAAAACCTGTTTCTTCTTATAAATTCATCAATTTCAACAGTACTTTTTTCAAGTTCATCAAGTATCTTCTTTTCCACTTTTCCAGTAGTTGTTGCCTGTTGCACTGTTTCTTTTTCAGTATTATTTAACATTTCTGTTTTTTTTGTATCAAGTGTAGTCCCCCTGTATTTCAGATCAGTTTTAAGTGATCCACAACCTGTTTCAAGTCCGGAAAAAAGATCATTCATATCAGAAAAAATATTCGCGCCCTGCTTTATCAGTTCATTACAACCACTATATGTATCATCAAATGCATTGCCGGGACATACGAAAAGCTCTCTGTTCTGCTCAATAGCATGTCCGGCAGTGATCAATGCACCGCTTTTTGAAGGTGCCTGTATTACTATTACTGCCTCAGACAAGCCGCTTATTATCCTGTTTCTCCTTGCAAATGTCCATTTCTGACCAATACCAATCCCCGGGGGATATTCAGAAACTGCCGCTGAAGAGGCAGATTCTTCTATTAATCTGTAAATATCAATATTTTTTGCAGGATATATAAAATCAATTCCACCCGGCAAAACTGCTATAGTTCCTCCGCCGCACATTAAAGCACCGAGGTGTGCATTCCTGTCTATCCCAATAGCCATACCGCTGACAATCGTATAACCCGCTGCTGATGCTTCAGATGAAATTTTTTTTGCTATTTTTTCTGATTTTTCATCTGAATTTCTTGTTCCCACTATTGAAATTTTTTTACCTTCGCCAATAGTACCTTTCAGGTATAATACCAGTGGAGGATTATGTATCTCTTTAAGTAATAAAGGATAATCGTTATCCCATATAGTTACAATTGTTATTTTTTTTCTTATACATTTTTCAATTATCAGATCAGATGTTTTATCCGCATCTTCTGAATATTTTACAGCTATTGTTTCCAGTATATTGCTCTTTTTAATATCTATTTTTTCCAGTATATCACACGGATGCAGCGATAAAGAATCCCATAATCCAAGCTTCGATGGAGTTGAAAGTATAGAAAGAATTACAGCAGATTTTAATGTATTATCCATATGTTACCATTTATAATTATTTTATTAAATTTTAATTTATGACTGTCTTGTATTACAACGTTTTATGAATTAAAAATTATAAATAAAATCCGCGGGATTGTAAGTTTTACATGATCAATTCGTGAATTACATTTATAAATGAAGCAGGATGTTATACCTCATCACAGCTTATTATATAATGAAAATTTTAACACTGTTTTCTTACAATAAATCATGGCATAAATACTGAACCACTATTAAATTAATCTTTTGATTAATATTAAAAATAATAAACTCCCCGGACGGGGAGTTTATTATTAATTGACATTCTGAATCAATAAATTATGGGTTTTGTCTGTATGCATCCACCAGTGAATAGACTTCCTCTTTTAATACTTTTTCAAATTCATCTTTCATAGGCATCGGTCTTTTAATCATCTTAACAATCTTTTCAAGCTGCACATCAGTATTTATCGGTTTGCCATAAAGTTCAACAGCATAGGCTGAGAAATCTCTTACAAAGAGGTCAAACATCTGGTTCATAATTTCGCTGCTGACTCCTTCCATTTTTGCGCTTTCTATAATCAGGTGCCCATAAGCAACCATTGTAAAAAGTTCACCAACCGCAAGAAGGTAATCAAATTCCATCATCTGCTTTGAAAGATCCGTACCGGAAACTATCAGATACTCTTTATACGCCTGGATCTGCTCTTTGAAAATTTTAACATTCGGCAGATCAAGGCTATCATACGCTTTATTGAAATCATGAAATTTTGTCTTTGCATAAGCTTTTGTCGGACCCTGGTGAAACATGAAATCATCATTTCTGTTGTCGGTAATTCTTGATACCTCCTCAAATGCAGCAGGCATAAACATATAACTTGGAATAAGTTTGGCGATAAGCGCCATATTAACATGCCTTGTACCTTCAAGTTTTGGAAACCCGACAAGCTCTGCAACAGCCTGTTCAAAATACATATCCTTCTCAAAGCCTTTTGCGGCTATAATATCAAACAATTGCTCATGAACTTTTTCACCCTGAATTGCAACCTTCATTTTCATAATTGGATTAAATAAAAGATACCTTTTGTCATTTTCACCTGCAACTCTCATATAATCTGTTGCTCTTAGACCAAATAGTTTCATTCCCATTATTCTCAACCATGAATCCATAAAGAGTCTTTTCACATGTGCAAATTCAGTAACACTTTTACCATAAAGATTTCTGTAGAATGCATGGTTGATCGCTTCATAAAATGAATGAGTAACTATACCCGTAGCTCCCGATCCAATATTAAACTTGCAGATATTTATTGTATTAAGCATGTCGTCCCATGCCTTAGGACCTCTTGTAAGTATATCTGCATCAGTAATCGGATAATCGTGAAGTGCAAATTCAGCAACAAACTGCTGATTGGAATCTACAACATTTTTAACACATTCATAATTGGGGTGTGCTGAATCAACAACAAAGAATACATATTCATCAGTATCGGCCATCTTTGCAAACACTGTAACTGTACTTGCCACATTGCCATTTCCTATATAATATTTACTTCCATTAGCAAGGTAAGTACCGTCACCTTTCGGATACAGCTTCATTTCAGACGAATAAATATCAGCACCATGCTCCTTCTCTGACAGTCCAAAAGCACACAATGCATTAGTTTTCATCTTATGAATTGCCTTATGCTTTGCCTCTTCATTATCTCCAAGTAAAACCGGGTCAAGTCCCAGTGTTGATACATGATATGTATACCAATATGCAGCGCCATAAAATCCGCATATTTCAGAAAATTCATACATCCTGTAAGTGCTGTAATACTGGTTTGGATCTGAACCATATCCCTTCGGCAGAAATAATGTTTCAAATATTCTCTCTTCGGTTACAAACCGCTGAAAGTCTTCACAGAACTCTTTCCTGTGATACTGTTCTTTCTGTTTTGAAAGACCCTTCTCTTCGAACCATGCAATTGTTTTAAGCATAATCTCTTTTGATCTTTCATCCGGATAATTTCTGTCTTTGTACTTTTTAGGATTAAGTAATAGACTCATAATTTTCTCCTTTTCATTTTAATAAAAATGAATCATCTATTTAACTATTTTTTATTCAATTGCAGCAATAATTCCTTAACATATGTTTTAGTGTAAAATAAACGATTATATCTCTCAACCGCCTTTGGCGCCGGAGAGATTGAAGTATTTTATGTTATAAAAAATTAAGGAATAATTATTGATTCAACTGGCACATTATATTATAAACATTGTTATCAAAATGATAACAATGTTCTCTTATGTCAACAGAATTTACTTTTTAATTCGTACATTTCTAATAAAAAACACTGATTCATCAATTATATAAATAAGCGGAAAATGCAATTATTGAAATATTGTAATCTGTATTTAAGATACACTGTTACGGAAAAATTAAAAATTTATTATACTAAAAAAAAGCCGCAGAAGTATTATATCTGCGGCTTTTTTATCTTTTTTTAAACTTTAAATTCAGAATCAGTCATTCATCTTATATTCACCTTTCAGCGAATAAACATATTTTTCCCATACTCTCTTGAATTTTTCAATATCTGCAACCGGATTTTTTATCATTTTTATGCAGTATTCAAGCTGTTTGGCAGTGTTGCTCTTTTTCTGATAAAGCTGTACGGCATATTTGGAAAAATCCCTAACAAGAACATCAAAAATCATATCGAGAATATCGTCATCAACATTATAGATTTTAGCATTTTCAATTATAAGCTGGCCGTAAGCAACGACAGTCATCAACTCACCCATGGCTAGCAGATAATCTATATCATTGTTCTGTTCTTTAGTTGGTGTTGCATTAGAAAGGAACTCTTTAAATACTGTAATCTGTTCCTTTATAATTTTTATGTTAGGCAGATCCTTACTGTTATAAGCAATATTATAATCATGAAACTGAATTTTTGAAAGCCCGCTGGTTGGGCCCTGATCCATAAGAAATGAATCATTTCGTGCGTCGTCAACCTGAGGAATTTCAGGGAATGATCCCGGATTGAAGAAATAGTTTGTAATAAATTTAACCACAAGCGCCATATTGACATGAACTGTTCCTTCAAGCTTGGGAAACATTCTTATTTCGGTTGTTGCCATTTCAAAATACGGCTCTTTCTCAAAACCTTTAGCAGCAATAACATCCCATAACAGATTAATAACCTCTTCACCCTCTCTTGTTACCTTCATCTTGCATAATGGATCGTATAGTAAATATCTTCTGTCCTGTGCAGATGCCGTACGCATATAATCCACAGCTCTAAGGTTAAAGAGTTTCATCGCGCAGATTCTGAGATATGCGTCAGTAAAAAGCTGTTTTACATGAGGGAAGTCTGTGACATACTTGCCATAGAGATTTCTGTTAGCTGCATGATCAATTGCTTCATATAATGCATGTGTAGCAATACCCACAGCTCCAGGTCCAAGGTTGAACTTACATACATTGACCGTGTTAAGCATATTATCCCAGGCTTTCGGCCCTTTTTCAGTAATATCAGCTTCTGTGATCGGGTAGTCATGAACCGCATACTCTGAAACATAGTTCTGGTGGGCCACAGTATTTTTAATACACTCATAATTCGGATGTTTGGAATCAACGCAGAAAAATACATAATCATTCGTATCAGCAATCTTTGAAAATGTGGAAATCATTGCTGCTTCATTTCCATTCCCTATATAATATTTATCACCATTAGCAGAATAAGTACCATTGTCCTTTGGATATAGCATCATATCGCTTGAATAGATATCAGCACCATGCTCTTTCTCCGAAAGTCCGAAAGCAAAAACCTCGCCCTGTTCAACAAGACTGGCGGCTTTATGCTTGGCCTCTTCATTACTGCCCATCCAGACAGGGCATATACCGAGCTGAGAAACATCCCATACATACCAGTATGCAATTCCGTAAAATCCCATGAGTTCGGCCCAATGATAAATTCTGTAGGTATCCCACCTGCTGTCAGAAGAACCGTATCCGGCAGGAGTCAGTAATTTCGCAAAAATCTTATGTTTTTTCTGGAAATCAACAAAATCTTTCGGCCATACTCTTTCATGATAATCGTCCTTAATTTTTTTAAGACCTTTTTTTTCAAAAAACTCAATCGTTTTGAGCATCATTTCCTGTGACTCTTTATCTGGAAATTTTACATCGTACTTTTTCGGATTTAATAAGATCATCAGTGCACCTCTTTTTTTATTTATTCAATCAGAGCCAATCAATATTTAAAATTATAATTTCTTTGTCTTAGTATAAAAACTGTTAAAGATTCAAATTTATACTACTTAAATTCTTGATCACTCAGTTAAATTTAACAATATACATTATCTTCTGTCAATATAATTGTTCATATACCTGGTAAATGAATTGCCGGTATAGTGTTAACACAGCTTCTGATAATATTATCAGAATAAGAAATTGAATTTTATCTGGACAACTGTTTAATTTGAATTCATATGGCTCACAAAAATAGTTTAACCGGAGCAATCGGGTGAAAAAACAGGCTTCAGAAGTTACCATACATGAACTTAGTGAAATAATAGAAAAATATATTACCGGCGGGGAAAATCTCAACTATGCAATTAAAATACTCGGACATCCGGGCGTTGGGAAATCAGCACTTGTTAAAGAAATTGCTGATAAAATAAACTATTATTTTATTGATACACGGCTTGCATTCAAAGAGAATGTTGATCTTGGTGGATACCCTGTCCCGGATCATAACAGCAGGGAAATGGTATATTTCCGTCCTAAATTTATACCACCATTACATATTCCTGAAGGATATAAGGGTATACTCTGGTTCCTGGATGAATCCAACAGAGCACATCCTACAGTAATACAGACACTGTTTCAGATAATTACAGAGAATAAATGCGGCGAGCACCCGCTTCATAAAAAAACATCGATAATCCTTGCCGGTAATCTTGGTGAACTTGACGATACAACAATCACACAATTTGATGATTCTGCACTTGACGGCAGACTAGCTATTTTTCATTTAAAGCCAACTGCCAAAGACTGGCTTTCATGGGGATACAACGAAGGTATTCATCCTTACATTATTAAATATATATCTTCGTTTCCCGAACAGTTATGGGATGAAGAACGGATAATCCCGAATCCCCGTGGATGGCACCAGATATCAAACACACTCAAATATTCATTCAGCATCCCGGATGGACAGTCCCTGATTGATTATTTCAAATACAACTCAGACAGTACTCTTGAAAAGGTTATATATTCTCTTGTAGGTAACATTGCCGGTTCTGATTTCATAATGCAGCTCACTGCACCGAGAACGATAACAACCGAAGAGATTCTTTCAGGAAACAGGAATATACTGGAAAAGGTCAAATCCCGCGAAATCCCATTGGAAGATTTTTTATGGGCATTGAATGGAACCATTGAAATCATCAAAGAGAAGGCCATAGCATCCAGCGGTAATCTTAACAAAGAAGATCTGATTCTTCTCTCTAATATTCTTACCTTTATCGGGTTTTCAAGGGGTGATATCAGAATGTCCTATTTCTTTATGCTCCTCAAACATTGTGGTATTTTTACTCTCATCCCTGATGCGATTAAATTACTCAACGACCCTGAATTAACAGATGAACTCCGCCACAAATTCGAAAATATCTTTAACTGACTGCAGCATTTTACTATGAAACTTGAATCTATCATCGAGAGTCTGTGGAGAAAAAGCCGGTTTACATCATATTTTTACCAGGGCGTTGATCTTATTGAAGAAAACTCCATACCAACACTTGCGCTCGCACTTTACTCATCAAGACTGGCACTGTTTTATAATCAAAAATTTATCTTATCACTTAATGATGATGAAATTACCGGTCTTTTTGTGCATGAGATGATGCATATAATACTAAACCATGATCATCGTGAATTTCCGGATGGAGATATTTTCCTTCAGAACCTTGCACAGGATATGGTAATTAATTCATATATCACAGAAAACAGGAAAACATTCTTTTCTAAAACCAACCAGTACCTTCAGGATATTCCTGATCTGATACTCCCTTCAGGACTCCCATGCATACCTGAAATATTTTTTACTGATACATCAATCAGTGATCCCGTATGGGAGGATATCTACAGATGGCTGAAACACCGCCCGGAAGATGAAATTAAAAATTATAAAATCAATAGTACCATTGAAAAGAATTATGATATAAAGATCCCTGTAAAATCAGGCATTGAGCAGATGAAAGAAGATCTTGATAACCTCGATTTCACATTCAACACTGCTCCGCAGGAACAGTATGCCTCCTTCAGAGATATGACTGCTTTGATGTTCCAGAAAAATGATTCAGAACATATTCCTACAGGGATTCATGTTATGAATAAAAAAAAAGACATGAATATTATGGACTCTAAACTTGATCATTTTATTACAGTTGCCGAAAAAGATGAACAATGTCTCAGCGAGAGGCCTTTCAAAGATATTGCTTCAATCATAAAAAATACACAGAAGAGTGATTTATCATGGATCAGGAAAATAAAAAGCATTGTTGACATTACCTCTCAGTCAAATGAATGGGAATATTCATATCACAGGTTTAATAAACGGTATTTCACAGAGGGAATATATTCCCCCGGCAGATCATTTAAAGATAAAGCTGCAGTTACAATCGCAGTTGATGTTTCAGGATCTATGGTTATGAAACCGGGAGATATTGAAGCAGCATTTGGAATAATTGAGGAGCTTCTTGTAAAATTTAAAATATATCTTTTATGCATCGATGAAAATCTCTTTATACCTGAAAAAAAAGATAACAAATTCGTAAAATCAGATAATAATAAACCATATGAATATAATAAAGGTGACTGGAAATTTATCAAAACTGGAAACAGTGGTACAACATACTTTGCTCCTCTTTTCAACACTTATATGAAAAACCACACGGAACTTCTTATTGTTATAACAGACGGTTATATTTATGACATAGAACGGCTGAAAAGCTATGACAACACACTATGGCTTATCAGCGAAAGCCGCGAAGGTCTATTTACACCTCCATTCGGAAAATGTATAAAGATATCATCAGCAAACTTTGAAAAACGTTTTAAAATAACCGGATAATTTTATGATAATCCTAAATGATAGCATTAATTCATTATACCTCGATGGAATAAAAAATCAGAATATTATTACAGATGAAAATATTAACGATATACTGGATTCCGGAAATCCTGAAATTATTTATCTTTGTGGAAAAGACTGGCAGAGATTCAACTACGATAAAGGGCTGAGTAAACTTGTTGCATCGGGTAAAACTGAATATGTTCATAAGGCTGGTATTTTCTGGCCCTCATTTGATTTTGATAAAGGACAGACATTTCTTATTCAACAGAGAAACAGTGAGTACCTCTACCGTGCCGGTAGATTCTGGAAAGGTTACGATTACGATAAAGGGTTGAATGCTCTTGGTAAACTTAAAGATGCACGCTATATATATTATGCCGGAAAAGAATGGAAAACTTTCAATTTTGAACAGGGTTTCAATTATCTGATGGATACAGGAAGTGCAGAATATATTTTTTATGCCGGTGCACACTGGCGTATATTCGATTTTAAAACCGGGATGAGTTGCTTATTAAGAACCGTAAGTCCGGAATTTATCTATAAAGCTGGTACAATGTGGCGGGAATTTGATTATCTGTCAGCACTCAAAATTCTTGAATCTGAAGTTACAGCAGGTGAATTATGGAGAGGAAGATTGTTCGAAAATAAAAAATGGAAGGAAGCATTAAAACTTATATGGGATAATGCATGGGATTGATTTTAACAATCCCATGCTCATAGCGGTTTAAACCACTATGAGCAAAAGGTACTTTCTATTCGTTCTTTAAATCCGCTTTGAATTTTTTAATTTCAGGTTTCATCCCGCTGACATCAGGTTTCTGAAAATTGCTTACTGCATCTTTGTTTGCATTTTTAGTTTCGTTCATATTCCCCTTTATTTCATCAGCTTTAATTTTAGTAGCATCTTTTACAGCTTCAACCATAGCTTTATCAGAAGATTTCTGATTCTCGACCATAGCTTTATTAGCATCTTTCTGCTCAACTACCTTGCCTCTTATCTCCTCCCTCTGTTCTTCAAACTTCCGTTTTATATCTTCCCTGAGTTCTTTAATCTCTTCTTTCATTTTTCTGATATTTTCAAGATTCTGCTGCTTCAGCTCATTAACTGAAACAGGCTTACCCTTCTCAACGTTAGCTTCTTTCCCGGCTTCCACCTCAACAAACGAAGAATCATCGCTTGCTGTTTCCTTTACTGCCACTTTCCCTTCTATACATGCAATGTTACTCTTACCTTCGCTTTCACTTACAAGAAACTCTGTTCCACGAACACCGGCAACAGCAGTCGGAGTATTCACCCTGAATTTTTCACCATCAACCAGTTTTCTCGTAACCTTTGAAAAAACCTTCCCGTCCTCAACATATATCTCAGTAGATTCCTTCTTTTCTGTAATATTTTTTGCGAGTTCTTTCATAATTACAGAACTTTTTTCCATTATCCTTATGACACTTCCTTCAAAATATATGTCAACTATAGCCTTTGCACCTGTTTTAACAACCATTCCCTCGGTTATTTTGTCACCAACATTCGCAGCGACTGTCTTCCCCTCTGCCACAAGTTTAACATCACCTGTAACAAAATTTATTAAACCATCATTCTTTACAATTGATGGTCCCTCTTTTTTACAGCTTGTAAATTGTACTGTTAATAATGCTATGATTATTAAAAAAAATATTTTTTTCATTGTTCCTCCGGTTTTATAATTATATAATTCCATTTATATAATTTCAGATTTTTTTATTTACAGTAATCCGCTTTCTATGAAAACAGATATTACTCCGGTATACATCTGTGTATTTAACAATTTACTGTACTGCCGAACAGTTAAATACATTTACGCTATTATTTTTTTAATTCATTAAACAACACTAAAATATAACCCTGATTTAGAAAATCAACTTAATTTTATTAAATTTTCTTATAAAAAAATGCTTCAAGAATTTCGCATATTGTATCAATAAATAAATTTTCCTCAATAGGTTTACCAAGAACTCCATTAAAACCCTCATTGCAAAAACGTTCTGCAAGTGATTCATTCAGCTCACCTGTCTGGATAATTACAGGTAGAACAGGATTTGTTTTTCTGATCTCTTTCAATGCGGAAATACCATCCAGTACCGGCATATACTGATCCAGTATTACAAGACTTATATTATCCTCACTTCTTACAATATCTATCGCCTCAAGACCGGTAGCCGCATATAAAGATTTTACACTATATTTTTTCAACAGTTGTGATAAGTGCATATATATAAGATAGTTATCATCAGCAATCAGAATGGATTTTCCGCTGAGTACTTGCTCATTCCGTGCATTTGATGTCGCAGTATCTGAAATTAAATTCCTTTTAAAAAGATTTACCCTGGTTGAAATATCGCGCTGAATTATAATTTCATTTTGAATGCCGATTACCCTTAATGGCCGTAAATTATCATTCCATTCAATAGCTTCTCCCCGGCTTCTGACATTTACAATCTTTCCGTTATTCATAACCATTCTGTATTCGATATTGAAACTTTTACCATTAAATACATTTTCATATAATTCACTTTTTACCGACTCCCTGTCACTTTCATAAACAAAGCCCAGCAGTGTACTGATATTATCCGGGTATGATTCCATTTTGTAACCCAGAAAATGAAAAAATTTTCTGTTATATCTGACTTTATCAGTTGCCAGATTCCACTCCCATAAGCCGTCCCTTACTGCTTCAAAAATCTGTTCAAGCCTCCTCTGATTCTTTTTAATTTCATCAATCAGTAATTGTTCTTTTGTAGTATCTGTAAACTGACACAGATACCCCTGCTCAGGATTCCCGGAGTTGATTTCAACCGGAAGGATAACCATTTCAAGAATAATTATACCCGTTTTACATGTATTAAAATACCCGGTTCCCCTGATTAAGTCAAAATCGAATTTCAATTCCAGATGAACATAATTATAATTTTTTAACCTAGCCTTAAACCATTCAGTAGATATAGGTGAATTTATAACATCCAGATTTGAAATTTCATAAGGATCTTCCACTCCAAAAATATTTATTACAGCTTCATTAAATAAAAGAACCTTGCCTGATGGATTCAGTATCAACAAACCGGATGGAGATTTATCAAATATCCTTTTAAATCTTTTTTCACTCTCTCTCAATTGAACCTGTGCTTTTTCAAGTTCATTCATCGAATAATGAAGCTCATCGGTTTTTTCTCTTATTCTTTTCCTCAGAACAAAACTGTTTATCAGAATGAAAAATATGAAAATAATCAGAGAGAAAACCCCTGCTGAAAGGTAAATTCCAGTTTCACTAAGAAAACTGTTTTCAGAATTTTCAATAAACCATTTTGAATAAATGCTGTTATATTTACCATTAATAAAAACAGCATTATATCCCTGTGAAAATATCCCCTCTTTAACTGCTTTATTTTTTCTTATTCCAAAACCGTAATCAAAAAAACCGATACTTACTGGAACCTCATTTATACCGATCAAATTCTGATTTGCTATTATTTTTCTCGCGGATGGCCCTGACATGAAGACAACATCACATTCCTTTCTCTTGAGAATAGTAAAAGCATTAATTTCATCAACGCATACTATTGATTCAGTTTTTATAATCTTTTTTATTTCATTAATTACCTGACGAGCTACTGTATAATGTGCAGCAACAACAATTTTTTTATTCTGGAGATCATTAATAGAATAAATTTCTGAACCTGGATTCGAGAAAATTGAAAAATGAATTTTTAAGTTTGCCTTGAAAAATCTGAAAATCTTATCGTCATCATTTTTTATCATACCAAGCAATATATCTACATCAGGATTATTTTTCAGATGTATATATCTTTCGTATGGAACCAGCTCGATACGACAGTTTAATTTTAATTCTTTTGAAATTTCATTAATAAGATCAACTGAAAAACCGGCAGGCAAACCTTCATTATTTATATATTCATATGGATAGTTTTCCAGACAGCCTATTGCATAAATATCCCCTTTCGCCATTAATGGGGAATTTTTTATCAATGAAATTACAATAATTAATATTATATCAAGACTGATTATTAAATTTTTATGTCTCATAACACACTATTTAATCAATAAACAGTAAAATTATTCTTTTTTCAAGTGTTAATAGTTTTTTTTTAAAATTTTTTTATCCCCGCCCGGTTTTCATCGTAATAATAGAAAAATTATAATAAGGCGGTATATATGCAGAATTTTTCAAACGCAACAATTGAGGGTTTTGTCACCCATGATCCTGCTACAAAAACAACAAAAACAGGCAAATCTTTATGCACATTCGCCCTTGCAATCAATCACTATTCAAAGAGTGATGAACCGCCCAGGGTATCGTATATTGAAGTTGAAACATGGGAAAAAACTGCTGATTTCTGTTCACGAAACATAAGTAAGGGAAAACGGGTTATGGTAATGGGTTCTCTGCGTCAGGACAGATGGGAAGATGATAAAGGTAAAATTCAATCAAGATTAAAAATTGTCGGAACAGAAGTAAGGTTTCTTGAATCGGGCAAAGCGTCGGATGAAGCCAAAGAATAAGCCTCATCCGCATTTTTTACTAGAATGGTATACGATTTGTTTTTGACCAGATACCATTCTCCTGGGCTGATTTTACAAGATCATCCCTGAAATCCGGATGTGCAATGCTTATTAAACTCTCAGCTCTTCCCCATACAGATCTGGCTTTCATATTAACAATACCGTACTCAGTAACAAGATACTGCACCATCGTTCTGGGTACGGTTACAACGGATCCAGGCGTCAGCATAGGCTGTATTCTAGACTTGACCATGCCATCTTTTTTATCCTTATATGTTGATGAGAATGCAAGGAAACTCTTTCCCCCCTTCGAATGGAAAGCCCCTATAACAAAATCAAGCTGCCCCCCTGTGCCCGATATCTGCCTGAATCCTGATGTTTCCGAACATACCTGACTCAGCAGATCAACTTCAACTATATTATTTATGGAAATGACATTATCATTCTGAGATATGAAATCGGGATTATTTGTATGATGAACCTTACACGATGCGAGTCTCGGATTATCGTGAATAAAATCATATGTTTCGGGAGTTCCAAGACAGAAAGAAAATGTACTTTTGTTTATGTCAAAACTCTTTTTTGCATTTGTAACTTTTCCGGCATTGTAGAGAGTCACCATGGCATCACAGAACATTTCACTCTGAATGCCGAGATCCTTTACATCTGTATGCACAATCATTTCTCCAATAAGATTCGGAAGAGTTCCTATACCAAGCTGCAGGCATGATCCGTTTTCAATATGAGGCACTATAAATTCAGCTATCTTCTTCTCCGATTCTGTGGGCTGATTCATCTTTGGAGTTGAAAAAATAGGCGTGTTGCTACCCTCAATAATATAGTCAACTTCACTTACATGAATATATTCATCATTTCCCCCAAGACACCTTGGCATGTTCTGGTTTACTTCAACAATTACTTTATCGGCCCAGAGAGCTATTCCCCTGTTATGTGAATTTCCGAGACCGAAATTGAAACATCCATTACGGTCCATGGGAGTAACCTGAGCGCACCATACTGTCGGTTTGAGCTGATGCAGATACCTGTGGTGATATGCAAGCAGAGTGGCCTCATGATAATTAAACGGCAGGTGACATGTCAGTCCTTTATCTCCGGATATTCTGTCAACCAGTGTATAATACCAGCTGAAATACTGAAAAGATTTCTGCTCCGGATCATTCTGTATAACAGCCGGGAAAGGGGGTACGGTTCCTGTTCCCCGTATTGAAACCTGTTCAATCTGACCGACTCTTTTACTTAATGCAATATCGAAATCAACAGGTTTTGTCGCAAACATCCCGTAATCAATTATATCATTTGATTTAACTATGTTTGCAGCCTGGTCTGCAGTAACAAGTTTGTGTTTATATTCATCAAGATATGTATTCATATGTATATCCTAAATTCAATTTTATTTTTATAAATAAAATATATCAGCAATGTGCACATAAACACAATCGAGCTTACTGATAAAAACATGTGGAGTAAAATATAAAATCTTTGTAGTATTATTGACCACATTTCAATTATTAATAGAATTACCGGAAGTTTTATAGTGTTTGAAGAAAACCAATCATCTTTAACAGACTTGTTATGGAGCTTTTCAAAGGTGGCACATACATTATAAATATTGTATTTAAAAGATTTTAAAAACAATATTTTCCTTTATAATCAGCTCATATATGACCAGCTCATAAAGGAAAATATTATAAAGTTGTGCAGAATAATACTCATCTGGAAGCTAATATTTCTTTTTATTTAAAACACTGTACTCAAAAGAACAAGAATCAAAATATTTTATAGCACAAAAATAATAAACAAAAACATATAAATTTACCGTGCTATTGAGTTTCGATAAGACTCATTAACAGGGAAGAAAGCACATGGAAACCGATATCAATCTGTGTGCCGGTTTTCCGGTTTTTCACAGTTGCCTGACCTTTTAACAATTCATCTTCGCCGATAATAACGATGAAAGATGCATTTGCTCGTTCAGCTTTCTTGAACTGGTTTTTAAAACCCTTCACCTCCGGATCAAGGTCTACAGAAAAATCGTTTTTTCTCAGTTGTGAAGCAACATCAAATCCTTTTTCAAGAGATTCTCCGCCTGAATGAATAATATAAACATCAACACCCGGTTCATCTATATCACTTTCTTCTATAAGAAGAAGCATTCTTTCAATTCCTGCAGCAAATCCAACTCCAGGAGTCGGTTTTCCATCAAACTGTTCAACCAGGTAGTCATATCTCCCACCTCCGGCAAATGCATTCTGACTTCCAAGATTATCTGCTGTGAACTCAAATGTGGTTCGCGTATAGTAATCAAGCCCTCTTACAAGATAATTATCAATCTTATATTTTATTCCGCTTCTGTCGAGATACATTTTTACCTTTGAAAAATGATCACTGCACCCGCCGCAAATATGCTCAGATATCACAGGCGCTGCTTCCCGCAATGCACGACAGTTTTCTTTTTTGCAATCCAGAAGCCTGAGAGGATTTGTATTCAGTCTTTTCCTGCAATCATCACAAAGCTTATCGGTATGCAGGCTGTAGTACTCTTTGAGTTTTTCGATAAAAGCGCCCCTGCATTCCCTGCATCCGATTGAGTTTAATTGTATTGTATAATTTTCAATTCCTATGCTTTTTGCTATGGAATCCACAACAGAGATAATCTCAAAATCATAATAAGGATCTTCACTGCCAAAAATTTCAGCGCCAAGCTGATTGAACTGACGCAGCCTGCCTCGCTGAGGCTTTTCAGCCCTGAACATCGGTCCATTATAAAAAAACTTGTTGAGCGCAAGCCTGTTGTACTCTCCATTCTCCACATATGCCCTTACAATACCGGCAGTTCCTTCAGGACGAAGTGTAAGGTTCCGGCCTCCCCTGTCTTCAAATGTAAACATCTCTTTTGAAACGATATCAGTATCATCTCCAATACCTCTGGAAAAAACTTCAGTGAATTCCATTATCGGCACTATTAACTCTTTATAATTGAATATCCTGAAAACATTTCTCGCTGCATCAAGTATGAAGTTCCATTTGAACACTCTGTCTGGGAATATATCCTCTATTCCAGGCGGTTTACTTATCATTATCAATCTCCCCTGTTTTCAAGTCTTCTTCTGAAAACTGCGTCTTTAAACACAGGTTTATCGAACAAAACACGATAAATTTTGTTCGGTCTCCCCATGTCAATTTCACCATCTTCAAAATAAATTTTTAAAACCCTGTATTTGTCATCAAGTATCACATCTTTTATTGGATAAATTCCGTCAAGAACTTCATCTTTATAAATTGGATTAAAAGTTTTTATTATTACTTCATTTGAAGCAGTACTATCATCATCTCTATATGCAACAAAAAGCGCATTGTTTATATATGGCACTCCATCATATCCCATTTTATCAAATTCATTAAAAAGATCTGTCGTATATGGCCTGTGGCTTATCAGGTTCAGTTCATCAAGCCAGAAAGGAAGAAATCGTTTAAATTCATCCGTCCCCGCAAGCTGTACAGCATGCTTATAGATTCTTGTGGTATTCGCTGCATGATATATCGATTTCATCCGTCCTTCAATTTTAAATGCATCAACGCCTGCATCAATATACTCCTCCAGTCTCTCAATCAGACAGAGATCCTTTGATGACATTATTTCAGTACCACGGGGATGTTCAACTAATGGAAGAAAGTCACCCTCCCTCTTTTCTTCCATCAGATAATATTTCCATCTGCATGGTTGCGAACAGTCCCCACGATTGGCATCTCCCCCCTGCAGGTATCTGCTTAAAAGACATCGTCCTGAATAGGCAATACATAAAGCACCATGAGCAAAAACCTCAATCTCCGCACCGGTATTTCTCTTTATCGTCCTTATCTCTTCAACAGTAGCCTCCCTGGCCAGAACTATACGCTTAAATCCTGCATCCATCCAGAACTTTACTGAATAACTGTTTAATGTACTCATCTGTGTTGAAAGGTGAAAATCAGCATCAATTCCTGTCTGTTTTAATATCTGCAGCATCCCAGGATCGGAAATCATAACTGAATCAAATCCGAGATCCCTGATCTTTTCCGCATATTGAAAAGCGGCATCGACATCACCTTCATGAAGAAAAGCATTCATAAGAAACGTTGTCTTCACACCTGCTTCTTTACAGTATGCTATTCCTGATTTTATATCTTCATATGTAAAATTTCCAGCTTTGACCCTTAGATTGAATTCATCTCCTCCGAAATAGACATTGTCCGCACCGTACTTAACAGCGAAGATCATCTTCTCAAGATTACCGGCCGGTGAAACTATCTGTATCTTTTCAGTTTTCATTAAGCAGTCCCATGATAATTTCCTGTTATGATCTCATTTGAATTTCACATCCGCTATTATCCTGTCCATATTCGGAACGGTAAGATTATCCGGTGTTTTTTTACCCCTTACCGGATAAGCTCCC
Source organism: Spirochaetota bacterium (assembly GCA_963664815.2). Classification (GTDB taxonomy): domain Bacteria; phylum Spirochaetota; class UBA4802; order UBA4802; family UBA5550; genus WRGT01. The sequence goes on from CAXXHB010000003.1 coordinate 2,498,406, forward strand.
ATTCCGGCAAGAATTTTTTTATTTCCCAGGGCACTTGCAGGGTACTCTGAATATTCGGTCGTGTAGAGCGGAATTTTCAGGCTCTGAGCAGATTTTGCTGCTTCAAAAATCCCACCCTCTTCAGGAGACTCGACAATAAAAACAGCATATGATAATGCGCAGATTATTTTATTCCGGGTAAATGCACTATATTTGTCTGCGGCCTCTTCCGGATAAAAAACTGATACAACAAGAAACCGCTCTTTGTCATAAATTGATTTAATCATATCCGGAATGCTGAACTTGAAAATTCCGTATGGAAGAAACGCTATTGTATAACCGCCATATTCAAGCGCTGACCTGTGGGCGGCCATTTCTGCTCCTTTAGCAAATCCGCTGATAACCATTATGTCATGCTCGACAAGATCCTTTGCAGCCATATATGATATAAATTCACCCCTGCTGCTGACATTACTGTCGCCCAGTATCGCCACACCTTTTTTTTTCAACAGCTGCAGATTCCCGTATGTATATAATATTGGCGGAATATCGCTGCCAAGGATTTTGTTTAGCCTTTCAGGGTATCCGCCGGAATAAAATGCAGTCACAGTTATTCCAGCATCAATAATTTTCTGATATTCCTCTGCCACTGATGGTAAAATATCTATTGCATTCATTATAGCAGAGAGGTTTTTTGAACTGAAACTAAATTCATTTTTAATTTCACCTTCAGTGAGTTCAAAAATATCAGAAAGAGATATTCCGGCGTCGGAAACCATCCTGTAAATTTCTTTTAAATTCACAGGCCCCATCCCCTCTGCTCTTTCCAGCGCTATCCAGTATTTATTGCTGTTCATAATTGGCGTATCATAATCATCAAATAATAATTATTCCTTAATTTTTTATAACATAAAACCCTTTATTCTCTTCTCCGCCAAAAGCGGCGGAAAGATATAATCGCTTATTCTTTATACCAAAACATATGATAAGGAATTATTACTGATCATCAATATATATAATATATATTTTTCTTTTATCAGTAAAGTTTACGGTTGTTTCAGCCTGATTCATGCCGCTGCGAAGCATATTTACTATTTTCAGATAAGATTGTTCTTAAGTATTCAACTATTTTAATACGGAACAATATCCCTATCTCTGAGGATTTTTAATTCTTTCCTGAATATTATTTATTAAATCCAGATACTCCCGCTGTACAAGAATATGATCTTTAACAGTTTTGTTTTTTTCAAACTCATCTTTCAAAATTTCAAGTTCCGCTCTTCCGATTGATGAATCTTCATCTGCCCGAACCTGATTTTTTATCACACCGCCAATTTTTATCAGCTCAGCAAGAATCCTCTGGGCTGCTGCATCATGTTTCATTCTTTCAAGACTTTCCCTGTATCTTACGGTAATTTCATGATTTTCAATCAATCCCGCAAGTTCCTTTGCCTTCTCTATGATTGCTTCATATTTTTCCATTTTATTACCATAATACATCCATTGGATTTAAGAGTTCCCCGTTATGCCACAGTGTAAAATGAAGATGAGGACCGGTTGATAATCCGGTAGAACCGACTCTCCCCAGAAGCTTTCCTGCCTTAACCCGTTCACCATTTTTTGCATAAATCTGCGACATATGCCCATACATTGTTTTATATCCATTATCATGCTGAATTATTACAGCTTTACCATAACTGCCATTCCATCCTGCTGTTATAACAACTCCCTCTCTCGCAGCACCTATATATGTTCCATAAGGAGCCGCGATGTCAAGCCCGTTATGAAACATGGTAGTCCTGTAAACAGGATGTTTCCTGTTACCAAAAAATGAACTAAGCCTCCCACCAAGAGGTGACCTGAACATCTGTCTCAGCCTGAATTTATCTGCCAGACTAGCTGTCATATTATCAGTTCTTGGTCTTGCATCTTTGATAAATACAGCTATGGGGGGTCTCTCCTTAAAAAATACAGAATATAGGGGATACAGCAACGGCTGTTTTTGAACAACTAAATCGCCTGCAGATACTCCATGTGCATCAGAGAGTTCTTTGATGCTACCAGGATTGTTAACAAACTCAATTGTACCCGGTTCAGAGGGAACTATTACTGTCTGATTTGTCCTCGCGCGCAGGTCCTCCCAGAAAATATTAATCCCTATTAATGTATCAATATCCACTTTATATTCTTTTGCTATTTTCCAGAAATTATTCCCTTTTGATATAGTAACATAATACAATTTAATATTTTCAAACTCAACATTCACTTTCATATAATTAATATAATTTTCTTCAGTTTTAAAAAATGAGCGGATATCAGGTGTTATGTCTCTTCTTTTATTACTTTGACAAAAACATAAAATTCCTGAAATGGTTATAACTACAAGGGTAAATAAAACTATTTTCTTATACATAAAATCCCTGATTTTATAAATATTTTTTTATAATAAAAATATTTATAAAATCAGTCAAATAAAAAATCCGGCTACTGTGATTATTTCCAGAAAGTCGGATTTTTGCAGTACAGACAGATTATTTATTAAACAAATACAGTTTCTTAAAGAGTCATGAACTATTATTAAAAATCCCGACATTATACCGCCGGGATTTTATAATTTTTATTTACTCTTCAGTTTTATTGATTCGACCAGATCGACAAAAAGACCGTAGAATTTTTTCAGCTCATCCTTATCGCGCAGCGGGCGTGGATCGGGATAACCACCCTTGATAATATCTTTTATATAATTTGACATAACATAAATTGGTCCGGATATTCTATGCGTTATCCTTATAATCATTATAAACAATATAAAACCCTGGAAAATTACGCAAATTATCATAGCTACAAGAAGATACCTGTTATATTCAGCCAGCTTGTTAATATTATTGAGATTCGTATTATGATTCCTGATAAGCATATCGACAGTTGTTTTATAATCACTATTGATATGCTCATTAATATTTGTTGCCTGCATTAACTGGAAAATATTATCTTCAATCTGATATATATTGTTTATTTTTTCATTATTATATACAACAAATGCTGCTATTGATGACAGTATAATAATTGAAACCGACGCCACAACTCCGATAATAGAAAAAGCGGTTCTCAGCTGAAATTCCTTATCTATCAAATATTTTTTTCTTTTAGCCATATATAACCAACCTGATTTCAAATAATATAATCTAAATTTTAAAATTACAAAATATAATAATTGATCCTGTCCGTAAAATACTTTTTAATATCTGAAACATAATCAGAATATCTGAATTGTTATACATATTATTTCAGAAAAAATATTTTTTATAACAAATTATCAATACAAAATCTTTTCCGCTCCTGCCTGTTTTACCATTCTGAAAAAAAGCCGCAATGGAAATCCGATTACATTGGTCATGGAACCACTGACAGACTTTACAAGCATTTCTCCATGCTCCTGTATTGCATAGGATCCGGCTTTATCGCCATAATCAACAATTTCAAGATATCCTCTGACAGTATTGTCATCGAGATTCATAAATTCCACAGATGTTTTTTCAGAATCATAGATTCTTACAAATTCATCTCCATTTCTGAACGCAATACATAAACCTGTAACTACAAAATGCTCTCTCCCTGAAAGCATATGAAGCATTGATACAGCATCTTCTTCAGAACATGGCTTTCCCAGTATTTTGCCGTTTATTGAAACAATAGTATCTGAGGTTATAATAAAACATTCTTCCGGAAAATTTTCACAGGAGATAATTCTGTCCATTTTTAAGTTTGTTATTCTTTCGGTATAGTTATCCGGCATTTCATCATCATTCAGTTTTTCATCAACAGAGGGAGATATAACCTGAACAGTTCCGAAAATACCTTCAATAATATTTTTTCTTCTGGGCGAACCCGATCCAAGGATTATTTTCACTATTTCATTATAACCTTTTCATTGATTTTATATACATTGGTTACACTTTTTATTTTTTTTATCCGTTTGAGTATATCCGTAAGATGTTCATTGCTTGTGACTTCAAGAATAAACTTAAGCACAGCTTTTCCGTTTCCTGATGACTGTGCTTCTACCTTTAAAATATTCGATTTTGCCAGTGATATTTCATCTGTAACATCTTTTAAAAGATTTGGCCTGTCAATAGATTCAACTGTCATTTTAATAGGATATTTATTCCCCTCATCTTTATCCCAGATAATGTGAATAAACCTTTCTTTCTCCAGGCTGAGACGTTCAATCGAAGGACATGAAACTTTGTGTATTGTAACCCCGCGACCGCGTGTAATGAAACCTATTACCTCATCTCCAGGTATGGGCTGACAACACTGCGCAAGCTTTATAAGTACATTGCTGTTGCCTTCTATGCTTATGCCGATTTTACCTGTCTTGCCTAAATTTCTGACCCTTATCTGCTCATCTTCAGGAATGGAAACTCTCGCCTTTTTAACTTCCTTTTTTCTTTCCTCTTTTCTTTTAAGCTCTTCCTCTGTTTTTACAAATTCATCACTATGCTTTTTCAGCCAGTTTCTTATTTTATATCTTGCATTTCCCGATTTAACTATCTTCAGCCATGCTTCTGCCGGATGTGAATTTTTAGATGTTATTATCTCGATAATTTCGCCACTTTTAAGCTTAGTTCTTAACGGTATAAGTTTATTGTTCACTTTCGCTCCGGAGCAGCGGTTTCCCACCTCAGTGTGAATAGCATAAGCAAAATCAATCGGAGTTGATCCGGAGGGTAGTTTAATGATCTCCCCCTTGGGCGTGAAAACAAAAATTTCATCCTCATAAAGATCCATTTTTACAGTTGAAACGAAATCCCGTGTGTTCATTGCATCAATGCTGATACTGTCAAGATTAGTAAGAATCGACAGGTTCTTATAATCATTCTTTATAATCTTCTCCTTGTCTTTGTAAATCCAGTGAGCAGCAATACCCATCTCCGCCGTTGCATCCATATCCTTAGTTCTTATCTGCACTTCAAGAGGAAATCCTTCAGGTCCTATTACTGTTGTGTGAAGCGACTGGTACATATTCGATTTAGGTACAGCTATATAATCTTTAAATCTTCCTTCTACAGGGGACCATATTGAATGTATTACTCCCAGAATGGCATAGCAGTCTTTCATTTCATCAGTAAGAAGCCTGATTCCTCTTATATCATATATATCATCAAATGACTTATTGCTTAAAACCATTTTCCTGTAGATCGAATAAAAACTTTTAGCCCTGCCCTTGATCTCTACATTTATTTTAAGCTCCGCCAGTTTATTGTTTATTATATATCTCACATTTTCAAGATACGATTCAACCTCTGACTGCCTCTGGGCTATTTTTCTTTTTATTTCATTAAACTCATCCCTGTATAATACATGAAAAGAGAGATCCTCCAGTTCTGTTGCAAGTCTTGATATGCCTAGCCTTCTTGCAATAGGTGCATATATATCAAGAGTCTCCTTTGCAATTCTCTGCTGTTTATATTCAGGCTGAAACATTATTGTACGCATGTTGTGCTGCTTATCGGCAAGTTTAATTATGATAACCCTTACATCTTTAACAGTTGCCAGCAGCATTTTTCTCAGAGTTTCAGCCTGTGCATGTGATTTTGAACGGTTTTTCAACGATGAAATTTTTGTCACTCCATCTACCAGCATTGCAACTTCATCATTAAATTCTTTGGCGAGAAAATCCTTTGAATGTTCTGTATCTTCCACAACATCATGAAGCAGGGCAGCACATATGGTTGTTGTATCAAGGCGAAGCATAGCAAGAGTAATTGCAACTTCCAGCGGATGTATAATATATGGTTCTCCGGAGAGGCGAGTCTGCCCCTCATGAGCTTTATATGCGACATCATACGCTTTTTTTACGATCTCAACATCAGATTCGTTATTATTTTTTCGTATTAAATCAATTAATGTCGCTATGTCCCTCTGCCGTATTTTGAATTCAAATTCAGTTATCATATATTCAATATAATTTACAGTTGCATTAAATTGCAGAAATTATTATTAAAACTTAAAATTTTTAAAGATCATCAAGTCAAGACATATATTATTTATCTCCATATTTTGAATTAAAATTTTTTTAAGTTTAAATTTTACTAAAGATTTCCCTCTTCAATTACGATAATAAAAAAAAATATAATCGCAACAACGTGATAATGCATATTAACCGCGAAATGAAAATAATACTTCTGCTAGTTACCGCTCTTTTTATTAAGAGTGGTACTGAAGCACAGCCGGTGTCCCTCCCGCCATACATCGCGACAGATATAAAAACTGAAAGAATTAAATTCTCGAATGAATCAGTAAAAATCACATGGAAAATGGATAAAAATTATTCGGGTGATTTTATTCTAGGCCGTAGTGAAAAGGAAATTTCATCCATCGATGATGCATTACAGGCAAAACTCATAGGTATATACAATTCCAGCATGAACGGTATACATATAGATCTCGACATACAGCAGGGAAAAAAATATTATTATATAATTCTCGCCAAAGACTATCTTCTTAAACGGAACATCGATATCATCAGGAATTCGAATTATACCCCCGACCCCTTCTCTCTTTATGCTGAACCGGATCCAGTAGAATCAATAAAAGTCAACGTTTCTGAAACAACTAAAATTCTCATACGCTGGAATAAAAGCAGGGGAAGCAGCATCAGGTATAATCTCTACAGAAGCAGAAGTTCCATCTCATCGCCGGGAGAACTTGAAGTTGCTGAAAAAATATCAACTACAGATAAAAATGAATTTACCGATTCTTCAGTACCGGATTACGGGAGCTATTTTTATGCTGTAACAATAACTGATAAAAACGGAATTGAATATTTTAATCCGAAGAAAGACCAGAATTATACATCAACCGGAATATATCTTAAAGGCAAGTCCTTTGCCTCTCCATTAAATGTGGAGGCATTTAATGGAGATAAACATTCAATTATTGTTAAATGGGAAAAATCTGAATCCAGAACCGGTAAAGAGCTTCAGGGTTATGAGATTTACCGATCAGATGAAATTATCAATACACTCCTTAAATTAAAATTTTCAAAACTAATCCGGATAGTTGACACCAGTACAATAATTTATACTGATAAAGATCTGAATCCCGGAAAATATTATTATGCCGTATTTTCAAGATATAGTGACGGAACTGTTGATATAAATTTTGATACAGATTCAAATTATACCAAGACACCACTGATGATTACTCAGCCATATAAAATTGTTTCAGTTAAACATGAGATTGTTGATAAAAAAACAGTTATTAAATGGAATTATTCCGGCAATACCGGCAATGAGATTGTAACTGTTTTTAAATCGATAAAAATTCCGGCGAACTCTGCAGTTATACCAAATGAAGACATAATAGGGACAGAAAATGTTAAAGCTGAAAAATTTACCATAGAAACTCCATCGCAGGGATCCTTTTATTATGGTATACTGTGCAGAAATGACAATGAAACTATAAAGATCGCTAAAGGTATAAATATAACAGCTAAACCTGTAGAAAGCGGATCGGGAGTCATTTCCGAAAAAGAGTATAAAAAAAATAAACCTTCCGATGCTAAAAATCTTTTTAAAGAAGAGGATCTTAATTTCGAAGGTAGTGATCTGGATTATATAATATATAATACTTATTACAAAGGGAAGTTTTCTCTTGCTTTAAAAGAATTGAAAAATTACATGTCAACAACCGACAATAAATACGATCAGTCGAAAGCTAAACTTTTTATTGCGAAAACTTATATAGAAATGCATGAATATCAGAAAAGCATCAACCTGCTTGAAGATAACGATGTGAAAACTGCTTTTCCTGACGAATCAAAATTCTGGACTGAATTCGCAATTGTCAGGTTAAAATAGTATTATATAAACAAGTCGGCAATAATTGCTTTAATATAACAGTATCAATAATAAGATTTCAGGAGTGAATTCAAATGAAGAAATGGATAATAGTTGGAATCATTTTTATCTTTCTGGGAATAGGATTAGTTGCCTACTATGACTCTTTTGTCAAACCCGAAAGAGAAGCTAAAGAACTTATCGTTGAGGCAAAAATGTCTTTTGAAAGAAATGATAAGGAATCTATAAACAAGGCAATAGATCTTTTTACAAAAGTGATAGCCAAATATCCCGGAACAGATTCATCCCTTGAAGCATATTACTATATTGCTGAAAGTTATGAAAAACTTAACCTTAACAGGCTTGCATACCTTAAATATGTTTATCTGTTAAAAGGGAATCAGAAACTAACGCCCGATATGGAAAAGGAAATAACTGCCCGCATAGCAAGATTGAAGATCATGAAGCGTTATGATGAAGAGGGAATTCATTCACTTATGGGTCTTCTTAATTACAGCGATAACAAGGATTTCAGAAGCAGAATTTATACCGAACTTGGTCATACATACCTGACGACCGGAGAACTTCAGAAATCAAAGAGAATGTTCGATCTTGCCCTCTCCGAAAACGGGAATAATGAAGAAGCAATACTTGGTAAAGCCAGGGCATATAAAAAACTTGGAAAGGATGAGCAGGCATATGAGCTATATGACCACTTTCTGAAGTATTATTCCAACTTCAGCAATTATACCGGCGATGTAACAACATCCTACACAAAGCAACTATATGAAAGCGGGATTTTAAGTTACAGGAAAGGTAAATATTATCCGGCTATTTCATATTTTAAAAAATACATTTCACAGTTTCCGGGGAGTTCAAAAACAGAGAATTCACTTTACTGGATAGGCGAATCATATTTTGCATTAAAGCAGTATGACAATGCAGTCTCATATTTTAAAAGAGTTCTTGGAAATGACTACTATCAAAAAGATCAGGATGCGTACATTAAAATCGGATATTCATACTTTATGGCGAAGAATTACGATCTGGCATCAAGGGAATTCCAGACTTATATAGACAATTATCCAAATGGGAAATATCTCGAGCGGGCAAAACAATGGAAAGAGATGAGCACAAAGGAAATGATGTATAAATACAGGAAAAGCGACAAACTTGATACTGATGTTGAAGATGAATCAACTGATGGTGACGAAAAAGACAGTACAGATCAGGGATTATCTCCTGAAAATTCCAAAACAGTTAAAACCGAATATAACCTGAAAGAAGAAAAAGGTTCTGATTACAGCAACGACAATATGGCCGAACTTTAATAAATCTGCTTATCATAAAAAAACCGCTTATAAAAAGCGGTTTTTTTATGGTCTCTCTTTTAATATAATCTGAATATTTTCGGAAGTTTTGTTTCTCCAGATGGTCAGATTTATTGATGAACCAATTTTTTTTGAATTTATTATCTGTATCAGGGAGTAACCTTCATTTATAAATTTATCATCAATTTTAAGTATTACATCCCCTTCTTTTATTCCTGCTTTAGCGGCCGGGCTATTTTTAATTACACTCCCGATAAGCACACCCTGATTCCCCCGAAGTCCAAGACTTTTAGCGACATCTTCCGTGAGAGGAGCCATACCTACCCCGATATAACCCCTCCTGATTTTTCCATATTTTTTCAGCTCTATTAAAATCTCTTTTGCCGAATTTACAGGTATTGCAAAACCTATCCCTATATTTCCACCGGAACTTGAATATATTGCACGATTCACACCTATCACTTCACCGTCAATATTTATAAGAGGGCCTCCGGAATTACCCTGGTTGATTGCTGCATCAGTCTGAATATGAGAGTTTCCTGTATCATCGAGCTGTCTCCTTCCGGTTCCGCTGACAACACCTGATGTAAAAGTTTTATCAAGTCCAAATGGATTTCCTATTGCGAGAACAAAGTCGCCTATCTTAACATCATCAGAGTTACCGAAATATACAGGTTTAAAATTTCCGCTGCTTTTAATTTTCAATAAAGCGATATCTGTTACTGCATCAGATCCTATAATCTGCGCTTCATAAGTTTTCTCTGCAACAGTAACCTTAACAGAATCCACATTCTGTACGACATGATGATTGGTACAAATATATCCATCGCTTGAAATTATAAAACCGGTGCCAAGCCCGCGGGCCTTCCTGGTTTTGGGGGTATTTTCCTTCATCCCGAAAAATTCCCTGAAAACCGGATCATCAACAAAGGGATTAAAACCTTTAATGTTTATAATCTTTTCAGTGCTGATGAAAACCACGGAATCCTTGTACTGGTTGTAAATTTCATGAAATGTATTCTGCATCTCATGTACAACAGAAGGTTCTGATTTTTTTAAGGGTGATTCCCTCTCAGTCTCAGAAATGAATGAACTGCCGTTTAAATCCGATGATACCCCGATTACAGATAATATTAAAGAAAGAAAGAAAACTATCTGAAATACATTTCTCATTTTCAGACCCCTGCCATATAGTTTAATCATTCCCCTTCAAACTCAACAAGGTGGAACATTTTGTACCCGTTATCTTCAAGATTCTTTCTTCCTCCGACTTCAGGCAGGTCAACAATAAATGCCATCTCAATTACAACTCCTCCAAGCTGCTCAACAAGCCTTGCAGCCGCTATTGCGGTACCCCCTGTTGCAAGAAGATCATCAATAACGAGTATCTTATCCCCTTTCTTTATTGCATCCGTATGAATCTCCAGTGTACTCACGCCATATTCAAGTTCATATTCATACGATAATGACTCATAAGGGAGTTTACCAGGTTTTCTTACCGGAATAAAACCCTTGCCAAGAGCATACGCTACCGCTCCCCCAAGAATAAATCCCCTTGCTTCAACACCCACAACATAATCAATCTGGGTATTCTTATATCTGTTTACAAAACAATCAATTGCTTCCTTAAAACCTTCAGGATCCTTTATAAGAGTAGTGATATCCCTGAACATTATCCCCTGTTTCGGAAAATCCGGTATAGTCCTTATTTTAGATTTTAATGACATTTTTTCTCCTTTCATATATTATGAATTTTTATTTTATTTTTTCTGTCGGTTTCTTTTTATCTGAAAAAATATTCAATACCACACCGATGGCGATCAGGCAGAATATTCATTTTACACATCAGAATATATATTCACAAATTATTACATTTTTTATTACATAAAAAGCTCTGTTCTCCCCGCCGTAGAAGCGGCGGGGAGATATAATCGTTTATTATACATTAAAATACATGTTAAGAAATTATTACTGTTTATTAATTAAAGATTCAGCTATGATTCAATGTCAATTTTTTTTCTGTTCCATTCATACATAAATATTGAAAGAGCTACTGAAGCATTTAACGATTCAATCTTTTCCGATAATGGTATTGAAACACTCTTATCCCGGTAAATCTCCGGCAGCCCCGGACCTTCAACTCCTGGAACCAGAATAAAGCTTTCCGGAAATTTAACTTCGGATATATTCTTCCCGTTTTTATCCAGTGCAAGAATATCCAGGCCGGATTTTTCGGCTATTGAAAAAATCTCTTTCAATGACGGGCCTCTCACAAATTCCATTTCAAAAACAGCGCCCGATGAAGATCTTACAGATTTCGGATGAAATGGATTTGCCGCATCATTTGTAATTATTATTTTAGTTATACCAAAGCCTGCTGCGGACCTTACCGCCGATCCGACATTAAGCGGATCCTGAAATGGTATAACCGGAGTACACCCTCTTTCAATAATTCCATTCCATTCGTTTATTGCAGGGAGAGTGGCAATAAGTACGGGGGTTTTACCCGCCGAAATATCCAGTTCATTATAAAGCGATTTCTTAAGAATATAAAGCGAGCTGCACTTTCTGAACGATTCTATTATTAAATCAAAATCGCTGTCTGTCTCAGGATAATCATCCGGAAGCAGCAGCTTAAAGCTATCCGGAGATTTACCGGCCAGAAAATCAGAAATAATTTTTTTACCGGCTATGGCAACTACACCCGTTTTTTTTATTCCATCACCGACTGTAAGCTTTTTTATCTCTTTAAATAACTTATTATCATCTGATGTTATTGCAATTCCATTAGTATCATGTTCATTTTTCATTATTTTATATATTTTCCTGAATGTATCCTCTCCTTTCCTGAATAAAAGAATTCTCCTGGAATAATCGGTACCTGGCAGTTTATAGCTTTTATCAAGCTCAAGGATATAATTTTTTTTATTTCTCTCTGACAGTGATAAGATATCTCCTGTTGCATCCGGCCCTTTGAGGAAAATTACAGCTCCACCTTCAGGGATAAAATGTTCCACCCTGCTTAAGGTTTCAGGGGCATCCTCAAGAGCTCTTGTAATTACACCCCTGACATTAAAAAATGATTTTTCAGTTACCTTGTGTGGATAAATTTCCACATTTTTCAGTTTTAATGCATCAACAGCGTGTTTCAGAAACTCTACCCTTTTCCCCCTCTGCTCTGCAAGAATTAAATAAATCCCGGGATTCATTATCTTCAGCGGGATACCGGGGAAACCGGCACCGGTTCCTATATCAACTAAAGATTCAGGAAGTGTAAGAAATTTCGTGCAATACACTGAGTCTATGAAGTGTTTAATAATGAACTGATCTTCCCCTTTGATCCTCGTCAGATCATTATCATCATTGTTCTCTGTTATCAATTTATAATAAAGGGAAAGCTGCTTTATCTGTTTATCGCTGATTTGAATATCAGCTTCTTTAAAATATCTCTTAATTTTTAAATCAATCATCAAACTTGTTCCAGGTTCTTTTCAAAATGTGAAATTTTATTTATATACATAACAATATGTCCATTACTTTAGATTGCCGGCTTTCAGTAATAGTGATTCTTTTTTCATTAAATATCAAAACTCATCGGGAAAGATGTTACCCCGTTTTTTAACTGGAAATCAGCTATTTTTCTGAACCCGAGCTTTTCATATATTTTAACTGCTGAAAAGGTCGAATTTACGGTAATTCTGTTTAACTCAGTACTGTTTTTCTTTATTAAACTGATACAGATATGAATAAGCATCCCGGCTATACCCTTCTTCTGAAACTCTTTTTTTACAAAGAGGAGATAGATATGATTCATACCGGACATTTCTATATACCCTGCAATCTCATTATCGGTCTTTGCGAGTAATATAGTATTCCCTTTATAAAATCTATCCCTTATTGAATCTTCTTTTATAATTTCATAAAAGCTTATTATCGCCTTTTCAGGGAAATCTGCTGCTACAAATTCGTTAAATACATCTTTTATCAGGTTACCCGCATTCATTATCTCATCAAATTTAATAGCCTCTATTTTCATTTCCGGAATACCATTCCCGTTTAATTGTCAGAATATCATTTTTAAAAAGATTCAGCGGATTATAACAGAGATTATAAATATATCAGTTTTTCAACTATATTATATTATAATACAAATAACCCTTACAACAGAGATATTTCAAATTTTTTCTAAATCCCTTGACATACAAACATGAAGTAAAAAGAATGTAGTAATTCTAAAATTGAACAGAGGTCAGCCTTCCCGCAACCACCCTTTGCTCTATAAATTGGAGACCCAATGAACATCGAAAACTTTTTTCAGAAAAATCAGATTATCAAACTTGCTGCCTCCGAAAAACAACCTGCACTCAAAGAACTTGTAGCCGAACTTCAGAATCTGGGATTTATTGAAAACAAAGACAGATACTACGCACAGGTAGTACACAGGGAATCTCTTGAAAACACAGGTCTTGGAAACCGTCTTGCAATACCACATGCAAGAACAGATTCAGTTACAGAATTCATTTCAGTTATGGGGATCTGTGACGAATCAATTGATTACCAGTCTCTTGATAATAAACCTGTAAAGTATATTATACTCAGCCTTTTCCCCACATCTCAAAGTACAAGATACCTTTATTTTATCGGAATGATGGCACGAATATTCAATAACAGAGAAAATGACTCCTTCCTCAACGGGAACCCCACTCCTGAAGAATTATTCAATTTTCTTCAGAATAAATGTGAAGATTACTTTAAAGCTATTTCCAGTCAGGACTCATACAGAGTTAATGAAAATGAACTTATAGGGGTACCATCATCTGATCTTGACCTTATGATAAGGCTTGATCATCTCAACAACCTCAATGCTGAATTAAATTCACAGCCTGGTATTTTACAGAAAATTGAAGAGATGAAAAAATTAATCGACAACCGGCTGCTCACATATTATGAGAGAATGATAAAAAAGAAAAACAATCCATTTGCAGTTATTGAAAAAAACAGCTGCAGCGGGTGCCATATGGGGATTCCCCCTGTAAATATGATAAAGCTTCAGGACAGAGACGGCATTCAGGTCTGCACATATTGCGGAAGATTTCTGATAATGCTGTAAAAAAAGCTGCCTGCCGGCAGCTTTTTTATCTATCCGGCTTTATCTTTTCCTCACAAATCCTTCAAGCAGATCAATCGGTATCGGGAAAATCGTGGTTGAATTATTCTCTGTTGCGATCTCTCTCAGTGTCTGGAGATATCGAAGCTGAATAGCAATCGGATGCACCTCCATAAGCGCCGCAGCGTCAACAATTTTTGCAGCCGCCTGAAATTCACCTTCAGCGGCAATAACCTTTGCCCTTCTCTCTCTCTCTGCTTCCGCCTGTTTCGCCATGGCTCTCTGCATCTCCTGAGGAAGATCAACATGCTTAACCTCAACAGCTGATACCTTTATACCCCATGGATCAGTGCGCGAATCAAGAACAGTCTGTAATTCATTATTAATATGCTCCCTGTTGCTCAGAAGATCATCCAGTTCCGAGTTGCCCAGAATACTTCGAAGTGTTGTCTGGGAGAGCTGGGATGTCGCATAAAGAAAATCATCAACTTCAGTAATAGCCTTATTCGGCTCAACCACCCTGAAATATACAACTGCATTAACTTTAACAGAGACATTATCTTTTGTAATAATATCCTGAGGGGGAACATCCAGCGCCACAAGCCTCAGATTCACGCGAATAAACTTATCGATAAATGGAATTACTATAATAATCCCGGGTCCTTTCGGGCCTTTCGGCACAACAAGCAGTCTTCCGAGTCTGAAAATAACCGCTCTTTCATATTCCTTGATAATCTTGATTGACGGAATAAGAATAAGGAGTATAAAAAAAATAAGTGTCGGTATAAAACCGAAATCATGACCAAACATTAACAACCTCCATTAAATTTAACTTTTACTTTTAAAACCATTCCGTTAACTTCCTCGACAACTACCGAATCTCCTGATTTTATCTCAGAGTCAGATTCGGCATTCCATATTTCACCATGTATTGATATTTTACCTTTTCCCGTAAAGTCATTCATGGCTGTACCCTTTTCACCGATCATACCCTCTTTTCCGGTTGTAACCTGAGTTTTATGTACATTAATAACAGCCCTCACCACGATGAATACAAAAGCAAGTACAACCGCTATCATGGCGATTATTGATGATATTGGAACACCGCCGCCAGGCAGCGGGGAATCAAACAGTATTGTTGCACCAAGAAAAAATGACACGATACCTCCCGCAGTCAAAAGACCGAAACTTTGAAATTTTAATTCAAGAATAAATAACACAAATGCGCAGATTATAAGAACAAGACCAAGAGCATTAATAGGAATAATCCTGATCCCCATCAGAAACAGGACAAGTGCAACCCCCCCCGCTGTACCCGGGACAATCATACCCGGGTTCTTCAACTCTATGCCAATTCCTGCAATGGCAATAATAAACAGTAAAAAAATCATCTGCGGGTCGGCAAATCTGTTAACGAATTTCTGTTTCCAGGTCATTTCATATATGGTTTCCCTTATATCTTTTGTTCTG
The DNA here is from genome assembly GCA_963664815.2 of Spirochaetota bacterium. Taxonomy (GTDB): domain Bacteria; phylum Spirochaetota; class UBA4802; order UBA4802; family UBA5550; genus WRGT01. The sequence goes on from CAXXHB010000003.1 coordinate 2,514,137, forward strand.
AATACAAATGGCAAACCGTTAAGATCAATTTTACGCCCATCCAGCTGCTTTAAAAGATCAGCCGTATCATCAGCAATAATATCAATCACGCCGGTCTTATATGCCTCAATATAACTGCTGGAGACAGCCTTTCTTACCGCCTCCACGGCCCAGTCGACATTCCGGCCTCTTTTCTGCGCAAGACTTCTGGCATATGCAATGGTATCATTAAGAACTTTTTTCTCCATTATACCCTCCGGTCCACCCTCTTTATCCTTTTTCATGAAATCAAGCATCGGGCTTACAGGATGCATGGCGCCAATTTCGGTTCCAGGTGCCATTGCTGCAACATGAGATGAAAGCATAATAAACCCGCCTGCAGATGCGGCCTGTGCCCCTTTCGGAAATGTATACACAACAACCGGTACCGGCGAAGTAAGTATTGACTTTATTATATCTCTCATTGAATCCATTAATCCGCCGGGAGTATCCATCCGGAGTATTATAAACTGATTCCCTTCATCTGATGCTTTCTTCAATGCATCTACAATATACTCCGCCACTATAGGATTAACCGACCCATTCAAAGTAATAACAGCATATTTATTATCAGCACTGAAAGCAGAGGGTGGTATCATAACAAAAGTGATCAGTAAAGCTGACATCACTATTAATTTACAAGAGGATAAAATCCCGTTTTTCATAATACTTACCTGGACAATTATTTTTATACTTTTTTTATTTTATTCCAATTATTATGCAATCATAAGATCTGATTCATTCAAGTGTATATATTATTTTTTATTTAAAATAAAAAATTTACCGCATTTTATTAACAGTATATTAATATACTGTTAATAAACAAATACTTCAAATATTTAAAAAATACCTGAAAATGTAAAAAGTATACTTCAGGATAAATAAATTTCCTGCAAGCCTATAAAAATTAGTTATTGACTGATTTTTATTTAATCAGCTAGATTTATATTTTATTATAGTGCATAAAAATTATAAAGTTCATCTGACTAAACATCAAAAGAATGAAATTGAATGAAAATGATTAAAAAAATAATACTTCTGTTCGTTCTGATCCTGACAATTATCGCCCCGCTGTCACCATCAGAATTTGAACAGCTATGGGGTATGTCTAAATCTGATTTAATTGCCAGGTTTAAGCTTAAAGATTATTCAACATTCAAACCCGAGGATCATCCTGAATATAACAACAGGATTATCAAATTTTTCAATTCGATGAATTCTGACGGCAAAACTGCCATCACAATTCTCAGAATAGATGGAAAACCTGAGACGGACTACTGTTTTTTTAACGAGAAGCTCTATTCAGTTTCTGAAGAGTGGGGAAATGTTGAAAAGGGAAGAGCAAACGACCTGCTTAAATCCATTGAATGCAGTTATTCATCAATATCCACTGAAAAAAAGAATCCGGATATTATTTATAGCTTTAAAAAAAATAAAACCAAAGTACTTCTTTATACAAAATTTATCGATGATAAATCTGTAAGACTAAAAGTATTCTACTACTCAACCGATCTTTTCAGCATGATGCTCTTCGAATAAAATTTTAATTTTAAAAAAAGTTTCCATTAATGCTTGACAGTTTTTTTGTACCGAAACATATTTGCCACCGTACTTAAAAACGAATTTATCCATGAAGTGAAGGTATTTGAGTTGGCTAATATAAAACAACAGAAAAAAAGAGACATTCAAAACGAAAAAAGAAGAGTAAAAAATTCTCAGGTTAAATCTTCTATCAGAACAGCAGCTAAAAAAGTTGTCAGGGTAACAGATGTTAAAGATAATAAAGATACAGCTGTTATCGAAGAAACATACAAATCTTTTATCAAAATGATAGATACGGCAGCAAGCAAGGGGATTATTAAAAAATCAACCGCAGCAAGAAAAAAATCAAGGTTAGCGAGAAAGGTTAATTCAGCTGTAACATCACTTAATAAAACTGCTTAAGGATTTTTTTTGAATAAAACTGATATCATTGAACTGATTAGTATCAGGACAGGATTTACAAAAAAAAAAGTTGAGATAATAGTTAACTTTTTTATAGACAAAATTACAGATGAAGTCCAGAGTGGACATGATGTTGAGATTAGGGGATTCGGAACCTTTTATCAGACAACTCAGGAGAAAAGAAAGATAAAATCTCCAATTGCGGGTAAAACAATTGATGTTCCTGCAAAAAAGAAAATAGGCTTTAAAGCAAGCAAGATTACTGAAAAAGAGATAGAATAAGGGCGCTTAGCTCAGCTGGGAGAGCATCTGCCTTACAAGCAGAGGGTCGCAGGTTCGATCCCTGCAGCGCCCAATAAAAACTCCTGATCATATCAGGAGTTTTTTTATTTATCCATATAACAGCTAAAACATTTCGAAAGACCGGTATATATAACAATTACGGTTTAAACTCATGGATGAACCGAGAAGGCTCCAAAGTTGCATAGATACATTTGCCTGGTTATTTCAGTATTACCGGTACATTTAAATCTTTAGAACCATCCTGAACAGGTCTGTATTTATCCTGCAGACCTGTCTATGTTTCAGGTGATATCTTATAATGGTTAATCATCCGGCTGCATCAACCTTTCCCGGTATATACCTTCCGTAATGATCTCGCTTTGCCGTACCCTTTGTCTCTTTCTGCTCACTTTCAATTCCCAGGCTGAAGAAACCCGTTCTTGCTATAGTTTCTCCGGCAATCACAAGAAACGCAGATAAATAGATACATATTTCGGCACTATCTTCAGAAAATAACCTTGATGCGGCAAACATCATTACCGCACCGGCCAGCGAAACTGCAAGCCCGGTAAAGTTCAATTTTTTAAACAACGCGCCCCATCTGCTGCCGAACGATGATGCCGCCGCAAAACTGTCGATATTCCATTCATCGGGATCATCTTTCAATTCCGGCATCAATATAATAAACTGAACCATTTTAAAAATCACAACTATGGCGAGTATAATACCTGCCGTATTTATAAAACTGGCCGCTACCGGTATATCTTTACAATACATTGTCAATAAAACGGATGTTGTTACACACCCGAATACCACTATACTTAATAAAAAACCGGTATATGTATTAATACTGCACCACCCCGTTTTACCTGTTGAATAGTAGATACCTGCCATACTGATTACTGCTGCAACCCCGGCGATCGCTGTGAGCGATATCACAATATTCCCATTTGTCCCTTTCAGGTATATATACAGGTAAACAAACCATAATGCGAGAAAAGCCCCTGTAAAAAATATCTCCCTGCTTAGCCATGATGACCACATATTAGTCACTGCCCTGTAGGCCCTGAACGGATTTCCGAGATGAAAAAGTGACACCGCCATGCTTAGCATTATAACAGGCCCTGTAACCATCATCCCAGCTGCCGATGCATAATCACCCTTTCCCGGTACTGCCTGTATAATACGGATCAGCGCCGAGGCGATAAATATTCCGGCGGCGCACTGCACCAGCAGGCTGTTTATGATCAGTGATAACTCTTTTCGTAACATATTTAAAAACACCTCCGATAATTGAACTGTTATGTACCTGCTATTCCAGGAAATAGACCGATGGTCTGGTCCCTTTGTCTTTCAGCAGCTGCGTATATTTCCGCGTTTTAAGAATCTGCGATACTTCGCTTTCAGGATCTTCAGCGTCTCCAAAAAAACGCGCCTTTGCCGGGCAGACCTCGACACAGTTCGGCTGCATACCTTTGTCTAAACGATGGTAGCAGAAGTTGCACTTCGACACTGTACCCTTCTGCTGAGATACCACCAGTTTGTCTCCAACCGGGAAATCGAGATAATACTCAGGGCTGTTTTCATTGTATGTCCTGACGCTGTCATACGGGCATGCCATTATGCACAGGCGGCATCCGAGGCATTTGTTATAATCCTGCATAACAACACCATCTTCACGCCTGTAAGTAGCCTCCGCCGGGCATGCTTTCACACATGCGGGTTTTTCGCAGTGCTGGCAGGCCAGTGTAAGGTACTGCTTCTTCAGATAGGGATATTTTCCGTACGGAGTATCCATCTCTCTGCCGCCATATGTCAGCGCTCTGTTCCACCACACTTCATTGGGAAGGTTATTCCCCGATTTGCATGCGATGGCGCATGTATGACAACCTATACAGCGTTTAATATCAACCAACATTACATATCTTTTTTCTGCCATCTGGTTACCTCATTTTTCCGCTTCATTCGACAGGCCTTCAAGCCTTAAACGATTGCTTAACATAGTATCACCCACCTTTACTAAACCCTGCGGACTTCACAGAGCACATCGTAGAAACTCTGATTGTAGCTTGACGTATTCAGATGGTCGTTTGTAAGTTCCTGGTATGATCCTGCCATGAACTGGTTCCGGTGCCATCCCTTCGGCACGCTTACCATCCCGGGGCGCTGCTCCTCACTCAGCACAGCCTTCAGCACCACATGACCCCGGTCATTGAGTATCTCGACCACGTCACCGGTACTTATCCCCCTCTTCCCCGCATCTTCAGGATGAATCTTCACAAGCGGTTCAGAATCGAGCTCCCTGAGCCACGGAGTGTTATGCCACTGGCTGTGGAGGCGCCACCTCTGGCGCACGGTATGATATATCAGCGGGTATTTTTTCATTAAAGGATTATCAGGCCATGCCTCGGTCGGGGGCGTAAATATAGGCAGGTGTTCTCTGCTTTTGTCTATTTCTACGCCACAGTCTATCCGCGGCCTGGGATCCTCAAGATAGAACTCAAGCCTTCCGGACGGTGTAGGGTATTTATTGCCTGCCCAGTTTATCCAGCACGTCGGGAGAGTCTGTATCACCTTTTTCTCCCTGAGATTTTCCCATGTAAGTCCGGAAGCCCTTGCCAGGTCGGTATTGATCAGCAACTGCACAAACTCTTCATCGGTATTTTTATAGTATTCCCCTATTCCCATACCATCCGCAATCAGGCGATAGATATCTGTCGTCGATTTTGATTCATATGCCGGTTCAAATACTTTTTCACATATCGTCGTATGCGGCTGGTCAGGTCCCTGCGTCAGATCGAGTCTTTCGAACCAGTGTGCTGCCGGCAGCACCAGGTCTGCGTAGTTTGTCGTGTCAGTCTCAACCATATCTACGGCGACTATGAATTCTATCGCGGGAAAGATAGTGTTTATTGTTTCGTTCTGGTTTGTCGCGTTACATACCACGTTGCTTGCGAAGATAAACATCGCCTTTATCGGGTGGTCTTTTCCTTTAAACTTTCCGGTTTTAAGAACCTCTTTCAGATATACCCACGGAACAACCGGTGAATTCATCCCCTTCGGGAAGAAATACGGTATCAGATTCAGATTGTATCCGGATAAACCGCAATGTCCGATTGATGCCCCTTTTTTTGCTATGTTCCCTGTCAGTGAAGCCAGTATTCCCCAGGCATGACCTGTCTGCAGTCCGTTATCATACTGAATAAATCCGCAATAGATACTTGATGGTTTATTTTCCGCGTAAAGTCTGGCCACTTCGCGTATTACTTCAGGTTCTACCTCGCATATTCCGGATACTTTTTCAGGTGGATATTTCTCCATCTCTGCGGCAAGAAGGGTGTATGCGGTTGATACTTTAAAACTGCCGACTTTAAACGTCCCCTCAAGGGCCGGTTTCTGTACCTGATCAGGCGGTTTTCCTTCATTCGTTGCCGTATCCCATACTATATACGGATCAGGTACAGCAGGAGTTTCAGGGTTTATTCCGGTCAGATCACTCTGCCGCAGGAATTTTTGTGTATCTTCACGGACAAGAAACGGTGCCACGGTATTTTTCAGCATAAATTCTTCATCATACAGCTTCTCCGAAATTATCACGTGAGCCATAGACATCGCCAGTGCCGGGTCTGCTCCAGGCCTGATCGATATCCACCTGTCAGCCTTCGATGCCGCGGTAGTAAATCTTGGATCAATCACTATAACTTTCGCTCCCGCCTCCTGTGCGTCAGCTATGAATCTCCAGTCGTGAGGATGTGAGTCCGTTATATTCGCGGCCCATACAATGATTGTTTTGGCGTTCGCAAGGTCAGCAGGATCGTTTCTCTGGTTGAACGAACTGCCATTTCCCAGCACCCTGCCAAGACCGAATGTATCTGACATGTCAAGCGAGTGTTCTGTTTCAGTAGCACCAAGCAGGTTCGCGAATCTTTTCAGCCCGTAAACACCCTGTATAAAACCTGTATCGCCGCTTACCGTCGAAAATGCGATCGACTGCTTTCCGAACTCCTGCTGATATGCATTGAACTTTGTTGTGATCATATCGATCGCTTCATCCCACGAAATACGCTCCCACCGCCCCTCACCGCGTTCGCCCACGCGTTTCATCGGGTATTTAAGCCGGTTCGGGTCATACAGCCTCTGTATCTGGCTCAGGCCGCGCAGGCATACCCTGTTGTATCTCGGATCAGGAAACGGCGCCATTGATGTTTTTACTGCTTTCCCGTCCCTTACGTGAACATAAAGCCTGCATCGACTCTGACAGTTACCGACGCACATGCAGCTAAAAATCTGTTCATGCTGTTCCGCTGAATCATCTTCCGCGGTTTCAGAACCGGTCATCTGATGTTTTGCCATAAATAATTACCTCCACTAATGCTCTTCCTGGCATATTGCTTAAAAATAAAGTTAAATGAACCAACCAGTTGGTCTATTTTAATATAAATAAAAAAACCTGATCTCATAACGGACGCAGGTTCTATTTCACTTTTCGTTCATCCAGTACTGTTTTCATAAATTGTGTGCAATCCTTCAACGGCCTGGTGTTACCTGATATTTTTGAGAGCAGCACTCCCCCTTCTATCGAAGCGAGTATCATTCTTGCCAGAACAACCGCCGGTTCCTTTAATTTATACTCGCCGTCATTCTCCGCCTGAGTCAGAAGTGTTACGAATCTCTTCTCCCACCGTTTGAAAACACCCTCGATAAATTTTGAAACATCCGAACCGTCACGTCCAACCTCAAGCGCCATGTTTCCGAAAAGGCACCCTCTTGAGATATCACCATTGACATGATAACCGGTTATCGCATCGATCATATCGTCAATCTGATCAGATGCCGCAGAATGTTTTACACCCGATCTGATTTTTTCTTCATAACTCTCAAGTGATCCGTTTAAAACTTCAATAATAAGAGAGTCTTTTGATTTATAGTGGAAATAGAGACTCCCCTTTTTTATGCCTGAGTTGTCAACTATATCACTGATACTTGTGTTATTATACCCCCTTCTGTGAAAAAGTTCACGGGAGACATCAAGTATTTTTTCTTTTGTTTCTTCGCCTTTCTGCATACTTTATAAACCAACCAGTTGGTCAATTGTCATACTGATATAATTATAAGTCAATCTTTTTTCAGCAAAAACATAATTCAGGAGCAATATTACATTTTTTGTTATTTTACCCAACTATCTTTTCTGATTCCTTCTACTCTTATGAATTCCTTATATAATTATTGAAGTTAACTATTGGATCAGTACACTCATTGTCGTTCCTGTAAAAAGCCTCCTGATTCCCCACCATAATTTATGTACTGTATATACTTGGTAATGTTGTAGTTCATCCCGCATTGCAAGGCATTCGATTCAGTCTCTTCATCGACAGTTGTTTTGTGATATCCATAGGAGGATATTGAAGAGGTAAAAATAAACCTTTTTACCTTTTTCTCTATAGACTCATTAACTACATTCCTGGTTCCGGTAACATTAACCTGGTACTGTTCCTTATTGTGTCTGGACCACATACTCGTATTGCCGTCAACATGAAACACTGCATCTGCCTGTTTCGGCAGAGCATTGACAACAGAATTATAATCGATGATATTTCCGCTGACCATGGAGACATTATACCGTGACAGATAATTAAGATTATCAGAAGGGAGATGCAGGGCTATTACCTCCCTTTTCTTTTTGTTAATCCATCGATTAGGTTGAGGCCAGGGAATCCGGTCGATCCCGTTACAAATGCAGTTTTGGTCATGATAATACTTTATTTATAATCGTTATCAGATACTCTGATAATAGTCTGAAATCTGATTTACCTTAATATCAGAACATCTATGAAAGCTTTTCAAAATATAACATCCCCTGTAAAATATAAATGATTATTCACTTACTATAATTGCCCGTAAATTCCGGACGCCAACTATGTTTGATCGATATAACTCATGGAAAATAAAAAAGAAGAAAGAATCGATGCTGGTGTCATGAGCAAACCTGCTCTGCTAATATATCTGTTGACTCACTCCTCAGTACAGTAATATCTCTTATCGGTGAAACTCCGTAGAGACGGCTATATTCACGGCTGAACTGTGAAGGGCTCTCATAACCCACATGAAACGCAGCAGTGGCTGCATCAATATTTTCCGTCAGCAGCAATCTTCGCGCTTCCTGCAATCGCAATCTTTTTTGAAACTGTAACGGACTTAAAGCTGTCATTTCCCTGAAATGGTGATGAAAGGTCGATATACCCATCTCAGCCATATCTGCAAGATCCTCAATCCGTACGGGTTTTGTAAAATTGGATTTAATCCACGCAACAACCTGCGCGACCTGCTGACTTGTGGAGCCTGAAGCTGCAAGCTGACGGAGTCTTTTCCCCTGTTCGCCCACCAGCAGTCTGTAAAATATTTCACGCTGAATAACAGGAGAAAGAACCGGGATATCCTGCTCATTGTCTAAAAGATCAATCAGACGCTGGAAGGCATTAACCAGTGGAAGAGTCAGCAGTCCTGTAGCCATGCCTCTCTCTGTTTTCTCTGATTTTGGCGGCGGAAGCTTGCTTTCAGTCATGATCTTTGTGATGTCACTATAATCAAAAGTCAACCGAAGTCCAAGATATGGAGCTTTGTTGCTTGCCTCTGTTATTTGCGCGGTTACAGGCAGAGGGAGTCCTGAAAACAGATAATAATTCGTATCATATATGAATGTATCTCTCCCTAAAAGTACACGTTTAGCTCCCTGTGCTATCAGACAGACACTGGGTTCATACATCCCCGTCAGCGGCTCTGAGGTTTCAGTTTTACGAAACAGAGAAAGACCCTGAACAGATGTTGTTCTCAATTCTCCATGTCCGGTTAATCGTGCAATACTTTTTGCCAGTTCATTGACCGCAGATTTTAGAGCAGTTGTGTCATTAGTCATAAAAATACCCTCCCTGCCGCCAATTATGATATTATTATATAAAGAATGTTCCGAACTCCTGTCAAATTTTTTTATATCAAAAGAGAGAAATAGGCAATAATTATACAGGATTGGTCTACCTTCTTTTTTAATACTTTGTTATCATGAACAAAAATCCGATAAAAGGAGTATTTTGTGTTTACCATTAAAAATGTGACCATGAATCAGGGTCTGGATGGAAGTTTGACAATCAATGAGGTTAAGGAAATCCTTATCCATATCTATGCTTATGACGGTTTTTCCCGTTCGTTGAATGGAATTAATGCTTTTATGTCAGTTCCGGATGATCGAAAAGCGAGAGGTATAACTGATAAATCAGGACGCGGTCTGGTTCAATTCGATGGTATGCCTGTCCAGAAAATGACGCCGGGAGATGTAGTATGGATATCGGCGAATGTACGTCACTGGCACGGTGCTGCACCGGGCAGTCCTGTGTCACATATAGCAATTTCAGAATCATGGGATGATTCTGCTGTTAAATGGATTGAGCATGTCACGGATGAACAATACAACAAATAACTTATAATTAATTGAGATTCAGAAAATAATATATTAAGAGGTAAAGTATGAAAAAACGGATATTAGGAAAAAGCGGACTTGAAGTATCGGCCCTTGGCCTTGGGTGTATGGGAATGACCGGTGTATACGGGACAGGTTCAGATAAAACTGAAATGATTTCACTTCTCAGATCGGCCGTTGAACGCGGCATTACTTTTTTTGATACAGCAGAAGCATACGGGCCATTTTTAAATGAAGAACTTCTCGGAGAGGCACTCGCCCCATTGCGCGAAGCAGTAGTCGTTGCTACAAAATTCGGATTCGGCATAAATCCTGACGGAACACGGTATGGTCTCAACAGCCGGCCGGAACATATAAAAGAGGCTGCAGAAGCATCCCTCAAACGACTGAAGATAGATGCAATTGATTTATTCTATCAGCACCGGGTTGATCCCGATGTTCCAATCGAGGATGTGGCCGGAGCTGTAAAAGACTTAATCAGTGAAGGTAAAGTTAAACACTTCGGGCTTTCAGAAGCTGCAGCATCAACCATCCGACGTGCGGATGCAGTACAACCTGTCGCCGCTGTTCAGAGTGAATACTCTCTATGGTGGAGAGGCCCGGAGCGGGAGATCCTCCCCCTGCTGGAAGAACTCAATATAGGTTTTGTTCCATTCAGCCCGCTGGGGGCCGGTTTTCTCACAGGGAATATTGACAAGTCAACAAAATTTGGAAGTAACGATTTCCGTTCCCTCGTCCCCCGTTTTACTCCTGAAGCACTGGAGGCAAATGTATTCCTTGTAGATCTGCTCCGTGAATTCGCGAATCAGAAAGGAGCAACACCGGCTCAGATAGCCCTTGCATGGCTTCTTGGTCAAAAACCATGGATTGTGCCAATACCCGGTACTACAAAACTTTCACGGCTGGATGAAAACCTGGGATCATCTGAAATAGAACTCACTCAGGAAGAACTTCGGGAAATCACTACAGCAGCCTCAAAAATCAGGTTGATGGGCGACAGACTGCCGGAAAGTATGCTGAAAATGACAGGAGTTTAATCAAAAAAAGTGGTGTCCCACTACCCCCTTCACGGCAAACGGTGAATAAAAAACAGAAAAATCAATAAACAATCTCAATTACTGTTTAAGGTTTATTCTCATTGAAAAGTTAATTATATATTGACGATAACATTTTTAGATATCCCTTCATTAATGGAACTGCAGTTTTTCAGGCAGCTACGTTAAGATTCCTGTAAGTTATGTGAATTGACCTTTAAGTATATTCAATTCCTCAAAGTACACACATGTACTTTGAGGAATGTTTCCTGCAATATTACTTGATTACCAACTGGCCACATGCAGCTTTTATTGATGTTCCCAGGCTTTGCCTTATTGTAACTTTAACATTATTTTTTTCAAGCCTTTGTTTAACCTTCTTCAGGTATTCATCAGCTGCTGATTTAAACTCATTAGATTTTTCTCCATTAAATTTCAGCAAATTCATAACAACATTTTTATTTGAAAACCATTTTGAGAGATTTTCAATATCAGCTTTTCTATCATTAATACCGGGCAGCAGCAGATAAGCTACAGATATAGATTTTTTATGTCTTCTTCCATATTCCATCGCTGATGCAATGACTTCATTAATATTATACTTAGACATTCCTGGTATTAAATAATCTCTTGTTCTTTGATCTGTTGCATGTAATGAAAGAACAAGTTGTATTTTAAGATGCTCTTCCTTCAGTGATTTTAATTTATCCGCTGGACCTACTGTTGAGATGCTGATTCCATCTGTAGGAAAGTTTAATCCATTACGATCTCTAAGAATATGAATTGATTTGATCAATTCGGAATTGTTTGTCCACGCATTAAAGACGGGCAGGCAGACAATTGCAGTATCAGTTTACAGGTTAAACTGCAGTATCCGGAAAAATCATTGATTACATATGACCTTCCCGCTATCTTTCAGTCACCTATCTTTGTACGGGCAAAGATAAGGGCAAATACTCTCCCGCTTATTTCACCGCCGCCGGGATGACTATCCCTATGTTATTTGATGCTGCGTTTTCCCTTACCTTTATCCAGATATAATAATCCCCGGGCTTAAGCCCTTCGGTTGATATATTCAGCATCACACTGCTGCCGTCTGAACCGGCATCCCCGGACTGCCTGGATGCGACTACCCCCCTGTCGTCGATAAATTGCGCAATCCATTTTAAATCTTTTTTAAGATTCGAGGTATCGTTCAAAAACACCGCATAAACTGTATTATTTTTCAGCTGACCGGGGATGGTTTTATCCGGAGAGTTTTTCTGCGTGAATGTTATGGACTTAACAGCCGCATTTACTGCGGATGTATTAATGCCGTTTCCGAGAACTGAAGCTGTTTTAAGTATATTCCCGGCCTTTGAGGTTTTCGATGTAAGATAGACAGGCATGTCTATGGTAATCTTCCCATCCCCCTTCTTATCATAAAACCACATCCTGACTGAATATCCGGTACCCTGTACAAGCGGTTGAGACATCGAAAGAGATATCGACATCGAGCTGAAGTTCATGGCAGGTAAGCCCATAGCCTCTTTATAGAGGTCGTCCACTCTCCCGAGTTCATTTCCGCTGCTGTCATGCAGCGAGAAACCGGCTCCGAGGAACACATCCCCCTTACCGTCCTTTACAAAGTTTATCGGTTCTGTAAGTTTTACTGCGAATTCCTCCCCTATACCTATCTCATTCCCTGTTACGTATTCATTCTCTTTTTTTGTCATGATGTTGAAGTCTTCAAAGGATATCCCCTTTAATACAAACACGGCGCCGGTAAAGGGGTCTATGCGGATGCTGCCCATACCGCGTCCGGATGGTTTTTCCCCGGTAAGAACCCACAGGCATTCTGCAGATCTTGCGTTCTTCCTGGCACCTGTATTCCCAAGTTCGTCTGCTCTTTTGTAATCAGAGCACGCGCTATCGCTACGGTTAAGCTTCCTGTAACAATCACCGCGGTACAGCCAGAAAATGGAATCTTTCGGGTTAAGCTCGATGCATTTTGTATAATCCTTTTCAGAGAGGGCGTACTGCTCTGTATTGTAATAGCAATCACCTCTTTTTTTATAAAAACGGTAATTCCCCGGTTCCAGTTCTATCGCTGTTGTGTAATCACTTATCGCATCGGGGTAATTCTTCATCGCGAAGAATGAATCCCCCCTGTACCAGTAGCCCTTCACTCTGTTCGGATCCATGCTGATTGCCTTGCTGAAATGTTTTACTGCTTCATTGTAGTTTTGGGAAACGTAAAACGTATCCGCCATTTCAATGATCGTATCGTACTCATCAGCCCGGCAGATATCTGCCGCCAGAGTAAATGAAATTAAAAAAACCAGTGTCATCGGTATTTTCATAATCTCTCCTCTTAATTATTAAGCTCCTTCTGACGGAGCGGATTTTTTATAAAGACCCATTTATCATACTTTTAACTGCAGCCATCCCCTGGTGGAAACCCATGGTTTCCCGGAACTGCGGTTCCACAAGCCATACAATATTAACAGCAGGTTTTGTTTTCGCGGGCAAATGAACCATAGAGGATAATTTTTTTAACGGACATTGTCTGTTTAACAATGTCGGCATACTGTTTTACTTTTTCAATAACTGCCTGATCCATATGAATAAATCCTCAGTCTGTTTTAATAAATCGATGCAGATTTGATCTGTCAGTATTTTAAGCAATTCATCCCTGTCCTGCGGATAACGGGCCTGAATATTCAAAGGCATTAAGCGGTTATTATCTATATCCATTATATTAATATTTATCTTAATATTATATCTCTGTCAAGCAGATTCGTTTATTATTTGTATATCAAAAAAGCCGTAAATTATTTTATGTTTATGTGAAGCATGCACTCCGGAAAATAAATCTTTACCGGTTATAGAATTATAAAAAAAGCGGATTTTCAAAATAAAAAAGTTTGTCTTTTTGCACTATTTTATCATGTAGATATTTATATCTGCCTCTATGTATAACTCAAACATCTTCTTATTGATACAGGAAATTCCATGTATTAATAAACCCGCTGTCCCCTTCACCACCTCTGATCCAGAGGACTTAATATATCTATCGGAAACCAAACGTTGTTCCAGGCTGACAAACCTCTCTTTTATCAGTGTCAGTTAATTAAATTTTGCCCGGATAAATCCGCTTGTTTCCTCCATTGTCTGGCTGAATTCCGGCTCACAGCATTTACTGTCAAGAAATGCGTGAGTAACCCCCTGGATGCAGATATAACGCACCAGATTCCCCGCGTCAGAAAGCTTATCAGCAAACTTTTTCGCATCATCGCGCAGAATATCAAACTGGGCGGTTATTATCAGGGCCGGAGGCATATTCCGGGCATCTGCATTCAGCGGCGATGCTCTGTATCCGGCTCTGATACCAGGATCCGGGATATAACATCGTATCACTTTTTTTAAAAATTCCGAGTCAAGTCCGTAACCCGTCGAAAAACGTTTCATTGACTCTGCAGATGATTCGGCGAGATTGACTGCTGGATAATACAGAATTACACCCTTTATGCATCGATTGCCAATTGATTCGAAAACAGCCGACGAGGCGGCGAGATTTCCTCCGGCGCTGTCACCAGCCAGATAAATCCGGGTTGGATCACCATTGTACCTGAAAGCATTGAGACGCGCCCATTGTATCGTCCTGGCGCAATCCTCAAACGCAGCAGGATAGGGATTTTCCGGCGCAAGCCTGTAATCAACGGAAATAACTACAGAACGGGCTGCACGGCAGATTCCTGAGGCTATATGAGCCGCTCCGGACGCTGATCCGAAGATCCATCCCCCCCCGTGGAGATATATCACAACGGGAAATCTCTCAGTTGCGGTAAATTCATCCGGTGAATATATCCTGAGTTGAAGGTTTCCTGCCCCGTCTTTGACCGGAAGATTTTCGTATTTTATCCCTTTCATTGAAAATGGTACCGGGGGGTTTGTGGTTTCATCCCGAAGCTTTTTCAACACAGAGTAATCACCCGCCAATGCTTTATCAAGGGCGCTGATCAGAAAGTCTGAAAACTGTGCCGTATATTGCTTCAACTCGGCTGAGACTTCTGCCTTCAGATCCTTATCGGAGGGATTCTCCATGCATGTCGAAAACGTCCAATACTCCTGTTGACCTGATTTTGAACAACGGGATGGCAGAGCGGCAATAAGGCATACCCATAATGCCAAAACGACGGTTTTACCTGAAATTTTCATTGTATCAACATCTCCTTATCTGTTATCCCTGACCTTATCTTGAAACCGGTATCAACCGCATAATCGGAATTTGATGAGATTTGCCATAAAAAATAACGAACAGGGATATCATTTTTATCAGAATAATATCCGTGCATAGTGCTAAACATAACGATACCTCGTACGGTTGCGTGAAAAGAAAAATACAGACACGCCCAGACTTATAAATTCGGCGAGCGGAACCGCCAGCCACACGCCTTTTACTCTGAGAAGCCCGGGAAGAGTTATGATGCCCAGCGCAATAAAGAAACTCCGTGAAAACGCAAGTATGGCGGAAAGTGTACCGTTAGAAAGCGCGGTGAACATCGCCGATGTAAAAATATTAAATCCGGCAAACAGAAACGCGAAAGGGAAAATAAAAAATCCTGTGCGGGTAATAGCGTATACCTGTGAACCTTCAGGAGCGAAAATCCCGGCGAGCATTCCTCCGGAGGACAATGCAAAAACAGATACTGAAATTGAAACGGCGAGTATTACAGTTGAAGAAATTTTAACTACCCTTTTAAGCTGCCGGTGATTACGACTTCCGTAATTGTAGCTTATTACCGGGGCTACGCCCATTGAGAAACCGATGAAGAATGTCGTTAAAAGGAACTGCGAGTAAATCATAATTGTTATCGCGGCAACGCCGTCCTCGCCTGCAAGCACCATCATTGCCGCGTTGAAAAGAAAAGTCGTTACTGCGGCTGAAAGCTGCCCTACCATCTCGGAAGAGCCGTTGAAGGCGCATTCGCCCAACACACGCAGGTCGGGTTTGTGTACCTGGAAAAAAAGCGTGCCACCATTATTGAGGAAGAAAAAGAGAATTCCGGCAACCGCCGGAATGGAATAGCCGATGCAGTTTGAAAACGCGGCTCCTTTGATTCCCATTGGAAAGACGAAGATGAAGAGGTAATCGAAAAACGCGTCAGCAAGACCCGCCGCGATGCAGAGCTTCATGCCAAGCCCCGGCTTTCCCGCCGTTACGAAGAGGCTGGCAAAGAGAACCTGCAGCATATTAACCGGAGCAAAGATCAGAAGCACCCCGAGATAGCTGCGGCAGTAGGGGAGAAGCGTGACGCTCGCTCCGAGTGCGTGAAGAAGCGGATCGAGATAAATCAGACCGGTTATGGTAAAAAGAATGCCGATTACAACAGTTGCAGCGGTAATCAGCGTGAAATCCCTGCGGGCCCCGCTGTCGTCTCCACACCCCATTTTCCGCGCGATGATGGCACTTCCGCCAGTTGCTAGCATCGTTGCAAGTCCGACAATGAGATTTATGACGGGTGTTACGATGTTGATCGCGGAAAGAGCATCAGTATTCACACCACGGGCGACGAAGATCGTATCGAGGATGGTATAAAGTCCGAAAAAAATCATCATCAGGATCGTCGGGAAAGCGAATCGGAAAAGCGAGCGTGCATCGAAATCCTCGGCAAGCGCGTTTTGCACGGGTGAAATATCTGTGGTTTGTTCATTAAACATATATCATATCCTTTTGTGTGTTATAGCATTTGACGAAATAATTTATACGCTGTCATTCCGAGCCATAGCACCCGACTTTTCACGATAAAATGTGATGATTGTCTGTTTATGCCCAATCCGCCCCCCGATCGATTTGATAAAAAGCGTATGCGCGATGAATCGATTGCGACAAAGCGGATATATTCCCGAAATCCCGATGCCTGACATGTTATTGTCATTCATACAAGATTGTATATCATACAACAGATGCTGACGTCTTCATCGTTATTGCGCTTTATCTTATTTTCCCTGACCTGACAGTTGCAATTAATAATATAAAGAGAAGCATTGAGGTTTATTGAAGAGAAGGCACTTGCCCATTGTGGGTTATTTATATAGTGGTATACAATGACCGGGCAGTTTTAAAAGTTAAATGATATAAAGAAAGTTACACAATTTATGAGCTGTACAGTAAGTTTGAAAGATATTGTTGCTGCTGAATCATTTTTTTATTAATCTGAGACCGTGAAAGTATTGTTTAATAACTACGGGGAAGAGAAGAAAAACAAAGTGTCTTTAACTATAATGAAGTATTTTATAACAGTAAAATATGGTATGAATCTTTGGCAATACCGTTTTTACCCAGGTGGAATATTAATTGTTTCATCATCAAGAATAGTGAGTATCCCTGGGTATATTCGTCAATATGACCATCTTCTGTGTCGGGTAACCGAACTCTAAAAGGAGTTCCCCTTCGGCAAATCCCAATTTTTCAAGAGTGTTACGGTGTCCGGTATCAGCTTTATCTCCCTTGCGATAAGAAGTGGTGCTTATCTCTTTATGCTCGGACAGTTCACTCATTGCTTTCATAAGGAGCGTGTGAGCTGCCATACCTTGATTGCGATAGAACGGATGTATTCCCAAAAAATCAATGCTTCCGGACTTATGCGAAATCATCAGGAGGCCAATGGCAATATCGCCCTGTTTCATAATAAAGGCTCCTTTCTGTGCAATATAACGTTTCAGCGTATCTATATGCTCATTTTCGTTTAAACAGGGAAATCCGTCTATAACGAGTCTAAGTAAACGCATCCACTCCGGAATATCTTCCTCACAGGCTAAAATGATTATTTGATACGTGTGCCATTTGGCCCTGGAATTTGCCCTGAGCGCGGACTCGTCGAATTCGAAACGCATCTGAAGCGGGTAGAATTTCTCATTTTCACGGAACCGGCTGGGCGGCAGCTTATATCTCGATTTAAAGACAGATGAGAACGCCTGCTGGCTTTCGTACCCCGCATTCAGGGCAATCTCGACAATTGGTTTTTCCGAAAAAACGAGTAACGCAGCGGCTTCGGTAAGACGCCTCCGCTGGATATAATCATGCATTGTAAGCCCGACTGTCTTTGTAAAAATGCGGTGAAGGTGATAACGCGAATAGCCAAGTTCATCTGCCACAGTCTCAAGAGAAAGAGATTCTGCAAGGTTTGCTTCAATGTGGTCGATTGTTGCAACGACGATTTCTATTTTTCCCATAATTTTGCCTTTCATTTCCGGCAGTATATCATACATCCGGAGTGTATGTCTTCATCATTCTTGCGCTTTTTTATTACATCACTTCGGTATAGCTCATTTCGAAAATCTCGATACAGGCAGTGCATCGCCCGTTATATGCCGTCAGGTGATAATTGAGTCTGCCGGAATGCTGACATCCTTTAGCAACCTCATCCACATCTTCAAAGGGAGCGGAGGCCAGGCCGGTACTCCGGCGCAGCATTTTTTGCCGCCGTTATGTGCTGTGGCTTCATCTTATATGTAATTGATGTTAAAAATTCTTCTTGCAACTTTTAACATCAATTATTCAGACAATTCGCTGAAACATTAAATCTCCTCTAAATTGCAGGCAGTAAATTAAGATGTCACCGTGTGAAGATTTATTATTCATTCCTTATCTAACCAGTTGATCGCATCTTCTTCTTTTGTAAACCAATGTTCAGATTCAGACGCTAAGTTATCATATTGATTATTCAAGATGGCTAAATGAATATTTTTGTAAAATAATTGCTGGTTAAATACATTACGAAATATTTTTGATAATTTATTATGTGTTTCGATGCTCTCCCAATCAACTTTACGAACATCATATATGACTTTTATATGTTCTTGAGATAATGAAAGATTGTTAAAATATTCAGCCAACATTTTCATTCCGGAGAGACCTTTTTCAAATGTGATTTTACCTGAATAATCAATCATATATATATTTTTATCTTTTATATGATGTATAAACGTCATGGCAAGTAATCCTATATTGAATAATTTTATTCCACACAACTATCAGTCTTACTCTCAATATTCTTTCCTGTTTTTCATATTATCTTTCCACTGGCCTGTATATACCCCGGAGTATCCACAATCATTCCAACTGTATGTACCATATCCATTTTTCATACCATCTTTCCACTTGCCATAATACGATTCAGCATAGAATGAATTTTCTATCTCTCGATTTATCTATAAAGTAATCTGAAGTAAACATCAGAAAGTATTCAACCAATAAATTCCGGTTTGTGAAAAAGGTTAAAGAGTATGTAAGTGAGGTACAAGTTGTCCATTTTTTCGTGGAAATGTCAAAATATATATTTTAATATTTAACTGCGTAGTTTTATATTAATAAAACAACAGGAGGTAATCAATGAAACAGTTACCCATTTTCAGCATAATAATTATATGTTTTTTTTACTTTGGTTGTGGCTCTAAATATTGTGCCATGCAAAAAGATACAGTTGGAGCTTTGAAATATAGTGAAGCAAAACAATCAATACAGTGGCATAAAGATTTGATAATGAGATTACGAAATAATAATTCCGGGGATACAAACAATAGGCTTTCAGCCATTGGTCATGCGGCAGGTTCATATCAACAATACCCAATAGATATATCACTGCCTTCAGATAAAAAAGTTTCTGAATTGATACTCGATAGTATAAAAACACATGATCTTAATGGAATTGAAATAGATGTTCAAATTGATAAATCCGGAGATGTATATGTAACTCATGATAGAATAATAGGTGATGATAAGGAGAATATTAAGCAAATTAATAAAAACAGTGAAAAACTGAATGAAGTCATAACAACGATATATAAAAACGGATTAAATAATGATATACGTTTATTCATTGAATTAAAAACTTCTTCTCAAGAAGTTACAGATATAGATGAATTATTAATAAATGGCATATTAAAATCTATAAAATATGGCATCGATAATAAATCTTTTCAAAATAAAATTCTAAATAATATTTCATTTATTTCATTTAATTATAACATGCTTAAAAAGTTCCACGATGAAAATAAAAAAATTGGAATAGTAAACTTCCGATTATATCAAATTATTGCATCCAGCTATAATAAACTATTAACATGGTGCATCTGTCCAGCTTTCAGCGTACTAAATGTTGATTTATTGAAAAAAGATGATATTCTTACCGGAATTTGGTTTGATCCAAAAGGAATACCTGATTTTACTACAGCTTTTAATGAAATAAATAATTATAGAAAGAACAAAGCTTATGAAATATATATTTCTACTTATGGACTTAGTAAAGACTCTTATGTAAAAGCTTTAAAAAAGAATAAAGAAGGATTACGTAACATTACTGGTTTGATTTTTGATATCCAAAGACCCTAACAGCTTTTGAGATTTTGCATAAAATCGCCATTTACAGTCTCTCCGCTGATTGGAGAAATATTTATTTTACAGGATTATTATTTTTTCCGGTAAAATCACCGGATTATTACTGCATGTTATTTCAAAGACCGGAAGAAAACAATGTTAAAATTCCTATGACTGTTCTGAGTATAATCGAAACATGTTCTGCCCGATGCCAGCGATTTCGTTCAACAAAAGTTATGCGTTGTGCCCGAATACTTTTTCAATTTCTTGATAAATCCAAAAATCATCTTTATTGCTATCCAGCTCATTCTTATAAAAATATTTTGATAATACCCATAATCCCATATCTATTTTTTTATAATCTTTTATTGTAACGCCAAAACGTTCAAGGATTGTATCGATTGCTTTTTTATATAGATCATAAATCTTGAAATCTAATAATTTTTTACCTTTAATCATTCCTGTCGATAATAGTATATTTTTAATAAAATCTGAAACCATATTATCGTATATTGGATACTTCGATGGATTATGTAAAGAACAATATTTCGTTGCAAAAGAATAAAAATCATATTCCTTCCCTCCTTTTGACTTAATCCCATGACCAAGTCGAATTTTATCAACGACTGAAAGCTCTCCTTTTGATAACATATCATCAATATTTTTTATAGATAATATATGATTGGACAAGCTGATAACGTCGAAAACTGGTGTAGAATATAATGTTTTTATAACTGTTGTCTTTAATAAAACATCTTCAATTTTTTGGTTTAGGGGTATTGCCTTCAGTAATTTTTCAATTGCATTATCAGACAGTCCATAGCGAGGATGTCGTAAGAATATATCTTGGCATTTAGTAATACTTTCATTCGATAATATCATTTTTAATTCACCCTTTCATATAATTAATTCATTAATCATGTTCCCATCATTCAGAAATGTCACTCCTGGAGACACCCTTTTTATGCATTATAATCACTTGATCAACATACTCCCGCTTCTTCATTATTTTGAAATACTGTCGAGATTTCCCAAGACTCTGTTCATTGTTAGCAACTCTCAATGATTCAAGTTTATATCCGTACTAAGGATGAACATTCTATATCCGGTTTTGTTTTAATTCTTCTCCGGATTCAGTTGCCACTTTCTCATTTAGATAAAACCGGAAATCATATGGGAAAGATATATCCCCTGATCTATAATGACTTGTCACCAAGCTGTGACCATATACCGTTCTGCCTTTTGAATGAGAATAATGCCACCCGAGACTTTCTATCTTCTTCGGTTTTCCCGGCTTCTCTATCACAGTATCATCTATTATTAAAAAGCCTGTCCCGTTTTTCTTCGCGATACATTTTAAAATTCCTGTTAAATATTAAAAGATCTTTAAAGGTCCAATCTGTGTCTCTTATAAACATTATATCATTACTAACATCTCTTGTGTCAACCTGAATGGAGTTGAGACTTGAGATTGTATGACGACCATCATATTCTATTATCCCATTCAGCATCTTATTAAAATGCCTCATTTGCTATTTTGAAAAAATTTCTTTCACGCTGTAAAATATCTGTCTTCTGTAATCTGTTTTTTATTTATTAGAATTTTTCAAATACTATTCATAATGGAGTAAAAATTAATACTATTTTTATCCCATTATCTTTTTTCTTTTAAAAAAACGCCTAGCTCAAATAACTTATTAACTATCAGAAATGTTTTTTAAGTTCATGGAATCATTTTTATACAGAACTTTTCCTGTTTGAAAAACTTAAGCCCTGTTCAATAACAAAATAATAAAAAAAATGACCAGATTTATAAAACTGGTCGAATTCCCACCGGAACAAACTGTAGAATGCAGAAAATAAAAATGCGTATAAATACATAATTAAGAGATCATAATAACAATGAAGCGAATTTTGCCGATCATTTTAGCTGCTTTGTTTTGTGCCGCCCCCCTCAGCGCTGAATACCTTTTTCTGACAGACGGTTCAATAATCGGCGGCAGCATAATAAGCGAAACTGTTACAGCCGTTGTCTTCCGCTCCGCCAGAGATAAAAAGGTAACAAGATATCCGCGGACCAATGTAATGAGGGTTCTATACACCGAACTCAACATGGGCCGTCTCTATGTTCAGATGAAGAGCGGCGACAATATGCTGTTATTCATGGTGGATGAAGACCGCACCACATACACCTTCCGCAAAGAACTTTACAAACCGGAAGAACTGAAACTTGAACGGGCTGATGTGCTTTTTGTGGCAGAACGCAACCCTTCTAAACTTATCGGTAAAGCGGATTATACATCCATTGAAATTGAATGGTATCCCCCTTTTGACGAGATGAAATATTACAATATCTACATCAAGAATAAAAAGGAGGACCCGTTTATCGTTGCCGGAACATCTTCAAAAAAATCATTTCATCTGAAAAATCTCAAAGGCAACACAAAATATCTTATCTCTGTAACAGGTGTTGATAAAAATAAGGAAGAAACACCACATAGCAACCTTCTTGAGATATCCACACTAAATACTTTACCATACGCACCCGGAGGATTGGAGGTTACAGCCAATGAAAATGGTACTGTAACAGCCCAATGGAAGCCGGCAGTTGACCCAGACGGAATAGTGAAAAAATACAGGGTTTTTATTGTCAAAGGAAAAGATCGAACACTGTTTGGTGAAACAGAGGGCACGCGGATTGTTATAACCAAAAGCCCCTTGAAGATAGACCGTATCCAGGTTGTCTCCGTTGACAACAGCGGGGCTGAATCTAAAATCTCCGACATCCGGGCTTTTCAGCCATATACCGGCAGACTGGCGTTTACGCCAATGCTTTTATTCCCCTTTGCTGAGTTCGGAAAGATGGGATCTGTGGGGTACGGCGGAACGGTTTCATATCTCCATAATGACATTTTTTTCAGGAATACACGAATCGGTCTGGAAGGCGGGTACTTTTATATTCCGGGAGTGAATTCTCTCAATGATTCTGGCCAGAAGGTTGAAAGAATCAATTTTGTTCCCTTTGGAATAAAGACGGGGTACCAGTTTAATACAAAAGGCGGATTATACTTATCACCTGCGGTGACCGCCGGGGCGGCGTATATAGACACCGCGTGTGTCAACAGCAGCAAAAATACAGGTATTCTCACTGACAACGCGCACAGCGGAATTGATATGATGACGCTTGTATCAGTTAGCGCGGGGTGGAATATTTCAGAAAACTTTTTTTGGGGAATACGCGGAGACTACGGTATCCTTTTCGAGAAGGATAAGCTGCTTCATTTCGCCCTTTGCGGTATAGATATGGGCTGGAGGTTCTGATAATGAAAAGAAAATTATTGCTGCTTGTGGTTGCGGTGTCTCTTCTTTCCTGCAACAACGTGCTGATGGATACCTATGATGAACGATGGAAAGATGAAGCGGTAAACAGTGCAACGGATGGCAGTCAGGAGATAACTGCCGCGATATCGGGTGTTACCGCGCCGGTTCTGGGAGCGACTCCGGTAACAAAAATAACAGATACAGACCAGTACACGGGTACTGTTTCCTGGGACGGAGGATGGTCATGGTCTTCGCGTTTTGGCGGCAATAAAGCGTATACTGCAACAATAACCCTTACAGCCAAATCCGGTTACTCCTTTACCGGCATTGCGGCAAACCATTTTACTATCGCAGGTGCAACGAGTGTATTAAACAGTGCTGGTTCAGGCGTGGTGACGGCGGTATTTCCTGCTACAGCCGCAGTGGTTGTAGGTGATTCAGCCCTGGGGGGGAAGGTTTTATACATACTGGCATCGGGGGACACCGGATATGTTGCCGGAGAACAGCGGGGACTTATTGCAGCCAATTCGGAACAGACTACAGGGATCCAGTGGAGTACTCTATCATCATATTCCTTTGGCACTCAAACAGCGCTGGGGACCGGATCTGCCAATACAGATAAAATAATAGCTGCGTGCGGCGCCGGTACAAACTATGCTGCCGGTCTGGCGCGGTCGTATACTGGCGGCGGATATACTGACTGGTATCTTCCGTCAGAAGATGAATTGACGATAATCAGTAATAACAGAAGTACTATCGGCAATTTATCCGAGAGTGACTATTACTGGTGTTCGAGCGAAGTCGCTTACCCGAACTCAGCGCGGGCCATCCTCATCAACGGAGGATTCAAATCTCAGGCGAGTATAAGTGGTACTACACTCAGGTTCCGGGCCATACGTTCTTTTTAGTTAAATATTTTCCATACGCTCCTGTGGATGGAAAATCAGCACATAACTGCCGTTAAATTTCAATCAATTTATATTTTTTTCTACAGGCTCGTTATTCGATGTGGTCGGGTTACAACAGGTTTTTTGAGATTGAGGATGTCGAAATCAATACAAAAATGTAAAAATCGCTACTTTATCTTTTTTAATTTAATCTCAGGAGTAGCACCTAGTGCAAGAGCAACTTTTCTAAGAAAAGAAAGAGAAACATTTTTATAATTTCCAGATTCAAGACGTGCAATTGCCGGTTGTGAAGTCCCAACTTTCAACGCCAATTCTTTTTGAGTCAGATTATTAGTTTTTCTTAATTTTATAATTTCTTTGGCAAGAGCAAATTCTTCATTATATGATTCATATGCTTCTTTGAAATCTTTATCCTTCAATTCTTTTTCAAGTAAAGAATCAAAATTGTATGATTTAATTTTTCTCATGATTTTGCTCCATGTATGTTTTCATTAATTCTATCGCTTTACTTATCTGCTTTTATCAGTTTATCATCTTTTTTAATAAAACCTGAAGTGATGATATAAATCGAAGATTTAGAATGAGGTTCTTTCAGAAATGGTCCAAATTCTTTCAATAACCCAATAGTTCTATATGTCTTTGCTCTGAATTTTGTTTCAAGAGAAGAAATAAATTCATATGCCGTATCAAGAATTTCTATTTTGTAATTCATATTAAATAAGTATACCAAATGTGGTATACTTGTCAAACAATAAATGTTTTATTAAAACGGCACAGGACCCGAAAGCCAATTTGACGAGCCAGCTTCTCAAGGCGAGTGCCAAGGAACAAACGCGTTGTAAGTGTTGTTGTACTTAGTGGCAAAACTATTTTTTAAGTAATTCATATTTACAAAATAGAGAAATTTTACAACCCGAATTAACCTCTATTTTTAAATTATCAGTATAATCATTCTCAAGGTCAGTTTTTACTCCTACCAGATAAATTCCATTTGCATTATTAGATTTGGCAATTTCTATAGCTTTTTTATCAATTTCTTCAAACGCGATATTTGTTTCTGCTTTAACTAATTTTATAAGAGTAGAAGTTTCTGTTGTAACGATCAAATCGATATAACTTCTTTTATACTTTTCTAAATCCAGTGGATAAATAACTTCAAAATCTCCTATTTTTTTATATTGAGAATAATTGTTTTTCTGGACATTAACTACTGAATCGATTTTAGTTCTTTTTTCTTTATCGCTAATTATTAAATTTTTTACAATACAACCTTTAATTGACAACGCATCATCTTTATAGTTCTTGCAATTTTGCGAAGAGCAATTACCTGAAACAACAATAGATAATAGAATTATTGAGATTATAATTTTTTTCTTCATAAGCTCCTTACATTAACCAGCCATGCTATGTATAACTATTGTAAATTTTCTTACTAGTCTGCCAGGTCAGAAAGCTCGCCCCCCTCTTTCCCCTCATAAGAACCGTACGTGAAAGTTTTACCACAGAACAACATAAACATTTTTATTAATTTCATATCAACAGAAAAAGTCAATATCAATCTTGACATAGCAGGAAGTATAGGGCAATAGTTTCATATTCATAATAAAACGTGTGATGAAGAGTCATTCATTAATAAATATTCCGGAGGAGAATATGCATTTTAAAATAAAATCAGCAAGTCTAATAGCGGCCCTAATCTTGATCTTTGGAGCAGTTGCTTTCTTTGCAAATGAAAGCACCGCGCAGGGAAAGACATACAAGATAGGAGATAAAGGCCCAGCCGGAGGTCGGGTATTTTATGACAAAGGTAATTCTGATGACGGCTGGAGATATTTGGAAGCAGCACCAGTTGATCAGAGCGTTAAATCAGAATGGGGTTGTTATGAAAAATCAATACCCGGAGCACAAGGTACAGCCATAGGGACTGGTAAAAGCAACACGGAGGCTATAGTTAAAAGTTGTGGAGAAGCAAAAATAGCAGCTGAATTATGCACTGCATACAGAGGCGGCGGAAAAAGTGACTGGTTTTTGCCATCTAAAGATGAGCTTAACCGAATGTATATGAATTTGTATAAAAACGGTGTTGGCGGTTTCGTTGGTACCCTCTATTGGAGTTCGTCTGAGAACGATGCTGGCAGCGCCTGGGGGCAGAATTTCTACAGTGGCGCCCAGGGCGACGGCAATAAGGACAACACCTTCAGAGTTCGGGCTGTCCGGGCTTTTATCAATTGAAATATTTAACTATTTTTACTTTCCCGCTGTAGCGGGTTCAAAAATTTTTAATGGTATCCTATGGCGCTTACTAAACTCAAGGATGAATTGCAATAAGGTACGAGCTTAAAATATCAGCAGGAAATATCCGAATACATTGAAGATAAGTATACCCGGAGTTTTTGAGACGTTGCATAAAATCGCCATTTACGGTCTATCCGCTGACTGGACAAATAATGATTTTACTGGATTATTTTTTTCCGGTAAAATCACCGGATTTTTACTGTATGTTATTTCAAAGACCGGAAGAAAACGGTATTCAAATTCCTATGACTGTGCTGAGTATAATCAAAGTATGTTCTGCCCGATATCAATGGTTTTGTCCAACAAAAGTCTTAACATAGCTGCTGTCTGAAATTTAAAATTATCTGCTTAATATTTTTATACCGCTGATAAAGACCAGCGGTTTTTTTGGGCAGCTACGTTAAGACTTCTATAAGTTATGTGAAGGCGTTGTATTTTTTGTAGATTTCAACATATTTATCTATCTCGTTGAGTGAAAAAAAGTGAATTTTTTACTTGACTATAGATATGTTTATTACGATTATATTTGTAAATGGAGTTTATGTTTTGAGAGGTAGTTTTATGATAAAAATATTTACAGAAATAGAAGATATTTAACTGGCAAACGTCGTGTAAGCATGACGTTGAAATTGCTATTTTGAAGCTTGAATAGGACAATTTGTAAAAAATTCATTTAAAAAAAGACCCAAAGGGTCTTTTTTTATACTCCCATTTTTGGCTTAAACTCACTTTTTTCAGTAAATCTTCTTGCTAATGCTTGGAACCAATCTCCAAAATGCACTGATTTATGCTTATTTCTCCTGTGATTTATGTATATTTCATATATTTTCCAATTTTTTATAATAAGGCTTCCTATCAAATCAACAACTAAATTTTCATCGTACACATGAGAATAAACACCTCTAGAAATTATTTCATAAA
Source organism: Spirochaetota bacterium (assembly GCA_963664815.2). GTDB lineage: Bacteria > Spirochaetota > UBA4802 > UBA4802 > UBA5550 > WRGT01. Next base: position 2,541,692 of record CAXXHB010000003.1, read on the forward strand.
CATTAATTATATGAAGTAATGCTTCTCTGATTTTTTTTCCATCTTCTGTCATTTGAAAAAAAGATTGATCTTTTTCAAGTTTATAACCACCTTTTTCGTCAATATCACAAATCCACGAATGCAATATTTCTTCAGTTAGAGGCTTTCTTTCTTCAATTAATTCATCAAGAGTGATAATTTTATTTTTATAATATTCTTTCTGGATATCTCTGATTTCTTTTCTGTATGTTTGTATTTCTTTGACTAATTTGGGCAATTCAGTCATAGTTGTTTCTCTTCTCTTGAGCCATACATTTTTTTTTGCTTGATAGACACCTAAAAGTAATGTAGATACAACTGCAAGGGCGGTAAAAGTTTTAACAACAGGTTCGTTAAATTTTTGGAATTTATATATTGTATAAACATTATACAATACAATGGAAAGACCTATACAAATTACCAATATGATTATGAAGTAAACAACACGATCGATGAATTGTTCAATTTCACTTTTTCTTATACTTTTCAACATTATTTTCTCTCATTTTTGTAATAGTATGTTGTTATCATTGTAAGGCATAAATAATATATCAAGCATCTTATTTTAAATAAAGTGAAATGTCCACATGAGATAATTGGACAATTTTTTTATGTAAAACGTTTAGTCCAGCCTCCTTCCTGACCAAAAGAATGGGAACGGGATATTCTCCCTGAAACCCGAATAGACGAGTGGACCATTCATTTAACCCGTCAAGTTGGTCTTGAGTATCAAAAATATCATAAGGGGGATTGATTGTCAATGTTTTATGGGATAGATCTTCACACAGATAGTTTTAAAGCAGCAGTTTTAGGAGAAAACACGGACGAACTGACAATGGAAACAGTCAGTTTAAAAACAGAAGCATTTAGGAGATTTTTAAGTAAACTGATGATTGAGGATTATATAGTCGTTGAGGCATCAACCAATACATTCTGGTTTGTGGAACAGGTTAAAGAATATGTAAAGGAAGTCTATGTTGTAGATCCTTACAAGTTTTCAATAATATCGAATTCCAGGAAGAAGACTGATAAGATTGATGCCATTAAACTGGCAAAGAAATTGAAATATTATGTATGCTACGATAAATCATCGGATGAATTTCCGATAATCTACGTTCCATCAAAGGAAGTTAGCGAGTTGAGAAGCATGTTTGTAACGTATGAAATGCTCAAGAAACAGGCATGTATGACAAAGAACCGTATCAGGTCACTTTTCCGTCAGAATGGTATTTTCGGATTTTCTAAGGAAAATCTTTCATACAACCACATACAGGACAGGATCAGGAGTCTGCCTGTCAGTGAGGCATTTTTAGTTCAAATCAATATTTTGCTATCAACGCTCAATTCTCTTGAAAATGAAAAAGAGAATATAAAGAAAGCAATTCTGAAGAAAGGGAAGATATTTTACAGAGAGATACGGATTCTGACAAGTATCCGCGGCATAAGCCCTTTTCTTGCTATCGCAATAATGTCAGATATTGCAGATATTAACAGATTTCCCAGTGCTAAAAAACTATGCTCGTATTTAAGAACAGCTCCCCGAATAGATGCATCAGGGAACACAGCACATGTTGGTAAGGTGAATAAACAGTCAAGGACATTGACTGCCAGTTTAATGACAGAGAGTATAAAGCATTTCATTGATTCAAGTGACAGGCTTTATAAGTTTTATTTTGAAAAAAGGAAAGGTAAGAATGCCGGAAAGGTTCGTGTTGCAGTAATGCGCAAGATCATCGTTATCATTTATAATATGCTGAAAGAGAATAAAATGTATTACTATACTGATGAAAAAAACCATGTAGCAAAGATGAAACAATATGAGTCAGCATTAGCTGCATGATTTTTTATAAATATTTTTAAAAAGTGTTGATTTTCATCATAGACGACGCCGCTCATGTCGACGCAGCTCAATACAGGCAGTGCATCGCCTGTTATATGCCGACAGGGGGTCACTGAGCCAGCCGAAGTGCAAACATCCTGTTTGCCCGACAGAACCGCCTGAGCAACAGCCCGACACAATATTAATGGATTTTAAATTACCGGATTTATAATTTCAAGAATAATTCGTATGTAGAAATTTGAATAAATAAACAATTGATTCTTTATAACAACCAATATATCTGCTTTTAAATTACTGTTAAACGATACTTTCCGGAATAAATTATCAGTATTTCTTAATCATCAGAATAAAAGTATCCATTCATGATCTTCCTACATCCACCACAATCATAATACATCAATATGCAGATAATAATCTACAACCACTCTGCTTCGCCGGAGGTGAACGATACCTCACCGGTTCAAGAATCTCTTTCACTACAAGCCTTCCGGTTTTGCATGCAGGGCAGCATGAAAGGTTTTTACCTGTGACGCGCAGATAGATTTAACTCCATGTCTGCGGTATACTTTCATTCTTCTTTTGAATTTCGTAAAACTCGCGGCATGCCGCAACAGCCTTCTTTTTTTTCCGGTGAGAGAGAATTCCGAAGTACCAACAGGGCAAACAATCTTGCCCTTTGCCGGATGTTTCTTGGTCAGCCTCTGGCGGAGCAGGATGAGCGGAGCAAAGAGCTTCTTGAGGATACAGCTTTCCTGGTCTGGAAATATTTCAGGATTGATATAACTCTCTGCAGGGAGTGTGGAAAAGGACACATTCATTATATCCATGGCTTGTCGACTTACGGTTAGCTGTTATAAAGAAGTATATCCGCACAGATTTAAAAACTGTTTTATAGAGAGGATAAGTATGCCCGGAGCTTTTAAGATTTTGCATAAAATCGCCATTTACGGTCTCTCCGCTGACTGGAGAAATAATTATTTTACGGGATTATTATTTTTTCCGGTAAGATCACCGGATTATTACTGTATATTATTTCAAAGACCGGAAGAAAACGGTATTCAAATTCCTGTTATGAGTATTCTGAGTATAATCGAAGCATATTCTGCCCGATTCCAGTGGTTTCGTCCAACAAAAGTTTTAACATGGCTGCTGTCTGAAGATTGAAATTATCTATCTAATATTTTTATACCACTGATAAAGACCCGCGGTTCTTTTGGGCAGCTACGTTTAGACTTCTATAAGTTATGTGCAGTACTACCGCGTTTTTTAAAAAATCTGGGAATAAATCTTCCTGTATCCTTACAATATTTTTCATACTCGTTAGGGAAAATAGTTTTTAAATCTTTTTCTTCTTTTATAATTAGCAAATGCCAAATAGGGTGTAGAATCAATGCCCAAATAATAAATATCCAATTATTTAATAAAAATGCCAAACCAAAATTAAAAAAAGTTAAAAATGCTGCATACAAAGGATGCCGAAAATATCTCAACGCTCCTGTAGTTATTAATGCCTTACCTCGTAATTTTGGATTTAATGAAACAAGACTCCAAGTAATTATTATAATGCTAACAATAGTTAATAACACAAAAATAGACACAGGAACAAAATCTTGATTATTAAACACTTGAGGAATATTTAACAAATTTTTTAAATAAAATGAGATTATTAATAATGCTAAACTTATTAATAATCCAATAGGCCCCGACCCAAATATTCTATTGAAATTATTCATATAATTCTCCTTTTCAAATATTGCTTGCGGTAGTAGTCTGCCAGGTCAGGGAACCCGTACCCCCTTTTCCCAATAAGAACCGTATGTGAAAGTTTCACCACAGGCACTTCCTCCGGACGCCCTTTATGCGGCTCAAGCCGTCTAAAGCTGATTATACAATCAGCCGCTGTTATCTGATTTTATTCTCATTTTTCTATAGCAGAAATAATCAGAATCTTCTTTTAAAAATGGGCTCCTGTCAAGACATATCATTCTGTGCCGTACAATTTTAATGTGTCCCGCAGTAAAGAGAATCTCCTCATCAGAACATAAAGTTTGAGTCTCTTTTCCTATGCGTTTTACAGTACCGGTTTTTAAGCCATAAAGAATTTTTCATCGTATGTCTGGAACTGCCCCATCTCCATAGAGCCTGAAAAAGAACAGTATTGGAATTTTTAAAAGGATTCCTTTTAAAACCATTCCCCGGAGCTTTTGAGACGTTGAATAAAATCGCCATTCACGGTCTATCCGCTGACTGGAGAAATAATTATTTTATGTGATTTTTATTTTTTCCGGTAAAATCACCGGATTTTTACTGTATATTATTTCAAAGACCGGAAGAAAACGGTATTCAAAATCCTATTTATACTTGTGCTTAGTATTATCGAAGCATGTTCTGCCCGATGTCAGTGGTTTCGTCCAACAGAAGTCTTAACATAGATGCTGCTTGAATTTTAAAATTATCTGCTTAATATTTTTATACCGCTAATAAAGATTAGCGGTTTTTTTGAGGCAGCTACGTTAAGACTTCTATAAGTTATATGATTTTTTTGGTCCCTTCATTACACGAAAATCCTCTATTTTTTATTCTTTTTTCTTTTTTATCTTTAACAAATTCAAGTTTATAATGTAACACTGAAAGTATCGGTGTCAGAGTATTTAAGCTGATGTTAGTACTTTTTCCTGATCTTAGATTTTGAATCATTGTTGGAGAAACACCTGATTCTTCTGCTAGTTTTCTGACAGAAATTTTATTTTCTTCCATAGCTTCAATAAGAAATTCAGAAATAAGAAATTTTTCATATCCTTTTTCAAAATCAGCTTTCCATTCCGGGTCTTGCATGAGTTTATCAAATGTACTTAATTGTTCGGGGGCTTTATTCTTCTTCATAATATTTTCCTTCTTTAACTCTTCTTATATAACTTTCTTTATAATTTAATGCTTTAATCTTTTCGTTTTCAGGTAATTTATCTGATTTTTTCCGAAATGCGTTTGTTACTATGATTGTTTTACCTGTAACGAAGAATGATAAAAATCTTTCCGGTTGAGGTTTAAATGCGTAAATTTTATCTCCTTCATATCGGAATTTCGTAATGTCATTGATTTTTCCATTATCACCCATTCTCTTGAGAAGGTAGAAAACTTTCTTTTGCATTTCTGTATCAAGTTCTAATAAATAGTCATAAGCTTGACTATTTCCGGATTCATCATAATACCATTCGATGGTATAAATTTTGCCTTTGTATGCGATGTAGTCTTTTTTACTCATAATCTAGTGTATCAATATATTTGCACAATGTCAATAGTTTTTTTAGTTTTATTTCAGTGAAAAGTTTATAAAAATACGTCAAGCAGAGTATCTGCCTGTTATATGCCGGTAAAGGCAGGTGCGCCGATATTGCAATTTTTAAAGTGTTTTGATATACCGGAAAAGTCAATCCTGTTATCGACCAGGGCTCTCCAGCGGTTTCATCCAACAAAAGTCTTAACATAGCTGCCATCTGAAGATTAAAATTATCTGCTTAATATTTTATACATCTGATAAAGAATGACGGTTCTTTTGGGGTAGCTACGTTTAGACTCCTATAAGTGGGGCGCAGTATATTGAAATATTAATCTATAAGTTTTATAGATATTATTTTAATATCACAAATATCATTACCTTTCTCATATGCGGCATCAAATTGTATTTCTTTAATGGTTGTAACGATAGGGTCTATGTTAAATTCTTTTATTGGAATAGTAATTGTATAGGTGTTATCAGATGGTTTTTTAATAGAATATTGGTCAGATTCATTCAAATAACTCCAAATATTAATTAACTCGAGTTAGGCGTTTTTTGGACATAGCTACACCACGAGTTTTAGTTTTTTATAAATGTCCCTCTTGGAGACACCCTTTTTATACATTATAATCACTTGATCAACGGACTCCCGCTTCTTCATTATTTTGAAATACTGTCGAGATTTCCCAAGACTCTGTTCATTGTTAGCAACTCTCAATGATTCAAGTTTATATCCGTACTAAGGATGAACATGCTATATCCGGTTTTGTTTTAAATACTTCTCCGGATTCAGTTTCCACTTTCTCATTTAGATAAAACCGGAAATCATATGGAAAAGATATATCCCCTGATCTATAATGACTTGTCACCAAGCTGTGACCATATACCGTTCTGCCTTTTGAATGAGAATAATGCCACCCGAGACTTTCTATCTTCTTCGGTTTTCCCGGCTTCTCTATCACAGTATCATCTATTATTAAAAAGCCTGTCCCGTTTTTCTTAGCGATACATTTTAAAAAATTCCTGTTAACTCTTAAAAGATCTTTACAGGTCCAAGCTGTATCTCTTATAAACTTTATATCATTACTAACATCTCTTGTGTCAACCTGAATGGAGTTGATACTTGAGATTGTATGACGACCATCATATTCTATTATCCCTTTCAGCATCTTAGTAAAATGCCTCATTTGCGGTTTTGAAAAAATTTCTTTCGCCGCTGTAAAGTACTTGTCTTCTGTAATCTGTTGTTTATTTTTTTATCCATGTTAAGTCGTTTTTAAAATACTATTCATAATGGGGCTTAAAATTAATACAATTTTTTGCCCCATTATCTTTTTTCTTTTAAAAAAACGCCTAACTCAAGTAATTTTATAAGAGTAGAAGTTTCTATTGTAACAATCAAATCGATATAACTTCTTTTATACTTTTCTAAATCCAGTGGATAAATAACTTCAAAATCTCCTATTTTTTTATATTGAGAATAATTGTTTTTCTGGACATTAACTACTGAATCGATTTTAGTTCTTTTTTCTTTATCGCTAATTATTAAATTTTTTACAATACAACCTTTAATTGACAACACATCATCTTTATAGTTCTTGCAATTTTGCGAAGAGCAATTACCTGAAACAACAATAGATAATAGAATTATTGAGATTATAATTTTTTTCTTCATAAGCTCCTTACATTAACCAGCCATGCTATGTATAACTATTGTAAATTTTCTTACTAGTCTGCCAGGTCAGGAAGCTCGCGCCTCCTTTCTCCCATAAAAACCGTACGTGAAAGTTTTACCACAGGCACTTTCTCCGGTCGCCCTTCATACAGCTCAAGCCGTCTAAAGCTGATTATACAACCAACCGCTGTTAGCTGTTTTTATTCCCGTTTTTCTATAGTAGAAATAATCAGAATCTTCTTTTAAAAATGGGTTCCTGTCAAGACTTATCATTCTGTGCTGCACAATTTTAATGTGTCCCGCAGTAATGAGAATCTACTCATCAGAACAGAAAGTTTAAGCCCCTGTTACCTATGCGTTTTAAAGTACCGGTTTTTAAGCCATAAAGAATTTTTCATCGGGTGTCTGGAACTGCCCCATCTCCATAGAGCCTGAAAAAGAACAGTGTTGTGATTTTTAAAGAATTCCTTTTAAAACCATTCCCCGGGAGCTTTTAAGACGTTGAATGAAATTGCCATTCACAGTCTATCCGATGATTGCATAAGTACTTCATTTATAATTATTATCAGATAATCTAATAATTGTCTGGACCCTGATTTACCTGATTACAGGATGGTCAGGATTCACCTGCCAGTTCCGGAGACTAAATCATGATAATCTTTTAATCCTTTAATCCCGATTCAGATAGCTGTAGTATCAGGTTTTTACAAGATTTTTTGTTTTTCCGGTAAAATCACCGGATTCTTACTGCATGTTACTTCAAAGACCGTGAGAAAACTGTATTCAAATTCCTGTTATGACTATTCTGAGTATAATCGAAGCATGTTCTGCCCCGATATCAGCGGTTTCGTCCAACAAAAGTCTTAACATAGATGCTTCCTGAATTTTAAAATTATCTGCTTAATATTTTATACATCTGATAAAGAATGACGGTTCTTTTGGGCAGCTACGTTAAGACTTCTATAAGTTGTACGTCGTTTGATTTTATTTTATTGACTCCATTAGAATGTAAAAATATTTACCTTCCCTAGTTTTATGTAATTGGTACCATGCTTCTAATGTTTTTTCTTTCATTACACCAATTTTTTTAAAAACTTCATAAGAAAATTCCAATGGAGCCAATCCTGTAGCAGTTATTAAATTTTCATCAACAACTACAGGATCATTCACATAAAAATTAATTCCTGTATAATCGGAACAAAACATTTTTAGAACCTCTTTGTCATTACTCGTATGCTTTCGATTATCCAGCAGTCCTTTTTGCGCTAATGCTATTGTAGCTCCACAAATTGCAGCGACTACAACTTTTTTATTAATCACTTCTGCTACTATATTTAATATTTGATCTTCCCCTGATATAGTGGACATTAAGTTAAGCCGAAAATATAATAAATTTGGAGGCTTACAATGTCAGAGAGAAGTAAATACAGCCCGGAATTTAAGAAAGAGGCTGTAGAATTATTAAGAACCAGCGGAAAGACATCACTTGAAATAGCGAATGATCTTGGGATTAAAAGAGATAATCTATTGCGCTGGAATAGGGAAATTGAAACAGAGGAAAGGAATTCCGGGACAATAACAATAAATCCTCAGGATAGTGAAGAAATTAAACGACTCAAGAAGGAAATGTTGATTCTTAAGCAGGAGCGTGACATTCTAAAAAAGGCTCTGGGCATATTCTCGAAACCACAAGAATGAAATATGAATTCATCAAGGAACAGAGTACTGAATTTCCAGTATCGAGGATATGCCAGATTATGGATGTGAGTAAAAGCGGTTATTATGCCTGGCTGAAAGCTCCAAAGAGTATAAGAGGGCTTGAAAATGAAATACTATTGGAGAGGATAAAATCATCACATGAATCAAGCGGAGAGAGCTATGGCAGCCCCAGAATTCATCAGGATTTACTTGAAGAAGGTATTTTCTGCGGAATACATAGGGTTGAGAGGCTGATGAATGTGAATGGGATTCATGCAAAGACAAAGAAAAAATTTAAGGCAACCACTGATTCGGGTCATTCTTTGCCAGTGTCTGAGAATATACTAGACAGGAATTTTACTGTTGAAGAGAAAGATAAAGTATATGTGTCAGATATAACCTATATCTGGACATTAGAAGGCTGGCTGTATTTATGTATAGTAATGGATTTATTTTCCAGAATGATAGTCGGATGGTCAATGGCAAATCATATGAGAGCTGAACTTGTTGAAGATGCTTTTAACATGGCCTGTATGAGAAGAAATCCGGGCCCTGGCCTGATATTCCATTCTGATAGAGGTAAACAATATGCCAGCAAATCCTTCAGGGAATTACTTGAATCAAAGAAATGTATTCAGAGTATGAGCAGGAATGGCAATTGCTGGGATAATGCCTGTGCTGAATCTTTATTTCATTCGATGAAAACAGAAGAATTTTATTTTAATATTTACAAAACAAGGAATGAGGCTAAGAGAAGTATCTTTAGATATATTGAAATATTTTATAACCGTAAAAGAAGGCATTCACATCTGGGTTATAAAAGTCCGGAGATTTTTGAAAGATTAAATCTTAAAATAATGGCTTAACAAAGTGTCCATTTTTTCGGGGGAACATCAATTTTTTGATTATTTTCATCCATCCAAGTATCGGCTCCCGGTAAAATGAGTAAGTCATTTTCCTTAAATTCAACATCAGCGACATCTTTATCTGGAGTAATAATAATCCCTCCCATCGTTTTTATAGGTTTTAAGTTATCGCCTATTTTTATTAATGATATTTTTTCTTTGCTTTTATCTAAATATCTACCACTGTTTAATTCAGCAATTATAAATCCGATTTCCCAATCAGCTAATGTATCTAATATATACACATAGCAATTTCTACATTTGGTTTCTTTATTCATTTTTCCTCCAATAAATCCTTTCTTTATTGTCCTGGCCAATTCTTCAGCTTGAACAAAGGCTAATCCAATTATTGTTACAAACAAATAAGTTTTAGCTTCATAATTTTATTCTCAGGCGGTTTTGTTCAAGCTGTGTTATGTGCTGAAAACACGATTACAAAAAGTTTTGTGTAAGCGAAACGAATGTTGAGCTTGAATGCACTTATTTTACTATTATTCATTTTTTATTATATTCTTAATCTATTTTTTGTCTTAACTGGCAGAAACCGTTGTAATATACTCCATCATGATTTAATGGTTTGTAAGCGTCAAATTAACCCCATCTTGAAAAAAGATCAATGATATATTACAATACCCTTCATTAAAAAATGGAGGAAGAGATGAGTAAAAGAATTGAATATCAGAAACGCGATATGTCAAGCATGGAGAAACATATAGCCGCCTGGGAACAAAGCGGGATATCACAAGTTGAGTATTGCAGAGAGAATAAAATACCTCTGTCAACCTTCGGCAACTGGAAATCAAAAGTAAGTAAAAAATCTCAGAAAGAAATACCATTTATTGAACTGCAGGGGAATTTTTCATATCAGGATGAATATTTTGAATTACTGCTCGATGATGGCATGACTTTGAGAATCCGTGAAACCATCCCTGTATCGCAATTACGAAATATCATTCTTGCCATACGGAGGTAGTGATGCTCAGTTTGCAGAGAGAAACGAGAATATTTCTTCATCCCGGCAAAACAGATTTTCGGAAGTCAATCAATGGTTTATCCGTCTTTGTTCAGGAGCATATGAAGGAAGACCCTTTCAGCGGGAATTACTATGTGTTCTGCAACCGGACAAAAAATATGCTGAAGATATTATACTGGGACAGGAATGGTTTCTGCCTGTGGCATAAAAGGCTGGAGGAGGATAAATTCCGCTGGCCCCGGATAGCCGAAGATGTCCATGAGATTACCCGCGAGGAATTCCGGTGGCTGTTACAGGGGCTTGACTTCTATAATGCTCATAAAATCCGCCGTTATGCAAGCGTGATATAAAAATTAATTGCAATCATGAGGGCATGTTATATGATGTACTCATGATTGCAATGCCCGACAACCTTCCTGATGATGTAAACGAGCTCAAGAAAATTATTTCAAACCTGGCAAATGAATACGAAAAAGAAATTCAATATCTTAAAGAGAAAAATAAATTTTTACTTCAAAAGTTATTCGGCCGTAAAAGCGAGAAGCTGACTCCCGATGATATTCTACAGGGCCGGTTGTTTGATGAATCAGAATTCAGCTCTGATGAGAATGAAAACGCAGAAGATGATTCACCTGAAAAGCTAACCGTTGTTTCATCTCATACACGCCGGAAGACAGGAAAGAAACCTCTTCCGGAATCACTCCCTCGTGTTGATGTTGTACATGATATCTCCGAAGAAGAAAAACAGTGTGCCTGCGGGTGCGAGATGAAACGCATTGGGGAAGAAGTTTCTGAAAAGCTTGATATGATTCCTGCGAAAATCCAGGTGCTTCGTCATATCCGATATAAATATGCCTGTAAAAACTGTGAAGGGAGCGAAAGTGATGAAGCTCCGGTAAAGATTGCGCCATTGCCTCCGCAGATTATACCGCAGGGGATTGCAACACCAGGACTTGCGGCATGGGTGCTGGTGAGTAAATTCTGCGATGCGCTTCCTTTTTACCGGCAGGAAAAGCTTTTTTCCCGGATTGGTGTTGATATTTCACGAGCGACTTTTTGTAACTGGTCCATTATTACACATAGAGGCAGTGAACGGCTGCTCGAACTGATGTGGAGAGATATTCTTGCGTCTCGGCTTGTTGGCATGGATGAGACGCCGGTGCAGGTTATGAAAGAGCCAGGCCGCAAAAATACAACAAAGTCATACATGTGGCTGTTCCGGGGTGGAGAAGAAACCCGACCAATTGTGATATTCCGGTATGCTCCGACCCGGGGATCGGAATTCATAAACAGTGAATTTGCGGATTACGAAGGTGTCATCCAGACCGACGGCTATCAGGGATACAAAACTCTGGGTAAAAAAGAAAAAGTAACACATGCTGTATGCTGGGCACATGTCCGGAGAAAATTCATGGAAGCGATGAATGGCACCAGTCAGTCTTTTTCACATTCTATAGTATCGATGATAAAAACGCTTTATGATGTAGAAAAAGAAATACGTGAGAATAAATATAACCATGAAGAGATCAGACAGGTGCGCAATGATAAATCACGTCCAGTAGTGGAAAAGATAGAACAGCAATTGAAAAAGCATGTTCACAGTATTGCACCGGGAAGTCTTGCCGGTAAGGCAATCTCATACTCATTAAAGCTGTGGCCCCAGTTGTGTGTATATCTTGACAACCCTATTATTCCCATCGACAATAATCATGTTGAAAATGCAATCCGCCCTTTTGTGGTGGGACGAAAAAACTGGCTTTTTTCCGGTAGCCCGCGCGGTGCCCATGCCAGTGCCGGATTATATAGCATAATAGAAACGGCAAAGGCAAATGGTCTTGAGCCATACTGGTATCTTAGATACCTGTTTGAAAAATTACCTGCCTGTACAAGTGATAATGAAATCCGGTCAATTATGCCGAATAGAATTGATCCTGAAGTTATCAGTAAACTCAGAGGTGGGGTTAATTAAGCACATACAATGGTTTTATCCCAGAAATCAGATATTTTTCGTTCTTTTTAAAATCAATGGGAATTAAATCACATGATGTTGTTTTATAAAAAAATATAATCTTTACTGTTTTTGATTTTTCACCTTTTATTAATTCAAGAATTTCAAAAGTAACTTCTTGTTCAGAAATATACTTCTTTTTATTTTTATCTTGGGATGTTTGTGTTTCTACTTTAATAACTTTGCCTTTAAAAACTATATCATGACGCATGACTTGTTTTATTTCATCTGGAGAATCACAAGGGCATGCGTTTAAAATGTAATTACTAAAAACTATAATTAAGATAGATAAAAAAAGCTTATAGTATTTCATTATTAAACCATTTTCATAAATTGATTAAGTATCTATAATATACGGCCACGGATGGTCGTTGAAAATAGTCTCGCGCTTTTGTTCAACGTCTAGCTTACACGAAGTTGGCACATAGGGCCTCCGGTAAAATTACCGGATTTTTACTGTATGTTATTTCAAAGCGACCGGGAGAAAACGGTATTCAAATTCTATTCTTTCAAGTTGTTTATATATTTACCGAAATGTTTATCTTCTTTGAGTGTATGATTTACAACCCAGTCGATTAGCAATATCTGTATTTTGAACATTAAAAAAGTTTTACTCATTTTGCTTTCATTGATTTCGTTTTTCAATTGCTCAAATTGAACAGTAAATCTTCTATGTTGTATTTTCTGATGATCGATAAATGGATATTTATTATCATGAAGATATTTTTCTTCAGTGGTAAAATGCTTAGAAACATAATCATCAAGAAACAAAATGAATTTTTCAATTTCAGATTTTTTATTTTCCTGGTCTACCATATGTAAAAGTTTGATGGAGTTAGTTAATAATTCATAATGCTGCTTGTCTATTTCCTCGTTCCCAACTTCAAAATATGAACTCCATTCCAATTGCTGAGTTAATTCCTTTGTTCCTTCATGTTCTCCGGTTTTTAGGAACATTTTACATCTTTTAAGATAAACTTTTGCTGGTTGGTCATCAGGATTTAGTTTTACACATTTATCGAGAAGTTCTTTTGCTTCTTCAATCTGTTTGAAGTGATAATATGCCAATGCTTCTTCAAACATCTGTTTCGTTTCCAGTTTTAGTTTTTTAATTTCCGGCTCATCCTGATCAAATACTTCATAGACAGACTGAGGCTGGTATTTGCCTTTAACTAATACTCTATCTATGAAACGAATACAATGTTCAGAAGCAACCGCTATGTTTCTTAGAGTGTGTTCACTAATAAGTAATTTTACTCCATACTTTTTTGTTAAACTTTCAATTCTTGATGCAAGATTTACTGAATCACTAATTACCGTACTTTCCATACGTGAAAAACCACCAATGGTTCCAAGCATCGCAAGGCCAGTATTAAGACCAATTCCAATGTTAATAGGTTTGTAACCGGCCCTTTTTCTACCTTCATTATAATGTTTGAGCTGCTTTAACATTAATAAAGCACAATGAAGAGCATCGTTTGCATCGTTTGGGAAAATGGCCATAATGGCATCACCGATAAATTTGTCGATTATCCCATCCTGTACATTGATTATTGGTTCCATTTGACTGAAATATGAATTAATAAAATTAAAATTTTCTTCCGGTGATAGCGTTTCTGAAAGTGTTGTAAAATCTCTAATATCAGTAAATAGAATTGTAATTTTTTTTTCTATCTGATCTCCTAGTTTCACATCGATGATATTATTCTTACCAATTAATTTTAATAATTGATAAGGTACAAATCTATCATATGAACTGATAATCTTTTTTATAAGTTCCGGATTATTTGTAAGATCATTTTCATCTTTCATATCATTCACGGCTTATTCTCTAATTTAATATACAATGTAATTTAACTTTTTCAATAGATATGCACGTTAATTCTTTGGAAATAATTTTGATTCAGTATAGTTTTTATTATTAGCAGAATAAAAGTTAAGCACGTCGATCTGCCAGGTCAGGAAGATCGCGCCTCCTTCCCCCCATAAATACCGTACGTGAAAGTTTTACCACAGGCACTTCCTTCGGTCGCCCTTTTTACGGCTCAAGCCGTCTAAAGCTGATTATACAACCAACCGCTGTTAGCATTTTTATTCCCGTTTTTTATATCAGAAATAATCAGAATATTCTTTTAAAATGGGTTCTGCCCGATTCCAGTGGTTTCGTCCAACAAAAGTCTTAACATAGATGCTTCCTGAATTTTAAAATTATCTGCTTAATATTTTATACATCTGATAAAGATTAGCGGTTTTTTTGAGGCAACTACGTTAAGACTTCTATAAGTTATATGAAGGCGGCGCGCTATACAGCAACCAGTCGCAGCAATACAAGGAAGTATTGCTGCGTTTATAAGAAACCGATTTTACCACAGAACAACATAAACATTTTTATTAATTTCATATCAACAGAAAAAGTCAATATCAATCTTGACATAGCAGGAAGTATAGAGCAATAGTTTCATATTCATAATAAAACGTGTGATGAAGAGTCATTCATTCATTCATTCATTAATAAATATTCCGGAGGAGAATATGCATTTTAAAATAAAATCAGCAAGTTTAATTGCGGCTTTAATCATGATCTTTGGAGCAGCAGCTTTCTTTGCAAATGAAAGCAACGCGCAGGGAAAGACATACAAGATAGGGGACAAAGGCCCTGCCGGAGGCTGGGTATTTTATGACAAAGGTAATTCTGATGACGGATGGAGATATTTGGAAGCAGCACCAGTTGATCAGACTACAAAAGATGGTGCAGAATGGAGTTGCTATAAAAAATCAATACCCGGCGCACGAGGTACAGCCATAGGGACAGGTAAAAGTAATACAGAGGCTATAGTTAAAAGCTGTGGAGAAGCAAAGATAGCAGCTAAACTATGTACTGCATACAGAGGCGGCGGAAAAAGTGACTGGTTTTTGCCATCGAAAGATGAGCTTAATCTGATGTATGCAATTTTGTGTGTAAAAGGTGTTGGCAGTTTCGCTGATAACCATTATTGGAGTTCGTCGCAGAACCTTGCTGGCCTCGCGTGGTACCAGAGTTTCGGCAATGTCCTCAAGAAGGGCACCATCAGGGAGGACAACGTGCTTAGGGTTCGGGCTGTCCGGGCTTTTAACAATTGAACTATTTAACTATTTTTCTTTTCCCGCGATAGCGGATTCAAATTTTTTTTAATGGTATCCTATGGCGCTTACTGAATTCAAGGATGAATTGCAATAAGGTACGAGCTTAAAATATCAGCAGGAAATATCCGAATACATTGAAGATAAGTATATCCGGAGTTTTTGAGACGTTGCATAAAATCGTCATTTACGGTCTATCCGTTGACTGGACAAATAATGATTTTACGGGATTATTATTTTCCCCGGTAAAATCACCGGATTATTACTGCATGTTATTTCAAAGAACGGGAGAAAACGGTATTCAAATTCCTATATATACTGTTCGATCCCAGTGGTTTCGTCCAACAGAGTCTTAACATAGTTGTTGTCTGAAGATTGAAATTATCTGTTTAATATTTTTATACCGCTGATAAAGACCAGCGGTTTTTTGGGCAGCTACGTTAAAACTTCTATAAGTTATATGAAGCGGCCTCTAATAAAAATATATCCGACTTGAGGCATGGACTCCGAAAGACGGCAATAATTATTGTTCATAAAAAGCCGAACCACTTACAACTAATTCACATAATTTTTCTTTTATTATTTTTATTAAACAATCCGTAGTTCTAAAGTTTAGTATCTCATTACGAGTAATAACAATTAATCTAATTCCTTCTTGAAGCGCACTTGAAATTATACTTTGAGATTGTGTAAGATCATATTGATTTCCAGTAATCCCATTTGCAGCGATGAAAATTCCAATATCTTGAGCTCTATGTTTTACTTTTTCCTTAAACCATGAAACATCGATGCTGCCGACAGGAGATGACCAATTCTTACATTCAACCAATATTATATATGGTAAAAAAACTAAGCCACCATTGTTTTTTTCATTCCAAAACGCTACATCAATTTCTTCAGTATTATGAATGTTCATTTGGTTTCGTCTTGTTACTGAAATTCCAGGTATTTTTTCGAATAAATAGCATATTAAATCTTCTAAAGCTTTACCCTTATGTGCGGATACTTGAGCAAGATCGCTTTGATTAAAATAATCTAAAATTTTTCTGGAGGAATAATTAGCCATTTATTCCTCCTTTATGAGCTAACGTATTTCTTTTATTCAAAATATATGATGTCAGTTCATTCGTAGCTATTAACTGAATAAATTTCTCAAGACTGAGGAATAATATTAAAGGGTAACGATTTTCATACTTTTCAAGATTATTGATTAGTATTTCTTTATAAAGAACTAGACCGAGATTCGAATTAGTTGCATTTAAATAATTATTCATTTGAGAATATATCTTAGTAATGCTGTTGTCATTTTTAATTGTTTTTTTAAATTCAATTAAAAGTGGATTCTGAATACTTTTTTGTAACTCATCAATCCAGATAGCTAAATCGATTCCTTTATCAATTGAATTTGAATTCGAAACACTCGTTATGTGATTAAAATTTGATAAAAAATGTTCAATGTTTTCAATAATTTCACTTTCATTCTCAATCTGATATATTTTATTTATAAATTGATTATAATTGAATTTTTTATCAACTTTAGGAATTCTTTTTTGTTCACTTATTTTTTTAGTTTTATTTTTAATATTAAGATTATCAATAAATACATTTAAGTTAAACGATATAGCATCATAATCATTTTCATTTGCCTTAATATTCGGAAATTCTTTTAAAGTATGGGGAATATCTATATCTGGTTCATAAATAATAAAGATAGGTTTATTCATTCCTCTTGCTAAACCAAGTTCAAAATAATTATTTTGAGTAAAGTTTTTGTTTATCATCGCACAAACGAAGTCAGAAGATTTAATTAACTTTTCAATTAGCTGATTAATAGATAAACCTGGTTCAAATGATAAATCAGCAATATCAATATGATTTTCATTAAGGATGTTTTTGAGGATAAAATTATTTATATTGTTACTAGAGATTAAAAAGCATTTAGTTTTGTTATTATCCATAATAATTCCTATAAATATTTTCTTTACTAACCGGGCACGGATGCCCGGATATATTTTTTAGGCCGGTCTGGTAGGTCAGGGAGCTCGCGCCTCCTTTCTACCATAAGAACCGTACGAGAAAGTTTTACCACAGGCACTTCCTCCGGTCGCCCTTCTTACGACTCAAGTCGTCTAAAGATGATTATACAACCAGCTGCCAATTAAAGTAATATCCCTACCTAATATTTTGATGCAAGAATGTAGACAAATACTCATGAATTCTAACGGTTTAAATAAAGACTTGATAATTCGCTAACTAAAGAGTCAGATGAGTACGCAGGACTAGTCACAGGGATTCTGATAATTCTGGTTGAATGTTTACTACTTTTTTTATAATGAATTTCAATTTCTTTTCTTTTTCTTTTATCTGTTTTTGCAATTCTTACAATTTTATCTTTACTAATTACCTTTTTTCTACCATATAAAAATCGAATAGTTAAATTATCTTCATAAAATGTATATTTATATACACCTAGTTCAAAGAAAAATAAATAAAACGGTAATACTACTAAAACTCCAAATGATAGTATCATAGAAAATAAATTATAATGACTAGAATTACCTACGAGAAAACCATAAACAATTATAACTATTCCCATGATTACTTTTATACTATCATCCCAGACTATCATACTGTGAGGCAATGTTAAGCAGTTAGTATAGTGAGCCCAAAAAATGAGACACAGATTTCAATATGATGAAGTGTATTTTTCCTTGAAATAAAACACAAGGAGAATTATAAAAGGTAATGAAAAAACGACATAGTAAAGAGTTCAAAGCAAAAGTAGCCATTGATGCCCTCCGTGGAGAAAAGACAGTACAGGAGTTGGCACAGAAGTATGAGATACACCCGAATCAGGTGACACTCTGGAAGAAGCAGTTAATTGAGAACGCAACTACCGCATTTGATAAACATGGTAATGACAAAGAATTAGATGATACTGAAAAGAAACAAGACGAACTTTACAGCCAGATAGGTCAGCTCAAAGTTGAGAATGATTTTTTAAAAAAAAAGTACAAGCAACTGTACGGGACAGAGCCGAAGTAGTAGAGCCCGGACATATGAAACTATCAATTAAAGAACAATGTGCAATTCTCGGCATAAGCCGTTCATCGTATTACTATAAGCCAGAATTGGCATTGAATGAAACCAATGTTGCAATATTGAAAGCTATCATGGAAGAATTAAAGCTTCATCCGTTTTACGGATATAGGAAGATTACTATAGCCCTTAAGGACATGAGTGTCACAAGAAAGCAGATTAGGTTAATCATGAAAAAGGCCGGACTGCGGGCTATTTATCCCGGCAAACGCTTGTCAATACCAGTAAAGATGCATGAGAAATATCCATATCTCCTTCAAGATAAGAATATATGGCTTCCGAATCAGGTATGGGCGACAGACATTACGTACATTAAGCTTTCAGGAGGTCATGTATATCTAATTGCTATTCTTGATTTATTCAGCCGGAAGGTGCTTTCATGGAAACTGTCAAATACGCTGGATGCAGAATTTTGCGTATCGGCTCTTGAAGAAGCAATAATGACATATGGAACACCGGCGATTTTCAATACAGATCAGGGGAGCCAGTTTACATCTGAGGCATTTACAGAAAAACTTAAGAGCCATGGGATAAGGATCAGTATGGATGGCAAAGGACGAGCTCTGGATAACATTTATATTGAACGGCTCTGGAGGTCTCTCAAGTATGAAGAAATATATCTGAATGAATATCGCACCATGGAGAATTTAAAAGCAGCATTGAAAAGATATTTTGATTTTTATAATACTGAAAGATTTCACCAGTCACTGGAGTATGCCACACCGGATAAAATATATTATTCGTCATTTAAAGAACAATGTCAGGAAGAAGCAGCTTGAAGGCCTGGAGAGATACACCAAAACATTTTAAAATCATGTATTGACAAAAGGGCTCACCTTATAGTATTAAATTTTACATTTTCCATTATCAACCTTCGCTCTATTTTAATTTTAGTATATTAAAAAATTTCATATTACTTTTGTAACTCTGACTCAGGTGATACAACATCTATTATCTTTAAAAATTCTAATCTTTTCCCGGCATGGAAGCCGGGTGTAAATTTTATGCGTCTAATCTGTCAGGTCAGGGAGCCCGTACCCCCTTTTCCCATAAGAACCGTACGTGAAAGTTTTACCACAGGCACTTCCTCCGGTCGCCCTTCTTACGGCTCAAGCCGTCTAAAGATGATTATACAACCAGCCGCTGTTAGCTGTTTTTATTCCCGTTTTTCTATATCAGAAATAATCAGAATCTTCTTTAAAAATGGGTTTCTGTCAAGACTTATCATTCTGTGCCGTACAATTTTAATGTGTCCCGCAGTAAAGAGAATCTCCTCATCAGAGCTGAAATTTTAAGTCCCTGTTTCCTATGTGTTTTAAAGTACCTGTTTTTAAGCTATAAAGAATTTTTCATCGGGTGTCTGAATCTGCCCCATCTCCATAGAGCCTGAAAAGAACATAGGGGATGGTGTTTAACTGAAATTTTAACTGTAAGTATGCAGCCGGTTCAGCTCTGCTGATTGGCGCGGCTCTTGCTCTTTACCGCAAGGGGCGTGACAAAGGCGGAGCATTGAATTATTTTTTATTATCAAAACACTCTGATTTAAATGAGAAAATTATAAGAAGATTTATCTAACTATCCATATCTTCCTCCTGAGTTCCGAAAAGAAGAACTATTCTTTCATCACATGATGTCAGTATCGGTTTAAATCCATCTGCCAGCGAAATGGCTTTCATGCGTGCATCTCTTATAATATAATCAAAAGCCATAATTTCATCATTATGGATTGTATTTAAATCCCTTAATCCATTTAATGCAAATGATAGTACACAAAATGCCGACATTATATCATTCAGTTTTTTTTCAACATCATCGGTTTTAAATGCATGTATCTCCATTATTATAACCCCGTTATAAATATTATCCTAATTTGGGATATTCTAAAACAGGATTTATTATATACAAGTGAAAAATTCAATTTATACAAAAGAATATCAGGCTTTTTTACAGGTACTCAAGCAGGCCCGTATTGAAGCGGGGCTGACCCAGTCGGATGTTGCAAAGAAATTAAAACAGCACCAGTCATACGTTTCCAAATGCGAATCAGGAGAACGGCGTGTTGATGTTGTTGAACTTAAAAAATTTGCCTCTTTATACGGGAAAAAGATCAGTGATTTTGTTGAATAAATGTCCTGAACAAAGCCTGAATATTGTGTAAGTTAAATAAAATTAAAGAAACCATAAAATAGAACTCTACAAGTAAAGCTCTTTAAGCTTTGTTTATTGCATAGACCTTGCTCGTTTCCGCAAGGGGTGTGACAAAGGTGGAACTGTGAAAAAAATTGAAGAATTACTTCAACAAAAATTCAAGAATCTTCTTACCACCTTCAGTATTTCTTGAAAGATGAGCACCCCGAGTTTCTGAACCGGAATAAACAACAATATTTTTATGTTTCGGTAGATTCCACATTGAAGCTTTTCGTGTTAATATAATACATGCTTCACCATTACGAACCTTTGGTACAAGATAGTCATTAACCCATTCAAGCATTATTTGAGATGTATAAAGTTGATTTAATTTTTTGTCAGATAATTTAAAAGATTTTGAATGATAAGGAACCAATTCTAATGCGGCAATATTCTTGGAAACAAAACTCAATGATTCAGCATAAGAAGGAAGATTTTTCTTTATTTTTACTTCGTCAATAATATCGTTCAATTTGCTTACCCAATATTTACCATGCCAGATAAACTTTGGATTTAATTTGAAAAAAGGATATGGATCATTTTCTAACTCTTGTTTTATGTTTTTAATCATATATTCTTTGAACAATTTATCATTTGATTCAGCATAGTAATCTAATATATTAAATCCCGGATTTAAAAGCAGTATAAATACTTTGGCATTTTTTAAATCACCGATATAGGGGACTGGTAACAGACCGAAATGAAATTTATGATCTTTTGAACCAAAATCAGAACTATTTATAAATTCATCATAATTTGTATAATTAAAGAAATCTTCACTTCTTAATACATCGTCTTTTTGATGAAGATAAGGTTTTCTGTTAAGATTAAAATTCTTCCAGCAACTCAGTAAATCTTCCATACATTGCTCACTAAAATGAATTAAACTAATAACTCGAGTTAGGCGTTTTTTGGACATAGCTACGCCATGAGTTTTAGTTTTTTATAAATGTCCCTCTTGGAGACACCCTTTTTATGCATTATAATCACTTGATCAACGTACTCCCGCTTCTTCATTATTTTGAAATACTGTCGAGATTTCCCAAGACTCTGTTCATTGTTAGCAACTCTCAATGATTCAAGTAAAGCATACGCAGCAAATACAAGAGCACAGTATTTTTCTATTGCCTTCAGTTTCCTCATCTGGTATTGACTCATACCAAGACGATCTTTACAATAAAGATATCCAACTTCAATATCCCAGCGAAAGCTGTAATATTTCAAGATGCCTTCATTATTCAAGTTCATATCCGTACTAAGGATGAACATTATAGATCCGTCCTTGACTCTCTTTGATATCAGTATAATTGCATTACCGATACCTTTCAGCCAGACTTCTATCCGTCTGACTTTGAAGGCTTCATCCTTTAATTTTACTTTCTCAAAGGATGAGTTTCTTAAGTTTTTCACATAAGCTGACAGCTTATGTTTTTTACCATGCTCTTTAAACTGGAATACTCTATTGCTCTTAAGCGCTCCTATAAGTTCAAATTCCCGGTCTTTTACAGCTTTTACGACTTTCTCCGATGTGTACCAGCTATCTACTAAACAGTATATCTTATCTCCCGTAAAAGGTTCAAACTTATCTATCAATTCACATGCTATATC
Organism: Spirochaetota bacterium; assembly: GCA_963664815.2. GTDB lineage: Bacteria > Spirochaetota > UBA4802 > UBA4802 > UBA5550 > WRGT01. The sequence continues at coordinate 2,564,100 of CAXXHB010000003.1, forward strand.
CGGTTTTGTTTTAAATACTTCTCCGGATTCAGTTGCCACTTTCTCATTTAGATAAAACCGGAAATCATATGGGAAAGATATATCCCCTGATCTATAATGACTTGTCACCAAGCTGTGACCATATACCGTTCTGCCTTTTGAATGAGAATAATGCCACCCGAGACTTTCTATCTTCTTCGGTTTTCCCGGCTTCTCTATCACAGTATCATCTATTATTAAAAAGCCTGTCCCGTTTTTCTTAGCGATACATTTTAAAAAATTCCTGTTAACTCTTAAAAGATCTTTACAGGTCCAAGCTGTATCTCTTATAAACTTTATATCATTACTAACATCTCTTGTGTCAACCTGAATGGAGTTGATACTTGAGATTGTATGACGACCATCATATTCTATTATCCCTTTCAGCATCTTAGTAAAATGCCTCATTTGCGGTTTTGAAAAAATTTCTTTCGCCGCTGTAAAATACTTGTCTTCTGTAATCTGTTGTTTATTTTTTTATTCATTAGAGTTTTTAAAATACTATTCATAATGGGGTAAAAAATTAATACTATTTTTTGCCCCATTATCTTTTTTCTTTTAAAAAAACGCCTAACTCAAGTAATAATCTAAAAATTGTTTAAAGTATATCAATTAAAATAACTATAACACCTTTCAGATTTTTGAATAAATTGCAGATCAAAGTCAATAATTTATTCAAAAGCAATATTTTATATTTAACGTGCCTGCTGAGATATAAGCTGGCATGTTTTATTAAATATATCTGCAGCAGAAAAAATTATTTTACAGAATTATTATTTTCCCCGGTAAAATCACCGGATTTTTACTGTATGTTGTTTCAAAGAACGGAAGAAAACGGTATTCAAATTCCTGTTATGACTATTCTGAGTATAATCGAAGCATATTCTGCCCGATTCCAGTGGTTTCGTACAACAAAAGTCTTAACATAGCCGCTGTCTGAAGATTAAAATTATCTGCTTAATATTTTTATACCGCTAATAAAGACCAGCGGTTTTTTTGGGGCAGCTACGTTAAGACATCTATAAGTTATGTGCAGTTCAACACGCTAACTAAAAAATATTTATTCAAACATTGAATGAATTAATTTTGAAATAATAATCTATTCTGAATTAATCTACCAAGTTCTGAACTCAACTTTTCAAAGTTTCTATCAAAATCTGATTTTGCAACATTATTTATAACTTCGTTATTACTAGTAATAATGAACCGATAAACAGTAAGAGTACTTTTTAAGAATTCTGAGATTTCATTGATTTTTAGATCTAAATTTTCAGGCAAGAAAATTCTGTTATTATCATATGTATTAATAAAATCAAAACACGATTGTTGTAACACAAACATTCCGTTTGTTCTTGTAATATTTATATATTCTTGCATTTTATTTTCTGATTGAATAATCATATTTTTTTCAAACAAGCTAAAAGGAGTTTTTGCTAAAATATCACTAAGTTCTTCATCAGTAAGTGTGTCCATGTCTAATGCAAGGAAATAATTATTAGTATAGAATTGAAGATTTCTTTTATGAATTTGTAGCTTACTCCAGATAATGGGTAGAACTTCGAATTCGCGTTGATTTATTTTAGAAATACGATCAAATTCAAGGTTTATTTTTTGTTTATATTTCTCAATACTTTTGTTGAATTGCGATTCAATAAATTTATTTCCAAAATATTTAGATAATCCTATGAATAAAAGTATGGCCGAACCAACCGAAGTAGATGTTGTAATAAAAAATGTCTTTATATCCATAGTTTCTCCTATTAAAAAGATTACTGTTTATATAAAACGTCGAACGAAAAGTCCAGCGTGTTGAAGTCTGGTAGGTCAGGAAGTTCACGCCCCCTTTCCCGTAAGAACCGTACGTGAATGTTCCCCTTCGTACGGCTCAAGCTGTCTTAAGCTTTCTATACAACCAGCTGCTGTTAGCTGTTTTTATTCCCGTTTTTCGATATCAGAAATAATCAGAATATTCTTTTAAAATGTGTTCCTGTCAAGACTTATCATTTTGTGCTTTACAATTTTAATGTGTCGCACAGTATTAAGAATCTCCTCATCAGAGCAGAAAGTTTAAGTCCCTGTTACCTATGTGTTTTAAAGTACCTGTTTTTAAGCTATAAAGAATTTTTCATCGGGTGTCTGAATCTGCCCCATCTCCATAGAGCCTGAAAAAGAACAGTATTGGAATTTTTAAAAGGATTCCTTTTAAAACCATTCCCCGGAGCTTTTGAGACGTTGAATAAAATCGCCATTCACGGTCTATCCGTTGACTGGAGAAATAATTATTTTATGTGATTTTTATTTTTTCCGGTAAAATCACCGGATTTTTACTGTATGTTATTTCAAAGACCGGTAGAAAACGGTATTCAAAATCCTATTCTATTTATACTGTTCGATCCCCGTGGTTTCGTCCAACAGAGTCTTAACATAGTTGTTGTCTGAAGATTGAAATTATCTGTTTAATGTTTTTATACCGCTAATAAAGATTAGCGGTTTTTTGAGGCAACTACGTTAAGACTTCTATAAGTTATATGACGTTGCACCACCTTTTTATTCTCAAGCGAAACACGATGTTGAGCTTGAATCATTTTTTTAAGTCCTACCGATATGTCGAATTTGAAAAAGTTATTTTCGTATTATTTAATCCATTTTTTCTTAGATACATTTCAAAATCATATTGCTCAAGCTTATATTTTGGTCCAAGAACAATCTCTGGTATAAGATTGCTATTAATAGGTTCATCAAATTTTAACTTAAAATAGGAAATAATATCATTATTACATGTCCTAAAAAAAATGTCAGAAATATTTACATGTAAAAAAATATTTAATAGTAATTCAAGAGTGGGGGTATGAATTATTCGCCATTCTTGTTCATCATAAAATGTATGATTTTTAAAAATGACAGAATACCGTCTTAATAATATAGCGCATTCTAAACTCGCTAAGTTTTCATCAATAGTTTGTTCATCTAACTGTAATAAATAATGTTGCAGGATTCCTGATATAATATTTTTTTGTTCATCAATCTCATATAGTACTGGTTGAAGACCAATGTTATCTTTTTTTGTAATACTAGTCGTTGTTATAGGTGACTTTACATCAACATTTAATGCTTCTGTTGAAAATCCTATAGCTACACCCAAACCATCATCAGCATAACTTTTCCATTGACTCAAAACATCACCGTTTCCGGAAAAACATGCAATATATGGAATGGAATTATTTATATTGTATGTTTGAACCATTAATGAAATAAAATTTTTATATTTGTCATCAGAAATTTCTTTAATTTTATCATCTATTAAATGATTAATCCAAATAGTTTCATGATGGTCATTCATCTTTTTACTGTTTGATAACCAGATTTCTTTTGATTGAATGATCATAAATAACTTTTCAATGCTACAATAATGATAAATTATTTTTGGTATTTCCATTTTAACCATCTGTTTTTTATAATCTATGAGCCCACGGATGGGCGATTAAAAAGTTTTCACGCTTTTTGCATATAACGCCTTGCTTACACGACGTTGCGGCTGTCTTTTGCCGCAATGTGCCGAAGGCCAAGCCGGTACTCCGGCGCAGCGTTGTAAGCGTTGTTAGGTGTAGTGCTCGAAATTACAACGAAAGAATTGCTTTTTCAAGTAATTCAATGCTGTTTATTATTTTATTACACATATCATAGAATTGTTTTACATGATTTGTATTTGTTATTGTTTCTTTTGAAATTTTGTGATCAGCCTCAGTACGGTAAGTTTTGATAGTATTAATATTTTCTACAAGGTTAATATTAAATTCCAATTTGTTCTCTAAAAGCTGTAACAATTGTATTGAACTTAATGGACGTTTTGTTTTAGAATGGATGAACTCATATTCTGAATAGTTAAATTTCTCTTTAAGAAATATTTTTAATGATTCACTATCAATATTATCTGGTCCAATAATTTTATATAATTCTGAACAACTATCACAAAAGGCTTTTTTTGTATTTTCAACAGGTGGTCGTAAATAAATGTTTTCAAATATTTTAAAAAGTGGTTTTATTGAAAAATATATATTTAAATTTTTTAATTTTTCTTTTAATATTTCAAAAATATCAGGAAAATCGACATATTCACCATCGTATGTTCTGGAGAGGAATAATTTAAAATTAGTATCATTTGGATCTAAAATAAAATCATTTAACTCAAATGAACTCCAATATTTTTGCTCATCATGACTCATTGATTCTAAATCTTTTACAATTACTGATATGGCAGTATTACCATTATTTATTAATTTTTTCCCAAATCTTATATAAAGATAATTTGTATCTATAGAATCTCCAATGGATGCTATGGAACCACCTGCTAATGAATCATTAACTTCATATTTTTCCGGATGATTATAATATCTTCTTAAAACTTCTTCCTTAAAAAATATTAATTCAATTTGATTTGCACCAAGATATAATCTTTTTGCATATTCAGGAATATTTTGTTTTACTAAATCAGAGGAATAAAAGAATTGTTCTAAAACAGATTTTGAAGGGAAAAATATATGTGTTTTTATTTTTTTGCCTTGAGGAGATTTTCTTTTTGAACCAACTTTTATTGAAACAGAATATAATGTAACATTACTATTTATTTTGCCTTTACCTTCTGAAACAAATTTTTCAAATAATTTCATTGCTTCATTGTTGCTTATCTTAAAGTATTTATCAAGTTCAATTGCTGATATACCACCGAAACGGTTAAACCAGATTTCTGCACATTTTTTAAGTATTTCATCTTCTGTAATATTATAATCCAAAATGCTTTCCTTCAATTGTTGCAATTAACTTTTATAGTATTAAATAAAGGTTAGAAACCTATCTATAAATGGCTGTAGGTATGCTTCTAATATTCTTCTTGCGAAAAAATCATGCATCATTTTGAAATTATCAACATCCTTATCAAAATCATCTTGCTTCAAATCTTCAAGTTTTAAAGCTTTAAGAGCATCTTTATGATTTGCAATGGAACAAACGTTTCCGGAAACTAATTCCTTAAATAAATTATACATTATTTTGTGTTTTGAAATTTCGTCATTTTTAGTATCATTTCTGTTATCTTCTGGATTTATTAAATTTAATATATTTTCATAAAAAACGATTACCTTTAATACATCTAACCAGTCATAGTAAATCTCAATACCGTATCTATTCTTAATTTCAAATTTAAATAAAAATATAGAATATTTTCTAATATCATAATCTTTCCAGTATTTTTCTTTAGCAATCCTTATCTTTTCATCAAGTGTATCTTCAAATAATTGTTTGTATTCATAAGAGAAAAATTCTTTTAGTAAATCTATTAACTCCAGTTCATCCTTAATGTTTAGTAATTTTGTTGTAGCTTTTTTAGTTTCTTCGATAGATGTTATCATTTTCCACTCCTAGTAACATTACTATAATCAAAAAGTTTTTCGAGCATTACACCTAACTTGTACTATCCGAACAATCTTTCGCACAACACATGAAAAATCCGGAAAAAAGCGAAAGAAGTTACGTATAGTAACCCCTATATATCCAGTGGACTCTTAATATTCCCGGGTTTCACCGTACATACATGTGTATAAATCATAATTGTATCAGGACTTTACCGTCCTGATAGTTCCTGTATTTTTCGTTACTCTTTTCAGGCAGTTGTGTAGAAAATTTATCACTTGATGAGTCATCTTTAACCGTTTTCCGTCCCGGCATTTACAACATCCCGTTGAAACCAGTCCGCACAAACATCCCCTGTTGTTACTCCCCTTCTCCTGATCTTTTAATAAACGGTTTCCATGATGCACTCTGCCGGATGGGTCTGTATGCATTTAATTTATTCACTCATTAAACAGCAGTTATTTCAATACTTTTTTTCAAATATTCAAATAAATATTAGGCTTGTTTCCAAACCAGTATTTGCAACACTCAGGAAACCTTGAGTGGTTTTTTTTAAGGGGCTCCTCCCCTTATACACTGTAAAAAAGTTGTCTCTTTTTTATAAAGAACGGTAATTACTTTGTTGAATTGGCTGCTTTGCAATAAAAACATATGATGTGTTATTTGCACAAATCGTGCCGGAAACTGAAGTACACTTCAGTGATTATACCCCATCTGTCGCCATGTATATGCCTTTTATCCGCCACGAATCCGCCATCTATCCGGCGAAGTAACAGAAAAATTTTTTTGTTTTTTCAGTAAATTTTTTTAAATTCCCCTGTTTCAGGCGTATTAATGTCAAGCAGGGATGCCCGGTGGGGGCATTATAAGGCGCTCTCAGATAATTCACACCAGTTTCGGAACCGCCTCTTCAGGTTTCTTTAACCACACCGCTCCCCGAGTGTTTCCAGTAAAACTGGAAATGTATCGAGGGGATCACTACTGGAAAACTGTTTTCTTAAAATATATTAATAATATCATTCGTCTGAACACGATTACAGGATTAAAGGATTACAGGATTTTGGTTCATGTGCTCTTTGTTGAGCTCTTTGATGCTGTCCGTAATGTAATATTATCGATATGCCAAGGTCAACTCATGGACAGCTTCTCCCGGTATCTTAAACCACACCGTTCCCCGAGTGTTTCCAGTGAAACTGGAAATGTATCGAGGGGATCACTACTGGAAAACTTTTTTCTTAAAACTTATTAATATTATCAATATACCCGTGTCAGCTCCGGAACCACCTTTTCCGGTTTCTTTAGCCACACCACTCTCCTGGTTTTTTAAGTGAAACCGTAAATGCTTTATCCTCCCCTCGCCATATGGTGAGGGTCCGGGGTGAGGTCTGCATCGTGCATCAACTGGTTCAGATTCAAATTCACTGCAGATTTATGACAAAATCCCGACTCTGTTTACAGAGTATTGAGTTTCGCTTACATTTCGTCTCAATTACGCCTCAAACACGTTACATACAGCTATAAACGCGCGTTTTTCTCTGTCGGTAACGGAGTTGAAACGGTATTGAAACGATTTTCAGCAGGGTCTACATACTGCTTAAATCCCGTTTTAATAGCTGTACCTCTGTCTTTTACTGCATTAATATTATTCTGCCCATCTGCTGATTTTCTGTTTTCTGAATGATAACAGGTATATTCTGTAACTCTACTGGAAGAAGATACAACAACGGCATCCCCTGTTCCTCCGCTTCCCGATGGTGTTACAGGTGAACCTGGTGCAATGCCGCGAAGGTATTCAGACATAAAAAGGTTGTACCCCGACTTTTTCTTCCTCTTTGCCCTGTTTCTGTAGAGAGCCTTCTCCTCCTCCGGAAGCACCTGCCAGGCCTTAACACCGCCGCCGAAATTACCCCTGCACTTCACCTGCGGTTCAGTTCGCGGATTAGCCGGGATTGTCCGTGCTTTAATGTAGATTTTACCATAGCGCCTGTAAAACACAAGACCATCCAGACCTCCATGCGCAGTTCTTAAATAGGGATGAAGCTTAACTTTTGCCATGAATTTACACTCCTTTATTGCTGTTATATCTTATCATTATTTATATAGAAACTTATGTCTCTAATAACCAGTGCGGAAAAACAAATGACATGGCGCAAGCAGAATTTTTAAAAAATTTTATATGTTAAAATATGTTTTGTTTTGCCCCCTTCGGGGGTAGCATGTTGAATAATAAAAATTCAAAACAGGAAGTATGAATTTTCTATAAATTTTTATTATACTTTCTAATTATTCAAATATTTTACTTCGACTTCATATACATCGCATAAACCATCCACGACATCTTCTCACGCTACTGCAGATTGAATTCCAACCCATCCTATATCCGCTACTGCCTTCTGAAGTTTTTTCAGGTTATATGTAATGCCGGCCAGAATCGATATAGTATTACATTTCTTTCGTCCCCGCCAATTCAAACGGCTCAGACCATTGTTGAATTTCAAGTCAAAGAAATTGTGTTCTTTTCCAATACGCCTGTTATATTTATACTTCCATTCTTCGCTTTGCATTCGATCTCTATATTTGAACCAGAGTTCTTTGTTATCAACATAGGTTTTTGATACCGTAAAGACTCTGCTCTTATTTCTATCCTTATCTTTCCAGCATGATGAATAATGCTCACATCCTACACAAAAATTACGGCTCAATGTGAATTTGTACTTATTGTCAGATTTTTCTAATCTCCCCTTTTTCTTACGTTTACCTTTGCAGAAAAAATATACTCCATCTTCTTCTTGTTGTACATGATGTTCTCCCTTTATAAACCAGCTCTCTGTAAAATGTAATGGGGGTGCTATATATAAATCTTTACCTTCCTGAATTAATTCACTCATCTGTGTAATGTTGAAATAACCTTTGTCTAATAAATACTCACTTTCACATTTAACTGCATTGCTTTCTTTAGCAACTTCTACTTTTTCTACCATATCTGAAAGCAGGCTTATATCGCTTTCTTTAGATGTGGCCTCTATTGAAAGAAGTATGTCGTTGCTGCAAAATGCCGCCTGCACGTTATATCCCTGAATATAGCTTTCATCCTTTTTAAGAAGCTTACTCTCACTATCGGTTAAGTTCACTTTTGTTTCAGGTGTGATTCTTTCCTCTTTGACCTCATCCTCATATGACTTTATTTTCATCATGATCTGGTCATATTTATTTTTCTGCTTTTCTATCAGATCTTTCTCTTTATTTAATTCTTCTTCGCTTATTTCGTCCTTATCTTTTAACTCTGATATGTATTTTGCTCTCGCTAAAAGTTTCGCGGATAGGTTCTCATAATGTTTTAGCTTCTTATCGAAACCTTCCTTGTCTCGTGTAAATTCTTTACTGGCATTACTGCTTATCTTTGTACCGTCTATCATTATTCTGCGCCAGTCTATCAGATTTAATTCTTCAAGTATATATAATAAACGGGCAAAGATAACTGGAATCTGATCTGGAAAATCGTTAAGAAAACGGCAAAGTGTCGAATAATCTATTGATCTGCCGCCGCTTAAAAATAAAAATCCGGGATGATTGCGATTAAGCATTCTCTCGATCTTTCTCATCGACTCTATCCCCTGGCTTAATCCATATAAAATTACTTTCAATTTTGCCGAGGGCTCTATCGCCTTTTGCCCTACCGTATCATTCTTATATTTTTTATCAAATGGTTTTGTATCAACATATTCATCTATGAATCTATCAATTACCTTCTCTATTGAATTATCATCAAATATTTCTTCCGGATATATTGTTAAAAAATATCCTTGCCCCCTCTCTATAGGTTTATACTTTGCCATGTATAATCTCCATACCTTTGATATTTTCATCATGGTTTATAATTTCCTGCCTGTCAATTAATACTTTGATTAATCAACAGGCAAGGGGTGCGGGGGCCGAGCCACGTCGAAGTGTGCGGGGTCTGATGAGTCCAGGTTGCTGAAAGTATACTTATACAAACAGCTCTTCTTTGCCCCTTCCGGGCGCCCGAGCGTAGCGACAAAGTACCCTTGGGGTAGGTGCGGGGTCAGAGAAGTCTAGGTTGCTGGAGGTATACTATACAAACAGCTCTGCCTTGCCCCTTCCGGGCGCCCGAGCGTAGCGACAAAGTACCCCCCCCCGGGGTAGGTGCGGGGGCTTAGCTGCGTCGGATTCAGGGGGTTGGCCGTCAGGCCGGGGGAGTTAATACCCCCCTATCCGCCCGATGGGCACCTTTCCCCATTAATGGGGCAAGGACTGTAAGAAATGTTTTCTGTTATTTCTCCACCCATTTATGGGGGGAGATGACCGGCGGCCAGAGGGGGCGGTGCGGTGATTCCCGGTACTGTTTTTTCTTGACTTTATTTTATATCATAAAATCATAAGAATCTTCAGTTTTAATCTGAAGCAAATTCATGGCAGGCTGTATAAATGACACTACAGAAAAACTCCGCAGAAACCATAGACGACTCATTTGTCCGTAACACTATCGGTATATCTTCCGTTGAATTTTTCTGGGGCCTTGGTCTCCCTGTTATTTTTGAATCGGCCTTCCTGCAGATTTTTCTGAAGCAGATCGGTGCATCCAACAAAACAGTCGGGTTAATACCCTCCATCCTTACAATGGGTGTAATGCTTTTCTCTCTCATCTCCGCATGGTTTACATCGCACCTTGTCCATAAAAAACGGGCTGTGGTTCTGTCACATCTGTCAGCCGGAATCCCATTCCTTTTATTCGGAACATTTCTCCCCTATATTGATGAATCATGCCGTGTCATAATATTCCTTGCCTGTTACACAATATTTGCTCTGGCTCTCGGGCTTATAATGCCCTTATGGCAGAATTTTACAGTGAAAATTTTCCCGCCAGACAAAACCCTGAAGGCAAGTTCAATAATGATCACTACACAGGTAACTGCAAAGCTCCTGGGAAGCATACTTATTTTCAAAAGCGTGGAGCAGTATTCGTTTTCAATCAAAAGCGCATCACTTATATTTATCTCTGTAGGGCTTCTCTTTTTTACAGGTTCCTTCTTCTTTCTTATTGTTCATGAACAGCCGGGGAACAGCCTGCATACAAGATCCGGGCCTCATAACCTGAAATCATTCGCAGCTTCGGCAAAACATATATTTCGAAACAGAAATTATTTAAAATATCTTGCGGGCACAACAGAAGCCCATTCCACAATCGCGGTTTTATCTTTTTATGCCAACTATGCTGTGGAATTTAAAGGTATTGAAAAAAGCATCGCAGCAGGAATCTTTGTGGCATGCATTTACTCCTCAGGCGTGCTGACCAATATTCTGCTTGGATGGTTAAATCTTTTTTCTCTTAAAGCAAAATTTATTATAGCAAGAATCTCTGCAGTTACCGGGACTGTTATACTTATACTGGCAAATACTCTTCCGCTTTTTCTTCTGGTCAGTCTGCTGTTCGGTTTTTCAAGAGGGGTCAACCAGTCTGCGCATGCACCCGCAGTTAAACTCCTTTCCGGCCTTGATGACGCGACAGATTACTTCGCCATTTCGCCGGTTATTATTTTTCCTGTTTCTTTCAGCATACCATTTATATCCGGTATTATTATTGATATGCTTTCCGGCTATGGTGCCGCCTCATATATAACTGTATTTATAATTCTTGCATCTTTGCAGGTTACCGGACTTATCTTTACCATATATACAGACTTTAATCCGGGGTTAAAAAATGTTAAAGCTTGAAGATCTGAGAGAATACTGCATGTCTAAGCAGAATGTTGAAGAGGATTTCCCCTTTAATTCCGGCACTCTGACATTTAAAGTCTTCGGGAAAATATTTGCCCTTACCAATATTGACTCCGCAGAGTTCAGTGTAAATTTAAAATGCCGGCCGGAACATGCGCTGCAGCTTCGTTCAATGTATAAGCAGGTTACACCCGGTTACCATATGAATAAAAAACACTGGAATACCATTCTGATAGACGGGGCAATCCCCGACAGCGAAATCTGTCTTATGATTGATGAATCATATGAGCTTGTGCTTTCAGGGGTAAGCAGAATATTAAGAGACTCATTACATGGCAATACAAATAATAATAAATGACACTGCAGACAGGCATTTACCTCTCCATAACCCTTCTCACCACGGAAAGGAGATCCTCCAGAGAAAACGGTTTGGCTATAAATGCATCAAACCCGTAATTCTTATAGTCTGATAAAACGGGATCATTACTGTATCCCGATATAACAATTGCCCTGAACGGCACACCCTGCTCTCTCATTATCCTCACAGCCTCCATCCCCCCCATTCCTCCGGGAATTGTCAAATCCGCTATTATCAGATCGACAGGTTTCCCTTCGGCCTCCATCTTTTCAAAAAGATCAATTGCTTCACTACCCTCTGTGACAGTATAAATTTTTGCTCCTTCATCTTTCAGCAGTTCCTTCATTATATATCGTAACTGAGGTTCATCATCCATAATTAAAACTGACAGATTTCTCAGATTTATAAAGTCATCCGGCGGGGCAATATTTTCGTTTTCTGATTCCGTTTCGCCGTATGATGGCAGATAAAGTATAAATTCCGAACCATGCCCGATCTCCGATCTTACATCTATACCGCCTCCATGCGTTTTAATGATTGTATGGCATATTGTAAGCCCAAGACCATTACCTCCGTTTTTTGTAGTAAAGTAGGGATCGAAAATCCTCTTAATGTTTTTGCTCTCTATACCATCCCCTTCATCCTTTATGCTTACAGCTACATAGTCACCTTCCGGAATGAACATTTCATTATTTTCATCCAGGCTGACATTCCGGATAGAAATTGTAATTACACCCCCCGACGGCATCGCCTGGGACGCATTGAGAATTATATTCTGTATAACCTGACCAACCTGTCCCCTGTCTATATCCACCTTTGAAATATTATCTTCTGTTTTATATTCAAGCGCTGTTTTTGAACCGCTCATAATGAACTCCGCCGATTCCTTTACGACTTCAGCTATATCCGTTATCTGTTTGACAGGCGTGCCGCCTTTGGAAAAAGCCAGCAGCTGTTCAGTCAGCTTTCTCGCCCTCATCCCCTCCTTTTCAGCTTTTTCAAGAAGAGTAAAAACCTTTTCTTTATTATTTATTTTTTTCCTGGCTAGTGATATATATCCGACTATGGCAGAAAGAATATTATTAAAATCATGCGCTATACCCCCGGCAAAAATTCCGAGTGACTCCAGCTTGTGTGATCTTATTGTTTCATCATCTCTCTTTTTCCTGGCGGAAATATTCCTTATGATAATCAGTATTTTACCTTTGCCGAATTTTATTATTCGCGATTCATAAAACTGCTTCTCCCCCCCCTGATCAAGATCATATTCATAGGACTGCATTAAACCTGATTTGTTTAAAAGTTCAATTTTTCTTATTGTAAGTTCGGCCACATCAGCCGGAAGAACCTGGGTAATATTTTTCCCTATGAATTCAGATGGACTGGCGTATAGTTCGCTTTCATTTTCGTATTTGTAGTCAACAAAGTTATAGCCGGAATCAAGAATAAAAAGCATATCAGGATTTGCATTTATCAGCTCACGGTTATTTTCTTCCGACTGTGCAAGTTTATCATTGGCAATTTTCAGTTTATTGGAATTCTTCTTTAGTTTTACTGACAGGTAAATTATTATTGAAATCATGGTTACTGCAGAAAGGAATATGAAGGTTAATACAGGTATTAAGTATCTCTCATTTTGAATAATTACCGGTAAGCCGCCGGGGTAAGCATATAATGGAGAACAGAATATTGCATTACATAAAATTATCAAAACAACAACACTGTCTGCCCTGGCCTGATCTGTTATTTTAAATACCCGCATATTTATGTTTATCTTTATTCAGAGGATTTATAAATAATATAACTCAATAATAATACAAAGTCAAATCCTTACAGTCTTTATTAACCAGGAACATTACGATGTTTTTAAATTATAGCCTGATTCACCATTAATTCCTTAATATATATTTTAGTTAAAATAAACAATTATATCTCTCCGCCCCCTTCTCGATGGAGAATAGAGCATTTTCTGTTATATAAAATTCAGGATTTATTAGTGAATCCGTAATTATCTTCATTTAACTGAGTTTACTTAAAAAAATAATAGACTCTATATTTAAAATAATTATTATAAGCTCAGATTTATTGAACTATTAACAACTGTAGCAATCTGGCCAAATGTAAAATATCGGATATGAGAAATGAAGGAAAAGTATGATGTAATAATAATCGGTTCAGGGCCCTCCGGGCTCGGGGCGGCTTTTCATATATGTGAAAATTCCGGTAAATCCATCCTCCTCCTGGAGAAATCGAAAATAAGTTCAGGGGGCTTAAGAAATGACTGTAAACAGAATTACACCTACCCTGTGGGATTTTCAACAGAGCACTGGGGGGAAGATGACGCTGACAAAATGCTTGAGATAGTGGCAGAGCATCTGAAACCGGACTATGTTCAGCAGAGAAATCTCGGTGTATACGTCAAAAGAGCTGAAAACCTCGGAGTAAAGCTTCTTAATATAAAACAGGCTCATGTAGGCACCGACAAAGCGAAGGATCTTATTGCAGGTTTAATTTCACAACTCAGGCAGTCGGGTGTAACCGTTGCTCTTGAAACTGAAATGACCGATATTGATTACGGTGAAAGAACAATTTTTCTGGGCAACGGAGATGCCGTTCAGTTTAATGATCTTGTCCTGGCTCCCGGCAGGGCCGGTTACTCATGGCTTCAGAAAATTATCAGATCTCTTGATATTAATTACTCGGATAATATTGTTGATGTCGGCGTGCGTATAGAAGCGAAGGAGGAATATTATCCTATTGTTAAAGATTACTATGATCCGAAGTTTATCTTTCCGGACAATGTGAGGACCTTCTGCACTAACTCCGGTTCAGCTCATATTGTCAAAGAAAAATATGAAAAGTATTATTCGGTAAACGGCCATGCCTATTCCACTGATAAAACGCCGAACGGGCTCGTCAACTTTGCCCTTTTGAAAACAATAACCCTTACCGATCCTGTGGTAAGCGGCCACCAGTTCGCCGAAATACTCGGGCTTATGGCCATGCAGCTTTCGGGTGGTCAGCCGATGATGCAGAGAATCGGAGACTTCAGGCTTGGCAAAAGGTCAAAAAAAGAGACATTCAATGACGACCTTTACTCCTTCAGACCGACTCTTGTAAACGCAACGCCCGGCGACCTGACACTTGCAGTGCCGTCAAAAATACTGCGCGGCATCTGGAAATCAATGAAACTTCTGGATACTATTATTCCCGGAATAATGCACCCGTCTACCATCATGTATTATCCTGAAATAAAAACCTACGCTATAAGACCTGACTTTACAGACAGTTATTTCAGCGTTAAAAAAAACATCTACATGATCGGAGACGGCGCCGGGACAAGCAGAGGCATCACCGGCGCCTGGGCTTCAGGAATCAGGGCAGCCAATGGAATACTCCTCAGCTAAAAAATAAAAAATATATAAAGAGGTTCAACATGTATCACGAGATCAACCATCCTTTTCTTAAACATAAACTTACCGCACTCAGGGATGAGAATACAAAACATAAGGAATTCAGGGAGCTTGCAAATGAAATCACCATGCTTATCTGTTACGAAGCATTAAAAAATATCGAGGTTGAAGACTGTGAAATCCAGACCCCTATGGGTAAAATGACAGGGAAGCGGATGAAAAACGATATTGTTGTAGTACCCATTCTCCGCGCCGGCGTAGGTATGCTTGACGGGATTTTAACGCTGGTGCCCAATGCCCGTGTCGGTTTTGTCGGGATGTACAGGGACCATGATACAAAAAAACCTGTAGAATACTACTGCAAACTCCCTGAGGATGTAATTAACCCTCTTGTCTTTTTAATTGACCCCATGCTTGCCACAGGTGGTTCGGTTGTTGCCACTGTTGATCTTCTCAAGAGAAGGGGTTTTAACAACATTGTACTGGTTTCCATTATTTCAGCTCCTGAAGGGATTGAAGCGGTTGAAAAGGCTCATCCTGACGTTCAGATTTTCACCGGTAATATTGATGAATACCTTGATAACAACAAGTATATAATCCCCGGACTTGGAGATGCGGGGGACAGGCTTTTCGGAACAAAATAATTTCAGTTTTTTTTACAAGGGGCTGCAGCCCCTTGTGTTGCCGCATAAGACAATCATTTACTTCTGCTGTCCAGTATTCTGTTTGTTATTGAATCGCCGGATTTAAGGATTTTTGATCCACGTGTTATTTTACATAAACTTATACCAAGCTCGGATGATATCGCTCTTTGAGGAGCCCCGTCATGGAGCATCTTCATTAAATCCCACCTGAGGGATAGATCTTTCCTTTCATTCTCTGTCAGAATCTCCATCAGAAATTTTTCTATATCATCCGGGGTGTCAATTCCGGCAAGTATATTGGTTAACTCTTTAAATGCTGTCATATTTATTCCTGAATTATTAATATATTAATTATAAAATATTGTGTTGATTTAAGTAAAGCAAAAAACTCAGTTCTGAATTTCATATTTTTGAAGATAACCGGCCATATCAAACTTCCTCTCTATTCCTCTGTCGTTCATATAGCGTACTTTTCCGAATACCGGGATTTCCCTCCACGGCCTGTCGTGTTTCCCGAGACACCATGCTATGCCGGAATAACTGTTAGGGTCATTGCCATCCAGTGCATACTTGTTATTGAGATAGATCATATATTCAAAAGCTGTATCCGGCCCCTCAGTCCACTGAATTATTTTTTTGCCCCAGTACATTCTCATATAATTGTGTATTTTCCCTGTTGTTACAAGTTCATTCTGGGCGGCATTCCAGTATACATCGTGAGTCTTCGCCTTTTCCAGCTCAGTTCTGGTGTAAAGAAACTCCCTGGGATCAGATTCATGTTTTATAAGCGATTCAAGAGCCCAGGATGGTAAAGATCTGATGCTGTCATAATCCTTGTTGTAATAGACAAAGTTGAAACTCAGCTCCCTCCTGATAATAAGCTCATCAAGATAAACATCACGTCCGGGTGAACCGGTTGATAAAATCCTCTGTGCAATATAGACCGGAGAGATATGCCCGAAGTGAAGGTACGGACTCATATGCGAAGTGAAATCAAGCGACGGATCATTTCTCTTCAAAGGATACCCGTCAAGCTTTCTACGTATAAAACTGTTCAGCAGCTTAACAGCATTTGATGTCCCCCCTTTAATCCTTCCGGATGAAGCGGCATGTTTATCAATCCCCATCTCTTTTAAAACAGAGGCATGTGAACTCATATCAATCCCCTTTAATTTAAAATCAAGGGATGTTTTGTTTACGCGTACATCACTGACCCTGTTCAGATACAGGTTTATCAGTTTCATCATTTTAGGCCTGAAGCCTGCTGCCGAGTATTCCTCTCCGGGTGAGGCCGATCTCACCGGAACAATGATATTTGATTCAACAGCAACAAGCTTTTTCCTGACGTTCACTGCAAGCCTGAATATCAGCTCCTCCTGCTCTTTAAGATACCCGAAATCAGTTACAACTGCAGCGGCATCTTCAGCAAGGTTTACAACACCATCAAAAGGATGTATCATCCATACAACCATTTTGATATTTCTTTTTTTAAGTTCCCGTGAGGTTTCCGAAAGACCTTCCAGCATAAATAGCAGATTCCGCTGATTTACCTCCGGGTAATTTCCGGTAAAACCGAAAAAAACCAGCAGAGGGAGATCAAGCCTGTTTGCCAGGCCGCATGCATAAACAAGAGAATGGTTGTGACTGGCCCTTTGAGATGCATGCATCCAGTAGAGAACATAATTACCTTTGACAGTATCAAAGTCATTTAAAACATGAATTCTCTGTTTCTCTATAGTATTCATATTAACATTATATAAAAAACGGGGGATATTTCAAGAATTATCAATCTTAAAGAAACAACAGATTTCAATCTTTCTGCTGTGGACGTATAAACATTCTTTCACAGACTCCTGTAATTCAGAGACTATACATGACTGCCGGTCTTATATCTGATAAGCACAACCAGGCAGTCATGCCGCTAATTAATCATTTTTTCAGGCTGGCCTGTAGCATCAATAACCGAAAACCAGAACCTGCTGTTAGGATTGATGAATTTCTTTTTTGAAATTGCAAGATCAATCGGGACATGGGTGTAATTGTTGTTCCACTGCCCTATAACCAGATCAGTTTTGCCCGCCATGCCGGCATGAACAGCATATTGCCCCAGCTGCGCACAGAAGATCGAATCATTGGGAACGGCAGGGGCGCTTCTTATCATGTAACTTGGATCTATGTATTTAAGATTTACTTCAATTTTTCTGGATTTAAAATAATCTTCAATTTTCTCTTTCATGAAAACGCCTATATCTTTAAGCTTTAAATTTCCGGAGGCATCTTTTTCCTGGCTGGCAGAATCTTTTAAAATGAGGTCCTGTCCCGCCCCTTCGGCAACACATATTACAGCATGCTGTCTCTCCCTGAGCCTGTTCTCAAGATGCTTCAGAAGGCCGTTTTCCCCGTCCAGTTCAAATGGAATTTCAGGCACAAAAACATAGTTTACGTCATTCATCGCCATAGTCGCATTTGCGGCAATAAAACCTGAATTCCTCCCCATTAATTTCACAAGGCCGATCCCGTTTGGAGCGCCCTTCGCCTCCACATGGGCTGACACAACAGCTTCAACGGCCTTTGAAAAGGCTGTTTCGAATCCAAATGAACGCTGAATGTAGCTGATATCATTATCTATAGTTTTGGGGATACCGACAACTGCAAGATCAAGCTTCCTTCTTTCGGCAATCTGCGCTATAGAATGCGCCCCCTTCAGGGTGCCATCGCCACCAATAGTATACAGTATATTGATCCTCAGCTTTTCCAGCGTATCCACAAGCTTCTCTATATCATCCGTACCTCCACGGGATGAACCGAGTATTGATCCGCCATCCATATGGATTGACTGTACCAGATCAGGGGTAAGTATTATCGGTGCAAATTTTGAATCGGGGTGTAATCCGCTGTACCCGTATCTTATCCCCATTATATACTTTGCCCCGTACCTGTACCATGATTCCATAACAATGGATCTTATTACGTCGTTTAATCCGGGGCAAAGACCGCCGCATGTAACTACAGCAGATCTTACCTCGGAAGGCTGGAAATATAAATACTCTCTCGGGCCTGCCAGTTCAAATGTCCTCTCCACGTCTACAGTTGACGGACTGTCTGTTTCCAGCATTACATTATAAAGCATCCTTTTTGCATCCCGCACAAAATTCATATCGTTAAGCTTGAATTTCTCAAGCAGCGGGGATTTTACTTTAGCCTCTCCAAGTTTTTTAATTTTAAAAGGCATTGTTCTGCTCCTGAATGATTATTTTATTAAAGTCTTAATATCAAAGTCCCATGAATCAGCCGCATATACTATAATGTCGATTTCATCACATTTAATACATGCATCCGACCTTGAAAGCTGTATCGCATATTCAAGTATTTTCTTTTTATTGCCGCTTTTTTTCAGTTCATCTATTTTCGTCTGAAGTAATTCAACTGAAGTAATCATCAAATCAGCTTTGTCAAATGCCTCACGATAATCATCAAATCCCATCTCCTCAGCAATCTGATCCATCGTATGAAGTTCAGATTCGGTAACGATACCATCCGAGTTGATTATATATTTACATATTCCGATTAAAACAATTTTTTCATCTTCAGATAATTTTTTTGGCATATATTTCTCCTTATTTTTATAATAAATTAACCTGAAAGAGGGAAATATTCAACAAAAAGAGATTCAGCAGCTGCATTTGTTTCATATATTTAATTTCCCGGGAATTGTCTAATTTAATTTGTAATATTCAAAGAAGATTTTGCAGAGAGTTTATGAGTCTAAAATACAGCCGTTACAGATCTATACAGTATAACTCAAATATGAATTATATTATATAGATTTCAATGTTAATTCCCTAAAGTATATTTTAGCATAAAAAGCCGTTTATATCTCACGGCCCCCTTCGGCGGCCGGGAGAATAGAGTTTTTATATTAAAATAAATTCAGGAATTATCCTGCCGGTAATCATACTTTTATTGAATCTATCCAAGCGCAGCTGAAAAATATTTTACCGGTTCCACGCCATACATTTTTTCAAAATCCTTTTTGTTGGGACAAACTTTACATGATGCCCACATCGCGCCTTTTGCAGCCATTATAAGTTTATCATCCAGATTAAGAAAATGAGCGTAACCCTTCTCATCAACTTTGTAGTTTTGTACAAAGTTAAACCTGCAGGAATCACATTTAACAGAGTTTTCTTTTGATCTATAACTTACAAACGCCATGTTGAACCTCCATTTATTTTCTATTTTATACACTTAAAAGTGTTTGTAAACAATATAAGCTATTTGTACAGAAATGTCAAAGGTGTTTGTACAAAAAAAAATTGACCAATCTTGCAATGAAGTAGGAACCGGAGAGTAAAAAGAACGGAATTGTTCCGAAAAAAATTGCTATATCTACCCTGTTTACTACAGTAGAATGCAGTACCTTTTTACCAAAAAAATTTACATGATAATTCTCCGGATCCTTTGACCTCTGGTATATTTTTACAAAAATCTTTATTTTTACTCCAAGAGTGATAAACATCAGAAAGCCGGACATAATCCAGACTAACTTCCTGACATCAACTTCAAATAACATATCCGGTTTTGATATAAATAAAACAATACATGCACCCGCGATAGTTATGTTACTGATGGTTGTACTGATAAATGCCTGTAAAGATCTTTCAGACTTTCTGGTTACATAAGTGACCAGAGAAAAAATATGCCCCAGAAACGATAAAAATAACGCTATTAATAATACAGTTATTATCATTCAATTATAATTTAGCTTCCTTTTTAATATATGTTTAACATATGACATTATATATAAGAAATGTTCAGATTTATTTAACAATAAGTATAAATTTAACATATATTTATAAGTTAGTCAAGAAAAATAATTACAGAAGCTTACGGAGGGTTTGTTTTTGTGAATATATTTTAATCTGTATTAAGATTTATCGCTTTCAATAATATTCATTCTCGCACTTAATGATGCATATGCCTTTTTTGCTTCAAGTTTTACATTTGTATTGGCGTCGTTCATTGCACTTTTAATTGAATTAAGTGCAACAAGAGAATTAAACCTGGATAGGGATCTGATCGCCTCAATTCTTACATCATAATACTTATCAGATAAAAGCTCAACCAGCGTAGTCATTGAGGAGCTATCCCTCAGGGAGCCTACGGACTTTATCGCTTCAATCCTGATATTTTTGTATTCATCAAAGCATGCCTTATGAAGCAGCTGCAGGCCAAACTCTTTTTTCTGTTTGCCTATATTTATTACAGTAGTCAGTCTCTTTGAAACGCTTTCATTCATATTCTTGACCATCAGCATAAATGGAGCATCTTTCAAAGCGCTTAATGCCCTGTCCGAGCCAATGCTTTTTAATGATTCCTCAGCAACCTTTCTTACTTCAGAACTCGAATCAGTTAAAGAGCCTATAAGACTGTCCACCCCGATCGGGTTTTTGACGCGTCCAAGCGCATAAACTGTTTCAAGCCTGAATTTTGCGACTGGGTGATTCGCAAACTCCAGGAGATAAAACGCCATTGTCTCCATTTCCATTTCACCGATAGATTTAATAGCTTCAACCTGTACAGCAGGTTTTTTATCCTTTAAAGCCAGCGCAAAAATCTGCGTTATTTTTTCATTATCCTTGCTGTAGTAATGCGGTAGTATACGCAGAACTTCAATCTGTTCATTGATTGTTCCATGCGAAATTATTTCATTCAGATTATCAATTACACCCGTATCACCCATCCTGGCGAAAATCAGAGCAGCTCTCTGTCTGACCTTTATATTCTTATCATCAAGCGCAACGCGCATCTTTTCTGTTATATCTTTATTGCCATGTGCAATTTCAAATAAAGCTGTTAAAGCCTCCTCCCGTGTCTGTGATCTTCTATGTTTTAAAAGCTGAACCAGTTTTTCCGTCTGACCTGCATTTTTAATCTTCTCAATATTCGGTTTAATAAACATATGCACCATCTTTAATATTAGATTTTTTTGAAAAACATAACAAAACTATCTATACACTTAATTAATAAAAATTCAAATATTTTTACGTTTAATATAAATAATATTCAATGTTAATTTCTTAAAGTATATTATTGTTAATTACATCCTCTTTTGAATCGTAAAGTATTTGTTCAACACTCTTTAAGTGTTTATACGGGTGATATCAGTTTTTTATAAAAAAAAGTTGAAATATAGATTGATTAATTAAATTGTCAAAAACAGATTAAAAAACAACTTTTTAAATATTATATATCAGGAATGCATTTAAATTCCTTAATATAGTTTTGAAGTATAATAAACAACTGTTTGTTCCTGTTGCCAATGGCGGCTGTGAAAACAGAATGTTTCATATTACGTATATTATATAAAGAAGATAGCAATTATTAGTGAAAAATTAAAGATAAAAAAGGTTTTTTATGAATCAATTTGGAATCAAAGAAGTGAAACTCTATAATGCCGATACGCTGGAATATGCCGGATCAATGGTCGTTGAAGGCAATTCATGGAACTACAACGATGTCAAGGATGATTTTCTTGTCCAGGTGACAACAGGTATGCCCCTGAAGGCCGTTTTTCCATGCCTGATATCTTTTAATCTTGTATACGATATAATTGAAGTCTGACAGAATTAACCATGGGCGATTCAGATAAATTCGATTTTGATTCTCTGCTGGATGAAGACATCCCTGATTCAATCGATGATTTTTTTCCGCTCGATTCCGGGGCGGAGATAACAGGTGACAAAGAGAGTACAGAAAATTTCGAAAATGATATTGCTGGGATTGAAGAAGTTCCGAAAACAGACTCCTCAACACAAAAGAGATCCTCTGCTGATTTTTCTCCCGATATGGATGCCCTCCTCCTTACCGCGCAATCCTCAATGATCGTTGAAGCGATGAAACTCATCTCACTCCATGATTTCAAGTCCAAAAACATGTCAGTTTATTCAGAGGCGATCAAAGGGATTGATCTTTACATGAAAATACTCGAAAGGAACCCTGAAAATTTTAAAAAACTGACTTCAATATTATCCACCGATCAGGATTGCATGGATGTCCAGAAAATTACATTTAATCTTTATAAAAATGTAACCGGAGAACTGCCTGAATCCGATACACAAAAGTTAAAAGCATTTGAACTGATTAATGATAGATTGAAAAATGCATACAACAAATCCTTAATATCGTCATCAATTATCAGCATAAAAAAATATTTCCTTCTGAGCGGCACTCTTGACCCGAGAAAAGTTGATGAAGAGTATAAAAACGATCCGGTTAAACTTAAAAACCAGTTAAATGTCTATATCCGCAACATTAATATAGGGCGTATGATGATAAAGTCCGGTAACTATGAAATTGTAAAAGGGATGAAGGGCAAAGAGCTGAATGTCTTTATTGTAAAGGCTGCCCAGTTGCTTGTCTACTATTTCGGTTTAACGGGGGAAACCGTGCAGCAGTCATACTACATAAAGCTTTATGAAAACTTTAAAAAATATTTTATCGTCAGATGAAAAATAACAGCAATGACTTTAAATGGTATTTCCTTGTAACGGTTATACTTATTTTTATCTCCCTGATCTCGTATTCCTTACAGATTTATCTGTTCCACCATAAAACTGACACGTTTTTCTATTTCCTCCAGGATCTTTCTTTTGTCCCGATTCAGGTTTTAATAGTCACATTTGTCATAGATCGCCTTCTTAAACGACAACAGAGAATAGACCTGCTCAAAAGGGTTTATGTATCAATAGGAATTTTTTATAATGAGCTGGGTAATGAATTGCTGAGAATTTTTTTTGATGTAACATCCGACAAAGAGGAACTGACAAAAAGGCTTGGAATAACCGCATTATGGGATACCAGAGAATTTACAATGGCTGACAAATGGATTAACAGCAATCCTGTAGCAGTTGATGTTCCATGCGACAGAGTACAGCAATTAAAAAATCTCCTCGATGATAAAAGAATATTCATACTTAACCTTCTTGAAAACACAAATCTTGCAGAACATGATACATTTACTGACACACTTCTGGCAGTCTGTCACCTGTCTGATGAACTGGCACTCAGAGAGAATATAATAAATATCCCGCCGTCAGACCTGGCGCACCTGGGTATTGACATTAAAAGAGCTTATAACGGTATCATCAGGGAATGGATTTTATATCTGGATCACATCAGAAAAGAGTATCCCTTTTTATACTCTCTGGCACTGAGATCAAACCCCTTTAACGGTAAATCTTCTGTTGTTATTGAAGAAAACTGATCAGACATTCGACATTCCTTAAAATCTTTTTAAGTTGAAATAAATAATGATAATACTTATTCTTAAAATGAACGAGTATAATACAAGATACAAAATATTCCGTAAACGGTTATCGATATGAAAATCATAAAAACATTCCGGCTTGTCTTCAGAAATAAAATAATACGGTATTATTATTACAGGATTTCCTCAAGCATGCTTGTAAAACTCCTTGTAATTGGAATTGTTATACTCCTTTCATTTTCCACTTTTACCTACTACGTTGAGAAAAAACATATTATTTATAAAGAAGTTGACGGCGTAAAGGTTGAAGACAGCAGCGGTTCAAGCAATATACGCAGTTTAAATGATTCTATCTGGTGGGCATTTGTTACATCAACAACTGTTGGTTATGGAGATTTCTACCCTGTCACTATTGCCGGACGTGTTTCAGGTGTACTCCTTATGTTTTTCGGAGTGTCGCTTGTCGGTGTTGTCACAGGTAATATAGCATCAATACTAGTCGAAAGACAATTTAAGGAGGAGAAAGGCTTGAAACCGGTAAAAATGAAAAATCATTTCATCATCTGCGGATGGAAAAGAGATATGGGGAAAATACTGAAAGATATCATCAGTAAAAACCAGGAGTTTATTCCGCAGGAGATTGTAATAATAAATACGGCTACTCCGGAAGAAATTGAACTGCTCCGGTCCGAGCCGGACCTTTCAGGAATAAGTTACATTCATGGAGATTATGTTGATGAGAGCGTACTGAATAAAGCAAATCTCAAATATGCAAAAAAAATTCTGGTTCTTGCTGACAGGCTTGTAACAGGTTCCGTACAGGAGGTTGATTCCAGAACAGTAATGACCATAATAACTGTCAAATCCATGTCAAAAACTATATATGCAACCGCGGAATTGCTGGATAACAAGTTTGAAAGATACCTGGTTACAGCAAAGTGTGACGAGGTTATTTCAACAACAGAATACAGCAGATCCCTGATAGCAAATGCCTCAACCGGAAGCGGTATTTCGCATGTAGTAAATGAACTGCTTAATGTGAATACACCTGTCGGGTTTAATACTGTTGTCCCTCCGAAAGATTTAATCGGAAAAAAATATTCAGAACTCGCTTCATTTTATAACAGGCAGAGTAATACTATACTCATAGGGATCCTTGAGAATACCGGTAATTTCCATTCAAGGAAAATGGAAGCTATTGAACAGGCCCAGAAAACTCCGGATATATCCGCGCTCGTTGACAGCCTTAAGTCCGTCAAGACAATGACCGCGAACAGACCGGTAATCAATCCATCACCGGATTATATTATCGGCAAACATAGTAAAGCTATAATTATTGAAGGGAGAGGCTGCTGATTATGGGAGTTAAAGATTTTGCAGAGATTGAAAAAAAACTGGTTGAAATACCCTTTTTTAAAAAATATATCGAAAATGAAAAAATTATAAAAACCATAATAACACTGTGCGAATTAAGAAGTTTTAAAAAGGGTTCAACAATAATCAATGAGGGGGAACAGGGGGACGAACTGTTTATAGTACTCGATGGTGAAATAGACATTATAAAAAAGACAATGCAGAATGAAAAATATGTTGTCACCACCCTTAACGCAAATCTAGGGGGTGTATATGTCGGAGAGCTCGCTCTTATTGATAACGATAAAAGATCTGCGACGGTTGAAGCAAAAACGGACTGTGAATGCCTTGTATTGAACAGGGATAACTTTATAAAATTCGGCGATAAATATCCGGAGATAGGGCTTAATATCACAAGATCAATTGCCATGCAGCTCAGCCAGAAACTCAGAAAAACCGGTTCCGATGTAATAACGCTCTTTTCAGCACTTGTCGAAGAAATTTCAGGTGACTGAATTATATGAAAAAGAGAGAACGCATAATGATAATCACTGACTCCCTTTCAATGCCGAGACGGGAAGTCGGATATGAAGAGACATGGATCTTTCATTTTAAAAACAGATTCAGGGAATTCGATATAATAGACAGACCGGCACGCGGAGCAACTTCAATGAGGCTTGTACAGGAAGGGGGTGGCGGACTTGACCTGCTCGAGTTATATTCTCCGGACAGAGTCATACTTGAGCTGGGAATGGCCGAATGCGCGCCAAGGCTTTTTAAAAAAAACGGATTTGAACATAAGTTTATTAATAAATATCTCCCTGAAAAAATAAGAAATGACTACATTAAAGCGATAAGAGAGAGAAGAGGAAGAAAACCGGAATTTACCGACGTTTCACCGGAACAGTTCAGGAGCAACATTTACAACTTTGCAGAAAGATGCAAAGCTCTGAATGTAAAACTTGTAATAATGAAAATAATGAGAGCTCCTGATATTTTTCTTATGAAAAGCCCGTATGTACAGCAGAATATTGATCTGTACAACAGCATATACGATGAGGCTGCTGCCGCTTTCGAAAATATCACACTGCTCAGCCCCATAAGCGGGAATCTTGACATCAACACTTTATGCGTAGACGAAGTACATGTAACAGCGGAAGGGCAGAAACTTTATTTTAAAGCAGTTGAGGACTATTTTAAGAAGAACAAATAACGGGTATATGTTCTATTCTCACCGCCGCCAAAGGCTACGGTGAGAATTAATCGTTTATTCTGCTTAATTTTTTATGGTTAACATATTTTCACATATTGAAAATATACTACTTAACTTTAACAGAATTGCTCATAAGACTTTCATCAAATTTAATCTTCAGTTTTTCTGCAATTGATGTATTAATGAAAAGTTTGCTCCTTTTACTCTTTTCAATCGGAATACTCTTCGGGGAAACTCCTGACATAATTTTTTCAGATGTTTTAACTGCCCATTCGCCATGTTCTTCCGCAACTTTAATAAGACCTATCAGAGAGTATTTCATTACCCATTCATTGGTTGTTCCGGTAGGAATTCTGGTATTCTCCAGCATCCACTTCTTCATGGCGCCTTCATCCCAGTCTTTTATTTCAACCGTATTGGAGATAATAAGCATATCTACTTTATTCTGTATCTTTAAGAACTCCTTCTTCCATTCATCTGCTGTTTTCACATATACTTCTTCACGTAATTTAATTTTCAGCTGCTTTTTATAATTTTCCGCGCTCTTACGGTCGGACTCAAGATCTGATGAAATAAACCCCAGCCTGTCACCTTTCGCGTGATCTCTCATGTATCCGATAATTCCATTAATATATTCAATTTCAAGAATTCCGGTAACATTGCTGCAGGGGAAGCCGTACACTGAAGCATCCCAGTTAACACCGCAAAAGACAAAGGGGAGAGCCGCATTTTTATAATATGGGACTATCAGGTATTTTGCAGCGATATCATCCGATGCTATAACAACATCCGGTCTATATTCCTCAATAGTTTTTTTCGCTTTTAGTGCTGCATCCTTAATATACTCTTCGGAGGGGTTTCTTTTGGCATCCATTTCAAATACTTTTAATTTTATATCCGCAGAATCAGCTTCAGCCTTTGCTCCTTTTAAAATACCATCAGACCAGTCATATCCTTTATGATAGGAATTGACGAAAAGAATTTTTTTCCCTGCGTATGGTTTATTTCCTGCAGACTTATTGCCTACGGTCTGACAATTAAATAAAACTGATATAAAGAGAAGAGCAATCATAAGTGTAATTATTTTATTTCTCATATTCCCCCTTTTTTAATTATATATAGATTCAATAAAACTATGTTATAATTATATGTTATACGAGATATACAGTCAATAATAATAACTGCTGATTTATTTCCCTGATGGGATTTCTCCCTGATATTGATATAAATATGTTTTAATTTTACCGTTGTAAAGCTTTCTGTTTTTATCTGCCTTTCTCCCGAAAGACTTTTCAAAGCCTTCATTTGAAGTCATAATAAAAAAAGACCACGAATCAAGCCGGGAAAAAACTTTACCCATCTCCCTGTACAGCTCCAGCACATCTTTTTCATTCTGTAACCTCTCTCCATAAGGTGGATTACATACTATACATCCATATTTTTTACTGTTGCTGAATTCACTTAAAGGCTTTTTCTGAAAGACTATACTGTCGCCTACCCTTGCCTTTTCAGCATTACTTACAGCGGCATTAAAGACTCTTTTATCAATATCCGAGGCAAAAATTTCCAGTTTATTCCTGCTGATAAGATCCTCAGCCTCTTCACGATGTTTTCTCCACAGGGAGGGTGATATTTCAGGCCACTCTTCGGAAGAGAAACTGCGGATTAATCCGGGGGCAATATTTTTACCCTTCATAGCCGCCTCAATAGGAATTGTTCCCGAGCCGCACATGGGGTCTGCAAATATTCTGTCAGGTTTCCACCTGCTTATATCTACCAGGCCTGCGGCAAGTGTCTCTTTCAGCGGAGCTTCACCCTGCAATTCCCTGTATCCCCTTTTATGAAGTCCCGCTCCGGAGGTGTCAAGTGTCAGCGTTGCCTCATCCTTCTGCATTGATATTTCAATTCTGTATGTCGGGCCGGATTCATCAAACCATTCCTGCTTATACCTTCTCTTCATCGATTCAATAATCGCTTTTTTGACAATTGCCTGACAATCGGGAACACTATGCAGTCTGGAGTTAACCGCCTTGCCTATAACATGCATTTTGCCGTTGACCGGAATAAAGTTTTCCCACTCTACCGCAAGGGCTCCCTGGAACAGCTGTTCGAAGTCATACGCCCTGAAAGACGCCAGTTTTATAAGAACCCTGTCTGCACACCTGAGCCATAAATTTGATTTTACGACAGTGGAATAATCACCCTGGAAATTAATGCGGCCATTTTCAACTTCCGTTTTCTCTATCCCGATTTTCCTGAGTTCATGAACTACTATGGATTCCAGGCCGAATGCCGAAGTAGCAATCAGGTTCAGATATGACATTTATATGTTCAGCCGTTATGCTTTAAAGATTTTTTTGTTTCTTTTAATTCTTCAATTTCTCTCCGGACATCAACAAGCCTGTCCATAATATGTTTCTCGACGGACTGAACGCCTGCATCCTGAAATCCGTCATTAAGATATACATAAAGAACCAGTTCATTATAATCTATATCGTCATCATCATCCGGATTGCATCTCAGTTCAACTTTGACTTCTGAAAGAAACTCCTCGTCACCCCTGCCGCTGAATTTAGATGGAAATGAATTTATTATCAGATCTTTTCTGTCCAGTTTTAACAGGTTTATAAAGAAATCCATTATCAGTTTATCAACAGTTTCCGATTTTTCAGCTTTATCAAGAGATTTCAGACGTCCCACCTCTCTCTCTTTAATCAGATCTCTTTCGAGGAACTTGAGTTCAGCAACCCTGTTTTCTATATCATAAATTTTTTCCTGATACATATCACTATTCACTCTTTTCCGGTTATTTTTTTTATTAATATAACATTCAATCTGCGGCATATCCGTTCTTCCATTCACACCATTATCTCTTTGAACTAATAATTTTATAAGCATAAACGCATTTCTGGAAAGCTTTTATTTATTTTTAGTATTACTTTAACAAGCAACCATATACACTGACATTATTAAATTAAAATTACCATTCTCACTATTCTATTAAAAACCATATTTCTGTGTTATTAATAAAAACTGATTATAGTAACGAAAAAAAAATTTCGTAAAAATAATTCCTGACGGCAAGTAAAAAACTTAACCCCCACAGAAATTCCACAAAAATAATCATTGCATATAATTTACATTTCTTATAATTTTTGTTTGGAATGAAGCTGAATAAACATTCACATTATAATATATAAAATACTACCCTGACATAACTATTATACAGGTATTAGTTGTTATATAATAGTGTTACGACAGTGTAATGAGTCACATAAAACCAAAGTTACTATTCATAAGATTAACTGTGAAACCCCATTTTTTACTATGTTCGACATACCTTTATTAAAAGGTGGACCGACAAACCATGGGATTTCAGATATTGAGCCACTTATTTTTTAATTAGAATTCATAAAGTCACAGCACTAGATTATAGTAAGATTTTAAAAGTAAGAATAGTTACAATAATTAAATTGCATATTTCATTTAATCTTATTAAGAGTTTCAGCATATTTATGAATTCAATGCAATAATTTTTATTTTTTTCAACAATAAAAAACAGAAATATTCAGTTAAATTTTAAGGATTGGGGGTTAGTATTAAATAATGGTATCTTTAAATTTTATTATCACTATTACAGCCGCCTTTATTGTGGGAAGTATAACATCCATTCTATTCTTAAGGTTTAAATCTCAGACAATTGATAAATCATCTGAAGAAATTAATGAACTTTTTATATACATTACAGAAGCATTGCACGAATTTTTTTTTGTTATCAGTAATGACTGGAAAAAGGTTCATTATATAAGCCCCTCCTGGGAAAAAATATATGGCAAGAACAGGAAAAAACTGTATAAATCTCCATTTTACTGGCTTAAATTTATTCATCCTGAAGATATAGAGATAGTTAAATATAACTTAAATGAATTCGTCTCCGATGACACTAAAACAACATTTCCCGATTACCGGATAATCGATCAAAACGGTTCCGTGAGGTGGATTGCTACACGTATATTCCATGTAAAAATGAACTATAACAAAACAGAAAGAATACTTGGAATAGCTGAGGATATAACAGACCGTAAAATTTCTGAACTTGAACTTAAAAGCAGCGAAGACAATTACCGAAATATCATTAAAAATATCAGAGATGTTTTTTATCGCTGTGACAGTGAAGGCAATCTTATTATGGCCAGCCCCAGCTTCAGAAACACTTTCGGGTATGATCCTGAAGATGACTGCACAGGAATAAATATTGCAGCACAATTCTATAACAATCCGGAAGACCGGAATAAATTTATGGAGATTCTCAAAGAAAAGGGTGAGATTCTGGATTATGAAACAACCCTCCGCAAGAAAGACGGCTCACCATTAATTGTATCCACAAGCAGCCATCTGTATTATGATGCCATGGGAAATATCGCAGGAGTTGAGGGTATTATCCGCGATATTACCGAAAGAAAAAGAATTGAGAATATGTTCAACAAAGCCTTTTTTGATAATCCCTGCTCCATGTCTATCTCTGATATTGAAACAGGTTTTTATATTGAGGTCAACAAGGCATGGCTTGAATCCCTTGAATTTGAAAAAAGTGAGGTTATCGGCCATACAGTACATGAACTGAAAATATACAGGGATCCTGTGGAAAGAAATAAAATTGTTGAGGCTATTAAAACAACCGGCCATGCTTATAATCATGATATCGAATTCATTACAAAAAAAGGTAATTTAAGAAATGCTATTTTTTTTGGAGATGTTATTGATGTCGCAGGAAAAAAAATGCTTCTTTCGTCAGTACTGAATGTCACCAAACAGCGTGAAGCTGAAAAACTTTTAAAAGCCAGGAATGAAGAGCTTGCCAAAGCCAACGAAGAACTTATGGCGGTAAATGAAGAATTTGAGGCTTCCAATGAAGAATTACTCTCCACAAATTTCGAACTCACCCACGCAGAAGAAGAAACAGGAAGACTGAAAAATTATCTTAAGAACGTCATAGACTCAAACCCCGATATTCTTATTGTTCTTGACCATAAAATGAAAATTACTCTTGTAAACAGAACGGCCGAAATTGCTACCGGAATATCGATGAATGATGCAACAGGTTTGCCGGTTAAGGATCTTCTCCCTGATTTCGCCCCTTCAATTGAATCGATTAGAACAGAAATCAACAGAGACGATCCCATAACAATCCACGGC
Organism: Spirochaetota bacterium; assembly: GCA_963664815.2. GTDB lineage: Bacteria > Spirochaetota > UBA4802 > UBA4802 > UBA5550 > WRGT01. The sequence goes on from CAXXHB010000003.1 coordinate 2,595,706, forward strand.
TTTCTTCTGGTAAAAAACGGCGAGAAGCGGTACTTTGACATTGTACTTTACCCATTAATCTCAAGTGACGGAGAAGGAGCTGTTGTCCGCATATCTGACATCACCGGTTTTATGAAAAACGAGGAACAGCTGAAACAGGCCCAGAAGATGGAAACAGTAGGTAATCTTGCCGGCGGACTTGCCCACGACTTCAACAATGTATTAAGCGGAATTGTCGGCACTACAAGCCTGATAAAACATATCATTGAAAACGATACTGAATTCAGTTCAAGATTAAGGAATTACATTGAACTGATAGACAAATCAGGCAAACGTGCAGCAGAGATGGTTCAGAGGTTGTTAACACTTACGCGAAGATCAGAGTTCACACCCGTTCCTTTTGACCTGAATAATGCAATAAAAAACATAATTCAGATATGCCTTAATACATTTGATAAGTCCGTTGAAATTAATACTCAATTCTGTAACTCCCCGGCAATGATTAAGGGTGATCAGTCCCAGATTGAACAGGTTCTTCTCAACCTCTGCATCAACGCTTCACATGCCATGACTATAATGAGAGATAAAAACAGCAGACAGGGTGGCACGCTCACCCTTTCAATAAAAAACGTCATTGCAGATAAGAACCTGTGTACAGTACATCCCGAGGCTACATCGGATAAATACTGGGTTGTATCACACACCGACACCGGTGTCGGAATCTCCTCCGCAAACCTGAACAGGATTTTTGATCCGTTCTTTACCACAAAAGAAAAAAACAATGGTACAGGTCTCGGTCTTGCGATGGTATATAATATTGTTCACCAGCATGGAGGATTCATTGAGGTTTATTCCGAGACCGGCACAGGATCAACATTCAACATCTATCTTCCTGAATTTTCAGAGGAAAATAACTACGCAATTTCTTCAGACCATAATAAAATTGAAAAAGGTGACGGTCTGGTTCTTGTCATAGATGATGAAGAAATTGTCAGGATTATGGCCGAAAATTTTCTTATGGAATGCGGTTATGATGTAATTTCTGCCGGCAGCGGAAGAGAGGGTATAAATATTTATAAAATGAGAAAAGATGAAATCAGATGCATACTGCTAGATATGGCCATGCCGGGCATGTCAGGCATTGACGTATACACTGAACTGAAAAAAATTAATCCCGGAGTAAAGGTACTTCTCACATCCGGATTCAGGCAGGATTCAAGAGTACAGGATGCACACCTTCAGGGAATAAACGGTTTTATACAGAAACCTTATTCAATAACCGAACTCTCCAGGCAGATAAAAAAAATAATATAAATATATCAATGTTAATTCCTTAACATATATTTTAGTGTAAAATAAACAATTATATCTCCCCGCCGCCTTTGGCGGCGGGGAGAATAGAGCATTTTCTATTATACAAAGTTCAGGAATTATTATTGTAAATATACTGAAATTCAGATTTGATATTCCGTTAACTGCCGAAGCTGTTTATAAAACTACCGTAATCAACAGGTTGATTTGATATATAGACATTTGACTGCCCCTTGGCAATTATTGCATCACCCTTCCATATTTCACCGACAACATGCATTAAAGAATTTCCCTCGCGATATACGGAGGCTTTTACTGTAACGGTGTCTCCGGCCTTTGCAGTGCCAAGGTAATCGATGTTAAGATTAGTGGAAAAAAAAGCTGTCTTATAACCGAGGGTTGCACAGGCATGCCCCATTGAATCATCAAGCATTGCTCCCTGCGTACCTCCATGCAGAAAACCGGCCGGATTTGTCATATCCGGTCTTACGATTACAGACATTGCAAATACTCCTCTCTCAGCCTCAAGAAGTGTTCCATCCATCCATCTGGTGAGACATGGTACAGGAAAATTCCCGAGCTTTTTACCGATAAAAAGTTTCATCATTGAAACTACCTGCTGAGAGAGTTCCTCCGAATAAACTCTTCCGGAATGTCCATTTTCATTTCCCATAAATTTAAACCCGCCATGCATCAGATTAATATGCAGAATAATGAATTAACGGATCAGTTGGCAAGCTAATTTTTCTGTTGCTCTTAGTGGTGTTGCGTAGTATAACGTTCTTCGACTTCTTCTATGTTCAGCCTTTTAAGTTTATTTCTAAAATTAGTGCTTTCGTCATCAATAATTGTTTTTAAATAATCCATCTGTTTTTCTATTGCATTCATATAAAGATTCTCTTTTATACCGAATCTTTCTGAAAAATGGAAGGGGGCAAAATCATAACTTTTCAGCAATGTTATATTAAGGCGCTCCATTGTTGATTCATAAAATGAAAAAGTTCTCTTTAAAATATCAAATGCAGTATTAAAACCATCCAGCCCTGCTTCACTGAACTCATAATAAAGGAAAAGGAGTTTCTCCAGATATGCGCGGTCTGACATCTGACCTATCAAATCTGCAGTGCCAAGAATGCCTCCTCCTGTTTGTATATCACCTGTAAGCATGGAGACATAATCGGATTTGATACCTGTACAGGCAATATATGAAGAAATTTCTGAAACATCACTTTCTGATAACTGCAGTATATCGGCATTTTTTTCAGTAAATTGTATACTTCTTCTTACATGAATAATAGTATATTTAGCGCCTGTTCCCTCTGTATCACTCTCTTCCTGAATATATCCGGTATCGTGAAGCAGTGCTGCTATAAGAAGATTAACTGTTCTTTCTTCACTCAGTTTTCCGGTTGATATATTTTTACCGTCAATCAGCCTTGCAGTTGCGAGAAACACATCACAGGTATGCCTGAGATCATGATATTCCGTATTACACTTTCTGTAGCCCTTATAATCACCGTTAAAGAGTGAATATACATTATTAAAAGCTCTTTCAACCTTATCAAATGATCCAAGGCCGTAGTTCTGGAAGTATATTGTCTGAACCTCATTAATTACAGCTCTGGTATTACCACTATCCAGAATCAGCGCAATCTGATTTCTTCCACTGTCTGTCATCTGAAACTCCATAAAATAACGACATATTCATCAGACCTGCTGCAATACCAGGATAAACACTCACAAATAAGCCCACTTTAAAAAGGTTTTTTCACAGCCACGCCCGGTGAAAAATATGGAGCACTGAATGGGGATTTTTAAAGAACTTTACCCCGGTTATCCATGCAAACAATATTTAAAGCAAGTCTGATAATAAAAAGTATTATAAAACCGAAATTCAGCAACAATAGCAAGCACTTTTTTAGTAATATAAACAATTACACAGGTTTTAATAACCGGTTTATCTCGTCAATAATTATTGCTGCTGATTCATCAGGCTTCTCCAGCGGAAACAGGTGCCCCCCCGGAGATACCCTCAGGCTGAATTCATGCCGTTCGATAAATTTCAGAAGCGATCTTTTATGTACCGCATGGCTTTTTTCGCCATATGTGATTGAGCCGGGGACTTTAAGTTTACTTCCGTATGAACTTATGTTGTCGGGCATTGTCTGGAATATTTTTACCTCTTTATGCACATCATAATAAAGAGAGAATCCTCCATTGCACTCCCTTAATCCATGTTTTATGTAATATTCAAGAGATCTCGGATCAAATGTGCGGAAAAGTTCCCTGCTGTAAAAATAATTATTTACATCATCCATATTTTTCCAGAAATTTCTGCGTTTTATTGATTTTCCTGCAGGAGTTATCTTATCTGCAAGACCTGTTTTTTTCAGGACATAAAATACTTTACCGGCATACCCCCAGAAAAATGGCGGATCAAGCATGATTATACATTTAAAAATATCCGGTCTTTTGTAAGCAGCTATAAAAGTCACTATGCTTCCAAGAGAATGACCAACACCTATAACAGGAGAATCTGCCATCTCTTCAATATTGAAAATCAATTCATCAGCAAGATTTGACCAGTTATCATTAACAGGAAATTTTTCATTGTGCCCAAGCCGGTCAATGGCCATTACCCTGTAATTTCCCGTAAAATTTGAAAGAAAAGCATTATAGCTCCCCCCGGGAAAGCCGTTTGCATGTGCAAAATATATAATTTCTTTTTCCATATTAATTCTCTTTGTTAATTTCTTAGTTTAAAGATCAGTGCACAATAAATGATAATATCTCCAGGTCATATTCGGCTGCGGGGAGAATAGGGCATTTTCTGCTGTTAAAATGTTCAGGAATTTTTATTGGTTAATTTTTGTTATTTTTTCAGACTTTTAAACATCATAGTCAAGTTTTTTATTATATTTACCGGTTTAACCGGGCAGAATCCGGCTTCAGAAGTGTTTCAGAATTTTAATGCCCGAAACACTTCTGAAGCCGGATAACAATCTCATTTTTTCACCCAGACTGTATATTCCCCCTCTTTTTCAAAACCTTTATCCCAACCAGGACCGGGACCTTTATAATTCGAACCGATAGATATTGCCAGTGTTTCTTCATTTTTATCATTTTTAACTATACCTGCAAATCCCGTATAGCTGCCGCAGAGATCAATCCATTCGGATGATGCGGATATCCTGCAATTTTTCCTCAGGGATGCAAGTTGTGAAATTTCGTTTCCAAGTCCCCAGTCAAAAAAATCCGGCCAGTAAATGCAGGGAGTTCCAGGCATAGTCATAATAAAAGCATATGCTTTCGATTTATAAAACGGGGGACATGGCCAGCACTCCTGCCCCCAGCCATTTGCAGTGGAATAAGGTGACGCTCCCATATCATGGTTATCAACAAAAGTAACAACCGAGCTCCGTTCTGCGGCATTTCCCATTGAGTTCAGGCCGTATTTCAGCCTTGAGGGATCTGCTGTCTGAATCTGTCTTTTCAGTATTATATCAAAAGCGCAGCCTTCGCTCTCTTTCGCCCAACCGAGTATTCTCGATGCTTCATCTGCGCCATACCTGTTCACCATGGGGTCATTTTTCATGTAGGGAGAATCCTGCCAGTACTCTCCAATTGAGATGTATTCGTCCCTGTCAGTACTCTTTATCCAGCTTACAACCTCATGCACTTCATACCCCCAGACATAATCCCATCGCCAGCCGTCAATGCCGTAGTCATCCATAAGTTCATCCATTGCATCCCTGATTCTTTTATGCACAACCGGATCAGAAAGGTTAAGATCAAATTTACCATCCATAAAAGATCCCCCTTCATCCTTTCCTCCGACAGCCCAGCATGGGCCCGGATATTCCCAGATATCTTTCTCCATTCTGTTTCCATCTCTGTGGTTTGTCACCAGGTCGGCAATCACCCTGATATTTTTTGAGTGAAGCGCAGAGACAAGGTTTTTAAGCTCATTTTTAGTCCCGTACCTTGAATCAAGATCAAAATCATGCCAGAAATAACCCTCTCCCCCTCCCCGTTTTCCATCTTTTTCCCAGAATGAATCATCGCGCCATAAGGGGGGAAGATATACTACAGTAAACCCCGCATCAGCAATATCTGCGGTCATATCTGTCAGGATATGGAACCATGATTTTTCCGATTTATTCAGAGTTCCCTCTCCGCTGGTCTTGACTAAATTCCAGTGAAAAGCCTGAAGGATTATGTCATAGCCGCTGCCTCTAGTTGCCATATTATCCCCCTTTATTTATTGTATCAGATTTTTTATTCATGTGCCTGTATTTTCTATATAATAAAATGATTAAATATTTTCAAAAAAATAATTGATTTAATACAGTCGCTACCAATAATTGCTATTTATATATAATGGCGGAGAATTTTTTTCATATACACCCTGCGATGCGCTGATTTTATTGATCTGTTAAATCAATCCTGTTTTTTCTATATTCTTTTTTTTTATTGACATCACGGTTATAAATAAACCTTTTGTAATTAAAAAAGCAGTACTATTTTACATATATTTGGAATAGAGCAGGACAGAGAATGACCTCTGGATACTCAAGTCACCGACAGCCTGCCGAATTAAAATTTAACTATGTTCATGCTATAACGTGTTTATACTATAATGAAAGAATTTTTAAATATTAAAAGAATCGATTATTCCGGTTATTTTATAATTATAGTTAATGTTATGTTCGCTCATTATCTGACCTGCGTCGCATCAAATAATAAATGAAATCTTAATCTCCTTTCTTGTACCCGGGGAATTATCGATTTCATATTATTCAAGACCGGTCAGTTATATTATAAGTAATGAAGAGAAATCTCTTTATTCAAATTTTTAAAACTGGCTTTTAATTTATATGCTTTATACCGGACGTTTAATTTCAGTACGGTTGATCCCAGCCGTTAATGTTTATTACTCCCTGTTGAAGCAATAAAGCAGCCGGATCTACATTTAAAAAAAAAGGTTAGAGGTTAACCAGTATGAAAATTTTCAAAAAAGTTTCTTTCATGGCGGGAATGTTGCTGTTCACAGCAGCCGCGTTTGCCAGCGAAGCGGATTTAAAAATCCCGGATCTCCACCATGGTATGCCTTACAATAAACTTGGCGGCATAACACCCTTTTATCTTCTTCTCTACGGTTCAATAGTAATTGCAGGAACTCTCGGAATAAGCTTATTCCTTCGTCACCAGGTAAGAGTTCTGGAAGCACACAAATCAATGCTTGATGTTGCAGATACTATTTACAAAACATGTAAGACATATCTTGTCCAGCAGGGTAAATTCCTTCTCATGCTCTTTGCATTTATAGCTGCTGCAATGGCATTCTATTTTCTTGCTCTTAAAGGACAGTCAGTAGGAACACTCGCTCTTGTTCTTATCTTCTCTGTAGTTGGTATGCTCGGCTCTTACACCGTTGCATGGTATGGAATCAGAATAAATACATATGCCAATGCACGTACAGCCTTCGCATCGCTTAGAGGAAAACCATGGGATGTTGTAAATATTCCGCTCCGTGCAGGAATGAGCGTCGGTTTATTCCTTATTTCTCTTGAACTTATAATGATGGTTTTTATACTTCTTGCCGTCCCAAGAGATATAGTCGGATATTGTTTCCTCGGATTTGCCATTGGCGAATCTCTTGCAGCTTCAGCTCTCAGAATCGCCGGCGGTATATTCACAAAAATTGCTGATATAGGATCTGACCTGATGAAAATCGTTTTCAACGTAAAAGAAGACGATCCCCGCAACCCTGGCGTTATTGCAGACTGTACAGGTGACAATGCAGGCGACAGTGTAGGACCTACAGCTGACGGTTTTGAAACATACGGAGTAACAGGTGTTGCTCTTATATCTTTTATAACACTTGCTGTTGTAAATAACGATGCTCTGATGAGAGAAGCTATACAGGGCAAACTGATAGTATGGATATTCGGAATGAGATTTCTCATGGACTTCATGTCCGGTATTTCATACTTTGTAAACCAGTTTATTTCAGAAAGAAAATATAAAGATCTTAAGGAATTTGACTTTGAAGAGCCACTTATGAGGCTTATATGGATTGCAGCTCTACTGTGCCTGTCAACATCATTTGTTATGAGCTACCTCCTTATCAGTGACATATCCGTAACTGTAGACGGCGTTGTAAAGACAGCCCCTCACCTGTGGTGGCAGCTTGCGGTAATTATCGGCTGCGGTAACCTTGCAGCGGTTCTTATCCCTGAATTTACAAAAGCATTCACAAGTTCCAAGTCTAAACACGTACATGAAATTGTTACAGCATCAAGGGAAGGCGGAGCATCTCTTACCATTCTTTCGGGTCTTGTTGCAGGCAACTTCAGTGCATTCTATACAGGTACTCTGATTGCAGGACTCATGTCTGTTGCAGCAGTTGTAAGCTCTTTCATTCCCGAATTTATAATTACATACCCGACAATTTTTGCTTTCGGTCTTGTTGCATTCGGTTTCCTCTGTATGGGTCCCGTTAACATAGCTGTTGACAGTTATGGTCCTGTTACAGACAATGCCCAGTCCGTATTTGAGCTTGCACAGACTGAGTCTATTAAGGGCATCAGCGCAGAGATCAAAAAAGATTTCGGTTTTGAACCTGATTTTGAAATGGGTAAACATTACCTTGAAGCAAACGACTCCGCGGGTAATACTTTTAAAGCTACTGCAAAACCAGTTCTTATCGGTACAGCGGTGGTTGGTTCTACAACAATGATTTTCTCAATTATCCTTATGCTTAAAGCACAGAACATGTTTCATGCCGACCTTACACAGCCTACCACACTTATAGGTCTCATTATGGGTGGCGCAATCATTTTCTGGTTCAGCGGAGCTTCCATGCAGGCTGTAACAACAGGAGCATACAGTGCTGTTGATTTTATCAAGAAGAACCTGGATCTCAACAAGAAAGAGGCGGATATTGCTGATTCAATCGCAGTTGTTAAGATATGCACACAGTATGCACAGAAAGGTATGTGGAATATATTCATAGCCCTTATGTCCGTAACTCTGGCATTTGCATTCGTTAACCCGAACTTCTTTGTTGCTTACCTTGTGTCTATTGCATGCTTCGGTCTTTTCCAGGCTATCTACATGGCAAATGCAGGGGGATCATGGGATAATGCGAAGAAGCTTGTTGAAGTTGACCTTAAAGAGAAAAACACAGCTCTTCATGCGGCAGCTGTTATAGGCGACACAGTCGGTGACCCGTTCAAGGACACAACATCTGTTTCCCTTAACCCTATAATCAAGTTCTCAACTCTTTTCGGAATGCTTGCAACTGAGATTGCCATAGAAATGGCAATTCATGCAAGAGACAGCCACTCCACGAATTACGGGCCGTATATTGCAATACCTCTTTTCCTTATTGCGCTTGTATTTATCTGGAGATCATTCTATTCTATGAGAATACCTGCTGATGCAGTAAACAAGTAATAGTTTTTTTAATTGATCAGTGAAAAAAAGCCCCCTCCGGAGGGCTTTTTTTTCAGCGTTTTCTATTAATTATTTCCCCGGTTACTCTTCTGTACCGACGATTCTCTTTACAAAATATTCATATTAACTAAAATTCCTTGCAATTATTTAACCGGCATTGACACTGTCCGCGTAAAAGAGACTACCCGGAGGTAATTCCCGACAGTGGATTTCATCAAAAACCTGATAAGCCTTTATATGGGAAATATCAATTATCCCATGATACTTTTTCTGATGACTCTTGAAAGTACATTTATTCCGGTTCCCTCCGAACTTGTAGTTCCCCCTGCCGCATGGAAAGCAGCACAGAGTGAAATGAATGTTTTCCTTGTAGTATGTATTTCAACACTTGGTTGCATCTTCGGCGCTCTCATAAACTATTTCCTGGCTAAATACCTCGGACGAAAGCTGATCTACTCGCTTGTTGACACTAAAATTGCACACATGCTGTTTATAAACAGAGAAAACATGGAAAAATCTGAGACTTTTTTTATTAAATACGGCAGAAGTTCAACATTTATCGGCAGGCTTGTCCCCGGAATCAGACATCTTATATCAATTCCGGCCGGTATAGCTCAAATGAATCTTGCTGATTTTATTTTTTTTACAGCGATGGGTTCAGCCCTTTGGAACAGTATACTTGCCGCGCTTGGATATTTTCTCTACACCCAGCAGGAATTGCTGAAGAAGTATTATAAAGATCTATCCATATTTTTTCTCATAGTGTTTATTATTTTTGTAATTTACCTGATTTATAAATTCTTTATAAAAAAACAGGCATCTGCAAAATCATAAAATCCCGGAAAATTAAATGAAAACCCCATAAAGGAGTATTGAAATGCTTATACAAAAAGAAATGAAATTCTTCAAACTATTTAATCAGCAGAGCGATAACATGCTTACTGCCGCAAAATATTTTAATGAACTTGTCACAACAGGAAATTTTAACGATGATACCATTGCAACAATGCACAGAATAGAGCATGAGGGAGATATAATAAGCAGGGAAGTATCAGTAACTCTTAATAAAACATTCATTACGCCATTCGACAGAGAAGATATCTTTGATCTCTCAAATGCAATCGATAATGTTGTAGATTCCATAAATGCCATTACCAAAAGAATGAAGCTCTACAAACTGACAAAACCTGATGCTATATTGAAACAGTTTGCTGTTCTTATTGAACAATCTGCATTATCATTAAGCGATGCCTTAAAAAATCTCGACAACATGAAAAATGCATCACGCGTACAGATTTACTGCAGCGATGTCAACAGGCTTGAAAACCTTGGAGATCAGCTGAGAGATACTGCTATAAGTGATCTCTTTGAAAAACAGACAGACCCTATACATATTCTTAAGTGGAAAGAGATATATGAAACTTCTGAGCATACAATTGATCTGTGCGATCATGTTGGAAAAACAATCTATTCAATTATAGTAAAACAGGGCTGATATAAATCCAGTTTGAAAAGAGGAAAAAATTGTGACAACCAGTATAATATTATTGATTTTACTCGCTCTGTTTTTTGATTTTTTAAACGGTTTTCATGATGCAGCGAATTCAATTGCAACCGTAGTTGCAACAAGGGTTTTATCGCCAAATCTCGCTGTTATATGGGCAGCCTCATTCAGTTTTATAGCCTTCCTTATTTTCGGTCTTCATGTTGCAGGCACAATAGGAAAAGGAATTATACAGCCGGGAGTCATGGACACTCATATAATATTTGCAACATTGACCGGTGCCTGTTTATGGAATCTGATTACATGGTGGTTCGGACTTCCTACAAGCTCGTCTCATGCGCTCATGGGGGGCCTCGTAGGTTCAGCATTCGTGAAGGGCGGGTTTGATACAATAGTCCCCTCAGGAATTATTAAAATTCTCGCTTTTATTGTTGTATCCCCTCTTCTTGGAATGCTTTTAGGAACCACTCTGGGTGTAATTGTTTACAGAATTTTCCGGAAAAGCACACCGCGTAATATAGATTCATACTTCAGAAAAGGTCAGCTTCTTTCAGCGGCTGCTTATAGTCTGGGTCATGGAGGAAATGATGCCCAAAAAACAATGGGAATAATAGCCGGCCTTCTTTTCAGCCAGGGGCTGATAGGACCTACCTTCCATGTTCCGTTCTGGGTTATAATAGCATGTCAGGCGGCTCTCTCATCAGGAACACTGATGGGGGGATGGAGAATTGTAAAAACAATGGGTAACAAGATCACAAAGCTCAGACCTGTTGACGGATTCTGCGCGGAAACAGGCGCTGCAATCACTCTATATATAGCCTCTTTTTTCGGTATCCCGGTAAGTACAACTCATACTATAACCGGTTCAATTGTAGGTGTAGGCTCCCTTAAACGTCTGTCTGCTGTTAAATGGGGAGTTGCCGGAAAAATTGTCTGGGCATGGATCATTACAATTCCTGCCGCAGCAACAATGGCAATGATCACTTATTACATCAGCACATTCTTTTCTTTTTAAGTTAATCACGAATATACCGGTGAGTAATATCTCTCACCGGAAATGTGAAAAAATTCCTTTCTGCTAAAAAATTTATTTTATTTTTTTCTGCTCCTGATTACACTACTTTCATCAATATAAGGGCCTGAATGCTGTCTGTTGAGAAATAAGTCATGATCCGGGAAATAGTGTATTTTATTACCGCTCCAAAAACTTATTGTATTTTAAAGCTGTTATATTCACATGGATATATAATAGAACAGGAAGGATAGATGAACTTAGAAAAATTTAAAGATCTCGGATTATCAGAAGAAATTCTCAAAGAACTTAAAAAAAAGGGTTTTGAAGAACCCACAGAAATTCAGGAAAAAATTATTCCTATACTGCTGAAGGAAGAAGTAGATATAGTTGGACAGGCTCAGACTGGAACTGGTAAAACAGCCGCATTCGGACTCCCCATACTTGAACGTATCAGTAAAAACTCAAAACACGTACAGGCATTGATACTGGTTCCCACACGGGAACTGGCAATTCAGGTATCTGAAGAACTTAATTCGTTTAAAGGCAAAAAAAAGCTCCAGATAATTCCTGTCTACGGCGGACAATCCATAACAGACCAGATAAGAAAACTTGAGAATGGTGTTGATATTGTTGTCGGAACACCCGGCAGAATAAATGATCACCTGAAAAGAAGAAGCATCTCTCTTTCATCTGTAACATATGTAGTTCTTGATGAAGCCGATGAGATGCTGAACATGGGTTTCATTGACGAGGTTGAGGATATTCTTAAACATACAAATCCCGAAAGAAAAACACTCCTTTTCTCCGCCACAATGCATGAAAGCATACTGCAGATTGCTAAAAAACATATGAAAGAGTTCAAGACAGTTATTACAAAAAATCTTCAACTCACAGCCGATCTTACAGACCAGATATATTTTGAAGTATCAAACTCCGACAAGTTTGAAGCTCTCTGCCGTATCATAGACATGGAAATTGATTTTTACGGACTTATTTTCTGCCGGACAAAAGTTGCTGTTGATGAACTTACCAATAAGCTTGTTGACCGCGGATATGATGCCGAGGGTATTCATGGAGACCTGTCACAGTTTCAGAGAGAAAGAACTCTTGATAAATTTAAAAAGAGAAGAACCAGTATTCTTGTTGCAACCGATGTTGCTGCCCGCGGTATTGATGTAGTAAACCTCTCTCATGTAATAAACTATTCTCTCCCGCAGGATCCTGAAGCCTATGTTCACAGAATAGGCCGAACAGGGCGTGCCGGTAAAAAGGGGATTGCAATTACATTTATAAGCTCTGATGAATACAGAAAGCTGATGTTTATACAGAAAATCGCAAAGACAACTATCAGGAAAGAAAAAATTCCCGGAGCTTCTGAAATAATAAATATAAAGAAATCAAGAATAGAAGCTGAAGTGATAAAAATTATTGATAACAAATCTCACACTGAATACCTTAAAACCGCTGAAAACATACTTAAAGAAAATGATCCGGTAGAAGTGCTGGCTGCTATTCTTAAATATTCATTCCAGGACCAGTTGAATGAAAAACAATACAAGGAGATCAACGAGGTCTCTATTGATAAAAAGGGGACCTCAAGGCTTTTTGTTTCACTTGGCAGAAAAGACGGACTTTCCCCCAGGTCTCTTATTAAAATGATTACAAACCAGACAAAGGTAAGAGCCGGAAGCATCGATGATGTTAAAGTAATGGAAAGCTTTTCATTTCTGACAGTGCCATTCGAAGACGCCGAGATTATACTGAAAAGCTTTAACAGCAAAGATGGTGAAAATAAAGCGGTTATACAAAGGGCAAACGATTCCAAAGATAAACCGGCAAGAGAAAGGCCGGACAGAGAAAGACCTTATCAAACCCGGCCCATCAAGGAAAATCAGGACAGGGAACGACCTTATAAAGCAAAATCTGACAAAGACAAACCGGATAGAAGTAAAAAATTTACCGGTAAGTCAAACAATGAGACACGAAGAAAAAATAAATAAGAATATACCTTTGAGACTGAAAAAACATTTATAAGTCTTAGCCGGGAAATTTATCGATTCTTTAATTAATAATTATGCATGTGAAAATGAGAATGTTCTTTCCCGGCATGTCTGTGATAGTGTTCATCAACCAGATTAACCTTTTTTAATAAACCAGAATCCTCAAGTAATTTCTCAGTGGGCATGTCGGCAACAATAGTATGATTTTCATCAAACAGTATTACCCTTTCGGCAATCTCCTGAACCAGTTCAAGGTTATGTGTAGACGAAATTATAGTTTTACCGGCCTTTTTCATCTCAATAATAAACTCCACAAGCCAGATTTGTGTCCTCGGGTCAAGGCCGTTCATCGGTTCATCTAAAACAAGGACATCAGGATTCAATGAAAGTACACTGGCTATCGCAACTTTTCTTTTCTCTCCGCCACTAAGATGGTACGGCTGCCTTTTTTTTAATTTCTGTATATTGAGAAGATTCAGGCAATCATCAACTCTTGCATCCACTTCATTTTCATCCATTCCCATCTGCCTTGGACCAAATGCAATTTCATCATAGACATCAGAACAGAAAAGCTGAACTTCTGAATTCTGAAAAATAAATCCTATTTTTTTATGGAAAAGTTTTGAAAAACTGATATCCTTAAGTCTGTCTGCTGTAATCTCTTCACCATTGAATTTATAAACACCTTTATCCGGCAGTATTATCCCGTTTATCATTTTCAGGAGTGTTGATTTCCCGCATCCATTGGGTCCTATCAATGCTATTGATTCACCTTTTGTTATTTTAAGAGTAACGTCTTTTAAGGCCGCAGCTTCCTCGTAGGAATAAAATGCATTCTCAATACTAATCATATTCATACCACTTTAAAATAGAAAAAAATTATAATCATCAGAACATTTGCCACAATATATAAAAGATCGGCAATTGTGAACTGTATTTTTCTGGGAGCTTTATACTCACCTGTGAATCCCCGGCATTCCATTGCCGAATACATTTCAGCTGCCATTTCTGTAGATTTGATAAACATTGTTCCGGCTATCCCGGAAAGGGAAGCATATTTTTTATTGTTCTTCCCTACTGACCTTAATTTTAATGCATAAAGCATATTAAGTGAATATTCACCCAGCAGAAAAATATATTTTATAGTTATATCAAGTACAAAGATAAACAGATCCGGGATAAAAACTGTTTTCAGGGAAGCAGTTATTAAATTCCATGGTGTGGAATATGAGAGTATATTTACCGCAATTACAGTTGCAAAAACTTTTGGTGTAATCATAAAAATACTGTAATAATTACCGAAATATACCGCCGGCAGCAGAACTATCATTGTAAATACAGAAACAACAAAGCATATCTTCAAAATTCTGATAATTTCATCCCCCTTCATAAGGCTTAAAAGAAAAAGAAGATAAACATTAGCTATAACAATAAATATAAAGCTTCGTGTCAGAGAAATGAGAATAACGAGAATCAGAGTAAATAATACTTTAAGTATGGCATTTACCTTAAACTTTTTATCCCTATGACCGCTGTAGATTTTGATTTTTGAAAGAATGCTCAATAAAGAAAGGATACTCTTGTCTAAAAAAGTATCCTTATCTGATTGTGGGATATAATCATCATTTCCTGAAAGCCATTCAGGTATACTTGAGTTTTTCAAATTGTCTTCTCATCAGGCGGCAGCTTTGTCCGCATCTTTTTTCAAACTGCTGACAATTTTAAAAATGATCAGCAATATCGCTACACCCGCAATAGCAGATATAATATAACCGGCTTTTTCAGGCAATCCTTTTACTGCATAGTCAGGTATTAATACCTTAAAATCAAATCCATTTGCCATTCCTTCAGGTACAAAACCGAGAGCATTACCCCCTGCAGTGACATCTTTAATCTCATCCATACCCCATTCGCCCCATGCAGTACCGGTTGCAAGCAGGCCAATAGGCGAGAGGCATATTAAGCCAACTATTAATGCATAAACTGACTTTATCGATTCCTTTGAGCCTTCATATATTGTTCCGGGAGATACTTTCTTTATAAATGAAAAGATAGCAACTGTGAAAACTGCTTCAACGATACCCGCTATAACCATATGTGGTATCACCATTGCCGGAATTGAAATAGAAAGTGGATATGGACAATACAATGGTTGTCCTGCTGTATTTTTAAACAGTATCGGCTGAATACCAAATTCAACAGCAGCCATTAAAGAAGCTGTCACTATCCCGAAATATGATCCAAGAACAATTCCGGTGTATTCCCCTTTTTCAGAGGTAAATTTATCTTTTATGTATTTATATATAGTATAGCCTATAAATGGAAGAACAAATGCCATGTTAAAACAGTTCGCAGCAAATGCCAGAATACCACCATCTCCAAAAAGAAGGGCCTGAATAAGTAAAGCTATTGAAACTGAAATACATGCCGACCATGGTCCCAATAATATTGCAATCAGCGTCCCACCCACGGCATGTCCTGTTGTACCTCCCGGAAGTGGAACATTAAACATCATAAGTAAAAATGAAAAAGCGGCCCCTATTCCCAGCATAGGCATTCTGCTTTTTATAACTTCGCCTTTGACTTTTTTAACAGCGATTGCCCATGCTGGGATCATTACAGTACCCATAACGGCGCATGTTGACGGGCTTAAATAATTATCCGGAATATGCATAATAAAACCTCTTTTTAATATTAATATAATTACACCAGATTCTATATTACGAAATTAAAAGAGGTGGCACATGTCAACACATTTTTATTTTTTGTGTTACCAAATAATAAATACAGGAATAAATATGCCCGAAACTAAAGTATCACTTAAGCGCAGCTTCAATAACATTAATCAGCTGAAATTTTTCAACAGGTTTAATAAGCATCCGGTATGTTCAGAATGTTTACAAAATGATTACAAAGTTTTTAAGGATTTTTAAATATTCATCTTCCAATATAAAAAAGTTATTATGTAAAAATTTTAACTGCCGATAAACTAGATGTGACATAACTTACATCGGAGTAATAATAATGAAAGAAACAAAAATTAAGAGCAAATCATTCAGGGAATTACTTGAGAAATACCTTGAAATTAAAGGGCTTGATATTGTAGTTATTTTAAATGATGGAAAAGAAGTTGAACTTTATAAAAACCGGGAAATTATCGATGATATGATAGTAACGATGGACAACTATCACAACCGTCAGAGAATCCCGATTTCCGAGGTTAAATCTGTAGATATGTTTGCCGCATAAAACCGATATTTTATTGTAAATTAAAAAATCCCGTATAGCGGGATTTTTTAATTTACAATAATCAATATTTTATTCAACCACATCGCCTGTTTTATACTTAATCGTACGAAGAAGAGCTCTGACAGTTTCATTTGCCGCATCATTGAATGTATAGGATGACCGCGTAAATGAACCCGACCACACCATCTCACCGGTTTGACATGAAATCATTCTTGCAGTAATCCCCACAGTCGACGTGCTCTCCATCCATGAAAAAATATACAGGAATGAAGTAAGATTTTCATACGTCCGGTAATCGTGTATCGAACCAAATATAACATAATCAGCTCCAATTGCTTTCCCGGTTTCAATAATCCAGTTAGCCGGATATTCATGTTTGTTTAAAACGGCATAATCTATATTGGATGCGGTTTTCTCAATTTCAATTACTTTAATTCCTTTCAAAATTAGTCTTGATTCAAAAATACTTCTGACAAGCTCTCCTGAATTATTATTATTACCCTGCGTATTATTATAATCACGAAAAGGAAGCACTGCAATTTTAGTATTTTTTTTATCAATCGCGGTTTTATTTAAATAAGAAGGATTGCTTACACATGAAAAAAATGTCAGCAATAAGATCACTGATATTATAGAACAACATTTCATATTCATATTCACCACTTGATTTATTTTTTTACTCTAAAAGGATCTTCCCACGCCAATTTTTAAAAATATTACAATACCGCTGCTGGAAAATCCACTGCCGGTAGGAACATCTATTACCACATTCTGCCCCTTGGCACTGCTTATTATTTTCGCCCCAATTCCCCCCATAAGTTCGGGGCAGAAAAATGTATCATCACTAACTTCATAATCAAAGCCCACTGACAGTACAGCATGAATAATGTATGAATCAACATCATCAATTGTTGCAAACTGAAGAAATGGGCCAGCTCCGAACCATGGGTTAATTCCATCCAGATTAAAATGTCTTAACACTGAAAAACCAACTTCATGCAGAGGTATCTGGCCATTTGTATCTTTAAAATCTCTCAGGTCATGATTTAATGAAGTAGGATAAAAAAACCAGTTAGTTCTGATTGCAATATAAGGGGTCAGCAGATAATCAAAAAACCATCCCGGAGCAGTAGCATAATTCCATGATACATTATTCTGCACAGTAATTGATCCGGATTGAATAGCAAGGTAGGATGAAGCCCAGGATGATGTAACATTAAATCCAAGCATTCTTCGTTCAGCCGCATAAGAAACGTCAACAAAAGAAAAAATTGAGATTAATATGAAAACACAGCAGATATATATCCACAAAAATTTCTTCATATCAAAAGGCGCCGGCCATAAATTAATACTTTTTTCTTTCCCGGTTATGATTAAGCCGGTTCATCACATATAAGGCAGCATAAGCCCCTATAAAACCGGTAATCAGATTTACTCCAATACCTTCTGATAAATATAATAAAACTGCAACTGTTTTATCATAAAAGATACGATCCAGAACATATCCGCCAATTACTGCACCAATTACGCCAACAGCAAGGCCTCCTATATAACCACCAAAGAGATCCCGTTTTTTAAAATTATAAAAGATAAAAGCAACCATTGCTCCAAGTCCGATATATAAAACAATTATTTTTACTACTCTTAGAAAGCCAAGCAATCCCTCAGACATTTGCCACCTCACCATTATTTAATCATATATACAGATAAACTCAGCACGTAATTCATGTAAAGAAAATTTCTCCTTTCCCTTCTCTTATTATTCTGAATGTATCTTCAGTCATATCTATTATAGTTGATGGGGATGATTCTTTCGGTCCGCAGTCAATTACAAGGTCTACCTCATTTCTGTATATTTTTTCAAGATCTTTAGGTTCAACTATATATTCTCCACTTATGTTACTGACACTTGTTGCGAGAAGTGGTCTTCCCAGCTCTTTAACAATTTCAATAGCTATATTATTATCCGGTATCCTCACTCCGACTGTTTTCTGATTAGTTTGCACTATTCTTGGAACAAGTTTTGATGCCTTGAATATAAATGTATAGGGACCAGGGAGAGCTTTTTTCATAATCTTATAAGCATCATCTGAAATATTTCGGGCATAATCGTTCATCTCCGATATTTCTGTAAAAATAAAACTTAGTGGTTTATGTTTTTCCATTTTTTTTAACCGGTAAATTCTCTCAATTGCTCTTTTATCTTTATAGTCACACCCGTAGGCATAAACAGTATCCGTAGGAAAAACAATAACGCCCCCTTCTTCCAGTATTTCTATTGTCTTTTTTATAAGCCTTGATTGAGGATTTTTCTCATTTATCACAAAAATCATATTAAACCACTTATTAATAACATAAACAGATTATGTAACATTTATCAACAATAATATTACTGAGCTACCTTTAAAACACATTTTTTCAGGGAGGATAAAGAATAATAATCTCCGTAAATTAAAAAGGCTTTTGCGGATAGCGCAATCCGCAAAAGCCTTTAACCTGGTAAAATTACATGTAGGAGTGTAATTTATTATCAATCACTTATTTTATCGACACATATGCCGGATGCATTAATATTTTTTTTAAATTTATGAAAAATAAATGGATTCCGATTAAAATATTTGACTAAAAGAAATATCACAATATCTCTAATTATATCTGTATTTAATATCGTTATATCAGGATTTCAATAATGAACAAATATCTTATAAACATAATGCTTCTGTTTTTATTATCCCTTTTATCCTGCGAACCGAGATCTTTAATTATCTTTGAGGATACAATCCATGATTTTGGCAGGATAAAAACAGAAACATCTGTTAAGCATACTTTCAATTTTAAAAATGCCGGTAATGGAATTCTCTATATTGAAAGAATTAAAACGAGTTGAGGCTGCACTGGAACTCTCCTTTCTGATAAGGAGATCCCTGCCGGCGGCAGCGGACAACTTGAAATTGAATTTCATTCTGATATGAAAACCGGAGACATGTCACGATCAATATATGTTTACACTAATGATCCGGATCACCAGATGATTAAAATAATTATTAAAGCTACTGTGGTAAATGATTAAATATGAAAATCTGAGAACAGTGCCAGGGCTCCCCTATCCCTTCGGCGCCAACATAATGAATGACGGAGTTCAGTTTGCCATATTCAGCAGACATGCAACATCAGTAAAACTTCTTTTATTCCATTCCCCGGATCAATTTGCGGAATATACCCCCTTTGACCTTGATCCCGTATTTAATAAAACTGGTGATATCTGGCATATATGGATTGAAGGAATTGGATCAGGACAGGTTTACGGATATATAATAGACGGTGAATATAGCACATCAAAAGGTCACAGATTTAATAAACATAAACTGCTGATAGATCCTTACACCCGCGCCCTGACAGGCAATTACAAATGGGATTTAACAAAAGCACGCGGTATTATGCTCGATTCTGAAAATGAAGCAGATTCTTTTTCGACTGAAGAAAGTATTCATTATGCTCCCAGGTGCATGGTTTTAAATGGAAGAAGTGAAATCCGCAGAAATCCTATCAGAATCCCGGAAAATGACCTTGTAATTTATGAACTGCATGTCAGAGGATTCACGGCGGATAAATCATCCGGCGTATCGGCGGCAGGCACTTTTAAAGGACTTACTGAAAAAATACCATACCTTGTTGAACTCGGCATAAATACTGTTGAACTGCTCCCTATTCATGAATTTGATGAATTTGAAAATATAAACATAAATCCACTAACAGGTGAAAGACTTAAAAACTTCTGGGGATACAGCACTATTGCTTTTTTTGCACCTAAAGCAAATTATTCAGCAAGCGGAAAAACAGGGGAACAGGTTCAGGAATTCCGCGACATGGTCAGACAGTTCAACGATGCTGGTATCGAGGTTATTCTCGATGTTGTATTTAATCATACTCACGAAGGAGACCACAAGGGACCGACTCTTTCATTCCGTGGTATAGATAATTCAATCTACTACATTCTTGATTCGGATAAATCGAAATATAAAAACTTTTCAGGATGCGGCAATACCGTAAACTGCAACCATCCCCATGTGAGACAGCTGATTGTGGATTCACTTCGCTACTGGTTTATTGAAATGGATGTAGATGGTTTCCGGTTTGACCTGGCTTCAATTCTCGGAAGAGACCAGAATGGCGAAATGCTCAGCAACCCTCCGCTCATAGAATGGATTGAAGAAGACCCTATTCTGAGAAACGCCAAAATAATTGCCGAGGCATGGGATGCAGGTGGAGCCTATCAGGTTGGAAAATTTCCCGGAAGATGGGCTGAATGGAACGGCAGGTTCAGGGATGACGTAAGAAAATTCTGGAGAGGAGATAAAAATTCGAAGGGAGCTTTTGCAACACGGATAACCGGAAGTTCAGATCTGTACTCAACGACCACTCCATGCAGAAGTATCAACTTTATCACATGTCATGATGGATTCACCCTTAACGATCTCGTGAGTTTTAACAATAAAAACAATATAGAAAATGGCGAAAATAACTGTGACGGAGAAAATAACAATTACAGTTTTAACTGCGGCGTAGAGGGACTCTATGCACCTCCGGATATTGAGAGATTAAGAATCAAAATGATTAAAAACCTTATTGCCACTCTTTTCCTTTCTCTTGGAGTTCCAATGATCCTGTCGGGAGATGAATTCAGAAGAACACAGAAAGGCAATAATAACTCATATTGTCAGGATAATGAAATATCATGGATAAACTGGGACTTACTGGATATTAACAGAGAGATTTTTGAATTCACAAAAAATATGATTGAATTCCGTAAAAAACATCCTGTTCTGAGATCTACCATATTTTTTACCGGTGAAAAATGTGAAAATTATCTCACTGAGGACATTTCCTGGCATGGAACAGAGATTTTAAAACCCGGGTGGGATGATGATGAACCGGTTATTGCTGCTCTGATAAATGGACAGTTTGCTGAAGAATCGTCATACAGCAGGGATTCAGATTTTTACCTGATTTTTAATGCTTCTGAAAATGACCTGACATTCACTCTGCCGGAATCTCCATCAGGCAGAGTATGGAGAATTTCCATTGATACAAACGGGATAAATGGATGCGATATTTACGGCGATGATGAGGAAAACTATATAACATCTGATTCGCTTGTCGTAATAAAAAAAACAGCGATAGTTCTTACCGCTTGACATTAAAATTTTTCACAATACTCTAGTTATTTATTTATCTTTACCACAGGATGATTATAACTATTTCTGTATCAACAATAATTAATTGCCTTTTGTGGCCCCGCTTGGGAGAAAACCTCTATATGCCCGTTTTAAATGCTTAAATTATGTTTTCAATAAAAGAAACAGAAATCAAAAAGAATCATTTAACAAACATCTTTTTTTTACTTATACTCCCGCTTTCTGATTCAATTCTTCAACAAGCTTTTTTACAGCTGTGTTATCCATTCCATGAGCTTTCATTCCCTGCTCTATTGTCTCTGTAACACTTAGATGACAACCAATACAATGCAGCCCATAGTTGCCAAGAACGGGAGCTGTATCCGGATATAAATTAATCAGTTCACCAAATGTCATATCTTTTGTTATTTTCTGTCCCATCTTATTTATCCTCTCAATATCATTTTATTAATTATTCCGTTACATCGTTGAATTAAATATAAAACACTTAATTTCACCTCAATAATACGGCAACAGGCAAATTACTGTTTTTATAGTTAATAAATTCCGGTGTTCTATATTTCACCTTTCATTTCAAGAGATACATCTTAAATAGCTTTATGGTAATGTAAAAAATTTGTCTTTGCAAAATTTGATAATATAATCTATCATGTCTATAATTTTTTTAATTTAATAATTTTTTTTAATACGATAACTAAAACCTGATTTCTGTTAAAAAGCAGCGATATATTATTATTTATAATCAGCTTCATTTAATGCTTTCCCAGGTTTTGTTTTTCATTATAACGTCTTTTTACATCAACTGCGTGAGTTGATTTACAATGATAATCATTAATATAAATTATCGATGAAATCAGATTGAGTCTATCAATAGGTATTATTATTGAATACAAAATCAAGGATTATACCGAAAATATCATTATACAAAAAGGCAAATAACTGAAAAAATGAATATAATACTTATAATAATACTTATCACTATATTGATGATTCTTTCATGGGCTATTTTCAGTAACAAAACCGATACATCCATTGCGATTAAACCAGAGCCTGAAAAACCTTTAACTGAAGAGCCCGAAAAGATACTCAGAAGACGTTCGGCTGACAGGGAAATTGAAAAAGAATTTCCTGCGGGGAAAATCAGCCCCGACTCTTCAATAGAAACCTCACATGACAGAGATGAAGTATCCGGACAGATTCAGCTACCTTTCCCTACCAGTGAAATTATTCCTGACGGTTCAAGATTCAAATTATATAAACGAGCCCTTATTAACTCTGAAATTTATGCCCGCAGAGGCGATATTGAAACCGCAGTTTCTCTTTTTAAGGGAGTTAAAGATCGTATCCTCGATAGTGATATCAGAAGTAAAATTGAAAGTAATATTAATTACCTGAATCATTACAGACAGAGAAGAGATGAGGATTTCAAAAAAAGAGTCGACTCTGCCTATTCAGGACAGCAACCATCAGAATTACGTCTTAAAATAGACGGTCCTGTCCCTCAAACTATAAACATTGGGCTCCCGGAAAAAAGCATAATAAATACCGACGAAATAATACAAAAGCTTTCCGAACAGATCTCCAGGGAACTTGGCACAATTAAAAATGAAATCGAAACACTTAAATCAAGGCCTGAAGAAAGGTTTAATCTTGATAATTATGCCGAATTCTCAAACCTTCAACACAAGTTTAACACACTGAAAGAACGGTTTGATGAGGTTACGAATGACCGTATTAATACACTTAATGAGATAAACAAATTTCACCGTTTAAATGCAGAGGAACTTGAAAAAAACAGGGAAAGTGATCATACGCCAGAAACCCGGCAGATACTGAAAGAAATTAAAAAAGAGATAGATAATCTTTCAGATTTAAGGCATTCCCTGAACAGTCTGCATAATAAAATTGAAGATATGTCAAACTTCAATATTCCTGAATCAAAAACTCAGCCAACAATCATCCAGGCAAAATATGATTCACCTATACCGATACATTTTGATCCGAAACCGGTTCTTGAACTTCTCGACCGCATAAATCAGCAGAAAAAAGAGGAAAAACCCGAAACACCACCTCCGAAACCGGAAAAGTCATTTTTTAAAGAACCTGAACCGTTTGAAGAAGTAAAAACTGATGAGCTTACTTACGATGAACTTGATGAAATTCACGAGGAAATCCCCATTGACGATGAGATTCATGAAGAGGAATTAATTTTTGATGTTCCTGCTCAGGAGGAAATGCCGGGAACTGAAATCGTTGAAGATATACCTGAAAAAGAAGCTCCGGCTGAAAATGTAACAATAGACGATTTTACTTATGATGAACTTGATGAAATTCGCGAGGAAATCCCCATTGACGATGAGATTCATGAAGAGGAATTAATTTTTGATGTTCCTGTTCAGGAGGAGATGCCTGAAGCTGAAATCATTGAAGATATACCTGATGAAGAAACTCCGGCTGAAAATGTAACAATAGACGATCTCACATACGAAGAACTTGATGATATCCATGAGGAATTTCCTTCTGAAGAAGTACCTGAATCTGCTGAAGAACTTTTTCCTATAGAGAAAATACCCATAGAAGAAACAGCCGAAGTCGATGAAGAACCTGAAAAGGGAGCTGAAGACTTAACCGTAAATGCCGATCTGACAGATGATGACATATCAATCGATGATCTCACAACCCTTGAAGCGGAAGAATTGATAAATGAAATTTCTCCAGAAACTGAAGATCATATAGTACCTGAAGCCCCTCTGTTTGAAGAACCGGTTGAAACTGCTGAAAATGAAAATTATCCGGATATAGAACATGAAATAGAAAGTGAAGATGATTTAATTAATGATTTATCCGACGATGAAATAAATAAATTTTCCAGGGAAGATGAAGCGGGAATACCGGAAACCATTACTGAACCCAAAAAACCGGTTCCCGAAGAAAAAACAAAAGACAAGACTACGGCTGATGAAATTCTTAAAACTGAAAAAGAAAAAGAGATCGAAAAGCATACAGACGCCGAGGAAGATCCCAATGATTTTGATCTGTTGAGCGATATCGGAAAAATTAAAGACGACAGCACGCTAACCGATGAAGACATATTTGAAAAAATTCTGAAGGATGATAAAAATAAAAACGACGACTCCGCTTTCGAAATTTTAGGGGATATGCATAAAGATGACCAGGAAATAAGCTTTAACGATTCAATCCTGGATGGTAAAATGAAAGCCGAACAGGACTTCTATAAAAAATTCATTAAAGCAGACAGAATAAAAAAGAAAGAACTACCAATTTTAAAAGTAAGCTATGATTTTAAAAAACTTCCCGATCAGTTCAGTCTTTCACGGGAAAAAAATATTCTGGAGTATTCCTTTTATAAATATAAGCCAATGCTTCAGAAAGCCGACGAATATATTAAACACAGACATGTAAAAGATGCCATTAACTACTATAAAGTTGTGCTTGACCAGAATATCCCGATTGAGTTTAAAGCAATGATAAAAAAGAATATACGGGACCTTACAGAATACCTTGAAAAATATTTAAGCTCTGATTAATTTTTTTTGTAACATTGTTAAAAAAAAATAAGCTTATACAGGTTAGTTAAGTTTTTTTAATTTTATTTACATCTACAAATACTAAAAAACAAAGGAAATACATGAACATTTTTGATTTAATAATATTTTTTGCTATATATTCTTTTACAGGATGGATTATCGAGGTAATTTACAGATCCTATACCATGAAAAAACTTATTAATCCCGGTTTCCTTTTTGGCCCGTTTATACCGGTGTATGGTATTGGAGGTGTTTTTGTTATGTTCCTGCAGATGTATATCTCACCTTTTAATCTGATTGTACAGTTTATTATTTATACAATTGTTCTATCAGCTATTGAATATACTACTGGTGAAGTTTTTGAACATTTTTTTAAACTTAAACTCTGGGATTATTCAGATACCAGATTTAACCTGAACGGGAAAATAAGCCTTATATTTTCTCTCGGCTGGGGTACTCTTGCAGTCGGATTTTCACATTTTATTCATCCCTTTCTATCTTCAATTGTTCATAAAATGAATTTTCATCAAACTATGATTATCTCCTCATGCTTTACGGCATATTTTATTACCGATACTGTTTATTCAGTTGCATCACTCAACAGATTCCGGAGAGATATCGCTTATTTATATGAAAAGTATTCCACCCTGAGTAATCTTGAAGTTCAGAAAATAATATCCTCATTTAAAAGAATCCTTAATGCTTTCCCTCATTTGAATGAGCATCTGAACAGAAATCTAAGTGAAAATCTCAAATTAAAGGTCAGCAATATGAAATTAAAACTTTCTGATACAATAGATACTATTATAAATAACAGAAAACCGGCCGAGCAGGAGTATATCAATATTGTATCTGACATACTTGAGCACGATGTGTTCAGGGAACTTCAGAACTTCTTTCATCACAATTCATCAATATATGATCATGCGAAAATTGTTTCTTATGTTTCATACAGGATCTGCAAATTTCTCAATCTCGATTACAGATCTGCTGCACGGGGAGGTCTGCTCCACGATTTTTTTCTCTATGACTGGAGAGATCACCATGAACCGGATCTTGCAAAAGAAAAATACCACGGAATGGAGCACCCGAAAATTGCGCTTAACAACTCTCTAAAACACTTCCCCCTTAATGATATTGAGAAGGATATTATAGTAAAACATATGTGGCCTCTGACGCTTGTGCCTCCGAAATACCAGGAATCCTTTGTTGTAACTTTCACTGATAAATATATCTCTTCAAGAGAGTTTATTGAAGAATTCAGGAAAAAACAGAGTGCAAAAATTGAAAAAATTAAAAAGAAAAACAGATTAGAAAGAGCCTGAATTTAAGGTGTCAGTTCAGATTCCATCATTAATCGGATATTATTTCTCTCTTCTGCATGAAGAGAGAAATAATATTTATTAACCAATCCGGAATCCCCGCAAAGATGAGGTTTTACATCACACCAGTCCTCTGGACATCCTTAGCCTGAACAGTAACCACACCACTGGGTGTAAGTATCTGCAGGAAAGCGCCACGGGACATGATAACACCTTTAATGACTCTTCCATTGTACATAGTAATTACATCTATTCTCTGATATTTTGTTTTCATCTCTTCATATGACATTCCGGAAAGCTTTTCTATCTCTTTATTTATCTCTTCATCGCTCTTGATTGTATCTTCATATTTTTTATTGAGATCTTCCGTAGTCATTTTTTCAATATCTTTTACGGCAGGAGTTGCTTCAAGCTTCTTGAGTTCAAGTGTTTCAACCTGGTTTACATTTCTCATCTCTATTTTTTCAGATACAACCACACTTTTCCCCGGATCAGCAAGCTTCTCTTCTTTTGTGTCACTTTTAACTACGCTTACAGACCCCTTTCCTACGGCAACAACGGTTTTACCATTTGAATAATCTGTTAAGAATTCCGTACCCCTTACAGACGCAACCGCAGTAGGTGTTTTTACAAAATAATCATTTCCTTTTTTCAATTTAGAAACATTTGACAGGACTTTACCTTTATCAAGATTGATCTCTCTCTTGGCTATATTGGTTATTGATGCAACAACAACCTTTGTATTCGCCTCAAACCTTACAATAAGTTCATTCCCGACCTGAACTATTACCGAAGATTTATCCCCTGTTTCAATTACATCTCCATCTTTAACTATATCCTGTATTTTTACAGGACGAGGCAATGCATTTGCCGTTTGAATTGTTGCAGTCCCGGAAAAGAACGAGACAACTGCATCTGCTGATTTACCCTTTCCACATGAAGCCGGTATAAGGGAAATGAGTATCATTGCTAAAGCCGCCGCATAAAAATTTTTCATGTTTAACTCCTTTTATTCATTATTTAGCAGATAAAACTGCGTTCTCTTGAAAATAAATTTCTTAATATATAATCGCAGAAATTACTGCGAATATTCAATGTTAGTCAGTCCGGTATAACATGCAACATATTATTGAATTATCCTTGATCCTTTTACTTCCTTTGCAGGAATCGATACAGTTCCGCCAGGAGTCAGAATTCTGTAAAATTCTCCCCGAGAAACTATAACACCTGTATATCTTCTTCCGCTGTAGAGAACCAACTCATCTATTTTGCCATACTTTTCCTTCAATGCTTCAAGAGTCGGTTTTACAGTTACAGCTGCAGCCTCCGGGCCAGTAAGTCTGTCCTTTATAAACTGTAGTTCTTCAGGTTTCTTTGAATCAATAGATTCAACATAAATCAATTCAGAAAACGCCTTCATCATTATTAACTCATTTTCTTTTATGGGAGATACTACATTCGCCCCGTCAACCTCAGTTGAGTACCCTTTTGAGAGATTATATTCAATACCGCCCGGGACATGCTTTATTTTAACTGTTCCATCTGATACAAAAACAACTGTTTTGCCAGCTTCATGTAAAACTCCAAATTCCGTTCCCTTAACAGAGACTGCAGCCTCCGGAGTGTAAATTTCATAACTCAATCCATCTGCCAGATGAGGGACACGCGTGAGTATTCCACCGTTTTTAATATCAAGACGCAATCCGGCGCCTATGCTGGTTACATAAACCGCACTTTTCCTGTTTATCTTTACAACAGTCCTGTTATCAAACTGCAGCAGGACTGGATATTCTCCCGTAATAATCTGATCACCTTCCATAATTGCATCAGCTGACCGTACTGATGATAAATCTGTTCCACCACGTATAATTTTAGAATCTAACGATACGACGATAACTCCGTTTTTTTGAATCTCATTTACAGCAATTACTCCCCGTTTGTATAAATAATTCTGCAACAGGATAACAGAACCACCCGCAACAACCATTAAGGCAATAACAGAAGCAAAAACAGCTGCTCTTGCACCGGAAACAAGCGTTACCTTCAAACCAAGTCCCTGCATTATATAATAAAATCGTACTGCTGCTGAAGTCATTACTCCGCTCTTTCCGTTTTTCCCGAGAATAACAGCAAGAGTTTTTTTCTTGGAACTATATATTCTTTTCTGATCCGCCGGCAATACCGGTACAACAAGATCATATTTTACAAGAAGCCGGTTTATCAGTTCTATATCTCTCACAACAGATCCTCTATACTGTTTATCCCCAGATCTTTAAGCCTGCTGAAAACTCTTTCGGCAAATACATTGTACCTGTAAATCACCTGCTTATAATTCAGATTCAGATGCCTGCTTACCTGAGCATAGGAATAATTATAAACCGCAACAAGTTCAAATAGCGAAGCATCACGATCTCCACTCTCGTTGCAGATATCATCAATTACATGTTTTATCATCATTCTTGTATCCCTGAATCCGTTTACATACCCCATTCCTATATCATCAAAAAGTTCATCTACATCAATATCCTTCTTCTTTTTCATTTTATAATAATCAAGCACTACAATTCTCAGACATCCGAAAAGCCATTTCCGGGGATTTACCACCTCATTCATTCTGTCATAAAAGCGTATAAAAACCTCCTGGCATATATCCTCAGCATCATGATAGTTATTTATTCTTGAATAAACCGTATTGAATATAATTGAATAATAGGAGTCATAACTCTCAACAAAGCGTTCAGCTCCTGGATCAGAAAGTTCTTTATTTAACTTCACGCATTTACCATTGGATTATATAATATAGTAGAAAATACCGGAAAAAATTCCCCATGGAATTTTTATTTTTTGTGTTACCAATATTTTATTCATTTTATTTAAAAAGTCAATAACAATACATGGACTATATTATAAAAACACCTATTTTATTATACCATAATACCTGTGTAACTTTTATCGACGGATTTCAGCTCACTGTTGCATACTTTAGCAGTTAAACTGAAATTATATTATATAATACATTAATATTTCCAATTTTTCATTTTATCATAATTAAGTTTCTTGACATACGTTTTTTTTATTCCATATATTAGTTCCGCGATGATGTTAAATACCACTGCCCCGGAGAATTGATTTGAATCTTAAATTAAAAGACCTCGTTGAACTGCTTCAGCTTCCGGAAAAAACTGTAAAAAAATGGGTAGAACAGGGCAAAATTCCCTCATATAAAATTGGCGGACAGTACAGGTTCAGCGAATCCGAAATTAACGAATGGATTATCAACAATAAACTGAAGGATAATCTTAATATATCAGAGAAAATAATCGAGCTTAGCGCCGGTAAACTGCATGTGAGCCTTACAGGTTTTCTTGAAAACGGCGGAATATTCTATGGAATTGAAGGCAACACTGTAAGTGAAATAATCAATAATTGCGTTAACAGAATAAATATTCCGGAATGCGTTCACCGCAATGTTCTTCTGGAATCTCTTCTGGAAAGAGAAAGCATGATGCCTACCGCTCTTGGTAAAGGTATAGCAATCCCTCATCCGAGAAACCCTATTATCACAGATGTTGAACATGAAAGTTTATCCATCTGTTTTCTCGCCAATGAAATAGATTATGGCGCACTTGACGGAAAGAATGTTCACACACTGTTCATCGTATTGAGCGCTAATCCTAAAAGACACCTTGAGATGTTATCAAAGATCTCATTTTTATGCCAAGATGAAGAATTTATGAGCCTTTTAAAAAGCAGAGCAGATACACGTTCAATTACAGAATACCTCAAAAACAAAGATATAGAATGGATTAAGGTGTGACATCATGGAATTTTTTTTTGCCGGAATAACACTCTTTGTTGCCGGAGGTTTGCTCTCCGAATTTGTAAATTTCAGATATAAGTCAGCAGTATCTCTTATTTTTTCCTTCCCGGGTACTGTTCTTACCGGTTATACCGCTCTTCTTGCCCTTACAGGTAAATGTGCTCCTGAAATTACATTTTACATGAACTTCCCGTTCAGGGATACGAGTTTTGTGATGGACCATTTATCAGCACTTTTTGTACTGATCTTCTCAGTCGTTTATCTCCCTGTTTCAATATACTCCTGCGGTTACCTGAAGCATTACAACAACGGCCGGAAGGAGAGGCTTCACTATATCTCGCTTTCACTCCTTATATCATCCATGATGCTTGTCGTAACAGTTACAAACTCCTTCATATTCCTCATACTGTGGGAAATAATGTCCCTCTCCTCATTCTTTCTCGTTTCTTTCGATAATGAGAAGCCTGAAGTATATGACGCAGCTATAAATTATCTGATAGCCATGCATATCGGTGTTGTTTTCATAATCTCCGCATTCGCCTGGCTCTCATACAGATCGGGGGAAAATAATTTTGACAGCTTCAGAGTGGTTCTTAACTCGGGTAAAGGGATTGCCGATCTTTTATTTTTTATTTCGTTCATAGGTTTCGGCACGAAAGCCGGCTTCTTTCCGTTTCATTCATGGCTTCCCAAGGCCCACCCTGCTGCTCCATCGCATATTTCGGCCCTGATGTCGGGACTGATGATAAAAACAGGGATTTACGGAATACTGAGATTCCTCTCACTTATAGATAATCCCTCGAAGACCATTGGTTTCACACTGCTCGCCCTGTCCTCTTTCACGGCTATCTTTGGAATTTTATATGCAATGAATGACCGCGACATGAAAAAACAGCTGGCATACTCCAGTATCGAAAATATCGGAATAATCGGCATGGCGTTATCCGTTGGCATACTCGGAGCTGCTTTCGGAAATACATACATGGCTATACTAGGTTTTACCGGGGCAATTCTTCATTTAATCAATCACTCACTGTTTAAAACTCTTCTCTTCTTTTCTGCGGGAAGCGTATATCTCAACAGTCACTCCAGAAACATGGAGACTATGGGGGGATTAATAAAAAAGCTTCCATACACTGCAACCATTTTTATTATCGCATCAGTAGCAATTTCCGGGCTTCCTCCGCTGAATGGCTTTATTAGTGAATTTTTCATCTATTACTCAATGTTAAGCGGTATAAAATCTTCACCAGTTCTCTTTGTTACTATGATTGCAGGTTTTTCGCTCCTCGCCCTTATCGGGGCGATTGCTGTTATAGCATTTACCAAGTCTGCCGGAATTATTTTTCTCGGCACATCACGAAGTGGAGATATTGACAGCTATAACGAAAACTGGATGATAATTGTTCCGATGGTTTTTATTGCTGCTTTGATGTTCCTTATCGGGATTTTTCCTCATAAAGTAATATGGTTAACATCCGGAATATCAGCAAATCTGATTAAGGCGAATACCGCGACAGAGATCAACAGAATAATCGGTCTTGCTTCCGCTCTTTCAATTGCACTTATCATTTTTTACGGGATACTCGCCGCAATATTGCTCTTCAGGATAATAATGTACAGGAAAGAAAAGGTCGAATACTTTAAAACATGGGACTGCGGCTACCAGGGTGGATCACCAAGGATACAATACACAGCTTCATCATTCTCGGCAGATACGGTTCATGTCACCAGGCCGATTCTTATTCACAAAATACACCTGACCAAACCGGAAGGAGTTTTTCCCAGGAAGTCCTCTCTTAACACAGTGAATATTGATATAACAGATATAATTGTAACTGACTTTATAAAAAAACTTATAGAGAAATTCTTTAACACCGTATCGGTCATTCAAAGCAGAACGGCTCAACAGTATGTAATGTATGTTATAGTGTTTATCATTGTCACTTTCATCTGGATAATAGTAATAAAGTGAGGAAAATGATATGAAAGAAATAATGCTAATAAAAACAGCAAATATAATGGTTATACTTCTGTTCCCCCTGCTTTTTATTGGTATAATAAACAAAACCAAAGCATTCTGGGGAGGAAGGAAAGGGGCTTTAATAATACAGCCATATTATGATTTTTTTAAGCTGATGAGAAAAGGTGAAGTTATAAGCAATGTAACATCATGGGTTTTCTTTTTCTTTCCGGCTTTATCTCTCGCATCAACTATCTTTGCCGGACTTCTTCTTCCCGTCTTTGACCATAAAGCAGTGATAAGTTTTGAAGGGAGCTTTATTCTTTTCGCTTACATCCTGGCAGCAGGAAAATTCTTCAGTATTATCGGCGCGCTTGATACCGGAAGCAGCTTCGAGGGGATGGGTGCAGCGCGTGAAGCTTTTTTAACCAGTATCCCGGAGCCGGCATTTTTTATTCTTCTCGGTTCAATATCTATATTTGCCGGATATAATTCTTTCGAAAATCTATTCGGCCTTTATCATGCAGGATCTGAACTGAGCCTTCTTGTTGTCGTATTAATAGTAATAATACTCCTTATAATACTCCTCGTTGAAGGAAGCCGTATTCCTATAGATGATCCGAATACGCACCTGGAACTTACAATGATACACGAGGTAATGGTTCTGGACAACTCCGGACCATCGCTTGCGTTGATACAGTACGGATCCGCCATGAAAATGATGATTTTTTCAAGCCTTATAATAAACTTCATCATTCCGTATAACACCGGCGCTCTGTTCTATTCTGTATATTATGCCGCGGGAATTACAGTTATGGCGGTCACTATCGGTACCATCGAAACTCTTACTGCGAGATTCAGGATTATACGTATACCGGATTTCATTTTCACAATTGTAGGGATGTCACTTATGGTAATGTTCATTATACTCCTATACTACTACGGAGGGAGACGTTAAATGGAGATACTGATTATTTTTTTCTGCATCTCAATGCTGATAATTTCGGCTGTGAGCAGAATTGAAGAGTATATCAAGATGATTGCAATCCAGGGTTTTATTCTGTTTCTTATGAGTATTGTTGAATTCAGAAATCTCGATATGACTCATTTTGTAATAATGGTTCTTGAAACTCTCGGATTGAAGACGATTATTATGCCGATGTTTTTAATGTATATAGTAAGAAAAAACGAGATTACAAGGGAACTTGATCCTTATTTATCCAATTTCTATTCACTTCTTATTACAACTTCAATTTATGTCGCGGGTCTTTTTATTTCATTCTGGGTGTCGGGGGTTGCACAGGATATTCGCCCTCTCCATTTTGGACTTTCAATAGCTACAATACTGGTTTCGATGTTTATCATAGTAAATCGTAAAAAAGTAATAACACACGTACTCGGTTACATGATATTTGAAAACGGAGTATTCCTTCTTTCGTTATCAATGGCCGGAGAAATGCCTATCATAGTTGACCTCGGAGTTCTGCTCGATCTTTTTGTAGGAATTTTCCTGCTTGGAATATTTGTCAATGCAATCCATGAAAAAGAGAGTGAATCCATATGATAGCATTCCTGATAATATTTCCGCTTGCAGCCGCTATAATTCTGTATCTTATCAAATCCGATTTACTTAACAGAAGTATTACGACACTTTATTCCACTATTTATCTTATCTTTGCTATCTCTTTTACAATTAA
The DNA here is from genome assembly GCA_963664815.2 of Spirochaetota bacterium. Taxonomy (GTDB): domain Bacteria; phylum Spirochaetota; class UBA4802; order UBA4802; family UBA5550; genus WRGT01. Next base: position 2,629,770 of record CAXXHB010000003.1, read on the forward strand.
CCGACCGTCAGACATGGAACCTTATTTCATGGTGGATTCCCTTAATATCATTTTTATTCTGATCACAGCCATACTCTATTTCGGGGTTTCGTTGTTTAATATATCTTACTTCAAAGATTCAGATGTGCCGGTAAGCAAACAGACAACATACTATATATCTCTTATGCTTTTTGTATTTTCCATGAACGGGTTTATGTTAAGCCAGCACCTGGGACTCAACTGGGTTTTTCTTGAAGCAACAACACTGGCTACTGCATACCTGATCTATTTTGACAAGACAAGTGAAGCGCTTGATGCGGCATGGAAATATATCTTCATCTGTACGATAGGAATCTCCTTTGCTTTTGTCGGAATAATATTTATCTCAAAAGGGGTTGGAGGGAGTGTCGCAGAGTTGTTTTACAGCAACCTTTATCTTAATGCCAAGAATATCGACACCTTCTGGATTAATATAGGATTCCTTTTTATTATTCTCGGATACGGGACAAAGATGGGGCTTGCCCCGATGCACTCATGGCTTCCAGATGCACACTCAGAGGCGCCATCACCTATGTCCGCTATGCTTTCCGGAACTCTCCTCAATCTGGCCTTTCTGGGAATACTCAGAGTTTATAAAATTATGATCGCTGCCGAGGATCTTCACTTTGCAAAAAATATTCTGCTGATCATGGGTGTTCTTTCACTTGTATTCAGCGCTGCCTTTATCCTTAAAATCAGAAACTATAAGAAAATGCTTGCCTATTCTTCAATTGAGAATATGGGAATTATCGCAATCGGTATCAGTATCGGAGGTCCCGCTGTATTTGCCGTATTTCTTCACATGATAGGTCACTCTCTGACCAAAGCATCATTTTTCCTAACAGCTGGAAATATTCTACATCAGTATAAAACAAAAGAATCTGCAAAAATAAACAGTCTCATGCATAATGATTACAAAACAGGAATTCTCTGGCTATTATCGTTTGTCAGTATTGCAGCGCTGCCGCCATTCCCTCTTTTTATTTCAGAGTTTATTATAGTCAGAGAAATGATCGGCAATGGGAAAATTGCTCTTACTGTTATATTTCTTCTTCTATTGACAATTATACTTTATGGTATTTCGAAGACTATTTTTCAAATGCTGTTTGGAAATAACGAAAATGATCCTGAAATACATAAAATCCACGGTTTGTTTTTTTATCTCCCGCAGATAATTTTTATAACACTCCTTCTTATTCTTGGAGTATATATACCTGAACCTGTTATGACAATTCTCAACAACGCAGTTTCAATGTTCGGTATTAAATAAGGGGGTGTATAATGAACTGGAAAAGATTTAACTGCAGCTCTCTGATTAAAACCTGCGATATACCTGTAGTTCAGATTGAAGAGCTGAAAAATGATATAATCGGCAAAGTCAGGCTGGAAGAGAAAAGAGTCCTTGCTTTTTTCGGACTTAAGAGAAATGATATAACTACACTATATGTAATACTTGGCGACGATACAATTTCACGGCTCTTCATCACTTCGGCAGTATTTGACAAAAGCACAAGAAGCTACAGATCGTTCACACCGGAAGTCCCCTCACTCCATCTCTTCGAGCGGGAATTTTATGAAGATACAGGTATCCGGCCCGAAGGCCATCCATGGCTCAAGCCTGTAAGATACGGTAAAGACAACAGGGAGGGAACCGGTTCCATAAAAGATTACCCTTTCTACTCCATGGATGGAGACGAGGTACACGAAGTCGCCGTTGGTCCGGTTCATGCAGGTGTTATAGAACCGGGACACTTCCGGTTCATGTGCCATGGTGAAGATGTCTATCATCTTGAAATTCAGCTGGGCTACCAGCACCGGGGACTTGAAAAAACACTAATCAATAAAACGAACTCGGCATCAGGTACAAATATTTTTTTTCCTCAAATTGCTGAAAAAATTGCCGGAGACAGCGCCGTTGCCCATTCATCCGTATATGCAGGAATTATGGAGATATTTACAGAGACTGAAATACCTCAAAAAGCAATGGCAATCCGGGCTATATGCCTTGAACTTGAACGCGCTGCCGTTCACATAGGTGATCTTAGTGCAATTTTCAATGATATAGGATTTCTTATGGGCAGTTCTACATTCGGCGCCTTACGGACACTGATAATAAACACATCACTACAGATATGCGGCAGCAGGTTCGGAATGGGACTTATCCGCGTTGGAGGGGTGAGCTTTGACATCACCCATGAACTCACCGCAATGATACTTGATAATATTAATTTTGTGCAGCATAAGATTAAAAAGCTAATTCCGCTTACAATGCTCAATCAGCCATCTGTCCTAACACGACTTGAAGGAACCGGAACAGTAGACTCTCACACTGCCCGTCTTATAGGAATGGTCGGGCCAGCTGCCAGAGCATCAGGAGTCCCTATTGATATCAGGACAGATTACCCGTCGGGGATGTACAGGCACTATCCCGCAAGAAAAATTGTTCTTGAAAAAGGAGATGTCTTTGCCAGGAGTTTTATACGTTATGTGGAAATGATGCATTCATTCGATTATATAAGAGAACAGCTCGGAATAATCCAGGGAAAAGAAATTTTTACTGAAGTTAAAAACACACTCCCCGAAAATGCCATTGCACTATCACTGACCGAAGGATGGCGGGGAGAAATTATTCATGTTGCCGTTACTGATGAAAATGGAAAACTGACAAGATACAAAATAAAAGATCCGTCGTTCAATAACTGGTATGGTCTTGCACTCGCAGTAAGAAATAACGGTATATCTGATTTTCCCCTATGTAATAAGAGTTTTAATCTCTCATACTGCGGACATGATCTTTAGGAGAGCCCCTTATGATTAATTTGATCAGGACAAGAATAATTCAGGGTAAACAATATATTGCGGATATACGCAAAGCAGAGGTAAAATCACATTTCAGGGGATTTCCTCTGATCCATAATAATTGTACTGATTGCGGACAATGCCGGACATCCTGTCCTTCCTGTGCGATTGAAGTATCACCGGTTAGAATAGATATGGGAAAGTGCACCTTTTGCGGTGAATGTCAGCGAATATGTCCGGACAATGTAATTGAGTTTACAACAAAACATAAAATTTCCGCCGAGAGACGCGACAACTTACTGATTTCATCTGAAACATCTTATAACGAGTTTGAAAAAACCGCTATAGAGGCAAAATATATCATTCATAAAATATTCGGTAACTCGCTTAAACTCCGTTCTGTTTCAGCAGGCGGATGTAACGCATGCGAAATGGAACTGAATGCCTGCTCCAATGTAAACTTTGACATGGGACGTTTCGGTATCGAAATAGTTGCTTCACCAAAACACTCAGATGGAATAATCATAACCGGACCGATTACAGATAATATGGCACCGGCTCTTTATGATTCATATTACTGCACAACGCCTCACAGAATAGTCATTGCAATGGGTGCATGCGCAATCAGCGGAGGGATTTTTTCTGAATCACCTGAACTTGACAGAAAATTTCTCAATGAAATTAAGCCCGATTTATATATTCCCGGCTGTCCTGTTCATCCTCTTACATTTATTAATGGTATTCTTGATTTTCTTGGAAGAAAGTAGAATTTGATTTTAAAAACACATCTGCTTGACAAAATTAAATGCTATCCGACATAATTAAAGCGATTAAAACATACATTTAATATATACGGGAGTATATCATGAACCATCAGGGCTTTGATAACGAACTTTATCTGAAACAGCAGACCGAAGCCATTCTGGGCCGAGTACGTGATTCCAGATTCGACAAACTTTATCTTGAGTTTGGAGGAAAAATCCTTTACGATTATCATGCCGCCCGTGTCCTTCCGGGATTTGACCCGAATGTCAAAATGAAACTCCTCTCAGGAATAAAAGATTCAGTTGAAGTTATAATGTGTATCTGCGCCATTGATATTGAACGGAAAAAAGTCAGAGCAGATTTCGGGATTACATATGACGCCGATACAATGAGAACCATTGACGATTTTAATCATTGGGGGATACAGGTCGGTGCGGTAGTAATAACCAGATATGCCGACCAGCCGGGAGCACAGTCCTTTTTCAACAAACTCGAAAGAAGAGGGGTCAAAGTATATACTCACAAATTTACCAAAGGTTATCCCACTGATGTTGAGCTTATTGTAAGCGAAGAGGGTTACGGCGCTAATAAATATATAGAAACAGAAAAACCTATAGTAGTTATAACAGGGCCCGGACCTGGGAGCGGAAAGCTTGCGACATGCCTCTCTCAGCTTTATCATGAACATAAGCGAGGCGTAAACGCCACCTATTCCAAATTTGAAACATTCCCGATCTGGAACCTGCCGCTGAAACATCCTGTAAATGCCGCCTATGAAGCTGCTACCGCCGAACTCCGGGATGTTAACATGATTGATCATTTCCACCTTGAGGCATTCAATGAAGTGGCTGTTAACTACAACCGTGATATTGAAGCATTTCCTCTGCTCCAGAGGATACTTGAAAGAATCACTGAAAAGCCATCTTATTACAGGTCACCTACCGATATGGGAGTAAACAGAGCAGGATTTGCAATAATCAACGACGAAAATGTTAGACATGCATCACATCAGGAAATTATAAGAAGATATTTCCGTTATTCATGTGAATATGCCATGGGTTTATGCGACAGGGAAACAGTTGAAAGAGTTGAAGTTCTGATGAAGGATACTGGTCTTAAGGCTGAAGACAGGCCGGTAGTTGGATTCGCACGAAAGGCAGCTGAAACTGCAAAACAGAAAGATAAAGGCAATAAAGGTGTTTACAGCGGCGCGGCAATTGAGCTACCTTCAGGTGAAATAGTGACCGGATACAACTCTCCCCTGCTTCATGCTACATCAAGTCTCGTCCTTAATGCAGTTAAAAAGCTTGCAGGAATTCCTCAGAATATAGACCTTCTCCCCCCATTTATACTGACGTCTCTTATGACTTTTAAGGAAAACATACTTAACGGAACACCTGTAAGTCTTGATCTTGAAGAAACATTAATAGCCCTTGTAATAGGATCTGCAGCTAATCCAAGCGCAGCCGAAGCAGTAAATAAACTAAAAGATTTATCCGGTTGCGAAGTTCATCTTACGCATATGCCTACCCCGGGAGATGCTGCGGGTCTAAGAAAACTCGGACTTAATGCTACAAGTGACCCCGATTTTTCATCAAAGGCACTATATATCGGCTAGAATAAAAAATACTCTTTTAAAAGACTAATAATTATTCCCGCCCTTTTTTATACAGGATACTCTATTATATTTCCCCGTCAAAAAGTCGGAGAGATATAATAGCTTATTATACATACATTTGAAGTAATTCATGCTGGTGAAAGACAGATAATTCCTGTTTATTACAAAAGTCCGGTCATTAATACCACGATTAAATTACATTTTATCTGCTGTCAATCCCCTTATACTCCAGGATTTCGTAATTGGGAGATATATAAGCAGGCCTGATTATTTTACCCTGCACCAGTTGTTCAAGTCTGTGTGCGGACCATCCCGCTGATCTTGCCATTGCAAAAATCGGAGTATATAATGCTTCAGGAATACCCAGAAATTTATAAACAAGCCCAGAATAAAAATCCACGTTTACGCAAACCCTGTTCCCCTTCCTTTCATAAAGAAGCTCAGGACCGATTTTCTCAACCATTTCGAACAGATTAAAAAGGTCCATTTTATTCTTCTTCTCGGCAAGAAATCTGGCATATTTTTTCAATATCTTCGTGCGCGGATCAGAGAGCGTATAAACAGCATGCCCCATTCCATATATTTTCCCGCTGCCGTCCGCTGCTTTTTTATCAAGTACTTTGTTCAGGAATTTTCTGATCTCATTTTCATCAGTCCAGTTCTTTACATCCTTCTGACACTGTTTCATCATAAACATAACCGATTCGTTTGCGCCGCCATGAAACTGGCCACTCAAAGATGCAATCCCCGCAGCAATTGCCATATATGTATTAGCACCGCTTGAAGAAACCGTTCTGACAGTAAAAGTCGAATTATTTCCTCCACCATGTTCGGCATGCATAATAAGGCATGCATCGAAAATCAGTGCATCTTCACGTTCAGGCATCTTCCCTGTCAGCATATAAAGAAAGTTTTCGGCTATTGAAAGATTATCTTTCGATCTGGCAAGCCTTAAGTCATCACCCTTACGATATTGATATACACTATAATTATTAGCCACAATTACAGGCGCCTTTGCGATAATATTTATACACTGTTCACTGACGTCGGAAATATTCGTCGAATCGGGATTCTTATCACATCTGCTCAGATGCGAAATGACACTGTGAAGCGCATACATCTGGTTAAAATTTTCTACTTCTTCAATTATAATACGCCTTTCGATGTTGCTGAGTTTTGATTTTTTGTGAAGAGCTGTGCTGAAGCTTTCGAGATCCTCTTTTCCCGGAAGCACATTCGTTAAAAGCAGATAAATTACCTCTTCAAAACCGAATCTTTTATGCTTTTCGTTATATTCTATTATATCATTAACATCATAACCGCAGTAATAAAGTTTACCTTCTATTGGGGTAATTTTTTTACCTGTTGATGAATTCTTATCAGGAGTTGTATCGTAACCTATAACTCTTCCTTTAGTTGTTATTCCAACTATAACACCTGTACCATCCGGATTCCGCAGCCCAAGTTTTATATCTTTCTCTTTAATAATCTCCGGCGATATCTTATCATGCGATAAAGTTAGTTTTTTTATTTTTTCCAATATTTTGTCCATTATTACCTCATGATATAAATAAATATTTATTTAAAAAATACTTAAAAACAATAAACTCACCGGACTGCTGAATAAGTTAAAATGACTAACTACCATAACACCATATATTGTGCAAACTGTAGTCAACCTGTTTTAAAAAAATGAAATTAAAAACATGTTAAATAATAATGAAATTCGTAGAAAAGCAGGCAGAGTGTCAAGAAATAATTCTTAATAAAGGTCTATTGTCTTACTGGAAGATCGATCAGAACCGCCGTCATATCATCTTTCTGATATTCATGTTTGCCTATAAATTCATAAACCGAATCAAAGATGCTGTTGATAACAAGTTGCGGTGGAAAATCACACAATTCAACAAGCTTCTGTTCAAGGCGCTCTTCGCCATACTGCTTTTTTTCTGTTTCGAAATCAAAAGCCTCTGTAATACCATCCGTAAAGAAAAAAATCATATCTCCCTGTAATATCTCAAAACAACATTCCGGAGTATGATAATAAGATTCAAGACTTATCAGATTTTTTATATCACTGCCAAGAAGATAACCTTTGTCTGGATTCCAATTATCGTATTTTTTGTTAAGATCAAAAGACTCGATAATGCAGTCTTTATTTCTCCTGACAATTATCGGATAAAGCATACTTCTGTTAAAGAACCTGAGTTTTAAAGAGCCATTTTTATCTTCAATAAAAACAAAATTAACTGAGGCAAAATCATTTGAATTTGACATATCCATAATATCCGTGAACTTGATCGCGATACTTTTAATCAGGTATGCATAATCAATTATACCTGTTCTCTCGTGAATACCCTCCATCTCTTTTACAGCCAGTATTGCAGCAGAACGCAGCCTGATCAAAGTTGTATAAGCCGGTAGACCGTGCCCGCTTATGTCTGCAAAAATGAAGAGGAAATTGTTATCTGATAATTTGAAAAGATCAAAATAATCACCGGAGATAATTGATCCATAGGCTCTTTGAAAGCCGATTCCAACCTTAAGATCACTATGACTGAAGCTTTTAAATAACTCCCGGATCAGTTTCTTATCCTTCTCTCTTACATTATTCGCTTCAAGACGGAAAATTTCGTACTTTCTGACCTTCTCAATATATTCATCAGACAATTTTGATGAGATGCCAGAATTATCGTTAAGTTTGTTATTCAACACATCTGCTCCTGTAATACTTAATCAGTTCATTAGTGGAAGAGTCATGGTTAAGTTCGTTTTCATCCCTGCCCTCAAGTTCTTTTAAAACTTTCCCGGCAAGAACTTTTCCAAGCTCAACTCCCCACTGATCAAATGAAAAAATATCCCATATAATTCCCTGAGTAAAAATTTTATGTTCATATAAAGCAATTATTTTTCCAAGATTCTCAGGCGTAAGTTTATCAGACATTATTATATTTGTCGGCCTGTTACCTTCAAATGTTTTGTACGGAACCAGTTTAGCCTCAACCTGTTCTTTTAATACTTCGTCTGATGTTTTCCCGAATGCAAATGCTTCAGCCTGGGCAAGCATGTTTGCAATAAGTTTGTTATGATGGTCCCTCTCACCATGTAGCGGATTTACAAAACCAATTAAATCCGATGGAATTATTTTTGTCCCCTGGTGCATCAACTGATAAAATGCATGCTGACCGTTTGTTCCGGGTTCTCCCCATATAACCTGACCTGTCGAATAGTGTACCCGAAGCCCGCTTTTTGTTACAGATTTACCGTTTGATTCCATGTCACCCTGCTGCAAATAGGCTGTAAACCTGTGCATATACTGCTCATAGGGTAATACCGCGCAGGATTCAAATCCGAAAAAGTTATTATACCATACACCGAGTAAACCCATCAATACAGGTATATTTCTGTTAAACTCCGCATGCCTGAAATGATTGTCCATCTCATGAAAACCATCGAGTAGCTTTATAAAATTTTCATAACCGATTGAAATCATAATAGAAAGGCCTATCGCTGATGTTAGAGAATATCTTCCGCCAACCCAATCCCAGAATTCCAGCATGTTTACCGTATCGATCCCGAAATTTTCCACTTCAGCTTTATTCGTGGAAAGAGCTATAAAATGCTTTGCAACGGATTTTTCAGTTCCAAAAAAACCCGTTATCCATCTTTTCGCTGTCATTGCATTTGTCATTGTTTCCATTGTGGTAAACGTTTTTGAAGCAACAATAAACAGTGTCTCTTCAGGGTTAAGGTCAATTATCGCTTCTTTGATATGAGTACAATCTATGTTAGAAACAAATCTCACATTGAGTTTTCTGTCAGAATAATATTTCAAGGCCTCACATACCATTACAGGGCCGAGGTCAGATCCGCCTATACCAATGTTTACTATATTTTTCACCGGTTTTCCCGAGTAACCCATCCACATTGAATTGCGTATTTTTTCTGATATGTTCTTCATTTTATCTATAACATTCAGGACATCGCACATAACATCAACACCGTCAAGAATAACAGGTTTACCGCTCCTGTTCCTGAGTGCAGTATGCAAAACCGCCCTGTTTTCTGTTTCATTTATTTTTTCTCCACTGAACATCCTTTCGATTTCATCTTTCAGGGAGCATTTTTCAGCAAGATTTATAAGCAGCGAGATAGTTTCTTCAGTTACCCTGTTTTTTGAATAATCAAAAACAAGTCCGCATTCCTCCACTTTGAATTTTTCACCTCTGTTGTGATCATTCAGAAAAAGATCTCTCAGATGTATATTCTTCATTTTTTCAAAATGCGAAGTAAGCTGCTTCCATTCGGAAGTATCGGTTAAATATTCTCTTTTATTCATATAAGTAACCTCATAAGATTATCAGAAAATTATTTTAACGCAGTTTTCATGTAAAGTCAAGACTAATTAAATGAATCCAAAGGATTTTTAAATACAATTGAATCGTTATTCAGTTATTTTAAAACCGGTTCAACTTATCCGGTTTTAAAATAACCAGTTACAGAACTAAAAGAGAATTCTCAAATTTTGTCCTGCCAGATAATTTAATAAATCCGGATAAAATATGTGATCAGCATCTTAATTATAACCGAATTATAATTAACAGTTTTATTGACTCAGAAAGACAGTATATGATATTAATGGAGTAAAATATGCGGCAAGCCGGTTTAAAACAAAAAGTTTATACAACAAAAAGCAGCGAATATTGCCAGTGTAAAATTCTCTGGCGTAATTTACCCGCAATCTTCAAGACCAGATGGCGCAATGAAGCCGAAGACATGCCGATAAGTGGTTATAAGCTTTTTATCAGTACTAATATAGATAATCTTCGTACGGGAAATGAAATCCAGATTGCACCCTGGCATTGATTATTGCTTTAGTGATTGATGAGTTACAGATATATAAATAAGAATCTTCTTTTCTTTTTCATCACATTGATGATATCAGTCCCGATCGCTTTTAATCCTGATCTAAATGCATCACAGACAGTTTTATCTGATCCGGATCATATTTCTACAGGCATTGAATACAGGGATGTTACAGATGTAAAACTCGGGGACATGTTCCGCTTTGATTATCTTTCATTCGGAGCAATGGCAGAAATACGGAATGAATCACGATTCAACCAGAAAATATTACCGAATCATAACTGGCGGGCTTTTACGTTCATCTATCTTGAAGACTTTATTGATTTTAATAAAGGCATGCTTGGACTTACTACCGGATTTGAGCACGAAAGCGCCCATCCAACAATGGGTTTGAATGAGGGGAATGACACTGCATATGATAAAATATACGACGGGACGTACCGCAATATAAATCTTAATTCATTCCTGTTGAGATTATGCGGAAGGACAGATAAAGAGAAATCTGTTACATTTAACCTCGACACTCAATTTTATTTCTACAGCAGAAACACACCGGAACTCCCTGTTAATAAACTAACTTGGTCCGAAGGAATCTCCGGGGGTATTGATTTTAAATTTAATCTGCACCGGGACACAGATTTCTTCATCTCCCTTTATGACAGGTATATATTCCGCAGCAGGAAAAATGTTTATGGAAATATTTATTACAATTCCCCTTCAGGTGTTGAAACACATTATGTTGAATACCCGGTCATTAATCAAATTAATACCATTTCCATAAAAACCGGACTGATTTTCAACGATCTTATTATCGATAGAAAATTATTAATCTACAGCGGTTTTTTATACGGCAACATATTCGGATTTGTCGACAGCAGAGAAAAAAGAACAGTCTACTCTATTGGAATTGAAATAATACACTAAATAAATACAATCATTATTGAAAATTTAATCTTCAGAAAAGATAAGTAATCATTCATGGAGATAAATATTACAGCTCCACACCACCAATATTTGGCTTATAAGGATAATTATTTACGTAATAAAACAGTTAAAAATATAATTTGTAAAATAATGTTTTTTACAGAAAACCACATTGTATCGATGATGGGAACTATTAACTCAAGGTTTCAGATAACGAACATAAATTGAGAAGGGACAACACTTTCTCAGATGCATTTGATATTCTGAAATCAAGATTTTTTTGTCTCTGAAATCTATGCAGTTTTAGAAAAATACTGATACAGGTTGAATCAAGATATTCCATTTCTGAAAGATCAATCTCGATATTTTTTTCTTTTCCGCTGCATATTGAATCAGATATTTCAACAAGCTTTCTGACACCCTCAGGTTCTGCAGATCCGGAAATAAAAATTCTGATCAGATTATCGTCTTCTGATGTTTCTAAATTCATTTTTGCAATTTTCATAATCTTTTTCCATTTTCAAAATACTTTTAATCAAGTCAAGGGCAAATATAATAATAGACAAAAATTGATTACATATTATAATAATTTACTCTTTAATTATTATAATCGTCTGCAGGGAGTTGTTTATTAAATGAATAAAATAGAAAATATTGCTATAAAAAAGAAACATATAATGAATTCTCTAAAAATACTGATGGAAAAGTATTCCTACAGCTACATATCAATGCAGGATGTCGCCAATGAAGCAGGAATTTCAAAAGGTGGACTGAGATACTATTTCCCCACAAAAGAATCACTATTTATTGGTCTGCTGGAGGATTTCTTTCAGGAGATAGAAGAGGATCATATAAATATTATAAATATGCAGAATAAAAACAGCGATAAAGCTGTTCTTTCAACACTTTTCAATATTGAAAAATTTGTTTTAAATCAGAAAAATATAAAGGTTTTTATAAACCTGATATTATACGGGCTGGAAAATCCCAGGATGATGGAACCGATAAGCCTTTTCTTCAGAAAACATCTTTTATTATATAAAAATCTTATCAACCAGGCTAAAACCGATCTCCCTGTAATAGATAAAAAAGATTTTAATATGGATTTTCTTGCAAGAATTACACAGATAATTTTTCTCAGTGCTGGACTTCTGGAAACCATAGACCCTATAGGGATGGACCCTGGCCGTCTTGCAAGATATGTACTTTCACTGTTTTCTGATTCATCATCTTCATAGTTTTTTATTATATGAATTTAACTGAACAGAACATTCTGATACATCAGATACGGAAGTGACCAATAATAAAATATCAATAATAATTCATGAACTCTTTAATAATAGAAAATGTTCTATTATCACCGCCGACAAAGTCAGCAAGATTTAATCTTTTATTTTACACTAAAATAAATGTTAAGAAATTAACGTTGAAAAAATACACTCTTCTGAATATAATTAATTATATTCAGACATTTAACTGAAATATCCGTTTGATATCCTACTTATTTTTAACTGACAGGAGAGGAACATATCATGAAGTTTTATCTTAAATATCTCAACCCTGTTGCATCACTGTTCATTTTCGGGTTATGTTTCTGGTTGTTTATCGGAAACTATTTTTTTCATTTTGGTTCTCCAGCAATTCCAGACTATAAAACACCCTACCAGCAGGGATTGAATATCTTAATGTACGATTCGCTTCCCATCTATTTTCTTGCAAAAGGAATATTCTGTTCTTTAACCCTTTTTCTTTTCGGGAAATACCTTGAATCACATCTATATGATAAGAAATAGAATACTATATGCAATAATGTTTGCATTCATATTTTACATTTATACCGCTGCTTAAAATAAAATCTTTTGAAGAAAATATGAAGGTATATTTGGTGATTTACCAATCAAAAGTTGCTGATTTATTTAATTATCGTCCGTAAAAAATTATTTTTAATCCACTTTCTGTCAATGTCGTATTAACTTATAATATAGTGAGCCCAAAAAATGAGACACAGATTTCAATATGATGAAGTGTATTTTTCCTTGAAATAAAACACAAGGAGAATTATAAAAGGTAATGAAAAAACGACATAGTAAAGAGTTCAAAGCAAAAGTAGCCATTGATGCCCTCCGTGGAGAAAAGACAGTACAGGAGTTGGCACAGAAGTATGAGATACACCCGAATCAGGTGACACTCTGGAAGAAGCAGTTAATTGAGAACGCAACTACCGCATTTGATAAACATGGTAATGACAAAGAATTAGATGATACTGAAAAGAAACAAGACGAACTTTACAGCCAGATAGGTCAGCTCAAAGTTGAGAATGATTTTTTAAAAAAAAAGTACAAGCAACTGTACGGGACAGAGCCGAAGTAGTAGAGCCCGGACATATGAAACTATCAATTAAAGAACAATGTGCAATTCTCGGCATAAGCCGTTCATCGTATTACTATAAGCCAGAATTGGCATTGAATGAAACCAATGTTGCAATATTGAAAGCTATCATGGAAGAATTAAAGCTTCATCCGTTTTACGGATATAGGAAGATTACTATAGCCCTTAAGGACATGAGTGTCACAAGAAAGCAGATTAGGTTAATCATGAAAAAGGCCGGACTGCGGGCTATTTATCCCGGCAAACGCTTGTCAATACCAGTAAAGATGCATGAGAAATATCCATATCTCCTTCAAGATAAGAATATATGGCTTCCGAATCAGGTATGGGCGACAGACATTACGTACATTAAGCTTTCAGGAGGTCATGTATATCTAATTGCTATTCTTGATTTATTCAGCCGGAAGGTGCTTTCATGGAAACTGTCAAATACGCTGGATGCAGAATTTTGCGTATCGGCTCTTGAAGAAGCAATAATGACATATGGAACACCGGCGATTTTCAATACAGATCAGGGGAGCCAGTTTACATCTGAGGCATTTACAGAAAAACTTAAGAGCCATGGGATAAGGATCAGTATGGATGGCAAAGGACGAGCTCTGGATAACATTTATATTGAACGGCTCTGGAGGTCTCTCAAGTATGAAGAAATATATCTGAATGAATATCGCACCATGGAGAATTTAAAAGCAGCATTGAAAAGATATTTTGATTTTTATAATACTGAAAGATTTCACCAGTCACTGGAGTATGCCACACCGGATAAAATATATTATTCGTCATTTAAAGAACAATGTCAGGAAGAAGCAGCTTGAAGGCCTGGAGAGATACACCAAAACATTTTAAAATCATGTATTGACAAAAGGGCTCACCTTATAAATACTGATCAAAATGTCATTGTAATTTTTTAAGAAGTGCTTCCAACATTACCTGCTGATCCTTTAAAAAATTCTTATATTCATTTACCCTGCAATGATGAATTTCAATAGGAATTTCCGCCAGCTTTTTCTCAATCATTGAAATCGCAAAAGTACGTTCATTATCATTAATCTCCAATTTCATATTCCCCTCCTGAACAATTCAGCTTACAAAGTATATATAGTATATACCTCTTTCAGGGTTTAGTCAAAAAAAATGACTGATTTTAAAATATTTTTCAACTATTTCTTTGTTATGATTTCATAAACCCAATAGGTGTTGATAGCTAACTCAGGCACCTGATATATGTATTATAAAAAATCTTGTTGATTATTGCACAACAGATGATATTATAGTACTCTTATATGTAAATTAATCAGAGTGGAGGCACAGTTGGATCAGTTTTTGTATACATCCCTGGACTGTACACTTGCACTTATTGCACTTATTAATCCTATCAGTAAAATTTTTCTTATTACAACTTTAAAAGAAAACACTGATGAAGCCGGACTTAAGCATATCATTATCAGATCATCAATCATTGCACTATTGATTCTTCTTATTTTTACCTTTATCGGAAGTTTCCTTTTAACCAGATTTTTCCACATACAGATATACTCTTTTAAAATTGCCGGAGGAATTGTATTGGTATTCAGAGGTTTTGAAGCGCTTAACAAAGGACTTTTTTTTGAATTAAACCACAAGCAGAAACTGGAAGATCTCTCTATTGTACCCCTGGCTTCACCGATGATTGCAGGCCCAGCTACCATAACTGCCGCTGTATCTTTCCCTGCAAAGTACGGGCTTTTTATTACAGCACTTTCAATAACTGCTGCAGTTACGGTTAATCTTCTGATAATGATAGTATCTCCGAGAATAACCGGTTTATTGACAAAGCATAACATACTTGGAGCCCTTATCCGTATAACGGGACTCATTGTTGCAACAATTGGAGTACAGATGATTCTTGACGGTTTTGGAGAATATCTTCAACTGGTTTTTAAATTCTGATGATACCATGTGCAATAATCGATCCGAGGATTCCGGAAGAGTGCATCAAAAATCTTAAAAACTCCGGTTTTCTTACAATTACAGTTCCATTAACTGAACTTGTCGATACTCCTCTCTCCGGCCATCCTGATATTCAGATGTTCATTCATGATAGAAATATTTTTGTACACCCCGACATAGATATTTCATTTCTGAAAAAAATTGAAGGTTACGTCAACATAATCGTTTGTTCAAAAAAATTAAAGAAAACATACCCGGAAGATGTCAGCTACAATATTGTATGTACCGGAAATACTGCATTTCACAGAAAAAAATCAACCGCCCCTGAAATTCTAGACTATCTTCACCGGAACAAAATTGATATTATCAATACAAACCAGGGTTACAGTAAATGCTCAACACTTATAATTGATGAAAACAGTATCATAACTGCAGATAAATCAATTCATTCATCTGCGATAAACAACAGTTTGAATTCATTACTGATTGGAGAAGGATATATTGAACTCCCAGGTTATAAATACGGATTTATAGGGGGCGCTTCAGGAAAGTTCAATGATACGATTTATCTTACGGGTACAATTAAGCATCACCCTTATGAGAATAAAATTGAGCAGTTGATCAGATCAAAAGGGATGAACTTAAAATTTCTTTCCAGCCGGAGACTCTTCGACTCAGGATCAATACTTTTTATCAATTGAACAGTTATCTTCAAAGACTTTAGCGTTTTTCATCTCTTCAGCTATATTCCGGTTTTTACATCCGAAACTTTCAATTGATAAAAGTCCAAGTCCGTATTCTATCCCACGACCTATCCCGTAATTAAGTGCTTTCCTGAACTTCATTTCATCAGTAATTTTTAATGATCCTTCAAATAAAACTGAAAGAAACTTTTTCTTTTTTTCAGCACATGTAATATATCCGTCACCGTTAACCTTAATATCAATTACCTCAAATCCATTCAGTTTTCCTTCAATTTCAAACCATTTTATCCAGCTCTCACTTGTTTCGAGATCAGAGTATATAAAAAACAGTTTCACAGATGGATTTGCCTTAATATAATATTTATAAATCATCCCGTTTCTGATTGGTATATCATATTTAAAACTTTCAATTTTTGCTATGTAACCAACTGGAATATTATTACTCGATAATTCAGGTTTTTTTTCAGAAACGAGTACAACAGGTTGAATATATTCTGTCTGATCTAAAGGTATATTGTCTATACGGAAAACAAGTGCTCCTTCACCAGAAATTTTTCTTAATGTTTTATAAAAATAATTCAGACTGCTTAAATCATGAATCACTGCGGGGATTTTTACATCAATATAAACCTTGGATATATACATGACTCTTACCTCTTTTAACATTTTAAACAGCATCCATAATTTAAAAAATTTATTAAAATTCAATCAGGAAAGCTTTATTATATATCAATAAGATGCAATTAAAATTCTTTTTTCTTTTTTTAATATAGTTAAAAAAATTAATCAGATAAATTTAAACTAAATTTTCAGCTTGATTTTATTTTATACAGTTTAAATTTATCTGCAAAACAGAAATAAAACCGGGATGCAACATGAATTGCAAACAGTGCGGGGCCTGCTGCATTGCTCCATCGATTTCATCAATAATACCTGGCACGGGGAAAAATAAACCTGCAGGGACAAGGTGTATCCATCTGTCAGAAGAGATGAAATGCTCAATTTACGATGAAAGACCTGCTGTATGCAGTAATTTTACACCGACTGAGGAATTCTGCGGTAATAATTATTCTGAAGCATTTACCAATCTAGAACTACTAGAATTTCTCACTTCCAATTAACTAATGAAATTAATTTCATAAAAATTTCTTGATTTAATAAGCATATCTGACGTTTTAATTCTTCATTACATTCTGCATGATTTAAATGTCTGTAAGTGTAACAATTCCTGAATAAATTATGCTTTGCATTTAAACATATATTGCAGTAAATTTGTTTCCGATCAGCTTTAACGGACTTTATATTGAATTATTGTTACCATCAAAAAAACAAAAAGGATACAAACATGATTGATAGATATTCAAGAAAAGAAATGTCAGATATATGGGAACTTCAGAATAAATTCAGAATATGGCTTGATATAGAGATTGCAGTGTGTGAGGTTTATGCTGAAAGGGGAATGATCCCGTATGAAGATCTTGCGGTAATAAAAGAAAAGGCCTCTTTCACTGTGGAACGTATTCTTGAGATTGAGAATGAAGTTCATCATGATGTCATCGCATTTCTTACTGCAGTTGCGGAAAATGTAGGCCCGGAAAGCCGTCATATACATTTCGGACTGACATCAAGTGATGTAGTAGATACTGCCCTTTCTATGCAGATGATGCAGGCCGGGAAAGTTCTCCTGTCAGGACTTGACATTTTAATTGATATATTACGTGAAAATTCTCTTAGATATAAAGATACCCGCTGCATAGGCCGATCTCACGGAGTACATGCAGAACCTACCACTTTCGGCGTAAAGATGGCTCTTTACTACGAATCATTTAAAAGAAGCAGGGAAAGAATAAAACGCGCGATAGAGAACATTTCTTTCGGGAAACTCTCAGGTGCTGTAGGAACTTTCAGTAATGTATCTCCGGAGATTGAAGCTGAAGTATGCGGCAGGCTTGGCCTTAGTCCTGATCCGGTTTCAACACAGGTAATACAGCGAGACCGGCATGCAGAGTATATGGCATCTCTTGCTATCATGGCAGGCACAATGGATCAGCTTTCAACAGAGATTCGGCATCTTCAGAGAACGGAAGTCCGTGAAATAGAGGAACCATTCCAGAAGGGACAGAAAGGCTCCTCTGCAATGCCGCATAAAAGAAATCCGATACTTTCAGAGCGGGTAACCGGGCTTTCACGTGTTATTAAATCAAATATAAATGTGGCGCTTGAAAATATTACTTTATGGCACGAGAGAGATATTTCACATTCTTCTGCGGAGAGAGTTATATTCCCTGATTCTACAATAGCGCTTGATTACCTTGTTCACCGTATGATCTTCATACTAAAGAATCTCCATGTATATCCTGAAAACATGCTAGAAAACATAGATAAAACCGGCGGCTTATTCTATTCACAATCTCTCCTTCTCCTTCTCATAGAAAAAGGTTTTACCAGGGAGGAAGCTTATAAAATCGTCCAGGACATGACAATGAGAGTCTGGAAGAGAGAAGGAACTCTTAAAGAGCTGACATTAAAATCACCGGATTTAAGGGATAAAGTAAATAATGATGAAATCGATAAGCTCTTTGATATAAACCGCTATTACAAAAATATTGACGCTATTTACAAAAAGGCCGGCATTTTGTAAATGAAAAAAACATTTCGCATAGAAACATTCGGATGCCAGATGAACATTGGTGACTCTGAATTAATCCGTCTTTCTATGAAAAATAAAGGATTTTTAGAAGCTGATAATCCAAACGATGCAGACATCTATATATACAATACATGTTCAGTGAGAGATAATGCCGAAAAACGCGCTCTGGCAAGATTATCCACGGCAAAAGGAATAGGCACACAAAAAAAAAGAATTATCGTAGTTGCCGGCTGCATGGCTCAGCGACTTGGTGATGAGCTTATAAAAAAAAAGATAGCTAATATAGTAATCGGACCATACCAATCTCCCAGATTAGGTGAGATACTCGTCGAATTTCTGCACAATAAAAAAAACGGCCTCTTTATCTCTCAGGATGTCATAAACTTTTCCGGACGACTTATTCCCGAACTCGTTGAGAACAGGGAAATCGAACCATGGCATAAATGGATAACCATTACTCATGGTTGTGAAAACTATTGTTCTTATTGCATTGTGCCTTATGTAAGGGGTAAACTCATATCATTCCCATCTGAAAGAATTATACGATTTGTTGAAGAACTGGCCGAGTCCGGTGTAATAGAAATCACTCTTCTTGGACAGAATGTCAACCAATACGGGCACGACTCAGGAGACATTTCCTTTTATAAACTCCTTGAAAAGGTATCGTTAATAAAAGGATTAGAAAAAATAAATTTTATGACATCTCATCCGATGGACTTTAATGAGAATATAGTAAATGTAATAAGCAACAGTTCAAATATTTCACGAGGCATTCACCTCCCGCTCCAGAGTGGTTCGGATCGGATACTGCAAGCAATGAACAGGAAGTACAGCAAAGCTCACTACTATTCGATAATAGAAAAGATTGATAAAATTATTCCTGATTATGCCATATCCACAGATCTTATAACTGGGTTTCCCGGAGAAACAGAAGAAGAGTTTAATGAAACTTTATCAGCAGTAAAAGATATTAAATTTGATGAGGCATTCATGTTCTCTTACTCCCCAAGAATGGATACCCCCTCATATTTCTTAAAAGAAACAATAACTGAAGAGGTAAAAGCATCAAGGCTGCATGAATTAATTTCTATTCAAAGAGAAATTTCTCTTGAAAAACTGAAAAAGAGGATAAAAAATAGAGAAAGAGTTATTGCCGATAAGGTAAGTAAAAAATCCGGATCTGAAGTTGCAGGTAAAACTTTTTTAAATCATCCCGTTGTCTTCAACGGAAATATTAACGATATCGGCAGGGAATTGTTTGTTGAAATCATTGAAATCAGAGGATCGACTCTCTTTGGCAGAAAAATTAATTAAATTTTCGGGTCTTATCTTTTTCATTTTACTGCTATCCGCACCTCTGTATCCGGATACAAATCCGGCAGAAATTTCATTCAAGGCCCTGAAGAAGTCATTCTCCATCAAAGATAAAAACGATTTCGAAAAAGAAGGTTTACAATTCATTAAAAAATATCCCGACAGCAACCGTGTATCGGAAGTTAAACTTCTTCTTGCTGATAAAGAAACAGATACCGATCTTGCCATTGAAAAGTACAGGTTTATTTTTAAAAATTACAGAAATTTCCCGGGAAAAGAATACGCTCTCTACAAAATATGTCAGATACTCGATTTAAAATCAAAATGGAAAGAGCTTCGAAAGGAATCTGAAAATGGATTAATACTTTTCCCGGCTGGAAATTATTTCGATGATTTCCATTTTATGCATATAACATCATGTATAATGCTTGAAGATTACGATACAGCAAGAAATGAGTGTATTGACATAACCGAGCATACGCATGATTTTGAGACTCTCTCAAATGCGATTTTTCTGCTTGCCGAGACAGAAAGAAAAAGAAGCGGCAATTCAAAACCCTATATATTCAATCTCAAAGAACTCTCCGAAGGATTCGAAAAATCAGAACTCTATCCTTCTGTCATATTTCGTCTCGCTGTTTTTTATGAAGAAAAAAAAGATTTCAACCGGGCATTCTCTGCTTATAGTGATATAATAAAAAACTTTCCTGACTCTCCAGAATCCTCAATGTCAGAAGAAAAAATAAACATGCTTAAAAAAATGAATCCCCAAAAAATAAGCTACATACCGGATAACATTACAGTTAAAGACACTGACGATCTTGACCTGTCACCTGAACATGAGATAAAAGAAACTACAAATGAAAATTATTATTCAGTATCAATTGGACCTTTTTCAAAGCTAAAAGATACAGCAGGTATTATAAAATATCTTAAAAATTATAACATACGGAAAGTCAAAACAGCATACGGATATATTATCTACATCGGCAGATACAATGACAGCGATACAGCTCTTGAAACCAGGATCAGGCTTGCTGAAGAATACGGCATAAACGGTAATATTGTCCGATTTTCCGTGCATGAAAAAAAAAGCTATATTTACGAGGATAGATAAATGGACGAAAAGCTGACTCCTATGATGAAGCAGTACAGCGACATAAAAAGAAAATACCATGAAGAGATTCTCTTTTTCCGCATGGGTGATTTTTACGAAATGTTTTTCGATGATGCCAAAATCGCTTCCCGAATACTTGATATTGCCCTCACTTCACGGCAAAACGATGTACCAATGTGCGGCATCCCATATCATGCTGCGGAAAGTTACATAGCCCGTCTTATTAAAGCCGGAAAACGGGTTGCAGTTTGTGAACAGCTTGAAGCTGTCCCATCTTCAGGTACCATAGTAAAGCGCGATGTTGTCAGAATTATCACTCCCGGTACAGTAATAGAAGCCAACCTGCTTGGAAGCGATGACAACAATTTTCTGTGTTCAATATATATTACAAAAAAAGAGATGGGAATGTCATTTATTGATGTCTCAACAGGCGATTTCTATTATCTGACCTCTGATAAAAATATTGAGCTGTTCCGCGGAGAATTTGCAAAATTCAGTCCCCGTGAGGTAATAATATATGCGCAGTCTTATGAAACGGATAGTATCTTTACTGAATTTATAAAAAGCAGAAATATTCCGGTGCATACCCTTAATGAGTGGAATTACGAAAAAGAGTTCATGTGCGATATTATTTGCCAGACTCTTCAGACTCATAACCTGAATGGATTGGGTATTGAATCCGACATCGAAATAATCACCACGGGCTCCATTCTTCAATATCTCCGTGACACTCATAAAACTGTTTTTGGTCATCTTAAGAATCCGATGAAGCTGGCATCGAGAGATACCATGATGCTTGATGAAGCGACAATATCCAATCTTGAAATAGTTGAAAATCAGCAGGACGGTTCAAGAAACAGAACTCTTTTCGCTGTCCTTAACAATACAAAAACCCCCATGGGAAGAAGAACTCTGGAAAGAAATCTTCTTCAACCCCTTGTAGAAAAGAACAAAATTGATGATCGGCTTGAACTTGTAGATTTTTTTTACCAGAGAGCCGACCTGATTGGTGATATTACTGCTTTGCTTAAAGAAATTCTCGACATGGAGCGTATCCTTTCAAGATTTACAATTGGGAAAATTCAACCAAGAAATTTTATTGCAATGAAACAATCCGTTATTGCCGCCATGGATATTAAAAAAATAATACATGAATGCACTATAGACAATCCCATGCTCACTCAATTGTATGATGGTTTCTCCGATATAATAGAACTTGCTAAAACTATAGAAACAATTATTGATAATGACCCAGCTCTTTCACCCGAACATGGTCGTGTTATAAAACAGGGTTACCTGCCTGAACTTGATAGTCTCTATGAACTTAAATCTGATGCAAAAACCTGGATACTTAAATTCCAGGAGGATGAAAAAACAAGACTTGGAATCAATACGCTAAGAGTGAAATATAACAAAATTCTCGGATACTATATCGAAATCAGTAAAGGTCAGGCGGATAAAGCTCCGAAAGAATATTTCAGGAAACAGACACTTGTCGGAGCAGAAAGATATACTACCGAAGAACTCCAGAAGTTCGAGTCTGATATTCTCGGTGCCGCAGATAAAATCATAGACATTGAAAAACGTGAAATCGAAAATCTCCGTATTAAAATAATTGAAAAAAGCCGCGAGATACAGGAAACTGCATCCTCTGTTGGATATCTTGACTTTATCTGCTCTTTATCAACTGCTGCAATACTTAACAGATTCGTAAAACCTTCAATAAACACGAATAACTATATTTCCATAAAAAACGGAAGACACCCTGTAGTTGAGAAATACTATACCAAGGAAGTATTCATACCAAATGATATATTACTTGATCAAGACAAAAATATAATTAATATTATAACCGGACCAAACATGTCCGGAAAATCAACATACATAAGAATGTGCGCGATCTTACAGCTCATGACACAGGCTGGTTCTTTCCTCCCTGTTGAGAGTGCCGATCTTTCAATCGCTGACAGAATTTTCACCAGGATAGGTGCATCTGATAACATTTCCAGAGGTGAGTCTACATTTCTTGTTGAAATGAACGAAACAGCTAACATCCTTAATAATGCCACAGAAAAAAGTCTTATAATTATGGATGAAGTCGGCAGAGGTACCAGCACATATGATGGTCTTTCTATCGCATGGGGAGTTGTTGAATATATTCTCCGCTATATAAAAGCAAAGACCCTCTTCGCAACACACTACCATGAACTAACACAGCTTGGGAATAAAGATGGGATCGAAAATTACAATGTACTTGTAAAAGAAACCATGAACAGCGTTGAATTCCTCCACAAAGTTGTATCCGGAAGCGCGGATAAATCATATGGAATTCATGTTGCAAAACTCGCCGGTTTACCAAAAAATATTATTTCCCGTGCCACTAAAATACTTGAAAAACTTGAAAGTAAAGGTATTGATAAGATCAGGTTATCGGCCGATGAATTCTCTTCTGATCAACTTGAGATTTTCAACGCATCTAATCACATTATTGTACAGACTCTGGAGAAGATAGATATTGATAATATTACACCGGTTGAAGCAATCAATGAGCTTCATAAATTAAAAAAATTGATAGACTGAAAGGATGTAATGATTTATACTTAAACAAATTTTCATCTAAAATTATTAAAAAATATCCGAAATTAGTTAATATAAGAGTATCATTTATCCGTTAACGAGGAATAATGTCAGCTACCCAGTTTAAGGTTGAAAACTACATCGCCGGCTCATTTATAATGGTGGAAGGGAAAAAGAATGAAACTAACTTCTTTATAATAAGAAGTGGTAAGGTTAAAGTTTCTAAAGAAAATCCAGTTCTTTCAGAAGAGCCATTTACCATAATAGGTCCCGGGGATTTTTTCGGAGTTGTATCGTGTATGAGTGGTCATTCACGGCAGGAATCGGCAGTTGCACTTGAAAACACCTCCCTCATCTGTGTTGAAAAAGATATGTTTGGACTCCTTATCCAGAAAAATCCGGCAGTTGCCATGAAAATTATCCGTTTTTTCAGCCGCAAACTCAGACAATTCGATCATGCCATAACAAGCCTCACATTGAAAACAGCAGGAGAAGAAGATCCTGAACATCTCTTCAATATAGGCGAATACTACTTAAAAAAAAGAGCTATTAATCATGCAATTTATTCATACCAGAAATATATCCAATATTGCCCAAACGGTTCATTAAGGGATAAGTCTCTTGAGAGACTTAAGTTGCTGAAGGCTCCATTCAAAACGCCTGAAATGCCTTATACGAAAGGAATGAACAGAAAATATCCTGATAATACCATGCTCTTTTCTGAAGCTGAACCTGGAGATGAGCTTTTCATTATACAGGATGGAAAAGTAAAAATAACAAAAATCATGGAAGAGGAGATTCTCCTTGCAGTATTGAAAACCGGCGACATTTTCGGAGAGATGGCCCTTCTGGACAATAAACCGAGAAGTGCTTCAGCTATTTCATATGGAGATGTTACTGTTCTGGCTATCAATAAATCCAATTTTGAAGGTATGGTACAGGCACAGCCACAACTTGCCACAAGGCTCATACAGTTGCTCGGTGAGAGGATGTGGACTGCATACAGGCAGCTTGAAAATCTCATGATAAGAAATCCGCTCGGCAGGATATATGACACACTGCTTATACAGATTGAAAAACAAAAAATTCAAATTGAACCCAAAAAGCCTCATAGCTTCGAGTTCGGCTCAAAAGAACTTATTAATATGGTCGGACTTTCTAACCGCGAAGGGGAGGACCTCATAGTACAGCTTCTTGAAGATAAAAACATCACTCTCACCGGCGGAAAAATATTAAGCTCCGATCTTAATGAACTGGAAAAAACAGTAATGTTTTACAAAAAACAGACCGCTCTCGAACGACAAAGAGAAGCTAACAAGAATAAATAAATGATAAAAAAAATTACCAGATTTACAAAAATAATTATTATTTCATTAATACTAATTATTGCAGTATTGACAATATCGGTTGGTCTTATTTATTATTTTTACCCGGAAGAGTCAGCATTAAAACTGATTAAAAGCAGATCTGAGATTCTTCTCAACAGAAAAATTGATATAGGTTCTCTCCGCTATAGTCTTAAAGGAATTGTTATCTATAATGTTGCAATTTATGATAAAACTGAAAATAATCCCGGACCGGTACTAGTCAAAGCCGATGAAATAGTTATTACATTTTCATTATTATCAATTTTAAAGAAAGATTTCAGGATCAGGACACTTTATTTCAGTGGACTTGAAATAAATACTGTTTTTGATAAAAATGGTAATAGTAATATTGAAAATCTACTCAAAGAACTGGAAGAAAAATCTGAAAAAAGCAATGGAGATAATAATGTTCAGCTTTCAAAAATTATTTTCAACGAATGCCGATTAAAATTAACAAATCCTCCCGGATTTATTAAACCTCTGGAAGGTGAATACCAATTCGATAGCACAATACGCATTAAAGAAAATAAAACTTTTATCATTACAGAAACAAAACTTATATTACCAATCAGACGCGGTATTCTCTACCCTGAACTAAAAATCAGTAATTCTGAAAGATTTTACATCAGCGGAAGAATCAAACTTGAGAACGCATCTCTCGCATGGGTATATAAATTTGCGATAAGAGATCCACATCTCCCTTTCGAGGTCGTAAACGGACAAGTCAATGATCTTGAAATTACAAAAGAATACATAAAGGGTCAGGCAAAAGCAACTTCAACTTTAAAAAACAGTAAAAGTTTTATTCTTGCAGACGGTTGGTGTACTGTCGAACTCAATGACCGTTCTGTCCACCTTAAAGATGTTAAAGGAAAGATAAATTCATCCTCTGCTAATGTCGACAACATGCTCATTTCAAGTAAAGAGGGAAAAATAAAAAAATTCAGTTTTTCTAGTATTTCTTTCTATCTGAACGATCTGAGACATCTGCTCAATTCAATTCCGGCAGGTCTATCAGGTTATGCGAAAGGTATATTCACTCTGGATGGAGGTTTTTTCAACGGAAAACTTGATATTTCAAATGTTTCATACAAAGACAAAACTGAAATTTTCAGCGGAATAAACACAACGGTAGATATTTATAATAATATCATAAAAAAAGAAAATATTCCGTTTACGCTTTTTGGAAATCAATCAACACTATCAATTGCCACAACTGACAATAAATTTACAAATTTTTATTTATCAGTAAACACTGAAAAGGTTAATTTAAATAATATTAACCTCAAAGAAGGGAGAAGTGGAGGAGACAGTGGAGTTGATATTCCTATTAATATTACTGGTAAAGTTAATATAAACGAATTGCTATATAATGATCTTATCTTTAAAAACACAAGAGCCAACCTGACTGCTACAGGAAAAAGCATCAAAATCAACAATATGGATACATCAATTCTCAGTGGTCACATATCAGGTATTGGAACAATAGATATATCTGAAGCAACCCCTTCAGTGCATACATCTCTTCGCTTTAACAACCTGAAGATACATGATATTAAATTTGAGAATAAAAAGCTTATTAACAGACTGTTCGGATTTGCAGAGGGTACTGCAAATCTCAACCTTCAGATAAAAGAAAATGCTGCAGAAACAATAAGGGGTAACACGACATTCACAGTTACCAAAGGTAAAGTTGTAGATACAGGCGTTCAGGATGGACTTATCATTTTCCTCTCAGAGCTGAGATATAAACTTAAGGATCTTGAGTTTAATAAGATTTATGGAAATATCGATATTTCAGGGAATAATTTTACTATCAACTCATTCATCTTCAACTCGGAGGATGTAAGGCTTTCTATGAACGGCAGTATTGATAAAGATCTGATTGCAAAGAATATGGAACTCAAACTTGAGTTTAATAATCATTTTATAAAAGATGTTCCACGTCCTGCGGTAGCAGTATTTAATGAATACTCTGCAGGTAAATGGTATGTCATTCCTTTCTCACTCAACGGAAACATTACTGAAAGTAAAAATCTTAAAATACTGAAAAAAAATCAATAACGCAAATCTGCAAAATCAACCCATCCACCTGCATTTACAAGTTCTTTATCAAAACCGGAAATATTAAAATTTACTGTTTCTGTCAACGTACCTGAATTAAAAACAAATTTGCTGTTTTTAAAGTCTGTTTTGACATATGTTTCTTTTCCGAAAAATTTATTGAAAACCATTTCAATTAAATCAACAGGGAGTTCAACTGCCATCATACCGCAATTATACATATTCTGGCGGAAAATCCTCGCGAAGTCGACGGCAATTACAAGGTTTATACCATTAACCTCCAGCGCCCATGGAGCATGTTCTCTTGATGAACCGCATCCGAAGTTTCCTCTGGTTACAATAACATTTGCAGCGTCAATATCTCTTTTATAATCAAATTTATCAATCTTCAAATCTTCAAGAAGATAAGGTTTCAATGCCTCTTTCGAATTTTCAGTAAGGTATTTGGCAGGAATAATCTCATCTGTATTTATATCTGACCTGTCAAGGAACAGAACTTTACCGTCAAAGCTTTTCATTTTATATCCACCCTATTTTTCATTATACAACCCGGAGTTAACTATCTTTCCTGCCACAGCCGTTGCGGCAGCCGTTGCAGGGCTCATGAGATGAACTGTACCTCCCTGCCCCATTCTTCCATTAAAATTCCTGTTTGTCGTAGAGGCGCAAACTTCACCAGGAGCAAGAACACCGTTACTCATACCAAGACATGCACCACACGTAGGATTTGTGACACAGAATCCTGCATCCAAAAATATATCAATTATCCCTTCTTCCATAGCCATTTTAAATATTTTCGGAGTAGCAGGAGATACAATTCCTCTCACATTATCATTTATTCTTTTCCCTTTAAGGATAGATGATGCGACTCTGAGATCCTCAATTCGTCCGTTAGTACATGAACCTATATAAACCTGATCAACCGTAGTTCCGGCCAGTTCTCTTACAGGCTTGACTTCGTCTGGTTTAAATCCATATGTAACCATGGGCTCAAGGACGTTAACATCAATATTAATGATGCTGTCGTAAGTTGCATCTACATCGGATATCCATTTTCGGTATTCATAGAGAGCATCATCTTTTGATTTGTAATCATTTTTAATGTGTTCCCACAGATATTCAACTGTTGCCATATCAGGATAACAGACACCACTTGTACCACCGGCCTCAATTGCCATATTGCACAGAGTCATTCTGGACTCCATAGTCATTGAATCAATAGCTGGACCTGTGAACTCCATGATTTTATTCGTTGCGCCGTTTACTCCTATCTTTCCTATTATATAAAGGATAATGTCCTTTGCAAAAACTCCGCTCCTCAGTTTTCCTGTTAGATTGAACTTTATTGTTTCAGGCTTTTTAAATGTACATACTCCTTTAAGGATTCCGACTTCAAGATCAGTAGTCCCTACACCTGCAGCAAATGCGCCGAATGCACCATGAGTGCATGTATGTGAATCACCCATTATTATCGTATAACCTGGTCTGGTAAATCCTTTTTCCGGAAAGATTGCATGACATACACCATTATTCCCTACATCAAAAAAATCTTTTATTTTATTCCGTTTTGCCCAGTCTCTTAATGTTTTGGCCTGGATTGCCGTTTTTGTATCTTTAGAGGGTGTAACATGATCAATAACCACTTTAATTTTTAAGGGATCAAAAACCCGATCTTTACCTCGGGCTATAAGATCATTTATGGCAATCGGAGTTGTTATCTCATGGCAAAATACTGCATCAAGCTTCAAAACACTTATACCACCTGAAAGCTCATCAACTCTGTGTGCATCAAATATTTTTTCAGTTATGGTTTTTCCCATATATTTATCCTCATGTATTTTTGCCGCGATTATTCTATAATGTATCTATTCATAAAACTAAATTTAATCAATGTTTATTTCTCAATATATACTTAGTATCAAATAAACAACTATATCTCTCCGCCGTAGATGTTAGTGGAGAGAATAGAGCTTCAATTATTATAAAAAAACAGGTAGTTTTATGTTCTTTAAAAATCAAGCTTTTTATACTTTAACAATTAGGTTATCTTCTTTCTTATCAATTAATTCATCAACATCATCCTGTTTAAGCGACAACAGGTGAATCTGCCCCTTTTTAAGAAAAACTTTTATTGTAGCTCCATCTGAAATTTTATCTTTCAATATTTTTTCTGCAACACGGTCTTCGACTTCCCGTTGAATAACTCTTCTTAAATTTCTTGCACCGGTTTTCGGATCAAACCCTTTATCAATAAGATACTTCTTCACTGGCTTCTGAAGCATAAGCTCAATACCACAATGTTCCAGTTTTCTCGAGACCTCGTTAATCATGATATCAATAATTTTTGCAAGATGCTCAATTTCAAGCTTGTTAAAAACAACAATTTCATCAACCCTGTTTAAAAATTCCGGAGAGAAACTTTTCTTTAATACAGCATCGATTCTGTCACTGTTAAAATTTCCTCCGCTTAGTTTATTAAAACCGAGTGATCCTATATTGTCAATATAGCTGTTTCCGATATTCGAAGTCATGATAATAACAGTATCTCTGAAACTCACAGTAATACCGGAGGAATCTGTCAGTTCTCCTTCATCAAGAACCTGTAAAAGTATATTAAATATATCAGGGTGAGCTTTTTCTATCTCATCCAGGAGTACTACAGAATAAGGTTTTCTTCTCACTTTTTCAGTTAACTGTCCACCCTCTTCATAGCCGATATATCCGGGTGGTGAACCTATAAGTCTTGAAACAGAATGCTTCTCCATAAATTCCGACATATCAAGCCTTATTAAACTTTTTTCATCACCAAAAAGAAACTCTGCCAGAGCCCTGCCGAGCTCTGTTTTACCAACACCGGTAGGGCCCAAAAAAATAAACGAGCCATTAGGTCTATCCTCACCTCCAAGGCCTATTCTTGATCTTCGGATTGAACGACTTACTATATCTATAGCCTCTTTCTGCCCGATAACCCGTCTATTCAGAAACTCCTCCATACGAAGCAGTTTATCCGACTCGTCCTCTTCAATATTTTCAACAGGAATACCTGTCATCTCTGCAACGACTTTTGCAATAAGAGACGGCTTTACAAGAACTTCGTACTTATTTACCCTGTTCAGCCATTCTGATGTTATTGCTTCTATTCTTTCTTTTTTCTCAGCTATAATATCCCTGATTCTTGCCGCCTGTTCATATTCCTGTGCCTGAACAAGCTCTATTTTATTTTCATTTAAACGGGCAATTTCATTTTCAAGTTCTGAAATCTCTACAGGTTTTTCAAGATTTTCAAATCTTGCCATAGCCCCGGCCTCATCAATAATGTCTATGGCCTTATCAGGAAAAAACCGGTCATTTACATACCTGTCAGAAAGATATACAGCCTCTTCAAGAGATTCCTCGGAAAATATAACTTTATGGTACTTTTCATAGCTTGTCTTAAGACCTTTGAGTATATTAAGGGTCTCCTCTGTATCAGGTTCATCAATAATTATATTCTGGAAACGTCTTACAAGAGCGCTGTCTTTTTCAATATACATTTTATATTCCGTGAGTGTCGTCGCACCGATGCACTGAAGCTCACCTCTTGCAAGCGCCGGCTTCAATATATTTGCCGCATCTATTGCCCCTTCTGCGGCCCCGGCTCCTGTGATGGCATGAATTTCATCTATGAATATAATCAGTTTTTCACGTCTGGATATTTCAGTAACAATTTTTTTCAGACGCTCTTCAAATTCACCACGGTATTTGGTTCCGGCAACAATTGCCGACAAATCAAGAGTAAGAAGCTTATAATCATAAAGACTTTCCGGCACATCCTTATTAATAATCTTCTGTGCCAATCCTTCAACAATGGCTGTTTTCCCAACGCCTGCCTCACCGATCAGTATGGGATTATTCTTTCTTTTTCTGGAGAGTATTCTTATCACCCTTGAAATTTCCACGTCCCTTCCTATTACAGGATCAAGCTGGCCTGCTGATGCAAGCGCCGTAAGATCGGTAGCAAACTCTTCCAGCGATGAAGTTTTTGTTTCACTTTTTGCAGGAAGTGTTTTCGGAATGGATCTGATCCCCAGAACACGAAGGATTTCTTCTTTTACTATATCATATGTTATACCACCCTTCTCAAGCTCAGACAGTCCTCCGCACGAACCATCTTTAAAAACGGCTAATAGAATATGTTCTGTTCCAATATATGAATTTTTAAGATTTTTTGCCTCTTCTCGCGACAATTCTATAACATTTTTAAATCCCTGATTTACCGGGATTTTACCAATTTCAACAGTATTCATTGAAGGTTTTAAGCTTCTCTCCAGAAGTAGTATTACTCTCTCAAAATTCACCCCGAGATTTTTAAGAATTCTTGAAGCTACAGAATCATCATCCTTCAGAAGAGAAATCATTATATGTTCCGGTCCAAGTACCTCGGAGTTCATTCTCTTTCCCTCGTTCTGGGAGGAAAGTTCAATTATTTTTTTTGATTTTTTTGTAAACTCAAACATGCACATCTCCGTTGTTTTTTAATTCATTCCTTAAAAATACTGCCCGGTAATCATCACTGTCAATAATGCTTTTAAATCTAAGCCCGAAATGCTCCTGGAGGTGAGCCCATTGAATTTTTACCATAAGATCATTTATTGTATCTATATTATAATTTTTTATTATCGACATCACAACTCCGAGCCTTATTCGAGAAAGATGTTCAACTGCTTCCACATAATTCAGCCTCCTGGCATAAAGAAGTATTCCAAGAGATCTCCAGACGCTGTCCTCCAGTTCATTTCTTGAAACTGTAAAAAATTCATCTCTTGCATCATCTTCAAGTTTAATAATTCTGTTTATTATGTCATCGGCTGTTTCAATAAGATCAATCTCGCTCATGCCAAGATACTTTCTGTTGTTTACAAGATAAAGCCCCCCTGTCACTCTTCCAGTGTTCCCGAGTGTTCCTGATATCTGAAAACCATTATCCCGAATATAATGAATTGATTCCCCTATTCTTTTCTGTGTTGTAAGTACTGGAAGATGCAGTATTACGGACACCTTAAGCCCTGTCCCAAGGTTTGCCGGATCAGAGGTCAAATACCCGTAATTTTCTGAAAAAGCATATTTTACAACCCTGTTTAAAGCATCATCTATCGTATCAGCATCTTTGTATGTATCATAGAGTTGAAAACCCGGGCGGATAACCTGTATCCTGAAGTGATCTGAATCATTTACAAGAATTGTAAAATCATCAACATTATTAATTAATACAAGACTCTTGTCAGAGTTTTCCATTTCACTTGTAATAATATTTTTCTCAAGAAGAAGACGTTTTTCATGCAGATCAAGTTCATTTATATTAAAACAGCTTGTATTTTCACCAGTTTGAGTTTGAGAAATGAAACATTTTGTAATTCCTTTAATTGTATCAAAATCGCTTTCATTCATTGATTCAACAAACGGTATAAATCCTATATTCCTGCCCAGTCTTATCCTCGTAGAAAGAACAATATCATTTCTCGGGCCTTTCTGTTTCCAGAAACTCTTTCTGTTATTTATTATTTCCTGTAGTCCTAACATGCACCCTCAATCACTTCTGTTTTAAAGTAAAATTAATATCTCTTATCTTATCACGTAATATAGCCGCTTCTTCATACCTCTCTTCATTTACTGCAATATCAAGCTGTGCTTTGTAATCAGTAATGTTGTCCGAAAAATGATTATTCATCATATGACTTTTTTTTGTAGAATCTGCTTCTCCATTATGTACCGGGAATTTACCAATATGACGATTATCCCCATGATAACCTGTGAGAACCGGTTCGATAAATTCTGCAAGATTATTATAGCATTCCGGGCATCCCAACCTGCCGTCCCTTTTATAATAAAAAAAATCCGACCCGCAGAGTGAACAGATTTTTTCATTCTTATAATCCGCAACTTCATCAACATTCAGAAATGTAAGCATCTCAGGAAGAGAAAGTGAAAAATTTGATATTTTAGTATTCAATCCAACTTCCCGTGCACAACCCTCGCAGAGATGAACCTCGGATTTCATATCCTTAATAACTTCCGATAAATGAATTGTAGCTTCATTTTTTTTACATTTTTCACAAAACATATTTTTTACCATTTTAACTGTTATTCTCTTTAACAGAAATAATATACTCACGTTCCTGTTAAATATTTATTTCCTGTTTACATACTATTCCTCACAGCATTTATGTAAACTATATTTTACCTGCTTTTTCTACCAGTATGTTCTGTCATTCATTCGTTGAATCTTCAAACTTCTTACAGTTATCAAACAGAAAACCGCAACTGATTACCTGTAATATCACATCTTCCAATGTATATACAAAATCAGACTCATCTTTTCTATAAGAACCAGTATGCATGAGCATTATAATTCCGTGATATTGTGTACTCTTTTTTCTGATATTGTTATAATTAATTCCACTGGCCGACATACTGTTTATGCTATTGGTACCCATATTTTTTCTGAAAAGCTTAATAAACTTTTCATTACTAAGATATGCTCTTTCACCTTTGGATATCCAGTCTTTTGAATACAATGATACATCAATATGACGATAACCGAGTTTTCTGGCTGATTTAAGCATCCATGGTCTGCTTACATGACAAAGATACGGCGCTCGCCAGATTCTTGTAATCTCTCTTCCTGTTATACGCCTGTATGCATCTTCTGTTTCAGAAAGTTCATCAATCAGAAACTGTTCATTTTTATAATTATTAAGATGATTGAATGTATGATTTCCTATAACATGTCCTTCTGCCAGAATTCTTTTTACATCTGAAGAATATCTGCATAAAAATTTTCCTGTTATAAAAAATGTAGCAGTAATCCTGTATTTTTTCAATGTTTTAAGTATGTAATCAATGTTTGCATCATCATCACCCGCATCAAAAGTAAGAAAGAAGTTTCTTTTCTTTTCAGGATATTTAAATATATTATCTTTAAAAAGGTTTGAATTTCTGCATCTAAGATCATTATTTATATAGTTTACATTTACACCTCTTTCTATTAAATATTGCACTATTTCTTTCCTGTTAAAATAAGCTGCAATACAAATAGGAGTAGCAGACTGATCATTCTCTGAATTTATATCAGCACCCTTATCTATCAATTTTTTAACAAGAGAAAAATCTCCGGCTAAAACAGCTTCATGAAGAAGCGTATTTCCATTGATGCCCCTCTGTTTTATATTGTACGAACTGCATGAAAATAATATCCCTGAAACGAAAAGGATCTTTACCGTGACAAATAAAACTCTCTTAATCATTGCCGCTATAAATTCCTCATTTTTATCAGGATATTGCATTTTAAAATCATACATATTTATTAACCAGCTTAATCGGCCAGATTTCATTCTAATTTTCAGATGATCTCATCATCTGAAAATTAGAAGTTGATAAGATGTTATCCCATAGTCACATAAACTGTAATAACATCCTTATTATCATTATCGGCATAAATATTTCACGATTATTCTTTTAATAATCATTTATACAGTTTATTCAAAACGAAAAAAAATTGACATAACCCATTGAAAAAAGAATATGTTCCGATGCTGGAGAAAAAACATGGATAATTATACTGACCCGATTATAATAGATGAGAAACAATGTAACGGATGTATGAGGTGTACTTTTATCTGTTCAATGGGAGTAATTGAAATACGGGAGAAATCTGACAACAATAAAGGAAAAACTGCTTTTGTTTCCAAGCCTGAATACTGCATGTACTGCGAAGCATGTGTAATTGACTGTAAAAACGGGGCTATAAGGCTTAATCCTCATTCTGGAAGTTTAAATATAGAAAAAATATCAGACAGGCTGATTAAAAATAAGAAAAGCAGATTTAAACTATTCAGAAAAAAAGAATTAGAAAAATGAATGCTTCAATCCTGATTAATCATGTTTTGTGGTGTTACCGACTCTCATTCTGTCTCTTTTTCTATAATCTCTCTTATTTTCTTTGAAAGTATTTCGACCGATACCGGTTTTTGTAAAAAATTATATCCTTCCTGCAGAACTCCATGGACGCTGATAATTTCTCCGGGATAACCAGATAAGAAAAGAGCCTTCAATTCTGGCCTTAACTTCAACAGTTCCATATACAACTCTTTACCGTTCAATCCCGGCATTATAACATCAGATATAAGCAAATCAATCTTTCCATTAAAAACAGATGCAGCTTCAATTGCCTTACTGCCATCTTCTGCTATTATAACATTATAACCTTTTTCCTCCAACATTAAAGTTGTCATTTCACGAACCTGTTTCTGATCCTCCACTACTAGAATTGTCTCCGCTCCATAATCTTTAAATAGCGTATTATCAAATAATTCATTATCAGGTCTTTCATGCTCTGTAGGGAAATAGATATGAAAAGAGGCCCCTTTCCCTGGTTCGCTCACCAGCAGAATATTTCCTCCATGTTGCTTGACAATCCCATACACTGTTGCCAATCCAAGCCCGGTTCCTCTTCCGGAATCTTTCGTTGTAAAAAATGGTTCGAAAATTCTAATTTGAATTTCCGGTTCTATCCCTGTTCCTGTATCGCTCACCTCAAGCACCACGTAGTCTCCAGCTGATACACCATCAACTTTTTTAGCATATTCTTCATCTAGTACAACATTATATGTTTTTACTGCCAGTATACCACCACCAGGCATTGCATCCTGAGCATTCAGTGCAAGATTTAAAATTATCTGTTCTATCTGTCCGGCATCAGCCTTAATAAAATTAAGATTTTCAGACAAAGATATATGTATCTCAACATTCTCTCTTATCGTCCTGCGGAGCATCTTCTCAAAATCTTTTATTATCCTGTTTAAACTCAGTGTTTTTACTTCGAGTGTCTGTTTTCTTGCAAAAGCCAGCAGCTGCCTTGTAAGCCCTCCTGCATGATCAGCAGCTTTTATTATTTCTTTTATCATGTTGTTCAGATTCTGAAACTTAACTGACTCATTTTTGATCATTTTTATGCATTCCTGAATAAAGGAAAAGCATAATGATAAAACATCGCTCTCGATACTGTTATTTTCAGGCTTAACAATCAATTTGAACATTTCCTGCGATTGATTATACAACTCTTCAGTATTTATTTTATATTCCCTGTTCATAGCCTCAATTTTCAATTCAATCAATTGAGAATAACCTAAAATCGCTGCGAGCATATTATTAAAATCATGGGCTACTCCACCAGCGAGCTGTCCGATTGATTCAAGTTTTCTGGTCTGGTGAAGCTGCTCCTCTAGTTTTTTTCTTTCCTGTTCCGCATCTTTCAATTCAGTAATATCCATAAGAGATGCTATGCTGTTTAAATATCCGGGTATCATTGTGACGCTGTTAATAATATACCGGATTTCTCCGTTTCTTCTTACGAATCTGAATTCATATTTTCTGGGCGCATCACCGGAATTGCTTCTGCGCGCATTATGATAATTACGCATTTTACTAAGATCTTCTTTATAAACAAAATCAGTCCAGCTCCTTCGACCTTCGCACTCTTCAATGGAATAACCTGAAAGCAGAGCCCATTCTGTATTTGCTCTAACTATGGTAGTATCTGGCGCAATTATGATTGAAGGTAACCCGGTATTTTCAAAAACCGCCCTATGCCAGGCTTCTGACTTTTTTTTATCTGTAATGTCCTGAATGAATACAAAACTTTTTTTTGTCCGCGGGATCATCGTTATATTGAGAGCCACATCTTTTTTTTCGCCGCTTTTGTTTACAAAATGGCATTCATATCCTTCGGGTACACTCGAAGGATCAACTCTGCGCATCCTGTGATATTCTTTCATCTTATCAAGCTCTTCACTGTCAGGTACAAATTTTATCCAGCTAATATTCCCTTGAACTTCTTCAATGGAAAACCCTGTAAGGTTTTCGAATGCCGGATTACATAGTAAAATGATCGTGTCTTCATCAACAAGCATCATTGGAAACTTTGCGGAGTTAAAAAATACTTTATATGTTATATCCCCAAAAGATTCATCACCTACGATGTTTTCATCATTTTCCTTAACAGACATTAAATAATCCCGGTTTTGTTTTTTTACAATTTATATAATTATATTATTTATAATCACTCATCATATATAACTGATATTCCATTAGATAATGTAACACCACTCTCTATTATCAACTGATATCGATAAATATTACTTTTATTGATATCAGATTACTTTATATTGAGGGTAATGTCCTGACTGATTCTTCGATTATATCATGCCTAAAGGTTACAGAGAAAATAACAATCCAATTGTAACCTGTTATAATTCAACTATTCAACAAATTCGATGCATGTTTTAATATCCATACCCGGCTCAAGCAGCGGCATCACATCTTTAAAATTTTCCATGAAATTTGCCGAATGAACTTTGAGCGCATCCTTGTCAGCATACTTCTCGTAGAAAATGATAGTTTTATCTTCACCTTTAACTATATGCGGAATATACTCAAGACATCCGGTTTCTGTAGTTTTAACCCGGGGAACAATCACTTTCAGTTTATCCTTCACTTCTTCCATTTTACCGTCTTTCACCTTCATTGTTGCAATCAGTGTAACCATATCACTCTCCATTCTTTTTTTTACCACAGATTAACCTGTATATCCAGTATTGCAATTATATTTTGTTGATTATTGTACAACTCACGTTCACATTAATAATAAAAATATTCATCAGATGCATTGAAATATTTTTCTTTACTTTTAATATAATGCTGTTTAAATTCACAATCTTATCATTGACAAATCCGATACAGACTGATCATATATTTATACATTTCACGGGAGAATTATCACATCTTACCATTCGGTTATATTCAGGGATCGTTACATAGCGCTGGTTGAGCAGCATATGCAGAGCAAAACCTAATTAATCCGAAGCTAAACAGTAATACTGATTCAATCGTTAATTTTGATAACTTATTTGCCGGAGAGAAATATTAATACAGAAGCTAAAATAAACCGCTGCAGGCCGGGATTTGGTGCTTCATGTTCATTCTGCTGCGGTAGCCATAACTATACTCTCTCTCCTGATTTCATTGAAGAGATGTTCATAGCAAGGGGTAGTCAAACAGCACGGTTTACAGCGAAACATCCAGAAAGTACATGCAGCGAAAAGCTCGTCAAGGATGGTATGCAATGTCCTAATGTCGGTATAACTGATCAGGATCCCGGGATGGTGTGCTGTCTCACATATTTCGATGATCATACAGGATGCGAGTTTAAATCTTTTTTTAAAGGTACATGCAAAAGCTTTCTCTGTGTTGCCTGGAATGAACTCACAGACAGACAGGTATTATTTGCTGCAAAACTTATGCGTGACTGGTACTATTACAGCCTACTAATAAACTCTCTGGAACTTTTAATGGAACTGTGTGCTGAATATGAAACCCCTGAAAATGTGCCACCTGAA
The DNA here is from genome assembly GCA_963664815.2 of Spirochaetota bacterium. Lineage (GTDB taxonomy): Bacteria > Spirochaetota > UBA4802 > UBA4802 > UBA5550 > WRGT01. The sequence goes on from CAXXHB010000003.1 coordinate 2,668,302, forward strand.
ATTCTTGAAGAACTGAAGATTGATCTTATAGGAAAACTGATGGAAGATGATATGATTTGATTTGATTTGATTTTAGTTATACTAAAAAATAAAAACTATAATGAATATTTAGTTTTCTTCAGCAAAAAGCTCAAATATTGTTTTTTTAATAACATTCAGCCAGTACATATAACTGAAACTCAACATCAAGAATCTCTACTGTTTCCCGATAAACTGAAGAATAATAAATCAGGAATAAAATCATGCAACTGTTTTTCATCCTTTACGGCGAATAGCCAGCTTAATCATACTACAATTGTTATCCCGGAAAACAATATTTTATTTACTTAAAATTCTTTAATTTTATAGACTTTTTCATTTCAATGTGATAATGTTGAAACATTTATTACAGATAACTGTGATGGACGACATCAGCTTTCATTATTATGTTGCCAGTAAATTAAGAGGTAATTATGAAAATCGGAATTATCGGAGCAGGATCTCTCGGTTCATTATTTGCCCACTATTTTCAAGAGCACCTGATCAACTTTGTTATCTACGAGAAAAACAGCGATATTGTTGATAATATCCGTGAAAACGGACTTATCATGATAAAAGGGAATTCTTCAAAAACAATTAAAACATCTATAAGTTCATCACCTGATATTCTGAGTAATGCAGATGTGTTATTTCTCTTCGTTAAAAGTTATTCAACATCTGAAGCTCTTCAGGATGTGATATCTTACTGCAATAAAAATGTTATCCTCGTATCACTTCAGAACGGTCTCGGGAATATTGATGAAATAAAAAAACATTTTGTAAATGGTAAAATAGTATATGGTACTACAACAATCGGTGCAACAAAATCTTCTTTAAATTCCGTAGTCTCAGGCGGATCAGGAATAATAAATATCGGTGGAGATGAAAACGGTAACGTTCTCAAAATACATCATCTTTTAAACAGTGCCGGACTTAACTCGTACGTAGTTGACCGGCCTGATTATTTTCTCTGGCACAAGGCCGTAATAAATGCCGGTATAAATCCAATAGCAGCAATTCTCGGATTACCTAACGGAGGAATACTTGCAGATAAATACGCCACAATGCTTCAGGAATACATTATAAAAGAAGCTGTAAATTGTGCAGTTGCCAATAATATCGATATGGATTTTTCTGAAATTCTTAGAACAACACGGGATATCTGCGAAAAGACTTCTATAAATATATGTTCCATGCTTCAGGATATCAGGAATGGGAGAAAAACCGAGATAGACAGCATCAATGGAAAAATAATACAATACGCAGAATGTAAAGGTATTTCAACACCATATAACATGACAGTGTATCTTATTATAAAATCAATGGAGACTAATCAGGAATAAAACCTATGGCCCTGTCTCTACCATCCTCTTTGGCTTTATAGAGAGCTTTATCAGATCTTTCTTTAAGCTCATCAGCATTTGTTGCATTATATGGCAATGTTGCAAATCCCATACTGCATGAAAGCCTTAATTCTTCATGCTCCGGAAATCTTAAATCTCTTATCGCAGAACACAAAGCATCACACTTCTGTTGTGCACATTCATGACCAGCTCCGGGAAATAAAAATATAAACTCATCACCGCCATACCTTACAAGTATATCATCTTTGCTGAATACTTCCCGAAAAACCTGGGCCGAGGTTACTATCAGTCCGTCACAAAACTCCTGCCCGTACTTCGTGTTGAGAGACCCGAATCTGTCCATATCAAACATCACAAAGCTGAGACTGCTTCCCTCAGTTTTAGCCCTGTTAACAAGCCCTTCAAACGACTCTTCAAGGTAACGTCTGTTGAAGAGACCGGTTGCAGCATCAGTTATGGCACGTTTCCGCGATTCTGCTCCCCACTGAACCATCTGTGTCACAAAAGCACCTACATTCATTAGTCTCTTCACTGTTATCGCAAGCATGTTATTCATTATCTTTACAGCACATTCAGGCATAGTTCGAGTAATATGTGTAAAGTCATCAGTATGCATCACAAGAAAAATACTATCTTCAACAGCCCTGCAATTGGCTGACCTCGGCGCCTGATCGATGATTGACATCTCTCCAAAAAAACTGCCGTCAGTAATTTCTGAGAGAACAACCTCCTTCCCCTCTGTATCAATTATGAATATAGAAACTTTTCCTTTTATAACAACAAATAGTTCATCCCCCGGGTCACCCTCTCTGCAGATCAAATCACCTGCAGAAATATCCTTTTTTTTCATTTCAGCAGCGATTTTAGCAAGATCATCATCACATGTATCGGAAAAGATTGATACATTTTTAAGAATATTCACATTATTATATTTTTGCATCACTCTTTTACATCCTCCGGAAAAAGAATAACATTCCCACCCCTCGCACGTCCTGCAAGAGGAAGTTCATGGGTGATGGATATTAATTCATCAGATGTATCGGCATGTCCGGGGAATATCGCTATCCCTATGCTCATTGATAAATACACATCATTGGTTTTAGTGGCTCCGGAAATATCCAGATTATTGAACATTGAAAGAATCTTCTGAGCCTCTTTGAAACAATCCTCTCTTCCGAAGCCAGGGAGTATAACACCGAGTTCATTACCCATATAGCGGAGCACTGTTCCTCTATCACCCATAAAATGATTCAGCGCAACTGACATTATCTTTAAGGTGTCATCTCCGGCTTCATGACCATAATTATCATTAATATATTTAAAATTGTCCGGCTTCATCAGTAGAAGCCCTACAGATTCTGATCTGTTCTTCATAAAACCAGGCAGCGTCTCTTCGAGAAATGTTTTATTATAAAGTCCAGTGAGCTTATCACCATAAACCTGGCGTTTCAGTTCCTGGATTAAGGCGGAGTTTTCTCGTACAAGGGAATTTGCATTTCTTATACGGCCTGATATTATTTTTAAAAATTCATAAAGAATTATTGCCGCTATGCCGGGATGATTTTCCAGTATTTCACGAAAACTGTCAGACTTCCCCGGAATTCTCAACATTACAGTTTCTCCCAATGCGACACCGGATGCATTGAAATCCGCATCAGTAAAAAATTCGAGTTCTCCTATTATATCACCTGGTACAAGTTCTGCAATTATCGAATTACCGTTATATGGATCACTCTTGAGAATCTGAACAGAACCGGAAACAACAATATATAAAACCCCCGATCTCCCGCCTTCGTTAAATATTTCATCTCCGGTATTATACGAAATAAAGTCCGAATAACCGGAGATCAACTCCAACCCTCTCTCATCAAGCGATGAAAATATTTCAGCTTTCCGCAGCCAGTCTTTTTTTTCCATAATTATTGTATATTCTCTAAACTTAAAAAATTATTTATAATGATAATATTTCATTTCTAAATTAAAAAATTTAAAATTGTTTCTTAAAAAGAGTAAACAACTACTTCTAAATACCTCCTTTTTTTTTGTAAAGAACTATACTTAAATATCAAACCTTATGTTTTCAGATAAAATTATTTTTCGAATAAATATTTTCAATTTAATTACAGATGTAAAACCTGTAAAAATTATAATCACTAAAGAACAAAACTCTGATAACCCGCTCATGAGAAATATCTAATCCCGTTGTAATCTCTTCATCGACAGAATAACAAAAAGGCCCATCAAAATTTATTTTACACATTGCTTCGATTTTCCATTGATGGTCGTTCATCTAAAAATATTATATACTATTTTTAGATGAACGACTCAACAGACTTGTAAACAATAAATCTGACATGAATATCATATGATATATGATTACTTTAAAAAACAATCCATAGGCATAGATTTTTTTTAACAAAATAAAACTTCCTGATTCAAAAAAAATATATTCTGTAAGGAGAAATAAAATATGAAGAAAAATAATTTTTTTTTATTCAGTACCGCATTTCTTTTTTTTATGGCATTTTCATCTATAATAATAGTAACAGGTGTTTTCTGCAAAGATAAAGACTCATTCGGATTATCAGATCAATCACCACTCCGGGATGGAAATTCTGTAGCCGATGCAGTAAAGGTTCAGGAGGTCTTTAAAAAAGTATATGAAATTAATAAAAATAGTGTTGTTTTCATAAGTACCGAACAGACAGTTAAATTACAGCAAAATCCGTTTTTTAACGATCCGTTCTTCAGAGACTTTTTCGGACCCGAGATGAAACAACCAAAAACACAGAAGCGGACAGGATTAGGAACGGGCTTTATCATTTCAGAAGATGGATATATCTGCACAAATTACCATGTTGTTGCAGGTGTGGAAAAGGTAAAAGTTAAAGTAGATAAAACAAATTACGATGCTTCTGTTGTAGGTTTTGATGAACGTACAGACCTTGCCCTTCTAAAAATAAATGTTAAAGAAAAACTCACGCCTGTATATTTCGGAAATTCAGACTCCATTAATGTAGGTGACTGGGCCATAGCCATTGGTAACCCATTCGGCCTGGACAAAACTTTTACAGTGGGGATTATAAGTGCTTCTGCACGCCGGGATCTTGACCTTATGGGGGACTCTCAGACACAGATTCAGACAGATGCATCTATAAATCCGGGAAACAGCGGTGGTCCGTTACTGAATATCTATGGGGAAGTCATAGGTGTCAATAGAATGATTTATTCACAAAGCGGCGGAAATATAGGTATAGGATTTGCTATACCAATCAATACTGCAAAAAATGTACTTGAACAGTTGAAGAAACATAAAAAAATAAAACGTGGATTTATCGGTGTTCAGATAGTACCACTTACCGAAGATTACGCATCAGAGCTTGGATTAAAAGAGAATTCCGGTGCTCTAGTAGGGCAGGTAACCGAAGGCGGCCCTGCTGACAAAGGTGGTATAATAACTGGAGATGTAATACTTACAGTAAATGGTAAAGAAATAAATAATTTTGGTGATCTTATAACAGAAGTAGAAAGTTCACAGATAGGAAAAACGTTGAAAATTGAAGTATGGCGTAACAAATCAAAATTAACTGTATTTATTACAGTTGGTGAGCGACCATAAGATGATCATTTAACAATTAATATTTAATACAGTTATACTGTCAATATATACTATATATTCTCATTTTTTAATCCACACCCTTTAGATGCAGATATCTGAAAAACATCAATTTAATAAAGGGTGTGGAGCATGCATCCAATAATCACCGGAAAATTCAAATCAGTCATATGTTTTTATACTCTTTGCCAACAAATAATGATTTTTCTTAAAACCTGTTTTCATATAAAAAATATTTTTTTATAAACCAGATTAACCGATAATTACAGAATAGAGTAAACAGTTTTTTATTCCAGCATTAAGGATTGATTATGGCATCAGATAACAATAATCTATATAAAACATTTTCAATACCAATAATAATTGCAGCTGCTTTTATCTGTATTACTGCATCTGCACAGACATCTGCTTTAACAGAAAATAAAAACATTCCCAAGAATGATATACAGACATTATACAACGGGGAAAATAAATCTTCAGGAAAAGAACCTGAAAAGAAAGGAACTGCAACAATAAAAACAAAAAATCAGACTATTCCTGATGATAAAGAGAAATCGACTGTTAAAGCACCGGATAAAACAGGAACCGATAAATCGAAAAAAAATACCGACCCCGGAAAAGATACAAAAAATCCTGAAGTATGGGATGACACAAAAAAAGCAGAGAAGATAGAATCCACACTGGAATATGGTATGCAGAAGGATAGAAAAACTGCAATTATAATGATTAACGACATTAAAGATGAACAGATAAAAAACCGGCTAATGCAAAAACTTGTATTTATTATTGAGAACGATTCAGATATAGAAATAAAGAAAGCGGCCGTTACTGCAATCGGAGACAACAAATCAGTGTCATCAACCCAGGCACTGATAAAAGCCCTCGATGATCCATCTGATGATATTAAAATTGCTGCCTGTTATGCCATTGGAAAAATCAATGCCGATGCGGCGAAACCAAAGCTTGTTGAATTGTTCAGAAAACAGGATCTTAAACTGGACTCGAATCTCACCGATGCAATTATTATGACTCTATATAATATCAAAGCTCCCGACATTATCGACATTGCCGTTACAGCCGGAAAAGACAGCAGCACATCAAAGATAGTCCGTGAAAGGCTTATCATATATATAGGATATACAGGTTCGGCTGTTCAGAAAGTTTTTTTAACTGAGATTTACAAAAATGATGATGAGGAAACGACGCTCCGCTCTTATGCAATAAAATCAATAGCAAAACTTAAGATTAAAGATGCATCGCAGGATATAAAAAATGTAATTAAAGAAATAGATTCCTATCCTTTCGGTAAAAGAAAAAAATACTATGATCTTTATATGTATTCCGTAGCAGCACTTGTCGAACTGGGTGATACAGATTCTATATCATTGCTGATGAATCCACTCAGAAGTGACAATGCATCAGTGAGGCTTAAAGCAGTGAATCTTATAAAAGAATTCAATGATGAAAGAACAATTGACATATTAAAATATAAAATGAAAAATGATCCAAGTGCTAAAGTACGTAAAGCCGCCCGTAAATCACTTGAAGAGAAAGGGCTTATTGAAAAAGGTAAAAGCGAAGAAAACACAAAAAATGATGGAGACAAAGAAGATAATGATGAATGAAGATAAGAACCGGTTTGAAACCGGAACTTTAAAAGGGAGAATGAAAGAAATATTATCAATTTCTTTTTTTGCATTGATTGCTGTATTTGTTTCCATTTTATTATCTGATATTATATTTTTTCCTATTGCATATTATTCAGTCCGTAACGTTGATATTTTTAATATACTTTTTAAATATACAGGTCTATCTGTCATCTCCATCTTGATGATTACATTACTATATTTTAAAGTAAGATCACTTAACAGGGACGGATATACAGCCGGTTCGATTATTATTTATGTTATCAGGCGGCCCTTTCAATACCTTGGTTTTTTTATTTTTGTTCTTTTACTGATATCATTGCTTATAATACTTACATATTTTTTATTCAGTTCAAATTACTACCATCTGCATAGAATAGCCGGCGGTGCATAAATATGGCGATTAAAACTTTCGATAAATATTTCTGGAATCTGCCACAGTTAAGCAGGGAAGATGATTTTGATAAATTCTGGGAAAAATCTATTTCGGATATAAAGAAAGTTCCCATCGAACCGGAAATAAAAGATAATCACAGGAAATACACATCAAAATTCAAGGCATATGATATTTACTACAATGGCTTTCTTAAAGCAAGAGTAAAAGGTGTACTTTATGTACCAAAAAAAAATGAAAAGAGCCGTGTGATTATCCACCTTCATGACTACAACAGATACCCTGATAAAAGTATTGCCAAGGTTCTTTCAGATAAAACTGCACACCTCTTCCTCATAATGAGGGGACATGATATTATTGAAAACAGGACTGAAGAGGAAGAGGCACAGGAAAGACCTCTCGGCTTTATAGTAGAGAATATTATCGATATGGAAACATACTATGCCCGATCGGTTTACCTTGATGTATATAGATCTATAGATTTTCTCAGACTTGTTAACTTTATAGATTGCAGTAAAATTGGGATTTATGGTAAAGGTTTCGGCGCAGCTGCAGGTTTTTTCACAGCAGTCTATTCACAGAGAATTGGTGCTATCGTAATGGACTCGCCGTTATTCTGCAACCTTCCTCTCAGTCAGAATATCTCACTCAGCGATACATCCCGAGAAATTAATGATATAATAAATGTACAGAAAGCAAAAAAGCATCAAATTAAAAAAAATCTTACATACTTTGATATAATCAATTTTTCACACAACCTTACATGCCCTGCTCTTTTCATCACTGGACTGCAGGATGAAATATCACCCGCTGAATGTGTAATGGGTTTATTCAACAATATTCAGGGAGAAAAAACCATTGAGGTCTATCCCGACAGCGGGAATGAAGCTGGTGGAGAATCTCAAAGGATAAAAGCTATACACTGGCTTTCAGATATAATCCTCGCTGATTAAAATTCTGTCAGACTATCTTTTCATCCATTATATAGGGCACAAATGTCGCTCTTCCGATTATCTCTTCAAAATATTCAGTTTCACTTTTTTTAACATACCTCTTTATCTGGTGATTTTTCCCCAGTTCATCAACCGGAATGACGAGAATACCGCCGATATTCAGTTTTTCCAGAAGATCAGCCGGAAAAATTCTTACTCCGGCCGATACAATAATTCTGTCAAAAAGACTTTCAATTATATTAAAATCATCACCACAAATAACCTTTACTTCGTACCCGAGATTTTTCAGAACAGCTTTAGAACGCTCGGCAAGTTCAGGGATTCGTTCCATCGCGGTAATCTCCCCTGCCAGTTCTGCAAGTACAGCTGCCTGGTAACCTGAGCCTGATCCGATTTCAAAAACCTTCTCATCTCCTGTCAATCTGAGAGACTGAACCATTGAGGCTACAACCGATGGTGTTGAAATAGTCTGTCCAAAACCTATAGGGAGAGAAGTATCATCATAAGCCCTGTAACACAGAGCTTCCGACACAAACTGATCCCTTGGAACTCTCATCATAGCTTCCAGAACCGACCCGGATGATATCCCCTTCTGTTCCAACTTTATCACCATGTTCCTTCTGGCGTTGAACATTTTGTCGCTGTTATGGTACAAAATACCCTCCCCACTCATGGCCTATCTGACCTTTATATTTCACTTCAAGCTTGACATCAACCCACCAGCCCGTAAAAGACGGGAGTTTATATGTATTATACACAATCACATACCTGTATTCTTCCGATGTTTTCACATCACCATATATTCTTCTTAAACTGTCTATTTCCGATGGCTGTATTACCCTCCCTCCGGTTTCTGTTGCAATTCTTGCAATATCATGATCAGCCTTTTTAAGTGATATAATGTATACAGGCACATAATGCTCATTTGCATAATTTATGATTGTATCCGGAGTATATTGTTTAAAGGAGTCATCTGCAACCACACCATCCGTTATAAGCAAGACACCCCTCCTGTCCAGTCTGGGGATCAGGTCTGTTATTGCCTGATAAAGAGCTACACCTGTCTGTTTACCGCTTTTGTACTCCACCTTTTCAAGTGCGGCAAGTGTTCGCCTCCTGCTCCAGTCAAAGTTATTCCCCTGCCAAACCTGTTCATTGTAATTAAGAAGTTCTACTTTGTCATTTTTCCTCATCACCTTGAGTATAAACTCCGCCAGCCACGGGAAATCCTTGTGATATACACTCATCTCTGAAGAACGGTCAATTGCCATTACAAATGAGGCTGATGTAATCTTTCGTTTTAAATAATCCGTCTGGAAATTTATTATTTCCGAGTTGTCTTCCGTAATGCTGAAATTTTCAGGTCTTAATCCATATATTGCCCTTCCGTCTCTTCCTTTAACATTAACATAGAATGCTACTACAGGAAAACTTGCTGCATCTACCGATGTAATTTCAAGTTCAAGATTGGAATACTGTTTCTCTGCCGGTGAAAAAAGATATATGCTGTTTGGCCTGGATTCAAGTACATAAAAGAAACCATCCTGATCAAAAATTGAAGAGAGCGGTCTGTTCAGTTTCCTCTCCTTGTCCCATTCCCCACCTTTATTCCATGAACTGAAAACAGTTTTTGCGCCGCTTATAGTATCATAAATTATTACACCCGTTTTTTCATCGGAGATTACAAGACTGTTCCCTTTAACCGATATTCCGCGCGGCGACTGAAGCTCATCCATGAATATCTCCTTTATGTAATTACCGTAATTATCAAATACTAAAATCTTTTTATTCGCCGTATCTGTTACGTAAACATTCTCACCGATAACTGCAATATCCGTTGGATTCGCGAGCTCACTCTCATAATCTCCCATTTTACCGAAGCTCAGCACAAAACGTCCAGATACATCAAACTTCTGGATCCTGTAATTACCTCCATCAACAACATATAAAAAACCTTTACCGTCAAAACATACACCTTTAGGACCGTGAAAAAGTCCTTCACTGTTTCCGGTTCCACCGAATTTTTTCAGAATTTTACCTTTCTCGGAAAAAATATATATCATATCGCCTTTAAAATCTGAAACAACAAACGTTCTGTTAAAAAAATCTATGCCGTAAAGCCCACCTCCAAACCCGGGTCTTATAATATCTTCACCTGTCCCGTTAGGGTCTATTTTAACAACTTTTGATGTTGAGAAAGATGTTATATACAGATTTCTCTCCCCATCAACTGCCATATCAGCAGCATCAGGAAACGAGTATTTTTTCATTTCATTCGATTTATATTCACTTTGAAGAAGATAATTTATTTCTCCTTCATCATTGCTGTGTGCATTTCTGAAATGGAGGCTCTCTATTCTGTTTTTAACAGCAAGATTATCAGGATATATTTCCAGTGTTTTATTCAGTTCAGCAAGAGCACTTTCCTTAAAACCAGAGAGTTTATATGAACGTGCAAGATAATCTCTAGCAGTATAATAATCCGGATATTCCTGAACCGCCCTTCTGAAAAAATCTGCAGCCGCAAGATACTGCATCTTGTTAAAATAAACCACACCTTTCCTGAAATAGTTTTTTGCAGATTCAAACTTTTCCGGGCTGACTGCCGGATAAACTGAAACAATCGGCGCTAGCGTAAACAGAAAAACGTAAAAAAGCAGAAGTATTTTTTTAAACCTCATTACCTTTGTACCAGCTCTTTTAATTTTATTAATAAAAGGCATACCTTTTTGGGGACTCCATAATTATTATCGACAATTCCTTTAAAAATTTCATGTTAATATGACATAATATTATTCCTCCTGTCAATAATATTTGACAATTATTGATTATACAGAATAATTAAAACATGGATTACCTGAATTTTTCTTTATCATTTTTTTTACTTCTTTTACAAAACTGCTCCTCTCTCTCCGGGAAGCACTGCTTTGACAAACCCAATATTGCGTTGCAGAAAAATTTAATGCATACAACAAATCATTCCTCATATTTATTAATCAGTTTTCAATACACCCATTCACATAAAATTGTAATCAGCTTTCAGAAAACAGAAATTTTTTATTTATAAATCTATGACAACAACCGCACTTATAATCTTTATTGGTACATACATCGGAATAATATTTACACGTCTTCCATGGATAAACGTAGACAGACCCTCTTCGTCGTTTTTCGGGGCGGTAGCAATGGTTTTATTCGGCATCTTCACATTCGATGAGGCAATCAGGGTAATAGATTTTAATACAATTTCCTTACTTATAGGAATGATGATAATTATTTCTGTACTAGAACTGGATGGATTTTTTGCATTAATCGCCAATAAAACAATTACTCTAGCAAAAAATGAACGAAGACTTCTCCTGATTATTATATTCACTACCGGTATTTCAAGCGCTTTTCTTGTCAACGACGCGGTTGTTCTTCTTTATACTCCTATTGTTATATCAATCTGCCGTGATTCAAAAATAAATCCGGTTCCTTACCTCATTGCTGAAATTCTTGCTTCAAATACGGGAAGTGCAATGACAATAACCGGAAATCCGCAAAACATGCTTATTGGATTAAACTCGGGGATTTCATATTCCAGATTTCTTATTCACCTTATGCCTGTTTCATTTTCAGGAATGATATTAATTTATTTTGTTATAAAGTTTATCTATCCTGAAAACTTCCGAGTAATAAATCCGGTGAACCCGCATGCAGGTTCATATGAATACAACTATCTTTCAATGAAATTTTCAGCGCCGATATTTGTTCTTGTTATTATTCTGTTCTTTATCAATGGTGAAACCGGACTTTCAATACCGGTCATCTCACTTATCGGCGCTTCGCTCATACTGATTTTCGGAAAGATAAAACCATCCGAGATTATTAAGAATATTGACTGGGTGCTTATTCTTTTTTTCTCCACCCTGTTTATAGTTGTTGGAGGTATAGAAAAAACCGGTATTATTCAGCGTGTACTTAACGCATATAGGATAACCCCGGATCTTCATGGTATTGGAGTTATTCACATCATAAGCCTCATACTCTCGCAGATCGTAAGTAATGTGCCATTCACAATACTGATGATACCTATTCTTAAAAGTTCAGGAAATAACATTATCTGGCTTTCCCTTGCTTCAGCATCGACATTAGCCGGAAATGCTACAATATTCGGAGCGATGGCAAACATTATTGTTATTGAATCAGCAAAAAAACAAAACATAAATATTTCGTTTTTTGAGTTTTTCAAAGCAGGAATTATTGTTACTATGCTTACTCTGCTTCTTTCTATTTTCTTTCTGTATATCCAGATTTCTGTGATTTAATTGAATTAATAAAGACATTTTTAAAATTTTTTGAAACCTTATTGACATTACAACAGCAGGTTTATTATGTACCCGTTTTTAATTCTTGAAAGGGGGGTTTACATTGTTCAAACCTAAATTTTTTGTTCTTCTTAATACCTATACACGTGAACAGATTCTAAAAGATATTACATCAGGGATTGTTGTAGCAATAATTGCTCTCCCTCTCTCAATTGCCCTTGCTATTGCTTCGGGTGCAACACCGGAGAAAGGTCTTCACACCGCAATTATTGCCGGTTTTCTTATTTCTTTTCTCGGGGGAAGTCGTGTTCAGATTGGCGGTCCTACAGGTGCCTTCGTTATTATTGTTTTCGGCATCATCCAGAAATATGGATTTGACGGTTTGCTTATTGCTACTATTATGGCCGGTTTTTTTCTTATTGCATTTGGTCTTTTAAAGTTGGGAACCTTTATCAGACTTATACCATATCCAATAACCACAGGTTTCACAAGCGGTATTGCTGTTGTTATCTTTACTACACAGATTAAGGATTTTTTTGGTCTCTCTATTGCCAGAATGCCATCAGGTTTTTTTTCAATGTGGAAATCATTTATTCTCAATATACATACCATGAACTACTGGGCAGTCATAATTGCATTTATTTCACTTGTCTTAATTCTTTTCTGGCCAAAAATTACTTCCAAAATACCAGGTTCTCTCGTCGCTGTAATTGGTGCCTCAGCTGTTGTTTATTTATTTAACATTCCTGTCGAAACAATCGGTTCAAAATTCGGGGAAATATCCTCTTCCCTCCCCTCTTTATCTCTTCCTGATGTTTCAATTGAAAAGATAGAACAGCTTATTATGCCATCTATAACTATCGCACTTCTTGCAGGAATTGAATCTCTTTTATCGGCAGTTGTCGCTGATGGTATGATAGGAGGTTCACATAAACCGAACGCCGAACTTGTAGCTCAGGGTGTGGCAAATATTGCCTCTGGAGTTTTTGGCGGTCTTCCGGCCACAGGAGCAATTGCCCGTACAGCAGCAAACGTGAACAACGGGGGAAGAACCCCTATAGCAGGCATGACTCATGCAATAGTTCTTCTTATAATGCTGGTTGCATTTATGCCTCTTGCAAAATTCATACCCATGTGTACACTGGCGGCAATCCTTGTAAATGTCGCATATAACATGAGTGAATGGCATGCTTTCAAAGCGCTTCTTAAAGCGCCTAAAAGCGACATCACAGTTCTTCTTACAACATTCTTCTTAACGGTATTTCTTGATCTGGTTGTTGCAATAGAAATAGGGATGATTTTTGCAGCGCTTCTGTTTATGAAAAGGATGTCTGATGTTACGAACGAAGGTTTCAAATTCACTCATGACAGAGTCGATGATGATGACATGGAACTGAAGTATTTCATTGAAAGAGGGAATATACATCTCCCAAAGGGAATTGGTATTTACGAAATCAACGGGCCTTTTTTCTTCGGAGTTGCCGATCAGTTTCTGGAGAACGCGCTTAAATACCGTCGCCCTGTCCCTGTCCTCATCATCCGGATGAGACACGTTCCGGCAATGGATGCTACGGGACTCCATGCACTGAGACGACTTCATACCAAATGTTTTGAGGTTGGAACAAAAATGGTTCTTTCAGGCGTCAACGAACAACCGTTGAAAACAATGACCAGAGCAGGTTTTGTCGATATAATCGGACCTGATAACGTCTGTCTGAATTTTGAAGCAGCTGTAAAAAGAGCAACTGAACTCAGAAAGCTTGATACATAATAGATATATTTAATATACACTCAAAGACATGAATTGCGGATTTCCAAAAACAAAAGGGGCTGACCTGTACGATTATTATTTGTCATTCCGGTTGTAATATAACAAAGCAGCAAAATGGCAAAATTAACAAATCGCTTTACAGGCAGACCCCTTCCCTGTTTTTACGACAAATTGTAAATCTAAAGCCTGTTATTATTTCTTAAAGCGAAAACTATAAGTTTTCTTAATATCTTTTCCCTGCCTGATTTTGGCCTGGTAAGCTCCATTCTCTCAAGATAACTCGCAGCTGCCTTAGGAACGGGCCTGAACATTTCGGCAATCACACCCCGTATCATCCTGCCCGGGTCTCCTGCACTAAGCGCTTTTAATCCTTTAAGAGAACTTCCAAGAATAATATCTTCCATGTTCAAATCTGTACCAAAGGGGAATGGCTGGAAAAACCCCTTCTCCTGATATGGCTTAAGTGTTGATGCTATCTTTTCCGGTGTATTGTTGCGATACTCTTCCGGAATTTCATAATTCACAGGAATCTTTTTTGCTTTTTTAGCCTGATCAAGAAGTTCATTCTGGAATCTTGAATCAGCAATATTAATCAGCTCGGCAATTACCTCTTTATCAGGTCTACCCCTTACATCGGCAATACCATACTCCGTAATTATTATATCACGCAGATGTCTCGGAACCGAACAATGTCCATAACTGAACACGATGTTAGATTTCAGGGTTTTCCCGGATCCTTTGATACTCTTGATCATCATAATAAGCCTTGCATCCGGAAGCGCATGCGCCATCGCCACAAAATTATACTGCCCGCCAATACCGCTTACAACTCTTCCATCCTGAAGCTGATCTGAAGCTATCGCTCCGAGTACGGTTGCGGTCATGCCTGTATTTATAAATCTTCCATCCTTCCTCTGAAGAGCACGCAACTCCTCTCCTCCATAAAGCTGATTTACTTTATCAACTCCAGACATCCCAAATACCTTTCTCTCCTCTTCACTCATATCATTGAGCCACTTATAAAATGATTGAGGCCCAAGAAAGAACGCGCCAAGTATAACCTGACCATTCAGGAGTTCCTTCCCCAGCAGTTTGCGTATCTCAGTTTTTGCATTAATATCATTCATATCAACAGAAAATGAAGCACCACCATCTATGATAGTTCCATTCTGGAACTTGAGCCCGCTTTTCAGTATTCCGAACTCAGTCAGAAAGTTGAAATCATCTTCTTCAATTTTTGAATGAACCGCCTTCAGCTGAACCAGCTTATCAATAATATCCGACGGAATATTGTCAGCATCAAGCTCGCCATTATTAATAAGTTTCATAAGTGGTATGCTCTCAAAAACCTTTCTCTTCAGGATTTTACTTTTGTACAAATGCATAAAAGCAGCAACGAACATCTCCGAAGAACCATATAATCCATGTTTGAAAACATCCGTTCCACCCCATTTACTAATCAGGTTTCCATACCTTTTTTTAATTCCTGCATTTTCAAGCATCTCATTATAGATGTCATTATGATCGTGCCGCATCTGAAGACCGGCAACTATGGCATCTCCAAGTGCCCCTATTCCAACCTGAATTGTTCCTCCATCCCTTAAGAGTGTACTGACATTAATCCCTATCATATGGTCAGCTGCAGAAACTGCATCGTGGGGTGCGCCGAATAATTTATAATTAAACTGTTCACCCTGAAGAAGTATATCCCACGTATCCTGCGGAACCAGTGCATCTCCATACATAAATGGCAGATTCTCATTCACTTCTGCAACTACCGCAACTTTTCTTCCTTTTTCACGTTCCTTCTTCAATAAATGAATGCCGTAGATAGAAGTATCCGTATTACATGCCATGGAATAAATTCTTTTCCCGTCAACAACTCTTGTACTTACCATCTGCCCATAAACATTTACACCAAAATTCAGTGCATCACGGGCAGTATGTGTATAATTTGAACAAATATGATTCTGCTGGGCTATTTCATGATTCAGGTTTGCACCGGCTTTGTTGAAAAATTCAAATAATTCAACATTCTCCGGAAGCTTTCCATCCTTGAAATCTCTGTAACAATCAAGTTCAACAACTCCGTCGAAAACCCTCTCCGAAATTCCTTTAAGAAATCTCTTTTCAATTTCAGTATGCCCTCTTGGTTTTTCAAGGGGCAGTGCCAGGATAAGCTGAAAGCTTAATGTTTTATCCTCTTTTGCACGCCGGTAAAACTCATTTACAAAAAGATTAGGCTTGCCCAGAGCAAGAGGTATGCAAAGCTTGATGTCTTTCCCGACATAATTAATTACATCATCTACACTTTTTTTTACATCATTATACACCTGTCCAGTCTTTCCATCCATTGAACACCTTCCATTCTGATAGATTTTTATTTTAAGAATAAAAAAATCGGCCTAAAACAGGAATTTTAGGATTAAAACTCTACATATATCAATACATATTTTTAATTATGTCAAGTAAATATACTGAACATTTATTCAATAATGTAAAAAATTTGACATTCCAGCAATAACGTCATTTAAAATTCTATAGAGTTATTATATAGAATAAAATTCCGAAGATGAACATCTGTTTATTAAAATATTTATATTGTGAAGCAGACGGTAAGTATTAAAGTGATTCTTTAATAAATTTTTATTTGAGTTTTTATATATTTATATAATAGACAAAAAACCGGCAGTAATTGCCGGTTTTTTGAATGAATAATTCTATAGTTTTTTATTGTTTCTCAATGCAAAAATTACCATTTTCCGTATAATGCGCTCTCTCAACGATGCAGTTTTTGTAAGTTCCATATGTTCAAGAAATCTGTAAGCCCCTTTCGGTATTGGCCTCAAAAACTCGAGCAGAAGACCTCTGATCAGCTTACCCGGAGCTCCAGTAGTAAGCCCTTTCATAACTTTAAGAGAACCTCCTAGCGCAACTTCATCCGGTAATAAATCTGTACCAAACGGAAATGGCTGAAAATACCCCTGATCCTGATAAGGTTTAAGAAGTTTCAGAATCTTATCAGGGGTATTATGCAGGTATTCTTCAGGGATCTCATAATCCGGCCTGATTTTTTTAGCTTTTTTTGCCTGATCAAGAAGCTGTTTCTGGAACCTTGAATCGGCAATATTAATCATAGCCATGATCACTTCTTCATCCGGTTTTCCCCTGACATCAGCTATTCCATATTCTGTAACGATGATATCTCTCATATGCCTCGGAATTGAGCAATGTCCATAACTGAATACAATGTTTGACTTAAGTGCTTTACCCACACCTTTAACGCTTTTAATCATCATTATTAACCGTCCATCAGGAAGCGCCTGAGCCATTGAAACAAAATTATACTGCCCCCCTATTCCGCTTACAACTCTTCCATCCTGAAGCTGATCTGAAGCTATAGAACCGAGAATACTTGCAGTCATTCCTGTATTTACAAATCTACCATCCTTACGCTGGAGAGCTCTCAGCTCTTCATCGCCGTATAACTGGTTTACCTTCTCAACCCCGGACATTCCGAAAAGCTGCCTCTCCTCTTCACTCATGTCATTAAGTGCCTTATAGAAAGATTGTGGCCCGAAATAAAAAGCTCCCAGTATGACTTTTCCACCTTTGAGTTCTTTCCCCAGAATTTTTCTTATTTTAACACTGTTTGCCTTGTTGTTTAAATCAACAGAATAGCCGATCTTACCATCCTTGATAACGGTTTTACTATATTTCAAGTCGCCGGTAATAATTCCGAACTCGGTAAGGAAATTGAAATCCTCCTCTGTTAATTTTGAGTGTATAGCCTTCATACTAATCAGCTTATCAATAATGTCAGCTGGTATCTTATCAGCGGCAAGCTCACCTTTATTAATCAGTTTCATGATAGGTACGCTTTCAAAGACTTTTCTCTTGAGTATTTTACTTTTATACATCTGCATAAAAGCATCTACAAACATCTCCGACGACCCATAAAGCCCCTGCTTGAATACTCCGGTATCTCCCCATGTTTTTATAAGATCTTTATTCCGTTCGGCTAAACCTGATTTCTCGACAACTTCATTATATATTTTATTATGCTCATTCCGCATTATAAGTCCAGCTACGATTGCATCTCCAAGCGCACCAATACCCACCTGTATTGTTCCCCCATCCCGAACCATTGTGCTCACATTAATACCGATCATATGATCAGACAATGCCACCGGATCTTTCGGTGCACCAAACAGATTATAGTTAAACTGATCACCTTTAAGAATTATATCATATGAATGAGCATCCTGGACTGCATCTCCATACATAAATGGTAGTTTTACATTTGATTCGCCAATAATTGCAACTTTCTTCCCGGCAGCCCTCAGCTCATGCAGGGTTTGTACCGCCTCAACTGCAACATCTGTGTTGCAGCCCATAGAATACATAGTTTTCCCGTTTATTTCACGATGCGTTATAAGCTGCCCAAAAACATTCGCACCGTAATCTATCGCATCACGGCAGCAATGTGTATAGTTAGAAGACAGGTGATGCATCTGGTAATGAGGTTCATTCAGATTTGCCCCAGCTTTACAGAAAAATTCATAAATATTAACATTCTTTGGCAGTTTACCATCTCTTAAATCAAGCATAAAATCAAAGTCAATCACACCATCAAATACTCTCTCAGCAATTGGTTTTAAAAATCTTTTTTCAATTTCAGTATGTCCTCTCGGTTTTTCAAGAGGGAGAGCAGTAATAATTTTTAAATTTATTTCCGGGTCCTCTTTTGCTCTTTTATACAACTCATTGGTAAAAAGAATTGGTTTCCCAAGTGCAAGAACCATTGCCAGCCTGATGTCCTTGCCTATGTACTTGATTACCTGATCAACGCATTTAACTACATCGTTAGAAATAACGCCTGTTTTACCATTCATTTAATCACCTGCCATTTTTAATATTTTTGTGGATAATAAAATTCTGACGACTCTATTCTATATAATTTCTGACTAGCAAATTTATATATTTAGTATAATAATTTAACTATTCCTGTTAAATTAAAAACGTATTAATATATAAGTTTGTTTAAGTATAACATAATGCTTAGCAATTGTCAAAGAAAGAATTATGTTTTTTTATTTATTATATATTTTTTTATCATTTATCTGTGTTATCAGTAGATTAATAATTGATTTATATATGCCATATACATTTTTTACATGAATATTTTATTCTTTATCATATAAATAACAAACAAATAATTATTCAGAAAGTGGAGCAATCTCGCAGAATCTATTTCTCAATAAAGGGAGAGGTTTAAAACGAGTATAAATTTAATTCAGAAGCATGGCTGAAAATTATACCTGCCATATTTTATGTATCAGACAAACATGAAAGCATAGATATTCCGGAGCTTTTTTAACTGCCAGACAGAATAAAATCACACTGTAAAAGCCAGATAAGATACAGTTTAATATTTTAAAACATCAGACAATATTAATAATTCCATTGCTGCTCAATTTCCTCTGGAGGTAAAACAGAAAGTGGTAAATAAGGCAATTCCTTCAAAATTATTATTTCTTTTTCTTAAGCATCTTTGCCAGAAATTGTCCGGTATATGATGAAGATATTTTACTGAGTTCTTCAGGAGTACCGCTCCCCAGTACTGAACCTCCCGCATCACCGCCTTCCGGTCCAAGGTCTATTACATGATCTGCAGTCTTTATAACATCGAGGTTATGTTCAATTACAATAACAGTATTTCCCTTATCCACAAGTGAGTTCAGAACCTCAATAAGCTTTTTTATATCATCAAAATGAAGACCGGTAGTAGGCTCGTCAAGGATATAAACTGTTTTACCCGTAGCTCTTTTGGAAAGCTCAGTAGCCAGTTTAATCCTCTGGGCTTCACCGCCCGACAAAGTTGTTGCAGGCTGGCCAAGCTTGACATAACCAAGCCCTACCCTCTGCAAAGTTTCAAGTTTTAAATTAACAGGGGATATATTTTCAAAAAATGGCACTGCTTCATCAACAGTCATATCAAGCACTTCAAAAATATTTTTACCCTTGAACCTGACCTCCAGAGTTTCATGATTATATCTCTTCCCTTTACATACATCACAGGTAATATAAACATCAGGAAGAAAATGCATCTCAATTTTTTTTACTCCGTCACCTTCACATGTTTCACATCTCCCCCCTGAAACGTTAAAGGAAAATCTTCCAGACTTATAACCCCGCACCTTCGATTCAGGCAGCCTGGCAAAAAGTTCACGGATAGGGGTGAAGAGACCGGTATAAGTTGCCGGATTTGATCTCGGAGTACGCCCAATGGGTGACTGATCTATATCTATTACCTTATCAATATGCTCCAATCCGTAGATTTCGTCAAAAGAACCTGGATACTCTTTTGATTTCATCACAAGCGAGGATAGTGCCTTATAGAGAATCTCAATAACCAATGAAGATTTTCCAGAGCCTGATACTCCCGTTACCGCAGTAAAAACTGCCAAAGGAAAGTCAACATTCACATTCTTTAAATTATTTTCACGAGCACCTTTTAAGCTGATATGCTTTTCTGCTTTTCTCCTTGAAACAGGAACAGGTATTGATTTAATCCCTGATAGATAATTTCCCGTTAAAGATCTGCTGCATGTTTTAATCTCTTCCGGTGTACCTTCGGCTACAATATGTCCTCCTTCAACACCGGCACCAGGCCCCATATCGACAACGTAATCCGCCTGCATAATTGTATCCTCATCATGTTCAACAACAAGTACAGTATTGCCTATATCACGAAGATACTTAAGAGTTTTCATCAGTCTTTCATTATCCCGCTGGTGGAGTCCAATACTCGGTTCGTCAAGAACATAAAGCACCCCTGTTAGAGCAGAGCCGATCTGTGTAGCCAGCCTTATTCGCTGCGATTCACCTCCGGATAATGTCCCTGCGGCCCTTTCAAGAGTCAGGTATTCGATACCGACATCATTAAGGAATTTAAGCCTAGTTCTTATCTCTTTAAGTATCTGTTCCGCAATCTTATGCTCTGTGGAATTGAGTTCTATATTACTGAAAAAATTATATGAATCCCGGATAGACATTGATGAGACTTCATCTATACAGCGGTCGGCAACTTTTACAGATAAGCTTTCGGGACGAAGTCTTTTACCTCTGCAGGCCGTACAGGTGTTGTTTGCCATGTACTTTTCCATCCATATCCGCATATCTTCTGAATTTGTCTCTTTATATCTTCTCTCAAGATTTGGAAGTACTCCTTCAAATGATCTTGAGAATTTAAATTCAGATTCACTTCTTTTAACATTATAATTTACTTTTTCCTTTCCGGAACCGTATAGAATAACATTTTTAATTTTTTCCGGAAGATCTTTCCATGGTGTATCAGGTTTGAAATTTAAACTTTTTGCAAGTGCCTGTACTGTTTCAAGGTACCAGTAGCTTGTAGTCTTACCCCACACCTCCAGTACACCCTCATTAAGGGATTTCTCGGGATCGGATACAATTCGTTCAGGATCAAACTGCATTATAAATCCAAGTCCGTCACATTCAGGACATGCGCCATAAGGAGTATTAAATGAAAACATCCTTGGAGACAGCTCAGACATTGAGATTCCACATTCAGAGCATGACAACTGAGTTGAGAAGATAAGTTCCTTTTCATCAGTGATTACAATAATTAATCCGCCGCTTAGATCCATTGCTGTTTCTATTGATTCCGCAAGTCTTGGCCTGATTCCATCTTTAATTACCAGCCTGTCAACGACAATCTCTATGGTATGTTTTTTCTGTTTTTCAAGAACTATATCTTCTTCAACGGTGCGGAACTCTCCATCAATTCTGAGCCGGACAAAACCTTTTTTACGCACTTCATCAATATAGTCAGCATGCTCCCCTTTTTTCCCGCGTACAAGCGGTGCAAGAATCTGACACTTTGTATTTTTTTTAAAAGTAAGAACAGATTCGACAATCTGGTCTATAGATTGCGAAGATATTTTTTTACCGCAATTATAACAATAGGGCACACCTATTCTCGCATAAAGGAGCCTGAAATAATCATAAATCTCGGTAACTGTCCCTACTGTTGAGCGGGGATTCCGGTGAGTTGTTTTCTGTTCAATGGAAATCGCAGGTGAAAGCCCGTCAATGAAATCGACATCAGGCTTTTCCATCAATCCGAGAAACTGTCTGGCATAGGAAGATAGTGATTCCACATATCTTCTCTGCCCCTCTGCATAAATCGTATCAAATGCAAGCGACGATTTACCCGATCCGGATAAACCGGTTATGACAACAAGCTTATCTCTCGGTATCTCAAGTGAAATGTTTTTTAAATTATGCTCCCGCGCTCCCTTGATTACAATTTTTCTATCTTTCATATCAGAGTAATATTGATTGAGCCGCACATAGGGCAGACAATATCTCTCTCCATATCCTCTTCAATATCATGTTTTTTCCTTACAAGTATGTCATCCCATCTATAATCACAATCTTCACAGGCATAACTTATATGAACCTTCCTCTCGCCTACTTCTCCATAAGAATCATCATCATCATCGAGGAAATCATCAGAATCTTTCAATTCTTCTTCATCGTAGTTATCATCATAATAATCATCTTCGTATACTTGATCGTCTAAATCTTTTTCCATATAATCGTCGGCCATATCACTACCATCCTTTTCTGATGATTTTGTCTTTTTCTGACATCTGCCTGACAATTGCATGGCAGATGCGCTGTGAATACCAAAAAAAAGAGGTGTTTATTTGTCAAAATGTTTTACAGACTTATTTAAAAATTTTTGGTTCGATCTCCTTTATTTTTTCTACTGAATTTATAGGCATTACCTCTATTTCGTTTATTTTCTTTGAAGTAATTATAATATCCCATATCCCCCAATTACCAAATTTACCTGAATACTCATGTATAATAATATCAAATTTCCCCGGGTAAGACAAATCAAATGGGATTGATACTTCAAATAATTTATTATCCGACATGCAATCTGTAGTAGCGATTCCGACAAGACGTTTATTACCATAGATGTCCCTTATAAAAATTTTAAGTTTTGTATTGAATGGCACATTTTTCTGATTATAGCGAAGAAAATCGAAGTATATTTTATAAAAAAGTTCTCTTTTATACCCGCTTACTGGTATAATGCTTGGATTGCTTGTTATGAAAAAAGCTTTATTATCAACTACTGGTGGAGCATCAGGCATAAGTACAAGATGAGAATTATATGCCCAGTTTTCAGCTTCTTTAAAATCAACACTTTCAGCAGGTACATCACCTTTATCAGTTTTATTATTGATACTATTAATTATAATAGTATCACTTTCAAAACTATTCTGAGGATATATAAATTCCGACATAAGTAGAATAAAGGCCGGCATCATGAAGTAAATAATACATTTTCTGAACATAAAACCTTATCGGCGCCTGCACTTTATTATTTTTTAAATAAAAAACCCAGTCTGAAACAAATTCCTTTACCTGATAAGATTCATAACCTTTTCAGCGTCGAGTTTGGATATATTATCAAAACCCGCAGGTGTTTTCTTTAATGTTTCATTTACTCCAGCCATAATGGTTTCAATTTTTTTACTTCCAGCCAGATCTGAAGCAACAATATTATCCATCTCCACCTGAATTTTTGTAAGAGTATTAATATCTTTATTAATTAAAGTATTTATTTCACTTTTTTTTGATTCAAGTTCCTGCGGAGTAAAAGTTGTTCCAACATATTCTTTTAATATCTTATTACCGTTAAACCTGGTCTCATTCAGTATAATTTCAGCATCGACAGAAGATGGAGCTGATGACAACTGGTCAATACCTTCACGCATAATCTGATTTTTTGTTAGAGAGGTCTGAATATCTTTTACTTCTTTGCCAAGTGATTCAATTCTTGAATTTAATATTCTGCTGATATTAACTGAATCATATTTCTGACTTTTTGTATCCTGTTTCAGTTCTGTTTCTTCAGTTTTTTTCTTATTATTAATCTTCTGAGCGGATCCCAGAAGACCTTCGGCAGTTATTTTCATTTTACACCTTCCATTGTGTCTTTTTTATATTTTTTTGATACTACTCCTCTTACAAATTTAACCAGGAGATTCTTATTTGTCAATTATTTATGAACAAATTTATTCAAAAATCTATAAAAAGACAGCAAATGGTACCACTCAGATCTGTTACATATCCACTCTTTCCATTTTTATTGAAACCAGCTTTGAAACTCCCGGATCCTCCATTGTGACTCCATAAATAGATTCACTTATGTTCATGGTCTTTTTATTATGTGTTACAATGATAAACTGAGTACTCCTTGAAAACTCTCTGAGCATCTTTATAAATCTCTGTATATTCTGCTCATCAAGAGGTGCATCAATTTCGTCAAGAAAACAGAATGGAGATGGTTTTACCATATATGTCGCGAACAGAAGGGCAATAGCAGTAAGTGCCCTCTCCCCTCCTGAAAGCAGATTTATATTTTTAAACTTCTTGCCGGGAGGCCTCACCATAATATCTATTCCACTATCAAGCACATTCTCCATATCAACCATCTCTAGAAAAGCTTCTCCACCCTCAAAAAGCCTTTTGAACATATCTGAAAAGTTTTTCTGAATATCGTTAAACGTGTTCATGAAAAGATCCACTGATGTCTTATTAATATCTTCTATAACTGAAATAATATCCTGTCGCGCCTTTTCTATATCACTCTTCTGTTCGATGTAATATTCAAACCTTTTCTTCAAATCGCGGAATTCCTGAATGGCAAGATTATTTATTGGTCCAAGATCCTGTATCTTTTTTTTCAACTCCTGTATTTCATTCTGAAATTCATTTGCCATTGTCTCATTTATCCTTAGTTCTTTCAACTCGGATATTTTCTTCTCATACTCTGTCCAGAGATAATCCTGTATCCCATCTTTTTTAAATGAAAGTTCAACCCCGGCCCTCTCCATTGTATTGATTTTTTCAAGAGCCTTGACAAGTTCCTCTTCATCTTTCCGTGATTCGGTTTTACGTTTTATTATATTGTTTTCAATTTCACTTCTTCTGGAGACAAGTTCGCTGATACTCACTTTCAAAGCTTCACTCTTTTCGCTGAACTGAATTAGCCTGTCTTCCGATTCCTTAATTTCCTTAACAAGCTCCTCAATCGCCTTATCTGCCCTAGTAATCTCTTCGTTAAAGTTCTCTATCTGTTTCTTTATATCATCAATCTGATGTGTAAGTGATACAAGCTGCTTCTCAATCCAGTTGCTGTCATTCTCATACCGCGCGATATCACGCTCAATCCTTGTTATCATCGTGTTTATGTTTTCAAGTTCACGCTGCTCATTCTGTATAAACTCATCAAGGAGAGTATTGTTCCCCCTCAGCTCATCAATTTCGAGTACAAGCTCCCTTATACGTTTATCGAGGTTTTCTTTATCTGCGTGTATACCTGTCTTATCAAAAAGTATTGACCGGAAACCGTCTTCATAGCTTTCGAATTTATCAATGTTATCCTTAAGGCTTTTAATGTTTATCTTTTCAAGGAACATCCAGGCCCGGTCAAATGCTTTTAGTTTAAGTTCATCAACTGCATTGTTCAGATCCATCTCTATCTGACTTAATTCATTCTCAATGAGGCGCTTTACGTCCTCTCTCTCATGCTCTGAGTCTTCAAGCTCTATTTTTCTTTTTTCAATGGCATCAACAAGTTTTTTTATTACAACCTCAAGAGCCTCCCTCAATTTTTTAAGAGATGATTCATTATCTCTTATTTTTCTGTTATTCTCTTCAATTTTATCCCTTGAACCATGAATTGAATCTATCTTCTTTTTTCTGCTTTCAAAAAACTCGGAGAGTTTTCTTTTATCTTCAGCCATCTTTTCCTTAAGATCTGAAGCATTCTCTTCATTCTTCTTTTTTTCAGTGATTAGACGTTCAAGACTTTCCCCTCTCTCTTCAAGCTTTCTGACTGTGCCCTTCTTCCTGCCCTGATGTTCCTCGACGAGCCGTCTGTTCTTTTCAGTAGTTAAATCGATAGTTTCCCTTCTTACTCTGTAAGCATCAAGTTTCTTCTCTATTTCGAACAACTGATATTGAAGATCGTTTTTCTTTTTCTCATCTTTTTCATTTTCTGCAGATGTCGTGGAAACTCTGCCTACAATTTCTTCTCTCTCTTTCTGAAGCTTATCAATATCAGTCTGGTTCTTTTCAAACTTTTTTACTATCTCCCTGAATTTAATGATGTTAAGTTTTATGTCAAGGTCGGAAAGTTTTCCTTTAAGGTTAAGAAACTCCTTTGTTTTCTCAGCCTGTTTCGATTTAAGTTCTTTTTCTCTCTCTATCTCTTTAATAATATCATTCAGACGATTAAGATTCTCTCCGGTGTCCTGTAATTTCTTAAGTGATTCTTTTTTCTGCATTTTGTAACGTGAAATTCCCGCCGCTTCCTCGAATAAGTACCTTCGATCTTCTGCTTTAGTGGACAGGATAAGATCCATCTTCCCCTGTTCGAGAACAGAGTAAGCCGATTTTCCAATTCCTGTATCCATAAAAAGTTTATCAATATCCTTAAGTCTTACGGGAGATTTATTTATCAGATATTCAGATTCACCGTCACGAAAGATACGTCTGCTGACAGTAACGCTGTCAGAATCAAAATCGAGTATTCTGTTTGTGTTATCTATTGTAAGAGCCACCTCCGCAAGAGACAGAGCCTTACGCTGATCGGTACCGGAGAAGATAATATCCTCCATAGTCTGCCCGCGGATATTCTTTGCCTGTTTTTCACCAAGTACCCATTTTACAGCATCTACTACATTCGATTTACCACATCCGTTAGGGCCGACAATGGCCGTAATTCCAGATTCAAACTCAACATGAGTTTTATCCGCAAATGATTTGAAACCGAACATGTCCATTGACTTAAGAAACATATATCCACTTTTTTATTAGCTGAATTTTTTAAACATTTGATTTTATAATGAAGAAACCGGACAAAAATCCGTTGACCTGTATTAATTATCAGAAAAACACACGAATGATACTTAAAAATAAATACACTTCTTTAAGCAAGAAGATTTTTACAGCCAGTTTAAAAAATTAACCCGTCAAAACAGTAAAAAGAGCCTAATTTTTATTGAGCTAAACTAAAAATAGAGTTGAATTATAAAAAAACGATTTATAAAAAATAATCAATCATTATTTTTATATTTACATTACTTTTAGTTTAGCTCAGTCATATTTTCTTAACAGTCAAAATAACACACAGAATTTGCTTATTGACACATTAAATATATATTCTTTTTAACTGAAACAATTAAAAAAGAGGATAGGATGAACATAGGTATTATTATTTTTATAGTGATTACTGCAATTGTTTTTATTGCAATATCGGCAATTTATTATGCAGGCAGAAAGGGTGTTAAGCCACTGCGTAAAATAATTGAAGACATTAATGAAATTACATCAACATCCGACTTAAAAAAAAGAATTATTGTTGATTCCACCAGTGATATCAACAAACTGGCCGCGAACTTCAACAGTCTCATGAATCACACAACAGGTATATTACGGCAGATTGATGATATATCTCTTAAGCTGGCCGCATCATCTACCGGGCTTTCATATATAAGCTCAACATTCAAAGACACTACGCAGACTCAGGCCACAAGCTCAAACGAAATTTTAAGTCTAATCGGTCATATTACCGACCTGATTAATACAATTGCACGACTTTCAAGCGAACAGCTTGAAATATTCATTTCACAACGTCAGCTAATTGGAGATCTTTACAGCGGAATAACAAGAGTTAACGAGCAATCCGACAAAACCATGACTCTCTCAGTTGATGTTTCTGCCAAGGCAAAGAATGGAGAGATATCATTATCCACCATGAACGAAAGCATGTCAAGAGTAAAGGAGAGTTCCAATGATATGGTTAAGATCATTGAAATAATAAATGATATTTCTGACAGGATAAATCTTCTCTCCCTAAATGCTTCGATTGAAGCTGCAAGAGCCGGGGATGCCGGGAGAGGGTTTGCTGTCGTCGCAGAGGAGATATCCAAGCTTGCAGACCAGACCGCTACCAGCACAAAGAATATAGATTCTCTGATTAAAGTTAATAATGATGAGATATCCCGAGAAATACAGAATATTAATTCAACTACAAAAATACTTACGGAGATTATTGACGGTGTTGAAAATATGAAAAAGGAGGTTGAGGATATTCAGGTTTCCACAAGGGAACAGAAAATAATTGCAGAAAAAGTAAGGAACAACGCAGGTAATATTTATTCACGGGCGGAAAACATAAATACAACAGCCACAGCTCAAAAAAATGAAGTCGATCTCATCGGACATTCTGTGGATACAATAGGAGAACAGACAACAGCTGTAATTGCCGGTTCAGAAGAGATAGCTGCAAATTCAGCGGATATCGCCGGAATGGCAAATCAGCTCAGAGATAAACTTTCACAATTTAAAATTTGAGTTTTCTATAATAAAAGTATAATAAAAAAGCACGGGAATTACTAGTGGATTAAATCATTATTCTAAAAAGCTTCTTTTGCCAATATATATATATTTAAATCACCATTATCATTATAACCGACATCGAGTCTTGCGTTTATATGCTCGTCAGTATCCAATATAAATCTCAACCCTCCTCCCCCGGTATAATGCAGATCGCCGATATTATACTCGGGAAGAGAATTCTGAACTTCTCCGGTTCCTGCAAATAATACACCTGCAATTCTCCATACCAGAGGAAATCTGTACTCAGCCTGAACAGCAATACTGCTTTTATCAATATATCTGTTTTCCAGCAAGCCACGCATCATCATGTCCCCCCCTATACCGCAGAGAGACTGCAGAGGTACTGTTCCAAAAGTATATCCAGATGTAACCTGCAAAGCCAGAACATGATCCCCTGTAATACCATAATAATAACTGCCATCTAATGTATGCTTCGAATAACTAAACTCACTGAGTACTTCATCTCTTTGAAAAATGCTCCTGGCCTTCAGATAAATACCTTCCGTGGGGTAAAAAATACTGTTCCTTGTGTCAAACTGAACTGACAGTCCTGCTCCCACTTCATTCAAACCATTTTTACCAGGAATATCACTTTCCCGGAGAAGACCATTCTTCTTCTTATATTTAACTACACTATGCATCATGTGTAATGCAGGTCCGATATATAATCCATCTATAAAACAATATTGAAATGCCAGATCACACCATAAATCCTTTGACCTGTAATTTTCTTCAGCTTTTGCCGCAGTATCTGGCCCGATCCCCCAGAAAGAAGATAAATCTTTATTAAATTCTCCCGAACCGGAAAGCTTAAACTTTCCCCCTCCCAGAAAAATTTCATTTTCAAGACCAAGGGTAAACTGCTTTTTCTGTGTGC
Organism: Spirochaetota bacterium; assembly: GCA_963664815.2. GTDB lineage: Bacteria > Spirochaetota > UBA4802 > UBA4802 > UBA5550 > WRGT01. The sequence continues at coordinate 2,697,765 of CAXXHB010000003.1, forward strand.
ATTGGGTATAAAATGTAAATTCATCCGGAGTATCAAAATCTCCGTTGATTTCATTTTTATAAGAAGTCACAATATAAGCTCCCAGGCCAACACCAGTATCCGGCGTATAGTATGGAGCTATTATCGGAACAATATTCCATTTGTCATTTTCATCATCCCGGGCTGATAATGATCCAGCTGATATAATAAAAATCGAAACAGCAGCTATTGCTAAAAAAATTCTCATGACACATATGTCAATTAAAGTACTATTTTTTACAACTATAATTAAACACACCTTAATTAGAATTCTGCCAAAATTTTTAAATACATAAATAAATATTTTCTAAAATTTAAATATTGCTGGACTAAAATTCTAATTTTTCAATTTCTTTGTATTATTAATTCTTAAAACTTAAATAAAGTGAATACAGATAATGCAATCAGAAAAGTTCAAAGACATAATTGCCTCAACAAGACAGGATATGCTTACATTACTCCGGAAAACCATACAAATTCCAAGCATTAGCGGTAACGAAAAAGAATTAACAGAATTTATCCGTTACTGGAGCGGGCTCAAAGGACTTGAGACTGATCTTTTTGAAATAGATCCTGCCGGCTTATACAGATTTTACCTGACTCAGCCGAAACATATCCCATTTCATGAAAGGCCGGCCCTTGTCGTAAAATTACAAGGAAATGTAAAAAAAAGAAACCTGATATTCAATGCACATACGGATACAGTCTCTGTTGGTGAAAAAAACCACTGGAAAAAAGATCCATTTTCAGGTGAATATTCAGATGGAAATATATATGGACGTGGTGCTTGTGATACGAAGGGTGCTCTTGTATCAGCATTATGGTCAATGTATGTGATAAGTATATCTATACCTGAAAACGACAGAGGAGATATTTTTCTTGAACTGATCCCGGGGGAAGAGGACTGCGTCGGTCTTGGTACGCTTGGTTGTATAAGCCGTGGCTACAAAGCTGACGCCTCAATAATACTTGAGCCAACCGAGAGTCTTCCCAGATGTGCATCAAGAGGGGGTCTGAGATTCAGAATAACTGCACACGGAAAAGCAATTCATGGAACAGTCAAATGGCTTGGAACTGATTCAATAAAAAGCATAAGAAAAATTCTTAACACCATTGATCAACTAGAAAACCGCTGGAATGATCGCAAAGCTGATCCGCTCTTCGATTCATATCCCATCGCACGTCCGGTAACTATTGACAAGGTAGAGGGGGGGCAATGGCAGGGGATGGTCTGTGATAAATGTATCTGTGAAGGATACTTTGAACTCCTCCCTGACGATGAACTTGTTCAGTGGCAGACGAAGTTTACATCCGAATTAAAAGAGATGCTTCCTGATGAAAATATTGAAATTTCTTTCAGCGAGAATTATTACGGCCACAGAACCTCTCCAGACAGTGAACTCTGTCGCTATTCTGAAGAGTCTGTAAAAAATAATAATTCATATAATCATCTGATATGGAAGGGATGGTCAGCCTTCAACTCCGGATGCGAATCGGGGATAAGATCTCGATTACACGGCACGCCTACTATTGTCTGGGGGCCTGGATGCGTCACTGAAGCCCATTCGCCAAATGAGTTTGTCAGGTTTACAGATGTTGAACTATGTACAGAATTATTTACAAACACAGTTCTTAAGTGGGTCACCTGTGATAAAAATTCTTAGGACATGCTGGATTTAACTACAACCTGAATACACATCGCAGTCTGATAAATATATATTAAAAATTTGCAGATCATTACAGCTTTCAATATTTAAGTTGACAGGTATTCGCATAATAATATGTTATCATCTTTTGAAAGAAAAAAATACTATATTATTTACATTGGTTCAATTGTGCTTCTCAATTTTAAAAAGTCCCGCTAAGGGCAGACAGAGAAATAAAACAATTTTCTTGTAACATATCCAATATTTTTTTTAAGAGATAAAATAATGATTTTGCAATGGCTCCCCCTGTTTATTCTCGGTGCATTGGCAGAAAGCACATTCCAGATATTCTTTAAAAAAGGCGCCATGGACAATGGCGATTTACCCGGTATTCAGTACTTTTTAAAGCTTTTAACAAACCGGTGGATAATATCAGGACTTTTAGTCAGCATACTTGAAATGGTTATATGGGTAACACTTCTCTCAAATATACCTTTATCCATTGCTTTCCCGATAACCGGCATGCAGAAAATATTTCTGATTTTTTTTACCGCCTTCGTACTTAAAGAGAAGGTTTATAAAGCAGAATGGATCGGTATCGGGCTGGTAACTCTTGGTATAGTTGTTATAGCCTGCTCCGGCTGACAAAAAAATTCCAACTTATAGCGAATAACAATAATGAAATTAATAAACCGAATAGAACCGGAAAATCTGATTAATACATTCATGGCTGAACCTCCGGAGGGATTTCAATCTATCTCAATTGATACCGGTAATGGATTTATCCCAGGGTTTATAATGAAATTCAACATTCTGACTACTACTGATGAGAAGATTAAAAAACTTCTGTCAAAAGTCGGATTTCTGATTCCAAAACCAAAAGCCATGTTTATTGGAACAACTGTCACGGAATATTCCATTTTCCCGGAAGATATTCCACCGGATAAAACAAGAAAACTGATTCTTTCCAGACTTAAAGAGATCAGATCTTCATTCCTTATTGTTAAAGACATACCACTTGATTCACCGCTATTGTCAGATGAAGAGAATCGTGCTTCAAAAGAGATTATGAAGAATCTTGAAGAGAATAAATTCCAGATAATTTACGGTGAAGCCCTCGCATTTGTAAGAATTAATATAAATTCGATTGATGAGTATTTGAAACTTTTCTCCCGCTCCAGAAGAAAGGATATCAAGAGAAAGCTTAAATCTAAGGATGAAATAACTGTTGAGGAGATAAGTACCGGGGATCCATTCTTTGATAATGAAACTGTTTCTTTTCTTTATATGTTATATATGAATGTTTACAATCAAAGTACAATTCATTTCGATCTCCTGACCGAATCATTTTTCAAAAGACTTTTTCAGGAAGAAAACGGTTTAGTTTTTTTATACCGGAATAATGGAAAAATTATCGGTTTTAATTTATGCTATCGGGCAGGTAATAAACTGATAGATAAGTATATAGGTCTGGATTATCCTGATGCAAGGACATTTAATCTATATTTTGTAAGCTGGATTAACAATATTGATTACTGTATAAAAAACAGGCTTGAATTCTTTGTAGCAGGATGGTCAGATCCTGAAATTAAAGCAAATCTAGGTTCTGAATTTACTTTTACATACCATGCAATTTATCTTAAAAATCCGCTACTAAGGTTTATTTTAAAAAAGATCAAATTCCTCCTGGAAGCTGATAAAAACCTGCTTGAAAAATTGAAGTGATTATTAACGATCTTTATAATCAAACATCTTCAGGTGAGAGATAATTCTATAGTTAAGAGCTGCATGTTTCTCTCTTTCATAAACCAGATTGCTTAAAGGAATTTCAGCACCATCCAGCCTGCGCAGAAGCCCCTTAATATAATTTTTATATTTATAGGTTGATAGATCACCTGTGATATCAGCGGCTATTAAATTTTCAGAAAGAAGATCAATACAATCAAAAAGTTGATTTTCAGTCATATTTCCCTGATCCCAATATGTGTTTATACATTCTCTCTGCAGAACATCTTTATCAATGGATAAATAGATCTTTTCATCCTTCTGGATCAGTTCATCTTTAATAAAACTCAGAAGATTTTTTTCAGAACTTACCATCTCATGAATCCCATTCCTGCTCAATAAAAAAGCCGCATTGGATACACGCTTGAAGCAGTAATACTCCACCTTACCTTTTCTTAAAAGAGAAAACCTGTTCTGGACAAGGTTTAAACCATTAATATCCTGCGATGTAATCCCGATTACAGACACCCTCCTGACATTCGGAAGTCTTGCAGCATGGTATACCCAAGAAGCACAGTGGATACCAAAGGGTATATACATATTATCCGGATGATTATCAAAAACTATAACATGAATATTTTCAGCCGGATTGTTTTTTATAAGAAGATAGCTGAGATGATGAAAATCGCCATTGCCGATTAAATAAATACTATGTGACACGATCTCATCAATTATGTGATTTTCAAGTTTGTTCAATGCTTTAAAGGTTGAAAAATAACGTATTTTTTCCTGGAATTCACCAAGTGCGATACTGTGAATATTTTCATCTTTAATCAATGATCCATCAATATCCAGGATAAGGACTTTTTTTAGTAATTCAGTTGTAATCAAAATAAATATCTCTTGCACAATATGTTGATGTATTATTACTGATGCATTTAATGAAATAATGGAGTAAATAAAGTTGTCAATATGTTAAATAAATTATATGAAAATATTAAAATAGTTTTAGTCTGGGTTATGCTACTTTCATGCGACACAGTGGCGCAGCTTTTATTAAAAATCGGAGCTGATAAAACAGTAAATTCCTCTATGAAAATCAACCTGTATATCATTGCCGGTTACAGTACTCTTGTGCTTTCATTTATAGCATGGATGCAGATTCTTAAATATACACGTCTGTCAATTGCCGAAGCATTAACATCTCTTCTCTATATAACCATTGCTTTTACATCATTCTTTTTTATGAAAGAACCTATCACCCCCTCTATTGTTATAGGTACAATATTAATAACAGCCGGTGTATCTATAATTAGTTTCAGCGAAGGAAACAGGGAAGAAAAAGACTAAACAACATACCCGATATTGTACATTTGTAAAAAATTCCGCATTAAATATTATAAATTTGTATAATATTAAGTTGACTTTAACTGACAATTATATTTTATTAACTTCAGGGTTTTTTTGACCTTTCATTTAGAAAACTTATCAATAAAAGATTATGTTACTATATAATAAATATCCCCAATATCTCAGACAACTTAGTTTTTTAATATTACTGGGTGTGGTTTTCTTTATATTATCTGATGTTTATCTGGATAATCTGATTGATCAAAATGATGACTACAATACTTTCATTGTAGTTCAAAGCGCAAATGACTATGAAGACAATAAATTTTTTGAATCGTTGGCGTTTCATCCACCTTTATTATTATTGAACGACTTCTGCCTTAATATCAGACAAATTGATCAAATATGTCTGATTTATAATTATACAAGAGCAGAAGAAATCAACATACCTGATTACAAATACAAATTATCGATCTGGAGTAGAGGCTCTTTCTCATAATTGTATCTTCTTAACATTATACATTTATTCAAATTAATAATATTTATACTGAGTCATTATATTGCATATTTGATTTTGTATTTAATTTTATGGAGAAATTTTACAGTTCTTAATGATATTCATGCTAAGATGTCTTAAGTGATTTTTTATGAAAAAGTAACTATTTTCACTATCAATGGTGTTTAAATTATTGAAGCAGAGCTGAAAATGAAAATAAATTAGATGCAGAATAGGATCGCACATATAAATCGATAATAAGGAAAATAAAATGCTGAATAACATATTAAAAAAACAGCCAGGTGCAAATCTGGAAACTTCTCTTGAAGAATCAAAAAAATGGTTCGAACGCGCTAAAAAAGTTCTTGCCGGGGGAGTAAGCAGTTCAGCAAGGATGCCTGCAGCCGGTACAATCCAGACTCCTCTTTACATAAAAAAAGGTAAAGGAAGCAGAGTATGGGATCTTGACGGCAATGAATTCGTAGACCACCTTTTCAGCTACGGCAGCCTTATAGCAGGTCACAGCCATCCGAAACTTGTAAAAGCAGTAGAAACCCAGATAAAACTTGGAACAATGTTCGGAACCTGCAATACCGCAGAAGTTGAGCTTGCCGAGCAGATATGTCAAATGGTGCCATGCGCCGACCTTGTACGTTATGCCAATTCAGGGTCCGAAGCAATTGCCGGGGCAATCCGCGCAGCAAGAGGATATACAGGAAAAAACAAAATACTTAAATTTGAAGGCCATTACCACGGCTGGGTTGACCAGCTTGCAGTAAGCCAAAGACCAACGGCTGAGGAGGCTGGTGATTTTAAATCCCCGAACAGCAGACCTCATTCAAAAGGAATTCCTCAGGGTGTAGTTGACGATGTAATCATCTGCCCATGGAATGAGCCCCAGATATTAAAAGATATATTAAACAAAAATGACGGGAAGATAGCAGCAATAATAGCTGAACCACTTGTAGCGAATAATGCATGTATAATGCCTATTCCTGGTTACCTGGAATTGATCAGGACGGAATCTTCACGTCGAGGTATTGTACTTATATTTGATGAAATTGTAACAGGTTTTCGTGTAGCTCCAGGAGGAGCGCAGGAGTTATATGGTATTACGCCTGACCTTGCAGTATACAGCAAAGCAATCGGTGGAGGTATGCCTCTAAGTGCCTTTGCTGGAAAACGTGAAATCATGGAACCGATAGCGAAGAATACTGTAAAACATGGTGGAACATACAATGGTAACCCCATATGTGCAGTAACCGCTCTGGAAACCTTAAAACTTGTTAATGATAAATCATCTCTTAAAAAGGCTTACAATTCAGGAAATGTGCTGATCGAAGCAATAAAACGTGAGGCAAAAGCTAATAATGTAAAATGTATCGTTCATGGAGTCGGACCGATGTTCCAGGTTCTCTTCACTGAACGTGAAAATGTTACAAATTATAGACATCTTTTTGAAGTTGATACTGCAAAGTTTGGAATTTTCAGAGATACACTTCTGCGACATGGTGTTCATATTAATGGTTCATACTCGGCCTGCTGGTTTGTTTCAACAGTACACACAAAAGATGACGCAGAAATAGCAATTAAAGCGATACATAAAGGAATGAAAAAAATAAAAAGCTGATCCTCCAGTTACAGGTTGGATAAATAAAAACAGGAAACCTATCGGAATATTTGAAAAGGTTTCTTCCGGTTGCAAAACAGGAATATTTGTAACCGTTAATTATAACAATGAAGGTTAACATATGAATAAACAGATATCAGTTAAAGAAAAAAAATATACAGACAGTATGCCTGAAGCTGAAATTTCTCAATTATGGATAGATTTTGACGGAACAATAACAAAAAAAGATACCCTTGATGAGCTTATTAAAAATTACTCAATTGACAATTCGTGGGAACTGATTGAGCAGCGGTGGCAATCGGGATTTATAGGTTCCAGACAGTGTCTCGAAGAGGAATTTGCGCTGCTTCGAATACCTAAAAGTAAATTGCACAAAGCGATTGAAAATATAGAAGTTGATGAGGGTATCTTTGAACTGCTCAAAATCATGAGATCACATTCAATTCCCGTTGCCATATTGAGTGATGGAGTTGATATATTCATAAAACAGATACTGAAAAACAATGGAATCACAGGCATGCCAATCCGCTCCAACACTATTGCTTATAATGATCCATATCTTAAATTGCTGTGCCCTCACAGCAATCCGAAGTGTGATGTAGGGGCTGCACATTGTAAATGTTCTTCCATGTATGCTCTTGGCAGCTTTGATAAAAGATCAATCTATATTGGAGACGGGCTTAGTGATTATTGTGCAGCACGTCATTCTGATTTTATCTTTGCAAAAGGCGCCTTAGCCAAACGTCTGGAAAAAGAAAATATCCCGTTTTGTGAATTCAACGATCTTTCCGATGTCTCAGAGACTCTTGTTGAAATATGGGGCACAGAGGAAAGGAGTGCCAGCAGTTTGAAAAGAAGCAAATAAATCTTTTTCAATTATAGTACTTTATGCAGAATTGTAATTTTACATAAAGTACTATTCACTTTACCGGCATTAAATCGAAAATTACTCATATAACAAATATAATAAAAAGCAGACTGAAAATCAGAACTATTAGTTGAATTATAAAATATGTCTTAGCTTTATTATAGTCATTTCCTGAAATTCCGATAAGAAACGGACTTGCAGCAAAAAACAGACAGGCGGCAGACTTCAAAAAATGTTTTTCCAGAACAAAACTGAATGCATAAAACATCAGAATTAAAATATACATCATCAGACCTACAGCAAGACCAACAGTAAGTTTATGAACTCTTCTTGCTCTGAACTTTTTATTGTATGTTTTCATACCAAAATAAACTCCTGTAAAAAACAGAGAGTTTACGGCAATAGCTACACCTTTAAGACTATATGCAATGACATTCATAATCAGCTCCGTAAAAAGAATTCTCTGGTTTTTTCAAAAACGAAATCCTTCTCATTATCAAGAACAATCAAATGATAACTGTTCCTGAGTTTTATATATTCTTTTATCTCAGATTTTATTTTCTTATACACAACATCAGCACTTCTGGTACTGGTAATATCATCCCTCTCAGAGTGAATAAGAAGTACAGGGGTTGTTACTTTATAGAAATTTCTTCTTGAGTACCGAGAAAGCCTTTCAAGCTCAAGTATACATAGACCCGGGAAGCAGTCAAGAATATCAGCATCTTCCTTATCCATTGCCTTCTGTACGCGCTCCCGAGCCTTATCGCTCTTGACTCCAAGAGCTGCAGCTTCGGGTAATGCCCAGAAAAATTTTATAACAGTATATAATGCGAGGGGAAGCATGAACCTGTATTTTGGAATACTCCATCCATCATAAAATAAAGTTGTTGAAAGACATACTACCCTTTTGACAGATTTTCTTTCACCTGCAATATTCAGAGCAAGAACTGCTCCAAGGCATATACCCGAAACATTTACTTCTTCATATATTTCTTTAAGTCTATCATATTCACTTATTGCAAAATTATTCCAGTCGTGCCAGGTCGTTTTTTTAAGAGCTTCTGTACTCTGACAATGTCCAGGTAATGTTGGTATATAGACATCAAAACCAGAGGCATAAAGATCTTTTCCCAAATAGGCTAATTCTGTTGGCGCACCGGTCATCCCATGCAAAAGAAGAACCGCCTTATTTACATCACTGTCATGCTTTAATTCAATCACCTGATCTACCTTATAATAAAAAATTTAGATATTGGATACTAATAATTTTATCTCAGGTTTTTTCAAGTAAAATTATTAATATACTGACATCGATCTCCTTTTAAAAATGTGCTGAAAAGAACCATCAGATAAATATTATATATTATTCATATTCACAGTATTTAAATTTATTAATCCGAGATTACACTTACGTTATTATTGACTCCAGCAAGCTTTTATACTATTATTTACTGATATTATCTTATTAATAATATACAGAAATATAATCCGCAAAGGAGCTATTCATGAAAAAAATCAGCCTGATATTATCTTTATGTATTACTTTATCCTGCTCAAAACAGATCAAAGTCGACATGAAAATTTTAAATTATACCGGCCGGGTTACCGTAAACACCGTTATTGTCAAAGATACTCAAACAGCATTAAAAACCGGCGACTTAATTGAAACAATGGATAACTCCATATGTGATATTATCATAAATGAAAAAAATATCATCAGGCTTAATCCAGGCTCCAAGCTTAAACTTAACATTTCTGAAAGCACTCTCATCCTTGAAAAAGGCTGGCTTGGGGCTGTAACAAGGAAAATATTCACAGACACAGGCAAATTTATTGTCAAAACCCCTACAGTTACCGCAGCGATAAGAGGCACTTCATTCTGCATAAAGGTTGAGAACGAAAAAAGCACATACTTCTGTACATGTAACGGTTCGATTGAACTGAAGGGTGAGGCAAGCAGCATTAATGAAACCGTCACAGCAGCTCACCATGCCGCAAGAAGATTTATACTCGATAAAAGCGGGGCAATAATTGAAGATAACAACCCTGGGTTGCTGTATCATGCCGATAACAGCGTTGAAGTGCTGGCAGGAATAATAAATGAAAAAATAGACTGGAATATACCAGATATCCATTAACCTGAAAAAAGTTACTTTTACATGATGCAAATGCAATTCTCTCATGAAGTGGGGATACATCCATTGAAAATATGTTACTGAATCATTATTGATTATTTTTTACTGCCTCTTCCGTTTCAAATATCTTTCTTATCGCATTTGTTAACTGTGATGTTGTCAGAGGTTTTTTCAGAAGACTGGAGATAAGGTATTCTTCGGCTTTTTTCTCCATCATAATACTTATGTAACCTGAAGTCATTATAACCGGAATGTCAGGGTTTTTTATTTTTATATTCTCCACAAAATCAAATCCATTCATTTGCGGCATGGCATAGTCAGTGATTATAATATCAAATCCGTCTGGATTGCTGTTAAAGGTATCCAGTGCTTCCTGACTGTTTTTAAATACAGTGACATTGTATCCCAACCCTTTAAGAATTCTGTAAAATGATTCAACAACAATCTGCTCATCATCGACAAGCATAATCCTTTCACTGCCTCCTCTTATAATTATTTCATCAGGCAGCTCAAGAACATTATTGCTTACAGCCGGAATAATAATATTGAACACAGTTCCTTTAGAGGCTTCAGAATAAACAGTTATTAAACCGTTAAGCTTCCTTACAATGCCGTGCACAACAGAAAGACCAAGCCCGGTTCCCTCCCCCTGAGGTTTTGTTGTAAAAAACGGTTCGAATATGGAATCTATAATTTCCGGTTTAATACCGCTCCCTGTATCAGCAACGGTGAGCAGTATATGTTCACCACATACAACAGGCGGATGAGATTTGGCGTATTCTTTATCAACATAAAAATCTTCAAGACTCACACTGATCTTGCCGGGTTTAATTCCTATTGCATGAACTGCGTTTGTGCAAAGATTTACCAGCAGCTGATGGAGCTGTGTAGGGTCTGCCATTATTGCCTTTTCACTGAATATTTCAGATTCAATTTCTATTGTTGCGGGAGTGGAAGCTCTCAGCAGTTTTATTATCTCCTTTATAATCTGCCTCGGTGAAACTACACTGAGTTCAGTTTCCCCTCCCCTGCTGAATATAAGAATCTGGTTAACAAGATCCCTTGCTCTCACCGCTGCCTTCATGATTTCCTGAATATATTTCTGTGTCTTAACCGGATTACATTCGACATTTAGTGAAAGTTCAGAATAACCGAATATTCCCGAAAGTATATTATTAAAGTCATGCGCAATACCTCCGGCCATTGTTCCAATTGACTCCATTTTCTGCGCCTGCTGCATCCTCTTTTCAAGTAGAAGCTCATCTGTAACGTCTCTTCCTATCTCCAGATAACTCCTGATTGAACCTTTCTCATCTTTAATCGATACAACTATAACTGATATAGTTTTCTCATCTCCCTGACCGAATATTGCCTTAATGTAACCTGACCATGCAACACCACTGTTTAGTGTTATCCAGATATCATCCGGATCAATTCCGGCTGTGTTTACCAGCAATAGAGGAGTTCCTATAAGTTCCTTTTCACTTCTCCTTAAAAGTTTCTGGGCTAAGGGATTTGCAAATGTGATCATTCTGTCAATACCAATACCGATAATCATCTCTGTAGAATTAGCTGTAACATTCTTCATAATTTCAAGCATCCGCTCAACAGGATTGCTTATTCTCTTCGAGAAGATTATAATTGATAAAATAGTTATTACAAGAAAAATAATTCCTATAATCATCACAGCAAACAGAATTTTATTTACAGGTTTCATAATTTCATCCAGATTCTGTGTAAATACAATATTCCATCCTGTTATACCTAAAGGTGCATAACCTGCAATTTTCTCGGTACCTCTGAATTTATAACTTACTGCTCCCGCCTCCTTCCTGAGAATTTTATAAAGCAACTCCTCCATTCCATGTTCATCATTCATATTTGCTTTTAATATATATTCTTCACTCGGATGAACTATAGTGAGGCCGTTTTTGTCTGTAATAAACGCATAACCTGTTTCTCCTGTACGGAATACGGATATTCTCCTTTCAATGACTTCAAGCTTATGTGTTGCAGCGACAATTCCGATAAAATTCTTCCCATGATACACAGGTGCGCTGACAACGATAATTGGAGTACCGGTATTTTTATCTGAAGCCGGACCCCTTGTCAGAATCGGCCCTGTTACACTGGAATATCCAGACTTTGCATGAATAAAATATTCTCTGTCTGACAGATCAAGACCCAGCCTTACATCATCAAAAACATCAACCCTGCTTATTCCATCTTTATCAGTTAAAAAAAATGAAATATAGCTGCTTCCTACTCTGTTATAAATGAGCTTGAGTTCGTCCTTTGCTTTTTTATAATTACCTGAAGATATTGCGTTTATTAAAACAGAATCAGTTGCAATTGCAGAAACTGTCTTTAGTTCTTCTGAAAATATTGAATCAATCAGAACCGAAATGTCTTTAGCCACTAAAACTGATTTTTCACGTGTAATTTCTATAAAAAAACCTGAAAGCTGAATATAAATAATAATCCCGGTTATTAAAAAAGGTATTAATACTGCCGCAATGCCTCCTATTATCATTCTGGTTCTTAATGACATATAACCGGTTATCTTCATGATTATTTTTTCTAAAAAGTAGGTCATATTATTTAACAATCTTCAGTTTTACTGCACTATCTGAAAATACCTATATTCTCACATTTAGTCAATTAAATCAGCAGAATGCTTAACACCCAACACCCGTGTTGGCATTAAAAAGCTTACAGTGGCATTCTCACTTTCAGCCTTAATAATTAATAATTTTTTATCTGTTACTGGCGGATCAGATCAACCTGTTTCTGTATATATTAAATACTTGACCTTATATCCATCCATTAATTTATTAATATAAAATCAATGTATTGTTAATTTTTATTATATGAGTAATTAAATATTCCTGATATTATAATTGCATTAAATTAGTTTGTCATTATGTGTGTAAAAAAATACAGTATTTATATAAATTACGGTGCAGGAGATGTATAATTTCAGAAATCTTAAAATACTAATTGATATGGCGCTTTATGAAGATCTTCTTGATAAGGGAGATATAACTTCGGAATCAATTTTCAATAATGAAATATATTCATATAAACTCATAGCAAAGGAAAACGGCATACTCTGTGGAATTGATATATTCTATTCGGTGATGAAACATGTAGATGAACGCATTGTTATAACTAATAACTTCAGCGACAGGAATGTAATAAAACAGGGTGATATTATATCTGATGTTTCCGGGCCGGTAATTTCCATTCTCAAAGCCGAACGTACAGCCCTGAATTTTATATCTCATCTTTCCGCAATCGCCACTAAAACCTCCGCTTTTGTAAGAGAAGCTGAAGGGAAAGTAATAATCCTTGATACACGAAAAACCCTCCCTGCCTACAGGGAACTTCAGAAATATGCAGTAGAATGCGGCGGCGGCAGCAACCACAGGATGGGACTTTATGATATGATTATGATAAAGGATAATCACAGTGACGCAGCCGGCGGAATTACCGCTGCGGTTGAGAAGGTTAAATTAAAGTGGGGTAACAGGTATAAAATAGAAGTTGAAACAAGGAACATAAAAGAGGTAGAGGAAGCGCTCGAATGCGGTGTTGACAGGATTATGCTTGATAATATGAGCGACAATGATATGAAAAACGCCGTCAATATAATAGGGGACAGAGCTGAAACTGAAGCTTCCGGGAACATGACTTTAAAAAGGATTAAAGGCGTCTCTCAAACCGGAGTTGACTATATATCATTCGGTGAGCTTACTAATTCAGTAAAGGCTTTCGATTTCAGCCTTAAAGAAATAAAATAAAAAAACGTTATTAATCAGAAAGGTAACTTTATGAGCTTTGAAAATTTCAGTGAAAAAATGCTTACAGATTATATTATCGAAGCTAAAAAAAGACTCGGTTCTAGACTGGTTATCCCGGCGCATCATTATATAAATAAAGACCTGGTGAAACTTGCCGACTTCACAGGTGATTCATACAAGCTTGCCGTCGATGTAAGCAGAAGCAGCGCGGAGTTTATTGTATTCTGCGGTGTACGTTTTATGGCTGACGGAGCTAAAGTTCTGGCAGGTGACAACCAGCATATACTCCACCCGGAGCCTGATGCGGGTTGTCCCATGGCTGAAATGATCGATGAATCTACCGCTGAACGTGCAGTTGAAAAAATAAGCGGAGTTTGTTCGCGAGGGATAATACCACTTGTTTACATGAATTCATACGCTGATTCAAAGAGTTTCTGCGGCAGAAAAGGTGGTGCAGTCTGCACAAGCTCCAACGCTGAGAAGATAGTCCGTCATTACCTCGACCGTGGTCAGAGCCTTTTCTTCTTCCCCGATTATCATCTTGGTCACAATGTTGCACGCAATATTTTACTTGATGATTCTCATGTAATAAAAGTCGGCAGAGATTTAACTCTTGAAGATGGGAAGAATTACAGTGAAGGAAAAATGTTTTTATGGGATGGGTTCTGCCCCATACACCAGGAATTCGATGACTCTGATGTAATCTCGATGAGAAGAACTTATCCCGACGCCACAATTATTGTTCATCCAGAGTCAAAAAAAAGTGTTGTAACACTTTCTGACATGTCAGGTTCTACTCAGCAGATATATGACAGAATTGCGAAATCCGAAAAGGGATCGGTATGGATTATAGGGACAGAAACAACTTTTGTAAAAAGAATAGCTGACACATTCACTGATAAAACAGTTCTCCCTTTGAAGCAATCACCCTGTAAAAACATGGTTAAACTTAATCTCAGGAACACAGCCGAAACAATTAAGTCTGTTGAAGATTATGCAGCCGGAAAGGGTTCACTTAAAAATGAAGTTTTTGTCGATTATAAGCTTAAAGAAAACGCTAAGATTGCGCTTCAGAGAATGATAGATATAGTTGAAGGAAAATAAAAATAGATACCGTCTGCCGGTATCCCTGGAGACAAGTGATGAGACACCATTTTGATGCTGTAGTTGTTGGCACAGGAATTGCAGGATTAACATGTGCCATATACTTAAAAAAAGCCGGACTTGATGTCGTTGTAATGACTAAGGAGAGCCGTATATCCGATTCAAATACTTTCTACGCCCAGGGGGGTATCATTGCCGCAAAAGATGACGATTCAGCTGTACTGCTTAAACAGGATATACTACAGGCAGGTTGTTCATACAACAGAATAGACGCTGTTGATTATTTCACCAAATACGGCCCTCCCCTTGTTTTTGAATTTCTCGTCAATGAAGTCGGCATTCAGTTCAGTAAATCAAAAGAAGGAATTATTGATTATACAGAGGAGGCTGCTCACAGTATAAGACGTATTGTCCACTACGAGGATCATACCGGGGATAAAATTGAATACTCCCTCATTGACCATGCAAAAAAAATGGGAGTAAAGTTTCTGGTTGACTATACAGCTATCGACCTCATCACAAATAATCACCATTCACGTAATACGCAGGAGCTTTACAGGGAACGTGAAGTTATGGGGATCTACGCCCACAACAACAAGAAAGAAGAGGCTGAAACATTCTTCGCACAGAGCGTTGTTCTTGCAACCGGCGGAATAGGAAATCTCTATTATCACACATCCAATCCTGTCTCCGCCACGGGAGATGGAATCAGCATGGCACACAGAGCTGGTGCTGATATTATCAACGCTGAATTTGTACAGTTCCATCCGACAACTCTTTTCCATAAAGATATTAAAAGATTTCTTATATCGGAATCTCTCAGGGGGGAGGGAGCGCGCCTGAAGGATCATGACGGAAATGAGTTCATGTACGAATACTCGGAGATGGGAGACCTTGCACCAAGGGATGTTGTCGCGCGTGCAATATATGACCGAATGTCCAAAACGGGAAAGGAGTATATGTTCCTTGATATAGCTAATTATTACAACGGTCGTCTCCCTCTTGAAGAACGTTTTTCCATGATATACTCGACATGTAAAAAAGGCGGAATAGACATAACCAGGGAACCTATTCCAATAGTACCGGCAGCACACTATTTCTGCGGAGGTATCAAGACCGATATAAAAGGGAGAAGCTCCCTTAAAAATCTTTACGCCGTAGGTGAGGCATCATGCACAGGTCTCCATGGGGCAAACCGACTGGCCTCAACATCACTCCTTGAAGGATTGCTGTGGGGTAAATCCGCAGCCGAGGATATTATATCAAAACGATATAAAATCAATGGCAGACGCTTCAACAGTATACCGGACTGGGAAAAACCGAATTATACAGAA
Source organism: Spirochaetota bacterium (assembly GCA_963664815.2). GTDB lineage: Bacteria > Spirochaetota > UBA4802 > UBA4802 > UBA5550 > WRGT01. The sequence goes on from CAXXHB010000003.1 coordinate 2,713,877, forward strand.
GAATTTGATCCTCTTTTAATAGACCAGGATATGAAAGCAATCCAGCTGACGATGTGGAATTATGCAGGAATAATCAGAACTGTCAAAGGTCTTCGGCGGGCAGAGGCGGACCTCGACTATTACTCCCACAGGATTATGAGGTTTTATAAAAGCGCCCGACTTCATAAGGATATAATTCAACTCCGTAACGCTGTGGTATGTTCACTTCTTATTGTATCAGCAGCCCTGCGGAATACAAAATCTGTTGGATGCCATTGCCTGGTGAAACATAAATAAATTTTAGATGAACCGGCCAATATTTATCTGTCCAGCATGTAAATCTCCACTGACCCGCGGATTGAAAACATATACCTGTGTTAATAATCATACATATGATGTATCGAAAGAGGGATATGTAAATCTGCTTCTTGCCAATCAGAAACAGAGCCGCGAACCGGGGGACTCGAAAGAGATGATTAATGCAAGAAAATCATTTCTCAATAAAGGTTATTATAAACCGCTTGCGGATAAAGTAACGTCATCTATAAACAGATACTGTGACAAACCCCGCCCGGTTCCATTAACAATCCTTGATGCCGGTTGCGGAGAGGGCTACTATACAGATTTTATCTCCAGAAATATCATATCGGATAATCCACTGTCTGTATATGGACTTGACATATCGCGTGAAGGAATAAAATCCGCCGCGAAAAGAAACAGTGAGATATTCTTTGCTGTTGCCGGGATTTATAATATGCCTGTAACTGATCAATCAGTTAACATACTAACAAATATTTTTGCACCGTTTAATGAAGCAGAATTCGGAAGAGTGATTGATGATGACGGAATTATAATATCCGTCACACCGGGAGCTGATCATCTTTATGAGCTGAAAAAGAATATTTATGATGAAGTATATCTCAACGATGAAGTATTAGAATCAACCGGTAAGCTGTATATCTCTGAAACTGAAAGAATCCGGTATGAATTTACTATATCAGCTAATTATGATATTGCCAGTCTTTTAAAGATGACCCCCTATTATTATAAAAGCTCTCATGAAAGGATTGAATCCTTTCTTTCATCTGCAGAAGAGATTAAAATTACTGCCGATTTCCTTATAAGAACTTTCAGAAAAATATGTTAAAAAGCTATAACAGGAAGTACTTATTTAACACAACATCCGGTACAACTGCATAGAGGCTGAATCTTAATTCAAAACAGAATGAAATAAGTAACAAAAACCTCTTGCAAAATATTGTATCAAATGTAAAAAATATTCAACTTTAATCTCCGGAGATTTTAATGAAAAAAAAGTTTATTCTGCTGTGGATATTATCATCTGTTCTGATGATTTCAGTATCTGCGCTTATTATTTATAAAAAGGAAAAATCACTGACAAGTTACGTAAAAGACTACAGCGATACATCCTACAAGATTGAAAGAGATTTTATAGAAAACATCTCTGTTTACAGGGACTACGTAAAGCCGAATCTTGTAAGCGAACTTCAGATGTTTGATCTTCACGCCCATGCCATTGAGGTAGCTAAACATGGAATACCACCCCTTAAAAACCTGGATGATATAAATGCAAATATCAGGGATGGAAAGCTTGTTCCTGTTACTACTGAAGGAGATAAACTCTACTATTTTCACAATGTCCAGAAGGAATACCGGTATCTGACTCCGCAGGGAAAGGCCGGCCTTGAACTTGTTGCTGAAAGGTTTCAGAATAAACTTCAGTCGCATAAATCCGGTCTGCCACCGGTTAAACTTGCTGTATCTTCAGTTATTCGTACTGTTGACTATCAGGAGATAATATTCGGAAGAAAATTTGTTTCCACTCACAGCTACGGCGGATGCTTCGACATTTTTTTTGAAGATTATTACGTACAGCTCCCGGTATCAGGTACATATGGAAAAACAGAGGAAACTATACGGAAGATTCTTCACAACCGCATAGGCTATCTTATGGGGGATGCTCTCAGGGAACAGTTCAGATCAGTCCTTATGGAAACTCTCCTTGAGCTTCAGCGGGAGAAAAAGATATACGCCTTTCTGGAAGATGACAGAAGATGTTATCATATTACAATTTTAATTCAATAAAGAATTAAAAGGCAAAATACTGGAGCATAAACCATGTAGTTCCAATAGATGCAAAAACGGGAAGAATCAGCCCGCCTGCAAACCATGCAGTAACTGCTGCAGCCGCTATACCGGCAATACCTGCAGCAGGATTGCCGGGGAATGATATTATTATTCCGGGTAATATCAATGCGCCAAGCGCCGTAACAGGCATATAATCAAGAAATCTTTTAAGATATGATGGAAGATTTTCCCCTATCGTAAATATGAAAGGAATAACTCTCAGAAGGTAATTAACTCCTCCGCAGGCAATTATTATAATAATGGTATTGCTCACTACACTGCCTCCACCACAGCCTCTTTGTCAGAATCTTTATTATCTCTGAAAACCGCAGCAGCAACGGCGGTAACAGCAAGCATTGAAATCACAATAGACCACCCGGCAGAGATATGCCATACGTAATAAAGAACTGAATTCAATATTCCGGCTGATAAAGATAAAACCGCAGCCCTGTATCCTTTGTGTATTTCAGGAATAAGCAGCGCGATGAAAAGAGCAAACAGAGCACCTGACATTGCATCCTGAAGAGAGCGCGGGAGAAATATCCCCAGCGTTACCCCTGAAAGTGTACCTGCCGCCCACCCTGTCCACGAAACAAATTGAAGCCCGTACATAAAGAAATTTGAAACTTCCCCCTGCTTCAAAGACGCCACAGAAAATATTTCATCGGTTACTGCAATTGAAATAACCGCCTTATCAAATTTATTTTTTAAACCGAGTTTCCTGGCCAATGAAGCGCTCATAATAAAATATCGCAGGTTCATCAGCATGACAGACACAACAATCTCACTGATAAACGCTCCTGATGAGATAAGATTGATAGCCATGAACTGTGCCGCACCTGTAAGATTGGACATGGAGAAGAAAACTGCCTCAAATGGAGTAAGACCGGAAGATAGTGCTAATATACCGAAAGCAACAGATGCCGTAAAATACCCTATAAATATAGGAACTGCACTCCTGGCTCCCTCGAAAAAATCTTTAACCTTCAATTTATCGGATTCAGTTTTCATGGATTCTCATCATAATATTGTTACATGTACTTTTTTTATCTTCTGGCCGGTTATTGTCAAGGGAACTATTTAAAATTTTTTTACAACGTTAATTCCATAACATGTTTTTTTAGTATAAATAAACTGTATTTTGAATATAATATAGTTAATCATCTATATAACAATACTATTAACGGAGCACAGAATTACAGGTTACACAATAAAAAAATACTCCCTTCTGAAATTATACTATCACAGCCAAAAATTTCCGCTGTCCTGCTTATAATAACTCTCATCGGATTACCATTCATCACTCTTTCTGTATTGACAAAGCTTAAAATAATCAATCCGCCTCCAACTTATTTCAGCCTGTTCCCTGGAATGGGAATACTTTTTACAGCAGGGAGCAGCATTTTTATGATAAATAAAATTCCTCTGCAGGATAGTATGGCATCCCGAAAGCTTCTGCCACTGCCGGATATGTAACTTTCCCAAGTATAATATTGGCACCATGAAGTATTTCCCTGTTTTCTTTCATAGCAATTTTCCATCCTTTATCGGCTATCTGAAGCGCATACGGAAATGTTGCGTTTGTCAGTGCCATAGTTGATGTTTTTGGAACAGCTCCCGGTATATTAGCCACGCAATAGTGAATAATACCGTCAATTTCATAAACAGGCTCTGTGTGTGTAGTCGCACGGGAAGTTTCGAAACATCCACCCTGGTCTATTGACACATCAACTATAACGGATCCATGTTTCATCGTTTTAAGCATATCTCTTGTAATCAGCTTTGGAGCTCTTGCTCCGGGAACAAGTACAGCACCGATAACAATATCCGCACATTGGATATATCTTCTTACCGCTTCTGTGCTGTAAACAAGCGGTATGCAGTTGCCTGGCATTATATCGGAAAGATACCTCAGCCGCTCCAGATTCGAATCAAGGATATACACCATCGCTCCCAACCCGCAGGCCATCTTTGCTGCATTCACACCAACAGTACCGCCTCCGATTACAAGTACAGTCCCGGGCTCAACCCCCGGGACTCCTCCCAGCAAAATACCGCTTCCTCCATGATGAATTTCGAGATACTCTGCTCCATACTGGACGGACATTCTGCCTGCAACTTCACTCATTGGTGTAAGCAGCGGAAGTACACCGTTTTCTTTACTTATAGTCTCATACGCTATGCATACTGATTCACTATTCACCAGTTTTTCAGTAAGCTGCCGGTCAACCGCAAGATGAAGAAAGGTAAAAATTATCTGACCCTTTCTTATCATCTCATATTCAGAAGGGTGAGGTTCTTTCACATGCATTACCATGTCTGAAAGGGAATAGATTTCATCCGCGTAACTTATTATATTTCCGCCGGATTTTTCATAATCATCATCAGTAAAGCCGCTTTTAACTCCGGCTCCTTTTTCAACAAGTACAGTGTGACCATGACGTTTTACAGTCTCCACACCCGAAGGTGTCATGCAAACTCTGTTTTCACCAGTTTTAATTTCTTTCAGAATTCCGACTATCATAGTTACCTTCCATGGGATAATTATTTCATATTTAATAATAATCTTTTATATTATGTACGGCAATATTTTTTGCTTTCTTATCAAACGATCTTAATAATATAAATTGATTACATATTAATGATTAACCGGGGTTTTTATTGACATAAAATAAATAAATATTAAACTCTGATATATGTTTCCTGAGGTTACAAATGAGCACTGTTACATTCGAATCAATAAAAAAAACAGAGGAAGGGTACAAAATATATTTCACATCCTACCTCCGGAGAGATTTTGTTGAAAAGTCTGCTGTCATTACAACGAAGAATGATTATAAGGTTGTTTCGATTTATATTTCGTCATATGACTTCGGATCGCTTGAATGGATTAATGGTATTGGAGTATCTGAATGCCGCAAATGGGAGACAGTTGAACAGGCTGAATCCCGGGGTTACCTGACAAGACGTTATACTGCACGAATTTCAGACGGTTATGCGCCTGAGGGTCACGCCGAAAAACTGCTTATCCCGGATGTACTTGAAAGCATTGATAATAAAAAAATTGCCGGCATTTTAAAGTCCATTATAAGAACAAGGAGATCTGTAAGAAAAATAGACCCGGCAAAGTTCGGACTTGAATAAATAATTTTAAGCCCGCTTGTTGTTATAAACAGAAAATCCGATCAATACAAGCATGATAATCCCCAGAATAAGACCTATATTTATATAATTATTTGACTCTTTACCTATTATATATGCCGTAAGGGAACTGGATGAAGCAAAAGGAAGCTCCTTGTATTTTTCTGAAATTTTTAAACCGGACAATGCTACAGATGAAATTTTTACCATATCAATTGTCCCGTTAAAAACAAGATTACTCCATGAACTGCTGTAAACAACAGGCAGCTGTGCACCGATAACAAGCCCGCCGGCAGAATCCCGTACCTTTCCTACACTGTTGGCAATAGTTCTCTCGCAAATTCCGTTGACATAAATTTTAATTTCCGATGCATCCCATGTGGCAACCACATAGTACCATGTGGAAAGCTCAAGTTTTGTACTGCTTTCAACATAAGCATAAGCACCTGATGAATTAAAAACTGAAAAACGGAGAGTACCATCTGTACCATTATTATCACCCCAGAACTGAAGGCTGTACGATTCATCGCTGAAATCTTTTTTTACGCCTTTATGCACAACACCCGCAAACGGCTGATGTGAATCTGCCTTTATTACTGCTTCAATTGTTCCGGAATCTGCAAGGGTAAGCGAGTCGCTGTCAGGCACAAGAACATAATCCCCTTTATTGAAATAGAGAGCACTTCCCATAATACCGTCAACCGTATCCGCGCCAGCAATAGTATAACTTCCATCACTGCCATACTCGAAATTCCATATCCCGGTTATTTCTTCACTTTTTTTTGCCTTTACAGTATAGTCCGCAAAGGTTCCATTATCTGCCGTTACCCTGTATACAACAGGGGATGTAAAATTATTCGTTGTAACATTACTATATTGTTCAACGCCATCAACGGTTATTTTTATGCCTGTCATGGCATATGATGCGACAAGACCGGTCAGATTTTTCGAAGATGCAAATGAAGAGGTAATTGTTTTTGCACTTTCATCAATAACAGCCGTTTCGCCGTCAAGTTTATATTGCGTTATAGCCTTTGCATCGCTCTTCGCAACAGTTACTTTTACGACATATGGATTAACATCGCCGTTCTCGGCAGTAACAACATATTCCACATCGCCGGAAAAATTATTCTCTGTTTCTGATGTTTTCTGAACAACTTCATTTACCCTGACACTGAAACCCGTGGTCTCAAAGAACGCCTTCAGCAGGAAGCTTGTTGTTCCGTATGGAAGCTCAACAGTAATTGTATTACCTGAGAACACACCGGTGATATCCACTCCAAGCGATGGATTATCACTCTTTTTAAACCCGAATGATGTCATTGATTTAGCCGTATCTTTAAGGAGTGATACTGTTACATTGTACTCTTTCACTGACAGATCTTCCGCTGTAACTGTGTATTTGACTGTCGGGGCAAAATCATTTTCTGTCACCCCGCTCGTCTGAATTGTATCTCCTACAGTAACTTTTTTTCCCGCAGTTTCAAATATTGCTTTTAAAGAAGCACATGAAGTTTTGGCAGGTAATTCAACAGAAATTGTTCCTGCCGATTCATCTATAGTTCCGGCTATTCCGTTTAATGAAAAAGCTGTTATACTTTTTTCGTTTGATGGAGCTTTTACCACAACAACCGAGTAAACGCGTTTATCACCATTTTCCGCTGTTACGGTATATTCAAGAGAGTTTGTAAAATTATTGGGAGTTACACCGCTGTCCTGCAGAATCTCATTTACTTTGACTGTCCCTCCATTAATCGTAAATTCCGCGACAAGCGATATTACAACTGTCTTATTAGGAACATTAAGCGTAATTACCGAATCCTTAATTACGCCTGTCACATCTCCTGACAGACCTGAGTTTTTTGATCCGGGAAAGGTAAAACTTACAATTTCATTATTCCCCGAAGAAAATCGCGGATACTGTTCGGTAGTTCCGTCACCACTTCCCGAACCGCCGCTGCTGCCGCCGCAGCCGGCTGCCATTATGGAGATAAAAACAAGTAAACCTGCCAAAATATTTTTCACGCCAGTACCTCCGGAGAAACTCTATACATAATTCAATCAGCATTCATTATTATTATAAAACCGGTTTTCCATATGTAACAGTAATATATAGAAATTCATTCTATTTTCGGTTTTTTGTTAAAAGGAAATTAACGATTTAAATACCCATTTTTAAAAAATTGTCTTATAAGCTGATTTATCGGTCTTCTGATGATTTCAATTCTATAAAATAGTTGATGTTTTATAAACATTAAATACTTTAATACTGCAGGTTAAACATATGTCATCAGCCATATTAATAAAAAAAATATCACTCTCAGGAACAATTGTCATGACAGTTTGTTTTGCTCTTTTCCTGACATCAGCCGGATGTATGTTCAGTGATGTTGTAAAAAACGGCAGCCCTGAAGAGATATATTCAGCTGTTAAAAAAGGTGCTGATGTAAACGAAATATCCGGTTCGGGTGAAACCCCTCTTCTATGTGCCATAAGATATAACAGAAAACCCTATGAAGCCTCTCTTATTCTTGTAAATTCCGGATCAGATATCAACAGACCTGACAATAACGGATACACTCCCCTCCACTGCGCAGTGCAAACTACTGACAGCAATGATGCTTTGAGGATTGCAGAACTGCTTCTTGAGCATGAAGCGAATGTGAATGCCCGCGGCGGGTTTGACAATTCCACACCCTTAATGAACGCGGTATCAAGGTCGGACGGCTTAAAAATCGTCGAACTACTGATAAAATACGGGGCAGATTTAAGGATTCCTGATTCGCGGAATGAATCTGCTCTTCATTATGCCGCATCAGCCAATGGAGCAGGGGATATTATCACTCTTCTCATAAAACATGGAGCCGATGTTAATTCAGGTGCTCCGTCATATTCTCCGCTCCACAGGGCTTCATATTCAGGAGCAGCGGAAAATATTAAAATTCTGCTGGCACATAATGCCTTAATTAATATAAAGGGTGCTGCCAGCGAATCTAAAACCCCGCTTGAAACTGCCGTTGATGCAAAGCACTTTGACTGCGCTAAAATACTTATAGAAAACGGAGCCGATATTAATACTGAGAGCTATTACAACTACCAGCCGTTCAAATACAGGAACAACAGTCAGACATATCTCAACAAGCTTACTCATGTTGATCTTGACACAATTCAGTTCGAGAGGATGACTCCTCTGCATCGCGCCGTTACCCATAACAGCTTCTCTTTTGTCGAATACCTGTTAATTAAAGGAGCAAAGACCGGGAAGGATGCTCATTTCGGAGGATATGCACTTGACTTTGCATTTTTTCTCAACTACTATGATATTGCCGAACTTCTGATTAAATATAAAGCTCCATCGCTATTTGCTGATATATATCTCAATGATGCTGTCGAAGAAAAGAATCTTAAGAAGGTTGAGCTTCTTTTAAGGGCGGGTGCAGATGTAAAACATAAAAACTTCACAGGAGATACGTCACTGCATCTTGCGTCAAAAAACGGTGATATTGAAATGGTAAAACTCCTTCTGAAGCATAAAGCCGACATTTCCACTAAAGGGAGCAATGGTAAAACACCTGCTGATATCGCTGCAGACGATGAAATACGGAAACTGCTCAAACCTTAATTTCTTGACATATTCCCGGCCGGTTAAATATTGTTGTAAATAATTTTTAATTCATGGATATATTAGATTTTGAAATCAGTAATTAAAAAACCACTATCCAGATGGTGGAGTGATGCTAAAGAGCACTACCACCCGGATGAAATAGTCAGGTATCTCCAGAATAACAAAAACCTGCTTGAAGATTATATTTCAAAACTGGATAATAATAAATATCTGTACAGATGGATACATAAGCTCTTTTCTCTAATCTCAGGTGTAGCATCTATCGCAGACTGGATATTAAGACAGGTCCAGCGTGTTCTGCTTCTTTTCCCCGGAATAAGATTTCTGATTCAAAAATTTTCAGACTGGAAAAACCATTTAAATTTTAACGAGTTCGTCGAGTTTTTAAGGGCAAAGATATATTCTCTGCGTCACCCTCCGCATAATGAAGGTGATCTAAGAGCTGTCGAAGAGATTATTGATTTTGCATCAAAACATGGATTCGACTACAAAACCCGTATACCGCATATACAGAAACGCTTTCTTGAAAAGAAAAACCAGTTAATGCAGCACAAGTTTTTTCAGGAATTTTCCAAGTCTGCCCTTGAAAGACTCCTGGCAATACAGTTTTCCTTCAATCGCAACATTTTCCCCGTGCTTCCGGATTCAGCCTTCTGGCATAAAATATTTGAATTTTGTGAAAAAAGAGAGATAATTGATGTAATCCTGGTAGACAGGAACAGGAAAAGAACATCGTTCAAAAAATCCAGCCGTGAAGAACTCGAGTCCACTGATGTAATAAAAACTCTTCAGCTTCTTCTTAAAATAAAGGAGAGCGGACGGCGTATTTTTTTTGTCGGCCACCACGAAGGTTACCTCGGCCCGTACTTTGTCAGGAGTGTGGTACGCAAACTCGGTTTTGACAGTCTCACAAGAAACTGCAATACTGTAGTAGGGCCGCGGATGTTCTCCAATGTAGTATTACGCAACGGCGCCGCCAATGTTGGTAATCTCTTTATAACCGTTCCTTCACAGAAAACAACAGTCATACAGACCCATGGCCTTGCCGAGGAACTAAGGAAAACCGCTAAAAGAACACAGGTACTTATAAAGATGCCCGATTCCTGCCTGAAACTTATCAAAAAATTTGATTTTAAAGACTTTATGAATGCCTTTGTTTTCGGGAATGATGATACATTTAAATTATACACATCGTCCCTCTCCCCGAAAGAGATTAAGGAGATCAAAACTTTTTTCAAATCATACAATTTCCAGGAATCAATGAATGAATTCTGCATGGAGGACTATGACCTCTTTAAAAACGCCATGGGTGAGAGTTTTCTTATATTCCCCGAAGGATCGCGGTCATATATTGATCCTGACGGCGCCGTAGTAATGAAGTATATCAACCCTAAATACTTCGATGCATACATGAGACCTGGTGACTATATTGCACCAATTAACCTTGTAGGCGGATCGGACCTTACAAAAGGATGGAAACTCAGAAAAGCCACAATGGGTATTTCAATGGATATACCTTTTGAAGTAACACCTAAAATGATGAAAAACTACGAAGAATCCGGACTAGCCGTAATGAAAAAAATTGCTGCTCTCCCTAATATAAAAGAAGTGAGATTCAAAGAGGAGATCCAGTTTAAAAAAAGATCTGATGAAGAAGACTGAAAATGACTTCAATATTAATCTGGAACTGATATTCAATACAAAAGATTTCTTAAACAGCAACATCATATCCTATAGATTTTTATAATATAAAATCCGTCTTAACTATGAAATAGTAAGGTTAAATTTTACTGAAATCTGGTTTATTAAATTCAGGTAGCTTTTTACAAACATTTCAACCGGATCAACACCGTAAGATTCATCAGAATAGATAATCCCCTCATATTCTGCAGTAATAGAAAACAATCCGGAAGAACCGGAACCCACACCAGATGTCGTAAAGGTATAATGTAAAATATCAATTTTTATACTGAACAGCCGTTTTAAAGCAGCAATAACAGAATCCCATATATTACTGCCCTCTGAAGTATTTTTTTTACGATCTCCATAGATTGATGTCACCTCCAATGAAACATTAAAAATATTTTCTTTTGATTTAATTACTGAATAACTGCATGAATGGAGATACCATATATTACTATTAATAATCCCCTCTTCAAACAGCATTGTAATGATATCAGTGGTCGTTACACATTTTACTTTGTCTGCCATATTTTTAAACTCATTCAGGAACTCAATGTCTTCCGTATTTATAATATTATCTCCGGTAAGTTCATTTATCATTGCATTAAATCCGCTTATTCCTGAGTGATGTGAAAAAATAAATTTATGGGGAGGGTATCCATAATCCTCCGGATTAAGAATTGAATATGTTATTGCAGATGTAAAAATCCCATTCTGGTGTATTCCTGAACTATGTGTAAATATATTTCTCCCTGCAACCGGTTTATTTGGTGAAATTGATATTCCGGTACAGCTTGTCAGGGTTCTTACAGCTTCGGCAAATCCTCTCATATTTAACGCAGTTTTAAATCTCCCGTAATAATCACCCCGTGCGGTTAAAACAGCAGCTATTTCCTCAAGAGGTGCATTTCCTCCTCTCTCTCCTATACCAAGAAGTGTTACTTCCGCCTGCATGGCCCCTGAGGATAACCCCGCAAGAGTGTTGGCAACTGCAAGCCCAATGTCATTATGACAATGTACACTTAAACGTGATCTCCCCTTTTTAAATGCATTTACATTATTATACAACATATAGATAAGCGAATAATATTCTGAAGGTTGTGCATAACCAACCGTATCGGCTATATTTACAACATCAGCCCCGGCTTTTGTTACCATTTCGCAGAATTCCAGCAGAAATTCTGGTTCTGTACGTGTTGCATCCTCTGCGCTGATCTCTACATAATCAGCAAATTCTGAAGCACACTGAACAGCATCAACAGCCATCCTTTCAATTTCGCTCCTGCTTTTACGAAGCTTCATCCTCCTGTGTATCGGCGATGTAGCTATTGATGTATGAATATATCTATGTCTGGCATTATGTATGGCTTCACCGGCTTTTTTTATATCTTCAGTTTTTGCCATGGCCATAACAGATACAGCAGCGGTCTCCAGAGATTCTGCAACTCTCTGTACGGCAGAAAACTGCCCCGGCGACGATGCAGGAAAACCAACTTCAATAATGTCAACACCCAGTTTTTCAATATATCCCGCCATGACTATTTTTTCATCAGGGCTGAATGAATATCCCGGTGACTGGTCTCCATCGCGCAGAGTAGTATCAAGAATAATTATTCTTCTTTCATTTTCATTCATAAAACTCACCTGAATCCGGAATTAACATAGTTGGCTCAAGCACCCTTTCAATAAATTTGATTAAAACACGGCATCTTCACGACCTGGTTCATTACGTTAACTAACATCCACCGGACAAAAAAACTGCAGACTGTTCATAATACATATCTCCTGTAAAATTTTAATCAGTACCAGCAATACATTACGTAAAAGAATCCATGCCTGATATTATATGGCAGAATAGCCGCGTCTCATAAAACATACAGACCTCCAAAATCATCTTCTTAATAGTAATTGCAATAATCGTGCCAATAGTCATACATAACGTTCAAAAACCGTCAGACCATTGCACTCCGGTTATATTTAACAAAAACGCCGTACATATAATCATGATTTTCGATAATTATACCTTTATTAAACCATACATTGAGTTCAGCCTGATCATTCATTCGTAAAGAGACATGGCCGGTTTAAACAGGTTTAACTGAATTTGTACATAACTGTTTTTTTTATGAGGATATATCACATTATTGTTTTTTTTATCAACGGACCGGCATATTGTCATTACTTTGCACTTCCTTTTCGATGAATGAAACTACAGGCAACTATTTACTGATCATGATATTTTTTATTGTTGCGAACAATTATGTAGTAATAAACCGTGTAATATCGCAAATCAGCATGCAACAGGACAGACCATTAAATGATGAGAATATGCAGCATAGCAAGCAGCAGCAGCGGAAACTGCATATACGTGGGGACAGAAAGCACCCATGTACTTATTGATACGGGGATCAGCGGTAAAAAACTTAAAGCCGGCCTCGGGATAATAAACCTTGATCCCTGTGGTATAGATGCGATACTTGTAACACATGAACACTCAGATCATATTAAAGGACTCGGCGTTGCGGCAAGAAAATACAGTATACCAATATATTCCACAGCCCGTACATGGGAAAGGATTATATCTTCGGGACTGACAGGCGCTATTGATGAAAAGCTCTTCCATGAAATCACACCCGATACCGATTTCAGAATTAAAGATCTTGTAATACACCCCTTCACCACATCACACGATGCCGTTCAGCCTGTATGCTATACGTTCACCTGTAATTTGAAAAAAATAAGCGTCGCCACTGACCTTGGATGCTTCGACAGCTATATAACTGAGAAGCTTAAAGACTCAAACATTCTTTTTATAGAAGCAAACCATGACATTGATATGCTTCAAAACGGACTTTACCCTTACTATCTCAAGAAAAGAATACTGGGGGACAAAGGGCACCTCTCCAACAGGATGTCCGGCAGGCTTATATCTGAAGTAATGAGCAAAAAACTGCAGTATGTCATGCTGGGGCATTTGAGCAGGGAAAACAATCTCCCTGAAATTGCATACAATTCGGTTCTTGAGGAACTTATCGCAGCTGATTCAGAGCACTTACCCGGAATAAGGCTTATTGTTTCCGAAAGGGAAGAGATCACGGAACCTGTTACAATTTAGTTCAGGCAGGGATATATACCCCATCCCTTTCTGTCACCCTCCCCTCCTCCATGAGAATGGAAATATTTTCGGCAGCCATATGCTCCTCAAATGCGTACTGGATCTTCAGATCCATAAACCTGTTATTATAGAAAGGAGATCCTGCTGCAATCTCGTGCAGGGTTTTTCCGCTGCCGATAAACCTCAGAATTTCATTCTTTTGCCGTTCAAAAGCAGCGAGATATGCTTCAAAACGCGGTGTTGAGTCACCTTCATACGGCGGTTTGTGTGATGTGCAAATCCTTTTGTAGGGAAAAGACATTATCTTTTTAACGCTGGCGATGAACGGTTTTATCCGTCCCTCGGGATTTCCATACCAGGGACCGAATGAGGTGAAATCAATATCGGTAGATATTAATGTACCTGAGATATGTTCAAAAAAACAGTAGTGGTCATCAAGGTGCCCGGGCGTATGGACAGTTTCAATGCGCGCGCTGCCGATATCTATTATATTGCCGTCTGAGAATCGGCTATCCGGTTCACGGAGCGGTCTGATGCCCAGTGTTTTGCCTATGGCCTCCACCCAGTAAAGCCCTCTCTCCCTTGTGCCGACATAGCGTTCACCCAGCAACTCGAGGTTATAGACACTGTCAGGCATCTCCTTCGGAGCAATAATCTCTCTGTGTGAAAGAACAAACCATCGTCTTATATGATCGGGATGTGAGTGTGATATTAAAAGAGTATCAATTCCTATCTCGCGGTCTATACTGATTATAAAATCTTCGTCCGCTCCGGCATCTATCAGAATATTTTTATTCCCGGTAAACAGAAATCCGTGCGAATACGGGAACTGTCCGTTTTTCGGCGCCGTTACCTGCCAGACATTATCAGCTACTTTGAGCAGGCGGTTATCGTTAAATAGATTCATCACCAGGATTTTTTAACTCTTCTGTTTATTCTGCAAGAATAATATTATCACAGCTTAAGAAAAATTACACGGTAATTACCTCTGTAATCTCCGGCAGCTCATTTATGAAGAAATATTGCGTTATACAGGAATTGTCAAATTTTTAAAAATCATATTCTGATGCGGGTTATTTGAGTGGAAAACATCGGATTCTACCGTCCTTCATGAACCGGCGGAATAATTTTTTGTTATCAGTTCTTTTATTTTTTTTGCCGGATAGCTGAAATCGAGCTGTTCCAGTTCTGTTGTATTCATATTCATATTGGTGATCAATATCTCCCTTTCGGTTATGTCATCAATACATTCCAGCCTTGCCTCCAGCATCTTAATAAAGAAATTCATTGTTTCCGTAATATTACTGTTACTGCCCCTGCAGAAACCGATCTCTTTATACTCCATGGTAACCCGGTTTATAATTTCATTATCAATACCTGTCCTGTTCAGATACAGCAGCAGGTTCTCCCTGAAAATATTTGAAATTGAATCAACATCATGCCTTTTAATGCCGTAGACAAAAAAAGTGTAAAGTGTACGCTCATTGGTGAAAATGAGATATTTTTTTCTGTTATACCTGAATACATCACAATACCAGTTACCCAGACCTGAATTATCTGCCGGAATATCCTCCGGACTGACAACATCTTCTTTTATCTCTTTCAGAAGATTCTGTGAACAATGTATTATTCTCATTATATTCTCCCCTGTTCAACGCCGTTTACTTCTATTTTACTCCTGTTCTTAATTCATGTTCTTAATTCATGTTTTTCAAGCTCACTGACAGTCACCGTTATCACACTGTAAATTTTAATATCTATTTTGTCAAAGGATTTTAAGAAGAAAAGTTCATTCAGCAGAATATGAACGTTTTGTCTATAATAATGCACTTACCACGATATAACCTTAAAAGTATCAAGAACTGATATGGAGTTGCCGTATAATACAAAACTGCCGGGAAAAGTGATTATCCGTAAAAAACATACTCCATTATACAATCTGTTTTAATACTTATGACAATTCTGATTCTGCAGCTCCTGCTTAATGTGTACCAGTTCCAGGGTTATATTGTTAAGCTTTTTTGTAATTTCCTCATGTCGAATTATCTCCGGTGTCGGCTCCCTGCTGATGAAAGATATTACGCCGTCAGGGTCAAGTATTGCCTCATCAACCTCCGATAATGCCGCAATACCCTGTTTATGAGCCGCTTCAACAAGTTCCTCAATAGTAATCAGCTCTTTTTTCAGACTATCCGTCTGAATTTTACCATTAACAATAAGCTTATCAGGTTCCCCTTCAAACAGGCGCTGAAGCCATTTATTATTATAGATCATTTTTATAACAAAATAGTTCAGAAGCAACAGTGTTGCACCGCCGATCATCCCTCCAGACAACGAATTATCATTCCCTATTATTGCGTTCTGTACCGCATTCGTAAGGGAGAATAGCACCACCATATCGAAGGGATTCAACTGAGCCATTTCTCTTTTCCCGGCAAGCCTTAATCCCAGAATAAGCATGAAATATACTGCCGCAGGTCTTAATATTTTTTCAGCAATCCCGATCCCTGGAATTAACATGTCATGAAAATTAATTCCGTATAAAATACCGTTCATTTTTTAAACCTCTCATAGTGATTTTTCTGATTTTCTGAATTTAACAATACACGACTTTCAATGTTAATTTCTTTTCATACATTTTATTTTAAAATAGACAATTTTATCTCCCCTTCATTGTATGCGGCGGAGAGAATAGAGTATTATCTATTATGCAATGTTCAGGAATTACAATTGATTTTATGACCGTTTTAATATCAGTAAAACAATTTTTGCAACATTTATGCCCGGTTTCAGACTAATATAGTAATATTTCTTGCTTAAGACTATATATTAATGTCAGATTGTAATTAAGATCAATAATAATTCTTTAGCATATTTTTTATTTCAATATATATGCTAAGATATCGCCCCGCCTTTAAAGGCGGGGCGATATCTTAGCATATATATTCATACTTATTTTACCGGAGGCTGATTCGATGAAAACTGCAGTTCCGTGGAAAAGAGAATATTCAATTTTCGGAATACCGGAAACTTTTGAGCCTTACTCCGATGAACCTGTACATTCAATGCTTTACAACGCTGCTGAAAAATATCCCGACATGGGACTTATATGCAACGGGTACAGTCTCAGCTATCCTGATGTTAAAAACCAGTCCCAGCGGCTTGCGCAGGCACTACTCAGCCTGGGACTGGTGAAAGGCGACCGTGTTGCCACGATGCTTCCCACATCAATACAGTTTGTAGTTGCTGATTACGCCATCTCTATTGCAGGACTTGTTCATGTCCCTGTGAGTTTTCTTGATTCAGCCGAAATGCTTTCCGACAAGATCAGCACATCCGGTCCGGGAGTATTGATATGCATCACCGGAAACATCGGAACAGCCATAAAGGCAGTAAGTAATAATGAAAATACATGTATAATCGTTACGGATATGAATGATTATTCTGATGCACCTCAAACCGATATATCAGTTCCAGTTAATTGTCTGCTGATGCGCGACCTGATAAAAAACACGGAGCCATTAAGCGTACCAGCAGCATTTGACGTAACACTCGATGTTGAGACCCTCCTTTTTACAGGTGGGACTACAGGGGTTGCAAAAGGGTGTCTGCTCACTCACAGAAATGTATACGCAAATGCGCTTCAGAACAGTTACGCCGTGGGACAGCTTGAACAGTCGGCAAAAGGCTCCCTTTCAGTACTTATGGGAATACCTTTTTTCCACTCATACGGGCATGTTCTCATGCACTCCATGACGCTGCTGGGATTCAATCAGATACTTATCCCTGACCCGCGCGATTCAGCATCAATGATTGATGCAATAAAAAAATACAGGCCTGTTGTTCATGTCGGTGTACCCACACAGTTTATGAAAATTGCCGGAGAAAAGCTCGGGAAAGGATTCAACATGCTTGCATTATCCGGTTCTGCGGCGCTTCCGCCAAACCTTGTCAGGGAATACGAGGAGCAGTGCGGCGGTAATATTATGGAAGGATACGGCCTTTCCGAGATGACAGCGGTTACTCACCTGAACACAACTGTCCTTACAAGGCTCCTGGGTGGACGAAATGCCTACCATATTATGAATATAATCCTCGGAAGGCCGGTCGTCAACAGAACCGTCAACAGAATATTCCGCTCTCTGGGGAGCATAAAGCTGGGAAAGGTTATGAACGTTATAAATATTATAATACGCGGTTCATTCGGATCAAGTAAACTTCGCAGATCAACTGAAAAACACGGATCAATCGGCATTCCGCACCCTGATACACTTGTCTGTCTTCGCGACATTGACACGGATTCAATAATCTCTTGGGATGAAGCCCTTAATGGACGAACCGGCGAACTTTGCCTTTCAGGGCCGCAGCGGATGCTCGGGTACTGGCCAGAACCAGGGAGCGGACTTGACAGGTACGGGTATATACGCACAGGTGACATTGTACGAATTGACGAAAAGGGATATTTTTATATTGTAGACAGGGTCAAGGATATGATAAACGTCTCCGGCTACAAAGTCTACTCCAGGGAGATTGATGACATCCTTATCACTCACCCGGCAATAGACAACGCTGCAGCGGTCGGGATCCCCGACCCGCAGAGAGAGGGGAGTGAACGCGTTGTAGTATACATACAGCTTAAGCCTGAATTCGAGGAGAGTATGACCGCCGATGAGATACGGGAATATCTTGCCTCAAAGGTAGCCCGTTATGCCGTTCCGAGGGGAGTAAAAATCGTTAAAGATCTCCCCCTTACCGGTATACAGAAAGTCGACAAGAAGCTGCTACGCCAGCAGGCCCTTACCGATTTTGCAGGTATATAAGCGGGGAGAGATTGGGATCTCCCCCCGCGTTCAGTAATTTAATTTCTGATAATTGTAAAAGGATCAACCGGCTTGCCGTTTACATGTATTTCAAAATGAAGATGAGGTCCTGTTGAAATTCCGCTGTTTCCTGCTGCTGCAATCCTGTCACCCTGCCGTACTGTATCCCCCTCTTTAACATATATTTCTTTAAGGTGAGTATAGATTGTTTTTATCCCATCGCCATGTTCGATTGCAAGCATATGTCCAGTCTGTTCATTATAATCAACACTTATTATTTTACCTGCAGCAGGAGAAATAACAGGTGTGCCGGCGGGGGCTGCAAGATCAATTCCCTGGTGGTTATACACTTCCCCTGTTACAGGATGTTTGGTGATGCCGAATTTCATTGTTACTCTGCCCGATGACATAGGATTAATCATAATACCGGTCAGTCCGTTTAACGTGACATCTTTCCCCTTGACACCGGGTGCAAAATTAATCATTATAAGAATAAATACCACTGCAAAAATAGTCCTCTGGACATGTTTTGTCTTTAAAGATAACGGCTTCTGAAACAGTTTTTCAAGTCTCATTTTTATTCTCCTTTTGTCTGATTTAAAAAGAGAGGGAGCAGCATATCCTGCCGTCCTTCCTGTGCTGATGAAATTTACAATAGTCCCGCCGAATACTGCCGGCGTTACACCGGTTATTTTCAGCGCATATAAATCTGTTTCAATCTCCTCCCTGTTCAGTATTTCATTTTTGATAATTCTTACGAAGGGGGAGAAGTAAAAAAGCGTAGCTGCAGACTCAAGAACCAGGTATTTGATAAAATCTTTTCGCTTAATGTGAATCAGCTCATGAGCCAGTATTATTTTTTTCTCATTATAATTTAGTGACCTGAACGAATCCGGCAGAATAATAACAGGTTCCCTGTTATTCCAGATAAATGGGGATGAGATTCTGCCGGAAACTTTTAAAACAATTTCTTTCCGGATACCGATATTCCGCATCAATCCTGCCATGAGTTCTCTGTCCCCTGTTTCATTATATACCGATCCTGCCTTGACAACTTCATCCAGATATAAAAGCTTTCTCAGGAACAGAATCAGCATTATTAAAAATAAAATCAGCCATATTAGCAAAACAAACCGGTCACCGGCAGGCGGCGTACTGAATGCTGCTGCTTTCCTCCCCGTCTCCACAAACGGAATATCAAAAGAGTATCCCTGTATAGCCATGTTATCAGGTAATATATCACTGTATAATCTGAACAAGCCCCATGGTAAAAAAGACTTCAGAAGAGCCATATATAAAACAAGAAGCTGAAACCGGTTTGATACAGCCTTAATCTCTGATATTAAAAATATTAAAGGCAGCAGTATTAATGTCAGTACCAGGTGTGTAACAATGTATTCTGTCATCTTTCTGATTCCATTGATTTTAATACCTCTTTAAGCTCCCGGATCTCCTCCTGTGAAAGGACATTGCTTTTGATGAACAGAGGCAATACCTCCAGCGCATTGCGTTCAAGAATTTTATCAGCAAAGTGCGAAATCTGCACAGCAAAGGCCCTGATCTTTGATATTCTTGCACTGTAGAGATTTATTCCGTGAAAATTTTCTTTATCAAGATAGTCTTTTTTAACCATCCGGTCAATTACTGTACGTGTTGTCGAGTAGGCCCACCCGGTTTCTGCAGCCGTTTTTTCATGAATCTCCTTGCTTGACAGGTGTTTCTCCCTCCACAACAGTTTTAAAATCTCAAACTCGGTTGATATAAATGTTTCCATTAAATTATCCTCATAGCTGATATGTTACATTTGTAACATATCAGCTATCTTTGTCAATCATTATTTTAATATTTCCGTGAAAAACATCACAGCTTATTTACGTCATTCTTTCCGCTGCTGCCGGATTTTTCAGTTTCAGCCGACGTATTTTTTTTCAAAAAAATTTCACAGCATGATATTTTTATTGATTTATTTAACGGATCCGGAACATGTTAGAGTATTGCAGTCTGTATTTATACATCCATATGCATAAATACTGTAGTTATAAAGATGAAGATAATAAATGATATTTTACAGCGGCTCATCGGCATATGTAAGAACATAAATATTTCATATCTTACATCCGATGTATCATCTGAAAAATATACCGTATACCTCCGCGGCAACCTGCTTTCATTTGTCGGTTACTCCATAGCCACTCTTGAAACATTCATGGGAATATATCTGGGTTTAACAGATCTAACCTACAAAAAGACTTTATCAATAACTATACCAATCTTAATCCTCTATTCAGTTATTACCGCCATTACATATTTTAAAAGAGACCTCAAGGTATGGCACGAGTTGTTATTCTTCTTCATATATCTTTTTTCATTCCTGTTTGCCTTCTGTGCATGGATATATGGCCTCGGAAATTTAAGATTTCTGGGAATTCTCAATGCAGTATGCGCTGTTACAGTTGTTATGGCATACACCAATACGGCCCAGTCACTTCTGCTGTCAATTTCAACATTACTCTGTTATTTCGCGGTAATGTTTTATTCAATACATTTTGAGGGTCAGATTGCCCCATATTTAAAAGAGGCTTTTCTTACATTCTGCCTTCTTCCGGTTTTTCTGCTTATCGCATCAGCGTCCGATTACCTCAATAAAAAAAGCAATGCTCTTGTACTGGTAAAAAATGACCTTCAGAAACTCAACGATGAACTGACTGATGCAAATAATAAGTTAAAGGTCGAAAAGGCAGTTACTGAAAAGGTAAAAAACGATCTGCAGATACTCAACCATGAACTGACTGATGTAAATAACAAACTGAAATATGAACAGGCTATTACTGAAATAGAAATGGATCTCGCAAGTGAAATACAAAAGGCTATATTCTTAAGCAACGCCCCGGCTACTGCCGACTGGGATATCGCTTTCAGCACCAGGCCTTACGGAGCTGTCTCAGGTGATTTTTATGATTTTTACAGCCGGGATAATACTCTGCAGGGAATAGCTCTGTTTGATGTTTCAGGTCATGGGGTGGCCCCTGCCCTGATTACCATCCTGGCCAAACCGTTATTATATTCTCATTTTACCAGGTGCGGAGCTTCACAACTCGGTTGTGTAATAGAATCTGTTAATGAGGAAATAACCGGAGAGCTTGAACAGGTTAATCTCTATATAACCGGGATACTTCTCCGTATGAAAGGTTCTGAGGTTGAATATGTAAATGCAGGTCATCCGGATCTTCTGTATTTCCAACCCTCTTCAAGAGATGTCAGAGTTATGGAAGACAGATCCAATTCATACAAGGGGCATCCTGTTGGAATATCATTCTCAGATAATACATATAAATCGCTTAAATTTACGGTTCAAACGGGGGATTTCATTATACTGTACAGTGACGGGTTGATTGAATTAAAAAACAACGCAGGTGAACAGTTTGGAATTACACGCCTTACTGATGTGGTTTCGTCTTTTACCGGATACGATGCTGTAGATCTTTTAAATCACATACTGGAATCTTCAGGTAATTTTGCGGGAGAGACAAAAGCCTCTGATGATATTACCATAATTGTTGCAGTGAAAATCTGAAAGATACAGTTCGTTTCGACTACGCTCAACGAGCGGTGTGTGCATAGACACTTTTGTTTCGACTCCGCTCAACAAACGGTGTTTAAAGTAACATTTTTATTTCTTAATTTAAAATCCCATGACCTTCAACGGCAGGTATATAAATAATTATTCTGTTCTTATACATAATACATATTCACAATTAATTACTTATTTATTCTACATAAAACAAAAATATTTCTTGCAATATATATTTTTTTATCTATTAATACGTATAATTACTTAATTTATCAACCTTGAAAAACAGAGTATGCTGGTAACCTGGCATCGGTTGATAATTTCATTAAACGATCCTGCAGAAGCATGGTATAAGGCTATGCGCCTGCTGTCCGGGAAAATCCGTTTAAGCAGAAACTGCATTATTTATTAAAAAACAGAGCGTTGAAATTCTATACCGGGTTCTCTTTTCAGGGAAACCGGCAGGAATAAAATTCAAGGGGAGGCAAAAAAACATTATGGAATTAACACATGAAATTATGGAACGCCGCTTCTGGTTAAAAAGCTACGATAACACCACCAGGCCGGTTTTACACTATCCGAAATTCCCTGCACATGAGGTACTGCATACGGTCGCCACAACAAATCCTGACAAGCCGGCTACCGATTTTTACGGGACGGTCATTACCTACTGGGATCTATACCTTTATTCCACGCGGTTTGCGAATGGTCTCATCAAAGCTGGAATAAAAAAGGGTGACCGCGTAGGCATCCTGCTCCCGAACTGCCCTCAGATGGTTATTGCCTTCTGGGCCATACTGCAGACAGGGGGAATAATTGTTAACCTCAATCCAATGTACAAACCGGAGGAGTTAAAGGGGATGTTTGAGAAAACCGGTATTACCGCCCTGATTACCTTCGACGGAGCACTCGGCAATGTGCGCGAGCTGTGTAAAATGGTAAATATTCCCTTTGTCATGGCAACCAGAATAACAGACTTCATTAATGGAATGAAGGTAAGTACCCCTGAAGATATCGGATTGCCCGCAGGGTGGCATCATTTTTCACAATTTCTTGATCAGAGTGTAAATGAATGTCCCCCTTCGATCGCCATAAATACAGAAGAGGATGCCGCGATATTACAGTTTACCGGGGGAACAACGGGTACCCCCAAAGCCGCTACTCTGACTCACCGCAACCTTATAGCGGCTCTGTATACCGGAAGTGAATGGGGCAGATCAATCAGCGATTATATTTCAATTGAGCGCCGGGCTATAATGGGGGTACTCCCCTGTTTCCACGTTTTCGGCGAAGTCTGCGGAATTGCCATGTCGGCAATGACCGTATCAACCCTTATTCTCCTCCCCCGTTTTGATCTTGATGAATTTATGAATACTATGAAACGTATCCCGCATATATGGTTTTTCCCCACTGTGGCAACAATGCTGCAGGCCATCATTAATCATCCGGGAGCCATGCAGATAAACCTTGCTAAAAAGCTGGCAATAATTAATGCCGGTGCAGCCCCCTGCTCGGAGAACCTTCTGCAAAAGGCCCGCGAAATGGGACTTGTCATTTCCCAGGGATGGGGTATGAGTGAAACCACATCTGTCGGCGTAACCACTCCGTTTTTCGGAGTTAAAAAACCTTTCAGCATAGGACTCCCCTATCCCGACTCTGATATAAAAATTATCGACGTCGAAACCGGTCAGGAGGTGCCTCGCGGAACGCCGGGCGAAATACTGGTAAAATCTCCAATGGTTATGAAGGAATACTGGAACGATCCGGAAGAAACGGCTAAACAGCTTCAGGACGGATGGCTGCATACCGGTGACGTCGCCTATATGGATGAAGACGGGTATCTTTTCATAGTTGACCGCACCAAGGATCTTATCATTGCCGGCGGATTCAATATATATCCGCAGGAAATTGACAATACATTGATGAAACACTCCGCGGTCGCCGACTCGATGACTATCGGAATTCCCGATGAATACCGGGGAGAAACAGTTAAATCCTTTGTCCAGCTTGCTGCAGGGTCAGCTGCCGGTGAAGCCGAATTAATTGCTTACTGCCGTGAGCACCTGGCTGCCTACAAGGTACCGCGGAGCATTGAGATAAGAAAGGAACTCCCCAGATCACCCGTAGGAAAGGCTTTGAAAAGGATTCTCAGGGATGAGGAGATAGCTAAAATGCAGAAGAAATAGCCTGACCGCTGCATAAATGAAGCTCTATTCTCACCGCTTTCTGCAACGGGGAGAATAGAGCTTTTTATAATAGAACATTTTCTATTATAAAAATTCAGAAATTATTATTGGTATTTTTTATTTTAAATTACAGGTTATTTTATATACCGGTATCTGTAATATATCAAAGCCGATCAATATGAGCTTTTTATTCTTCTTCAAAGCATTATTAAGATCTTCAAGAGGCCGTTCACCCTTAAAAACAGTGACAGGTTTTATTTTTATTTCTGACAGGCTATGTATAATTTCCTCCCTTGATGTCCAGTTACCCATACTCTGTGAAGTACTGCTGATCCATGTTTTCATTTCAGGAATCAGGTCCATAACATCAAGGACAGAAGTTTTTTGCGGATAGAAAACACCAAGTACATTAACTGTATAATTTTCATCTTTCGGATTTACCGGATATATACGGATAGAATTAATACCTTTTAAGTTCAAAATTACCTTTAACTCAGATACAGTAATTTCGTGAGTATTAATCGATACATCGCATTTTAATTCAGGATTACCCCATAAGCGAACCTGGTTATCTTTTGAAGAATAACCATAATTATTTAAATCACCAATTACACCGGAACCTTCTATGGTTGCATGTTCGGCTCCTGGATAATAGCTGAACGAGCCTTCCTCTTTAATATAAAATTTATCGAATTTGATCCGGATATAATATTCGATTTTTTCTTTTACCTTTGCTTTTGTATCTGCCGAAAGTCCTTTCCACAGATATCTTGTAAGAGTCCGTATTGATTTTGAAGTATTCAGATTCCATTCATGCCACTTGTCATAATCATTATTTTCCGGAATACGGTCAAATGATTGAGCTAAAAATGACTGAGCAATCTTATCCTTATATTTAAGGGGAAAATCCCCGCGAATATCATTCCCTTTTCCATCGACAAATGCCTTTATAATACATGCAGTATTGCTTGTATCGTTTCTTGCCAGTTTTCCGCTTTTTGACCGGGGTCCCCAGAGCCCTGTTTCCGGGTCCTGATTTTTATAAAACCACTGCAGCATCGCATTCTTCCACTCCGGGGAGACATTATATAAATTGTATTTTTCAATAACAGGATCCTCATAAAACAGGCTCAGAAGACATCGTGCAAAATGAAAGGATGTCTGCGGGAATCTGTTTCCGATCCACCCGACAGCAGACACCTCATTCAGATAATTGTTCAGCTTTTCAGGAGTATTGACTTCATCAAGAAATTTTAACGGGTATTTAAGCTTAAGCGGCTGACCGGTCTCCCGTGCCAGTGCATCCAGATGATTAAGAATATTTGCTGTCGGACTTGCATATGTGCAGAATGGATAAGATTTGTCCATAAATGCACCGGTGTCCGGGTTCTGCCGGCTGAGATAAAAATCCATTTCCTCTTTTTTATCTTTAAATTCCGGGACTTTAATCAATCCCTCCTTCGTTTTCATCTGATTATTTAATTCTTTTAATTTTGAAAATGCTGTTATATAATTACCCCTGTCAAGATAATAGGCAATCCCAAGCATCCTGAATTCAAACTCCGCCATGTAATAGCCCTGTTCCTGAAGCTGTTTATTCATTTTAAACATCTCCGGTATAGAAGGAATGAATAATTTTACTCCGGCAGCAATTATCATGAGAATAACTGCAGTTAATAATAAATACTTTTTCTTCTTTGTCATATAGTTTCCCCCTGACATTAGTTATTTCTGAATAATATCCCTGAACATTATTGTGCCATCAACAGATCTGAATGATATCTCAGCACGATTACTTTGAATGTTGATCTCGGTGAATCCTCTTGTGCCTGTGCGGAATACAGCAGGTATTTCAGGCTCGAAAGGTAAGTCATGCGGCCTGGCAGTATTCCCGACAACTGCAATGCGTGTAACTGTCCTGCCATGATACCTGAACAATTTTATCATTTATAAAACCGGCATTGCTGTATTTGAAACTGTATAGCGGCCCCATGTAGATTTCTTTATATATCTTAAAAGCAGCCCCTATTACAAAAGGGTAATATACTGCATCATAGTCTTCACCCATGTAATCATCGGGATAGTTCTGATATCCAAATGACCCATCAATAATACAAAAATTATTTTTAAAATATTTACTATATTCAACCATAACGTCATATTGTTTGGCCAGGTTGCAGCTCGTGACGAATGCAATTTCATCAGTATCCCGGCTATCATCTTCAGGTTTAAAATAAATTACCGCTGCGGCGCCAAGTGTTAAACTCGAATCATTATCGTAGCCGATTATCGGGTGAGCGCCAATCCCCCATCTGCTTTCATCTTCCGGTTCAGCTGATACAGCATTATCAGCATAACAATCCCCGGTGTATATGACCGCAGTAAAGAAGGCTGCCATGAGTAACAGAGCATGAAAATATTTTTTCATTCTTTATCCTTTGTTGTTTTTCAATTTACATATTGATTCTTCAATCCGGCTGATTCAGATTTTTGCCGGGTGTTTCTTAAAATAATTTAAGTAAGATTTTTAAGGAGGGGCAGGAAAAATATACAGGGTAAAGTTATCCGATGTCAATAGCAGTAAACTTCTATTTTGGTAAAAAAAATAAAAAAGTTAAATATGGAAGAAAACTTCTACTGATTTCATAAATCTGACTGAATCAGGTTAATTAACTGAATACGGTTTTTAACATTAAGTTTCTGATATATATTATAAATATGCTTTTCAACAGTACTGACTGAGATAAGCATTTTATCGCTGATTTCACTGTTTGAATAACCTGTTTTTATCAGTTTAATAATCTCTTTTTCTCTTCTGGTTATATTGTATTTTGTCTGAAAATAATCGCCTGACTGATCAGCAGCCTGGTCCTTCAACCGGTCTTTTTCTTTGACCATCGGGGAGGCTAAGTAGAAAAAACAGAAAATAATACTTAAAGTATTAATTATAATGGAGGATACCGGAAGCTGAATGCTGGTTTCTCCGAGTATTATATCAAGTATTTCCAGCGGGAAAAAAACGACTGCCAGTATAAGAAATGTTAAAATTATTATTTTTAATTTTTTATCAGATACATTTTTCAGATTAAATACAACCGTACATATACAATAAGCAATTAATAATACAAAGAATGTATTTATAATAAAATAATCGTAAACAAGATGGTATTTAAACATGGCCTTTAAAATATAAAGGGATAAAGCAGACAGGGATATTGACAAAAAAACTGCTTTTTTTAATAAATTCAATTTCACATGCATTATATGATTTATAAACACGGGTAAAATAAAAAGGAAAACCGATAAACCGAAGACTTTTATTGTTTTTAAAATTATTAATAATTGTTCATTACCCGGAGGGAAACTTTCGAAATATAATTTCACCATTACATGCATCAATTTGGTAAGCATTGAAAATGACAATAGAGTAAAGAACAAATATACTTTTTTACGATGGCTGATATATAGAAAGACTGTACAACATATGGTAATAAATCCGGTTGATAAGGCAACCAGATAAAGGACAAACGGGACTAAAGAGGGATATTTCATTTTTATATTATATTAACCGGGAAATTTAATGCAATTTATAATATCATAAGCTGACGGATTATAAAATACAATGAACTTTTGTCAATTAATGATTTATTTAAACCCCTCCGGCGATCCCCGGGGTATCCCGGAGTAAAGGCTTTAAAAAGAATACAGAGGGATGAGTAAATAGCCAGGATGAAGAATAAATAATCCAGGTTCCCGAAGCTCCGTTTGTATGATGAAAATCTGCAACCATAGAACATTAAAAAATTAAAAAACTTTATTCTTACTTCAAAACTGTCTCTTTATGCCATGCATGAAAAAAATCAAAAGATGAACGAATCAAAGGAATTCCCATCCCCATATAAAATGTGTTGAGGTACTCAGGATTGACAATCTGAAAATGCCTGATAGTAATACCGGTTGTAATCATAACACACATTAAAACATATCCTTTCGCATCAAAAAATGAGAATGGAGAATTTCTGACATTTTTTTTATTCCTGATTCTTGTTATATGCTTTATTGATATTTTAATGAACAGCAGAATATAAAAAAAAGCGCCGATGATTAAAGCAGTAATCACTTCAGAATATTTATGATGTCCATTAATATATATATATAAAGATCCCCGGATAAAAAGCATAGCGCCTGCAAATAGCCACACAAATCCGGCAACCAGCAGCAAGCCCTCTTTATTTATGCCGGGAATGTATTTGGTGAGTAAATTTTTTATAAAGTTATACATTACCTGATAAAACCTTTCCACTCTTAATTAAATAGACTAATATGCTATTTAATAAGTGAATTGATATTTCATGCTGAAATTTTTCAATCTTATTTTATTAATACCCTTTCTTCAGTTTTTATTTTTAAATGATATTCCTTTGTTTTGAAATTATAACATTATCTGCATGTCCTGCAATAAATTCATGGCAGTACAAAAGCAGAAGATAAGCTCTGAAACTACATCATGAAATATTCATGGCTGAAATTACCAGATTCAGCACAAACTCCAGGTTGCGCCGGGGTACTTATTTTAAAAATTTTAAATTCAGAGAATTTAATATTAACAAAACTTCTTTTATATTCTCTATTTTTTTGATGTTGTTATTCATTCCTGAACAATTACAGAGGATATATGAAGAAGCTGTTAAAATTGATACCGGTTGTGTTCTGTTGTTTTGTTGCGTTTTTTTTTGCAGGTTGCGAATACAACAGCGGCAATATGGACATTTATGCAGCCGGGTACAGCATAAATAATTTAAACATTGAGATTCCCGGTTACTGGCAGAATAATTCCTGGAATTCACTAACACCGCTTAACCAGATGAAAAGCTCTGCGGTTTCCTCGTTTGTCGTAACAGATAATGATGTCTATGCAGCCGGATATTGCGTAAACACTTCAGATATTGAGGTTCCGGGTTACTGGAAAAATGGCACATGGCTTTCACTTCCTCCTCTTGATTCAACAAAAAATTCCGCTGTTTCAGCATTCGTTGTATCAGATACTGACGTTTATGCAGCCGGATTCAGTATAAACAGTTCAGGTGTTTATATTCCGGGATACTGGAAAAATGGCACATGGATTTCACTTCCTTCCCTTAATTCAGCGAAAAATTCATGGGTTTCATCAATTGTTGTATCAGGAAGTGATATATACACAGCCGGATACAGTATAAACAGTTCAGATATTGTAGCTCCCGGTTACTGGAAAAATGGTACATGGATTTCACTTCCTCCCATTGATTCAACAAAAAATTCAGCTGTTTCAGCATTCGTTGTATCAGATACTGATGTTTATGCAGCCGGATTCAGCATAAACAGTGCAGGTGTTTATATTCCGGGATACTGGAAAAATGGCATATGGCATACACTTACTCCGCTTGATTCAACGAAAAACTCCAGGGTTTCATCACTGGCAATATCTGATAACGATGTTTATGCTGCAGGGTACAGCACTGATAATTCAGACATCGAAGTTCCAGGTTACTGGAAAAACGGCACATGGCATACACTTGCCCCCCTTGATTCAACAAAAAATTCCAGGGTTTCATCACTGGCAATATCTGATAACGATGTTTATGCTGCAGGGTACAGCACTGATAATTCAGACATCGAAGTTCCAGGTTACTGGAAAAACGGCACATGGCATACACTTGCCCCCCTTGATTCAACAAAAAATTCCAGGGTTTCTTCGCTTCTGGTTATCAGTGAATAAATCAAAATATTCCCTGAATTTAATGCCTGATTATTTTATTCCCCGGAGTGTGCTATGTTAAAAATAACCCGTTACATTATTCCCATTTTTATACTCTCTGTTACAATATCCTGTAAGAGCTTTGATAAAAATCTGAACCCGACCCCTTTAAATGATTTTTATCCCCCCGGTTTTATATCTGATAATCAATCCCCATTTGCAAATCAAGCCAGATATGATATTTTTTCAGTAATAATTCTTCATTAACACATATTTCAAACACATATTTCAGTTTAAAACCAACAATTACATCTCTCTGCCGCCGAATTCGATGGAGAAAATTTAATATTTTATGTTATAAAAATTAAGGAATATTTATTGATTTTTTGTCATAAAAACTGTCAGAATGTTAATTCTGAAAAAAATACGGTTCAGGTGGTAAAAAATGAAAATTATTAAAGTAAAACATCTTGTCATTATGGCCATTCTTTTTGTCTCAACAAATGCTTTTCCAATAACAGCTGATGAACTTTACAAGTGGCTTAACGATAAGCCTGTAGGGAAAACAATTAATGTTCAGCTATGGACTGCTCCATTTATTATGGAAAATAATCCGCCTAGTGATGCAAACAAATCTCTCAAATTTTATAAACGATTTGTCGGTAGTTTATCACCGAAAGAATTCAAGCTTACAAATGGTTCAACTATCAACTTTGATGGTGTTTATCTGCCAGACAAACTGAATCAATGCACCTGGATTAATGCAACCCAGGACAGCCACTCAATTGTAATCAGCGGTCAGTTTTCCGGCTGCACATTTGCATTGTGCACCGGTAAAAATAATAATACTTATGCCGCACATATCTTTAACAGCAGACCGATAACGAATCAGAATTTAGAGGCGGCAAACTTCAGGACAGATTGTGGAGAGGGGGGAACTGCTTCTCTTGTTGCAGGTTTTAAAACTGAAAAAAGAGTACAGGGTACAGCTGCATTTGGTTATGTTATAGGCACTTTTGTAGGGGGATGGAAATGGAAATGGGTTACTATGTCAAATGCACAAAAAAACAAACAGACAATCTTATCCTGCGAGGATATAGTTGTAAAAGACTGGTTCTATTTCCCTTTACCTGATAAAGAAAAATAACAGGCAGCAGTTTTTTTATTTACACCTGGAATTCAAGAACAAACCTTGTTCCCCCGTTGCGCTCTATCCTTATATTTGCGCCGATCTGTTTGGTGAGCATGTTCACCAGCTGCATGCCAAAACCGGGGGAATTTTCAAAACTCATTGATTCGGGTATACCGATACCGTTATCGGCGATTAAAACCGTCACATTCCCCCCTTTGAGCGTTGCAGATACTGTAATCTGCCTGTCGCTCATGCCATGAAAAGCGTACTTCATGATATTGGTAATCAGTTCGTTGATAATGATTCCCAGCGGCTGTAATTTATTCACCTCAAGAACAAAGTCGTCAAATTTTTTCTCTATCTTCACTGATTTACCGTTGGGAAAGTTTTCAACAATTTCATTTATCAGAGACGACAGATAATATACAACCGGCATTTCGTTAAAATCATAAAATGAATACAGTTTATCATACAATAGAGACATACTCTGCACGCGGTTTCCTGCATCGTTCAGTGCAGAAACTGCGGAAGAATCTTTTAATGACTCTGCCTGCAGCATAAGAAGCGCATATAGGGTGTTCATGTTGTTTTTTATTCTATGGTGCATCTCCTTTAACAGAAGTTCTTTTTCCAGCAGCAGTGATTTGACTCTGTCTTCAGCCTGTTTTCGTTCGGTAATATCATGACCTACAGACTGAAACTCCTTGAGGTTTCCCTCTTCATTAAAAAGAGGGACATCGTTCCACCGGTACCAGCGTATTCCATCTTTTGCTTCTACTTCATGCACATAGGAATACACCCTCCTTGCCACCACCGCTTTTCTGTAATTTTCCATTACCTCATACCGTGAGCTCTCAGGAATAAACTCAATCCATTTTACTCCGGTCAGTTCCTCCTTTGATTTCCCCATTAGGAGACAATACGCTTCATTAACGAAAGTAAGAGTTGTATCAGGGAGCCAGATACACACAGCTTCGAGCTGGGATTCAACAAGCGTGCGGTATCTCTCCTCACTTTCGCACAGCAGTTTATCCTTGGTTTTATTTTTCATTTTCTCATCAAAAAGTCTGAATGCCATCTTCATAGACATATCAAGAACCGCATCCCCCGAGTTCTTTACAACATAACCGTAAGAGGTTATTTTCTCTGTTTTCCTGACTATTTCCGGTTCAATATGATTGGACAGAAAAACTACAGGAATATCACGTTCCCTTAGCATTACTATTGCTGTATCAGTACCATCCATCCCTTTCCCGAGATCTATATCCATAAGAACAAGATCAATCGAACTATCCGACTTAAATATTTCTATTGCTTCCAGGCCGGAACCCGCTGTTATAACTTTATAACCATAATCCTCAAGGATGTTTTTCTGTAATAATGTTATAATTGCTTCATCATCCACAAGGAGGATTGTTTTTTTACTCCCTTCACTCATAATATATCCTGTATAAGTATTCAATAAGAATTGATTTTATTTCATCAAATAAGGTTGAAGTTAAATTTAAGAAAATCAGGAAACGCAGCATGAAATTCAAACTATTTTTAACCAGGTATTACAGGAGGGTAATATATATAAATTTCAAGAAGTTTTTTATTATCAGGCATGTATTATTGTTGATAACAAAATTTTTTCTGATATTTGCAACTATGGTCCGATTTATACACTTTTACGGGTGCATAAGTGAACATGTCTGTTTCGACTCCGCTCAACGAGCGGTGCATAAGTGAACATGTCTGTTTCGACTCCGCTCAACGAGCGGTGCGCGAGTGAACATTCTCGTTTCGACTCCGCTCAACGAGCGGTGCACGAATGAACATGTCTGTTTCGACTCCGCTCAACGAGCGGTGCGCGAGTGAACATTCTCGTTTCGACTCCGCTCAACGAGCGGTGCACGAGTAAACATGCTCGTTTCGACTCCGCTCAACGAGCAGTGCGCGAGTTAACATGCTCGTTTCGACTCCGCTCAACGAGCAGTGCGCGAGTGAACTTGTCCGTTTCGACTCCGATCAACGAGCAGTGCGCGAGTGAACTTGTCCGTTTCGACTCCGATCAACGGGCGGTGCACGAATGAACATGCTCGTTTCGACTCCGCTCAACGGGCGGTGTGCGAGTAAACATGCTCGTTTCGACTCCGCTCAACGGGCGGTGCGCGAGTGAACATTCTCGTTTCGACTCCGCTCAACGAGCGGTGCACGAGTAAACATGCTCGTTTCGACTCCGCTCAACGAGCAGTGCGCGAGTTAACATGCTCGTTTCGACTCCGCTCAACGAGCAGTGCGCGAGTTAACTTTCTCGTTTCGACTCCGCTCAACGAGCAGTGCGCGAGTTAACATTCTCGTTTCGACTCCGCTCAACGAGCGGTGCACGAGTAAACATGCTCGTTTCGACTCCGCTCAACGAGCAGTGCGCGAGTGAACTTGTCCGTTTCGACTCCGATCAACGGGCGGTGCACGAATGAACATGCTCGTTTCGACTCCGCTCAACGGGCGGTGTGCGAGTAAACATGCTCGTTTCGACTCCGCTCAACGGGCGGTGCGCGAGTGAACATTCTCGTTTCGACTCCGCTCAACGAGCGGTGCACGAATGAACCATCTAAAATTTATGCACACCACGCTCCCTGAGCGGAGTCGAAGGGTGCTGTTCATGTGGTTCGACAGGCTCACCAACCGTGATGTCGAAGAGCTTGCCCTGAGCGGAGTCGAAGGGTGCTTTTTATGTAGTTCGACAGATTCAACAGCCGTGGAGTCGGGAAAGACCTGCTTGTTATGATAGTGTCAAATACCGGAAATCTAATCATGAAAATCCTTTAATTCTTTAATTCCGGTTAAGAAAGCTGTATTTATATTCCTTAGCACATGCCGGATGCTGTCCCGGCAGGCATATCAGCAATACTTCACATTGTTTAGTGGTTGACATTTAACTGTTATTAGCATTATTATATATAATAATGCTAAATTAAGGATCTGTATCCGTAATAAAGCGATAAATAAAATATACCGGAGGAGTGATAAAATGAAGAAAAAATATTTTAATGGAATCTGTCATCTGATATCGGTTTGTATCGTTGCTGTTATAAATATTAATTTAACAGGATGCGCTACTCTGGATTACACCAAGCTGCCTGATGAAACTGATTATAACGACCCCAAGGTCAACCCGTCAAAAAACACCGGCATAAAACTTATAAGCAGCTACCAGAGCCAGGTAAACAGAAAATGCAAGGTTCACAGGGACACACTTGTTGCCATGGCCATCTCCGGAGGGGGTCACAGAGCCGCAAATTTCGCAGCCGGAGTAATGTCGGAGCTTGAGAATTATGAAGTATTAAAAGAGATAGATTACATCTCTACAGTATCAGGAGGGGGTTTTGCCGCATCAATATATATGGCATCCCTTATAGATCATATAAACGACAAAGGTTTAAACAAAGGGAGCAACGAAAATTACAGCTTTAATGAATATATCTATCCCGGAACCCTGAATAAAAATTCACTTTTAAAGGATCTGGAGAGAGATTACACATGGTCCCTGATCTTCGGCTTTCTTAACCCGCTCAACTGGTTTCCCCCTAAAGACAGGGGTGATCTCCTTGAAACATCAATAGACAAACATGTTCTTGGCCGCAAGTGGAGGGGAAGAAGTCTGCTGATCAGTGATGTTTTCAAGTATGAGGATAAGTCTGAAAACCCCGATTTCTCAAAAATGGTTCCATACTGGGTTACTAACGCAACAATTTATAATGACGGGGCACATTTCCCCTTTGCGCCTGAAGTATTGAAAAAATATGGTGTTTTTCAATATACACACAGAAGCTGGAGGGAAGATATTGCCGGTGATAATGTAAGCGTGATGCCCCTTGCGGTCGGAGTCAAGGCAAGCGCAAGTTTTCCTATCGGTGTTCCACCTTCAACATTAAGATGTAAACTGGATATTAACAAAAGTACGTATGATGATTTATTCCTGCATCTGATGGATGGCGGGTGTTCCGACAACCTTGGTGTTGATACAGCTATCAGAATGCTTGATGAAGGTGCAGTCAAAGAGAAGAAAAAGAGACTTAAAAAGGTACTTCTTGTAATTGATGCATTTAAAGGATCTTCATTCCCCTATTCAGGGAGGGAAAGGGAGCCGAACGAGGGTTCCGAAATGATAAAAACCATGAATATCGGCCTTGATTCAAAACATGTGAATATTAAACATGATCTTGAGGCAGATAAAAATATAGATGTTATCTTCTTTGATTTCGAATGTATAGATGAAAATGATCTGACTAAAATATATGATGATCTTGTTTCAAAGGGTGAAATAGATAAAAATGATAAAGATGCCAAAAAAATAATAATGGCCGGCCCGAAGCATGTATCGACTGCTTTTAATGTAAGCAAAACAGAGCAGCTTCTTCTTCTTGAGTCCGGGAAGACAGCAGTGCGGAAAACAATCATAAAGGAATCTTCAGCATCAAAAAAGAGAAAAAATTCATTTCTTGATATTGTTAAACGGAAATAGACACTCCCGGTGAACATGCCCGTTTCGACTCCGCTCA
This sequence comes from Spirochaetota bacterium, assembly GCA_963664815.2. Taxonomy (GTDB): domain Bacteria; phylum Spirochaetota; class UBA4802; order UBA4802; family UBA5550; genus WRGT01. The sequence goes on from CAXXHB010000003.1 coordinate 2,749,558, forward strand.
ACGAGCGGTGTACGAATGAACATGCTCGTTTCGACTCCGCTCAACGAGCGGTGCGCGAGTGAACCATCTAAAATTTATGCACACCACGCTCCCTGAGCGGAGTCGAAGGGTGCTGTTCATGTGGTTCGACAGGCTCACCAACCGCGGAGTCGAAGGGCTTGCCCTGAGCGGAGTCGAAGGAAACCTGTTCCTTATCTCTTTATGTTCAAATGGATTTAGTTTGTTGACTTAATCGAGAATTCTTTTAACTGAAGGTGCCATGATTTGTTATGTAGTAAGTTCAATTATTTACAATATCGATTATTCCCAATCTTCTATTTTAAGTCTATCTATTCTTGAAAACTCTTTAGTATTATGCGTCACGAGAATAAGATTATTGCGCATTGCAATGGCTGCTATCTGCATATCATATGCACCTATTAAGCTTCCAGTTTTTTCAAGAATTGACCTGATCTCACCATAAATAAAAGCACAGTCATCATCAAATGATAAAGAATTAAATGGAGCAAAGAACTGATTTAGTTTCTCTGTATTTTTAGTTTTGTTTTTACTTTTTAATACTCCATATATTAATTCAGATTTAACTATAGAACAGAGAATGATATCTTCAGGTTTAAAGCTCTGAAGCTTTAATTTGACAGGTTCAGAGTCACCATTTATAAATTTAATACATACATTGGTATCAAGCAGATATTTCATTTTATAGTAATCCTTTCAATAATATCTCCCTGAGTACCTCTGATTATTTTTTCTGATTTCATAAATCCATAGGTTTCTTTAAAAAAATTTGCAGGCCATGATGAGGCTTTATTTTCTTCGATAAGTATGATTATTTCTGCGCTGTTGCCTTTATATTTTTCAAGCTCAGGTATAACAAGCTTGCCTGACTTTATATCCTGTTTAATTTTTATTGCTATCATGAAGAAACCTCCTTTACATCATAAAGATAGTTTAAGCAATTTATCCTGTTTGAGTCAAGTATCTTTAAGATTTGTTATAATATAATAATACGTGTGGGAAATACTGTTGAATAAATTTTTTTATGTATTTAAGGAATACTTTTTATTTATTCAGCTATCCGAACACGATTACGGGATTAAGGGATTTACGGGATTGGTATCACAGCGGTTCTTTTACTTTGAAGATTCGCATTGTTCATAAAACCGGCAAAATTAAACCGGTGAAAAGCAGCAAATTCTAACCGCTGTTGACAATTGCATATTTCCCTTTTTCTGTTATTCTGTATCTCTGCAGACGACTGTTGGGTTTGTCCGGTATTGTCATTTCAATCACCCCCACTTCAATTGAGGGTTGTATATATCTCTCACGGAAGTTCTTTTCATCTTTTAATCCGAGTTTTTCCTGAATTTCTTTTCGTGTCATATCTCCATTGATTATTAAAAGCATTTTTTTAACTTCGGGTGTGACTTCAGGTGTGACTTCGGGGGTAACGGTCGTCCTTAACGCTTCCGCAATCATTCTGAGCATAAATTCAATAAAGAATGAAGAATCGGCCTTCTTTGTGCTTTCTTTTATTGCGTTATAATAATCCGCCTGATGCCTGAAAACGATGCTTTCAACAGGTATATTTATAAAAACCGGATTCCATTTATAAAGAATCAGGGTCTGCCACAGCCTTCCGATTCTGCCATTGCCGTCTTCAAAGGGGTGGATAAATTCAAACTCATAATGAAACACAGAACCTGCAATGAGAGGATGGTGGTCAGTATTTTTCAGCCACCCCAGAAGGTTTTTCATAAGCATGGATACACGGTCAGCCGGAGGCGCAAGATGAACCACCTTCTCACCTGCCATCACGCCAACGCCCCCTTTTCTGTAAGCGCCCGGTTTATCAAGCAGCCCATCCATCAATATCTTGTGAGCTTTAAGTATATCCTTTTCTGAATATGGGAACCATTTATCAATACTGTCATAAGCACGAATCGCGTTGTGCACCTCCATGATTTCACGAGGCGTGGCTATTACTTTTCTACCATCCAGAATTGCAGTAATCTGCTCTTCGCTCATGGTATTCCCCTCTATGGCCAGAGAACCCTGGATTGTCTTAACCCGGTTAACCTTCCGCAGACGCAGATTATCAGAATGATCAGTGAACGCAGTAATACGGCCTACCATTTCGGATATTTCAGAAATGAGTGATATAACTGCCGGTGTTATTTTAAATGGAGGCATGTATTCAGGCATTCCGGTTGTTCTCCATAGTTTATTTTATAACTCTTTTTTACCACCCTAACCTGCTGTTCAAACTGCGGTATCCGGAACATCGGTTGAGGCTGATTGATCTTAACAATCCATTCATCACCGGAGGGATTTTTCTCCTGTTTCCAGTGATGACCTTTTGGCAGATCATCAATCATCAGTTTATCATTGAAATAGCGGTTATTTCAATATATATTCACCATAACATGTATGCACCTGGCAGCCTGTAATCATTTCATCATCAAAAATTAGGATCATCACAAAACATCGATATTATAATACTAAAAAATCTGATTATCTCAGGCATAATTTAACAGCTTACTTTCAGCGATGTCAAGTATCTTTATGATTTGTTAAATACTACGTTTGAGGGAGTTAATATTGTGTTTTTTAAGAAATATTTTTTACAGATTACTACTACATTGTCTGAACACGATTACGGGATTAAGGGATTTACAGGATTGGCATCACAGCGGTTCTTTTACTTTGAAGATTCGCATTGTTCATAAAACCGGCAAAATTAAACCGGTGGTGACATTCCCGTTTCGACTCCGCTCAACGGGCGGTGTTTGAGTGAACCTGCTCGTTTCGACTCCGCTCAACGTATAATGCACGAATGAACATGCTCGTTTCGACTCCGCTCAACGAGCGGTGCGCGAGTGAACATGCTCGTTTCGACAGGCTCACCAACCGTGATGTCGAAGGGCTTGCCTTGAGCGGAGTCGAAGGGATCCTGTTTCTTGTGGTAGTGTCAAATACCGAAAACAGTATTATGAAAATTCCTGAATCCTTTAATATCGATTCGGACAGTTGTTGCTTACCGGTTAATTGTCCGCTCCTTGATTTAAAACAACCTCCCCTGTAAATCATCTTCAGGATAAAATACACCTATTATAATAAATGGATTCCTTGATCTGAAATGATGTTCCTTAGTTGTTCCGAGAAAGAAGTGAAGATCCTTTTTAATGAATGCATCAAAATATTTTTTTCTCACATCATCACAGGCTTTCCTTTCATCATTGTGTTTAGCCAGACAATTCCAGTACAGCTGTGAGGTCTCCCAGTCAGAAATCATAAGTTTACTTTTCTTCCCATTGATATCTTTAAACCTGTATGAAAAATTATAAGGTACTTTTTTAACTATTTCAAGATTCTTATGTTCAGGAAATAGAAGCATCTGTTCTTTGTTTATTGCCATAGCTTCTGCTTTGTTCCATTCCCTTTCAGTTTTTTCAATAACAACATCAATAATCTCAGTTGGTTTAAATACGGCGAGTGAAGTCATGACCGCTCTGTCTTTAGCTTCAACAATCAGCTTTTTCATATCGGTATATACTTTCTTCAGACAGATTTCTTTTCTTCTGTCCCATGAGCCTTTATCTGTATCAATAAGATCATGAAGTATAATATTATCAACATTGAGTGGTCTACAGCTTTCAGGTCTGAAATCTGATTTATTCTTAATCAGCTCAAGCTCAATCCACCGGTATTTTTCGAACTGTTTATCATAGTCAAGTTTGCGATATGGGACAGGATAAATCCTGATAAAAGAACCATCCTCTTTAAAGCCTGCCGTGCATACAAGCTCCTGATAAGTTTTTTAAGTAAGCCGGATAGGTCTTGACTGTAATAAAAACCTTTTCTTTTGCCATACCTTCATCTACAGATGGATTATTTTTTCTACCGGGCTGTACTTATCCTGTATGTAATCAGCGAGGATTTTCCTGTGGCATTTATTAATATCCGCCTCAAAGCATGTAAGCGCTATTCTTTTATATTTCCTGAGCAATTCAAGCAGATGCTTCTGCTGCCCGTCTGTACGGCTCAGTGTATCTTTTACATAATTTTTGAAAAGGATGCTATAACTGTTATTATCACAAATATTTTGTCTCTCTACGGAGTCTATTCCGAGCTCAGGTATCGATACATATACAATACCTGTTTCATTGCAGATATGCTCAAGCCTGCTCTTTGTAAAACCGAACTTCATGCTTCGCGGATTTCTTCGTACATCTGCAAGGCACCTGATATCATTCTTTATCAGTTTATTTATATATGCTTCAATACTAATCCCTTCGTACCCGATTGTGCATAAAGCCTTAACCGGCATATGAGGCCTTATTTTTTCTATTTCTTCTATTTCATCAGGTGAGAGATAATTTTCTTTAACCGAACTGTTTAGCGCGTAATATGGCGCAAATGTATATACATAATGCATAAGTGCATGGCCGGTTTTAAGCTCCATGCTTTTGCTCTTAACTTTTTTTATCCGGTCACGGTCTTCAGGTATAAGTTCCTTAAAATAGCTTTCCTGTACGGTTTTTATTATATCATTCTCATCAATCTTTACAATGCCTTTATTGCACAGAACATTAAGGTCGCTCCATGCGGTGAAGGAATAGCTGCCGTATTTATATGGTACAAATTCATAGACAGGTTCCTTTTGCGATACGGTTGTCAGGAAGAGATATTTCTGAAGCTCTATCTTTGAGAGTTTACCGTCAAAGGTTTCAAGGAGAGAGAGGAGGATTTTTCTGCGGTAGAACATGGATTTACTTCACCTCGCCTGCTTCAATGATTGACTTCTTTGCAGAAATATTTTTCACATATTTAACTTAACATAATTATAGTATGGCTGCATTTAGTGTCAAGTCTTTAAACAGATTTGATTTTCTAATAAAGACTGCATAGATATTTATAATACGTGTGCGCGATGTGGTGAGATAAATATTTTTTGTATTTAAGGAATATTTTTTTATTCAGCTGTCTGAACACGATTACGGGATTAAGGGATTTACAGGATTGGTATCACAGCGGTTCTTTTCCTTGAAGATTCACATAGTTCATAAAACCGGCAAAATTAAACCGGTGGTGACATTCCCGTTTCGACTCCGCTCAATGGGCGGGGTTTGAATGAACATGCTCGTTTCGACTCCGCTCAACGTACAATGCACGAATGAACATGCTCGTTTCGACTCCGCTCAACGAGCAGTGCGCGAGTGAACATGCTCGTTTCGACTCCGCTCAACGAGCGGTGCGCGAGTGAACATGCTCGTTTCGACTCCGCTCAACGAGCGGTGCGCGAGTGAACTATATGGAACCGTTCTTTATGTACTATATTTTTCTTTATATGGTCATTGATGCGGAGCTTACCCTTTAAAATCTTCGAGTTCTCCTCCATTGTGATGTATCCTGACCTCATTCCCTGACGCACAAGCTCATTCATCTCATTGATAAACAGGTGGATGAATATCTCCATGATATGCATTTTGTATGTTGCAATGTCAGATTCATTAAATTGTTTGAAAGGTGAATCCTTCACAGTACGGAGCATTCGAAGGAAGAGCCTGCGGGTATCAGGAACACTCTCCTCCTCTTCTCTTTTTTCTCTATGGATTTTGGGGAGTATCTCAACAACAAGACCTGAATCTGTCTGGATTACACCAACATAATTTTTTGACCGAAGGAAGCGGCCAATACCTTTTTTATGTAAAACACACCATCATGCTCCTTCTCTGCAATTGAAGGAGCAATTACACCGTATTCACGGATTGTATTATGGCATATATGGTGTTTCATTAACCGGTAATTCAGCTGAACGAAATTTATCGTATAATCTGCACAGGATGTATATCCCCTGTTACAGGGAGTTTAAAAATTTCATTCCTTAGGAGCCTTGTTGAAAAGAAGAGAACCTCCATACTTTCAATATTACCTGTATCCGGATTAAGGCGTGCGATTACATCATCGCCTAATTCTTCTGTCTCCTGTTCAGGATATGGATCAGTAAAATTTATATAGAGAATATCCGCTATTCTATCATAATTGAATGTCATTTCTTTTCCCATTCTATTTCTCCATCACTTAGTTTTCTTGTTATATAAGCTGTGATGATCCAGTCACGCTGTTCAGGCTGAGTATCACTTACAACAACTACAACAGTATATTTACCGCCTCTAATATTCTCAAAATACTTTGTAAGCATCCGCGCATTCTGAAACCTTGCACTTTTACGCACACTGTCAGGATCGAGAACTGTTTCGCAAACTGCCGATTCATAATCGGGAAGCAGTTCAGGATGCTGCTTTTTTATATGTTCATATCTTTCATCTGTTAATACAACTTCTCTTTTAAGATACGGACAGAAAAAGATATTCATAATCACATTTATCCTTTTTTTTCAAATAGTACAACATATTTTCTCATAAAATTCAGTTATCACCTTATCCAGCAAAACTTCAGTTCTTTATTCCTGTCTATAATATCAAACTCATGATGATCAGAAGTTACCAGATACGCATCCTGATCTTTTCAAATCCCGGCTCCTTCTGAAAAAAAACAATAACGGAACAGGCATCAAGAAAATATACTTCCATCAGCGTTCAAGCTCCTTATCCATCTGCTTCTGTTTTAAAAAAAATTCTGTATTAAACCTGCTCCCTTTTAAAGAGCCGCATGCCTTTTCAATTATTGCTTTTGATGAAGTTTTCTGCTGTGTCTGAAATACCAATATAATTTCAACAGGCCCTTCCGGAATATTAGCAGGTACATCTATTGAAATTTTCCTGCTTTTCGGTACATTTGCTGATAATTTATACGCATTCATTCTGTTAACCTCACGCTGAAATTTGTACTATATTAACTATAACGTTCTCTATCGTAAAGATTAAAAATATTTTTACTAATTTCATTAATATATCTTAATGAAAACCTCAGCATCCATGCTGTATTCATTTAATTAAGGATTCACCCTGTATGTAACCCAGTCCTCGTAGAAATACTCCTGTAGCATCATTGAGATAGCGGTTATTTCAATATATATTCACTGTAACTTGTATGCACCTGGCAGCCTGTAATCATTTCATTACCAAAAAATCTGTTCCGAGCATAATTAAACTCCTCCCTTTCAGCGATGTCAAGTATCTTTATGATTTGTTGATTACTACGTTTGAGGGCAGTTGATATTGTGATTTTTTTAGAAATATTTTTTATAGATTACTATTACACTGTCTGAACACGATTACGGGATTAAGGGATTTACAGGATTGGCATCACAGCGGTTCTTTTACTTTGAAGACTCACATGGTTCATAAAACCGGCAAAACTAAACCGGTGGTGACATTCCAGTTTCGACTCCGCTCAACGAGCGGTGCGCGAGTGAACATGCTCGTTTCGACAGGTCCAGAATCATCATTTATGAATTTAATACATACATTTGTTTCAAGCAGATATTTCATTTTATAGTAATCCTTTCAATAATATCTCCCTGAGTACCTCTGATTATTTCTTCGCTGTTGCCTTTATATTTTTCAAGCTCAGGTATAACAAGCCTGCCTGACTTTATATCCTGTTTAATTTTTATTGCTATCATGAACAAGCCTCCTTTACGTCAATGCCTTAGCTACTTTATAAAATCAGAAGCTCTGTTTTTTTATTATCAGACTCGTTTATAAAGGTAAATGGTTTACCTTCAAGTACACCCAACTGTTCACCTGCATTAAGCAGTTCTATCCCGTAAACCTTCCCGTCCGGCGCTATATCTATATTCAGCTCATCACTTATTCTGATTGTTTTAACATTCTCAACCTTATCACGCAGTCTTATATATCCAATATTAAACTTTGAATCATAGCTTATTTCCATATACTACCTCTTAATTAAAAAACTTAACAATAGCTGTTATTACAAGCCAGCTATTATTTTCATTAATTCCAAATACTTCAATCTGTTTTTGCCTGTAATGCCTGCCATTCCTCTCATTATTATATGGTAAAGTAAGCCGGAATCCCATTCTGCCGAATTTTGCCGGAAACATTTCACCAGTTAATATGGTTTTAATCACTTCTCCTTCTTCAGCTCCACGCTACTTAATCCGCTGTGCAGCGTGAGGATGCAAAATCACTTCCATCGGTTTACTCTCCCCAATCATGCAATTACCATGTGTGATAATCTGATCCGAAAAAGTAACCTGAGTTTATTCCAGATTAAATCTAATCTAAATATTGAGTTAAGTCTCTTTACGGATTGATAATTGTAATACGCCGGAGTTGTATAAATTTAAAAATTTTTAATTGTCTGGGCACGATTACAGGATTAAGGGATTTGCATCACAGCGGTTCTTTTCCTTGAAGATTCGCATTGTTCATAAAACCGGCAAAATTTAACCGTTGGTGACATTCCTGTTTCGACTCCGCTCAACGTACAATGCACGAATGAACATGCTCGTTTCGACTCCGCTCAACGAGCGGTGCTTGAGTGAACTTTTATTTGAGAAATATTTTTACAGTTTTATTATTTTTTGTCTTTCGGTGTGGTGATCTTTTTATCCATGCAGTAGATCATGGAGTTAAGGGCAAACTCCTGCAGGGATATGTCGTGCTCCACACAGAAATGCTTAATCTTCTTATGGAGTTCTTTTTCCATTCTAAGGGTTGTCCTGACTTCTTCACTCATACTGCCACATTAATTTTTTTTTTATAAATGTCAAGAAAAACAAATTGACACCAAGACACCATAATGCAATGACATTACTACACCATCCGGGAGGTATTGTATGGAAATATTATCTTTCTCTACCAGTAATGTGGAAAACAAGCTTAACGATATATGCGGAGCTATTGAGGCTATGAAATTTGCCGTTGAGGGGCTGAGGTTCAGAAGCCTTATAAATGACAGCGAGCTTAACGGTCTTTATTCTGTTCTTAAGGATGCCGGGAAAAAGGCTGAAAGCCTTGCAGGAAACCTCAAGCCTGTGCTTATAGGGGATGGAAGGAGGATTGTTCTGGTGTTCTGCGAGGGCGAGTGAGAAGCCTGTATCACTCCTTATTATCACAGTTTAATTTAACATTTTAGCAAGATTGGTCCCCTTTATATCTTCCTGAACCAATCTTCATCAATACTTACCTGCTCAATAAGCTCGGTTTTAACACCCAGAGACAGCTCTTTCAGCTTCTCTGCCAGTTCATTCCCATCAATCAGATCAATAGGTGGTGCACCATCTCTCTGTGCCTCTTTAATCGCATCGCGAGTAAAAGAACCTGTGGTAATAAACAACCCCTTATCAGCCCTACCCTGCAAAGCTCCGCGAAAATCCCTTATATCTCTTGCAGCAACAACACCCTTATACCTTTTACATTGAAATAACACATGGAAGCTGAGTAAGCCGCCGATTTTCATTATACCTTTACCATCAATTCCGCCATCTCCGCTTTTACCTGTGACTTCAACCTGGGTAAAACCTGACTCTCTTAGTAACCTCTGTGTTAATCTTTCAAATTGTGACGGTTCAATAGAAAGAAGAACTTCATTCAGGTGATCAATCCAGGTCGTTCTTTCATTAATTTCAGTTTCTGTATCCTGTAGCTGTTCTTCAAGTTTTTCGGTTGTCTTATCTTTAGATTCTTTTTCTCTTATAGCTTTTACGACTTCTTTAGGATCAATAACAATAGGTTTATCTTTTATTTCAATCAGGGACCAAATACCTCTGGCAGAATTTTCAAGGAGTCCATATTTCTTTAAATATGTTTTTGTCCATGCAAGGCGATAATCAACTTCAGACATTGAACCGCTTTTACCATGAGGTATTTCAATAATAGAGTCAGGTAATGACATCAACTCAACAGTTTTGTTATTAATCTCTTCAATTGTTCCGGAACCGCCAAGCAGATGGAGTGCCTGAAGCAGTGGATTCATCATGCTATCATATGTTGGAATTTCCACAGTATAACCCTTCCTTATTGAATCAAGAAATATAATTAACTTCTATATTTTACAAGTTTTTTATAAAAAGATTAATTTAATTGCTGGTTAAATGTTCGTATTTTTAATATAGTTTCAGCTTAAGAATTAAAAGGATACCGGCTAATAATAATTAACTTGAGTTAGGCGTTTTTTTAAAAGAAAAAAGATAATGGGGCAAAAAATAGTATTAATTTTTTACCCCATTATGAATAGTATTTTAAAAACTCTAATGAATAAAAAAATAAACAACAGATTACAGAAGACAAGTATTTTACAGCGGCGAAAGAAATTTTTTCAAAACCGCAAATGAGGCATTTTACTAAGATGCTGAAAGGGATAATAGAATATGATGGTCGTCATACAATCTCAAGTATCAACTCCATTCAGGTTGACACAAGAGATGTTAGTAATGATATAAAGTTTATAAGAGATACAGCTTGGACCTGTAAAGATCTTTTAAGAGTTAACAGGAATTTTTTAAAATGTATCGCTAAGAAAAACGGGACAGGCTTTTTAATAATAGATGATACTGTGATAGAGAAGCCGGGAAAACCGAAGAAGATAGAAAGTCTCGGGTGGCATTATTCTCATTCAAAAGGCAGAACGGTATATGGTCACAGCTTGGTGACAAGTCATTATAGATCAGGGGATATATCTTTCCCATATGATTTCCGGTTTTATCTAAATGAGAAAGTGGCAACTGAATCCGGAGAAGTATTTAAAACAAAACCGGATATAGCATGTGAATTGATAGATAAGTTTGAACCTTTTACGGGAGATAAGATATACTGTTTAGTAGATAGCTGGTACACATCGGAGAAAGTCGTAAAAGCTGTAAAAGACCGGGAATTTGAACTTATAGGAGCGCTTAAGAGCAATAGAGTATTCCAGTTTAAAGAGCATGGTAAAAAACATAAGCTGTCAGCTTATGTGAAAAACTTAAGAAACTCATCCTTTGAGAAAGTAAAATTAAAGGATGAAGCCTTCAAAGTCAGACGGATAGAAGTCTGGCTGAAAGGTATCGGTAATGCAATTATACTGATATCAAAGAGAGTCAAGGACGGATCTATAATGTTCATCCTTAGTACGGATATGAACTTGAATAATGAAGGCATCTTGAAATATTACAGCTTTCGCTGGGATATTGAAGTTGGATATCTTTATTGTAAAGATCGTCTTGGTATGAGTCAATACCAGATGAGGAAACTGAAGGCAATAGAAAAATACTGTGCTCTTGTATTTGCTGCGTATGCTTTACTTGAATCATTGAGAGTTGCTAACAATGAACAGAGTCTTGGGAAATCTCGACAGTATTTCAAAATAATGAAGAAGCGGGAGTACGTTGATCAAGTGATTATAATGCATAAAAAGGGTGTCTCCAAGAGGGACATTTATAAAAAACTAAAACTCATGGCGTAGCTATGTCCAAAAAACGCCTAACTCGAGTAATTAATTGTGATGAAAGATATACCCATATTAAAAATTCGACATTTTATGTTAAGGTATATTGTGTTTGATCCAAAAATCTGGTCTGCAAGCTCGGTTACTGCTTTTTCAAAATCAGCTTCATTTCACCAGACTATAGTCCCCAATTCCTTTGATACAGTGAACTATTTAAACTTGTCTATATTTTTAAACGGCTCAAAGACTGTGCCCCACAGTTCATTTTCTATATTTACTTTACTGGATACACCGTTGTTAAACTTTATCAATATGCTGTATTTACCTATATTTTTACTTCAACCACTTCTATCATTTAATCATTTTACTTTTCAGGGCCTTATCTTTTGGAACAGTATTCTGTTGTTTTTTTAATTTAGCTGTACCTTTATTCCAGAAATCAAGCTCTTCTGCAACAGACATATTTTTTATCTCATTATAAATCATTTCCTGAGATTTTCTTTTCATCTCCACACAATCAAACTTTTTATTCTTCATAATCAATTACCTCCGCAGGGGAATTTATAAAAATATCTTTATAGCCATTTATCCGGTTAACTGTATTATATAAGGCTATTTTGTCATAGTGAACAATATGTTTAAAATTCCAGCTTACAATTATATCGCAATTTGATACAGTTGCTATTACAACATGAAGAGCCTCATCCATATATTTCCGGCTAACAATATTATTTATAAGATACTCATCTCTCAACGACAGGCAGTTGATGTCAACTTCAAGTATTTCACAATACTGAAGCAATTCATTATATAAATTGATAACTGTCTCCGGAGCTTTTTCAATCTCACTGCTTACTAATACCAATGTACACGGAATAATTTACACTCTTTATCTCATTAATCAATTTATCTGTTCGTTCCATGAATTCATCATCAAACATACCTCCTATTACCGAGGTATCAAGATAGATTCTTAGTTTTTTCATATGCTACCTTTAATCTTCTTTTTGATGTTAAGACATTAAATTTATCCATCGTCTGAACCTTGATTCTCATGATTACAGGATTAGCAGGATTTGCCAGCCGGTACCGGAAACCGAATCATGAAAATCCTTTAATCCTTAAATCATGGTTCGGACTTTTTCCAGCAGAAATTCAGGTGCCAGTACTGTTTACCTCATTGCGTACTCATAATCAGGAAGTAATTCAGGATGTTGTTTTTGTAAATGTTCATACCTCTCATCAGTTAATATGACATTACAACCAGACCCTGAATCTACATTATTTTTACACCCTCTTTCTTAACTATTCCTATAAGCGGCGAACCTGTATCATCTCTAAAACGTCTGCTACCTACTGCCACAGGTTCAATCCTTGGATCAACTTTTACTGTATATATCCAGGGGCGTGATAAAATCGAATCATCATCCGTATCAAATATATCCGATACAAGCATTACGTCAATGTCACTATTGATGCTGTCTTCTCCGCGCGCGCAGCTCCCGTAAATATATACATGTTCAATGTTTAACCCTTTATCATTTAATACGTGAATATATTTTTTAACTACTGATTCAATTTCCGCTTTAACCATTCTATCTCCTCCGAAGTCCTTTTGTAATACTGCAATACTGGTGCCTGGTCTGGTATGCGACCTGCATTATCCGGGTATCTTCCTGTTATCTGATATTTCATAAGAATAGCATAAAATGTCATCTGTTCTTCTGTAAGTTCTATGCCGCACAATTCACACAGGTAAAGAAGATTATGGGTCTTTGGAGCAAAATCATCTTTTGTTTTTACATATAAAGCTTTGAGAATTTTCTCCATGGCAAGATGGCAGAAGAATAGACCATGCAGAAACCTTTCTTTTTCAATAAGGATTTGCGCGGTATAGAAATCTTCACCGGAACCATCGAGCCAGTATTTTACTTGAAGTTCTTTATTCATGCTTTTACCTATAAAATATCAATGAACATCGTCCAATCTCCTGTTCTTTAAATGCCAGATAAGATTTTAATGCCTTTTCTGCACACTGCTGTGTATGATAAATCGCGATATCATATAGAGGTTTTGATGCGTTCATCAGGATTTCAGCTGAATCGAGATCATTCCCGGCTTTAAACAGCCATTCTTCATGTGGCTTCATATAATTTCACTCCGCGATTTATCACTTTGTGGGCAAGAGTTGACGGATGATCTTTTTTTGTTTTTATCTCTTCTTCTGTATAAACAAGTATATCAACAGCTACATTCAAATCAAGAAGCTCTCTCTGCCCGATCCTGATCCGGTCAGCACTGCCGAGTTTGGAATTTTTTACCACTATGAAAATATCGTAATCACTATTCAACTCCGGTGTTCCCCATGCGTAAGAACCGAATAGATAGATTGTCTCAGGATGATATATTTTCACAAGTCTTGCAGTAATTTCTTTTATAATAGATTCGCTGTCAGTCATATGCACTCCATGAATATGTTATACATTACAGATTTATATTTATTTCTCAACTTTTCTTTTCGCATTTTCAAGAAGATTTTTACTCTATTAACGCATGTTATTCTAATTCATTGCATCCTCAAGGCTTTCGGATTCCATAAGCTTTGAGTATTTAACATAAACCGACCCGATGGAGATTTACCGGAATCTTTCGTTGAAATTACCCCTGTCATTTTACCCGTACCGTTAAGAAGAAAATACATGTTTAATAAAATCATTAAAATATTCAGCACAGTAATTCTTATCTTTTACAGACTTTTCAATATCAAATGGCCAGAGCATCAATGGAATACCATTGATATCATTATACCTGAGGTATACAGGTTTACTAAATTTTTCATTTCCAGGATAAATTAAAATCATTCGTAATGCTATGTCTTGATCAGTAATTACTGATGACTCATATATCTTCGCGTAAGATAAAAGCTGGTACATGTCAGCCTGGGAAACGCCGTATTTATTTCTCCTGTCGCTGCCGTCAATGATCTTCCATTTCGTATCCATAATATAAAATGTATTATCTGCAGAAGCAGTTATATCAGGTACTACCTGAAAAATCCCTTTTCCATTTTCCTCCGCAAGATACTTCTCACTGCTCTGCGCTTTAATACCATCAAACAGCCCGCTCTGCCGTAGAACAGAAGTAATATAGCTTTCAAAAACTTCATTCATGGGGAAGAGTATGGCATTAACTCTGCCGTTCCCCTTCCAGTTGGTGAAACTCTCTCCCTGCAGAAAAACTCTACACCATTTAAACACCGTGTCATAATGTTTCATCAACCTGTTGTTCACGCACCTGCTGAAATCGCCTTTTATATCAGAAGATTCACTGACGTCATCGAATATGAACACCAGTTCGCGGAGCTTTTTTATATTGTCATTGTTACCCGATGTTTTAAGGAGAAGTGACAGAGTTGACTTAATGAGCCTGTTCTCAGGCCTGTCGCGGATAAAGTCATCGTACTCTATATAGAACCGTTCTTTATGTACTATATTTTTCTTTATATGGTCATTGATGCGGAGCTTACCCTTTAAAATCTTCGAGTTCTCCTCCATTGTGATGTATCCTGACCTTATTCCCTGACGCACAAGCTCATTCATCTCATTAATAAACAGGTGGATGAATATCTCCATGATATGCATTTTGTATGTTGCAATGTCAGATTCATTAAATTGTTTGAAAGGTGAATCCTTCACAGTACGGAGCATTCGAAGGAAGAGCCTGCGGGTATCAGGAACACTCTCCTCCTCTTCTCTTTTTTCTCTATGAATTTTGGGGAGTATCTCAACAACAAGACCTGAATCTGTCTGGATTACACCAACATAATTTTTTACCTGAAGGCAGCGGCCAATACCTTTTTTATGTGTAAGAGAAAAAAAATCACTCCCTTCACTAACCGAATTACCGGAATTGCGGAGAACGAAATCTTCCAGGTTATTGTAATCCTGCTTTTTTATGTAAAGCACACCATCATGCTCCTTCTCTGCAATTGAAGGAGCAATTACACCGTATTCACGGATTGTATGATTGTAAATTTTATGGTGCATCTTAATCAGTTAAATACCATAATCTCGCTTTCAACAACTGAAGGAGGAACACTCTGATTATCCTTTTCCATCCCTTCAATATGAAATTTTATTGCTTCATAAATCAGTTCTTCTGTCTCTTCTTTTGTATCACCAAAAGCAACACATCCCGGGAGATCAGGCACATATGCGCTGTATCCATCCTTTGACTTTTCAAATAGTACAACATACTTTCTCATAAATCGTCCTCGCTTATCTGCGCCTGTTTAATGATACTTTTTAAAGTTAATACCGGTACATCTTTTGACAGTTTGTGACAGGATATAGTTACAAGTCCCCTTTTTTCAGGATGTTTATACTGCCTGTGACTTCCGCTCTGCCTGTTAAGATACCAACCGTCTTTCTCGATAATCCGGATGATATCTGATACTTTGTAAGTTTTCATCAATCTTATCCTGTTAAATCATTATAGTTCACAGGAATTACTACCTGTGTATACTATAACGATTCAATTAACAAAAGATTAAAAAAAATCATGGTTATTTCAAATTCCCTGAATATATTTTAATAAACGCCTCAACATCAATACTGCAACCATTTAATTCAGGATTGATCCTGTAGGTTACCCGGTCTTCGTAGTTTTCATGGTCAAAACCCAGTACAGCCTTTTCACTGAAGTTCCTGCTCTGGATGAACCTTGTTCTGTTTATATTATCCTCAAAGGATGCGGTATCTTTCTCCCCGCCATTCAACTGTTTATAATGATCACCCAGCACCATCTGTATCTTCTCCCAGTCTTCGTAAAAGTACTCCTGAAGAAGCGGGATTATTCTTGTAGAGAAGATTGAACATAATTCTTTATATTTTTTTTCATCATTAAGTTCATTGTTTTTAAGTTTTATAAAATAAGCATGACCGATTGTATGGTCGCGGTCATATAGGAACTCAATGCGTTCGTTTATCTTAGAGAGCATCAATCTAATGTTAATAGCAGAACCATTTCTCATAATAATCAAATCGGATTCATTTTGAATAGAAGGATTTGACTTAACTATGTTTTTATATTCTTCTTCTTTTTCTTTATCATCAACAGTATTTAACAACTCCGGTTCCGGCATCATCTCTACAAAAGTAAACCGGCGGCGAAGAGCCGTGTCCATGAGCGCTATGGAGCGGTCTGCAGTGTTCATTGTACCGATTATGTAGAGGTTTGAGGGTACGCCGAACTTCTCTTTTGAATACGGAAGTGTTACTGTAAGTTCGTTTTCTGCTCCAAGGCGTTTGTCATCTTCAATGAGAGTTATTAACTCTCCGAAGATTTTGGAGATGTTGCCGCGGTTTATTTCGTCGATGATGAGTACAAAGGGTTTGATTTCACCTGCTGATTCATCTGTTGAAATCAGACTTTTAATATTATTCATGTTTAAATCTTTTTTATAAAACTCATATATTGTCTGCTGCGAAAATAATTTATTATTCATGATCTGGTCAACAGGGATTATTGCATCCTTGTATAACCATTCAACATTTCGATAATGCTTAAAATCAATTGGTCTTGAATTATCAAAAAAATAATTACCTGTAACTTTACCTATAGCACTTACTTTATGATTACCTGATGAAATGATGACAATGTCATTAATCTTCATCCAGTTCTTAAAGCGATCAACTGCCTGTGTGGGGTATGTCCTGTCATCCTTTTCGTCAGAGTATAGCTTATCGATATCCGCTTTTGTATCGGCATTACTGAAATCTATGCTTCTGCCATATCCCATCGCTATTACATTGTTATAAAAACAATATCTTGCAATATCATCACCATCATCCTGGCTGTTGCCAAGCGACATCTTAAAGAAATTTATACTATTCTCATCGAAATCATATACTGCCGTTTTTGAAGTACTTCTGATTTTTGCTCTTGTGCAGATTGATTTAAATACACCATCATCCATGATATATTTTAACTTATCTGCCACTGAATCCGATAAATCCGGTTTTATCCCCTCAATAAATTCTTCATAAGAAAAAGACTGATGGAATGTTATAAAATCGATCTGACCTGAGTCTTTCAGTTCATTATAACGCTTAACAACATCGTCTCTGACTTCACTGCACTGACCATCAATTATCTCAACAGCCTTATTGATCACATTATATGTTTTACCTGTACCGGGAGGGCCATAGAGGATCGTGTTCAAAGAAAGTTTAGAATTCGCCTCTTTATTATTCATAGCATCCTCAATCTGTTCTTTTTTATAATATGATGGTATGGGAAGTGTAACACCAAGTGTTTTACCTACATACTCAACAAAGTCTGCATCGTGATTCTCCCGCCCTTTATGAGGCTTAGCTGCTCGCTCGATAAACCTGAAGTGTGCCTGTTTTGTTATTTCATATATTTCAGGTACATCACTTATATCAAGATCGAGTGAATAATTATTTTCTCTGGGAGGTACACTGGGAACTTCCCAGTTAGTTTTGTATTGATTTATTTTTTCCAGCGTATTTGCATCAAGTGCCGGTTTATCAAGCACCAGGGCGGAGGGTTCATTTTTTCTTATACATATACACCAGGGCTGACCTGTGTTTAAATAAAACCTGTCGCTTAATAATCGGACATTCCATCCCGCAGGAGCAGAATCATTTGCTTTGATTATAGATTCAGAAAAACACTTCAGGATTTTCAAATGTAATTGTTTATCAGGTATTATTGAGTTTAGAATCTTTTCTATTTGGGAATTGGTCTTATTCTGTTTTCTGTTCCATGCATCATATGAAATCTCTTCAAAACTATTACCATTAAACTTATTTTTAACAAATTTCATCAATTCATAATATTTACGGTAATCAAGTTTATCAAAGTCTTCCCCGGTGTATTCCTTCATTACACTGTCAAGGCTCAGGTATTTATCAGGCATTATCCAGAAGAGTCCGATTGTAATATTTATTCTTACACCTTTTATACTAAGTACACTGTTAAATGTATTTTCAGTAATACCTGAAATAACTGCTTCTCTGAATAACTGCCAGAGGAGTTTAATATCATTCTCACCGCGTTCATACTTATATGCAAAAAGCCATGACTTCTGGTTTGTCATTACAGGTATCCCATTGAAATCGGCTGGTACTTCAGAGTTGAGTTTAAAAATATTTTTCAGTTCCGCAAGGATCTGCTTCCGGTTATCATTAGTAATCCCGCGATTGAAACTTGAATAAAAAGTAAACGGATCGATCTCTCTGAGTTCCGATGTTTCATTCATTGACGGTTTATCCTGCATCGGTATCATGGGGATGCCAGTTGTTGTTATCTTTTTGATTATATCAAGGAGATCGCCCTGCCTGTTCTCGTAATCAATGAGTTTAAGAGAAAGCTCTTTATATATCGGTATCCATGTGAAGTTTGACATATGTATTCCTAAAATTTATTATAAATCAATATCGTAATGTTCTTTATACTTAATCTTCACTACATCTCTTAACTCATCACTAAACTTTCTGAAACCATCGGTATTATCTTCATATTCATAATGACGAAGATGAGTAAAATCGAAAGGTACATCATTCATATTTTGCGTCATATGAATGCATGGTTTACTGATCGCATGGGCAATACCTAATTCGTACATGACATTCGGATTACGACCTGTTACATCTGCTATAATGAGGCCTGCCTGGTTTATTTGAGTCCAGATATCTTCAATTACAATTTGTCCTTTAAGATTATCTGCTCTTAAACATTGAAGATTCAGAGACTCCACATTTTCCCTGATCAACTCCTTGTATACACGGTCAGACCAAGGCTGGGTAAACGGCATCAGAACAAAGCATATCATTTGGGTTATTTGAGGTACATCGGATCTGAAATATAGATTATTGTTAGCTTGACTAACTGTTTTTACTACTGGATTTGACTTTTCTTTGACTGTTTTATTAGATGTATCATGATCATCTAAAAACTTTTTAATTTTCTTTTCAATACCGTCAAATTGGTAATAAGTATTAAAAGAATTATAAACAGCTATTGATTCAAAAACATTTGGTTGATTATTCACATATTTAGACTGCTGAAAATATTCACCAAATACATTATTTATGAGATTTAAAAAAAGAGTTATTTCGGCTGGTTCAATCGATATGTCTTTTGATAATCCGGTAATATCAATGTCGTTTAAAGAATTATCAGCTAATAATTGATCTCGTATAGCAAATACGATTTTATCAACTTTCTCCAAAATATCAGAATTCGGATCAATCAATAGTATACCAGGTATAGAAATTGATGTGAAATTACCAGCGCGCAGTGGATATGGAATTAATTCCGGATTAAAATCTTTTGATATCATATTCCAGAGTTTTGATCTAATTATTCTATTATCTGCTCTTTCTCCGGCAAGCGAAAGTTCATATACAGTTTTTAACCACAATCCCTGGTCATGATCTAAATTATAATTTGATAAATCTATCGGCATATTATTTACTATCCTTTTTTTCTTTTAAAGCCGGTATCATATCTCGCCATATTTCCGGTGGTAACGGTGAATTATTTTTAATACACCCGAGAATTTTCACAGACAGAGGCAAGCCACTCATATCTTCCCACGGAAATTGTTTTCTCATTTTATCAATTAAATCAAAGATAGCTTCGTTTATTGAAACATCTTCACCAGATATTTTATTGAAATTCAACGTTGATATAGCGATTCCATCTTTAACAGAATTTTTAATAACCCTATTACCCCAATCATCAGGAGGAACCCAACTTACTAAATCAATTTCGTCTACATCTGATAATTTCTTTCCATCACTACCAAGACCTTTTACAATTCTTGTATAATACCTGTTCATCAAATCACTTCGAACAGGCTCATCTAATGAAAAACATAATTCCATAATCATGAGCAACAAGTAAGAACTTCGATCTGAAAAATTGTATGGCCGCTCACCTGAAACTACATATTCAATAAGAGCATCCATATTACTTCTAGATTCAACAAATGGTATGTCAACATTCTTGTCAAATCTTCGGACTAAAAGACGTGATTCTAATTCAGATAACCATAGCTGTATCTCTTTGATATTTCCAGATTGATATAAAATAAACCAGATGAGAAACAATTCAACATGATGTAAATCGATCAGCGGTCTTAATGATGCAGGATTAAGATGAAGACATTGTGTCAACCATTCTGATGATCTGTTTAAAACAGTTAAAATTAATTCTTTGTATTTTTTTTCATCACCAACCATAAATTCCATCGGTGCCATTGTAAAAATTCCGAGACGTCCAATATGCCAAAAAATCCTATAAGCATGATTTATAGCTGAAACCGAAAAAAAACTACCATCAGATGAAAAACCATGCTGAGTTATATAAAGCTTATGATACTTAATGTGATACTTCTCTAATTCATTGATATAGAATTGCAGCCATATATTGATTACTTTATCTTCAAAAATTTTATCAGATTGAATTGATTGCCATAATTCTAGCATTGCCCATTCAATAAGATCAATCCAACCTGCATATGATATCTGTTCGTCTTTTTTATATTTTAAGAGAATTATCAAAGTGACAGGTATTAAATTCACCTTACGATCATCAAGTTTACCACTTAAAGCAATTTTTAAAAAATTCTTCCAATTAGGAATTAGCTGATTATTCCATTCTTCAGAACTAAAGTTGAAATCATTATATTGGGAACATATATATAAAAAAGTGCCGTAAAGATGTTGAGGCATAATTTCTGGTGTTAATAGATGCCCTACAACTTCGTCAACAATTCTCGTTAAATTCCATCTTATAAATTTTAATTCAATCTGATCATTTATCTTTTTAGGTAAATTATTTATTAGCCTATTAAATAACTCTATTCCATTTGAATCTTCATCTTTGTTATATGTTAAAATTACATTAACAGTTTTGACTTTTTCTAAATCCTGGATTTGCATATCCGGAGAAGCTGCCATTCGAATATCAGAATCAAAGTTATGAGCTGTCCAATTTTTGTTATTAAGCACCTCATCTTTTAATACGAAAATAAACAATTCATCTTCCGATTGACTTAAAAATGACATATCAATCCCAAACTCTGCTTCAGTTTTTGTTTTTGCAGCAATGGAATCAGATTGTCTTATGAAAGGTAATCTGACAGGAGAATATCCCTTTATAAGGCATATCTGGTAAATTAACCAATCAAAACCCATTTTGAGATCACTTTTTTCCAGGCGAGTCCTTTCCAATAAACTCCCAATATAATTTATTAAAAAAGGTTTAAATGAAAGAAGCTCCATGAAATTCACCTATGACTTATTTATTGAATGAATAATTTTTTGTAATACTTCCAATTACTTTAAAATGTTCAGACAATATGTCTTTGCATTCTTCATTACTTATTTGACCAGTCTCTATGAGAAGATGATATTTTTCATAGGATTCTAAAGTGATACTTTTTATTCTTTGTAAAGATTCATAGTATAATCGCACATCTTCATTCTTTTCCAAAATTTCCCAATTAGGGAACAACTTATCGCATAAAATATCTATATCCCATCTTTCAATTGGACGTAGGAGTATACTTTCATCAATTACGTTTTCAAACTCAACTCTTTTAACTTCAAAGGTATTTATTGCACTTCTATTCCCTTCATCACCATTATGAACTACTGTTACTGTTCTTTTCTTACTTTTGCATTCTTCATATTCCAAATCAATAAATAAAGCATCTTTCATTTGTTTAAGAATTCCATATTTTCCATCCAGATGCTCCTTAAGATTACCTGACTTTATTACGTAGCTACAGTAATCTCCAGTCGTTTCATTTTCCAATGCAACAACATCTTTACCTTGTTCTCCATATCTACCTTTACTCGGTTTCATTAAAATTCTTTGACCAAGAATCAGATTCGTATAATCTATAATTAAGCTATCTAAAAATCCATCTTCTTTGATTGATGCCAAAAAGATTTTTTAAGTTTGTTTTAGATGCACCTGGTGAATAGATCATCCATATCACCTTTTAGGCATTGACTTTATATGCAATTTTCTTAAAGCCATTCCTTCTGGATCTATGATCTCTAATCTGGGAAATTCAATAGATGTACTGAATTCTTTAAAATCAGATTTTTCACCAAGAGTCTTTTCATTAAGAATACTCCAGCTTGTTCCATAAAGGACTTCCGTACTTCGGGCTAAATTATAAAAAATTGATTTAGACTTTGAATCTTTTGAAACTTGTCCTGAAAATAACTGCATTTTTCTTTTTAAAGCCTTATCATATCCGGGAAATGAGAATGTTGATATAGTAAGCTCTGAATTAGATTTAAGATTATTAAAATAGTTATCTGAGATTTCAATTATATCTTTTAATAAAGAAGATGGTAAATCGATCTTCTTCCATCGTTCAAGACACTCACCCGGATAATTAAGAGCTTGAAGAGCCATTTCATTTTTAAAAATACCTTGAAGTTCTTCATTAACATCACGGTAATATGGTTCAAGCATAAGTAAATAATCTGAAACTTGTTTGCTTAAAGTAGGGTAATTTATAAATTCATAGATAATTAATTCGAGTATTGGCTCACTGACTTCAATTTGATTTATTGTTTGTTGTTTTTGTTCTGGCAAGATATTGTAAATTAAAAAACCAAATTTTCTCTTTTCAATTTCTCTCGAAAAAATATAGTTAGATAAAGATTGAATAAAACTTGATGAGATCACTTCATTTTTTAAATGATTAAAATGCTTACTAAACTTATCACAAAAAACCATACAATCAACTAAAAGAACTTTATCTATGATATCTTTAAAATCATTTATATTATTTTTTAATCTATCGACTATATAATCCTCTAGTTGCATCCATGTACCATTTTGGTCTTCAGGTAATGGCAACATCATCTCAATAAAAATATTTGCCTCTTTTACTGATATAGGCGAATTTGCAATGTTTTCTTTTGACAACAAACGCCAGAAAAGATCTATGATATAATACTTTACTTTATCTGTTACAAACTTAGGTATTACTTTGTTATACCATATTTTTATGAATCTTAATAATTCACTGTTCTGCTGATTTAACAAAAAACATCGATATAATGTAATAAAAGCTTCTTCATTTTCTGATATTTCACCATTCAACATATCATTAAGCTCGATATCAAGTGATTGAATACTCAAAGCCCCAAGAATAAATGTATTAACTAATGACTTATAGTAACAAATTCTTAGTTGTATTTTATTAGAATGCTTAAGTTCACAATCCCATTTATTAACATATTGCGCAATTTCAGAATCAGTTTCCTTTTTTGAGCGAAGTATGCCGAGGATTATTGATGCTAAACGTTGCCTTGTTATTTCATTATTGATTGAAATTTCAGATAGATACTTTTCAAATACTAATTTTGAATTATTGCTCTCGTTTAGAACATAATTCTCAAAACCTTCATAAAATGGTCCACCGGCTAAATCATTTTTTATACGTATTGCAAGATTATAAAACCAGCCAGAAGCAAAATCAGGTTCTAACTCGACTTCTTTACAAAAATCTGGAAGAATTTGAATAAATGTCCAAAAATCTATGCTTTCATTATTTAGGAGTAAATTTAATAATTGATGCTTCTCCGAAGGACTAATTCTGTTAAGACAATTATTCCATATTGCAAAAAGAAATTTCTTTGAAACAGAATTATATCCAATCAACAATTGTAATTTTTTAGCAGTTGAATAAAATGTTTCATTTATAGGAATTGATAACGGGAAAAGTTTAGAAGTAATCAAATCATAATCGTTTAAATTTAACAAATTGATCTCATCTTCAATTTCAGATCTTAATTCTTTGAAATGCTTTAGTGGTTCTTCCCAATCTCGCTTTTCTACGACTGCATCAATTACTTCTAATATTATTTTCATTACTAACACTATCACCCTTTCAATCTATTCCAGTTTTAAATCATCACTTATCGAATTATGCAGGTTCTTCCTCAAACCCCAACATTATCAACTCCCAATATCCTCTTTATCGTATCCTGCATCGCTTTCTTGAATCCTTCATCCTGCGACACAAGACGGTACAGGTCGAGTTCATTTTTACGCTGTTTCCCCATTACATCTTCGAATATTTTATTGAATGCCATATCCCTTGTTTCATAATCAGAATTCTCTTCATACTTTTCTTTGAAATCAGGGTGACTTCTCATCTTCTGTGCAAGCGTTAACAGTTTAACTTTTCGTTCATCGGGAGTAGCATCCCATCCCCTGAACCAGCGTTCATTAAAACTTTGAATTATAACATCTAAGGGGTCTTCAATGCCTGTAGTATGCGCGCCTCGCGGATTAGGGTTTTGAGGATCAACCTCAGTTTCCGAAGCATCAAGTCCGATATTTACATTCAGCTTAACCCGTTCCAGTCCATAGGTAGAAAGGTCAACGGAGTTTAATAACTCATCAAGGAGGTCCTTGTCAGGATCAGTAATAATCATTTCAGGTATTAAAAACTTTAAAAACCAAAAGAGCTTTTCCCATGTAACCATTTCATATGGCATGATAGAGGCCATCTGGCCGTATATTTTAACAAACTGTTTTGCCTTTATCTTGTAGTCGGCTTTTTCTATTTCATCAAGCTCAAGGGTTGTGTTGAATCTTTCAGCGGCAACAGCTATAATCGGGCTTAGTTCCTGCGAGTTCACACCCTGGAAATACTTAATGTTAAAATCCTCCACTTCATCCCATTCGCAAACCCCCGCGTCATCCAGTGTGGATTTCAGTTCATGCAGTACGTTTACATCTGTAGCCTTGCTTAATGATGTGGATGTATAAAAGGGATCGAATGATTTTTTAATATCATCGGTTGTATTATAAAAATCAAGTATAAAGAGGTCTTCTGTTTTTTTCCCGAGTTTATCACATGAGCGGTTGAGTCTTGATAATGCCTGAACAGCCATTACATCCTGCAGTTTTTTATCGACGTACATGGCAGTAAGCTTAGGCTGGTCAAATCCGGTGAGGTACTTATTGGCAACTACCAGAATGCGGTATTCATCCATATCGAAATATCTGGCAATTTTATCGCTTATATAACCGGGATCTGTAGGTTTGGCAGTGTCCAGTTCCGGAGGAAAATTGTTTATAATATCCTCCGTGTATTCAATACCGTTTACTCTCTTTGTTCCGGAGAATGCTATGGCAATCCTGAATGGGTATCCGGTTTTCTCTAATAATCCTTTTAATGCAAAATAGTAATTTATTGCTGATTCAATGCTCTGCGTTGCAACAATTGCTTTTGCTTTACCCTTGAGTTTCTTTGTATTAACAATCCTTGAAGTAAAATGCTCCAGCATAATCTGTGCTTTGACTGCAATTGTATCTTTGTTCTGCTCGACAAATATTTTAAGTTTATTCTGTGCTTTTGCAGTATCGAATAACGGATTCTCTTTGATTGATTTAATTATTTCGTAATAGCTTCTGTAGGTTGTATAATTGGACAGAACATCAAGAATAAAACCCTCTTCTATTGCCTGCTTCATTGAGTAAAGATGAAACGGTTTAAATTTACCGTCAGGCTGTTTTACTCCGAACTTTTCCAATGTGGAATTTTTCGGTGTTGCGGTAAAGGCAAAATACGATGCATTCCCTTTCATCTTCCTTGAACGCATTGTTTCCAGGATTACATCCTGCGGGTCAGTATCTTCATCCTGTTCATCTGCCGAAATGTTCCCCATAGCCTGGTTCATTTTCCCGGCGGCCAGTCCCCCCTGGCTGCTGTGTGCCTCGTCAATAATAACTGCAAAACGTTTATCGCTCAGATCGGCTATACCATCGACAATAAAGGGGAACTTCTGAATTGTTGTGATGATAACTTTTTTACCGCTTTCCAGTGCCAGTTTTAAATCGGAGGATGAATATGCCGGTGCTACAATATTCTTAACCTCCGAGAATTCTTTAATATTCTCCCGAAGCTGTTTGTCAAGCAGCCGTCTGTCTGTAACTACAATTACAGAATCGAATAACGGATTTGAAATACCTTTGCTCCCCGGAACCGAATCATTTTCAGGATATGTTTCTATGAGCTGATAAGCGGCCCATGTTATCGAATTTGATTTCCCCGAACCTGCGGAGTGCTGAATAAGGTAAGTCTGCCCCACACCTTTTACACCTGCATCGGCGATCAGTCTCCTCACTACATCCAGCTGGTGATACCGCGGGAAGTATAAAGTCTTTTTATTTAACGGGTCAGTATCTTTACCATCAAATCTAACAAAATGCTGAATGATATTTGCAATGCTCTCCCGTGTAAATATCTCCTCCCATAAATATGATGTTTTGTGACCATGAGGGTTTACCGGGTTACCCTTACCAAAGTTGTTTCCCAGGTTAAACGGGAGAAAGAAAGTTTCAGCTCCATTGAGCCTCGTGGTCATATATACTTCGTCTGTGTCAAGGGTGAAGTGGACTATACAGCGGCCAAAGTTAAGCAGGGGCTGTGATATATCTCTTTTAAATTTATACTGGTTCTGTCCATGAACTTTAGCGTTCTGCCCTGTCCACCGGTTTTTTAATTCTATTGTAGCAAATGGCAGACCATTGGCAAAGAGCACCATGTCTATCTCCTCGCCAGGATTGCCTACGGAATAGCGCAGCTGCCGTGTAACGCTGAACTGGTTGTTTTTAAAATTATTTTTTACCGTTTCACTGCTGCTTGCAAGGGGTAATGGATACAGCATGGTAAAATGAGCATCATCAACATCAAGTCCTTTACGGAAAATACGGATTACGCCGTATTTCTTAATCATCCGGTCAAGCCTTTCCAGAATCTTCAGTTTCCAGTCACCCTGTTTCTGTAGCTTTAATAATTCATCCCTTTGAGTGTCCTGAAGAAAACTGAATAGACGGTATTCATCAATAGCCAGCTTTGCGTTAAAGTCTTCGGGTGTACTTATGTAGTAATTATTACCGCAGCGGTATAATTCGGGATGTTCATTAACCATGCTTAAGGCAATACCCTTCTCTTTTAACTCCTCAAGGCATGTGCCAGTAAGACATTTTTCAATAGCAGATTCCAGAGCCTGTTCATTGGTTTTGCTTTGCATAATTAACTCACTTTTATTTTTCCTGTAACAGCATTATTTATAAGCGTGGATTTATATTCTTTTAGTTTTTCGATTTCTTTTTCTTTGAGAGAGATGGCGTTGGAGAATTTGGCAGTTGTATTTTCAATATATTCTGAAATCTTTCCTTGCTCATCTATTGAAGGCAAAGGAATAATAAAGTTCTTTATAGCTTGAAAATTCAATCCTTCTCTTCCACCACCTTGTTGGAAAAACCAAATTTGCCCCTGTCCAATTTCGGAAGCTAATAGACTATTAAGGAATATCGAAGCTATATTTTTTGATGGTCTAACAATACAAACATGTTGATTTACATTGATTGGGAAATCCACATCAATATAATGACAACGTCCAATTGATCCACCTGTAATATTCAAGAGTACATCCCCTTTTTTAACTTGACTATTACTCATGGAACTGTGTGTCTTTTCAGATATATATGCTACACCTTCAAATTCAATCTTACCGAACATAATATTTTGACTTCTCAATAAAGGAATACCACTATCCAAGTAATTTACCCCCCCTCCTGAAGGGGTTATTCCACTACCGATCTTAGTTGAAATATGTTTAATTCTTTTAACTTCCCAATGTTCCGGGATCTCTCCGATCCATTCTACACCGCTATTTTTCATTTTAATATCAGGATTAAGACCGCGTGTAACTGCGTTGTTTATTAGAATCTGCCTACGTTCTTTAAGCAGTTCAATTTGTTTTTCTTTGATGTCTATGGCCTGATCTATCAGGGCGGTTTTGCGGTCGAGGAAGTTGGCTATTGCGAGTTGTTCAGGGAGAGAAGGAATTGCAATAAATGTACTTAAAATTGCCCCCTGTGAAATTCCATAACGTGTAACACCATTTGCATTGACACTAAAATGTGTCTTAATATATGGACTCGTTAATGCTCTATGCAAAAAATTACCGATAATTATGTCCGTTGGTCTTAGTATTGCCAAATGATAAGCACATATTAAATTATATTCTTCATATTTAACAAAAGATGGAACACCTATATCTAACCAGTCTTCTGAATCCTTAGTAATAATTACATCATCATATTTTATTTTGAAACGGTTAATTTCATCTACTGATGCGGTCGCTTGCATAAAATCAATTTCCGATGTTATATAGTCATTTTTATATACATCAACATAATTACAGAGTTTTACTGGTTTCTCCAAGAGTTTAGTATGTTTATCAACGTTACTTACAATCATTTCGCATATATTTTTTAATCTCCACACTTTCCATCCCTCAGGTATTTCGCCAAGCATTACCACACCGGAATCTTTATATGCTGGATATTTCTTATATTTAATTTCAGTCTTCATTTTCACTTTTTTTCTTTCAATATGTTTTATGCATCATAAACAGGTGCCCTCACCCGGCCGTGCCTATCGACCGGCCACCCTCTCCCGTCTGCGGCGGGCGAGGGTTTTTATCTGCCAGAAACTGTTTCAGGTTAACTACCCTCTCCCGGCCGAAGGCGGGGAGAGGGTGCTCCAGCGTCAGCGTCGAGCGGGTGAGGGCGCATATTCAGTTTATACAACCCTTAATCCTTTCTAGCAGTATATTTATATCTCTGTTTACCTCATCATTAGTGACACGGATAAATCTTATACCTTCATCCTCAATAAGCATCTGCCTCAACTCGTCGTAATCTTTCTGTTTACTATGAACTGCTCCATCTATTTCTATCGCAAGCTTAAGTTCATGACAATAGAAATCCACCACAAAACCTTCAATCACATGCTGCCGCCTGAACTTCAGGTTCATAGATTTTCTGTTTCGCAAAGCCTCCCACACTTTGGATTCTTCCGGTGTCTGTTCCTTGCGTAACTCTCTGGCAAAAATTTTCTTTATGTATTTCATAAAACTGTCTCTGTTTTTAAACCAGCACCCTCACCCGGCCGTGCCTATCGACCGGCCACCCTCTCCCGTCTGCGGCGAGCGAGGGTTTTTATCTGCCAGAAACTGTTTCAGGTTAACTACCCTCTCCCGGCCGAAGGCGGGGAGAGGGTGCTCCAGCGTCAGCGTCGAGCGGGTGAGGGCGCATATTCAGTTTATACAACCCTTAATCCTTTCTAGCAGTATATTTATATCTCTGTTTACCTCATCATTAGTGACACGGATAAATCTTATACCTTCATCCTCAATAAGCATCTGCCTCAACTCGTCGTAATCTTTCTGTTTACTATGAACTGCTCCATCTATTTCTATCGCAAGCTTAAGTTCATGACAATAGAAATCCACCACAAAACCTTCAATCACATGCTGCCGCCTGAACTTCAGGTTCATAGATTTTCTGTTTCGCAAAGCCTCCCACACTTTGGATTCTTCCGGTGTCTGTTCCTTGCGTAACTCTCTGGCAAAAATTTTCTTTATGTATTTCATAAAACTGTCTCTGTTTTTAAACCAGCACCCTCACCCGGCCGTGCCTATCGGCCGGCCACCCTCTCCCGTCTGCGGCGAGTGAGGGTTTTTATCTGCCAGAAACTGTTTCAGGTTAACTACCCTCTCCCGGCCGAAGGCGGGGAGAGGGTGCTCCAGCGTCAGCGTCGAGCGGGTGAGGGCGCATACAGTTTAATCCATACTTAGTATTTCATGGATAAGCCCTTCACTCATCTTTTCCAGTTCCAGTATATCAGCTGTCACCTCTTCAAGGCTTCTAAGCGGCTTATGCCTGTAAAAATACTTGTTAAAGCTGATCTCATAGCCAATCTTTGTGGCATCAAGATTTATCCATGCCTCTGCCACATGGGGTTTTACTTCCCGCAGAAAGTATTCATAAATGTTTTCTTTCAAGGGTACATTCTCTGTATCACGCAGGTCACTTTCAGTTTCATACTCAAGGTGTTCATCTTTAACTGAAGCGGGGTAATAACCGTAATCGGGCAACTCATCCTCTTTACAATCCAGGTGAGACAACAATTTATCCAGTTTATCACCGGTCAGTTTAACTTTACTCTTTACAACTATTTCAGCATCTGCATCGTACCAGCTTACAGCATTGAGTATTATGTTCTTCTCTGAAGCGGATAGTTTTGATTCAACAGCTTTTAAAGCTTCATCAACTTTATCTTTAAAAATATTAAAGTCGCTGTATTCATCTTTCCCTATCTTTTTCATAAGTGCAGTTGCAGTGTTCATCAAATCAAGCTGCTTCTGCCATGTGGCAGGGCTGGTCAGGGTTTTGCTCTGCTTGGAATTAAGGTTAAGTTCATTTTTTTCGCACCAGTCAAGGATCTCTTTTTCGTGTTTATTAAGTTTGTTATAGACTTCATCACCAAAATTTTCATACGCCCATACCATGGGCTCACGAAGTGATTTATCAAAGCGGAGTTCCGCCATACGCTCTTTTGTAAACTGCGCTTTAAGCCTTTTGGGGCGTTCAATGGTTACTTTGTAATAACCAAAATCTGTATTATCAAAAATCTTTGAGGCAATACCCTCTTCGTCTATAGTATCTGGATTGATTTTCTTCTCAATATCCTTCATCTCTTTGTATACTGATACTATCTCACGGATATGTTCAGGAGCAAACTCACAATTCTTATTGCCTAGGTTTTTGCGGAGTTTGCGGTACATCAGTCCTGCATCAATTAACTGCACCTTCCCTTTTCTGTTCTGTGCTTTTTTGTTAGTTACAATCCAGATGTATGTGGTAATTCCTGTATTGTAAAACAGGTTGTTCGGCATTTGGATAATTGCATCGAGCCAGTCATTTTCTATGATATATCTTCGGATATTACTTTCACCGCCACCGGCATCTCCAGTAAACAGGCTACTGCCGTTATGGACAGAAGCAATCCTTGACCCGGAAGGATTCTGCGACAGCGGTTTCATCTTGTTAACCATCTCCATAAGGAAAAGAAGCTGTCCATCAGAAGAACGAGGTGTGGCTTCCGCATCCTCCTCTACACCCCTGAAATCTTTAAGTTTTATCTTAAAACGGGGATCAATAATGTCTTTACCATCTTTGATATACTTTAAATCGCCTGCCCAGGATTTCCCGTATGGCGGGTTGGATAGCATAAAGTCAAAGGTCTTACCTGCAAATTCATCAGTTGCAAGTGTTGAACCAACCTTAATATTTTCCGGGTTATTACCCTTGATCATCATGTCAGACTTGCAGATAGCATAGGTCTCGTCGTTTATCTCTTTTCCAAAGAGGTAAACGTCACCCTTCGCGCGTATCTGGCCATCTTCGTCTTTAATAAAATTCTGAGATTCGGTAAGCATACCGCCGCTTCCGCAGGCCGGATCGTATATGGTAATAACAGGAGGAAGTTTTTTCTGTACAGGTTCAAAAATTATATGCGTCATTAGGTCAATTACTTCACGTGGGGTAAAGTGTTCACCTGCCTCCTCATTGTTCTCTTCATTGAATTTGCGGATTAGTTCTTCAAATACATATCCCATTCCAAGATTGGTCAGTGGCGGGAGTTTTCTTCCATCCGGATCGTTCTTTTCAAATGGTGTGAGGTTAATATTAGGCGATGTGAATTTTTCAAGCACATTCAGCAGAACATCTTTCGACGCCATGTGCTGTACCTGGCTTTTAAGTTTAAACTTTTCAACAATCTCTTTAACGTTGCTGCTGAAACCGTTCAGGTAATCTACAAAATTTGCCTGCAGTATCTGCTGGTTGTTTGTAGCAGTGTCATGAAGACGCTGCAGAGTCCATTCACTGATATTGTAAAATACATAACCTGAAGCCTGTCTAAGTCCATTATCATCAAGTTCAATGAATTTAGCTTCATTCCTCTGAAAAGAAACCTCTTCCATTACGGCTTTTTTGGTCGGTTCAAGAAGGGCATCAAGTCTGCGGAGAACCACCATCGGAAGTATTACATCACGGTATTTTCCCCTCACATATACATCACGAAGGCAGTCATCTGCAATAGACCAGATAAAAGATACGATTTTGTTATGTACGGCTATATTCATTGTTGCTCCATAATTATTCTGTTTTTAGCATTGTAAGATTATTATCTTTCTCCCCAATTACGGCAATTGGAACTACCCTTTAGTTAAACTGTTTAATTTTATATATTAATTTGAAACAATATCGTAATTTAAATTACAAGCATAAAACCCAGAATAATTATATTAAATTTAAGACTTACTAAAAAATTTCTCTCTCTCTGTATAATAATAGGCTGACAGGTCTTTTGTAATGGGCTTAACCCCTTATACCACATAAAAAATTAACCATCCCGTGCAGCTTCTCCGGTTCATCATTGTAAAGAATATTTAAAATCCTCCATTTTTATAATAACAGTCATTAACAGAAAATCACTTTATGACTTATATATGCATTATACAATAACCACCACGACAGAGAGTGGACTATACATTTATATAGTTAAAAAACTGAACACAACTGCAGGATTAAAAGATTTTCAGGATTTGTTTCGGCTCTTCATCTATTACAGCCATTTATACTTACCTTCCCCAGCAACTCCCTCTTTGAGGTGAAACGGTGGGTATTGTCATGGGGGCGGGACGCAAAGGTGCTGGCGCCGCCTGAACTGATTGCCGAAATTAAAGACGATATAGCCGTTATGATGGATATTTATACATAATCTGAACAATCGCCTCATACTCCATCCGGAGATACAGACATCGAAGTTTATACACAAATCATGCCAAAAACAGCAACACCACGGGGAGTCCCTGCCCGCTTATCCGCTGTTTATCTGCCATTTATCCGCCATGTATACGCCATCTATCCGGCGAAGTGACACTGAAAAAATTTTCACTTTTTTTAAATCTTCAATCATCTCTGCGGGTGAACCGTGCCTTCCGATAATGCGTTTAATATCTGAGATTTATTTTGCAATAAGCTCTAGCTTTGCCGCATCAGATTTATTAAACATATACAACTTCCGGCAGAATATATTTATATCCTATCTCGTTAAGGGCATTTTTGTTGGCCAGGTCAACTTTATAATTAAGTTCTTTCCGTATATCTCTTTCAATATTATCAAGAACCGGATATATTTCAAATCCCGGATACCTGTTATAAAATTCCGGTTTAAGTTCATATAAAATATCTATATCGCTGTCATCCCTGTAATCGCCTCTTGCAAATGATCCGAAAACACCAAGAATGATAAAACCCTCATGTTTATATTTTTCTTTAAGGAGCCTGATTTTTTCAATAACCTGATTATCCATAGCATAATCCTTTTGTACTGCTTTTTTAATTATTACTTACAAAACCGGCTCCATTTCAAGTATATATAATATCCATTCCCCACTCGGGATTCTTCAGACAGCGTCCGGAGATTTCCCGGATAGTAAATATAAAACTGACGGTAAAGGTTCGGGTTTATGTATGAAAGCCCTTCATTTATATCCCCCGGGATTTTCTGATCATGTATGGTATCATGTATGGCATCATGTACGGTGAAAATGAAGAGTCTCCATATTCTCCCGGGCTGCCGCTCTCTGCCACTCAGTTCTTTAAAATATTAGAGGAGGTTTTTTTACCTTAAACCGGTTCATGCCAGCTACCCTCTCCCGGACTTCGGCCGGGAGAGGGTGCTCCAGCGTCAGCGCAGAGCGGGTGAGGAGCCTTTAATCTATTAAAGGATTAACAGGATTTCCTGCAAACAGAGGTTACCCTGCACGAACATACTTACGTTGTGCATCAGACAATTTATATGCAATACCACAACAGATTTAAGACAAAATCCCGACTCTCTTTACAGAAAAGTCAGTATCGCCTACATTTCGCTTCAATTACGCCTCAAACACGCTACCTACAGTTTTAAACGTGCGTTTTTCTCTGTCGATAACGGAGTTGAAACGGTATTGAAACGGTTTTCAACAGGGTTTACATACTGCTTAAATCCCGCTTTAACAGATGCACATCTGTCTTTTACCGCATTAAAATTACTCTGTCCACCTGCTGATCTGCTGTTTGCTGAATAGTAACAGTTATATTCTGAAATTTCACCGGAGGGTGATACAACAACTGCATCCCCAGTTCCGCCGCCTCCCGATGGAATTACAGGTGAACCTGGAGCAATACCGCGGAGGTATTCAGACATAAAAAGGTTGTACCCCGACTTTCTCTTCCTCTTTGCCCTGTTTCTGTAGAGAGCCTTCTCCTCTTCCGGAAGAACCTGCCAGGCCTTTACGCCGCCGCCGAAATTACCCCTGCACTTCACCTGCGGTTCAGTACGCGGATTGGAGGGAATTGTGCGTGCTTTAATGTAGATTTTACCGTAACGACGATAAAAAACAAGACCATCCATACCGCCATGCGCAGTCCTTAAATAAGGGTGAAGCTTAACCTTTGCCATAGATATACACTCCTTTATTGCTGTTATATTTTATCGTTATTTATATAGAAACTTATGTCTCTAATAACCAGTGCGGAAAAACAAATGACATGGGGCAAGCAGAATTTTTAAAAATTTTTATATGTTAAAATATGTTTTGTTTTGCCCCTTCTGGGCGCCCGAGCGTAGCGACAAAGTACCCTTGGGGTAGGTGCGGGGTCTGATGAGTCCAGGTTGCTGAAGGTATACTTATACAGACAGTTCTGCCTTGCCACCTCCGGGGTAGCATGTTGAATAATAAAAATTCAAAACAGGAAGTATGAATTTTCTATAAATTTTTATTATACTTTCTAATTATTCAAATATTTTACTTCGACTTCATATACATCGCATAAACCATCCACGACATCTTCTCACGCTACTGCAGATTGAATTCCAACCCATCCTATATCCGCTACTGCCTTCTGAAGTTTTTTCAGGTTATATGTAATGCCGGCCAGAATCGATATAGTATTACATTTCTTTCGTCCCCGCCAATTCAAACGGCTCAGACCATTGTTGAATTTCAAGTCAAAGAAATTGTGTTCTTTTCCAATACGCCTGTTATATTTATACTTCCATTCTTCGCTTTGCATTCGATCTCTATATTTGAACCAGAGTTCTTTGTTATCAACATAGGTTTTTGATACCGTAAAGACTCTGCTCTTATTTCTATCCTTATCTTTCCAGCATGATGAATAATGCTCACATCCTACACAAAAATTACGGCTCAATGTGAATTTGTACTTATTGTCAGATTTTTCTAATCTCCCCTTTTTCTTACGTTTACCTTTGCAGAAAAAATATACTCCATCTTCTTCTTGTTGTACATGATGTTCTCCCTTTATAAACCAGCTCTCTGTAAAATGTAATGGGGGTGCTATATATAAATCTTTACCTTCCTGAATTAATTCACTCATCTGTGTAATGTTGAAATAACCTTTGTCTAATAAATACTCACTTTCACATTTAACTGCATTGCTTTCTTTAGCAACTTCTACTTTTTCTACCATATCTGAAAGCAGGCTTATATCGCTTTCTTTAGATGTGGCCTCTATTGAAAGAAGTATGTCGTTGCTGCAAAATGCCGCCTGCACGTTATATCCCTGAATATAGCTTTCATCCTTTTTAAGAAGCTTACTCTCACTATCGGTTAAGTTCACTTTTGTTTCAGGTGTGATTCTTTCCTCTTTGACCTCATCCTCATATGACTTTATTTTCATCATGATCTGGTCATATTTATTTTTCTGCTTTTCTATCAGATCTTTCTCTTTATTTAATTCTTCTTCGCTTATTTCGTCCTTATCTTTTAACTCTGATATGTATTTTGCTCTCGCTAAAAGTTTCGCGGATAGGTTCTCATAATGTTTTAGCTTCTTATCGAAACCTTCCTTGTCTCGTGTAAATTCTTTACTGGCATTACTGCTTATCTTTGTACCGTCTATCATTATTCTGCGCCAGTCTATCAGATTTAATTCTTCAAGTATATATAATAAACGGGCAAAGATAACTGGAATCTGATCTGGAAAATCGTTAAGAAAACGGCAAAGTGTCGAATAATCTATTGATCTGCCGCCGCTTAAAAATAAAAATCCGGGATGATTGCGATTAAGCATTCTCTCGATCTTTCTCATCGACTCTATCCCCTGGCTTAATCCATATAAAATTACTTTCAATTTTGCCGAGGGCTCTATCGCCTTTTGCCCTACCGTATCATTCTTATATTTTTTATCAAATGGTTTTGTATCAACATATTCATCTATGAATCTATCAATTACCTTCTCTATTGAATTATCATCAAATATTTCTTCCGGATATATTGTTAAAAAATATCCTTGCCCCCTCTCTATAGGTTTATACTTTGCCATGTATAATCTCCATACCTTTGATATTTTCATCATGGTTTATAATTTCCTGCCTGTCAATTAATACTTTGATTAATCAACAGGCAAGGGGGTGCGGGGGCTGAGGAGTCCAGGCTGCTGAAAGTATACTGTTCTGCTTTGCTCCCTCCCAGGGTAGGTGCAGGGGCTTAGCCGCATCGTAGTACAGGTCGCGATAAGTCCCATCCCCCTATTGCTGTTTGAATGGAATATTATTCTCCCGGGCAAACCTCTCTGCAGAGGAACCGTTTTTTCCATATATGGTTAAACCTTTACAGCCCCAGAATACACCGTTTTCTATCTTCATAACAGTGTCAGGTATAGTTATTGAAGCAAGTCCCGTGCATCTTATAAATGCATTTTCACCTATATCTGTAATACCCGCAGGGAGGATTACGGAGGTTAAACCGTCACATCCGCAAAACGCGCTCTTCCCTATACCTTTAATGCCGGCTGGAAAGGTTATGGATGTCAGCCCCTTACAGTCAATGAAGGCATTCTCCCCGATAGTTTTAACGCCGGGGTGAACTGTTAAACCCCCTTTTTTGCCCGGAGGGTAAATAAACAGAAAAGTTTTATCTTTTGAATACAATACGCCATCAACAGATGAATAATATGGATTTTCATTTACCACATTGATTGAAGTTAAATCTCCGCAGCAGTAAAATGCCTGTTTATCTGCGTTTTTAAGGCTTACAGGAAGAGTTACAGATTTAAGTCCCGAATAGGCAAAGGCACATTCCCCGATAGCGGCAACGCCCTGCGGAATAATTATCGATGTTAATGCGTTGCAGCTCCAGAATGCCCGGTCTTCTATATTTGTAACGCTTTCAGGGATAGTGACCGATGTCAAGCCTTTGCAGTTTTCAAATGCCTGCTCGCCAATAACTGTAACGCCGACAGGCAGAGTAACAGATTTCAATCCGCTGCATCCGCTGAAGAGGCACTTTGATATCTTTGTAATCCCCGGCTGAAGCATCACGGATGTTAAACCCTCACATCCGGAAAAGGCACACTCCCCTATCTTTTTAACGCTGCCGGGGATACTTATTGAGGTTAAACCTGTACATCCGCTGAATGTGCAGTCTCCGATAGTAATCAGGTCTGCGGGGATGGTTACTGATTTCAGTCCGGTACATCCGCTGAAGGCAAACGCCCCGGTACGTTTAAGGTCTGAAGGGAGGGTTATCGATGTCAAACCTGTACATCCGCTGAAGGCGAACTCGCCGATATCTGTCAGTCCCGAAGGGAGAGTTACTGATTTCATATCAGTGTAGTTGTTAAAAACTTCACGCCCTATGCCTGTAACGGTATAGCCTTCAATCTTCGCGGGTATTATCACATCATTTTCTATGCCTATATATTTTTCTATTATGACATTGCCGTCTTTAATGGTGTATTTAAAATCGTCGGAATCATCACCCCTTGCCGGGAGAGCTGCAGTTATGAAAACAGTTATAAAGAGAACAGTCCGGGATAATGCATTATAATTTCTTTTCATGGTACACCATCCGTAAATTAATTAAGCATAAGGGTTTTCAATCTGTGAAACAAAGATATTTCACGATTAAGTCAGTATAAACAATGCCGCTGCGGTGAATTGCTTATTTATTCTTTCCCCCCTTTTTATCGGCGGAATATACGTCCCCCTGTGGGCCTATTAAAAGATACTTGTCCGCTGTTTCCGCAGTCAAAAGCCTGTTTACCCCGCCATAGGCGCCATTTAATATTGTAATAAGCCTCTCCTCCCTGCCGGAGGTTGACTCGGCCCAAACATTTTCATATTCATCACTGTTGATGATTTCAATGTTTACAATCGGACCTTCAACTGTATAGACACCGGTAAAGTCTTTATTATCCGAAAAGGATTCACCCCTGTAATAGTTGTGCGAGGCAGAGGTATTATATTCAAATTTTTTATCAGATGCAAAATTTACAGTTTCAGCGAAATAATGTGAAGTCCCGCCGGAAATTTCATCACCCTCAGATTCCACCTTTGTGGCTTCATTCCTGTAGCTTACATTAAGCTGCAGCGGAGTCCCGGCAACAGCTCCCATCGGTACATTGTATATTGTTTCAGGCTCTTCATCAGTCAGAAATCCGCTGAAGCACCAACCTTCATAGTATTCGGAACCGTTCTGTTTATTTTTGCACTTTGCCCTTATCCATATACCGCTTTTCATACCGCTTTTCCCCGATATGGTTGCGCCGGTTTTACTCTCTTCAAGCACCTTGACCTTTGTGTGATATGGTATTACCGCTGTTACAGGTGAGGATTGACTTTTATCCTGATAAAACGTCAACCCTTCATATGCTGTTACATACCTGATTGAACTGAGACCGGCTGCGGCTGACTGTATTGAAAGCAATGCGGAAAGAATTAATACGGGGTAAAGGAATTTATATCCTGTCATCACCAGCCTCCGGTTGATTTGTGCAGAAACAGAACTTTCAGGGAAACATACAAACTTTTACATTAAAAGAGCAAATGTCAATAAAAATATCACTCCCGACGGAAAAGTATGCCGTTGTAATAAAAAAATTCTTGTAAAACTGTTTTTTTCAGGTATATTATGCAGATAAAATCCGGGAGGAAAAAATGCGTCATATAAAACTTTTTTTAATTATGGTTTCGCTGATATCACTTACAGGCATTCAGCAGATAAGGGCTGCGGCAAATGACATTACCATATACAGCTCCACTTCATGCGACTGGACAAAAGAGATGATCGATTTTCTTAAAACCAGAAACATCCCGTATGTTTTCAAAGATCTGGATAATGAAAACAATCATAACGAGATGATGGAGGTGGTTGAAAGAGCTGCATATCAGTCAGACTTCTCATATCCTGTAATGAATATAAAAGGGCAGATAGTCATGCGCCCTGCGCCTGATGATGTTATAAAAGCCCTGAACGGCCAGACAATTCATGGA
The DNA here is from genome assembly GCA_963664815.2 of Spirochaetota bacterium. GTDB lineage: Bacteria > Spirochaetota > UBA4802 > UBA4802 > UBA5550 > WRGT01. Next base: position 2,789,198 of record CAXXHB010000003.1, read on the forward strand.
GTTGAAAAACGGTTTTACAAAGATGAAAACTGGCGCATCAGTTATCCTAAATCGATGCTGTACAGCCTGAATGATGTTTATAACAGAATAAAACAGGGTGATGTGACTGTTTATGACAACAACAGCCCTAAAGGCAAAAAACTGATTAAAGCGCTGGAGGCTGAAAAAATTCCATATAAACTGGAAACCGTTAACCCTGCAGATAAAGGCTTCAGAGCTGTTCTTGATAAAAACGGATTCGGCAGGAAAATTGTCATGCCCGTAGCAGACGTTAAGGGTATAATGATCATGGATGCGGAGAGAAATTCCGTAGTACTTATGCTTATTCAGCTGCTTGGCGATTAAACGGGATACTTGACAGATAATCCGATACTGATGCGAGAAATCGCATCAGTATCGAAAACGAATCTTTTAAAGGGATTCTAAACTCATGAAACTGCTTTAAAAACACAGGGAAATTGTCCGCCCAATACACGCTTTGGTCAGTTCACTTGCACCATAAGCCCTCAGAATTCCCTGTAATCAGATCCGCCTCACCCATTCCGGGTTCTTCGTTCCGCAGATAATCTCCACATCTGTTCCGCTGGACATAATCCTCTTTGCAGTTTTATAAAATCCTTTATCCTCGCTTATAATAATGATCTTCCCGGCCCTGTTATTATTATCAGCAAGAACCTCATCAATCATACTTTTTATTTTTTTATCAGCCGCGTTCTTTGAAATCAGCCCGGCATCGGCAAGTGTCCATCCGTTTAATGTCAGAACCTCTTTGCGCGCCTCTTTGATCTTTGAAAAAACAACATACCGTTTTATATCACCCTTAATGTTTACAGTATGCTCCATTATTCTCTCAAGGTTATGAAAGGATACATTTTCGATGTCCCAGAAGATAAAAGTTGTCATTTATGAATCTCCGGATTTTTTCCCCTTTCTTACCAGATGCGGCAGGCAGGGTAAATTTTGTTAAACAAATATAATGTTAATACTGGTTTTCCAAGTCTTATAAGACATAAAACCATCAGTGTCAACACCTATAAACCGCCGACTATACAGTCATACCGGAAAATAAAGCATTATAAACATATGAAATTCATCAGACAAACCCGCGGAGGTGACATAAGAAACATCTGACTGCATAATATTTCAAATAAATTAAAAAATTAAGAATAACAGCAGTTATACAGAATAAAAGGTTGAAAAACAAAGTGTTATATCCGGCAGTTGTAAATAAATCCGGGTCCGGTAAAAGCCTGGTAGAAGCAGGTAAGAAAAGATGACAGATGCCGAATTTATTATAAAATATTCGACCAGAAGCGTATTCCTTTTGGAAAACATCCTGTTTCTTTATGTTTTTCTGACACCGGGACGATTAAGATTTTTCCAGCTTGCCGCTTTTGTAATAACATGGGTAATCGCGTATATTATACGCCATATATTGATGCTCTTCATCCCCGACCCGCTGCTGATCAGTTATATTATCGGTTGTCTGTACCTTATCCCCTGCGTGCTGATATTTAAAGAGACAATCCAGGCGAAGATCTTCGTTTTTTTCATGATCTATTCAATGTCACAGTGCACATTCCTGTTTTTCATGTATCTGGACCGGTATATGACCCCGCCGGTACCCTATACCGTTGTTCTGTCAGGTATGCTGCTTGAGCTGGCATCCCTGCCTCTCATTAACCGCTATATCAGGCAGCCCGTGAGGAGCATTCTTGAGATTATAAATCTGCAGAATCCTGTTTTTACGCTGTTTCCAATATTGTCATTTTTTCTTCTGGCAATCTACGGTCTGCAGGATACATACCAGTTAACGAATTTCATAACACTGGCATTATCCATAACACTTATTTTTTTCGCCTACTATCTTACAGCCACATCAATAGCCGGAGCCAGGCGCCTGCAGCACCTGGAGTATATCTCAATGACCGACAGCCTTACAGGCCTTTACAACCGCCGGTATATGGAAAAGCTGATCAGTCAGGAATACGATCAGTATCTCCGCACCGGTTCAGGCTTTGCACTTGCAAGCGCGGATATCGACTTTTTTAAAAATGTCAATGACATATACGGCCATGACATCGGGGACACTGTACTCAGATCTATTGCTGATGAAATACTCGGATCGGTGAGAACATACGATACCGTAGCGCGCTGGGGCGGTGAGGAGTTTCTTATACTTCTGCCTTCAACCAACGAGCACCATGCGATGGAACTTGCCGAAAGAATCCGAAAAAGAATCGAAGATGGAAGGTATATTCCCGGTGACAGCACGTCCATGATAACATTAACACTGGGAGTCTCGGTTATCACTCCGGCCGATACGGTTGAAAGCTTAATCCAGAGAGCCGATGTTGCTCTTTACCACGGGAAACGAGAAAGCCGGAACTGTGTTATTTCTTTTAACAGTATAGATCCTGCCGTAACTGCAGATATCTGACACTCGCCATAAAACCAGTGATATAAAAAACTGATTAAACAGTATTACCCGCCGCGCTTTCACCTGCGGCGGGTCTTTGATTAATCTTTAAAATTATTACCCTTCCCCTTATATCCCACAGTCTGGGACATGATAATTCTCTGGTTCTTCTTCAGTTTCATCTCCTTAGCAAGAGCCTCTGTATCAATATATGCCCGTATAACTGTCTCAAGCCCCTCGGAGGCACAGTACAGGTAGACATTCTGCCCGATAAACCCTGAGTCGGCCCCGGCATAGAGCAGTTTCTCCTCTTCCGTTCCACCTGCCACTTCACTCATATCGGCCACATAAACAAGGTTAAGGGCCGCGTCGCTTACGTAACCCTGTTTACCGGTAGCCGCACGGATATCCTTTTCAACAACAAGTTCAAGCTGGTGTCCCTTTGCGTTGTAAAGATATAACCCGTCTTTCAATGCCGCATAAACAGCAATCTCCTGTTTGTCCATTGCAGTAGGCGCGGTGCGTTTTCCTGAATCTTTGCGGTTTATTCCATCAGCCGCCCAGAGAAGATTCGACAACACCTGCTCAGGGAGATCCTTATCCGAGAATGAGCGCGACGAATGCCTTTTACTTAAAGCCTCCATCAGCGGGATGCCCCCTTTTGTATCGGGTTTTAAAAGTTTTACTGTTTTCGGCGCCGTAAAGCATAAATCGGGAACGATCAGCAGCGCAACAAAAAACGCGGCAGCAGCAGGTATAACCTTGAATTTCATAAATTCCTCCTCTAAAATTAATTAGAATTAATAAGCCGGCAGTATTTCCGGTACTGACAGAATATTATCTGAATCTGCTATATATAAATTTCAACTTAAAATGTAATTTTTTTACCCGATTTGTCAAACCGGGCTTATATTTGAAATTGCTTCAAATCCCGCTTTAACAAACTGTCTTGTATACACATTCCAAATTGACCCCGGCCAGCAGGGCATACCATCCGGTAAAATATTTAACACAAATAATTTAATAACAGTATCTTCAAGTCCCCCGCCGGGGATTTAGGGGGCTGTCACCGGAGGATTATGGATTCGCCGGGTGATTCAGGGGGCTGTCACCGGAGGATTATGGATTCGCCGGGTGATTCAGGGGGCTGTCGCCGAGTTCAGGATATTCTACAGGCATTCCTGGTCGGTAAAATCTATAATTATATTGAATCCTCCATCTACCTTATCACACTTTAAAACTATACCTTCACAGGGGACAGTTAATGACGATTTATCGGAAGGGATGGTCAGTTTAAAAGAAACAAGCATCCCTGTATTAATTTCTTTTTCAGCAAAACACAAAAGTCCGCTCTCGCTGATGTTTATACCGGATGTCTTTATTTCAGGGCCCTGACCGAGTGAAATCATGATATCCTGGGAAATAGGAAATCGTTCATGCCGGCGTTTTTCATTTTTCATATTCATACCTGAACCTTTTATACATTTATAAAATGCCGAATACAACCGGTTAACTATTTTTTAAGCTATTGTCAGGATAAATTCCACTATTTTTTTGTTATTACAGGAAAAAAATGGCTAAATCCACCCCTCTGTGTTAAATCCGCAAAAGGAATTATTCTTGAAAAAATTATTCCCGGTTAATAAATTATCTTTTAAAAAGGGGAACATCCATGAAACGTATAATATTCTTCTGCATGTTCATTTTTACACTTGCATTTATCACATATACTGCTAATTCCGAATCGGAAGAGAGATTCGCAGATGCAAAAGCCGGCCTTGTAATGAGAGAGACACCTGCAGCCAGCGGCAAAAAAATCTGCGTAATCCCCAATGGTGAGGTTGTTGACCTGATTGAAGAGACGGGTGAATCCGTTACTATTGCCGGTAAAAGCGGCAAATGGTCAAAAGTTAAATGGAATGATACAACCGGCTGGGTTTTCGGCGGCTTTCTGAAAAGCCCCGGGGACTTCGACACCATCCCGGTCTTTGACAGGTTTACCGGAAAGACATACGGTTTTCTCCTTAATGAAGATGAAAGGGCCGATGAGCTCACAATTACAGTGTACAGGGAGGGTACTTTCGAAGGTTCATGCTACCTCCACGGCAGCGGTGAGTCGAAGTTCAGCGGAAAGTATAAAAGCGCCGAGAAAGACCATGTCCTTACCTTTACGCTTAACGGCAATGTTGACGGTGTTGTTGTTGCTGAAACAGAGGAAAAATTTACAAGGAAGATATCCAACTTGAAGTTTACAGTCAGTTACAAAGATGAAAAATTCTACGGTACATTATATATACCATCCTGCGAAGGCTTCACCGGCAGGGAGATGGTGGAAAAATAGACCTTGCAATAAATATCGTCTCCGGAGATAATAATGAAAAAGCTTTCAACTACGCTCTTTGTCGTTTTTATAATACTGCTATCCACGCAGTTTATACGTAATGCCTATGATTCCGTCTTCTACAGCAGGCACTCTGTTCTTGATAAATCCGATAAAGACGCGGAGATAAACCTCGACAGTTCACTTTCACTTAAAGAACTCTCAATGATTTACGCCGATGCGGAGAAGAGGATCAAGCTTATTGAAAGCGGCAAAGGAAAAGATAAGTCCGGCAAATATACAAGCGGAGAGGATCCCTATGCAAGAAGGGTTAAAATACAGGAGCTGATACTGACGCGGGAATCAAACAACAGGTCAATCACTGAACTGCTTTTTTTCTGGATTACCGGCATTATCCTCGCAGCGGGCGGTTCATTTCTCTACATGAAGTCCGAAAGATGGACAGGTGTTGCCCTTGTAATCTCAGGCTTTACAGAGATGATATGGATAACCGGGCCTCTCTTCTTTCTTTCGAGGGTAAAACCGGAGACGTTTCTGGTTCTTAATATTAAACTGCTGCTCACAGCTTTAACCCTTGCAGCGGTAATACTATACTGGATATTTTTCAGGAAGTATATGGAGAAATAAACCTCTTTCTACATAAGCCCCCGCACCGGTTCACTCCTCAGGGTAACGCCGTGCTATAGAGGCGAAATATTCATAATTCTCCATAAATATGTCAACAAGTTCAGGATCAAACTTCTTCCCCGAATCCTTTTTTATTTCTTTCAGTACATCCTCCTGCGTCCATGGCTCTTTATAAACCCTTTTTGATGAAAGCGCGTCATACACATCCGCAAGGGCAACTATTCTGCCGTAGACAGGTATCTCCTCCCCTTTTTTCCCCTCAATTTTATCGTCAACACAGGCGTTCATAAGATCGCCGGTTTCAATATCTATATACCCGGGGTAACCGCTGCCATCCCAGTTTTCATGGTGGTTAAGCGCAACCAGTGACGCCATTTCGTCGAACTCAGAATGCATGTGGTTAAATAGTTTTGCGCCTATCCAGGTGTGGCTTTTCATTATGCAGAACTCTTCTTCGGTAAAGCGTGCGGGTTTTTTAAGTATAAGGTCGGAAATCCCCACCTTCCCCACATCATGGAGCATTGCCGCCATACGCAGTATATCCCTGTTATGTTCTATTTCCGGCTCAGGAATTCCTTTTCTGTGCGCCCACCTTTCGTAAAGTTCAACTGAAAGGGATGCAACCCTGTTTACGTGCGGACCGGTCTCCTTCGGATCCCTAAGTTCCGCCATGCTTATCATGCGGAGTATAAGATCGCGGGTCATCCTCGCGCGCTGCAGCACCATACTTGCCGAATTGGCAAAATGAAGAGCAAGCTGCTCATCCCTGGCGTTGAAGCTCCCTATGCCGCCGGTGGAATTACTGCCGTTTTCATCAGGCCTGACCGCGTTTATAATCTGCATAACCCCCATCACCTCATTCCGGTTTGTTTTCAGCGGAATGGATAGTATTGACCTTGTTACATAACCGGTTTTTTTATCGTTGGTTGAATCAAACCTGTATGGAGCATCAGCGCGGATATTATATGCGTCGGGAATATTTACAATCTCCCCTGTTGCAGCCACATAACCGGATATTGAATTATGGTTAATTTTAGTCCTGAATGTTGTATACATCAGCTTCTGACCCGGGGGAAGTTTTCTCTGTATCGATTCTGTCTGTACATGACTGAAGATCAGCTCATCCTTCTCTTTTATCTGTATTGATCCCGCATCGGAACTGAGAAAAATCCTTGCTTCGAGCAGTATCTTTTCAAGGAGAAAGTCAAGATCCTGAATGGTATTCAGCTCCACGCTTAACTTTATTATTTCCTGTAACTGCTGATCATTATTCATAATAGTAAACCTTCTGCTGATATATCTAATATACAGCATTAATATAAAATTTTCAACCAAAAACAGATTATTATGCCGAAGATATAATTCCGGTCAACTTAAATATATAATTTTTGATATTTATTATTAAATATTGTAATGCATTATCAACCGGTTTTTCTTGACTTTTATCAATATTAATTTATAAATTCTTATTATAACAGAAAATACTCTATTCTCACCGCCGCCGAAGACGGAGGCGGGATACAATCGTTTATTTTTAATAAAATATATGTTCAGGTATTATCATTGGACTTTTATAATACATCAGGATTATTATTTACCTGAATCAGTTAATTAACATATAACGGATAGACGGTATTTACTCATTCCGTAAATTGTTTATATTTCTCATGTACACGACATCAGATTTTACAAACGGAGGTATACTATGAAACCGGGTTTAATGATATCTTTAATGTCAATGGCTGTAATCGGTTCCGGAGGGACGTCTGCAATGACGGTTTCATCTGATTCTTTCAGGAACGGCGAATATCTTTCAAAGGAGTTTTCATGCGAGGGGGAGGATCGCTCTCCGGATATCAGGTGGACATATTCCGGCAGTGCGGAGAGTTTTGCCCTGATCTGTGAAGACCCCGATGCGCCGGGCGGCTCCTTTGTTCACTGGGTAATTTACAGCATACCGGGAGATGTCAGGGAGCTTAAAAAAGCATTCCCCGCATTTCCGCTAAAAGACGGAATATTTCAGGGCATCAACGATTTCAGCACAGCCGGATACAAAGGCCCCTGCCCTCCGAAAGGGAAGGCGCACAGATATATTTTTACCGTTTATGCGCTTGACATAAAACCGGAACAGCCGGAACTTACTGCAGAATCACTGAAATCATTAATACAGGGTCATACGCTCATAAGCGCATCAATTACGGGAATGTACAAGAGATAGAGATGATAACATCACAGGAAGTTCTTTTTTTTATTAATACCTTTATCAAGTTCTTTTTTCTCCTTACGCCGTTCTTTGCCCTCAGCATGTTTCTTACCATGACCGAGGGTATGGAGAACAGTTCAAGGAGAAATCTCTCGCTTAAAATAACGGCATCTGTCTATATAACATGTATAATACTCTTCCTTTTCGGTAAAGAGATATTCAGTATCTTCGGCATCACCATAGATGCCTTCAGGATAGGGACAGGCTCCCTCCTTTTTATCACAGCAGCCGGTCTGGTTAATTCAAAAATGGCTCAGTCAGCCTATAACTACGAGGATGATATTGCCGTTGTTCCCCTCTCCATACCTGTAATCGTGGGGCCGGCTACAATAGGGGCCATACTGGTCATGGGGGTCGAAATAGAGACATTCAGGCTTAAGGTAATCGGGCTCTCCGCTCTTTTTACATCAATTTTTGTTGTCGGGCTGATGCTATATCTCTCATCCAGCCTTGAGCAAATACTGAAGAAAAAAGGTTTGACTATTATAAGTAAAATTACCGGCCTTATACTGTCCGCACTGGCGGCACAGCTTGTCTTTACCGGTATAAAAAACTTCCTGAAGTAAGGTTATCATATTAAATTTTCCCGTCCCGCACCGGTGACGGATGTGAAATAAATTAACAGCAGAACAATGAACCGGTGAATTATATCATGAAAAGATCAGATGCCGGCCCGATATTCAGTGGAAAATAATTCATGGAAAAGTTAAATATATATAAAGGATCCTTAAAATGTTAAACAAAAAAAACCTGCTGACTTCTTTAACTGTAATCATGCTTGGAATTCTCATCACAACGCCGGTAAAGCTCAACGCAGGGCTCAATTCTGATCTTATAACTGCCGCCAGAAGCGGGAAACTGAGTGATGTTAAGGCTCTTCTTCAGAGAGATGCAAGTCCCAACACGAGGAATGAGGATGGATTTTCACCTTTGTACTATGCCGTGGAATCGGGAAATGCCGACATGGTGAAGATTCTTATAAGCGCAGGGGCAAATGTAAACATGCGGTACAGAGACGGCACAACCTCCCTTATGCAGGCTTCCGTGAAGGGATACGAAAGTATTGCTCGAATGATAATTCAGGCCGGGGCAAACGTAAACGCCCGGGACAGCAATGATAAATCGGTGCTTATACATGCCGTGCAGAACGGACGTATTGAAATTGTAAAGATGATACTTGTTAAAGGCGTTAATATAAACTCATCCGACAACAGGGGCCGTTCACCGATTATGTATGCAGCTGAATACGGCTATCTGGATCTGATTAATCTTCTTGCCGGAAAAGGCGCCAATATCAAGGCCAGGGATAACAGTGATAAAACAGCTCTGCTCCTTGCACAGGAGGGTGGTCATAAAGAAGCCGCCCTTCTTCTTGAAAAGCTGATAAAGAAAAGTAACAACTGATTGAACCGGAAAGTCCCCCCGTTACGACCATTTAACAGGGAAATCTTTCCGCAGACTGGATCAGGGTATAACTTATATTGTTAAAGCGGAGGATGCTCAATGTATAACAAAAATTTTTATTCTGTAAATCTTCTTATCCGGCTTCTTATACCGTTATTTTTTGTTGCATGCGCGGCAGAGGTAAAAAAAACAGTCACTCCCCCTCCGGAGGAAAATGTAAAAGTATATTACGGCAAAGCTGTGATCACCGGCATTACAGATTCCGGTGATACCTCCGCTGCCGATAAAAGGGGTTACATGGAGATCTACTTTGACTATTTTCCCGACGATCCCGGCGCACTGAAAAAATATCTCTGCACCGGATGTCCCGACACAGGGAAAAAACTTTTCTACGACAACAGGGAGAATTTCCATGCCAACTGGATAAAGAAATGGGATATAAAGCAGGGTAACGCGTACAGCGCAATACGGCGTGAAGAGTTGAAAAACGGAAGACCCGATGTTTCCTACGAGGTATTTCTCGAACAGAGGAGATAGAGAATCAGCTGTTAAACGATTCATTATAAAACATCCGGAAGGCCCTTATGAAAAAAATTATTTTTTTATTTCTGATTATACTTATTTTTTCCCGGTGCGGTGAACAGGTAAAAGACACTCCGGGCGATGTACACAGTTTCAGTAGTACAACAGAGAATACAAAACCATCCACGGAAAAGATAGACGACTCCGAGACTTTCGAGATAATCTTTACACTTGAAAAACCAGCTGACTGTATTTCTGTTGAAATTGAATCGGTATCTCTTCAGAAAACCTTCCCTGTTCAGAAAACACCAAGAAAGACTTTCTTCATCGTGGAAAAAAAGCTCTCTCTTCCCGGGCTTAAACTTAAACCTGACAGGCAGTTTATTGCAATCGGCAGAAATTTTAATAATAACTGGGAAACCTTTTCACCCGCAAAAATATGCAGCAATATAAATGATCCCATATCAAGACTCGATCTCTCAGAGTACAGGATAAGATTCACCATATTTGAAAAAACTGAATTCTACTATATTATAACAATATCATCCCAATCAAAGGTAATATTCCGGGAAACAGCAACCCCTTCAGTTAAAAAGATATGAATTCATACCATGCATTTATCATTTGCAGTATCATAAAAAATTTAACAAAAAATTATAATTGGCAGGGTGTGAAAAGGAGTAACCCCTCATGCTGAATGTCACTAGACTCACTCATGCAGGCGGGGTTGACTCTCATCGAAGAGAATGGCTGATTACTTGGCAGCTTCTTCTTTCTTTTCTTTTTTAGCTTTTTTCTTTTCTTTTTTAGATTCTTTCTTTTCTTTCTTTGCTTCTTTCTTCTCTTTCTTCTCTTTCTTCACCTCTTCTTTAGAAACCTCAGGTTTTGTGTCCTGAGCGCTGGCAGTTGTGATGAAAGCAGGGCTTGTAAATATTGTAAGAACAAGCGCAGCAAGAACAGCAGTTAAAAATTTTTTCATAAACATTTTCTCCTTTCTTTTATAAATACCGGTTAAACCGGAATTTTACAAATCATTTAACGATGTAACAAGTTTTTCACCAGGGAGCATTACATAATAATCCTTAACTATTTTAATAGCTACAAGGTTTAATGCTTTACTCTCACTTATATTATAAGCTACCTCCACATAAGACCATTGCTTTGGTTTAAAGCGCTCACAAACTTCTTTTGTTGTTCTGAATTGAACAATCCGCGAATCATGCTTAACATAGACAGCAAGATGACGGATGCTGGCTTTTACAAGCTGACCCGTTATTTTCTGCACTTCCCCTTTTTCAGCATCTGCAGGTATTGTAAAAGTCATGAAGAGGATAATTATTAAAAACGATATCAGTCCTGCTGATTTTTTCATATTACCCCCCTTCAATTTATTAACTTTTTATATAACTGAACTTTTTTATTTAGCTTAACTTCATATTTATCTTAATTATCTTAACTTCTTATAATCTTAATTATCATCTGATACATATATAATATGCATTATTCATGCCGGTTTAATCAGCTGTAAAAACGGGCGGATTTAACAGTTTTTGTTAATAAATTACCATTTTATATAATAATGTCATGGTACTTTTACAAAAGTTGCGGTAAAAAAGCCATATAAAATATCATTTCCTTTTAATTCCATCAGGTTTGAAACTGTAAATTCCTGTCTATTGTATGAAATAATAAAATAAAACTGTTGTTTAAACAATTGACAAATAAAATGTTAATTTTAACTTTACAGGGGCTTTTATTACTTTTATTAATATTAAAAGCGGCTGAATAAAAAATCTGTTAGCTGCCGTACCGGGTGCAATACCCATATTCAACATCCGGTTTTATCAGCCCTTTATTTAATAAAAAATATTTTATGTTAAACACCGGTACTGATAGACAATGAATCCTGTAAACAGCAACGATATCCCCCAGGATGGGGTAATAGATATCCGGCGCCTGAAGCCCGGCTATCGCTTCAGCCTTGATGTTTTCGACAAGGACAACAACCTTATACTCGAAGCACATACTCCGCTTTCCGAAGGTGTATTGAATCATCTCATAACATCCGGCATCGATCACCTCTATTTTGATCCGACAAAGGTCGCCGATAAGGAAAGCGGCCCTGTCAGGAAAAGTATACTCTCTGAAGAGCTGAAAAATGAAGCCTATGAACACACAAAGAACCTTTTTGAAGAGATGAGGGAAACCTTTACGAAATCCCCCGGTGAAAGCATCTCAAGGGGGATGGTCGACAGATCGCGCTCATTAGTCGACAGGATTATCAGCGACACAGAGAAGAACGATGACGGAGTGTTTGATGTTGTAACCAGGCTTAAGGATATGGATGACTTTTATTATCAGCATTCAATGAATGTAGCTATTATAGCATCAATACTCGGCTCCCGCCTCGATTTCAAGCCTGAAATGAAATCCGCCATGGGTGTCGGGGGGCTCTTCCATGATATAGGTTTTTCCTCTGTTTCAAAGGATATTCTGCATAAAGCACAGCTGAATGACGATGAGTTTGATATCATGAAAAGCCATACGCATGTGGGATACAAGTTTGTTGAAAAAAATCAACGTCTGCACGATATTGAAAAAAGAATACTTCTTCTCCACCATGAACGGGCTGACGGCGAGGGTTACCCCTACGGATTTGACCTGGATCACTACCAGAATACCGTACCAAGAGAGGTAAGGCTGCTCGGGCTTATTGATACATTTATCATACTTACAATGCCCAAACCGGGAGAAACAGCGATGAACCCCAGGGAAGCAATGCGTTTCATGGTAAATATGATTTTTACCCCCTATAAAACATCTTACGCATTTCTACCTGCCGATGTCAGGGATTTTATGCGGGCTCTCGGCTTTATAATCAATAAAGGGGAGACGTTCATGATACCCGGAGATCTTGTAAGAGTCAACACCGGGGAGATCGGAATTGTTGAAGAGATGAACCGCCTCTACCCGCTTAATCCGAAAGTACGGATACTTAAAAACAATAAAATGGAAACATTAAAAAGGCCTATTACAATTGATCTGCTCAAATCGTATAAGAATTATGTTTCCAATATATATGACCGCAACTCATCCGGTAAGTTTTCAGTTAACAACCAGAACACTGTAAACAGAACATGATTACCAAAGTCCTTATCAGAGTTGTTTCCAGACCTGAGTTTGTGTCCTTTAAAAAGTCATAACAGGGTTTTTTAAGGGACTCCACATATTATACCCCGTAAAAATTTGTTCAATGAAACTGTTCTATTATTATAACATGGAGATAAGGTGATGAGTCAGGAGAATATAAGTGAAATAAGATCCCGTATCATTGAGATGAAAAAACGTTTCACTGCCTACAACAACTCTAAAATAAACTCTCTTCACTCCTCACTCGGATCTCCTGAACTTATAAATTTCCTTAACTATATCCCTTTTCTTTTCACTGTAAACCTGCCGGAGTTCCCCGGTTACCTGCAGGAACTTTCTGCACCGCATGGAGTTGACAATTTTCAGATCTCACCCAGACTGATGGCTCAGCTTAAAACCAGCAACCCCTCTTTCTCCGTGCAGAAAACCCCTCAGGATGAACCGCTGATCCGGCTTGTGGCTATTATCGGAAGCGCCGGAACTATAGCTTTTACACCGGATTCAGATCTCGATTTCTGGATTTGCGGAAAATTCAACCTTCTCGATGCAGAGTCGATGAAACTGCTGCGCCGCAAATGCGGTCTAATCGAAAAGTGGGCAATGGATACCTACAAGAAAGAGATTCACTTTTACCTTAACGATACCGACCATATTAAACTGAATATGTTTGACGAAGACGAAGAGTACGGGCTTTCAGGGACATCGCTCGGGCAGATGCTGAAAGAGGAGTTCTACAGAAGTTCAATAATAATAAATGACATTGTCCCGTTCTGGTGGGTGGTTCCGGCAGACTGCAGCGACGGGGACTATAACCTGTGGCTCTCTTCAATCAGTGAAACAGATCTTGAGCGGCAGTTCATTGATCTCGGGAACATTGCGGATGTCAACAAGGGGGACTTTCTGATCGCTGCGCTTTTCCAGATTATAAAATCCCTGGGTAACCCCTTCAAATCAATCATAAAACTTGGTCTCCTTGAACGCTACATTCATGATGACAACAAAAATCCCTTTATAAGCAACCTGATCAAAAAAAATGTTCATGAGGGTAAAACGGACAGGTACAGTGTTGACGCCTATTGCCTTATGTTTGACGAGGTTTATGAATATTATCACCGTCTTGTGGATGACATGACAGCACTCAATATTATAAAGACATGCTTTTATCTTAAAGTCAACCCTCACCTTTCACGAACCGAAAAAAACCCCACAGATGAAGATTCCCGCCAGATAATGACCACATACTCAAAGAAATGGGGCTGGGATGCCGATACTATAAAGCATGTTGATAATTTCGAAAACTGGGATATTGAATCAACCAACAGAATGATGAACAATACCAAGCGGGTTATCCTCAAGGGATATAAAGATATCATATCCGTACTCGGTTCTGAGGTCGATGAAGATTCAATCGACAGGGAATCCCTGCTTGCAATCAACAGAAAAATATATTCACACTTTAATCCGGAAGACAGTAAAATCGACAATACACTTAATTTCAAAAAGTATCCCCCGGAGAAACTTCTCTCTCTCAATTATGTGCGCGATGTCAAAGGTAACGAATCGTGGTATCTTAATAAGCGCGTTATAATAAATGAAAAAGCGGTTAAAGTTCTCATAAGAAAAAGCCCGTATCTTATTTCGCTCCTGGCATGGATAAGCCTTAACGGTCTTTACCAGAAAGATTATTCAAGGCTTGAAATTGAACAGGGTTTCTATCATATGGATACAAACTACATAAGGGACCTTATATCAGAACTTTCATCCGAATTCTCAATTAAAAGCCTCAATCTTCAGAACAGTTTCTTTCTCCGTGATTCATTCCCGGTGATGAGCTATGTAATAATTAATCCCTTTCTGAAGTATTCAAAAAAAGTCGATGAATTCTTTTTTCTCTATCATAACAGCTGGGGAGAAACCCGCTTCGAGTCTTTCCGCAACGATAATGACCTCGCGGCTGTTGTGACGCGTATAATAAACGGCGCGCTAATTACAGGGATGCACGATTCAAGCGCCCTGCATATTACCGCCTCTGAACCTTACAGTAATTCACGGGAATTTATTAAACTTAAATCCACCCTCAGAAAGATACTTCAGTTCTTTACTGAAAATAAAACCCCTGTAAAACAGCGGTTCATCACAATGATCGCCAACAGATATACCATATTCTCCAACACAGTGAGACGCGACGGAAATTCATCCGTATCATTTTCACAGTACAGTTCAGAATACCAGATGCTCTATACAATCTCATATAACCGCGGCGTGGAGAACCGGAACCGTGTTGATGACAATATAGCCGGTCTTGAGTATCTTTCAAAAATTATGGAGTATGACTCTGATGATTCGGTGAAGATCTTTATTAACGAGGGGCGCAGGTACTCCCGTTTTATTGTATTGAACGAGCGTGGTTCGCTGATGATGTTCAGGAAAAAGAGCGAATTCCACAATCAATACCTCGCAGGGCTCATTTCATTCGCTGAAAGCACAATAAGTCATATTATTCTCTCAAATCCCGGTTCAAACCTTGCACAAAACGGCGGTCTTATTAAAACTTATGTATTCGAAACAGACAACACCGGCCGGACCGAATTTACAGAATTCGAATACAGGAATCATGTAATTATCAACCAGTTCCGTGAAAAGCTGTTCCCTTCGTGTCTGTCGCTGCATCTCCTTGACAGCGGTGAAGTCGGATATCGATTCACTCTTCCGGACGGGGGATTTTCGGAAATATTCAGCCGGAAGGATATAGAGAGTGTCAGCCGCGAAATATCATCCCTGATGGACAGCGTTGAGGGATACAGCTTTTTCCCGTCAACCGTAAACCTTGAAAACTCCGAGATCAGAATGTACAGCCAATACACATCCTTTGCTTTTTCTGAAAAAAACAGGTTTGAACTTCTTATAGAAAAGAACCTCGGATTGATATAAGCCATATCATTCCGCATATTCTTTAAGCTCTGTTCAGCTGTTATTCCTCATCAACGAATATGAGTGTTGTTCCGTTATCGTCTTCGATCTCTATCTGGTTTATTTTTTTTGCGGCATCTTTCTGAACATCAGTATTAATCACCTCATTTCTTACCGCATTTTTACGGATTTTATCAGGTTTATGCAGCGGAAAATATTTATGGTAAAAATCTTCACTGCTCATTATGGTAAACAGTTTGTCAAAAGTCCCCATCCTGAAAATCTGGTGTATATTTTCATTCATATTAATAAGTACAAAATCTTTTCCGTTTTCAGTAAAAGACCGCGACATCTTAATAATGCGGCTTATTCCGAATGAATCAAGCGACGGCATGTTTAATAAATCCAGGGCAATCACCTTAAGAGTGGAGTTCATGTACTTTTTATAGGCATTCTCAAATGTATCAACTGTAGTAAAAGAGATATCACCCTCAATACTGATAATGACACCATCCTCTTTTTCCAGAATATCAATTTTCATCATAAAACTTAACCCTCTTCTTAAACCGAAATTAACACTAATATAAAATTTTTATTTATGCAACAATTTATTTAAAGCTCATTTAAAAAATGTGAGAAAAAATTTTTAAGCTCAGATAAATATTCATGTATAGATCATTACAGTATGTTTTGTTAATATAATTTTAACGATATCTCCAGTTACAAATATCCGCACTGAAACATGGGACAAACACAGACATCATTGACATCATTGACATCAAAGTATTAGCCCGGTCATGCTGAAATTATTCTGCAAATAAACATTTCAAAGTGCGATATTTATAATACAGCAGACTCAGCGTCAACCAGTATTTGTATAATATTACATCCCGGTTAAACAGCTATCCCGGCAAGAGCCATCTCCACTTCGCCTTTAACCATATCAGAATCATCACTGACAGACTGCAGTACTGTTTCTGCATCTGTGCCCCCCAGTTTCCCGAGACTCCATGCAGCCATGCTTCTGACCCGTTCATCCTCCTCTTCTCTTAATGCCCGCGCCAGATGCGGGATATACTCTCTGTTAAGAGAATTACCCATTGCCCTGGCTGTATTCATTTTCCATTTCCACAGAAACTCATATGACATATAGAACATTTTAGGCCAGATCAGCTTTTCGAAATAGTCCCTGTCCATGCTCAGCAGTTTTTCAGGAGAAAATGTTTCAGACATATCGATTAAATCTTCATCAACCGGCATCCGCACGGCAAGACGCGGCTGATTCCTGGGACATACGTTCTGACACCTGTCACAGCCATAGATATACATCCCCATAGGTTCGCGGAGTTCGGGGGGAGTCAACTCTCCGCCGTGATAGGTCAGGTAGGAGATACATCTCTGTGAATCTATCCTGCCGTTCCCTGCAAGAGCTTTTGTAGGACATGCAGCAATACAGGCATTTCTGCACCACGAAGGACAATCTGTCTTTATGCTCGGAGTATCAGGATCAAACTCTGCATCAATAAGGATTACAACAGGAAAAACAAACGAGCTTCCGGATGCACCCCTTGACGCATACAGCAGGCAGTTTTTACCGAACGTACCGATACCTGCACGTGCTGCAGCCAGTTTATCCGGCATGCTTGCAGATTGTTTTGAGTTTATACCGTTTTCTTTTAAATAATTCCTGAATTCCTTTATTTTCAGTGAAAGCCCGTCTTTTGTCATCCTGTCATCATTAAGATAGCATCTCCCGAAATTACCCGTTAATGAAACCGGTATGGTTTTCCGGAAATAATTATGCAGAAGAACAATAATGCTTCTACTACCCTCCATTACGGACGAGGGATACACCCCTTTCATAAGAGAGAGTCCCGTTCTCTCAGTCCACCCGTAATGCGCATCCGGATTATTAAGAAATTCCAGCTGCGAGATAAAAGGTTCCACACCGGTAAATCCGATATCTTCAAAACCAAGCTCTCCGGCCTTGTCTTTTATATTCTTTTTTGTAATCATATTCCGCTCCTTTCTGCATTGCCATAGTCCCTGACGTTTAAAGCATGTAATAACCGGTCGGGAGATCCATTTTAATCCGGAAAGAATAAAAAAGCCAGCTGCATTTAAAAAATACCTCCGGTTACGATACATGCATATGTTGTCAATTTATTCAATATGAAGACAATATATTTAAAAAAAATCATTCTTAATGTGGAAAGTGCTCATGATACTGATTATCTCTATATTAAATCCGGATAAACAATTCACTATTAAATTGTTTATTAATTACACAGCTTTTACGCGGCATTGGAGGTTATTGAAGATTATTGGAGGTTATTGAGGAAATTGAAGAAATTGAAGAAAAAAGCTCTATGGAATTTAATTATATAGGATAAAAAGGTTTATTTTTATATATTTTAATTAATTTTAATTGATTAAAAATATATAATATATTTATTATACCTTATAAAATTATGATATTCGTAGAAAATACAAAGCCAGGGATATCTATTAAAAGAGTTAACAAGTGTTAATAATTAATTTTTGGAGGTTTTCAATGAAAAAAGTTTCAATATTATTATCTTTGTTTATATTTACAGCATTTATTTTTATATCAGGTGCTGCAATATCACAGGAAAAGGCAGTAACAGAGGAAAATGGTGCAGCCACTACAGATAATAAAGCTGCTGCAACTACAGATGATAAAGCAGCTGCGGTTAAAGATGAAAAAGCTGCCACGACTACAGATGATAAGGCTGCTGCAACTAAAGATGAAAAGGCTGCTGCAACTAAAGACGATAAAGCTGCCGCCACTAAAGATGATAAAGCTGCAGCAACTGCTGATAATCAGAATACAGCAGAACATCTCACAAAAGAAGATACAGCTGCAGAACATGCTGAAAAGGTTTATGAGAAAGAGGATGTTCAGCTGCTAAAAGGTCAGCCAAAAACTTTTACAGATGGTTTCAACACATATGTGAATGACAAAGTACGTTTTGAACTCTTCAACCTTGACAATGTTATGAAAGATCAGGTATTTTACAAAGTTGACGGGAAAGAAGAACAGAAATACACGGAACCCTTCACCTTAAGTGATGAAGGAAATCATGTAATTTACTATTACAGCGTAGATAAAATGGGGAACAAGGAGTCCATGAAAAGCATTAATGTAATACTTGATAAAACTCCCCCTGAAACACTTGTAACAATAACAGCGCCCTTTGCAAAAAACAATGGGAATATCTATGCAGCTGAAACCTTCACCTACAATTACATAATATCTTCAAAAGATAATATTGCCGGTGTAGCCGGGGTTACATATGCAGTAAAAGGTGAAGAACATAAGCAGTATGTTAAACCTTTTAACCTTAACTCAATTGCGCCGGTTGTACTGGAAGTTACTTCAGAAGATAAAGTCGGAAATATTACAAAAAAATATTCCACCAAAGTCGTTGATGAAAACGGTGCAACTTTAACTGAAAGCATTGAAGATGTCAAGATAACCGTGGATAAAACAGCTCCTGTTGTTGAAATAAAAGCTGACAAACCTTTTTTCATGAAAGAAAAACTGAATGTTGCTTCAAAAGACTTTAAATACACTGTTACAGCTACTGATACTGAATCCGGATTAAAGGCAATTTACTATAGAATTGATAACAGCAGTGATTTTATTCTATATACCGGAGAACTTCAGTTTAATACAAACGGTATGCATAAGATCGAAGCAATAGCCAGAGATGGTGTTGGTAACACAAGCAAAGCCGTAACACTTGATATTTTTGTTGATATAATCCCGGCTGATACTAATATTAAACTTATTACTGAATAATCGATTAAGTCCGGACGGCATGTACAATTACTGCTGTCCGGATTTACAGAATAACAACAAAACAGCAGGTTGATTAATCAGCAGGATTAATCCTGTTAACAGGAGGTCATCAATGAAGAAAAAAAATTATATTATACTCACATTCGCAGCAGTGCTGTCGTTGATCTTTGCTTCATGCGAATCAACACAAAAAAAAGAGGAGCCAACCCCGATTGTAAAAGCATATGGTACAGGGACAAATTGTATTGAGGGTGACTGCCTTACCGGAAAGGGAAAAGTGAAATTTTCCAACGGCGAAGAATACACAGGAGATTTCAATACAAGCAAAGTAACAGGGTCCGGTGTTATGGTATGGCCCAACGGCGCGAAATATGAAGGCGCTTATGTCGATAACAAGCGTGACGGGAAAGGAACATATACATACAGCAATGGAGATTCCTTCTCCGGCGATTTCAAGGACAACAGTAAAACCGGAACCGGCGAATACAAATGGAAAGACGGGGACAGTTATAACGGCGAATGGAAAGATGGTAAACCCAATGGTAAGGGTCTCTATAAATGGGCCAATGGAGTAACCTATTCCGGCGAGTGGAAAGACGGTAAACTGAACGGTAAAGGCACAATCACATGGCCAGATACGGCTAAGGTTTCCGGTATTTTTCAGGATAACAAGCTTATAAGCGAACAATAGTTACATTTTGCAATATAAGATGAATTATAAAAAACCCTCATTACACATTACATGAGGGTTTTTTATACCCATTTTTTCTTTTTAAAATAAACAAACATAATTATTACAACTGAAAGCATCAATCCGAGTATATAATAATATCCGTTGTACCATTCAGTTTCCGGCATACGCTTAAAATTCATTCCGTAAACACCTGCAATAAATGTCAGCGGAATAAATATTGTCGATATAAGCGTAAGCACCTTCATTATTTCATTCATTCTTTTGCTGGTACTCGAAAGGTATATATCAAGAAGCCCGGACATAAAGTCTCTGTATGCATCAATCGTATCAATTACCTCCACGGTATGATCATAGGCGTCTCTCAGATTAAAAACAATTGAATCCTGAATAAATTCGTTATCCGGACGAATCATTAAGCCAAGAACATCCCTTAGAGGCCAGACACATTTTTTTATCATAAGCGTGTCTCTTTTTAATTCATGAATCTTTAATAATGTTTTATCCCCCGGGAAATTAAGAACCTCATCCTCAATTTTCTCTATTCTCTCACCGATTTTTTCAAGAACAATAAAATAGTTGTCGGCTATGTAGTCTATAAGAGAATAAACGAGATAATCAGGTCCCATTTTTCTTATTTTCCCCTTTTTTCTTATCCGGTCACGGAGTGGTTCAAAATCATCACCCTGTTTTTCCTGAAAAGAGAAAACAATTTTTGAATTAAAAACAATACTTACCTGTTCAGTCTCTATCTCACCTGTTTTGCTGTTGTTTGTCAGCATCTTAAGGACAATATATATATAGTTATCATAATCTTCAATCTTTGCACGCTGATTTGAATTAACTATATCTTCAAGAATAAGCGGATCAATGCCGTAATGAGATCCGATCTGTTCAATCATCTTTACATCATGAATACCGTCAAAATTAATCCATTCTACATCTAAATCGTTCTTGGTCGTAAAAAGCCTGTCTAAAGTTACATTCCGCTCTTCAGCATAACTTGTTTCATCATAGCAGCATCTTGTTATTACAACATCTGCAGTAATATCCCTGCCGATATGAATCAATGTCCCCGGAGGCGCGCCGCTTTTTTTACCTCTTCTGCTTACATGAATTTTCATGATTCACCCTCTGAAATAAAAATAAACTACACTATTTATGATAGGCAACCCCTTCGCCGCTGGCAATAATTTTATCATCGCTGCCTCTGGCTTCAACTTTCCATACGCTGATCTTCTTCCCGATATTCACCGGAGTAGCCTCCGCAAAAATCTTCTCGCCATCAACCGCAGCTGCTATGAAATTAACTGTAAAATTCAGCGAAACGGCAATGTTCCCTGTTGAATTTGATGCTACAGCGAATGCCTGATCCATTATAGCATATATAATCGCTCCATGTGCTCTCTCAACTGCATTTAAAAATTCAGGTTTTATAGTGACCGAACATTTGGCATATCCATTTGTCACTTCTTCGGCTTCAATACCAAGAAAACTTGCCATGGGATCTTTTGCTACAACATCCCTTGCATAACGTACAGGGTCATTTATATACTTTTCCATCTGTCTCTCCATTTATTTTTTCAGCGGCGGATTATAATACCCGAGTCTGAGATCCGGATACTTTTCCCTCAGCATTTTAACAAGATTTTTTATTCCAATTGAATCCTCATCTGCAAAACCGGTTTTATCAAAATAATAATCCGGATCAATATTCATATTCCGGGTCTGTATCATTGAAACCGGATATTTTTCAAGAAACCTGACAAGGCTTTCAACCTCTCCCAGGGAATCGGTAAATCCCGGCATAAAAAAAAGGTTTATTGATACAAATATATTATTTTCAAGTGAAGTTTCAATTGTTTTCATAACATCACTAAATCCATAATTAACCGGACGATGATATGCAGTATAATATTTTTCAGTTGGCGAACTTAAGCTTACCCTTATTGAATCAAGACCTGAAGAGATAAGATCCTTAACGATATCAGGTCTTGAACCGTTTGTATTCAGGTTAATTGTACCCCGTCCGGTTTTGTTCCTTGCCATTTTAATTGCTTCTGCGAGATCATTGCCCCTGAGTAAAGGTTCACCTTCACATCCCTGCCCGAAACTTGCGACTCCATACTCCACCCTCTCAAGATGATGAGCAATAACCTGTGATATCTCAGAAGCATCGGGGGCAAAATCAAGCCTGAACTGCGACTGGCAGAAACCGGATTCCTCCTCCTGAAATGAAAGGCATCCCAGACAATCGGCATTGCACGCCGGACTTGTGGGCACAGGGCATTCATATCTCCCCATAAAAAAGTTCCTTGCACACAGGCAGTTATATTCCGTGGAGCATATGCTCAGCTGGTTAACAAGTCTGTTTTCAGGAAACATTTCCCTGGTTTTCTTTATCCCGCGTTTAAGACCCTTATGATCCTCATGAAGCAGCGGATCAGACCTTGGATCCTCATCAATTCTCAATGCCGGGACATAGAATTCATCTTTATAAAGAACAACTCCGCAATAAGCCCACAGTGGAAGAGTAACTGATCTGTTTTTCCTTTCATATGCCGGAAGTTTTGTCCGCAGGTAACCTGAAGCGAGAAATGCCGAAACTGCATTAATGGGACCACCATCAGGAGTTTCCTTTATGCACCTGAAACCGTTACCGGTTGATGACACAGGAAACCTGTCCGGAAGAGTAAACATATAGCTTCCATAGGGGAGTTTAATAAGTTCATCCACATCAGCATCCATGAACCTGTAACCGGACCTGAACGCGCCGGCAGCATCCGGATAATCATATATATTACCCTGCTTTTCATCCCCTTCCATTTCTGAAAAAAGCATAATGCATTTCTCATTTTCACCATGCTTCATTTTTGATTTCCTTTACAGATTCTGTATTCAATATGCTTTATCATAAGTGACAGATGCTTCTGTTCTTTTTTTAATCTTTTATACGCTGTATTATGCCTTATTTCAGCAATAGTATAATCTTTTCCAGTCATAATTTTTTTCAACTCAAGCCGCCTTAACCTGACTTCACGCCACCTGCTGCGGAGTTTATCCCTTTCCGGCACATAACATTCAGGTTTCATGATATCTCCCGGTATGATTTAATTATATTATTCAGCTTTCGTGTATTTACGGCAATTTCTCCATCTTTATATAATGCTGAAATCACAGAGATAGATGAGACTCCGGCCTCCATCAGAACTCCTGCGTTCGATTCTGAAATACCCCCGATAGCAACAACAGGTTTATCGGTTTTACTGCATATTTCTCTTACAGTATCAACCCCTATTCCACCGAGCATCGATCCGTCTTTTGAATACGTCGTGAATACCGGTCCTGCTGCTATATAATCTGCCTCCAAACCGGCTTCAGCCTCTTCGGCACTGCATGTGGATATCCCTGTAATAAGCCCGTTACCCGATAATGATTTCAGCATTGAAACCGGAATATCATCCTGCCCTACATGAATTCCGTGAGCATCAGAAAGCATCGCTATATCAATACGATCATTTACTATAAACAATACGCCGTTATTCCTGCAGACTTCTGCAATTTTCACTGAGGCTGAAAGATACTCTCTGTCAGAAGCATTTTTCATTCTGAGCTGAATTATATCGGCGCCGGATCCGGCAAGTATCCGCGAAGTCTCTTCCATTAGTTCAACAGTAACAAATGCCGAATCAATGATTGCATAGAGTGAATACCTGAATTTATCCATCAATGCTTTTTTCCCGAGTATAAGCCATCCCGTTTTTTCAAGATCGTAGAGAGCAAACCTTATCTCCTGGATTCCGCCAGCAATATCCGGATGAACACTCTTTGAGAATTCCTCTATTACTCTTGCAGCCTCAATGGCTCTCCGGATATTTGATCTGAATAAATCTTTGATTCCCTCGCGCTTCAACTCTGATGAAGTATTCAGAAATTTCTGTTCATCTTTTAAAATATCCCTTGCCATCAGAAGATTCCATGATGGTATCAGTGAAAAAAGACCTGCTATTTTATGGCGAAGGTTTTTAAAATCAGCTGAAACTATGTTCTTTACACTGAATCTGAATATGTCCTCACAGACTCTTATCCCTTCAATACACCTGTTCAGATTCGCGTCGATGGCTGAATAAATTTCCTGATTCATTTATCTCCCCTTCTGTAAAAATCGTATAAAGATCCGTCATTCTGTCTGCTGTTCCTGAAAACTGCTTTATTCATAATTCACTGATAATCTGCTGCAACTGATAAATGTTTTTTAAAATAAAAAAGAGATTCCACATCCGAAGAGTTGATGCTGCTTTGAAATACTGTTTGTTGAGCCTGCCGTTACAGCGGTTTATTAAATACTTTATTGACACCCATGACTGAACATGAAGACACTTTCAGCTCCAATGGTATATCAGGAGTGAGGGTAGAATAACCGCCGCTGTTTCCGCCCTGAGATGAGTAGCCCCGAAGTTTACAGGCATCCATCCTTTTCCGGAGGCAGCATGAATCTCCTGATCGCTGAATCCCCCCTCAGGGCCTATGATAATACTTACAGACTCAGGCTTGTCAGATGCCGATAAATAATCATGTAACTCTGTTAATGCCCCCGGATGTGCAATAATCTTCATTGCAGATTCATCTCTGCCGAAAATATCCGGAAATGGTAACGGATAATCGATTTCCGGCATATTGCTTCTGAAACACTGTTTGGCCGCACCGTCTATTATTTTATTCCAGCGCGCATGCTTTTCTTCAATCTTCTTCCCCGGATCAGGGACTGTACGTGAGGATATAATGGGTATAATGCGGTTTACTCCGACTTCAACAGCCTTCTGAATAACAAATTCAAAATTGCCCCCTTTGATCAGAGCCATGTAAAGAGATATATTTATAATTGCAGGATTTAAACCAGTTTCACTTATTATCTTCAGGTTAATCTCCGATTTTCCTATACCGGTAATCCGCGCCGTATATCCCTTACCATCCTCAGATCTCAGTCTCAGTACATCTCCGGTTATAACTCTTCTTACATTTACAAGATGATGGTAGTCTTCATCTCTTATAACGGCTTTGTCTCTGTCAAAATCTGATGCTTTAATAAAAAACTGCGGCACTCTATTCCCCCAGCTTTTCCGGTCTGAAAATCTCCCCCTGATATTTTATGCTCTCCTCAAACTTCAAATAGCTTAAAATAGTAACGGTTCCATCCTTGATATTAAGCATATCATAGCGGATCGGGATAATCCGGCCATTCTTCTCCATTGTCTTTGCAAGAGACTGGAATTTGAATATAACCTTATCCCTGTCATGATAATCTATCCTCAGAGGAAGATACTGATCCATTGAAACAAACATTGTAATCAGGCCGTATTCACTGCTGTCAAAAATCGGTTCAAGAGAGAGTTTATAACACTCGATCCCTTTTATAAGAGTTTTGTCTATGATCCTGGCATTGTAATTACTCTGGAAATCAGAGTTGGAGAGATCAATAAAAGAAAAGTTTGTAGACATCAGGCTGTCATATTTATCAATACCCATCTTGTGAAACAGTTTGACCGAGTGGATATTATAAACCCATATATCCTCTCCGCTCATATTGTAGAGTACCTTAAGGCTCTCTCCACGGGCAGCGCTGCTGAAGAAAAAGAGAAAATCATTCCTGGAAATATTCCCCTTTAAATCAATGTCGAATGATTTGCCATCCGGGAAAATATGTTTCATCCTCCCCTGAATCTCACCTTCAGGATACTGCATAATTCTGTCCACTCTTGCAAGAATCCCCTGCGCTGTTATCTCAACAGTATCCTTTTTCTGGGAGTAAACCGGAACGGATATTACTGCTGCAATTGTTAAAATTGTTAAAAAAAATCTGTTCATCTTTCCAATCAGTTATGCTTTTCTTTTCATGAATAAGCCGGTGAAATATGGTAAAGTTATATTTCTTCCGTCAAGTTTATAAATTTCACTTAAAATTCCGCTGTTTTCTTTTATAAATTTCTCCACTCTTTCCGAATCTGAATATCCATAAAGCCCGGTGATATGTTTTTTTATCTCGTCAATATTATAATCAAAGTGTTCTATCCTGCCCTTAACGAAAGTGAAATCTTTCAGATTCATAAATGTTTTCAGGTCATCTTTAAGATAAAAATCATTATGAATCGGAGAGATAATTCTCATCAAATCGTCATATGTTCCCTCAACATCATCATCATCAAGCACTATGCCTGCGAACATGAAAAGAGCATCAACATGCAGCGCTCTTTTAAATTCATCCATTACAGGTGCTGTTTCCTGAAAATCAAGATTATCTATTGAGATTATGAGATCAGCAGCATAATAATCCACAGGCAGACTGGTGAACTCGCCATTGACAAAACCAATATCTTTTATTTTCTGGTTGTCGTTATTCTCATTTATAAAATCTTCAATAATTCTTAATGATGGTTCAACAACAACCAGTTTAATATCTTTTTTTGTATTTATCAGATCAAGCACAATCCTGCCAGATCCAAGGCCGACCTTGACAATAATTTTCGGTTTATATGTGTCAATTACATCATTGATCTTTTCCATGATCATTTCATGTCTGGAGGGTGGTTCAATAAAAAATACATTCCCATACTCATAAATACTCCATTCCTGAAGCTGTTTTAATCTATCCATAAACCTGCCCTTATTTTCAAAATTATTTTCATGATGTAACAAATTAATCCCGGTTTCACAATGGTACTTCCATAATCGTGATAATTTTTACTTACGCCAAGACTATTTTCTTTACTATAAAAATATCTTCAATTAAAATATTAGCAAACTATAAAAAAGAGTAAATCATCAGGAATACCCTTTTTTTCATTATTAATTCCTTAATATATATTTCAATGCAAAATAAACGATTATTTCTCTCATCCGCCTTCGACGACGGAGAGATCAGAGTACTTTATTTTATAAACCAATTAAGGAATAATTATTGATTTTTATTAAAACCGCTTGATTATACCTGTAAAGTATCAATAATTAAATAATATTCCTCTTTATATTACTGTTATTTTAGAAAATAATACTGACAAGAATTATTATTGACACTCATAGATTAAGTTTTTAAATAAACACAGACTGCACGAATCATATAATTATTGACAAAAAAATCCTCAATATCAAAACCGGGCAGTTAAATACAATAGTTAAATAAGGTAAATACATTAAGATGAATATTTTCGCGCAGGCAAAAAGAGGTGTCATTTCAGAAGAGATTAATACTATCGCCATTGATGAATCTGTTCCGGTAGATGAATTAATGAAAAACTTTTCAACAGGGAAAGTTTCTATTATGAAAAACCGCCTGAGAAAGATTAAGCCTGTAGCTGTAGGTAAAGGTTTAAGAACAAAAATCAATGCAAATATAGGAACATCTCCCGATCTGTTTAATCTGGAAACAGAACTTGAAAAACTTGACGCCGCAGTTAAAGCCGGAGCTGACGCCGTGATGGATCTCAGCACCGGCGGGGACCTTT
Source organism: Spirochaetota bacterium (assembly GCA_963664815.2). Taxonomy (GTDB): domain Bacteria; phylum Spirochaetota; class UBA4802; order UBA4802; family UBA5550; genus WRGT01. Next base: position 2,816,850 of record CAXXHB010000003.1, read on the forward strand.
CACTATTCAGAAAAAAGATTCTTGAAAATTCGCCTGTTCCACTCGGCACTGTTCCGATATATGAAACAGCAGTGAAGATGGTTGCACAGAAAAAACCGATGACAGAAATGAAAATAGATGACTTCATGAATGTTATAAGAATACAGGCTGAAGAGGGTGTCGATTTTATGACCATCCATTCAGGTGTTACTCTTGCATCTGTTCAGTCTCTTCATTCGCAGAAAAGAATTACCGGGATAACAAGCAGAGGCGGGGCAATACTCGCGGAGTGGATGAAATTCAACAGGCGGGAAAACCCGCTCTTCGAATATTATGATGAAATACTTGATATTCTGGCTGAATATAATGTTGTCATCAGCCTCGGTGACGGCCTCAGACCCGGATCAATTCACGATGCCAGTGACAGAGGTCAGCTCCATGAGATGATAATACTCGGAGATCTTGCAAGGCGGGCAAGAGAAAAAAACGTACAGGTTATCATTGAAGGACCCGGGCATATGCCTCTTGATATGGTTGCAGACAATATACGCCTTGAGAAGAAACTCTGCGATGAGGCTCCATACTATGTTCTCGGACCGCTAGTGACAGACATTGCCCCCGGTTATGACCATATTACAGGCGCAATCGGAGGATCTATAGCCGCTGCATCGGGAGCAGATTTTCTCTGCTATGTAACGCCTGCCGAACATTTAAGACTCCCCGATGTTAACGATGTCAGGGAGGGGGTTATAGCCTCAAGAATAGCGGCTCATGCCGGCGATATAGTCAAATACGGGTCAAAAGCATCCAGGCTTGATGACGATATGTCACGGGCCAGAAAAGACAGGAACTGGGCGGGGATGTATAACGTTGCTATTGACCGTGAGAAAGCCGAAAGATACAGAAATGCGGTGCAATCATGTGAGGACGATCAATGTTCCATGTGCGGAGAATTCTGTTCAATGAAAAGAGACTACTGAAAGGAGGGATTAAATGTCTGAAGATGCCCATTACTATAATTCTTACAAAGAAGAGAGAGATATCATCCTGGAATACAACCAGATATCTCTTGAAGACGCGTCCATTGTGAACATACTGAATGTGGGTATTGACAACCTTACAAGACAGCAGGCTGTTTACAGAGTCATAAAAATGATAGAAGATAAGGGCGTTCATCATGTAATAACGCTCAATCCTTATAAATTATCCCGGATAAAATCCAATAACGATCTTCGGCTGATCTCTGATAAAGCCGATATGCACCTTGCATCCGGTGCGGGACTTCAATGGGCGGCAAAGATGCTGAAAGACCCGTTAAAAGAACGTGTAGCAATTTTGAGTTTCATGATGGAGATAATCAGACTTGCAGAGATAAAAGAGTATGGAATATTTCTTGTCGGAGGGAAACCGGAGATAACTGAAAGAGCTTTTTTCAATATAAAAAAATCGTTCCCGAATATACGGATTGTCGGAAGACACGGCGGATACTTTAATGCCGACAGAGAAAAATCTGTTATTGAAGCTATAAGAAAATCTGAAGCTAATATTGTATTTGTCGGACTCGGTTTCCCGAAAGAGGATAAATGGATATATAAAGTTAAAAATGAATTTAAAAATACCGTTTTCATAAGTATCGGCGGGAGCATAGATACCATTTCAGGTGAAATTAAAAAAGCCCCCCCCTATTTTATGGAAAATGGCCTGGACTGGTTTTACAGAATTATTACAAAACCATGGAGAATTGGAAGGCTTTTAAGGCTTGTAACTTTTTTTGTCAGTGTAATTTTTAAAAGAATTCTGAAATCCAGATAAAACATCAGCGGGATTTTCATGTAAAACAGATTCCTGAAAATCCCGCAGCAGTATATTACTTCTGAAATCTTATATTTTACTTTTCAAATTCATTAATACCGGCAGAATTATTCCTGGCAATATCAAGATCTTTTTTTGCAACCTGGCATCTCCCCAGTGTGAAACCTGGCAAAGTACAACTATTGTTGCATGTCCGGCAGTAAATTATTGCCGAAGCGTTTTCCCATTTTTTTATCTCAACAAACCTTGATCCGCAATTCCTGCAGAAAACAATTGAAACAAATTCGCTCATAAATTACCTTTTATTTAATAGTAAAAGAAACAACTGATAAATCCTTTCTTCTCTCTACTCCGCCGGCAAAAGTATAAGCATAATCCAGCAGCGAATCAATGATCTCCCCTTGTGAAACACTCTTTTTTTCAATAAAACGCGTAATACCGGATACTCCGAGCTGTTTCCCGTCACTATTTTTCAATCCGGGAAGACTGCTCGAAAAAACAATAATTCTGTCACTTTCACGCAGCTGAATTTTAACATTGTCTGCAAAAAAATCACTGCTTCCGAGAGATCCCCTGAAATGATTATTGAACCGGAGATAAGAGGCTTTGCCATTTCTCATAAGAATCGGGTAAGCATCCCCTGAATTGACAAACTCTATGCTCATTCCATTTGTATCAATCAGACTGATAAATAATGACAATCCTTCACTATGAGCTATTTCTTCATGAATATGCCTGTTTATTATTCCAATAATTGCATCAGGTTTGCGCACATCAAGCTCATACATCCCCTTTATCAGACCGGCAATCATTGAAGCGCGCATTGCGCCTGGAATTCCTCTTATATTTAAATTACCCAGAATAAGGAGATAGATCCCGTTTTCATACTCCCTGAAAAAATGAAAAGCCCCGCCGACTTCTCTTGCAGATAATGATCTTGCTGCCGCCTCAAACCTTTCACTTTCAAAATCGATTGGAGGAGTAAGAGATTCCTGAACAGCTTTTGCCGCATGAAGCTCACTGTCCAGGCGTTCTTCCTCTATTGCCTTCTGAAAAAAAATCGCATTCTGAACTGCAAGTGCTGCCTGATTGGAAAAGACCCTGAACAGAGTCATGTCATTTTCGTCAAAAGCGGTTTTGTTGACAGGATTTATTGCCTGGATAACACCGATGAGTTTTCCCTTAAACAGGAGAGGTGCACACAGAATGGCCCTGGTAATAAAGCCTGTATTTTTATCATACATTGAATCAAATCGCGGATCATTATATACATCATTGGCAAGGACGTCTTTTCTGTTAAGAGCTACCCATCCGGCTATCCCCTGCCCCATCTGTACCCTGTATTTCTCCTTCAACTCATCTCCGGCCTCGCCCAATGCTACCTTAAATACAAGTTCATCCTTATCTTCATCATAAAGAAGGAGGCTGCTTGTTTCAGTATCCATAATGTCTTTTATCATCTCCATAATTATGGATAAAAGGCGATTGATGTTCAAAGTTGAATTTATTATACCATTTATTTCAACAAGCTTGGACAGGCTTTCCACCTGTCTCTCAAGAGCTTCAAGTTTATTGAGTTTCAGCATATCATTCATTATTAAATATTAAGCCGGAGAATTGATCCTGTCAATGATAATTCTTATTTAGTGCGGGTATTCACACCATATATTTTTTAATTATAATTAAATCATTCAGTAGAATGTTTTAATTATAATCAGAAACACAATATTTCAGATGCTTTAAAACCTGATTATCACAATAAACCTGCAGCGCAAGCAGGCATCATTTCCCGCTGTACTCTATAGCTGCTCTTATAAAATCTCTGAATAGAGGATGAGGATTTGTCGGTTTTGATTTAAACTCTGGATGATACTGTGTTGCAACAAACCAGGTATGAGATGGAATTTCAACTGTTTCAACAAGATTATTCCTCGGATAGATCCCTCCGATTTTCATACCGTTATCCTCAAATGCCTGTCTGTACTTCATCGTAAACTCAAATCTGTGCCTGTGCCTCTCCATAACCGATTCCTTCCCGTAAATACTGCTTATCCTGCTCCCGGGAATAAACTCGCAGTGATAAGCGCCAAGCCGCATTGTGCCACCTTTCTCTGAAATAATCTCCTGTTCTTCAAGAAGAGATATCACCGGAAACTTTGTATTATCATCAAATTCAGTTGAATTCGCATTGGAAAATCCACATACATTTCTGGCGAATTCAATAACGGCACAATGCAATCCAAGACATATACCGAAAAATGGTATATTTTTAGTTCTTGCATGCGTAATAGTTGCAATTTTACCCTCAATCCCCCTGTTGCCGAAACCTCCCGGAACAAGTATACCATTAATACCGGCAAATTTCTCTTCAAGTTCACAAAATGCACAGCTTTCAAGTTCCTCAGAATCAAATCTCACAATTTCAAGTTCTGCATCATTAGCGACAGCCCCATGCACCAGCGCATCATAGACTGACCTGTATGCATCCTGAAGCTGTATATATTTCCCGACTACAGCAATTCTCACACTGACTTTAGGTTTTCTGAGTGTATTTATAAAAGCATCCCATTGGGGAAGTTTAATCTTTTCTACAGGAAGATTGAAATGCTCCAGAGTGATTATATCAAATTCATTTCTCTGAAACATAAATGGAATTTCATATATTGATCCGACGATGTCTTCAGCAGATATAACATTACGTTCGGATACATTACAGAAAAGGGCAATTTTAGCCTTCATATCCTGTTCAAGAGGAGTCTGAACCCTGGCAAGAAGTATATCAGGGATTATCCCGAGCTGCATCAGTTCTTTGACGGAATGTTGTGTTGGTTTGGTTTTTTGTTCTCCTGCAACCGAAATTGTCGGAACCAGTGTAAGATGTACATTCATTACCCTTTTTCTTCCAAGTTCCTGCCCTATCTGTCTGATTGATTCGAGAAAAGGGATAGATTCTATATCTCCGACAGTACCGCCAATCTCAACAAGGACAAAATCGAGATCATCATCATTTGAAAGATCATATATTCTTTTTTTTATCTCGCTTGTAATGTGAGGAATCACCTGCACGGTTCTCCCGAGATAGTCACCCCTTCTCTCTCTTTGTATAACTGTATTATATATCTGCCCTGTTGAAACAGAGTTCTTCCTTGAAAGTTTTGAATTTGTAAATCTTTCATAGTATCCCAGATCAAGATCAGTTTCTGCCCCATCCTCGGTAACATAAACCTCACCATGCTGAAACGGACTCATTGTTCCCGGATCAATATTAAGATACGGATCCATTTTAACAATATTTATCCTGTACCCATGCCCTTCAAGCAGCAATCCCAGGGAAGCAACAGAAATTCCTTTACCAAGGGATGAGCACACACCTCCAGTTACAAAAACATATTTTGTGTTATTATCTGACATACAGGTACCTGCTTTTAAATTAGTAAATTGCGATCATTTTAATAAACGATTATGCCTAATTATGTCGCAATTTAAAAGATATTTATATGGTGTAAATAAAAAAAACCGGTTAAAATATCTTTTAAATTATACAATCATGTAAAATTTTCATTTATTTTATAACTTATCTGTTTTTAATTCAGTTTGATGACACAAATTTATCAATAAAATAATTTTGTGTATAAATATTGAAAAATATTATATATTACAATCAAATTAAAACAAGGCTTGACATTAGCTTGACATTAAAGGATATAAATAGCACAATATTGATGTTCTTAAAGTATTATGGGGGGGTTTATATGAGCGATTCAGATAAAAGAAAACATACACGGTATGCATGCTCAATCAAAACAAAATTTGATTTTTATGTCGGTAATCCTGATGAGATCGATATAAGTATAGAGATACCCCAGAAGGGCAAAGGTATAATCATTGATATCAGCTGCGGTGGAGTATTTATTGCAAGCAATACAAGAGTCCCTGCAGGTATGCCTGTTATACTGGATTTTGTTCTTGATAAAAAAAAGATTAATATTCAGGGTAAAATTGTCAGAACAGGTTTATTAAAAAACAATCCATCAGAAATAGCAAAAAAATTTTCCATGTTTTCATCCAAAGGTGATTCATACATTGCTGTTGAATTCCTAAAACCTATAGAAGAATTCAACACCATAAAATTAAAATAAGATTTAAACATGAAAAAAAGAATAATAAGAATCAGCGATGTCTCGCAAATTGATACATCCAAAGTATCAGTTTATGACCTTAATAACAGGTACATAGACCCTCTTGGTAATATTTTCGGACTGAGATATAATAAAGACGGCAGGAAGGTTGAAATAATAAAGCTGGAAAGGTTCCATTCCGGTGAAAGCCGTATTTATCAGCAGATATCCAGCCGGCATAAAGAGGGAAAAGCCGCAGGTGAACTGGCTGATACTGCAAAACAATCTGCAAAAACAGAGGAAAAAGAAGCGGTTCCGGATACATACATTGAGCCGGAAATTTTTATTGACGATGTAATAAATAATGCCGAAACACACAAAGAAAGAATAGCGGGGATAATCAAAAATATCTACGACTCTGATATCTTCCCGAGAGAAAATAAACATGAATCTGCTGAGTTTGACGATATTGTGAGAGGTCTTGAAATAGATGGAATTCAGCAGCTTGAAAAACTTGAAACATACTACCGTGAACTTACAAATTACCCCAGATCAATTACTTATTATCAGGCAAAAATAGACAATGAAGGAAAACGGCTGTTTGAAAAGCTTGAAGGTAATAAAGAACGAACAATGCATTTTATTTTTCTCTATGAAATGTCAACTAATATCAAAAGATTATACAGCAATTTACAAAAGCATATAAACCACCTGAATAATTTTACCGTAAATAAAAACCCTGATGACCGACAGAACATGACTAAACATCAGAAACAGTCGTTCATCGATGCAAGAATATCAATAATTAATACAATACAGGATATTGAAGAAATCCTTCAGGAGAATAACCTTCTCTATTCATATGCATGTAATATAGAAAACTATAAATAAACCGCTGTAGCTGAAAATGTCAGGAAGCCCTCCCTGATGTTATATTTAATATCATTTAACCAGCTCATTTCAAATTTAACATTTTCGGAAGTGAAGATAAGTCCCATCCCGGCTGCAAATATATTTTTACTTCCGCTGTCAGAATTATACAGCCCCCATTTTATACAGGACGAAATATAAATTGTTCTGTCCAATACTTCATATGCGATATTTCCTCCGCAGACATTCCTGAATGAAGCTATAGAATAATCTTCATCTCTGCATGGGAACAATCTGTCATAAACATAAAAATGTGAAAACCTCTCTTTATCTGATATATAAAGCAGGTTTCCGTTCAGCGAAAAAAACAATCCTGAGAATAGAGGATAATTAAAAATATAACTGATTTTCAGTTTTTCAGAGAATCTTTTTTCGATAAAACTCCATCCTGAATAAAAATCAATCTCACCCGATGTAACATCACTATAATCGATTTTATATGAACCGTTATCATAGTTAAGCTTTAATCTTAACCCGGAAAATGAAATACCGCCACTTTTACCGGGATAGTCAGTCAGTTCATCAACAGTGCCGGCGATAAAAAAGGCCATGGAGGAAGGACCATCCGTAAAACATAAACCGGTTTCCGGTGAAACTGATTTATGCCGGTAAATCAGTTCATCATTACCGTAAAAAGAATCCTTTTTGTCATGAACATCCGCAGATAAAATAAAAAATTTATCCCCCGGGGTATTATCTGAATTAAAAAAAAGACTCCCGCTGTTTATTGTTCTGTCTTCCTGATTCAAAGATGATGCCATTGACAACCCTGCCGTTAATCCCCCATATATAAATCTGTACTTCAATTCAGGCACTATTCCGTAAACGGGGCTATTATATATCACTGTTTCTATCTCGTTATTCTTTTCAACAGCATGGGCTTCCAGAAATATATTACCATCCTCTCCGCGATTTATTGTAATGTTTATTTTCCGCAGATTATATCTCCTCTTTAGAACAGATATATTTTCTTTCAGCTTATATTCGTTAAATAATTCACCTTTCCTGTAAAGTATATCAACTGCTTCCACCTTTCTGTCAGAAATCCCTGAAACAGTTACACCTGCAACAACCGGTTCATTAAAGAAAAGCTCAACACCTCCGTTTCTGTTCATTACGACTCTTTTTATACTGAATGCAATATAACCTTTACTGTGATACCTCTCAGTTATCAGGGCACATATTTTTCTGATGTCACTCTCCGTGAGTTTTTCACTATTTCTGCCGGTAATATCACATATATCCACGACACGGCTGCTTCCGTTGATTATTATCGACGTTGAATCATCAGCTGCTTCACTATTGTTATATAACGCTGTAAATAACAACATTATAAGTACTATTACTGTCTTACCGTTTATCACCAAGAATCCGCACTTCCATTTCCGGCGTAATTTTAAATTTAAATATATTGTTATCCAGCCTGCCGTTAACCACTATACCGCTGTACTCGGTTACAGTATGAACAATACCTCCGTACGTTCTTGCCTTGAATTCAATTCTTGACGGGATATAAATTCCATTAATCAGAGCATGTTCAGTATACTCTTCCTTTACAATCTCACGCCCTGACTCATCAAGTAAATATTTTCTCCTGATAGTTTTTGAAACCGGATCAATCCAGAGTATTAGTTTTACTTTACTGTTTTTTGAAGTAATGGAATATACTTCAGCCCTTTTAAAGAAAGAATAGAATATCATACCTTCAGATATCACATCTATGTTTTTCAGAAGATCCTGTGGTATCACATTCATCATGATCGGGATTGAACCGTCATTATTTTCCTTTTTTTGTGATCTGAAGAGAATCCTGCGATCATTATAATACCAGAACAATCCCGAATCATTGACAACAACAGTCTGAATTTCCGGATGGATGTAATCAATTCTTATAAAACCTTTTGAGGCGGCGAAATAATTACCTGTAAAAACCTCCGCTGACCCGTCTTCCGCATAAATATGCTGAGTAATTGTCGCTTTAATTGTATTAACCGAAATATAGTCTTCAACAATTTTCTTAAAATCGGTTACATCACCGTTCACCGGCTGTAATAGTCCGGTAATCAGCATTACAATTAATACTATGTAATTTTTCTTCACCATAATTCCTTTAATAACAAAATTTATATAATTGAATACTACTAACTCCCGGCTGTAACAGTTATCATGAAGAGAAAGTTTTTATATCAGTAATATATTTCAGCAGCAATTACTGAAATAAAATAATATTTCATGTAAATTCATAAATATATCAACCCTAAATATATTTTTCTTGAAAAATAGTACTGTTTTTCTGCATTTTGTAATTAACAGCAAAATGGCAATTGTTAAAGTGGCGCCAATATATTGAAACGGTAAATCCAAATGTTACTACAAGAGATCTGCAGCAATATTATCTCTTCAAATGAATTCAAAAGTCTGGATATTAAACACTTCGAAACCCGTTCTATCGAAGGGATATCACCAGCCTCCTTTCCAATGATCATATCCTCGGTTTTTCATGCAATGAATAACCAGACATTTGTTATAACAGAAAATGCTCAGCAGATGAACGATCTTTACCTTGATCTTTCATGTTTCATTGATGAGCAGTACCTTTTCAGATTTCCACCATGGGAAACACTGCCATATGAATTTATGTCACCGCCTGAATCAGTTGAAAGATACAGGATTAAATCAATCTATAAAATAATCTCGGGCACACCGAATGTAATTATCGCCACTGTCGATTCTGTTATCCGTAAACTGCCGTCAAAGAATTTCTTTATTAAAAAAGGTCTCACACTCTCAATAAACGAAGATTATCCATTCGATGATGTCATATCAACTCTTGTGCAATACGGTTATACACGGGAAACAAGAGTCGATTCATTCGGTCAGTTTTCAGTTAAAGGGAGTATAATCGATATTCATCTTTCTTCATTTGAGAATCCAGTTAGACTCGATTTTTTCGGAGATACCCTCGAATCAGTAAGGGAATTCAACATCGAAACACAGATCTCTGCCGGCCTTGATGTCTACAGTGATATTACAATTTACCCCAGGAGAGAGCTTGTCTTTTTCTCGAACGACAATAACTCAATCAGAAGTAAACTTAAAACAAAATTCAGTGACAATATGGACATCCCGGATGATTTCAGGAACTGGCTTAAAAATGATGAAAACAAAGAGAGAATACCCGGCATTGAAGATTATTTTCATGAAATAACAGATTCATCTACGATCATTGATTTTCTTGACCATGATGCTTCAATTATATTGCTGGACTGGCCCCAGCTTATTTCCAGAAAAAACAGAACATTAAAAAACTACGATGATATTTACCTGCGAAAAAGCAGTGAGATATACTGCCCACCCCCCTCGTCTCTTTTAGACTTTGACGTACTTGAGAATACCCAGAAAAAATCTTTATCTCTTCAGACTTATACGGCAAGTGCCGGTGCCTTCAACTGGAATATGAAAAGTATAAAAAATTTTCAGGGAAGGATTAAATCTGTCCGGGAAGAAATGGAGGAAAAAATCTCCGCCGGATGGACTATAATACTTACCACATCATTCGAAGGTCAGGCCAGAAGACTAAGCGATCTGTTTTCAGAACTGAAACCGGACAGTAATTTCGAACATTACAATCCAGATTCACCGGTTAACATAGTAATTACACCCTTAAGCGCCGGAGTTGAACTAGGAGAATCAAAAATTCTTATCATAACAGACCATGAAATATTCGGCAAGAGTTACCGCAAAAGAAAACATTTTAAAAGCAAAACATCCCGTCCTATTGAAACATTCCTCGACCTCAAGCCCGGTGATTATGTTGTACATATAAACCACGGAATCGGCATTTTTAAAAGTATAGAGAGAATGGCTGCCGGCGGAGTGGAACGGGATTTTATCCTCATCGATTATGCCGATGAAGACAAACTCTATGTCTCTCTTGACCAGATAAACCTTGTCCAGAAATATATAGGCACCGAAGGTAAAAAACCGCGTATTGATGCCCTTGGAAAAAAATCCGCATGGAACAGGATAAAACAGAGAGTAAAAGGTTCTGTGGAGGAAATTGCCCGGGAACTGATTAAAATCTATTCCAGACGGAGCGCTCTCCAGGGTTTCAGGTATCCGCCGGACACTCAATGGCAGGAGGAGTTTGAGTCTCTCTTTGAATACGAAGAGACACCCGACCAGCTGACGGCTATTGAGGATGTAAAGGATGACATGGAAAAAGATAAACCTATGGACAGGCTTGTTTGCGGTGATGTAGGTTTCGGTAAAACAGAGGTTGCCATAAGAGCATCATTCAAAGCTGTGATGGCCGGCAAACAGGTTGCCATACTTGTACCGACAACAATTCTTGCGATGCAGCATTACGAAACATTTAAAAAAAGATTCAACGGCTACCCGATTGCAATTGACATGGTCTCGCGTTTCAGGACAAAAGGCGAAATAATAAAAATAAAAAGCAAACTCGCTGACGCCTCAATAGACATTATAATAGGTACTCACGCTCTGCTTTCAGCAGACATAAATATTAAAAATCTCGGACTGCTTATCATTGATGAAGAACAGCGTTTTGGTGTCAAGCACAAGGAACAGCTTAAAAAATTCAGGACTATAGTCGATGTTCTCACACTCTCTGCAACTCCAATTCCAAGAACTCTTCATATTTCGATGGCCGGTATCAGAGATTTAACTGTAATTGCCACTCCACCTGAAAACCGCCAGGCAATTGAAACATATGTAATAGAGGAGAATCCCGATATACTGAGAGAAGCCATTCTGAATGAAATCGGAAGGGGCGGGCAGGTATTCTATGTGTATAACAGGGTGCAGACCATTGAAACACAGATGATCATTCTGAAAAAGCTTGTACCTGAAGCATCCTTCTGTGTTGCTCACGGACAGATGCATGAGCATGAGCTTGAAGATATAATGATAGATTTTATGAACAGAAAATACGATGTTCTCATAAGTACAACCATTATAGAATCAGGGCTGGATATAACTAACGTAAACACAATCATTATCAACAGGGCTGACACATTCGGTCTGTCGCAGCTATACCAGCTCAAGGGGAGAGTCGGACGATCCACGAGGCAGGCATATGCTTATCTTTTTTATCCCAGGCACACCTCCATTACAGAAGAAGCTCAGAAACGTCTGCAGGTCATTGCCGAGTATTCCGAACTGGGCAGCGGATTTAAAATAGCCATGAAGGATCTCGAAATAAGAGGTGCAGGAAATATTCTCGGCCATGAACAGTCGGGCAGTATAATGGATGTAGGTTTTGAACTCTATTGCCAGATGCTTGAAGATGAAGTTAAGATGTTAAAGGGTGAGGAAATAAGGGAATATTTCAGAACATCTCTTTTTATAAAAACCGACTTTTTTATACCTGATTCGTATATGAATGATGATAAACAGAAAATTGAGTTCTACAAGAGATTTGAATCATGCGAGTCAGTGGAGGAGGTAGATATGCTTGAAACAGAGCTCATCGACAGATTCGGCCCCCCTCCGCCGGAGGTAAATACTCTGGTTGAACTTGAGCGTATAAGAGCAATTGCCTCAACACTGAAAATCAGTGAAATTCTTGAAGAGAATAACAGAATAAAGATACGTATATCCGCTTTCTGCACAGTTCAGGGTGAAAAACTCGCATCAGTTATTTCAAAAGATAAGAGATTGTCTCTTGATCCGAAAGATCCTGAACTGCTTATTTTCAGGTATACGGAGCCGGCTGCTGAAAAAAAATTATCCGAATTAAAAAAATGGTTGCAACAATTAATGTAACTAAATTGATATTTAACTACAAACTTACCAGAACTTCAAGAAAATTATATTAAACATAAGGAAGAAATATGAAAATCAAACATTTATTAGCAATTAGCATTATTGTTATGCTTGTGATTCCACAAATATCGTGTAAAAAAGATTGGGCAGCAAAAGTTGATAATGAAACAATTTCCATGGATGAGTTTAACAAGTTCTATTATCTCCAGAGTAAAATGATGACCAATGTTGAGACCAATGAAGAGGTTGATAAACTTGCCGAAAATCCGACATATGCCAACCACCCACTTCTGAGTAAAGCAGGTTTCCTCGAACATCTGATAGCACAAAAGCTTCTTTATAAAAAAGCAATGAACGATAAAAATATAGATAAAGATGAACTTGATACCATTATTGAAATGATAAAAATTCAGACAGTCGCACAATACTATCTCGGTAAAAAGCTGAAAGACCGAATTACAGTTTCCGATGAAGAAGTGAATGCTGTGTATAATGAGAACAAGGCTAAATTCACGGGAAAAACAGCAGATGAAGCAACTGCTTATATAAAACAGCAGATTTTCTCACAGAAATCCAGACAGGAAACCAATAGATACGTTATGGATCTTATAGCAGAAAGCAAGGTTGACAAAGATGGATTTAAAAAATATCAGGAAAGTAAGAAAAATACCACCCCTTCAGGCGTAAAAACAGAAGATAAAAAGTAATTACTATTAATTATTTATAAAATAAAAAATTAAAACCCCGCCATATGCGGGGTTTTAATTTTTGTAAAATCTTACTTTACAAATATATAAATATATTTTATAATATAAAAAAATTTAATATTGACTAATAGATTGTTTTATTACTATTATTATAACTCTAAATATTTTAATTGAGGTATCAAAATGACAAAGGTAAGTTATCTAAATAAAATAGTCATTTTTATTTTCATTTCCATTTTTTTTATTTCATGCAGTTCAAAAAAGAATCTGGTTTATTCAACAAATAAACTCTCAACAAATGCAAAAATTGCAGTAATTATTGATTCAGAAAACAATTTAAAAAATGCCGTGCTCATTACGTTCCTCAAGCAGGGATTCAAGGTTAAGGCAGTTAATGCCGCCGATCTATATACTATGAAAGATGTTTATGATATTGCAGATTTAAAAAGACTTTCATATAATATTGCAGAAGATAATGTTTCAACTGTCCAGAAGACTTACGATAATATATATAAACTTCATGTTTATAATTTTGAACTCAGCAAGGCTGAATATCTAAAACAGATAAAAACAGAATGGGATGTTGAATATATTGTTCTTCTGGATCTGAAAAACTGGGAAAAAGTAAGCTGGGCAAGAGTAATTAACCTGAAGAATTTTGAGTTGGACTTTATTGAAAATTATCCTACTGCCTATAATGATAATATCGAAACAATTACAAATCATTTTATTAAAAACATAACAGGGAAATAATAAAATTGAATTGTAAACCTATATATATACTGGCCCTTACTCTCGCCTTAACTTTTATAAATGTTAGCGCCAGAGCCTCTGATACTCTGGCCTTCGGTTTTTTTACAAATGAGTCAAAGAATGACAGCTTTGATTATCTTGAAAAAATATTGCCGAATTCATTTGCCAGTGCTCTTAAAAATAAATATAACTTCAAGGTTTTAAAACCTGGCCAGATTAAGGTACTTGAACCTGAAAAAAACAGCCCATTAAAAAAAGAAATTCTGGAGGATGAGCTTCCTGTTACAACTGAAGATATTAATGCAGATTATTTTATATATGGTTCATTTAAACCTCTTGATAATAACAAAATTCAACTTAACGTAACAGTTTATAAAATCGGTACAACTGATGTTTTCCGCTTTGAGGATTCAGGTTATCTTGAAACTGAATTTTTTAAATTTGTTGATAAAATAGCATCTCAGATTAAATATATAGCTAATGATTCAATGATATATAAAAACGAAAGAATATCTTCCAAATCCAAGCTTGCTATATTTACAAATCTTGAAGGTGCGGAACTTAATACTTTATATTATGAATTTCTTAACAGCGGTTATAAACTGTCCTCTACTCAGGGAAATGAACTTTATGGATTAATGGACCATGAACAGATAATGAAATTTTATCATTTCAGCGGCTCCAATGCGTCTTACCACATAATCAGCAACAGAAAAGATGTTAAGTTATTGCATGGTACCTGGTCTGGAGTCGGGTATTACAGAAAGATTATTGAAGAGAAAGATACGTATGAAAAATATTCTTTCAACTACCTGAAGACAATAAATGAACAACTAAAACTTTTAAAGGCATTTAATTCCGATGCCATTGATTATATTTTAATAATCGGTTTTGATGAAGATAAATCCAATGCTTGGATAAGATGTCTCAGTATAAAAGATAATAAACTGATAGTTGCTGAATCTGAAATTGAGGGTTCATCAATAGATGAAATTGCAAAAAAGGTAATAAAGAGTGTTACAACTGGACTTCCGGATAAATTATAATATCTCATCTGTTCCTTAAAATAGTTTCCGCTTCTTTAAACAATCCTGTTTTCCTGTATGCATCAATGATTGATTTTTTATATGACTGATTAAATCTATCTGCTTCAAAAGCCGCTTTAAAATAGTTGATAGCCTCTGTCGGTTTTCCTTTTTTATCAAGATTCAAACCTATGTAATAGGATAGCTCCGGCAGCATAAATGTATTCTTATTGGCATATATTAATGCCTTATAGGATTCCTCATATCTCCCTTTTTTATATAAAGCCACTCCATAATAAAAAGATGTATTAACATTCTTGAGCATTATTTTTCTGTCATAAAAATTCAGTAAATCAACATAGTTGCCCTTATCATAAAGGCTCTTAATGATCTCTTCGAGAGTCCGGTTTTCCTCAATAGATTTATCTGATATATCTGAAATCATTTCAGCACTTTGAAGGACATTTCCTAATTCCAGATAGTTAAATGCCGCGATTTTTTTTAACTCGTCATTTTCAGGATAGATATATAATAGCGGATTTAAAAAATTTTCCAGCTTTCTATATTGTTTTTTATCATACATGTCAGCTGCTTTAATCAGCAATTGATTTTCATTATACATTTTATTATAATAGATCTTCAAATAGTAAAAATATATACGTCCACTATATTTATATGATACAAATATAGTAGACGAAAAAAGAAATAATATCAATATAAACTTTTTCATTTTAATAATACCTCAGATATTTTATCCAATTACTTAATATTCTTATATTCACAGAAGCATTAAAGTATCTGAAAATTTATTTAATTCTTGAAATAAATCAATATAAAAAATATTTTAACAGAAAAGGAAAAATTTTTTACTAATTTGCGTTTCTATACGTATTTAGTAACAGGGATATATAAAGATGAAGAAAAAGTTTTTTTTAACCACAATATTCTTTATGGTTTTGTTTGATTATTCATTTGCAATAACAGGTGATGAAGCGTTATCAAGTTTCAGGAACAGAATGGGCAGTATCGGCAAATTGACAGGAATTATTTCATGGTCTTATTCTACAGGTGAAACATATACGGGCAGTTTTAAGTTTATGAGTCCCGGAAAAATTTATATAAAATTCAGCAATCCTTCAGGTAAAATAATTGTATCGAATGGAAGAAGTTTATGGGTTTATTCTCCCGGAAGTAATATATGTGGAGTCCAGGATCTTGGTGGAGGAGGTTCAGGTGGGATTGCTGCATTAACAACCGGTTATTTGGCCATTGTAACTGCACAGGGACCCGGAGGGTACACGATAAAACTTAAAAGTAATGAAAAGTCTTTTTCAGAAATAACACTTATTGTTGATTCAACATTTTTCTTAAAAAAAGCAATAATAAAATCAAAAAATGGTGAATCATACAACTTTTCTATTTCAAATATCAACGCAAACGCATCAGTAATACCAAGTATCTTTGATTTTAATGCTCCTTCAAATGCTCAGGTTGTAAAAAATCCGCTGAATATAAAATGAGGATAAATATTTGAATAAATCAGGGATTATAATATCATTGTTAATACTTATTCTTTTTCCGGTTTTTGTAAGTGCTCAGGATGTAAAAGATGATGAAACCATGAATTATACTTACCTTGGACCGTCTCTCTCCTTTGCATACAATAAAGCAGAATATGATGACTGGATCGACAATTCAACAAAAACAAAAAAAATGACAGGGTATTCTTTCGCAGGTGGATTAGCTCTTAATATTTTCGCCGATCCACTGTGTGGTGACTTTCAGTTAAAATACACATACAACAAACTGGACTATACACTGACATTCCTGGAAATCGATGTTACAGGTAAATATTTATATCCATTAAATAATTCTTTTTCTGTTGGAGCCGGCCTTGGTTTGTATTTCGAAACTCCACCATCAAACCGCTCACACAATGGCAGTGCCGGTTTGCAGTTTCCTCTGACTCTTCTTCATAACATATCTCAAAATACAAAAATTTACATGGATTTATATTATAAATACGGCAGTTTTGGTATAGGTGAAAATACTGAATCCATGTCTGCAGGAATTAATGTCGGTCTCATCTTTAAAGTCGGAAGGATATAGCAGCTTTCTGAATAATGCAGCTGTTCCATCTACTCCACTATGCTTCTTTATAATATCTGTAATACTTAATTCTTATATTCACATCACCGGGATATATGCCATATTGTTCTCAATTGTTTTTTTTCTCTTATTTGTAATCACCTTATTGTTTACTTTATACAAATTCAAAAATTATTTTATCAGTTTAAAAACAATAATTATTTTCATTCCGATAATTATTGCAGTCTGTTGTCTGATAATGGTTTTTTTTAAATACAAAATCGGAAATCTCACTGAAGAAAAGGATTTACCAGATTACATAAATAATACTTCATTAGTCATCGATGAGATAAACCTGAAACGTTACTCTTCCGATGTTTATTTCCATACAACAGGAGAAAAAACCAATGCTATTAAAGGGATTATCTATTATAATGGCATACCTGATTTCAACAAAGATGACATTATATTCATACACCACAAAATAAAAAAAATAAAAAATGGCACAGGAAGTTCCTTTAATTATTACCTGATCTCCAG
Organism: Spirochaetota bacterium; assembly: GCA_963664815.2. Taxonomy (GTDB): domain Bacteria; phylum Spirochaetota; class UBA4802; order UBA4802; family UBA5550; genus WRGT01. The sequence goes on from CAXXHB010000003.1 coordinate 2,834,592, forward strand.
AGGTATACACTATGCAGCAGGATTAGCTGAAAACGATATTACAATTATAACAAAAAATAAGCTTTCTTCTCATGCATATTTACAAAAAGCTCTTCTAAATAAAATTGATCTTATTTTTAAAGAGCCCTCTTCCGGAGTAATAAAAGCTCTCCTTACAGGAAATCAGAATTATGTAAATAAAAATATTCTCATACAATATCGCAACTCCGGTGTTCTGCACAGTCTGTCTGCGTCAGGATTGCATGTGGCTGTATTCGCAGCAATACCATCTTTTCTATTAATTCCCCTTTTAAGAAAAAACATAGCCATGTCTGTTTCTCTATTTACTGTACTATTATATCTTTATATTACCGATATACCGATCCCGTTGATACGTGCTGTTATAATGTTTGGCCTGTTCTATTTACAATCATTGCTTTTCAGGAAAAGAAATGTTTTTAATTATCTAATGCTTACATGTTCGATAATCCTGATATTTTCTCCATGGGAAATCTTCAGTCCGGGATTCCAGCTTAGTTTTGCTGCAACTGCAGGGATTCTTATTTTTTATAAACAGTACAAGTATTCGCTGAGAAGTCTCCCGGATAAAATATCAGGTTCCATTGCTGTTACAATGTCAGCACAGATAATGACAATACCAATAGTCCTTTTCCATATGAACCAGCTGAATCTGTCAGGATTAGCAGCAAATATAGTTGTAATTCCACTTATTTCACTGATAATGGGAACTGCTGTATTTACAATTATAATATCATTCGTTTCAATTAATTCGGCAATTGCTTCAGGATATATGACAGATCTGATTTTTAAACTATCAGCTTTAATTACAAACTTTTTCAGCGAATTAAGACTCAATTTTTTTGTCTTTGATATTACACCGTTATTAATACTGTTATTACTTCTAAGTTTAGTACCTGTTATTAACAACCGCAAATCGATGAAACTGAGATTTTATCCTGTTATAATATCCACTCTTCTCTGTGTTATTTACATGAAAAAATATTACCAGAATAATGAAGACCGTTATGTAATTACAGATCAAAACTCAAAAGCAGATATTATTATTGAGAATAATCTGCATGTTTTAAAACTTGATTTAAAAGAAGGTGTTGACATTGAGAAGATCGTTTCCGGAATTAAAAGTAAAAATTATGATATTAGAATTATCGAACTTTCCAGCATCAGTAATTCGAATCTGCTTGTATCAGGAAAGATTTTAAATGATTATATAATTGATGAATACAGGTTTCCCCTGATACCGGATCCAGACATTATTTTCAGGAAACTGATTTTTCAACTTGAAAAAGATAATATAATTATAAAATTTAGATAGTTATATCTTTATTTTATAATAATCCGCCGATATTATAATTGATAAACCAAAATGATTAAATGATTTTAAAATATGATAATTGATAATAAAAATTATAGTGATAAAATATTGAATGGTGAAGAAGTTTCATTCTCTTTCCGATTTATTGATGATAAGTCTCTGTTACTTATTAATACACTGATACTCAGAGTTCTGTCATCACAGGGCAACATTTTCCTTCTTGAAACAATAATTACAATAATCAGAGAAATAGTTTTCAACGCTTTTAAAGCAAATCTTAAAAGAATCTATTTTGAAAAATTGAATATTGATATCAATGACAATTCAAAATATGAATTCTACATGAAAAATTTTAAGGAAGACTACTTATACAACCTGAGCGAGATTGAACCGGAAATTACAGCAAACCAGAACTATTATATTCAGGTTACTTTTGAACAGAAAGAAAATATCCTCAATATTTCAGTTTTTAATAATGTTGAAATTATTCAAGAGGAATATGAACGGATCCGATCAAGAATTGAACAATCAAAAATTTCACAAAATTTAGCTGATGCATATAATGATGTATATGATCCTACCGAAGGAGCCGGATTAGGTCTTGTATTGATGGTTTTTCTTTTAAAAAACTCCGGCATTGGTGCAGATAATCTATTAATTACCCATGATCTTAAAGGTATAACGGTCAGAATAAGTATTCCTAAACAGCTCAAGGAAGAGTCTATAATTTCTGATGTAAAAACAAAAATTCTGAAAGACGTGGACTCTCTGCCTACATTCCCGGAAAATATACTTGAACTTCAGAGACTCTGCAATAACAAAGAATCATCAATTGATGAAATATCTGAAAAAATATCCCGTGATCCTGCGCTAACAGCTGATGTTATTAAACTGTCAAACTCAGCAGGATTTGTCCCTGGTAAAAAGATTTCTACGATTAAAGATGCAGTAAAAATAATAGGGCTTAAAAATCTTTATCTGATACTTACTGCCAGTACTGCTAAAACAATACTTGGAAACAAATATAAAAAATTTGAAACAATCTGGGAACATTGTGTCCGCGTCGCATATTATTCCCGTCAGATTGCAAAGATGAAACACCTCGGGAACATTGCTGACACAGCTTTTATAACCGGTTTACTGCATGATATCGGTAAAATTGTTCTGCTCTCGGCGGATGAAAAAATTATTAATACAATTTCTGAAATCACAAAGAATAAACAACTAAGATCATCCACTATTCTTGAAGAAATTTCTGTCGGTATCAGCCACGCGGAGATAGGCCGACTAATCGCAGAAAAATGGAATTTTCCGGATGATCTTAAAATGTCTATTGCCGATCACCACTCCCCTCTAAATGCCGAACCTGCCAACAGGGATCTTTCATTTATTATATATTTTGCCAATATGTTATGCGGAATTGAAACTAATAAATATAACTATTACTACATCGAGACCGATGTTTTAAGCTGGTTTAAACTCGGTTCAATGGAACAGTTGCAGAATTTTCATCAGAAAGTAAAACAAAGTTACAATGACCAACAAATGTCACCGGGTTAACTGGAGATGCATGATTTTTCAATTACTGATACCAAAACCGGATTTAAAACACTCTCTATTATAAGTAAAGAAAGCGGCAGAGAGATAAAACTTCATTCATCCTATGATCCGGATAAAGAAGCTGAACGAAGCATAGATGCATTCGATAAAGGGAAATCATCTATAATTTTAGTATCAGGTGTCGGCCTTGCATATCATCTGAAATATATAAAAAAAAAATATCCTGATGTCAGGATTATTGCACTTGAAAAAGAAAAAGAAATTATAAAAATATGTCTTAAACTCTATCCTGAATATCTTGAAAATATTGCAATAATCAATACTGCTGACGACCTCGGAATGATTTTCGAGACAATGAATCTTGCAGATTTTAAAGGGATCGCACATTATATTCACAAACCATCATATCAGCTTAATACTGAATTTTATGAAAAGATAATATCAACGATTAAACTGTATATATCTTCCCGTATAAGTGATCTTCTCACCAGATTCGAATTTGAAGAAAAATGGATTGAAAATATTTTCAGGAATTTAAAACATCTTGAAACTGCCGGAAATGTATCACAGTTATTCGGTAAATTTAAAGGATGCCCGGGAGTAATTGTTTCTGCTGGCCCATCTCTTAGAAATAATATCAATGAATTAAAAAAAATTAAAAACAAAGCTGTAATAATTGCAGTTGATACCTCTTTTAAAATTCTTGAAAAACATGGTATAAAACCTCATTTTGTACTGACACTGGACGCACAAAAACAGAGCTTCAAACATTTTTCCGGTATAAATGTTGAGAACACGATACTAATTGCAGATATAGTAAGTTGCCCTTCCATTCTGAACACATATCCCGGTAGAAAGATAATAAGCACTACTTCAAAATATTTCCAGGATGCAAATGGTGAAATTATCCGCGAGACAACGCCTGTAATTGACTGGATAGAAAAACAAAGCGGTCAATTAGGAGACGTTCAATCCGGAGGTTCTGTTGCCACCAGCGCTTTTGATCTGCTTCTGAATATGGGCTGTAATCCTGTTGTTCTGGTAGGTCAGGACCTGGCATATTCAGGAAGAGAGTACCATTGCAGCGGAACTTACCATAATGATGACTGGATCCCGAATATAAACAGACTGAATAATCTTGATACTATTAATCAGAATATTATCAGAAAAAGAAAAACAAAATATGTAACTAAATATGGCAGTCAAGGAACGGTTATATCTGACTTTGTGTTTGATTTATATAAATCATGGTTTGAAGATTCTGCGGATAGAGTATCAATATCTGTTGTAAATTCTACCTGCGGCGGATCAAAGATTAAAAATACTGTAGAGATGGAATTAGTTGACGCAATTAAAAAAAATAAAAACAATATTGATCCTTCACCAACTATCGAAAAAATCGCATCAACCGGAACTGATATCGACATAACAGTTTTAAAAGCTGCATTGTCAGATGCATATAATAAATTGAATGAAATTATTGACTTAACGAACTCTGATGATCCGGACGAAACTGTTATTGAAAGAATTAATTCATTGCTGGATAATGAGGATATACATGCCTTAATGAAACCACTTATGAGAAAATCTCAATTTTATATTTCAAGGCACTCATTTGAAGCAGATAAAACTAAAAATATTGTATATAATGATGTAAGAATATCTGCCCGAAAAATATCCGGATTTATAAAATCATCTGGTATGATCGGGTAATTAAGATACCAGGATAATTTTTAAATTATGACATTACGGATGAAAAGATGAAGAAAAAAATTTTATACATCATATTAATACTCTCATTTTCAGAATATACATTTGCAGGAAATATAAACAGTCATATTGACTGGATCGAATATAAAGTAAAGGCAGTCGGGAATAGCAGTATGGCTATTGATGAAAACGGTTCACCCATTGACATGGAAACCGGAAAACAACTTTCAATTACTGATGCAAGAAATATTTCGTATGAGAGAGCTAAAGAAAAAGCCCTTATTGAGGCTATTAATATTATAAGTAATATTGATGTTGATACAGAAAAAAAAATGAAAGACCTGATTCTTAATGATCCCGTAGTAAGACAAAAAATCTCAAGAATCATTGAAGAACAGTCACATTATAAAGACAAACCATCCAGTTATCTTTCATCAATATGTGAATTGGAATTTAATCTTGGATATCTGCTAACTGCCATTAATTATCCTTTTCCATACGAGAATTTCCCGTTAAGAAATGATATTGAAATCCCGACGATGTATACATCATTAATAATTGATGTAAGAAGTCTTGGAATAAAACCTATGCTGATTCCATCTGTTCTTAATGAAAATGGTCTTGAAATTTATAATAAAAATTTTATAAATCCATCCGATGCCGTAAAGTACGGTCCCGTATCTTATGTTTACAATGAAAAAGATGCGATCAAACATAAAAAAGCAGGCAAACACCCTCTATTTTGTTCTGCTCTGAAAAATATGAATGGCAACCCTGTAATTTCAGACATTGATGTAAAAAAGATATTGAGTCATAAAAAAAATATTGAATATTTAAGTAAATGCAGAGTAATATTTATAATCAACAGGTAATTAAATGAATCCAGTTTTTAAAATACTATCTTCAATAATTATAAAAATCAATAATATCATTGATTCCATGAGTCTTAAAAATATAGAAGCCATAAAAAGGGGTTTCTACTTTTTTATTTTTGTAATGTCAGTAGCCGGAATAATTTTTGGATACAATATGGGAACCAAATCCGCTAAAATTAAAAGCGATCCCCTTGCAGAATTTGTAAATGATACATTTAAGATTGACATCAACAAAGAAAAAGCCGATGGAGATTTTTCACAATTACTTGAAAGTGAAATTATTAATGAATCCCCTATAAATAATTTTAATAAAACCAGTTTCCCAATAAGAGAAAATCTCAATCCTGAAATAAACAAAGAGGCGATTGAGTCAGCAAATAAAATTCCGGAACCTGATGTTGCAGACAAGCCTTTAAAACCTGAAACACCAATTGATGAAAAAAATAATTCAATCCAGAATGTAGAAAATCAATCTGTAAAAATAGTAGATAAACAATTTAAAGAAAACAAGACAGATGGTATTATAATCAAAAATATTGATGAACAAAAAATAACCCCTGAAAATAAAACCAGAGAAGATAAAGTAAAAAATAAAAACATAATTGATATTATTGAAAAAGATAAAAAAGTTGTTCCGGAGCCAATAAAAAAAGATACTGGAATTATTAATAAATGAAAAATTTCACACTAATACTCCTGATTCTTTTCACAATCCCTGTATTTTCAAAAGATTATCATAAAACTGAAGAGATGATCAATAGTATTCTTAAGGAAGAAAGCAATACAAACAGCAAAGCAACAGAACAGACAGTTATATCTTCCGATGAAAAAACTTCTGGAAAAGACAAAGAAAATATTAAAAATACGGGAGATGAGAAAAATACAAAAAACCAGAATACAGCAATGTCAGGCAATGATGAAGTTCTTCTGAAAACAGGGATACAATTATTTGAAAGCGGACTTCTTGATCATTCTCTTGCAAGATTTACAGATTTAATTAAAAATTATCCGACAAGTAAATTTTTAAATAATGCACGCATGTTCGCAGGTAAAATATACTTAAAAAAATATCAGTATGATGACGCGATAAAACAATTTGATGAGATTAAAGAACAATCCGGTGAATACCAGGCAGCATTGTTTTATAAAGCAGAAGCTTACAGATATAAAGGTGATCAGATAAACGCAATTGAATATTATCAGAAATTATCATCCTCTTATCCTGAAAATGAACTTGCAGATAATGCAATTTTAGCTGCAGGCAAGCTTTATCTGAACAGTAATAAAGGTTATCAGTCACTTGAATGTGCAATAAAGATTATACGTTATTACAAAGAAAGAGAAACTATTGATGATGCCTATTATCTTATCGCTAAAATATATGAAAAAGATCCCATTCTAAAAGATCTTGAAATGTCCAGAAAATTTTATAAACTTTTTCTCCAGAAAGCAGAACAGAATCAAAAGTATTTCTCTGATTCCCCTCTCATACCGGTAATTAATAAAGATCTAGAGCATCTAGAAAAAACATACTTTAAATTTGAGAATTGAACACTTTACAATATTATATTTTTACACTATATTTATCTACAAAAAAGACTGCCTTTGCGGACAGTCTCTTTTTTTTATATATAGTATGCTGCTTCTCTTTATTTTTCTTTCTTTTTTTCTTCAATTTTCTTTAAAACTTTTTCCTGAACTTCTTTTGGGGAAGGAAGATATTTATGAAACTCCATTGAATAATTCGCCCTGCCGCTTGAAATATTCCGGAGCTGTGTAGCATACCCGAACATCTCCATAAGTGGAACAAACCCATTAAGTTTTTGTGCACCCTTCCTGTATCTTCTCATGGATTCAATCTTCCCTCTTCTTCTGTTAATATCACCGATTACATCTCCGATGTAATCATCGGGAGTATTTACCTCCAGCTTCATTATCGGTTCAAGAAGAATCGGATTACATTTTAAAAATGCCTGTTTAAAAGCAATAGCGGCACATATTCTAAAAGCCATATCAGAGGAATCTACATCATGATATGTCCCGTCTATAAGGACAACTTTCACATCAACAATCGGGAATCCAGCCAGAATACCCATAGCAAGAGTTGATTCAATTCCTTTCTGAACAGATGGGATAAACTCTGCCGGGATTGCTCCCCCTTTAATATGATCTATAAATTCAAAACCTTTACCTTCATTCGGCTCAACACGCATGACAACATGAGCATACTGGCCTTTTCCTCCGGTCTGTTTTGAATGTTTGTAATTTACTTCATACTCGGAGGTTAATGTTTCCCTGAATGCAACTGAAGGTTCGCCAACTATTGCTTCTACATTGAATTCATGCTTTAGTCTATCAATTATTATCTCAAGATGAAGTTCACCCATACCTGAAATAATTGTTTCATTGGTTTCATCATCATACCTCACATTAAAAGACGGATCCTCCATAGCAAGTTTTCTTAACCCGGCTCCAAGTTTTTCATCTTCTTTCTTTGTTGGAGGAGCGACTTTCAACTCAATAACAGTCGGAGGTATAAAAATAGATTCAAGAAAAAGCGGATAGTCGGGGTCACAGAGAGTATCTCCAGTTTTGGTATACTTCATACCAATGAGAGCAACTATCTCTCCCGGGCCGGCAGTCTCAACATCCTCCCTTTCATTGGCACGTATTCTTAAAATACGGCCGATTCTCTCCTCTTTATCTTTTGTGGAATTATATACCTGCATCCCGGTTTTCATTTCTCCGGAATAGATCCTTACAAAAGTTTGCTGCCCTACATAATTGTCATGTATCAGTTTAAAAGCAAGCCCGCAAAAGGGATCTTTTGAAGAAGGGTGCCTTGTATGTGTTTTTTCAGGATTATCTATATCAAGACCTATTGTCGAACCAACGTCAACCGGAGATGGCAGGTAATCTACTATCGCATCAAGAAGCAGGTGGACGCCTTTATTTTTATAAGATGATCCGCAAAAGACTGGAGTTATCATTACTTTGAGAGTAGCTTCTCTTGCCGCTCTTTTCAGCAACTCGGTTTCCACATCTTTGCCTTCAAGGAATAGCTCCATTATCTCTTCATTGTAATCAGCAATTTTTTCAATCAGAAACTGCCTTGCCTCTTCGACCCTCTCTTTATACTCTGCTGGTATTTCAATTTCCCTTTTTGCATACTCTTCAAAAATGTATGCCTTTCTTTCTATAACATCAATCGATCCCTGAAAATTATCCTCAGCACCAATAGGAACATGAAATGGAACTGGATTTGCGTCGAGATACTTGTCCATCTGACTTACTGCTTCATTGAAATCAGCACCTATTCTATCCATTTTATTGACAAATGCAATCCTTGGCACTTTATATCTGTCAGCCTGGTTCCAGACAGTTTCACTCTGAGGCTCAACACCTGATACAGCACAGAAAAGAGCAACCATGCCATCTATTACCCGGAGTGATCTTTCAACTTCAACTGTGAAATCCACGTGACCTGGCGTATCAATAATGTTTATCTGATAATCTTTCCATGAACATGAGATTGCCGCAGATGCAATAGTTATACCTCGCTCCTGTTCCTGTTTCATAAAATCCATTGTTGCCTGCCCATCATGGACTTCGCCGAGTTTTCTGGTAGTACCGGTAAAAAAAAGTAGTCTCTCTGTAGTAGTAGTTTTTCCTGCATCAATATGTGCCGCAATACCGATATTACGGAGTTTTTGTAATGGCATATACACCTCACCTGTTTATAATGACATAGTTATATAGAATTTAACTTATTTTCCGCCGGAAGTTTTTTATTGATTAATTACAAATATAAAGCCGGGCAATAATAAATTTTTCATATCAATCAAGTCAGGATGGCATATTCAAATCTGTGGTCATTTATGTCAAATTATTTTTGATTTGTCGAAATTTTTAATAAATCAAGCTGTATTTCCGAATTATATGCAGCAGATGTACCTGGATGTTCTGCTACAATATAATTAAAAATTGATTCTGCTTTTGAATCAAACCCCATTTTTTTATAACATACACCTATCTGAAAATATGCATCAATTCCCTCATCAGTATTACTGAATTCCTGGTAAAGCTGCCTATATGCATCTATTGCTTTCTGATAGTTAAAAAAACGTATATGTATTTCTGCGATTTTTTTAAAAGCTTCATTCCGATGTATGCCATCATAGTATATTTCGATGTATTCATTGAATTCATCAAGAGCCCTGTCGAATTTTTCCAGTTTATAAAATTCTATCGCATTTTGAAACTTCATATCATCAGCAACTTTTTTTAAACTGGTATTACCAGCGTTTTCTCCGGCTGAAAAACATATCACTGAATATGATATCAAAAAGAAGAAAAACATAAGCTTTATTTTCATTTTATCACCTATTATGTCACATTATATTTCATAATAATAATTAACTAACCAGAATTTAAATAATTATAAAAATAGATAATTAAACATGACTTTTAACTCAAAAGAGGTTTCTCCAGAGTCATCTATTAATAATAATTTTCTCAAATTAAGCTAAATAATAAATATTGAAATCAATATTACATATTATAAGTTACTTGACAAACATTTTTTCGTTTATAATTAATAAAGATAATTTGTTTTCGACAGAGAAAAATATTATTTTTGTTTAATACTGATATCTGAGTATCAGGATATATTATTCTGATACAATAAACATTAAAATTAACACTGGTTATATAAGTAATGAAAAAAATCGCAATAATTGAAGATGACTTGGTTATCAGGGAAAGTCTTAAAGAGATCCTCGAAATGAATAATTACGAGGTTCTTGCTGTTGATAACGGAATGGATTTAACAAAAAAAGTTCATGAATTTCTCCCTGATATTCTCATCACTGATATAATTATGCCGGATAAAGATGGAATTGAAATAATAATAGAAGTAAAAAAAACATATCCCAACATAATACTTATTGCCATATCAGGCGGCGGCAGAATAGATTCAGAAAGTTATCTCAATACAGCCAAATATCTTGGTGCAGATGCAACTCTAAAAAAACCATTTACTCATACTCAACTTCTAAATATTTTAAAACATTTTGCAGACTGATAACCAGAATAATGTTTCCTGAAATTCGAGAAATCAATGATGAAAAAGATTTAAAAAAATTTCTTCCTGTTATATTAAAGTCATTCGCAACAGTATCTGATGAATTTAATTTAACTAAAGAAAACGCTCCTACAAATCCTTCTTTTCTGACTATAGAAAGACTTAATGAAATTTATAAAAAAATCAGATGCTTCGGACTTTATTATAATGGTACTCCAATAGGATTTTTCGGACTTGAAGAATCAAATGATTCACTGATTATATTGGAAAAACTCTCTGTCTTGCCAAGTTTCAGACATAATGGATATGGTAAAATGATTCTTGATTACTCGGTTAGTTTTGCCTATAATAATAACTTTACATGTATATCAGCAGCAATAATAAACATGAACAAAAGACTTAAAGACTGGTATTTAAATTATGGTTTCAAAGAAACTAATATTACTAACTTTGCTCATCTTCCCTTTGAGGTATGTTTCATGGAATTCACTGTTAAATAAGATATTCAAAATATGCTTCCATGTACAATTCGCCAAGCCAGGTTTACCGATATTGAATCAGTTCTTGAAATTGAAAAACAGTCTATCAACTCCTGGACATATAATCAATTCATTCAGGAGTTAAATCATGAATTCTCGGTTTTTCTGATAGCTGAACATGAAGGTTTAATAGCAGGCTACCTCATAGCATGGAAAATTGCTGATGAGATACAGCTTAACAGCATTGCTGTAAGCAACAATTTCAGAAAACACGGAATCGGCAGCAAACTACTATCAGAATTGACTACCAATAAATCAGATAATATATATTCTTCAATTTTCCTCGAAGTAAGAAGTAAAAATAATGATGCAATCAATTTTTATTTAGATAACGGCTTTACAAAAACAGGACTCAGAAAGAAATATTATACTGATGACGATGCAGTTATAATGGAGAAAAAGTTATAAATGAAAATTAAAAGTGCCTCTTTTTTAAAAAGCTGTACCGGATTTTCACAATTTCCGGCATATGATCATCCAGAGTTTGCTTTTTTTGGACGATCAAACGTAGGCAAATCCTCACTTCTTAATATGATTCTTGGTCAGAAAGATCTCGTTAAAACCGGTTCACGTCCAGGTGTAACACAGACTATTAATTTTTTCATAGTTAATGATAACCGTTCATTTGTAGATCTTCCCGGTTTCGGTTATGCCAAACTTCCTATGACTATAAAAAAGAAACTCATGCCTATGATTGTTGAATATATTGAAAAACGGGAAAATCTCAAATTGGCTTTTTTGCTTATAGATATAAGAAGAATTCCTGGAGTTTATGAAAAAGATTTAATTGAACTACTTGCTAAAAACAAAATTCCCGTTGTAATAACATTAACAAAATGTGACAAACTCTCAAAAAATCAGAGACATAAATATATATCTGAAATTCAGAAATCACTTGAGATCGAAAAAGATTCAATTTTTCTGACGTCATCAGAGACTACTGAAGGGAAAAAAGAGCTTCTAATGCTGATCGATGAATTTTCTCATTCAAAAGCGACCCTATAATTGAGTCATAAGATACATGATTCTGCTTGCTTTATCCTTCAAAGGAGGAATAGTCATTAAATAAGGAGTTATACTCATTTTTCCCGCAGCTTCCGAATCAGCATCCATTTGACGGAGTACATCAATTATGAGTGTTTCATCCCAGTTTGATATTATTTTAGCAGATTCTTCCGGAGGTATATTTGACATTTTGCTGGCAAGTATTACAACATTTTTTCTGTATCCTGAATCTTTCTTCCTGTCATTTTCAAGTTTTTTCTGTTCAATCTCCAGCCCTTTCCTGATCTGGTCGAGTTTATCTTTTTCAGAGTTTATCTCTTTTTCTCTCTCTGCAAGAAGCGCTTCTCTTTTATCAATATCCTCAATACGCTCCTGTAACTTTTCCTTTTCTTTTCCAAATTCCTCTTTCTCAATCAGAGATGGCTCATCACCGGCAGCATCAAGAGAAAGTTCCGGCTCTCCTTTTAAAGTACTGAATTTTGACTCAAGATTAATGAGCCCGATATTATCAAGCCAGAAGATACCAACTCCAGCTAAAAAGAATATAAGTATTACCAGATATAATATTTTTGATCTGTTTGATACCATCATAAACTTTGCTCCGTTAATATTTAAAAAGATTTAACTATCTGATACATTTCTTCTTGTTTTCCAAAAGCGGAATATTATACCGCAGAGCCTTTATTAACATTTACCTTCCGCTTTCCTTTTTATATAGCTCTATTACTTTTTTCACATATTCGCGTGTTTCTTTAAAATCCGGAATCCCACCTGCTTTATCAACATTTCCTTGACCGGCATTATAAGCTGCAAGTGCCAGCTTATAATTACCATTATTATGGTCTATAAGATCTCTCAGAAATGTAACCCCGCCTTTGATATTTTCTTCTGGATCAAATGGATTTTCAACTCCCAGCCCCATTGCTGTTTCAGGCATGAGCTGCATAAGCCCCATAGCTCCTTTTGGAGAAAGAGCATCTGTCCGATAACCAGATTCGGCCTGTATTACAGAACGAACAAGCGGGGCTGGTACTCCTTTCTTCTGTGAATAATAATTTACCAATTTGTCTATATCCTTTTTTGTTACACTCTCCTCTTCATTTAAACCATAATCAGCATCAATGCGCCCGATAGCCTCATCTGTCATCTTATTAAAACTTCTGTCCTTATCCGGAACAGAAGATGATATGTTGGTTTTATTGAGACCAAACCTGCTCTTAATCTCATTTATTCTATGCATGACATTGTACATATCTTCTATCATAAACACCTCACATTAATTTTCTATGATAAAGTTTCTGGTTCATATCATCATTTTCTTTTGCAATCTCTTTATTAATCTCATATTCATATTCTTCGAATTTACGGTCTTTTAACTTTTCCACAACTTTTTTATCTCTTGAGGCAACAACAAGTTTTTCCCTTATTCTGTCCACTTCGGGCTGGATACTATCTATTCTTCTCTGTGCTTCTATTATAGCCCTCCTTGCTGTGTCAGTATACCTCATTATTGACATTATCTCTTCCGCGGAAAACACTTCATTTTTTATTCTCTCACTATATTGAAGCTCATACTTTCTGATTTTTCCTTTTAATTCTTCCTGGTAAACTCTTTCTTTATTCTGCATACTTAATACTTTCATTAATTCATTTTTTACTTCTGTTTCTCTCGCTTCCCTTATATCAAGAAGCTTCTGAAGATTAAAACGGAATTTCTTCACTTGCTGTTACCTATCTCAGAATCTGTGCAAATGCCGGAACCTTAGAGGCAGATACAGGAGTTTTCGACTTCTTCTCTTCAGGAATCATCATCGCTATAATTTTTTCCCTTATTTTTACAAGATAATCCTGCTCATAAATTCCCTGCCGGAGAAAGCCATTCATTTCATTTATCATACTGATAGCTCTGTCTACAACCGGGTTCGCTCCCCGGACATAACCTCCAAGATTAATCAAATCTTCAGCATCAGTATATGCCGCAAGAAGTTCCCTGAATGTATAAGCTGCCTTAAGGTGCTTTTCATCAACGACATCTTTCATACATCTTGAAACAGAGGCAAGCACATCCACAGCCGGGTAATGGCCTTTATTCGCAAATTTGCGATCTAATACTATGTGGCCATCCAGTATTCCTCTCGCAGCATCAGCGATAGGCTCATTCATATCATCACCTTCCACGAGGACACTATAAAAACCGGTTATACTGCCGCCTGAAGAACTTGTCCCGGCTCTTTCAAGAAGTTTAGGCATCATACTAAATACGGAGGGTGGATATCCTCTTGTAGCTGATGGTTCACCAGCAGCAAGACCAACTTCACGTTGAGCCATTGCAAACCTTGTCACTGAATCCATCAGCAAATTGACTGCCATCCCCTGATCCCGAAAATATTCTGCTATTGCATGGGCTACGAAAGCACCTCTGAGTCTTATCATTGGAGGCTGATCTGATGTTGCAGCAACTACTACTGATCTTTTAATACCCTCCGGGCCAAGTTCCTTTTCAACGAAATCCTTAACCTCACGCCCCCTTTCACCGATGAGGGCAATTACATTCACATCTGCATCAGTATATCTCGCGATCATACCGATCACTGTTGATTTACCCACGCCTGAACCGGAAAAGATACCTATTCTCTGTCCACGCCCGACAGTAATCAGAGAATCTATTGATCTAATCCCGACTGATAATGGTTCACTTATTACTCTTCTATCAAGTGGATTAATCTCTTTCCCTTCAATTGGATACTTTACCCGTGTGAAAATTTCACCTTTCCCATCAAGGGGCTTTCCTATCCCTGATATAACTCTGCCTATAAGTTCCTTTCCAACAGGAATCATTAAAGATCCGCCGACAGAATAGACTTCTGCTCCTGACACGACACCCTTCATGTCGCCAATCGGCATAAGCACAACTCTGTTCCTGTTAAATCCAACTACTTCCGCATAAAGATACTGACTCGGACCGGTTTTAATTTTACAAAGATCCCCGTACCTGACAGATGGTCCGACAGATTCAATCGTCAACCCGACTATTCTTTCCACAGTCCCTGTAAATTTTATAACTTCAAGCTCATCAATCAGATCTCTGTATTTTGAAAGTACATCAATCTTCTCATGTGGAAGTATATTTATCAATATTATGTCTCCTTATAGAACTAAACAAATCCGGATTTTTTTAATCCGGACTTCATTTTACAGCGTACTTGTGTTTCTAATGGCTTCTTCTATTGCATCAAGCTGAGTTGAAATTCTGGCATCAATTGCACCGACATCAGTTTCAATAATACACCCACCTCTTTCAACCCTTGAATCCTCATATATATTAACCTTTTTAAGAGATTCCATCATTTTTATAAGCTCGTCTTTATGAGCTGTTGTCATATCAAGATCGGCAAAATTAACGCGTATATCAATTCTGTCTCTGTCTTTAACTCGCTTAATCGCTTCTTTTATATTGTTGATTACAACTTCCCTTCTTTCAACAATTTCATCTTTGATTACCTTTCTTGCTATCATAAGAATCATCTCAGTCATAAGTTTTTCTGATGACTTGATAATGTCATCTCTTATATCAACAGCTGTAGATACTATGGTTCCAAGTCTGTCTATAAGCCTCATTACCTCAGCCTGTCCCTCTTTATATCCTTCTTCACGTCCGGCTTCATGTCCCTTCATGTAGGCATCATGTTCGATCTCAGAAACTTTTTTTTCTGCTTCAAGAATAATTTTTTCTGCCTCAAAATTACTCCTTTCAACTTCCCGCTCAGATTCAGAGCTATGCCTCTCCTTCTCTATTTTTATCTGTTCTCTGACTTTTTCAAGTTCGGCGAATGCAACAGCCTTACCTTCCTCTTCAATTTTACGTGTCCTCTCTCTGGCCTGCTCGAGCATTATTCTTACTTCTTCTTCAGTTTCGCGTCTGTAACGCTCCAGCTCGGCCTCCATCTCCTCTATTGATGGACCCTGGTAGATATCAATAGGATTACCAGCTTCATCCATTTCAAATTCATGATAATCTTCAGTATCAATGAGATTTTTCTGGTATTTTGCCGGCAATTCCACCTGCTTCACAGCTGTTATGTGCTGGATTTCTCCGGGTTTAAAAACTAACTTAGACAACTAGTTCCTCCTCTCCAGTACGGGCAACAACTATCTCGCCTGCATCCTCAAGTTTTCTTATAATATTAACAATCTTCTGCTGTGCTTCTTCAACGTCACGCAACCTTATAGGACCCATAAAATCCATATCTTCACTGAGCAAAGAAGCCGCACGTTTGGACATGTTCCTGAAAATTTTCTCCTGTACCTCATTATCGACACCCTTAAGAGCTTTTGCAAGTTCCTGAGTATCAACCTCGCGTAGTACTTTTTGGATTGATCTGTCATCAAGCAGCACAATGTCCTCGAAAACAAACATTCTTTTTTTAATCTCTTCAGCAAGTTCAGGATCTTCTTCTTCAAGAGCCTCTATAATAATCTTTTCTGTTCCACGGTCAACATTATTCAATATTTCAACAACAGTATCTATACCACCTGCCTGAGTAAAATCCTCACTTGCAAGTGTTGACAGCTTCCGTTCAAGAACCCGTTCGACCTCTCTTAGAACATCCGGAGAAGTTCTTTTCATTTCTGCTATACGGCGGGCAACGTCAGCCTGAACATTATGAGGAAGCTCGGCAAGAATCTGAGCTCCCTTCTGAGAATCAAGATATGCAAGAATAAGAGCGATGGTTTGTGGATGTTCACCCTGTATAAAGTTAAGAAGGTGAGACGGGTCTGTTCTTCTTATAAAGTCAAACGGCCTTACCTGCAGTGAAGAAGTTAATCTGTTTACTATATCTATTGCTTTTTGTGTGCCAAGAGCTCTTTCAAGAATATCACGGGCATAGTCTATTCCCCCCTGGGTAATAAACTCCTGTGCCATCATCATTTCCTGGAATTCCTGAAGGACCTTGTCTTTATCGTCAGGTTCAACTTTATCAAGTCGGGCGATTTCAAATGTCAGTGTTTCAATCTCATCTTCCCGGAGATGTTTAAACACCTCCGAGGAGACATCTGACCCGAGGGTAACGAGAAATACGGCTGCTTTCTGTTTGCCCGTCAACTGAGATTTTTTAGACTGAAGCATTTATTAACCCCACAACTTATAAAAAAAATACAAGCCGATAATATTTACCGGCCGGAAAAACAGATTACATTTATATATCAATATATCGGCATAAAACCGTCTTTGTCAAATTAAAAAACTATTCCTCTGCAAGCCATGTTCGTAAAAGCTGAGCCACATCATCCGGTCTTTCTTTTGCAAGCTGTAGTGCACTCTGCTGTAATTCCAGCCGGGCTCTTTCTTCAAGTGAAAGTTCAACATCAATACCTTCCTCTTCTGCTGCTTTAAGAGCTGCTTCCCTCATCCTCTGCTGTTCAAGGGCAAGAGATTCTTCCTTAGCTCGCCTTCTCCTTTCAAGTTCTTTCTGCACAGCCCTGAAAAGAATGAAACCTACAAATAACGCAACCACACCAATGAGAGCTGCAAGAAGAAGCATCTTCATCTGCTCTTTTTTTCTATATTCATCCCTTAAGGAGTTCCAGTAGTTTGCCCTGTCAAACATTATGTTTTCAACAGCAACCTGATCACCCCTTGCATCATCATAATTGATAGCTTTTTTAACCATGTTTTCGGCTTTCTTCAAATCCTCCGGGGTTAAAGGAGTTTGAATAGGTTTCTTCGCAGGATCAAGATCATATTCCCCATTAGGAAGTCTTGGTAAATCCTGCACACCGTCAATAGCTATTGCAACAGTTACACGGGTTACATTATAGGGAGCTCTTGCTATTGACCTTGTTGTTTTATTTACTGCATTATTTTCAATTTCTTCAGATTTATCATATTTTGAAAATTGATCATCGCTTGCCTTATAACCGGGAGGTGTATTGGATTCTGTCCCGGCAGGTCCTTCCGGATTCCATCCATGTCCCTGAAAATTTTCTTTTGTATTTTTCTTCGAAACCACAAGCGAATCCTGGATCTTTCTCTCTGAATATGGGGTTTTGGGATCATCAGGAACCATAGTAATCGGAGTATGTTCTGTCTGTTCTTCTGTAATTTTATCCCAGTTAAACTCCATATTAAGCCTGACAACCTGTATTCTGTCAGCAGAATATATTCTTTCAAGACCTTCGCGAATGTCTTTCAGCAGTCTTGTCCTTGCTTTCTCTTCAATCTTTTTTCTATACTCAATTATAGTATATTCTTTTTTCTCATTTTCATAATCATCATCAAAATCAGATATAATCTTACCTGTCTCATCAGTTACCGTAACATTTTCAGGTTTAAGCCTTGGGCCTACTGCTCTTGATACAAGATACATTATCCCTTTTATTTCCTTCATACTCAGCTTGTCATAACCGGGCTTTTTGTAGACTGTAACTGCTGCAGTATAAGCGGTATTATTGTCACTGTATAGACTATCTTCCGACATGGCAATTTGTACTATAGATTTATCAACGCTCTCTAAAGCATCAATATGCATCTGAGTCGCCCCTTCCAGGGCTCGCTGATATTTTACATCAAATTCCCTGTCAGTTTCAGTCCAACTCGATACATCAAAGAGTTTAAATCCGGGAATACCCTTGGGGAGCATATTTTCCTGTGCTAAACGTGTTACAATTACAGGCCTTTCGGCAGGTTTGACAAAAATTGATGTAGTTCCCGATGTTTCATAATAGAATCCCATTTCATCGAGCTTTTTAGTCATCTGGCCGAAATCATCCGATGAAAGATCAGCAAAAAGAAGAGCGTTTGGCTTCGCACTTGAGACTGAAAAAAGTACTATGAATGCAACTATTACAACAGCTATAACCACTCCGACTATTATTCTTTTAGTACGGTCGAGTTTGTTGTATATATCCTTAACCTGCTCCATAATTTTTTTAAAAAATTCACCCATCTGCCCCCCTCCGGATAAGGAACTGAAATAAGTCATAAACTAATGTGACATAATACTTTTATAAAGCCCATTAAAAATTGTCAATTAATTTCCTTATATTTCCTGTTAAATGGAGAAATAATGTCTATTTTACCTTCAGTATTTATCCATTTAACCCGCTAATGACAGATTATCTTAAGTTTATCAATTCCCGGTAAGCATTGATCGCTCCATCACGGACTGCCTTGGTAAGACCAAGCGCAATTTCAGCTTTCTGGGTAGCCACCATCACCTGATGAATGTCAACTGTCTCAGGTTTAACCACCATCTGCTGCATAAGGGTTTCGGCATCGACCTGCAGATCATTAGTCTTGGAGATTACACTATTCAGCATATCTGCAAAAGAACCTGAAATATCATCCTTATCACGTTCTATTTTTGCATCCGCTCCGAAATGAAGAGGGTCAGTAGTATTAAGTTTTATTATGTGACCAGAAACTGCATTTGAATTTATCATTTTTTTCAACACCCCATTTTATTTATTACATCCTGACGAACCACTTCTCAGTAATCCCTTTATAAAATCTACCGCTATAACATATACATTTTTACGACAGCTTACTTTGAACAATGTTTATCATGCATACTTCATTTCAATTTTTGAATCGATAGAATATTCGTTTTCAATTCTGCATATTTTCTCAAATTTTCTGGTATTTATCTTACCGGAAAGTTCATGCGATGTTTTAATCTCATTCATTCTTATTGTTTCTCTGAGCATCAGAATCCTCCTTATATTACGATTATGCCCCTACTCTGCCTATCTCAAGAGCCTTGGCAAACATAGATTTTGCATTGTTTACTATCATTACATTTGCTTCATAAGATCTTGATGCCGAAATCAGATCTGTCATTTCAGTAACAACATTGATATTTGGCATCCTGACATAACCTTTTTCAGGACCTGTCTGTATTGCATCCGGATGTGATGGATCATATACCAGCCTGAATGGTGTACTGTCTTTCTCTATTTTTACAACTCTTACACCCTGTCCCGCACCATGATCAATTCCTTCAGGGACTAATGGAGATTTATAACTCGGTCTTATATTTACCGGAGCGAATATTGCCCTCTTTCTTGCATAAGGTCCGTCATTCTCTGTCGTCCGGGTTGTTGTTGCATTTGCTATATTATCACTTATTACGTCCATCCTTAAACGTTGCGCCGTAAGGCCGGTTGATGCTATATTAAAACTGTCAAACATTCCCATTTTAAATCCCCTTCTTTATCAGACATTATAAATCTTTCTTTTACAGCACATAAAGCCTTTGCCAGTTCAGAAAAATCCGGGTAAAGGGCTTATACAATTACAAATTTTTGTTACTTCTTTTAATTATACTGTCTTGAGAACCATTTTAATCATTTTGTAATTATGATTCAAACCACTTACAAGAGCATTATATCTCATCATGTTTTTTGAAGAATCAACCATCTCTTTCTCAATATCCACGTTATTTCCGTCATTTCTATATGTAGTACTGTAATCAAGATTAATTCTCGGTTCAACAGACCGAACATCTTGATCAATGGAAAATGGTATATGCCTTTCATCTGTCAGAATAGCAGGAAGCTTCTCCGCATTCCTGGAATTGCTTTTTATAGCTCTGTTGAGTTCACTTTCGAAATTCACTTCACTTCTTTTGAAATGAGGAACATCATTATTTGCAATATTATCTGCTATTACCTTTTTTCTCAATGATTCAACATCAAGAGATTTTTCTAAAAGATAATTTGTACCCATCATGCTGCTTGCTTCGAACATATCCAACCTCTTAAAATAAACCTATCTACCTTCATATTCGGTAAAATTAAAAATTCCATAAGCACTTTTTTTTATGAGACATAACTTTTTTAAGTTATTAAAGAGAGACACCATGCAACATAAACACAAACCACATAAAGCTGGCAACAACCCACATTTTTAAACCGGCGGCATCACAACAAAGAAACCAGTTTCGAGCTTAAACCTGTTATAAGTATAATTCTGTACACGATTACAGGATTTAAGGATTTCCTGCGGATAGAGGTATCGTACACCAACGTTATCCACGTTGGGCATCAACAGGTTTATGATCAACACCACTGCAGATTTATGATAAAAACCAGACTCTCTTTACAGAAAAGTCAATATCGCTTTAATTTCGTTTCAATTCCGCCTCAAACACGCTAATGACAGCTATAAACGCGTGTTTTTCTCTGCCGGTAACGGAGTTGAAACGGTATTGAAACGGTTTTTAACAGGGTCTTCATACTGCTGAAACACCGTTTTGGCAGATGAGTCTCTCTCTTTTACTGCATTTGTATCATTCTTTCTATTTTCTGTTTTGCTGTTTTCAGGACATGAGATTGTATAATATGTATCTTCACAGGGAGATGATACACCCACTGCACCTTCTGTTACACTGCTTCCAGATGGAGATACCGGTGAACCTGGTGCAATACCACGAAGGTATTCCGACATAAAGAGATTGTACCCTGCTTTCTTCTTTCTCTTTGCCCTGTTTTTGTAAAGTGTCTTCTCCTCCTCCGGGAGTACCTGCCATGCCTTTACGCTGCCGCTGAAATTACCCCTGCACTTCACCTGTGGTTCTGTACGGGGATTCCTGGGAATTGTGCGCCTTTTAATGTAGATCTTTCCATATCGTCTGTAAAGCACAAGACCGTCCAGGCCTCCATGTGCAGTTCTTAAATAGGGATGAAGCTTTACTTTTGCCATACATCTACTCTCCTTATTTATTATTATTTTTTTATTGTTATATTGAGATTTATGTCTCTTATAGCCAGTCCGGAAAAGCAAATGACATGGGGCAAGCAGAATTTTTAAAAATTTCAGGATTGGTTTATAAGCACAGTATTTAAGTCCACCTCCGGGGTATTTAAACAGGTGAGTTTATCAGATAATGTACTCCGAAGACCATGGGCGCCGCACTGGACCTGTCGAAGTGTGAGAAGGCTTAGTGGTTACGGCTGCTTAAGTGTACTATATCAACAACGGTGTAATGAACGACAGGCCGAAGGATTTTATGTATATAATGATTATGTTTCATCAATAAAGAGAAAAATCTTAATTATTGTGAGAGAAGTAGAAATGCGAGTTTTTCAGGACTCTCTATCATGTATGTTGGTTCAGCTTCCTCAAGTTCAACCTTTTCACCATACCCGTATAAAACTGCAGCTGAATCAATCCCGTGATGCTTCGCTCCCTCAATATCGTATCTGCGATCACCGATCATTATTGTTTCAATCAACCTATCACTACCGATTCGGGGGATAAGCCTGTTGATAAGATCGACTTTAGCACTCATAGAACCATCCATGTTGCTTCCTGATACATAATCAAAATAGTTTACTATCTCAAAATGTTCAAGAATCCGAAGTGAAAACTCCAGAGGTTTAGATGTAGCCACATACAGGATACTGTTACTCTTTTTCAATTCAATCAACAAATCTCTTATCCCGGGATATAGCTGATTCTCATAGATTCCCTTTTCGGAGAAATACTCACGGTAATACCTTACAGCCTCTTCAGCATCCTCTTTATCAAAACCATAATAAATGCCGAATGATTCGCGCAATGGAGGTCCGATAAATTTATACAAATCATGCCGATTGGCGTCTATACCAAATTTTTTCAGGGCATACATTATTGAGTTAGTTATACCTAGCCCTGGATCTGTAAGAGTTCCATCAAGGTCAAATATTATATATCTGTATTTTTTCATTATTCTATGCTATAAAACGTAATAATGATTTTCAAGCAGTTATTTCAATCAATATTAAAGAACGGCCTCCAAAAGTTAGTTTTTGTAACCGCAGTGAACACTTCGTGATTTATTAAATAGTTATCACACCTTATACACTGTAAAAAATTATTGCAACTGCATAAGCACTTCAATGGGGAAAAACAGCCTTCAGCACTGTAAACTGTAATGCATTAATTTTGATATACTCCATGACTCAGCATATCACACTCTCATCGGAAGTATAATAAAGGGAAGCCCCTGCCTGTAAAATTTTCTCTGCAAAGCAAAAGCGGAATAGTTATGGAGAAACCTTGTAATCAGCGTATCTTCGGGGAAAACCAGCTGTCCTGCAAAGAATATCGCCCCCGGATGTTTTTTTATTACATTTTGAGCTGCTTCAAAAGATGTATCTACAATTTCAACTCCAAGGGAAAATTCATACTCGGCGTAATATCCATGTTTAGCCATAAAGTCAATATAACGGTTAAGTTCGGATTCAGTGTGTTTCTTAAGCTCTTCAATCTCATGTTCACCCTTGAAAGAACCCGAATCAACAACTCCGATCTGTATAAAAACAAAATTTTTAAATCTCCCCCTGAACATCCTGATTATTGCGAAAAGGCTATGCAGTCCCATTCCTGTAAATCCGTTTACAAAAAGCACAGCAGTGTCACCATCAGTTTTATAAACAGGCCTTTTTATATTTTTTTTCTTTCCTGCCTGATTTTCTATATTTTCAATTTCCAGCAGCGTGTCAAATTTTGAAAGAAGTTTACCGGTTTTCCTGTAATGATTTTTAATCATAACTGAAACTGCGACAAGGGAACCTGTTATTATAATTGTAAACCATCCCCCTTCGTTGAATTTGAGGACTACTACCGAGACAAGTATAAAACTTGTAAGTACTAGACCAATCGCATTAATAAGCATTCTGTGTTTCCATTTATCTTCAGAATGCCTGACCTGCCACCAGTGGCGGACCATCCCGAGCTGTGACAAAGTAAATGTTACAAAGACATTGATGCTGTAAAGAACCACAAGAAATCTTACAGAACCATGAGAATATAACATAAGAGCGAATGCCGACACCCCCATTATAAGCACTCCGTTCTGAGTAACAAGCCTGTCATTTAAGGTCGCAAATCTGGTTGGAGCCCATTTGTCAAGCGCCATATTTGAAAGAATCCTCGGACCGTCCAGAAAACCGGTCTGAGCAGCTACAAAGAGCAGCAAGGCCTCCGAGACCAGAGTTATCAGAAGAAAAACATGTCCGTATCCACCCCAGCCATCTGTCATTTTATAAAACAAAACTGCATTCAAGGTCTTACCGGGTACATGCTCAACGTTAAAGAGCAAATATGACACAATCAATCCAAATACCATAAAGGCAAGAGAGTATGACATATAACGCATAGTATGTCTGGCTGTGACCAGCTTAGGTTCGCGAAGAATAGGTATACCATTACTTACAGCTTCTATCCCGGTAAATGTACCGGCACCCATACTATATGCCTTGAGAATCAGCAGTATCATTCCCACTTTCCCGAGTTCAAGTGATGTTGCAGCAACATCCGCAGAGGTGGCATTTATAAGTGCCGGAATTCCGGTCAAGTTCATTGTGAATGCATAAATTATTACAATTGCATGAGTAAAAATGAATATTAAAAATACCGGAACCAGTGGAAGAACTGATTCCTTTACTCCCCGCATATTTAACCATGTAAGAACCAACAGCGCTGTCACTGCAACAGGCATTTTTAAATGAAGAACATCAGGGGGGAAAAAGCTGAAAAGCGCATCAGCACCGCTTGCAATTGATAGTGTTATAGTCAGTACATAGTCAATAAGCAGCGCACTTCCCGATATCATTCCAACAGTAGGAGAAAGAAGCTTGCTCGCAACGAGATAACCGCCACCGCCAGACGGGAATAACTCTATAATCTGGGAATAACTAGCTGCTATAATAAAAATTGTAATTACTGTACCAAGCGCAACAAAGACAGCAAGGGGCGTATGACGGCCAAGAGTAAGAAATGCCTCTTCCGGGCCGTAACATGATGAAGTAAGGCCGTCGGAACCAAGACCAACCCACGCGAAGAATGCGACAAGAGACATTGTATGAAAAATATTCGGATCCGAAATATTTCTCGCATCCCCCATAAAAATACGTTTTACCCTCAGAAAGATGGTAACTTTTTCTTTATCCGACATTTTTTCATTCTCCCCGTAAAGGACAAGGGAATAAAAAAACTGCAGTAGCAGTTAAATTTTGAACTCCTGCCCTTCCATCTGCCTACGAGGTTAGCTGACGGGCTCGGGTCTGGAAGTACCCTATTCTAAAAAGAAATGCGCCCCTGAAAACCGGTTCCCCCGCATCCATACCATGTATGAATCTCAGCGATAATATAATATATATTTAATTTAAATACCAGTTTCCGGTCAAGCTTTTTGATTTAAAACTCCTTTATATGATGTTAGGATTTCGTGAATATTTTATCCGGACATAAATATTCTTAATTTAATATTTTCATAAACCATCCCATCGCTTTGATTTTTTACGCATCTCATTTCCAGCACTAAATATTATTTATTATGATATTTTGTTGACTTGATAACTACTGTATTGGAAAAATAAAGAAGCAGGGATAAACATGTATAATCTGGAAAAATATCTGACACCAGCTGACATCATTGACAGCGACAATGACACTGTTATTGATTATATGACAAGAATAATAGGCAGTGAAAAGCTTTCCTACACTGAAAAAGCAATTAAACTCTACCTTCGAGTTAGAGATGATATAAGATACAATCCATATCTTCCGTTCTATAAACCTGAACATTACAGATCAAGCAATGTGATAAAATCCGGTGAAGGATTCTGCATAGGGAAAGCAGGACTTCTCTGTGCTGTTGCAAGAGCCGCCGGCATCCCTTCAAGAGTTGGATTTGCAACAGTCAGAAATCATCTCTCAACAAAGCAGCTTCACGATTACATGGGATCTGACACTATTTCCTGGCATGGCTATACGGAATTATGGCTTAACGAAAAATGGGTGAAGGCTACTCCGGCTTTTAACAAAGAACTTTGCATCCTTCATAAAGTACTTCCGCTTGAATTTGACGGAACACATGATTCAATATTCCAGGAGTATAATTCCGATCAGGCCCGTTTCATGGAATATGTTGCATATCATGGCGAATTCTTTGACATACCTGTTAACCTTATTTTAAAATCCTGGGAGGAGTCTTACGGCAAACAACGCGTCGATGGCTGGAAGGTCACCATTGAGAAAAAGGATAAACACGGCGGTCTCGATTTTATGAAGGAAGATATAATCTGAATGTTTACAAACTCCAGGAAAAGCTGCCCGCTTTGTAAAAGTAATAACATAAAACATAAATATCATATAAACAGGTATAAACATGAGTTTGATATTGATGAGT
The DNA here is from genome assembly GCA_963664815.2 of Spirochaetota bacterium. Classification (GTDB taxonomy): domain Bacteria; phylum Spirochaetota; class UBA4802; order UBA4802; family UBA5550; genus WRGT01. The sequence goes on from CAXXHB010000003.1 coordinate 2,860,874, forward strand.
GTAATAAATGTGGATTCATGTTTATTAATCCCCTCTTCACAGATAATGTTATTGAAGATTTTTACTCAGAAGATTATTTCAAAGGAAAAGCAGATTACTCATACATTGATGAACGTGAAATAAAAAAATACTCGCAGTATGTCTGGAGTAAACGTGTAAATGAAATACGTAAATATGTAATGGACGGAAATTTTTTAGATGTTGGATGTTCATTCGGAGGGCTCCTTGAATCTGCTGCAAAATACTATACACCCTTTGGAATTGAACTTGCAGATTATGCATTTTCTCATGCAAAGGATCTGTTCGGGGATAATATTCATCACGGCACACTGAACAATCACACATTCAGTAATAATTTTTTTTCAGCGATAACCATGATAGAACTTATAGAACATCTGTCTGATCCGGTTTTTGCCATTAACGAATGTTTTAAGCTTCTAAAATCCGGAGGAGTTCTTGTTGTACAGACTGCAAACATGAATGGAAAGCAGGCAATTGACCTGGGTAAAAATTATGAATACTTTATGCCTGGTCATCTTTCATACTTTACAGCAGAAAATCTCTCTTCGCTTTTAAAAACGTCCGGCTTCACAAAAATAAAGATTTATTACCCTGTAGAATTCGGACTGTTGCCTAAGCTTTTAAAATCGCGCGGAAGTTTCCGAAACCTCTCAGATTACAAAGCTTGGTTAAGGATTTCATCATACCATTTAAAAAGCAAAATTCATTTTAAAAATTTTGCCATGACCAGTTCAATGGTCATTTATGCGGTAAAATAATTACAGGTTATGATTGAAAAGTATATAATTCTTTTAAATTTTTCAATATCATTCACACATTGAAGCCTGTATTTCATACTCATCAAGATAGTTGCACAACTCACGGAATTTTTCTATCTCTTTAATACTGTTCAGATATCTTAAATCCAGTATATATCCTGATGCTTTATGTTTCAGAAATTCAGCATCCCATAAATCCGTTGCAATAAATCCATTACTGTAATGATACCTGAATGGCTCAAATGATGACAGATGAGAGCGAAAGTAATTTACCTTGGCAAAACATATCTCATTTATCCTGAAAAGCAGACCTATTATATCGCTTTTTTCCATGAATCCGTGCCTGCAGATTTTTCTGGGGAAGGAATTTTCCTTCACTGTTACCCAAAGCATATTATCAGTCAGGAATAACGAATGTTTTTCAATAAACTTTCTTTTTTCTTCTGTAAGCAATGAGGTTATCTCCACTCTCCTGCTGTTTTCTTTAAACGCACCGGTTTCGTTCATAAATTGCATTACCCATTCTTTTTTTTCATTTTTTCTTTATGTTTTTCAGGCATATTATGTGAATTTATTCATCTGAAAAGGTTCCGGATATTCCCAGTAAATCTGAAATTACGGGTTTTCCTGTTCTTTTCTTTCAGGCTCTATCCGATCAAACCTTCAGCGACCCTGTTCATAATTTACACCTAACAGTCCAGATCGGAATTATCTATTATTAAAATACAACGGCGTTCTCCTGATAAACATAAAAAATCAATTATTTATTTTAACAAACAACCGCACTTCTCATGCCTCAACTTGAATTCAAAGTATAATAACAAATTATAACTGCAAAAGATTGCATTTTAATATAAAAATAAATATCTCAGACCATCTGCATCATGGTTTTATAAATCCGGTAAATTCTCATTCAATAAAAATTAAAGAAGTAATCACTTCTGATTTTTTTAATAATATTAAAAATAATTAGTGAAATATATTCCAGATTTTAGTATTAATTTATTGTTTTTTCATTAACTCTTTATAATTAAAAAATGTTTTCGTGGAGTCAAAATGTTTACCAGAAAAATATTCCTGAAAAAAGTAAAATGCTTTATTAAAAACACATTTTTCACATTTACTGTTTTCCCATTATTAGCTGAATATCTTGAGGCCGCTGAAGATAAATCCGCCTTTGACCTCGTTGCGCTCAAAGGCGGGAAAGGGCCTGATGAGCTTTTCAGAAAAGGTATAACATATCTCGGTGGTATGGGCCGATTTGTTAAAAAAGGACAGAGTGTTCTGATTAAACCAAATATCGGATGGGACAGAACTCCGGAATATGGGGCGAACACTGATCCGGTTTTAATAGGAGCAATAATCAGAGAATGCTTCAACTCCGGTGCATCTGAGGTCTACGTGCTGGATCATACATGTGACTCATGGCAGAGCTGCTACAAAAACAGTGGGATAGAAGAATACGCAAAGAATTCCGGAGCTAAGACCGTACCTGCTAATTCAAAAGAATACTATATCAAAACCAATATTCCTCGCGGAAAAATACTTAAAGAAGCCCTTGTCCATAAACTTTTTATGCAGTGTGATGTTGTGATAAACGTACCGATTCTCAAACATCATTCATCCACTGGTATAACAGCTTCAATGAAAAATCTTATGGGAGTAGTATGGGACAGATACGAATGGCACAGGAAAGATCTGCATCAATGTATTGCCGACTTTGCCACTCTGCGACGTCCTGATCTTTGTGTTCTTGACGGATGGAAAGTCATGATTAAAAACGGGCCCAGAGGATACAGTGTTTCTGATACAGTAAAGTACGAGTACCTTTTCCTCTCAACTGATCCTGTTGCTATTGACGCTGCTGGAGCTGCGGTTCTCGCGAAAGCAGGTGTGTTTACCGGCAAAGCCGAAGATATACGCTACATCAAAATAGCCAGAGAACATGGTGTCGGAAGAACCGACCTGGATAAAATGAATATAAAGAGGATAACTTTTTGAAATTTTATTCCTTTTTAAAACCGGCACGTGTTTTGTCTGCTGTTTTTGTAATAATTCCGGTCAGCCTTATCTTCTTTGATATTTACGGTTTCATCCCGGCTTCTACTGCCCGATATATAGCTCTGACTCAATTTATTCCATCATTGCTTAATTTCATCCATTCTCCAGCTATACCCTTTTCACTATTTGTTATTATTATCCTGCTTACACTTTCATCAGGAAGAAGCTACTGCTCGATTCTCTGCCCGCTTGGTATATTCCAGGACACGATATCACGCATAGCACATCTTCTTGGCATAAAAAAAGTCTACCGGTACTCTCCCCCACATAATCTGGTCCGATATTCAGTACTTTTAATAGCTACAGCCACATTTTCAGCAGGAGGTACAGTTTTGCTGGTATGGCTTGATCCATTTTCGATATACGGGAGGTTTTCTTCATTCATAGTCTACCCTGTTGTAACATGGATTAACAACTTCGCAAGTTCATTACTGGCAGATTTCAACATCTATTTCACTCATTCTGTTGATATTAAGTACGCAAGTATCTGCATTATCCTTATCATTACAGTAATTATCACATTTATACTTTTATCCGCCATGTTCAAAGGCAGACTTTACTGCAACACGGTATGTCCGGTTGGCACATTACTCGGATTGATATCAACCGTTTCTTTTTTTAAACTTGATATTGATAAAGAGTCATGTATAAAATGCGGTAAATGTGAAAAAACATGCAAAAGCGGATGTATCGGGTATAATGACGGACATATCGATTTTTCAAGATGCGTTTTATGCTTCAATTGCATCGGTATCTGTCCAGAAAGAAGTATACGCTTCAGGTTTTCATACTTAAAAAAGCAAAACGAAGATAAAAAAACTACCGGCGGGGAGAATATAGTCTCATTCAGTGACAGTACAAAAATTGCCAGGAGATCATTCCTCGCAGGCATAATCCTTGTGCCCTCACTTCTTCCAGCAGACCCGTCAGACAGGAAGCAGCGGTTATATATCCAGGACAGGTCAAAGCAAAAGGAATATAAAAAGAGAATTTTCGCATCGCCACCCGGTTCAACAAGCATTGAAACATTCAACATAAGATGCACAGCATGTTCATTATGCATTTCCAGATGTCCGTCGTCTGTACTCCAGCCTTCAGTGATGCAATATGGAATTCATGGAATTATGCAGCCTTTCCTCGATTTTGATGCAGGATATTGCAACTATGACTGCATAGTATGCGGTGAAGCATGTCCTTCAGGAGCAATTTCCAGAATAAATATTTCCGATAAGCATATTATTAAAACAGGAAAATCTCATTTTATTAAAGAGAATTGTATTACATATACTAATGGAACCGCATGCGGTGCATGTTCGGAGCATTGCCCCACTAAAGCGATAAAAATGATTCCATTTAAAAACAGACTTTTAATCCCGGAGATTAACCAGTCTATATGCATAGGATGCGGAGCATGTGAACACGTTTGTCCCGTGAGACCTTTCAGGGCAATGTATGTTGAAGGGTCTGTAAGACATGAGAAAGCTGAACTGCCCAAAAAAGAGGAAAATGTAATCATTAAAAAAGAAAATTTCCCATTTTAACATTCTTCTGACAAATTATATATAGTATTCAGCTAGATGAAAGTACATTGTCATCATATAAACGAACAAATAATAACTTTAAAATGAACCCTTTTTGAAAAAAAGAATTCATTTCCCATTAAGCAAACAAAAATCTCCTTTTTTACTTGATTAATATAACATCCAATCCAGAATACACTTTATAAAATCAGCTTTAACTCTTCCATTGGTCATTATATCTGATAAATTGGCAAAGGGTTTAAAATATTTATGTTGAGCTTATCAAAATGAAAAATATAAACTGAATCCGTAATTATTTGAGATTCAACTGAATAAATATAATAACAGATATTAAATAGCAAAATGCTATAGTTAAGTCTTTTATGTTCTTATGACAACTTTCAAACATCATCAGATCCAGATAGAGGAGATAAAAAACAGATGAGCGAAAGAGTAACGCTAAAAACTCTTAAAAATAACGAGAGAGAAGCAAGGAAGAATCTCATCATTGATGCCGCGGAAAAAGTTTTTGCGACAAAACCTGTCGATAAGGCAACAATGAGGGAGATTGCCGATGAAGCCGGTATGGCTACTTCTTCGATATACCGTTTCTTCCCTAACCAGGAGGCCATACTTATTGCGGCAGCCGTGAGGTCCCAGGGATTATTTAATGAGGCACTGGACAAATTCTTTGATGAAAACGATCCGGAAAAAAGCCTGAAGAAAGTCCTTGATATATATATCGATTTCATTGCAGAAAACGATACATACTTCCGTATGATGACAATTTTAATGTCACAGGGAAATCTTAACATGGAATCCAGTAAATCACTTGTAGATGTAATGAATGAAACACTTATAAGGCTGGATCGGATTTTTAAACTGATGAAATTTACCGATAATCCACGAACACTTTCAAGATATATTTATGCATCAATGATCGGGATTTCTGTCTCATACAACAAGCTTCCGGGGATAAATCCCGAAAGCCGTACCAAGCATATGAAATCACTTTCAGAAATTCTCTATGCCATGATATATAATTATCCCAGAGATTCAAAACTACCTGTCTGATGTAGTATTTCATGAAATGACAGATTAACAATAATAACTCCATGATACACAGAAAAAATAAATTACTGCCGTTAAACATTAATCATATATAAAATCTGTTAGTTTTATCAATCCATGTTATTGTTAAAATCTGAATTCCATCCCTTCAAAAGCAAGATCAACCTCAAGGGTTTCCCCTACTTTTTTATTCACATGCATATATGACTTTGCATTTGAAATGACGCTGTTAAGCTTTTCATCTCCATAATTTGGATCATGATGGAAAAGAACCAGTTTCCTTACGTTATACTTAGCGGCAATATCGATTGCTATTGATGCCGATGAATGTCCCCATGATATTTTATCAATTATAGATTCCTGAAAAGTATATTGGGCGTCAAATAACAGTATATCCGCATTACTGAAAAAATCTTCATAAACATGTATATCATCAATCTCATTGATACTGAATTCACAATCGCTTGTATAAACAAACACATTATCCCCGTCTTCAATTCTGATCCCATATGCTCCGCCAGGATGAGGCATGCTCTTCACGTATATTTTGACATCATTTATATAAAAATTTTCATTTTGTTTAACAGTGAAAAATCTTTTCGATGCCTGCATTTTATCAAATGATATCGGGAAATGAGTATCAGGCTGCTGATACTCAATTCTTTCTTTCAAATCCGTGATTGGAGAATAAAAGTTTAATCTGTTCCCTTTTATATATCCTGGAGTAAAAAATGGAATTCCATGTATATGATCCCAATGTGTATGAGTTAGAAATATACTGGCAGAACCTCTTCCCTTCCCGAACTCTCCGGCCATCAGCTCTCTCCCCAGGTTTATCAAACCGGATCCACAGTCAATGATTATCAATTCTCCGGTAGACGTACTGACCTCTATACAGGTTGTATTTCCTCCATACGTACCGCGAATTGAAAGCGGCAGGTTATGCACGAACTGTCTTACTGAGTCTTCAGAGGAAATATCACCCGGTCTGGCGATTGTAAGAGCCTTAACAATCTTTTCTTCTATTGATTCTGAATTAAGCGGAGTCGGGTAAGACCCTCTTACTCCCCAGAGTTTAACCTTCATATTTCTCTCTATACACATTTTTATTATACATATTTAAAACATCTAAACCTGTCACCTGATAAATTTCAATAAAAAATCAGGTATGTAATAAAAAACTTGACAGTATATAATTTTTTTATCTTTATCAGTCTGTTAATTACACTTGCAGATAATACTTTAAGTCAAAAAACAATTACACAGATATACGGATACACTAATGAAATTTTCTGACAGAATCCTCAAGGTTAAACCCTCACCCACCATCGCTGTTACATCAATGGCTAACCTTCTTAAATCACAGGGCGTAGATATAATAGGCTTCGGAGCCGGAGAACCGGATTTTGACACCCCGAAAAACATCAGGGATGCAGCTATACATGCAATCGAAACAGGCAAAACAAGATATACTCCTTCCGGAGGTATTCCCGAACTGAAAAACGCAGTGGTAACAAAACTTAAACGGGATAATAAGCTCGAATATAAACCTTCGGAAGTAATAATCAACTGCGGCGGCAAACACTCATTCTATAATCTGATGCAGGTACTTCTTAATGACGGTGATGAGGTGATAATACCCGCACCTTACTGGGTTTCCTACCCTGACATGGTTCTACTTGCCGGTGGTAAACCTGTAATAATAAACACAGAATCTGATGCAGGATTTAAAATAACTCCTCAGCAGTTGAAAACAAGCATCACTCCGAAAACAAGAGCAGTTGTAATCAACTCTCCATCAAACCCAACAGGCGCCGCTTATACGTTTGATGAGCTGAAGAATCTTGCTGATGTGATTGAAAAAACAGAGATAATACCTATATCCGACGATATTTATGAAACAATAGTTTTTGACGGATTTAAGTTTTCCAATATAGCAAACGTTTCTGAATCAATGAAGAAAAGAGCAGTTGTAATTAACGGTTGTTCAAAAACTTATGCCATGACTGGATGGAGAATAGGTTACATGGCCGGCGATCAGGAACTTATCAGTAAGATAGACACTCTTCAGGGGCAATCTACATCAAATCCAACGACCATATCCCAATGGGCAGCGATAGAAGCGTTAACCGGAGATCAAAGCGTGCTTGCGGAAATGATGGTTGCGTTCGACAGAAGAAGAAGATTTGTTGTCAAAGAACTGAACACGATGCCGGGGGTTACATGCTACAATCCCGAAGGGGCTTTTTATGCGTTCCCTGGCGTTTCCGGAGTTTATGAACTTAAGAACTGGAATAAAATCGCGGAACAATACAAAGATCAGTATAAGTCTTCAACTCTCTGCGCGTATCTTATGGAAATAGCAAAAACCGCCGTGGTTCCGGGGATTGCATTCGGCAATGACAGGTATTTCAGGATGTCTTTCGCTACATCCGATGAAAACCTGAAAGAAGGCTTAAAAAGAATCAGAGAGGCTCTTGAGAAACTTGTATAATGATAGTATCATGAATCCATGTTTATTACAAAGACAGCTGCTGCTTTTTTAAAATGCCGGTATTTTTAATTTTAACGGATTAATAAGCAGATTTTATAATTTATTAATTATCCCGCCGGGGAATTCTATAATGTAAATCAAAGCGTTTCAACGCTTTTTTAAAAAATAACAGGGGGGAATTCATGAAATTTCAATTCTTGCTTTACATACTTGGCCGGAAGCTGAAGGGAAGAGCGAAAAAAGATCCCGACTTTAAAAAAAAGATTTCTGAAAAAAACTGCACTGTCCAGATTAAAACCGCAGACAACTCAAGTGGAAGGTACTACACCTTCAACGAAGGCGAAATTGTTTCAAAAAAAGGTATCTCAGATAATCCGACAGTTTCACTTGTCTGGAAAGACGCAGCAACAGGTTTTACCGTTCTCTCTTCAGGTGATGCAGCAAAAAATATGGAAGCCATTCAGAATGGTTCTCTGAAATTTGAGGGAGAAGGTGCAACTGCTCTCTGGTTTGCAGGTATAGCAAAACAGGCATAACATTACATAATCCTTAACTGTTTCAATTAATTATAACTTCAAGCTGCCTTTAAAAAGGGCAGCTTGTTTATGTTATAATATAACCTACTCCTGTTATTATTAAAAGAACTGCCAGAAGTAAAATCACAATACCAAGGATTATTCCCGGAAGGATGAATATTATAAATGTCTTTCCAAAATCAATGGAATGCATTTCAGAAATTCCCTGTATAAAAATCATTACAAACCAGACAAAAAAAGCTATCGAGAATAATACATAGAAAAAACCGGGAGCAAAATCTATCATTGCAAACAGGTAAAAAGCAGGCAGAAAGAAGACCTTTGGAAACATCGAAAAATTTACTACTGTAAGCATCTCCCTGATATTTCCCCTGTACCCGAAAAATTGTGCGGTAATATCGACAAGTGATGTGTACATTACAGTCTTGAATAAAGTATAGATAAACACCATTATCCAGCCATAACTCATTTTATAATAGAAAAAACCAGTTTCCTTTCCAACAAGTGAAATTACAAGTATGTCAAAAAGAGCTACAACAGCAGGAATAAAAAAGCTGAGAACAAACGGATCTGGATCTTTCTGTTTTATTCTCCGGTATAATTCTCTCGGATCTGTTATGGAATATAGAAAAAAATCGGTCCATCTCAACGACTTGATAGTTTCAAGCATCATTGTATATACCTGTATTCAATTCTGTGAGGATTATAAAAAAGCTCACTCCCCGGTATTCCATTTCCTGTAAAGATGTTTTTTATTGATCCGAAAATTTCCCTGAATGGTGAATCAGTCTGATCATAGACAGGGGCATTGACATCAAGAGCAGCAAGTTCTTTGGCTTTAAGAATGGCATCTTCAAATGTTCCAAGCTGATCTATCAATTTATTTTTAAGAGCCGTTTCTCCACTCATTACACGACCATCAGCAACGGGTCTTATATCATCCTGGTTCATATTTCTTCCCAACGCTACATCTTTAAGAAATTTATTATATGACATATCAATCATTTCCTGAATGAGGTTTCTCTCTTCCGGTGTTATATCGCGGTGAGTTGAAAGTATATCTTTATATTTACCACTTTTAATTACATTCATCTGTATTCCAAACTTATCAAACAGCCTTTTAAGATTGGGAGAATAGGCGATCACTCCGATTGACCCGGTAATTGTCCCATAATTTGCAACTATATAATTGCATGCAGAGGCTATATAATACCCCCCTGAAGCTGCAACATCACCCATCGAAGCTACAAGAATTATATTCTTCTTGCGTAATTTCCACAGCTTTTCATAAATCTCCTGAGTTGCAGCCACAGTTCCCCCGGGTGAATTAATCCGTAAAATTATCGCTTTAATGTTGTTGTCCTTTTCAAGCTCTCCCAGCCTCGCAATAATCGCTTCTGCCCCCTGTTGTATGCCAAAAGGCCCCGCCGGGCCTGACATCTCTATAGCACCATCTACCCTGATTACACCTACGCCAGGGCCAAATTCCGGCAATTTTATACTCATCTCGGATTTAGATTTTTTTTCAATCTTCAAACCTATATCCACAATAGCAATAATGGCAATAAGCGCCAGCAAAGCCATTATTGCCACTATTATTTTCCTCTGTCTATCCATACTACGACCTCCATGCAGCTCCACTACAAGAAACTCCCTTTCATTATACACTGTGCTTACTTAAAAAGGTATGTTTTACATCACAATTTTAATATTATACCGAACAAATGATTATCATCTCAAACTCTCAACAATTTTTTAATTAAGAGATCTATTACTCACTGAGATAACAATCTTCAGCAGAGGGAAACATAAGCCGGATTCTGTTTAAGCAGCTATTTATCTTGTGTGTATGTCACCATACACATCTTTGCAGCCTACCCTCAGCCTGGAGCGGGCCGCTCTCATACGGCTGACTACTTGGCTTTGCATCGGATGGGGTTTGCACTGCCATTCTCCTTACGGACAACGCGGTGAGCTCTTACCTCGCCATTTCACCCTTACCTCTCTTCCCCTTTACTCTCTCAGTTTCCGGAGAGAGTAAAGGGGAAGAGAGGTGGTATATTTTCTGCTGCACTTTCCATCGCCTCACGACGCCCGGGTATTACCCGGCATCCCGCCCTTTGATGTCCGGACTTTCCTCACTCCCCTTAAAAGGGTACGCGCAGCTGCACGTTTCCCTCTGCTGAACACTGTTATCAACGGTGTCAGAGATCTGTAATCATTTCAAAACATATACATCAGTATAAAACATCAAATCACCACACCATTAAAAAGCCAGGTGTTCAATTTAATTTCTTATTATAGCAGTTAACTAAATAATCAGGCCTTGTCATTTCGAATGTATTTTAGTGCTTCTGCAGACTCATTGACCATCTATAACGGTCAGTGAGCCTGCAGAACTGCTAAATCACCATCACTTCTTCGAAATGACAGACTATGTTATATTTCAATCGTGAAATGCTATAATAAAACAAAGAAAGAATATTACGAAAATGAATATTTTAAAGATAATTATACATATATTATTAGTCAATAGTAAAATCATCATTATATGTATTCTTTTTGAAAGACAGTTGATTTGAATCAAACATCTTCCGTCTCCTGAAGATTTTCATCTTCCAACCACTTTCAATGATGATATGAAAATCCTGCCGAATAAGACTCTCTGCAATAAATATATTCAGGGCATTCAATTATCCGCAATGAAAAAAAACTTGACAGTTAAGGTTTTTTTTGTGTAATTAAAAGTCAGTGTTCAATTTCACAAATTTACTCTACTCTCGGTAGCGCATGTTAATTATGCGCAAAATATTAAGTAAAAAACTGTAAAATTTAAATCTTCGAAGGAGAATTTAATGAAGCGTTGTTCTACAAAACTAAGTATAATGTTAATTTTAATTCTAATTGCCTCCTTTTCTTTTACAGGTTGCAAATCTTTTAAACCCTGTAAAAAAGAATCGATACCTGTTGAATCATCAAAAATCATCGATCATAATGGGGGTCATCATGAAGCATAAATTACATTTTCTTTCAATACTAACTTTTATATTTGTGTTTTCCTCATGTATCAACACAGTACCAGTTCGTATAATCGATTACAGATCCGAGCTGGGTGGTGAGAACCAGATTAAAATTATTACTAAAAAACCGGTCACTTACGATGGGAAAACCATTAAAGGTGTATCTACCAGGTCCAACGTCTTTACAACTGCACTTATGTATACAAATGAAGAAGGTAAAAGAATTACAAAATATGCTAATGTAAATAATATTGAAGTTGGCCATATTGAGATGATTCAGTTAAAAAAAGATTACATTGATCTCAAGGTAAACCGTTACTTTTATAAAGACCAGGCATTACGGTCATGTTGTTTACTTGGCATGGTTCCACCATATATAATATCTGATACTATATACATGACTGTTCCTAAAAGTACATACAGCGGTACCGGATTCTTTGGTGATGATTTTATAAACGGCAAACCGATAGAAGTCATAATTTCAGTTCAAAACCTCGGCGATATGCAGATGAAAGATGAATTTGTTGTTGTTGATGTTCTACCCGATTATCTTGAATTTGAAAGTGCCAGCTTTTCAGGAGATGTTCTGGACGTAACATATGATCTCCATGTAAAAGGTAAAAGTCAGATTCTTGCCTTTAAAATCAAACCTAAAGAAAAAGGGATCAGCAGACTTGGAGCTGTAGATATTAAAGTTATGGTAAAACCTGTTATGAGTAAATTTACTACCCCTGAATATAAATGGGAATAAGCTGATATAATTCACATATAATAGTGCCAACTCAGCCGGGAGAGTGATCACTATTATTTTTATCATTCTATTTTTTTATTCATCTGAATCAGATTTTACATTTTTATCATACTCACTCAATATTATAATCTGATGTTTATAAATTCTGAAGACACAGAGTTCTTTATATCTATTGTTATCCTTATAATAATAGATATAAAATATTTTTAAAAACATAACCTTCTGGAATAATACGGATTTTTTCGAATGTTTTCATTATTTACTTTATATAACGAAAGCAGTGGTAAACATGAAATATATAAAAACAAATTTGCTTTATAAAATTAAAGCTGGAGAAGCATATTATGCGAAAATTCTACAAGTTAATTCTGGGTGCTATTGTATTAACAGTGACTTTATCTGTAAGTCTTTCTTCCGAATCAGAAAAATCGATTGGAAAAATTGCTTCAGTTAATAAAAACTCAAAAGAAATAATTATTAACATTTCCGACAAAAACAAACCCGTAAATATTGGCGACAGACTCTATGTGAGAATAAAAGGGAAGGTTATTATAATGAAATCAACATTTCCCATGATGACGACATCAAAATGTTCAATAGAATCAGGTTCTGCCAAACTTACAGATTTAATAACACCGGGACTTGATGTTTACAGATATTACAAAGGAGTAAAGGATGAAGAAGAAACGAATGTCTCCACCACTCCAAAACCTGGTACTATTGAAAAATTCGGAGATATAGATATGATTTCTATTCCGGGAGGAGTTTTTATAATGGGATCCGGTAATAACGAGGAGGGACGAAATACTGCAAAAGAATTTCCACATAAAGTTGAAGTATCCAGCTTCTGGATGTCCAAATATGAAATAACGCAGGGGGTTTATAAAGAAATAACCGGGAATAATCCAAGCCATTTTTCAAGCTTATTTGGAGGAAATAAAAAACCCGTAGAGATGGTCAGCTGGAGGGATGCTGTACTATTCTGCAATAAGCTGAGCATCAGACACGGATTAAAACAATGTTACACCTTCACTGAAGGTATTGCTTCATGTGATTTCAGCGCAAATGGCTTTCGTCTCCCCACTGAAGCTGAATGGGAATATGCCTGTAGAGGTGGGGGTTCATCAACATTCCATTATGGTGATGATATCGACACATCCATGGCCAATTTTAACGGAACCATTCCTTACAAATCAGCGGATGGTTTTTTCCGTAATGAAACAACGGAAGCAGGTATTTTCCCGGCGAACAACTTTGGGCTTTATGATATGCATGGGAATGTATGGGAATGGTGCTGGGATTCGTATAGTGAAAACTATTACAGGAATTCCCCGGCAAAAAATCCCCTGGGGCCCGAGACAGGACCAAGGCGCGTAAAAAGAGGCGGGTGCTGGATTAGCCCTGGCAAAGAACTCCGTTCAGCAAATCGTGAACCATGGAGTGAAATAGGAACTAATACCACAGGCATAAGGATTTGTCGTTCCATGTAAAATATATATTATTTTTAAATTATTACTAAATAAATTAATCATACCGAAAGCAACCGCTCACGGTATGATTAAGTATGATCCATTATCACCTGCTACAGACGCTTAAAAAATTTTCAAGAAGCACAATACCATATTCAGTCATATATGATTCAGGATGAAATTGTATTCCATATACCGGCAGAGTTTTATGACTTATCCCCTGAATTACCCCGTCCGATGAATATGCTTCAATTTCAAGCGTGTCAGGAAATGTTTCCTTTTCAGCACAGAGAGAATGGTATCTCACCGCCTTAAACCTTTGCGGGATATCCTTAAAGAGGTTTTCTCCGGTATGACTTATTACATCCTGTTTTCCATGCACAATTTCAGGCGCCCTTACTATCCTCCCTCCATATTCCTGTACAATCGCCTGCATACCAAGGCAAATACCAAGCAACGGGAGACCGGGATTTTTTCTTATTATGTCAAGAGATATACCTGCTTTATCAGGATTTGACGGACCGGGAGATATTACTATTGCACTGTACTTTGTAAAATCTATCGCTTTTATATCATGATCATTCCTGAAGACCTCAACATCAATTCCCATAGTTTCAAAGCTGTGAACAATATTATATGAAAACGAATCGTAATTATCAATTAATAAGATCATAGACTTCTCCATTAAAATAAAATTCATTTATACCGCATATCCCATACTCACTGTGAGCGCCTTTAGCTTATTGTCTATCTCCATTCTCTCCTTTTCCGGGATACTGTCATAGACTATCCCTGCACCTGCCTGGATATGTATACCCTCTTCCTCAAAAAATGCGCTCCTTATTGTGATACATGTATCGCTTGTCCTGTTAAATCCGAAATATCCCACTGCCCCGGCATAAGCACCTCTCGGCATTGTTTCAACATCATCTATTATTTCAACCGCCCTGACTTTCGGCGCGCCTGTAACAGTACCAGCCGGAAAACTGAACCTGAAGGCATCCACCATGGATGAACCCTTTTTCATCATACCGGTCACATCTGAAACAATATGCATCACATGTGAGTAATCCTCGACCTTCATAAATCTTGGAACCGAGACACTCCCCTTCTCAGCAATTCTGCTGAGGTCATTCCGGGCAAGATCAACAAGCATCAGGTGTTCTGCCCTCTCCTTTCGGTCAAGCAGGAGTTCCTTCCTTACTGTTTTTTTCTCCCGCGCAGATATTGGGACAGGAGCAGTACCCGCTATAGGTTTAAGATGCATTATGTTTTTTCTTATTTTGAGATGCGTTTCAGGTGAACATCCTGTAATATACCTTTTCCCGAATTTCAGCATATACATGTACGGAGAAGGATTGACACTTCGTATTTTAAGGTAAAAGTTATACGGATCAACCCGTTCTTTTACGACCATTCGTCTGCTTAACACTGCCTGTATAATTTCACCGCACGATATCATCTCCTTTATGTCATTTACTTTTCTGATAAACAGGCAGTCGCTATCTATATACTCCATCATCACATCAGCGGGATGGAGAGTGAGATAATTTATTTTTTCACTTTTAATCAGATTTAAAATGTATGCTTCAAGTTCTGCCAGTCTCTCGTTAGTCTTCCTGACAAGAAAGTCTATTTCACCTTCTGAAGTATACATTGATGCTGATACATAATACTTTTCAGTGTAGTTATCATAAACAATAAACTCGTCAATAAGAAGTAGTTCTGCATTAGGATGATAATTGTCGTTCCTTATTTCTTTTCGAAGTATCCCCGTTTTATTTATAGCTTCATAACCCACATATCCGGTATAACCTCCATTAAAATCTCCATACAGATCTGTATCCGGTGAATGATATTTTTCCAGTTCGCCATCGAGAAATTCAAAAACAGTTTTTTGAACCCTCTCTTTAATACCTTTTCTACTCACAATTACATGATCACTGTATGCAGTAACTACAGCGGATGGATTAAAACAGAGATATGAGAATCTCCCCTTATTCTTTGTCTTGCCTGCACTTTCAAGAAATATAAAATGTTCATTTTCTCTCATCGCTTTAAGTAAAGAAATAAAATCAAGTGAACTGATATTAAGTTCTCTGAATAAAGGTATCCGGTTATAATTAAGCGCCAGTGTTTCCACTTTTAACTTGTAATTCATAAAGATTCTCCTTAAAATAAAAAAGCTGCGGTTTGCTTCCGCAGCTTGAATTTAACAAATTTGCCTGAAAGCTGAACTCCCTCTCTCAGGCCTGACAGTCTGATATAAGGGTTATATATAAATAATACGCCATATACAAATTAATATTATCTGCTTTTTCATATCTTCACTCCATCAATACAATTTCATCATGTTTCTATATATAGAAACATGATGCTTATTGTCAATAATTTTTTTTACTTATTAAAAAATCTTCATTTATTTCTTAACATATTTAGGGGGAAAAAATGCAGAATTATACCTGCCAATGGCAGATGTTTAAATATTTATAGTTATACTAAAACTGAAAATTTCTAACCTGATAAATTATATATTAAACATACTTATGCTGTTGACAATACTCATCATTCTTATTAAATTTAGAATGTAGTTTAATTACTACATTCTATGCATATAAATATTTACAGATTAACTATTGATAATGGGTTTAGATTAATTATAAAATCGAAGGAGTCTTAGAATGACAATACATATATATAATCAACTGAAAGAGGAATTTTTATGGCATTCATAAACTGGACCGATGATTTAAGCGTCGGAATTACATTATTCGATAATGATCATAAACAACTAATATCTCTGACGAACAGGCTTCATGACAGTATAACCGTTGGTTCACAACAGAGTGTTCTGGCTCCGATTCTCAATGAACTTGTTAAATATACAATATTTCACTTCGGCCATGAGGAAGGATTGATGCTTCAATATTCATATCCTGATTATGAAAAACACAAAATTGAACACGACGCTCTTGTAAAAAAGGTTCAGGATTTTCACAACCAGGTAATTTCGGGAAAGACATCAATATCTTTAAGCCTCATCGGTTTTCTGAAAGAGTGGCTTGTCAATCATATTATGAAAACTGATATGGAATACAAATTATTCTTCAATAAAAAAAGCATCAGTTAATCGATGAGATATATCTTTCTTATATCTACATATGTTTTATCACTATTGATATTAATTACATTCAGATACAAAAAAATTGCATGTTTAAAAAACTGTTTTATAGTAATAAACAAATATTTATTTTATTTAATATGGTGCAAAATAACTTGACTGAAATCTGTAAAAAATATACAAAAATTCAACTTCGTAAAAACTCGGTGATAAATCAACATTATATCCGGTATAAAGATGAAGATATTTTATCTTTCAGTTTAACCATGCGTTTTTTAACAACCAGAATATAATGTATTCACAACAACATTCCCTGATTATTTACTTACTGGAGATCATATGAAGCAAACTGAAATATCCTCAATAAAATCCAGGCTAATGAGAAATTTTATACTATGCTTTCTTGTTTACCCACTGCTCATGTTAAGTGTGATAATAGTAAGTACAAATATCATTGAAATGAAAAAGATATTATTACTTATGACTCTAATCAGTATCCCTGTTATATTAATCATTTTTTATATATACCACCTTATAACAAAAAAACTTCAATATCTAATTAATAATAATGTAACCGACAATGAGTCTTTGGCATTTGCAAAAAAAATTCCGATTTCTACAACATTTCTTTTTTTTATCCCACTCTTTTTCTGTTCAATAATTGTTTCGGTTATCTCTTACATACAGGGAATCCTCGTTACACCCTTTCAACTTTTATTTTTCATCATTATTGATATACTTATAGCAATCTGCGTCACACTATTTCATTACTACAGATTTAAAATAATACTCTACCCGATTACCAGCGCTAATCAACTGAAATCACTTGCTGTCTTTGAAAAAATTATGGTACCTATTCTCAGCTTCATAATGCTTGTATTAATTTACGTCTTTGTTGGTATTTATGCCGTCAATGTTAACCGTACAATATCTTACTATAAAAAATCAACCGCCTCTGATACTGAGATAATGGCTTTAAAAATTGATAATACGTTTGACAATATATCAATTGAACTAAGCTCCTACATCAAAAACATCAATCCCGAAAGTCTTTCTCTGAAAGCTTCATTCTCTGCTGCACAGGGGTTCTATGCCGCTAAAATCAACAAAAACATTGAAACTATTTTATTATCAAAAACAAATGGAGAATCATACACAAACTTGACTAATATTATCAATCTTTCGGATAGACAATATTTTAAAGATATGACAGAAAACAAATCAATATCATGGTCTTCAGAACTAATAAAAAGCAAAGATACCGGAAATAAAATATTGGTATGTGCTGTTCCAAAATTAATTAATAATAAATTTTCGGGATCTATTGCAGCAACAATTAACACTGAAAACATACAGCAAATAGTTAATGAATCAAGCAGTAATGAAGAAACCAAGTATATGCTTATCAACAGTCTGGGTAAAATTATATACCATCCGGACCCAATGCTTATCGATAAAGTTCTTGGGGTGGATCTTACGGATAAGAATGGAAAGGATTTAAAAAATTTTGTTTCAGGTTCCGACAAAGAATTTCACCATTTTATAATAAATAACAAACCTCTTCTTGCCAGAAAAATAAAATTGCCCTCCACCGGATATTTTCTCGTATCTATAAGTTATGAAAATTATCTTATGAAACCTGTTAACTCCACAATTATCAGTATCATATTTTTCATCCTCTTTAATAATATAATTGCATTTATTATCATTTACAAATCGGGGAAAAGTTTCTCTGTCCCGATACAAAACACAATAAGTATATTCAGAAAACTCTCAAATGGGGATCTTACTTCAAGAAGTAACGATTACCTTCATGATGAATTCGGTGACATGATAAGGAATATGAAAATTTTCCAGGATAAAATAAAACAAGTCGTTGAACAGACTATGCATGCCTCCGTACAACTTGCATCATCAGCTGATGAGCTGGCAGCCACAAGTTCCAACCTTTCAGAGGGTGCTCAATCACAGGCTGCAGCTCTTGAAGAAGCCACCGCATCACTTGAAGAGATTTCGGCATCAAATGATATGATAGCTGAAAATTCACGCCTTCAGTCCAGTCATTCAAAAGAAACATATAATACTATGGAAGAGCTTGGTACTTTTATAATATCCGTTAATAACGACGCACTCTCCGCTCTTAAAGTAGCAAATGTCACAACAAACGAGGCAAAAAAGGGTAATGATCTCATGCAGAATACAATCAAAGGAATAAACAGCATAGAGGAGAATTCCCTGAAAATTGCCGAAATGGTGACCATGATAAGTGATATATCTGACAGAGTAAACCTGCTGGCTTTAAACGCAGCAATAGAAGCGGCACGTGCAGGGGAACATGGCAGGGGTTTTGCTGTGGTTGCGGATGAAATAGGGAAACTTGCAGACCAGACAGCGGATTCAGCAAAAAACATAACTGGACTGGTTACAAACGGTGTAAACTCAGCCAAACAAGGGATTCATGATATCAGTGAAACTTCAAGAGCACTTGAGAATATCATTAACTATATCAATAACACAAAAGAACTTGTCCAAAAAATTGCAGATTCAACCGACGAACAAACAAGGGCCAGTAAAAAAGTAGTTGATGCTACAAAACAGGTCATGGATATGTCTGACAGCATTTCAAATGCAACACACGAGCAAACAACAGCCTATCAGGAAATATCCAATACTATGAACCAGATAAATGAACAGACACAATCACAGGCCTCCGGTGCGGAAGAAATTGCATCATCTGCCGAAGAGATCAGTGCACAGGCAGAGAGTATAAAGTCTTTACTTGAATTTTTCAAAATAAACTGATTTTTATTAAGTTTAATAAAATTGAAGAATTTAAAAATATATAAAAACTTATTATAAATACCTTGACCTCCAATATTAAATTTATTTTTTTTATAATTTAATAATAAATCTATCACTTTATAAGACAGTTTTATGATTTTATAGATAAAACAACTTGTTAGTCCCGTGTAAAAATTCCGTTTTTTATAAATTATATATTCGTAATTATTTCTTAAAAAATAACAGAAAGATTGATATTTAAAAATATAATTTATAAATTGTACATATAAAATATGTTTTAAATTTATGATGTTTTAATCCCTGTAATTTTCGGGATAATAATTTTATTAAATAACTGGAGTTCAACTGATGAAGAAACTATTATTTATTTTTATTCTTTTTCTTCCTGTTTATGTTTTTGCTGGAACATATGATGATATGGCAAAAGAGCTTATAAGTAAAATTCCGGCGAAAGACAAAACAAAAGTTCTCGCGGTAATGCCATTTTCAGCAGATAAGGAATTTTCTTCAGAAGCTGGTTTAGCCACTGAAGAAATGACAAAAGCTTTAATAAACGCCGGGGCAACTGTTTCTGAAAGAAGCCAGATCGACAAGATATTAAAAGAGCAGGAGCTTCAGCAGGTAGGTTTGCTTACAAATCAGGATGCAGGTGAAGTTGGCCAGGGTCTTGGAGCTAAATATGTTATTCTCGGTTCAGTAACAAAAATAGATAAATTCGGTGAACAGGGGAACATCGGGCTGAAGATTAATGTAAAGCTTGTGGTATCAGCTAATTATAAGGTTTTAGCAGCTTCATCCATCGATGTAGCAGCAGGGGACGCCTCCTCCAGGTATAAACGAAAAGAACCCAGAAAAGCCGCTGAATACCCTCAATTCCTTGAAGTATTCGGTGGACCCACTTTTTTAAAATACTCTGGTAAATATGATGATAATAAAGTCAAAGATGAAAGACATACAGGTTTCTCCGCCGGTGCAAGATATATACATGAGAGTAAAGGTTTCTTCACAAGCGGCTGGGAATTTCTTTTTTCAACCCGTAAATTCGACGAAGACACCACATATAAGAGATTCGAAGTATACCAGTTAAGCTGGATCCCTACAATCCGGATACCTCTATGGGCTTATTTTGATTCACTCCCGGATTATACAAGCCTGAGCTTTGCATACGCCTTCGGTTTAGGAATTGACCGGATGAAGTATATTGATAATAATGAGACAAAATACTCCAGGGGTTTTGGAGTATGTTCATCTCCAATTATTGGATTAAAGATTGGACTATCCGACTCAGTTGCATTTTTTGTTGATGGGCGATATTTTCCACATCGATTAAACAATTTTTTAAGATATCCCGGAAATAATATTGATGTAAAAGAAGATACAATTGGACCGGCAGCTTATTTTGGTATTAGCCTTATGCCATAATTACCAGTGTACAACAATCTGCATCAGGATGGAAAAAACAGCCTGCTGCAGATTACTTTTTGCCGGATATTAAAAATGTGTTATTCCCTTCCTTCAAGCGCTTTATTAAGTAAGGAGGTTACCACTTCATTAATTCCGGTTTTTTCTTTTATTGCAATGTTTTGAATTTGCTGCACCAGATCAATGTTCAACTTGACAGCGAAAGGAACAAGCCCTTTCGCCTGATCGATTTTACGCTGTTCACGTTTATCAATAATTTTTGTAACTTCCTTGTTAAATGAAACTGCTCCGCCCGGCGTCTTAATTTTGTTATTAATTTTATTTCCTATTGATTTTTCAAGATCCGTTCTTTTCATTTCTTATTCCTTTATTATTCTAAATAATAACCTCATGAGATATAATCATATTTATAGAATAAAACCCATTAATTTTTTTATTATTATAATTTAATTATAGCTACTTCCAGTAGCTATATAATGCATATGATGACGGAAATGTATTCTGTAACGTCAATATCAATTTGTTTTTACAAATACACCTTTGATATAAATTTCATTAAGCTGAATATGGAGAGTTGAAGCTGAGATGTATGATAAGTAACTCAGCAGAATAACTTATCTGATATTCAGGAAAATAAGTCCGGCTATTGCTAAAATTCCTGAAAAAATTGGGGTCAATCTTATTTTATCAGTCTTTCTTTTCATTCTGGTCAAATTAAAAAATACACCCGAGACACTCAGAAAGACAAGAAAAATAAAAAGACCATAGATAACATAACCACCTGCTCCCTTTAAACTAAAACGGTCAACTCCTGAAGCATCATGATTCCCAACAGCAAAAATTATAAATATTGTGCATAGTATTATCCAGGACAAAAGAGAAATCCCTGTTATTATATTCATTATTGTATCAGGCCCTATTCTTCTATTTTTCATTTAATAGCCTCGGATTACTACAATTTTAATTCATTGCATTATAGTATAATCCCAGATTATTATTACAACATGAATATTAATCAAATTAAAATTAAATATTATGTTTATCAAATTATTTCATCAGAAACTGAATGAAATATAATAGAAAATTCTCAGTTTTCAGGTAAACTGAAATAAAAAACTACATATTCACCCTGAACAGAATCAATCCACACTCTGCCCGCATGTTTTTCTATGATTTTTTTACAGATATAGAGTCCTAACCCCGAACCTTTAATTCCTTCTGTTCCTTTCTGTTTTAATCTTCCGAATTTTGCGAAAAGCTTTGTTTCAGCATCATCTTTTGATATCCCCACACCCTGATTATATATGGAGAAGATTATTTCATGGTCTTTTTCGAAAACAGAGATTTTAACTTCAGTTCCGTTACGTCCATATTTAATAGCGTTGTTAACAAAATTGGTTACAACTATCTGCAAAAGGTTTGGGTCCCCATGAATTTCAGGATGTATCTGATAATCAGTTACAACTGGCATATTTTTCAGATTTGATGAGTATTCGGGTATTTCAAGAACAGGTTTAACTACATCATTAATGAAATCTATTTTCTGATTAAAGGATTCCATGTCATCCAGTTCCATTTTTGACAAATCTATATAGCTTCGTATAATATCTTCAAGATACTGACAGTTCCTTATGATTGTTTCCAGTATTTCTTTCTGTTTTGGTTCTATATTGCCAAAGTATCCCTTGGCAAGCGTCTGAGCCGTGGTATGAACAACTGCAACAGGGCTTTTAAGTTCATGAGAAACAATTGCCATTAAATCCAGCATATTTGTCTCGCTGTTTTCACTCGATTTGATTGCGTTATGTATTACATCCCGGAATTCATCCGGTGTAAACGGTTTGGGTATATAATCAAAAGCTCCCATTTTCAATGCTTCCCGAGCGGTCTCTGCAGTGGCAAATCCCGTAAAAATTACTACTTTAACATCAAGTTTTCTTTCTTTTACTGAACGAAGAACATCAATTCCGCTCATTCCAGGCATCATCAGGTCTGTAATAATCAAATCGTATTTTTCCTGATCAACCTTTATAAGGCCATCTTCTCCGGAATAAACAGTCTCTATATGATAATCCTCTCCTCTGAGAATTCTCAGGCAGCTTTTTAAAACAATATCTTCGTCATCTATTATCAGTATTTTTATCTGCTTATTCATGGCTGATCACCGGTAACATTTTTTCTAATTAGTTATTCTTAATAAGTAAGTCGCCCTATATCTAATAAAACTAAATTCTTTAATTCTTTTACAAAAAGTGAATATGATTGATAAAATGATACCAAAGTATCATTTTATCAATCAAAATTCAAACCACTTTATTCTATACAAATTTTTTTATCTTTTCAATAAGCTCATCAATATCCACAGGCTTAGTGAGAAAATCGCTTATATTTGGTAAAAAACTCTGTTCCGCATTAAGAGAAAAACGGGAATTAGTTACCTGATCAATAGCGGTAAGCATTATTATAGGAATGTCTTTAACTACCGCATACTTTGATCCTTCTCTTTTACTGCGAATCTGATAGACAGCTTCAAAACCGGCCGTATCTGTTTCCATCATAACGTCAAAGACAACAAGATCAGGCTTGTCAGAAAGTACTTTTTTCAATCCCTCTGTACCGCTAAATGCTTCAATAACATCAAGATTATTCATTTTAAGCGCCTGCGCCAGAGTAGCGACAAGATCTTTATCGTCATCAACAAGAAGTATTTTTTTCGACATAGTCACTCCTCCTCAATTATCCAGCATTTTATAAATGACGTTTCTGTTTTCCCATGCTTTATTCCTTTCGTAAACATCTATCGGGAATTCCATCTGCTTAAGCTCAACAGGCGCAACCTGTTTATCAACAAGTCCAAGCGCAAGAGCAACACCATATATTATAGCTTCCGGTCTTGGAGGACATCCCGGGATGAAATAGTTTACAGGAACAACACCAGTCGCTCCACCGGTAACATTATAAGTATCAAACCAGCAGCCGCCGCCTGTTGCACATGAACCTATTCCGAAAACAAGCTTCGGATTAGGGAGAGCATCATAAGCTTTCTTTACCAGGGGAAGCGTCGGTCTTGTAACCGCCCCGGAAAGAAGCATAACATCCGCATGTCTGGGAGAAGCAACAAGCTTCATCCCGAACCTTTCAACGTCATAATAAGGAGTAAGGACGTTGAGTATCTCTATATCACAGCCATTACACGCGCCTGTATTACAGTGGTAAATCCATAATGACTTGCCGAATATTTTCTTTGAAAGATTCGTAAACATACCTATTCTCCTAATTTCGCAGGTCTTTTATAGTTTGCAGTTTTCTTCAGCATCTCTGTATCGAAATGATCAGTTGTCTGTCTTATTAATGCCCGCGCTTCGATGTTATCATATCTGTATCCGAAAAGATCCAGTCTGTCTATCATATTCTTATTTTCCATATCGTAACATCTTCCACATCTCTGGCATGTAAGCATAAAGAGTTCCATGCTTTCAGTCAAATCCTGTTTATCTCCTGTTGCTGTTTCAAACTTGTCAGTCATAGTTATAGCTTTTTCAGGACAAACATCGGCACATCTTCCGCAGTATGTACATCTCGATGCATCATAAACCATCAGCCTTATTTCCTGACATATGTCCCGCACTAATATTGTTCTGGCAGGGCAATGATTCGCACACCCTCCGCAACCGATACACTTTTCATGATCCCAGTATGGCATTCCCCGGAAATTTTCAGGTACAGGAACTTTTTCAAACGGATAGTTCAGAGTAACCACGCCCGGCTTCATTACCATTAAGACCTGTTTTATTTTACTTGTGAGCCACATAGTTTTCCTCCTTCTCCTTATATCCCGTACACTGATAAGCCTACAGCAACCAATGCTACAATTATAAGTGAAACATAATATTTCACAGCCTGGTCAATCCTGAGCCTCGGATTCGTCGAACCTATCAGAGCAATAAATACATAGACGCACGCTATTTCCATAAGCTGTATAACTAAATCCAGAGCGTAAATCCCTGTATAAAGAAACGGTATGAAAACAAGGACAAATAACGCCGCATAAAACATCTGTTTCAACATCATTGAATATTTAAAAAGCGCATAGTTGGGGCCGCTATATTCAATAAATGGCCCTTCAAGTATTTCCTGTTCCGCCTCTGCTATATCAAAAGGCAACTTACCGACAAAAGCCTGTAAAGCCATCAGGTAGAGTACCAGCATAATTACTACTGCCCAGCTATAACCGTTATTCATTACGCTGAAAATAACATCATCAATACCAAGACTCTTTACCTTTACAGCGCCGACAAAAAATGTCATCGCCAGAACAGGTTCCACAAGAATCATAGTAATCATCTCCCTGCTCGCACCCATCAGAGCAAATGTATTCTTGCTCGCTAACGCTCCGATAAGAATTGATACTCCTCCGAGAACAAGAAGATAAATTATTGTTATAACATCCCCGTATCCCGTCATGAAATTTGCCTTATATCCAAGCGGAATAAAACAAATTACCGTGAGAACTGCTGCGAAAGACATCATTGGAGCAATTTTGAAAGCCCAGTTACCGACATTAAAATTTTCTTTTCCCAGAAGCTTGATTATATCGTAGTAGGGCTGAATTACCGGCGGACCCATCCTCGACTGAACCTTTGCCGTGATTTTTCTTACAATACCCTCAAACAGAGGTGCAAGAGCAAGGAATATAACAAGGTTGATCAAAACATATACTATATCCATAATTCACTCCCCTCACTTATTACCGCGTGATATAAATTCTAATTCAGACTTTGTCATTAATCTGTTATTGCCGGATCCTACATTTATCACCTCTACTCTATCCGTACATGAAAAGCAGGGGTCGATGCTCCCTACAATAATCGGGAAGTCCGCAAACTGATTATTAAGCAGCATAGCTGGTATTGCCTGAAGATTCGGATATGTGGGGGCACGCACTCTCCACCTGTCGGGACGATTTTCCTCTCCAGTAATTACGAAATGCACAGATTCACCCCTGGGAGCCTCGACTACAGAAATTCCCTGTTTAAGAGCAGGAATGGCTGCATCAAGTTCAGTTAGTATTGGTCCCGCTGGCATTTTATCAAGTATCTGACGCATAATGCTGATTGATTCGTATATCTCAAGTATTCTCACCAGAACAGTTCCCCAGACATCGCATGTGTCAACTACAGGAACATCAAACTTCAGTTCGCTGTATGCTGCATACGGGTGATCTCTTCTTGCGTCGATATCAACTCCCCTTGCCCTGGCAACCGGACCGACGAGGCTCCACCTGATCGTTTCCTCTTTTGTTATACAGCCGACTCCTTTTGTTCTTTTATGTATCGCAGTGTCGCCTATAATTGATTTATGTATAACTCTTGTTTCCTCTTCTACTTTTTTAATCACATTGAGAATGTCAGCTGACAACTCTGCCGTTACATCACGTCTTACACCTCCGACAATGACCATACCGTAAGTTTTTCTGTTCCCGGTCATTCTTTCACTTAGCCACATCAGCTGTTCACGAACTCTCCATGCCTGCATAAATACAGTATCAAAACCGATAAGATGCCCTGCTACACCCAGCCAAAGCAGATGTGAATGGAGTCTTTCCAGTTCAAGTACAAGGCTTCGCAGGTATTTTGCCCTTTCAGGAACGGTTATTCCCGCAGCCATTTCCACCGACTGAGAGTATGCTGTGGCGTGCACTGAACCGCATATACCACAAATTCTTTCTGCGATAAATGGTATTTCGTTATAGCTTACCTGGCTTTCACAAAGTTTCTCAATACCACGGTGAGTCATAAATCCTCTGTAATCACAACCTTTTATCGTTTCACCGTCTACATATACTGCAAATAATGCAGGTTCATGAAGAGCGGTATGAAACGGACCTACTGGCACCATAGATGTTCCTTCAGGACATTCATCAAGCTGATATGCAACGTCTTCCGCAGAGGGTGGAACCATGTTATATGGCACTTCCTTCCTCAGAGGAAACACGTCTGATGGCCAGTCGTCTGCTACAATAAGCTTTTTCGGTTTTGGATGTCCGGTAAATTTCATTCCGAGCAGATCCATATACTCACGCTCAGACCATCCTGCTCCCGGAATATCAGGAGTAATTGAGTCCATCACCGGATTATTCCCCGGCACAGCAGCCCTCAGAAGCAGAATAAAGTTGTCCCTGTCGAATCCGAAAGTATGCACAAGGCCTATATTACCATCACGTGCTATCTTGTCGTAACCTATACTTACAAGATATCTTCCGCCAAGTGCAACTATCTCGTTGGACACGTCTCTGACTTTATCAGTTTTAATATCTATAAACAATCTTGTGGCAACAGGAGATTCACTGTTTACAATACTGCTGCCGAATTTATCTTTTAGCGTCTTTAATACTCTTTCCAATGAGTTCATAACTTTCCTCTCACCTTTAGTTTAGGAACCAACACTACTTTACGTTCCCGCCTGTCCACCACATGAAATGCTTGAATGCATGATACATGCTGCTCGCCTTATACCTTGTCGTTTCATTCAATTCCTGGTATCCGCACATCCATACAGGAGCAGTCCTTTCAACGGATCCTGCAGATTTTTTAAACAGATACGCAATTACGAATGCTATGGCAAATACTGCAAGCAACATGGCCGGAACTGCTATTGAAGAAACACTTATGCCTGCGCCGGGCAGATTAATCTGCACGCCCATTGCCGACTCAACTATAGAATTGTTAACCTGCATCCCCCTGAATAAATTCGTGACAATAGAATGTCCTGAATTTTTAAATATGCTGATTATTGTCTCGAAATACAGGAATGGGAGCAATCCCTGAATAATACAAAGAGCTGCCAGTATGAATTTCGGAAAAAGCATCAATACAGGAACTTCCTTCACTTCCTTTTTTGTATTCCACTCGTGTCCGGTTGATGTGAATGTCATTCCAAAAAATTTCACGTACGAAGCCAGTGTTATTGCGCTTGTCATCAGCGCTATTATTCCGAATATAACAAGAAATCCTACTTCAGTTCCACCCAGAATATCAGCAGAAATAATAGACCACTTGCTCATAAACCCGCTGAATGCAGGAATACCGGCTATAGAGAACGCTGCAATCCCGGCTATAACAGTTGTGGCAGGCATGAACTTGATAAGTCCACCCAGTTTATTCAAATCTTTTAAACCTGTTGCATACTGGACACTACCGGTTGAAAGGAACAGAAGACCTTTAAAAACCGTATGGTTAAGAGTATGATAAATCGCTCCTATCATAGCGATAGCAGCTAAAACCTGCAGGAACGGATTAGGGCAGCTCAGCATAAAAAGTGCGCTTCCTATTCCAAGCACTATATAACCCATCTGACCGATTGAATGGTAAGCATGAAGTCTCTTTGCATCATGCTGTTTTAAAGCCTGTGTAGTTCCTATGAAAAGTGAAACAACACCGAATGTCGCAACAAGTGCTCCCCAGAATTTTCCGTTAAATACAAAACCGTTTCCTTCCGGAACAATCCAGAAAAGGGTTCTGATAATTCCATAGACACCTGTCTTAATCATAACGCCTGAAAGCAACGCACTTATAGGTGACGGCGCAACAGAGTGGGCATCCGGAAGCCAGAGTTGCCCGAATGGGAACACACCAGACTTTAATCCGAAACCGACAAGCAGCAATCCATATACCACATATACATGAGCTCCTCTCACAACACTGAATTTTTCTGTAATATGACCAATTGAGTCTCCCATTGTCACGCCGGGTATAAGCATTGTTCCGCCAATTATTAAGAGCCATGCCAGTTCCATAAGTATAAGATACTTATTGGCGCTCCTTACAACGCCCTTTTCCCTTGATTCAAACCTTATCAGAAAGTATGATGCTATTGTCATAAGCTGCCATGCAATAGTGAAGCCGATTGAAAGGTCATCAACAGTAAGCAGGACAATCATACCCAGTACAAATATCGGGAGATTAAAATAAAACCCTCTCAGACTGTAATCATGATAGTGTTCCATATATTCTATTGAATATAATGAACTTATCACAGCCATAAAGGATACAATGGCTACAAAGAATGCGGAAAAACTATCCATAAGGAAATAAATCCCGAATGCCCCAAGAGTAATTATTTTTGACTCCTGCGGAGCAGCTTCAAAAATTACCGCATAACATGTATACAGGAGAAGAATAGCAGCAGTCGCAACCAGTGCGAAATTTATCCAGCCGGCAAGCTTCCTTTTTGTTCCCGCTACTATGGGGGAAACAACTGCTGAAGCTAAAAGTATAGCCATGGCCGTCATTAAGTTTCCGTAAATATCGATATTCATTTACAAACTCCTTTGTTACAATTTAAAGCATCTGTTATTATCTGAATCAGGACATCGGCACTCTCCCTTACTGCCGGAGAAAGCTCAGCCCCGAAATCTATATTATCAACCACAACTCCGAGCAGATAAGTCTCTTTATTATGCTCGTTAAATATTTTGCCTGACATCTTCAGAGCGAGTTTATGAGTTGAAAGTGTCCCCGAAAGTTCCTCAAACTCATCATCAAGCTTGCCGAAAAGAATAGAGCCTGTTTCCGCATCAGCCTTAACTGCATCAATAACCACAATGCTTTTACAGGGAAGCTCTGCAAGTTTATAAACATACGCTTCAATAACATCCTCGACGTTAAAAATCATATGCCCGTTACCAGCAGCCCTTCTTACAGACTCGATGATAAAGAGACCAACAGCGTCATCGCTTTTAAGGAGATTCCCCATACCAACGATACAGCAGTTGTCACTTACCACATTTTTTATTTCCGACAGAAGATTCATATTTATATCACTTCCCCAAGTGTTTTTATCTGTTTATATGTATAAACGGGACCATCGGTACAAACAAGAGTTCTCCCTATGGCGCAATGCTGGCACTTTCCAATACCGCATTTCATATGCCTTTCAAGAGTTGAGAGAATACAATCATCCTTAAGGCCTCTTTTCATCAGCTCACCGATTACAGAATTGAACATCACCGGAGGACCACATACAAATGCTACAGTGTTCTCCACAGGTACTTTCGCTTTTTCTATAAGATTATGAACATACCCTGTCTCTCCAGTCCATCCAGCTTCTGCCTGGTCAACCGTTACATAACATTCAAAACCGGGAATTTTAAGCCATTCTTCTATATTATACTGATACATCAGATCTTTAGGAGTTCTCGCTCCGAGGAGAACTATTATTCTTCCGAAATCATCTCTGTGTTTGAGAGCGTGTAAAATCGATGACCTCAGCGGAATCAGACCGATACCACCAGCTACATATATAAGGTTCTTTCCTTTTAGTTCCGTAAAAGGAAAACCATTACCAAAAGGTCCCCTGATCCCTACTTTATCTCCCGGCTGAAGTTCAAACAGTGCTCCGGTTACCTTTCCGACTTTTTTAATCGAAAGGTGAAACCTGTCCCCTTCAGGGCATGTTGGCAGAGAAAAAGCCGCTTCACCTGATCCGAAAATACTCAGCATAACTATCTGACCCGATTTCCATTTGAAATTCTTCTCAATTTCAGGATTATCAAATTTGATATAGAACGTTCTTACATCCTGAATCTCATCCTTAATTTCCTCGATGGTTGCTATTTCCGGTATTGTTACTATTTTATTATCCATTTCGCTCATGGCTATCACCTACTCTATAATTTCCCGTCTGATGTATGTAACAACATTCGGCAGACCTATATCGCCGGGGCATACCCACTGGCATCTTCCGCATCCTACACATCCCGGCCTCATATACTTCTTTGACTGTGAATATGAAAGCTTGCAGAAAAATCTCTTGTTTCTTCTGTCTTCAACGGGATGCCGGGGATTATGGTCACCAGCCATTTTTGTATATCCTTCGAACGAGCAGGAGTCCCACGTCCTCAACCTGTCAGTTGAACCATTGAAATTATTATGGTCTTCAATATTGAAACATGAACAGGTTGGGCATACGAATGTACATGCACCACATTCAAAACACTGTTTACCTATATACTCCCAGACTTCCTCTTTAATAAAACCAGTTGTAACCCTGTTCATAACACGTGATATCCACGCTTTGTTATCTGTCGCAACCAGTTCAAAAAGCGATATGGATTTATCAACTGCTTTGCCTTTAGCGTCAGAGTGTTCATTCCCCGCTTTTTTAAGCCCCATTTTTTCAGCGAACGCACGCCCTTTTTCACTGCCAGCCTCAACAAGATAAACATCGCCAAGATCAGTAAGGTTGAGATCATACCCCTCTTCAGCTGACGGGCCGCTGTCAGTACATACACAAAAGCACTGTTTGAATGGGACAGTACATGTATTTGTTACAATAAACATTCTCTTTCTATGTTCGAGGTAAACTTCATCAACAAATTCCTGTCCCATAAAAAATCTATCAAGGACTATTATACCTGAAAGATCACATGGACGAAGTCCGAACAATGCTTTGCTCGAAGTATCAAAATCAGGAATCATATCAACTTTTTTTGCGCCCCTATCATACTTATACTCAAGTATCCTTTCAATCTGGGGAAACACCACATTTTTAGGGGGTATAGAAGGTATTTCGGCCGAAAGGCTAATCTCAGACGCATCTGCGACCTTATTAAAAAAGACCTGCTTAGAGTCCTTATCCACTATCGGGCCGTAAAGAGAATAGCTCTTTGCAAGCTCTTCGGCCAGCTTCATTACATTACTTTTTTCTATCAAATACATAATTATATCCTCTCTATCCTGATTGGAATAATTGCGTCTTCTCCCTTATCAAAATCTTTATTATGCTCAAGAAGGAATGAGGAGATCATCTCTCTTATAAAGTAAGGTACATATGCAGTTCCGGCCTTCACATCTTCAGATATTTTAACCGTGACATTCATTGATCCGTGAGAAGAGGCTATTTTAACATTCCAATGTTCTCTCACCTGAAGCTTTGCCGCATCTTCTTTGCAGATTTCTATATATCCCATGGGATATACAAGAAGAGTTGCGTTATATTCCCTTTTAGGAATATAGGTTTTCTTCATCACATTATTCTGATGCCAGAAATGCTGCCCCTGTCCGGTGATGAGAAGTATCGGATAATCTCCACCCGCTGCAGGAACTGCATAATTTCCTGTTACCGGAGCGAATTTAAATTTTTTACCACCAGCTGCCGCATCCAGTCTTTTGCATCCCTGCGGATACTTGTCATTGCATGGCCACTGCAACCCCAGTGATTTTTCAATTTTATCATAGGTCATGCCTGAATATGATGGTGTGAGTGAAGTTATTTCTTTAAATACATCTTCAGCTGATGAGTATTTCCATGAAAGCGAAGCCTTAGCTGCAATCATCGGGAAAAGCTGCCATCCTGTCAGTACCTTCTGAAAAGGTTCAACTCTCTTTCGTGAAAGCTGCACTCTTCTTTCAGTATTAGTATAAGTTCCATCATCCTCAATAATACCGGCAACAGGTATAACTACATCGGCATATTTAACAAAAGGATTTTCGAATGTCCCGATATAAGCTACAAATTCCAGTGCTTCAATCTCTTTCGAGTATTTAACAATACCTTCGTCGTGGTCAGCCACAACAAGACATTTTAGTTTTGAATTTCTGTCTGCCAGCAGCTTATAAACATCATTGCCGGCTTCTTTATTTAGCTTTACACCCCAGTTTTTTTCAAACTTCGCAACAGCATCTGCATCGGAAAGTTTCTGAAAACCGGTAAGGATATCAGGAGCGGTTCCCATATCATATCCACCCTGAATGTTGCATATACCGGTTATTGGATTTGCACCACAGTTTTCTTTCCCCATTTTTCCGGCAACAAGCAGAAGGTCATATATGTAGCTTACTGTGTCCTGATCAAGACCCGAAATTCCGGTGGACCAGAATGCCATTACTGACTTAGCTTTGCATATCTCTCCTGCAGTTTTTACTATCACATCGGATTCTATCCCCGTGAGAGAAGAAACATTATTCATATCAAGGTTACTTACAGCAGTGGAAAATGCGTCAAATCCCTCTGCCGATTTATCCGCTAGCCCTTCAGCAATAATTGCCTTTGCCAGTGCTGCAAGAATGACTTTTTTTGATCCGGGCCTTATCTGCAGATGTATATTGCTGAGCTTCGCGATCTGAGAAGAAATGCTGCTGATAGTCACTACTTTTGTACCAGACATCTGGGCCTTATGGATCTCACTTCCGATAATAGGATTCATTTTCGTAATATCAGACCCTACAACAAGTATAAATTCCGTCTTTGAAATATCCTCCAGGGATCCTGTCATCCCGGGAAATCCGGCACCGTCGTTCAGCACATTTATGCTGCCCCTGTGGCCCGATTCTGAATCAAGTGTAATATTATTTGTTTTAAATACACTCTTTGCCAGTTTTGAGAACAGATAATTATTTTCATTAGATGATCTTGGCGAAGCAAGAAATGCTATCTCTTCTGTAGATTTAGCACTGTACTTTGACATCTTTTCCATCATGAAATTAATCGCTTCCTCGTAGCTGACATTTTTAAAATTGCCGTCTACTTTTATCATGGGTGAACTTATTCTCTGATCTGTCATAAGCAGTTCATGAAAATGCCATCCCCTGACACATAGCCTGCCTTTGCTTACCGGGTGGTTTCTTGACGAATAAACTCCGCAAACTTTACCATCTTTAATGTTGAGGTAGTTGCCGCATCCGGTTCCGCAGAAATTACATACTCCAGACTTATAATCCATATCCAACCTCTAAGCCAGTATTCTTAATTATCTACATGACATCATAATTACTTCTAATTGTAACTATATGCCATATACAATATCCAACCATTAGACCACTGATTTTCTTTGAATAACCGTTGCTGAAACTCATTTCCATTCCGGCCGTAGGAAATAATATAGCTAAGCAGTTATACATTAAAAATTTTATTTGAATATAGACTTAAATAAAATGAAAGTCAATGGGGAGATAATCTTTTTAAGGAGTGGGGGAATTCCCCTACTTTTTTATGAGGTTTTTTCAAGAATATACTGAACGGCAAACTGAATTAATTCTGAAGATGAATCTATATTCAGCTTGCTCTTTATCTTTTCACGGTAATTTTCTACTGTTTTCACACTGATACGAAGCTTATCTGCGATGTTTTTGTTTCCAAGACCATGGCCAATCAGCTGGAATACCTCAAACTCCCTGTCTGTCAGAGAGTCAACCAATACGGAATTTTCATCTCTGCGCGGGGATGAAAGCTTATCAAGCAGTTTTTCCTTGAGGCTGTCGCTCATGTACTGCCTGCCTTCAAGAACTATTCTCACTGCATTTATAATTATACCGGGATGTTCATTCTTCATAACAAATCCTCTGGCACCTGCACGAATTGCCCTTTCGGCATATAATGATTCATCATATATTGATATTACAAGTATAGGAATCTCCGGATATCTCTCCCTGCAGGCTTTGATCAGGTCTATCCCGTTAGTGCCGCTTAAAGAAATATCAACTGTCAGTATGTCCGGTTTAACTCTCCCCAGAGCTTTTAGTGCATCATCTGCCGTGCCGGCTTCCCCGATAATAAAGAGATCCTTCTCCATTTCAATAATCTGCTTCAATCCATGTCGCACTATCGGATGGGCATCTACAAGAAATACACCCGATCTGGTTTTATCCGGATTCTTTTTAAGGAACCTGACCCTTTTTGTATTCTCTATCTTTAAAGGTTCACCTGTAATTCTTAAGCGGCATGACAGGCTTAACCCACCTCCGGGATTACCCTTTACTTCTACCGTTGCTCCAATAAGCCATGATCTGTACCTTACAAGGCTCAGAAAAAGATTATTCCTGTCTTTATCTATTTTTTCAAAATCTTTCCCATCGTCCCTGATTTCAATAATATATACATTATGATCTTTTGAGGCATTAATTAAAATATTCTCCGCTTCATTATTTTCAATTGAGTTGAGTATAGATTCTTTAATTATGTAATAAAGATTTGAATTTTCAAGCTTACCGTTTATAATAATTGATTCGTCCCACTTTACGAGTATATTGACGTTTGACGTTCCACGTACACTCTCTTTAAGGTTCTCTACTGCAGCGTGTAGACCGCCCGGACTTATATCAACAGGGCTAAGCTCTTTTGCAATCTCCCTTGTTTTGCTTACAGCACGGTCCACAAGATCTATTATTTCATCGATCTCGGGAATGGTATCCGGCACGGAATCTCCGAACTTCACTTTAAGCAGTTCAGCTTTAAATATTATACCGGCAAGATGCTGAGCCAGTCTGTCGTGAAGGTCCTGACCTATTTTAAGCCTTTCTGCAGCATTTGTTTCCATCACCACTTTTTCCAGACGTTTTCTTTCAGTTATATCTATTCCTACAAAGAAAATAAAATCGACATCTCCATCCATCCGTATAAGCGGTTTTCCATGCCATTCCACAAGTATTATATCACCATCTTTTGCAATTATCGGATATTCAGAAACGGTCGCTTTTTTTCTCTCAACCATGTTTTTAAAATCTTTTCTGATTATATCCCGGTCAGCCTGATTAAACAGAAGTTCAATATAATCTCTCCCGACAACCTCTCCAAGAGTGTAGTCAAGAGCGATCAGCATTGCCCGGTTCATGGTTAGTATGTTGCCGGACGAATCAAGCGCTATATAAAAAGAGGGATTAATATCTTCCAGGCTCTTGAGGAAATCTTTCCCTTTCCGGATGGTTTCCTTAGCACGCAATTCAGCAGTAACATCCCTCTCTATAATTGAGGCTCCTATGATATTTCCGGTTGAATCGTATACAGGGGAGATATTCATTGAAAGATAAATCTGTTTCCCGATTGAGGTCATGCCGACTGTTTCATAATGATTGATCTTTCCACCCTGCTTTACTCTCTCAAGAAGGAGCGGAAAATAATCCGGCTGATACGGAGGTATCAGCAGAGAATACGAACACCCATTAATCTCATCGAAGGAATACCCGAAAATCCTTTCTGCACTGCTATTCCAGCTTACAATCAGGCTGTCGAATGTAACTCCGATTATTGCGTCTTCTGAATCCTCCAGAAGCGATGAAAGCTTTTTACGCAGCTCATCTATATTCCTTTTCTCCATCACATCATGGAAAACACTGAGTATTGCATAATCATTGTTATATTCCACAAGCCTGCTGCTGACCTCGACAGGAACAATTTCACCTTCCGCGTTCCTTATTGAAGTTTCAATCCTTTTTCCATCCCTTGTCAGGTCGCTCATAATACTTGATGATATATCAGTAAGCGAATGATAGTTGAAAAGATTCAGAACCGAGAAACCAACCACTTCCTCTTCTTTTAAACCAAGGTATTCAAGCCCGCTGAAATTAATCTCAAGCACTATTCCTTCAAGATCATGAATTACAACAATATCAATAATGCTGTTGAACAGCAATTTGTAATTGTTTTCAGTTCTGTTCAGGGTTTGAGTTCTTTCTACAAGAATATTTTCCAGTTGCTGGTTTTTTTTACGGAGTTTATCTTCGGATGTCTTAATCCGGAGCATTGCCTTCACCTGTGCGGCCAGTTCAATTTCATCAATTGGTTTTGTCAGAAACGCATCCGCACCGGATTCAAGCCCCTCCGCCCTTTTAGCAGAAGTAGTGTCCGAAGCCGTAAGTAAAATCAATGGTATCCCTTTGGTCTCCTCATCAGATTTGAGAAGCCTGCATGCTTCAACACCATTAATTCCCGGCATTACATAATCAATTATAAGAAGGTCAGGCTTTTCACATTTTACATTCGATACGCATTCCATTGCAGATGTGAGTGTAACAATATCAGCATCCCTGAAAAATCTGTTTAACAGCGCTTTAAGCGTAATGAGGTTATCCCTGCTGTCATCTATAGCTAATATCTTGAACATTTTCTTATTTAATCCATTTACTGATTATCTGAATGAAAGCCCCTATATTGAATGGCTTACGGATAACATCGTTAAATCCGGATCTTACCAGCTTTTCCCTGTCATTTGCAATATCAAGCGCAGTAAAAGCTATAACAGGTATATCATCTTTAACAAAAAGATTTTTAATATTTCTTACAAGAGAAAGCCCGCTGATATCGGGTAGAGTCAGATCAAGAAGTATTATATCCGGCTTTATCTTCTCCAGCAGATCAAGTCCTCTTCCTCCATTTTCAGCATGATACACTTTTCCAAGTCCTTTAAACTCATGTTCAATAATTGCATTAACAGGTATTATATTATCTATATCATCATCTATTACAAGCATTATAAACTCCCTGCCTACACGATGATTGAAATCTTCAGCCATTTCTCCTTCATCACTGTTTTTAATATTATTCTGCTTGCAGGGAATAGAAAATGAAACAATCACATCTCCTTTACAACCGATAGAGAAAAGAGCTTCGCCATTCAGATGACCCGCACAGATTGAAGCAAACTCCAGCCATAAAACTGAACTTGCACTGTAACCCTTTTCAATAATTTTGTATTTGTCAAATACCATCAGATCATTTATTGAATCATCAGATTTATTTAAAGATGCTGTTAATAGTAAATTCGAAGAATGCGATATTGTTTTAAAATAAATTAAAGGAATATCATCCCCTGAGGAAAGAAAAAATAAACATATATTTTCAAGCATCCTGCATAATACATCTTTCTCCGGAATAAAAAATGATGATCCAAAATCTATATCGCTGACCAGAGAGCATCGGGTGTTGCGAACAATTGGAAGAATTGACAATAAAGAATTATCCAGTATTTCCCTTAATTCATCATGTGATTCTACATTCTGTTTTTCATTCTGATTGGATTTCTTTGAATAAGACAGATTATCGATAAAGGAGAGTTCCTCCATTATATATAAAATCTTTTTACCGTTTCTTTCAATAACTTCAAGATATGAATTTTCATCATCTGTAAAACTGTTCCCGGAACCTCTTAAAAGGATGCCGGACAGATTAATTACAGGATTGAGTGAATTTTTAATTTCATGAGTTACTGATGAGAAGAGCTCTCTATTCTTTGAATAATTTTTTTCCACAGATCAGCCGGTTATTATATATTTAAAGATTTCTTCATCAGATAAAGTATATTATAAAAAACAGTTATACCGCCGGTAAATCTTTCTTTTATTACACTGTTCCCCATACGGTCAATATCAGATTTAATATCTTTAACTTTGCTGTCAAGCTCATTATGTATTCTGAGAGTCTCTTCCCGACCGAGCTTTGAAACAACCATGCCGAGATTATTATTTATTGTAGTTATGTCTGCAAACATCTCCCTGTAACTGCGTTTCAAATCATTATCCATATTACGCAGAAGTACTTCCACTATCGCAATTCGGACAATTCGATATCCCTTTTGCACCTGAGCAGAATCGCCATGAGAAACAGATGCAGGATAAAGCAGACAGTAAATCTCACCCAGCTTTATCATGGAATCCAGACTAAAATCAAAATCCCCATTAAGCTTCAACAGCGATTCCCTGAACAATTCAGGTTCTACAGTATTTTCAAGAATTTCATATATTACACGATTCATATCAACCTGCCGGAAGTTTAATTATAAATTCAGTACCTTCGCCGGGCGTACTATTCACGGTTATACGTCCGTTATGACGTTCGATAGTTCCATATGTTACTGCAAGCCCAAGTCCCGTCCCCTTCCCCAGTTCTTTTGTGGTAAAAAAGGGATCAAATATCTTTCCTATATTCTCCGCAGAAATCCCGATACCGGTGTCTTTTACTGAAATAAGTATACAGTTTTCACCTTCAACATGAGAGGTACTAATTATCAATTCACCTCCGTCAGGCATGGCATCGGCAGCGTTAAGGGCAAGATTATTAATTACAGATTTCATCTGATTCACGTCTATCAGTATCTCCGGAATATTGTATGAGAAATTCCTTGTAACTCTTATTTTTCTAAGGTTTACATGTTTCTCCAGTATAGCCAGAACATTGTTTATTATTTTGTTGATATCCGTATACTCTTTTTCAAGACTAGTCTCTCTTGCAAAATCAAGCACTTCTTTCAGAATTTTTCTGCACCTAATGGTTTCATCTATTATAACATTTAAATCTTCAACATATTCGGTTTCCGCAAGCTCATCTTTCAGCATGCTGCTATATGCAAGAACTCCCGTAAGAGGATTGTTGATTTCATGCGCTATTCCTGCAGCGAGCCTGCCAAGCGATGCGAGTTTTTCAGATTGTGCAAGCTGATTATGCGTAGTCTCTTTAATTTTCTGATCCCTGTCATATATGGCATCTATCATTCTGTTAAACGCTTTTGAAAGGTGACTCAATTCACTTTCTCTGAACACTCTCAGCTTTTTGCTGTAATTCCCACCGGCAATCACCTCAGAAGCAGCAACAACTTCATTGATCGGTTTTATGATTCTGTTTATCAGATAAAAAGATATAAGAACAGCGCACATGGCGGTAATGAGGGTTATATATAAAAAATATTTTACCGTATTATCTTTTATTTTATCAAATCGCTCCTGTGGGACACCCACATAAAGTATACCGATAATTGTATTATTTGTATCATATATTGGTGTATATGCAGCGAGAAACCATCTGCTCACTACAAAAGCCCTGTCAACCCAGTCCTCCCCTCTGTCAAATATACTTTCATAGACCTTCGATGATACCTGCGTTCCTGTTAACCTCTTCCCATCCCCTCTGACTACATTAGTAGATATTCTTATGTCATCAAGAAAAATAGTGGCTTTCCCTGCCGCATAATCCGTTACACTTTCAGATGGAAAAACAAGGTTCTTTATTTTATCAACAATTTCGAAATTATTATTTACTATAAAAGCACCATATATAACACCTACAAACTTTCCATTCACAAACATAGGAGTAGCCGAATTGAGAACCAGAGCTCTGTCTTCACGTTGCTTTGTTATATGCCTCCCCATTTCAGTAGGGACGATATCAATCAGGGCTTTTTCTGCTATATCTTTACCTTCCTTTAAAAGAATGTCTCTTGTTAGAATACCGGATCCAGATAAATCTTTTAATGATTCAGTCACTTTTTTTATACACTGAATATCGAGAGCTGAGTCGCCATTAAATCCGCTGTTATTAACCCTCTGAATAACCTTTCCCTTACTATCAGTAATAATAATTATATCAGCCCCGATCCAGTTTTTCAATTTCAGGAGTTTTGATTTAAGAAATTTTCTATCCTGTTTTTCTACAGCTCTGCATATATAATCAAGATTGCCAATATAGTTCAAAGTCATTTCGATCTGATAAAGTCTGTTGTTATAAATATACTGTGCTGTTATTAAATCACTTCTTACAGATTCATATGCCTGTTCAATTATCCCTCTGTTTATTATTCTGTAACCGGCAAATATTGATGAAATGCCTGTTAAAGCTACGAGAAAGAGAAATCCCAGCATCAATTTATTTTTTATACTGTTTTGTTTTATCCGTTTCATAATATATCAATTCGCAATTTAGATCACACGCTTCCACTTAAATTTATTAAACTAATCAGTAAAAAAATCTGATATTAACTTTTCAACAATTCAGGAAAAAGTTTACAATATCAGTTTATATCAATTAATAAAGCATTATTTCTCCATCTTTGGTACAGGAGAATAATCCTTTTATCAAAAAAGTTATTGATAAATTTGATTTATTTAATAATCACTAATAACTCTTACCAGTCAAGAACAAAGTTGCACTAGTTATCATGAGTTTGATTGATGCTTAAAAAATAAAAATTGAACCTGCTATTATGTAAAAAGGTCTGATTTTTTACGATTTACACGTAATTCCATGATGGCTATCAGCCGGATATTTTATTAAAACATTTTTTCGAATATAAATCCCTGAAGAATGGAGAAAGTATGACAGAAATAAAAAGAATTCCAATTGAATATTATAGCATCAAGGATGCGCTTGATAAAACAGAAATGGAAAGCAGATCAGGTAATGCGGTTGATTTTATAAATAAAAAAATTGCCTCTCTACAAACACTTGATGAAATAATTGATTTCCTTTTCATAAATATTCAACAGATAATTCCATGTGACAGAATAGCTGTTTCTTTTTTTGAAGAAAATGGTAAAAGAGCAACCATATATTATGTAAAGGCAAACTACAATAGCATATATCTTAAAAAGGGTTACAGTGCCGATATAAACAACAGCTCTCTGGAAAAAATATTTAATGATGGAACTCCCCGTATTATTAACGATCTTCAGGAGTACCTTAAAACACATCCTGCAAGTGATACTACATTACTTCTTGTTAAAGAAGGTATAAATTCAAGCATAACAGCACCCCTTTCTGTTGAAGGGAGACCAGTGGGTTTGATCTTCATAAGCTCAAAAAACCGGAATATATATGACTCTACTCACATCATTAATCATATGCTTATTGTGGAAAGAATAGGTCAGGCCGTTGAGAAGACTTTCAGGATAGAACAGCTTTCTGAATCAATAAATTCATACCTTGAAATGCTCAGCTTCGTCAGCCATGAGCTTAAAAGCCCTCTTGATTCTATAATAACACTGGGAAATACTCTCGCCGGGGGATATTTCGGAGAGGTAAATGAAAAGCATAAAGATTACATCATCCGAATGGTTAACAAGGCCAAATACCTTAAGGAGATGACTACTGAATACCTTACACTCTCAAGATTTGAAAATAAAAATGTTGATCTCTACATTACCGAAACAGATATGGCAAAAAATATTATAGAAGAATCTCTTGATATAGTGATGCCTCTCGCAGCAGAAAAAAAAATAACAATTAACAAAAATATAACCCGTAATATAATAGTTGAATGTGATGCGACTCTGATAAAAATTGTAACCAATAATATTTTAAGCAATGCAGTAAAATACAGCGATGAAAATGGAAAAGTGGATATTAATCTATCATCAGATGGAGTTGATATTATACTATCAGTAAAAAATACCGGGCCGGGATTCCCTGAAGAAGCAAAATCAAAGCTATTCAGAAAATTTTCAAGAATAGAAAAAAGTGAGTTAATGAAAAGAAAAGGTACTGGAGTCGGCCTTTATAACAGCTGGAAAATAATAAAGCTCCATAATGGCCATATATGGGCAGAGTCAAAAGAGAATGAATGGGCTGAATTTTCTTTCAGAATACCATTGAAAAATATTAAAAAACAGATATAGTTATATCATGGATTTTTCAACTTCGCATCCCTGTTCTCCCGGAGGAGATTGGGATTAGGACAACGATGAAGTCTCTGGCTGAAAATGACTTCTAACAAGATAAAAAAAGAATAGTTAAATATGATAAACAAAGATTATGAACAAACCGGACTTTTATACTTCACACTTCCTGCCAAAAGAGGAAGCGGCAGCGACATATCAAACACATACGCTTTTACTACAGGGAAACATTGGTATATAATTGATACATCATGCGGTAAAAAAAGGTACAGGGAACTGAAAGAATTCCTGAAATATAAAAATAACTATACCATCCTCTGCACTCATTACCACAATGACCATATTGCAAATAACGGAAGATTGGTTCATAACTCCGGAAAAATTTTTTACCATCCGAATGCCAGATCCAAAATACGGAATCTCCGCACTAATGCCACTGGACAGATACTTATGATGTACAGGGAACTCGATAAAAAAGGTTTTCTGAAGCGAATGGGATATTTTAGCGATGGTTTTATTGATTTTATGCTGAAAAGAAAGTTCACCTCTGAATATGTTATGATTCCAGTACTGTTGATTGCAACCTATTTTTTTTCAATATCAAATATCGGAAGAATCTATCCAGGAATAAATCATATAGAGTTCTTCGACGAAAATAAAAAAATAAAGGTAAACCTGAACGGGTTAGAGACAGCAGGATGGCTGATCGATGAAGGAATATACGCGATAGAAACTCCCGGACATTCAGACTGTCATGTGATGTATTACTGGAGCGATAAAAAAATCCTGTTTACGGGTGATGCGCTTAATTTTCTCACCCCCAATGATATACAGTTCGGAGAAATTCAAAGTACAATGGAATCTCAAAAGATGATTCTCAAAATTGCGGATAAAGAAAATATATTGATGATCTGTCAGGGTCATTATATACCTCTTGAAAATAATAAAGCCATTGTTGAATACATTTCTGATACTATTGCCAAACATGAGCATGTTTATAATAAATTAAAAAATTTCTTAAATCAGGACAACATCTATCTAGGTTTTGATGAACTGTACAACAGAATCTGCGGCATGGATGACTCCGTCATACAAAAATTGCTGAAGATAACATTTCCCAGATCTACTCTGGTATTCCT
The DNA here is from genome assembly GCA_963664815.2 of Spirochaetota bacterium. Lineage (GTDB taxonomy): Bacteria > Spirochaetota > UBA4802 > UBA4802 > UBA5550 > WRGT01. The sequence continues at coordinate 2,904,214 of CAXXHB010000003.1, forward strand.
TGATGTCTATCTCCTTAAAGTAATCAAAGAAACCATGATTAAAAACAATTTCCCTGAAAAAGAGATATGCGCTGAAGATGGAAATAAAATATAGAAAAGAACTTAATGATATTCGCACTGATTTGTTATATGTGAATTCTTTCCAGTCAGTCATTCCGCTTCTTGTAATAGTCATGTTTGCTATTTTCTGGTTCCGTGACATTCTGAATTATTATAATGTCTATCACCATGTTTTATATATCTGGTTCCCGTTTGCAGTTTTTTCATTTACAGTCAAGATTTTCATGGGCATTGCATATAATAAAATAAAAAATAAAGATAAAAAATTATGGCGCAGGCTCTTTTACTTCACAACCGCTCTGACCGGTATCGTTTTTGGGTCATATCTTTATTTTTTACATTATATAGATGATCACACATACATTTTCTTTTTCATTCTGCTTTTAGGCGCACTGTCATCAGGTTCAGTAAGCACACATTCAACAAGCATGACTGCTTTTATAATATACAATTCACTGGCTCTTTTCCCTTATTCAATATATTTTATCCTTTCATTTAAAAACGGTTATCAGCCTGTAGGTTTCCTTATTGTTCTTTTTCTCGGGACAATTTCCATTACTGCATACAGGGTTAATAAAACTCTTACAAAATCTCTTGCACTCTCGCTGGAAAATGAATCAATTATTGATAAACTCAGCCAGTCGGAAGAAAAGTTCTCCAAATCATTCCACTCCGGGATTGCACCAATGGCGATGCTCAGAATTGAAGATGCAAAATTTATCGATGTAAACAATGCCATGACTAATCTTGTTAAATATTCAAAAGATGAGATTATAGGTAAAAATCCTTATGAACTTAATCTCTATGAAAAAGCTGAGGATGCCATTGACATTGTCATTGAAGCATCAGAATCGGGGCATATTTCCAATAGAGAAATATCTTTAAGAACAGGAGATAATAAAATAAGACACTGTCTTGTCACTATTGAGAATTTCGTTCTCGATGATTCAAGTATAGCGCTTATTATGCTTCAGGATTTTACAGAGCGGATTGAACATGAAAAGGAACTTGAGTTTGAAAAAGACAGAGCCGAAACCGCTGCGAGTGCTAAAACAAAATTCCTGGCTTCAATGAGCCATGAGATAAGAACACCAATGAATTCGATCCTCGGCATGGCCAACCTTGCACTTATGACAGAAGACAGCAAAGAAAGAAATGAATACCTGAATGTAGTAAAAGATTCAGGAAATTACCTTATGGTTCTTATTAATGATATCCTTGACATGACAAAAATTGAAGCCGGAAAAGTTGAGATTGACCTTATTGATACCGATCTAAGCAATCTGATTACAAGTATATACCGTTCAATGGAATTGCTTGTGCTCAGCAAAAAACTTACATTCAGAAAAAAAATCAGCCCAGATGTACCTGTATATATAAAATCCGCACCTGAAAGATTAAGGCAGATATTGATTAATCTCATAGGTAACGCCCTTAAATTTACAAGTACCGGCGGCATTGAACTTGATATTTCTCTTTCGGATGGAAAGAATTACAATCACAATTCCGATGCCCGTCGTTTCATTGAATTTTCAGTGACAGATACCGGTATAGGAATACCGGCCGACAAACATGAAATTATTTTTGAGAGTTTTACCCAGGCAGATCCATCAACATTCAGAAAATTCGGAGGAACAGGCCTTGGACTTGCAATTTGTAAACAGATTATCAAACTTATGAACGGAGATATCAAGGTCTTAAGCGAACCGAACAAAGGTAGCACATTCAGTTTTATTATACCTTTAATCCTCGGAGAAAGGCCCTGCATTGATGATATTGAGCCTTATGTAAAAAATGACAATAACGGTTTCCTGAGAATACTTATCGCGGAAGATAATATCATGAACCAGAAGCTCATTGAAGCATATATGAAAAAACTGGGCCGTACTTATTCTTTGGTAGAAAACGGGGTTGAAGTCATTGAAAGACTAAAAAATGAAAAATTCGATATAATTTTTATGGATCTCGAAATGCCTGTTCTTGACGGTTATGAAGCCATGAAAAAAATCAGATCAGGCGAAGCCGGGTTTGACAATGCAAATATAGTAATCTATGCAATGAGCGCACATGTATTACAGGATACAATAGATAAATGTGTTGATGAAGGGTTTAACGGGTACATAATCAAGCCACTTGACCTGAAAAAAATCAGGGATATATTATAATTTTAAAAGACGGAATATCTACATCAGACATAATTACTACTCCTGTAATATTAGATGTGTATTATTGCATTAACGAAGAATTTATGTATTTCAAATACTTCATCTCCTATTCCGTATTTAAACCTGTTAAAACTGTAATTCTGAACACGATTACAGGATTTAATGATTGCCGGTACTAGATGTTTAGGAATTGTAAACTAAAGTACTCTATAGCCCCTGTCTGATTTGGCAGAGGGCCAATATATGTAAACCCCAAGCTCTGAGTAATTTCCAGTGTAATTTTCCTGAATCCAGACAATTACACTCTAAAAGATTCTTAATTTTTTACTTGACTCCAAACAGTAAATATAATTTTTAAATTTATTCAATAAATTTAAAGTGTGGTATTATGCAGCTTGGTAAAACATCTGAACTTTCAGGCCAGGTACTCAAGGGAGAACCGGTTAAGCTTACTTTTCATTACAACAACAGGGAAATCAACAGATTCCTTAACTCTCTTTTTACAAAAATTCTGTCTCAATCAGACATGCTTTACCTTCAGGGAACAGTAGAAAATGTTTTACGTGAAATGATAGTTAACGCCGTAAAAGCAAATTCCAAAAGAATATATTTTAAAAAAAGCAATTTAGACATAGCCGATCCGCAACACTATGAAGAGGGTATGCTGTCTTTTAAAACATATATGACAGATGGAATAAATGATATTCCAACTGAATTGAAACAGAACGGATATAAAGTTGAGCTTGTTCTGAAAAAAGAGAGCAATGGATTCAGAATAATTGTAAGAAATAATTCAGGACTTCTCCCGTTCGAACAGGAACGAATTAAACTCAGAGTAGACAAAGCAAGAGAATACACGGATTTTTCAGATATATACATGGATATAGCCGATGATCAAGAGGGAGAAGGTCTCGGGATCCCTCTCACTATGCTCTTTCTGAAAAATTCCGGGATTGGGGAGAAATCATTCAGTATTGTTTCTGATGGAAATGTAACCCAATCTGCTTTTACGATCCCTTTAAAAACACAACCTTGTGCTATAAAAAGAGTTATTGAAGTAAAAATCGTAAATGAAGTTAAAGACCTTCCCACTTTTCCGGAACACATAATGGAACTTCAATCCATGTGTAAAAAAGAGAATATTACAATAGGAGAACTGGCTAACAAAATTTCACTTGATCCTTCACTTTCCGCTTCAGTCTTAAAGCTCTCAAATTCAGCTGGATTTGTCACTTCCAAAAAGATTGAAAGTATCGCCGAGGCTGTAAAAATAATTGGACTAAAAAATCTAAACTCAATTCTTATAGCATCATCAGCAAAAAAAATAATGGAAGAGCGTTTCCCATCTTTTAAAGACGTGTGGAGCCACTGCAACAAGACTGCTTTTTATTCCCGGTTGCTTGCCCAAAAATATGGATTGAACAAAATCAGCGACATGATTTTTTTATCATCCATGCTTCACGATCTTGGGAAAATCATCCTTTTATCAGCTAATGAAGAACTTACAGACCAGATTGAAAAGATATCAGCTAACAGACAAATGAGGACTTCTACAGTTCTTGAAGAAGTTTCAATGGGGATAAGCCACTCGACAATAGGGAAAATGATTGCAGAAAAGTGGAACTTCCCTCAATATATCAGAGAAGCTATCTCTTATCATCACTCGCCACTGCAGGCGAGCGAAGAAAACAGAGATATTGTATTCATCACATATCTTGCAAACTCACTCTGTCTGATTGAAGAGAAGAAGTTTGACTATTTTTATCTGGAGGATGAGGTTTTGATCCGATTCGATATGTTATCTGAAGAAAAATTCTCTGAAATGCATAATAATTTTAAGCTCCAATATGAAAAACAGTCAGAGTTACAGCTCTCAATATAAATATTGCCTGACAAGATAACTTAACCCACTGTCCCGTCAGACACAATCACATGTTGTTTAGTTTTTTGCCCGTCAAAATACTCAGAGATTATTTTCTTAAACACATCACATTCTCAATACATGAGAATGTCAGCTTTTTATACGAACATCAATAAAAGATTTAACCCCTGGTATCAGATCGGCTATCATTTTATCAAGTTTCAATTCAGTTTCTTTGGCCGAACCTGATTTTGCAGAAAAATAAAATTTTATTTTAGGCTCTGTCCCTGATGGTCTCACTGTAACAATAGAACCATCGAAGAGTTTATACTGTAAAACATTTGATTTCGGAAGAACTGTCACCTGATCGTTTGAATCATATAGAATATCATTAACATAATCTATTACTTTGATAACCTTGCACCCTCCGATTTCTTCAGGTGACTTCTGCCTGAATTTTTTCATAACTTCACCTATGACTTCAGCTCCTTTCAAACCTTCTGCATCGATGGAAACATTTCTGTCATTATAATATCCATACACACTGAAAATATTATCAAGGTAGCCGATTATAGTAAGACCCCTGTTTTTCAGATAAGCGCAGCATTCTGAAATCATTATTGTGGAAGCGACTGCATCTTTGTCTCTTGCATATGTTCCAGCCAGGTAACCGTAACTCTCTTCACCACCAAAAAGATATTTATAATTTCCCGTTTCTTCAAAAAACTTAATCTTTTCGCCGATATATTTAAATCCCGTCAAAACATTAAACACTTTAAGCGAGAATGATTCGGCAATTCTATCCTGAAGGTCTGTTGTAACTACAGTCTTCACAACCGCACCATCCGGCGGTAGAGTTCCCTTCTCCTTCATCAGCGAAAGTTTATAGAACTCCAGTATAGCACCTATATGATTCCCGGAAAGAACATCAAACTCTCCCATATCATTCCGTACCGCTATACCCATTCTATCCGCATCAGGATCAGTAGCAATAACTATATCCGCCTCCTCCCTGAGAGCATACTTTATTGCAAGATCAAGGGCATCTTTCTCTTCAGGATTAGGTTTTCTAACAGTCGAAAACGATGAATCGGCTTTCATCTGTTCATTTACATAAATAATATCATTAAACCCGAGTCTCAATAATGCTTCCGGGATTAATGTCCCCCCTGTTCCGTGCAGTGGCGTGTAAACGATCTTTACGCTGCTTTTTGCTATCTCTTCCGGTGAAATTGAAAGAGATATTACCTCTTTCAGAAACTTTTCATCAATATCTTTATCAATCCAGTTTATCAGTCCTTTTTCTTCCAGAGATTCAAAACTCTCTCTTTTTACATCATCCAGCTTTTCGACTTTCCTGACTTCACTGATAATATTTTCATCATGAGGATTAATTATCTGCCCTCCATCTTTCCAGTACACCTTGTATCCATTATACTCTTTAGGATTGTGACTAGCTGTAATTACAATCCCTGTTACACACCCGAGTTCCCTGACTGCAAAACTAAGTTCGGGAGTTGGCCTCATCTCTCTGAATATATATGTTTTTATACCGTTTGAGGCAAGTACCGAAGCACTCTCCATTGCAAACTCTTTTGAAAAAAACCTTGAATCGTACGCAATAACAGCTTTAGGATCAGTCTCCCCCGATTTTTTAACATAGTTGGAAAGTCCCTGCGTAGCCCTGGCGACAACATATTTATTCATACCGTTGGTGCCATTACGGATGATTCCCCTTAATCCGCCTGTACCGAATTCAAGTTCAACGGCAAACCGCTCATTGAGTTCTTTCTCGTTTTTACTTTTGATGAGAGCTTTTATTTCATCTCTGCATTTTTCATCATATGGCAACTCTGCCCATTCAGCAGCTCTTTTCAATACAGATTCAGGTAATATCATAGTTAATCCTCCGCCATTCTGTTTTTAAGGTGATGAATAAAATCTATCTCCCCTGGATCCTCTTCATTTAAAAGCGCGAGATAATATGATACCCAATCGCAGAAATAAACAGCATCGAGAAGCCTCTCCTTGAAAGTCTCACCTTTACCCTGAATTTTTAATATATCAATTTTTTCCCCACTTAGCAACTTATTTATTATTTCAATTCGTTTCTTTATTCTTAAAAAGATATCATCATCCCAGATTGTTACAATCTTATATTTTAATCCCGAGTCTTTTACACTTTCCCATCCTGTAATTTCATTATGGTTCATTTCAGGGTACTCACCCATCCATGCATGGATCTTGCTGTTTTCATTAAGTTGCCCTTTAAAACGTTTCCCGGCAGAATCATTCAGATCTGTTACAGAATAAATTACAGGGATATACCCCTTCAATGAAGCGGCAAATTTACATGCATCTCCATCTTCAATTCCCAATTCATCACCCTGTTTCTTAAGTGATTGAATGATTTTCTTTACAACAATGTCCTGTGATTCAATAAGATTTAACTCCTGTATAACTCTCAGAAGAGTGAAGAAGGAGTTATACAATGCATATCTTGGCTGAAATCCAGGTTTAAGTTTTATAACAGTTGTCTTATTCTCAACTGCAAGCCTCTCTATCTCTCCTCCGGTAGTGAGTGCTATAACAATGCACCCTTTTTCAACAGCCGACTTAAAAGCGGAGATTGTTTCCTCCGTATTACCTGAATATGATGAAGCTATAACGAGAGTATTTGCTCCTGCATAGGAAGGGAGAAGATATGAACGGTTTACTATTACAGGTTTCTTAAGTTCACCATTCAGAAAGTTCCTTAAAATATCACCACTTATAGCTGAACCACCAAGACCGGTTATTATAATGTGATCTATGTTATCTTTGTCTATTACCGGAAGACTGATATTTCTCCATGCGTTTTCAGCCTGCTGCCACGATTCGGTTATGACCTTATGAAGGTTTTTCGTATCATGAGAGAATAATGATTTATTCATTTCCTTACCATCCGGGATTATTTATTTCATTGTTAGTAGTGATACGTTTTTTATACTACATTCATTTTATTTAAAGTAAAAAATCATAAAGCTTTATTGCAAGTATTTTTCATAACCAGTTTAATCTCAGGATTATATCCTGCATCAGGATTGAAAATATAATACATTTCTTCAATCTAAACTCTATACAATATTATGCTGCACAATCGACAAACGAAGGGTAATTTCATATTAAAATTGATTTAAATAATAAATGCGACAAAAAGCTGCCTGATAGTGGCAGCCTTTTTAAGGATAGATAAGTGTAGAAATGAATAATCAGCTATATGGCAAGTGCCTCTTTGAACGAAGAATACCAGTTTAACTCGGATTCAAAGAAATTACCTGTTATACCAATTTCCCGGTAATAGTCCATGAGTATCTTAAGGTGAACAATCTCTTTATCTTCATCACTCAAAATTTTCACATCATCTATTACAATATTATTAAATGAATTCTCAATCCACTCAAAAAACTCACTCCCCTTATCCTTGAAAATCAGATAGCTGGAAATCATATCGAATTTCACCGTTTCAAGAGCTTTCAGAAATTCATCATCGCTTTCATCTTTCATTGATGTAGCCATCTCTGCCTGGAAGTAATCTCCCCATGAGATAATATCAGGTGTAACACTATATTGCGCCTCAAGCCTTACAAGCTCTTCATCTTTCATATAAGGTTTTGCAGAAATTCTATCAATAAAATCTTTTATATAAATAAGCTGCAACATTCTTTCAGAGGTAATTCCTCTGTCATTTATTATCGGTATTATCGCCCTGTTTATCAGATTGTTCATTCTTTTCTCCTGCATAAAGCTTCAAAGAGATAAATTAAATCTCATTAAATAATCGGCAAATGCATTCTTATTAACTTAACGTTTTTTAAAAAACAGGTAAATTTTAAATAATTTATCTGAATCAAGCACTTTAATTACAGGGAGATAATGTTTAAACCGGCCTATGATGAAATTTTAAATTATGTCTCTCTCTGTCAAATTGATATTTACTGACAAACCACAGACAGATGCAGTTAAGAACGGATCAAAACAGATGACTTTTATAATTATAATTTTCACAAATCAGATGCAGATATATTAATCATAAATAATTTTTCGAATATTATGAATGAGATTTAATTCTGTCATATATTTCGTATGGAATCGGTTTTGAAGGGAGGTAATATCCGATTTTCTCCTCCTTATCTCCATGGTAATCACTTCCGCCGGAGACTAGCAGATTATACCTCACCGCAAGTTCAAGGAAATCGTTGATCTCTGAAGCCTTATGCATTGAAGAGTAGACTTCAAGTCCATCCACTCCGACCTCAATAAATCTTTTAAGAATGTTTTCAAACTCTATCATGTTTTTATAATTCAGAGAAACCGGATGTGCAATGATAGATACTCCCCCAGCTCCCTTAATAAGACTGACAGCCTCTTCAAGCTTAATCCTTTCTTTTTTCACATAACCAGGTTTGCCTTTTACAAGGTATTTTTTAAAAACCTCATTTATATTATTTGCATAACCATATTTAACAAGCACACGTGCAACATGAGGGCGACCTATCGCTCCCCCAGCGCTCTCCAGAAGTACATCCTCAACAGGAATTTCAATCCCATGTTTTTCCAGATCTTCAATTATTCGATAAATACGCTTATCCCGGACACTCTGAAGATGAAGAGTCTTATCAATCAGAGGTGAATAACTGTAATCTATGTACAATCCAACCAGATGAAACGACCCCCCCTGGTAATCTATACTGAACTCAATCCCCGGGATTAATTCAAACTCTTTACACATTGCGTATTTCACAGCCTCTTCAAGCCCTGAAACAGTATCATGATCGGTTACAGCAAGCACTTCTACATTTCTTTTAATAGCAAAATCTATAAGTTCTGACGGTGTTCTTATCCCGTCAGATGCAGTTGTGTGACAATGCAAATCTATCATTTTCATAATTCGATTTTTCAAAAACAGAATTTTTATGTCTACAATTATTATTAAAACCATCAGTATTTAATGAGCTTTTTACCAGGTTTAATGTGTATTTACCAATGAACTAATGTGATTAAAAATGCTCTATGATCCCCACCCTTACCGACAGTGATGCATAATAATTCTTTTTAAGACATAAATATATGTTCAGAGATTATAATCGTGTAAAATGATTTTAACAATACAGTTTTGATATTGACATGTATCGTTAAAACAATATTCTGAATATAGTTAATTGAGAAATCAGAATTTATTCTGAATAAAATATAATTCATAGCATTACAACAGGTGGAGGATATTGAATGTTTATAGGGATTGATATAGGTGGAACAAATATTAAAGGCGTTCTTACAAACAGGGATGGATTAATAATAAGTTCAGGAAACGTCCCAACTCCTGACAATACAAGAGAAATTGATAAAAGTATAGTTGCGCTGATTGAAGTGCTCGCTTCTGCAGCAAAAACAGATAAAACTGAAATTGATGCCATAGGGATTGGCGCGGCTGGTTCAATTGACAGAAGAAGGGGGCTGGTTATTAACAGTCCGAATGTACTCTGCTGGAAAAAATATCCTCTTGCATCGAATATTGAGATGATTACCGGAATAAAGACATTCCTGGAAAATGACGCTACTGTTGCCTGCGCCGGCTTCTGGTGGGGGAATGAAAGTGAAAAGTTCAATAATTTTGTAATGGTTACTCTCGGTACCGGCATAGGGGGGGGTGCTGTTATAGATGGTAAACTCTTTACCGGACAGAATGGAAGCTCTCTTGAAATCGGGCATATGACTATAGATGTTAACGGAAAAATGTGTGCATGCGGAAACAGAGGATGTCTTGAACTGTATGCATCCGCTACAGCACTTGTAAAATATGCTGAATCGAACCTTAAAACATATAAAAATTCATCCTTGAAAGATATAGGAAAAAAGGATAAGCTTACAGCAAAAATTATATATGAAGAAGCGTTGAAAAATGACGAGCTTTCAGTAAAATCCATTGAATATATCTCAGTTCACCTCGGAGCAGGTATTGCAAATATTATAAATATTTTAAATCCTGAAGCAATAGTTCTTGGCGGTGGTCTTTCAAACGCTCAAAAGCTCATTATGCCAATTGTAAAGAGAACTGTCAAAGAAAGGGCAATGAATGGGATGAAAGAAAATGTTAAAATTCTTGCCGTAAAAAACCAGTCTATCATACCGGCTTTCGGAGCTGCAAAGATTGCCATGGACAGATTAAAACATATAATGTAATCTCATTGGAATATATAGTACTCAACACAATAAAAATGGAATAAAGATATATCTACTACCTATTAACACTCCACTGAAAATAATACTGGCATGTTATATTTAAGATCTTCTCCTCTTGAACTATAGCAGCTAATAAAATAATTAGGCCCTGTCATTTCGAACGTAGGTGAGTGCTTCGGCTCCGCTCAGCAATCGTTTATAACGGTCAGTGAGCCTGCTGAACTGTTCAGTCGCTACCGCTTCTTCAAAATTACAGACTATGTTCTATTTAAATCGTGAAATGTTATAAACCAGAATATATGAAAAAGTGTTTTTCATATATTCTGAACATTTTCCTTGACTTTTAACAGGTCTGCGAACTTATTGGAATATTTGATAATCACCGCGCTTTTTTACGGATACTATAATTTCAGGATTTAATCTATGGAAGAAAAACTTAATAAAATAAAACAGGAAGCGATGGAGATAATAAACTCCTCAAAATTTCTCGACGAGATTGAAGATATCAGGGTTAAATTTCTTGGAAGAAAAGGAATGCTTACACAGATACTCAGGTCACTTGGCGAGCTTTCTCCTGAATTGAGAAACACTATCGGTAAGAAATCCAATGAAATCAAGAAAATCATTGAGGACGCTCTCGATGCTAAAAAGAATGAACTTTCAAAATCTGGTTTTAATGAAATCGCATCAACTGAATGGATTGATGTAACCCTCAATCCTGCAGTCTCCGCAAGAGAAAGAAAACAGGGTTTCCTTCACCCCCTTTCCAAAACACAATATGAAATAGAAGACATACTTACATCCATGGGCTTTCAGATTCTTGACGGCCCGGAAGCAGAAACCGAATATTTTAATTTTGAAGCTCTTAATATTCCCAAGTTTCATCCTGCAAGGGATATGCAGGATACTTTCTGGACCGAAGACGGCAACCTGCTCAGAACACACACTTCGGCAATACAGATTCGCGGAATGGAAAAGATGACTCCTCCTTTTCGCATTATGGCACCAGGGCGTGTTTTCAGATACGAGGCAACTGATGCATCGCATGAACATACCTTCTATCAGGTTGAAGGTATGATGGTTGGTAAAGATACTTCCGTTTCACACCTGATATATATAATGGAAGAGGTTCTCCAGGGTATATTTAAAAGCAAGGTTAAGGTAAGACTCCGCCCTGCATATTACCCTTTTGTTGAACCTGGATTTGATCTGGACTTCAGCTGCATGATTTGCGGAGGCAAAGGATGCCGTGTATGCAAACATTCCGGCTGGATTGAATTCCTCGGATGCGGTCTTGTCCATCCCAACGTTCTGCGTGCCGGCAATATAAATCCCGATGAGTGGTCCGGATTCGCCTTCGGCATGGGATTGAACAGGCTTATTATGATGCAGTCAGGGATAAATGATATACGCCATTTTATGAGCGGCGACATCAGATTTGTTCATCAATTCTAAGGCAATGAGGTAGATCAAATGTGGATTTCACTTAAAATAATAGAACGCATGACTGATATATCCGGAATTACCCCGGAGGAAATAGCAGACAAACTCACAATGTGTACAGCGGAAATCGAAGGCGTAGAATATATTAACAGTTTTTTCAGAACAATCATTACAGCAAAACTAGTAAGCGTTGACCGTCATCCGGACGCTGATAAACTGACCATCTGTGTCGCTGACACAGGAACTGAGAAAATACAGGTTGTCTGCGGAGCGCCTAATCATAAAACCGGAGACATTGTTGCTCTCGCAACAGTGGGAACGAAATTCAGCGAAGAATTTTTAATTAAAAAAACAAAAATCCGTGGTGTTGAATCAAGCGGAATGCTCTGCTCATTGAGAGAACTCGGTCTTTCTGATGATCACAGCGGTATACATATCTTCCCGGAGAATACACCTGTTGGCAAACCACTAAGTGAAATATTCAGTGAATGGATGGATGTTAGACTTAACATAGACAACAAATCGATTACTCACAGGCCGGATTTATGGGGACATGAAGGATTTGCCCGCGAAATTGCTGCGCTCTTTGGCAGAAATTTCAGAAGACCTGTAAACAGTTCAATCATCTCCGGGATTAAAAGCAGCGACAATCTTAAAGTAAAAATAAAAAGCCCTGAAGCGGCACCAAGATACACCGCTCTCGTAGTTGATAATATAAAAATTGCCCAATCACCGGACTGGCTCAAATCTGCAGTTACCACTCTCGGAATGAGACCTATAAACAATATAGTAGACATAACAAATTATGTAATGGCCGAAATCGGAGAACCGATGCACGCATTCGACCGGAAAAAACTAAAGGGTAATGAAATTATGGTTCGCCTTGCAGATAAAGGCGAGAAGATTACAACTCTTGACGGCAGATCTCACGAACTTACCCAGGAGGATATAGTTATTTCGGATGCCAGCGGTCCTATAGCTCTCGCAGGTGTAATGGGTGGAGGAAACAGTGAAGTGGAAGACAGCACAACTGGAATAGTTCTTGAGGCTGCCACTTTCAATCCTGTAAATATACGGAAAACAGCTCAAAGGTTCGACTCAAGAACAGAAGCGGCAATGAGATTCGAAAAAACACTCTCACCGGAAATTACAGTTGATGCCATTGCAAGATGCTATGAACTCATCAAAGAGATTATTCCATGTGCCGAAGCAATCTCTTCGATAGTTGATGATTATCCTGTTCCAATTAAAAATTCTGAAATTGATGTAAAAACAGATTATATCAGAAAAAAAATTGGCCAGAATATTGACGATAACAATATAGTTAAAACTCTCACGGCTCTTCAGTTTGAAGTAAAAAACGATGAAGGAAACCTGCATATTACAGCACCACACTTCAGGTCAACTAAAGATATCACCATGAAAGACGACATAGTTGAAGAGGTGGGGCGGATTTTCGGATACAGGAATATTGAACCGACGCCCCCATTTGTTGCATGCGTTCCCCCTGTTAAAAATCTTTTCAGGTATTTCGAAAGAGATGTTAAAAACATACTGACTCAATCCTTCAGCATGACAGAGGTTTCCGGATACTCTTTCACGGGTGAGGAAACCCTTAACGCTTTGAAGATCAATGAAGATAAGGAGTTGAGGCTACGAAATCCTCTTTCTATTGAGCTCGACAGACTTCGCCGGAGCCTTGTGCCTAATATTCTGCATTTCATTAAATACAACCAGAGATTCTATGATAATTTCGATCTTTTTGAACTCGGCAGGGTCTACCTTAAAGATGAGCGTAAATCTTCCGATCTTCCCTATGAAAATTTCAGAACTGCCGGGACAGTATTCATGAAAAAACCGGAGACCCCTGTATTCTTTGAGGCTAAAGCTGTTGCAGTCGGATTAATTGAAAAGCTAAGAATAAAAAATTATAAACTGATCCCGGCAACTGACTCTCTCCCATCCTACGCTCACCCAGGGAGATCAATGAAAATTGAGGTTGATGGGAAAAATGCAGGCCTCATATTTGAAGTTCACCCGGAAATATCACAAGTGTACGAGTTAAACGGTAAGGCTGCGATCTTTGATCTGGATCTTAACATACTTTTCAACGCAGAAAAAAATCCGGTGAAATTCAGTGAACTTCAGAAATACCCCGAAGTTCCTTTTGAAATCTCAGTAGTTGCAGATAAACAGACCTATAGTGAAGAGATTCTGAAAATTGCAAGAAAGTCTGATAAAAACAGAATTATCGAAGCAAGGGTTATATCTGTTTATGAAGGATCACAGCTTCCGAATGACAAAAAATCAGTATCGATAAAGATAGTTTTCGCATCGAAAGAAAAGACCCTTGAGCCACAAGAGATTGATGAACTTCAGAAAAAAGTGATATCTTGTCTGAATAAAGAAGGTTATACTCTGCGATGAAGTTTTCAATACTGCTGTTGTTATCTGCTAAACATTTTTACCTCTTTAGAAACTGGCGGGAGCGATTAGCATGTGAATGATTAAAAAATATAAACTATTACCTTTTAAAATAAAAGCTGACAGAGATGTCAGTTTTTATTTTTTTATTGTTGAATTATTGATATTTAATTTATCATCATTATACTAATTATGGTAAACGATAATTTAATAATTGCACCGGGAATCCCGGGGAAAAATACAGCATCATGGACGGAACAGGATTTCAAACTTGCCATTAAAAAATTCAGGCAAAACGCTCCCACTGCTCCACTCCCGAGATTATATGAAGCCTACAAATGGCTTAAAGAACATATTGATATACATGATAACGAATCTGATAAGCAATTCACATATTTCATTGAACACTTTTTGCAAATACTTGAGAAACGCGGAGCCGGCAACAGCGAAATATACAGTGAAGTTCTGAGAGATTCCGCTGAATATAAATATTTAAAAGAGCTTTTCCACAGCAGCAAAGAAGAGGATAAAGAACCGGAACCGGAAACAATAATTCAGAAAGCTGAACATCCTGTTCTTAAAGAAAAAAAGATTACACTTAAAAGTATATTACGACAAAAAAATCCATCTCTCTCTGTTTATGACATCAATTCATGGAATAAACTTGTAAATGAGCATCTCAGAAGTTTTGCAACTGAAGAATCCTTTGTAAAAAACTGTTCCAGTATAATCTCCAATATTAATAAAACACCTGATAAAGAACCATTTCACCTGGAAATAGTAATCGTTTATGCATTAGAAATGATTCAGCTATATAAGAAACCGTCACTTAAAACAAAAGATTTCGCATTGAAACTATTAAATCTTATGACAAATAAAATGGAAATATGGACAGTATTGCATAAAGAATACCTGGAAATTATTAAAAAATAGGGAATTACAAAAAATATTTCAGTTCCAGATAGGACCTTCTCTCAAATTTTGTAAGCCCGAGTTTTGAAGCAGTAACAAATAATTCCTGTTCTATATCTTCTTTCATCTCACCTATTTTTTCAATCTCCACAAATGTTCCAAGACCATCAACATAATCGATTGATATTTCCATTCCATTAAATGAAAAGATCTCTCTCTCTTTTTCTATTATTCCGCTCTCAACAAAACCGAGGCTCAACAATATATTTCGCATTGTATCGAAATTATCCACCTCTGTCTCATGTTCAACCCGGGCTTTAGTAGTCGCACTGACCTTGGGACCCTTATAGGTAATCCTGCATTTATTATTAACAATACGAAGTCTCAAAGCTTCATCTGTGTCTTTAAAATTTCTTGAAGGATGGTTAAAATAAATATCACGCTCATCCCTTTTCTCAATAAAACAGGCACCAGCCACTCCAAGGAGTTTTTTAACCTTTGCATCATCATCGCAGTAGCATTTTATTTCAATCTCAAGCTTATTGTTCATATCTTCATCTCCTGAGTGGACCGCCAATAGAGAGACCATCACCACCAATTGTTTTTCTTCTTTGTCCATTAATTTTTATTATTATACTATCTACATCATCAAATTGTGTTGCAGTATGGACAATCTGTTGAATTCTCTTTAAAAGAATATCGCCGGCAGCCCCCTCCTCTATTGCGCTGTTAAAATCAATCTCAGCAGTCTTACCTTTAATATCGATGTTTCGAATTTTTAGATTAGATGGCACTGCCGTTATATATCCCTTATTGATCTCAGAAGCTGATGGGCCTTTTATAAGATGCTCAAGAGTCAAAGAAAGGAGCTTCTTTTCCGGCAATCTCCTCTTAACATTGCTCAGGTAGATTTTTTCACTTTTCTCGTCGAGTTTAAGGAAAAAAAGAAAAACCTCCTTTTCAGACACAGCTTCCTGTTCGTTCTTTTTTTTATCCTTTGACAATGATGTTTTATCCATACCCGATTTATCTGTCCCGGTTATCACTTCTGATTTAACATCAACAGCTTTATCTTTTGATATTTCACCCTTTTCTTTAGCAGATTCTGTTTTTTCAGCAGCATTTTTAAAATGTGGGAGAGTCAATTCACCTTTTTCATAAAACTTATTCAGAAGCAGTACAATAACTGTAATGAGAATAATAATGACAAGCACATAAAACGGACCGTTACTACCTCCACTACTTTGTGCAGTAACATGTTTTGGCGCTCTCATTGAAGGTTTTTTAACAGATGATTTTTTATTTCCTTTTTTTTCCGGAGACATTTGGATCCTTTTCGTTATCAATAAAATTCAGTAACAGTGAATATGTTTAAATAACATTATATGTTACCGATCACTGCTATTGTATGCCGTGATACAGATATCATTTTCAAGAACAAGCCGATGAAATAATAAGCAGTTAATTATAATAAATCTTGACTTCAAAGTATTATATAAACTATAATTATACTGTTCAGGCATTTACATTTTAATGATATAATATTCAGTAATTCAGTCAGGAACTATTAATTGAATTTCGAATCAGTTTTCACTAACCGGCTTAGAAATATGATAATACAATCTGTGTTATAATTTCAGGCTTTCCTGGTTAATAATAGCTTCTTCGAAATGAATACATTATAAAATATAAATGACTGTAAAGTCATTCGAAATTAAAAACTGAATAGAATTAATCAAAATCAATAATAAGAAGCCATATGATTGTCAATATAAAATATATCAGAATAATACGATATTTCATACTCTCATCCCTGCTGGTTCTGGGGAATGTAACAGCAATCTTTCCGGAGACATTCCCGTTAAACAGCAAAATGGACAATATATCTCTTGATAACTGTATAGAATATGTTGAAGATCCAACTGGGAAAATGGAACTGGATGATATCAGAAAAATTGATGCCCGACAATTCAGACAGCTCCCTGACAATAAAATTAATATCGGTTATTCAAAGTCAACCTTCTGGCTGAAAATTATAATTAAAAACGAAAGAGTTGATCCTTTCAACTGGATTTTTGAATCGAGATACCCTCTTCTTGATTACATCACTCTTTACATTCCAGCAGAATTCGGTTTTATCGAAATTGAATCGGGAGACATGCTACCTTTTAAAAATATGCCGATTGATTATTATAATTTCGCATCCAGAATAACAAGCCCTCCTGGTGAATCAAGTATATATCTTAAGATAAAATCAGAGGGTTCTCTGATTTTCAAATTCCGAGGATGGGATTATGATTCCTTTCTGCACAACATTTATGTAGACATGTCACGTTTATGGCTGCTATACGGAATAATTATTGCCCTGTTCTTTTACAATTCTTTCATCTATATAGTATCTAAAGATAAAGCCTATCTATTTCTGTCACTCTTCATTGTTTCCACAATGTTATTAACTTTAATTTTTAACGGAATGGCAAGAAAATATCTCTGGCCAGATTCAACATGGTGGGCAAATTACTCCCATCCATTTGCACTTTACTTAACCCTGATATTTCTTATAAAATTTACTCAGGCATTTTTGAACACAAAAGTCTATATCAGATTCACACATAATGTACTTAACATCATTGTTGCAGCAATAATTCCGCTTATTATGATATCCCTGTTTACTCCCTACAACATATCAACAAAACTTTCCGTTACCGCAATGATTGTAACTCCTTTCATTTTGATTATTTTCACAATGATACCGATGTTCTGGGTTAACAGAAAAATGGCTTTATACTATTTATGCTCCTGGCTATTTTTCTCTCTTGGAATTATCCTCATAGGATTCAGAAGCCTTGGCCTTGTTACTGACAGTTTTCTTACAGAACGAAGTTACCAGATTGGAATGGCTTTTTCCTTCGTCTTTCTATCTATAGGAGTTGCAGATAAACTTGGTGTGTTAAAAAAAGAAAATGAAAAAGCTCTTTCATCGCTTAAGGAATCTGAATCAAGATACAGGTTATTCTTTGAAACAGCACACGATGCTATAATGTACTGCATAAATGATATTCCTGTTTTCGCCAACAGAAACATGCTGAAGATGACAGGATATAACTCTAACGATTTTTACAAAAAAAGTGTTTATGATTTCTTTATATCGGAAAATGAATCTGGTGATGATGTTATACTACAGATTAAAAAAATATCATCCGGTAAAATTCAGAACGCACAGTTTGAGGCTCTGCTTATAAATAAAGACAACATAAAAATAAATGTCCTTATTTCAATTTCATACCTCTCTGCAGGGGATAACGGAGGAATATTTATGATAATATCAGATATTTCTTCATTAAAAAATGCATCAAACACAATCCATAAGCAGTATCAGAAAATTCAGGCTCAATTCGACAGCATGGAAGTTCTCAATAATGAGCTGATATCGGCGCAGAGCAAACTGATAGCAGCTAACATTGAGATTGAAAAAGAGAAGGAATTTCTGTCCGCAACGCTTCTGTCAATAGGAGATGGTGTAATTGCTTATGATATTGAAGGGAAGATATTCCTGATAAATAACGTCGCAGAAGATATGACAGGAATATCCGGAAAAAATGCCATTGGTAAACATGTGCGTGAGATTCTGCATCTTACTGATGATTTATCAAGAGATCTTTTTTTTGATACACTTGGGAAAGTTACCGAGAAATACAGATTTAACAATATAGGTGTGCCATTTAATCTGATAGATAAAGATGGTAATGAAAGAATCATTGAAATAAACAGCGCCATAATCACACTCGACAATAAACCTCAGGGCATAGTACTGGCACTGCGCGATATAACTATAAAAAGTAAAATTGATACGGAACTTATCAAGATGAGTAAGCTTGAATCAATAGGAATTCTCGCTGGAGGTATAGCGCATGACTTTAACAACCTGCTGACAGGTATATCCGGAAATATTTCGATGATGAAAAATCATGCTCTTGAATTAGATGGGATATCTGATATATTTAAGAATCTTGAAAAAGCTGTTGACAGAGCCGCTGCTTTAACAAAGCAGCTTTTAACTTTTGCCAAGGGTGGAGAACCTATTCTAACCTCTTCATCACTTAAGGATATTATTAATGAATCTGCAAAATTCATCATTAAAAACCAGGACATCCGGATTGAAGTAGATATCAGTGATAATCTTCATTATGTTTTGATAGATCCCAATCAGATCAGCCAGGCGATAAATAATCTTCTTATAAACTCCATACAGGCCATGAGCCGTGGAGGTACTATAACAATTTGTGCATCCAATATTGACGAAATTCCTCACGAGATTCCTCTGAAATCCGGTAGTTATGTAATGCTTAAAATATCTGATACCGGTTCCGGCATACCGGAAAAAAATCTCGGTAAAATTTTCGAT
Source organism: Spirochaetota bacterium (assembly GCA_963664815.2). Classification (GTDB taxonomy): domain Bacteria; phylum Spirochaetota; class UBA4802; order UBA4802; family UBA5550; genus WRGT01. Next base: position 2,923,706 of record CAXXHB010000003.1, read on the forward strand.
CCATTTTTTACAACAAAATCAAATGGTACGGGGCTTGGCCTTACAAGCACTTATTCAATTGTAAAAAAACATAGAGGTTATATAGAGGTTTCTTCGGAAGAGAATATGGGGACTACATTTAAAATATATTTAAAATCCACCCCTATGCCGGAACAAAAAAGTATAACAATTCAAAATAAAAATGAGGAAAAAGGCACAGGAAGTATTCTGATTATGGATGATGAGGAATATATCCTGGAAGTTCTGTTGAAAATGCTGAAACATAAGGGATATAGTGTTGATTGTGCGAAGAACGGGGAAGAAGCAATTAAACTATATACGGAAAAGTTCTCTTTAAACAAAGCTTATGATTATGTTATTCTTGATCTTACGGTCTATGGTGGTATGGGTGGCAAAGAAGCTATTACAGAGCTGAAAAAAATTGACCCCAATATAAAAGCAATTGTAAGCAGCGGTTATTCCGATAATACCATCATGGCAAATTATAAAGAATATGGTTTTGCAGGTGTTTTAACCAAACCTTATGCAATAGAGGATGTGATCAAATCACTGGCAGAAACTGATTTATAAATAGTTTTTGCAGCGCTCCGGACTGCCGGATTCTCATTTAATGATTAAACCATCAGCTATATTATTATTCTGAATCCACTTCCAGTTATATATAATTCAATTGCATAATTTTCACTAAAAAATCTTGACAACATATTTCATTAAAATTCATTTTAATAACATTGTATCTTTTTTAATCAGTTCATCAAAAATAGACCGTTAATACTATTCGGCTACATGAATATAAAACACAAAGAGGATTATATGACAATACCTTTAAGAAGTGAAACAACAACATCAGGCCGAAGAATGGCAGGAGCAAGGAGCCTGTGGCGTGCAAATGGAATGAAGGAAGAACAGTTAGGAAAACCGATTATTGCTATTGTAAATTCATTCACAGAGCTAGTTCCAGGTCATGTACACCTCAATGAAATGGGAAGATTCATAAAAAAACTGATAGAGGAACAGGGTTGTTTTGCTCCTGAATTTAATACAATTGCAATCGATGACGGGATAGCCATGGGACATGACGGTATGCTCTACTCACTTCCATCAAGAGAAATAATAGCTGACAGTGTAGAATATATGTGTAATGCACATCAGGTAGATGCCATGATTTGCATTCCGAACTGTGATAAAATTGTCCCTGGAATGCTGATGGCGGCCATGCGACTTAATATACCAGCTGTGTTTATTTCAGGCGGACCGATGGAAGCAGGAGTTCATGATGGAAAAAAATATGACCTTATTGACGCGATGGTTATGGGAGCGGATCCATCCATACCTGATGAATTTATCGCCGAGCTTGAACTTAAAGCCTGTCCGACTTGCGGCTCATGCTCAGGGATGTTCACTGCCAATTCTATGAACTGTCTCACAGAAGCGCTGGGTCTTGGACTTCCCGGCAACGGAACTGTCGTAGCAACACATGCAACCAGAAGAAGGATGACTGAACAGGCAGCTAAATTAATTGTTAACAATGCCAATGAATATTATGAAAAGGGTAAAGTATCCGTACTTCCACGTTCAATTGCTACCAAGGAAGCTTTTCTTAATGCCATGTCTCTCGATATAGCTATGGGAGGATCGACAAATACTGTACTTCACCTTCTTGCTATTGCAGATGCCGCTGAAGTTGATTTCACAATGAATGATATTGATATACTTTCACGTAAAATTCCCAACCTCTGTAAAGTGGCACCAAGCTACCATTACCACATAGAGGATGTAAACCGCGCTGGAGGAGTAATGTCAATATATGGCGAGCTGGATAGAGCCGGATTAATAGATACCTCTGTTATGAGAGTTGATTCACCATCACTGCAGGAAACCCTCGACAAGTACGATATTATGCGTAAAAGCGTATTGCCTGAAGCAAAAAAAATTTACAGCAGTGGTCCGGGAAGGAATGGCAGAAACCTCAGATTTGCATCGCAGGATACTTACTACAGTGAACTTGATACAGACAGAATATCCGGATGCATCAGGAATATTGAAAACTGTTACAATATGGATGGAGGCCTTGCAGTCCTTTTCGGAAATATCGCTCAGAACGGATGTATCGTCAAAACAGCAGGGGTTGACGCTTCTCTTTATAAATTCAACGGCCCTGCAAAAGTTTTCAATTCACAGGAACTGGCATGTGACGCAATACTCGGTGGAAAAATAAAAGCTGGAGATGTTGTTGTTATCCGTTATGAAGGCCCGAAAGGCGGACCCGGCATGCAGGAGATGCTTTACCCTACTTCATATATAAAATCAATGCATCTTGGTAAAGAATGTGCCCTGATTACTGATGGCAGATTCTCGGGTGGAACAGCAGGCCTTTCCATCGGACATATCTCTCCTGAAGCAGCATCTGGAGGAAACATAGCATTGGTAAAAGACGGAGATATTATAGAAATAAATATCCCTGAAAGAAAAATAAATATATCTGTTGATGATAATGAAGTTATGAAAAGAAATAAAGAGGAGACATCAAAGGGGAAAGAGGCTTTTAAACCACAAGGAAGAGACAGAAAAATTTCCAAGGCACTCCAGATTTACTCTCTTCTCGCATCATCAGCAGATAAAGGCGCAGTAAGAAAAATTCCCGACAATATTTAGCTGTACATTAAGAAAAAAAGATAATATAATAAGAAAGGGAATCTTTTAAGATCCCCTTTCTTATTATAAATTCCATTTAAGGCCACGGTTCCCAGTCGCCCCAATTATCAAAATATTCTTTAAATGCCGGGATTCTTTCAATATTGTTAAACACAAAAAATTTTGCCTTTTGAACAATATCCTGCTCCTTGTCAATTGATATATCACCCTGCAGCACTCGTGTTCTGAGAAATACAAAATAAGTATCAAGCACATCATGTATGCAGTAATTATTTATATCATCAACTTTTCCCTGAAGAAACATCTCGTAGACCTGATCCCCTTTCGTAGACATTTTGCCCGGCTTGCCAAGTACTTTAGCAAGAAGATTCAATCCGCCATTCATCCTGATGGCATTATAATTTGAAAGATAATCCTGCAGATCAATATGCTTTGTACTGTAACGGTTTCGTCCAGCCCATTTATCCTTGAAATGCCTTTTAACAGGATAACCATACCTGAAAGCCATTAACTCAAGCAATGGAATATCAAATCCCCTGCCATTAAAAGTAACGAGTGCTGAATGATTATAAAGATTTTCAACACCATGCCAGAATAACCTTACAATCTCAGATGATCTGTATGCGGGTTTATCCAGACTGACTATATCAAGAAGTGAGAAATCTTCAGCTACTTTCGCCAAGCAAACCGCAATCGGATACTGAAAAGTAACAGGGATAAAATCAGTAGTGCCGCTTGATCCTTCCAGTATCTCCTCCTGAAATTTTCTTACGGCACCTGCTTCATCAAAACTTTCTTCAGGATATTTAACTTTTTTTATAAGTTTTGCATCAGGTACAGATTCCACATCAAATACAAGATATTTGACATCTTCATTTTTAATACTCAATTACTTATTTACCTTTAACCTTTTCTTCCATTTTCTGATATAAATCTTTTATGAAAGGATCTGTTTCTGTTTCTTTTGCTTTTTTCCATACTGCAATGGATTTATCAGATTTTATTCTCATTGTTGAAAGAAGTGCAGTATATCTTACCGAAGCATTCGAATCGTTCAGGATCAGATTGTTCAGTGCATCAACGTTTTTCTCTCCACCTATATAACCGAGAGCCATAGCCGCATAAGCCCTGACCACATACCTTGAATCAGAAAGAAGTGCAACCAGCTTTTGAGAAGCATCCTCCTCTTTCTTGTCTCCAAGCCATTCAGCTGCCTGAATAATAATCTTCTCATCTTTTGCAGGATCAAGATCCGCTATATATTTTTCTTTGTCAGAAGCAAAAACCATTGATGATATCGATAAAATAATAAACGTAATAAAAATTCTTTTTTTCATAAATTTACCTATCCTTATAAGTTACTTATACTCATATAATGTTAATAAACAACATCTTTAATGTCAATACTTTTATCGGCATATAAATGCCCTGGCAGTAGAGAACAGATTATTTTACAGAGGAATAATAAACTTACCGTAAAAATTCTGCCCATAAAACTGTTCTTTTCATTCAAGCATCCGTTCCATAAGGTACTCCAGATCATCAATATAAATATTATCCTTGGTGATCCTCCACATTGTCGCAGCACCTTCATAAAGATGTACCATTCGCCTGGAGACCCTTTCAATCTCCAGTGTTTCAGGTAATTTGTCGTTTTTTACCATCTTGTTCAGAAACTGTGCAACAAGATCTACCCACCCATCAATTATCCGTTTCAGAAGATTCATCATTTCACCATCTTCAATATCAATCTGAAATGCAGATCCCGCAATCGGACATCCTCGATATATAACCTGAAAATCACTTTTAATTACTTCAATCCATTTTCTGACAAAATCATTAAATGAATTACTGTCGAGTACCACACTAACCATCTGATTTTTTATTATTTTATCATATTCTATTACACATTCCTTTATCAGATCTCTTTTCGAAGGAAAATGATTATAGAAACTTGCTTTTGCAACCTTTGACTCTTCAATTATCTGATTAATCCCTGTACTTTTTATTCCCTGGCTATAAAAAAGTTTCATTGCAGTCTGAAGAATTCTTTCTCTTACACTTCCGCCATCACTCATTGATTATACCCTGAATTATTACTTTCAATATTTATTCCTTAACTTTTTTGCAAATGAAAAATGTTTTAATCATCCCGCTAACAATGCGGAAGGGAGATATAATATCTGCATTTACATTAAAATATTTAGTCAGAATATATTACTGTATTTTTGAATTGACAAAAGACTGAACAGACGGTATTTGTCAATTCAAAAATACAGACCGGTTTGTCTATCTAATCAATAATCACAACATTATACAGACTTGTCTGTTTATAATAAAGAATTATGTATCAAACAAACTAAACGTTACTAAAAAGGGAGGACGCTGTGAATTTCGATTACAATCAGGAAGCCCTAAAAAACTTAAAAATTGAGGATACATCAATCCTCAACAGACTTGTGGATTCGAATTCCGCAAGAGAAGCTCACCTGAAGAAAGACCATTCCCAGAGAGACAAAAGAATGTCACTAAAGGAAGCGGTTGCCGAATACGTAAACGATGGAGACATCTGGTGCGATAGCGGTTTCAGTTATGTCAGGTCTGCCATTCAGGCATTCTGGGAGATTATTCGCCAGGGAAAGAAAAACCTCCAGGCAATAGGGTCACCCAATACTAACCAGAGCTATGGCGTTGTATATGGAACAGTAGCACATTGTCACGCATCATATGCCGGTGCCGAAATGAGAGGCATTGACAGACTTTTCTCAAGGAATTTAAAAAGCGGCAAAGTAAAAATTCTATCCGACTGGAGCCATGGACTTATGGGCCAGGGATTTAAAGCGGCACAACTTGGAATGCCTGGATGTTTTTCAAAACAGGGACTAGGTTCAGATATAGTTACCCATAATCCCTACCTGAAAGTTGTTCAGAATCCACTATCAAAAGATAGTGATCCATGCGTGTTTGTTCCCGCGCTTTTCCCGGATATCGTTGTCATCCATGTAAATGCAGCGGATAAATTCGGTAATGCAAGATTCTACGGGCCGGCAGTTAACGACATTGCAACAGCCGCAGCATCAAGAAAAGTTATTATCACCGCTGAGGAAATTGTCTCAAATTATGACATCCGCTATCATGCAAAAGGTGCACAAATACCTTTCAACAACATTGATGCCGTAGTTGAACTCCCCTTCGGCGCTGCTCCGGGATATATGCCCAATGAATATTACTGGATGAGGTATATCTGGGAGAAATTCTTTAAATACGCAAGTGAAACTGATGAGCTATCCAAAGAATATTTCGACGAAATTATTATGGGAACAAAAAATGTAAATGACCTTGTGGAAATGGTGGGTGGACTGGATTGGGTAAACAAAAGCCGAAGAAGAGCAAGAGCAGCCGAAGGTAACAATGAATCTGACGGTATAAGCTTTGTTTACAAGATATGGGAAAACGGTATGGATGTGAAGGATATTGAATAATCTGTATCAATCTTGAAATTCTGAATTAACAAGGAGAAAAAAATGTCGAATGATAAACCAATGAATCCTCTTGAAATGCTGGCTTTTATACTCTCAAAGCAGATTGAAGATAATGAAGTTGTATATATCGGAACAGGACTCCCGATGGTAGCTGCTATTCTGGCAAAAAAAACTCATGCCCCTCATATTACTTTTGTTTACGAATCAGGCGGGCAGGATCCATTACATCTTGAAATGCCATGGTCAGTAGGCGGCCCTATGACATGGAGAAAGTCTCCGATTATTATGGAGATGCCCTACTCGTTTGGTCAGGCGGCAAATGGAATGGTTGACAAGGGTTTCCTCGGGTTTGCACAGATTGATATGTATGGTAGCGCTAATACCCACATGATCGGTCCTGAATTTACAAACCCTAAAGTAAGACTAACGGGATCGGGCGGTAATAACGACGTATCCTCTCTAGTAAGTAAACTGATTTACGTCGGACTTCAGGACCAGAATAAGTTTGTGAAAAAAGTGGACTTTGTTACTTCCCCTGGATGGCTTGGCGAAGGGGACGCGAGAAAAAAAGCAGGTTTAATAAATGATGGTCCTATGACTGTAATAACCTCTGCCGGCGTATATGATTTCGAACCGGGAACACACAGGATGAGAATAAAGACTCTTCATCCCGGAGTGTCACCTGAACTTGCCCAGTTAGCATCAGGGTTTGAGCTTGTCAGGCCGCAGGGGGCAATTCCGGTAACAGAAACCCCGACTAAAGAAATAATTCAGATACTGCGAAATGAAGTTGATCCTAGCGGAATCTTCATCAGTATGCCATCTTAAATATTTTAAACTGGTAAATCGTTTAGAATTTGTTACAAAACGTAAAAAAAGGATGATTTAATTCACCTTTTTTACGTTTTGTGCTTTTTCAGAATCACACATTTTACCCTTTCATATAACTCTGTATCATTTAAACATATTGCTTCTTCTATAGATTTCAGTGATGCTGTTATCTCTCCGTTTCTGTAATAGTATTTGGCAAGATTGTAGTAAAGAAGATGAAATCCAGGATCCAGTTTAACAGCCTTTTTTAAAACCGCAACAGCATTATAATAATCTGTTTTCGCAGCATAAACCGATGCAAGATCTATATATGCATATATAAAGTATTTATTCAGGTTGATTACATGCTTCAGAGCAGAAATAGCTTTTTCCCAATCTTTTTCATTCTTCCACTGACATGCTATATCATAATAATCATCAGCTTCAATAAAATCAGTTTTATTCACAGGAACTAACCCTCCTATAAATTTTTTTTACACAAATTAAACATTTTTATCCATTTAATTCGTTAGTTAACATTTACTTAAGACCAGATTCCGTTGTCATAAATTGAAGATTTATGTTTTATTCAATATTTCATTAAAAAGAGTTGCACTTAATTATTAAATCCAGATAACTTTAATCTAAATCATTCATCTTAAAGATAAAAAAATACTTTCATTTACTAATGCTGGTATTTTCGAGATGCCGGGATTTTTTAAATAAATAAATCAGATTCAGTTTCAATCAATTATAATTTTTATGAAGACAAACATTAATATAAGAAAATTCAGTATAACCGATAAGTCAGAAGTAATATCTCTATGGAAAACCTGCGGATTGATTGTGCCATCTAATAATCCTGAAGATGATATTGAACTGAAAATCAAATTTCAACCGGACCTTTTTTTTGTCGCCGAAATTGAAGGTAAAGTTATAGGTACGGTTATGACAGGTTTCGACGGACATAGAGGATGGCTTAATTATCTCGGAGTAGATCCAGTGTTCAGAAAATGTGGATTTGGGCGCTCACTTGTCGAATACTCTATAAATAAACTAAAAGAACTGGGATGCCCTAAATTAAATATACAGATCAGAACAGGAAATACTGCTGTAACTGATTTCTATAAAAAACTGGGATTCCAGAATCATGATGTAATTGGTATGCAAATAAAGCTCTGAAATTCAAAATATAATTCCATTTCACTCTCAAATTCTCTCATCTACTCATAATACTTCTTTCTCATAATGTTTTATAATAGAAGTGTCATTTCTATACTGTCTTCATGTTAAATTCTATCTTACTTCTCATTGTAAACCTTTAAAAAAAGGTTTACAATGAGAAATGATATATAATTATTGATTAAATTATTTTTTCAGGATTTTTAAAATGAGCGATAAATTCAGTATAGACGTTGATGAAGAAGACTTTTCAAAGCTTTTTGAGAAGTCACTGAAAGCAAGAGATGATTTCTCTGTTGGTGATAAAATAGAAGGAACAATAGTTTATACAGGTCCGGAAAATACTTTTTTAGATATATCCGGAAAAAGTGAAGCACTTATAGATACTGTTGAACTGAAAGATAAGAATGGTAATCTTATCTATAAAAAGGGAGATACAATACCCGTTTATATAATCTCTATCAAGAGGGGAGAAATTAAAGCCGGATTAAAAATCAGTTCAGGAGAAATCACTCCGGAACTTCTATTAACCGCATACAACAACAATATGCCTGTTGAAGGCCTGGTTTCGACTGAGGTTAAGGGTGGTTATAATATAACAATTTCCGGCTTCAGATGTTTCTGTCCGTACTCACAGATTGATCTGAAAGCTTCAGATGATAAATCAAAATACCTTGGCAAAACATTTACGTTCAAGATAATTGAATTCAAAGAAAATGGAAAAAACATTATTCTCTCCAGAAGAATTCTCCTTGAGGAGACAAAAAAAGAGAAAGAAACAACCCTTAAAAATAACCTTAAACCTGGTGGTGTCATCACCGGAACTGTAGCATCAAAACATGATTTTGGTATCTTCGTTGATCTTGACGGAATACAAGGACTTATACCTAAATCTGAAATATCATGGGGCAGATCTATTGACACATCCGGCATTATTGAAGGGAATGAAATAACGGCTAAAATCATCGGTGTAGACTGGAACAGCAATAAAATCACATTAAGCGTAAAACAACTGCTTGATGAACCATGGAACAATATCAAAAATTACAACGAAAACCAGGTAATAAACTGCAAAGTTGTAAATATAATTCCGCAGGGTGCATTCGTTGAAATCGAACCTGGCATTGAAGGATTCATTCATATTTCCAAAATGAGTCCCGTTAAAAGAATAAAAAAACCTGAAGATGCCGTTAAAAAAAATGACATAGTCAGTGCAATGATCATTTCTATAGATCGTGACAATAAAAAAATTTCAATGCAGCTTATAACAGGTGAAACTGATCCATGGCAGTCACATTCAGACAATATTATGAATGAAACACAGAAAGGTACAGTTGAAAACGTTAACAATAGCGGTGTCACATTAAGACTTGAAAATGGCATGCTGGGATTTATTCCTAAAAACGAGCTTCTGTCCGCTAATGATATACAGAAGAACTATACGGCTGGAAAAGAATTATCAGTGACAATAAAAGATATTCAGAGTGCCACCCGCAAACTGATATTAAGTGAAAGCGGTGCGCGGAAAAAAGAAGAGATGAATGATTATAATTCATTTCTGAAAAACAGTAATGATGCATCTTCATCAAGCCTGGGAAACCTGTTGAAAGATAAATTTGAAAACATTAAAAAACAAGTTAAAGACAAATGATCAGACTTATAAATGGATTCGAGGTTAAATACAATGAAGATTTTGATAAATTTTTCCAGAGTCTGCTTGAAGCAATAATTCATGAATCTAAAAGAAACTCAATCTTGAAAAAATCCGATCCTGAAGAAATAAAAAATGAAAAAGAGTTATTTCTTCAGGAAATAATGGATAACTGTATATATGTTACACATCAATTATTCACACTCTATAATACCAACGAAAAATTTACAAAATTTATTATGACTGGATTTATTTTTAATAGCATCATACTGTCACTGGCTAATTTCAGCGATGTTTCAGATCCGGGGAAAAATAATAAACAAGCAGATGATGATGGAAAGGACACCGTTCACTGATGTTCTGCATACAACTGTCACAGATAAGAAAGAAGTTTATTCAATTTATCAACATTTAACTTTGATATTTTTTTAATCTGTAGAGAACAATCTGTTCTTTTATCAACATCAAGTCTTATCGTTACAGTTCCCCTGTCAAAATATTCAGGAAATTCTATCATCAGCCCGGTTTCATTCAATTCATTTATAATTTCATCAGATTCAATCTTCCGTTTGGAGTATTCAGGAAATCTTGCTCTATAAACTGCATCATATAAAGATTTATCATCGCTAAATGAAATCGATTCAATAATTGTGACATCATCACCTCTACGGTAAATATCGAAAAGATGCTCTATCAGCATCCTGAATATATTTATCCTCACCTGCGATTTATTTATCCAATTATCAATAACAGAAATCCATTTGACAGGAAGAAGCGAAATGTCTTTTATTATTTTAAAACTTATATCTTTTTCATCCAGATAATTCAGCAGACTTTCAGGAAATTCAAGAGTCTTTTTTACCAGCTTATCATCTTTTAAAAACCCGTAAGGAAGCTTGAGAACTTTTATGCAAAATTCATATCTTACATTTTCTTCGAGATTAAAGCATGAAGAAAGAAGAGAGAATACTTTAAGCCTGCCCGAAGGTCCCAGTTCATTTCTATACATTTTCAACGAAACATTTTTTATGAACATATTCAAATCCGGTTTCTCCAGTATAAAACAGTTTACTGATGAAATTCCTGTTTCTCGCAGTATTTCTATTCTGTTATGACAGGTAAGAGGGGTGTAACCAGATTTACTTTTAATAACATATGGATATTCCAGCATTCCTGAGTTTTTTAGCGAAACAGTAAGCGTTACCGGATAATTTTTTCTGCTCACTTTAAAAAAATCATTTGATGATATATCTGTTATATTCACTTCAGCGATGACAGCATATGTTCCATTCATTTTTTAAACCAGACCTTTCAGCAGGACTGATAATTCTTCCGGAAATACAACAGTAACCTTATCAAGACTTTTCAACGCGCTCTCACCGGCAGGTGACAAAGGTGCAGTAGTAATAAAGTACCCCTGCTTGGCTTTAAAATCGTTAATTGCCTGAGCAAAATTACGAAGTGGAATCTCACCGATATTAGCCCCCTTCCACCTTCTGACCCATACAAGGGTTTTAGTCTTTCCCTCTTTCTGAGTAGCCATAAAATCAACACCGTCAGACTCTCTGTATGTAGTCATAATCTCATCAATAATCAATCCCAATTTTTCACAAACCCTGTATGATATACTTCTGAAATTCTCAGTATCGAGCTTTATTAATTCATCAATTGTAGCAGCTGATTCTTTTATCAGACCCGGATCTTCCATACTTCTTTTCTCCTTTGATCCTGAAGGCCTGAATGAAGAAATTATACTCTGAATATCCAGCTCCTGTTCACTTTTCAAACCGCAGATACTCCATAAAAAATTATCGGCAAATGCCCTCTCCTTCCAAGGTTCTGCCTCATTGATTAAAGGTTTGGAATCGTCCGGTTTTGCACCTGGCTTTATATCCATCTCTTTTCTGAGCCTTGTTATCAGATCAAGTACATTTCTGAAATTTCTTTCCATCTGATAGAGCTGATTCCATGTGGCATATGCCTCTTCCTTTCTGTCATCTACAAGATTGGCAAAACCGAAATCATACATAGCAATCTTAAGTTCTTCATTCATATCATTTTTAATACAAAATTCTTTTAGTTCATCATACAGCTTAATGGCCATAGCATATTTTTTAAGCTCAATATATAAAAAGGCGAGCAATCTTTTTGCGATAAAAAGTGCATTTTCATCGGTTGATTTCTCAACAATATTTTTAGCGTACTCAACCGCTGATTTATAATCCTTTTTTTTATATAAAGCAAACGCCATTGCCATATTAGCGATATCTGAATCGGGTTGAACTGACAATGATTCCTTAAAAAGTGTTATAGATTCTGATGTCCTCTGACTTTGTAGAGCTGCAATGCCTGCACCGAATAAAACTTCAAAGTTTTTCCTTTTAAGTCTTGATAATGTATCAAGATACCTGAAAGCTGTTTCAAAGACCTCCTGTCCAAGTGAAATAAAACCAACATGATAAAGTGCTTCTACATCACTTGGGTACTCCCTCAGCAGTTCATAAAATTTTTCAAAAGCTTTCAGTTTTTCGCCTCTTTTAAGATAAAGATCCGCAAGGAGCTTATATATATCTTCTTTTTCCACATCGGCGTTATAACGATTAATATCAGTAATCGCCTCCAGATGGTTTATTGCCAGATCAATTTTCTCCTGATTTAGATACAGGCCGGCAAGCCTCCAGTGAATTGGAACTTCCTTGGGACGATTTTCAAGGACTTTTTTAAATTCAACGATTGCTTCATCAATGCGGTTTTCATTCAGAAGAATTTCAGCTTTATTCTTCGGATTAAACTTAGGTGCAAGATAATAAAGATAAAAAACTATTGCACCCAGAATAATAATCGCCGTTACAAGAAATGGAACAAGCATAGCTCTCTCAATGATAAGATTTTACGTCATATTTATAATCGGCATATGAAGCTATTAAATCAATAATTCTTTAAGTGTGGGATTAAATTACAACCGATAGTGATTCATTTTTTTTAACAAGAGAAAATCTTATGACTGATGGCCAGCCGTTTATTATATAACTATTACCGACTTTTCTTTTCAAAATAAAATCATCAGATTCGATTATTGAAGTTTCTACGGGAAGATTTATCATTATATCCGACGGTATAAATTTTGGAAGGCCGATAAAGCTGAATTTTATTTCTTCACTTGATGTTTCTGACATAAAAGATATTTTACCATATCTTGTTAAAGCATTATCAACCTTAATCCTCTTGCCATTATCAAACCAGTGCTTTTCCGGCATAGTAAATATTTCAAGTCTGTCCGCCCTATCAAGAAAAAGTCTATTCCTGATAATTACAAAGATAAGAGATGAAATAGCTTTTGAATTCCCGTTACCCCATACCCCTCTTTTCAATAAAGGATCTATAAATTCGGGAAGAGTAAAGAAATCATCCATCATGGAAAAAAACATGTTATAAAAAGAGTAAAATCTTGTATCTTTAATTAATATCAGATGTATCAAAACTAATGCACTTGAGAAAAGATCAATACCTTTATGCCGATCAAACAGTGGATAATTTGCCTCTTCGGTCAAACTTGAAAAAAAATCCAGATAATCATTCTCTTTATAACAGGTAAGGATGCTATCCGGAAAAGATATTAAAGAATAAAAATGTGCGAAATCATTTAAAGAAGTCTGCCTTTTCTTCTCTAAACTATTCCTGATAATTGACTGTATACGGTCGGCTTCATTTTTATACTTTACTTCATCGCCGAAAATACCCATAGATCTTGACAAATAGGATATATTCATAACAGCCGATAGCATAATTACAAAATCACTCCAAGTAGCTTCTTTTATATAATTATCATCCCCGGTACTACCCGGAAGCTGATCTAAAGAATGCACCTCTGTTGAATAATTATAAATGTAATCCCCCAGTTTACGTATTACAGGAAAATAACTTTGCAGGAAATCTGTTTCCCGTTTATGAATATAGCATTCGTAGAAAGCATTAAGAAGATATGAAGCATTTATAACAGAGCTATACTCCGGGGACTTTACATTATATTTAAACTTTTCAAGCAACATATTTACAATCTTTTCAGATTCCTGCTCCAGGCCAGCCCTGTTTATTGCATAACTAAAATAGTACAGATTCCTGTATCCATCTGTTTTTCCCGGATTAAAATCATTGGAATTGTTATTTAAAAGTGTCAGTTTAGACTGACGAAAATATCTGGTTATATTTTCATCAGAAATTTCTATTTTTAAACCTTCATTCATCCTCATTTCAGAGAAAGATTGAAATTCTTTGAACGATCCTGTAAAATCGATTTTCTGAAATGGTAATGACATCTTTTTATCAAGAGAAATTCTTAAATTTAAAATATTTTCCCCTTTTTTTAATTTGAATCCGGAAGCCATAGTTGCCATGCCATGTATACAATCAACTGATTCAATATAACCTGTCGATAAACAATTCACATCGCCATTATTACCCGATCCGATCTGTATGAAATCAGGTTTTCTATCAAAGGCAACACGGTTTTTATCATTTATTTTCAACATATATCCGGCAGGATCATAACTGATGCTGTTTAAACCACCAATAGCACAACAGTTATATGGTCTTATTACAGCAAATAGTATATCATCAGCATAAGCAGTATTAAGCTCAAAAGAAACAAGTGCTTCATCAACGCTTGATTTCCCACCAGCTATTCTCTCACAAAACTGAGCAGCACCGTAATTACCGGTAATAATTATTTCACCTGTTATAGAATCTCTCACCGGTGTTATCCGGCTGCAGTTTTTTTGAGGATAATGGATTGTATTATTATTACTATACCAGAACTCAACAGACCATGGGAAATCACCAGGCCCGGCAATCATGCCACATCTATCTATATGAATTTCATCTTGGGATAAATAATTTGTAAAAGTCTGCCATTCGCGAAAGTTAGTATTTAAAAGAAGAGGATTTGGTGTAGAACGATAATTCTGAGAATAAAAATCCCCTGCTTCAGATAACCATAAAGGCCAGGAAAAATTCTTAAATTTTTGAATTGCAATCCTGTTTCCAATTCCGAGAGATATATCTTTTAATAAAATCTCTTCCTTTGCAGGATCGATATAATCTTTATAAATTGTAAAAAGATTACTGAAAAAACTTCCCTGTTTTTTTTTACTCTCTCTTATCTTCAATATCAACCACAGGCTATGCTTTTTTCAGAAAATCAAGAGCCTCATTTTCAGAATTAAAAATATCAAACATATCAGTCAGCTCTACAACCTCAAATATTTTCTTAACTGCATTATTCATGTTGCACAGCACAAGTTTTCGTTTACTTTCTTTCAGAATTCTCATAGTTGAAACAAAGATTCTAAGACCTGAACTGCTCATATACTCTACATCTTTTAAGTTAAGAACAAAATTACTTGTCGGTTCTGCTGCGATCAGCTTATTGATTTCTTTTTCAATATCTGCTGAAAGATGAACATCCAGTCTGCCCTCTAAATATATAGTAATTTCATTTCCTGTCTTTTTTAGATTAAGATCCATTTTCCACTCCAGTTCATTTTTTATTGATATGATACAGTATATATATAAAGTTAATAATAATCAATTAAAAAAAATTTATTCTTTTCCATCTTTTGCATCTTTTCTTGTTATCATCAGGGTTGAGAAGACAAGAATAAATATCACTCCCAGAATAATTCCAAATATAACAATTGAAGTATGCATATAATCTCCCTGAATAGCATCATCCCTCTTTACCCCTATGAAAAGACCGTTTTTTAGAAGAATAAGTGAGGATATGAAAGGGAATATAACCCCGTTAAAATAAGCAATTCCCCTGTATTTCAAAGGATCAAACAGAGGCATTATCATAAGAAAACCTGAAGTTAAAAGCAGAACACCAAAAGCCCTTACTGTAAAATATAAAGGAGCAACCAATTCATGATCTCTTACAAGATCAAACCAGTTCTCTGAAACATTATCAACAAAAAACTGGAAAATTGTAATAGGAGACAATATAAAGGCACACCCAATGAGGATATAAATAATACCGGAAATCAAAACAGCAGCCTGAAAAGTGTTTGTTTTTGCTGATCTCAAATTACCCCTCTCTATTATATAATTCTTGCAATCAGTATTTGAGACAATTTCATTGTTTTTTCAGAAATTTTGTCAAACTTAAACTCATTTTCCGATACATCAAGTATTAATTTTTTGCCCTGATCCAGATATTCTGCCGGAGGTAATTTCTTCTTTTCAGATGACTCAAGATAACTTACAAAAAAGCTGCTATATTTATCATCAGTGAATGACAGATTTCCTTTATTATTTATTGTGATATTAAATATCTCTGAAACTTCAGTCCTGTGAAGGTGAGAAGGGAGTACAAATTCATCCGGAAAACCTGATGAACAGTTTTTATCAGCAATAACAACCGGTTCAAATAACGGTTCGGAAATAAGGCTAGCGGCCATTAAACGGCTTAGCGATCCTGTACTGAAAATTCTTTGTTCTCCACCGGAATTAATATAGGCAAGAGGAAGAGAATTAAACATTTCAACCCTTTTTGAACCTGCCAGTTCAGCCGCATATTTTAGTATTTTCCCTGATTTAAAAAGAAAATTTTCCGGAAAAGTAACTTCATAAATTTTGTTGAATTGTTCCGGTGAAAAAAATTTTTTCAGATTATCTTTGAGTAAATCATGATCATCATAAAGAAGAAGCAAACAGGATAAAAAATAACTATATGATGAAGAATAGATATAATCGAATACTTTTTCGCATCTGTTCAATTCAAGAAAAACAGAGCCGAGAATTATTGACTCAATCCGGGCTGACTGAATAACAAGAGCCCTGTTGTCTGTAGTTACCGCTTTAGTATATTTATCAAGATTTCCACTGGATATAAAACTCTCCAGCATATCAATTTCAGCTCCATCGTAAAATCCTTCGCATCTTTCCAGAATTAATCCCCCGTAAAATGGACCTTTATCGGACGAAAAATTATTGTTTCTTACATAAAATACTCTCTGCCCTTCTTTTAGCTGTTCATCAAAGACCGGCTGCATTTCCTCCATATCTTTTTTTGAATTAACCAGTGCAAATACAAAATCTGTCATATCAAAAACTTTATTTCGTAATTCTTCATCGCTGTCTGACAAATCAGCAATAATATATTTATAATCTCTCGATAAAGCAAATAACAGCGGACCCAGAATTGCTGCCTCAACCTTGACTCTGGCTGAAAAAGAAATATTAAGAATGTGAAGGTTTTCAGTAACTTTTACAATTCTGTCATTTAAAAGAGATTCTGCCGATTTCTCTCCCTGATCCTTTTCGGAAAGAGGCACTGTCATCCTTTGCTTAAACACATCAAAGAGTGATCTGCCATTATATGATAAATCGAGGATAATTGTTTTTTCCACCGAGAGAGATAATCCGAGCAATGATGAAAGCAGAGTTTTCCCTGTACCGGATTTCCTGCTATAAACAGTAATAACCTTACCCTTAAGATCAAAATATTTTCCCCCGGCATCAGAAATATCAAAATTAAGGCTCTCTATAATCTTTATATACCCTCTAAGGGCTTTATGCGACATCAAAAAAAGTTTATAAAAATCATCCTCTCCGACTACAAAAATCTGTGAATCGACTAAAGCTTTTACATTTCCTTTTTTTCTGTTCTCAATAAATGGCAAAAAGCCGAAGAATGATCCGGATGAAAGATATACTATATCTCTGTTTGCGATAGATTCTATTTCAAAAATTCCATCAATAACAATGTTTAATGAGTTTGTTTTCTTTATATCTACAACTTGCCCTTTCCTGACGGATGTTAAACGCCCTGATTTGAAAAAGAACTCAGCTTCAGCATCATTTAAATGAAGCAGAAAAGGGATTGATCTCAGGAGATTTCTGATATGATCCATGACAGTTATATTTTTTTCAAAAGCTCGACAAGTTCTGCTTTACCTTTAATCTCTATAGGTCTTGTATTTGCAAATTCAAGAGCTTTCGGAGATACATCACCAGTTGTTATTATGAGAATCCTTGTAGCATTACGTGGTCTCATTGTTTCATGAATCTGTCTGAAATAGACATCAGACAACATGTCCGTTGTCCTGTTTACTCTGATAATTCTATTGGACTGCCTTGTGTTTCGCCATTTTCCTTCAGTTTCAATGGCCATAATTTCTATTTCGGTGTCACTTATTATTTCGATATCTGTAATGTTATAATTCATACTTGCTACAATTTTTCTTGTCATATGCTCAAATTGAGCAAGACCGGCAATCATAAAATCTTTAATCCGGTCATCCTGCCTGAATTCGGCATACGATCCAAGTTTCTGCTGGACATCACGGAATTTCGGGTTTACTTCAGCAATTTTTTCCCAGTTGATAATTGCAGCATGAACATCTCTCATCTTCTCCTGGCATTCTGCCAGGAAGTATCTCAGGTTAAGTTCAGTATCACTCCCTTTTTTAGCAAATTTGACTCCGCGTTCAAATTCCATTACAGCTTTTGGAAACTGAGTTTTTTCCATGAAACAAGTACCACGAGCAAGCAGACTTTTCACTTTGAGATCGTCACTTTTCATAGAGACTTCAAATTCTTTCAGTGCCCATTCATAATCCCCCTGCTGCCTGAGTACCAGGCCCAGATAATAATGTGCCTGATAATTTATAGGATCAAGTTTTATAGTATTTAAAAAGTATTGCTTGGCATCGGCATACACACCATTTTTGTAGTATATATGTCCCAGATAATAAAACGACTGATCATGTTTGGAGTTTAATTCCGCGCTTTTTTTAAAATAATTGGTGGCTTTATCCAGCTGCCCCAGATTATATGTAATCAGTCCTAGCTCAAAAAAATTCTCATAGTTTGCAGGATCAAGTTTTGTAAGAAGCAGATATTCCTTTCTTGCATCTTCCATAGCTTTTTTATCTTTGTATATTTTAGCAAGTGTTGAACGTATATAGACCTCTTTTATTTTGTCATCAAACCTGCCGAACTTAAGCACCTGCCTGAATTCCAATATTGCGTATTGATTGTTACCCTCTGCTTTATAGGCTTCTGCAAGAAGAAAATGAGCATATGGATTCCGGTCATCTTTTTCAATTATTTCAGTAAGCTTCTTGATAGCAAGCTTGGTCTGACCGGCCTCAATCATCTTCTGAATTTCTTCTATTTTCTTAGGAAGAACATATACGCTAAGAATATAAAGTATTATGATAGTAAATATTATGAAAAAAAGAAAAACAAGAATATAAGTAAAAATCATAACTTAACCTTAATATTTTTTTATCCCGGGCTTAAACAGTGAGTCAATAGACCGGTTTCTTTCAGCAAAAAATTCTTTATATAAAAGAAGCAGCCCCCGTACCCCCAAACTGACTTTGCCCCACTGGGGATACGGGGGCTGCTCATATTTATTTTAACTTCTATACATTACAGATGACTTTAAAAATTAAATATAATTTCATTGACAAATTTTTTCTATAAAAAAGTATAGATTTAAATGGGGGCGTAGCTCAGCTGGGAGAGCGCATGAATGGCATTCATGAGGCCAGGGGTTCGATCCCCCTCGTCTCCAGTTTAAGTCCTCTTCTCTATTCATTATAAACAAACTCTTTGCCATGTATTGTAACAATTCTTTTAATCAGATAATTTCTTTTCCCGGCTGGAATAACTACTGTGACTTTGTCACCAATAGATTTATTCTGTAAAGCTGCCCCAATTGGAGACGATACAGAAATCTTTCCTTGTGATGGACTTACCTCATTAGACGAAACAAAAGTAAAAATCACCTCATCATCCGTATCAATATCAACGACCGTTACAGTAGAACCATATCCAACTTTATCATCAGAAATATCTGTCACATTCAAATCATTCAGCTGATTAAGCTGTTCAGTTAACTGAGCGATCCTGGCCTTAACAAATGATTGCCTCTCTCTGGCTGCATGATACTCTGCATTTTCTTTTAAATCGCCATATTCACGTGCTTCTGATATAATCTTCGGCAGTTCAACTTTATACTCATGTTTTAGTTTTTCAAGTTCATCTCTGACTTTCTGCTTATTCGCTTCGAGTTCAGTACTCATTCCTATCTCCCTGGCACTAAAAGATTTAATTGCTAGTACCATCATTCTGTAATTTAATCAACAATTTTACTTTTTTTTCACCATCTCTCTTTAAAGTAAAACCACTTTCTTTTAATTCTTTTTCAATCCTGTAAGACATTAAATCAACAATTTTTTTTGTCATGCGTTCTTCCCTGAACCTCAGATTACTTTATTCTCCATGGATGATATCAATAAAAACTGTTTTTTAATACTATTACAAAGAAAAGCATTTATTTTTACCATTTATTAAACAGAGAATAAGCCATAAATCATTCCGTGATTTATTTTTTATATATACAGTTTCGGTAATAATCATTCTTAAGAATAAAATAAAAAAATAGACGAATAGAACAACTATAAAAAATACTCCAGGTTCACTATCTCCCTGGTATAGAATAAATACAATATTTCTTTTTAAATTTAACTTATTGCACCCTATCGCACACTACAACTTTTCCCATCATTGAAAGCTCTTTTTCAAGTTTACGGCTGCCAACCACAACTGTTACCAAACCTTGCTTAAAAATTTTACTGCTTTCACCTGTAACATCCAATTGAGTAACACTATTAATGTTATCAAGATAATTTTTAAAGTATTCCGTATCAAGGTCATTGTATTCAATTTCGAAGAAATTAGCCAGCAGGTCATCAATATTATTAAACTTAAAAACATAACTATTTTTTATCGATTCTTTCGCCCATTCCAGCTCCTCTTTAGTGACAGGTTCGTTACACATTTTATTGATATTATCACGTATAAGAGAAAGAACCTCTGTTACAGATTCATTTTTTGTCTGTGCAAAAGATATAAATACACCGGTATTTCGCCTGTTCCTGATTAAAGAATACACGGAATATGCAAGCCCCCGCTTGACTCTTATTTCGTTCATCAGTCTTGAATTAAATGATCCTCCACCCAGAATATAGTTCACAATGTAAAGGGCATAGTCTCCACTGTACTTTATATCTGGAGCAAGTGTTCCTGTATAGATAGTAGCCTGTTCCAATTCAGACGGGATAAGATATATTACACCTGATGAAGATTTTATATCAGCTAAAACCTTCTCCCTATCAACAGAATAGTATTGCCTCTTGCCACTAACAATTTCAGAAAGTTCACTTCCGGCAAGAGTTATGATCTCTCTCTCTCCAATGGAGGAAGATACCGCAATATTAATATTGCCACCTGTTACAAATTTCTTCCATAATTCTTTAAGTATTTCAGTATCAACCCCCCCAATACTTTTTTCAGTGGGTACCGAACCGTAACCAGAACCTCCGAATATAATTTCCCGCAATTTCAGTACTCCTGCCTCTTCAGGTTCATCCATATCTCTTCTCACTTTTTCTATTACCAGTTTTTTTGATAATTTTACACCCGCTTCATCAAAAACAGGATTTTTAAGGATATCTCCAAGTATTTTGAATGCCAGGCTGCTGTATTTACTCAAAACCTTTATTTCAATCCCGATATTTTCCCACCCTGCAGAAATCTGAATCTGTCCACCAACAGATTCAAGCTCCTCATTAAGTTTATTCCCCGGATAAGCTGCCGATCCTCCAATGGTTAACGCTTTGTTCAGAACTTCTGTGATTCCGGCATTACTGCTGTTTTCATACAACTTGCCAAAAGATATTGATACATATATAACAGTAACAGGCAGATCGTTTTCAAGATAATAGAAGTTTATCTCATTCTTCATCCTGTTTTTTTTCACTTCCGGGAGAGAAGAAAGAAAATCTGAACTGAATGATTTTCCAGTTTCAGCCACCGATAAATCCGGAGAAAACAACAATACGGACAATAAAACCGTATAAATTGATAATATTTTTTTCATTTGCCACTCCTGTCATCACAAAGTACTGCCACTGTCCTGTAATTATCCCTTACAAACTTGTCATAAGCAATCTGAATATCCTCAACAGTTAACTTATTAATTGTTTCAATATAATCCGCTATATATCGCCAGTCTCTGAATACTGTCTGAAAATAACTCAGCTGTCCTGCAATACCTCCATTGTTATCAAGCATAAAAATGAACGACGATTCGGAAAGAGTTTTAACTCTGTCAATCTCTACCGCATCAACTTCTTTCCGGAATTTGGCCATTTCTGAATATATCTCCTTTTCAATATCCTCAGGACTTACTCCATCAACCGGAACTGCATAGATCATAAACATATTATCATACCTTGAACCCGGAGCGCCATTCCAGGTATATATTGCTGAGGCCATTTTTTTCTCAAGAACAAGTGATCTGTAAAATCTTGATGCCTTACCGCTGCCAAGCGCAGATGAAATTATATCAAACGCATAATCATCTTTTGATGGAGCTGTTGGTTTCTTCCACCCGATTATCATGGATGGCCGTGATTTAAAATAGACTTTAATTCTTTTTTCACCAGTCTGTTCCGGTTCAATCACCTTTATTTCACCAGGCTCTGGACGGGGTTCTATACCTTCAAAATACTTTTTTATAATTCTATAAGTCTCTTCTGTATCCTGTTTCCCGACTACTGTTATAGTCATCCTCGAGGGAATATAAAAGTCATTATAAAACTTTTTAATGTCATTGATCGACATGTACTTTATATTGGATTCCCATCCTATAGTAGGATGCCTGTATGGATGCGCGGAGTATGCTGCTGCAAAAAAAGCCTCCTGCAGAATTCCGTCGCCACCAGACTGTGACCTCATTAATCTCTCTTCAAATACATTATCTCTTTCACTGTAGTATTCCCTGAAAACAGGATGTTTCAATCTGGCAGATTCAGTTTCTGCCCACATTTCTATTCTGTCTGACGGGAGTTCTATATAGTAACCCGTCATGTCCCTGGAGGTAGAAGCATTAAACATCACGCCGCCATTAGATGTATAAAGCATATCATATGGAGAACTTATAATCAGTTTTGCATTTTCTTCCTGAAGCTTCTTAAATTCAGCTTCCAGTTTTTTAATCTCTCCACTTGAAGGATTTTCAAGTTTAAGACGGTCAATAGTTTCCCCTACAGCCTCAAGGCGGTCAAGAACCGGTTTCTCCTTCTTATAATCCTTTGTACCGAGTTTATCAGTTCCTTTAAAAAGCATATGCTCCAGAATATGCGCTGCACCCAAGGTTTTATAACTCTCATCAACAGAACCAACTCTGAAAGATATATGAAAAGCAAGCGTCGGAGAAAAACCCCTGTCCAGCATTAATAGCACTATGCCATTATTCAGTTTCTTTTCCACAACCTTGTTTCTGAAATAACGTGTAGCGCTAAGTTCAGACGGATAATTATCACTCGATACCATCATGAAAATCAATATTACTAAAAAATAAAACTTTTTCATCTATACCTCTTTTCTCCATCCATCATTATTACTTTTTTCTGTTTTCATCATCCCTTATAATCTCTTCAGCAAGAATCTTAAGTTTAGGATGAATTTTCACTTCAATTTCATCACTGGAAATATGACCATCTGTTTCTATATCGTTTTTATCTTCAGACGGAGACTTCAGCCATTTGTTAAGCGCAAACATCATTCTTGCGAAAATCTCGTCTACTCTGTCCTGCCTGTTGATCATTTTATAAAATTTAAAGGCTATCAGAGGTTGTTTCTTATCAAAATAATAATAATCAGCCACGCGCATTATACCGTCACGATAACCGGCCTTAACAAAATATTTTATCGCTTCCGTAATGTTTCCATCGTTGAAATATTCATTACCTTTTCTGGCAAAAGCAACTTTTTCATCATCTTTCATATCACGCACCCGTATTTCATACGTATAATTACCCGGCAAAATGCTAAAAAAAAATTATAACTTGACAAAGATATTTTAATTATCTCAAATCAGGCGTCTACATTTAATTATTATATAATCTTAGCTATTATCAATAATGATGGTGTTTCAAAGACTAATTAAAGAACACAAATTTGTCAATGCTGTTTATTAAGGGAGAAATATATGTATCCTATACTTTTTAATTATAAATTAATAACAATAGGTTCATACGGACTGCTTCTCGGTCTTGCTTTTTACATTTCCTTTCTGCTTCTTGAAAGAGAATTCACACTAAAAGAAATTGACCCTGAACTTGCGTATAAACTACTTATCATAATTATCCCTTCAGCTATCATCGGGGCAAAAATATTTCATATTTTTGAAAATTTTGAAGAATTTATATCCGCTCCATCTGCAATGATATTTTCCGGCGCAGGGCTTTCAGTTTACGGAGGATTTGTACTGTCGTTTATTGCATCAATAGTTGTAATAAAAAAGAATAATGAAGGCGTGCTTAAAATATTCGATACAACATCTCCATCAATGGCTTTAGGTTATGCCATAGGACGACTGGGCTGTCACGCTTCAGGTGACGGATGTTACGGTATACCTACTGATTCTTTTTTCGGCATGGCCTATCCTAATGGGATTGTTCCTATAACAGTAAACGTATTCCCGGCTCCTCTTTTCGAATCATTCGCTTCATTGATTTTTTTCCTTATTTTAATGAGACTCCGCAAATCTGGATTTAAAACAGGCACTCTTTTTTTTACTTATCTTATCATGAACGGGTTAGCAAGATTCTCGATTGAGTTTATAAGACTCAATCCAGTAACAACCATCGGGCTTACACAGGCGCAAATTATAGCTATCTGTTTTATCTTTTGTGGAATTGCAGGATTTATTTATATCAATAAAAAAAGTCCTGTGTTAAAACAAAATGCCGCTTGAGCAATAGGAGAGATCTTCAAATAATTGCCCGATTATCTCTGCAAATGGAACACTTTTTATTAACTAATAAATAAAAAAATAAAGGATGAGCTGTATTAAAACTCATCCTTTAAGATTCAAATTTATTAATTAAATATAATTATTTAATGTTGTATTTCTTCTTAAATTTATCAACTCTTCCTGCAGTATCAATAATCTTCTGCTTTTTAGTATAAAAAGGGTGACAATTAGAACAGATCTCAACGTGAAGATCTTTTACAGTGGACCTTGTTTCAATAACATTCCCACATGCACAGTGAATCTTTGTTTCAGCATAATCCGGATGTATTCCAGGTTTCATAGCTTTTTTTATCTCCTGTAACTTGTGTATTTTCTTTTTTATCATGCATTTTCAGGCTGTATTCATCGCCCTGAAAAATGCCTTGTTATTCTTTGTAGCCTTCATCTTCTCAACAAGAAGCTCCATTGCTTCAGTGGCACTCATGGAAGCAAGAGCTTTTCTTAATACCCATAATTTATTTAACTCTTCTTCGTCAAGCAGTAATTCTTCTTTTCTTGTGCCCGACTTATTAATATCTATAGCAGGATAAATCCTTCTATCCGAAAGCTTTCTGTCAAGATGAAGTTCGCTGTTTCCTGTACCTTTAAATTCTTCGAAAATAACCTCATCCATTCTGCTTCCTGTATCAATCAAAGCTGTTGCCAGAATAGTAAGACTCCCACCCTGCTCAATGTTTCTTGCAGCTCCAAAAAACCGTTTTGGCTTATGAAGAGCATTGGAATCAACGCCACCAGAGAGTATTTTTCCACTTGTAGGGACAACCTGATTGTAGGCTCTGGCAAGCCTTGTTATTGAATCAAGAAGAATAACAACATCCATTTTTCTCTCTACAAGCCTTCTTGCTTTATTTATCACCATTTCGGCTACCTGAACATGCCTGGTTGCCTGCTCATCAAAAGTTGAAGATACTACCTCTCCTCTTACTGATCTTGCCATATCGGTTACCTCTTCAGGCCTCTCATCTATGAGAAGAACAATAAGGTATATTTCCGGATGATTCTTTGTTATTGCATTTGCTATTTTCTGAAGAAGAATGGTTTTCCCTGTTCTTGGAGGTGCTACTATAAGTGCTCTTTGACCTTTGCCTATTGGTGTCATGAGGTTCATAATCCTCATCTCAACTTCAGTGCCTTCAGTTTCAAGATTTATTCTCTGTTGCGGGTAAAGAGGAGTGAGATCATCAAACATTACTCTCCTGTGAAGATTTTCCGGATTTTCATAGTTAATCGCCTCAATTCTCAGAAGCGCAAAAAATCTCTCATTATCTTTTGGAGGACGTATCTGACCCGCAACTGTATCACCGGTTTTAAGTCCAAACAACCTTATTTGAGACGGAGAAACATAAATATCATCAGGACCTGGAAGATAATTGTAATTAGGCGATCTGAGGAAACCGTAACCATCACTGAGTATCTCAAGTACTCCACTGGCAAAAATCAGCCCTTTCTGCTCGGTCTGCCCTTTTAAAATCTCAAAAATGAGATCCTGCTTTTTCAGACCTGATGTTCCTTCGAGTTTCATTTCTTTGGCAAGACTGTATAGCTCAGTAATAGTCTTCGCCTTCAGTTCACCAAGATCAAGCTTATAGCCTTCGTTCCCTTTTACCCCTGCGAGTTTATCGTCAATTAAACCTTCTTCACAATCTGCATTCAGGTTGTCATTCATTTCACTGGCTTTTGGCATGTTTTATCCTTTGAGTATTGTTTTATTCTTTTCATTCTAACTTAAGAGGTAAATCAAAAATGCCTTTGCTTAAAAATCTATTCGTTTCGAAATTTATGATTATTAAACAGCAAAAAGAGGTGTTCGGGGTAAAACAACAAAGACACTTATATTTAAAAATATGATATAAAAATGATAATTTTGAGTCAAGAGAAATATATAAAAAAAATATTTTTTTTTAATATATCTTTTTTTATTATTCCTGCCATTATGGCATAGTTAATGTAATAAAAAATTGAATTACTTGTTAACTTCTATGCTGAATTTCCGGATCTTTGAACTCAATGCCTGCCGCGAAAGCTTCAGAACTTCTGCTGATTCATCAAGGTTTTTGCATTTTCTGATTGTATCCACTAATATATGTCGTTCAACAGCCTCTATAATTTCATTAAAGGATTTTGCTCTCAGGTCAACTCCAGGAAGTCTTACATCCTCAGATCCTGAATTTTTTTTATCACAGAAGATAAGAAATCCAGATTTCCTTTCATTACTAACAAGTGGAATTTTTTCATAAAATATATCAAGCTCATCATTATGAAATATTAAATCATTTTCATCAAGGCCTGAAAAAAGCTCATTCTTAAGAGGATCACTGAATATTTTTTCAAGCAGTTCTACGTTTACTTCTGCTCCATACTTTTCTGTATAAAGATCCTCAAAATGACTATTATAAAAAATTGTTCTCCCATTTTCATTGATTGCATAAAGTCCTCTGGGTATATGTTCAAGAATAAGATAAATCATCCAGTCAAGAGCCTGATCCTCCTGCTGTTTTTTCACCTCGCTTTCCTGATTCACCCCCCTTGTATCGCACGCAGTAAAAAGCTGAACTCTGTTCCACTTTCCCTGCACTTCACCGAAAATATTAATTACAACAAATTCCCTGATTTTCCCATATTGGAGAAGATCATCAAAAGACATTTTAGCCGCATTGCGGGTTATAAATTCATCAATCTTTAATTTTTCAACACGTTCAATATCACTTAATTCAGATATGATATTCTGTTTTTTAAGTATACCGATTAAAAGACCTCTTTTTGATATTACAGGTATTATCGGTACATCATGGACATAAAAAAGACGCACAACATCTTCCGGACGGGCGCTCTGGTAATCATAGGGATTTTCGGTGAACTCTTTTGTTTCAATATCACCGTTTCTTGTCTCTTTATTTATTTCTTCTTCACTCATTTAAATCCCAGAACATCATACATTGTATAAAAACCGGGTGCTTTGTTCAGTAGATACTCAATGGCAGAAACAGCTCCGCGGGCAAATACATCTCTGCTTGCAGCCCTGTGAGTCAGTTCAATTCTGTCATCAAGGCCTGTATAGAACACAGTATGCTCTCCGATAATGTTACCGCCGCGCATTGCATGCATTCCTATTTCGTTATTTGTCCTCTCTCCTTTAATCCCCTCACGACCGTTGACATCAACAGCATCTGAAAGGCCTGTCATATTTTCCTTTACTATATCCAGAAGTCTTTTAGCTGTTCCAGAAGGAGCGTCTTTTTTAAACCTGTGATGTGCTTCAAAAATTTCAACATCGTAATCTGTAGTAAGAGCCCTGGATGCTATTTCAGTTAATTTAAAAAGGAGATTAACACCAAGTGACATGTTTGGTGATAGTATTACAGGTATTTTATCAGAATAAGATCTGATCTTGGCGGTATCAGTATCTGAGAAACCGGTAGTTCCTATCACAACAGGTTTTTTTATCTCCGCAAGCAGCTTTAACAATTCAAAAGTTGCCGCAGGACCGGAGAAGTCAATAATTCCGTCAATCCCCTTAAGCGACACTGAATTCACCGGAGTAATAATACAATCAGCAAGAGATGATTTAACCAGAAGGGATGCATTTGTGTTTATCAGTGGCGATCCTGCCGCATCAAACGCAGCGCATAATTTATGCCCCCGCTCAACTGCAATCCGGAGAATGGCGTTTCCCATTCTCCCACCTATCCCGCAAATGCCAATATTCATTTGAGTTTTACTCCATAATCAGCAAGAGTTTTATGGAGTACTCCCCGGTTTTCATCGCTTAATGATACAAGTGGAAGCCTTAATTCGCCACTGCAAAATCCAGCCATTTCCATTGCAGCTTTTATCGGTATGGGATTGGTTTCCAGGAACATTGCACGGCAAAGAGGGAGAAGTCTGTAAAACTGTGCCCTGGCCTCATCTATTTTATTCTCATTGTACAAGGTGACAACTTTTTTCACATCCGCCGGAAGTATATTGGAAAGTACGGATATAACCCCCTTTCCCCCTATGGAGAGCAAAGGAAGCAGAAGATTATCATCCCCGGAAAGAACAGTCAGCCTGCCACCACAGAGTTCTATCAGCCGCATAATCTGTGCTATATCACCAGATGCTTCCTTCATTGCAACAATATGATCAGTTCTCTTAAGAAGCTCAGCGACACTCTCGGGTAAAAAGTTTACTCCGGATCTTCCAGGTATATTGTACAAAATAATAGGGAGTTTAGTTGCTTTTGCTATTGCCTCATAATGGGCAATGAGTCCCCGCTGTGTCGGTTTATTATAATACGGGTTAACAGAAAGAGTTGCATCCACTCCGGAATCCTCTGCTCCTTTCGTAAGCCAGATAGCTTCACTTGTGGAATTTGCACCTGTTCCGGCAATAACTTTAATCCTGCCGTTTACGATTTTTACCACTCGTCTGATAAATTCCTCATGCTCCTCAAATGAAATTGTCGGAGACTCACCCGTTGTACCCATGGGAATGATTCCATCAATACCTTCACTTATTTGCCTCTCTATCAGCAATTCAAGCGAGCTATAATCAATTTTATCATTCTTAAACGGGGTAATAATTGCTGTAAATGCACCTTCAAACATACTATGCTTATCCTTTTATTTTTTTACTTTTAGTCTCTTTTTTAATAACTTTTTTTTCTGCCTTAGCCCCGGAAATTTTAGGCTTTACAAGTTTCAGAAGTTCAGCATCAAGAAACTCCTGGCTGAACTTTTCATCAGGAAAGTCACTCTGAAAAAGATACAGCAACAAAACTCTCTTTGATACAAGAAGCTCTTCACTGGAATCATATGCATAGATTTTTACCCACTCATCACCTGGTACAACAATAAGCTTTACAATGCTATTTGCAGGTAAAATTTCTTCATTCCGGCTTATATTCTGCAGCAGTACAAACTCGCCGGCCTGGTATTTTAATAATAAAGTTCCCGAATCTTCATCACGTATAAAAGTGGAACAGGCTGAAGTAAATATCAATGCGATGAAAAAAATTCTGCCAACACTTGTTTTTATCATAATATCGTCTCTATTTAATATTTGAAAAAATCACACATATATTCTTATTGTCAAGTCAATAATAAAGCATTTTTAATACATCATTAAACTCTTTAAGTAAAACAAATGCTCATTGAAAATCTTAACACGTTTTATAAAACTGAAAACAATTGCCGTGATATGCAGGAGTTAATACAGTCTTAATTGCACAAAGGTTTATTAATCTAAACTGTTCAGAAAATATCAGTACACAAAGATTTATAAATTAAAGTAAACTGCCAGAATCGATCACTTTCCCTTATCAGTTTAGACAATAAAGGCTGCCCCTGCAGGAAACAGCCTTTGTATAGCATAATTAAAAATAATAAAAAGCCGGTATTTCAATTATGCTCCAATCGCTTTTTTTATCTGAGAAAGAAGAGTATCGGGATTGACCGGTTTCTGAAGTACTCCATTAAATCCTAAATCTACCACATTGATGTTACTTGCCGTAGCATTCCCGATACTGCTTAAAAGGTATACCGGAATCTGACTGTTTTCTTTCCTGATCATCTCGGCTACTTTGCTGCCTGCATCAACCCTCTCCATCATCATGTCACAGAGAACAAGGTCAGGCTTTTCACTTTTAAATTTTTCTATCCCCTCTTTGCCATCCATAGCAGTGATAACATTATATCCTTCAGAGTTCAACACTGCACTGATAGAATCCAGAATATCCGGATCATCATCTATCACAAGTATATTTTTTTCGGACATTTCAGTCTCCTTATAGTAAAAAGATTCAAACCTCTTAATACAGTTTATTTCCGGAATAAATCCATGTCAACAAAGATGTCTATTGTGTCGATAAAAACTGTATTTTTTATCGACACATAATTTTTATACAAGCTTTAAAAAATGTGAATCCACCTTAATTTCTAAGCATATTTTTACATCAACTATGCCTGTATTTTATAACCCGCATTTTTTCTATGGTTACAAGTCCCTCCTCCACCGTTTCATCAATGAACGGCATAAGCATATTGATCTTCTCTTCAATATCCACAATTTCAATGATAACAGGGAGATCTTCAGACAACTCCAGTATTTTAGAGGTATGAATTCTACTGTCAGCGCCAAACCCCATAAGCCCTCTGGTTACAGTAGCACCGGCAAGATCCAGCTCCCTGGCCTTTAAGACTATCTGCTCGTATAAGGGTTTGCCTTTGTAGCGGTCGCTTTCACCAATAAAAATTCTGAGCATAACCGCCTGTTCGGGTAACTTCATAAAATCTACCTCAACACCTTAAAAAATAAACGGGATGTTATCATACCCGCGATGACCATCAATAAACATAAAATATTGCTTAGAAATATGTTTAAAAAACCTGCTTTAAATTCACCATCCCTTATCAGATTAATTGTTTCGAGAGAATAGGTTGAAAATGTGGTATATGCCCCCAGGAATCCGATCAGTAAAAACGATCTTAAATTATCCGGCAACATGAGATTATCAAACAGAAAAAAAAGAAATCCTATTAAAAATGAACCGCTTGCATTAATAAAAAGAGTTCCTAACGGGAAAATCGGAGCATAAATGTTATGTATTACTTTTGAAACAATATACCTTGCCACTGCTCCCAAACTCCCTCCTATTGCAATATATATCAAATGCATTCACTTTCCCCTGAAAAAAAAATTAATATGTTCTAATTATACAGTACTTTCACATCAACCATGCAGTGATAACCTGTCATTGTCAAGGAAAAGGGTAATTATGAATCCTGCCGCAAGGAGACTCGCTCCGGCAATAAAAGTATATACTGCGGCCACTCCATGCGCATTATCCTTCAAGAATGCGACAATCTGCGGTCCTGCAATACCGGCGATTCCCCATGCTGTGAGAATTGCACCATAAATAACAGGCATCAGCCTCACCCCGAAAACATCGCTCACATATGATGGCATTGAACCGAACCCTCCGCCATAACACAAAAGAACGTAGCAAACAAGTACGCCGAAGAGAACCGGAGTTTTAACGAAGATTAAAACAGTAAAAATAACTACCTGCGTACCAAGTATTAATCTGAATGTCTGGATTCTCCCTATCCTGTCAGAGATACCTCCCCAGAACATTCTCCCGACTCCGTTAAATAATGAACTGATACCTATCAGTGTTCCACCGGCAGCCGCAAGGGCAGCAGCATCCATTGATTGATTCTGAATTTTTAACAGATCCTGAATCATTGGAGACTGAAAACTGATAAACATTATACCGGCAGTTATGTTTAGAAAAAAAACAATCCACATTTTTATAAATTTAGATGACGCAAGGCAGATTGCTGCCGTAAGGTTATCCTGATTAACAGTTGCTGAAGCTAATGACATTCCTACAGACGATGAATTCATGTCATACCCTGTCGGACAAAAATCTGCAGGGGGATTTTCAAGAATAAAACCGGATACCAATATAAGAATCATTGAGGATACACCGTAATATATAAAGAACGGAATAAGATTTCCCCCCGTAATAAGAAGAATCTGCGGTGCAACTATCTTTGACATAATTAGAGCACCCAGACCAAAACCCATTAGTACCATCCCGGTCACAAGCCCTTTTTTATCCGGAAACCACTTCGATGCAGTAGCAACCGGAGTTACATATCCCAGGCCCAGGCCACAACCATGAATTACACCATACCCTATATAAAGAAGAGGGAGATTATGAATTGATAAAGCATATGCGGAAACGATGTGGCCTGTTCCATAAAAGAGACCTCCGGTCATGGCAAGTTTCCGCGGACCATATTTCGGAAGCCAGACTCCGCCTGCTGCTGCGGAAAGCCCGAGGAACATAATGGCAAGTCCGAAAATCCATGCAACCTGGCTGTTATTCCAGCCATAGGTTGACATTATCGGTTTCTGAAAATAACTCCATGCATACACCGAACCCAGAACAACCTGAAGAAAAATCCCGGCAAATGTGATTACCCATCGTTTTACAGAATAATTACTGCTGCTCATAGCTTGAATCTCCAATTTAAACTTATTTTATTTAGTTTTTATATTTGAATTAATTACCAGAATTTTTTTCATTAATAAGTCTCACCATTTTCTGATATGCCTCTCCCTCTTCCCTCCATGTAAAACATGAATTCTTAAGCCCCCGACTCATTATGCCGGATTTGTTTCTGTCTTTAATTTTTGAGAGGTCAGGTTTCTGCTGATAAATATATGCCCAATATCCCTGCATTAATGCAGGAGCCATTGTTACAAGAAGGTTTAAAAGATGTGTACACCCTCTGGTACCTCCCGCCGCCTCTCTCACCTTCGCAGTAAAACCTCCGGTTACCGGCATCCCTATTATCGGATTAAGACTCTTTGCTATAAGAAGGCAATCCTCTCGTGGAACAGTTTCAATAACGACCTCAAGATCTTCTATTATCATTTCAGGAATTTTTACAAGAAGAATCAGCCGTAAATCATGAAGAGTTCCCGCATCTACCCTCTCCCCGGTAAATTTATAGTAATCTTTAAGTCTTACATCCGTAAGCCTTCCCTCGGTAATAATATGACCACCTTCTGCGGGGTAAGTGGATATTTCGATTTTTCTGTTATGCGCCGGCTCTCCCGCCATTTTAAGAAGTCTGCTCATATTTACTCAACCCCCATTATCACTGTATCTATATATAACCGGCGGATAGATAATAATATTATCTGCCGATATACATCTTCAACCAAAATCCGGAAGCCGGATATTACAAAATAAAGATTATTATAAGAGTTAATATAACCAGGCCTTAACTTTTTGATTTGCACTATAATAAAAACTTCAAAGGCCTGTACTTTATTTCATGAAGATTTTCCCTGATCATAATTCTCTCCCCCCCGGAATTGATGTATTCAGCTGAGAAATTATCCGATAAGGATGCGCCAGTATTCAATGTTATTATACCGTAATCAATCAACGATCGTAAATATGTCCGGATTATACCGAAACTCATTTTCTGAATATTGATGTCGTTGTGATGCTCATGATCGTAAAGTCCCAGGTTTACATCAGCAAGAATATAATCTCCGCTTACAGCATCAATAAGTATCCCTGTTTCAACTCCATACATCTGCCAGAACGATACAGAGTTAAAGAAGCTCAGAGTTCCGGCGCACTCCCCTGACAACGGATAAGAAAACTCGGCAAGTGAGTCAAGAGAAGGATGATTTATCGATGAAAACATAGGCTGCGCCACATACTTCTTAACCCTCCCCATCTCCCGCCAGAATCCCCCCTTTGCATAATCAGCACCCTTCATTACAGCTCCGGCAAGTCCTGTAACAAAATGTGCCCCGAAATATTCCGGGATAACATCTGCATCAAGAAAAACAACAACTACATCTCCTGGAGTAACCCCGCAGAGATACTCCATATTTAATCTGAATAAAGTTCTCCTCATATCAGCCCCTTTTCCCTTCTCTGAGCCCATATCAGGAACGGAAGCAATATTGGAAACCATTATATCTACATCATCATATACTGATGAAATTCCGGATTCGGTTTTATCCGTTTCACACCCTGTACGCCGGTGATTAATAATTATTCTATCTATAATTACTCCGGTATTTTTTTTTAATAGTCCGACCTTTTCGATAACAAGATCAGCCTCCCGCTCCCCGAATGTAGAGAAAACGACATATATTTTTTTGTTGCCCTTCAATTCAGTAATTTTGTCAATAGTGAAGTCTGAGTGGTTATATTTATATATTTGTTTCATCGAAGATGCTTCCTTTAATTTCTACATTTTATGTACTGTTATTTTCCGGGATTTATAGCGTAAATTTATCGTGAAGATAGTAAAACTTATCCTGATCATTCTGTTATCCACAAAGACTGAACGATTCTAACCGCCAATGGAAATTTAATCCGGCAGTTTTTTTTTCTCTCTCTTCAGTACAATCATAGAAACTCCTATTGACAGAGTCAGGGTTGCAAAAATTACCATCAATGAAACGGAAACCGGTATTTTATAAAAATGTTCTATCAGCATTTTTATACCGACAAAAAACAGTATAAACGCAACACCATGTTTGAGATATGTAAAATATTTCAGCATACCAGAAAGAACAAAGTACAGCGCTCTGAGCCCCAGTATCGCCATTATATTTGAAGTAATTACTATGAATGAATCCTGCGTAATGGCAAGTACTGCCGGAATTGAATCCACCGCAAATATAATGTCTGATGTTTCAATAATAATAAGTGTTATAAAAAGTGGAGTCAAAGCTCTGGATCCGTTTATTTTTGTAAAAAATTTTTTTCCTTTATAAGCTGTATCAATTTTAAAATGCCCGCTGAGAAACTTTATAATACGGCTTTTTTCAAGATCTATTGACTCTTCCTCATCAGAGAAGGCATCCATCATCATCTTAAATGCCGCATAGAGAAGAATTAATCCGAATATATATATAGTAGCTTCAAAATGTTGTATAAGACTGACTCCAAGGAAAATAAAGAATATTCTGAAAACAATAGCCCCGAGAATTCCCCACTTCAGAATATGAGGCTGGTTAATCCTTTTTATGTTCATCGCCTGAAAAATCATTATAAAAACAAACAGATTGTCTACAGAGAGAGACTTTTCTATGAGATAACAGGCCAGAAATTCCATTGCCTTTTCATGACCATTATCATAAAATAAATATAATGAAGCATTAAATGAAAGAGCCACACCAATCCATATCAGGCTCCAGATAGCACTGCTCTTCAGTGTTTTTTCATGATCTTCATGATCTGAAATATAGAGATCTATGTATAGCATTGCGCTGATCAGAACAACAAAGATAATCCAGTATAAAAAATGTACGCTCAAGAATAATCTCCTCTAAATTATATTTTTTTTATATCATCAGAATAAGAACAATCAAAATATAGTTAATAATTATTTATGTTTATATAACAGCATTTATGTTACACTTTCAAGTTATATAAAAACTTAATTATTAACTATACAAAATATATTTAAGGTCACTAAATTACAATTCAATTTTATTGAGAACAATTCCAATAATAATCCCATAACATATATTTTAGTTTAAAATAAACGATTATATCTATCCGCCGCCAAAAATGGCGTAAATAATAGAGCAATTCAGGTTATAAAAAAACCGCCCTTTAAAGGGCGGTTAAAAATATATTTTAAGTCAGAATAACCTTCACTTTTATTTGAGAACTGATTTAATCACCCTTGCTGCAAACTTAGTATATGGCGCATACATCAACGGATTATCAAAGAAGTTTACATTATGATAAACGCTCTTGTAATGAGTAAATGTATCAAAGCTCCCCTTGCCGTGATATGAGCCCATGCCGCTCAAGCCCACTCCACCAAATGGAATATGACCGTTTGCAAAATGCTTCAATGTGTCGTTCACACACCCACCGCCGTATGAAGTTTCACCAATGACCCTCTTTTTGGTCTTTCCGCTCTTTGTAAAAAGATAAAGCGCCAGCGGTTTTGGTCTTGCATTAATAAAGTTTATCGCATCATCAAGTGATGATATCGAGATAACCGGCAGCACAGGTCCGAATATCTCCTCCTGCATAATAGGGTCTTTAGGTGTAATCCCGTCAATGACTGTCGGAGCAATATACCTTGTTTTGGGATCGACCTCTCCACCTATGACGATTTTACCCTTATGAAGTAATCTTTCCACTCTTGCCCAGTGTCTGTCTGATATTATCCGCGCAAAATCAGGACTAGACTTCGGATTTTCTCCAAAGAATTTTTTTATCTCTTTTTGTAAAGCTTCAAAAAAAGGTTTTTTCGCGTTCTCGGAAATCAGAAGATAATCGGGTGCAACGCATGTCTGTCCACAGTTAAAGAATTTACCCCAGGCAAGTCGTCGTGCCGCGATTGTAAAGTCCGCATCATCCATAACTATACATGGACTCTTTCCGCCAAGTTCCAGGGTAAGAGGCGTAAGGTGTACAGCAGCCTTCTGCATCACCATTTTACCCACATCAGCGCCACCGGTAAAGAATATGTAATCATACTGCAGATCAAGCATAAAATTCTTTACCTCCTCCTCCTGAAATACCGCAACCCATTCCGTGGGGAAAACACCGGTAAGAATTTTATAAAGTACCTTTGAAGTCATGGGAGATGCTGATGAAGGTTTCAGAAACACCGTATTTCCGGCAGAAATTGCACCTATGACCGGAGCCAGCGCGAGGTTAAAAGGATAATTCCATGGAGAGATAACCAATACCGTCCCATAAGGCTCCGCGTAAATTCTTGATCTCCCGGGAAGATGGCTTAACGGTGTTTTTCCGCACTTTATCCCCGCCCAGGACTTAAGATTGCTGATTGTATGTCCAAGTTCAACAAGGACAGTACCGATCTCTGACATGTAGGTTTCGAATGGAGGTTTACCAAAATCGGCTGACAGTGCATCATAGATATCATCTTCGTGATCCTTTATGGACTGCTTCAGTTTTTTTAAATGCTGTATCCTGTTTTTCACATCCCTTGTTTTGCCTGCTGCAAAAAATTCCCTCTGCTTTTTCATAATTTCGTCAAGATCTGATCTTGTTACTTTAAGATCTGTTTTCTTTGCCATATGAAAAGTACCCCCTTGTAATATGCAATATACCTGACATACATTATAAGGAAAATCGCCTGAATTTATAATTCCGGACAGAAAAAAGATGACTATTTTGAATTGTTTCACATTACGTTAGAAAGTGGCAGAAATTTCAGTTTCGTGATTTACTCTGAAGCAACAATTCCCGCAGAGGATAACATCACCTGGGTGCATAAAATTAACATGTCAGAATATAAATTTATTCTGATAATTATACCTGCCAGATCAAAAAATAATATGCCTGAATTGAAATAATAAAACAGGATATGATTTTTTAATAACCGGCTTTATCAGTATTGGATCTATTAAATCAATAATGAAGTTAAATAAAAAAAGGTGTCCCTTTTAAAGAACACCTTTTTTATTATCAGTCAATATTATAATCAGCAGACTCTGAATTTACCGATTTCTTTGTCACCTTCAACAACATGAATAGCACATGACAAACATGGGTCAAATGATCTTACAACCCTTGCTGCCTCAATCGGATTCATATTATCAGCAACAGGTGTTCCGATGAGAGCCTGTTCAACAGGACCTCTTCCACCCTTATCATCTCTGGGTGAACAGAACCATGTTGTCGGAACGATAGCCTGATAATTTTCAATCTTTCTGTCTTTGACAACTATCCAGTGACCAAGAGCTCCACGTGCAGCTTCAATGAGACCCTCACCTTCTCCTGTATCAGGAATAGTGTATGAATTTCTCGGACTTGCACCCGGCTCAAGATCCTCTATCCAGTTTAACATCTCACCACCGATAATCTTGGACTCAATCGCTCTAGATGCATGTCTTCCAAGAACAGAAAATGCAGCGGGAACTTCTGAATTAAATATTTTAAGTACTCCATCAAGTTCCTTTTTAACCTGTTTATTCCCTGATTGATAAGCAATCACCATCCTGGCAAGAGCGCCTACTTCCATAGGTCTGTCATCATATCTTGGCGCTTTAACCCAGGTATATGCACCGTTCTTATTGGGATCAGCGATAGTTTCACCTTTCAGCGGATGGAGATTTGAACCTGATTTATATCTCGCATATTTAACCTGCTCCCTGATCTTTGAAGTATCAAGTTTTTCGAGTTTTCCGTCAAATATTCCCTGCTCAAACATAAAATTTTTACGGTCTTCATCTTTGTCATAAACTCCGTATGACATAAATTTGTCATATTTTCCAAGCTTGAAATAATCGGGGAAAGCTTTTGCAACAGCAACAACATGAGGAGTATATGTTTCAGCAACAAACGCATTAACTTCTTTAAGGAGTTTTTTAAACTCTTTTATGTTACTTCTGGTAGGTACTGTTGTTATACCGCCTGGAACAAGAGCTATCGGATGGGGAGCTCTTCCACCAAAAAGAGCAACCATCTGGTGAGCCTTCTGTCTTATATCAAGAGCTTTCACATATCCCGCGATAGCATCAAGATTGGTGGCTGTATCTTTTATATAAAAATCTTTCCCTTCATATCTTGGAAGAAACGGTCCGCCCGCAGTTATCTCGTCTTTTCTCCCTTTTTTAACTGACAGTTCATTTTTTACCCAGTCTCTTATTCTGACCATTCCGTCATCTGAACCTTTATACTGCAGAACCGCTGTAATATCAACAAAATCAAGAGCCGCAAGATGATAAAAATGAAGAATATGTGACTGAAGTGTATTTGCTCCTAAAATCATATTACGTAAAATACGTCCGTTTTTTGTCGGTTTAATTTTAAATGCATCATCAAGAGCTCTGCTTGAAGCTTCTCCGTGAGATACCGGACAAACACCGCAGATCCTCATAACTATCTGATTAGCATCTACAGGATTTCTTCCCTGGAGTATAGTCTCATACCCGCGGAACATATCTCCACGACATTTAGCGTCAACAACCTTGCCGTTCTGAACATCCATCTCTATCGATAGATGGCCCTCTATCCTTGTTAGTGGATCTATATATACCTTAGCCATTGATTATACCTCCCTTCACAACTCTGCCCGCAATCCCGGCAACTGTTGTTTTATCATCATCTTTTTTTGCATGCAGATTCTGATAAATACCTCTTTTGCCATAATCGGGAAAAACCTTTTCCGTACATCCAATACATCCGGAACCGCATTCCGTACAGGAATTTGCTCCGTTATTCCATTTTCTCACAGGAATATCACATCCTGAATCCATACCCAGACATCCGAGATTGTAAAGACAACCTTCTGCTTCTCCCCACTCTTTTGCAAATATTCCACGTTTGTAAAAATTAAGCCTTTCACACTGGTCATGAACTGTTTTGCCATAGAACATTTTAGGTCTGTTATACTCATCAAGAGCGGGCATTCCTTTAAGCAGTACATGAAGGAGTGTACCAACTATCCAATCCGGATGAGGCGGGCATCCCGGAATATTTAAAACAACTTTATCTTTAAGTATCTCCTGTGCAGATACGGCACCGGTCTGGTTATCCCCGAATACAGGGCTTTTCCCTGCAGGTATTCCGCCATATGACGAACATGTTCCGACTGAAACAACTGCCATAGCGTTTTTCCCGAGTTCTTCAATCCATTTTTTTATACTGACAGTTTTACCATCCATTTCACCTTCCGTACAGTAAATGTCATTTTTTGTCGGTATTGAGCCTTCAACTATAAGAACAAAATCCTTTCTCTGCTTCTTTATTGCTTCTTCAAGAACCTTTATTGAAACTGATCCGGTTCCTGCCATAATTACTCCCATATAATTAATACTGATATGCTCTGTTATTACAGACACTATATCAGGATTAAGCTTATTTAGAAGAGAAACCGAGCAACCCGAACATGACTGGGCTTCAATCCAGATAACATTAGTTCTTGCAGAAGCCTGTTCCAGCGCTTTCTTACATCCTTGAATCATAACACCCGGAAAAGCAAGGGCAGCAGTAGTCCCACCCATAATTTTCAGGAATTCTCGCCTGTTCAATGCCATAAAATCCTCCATCAAATTATTTAACTGCAGCGTTTAAAATATATTCTACAGCTTTTGGTATTGATTGTTTTACAGAATCACTTATGCCTATTTCCAATGACTGAATGTCCTCAGGTACGACACCGATAATTTCAATTTCCGGTTTCTCACCTGTCAACGAAAGCATATCAATGATTTTTTTAACACCCATTTCATGAAGAGAAAACTTATTATTTGTATCGGTCAGATGTTTTGCCGGAAACCTGTATATACTCCCCGGTTTATCACCGACTTTCAGTGCATCAACAATTATAATTTTTTCCCTTCCTGACATCAATGGCAGAAGGTCATACCCCAAAGTTCCGCCATCAGCAACCTCAACATATTTCGGAAGATCTTTGATAGATGCGGTAATTTCATTAACGATA
Organism: Spirochaetota bacterium; assembly: GCA_963664815.2. Taxonomy (GTDB): domain Bacteria; phylum Spirochaetota; class UBA4802; order UBA4802; family UBA5550; genus WRGT01. Next base: position 2,964,341 of record CAXXHB010000003.1, read on the forward strand.
GAAACACCCAAACCATCATCTTTGTGAAGAATATTTCCGATCCCCAGAATAAGTACCTTTTTTTTTGTTTTAATGCCTTTCATTAGAGCTAATCCAGATTAGTGGCACTCCTTACATTTCTGAGGCCCCTTACCTTTCGCGATATGACAGTCTACACATAAACCATGCATGGTATTATAACCAGCCTGCCCGGTATGACATTTACCACATTGCTTGATTCGCGCATCATTCCCTTTCTTATGATGGCAATCAAAACAACCCAGCCCCTGATCTGCGTGTACCTTGTGCGACATTGTAACCGCACCAACCTGCCCTTTGTAAGGCGATACACCGTCTTTCTGCGTTCCATGGGCGGTAACTTTTGTTATAACCACTTTATCAGTATCAACACGATTACCCCCCTGAATCCATGGATCGGTTCCACAGGCCAGCATTACAAAAGCGAGCATGCATAACAGTGCAGGGAAAAGTTTTAAAATTTTCACATCACTTCTCCTTTCTTGGAATTTTACTTCTAAATGACAATTAATTAATAAAATGTACTAAATTATTTTAATATAACCGGCATATAACACTTTACTTTTAATTATGGTCATTTCTGGCACATCAAATTTAAACAGTCAAATATATTTTATTTAACTACCTGAAATTGTTTATATTAAAAGACGTAGTCTGTCCATCAGTTACTATTCATATTATAGATATAATACATTTATTTTTTACATATTTTTTTGCCCATAAAAATTTCTGTAATATTTCTCTTTTAACAGTATATTCGGGAATTATTTTACTGATATTATACAAATATCAGATAATAAATGTTACACGCATAGTGAATGAATTAAAAAAAAGTGATGATGCAGCTTCATGGAATAATCATATAATAATATTAGGAATATTTCCTTGATTAAGCCCGGATATCCGGATGGTGGGGTATAGTCAAACTTTATAAATATACAGAGGTGTTGTAATATAATCTTTGCCGGTATATGAAAAATCTTCAAATAAATCTGGGTTGCCCGGGGCTCGAACCCGGAACCTACTGATTAAGAGTCAGTTGCTCTACCAGCTGAGCTAGCAACCCGTTTATGCTGAGGCACAAGGATTCGAACCTTGGAATAACGGAGTCAGAGTCCGTTGCCTTACCGCTTGGCGATGCCTCAAAAAATAAAGGAACCTTATTCCTTAAAATGAAGAATTTTAAAAGGAAGTAATGTTTAAAAAAGTATAATCTAAACAACCTTTACACAGATAAAAAACCCCTGAATAAAAATCAATTAAATTTATTCATTAAACTTATATTTTTCATATTTATACACACTTTAAACAATCCTGAAAATAAAAACTTCAGCCCTAATACGGTAAGCATACATTTAAAGCAGTGATATCAATATTATTCCGTCATTTTCAGGGGCGAAATTTCAAGATATGGCGATTCACTATTGCAGTTTTTACATTTATCACCATGTTTTCCCGGGTAAGCTTCTCCACATACCGGGCATATTACAGTCGGCCCCATCTTCTTTCGACTCACCTTCTCAGGTTCAACACGAACACGCTGCATACTGAGCATGGAATATCCAGCCTCTTTTATCTGACTTATGAGAAGATCTATATCCTGCTCCTTCTTTGTTTTTAGTTTAAAAAACCAGCTATAAACCTCAGACCATTTTTTAAGCTTCTCCATATCCAGATAAACTCTGACTCCGTTTCCGCTTTTTTTGTCGTACAGTGTCACGGCAAATTTTCCGAAATCAAGAACAGTAAGCCACCCATTGCCGAAAGTACACGGAGTTAAAAGCTGGACTGAATCCGGAAGACATACCGGTGTTTCACATATGGCGTCGAAAAACTCCCCTTCAGGAAGGTTTTTCAGCGCCAGGTCAACAACGAACCCTCCTATAAGAAGTCCGGGAGCAGCAGCGCCATGGAACGATATAATAAGCTCAACATACTCTTCATATGAGTAGGTTCCTATATTCATGAACAAAACTCCTTAAATGTTTTTCAATTCTGCAGAAAATCAATCTTGTTGAATTAAAATAAAATTAATCTTATCTGAATTTATATATTAAAGAATAGTCAAGGTTATTTTATAAATGAACAGCTTGTTATTTCCGGAATTGTATTTGATCCAAATAATATAATAATAAAGATTTTCCAAACCGGAATTTATATCTATCAAGAAACCTTAAGAGACCATTCTACAGGGTTCAGCACATTATACCTGTAAAAAATCCGGGAAGCAACAAGTCGTATAAAATGATAATAATTGGATTGACTGCATTTGAAGATTTTATTATTTTAATTGATATATCTGACAGAAACATAAATCACATTATCAAAGTCAGATTAATAAATCTAAAAGTTATAATTTTTCACTAAATATAAGAGGTTACACAATGAATAAAAGGGCAGTATGGGTTCTCGCAGGTTTTTTCGTGCTATACTTTCTGGCGAAATATCTTTCCAATTTTTATATAGATTACGAATGGTTCAGGCTTAATAACGGCCTGCAGGTCTTCTGGGTTTTATTTATGACCAAATTCAACGTGCAGGCTATTTTTGGCGCCTCCTTTATAGGTCTGTTTATGCTGAATTTTCTTCTTATAAGGCTGCTGGGAGGTAAAGGGAGATTCTTCGTGGAGAATTTCCTCGACAGAATACAGATCCCGGCAATCGGGTCATCAAGACACCTCCTTCTGATTCTTCTGACCTGTGCAATAGTTTTCATAGGATTCTTAATGGGAGGGACGGCTTCAGCTTTCTGGAAAGAATACCTTATGTATAAAAATGCCGTACCATTCGACGGATTCGCGGTTGATCCGATATTCGGCAGAAATATAGGATTCTATGTTTTCTCACTGCCATTCTACCAGTTCCTATACGGTTGGCTGATGAGCACACTGATCATCATAACTATTTTTTCAATAGTAATTCATTTTTTCAACGGTGGAATATTTTTCAGAAACGGGCAGATCGATTTTTCATCATTCTGCAGGGCTCACGTTTCCATACTCCTTGCGATGCTGGTAATACTTTACGGTTTCAGCTACCAGATTTCCGCCTATGAACTCCTGTTTTCACAGGTTGGGAAATTCTACGGAGCCGGATACGCGGCAGTCAACTCCAAACTTCTGGCATATCGTGCTGCGGAGGTAATATCTTTTCTTGCCAGTGCACTGCTTCTCTTTAATGTCTTCAAAAGGAGTTTTAAACTCCCGGTAATAGTAATGCTTACGATAATACCGGTTTACTTTCTGCTCGGCACCATCTACCCCGCTCTACAGCAGAGATTCGTGGTTGTACCAAACGAACTGGATAAGGAAAAACCATTTATCCAGAATAACATCAACTTTACAAGACTTGCATACGGAATCGACAAAGTCGAGGAGATACCTTTCGAGAACAAGAGGGAACTCAGCTATAAAGACCTTACAGACAATAAAGCTACTCTTGAAAGTGTAAGGCTCTGGGACTGGAGGCCACTGAAACAGACATATAAACAACTCCAGGAGCTTAAACAGTATTACTTTTTTAACGATGTCGACATCGATCGTTACGTTGTTGACGGCAAGAAAATCGCCGTAAACCTCTCCGCCAGAGAACTTTCAATAGAGGGGCTGGGGGGCAACAGCCAGACATGGCAGAACAGGCACCTGATCTACACCCACGGATATGGCGCTGTCATGAGCAGGGTTGACAGGATCTCGTCTGAAGGACTCCCTGTTTTCATGATACAGGATATACCTCCAAAAACCGATACAAATATAAAAATTGACCGGCCGGAGGTTTACTACGGTGAGCATGATAACTCGTATGCCATTACAAATACTTCCATTAAACCGGGTGAGTTTGATTATCCTTCAGGCGAGGAGAACAAGTACACAACTTACAGCGGATCAGGAGGGATCAAGCTCAATTCGTTCTTCAAAAGATTTATGGCGTCTGTGGCTTTTGGAGACATCAACCTTCTTATATCAGGGAACATCAGCAATGAAAGCCGTATTCTTTTTAAAAGAAACATTGTTGAAATTGCACAGACCTACGTGCCGTTCCTTGAGCTTGATGATGATCCATACCTTGTCATATCCGATGGTAAAATGTACTGGATAATAGATGCATATACCGAATCTGACCAGTTTCCCTACTCAACACCTATAAATATTGGCGAAAAAAAAGTTAACTACATAAGAAACTCCGTAAAAATAATTATTGATGCCTACGACGGAAAGATCAGCTGCTACATCTCAGACAATACCGATCCTATTATAAAAGCATACGACCGAATCTTCCCAGGTCTTTTTAAAGAATTGAAAGATGTCCCTGAGGGACTCAAGTCACATATCAGATATCCTGAAACCATTTTCAATATTCAGAGCCAGATGCTTCTCAAATACCACATGACAAATCCCAATGTCTTTTACAATAGTGAAGACGCATGGGCAATACCAACACAGATATACGGCGACAAAGAGGAACTCGTTCACAGTTACTACCTTGTGACAACATTACCGAACGAAAAACGGAGTGAATTTATACTTATACTCCCTTTTACTCCATACAAGAAAAACAATATGCTTTCATTCCTCACCGCGAAGTGCGACATGCCCGATTACGGCAAACTGCAGCTTTACCAGCTGCCGAAAGACAAGCTCAATTACGGGCCGATGCAGATTGAAGCAAGAATAAATCAGGATCCGGAGATTTCAAAACAGCTCACATTATGGAGCCAGAAGGGATCAAACGTCATACGGGGGAATATGCTCGCCATCCCTATCAAAGAATCTATTATTTATATAGAACCCCTGTATCTTAAAGCTGAAACCAGTGAAATGCCTGAGCTGAAAAAAGTTATAGTCTCTTTTGCGGATAAAATTGTGATGGAAAATGATCTCCCGTCTGCACTTGAAAAACTTTTTTTCGGCGGAGGGTTTACATCAGGCAGGGAAGATAATAATACAAAGGGCATGAATCTTAAATCACTGGCAGACCGCGCGTCATTTCACTTTTCCAAAGCCGAGGAATATATGCGTGCCGGCAACTGGAAGGGTTATGGGGAAGAGCTTGGAAATCTTAAAAGCGTTCTCAATCAGATGAAGAGTCAGGGGAATTAATGATACTTGAAAGATCATACGGGGTTCTCCTGCATATAACCAGCCTCCCGGGAAAATCCGGGACAGGTACAATGGGTGATGAGGCTTACGAATTTATTGATCTTCTCGCAGAGAACGGCGCCTCATACTGGCAGATACTCCCCACGGGCCCTGTGTCGGAATCAATGTGTTATTCACCCTACTCGTCACTCTCCGCCTTTGCCGGTAACGAACTCTTTATCAATACAGAGAGACTAGAAGACAAAGACTGGTTTAAAGATAAAACAGAGTTGCCGGCTTTACCAGAGAATTCATTCGCCGATTTTAAAAAGGCAGGTGAGTCTGTCATAAGTTTTCTTAAAATCGCCGGGAAGAATTTCAGCGAGTATGCAAACACCGGCGAAAGGGATGATTTTAACCTTTTCTGCCTTCAAAATGGCGAGATATGGCTTAATGACTATGCTCTCTACAGAGCTCTCGCCGGGAAATATAAAACATTCAACTGGCTTAAATGGGATAAAGATATTGCATTTAAAAAAATTAACGCATTAACATCGGCCCGCAGTGAGCTCGAAGATGAAATTAATTTTATAAAATTCACACAGTATATCTTTTTCTCCCAATGGAAGGAGATGAGGGAATATGCAGAAGAAAAAAAAATAAAGATAATAGGCGATATACCTATATACATGTCTATGGACAGTGCCGACTCATGGATTGCACAGAATATTCTTGAAATTAATCCGGATGATATGGAACCTTTTTCTGTCGCCGGAGTGCCGCCCGATTATTTCAGCGAAACTGGGCAACTATGGGGTAACCCTGTATACAGATGGCACAATGATGACGGAAAACTTAATGAAGACACATACAACTGGTGGTTACGGCGGATGCGCCATTCTCTCATGATGACTGATATTGTGCGGATAGACCATTTCAGGGGATTTGAATCTTTCTGGTCTGTTAAATATGGAGAAGAGACTGCCGTGGATGGTGAATGGATAGACGGCCCGGGGAAGGTTTTTTTCGATCGTCTGATAAACGATCTTGGTGACATACCTGTCATAGCCGAAGACCTTGGAGTCATAACCCCCGCCGTAAAAAAGCTACGCAACGATCTTGGACTTCCCGGCATGAAAATACTCCTTTTCGCCTTTGATCAGAACAACAAAAATGAGTATCTTCCGCATAATATAACAGATAAATACTGTGTAGTATACACCGGTACTCATGACAATGACACGGCAAACGGATGGTTTTACGATTCTTCAATGTACGAAAACGACCGGGCATATATAATGGAATACCTTTCAATGAAAGAGTGGAGTGATTTCCATCTAAGGATTATACGTGAAGCTATGGCAACAATTGCAGATCTTGTAATAATTCCCGTCCAGGATATTCTCGGCTACGACAGTAAATTCAGAATGAATACTCCCGGCACAATCGATAATAACTGGATATGGAAACTTACCAGCGGGGCATTGAACAGTGATAACATGGAAAAAATAAAGCGTATGGCTCACCTTTTTTCAAGGATAAGGGAGGAGGAGTAACAGCCTTCCACATTTCTCATAGGGAAGGTGCCCGAAGGGCGGATGGGGAAATAGTGCAATAATAAATTTTTACAAACATACAGGAGAATCAAAAATGAAAAAACTTGTCACACTATTAGCAGCTACAGTCACAACTTTCGGACTGACATCATGCGGGTACAACACAATGCAGGCAAACGAGGAGGAGGTTTTTAAAGCATGGGGAGATGTCGAGGCAGCATACCAGAGACGGATGGACTTAATACCAAATCTTGTTGAAGTGGTAAAAGGTTACGCAACGCATGAAAAAGAGACCTTGACAGCGGTAATCGAAGCGCGTTCCAAAGTTGGTTCGTTCCAGATAACGAAGGATGTTCTTAACGATCCGGCTGCATTCCAGAAATTCCAGAGCGTTCAGGGAAACCTTTCTTCAGCCCTGTCAAAACTCATGGTAGTGGTTGAAAAATATCCGGATCTTAAGGCAAATCAGAATTTCACCGACCTGCAGCATCAGCTTGAGGGTACAGAGAACAGGATTAACGTGGCACGCGTGAGATATAACGAGGTTGTGCAGAAATTCAACACATCTATAAGGATATTTCCCAACAGCCTTACAAACAGTATACTTCTTCACCTTGACAGAAAAGAGCCCTTTAAATCGCAGGAAGGAGCTTCTACAGCCCCGAAGGTAAACTTCAAGTGAAAAGACTTATACCGTTAGCACTTTCACTGGCCATTTTTATCCCGGCATCATTTAGCTTCGCGCTCGATGTCCCGCCATTGAAGGGGCGTGTTAACGATTATGCTGATATGATATCACCTGCAGCTGAATCTATGCTTGAGATGAAACTTAAATCCTTCGAAGAGTCAGACTCCACACAGGTAGTGATACTCACGGTCAACTCTCTGGATGGTGATTCACTGGAGGATTTCACAATCCGCGTTGCCGAAAACTGGAAAATCGGCCAGACAAAAAAGGATAACGGAGTAATACTCTTTGCTTCAAAAAATGACAGAGCCATGAGAATAGAGGTGGGGCGCGGGCTGGAGGGTGTCCTGACAGACCTTCTTTCTGGGCGCATTCTCGATAATGTCATAAGACCAAAATTCAAAGCAGGGGATTTTGACGGGGGATTCGCTGAAGGAACAGATTCAATTATCAAAGCATGCAGAGGTGAATTCAAAAATGATTCCCCTGTCGTTACTTCACAGCCTGAAGGGCCGAGAAACAATCTCGTGATATTCTTTTTTGTGATCTTCTATTTTGCCGCAGTAATAGCATCACGATTTTCAAAAATATTGAGCGGCACAATCGGAGCAGCAGCTATGCCTGCAATTATCAATTTCGGATTATTCCCGATAGGGCTGACAGGAATTCTTATTTCGGCAGTCGCAGGATTTATTTTAGCGCTCATATCTCCATATTTACCGATTGGCGGAGGATCTTCCGGCGGTTCCGGCAGTGGATCGAGTTTCGGCGGAGGCGGTTTCTCCGGCGGCGGTGGAAGTTTTGGCGGAGGGGGAGCATCAGGAGGATGGTAATGAAAAAAAATTCAGAAACTTTTTTTACAGAAAACGAAAAAAACGCTGTTGAATCCGCCATTAAAGAGGCGGAATCAAACACATCTGGCGAAATAGTTGCAATTGTTGTTGCAAAAAGCGACTTGTACAGAGACATAGATGTAATTGCAGGAGTAATTTTCTCCGCAATGATTTCGGTTTTACCTGCTGAAATATTCCATGCACATTCAGAATCCATATTAAAAAAACTAATCCCCTCGATGAACTGGCTGACACAGGTACCTGACGGGATGCGTTTCATGTCGGGTCTTACAGTATTTATTGCACTGACAGTAATTATTTATTTCCCGGCTAAATTTTTATTTAAAAAGGCTCCATCTCTTAAAAGAATTCTTCTGTCCATTAAAAGAATGGATGAGGAAGTGAGGGAAAGGGCACTACGTGCTTTTCACGAACATGGACTTACAGATACAAAAGATGCTACAGGTGTTCTGTTCCTTATATCAATATTTGAAAAGCGGGTACACATACTGGCAGATCATGGAATATACTCAAAGGTAAGGCAGGAAACTCTTGATAAATACGCAGTTTCAATAGGTGAAGGTATCGCATCCGGTAAGGGTTGTGAAGCCCTGTGCTGCGCAATTAAAGATGTGGGGGATGAACTTGCAAGATATTTCCCGCACAGTGCCGATGACAGAAATGAGCTCCCTGACCGGATAGTAACGGAAAAATAACCAGGAGAAGAAAAACCATGAAAAAGATAATACTTGTTCTCGCAATTCTTCTTTCAGGAGTCATTCTCTATGCAGATGAGCCGGTATTCCCCGCTCTTACAGGCCCGGTTGTTGACACTGCCAGCCTTCTCTCCACGGAGCAGGTCAAGCTGCTTTCTGAAAAATCATTAAGCTTCCAGAATAGTAAAGGAAGCCAGATTGCTGTTTGTATTGTGCCTACCACGTCCCCTCTGACGATTGAGGATTACGGTATCCAGCTTTCGAAGAGGTGGAAAATCGGACGATCGAAAATTGATGACGGTATTATAATCATTGTCGCAAAAAATGACAGGAAGATGCGTATTGAGGTCGGTTACGGTCTTGAACATGCAGTTACAGATCTTCGCGCCGGAAGAATCGTTGATTACATAATGGCTCCGGAATTCTGCAAAGGTGATTTCTACAAGGGAATTGATGCATCAATAGATTCATTAATTACATTTATCAATGGCGGTGATATAACTGCACTGTCATCTGAAAAGTCGGAATCTTTAACATCTTCATCAGCAGGCAGCAACCCGGGATTTAGTTTTGGGGTTGCATTGATTGTCGCCAGTGTTATATTGTTTATAGTATTCATGGCAAAGGGTAAAGCAATTCTTTCCCTTTTCTTAACTTACTTCCCTTTAAGCAGCGGTCTTTATTTAACAGGTGCAGGGAGTATTTCCGAATCCGCAATAATCGGAGTTGTTTTGATGGTACTTTTTGAATTAATAGCAATAATGATAAAAAAATCTCCCTCAGGAGGCAGCTCAGGATCATCAGGTTATTCATCCTATTCATCATCGTCGGACTACAGCAGTTCGTCAGGCAGCGATTCATACAGCGGCGGCGGGGGAGATTACGGAGGAGGTGGAGCTTCCGGAAGCTGGTGACAGGACAACAGTGCCCCCCTCTGTCACTCCCCCTCTGTCACTACGTGACATCTCCCCCGTAAACGGGAGGAGAGATTATAATAGATATTATCTGTTTATTGTTTATCCTTTTTCCCATTCATGGGAAAAGGTGCCCGGCAGGCGAATAGGGGCGGACTATTATCGGTTGTTATTCATTTTATACTTCAATTGATATTCGGAATATAAATTTAAACAATATAATTATATTCCGGCACAAATCTTTTTATAAAAGTCCTGATATCTTCACTCTCCATGTACGGAACTCTATCCTTTACTGACTCAATCAGTATATTGAATTCTGTTTCAGTCAAAACAGGACTATCGTTCTTCAACAGGAGTATTTTATTGTTCCCGGTTCTTATCATCTCCTCTTTATTGTAAAAAAGTTCCTCGTAAAGTTTCTCTCCTGGACGAAGGCCGGTGTACTCTATCTTTATATCACGACCCGGGGTGTATCCGTAGATCTCAATCATCTTTTCGGCAATATCCGAAATCCTGAACTGCTCACCCATATCAAGTACAAATATCTCACCACCTTTTGATATAGCTGCTGAGTTAATTACAAGGAGTGACGCTTCAGGAATGCTCATGAAATATCTTTTAATATCGGGATGTGTAACCGTGACAGGCCCCCCCCTCTCAATCTGGTCCCTGAACAGTGGTATAACACTCCCCCTGCTGCCGAGAACATTTCCGAATCTTACTGCAGTAGTGTTTAGACCGCGATATTGCATGTAATATAATGAAAGTATCTCTGCAATACGTTTGGTTGCACCCATAACATTAGTCGGTCTCACTGCTTTATCCGTTGAGATCAGAACAAATTTCTGTACATGGTTTTTCGATGAAAGTTCCAGAACATTATTTGTTCCAAGTACATTATTCTGCAGCGCCTCAGCCTCATTGAATTCCATAAGGGGCACATGCTTATGCGCTGCCGCATGAAACACTATATCCGGCTTATCCGTTTCAAATACACGGCCAAGCAGCCTGTAATCCTTAATATCGATTATACGGTAAACAACATTCGGTACAGGAATCTTCATCATACGGATAAAATCATCCATATCCCTTTTAAGATTATATATAGAGTTTTCGCCTCTCCCTGTTGCAATAATCTTTCCGACACCGAATTTCAGCAGCTGTCTGCATATCTCCGAACCGATACTCCCCCCTGCCCCGGTTATCAGGACGGTCTTCCCTGAAAAATACTTTTCCATAAGATGGAGATCGATGGAGAACTCATCGCGGTCCAGAAGTTCGGAGTAGGAGAACTCTCTTAATGAAGGGAATATTGGAACAGAATCAAAAAACTTTTCAGCTGAAGGTACAAAATAGAGATTAATATTGCTGTTAAAGGCAAGAACACCTGTCACTATCCTGTTTATAAAAGAAGATGATGCCGAAGGGATTGCAATCATAACTTCCGAGATTTCAAGTTCAGCGCATACGTCACCTATGGAATCAGCAGGCCCGTAAACTATAATATCTGAAACGATACCCCCAATCTTGGAGCTGTCATCATCGATAAAACCTTTTATTGCATTTCCCAGACCTCGTTGTCTGAGATCGCCGGCAAGAGCAACACCAGCTTCCCCTGCACCGACTATAAGTATTCTGTTAAGCTTTTTCATCGGTATATTATTCCACTTTATTTTCTGTCTGGTATACTATTTCCCACGGTTACACCCGGTACCTATCCTCCCGCGCAGCCCCCGCACCCCCGGAGTGGGCAAGACAGCTAGATCTTCCGGGGGTGCGGGGGCTGTCGAAGCAGGTGCAGAGGATACCGGAGGCGTCTGGTACCTATCTTTTATTCCTCTTCAGTATATCCAGGACATTTTCTATTACATAATCAGTTTCCATTTCAGTCATTTCAGGATATATCGGCAATGAAATCTCCCTTGGAAACATATCCTCACATCCCGGGAAATCTTTTTCGGTATACCCGGAGTTTTTTAAAGCGGAAAACCTGTACAAAGGTATATAATGTACACTGGTATTTATACCCCGATTTTTCAAATCAGAAATAAACTCATTTCTGCTGATTCTGATTGCTTCAAGCTGTAATCTTATGGGGTAAAGATGCCATGCGCATTCTTTCGCATCTCTTACCCCCCAGAGATCAACAGATCCCGAACCGCTGAATGAGCGGTTGTATTTTTGTGCTATCCCATACCTTGCCAGGTTCATCTTATCTATTTTTTTCAGCTGTTCAATACCAATGGCTGATGCTATATCAGTTATATTATATTTATACCCAGGCTCGGAGACATCGTATTCCCACGAGCCTTTATCTGAATACCTGTTCCATGCATCTTTTGTAATACCATGAAGCCTGAGCCTTTTCATCCTCTCTGCCCATTCCATGTTATCAGTGGTAATCATCCCCCCTTCACCTGTAGTGATGGTTTTTGTCACATAAAAGCTGAAACATGTAATATCACCAATTGTTCCGATCATTTTACCCTTATAGAAAGTCGGCAGAGCGTGCGCAGCATCTTCTATTACAGAGAGATTATGTCTCTGCGCAATATCCATAACAGCATCCATATCACAGGATTCCCCGCCATAATGAACCGGAATTATCGCTTTTGTTTTCGAAGTAATTTTTTTCTCTATATCATAAACATCAATAAGAAAGTTATCTTTATTAATATCACAGAGCACAGGAACAGCACCGAAATATGTTATAACCTCCCAGGTCGCAATAAATGTCATGGCAGGAATAATAATCTCATCTCCCTCTTTTATATCAATAGCTTTAAGCGCCAGATGGATCGCAGCCGTACATGAGTTAACCGCAATTGAAAATGCAGACCCGGTATAATCCGAAAAAGCGCGTTCAAACTCAAATGTCTTCTCACCCATAGTAAGCCAGCCGCTGCGTATAACTTCAGATACAGCATTTATCTCTTCACTGCCGAGCTCAGCTTTATGGAAAGGTATTTTCATATGGTTTTCTCTGATATTTATTATTCTTATCGTCAGATATTCAAATTTAATTACAGCATTCATCTGTTAAGATAATTTTTTTCCATCCATTTTCTGTAATCACCGCTCCTTATATGATCAATCCATTCATCATTGGACAAATACCATTCAATTGTCATATCAAGTCCGCTGTCAAAATTAAAACTCTGCTTCCAGGCAAGTTCATTCTTGATTTTATCGCAGTTAATTGCATAGCGCCTGTCATGACCAGGCCTGTCCTTAACAAAAGAGATAAGATTTTTATAATGTTCTTTATCTTTACCGTCACGGATTGCCATCTTTTCACAAAGAACATTTACAAGCTTAATATTCTCCCACTCATTCTCACCGCCGATATTGTATGTTTCACCAGCTCTCCCTTTGCTGATTACAGTCCACACTGCGCTGTTATGATCGTCCACATAAAGCCAGTCCCTTATATTTTTACCGTCGCCATACACAGGGAGTGGTTTCCCGTCCCTTATATTAAATATTATCACAGGAATAAGCTTTTCAGGAAACTGATATGGTCCGTAATTATTGGAACAGTTTGTCATCGTAACGGGCAACCCGTAAGTATGGTTATACGCCATAACAATATGGTCAGACGATGCCTTTGATGCAGAGTATGGGCTTCTGGGATCATAGGGTGTAGTTTCCATGAAGTATCCCGTTTCACCAAGCGAACCATAAACCTCATCAGTACTGATATGATGAAAAAGAACGTCATTCCTGCCGTTCCAGAATTTTCTGGAACATTCGAGCAGACTGAAAGTTCCCATTATATTGGTGTTCATAAATTCAGCAGGCCCATGGATTGACCTGTCTACATGTGATTCTGCCGCAAAATGAACAACAGTATCAATCTCATATTTCGAAAATAAATCTTCCAGCATCACGGCATCACAGATATCCCCATGCTGGAAAAAATATTTCTTGCCGCCAAACTTCAATTCGATGTCAGCAAGATTTTCCCTGTTTCCTGCATAGGTCAGTTTATCCAGATTAATAATCCGGCCGGTAAAATCTGTTCTGTTAAACACATAACGTATGAAATTTGAACCGATAAAACCTGAACCGCCGGTTACCAGTATGTTGTCGAGTTGTCTCATTTTTCTATCCTCTGTCAATAATGCCGGTTAATATTTAGATGTCATAAAACTCAAATATAGAATCGGTCACTCTTTTTATCGATTCTTCATCAATTCCATACCATAGAGGAAGACGCAATATTCTTTCGCTCTCAAGGGTTGTCCAGGTATCATTTCCATAAAATATTCCGAATTTTTTACCGGCAATTGATGAATGAAGGGGTATATAATGAAAAACAGCGCTTATCTCTCTCGCTTTCAAAAAACTTATCAGAGCTGATCTCTCCTCAAGATCTCTGGCTTTAATATAGAAGAGATGCCCGTTATGTGTACAATTTTCAGGAACGAAAGGGAGAGATATCTTGCCGCTCTTCTCAAGCTCCTGCAACCGTAAATTATAAATATCCCATGATTTTATTCTGTCAGCAATAATAATCTCCGCCATCTGAAGCTGGGCATAAAGGAAAGCGGCATTAAGTTCAGACGGGAGGTAAGATGATCCCATTTCGACCCATCCATATTTGTCGATCTCCCCCCTGAAAAACCGCGATCTGTTTGTCCCTTTTTCCCTTAATATTTCGGCATTTTCACTATATACGGAATCATTTATAAGCAGCGCCCCACCCTCTCCGCACTGAATATTCTTTGTTTCATGGAAACTGAACGATCCCAGATCACCGATTGTACCCGCCTGTTTCCCTTCATATTCCGACAATATCGCCTGGGCGGCATCTTCAACCACCAGCAGGTTATATTTATCCGCAAGCGACATAATTTTATTCATTTCACAGGAGACACCTGCATAATGAACCGGAACAATCACTTTTGTTTTTTCTGTTATCGCTTCCTCTATTTTGTTTTCATCAATATTCATAGTGTCGGGACGTATATCAACAAATACAAGTTTAGCCCCTCTCATAACGAATGCATTTGCAGTTGAAGTAAAAGTAAATGAGGGGAGAATAACCTCGTCACCATATTTTATATTAAACAGTATAGCAGACATTTCAAGAGCATGGGTACATGATGTTGTAAGCAATACCCCACTGCACCCGATATTTTCCATGAACCATTTATTACAGAGGCTGGTATAATATCCGTCGCCGGAAAACTTATCTTTCATTATCACAGATTCCAGGTTGCGGATTTCGTTTCCTGTAACTGCCGGTTTATTAAATGGAATCATGCTACTCCTCATTTTTATTCAATTTTTGGGTATTGTTGAAAACGTAATACTTCAGTAAAAAGTACAAAACAACAGGAACATACATAAGTGCAATAATCTGGCCTATGTAAGGATGTATTTTCCAGATATCACAAAACAGGACAAGAGAATAATAGTTCAATACAAATGACAGAATATAAACAGCTATAAACCTTATTATCCTTCTGTTATTTCCGGAATTAAATACAAGTATTGAATATGACTTAAAATTAAAAATAATCCCCAGCATATAATCGAATATAAGGGCAACTGTTTTATCTTTAAAAACCCAGTAAAAAAACACATAGACCAGATATCCGAATAAGGTATTAAGCGCCCCGGTAAACAGAAATCTTATGAATTCAATATCAAATATTTTTTTTATTAATACCCGCACCAGTCTTTTCCCTTACTATAAATTGTGGAAGATGATTTATATTCAGATATGCCTTGCCTAAATATTCTCCGATAACTCCCAGTGAAAGAAGAATTAATCCTCCAATAAAGAGAACAAGGACAACAAGGGTTGTCCACCCGGCTACTGCCTCTGGTTTAACAAAATGCTCTATTATATAATATATTCCAAGGGAAAAACCTATTATTGAAAAGAAAATTCCGGCCATTGATGCCATCCTCAACGGTTTCTCGGAAAAATTGACTGCAAGTTTCATAAATACCTTTATTGATTTTAAAAGATTATAATTGGTCTTCCCTTTGAACCGTTTATGATGTTCAATTTCAATCTGTGTAATGCTGTCTGTAACCTGGAAGAGCAGACCGTCAACATAGGGATATGGACCTTTATATTTAATAATCTCTTTAACAACATCAATGCTGATAATTTTATATGGTGAGAGATAAATATCAGCAGGCTTATTTATAAGAAGCTCTGCAAGCTTGCCATTAAGCCAGCTTCCGAAATTTTTCCATAGTGCCTGATTCTTTTTTTTAAAATTTGCATAACATAGATCATAACCCCTGCGGATCTCTTCATACAGTTTTAAAATATCGGAGGGATCGTGCTGGAGATCATCATCCATTATAACAACATATTCCCCTGAAGCATTGTTCAGTCCGGCCATAATCGCGTTATCCTGACCGAAATTTTTTCTGAGATTTATTCCAGTTACATTTTTATTGGTTTCAGATACTCTCCTGATCTCTGACCAGCTTTTATCCCTGCTGCCGTCATTAATCATTATCTGCTCATAGGATAAACCTTTTAACGATTGCTGAATTCTATCGGACAATTCGGCAACACACTCGTCACTGTTATAAACCGGTATTATAACGCTTATTTTTTTCATAAATCCTTTCCTCATTTGCACATCCGATAATTATATTGTAGTTTTTAGATTTCTCAGCCGCAAACATTTCAGATATGTAATAACTCCATCTGCTACTCCATCGAAATGACAGGTTTATATCTCCACTGTCATTTCTAAAGTATGTGAGTGCTTCGACTCCGCTCAGCAACCGTTTATAACGGTCAGTGAGCCTGCCGAACTGTTCAGTCGCTATCGCTTCTTCGAAATGCGATGTATTGAGCCTGTCGGAATAATTGACAATTTTCTATTTCAATCGGGAAATGCTGTAAACTTTCAATTCTGAGTTTAATAAAATACTTCTCATTACAGGAACTCCCTGACAGCAGAAATCACTTCATCTACAGTAATACTTTTCATGCAATTATAGTTATTATCACATTTAATTCTGACTTTATTCCTGATACATGGAGAACAATTTAAATTTTTATAAATTGTCTTATAAACAAAGCCCTCCCCGTATGGCATCCGATCTTCAGGATTTACAGGTCCGAAGAGAGCAACTACAGGCGTCTTTAAACAGTAAGACATATGGAAATAGAATGTATCCATTGACACGACAACAGATGCATTTTTAATAAGGTAAAGGAGCTCCTTAAAATTTGTCCTGTTTACAAGATCAACAACTTCCGGGAATTCATTATGATTTTCATTAATTCCTGCAACAACAATATGTTTCCCTGTTATTTTTTTTAAAGAAAAAATAAGATCATTAAAATATGGCCATTGTCTCGGATCTTCTCCAAGATACTGAGCATATATATCCAGAAGGATATAATTTTTCTCTTTCAGATTAAATTTTGTCAGCAGGTCGCATGTATAATCAAAATCAACTGAGTAGTCTCTTATGACAGGAATTTTAAGATAATCGAGGATTTTAGCCACTTCAAAAAATTTATGTATATTTTCCCTGTTATAAATCTTTCTTTTTGCAGGGAGCATAAAGTATAACAGATTTCGCAGCGGATTAGGGTGGGTTATAATAAAAAGATCATATTTTTCCGTTTTAAACAGCGTATAGAGTTTATGAAAATTCAGTCGGAAAAATTTAATAAGCCCTTTTAAAGTAAAATCCATTTCAAAAACTTTGACAGAATCTATATTTTTGTTGTAAGAGAGGAGATTTCCGGAAGCAGTATTAAATGTCATAACAGTTATATTCATATCCCTGTTGTATGCTTTAAGAGAGGCTAAAAGGGGGAAGCACATAATCTGATCACCCAGCCCTTGTGGAAGATCAATGAACACTTTGTTTATATCCCCAGGTTCCCATTTAACCCTGAGTTTCTTTTTTAAATTAATCATTTATCAGATACCCTGCAAAATCTATTAGTGACGGGAATGTAATATCAGCCATGCTGTTTGATTGTAATGATTCGGAGATAAAAACATTATTAAGAGATCTGCTGCGCCCCAACTCCATATCCGAATCGGAGTCTCCCACCATAATGGATCTGCTGAAATCGATTCCGGGAAAGTCACTCTTTGCCTGCAGCAGCATCCCTGGCCGGGGTTTTCTGCAATTGCAATTATCACCCCTGTCATGAGGGCAGTGATAGATCCCGTCAATCCTTCCACCGTTCCTTATAATTTCTTTAATCATATATTCATGAACCGATGCAAGATCATCAACGCTCATTACCCCCAAAGCAATACCGCGCTGGTTTGTCACTATAAATATTCTTTTAAACATCCGGTTGAATATATTCAGCGAATCAAGCACTCCATCGATAAAAACAAACTCATCAATGGTCTTCACGTAATCGTCAACTATTCTTTTATTTATAACCCCATCCCGGTCGAGAAAGAGAGTCCATGATGTGTCTATATTAAAAATCTTTTTCATTCAGTTTAAGATCGCAGTCTGTTTATTATTCTTGATGTAGAGTAACCCTCAACAAAATCGATGAGCACAACTTCACCGGCATATTCCCCTCCTACAACATTCTCAACTGAATAATCTGCACCCTTAACAAGGTAATCCGGCCTTACTTTCTCAATCAGAGAAAGCGGGGTATCTTCATCAAATTTAATTATATAGTCAATGGATGCAAGCCCTGATAAAACAGCCGCACGGTCATTCTCTTTATTCACAGGGCGGTCTTCCCCTTTAATTCTCTTAACTGAATTATCCGTATTCAAACCCAGAATAAGAATATCCCCCAGCTCCTTTGCTTTTTCAAGGTATTTGACATGCCCAATGTGAAGAATATCAAAGCAGCCGTTTGTAAAAACAATACTCTTCTTCTCTGATCTGAGACTCTCAAGCAATCCGGGTAAATCGTCATACCCGATAATTTTGTTATAAGAGATGTGCAGATCCCTGAAAAGATCAGCCTTCCTGATAGGAACCGTGCCAAGCTTCCCTACAACAATTCCTGCAGCCATATTGGCAAACTCCACAGAATCACGTAATTTATACCCCGAGGCAATCCCTGCAGCGAGCGCTGCAATGACTGTATCCCCTGCCCCGGAAACATCATAGACCTCTTTGGCAAATGTGGGGAAATGCTCAACCTGCTTTCCATCAAAAAGTGTCATACCCTTCTCGGAACGCGTGATAAGCAGGTTTTTAAAACCTGACCCGGAAAATACAGCAGGGATAGATTTTTCAACTGAGGAATCTTCATTGGGAATGTTATCACCGAGAAATTCATTCAGCTCCTTCATATTCGGAGTCACAAGCTCAGCTCCGCTGTATTTTTTCCACTCCTTCCCCTTGGGATCAATAACAACCGGTATATTCCTTTTATTTGCCTCGGATATTATAAACCGGCATAACTCCTCTTCGCAGACCCCCTTGTTATAATCGGAGATTACAACAACATTATAATCATCAATACAACTTACAACTGCATCCTTAATCCCCTTTTTTGTCTCTTCCGGCAAAGGCCCGGGCTCTTCGTAATCAAGTCTCATCATCTGCTGTCTGTTGCCGACAACTCTCACTTTCGTGATTGTCGGAGTGTTTACTTTAAAAAGCAGATGCTTTATGGAATTACGATTTAATACTTCCGCAAGCTGTTCTCCGTTATAATCATTACCCGCGATACCGATCAGCATAACTCCCGCTTCAAGTGAGACAATATTATTCGCAACGTTAGCAGCTCCGCCAGGGGCCAGAGTTGTATTTTTTATTCTGACAATCGGTACAGGGGCTTCGGGAGAAATTCTGTCAACACTGCCCCACAGGTACTGATCAAGGATAATATCCCCGACTACAAGAACCGATATATCCGAAAAATTAAATTTTTCCATTTTCCACCAGTCCCTTTTCAAAGAGATCGCACAATATATGAATAATAAGAATATGGCCCTCCTGAACCCTTGCAGTTGTTTCCGATGGGACAATCAGTTTATAATCTGAATAATTTTTTAAAATTCCGCCATC
Organism: Spirochaetota bacterium; assembly: GCA_963664815.2. Taxonomy (GTDB): domain Bacteria; phylum Spirochaetota; class UBA4802; order UBA4802; family UBA5550; genus WRGT01. The sequence continues at coordinate 2,984,149 of CAXXHB010000003.1, forward strand.
TCTCCCCAGGAGCGCAACAGTTTCACATCCCCTCTTTTTCGCTTCTGTAAAACCCTCCATAACATTACGGCTGTTACCGGAGGTTGACAACCCCATTACAACATCACCCTCAACCCCCAGCGATTCAATCTGCCTGGAGAATATCCTGTCAAAGGAGTAGTCATTCCCTATTGATGTTATTATAGAGGTATCTGTAGTCAGCGCAATGGCGGGATAACCGCTTCTTTCAATTTTATACCTGCCTACAACTTCTGCTGCAAAATGCTGCGAATCGGCAGCGCTTCCTCCATTCCCCATTATTAAAAGTTTATTCCCGTTAAACAGAGCTTTATTTATTACAGCAGATATTTCATTTATTATATCTTTCATTGAATCAATTTTTCTGACAACATCTATATGTTCTTTTAAAATTTCATCTATCATAGCATCCGCCATTTATTCTAAAAATTTAACATTAATTGCTGTGACTCTCTTTTATAAAGACTCAGTGAGAACAACCCTTTAATAGTCACTACCGGATGTGTCAAACCGGATTTTTAATGAAATCCATTTGAAATTCATTATTTTTTTGGCGATAAAGTAAAGAAAAAAATAAATCCGGTTCCTTGAATTTGTATTTATAATTAGGGTCGTCAACTATCTGATAATTGTTTATTTTAACCAAGGTGCATTTCCATGAGGATAAATTGTTGATCTTCAAAAAAGGTTGTATAATATCATATCATGAATTCAATGTGTAATAATTTTTCTGATATCTCATTAATTTAAAACATATAAAGTAATAGAATGGCAAATGTAAAAAAATCATTTTTTTTAAATTCCCTGTTTTTAATGACATCCACAATATTGGAAAAATCTTTCTTCTTCATTATAAATATAATAATTGCCCATTATTTAAGTAAAAATGAATTTGGAGAGTATTCCGCAGCATTAGCCTTCGGTACTTTCTTCTCAGTCTTTTCAAATATGGGGATAGGCACATCTTCAATCAGAGCAATCAATTACTATAAAGATGATATAAACGAAAATTATACAAATACAATAGTACTGAAACTGATATTATCAATGCTGACATTTTTAATACTGATTATCGCAATTTTCACTACAAATTTTAACAGAAATACAATTATACTGGCTTTAATACTTGGTCTGGTCAGAATTATTAATGAGTTTCTCAATTCTATTAATCAGCTGTTTGAAGCCAGGTCAAGGTTTTTCATATCTTCAATTTACAATTCCCTCTTCGCATTTCTTTTTCTTGGGGGGACATATATAGTTATACTTTTCAAAGGGGACTATTTTGATCTGTCATACATCAGGCTGGCAACAATATCAGCAATTGCATCTGCAGCATTTTTTCATACTTTAAAATTTTACAACTTGAAATTCAATTTCAGTAAATTTAAAAAATTTATTTTGGAGACTATACCCTTCTCCTATTCTGTAATATTATCAAATGTTACAACAAATTTCACTCCCATTATACTGCCGGTAATGCATGGCACAATCTACTCAGGAATATACAATAATGCATATATTTTCTATATTTCTCTACTCTTTATACCGGGAAATCTGAGCAGAGTTTTGATGCCATATCTCTATCAGCATAAGTATAATGATGATAAAGAACTATTCAGATATGCTTATGAAACTTACGCAAAAATATTTTCTATTATTTCTTTCTATTTTGCCATAGTATTTTTTATGTATTGCGGGCCTATTATAACACTGATATTCGGTACTAAATATTCCGATTCAATTGATCTGCTTCAGTTTTTCGCCTTTGCAATTCCATTCGCGTTTAATGTTGCAGGATATATTATAAGTTCTCTTAATAAACAGATTATCAATTCCAAGATAGATATGGTTGTTTCTGTAATAAGTATAATATCTTCATTAATCCTGATTAGATTTTATAAAGCAGAGGGTGCCGTTCTTTCTGTAGTTATTGCATCATTTATTTCATATCTATTATCAAACGGATATCTTGTTAAAAACAGTTATATTGATTATAAAAGAACCTGGAGAGTACGGTTAACTCTGCTGACAATTTCATTGATCTGTTACGGGATTAAAATTTCCCTCTCCGGTTATCACCGGCATGTTCTGTCGATGCTGTTTGTATCTTTGATTTATTGTTTTATGGTCTGGATACTGCTGGTTAATAAAAACGATATAAAACTGGTGAAGAATATTTTAAAATAACTATATTTTAATTGTGAATTATAACGAATTAAAAAAATTAATATACTCCCGTGCAATAATATCTATATCATATTTTTTAATATAATTAAAGCCGGTTTTTGACATCTTCCGCATCTTCACAGGATTAAAGAGAATAGAAACCATTTTATCTGCAATATCTTCAGGTGATAATGGATCTGCATACTCAGGTATTTCGCCGAAGACTTCCGGAATAGCCCCTCTGCGGGAAGTCAGAACCGGAGTTCCGCAGGCAATAGCTTCAGCTATTATTAAGCCGAATCCCTCATGCAGAGAAGGTGCAACAAACAATTCAGCCTTCTGGTATAGTTGTATTAACTCATTATTTGAAACAAAACCCTTAAAATGAATTCTCCTGTTTACAGATTCAGGCAGTGATAATATTTTTTCAGACAGGTTACTGTTCTTCCACCCGGACGCCCCTACAATAACAAGATCATGCTCAATTTTATCTGCAGCAAATTCAAAGGCCCGGATTAAGGAGATAAGATTCTTTCTTGGCTGAAGTGTGCCTACAAAAAGAATAATTTTTTTCTTTTCAGAATGTTCTGACCGCATATATTTTTTTAAATCAATACCGCAATTAATAACTGAAATTTTATCCGCTTTTATCGATAAATATTCCACCATTTCATGTTTTGAATAATCGGAGATTGTCGTGAACGTATCAGTTTTCCTAATAGATAAAGGTAATAAAAAATTATAAAATACTTTATTGTTTGTTGAAACCGTCTCCGGTAAAACTTTAAAAACTACATCAAGTATTGTCGCGCATGTCTTTATTCTTCCAGGTAAAGTTACCGGTATGTATTCTCCGCCACCCCAGAATATCTCCACATCATTTCTTAAAATTGCTTTTCTTAAATTTAAACTTTGCAGCCACAATCTTCTTGAAGAAAAAAACGATTCGACAATTACTATTTTAAAATTTTTATTTTTTAATATTTCTTCTGCAATTATTGAATGATAAACTGCCGGCGTAAAAAGTATATATTCGTTTTTATCATCTATTTTTGATATGCCTAGAAGAACATCCAGAACATTATTGCCAATACCGGTGTTGTTTTCCATTGAAAGATAAAATGCATCAATACCTAATTTCATAATAACTCCTTAATTCCCCCGGTTTTCCAGAAAAAATTCCCGGGATAAAAGATAATGAAATTCTGTTTTAAAATAACTTACATGAAAAGGATTATTTACTATATTTTCATTATACATAAATTGAATCGTCCTGTTTGATTTACCCTTATTATTTACAGATTAATCTTTCTAAATCTTAATTATATCACAATGATCTAATCGTTGTTGTACATATTTTCAATAACTGAAAACATCCATTGCCTCTGAAGCTGATTAAACGACGAAATAATTTCTGTATCAAACCGCTGAATGCAGGGATAATCCAGATATGCGGATAATTTTCCCTGAAAAAAAGAATCAGTCCTTTAAGTCCATGAATTTCCATAAACATATTGTCTCTAATACTTCTTTTAATCGAAGCACTTTCTTTATGGTATATTATTGAACCGTTTGCTGTAACAAGATTATAACCGGCAGATTTAACACGGTATGAAAATGCCACATCCTCCCAATACATGAAATATCTTTCATCCAGCATACCAGCTGACTTAATAATCTCCGCAGGAACAAAAAGACTGGCACCCATAATATAATCCAGCCTGTCATCTTCATTTTTACAAAAACTGGTAGATGCCCTGAAAAAAAGAAGAGTGCCGCCGCCAAAGGACTGAACAATTTCACTCCGGTTGTAATACTTTATAACAGAACCGCATATACACAGATTCCTGTTGTTTTTACATTTCTGCAGTAATGCAGAGTAGGTCTCCTTATCAATAACGGTATCATTGTTTAAAAGCCATATATATGCAACATCACTGGCCAGCGCATAATTAATTCCTTTATTATTCCCCGCTGCAAAACCACTGTTTTCACTGTTTTTTATAAGATTATAAGAGTTCTTTTTTTTCGGGAAATTAATCCATTCTTCAATATTTTTAAGGGAATCATCTTCAGATTTATTATCAACCACAATAACCAGCAAACCCACTGTATATAATTCCAGGCTTTCCAGACATTCGATGGTATCAATCCAGCCATTATAGTTTAATATAATTACTGCAGTTTCAATATCTTTTTTATTTATCATTATCAGACCAGGGATTAATCTGTGAGGGGAGAATTAAAAAAAACATATAAAAAATACTTTCAATCCACATTTCTGTAAATAACAAAAGATCATCAAAAAACTGGTGAGCAATAAAAGAGAGTGGTACAGCAATTAAAAAAACAAGCTGCCTGTTTTTTACAGTATTGCTCATTAAATAAACTGTAAAAACAAGATATAACAGAAGACCAATTAAACCAAACTTGGTATCAATTGTAAAAAACATATTATGAAAATGGTACTCAGGATGCAATGGATTGGTGACAGAAACAAAACCTTTTCCAAGGAAAAACTCCTTACCGGGGAAAATCTGACACTGATGATTGATGAAATCAATCCAGAAACCAGCCCTGTATGTTGTTCCCTGATTTACAAATTTAGCAACTACCCGTTCAATAATACCACCATTATACAATAATGCCAGAAAAATTACAGATATAAGCAGGTAAACAGCTGACTTCCGTTGATTTAATATATTCTTATTTTGCTTCAAAATAAGTAAACCGGCAATCGATATAAAAACTGCAAAACCGAAAATAGCACCTCTTCCCACAGAGATCATAAGACAATAGATAAAAAATAGTCCCAAAACAATACTTAGAGCTTTAAGTATTGTTTTATTTTCATTTTTTTTATTAAAAATAAAAAGTATAACCATACACTCTGCTCCAATCATCATCGTATAGCCATATAAATTAGTGTTTCTGTTCAACCCCTCACAAGAAATGTTTTTGAAGTAATATAAAAACGTTTGAGAGCTGTTCTCCAATACACCTATCACCAGACCACCAAAGGCATGAAATAATGCCCCGAATATAAATACAAATAGTATTATAAATATACTATCCCTTTTTATCTGTGCCGCACTGTTTTTTATTATTTCAAAATATGAAAACAACCCTATAAAAACAGCTGTAAACCTGACAGGAAAAAGAAGATTTTTATAATTCAAACCACCGGTAACCGACAGACTGGAAATAACTGCATAAACTGCAAAAAAAATAACCATATACTCGGGCAAATAAAGCCTTGTCTTGTCTTTGCTTTTATAAAGACGTAAAAAAAACAACCCGCCAAGACCGGCAAACATCAAAAGATTCCAGATTTTATGAAGTAAAAGATTTAAACGAATCTGCGGTAATCCATATACTGACGATAGCAGAATGATAAAAATCAATAATATATTTGCAGAGTAAATCAGATTGAATTTTGTAATACTTTTATTTATATTCATTTTAAATACACTTAATTCTTATTTATATATACTGCCGGACAGCACTGCTTATTATATATTAAAATATTTAATTGCACGAAAAGTAGTTTTTCGTCTGATAATCCAGATATAAAAGAATATATCCCATTTGTCAAACCACAATTGATGATATGCAGCTAACATGGCAGGAATTTGCTTCAATATTTTTTAATTTATTACTCTCCGGGATTTTATTCTCAATGAATTATCGCTGTGACATGAAGAACATGAATATTTATAAAAATTGAATACAATTTCCGGATTTTATATAAAAAAAAGCTTTTCCTGTAACATTAAATTCTGATTTGTAATTCCGGTAATATAAAACATTCTTTAGAAATATTTTAAAAATATTATTACCGATTCTTACTTGACTATTCTGCCCTGTTAAAATAGTTTTAAAAAAATCTTATTTAAATTCACTTTTAATCACAAAGTCGTAAAATATCACATGGACTCATTAATGAAAAAAAATATACTTGTATTGAACCAGAGCAAAATAATAGGCGGGGCTGAACTGGCTCTGAAAAATTTCATTGATGCCGATGATAAATTTATCTTTTTTATTCTGACAGATCCGAAAATTGCGAATCTCTACCATGGAATTAACAATACTTCAACAATATATACTTCAGGATATTTTAAAAAATATCCCTTTAAAAAGATACTGGATCTTGTCTCCGTTTTTCCTTTCATATATTCAATTATAAGAAACCTGATACTTATCAGCAGGATTGTCAGAACAAATCAAATTCATTTAATATATGGTAATAACAGTTATGACTGCATCCTGGTCAGCCTCTACAGGTTTATAAATCCCGGAATAAAGACTGTTCAGCATATTCATGATACCCTCCCTAAAAAATCATTTCTGGCGGAGTGGATAAAATTATTTATTAAAAAGTATGACCATATAATAGTCCCCTCCACCCATACAGATTCACATCTGAAATCAATTTTTGGAAACAACAGACCTGTCTCTGTAGTACATAATGGCATTGATTTCAATGAAATAAAAACAATTCAAAAAGAATCAAAACTCCTCAATAATTTAAAACTGGATAAAAACAGAATAATTATAGCCACAATCTGCAGAATTGACAAAAATAAAAGGGTCGATATTTTTATTGAATCCCTCTGCAAACTGCAGCAGTTCAGAAATGACTTTACAGGAATTGTAGTGGGAGAAAGCGATGATGATGAATTATTAAAATCCCTGAAGATGAAAATAAAAAGCGCCAGGGTTCCGGTTTACTTTACAGGTTCAGTGCCATATGAAAATATTTTAAACCTCTATAATAACATTGATCTGCTGATGATTAATAGTGATACTGAAACATTTTCTCTGGTGACAATCGAGGCAATGTCAAATAACTGCATAGTACTTGCCCGCAAGGTTGGTGGAATTAATGATATTATTCAGGACAATGTTAACGGATATTTTTATGATTATAATGCAGGCACTGATACAATTGCAAAAAAAATAAATACTTTATTACAGATGAGTTCTGCTGAAAAGAAAAAAATAAAGAAAAATGCACTGGAGCATGTTAAACAGAACTTTCAACATAAGCAAAAGGTAGAAAAAATAAACGAAATTTTTTATGAGCTTTTAAACAATATATAACCTTACATTTTTGATTTAATATAACATGTAATTTTAAAAAAACGCTGAGAGATTCCGTACATACTTAAAAGCGGATAATTGTAAGTTTCAACCGATTTCTCAAGATTTTCCAGCATTTTTTCATAATTCTTCTGTGTATATGCATTGTATCCCGCAAATAAATAGCTTTTTGATTTTCTTTTATGATAAAACATCATAGTTTCCTCAGTTTCAGCATTTTTGTTACTGAGTATCAGGTCATCAATTACGTTATACATGACAGGCAGCTCCATACTCTTGCTCCAGAAAGCGGAACCATTATTATTACTGATTCTATAGTTTAATAAAAATTCATTTATAATCGCAAGTTTAAATCCATCCTGCAGATACCGGACCCATAAATGGAGATCTTCATTTGATGGATATGCATCATTAAAGCCGCCCACCTTCAAATAAATGCTTTTCCGTGTCATAAAACTGGGACAAACAAAAAAATTACCAAGTTTTAAAATCCACGGGTAAAAATCTTTATAATAACCTGTAATTAAATTGGTCCCTTTATTCATCAGAGAACTTTTAATCAGTTCGTTATAAATAGCCGGTTTAACATGTTTTCTATCAGGATAATACTGATACATTTTTACAAAAACTCCGCTGATTGAATTATCCAGCGATAATACAGTCAGCTGCTTCTTAATTATTTCCGGTTCATACAAATCATCCGCATGATATATAGCAATAAAATCCGATGTTGCTTTGTTTACAGCCGACTTGATATTTCCACAATACCCTAAATTGAAGTCATTGCGAAAATATTTAATCCGGGGATCCTTCTCACAAAACATTTTAATGATCTCCCCGGTATTATCAGTTGAAGCATTATCTGAAACAATAATTTCAATATTTTCATAAGTCTGTTTTATAAGACTTCTCAAAGTCTCTTCTATATACAAAGCACCATTATAAACAGGAATACAAATCGAAACCAACTGGTTATCATTCATTGAACACACCCTTCATATGATTTTCTTTTTTAAGAGTTTTATTTTAAATTCAGATTTCATATTGTCAGGAATTATTCTGTTGCAGAGAATCAGGTAAAAAGAAAAAATAATAATTCCTGACAATAACCGCAGATACCATTTATCAATATAGATCTGCTGCAAATAAGAAACCGGGACTGAAACAATAAATGTAGATAATACTATGAACAGAATTCTGAAATTATATTTTAACCTTCTGCCAGATTTTTTAAATATCATCAGTGGCAAAGCCCATTGAGTTACCAGTAAAGATCCGATTAACAAACCTGCCGCTACCCCGGCAATACCTGCAAACCTTATGAGAACAATCGAACTTGAAATAAAAATCAGAGCTTCACCCCAGCTGATTAAGGCAATACCCTTAGTATAATTAAAGGAGTTTACAACTACATAATTTAAATTTGAAAGGCAGGATGTAAATATCCATGCTCCCAATAAAATCACGGTTAATATTCCTGCATAACCCTGATTCCCTACCCAGATATAAATAATGTCTCTCAAAAAGAGCATTCCACCCAGCCATATCCCGCCGCCAGCCAGTGCAGAAATAATAAAAAATGTTTCATACTTATTTACTAACCAATTCCAGTTTTTATCAGCGAACTCCTTCCCGTACAATGGCGCTGCGGATAAATTAATTGCAGTTAAAAATGTAAAAGCAAGAAAATAAAGCTTATATGTCAGCTGATACGGGGTTACACTGGCCACATCGATTGAATTGGAAATAATCAGGTTGCTGATGCTTGAAGAAACCATGATGGCAATTCCATATAAACTGAGTCTTGCCCCGGTTATAATTATTGTACTATATGTATCGTCTATTGTGATATCAGAATCAGTTTCTATAAAGTCATATCTTCGAGAGAAAAAAAAGTGTGCAAAACATTTAAATATATTTACCAATAGCGTAACACATCCATAAATCAGAGCATACTGTACCAGATTCCCCCTGATATATATAACTATTAAAAGAGCAATAAACAATAAAACATTCAGCAGCGTATTAAAGATATTATTAATATAAGCTTTTTTATATGCAGCAAAACTGTTAGCCACTACACCAAACGGCAGATTAATCAGAAAAAATCCGATAAAAATAACTGCTGTTATTTTTGCTGTCGGGATTAACCTTACATCCATTTTCCCCAGATATTGTATCCATTCCGGACGTATTGCATTAATATATAATATAATAAATAAAATTATAAGTGCAGCTGATACAACGACAACCAGACTTTTTCTGAAAATTCTTTTTTTAACTTCGGCGGAATTGTTTTTTGTCATCAGAATCCCGGCAGCAACATCTACTCCCAATCCTGAAACCGAAAGATATGCTGCCAATGAAGTAATGATTGCCCAGACACCATACAACTCAACTTTCCAGTAGTTCAAGGCTACAGGAGCAGAAATAAACCCTACAATTGATGTAATAATGGTAAGGCCATACTGGGAAAATAAGTTGAATTTATAATGCTTCTTATTATCGTTTTCCATTTAATTCATTGATACCATATACCAGCAATCTATATTTTTTATTCACATTATTTAAGCAGTTCTCTTGCAACAACTTCAGCGAAACATTGAGGGGAAAAGGGATACATTTTGCTGCTTTCAAGAAAAGATTTAATATTGTTAAGATATGAGCAATATTCATTCTCAGGCATATTATTTAAAAATTGATAGAGTTCTTCATATGAATTAAAATTATTTTTATCAATAAAACAGCCCCCTGGTATAAAATCCTTTATATTTGACGCTCCCAGATATACCGGTACACATGCCGATACAAAACAATCAAAGATTTTTTCTGTAATATAACCTGTTATATCCAGAGCATTTTCATAGCAGATTGAAAACCGGTACCTGGATAGAACCTCTTTCTTTTCTTCAATTTTTCCCTTATATGATGGATAATATGGCGCAAATATTTTACGGAGAACATTAAATCTGTTTAAATATTTTGATAATCTCCCGGAAAAGCGTTTATCCCAACCCATTCCGTAGAGATCAAAATCTTCCGGATGATATTTTTCAAACCAGCGGATAGCCTTAATACGTTCACTGTAAAGTTCATTTGAAGCTTTTGCACTCTTATTACCCGATACTATAACACATAATTTCTCTTTTTTAACAGTTCCCGGAAATTCTTTATCCCATAAAACCGGGAAGGTATTAACTTTAATATACTTTATATTGTCTACAAGCCTGTCGTTCCATGTAAAAATCTTTTTAAAATACTGATGATTATCAGTATTCCAGTTTTCTGGTTTTATAATATCGCTCTCAATGATTATCAAGTATGATTTTTCTATCTGATCTGATGTCGGAAGGTTTTCCGGCATATCGCAATAAATCACAAGCTCCGATTCTGCGGGTTTATTTATATCAGATGTTGCAAAATCAATACTGTTTTTTTTTAATTCTTCTTTTAAAAGGTAATAGTGATATAAACAGTTATCACGGTTAAGAATCTTATTATTTATATCAAAGATATTATTATTCGTATATGGATGTAGTACAAAAATTGAGGCTTTCTTCATTTTTCAATCTCCCTGAAAATATCCAGGAAACGCTTTTCATAAGTATAATTCTTCGTTCTCCTGTATCCGGCAATTCTTATCCTCTCTCTCTCCTCTTCATTGAAAAGATAATATATAACCATTCTTTTCAGATCATCGATGTTGGAAAAAACAGAAATCTCGGTACCAATTATATAATAATCCTCAACACCTGGCGAGTACTGAGATAGTTCAAAACCACCACATCCAGGTATTTCAAAATTGCGGGCCTTTATCTGTTCAACATTTTTCAAACTTCTGCCCGGAAAGAGGAAAGATTTAATCATAAATAATTTACTTCGTAATTGAGAAAAAAGTGAATCTTTAAAACCAAACACAACAAAAGTCATAATTATTTTTTTCAACAAATACTTCCGATACCTGTAATCAACCGGTATTGAGTTGGAGAGATTAAGATTGATTTTAGAAGCTTTAAATATTTCATTCATCTCACTGAAGGATACACGGCCATTTTTCCACCCGGTCCCGAAGCAGATAACATCAATGCCGCTTCTTTTTAATTCATAAATTATCCACTCCCGCGTAAGATTTTTACCTCCAACAAATGTAATATCGTATTTATAGCTAACTTTTTTTATATCATTCTCTTCAGTGAGAAAATGAGTGGCCCACTGGGACAGGATCACATTTTTACAACCAAACTTTTTATAATCAACTATGCTGAACTTATCTACTGTAACCGAATATGTAAGCAAAGGTGCGATCCGAGATGTAAAGGAATTAAACCTCCATTGATCATCACAGAACCAGTTTACAGTTTTATATTTTTTATTAAGAATTTTCAGGGTGTTTGAAGTAATTTCATTATTCATTAATACAAAGAAAATATAAACAGGATTTAATTCTTCAGCCCTGGCGATAAGCCTCTCCTGCAGTAAATGGATATCATGCGGATATCCATTATCTTCAAGCCAGAAGGTTGATACATCAGCACCAGCTTTCTTCATCGCCGGCAAAAAAACGGCTTTTTCTATTGATTCTCCTCTATCTATAAATCCATAGTCATACTTTAAAAAAGCAGCTAAAATCAGCATTTTATACAATTACCTCTTCAAACGCTTTAACAATTGTTTTAAGATCATCTATGGAAAGATACTGATGACACCCTATGTAAAAAGCATTGTTGCCAATATAATCTGCATTAGGAAGCTTTTCGTTATAAATTGTCTTGAAATCCTTATAGGCTGGCTGCTGAGTGGGGATACTTAAAAAAATCGGACGGGATTCTATCCCTTTTTTAAGAAGTGCTGATCTTAGATCTTCACGCTTTATTTTAGAAGATGGTCTTACAATTATCGGATATGCCAGATAGCTGTAGTCCTCAGAATATTTTGGCAAAATAAGTGAACCGGAATATTTTGATAAATGTTCATTAAGAAATTTAACATTAAACTGCCGTTTCACTATTATCTCATCAAATTTTTTAAGCTGCAGCAGACCAAGAGCGGGCTGGAACTCAGTGGTTTTAAAGTTATACCCGATAAATTCATGTAAAAACCGGGGATCATGTTCCATTTCAGATTTTGGACATATACCTTTTGGACGGGTACATACAGGGCATTCACAAACACGGCCATTGGCCTTTATCTTCTTAATATTCTTATAAATTTTTTCATCATCCGTTACGACAGCTCCCATTTCACCAACCTGAATATTGTGGGCAATATAAAATGAATAATCTGCAAGTAGTGAGAGTGTCCCGGTATTTTTACCTTTATATTTTGTGCCATGAGCCTGCGCAGTGTCTTCAAAAGTAAGAAGATCATATTTTTTTGCTATTTCATTTATACGATCCATATCAGCAGGATACCCCATAAGGTGTACCGGTAGAATTATACAGTATTCATCTGGATTACTTTGAGAAAGTAACAATTCCACCTGGTCTGCAATAATATCGAATGTTTCCAGATGAACATCAACATATACAGGTTCAAGGCCAACCAGCTTTATAGCATTAGATGTTGCAATGTAAGTCGTCGGTGTAGTAATAACCTTTGCTCCCTTCCTTACCTTTGGGAATCTGTCATCATATAGCAGAGCAGTCAAGCCGGCAATAAGAGCTGATGTTCCGGAGTTAACAAGAACACAATATTTTGTTCCTATAATTTTAGAGAATTCTCTTTCAAAATTTAAAACAAACTTTCCTTCAGATACACGTCCTGTTTCGAGTACCTCCATTACTGCTTTTTTCTCTTCATCACCTATTATATAATCACCGACCTGAATCATTTTTTTTAACATATATTCCCCTTCAACTTATACTAGTGTCTTATAATACTCATAGGTATTTGCTATTCCCTCTTCAAGAGATACCCTGGCCTGCCATCCGATACCTGCAGCGAGTGAAACATCAACCAGTTTCTGTTTCATACCTGTTGGTTTTGACAGATCATGTTTAAATTCGCCTTTATAACCTATTACTTCGGCAGCTATTCTATAATAATCATTCACTGAATAATCATGACCAAGTCCTACATTTATTATCTCAGGGATAGAATCATAGTTTTCAATTGAAAACATTACAAATCTTACAAGATCATCAACATGCATAAACTCGCGGCGCGCTGTCCCGTCTCCCCATATTTCCACACTATCTTTTTTATTGATAACAGCATCATGAATTTTAGTAATAATCGCCGGAATCATGTGAGAATTTTCAGGATCAAACTTATCATACTTCCCGTATAAATTACACGGCACCAGCGTTTTATAATTATATTGCGAATTTTCACTCTTTATATAACTACATAATCTCTGCGTTACTATTTTCGCAAGGGCGTATCCTTCGTTGGTCGGTTCAGGTTCACCCTTTAATATATAGCTTTCCCTCAATGGATTGGGAGCATCATGGGGGAACATACAGGAAGTCCCTATGTTGATCAAACGGGTTATCCCAACTCTGTATGCTGCTAGAACTACATTCCGTCCCATATCCATGTTTTCGACAAGAAACCGGACTGGATTCTTTATATTAGCAGCTATACCACCCACAAGCCCGGCGCAATGAATAATAAAATCAGGTTGCTCTGTTAAAAAATAATTAAAAACCTGATCATATTCGCATAAATCAAGTTCATCAATAGATGGTGTTAGAACATGGTAACATTTATCAAGCGATTCTTTTATATTACGCCCTACAAGCCCGGAACCCCCGGTCAATAAAATACGCATTTCTACTCCTCTTTATCGCCATAATTGTCATATGTAAAAATTTACGATAACATTATACTGCAGGTTTCACGTACATCAATTTTTACTTACCAGCCAAGATTTTTCAATACAATATTGCTTATATATTTTTATTTAACAACATTCTGACTTCCTGTGTAATAGCATCCATAGAATTAAACTGTGGTAAATATCCAAATTTTTCAGCAGTTTTATTTTTAGAATAGTATATATTCTTGATTCCTGTTGCCTGAATTATACCGACAGATTGATTGATATGATAACATAAACCAAACTCTTTGCTAAAAGCTTCAAGAATTTCAAATTTTCTGACCGGTAAAGAGCTATAACAATCCAATACACCATTAAATGGATTTTCTGTAACCAGCAGCACTAATTTAAAAAGATCGCGCGGATCAATATAGTCTCTGACAATATCTGAATCATTTGTTAACAATTCAGTTTTATTTATTATAGATCTTACAATATCTGTCATCAGATAGGATGATCCTAAATCTATAAATCGACTGAAAAAGCTGAAGACTCTTAAATCGACAATTTTTAGTTCTTGCAGGGATCTATGTTTAGATTCACTGTATATTTTTGACAATCGATAATGATCAGAGCTTCGGATGTTATTCACAGGTATTTCAGTTGTTGATTTTTCTGTAACAGGAGCGCTGAACTCAGTACCATAGACTGCACCGCTGCTGAAATTTATATAAAGTGTTTCCTGATTGTTATAGATATAACCTATTATTAAATTATCAAACATTTCTGTAATTCTATAAATATCATATCCGGCGGCAATCACTTTATCAGGAGTACCAAAACCTATACAATTAATAATAACATCCGATTTACCTTTAAACGTTTCAAAATAATTAATATCCAGAATTGTAATCCTGTTATCAGTATTTACATTTTCTATTAAAAACTCTTTAACAGATTCCGTATTCCGTGCGAACAAGAGCAATTCATAATCTCTGAAGAAATGCAGAATCAGGTTTTTTGCAATATGGCTTGTTGCTCCTAATATGATTACTTTCTTCAAGACAAATCCTTTATCAATTCATTGAAAATCTCATCATCAATAAACGGAGACATATTCTGAAGCGGCATCGATACCATCGATCCATTTTCAAGTTTTTTTGAGCTCACTGTCGGTATTACTTCCTGATTAATATTTGTTAATACTTCAATTACACATGGTCCTTTAGAATTCAATATTTCAGAAACATTACTATCTAACTCGCTTTCAGAATCAAAATAATAGTATGATAATTCAAATGCCTCTGATATTTTTTTTATAGAAGGAATAAAAACACCGGAATTTTTATCCACACCTGCATATAGGCTATCAAAATAGTTGTCCTGAGTATTCTTTATTGATAAATATCCATCATTGTTAAATATTATTATTTTTACATTGACCCTGTTTTTAGAGATTACAGCCAATTCATGAATATTAGTACAGAATGAACCATCTCCAGTAAAACATAAAACTGTAGAATTTTCTTTTGCCAGAAAAGCACCAGTAGCAGCAGGGAGCGCCCAGCCCATTGCACCCAATCCTCCGGAAGTTATGATTCTCTGATTATCTTTGACCTTCCATGCATGACCGATAGTATAAAATGCTGACCCGGCATCATTTACAATAACTTCATTGCCTTCCGTCTTTTGATTAATAATATCAATAGCTTTATAAATATTAATTCTGCCGTCTTCTTTTTTATGAGGTTCTTTCATAATATCAAATGAATACTTGGTCTGCAACAGCCATTTATTCCAGCCTGATCCTCTATTTTTTTCAAATAATTTTCGATCTGTTTTACTCAGCACAGAATGTACAAAACTTTGCACATCAGAATAACAATGGCATGAAACATTCACCTCCTCCCTCTCAAAAAGTGATTTATCCATATCAACTCTGACAATATATGCATCAGGAGCAAATTTCTCCATCTCATAGCCGGTTGTCAAAGTATGCAAACTTGATCCAATACACAAAATAAAGTCTGCATATTGAACAGCAAAATTACCAGCCCGGTCACCCTTTATACCCGGATGCCCGATGAAACTCTCATCATGATAACCAATAATATCTTTACCCAGTTGAGTTGTAACAACAGGCGTGTGTGTCAGTTCAGATAGTTTTTTTATTTCATCGGGAATATTTGCCACCCTTACCCCATGCCCAGCCAATATTACAGGTTTTTTGGAATTCCTCCACTTATTAATTATTATATCAAGAATTTCATCATTCGGCTTGATTTTTTGATCTACCGGATTATAATATCGCACCTTTTCAAAATCAATATAAGAACCTTGTATATCTACAGGTATATCTATAAGTACCGGACCAGGCCGTCCAGCCCTGGCTTCGGATATTGCTTTACCTAATATATATGGAATATCATTGGGATTATCAAGAAACCATGTAAACTTTGTTACAGGTTTTACTATTTCTATTATATCAGCTTCAAAAGTTCCGAATTGTCTCAACCCATCAATTCCGGAATTATGTATTGTCTGACTTTTTTTGCTTTGCCCGGTGATGAATACTAAAGGAATTGAATCATACCATGCTCCGGCTACCGGCATTACAATATTTAATGCACCGGGGCCGCTTGTTGCAAAACAAACACCAATGTCACCTTTCAGCCTGGAATATGCTTCTGCAGCAACCCCTGCACATTGTTCGTGGTGATGAAAAACAAGTTTCAATTCCGGATTTCTTGCAACCCCATCCAGAATATGCATCATCCCCCCTCCGGATAAAAGAAAAACTGTATCAACACCATGACTGGACAATGTATTAGCAATATAATCAGCAACCCTTTGTTTCATAGTAACCTGTGTCATTCATTTTATAATAAATTCATAATACATTTTTTCAACTGGAAAGTATCAGGCTTGAGTACCAGAAAATCACCATCTGAATCTTTTTTTAAACCGGAATAATTATCAATCATGTAACCGACTGTTTTCCCCGCATTTTTTATTTTTTTTGTTGCTTCATTTACAAAATTACTGACCAGCGGATGCGTAAGCTGCCCACGAACTCCAAGATTGCATGACATATCATATATGCCAAGATAGAATACATCAATATCTTCTATTTTTAAAATAGAATCCAGGTTCGAATAAGATTCATTGTTTTCAATTATCACTCCAAGCAACGGGAAACCGGAAGCCATATAAACCGAATCATCATTACCTGTGAAATCGCCCGCTTTTGTAAATGGATTATACCCTCTGTTACCCTTCGGTGAAAACAGCGAATATTCAACCAGACGTTCCGCATCGGAGAGGGTTTTAATTTGCGGACAAATTATTCCATGAGCTCCGACATCGAGGACACGCTGAATGACCGTATGTTCAATTTCAGGTATTCGTACTAACGGAGAACAACCATACATGGATACTGCCTGCACTGATCCTGCTATTATGTCCGGATCAAATGAACCATGCTCCATATCAAGGATAATAAAATCCAGACCAGTTGATGCAAGAATTTCTGATACAACTGTATTGGGAATAATTGACCAAATACCGATAACGTCTTTTTTTAAAATAATTTTATTTTTTACATAATTATTTATATTAAACATAAATCTTTGTATTCCATTTAATAGTTCTTTCAACAGCAGTCTTTATATCTGTATATACCTTTAAACCGAATTCATCCCGTGCAGAACTTATATCCGGGATAATTCTGTTATTCGGAATAACTCCAGCCAGTGAACAATTCAGCAGTACATCAGGTCGCGGATTAAAACAACCCGAGACAATCTGGGCCAGCTCCTGAAGTGTTTTCCCCTCATCTGATCCAACATTATATACCCGGCCGGTCATTGTTTTTATCATTATTGTCAGGAGCCAGAGAGCCAGATCTGCTCCATACATAATCGTCCGTACAGTTGTTCCATCACCCAGGATTCTGATTGATCTGCCATGCATTGCATCAGAGATGAAGCTGTTAGTAGCCCATGGCGCATCTTTATCCTGATATGGCCCCAGAAATGAAAAAGGACGGACAATTCCAACCGGGAGCCTTAATTCCCCTCTTGCAGCTGTTATTAAAGATTCAGCAAATTTTTTTGCTTCTGCATAAACCGAATTCACATTGGTTGAAGATATAATACCGATATATTCTTCCCTGATTTTGTCCATAGTATCAGGCTGTGCTCCATAAACATTACCGGAACTCAGGTAAAGCAGCATTTTAAGATTGGCTACACGATCAGCCGCCCGCAGCAGTGAACTTGTTCCTTCAGAAATTGTGGTAATTGTATCAAACGGTCTAGTACTGTGAGTGCGGTTATCAGGATTACCGGCAGCATGTATTATATAATTAAGGTTTCTTGGCAATTCACTGATTGTTCTGATATCACTTCTTATAAAATTGATATAACTCTTATTTGCAAGATGTGGAACCGCAGACAAAAACTTTTCTCTATTCCTCGACATGACGTGTATTTCAATTCCACTATTCATACTATCATTCATAAAAGCTAAAAATTCAGTCAGCCACAATCCGATAAAACCTGTTCCGCCGGTTATCATAACAGATGAATTGCTCAAATCCTCCAGTGAAATAGAAGCGCTTTTAAAAACCCGCTCACAATCTTCCCGTATGAAATCAGATGCGGCTATTGTCATTTCATAACTCCTTCTGTTTTCCCCTTATTGGCAAGGTCAGAAGCTACTTCAATTATAATATCTTCCTGACCTGCTATAATTTTCCGTCTGCCTAATTCAACAAATATATCTCTCGGATCAACATTAAACTCCTGCGCTATACGGAGAACCGGTTTTACAAATCCGGAGAAAACACCAGACATACCACTGACAATACTGATTGATCTGATAACAGGTATTTCCTTCATCAATTCATTCTCGGCTAAATCACTTGCATCAAGCAGTTTATACAGGTCAATGCCTGTTTTATAACCCATTCTCTGTAATACGGCTACCAGAACTTCAAGCTGCGCATTACCTGCCCCGGCACCGAACCCGCGCGCACTGCCATCAACAATTGTTGCACCGGATTCGATTGCTGTAATTGAATTAGCAACCCCCATACCCAGGTTATTATGGGCATGAAAACCAACTGGTATAGACAGATTATCACATAAATAATTGACCCTTTCTTTTACGTCTTTTTGAATATAGTATCCGGCTGAATCCATTATTATAACTGCTTCAGCTCCATAGATTTCCATCTTTTTTGCTTCTTCACAGAGCATCTCTTTTGATAACATATGCGACATCATCAGTACGCCAAATACATCTTTACCCTGCTCCCTGCAGAACCGGATATGTCTTTCAGTGATATCGGCTTCAGAGCAATGGGATGCAATACGGAATACATCCACACCATAATCTATTGCAGGTTTTAAATCACGTTCGATTGTAGCAAATCCGGGAATTACATGAATCCCGAGTTTTGACTTTTTCAAATTTTGACGTGCAGTTTTAAGCATAACTTCATCAGATGTTTTTGATATCCCCACCTGCAGCGATGACGCACCAAGACCATTCCCATGTCCGACCTCAACAATTTTAATACCTGCGCCATCAGCCGCTTTACAATATAAAGCAATCTGCTCTTTAGATAATTGATGCGCTATCGCATGATTCCCATCACGTAATGATGCATCACTTACTAATATTTTTTTTTCATTCTTCATTTATCAGGTCTGTCTTTGCAATTTCTTCCGCTATTGCTATAGCAGCACAATTAATTATATCAAGGTTTCCCGCATATTCAGGCAGGTAATCCCCTAATCCCCTTACTTTTACCATAATAACAATCCTGTCATTTTCAACAATAGGTTCAACTAATAAACGGTAGCCTGGTACGTACATATTAACTTTTTTTATTATATCAAATAATACCGGTTTAAGTGAAAGCAGATCCGGTTTAGCCACCTGAGCAAAAATTGTAGTCTGCATATCAATACAGGGAATCGCAGGATTCAGATTAAGAATTGCCTTTGTATGCTTTGCCCCGGAAAACTGTTTAACTCCCTGTTCTGTAGTAGCTACATACTCATCAAGATTCATTCTCGTTGCCGGTCCTGCACTTTTAGATGCTATACTTGAGACAACTTCTATATATTCAACATCCTTCTGTGATTGGCCTATGGCATAAGCAATTGGAATTGATGCCTGTCCTCCGCAGGTTATCATATTTAAATTCGGCTCACTCAGGCATTCCTGCAAATTTACAGCAGGCGCACACATTTTACCCACCCTTGCGGGAGTTAAATCAATAGCCTTTATCCCCAGATTCTTCAAAATCGGTGCATGAATATAATGATCTTTTGCAGATGTAGCATCAAATACCAGATCAATTAAATCAGGATTTTCCTTTATATAATTTATACTTTTATCAGAACATAATACACCAACAGATTGCGCTTTTGACATACCTGGCGAAGAAAACTCCCTGCCAATAAATGCAACACAATCCAGATATGAAGATCTTTTTATTTTAATTAATAAATCAGTCCCGATATTTCCGGATCCTAATATTGCAACGCTATATTTTTTCATAAATCCTGCTGACAAACATTAATATAATTAATTTTCAGTAACAAACCAGGTAATTCTTTCAATCATATACTCAATCGCCTCCCTGCTCATACCCGGATAGAGACCAATCCAGAAACTGTCATTCATTATTCTGTCTGTATTTTCAAGTTCATCAATAATCCTGTAGTCGACACCAGGTATAAGGCTGTTAAAACATGGGTGACGAGTTATATTCCCCGCGAAAAGATTACGTGTCTGTATGTTCCTGCTTTCAAGATGTTCAACAAGCTGATTCCGTGTAAATTTAACACCATTTCGCAGGGTCATAATGAAACCGAACCAGCTTGGATCGCTGCATTCAGTTGCTTTGGGGAGAATAAGCTTATCCTCAAGCGGCTTGAGGCCATTATATAATAACGAAAAATTCTCTTTCCTCTTTTCAACAAATTCCGGAAATTTTTCCAGCTGCGCACATCCTATCGCTGCCTGCATATCAGTAGCTTTAAGGTTATATCCGAAGTGGCTGTAAACATATTTATGATCATACCCGAAAGGGAGAGTTCCATGCTGACCGCTGAACCTGTTCTTGCAGGTATTGTCAACTCCGCTGTCACACCAGCAGTCACGCCCCCAGTCCCTGATTGACAGCATTATTTTTTTTAAAACAGGATTATCCGTATAAACAGCACCACCTTCCCCCATTGTCATATGGTGCGGTGGATAGAAACTCGAAGTACCAATATCACCCCATGTACCGGTAAGTTTTCCGTCAAACTTTGAACCTAAAGCATCACAGTTATCTTCGATAAACCAGAGGTTGTTCTTTTTACAGAAATCAGATACAGCTTTGAGATTAAACGGGTTTCCAAGAGTATGAGCAATCATCACTGCCTTTGTTTTTGATGACAAGGCTTTCTGCATGAGGCTCACATCAATATTAAATGTTTCCAGTTCAACATCAACAAAAACCGGAACTGCCCCATACTGAATTATCGGCGCAACTGTAGTAGGAAAACCTGCAGCCACAGTAATTACTTCATCACCACGTTTTACAGCACGGCCTTTCAACAAAGGTGATGTTAAAGTCATAAATGCCAGCAGGTTTGCCGAGGAACCTGAATTGACCAGAAAAGACCATTTAACTCCGAGATACCCGGCCAGCTTCCTCTCAAACTCGGCAGAAAAACGTCCATATGTCAGCCAGAATTCAAGAGATGAATCAACGAGATTTGCGATCTCCCTTTCATCAAACACCCGGCCTGCATAATTGATACGTGACTTTCCCGGTGTAAAGGATTTATCCTTTTCCGCATCAACAGCGTAATAGTATTCCTTCACTTTATCAAGAATCTCTTTTTTTAACGATTCACTTCTATTCATGCCTGTTCCTGTTTTCATCGTCATTCATTTTAATGCCCACGGAGTATCAATATTTTCCGCATCTTTTATATAGCATACAAGCTGTTCTGTACTGATTATATTTTTACTCTTATAAAATTCCCTGTACCATGATGCAGTTTTTTCAAAAGTCTGTTCAGCACCCCATATCCCTTTCCATTTGAGTTTAATATGGGCCTTTGAACAATCAAGTTTTAAAAGACCGGCCTCATGCGGATTGCTGCAGTCCGGCTGAAGCCTGTATTTTAAATCCGGCCATGATTTTTTAATAGATTCCACTACACTTTTAACCGTAATAGACTCTTCATCTCCAGGGCCAAAATTCCATGCTTCGGCAAACTCTCTTTTCCCCTCCAGAAGCTTCTGCCCCAGCATCAGATATCCGCTTAACGGCTCAAGTACATGCTGCCAGGGCCTTGTTGATTCAGGAGACCTTATTACAACTTCTTCCCCGCGACTTACAGCCTTCATTATATCCGGGATAAGCCGGTCTTCAGACCAGTCCCCGCCACCTATAACATTTCCAGCCCTTACACTTGAAACAAGGACACTATGATCTTTTCCGTATCTATCAATATTGAAAAACGAATTTCTATACGCAGAAGTAACAAGCTCTGCACAACCTTTTGACGCACTGTAAGGATCATGCCCACCCATGGGATCATTCTCCCGGTAACCCCAGACCCACTCCCTGTTTTCATAACACTTATCTGTTGTTATGTTTACTACAGCTTTTACAGAATCAGAACCCCGGCATGCATTTAACAGATTTACAGCTCCCATTACATTTGTTTCAAAAGTTTCACGAGGTTCCCTGTATGATAATCTTACAAGTGGCTGCGCGGCCATATGAATTACAATATCAGGTTTAAAATTTTTAATCGCATTATAAAGTTTATTATAATCCCTTATGTCATCTATCGTTTCAGATATTTTAATTCCAAGCAGATTATAATGTGAAGGCTCATAAAGGGGTTTAAGCGAATATCCATAAACCTCCGCCCCGAGTTTATTCAGCCATAAAGACATCCAGGACCCTTTAAAACCGGTATGGCCTGTGAGAAAAACTTTTTTGTCTTTATAAATTCCGCCAAAGAGATTATCCAATTCATTACCTCACCAGAATTTCCATGGAGCATTGTTTGCCTCCCACATTGCATTCAGATCAATTTTATCACGCAGTGTATCCATCGGTTTCCAGAAACCGTTGTGTTTATATGCCGAAAGCTCACCGGTTGATGCAAGTTTTTCAAGAGGATCCCTTTCCCATACTGTAGAATCATTTTTCAGAAGATCAAATACTGATGGCTCAAGTACAAAAAAACCGCCATTTACCCAGCTCCCGTCACCCTTAGGTTTTTCCTGAAATGATTTTATCATACTGCCTTCTATTTCAAGCGCACCAAATTTCCCTGAAGGGAGAACAGCTGTTAAAGTGGCCTCTTTCCCGCCAGATTTATGAAATTTGATTAGTGCATTT
Source organism: Spirochaetota bacterium (assembly GCA_963664815.2). GTDB lineage: Bacteria > Spirochaetota > UBA4802 > UBA4802 > UBA5550 > WRGT01. The sequence goes on from CAXXHB010000003.1 coordinate 3,007,629, forward strand.
ATATCAATATCTCCTACGCCATCACCATATGTCATCATAAAGGTTTCATTCCCTATATACTCTTCAACTCTTTTTAAGCGCCCGCCGGTCATAGTTTCAGCGCCGGTATCTACAAGTGTAACTTTCCACGGTTCTGCCTTGGTATTATGTACTATTCTTTCCTGGCTCTGATTTGAAAAATCAAAGGTTATATCAGAATTATGAAGAAAATAGTGATAAAAATATTCTTTAATATAATATCCCTTATAGCCGAGACAGACAATAAAATCATTAAATCCATAATGTGAATAGATTTTCATAATATGCCATAGTATCGGTTTACCTCCAATTTCGACCATAGGTTTAGGACGAATATCTGTCTCCTCGCTGAGTCTTGTCCCCATACCGCCAGCCAACAGTACAACCTTCATAATATTTTTTTCCTCTATTTATGATATAAATAACAAAACAATTTTATTTTTAAGAACATATTTTATTAAATAATTAATAAAGCTATTTTTATTAGAGTTGAAAACCTTGTTCTTAAGCTTATATAACATATAATAGCAACTTCAAATACTTCCGGAAAATATGTTAACGGAAATACAATTGAGAGTACCTGTAAAACTGTAAAGTAGTTTATGACTATCTTAAAGTTTTACACTTCTTAATTACAAGGTTTATTTTTACATTTTTTTCGAGTCAAATGGTAGTTTTCATTTAAATACTAAATACGCAGGCGCTCTCATAAAAGAACAATTCTAATAAATAACCATTATTGATTCAGGGGATCAGATATTATAAGCATTAAAAATTCTTCTTAAATTACCCATATTTGAAAATGTGGTACTATAAATTATCCATATGTTTTTAGTAAAACAATTTGTTCACTTCTGAAAAAATAAAATACAAGTTTAACATTTACCATATAAAGTACAGCAAATTTAAATACATTTTAAATGAATATTATTTCAGCCTGTTTTACTTTTCAGAAATATTATATTACCATTTTTCTCATCAGAATTAAATATATCTTCAGGGACTTTGTACTCTCTAAGTGCCGAAATTATACGTTCTGTCCTTTTCAGTATAAAAATGGAAATCCAGAGAATCATTATAATGCATCCGAATAAGATCATAGTCATTTCAGGTTTTTGCTTGACTATTATCAATGAAAATACTCCAAGAATTACGGTGTAGGAATAGACGACTGCAAGAATTCCTTTGGTTGAAAAACCGAGATTCATAAGCCTGTGATGCAGGTGTCTTTTATCGGGATGAAATATATTCTGACCATTTTTAAGGCGGTTCAGCATAACCTGAAGCACATCTGTAAGCGGTATAAGCATTAATATCATCGGGACAAGAAAAACCGTTAAAGCCGCGCTTTTTTTTACGCCCATCAGGGGAAGTACTGCATACATAAAACCGATAAAATAAGCACCGCCATCCCCGAGAAATATTTTAGCCGGAGGGAAATTAAAAATGTAAAAACCGGCAATTGAGCTTTCAAGAATGAGAGATAACGCCAACACATGATAATTCCCGGTTATATATGAAATAATAATTATAAAGAGATTGGCAATTAAAACAACTCCCGTTGAAAGACCATCCATTCCATCAATAAGGTTAACAGCATTCATGAATGTTATGATCCACAAAACCGTTGCCGGATATGCCCAGTATCCGAAATCGATATAAAGAAATGTATATAACCTGAAATCCTTTATAAGGAGACCGGAAGATGCAGCCATCAACGCTGCAGAAATCTGTAGAAGCAATTTATACCTTGCCCTGACAGGAACAAGATCATCAATGAAGCCAATTAGAAAGGCCATAAGCATTCCTGAAATAAGCAAAATATTATTAAACCCGGAATTGACAGTCAACAGATAATAGCAACTTAAGGGGAGACAGCCCAGGAAAATCCCCAATCCTCCCAGGCGTGGAATATTTCCATTATGTATTTTTCTTGAACAGGCATAATCGAAAATTTCATATTTATGTGAAAGTTTAATGATTACAGGGATTGAGATTACAGAAATCAAAAAAGAGCAGAGAGCAAAAAATACTATTTTAAATGTCATTCTTTTACCACCACGATTAACAGATTCCATTTAATCATATTCAGTTTTTTTAATTTTTTATAGTATAAATAATAAATCTTTTGTTATTAATTTACATGAGCCAGACTCTTTTTTTTACATATTACATAATAAGTTATCTCTCGTTCCGATAGGTAAAATATAAAAATTTCTAATATTCATTAAAACTTTGTTTTATATTCAGGAAAATCTTAACTAATATGATTATTATAATAAACAGAATTATAACAGTCAAAACATATTGTATAATAAAATATTTTATTTAAAACTATGTAAAAAACACTCCATCAGGAACTTTATATAAAGAAGTTTAATCTTAATTATTACTTAATTCATCTTATTCAGTTTTTTTTCTTACTTCTGTTAAAATATAATTTAACAGTAATGCAGCAAATATCCCGAGAAAAATCAATATTATAAAAAAAGTAATTATTTTTTTCACTAATACCCTGCTAAATAGCGGCCATTTACTATTTCCGGTTACAGGCAGTTCAATACCCATCTTTTTCTGATATATTAAAATATTGCCAAGAACTTCCGTAGGAAAACTATAAGATGTTATAAAGTACTCCAATTTAACATTATTATTTTTATAACCTTCAAGCTTTAAATTATTAATATTATTTACTGAATCTCTATAAATAACCCCATGCCTATCTATAATATATTTTTTTAGTAATCCCATCATTTGAGTAGTATCTTCATAGGTTGAACCCTGTACAACAAGTGTTAATACAATTGTACTTAGATTCTGCGAACTTTCCTTTTTGTTTAATCCGAGAGAAAAAGTTGTTTTTTTATATAAATCAACCCACTTCTCTTTCAAATCATTATAACTTTTACCAGAATAGTTTTCAAAACCTGATCCGTCAGTTAAAGCAAGTAAATTCAGGTTTAGATCTTCATATGTTTCAAGCGGTATATCACCAATTTTACCAATTTTAATTGAAACAGTTGACTTATATGACACAGGTGCTTTGTAATAAACATTTCCCCCAATTATTAAACCAGTTAAAACTAATCCGAAAATAAATATTTTCCATTTCCATATTATTCTAATAAAATCAAAAACATCTATCTCATTATTTGAAGTTTCAGTTGAATTCATACAATCCCTTTTTTGTAGATTTTTGAAGAATCATGTAGTATTTTTAACTGATTTTTATATTATTTTAATATTTGCACGATTAAAATAATATAACATGACAATCATAACAGTTAGTTTAATTAAATAATACTCCTTTTATATCATAATATAAAAAAATGTCAAGACATACTCCAACCCGTCAGGAAATAAGCATTTTTAATATAAAAAAATCCGGGTCACATCAGCACAACTGCCAGACTATCTCTAAACGCTTCATCCCGCCTCAGAATTATAACGACCAAGAAACCGAAAGCGTAAAATCCCCTGTGTAGTATCCACTTACTTTTCATTACATGAATCAAAATTTTTATTTTCAACTTTAAGTTTTAACAAAGAAATTTCCTGCGTCAATTTTATTATAATTCTATGCATTTTAGATATAACTATTGTTAATGACATTAGTATTATTATGATAAAGAATATTGCAACTAAATATAATGTGTTAACTGGAAGTCCAATTCCAAATAACTGAGAAAGATATATGACTATTTTCGGGAAGAAAGACAATATAATTAAAATCAAACCAAGACAAAACCATAATAATGAATACTTTAATTCAATAGTTTCATTTCTAATAAGGTGAATTATATATCCCATAAAAGTGAAAGTAAGCACTATTAGAAATATCTGTAATTGGAAACCAATCATGTTATAAACCTATGCTTATATTTTTTTTATTTTATCGAACATAATAGCTAAACTAACTTTTACCATATAATAAATTGATTTAAATGATTTTATTGATGATTCGCCACCATTACGTTCATTCATAATGACTGGTATTTCAATAATTTTATAACCTTTTCTGACTATTGTCGCTACCGATTCAGGTTCAGGATAATCAGAAGGATATGTTTTAGCAAAAATTGAAATTATTTCTTTATTGCAAGCCCGGAAACCTGAAGTTGGATCAGTTATATTTTTTTTAGTAATTAAAAGCAATACTATCTGTAATAATCTGATACCAATTCTTCTTAAAAATGATGATTGAAATCCTTTATATTCTATAAATCTTGATCCTATAACTAAATCCGCATTTTTATTAATTATTGGTTCTATCATTTCACTTATAAATTCCGGATTATGCTGACCATCACCATCTACCTGTATAGCTATATCATAATCATTATAATAAGCATACAGATAACCGGTTTGAACAGCACCACCAATACCTAAATTTACCGGCAAATCCGCAACAACTACATTACATTTTTTAGCAACTACTGATGTATCATCAGTAGATGCATCATTGATAACTAAAATATCAGTTTTGAAATTTAACTTGGTGAATTTAATAATTAAATCTTCAATATTCTCGGATTCATTAAAGGCAGGTATTATAATCAGTATCTTAAACATAAATCTCTTAATCTACTACAATATAATTATAAAATTTATTACAATATTCAACCCATTCTTTTGCTTTATTATGATTTTTGATAATAAAATCTGCTGTTGAGATACCTATATCCATTGAATCCGCCATACCTGTATAACTAAATCCCCCCTGCCTTCCTACAGTAAATAAATTTCCGAACTTATTCATGCCAGTTAATACATTTAAAAGATTGATTTTATAATTAATGTCATAAACAGGGTATGCATTACTAATCCTTTTTGTAAAATAATCTATTACATTATAATTCAGTAAATTAACATCTTCTAATTGTGATTTAACTGCTAAATAAATCTTTTCATCATTCATCTGCCAGAGTTCATCGTTATCCCCACATGTAAGTTCAACACAGATAACCGTTTTCCCTTCAGGAATCATTTTGTCATTGAATGCTTTTTGTTCAAAAATTCTATTAAATCTATACTTACCTTCAGGGAAAAATAACCAGTTGTCCTGTACTACTCTGTCAGCATTAAGAACTACAAATAGTAAAATAAGTTTTCTTGTTTTCAATTCCGATATACTTTCAATTACTGATTTGTCCAGATAACGATTAAGTTTATCTGCCAGAACTGGTAGAGGTGTAGTATTTATTATAACATCCCCATTATTAATTACATCACTTTTACCATCATTATAAAAAACAGCATCCACTTGATTTTGCTTATTTATCCGGTAATTTAAAACTTCTTTTCTTAAATAAATCTTTCCCTTGTTTTTTTTGATTCTTGATGACAATTTATCACTGATATCACCAAATCCTTTTATCGGATATTGAAATATTTCTGCATTAATAACAGGAGAATCTTTTTTTTGTCCGAAAACCATCTGTTTTATCATCTCCAGGAGATTCGGTGCAGCAATTCGTGATTCAGCAAGTTCTGATGACAACTCTTTCGGATCACCCCATATTTTACGGGCATAAGGACCTAAAACCAGATCAAATGTTGGTTTTCCGAATCTGTTAATTACCCATTCCTCATAAGAATTTGAAGATCTTTTTTTTACCATATTTTTGAATAATGCAAACAGATACCCCATACCGCACTTAAAACCAGTCCATATGCCTAAACCAAAAAAAATATCAAGTATTCCAAAAGGAAACTTCAAGTATTTACCATTCAGCCGTACATTGCTGCTTTTTTTTATTGATAGTAATTCCTCATTTTTATATAATTCATCAATCTCAGCTTTAATATTGTCAAGAACGGTAAAAATCTTATGCGGCCCAAAATCTAATTGATAATCTTTATAATTAAAAGTTGCAGACATTCCACCTATAAAATTTTCCTTCTCTATAACCTTAACCAGATATCCCTTTTCAGATAGTTTCCAGGCTGCTGATAATCCTGTTATTCCAGCACCTATGATGATTGCTTTTTTAGGCATCAGATATTCCTCACTTTTTTAGCAATAACATTCGCCTGGCTTGCATAGTAAGGTATCTGCCAATTATTCATTCTCAACAGATTAACAACTTTCAAACCAATATTTGATAGTGTTTTACTGTATAAACCAACCATTTTTACAAGATGTTCAAGACTTAGTGTCTGGTAATAACGACTGATCTTTAATACTTCAAATCCATTTTTTTCAAGATACATTCTCATTGTCTTATGAGTGAAATGATACAAGTGAACTGACAGAATAAACCACCACTTACTTCCAGCAATTTTAGCAAGTCTACTTCCGATATTTGGATAGTTAATTATCAGTATACCATCTCTTTTTAAAATTCTATTCGTTTCCTCTAATTCTCCCATAGGATCAGGAGTATGTTCAAGTACATCCCACATTGTAACAACATCAAAAAATTCGTCTTTAAACGAATTATCTGTCAAAACACCATTTAGAATATTGACATTAAATTTTTTATTACCCCACTCTGACATCCATTTGCTTGGCTCTATCCCATAAGCTTCCCAGCTGTTTTCTTTTGCCACGTTGAGAAAAAAACCGGCTGCTGCACCTATATCAAGAATTCGTCCTTTATTCTTTGAATACTTCTCAACTAATTTTAGTGACTTTCTGAAAGTTTTTATTCTACCTTTTTCCTGGGATACATAGAGTTCATCCTCGGCATCAGAATAACCGGATATGATTATTTCCTGTTTAATTCTCGGATTAACATATATCAAACCACAATTTTTGCATTCAACTATCTGCTGAGTCCCCATTACTCCGCCAGAAGCAGAAAATATTGTTTTAGGATCAAAATCTGTATTTGTTGGTTTATATTTAATTGTGTAATCTTTGCTCCCACAAAGATTACATGAAATTTTTTCAAAATAATTACTATTCATATCGTATCCTTATAAATCTAACTTTTAATTACAAACCAAGAGCCAAGAATGGTAAGGGCTATACCAAAAACTCTATTGAAATTGAATGTCTCATTAAAAAAAGTCCATGATATTACTGCGATTACTACAACGGATATTGAAAGCAACGGATGAGCAAACGTCAATTCCATTCGACTCAAAATAATAAGCCACATTACTATACTAACTACAAATAACATCAATCCGATAATTACTTTTATAGAAGTAAAAGCATGAAAAATAAAGGAAAAGTTAACCTCTTTATTAACTAAATGTGACATTCCTATTTTTATCAAAATGTTGCCCAAAGATACACACAAAATATATATAGATATTAATATAAGATTTTTTATCATTTCATAATCACTTAGTTAAATTTTTTAATACGACTTTTTCTAAACCAAGAAAACATTTGGTTCATTAAACTTAAACTGGCTTTAAAATATAGAAGTAATAATCTAGAATTTTTAGCAAAAGCTATAATTCTCACAATCTGTGGAATATTAAAGTAAAATTTTCTATATGCATAAGATGTTAGACTTAATATTTCATTTCTTGATAAATCAGTGTGCCTCGGTTCATATGGCAAATCATCACCTACCGAGCACCAATTATTCCAATTAGTTTCAGGCTTATCATAATCCATATAAAATTTTTTAAATATCTCTGTACCAGGAAATGGGATAAGCATATTAAATCCGGCCATAACTGATTTTAATTTTTTAGAAAATAGGATCGTCTCAATTACAGTTTCCTTTGTATCACCTTCATTCCCAATAATATAAGAATTAAAATATTTTATATCATTCTTCTTTAACAGATTACAGCATGATTCTGCCATGGATAATGTTGTTCCTTTCTTCATTATGTTATTTATTTCTTGATTACCTGTTTCAATTCCCAGCAGTGCATAAACACATCCAGCATTTTTCATTTTTTTAATTAGTTCATTTTTCTGGAGATTATTTACCCTTCCAAAAATAAACCATGTAATTTTGATATTCTTTGATATTATCAAATCACATATATCCGACACTCTTTGAGAATTTGCCGTAAAACAATCATCAACAAAATGAAAATGTTTTATACCATAGGTATTTATTAAAAATTGTATTTCATCCAAAACATATTGTGCTGAATTTGCACGAAATTTTCTCCCCATACAAATATTAGCACAAAATGTGCAATTAGATGGACATCCTCTACTTGTCAATATCGTTGCACTTTTTGTCCCTCTCTGAAATTGGGGATGAAGTTTATATAAATTGATATCCACAAGATCTCTTGCCGGGAATTCTAAGGAATCCAAATCTTTTATTAAATCAGCTTTAGGGTTTTCAATATACTGACCATTTTTAATAAAAGCTGCTCCAGGTATTGATTTAAAATCAATAATTCCATTATTATCAAAACTATCCGCTATTTTAAGCATTGGAATCTCTCCTTCACCCAAAATCACAGCATCCAAATAATTAGCACAGCTTAATAGACTAGACTTTGGTAAAGCATTTACATGAGGCCCGCCCATAATAACACAACACTTGATTTTGTTTTTTGCATCTTTCACTAGTTGTTGAGCTAACATAAAATTCGGTGTAACTGATGTTATACCAATAATATCCGGTTTGAATTTGCCAACATTTATCCAAAGCTCTTCGATCGGCATGTTATATGGTTCCGGATCGAATATATTTACTTCATGCCCTTGCTTTCGAACATAAGATGCGATATATCCTATTCCTAATGGGAAGCTGCAATTATTTTCAGAGCTTATTTTCCCATAAGCAAACAATGACGGAGTATTAATCAACGCTATTCTCATTAATTTAACCTGTTTTTTAAGGATATAATATCAATAATTAAAAATATCTTTTAGTAATCAATTTAATTTTAATAATTCTATATATATTCATTTCTGCTTTTGTTTTAAATCTTTTAGTTAATAAATTGAAAAATTGCATTATAACATGAACCGGATGGTATACAATTTTCCATAACAGAAATTTAAAATATAAACCATCTCTAAATTTGCTTAATTCAATATAATCTTCCCTCCATGAGGGTGAAAATGTCAACTCAGAGTAATCTTTAAATCCTTCTATCATACCGAATGTTTTTGTTCCTGGAATTGGAGTCATAATAAATAATGCAATTTCATCAATACCCTTTTTAGCTAATTGTTTCACATAACTTCTTGTCAATTTTAAATCATTAGACTGTTCCCCCGGATACCCCAGTACAAAACACGCTTGTGAATATATACCATTTCTTTTCATCTCACTTGTCATAGCTAAGGCATACTGATGATTAAAAGGTTTATTCATCAACTGTAATACCCTTAAAGAACCGGACTCGGGGGAAAAAGATATATAATTACACCCTGCCCTTTTCATCAGTTTTAATGTTTCAATATGCATTGTCTCTATCTTACTACCTGATGCAAGCTTCCATGTAATTTTCAGCTTTTTCCCGATTACCAATTCACAGAATCTAATTATTCTTTCCTCATCTGCAGTAGGGTTTACATCTTCAAAATGAAATTCATAAACACCAAACCTTTCAATCATATATTCAATTTCTGCTATTATATTTTCCGGACTTCGGTATCTCCATTTCCTATTGTTTGTTGCTGGTATTATACAAAAATTACAATTAAAAGGGCAACCTCTTGAGGTTAACAGCGGAAGGTATTTATTACTTTCAAGCGGACCATGCGAGTAACCAAGCCTCCAGTAATTTTCTAATGGGAAATCTCCCCAATCGGGAAAAGGTAAATCATCAATATTTAATATAAAACCATCTTTAGACTGATCAATAATACTTCCATAATAGTTAAATATAATTCCATCAATCCCGCTTAATAAATTCATCTCACCACTATCTAATACTTCTAATAATCGTGAAACCCTCTCTTCTGGTTCACCGAGGACAATATAATCAATCCCTGAATTTATAAGCTCATCTCTAATATGTTCCAAAGAGCATCCTATAACAGCTTCAGAATTCTCAATTATTATTATAATCATATCATGATTCTTTGCTTTAATAGCTTTAATTATATTCAATATAATAATATGTGCAGTTATTGTACTATAATACAGGATTGTACAATTTATATTGGATTTCATTCTATCCATCACTTCATTAATAGTAAGACCCTGAATATAAAATTTACTTTCTCTACTGAATTGAAATGGTTTTTCACCAAATGCATCAATAACATTTATATTATAATTGTTTTTCTTTAGTTTCGCAGCAAGATATGCTAATGGATAGGGCATAAATGGAATTCCACTTCCTAAATGGTCATCAATCTGAGTTAATAACGGGGGATTTATTAAATTAATACTTTTCATTGCATGACTCTTCACTTACAAGTCAATTATTGAATATATTTAAAAACAACTAATTCACCATCTTCAAATACAGGAGAAAAAGATAATTTATATCTTCGATATTTATTTGCCGCAGAGGATTTTGCATCAATAATAATATATCTGCAATTATATTTTTTTAGCAATTCTATTATCAAGGTTTTGCTATTTTTAAAAGATGTAATTGTATTTACATCTGCTATTCTTAATTTACCCTCTTCATAATCACTCATTCTTATTGACATAATGGCTATTGTTTTTTGCTGTGTCATAGCCCCGATAAGATAGGAAAGATCCTGAGAAGATGCTATGACACTATTCGCCGGTACTTTTTCTTTTAAAAAAATAAAAAGCGGTTTTTCACCAATTTTTTTAATATCAACAAAACCTTTTTGATTAGTCAGTGCATTTATAAAAACTTTTCGTGTTGGAGCATATATAAAAATACACGTTAGAAGTATAAAAGGTAAAGTAAATAAAACAACTGAACGAAAACGTCGCATTACAACATCCGGTTTAAGATCTATAAAAAGTTTAGGATTCGATACAACAATACCTAAAACCGTAAACAGCGAAACACGAAATAGGATATTATGTGAATACCAGCCAGTTCTATAATATAATACAACAGATATTAAATGTGAAATCCAAGGGGCAAGGACTGGATTAAAAACAATGAAAAGCGGAACTATTAGGATTGATGTTAATAAAATAATTATATTTTTGTATTCGTGACGCCATATCCAAAAAAGTAATGGCAACATTAACAAGCCGGCGACTTCAAATGGGTAACCTTTGATGACCCAGAGAGGATCGAACATAATATAACGATCACCAAAAATAAGAAATCCATCTCTACCTGTTGCATAAGCTTTTAAGGAAAAAGTAAAATCAGCATAACCTGATGCTTTTTTTAAATTAAAATATTTACTGCCATTAACAATGCCAACTATTAATAAAAATATTGAACCCAGCGTAAAAAAACGCTTTATGTTAATTAGTTCAAGATTTTTATTGATACACCCTCCAACAAAACATGATAAAAAAATAAGAGATAAATAATATGCAAAACTTGCATGACCGCTGACTGCGGCCATAGTAAATAATCCTGATGCGATCAAGTTTGAATTTTTACCATTTAATAGATATTTAAGATAAAACACAATTGCTAACGGAAAAATGATATCATGAACCATCTCTCCCGGATAAGGCAAAAAGGAATAATAAAAATTCTGGAATACTGTACGATAAGCGCCAAAAAATGGTATCACAAAAAGCCAGAAACATACAGACAAAAATGTTACAACAAAAGAAATCCAAGGATATTTAACAAACTCTTTAACTAAAACATAAAATGCACTGATGGCAGTTATCGAAAGTATAGCAGACATTACTATATAAACAACAGGGGCCTCAACATGACCTAAGTATGATATAAAACCCATGACAAAATACCATACATTCTCGATATAAGGGGAGAGAGGCAACATCCCATTAACAAAAGCATCTGACTTACTTAAAAGATACTCTGATTGTGCTATATTTCGTAAAGAACCGATATGATAAAATGTATCGAAAAAAATCCCATGAAATTGACTACTAATATATACAAAAATGCAAAAAATAAAGCTTAATATACAAAAACTTATTACAGGCCAATTCAAATTTAATCCATGTATAAATGTCCTTGTCTTCTTTTCTTTACTGAAAATAACAAGAACAAAATAAACCATGATAATAAAAATTAGAAAATATACAAAAAACATTAAAGGTAATTGGAATCTGAAACCTATCATGGAAGGGACTACCCAGAAAGATACACCTAAGCAAAAAATTATCGAAATATTCTCAAGCACATCAAAGCCTTCTGAATTCCTAAACAAATAATAATTCAGAATTGAACCTGGAAGGAATATCACTGTTATAATAGTAACAAAAGCTTTGATTGGCTCATAAAGTAGTAAAGATAAATGAAAAAATAATGAAATGGATATTAATGCACATAAACATATAAAGACTTTTTTAATTAATACCATTTTATTAAATTCCTTATGAAATTAAATTTCAACTAGCTATAAAAAATAAGAATTCTTGACTATAAACTCCAATTCAGTACTGATTTATTCTTAGTAATTGAATTATAAATCATTTAATCATAAAATCTCTTCTGCTTAGTTTTTAAAAAACATTGATAAACAGTTAGTTAAAAATATTATCACAATCTATTCACGATATTCATTATGATTTATAATGCTTCGTATATTTTTAATTACTCAATTACCATATTTCTGGTCAATTCTACAAATTTAAATTTTTGGCTCCTCCTCAAATTTTCTCTTACATAGGGAGAATTGCCAAGAAGTGTTTCAAATTATGTAGAATGGGAAAAAGTGAATCAATAATAAAAATACTTTTTTATATCATATCAAATACAAATATAAAAAACCTTTAGTATTATTTATCTCTGTTTATCATCTCATCTCAATTTCTAAATCTGCAACTTTATAAACTCCACATCTTTTCTTTTAATAAGCAGTGGATATCTTATGCTTTTTACATATCCTTTTTTAAGTTAAAACATACTTATAATCTAGCTTATTATTACTTTTTTGAAATATTTTCAGTTTTATAAGTCTCTTTTCTGTAAGGGATTTAGGAATATTTTTACTTTCCCAAGACTATATCACAACCTAATGCTGAAAACACGCTGACTATATATTAGCTTTTCCAATTTCTTAAAATATTGTATAGGCATTCTAAAGGAAGATATTATCAATATTTCTGTTCATCTGTTGAACAATCGTTAATTATATTTTTTTGTCAAGCAGAAATCCTCTTGATCCAACCCACTCCGAAAACAATATAATGATTGCTTAAAAATTGAAAAACTAAACTTGAAAGTGGTCAAATATCATGCTTGCCCTTGGTCACCATGCATGTATGAACGGGTACACAGCTTATTACATGAGTTGCCGGGATGCTGTTGATGACATCGGGGTAGGATCAATATTAATAATTGTTTTATTCATTTTTTATTTTCATTTTTTACAAGGCAAAGTTAGCGTTCAACCTTAGTACACCCTGTGCTTATGTCTAATGCAAATTACTTTATTGAATTTATAAACTTGTCAAGGCTTTCCTTATATGGGTATATTCTAACACCTTCAATTGCGGTAATCTTGTTCAGATCCAGAACCGAATATAACGGCCGCTTTACTTTCGAAGGATACTGCCCGCTTGGCACCGGGTTAATTATTACTTTACTGTGAACAATTCCTTTTCTTAGTGCAAGTTTATAAATCTCGCAGGCAAATTCATACCATGTTGTTTCACCACTATCTGAATAATTATATATTCCATATCGATTTGAATCGAATTTAATAAAACTATATATGGTCTCGGCAAGATCGTAAGACCATGTAGGGCATCCCTTTTGATCATTTACAACGTTCAATGACTCTTTTTCATTGAATAGGCGAAGCATTGTGGATACAAAATTATTACCATATTTACCATAAAGCCATGAGGTCCTTATTATAAAATACTTCCCGGTTTTCTCTTTAATCCTGTACTCACCTGCAAGTTTGCTGCAGCCGTAAACGCCAAGCGGATTTACCGGATCATCTTCTCTGTAAGGTTTTGTCCCGCTACCGCCGAAAACATAATCGGTTGACACATGAATAATCTTTGCCCCGATATTTTTTGCTATCTCTGCAAGATTTCCTGCCCCTGCTTCATTTATCAGAAAAGCCAGCTCAGATTCATCTTCAGCTTTGTCGACAGCCGTATAGGCCGAGCAATTTACAATCCAGCTTATATTTTTATCAGTTGAAAAACTCATAAGCACCTGAATATCTGTTATGTCACAATCTTTATCAGTACCGGTAAAAACAGCATTATTACACGCCAGGTATTCACATAATTCTTTCCCCAGCATTCCATCAGCCCCGACTACCCAGATCATTACCAGAGTTCTCTGCAATTAATATCTTTTAAAAATGGAAGATTGTTATCTTTTGCTGATACCGATACTTCAGTCAAAGGCCACTGAACTGCTATATCAGGATCGTCCCAGCGGATACCTCCATCACTTTCTGCATTATACTCGGCAGTACATTTATACAGAAATTCGGTATTATCCTCAAGAGTAACAAATCCATGGGCAAAACCGGGTGGCATGTAGATCATTATACCACTGACAGAATTAAGCTCAAGTCCAAACCATCTTCTAAATGTCTGCGACTCCGGACGAAGATCGACAGCTACATCCCATACACTTCCGGATGTTACCCGTACAAGTTTACCCTGAGCATGTATTCCCCTCTGAAAATGAAGCCCGCGCAATATACCTTTTGATGACATCGAATGATTATCCTGCACAAAGGGAAGATTTATGCCGTTACTGATAAAATCAGATTCCTTATATGTCTCCATAAAAAACCCACGTCCATCTGGGAATATACGCGATTTTACAACGACAAGACCATCGATAAAAGTTTTTTCAAATGTAAAGGGCATTATAAATCACCCAATTTATCATCATCTGCAACACGCGTTAAATATGATCCGTATGTGGATTTATTAAGCTTATCCGCAAGTTTAAGAAAGTCTATTTTTGAAATAAACTTCATTCTATAGGCAATTTCTTCAATACATGCAATCTTAAGCCCCTGCCTGTATTCAATTGCCTTTACAAAATCTGTAGCCTCCGCGAGAGAATCGTGGGTACCGGTATCAAGCCAGGCAAAACCGCGCCCCATAAGCTGTACATTAAGTAATCCCTTTTTAAGGTATTCTTTATTGAGATCGGTTATTTCGTACTCACCGCGTGCTGATGGTTTAAGATTTTCGGCAATATCAATAACGCTGTTATCATAAAAATATAGTCCTACCACCGCATAATTTGATTTAGGTTTTTCTGGCTTCTCTTCAATTGATATGACCTTACCATCCGGACCAAACTCGACCACCCCATATCTTTCCGGATCATTTACATAATACCCGAAAACAGTGGCTCCCTTTTCAAGCATAACAGAATTCTGCAGTAGTTCCGTAAGTCCATGACCGTAAAAAATATTATCCCCCAATACAAGGCAGACAGAATCTTTACCTATAAATTCTTTACCAAGGACAAAGGCTTGTGCCAATCCATTCGGCTTTTCCTGGACTTTATATGATATTTTTAATCCCAGATCAGATCCTTTTCCAAGCAGTGACTCAAAGCGGGGAGTATCCTCCGGTGTGGATATAATAAGGATTTCTTTGATACCGGCCAGCATCAACGTAGAGAGAGGATAGTAAATCATCGGTTTATCATAAACAGGGAGAAGCTGCTTACATACAACCCGTGTTACCGGATAAAGTCTTGTACCGGCTCCCCCGGCTAAAATTATTCCTTTCATTAAATACTCCATAATACAACAGATATGATGCAAAATTATATTTTTTTATTTTTATGTCAAAATGTTTTTTTGTAATTCAATCAAACAATTCTTTTGGTCTTTGAGGAAGTTCATGAAGTATTTTTTCATATAAATGACTCTTCGGGGAAAATATAACCCAGGCAGTTAAAAAGATCAGCTTCATATCAAGGATAAAGCTGTAATTCTTTTTATACCATATTTCAAGTTCGCCCTTATAGGGTGATATATCCTCTCGGTAACAATCGATATGATTTTTGGATGAACGTGCAATTATATATTCTTCATCCCTGAAAACTATAGATCCTATTCCCGTAAGCCCCGGTTTCAAATCTGTAATTCTTTTTTTTACATGCTCCGGATAATATGAAAATGTCTTCGGTGTAAGCGGCCTGGGACCTACAACACTTATATCTCCCTTAAGAATATTAAATAATTGAGGCAACTCATTGATTTTTGTTTTTCTTAAAATCCTACCGAAAGGGAGAACCCTCGGATCATTTCCCATTGTTATATCTCCGCCGGTCATATTGGGGCTATCTTTCAGCATGGTAGCGAATTTCAGAAGATTAAATTTTTTTCCATTTTTGCCAATCCGCTGCTGCTTGTAAAAAATATATCCTTCACCTGTAAAACGCAAAATCACCATTACGGGTATTAAAAGCGGAAACAGAATTAAAACAGAAATTAGGGAAGAAGCGATATCAAATAACCTCTTTAACATTGAATTACATCCTGTTATCCAGAAATTTACCGGTTTCCCTGTGTCCAAAGTCCGGTATCATCCGATAAAATAATTCCACCAGCTCCTGCCGTGCCCATTTACCATTTTTTTTCATATTTTCAATCGACTCTGTAAACAATTCAAGCATATCATTATCGAAGTTCGGATCACTTTTTATTATGCCTATACTGCTGAACCTGTTTATATCAAGTGTTTCATTATCTGTAAAAAACTCTTCGAAATCCTTTTCACCTGTTGTATCGCTTTTAAAAAAATAACATGGCCATTGTTTTTTATTTATAGAAACATCAACTAAAGTCCTTGCCTCCTCTTCACTCCCGCATAATAACGGCTCATATCCAAGATAGTTAAGATACTTTACCGCTATATCAGAAAATGTTATAAGATGAAGTTTTTCACTAAGCTTTGGGAAGAATATGTCACGATTTTCTCCCAACAGACATGACATCAGACAAAGCTCCCCCGATTCTTTTGGCGTAACAAAATATCGTTTAACATCATTTGGCGCTGCTAAAGGCTGCCTTTTTGCTATACGCTGATTGAAACCATGAAGAAGACTCCCATCAGAAAATGCAACATTAGCAAAGCGAGCCATAGATATCTGTTGATCAACACTTCTACGCATCATATACATTTCCATAATTCTCTTTGAAGCGCCCATCATATTAGCCGGGTTTGCGGCTTTATCTGTTGAAACACAAAAGTATTTTCTGCTTTTATGTGCCATCGCAAGTCCGGCGAGATCGTCTGCATTAAAAATGTTAGTCTTTATAAGCCTCATCAGTGTATAAGGATCCTTTTCACTGCGGACATGTTTGAGAGCTGACAGATTCAAAATGTAATCATAGGGGCCATTTTCTTTCACAAATGCATCAAATTCAATCGATGCACTATCTATTGGCAAAGCCTGAAAGTCTCCATCAATATATCCAAGTGAACTTCGTATATCACGCACCAGCTCTGCTGTATTATTTTCACTTATATCCACTACATGGAGAACCTTTGGTTTGCGTTTAAAAATCTCTTTAACCACAGCCTGCCCGATTGAACCGGCGCCGCCTATAACTAAAAATTTTGCATTATTAACAAGCTCGTTTAAAAATTTATCGTCATTTGAAATATCATCTGAAAATAATGGTTCATCACGACCTATCAAACCAAGTATATTATTGCTCACTTCAGTTACCCGTAATATCCTTAACTTTTTTTATATTATTTTGCAGCTTATTTAATTTTTTTTAATAAATTGTGAAGGAAATGGGAGCACTTCAAACTTTATCCACCCTTTACTTCGTTACTGAAGATGCTTAATAGCTGAGTAAGCAGAGAATTACTATTAAAATTTTTTTCAAAATATTCTCTCCCGTTTATCCCAATTTTCGATCTGCTCTCTCGGTCCAAATTATACATTTTTATAACTATTGCCGCCAAACAGTCGGGATTATTGTACGAACAGGTAAAACCGGCTTTGGCATCATTAACAACCCTGGCCCCTTCCCCATCAATTGCCGCAATTACTGGTTTTCCACAAGCTAAATAAGTCTGTATTTTTGCCGGTAAAGTCAGGCTGAATACCGGCTCATTTTTTAATGATAAAAACAGACAATCGGCTAATGAAAAATAATCAGGCATCATTTCGAGAGGTTTTCTTCCAAGCATTATTATATTTTCCTGCAAATCTCTATCACGAATATGTTCTTCTAATAATAATTTCATTCTCCCATCACCAATAATAATCCAGTAAATATCAGAATACTTTTTTAATTTTTCAGCAACATCAATAATTATCTCCAGCCCTTGTGCAGCACCGATATTACCTGCAAACATGATTTTGAATCCATTGGGTAAAATTTCCGCTTGAAGATCGCCTTCAGGTTTTACATTAAATATATCCTCACCCCATTGGGGCCAGTATATTATCTTTGAGTCTGAAATATTATATTTTTTTATATTGTCAATAAATCCTTTAGAAGGAACCAGTATCTTATCACAATTCTTATATATAAAGTATACCATCTTACCAACAACTTTTAAAATCTTCTCGGACTTAACAGCACCTACTGCCAACAGACTCTCTGGCCACAAATCCAGAGTATACATAACCAATGGTACTTTTTTTATTTTTTTCAAGAATATGGCCGGTATTGCTGCAGTTATTGGGGAAAGTTGATATACAAAGATTATATCATATTCAGGTATTTTAAGAAATGGAACCCAAAAACAACCAAATATCATAAACGATAAATAATTTAATATAAGACGAAGCCCACTACCGTCTCCCCGTGGAATCAATGGAACACGAATTATATCAGCTCCATGAAATTTTTCTTTATATTTTTTAAAAAAACCGTACCCTGGATAAAATCTACCATCCGGGTAATTTGGTTTACCGGTAATCACTGTAACCTTGTTCCCCTGCTCAACAAGACGTTTTGTTATATCATTTATTCTAAAATTTTCAGGCCAAAAATATTGACTAACAATTAATATATGCATAAATACCCGATAACAGTTAAAGATTTTTAACAGATTTATTTATCTACTATTTTTTATCCCAAATCACTTTATTGATAATATGCGTATAGCTCTGAATGATTTTAACAACTTTCATCGATACATTTTTGTCCATATAGTCGGCAGGACAAATAAATTCTGACTTATTATAATTAAACAGTTTCGTTGTTAATTCAACAGATTGTAACATGTTAATAGATGTAATTCCGCCCACAACCATACTACCTTTGTCGAGAACTTCAGGACGTTCTGTACTTGTTCTGATTAAAACAGCCGGAAAATCAAGCATAGATGATTCTTCACTCAGCGTTCCACTATCAGACAAAACACAAAAAGAATCCATCTGTAATTTATTATAATCAAAAAAACCAAACGGTTTTAAATTTTGAACAAGTGGATTGAATTTTGTTTTCCGTTCTTCAATTTTCTTCATTGTACGCGGGTGCGTTGAATAAATAACCGGATATTTATATTCTTCAGCAATGGAATTTAATGACTCAACAAGTTCATTAAAATTTTTTTCAATATCTATATTTTCCTCTCTGTGAGCACTTACTATAAAATACTTTCTTTTCTCCAGTTTAAGCTGATCCAGAATTCTACTTTCATTGATCTTGTCCTTATTCTTCCAGATAACTTCAGCCATTGGAGAACCTGTAACAAAAACATGTTCTTTACGAATCCCCTCTGAAAGAAGATATCTTCTGCTATGCTCAGTGTAAGGAAGGTTAATGTCGCTGATATGATCAACAATTTTCCTGTTTATCTCTTCCGGCACATTCTGGTCAAAGCAGCGGTTACCAGCTTCCATGTGAAAGATAGGTATTTTCAATCGTTTTGCAGATATTGCACTGAGCGCGCTGTTAGTATCACCCAGTATAAGTAACGCATCAGGTTTTACACTTTCCATAACATCATATGAACGTGATATAATATTTCCAATTGTTTCACCAAGGTTTTTCCCGGGTGAATCAAGATAAAAATCCGGTTTCTTAAGTGCAAGCTCATGAAAAAATATCTCATTCAAGGTATAATCGTAATTCTGCCCGGTATGTACAAGAACATGCTCAAATAAATTATCGCAGGCTTTTATTACTTCGGACAATCGTATAATTTCAGGTCTTGTTCCTACAATAGTCATTAATTTTAATCTAGAACCTGGCATGTTACACCTCGAGAAAATATGTGTCGGGACTATCCTGGTTAAATATTTCATTAGCCCAGAAAATCGTCATTAAATCTGAATCTCCGATATTTTTTATTGAATGGGTATATCCGGGCGGAATATCAACAATCTGTATTTTTTCATCATCAACAATATATTCCACAGTAGTGTTGCTGATTATATGCCGTAATTTTATCGACGCAGTACCACTGATGACACAAAATTTTTCAACCTTTGTGTCATGGTAATGATTACCCCTTGTTATCCCGGGTTTGGTTTTTGATATGAATATCTGTCCCGAATGCTTTGATTTAAGCAACTCAAACAACCATCCCCTGTTATCTACCTTTTTCTCAAGAGAATATATAAAATTATCTTTTTCATAAAAAGAAAGATATGTTGAATATAGATATTTAGTCAGTTTATCCGACAAATCATCAATAATCAATGTTGTTCTCATATCTTTAAAATGTCTTATTTTATCTGCAAGCTCACCTAGAGATATTTTATAAGCATTATAGTCATCATAGTATACCTGGTTTATATCCCATTTTTTCCCGAGCTTATCAATAAAGCAGCTGATTACGTCATCTATATAAACAAACTCAATGATTCTGCTTTTATCAGAAATAGAAATTTCAATATTATGAGAAATGTTGTAACAGAATGTTGATACAACCGAATTATAATTCGGTTTTGACCATTTTCCAAAGATATTCGGGAATCTGTAAATACAGACAGGAGTATTTTCAGCTTTACAATATTCTATTATATAAGACTCTGCATCTTTTTTACTTTTTCCATATGTATTATCGAGAACCGATTGCGTTGAAGATGTAAAAATTAAAGGTACCGGTTTATTATGTTTCTTTAATAATCCACAAATCAGTTTTGTAAAGTCAGAGTTATTGCTATAACCCTCTTCTTTTTCCGGCCGGTTAACTCCAGCCAGATGAAAAACGATCTCAGCCTTTGAAAGATACGTTTCAAGTTCATCAGCAGAGTTATTGGAATCATATTTAAACACTTCAATGTCTTCAATTCTTTCCAGGGCAACACAGAGATTTTTCCCGACAAAACCATCCGCCCCCGTTACCAGCACTTTCATTAATTGACCGCCTGCCCATTTAATTGTTCCTGTACATAATCAAGGCCAAGCAGCAGTTTTTTAGTCTCTTCAACATTCATTCTCCTGGTGTTGTGAGATGTATATGACTCAATATTCTCCGACATTAAATCACCTTCATTAAAATATTTATTGTAATTAAGATCCCTGTTATCTGCGAATATTCTGAAATAATCATTAAGATCCTCCGCTTCAGACATCTCCTCGGAGGTCATAAGACTTTCATAGATCTTCTCTCCATGACGTGTCCCGATTACTTTGATTTCATTTTTTGCGTTAAAAATCTCCTTTAATGTCTGAGCAAGAACCGCTATTGTGCAGGCCGGCGCTTTTTGTACAAATATATCACCTGGATTCCCATGCTGAAATGCATATAATACAAGATCAATTGCATTTTCAAGACTCATCATAAACCTCGTCATATTCGGATTTGTTATTGTAAGAGGCTTTCCGCTTTTAATCTGGTCAATAAAAAGCGGAATAACCGACCCGCGTGATGCCATAACATTTCCATACCTGGTACCACACATAACAGTACCAGTTATACTACTGTTGCGCGACTTGGCGACCATAATCTTTTCCATCATTGCTTTTGAAATACCCATGGCATTAATAGGGTATACTGCTTTATCAGTACTTAAAACTATTACTTTTTTTATCCCGTTATCTATTGCTGCATTTAAAACGTTTTCCGTTCCTATCACATTAGTACGAACAGCTTCCATCGGGAAAAACTCGCATGACGGCACCTGTTTTAATGCTGCTGCACTGAATATATAATCAACACCCTTAAGGGCATAGTTTATACTGTTATAATCGCGGACATCCCCTATATAAAATTTAAGCTTATCGTTATTATAAAGTTTCCGCATATCATCCTGCTTCTTTTCATCACGGCTGAAAATGCGAATCTCCTTTATTTCTGTTTTTAAGAACCTATTCACTGTTGCGTTTCCGAAAGATCCAGTACCACCGGTGATTAGCAAAGTTTTATTTTTAAACACAAATATACCTTTTTTTACTATTTATTTTTTTAAACTTTAAAAATCTAAAAAACAAATGAAAACCTATATATGCTCTATCTTTTAAAATTGAAATAAATGAATATGGACTCCTATTACTTAGAAATGTATCATCTGTTTTTGAAGCAGAAAAATTTTCTCCATGCCTTCTTAAGTAAATAAGCCTTTCTTTAAGAATATATGTATTTCCAAATAATTCACAAATTAAGCCGATCCACATATCATGCGATTTTATTTTAGGAGGAAACGGTAAAATATACTGTAACATTTCTTTCTTAAAAGCTAAACAACAACCCACATATTTATTTTTAAAGAAATTATTAAAAAAACCATCTATTTTCCTGTTAGAAAAGAATGACTCCTTTATTACTTCAAGATCTTTATTTACTATAAAACAATCAGATGCGACCAGACTATTTCTATTTAATTTTTCTTTCATCGCAACAACTTTATTATCCAACCAAACATCATCTTGATCAGTTAAAAATATAAAATCACCAGTTGCTTGATTCATCGCATTTTCAAAATTGGTAATATGTCCTTTTTTTCTATTATATATTATCTTGATCCTATTATCTTTAAATTGATTAATGATGTTTACGGTATTATCATTACTATTATCATCAGAAATAATAATTTCGTCATCAATATTTATCTGATTAATAATTGACACCAATTGATCTTTGATATATTTTTCTCCATTATAGGTTGCCATACATATACTTATTTTCATTTTAAACTTCCTGCACTTGTTATTTATTCTAAAACAATTTCCATGTATAAATTAAAAACTCATTTTATCAAAATTTTCTTTCTCGTCAGTTCTTGGACTTTCTTTTTAGACAAATGTGCGAAAAATATACGTTATCAAGTGAACTGGGCTCCCTTCTTATTTGTAGAATTAGCTTCTTGAAGAAACAACGATGAAATTCAGTAAATTATAGTGAAGAGGATTTGCCCATAGATTTTCAATTATCACTTAATACAGGTATGCAATTAATTAAACGTTTATATTTATGTAAATAAACTTCGAACTGCCGAAGATACTTCATCTATTTGTTTATCAGACAAATTCAAACCACTTGGAATATAAAAACCTCTTTCCGCAATATTTTCTGCTATAGGGTAAGATTCGTTTAAAAATAATCCCATTTTATTAAAAACCGGCTGTTTATGTATAGGATAAAAAAAAGGTCGTGTTCCTATGCCCATTTTATCCAATTTATCCATAGCACACTGAGCATCGAAATCAATATCCATACCTAGAACAATACCATAAACCCAATATATATTTTTTGAATAATCAGTTTCGGGTAGTGGTAGTTGTATATTTTTAATATCCCCAAGCAAATTAGTATACCTTGCTCCCATACGTCGTTTACGATCAGCAAATTCATCCATTCTTTCTAACTGAGCAATTCCAACAGCTGCCTGAAGATTACACATACGAAAATTCCATCCTAGTTCTTCATGAATGAACCGCCTTGGTGGTATAAAACAAAGATTGCGGAAAGAGCGGCATTTATTTGCGTGATTTTCATCATCTGTTAAAACCATCCCTCCCTCACCGGTAGTTATCAATTTATTCGGATAAAAGCTAAATGTACTTAAATCTCCAAAACTACCACAAGGACGTCCTTTATATGTCTGTCCGTGTGATTCAGCAGCATCTTCAATAATTTTCAATCCATATTTATCAGCTAATGCAATCACCGGGTCCATATCAACCGGAAGTCCATATATATGTACAATCATAATTGCTTTTGTTTTTTTTGTAATTTTTGATTCAATTTGATGAGTATCCATATTCCAGGTCAATGGATCTGAATCAACAAGAACAGGAATAGCACCAGCTCGTACTATACTGGCAGCACATGAAATAATTGTAAAAGCAGGAAGTATAATTTCATCACCCTTCTGAATATTAAGAGCAACTACTGCCACATCGATTGCGACGGAACCATTTGAAACAGCTATTCCAAATTTTCTGTTAACTTTTTTTGAAAAACTTTCTTCAAATTTTTTTATAAATGGCCCATCGCTTGATATCCAACCTGTATCAATACATTCACTTAAATATTTTTTTTCATTACCATCTAATAATGGTTCATTTACCGGTATATATTCCATAATTACTTAATCTCTATCTGCTTAATATCTACACCCGTAAAAAATTCTTTATCTATTCCTTCGATAAATGGTCCTTGCTTAACTTCTATCATCTCTGTATCCTCAATCATTTCAAAACCATGACCCCCATATGCCAATAAAATCACATCCCCTGATTCAAGAACTTTGCTTTCTAAATAAACTCTCTGTTTATTGTACAAATCAACTCTTATTTTCCCGCGTCTAATGAATAAAACCTCTTGCGTTAAATTTATTTCTCTATGATTAGCAATATGTATATGAGCTTTTATTGTCTTCCCGGCCGAATGATACATATAAGCCAATTGTTGTGTTGAATCATTGGGGGTCAAAAACAAAGATCCATCTTTTTTAAAATTATTCCTTATAATTATTGAAATAATTTCATTATTATATTTTATTTCTTCTATCATATATTTATATTTTTACTTAGTTGATTCCAAAACAGTCAATGAAATTTTATACTTTTTACTAATTTCTTACTTACAAATAATTTTACAAAAAATTAGTTTTATGATATATACAATTCCTAATTATTTTTTTTAAAAAAAAGTTGTTCTATAGAATTAATTATATTTTTTTTATATATATAAACAATCAATAAAGCAATAAATAGTAATATAATTTCTATGACTATTTTTATTAAAGCTGTAATAATAATATTAATAAGTGAATTATTGAATGTTATTATTACAATAAAATAGTCAACTAAAAATGAAGTAATAATACCATATAGTATTATAGCTAAAAGTGGAAATAAGTACTTATTAATAAAATAATATTCTTCAAGATTTTTTAGAATCACTGCAATATAAAAACAACAAATAATAAATGAAATTATTATTATTGCAATAGATACTCCAATAATACACAACCACTTCCAAAATACATAATAGATCAAAGGAGAGATTATTCCTACTATAATTAATAAATTAATCATTTTCCCAATTCTCTTTGTTGAAATCACAACCATACATGATATATTGGAAATTGTAATTAATATAGGTAACCATACTAAAATTTTTGTCAGGCGAATACTATCAAAGTATTTCGGCAAAAAAAACATAATAATTGGTTGAGCAATAAAAAAGATTATTGAACACAATACAATTGCCAATAAAGAATAAATAAATATCCCTGAAAAAAATATTTCTCCTAAATTATTCGTTTCTTTAGGTTTTAATGCTTCAATATATATTTTTGTCGAAAAAACCTGTCCAAGGCTGTTTAAAACTACAAAAGACAGCATCCCTACCTGTATTGCAACAGCATAGATACCGACAGCATCTGCACCAGCTAGATACATCAGCATATAGCGATCAGATTGCATAATAAAGCCAGATAGAATAGTATTAATATTTTGTTTAAACCCTGTAACAACAATTTGGTTAATCTTCGACCAAAGCGGAATCAGTGGTTTTCCTATATAACCCTTCGTTATGAAATAAAAAAAGAAAATAAAATTTGATATTAAAAAAGAAAAACATAATCCATATAACTTAAAAAAATATGTAAGTATCAATGAAAGTACTAAATAAATTAAATTAAAAATTATAATTCCAAAAGTTAATGTCCTGTAATGCTCACGTGAACGAATTATCCCATAAGCATAATTCGCTATTTCCTGAAAAAAATATGCAGCTATAAAAATGGGCAATAAATATAAAATCCACTCCGGTATTCTTGAAAAAAAAATATAAATAAAAAAAATATACATTATACATGCAATAAAATAAGAAAATAAGATTACTCCAATTCCATGATTTATTATTTTTTTATGTTCATCAGGAGTATCTTCTGTCTTACAAATAAATATTGGTATAGAATTAGAAACTCCCATACTCAGTAATTGGAATAACGGATTAAGAGAAATAAAAAAATTAAATGTTCCATATTCAGCAACTGATATTAAATTAGGAACAATAAAACCTCTCACAATACTACTAAAAAAACCAATAATACTTGCTATAGAAAATAATATTGAATCTTTAATAAATTTTAATACTACTGGATTTATAGATTTTTTTTTTAGATTCATAATATAATATAGGAATACTTTTTTCTTAACTGTTTTATATGAATTTTTATCGATATTTATTAATTAAATCAGACATTAAAATATATATATTTTCAGAAGATTTCCCATCTATATTTTTTAAATACTTGTTTAAATAATTTTTTCGTCCATTTTTCAGCTTTTCTTTTAAAACATTATTATTTTCCCATTCAATTAAAAACTGTTTAATTGATATTCCATTATTTACACCAACAGCAGCATTTTCCTTTTCAAATGGCATAAATTTATTATAATCAGCATCTTCATCATATATCATTATATCTTTATCATAAGCTATCGCTTCAATAATAGCGGTTGAATAAAAACCAATTACTATCTGGGAACCGCCAATTAAATCTGTAACATTATCATTATGATTCTTTAAAATAACATTTTTCAATTTTCTTTTTTTGATTTCTTTAGCAAAATATGAATTTTTTTCATCAGGATGTGGTTTAATAATTAATTGAAAATTTTCAACTTGTTCAAAAGAACTAATTATCTCAATTTTCATTCTTTTCATTTTTCTATTACCTATTCCGTGAGGATGCCCTGGCTGAGATATAAATAATACTTTAACCTTACCATTATTATTGTTTTCAGAGAATTCTACTATATCCTTTTTTATCCTGTCATAACCTGGATTTCCAGTTATCACAAATTTAGTCATCTCCGCTCCCATTTTAATTAATGTATCCATCGTATCTGTATTCCATATTGCAACAACATCTGTTATTGGAAAACAGAAATCGGAACATACATCAGATACTATGCCTTGTTGTATCACCATTGTGGGAATTTTTTTTGCCTTAGCTGACAACAGTAAGGCAATGCACCTTGGATCACAAAAATCTCCACTAATGACTATTTTTGGCTTTAATTCATCAAGTAATTTATCTGCCATCAATATAAATGGAACATATATATGAAATTGGTTCTTAAGACTGTTTTTTAAAAAAAAGAAATAATCCTTTATAATTTTAATGTTTTTTTTGGAATCTCTCTGTTCATCAATATTTTTTTTTCTGAAATACTTTAAATGAAACAGATCAGGAAATGAATGTTTCTCAGAATTTAAATCATCTAATGAATAGTAATTATAAATATTTACCTGAGGATATGTATCAACTTTATCAATTAAACCAACATTTATTGTATTATATTTTTTATGATAAGAATCAAGCCTGGTAATGGGTTCAAAAAGCTGGCTAAAATGCTTTTCGGTAAAATTTAGAAACATGACTAAATCTTTATCTTCAGTAAATATTTCTGATTTTAAAATACTTTTATTAAAAACATCAGTGTTGTTAAATTTTTCTATATTCACCAACTTAATGAAAATAGAATTGAGTACAAATAACGCTTTATATCCGTATGATATTATTTTTGGTTTCATATATGTCAATGGAAGATAGTAATAAGCAAGAGATGGGTTAATTAAACTTATATAGGATATACCTTTAATAGTAAAAATATCGTTTAGTGTTTTGTTATTATATTCTTCTTTTTCAACTGATTTAATTTGCCTGGCGCAATAAGAATATATTTCTGATATATTATTCTCTTTCATTTTGAATTCTTGCGAGCAAATACATAATAATAGATACCCAACGAATGGTATAACCAATTTTTTGACATTATTTTATTCTTAAAAAAACCACGGTGCATATCAATGAGATGAACATATCGTGTTTTTAATGATGAGGGAAGACTAATTTCGGGTACAGGATAACCCCTCCCTGCATGAAAAACTTCAAAACCTGCTGCCTCAAAAGAATTCACATATTGCCGCA
Organism: Spirochaetota bacterium; assembly: GCA_963664815.2. Classification (GTDB taxonomy): domain Bacteria; phylum Spirochaetota; class UBA4802; order UBA4802; family UBA5550; genus WRGT01. The sequence continues at coordinate 3,035,940 of CAXXHB010000003.1, forward strand.
ATGAATAATTTTTAGCATGATTTAAATTTAATTTATACTCATTCCACATTAAGTTTTTTTTCCCTAAAAGCAATTTTATAAGATGAATAAAGGAATTATAAATGTCAGCAACTGTTTGAATAGAAAATTTTCTATTGGGAATAACAGATACAACAATACCATTATCTTTAAGAACTCTGTACATCTCCCGCAAAGGAAGATTTTCAATCTCAAATATATCTAATAAACCAGCACTGTATATTAAATCCAACTTATCTGATTCTAGAGGAAGTTTTGTGGCATCACCAACAATAATATTATTCTTCAACTTTTTTTGTTTAAAACTTTCCTTTGCCATTAATAGGGCATTAAAACAAAAATCAAGAGAATATGTATCATATCCCTTCATTGACATCAACTGACTAAAAAAAGCCTGACCACAACCAACCTCTAAAATTTTCTTTTCAATTTTTTCTGTTTTTTCTGACTTCATTAACAACTCATCTATATCATCGCTTAATATAGACAAAAGTATAAAATTTCGAGTCAAATTATCATTATCACTTTTCTTTACAAAAAAATCATCCCAATACTTTTGCTTTTTTGCCTGAATCATATATTTCCATTTTAATTTATATTCATTTCAGATAATGCGGATATAAGTTTTTCAGACTAATAATTATTCTTCAGATCCTTTATATCTTCTTCAACCATCATTTTTACAAGTTCTTTAAACTTATATTTAGGAGAAAATCCAAATGTTTTTTGTGCTTTTGAAGTATCTGCAGCTAAAATGCTATTCGTAGCAGGCCTCAATAATGATTGATCGATCTCCACATAATCTTCAACTTTGAGGTTTACAATTTTAAAAGCTTCATCAAGAAATTCCTTTACAGTATGAGTTTCACCAGTACCTATAACAAAATCATCAGGTTTTTCAAGTTGCATTATATTCCATGCTGCTTCCATATACTCTCTGGCATACCCCCAATCAATACTTGCACTTAAATCACCCAATTTCAATTTTTCTTGTTTACCGAGCGAAATTGAAGCTGCTGCCCTGGTTATCTTTCTGGTCACATAATCTACAGTTCGTCGAGAAGATTCATGGTTAAAAAATATCGCCGTTGATGCGAAAATCCCAAAAGTTTCACGGTAAAACCTTACGGTATGAAATGCAAATATTTTACCGCAGGCATAAATACTTTGTGGTTTAAATTCTGTTTTTTCATTTTGCAATTGTAAATCGGATTGCCCGAACATGTTTGATGAACAGGGTTGAAAATATTTAATTTTTGGATCTATCTGACGTATCATCTCTAAAATTCGTGCAACTGCTGATGCAGTAATATCACCTGAATATCCGACAATATCATAACTCCATCCCACATGATCCTGATCAGCTTCATTGTATATTTCATGAGGACGAACATTATTGATTATACGGTACAACGAAGTAGCATCCGACAAATCTCCTCTTTCAAGAAAAAAAGTTCTATTAAATATATCCTGGTTATTAATCAAATGATTGATATTTTTTGTATTTCCTGTCGCAGATTTACGTACCATTCCATGAACTTCATAGCCCTTCTCAAGCAATAATTCTGCTAAATAGCTTCCATCCTGCCCTGTAACACCAAATATCAATGCCTTCTTTTTCATTTTAATCTCTCCGCTTGATAGAAATCTTTTCTATTTAATAAAACTCTGGACAACAAATAATTCAGGTAAATCATCAAAATATTTCCACTCCGAACTTTGGTCATCCAGTTTGATTTCATCATCCTGAACAACAACTTTATGGGCAATACTCACTCCCTGGACACCACTTACTAAATTATGAGGGTTCTCTTTAAATGAATACTCAAAAATTCCAATTGGAAAACAATCCTTTATAGTTAATCCAAGTTCCTGTTTAGCTTTTCGTGCAACAGCTTCTTTTAGACTTTCTCCCTTATTTACACGCCCACCAGGTACAAACCACTCGCCCTTTAAGGGATCATTTTTTCTTTTCACGAGTAAATATTGATTTTGCGCATTTGTAATGACCAAATCAACACACAAAATTGGCATTACATCTAATATCTGTTTATATAGTTCATCTGGTATCATTCTACTATCCTGAATTCTGGAAATGGAACAATAAATTTACCACCGTTCTTTCTCCATTCACTTTCACGTTCATACATTTCATCAAAAAACGCCCATGGTAAAACAAGAAAATAATCAGGATTTGCTTTTCGGGCTTCTTCTTCAGAAACAATCGGAATCATTGTCCCCACAGTATATTTACCCCATTTTTCAGGACTCCTTTCTGAAGCTCCGGAAACAAGAGTGTGATCAATTCCATAATATTGCAAAGTTGTATTACCCTTTGTTGATGCACCTATCACAAAAACTTTCTTACCGTTAGCTACTTCTTTTTTTATAAAAGAGATACATTTTTCTTTTGTATCATTCACTCTCTTAAAAAAATCTTTATAATCAGAAATTGAAAATTTTTCATCACATGACACCGGTGTCCCTTTATAATGCCTTGCAAAGATACGGTAACTTCCACCATTAATTTCATTTTCTTCAATTTTAAATATTTCAAGTTTATTGTTTTCAAATAAAAATTTCAGCGATTCAAGTGAATAATATTCAAGATGTTCATGGCATATATTTCCCAAATCGTTAGTCTCAAGCATCTGCCTCAAACACATCAGCTGAGCTATAAATATTCCATCATCATCTAACGCAAGCTGAACATCACGAATAAACTGATTAGGATCTTCCATGTCATAAAACATACCTATTGCCGTAATAACTTTTGCTTTACCAATACCGGTTGATTTTTCCAGTTTTTCATAATTTTCAATTAACCAAAAATCATTTATAACATGATCAGCCCTTTTATTTAATTCATCCACTAGATTTTTAGCAGGTTCACACCCGATTTTAACGATTTTTTTATTTTTATATGTTTCAAGCAATGTTCCATCATTAGCTCCAATATCCAAAACAACATCACCTTCTTTTAAATCTATCAAGCTTTCCACATTTTCAGTAATATTTCTCAATGCTTTTTTCATTGTCTCAGTTACACCTGACCTGTACCAATAAAATCCAGAATATAAAAGCTCTTGAGGTGCAGTGTGTTTTAACTGTAATAATGAACAATTATGGCAATAAATCATTTCCAACGGAGCCTGCCTGCCATCCGTCTTTTTTTCAACAAAATCAGAAATGTATAGATTGCCCAATGAAAAAATTGATTCGATTTTGTCAGAGTTGCAAAGTCTGCAAGTCGATCGAGTGATAATGTTCATAGATAGTCTCCACTTAATAATTTGTAAAAATAATAATAATATATTCCTGACGAATAAGCATATTGTTGTAAGTAACTACTATATTTAATTAAATTTGAAAATCAATGGCTTAATGTAATAAATAGTCTTTTTTAAAACCCCAGTTAAACCAATATCCCGGATTTTTTTTATGACTGTTGTAAAGGTAGTAAAAGGATGTCTGAGAAAATAATTCAATCTGATACGTGATTCAGCCCAGAAACGTATATTATCATATTCTTCTTTTGTAAATGATGTAAAATTTATTAAAACTTCCGAGTCAGACATATATCCGCCTTCAAGTCTTTCCAAATAATTAATTTCATCAATTATATATTTTTTTTCTATTGCATACGACCATAATTCTGTTCCTGGTAATGGTGTAATTGGAGAAAAAGAAACAAATGCTTCATTAATCTTATTAAAAAATTGTATTGTTTCTTTTATCGTTTTAATATCTTCACCAGGATAGCCATAAATAAATTGTAAAATTGGATAGATACCGATTTTTTTTGTAATATTAATTACTTCTACAGCTTTTTTAATATCTATCTGTTTTTTCATTGAATCCAGAATTTTTTGGCTGCCTGATTCAACTCCATAGCCTATTGCAGTACATCCGCTATCCTTCATTTTACGGAGAATTTCTTCATCAACTAAATTGATTCTTCCCTGGCAACTCCAATTAATATTCAAAGGTTTAATTAATTCGCAGAGCTCATTAATCCTCTTTTTATTTATTATCAGAAGTTCATCCGTAAAAAAAATTCTCTTTATGCCGAATTTTAATTTTAATAATTCAATTTCCTCAATAATACTTGGAATGGTTCTCATCCTTATGCCTGTAAATGATTTTGAGCAAAATGTACAATGATAAGGGCATCCTCTGCCGCAACTTATATTGATAGTTCTTTCATTATGGCATATACTGATTTTTGATATACTGTTGATATAACGTTCAGTTGGAAAAATATCATACGGGATCATCGGAATTAAGTCGAGATTTTTAATATATTCTTGTTGTGAAGATATTAGTATTTCATTGTTATCATTTTTATAAATTATACCATTTACCAAATGCAGATTATCTAAATTTGAAAGGATTTTTTTTATAGTAATTTCACCCTCACTGATTACGCATATATCAATATGAGTATTTTTTAAAACAATTTCTGAGCTATAGGTAGCAAGAATCCCTCCAAGAATTATTTTTATATTTCTATTAATTTTTTTTATTTCCGCTGAAATCCACTTAATATATTTATATTGGGTACTCATTGCAGTGATCCCAACAACATCACACCCGCAATTTTTTATAAAAATCAATACTTCATCATTTGTAATATCTGAAACATTAACATCAAGAATTTCAATTTCATACTTTTCTTCTAAAATTGATGCAGCTATATAACCTAATCCAATAGGAAAAAATGCCTCTTCCCTTCTCTTCCCATCATATTCTACAGGAGGATTTATTAATAAAACTTTCAATTATATTTACCCCTTTTTTATTATAAAAACTCATTGCACATAAACGATCATCTGGTCTCAAAAAAGTCTATTGATTTATTTATTATTGAATCCCAACTAAATTGTTTGATCCATTCAAGTCCTTTTTTTGAATAGGCTTCACGATTCTCTACACTTGAAAAAATTAAATCAAAAACCTTTGTTGTTTCATCAACATCAGAAGGATCTTCAATAATAATTCCGGCATTTCCCACTGCTTCTATTAACAAAGATGAAGTAATAACTGGTGTACCTGTACTCATTGCTTCTTTTAATAAAATTGTTTCACCATCACATGTTGAAGTACATATATAGTAATAAGCTTGCTTATAGATTTCCACTAATTCATCTTCGGGTATCCATGTCAAATAAATTCCCCTTTCTTCATCAATAATAGGTTTCATTAACGCTTCAATATCAACATGAGGCGACGTTTTATTCTTTCCAACTACGACCAGTGAAATATCGTCATATTTTTTATATATTTTTTTAAAAGACTCGATAATAACATCCACATTTCTGCGTGTATATATTACACCAAGAGATAGTAAATATCTATTTTTTAAATTATATTTCTTTTTAATATCCACTGCATTATCTTTCTCTTTGGTTTCATTAAATTTATCTTCTGCAGCAAATTGAACGATATGAATTTTATTTTCAGAAATATGATAGTACTTTTCTATCTGTTTAGCATCAAAATGTGAACATGTTATTACGCCTGCAGCCTTACTGCATGAATGACGAGAAAAAGGAGAAAGTGACAATCTATCTAAAAAACTAAATTGCTGAGGGTGAGTTGTGAATGAGATATCCCATGCTGCAATAACTAACTTCGGAATTTTTAAAAACCATGGAGCTGTATACCATGGAGAAAAAAACAGATCAAGATTATCTTTTTTAATTTGTCTATTCATCAATAATTGCTCAGTAACAATTCTTCTTTTCTTTAATATTTCAGGCCCATTTATAATTCTATACTCAAAAGAAGGGTTTTTTAAAAATTCATCATCCGGTATAAAATGAGTAAAATACAATACGAATGTATGCTTATCGCTTTTTTGAGGCCACTGTTTTAACAAATTTAATACATATCTGGCAGGCCCACCTCTCTGCCATTCAAGACAACGTGAATCAATTCCTATTCGCATTTTTTCCTCATAAAAAATTTATAAATATAACGATTTAAAGCTTATTTGTATATACTTGAAATTTTGATTCATAATCGATACTGGATATAATACCAACTAAAGCAAATACATATATATGGAAGTAAAATGAAGAAAATAATGTATTTGTAAATGATGCTAATATCATTGATATCAAACCAGTTGTTAATCCATGAATTATTGCTTTCTGTTTAATAAGAGGGGCTTTTTCAGCTACTTTATTAGCCCATTTAATAAGGGAAATCATCGCTATAATGATAAATATTATACCAATTATACCAGTTTTTGCCAGAAAATTGACCCATTCGAGTTCCTGTAAATATGGTTTTGGTAAATCAATATTAAAACCTTCAAAATCGTATAAAACCAACCCAAATCCTCTCCCAAATAATGGATTTTTACAGAACTCATCAATTAATAAATTAAATTGTGTTAATCTGAAATTTACTCCCTGTTCAACAGTATTTCCGTAAAATCCCGCAAGCTTTAAAATAGGCAATTCCGTTATCATCATAAAAAAAATCATAAACAAAAACATAAAACAAATCATGATAATAATTTTTTTAATACTCATTTGAAATTTTGCATTTCTGATATAATAAATCGATGAAACAGCAATAGCAACATAAAACCCGCGCATACCTGCAAGTATTATCGATATGAAAACTACGATAAAAAACATTACATTTTTTTTACTCCTCTCAACCTGTAAAATTGAAAAGGATAGAAAAAAGAAAGGCATTAATATAAAATTTCCTTTTACATTTATTTTCAGATAAGTAATATTAAGATAAAAATCTATTATAAAAGCAGAATACATTTTAAGTAAAATTATTATCATATAAATTAATAATGAATATAATATCACTTTCCATACATCCTTTTTCCATGTCAAAGATATGAAAAAAGGGATTGTAAAATAAACTAAGAAATTCGCAGTTTCCAGCAGTACAAATCTTAATAAATTATCACCAAATAAACCCGAAACAAAACCTAAAATGATGAAGGAAAAAACAAATATAATAAATTGTATCGAACGCGATGGTATTATAATCTGCTTAGACAATAAAGCCAACATAGTCATTGTTATAAAACAAATGAAAAGTATATAATGAATATGATTAAAATAACTATTATATTCCAAAGACAATTCTTTTAAAGGAATACCAAATACTGTAGCACTATCTTTTGATATATCAATAGCTTGAAAAAAAAATATAAAAAATAAAAACAAAATCGGTGGATTAATTAATAATTTTATTAAATTCTTTGAACTTAACGAATCTATAATAATTCCATTTTTCATTATTTTATAAAAAACCAATAACTAATTTTTTTCACACATCAACTCCTGTATTAAGAATTCTGCAAATTTAAAATCAAAGGCATTATCAATATCCAATGAATACTTATTCTCCATTATATAACCATACATATTATCTTGAATAAAAAAAGACTTTTCCTGTAGAAGCTTATCTGTATTACAAATATATATGGCGCCATTAAGTCTGTAATATTTATCAATATCCTGGGATCGTTTATTTTTTAATTCATCCCTTAAAAAATTTCTCATACTTCCGTCTTCAGGAATTGTATTACACCAGAGAGGAGAATGTTCTGTTTCGCATATTGAAATAATAGCATCGGCATTTTTTTGCATCAATAGTTCTATAGCGGCATCAATATGCCTTTCATTTCTCAAGGGACTTGTTGGTTGCAACAAAACAATAAAATTATACCCAGGCATGTTATCAATTAAATTTTTAACAACCTCAAAGGTAGTTGCAGTATCCGAAGCCAGTTCATCAGGCCTTTTAAAAATATAAGCCCCGGATTGTTTGGAAACAGAAAGTATTTCTTCATCATCACTTGTGACAATTAATTTATCTATATATTTACTTTTACAACCTGCATCAATAGTCCACGATACAAGAGGTCTACCAGCCAATAACATAATATTTTTCCGCGGTAACCGTTTGCTCCCACCTCTCGCTGGTATTATACCAAGTATTTTTTTCCCGCAAATCATTGCACAACCAACCCCATTTGTGATATCACCCTGCGATACTCTTCCCATTGTCCGATATCAATATAATCATTTTCGTTAACAGGATATGTCGCAACTTTTCCTCCATTTTTCATAATTAATTCCATCAGATGAGTCATATGAAAAACCTCTCCTTCAGGTATATATTTCAAGCATTCAATATCAAGAATATAAACACCTGTATTTATACAGAAAGAATACTCCGGTTTTTCTTCAAACCCAGTTACACCACCCCCAGGCTCAAACTGAATAACGCCATAAGGTATTTTATAGTGCTGAATAGATGAAAGAACAGTCAGCAGCGCTCCCGAATTTCTATGAAATTCTAAAACATCCGAGTAATCTGCTTTAACAATTATATCACAATTGGATACAATAAAAGTATTTGAAAAGTCTGGAGGTAATAATTTCAAACTGCCGGCAGTTCCAAGAAAAGCAACTTCCTTTAAATAATTTACGTTGTAAGCTTTTTCAATACAATCAAAATAGGCCTTAATCATTTCTCCACGATAATTAATTGTAAAGAAAAAATTATCAATTCCAAAAACTTGAAACTCATCTATAATTAATTCTAAAATTGTTTTATCGCCAATTGGTATTAATGGTTTAGGTAATACATTTGTAAATGGCGCCATTCGCGTACCCTTTCCCCCGGCCATAATTACAACAGGAATATTTAATTTTTTCTGGGAATACTTTACAATTTTCCTATTGCTTAAAGGAAATGTAAAAATATCGATAATAGAACCTCTTTCATCTATTATCGGTGCATAAATAATATCAAGTTCCTCCATTTCTGATAATACTTTATTTTTATCAAAAGGTTTATGAATCTTAAAACAATTTTTATTGCAGGCTTCATTAACTTTTGTATCAAGAGTACCATTCAACAAAATAAATCTTCGTATATCTCCATCAGTTAATGATCCCAACAAAGTATTATTATCAGATACAACAAAAAGTATCTTTGAAGCTATCTCATCGAGTTTCTTCATTGTTTCTTTAATTGTAGCATTTTCATTTATCAGAACATCTTTAAATTTGAATTCTTTCATTATATTCCTTTAGTGACTAATACCGTAAAATGTTTTTTTTAAAATATTTTCAAGAGATATTGATGTTATAACATTTATTATTTTAGAACTTGTTTCCCCTTCACCATAAGGACTTTTTACGTTTTGAAGATTTTCATGAAATTCCGATGTATGCAATTTATCAAATGCAAATTGTATATCGTTCTCTGTTGCATCACAATCAATAATTGAATTGGCTTTAATTCTTCCCTTTTGCCTGTTTCCAATATTAATAGTTCCTATTTTAAATGAAGGGGCTTCAATAATACCGCTTGAAGAATTACCCACCACTGCATCAACAAATTGCATTGTTGATAAATAATTTAACTGACCCATTGATGTAAAAGATATTGATTTGTCGGAATTATTTTTTACAAACTCATCAATCATCTGGTTAATAATTCTTCCATCAGTATCCGCATTCGCTTTGGTAAAAATAAAATATGATTCTTCTAATGAGTTTAAAACATTTATTAAACTCATAAACTGCTTCTCTGCTGAATTTTTTTCAAGAGTAACAGGATGAAATGTTATTAGATAATTATATTTTTTAAACATAATACCATGTGTGTTTGACAAAAGTTCTTTAGATAATAGCTTTAGTTGCTTAATATTATCATTCCCAATTGCTCCAACATTAAAAACATTCTGGGGATTTTCACCAAGCTGAATCACTCTTTGCCTGTATTCTTCTGTCGAAGTGAAGTGTAAATGGCTCATTTTGGTAATGGCATGACGAAAAACGTCATCCATGGCTCCTTCTGTAATCTCGCCACCATGCAGATGAGCTATAGGAATACAACTTACAACAGCAGCAGCAGCACAACAGAAAATTTCGTATCGATCTCCAAGAAGAACAATTAGATCCGGATTCAGTCTCGACAACACCTCCCCCATTCCGAGAAGAACTAATCCCATCGATTTTGTAATTCCAACAGGAGAATCGGAACTCATCAGTATCTCCAGTTTTTCATCGATAAGAAAACCGTCTTCTTCAATTTTTTTATATGTTAATCCAAACTCAGGGGATAAATGAGAACCTGTAACTACTACTTGCAATTCCAATTCTTCTGATGATTTTATTTCATCCATCAAAGGTTTTAGAAGACCATATTCAGCTCTTGTTCCCGTTATTACACATACTTTTCGTTTCATATCATCTCATCTTCTTGGTAATCTTTTTGAGCAATACTACCTACCATTTCATCCCATCGCATTGGATTTATGCCATTGCCGGGCCTTTTTATTGTAATATTACTTTCGTTTAAAACTTCTCCTTTTTTTATATTGCAACAGGCAACAATACTTTTCCTGGCAACCGCTTTATTTTTAAATTCAGTTTTGCCCGGTTTTTTTATACCATCACCAATTGCCAGCTCAATATTTCGTATTGCTTTTACCATCGCCTTCAACTCTTCAGGCTCCAGGCTGGCTTTATGGTCTGGACCTTCCATTGTCTTATCAAGAGTAAAGTGTTTTTCTATAACACTTGCACCCAATGCCGCTGCTGCGATAGGTATTTCAATACCTACAGTATGATCACTATACCCGTAAGCTATTTTAAAAGTTTTCCCGATAGTAACCATAGCTCTCAGATTCACATCATCCATCGGCGTAGGATATTCTGTAGTTGCGTGCAGAATAGTTATATTCTCTTTTTCAGTTCCGGACTCCAGAAGAATATCAAGCGCATCTTCAATCTCTCCTATATTAGCCATTCCCGTTGATAGTATAACCTTTTTATTTAATCTGCCTATATGTCTAAGAAATGGAAGATTTGTTATCTCCCCGCTTGGAATCTTGAATATTTCTAACTCTAAATTTTTTAAAAGATCAATGCTGCCATGATCAAAGGGGGTAGATAAAAACATGATATTTTTTAATTTACAATATGCAGCTAATTCTTTATGATTATCAATATCCAATTCCAGCTTTTTTAGCATTTCATATTGACTTTCATTTATACCAGTTGCCAGCTTCTGATAGTCTGCTTTCTGAGCATTTTTTGAAACCAGTTTATCTGCTTTGAATGTCTGAAATTTCACTGCATCTGCACCGCATGCCGCAGCGACATCGATTAGTTTCTTCGCAATGGCAATATCCCCATTATGATTAACACCAGCCTCTGCGATAATAAAAACCTTACTGTTCATTTATTTTCCTTAAAGGATTGCCGGCATAAACACCAGGTTTTACAATTGACTTACGCACCAGTGACCCGGCACCTATAACAATGTTATCTGCTATTTCAACTCCCTGCACAACCACAGATCCACTGCCGATAAAACAGCCCATACCTACAACTGCATTTCCATTGATACAGGCAGTTGTTGATATATGAGTGTGACTCCCAATTACTGCATCATGCTCAATAATTGCCCCTGAATTTATTATGCAGTTTTCTCCAACTTCAGCCCCGCCATTTACAAGCGAATGGTGAAACAAAACTGTTCCCGCTCCAATCTTTGCATGTTTCGATATGACTGATGTTGAAGCTGAAATTACCGGTAGTACAGCGCCATAATCATTCAGTTTTAAAAATGCTTTTTTTCTTATAACCGGACTTTTTATTGAACCTATTGTTACTACAACATTCATGAACTCGTCGATAAGCCGTGGAAGATCCTCATCCGAACCTAACCATGGTATATCATAGAAGTCATTGCATTTTTCATCAACAAAACCCTCAACTGAATAGATTCCCGCCGACTCGACAACTTCCAGAACAGAAGCAGCATGACCGCCTGCACCGACAAAAATAAGCTTTTTCATTTATTATTCACCCGGACACTGCTTGGTAAATTTACAACCCGTTCTTCAAGCCATTGCGAATTAATTAAGTCTTGTGCAAAACAATGCTTGTACATCGGAAGTGTTGACAATAACTTCCATATAGGGCGAACCATAACTCCTTGTTCATTCATCTCTTTTAAGAATATATCTTTATACTCTTTTGATTCCAAAATTATTGCATTAAGCCAGTAATTCGAACGACATTTTTCAGGTTCATTAACAAACTGTACAGAGCAATCTTTAAACAATAATTTATAATGCTCGGCAAGATCCCGTTTATCTTTCAAAAATAATTCCAGTTTAGTCATTTGGGCACATCCAAGAGCTGCATTGATATTAGGCATTCTGTAATTATAACCAATTTCATCATGAAAAAATTCCCAGGGATGTGGAATTTTTGCGGTTGTAGTCAGATGTTTAAGTCTATTACCCAACTCAATATCATTAGTAATAATAGTCCCTCCACCACCTGTTGTAACAATCTTATTTCCATTATAACTAAGTGCACCTGCTACACCGAAAAGTCCGGTATGGATGCCTTCTCTGGTTGATCCTAACGATTCAGCTGCATCTTCAATGACAGGAATATTATATTCATTACAAATACGGACAAGTTCATCAATTCTCGCTGGATGGCCGAATGTATGCATCGGTACACATGCAGCAATTTTTTTCTTACTTTTATTATTATAAGTAAAACCATCATCCTTGAGCTCTGCATATTCATCTAAAAATGTTTTTAAAGCAGCAGGGGACAAACCCATAGTATCAATATCTACATCAAGAAAAACCGGTTCTGCACCAGTATAGGATATTGCATTTGCAGTTGCTATAAATGACAACGATTGAGTTAAAACTTCAGTCCCATATTCAGCCCCTAGTTGTTCAAGAGTTACATGTATAGCTGAAGTTCCATTAACTGTAACAACAGCTTTTTTTGCTCCGGTAAAATTCTCTGTCATTTTTTCAAACAGATCAACATACTTCCCGACAGAAGAAACATAAGTGGAATCAATGCAATCCGCTAAAAGATCTTTTTCCATGGAATCAAATCTGGGTTCATGAAGAGATATATTATCATTAGATTTATACCAATCGCGAACAAAAGAAATTGTCTGTTCTATTATTTTCACAATTCACCTGTATTTTTAATTTTACAGCTTTTTAAAATAAAAAAATTCCGTAAAACCCAATAAATCATTTAATTAATCTTTTACCTGTAATATCGCATTTTGAAATGTAAAATGGTCATTAGACTTAAGAGTTTAGTTTTTAAATTTAAAAAAACTCCTGATCATGACCATATATAGTTGTAATAAAGTACATTTCTCCAGATTTCAAGTAGTAATAAAATAAAACATTATATACTGCAGTGTAGAAATGAGTTTTTTAATAACTTTCTCTTTAAATCCTGAAAAAGATATACATACGAAAATATGTCATTTGCATCTAATAAAATATTAGATGTTAATTTTATTACTATAAGATAAAGAACATTTTCATTTTTATATCAATGATTCATCAATAGTTCAAGAATGATTTTCTATTAATGTATTTTTATAAATAAAACTAAAAAATAAATTAAATTCTAACTGATTCTTTAGCAGTTTTTATCTCTTCTGCTATCCTCTCATAATCAGCTTCCTTCCTCTTTATATAATCAAGGGTAATATTATATTTCGCTTTTATTCCTTTCGGAGTAAACACGTAACGATAACCCGATTTATTGCCGGAACCAATAAATCGTTCTAATTTAATGAAACCTTTCTCTACGAGGGCCTTAATAATAAAATTAATTTTACCTAAACTTAATTGTAGCTTAACTGCAAGTTCACGTTGAGATATTTCTGAATTTTTTTCTAATTCAGATAAAACCATATATTCGGTGTTAAAGCTATCTATTGCGTTCATTACATGAACATCCATACATAAAATAACTCTTTGTCAAGTAAATTTAAAAAAGTATTCATGTACTCAATTTAAAATTATGGATACTATATATTTATAATAACACACATTGAGTGGATTGAATAACCAAATTTTTTAATGAACTAAAAAACTTATAGAATAAAATTCTTCATATGTTAAAAAATGTTTCATGACTTTACATCTTTTATTCATGATAAGAAATAGTATAATATCCATGACTCTTTACCAATTCATCACGCTCAGCAATCTTTAAATCCTCTATCACCATCTCCTTTACCAATTCCGTGAATGATGTTTTTGGTTCCCAACCAAGCTTTTCTTTTGCTTTAGATGGATCGCCCAATAGATTTTCAACTTCGGTTGGACGAAAATAGACCGGATCAATAGAGACTATGCATTTACCTAATTCATTGTAACCTTTCTCATCAACACCATCACCTTCCCATATAATATTGATGCCCAACTCTCTTGCTGCTACATTAACGAAATCACGAACACTATATTGCACTCCCGTCGCAATAACAAAATCTTCAGGCTTTTCCTGTTGAAGCATAAGCCATTGCATTTCAATATAATCTCTAGCATGACCCCAATCCCGCAGAGCATTAAGATTCCCAAGAAACAGTTGATCCTGTAATCCAAGTTTAATACGTGCTAAAGCACGGGTAATCTTGCGTGTAACGAAGTTTTCTCCTCTTACTGGAGATTCGTGGTTGAACAGAATACCATTACATGCATAGATGCCATATGCTTCACGGTAATTTACTGTAATCCAATATGCATATAGTTTAGCTACTGCATAGGGACTTCGAGGATAAAAAGGAGTTGTCTCTTTTTGTGGTATTTCCTGAACCAATCCAAAAAGTTCAGACGTACTGGCCTGGTAAAAACGTGTTTTTTTACTTAATCCGAGAATTCGGATTGCTTCAAGTATACGCAATGCACCTAAAGCATCCGCATCTGCCGTATATTCAGGTTCTTCGAATGAAACAGCTACATGGCTCTGTGCAGCCAGATTATATATTTCATCCGGTTGAGTTTGTTGTATAATACGTGTTATATTAGAAGAGTCAGTTAAATCACCATGATGTAGAAAAAAACGGACTTCCGGATTGTGAGGGTCTTTATATAAATGATCAATTCTCGTGGTATTAAAGCTGGATGCTCTTCTTTTAATTCCATGAACAGTATACCCTTTATTAAGTAGAAATTCTGCCAGATAAGATCCATCCTGTCCTGTAATACCTGTAATCAATGCAACCTTTTTCATAAATAAAATATTCTCCTTCAATTCTTTTTAAAAATTATACGTTTGTAAACTAGTAGCTTTCCTCTAACAAATATTACAAACATACAATAAAATACGTATCTCCATTATTTCTTCTTCCAAAATAAATTACTGGCTACATAGACTTTTCACTTACTCCTTTCAGAATTAAAAACGAAGCTTAACAACGAATCCATTATAAAGTTCTTAGGTTTGAAATATTAGCTTTATCAATATTTAATAAAGATCTTACAATTCGAGAGAAATCATTCCTAATAAAATATCACCATATTACATTTCCATTCATTCGACACTTAGCATTATTTTAAATAATTTATAAATATTTTTATATATTATTAACTTATAGTTTCATACTTTCAAATTCTGCCTCTCCTGCATTTAAAATCATCAGTTTTTTACTCATTCCGTTTGCTATCAGAATATATCTACAAATCAAGTTTAATATATAGTTTATCTTCCACAGACTATCTCTCAACTTCGCGACATAACTATACAGGGACAACATATTCCCCTTTTATATATTAAAATTTTTGTATTTATTTTTCGTGGCGATATTTCCAATATTTTTTCATCAATTAAATAAATGAATAAAAAATTTACTTAATAACTTTTTTCAGATCAGCGGCCTTATCGGTCTTCTCCCATGGGAAAACATCCCTTCCAAAATGGCCATATGCGGCAGTATTATGGTAACACCACCCTTTCGGATGAGTTAAACCTAAAGATTTGATCAGCACAGCCGGCCTGAAACAGAATATCTCCTCCGACTCAAGTACCTGCTGAATTTTAGCTTCATCAACTTTTGCAGTCCCGAAAGTACTGATGTTTATACTCAGCGGTTTGGCAACACCGATAGCATAAGCAACCTGAATTTCGCATTTGTCGGCAAGTCCGGCAGCAACAATGTTTTTTGCAGCATACCTGGCATAATAGGCAGCTGACCTGTCCACCTTGGAAGGATCTTTGCCTGAAAAGGCTCCACCTCCATGACAGCCGACACCGCCATATGAATCTACAATGATTTTACGTCCGGTAAGACCGGCATCACCATGAGGCCCGCCGATTACAAATTTTCCCGTGGGATTTATAAAATATTCTGTTTTATCAGTAAGCAGACCTGTATGTGACAATGTATCTTTTACAACTTCAATAAGATCTTTTCTGATTTTGTCTAATGGTACTTCATCAGTCTGATGTGAAATAACTACGGAGGTGATTTCAACAGGTATCCCATTTACATGCCTTACCGATACCTGCGACTTGGAATCGGGGCGAAGATAAGAGATCGCTTTTTTCTTCCTTATCTCCTGCAGTCTGTTTAGAAGTTTATGACTGTAAAGTATTGGTGCAGGCATCAATTCCGGAGTTGAATTGGTTGCATATCCGAACATCATTCCCTGATCACCCGCCCCCTGTTCATGCCCGTCATATTCATCAACACCCATGGCAATGTCAGCAGACTGGCCATGTATTCTGCACATATATTCAAAAGTATCAGAACAAAACTCATATTCAGGTTTATCATAACCTATATTTTTTACTACATTTCTTGCTATTTCTTCCGGATTAATCTTATTCCAGCCGTCACATGTTATTTCCCCGATATTTATTACAAAATTTGTTGATGCTGCTGTTTCGCATGCAACACGGCTTTTAGGATCATGTTTAAGACATTCATCAAGTATTGCATCAGAAATCAGATCACAGAGCTTGTCAGGATGTCCTTCACTTACAGATTCTGATGTAAAAATATGATCAACTATCAATTTGCTCATTATTTATTCCTTTTTATATAGATATTAAAAATTATAACTGCTCAACCTCGCGTCTCAGTTCCTCTATCTCAATCTGCATCTTTATAAATTCCGCTTCCTTTCTCTTTAAAAAATCAGCGGTTATTTTACACTTTTCACTTATACCTTTCGGTGTTAAAACATATCTGTAACTAAGCTTATTATCACTTTTAGAAAAATTTTCAATTTTTATAAGACCCTTTTCTGTAAGAGATTTAAGAAGATAATTCACCTTTCCAAGACTATATCCAAGCTTCCCAGCAAAATCACGCTGAGTCGATATATTAGCCTTTTCAATCTCTTTAAATATTGTATAGGTATCCTCGAGGGAGATATTTTCAATATTTTTGTTCACTTGTTGAACAGTAGGTTAGTATGTTTTATTTGTCAAGCAGGAATGCTCTCAAAGTACACTGGCTTGCCAAAAATCCTTTATACTTACATAATATTTAAATAACCATATACTATTCATTTCTATTCTCTCCCCTGTCATTCCTGTGCATACAGGAATCTGTTTCTGATAAATACACTTTTACTACCCTATACAGATTCCGGCTCTGCGCTTCACTTCGGCCGGAATGACTGCGTTGGATTTCATCTTTTTATTCTCTCCAATTCACTCCCCCTGTCATTCCTGTGCATACAGGAATCTGTTTCTGATAAATACACTTTTACTACCCTATACAGATTCCGGCTCTGCGCTTCACTTCGGCCGGAATGACTGCGTTGGATTTCATCTTTTTATTCTCTCCAATTCACTCCCCCTGTCATTCCTGTGCATACAGGAATCTGTGCATGATAAATACTCTTTTACTACCCTATACAGATTCCGGTACTACGCTTCACTTCGGCCGGAATGACAGGGGGATACTATATAATTCTTTCATATAAATCAATCCAGTCAGGATTCATCTCTTCTATAACATTCTCTTTATACTCTCTCTTCCATTTTTTCATCTGTTTCTCTTTAATAATTGCACTCTCAATACTTTCTGTCTGTTGATACCAGACCAGTTTAATACAATTATACCTTTGAGTAAACCCCTGATTGATCTTACTCTTATGTTCAAAGATCCTGCGTTTCAAATCGTTTGTAACGCCAATATATAATACTGTATTAAATGGATTGCTCATTATATAAACATAATACAGGCTATTCACTTTTTTCACTCATCTGTCATTTCTGTGAATACTACGACTCTATCTCAGTACAGGTACAGGAATCTGTCTCTGGCAATTACTCTTATGCTAACCTATACAGATTCCGGTACTCCGCTTTGCTTCGACCGGAATGACAGTTTTGGACTTCATCTTTTTATTCTCTCCACCGTCATTCCTGTGCATACAGGAATCTGTTTCTGATAAATACTCTTTTACTATCCTCTACAGATTCCGGCTCTACGCTTCACTTCGGCCGGAATGACAGTGTTGGGCTTCATACTCTGCTTCAGCCGAAGTGACTTCAGTAAACTACACAATTTCATTCCAGTATTTAATTATATCCTTAAGGCTTTTATTCAAATCTATCTTACTGTCCCATCCGGTAGCTTTTTTCAGTTTTTCGTTAGTCCCGATAATAATTTTATTGTCATTAGGCCTTATAAGGTTATGGTCAGTCTCCAGTTCTATCTTCAGATCAAGAATACCGCACATCATCTCTATTACTTCACTAAGAGAAATACCCCTGCCACTGCAGATATTGTAAACCTCACCCTTAACACCACCGGTAAAAAGCCTGTAATATGCTCCGACAACATCTCTTACATCAAGAAAGTCCCTTACAACCGAAATATCCCCGGTTATGAGTTTTTTATCTTTTTTTACCCCTTTTTTAATTTCAACAAGCTGCTTGGCAAATGATGAGATAACAAAGATATCTTTCTGCCCCGGCCCCAGGTGATTAAATGAACGTGTCATGACAATATCAAGACCGAAGCCGTCGCTGTATACTTTTGAAAGATTCTCCTGAGATACGCGGGCAACAGCATATGGACTTACAGGAGCCAGAGGATATTCCTCTCTTAACGGCAGATTCAGTTCATTCACATTTCCATATTCTTCGGATGAACCGACTGACAGCACCCTGCAGTATGGAGAGACCTCCCTTATTATCTCCATAAGGTTTAAAAAAATATCCATATTATTCCTGAAGGAGAGTGACGGATTCTTCCAGCTGAAACCTACGCTGCTGTATGATGCCAGGTGCAGAATATACTCCGGCTGGAAGGTATAAATTATATTTTCAAGTATTCCATTATTGAGAAGATCAACCTGTTCAAACCTGACATTTGAATGAATTTTATCTTTATAATCAAAACATGGTGTATTAATATCTATGCCGAGTACATTGGATTTTATTTTATTCATTTCAAGAAAATCTATAAAGTGCCGTGCCACGAATCCTGAAAAACCTGTGATAATTATCCGCATATTATATCCTGCTCCTTTTAAAATCCGGAAGTAGAAAAAGATAAGCCCGCAGCAGCATTCCTTCAACTCTCCTAAATCCTCAAATCTCTCCGCCAACCCTTAATATATGCTTGCGAAGCTCTTCACTGGAAATACAGTTCATGTCAATTAAATCAATTTTGTAGGGGAGCATAAGATCATCCAGATTTGCCCTTATACTGTTTAATTCGCCAAATGACAGATCATCAGCCTCAACGCATAAATCAATATCGGAGCCATCTTTATAATTACCCCTGGCCCTTGATCCGTAAATCAGAATCCTCCTGATCTTTGGGTTTGATTTAATAACACCGGAAATTTTCGCCAGATGATTTTCTTTCAGTCCATATTTCATTTTACAGACCTTTCAGTTGCTTCTCTTTTATATTTAACATGGTTTTTTCAAACCCGGAGAAAAGCGGCGCATAAAGGGCTGCAATATCTTTAACTACCTGTTCTATAATCGACTGATCATAAGCATGAGAAGTGAGATTCCTTACCTGTATCATCTGCATCCATACTTCACCATCTGAGATCAGCGATACCCTGAATGCCTCACGCGTTGCATCTCTCGATCCCCTTATCTCTGTATTACCCTGATATTCAAGATAATCTTTCATGCAGTTCCATGCGAGTTCATGAGTATACTCAAAAGACTGAATAACACCCTGCTTTTCAAGATCACTTAGATCCCTGCTGTTGAATAAATCCACTGCTGACAAAAACTGTGATAAAGCTTTTGAGTAATTTGAAAGACGCTGAATCCATCTTATGTCATCCATTTTTTTACCGATAATTTAATTTAAACATTTTTTTTAAATTTCATCTGAAAATTTTATATATCAGATTAATAACAGATACCGGAATGAACGTCAAGTTAAATTCCTGCTCTTTAAAATCGGGGGGAGAATAAATCTGAGTGCAGATGGCAAAATACATTTAATTATTTTACCGCCCGCTTCGCTCGATAGACACAGATGAAATCGGATGGACACAGATTAAAAAAGCTTCAGAGACACAAAGAGTTATCTTTACCGCGAAGCAGATCATATACTATTCTTTCAATATCCGACATAAACTCGTCCCATGATGGTTGTTCTATCCATTTTACAGCATCAAATCTGTCTTTTGGTATACTCTTCAAAAGACCGGCCAGCACATAAGGATCCAGGCCCATCTCCTTCTCCCGGGCTTCATTAAGTATTCTGTCCCAGTTAAACTTCCTGTTTTCTGCTATAACCCATATATCCGCAAAATCCTTTGCCTCAAGGCGGAGCAGGGCGCAGAGTTTGTTTGACAGGATATTACTCCAGTCATCAGTTCTGTAATATACATCTGTCTCTGTAATGGCTCCGAATCGTTTTGCCACATCATTCACAAAATCAATCTTCAGCCTGACTTCAGGATACAACCGGGATTCAAGAAACAGTGATATGAAATCCTCTGAAATCAGAAAATCTCCGGAAGAAATAACATAACCGGAAGACTGAAAAGCTGACATCACTTTATCCGTCTGGCTTCTGAATTCAGAATCATTCTCAATAAAAAAATCGAGGTCGTCAGAAAAACGATGATTAAAGTAACCTCTGCTTAGAGCTGTACCACCTGTCAGAAAAAACCGTACTTCTGAGCTTCTCACGCAGTTCAGGACTCCATTCTGGAAAGGATAAAGGCTCTCCACGTAAAATTTTTTCCAGTCGTTCAAGCTGTTCCCTCCTGCTTTTAATCCATACTTTTCCGATTGTCTCGGCATTAAGCATTTTTTCTGATAATTCCACACCCCATAAACCCGCAATGCGATGCCACGGCATCCGTTCAAGACACCGGACAAATAACTGAACCCTGTCGAAAGGACCCGCAGATTCCCGTCGCCCCTCAATTACATCAAGAAGCTCAATAGTTTCTATACTGTAATCCCAGTTTAATCCCTTAAGAATATTCAGCTTATCTTCTTTCGAGTACATCATCAAAACCATTCCCGGTTGTTGTCATACTAAAACACACTTGAATAATACAAATATAATAAATTCTTTTGTCAATATACAATTACCCATATCATCCGGTTTTTTCAGAACCTGTATTGAATGAGACGGACCAGCCGCATTTTAAAGCAAACTGAAATCCTCGCTTCAGTCTTTGAACACGATTTAAGGATTAAAGGATTTACACGATTCAGAAGGAGTATACTTCCACTAAATCCATATAATCGTTTAATCCCGTAATCGTGTTCAGACAGTAAAACAGTAATTTAAACTTTTCTAACCCTACAAAATAAAAATTTTTCCATAAACCCCGGCTCCATCGTATTAATGAAAAGATCCGGTCAGTAATATAAAATCCATTTTTATTATATAAATTTCGGGGGTACTATGAATAAAAAAACTGTTTTATTCTCTGTAATAATCTTTGCTGCATCACTCATCGTTTGTTATAATGGCTGCGGCAGTAATAAAAGTTCAGATGATGCAGCAGAACCGGCAGGTGAGCAAACTGCTGCTGACGAACCGGATACAGACGATAATAATGTTATACCCGGGCTCAGCTCGCTGATTGTTTCAACCGGTTCCATTACCCCGGATTTCAGCTTTGATATTTATCATTACGAGGTTTCGCTCACATCTGAAGTTTCTGAACTTGTCCTGACAACTGTACCCTCTGCCGGCTGTTCTGTTGAAATAGACAATACGCCAGTCACGTCAGAAGATTTTCACTCTGTTATCTCCATAAGCAGCTCTGTAACTGAAACCACAGTTCTTGTGAATAATGAAAATGATGACGAAATTTCATATTCGTTATTATTTAAAAGGATGGAGGAAAAGCATATATCTAATTCATCTTTTGAAGTATTCAATACAACCAATAACCCGATAGCATGGGAAGTATCAGGTTCGGGAGAGGTAAAGTCTTCTTCTGCTTTTTTTCATACAGGATCATACTCCGGAACATTCACCACTCTCACCGGGAGTATAAGCGGACGGGAGTTACTCAGCCTGCCGATTGAGATTGAACAGGGGAAAAGGATTATTGTATCCGCATGGTTCTGCATAGATTACATTGAGGGACTGTCACCGGAGAGGGATAACATGAGCCTTAAACTCTATTATTTCGCAGATGAAACATGCGGATACCCGGCTGCAATCAAATTCAGCACCATGGCGAAAACATTTCTGAGCGTACAGGGAAGCTGGGAAAAAATAAAATATGAGCTGAGCCCCGAAAAGCTGCCGGAAGATGCTCATTTTGTACGTATCGGGCTGCGGGTCTGTTACGATAAAAACAATGGAGGAACCAGAAACGACAGAATATTCTTTGACGATATATCCCTTCAGCAATAAAGAGAGTACACCCTCTGTTTATTGCTGTTTAATTTATTATATCATTGACTTTCATATAAATACTTTTCGCAAATTCATAAAAAACTTTAGCATCTTCAATATCCGGTTTACCATTCGGAAGCAATCCCATATCTCCAGGGTATCGGGATTCGATGTAAAGCCTGTTCAATGTATCAAGAATATCATCATCTATTATCTCCATAAAAGCTGATACCTGTTTTTTCAGTAATATCAGATCATGCTTTTTAGGTATATTGCATTTGTTATACTCAAGAATAGCTTTGAGTGATTTTTCCACGGTCTGTTGAGCATGAAAAGCAACTATATGTGTAAAATATTCATTATAAATTATTTCTTCAATCAGAATTAAATCATCATACGCAGATTTAAGCCATTCAAGTGCCATTTTTTTATTCATAGCAATAATATCCCATTTCGGGTTAATTCTCTTGAAAAATAACTATCCATCTCAATGAATTCCTGATTCATTTTTTTCGTATGGACAATCAAATCGACAGGTATTTCTGATCTGATAATTCTTATCTGCCTTGAAACTTTTAAATATATTTCATTTTTTTCACGCCAGTTGCATGGTATAAAATCATCTTTTGTTACTACATATAAATCTATATCACTCTCTTCTGTTGGATTGCCATTTGCATAACTTCCGAACAATATTACTTTGTAAGGATCCAATGGTTCAAGGGCTTCAATAATTCTTTTTTTAATATCATCTGAAAGCTTCATATATCAAGTTAATAGCAGATAATACTATGAACGTCAAGTTAAATTCCAGCTATTTAAAATCATTCAGTATTTATGAAATTAAGAGTCTAAAAATAATATCAGATCGTTTTGCCACTTCTTCATTAAAACAATCTTTGAACACGATTTTAGAATTATTGGATTTACACGATTCAGAAGGAGTACCCTTTTACCAAATTCATATAATCATTTAATCCCGTAATCGTGTTCAGACAGTAAAATAACTCAGTATATATGCAGTAAAAATTTTAAACAATATTTTAATCGAGCACCTTTAACCACGGGACAACCTTAAAACCTTTATCAAGTGTTACTATTTCTGTTAATCCTTTTTCTTTCATTACAAGAGATATAAGACAATCATGGTAATTCAGGTTACCATTATATTTCATCATCATTTTGATAATACTGTTATGTAAAGATTTTACCATAGTATATGCCCTGACCACCTCCATTGAACTCATTACAGGATCGATCTTCAAGGCTGCATCTTTGAAAGAATATCCGTGTTGTTTACTTCTCCTGGCAATTACACTGTATACCTCATTTACTATACAATCCATTAATACAACCGGAATATTTTTATTTTCAATATTAATAATCAGGTTTAATGCTTTGTTATGATGAATATCTTTGTCATCAACAACAGCAACAATAATATTAGTGTCAACAATCAGTTTATTCATAAAGCTTTTCCGAATCTTTAACGCTGTCTCCTCCTATTGATATTAAACCGGATAATGATGAAATATTTTTAGATTCAGTTTTTCTTTCACGTGAATATTTTATCTCAACATTTCCATTTACAATTTTTTTTATTGATTCAAGTTTTTCTCTGTTAGCTTCTATTTCATTTTTATTTTTTACTGTGATTGTTACTCTCATAAAAACTCCTTAACTGAACGTCTTAACCTGATATCAGGAATACTGAAATTTTATAATATTAAATGAATCCGGGTGAGTCAAGCAGGAATACGTTTTATTTCAGGCTGAAGCCAAAATTTGAAGGCCGGAGGAAACTGAAATCCTCACTTCAATCTTTGAACACGATTTAAGGATTTTGGGATTTATACGATTCAGAAGGAATACCCTATTACCAAATTCATATAATCATTTAATCCCGTAATCGTGTTCAGACAGTAATAAAATCGAGTTTCTATTTTTTTATTATTAATCTCTTAACTATCTGCGTTTATCCCTGCCTTTATCTGTGTTCATCTGTGGCTAATTCTTTTCTTGTTATCTGCAGCACCCATTGCTCATATCTATTTTGCATCAAGAAAATAAAGAAAATCCCGCCCTCTGTTGAAGGCGAGATATCATTGAAAAATATGTAATTAATTACCGTTTATTTTTTTCTCACAGCACAACCTGCCGAATCTGAAACAATTGCAGATACAGCCATAACAGAATTACTCGCCACAACATATACGTTGTAATCTCCCGATGGATCAAATCCGGCCATAACAACAGGCATTGCCTTACCTGCCACATCAAATTTTGAGATAATAAATCTCCCGGCATCTTTCCAGACCTTGTTATGGATGAAAATGCTCACCTGTGCCGTTTCGGAATCCTTCTCAAATGTTACAGAAATCTCACCTGAAGGATTAATCGAAGCCTCACAATTAAAAGGTTTTGCCAGCCCGTTACCTCTGGATAACTCGAGCATACCACCGTCCCTCACAGCTTCATAATTTGTCATTATAAACAAATTGTAACCTGTAAGCGGTTTCCCTTTTGATTGTAAATTCCAGGCGTTTCTTACCGGCTCGGGTAACTGCTTCCATAAATTCTGCATAAGTGGCAGCATCATTTTCACCCTGGCCTGTACGTCAGGATTTGCGTGCCTGGATTTTATTGTTCTTTTAGTGTTCTTTATCCCCTTCCGGTCCGTATAATCAACGCCCCCGGTCACGCTGTCTATCACCTCAAGGATTGCCTCGAGTCTGATCTTAGTCATTTTCTGCCTCCTGTTAAATTACTTTTACAGCTCTTATAAGCTTTTCCAGTAGGGTACCCTTTATTTCTTAAACGCGTTTACCTGCATATTAATAATCCGGCAGTTTCTTCATTCGGATATTCATAAAAATCTTTCCAGCAACAGAAACAATGGAATATATATTATTCAGACACCGGACTTGAGTTATACGATCTGTTTCAGGATATCTATTGATTCAGATCATACCCAGCTAATATAAAATCTTTACCAGAGATTAACTTCTCACATCACCTTACAGCATAAATCAACATTCATGCTCTTTAATATAATCTACACACAATAGAGCATAATATATTAATCAACTCTTATTTTGAATTAATTAAATTTTTTATAAAAAAAATTAATATTACTAATTTAACTATTAAATAACAATAGAATATGTTTTTTAACCAGTTTTTCAGATACCCAGGAAGCCTCCAGTGGGCTTTTATAATGCTCTTTGCTAACCTCTCCGGGGAAAAACCGATAGAGAAGTTAAGACTGTCAAATAATCCCGAACAGGATTTTAAGGATTCCTGTGGAGTGGTATGGACGCGACATTCCCGTTTCGACTCCGCTCAACGGGCGATGCACGAATGAACTTTCTAAAATTTATGTACACCACGCTCCCTGTAGTTTGACAGGCTCACCAACCCGGAGTCGAAGGGTGCCGTTAATGCAACTCTCTGAACACGATTACAGGATTAAAGGATTAACAGGATTACCTGCAAACAGAGGTTACCGTACACGAACGTACTTACGTTGTGCATCAGGCAATTTACATGCAATACCACGACAGATTTATGACAAAATCCCGACTCTGTTTACAGAGTATTCAGTTTCGCTTTAATTTCGCTTCAAACACGTTACATACAGCTATAAACGCGCGTTTTTCTCTGTAGGTAACGGAGTTGGAACGGTATTGAAACGGTTTTTAACAGGGTCTTCATACTGTTTAAATCCTGCTTTAACAGATTTACTTTTATCTTTTATCGCATAAATATTATTCTCCCCACCTGCCGATCTGCTGTTTTCTGAATTGTAAACGGTATATTCTGCAACTTCAGCTGAAGCTGATACAACCGCTGCATCCCCTGTTCCGCTGCTTCCCGATGGTGTCACAGGGGAACCTGGAGCAATGCCGCGAAGGTATTCCGACATAAAAAGATTATACCCTGACTTTTTCTTTCTCTTTGCCCTGTTTCTATAGAGAGCCTTCTCCTCTTCAGGAAGAACCTGCCAGGCCTTTACGCCGCCGCCGAAATTACCCCTGCATTTCATCTGCGGTTCTGTGCGCGGATTAGCCGGTATTGTGCGTGCTTTAATGTAGATTTTGCCGTAACGACGGTAAAAAACAAGACCATCCAGACCACCATGCGCAGTTCTTAAATATGGATGAAGCTTCACTTTTGCCATAGATATACACTCCTTTATTGCTGTTATATTTTATCGTTATTATAGAAACTTATGTCTCTATATAACCAGTGCGGAAAAACAAATGACATGGGGCAAGCAGAATTTTTAAAAATTTTTATATGTTAAAAACCCAGATTTATCAAAGGAGATATTTTGCCTTGCCCCTTCTGGGCGCCCGAGCGTAGCGACAAAGTACCCTTGGGGTAGGTGCGGGGCCAGAGAAGTCCAGGTTGCTGAAGGTATACTATACAGACAGTTCTGCCTTGCCCCTTCTGGGCGCCCAAGCGTAGCGACAAAGTACCCTCGGGGTAGGTGCGGGGTCTTAGAAGTCCAGGTTGCTAAAGGTATACTATAACAGACAGTTTTTCTTTGCCCCTCCGGGCGCCCGAGCGTAGCGACAAAGTACCTCCGGGGTAGGTGCAGGGTCTGATACCTCCAGTGCGGGGGCGGGGATTTCTGTCAATGTTTCACCATGTTCAATACAATACTTCAAACCTGGATTGAAGGGGGAGAATTAACCACATTTTTTTATTCTCCTTGACTTGAATATACAGAAGATAATAATGGGCCCGATTTGAACAGATTTAAATCAAAGAGTAATACAGCTAAATCGTGATGATATTTTGATGTGTATTTGTACTTTTTTAACATAATAAACCGATTTAAAGACAGAAACCAATGAACTCAGCATTATATAAAATATTTTTTATTATTAAAGACAATCTTACCAATATTCTCCGATCTTTTATCTCAAGCTTCGGTATATTATTCCTTGTTATTTTCTTTGTCGTATATCTTGCAGTAAGGGATTCTGTCACAATATATATCAGCGGCTCTCTTCTTGATAAACTTGCAAGCGATGAGATAAAGATTCTTCCCGGAAACGTTAAAACTGTTGAGTTTGTGAAAAAACCGGGGTCAAAGGGAATGTCCTATCAGACCATAAACCAGATAAAAAAAATGCCGGAGCTGACCGCTGTTACTGCAATAAGCAGGGCTTCATTCAATGTCCGCTTTAAAGCCGAGCTTCTCGGCAGAAGCAAGGCAATGTATGTACCTGTATGCGGTATTGAAAGGGAGCTTATTAAAGGAAAAGTGCCCGGCTGGAAAAACTTTTACAACCGAAAACCTGTACCGGTAATCATACCCCGGTTTTCCGTTGATATAATGAATAACTACCTCGCCATGGAAGACCTCCCCTCTTTTGCGGAAAAGGATCTTACAGGTTTCCCTGTGGAACTGAGATTTGCATCAGGTAAAAAAAACAGCCCGCAGTATAAAGAGATCGACTATAATGCCATTGTACACAGCTTCACTGATATTATAAACTTTCCGGGACTGATTCTCCCGGCGGATTTTCTCATGGAGGTTTCCGAGCAGTTCAGGCGTGAAACAGGCCGTTCTGCCGGATTTGAGTATATTGTTGCATACGCCAAAATCAAAGACACCGGCAATCTTCCCTCCGTGGTAAACATTTTGAAAAAAATGGGGCTCAGGGTTGAATCACAGAAAGATATAACTGAAAAGGCCGAGAAGACTCTAAGACTGATTGACGGCATGTTCTATGCAATAATGGGCGTTTTCTTCTTTGTATCTGCAATTTCAATATTCAATTCATACCTGACTATAGTTTATATAAGAAGCCAGAAGTTTTCCCTCAAGAGGGTTCTCGGTTTCTCCAAGCTGAGCATTCTTCTTTCATTTGTTTTTGAGGCTGCATTCATCGGGGCCATGTACGGCGTTGCCGGTTATTTCTGCGGCAACTACCTTATCTCGTATGCCGGAGAGATACTTGCAAAATGGGTTCCGGTACTCAAGTCCATAACAATCCAGGCAAGGGGTACCGATATTCTTCTTATGTGTGTAGGCCTCTCATCTGCGGTGAGCGCCGCTTCGGCTTTTGTCCCTGCAATATTCGCATCAAATATAAACCTGTTCAGAGCGGTAAGGAAATAGCATGTTGCTTTCTATTGAAAATATATCTCTCAAATTCGGCAAACGTCATATACTCAACAATGTCTCCCTTAAAATTGATGAAGGGAAAATTATTGCCATTACAGGCAAGAGCGGCAGCGGAAAGACATCGCTCCTTGGAATAATTTCAGGCCTGCTTGATCCCGACTCCGGTACAGTTCTCTATAAAAAAAGAAATATTCTTAAATGGGGCGACTTCAGACGATCCCGTTTCAGGAACAGGGAGATCGGTTTCGTTTTCCAGTTTTTCAACCTTTTACCCGATATGACGTCGTACCAGAATATAAGGTACCCTACCATAATCAGGTTCTTTTCAAAGAATGTGGACAGGGAGATCCGTGACCTTGCACAGATTCTTAACATAGAGGAGATACTCGGCCAGAAACCATCAACACTTTCCGGTGGAGAGAGACAGAGGGTTGCCATAGCAAGGGCCGTTATAAACCATCCAAGGCTTATTCTTGCCGATGAGCCGACAGGGAATCTTGACAAAATTACGGCCCAGGAGATAAGGAATCTTTTTGTAAAACTGAAAGCCGAGGAGAATATGGCCATCATACTGGTTACCCATGACCAGAGCCTTGTTGATATTGCCGATGAACATTACCACCTAGAGAATGGAATCTTTACACAGATAGTAAAGGAAAAACCGGCAGCAAAGAGTGAGACAACAAAAATTGTTAAAGCAAAGACAAAACAAGCCAAAGTAAAAAATGCAGATGCTGCAGCTAAAGCTGTAAAGTCTTCAAAGAAAAAGTAAGTAACCACATTTTACACAGCCTCCGTTCTGCCAGACACATCATCCGGTAAATTAACCTGTACCATAAGCCCCCTAAATCGGCAGGGGACTTAAAGACTGTTTTACAAATAAATATTTATCTGAAATAATACATTTATTATAGTAGTTAACGAAATAAATTCTATTTTTATAAATAAAATTTGCCTGACACAAAAAATTTAATAACAGTATCTTCAAGTCCCCCGCCGGGGGATTTAGGGGGCTGCTGCCGGAAGATTATGGATCCACTGGCGATGCAGAGGTTGTCGCCTGAAGATTATGGATCCACTGGTGATGCAGAGGTTGTCGCCTGAAAATTATGGATCCACTGGTGACGCAGGGGGTTGTCGCCTGAAAATTATGGATCCACTGGTGACGCAGGGGGTTGTCGCCTGAAGATTATGGATCCACTGGTGATGCAGGGGTTGTCGCCTGAAAATTATGGATCCACTGGTGACGCAGGGGGTTGTCGCCGGAAGATTATGGATCCACTGGTGACGCAGGGGCTGTCGCCTGAAGATTATAGATCCGCCGGTGATTTAGGGGGCTGCTGCAGGAGGTATATAGATCCACTGGTGATGCAGGGGCTGTCGCCGGAAGATTATGGATCCACCGGTGATTCAGGGGCTGTTGCCTGAAGATTATGGATCCACTGGTGACGCAGGGGCTGTCGCCGGAAGATTATAGATCCGCCAAGCGATTTAAGGAGCGTCGCCGGGTAAAACAACTACTCGCTCTTAGTTGTTCTCTTCATCATCTCTTTTAAATCAGATCTTGATGTCGCTGTCATTATTGTTCTTGATCTCCATTCACTGTCATTTTTAAGAT
The DNA here is from genome assembly GCA_963664815.2 of Spirochaetota bacterium. Taxonomy (GTDB): domain Bacteria; phylum Spirochaetota; class UBA4802; order UBA4802; family UBA5550; genus WRGT01. Next base: position 3,066,374 of record CAXXHB010000003.1, read on the forward strand.
AACCTGTCGAGAGACCGACTGCGTCAAATGAATTTACCAGTCTTGTAATACCGTTTTTATCAACTATAAATTTTTTACCCGACGCAACGCAGTAGAGTTCGGAATTCTTTAAGAGAGTATCCACAAGATCTTTTTCTTCAGTCCCCGATATTATACTCATGAATTTACCCGATTCGAATACTGCCATGTAACTGTAATTCCGGCCATAGAAAACCACTTTGTTGAGATCTTTATTAATCTCAAAAGTCTCTCCGTCATTTACTATAATAAGATCACCCCTGTTGAAATATGGTTTTGCCATTGTCATGAAGAGTGTCAGCTTTACCGGATTCATATAGTGTTCCTTTATATAATCAAGATGCTTTTCACGTTTCTTCTTCTCTTCCGGGTCTTTGAGCGGTTTAAGCTTCTCTTTTTTCAGTTTGATCAGGGCTTCCAGTTTAATGCCTGTAAACTTTTCTATTGATGTATAACCTGAATACAATACTGGGGGCTGCGTCACAGCTTCCCCCTCTTTTTTTATCTCATTACTGTTTTTTTCAGCGGTACCTTTCTCAGTATCCTTTGTTTCACTGCTGCTTTTTTCTTCACTGATTTTTTCTTTGTTATTCAACCCTGATTTGTTAAGATCAGGATCCGTATAGACCGGTTCCGTGATGGAATTATATTCTTCATCAGAAATAAATGCTTCATCCTTAAAATCAGTTTCTGCAGATGGCAAAACCTTGTACCAGTACCTGACCCCCCTTTCGACAGTTATATCCTCAAATTTCGGGTCTGACGTCTGAGCTACTGTTACGAACCCGTTTGTTTTATTATCTGAACGGGTTACCGTAAATGTGACACCATCCTTTTTCTCCCACTCTACGATTATTCTGTCGCTGTAAATTCCCTGTGTTACAGTAACATTTTTAAGAGAGCGGAGATGCGTATTGTTATCTCCGAAGAGAGTAACAGTAAATAACAGATTTATAATATTTATCAGCATAGAAAACTCTTATACGTTTAATTTTCAACAGCAATTCCTTAACTTTTTTATAGTAGAAAATGCTATATTCTCACCTCTGCCTTCGTCGGCGGTGAGATACAATCGCTTATTTTCACTAAAATATATGTTAAGGATTTAAAATTGAAATTCAATATTAAAAAGGTATCATTTGTCAATACACAAATTTAAAATTTATAGTCAGTAATTTCCTTAAAGTATATTCTGATATAAAAAATAAATACATTTTTCTGTGCCCTTCCGATGTATGACAGATGTAATCATTTCATATTATAAAAAAATTAAGGAATAATTACTGGTTTATTGTGTATATTATATTTAAATTTATTTAAAGCCGTAATTTAACTATGGAAACTTATTAATGGAAGAGAAATCAAGGTATAACATAAAAAGAGTATCCCTGCTGCGGATAAAGCTGGTGGCTGTTTTTTCGGTTTTATTCGCTGTTGCCTTTGCAATAATTTCACTTGCAAGCTACAGGGTAAGCAGGGCTATGATTACTGACGATATTGACATGCAGACACAGGAGGTTGTCAACGGTCATGCTGCCGAGATTGACCAGTGGATATCAAAAATGTATGCAATCGTGGACTCAGGCTCCTATCTGATTGAAAAGGGCATACAGGATGACAGAAATGTGACATCGGATCTGTTTAACAACTTCAGCATGGTCTCTTCTTTCTCAGATATCTATTACGGTTCAGCTTCGGGACGATTTATAAGCGGTAAAAAGTGGATTCCTCCTGCGGGCTACGATCCACGGGTACGGCCATGGTTTACCACTGCCGTCAGGAACAGGAAGACATCTTTGGCGGATATATATTCAGATTACGAAACAAATTCCCTTGCTCTTTCAATCTCTGCGCCCGTTTATAAAAGAGATGGTTCTTTAAGAGGGGTACTTTCGGCCGATCTCCTTCTCCGCACCATCGGGGAGAAACTTAAGAATATAAGGGTCAGCGGCATGGGATATGCCGTACTCCTTGACAGCAGGGGGAGAGCCCTTGTCCATCCGGACAAATCACTGGCCGGAACAAATCTTATGGAAAACCGGGAACTCAGCGAAACAATAGGAATTATTCTCAATAAAAAACAGGGACGGGTTGATTTCAATACAGGGATTGAAAAACTCGCTGTATTTACAACCATACCCACATCCGGCTGGATACTCGGCATTGTCATCACAAAAGATGAAATCTACCATGATTTAAGAATTCTATCTGTAAAATTTACAATCCTCTTTCTTATTTCACTGATTATTGTCATTCTCACTTCCATGTATTTTGCCCACAAACTCACATATTTCATGTATCTGCTTGAAAAAACAGTTGAAGCCCGCACTTCCGAGCTAAAGGAAAAAATAGCCGAGGTGGAATACCTTTCTCTTACAGACCCGCTTACAGGGATATCAAACAGGCGTAAAATTGAATCATTCCTTAAATCCGAAATAGAGAGATCCTCCCGTACAGGTAGCCTCCTCTCCGTTATAATGGTCGATATTGATCATTTCAAACAGTTTAACGACACATACGGTCATGAAACCGGAGACAGAGTGCTGAAGGAATTCGCTGACACACTTAAGACTTCCATAAGGGGGATTGACCTTGCCGGCCGTATAGGGGGTGAGGAGTTCCTTATTGTATGCCCTGAAACCGGTCTTAATGGCGCCGCCATGGTTGCGGAGAAACTCAGGGCGGCAGTCGAATCAATGAAAATTGAGTCTGTTGATAGTGTTACAGCTTCATTCGGCTGTGCCTCGTTCATCCATGGTGAAGACTGGAGTCATCTTATCTCCCGTTCGGATAAAGCTCTCTACAGGGCCAAGGAGAGCGGGCGCAACAGAATTGAAACAGATGCCTAAAATACCCAGAAAAATGTATGCTTTGTTTCACCCTTCTCTTCTCTGTACTTGTAAAGCCCCTTGAGGATAGTAAACTTCGTAAAATCCGTTTCCCCTTCTGTTTCATAATCCCACAGCACACCCCATAAGCTTCCACGCGAGTGGTATCTTCTTTCCGGCGCTTTAACTTCATCATAAAGCGCCCCGAGCAGCCACATCCTTCTGTCCTCTCCGGCTCTCTTATCCTCATTCCGGTAATATACAAGACCAAGAACTCCAAGATCAAAGTCACCGTTGCTCTCCTTACTGAAGTAGCTGAGTATCGGCGGCACAACAAGTGTTGTTTCATCCCTGTCGGAGGAATACCAGTAGAGCGGGAGAACCCTGTTGTGAAAATAGCTCCCCTCCCTTTCAACACCGGCAAGCCACAGCAGCGCATCAATATCATAATTGTCAGAATTTCTGCAGCCGGTATACTTGAACAGAGTTCCCCACAGTAGTCTCATCTCCCTTATTTCCGGGGAAATATCATACTTCATTGTTGTAAACATCATCGAGTAACTGTCTTCCAGATATTTCTCACCTGTATACTTTTTATGATCGAAGATATAAAGGATGTTCTGTCTCTCAAAGCCCGGAGAGCTGTGCCAGTATACCCCCGCTACAAAACAAGTCTTCTCCCCGGGTTCGCTGCCGAGGTATGTCAGGAGCGGGAAGAGTATAATGCTGCTGCTTTTGTCATCTCCGCTCCAGCGGTACAGCGGGAATACCATTGATGTATCAGTCCCACTCTCTCCACCCCACCAGTCTATAACTCCGAGAATATTGTGATGGTTTTCGCCTTTCTCCTCCGTAGAGTAATACAGAGGGAAAAGGAAAAACCTTTTGTAGTCTTTATCCCTGCAGCGGTCAAGCACACCAAGAAAATTCCAGTGATAACTCTCACCGTAGTTTCTTTTATAAAAGATAGGGAGAAGAGGTACCCACAGCGTAGTATCGTTTGCGACAGCGCCGGTTTCTTTTCTCTCTTCACCGCTGTAATAAAACAGTGGTGTGATCGTTTTTTCCGTTGAAATTACCCCGTCCGATTCACTTCCGTGGTAAAACAGGGGGATCAGCGGAGCGAAGAGAGTATATGATGAGTATGCTCCATCGTTCTTTTCGTTAACGTAATATAACGGATTTATCCGCCTGTGTAACTTATACTCTCCGGTTTGTTTATTCAGTATATCTTTGCTGAAGTAAAGTGGGGCCAGTGTTCTTGAAGCTTCATCACCCCCCTCTTTCCAGTTTTTATGCCATACTAAAGGGAATATTCTGAACCCGCTCATCTCCGGTGAACTGTACCAGTTAACGATCGGCCAGAGAATGGTCTTCTCATAACAGTTCTCCTCTGCCCTGTATTCGTCCCAGTAGAGGTTCAACAGGTAAGCCTTTGTATATGACCTGTCCTGGTACTGTGCGGCATAAAAGGGCGCTGCTACAAAGTATTCTTCTTTTGTCTCCTCAGACTGATACCATAGAAAAAAGGGAAGGACTGTAACAAGTTTATCGTTTGCATCTTTATCCCATGTCAGCCATGCAAGCGGCAAAAGCCTGAAGTGCCTCTGCGAATCAGCGCTCTCCCAGGCCATCCAGCCGAAGAGAAGCTGCCACCCCCAGAAGTATTCCGAGTTTTCACGGTTCATCCCCCTCTTTTTTGTAATTGCAGGTTTTATTCCCCCATTTTCCGGGACTGTATTACTTTCTGACATAAGAATACTGTTTGAATCATCGACGACAACCGATTTAGTATTATTTTTATCCCCCTCCGTTGTTTTCCCGGGAACCACAGCATCACTGTCGGAAATCTTCTCACCGGAAGTGCTTTTATCACCTTTTTCTCCGAATGGATTGCGTACAGGTATCCTGCTGGAGACACTTACAACATTATATAACCATGAATAATCGGTGTCAAGATACCATGTATCATCCTTTTTCCCGAGGCCCAGGCCGACATCCGGTGTAAACGGCCCCATAAATGTCTTCAATGCGAAACCGGTAATAACATGAATGTCAGTCTGTTTATCCTTATAACTGAATACCAGAGGAAATATAAGCCGACCGGTACTCTCCGCTGATCTCCAGGACCAGTATACCGGTATAAAATGCTTATAATAATACTCTTCTTTCTCTGCAGGTACGGTACCCCCTTTTGCCGGGGCTTTTTCAACATACTCCTCGTTTTTATAGTAGAGCCATGACCATAGCGTTCTCCCGGAACTGCGCCAGCTGTAGTAGTGAAACAGACCGAAGGTATACCCATCTTTCTCCGTTGCCCCCGACGGCCTGCAGTAGAATGGTATCCAGTATTTGTACCCGCTCTCCCCGGTTTCATGAAAGATAAACGGCACAAACCAGAAGTTCTTCAGATTTTCCTCTTTGTCCCTCTCCCAGTCTATGATCCATGCTATATTTGTATGAGTCCCGCTATCCCTGTCCCGGCTCCGGAAAACGAGGGGGATTACCGGAAACCAGATGTTTGAATATATCTCTTCGCCGCTTTTAATGTCGGTGACATTGTATTTTGAAAAGATGAGTGTAGCAAACCCGTTCCGCCTGAATCCGCCTGTTTTCTCCTCCCATGTTGTAAAGAACGGCAGTATGTGGTAGTAGTAATCGCCGCCCCTGTGTCTGTTGTTTATATAAAGCGGCGGGAGTATCGCAGTGTAACCGTCATCACCCCTCTCCCATAAATATACCGGAAGAAACCAGAACCTTTTCATCCGATCCTCGCCATTAACTATATCCCATGAGTAGTCGATGAGCCATATATAATTTCTGTGGCCATAGTACCTGTCAGTATAATGATATGTGAGAGGAACTATCGGGAACCACCACATATGCTCTTTCTCTTCAGTGAATGAAATCATTTCTCTCCAGCTTACGAACAGGGGATTTATCCAGACAAACTCCCCATGCCCCGATTTTGAGTCGGTCTCACCCCTGTGATAAAAAAGAGGAAATACAGTCTGGTATGAACTGTTCACTGTTTTATACTGATTCTTTCCCCACCATATAAACGGCCACAGCAGCGATCTGTCAGCTTCATCAGCATCTATAGATGAATAATATAAAGGGAATATAAATGCGCTGGTCTGCGAAGCGCCGTCAGTTTCATAATAGGACAGGAAGAGGGGCCATACCGTCTCAGACCTGTTGTCGATTTTACTGTCGCGGTTATAGTAAAATGGAATAAAACGCGTTGATCTGTATCTGGGGTAATCAGTATGCTTGAAAAGCCAGAGTACCATAATGGATGAATGATTATCCCACAGCTCCTTCTCCATGAAAAATGTCTTTACAGGAAATTTCTCCTCTTTTTCACTCCCGTAGATTTCATGTTCACCCTCGTCAAGATCATCCCATGAACGGCAGATCCCCGCGTTAAAGCTTATTAACATTGATACAAAAACTGCTGCAAAGATTATATTCTTTTTCATATTACCCGTCATATGCATAAATATTATGAATTGCGACTATATGCGCTGTTCAGGAGTAATATCAAGGAAAAAATCTGCAGCAGAAACTTTTTGTTTAAGATTTATATAATGATTTTTTATCGATCGGAGTCGAAACATGCATGTTTACTACCCGCACGCTTGCTGAGCGGAGTCGAAGCATGCATGTCCACTACTCACTCTCGCAGAGTCCATAAACAGCTCATTTCGACTTACTTCGGCTACGCTCAGCACAAGCCGCTCGGAATTAATCGTGTTCAGAAACAGCTCATTTCGACTCCGCTCAATGAGCGTCCTGAGCATTAATTTAAAAAAAGTCCACTACCCACACGCTTGCTGAGCGGAGTCGAAGCATGCGAATTCACTACCACACGCTTGCTGTGGTTCGACATGCTCACCAGCTGTGGAGTCGAAGCATGCATGTCCACTACTCACTCTCGCAGAGTCCATAAACAGCTCATTTCGACTCCGCTCAATGAGCGTCCTGAGCATGAACTCAACAAATCCACTACCCACACGCCTGCTGAGCGGAGTCGAAGCATGCGAATTCACTACCACACGCTTGCTGTGGTTCGACAGGCTCACCACAGCCGTGAGTCGAAGCATGCATGTCCGCTACTCATACCTTAATGCCTCAATGGGATTCAGTTTTGATGCCTGTGTTGCAGGCCATATTCCGAAACCTATTCCTATAAGTATTGAAAAGAATGACGCCCCGAACACTGCCAGCAGAGAAATTTTAACAGCCCACCCGGCGATGAGTGAAAACAGAAGCGATATTGAAACTCCAAGGGTTATTCCGGCAATTCCGCCGCAGAAAGTCATCATCACGGCCTCAACAAGAAACTGAACCAGTATATCCCTTCTGCGCGCCCCTATGGCCTTGCGGAGACCTATCTCCTTTGTCCGTTCCTTGACAGAAACAAGCATTATATTCATAACTCCCACGCCGCCGACTACAAGGGATATAGCCGCCACAGTACCGAGAAGGAGGCTCATTGTGCTGGCGGTGCTCATCATGGCCTTTCTCATCTCGGAAAAATCCATGATTTCGAAGATGCTCTCCTGCCCGGGCAGCACCTTGTGGTTTTTCTTTATTACTCCGTTAAGAGTCTCCTTTACCGCATCAGTTATTTCAGGAGATTTAACCTCAACATTTATCTCATCAATATATGTTTTCCCGAGCAGCCTGAACATTGCCGTTTTCAGAGGGATTATTATAATATCATCCTGGTCCCTCATCATTGCGGCGCCCTTTGAAGGGAGGACTCCTATTACTAAAAAGCTGACCTTGTTTATTTTCATTCTCTTCCCGACCGGATTTTCCCCGTTGAATATATTTTTTATCACCGTTGTTCCCACAACCGCCACTCTGCTGCGCGATGTGTTTTCACTTTCAGTAAAGAATCTCCCGATTTCAGGTACAGATGCCTTCATCACGGCATATTCAACTGCCGTACCCATAATCTGCGTGTTGCAGTTTTTCGCACCGTATACCGCCTGAGCCCTGCTGCTTACCCCGGGGGATACATTTTTTACGCCGTCCACCTTTATGAAGGATTCAGCATCCTGAATACTTAAACGGCTCCCCTCACCCTGCTGGAGTGAAACTCCGCCGGATCGTCTGAATCCGGGCCTTACCGTCAGGATGTTTGTCCCGAGTTTGTTGAGATTCGCTTCTATTGATGCCTTTGCCCCCTCGCCGATGGCTAACATGGAAATAACAGCCGCAACACCGATAAGAATCCCGAGCATTGAAAGCAGTGCCCTCATCTTGTGCGATACAAGAGATACAACCGCCTGCCTGATATAGTCGGCAAACTCAGCGCGTCCGAAAGATACCGCCGTCTTTCGCAGAGCTCCGTCAATTTTGTCAGAATCTGTTTTACTTAAGGGCTGGGCGTGGTGCTTCGATTTTCTTTCGTCTGAAATTACACGGCCGTCCTTCATCCTTATTATACGCGCGGCATGGGCGGCAACCTCATTCTCATGTGTAACCATTATAACCGTTTTACCCTGGGAGTTCAGCTTCTCGAGAATTGCTATGATTTCGCTCTCGCTTTTTGTATCAAGATTTCCCGTGGGTTCATCGGCGAAAATTATTACAGGTTCATTAATCATCGATCTTGCTATGGCAACCCTCTGCTGTTCGCCGCCGGAAAGCTCATTAGGATAGTGATCTGTTCTGTGTCCAAGCCCTACCCACCCGAGTTTTTCTTCTGCGATCTTTTCCATATCTCTCTTGCCGGCGTACAGGGTGGGGAGCAGGACATTATCCGCCGCTGATAACCTCGGCAGAAGCTGAAACTGCTGAAAGATGAATCCTGCAATATGGTTTCTCAATATGGAAAGTTCATCCTCTTCAAGTCCTGTTACATCGCGTCCCATTATAGAATATGTCCCTGATGTAGGGAGGTCAAGAAAACCGAGAATGTTCATCATTGTCGATTTTCCTGAACCTGATGCCCCCATTATTGCCACAAATTCACCGGCATCAATTGCAACTGAAACATCATCGACAGCGGTAACCTCTGTATTCCCCATTATATATTTTTTTGTAATATTTTTCAGTTCAATCAGATGGCTCATCTCTTTTTCGCTCCCGGAGGTTCAGGCATAAAAGGATTTTTGGAGGATGATGATTCAGCGCCTGTTATTTTTTTACTTGAGATGATAATTGTATCATCCCCCGTAATACCCTCTTTGACCTCCATATTCTGATCGTCTGAAAGTCCCGGTGTAAATACCCGCTTTTCAGGCGGTTTTCCCTGACCTCTCTTTATCATTACATAATTACTGCCGCCATTCTGCGCCACAGCCTCACGGGGGACAAGCAGGATGTTCTTTTTCTCCTTCTCTATTATATCTATACTTGCGCTCATCCCTGACCTGAATTCACGAGGCACAATGTCGGGAGTAATTACAACATAGTAGACAGTGACGTTACTGACAGTTGTAGACTCGTAGTATATATGGGTAACCTCCCCCTTTACCAGAATCTCCGGATGAGAGTCGAGAGTGATCATCGCCTTCTGCCCCTCTGCGACCCTACCTATATCGGTCTCATCAACCTGCGCCTTGACGATAAGCCTGTCCGAAATTACGATGATATCCTCAGTTGTTGTTACCGTCTGCCCCGGTTCAACTGATTTTACAATTACTGTTCCGCTTATTGGAGATACGATAGGTATTGGTTTATAGGCGTCCTGCCAGTATTTCAAAGCCTCCTTGCCCTGAAGTCTGGCGGCATCTATAAGTGCAGCGCGGTCCGTTGAGCTCATCAGTACAAGGACATCTCCGGTTTTTACCTCGTCCCCCTCTTTTACAAGTATTTTTTCTATCCTCCCTGCAACAGAGGATTTAAGCTCAAGCCTGTTTTTAGGGAGGACTGTTCCGGTTGTTGAAACAGTAATTCTTATGTCTCCGATTACCGGTTTTATTTCACGCACATTAAGATCGGTTTTTTTTGATGAGGTAATCTTATTAATTATAAATGCTGATAGAATAATTACGATGAGAATTATTATGACCGCCGGTTTACCTTTCACTTTCATTTTCCAGAGTTCCTCCCTTTGATTTAATCCATCCCGCCTCAGACACTAACGCCGCAGCACATGCCTCCTGATATGACTTCTTCGTGCTGGCGAGGCTGCTTTCAATGATAGTCCAGTTGTCAAATGACAGTGTGCCAATAGAGTACTGGGTTTCCCCTATTTTAGACCTTTCAACCGCCGCATCAAGTGCAGATTTCTGAACATCAACATTATCAATACTGTCCAGGAGTGTATTCCATGACTCTTCAAGACTCTTCATCACGGTATTTTTCACCCCCTTTTCATCCGAGAGCGCCTGTCTGTATGCGGCCTTTGATTTTGAGTATCCATACCATGTTTCACCCCCCTGGAACAGCGGCGCCGTTATTTCAAACCCCACAGACCAGTTACCGTACATGTTGTCTGGAGTCTCCCCGCTTTTTCCTGCACTTGCGGTTCCGTATAATTCAGGTGAGAACGCCAGCTCGGATGACTTAAGGCTGTACATTGCTGATTCGGTAGCCGCCTTCGATTTAAGATATGAAGCATTTCCTGACGCAAGGCTGCTGAAATCAGGTTTTTCCTTATAATCTTTTGCCGGCAGAAGTTTTCCGTCAATATCAATCTGTAAGTTTTCATCAATCCCCATAAGTCTGCAGAGGGTTGCCTTTGTAAGCAATACATCTCTCTGCGAGCTCTTTACATCAGCCTGAGACTGAACATAATCCGCCCTGGCGGCGTAGTATGAACCGCGATGTTCGGTACCCCCTTCATACTTCATCTTCACCAGATCAAGTATATGTTTTCGCCGTTTTTCTATCTCCAGCCTTATTTTCAGCATCTCGCGTGATTTGAGATGTGATACAAAGGCGCTTTTAAGATCATACCGTACAGCTGCAGACGTGGCTGAATAATCTTTCATGGCAGCATCAATATTCTTATTCGCGCTTTTTAAATCATAAACAGACTTAAAGCCGTCAAAAAGCAGCTGCTTTGCCGTAATATCGTAGGAATAGTTATTAACCTTTACAGATCCTGACGCTGTGGAACTTGAAGTTTTATTACCGGAAGCTGTTGCGCTTATCTGCGGCAGCAGAACTGACCTCGTCACTCCCTTTGCAGCTTCCTTCTGAAGAATCGCCTCCCGCGAAGAGACAATATCCGGATTATTCAGAAGTGCTGTCTTTACACAATCTTCCCAGGAGTAAACTTTATCTTCAGAGTACAGCTGATTATACACTGCGGCTGTTAAAAACAGGATCAGCATTATTTTAAAAACATTTAATGCTTTAATTCTCATACCAACCTCTTTTTTTCTTGAACTATTGAGTAACCTAATATATAGTTATTAATTATGTATGACCCGAATGTAAAAAACAGCGGGCGATTGTAAAAAAAGTGTAAAAAATCATATACCGGAGCCCTCTTTGTTAACAAAAATTCTGATAATAGATGACGATGCCAGACTCCGGAAACTGATCGCGGAATACCTTAAGGAATACGGGTTTGAAATCTTTCACCATGATGACGGCAATGGCGTAATTCATAAAATCGACGAGGTCAGACCTGAACTGATACTTCTTGATATAATGCTTCCGGTTAAAGACGGAATAGAGATACTCCGCGAAATACGCAACATTTCACAGGTTCCTGTAATCATGCTTACTGCCAAGGGTGATGATACCGACCGCATAGTGGGACTTGAACTGGGGGCCGATGACTACATCTCAAAACCCTTCAACCCGAGAGAACTTCTTGCGCGGATAAAAGCCGTTCTCAGAAGGTATGCGCCCGAAAGTGACACACATCCCCCTCATCAGAAATTAACAGCCGGTGAACTGACCCTTGATCCCGCTTCAATGAAACTTGAATACAGGAAAAAAAGCGCGGAACTCTCTAAAACAGAGTTCCGCATACTTGACGCACTGATGGGTAATCCAAATACCGTACTTTCCCGCGACACCATACTTAACATCGCCCGCGGAAGGGACTTTATCGCCTTTGACAGAAGTATCGATGTGCATATCAGCAAGCTCAGAAGCAAAATAGAAAACCTTTCCGGCGATAAAAATAAAATAAAAACAGTATGGGGAACAGGGTATATGTTTGTATTATGAAAATAAGCAATCTCTACATCAAGTACTTCATTATAGTCATGACAATTATCATCGCCGCTCAGATCAGTATCGGCTTTCTTTTCCGTGTAGTAGGGGGGTTTAACGAAAAAAAGCATATCAACCCGGAGCTTTCATCCATTGCATTTCTTCTCAGTGATTACTGTAGTAAAAACACTCTTAACCGGGACAACAGAAATCTTCCGGCATTTCTGCAGAAACTCTCAAATTCCTGGACCTCAGATATCTGGCTGGAGGACAGTAAAGGGAATACTATAGCTGCAAGCACTGATTCTGAACGCCCCGACTTCCCTGTAAATATGGTCGAGATCGAGGAATACGGTATCTCAAAAGAGGCCAACAGCCATCCATCAGAACACCTTATAATAAAACCTGCCGGATCGGAATATATCTTTTACATAATCAGAAAAGGGAGGCCACCTTTTGCAAATGACATCTATTTCATAATAGGACTGGGAATAATAACCGTCATTGTTGCCCTTCTGCTTTTCCCCCTTTCCAAGAAGATAACCGTACCTTTAAAAAAGCTTACCGAATCTGCCAATGCAATTTCCCGCGGGGAGTTTGACATCCGGGTTGAAGAAACCTCTCATGACGAGGTAGGAGAACTTGCCAGGGCATTCAATGTCATGTCGGGACGGGTTCTTCAGATGATAAACGGGACAAAGGAGCTTACGGCAAATATCTCTCACCATATAAGGTCCCCCCTTTCACGGATATCAGTCTCCGTAGAGATGATGCGCAACAGAATTAATTCGGGGAAAAAGACGGAAGCCGTAAATCTCCTTTCATCAGTTGAACAGGAGATTGATGAAATTGTTCAGCTCACTGAAAATATAATTGAACTGATACGGGTTGACATCGCGCATAAAAGCGACGAGTACAGTAAAATAAGCCTTACTGATATAGCGGCAGAAACTGCAGATAAGTTCGGGGAACTCATGCGTCAGAAATCTATAATCCACACACCTGATTTTTCCCGAATACCGATTATTATGTATGGAGTGCGCAGAGATATACGCGAACTTTTCGATATTCTCTATGACAACTCCGTACGCTACTCTCCGGTTAAAAGTACTGTAAACCTCAGCATCTCTGATGAAAACAGTCAGATAACCATTATTCTGACTAACAGCTCAAAGCATCTTACAGAGAGTATGCTTAAATCCATCTTTGAACCATTTAAGCGTTTCGCACCGGAAAAGATATCCGGCAACGGCCTGGGCCTTGCAATTGCCAGAAGGATTGTTCAGAATCATGAAGGTATTATCGGAGCAGAAAGCAGTGAAGACCTTTTCTCCATAAAAATTGTATTCAGGAAAAACACATTATAGCATTTTACGGTTGATAAGACCTTGTCATTTCGAACGTATGTGAGTGCTTCGACTCCGCTCAGCAAACATGAATAAAGGTCAGTGAGCCTGCCGAACTGCTCAGTCGCTATCACTTCTTCGAAATACGATGTGTTGAGCTTGTCATCATAAAAACGAAATGACAGACTATGTACTATTTCAATCGTGAAATGCTATAGTCAGCAATAAAAGCAGACAGTCTCGCATTGTAACTATCTGCCGGCTATCTGCTGATTTTACTCCAGAGTAAATGTAACAGGCAGATAGTGCGCCATCTTTACCCGCTTGCCGCTTTTATAGCCTGGTGAAAAACGCATTCTCTTTACAGCCTTGACCGCCTGTTCATTAAAACCGTACGGCGCTTTTCCCGATGCTATGTTGGCTGACATCAGCGCGCCGCTTTCATCTATCTGAACAAGCACCGTAACCTGGTATTCCTTTATATTTGCCGTTCTCGCCTCCTGCGGGAAATACTGCCTCAGGTCAAAATCAATAATCGGTTTAGGGGGCATGTCTCCATTGAATGAAAAGAGGTATCCGTTTTTGTCGGTACCGTCACCAGATATCTGGTTGGTATTAATTTCCTTCTCTTCCGGATCGGCGCCTGTTTTATTTTTCCCCTCAACCCAGTCCTGCCTCTCAACCGGAGCGGGATTTGAATCGCCCCCTATCAGTTCAGGAGGTATATCTATCTCGAACTCCTGGCGTTCAAGGTCCATTCCGTTTTCAAGGGCCATTGATCTGGATGGAAGTCCCTGCGAAACAAAATAGCTCCCCGCAGCTGTCATATGTACGACAAAGGATATTATCAGGCTTGCCCTGAACAGGTGTTTTATCAGTATTTTGTGATTCCTGACATGGATTATGATTGATTCATCAAGCACAACATCCCCCTATTTTTTTACCGAAAGGGCTATTCTGGTAACGCCGCATCTGCGAAGTATACCCATCAGTTTTGAAACACTCCCGTAAGTCAGGTTTTCATCAGCTGAAAGCGTAACCCTCATATTGGGGCGGTATTTGGCCTCGCGCGTCATATCATTTACCAGAGCCTGCTCCGTTACAAGATTCCCCTCAAGATAAAACTTCCCCTCCCTCGTTACGGCAATCTGCTTCGATTCCTTTATATTCGGATCTGCAGCCGCAACCCGCGGAAGATTAATGTTTATCGATTCCTTTTTTAAGAAGTTTGCTGTTACCATAAATATAACAAGCAGAACAAGTATTATATCAACCATAGGAGTTATGTTTATATCGCTTATTACTCCATCTTCACCTTTATCTGTTCCCATTCCCATACTATTCCTCCGCCGTTTTACTAAGGATTTTAAACATTCAAAATTATATCATATACATTTTTTCTTTGTTTAATTAAGATTACCTGTTACCCTCTTTTGAAGAAGCCGCCAGAGCCTCTTTTGAGAGTATCTCAAGGTTCTGCATAATGGTTTTCAGCCTTTTGCTGAAAAAATTGTTCATCATAACAACAGGTATAGCTATAAGAAGACCGCATGCGGTTGAAAGCAGCGCCGTTGAAATACTCCTCATTACAACTTCCGCCCCGGTGTTCCCGAGTGTTCCCAGATTATAAAAAGCCTTTATTATCCCGAGAACAGTTCCCAGCAGCCCGATAAAAGGAGCATTATTTCCGAGGGTGCCGAGAATGATTATCCTTCTTTCAAGAAATATTCTCTCTTCAATAAGCTTTCCCTCCATTAGATGCGCAAGCGGTTTTTCACCTGTGCCGAAATGCTCCTGAATAAATGCCGCAAAACGGGCATAGGCCGATTCGGGGTATGCTTTAATATATTCTCCAAGAGGAACAATATCACCCCCCCTGAGTTTTGTTATTATATCACTGAAAATCACATCTCCGATCTTCATATTGTGGCGGAATATTAGTCCCCTGTCAATTACAACAGCCACGGCAATAATGCTGGCGAGCACCATAACTGAAAAGATCGCTCTTTCTCCAAGTGTAAGTAAATTTTCCATTTAATCCCTCTTTAATTTCCTTTATTTTTTATTATCCCTGATATATCTTATTACTTTTCCCTTTACGTAAATACTTTCAACTGTACCGACGATATATATTTCTCTCTCCCGGGTGAATACAGCCTCTATGAGGTTATCCCCCCCCTTTCTTTTTATCGCGTCATTTACCGCTTCATCACAGTTTGCAGCTGGTGTAACGGGCAGAACCCAGAACATTTTAAAACTGCTTGATGTACCCTCCGATTCACCCAGTACCTCATAGTGCGGTGATGCCATAAACTTCGCGTTTGTCTCAACTCCCACAGCATGGGACTGCCATGATATGCATCCTGTTAAAGGCATAAAAGCAGCCATGAGAAAGAGAAATTTCAGAACAGGTTTCATTTCTTTTTATCCTTTTTTTTATCTTTTGCTTCTGTTTCAGCTGAAGCAAATTTTATCGCCTCACCTTCGACCTTTACAGTTGTTACACTTCCGATTACAAAATATATCCATCTCTCATAACATCTTACATTGATCAGCGTATCTCCGTTTTTTTCTTTTAAGGCATCTTTAATAGCGAGATCAAGGTCTGGCCTTCCTATCATAAAAAGCCCCAGTACAGAACCAGCTGTATCACTCCCCTCTGTCCTGCCCAGGTTCTCTGCCACCTCCTTTCCGCTCAGAGGCGTAACTGATGAGGTAACACATATAGGTGTTGTGCTGCAAGAAGCGAAAATTAAACCCGCTGCGCATAAAGATATAAGAACCATCCCTTTTTTCTTTTTCATTATATTTTACTCTCCTTTGATTCTGTTATTATAACTGCACCTTCATTGACGATGCTTAAAAACTAGAACTTCACCTCAACCCCGAAATTCGGGAACATCGCAATCCCGGTACTCTTTTTTATACTGGGGTTGCTGTCAGAATATGCGTAACGGTAATCCCATTTATACTCTTCACTCTGGTAATTATCAGCATTAATAACTTCGATATACCAGGATAAATTCCCCCACCTGTAATTCGTTTTGTGGCTGTATCGTATATCAATTTCATGTCCGGGACTCAGACGCGCCGAATTTGTCTTCCCGTAAAGCGGTTCCCATCTTGTTCCATACCCGGCTACCACAGTTGAATACTTTGTACCTACTATCGGGGTATATGGAGTCATTGAATAAAACTGTACCTTTGTGCTTATTGTATGCTTCCCGAAGGTATAACCCGCAACCAGCTTTCCCACATGGGTCTGGTCATAATATGAATTTATCCAAACATCGGCATAATTATCAGTTTCCTTATTTGATTTTATCCTGGAATTCGAATATGTATAACTTACCCAGCCGAAAAGCCCCTGGTCACGTTCCTCGCTGATCTTTGCCATAATCTCAAATCCGAAAGTACGCAGATCACTGACATTATGGAACTCCCTGTCAGACCCGGTCTGGGTTTCAGCGTCAACGATATCCCAGAAATTATTATAAAAACCTTCAGTCTTGAAGGTATAATCCGAGACCTTCTGTTCAAGGCTTACCGCCCTGTGGATTGACCTCTGGGGATCGAGGTAATCCGCCGCTGCAAGATTTGGATATTCGTTGAAATATGTTGCATTTGTCTGCATAAAACAGCTGTAGTATCCCCCTGCAGCCCCCAGCGTTGTTCCCGTCGGAAATGCAATGCTGATTGAACCACGTGGATCCATCGTACTCTTGTTTGCAGGATAAAGATGTTCCGCATGATAGCCTGGCACAAGGGTAACCCAGCCGAAGGTAAACTTGTTTTCAACATAATAAACCAGTGTTTTATTTACCGTTTTACCATCTACACTGGTTTTTTCAAAGCTGTCAGGATCACCGGGATCAAAGCCTGAACTGGTATTTTTAGGCAATACAACATATCCTTCGGTAACGAACCTGTAATAATTGCATTCAACACCTGCCCTGAGTTCTCCGTGTGACTTCCACCACTCAAGTTTAATTTTGTCTTTGAGTCCGAAAATATAGGGCTTTGACGTAGTCCCGATATCGTGCGCCCATGATGCCGTTGCAGAGGGTAGTTCAATCCAGCGGTAGAAACCGGTCATTGCACCATAAGCAAGCAGAGTATTTGAAAATGATTCCCCCGGTCTGAACGTGTAGTAAAGGCCGACATTATGCGACTGCTGATCCTGTTTCCATGTCGCATTAGTAAAGTACGGGTCAGCGCCCGCATCAAGGTATTCATCTTTAAGAATCAATTTCATCGTATCCCTGCTTCCGAAAGCAAGAACGGTGAGAGAGTTGCTGCTGTCAAGGATATACTTTGCCTTGAACTGGTAATCCCAGTATTCCGGGACAGAATCAAGTTTCTGACCGAGAATATATTCATAAAAAAGCGGAATAAAAAGCGACAGGTACCCTATCCGCGCAGATGCAATAATATACCCTTTGTTGACATCCTTCTCCTTACCATCTACAAAGGTTTTTTCTGTAATCGGGGTTTTAACCAGAGCACAGGCTGATATAAGACCTACATCGACATTCCCCCCCTCTTCATTGACTTCATCTATTGTATTGATATTAATAATTCCCGCCTGCGCATTGGAAAACTGCGACGGGTACGATGAGGCATAAAGGTCTATCTCCCTCATCAGATCATTATTTATTACTGAATGAAATCCCCCGAAGTGCATAGGATTAAAAAGCGGTATGTCATCTATATAATATCCGTTTACAGCTGAGTCTGCACCCCTGATTACCAGAGGTCCGAATATACCTCCGGGACGTGAAACACTGGGGAGGGATGTCAGAGCGTTAATGGAATCTCCAAAAGAAGCAGGTACCTCCTTGATCTCCTTCTTACTCATTGTAAGACGCGAGATCTTCTGAATATCCTTTTCACCCTTGATCACGACTCCATTCCCTTTTGAGACATAGGGGTTCAGAATAAAATTACGGGTAACATTTCCTTCAATGGTAACAAACGTGGTAATGCTCTCAAGTCCGGGCGACTGCACCTTTACCACATACTTTCCGCTCTTTGGTATCTCCATGTAATAATTCCCCTGCGGGGCATTGATAACAAGCCCAGCCTCCTGTATTATCACAATGGCGAAATTGACAGCTTTCTGCGTAGACCCGTCAATAACCTTACCCTGCATTGAATACCGGGCAGCGTATACGGAGGTATAGCCTGACAGAAAAAACATGGCTGATGAAATGAAAACAAGCCGGACAAAATTCTTTCTCATCTTAAAGAGATCCTTTTCTATATTTATTTTCATGCTATAGTCTCTATTCAAAGATTTAAACACCCCTGAAGGGAATAGGTGTTACTTTATTAAAGAAAAATTACAGTAAAAATCACTGAATACAGGTTTTTTATTTAAATTTTTCCCTGGAATTTTACATCTTACTATCATGTTTTTCAGGTATCAAATTCTGAGTTCTGTCAATGTAAATACAGATTAATTTTTCAATCATTATCAATCCTGTACTCCAGAATATCTCCGGGCTGACATTCAAGATGCCTGCATATTTCATTAAGAGTTGATAGTCTTAATGCCCTGGCTTTCCCGGTTTTAAGAACGGAAAGATTCTGCTCTGTAATTCCTATAAGAGCCGCAAGTTCATTGGATTTCATCTTGCGTCTTGCAAGCATAACATCCAGATTTATTATGATAGCCATCAGCAGCCCCTATACCGTATATTCCTGTTCATCCATCATTTCTTTACCCGCATCCATTATCCATGAAATCAGCACCACGATCATGCCGATTATGCACATCGCAATATCAGCAGACGACAGGGAGAGGGTAACTACTCTCTGGCCGGGAGGATTATGAAGTGAAATAATAACAGACATTGCAGAATTATGTATTATCCCTGCTATCATTGATATTATTATAATGTATCCCAGTTTCCTGTAGCATTCAACATTTCCCCTGCTGAAAATAACACCTTTTTCATACAATGAAAAGAGTTTTATAAGAACATAAAAACCCCACATCAATATAGAAGAGACCGCAAGCGCGGCCAGAGATGAATAAATCCTCTGGTCAACAGCAAGGTTGACAGGTGAAGTGATAAGATACTCTTTCATAATCTGTATTTTCATTAAATACGGAAGGTTATTATAAAACATCCACATTATAACTGAAATCGCCGGCGTAATAATTATAAAACCGATAAACAACAGTTTAAAAAACCTGCTCCTCTTTTTAATTCTCTCAAGTCTTTCCATAGATTATCTCCATTTTATATTCAGACTGTATCTGAATTCTGCCATTTTTATGCAAAATCCTGATTTATTGTTCAGCCTGTGGAGGGTGATATATTTACAATAAAAGAAAATGTCAATAATTATTTATTGTTTATCGATAATAAATTATCTTTAATCATACATATGGATGCAAATCAGATTATTCAATACAGGCAATCTCTTCAACAACCTCACCGGCAACTATTTCATCTTTAGAAATTACTGCATTGCTCCCCGGCAGGAAAAGGGCGGCTATAAATGCCAGTACTACCAGGGTACTCCCTACCAGAAATGCATCCTGAAAAGAGAGTACCGTAGCACGCTGTACAACTTTTTTGACAAGAATTCCCTGTGCTGCCTGTGCTGACTGCGCATATGTATAGCCAAGCGAATGTATGTGATGGAACAGATTCTGAAATGATTCTGTAAATGCAGGGGATGTCCTGTCAATTGATGAAGCCAGGCCTCCGATATGATATGGAACCCTGTGCCCAAGAACAGTAGATAAAAGTGAAATTCCTACCGACCCGCCGACCTGCTGCATAATATTAAGCATCGATGACGCCATTCCGGTATCCTTTTGTGGTACGGAATTCATCGCTGCAGCGGTAATCGGAGCCATGAGTAGCCCGAGACCTACCCCTCTGACTATTGTCGGACTGATCAGATCAAACGCTGTCATGGTTACATCCATATTTCTGTACATGAACATAAAAAGCCAGAGTCCCGTAAGGCCGATCAGTGTCGGTATCCGCGGGCCAATTTTATCACCTATCCTTCCTCCAACCGGCATTATAAATGCCATAACAAGCGACCCCGGCAGGAGTATAAGCCCGCTCTGCATCTCCTCATATCCCATCTGCTGCTGCATAAAAAGCGGAAGAAGAAATATTCCGCCGAAAAGCACCACCGATCTGACCAGGAATACCACTGAGCAGGCGGAAAAAACCGGTAATTTAAAAAGACTCAGATTTATTATACCATAATCTATAGTGGTTTCAACAAGAAGAAAACAGAGAAGTCCCAGCGCAGATATAACAGTGCATGTTAAAATATATACGGATGTCCACCCCTCGCTTTCACCTTTAGAAAGCCCGAGAAGTAACGCTACCAGGAATATCGTCAGGAAACAGAATCCCCATAAATCGAAAGGACGATGTGTGCTTTTATGAGGTACATCCCGAACCAGCAGTATAGATGCCGCTATAAATACCATTATTCCTATAGGGAGATTCACCAGGAATATTGACCTCCATCCGAAATGGTTTGTCAGATAACCCCCGATTGTAGGTCCCACCGCCGGCCCCATTATTACGCCCATGCCCCATATTCCCATAGCCTTACCCCTTTCATGAGGTTCGAAGACTTCTGAAATCATAGCCATCCCTGTAGGAGTAATCGCCCCCCCTCCAAGAGCCTGTATTACCCTTGCGCCTATAAGCGACGGAAGATTCCATGCAACACCGCACAGCAGCGATCCCGCCGTAAAAACAACAAGACTCGCCATATATAGAGCCCTGTATCCGATTCTGTCCCTGAACCATGCAGTTAAAGGCATTAATGTTGCAAATGCGATCATATAACCGGTGACAACCCACTCAATTTCATCCACGCTGGCGCCGAAGTCTGCCATAATCGCCGGAATTGAAACGTTAACAATACTGCTGTCGAGACTTGCCATCAGCGTTCCCGCCATGACTATCCCCATAACCATCCATTTGTAATTATCAGGCCTTTCATGCCTGCCGGCAGAACTCATCTTCAGCGCACCCTTATTTTTACTTCAACAGACTGCCCGACCCTGAGGTTTACACCCGGATGAGGGTCCAGTTCAATCTTTACGGGGATTCTCTGTACAAGCTTTATAAAATTACCCGCCGAGCTGTCAGAAGGAATGAGGGCAAATGTCGCTGCCGTAGCCTTCCGCACCTCAAGCACCTTCCCTGTAAGCTTTCCACCTTCATCAATATAAATTGTCACTCTCTGCCCGGGGCGTACAAGGGCTACAGATGTCTCTTCTATATTTGCCGACGCCCATGCATGCCCTATGTCAACAACCGTTACTGCAGTCTGGTTTGTCTCCAGAATATTACCTGTCTGCGCCAGTTTCTGCACCACAACTCCATCTACCGGGCTTCTGAGTGTTGTAAATTCAAGGGCCAGAGCGGCAAGCTGAAGATCACCTTCCGCGCCAAGGGCTTCCGATCTGGCCCTGTCTAGCTGCTGACGGCTCGCGCCGTTCTGCGCAGTAAGTGACTCCATGCGCTGAAGTTCCATAGATGCAAAAGATGCCCTGGCCTTTGCTTTTTTATACTGGGCTTCTGCCGCACGATGATCAAGCTCTGCAAGCTCCATCCCGGACGTTACATTATCACCCTCGGACACATTGATTTTTAAAATCTGACCGTTAACGCCGCGATTGGCAATTTTTACAATATCTGCCATTATCCTTGCATCATCAGTTGAAACATAGGGCCTTAAAAATACTATCCAGAATAGTATGACGATAAATGTTAGACCTCCGACTGCGCAGGCTGCTATCCTGGATGCGCGGGTCTGCCACCATGATGTTTTATTTTTTCCAGCCGTAGTATCTTCAAACTGTGATACTACCGGTATGCTTTTTTTATTCATTCTGCACCTCTGAATATATATCAGTTAATTTTTTAATTTAACTTTAAAATCTGAAATAATCGGAACCTAACGCCCTGTTCAATCTGGCTTTTGATATCTGGAACTCGTAAAGCGACTGTACATACATCGTTTTTGCATTGCTCAGTTCCACATTGGCATTGAGCAGCTCGGTGTTGTCGATCATACCGTTTTTAAACTGGAGAACCGCTACACGAAGTGATTCCTCGGCAGATTTTATATTCCCTCTTTGTGACAATATTGAATGAGATGCCGATTCAAGACTGAGAAGCCCGTCCTGTATTTCGAACCTTATGCTCCTTACAAAATCCTCCATCTCCAGATCTGCCTGTTTTGATAGGCTTTTAAACTGTCCCGATCTGGGGCCGGATGAATCTGCCGGGCTTAATGCGCCCCACCTGTATGTTGCCCCTAAAGAAATATTCCAGTTTTTATTCCATCCCGGCGGATTAAGCTCATTGTTTAATCCGTTTATTATTGAATTGGCCAGCTCGTTGCCATATTCTCCATCACCCTTCGGATTAATAAGTTTAGTTGACCCGTAGGAACCATTGACAAAGAAGGAAGGCCAGAGATAAACAGATTCACTCTCCATAGCTTTATCATCAGACAGACTTTTTTTATGGCTGATCTGGATCAGCTCCGGCCTGTTTTTCAGGGCAATAGCCACAAGTTCTCCATAATGCCCCATCAGGTCATCCTCTTTCATGCTGATAACCGACTTATCATCGCTGCTTTCAAGCTGCAGGGCATTTCCGTCAAGAACCAGTGGCGCATCTATCTCTCTCCCGAGGTGAAGATTGAACGCTGCCTTTGCCGCTTCAGATTCTTTCCTTGCATTGATCAGCCTTGTGTTCTCATTTGCAGCCGCAACACCTGCCCGGAGAAAAGCAAGCCTGGTAAAGCTTCCGTTTTTATAGCCCGCCTCAACTACCCGGAGATTCTCCTCAAGGGCTTTTACAGAATCGGATCTGAGCTTAACACCCTCCCTTGCAAGCAGCAGCCTGTAATAAAGCTGAATTGCATTCATTGTTGTATCTGCCTTGATTCTGCGTTCATCATTTACCGTAATAATCTTCTCCTCTCTTGCTGATTGAAGCCTGTAGTAAAATGCTCCGGGATTCACTGCCAGTGAACCTTTTATCAGCTGCAGATTATACTGCCCATTACTGCCCCTGTCAGCTTCCCATCTCGTTGCAGATGCCGCACTGCCGAGTTCCGGCCATAACTCACCCCATACCTCATGCACTTTAAGGCTCTTTTCATTTACCTTTTCTTTTGCTGTTTTGTACCTGTTATTATTTTCCAGAGAAATTGATATGGCATCATTCAGGCTGATACGTTCATCAGCTGCCAGTGAAAAAGAACATATCATCATAATAACAAGAGAAAATAATATTTTATTGTATACGCCTTTCATCATCATTTATCCTTTTTATCAGAATCATTTTTAACAGCAGAATTAACTCCGGGAAGTCCCTGGCAGAAAATTCTGCAGAGAGTAATAATTTCATGTTCAAGCTGATCAATTGAAGCGTCAAAAAAACTGAATAATACACCCCTGATTGAATAGGTAAGTAAAGTTGCATAATATCTTAAATTATCAATTTTAGCCAGTTTTTTGTCTTTCAGAAATATTTCGGTAATCAATGTACTATGTATTTCAGTTACCAGATCTCTGAACTTTTTATGTGTCCCCAGGGAAAAATGAAAATCATCATTTCCGAGTTTGTAGACATCCTTGAATTTTTTTCTCATAGGAAGAAAATTTCTGCAGAAAGCAGTAAAACAATCATCTACTGTCTGTGCAGACTCTATTGCCTGTTTAAGTTCCAGACTGTAATTTCGAAAATCATACTCCCCCACTGCAACAAACAGGTCTTCCTTGCTTTTATAATAGTAATAGAGGGCGCTGCGGGTTATGTTCATCTTTGCTGCTACATCATCCATAGTGACTTTTTTATAACCATATTCACTGAATATCTTTTGTGCAACCTCTATTATCTCCTGATCTCTTCCTGTTGAATTTATCAGAGTCTCATCCATAGATAACACCTTCCAATGTTTTGACGAATTGACGTTTATAGTTATTCTTCGAATATAATCATAGTTTTTATAAATATTCAGTATTATTACAACAGGGTAAGGATACCAGGAGTAATCGGTACATTATTTTTCATTCAACAGGAAAGAAGACCGGGTTCAGCATCATATACCGTGAAGATTCCTATACTGCTGCCCCCTGCAGTTTTTCATTCTGAGGTTTCCCTTCTACAATTCCATTCAGCAGAACATCTATAATATTAATATTAAA
Source organism: Spirochaetota bacterium (assembly GCA_963664815.2). Lineage (GTDB taxonomy): Bacteria > Spirochaetota > UBA4802 > UBA4802 > UBA5550 > WRGT01. The sequence goes on from CAXXHB010000003.1 coordinate 3,090,919, forward strand.
AGTATCAATTTGACTTCTGTTATCATCCGTTTTGAAACCGGCTCTCCCGAGAAAAAAGTCAGGAAGGAAATTCAAAATAAGCATACCGTATATACTGACCATTATCTGCTCTGTATCAATATCACGAAAATATCTGGCAGATTTCCCCCTCTCGATAAAGTCTTTCATAAAAACTCCGATATTTTTATCTTTGTAAGTTTCATTGATATATTTTACAGATTTAAGAGTCTCTTCCTGTCCATTACTCATAGCATCAATAAGTATATTTCTGTAATCCGGATTTTCATTAAAAAAACTGATATATGAAGATAAGAAATAATACAATTCGTCAATATAACTTTCATTCCGCTGCTCAAGCCTCTCTGCAACAGGAGCAAGTGCTTCAATCAGCTTTTCATGTATGAATTTTATCACTTCAAAATAAAGCTCATCCTTGCTGCTATAGATGTAATATATCATCGCCTTATTTATATGACCATGTCTTGCTATATCCTCAACATGTGCACAATGCCTCCCTTTTTCAGAAAATACCGGAATAGCCGCGTTTATAATTCTCTCTCTGCTTATCATAAAAAACCTCTGATCAGACAATAGTAAAAGCTGTAAATCTGTCTGTGATTGATTTATATTTCTGTTGAAATACCGGCCTGACCGCTTACCGCTGAATTTATCAGATTCTCACAATTATATAACAGATACACCTTTTCAATGTTTTGACAATTTGACATATATTGTTTTTTTGTCAAATATAATCATAATTTTTTATAAAAATGACAATAATTATTCCTTAATTTTTACTGCATAAAATATTCTATTCTCTCCGCCGCCAAAGGCGGCGGAGAGAATTAATCGTTTATTTTACACAAAAGTACATGTTAAAGAATCATTACTGTATTTTTTATAAAAATAACATTCTGCGGGAAATTTAATTTTCTCAATATTCATTATCCGGCATAATAAATTATTTTATTCCTGCATCGATTCTGCTTGCTTTTCATATAGATATTATTACTATATAAATAGTTATATAATAACAATAATAATACTTAACATTTTTACAATAGAAAATGGCCTATTCTCCCCGCCGCCAAAGGCGGCGGGGAGAATTAATAGCTTATTTTACAATAGAACATATGTTAAGGAATTAACTCTGATATAAAAAATATTTTATTTATCTCTTTTTATGAATTTTATGCGATCTATTCAACTCCGTTACTCTCTTATCTTGTGGATAGTGACGACAGATTACGATTAAACTGTAAATTTTATTATATCAATTTTTCACAGGAAAACATCTTGGAAAACAGCACACTAACAAGTCTCAGCAGATTCAGAATTTCAGACGAAAATCTTGTAACAGACAGGGCTGTTAAGGAATCAATATCCTCGGCATATGCTGACGGAAGATGTTTTGAATTCTACCCCGATTCCTACATCATTGAAAGAATCAGCGCGGGTGATCCGGTTGAACTTTTCAGGGAACGTTTCTTTGATATGGCCAACATCATCCTTGACAGCTATACCGACCATGGAGGTTCTTTCAGAGAGAGAATGACCGGAGACACAAGGTTATTCGGCCGGATTATAAACGCCCTTGCACTGTTTCACAGAGCTGCGTCCAAAAGCAGCAACAGGCTTATAGGTACCAGAAGGATTGTGCTTGTACAGGAACTTCCCGGCAGAGCAACATTTCACCATATATCAAAATCTACAACTGTAATTGCTCACGTCGGGCAGGGCCCTGCATGGGCGGAAGTACCTTCAATATATTTCGGTCTTAAAATTTTTGAAACGCTTAATGACTGGAAAAACAGACAGGATCCAAAACTTTTTGAAGCCTTTATGTTTCTTCTCGAGGTTGAAGAGAGAGCTGTTGAGATAGGGTTTTCCCATGCCACAGTCTATACACCTGAATCATTTGATCTCCTCAACACCCTTGTAGACGAAGTTATAAACTATTCAGCCAAATCTGAGGATAGATATAAAGAGGAACTCCCCGCTGCTGTCATTGAAAAATTCAGCGAGCATACAAAAAACAGACTTATTGCAGAACTCAACTGCAGGATCGCAGGAGATGAACTGAACTTCGACTACGATATAAACATTCAGGGGATGAAGGAGCTTGAAAATCATGCAAGGGAATACAAGAAGGGTCATGACACAGCTTCACTCCGTGAAATAATAAAACTTCTCGTATCTGCATCAGGCCATGATATACATGAACTGAGGAACAGGGCCAACCTTACACTTGAGAGATTATTATCCCCCAAGGAGTATGACGCTCCTCTGGCAACGAGGTTCATAAACATCTCTGCAGGAAATGAATATAATTTTAAATTCAGTCTCGCCGTACAGGATAATGACAAAAAATACTGCCTGAGAATATACAGGAGCGATGTAAGAAATACTTATCACACTGAAAATAATATAAACGCTGAAGAGGTATACCTCAACGAGGATGAACCCGGTGTTTTCTCCGCACCTTACAGGTTCAGCGAGTATGGACATTACGATTTCTGCGTTGTTCTGCGCGACAACAGGGTGATGTCATGGATTACAGACCCGGGAACATCAGGACGGGTTAATGTTCTCCCCGATCTTGAAGGTGAAATCATCCTGGAAGTTTTCGTGGATATTCACGGCCATACCAGGGTATACTGGAAAGACAACGACGGACACCCCGGCCTTGTTTATAACGAACATGGCCAGGTTATACGGCTGGGTAATCTCAATGATATTACACACCACCTTGAGGATCTTAAAGAGAGATACAGTTTAAGTTCAATCTACCTTCTTGGAGTACAGCAAAGAGGTACGAACAGGGATGACTGGGCTCCTGAAGCAACATCTCCGTCTCCATTCTCACCAATGAGTCTTAAGGTAATCGAGCCGTCAATTGGCGGAGATGAAGCGCTTAAAAACCTTGTCAGGAGAGCCCACTTACTCAATATAAAAATAATCGTTGATATAATCCCGCACCTTAACAGGAGAAACTCCGAACTTCCGAGGGAATATTCCGTTTTCACCTATGATAATGGAGGAAATCTCGTTGAGAGATCTTCCACTGACGGCAGGTACGGCACATGGGACGACGGCAAACTGCTCAATTACAGGCTCCTCGAGATATGGGAATGGCTTTCAGACTCAATTACCACTCTGATAGAAGAGTTCGACATAGACGGTATCAGATTTGATTCCGCGCATGCTATTCCAATCATGATGAAAAAGAACAACTACACATTTTCTTTTCACAGTAAAAGATCAGACGCCGATATGCTTAACGGGACAATTATTGTCAATGACAGGGAATATGGTCACTTCATAACCACCGGCTTCTACGATTGTGAGTGCCGCGAAAAAATTGCCGTTCCTCTTCACTACTTCCTTATGCTGAACATTGAAAAGAGCATTAAGAAAAAAAACAAGACATTCTTTATAAACCTCGCGGAATGCTACTGGGGACATGAAAGATATCTCACCAGGACCGGTCTTGTGCCATACAACTCATCGCTATTCAAAATATGTGAAAACATAATGCACGGCAAAAGCGATGTCCGGGAAATATACCATCTCTACGACAACTACTACCCATCAGTACTCCCTGAAGGAACCGAACTGCTGGGCATACTTGGCAATCACGATGAAAGGCGCGCACTGAATACATTCGGGCACAGAGGACTCCGCGCTGCGGTGGCTGTCACATCTTTTCTCAGCAACATTATTATGGACTACGAGGGAAGCGCCGAGGGGGAGGGGTGGAAGGTTTTTCTTGACAACATTTATGTCAACTGGAACCAGTTTGAATATGCTTCCCATCGCAGCCTTGACTCTTTCTACAAAGACGTTTACCGTTTTCACAGAAGCGAAAAAGGCAAAGGTCATCTCATCTGGGCAAACAACAATGAAACTGCTGCGGCCATAAAATATTCCGGAAACACTTACTGGCTGGGTATATTCAACTTCAGCGAATCAAACCAGAATGTATCACTCCAGTTCGACAACCCAAGGCTGAAAATTGAAGATAATGATACATTTATTCTTTCAGACCCTCTTTACTCGGTTATAACCGGAAACTTCAGATATTATACCGGAAAAGAACTCAAGGCTTCAAGAATCAACGCGCCTGTTTCTTATACTGACAGGATAAAACTGCTTAAACTTGAAAAAGTATCCATCGAAGGACGTTACGATCTTTTCTTTTTAGACTCATTCCGCAGGCTCTGTGAATTTGACAGAACCGATAAAATCTTTTCCAACTTCGCATTCAGTGAGCTTGCAGCCAACTGTACGACTTACAGATCATGTTCAGCCTTTATCACAAAAAATCTTCTTAATGCGGACATTGACATTGACTCTATTGAACTTGGATTGAAAAGGAGCATATTTCATCTTCATAAGAACAGAATCTTCACAATTAATCAGGTAAAAGAATATCTCGAGAAGATGTCAGGCGAGGATAACTTCTTTTCAAACCTTGCCGCAAAACTATACTGGCATTATAAAAAAGGGGCTATAGTGTTTATGTCCGCCGAGGCTGAGCCATTCTCCAAGAGCGGGGGACTTGCAAACGTGGTTTACGAGCTCCCCAGGGAACTGGTAAAAAGCGGGGAAGATGTTTATGTCATCACTCCGCTATACAGGAACGGAAATTTCAAAGAGAAGCGCAAGATGGAGGAGGCTCTTGAGAAATACGGTGCAATCTACACCGGTAAAAATGTTAAATTTAAAATTATGGACTGGGATTACGAAGTCGGAGTACACTACGCGGATGTTGAAGGGATAAAATACTATCTTCTTGATCATGCCGAGTTCTTCAACGGGCTTTACTGGGGAATAACCTCAGAGGAAAAGCTTCGAAGAAGAATCGCCTTTGCACGCTCATGTGCCGAGGTTATACTGACTTTCGGAATTGACGCCAGGTATACTTTTACAAATGATGCCTTTCCAGGTCTTTTTAACGGCATCATACGATGTGACCATTACTACGACAGCAATCCGGTATTCAGAAACTGTACGTTTATTCATATAATACACAACGGAGGCTGGCAGTACTTCGACTCATACCACAGGTTTGAGAAAGGTTTCGACCTCTTCAACCTCTTCAACCTCCCTTCATGGAGGGCGGGAGACTTTTCCGACCCCGTAAATGGAGACAGGTTAAACTGCATGGCCGCCGGCATCAGGTTCGCCAGAAAAAACATCACGGTAAGCCCTTCATACGCAAAGCAGGTTGAGATTGCCTGCGACGGACTGGAACATATACTTTTCAATGTAGGCGGCATAAGCAACGCGATAGGTTCCGATTTCCGTCAGAAAACAGAGCAAAGCATGAGAAACTCAGGTTTTATTGAACATATGTATCCTGTACTCCTTCAGAAGCTTGAATACGATACCGGGCTTAAATTAAAGATTGAAAAGCGTTATCCGGAAATACTCAGGGGTAATTCCTTTATAGATTCCATGAATGATTCTCCGAGAAAACAGATTGTTGCAAGAATGCGGAACAAACTGCTTATACAACTTGACCGGAATCTGCTGGTTGACCCGGATATTATACTCGCTGTGATGATACACCGTATTTCAGAACAGAAAGGTTTTCAGCTCCTTCTCGAATCTTCAGAGGGAATCTTCAGAAACCTGGACTTTCAGATAATTGCCGGCGGAAGCGTATCGGCAGGGGACACAAGAGGTGAAGGCATTGCACACGGATTATATCTCCTCAGTCAGTATTTCCCGGAGAGGTGCAATATATCTTTCGGTTATCAGGACGTCAGTATTCCCCTTCTCTCCTGTGATTATTTCCTGATGCCGTCAATGCATGAACCTGGAGGGATTTCACAACTTGAAGCAATGGCAGCGGGTTGCCCGGTTATTGCAAGAGCAACCGGCGGATTGCGTGATACGATTAAACCTGTTTCTGGTACCGGAAAATCCGTTGAAGGTTATGGATTCCTCTTCACCGACTACTCTCCATGGTCATTCTATGATGCCATGGAGAGGGCATCACGTTTTTTTAAAGATTCCGACGAAGAGACTTTTCTTACCCTGAGACTGAATGCTGAAAAAGCTGTTTATCACTGGGATAAACCGGCAAAAGAATATATTAATACAATCTATGATTTGACTGAAACTATTGATATTGGATAGAAAAAAAACGGGATATTACTATCCCGTTGTTGTAAAAAGACCTACCCTGACTGCCTTTAATTTTCAAGGAAGACCATTGGAGTGTAAAATGAAATAATTCTTCATTTGATTACACTATCGGCTCAGAAATTCAAATCTTTAACATTTTTTTAAAATAATTTCTGAACTTTTTATGATAAAAAATGCCCTGTTCTCTCCGCCGCCTTCGGCGGCGGAGAGATATAATCGTTTATTTTGCACTAAAATATATTTTATGTAATTAACATTGATATTTTTTAATAATAACCACTTTTTTTCTTGCGCCGGCATGAATTAAAAGTCTTGTATGAAACAGGATTCATCAGACACCACTGCATATCAGCAGCACAGGGTGTTTTACGGCAGAACACCTGCCAATCATATCGGGAGTTATCTCTTATGGCTCAGAAAAAAAACCAGACGTCAAAACAATTCAGCGCCGAACTTGCCAAGGGTCTTAAAGGAAATGTATTTCTCTTTCTTGGTGAGGAGGAGGGTGAAAAAGACAAAGTGATAAATACGATTCTTAGTCACATTTTTAAAGAGAATGAAGACCGTGTACAGAATACCGGCAGGTTTTACATCAATGACGACAGGAATTCTCAGGAGGAGTTTACTGCCGCAGCAGATTTTGCCCTTTCAGGGTCTATGTTTTCAACAAACATGGCATGTATAATCCGGAATATCGACAACATCAAGGTGACCGATGCTGTTAAAAACATTATGGATGATATGATAACTTCTGCTCCCGATGGCACAGTTATTATAATGACTTCCATGGCCAATCAGGCGCCAGGATGGCTGGAAAAAAAATATGAAGACATTATCCATATAGTCCAGTTCTGGAAAAACTTCGACAGCGACCTCTTCAACTATATAAAAAAAAGTTTAAATGATACAAAAGCCTCATACGATGAAAGGATTATCACAATACTTATTGAACTTACCGGCAATGATATAAAAAAAATAGATGAAATGCTCGACATGATATCACTTACATCAAAAGATGTTCCGGTTAACGAAACCCTTATAAGGGATATAGCCGGAGAGATCAGAGAGATATCAGTTTTTGAATTTGTAGATTCTCTTTTTCTGAAAGAGAAAAGATCCCTCATATATCTGAAAAAGCTTGTCGATGAAGATACCGCCGAACTCCTGATCCTCAATATGATAATCAGGCAGGCTGATACAATCGAAAAGTACTATACTCTGCTTGACGGAAAGAACAGCCAGGATGAGGCTCTTGCGAAACTCGGCCTTATGGCCTCAAAACCGAAAAGGGACAGATTTACTGCCATGCTTAAAAAAACCGGTCGGGAAGAACTGCGCAGAATATATCCCCTTATTGCAAAAGCAGAATACAGCTTAAAAAACAGCAATATCGGATCTTCGATAATAACAAACCCGGTATTTGATCTTGCATCAGAGATTCTGCTGATGAAATAACATCACGAGCCAGGTCATATAGCTGCACCTAATACGCTGCAGAGTTCCTTTACCACATCATAACCTGTTTTTATTGCACTTGCGGCTTCAGCTATTACCGGCGCTCCCCCTGATGCTGCTTCCTTTATTTTTTTCTCCCTGAGGGCATCTTTAGCTTTTATAAGTTTATCAAGAGATGTATCGTCACATACGGCAATATCCAGGCCTTTCATTCTGATTTCAACATCATCACAATAGTCCTCATTCTTCTTTAATTCAGCCATAACATCATTGCAATGCTTCTTCATCTTCTGAAGTTCAGGCCAGAGTATAACCGCCGCCTTTACCTGTGACCCTTTAAACATTGCCTCAAACTTAATAAGTTCTTTCAACTCCTTATCCAGATTCCCTCTTGCACCCGCAAGAAATATCTTGTAACGCCTGCGACGATTTTCGGCATCTGCTGTTTTTTCCACAGAATCTGCAAATTTCATTTTGAGTGTATTAAGGAGTTTGTCTTTTGCGGCGGCCTTAGTACGCATCGCAGTATCAATAATACTTTTTATAGTAGACTTCCCATGCGATTTATTTTCAGAATATATATCCTCCACCGCTGTATAAACGTTTTCAGATACCTTTATAAAGTCATCAATTGACCGGTTAAGATTTTCCCTCAATTCAGGTTCCTTCTTTCTGATATCCTGGATAATGTTCCATATGTTTTTCACATTGGATGCAATTGAAATGTAGGCGGAAAAATCAGTACCTCCGGTCAGATACAGTTTAACACCCTCTGTAGTCATTTTAATTGTTGCAAGTACGGTTTTAGCAGCGCATTTCACCTTCCATTCCGTGCGGAGTTTTGACTCCTGGTTTTCCTTTGCAAGCGCTTCAAGGATGGCCTTCTCAACCGCGCTGTTAACTGCGGTTTCATCAACCATTTTCTTCAGTTCTTCATCCGTGTCGTTTATTAACTTTTCGAGACTTGACATTCCTCCGGTATGACCTGCTACCTTTTCCCCCAGATCTCTGACCTTCTTGCGCATTGACCTGCCGATATTTTCCTGGATACCTGCAGCAATCTCTTTCATCCTTTTTTCCTGGGCAGAGCTCAGTTTCGCCCCGTTTATCTCAACATTTATAGTTATACTGTAACCGTTGCCTATATCCAGCATTTTAACCAGATTGACCGGAAGATCACCTTTGGCAAGAGCATAATATGCCGGAAGGGTAATTACAGTTCCTCCGGATAAGTCTTCTGTCTTTTTTTCTCCAGGTTTAGCCCCTAATGCAAGCAGGATATCATCATCTTTATACGGTAAAAACCTTGAGGTTTTGCTTTTAATACGAAAATACAGATCTTTCTTTATAAATCCGATTTTGCAATAGGCCTCCGAAACCGTCTCTTTATCGAGCATGGTCTTATAATCATTAACAAGCTTTTTTGCTTTCGCAAGATCTTCTGAAGATACTTTGTAACCCGCTGCAATTCTGCTTACAGCGGAATCCCACTGCTGCAGACACATTTTAGGTGTTATTTTTTCACCACCATAGATCACATCAGCTTTCTTCATAGTTTCCGGCAATGCGGGAGATAACAGGCAGAAAAGAAAAACCGGTATTAATAATAATGTTATATTTCTCATATATTTCACCTTTGTTTCTAAAATCGCTGAATGTAAACCGGATAATACTTTTTATTAACCATGTTTTGTATATCAGTCAGGTTAAATTCTATGCCGTGATACTCACCCTGGGGAAATAACAGTACGGTAAAAGTGACGATCCTCTTCTTTCAACATCCTTTGATATGGCAAATTCTCCCTTCATCATTTCGATTATATTCCCGGAGATCATGCAGTCCTTGACTCGTCCCTTTATCTTCCCATTCTCCACAAGATACGCAAGGTCCATGTTGGCCGAGAAATCCCCTGTAATAGTATTTGACTGTCCGAGGCCAATAAACTGTTCAGCTACAATACCCCGATCAATACCGGATATTATCTCATGAAAAGATTTCTCTCCATGTTCAATTTCAATCCCGTGAAATGAGGGGGAAGGGAGGGAAGAGTAACCTCTTGAAGCGTTCCCCGTTGGATCCACGCCAAGCCTCTCAGAATATTTTAAATCATTGATAAAGGTTTCTATGACACCGTTCCTGATAAGAAATTTTTCAGATGTGCATACACCTTCACTGTCAAAAGGAACACTGTACGGAGAGCCTGCCATATGAGGATTATCTGTCATAGTAAATGATTCGCTGAATATCTTCTCACCTGTCCTGCCTGCAAAAGGAGAGACGCCTTTCCATACCGATACGCCGTTCAGTCCGGAGGCGATAAATCCTGCCAGTCTACCGAAAGCCTGAGGGGGAAATATTACCGGATACACACCTGAATCTATCTTCTCAACTGTTAGCGCCTTATTTATCTTTTCCAGCACAATATTTTTAAGTTCTGAACAGTCCACAGGGCTGAGCTCCGATCTGCTCTCCCATGTTTCAATCCTTGTGCCGTCAGGCATAATATATGAGCACGAAAGTGAAAGCCCGTAGTAAGACTCACGGTACGAAACATCAATTCCACGTGAATTCACAAGACGGACTGTACCGGTTGATGATGATATCCCCATGTCAATGCTTATCTGCGGATAGACCGACTTAATGTCATCAATCATCTTTTCCGCCCTGGCAATTTCATCCGAAATATTGAATCCAGCAATGGCCTCATCATAGGGTTCAAATGAGGCAGATGCATTGTCCGGAAGAGTAAAATTCTCAACATCTCCGTAACTGCACATCGCAAGAGAACGTTTGACTGCATCGGAGATATTCTCAAATTCATTGGTATACGAGAACCCGGTCCTGCTTTCTTTATTTATTCTTATCCCGAAACCTGAATTTTCACTTTCAGATATAGAATAAAGCCTGTTATTTTTAAAACTTACCGGAGAGCTTTTCCCTGAAACATAGACGGCGTCATACCATTTTACCCCTTCCGTAAGGGCGCGTTCTATCTGACTTTTCATTATCTGCCTCCGACAAGCACATCTTTTATTTTCATATGCGGCCCTCCGAATGAAACCGGGAGAGGGCTCTGACCGCCCTTACCGCATCCTCCAAGCCCGCCGAACATTTCCCGGTCATTTCCTATCATTGTAATGTTCTTCAGGGTATTGAACACATTACCGGCAAGCACAACGTCACGCACCATTTTACCAGGTTTGCCGTTCTTCACGATATATCCGTATGGGGCAGTAAAAGTAAACATTTCAAGGTTTGTCTGTCCGCCGATTACATCAACGCAGTAGAGACCGTCATCCATTGAGCTGAAAATATCATCCCTGGAATACTCTCCGTTTTCTATATATGTATTGGTCATCCTTACAATCGGCTGTCTCATGACGCTGATGGCCCTTCCGTTGCCGGTAACGTCTTCATCCATTTTACCGGCAGTTTCACGGGAATGAAGCCTTCCGGAGAGGAGACCGTCTTTTATCAGTGAAGTTTTCCCGGGTGGTATACCCTCGTCATCAAAGGGAATATATCCCGAACATTCATTCAGAGTTCCGTCATCATATACATTCAGCATTGACGGGCCAAAATCCCTGCCGATAACCATTACATCCTTCATCCGGGGATTCTCATATACGAAATCAGCCTCTGACATATGACCGAAGGCTTCGTGTATAAATACTCCGCATAATTTCGGGTCTACAATAATATCGTAGGTTCCTCCGGGGACAGGATCGGCATCAAGCATGTCAACCGCTGTTTTCACAACAACATCTGCCAGATGGTCTTTGTTTTCAACAAGTTCAAATCCGCCATACCCCGAAATTGATTCATGAGATGGCTGAATAATACTGCCCCTTTTTGCAACAGATGCCAGCGATATCCCGCAATACATTTTATCATAAGAGAGAAGACTCCCCTCGGAATTCATAAATGTATACTGCGTATAAACATCACGGTAACCTGCCCTGGTTGTCTGGACAGACTCCGATCCGAGGAGGATATCGTTATATCTTTTCAAAAGCATATATTTTTCATCTGGTGTGACATCCATAAAATTGCGTCTGAATTCCGTTCTGAACTCACTGCGCAACGGTTTACCGCGCGCAATAACGCCTTTATCAAACGGTGAAACAAGCGATGCCGATGATACAGCTCCGGAGAAAAATCTTTCAAGCATTGAGAGATCATTAAATGTGGAAAAACCCCATGATCCGTTTTTTAAAACACGTACAGAACCCGCCACGGACTCGCCGATTGTGAATGAATCGACATTCTCCCCGGAAAGAGATATGCCTGTTCCAACGCTTGAGGAGATCCTGATCTCTGCATAGTCGCATGACGCGGATTCAAGAATTTTTTTTCCCTTTTCCACTGCTTCCATATATTTATTATTCATGTAAACACCTTTATTCTGATTTCTTTACCATTAATAATTACTGAAAAAATTATTATAGCATAAATTTTTCTATTCTCACCGCCAGAGGCGGAGGTGAGATATAATCGTTCGCTTTATCTGATGTACACAGACCATGCAGAAAAGTTACAGATATGCTATTCTTTATTTCCGTACAACTATCTGTGTCTATCTGTGTTCCTCTGCGGCGAATATTGTTTTTTAAACACAATATTTATGAGAATCTTTCATCAACTCCGGCAAAAAGAGTGAAATTTATCCAGTACACTCTCTGCAATAAAAGAATTCTGTTTTATGTTATTATACATGATTTAATGGTAAGTTTTTCCAGGTGACTACTGGTATATAATCAGTCCCGGTTCAGGATACAGGCTCAACACCTGGCGAGGAGTCATAAGCGGCCTGTCATAGTGAACGCCATGCTTACTGGAATAATAGTACCATAACTTGAATCCTTTGTACGGGATGTTGACTGCATGGGCATTTCTGCTGTGTGTGCTTATTTTACTCTCCGGGCTCCCCCACCCCGATGTAGCATGGACAAGAATAACAGGATCATAAGTAGCCCTCGTCTCTTTTATATCCCTTATCATTTTGCTCTGAAACTGATGTACTACCAGCTGACGTTTGCCGGGTATATTATTGGCCGCCATATATTCCTTCATTTTCTGCTGAGCTTCATTAAGTTCCCTCCCGGTAATTGATCCTACCACTCTCATGGGGTGAGTCGTCCTCCATTCGGGATCGAGGGCAAGGTGAACATTGGGGTATTTAAGATACGGGAGCAGTTCCTCGAGCGCCTGGGCTACCGTATATTTCCCTATCTGGTGGTCCAGGTAAACCAGGAATCCGTTTGCAAGGGCAAAATCAATATACGATTCAAGAAGCTTTTTATCTATAATATTTATCTCCCCGCCAGGCTGACATGTACCGTAAATCAGGTAAAATGCCGGGAGAACGCCTTTATTTTCAAATAACTTGTCATAAGAAGCCGCCTGTTCCTTCAACATCTCCGCCAATTCGGGAATTTTATAACGCCCCACTATACCCATTATTTTGGATTTTGGATGTCCGTAATAAGCAACTACATGATTTTCTTCAAAAATTGTCGGTGAAAGGAACATACCGTTTAAAAGTTTACTGTGTATTTCCGCTGCATATTTACTCTGACCGGAGAGTCTTCCTGTTATTGCTATTGCCCTTTTTATGAAGGAACGTGAATAATCCGAGGTCAAAATATTTCCTGGTATAATCACAGATATAAAAATGATTATAGTTATAATAAACCTGTTTCTTTTCATATAATTCTCCCGGGATAATATTAATATCGGATTAATACCGGGTTTATTTAAAAAAACCGGACGTTTCTCTTTTAATCCGCCGCAGGAAAACTGTTTCCCGGGAGTACACCCGAAGTATTTTTCCCGACATAAATGCTCCGGTTTCACAACTGTAGTTCATCAGCCTGAAAGATGATAAATCACAGGCTGTCCGGTCAAACATTATAAACGAAAGAGTAAAAAAAAGTCAAATACAGGCTTTAACCATTCAATATCTCATTAATACTACGGGAAAGTTCAACGGCAGTATAAGGTTTCTGTATAAAACCCGATGCACCCCTGGATATTGCCTCAGATACCCTTTCATCTTCTGAATATCCGGAGCTGAATAATACTTTAACGGCACTATTAATTTTTTTAAGCTCATCAAAAACCTCAAATCCGGACATACCGGGCATGGATACATCCAGGAGTATGGCACCTATTCTGTCGATATTTTTCTCATAAATTGAAATACCTTCAAGACCATTTGAAGCTTTCAATACGTTGTAACCGCAAAATGAAAGAATATTCTGCGCAACAGACTGAATAAACACCTCGTCGTCAATAACCAGTATTGTTTTATTCCCCTTGACCAGTTGTTTATCACTGCCTGAGGCTACGATATCATTTATGTTTTGTGATAATTCCGGAAGATATATCCTGAAACAGGAACCTTTATTAATTTCAGATTCAAGTTCAATAAAACCTCCAAGATGTTGAATAAGATTATATGCCATAGAAAGACCAAGCCCTGTTCCGGATTCCCTTTTTTTCAGCGTAAAAAACGGTTCGAAAATACGATTCTGTGTAACCTCATCCATTCCTACTCCAGTGTCTGTAAACTCAATCCTGATATAACGCTCCTGCTCTATGCCATCTTCACTATTTAAAAATCCAGGTTTTAATGATTCTACCTGTGATATATGGATCAGAAGATTTCCACCCTCCTTTTCCCCTGGTTCTCTCATTATAGTCATAGCATGAGAGGCATTGACACAGAAATTCAGGAATATCTGTTCAATCAGGGCAGAGTCAGCCATTACCATCATTGGCCCGGGCCCATACAACACATTCAGCGAAACGCTTTTAGGAAAACTGTTTCTGCAGATATCAATAACATTTCCCATGGAGATATTAATATCAACCGGCATAAGTTTTATTTCCTGTCTTCGAGACAGGAGGAGAAGTTTCCGGATCGTGTCTGATGCCCTTTTCGATGAATCAACGGCTATCTGTATATAACTGTCAGTTTTAACTCTTTCGGTTATAGTCTCATTTTTAAGGATGATATCCAGAAGGCTTATGCTGCCCATAATAGCACCAAGCATGTTGTTAAAGTCATGAGCAATCCCGCTGGTAAGGGTTCCGATAGCCTCCATCTTCTGTGACTGAATAAGCTGCATCTGTATCCTTTCATTCTCCTCCAGCGCTTGTTTCCTCTCAGTCACATCATTTCCTACACAGAGGATCTCTACTAGGCGTCCATCCTTGCCCCTGATAGATTTATTCGCCCATGTTATCCATACTCTTTTACCGTCACGGGTCATATTTTCATTTTCATTGAACCTGAAATCGTCCGGGTTTTTTAAAATATTCTTTATCATGACGCCGAGATTACTCCCCGAACTGTCAGATTCCGGCACTATCGTACCCACGACATTCTTTCCTCTGATCTCATCAAATTTATATCCGAAAAAACGTTCTGCAAACTCATTTATAAAGGTAATTTCTCCCTCGGTGTTCATTCTCATTATGATACTGTTGGCGCTTTGAACCAGTTCACGGTAATTTTTCTCGCTGTTGCGCAGCTCCTCTTCCACTGCTTTTCTTTCGTTTACCTCCTGGCGCGTCAGGTCAATTGCACGCCTGTACTGTAAAATAAGGAAACGTACCAGAAGAGATATAGACAGGATAGAGGCGATGGTTATTATCATTCTGTTCATAAAAGCTGTTTCAGAAGTACGCAGCGGTTTCAGATAACCAAGGTAATAAGCCTCTCCTATTGAAAAGTATGAAATCAGCGAAACAGTCAGCACAACATACATACCCCTGACCCCTCTCAATACAGCCATCATAAGAATTGCCAGGACATAAAGCAGCATTGCAGGAACATCAGTTCCACCGATAAAGTTCCCATATATAGCAGCCAGCAATATAATCAGAGAAGGGATCAGGCTGCTTATACGCCAGAACCCTATATTGGCAAGCCACCACCCTGTCATGAACAGTATACTCATACAGAAAAGTATAATCACAGTGTCAGCGGGGATAATTCCGTAAAACCAGGCGATAACAGAAATAAGCGAAAAAGGTATTGCTATAAGGGAAATAGTAATAAGTGTCATTTTTGCCATGTATTCCATGAGCCTCGAATCAGCATCTTCGGAACGGGGAATCGTAAACATGTCCAGCAATGGCGAAAAACGCTCCTTCAATCTCATAACTTTTCCTTAATTTACTAATCCGGAAATCCGGGACACAGGAGAATACTAAAAGAAAACATGTATGGATTAATTATCAATACCTTTTTTTACACTTAAAAGAACTGTAAAAATCTCTTCCATAACAAACGGCTTCATTATAAAACCGTTCATTCCACATTTAACCGATTTTTTCCTTGATTCCTCAAAAATATCTGCAGAAATTGCATAGATCGGGGTATTTTTACAGTGTCCGTCCCCCGATCTTATCATTTCCGTGGCTTCCATCCCATTATAGACCGGCATCTGAAAATCCATAAGTATAAGATCATATTTTTCAGCAGCGGCCATTTCTACAGCCTGCTCTCCAGTATATGAAACTTTAAAACTGCATCCTGCTTTCTTCAGTATATTCTCAAGCACACGGACATTTATTTGGTTATCATCAGCGATGAGAATATTAAGCCCGATCTCTTTAACAGTTCTCAAAACCGGTTTAAGAATTTCACCCATGCGGCACTTCAAACTCATCCTGACTGTAAACACACTCCCGCTGCCCGGAGTACTTTTCACCTCCAGTGAACCGTTCATTAATTCAATCAGGCTTTTTGTAATGGCAAGACCGAGCCCTGTACCTCCGGTAAATGCAGCAGGATCATGAACCTGTTCGTATTTTTCGAAAATACGGCCCAGCTGTTCTTCTGTCATTCCTACACCGGAATCCTTAACTTCAAAGGCAAACTCCGTTACATCTCCGGCAATGGTTTTCGATGTAGCCGTAAAAGTAATTTCCCCTTTTATAGTGTACTTAACGGCATTACCACCGATATTGAGGAGAATCTGTTTCAGCCTTTTCTCGTCACCTTCGGCTATAACATCTTTTTCTATCCTGTTATCGAGAACAATGTTCAACCCTTTATCCATGGCAAAACCTTTAAGAACAAGAATTACATCTTCAATCATTGCATTGATACTGAACGGCCTGCCGGTTAATTCAAATTTTCCCGATTCTATCTTTGACAGATCGAGTATATCATTAATTATATTCAATACTGACCTTGATGACTTCACCAACCCGTCTGCAAGACACCTCTGTTCAGAGTCAAGGCTGGTTTCAATGAGCATATCGGCAAACCCCATTACTCCGGTCATTGGTGTGCGGATTTCATGACTCATGTTTGCCAGAAACTCACTCTTCGTTTTTGTAGTCTGTTCCGCTATTGCTTTCTGTATTTCAGTCTCTTTAATTACTTCTCCGAGTTTTGCTTCAACATTCTTATTAAGCGTTATCATTTCCATAATTCTTCTAAACTCGAAAGAAGTGTATTTGTTATAAACGGAAGAGGGAGTATAATCAGCCGTATAGAGCGCCCTGTACAGTTCCTTCACGGGATAGACCACACTCCGGAAGAATGCCGTTGTCAGAATTATAAAAAATATAATATATATGTATAAATAATATTCAAAAGCCCTGTCGGCATTTTTTATCTCTCGTATAAAATGCATATCCACCAATACTGTCAGGTATGCTGCTGTGATCCCGTTTATATCGACAAGAGGCGCATTCAAAGTAATAGCATCATCTATTAAATATGAATCCCGTTTCTGTAAATTAATCCACGCCGCTTTTATGTGTGATGAACCGGATTTTACCTGAGATATAAAATTATTATCACAGGGGACTGCCGTGATAATAAAACCGGCAGGTTTTGTCTTTTTCACTCTGTCGCTGCCGGAATGTATGGATATAGCCGTCATAAAATAAGCGATATGATTATCAAGAAAATAAAAGGTAAAGAATCTCTCCGATTCAAATTTATTTTTTAAAGATGGAATAATACTCTCCATATTCTCTACACTGTTTGAAAAATTTCTGTTTTTAAAATGATATATATTCTTAAAACCTGGATCATAAATCCAGATCTCCCCTATATTATATAATTCACCACTCAGATCAATTTTATCAGCAAGAAAATCGCTTTTCCGGTTTTTTATAAAATCTACAGTTTCATTCCATAAAGAAATATCCTGTAAATATTTTGAAACCGGGAGGCTCAACTGAACAAGATACCTTTCAAGAATTTCGAGATCCTTTTTTTCAAGCTCGCTGATGAATAGCCGTGTTTCCTTCTTTTCCCTGTATTCATACAAAACAATAAAAATGCTGAAAATAAGGGCAAAAACCGCAACAAGAATCAATCCCCTTGTTATTAATCGCATTAATCCACCTTCGTAAAATTAAAAATACATTTATTCTATCAGATGTCAGTAAATTAGTCAATCATGTAAACCCTGTTAAAGGGGATTATAACTTATCAAAGAGCTGCACTATGTGATTTAAATTTACATCTTTACTTCAGACTGTTGTAAACCTCAAGGAAAACAGCAAAGTTTTCAATAAAAACCTCAGGAAGTACGTATCGAATATAATTACGGAATTATCCTTTATGCAGTCAAAGGTCCTGTTCATTCCATTCAGATTTATTCTTTTTTCTCCCTGCCTTCAGCTGCCGCCTTCAGTTCCTTCAGGTGAATTGCCGGTTTTCTTACAATGCAGTTATTATCTACACCGGATGCCCGGAGTTCATCAGTTATACTGAAGTCGATCGATCCTGTATATATAACAAACCTTGTCTCAGGCCTCAGCCTGTGAGCCGCTGTGATAAAATCAACTCCCGTCATACCCGGCAGGCGCATATCTACGATTACACACTCTGCACTTTTACTCTTCAGGTGTTCAAGCGCCTCTTCGGCAGTACTGTAAACATCAACATCCCATCCGCAGTCTTCAAAATAATCCTTTATCGGGAGACGGATAAATTCCTCATCATCAACAATTATCAGCCTTGTCTGCACTAAATCCTCCTTCCGGCAGGCAACGTAATTATAAAATTCGTGCCGGCTCCCGGCGATGATTCAACCGAAATAGTACCCCCATGACCGTCAACTATTATATAATACGAAACAGACAGCCCGAGTCCCGTTCCTACTCCCGGTTCCTTTGTTGAAAAAAAAGGTTCAAAAATCCTTCTTCTTGTCAGTTCATCCATACCGGGGCCGTTATCTCCTATTTCTATTCTGACACCGCCGTCAGTTTTCAATGTTTTTATTGATATCTCGTGTTCACGTGAGCGGTTATGCCCGGACGAATCCATAGCCTGAGCCGAGTTTTTGAACAGGTTAAGGAAAACCTGCTCAACGGGCGTCTCCGCACACTGAATTTCCGGAAGATCACCAAAGTCTTTTATTATTCGAATATTCCTGAAATCATATTTCCTCCGGAGATCGTAATCGTTTGACGCAAGATCAAGCGCTTTTTCAATAAGCGTGTTTATGTTAATATATGCAAATTTTGACTCTGTACCACGGCTGAACTGCAGCATATTGCCCACAATCCTTGCTGCCCTTTCACCTGCTTCTCTGATTGAATCGAGGTACCTGTCTATTCTGCGCGATTTCACATATTCCCTTATATCAGACAATGCTGTTCCTGCTGCATAAGCGGCATTGAGATTACCAGGAATGTCATCCATCAGGCGGTGAATAGCATTTTCGGCATTCTGCATTATTATTCCCAGAGGATTGTTTATCTCATGTGCCATTCCCGCGGCGAGCCCCGCTACAGTTATCATTTTTTCAGACTGTATAAGCATCTCCTGCGTTTTAATTCTTTCCGTAACATCATCCATCAGACATTCAATATATTCGGGAGTTCCGTCAGACTTCGCGACCATCCTCAGGTTGAGACCTCCCGTAAATTCCGTACCATCGCGCCTTTTAAGCTGAACAATACAGTTATGCGGATTTTCCCCGGAAAACATACTTTCCCTTACTGCAAACCAGTCGCTTTTTGAAACATAAACATTCGACGTGTTATTCGAGAGAGCCGATTTGGCTTCTTCCTCTGTACTATAACCGAATATCCGCAGGCAGGCAGGATTGATATCAATGAAACGTCCATCTATACCGGAACGCATATAACCTATGGTCATATTATTAAATATATTCCTGAATTTTTCCTCACTTTCCCTCAAAGCTTCAACGGCAAGCTTTCTTTCAGTTATATCTTCAATAATCAAAACAACATTGCTCACTTCACCGCTGTTGCTCCTGAGCGGATATGCCCTCCCGGTAAGCCAGAACATATCAACCCTGTGTCCGGCAGATGGCGGGTTATAGCGTTGTTCCGGGAAGTCAACCGGATTCCCCTTAAATGCCATTTTAATCAGATCAGTGACAACCGCTACCTGCCGGTCCATAAAAATGTTATATTTACCAATAGCCTTTTTCTTATCGACGCCCCACATTCTCACCCATGCCTCATTGGCGTCAGCCATATATCCGCTGTTGTCAAGTATAACCATTGGAAGCGTTGACTGTTCCATTACAGCTTTGAATTTAAGTTCGCTTTCACGAAGTGCCTTTTCAGCACGATTCAATTCTGTCACATCATTAAATGTCGCACAAAATCCCGCAGAGTAGTCTGCAGGATCGACCGGCGTGAGACTGAGAAGGCAGTTTAATATCTCACCGGACTTAGTCAATACAGTTCCTGTTGCAATCCCGTGCCCCTCTCTGAACATCATGCCGTAAAGTTCACGTCCCACGCGTTCGTTCTCCTGATCACTGATATAGAGAATCCCTGTAGGACAGCCAATAAGTTCATATTCTTCATAGCCAAGAAGGTTACACAGATACTTGTTTACCTTTGTAAACCTGCGGTCAACTATCATACCCACACCCACAAGAAGAGCATTAAAAAGACTTTTCAGTTCCGATTCATTCTTACGGAGAGCCTCTTCTGCCTCTTTGAGTTCGGTTATCTCCGTAATTATTGTCAGAGTACACTCTTCATCATTGATAATTATTGGATATATCGACGCCAGTTCGTGTAAAATCTTACCATGGCTGCCTTTTAATCTGAAATGAAACCGGTCAACATACCCATCTCGTTCAAATTCCTCCTTAATAAGCGATATGTCCTGCGGATCAACCAGCTCTGAAAAATCTGAATGTGTGTGATTTATCACATTCTCTTTTTTCAAACCACTTTTTTCCAGATACTTCCTGTTAACATCAACGAATTTACCGTCACTGTTTCTGTTTATAGAGATTGAATACGGTGAATTCTCAAAAATAGTACGGAATTTTTCCTCCCTTTCATGAATCTCCCTGTCAGCTTTTTTTCTCTCAGAAATGTCTCTGACAATACCCAGCGCAGCAGTATAGCTGCCACCGGCATCTTTTATAAGAAAAGACCTCATTTCTACCGGTATTAAAACACCATCTTTCCTTATATACTCCTTTTCATAAACATCGGAATAACCCCTTACCAGAAGCTGTTCCATCAGGACTGATTCCTCATCTTCTATCCATTTTTCGGGAGAGATATCCCTGTATGTAAATATTTTTAACTCATCCCCGGTATAACCAAGAAGCTCCTGATATGCACGGTTTGAATCAATGATATATCCCTGCATATTGACAACAACAACCGCATCCATAATGCTTTCATAAAGTCCCCTGTATTTACTTTCGCTTTCAATAAGGCTTTTTTGCGTTTCAAAAAGCTCCTGATTTATTGCCTCCATTTCCTCAAAGGCTGCCTGCATCTCTTCATTGACAGATTCAAGCTCCTGCTTCTGCCTGTTGATGTTGATATTTGCTTCATAAAGCCTGAAGGCCATCTTTATCGCTGTTATGAGAACCGTTTCACCTGTGCTTTTTACTACAAACCCATAGGAAACAACCCTTTCAATTTTCTTCAGAATATCCTTTTCAGTATGAACTGACAGAAAAACAACAGGAATATCTCTGCGGCGAAGAATCGCATCTGCAGTTTCAACTCCATCCATTATGCCGTTAAGAGTTATATCAGTAAGCACAAGATCAATAGAATCATTACTTATAACTATCTCCAGTGCATCCTCCCCATTAACGGTTAAAAGTACATTATATCCGTTCTTCTCAAGAATCTCTCTCTCAAGCTTAGCAGTTATCTCTTCATCCTCGATCAGAAGTATTGTTTTATTTCCTTGGTTTTTCATAAATATTTATGTAAGTAATTTTTTTTTAATATACATATCTTTCAGACGCTTTTCGTCGAAAATTCTCCGGAAAAGTTGAAAAAACAGCTTAAAATTGAATAAATTGCTAAAAAATCCTTATCAGAAATTTATAACGCTCCGACAATGTAGCAAAGAGACTGAACAAGGAGGTTCTGGTCATGAATATCAACATCAACTCCAATTACAATACCAATGAAATGATAAATATCAGGTTATCGCCTGATAAAGTTAAAAGCGGGGAAGTTACCCTCTCTATGTCCAGTTCCGGTACTATAGCTGACGAAACTTCGCGTTATGAAAAAGAAAAAATCCGAGAACAAATACAGCAGGCTGCAACTATGGATGTATCAGAAGTAAAAGATTTCCTCTTTATGCTTATCGGAGCTGAAGTAAAAGTAAAACCTGAAAACGACAAGTCAGGGTTATTGATTAACAGGCTTGTATAAGTCCGTTAATCAATTCTATTATAGAACAATTCCCATTCATTCTTTTTTTTCTTCACGCATAAAAATTTATTGACCTTTCAGATAAAATTTGTACATTTTTATAAAATAACGGTTCCATATCCATTTTAAATTATATAT
Organism: Spirochaetota bacterium; assembly: GCA_963664815.2. GTDB lineage: Bacteria > Spirochaetota > UBA4802 > UBA4802 > UBA5550 > WRGT01. The sequence goes on from CAXXHB010000003.1 coordinate 3,113,333, forward strand.
AAATTTATTTTTCTTATATCCAGTTTATAAAATTATTAAATAATATTATAAACTGATGACGAGTATTATATATATGGTTAGTCTTTTTATCTGTTGAGGTTTATTTTAAATTATAACGGGAATTCAGGTATAATTTAACAGGTGAATAACTACAAATTTTTTACAGGAATAATTGAGTATGAGTAAAGAACTTCAGGAAAAAGCTGATAAAATAGTTCAGGAACTTCAGGAAGCGCTTATCCCGATCAGAAAAGAAATTAATACTATAAACAGCAGAAATAGCGGCGGAAGAAGAATTTAATCATTATCATTTATCCCACCGAATATCCTTAATATTTCTGGCACGTATATACATATACAATGAGGTAATTTCTATGCCACCAAAAGGTGAAAAACGCAAACAGCAGATCATAGACATAGCAAAAGACATGTTCATAACCAGAGGATTCCAAAGCACTCATATCGGACAGGTATGTGAAGAGCTTGATATTGCCAGGGGAACTGTTTACCAGTATTTCAGCAATAAAAAAGAAATTCTTTACGCCATTCTTGAAACAGTAGCTGAAACCATTGAAGATATTCTCGATCCCGATGACCTGAAGGAGTTCCTCAGAATTAAACCTGATCACGCTACAATCATCAAGTTTGTCGATAACAGAATTTCCTCATGTCTCTCTGTTTTTGCAAGTGAACCAATAGTAATAAGACTTATATACAGAGACATAGCCGGCATTGATGAAGAGGTCTCAGTAAAGGTTGCTATTTTCCTGGAAAAAATAAGTTCAATTATATCGAAGGAAATTGAAGTACTCCGTAATAACAATATTTTTAAAAGCGAAATAGAACCTGACATTGCCGCTTCAATGCTTGTTGGCGGGATCATGATGATTGTATATAAATACAGTGTGAAAAACAAGGATTACCAGAATAAAGTCGTTACAAAGGCTATGTCAGTTCTTTATCTTCATGGAGTTTATGAAAATTTTGCGTGATTGAATTCAGAAAAATCTCCATAATAATTGTATCTTTTCTTTTACTTTTCCTTTTTGACGGTTTACCGGCGGAACTCATTAAGGACAAAGATATTGTTTCCGCCGTTTTAGACGGTGATGCACCTGAATTTCAGAATGCTGTTGAATATATTAAACTGAACCATCCCGCCGCTATCCCTGCAAAACTGAAGGAAGAGTATCTGGATGACGACGATAAAGAGATAAGAACAAGAATTATTACCGCTCTCAGGGAGTACCCTTTTCAGGATCAGTCTGCGCTATGGACTGAAATGCTCCGGTCTGCAAAGGATAAGGATTCCGAAATTGAACTTATTGATTTGCTGGCCGGTACAAAATCCGTTGCTTTTACAGTGCCTATTGCAGAAAAGCTTCTTGTTCCAAGAGCAGAGGTAAGGGAAAAAGCCGCTATGTCTCTCAAAAAGAACGGAGACGACAGGGTATTCCCAGTTATTCTTTCTTTAATGCAGAGTAAAAATCCCATAGACAGGATATATTTTCTAGAAGCACTTAATTACCTCTACGATGTCAGATTTCAGAAAATAGCAATCTCGATGCTTGAAGATGCAAACAAATCTGTAAGAATATATGCCATCAAATGTGTAAACAACAACGCCGTTAAAGAAGCACTCCCCGCACTGAGAAAGCTTGTTTTGAAAGACGACAACAACGAAACAAGGAAAATGGGAATAGCATCTCTTGTATCATTTAAAGATACACAGTCATCTCCGATGCTGACCGGTATCCTGAAAGATCAGAATGCAGAAGTAAGACTCGAAGCAGTAAGGGCACTTGGTGAACTGAAATACTATACAGCAGCGGGTTCATTATCCGAGATGCTCATGAAAGACGAAAAACCTGAAATAAAAGATGCGGTTCTTGATACGCTTATTTCATTTAAAAAAGCTGGTAACATAAGAGGATTGAAATATATAATCAACAACGACCCGGATCCGGGGATGAGAATCAAGGCTGTCTACGCCATTGGCGAGATAAACGAAGAGAGTGCATCTCTTGGAATTCTGAAAGAGGCAATACTCGATGAAAACTACAAGGTACGCGGGGAGGCTTGCAGCGCTCTGAAATCAATAAAAAAAGGTGCAGTCTCAGAGATACTTATAAACCAGATTAAAACAGACAAATCAAGATACGTCAGAAGCGCGGCTCTTTACTCACTTGTAAAAATCAATGATTCAAAGAATGTAATTAAATTTTTTGACCTATACTCAACCGAAGAGGAACCTTTATTTAAAGAGATACTTCGTGAAACAGTCAAAAACAGTCTTAAAAAGTTTATCCGGTAGCCCCCCAGATTTTCCGTCTCAGCCCGCTCATCCTCTTCGCCGGAGTCAGAATCATATCTTTTAAAACATCTTCTCCTGATGCTATAATAACTCCACAGCGCGCCCTTGTTACCGCGGTATAAAGCAGCTCCCTTGTCATGATCATGTTCCATTTATCAGGCATTACGACAAGAACATTGTCAAATTCAGATCCCTGGCTTTTATGAATAGTCATGGCAAATGCCGTCTCATGCTCAGGCAGCCTTGACGGGTTTATACTCCTCGTTTTACCCTCCCCGTCAGAGAAAACCACATCTGCATGGTTATTTCCTGAAACTATACCGATGTCGCCATTAAACAGCGAAAGCGGATAATCGTTACGCGAAATCATAACAGGACGGCCCGGATAGAACTTTCCAGCCGGTTCAATAACTCCCATATTATAAAGCACATTCTCCGCCATTGCATTCATCCCCTCAATTCCTGACCAGCCTCTCCTTAATGCTGTTAATATTGAAATTCCGTTTATCAGTTTTGAAATCTTTTCTTCAATCGGAACACCGGAATAGTCCAATACAGAAATAAAGCTCCGGGCTATATTCCTGTAGCTGTTGGACACAGCTTCTATTGAAATTCCATCAGTCATATACACGTCGGGGTAACTTTCATCATGCAGAATATCTACCGCTCCATCTGCATCCCCGTTTTTAACAAGTTCTGCAAGAATTCCAATACCGGTTTTCCCTCCAAATCTCCAGCTTTTCTTCAGAACAACCTGAGCGTCATTCATCGGTCCCGGTTCAGCATTTTCCGCCTCCGGGACAGATATGTTAATTCCTAGATGACTCCTTCCGCGATCAAGGAATCTTTTTGTATACACATCATCCATTAAACCGCATAAATCGCCGAAAACCGCCCCCCCTTCAACAGAAGAAAGCTGGTTCCTGTCGCCAAGAAGTATAACCTGCGCGCCCGGTTTTAACGCATCTAACAGTCTGCACATAAGCGCCATATCCCCCATGGAACACTCGTCAACTACAATAACGTCGTGCGGAAGAGGATTATTCTTATTGTGCCTGAATTCATGAGAATCCTTTAAAGATCCCAGTAGTCTGTGTATGGTAAATGTTTCTGAAGGTATACTCATTTTTATATCATCTCCGACAGGGAGACCGGAAAGGACAGAACTCACCGCATCCTTTAAGCGTGCAGCAGCCTTCCCGGTTGGCGCTGCCAGTGAAATTGAAACATCTCTTCCGCTTTTTATTCCAGATTCCACAATCAGCGCAAGTATCTTTACAACTGTAGATGTTTTGCCGGTACCGGGTCCTCCTGAAATTACAGTTATACCACCTGAAAGCGCGGAATAAGCTGCCACTCCCTGCCAGTCTGTTTCACCATCTGCAGATGGGAAAAGAATGGAAAATGTGTTTTTTATGTCTGAAATATCCCCGGCATCTGATTTATTCACGGCCAGTCGTTTTATGTTTTCTGCGAGGAGGTTCTCAAATGAATTATACTTATGGAAATAGAGATTATTACCATCTTCAAGTATCAGCGGAAGATAGTCTCCCTCAACCCCCACTGCTTTACTTTTATCCAGAACACTGAGTATCTCCTTTTTGGAAGGTATTAATATATCCCTGTAATTATTTTCATCATCACTATCTTCCCCGAAAAAATATGAAAGTGGTTTTTCAGCAACATCATCAAGTGATAGGCATACATCACCGCTGTTCAACCTGCTGCTGAGCATCATCACTGTGAGTTTAAACAGCGGTGATTCTTCACCACCGGCAGCTGACAGAAATTCCGACAGATGAATATCTATATCGCTGAAGAATCCGCTTTTTTTCAGATCCGCTGCTGTAAACTTCATTTAAATAACCCCGTTGAAATATGCATCCATTTTATTTATTACACCGATCTCAGGCTTGTCGCGAAAAATTCCTGTGCTGCCCGGGCTATCCGGATTCATCCCCCTGACAAAAAAGTAATACACGCCGCCAAATTGTTCTTCATAGCTATATCCGGGAAGCCTCAGTTTCAGATACCTGTTCAGCGCAACGGTATATATATAGTATTGAAGAAAATAATTATGCCTCTCCATTTCTGCACCGATTTGCTCCTGCGAGTATTCTGCATATGAATTGCCAAGATGGTTGGACTTCCAGTCGGCTATATAGAATTTATTGCTATGCTGAAAGACAAGGTCAATAAAACCTTTCATCATTCCCCCCGGTTCGGACCGGTTATCAGCCAGATTGCGATAAATCTTATCACAGTATCCCCCTCCACCCCGGAAGATCTCCCTGAACCTTCCGGAGTCAAAAGACTCCACGGGGAAATTAAACTCCAGCTCGCTAAGCCTTGAAATGCTGTTTATGCCGGAAAGTTTAAGTCCCGAGTTTTCATCCAGAGTACAGTTTACAACATTGAAAAACATGTCTGAAATATGAACCTTCGATGAAACATCAAACCTGTACTTATCAAGAACCATGCCGCATATATCATCAACATCTTCACGCCCTTTAACAGTAAAATCAGATTTTTCAAAAACTTCATGTATGCATAAACCGGCCCTTGCCCCCGTTTCAAAACCAAAAATACCTGTTCCTTTCCCCTTACGCGCATGATACTCTGACTGGAAATCCTTCTCGTCTGATACTTCACTCATAGCAGAAGATGCACCGGCTGCTATTGCACTGTAACTATGCGTTTTCCAGACACCCTTTACATCACCAGAGAACTCTCTGGCGGCAATTACATCAGCAGGATACTGTTCTGATATATATTGTTTCCCCTGTAAAACAACACCCCGGGTAAAGCTTATTTTTCCGTCAGAATCTGAGGAAAGAGCAGAAAGAGCTTTAACAAGATTCTCTCTATCCTTACCGGTCGCATACCCCGAATCCTTTACAAAAATGTGATACGCCGCCGAACCGGTAAATAATTTATTAGGGGCAAACATTACACGACACGCCGATCTCGCCCTTGTAAGTGCGACATACAGCAGCCTTACGTTTTCAGCAAGATCCTCTTTCTTTCTGGTATTTCTGACATCTTCAGGAACATTTTTATCGATGTAAATAACCGGTCTGTATTCCTCTTTTTCATCGTGATATATTATATAATTATCACTATTGTCACCGCTACGACCAAGAAACGGGCAATATACTATCGGAAACTCAAGCCCCTTACATGCATGCATTGTGATGATATTAACAGCATCATCATCACGTTCAAGACGCATGGAATATTTATCATCATCCGGTGGTGAAGCAATTGTATTTGCAAACCAGCCTACGAGTTCCTTCGGGATTAATCCCCTTTCATGTTCCTCCTGTTGCAGAATCTCTGCCATCTGATTTATATTCGCAATCATTCTTTCCCCTCCTTTAAAAGAGAAAAGTCTGGAAGGTACAGACTCTCCTTCCATAAAAGCAGTTATCATGCTCAGGAATCCACCGTTAATCCATATCTCCCTGTATGTATAAAATCTCGAAGCAAGAGTATCAAGCTCGTCAGTATCCTCAGAATGTTTTATAAAGCAGAACAGAGATTCAGCATTTCCCCCCATAACATCAGTTGAGGCTGCGGCCCTGACAAGCGCAGAAACCGAAGGTTCAGCAATTGCGGCAGAAATAAAATAAAGAGAGCGCGCCTCTTCTGTATTGAGAACATTATCCATACCACGCGATACAGAGGGGATGGAATACCTGGAAAACGAATCCCTGACCTCTGCTGCCTGTCTGCCGGTTCTTACAAGAACAGCAATATTACCGGGGTTGATGCTTTTTTCACCAAGTTTATAGGGATTATCTCTCCCCCTGTTAATCATAAGCGATATCTCTGCAGCAAGCTGTTCCATCAGGTCTCTCCCTGCGTCAGGATTATCATCAGCAAGCCATATGTCAAGTGGAGTCGCAGGTTTTCCGCTTTTCAGGAGAATTTCCCCCTGGTTATCATCTCCGGGCCTCACCGGATGGAATTCGATCCTTTCGAATACGAAAGGGTTTGTGCATTTTTCAAACACCGAATTGATGCAAGCAATAAGCTCCCTTCTGGAACGCCAGTTGCTAGCAAGACTGTACCTGTTTTTCACATGATCAGCAGCCCTCAGGTATGAGAAAATGTCGGCCCCGCGGAATCTGTATATGGCCTGCTTTGGATCACCGATGAGGAAAAGAATTGTATTTTCATTATTAAAAAGACGGTTGAATATATAGAACTGGAGATCATCGGTATCCTGAAATTCATCAATAAGGGCAGCCCTGTATCGTGAAGCAACTTTAGCAGCAAGAAGCTTTCCGGAAGGACTGTCCAGACCGTTCTTTGCATCTTTAATCAGGTCATCAAAAGACCTGCTACACTTTACATTTCTCTTTTCGCGTATAATATTGTCTATTTTCTCAAAAAGTCTTTTTTTCACCTGCACGAGGATTGATCTTCCCTTTTCATAATAATTATCATACTCATTATATAATTCCTGACATATATCAAAAACTTCAGATTCCTGATACTCACGCCCTTTGAGAAGCGAATTCCTTATTTTATCCGATGTATAATTCTGAAATTTATCAAATATTGCAAAGGGATTTTCACCTGCAACATATTCATCCATACTTTCAACAAGTGCATCCTTAGATTCATCTTTGTAGATATTACCCTTCAAAAAATTTTCCCTGAAGATTATTTCAACGACCTCTGTTTTGCATCTCTTCCATGCATCTGACAGTTTACTATAAAGTGAGAAAATAATTTTATAACTACTCTCAAGGTGTTTTATGTCTGCACCCTGTGTATCCGGTTCGATCCGCAGATCATCAGAAAGAGGCCTTTTCCTGTAGAGCTTAACAAGTTCATCAGGTGAGCAGTTATCCATAAAAAAAGATACAAATGCCGGCGATGAATTATAAAGCTCAGTTCTACAGAAATCAATTACACCGAGTTCAACCAGTTCATCATCATTAACAATCTCCGACGTAAAGAGAGATCCGCTCTCGAAGGCGTTGTCAATAAGCATCTGCCGGCAGAATGAATGAATAGTGTACACTGAAGCCTGATCAAAGTTTTTAACAGCGGTCAAAACCCTCTGCTTCATAACAGCATTTCCGATATATTGCTTCATAAGCAGTGTAACAGATTTATCCCCGATTTCAATTCCTTCAATTACATTCACAGCATCCTTCAGCCTTTCTCTTATCCTGAGACGAAGTTCCATTGTTGCGGGAATGGTAAATGTCACTACAAGAATATCCTCAATCCCAAAGTTTTTTTCAACGATAAGCCTCAGGAAAATTATCGAAATGGCGTATGTCTTGCCTGTACCGGCACTTGCTTCGATAAGATTTGTCTCTTCAATTGGTGATTTAATTACATCAAATTCATTCATAATTCCACCCTTTCTTCATATTCTCAAATACAGGGGAATAAACCTTCAGTGCAAGATTGCAGAATTTACTTGTAATTGTATATGTGTTGCCAAAGAGTTTACTTATATAGGGATCGTTCAGATCATTCCCTCCATACCTGCCATTAAAAACATTACCGGCTTTTTTTATAGCCCTTCCACCGGGGTCACCCTTGCCGGGGCTGAAATATGTTTCAGCATATACCAGAGAACTCTTCGGGAACAACGGGATCGGCCTGATCATACCCTCTTTATAAATATCCAGAAGATCAGAAAGAATTTTTTCCGGGTTCGGGATTGTTTCCCACGACTGAATTCCTGTTTTGGAAATAAGATATGTGTCGCCGCTGAAACTCCCGGCAGTACACAATGCCAGGTGAGTAATCCACGCATAAAAAATATCCATCCCTTTCGCCATGGCATAGCGGAAGAAAATATTTTTCTTTCCGTAAATATTATCCGCAGAGCCGGTAAGGGTGAAATCTTTAATACCAAGATTGAGATTAATCTTTTCCGCCTTACCTTCAAGAACCGGGCTAAAGCTCCTGTAAAAGTTGTCAACTTCAAAATAACACCTGTCATAAACGACCAAACCCGGCGTACCATGCGGAAGAACCCCTGATGCTTTTACAATATCAAAATAGCTCTCCTTATCATTGCAGTTAAGCAGAGATTCCATAATCCTGCCGTTCAATTTATACATTTCCAGTGTATCGGGAATAAATGGTTCCCCGTCTGTAAACTCATTGTTCTTAAGCTCAAGATAAAGACCAAGGCGTTTATTCAAAAGCGCTCTGGAGGGATTGTTCAGAAAAGCCGCAAGATCGGAGATGCTTATCGTTTTTTCATCATCTGAAAGAGGGGGGAGAGGCTTATCATTCATGAAAATATAATCGTGCTTTTCACCCGAAGCATATGACTGAGCACCCTCAACACGGCTCATCCGGTATGTAAAAAAACCGCTTTCATCTATAAAGTAAACAGGATTAAACGGCTGGATGCGATGCTCTTTAACAACATATTCCGATACTTTTTTACCGGTAGTTTCAACAAAGTAATTCTGATCTATATATTCCAGGAGTTCATTTACCACAACAGATGGATTAAGCCGGTTGTTGCCATTCATGCTCCGCCCGATATAGCTTATGAAGAGTCTTTCCCTTGCAGAAACCAGCGTTTCAAGAAAAAGATACCTGTCCTCATCCCTCACTGACCTGTCCCCACGCCTGGGGTTGCCTGAGGTAAGGTCAAAACTCAGAGATCTTGATTTACGCGGGAATGCGGAGTCGTTCATGCCGAGAATGCATATAACCCTGCAAGGTATGCTTCTCATTGGAAGCATTTCACAGAAGGTAAGGCTGCCGCTTACAAAATTCATTCCGGAAGGGGCCTCTGAAAGTATTCTGTCAAAATACTCTATGATTACCTTCACAGATACTTTTTCAGCAAAACCCGACTCACACTGCATCGATTTAAATTTATCCGCTGCCGCCACAATGGAACTGAATCCGGAAGGAATATCTCCTGCAATAAAAAGTGTGTTCAGGATAAAGATGATAATACCGCTCCATTCTGCAAGAGTGTAGCTGTTCTTAATCATGTAATAGATATCTCTGAGCGAATTAAATAATGAAATAAACCTGCCGAGCACCTGCAGATCACCCCCTTCAATCTCATGGTATGGCAGAATTCCAAGTGAGGTTTTCTCTCCCGGACCCATTATTCCCCCCATAAGCATTCTGCAGAAACCAAAACTCCATGTGTTTTCAGCAACTCCCGGGAGTCCCAATTCCTCTTTATACGATGCATCTATTCCCCAGAAGACGCGTGCTTCACGCACCCAGCGCGCCGCCAAATTTACATCTTCGCGGCTTAAATCAAATTTTTTTCTTATTTCTTCACACTCTGCAATACTGAGTACATGAGAGGCGGTAAACCTCCCGTCACCCAGGGCAAGTATCTTAAAAAAAGTTTCGATACTAACGCTGGAATTCTTAAGCTTCCTGTCAACAATGCGGAAAGGTATATGCGGGATATCCCCTCCGCTGTTTCCGAATATTCCCTGGATAGAACCTGTATACTCTTCGATGTCCGGCGACATCACCAGAATATCACCCGGTGCGAGTGTTTTATCTTTACTCAGAAGGTCGAGTATATAGTCGTGAAGAACCTCCGTCTCTCTCATCGGGCTATGACATGAATTTATGGTGATGGAAGCGTCTTTTATAATCTGATCTTCGGTAAAAACATGGATTAAACCTTTTTGCAAGACTTCATTCATAGTATAGATATCATTTTGAATCATAGTAAGAAGAGATTTTCTCTCCGGCTCAGCAAAGAACCCTTCGGTATCAAGATCAGACATTAGTATATTAAACAGGAAATCTCTCCCCACTCGTCCAAGAGATGCAAGAAGCGTATTCCCCTGATCTGTGTGAAGATACTCCTCCGGATCACCGGGTATTATCGGGGAAGTTGAAATAATTCTCCGTTTCTCCTTCTCTGTGAGAATATTCCCCCAGTATTCCGGTGAAGGATTCAGGATAAAAAGATTGACATCTGAATACAATGAGGCCGCTCTCAGAATATTAAGGTGATATACGGGAAGATAGGATATACCGAAAACTGAAATCCTATCCGGGAGGTTCACAGGAGTAAATTTATCTTCACCTCCCAACAGACTGTAGATTTTATAGAGAAGTGCCGGTGGATGCTCCCCCGCCATACCTTTAGTCAGCATACGCCATATTTCAGCCTGCCACTCTTCTTTCATCGCGCCATTGTCCCAGTCGATAATCATTTCCGGCCTGAACGTCAGATATTGATCGAAGAGGTCAATAATCTTTGATGCAATCTGATAGAGTTTTATTCCTGTTGTGTCGTTTTTTATATAAACTGAAAGATCACTGAACAGCGGATTATTCCTCTCCTCCAGAATAATACCCGCGCACCTGAATGTCATTATATCCCTGTCAAAATACCTTTCATCTCCGCTTCCAGGAAGAAAAGAGTTAAGTATTTTCCCCGCCATTTTATTCGGAAAATAATATTCATAGTTGGACCATAATCCAAGCCGTCTGCTCATCTCGACTGTAAGCCACTTCATCATCCCCATACTCTGGAGAACAATCGTCTCCTTTGTAAAAACAGACAATGGTGCCGAAGAAACTATTTCAGCAAATTTATCCGTAAGTATTTCAAGTCTGTTTCCTGAGTAAAGTGTTAGTCCCGGCATTTGACCTCATACCCCTTCCCTGATCTCCCTATAGAGATATGGAAATTTAAGATAATTATTTAAATCAAGAAAAGCTATAGTTTACATTAGTAATAATGAATATACATGAATTATCTAAAAGTTGCAGAAAGGTTTGATAATTCTGTGTTATAAATCAGATGCATAACCATATATAACATTATCACCTTTAATTTTTATAGAGAAACATTACTGTTTATATGCACAGGTTTTAAGTCCATTACTCACTCCTGTAATACTCTATTCAGATATACTACACAAATACACAGCAATTAAAAGTAACAGTCAAGAATTTTATCTCAATGGACCTGATTAGAGTTTAAGCTGTAACAGTTGCAATGCATTTGAATTGCCTATGACAATACATAGATTAAAATGATAAAACCGACCGAAAAATCGCCTCATAAAATAAATTTTAAGATCCGTCGTAATTTAAAAAAATTATTATTATATTAACGCATTACATTACAAAATAGTGTTTTGATCATTTCACTATTTAAAATCAGAAAACATTGTATAAATATAAGTAAAGTGATATACACTTTACTTATATAAACCTTAAATATCAAAATTGCATGATTATTGTTTTAATGATAAAGTCGCTCCGGAAACTTATACTATAACTGTTAACGATTGAATCAGTCCATTTTTCGTCATTCCCGCGAAGGCGGGAATCCCATAGAATAAGTATTTTGAGATTCCCGGCTGAATATTGATAAGTATTCAGCCGTTTTAAACAACAGTATTTATTATTGCAATACTTGATAATGAGTTTGCCGTAAAGAGTTTGAACGGGTGCAGAACCATATGATGAAAGACTTTTAACACTACCGAGGTGGATTATTAAAAATATAATCTTCGATTATGCCTGTTTAAAATGCGGACGAAAATTAACAGGAGCACAGGTGGGTCCTATTGAAGGCCGGATCCGCTATCATTGTAGTAATTGCAGCCATACAATAATAGTAGATCCGGGATTAACCGAACACGCAAATTCAATAGAAAAATACAAAGCTGCCAAATAATCTTCATCCCATTTATAAATCAGAACTCCACTCGGGATGCGTGCGTCTGCAGAAAAAGATCAGACTCTTTTATCCGACACCTTCTGAAGTGAAGATATTTTCGTAACAACATAAATTTCAGCATTATCAGGAACTTTTGTAAAGTCTTATTCCGGTCAGACCTTAGAAGCCTGGGAGGGCACAAAGTATAAAACTATGACTAAATTAATATAACACATTGCAGCAGAAGATTTTCAGATAGAGTCTGTTGTGAGTTTACTTGCTTTCCCCTCCATTCAACAGCCTTACCAGCTGCTCCTGGCGGTATGGTTTACTTATACTGCCGTTAAATCCAAAATCCTCAGGTCTGGATATAACCGGGTCTTCAGAAAAACCACTTGATGCGTAAACCGGCATCGACGGGTATTTCTTTCTTATCTCGACAAGGGTATCTTTCCCACCCATACCACCGGGGATGGTAAGATCAAGAATTGCACCATCAAAGGGCTCACCCTTTTCAGCGGCGCTTTCAATCAGTTTTAAAGCCTCTTCACCGTTGCTCGCATCAATAGTAGTGTAACCTGCCAAAGCAAGCATCTCACCAGATATTTCCCTTATAAACTCTTCATCATCCATAATGAGTATTTTTCCAGGAACTCTCTGTGAATATATTGCTGGTTTCTGATTCTCAGAAATTTCCCCGGATGAAGCCGGGAGATATATATGAAAAACAGAACCTCTGCCTGGAACCGACTCTGCCTCAATAAGCCCATCATGTTTCTTTATAATTGAATAACAGGTGGCAAGACCAAGCCCGTTACCCTGCTGTCTGGTCGTAAAGAATGGATCAAATATTCTCTTCAGGTGATCAGGATGTATGCCAGTTCCCGTATCAGATATAGATAATTTTACATAATCACCTTTTTTAAGCAGAGGATTGGCGTTATGATTAAAATTGACATTTTCACCCTTAATAGTTATTTTCCCTCCTGCAGGCATAGCCTGTATTGCATTTACAATTATATTATCAATTACCTGTGCTATCTGGTTTTTGTCATAATCGCACTGACTGAGATTCTTTTCAATAAAGAATTCGCAGGATATATCTGAACCTGAAAGGGCAAGTGCAGCGATGTCATTGACAAGCATTCCAATGTTTCCGGTTTTGCGAACAGGCACTCCCCCTTTTGAAAATGTAAGAAGCTGCTGTGTAAGCTCCCTACCCCGGTTGAATATATCAAATGCCTTGTCTAGATACTGCAATACCTTTTCATCACTTGAACATTTCAATCTTGCAATTTCAATATAACCGAATATTCCGCTTAAAAGATTATTGAAGTCATGAGCTATACCACCGGCAAGAACACCAAGAGAATTAAGTCTGTCGGTCTGTTGTACCGCGTCAAGTAATTTTATCTTTTCGGTCATATCTCTGAAAACTATAACAGCTCCGATAACGTTGTTATTATTGTCCCTGATCTGCGCCCCGTTATGCGAAATTACCCTTTCCGTTCCATTCTTTGAAAGAAGTATTGTATGGTTTTCAGCCTCGGTAGATATTCCGTTTTTAATAACCTTAAAAGCAGGGTTTTCACACTGCATTCGGGTTGATTCATCTATAATATTGAATACAGTATTGAATGGTATACCATCTACATCATTCACACTCCACCCGGTAAGTTCCTCCGCCACGCGGTTCATAATTACTATACTGCACTTGTCATCTGTTGTAATTACTCCGTCCCCTATGCTGCGTAGTGTTACAGAAAGTCTTTCCCTTTCGGCAGCAAGATTATCCTCATAAAGTTTACGTTCCGAAATATCACGAATAAATGCCTGATACGTACCATCAGGCATCATCTTTGTATTCATCCCTATAAAAATTACCGAACCATCTTTTTTTACAAGATAGCGTTCGTTATATACTGTTAAACCCTGCTTAAGCAGATCATATCTGAGAGGTACTCTTATACTTTCTTCTTCAGAAAAAAGAAATTTTATATTTTTCCCTGCAAATTCATCCCGGGCATATCCTGTAAGTTCGCATGCGCGTTCATTAACACCTGTTACAATTCCCTCTGAAGTACCAAACAATATGGCATCCGGAGCAAGTTCTATGATAGATTTAAACCGCGCTTCACTCTCGATATGGTTTTTCTCAAACCGTTTCCTTTTTGAAATGTCTCGCACTGAGGCGAGGATTCTGTCCACCCCTTCAATTTTAACGCTGCTTAGAAATATTTCCGCCCAGAATGTGTCTCCATTTTTTCTCCTGGCTATCATCTCACAGGATTTTTTCCCCGATTCAAAATATGTCTGAATCAGGCTTTCCCCGCTTTCCTGTATATTATCCTTGTCAACAACCCAGAGATCTTTGTTTTTTCCGTTGAGAAGTTCGTTCTTATCTTTATAACCATACATATTCAGCATTTTTTTATTTACGTCAAGAATCGCGCCATTTAACATGTCATGAATAAAGAGAGCATCGCTTGATGAATCAAAAATTTCATGGTAGTTTTTTTCGTTTATTTTCGCTCTATCAGAGGCTTTAAAAAGTTCAAATGCCATATCGATGGAAGATTTAAGAACAAAGTCCTTCGAGCTTTTAATAACATAGCCATAATGAATAATTCCCTGTACTCTCTCCACCATCTGCTGCCCCTCATGGGCTGTAAGAAAAATTACCGGTATATTTCTGTATTTCTGAATCTCTTTTGCAGTCTCCGCTCCACCGATACCTTCACCAAGATCAATATCCATGAGTATAAGACTTACAGCTTCATTTTCAGAACAGATCTTAATAGCCCCTTCCCCTGAGTTAACAGAAACAGCAGTATATCCGAATTTAATCAGGGACTGCATCAACTTTGACGAAATAAAAGCTTCATCCTCTACAAGCAAAATAGTTTTATCCCTGTTCAAATTCTTCTCCGAAAAACAGATTTTAAATATTAAAGAAGGGAATAATCAGTATTATCCATTTGGAAAAAATGTAGTAAATTACTTAAGCCATTTCATCAAAAAAAAGCATTTTTTTAATATTTTGGAGGGATACTTCTATATATACCTTCCCTCCCCCCTATCCACTTTCAGCGAGATTGTACAGGAGGGGGTGAGATATCTACTCAAACGGTTTATCGAACTTTTTGTCCATTGCATTATTATGATTAAGCATTCCATCCCAGAGGAAGCTGTTTACCATGGGTATCACCTGTTTCAGGTTTTCAGCGGTGAGATGCTCCGGGTGCGCCAGTTTTTTCATAATTTCAGAATTAAATTTTCCGGTTTCCCCGAAATCCTTCCCTAACCTGTAGAAACCTGCAAATAGCTTCTCTACCAGAAACGGCGGCTGCACAGTCAACCCCTCGCAGCCCCCCTTGCAGATTGTCCCGATGTATATGCATCCAAGGCGTCTGGCCAGTTTTTCAAGGTATCTTTCCACAAACCTGTTGTGACAGGTTTCAGGAAATCCGTTCTGCACCAGAAACATCAGTTTAAGATCAGGACGTTTACCCTTCATCTCTTCGAGAGACTCGATAAACTCCTTTACTGATCCGGGCATGGCGTCAACATACAGAGGGAAAGCAATCATCAGCATCTCTGCACCAATAAAAATTTTTTTAAGGTTTTCAAAAGAGGGCCTCTCCTTTATCAGGTAGAATACTTCTACATCGTTCCCCGGGGTTTCGGTAAACCCCTGAGTAAAATGTTCAAGCAGCTTACCGGTATTACCCGAAACGCCGCGTGGTGATCCATTAATTATTGATAATTTCATCAGCTAACTCCTCCGGGGATGTTGTTGTTGAAGTTACAAATCCAAGTCTGCTCTGAAGATTGATTGCAGCACGTTCGAATATCATTTTTATTATTGAAATATCCTCTTCATCAGTTTCTCCGCTCCGTTCAAGATACAAACCAAGTACCGGGTACTTTTCATATCTCTTCATGTGATGAACTTCACCGTTTATATCCTCTAGGTAAGGGTGTATCAGAGGGATTATACGATCGAGGGCATTCTTAAGCATTGCCGAGGGATATCCCATGATTACAGGAGAAGCCAGAAGCACAAAGTCGGAATGCAGTACCTTGCGGCACAATATATCACCATCGTCCCTGAAAACACAAAGTCCTGGAGTTTTTACCCAGCAGTTGAAACAACCCCTGCAAGGAGAATATTTCATGTCACGCAGAATTAACTCATCGGCATCTACACCTTTTTCTGACAGTGTGGAAATCAGTCTCCGGAGAGTGCTGTTAACACCTGAATCGATGCTGAAACTGTTTAGTACCAGTACTTTCATGATTTCCTCCCCATGTATGCAATATGTTGCATATGACAATCCTAAATACAATTTGTCAAGAAATATATCACTTAATGAAGCAGGGGTTCTGCCATTTCGGGTTTAATAATCAGAACGTATCATAAACATCTGTGAGCATATAATGTATTTCCTGCAAACCGGCACCCGCAATAAGACTGAAGTATATCCGTAATATATTTTATCACATTTTAATGTTTTTTATCCAGAATCTCCCGGACCTTGACTGACAATTCATGCGAGGTGAAAGGTTTGCTTATAAAATTAATTCCCTTCTCAAGGACTCCCTGTTTGTCTATAACCTCTGCCGTATAACCTGAATTATACAATATCTTTATATCTCCCCGTAATGCCAAAATTTTCTCTGCTGTTGAACGTCCATTAATACCCGGTAAAATAATATCTGTCATCAGCATATGGATCTTATCTTTATAATTCTGCACAACAGATAAAGCCTCTTCTCCACTTTCTGCTGTAAGAACATTATATCCTGACTGGATTAAAACATCCCTGCAGAATTCAAGCACTTCGGCTTTATCCTCAACAACCAGAATAGTCTCTGAACCCACAGGCGAAGCTGATTGTACACGGGTCTGCGGTGATTCCGCTTTAATCTGAGAAGATACCGGAAAATATACTTTAAATACAGTACCGCAGTCTATTTCGGAGTAAACCTCAATTGTCCCTCCGTTTTGCTTTACAATTCCATATACTGTAGCAAGACCCAGCCCTGTCCCCCGCTCCTTCTCTTTTGTTGTAAAAAACGGTTCAAAGGCATGGTCAAGTATATCTTTGTTCATGCCAGTTCCCGTATCGGATACAGCCATCATTACATAATCGCCGGCGATTACACCGGGATGAATCTGTGAATAATTATCATCAAGGTAAACACCGGATGTCTCGATTGTAAGTATACCTCCGCCGGGCATGGCGTCACGGGCATTGGCTACAAGATTGATTATTATCTGTTCCACCTGCCCCGGATCGGCTTTTATTTGAGACACTTTTTCTCCCGGGATTACACTCAGTTTTATATTCTCGCCGATAAGCGTAAGTATCACCTTATACACATGTTCTATCAAATCATTCAGGTTTACAACCTTGGGTTCAATGATCTGCTTACGCGAAAACGCTAAAAGCTGTCTTGTAAGATTAGCAGCCCCTTCTGCTGCATTTTTTATAACGGTGAGCCTCGAATAAGGTTTCCCTTCAGGGTCCAGCTGCCTCATAGCCATTTCAGTGTTTCCCATTATTGCAGTCAGCAGGTTGTTAAAATCGTGAGCAATCCCGCCGGCAAGCCGGCCAAGTGATTCGATTTTTTGAGAATGTAAAAGCATCTCTTCAAGCCGTGATTTTTCTGCTTCTATTCTTTTTCTTTCGGTAATATCTAAAGCTGTAAAAGTAAGTCCCGCAGATATATCTTCAGGGTCAAAGGGACTCAGGCACAAGATTACATCTATAATAATCCCGTCTTTTCGTTTAAGACGGGATTCGATTATTCCAAGTCCTGTCTTCTCCATCTGTGAGTTTAATTCGGCATCTGCCCTCATATATTCATTTTCATTTATATAAAGCATCAGTGTATTCTTTCCAATAAGTTCCTCCTCCGTATAACCGACAATTTTACACAACGAATTGTTTACCTTTATATGAACGCGGTTAATAAGCAGACTAACACCTATTGGTGTTGCATCAAGCAGGCTTTTCAGCATAGCTTCATTTTTTTTCAGGTCTTCCTCTGCCCGCTTGCGTTCTGTTATATCAAGAGCGGTAACTACAACTCCTTTTGCTATATCTTCTGTATCCAGACGGCTCATAGAGAGTAAAATATTGATAATAGACCCGTCTTTGCGTCTGACGCGTGTTTCTGTTATTCCCATACCTCCATTTTCTGTTTGAGGATATATATCACGTCCTACCCGATTGAACTCTTCATCATCAGGATAAAAAAGACGGGCTGATTTTCCCAACAGCTCCTCTTCAGAATAGCCTGCCATTTTACACATAAAGCTGTTTACTTTTACAAACATGCGATCAATAAGCAGTACAATCCCTATCGGGCTTACATCAAATATCTTTCTTAGGAAGGTTTCACTGTCTTTTAAAGCTTCTTCAGCATGTTTCAGTCCTGTTATGTCAAGGGTTATCGCTACATCGCCGGCCTTTTCATCGTTGGGATTAACACGGTTTAGGCAGATTAATGCGTTCATTACCGAACCGTCTTTTCGTCTTAAGAAAGTCTCTATCATGGAAAGTCCTTCGCTGGTCCTGTTGTAATATATTTCCCCCACACGATTGTATTCTTCATCGCTGAAATAGAGTTGCCGTGTTGATTTTCCCACAATCTCTTCTTCTGAATACCCGGTAATTCTGCAGAAAGAATTGTTGACTTTTACCGGTATTCTGCCATGAATCAGCAATATTCCAGCCGGACTCGCTTCAAATATACTACTGAAAAGTGCTTCGCTTTTTCTCAGTGCTTCCTCTGCTTTTTTACGTTCGGTTATATCACTGAAAACACCTTCAATTCCGGATATATTCCCTTCTTTGTCATAATAAAACTGACTGTTGGTTGAAACAATAACTGGCTCACAGTTATCCATACGCTTTAACGTTACTTCGTAATGTGTTATTTTACCATGTTCGTGAAGATTTTTAAGCAGTTTTTCACGTTCCCCGGTATAATAATAAAATTTTTTACTTAAATTCATCCCGATAATTGCTTCAGGAGAAGTGCATCCGAGCATCCGCACAGCTGATGGCGACGCAAAAACAAGATTACCGTTTAAATCACAGCGATAAGCCGCATCCTGCATATTTTCGACAAGAGAGCGATACTTTTCTTCACTTTCCATTAAAGACTGCTCTGTCTTTTTAAGCACTGTTACATCAAGCACCGTTGCAATAACTCCATATTTCAGATCTCCCGGATTCACAGGACTGAGGCATATAAGGACATTTATTACGGATCCATCTTTCCTCCTCAAACGCGCCTCCGCCATTCCCAGACCGTCACGTTCCATCTCTTTGTAGGTTTGGCCTACGCGGTTGTACTCATCATCATTTAAATAAAGGTGTTGCGTTGTTTTCCCAAGCAGTTCTTCTTCTGAATAACCTGTGATCCTGCATAGTGAATGATTTAGTTTAATAATTGTCCTGTCAATTTTGTGCAGCGAGATACCCGATGGGCTTGCTTCAAATATGCTTCGCAGCAGAGCCTCGCTGTTTCGAAGGGCTTCTTCTGCCTGTTTGCGTTCTGTAATATCGATCAATATTATTACAACACCTGCCGAAGGGCTGTTAACGTCAATTGCCCTTACACACAATAGTGCCTGATAAGCAGAACCGTCTTTGCGTCTGTAGCGCGTTTCAATCAAACTATAACCCTTTTCCTTAACTTCAGAATAAACCTGATTCGAAACGCGGTCGGAATCTTCTTTTGTACAATACATCATTTCAGTGCTGTGCCCGATTATTTCCTCCGGAGCATATCCTGTTATTTCACAGAGTGTGTTGTTTATTTTTATATGAATGCGGTTTACAAGAAGCGCTATGCCTACAGGAGCAGCGTCAAAAAGAGATGTAAGAATTGCCTCGTTTTTACGAAGCTCTTCTTCCACATGCTTCCTTGAAGTAATGTCTTTAAAATCCCACACGCGACCGAATTTAACACCTTCACTTATTAACGGCGAAGAATACCTTTCAAATGTTCTGCCATCCCGGAATCTTATTTCATCAAAACTCTCCAGGTCTGTGTTGTATAAATACTCAACCTTTTCAATGAAACCTGATGGATCCTCAACCAGATCGATAACATAATTAATCAGGTTTTTGTCATCTCCGGAATCAAGAATATGCTTTGGCACTTTCCACATCTCAATTAACTGCCTGTTTATCTGACTTATTTTATTGTCTTTGTCTACCAGAAGAATTCCGTCTGCTGTTGTATTTAGTGTTGTCCTTAAAAGTTCTTCTTTGCGCTTTAATTCTTTTTCAACATCTTTGCAACCGGTAATTTTTCTGAATGTTGCTGCAAGATTGATCCGACCGTTATAATACATGGGGGATGCAGCAATATCCGCATAAAATAATTTTTTCTCTCTTGTTAAAACAGGAACATCTTTTATCAGTTCTATATCTTTATTTAATAACTTTTGGAATGATTCTTTCACTTGCTGCAGTATTTCTTTGGGGTGTATATCATATATGCTGATATTTACAAGCTCATCTTGTGTATAACCGAGCATCATACATATTGCACGGTTGCTGAGAACTGGTTTTTCAGTTTCAGCATCTATCAGTACTATACCGTCAATTATATTGTTGAAGATATATTCAAATGTTTTATCTTTCTCAGATGTCGGGTTGTCTTTTTGATCCATTAGTTTTCTCCGTTGATTTAACCTCTACCTGACTTAAACGAGAACATACCTTAACTATAGTCCCATTTATATTGAATGTAAATAAGAATTTTATTGATTATCAAATTAAAAATCACTAATTTATCTAAATGTTAATTCCTTAAGATAGATTTTAATTTAAAATAAACTATTATAATGTATAATGGTGTGAATTAAGAATTTTCTGTAATAAAAAAGTTAAGGAATAATTATTAAATTTATTTATAATAAAAATGCCTGGATAGATGCGTTTTTCTCCCAGTAGAAAATGACATTAAATGCGTAAATATATACGTTTCGGTATTGTAATAAATAAAAATCACGGAGAATAAACAATGAAACAGATAATTCCGTTTCTATTCTTCATAATCTTTCTTGCAGTACTCCCGGGTATATTGAGTTCCGAAAATGGTAATATATTAAAAGATTACGAACTCCCGGACTCCGAAAGAATAGAATGGAACAGCTTTAAAGATGAATGGATGAAAAGCCGCTACTATTACTGTCTTAAGAAGTTTAATCTCAGAATGTCATGTAACGGCTGCGTCTATATATACATCAAGGGGAATATTACAATAGACAACAGCGGAAGAATTACCCGGTTCAATGAAACCGTGAGTAATATCTGCGGTAAAAAGATATCCCCATCTCTTAAAAAATGTTTTATTGAGCCGCTAACGGAAAAACATCTACCTCCCGTGCTCAATGAAAAAGAATTTGAAACAATGCTTGGGACGGGATTGAAGTGCTGAATTAGTCACCGCTATGGCAATTGAATAAATGCCCTCATCCGACCGTCATGGATGTTAAAAGTTCCTGATCAAATCATAACATATCGCTTCCTGAGGGATTCTGGAATAGTCTAAGCCCGAATTCCGGAATTACGGCTATTAGATGTTCAAATATCTCTGCAACAGTTACCTCGTATTCCACAACATCAATAATATTTGTGAACACATATATCTGAAGCGGAATTCCGTTTGCTGTCGGTTCTAAAAGCTTCGCCATCAGTTTCTTTTCACTGTTAATCCCGGTATGACTTACAAGATAAAGTTCAACATATTTTCTGAAGATTCCTATGTTAGTAATACCGCTTTTATTAATCCTCTCATCCCTGCCGTATTTTACCGTCATTGCAAGTTCTTCCAGTTCATCACTCCCCTTAAGTATGGCAAGTTTCTGAATCCTCTTTAAAATCTTTTCATCCGGAAGGGTTATGCTGTTTATATCAATGTATATCACCCGTTTAATTCTTCTCCCGCCCGATTCTTTTACACCATGCCAGTTTTTGAAAGTTTCAGAGATGAGAGAATAGGCGGGGATCATACTGATAGTATTATCCCAGTTCTTTACTTTTACTGTACTCAGGGATATGTCGATTACTTCTCCGTTTACTCCATACTTTTCCATTTCGATTGAATCACCTATCACTACAAGGTTATTTGCATTGATCTGGATACTTGCTACAAGCCCAAGTATCCAGTCACGGAAAATCAATATTATCAGAGCGGTCATTGCGCCGAATCCGCTCAATATTCCCCATGGTGACTTGTTGAAAAGCACAGATACAATCACTATTGCTACGGTGATAGCAAGAAAAATCTTAAGCATCTGCAGATATCCCTTTATCGGGTTCTTTCTCGAAACTTCAAATTCCTGATAATAATGATCCAGGGCATCAAGAAACGCATTTACAGTAAAAAGTCCCATGGCTGCCAGTGTTGAAAATAGAATTCTTTCCAGTATCGTTCCGAATCTCGGGGTATCGGAAAATATAAACTCTGTTGTGAAATACAAAACCACAAACGGAAACATCCTGTTAAGCTTCCTGTATACATCTTTTTTTAGAAG
The DNA here is from genome assembly GCA_963664815.2 of Spirochaetota bacterium. Lineage (GTDB taxonomy): Bacteria > Spirochaetota > UBA4802 > UBA4802 > UBA5550 > WRGT01. Next base: position 3,135,866 of record CAXXHB010000003.1, read on the forward strand.
AGACCTGTTAAACGGGATAATATCATTTTCTGCGGACCTCACCGCGATTCTGTTTACAATCCATCCGGCGGCTTTCCCGAGAGTAAAGCTTACAACAAGGGCGATAACCAGTCTTATACATACATCCCCCATAACTATAAGCTTTCTGTGCCAATCAACAGAATATAACCATATTGTCAGTATTTCGTTCATCAACTATTCTCCATTGTTATCAGATTTGCAAATATCAAATATTCAGCTGGTTTCCTGTAATCTGTTTTAAAAGTTCCATTGCCGCTTCTTCCGGGCCGTTCATTTCATAACCCGAAATTCCAAGCCTCGTTCTGATCTGTCCGACAAAAACATCTCCGGCAAAAAATGCATCAAAGAATCTCACAGCAAGTTTATCGTGAAGATCCCTGTACTGCGGTGGCCCGAATATATTCGCAAAGTATGAATGAACTATCCCGGTTGAAGTGGTTGTCCCCTTGCTCATAACCATCCCTTCCCTGAAAACATGGAAAGCATGATCAACTGATGTAAACCTTTCGATTATCGGATGATATTCATCAACCTGTTCGTAATTGTTTGCATAGAGAACCATATCAATTTTATATCCTTTTATCACAGCAGCATATGTTGTGACCGGGAGTATTATCCTCGCATTTACTTTCGTGGCACTCATGAGAATCGATCTGTCTATCTGTCCAAAGGCGTATCCCGGTTTGAGATCGTCAATACGCAGGAATGCGCCTATTTCAGTTCCGCAGGCAACTACATCTCCGTTTTCCTTAAGTTCGAGGGAACCCATATCATCGGCAACTACAATCATATCCCGCATGTACTCACGTCCGGCATTACGGAATGCTTCAAGTGTTTCAGACTTCCCCGCACCCGTATCGCCCATAAGAAGAATTGTGGATTCTTTATCACCCTTCAGCAGTACTTTGACAAGCGCTCCATGAAACGGAAGTCTCCCTCTTTTCATCATAATAGCATTATGAAGAGTCAATACCATCTTTTTCAGATATCCGAAATAACCGAACATATCACGGTTGGGACATGCTCCGACCATAATTCCCTCTTTTTCATCATCAAAGAATACAACCGGAATTTCATCAAATCTGTCAAGTTTATCACCCGGCACACCAAAAAGGAAAATAGCATCCGGTTTAATCGAAAGATCGGCATCATCAGCAAGTTCAAAAAGATTACACAGGGAAAAGCCCAGTTCATAGAATGATTCATGAAAGTATATATTTACCACGAGTTCCCCAACTTTCGCAGGGTAGCATATCCACTCAATACTGTTTATCCCAATCAGGTCGAGCGGATTCTCTTCTATTTTAATAAAGCTCCCGGATCTCTTATTACTCCTTGGTTCAAGAATCACAGGAGGATTAAGAAGTATCTGCCGTATAATCCTTATATCTGAAAGCTTTTCAAAGGAACCTTCAGGGTATGGTACCTTCCAGGGAATCCCTATAGCGGCAATACCGGCACCAGCGGATAACTGTCTGTATATCCGGGGATGAGTACCGGTAATATTCTCCTGTATGTCACGGTATGCACCCATTACAAGATCATTAAGTTTTTCAACAGTCTGGTTGAATGTCCGGTATGGTCTCCTGTCAAGATTATCCCCTTCAGAATCGCATATCACATAACGTTCAAAGCTCCTCCAGTAATTATAAAGATTTTCTATAAAATCATTCAGCAGCTGTATATCCCGGAGGAACATGGCCGATTCGGGAATTATTTTCGGGATATAGCTTCCATCAAGCCTTATAAGGTTCTTCAGGGTTATATGCAGTATATGTATCTTTTCTTCAGTAATTTCCCCTTCAAAGATATTCAGAAATCTCGACTGATGTCCATCAAGCTCTTTAATAAACCTGTTGAGTATCCTTACAAAAAGTTCACTCTGCAGCAACTCTTCTCTTGTCTCGCACAAGCGTCCCTTTGTATGGATAATAATCTTGTTTTCTATTTCCCTGTAACTTGTTATAGCCATTTTTATCTCTCCTTTAAAAACAGGGTTGCCGGGAATTCCAACCGGTACGATGTTTTTTATTCCCGAAAAAACGAAAAAAGCCGGCGCTTATGCAACCCGCTTCATTACTCCGTGTATTCATTACACCGGATAACAGAAAAAGAAGGCAACATAAAAGCCGGCTTACCATCAACTGCCCCGAGGGCCTTTGATAAATCTTCCGTGTTTAATTTTTAATTAAGAGCGATAAAAACACCATCACTAAAACGGTCAACCATTTTTTTAGTTCACCCGGATTTTTTAAAATTAACTTGTTTCTTCGGACTTTATTATTTTTTACATTTATCTTCAAAATTCTGCTCAAGCGTAAAAAGAATAATCCGTTCATCTGCTTCAGTGCTCAAATCAGTATAAAGGCTTTTCACTTTAAGCCCGGTAATATCAAAAATAATCGCTTCAAGCAAAGGCTTTGCATTTTCAAGAAGCATAATACGAACCTGCTTTATCAGCGAATGCCCTTCGTCATTTTTTGTAAGCTGCTCCTCTGCTTTTGTCAGAACACCCTTTAATCTGACGACAATCATGTCATCAATGATGTATGATTTAGTCTCCACGGGACCACGCCCCATGTACTCCTTTTCAAATCTAATCATTGCTGCACAAATCTCGGCCTCAATCATACCCTTTGTTTTTACCTGTATCATTAAAACAGTTCTCTCTTATTTATCATTAATTTCTGCAAATTACGCGAACTCCGGTTCTGTCGGCATGGTGTCTCATATTGAATCAATAATGGGGTTGAAGGTCAAATCTCCAGCAAACCCTGATCATCACCCACATAGTGTACGCAGGAATCACAAAGCGGTCATCATATCATAACTCCTGAAAATGTTTTTAAGCATCGGATCTGTCACTACCGCAAGTACTACGCTCTTTTCCAAGTCATCCATGAAAACCTTTTCTCCGGCAAAGTATTCGACAGCCTTCACCGGATCTGGGAGATCCCTCACCATATTCACAAGGAATGACAGTCTCTGCATGTCCCTCTTCTCAAAAGGCAAACCTTTCTCCCTGTTAAAATCTGTTCTTTCCCTGTACTGTTTAAGTATATCGCTGAGTTTACCGAACTGCTGAAGATCAAGCCTGTACTTTTCAATGAAATCCATCGTAAGAGCCTCGCCGGTATCAACTTCCGCCATCATAAGAATAATATACTGAAAGAGATGATAGTTTCTTGATATAATAGATCTTAAGATTTCATCCGGAAGTTTGATGAATGAGCCGATAAATGATTTCATACCTTTTATCTTCAGGAAATATGTATTCAGCATCTCATTATCAAACTTTGTAAGTATCATAAACAGCAAAAGTTTATCATTGTTTATATAAGTCGAATTAAGCGCAAGATCAAGAAGTCTCTTATTATCAAGGAAAAAAAGTATTTCATCAAGTACCCTGTCAATGGAATTATCATACATCATGCAGTATCCGAATACAAACATTATCAGCCGTTCAAGTTTATCGAGTGTAAATTTTTCGGAATTAATATACTTTTGAAGATGTTCCATGTCGCGGAACAGCATAAGAAAATATATAAACTGCTGGTTCACCTCATAATCATCAGAAGCAAACACATTATCCACAAGCTCCAGAAATTCATCGAGTGTTATATTTTCAAAAATCGGTTTGACCTTGTTGATCTGCGGAAAAGATGAATCACTCATGATCGCTTCAATATAAAAAAGCTGATATCTGCTAACCTCGCCTTCTCTGACTTCTGTATCCATCCGGTTTTACACTCTCATTTAATCTTTTGAAGTTTATCAACAGCAAGCCAGAAATTCCGGTTATCTATGCCGTTTTTCAGATAAGCTGTAATAAGGTTCCTGATATCGGGAGAAAAGGCATCCCAGTATATTCGGGCCCATCCTTCAGGTAGTTGTGCCTGGTCTTTTTTTGACATCGTTCCGGTACTGTAACTAATAAACTGTACAATCATGCTTTTAAGAATTTCAGGGGGAATTATTTTGGATATATTCTTCTTTTTTTCAGGAACCATCTGTTTTATTATAGCAGCTAGTTCTTTCTGTGTTATATCAGGCTTATACTGATACGCAAGCTGCACTACAAGGTCCTTTGCCATCTTCTTGATGTTAATATCCGCCATTCCAAGTTGTTCATTTATCTGCCGTGACATGTTCCTGGCGAGCTTGTTGACATCCATATTAAATCCGCCTGTTTTAAAATCTTCCATACACACTTTCTGCCGCGATTTAAGCAGGTCATTTAACTCTCTTCTCTCTTCGGGAGTGGCGTTCTTTAAATAATCTTCCAGGATTTGTCTTTTTTTATCATCAAAGCTCATAATAAACTATCCCCAATAGTTAAGCATTCTTCACCCATCATTTTCTGCGAATTAAAACGCCAGAATACCATTGATCCCTTTTTCACTGCGCCTGTGACAATGTAAAATTTCCTTAAAAGATTTTTTAAGTAATTAAAAGTATAGTAATTATTCGTTATACAAAAGCAATTATTTTTTATTAAAGAGCGACGAATCGGCCGGAATTGTTCAGATGGTTCGATCAGAGATGGACAGCATTTTCTCTACTCCGGTTTAAAATCCGGTAATTTTCGGAACATTTATCCCGATATTCCCACTGGTGATTACATTATATCGTATCTATAACAACTGAAGCTGTTAAAAAAATGTGTTCCATCCTCCAAGTATTCCACCCATTATTGTAAAAGACAATGTAGCGTAACCGCAATCAATAAAGTAGAGTGCCGCAGGCCTTCGTTCGAAAGTGTATATTATTGATATAAACATGCTGACCCAGAAAAATCCTGTTCCAAATCCCGAAATAAGTCCATGGGTAAATGTCGGCTGCGCGGTAATGAACATTCCCAGGAGAAATGCTGCAATAAAATTCATCAGTATTGTAACAATATAAACTGCATAAGTATTTCTCTTCCTGAGTAACCTTCCGGTAAGATGGCTATCCTTTGTCCATCTTTCGCCGAATAAAAATGGTGAATACCATAATGCCATAAAAAAATATGATACAACAGTTGCGGTAATAACAGATCTTAAACTCAATGATTGAAACGCTGCAACAAATTCCATATAGTCCTCTCTCATGCCGCAGTCATTTCACAAATCAATACCACGGCAATTGTTTTATAATTATAGTATACCGCTTTTAAGAGAAACTATCTATAATTATTTTTAATACTTAAATTTAGGAACTGTCGGCATTATTTTGAAAATGAATGGAAGAACTATATTCTGTTTTGTTTTCACTCCTCCGGAATTTGAACCGGAATGGAGTGAAAACTTTATCAGACAGTATTACCTGAAGCAGTAAATGCGCTAAAATTATTCTTTTTTAGCTTTCTTTTCCTTTTTCTCTAACCGCTTTTCCTTAATGGACTTTTCCGGTTTTTTCTTCTCTTCGGTTTTTGTCTTGTCTTTGCCTTTTCCCATTACAGACCCCCTGTCCGATTATATTAAATTATAAAAATATTAAATATAAACTGTTCATTCTATGATAATCAAATCGTAAAATTTGTCCAGAATATTAATTCATTTTTTTAAAAAGCTTAATGCTCCGCCAGCAGGATATACTGCAATATGAAAAAATTTTTTAACACATCTGATCTTTATAATAGCCATTATACTCAATAACAGATCAGGATCTGATGTTTCTATAATATTCTCACTTCATAATAATTTGTTGATTTATTCTACAATTGTTTTACCTTTAATACATGATTCTTTCAGAATCATGGGAGAAATCTTTGTGACAGGGATCATTTCAGGACTGACTTCAACATTTTTTTTAACCCAGCTCTCCGTCGGTTCAATTATACTGACAGTATTTGGACTTTCGGCTGCGGTTTTTTTTCTGCGTCCCGGCAATAAAACACCAGCAACATCGCATTTGGGCCTTGCATTTCTGTTTTTTGCTGTATTTCATTTTGCCTATTTTTTTGCCTTCAGTTTTTATCATCCATTTACTGCATTTCACAGGTGGCTTACCGTAACATTTGTGCTGCTTAACGAGATACACATGACTCGTTACATTTTATGCTTCCCCGATGACAGAAACAGCAAACTGGCCAATATTGTATTACTTATACAATATATAATATCAATCCCGATAATACTGTTTTTTTTCATGTCCACATACTCCGCATATCCTGTATTCCGTTTTGATGGTCACTATTGGGATTTCAATGCCGGTTTTTCTAGCAGCCTTGTCGGTCTTCTCATAGTTCTCAACAATATTACCTATATCATCTTTTTTGCATTCAGACTTATTCAGCTGAAAAAAAAAGAATTCAACTGGATGCTTTTTACGGGAGCAGTTTTCATTATCGGTTCAATTATACCCGCTTTTTTAAACACAATGAATCTTCACGGTTATATCATGAGGGAGTCTTTTCAGACCATTACCAATATGTCACATCTTTTCATGTTTACCCTCCTGGCTTTAGCACATCTCAGCATGACTAAAGACCGTTTTACTTTTATGGGTAAAATCGCAGGGATCACCACCGTGACCTTTTTCACAATTTTCATAGTAAATGCACATTTTACTTTCATCGAGATGGAGAATACTTTCACAAAATTAAAATACTACGACTTAAAGATTGGTCTTCACGATGAAACGAACAAAGGGAATTTGATGTTTTTAAACTGCTACTCATTCAGGACTAACAACTTTCTCAATTGTGACAGCATTTTTAAAAACAGGGATAAATCATTATCACCGGATTTCTACAGCAGATCTGAATACTTCAACACTGCCGTCTACGAAAAGATAAAAAACCTTCCGGATAATAACTTCGATGAAAATCTTAACTCAATAATGTCGAAGGGTGACGAATATTTTTCATGCTATAAAAGATTTATACTCTCAGTCAATAAATCACTGCCTGAAAATATCAAAAACAGGGGCGGTATAATATGCCGCAGGATAGACTCTATACAGGGCTACCTGCAGTACAACTACAACCATATACGCCATCTTCCTGAAAACGGTTTCCGCAGAGCCCTCCTGCTTCACCTGAAAAAAACATCGCCGGATTTCAGCGATTTCAGCAGCACAATCATTTCATATATTGAAACCTCCCCTGTTACAGATAATGAAAGCCTGAGGCATAATGTTCTCCATTTTATTGAAAATATGCAGCCTTCCGGTTCACAAAGGTTCAGAGAAATCCAGAACGAGACACATCTTGTATCCTCATTCTTTTACGATGCACAATCAGGTTTAGTTTATGAAGGCATGTTCAGCTACCTGTCATACAGAGAATTCATGCATGGACCAGCACTCAGGATGATTCTGCTGATGATCGGAGTCATGCTCTTCATTGTTCTTGTATATCCATTCTTCTTTTTATGGTCGGTTTATATCCCGCTTAATGCTCTTCTCGGAGGAGTAAAAAAAGTTATTGATGACGATCTCGATTTTACTGCCCCGGTATATTCCGAAGATGAAATAGGTTTTATAACCGGATCATTCAACAACATGGTTACCAGATTGAAGGAGAACAGAGATACAATTTCCAGATCCGAGACTAGGTTCAGGGAACTCAATGATCTCCTACCTGACATTATTTACGAAACAGACATGAACCTTAATATAATTTACATGAATAAAGCAGGATTTAACCGGACTGGATACACTGATGACGACATATCAAACGGGCTTTCATTCCGTCAGCTGCTTAATAAAGATGAAATAAACCTGCTTGAACAATTCATAAATAATAATTCAGTCCAATGTACAGGGATATTCAGCCGCACACATGATCTTTTAACTAAAAACGGCAACATTTTCAAGGGAGAAACCCGCGCGGTATTTATCTGCAATAACACAATACCATCGGGGCTTCGCGGTATAATCCGTGATGTTACAGACAAGCTCAGAACCGAAGACGCGCTGCTGCAGCTTCAGAAAATGGAAACGATCGGAACACTGATTGCCGGGCTCACTCATGATTTCAACAATATTCTTGGCGGGATAACCGGGCCACTGTCTCTCCTTATGTTTTCAATTCAGAAAAAAGGAGCAGTTTCTTCCGAGAAGCTTGATATGCACCTGAATACAATGAATGAATCGGTTAAAAGGGCCACAGAACTTGTACAGCAGCTTGTCTTCCTTTCCAGGAAGGAAGATACCAATCTTACACCTGTAGATATAAAATCGTCTATAGAACATATTACACGAATCTGTTCAAGCGCATTTGACAAGAATATTGAAATAATTAAACATATCCCGGATGAAGAGATTACCGTCAGGGCAGACCCTACACAGATTGAGCAAATGCTTCTTAATATCTGTATAAACGCAAGTCATGCAATGACTATCATGCGCGGATCAGATGAACAGTATGGCGGCAAGCTGATTATATCTCTTGACAGAATCAATGCCGATGAACATTTCAGGGTAACACATCCTGATGCCGCAGATGAACTCTACTGGAAAATATCTATAACAGATACCGGTGTCGGTATGGACAGCAATACTATATCAAAAATCTTTATTCCTTTCTATACTACAAAAGAAAGAGGAACCGGTACAGGTCTGGGACTTGCCATGGCTTATAACATAGTCAGGCATCACCGCGGATTTATTGATGTGTACTCCGAACCCGGATCAGGAACAACCTTTAACATCTATCTCCCGATCCAGTCCGGTGGAAACCGTATGTCATCAGCGGGAGTTGAAACATTTATACCACGTGGTGAAGGTAAAATCCTTATCGCTGATGATGAAGAATCAATACTGCTTACCTCAAGATTAATGCTCGAACGATGCGGTTATACTGTCCTGAGTGCCTGTGACGGCGCCGAGGCTTTAAAAATTTACAGTGAAAATTCTGATGAAATAAAAGCAGTTGTACTTGATTTTGTAATGCCGAAAATGTCCGGCGAACAGGTTTACCGGAAATTGATAAAAATCAATCCCGATGTCAAAGTATTACTGGCATCGGGAATGTTGAACGATGACAGAATTGAAAGGCTGTCAATCAGCCGCGGATGTCTTTTTATTCAGAAGCCTTACACTTTTGAAAATCTGGCCGTGGCAATATTTAAGTTACTCAACAATATCTGCTGAAAAAAATTAATTCTCCGGTTGAAATCGCTTTCAGCTTATCATAAAATGAATCTGCCAGGAACTGTAACTGCCACCTCATCCTGAAGCTCATATTTTAAAAACTGCTTTTTTTCAAAACATCAATATCCCGTTCAATCTTCGCAAGGTGAGCTGTCAGTTTATCAAGCGCTTTTTCAACTCTGTCTTTTTCTGACTCAAGGTATGACAATCGGCTGGTAAACTCCGCCCTGGGATTAATTTCAGCCTTTATCATATCAGGACTTCTCTGATCCATGAACGCCTCCTGAACCCCATGCCTCAAACCTTCATCTTTAATACGGGCCACGGTTTTCATATTTTCATACCCTATCTCCGGTTTTATATCCAGAGTATATGTTTTCATTATCGTCCTGGCTTCGTTTCGATGAAGACAGAGAACCCTGTCAACGTAATCTTCAAAGCTTGCGTGGTACCTCTGACAAAGTTCCCGTGCTTTAAGCAGCAGACTGCCGAACTCTTTCATCAAATGACCGTTTCGTGACATATACTCTTCACGAAGCCTGGCAGTCAGATCTTTAAACTCGTCGTTAATCTCAAAGATATTATTATATATACCAAGATCTTCAGCACGAAAAAGCAAAGTATGAAAAATATTCCAGAAGTCTGATGAATGCGCCCTCGCTGTTACAGGGACAGAGGTTTGTGTAAATTGCACATGATGAGCAAACTCATGAATAGCTGTATACATCAGCTGGTTATCATCAACAAAATTCTGATTATGAATAATTATTTCCCGTTTATCCGGGTAATAAAGTCCGTCAACCTTCTTACTGTTTTTACCGGAAAATGTCACCATAAAATCTGTTTTAACCTGTTCCAGCTGCAGCAGTCTCTCTTTAACCTGATCCTGATTCATTTTATAATCCATTTAAATATTCTATCATATCATCGGGCGATAATACAAGACCCGCACCACCGCGAACTATAGCTTCCCTGTTCATCCCGAAAACTACAGATGAATCCTTATCCTGAGCAATAGTCAGAAAACCTTTGCCCCGCATTTCAACCATGGAAGATACTCCGTCATCACACATGCCAGTAAGAATGATTGCAATTATTCGTTCAGGATCGTGGCTTAACGCTGAGGAAAAAAGCACATCAATAGAAGGCCTGAACCTGTTAACCGGCGGTTCGGAGGTAATGGTCAGAAGCGGATTTACATGTTCACTGAGATACATATGCCTGTTACCGGGTGCTATATAGGCATTACCATGTTTAACCAGTTCGCCATCAATACCCTCTTTAACAGTAAATGGAGTGTTACTGTCGAGTCTTTGAGCCCACATCCCGGTAAAACCTTCCGGCATATGCTGTGCTATAAGTATCGCATACTTATTTTTATCAACACCCGTTAAAAGCGATTCAATTACAGGGAGTCCTCCGGTTGATGAACCGATTAGTAGAATTTTAAATTTTAAATTTATTGATTCTATCATCACTCAACCGGGTTTAAACTTTCAGTTCATTCTCCCCATTGCACTTTCCATATTAATCACGGAGTAAGGTATAGCGCTTGCCATGACTGTGCTGTCCTTTTCCCCTTTTACTGTTTCAAAATTAACCAGCATAAAATCATACTGCCAGAACCCCTTATTCTTTCTGAGAGAAAGACTATTTACAATAGTATACATCTGGTTTCTTTTCTCTCCATCGAATTGTTCATTATTCAGTATAAATCTGTCAAGAGCATCTTTTCTCTCGTCACCCTCTTTAAAATATGAAAAATTCCATGCTATCGCGGCAAAATAAAGCATCATCCTGAACTGAAGTGTATTGGAAGCATCAACATTGGCAATTAAAGGAGATGCAAACTCGAGGAATATATTTGAAACTCTCCTTCCCTGAAATTCATGAATAATCAGATTTTCCGGAAATACATCGTAAGGGAGAAGGTCAACTCTCTGACTATCAATTTCCCTTCGTCTTTTTCTAAAATTACCCTTTGTCATAAATTCAACCTGTATCTAAATTTTATATTTCTCATGCCGGATAGCCTGAACCGGCATATATCAGAAACACCCATTTTTTAAACATAACTCCCTTTTGTAAAGCATTATAGCACCATCGCCCCCATGTCTTTATTTTAATATATTAAAATAAAGACAAAATATAAATATTAAATTTACTGCTTATTTTAAAAAATGAATTGAATCATTTTTCCAGGCTGCTGAAATATCATTGTACTATAGGTAATATTATATCTGAACAGAGAAAAAACCACAAATATAAAATAAATTTATTCACAATAATTCCTTAACATATATTTTATTATAAAAAAAACGAATATCTCTCTCCGCCGCCAAAGGCGGCGAAGAATATAGAACATTTTAAGCTATAATAAATTACAGTAATTATTATTGAAATTTATTATATAATAATTACTGTAATATCCGTTTCTTATTACCTTATTATTAATTCTTAAATCATCAGACATTATGGAGAAATTTAATGAAAGCAGTTCTGTTCGACATAGATGGAACCATATTAAACTGCAACAGCGCCGGCAGAGCGGCCCTTCTCAAAGCTACACTTGAAATTTTCGGAACAACCGGAAAAATGGAAAAAATCGATTTTCAGGGGAAAACAGATCCTCTCATCCTGAAAGAGTCCCTGTTTATGATGGGATTTTCAGAAAAAGACATTGAAGATAAATCCGATTTACTTAAAGAAAAATATTTCATCTATCTTCGTGAGAAAATTAAAACTCATGACGTTACAATATATCCAGGCATAAGGGATATTCTTCTAACTCTTTCAGAAAGAAAAGACATTATCCTCGGCTTGCTGACCGGAAATTTTACTGAAAGCGCTAAAATCAAACTTGAAAGTCAAGATCTTAACAAATACTTTAAATTCGGCGTTTTCGGTGACGATGCACCGATAAGAAACCTTCTTCCCGCAAAGGCCCGGGAAAAAATGATAGAACTTTTTGGATTACAGATAGATTTTAAGGATACAATCATCATTGGCGATACAATATATGATGTGAGATGTGCCAAGTATTCCGGGGCCGTTTCAATAGCAGTGGGAACAGGATGGAGTACAAGGGATATACTTGAAAATGAAAATCCGGATTTTTACTTCGACGATCTCGGAAATATTACTGAATTCATGAAAATAATATCTTAAGCAAGTCTGCTCTTAATCTTTCCTGCTAAATAGATAATCTCCTCAGAACGGAGTATGTAACACATAACAAAATAGACAACTGATCCGGTAAAAACAATTACTGTCAGAAAAATACATTTAGTCAGCATTGAACCATGCTGCCAGTCGGCGAATGAACCTATCCAGAGAATCAGCGCTGTCATTACTAATGACGCAGTAGTAAACTTTATCAGTGATTTAATAATTCTATTCATTTCTATACCACCGGCTTTTTTATTCAGCAGTGCGAGGAGAATTCCCATCTGAACAATTGCCGAGATAGTATTTGCCAGAGTCAGACCCGCATGCTTCAGCGGTGTATGCATCAATGTATATCCCGCAATAACATTAACTACAAATGAAACTGCTGCTGATATAACCGGAGATTTTGTGTCTTTCATCGCATAAAATGCCGGAGTAGTAATCCTCAGCACCGCAATAAAAATAATACCTGAACTTGCCGATACCAGTGAATAGTATGTCAGCACAACATCATTATAGTCGAATCTGCCATGCATAAATATTACTGATATAATCGGTATACCGGCAGCGATGAGTGCAGCAGTAGCCGGAACTGCAAGAAATAAAGCCGACGAGACTGAATCGGAAAATAACTTATTGAATTTCTTTCTGTCATCAAGAGCGTTGAGCCTCGACATCTCCGGAAGAATAACATTTCCAATAGAAACAATAAAAATGCCAAGTACAAGTTCAGTAAGCCTGTTTGTGTAATATATATATGACACACTACCTTCGTGAATCATTGTGGCAAGCATATAGCTGACAAGCGTATTTATCTGGTAAATAGCAATCCCGAATAATGCGGGTGTCAGCATTTTAAATATTTTCTTTATTCCCGGATGTCTGAAATCAACAGAGATCTTAAAAACAAATCCTTCCTTAATCATATAAGGAATCTGGATAATGAGCTGAAGCAATCCTCCGATCAATACGCCGGCAGCAACACCATAAATCGGATCTTTAAAAAAACGGCCGATGTAATATATACCTGAAATCATTCCTATATTCAGAAGAACAGGTGCAATGGCAGGAGAAAAAAAACGTCTGTGAGAATTAAGATATCCCATGGCAAAAGCTACAAAGCCGGCGAAAAAAAGATAAGGAAACATTATCTGTGTAAGATTGACAGAAAGCAAAAATATTGCGGCAGAATCATTTCTTCCGAAAAACAATTTCATAAACTGCGGTGAAAAGAGTACACCAACAGATATAATTACCAGCATCACAACCGCCTGCACAGACATAACTTTCTGGGCAAGCTTCATTGATTCATCTTTCCCGTCATTGATCAATGTCTCAGTGTAAACAGGTATAAATGATATTGTCAGTGCTCCTTCGGCGACAAGACGTCTGAAAAGATTCGGTATCATAAACGACACATAAAAAACATCAGCCGTTCTCGCTGCTCCGAAATATGCAGCCATAAGCACATCCCTTATAAGTCCGAGTATCCTGCTGCAAAAAGTTGAAAAAGCGACAATCCCGAAAGACCGCATAATAGAAGACATTGGAATCTCCTGACAGTCAAATTGTTCTAAAGATATAATTCCCTTAATTATGTCAAATAATTCATAATTAATTGCTCCCGAATACAATTTTATTTATTAGTCTAAAATAAATATTGACACATACTTATTACTATCTTTATTGAAATAGAGTATCATCGTTTTTTTTCGATGAAATCCAGGATTATTTAATAACTGCTCATATTCCAATTGATACCGGAAGGCTCATCTCTCCCGGTGTCAAAATTTTTAACCAATGAAAAAAGAAAGCCAAACATTAAATAAAATAACAAGCAACATCAAACTGTGTTCAATACTGCTTCTGTTGCCTATCTTCTTATATTCCGGATGTAAACTTTCATACAGTGATATTTCTTTCAGCGATATGGCAAACACATCCGGAGAACTTCAGGGTTTTTCTCAGGATAATTACGGATATCTTGTATATGATCTGGAAAATAAAAAAATTGTCAAAGGTCACAATATTAATAAAGAATTTATACCCTCATCTGTCACAAAACTATTCACCACATTATTCGCTTCGGAAATACTCGGAAATGAATATGCCTTCTCCACAACTTTACTTTATAATGGGAATATTTCAGAAGGTATCCTTACTGGAAATCTTTACCTGAAAGGTTCCAGTGATCCCGAGCTATCCCTTGACGAACTTCTGACTCTTACTGAAGGCTTGAAATCAAAGGGTATAAAAGAAGTAAAGGGCAATTTCTTTTATGATGAATCACTCTTTGCTACACGAGATATGCTTGATCAGGAGATGCCTTCTGATGCATTTTACAATGCCGGGATCGGACCTCTTTCTTTTAACAGCAATACCATCTTTGTGCTTCAGAGAAGAGACAAAGATGGAAAAATTTCTTCCGCCGACCTTCTCCCGTCATTACCCGGTTTTGAATCACATATTTATAATAATAATATATCCTATCCCTATATAAGATTCAAGTCATCCGGAAACAGGGAAATATGGGAATTCCCGGACAAATACCTGTGGGACAACAGACAACAGCTCCCGGTTAAGCATCCAGGTCTATATACTTCACTGGTATTTCAGAAACTCTGTGCTATTCATGGCATAAAACTCACTCACCCTTCAAAGAGAAAAGCTGAATCGTCCATAAAAACTATTTGCATAGTTAAAAGCAAAACGCTCCCGGCAGTTATAAAAAATATGCTTTTTTCAAGCAACAATATAACCGCAGAGCTGATCTACAAAACAACCTCAACAGAATACCGGGGGAAAAATGATTTAAACACCGGAAGATTATCTGATATGGAAAATTTTTATAAAACCGGGTTCAAGGGGATAAACTGGAGTAATTTCAGAATTGTAAACGCATCCGGTTTAACACCGCTTAACAGGGCAACACCTGCTCAGACTGCAGCGGTTCTTCTTTTCATTGAAAAGAGCAACAAAACAGATTTCAGGCTTGAAAATATACTCCCTCTTTCAGGATGGGATGGGACAATGAAATCAAGACTTGATCAGCCCGAAGCTGCTTTCAGAGTTTACGGTAAAACCGGGAGCATATTTTATTCTGCAGGCCTGGCCGGAATCTTCTACGCAAAATCAGGAAAAAGATATATATACTCCATATTTATAAATGATATGGCAGAAAGAGAAGAATACGACAGGAAAAAAGTTAAAAGTTCGGATGATATAAATCGCGGTGGCTCCTGGTCGAAGAAAGCATCATCCGCAATAGATAACTTTATAATTAAGCAGCTTAATGAGCTCTAAATTATTCAATCCAATATACTTGACAAAAGTAAAAAAATTTTTATCATGTTAAAACCTAGAAAAGATTATATAATGAAAAAAATACTACTGACAATTTTTATATCAATAACCGCATATTCAGCGTCTTTTGCTGCAAATTACCACGGCATGGGATGCAATGCCTATGCTCATCATAATTTTAATAAAGCTCGTGAATATTTTCTGCTGGATGTAAAAGATAACCCCAACAGAGGAGATTCTTATTATTTTCTCGGCGAAATTGAAAAAACTTTAAAGAACTATGATGAAGCCTTAAAATACTTTCAGATTGCAGTTACCAGAAGTACTACCAGAAAATATCTGGTAAACGCATACTGGAACCTTATTCTTCTTTACGAAGAAAAGGGCGATTATAACAATCTTGTTAAATACTGCAGGGAGATGTGGTTTCATACCGGAGACAGTTCAGCAAAAAGGAAGATTGAAACAATTGTGAACAAAATACTCTGGACAGATAATGAGCAGGCAATAGAAAAATTTAACCAGGCAAATGAACTATCCAGGAAAGGAGATAAAACAGCTGCTGCACAACTTTACAGGGAGTCATTGAACATTGACGGATCGTTCCTGGCACCAAGATTTGAACTTGGCATGATGGCATATAACTCCGGCAATGAAAATGAGGCTCTGACACAGCTAAATTATATAGGAGAGCGAATTCCATTCTACGCAGAAGTACACCTTATACTCGGTGGAATCAATTTCAATAAAAAAAATTACAATGCAGCAGCAAACAATTTCTCATCTGTTATTAACTACGGTTTTATTGATAAAAGCACTGAATATAATACACATCTAAAAAGAGGAATATGCTTTTATCATATGAACAACTTTGATGAAGCTGAAAAAGACATAGCTTCATCCCTTGATTATATTAAAAATGACAGCGAACCGATGATTATACTCTCTGCAATTTATATTAAAAAGAAAAACTACGACGATGCACTGAAAATTTTAAACAAGGCTGAATCAATCTCGAATAATGATCCTGTTATTCTTTTCCAGATCGGCAGTTTGTATTATCACAGGAAAGACTTAAAATACATTTCATATTTTGACAGGCTTTATGATATAACAAAGTCTGCAAACGACGGAATCAGGCAATATCTCAGAGCGTTCATTCTGCTGCTAAACAGCCATTTTGAAAATAAGAATTATTCCCGATCGCTTGAAATAGCGGAATCGATAAATAAAATCCAAAGCGATTCTGATGTGATTGGTATTGCGGCAAAATCGAGTTATTATCTTCAGCAATACGGAAAATCGATTGCACTGTTTGAAAAAATACCGCTTAATTCCGGTTCAAAGCTCATGCTCGCTACAGCTTATGCCCGTAACTCCAACAAAAATAAATCTGTCGAATTATTAAAAAATATTATTACTGACGAATCATTAAAAAAAGAAGCTATGAAAGATTCGCAGCTTAATTCCTACATCCAGGAAATTGAAAAAGAGAGAGCTGAAGAACTTAAAAAGAAACAGAATAATACTACAAATAACACTGTAAACAACTCAAGTAATTTAAAGAAATAAGCCGACCTTCCTGTGATTTAACAGGTTTCTCGCTCCAGCTAAAATCTATTTAAAATACAATAAAGGTATAAACCGGATGTTATCAGTTACCAATCTTACATTTAAAGTTCATAATAAAATAATATTTAACAACATATCCTCAATATTCAATAATGGTGAAATTATCGGTATTACCGGCGCTGCCGGTTCAGGCAAAAGAACCTTTATCAATTTACTATGCAGTAAAAAAAGGAAATACCAGGGCATTATATCAATTGATGATTGTAATATTGAAAATATTTCAAAAAGAAATTATAATAAACTCGTTTCTCATTACTCATCATCACAGGAAACTATTAATCCTGAAGCAGTAGTGAAAGAATGGATTCTGGGCGGAAGGATTATTCACAAAAGAATACTGAGCCCATATACTGATCTTGACAGAGAAATCGCTTACAGGGAGATGATAAATTTTGGTCTGGAAGAATTCGCCGAAACAAGGCTCAAGATGATTTCAGAAACATCAAGACAAATGGCTTCAATGGCAAGGGTTCATTCCGCCCAATCCGGAATTTTACTTCTTGAAAAACCTGAAGCCGGATTAAATATTAATCAGAAAGTACTGCTCACCAATGCCTTAAAAAAGTATACATTATCCGGGAATAACATTGTAATACTGACATCTGCAGATTTAAATTTTCTATCTGCATCCTGTGACAGAATAATAATCCTTGCAGATAAAACAATTGCCGAATCCGGTTCTCACAGGATGATTACCAGTGATTTAATTAAGAAATATTTTAATACAGAGGCTATTGTTACTAAAAATATATACACTGGTCTTCCGGAGATTCAGATAATTGAAGAAAATTAAATCAGGTATAAAACTCAATTTTCGTCTTTCCTTCTTCAGGACTGTCTGCAAAAATAAGATGACTGTAAAAATCTACAAACTCGATAAGATCCATCACATCTGCATCAGGACTCATCAGTATAATACGATGACCTTTCTCTCTCGCATAATAGGATACGTCAATAAGAGCGTTTAATCCTGAGGCAGTAATAAAATTAAGGTTCTTCATATCGATGATCAGGCTTCCTCTTTCCGTTAAATTATAAACTACAGAAATAAAAGCATCGGAGGTATGAATAGTAAGAGAGCCTGAAAGATTGAGAATGTTGAAACCATTAAAATCGCTCAGAGAATAGTTTAATCCTGAAGAAATCACAGCAAATCCTATTTATCCTTCCACAATTTTCCTATATATTTACCGCTTGCTCCATTATCCATTATTGCTATTAACTCTTTATTTATAGGTGGAAATAATTTTATCTCAGTGATTTCATCCCTTTTAAAAAAATTAAAATCATGAAGCCTGCCTTCTGTACCAAGAATATATTCTCCACCGGAATGTTTGCACAGGAAACATATATTTACGACATGTCTGTTCCCCGAAGGATCAATAGAATCTGAAATAAAAGCAAGATCACTGACTGTTATATCAATATTAAGCTCTTCAAAAAATTCACGAACAAGAGCTTCGCTTAATGATTCGCCGTAATCGACACCTCCCCCGGGTAAAAGCCAGTATACATCATCATTCTTTTTGTGAGCAATCAGCAGAACTCCGTCACCGTTTATTAATATTCCGGCAACTCTGACTCTGACGTCTCCTTCCTGCTCTGTCAAAATTCAGCCATTCCTTTATCAATTTTTTTAAGTATATGTTCCGCCGCCGTCATTTCAGCTTTTCTTTTACTGCTCCCAGTTCCTCTGGAAACTTCAACTCCATTTATTATAAGCCGTACTATGAATTCCTTCTTATGATCCGGGCCCTTCTCCTCCACAACTTCGTACACAGGTCTCTCTTTATATTTTTTCTGCACATATTCCTGAAGAGTTGTTTTAGGATCTCTTAAATATGTCATTCTGTCAATTCTTTCAATATCTTTTTTAAGTAATGATAATATGAAATTTCTGCACTCCTTTAAACCCTGATCCAGATAAACAGCTCCAATAAGAGCTTCAAATGAATTCGCAAGAATTGAAGAGCGATCTCTCCCGCCGCTTAATTCCTCCCCTTTCCCCATTAATAAAAAATTTCCAAGCTTGATATCGCGCGCTACTTTTGCAAGTGTAGGTTCGGAAACAACTGCGGATTTTATCTTTGCAAGATCCCCTTCAGGATATTCCTCAAAACGTTTAAACAGGTATTCATTTACAATCAGGCCAAGAACAGAATCACCAAGATACTCCAGTCTTTCATTATCTTTTATCTTTCCAGTCGAGAATTCATTAACATACGACCTGTGAATGAGAGCTCTGTTTAAAAGATTTTTATCTTTAAATTTTACATTTATCAGATTTTGAACTATGCTAAGCTGCTTGAAACGTACCCTTTGACTGTCCGATTCTGTTTTTTCCTGTTTCTTTTTATTGATATTCATATAATAAAATTATTTTACAATTCTGCTCTCAACATATGTATAAATATCCTTAAGGCTGAAAAGTTTTTCAGCATCCTCTTCAGATATTTCAATGTCAAATTCCACTTCAAAAGCTATTACAAGTTCAACAGTATCTATTGAGTCAGCTCCCAAATCTTTAAAAAGTGTCGCCTCATCAGTAAGCATATCCTCTTCAACTTCAAGTTGATTGGCAATTATGCGTTTTACCCTAGTTCTAATATCATTCATAAGTTTTAAATCCGGAAATAATATTTTTTTCTGATTAAAAGCTTTAATATACATCATCCTCCTGAGTATTAATTAAGGTGGATAGATGTATTCATTTCAATTATAAGATTATCAGTTCATTTATACTAAAAAAAACATACCTGTCAAGACTTAATAAAAAAAGGGTTACCATCTGGAACCCTTTTTTTTTAAAACTGATTTCAAAAAAATCAATCACTTATTTTTACTTTTTTTTCAACAACAAGTACATCTTTATAATATCCACACTCAGAACAAACTCTGTGTGGCATTACATACGCACGGCATTTCGGACAGGGTCTTAAATTTGGAACTCCTATCGCTTCATGAGCTCTTCTCATTCTCGATTTCGACTTTGATTTTCTTCGCTTTGGAACTGGCACTTTAGTACTCCATATATTCTCAAATTTTAAACCCAGAATTTAACTTTAAATAAAGGGATATTTTATTCTAACAACTTTAGAATTCAGTATTATAAACTTAAATAAAACTATCGACATTCATGTCAAGATATATTTCAAGCTAAAATAATTATTTCACTACGGACAACAAAAGAAGCCTCTCTTTTGATCGTTCAGTATAAACAGAATCAGGATATTTTGAAATAACATTATTAAAATATTCCCTTGATTTAATCTGGTTGTTCTTCAAATAATAAAATCTTGCAAGATTATAATATATCTGATCAATGACAATATTTTCAGAATTTTCTTCCTCAAACTTACTTAAGAGTGTAATGGCCTCATCAATTTTACCCTGTTCTTCAAGGCATATTGCAGCTTTGTTTACAGCTATTGGAATGAAAACTTCATTATCTGATGATTTTTTAATAAATAACTCAAACATACTGTATGCTTCACTATACTTTTTTTCTGAATAATAAATATTCCCGAGGAAATAATGGCTCATTTCATGCGCAAATCCGAATTTTGTATCAGAAATCAGTTTAAGTAATTCAGAAACGGTCTTCTCTTTTGTCTCATTATTTGTTGGATCTGACTTATAATTATCAATAATTTGTTCAAACCGTATCATTTCTTTTTCAGAAGATCCCGTAAACACTATATGAGCAGCTAATAAAGCGGAAATTAACAATAGTAGCAACAAAGACACCGTTACAACTTTCTTTCTGTTATTTTTTGTAAAATCCTTAACAGACATAAGAAATTTTTCTATAGGATTTCTTTCAATTTTAATAACACTTTTTTTCTTAATATTAGCCATTATTATTTTTTATCTCCAAGCTCAATGTTAATCATATCTCCCAACGTTACCCTGTTTGGGCTTGTCTGCTTCAATATCTTGGACACTTCCTCTTTTTCAGACATTATCTCATAATGCTTTATGCTGAGAGACAGTCTTTTTTTCTCAATATCTACATCAAGGACTACGGCCTCAACCGGATCACCCACCTTAAAATATTCATCAAGATTCTCTATTCTGTTTCTTGACACTTCAGATATATGAACTAATCCCTCCACATCGTCTTCAAGTTTTACAAAAATACCGAAAGCTGTTATACCTGAAATTTTCCCGCGAACCTTCGTTCTTGGGGGATATTTTTCCTTAACAGCCTCCCAAGGAGATTTCATCAGTTGTTTCATTCCGCAGGAAATTTTCATTTCCCTTTTATTGATATCAAGGATTTTTATTTCAACCTCCTGACCATTTTTAAAGTTTCTGGTAAGATCTTTTACATTATCATCCCATGAAATATCAGAGATATGAACCAATCCATCAATACCATCTTCAAGTTCAACAAATAGTCCGAATTTGACAATTTTCTTGATTTTTTTCCTGTTAACTGCACCCACAGGGAATCTTTCATCAATAGTATCCCATGGATTAGGCATTAACTGTTTATAACCGAGATTTATCTTCTTATCTTCATGATTTATATCAAGTATTCTGAAATCAGCTTCAGCGCCTTTTTCAAAATAATCTTTCACATTCGCATTATTCTTTATCCATGAAAGTTCTGAGTTACTGAGAAAACCTTCAACATCTTCATCGATCTGTATAAAAGCTCCTACAGATGTAATTGTAACAACTTTCCCTTTTATTTTATCCCCGACATTGTATTTCTGAGCAATATCAAGCCATGGATCATTTTTAAGTTGTTTCAATCCCAGTGAGATTTTTCTGTCTTCTTTATTAATATTGAGAATGATAAAATCTCTGACCTCGCCCTGCCTTAAAAGTTTTCTCTGTTTAAAAACTTTCTTCCATGACATATCATTTCTATGCAGGAGAGCATCCAGTCCGCCAACTCTTATAAAAGCTCCGAACTCAACAAATTTTAACACTTCACCCTGAACTATATCACCCTCTTTGTAATTTTGAATAAAATCATTCCAGTTCTTTTTATTCTGATCATCAAGGAAATCTTTTCTGGAAACTATTACTGATTTTTTTGAAAAATCAACCGTCTTAATTGTGAAAGTATATTCATCATCCGATTGTGAAATACCTTTCAAGTCTGCTGTCAGAGAATAAGGAAGAAACGTATTAACTCCCGAGCAGTTAACAATTTTACCTTTTGGACTAGCAGAGATAATTTTTCCTCTGATTTCACGTTTTCCGTCGTTATAAGATTGAATAAAATCCTTCCATCCCTTTTCCATCTCGGCTGCTTTTCTGGAAAAATGGTAAACGCCATCAACAAGTTTTTTATTCATGAGTTTAACATTAAAAACCTCCCCCACTTTAGGGATGGTTTCAAACTCCTCAAGGGCAACCCGTCCATCTGATTTTGTTCCGACATTAACATAAGCAAATCCGGAATCAACTGTTACAACTTCTCCTCTAACTATCATACCGGCTTCAAGCTCGTCAAGAGCGGAATCCGCAACCGATTCCATATCGATAGCATCGAAGTTATCATCTGTAATTGGGGTCATACTTGCACCTTACTTTTATATCATATTCATTTAATTGACTTTATCAATTCTTTAAGCTTCACAATTACATCATCAAATGGCATATTTGAAGTATCTAAATAAACTGAATCCTCTGCCTTTTTTAAAGGTCCGAATTCCCTGCTTTCATCTTTAGAATCCCGCTGTATAATCTGATTTCTGATAGAATTTTCGTCAACATTTTTTCCCATATCAATATATTCTTTAACCCTTCTTGCAGTTCTTACATCAACTGAAGCATCAAGATATATCTTCAAATCTGCATCCGGAAAAACAACTGTACCGATATCCCTTCCATCCATTATTATTGAATTTTCACCCGCCCATTTCCTCAACAATGAACTCACATAATCCCTTACTTCTCTATTATCTGAAAAAATACTTATATTCCCTGCAACTTTCTCCTCTCTTATTAACATGGAAATATCTTTTCCGTTTAATAAAGTCTTCACCTTACTGTTTGATTCAAAAACCTGTTCTATTACTACATTTTTCAATTCATTAACAGGATCAATTACCGACAGATTTTCACCATACTTATCCATAAAAAACCATGTTATAGCCCTGTAAATAGCTCCAGAATCGATATACTGTACTCCGGATTCAAGCGCTGTTTTCCGGCAGACACTGCTTTTTCCGGAACCGGCAGGCCCATCCACGGCTACTATTACTTTTCTGTTATTGTTCACTTTATTCACTATCAATTGAAAATTCTTTTATTTCCGATAGCTTCGGAAGATCTGAAAGTTTATTAAGGCCGAAATATCGTAAAAATTCATCAGTAGTACCATATGCAAGAGGTCTTCCCGGAAGATCTTTTCTTCCGACAGGCTTTACAAGATTGCGCTTCATAAGATTCGCAACCATCATTCTTGAAGAAGCGCCGCGTAATTCATCGACATCAGCTAGCACCAGAGGTTGTTTATAGGCGATTATCGCAAGGGTTTCGAGCATTCCCCTGGAAAGACTCTCTCTTCTTCTGAGACCAAGAGCATGCCTCAACTGCTCGGCAAACCTGGCATTAGTCACAAACTGATAACCATTGGAAAGTTCGGCAAGTCTTATCCCGCCATCTCTTTCTTCATACTCATCAACAAGCGAATCGATGATTATTTTAGCCTGAGTAGGATCTATCATAAAGTTTTTTACAAAAAAACTGATAGGTACAGGCTCATTGCTGAGGAAAAAAACCGCTTCAAAAAGACTTTTAAGATCATGTTCCCTGTCGATCTCATCTTCAACAATTTCATCTACATCATTTTCAGGTATTACTTCATTGTTGATCTGGCTGTTATTTTCTGATTCACCCATAATTAATCCGTTAGATTTATAATTATAGCTCTGCACTGAAAGACTGGTAATTTAATATGTTATTCAATAGCCCCGAAGCCTGTTTTAATGATTTTAATATGTTTTTAATTAAAAAACATGAATACTGACACTGTTGAAGTTCATAATAGTATTGTATTAATCAATTTCAAACCGCATAATGAAATTATATACCAGTTATTAATCAGCTATCAAGCCTTTCAAGAGAAAAATTACGAAGTATTCTTATATCTCCGAAAACTCTATGCTGCTGAACTTTTATCATACAGGTTTTTGACATTTCAAGAATTGCCAGAAATGAAGCTATAATTTCTGCTTTTGAAGGTTTTTTTGAAAAAATTTCATTAAAAATTATTGATTCATTTTCTTTTAATAATTCAGTAATAAACTCAATTCTGTCACTGACAAGTATTTCGTCAAATATTATTTCCTGTACATCTACAGCCGCTGTAGAGTTTAACACACTTGAGAAAGCTTTTAAAAGCTCATACAATGATACCTCAAGATATAGTTCCTCTTCACCAAGATCTTCACTTATATTATTTCTGATAAATACATTATTCTGAACTTCATACATCTGTTTTAATTCATCAGAAACCTGTTGATATTTTTTATATTCAAGCAGTTTCTGGATAAGCTCAGGGGGAAGCGGCTGGGTAAAGTATTCATCTTCAACTTCACCTGTCGGCAACAGTACTCTGCTTTTATAATAAATAAGCTCTGAAGCCATGAGAATAAAATCAGAAGCAACTTTTACATCCATTTCTTCCATCATTTTAAGAAAAGCGATATACTGTTCTGTAATTTGAGATATTGATATTTCAGTAATATCAATTTTTGATTTTTTTATCAATTCCCATAAAACATCAAGAGGGCCGCTATATTTTTCAATGTTAACTATATAAGAGTTCTCCTTTTCGGATACATCAGGATTTATTATTTCATTCTCTGTCATGATATTTTCTTGTTTTTTGTTAATTTGATAAAAATAGCCCCTTAATAAATTAAGGGGTTTGAGGGTTCTCTAATGTAAGAGAAAAACAATTACTAAACGATATTAAGATAAAGCCTTTTCTGCTGCTTTCTGGAGCCTTTCCGGTGGAAATGGTTTTACAACAAAATCTTTTACTCCCAGTTTAATCGCTTTAGTAAGAAGACTTTCCTGCCCAAGAGCAGTCACCATAATTATTCTCGCAGAAGAATCTGAAGAAAGAATCTCCCCTGCCGCTTCTATACCATCTTTCTCTCTCATGGTTATATCCATCGTCACGAGATCGGGCTTGAGTTTCTTATATAATTCAACTGCCTCATTTCCGTTTTCAGCTTCACCGACTATTTCATGTCCCGCAGGAACGAGAGCGTCTTTCACAAGGGTTCTCATAAATTTTGCATCATCTACAATCAAAACTCTTGCCATCACAATACTCCATTCTATTTTATTTAAGTATAGATATTAATAATTATTATGTCAATCTATTATAATAAAAAAATTCAATTCATAAAAACAAACATTATTTTCGCCTTTCAGGAAATCAATTACAAATTTTTAAATATTTTTAACAATTTTGTCCGTAATCTCTGACAGAGTAACAATTTCATTAACTGCACCTATTTCAACAGCCACCCTGTTCATTCCGTAAACAACTGAAGTTTCCTCATTCTGCGCTATTGTGTGCCCGCCCTTTTCCTTTATTTTCAGCAGACCCTCTGATCCATCCTTACCCATGCCGGTCATAATAACACCAACTGACCTGTTCCCGGCATTTTCAGCAACCGATTTAAATAAAACATCAATTGAAGGCATATGACCAGAAACCTTTTCCCCCTTGAAAACCTTTAACTTATAATTATCACCCTTTTTCACAACGCTCATATGAGAATGACCCGGGGCAACATATCCATGACCTGGCAGAACATCATCCCCATCTTCCGCTTCCTTGACTTCAAGATTTGAACTGTCATTAAGCCTTTTTGAAAATGCAGTTGTGAATCCCTCAGGCATATGCTGTACAACCAGAACAGGGGAGGGGAATTTTTCAGGAAATTTTTTAAAAACATTTATTAAAGCTGAAGGTCCACCTGTTGATGTACCGATAGCCACTATTTTATCAGATACTGTTTTAAGCAGAGTCCTGGTATCTGATCCGGAAGCAGGAGATTTAACTTTTTCTTCTTCAATCCTGTTTATATTAAGCTTTGATCTGGATACAGATTTTACCTTTCTTACCAGTAATTCTCCAATCTCCTCAACCGACATAGACATAAGAGTGGAAGGTTTTGGAATAAAATCAACAGCTCCCAGTTCAAGTGCTTTGAAAGTCGCCTCCGCGCCATGCTGAGTCAGCACGCTCATCATAATAACAGGTTTCGGCTTTGTTGACATTATCTGTTTAAGTGTTGCCAGTCCATCAAGTATAGGCATCTCAATGTCCATGGTTATTACATCAGGATCCAGTTCCTGATTCTTAAAAAGCGCCGTTTTTCCGTTATTGGCAGTCCCGATAACTTTTATTTCAGGATCCTTTTCAAGAATATCAGTTACAATTTTCCTGACCAGCGAGGAATCGTCCACAACCAGAACCTTAATCTGCTCTGACATTGCTTTTAAATCCTTTTACAAGTACTTTCAAAGAATGAGTTTCCGGAAGAAGCATCAGATTGCCCATAACCTGATCATTTTCAAAATAAAATGCCGTTTCCATTACTATTGCGTAATCGTGTTCAATATTATGCATGATGAGTACTGTATCCATAACAGACTGCAGATAGTCATGCACAAAAACCGGAACATTAGGCTTGACCACCATATTTGATTTTTCAGCATATATGTTCAGTATAGAAGCACCTATAATATTAGTTAACTCTTTCAATGCAGATACTCCATCCTCACTCAGTTCTTTTACCCCGCTTGAATCAGTTCCATAAAGCATATCAATAAGCTCAAATCCGATCTTTTCCTCAAGCAAGAGCAGCAATGTACCATTTATTTCACCTTCAATTCCAAGCATAACACCCATATATGGTTCATTCAGATTGCCGAAAAAGTCCGGAATTTTTTCAACCGGCGTCAATTTAACTTCGGGGATAGAAAGATCTATTCTTTTGTTCAGTATTTTTGAGATAGACTCAGCTGCATTTGCCGCCCCCATGTTGGACAGCAGATTGAATTCGTTCAATTCGTCTTTGCTTATATCCAGCTCGGCAGTTATGTGTGAATCAGGTATTCCGGAGCGTACAACATCACTTATATTCTGTTTAAGTTCATCTCTGAATTCCGACAGAGCATCCTTTACCTTCGATTCCACATCATTATTATCTGCTGATGGTACTTCAACCTGTTTAATCTGATCTTCATTTTTCTTTATTTCAGTTCCGTCAGATACAGGAACGGAAGAGATACTATCAGATACAACTGCTTTCACAGCGTCCTCTTTTATTACTACTGCCTCTGTCTCAGCAGCTTCTGTTTTTTCAGTTTCATTAACCTTTTTTGATTCGCCCTCACTTATCTCATCATCAAAGAGAAAAACATCAGATATATAATTGGGGCTCCCCTCCATTTCCGATGTCCCTCCAACACCTCTGTTCTTGCCGGGTGTTCCTATATCTGAAAAAACAACTTTATCCTCTTCTTCAAAAAAACCTGATGTTTTTGTTTCAGGCTCCACTTCTTCCTCGTCCAGGTCATCCGAATCAATCATGCGTGACTTCATGATATTAAGCCGCTCTTCCTGTGTAAGCTTATCCTGTCTGGAAATAACCTTATTTATCATTGTCTGAATATCAAGAATAAGACAGATACTTCCATCTCCAAGTATCGAAGCTCCTGCAAGACCCTCAACATTAGTGTAATTATGTTCAAGGGATTTAATTACAATCTCCATTTTCCCTTCAAGGAAATCAACGATAAGACCTATTTTTCTGTTACCGTAACCGACTACAACAACCGGTATTTTCTGGCTTCCGGACAACGCACTTCTCAACCCGACAAATTCATTCAGCCTCAGCAGTGAAAGTATTTCACCTCTGAGATTTATCACTTCATGTCCTTCAATTGTTGCAATATCTGATTGTGAAATTTTAATAGTTTCAATTACATCCGACAGCGGAATGGCATATACCTCTTTTCTGACCTTTACCATTATGGCGGGAATAATAGCCAGGGTAAGAGGAAAAGTCAGAACAAATCTGGTTCCCATACTTCTCTCTGTTTCAATACTCACATTGCCATTAAGCTCATTCACTGTCTCCTTGACAACATTCATCCCTACACCACGACCGGATATATCAGTAATTTTTTTAGCCGTTGAAAAACCGGGTATAAAAATATAATTATAAATATCAGCATCATCCATATTGGCAAGTATTTCAGCTGTAGATATTTTTTTCTCAATCACCTTTTCTTTAATAGCCTCTAAATCAAGTCCTCTCCCGTCGTCACTGATCTCGACAAAAATCTGGTTCCCCCCCTGGTAAGCATTAAGTGTTATAGTGGCCATTTCAGATTTACCGAGTTTAGCCCTCTCTTCAGGAGATTCAATACCATGATCAACGGCATTCCTTATCAAATGAAGGAGAGGCTCACCTATTACATCTATAACCTTTTTATCAAGTTCGGTTTCCTCCCCCTTGATTATCAGCTCAAGATTTTTATTGTGTTCCTTGGCAAGATCACGAACAAGTCTGTTGAACCTTGAGAACACCTGCCCTACAGGAACCATTCTTGTTTTCATGATCCCGGTCTGAAGATCTTTAGCAATCCTTGACATCTGCTCCATACGGTTTTTAAATTCACTGGAAATTGCCTTATTTCCGGCATATTTCCGGATCTCCTCATAAAGCCTGTAGAATCCGGAGTTAGCAATAACAAGCTCACCGACATTATTAAGGAGAAGATCAAGCTTATCGACTGAAACTTTAACAGTCTTGAGCATTGGTGTCTTTCTCCTTTCCTGATCTACATGTTTTTCGCCTTTTCTTCTTTCAAATATATCTTCATCCGGTTCATCTGTATCAGATGTGAATTCTGATAAAAAATCACTGGTATAGGTTTTATCCTCAGTTTTTGCGTCTACGCTGCTTATGATTTTTTCATCTCTGGTTTCTGCTGTTTCATTTATCTGTTTATTGGTTTGAAGGGTTGACCCGATTTTAAGTAAAAGTTTATCATCTTTCTTCACTGCGGTTATGCTTCTGATATCAATTTTTTCTATCTGATCAATATCGCAGCCCCTGTATATATGCTGCAGATTTCCGGAGGTCAGCAGTATAATCTTTATTGTGGAAATTGTTTCATCACTGCTCATATCATCCAGCGATGGTATTGTTTTTACAATATGTCCATCTTTCTCAAGATTAGCAACAATAAGCTGCCCCTTTACCCACTTCATCTGTGCAGATTCTTCAATTACAATCGTTATTTCATAACAATCAAAACCGTCAGATAACGCTTTTTTAATCTCATTATTTTCAGAAGATGAAAAGGCAGTTTTTATAGAGGTAACAACACCGGTTTTGCCACCTTGCTCTTTTTTGCCGGCTGATGCAGCTTCACCTTTTATCTTTGAGTTGTCATTTACTGTATTGATTCTGTCAATCAGGGGACGCAGATTCTGGTGAGGTTCAACACCGGAAGAGACAAGATCGATCACTTCATTTATAGTATCGAAGCACTTGAATACAACATCCACAACCTCGGGAGTAATTGCATTGGTTTTATCCCTGATTCCCTGCAGCAGATTCTCCATTCTGTGTGCAAGATCGCTTAAATCATTCAATCCTACAAACGCAGCCGAACTCTTCAGCGAATGAGCAGCCCTGAAAATGTTATTAATTATCTCTTCATCATCAGGATTCTTTTCCAGCTCTAAAAGATTCTTGTTAAGCTCCTGAAGCAATTCATCAGCTTCTTCTAAAAAAATATCCTGATATTCACCGAGGGAAAAGGACATAATAATCTACCCCAACATTTATTGATTATCTGAAGAAAAGTAAGATTGATCTTTGTCTATCTCTTTTTCTTCAAGAAATATTATATGAGACATATTCAGCAACACAATAAGTCTGTCTTTAAGTCTTCCTATACCGGAAATAAACTCTTCAGAAACGCCTACCATAAGTTCTGACGGAGGGTCAACATTTACGACTGGAATTCTTACAACCTGGTAAACATTATCTACAAGCAAACCGACATGTTTACCACCTGTTTCAACTACAATTATCCTTGTCAGATCAGTAATCTTACCTTTGGGGAATCCGAATCGAATTCTAACATCAACTACAGGTATTACATTTCCCCTGAGATTAATAACTCCCTTTATAAAATTCGGAGTATTAGGTAGCCTCGTTAATTCGGGATACCTGAGTATTTCATGAACAGCAAGAATATCAACACCATATTCTACTTCATCGAGCATAAAGCTGACAAGCTGTATCACTTCTCCATCTGCAACATCTTCCGTCACTGAATTGGCATTTGCCGCTTTTTCGCCTTTGGTTGACTGCAATAATTTATTAATATCCATTTAACTTACCTGCGAATCAAATCTATTAAACTGCTTATCTGTAAAATCAAGTAATAAAATCATCTATAATAAGCCATATTAAATACATAATTAAATACATAATAATAATTCAATTAAAATAATTACTATCAGTTACTTTTTATTAAAGATCAGGATGTCAAACATCGAGCCCAGGGAAATAAAAAACTCTATTTTAACAGATATATCCGTCAGATCCTCTTTAAAAAAAACAAAACAATCAGGAATCAGACCTTAGCTCACCAGTACCAGGAAAAATATCACCTATCAACCCTTCCTCAAGAAGAGATATTATCTCCTTAGTCTTATCTTCAATGGCTCCCTCAATTCCGTTACTGATTTTTTTAACCTGAAAATATTCATCAGCAATATTCAAAGAAGCAAGTATGGCAAGCTGAAGAGGATTCCCTCCGGGAACATTATTCCCTATCTCCTCAATTTTCTGATTTACATAATCGGCCAGCTGAATAATATACTCTGGAGAAGTATCTCCTTTTATATTGTATGTCTGCCCAAGAATGTTTACCTTTACTTTGCCTGTTTCCATGGTGCACCTGAATTATTTTTCGTCATCTTCTATAATAATAATATCATCATCTTCGAATTCAGCTTTTTTTGAAGGTTTTTTTACATCATCATCAATAATAATATCGCTGCTGTCAACATCTTCAATGATAATTTCATCTTCATCATCAAGAAGAATTATTTCGTCATCATCCACTATTGATGTTTTTGCCTTTGTCTGTTTCTTCTCCAGAATTTCGTCTTCGTCATCAATTATTATTATATCATCATCCTCTTCAATGGCATGGCTCTCTGAAGGTTCAACAGACTCAACTTTTAATTCATCATCAATTGCATGAGCCGCCACCTTATCTTCAACTATAACAACATTTTCAGATTCAACTATAAGATCTCTGTCATCCGGAGTAATGGATGGTGAGACTCCGGAAGGCTTCTCTGTTACGACTTCAGGTGATTTCGCTGATGTGGGCTGGACAGACACCCCACCCTGAAGAATATCGAGTTTGCCTAGAAGTCCTATTATTTTCTTTTCAAGTATCTCCTCTTTTTCTGTAAGCTCTTTGAGCTCAAGAGTTGTAGCATCGAGTTCTTTTTTTATTTTTTCAATCTCCTGCTCTTTCTCCTCCAGTGTCAGCTTTACTTCTTCAACCTCTCCTTTCAGAGATTCATTCTCATTTTCAAGCTTGGAATTTTCAGTTCTTAAATCTCCAATAAGGTGTAACGCTTTTATTACCCGGCTTTCGAGTTCTTCAAGCTGCTGCATAGTAATCATATATTACCTCCGGTTTTTTCCTTCAACAGACTAACACAAAACTTTTTTTATACAGTAATCGCTATATTATGTTATCGGAATAAATATTCAAACTCATTAATTCATAAGCAATAATACTTTATGGCAGTCATAAAAACTCATTTTCAGTACAACAGTTATTCAGCGTTGTTGGGCTAAATACATCGCAACTGATCTTATAAAGAATTTACCGTCTATCAAACCCTTTAAAAGAGTCATTTTGGCTACACTTAAAATAAGGCAATAAAACTCAACTTCAGTTGTTGATACAATAAACCACTAAAATCCGGGAAAATGTTCCCAATATATACTACTTAATCAGTTTTCAATACTGCCTTCTGATTTTATTACCAGATTCAGATGTATTAAACCAATCCGCCCTATTATAATATACCCAAAAAGCAGCCACGTCAAGCAGAATGATAAAAGTATTATAATTAAAAAAAGATATTCAACCCGAATTCCGCTGTATTTTTTATATAACCATCTTCCCCTATTAAAGTGAAAATATCAGATATCTGAAAGAAAAAAGAACTAGAAAAAAAATATTTTCCCCCCACAGATAGTAGAAACGGACTAACCCTGTCCCCCTCAATGCTTATATTCATCAAATCTTCTTTTCCTCTGTACAGTCTTGATGAATAATAAAGCTCTATAAAAAAAACAGATGGATACAATCTTGAAGTTATTGCCCCTGCAGAAATTGATGCATAATCATTTTTAAGACGTTTCCCTTCGAGAAAAGAGCCCTGGTAGAAAGGATTTAAACCTAAACATGATTTATAGGTCTCCCTGTTCAATGGATTTACTCTAAACCCGCTATAGAGATTTTCACCTGATGCCTCCCTGAAAGTATAACCCGGATTTAACAGCAAAATCTCCCGGCTTGAAACATTGAATGAAAATACCGGAGTAAACTTCAGTTCGCTGTTTCCGAAAGAGAGATTCCGGCACTTTTCATCATTATATGCATTCTGGCCTGTGGGAATTCTCACTACAACACTTAATCCGGTTTCAAAAGCACCATCAAAATAACTTCCCGTGAAATGCCATAAATTGAAAAGAATATCACCAGGTTTGTTCTCTCCTACCTTGAGGGAATCATAATTGATCAGAGAAAAATCAAATCCGATTGAACTATTTGATGGCATACCAAGATTAAATGAATAATTATCTTTTCTGTTCATGCTGTCAATGTAAATGAATTCCTCTTTCAGCAGCATATCAATTTTATTTTCAGAAGGGGTATAGCAGGTTTTTGTAAGTGGAAGGGATTTAATATCTGAAAAACAAAACAGCACCATAGCAATGGTGCTGTTCATTATAATAAGAATTTTTTTCATTCAGATATAATACGGATTATGCTACCTTTTTTACATTTTCAACTATTTTTCTGAAAGCATCCATATCTCTAACAGCAATCTCTGCAAGCATTTTTCTGTTGATATCTACTTTGTTATCTTTTAATGCTCCAATCAGTTTACTATATGATGTACCGCATGCTCTCGCTGCCGCATTTATTCTCATTATCCATAAAGAACGGAAATCTCTTTTCTTCAATCTTCTGTGTTTATATGAATTCTGAAGCGCTCTTCTCCTTGCATCTTTAGCTGTTCTGAAAAGTTTACTTCTTGCACCTCTGAACCCTTTAGTATCTTTAAGAACTCTTCTTTTTCTCTTCTGATGGATTCTTCCTGTTGTAGCTCTGGCCATTTTTACCCTCTTCTTTAATTACTGAAAATATTATTATGCGTATGGGAGCATTCTCTTGACTTTTGCAGCTTCCGCTTCTGATGCCACAGTTGTGCCCCTCAGCCGTCTTTTCTGTTTTGGTGATTTATGTTCAAGAATGTGGCGGGCATAAGCATGAGCACATTTCACCTTTCCATTTTTCGTTATAGAAAATCTTTTTTTTGCACCGCTGTTGCTTTTAATCTTAGGCATATCGTTTCCCCTTATTCATCCTTAATTGTCATAGTTTCAGTTTATATATATCAGCATCTTTACTTGGAAACCGGCGTCATATACATTGTTATATTTCTCCCTTCCTGGATAGGTTTTTTTTCAACAACACCAACATCTTTCAATACTTCCAGAACCTTTTCCATTACCTCAAAACCGAGTTCAGGATGAACCATTTCTCTGCCCCTGAACATCAATGTAAACTTTACCTTATCCCCCTTTTCAAGAAAATCTTTCGCCCTGTTTACTTTGTGTGTGAAATCATTATCATCAATGGCCGGTCTCATCTTTATTTCTTTAACATGAACGACCTTCTGTTTTTTCTTTGCCTCTTTGGCTTTTTTTACCTGGTCAAATTTGAACTTACTGTAATCTACAATCCTTACTACCGGAAGCTCCTGGTTTGCGGTAATCTCAACAAGGTCTAAATTTTTCTCCCTGGCAATTGCAAGAGCCGCACTTACTGAAATTATTACGGGCTCACCCTCTTCTCCAACCAGTCTGACATTATCAGCAATAATTTCTTCATTTACCCTGAATTTGTCAAATTTATCCTTGCCGGCACCCTTACCTTTATTCTGCAAAATTGTCACACCCCCGGAAAATAAAAATATCTTTAAAGTCAGAATGAATGAACAGTAGTATTAAAATCAATAAAAAATTCATTCCGTGAGATATTTTTTCGGTATTTGGACAATAATTATACAGTTTGACTGTTTATGGCAGTCAACTCATGAAATCGGAACCTCATAAATCCCCTTTGACTTCACCATCATTTATAGATCGGGTGTCGCATGATTAATAGAGGGGAGAGGGGAAATTTCATAATAAATATAGTTATTTTTATCTTTTATTAACTATATCCTCCTTTAAAAGCTTATAAAACTCATCCAGTTTCATTGTTACAGAATCTTTTTCACCCCGCTTCCTTACAGAAACCGAACCGTTTTCAACCTCATTTTTACCGAAGACGCAAACATAGGGGGCTTTCTGTGAAACAGCTTCACGTATTTTATATCCCATTGATTCATTACGAATATCGACATGTGGACGGAGTTCCATATCTATCATATCAGATTTTACTCTGTTTACAAATTCCACCTGCTCTTCCGAAACATTGATTAAAATAGCCTGTACTGGAGCAATCCATGCGGGAAACCTCCCTGCGTAATGCTCTACAAGTATCCCCACAAACCTTTCTATTGAACCAAGGAGTGCACGGTGAACCATATATGGCCTGTGTTTCTGGCCGTCTTCTCCAACATAATACATATCGAATCTTTCCGGCATGTTAAAATCAAACTGAATTGTTGTCATCTGCCATTCACGGCCAATTGCATCACGGACTTTGAGATCAATTTTCGGTCCATAAAATGCTCCACCACCTTCATCCATTTCAACTTTAAGGTTAGCAGATTCAATGGCTTTTCTGAGAGATTCCTGAGCTGTTTCCCATCTCGATGCCTCGCCTACGCTCCCTTCAGGCTTTGTTGCAAGGTAGGCCTTTATATCTGTGAAACCGAGTGTCTTCCACATCCAGAGCGAAAATCGCAGTACTTCTTTCACTTCATCTTCTATTTGTTCAGGAGTACAGAATATATGAGCATCATCCTGTGTGAATCCCCTTACACGGAGAAGACCGTGAAGCACTCCTGATTTTTCATATCTGTAAACTGTTCCAAGCTCCGCCCATCGAAGAGGGAGATCCCTGTATGAATGAAGCGATGTCTGATATATCTTTATATGGAACGGGCAGTTCATCGGCTTTATATAGTAATCCTGCTCGTCAATCTCCATGGGTGAATACATGTTCTGTTTGTAAAATCCAAGGTGGCCGGAGGTTTCCCACAAATGAGCTCGCCCGATATGTGGAGTATAGAGAATATCATAACCATTTTTAAAATGCTCTTTCCTCCACCACTCTTCAAGTACATTTCTAAGCCTTGCACCGTTAGGGTGCCAGTAGACCAGCCCCCCTCCTACATCTTCATGAGTGCTGAAAAGATCGAGTTCCTTTCCAAGCTTACGGTGATCTCTCTTTTTCACCTCTTCGAGAAATTCCAGGTGTTTGTTGAGAGCCTTCTGGTCCGTGAACGCTATTCCGTATATACGCTGAAGCATTTTATTCTTCTCATCACCGCGCCAGTACGCGCCGGCTATTGAGAGAAGTTTGACTGATTTTAAAATTTCAGTATTCATAACATGCGGCCCGCGGCAGAGATCGGCGAACTCTCCCTGCCGGTAAAGCGAAACGTTCCCCTCCGGGAGATCGTTAAGCAGCTCAATCTTATATACTTCATTTATTTTTGTAAAATAATTTAATGCATCAGAACGTGACATCTCTTCTCTTTTAATATCAAGCTTCTCTTCCACTATTTTTATCATCTCTGCTTCAATAGCAGTGAGGTCTTCAGGAACGAGTGATTTCTTCATATCTATGTCATAATAAAAACCGTTATCTATCGCTGGTCCAATTGCAAATTTTGCATCGGGAAAAAGCCGCTTAACAGCCTGGGCCATCAGATGAGAGGCAGAATGCCAGAAGATGTTCTTCCCTTTCTCTGAATCAAATGTTATTATGTTTATTTCACTATCGCTGTTAACCGGGGTTGAAAGATCAACAGCAATACCATTAATCTCAGCAGCAAGAGCGGCCTTCTGAAGCCCTTTACCTATCTGACCGGTAAAATCATACAAAGTAGTCCCTTTTTCAACTTCTCTTACGCTTTTATCAGGTAGTATTACTTTAATCATATTGCTCACTTGAGTGTCTCCAGGTGTAAATTTGCTTTTCTGCAGGATTACCTATTTTAAAATGTCAGTGAAGGAACTCTGGGTGATACTGGAATCGAACCAGTGACCTCCTGCATGTCGAGCAGGCACTCTAACCAGCTGAGCTAATCACCCTATTCTGCTGAATATTGAATCAATATTTTCAGGAGAAGTTCATTGTCAACTTTTTTTTAAAGAAAACATTACAGCCTTCTTTCATATGCTCAAAAACTCTCCCGGATTATCCAATACTGGATTTATATATAATTTGTTAAGAATCGCAACACCCTGCAAGTCTTTTTCAGGATATGCTGCGATATTTTACCACAGCATAAAGCATAAAAAGAATGACTGAGTTTCTTTTGAAATCCATTAAGGACAGACAATATTGCAGAAGTTATCTGTTTTGAAGATTCAGAGGATTATAGAACCGATAAATGTATAGAATACTTAAAGCCGGAGAGATTCGAATGAATCTCTCCGGCATGTCTTTTTAAAAAATTTTCCGTTTTGTCATTTTTATATATTTCTTACTTTTCCCATATGCCCTCAATACGGCGTTTATTATGCTGCTCAAGCATTTCAGCTAATTTATCTCTCTGCTTAGAAGTTAACATCTTATGGAATTCAACAAATTGATCTATAAGTAAATCTCTGAATTCTTTATTAGCTGCCTCCCTTGCTTCTTTCTTCTTCAACAGAAGTTCAGTCAGCCTTGTTTTATCAATTTTATCACTCCTGATATAATTAATTACTTCAGCATTTGACGGCGGCTGTTCATCCTTCTGTAATTTTTTCTTTTGAACAATCCGGGATTTGATATCATCCAGTTTTGCCTTCTGTACATCAGTTAACGACAGTTTCTTTGTTATTTCATCCGCAACCTTGTCTGCCCTTTTTTCAAAACTGACTTTTTTATGGCCACCTTCACTATTTGCAGCGAAAAGCCCGGCAGAAAAAAGGGTCATGAGCACAATTGATAAAACTGATTTTGAAAAAAATAAACGGATCACTTTCATTTTAATCTCCTTATTTTATTATTAATCAGTTAACCTCAGATATGGGAGTTCGGTTCCAAAAAAAATTATAAACTGTAATAGAAATTAAACCTTTCACATGGAATAAAAAATCCGCCGTCTTTTGTAATTATAAATCATTTATTGTAAACACTGCCATGAATCCATTCAGTTCCTGAGCCTGGTTTGCCATCTCCTCGCTTGCTGCGGCGGTCTCTTCCACAAGCGCGGCATTCTGCTGAGTCATTGAATCCAGTTCAGAAACAGCTTTATTTATCTGGTTTATACCCTGCTTTTGTTCATTACTTGCCGATGCCATCTCTGATATCAATCGGCTGACTTTTTTTACAGACTCAATTATTTCAGTAAGAGACTGACCGCTCAAATTGGCCTGCTGTGTTCCATAACCGATTTTTTCGCCCGATTCTTTGATAAGTGAACTTATCTCTTTTGCCGCATTTCCTGATCTCTGTGCCAGATTTCTAACCTCTCCCGCAACAACGGCAAAACCTCTCCCCTGCTCACCGGCGCGTGCGGCCTCTACGGCAGCATTCAGAGCCAGAAGATTTGTCTGAAACGCTATATCATTTATGACAGTAATTATCTCACTGATTTTTTTACTGAATTCATAAATCTCATTAATGGAATCCACTGCACCGGAAACCATATTGCCGCCGCTCACAGCCATGTCAGCAGACTTTTGAGCCAGATTATTTGCTTCTATCGAATTGTCGGCATTCAGATTAATATTCTGTGCAGTCTCTTCAATGGTTGAAGCTATCTCTTCCAATGCTGCAGCCTGTTCGCTTGTCCGCTGCGACAGATTCTGATTCCCGCTTGCAATTTCCTGTACCGCCTGTGTCAGGTTCTGGGATGACATTTTTATATTAAATATTAATTTCTCAAACTGATCAAGAGCATTGTTCATGCCGGATGCAATTTCACTTATTTCATCGCCGGAATTCTTACCGGTATACCTTATATTCAGCTTACCCATAGCCATAGCGTTCATGACATTTTTACATTCTTCAAGCGGATTAAGCCTTTTAGCTATGACATAATAAATGATTCCTCCGAACACAAAAATTCCTGCAATACCTACCAGTATCATTATAACAGCCATCTCGTTGACCTTTTCATTTATATCTGAAACATAAATTGTAACACATGTAATAAACTTATACTTATCATTTCTCAGATAAGAAAGGATTTTCGGTTTACCCTGAAAGCTGTATTCAATAACATCGCTCTCCATTTTTTTTTCAAAAATCTTTTTTCCCCATTCCTCTTTGCTCATA
Source organism: Spirochaetota bacterium (assembly GCA_963664815.2). Taxonomy (GTDB): domain Bacteria; phylum Spirochaetota; class UBA4802; order UBA4802; family UBA5550; genus WRGT01. The sequence continues at coordinate 3,174,857 of CAXXHB010000003.1, forward strand.
TCAAGTTTGTATATAAATTCACTTTTAGGATGGGCGAAAACCAATCCTTTAAGTGTGGTAATAAATGGATATCCCGTTTTACCAATCAGAGTATTACCCACAAGGTTGTTTGAAAATGTTCCTATATCGCATGCCAGCCCCATAATGCCCCTTACTTTACCGTTAATTACTATCGGATTGGTTATAAGAACAACCCCTTTACCATTAATCGGGGATTTATATGGTTCACTTATATGAATATTGCCTTTAAGCGCTTCATTAAGATTGTCATCAAAACCTGTTCCCTTCCAGTGCAATCCTACAGATTTCCCCCCCATGCCGTCCGCCACAAGCACGGCATCATCCTCAGCGGTTGAAATAAAGACATTTTCATATAGTTTAATTTCATTAAAATAAGTTGTCATCATATCCGTGGCAACCCCATATTTACCGGAAGCAACAGCCTCTTTTATATCTTTTGACGCAGCCAGATACCGGCAGTTGTTCATCTGTTGTTCATAGAAATTAACAAGCTGTCTGCTGAAATCGCTGTTAAAATTGCTGAGCTGATTGAGATACGAGATTTTAACAGCATTGTATGCTATTAAGTATGAACCGGCAATAAGTGAAACAGTTAAAATTATTATAATGCAGGCTACCGTTAAAGAAAGCACAACTTTAAGACTTTTCATATTGATATTCATCTGATTTAACCCCTACTTCAGTTCTGTTGTATTATTGAATCAATAATAGCTGTTTTTTTTGTCAGAATCAAATTTTCATCAGATTCATTTGTCTTTGCTGTTCTTATATTTTTTTTATTGCATGATAAGTCATTCCGGGGAAATTGCAGATAAAATAGGGTTATTTGATATTTATAAATTATTGTTTATTAAATAAAAAAACTTACTGAAAACATTGACGTGCTGATCATATTTTAGTATATTATTAAATATTAAATCTTACAACCCGAGGTGAATATAATGTGGGCAATACCTGATAAATATATAACTAAATGCTACCTGAAAGATACCGGTGAGCTTGTAACTGAACATGTCTATGAGGCAATAAATAAAGACGAAGCAGAAACGCGGGCTTTTCTTAATTGCATAATAGCCAACAACAGAAAAACTAATGTACGTGTAGATGTAAAAAAACTGTAAAAGAAATATAGTGTATTACTTTCATTCTATTATTCTATCCGGAAAATAAAAATTTTATTTCCCGGATAGAGTTTTTTTATAATATAAAGAGGTTTAACAATTCCGTAAAAAATAAAAAAGATTGATATATGTTTCCAGGTATTTCAGACTAAATTACTTACATATAAGGAAATAATGATGTGCGGAAGATTTGCCCTTTCTATTCCTTTAAATAAAATAGCCGAATATTTTCAGGCCATCAATACAAGCAACCTCCAGGCAAGTTATAATATTGCTCCCGGCCAGGAAATTGCAGCTGTCATAAATGATACCTGCAGAAAAATAATTAATCTTAAATGGGGATTTATACCTACATGGGCAAAAGACCCGGCTATTGGCTATAGAATGATTAATGCAAAATCGGAAACTCTGGCTGAAAAACCGAGTTTCAGGGAGGCTCTGAAAAAACGGAGGTGCATTATACCTGCAACCGGTTTTTTCGAATGGAATAAATCGGGTAAGGAAAAAACTCCCTTCTATATTCACATGAAAGATGATTCTTTTTTCTCTTTTGCCGGATTATATGAATACTGGCAGGACCGGGAAGGTAAAACTTTATCCACCTGCACCATAATAACAACCTGTTCCAACACGTTAATCAATACTATTCATAACAGGATGCCTGTTATTTTATCAGAGGAACAGGCCCTTTCGTGGATCGATATGTCTTTAGACATATCCGATGTTCTCCCTTTATTAATACCATATAACCCTGATGAGATCCTGATGGAGGAGGTATCCCTGCTTGTAAATTCACCGCGAAATAATTCTCCTGAATGCATAAAATCTGTAAAATAATACTAAACATTTGTTGACTATTACAATATATAATAATATCCTGCCTGTATGAGGTATTATTATGCTGCATGTAATAAAAATAGCCGGACTGAAAGCTGTAACGGGCTTCAAGTTGCCATTTTTCGTTCAATCAGTCCAGGCCGGTTTTCCGTCTCCTGCTGATGACTATATTGAAAAGCAGCTGGATTTCAACGAATTGCTTATACAGCATCCGGCAGCAACATTCTGCGTCAGGGTTTCCGGAGATTCCATGATTAATGCGGGAATTTCTGCAGGAGATATCCTTGTTGTCGATAAAGCATTGATTCCAAAAAATAATTCCATCGTAATAGCCATTCTTAACGGAGAGTTCACGGTGAAGAGAATACAGTTTAATCATAACCAGGTATTGTTAATTCCGGAAAACCCTGCCTTCAGCCCGGTGATTGTGAGCAATGATAGCTTTGAAGTATGGGGTGTTGTAACATATGTCATCCATAAAGCCAGATAACGTTGTGGCAATTGTTGACTGCAACTCCTTCTATGCCTCATGTGAAAAAGTATTTAATCCTCAACTCAACAATAGGCCTGTTGTTGTCCTCAGCAATAATGACGGCTGTGTTGTAGCCTGTTCACAGGAGGCAAAAAATCTCGGCATAAAGATTGGAACTCCGGTATTTAAATGTGAGAGATTACTGAAAATACATGGCGGAGAAATTTTCTCTTCAAATTACACCCTGTACGGAGACATGTCAAAAAGGGTTATGGAGATACTTTCCGGATTCAGCCCTGACATGGAAATCTACTCAATTGATGAGGCCTTCCTGTCCCTTGAAGGGATGGCACATTTTGACCTGTCGGAATACGGTAAAGAGATAATATCCACTGTGAAACAGTGGACCGGGTTACCTGTATCAGTAGGGATTGCGGAGACTAAAACTCTGGCTAAAATCGGCAACAGATTCAGCAAACGCGATCCGAGTCTTAATGGCGTCTGCAATCTTGTAAATAACAGTCACATAGAATATATTCTTGAAGGTACCGATGTAAGCGACGTATGGGGAGTAGGCGATCAATATACAAAACGCCTGAAACAATACGGGATAACCAATGCACTGCAGCTCAGAGATGCCGATGAAAAATGGATAAAAAATAAAATGACTATTACCGGATTAAGAACCGTAATGGAATTACGCGGAAAGCCATGTATCGGGCTTGAGGAAGCCCCGCTGACAAAAAAAGGAATTATGAGCTCCAAATCCTTCGGCAAACCGGTAGAGTCTTTAGATGAGATGATGGAAGCCATTTCCGTCTATACTTCTGTCGCGGCTGTAAAACTCAGGAGGCAGAGATCAGTTACCCCGGTTATAACCGTATTTATTATGACAGACCGGTTCAGGAAAGATCAGCCGCAATATGGCAATTCATGCACAATAAGGCTCCCGGAAGCAACGTCGTATACTCCTGACCTTATTCGTTTTGCACGGCAGGGTATTGAAAGTATTTACTGCACCGGTTATCTTTACAAAAAATCCGGAGTTTTCTTCGGTGATATATTCTCAGAAGATGACTTTCAGCCTGACCTGTTTGCCGGAGGCAGCATGCATAAAATCCCTCTTATGCATGCTATCGATAAAATTAATAAAAAATATGGTGCGACTACAATCCGAACAGCTGCCGAAGGAATCAATAACCCCTGGCAAATGAAAAGAGGCAGACTATCAAAAAAATATACTACACGATGGGATGAGCTGCTGAATATTTCATGACTTGCGTATTCCATCGACGTTTTTATTCATTGAATGCCTGATAATATTCCTGTAAAAGAAACGCTTGATAACATTTATATTCTGACTGTGTTTTATGAAGAAAGAATCGGGATCATCGAATATTCCCAGGTCTTTTTTTATTCCATCTTTCTGTATGTAGGTATCATTCTCATCCCAATGAACAGGGGGACTGGAAAAATTGTCAGTTGCAACTCCGTACCCGCAAAAATTACCCCTGCACTCCCTGAAGCTGCTCTGTAAAGCGGATAGGTATTCCATATCGAGAATAAAACCCTCAATATTTAACCAATTGTTATTATAGTAAATTTCAACCCAGCTGTGCACAAGTTCAGCTGGAGTAATAGCATACCAGAAACCTGTAATAGCCCCTTTCTGCAATACTTTGTCAATAGTAAATCCGTGAAAACGGCAGGGAATGCCAACTCCCCTCAGCAGGGTCATAAAGAGTATCCCCTTGGTATTACATTGCCCGTACCCGTCATTGAGTATAACTGATGCGGGGATTTTATCATCGGTATTATATCCGAATTTAATATCATCCCGGACATAATTGTAAATACTCAGAATTCTGTCTTTCTCAGATAAGTTTTTCCAGCCTTTGTTATGAATCAGGCTTTGAATTGAATTATCATTATAATTCAACAGCCCGGTTTCTTTAAGATAATTATTCATCTCCGTTCTCCTGCGGTAAATGTCAGTGATATCAGAAGCATATCAGCTTTTGCAGAAGAATACTTGTATGGACCTGCTATTATGAAAAATTTCCCGTAAATTTATACCGAACATTTCTTTGAATACCCTGCTCATATGGGCGGAATCTGAAAAGCCCGCTTCGTAAGATGCAAAGGTAAAATCCCTGCCCTCTGTAATTATAATGATTCCGTCGATCAGTCTTTTCCATTGTAAATACTGTTTAATGGAAATACCGACAATGGATTTAAAAAGATGCTGCAGCCGGCTTTCAGAGAGTGAAACATAACCGGCTAAATATGAAACTGTTGCTTTCCTTTCATCAATAGTTTCAATCAGTTCAACAATCCTATTAATTCTGTCATCATTACCCGGGCAGATATCTGACTTAATCCCGAGGTGAGTGACAATTTTTTCAACCATACTTAAGATATTCAGGCTTTTGATCATTTCAGATTCAATTGTCTTAATGATGCTCAGATCAAAATCCAGGTTTTGATACGGTTTATTCCCAAGATATGTCTGAAATATCTTCCCGTAAACCGATTCCGGTTCTATTAAAAGCAGAACCTGTGTGCCATCTCTGCCTATAAGTTTATGTCTGCATTTAAGGTTAAGCAGTATTGATTTTGTGCGTATGCTTTCACCTTCAATATCGATTATAAAATCATTATCGGTGGCAAATGTAATCTGCAGAGCGTGATGGTTATGAAATTCTGTATCCATTACCGTGCCGATATAAAGGAATAATCCTTTTGTTATAAAAAGTTTTGAGTGTTTTGTTAATTTCATAAATATTTTTTACCGGGACTTGCGGGATATAATAGATATCAGTATCAGCTCTGCAATAATTATTTACTTTAATTCCTTACGGGCAGTCATTACAGCTTTTTTTATAAATTCAGATTTCCCGCTCGTATACAATTCTCTGTTATTTTTATACAATCTGCTTAATTCAATTTTTAGTGATTCATATTCTTTTGCCAGGTTGTGATTTACTTTTAAATATTCACAAAAGTATATTTCGTCCCAATCACCTTCATATCTTACATGGACATGAAAGGCCTGTCCTTTAAAACCATCAATGGTATATCCCTTTGTGAACATCATATGCGGCTCCGGATTTTCAGGTTGAGCTGTATAATTATATCCTTCATCCTTCATATTATTGATTAGATTATCCAGATCAGTTTCACCTGTTATTTCCAGTAAAATATCGATTGTTGGTTTTGAGATTATTCCCGGAACAGCAGTGCTCCCGATATGGCTTATACGAATAATATTATTTTTACCAATAATTTTCCGCAGAATTTTTTTCTCACTCAGATACAGTGAGTTCCAGTTATCCTGATGTTCCACAAGATAAATCGGGAACAGGTTTCCCAATTCATCAATGCTTAATTCATGTAATAATTTCTTTTTCATAACAATAAATAACCTGAATTTTAATTACCGGTATGCTTTACCATGGGAATTTTGTTTTTTTTAAAATAATTGTTAAGTATCGAAATAAGATCTTCCGCAATAACAGGTTTTATTATATATGCAACCGGGTTAAACAGGCGTGCCTCTGTGATTATCGATTCATCAGAATAACCTGACATGAATATAACCGGGACATCAGAACTTTTCCTGATTTCCCTGACAGCCTCAATTCCGTTCATTTTACCGGCCAGTCTTATATCCATGATAACCATACCAGGTTCAAGTTCAGCAGCATATTTCACTGCACCCTCGCCGGTTGGTACGCTTTTAATGACACTATATCCCGCATGATTGAGTATAGTGCGGATCAACATTGCGGTAATCGCCTCATCCTCAGCTATCAGTATTGTTCTGTTCATAATGCTCCGGCCCGATGCTCAGACCCGTTCCTCATATTTATTATCCTGAAAAAGGATTTTCCATCTGACTCCTGGATTTTTTTCAACTGTTATTGTTCCGTTAAGCTGGTATTCAACAATATTAAAGACAATCTGTAAACCAAGATTATTTTCACCCGACGGATTACAGCTTTCATTAAAACCAATTCCGTTATCGTAAACAATTAATTCAATAATCCCGCTGTTCTTTCCGGAGAGTATAATCCCTATTTCCCCTTCTGAGTCCCCCGGAAAAGCATGTTTATAGGAATTTGTAACAAGCTCATTTACAACAAGCCCGCAGGGGACTGCACTGTCAATGAGAACCGGCATGGACTCCAGTTCAATGATAATATTTATTCTTTTTTTCCCGTCATCAAAGCCTGTTTTGATCTGTTTTATCAGATCGGTGATATAATCTTTCAGGTCTATATGGGAAATACTCCCGGACAGGTAAAGCCTTTCATATACAAGCGACATAGCCATGACCCTTGATTCCATATCCCTGCAGATACGTATGGACTCACTGCTCCTTGCGTAGAAAGCCTGAAGTGAAAGCATTGATAAAATTACCTGCAGGCTGTTTTTTGTCCTGTGCTGGATTTCACGTATAAGCTCTGTTTTCTGTTTCAGCGATAACTGCAGACCGGCTTCGGCTGTCTTTCTCTCTGTAATATCCTCCGAAAAAATAACTATACCTCCGATTTTACCTCCGGCATTAAACCATGGACGTACTTCCCATCGTAACCACTGAAGTGTGCCATCCAATCTCCGGTAAAAATCCTCGTCATTTTTTATAACTTCACCTGCAAGTCCCCTGCGATGAATAACTTTCAGGTCTTCAGTAATCTGCGGAAAGATATCATAATGGGACCGGCCTGTTATATTCTCATTTTCGAGACTATAATCTGACAGCCAGCGGTTACTTGCCTGAATATATTTCATATTATTGTCAAACATTGCCAGCGCAGCGGGGGCATGCTCTATAAAAAGCCGCAGTTTCTCCTCATTCTCCTTAAGCCTGTTTTCTGCATGCATGCGTTCGGTTATTTCGATGGAAAGAATGAATATACCTTCAGGCGCAGGTTGTATACTCAGTTCGAACCAGCCCTTCAGACCCGAAGGATACGTAAACTCATTAACCATTCTGTGAGAAAAACGTTCATCCATACAGCGTTTAAGATAAAAAAACATCTCCGTCTTTTCAATACCGGGATACATCTCCATCATTGTATACCCTGTCAGTTTGTTTTTGTCCATATGTCCATGAATTGCCGCTGCTTCATTAACATAAATATACTTCCAGTCAAATCCGACAATCTGGCAGCCTTCCAGCATGGAATCAAGAATTCCATGGTACCGGTTTTCACTCTCCAGAAGTTTATCTTCGGCTATTTTCTTTAAATTAATATCCTCAATAACAGAGATAAAGTAATCAGGGGTACCGTCCTGATTCCATACAAGTGAAACAGTGAGTTTTATCCAGATGAAGCTGCCGTCCTTTCGTATATAACGTTTCTCAACATTATAGTTTCCTTTCTCATGATAAAGCATTGCCCGTATAGATTTCATTTCAGGATCAAGATCATCAGGATGAGTAATATCCTGAAACGTGCAGTTTAAAAGCTCAACTTCACTGTAACCGGTAATATCACAGAGCTTCCGGTTAACGCGGAGCCAGTGCCCGTCCGGCGCAACATGGGCAATTCCCACTGCAGCCTGCTCAAAAGTAGATTTAAAGCGTACCTCACTTTCACGCAGAAGTTCTTTTGCTCTCCTGCTTTCAGCTATAATCCCGTTTATGCGCGCAAGCAGTTCATCTGTACTGAAAGGTTTAACTATAAAATCCCGGACGCCTGACTGAAGCAGCCCTATACGCAGTTCATCATCTGCCCTGGCAGTGAGCATAACCAGAGGTATATCTGACATTTCAGGAAGTTTCCCGAGAGCAAGAGCCAGCTCATCACCGCTCATGACAGGCATCATTACATCAGACAGTATAAGGTCAGGACGCAGTAAAACCGCCTGTTCAAGTCCCTCTGCCCCGTTCTTTACATGTACAACCCTGTAATGCCCCGCCAGGACACCAGTGAGGTATTCCGCCATATCGGCATTGTCCTCTACAACCAGAATCAGCGGATCATAGCGGGCAGCAGAATTACTGAAGAATTCCTTATCTGAGGGAAAAAGTTCCTCTACAACCTGATGTTCAAGAAGGTCATCCGTTTTATACCCATCTTCCCGGTTCTTCAGGTCATACTTTTCACATCTTTCAAGCGGCAGAGTGATTCTGAAAACTGCTCCTCCGCCCGGGACATCAGAGACAGATGCATATCCTCCGAGAATTTCACTGAACTGCTTTACAATGGCAAGACCAAGGCCTGTACCGCCATACCTGCGCCTTGAGCTTCCATCAACCTGGCGGAAAGGCTCAAAAATCTCTCCGCGAAGATTCTCCGGCACACCAGGGCCATTATCCTCTACGCCAAGTATGACATTATCCTCTTTTTCTTCAACTGTGACACGAACCATTCCACCTTCAGGAGAAAACTTGAATGAATTTGACAGCAGGTTAAGGAGTATCCGCTGAACCTTCTCCGCATCTGTCATGACATATAGTGAATCCGGGATTTCAACCTCCAGCCGGATATTTCTTGACCTTGCGAGGTTCTCAAAATTTGACACCGTTCCCCGTGTTAACCGCGAAAGATTCTCAGCCTTAAGTGAAAGCGGCATTTTACCGGATTCCATACGGGCAACATCCAGCAGGTCTGTCACATGGCGATAAAGGAGCCGTGCATTTCTTCCGACAATTTCAAGATCACGTCTCAGTTCAGGATCAAGGTTCTTCCCTGCCAGATAATCTGACACAGGATTGAGGATAAGCGTTAGCGGCGTACGAAGCTCATGGCTGACATTTGCGAAGAACTGTGTCTTCAGTTCATCAAGCTCACGCGTACGTTCATATAAACGCGTTATCTCAATATTTGCAGCACGTGTCTCTTTCAGCGCTTTTTCGGTTTCATTTTGTGCCCTTTCAAGACGCTGCTGCGCCTGACTTACAAGGTAGCCCACAAAAAGAAAAAGACCTACTGACCAGAAATTTGAAGGATTATTCACTCTCCATGAGAACTGAGGAGGGATAAAGAAATACCAGACAATCCCTGCGGAGAGTATGGAGCTTATCATTCCCCCTCTGAAACTTCCCAGCCTTGCACTAAAAAATACTGTGGGGAAAAAAAGGAACCACACGAAGGGTGAAATCCACTTCCAGAGAACCCACTGAACACCCAGCGCGATAAAAGGAAATAAAATTGAAATCAGCAGCCGGACTGACATATTTTCACCAGACTAAAGGTTATTTCCGCAAACCTGGATAACTGTATCTGCGTAAATAATACTTTTCCCGGCAGAATTATAATAATAGCTCATTGTTTACCCCCCGTTATACTTTTCTTATATTATAAAAAGTATTGCAGCAGGATTCAAAATTAATTATTAAATGAATTATTGATATATCCGGGAGAATTCACTGGTTTAATGAATTTATATACTAAAGATACCTTTTCTCGATGAACTGAAGAAGTTTAATACTCTCCAGGATTCCATGATTTCAATATTATGTTCAACTTCACGCAGGCGGTATATGAATGGTCAGCAGAATATAAATTACCGGGTTTCCAGCTGCAGCGCCGGTTTATTAATTATATATTGATTTCAGAAATTCAACAATTTCCTGCTTTGCTATGTATATAATTGCGAATGAAAATAATATGGTAAAGGCATTCACAACCTTATTATTCTTTACTATTATATTTTTCAGGAGTTTCCCCTGTATTACTGATACAGATTCCGGAGGCAGGAAATATCACTCCCCCCCTCTTTTCTTCCTGATACACTTCATATCCTTCAATCCACTGCAGATTATCTCTTCAGCTCTCTCCCTTTCTGCCTGATTTAATATTATGCTTGATATTCTGTTCAGCATCTCTTCGTTTTTAATTGAGCAGAAGGCTGCGATAACCTCTTTCTGCATCTTCGACAGGTTGTTGAACAGTTCACCGGATGAAACCCTCACCTGAGTCTTTTTATTATCTGCCCGGGAATTGATAAACATCTCACCCTCACCGGTAAGCAGCCATGCCGGATTAATATTATAAACAGCCTTGATAGCCAGGGCCTCCTGTTTATCAATCTTATAAAGTCCCTTTAATTGCCTGTCTAACTTTGACTCCGCAATTCCTATACTACCGGCAAAATCAGCACGGTTCAAACAGAGAGTATTAAGTACAGAATTTAATCTTTCATTCATATCCATTTTTCACCCATAAATATACACATTGCATATTATAGTATTTATATGATTAATAATAAAAGCTGATTCAGAATATCTCAATCGTATCATAAACATTAATAATTGCAACATAAAAACTTTAATAAAGAGGCGAGCTTATAAAATTTGGATTTAAAAAAAGCTGATTGTTGCAGAATATAGACTAAGGAACATACTTAAAAAACAGAATTCTTTGATGACACCAAACGGACTGTGAAACTGACGTTCCGTTACAACCTGTACAAAACAACAGATTGCTCTGAATTTTCCAGGAAGGGAGTTTTATCTTTTGCATATCTATATCATATAATGCCCGGCAACGGTTATTAATGTTCCAAGTATAACTGACATTGCAGCCATTATCAGCGGCGCTTTTCTGTCACTCTCATCTCCTGATACAATTAATATAACCGGAAGCGCCAGGCAGAGTGAAATGATTCCACCCTTTAACCACCATGAAAGGAATGGCAGGTTTATATTCAGAATAACAATTGATACGAAAAAATATTGTATAAATGCTGAAACTGTTGATCTTTTATCGAGCTTCTGAATGATCATCGGTAAAATATCAATTACGCCTGCTATTACACCAACACCCATTGAAATCAGTAATGTTTTCATATTTACTCCTTAAATTTGTATTTATCTTGCAGGCCGGGGAGCCTGCACTCCCAGGTATTCTTTAATAACTCTGAATTTTTATTTAAAAGTAACTCTTGCTTCAGTCTCGTTGAGCGTCGTTGTCTACTGTTAATTATACAGCCTTTCTAATATTACTATAATAGTTTTTTATTATTTCAATATCACTAAATACGACTTTACAGCCATCCCCTAACGGAGATTGACAAGATAATCCAATTTTGATTTTATTTTTTAATTCAAACTTGAAATATCGTACCATTTTCCAATTAATTTTATCATTTGAATAATGCAAACACCAGTTATTGCCTTTACGGACAATTTGCAGATAAATTCTTTGATCTTCTATTCTTTCACCATTGCAATCATCAGAACAACCATTTGTTATAACCGAAACCACAGAAGAGTAACCAAGATCTGTCTTTTCAAAAGCAAATTTAATCCATCTATCTTCAGACTCATAAGCTAATAAACAACCGGCATCATAAACATTTGTAAAGGCTGGTTTAATTGAGCAGCGAAAAATAAAATCGTTTTCTATATTTGTATTATAGAATGGTGCATTATGTTGTTTATAATCACTGCAAACATCAATAAAAAAATCAGTTTTCCCGGGTGCTGTTATTTCAACTGTTCTTTCATTATTTGAAACTGATTCAGCCCGATTTAATAATTCATATTTCATAACATCTTTTTCCAGTATAAAATTATATAGCAATGAAGTACAACGATAAGAACATTATCATAAAAAATATTCAATCTGCGGGATGCCGGCAGACTGTTGCTGAATATCGATTTAATCTCATCCTTTATATCACGGACAAATGATGCAATCGAAGTAAAATCTGGTGCTATCCGCTGATAATGCACTGAATACAATATTTTCACGGCGCGCGTCCATTATCTTCCTTGATGATACAATCCCGCAGGAATACGACAGCGGGATAATCTGCTTTGTAAAATCAACCGGAATCATTATACCCTGCTCATATTAATACTACTTATACCGCGCTATGAATACCTCCCATAGCTTTATACACAGCATAACTATTATGAAATTACGATTAATTTATAATTTTTCTACGGACACGTTATCTGCAGTACCCGTTATTTTTTTATTTTTTTTGACCAGTTTTCTATTTTTAAACTTTTCACTTTTTCAAATTCTTTTGTATTATTTGTTACAAGAATGCCGTTTTTAGCTAAAACTGTTGCAGCAATCATATAATCATTTGGTCCTATACTTGTTCCTTTCAATTCCATTGCCGAACGAATTTTAGAATAAACAATTGAACAATCATCATCAAATGGTATTATTTCAAAAGGTTCGAGAAATCGATTGATATTAGTTAAATTTTTAGCTTTATGCTGACTTTTTTCTGCGCCATAAAGAAGCCCGGTTTTTACAATTGAAGGAATTTTAATATTATTCGGATTTATATTTTGTATATTTTCCATTATAGAAGGATATAAGCCTTTAAGAAAGTACACACATATATTTGAATCAAGATAATAAATCATAAGCTTTCTCTTTTCAAATCTTGCTCAAATGATAAATTCTTAATTTCAAACGATTTATCTGTTATTGAACCAAATAAATCAAAATATCCCCGGGGATAATCTTCTTTTATTACTTTCTTTATATTGTTGCCTACCCATTTTGAGATTGAAATACGTTCTTCAGCTGCGGCTTTTTCAATCTTAGCTAAGGTATCTTTGTCGATATATAATGATATTTGCGGCATATAAAATCTCCTATAAGGAAAAAAATAAACGAACAGGTAAAAATCAAGTATATTTGCAAGTATATTTTAAGTGCAATGGCCGATAACACTGTTCGATGACTGCCCTATGCGCTTAGCTTGTCTAAGCAAGCCCGAACGACTGCCAGGGAGTTAAGCGCATAAGCTTTATATGAAGGCAATATGTCGTAAACATAAGTTTTTAAATGAACCTATCTAAATCTTTTTTTATTATGTCGATATGAAGACGGTAAATTCCCGGTCCACTTTTTAAATGCATGATAAAAGTTAGCTGTATCACTATACCCTAGTTTTTCAGCAATTTTTTCTATAGTTAATTCTGTTGTAGTTAAAAAATCGATTGCCTTATTTTTAAGCACATTCGAAAGAATGGTCTGGTAAGTTATCCCTTCATCATAGAGATACCGCCTGAGTGTACGTGATGAAATATTCATATTACTGGCAATTTCGGCCATTGGTACTATTGCTTCTTCATGATAATATAATTCGTTATAAATTCTTTCAGTAACAGTTTGGGATTCATTAAGTCTTAAATATAAAATGCGACATTCTTCTTCATATTTTTTCTTCATCAGAGGATTTGCTTTCGCCTGAAGGAATTCATAAACCACCTGTCATAATAATGGCACATGGACTGTGCACCCAGAAAAATTTTGGACTCATGGATTATACAGAACGATTTGTTAAAAAATGTATGGCCGTATTTCTTTTTGATTACCGCAGCTGGGGTAAGAGTGATGGTGTGAACCGCGTCAGATAGCTGAACCATCCCGCTATCTTGATGACTGGAGAGCGGCAATTGCACATGTTCGAGGCCTCCCCGAAGTTGATATAGACATGATCGCTCTTTGGGGCTCCTCTTTTTCGGGTGGCCATGTACTCTATATCGCCTCAGAGTACCATGGTATAAAAGCTGTTATAGCACAGGTACCTTTCATGAGCGGTTTTTCTTCAATATCAACCAAGAGTTTTTCGGATATAATAAAATCAACATTCTACGGGTGTTACGATATTTTCAGGAGTGTTTTAAACCTCTCTCCTCACTATTCACCGGAAATAGGCAGACCCGGAACTTTTGCAGCAATGAATAGTGAAGAATCTTATGATGGCTATATGTCCATTGTCGGTGATGATAAAATATGGCAGAATAAAGTAGCTTCGCGTCTTTTTATAAAAATGTCGATGTACAGTCCATCTTCCAGAGCAAAAAAAAATTAAGGCAATGTTTTAATCTTGGCCGGGAAGAATGATTCACTAATTCCGGTTAAAGACGTGGAAAAATGTGCCATGAGGATATCTCATCGCCGACTTGTTATAATGGACTGCAACCATTTTTAACCTTACACGGGGGATACTTTTAAAAATATCATTGATAAACATATTAAATTTCTGGAAGAATACCTGAAATGAACACAGAGACTCATTGATGAGGTAATAGGAAATATTGAAAACTACTAAAAAATAGTAAATAATGGAGATAGATTATGGCTGATAAACCAATAAAGACATTCAGAGAAGACTGGTTTAGACGTTTTCAAAAGCATCTGTTTATTATAGTATTTATACCTGGAGGTTTATTTGTACAAAAATCACTAATCGGTCAAATTCAATTTGAATATAATAGATCAGATTATTTCAGTATCATCTTCTGGAGTATACTTTTTCTGGGAATGTTTTGGCTTGAATATATATCTATTATCTATATGCAAACAATAAAAACTGCAGCGGCAACAGTAGATGTATATGAGGATAGAATTGTAGGGCATGCACAGTATAAAAAAAACATATGGGTATTGAAATATGTTGATATTAAAAAAATATATCCAAAACCTGGAGCTGTAAGACCTTATTTTGTCTTTGAAGATAAAAATGGAGACAAGTATAACATATCCATATTAATGGATTATCTCAAGGAATGCATGGAGTATATACAATATCAATCAGTCAATCTTGAAGTATACAAACTGGGGACTGTGCCTAAAAATGATATTGAATGGAAAAAATCAGATGATCCAATTATATAGCCCTACCACACCATAGACCATTCTGGACAAACCGGTTCCTTAAATGGAACCGTAGTATTCCGGTACA
Source organism: Spirochaetota bacterium (assembly GCA_963664815.2). Taxonomy (GTDB): domain Bacteria; phylum Spirochaetota; class UBA4802; order UBA4802; family UBA5550; genus WRGT01. The sequence goes on from CAXXHB010000003.1 coordinate 3,189,983, forward strand.
TCCGGTTTATTCTCTTATACTTGAAAGAGTAATAAATAAACTGGAGCAATATTTTTAAAATAAAGCAATAGTTCCTTGAAAGCAGAAAATATTCATGACAGAACCGCGTCATGGAGGCGGAGGGTTTAGCCCGCAGTGCCGGAGCGATAACGGAGCCCGGAGCATCACGACTATAATCAACCGCACAGCTATCCATATAATGTATGACAAAAGGAGGATTGCAGCGGTGCATAACTGGTCAGTGGATACAGGGAACCGGGAAGTTAATTCTTCGGCTGATCTGAAAACCAACAAAATAAGGTATCAGTACGGGAATCACCTGGATAGCGCTTTACTGGAACTTGATAATTTGGGAAACATCATCAGTTACGAGGAGTATTTTCCTCATGGTGATACAAGCTTTATGGCTGGTAGTAACCAGAAGGAAGTTAAGCTCAAAGAGTACAGATAAACAGGGAAAGAAAAGTATGATGCTACGGGATTGTACTACTTCAGGGCTCGGTATTATGCTTCATGGGTTGCTAGATGGCTATCTGCCGACCCACTGTTCAGGGAGAACCCAGCAGTTTATGAGGGACCAAAACCTAAAGATAAGGATGAGGCGAAGAAGCAGGAAGAGGATTACAGGCAGAAACTTTATTCTGAGGGATTGAACCTGTATGGGTATGTGAAGGGGAATCCGGTGAGGTTTAGTGATAAAGTGGGTAATCCTGCTTCTGCAGCTACTTTATCCGAAACTTTAGTAGAGTATGGAGCAGCTGCAGCAGAGGGTACAAAAAGTGCTGCGGAATATAATCCAGTATTATTAGCTTTAGCAATAATATGTACACCATGGAATAATACAGACTATCCTGATATAGGAGGAATATGGAATGAACCATGGATAACTAATGAAGCTGAAGAAAAAATAGAAAGAGCAATCGTAATACAGGGATTAATTAGTGAATATGCAAAAGTAGAATATGAAAAAGAATTAAATGTATCAGTATATAATGCGCCACCAGCCAAAAAAGGTGCGTTTGAAGGTTTTTTAAAACAATTATTAAACATGGAGCAAGTATAATAGATTTAGGAATATCAGACCCTAAAAATAGATTTGGACAAGCTTTCTATGTCTCTGAAGATGAATATACAGCAAGATTGGAAACTGATAACTGGGTAACACCTGTTTTTAGGTTTACAATGAAAAATGCAAGGATATTGGATTTAACTGATCCAAAAACAGCTGAAATGTTTGGATATAAGGATGGAATGGAGCGCGAAGATGTTTTATCATTGTTAAAAGATAAAAATTTTACGGATATAACTCAAATTGATGCTATAAAGTATAAAAGTGTGAAAACTGGACGGATCAATTATGCTATAAAAAATCCAGCTATATTGGAATTTAAAGGTATAACAATGGGTGGTATAGATATAAAAAATTGGATTAGACCATAAAAGGAGGATAAAATGTCAGGTGGGGATTTTGGAGTTGATATATACGTATTGGAATGTAGTAATTGCAAAACAAGATTTGAGAATGAATTTTCTAATAGTGACATGGCAACAAATTTTATTTTATTTTTAAAATGTATGACAGATGGAAAATTGTATTGTGTTGATACTATGTCAGATAATGTTTTTAAAAAAATATATAATGAAATAAAAATGAAGTCTACTGAAGAAGTTATATTGGAAAGTAGAGCTTTTAAAGAAAAATTTGAAAGCATATGCAAACCATGTAGCTGTGGAGGTAATTATATTTTTGATTATGCCTATGTCTGTCCAAAGTGTGGTAATGCAAGCAAACAAAACTTTGTATTAATAAATAAATATTCATCTAGTATATATGTCCAGGATGTACAATACCAGGATGAATATAATATACCTGATGATATTGAGGATTAGGACTGCCACTGCCACAATGCCACACCCTAGACCATTCTGGACAAACCGGTTCCTTAAATGGAACCGCATATTCCGGGTACATCCGGTTTATGCTCTGACACCTCATCTCTGGAAGGAATGGAATGAGGCGCTGACACTGAAAGTGAGGTGAACTGGAACTACAGGGATAACATAAGCTCTGCTGTTCTTTTAAAACGAGATAGCAACATAAACGACGCAGAGTACTACGTGTATGACGCGGCAGGTCAGCGCATCAGGAAAGTACGGGAGACGCTCACCAACAGCAACAATAACAGTGTTGAAATTGAAGAGAAGATATATTTAAGTGCTGTTGAAATAAAGAAGATACGCACTGTTCAGGGGAATAACAGCACTGATATATTGAACAGGTCAACTCTCCATGTTATGGATGACAAGAGGAGAATTGCGACTGTCCATAACTGGTCACAGGATAGCAATAACCGTGAGGTGAATTCATCCAGCGATCTCAACACAAACAGGATAAGATACCAGTATGGAAATCATCTTGATTCAGCTTCGCTGGAACTGGACAGTATAGGGCAGATCATCTCCTATGAGGAATATGACGCCACAGGATGTGGCTAATGCAAAGCGCGACAGGATGTCAAAAAAGCGCTTTGCCTTTCCGTATGGCGACACTTCTTTCATAGCAGGCACTAACCAGAAAGAGGTGAAACTCAAGGAGTACAGGTACACAGTGAAGGAGAAGGACGATGCCACAGGATTATACTATTACGGGGCACGCTACTACGCTTCATGGCTTGCTAGATGGCTATCTGCCGACCCACTGTTCAGGGAGAACCCAGCAGTTTATGAGGGACCAAAACCTAAAGATAAGGATGAGGCGAAGAAGCAGGAAGAGGATTACAGGCAGAAACTTTATTCTGAGGGATTGAACCTGTATGGGTATGTGAAGGGGAATCCGGTAAACCATAATGATCCGACGGGTATGGAAGAAAAGTATAATCCAAGTTGTCATCAAAGTTATATCCCTAGTGTCGGAGAAGCTGTAGAGTCACGACTTAAAAGAGAAAACAATGAGACAGTCAAAGCAGTAAAAAACTTTTCTTTTTGAAAGTAAGATTAATGCATTATCATCTGATAATCCACTACCGCTACCAATGCCAAAGGTATTAATAGGAAATGATTATTACTATTTATTGCGTTATATTGACGCTGAAAATAGAGGGTTAAATCCACCGGATTATTATCTTGATTATGGTAATAAATATATGAATAAATTTAAATATGAAACTGGGCCTAGCTTATCAACTAGCGGACAAGAATGTTGCCGTTATACTTTATACTATTTACAAGCAAATATGGAAAATATTCTATTATTAAACAGTCTATCAGATAACTGTAGAAATAATTATTTTACGGGATTATTATTTTTTCCGGTAAAATCACCGGATTTTTACTGTATGTTATTTCAAAGATCGGGAGAAAATGGGATTCGAATTCCTATGACTGTTCTGAGTATTTTCAAAGCATGCACTGTCCGATGTCAGTGATTTCGTCCAACAAAAGTCTTAACATAGCTGCTGTCTGAAGATTGAAATTATCTGTTCAATGTTTTTATACCGCTAATAAAGATTAGCGGTTTTTTTGGGGCAGCTACGTTAAGACTTCTATAAGTTAGATGATGGTTGTGAAACTTTTAATAAGAATCAATATGTCTAATTTTATCAATATACCATTTATTTTCTATTTTTGTTAAATACACATTACATGAGACAAACTCTTTTACTATCTGTTTTTGTGTAAAAGTTTTATCAACATCAATATTAAATCCTTCTTTCGATTTAGTTTTCAACAGCCAAGCTAATTTTGATGAATTTGTTGGCGAAATTAGCTGAAATAAAATCAAATTATCAAATACATCAACATCATAGTTATGTTCTTTTAGTTCGTTTTTAAAGGAATCAAATATTTTTATAATATTACTTAAATCTTTGACTTTTTTCTTATAAATTTGATCAATACAATCAAATAATGGAGCATCAGTTTTATCAGTATAATTTACAAATATTTCTGCAGATGCTGCATCAACTTTGGTTTTACGAATACTTAAATCTACAATTGAATCTGTATAGATATAACCTTCTTTAAAAGAAGATAAATTATTATTCCATCGTTGTTTTCTAAAATCAGAGCTAAGAAGTTTAAATGCATTCTCATAATTTTTATGTGATAAATGAGTATAAAAATATTTTACACAAGCATATGCAGAACCATGCTCATCCATTAAGTTCTTAATAAATTTTTTCACTCTATCACGCAGATTGTCTAATGATTCAGGTGTGAAATCATAAAAAACTTGTCTTAATCCAGTAACATCAAATGGAATTTTATCATCATTATTATATCTTGTAACAATTACATTATTAAAAGACAATGCATGAGCATAACCTAATTCATAAAAAACATTGGGATTATTAGAACTAATATCTGCAATAATCATATCAGCGCTTTTTATATTATTTAAAACATCTTCCATAATTTGACCGGGTTGTGCAATTTCATCAACTCTTATACATTTAACATCTAATTCATCACATATACTTTTGTATACATTGTTATACACATCTTCATACTTTGAAAATGGCATAATAACAAAACAATTTTTTTTATCCATTTAAAACTCCATAATATAAATTATTTTTAAATTCACAACTATCATATCAACGTCTTGGCTATACGACGTTGCGCGGTCTTTTGCGCGTCGAGTGGCGCGAAGGAACTTCCCCTCCGCGCTCTCACGGAACCAGACGTGAATCTCTCAATTCATCCGGCTCTTATTGTTCAGCCTTTACAGTAAAGAAGACCCCAATGCGTGAAAAGTTTCGGCTCTTTCATTGCTATGCGCTCTATCCAGTGCCTTGCTCTGCGCTTATGACCCCTTAACCTTTTATATTTCTTCATTGCCCATTTTGTCAGTATTAAATCAAACAGCCTTAGTGTCGGATACATCGCCGACCGGTAAAAGGCATAGTAATAATTTATCCATCCTCTGATTCTGGCATTGAACATGCGGGATATCTCCTCAAGTGTCTGGCTGCTCCGAAGATGAACCTTCCACACTTTCATAGTTTCCCTTATATTTTTCATAGCCTTATCACTGGCGGCAGGACTGAAATTGACAAAGTATTTCCCATGTTTTGTTTTCGACATTCTGGCCTTAAAAGTAAATCCCAGAAAATCAAAATTTACTACAGGATATCTCTGCTTTCTCTTGTCATCCCTGCAATAAACAATCTTTGTCTTCTCCGGATGAAGTTCAAGTTTACACTCATTCATCCTTTCTTCAAGTGCATGCTTCAACTGTATAGCCTGTTCTTCAGTGCTGCAATGACAGATACAGTCGTCTGCGTACCTTTCAAAAGGTATTGACGGATAGTTTCTCACCATCCATGCGTCAAATGCGTAATGAAGATAAAGATTCGCAAGCAGCGGGCTTATTACTCCCCCCTGTGGCGTCCCTTTTGTTCTCTCCTCAAGACTGCCATCCGGCATTTTCACCGGAGCTTTCAGCCAGCGTTCAATATACAGTATAACCCATCTGCTTTTTGTATGCTTACACACCGCCTTCATCATCAGATCATGATCTATTGTATCAAAGAATCCTTTGATATCAAGGTCGATTACCCAGTCATATTTCCAGCAGTGTCTTCGGGCTCTTTCAACTGCATCTTTAGCCGAACGCCCTGGCCGATAGCCGTATGAATTTTGATGAAATACCTTTTCAAGTTCAGGCTCAAGCATACGCTTGACCACCGTCTGGGCTATCCTGTCAGATACTGCAGGTATTCCCAGTGATCTTTTCTTCCCGTCACTTTTCGGAATTTCAACACGTAATACCGGCGGAGGCAAATAACTTCCGGATGACATACGGTTCCAGATTTTAAACAGGTTATTTTTTAAATCTGATTCAAAATCTTTTAGCTTTACTCCGTCTGCTCCGGATGCTCCTCTGTTCGCTTTTACCTGTTTGTAACTATCCCATACTTCCTGTCTGGATATTTGAAACGGCTTTGCCTTATCCAATCAATTCCTCCCGTTACCGGTTGATTAATCTCTAAAGCTGAACAATGTGCCCCCTTTGCTCCATCTCCATTACAGAGACTTCTTCACTACTACGGGACACTCCGCCCCTGTGCTTTGCCTCGGTACTCTCATCCTTGCGGGGCCACCGCTTGAAATTCTCCCTTATCATCAAAGCGACTTACTTCTCACATTGAACATAAAAGCCAGCTGTAAAGTCACACCATCTTTATGCCGGAAGCCGTCCGGACAGTAAACAGGTCTCCTCCGGACTTATCCCGGAATCCACATTACACCCCGGTTTTGACTTCAACTGTAGCCTCTTTCGACACCTCAACGATGATTCACTTTCGTTTGTCTCCTTACAACACACCTGACGTGTTTATCACGCCTTTTCCTTAACGCTCACCACAGTAGCTCTTTACCAATGCAGCTTAAGGTGGTTTGAAGCCTGTACCTGTATACCGGCTCCGAAGGGCCCTCCTTCATCTTTTACACTCCTTCCGTGACACACAATGTGGCAAAGCCCAAGTGAGGTACTCTGAACTCTGCGGGTAAGCTTTGTTGTATGCCGTAAGCGAATTTTGGATTTAATTTATTTTTATTCAAAAAGCAAAAAATTCCGTAATGCATGTATCCTCAAATTTAATCCCAGGGTAAACATCTTTTATTGTTATACGAATTTTTGTAATTTCGTAATCGCAATCAAAATCTTCCGGGGCAATAAGAATACTTGTCACATTTATCTCTTTATTGACACCTTCAAAATCATCTTCGCCCCAATTCAGCAATGCAAAATATTTCGTTTTCAAGTCATCTATGGTTATAGTTTTACTAAATGAAAAAGAGCTTCCATCTGCTCCTTTCTTGTTACCCTGAATATCACATTGTACTTTTTTAATTCTAGAATTATTTGTAAACAATTTGCTGGATCTCATAAAACCATTCGCAATTGCAATATTTTTTACACCCTCTTTAAAATCGACTTCAATCCACTCTCCAATCCCATTTCCATCTGCACCTTCCGCCCATGCCGTTTTGAATGTCCCGTCGATAAGATTTTTAACCGAATAAGGCCCTTTAAGACTGCTCGAAGCGGATATGTTTTTTACTAACAAAGATGTTTTATTTTTCAACACCTGACTGCGGTATTTTTTATAATATTTTTCAAGATCATATGCAATTTCAAGATCTCTTAATTTTGAAAAATTTACCTTTTCTATGATTACGCTCTGATTATAATTTTGTTTTTGAAAGCCTTTAATCCCATTAATTTTAAAATCAATTTTTTTCATATCTAATACAAAGGTATCTATAACGATTTCTAATTTATCAACAACACCTTTACCCCAGCCAGCTGCAGGTTTAAAATTATATACGAAAGTTCTTATCCTGTCGCTCCCTTCATCACCGTTATAACTTGATCTTGCTAAATAATTAATTTGAATAATGTTTATCCCTTTGTTTAGTTTTATCTTTGACAAATACCACTTAATTTCATCATCTTCATCAGATTCAAAAAAATCTTCTCTTTTAATTTTATTTATTTTTTGAGTCAGTGTAACATCAGAATTATTTATTGTCATCTTAAAATATTTAATAGAATCATTATCACTATTTTTAAAAGACTGGAAATCTACAAGCCCTACATGCTTGTTATAAAATGGAAATCCGAAATCTACAGTTTTATTATCATCTCTACAGTTCAGTTCATATATTAACTGAATATTGACATAATCATCAATAGGTCTGATGAATAGCTTTTCAGATAAAAGATCAACATTTTCAAATTTTTTTAATTGGACATTACCTGTTGATACAAGTGTTGAACCCTCAATTGGGCCTCCGTTTGATTGAAGTGGAAATGAGTAGAATATGCTTACTGAAAAAAATAATAAACCAAGAATAGATTCTCTAACTATTTTCATCACAAACCTCTTTGAGTTTTATTATCAAAAATCTGCTATGAATTAACAGTATTTTGTATAAGAAAATATATAGTTAATAAAAAAAGTTCAATTCGCTTATAGTCTGGTAGGTCAGGAAGCTCGCACCTCCTTTCCCCCATAAGAACCGTACGTGGAAGTTTTTACCACAGGCACTTCCTCCGGTCGCCTTCACACGGCTCAAGCCGTCTAAAGCTGATTTTACAACCAGCCGCTGTTATCTGTTTGTATTCCCATTTTTCTATAGTAGAAATAATCAGAATCTACTTTTAGAAATGGGTTCCTGTCAAGACTTATCATTCTGTGCCGTACAATTTTAATGTGTCCCGCAGTAATGAGAATCTCCTCATCAGAGCAGAAAGTTTAAGTACCGGTTTTTAAGCCATAAAGAATTTTTCATCGGGTGTCTGAATCTGCCCCATATCCATAGAGCCTGAAAAAGAACAGTATCGAGTTTTAAAGGCTACCTTTGACATTCATGAAAATGCTTTTATTCCACCTCGGCAAAGAACTTAAAAACGGTTCTTTAAAGACACCTGACGGCATTGAAGATACAGAAAAGCTTTTTAATCAGCTTGCGTATATTCCATAGGTTGTAAACTCCCAGCCTCCCGGCAAAGGTAAAAAGAAACCGGTAAACATAGTCCGCTATCTTTCGAGATACGTTGCTAAAAGTGCAGTCAGTGATAAACGGATACAGAAAGCGGAGAATGGAAATGTTTACATCCGCTATTACAATAGAAAAAGGAAGCAGAGTAAAATGGAGGTTGTTACAGAGATTCAATTTATGAAACGGCTGGTACTGCATATTCTTCCTAAAGGATTTAAAAAGTCCGGTTCTTCGGGTTTATGGCAAACCATAACAGGGCAAACAATCTTGCCCTTTGCCGGATGTTTCTTGGTCAGCCCCTGGCGGAGCAGGATGAGCGGAGCAAAGAGCTTCTTGAGGATACAGCTTTCCTGTTCTGGAAATATTTCAGGATTGATATAACTCTCTGCAGGGAGTGCGAAAAGGGACACATTCATTATATCCATGGCCTGTCGACTTACGGTTAGCTGTTATAAAGAAGTATATCCGCACAGATTTAAAAAACTGTTTTATAGAGAGGATAAGTATGTCCGGAGCATTTGAGATTTTTCATAAAATCGCCATTCACAGTCTATCAGATAACTGTAGAAATAATTATTTTACGGAATTATTATTTTTTCCGGTAAGATCATCGGATTTTTACTGTATGTTATTTCAAAGATCGGGAGAAAACGGTATTCAAATTCCTAAATATACTGTTCGATCCCAGTGGTTTCGTCCAACAGAGTCTTAACATAGCTGCTACCTGAAGATTAAAATTATCTGTTTAATGTTTTTATAAGTTTTTCAAAATATCCCCCATGCTCTTTTTCCACACCGAAGCGCATGGACGCGCGAAGGTTATTTAAAAAATCATTGATTAACTGCTTCTCGCATGGAGTCTCTTTTGGATAATTCTCGTAATTGCAAATCTATTGATTTTATAACAACTACGTCAGATTGAAATGGAAAAAGTCGATTTTCTTTAATTTCTTTTGTTTGAACAACTATTTTTAGCGGATAATTTTTTCCTACTGATGCTTTTTCTAACTTTTCAATGGTTTCTTCAACTGTATCATATTCACCTTGAATTTTTACAGGTACAGGAAAGCCATTATGGTGCTCTTTTAAAAAACCATCTATGCCAGTATTTCTTTGAACTGGTAATGCATTAATACTTGCAAGTATTGATAATTCATAATCATTTTTAACTAAATAATCTGATGTTCCTTTTTTTAAGAGATTAGATTGAGTTATTACCATCTCATCAAGACGAGAATTTGAAAGATTTACAGCATCTATAGAAATATCAATCCCAATATATTTTCTGTTTAGTAGTTTTGCAGAAACACAAGTTGTCCCACTACCACAAAATGGGTCTAAAACAATATCACCCTCATCAGTTGAAATATTTATAATTTGATTTAAAAGTAAAACCGGTTTTTGAGTTGGATAACCAGTTCTTTCTTTTGCTTTAGGATTAAGGTATGGAATTTCCCATACATCTGATAACGGGACACCTTTCTTTTCTTTTCCAATTACTATTTTTCCATTATCATCCTTTTTATATATTGATTTACCATTTGTATCTCTTTCACGCTCTTGTAATATTTGATCAATATTTGTCGTAGCTGAATAGTCTGTATATATCGTGTTAAATTTAAATTCAGATGCTTTTGAATAAAAAAATATTATTTGATGAGAATTTAAAAGTCCTTTTTTAGAATTAGACCATCTTTTATAAGACCAAACTATTTCACTTTGAAAATTTTCAGTTTGAAAAACTTCATCTAATAAAATTCTTATATAATGTGATGCAGTTTTATCACAATGCAAAAAAACCGAACCAGTATTTTTAAGTATTCGATTACATTGGATCAATACTTCTTTAATTAAAAATGTATATTCATCAATTGAATCAAATTTATCATCAAATTCGTATATCTTTGAATTATCACGATTTGCTAAAGAATGCTTTTTCTGAGTAAAAAATGGTGGATCAAAATAGATTAAATCAATTGACTCAGAATTTATTTCTAATAATTTTTCTAAGCAGTTACCATGAATAATTTTATTTGTTTCCATTATCGGGAGTCCTTTCATTAGCTATTTCTATTAAAATCTTTTTAAGATCAATACCTGTGTATTTATATACATAATTCCAAGCCTCGTCACCAACATAATATTCTCCATTCACCGCCGAGTAAAGTGTCTTAAGAGTTTCCTGGATTTTAATAGCTTGAGCTCTTTGGGGATAATAAAACATAACCCGTATCGGCTTATAACCCTGATTTTGTATAACTTTTACCCTCGTGTGTTCTTTTGTAATATGATCTCCATCAGTTGTCGCATCTCGCCATTTTATTTCTATTGCATCATTACCATTTAAAAAGTCAATTTCAAATGTTTTTGGTCTTTGACCAATTGTATTGTTAATCTTTGTCTTTATACCATCAGGAAATTTATAATTAAAACATAGTGTAGCTGCTTCCCCTAAAAATGAACCAGCATATTTATATAAAAATCGACCGGTATTTTGATAAACATCAATCAGTTTGCCTTCTTTTGATGTTATTCCAAGAACTCTATATATTAAATAATATGAATTATCATCATTATTCATCTCTTTTTTTCGTTGTTTAATTTTTTTATTGAGCTCAGATGCGTATTTTTCAGCTAATTTAATAATTTTGTTTTTTAATTCGTCCATATATTTCTTCCAAATAAATATTTCTTAGCCCGGCACAGAAGCCGAGCTTCTTTAAAAGGGCATGGGGGTTGTATTTTTTCAATTATTTTTCTTCAAAAACAAAAAGATTGGCTTCCCAAGTCTGGTAGGTCGGGGAGTTTGCACCCCCTTTCCCCCATAAGAACCGTACGTGAAAGTTTTACCACAGGCACTTCCTCCGGTCGCCCTTCATACGGCTCAAGCAGTCTTAAGCTCTCTATTCAACCAGCCGCTGTTATCTGTTTTTATTCCCATTTTTCTATAGTAGAAATAATCAGAATAAAAGTATCCCTTCATGGTCTTTTTATAGTTCCATAATCATAGTATTAATATATAGATAATAATCTACAACTGCTCTGGTTATCCGGTAATGACTGATACTTCAGCGGTTCAGGAATCTCTTTCACTACAAGCCTTCCGGTTTTACATGCAGTGCAGCATGAAACGCGACAGCTTTTTACATCAGCTATGGTAAGGCATTATACATGTCACGGGTAAAAGTTATTGCACATCCTGTATGAAGAGTTTCATACGGCCTGGCAGGAGTCAGTATTATTCTTTCGCCCCTGCTTTTTTAAGTATATCAACAATTTCAGAATAACCTTTCTCTTTCGCTATCTCTGATGCAGAATAACCCATGGCATTGTCTTTAGCATTGACGTCTGCACCTTTACTGATCAGCAGTTTTACAGCTTCAATATCTCCTGATTCTGCAGCATTAAACAGGGCGGTAAATCCATCCCTGTCTCTGGAGTTAACATTGGCTCCCCTGCTAATTAGCAGTTTAACTATTGTTATATTTACAGGATTGAACAGTCCTGATGTGACATACATCAGGACTGTCTTGCCTTCATTATCTTTAGCATTGACATCTGCACCTTTATCCATCAGGATTTTAAAGATTTCAGTATTATCATTTTTTGAAGCGGCATACATCAGGGGATTGCATCCGTGGTCATCTTTTGCATTAACATCTGCTCCCTTGCTGACCAGGAGTTTTATAATTTCAGTGTTCCGGTATATTACCGAATATATTAAAGGTGTTTTACCTGAAATAGTTTTAGCATTTACATTCGCTTCATGGTTGATGAGGAGCGCGGCTATTTCTGTATTTTCTTTTTCTATAGCTACTATCAGGGGTGAGTAGCCTGAAGCTGTTTCGGGATTAATACCGGCGCCGTTACTTATAAGCAGCCTGACAATTTCTGTATTTTCTTTTTTTACAGCGAACATTACAGGTGTCCATCCGCCATCAGCTTTGTAATTGACATCCGCGCCTGCCGAGATTGTTGCCCTGACATCTTCCAGATTCCCGCTTTCTACTGCATCAAGCAGTTTCCGATTCAGATCGTTGTTCTTCGCATATATTGCGTTTGCGGCCAGGCATATAAGAGTGATAATAAAAAAATTTTTCATAAACGGAGTCCTCCGTATATCATCGGGTACATAACGGGGTTTGTATTATAAATCCGGTATTATTCATTCGGCATTTCATTCATTTCAAGTATTGTTTTCCAGTTTCTTGCTGTAGATATAGGGCTTAACTTTTTTTCTATATAAGTACCGATGAATTCGGACCTTACTGCTCCATCTTGATAATATATGCAGCCGACAATCATAGTCCGGCTGCAAGCACTTCTTGTAACCTGTTTTATATATTTAACTGCATAGCTAAAAAGCCCTGATAGCCCTGACCCATCCATCATCACATTCGTTTATCATAGCGCCGCTCTGAACTCCGGTACTAAAATACTGGCCTATCGCGTAATTGTAACCATCATCAGTCGAGCTCCAATAGAATTCTTCGCTAAGTCCTCCGACTTTTGCTTTTTCAAATTTAAATACATTAAATTAAGTTCATCTTTCGATGGCAAAAACCAGTCATTTTTCCCACCTCCGCGATAATCGGCACATAGCCTTGCCGCTGAATTAACTGTGCCGCAGTTTTGTAATGCAGACCGGGTATTGCTTTTTCCTGTCCCTATTGCTGTTCCATTAGCGCCGGATTTAGCGTCACCGGAACAACCCCATATTGTATGTTTACTCTGGTCTTCAGGTGCAGCTTCCAAATAACGCCATCCATCGGTATATTTACCCTTGTCATAAAATATCCAGCCGCCGGCGGAGCCTTTACTCCTGAGTTTATATACTTTTTCCCCTGCACAAATATCAGAATAAAAAAACAGCATCAACATTAAAGGTATAAACATCAAAAACCTTTTCATAATACTCTCCGGATTCTTTATAATGAGAATATGAAACATTGAATTTAAAAAAATTTCAAGTTTTTTCTTTCTCATTCCAGCAAAAAAGAAAGTTACAACATCCAACTCCTTTAGCAGTCATATTAACTTATATATCAAGTAAACTTCGATAAATCACAGAAAGTAAATACGAAACTCGCTGGAGTTAACGGGACAGATTAGAACTTATCGGTAGATCGAATCAGTAATCTTCTTGATAAAAAGTATTCAATACGCCCTTTTTAAATTAAATCAAGGAACCTTCTGAACTTGATGTCCGAATCGCTGGTATGCTTCATCAACCAGTCATATAGGAAATCGAGCAACTCAAAGGAGACGACCAGCCCCCCTTCATCGAACTGGCTCTTCAGTTTCACCAAAAAGGACACATTCATTATATCCATGGCCTGACCGCTTACGGTTAGCTGTTATAATGAAGTTTAGCTGTACTGCACAGATTTTAAAAACTGTTTCATAGAGAGGATAAGTATGTCCGGAGCATTTGAGATTTTTCATAAAATCGCCATTCACAGTCTATCAGATAACTGTAAAAATAATTATTTTACTGGATTATTATTTCCCCTGGTAAAATCACCGGATTTTTACTGTATGTTATTTCAAAGATCGGGATAAAACGGTATTCAAATTCCTATATATACTGTTCGATCCCAGTGGTTTCGTCCAACAGAGTCTTAACATAGCTGCTGTCTGAAGATTGAAATTATCTGTTTAATGTTTTTATACTGCTAATAAATATTAGCGGTTTTTTTGAGGCAACTACGTTAAGACTTCTATAAGTTAAATGCTGTTGCCAAGGTTATAAAAAAGTAGAATCCTATATTGTTTATCAATTATTTTCTATATTTTTTTAATAATTCACTTTTCTTTTCAGTCGGTAAAACTTGTTTCGTAGGTATTTTAATTTCATTAAAAACGGTTTCTAGTTGTCCACCAGACTTAATTGTTTTCTGATATATCATTTCAGTAGCGGATTTATTATTTTCAATAACATATACTATTTTTTCATAATCTTTAGAACTTGCTGCAGCAATTCCGCCTCCCGCTCCTCCTAATAAAAGAAGTGCATAATTAGTTTTTTCAGAACTCGAATCATAAAATGCAGTAATGTCACCTAAGTAAACTTTTTTACCACCACCATTATTTTCAAAGTTAATTCTTTTATCATTTTCAAAAAAAAACAATTTTGAATTAAAACCATTTTTACAGGCAATACGTGATAAATAGTTTTTACCGATTTTACCTTTCCCAACAAAAAAACCGTTTTCATCTATATTCATAAAAGATTTTTGACTGTTCTGCTCATCCATGAAGATAAGATTACAACTTCTTGTTACATCCTCACCATCTATGAAAATATGAAAAGTACCATAAAAAACTCCAGTTCCATTTTCAATTTCTAGATCATTAAAATTTTTCGTAGTAGTAGCACAACCTGTTATTAAAATACTTAATAGCATGGTAAAAATAATTTTCATTTTTAATCTCCAAATGTTTAATTCTAATGTATATATTTTTCTAAAAAAAATATGGCAATTGCATTTAACGGCCAGGCTAACTGACGTTGGCGATCAGCCAATGTGCTGACCTGAAAATCTACAAAACCCTGACACATCATATTCAAAAACACAACTCAAATGTCCAGGCTACAAACATGGAAGCCAAGCACGGATGCTATTCCGTTCCTTTGAAAATCAAAAAGTTCATTCAGCCGTGCGCCGCTGTTAGCCGGTGTTATCGGCTGTAGCAACAACCACTAATATTTTATTTTGCCCTCGTTCACGGACGAATGAGGGCAGGTCACAGGTTAATCATTCAATTAATTCAAAGCTTTTAAATAAATATTCTTTTGAATCTTTTTTGTAATACATTTTAAAATCAATCAGGCAACCTTTTACAATATCAAAATGTGAAGTTACATGCAATCCCAGTAAATTATAACCATCAATATATGCAATATTTGAAGTTATACTTTTTAATGTATAATTGATTAATATTTTATCAGGTTTTCCTTCATTGTCATATTCAAAGATATTATTCCATGATTCACCTATAGAAATCTCTTTCTCCGAGAAATAAATTGGGATGATAATAGGGTTACCGTTTGGGACATTTTTGCGTTTAAACCTAAATAAGTTGAAGCCAAAAATGCAATTACTATATACATAGTCACTTTCATTTTTAATAAACTCACCAGATGGCTTGATACGATTTTCAATTTCACTGCCCACCGTATAAAAATATCCCGGATATGATAATGGATTACAGCATGACTTCTTATCAAAGATTGTAAGGGTGTATGATAACTTCAAAATATCATTATCATTTTCTTTTATAGATATTTTTACAATACTTAAATCAGAATAAATTCCTGTTAATTGTTTTACTAATGCATTTTCTGGAAATGACTGAAGTTGTATTTTATATTTCAAAACTTCATTAGGCTTGAAAACCAAGGTTACTTTATCAGAAGTATATCCTTGTGAAACGATTGACATAGCGAATATTAGAGTAAGAATTTTTTTCATAAAATATATTTATCCTTATTTACTCGGCCACGGATGGCCGACCACAAAGTTTTGTTGCCATTGCCGATAACGTTAAGAAGAGTATCTTAATCAATCTTCTCCGATTGAGATACTCTTCAAGTTGGACAGAACCGCCTGAGCAACAGCCCGATATAATATTAATGGATTTTAAATTACCGGATTTATAATTGCAAGAATAATTCGTATGTAGAAATTTGAATAAATAAACAATTGCTTCTTTATAACAACCAATATATCTGCTTTTAAAATATACTGTTAAACGATACTTTCCGGAATAAATTATAAGTATTTCTTAATAATCAGAATAAAAGTATCCCTTCATGGTCTTCCTACAGCCACCACAATCATAATACATCAATATGCAGATAATAATATACAACCGCTCTGGTTCGCTGGAGGTGAACGATACCTCACCGGTTCAAGAATCTCTTTTACAATAAGCCTTCCGGTTTTGCATGCAGGGCAGCATGAAAGATTTTTACCTGTGACACGCAGATAGATTTCACTCCATGTCTGCGGTATACTTTCATTCTTCTTTTGAATTTCGTAAAACTCGCGGCATGCCTCAACAGCCTACTTTTTGTTTCTGTGTGATAGAATTACAAAGTATCTGATGCGGACTCAAAGCTGGAGTTGTCAGCTTTAACTGATTTTTTACACAAAACCGGCAAAATTATATCGGGATAGATCAATTTTATTTTTCCACGACCCAGTGAATCGTATATTCCAGTGTTCCCGGGATGATTTGCTTTGTAAAATCAACCGGAATCATTATACCCTGCTCACATGAATATTGTTTATACCGTGCCATGGATGCCTCCAATGGCTTTATTCACAGCATAACTATTATGTAATTGCAATCAATTTATACTTTTTTTACAATCTCGTTATATGAAAGCGCTTAACAACGACCAGTCGCAGCAATACACGGATGTATTGCTGCGTTCCGACGAAACAGATTATATCTCAGAACATGAGCAATCATATTTTAATATTTTGCAGTATCAGTATAAGTCAATAAAATAATTGACATATGCTTATAAAGAGTAATTATTTGAATATTCGATGAAACGAGTAGAGGAGATTCATTCATTCTAAAATATTTATCTTATATTAAAAAAGGAGACATATATTATGAAGAAAAATGTTTCATCAGCAGTTTTAGTAATGGTTCTGTTAATGTTTGCAGGAACAGGAGTTTTATTTGTAAGCGAAAGTAACGCGAAGAGTAAGACATACAGAATAGGAGATAAAGGCCCTGCAGGAGGCTGGATATTTTATGATAAAGGGAATTCTTCTGATGGATGGCGGTATTTAGAAGCCGCACCAAATGATCAGAGCGCTGAATCAGCGTGGGGCTGTTATGAAAAATCAATTCCCGGTGCGCAAGGAACAGCTATTGGAACGGGAAAAACCAATACTGCAGTAATAATTGGAAGCTGCGATGAATCAGGAATAGCAGCTAAAGTCGCAGCTGATTATCGTGGCGGAGGAAAAAGCGACTGGTTTTTACCATCTGATGATGAACTGAATCTGATGTATCATAATTTGCATATAAAAGGAATTGGCGGTTTCGCCGAAGGCGACTATTGGAGTTCGTCTGAGGGCCCTGCGGACGGCGCGGCGAAACAGAATTTCATCGCTGGCGGTCATGACTACTACAATAAGGTCATGACGTTAAGGGTTAGGGCTGTCCGGGCTTTTTAACAATTTTTCACAGGGCAACCGCTCTGGTTCGCCGGAGGTGAACGATACCTCACCGGTTCAGGATTCTCTTTCACTACAAGCCTTCCGGTTTTGCATGCAGGGCAGCATGAAAGATTTTTACCTGTGATACGCAGATAGATTTCACTCCATGTCTGCGGTATACTTTCATTCTTCTTTTGAATTTCGTAAAACTCGCGGCATGCCTATCACCATTCTGAGGATAGAACCCTTATTTGATATACAAATTAAGCGGCAATTTTAAATCGGTGGTGACATCTATCATCGTGGACTGGAAAAGGTTAACACAATCTAGGCTCTTATCTGTATTGCTCATAATTTCCGGAAGCCCGCCCGGTTGGAATACGGATTATAATTAAATAAAGTAAAATATTCCCGAAGACACACAATCTTCGGGATACATACAGGATTGTCAAAATAAAAGCAGAGGGTATTCAGCCGATATTATTTTAGAGTACTCAATTTTTTTAATAAGCTACTTTTGCGACAGACTCGTTTGTTGTGTGCAGTATCGCGGTTTACACATTCATTTATCAATTACAAATGTAACTTCTTGAAATGTTCCAGGCCGTGGTACAATTGGAGGAAATATACATCCAGGTATGCATGCAATTGTTTTTTTTATCGCTTTACTATCATCAAGTTTTAGTTTTATTGTTTCATCCTGTTTAATCTTCAAATGTAGCATTCGAATTGAACCAATTCCAGGGTTTTGCGAAGTACCGTACGTATCAGCCTGTCCAGTTGCCGCATGTAGGATATATTCTATTTTTAAATCACCAACTGGTACTGGAAATTTATATTTAAAATCATCTTTTTTATAAATCTTTTTATCATTTTGATCAAAATAATGATTACCAAAAGTTCCATAAAAATATTCTTCATCATTCACAATAAATTTACAAGACCAGTGATCAATATATTTATAATAATTGAAGTCTAATACTATATAACCATGCGCAGATAATAAAATTGAATTTTCTTTTTCTTTAATCTGTCGTGATGGTGTACACGATGTAATAAAAAATAGGATAAGTATAATTATTGATATATGTTTTTGCATTTACTAACTCCTAAAGTTTTAGCGATAGTCTGGCAGGTCGGGGAGTTTGCACCCACTTTCCCCCATAAGAACCGTACGTGAAAGTTTTACCACAGGCACTTCCTCCGGTCGCCCTTCATACGGCTCAAGCCGTCTAAAGCTGATTATACAACCAGCCGCTGTTATCTGTTTGTATTCCCATTTTTCTATAGTAGAAATAATCAGAATCTTCTTTTAAAAATGGGTTCCTGTCAAGACTTATCATTCTGTGTCGTACAATTTTAATGTGTCCCGCAGTAATGAGAATCTCCTCATCAGAGCAGAAAGTTTAAGTACTGGTTTTTAAGTCATAAAGAATTTTTCATCGGGTGTCTGAATCTGCCCCATATCCATAGAGCCTGAAAAAGAACAGTATCGAGTTTTAAAGGCTACCTTTGACATTCATGAAAATGCTTTTATTCCACCTCGGCAAAGAACTTAAAAACGGTTCTTTAAAGACACCTGACGGCATTGAAAATATTGCAAAGCTTTTTAATCAGCTTGCGCATATTCCATGGGTTGTAAACTCCCAGCCTCCCGGCAAAGGTAAAAAGAAACCGGTAAACATAGTCCGCTATCTTTCGAGATACGTTGCTAAAAGTGCAGTCAGTGATAAACGGATACAGAAAGCGGAGAATGGAAATGTTTACATCCGCTATTACAATAGAAAAAGGAAGCAAAGTAAAATTGAGGTTGTTACAGAGATTCAATTCATGAAACGTCTGGCACTGCATATTCTTCCTAAAGGATTTAAAAAAGTCCGGTTCTTCGGTTTTATGGCAAACCATAACAGGGCAAACAATCTTGCCCTTTGCCGGATGTTTCTTGGTCAGCCTCTGGCAGAACAGTATGAGCAGAGCAAAGAGCTTCCTGATGATACGGCTTTCCTGTTCTGGAAATATTTCAGGATTGATATAACTCTCTGCAGGGAGTGCGGAAGAGGACACATTCATTATATCCATGGCCTGTCGACTTAAGGTTAGCTGTTATAAAGAGTATATCCGCACAGATTTAAAAAACTGTTTCATAGAGAGGATAAGTATGCCCGGAGCTTTTGAGATTTTGCATAAAATCGCCATTCACAGTCTATCAGATAACTGTAGAAATAATTATTTTACGGGATTATTATTTTTTCCGGTAAAATCACCGGATTTTTATTGTATGTTATTTCAAAGATCGGGAGAAAACGGTATTCAAATTCCTATATATACTGTTCGATCCCAGTGGTTTCGTCCAACAGAGTCTTAACATAGTTGTTGTCTGAAGATTAAAATTATCTGTTTAATGTTTTTATACCGCTAATAAAGATAAGCGGTTTTTTTGAGGCAACTACGTTAAGACTTCTATAAGTTGTGCGAAGAACACGAATTAATACTATTAGTGTTCAATTAATAAAAAATTCATAATTGGAAGTATTTCACCAAATAAATCACCATTTTCTAAAGTAAGAAATCTATTTTCTATATCCGTTGATTTTAAATGTTCAATTATTTTAAATTGATTTTCGAGAACAAATTTTTCTATTTCTCCCATCTTAATTCCGAATTTAATTACTTCATCTTTCAAACCTATATCTATAAGGTCTTCACCATTTAATATTGTTTGGAAATCAAAACCCAATTTACTTCCAGTCCCAGAATTCTGCCTTATTTTTTCCAGCATTGAAATTACAGTTTTGCCTGATAAATAAAACGTAACACCTTCACATATAAACAAGGTTTCTTTGTGTGTATCATAGCCATATTTTTGAAGTAAAAACATGAAATTATCTGTTTCAAAATTAACAGAAACATATGAAATATTTCTATGAATGTTTATATTATTATTGTTTAAAACTTCAAGTTTATATTCCTGTGTTGGTTTTGAGTCCACTTCAAAAATCTTTGTATCTCTTATTGAATTACTAAATCTATATGACCGACTATCATAACCAGCTCCCAGAAAGACTATTTGATCGATATTATTTGTTAACTCATTTATGAATAATTCATCAAAATACTTTGTCCTTGATATCACATATTCATACAATCCTTTGGGTAAAACTTTTTTTAAACCTTCTCTTGAATCAATATAAGCAAGAATTTTTTTTTGATCATCTGTTAAAAACAATTCGGCCAAAGTATCATTGGTTTTAATTTTTTCAATTTTTTCGTAATTTGAAAGAGCACGTAATGATAGTGTAGCAAATGCAGTTTCCGATTTTTTGTTATCAATACCCATAAAATGATCTCCTAGTTTTAAAGTGATTGTTAATTCTTCATTAAATCGCAAAAAAAACTTAAAGTTTTTATCATATACTTCACTGTTGATTCATTATCAATTAATCCATTTTGAGATATGAAATATTCTTGAGTGAGGGCAATAGAAACATAATTATATTGTTCGGCAAATAATTGTGCATCGATAGGCTTAACCATTTTTCGTATAATCATTTTTTCGATTAGGTTTTTGTAGTAGTTTACTGGTTCGCTTACCATGTATTTATGATATGTTTCTGCTGCTAATGAATTTCTAAATTTCTCATAATGTATAAACATTGCAACATCCTGAAGCATTTTGCTTATTTGACTGCCAACTTGAAAAACTATAAATTTGAATATTTCTTCAGGTAACATAATTTCTAGCATTCTATCAAGCTCTACATCAGAAGGTCTTGATTTATAAGTTTCTTCTGCAAAAAACTTGAATAAAGAATCCCTGATGTCTGCTTTATTCTTAAAATGATTATATAAAGAGCTCTCTTTTATATCTAGAAGACTAGCAATTTCCCTTAGAGAAACACTATCATATCCCTTATTTGCGAATAAGTTTGCAGATACCTCAAGTATCTTATTTCGCGTATCTATCCCAGTTTTGCGCTTTTTTTTATTATTTTCTGATTGCATATATCCATTAAACTATCAAATGATAGTTTTATCAATAATTATACTAATAATTGATAGCTCAAAAGAATAAAAAAGATATTATTATGAAAGAAGAATGGTTTTAATATAGGAAAAAAATAAATTTGTGCTTTTCGCATAACTGATTACTGTAAGCAATTCCTGATTATACATGAATTTTACAGCAAGTTGAGAATTGTCAGACGGGGCTATATGAATTTCATTTTTATTCATTACTTAACTTACTCATCATTGCAACCGGCTATTAATACATATCAGGATTGTCTATATTTCAATACTTCTTTAGTATTCAAATAAATATTATATATTTTATACAAAATCAGTAATCACGTTATTAAGCTGGCTGCCGTGCAATGAAGGAATATGAAAAAAATGTTACAAGCACAAATCATGCCGAAACTGCTGCATTTGGGCCTGGTTTATACCCCTTCTACCTCAATGTATCCGCTATCTGTTCGCCATGTATTCGCCATCTATCCGGCGAACTAACTTCAGAATTTTTTTTGCTTTTCCCGGAAATTTTTTAAATTCTTCTGTTTCAGACGTATTAATGTTATGTAAGGATGCCGGGGGGAGCATTATAACGCGCTATCGATAATCCACATCAGTCCCATTACCGCTCCTCCCGGTTTCCTTAACTACACCGCTCCCCGGGTGTTTTTAAGTGAAACGAGAAATGTCCCGAGGGGATCACTACCGGAAAACTGTTTTCTTAAAACATATTAATAATATCAATCTTTGAACACGATTACAGGATTTAAGGATTAACGGGATTTTCTGCAGAGTGAACAGACATCAGGACAGGTGCTCCCTGCATATCTCTTTGATACTGTTCGTAATGAAATATTATCAATATGCCCGTGTCAGCTATGAAACCGCATCTTCAAGTTTCTTAAACCACACCGTTCCCCGAGTGTTTTTAGTGAAACTGGAAATGTATCGAGGGGATCACTACAGGATCTCCCGGTTTCCTTAACCTCACCGCTCCCCGGGTATTTTTTAAGTAAAACCGTAAATGCTTTATCCTCCCCTCGCCATTTAGAGAGGGCCGGGGGTGAGGTCTGCATCGTGCATCATCTGGTTCAGATTCAAATTCACTGCAGATTTATGACAAAATTCCGACTCTGTTTACAGAGTATTCAGTTTCGCCTACATTTCGCTTCAATTACGCCTCAAACACGCTACTGACAGTTAAAAACGCGCGTTTTTCTCTGTCAGTAACGGAGTTGAAACGGTATTGAAACGGTTTTTAACAGGGTCTACATACTGCTTAAGTCCTGTTTTAACAGCTTCACCTCTGTCTTTTGCTGCATTAATATTATTCTCCCCATCTGCTGATCTGCTGTTTTCTGAACAGTAACAGGTATATTCTGCAACTTCTCCGGAAGCAGATACAACCACCGCATCCCCTGTTCCGCCGTTTCCCGATGGAGTAACAGGTGAACCGGGTGCAATGCCGCGAAGGTATTCAGACATAAAAAGGTTATACCCTGACTTTCTCTTCCTCTTTGCCCTGTTTCTGTAGAGAGCCTTCTCCTCTTCCGGAAGAACCTGCCAGGCCTTAACACCGCCGCCGAAATTACCCCTGCACTTCACCTGCGGTTCAGTTCGCGGATTAGCAGGAATTGTACGTGCTTTAATGTAGATTTTACCATAGCGTCTGTAAAACACAAGATCGCCCATACCTCCATGCGCAGTTCTTAAATAAGGATGAAGCTTTACTTTTGCCATAGATATACACTCCTTTATTGCTGTTATATTTTATCGTTATTTATATAGAAACTTATGTCTCTAATAACCAGTGCGGAAAAGCAAATGACATGGGGCAAGCATAATTTTTAAAAAAGTTACCAGATTGGATTACGGACATGTTGCTTTGCCACCTCCGGGGGTGCGGGGGCTGAGCGGTTACGGCTGCTGAATGTATATTTTACAAGCAATGTGTACTCAATGAGTAATGGCTATACACCCACTTTAACAAAGCTGGTGTATAAAATAATTCGCTGCACTCAGATATACTGCCGGTAAAAATTTAAGTGCTTTTCAATATAATGGTAAACAAGATTTATCCGTTCAATGTTGTCTTCAGAATAACTTCCAAAAGTAGTGATTGTTACTGCGTCATCAAATGTTGAAAATGTGAATTGTATGGAACTGTTTCTTTTTAATGATGCAACAAAGAAGGCATTGGTTATTTTTGACCCGTCAAATTGAAAATCTTTTTTATCCAGTACCCCTATATTCGTTGCCGAGATGACAGGTTTCATTATTTTCTTTTTTATTAACCGGAAGAAAAGCCGTCTTGGCAGCAGGCTTCTGAAAAATCTGAGACTTAATAAGTTTCTGTACCCGGGCATGTTTAATTTTATTTTCTTCAGTTCCGAATGGATACTCAGTAATAATTCTTCTTTATTCCTGTTGTTACAGAATATTGAGACTTTTTCCATTGATGAAGCATTGATATATGGATAGAGAAAGCGATTATGGTCATATCTCCTGGCATCAATCATCATTGATATATCCGATACCTTATTCAGTTTAAAGAGTCCGGAATCAATTAATGCAAGGACGAAAGCAGTCATCATATAATCATTAACGGTAACTCCCTTTGACCTGCAATATCTCTGAATCTCAGAATAACCGGTTTTATCTGTTTTTGTTGTAAAAAACACTGAACCATATTTCGATGGTCTGTTCTCTGATTTTTTGCCGGGTGTCAGAAATCTGTTCACTGTCTCTGAATTTCTTCTTTTCTTCCCTGCGGGCTTTAATATTGTGAATATATCCCGCTCTGCCGATACTTCTTTTTTATTGATTGTAACTCCGTTATATATTCCGGACAAAAGGGTTAAATAGTTTTTGAATCCTGTGCCGTCAAAAACCATATGATTTACTGTTATAACAAGAACATCATTCTTTTGAGATCGTAAAACAGTAACATTCAGCTGAGGGGCGGTATACTGATCCACATGTTTCTCAAGTGTTTCTTTCAGCAGTGAAAAAGAAAAATCACCTTCAATTATATTAAAATAGTTTTTTTCAAAATCGCAGGAATCACTCCCCTCCCACAGTAAATCCGTTCCATTTACAATCAGCCTGCTGGCAAGAACCGGCACATATTTAAAACTCTCCCTGATTGCGTATTGTAATCTGCCGCTGTCTATTCTTTCATTAAACTCAATCACAACGCGGATTTGATGGTCATTTGCCACTTCCTGCAGATATAGATATTCATCTAATATTTCAACATTATATGCACTCATGATATAACTCTTTACGCCCGTTTGTATGATTAAACACATTAATTGCAACATTAAAAAAGCTTTATATTAAGGGGGGACAGCCATATTAAAAGCTCTTTCTTTTCTTTAAAATCTGCAGGTACACCTATGTTAACAGTCAGATGTATTAATGTAGTTACCCGGCGGAAAAATAATATACAACTATAATATAGTTGAAAATAATGTAACAGATTATTATTAGTGTCAACAAATGGTTTTTCATATTTCTGCATAATCTTCAGGGTTTTGCAGCATAGTATTGAATATGACAATCAATATCTCAAAAAGGACTTAAAAAATGTACAACAACATTGAAATATATGCCGGCGATAAAGCAGCAGAGATAATCCGCAGCAGGGGGCTGAAAGAGAACGACATAAAGGCCATTGTCGGAGCTTCCGGAGGACCCAAGTTTCTTGTACTTGCAGGATTCGACAAGGTTTTACTTGACTCATGGTTTAAGAAGAGGAAGGAACCGCTTTACTTTATCGGCTCATCCATCGGCGCATGGAGAGGGGCTGCGTTTTCAACCGGCACCCCGGCTAAGTCTCTTGAAAAGCTTACACAATCCTACCTTAAACAGCAGTATTCGGAAAAGCCCTCGGCAAAGGATGTAACCGATGAGAGCATGAAGATAATAAACGGCTTCCTCAGTGATGAGGATATAAACTACATAATAAACAGATCGGTTGTGAACCTCAACATTATTTCAGCACAATGCAGGGGATTGTCCTCCAGCGACAACAGCGCGGCACTTGCGCTTTCACTTTTACCATCTGCCATCTTAAATATTGCAAGCAGGGAACTTCTTCTGAAAATCTTTCACCGGACGCTTTTTAATGACGGAAGAAATACCCCCCCTTTCAGCGGCATATTTAAAAAAAAGAATATTGTAAAACTTACATCAGAAAATTTCAAACAGGCGCTCCTCTCCTCCGGGTCCATACCTTTTGTAATGCAGGGGATTAAAAATATACCGGGAGCGCCGGCAGGCACCTACAGGGATGGCGGGCTTACCGATTACCACATTAATATAGATTTCGGCATTGAAGATGGAATTGTTCTGTTTCCCCACTTCAGCAGCAAGGTCACTCCGGGCTGGCTTGACAAAACAGTTCCATGGAGAAGAGCCGACAAAAGCCTTTTCTCAAATACAGTACTTGTCGCCCCGTCAAAAAGTTTCATAGACAGCCTCCCAATGGGCAAAATTCCGGACAGGAAAGATTTTAATACATTCGTCGGCAGGGATAACGAAAGGCTCACATACTGGAACGAGGTTATTAAAAGAAGTTCGATTATCGGAGAGGAGTTTATGGAGGCTGTTTCAGGCGGAAAAATTAAAGATGTTATTAGAAGTTTTTAAACCGGGGTGTTGTTAATCACCCCGGTTCATGTTTATATTTTTCTGAATAACTGTTCATGGTTTCATATTATAGTATTTCACGAAACGATTAGCACTATGTCATTCCGGCCGTAGTGATAACGAAGTGCCGGAATCTCATAATACTTGTTCTATGGGATTCCCGCCTTCGCGGGAATGACAATGAGTATACTGATTCAATTGTTAACAGCTATAGTTACCTGATTCAGGTAAATTTTACTGCTGAACAGATGAATCTGTTTTTTAAAACATGTTTTCTGACGACTTCACTCCTCATACATCGAATCTATTACGTCTTTATACTTTTCCATAATCACCTTTCTTTTAATTTTAAAGGTAGGAGTAAGCTCACCGCTCTCCTGGGCGAAATCCTTTGCAAGAAGAGTAAACTTTTTAACCTGTTCTACCTGGCCAAGGGCCGCTGTTCTTTCATTGATTCTGTCTCTGAAAAACCGGACTATAGCAGGATTCTTAATAAGCTCCTCCCTCGAAGAGTACTCTACACCATTTTTTTTGCAGTATAATTCCAGCTGTTCGTAGTTGGGAACAATAAGCGCTGATACGTATTTCTTCCCGTCGCCGATTGCTGCCGCCTGTTCAAAATAGATATCCTCTTTAAGAAGTGTTTCAATCTGCTGAGGTGCAATATATTTACCGCCGGATGTTTTAAACATATCCTTGAGCCTGTCGGTAATTACAACATAACCCTCTTCATCGAGATGCCCTATGTCGCCGGTTCTTACCCATCCGTCTTCAGTAAAAAGTTCTTTATCCAGATGAGGCTTGTTCCAGTATCCGGGCGTCTGGCTCGGGCTTGTGGCCTGAATTTCTCCCTCGGGAGATATCCTTACCTTCATCAGCGGAACCACCGGGCCGCATGTGCCGAACTTGTTTCTCTGCGGATTGGACACGCTTATTACAAAGCATTCCGTCATCCCGTATCCCTGCAGAAGGAGAACTCCGCAGCTGAAAAAGAATTCAGATATCTCACCGGAAAATGCCGAACCTCCGCAGTTGTAAACCTTGTTTCTTCCGCCGAACAGGTTCCGTACTTTTTTCAACACAAGAGTATCTGCTATTTTAAACCTGAATTTTAATCCGAATGGTATCGGTTTCATCTCTTTTTTCAGATATGCGACCTGTTTCCCTGTGTTTATTGCCCAGTTGAAGAGTTTCTGTTTCTTCTCCGGAGCCTGGCTTATTCCATCCTGAACCTTGGAGTAAATTTTTTCCCAGAGCCTTGGAACACTGCACATATAATGAGGCTTCGATTCAAGGAGGAACTGAAGCAGAACATCGGGTTTTGCCTCGTGGCAGTAGTCAACCCGGGCATTGCTGCATAAAATAAAATAGCTCCAGGCCCTCTCAAACACGTGGGCAAGGGGGAGAAACGCCAGGTTCACATCAGATTCAATAATAGGGATATAGTAGCCTGTGGCAAAGAGCATCGCGAGCCAGTTTTTGTGAGTAAGCTTAACACCCTTTGGCTCACCCGTTGTCCCTGAAGTATATATCAGTGTTGAAAGGTCATCGCCTGTTGCATCAGCAAGCAGTTTTTCAACTTCATCTTTTTTTGATGATTTTTTACCCATTTCAATAAAATCTTTATAAAGTATAACCTTGCTGTTGTTTTTATCGTAGTTTATCCTGTGATCAATTACTATAAGCTTTTCAACCTGCGGAGAGTCT
Source organism: Spirochaetota bacterium (assembly GCA_963664815.2). Lineage (GTDB taxonomy): Bacteria > Spirochaetota > UBA4802 > UBA4802 > UBA5550 > WRGT01. The sequence continues at coordinate 3,218,050 of CAXXHB010000003.1, forward strand.
TTAAGTATACTCACCGCCTTGTCGTAATGTTCCTGTTTTTCCACGAAGAGTATTTTAATGCCGCAGTCATTAACTATATACTTCAGCTCCTCTGCTGAATTTGACTGGTAAATCAGCACCGAACATGCGCGGATTGAAAAGCATCCGAAGTCCGCAACTGCAAGTTCCACCCTGTTATTGGAAAAAACTCCGACAAAATCTCTCTCCCTGACTCCATACTCAAGAAGTCCCATGGCGCATGAATCGATGAGATCGGCAAATTTCGCCCAGCTGAACTCCTCCCACTCTCCAAAAGCCTTATGCCTCACAGCTGTTTTACTGTTCCCGAATTTTTCCGCCCTTTTATGAACCATTTTACCCAGATGGTTATCCTTCGCGAGAAAATCCTGAAATTCCTTTTCATAATCCACATTACTCATGAAATCCCTCCAATACTGAACCCGTTTTTTATGTCTGTGTAAAGACAAGTTACACCATAAAAAAGATAAAGTCTTGCCGATGTATAATTTTTAAAATGAGTAAATTTCGTAAGTTATAATTCTGAAAGAATCCCGGAAGATATACTGCCATACGCAGCATATGGTTTCTGCTGGCACAGTATCAAAACAGCCCTATTTATCATTGACAGCGTTACAATAAACTAATAATTTTATTAAAATAATGGAGCCTGTATTATGACACATAAAATTTTATATTTCATCATGTTTTTCGGCCCGGTTTTTGCGCTTATAATATCAATCGGACAGATGATACAGGCAAAAAAGAGACTGATCGATTACCTCTTCGCTCTTTCTTTCTTCGGGATGTCTGTCTGGATGTTCCAGATAGCGCTTTTCAGCACAGAGCTTATAAATAACTGGCAATACGCCTGGTACCTGACTTTTCTTCCGGTTCCCCTTATATATATCATCCCCCCGATAATGGTTTTGAGATACAGGTGGGTTCTTGCCAGTACATTTAAAATTAAAAAGGCTCATGCATATTTGATAATTCCATCTGTTATATCACTTTTAATATTTCTTTACTTCCCGTTTTCAGGACATGGCGATGTTTCAAGGTATTATCCCGGGTTACCTGTTATGGGGGAGAGATTTGCCCGGCTTCCTCTTTATTTTAAAATTACCTACATAACCGCAATAATACCCAATCTCTATGTCTCCGCTCTTATGACACCTGTCCTTATTCAGATGCTCCCGGTGTGGAGACGCGACCACAATAACAGAATTTCAAAACCTGCAAGAATGGGTTATATATCAGCACTCTCAATCGCTGTTACAAACATAATGTGTCTCGCCGGTTACATATACTCTCTTGACCTTGTAATAATCTCACTGATCGCAGCAAACGCGGCTACCATATATGTCTATCTTGTCACACAGCGTCATCCGGACTATCACCGCCTCCTCAGAAGCGAAACAAGAAAGGCAAGTTATGAAAAATCAAGGATAACCGGCCTTGATGTAGATGTTATCTGCACGCGTCTGAACGAGCTTATGCACGACGAAAAGGTTTTTGCCGATGAAGATCTCTCCCTCCGTGACCTCGCCGGCGAGCTCGGCATAAGCGCCCACCAGCTCTCTGAAATACTCAATGAAAAGATGAAAAAAAATTTCAACACATTTGTAAATGAATACCGCGTAGACGAGGCAAAAAATATGCTTGTAGAGGAACCGGGGAGATCCATACTGTCCGTGGGAATAGCTGTGGGCTTCAACTCAAACACAACATTCTGCACGGTATTTTCCAAAATTGCGGGAGAATCTCCAAGCCACTACAGAAAAAGGAGACTTAACGGGTAATATCATGACACCAATACTGGACGTAATAGATCTTAAGAAAACTTTTCCCGGGGTAAAAGCAGTAGACGGTATATCTTTCAGTATTGAACCTGGAATCTGCTTCGGCCTTCTGGGGCCTAACGGAGCGGGAAAAACCACGACAATTGAAATTATTGAAGGGATACTTAAACCTGACTCCGGCCGGATTCTCTACAGAGGCGCGAAAAGAGGAAAAACATTCAAGGAGGAGGTGGGAATTCAGTTCCAGAATACCGAGCTTCCCCAATACCTTACTGTCTATGAAACCCTCAAAGCCTTCAGAACACTTTATACGAGAAAAGCAAAACTCGACTGGATTGTGGATGTCTGTCAGCTGGGCGAAATACTCAGCCGTGATAACAGGAAAATATCCGGAGGGCAGAAACAGAGACTCCTGCTTGCTATTGCTCTTACCAATGACCCGGAACTGATAATCCTGGATGAACCTACTACCGGTCTTGATCCACAGGCAAGAAGGCACCTGTGGGATATAGTAAACGGGATAAAGGATTCTGGAAGGACAATAATACTGACGACACACTATATGGAAGAGGCCGAAATACTCTGCAACTCCATTGCCATCATGGATTACGGTAAAATCATAGATAAAGACTCACCTGGGAATCTGCTGATGAAATATGGTGAAGGCGCCACTATTACCATAAAAACAGATACACCGGAAAAGGTAATTGATGCCGTCGCGTGCACTGTCTACAGGGTGGAAGATACAGTTGAAATTCACACGAACCGGCTGAATGAATGTATAAAGAATCTCGCGCATGCCGGGGCGGATCTTTCCAATATGACAGTCCGCACACCAAACCTGGAGGATGTTTTCATCAAACTTACCGGGCACACTCTGAGAGCATAGAGACAGGAATATAATATGATTAAAAGAATATGGATAATTTTTCTTTCAAGAAACAGGGAATTCTACAGAGACAGATCAGGTTTCGGATGGAACATCATCTTCCCGTTTTTTATAATAATAGGTTTCAGCCTGATATTCAACCAGAACGATAAGACCGAATACAAGATCGGTATTACAGGAGATGAAGCAAATATAAAGAAGGAGATAACACTTCAATACAAAAACTTCAGGGAATCAAAATTCCTGGAGTTTATCCCTGTGGAAAACGCAGAGTCAGGCAAAGAGAAGCTTGGACACCACAGGATTGACATGCTGATCGATCCCGAACATGGAGTCTACTGGAAAAGCAAGTCATCACCGAAAAGCTACCTCGCGGAGAAGATTCTCCAGGCCGGTAATTATACTGCAGGCGCAGAATCATTTAAAACAGGGACTGTCGAGGGGAGAGAGATCCCATATATAGAATGGCTCTTCCCCGGAGTTCTTGGTATGAACATGATGTTCAGCGCGCTTTTTGGAGTAGGCTACGCTGTAGTCCGCGACAGGAAAAACGGTGTCCTGAAAAGGCTCAGCGTAACACCGCTGATTCCTTTCGAATTCCTGACAGCGCATATCATGTCGCGGATGTTTGCGCTGTTTATAACTACGGCTGTTGTCTATATCGGCTGCGCATTGCTTTACGGCTTTGAAAACCGCGGGTCATATCTGTCCCTGATAGTAATATTTTCACTTGGCGGTTTCAGCATGATTTCACTTTCACTGATAATTGCCTCCCGGAGCAGCAGCGAGGAGTTTGCCGGAGGTGCATTAAACCTGATTTCATGGCCCATGATGCTTCTGTCCGAGGTATGGTTTTCCCTTGAAGGGGCAAAGCCGTGGGTGAAAAACGCAGCGCAGGCATTTCCTCTAACTCATCTCACAGCAGGTGTAAGAAGAATTATGAATGACGGTGCCTCTCTCTACGACATCAGGTATAACGTTATTGTGCTTTCCGTTATGTCTGTACTTTTCCTGGCTATCGGTTCCCTGCTTTTCAGATGGAGAAAAGCAGACTGAAGAGCGCTATTCAAATTTCAGCGCATCAATCGGTTTAAGGTTGGACGCTTTCCTTGCAGGATAATACCCGAAAAAAACACCAACCGCTGTGGAAAAAATAAAAGAGATCAGCACTGATAATATAGAAAAAACAAAAGCCCACTTCAGTACAATTATAATAATCAGGTAAATTACCAGTCCAAGCATAATCCCTATCGCCCCCCCTGCCGAAGTAAGGGTAACAGCCTCTATTAAAAACTGGAAAAGCACATCCCTTCTCTTAGCGCCGATTGCCATCCTTATCCCTATCTCCCGTGTTCTCTCCGTGACAGAGACAAGCATGATATTCATGATCCCCACTCCGCCTACGAATAAAGATATTGAGGCAATCCCGGCCAGAAGCAGAGAAAGAGCCCGTGTTATATCTTCAGTCATTTTCAGTTTTTCCTTGCTAGTTTTTATCCAGAAATCATCTTCAGCATCTGCCCTCAGGTTATGAACTGTTCTGAGGTATTTCACAAGCTTTCTGCTTGCATCATCAAGCATATTCTCTTCCCTCGTCGATAAAAGCATCTCGGCATAATCATTTCTCTTCCCGAAAAACCTGATGTTCGCAGTGGTATATGGTATCATTATTTCATTATCAAAATCATTGCCGGAAAACGCCACACCTGCCCTGTTCAAAATACCTATAACCTGGAGCGGCACACCGTTATAAAGAATCTGCTCACCTATTGGATCCCTGTTCCCGAAAACCATCTCTTTAACAGTTAAACCTATTATAACAACCTTTGCAAATGAATTATAATCTTCCTCGTTAAAAGATCTTCCATTAATTACACTGCGGCCTTTGATAATAAGATATTCATTGCTTACCCCCCACATTTTAGCATGGGTTATATTATTTCTATACCGCAACAATCCCCCTTTTTCAGGAATGTAGCAAATTGGACTTATTTTATCTATTTCAAAGATTTCATTTTTGATAGTCAGTATATCATTATTGGAAATTCTTTTACCGCCCGGCTTTGATTCAACTGATATACCGTTATCGCCAAAATTGGCAACCTTATCCTTAACCTCAACTCTTGCGCTGCTGCCAAGTCCTATCATAAGGATTACCGACGAAACACCAATTACTATACCAATACTTGTTAGAAAGGATCTCAGCTTATTTCTTCTGAGAGATCTTATAGCAGTAATAATTGCATTCTTTATATTCATAAAACCTTTTTAATAATTGTTTTTTAACTTTTATGCTTATCTGTTTGTCTGCTTATTACTTATTATGTAATAATAAAGATAATTCGTTACCTAAAAAAATAGTAAATGAAAGTAATATCAGTAATAATTTCCGAACTTTTTATAATTAAGCAAAACTATTCACACGGTTGAAGGCGCCCGTGAGACATAATCGTCTGTCTGAAACTGAAATATTCTTTTTAGAAATTAACATTGAAGTTATATAATTAAATTCAAATTCTTCATGATAAAAAAAGTCAAGAAAATTACAGGAGACTGATATTGACCTGACAGCGTAAGTGAACAGGAATTATATTTCCTGGAATTATTGCTGAAAAAAAGTGACTAAAAATAAAATAATGTTGAAAAGATAGGAATAAAATTTGAAATAAAAAGTAAAAAATAATTTCATGCTCCCTTACTACAGCCCCGACAGTAATTAATGGAGCAATACAGTATCAGCAGATATATTTTCCAGGAGTAGATAAAATGGCAATATCAAAAGCACAGAAGGCCGCTTATAATGATGATATAAAGGCAATCAAACTGCAATCTGACGAGCTTGAAAAAAAAATAAGAGATCTCCTGCAGAAGAGAAAAAGCAAACCCAACCTTGAACCATACTATAATCTTGAAATTGCAACATACCTTCTCGGGACAATAGAATTATATCTTAAAATGAATGACCTGTCAATTGCGATGCTAGGAATAAAAAACAACAAAGCCCTTGATATTGCAAAATCTAACTTCTCAAAAGTGCTTCTTCTGCTGAAAGAAACTGTCGGGGATGAGGTAGACAGAGAATCTCTTAAGGAAAATGAAGAATATCTTCAGGCAATAGATAAATTAAATCCGCGCCAGATAATCGATTTTTTAAACAGAGTTGATATGGTTTTTAACAACCTGAGAAATAACATGGGTGAAGATTCAAAGTGGAAATGGCTCTTTGTGGAACTCCAGGCAAAAATTGCCGTAATAATAAGAAACTTTATCAATTTTTCAGATATTCTCAAATACAGAGATCCAAGGCAGCCATATTTCCGCGACAGACGCGAACATCTCTCTATGGCAAAAGATGCTCTGGAAGAAGCAGCAAAACAGTACAGAACCAAATATGAGCTGTCATCAAAATCCCGGGAGGATTTAAAAAAATCGATCGAGATACTTGAAGCGCTGCGTAAAATCCATTTTACCATGGGTGAGAGTAACGAAGCTGATAAATTGAAAACGACTATAGATGCCGCTAAATTTACGCTTGAAGCCGGGGATAAAAAGAAAGAAACTGACGAAAAAAGTAAAACTAAACCATCTGTAAAAAAGTGATAAAACTTATAAAAAAAGTTGAAATTTTTCCTTGACGATTAGAGATAAATTATTATATTGTTTATTAGCACTCAATAATCATGAGTGCTAATAAACGGGTAAAAGGTAATTACTTGAAAAGCGAAATGCAGGCAGAAAGGCAGCTGGATGAAAGAGAATCTGCAATACTTAACGCTATCGTTTATGAGTATATCCTTACTGGCAAACCGGTAGGATCACGGTCTTTTGTCCAGAAATACTCATTTTCTCTCTCACCAGCTACAATGAGAAACATCATGTTCGATCTTGAAAGAATGAACTTCCTCATGCAGCCACATACTTCCTCCGGGAGAGTCCCTACGGACAAGGGATATAGATATTATGTGGATTCTCTTCTGGATAATTACAACTTCCATGAGATGATTCTTGATGAAAAAATTTTTCAGAGGGAAGTGCAGCTGGATAAAATATTTGAATCTGTTACAAAAATGCTTTCGGTAACTTCAAACTATGCGGGAGTTATGCTGTCACCTAAACCCGATTTTACAGTAGTAAAACTCGTGGAACTGATTCAGCTCGAAAGCAGCGAAATTCTGCTTATTGCAATAACAAGAACAGGGATGATACTAACGCGCAAAGTTGGAATTTCAGTAAAGGTTACACAGGATGAGTTATTTGAGTATTCCAAGTTTCTGACCAGTGAACTTTGCGGATATTCTCTTTTCGATATAAAAGAGAAAATCTTCGAGAACCTCAGGCTGGATAAAATTAATTCCACCAACAGGGAACTGGCCCTCGATATAGCACAGATAGCTTTCAACGAAACAACAAATTCAACCATCAATATTGACGGGATAGAAAACCTTTTAAGAATTCCGGAAATGGTTGAAGAGAGCCGGTTAAACAGCCTTCTGAATATAATTGAAGAAAAAAATATTCTTAAAAGTATTCTCGAAAAGCATATGGAGGGGGAGGGAGTAAAAATACTGATCGGTAAAGAAATAGAAAATGACAAGGTTACAGGCTGCAGCCTCGTAGCCTCTTCTTATAAGATCGGCAACAAATCAGTCGGAGCAGTTGGAGTTTTCGGTCCGACCAGGATGGATTATGAAAAAGTGGTTCCGCTGGTTGATTATACAGGAAAAGCGGTATCTGGCCTTTTGACCAAGATGTCGAAATAAACAGTAATTTAAGGTGGAGATTTAAAATGGGTAACGGGGAAACGGGCGCAGCCAAAGAAAATCAGACTGAAACAGAAAATATTGTAAATAGTGAAAACGGTCATGAAAGCAATTGCGAAGATGTTAAAAATCTTGAAAATGAGATTTCGAACCAGGATGAAGAGATTGTAAAGTTAAACAAAGAAATAGAGACTTTAAAAGATCTTCTTCAGAGAAGGCAGGCAGATTTTGAAAACTTCAGAAAACGGACGATTAAACTTCAGGAGGATTACAGAAAACTGGCCATAAAGGATTTTGCCTGTGATATTATCAATGTAAATGATGATATAATGAGGGCAATTGAAGCTTCGGACAGTCTATCCGGACAGGAACAGACAGACTCAAAGAATTCTTTTATAGAAGGAATCAGACTTGTATCCAGAAGAATTGAAGAGATACTGAATAAATACGGAATTGAAGAGATTGCATCCGAGAATAAACCCTTTAATCCGAGTTTTCACGAAGCTGTGGAAATTGAAAACAGCGCGGATCACAACGAAGATACTGTAACAAAGGTTTACCAGAAAGGTTTTAAACTGGATGAGCATCTTGTAAGAAGCGCAAAAGTTAAAGTATCAAAACCTGCCCCGAAGAAGACAGATGGGGCGGACGATAATGGAAAATGCAGCTGATTGCTCATTTAATCATGCTGTTGTAATAAAATGACAAAAGAATAATATAATTTACAAGGAGTAATGTAATGAGTAAAATAATAGGAATAGATCTTGGAACCACAAATTCATGTGTATCTGTTATGTCAGGCGGTGAACCGGTTGTAATACAGAATGCAGAGGGACAGAGAACTACACCTTCAATTGTAGCTTATACGGATAAAGGCGAGCGTCTCGTGGGACAGATTGCCAAAAACCAGATTATAACAAATCCCGAGAACACCATAAGATCGGTAAAACGTTTTATGGGGAGAAAATATAATGAAGTAACAGGGGAAATCTCCATGGTTGCATATCATGTTAAAGATGACAGCAAGGGCGGAGTTACAATCAATACTGTATCAGGTGAATTTACACCGCCGGAGATTTCTGCAAGAATACTGCAGAAGATGAAACAGACCGCTGAGGATTTTCTCGGAGAGACTGTTTCAAAAGCTGTTATCACAGTACCTGCATATTTTAACGACTCACAGAGGCAGGCTACAAAAGACGCAGGGAGAATAGCAGGCCTTGAAGTTGAGAGGATAATAAACGAACCGACAGCAGCCGCACTGGCTTATGGTCTCGACAAAGGAAAAAACAACGAAAAAATAGCAGTATATGACCTCGGTGGCGGCACATTTGACGTTTCCATCCTCGAACTTGGTGATGGAGTTTTTGAGGTAAAATCCACCAATGGCAACACTCACCTCGGAGGAGATGACTTCGACCAGAGAATAATGGAGTGGCTCATTGCTGAATTCAAGAAGCAGACCGGAATTGATGTTTCCAAGGATAAAATGGCTCTTCAGAGACTTAAAGAATCAGCTGAAAAAGCGAAGATCGAATTATCAGGCAAGATGCAGACTGAAATCAATATACCATTCCTCACAGCCGATCAGAATGGCCCGAAACACCTTGTTACCACACTGTCGAGATCGAAGTTCGAGCAGCTTGTGGAGGATCTCGTTGAATCGACCAAATCTCCCTGTATGAGAGCGCTGGAAGATGCGGGACTTACTGCAGGTGATATCGATGAAGTAATACTCGTAGGGGGATCAACAAGGATACCATCCGTTCAGGAACTTGTAAAAAGAGTTTTCGCGAAAGAGCCCCACAAGGGAGTTAACCCCGATGAGGTTGTAGCCATAGGAGCTGCCATTCAGGGCGGAGTTCTTGCAGGTGACGTACACGATGTACTTCTTCTCGACGTAACTCCCCTTTCTCTCGGAATTGAGACCCTGGGCGGAGTTATGACAAAACTGATAGAAAGAAATACGACAATTCCGGCAAGGAAGAGCCAGACTTTCTCTACAGCTGCTGATAACCAGCCTGCTGTTTCAATCCATGTTCTCCAGGGTGAAAGGGAGATAGCCGCACAGAACAGAACGCTGGGCAGATTTGACCTGTCAGATATTCCTCCTGCTCCGAGGGGAATTCCACAGATAGAGGTTACATTCGATATAGATGCAAACGGTATTGTACACGTTTCAGCTAAAGATCTTGGAACCGGCAAAGAGCAGAAAATTAAAATTGAATCTTCAAGCGGACTTTCAGAATCTGATATCGAAAAAATGGTTAAAGAGGCTGAACTGCACGCCGAAGAGGACAAAAAAGCCAAAGAACTTATTGAGGCTAAAAATGAATCTGATTCACTCATTTATTCAATGGAAAAAATGATAAGAGAAAACGAAACAAAAATTGAGCCTGGTGAAAAAGATTCAATCAATACAGCAATTTCAAAGCTGAAGACCGCAATGGAAGGGAGCAACCTGGAATCTATACGACATGCAAAATCCGAACTTGAACAGGCCTCACACCAGTTCGCACAACGTATATATCAGGATGCATCAAAGGAACATAGTGAACCCGGACAGGAAGGGCCGGCAGGGGAAAAGCCGGGTGAATCTGCAGGCGGGAAAGATAAAGTTTATGACGCAGATTATGAAGTAGTTGACGAGGATAAATAATCCTGGCATAATACTACCGCAGTTTTAAACAATAAAACTGCGGTATAAAAGCCTTTTAAATGTGAGGGGATTAAATTGGCAAAAAGAGATTATTACGAGATACTTGGCGTTGTTAAAACAGCCTCTGATCAGGAAATAAAACAGGCGTACAGGAAACTCGCGTTAAAATATCATCCGGATAAAAACAAGGGTAATAAAGAATCCGAAGAAATGTTCAAAGAAGCTACTGAAGCCTATGAAGTACTCAGGGATCCGAAAAAACGCGCATCTTACGACAAATTCGGACATGAGGGTGTAGGTGGTTTTGAAAATTTCGGCCGTGGAGCATATTCCGATTTTTCAGATATTTTCGGCAATGTAGACCTTGGCGATATATTTGAAGGTTTTTTCGGTTCGTCCTTCGGCAGAAGCGGATCAAAGAAAGCAAAAAGAGGTTCCGATTTACAGTATGACATGACAATAACGCTTGAAGAAGCGGCATCAGGAAGCGAAATACAGATTGAAATACCAAGAAATGAAACATGTGAAACCTGCAGTGGTACCGGCTCCTCTTCAAAAACAAAACCCGCAGTATGCCCCACATGTAATGGGATGGGACAGGTCAGACAAACCCAGGGATTCTTCTCAATAACTCAGGCCTGCCCCAGGTGCCGTGGTGAGGGGAAAATTGTAACATCACCCTGCAAAGTCTGCAATGGATCAGGACTAACAAAGAAAAAAAGGACTATAACAGTAAAGATTCCGGCCGGTGTGGAATCCGGGTCACGGCTTAAAATTTCGGGAGAGGGTGAGCATGCCCCTAATGACGGAATTACCGGAGATCTTTATGTTGTTCTTCACATAAAAAAACATCCCAACTTTGACAGGCATGGTAATGATATACTGAGCGTCATAGACGTTTCATACCCGATCGTCTGCCTTGGCGGAGAAATTGAAGTGCCGACCATTTATGGGAACAAGGTTAAAATGAAGCTTCCGCCGGGAACTGAAAACGGACAGGTATTCCGCCTGAAAGGCAACGGCATACCATATCTTGGATCATATGGCAAAGGTGATCAACTGGTAAAAATAAATATCCTGGTGCCTAAAAAACTCACATCAAGGCAGAAGGAACTGCTCAAAGAATTTGCAAAACTCTCGGGAGAAAGTCCGGCGGGTGAGGATTTTTACTGAAAACGAATAGGCTCTGTTGTATATTATCACCCTGCCCTTCATGGTTGCAGCAGGTGTCTTTTATGGAGACAATAGTTATCTATATATTTATAAAATGTTTTATTATTGCATTAATTTGAAGAAATTCATCATTTGATTGATATAAAATAAAAGATGAAAATTTTTAAATCGTTTTTATCAAACCGCTTAATAATGAATGCTCTTTTCAGGTCAATTTTTATGAAATCCAGCCATTCATGCCTTTATTTACGGTGATATCAAAACGGCTGCTTAAAAAACATTATAAAACCATGCCCATTAATAATTAAGGGTATAGGTTTATAAAACAAAAGCTGCAACTGGAGAGATAGATGATTCCAATAGTAGATTACGGAAGCATTGCAATTGTTGTCCCAAAAGTAACTGCTGTTGGCAGTACTGTTTCCGAAGAAGGGAAACCAGGTTTTGAAGTATTTCTTTCCGGAATGGAGGAACCTATTGTTATCGGATTTGATACCGAGAAAGAAGCTTTTGATGCAAGAGAGGAACTGATCGCCATTATAGCACAATATCATTATGTAAAAGAGCTTGGTCCCGACTTTGATATCAGCGATTTCCTCGGTAAAGAAGAAAATGATGATGACATCAGTGAACATTAAAAAATCGGGCAAACTCAGGAAAAAATAATGATAAAAAATGAATCTGAATCTGTAAAAAAAATTTTTTTCTTAAAATAATTATTGTAACCATAACAGGACAATCATGTCACCTATAAATGATATAGAAATAATAAACAGAGTTATTGAAGGGGATAAAGAAGCCTTCACTATAATTGTTAAAAAATACCAGAATATGGTGTTTAAATATGTTTATTATCAGTTCAACAACTATGACGAAGCACTCGATATTACACAGGATATATTTATAACTGTTATGGAAGCTCTACAATCATTCAGGCAGGAATCAAAGTTTTCCACATGGCTTTACAGTATAATGGTAAACCATTGTAAAAACTACAGGAAGAAAATGAACAGGTACAGTACTGTTTCTCTGAAAATCCAGAGAGGTGAGGATGAAGTTGATCTTCAGCTTCAGGATTACAGGGAAAATCCTGAGGAAAAAGTAGTAAATGAAGATTCACTGCGGATAATAAAAGAAGAAATTGAGAAGCTGCCAGATGATTTTAAAGATATTCTGACTCTCCGTGATATTGACGGTTTATCATATAATGAAATATCTGATATACTGGGAATAAACCTTTCCAATGTCAAAGTACGGATTCACAGAGGCCGCGAATATTTAAAAAACAGATTATATGCCAGAGGTTTAATATGACATTTAAGCATCTGAATTTTGAACAATTATCCGATTTAATAGACAACGAACTCCCCGATCAACAGAAAGAATACTGTCTGTCACATATCACCATATGTGAAATATGCGGCAGGGAATATGAATCTTTGACTAAATGTTTATCTCTTTTATCAACTCTGAAAAATGAATGTATAACAATCCCTGATTTTTCAGAGCGTACAATAATGATATGCAGGTCCCGGGAAAGGAAGAAATTATTCATTAAAGCCATCCCGGCTATTGCAGCCTCAGTGGTAATAATTGCAGGAGCGGGTTTTATCCGTACCGGTATTTTTAATAACGGGAGCTCTTATGTTGCAGCCAATTTGTCAGGACATAATGAAACACAGAAAATAATTGAATCGATAAGCAACTCACATGGCAGAATTATTCAGATAGCACATTCTTATATTGACAGTGAATTTGATAAAAAATCCCTTGATACAATTGAACAAATATTACATAAAAATAACATAAAGCATGCAGTTATTGTGAATTCAGGAATGCTTATAAATCCTGCAACCGGGAATATGGAAGATGTAAACTTTTATTACGGCAGCAGTCCTGTTTCGGATAATACTCTTTCAAAAAATAACAATTATTTTGCCACAGGAAACGGTAAAATACGCATAAGAATTTTCAAATAGATTCCACCATCAATTCAAGGAAAGAATCCGTGTCATAAATAGCTCCGCCGCACACACCTCTGGATGAATATAAAGAGGCTTCATGCACCATCTCGTCATAATCTGCCTGTGCATCATGTATTTGATAAATATTATAACCTCTGTCAGATGCATCTCTTGCTGTTGTTTCAACACACTGGCTGGTAGCAAGACCCGTTAATACCAGAGTTGAAATATTCATAGATTTAAGAATATTGTCTATATCCGATGAAGAAAATGGACTGAATGTTGTTTTGTCAACTATTATATCTTCGGGATCAGGTTTCAATTCATCAATTATATCTGCTGACAATTCAGTTTCAACAGGATAAACTCCGGCAAATCCTCTTGCCATTCCATCATCATAGGTTTTTTTAAAAAACCTGTGAAGATCTTTTCTTTCATAATCCTGCCCGCATAATCTCAGATAAATTACTGGCAGATTAAGCTCTTTAAATGATTTTTTTATTTTCATAATATTAGGAATTATGATATTATATGAACGATCGCGAATATATGTAAGAGATCCCGGATACAGGGAATTAAAATACTCTGAGTATGCAGAATTACTTTCCAGATAATATTTCTGCATATCTACTATAACAAGGGCGAATCCTTTCATATAAACACCGTTATACCATATATTTTGAAAATGAAAAATCATTAATTTATTAATTTTAATAATAATTTGAGCCTCCGTCAATAATTTTACTTGTAATCATTTCAGCGATTATAGTAATACTTAAGAGTGGCCATAAAACAGCATTTATATAACAAAAGTAAACTCTGCAATGCATTCATGGGTCATTAACCGAAAGTTCAGGGTTAGTTATCCTGCCATAATGTATATGTCCGGATAATTAAGACAGTTTCTGCCCATTCAGCAGTTGAATCTCAGAATTTACTATCAAGAAATTTTCAAAAGGGTATAATCATGTACACAATAAATCTTACAGTAACATTTATAAGTACTTTTCTTGTTTTGTTTTCTGCCCTTTTTGTACTTTATAAAAACAGAACCAGCCAGGCATGGCAGTTTTTTTTCATGTATAATTTCATTGCCACTGGAATTCCCGGATGCATTTTTCTCACTTACTTCATGCATAATTCCTCTGATCTTGTTATCTACAGCAAATTAAGTCAGGTTTTTGGTATACTCTTTTCCGCTTCTGTTTTAAATCTTTCTCTTACCTATCCCGGCAAAGATAAAAAAGTTCCTTTGTATATCCCTTTTCTGTTATCTCTCCCGGCTATTGTTTTTTCAATTTTCATCTTAACAACAGACCTCACAGTTAAAAGTGCCAGATTTGACAACTGGAAACTGATAAGAGATATGGGAGTGTTATATCCCTTATACTCCGCGATTTCATTGCTTTATTTTGTTACTAGCTGGATAATATTTATAATTAATTATATAAGAACAAAAGTAGAGACCTATAGGTTACAGATAAGATATGTTTTTCTCGCAACGTCTATATTTTTAACTTTGGGATATATCGGATCAATTTTACTTCCGCTAATTGCCAACAATTACACATTTTATGCACTTGGGATTTCAAGCGCCTCTGTTGTTTCAACTATTACCCTCTTCTATTCGGTAATAGCATACAATATCATGGATATAAGAACTGCTATTCATAAAACTACAATGTATTTTGTGCTTAGTACTACTTTTTTTATCCCGGTTGCTATTATTATTTATCTTACAGAAAAGTTTAATAATTCACTGAATTTTCCCCCCGCAATCATTGCCGGATCGACAGTGATGTCTTTTATTCTTTTTATATACCTCTTTCAGCCAGGAATAGACCGCGCTTTTAAAAGAAAAATTGCAGATATTGAAGATTTAACCAACAGATATATCCAGAAAGCCTCCAGATTAAAAACACTGGAAGAACTTGTTCAATCAAGTTCACTGGAACTTCACAACGCTCTGGGATTGGCACGTACGCTGTTTTTTATTTACGATGAAGATACCAGAGGATTTAAAAAGTTTTTTGATACTTCCCCTTCTTTTGATGAAATAATAACAATCGACCGGCATTTTCCTCTTATTATATGGTTTGCAAGAAATCAGGAAATACTCCCTCTCAACAGGGTCTATACTGATGATTTGTCATTTAAACCGATAAGAGAAGAAGTTTCAGGTTTTTACAACAGGTTTGGTATTGATGTCATACTTCCGATCTATTATGAAAACAGAATTTACGGAATGCTCTGCCTCGGGAGAAAGGAGAACATGAAATCAATCACTCCTGATGAGCTTTTAAAGCTTGAAGAATTCCGTATAAGATCAAACGATTTTATCATAACAACCCTTGCATATGATAAAGCAAAACAGGACCAGTTTATTTCCAGGAGTCTCGGCTTATCGGGAAGTATACTGCAAAGCTCTGCTGCAAATGCTTTACCCCAGATGAAAAACATGAAATTCGGTTCCTTAATAGCTCCGGGATACTCCAGAGGCGTAGATTATTTTGATTTTCTCCAGCCTACAAAAAATACAATAGGGATTCTTTTTACTGATGTATCAGGTTTAGGTATAAACAATGCTCTTTATTCCGTTTTACTCCGGTCAGTTTTCCATTCATGTATAAATGAAGCAGCTTCTCCATACATCATTATCAAAAGAATAAACCTTGTTCTGCATGATTATACCAGGGGTAAAGGGGAGCTTGTAACCGCATTTTACGCTTTTTTTGATACAGAAACAAAAAGATTATTCTATTCCAATGCGGGATTTCCCCCTGCCGAGGTCTTCCGAATTGATAAAAACGACTTCGACTCACTCGACACCGAGGGTTCTCCACTTGGTTACAAGCTTAATGCTGATTTTGGTCAGGGGCGCACTGAACTTAAAAGCGGGGATATTTGTATTATTTACTCCAAGTCATTTATTAACTCAAAAAACAGCGATAATGAGAGTTTTGGATTATTACGTTTAAGAAATATCATAAAGGAATCCAAATCAAAACTCCCTGTTGATATTGTAAAAAACTTAAAAACCGGATATGAAAAATTCATGGGAATTGCCCTTCAGGGATCAGATATTACCCTTCTTGTAATAAAAATTATTTAACACTTTTTTAGTACAAATAAATGATTATATCTTGCCGCCGTTTTAGGCGGCTGTACAAATAGAACATTTTATATTATAAAAATTTCCAGTACTGTTATTAAAAAAAATACCTTTTTTTTAAACAAAAATTTGACATTTTTTAATTAGTTGAATACTTATTAATCAGGATTGTATATTTTCAAAGCTTAAAAAGATCCAGATTTGATACTCAGGAGGATTCCCGATGGGAAACAGAAAAGAAAGGGCTATGATGCCTGAACTGACAGATGAAATTACTCTTTGTAATGAATTGTTTTCAAAATGCTGCCATGATGAATTAAGAGAGATCGATAAACATGAAATTATTGTTAAAATCTGTCAGATAATCGGTTCAACTCCGGAAAACCTGTGTAAAGCAGAGGAAGTGTTTAATACCATTAAATATGACATAACAAAATATACTTTGCATCATGAATACTGCTCAGAAACAAAAAATCAGGTTAAACCTAAATTTTTACTATGGCTGGACAGCAAAGCTGAGCCGCAGAAAGCCAGAGAGCTGTCGAATTTTCTTGATAAGTACCTGAAATAAAGAGTGAATTTAAAAAAAATATTACTTCACACCTGTTGTGCTCCATGCATTGGGTATGTTTATGAGATTTTAAAAGAAAAATTCATAGTGTCGGCATATTTCTATAATCCTAATATTATGCCGACAGATGAATACAGGAAAAGATATGCCGAGTTGGAAACATACAGCAGGTTTAAAGGTTTTAATCTTATAACAGAAATTCCAGATGTAAAAAACTGGGTAAATGAAATAAAAGAATTCCGTTATTATGGTGAATATACAGAACGATGCTGGAAGTGTTACGAAATCAGACTGGAAAGCACATTCAAAAAAGCCGTCGAATTAAAATTTGATTTAGTAGCTACTACTCTGTCTATAAGCCCCCACAAAAATGCTGCAAAAATCAATGAAATAGGTGAAAAACTTTCAAAAAAATACAGTATTGAGTTTTATTCTGCGGATTTTAAAAAAAATGACGGAGTAAGAAAATCTGTTGAAATATCAAAATTAAACAGTTTTTACAGACAGAATTACTGCGGATGTATTTATTCAAAACTTGAAAAAGACAGTAAAAGTCCATGGTCGGAAAAAGCAAGAGAATTCAGACTGAAAAATTTATCAGCAGCAGGATCAGGTAATGATCTTTCTGAAATGCTTTCAGGTAACGAAATTGACCTGCACCATTTCCACCATTCAGACACAGCATTGCTTATAGAAAAATTCCTTGAAAACGCTGTTAATAAAAAATATAAAAATGTAAGAATCATCCATGGAAAAGGAAAATCTGTAAAAAAAAGACAGATACACGAAATTCTGAAAAGTCACCCATCCGTAATAGTATTTCATGATGACTCAGGTAACTGGGGTGCGACTGTTATCACCCTTAAAATATAAAAAAATTTTTTTAAATTCCTGCAGGAACGAAATGCCACTTCCCCTTTTCATCAAAAGATAAAAGCCGAAGTTCTATTTTTTCACCGGATTTATATATTTTATTATTGTTATTCATTCCGCAAAGTTCCAGTAAATTATCACTGTGATTAAGCAAACTCCCTGATACATTCTCAATATCTTCACTGTATACTTTTATTTCAAGCTTGGGAGAATCGAGCATCACATACAATCTTGTTTCTTTCATGCCGAGTATTGTCCCCGGATGAAGCGGCCTTTTGTTAAATTCCAGCTCCAGTTCAATGTTAAATACTGAATCAAGCAGCAGTTGGTTGACAAAGCGATCTATTGACTTCTGTGTTTCTTTTGACCTGTTGGCGGAATTTATCACCTGTTCGCGGATCATCAGATCATCCTCGTCAGAATTCGGCACCTCAATACCGAGTTTTTCAAGCAGCTCCTTGTGTGAAAATATTCCGACAATTTCTCTCATAGGGGATGAGAATCGTCCATAAAGATTCACTTTAAGAGCAAAATGCTGTCCGGGATGTTCCGAGAAAAATGATCTCTGATTTGTTATAAGTATCTGGCGCTCTATTGTTTCAGTAATCCGTCCGGCATCACCATCCCTGGGAAGCCTTGCAAGATATTCTCCGGATGTTTCTTCACCCTTCTTCCATATCCAGCATTTATCCAGTAAATGAATATCAACTATTGAGTTAATCACTTTTTCAAGTCTGTTCAGGCTCGATTCATCAGGGGCGCCATGTACCCTGAAAATGGGATGAATATGCAGGTCGTTCCCGTTACCTTCAGGCGCAAGGATTCCGGCACCGGCCATGTTGCATATAAGAGAAACCTGTTCATTCCAGCGGCTCGTATCGTTTCTTTCAGTTTCTTTAAATATAAAGCTGTTTCCATCCCCGTTTATACTTATTAAATTCTCAAATCTCTCGAAATTTATTACACCCCTCTTCTCCCCATTACAAGCCAGTATCCTTCCTGCCTCCTGAAGAAAAATAAGTGAAGATCTGAACTCTTCATTATTGATAAAACTGCTTTCCATGCAGTTATAGAAATCCTGCACTCCGGTATAGGAAAGTTTTGCCCTGCTCAGAATTTTAGAGCGCAGCACTCTGTTTGAAACTATTTCTCCTGCCAGATCAATCTGAATGATAAAAACTATTGCCCTTCTTGAAACACCTTCATTGAGAGAAATTATTCCCTCTGATAATTCCGGCGGAAGCATCGGTACAGTAAATCCCGGCAGATAGTAACTCGCCCCTCTTCTGATACTTTCCTTAAAAAGAGCGGAACCCGGTTTCACATAATATGAAGCGTCCGCTATAGCATAATAAATTTCATAACCTGAAATGTTTTTCTCTACATATACTGCCTGATCCAGATCTTTTGATCCGTCATTATCAATGGTCACAAAAGGCAGTTTTGTATAATCATGAAGAAGCGGATCATCAACTCCAGGATTCAGTACAATCTTTTCAACTTCCTTCATAACTTCATTCGGGAACAAAGGATTTATTCCGGTTCTTTCAAATTCAAGCAGATACCTGTTAATTATCGACCCCTTTTTATAAACAGTATTTGACAATTCACTATATGAGTTACTTCTTTTGAAAAAAACAATATCACCTTCTTCCATAGATTTCTCATATTCATTATAGATCAGAAGATTTCCGTCACCAAACATCGGACGAAGCGAAATATACTTCCCTTTTCTTATACATATAGCTATTAAACATTCACTGTCTTTTATCTGATTCATACCCTTACCCGGCATTAAAATAATCATTTCCAATTACAGTATTTTCATAAATAATTATCAACCATTTTTAGTCAGCGACTTCATTAAGAACCTGGTTGTTAAAGAATTGACAATTATTATCAGGTATAATATATTATGTATTATACCTGATAATAATTGGTGATAAATGGAACTTCTCAAAAACAGAATTTTGAAAGATGGTCAGATAATTACAGATCAGATTTTAAGAGTTGATTCTTTCCTAAATCATCAGATAGACCCTGCCCTTGTCGATGAAATTGCAGCTGAATTTACATACAGATTTTCTGACTCGCATTTCAATAAAATTCTTACTGTTGAGTCATCAGGAATCGCTCCCGCCGTTTTAACCGGTCTCAAACTTTCAATTCCTGTAATTTTTGCAAAAAAAAGCAGACCATCAACGATGACTGAAGATACCTATTCAGCAACTGTACATTCATTCACAAAAAATAGTGATTACGACATTTCAGTTTCCTCCAATTATATTAAAAAAGGGGACCAGTTTTTAATCATTGATGATTTTCTTGCTAACGGTAGCGCTTCCCGTGCTCTTATAAACATAGTCGAACAGAGTGGAGCAAAGGTCAACGGTATCGGGATAATAATTGAAAAAGGATTTCAGAATGGCGGTAAACTGATAAGAGAAATGGGATATAAACTGGTTTCCCTCGCCATAATAGACAGTATGAGTGAAAATAAAATACAATTCAGATGATAAATATATAAAACAATAAACATAATACGCCAATTCATTGCATGATCGGCAGATTTTTATTTAATGTTTGTTGCTGGTATCATATTATCCGGTTGTATAATTTGAATAAAAAAAACAGAGGGTGAAATACCATGAAAAAGTTTACATTTTTTTCAGTCCTTGCTCTGACTGCGCTTATTGCATTCAGCAGCTGCGACAAAAAGGAAAAAACAAAAGTTGACGGCAAGGAAGTGGTTATGGGTTTTGTATATGTCGGCCCCATTGGTGATGGAGGGTGGACCTATGCTCATGAACAGGGAAGAAAATTCGTTGAAAAGGAAACAGGCATCAGGACAATTTTCAAGGAAACAGTTCCGGAGGGAGCCGAAGTTAAAGATGTAATAAGAAGCATGATCGATCAGGGTGCTACTATTATCGCCGCTACAAGTTTCGGATACATGGATTATGTTGTAGAAATAGCGAAAGAATTTCCAAAAGTAAAATTCCTTCACTGCTCAGGTTATAAAATGGGAGAAAACCTTTCAACATATTTCGGAAGAATAGAACAGCCGAGATACCTTTCCGGTATAGTTGCAGGGATGAAAACAAAAACAAATAAAATAGGTTACGTAGCAGCATTTGAAATTCCGGAAGTAATAAGAGGGATAAATGCTTTCACTCTTGGTGCAAAATCAGTAAACCCAAAAGTCGAAGTTCATGTAAGATGGACTCATACATGGTATGATCCGGCTAAAGAGAAAGAGGCTGCAAAAGCGCTGCTGGACGATAAATGTGATGTAATAGCCCAACACCAGGATACAGCTGGTCCTCAACAAGCTGCCGAAGAGCGCGGAGTATTTTCAGTAGGATATAACTCTGATATGTCAAAAATGGCTCCTAAAGCATATATGACAGCACCGATATGGAACTGGGGACCATATTACACAGCTGAAGTTAAAAAGGTACTAAACGGAACATGGAAAGCAGCAGATTACTGGGAAGGGATGAATGCCGACATAGTAAGGCTGGCTCCTATCACAAAAAATGCCCCTGACGGCGCTGAAGCAAAAGTGAATGAAGTTAAAAAGAAAATTCTTGACGGCTCATTCAATGTATTCTCCGGGCCGATCAAAGACCAGAAAGGAACAGTTAAAGTTCCTGCAGGATCTGCCCTGTCTGATAAAGATCAGCTTTCTTGCGACTGGTTTGTTGAGGGAGTTATAGGTAAAGCAAAAAAATAAACAACACTATCTCTTCAGGGTTCTCAGTCACATATAATCTGATCCCTGATAAAGAGCTGATAAAAAAATATCTGACATTTATAAAAAACCGGCGAAAATAAGTTTAAACGCCGGTTTTTTTATTTACAATATGCTTTCAGCAAAAATTCTGTTATTATTAAATATAGGTTTAATATAGGTAATACCATTAAAGAACAGACAGCAGTTAAAATGGTTAACATCTCCAAGTTTTTTGGCGGGATAAAAGCCAATAATAACATCTCTTTCAGCGTAAACTATGGAGAAATATACGCCATTCTTGGAGAAAACGGTGCAGGAAAAAGTACGCTGGTTAACATGCTTTCCGGCGTCTATACTCCCGATTCCGGCGAGATATATGTGCATAATAAAAAACTGAGGTTTTCATCCCCCGGAGACTCAATCGCTTCCGGCATAGGTATGATTCATCAACACTTCAAACTGGTGGAGGTCATGACCGCTGCGGAAAATATTATTATAGGACAAAAACGTTCTTTTATCATCAAACGGAATAAACTGAGAAAAACAATAAACTCCATATCTGAAAAATATGGGTTTAAAACTGAACCTGATAAATATATTTACAACATGTCTGTAGGTGAGAAACAGAGCATAGAGATATTAAAAGTTTTATATCGCGGAGCGGATATACTGATACTGGATGAGCCAACTGCCGTACTTACACCTCAGGAAACACACAAGCTTTTTAAAATACTGCTTAAAATGAAAGATGAAGGATGTGCTGTAATTATAATTACACATAAACTTCATGAGGTAATGGATATCAGCGACAGAGTTACCGTACTTCGCCATGGTGAAATCGCCGGAACTCTGAACACCAGGGAGACTAATCCAAAAGAACTAACCTCAATGATGGTGGGAAAACCGGTGGATCTTTCAATTGATCGACCTCTGTTTTTAAAAAATGAGGTTATGCTTGAAGTTAAAAACCTTTCGCTGATCGACCGTGACAATGTTAAAAAATTGGATAATGTTTCATTTGATGTTAAGGCCGGAGAGATTATGGGAGTTGCCGGAATCGCCGGAAGCGGTCAAAAGGAACTTTGTGAGAGTATACAGGGACTCGAGAGAAGAAAACGCGGAGAGATTCTGTTCAGAGGTGAAAATATAGCCCGTCTTACTCCAAGATCAATATTTGAGCGTGGACTTCGCATCAGCTTCATCCCGGAAGACAGACTCGGGATGGGCCTTGTTCCAAGCATGGATATAGTAGATAATGTGATAATGAAAGATTACTATCTTCAGAAAAATCTGTTACTGGACCGGAATCCTGCACGTGTCCGCGCTGAACATATTGTAAAAATGCTCAATGTCCAGACGCCTGGAATTAATCACCCTGTTAATCAGCTTTCAGGAGGAAACATTCAGAAGGTACTTCTTGGCCGTGAAATTGATGCCAACCCTGATTTTCTGGTAACAGCCTACCCTACAAGAGGCCTGGACATAGGCTCATCACACCTTATTTATGATGAGCTTAACAGACAGAAGACAAAAGGTGTTGGAATAATTTACGTCGGAGAGGATCTCAATGTTCTTCTGAGTCTTTGTGACAGAATAATGGTTCTTTTTGAAGGAAGGATCATCGGGATTGTAGATGCTTCTTCATCTACAAAGGATGAAATCGGATTCATGATGCTCGGAGGTAAAGAATGCTGAGAATGTCAACAAGAACCGATTGTTCAGCAAAAGAAGCTGCTGTTATCAGAACCACAGCAATTATACTTGCCCTTGTTTCTGTCGCCTTTTTTATATTACTTCTCGGTCATAATCCATTATCAGTTTATATTTCCATGATTGAAGGGGCTTTCGGATCAATATACCGAATAACTGAGACTATAAGAAAAGCTATTCCACTGATCATCACATCTCTTGGTATTTCCCTGGCATTCAGACTTAAATTCTGGAATATCGGCGCAGAAGGACAGATTATGATGGGAGCGTTCGGCGCCACTTTCTGTGCCCTGAACTTTTCGAGTTTGCCCCCGTTCATTCTGCTTCCTCTGATGGGATTAGCATCAATAATCTGCGGCGGTATCTGGGGAGCTATCCCTGCATATTTTCGGGCAATGTTCAGGACAAATGAAACAATTTTCACCCTTATGATGAATTATATAGCTCTGAAATGGCTTACATATCTTCAATATGGTCCATGGAAAGATCCCGGCGCGCTTGGATTTCCTAAAATTCCAGGATTTTCGTCAAACGCAATCCTTCCTTCAGTATTCGGCCTTCATATAGGATGGATTATCGCAATGATTCTGATCATAATTATGCATGTCTTTGTTAATCACACAAAAAGAGGCTATGAAATAAATGTCGTCGGAGAGAGCGAAAATACAGGACGTTATGCAGGCATGAATGTTAAATTTATTATTATTTATACAATTTTTATCAGCGGCGGGTTATGTGGTCTCACTGGCATGATTGAAGCATCTGGAGTAAATAAAACCTTGTCTGTTGAGATAACACGCGGAGTGGGTTATACTGCGATTATAACAAGCTGGCTTTCATCACTCCGCGCACCTGTTATTGGTCTGGTATGCATACTCTTCGCAGCCATGATTCAGGGCGGTACATTTATTCAGATGGCATTTCAAATTCCACAATCAGCAGCCCAGATACTTCAGGGCATGATTCTCTTCTTTGTTCTCGGAAGCGAATTTTTCATAAAATACAGAATCTCCGTCACAAGTGAAAATAAAAGTGAGGCTGAACAGTAATGGATATATCTTTTTTTGCTGCAGCTGTCGTTGCCGGAACTCCTCTTCTCTATGCGATTCTCGGGGAGCTTATCACGGAAAAATCCGGACAACTCAATCTCGGTGTTGAGGGTATGATGCTCATGGGTGCTGTCGTAGGATTCAAAACAGCAATTTTAACGGGTAACCCTTTCCTGTCTCTTGCCGGAGCTATGGCCGCCGGAGGGGCTGGAGCACTTATTTACGCTTTACTCACTGTAACCTTAAGAGCAAACCAGGTAGTAGCAGGTTTAACACTTACTATCTTCGGTACAGGATTTGCAAGCTTTATGGGACAGGGTCTTATGGGAGAGATTGTCCCCCCTGACATGAAAATTTTCTTTTCAGATTTCAGAATTCCGGTTTTGGGATATATTCCGGTAATCGGCGATATTTTTTTTAACCAGGGATTCCTCGTCTATGCAGGATATATTCTCACAATTGTTTTCGGGATCTATCTTTACAGAACACAGGTTGGATTAAACCTCCGCGCAATTGGAGAAAATACCGCCGCTGCAGACGCAGCCGGAATAAATGTATCCCTTTATAAATATATCCATGTAATTATCGGAGGGATACTTTGTGGACTTGCCGGCGCGTACCTTTCGCTTGTATACATTCCTTCATGGCAGGAAAATGTCACAGCCGGCAGAGGATGGATAGCTGTTGCTCTTGTTATATTTTGCAGGTGGAATCCATACAGAGTAATGATGGGTGCCTTTTTATTTGGAGGTCTTGATATTATAGGATTCAGAATTCAAAAATATGATTTTCATATTTCACAATATATAATTGACCTTTTGCCTTATATTGTGACCATTGTAATTCTTATACTGGTTTCTGTAAGGAAGTCTCACTCCGGTTCTGCTCCGGCCAGTCTGGGTGTTGCATACTTCAGAGAAGAGAGATGATATGCTTAAAGTTTTTTTAATATATCTTGTAATGGCTTTCTTAGCCGGCGCTACAGTTCCTCTCCAGGCCGGAATAAATTCACGTCTGAGTTTTTTCAGCGGTTCTCCTGTTATGGCATCAATAATCTCCTTTCTAACAGGAAGCGTTACACTGATAATTTTTGCCCTTATTTCCAGAACCCCACTTCCTTCTTCCGGTGCATTTACCGGAGCACCATGGTGGATATGGACAGGAGGAATTCTGGGAGCATTTTATGTTGCCTCATGTGTTATACTTGCCAACAAGGTTGGAGCGGTATCAATGCTCGCATTAATAATGGCCGGTCAGATGATAACATCTCTTGTTCTCGATCATTATGGGATTGCAGGATACCAGATACAGCCTGTTAATATATATAAAATTTTAGGAATACTTCTTATGATCGCGGGGATATTCCTTATTCGATTTTCATGAGGTAAACATATGCGCTACGAAGGAAATATTTTCAGACCATTCAGTGAAGCGGACAGTTATCTTCTGCAATGTACTGTTGGATGTTCTCATAATAAATGTACTTTCTGCGGGATGTATAAAGATAAAAAATACAGAATAAAACCTTTATCAGAAATTAAAGAAGATATTAAACTTGCAAAAGAATATTATAACGATCTTGACAAAGTATTCCTTTGTGATGGTGATGCTATTGATATAGATACTGATATACTCCTTGAAATACTTGCAGATCTTAAAAAGGCATTCCCATCCCTGAAACATGTTGGAACATATGCCGGACCGGTAAGTACGCTTAATAAAAGTATGTCTGAACTTTCCGCCTTAAGAGCAGCAGGACTTGACAAAGCATATCTTGGAGTTGAAACCGGTGACGACAAGCTTCTGCATGAAGTTAATAAAGGGGCTGGTTATACAGAAATGCTACAGGCAGGATTAAACCTGAAAAATGCCGGGATTAACCTTTCATCAATGGTACTTCTTGGTCTGGCCGGTAAAGGTGAAAGATCCATTGAGCATGCTCTTGCAACTGCAAGAATTACAAACGAAATGAAACCCAACTACCTGGCTGCATTAACAGTCACACCAGTTCCCGGCACAATTCTTTTCAACAAAGTACAGAAAGGAGAATTCGAAATACTCAACCCATTCGAAACCCTTGAAGAAATGAAAATTATTTTTGAAAATATAACAATCGATAACCTGAAATTCGTTGGAGTTCACGCCTCAAACTATCTGCCGGTAAATGGAACATTGCAGAAAGATAAACAAAAAATGCTCGACACAATAAACCGGGTTCTTGAAACAAGAGACGAAAGGCTTATAAAGCCGGAAAGGATGAGAGGACTTTAAGCTCTACCGGTCAAGTAACCCGGTGTAATATGGAACCTTCTTTATACTTATTTCATCCCCCGAACTTTTTAGTCTGATTGAATCCTCCATAACCACAAATTCTTCATCTATCGGACTGTATTTACAGTAAGTAAATTCATCTTTCACCTGGAATTTTTCATCAAATGCTTTTTCGAAGAAAACTTTCAATTCATTCATCTTTATTGAATATTGACGCGCTGTTTTAACAAGAATAACCAGTTTTGTTTCAGGAGATTTTATACCATTTCTTGTCTCCAGCAGTATTGCAACCTTCCCTTCATTTTTTGCTGCGATAGCCTTATACTCTTTTATTCCCTTCGATCTGAAAAAGCCCATAACAGATCACTCCTGTTAATAATTTTATTATTCAATAAATTAATGCGATATGCATTTTAACAACAAAAAAATTTCACTCGTTCTTTAATTTTTCGTATATATATCATGATTGAACTGAACAAACAACAGATGATTGCGTCAAACCCCAACCGAGGAGTAAGTCTTATAATTGCAGGCGCCGGGACAGGCAAAACAAGCACTATGATTAAAAAAATTCAAAACGTGATTGAACATTCTATAGTAAAACCTGAAGAAATTCTTATTCTTACATTCAGCATAAAAGCTGCTGAAGATATAAGAAAAAAAATATTAACCAGATTAAATCCAGATGATAATATCGGTTTTATCGGAACATTCCATTCTTTCTCTCTAAAAATCCTTAAAGAAAACAGTGATATTTACCTTAAACATCTGGGAAATAATTATTTCCCATTAATAATAGAAAAAGAAGAAAAAGAAAGAATTTTAAAAAAACTGATAATGAATAAACCGGAAAGATTTCTCGGCTTTCCAGTTGATACTATTTTAAATCTTTCAGAAAATTTGCAACATATGGATAAAAATACTATAAACAAGCTTAAATCAATTTCATTATTTACTGAAATATCTGTTCTGAAAGAATCCTATGCAAATTATAAAAAGAAAAACAATTTAATTGAATTCGAGGATATGATATATCATGCTTCGGAAATACTTGAAAAATATCCTGCTTTAAAGCTAAAAATGAATAATAAGTATAAATATATTTTCATCGATGAATATCAGGATACATCAGACAACAATTTTCATTTGCTTTCCCTCCTGCTTCCGGACAAAGAAAAAAATTTATTTTTAGTGGGTGATGACTTTCAGAGTATTTATAAATTCCGCCACAGCAGAGTTGAATATATTGTCAATGCCAAAAAATTTTTTCCCGAAATTACCCAATACAAACTCACAATAAACTATAGATCTCGAAAAGAAATCATAAAAATTTCAAATAGATTTATACAATTAAATAAATTCCGGACATCAAAAAATATTTCATCATATCGTGGTAAGGGTGGAAAAGTAAAATATCATCCAGTCACTGATATGCATCATGAAGCTGAAATAATAAAAGAAATAACAGCTTCCATTCCATTTACCTCAACATTAGCTGTACTCTACAGAAATAATTATCAAGGAGATTACCTTAAGAACAAACTTGAATCTGTAAATCGTGATAAACCCATTGAATTTATGACAATGCATAAATCAAAAGGTCTTGAGTTTGATGTGGTAATAATCGCTGGAATATCAGACAAAATTATTCCTGACAGTACATCTGATATTGAAGAAGAAAGAAGATTATTCTATGTTGCATTGACAAGAGCAAGGAACGAGCTTCATCTTATATTTTATAAAAACAGCAATAATAAAATGCCCAGATTTGTAATTGAAACCGGTCATAGAAAATAATAAAACTTCAGGCAACCGTATCAACCTTCTGCCCTTTATTCTCATCCACAGAACGTTCACTTTTTACTTCACGAGTTTGATCAGTAGGAATCTGTTCGTTTTTCGATGTATATTCCGGTGTAAAATTAGCAGATACAATATCAGCACCTGAAATATTCTGAATTGCCATAAAATTTCTCCATTAATCAATATAATAATTTACTATTGAGAAAGAGTCAAATAAAAAGCTTAAAAATCAGTCTGAATACAGATGTAATAACAGCAGATGAAACAACTGACACTACAACAATTTCAATGTCCCTGAAATCGGCATTTACATTTCTTCTTTTAAAAAAATTTAACATTATTTTAGAAACTGCAATGTAGGAAATAACGAATATGGCAGTTTTAAATAGTATCAGAAAAAAAGAATTCATAATCTTTTCAAAAGAAATTCAAGTTCTTCCTTCGTACAATCACAATTCGATATCAAGGATTTTTCAATCTCTTTTTTTAAGTATTTAATGCGCAAAGATACTGAATTGATTTCCTTGATGAAGAAATTATCCGTAAAATCTGGCTTTTCATTTAATATTTTTGACTCACCGGGCATAATAACAATAAAGCTCTCAGGTGTTTATCTAATGTAAAACAAAACAAAATTTGAGTCAAGGAATTAAACCACATTTCATTATTATTAATATTTTTTAAAAAAGAAGAAATGAAAAAAAATGAACATTCCTTGAATTGAATGTCATGTTTTATATATAAAACAAATTTATCTTATAATAAATACAATAAAATTAGTCTGGTGCAAATAATCATGAAAAAGAATTCTCTTTTAAAAATTTAACTCTTTCATAAAAAATTTTCATTACAGTATTATAAAGCTCATCTTTCAGCACTTTATCTTCAATTCCAAAATCGATACTGGGATTATCATTTACCTCTATCACATAGCATTTATTTCCGATTACTTTCAGATCAACACCGTAAAATCCACGACCTATATAACTCGCTGCCTTTAATGCAGTTTTAATTATCTTTTTCGGTACATCACTGATACTTAGTGTTTCATCCTTCCCGGAGTGTTTGTTTGAATTTTTATTCCTTGACCAGTTGA
Source organism: Spirochaetota bacterium (assembly GCA_963664815.2). GTDB lineage: Bacteria > Spirochaetota > UBA4802 > UBA4802 > UBA5550 > WRGT01. The sequence continues at coordinate 3,247,515 of CAXXHB010000003.1, forward strand.
CTATCTGCCAGTGATCCTCTGCCATATAATATTTGCAGACATATAAAGGATACCCATCAATTATTCCGACTCGCCAGTCATAATCAGTTTTAATAAACTCCTGTGCTATAATAAGATCAGATTTTTCAAGAAGCGAATTTACTTTTACAAAGTATTCACCTCTTGTCTCGACTTTAAGTACCCCCTGTGAATATGAACTATCCGGTTGTTTCAGAATTAGAGGAAGTTCCATACTGCTCAGAACAAGTTCAAGTGTATCACGACTTATAACAACAGTTTTTGGAGCGGGAATCCTGTAATGACTTAAAAGCTCGGCAAGGTAAACTTTATTTGTACACTTTATTATCGAATCGGGATCATCCATAACAACAAGACCTTCAGCTGTTGCGCGCTGAGAAAATCTAAAAGTGTAGTGATTTACACTTGTAGTTTCTCTTATAAAAAGTGCATCAAATTCCGCAATACGATGAATATCGTCTTTATCAATCAGTTCAACATTAAATCCGTTTTTTTCTCCTGCTTTTATAAATTTTTCAAGAGCCTTTTTATTCGAGGGTGGAGTCGGTTCATCCGGGTTTACAAGTATAGCCATATCATAGGGCGCAGCAGGTCTTCTTTTTTTTCTTGATATTGCTCTTGAAAAATACTGTGTCGCGAATTCAATTACATAATGATGGTGTTCTTCAGGAATATCGTTAGCAGATATAAGCTGAATATTCTGTATCTTCCATCTCACCCCCTTTCTTGAAAAAAAAACTCTGATTAGTGGGGCCTGAAATAAATTGTAAAGCTGAAGACAAAGCCGGTCATACCTTTTAGAAATATTTTTCCCGAAATAAATACTCAGCACAAAAGTGTCTGTCTGGATATGTGCAAGACTTCGTTGTATGCTTTTATCCAGATCTTCAGCAAGTACACGTATAACATACGGTGTCTTCATCTCCTGTATTGTGTTAACATTTGGAAACGCCTTGTGGCCTCTTGCAGAAGCCAGAAGTGAAACATAATAACCAATGGACTGGTATCTATATGATCTGCAAAGATTAAATATCCTCGCACCCCTCTTGCGGATAAATTCATCCTCAAGCAAATAATCTCTCGCTGATATTACTTCAACCCCGGGTATATTAAACTGCCAGTTTCTTTTATTATTTACAATGATATAATTAGGCATTTGAACCTGTAAAAATTTATACTACTTCTGCTGTATTAATGAATAATTACAATTAAAAATAAAAAATTTCCATTTAAATTAACTTTTATTTGAATAAAAATATTCTTCTTTTAAAATTTAACTTTCAAACTATTCAATTTTAAACAAATAATTATGAATTAATATTGACATCAATACATTAAATGTTAAAAATAATTAAATTTAAGATCCTCGAAGGGGTAGTTTAATGGATAAGGCGATCATGGATTTTATGAGAGAATACCATCTTCTCGTCAGAAACACTATTGTAATTGCCAGCATAGTAATTGGCTTTATTTGCGTTTCAGGATGTATCAGATTTGGTATTGCTATTTACCGAAGAAAGAAAGGGACTTATCCTCCGGCAACAAGCCAGATGGGGCATTAATTCCGGTCTGATAAAGGTAAATTTGTTTAAAAAAGTAAATTTATTTACATTATCTGTATTAATAATTCTGATATTTTTTATTAATGCGACTTCTGCAGAAACAGGGATCCAGGTGATTCCTGTTTCTGATTATGTAACCGGCAGATTTGATCCGTCAAAACATACAGATTTTATCAATTTAAAAAAATCCGGCATACCATGCTCTTCAGATATGTATCTCCGGAAAGAGACCGTTGAAGCGTTAAAATATATGCTCACTGCCTTCAAAAAGGACAATCCAAAAATTGTTATTACTATCCAGAGCGCTACAAGAAATTTTTATTCACAAAAAATCATCTGGGATGAAAAATTCAATGGAAAACGCAGAATAAATGAGATACCTGATATTACAAAAATAACAGATTCATTAACAAGATCAATGAAAATTCTCAAATATTCATCAATGCCTGGCACTTCACGACATCACTGGGGTACTGATTTTGATATAAACATACTAAATAATAGTTATTATGAAAATGGTGAAGGTAAAGTTGTATATCAATGGCTTAAAAATAATGCATTAAAATTCGGATTTTCCCAACCATATACCGAAGGCCGTACTGAAGGATATATGGAAGAAAAATGGCACTGGTCATATATTCCACTTTCAAAAATTTTCTTAACCCAATGGAATGAAGTTTATAAAAATAATTCAGCTCAATTTATTAAACCTGGAATTTTTGCCGGATCAGAAAAAGCAGGACATCTTGCTCCTTTGTATGTTAACTCAATTAATCCGGCATGCAGATGAAACTTTTCTGTGTATATCTATGTAATTATAAAGACCGAAACGATTATTATCTTTCCCTTATGCCATACGGTATAATATCCATTGCAGCATTTCTTGAAAAAAATGGCCACGATGTAACTCTTGCCAATTTTTCATCTAATGGATACTCAAACGGCATCGATCTTACAATTAAAGACCGGCCAGACGCTGTTTTAATATCAATATTTTCTTTTAACCGGGCTGACTCTTTTAAATATATAACAGAATTAAAAAAAAGAGATAAACAGATAATTATAATAGCTGGTGGTCAACATCCGACTTTTCTTTCTTCACAGATTATTTCGAGATACCCCCAGATTGATTTTATAATCAAAGGAGAAGGTGAATTTGCTGTTAATAAACTTATTGCAGAATCATTTTCTGGAAGTGAAAAAATTATATCTTCAGAAAGAATTCCTGATCTTGATTTATTACCATATGCTTCATATTTTTCCGGAAAAACCATCGGAGTCAATCAAAATGAGCAGTTTAAATTTATAATTACTTCCAGAGGTTGCCCATCCAGTTGTACATATTGTTCCTCACCTGGTTTCTGGAATCAGAAAGTAACATACAGAAGTGCTGAAAATATAATTGCTGAACTAAAACATATTCAAAAAAAATACGGCATAATCTATTTTTCAATACGTGACGACAATTTCACTTTAAATAAAAAACGTGTCATGAAATTCTGCCATCTTTTATTTGAAAATAAACTGTATATGATGTGGAACTGTCAGGCAAGGGTAGACACTATTGATGAAGAAATGCTTATAGCAATGAAACAATCAGGACTGGAACACATACAATTCGGAGTAGAGTCTGGTTCGGAAAAAATTTTAAAGCTTTATGATAAAAGCATTACAGTTGATAAAATAAAAAAAGCCGCTTATTCAGCCCGAAAAATCGGTGTTTACCTCTCTTTTTATTTAATGACCGGTATGAATGGTGAAACTCAGATTGATACTAATTATACAAAAAAATTATTATCAGATACGCACCCCCATGATGTCATCGTTTCACCTGTTGCCTATTATCCGGGAACAGTAATTTATTCCGAATCAGTAAAATCCGGCAGAATAAATGATGACATCTGGTTTAACTCAGAAAGCGATGGCTTGTTTCTAAACAATATGGATAAAAATGAAAAGAATATCAAAGACATACTGTCACATTCGAAAAGTGTTTCCTTAAAATCAAAATATTCTATAAATGACTTTAAGCTACATAAACAGATAACAGGCGAAAACTGCTGGATAAATAATATAATTGAAGGCGATTATTATTCTGATGAAGGTTATTTTGATACATCATATTCATGCTATAATAAAGTAATTGAACAATTTCCTGAAAACATCTGGGGCTATCTACGCATGGCTGAACTGATCGCTAATGATTCACCCAAACAGGCATTAAAACTTTTTTTAAAAGCCTCTGAAATTGTTCCATCATATTACGGAATCTGGTTAAGAATTGCTCAAATCCAATTACTGAACAACAATATATCTGATGCAGAATATTCAATTCAAAAAGCTTTAAATTTTAATCCTTTAGATCCTAAGGTAATTAAAATATCTGCAAAAATTAAGAAATTACATTCTTTAAAGTAATATAATTCAATATTAAAAATTGTTTTAACTAATAACAAATCTATAATTTAAGCCTTGACTCAGTTTTTTGTATTCAGAATGATGATATTTTCTTTTTAATAAATGTTTTTATCTAAATATCATCACTTCCAGTGTATATTATTAAAAAAATTTGAAAAATTGAGTAATTCAATATAGATATATAAATATGGCTTTAATAGACAACTATAATAAAATAAAAGAAAAAATTCATGATACCGCGTTGCAATGTGGAAGAAATCCTGATGAAATAAAAATTCTCTCAGTTTCAAAAACTTTCAGTACTGAAATAATCCAAAATGCTATAGATTCAGGAATAACACTTTTTGGTGAAAATAAAATTCAGGAAGCCAATCAAAAATTCAACAATATCAAAGGTTCTTTTGAACTCCATATGATTGGACACCTCCAATCCAATAAAATAAATGATGCTTTGGATCTTTTTGAAGTAATTCATTCAATTGATAAAGCTACAACAGCATTAAAACTCAACTCCGCAGCAGAAACGAAAGATAAAATACAAAGAATTTTTTTACAACTTAAGACAACTGAAGAAGTCACCAAATATGGTGCTTCCTTGAGTGAATTATTATCAATTACTGAAATTATTATTAATCTAAAAAATCTGAAGCTTGAAGGGTTAATGTCTATTGGCCCTAATACTACTGATACTACTCAAATCCAAAAATCATTCATCGAAACCGCAAAAGCGCTCGATATATTAAATAATAAGTTTAATCTCAATCTCACTGAATTATCAATGGGAATGTCCGGGGATTATCCTATCGCCGTAAAAGAAGGCGCAACAATCGTACGAGTAGGTTCAGCAATTTTTGGAAACAGGTATTATTATAAATGAATAATAAAAAAAGCAATATTGGAATTATCGGAACCGGTAATATGGGTTATGCTCTAGTTAAAGGAATTAAAGCAAATCCAATGTATACTGAAATAATGATTTATGATATAGACCATTTTAAATTAACATCAATTCAAAATGAAACTGAAGTCATAATTGCAAAATCGATTGATGAAATTATCAACTATTCAAATCTATTGATACTTGCCGTTAAACCTGACATAACAATTAAAATTGCTTCAGAACTGAAACTCTACCATGGTATTATTATCTCTATCGCTGCGGGAATTTCAATACTCTCATTACAAAATATAACTGGAGTTGATAAGAAAATAATCCGTGCAATGCCCAATACCCCTTCAATAGTTGGAGAAGGTATGACAGTTATATCAGCTTCATCAAATCTTCCTGATAATGAAATTGAGCAGGTAAAATCAATATTTTTATCAGTAGGAGATGTTCTTATAATGGATGAAAAACATATGAATGCTGTTACTGCATTATCAGGCAGTGGCCCTGCATATATATTTACTTTCATCCAGGCAATGGCAGATGCAGGAGTAAAACTTGGAATTCCACGATCTGAATCTTTACTTTTAGCTGGACAGACTATTTATGGTTCAGTAAAAATGTTTCTTGACAAAAAAGAAAATCCCATTATGCTTAGGGATAAAGTAACTTCTCCAGGTGGAACAACAATATCAGCATTGCATGTACTTGATAAAGCCGGTTTTAATGGTATAATTATTGATGCAATTGAAGCAGCCGCAAATAGAGCAAAGGAGCTTGATAAATCCTGATGAAAATGCCAACAATTTACCAGCTCAATCAAATCAGGCAAATAATGCTGTTCACTTTTGTATCATTTCTGTTAGTTGTTTTATGTGGAAATATAATTTCATACTTCTTTACTAAAAAAATTACAATAAACCATAATGCATATGTTCTCAAAGACGGTTTTCCTATATTCATATCTGAAAAAGATTACATTGATTTTATCAAAAATTATCCATTCGATCCTGGTGTTGAACTTACAATTTACAAAATATCATCTGGTGAAACTCTATGGTCTTTAAAAAAACGTTTTAATATAACTATTGACACATTAATATCTGCGAACCCACACCTTAAAGGACTTGAACTATCTGAAAACACTTCAGTAGTAATCCCGTCAAAAAATGGATCCTTATTTACATTTGACGATTACAGAGATGTAGGCAAAATGCATTCTATGATGGGAGGAAAAAATAAAATTCTCGGAGACTATAAACCGAAAATTTTCAGAATCTTTTCACCCGATGATATCCGTATTGTTTTTTTTGAAAATGAAAAACCAATAATTGTTAATAATGATATTCAAAAAATTTACAATTATAAAATGACTTTTGTAGACCCTCTTGATACTGGTTTTTATTCTTCTGTGTTTGGAGATAGGACAAATCCGACCTCAGGGTTTGGAGAGGGTGTTGAATTTCATACTGGAGTAGATATTGCAACGAAAACAGGAACTCCAATTAAAGCAGTAAGAGATGGAATTGTTTTTTTTGCAGGATGGCGTGACGGTTACGGTTATACTATGATCATACAGCATGATGATGGCTATTCAACTTTTTATGCCCACTGCTCAAGGATGTATGTAAAACAAGGTCAATGGGTTAATCAAAGTGAAAAAATTGGACTTGTGGGATCAACAGGTCGTTCAACTGGTTCACATCTTCATTTCTCAGTCATACGACATGGGAAGCTTGTAAATCCTCTTAAATATTTATGGTAATTTATAATATTAATTTTTTTAATTACTATTTCTGTCTTTTTTATCAACAACAACTCTAAAACCATAATATGGACTTCTTGCAGTTGGGCATCTTCTAAATCTGAATTCTCTGGTTCTTTGAATATTTTCGCTTAAAAGCGAACCACCCCTCAATATCTTATATATTTCACCAAAGTCTTTATTTTTTATACTATCATCATACGCATTATACCAGTCAGAAGTCCATTCCCAAAGTAATCCTAATTGAAATTTTGAATTTTCAATTTCATCTTTAAGTTTTATTATAAAATCGTCTGGAAAATTATTTTCATTCTTTTTATTTAGAAATATACTTTTAATAGAATCTATTCCAGCTAAATTACTTAAAATTTCCCACTCATATTCAAGCGGCAATCTCACATTTTTTTTACTTACATTGCTTAACCATCTTGTATACTCTAATGCATCATTCCAGCTTATATGCATAACAGGAAACATGTCTGAATTACTATTATAAACTAAATCCCTTGCATCTAAAAATGGATTTTTCCATGAAACATTCACTTTTTTAATCCAGTTGTTATTCCATATCCAACCCCACCCTTCTTTTTCAGCGTCAGTAATATATTTTGTATCATCAGTAAACAACATAAAACTCTTTAAGCTGACAAGTTTTCTTTGAATATAGAACTGAGAATATTGTATAGTTTTTGAAGGAGTTGAAGCTTCAATATATTCTTTTTTTAGAGCCGTGCTGTAAATAGATTTAAATATTTTGTCTATATCATCAAAATCAATTCCAATACTAATTTTACCTTTTGGGAAGAAAATAAAATCATCCAGATTCAGCATTTTTTATTCTAAAACTTCCATTATTGAAAATAAATCTTTTCCATCATCAGGAAAAACTGAATTTAATGATGTAATAAGAAGCTTAAAATCACTCGTATTATATTTTTCCATAATCTCATTTTTAATAGTGTTCGATATCATTACTGAATAACGTTTTTCCTTACCTGGTAATACAATTACAAATCTACTTCTGTCAATTTTTACAGCAAAATCTCCTGCGTTTAATTTAGACTTTATTATTTCGGCAATATTAATAAAAAGCTTTTCAAGCTCTATCTGTCCAAATCTGTCATGAAATCTTTTATAATTTTTTATAGTTAATAATACCAGACTTACCGGTATATTCATTTCATCTGCATGTTTAATCTCACTATCAATTCTTTCATAAAACATTCCTGTCAAATCGTTATATTTATTCAGTTCAGGATCAAGTTCATAAACCCTATAGAGATACGTAAATAAAAATTGATTTATTTTTTGTATACGTATATCGATATCTTTTATTTCTACAGCTGAGTTAATTTTATAAATTGTTATGAATCCAGATAATTTTCCTGACATTAAAAATGGATATGCGATAAATAATTCCATTTTAACAATTCTGTTCCTTCCAAATGTATCTATAATAACACTCGATTCATTAAAGCCTTCAAGTATTATTGATGTTTTTTTGTTTATTAAAAATGTAATTAAACGATTATCTTTTTTTATCTTAAATCCTGAATCAGAAAATCCGAGCATATCTTCTTTTTCAAAATATGCAGGATAATAGTCACTCCCAATCTTATCTTCCATGAAAATTGTATAATTTTCAAGCCCAAGAGAATAAAAATTTTTTCTTATAACCTCTTCAAGTTCATTAATTGATGATACATTCAATAATGAATTCTGAAATAATTCAACATCAGATAAAATTTCTTTTTCTATTCTTAACCCCAGAAGTTCTGTACTTGTTCTTTCATGTAGTACTAAGGATTCAATGATCGATGAACTTATATCCGAAAGAGCCTGTAAAAAATCTAGTTCTATCATCGTAAATTGTTCTGAATTTATTTTTTCACCTACAAGGATGGCTCCAACAAGTTTATCTTCATTCATCAAAGGAGCAATAATTCTTGCATCGACAGCAGTAAATTTATAATAATCATCTCTCAAATTATTATCATTTTTAAGATCTTCAATATCAAGCACGCCTTTATAGGTATCCAGAATTTTAAGAATACCATTATCTATTTCCCAGTAAATATCATTATCAGATATTTTTATTCCATGTGAATCTATTATAATCCATTTTTTTAAATCATCTGGTGAAGAAGCAATTATCGATACTGACGATACTCCGACTTGCCCCATAATTGAAAATAAGATAGTTGAATATACTTCTTCAATTGTATCAGCTTTTATAAATTCTTTCTGTATTTCAAATAAAGTGCCAAAATCATTAAACTCCGGCATTTCATTCTCTTTAATCTCTGCTTCAATATTACCTGTATCATGTACTGAAGACTCTTCTTTAACTGAATCACCATTTATATCTGTTAAAATATTTTCTTTATTAATTTGAAAATTTTTTTCATTTCCTTTTTTATCAAAACTCGATAATTCAGCTATTTTCTTTTCAACAGAATTTTTTATAATAGTTTCATCATTCTGTCGGATTTCTTCAGTTTTTGTTTCTTGGAAATCATCCTCATCAAAAAGTATTATATCTTCTTCTTTTTTAATAAGATTAATTTCTTCATATATTTTATTATCTGCTTTTATTATTTCGTTTTTAAATTCATTACTTTTATCAGATATACTTTGATTCAATGAATCAATTTCATCGATATTTATTTTTTTAATATTTATCTCTTCTTTATTATCATTTTCAGCAGGCCCTTTAATTCTATCAATTAATGTTTCTTTCCCGGTTTCATTTATTCTTTGTTTATACTGTAAGGCTCGTTCGAGAAGTCCCATCTTATACACCCATTTCTTTAAGAACCTTTGAATAAAGTTCAAAATATTCAGATTCAGCAAATTTTCTTATAACTTCTTCTGGTAATTTTTCAAATAATCCATCCAAATAGGATAATAACTTTATCAAACTATCATGCTTTTCTGGAAAATCTGATGTTATTTCCATAAGTTTTTCTTTATCTTCTAATATTACTATTTTGTCAGTTATATCCAGAATTTCTTTATTAGTATTATTCTCTTTTTTTTCAAATTTTATACTGTTTATTAAATTTTCATCTATATCATAATCTCTTCTTAAAATATTTTCAATTTCAGAAATATCTTCATCAAACACAACTGCATTTGGTGATGAAATATCTTCTTCAATTGAAATTTTTTCAGAATCAATTATACTATCTTCTTTTTCAGAAAAATATGCAGGATTTTTTTTGCCGGAATAGTTACTCCTAAAAAAATCTATTTCTGGTTTAATAAAATCAATTTCATTATCCAGATCATATCTCTTATAATAATCTCCAAATAATTTATCTTCTATATATCCACTTTCTTCAGGTATTAATCCTAAAATTTCTGATATTTCACTCTGTATCAATGACTCTTCTGATTCAAAATAATCATCTATTTCATGAATATATTTACTAAAATCATCACGAATTATTGCGTTATCAATAAACTCAAAATCAGAATCAAGATAAAATACTTCGTCTTTAAATACGTCATCAAATTTTTCTGAACTATATAGTGTATAATCTTCAAGAATATAACCTGAAAATTCATTATTTACCGATATATTTTCAACTATCTCCAGTTTACCATCTGCAACTTCAATCATTTTAACTAATCTTTCGGTTAAAATATCTTCTTTATATAAATCTATATCATCAGAATTAATTTTATTTAAAAACTGATCATCTACAAATCTGCATCTTTGATCATTTTGATTGTTTTTAAATTTTTCTATAAAATTATCATCTGTTTTATAGCCATATTCAACATTTAAAATTGATTCTAATTGTTTATCCAATGTTTCTTCGTTTATCGTTACAGAAAATAATTTTTTTGCTGACAACTCTTCATTGATTTCATCTTCATTTACAATATTTTTTATAATTGAAATATTATTTTTCTCAATTATATTTTTTTCTATAGATAAATCGCTATTAATTAAGATTTTCTCATTTTCTATATCTGAAATAATATCTGTCTCTTCAATTATCGATACTTCATTCTGAATTTCATCTTTATTGAATCTCTTTTCATTCACTATTGCTTTTTGAGTTTCTGTAATTTCTTGAGCTTCTGCAATTTCTTGTGTTTCTGCAATTTCTTGAATTTCTGGAATTTCTTGAGCTTCTGGAATTTCTTGAGCTTCTGAAATAATTATTATATCATCAAGCCTTGCTACCTGCTGGATTTTATTTAAATCATTAAATATATTTTCTTCGTTTTTATTATATTTCTCTTTATAATTTAGTTTTTCTTCAAAGACTACAGCTCTTTCTTTTTCTTTACTTTTCTCATTTTTTATTTCTCCATAAAAAGAATCCCTATGTTTAATAGGAACTAATTCAAAATCTTCTAATCCTTCAATTAGATCTTCTTCATTAAGAAATATCACATCTTCACTTGCTATTTTTTCTGCTTCTTTAAGGTCTATCCTGCCAATTATAGAAAAATCAAATTTTTCAGGGATTTTTTGCTTAATCTTTTCCTTAAAATTTTCAGTAAGATAGTTTTCTGCTTTTTTATTATTCTGTTCTTTTTTTTCTGAATCCATTTCTGTCATCATTCTTTTTTTTTATTATAACAAATGCATTTATATATAATTAAAATATCATTATCATTTAATTATCGGCATTTTGTTTTACAATAAATAAAAAAAGGAATGCCTAGATGCATTCCTTTTTTTATTTATTGTAAGTAAAAATTAGCGTCTTGCAACTTTCAACTTAACCTTCAGCTTGTCTTTTTCCAGTCTTAATAAAAATTTTTCTTCTGAAAAAGGAGCCTGTTCTTCAATCTTCGCCTCAAGCTCTTTCAATTTTAAATCAAGTTCAGCCAATGTTAAATCGCTTTTTTTAAATGCTCTTTCTGCTATAACTATCAATTTATTATTCTTTATCTCGACAACACCACCTTCAACTACCAGATAGTCTACACTCTTTGGATTATTTAATCTAATTTCTCCAACACCAAGTTTCGATATTAAAGGAGAGTGCCCATAAAGAAAACCCATTTCACCATCATGTGCTTGAACAACAGCAAAACCTACTTCGCCTTCGTAAATAAGTCTCTCAGGAGTTAATATACTGCAATTTATTACACGTTCCATTATTATTTACCTGCAAGTTTTTTTGCTTTTTCAATAGCCTCTTCAATTGTACCTACCATATAAAAAGCCTGTTCAGGGAGCTCATCATATTCCCCTTTAATTAAACCTTTAAAACTTTTTATAGTCTCTTCAAGTTTAACATATTTTCCGCTCATTCCAGTAAACTGTTCAGCAACAAAGAATGGTTGAGAGAGAAATCTCTCTATTTTCCTTGCTCTTTGAACTAAAAGTTTATCATCTTCAGAAAGCTCATCCATACCAAGAATAGCAATAATATCCTGTAGATCTTTATATTTCTGAAGAATTCGTTTTACATCCATTGCAACTGTATAATGTTCCATTCCAACAAGTTCTGCTGCCAGCAACCTTGATGAAGATTCAAGTGGATCAACTGCAGGATAAATTCCTTTTTCAGCAATCTGACGAGAAAGAACAGTTTGTGCATCAAGATGGATAAACGCTGTCGCCGGAGCAGGGTCAGTAAGGTCATCAGCAGGTACATATATCGCCTGTACTGATGTAATAGAACCACTTTTAGTTGATGTAATTCTTTCCTGTAGTTTTCCCATTTCTGACGCAAGAGTAGGCTGATAACCAACAGCTGATGGCATACGACCCAGCAACGCAGAAACTTCTGATCCAGCTTGTGAAAACCTGAAAATATTATCGATAAAAAGCAGAACATCACTTCCAGACTGATCTCTGAAATATTCACACATTGTAAGAGCAGAAAGACCAACTCTTAATCTCGCTCCAGGAGGTTCATTCATTTGACCATAACATAAACATGCCTTACTTATAACACCAGATTCCTGCATTTCCTGCCAGAGGTCATTCCCCTCTCTTGTTCTCTCGCCAACACCTGCGAAAACCGAAAATCCACCATGCTGCTGAGCAACATTGTTAATAAGTTCCATGATTATAACTGTCTTACCAACTCCTGCACCACCGAAAAGACCGGTTTTCCCACCTTTAATGTATGGAGCAAGAAGATCTATAACCTTTATTCCGGTTTCAAACTGCTCAGATGTAGGATTAAGCTGATCAAACATAGGTGGAGCCTGATGTATTGGTCTGAATTCTTTTGCATTTACAGGTCCTTTATTATCAACTGCCTCACCAAGAAGATTAAATATTCTTCCAAGAGTTTCCGGACCAACAGGTACAGTTATTGGAGCACCTGTATCTCTTATTGCAACACCGCGTTTAATTCCATCTGTAGAGGCAAGTGCAACAGCTCTGACCCTGTTTCCACCAAGGTGCTGCTGTACTTCAGTTACCAGTTTAACTTTTGCCCCCATTATTTCAGTTTCAATAATGAGTGCATTATAAATTTCCGGCAACTTCCCTTCAGGGAACTCAGCATCAAGGGTAGAACCAATTACCTGTACCACTTTCCCAATATTTTCACTCATAAAACAACTCCTTAATTACGTTAATATAGATTAACCTTTTATTATTCGAGAGCTGCCGCTCCCCCGACTATTTCAGAAATTTCAGTAGTAATCTTATCCTGTCTAACCCTATTATATGTAACAGTTAATTCTTTAATCATGTCTTTCGCTGCATCTGTTGCATTTTTCATTGCTACACGACGAGCAAAATGTTCTGAATAAGATGATTCAAGAAAACAGGTATATAATTTTACTTTAAGATAAAGAGGCAAAATATAAGAAAATATTTCAGCCGGATTAGGTTCAAAAATATAATCCATATTTGCGCTTGGTAAAGCATCGTAATCAATTTCCATCTCCGGAGCAATAGGAAGCAATTTTACAGCTTCGGGCCTTTGATTAGCAAAAGAGATAACCTTTGTATATGAGATGTAGACTTCATGTATCTCGCCGCTTACAAAAAATTTAGTTAATTCTTCACCCAATTTCGCTGCATCATCAAAGGAGAATTTATCTTCTTTATTCTGCACCGTTCGGAACATTGACGTTTTAGTGAAGTTATAGAATGAAATCGCTTTCTTTCCGATTACATAGAGTAATACTTCTTTTCCTTCAGATTCAAGCTGTTCTTTAAGCTCAAGAGTCTTGTCCAGAACTCTTGCATTATAACTTCCACACAGACCTCTATTTCCGGAAATCTGCACTATTAAACATCTGTTCGGTTGAGCTACTTCTCTGAATAAAGGATGTTGAATAGTCGAAAATCCCGCAGCCATGAGATTTTTTATAATCTCATTTACCTTTACTTCATAAGGCTTTGACTGACCTAAACGATCCTGTACCTTCTTCATTTTAGAAGTAGCAACCATTTCCATCGTGCTTGTAATTTTTTTAGTATTACCGACGGATTTTATTCTGTTTTTTATATCCCTTTGATTAGCCACAATTCAATCCTCAATCATTTATTTTATTGAATCGACGTACTTATCAACAAACTCAGCAATAATCTTGTTTAGTGCATCAACATCTTTCAGTTCACGAGTTTCATGTATCTGATTGATTATCTGACTATGTGATTCTTTAAGATGCTTAAGAAATTTAGCTTCAAAATCTCTGACATTAGCAACCGGAACTTTATCAATCAGACCCTGTGTTCCAGCATAGATAATTGCAACCTGCTCTGCAACATCCATCGGCTCATATTGACCCTGTTTAAGAACCTCAACAAGTCTCATACCACGGTCTATCTGCTTTTGTGTTGCAGGATCAAGTTCTGTCCCCATCTGCGCAAAAGCTTCAAGTTCACGGAACTGAGCAAGATCAAGCCTGAGTGAACCGGCATATTTTTTCATGGCTTTAATTTGAGCTGCACCACCTACACGAGATACAGAAATACCTACATCAACAGCAGGTCTTACACCTGATGCAAAAAGATTAGGAAGCAAATATATCTGACCGTCAGTAATTGAAATTACATTAGTTGGGATGTATGCAGAAACCTCACCAGCCTGTGTCTCAATAATCGGCAACGCTGTCAAACTACCAGCACCCATTTCATCAGAAAGCTTTGCAGCCCTTTCAAGAAGCCTTGAGTGGCAATAAAAAATGTCTCCTGGATATGCTTCCCTTCCTGGAGGTCTTCTTAAAAGCAGTGAAAGCTCTCTATAAGCATTTGCCTGTTTAGAAAGGTCATCATAAACACAAAGTGTATGTCCCTTTTTCTCATACATAAAATATTCAGCCATTGCACAACCTGCATATGGCGCTATATACTGTGATGGCGCAGGATCAGAAGCATTTGCTGCAACAACAATTGTATACTCCATTGCACCATGTTCCTGCAACTTTTCAACAACACCGGCAACTGTAGATCCTTTTTGTCCAATAGCTACATAAACACAAATAACACCTTTACCTTTCTGGTTAATAATTGTATCAACTGCTATTGCTGTTTTTCCGGTTTTTCTATCACCGATTATAAGCTCACGCTGACCTCTACCAATAGGAGTCATTGAGTCGATAGATTTGATACCAGTCTGCATCGGTTCAGATACAGATTGCCTTGCTGCGATACCTGGTGCAACAAATTCGAGAGGTCTGAATTTTGTTGTGTTAATCGGTCCTTTACCATCTAATGGGTCACCAAGTGGAGATACGATTCTGCCTAAAAGCTCCTCACCAACAGGAACTGCAAGGACTCTGTTGAGTCTTTTAACTGAATCACCTTCCTGAATCTTCAGATAATCACCTAAGACAGCACAGCCAATAGAATCTTCCTCGAGATTAAGAACCATACCCTGAACACCATTTTCAAACTCAAGCATTTCTCCTGACATTGCATTGCTTAGACCGTGAATCCTGGCGATACCATCACCAATCTGTATAACAGTACCGACTTCACTTACATCGAGCTCGGACTTATAAGTCTCAATCTCTCTCTTTATAATTGACTTAATTTCCTCTGTCTTAATCTTCATAAGCCATTTCACTCCTGACTTTACTATTTAATAGATTACTTCTTATATTTTTTAATCCCTTTGCTAAAGATCCATCTATAACAAGGTCGCCAATTTTAATAATAATTCCACCTAATATCGACTCATCCACTTCTTCTTTCACAATTACTTCTTTTCCAAGTTTAACCCCAACATCAGCCTTGATTTTATTAAGTAAAGAAGCATCGAGATTTGATTGAGTTATTACTGTAATTCTCTGTCTATTATTAGCTATATCATTCAATTCCACAAAGGCTTTGTAGATTTCACTCACTACTGACTGCCGACCATTATCAATTAATAATTTTAATAAATTTACTATATATTCAGATATTTTCCCATCAAATACCTTATCAATAAATACCTTTTTAGATTCATTATTGATTCCGGGAGAATTCAGATAATCTCTAAAGTTTGTTTCCTCTCTTAAAACATCGGAGACAACTTTCAGTTCTTCTTCAATCTGTGGAAGAATATTCTTCTCTTTTGCTATATCAAATATTGAATTAGCATAAACTCTGCCTACATCGTTCACAGCCACGTTGATTACCTTTCTCTTTCTTTTTTTAATCAAGACAGTTCAGATTACTGAACTGTCCTGACTTTATTAAGAGTCTCTTCTACAAGAGTTTTCTGATCATTCGGATTAAGGTTCTTATTGATTATTTTTGCAGCTATGTCTGTCGAAAGGACAACAATTTCTGCTTTAATGTCAGCAAGAGCTTTATCTTTTGCCAGAACTATCTCTTTTTTAGCTCTATCTGATATATCCTTAGCATCAGCTCCTGCTTTTTCAATGATTTCATGTCTCATCTTTTCCGCTTCAGATTTAGTGTCTGCAATAAGTTTTGCAGCTTCATTCCTGGCGTTATCCATCATTAACTTGTGCTGAGCTAAAAGCTTTTCAGCTTCCTGCCTTGATCTATCAGCATGTTCAATATCACCGCGTACTTTTTCCGCTCTAGCGTCAAGCGCCTCTGTAAGAGGCTTCCAGGCAGCTTTCCAGAGGATCAGTAGTAATACAACAAATGTTATCACTGTCCATAAAAGCAGACCCGGCTCAACCCTCAGTAAACCTTCCTGTATAACTTCCATAGCTCAATACCAACGGCTCCCGGTTATACTACTTTGCAGCTTCTGGAGCTTTTACAGCTTCAACTGCTTTTTCAGCTGCTTTAACTGGAGCTTCTTTTGGAGCCTGAGTTGCCAACATGAAAGTAACAACAAGCGCGAAAAATGTAAAACCTTCTATAAGAGCAGCTGCAATAATCATAGCTGTTCTGAGGTCACCGCTCACTTCAGGCTGACGAGCCATACCTTCGAGTGCGCTTCCTGCAAGTCTACCAATACCAAGTGCTGCACCAACAACAACAAGACCTGCTCCTAAACCAGCTGCTAAGTACGACATTCCCAAATATTCCATCAAATTCCTCCTGAAAATTTAGTGTTTTTGTAATTTAATTAACTAAATTAAATTTAATTAACAAATCCTATATCTCCCCTGTAATAATAATTACAGGTTTAATGAGCATGTACAGATGAACCAATAAACATCGCTGAAAGTGATGTAAAAATATAAGCCTGAATAAATGCAACAAGTAACTCAAGCAGATATATTATCAGCGAAAGAGATACTGATCCCACACCAACAAGATAACTCTGGAACATCATAACAAGATAAATAAATATTATTATTACGATATGTCCTGCAGTCATGTTGGCAAAAAGTCGGACGGTGAGAGCAAAAGGTTTAATAAACAAACCCATTATCTCAATCGGCCATAAAAGAAAATACATTAAAAATGGAATTCCATGAGGAACAACACCTGTAAATATCCACAATGGACCCTGCGCAATAGTTCCCACAATAACCATTCCAAAAAGAGTAAAGATAGCCATTCCGGCAGTAACTGCAAGATTGCCTGTTGAAGTAGCCAGTGAGGGAATCAAACCGAGATAATTTGCAAACAATATAAAGAAAAATACTGTAAGAAAATAGGGCATTGCTTTTTTCGCAGTGCCATGCTCAAAATTAGGTTCAACTATATCATCATGAACGAAACCAATAAGAGCTTCCCACATGTTCACCCATCTCGAGGTAGAACCCATGGGAGATTTTTTGACTTTTCTTGCCAATGGTATAAAAACCAGAGCACAAAGAAAAAGTGCCAGCCACAGCATTAAAACCCATTTGGTAATTCTTAAATCACAAATTCCAAATAATTTCACCGGATCAGCTTCAATAATCTCAATTGCATGCCCATGCATACATTCTGTAACTGAAGATGAATGTGGAGTCTGAAAGCCGAGAAATGTATTTAATTTAAAGATAAGATTTCCGAAAAACTCAGAAATACCATGAGGATGCACATGATAAAGGAAGGGATGATCTGTTACGTGATTGATAACGATGTCATACATCGAATCTTCCCCACACGCGCTGCTGCCTGCTGATGTAACAAATGAATTGACGAATTGAACAAAACGGACCATACGGATTCAACCTCATTTTGTATATATATTTAGTTACGCTACAAGACACCATTGCGATGCAATAATATCCACTACTATCTTGTACAATATATATAATCCATTGCGGATTAACCGGCAAAAACTTCTTTTTTTTATTTTTAAAGTAATTGATAAATGATTAACAATTACAGTTTAACTTGGTATGTGATTAAACAAACACAAATATTTTGTAAATCTTTTTTTTTGTTTATCAAATATTTTTTTAGATTAAATCCCCGTAAACTATCAAATCTGACTCTTATGGAGCCAAAGCCCTTTTACTGCGCTAATTCCATTTAACTCTCTTATTCTCATCTTTTTTTTTATTATTCAATGAAACATTATCGTTACCAATTTGAAGATTTTTCAATAAATGATAAAAACCAAGAACCATGCCAACAATTGTCCCGATTACAAGGAAAAGAGGTGTTTTATTCAAATATAAATCAAGCTTATGACCACCATACACAAAAATCAGCATCGTAATAGCAAGCTGAAGACCTACTGTAATATGCGCAAAAATCACCTGACCTGAATTCCTGTTATCTGACACTGTACTCTCCTTAAAAAATTTCATATAAATATATTGAAACATTACTAAAAAATACAAGACTTATTATAAATCTTAATTTTTTATTTAGCAAATATTTTTTTCCCAACTAATGGTTAAACAAAATGATGACGATAATCTCCTAGTAACCTATTGAGTACAACTAGAGGGTAATAATGAACATTTCAATTAAATTAATAGATAATGGATCTGAATACATTGCCAATTGTCCTGAGCTTGATATAAACTGCTATGGATCTAATAAAGATGAAGCATTACGCCGCATTAAAGCCGTAATCAACTTCTATGTCAACTCCGCAAAAGAACTCGGGATTAGTATTACTACGCCAAATGATATATCTTTTGACGGATCTGATATAAACTTTTTTGCAAATCAGACATTTCAGAATAATAATCTAATTAATTGAAAAATCTTTACTTAAGATTTTAAAATTTCCTTCATTTATTATTCCATCGTCCCATACTTTTTTAATGGATTTGAGTTTTTCTCTATTGAGATAATTGATTATATCTTTTCTGGAATCCTGAAATGATAATAAAAATTTTGTTTCTTTGCCTTTTATATTTTTTATCCGGTAATACTTCGTATCTCTGTTTTTAAAATATTCACTCCGCACTTCTTCATTTGTAACTTTTATACTTTTCTGAAGTATCTGATATTTAAATGAACCTGCAATAGTTGCACGTTTAAGATAAAACCAGTTACGTTTAAAAACAGGATCTTTATCAATGGATATTCTTTCAGCCATCTGAGCGAAAAGTCTTTCTTTTAATATTTTCTCAGAAGTAATCTTTTTTTCTTTTATTGGAAATTCATCAACAGAGAGTACACCATGCTTTAATGAATAAAACAGCTTCAGAATATCATCAAGCTCACCGGAAGTAAAGCTATCTCCATCGATTGAAAAGATTAATTCACCTCTTTTTTTAAATCCGGCAGTATCAATATTTGAAATTATACTGGTTTCTTTTAAAATTTTATTATACTGTTCATCAAGATTTTTATTTTTATAAAAATCTATTATTCTGTCTGAATTCATTTTTTCTTTTACTACATCAATGATATTTTTCTCATTAAGTGCATATCTTTTATGTAATTTTATCAGGCATAATGACCTGCCCGACCTGACTGGTTCTCTTGTGTATTCATTCTCATTAAGCTGACTCACAGCTCGTCTGATATCTTCTTCAAGTACAAGTTCAGGAATTATTCCAAGATGCCCTTTCTTCTTTGCTGCAGCATCTTCAGAAAATTTAGCCGCAAGTTCATTAAAATCTTTCCCTGATTTTAATTCATTCAGTATACTTTCTAAAATATATTGTTTATTTTCTAATTCCCGTGATTCATCCACGCTCTCTTTTTTAAGAAAAAGCCTGATTATACTGATATCTACTGCATTTTCAGCAAAGTTTACTTCTTCCCTTTGTTTATTTGAATAAAAAGTTGATAATAAGTTTTTATATAACGTTTTTTCTACAGTCTTATATATTTCTTCATTTTTAAATCCGGAGTTTTCAGCCTTGTATGCTGTTACTTTTTCAACCGCAACTTGTCGAAGATAATCATTCATGGCGAATTTATCTTTATAAACGGATTTAACAGAGATATTCCGGCTCTCAAGCCAGTCATTAAATTCCTGCCTTGTAATATTTTCTCCATTTATTACAGCAAAAATTTCACTTCCCTTATTGCATGATAGAGCCAGCAGGAATATGACAGGTATTATATTTATTATTTTCAACGTAAATTATCCCTTAATTCCATGCATATCTGAGCATAAGCCGAATGATTATGTATCGACTCCATATTCTCGGATTCAACAGAAAACCATAAAATCCCCCTGGTTTGCATTAGCTTTTCTGCAGCATTCCTCACCATGTCCTCCACGAATGCAGGATTTTCATATGATTTTTCAGTAATATATTTTTCATCTTCTCTTTTTAATATTGAATAAATCTCGGAGCTTGCCGAACTTTCGGCAATTTCAATTATATCCTCAATCCATATTTTCTCTTTTGCCTCAATCTGCACTGTAAATATTGATCTTTGATTATGTGCACCAAAAGAGCTTATCTCCTTAGAACATGGACATAGCGATAACACCGGGACCTTAACTTCCAGCATGTAGTAATCAACATCAGAATTTGCCAGGAGTCTGCACGTATAATCCATTTTAGCTTTTTCTCCGGAAACAGGGGCTGTCTTTGTTATAAAATAGGGAAATTCGATTTCAAAATGAGCAGTTTCAGAGTCAAGTTCGGTTTTCATCTCCTCAAGGATATCTCTTACGTTCTTAGTTGAAATACCATTTCTGTAACGGTTTAAAATTTCCACGAATCTGCTCATATGAGTACCTCTGAATTGATGTGGCAGATTGACATACATATTGACCTTGGCAACCGTGTGCTGGCTCCCCTCATCCCGGTCAAGAACGACAACCGGGTATTTTATATCCTTCACACCGACTTTATCAATCGGCAATTTCCTGTGATCTGGTTCAGATTGTATATCTCTTAAATCTCTTTTCTCCATGATACATTCCTGTTTTGACAAATACAAATATTTTAAAAACAACTTCTTACAGACATATCCACTGATTAAGTTTTAATTAAAAAACATAAACCGGAGAATTATTCAGCTGTAAGAATTACAGGGCCATCCTTTGTGACAGCTATTGTATGTTCAAACTGCGCCGAAAGCTTACCATCGCTTGTAACTGATGTCCACCCATCCTCCTGAACAACCAGCTCATCAGATCCCTCTGTAACAATCGGTTCCACTGTAAGAACCATCCCTGGTCTTATCATTGTCCCCTTCCCCTTCTCTCCATAATTTGGCACAACAGGCGCTTCATGAAGAGCAAACCCAACCCCGTGTCCTGTAAAGTTTTTCACTACCGAATATCCGAGGCTGCGCACGCAGCTTTCCACAGCAAAGCCTATATCTCCGGTATATTTTTCAGATGTTACCTCTGCAATACCTGTCTGCAAAGCTGAAAAAGCAACCGAGACAATACGATCAGCCTCATCTGTTACTTTTCCCACTTTAAAAGTTGAACAGGAATCGGCAAAATAACCATTCATCACTGTTCCTGTATCAATTTTCACTATATCACCCTGTAAGATTTTTTTCTTTTTTCCAGGTACCCCGTGTGATGCAACCTGATTTATTGATATACATGAAGCGAATGAATATCCCCTGACAGTCTTAAAAGCAGGTCGCGCCTTATTTCTGATAATATAATCATCAATAAAAGTATCAAGTTCCCAGGTTGAGACACCATCAAGATCCATCATATTAATTTTCTGAAATAACTGATAAATAATAAGTCCGCTTTCTTTTATTCGTTTAATATCACTGTCAGTTTTTAGCCGTACAACCCGGTTCATTATATAATCAGCCTCTTCTATTCTGTAAATATTTCCGGATCTGCTTTTACTGATGCCGTCGATTTGTTTATTTCCGTTTTTTGAACACTCTGTTTAGGTGATTCTACAGGTTTTTCAACTACCGGCGTCTCTATAAGTCCGGCTTCTTTTTTAATTTTCGCCTCAATCTCTTTACTAATTGCCGGATTATCTTTAAGATACTTCCTTACATTTTCCCGCCCCTGACCTATGCGCTCTTCTCCATATGAATACCATGTACCCGCTTTGTTTATTATATCATACTTAACAGCAAGATCAAGCACTCCACCTTCACGCGAAATTCCCGCATCATACATAATATCAAATTCAGCCTGTTTAAACGGAGGTGCAACTTTATTTTTTACGACTTTTACTCTTACCCTGCTTCCTATTGAATCATCTCCATTTTTCAGTGTTTCAATTCGTCTTATATCAAGCCTTACCGATGAATAGAATTTCAAAGCATTCCCGCCAGTTGTAGTCTCTGGTGATCCGAACATCACACCTATTTTCATCCTGATCTGGTTAATAAATATTACACATGTATTTGACTTAGATATAACACCGGTAAGTTTTCTCAGCGCCTGGCTCATTAGCCTTGCCTGAAGCCCCATGTGTGCATCTCCCATATCTCCGTCAATTTCGGCTTTCGGTACCAGTGCCGCAACAGAGTCTATTACTATTACATCAAGAGCCCCTGATCTGACAAGAGCCTCAACTATTTCCAGCGCTTCCTCACCGGTGTCGGGTTGAGAAACGAGCATATCTTCAGTTTTAACTCCAAGTCTGGCAGCATATGCCGGATCAAGAGCATGTTCAGCGTCTATAAATGCAACCGCTCCGCCAAGCTTCTGCGCCTCAGCTATAACATGAAGCGTCATAGTCGTTTTCCCTGATGATTCAGGTCCATAAATCTCAACTACTCTGCCTCTTGGAACTCCTCCGACTCCAAGAGCTATATCAAGTTCCAGTGAACCTGTAGAAATGGCTGGAATCTGAGCTTTGGCAGGATTATCCCCCAGTCTCATAATTGATCCTTTGCCGAATTGTTTCTCAATCTGGAGCATTGCAGCATCGAGTGCCTGATTTTTAACGTTAAGTTCCTTCTGAATACTCATATTATCCCCTTGATTATAAAGATATTTAATATCTATACATACGAACAAATGTGGTTACTGTATTGATTTTTTCATGGCGATACATTCCCTTTATATTTACTCAATATATTTTGCAATAAAATATTCGCCTTTTAAAACATTTGTTGTATGCTATATCGATGTATAGTATTCAATCGGATAATTTGTCAAGAATATTACTATATTTTTGTTTACGTATTTCAAATTAAATAATTGCAGAAATTGAAGCAGTTTATAACAGTTTCATTCATATTATAAATTCAAGCCATGGGGCAGCAATATAACTTATAGTTATCATTGCACTTTTCTTGTTAAACGGATTTTTTGCATTCATTGAAACTTCACTGATTTCATTTCTGAAGCATCAGATGTACTGATAATACTTGAAAGGTTTTAAAAAGAAAAACAACAGCCTTCTTACAGATGGTGAAACACAAATAGATGTTAAAATCAGAAAAAAAGTAACAATCATATAACACTCATGATTTTAACTTAAATCTTCTCTCTGTAAAATAATATTATTAATACTCGTCAAGATCAACAGCATTACCGGCAAGCGTAGAACGAATTCCGAGAGATAACTGAAAACCCGAAGCATTTGAAGATATATTATCTGAATGAAAACTTGTCAGTTGGTAACCTCCATTGATAAAAAAAGCAAAACCCTGGCTGATCCTGTAATTCAACCCTGCAAGTAATTCAAAATGAGGCCCAAGATCTGAGTCTGTTCTGGTTTTTGATGGATCGATAAAAACACCATATTTTTCAGGTCCCTGTTTTGTTAAATAGGCTATACCTCCGCCAGCAGATATCTCCCAAAAAAGCGGCATATTCATCACAGAACGCATATGTCTGAAACCGATAACCGAAGGGATAAACAGCCTTGTCTCTTCAGTCGGCATATCTTCGTTTTCCACAGCTCCTGCAGCATATGTTGAAAAATAGAGACCGGTATTACTATCCCAGTATTTATTTAAAAACCTTTTACCGGCAATGGTTAGCCCCAATCCCTTAACTCCCCCCTCATCACCAACATTTGTATAAACTCCATATAAATCAAACAGTACAGTCGATTCCGCATTAATTACAAAACTACAGAGAATACATAAAACTAAAGAAAAAATATATTTAATCTTCATAAAAAATCCCTCTGTAAAAAACTTGTTTTTATAAATCGAAATAATAATTTAATCTTTTTTATTGTAAATAACAAAGTTATATTATACATATCACAATCACTGATACAATAGCTAATGCATTAAAAAAATAATGTCAAGAGATAATTAACCCTGTAATAATCATTCATACTGAATTGAATCTATAAAACAGGATTTCTTCGAATATCTGGAAAACCCGTTAATACAGACAAAACATATTCATTAATATTATATAGAATCTTTAAAATGTTTAAGACTATTTTATATCTTTTTCAGTATCTCATCAAAATAAAATTTTCTAACCCGGATTATTCCATCATATAAAACAGAGAATACTTTCTCTGCATTTTCACAGTTTTCGTTTAATATGTCGTTCTTTATTTCACAACTGGTTCTTCCTTTAGAAATACCGGTACATCCAGATATGACCAAAATTAAATTTGACCATCTAAAATAATAAATATAATTCAAATACCATCAGACTGAATAAACCGATCTGACTCAAGTTTATTTATACTTTTCTAATTCCGGAAACTACAGTTTTTAATAAGATAAAAGAAGTAGTATTTTCTTGACAAAATGCCTTAAATTATAATATTAAAAAATACTTAATATTATAATTGAGCAGAAATTCTTTATCGTACTTCAAACCTAATCAGGTATGTTAAGCCTGATTTATTAATTCTTATAATATCATCTGATAGATTTACTATTATTCCAATGGAGACTGATTATGAATAACCGCATTAGTTTACTTTTTATTATAACTGCTTCAATTATTGCCATTTCAGGTTGTGCCTCTACTCCGGAAGAAATTGCTCGGAAAGCCGAAACAGTAAAGATAATGAATACTATGACAGGAAAATGGAAACAGCAGATGGTTAATGATGAACCATCCACACAGACCGACAGTTTTCACTATGAATTTAAACTGAAGAAAAAAACAATTATTGTATATTTGGTCAGAGACAGGGATGAGGGACTTGATCTAAAAGGTGATTCCTCTGAATATATGCAATTTACTATGAATGGCAGAAGACTCGTGGGTGAAAAAGAAATTAATGGAGAGGATGTTACGGTACTGGGGGCTATAAATGAAAACCTTACAGAAATGTTCTGGACATGGGAGGAACCAGGTATAACTGACCTTATCGGGAACATTATCCGTTTCAAGGAGACTCTGAACCGTTAATTGTTATCAAACATTAATTATATTTTTATTAACATAATTTTAGAAAAGCTGGATTTCGTTTAACATTATTTAAATCAAGAAATTATTTAAACGTCTCTGATAAACTATATTTAAACTATACACAATAAAAAATATAAGTATATTTCAACATGAAATTATTCCCTGCGCTGCCACACAATTTTGTTTCATAAACTGAAATCCCTTATTATCATTCAGCTTTATACAAGAGGTATCTGCACCTCACAGCAAACTTTGGTCTGCGGCCCCGAGATTATGTCGGAATGGTCTGTTACATTAAAAAGGCGTATACTACCCTTAAATTTTGCAGCAATCTTTTCACACATTGTCAGCCCTATTCCAAAATCGAGAGTATCGAACTCCTCGTATAATGTTTTTGTCATTCTGAAAAATGGTTCAAATATAATGTTTTCATAATCTGCAGTTATCCCGGTTACACCCTTGTCGTTTTTATCCGGCAGGTTCATCACATGCAGAAAAAAACGGTCACCTGTCATGTCTATAATCACTGTCACGGGAGATGACTTGCGGCTGAATTTCAGCGCATTTAATATTAATTCAGAAAACATTTTTTTAAAATAATCAGCATTTATCATGATATTTCTGTCTGAAAATACTTTTTTCTTATCACACAGATGAACGGCATTGTCTTTCAGATGTATCATACTGCTGAAGGATTCAATGATTCCTTCAATTATATCATATATCTCACCTACTGTATACTCTGCGATATCAAATCCGTTTCTTTCAATATTTTCAATTTCAGAAAAAACATATAAACCTTTTTTAGCATAAGAAATATTATCTTTTAACACATCTATGATGCCACTCTCTATCCTTAGCATGCCATCACTGTCCCCTTTGCCGTTGGCGCAGATAATATCAATAAGTGTAAGCAGACTGCCGAAACCGCTTCCCTGTGTAAAACTTCTTCTGAGCCCTTCAAAAAGTGAAGTATCATTCAGTTCAAGTTTCCTTGAAAGTATTTTTTCCTGCCATGTATACCATTCGAGCTGACTTTCAAGACGATCACGTTTTTCCTTCTGAATAATTTTTTCTGTTTTTGCCATATCCAGGGTACCGCAAGTGTTCAGCAGTTTCATAAATACGTCGTTGCAATTCGCCGGTTTGACTATGTAATCATCCGCCCCCATTTTCATTGTCTTGACAATTACAGAGAGTTCCGAATGCGCTGACAGGATAAAAATTGTTATATTCTCACTTATAGCCCTTATATTTTCAATTAATTCCAGCCCATCTACTTCAGGCATTTCCAGATCAGTAATCACAACAGGGTAAGATTCTTTTTTCAGCTCGTCAAGGGCCTCCCTTCCGTTTGAACATACAGTTGAATGAAGTCCCCGTTTTGTCAGGAATGCGCTAAGAATCCTGGCGTTATACATATCGTCATCCACTATCAGAATCCGGTTGTTATCCATTCCTTTACCTTTTGCAGATTTTTTTAATAAATATCTGTTCTTTTAAAACAATCAATGTTACAATACGATGAAAATCGTATAAACTTTTAATAAATAATTTACAATGTTAATTTTTTAACATATGTCTATTAAAATATTTTTAATTTTTTCTTTTTATCATTGGAATAAATACAAACTTCATTTTTCATTTCAACTAACATTTGGCGTCATTTTAAAATTAACGGAACCATAATGAAAACTCAGAATTTAATAATCACCATAATAGCCAGTGCCAGGTTTTCAGCTTGTCGCTATGCATGTTGAAGGAGTACTATTATAATTGACAAATTCATCTCCTTATTTTTATCAAATAAAAACATATTGCTTATTTTCAACAGTATGGAGTAAAAAAATGAAATATCTTCTGGATAATGGTGTTCTGACAGAGGTTAACGCTTTTTCAGAACTGTCAAAAGGAACTATAGTCCGCAGAGTTAGCGGCAGCAAGGATCAACAGGGTATATTTTTCGGCGAAGATGATTCCGGCGGCATTATCCTTGTAAATGTTATCAACATGCTTGATATCTCTTTTGAAACAGAAGCAGGGATACTTCGACCATCCCAAACAGATAAGCTTTACCGCTATACAACGTCTTTTGGTAATGATCGAGTCTCTGAAAATGCACGGGAAATTCTGCAATCATGGTCGCTCTACTCGAAATATCCGAAACAGCAAAAAGCAATAATGTATTTTATGGAAACAGGATACGCCCCTGAACAGATTATCGACCTGGCGAAAACAGATAACCTTAAATTTCTTTTTGTACCTGTACAGCAGCGATTTAAGATAGGTAAATTTGAGGAAAAGATCAACTGGTCCCTTGAGCGAAAACAACGCTTTGGACGACATCTTGATGGTATGAGAAAAGGGGATCACATTACCTATGTCGCATTCATTCCTCAGAAAAAAACCGAAACCCCGCTGTTTTATTCAATCGGTACAAAGCCCCATGAAAGCACTGTCCTGAGTCTGGGTAGTGAGCCCTTCAACTTTAAACCAGACAAGGGGGGCCATATACAATGTCATGATGATACTTCAGAACAGAAAATATTTATTGTTGATGCAGGATCTGAATATATAGGAAAAGGGCACAAAACATCGATCGACACGGCTAAGGAAATAACCAAAGCTCTAAGTTCGATATACAAGAAATATGAGTTTATTCCCGTACAGGGACGTGGTGCTGTTAATGTAAAACAGAGCTATTGAGCAATTTATCCCATGAAAAAATATCCCAATTGAACGCAGATTCTTCTTATCTAATATGACTAGTATTAGTCGCGTTCGATATATCACAGTAAGAAATATAAAAATCGATGAACACTTTTGTTCAGATAAAATGTAATTAATTTATATAAAAATGTCATCATTACGTATATCATAAAACAGATTTTCCCTGGAACATAAAGATCATTATCTGTTTTTAGTAGATTTTACGGTTTAAAAGCAAATAAAAAACCCTCTGCGCTGCAGAGGGTTTTTTAATAATATGGTCAAGCCTCACGACTGATTAGTAATGGTGAGCTGAACGCATTTCGGCGCTTACACTTCCATCCTATCGACCTCGTAGTCTTCGAGGAGTCTTCAGAGGGCTTAAAGCCCTAGGGAAATCTTATCTTGGAGTTGGCTTCCCGCTTAGATGCTTTCAGCGGTTATCCATTCCGAACATAGCCACCCAGCTGTACCGTTGGCACGATAACTGGTGCACCAGAGGTTCGTCCATCCCGGTCCTCTCGTACTAAGGACAGATCTCCTCAAATTTCCAACGCCTGCAGAGGATAGGGACCGAACTGTCTCACGACGTTCTGAACCCAGCTCGCGTTCCGCTTTAATCGGCGAACAGCCGAACCCTTGGGACCTTCTCCAGCCCCAGGATGCGAAGAGCCGACATCGAGGTGCCAAACAGCGCCGTCGATATGAACTCTTGGGCGCTATCAGCCTGTTATCCCCGGCGTACCTTTTATCCGTTGAGCGATGGCCCTTCCATACGGGACCACCGGATCACTAACCCCTACTTTCGTACCTGCTCGACTTGTAGGTCTCGCAGTCAAGCTCCCTTTTGCGTTTACACTCTACGCGCGATTTCCGTCCGCGCTGAGGGAACCTTTGGGCGCCTCCGTTACTCTTTAGGAGGCGACCGCCCCAGTCAAACTGCCCACCAGACAGTGTCCCGACCCCGGATAACGGGTATCGGTTAGTAGTCCAATAGAACAAGGGTGGTATTTCAACGATGACTCCACCAAGACTAGCGTCCCGGTTTCACAGTCTCCCACCTATCCTACACATATTATACCAAACTACAGTGTCAGGCTACAGTAAAGGTGCACGGGGTCTTTCCGTCCTTCTGCAGGTAGTCCGCATCTTCACGAACAATACAATTTCACCGAGTCCCCCGTTGAGACAGTGCCCAAGTCGTTACACCATTCGTGCAGGTCGGAACTTACCCGACAAGGAATTTCGCTACCTTAGGACCGTCATAGTTACGGCCGCCGTTTACCGGGGCTTCAATTCAGAGCTTCGCACATATAAATACGCACTAACACTTCCTCTTAACCTTCCGGCACCGGGCAGGTGTCAGACCCTATACTTTCTCTTACGAGTTTGCAGAGTCCTGTGTTTTTGGTAAACAGTCGCTTGGGCCATTTTTCTGCGGCCTCTTCATGCTCCACCCGCGGGGGTTTCACACTAGTGAGGCGTCCCTTTTCCCGAAGTTACGGGACTATTTTGCCGAGTTCCTTAACGAGGGTTCTCTCGAGCGCCTTAGAATTTTCATCCCGCCCACCTGTGTCGGTTTACGGTACGGTCTCCCGGTTTCGCGTTTAGAAGTTTTTCCTGGTAGTCTAGGATTTGGACCTTCGCTTCACCGAAGTTCCACTCCCCCACATCCTCGGCCATAAGGGTCCCGGATTTTCCTGAGACCCAAGCCTACAAATAGGGACAGGGACAACCAACGCCCTGCGTCCATACCTTTCTACGTCACTCCATCACGATAACCTCCACCAGGAGGTGCAGGAATATGAACCTGCTTCCCATCGACTACGCGTTTCCGCCTCGTCTTAGGGGCCGACTAACTCTGAGATGATTAACATTGCCCAGAAAACCTTAGGCTTACGGCGAAGAAGTTTTTTACTTCTTTTAACGTTACTCATGCCGGCATTCTCTCTTCTGTACAGTCCAGTTGTCCTCGCGGTCAACCTTCAGCCCGTACAGAATGCTCCTCTACCACTCACTTACGTGAATCCAAAGCTTCGGTGATATACTTAGTCCCAATTATTTTCGGTGCAAAGTCACTCGACCAGTGAGCTATTACGCACTCTTTGAAGGGTTGCTGCTTCTAAGCCAACCTCCTGGGTGTCTGTGCGACTCCACTTCCTTTATCACTTAGTATATACTTGGGGACCTTAGCTGTTGGTCTGGGCTCTTTCCCTTTTGACCACGAAACTTATCTCCCGTAGTCTGACTCCCATAC
Source organism: Spirochaetota bacterium (assembly GCA_963664815.2). Lineage (GTDB taxonomy): Bacteria > Spirochaetota > UBA4802 > UBA4802 > UBA5550 > WRGT01. The sequence continues at coordinate 3,278,119 of CAXXHB010000003.1, forward strand.
TCTAAAGTTACGGCATTCGAAGTTTGAGTGGGGTTGGTAAGTTTGTTGACCCCCTAGCCCAATCAGTGCTCTACCTCCGCAACTAAACATATGAGGCTAGCCCTAAAGCTATTTCGAGGAGAACCAGCTATTGCCGAGTTTGTTTAGTCTTTCACCCCTAGTCACAGCTCATCCGAGAATTTTTCAACATTCACCGGTTCGGTCCTCCACGTGGTCTTACCCACGCTTCAACCTGGCCATGACTAGATCACTCGGTTTCGGGTCTACTCCATACAACTTAATCGCCCATTTAAGACTCGCTTTCGCTACGGCTGCGTGATTCCGATCACTTAACCTTGCTGTATAAAGTAACTCGCCGGCTCATTCTACAAAAGGCACGCTGTCAGGCATGTAAACATAGCCCTCCAACACCTTGTAAGCATACGGTTTCAGGTTCTATTTCACTCCCCTCCCGGGGTTCTTTTCACCTTTCCCTCACGGTACTTGTTCACTATCGGTCACTAGTTAGTATTTAGCCTTGGAAGATGGTCCTCCCAGATTCGAACAGGGTTTCACGTGCCCCGCCCTACTCAGGAATACAGAAAGAGAGGTTTCTATGTTTTAACTTACGCGGCTATCACGCTCTGTGGCCCTCTTTTCAGCGGGTTCAGCTAACATGAAACTTTGTAACTCTCCGGGCGTCCCAGAAGACGCCCACTCTGCATCCTACAACCCCGGTCTTACAGCGGTTCTGGCCTGTAACGTAAAGTCCGGTTTAGGCTCTTCCCCTTTCGCTCGCCACTACTGAGGGAATCTCTGTTGATGTCTTTTCCTCAGGGTACTTAGATGTTTCAATTCCCCTGGTGTTGCCCATGCCACCTATTTATTCAGTGACATATACTATGGGTTCGCCCATAGTCGGTTTTCCGATTCGGTTATCTCCGGATCAAAGGATGCTTGCTCCTACCCGAAGCTTATCGCAGCTTGCCACGACCTTCATCGCCTTCTAGTGCCAAGGCATCCACCGTATGCCCTTATTTGCTTGACCATATTATTTTTTCTGCTATCGTAAACGTACGATAGCAGAATCGCTCGATCAATTTTCAACTCGATTACTATTGTATTGTTAAGTTAAATGAGACTTTCATTTTAGACTTAACCGTTTTAAAAGATCCGGGCCGGTTAAAGGCCCTATTTAAGATCAGAAAGCTTTTCTGATTTTAAGCAGGACATTTATCCGGCATTTGGAGGTGAACGGGATCGAACCGATGACCCTCTGCGTGCAAGGCAGATGCTCTCCCAGCTGAGCTACACCCCCAAGATATTTTTCATATCAATTGGGCCTGAGTGGAGTCGAACCACCTACCTAACGATTATCAGTCGTTCGCTCTAACCATCTGAGCTACAGGCCCTGTTTCTTATATTTATACTAAGATAAAGGCCTTTTCAGGGTTTACTATTTCAAAACTGAGTAGTATTTTGACTGTTATTATCTATCCTTATAAAGGAGGTGATCCAGCCGCACCTTCCGATACGGCTACCTTGTTACGACTTCACCCTCTTCACCGACTTCACCTTAGTAACCTTCCCCCTTACGGTTAGATCAGCCACTTCGGGTGCTGCCAACTCAGATGGTGTGACGGGCGGTGTGTACAAGGCCCGGGAACGTATTCACCGTAGCGTTCTGATCCACGATTACTAGCGATTCCAACTTCATGGAGTCGAGTTGCAGACTCCAATCCGAACTGAGACCGGTTTTTTGAGATTAGCTCCACCTCGCGGTCTTGCAACTCTTTGTACCGGCCATTGTAGCACGTGTGTAGCCCTGGACATAAGGGCCGTGATGACTTGACGTCGTCCCCACCTTCCTCCGGTTTATCACCGGCAGTTCCCTCAGAGTGCCCAGCATTACCTGATAGCAACAGAGAGTAGGGGTTGCGCTCGTTGCGGGACTTAACCCAACATCTCACGACACGAGCTGACGACAGCCATGCAGCACCTCTATACATGTCCCGAAGGAAGGACGTATCTCTACGCCTGTCATGCACAGTTCAAGCCCAGGTAAGGTTCTTCGCGTATCATCGAATTAAACCACATGCTCCACCGCTTGTGCGGGCCCCCGTCAATTTCTTTGAGTTTCACCCTTGCGGGCGTACTCCCCAGGCGGTATACTTAATGCGTTTGCTGCGGCACTAGTAGACAAGCCACTAACACCTAGTATACAACGTTTACAGCGTGGACTACCAGGGTATCTAATCCTGTTCGCTCCCCACGCTTTCGCGCTTCAGCGTCAGTCCTAGGCCAGAGAGCCGCCTTCGCCACTGGTGTTCTTCCAGATATCTACGCATTTCACCGCTACACCTGGAATTCCGCTCTCCTCTCCCGAACTCAAGAGATCCAGTTTTAGATGCAGTTTATGGGTTGAGCCCATAGCTTTCACACCTAACTTAAATCCCCGCCTAGACGCCCTTTACGCCCAATAATTCCGAACAACGCTCGCCCCATACGTATTACCGCGGCTGCTGGCACGTAGTTAGCCGGGGCTTTAGGCAGGTACCGTCATCACATGGAATATTACCCCATGCTTATTCTTCCCTGCTTACTGAACTTTACAACCCGAAGGCCTTCATCATTCACGCGGCGTCGCTGCATCAGGCTTGCGCCCATTGTGCAAGATTCTTAACTGCTGCCTCCCGTAGGAGTCTGGGCCGTATCTCAGTCCCAATGTGGCCGTTCACCCTCTCAGGCCGGCTACTGATCGTCGCCTTGGTAGGCCTTTACCCCACCAACTAGCTAATCAGCCGCGGACTCATCTCCAGGCGGTAGGCCTTGCGGTCCCCACCTTTAATGGCTGCTACCTGCGTAACCACCATCTCATTCGGTATTAGCTATCCTTTCGGATAGTTATCCCCACCCCGGAGGCAGATTATCCACGTGTTACTCACCCGTTCGCCACTCTCTCCTCTAAGCAAGCTCAAAGGATACCGTTCGACTTGCATGTTTAAGACGCGCCGCCAGCGTTAGTTCTGAGCCAGAATCAAACTCTCCATGATATTTATTTTCATAGAAAATCATTTTCAAAACTTAACTTCTAGCTTTCTTGTAAGCTTTACTTCTTTTGTCTAATACTACTCAGTTTTCAAAGAGCAAACCCGATGGTTCTAAATGAGCAAAAAAAATCTCCAACTATACCCTCTCAGGCTCCATGGAGATTCCGACACTTTACTAATCTCTTAGTAGTTTTCAGATTCTTACTCTGGCAAGCTATTCGCTTACCGTGATTTCAAATTATGCAACCACCCTTTTCCCGTCAAGCTTTTTGTCAGTATTTTATAAATTTTTTGTAAAACAAAAAATTTTCTCTACCTTCTCACCTACCGGTACTCCACATCAGCAAAGTCTCCCTCACCAACAAAAATGACCATAGTTTTCTACTCACACTTCTGTCAACGTAATTTTTTTACTAACTTAATTTTTTTTAAAATAAAACGGAGCATCTGTTAAAAACAGATTTCAGCAGTATGAAGACCCTGTTAAAAACCGTTTCAATACCGTTTCAACTCCGTTTAAGACAGAGTAAAACGTGCGTTTATAACTGTCGGTAAGGTGGTTGAGGCGGAATTGAAGCGGAATTGACTTTTCTGTAAATAGATTCGGACTTTATCGTAAATTTGCCGTGGCATTTATCATAAACCTGTTAATACCCAATGTAGTGTACGTCAGTGAACAATACTTCTATCCGCAGGAAATCCCGACAATCCTGTAATTCTGTTCAGGATTACAGATATAACAGGTTTAATAATAAACTTATATCTGAAAAATATTTTATACCTATAAAAAATTGATCTTTAATATACTGAATCAAATAATCTCTTCTCAACGATAATTATATTAATAAAGCCCGAACAGGTAAAAATCCGGGCTTTATTTTAGTACATCTACTATATATCATATCACTATTTAAAGAAAGTGCTTCAGCTTCTCTCTTAATTCATAAAATATTTCATTTTCGATTTTTTTTATCTTGTAAGGTGGTATATTTTCCTCCGCAGATACCTGACGTCTGGTTTTGTTCTCAATAATTCTGGAAATGAACACTTTTTTGTTTATTTCAGAATATTTTTCGAGAACGTCATTCACTGTAGATAAAATTTCACCATCAATAAAACTGTCCTCAAGGCTCGAATAAAAGTTGTCATTTAATTCCTTTATTTCTGGAATCATTCTCTTATTTCTTCCCTCTTCTCTTGCTGATTTACGCGCATTATCAATTGCAATATTTCTGGCGGCTTTTTTTATATAATTACGGAATTTTTCTCCGGTTATTTCACTGTTTCGTGAATTATAAATTCTTATAAAAATATCCTGAGTCAAATCTTCTGCAACATCAAAATCATGCACAAGTAAAAGAAGATACTTTAAAAGATAAATATGGTACTTATCGTAAACCTCAACAAATGCTTCATCAAATGTATTGTAAATTTTTTTCAATAAAAACACCCCCTTGCTGATAAAATGACGCTTCATAGTCATTACAACGGCACAATGGAGCAATATTTAAAAAAATTTTTTTATAATTAATATTTTTTAAATATTATGCAAATTTGATCCAAATTAAATTTCCAGGACAAACCGTCAACATTACAAAAGATGGGTTTTATGTGATTTTATGATTGAAGAAAATTCCAGCTGGTTTTCTTTATAATATTAATATGCAGACGGCCTAATTATACTTACAGGAAATCAGAATGAAAAAAATAAAAGTAATACTATATCAGAAATCTTTAGGAATACCGATTACAAAAGCTGATATTAAAGAAATGAAAGATTATTCACCTCATTTTATATGTTTTCCTGAATATTTTTTTGTAAATCAGAAGCTTGGAAATCATGGACAGAGTATCCACAACCAGAATCTCCAGATCAGGAGAATTCAGCTGTTATCAGAAAAACTTAATACAGTAGTTATAGGTGGCACAATGCCGGAACTGGCGGACAATGTAATGTATAATACAACTTATATTTTCCACAACGGTATTGAAGTCGGTTCATACCGGAAGAAAAATCTTTTTTTCGCTGAAGTCGGTAAAATTATTCCGGGGGATAAACTTAAAGTTTTCAGTGCCTATGGCTTCAATTTCGGAGTGCTTATCTGTGCCGACGTTTTTCATGACGAAAGCTTTACATTCATGAAAGAACATAATGCTAAAATTATTTTCTCTCCCACATTTTCTCTTATAAAGCAGGATGAAACTGTTGATGAAAAGTACAAAAGAGACAGGGAAATCTATGTCAGGGGAGCGGGCATTTCCAATTCTATTATCGTCAAGGTCTGCGGCGTAAGGTCGGATTATAAAACATTCCTGCAGGCACGCAGTCTGATTGCCGATAAAAATGATGTTCTCTTCAGGGTTAATCCGGAAGATGAACACACTCAAATAATTATTAAAAGTGAGATAACAATCGATGACTGATACCAATTTACAATGCATGAGATGCGGCTCTTCATCAGACAACAAAAGCAGGTACTGTTGCAGGTGTGGAGCCAATTTAAACTTTCAGAGAAAGATTTCCGTCAGAAAAGTAAAGATAATCTGGAGATGGGTTCTCTTTTCACTGATAGCAATAATGATATTCGACTATATTTTCGCTTCTGCTGCCGGACAGTTATATTTACTTGTTAAAGGTACAGAGTTTACAGCGCTTGAGACCGGAGTTGTTGTGTCATCATTAGGTTCTCTTACAGGTATCTTTTGTGGAACCCTCTTCTCATCATACATGTCCCCTGGAATTTCAATAAAAGAACCTATGCTGGGTGCTGCTGTCGAAATAATTATATCACAGGTTATTTTGCTTTTCATTGCCGGCGCTTTCAGTGCTTTAATCATTGTAAGGATTACCATCATAACAGCTATAGCCTTTTGCGGGGCAAAAGCCGGTGAGATGTTTCAGAAAAGAAATTACAAATCTGAACTATAATACTGATCAGGATATTGTTACATAAAACACCTAACCGAAGTTAGTAATTGCTGTGCAGAACGCCTCAGCAATGGCGATACATTCTTTTTTGCTCTATAATAAATCAGGTTCCACTATATATAGTTTAATTATATAATAGTATAAACAAATTATAAATTTTAAATTGACATTGATGCCTTTTCTTTATCATGTACTTACGTCGGTTTATCTGTTCGGTGGGGGAATATATGTTCTTGAGAAATTTATTTTACGGTGTACGCGGAACTGTTATTAAATCAATGACAATAATTTCGCTTCCGCCTCTATTAATAACCACTATTGTACTTTTTCTTTTTATTAATAATTATTCAAACAGGCTAACTGAGACGTCGCTTCATAAAAGCGTAAAGTTTGCTCTACTCTTAAACGAAGTAATTAATGACGATACAAAAATACTTGATATTTTACAACATAATGCTGTAACAGGCGGCGGTTTCTTTTTTGTAATGAATGAAAATGGCATGTATCTTTCTCATCCGCAAAAGAAGGGTGAAACAGATTCAGCCCTGCTTCAATCCATGAAAGACGAAGCTCCTTTTTTTACCTTTACATCATCCGATGGTAACAAATATCTTATATATAAAGAGTTTATTGCAGTAAAGAAATTATATATTGCAGCAGGTATAAACAAAAATGAAAGCATGATGCTCCAGAAAAGTTTCGGCGTTCTTCTTTTAATACTTATTATCGTTGCACCGTTAATTATTCTCATGATAAGCACATTTATAGCAAAATATATAAAAAAACCGCTTAACCAGATTATTGAAACAGCATCTCTCGTAAGCCAGGGACATCTCGATAAATTCATAATTCAGAGACATTACAGAAAGTGTACATCAGTCCAGGACTGTAAAAAGACAGATTGCCCGGCTTACAAAACATCCAACCTCGCATGCTGGGGTATTGATGATACAACCTGCTTCGACGGCATGAAGGGGCTTTCAAAGAAGGAAAAAATTGATCAATTCTGCTGCAAATGCAAAGTTTATCAGAACAGTATCCGTGGTGAATATGATGAACTTATCGAGGCCGTGAACAAAATGATTGTTACCACTCAACGCGTCGTAACATCGATAAAAGAAATATCGGGTGATCTTGGTACAGAAGCGAAAAGTCTTTCTGTCACAAGCCAAAAGCTTGAGATTCAGATGCAAAATCAGGCAGGTTATATTGAAGAAACAACTTCATCCAATGAAGAACTTGCCGCTTCAATAGACAGTATCGCCGACGCTGCGAAAAACCAGGCAAACAGAATGAAAAACGCAAGCGAAGCTATGGAGATGCTATCAGAATCCTCATCCGGTGTGAGCAAAAAAGCTGCCGATGTAAGTAAAAAAACCGAAATTGCCGTTGATAACGCCAATGAAACAAAATCGATACTTGATACAACAACATCAAAAATAAATCAGATATCTGAAAACTCACAGAAAATAGTGGAAATTGTCCAGATAATAAACGATATCTCCGATCAGATAAATCTCCTCTCACTAAACGCATCAATTGAGGCTGCACGTGCCGGAGAACATGGCAGAGGTTTTGCTATTGTCGCGCAGGAAATTTCCAAACTTGCAGATGCAACAGCGGCGAGTACAAAGGAGATAGAAACCACAATTCAGCAGACACGCTCAGACGTAAATGAGGGTGCGACACTTGTTAATACGACAAATAACGCCATTGTACAGGTTATGAATAATATTAAAAACACCGCGCTGCTGATGAAAGAAATTGCGGTATCCTCTGAAGAGCAAAGGAAAGGAAACCAGGCTGTTCTTAATGATATTGAAACAATAAACCAGATGTCTACAGTGATTGCCGAAACTACAGCCGAACAGAAAAATAACAGTAATGAAATACTCAAGGCTCTCTCAAATATAAATGAAACAATCCAGATAATCACAACTTCAACTGAGTATCTTCATAAATCAGCTGAAGAACTGAAGGAAAAATCAGAGAAACTGAACGGAATAACCGATTATTTTACAGTTTAAATGAAATGTAATTAAACCATATAATTATCATTAGCCGGTTGCCGGTATTTTAAAGTTCTCCCCACGTGCATTTAGAAGCTTTAATTGAATTTTTATTGATTTATTTTACCCTCTCCTGAAGCTTATCTCCATAATCTGTAAATGTTATGAGGTTCGCATTATGAAAAAAATTGTAACCATAGGTCTAATCGGTTTTGGCACAATAGGTAAAGGTGTCTATAAATTAATAAGAGATAATAAAGGAACTATCGCCCTTAAATCGGGTATTGAACTTAAGATTAAAACAATCTGCGACCTGAATCTTTCTGAGATCAGCAATCTGGATTCAGAAATTTCTTGTACCAATAAATGGAACGATGTAACAGAAGATAGTGAAATTGATATAGTTGTTGAAGTAATCGGCGGGATAAGTCCTGCCAGAGAAATTATTATTGATTCACTTCACAAGGGCAAAAATGTAGTCACTGCAAATAAAAAACTCCTTGCTGAAGATGGAGTCTCCCTTCTTGAAGCCGTTGCAGAAACAGGAAACTCCATAGGATTCGAAGCCGCTGTAGGAGGCGGTATTCCATGCATACTCTCTCTGAAAAACGGCATGGTGGGTAATCACATTAAATCAATAGTCGGCATACTAAATGGAACTACAAACTATATCCTTACACGCATGGGAGATGAAGGGATTACATTTAACGATGCGTTGAAAGACGCCCAGAAAAGGGGGTTTGCTGAGACAGATCCCACATTTGACATTGAGGGATATGATGCCGGTCATAAAATTTCCATTCTTGCCATGCTTTCATACGGCAAATCGATAGACTTTGAGACAGTACCTGTCGAAGGAATTTCAAATATAAGCCCTTTTGATATATCATACGCCAGGGACATGGGCTATATCATCAAACTGCTTGGAATAGCCAAGTTTAAAAACAAGACTCTTGATATAAGAGTACACCCGACAATGATTCCAAAAGACCATGCACTGGCTTCTGTGAGAAACGAGTTCAATTCAATCATGCTTGAAGGTGATATGGCAGGCGCTATCATCCTTAACGGGAGAGGGGCGGGAAGTTTACCCACTGCGTCTGCTATAGTAAGTGATATTGTACAACTTTCACGGAAAGATGAGTATCATGGAAAACTCTCAGGAAAAGCTGCATTGATGTCTCCTGAAGAGAGGGTTTCCAGATATTACCTGAGACTTCAGACTGAGGACAGTCCTGGAATACTGTCGCAGATATCCGGTGTTCTCGGTAAACATGATATATCAATAGCTTCAGTAATGCAAAAAGAAGTAAACGAAGGATATGTTCCGCTAATTATTGTTACACACGAAGCTATTGAGAGTAACATGCTTAAATGTATTGACGAGATTGGATGTTTTTCTTTTATAAAAGAAAAAGTAATTATGATTCGTGTTGAAGATTTTAAAAATTAGTTTATTATGAATAATAACGGATAACAGTAAGTTTCAGTCATTTCGAAGGATCTGCTGAGTATAATTTTTACCATAGATTAAGCGACTGAGAAATTTTTTTAAAATTTAAAATTTCTCACCCGAAAAATTGAAGCGGGTTCGAAATGTCACTTATAAATGATGTTTCGTTAACAGATACAGGAGAGATTTATGCAGGAATATAAAGCTGAGTTTAAATGCATCGCAGGATGCGATGAAATATACCCTCTCGATGAAATTGTTTATAAATGCAAAAAATGCGGCAACCTCCTTGAAGTACACCATAATATGGATAAGCTTGGAGAAACTTCCGCTGAAGAATGGAAGAACCTCTTCAGCGGAAGGATCGGCACCAACAGGTGGCCCTACGGCAGCGGCGTATGGAGTAAAAAAGAATGGGTTGTGCCGCAGATAAACAATGAAAACATTGTCTCCATGTACGAAGGGAACACGAACATGTTCTGGGCTAAACGCTTCGGTGCCATGTTTGGAATGGACGATCTATGGATTAAGATGTGTGGTAACAGCCATACCGGTTCCTTTAAGGATCTTGGAATGACTGTACTTGTCTCAATGGTAAACGACATGATCAGCAGCGGTAAAAAGATAAAAGCTGTGGCATGCGCTTCAACCGGGGATACATCCGCCGCACTTGCGGCATATGCGGCTTATGCGGGAATACCGTCTATTGTCTTCCTTCCAAGGAATAAAATATCAACCGCCCAGCTTGTTCAACCGATGTCCAACAACTCTATTGTTATCTCCCTTGATACCGACTTCGACGGATGCATGAAAATTGTCCAGGAAATAACAAAGGATAACAGCATATACCTTGCGAATTCAATGAACTCACTTCGCATAGAGGGCCAGAAAACAATATCTGTTGAGATGACACAGCAGTTTGACTGGGAAGTTCCGGATGTCGTGATTATCCCGGGCGGAAATCTGGGTAATGTCTCTGCTCTTGGAAGCGGATTCGAAATGATGCTCCAGCTCGGGCTCATTAATAAAAAGCCGCGGCTTGTTCTTGCACAGGCTGAAAATGCAAATCCGCTGTATTTGTCGTATCTTAAAAATTTTGAGGAATTTCAACCTGTAACTCCGAAGAAAACCCTTGCATCGGCAATACAGATCGGTGATCCCGTCTCCGTGCAGAAAGCTATTAAGACACTGAAGAACTTTGACGGTATAGTTGAGCAGGCGAGTGAAGAGGAACTCTCCGAGGCTTCCGCACTCGCCGACAGAACAGGTATGTATAGTTGCCCGCATACCGGAGTTGCACTTGCTGCATTTATTAAACTGCTGGAAAAACAGAAAATCTCAAAGAAAGACAGGGTAATTATAGTTTCTACTGCACATGGGCTTAAGTTCTCCGAATTTAAAGTAGGATACCACGAAAAAACCCTTCCGGGAATAAAATCTGTTCATGCGAATGAACCTGTTAACGTCAAAGCCGATGCAGGCATTGTACGTGAAGTCCTGGAGAAGGAACTTGCTGTGAGATTAAGGTAAATTGGCAAACTGTTTATTCACCTTCATCCATCGCCGGCTCACCACATTCTCCGGAAAAGCGGGGGGTGGTATATTATTTTTTATCAATGCCCTCTTCCTCATCCCGTATAAGCGCAACCTGATCTATGGAATTTTTCCCGAGCAGACTTGTTGATGCTGAAACCTCTTCACCCTGCGCAGCCAGCTCTTCCATGGTTGAAGCTATGCTCTGTGCAAGATGATTGATCTTTGAGGTGTTGGCTTCAACTGTTTCAATCAGGTTTGAAAAATCCGCGTTGATCTCCTGAATTGCTTCCGACAGTTCAATTCCTGATTCTTCATGACTTACAAGGTTCTGGGAATTCCTGCCGTATATTTCGATGATCTGCTCATTGATTTTACTGATCGGCACTTTAAGGTTCCGGAGATAGCCCTGCGTCAGGTCGGCCAGCTTCCCAATCTCGTCAGCAACAACTGCAAACCCGCGCCCGGCTTCCCCGGCGCGGGCAGCTTCGATAGCAGCATTGAGACTCAGAAGATTAGTCTTGTCACTGATATCCTCCAGAGTAACAATAAACTCTTCCAGTATGCGGGTCTCATTTGTCAGCACCTTAAAATGTTCGTTGGTATCCTTTAATTCACCACTGACCTTGTTTATTCTGCCAATCTGCTTATTTATGATTTTCTCCTGAAGCACCCTGCTCTCTTTCAGCTTTTTAATCTCCCTGTAATTATCTTCCATATACATACTCAAATCAGTTACCTCAGCCGTTGTATCCTGTATGCCTCTGGAATATTGATCCATTGAGGAATTGATCTCCTCCAGCGCGGTAGTCTGGTCGGTCTGAAATGTTTTAATTTTCTCGAATAACTCTTTAATTCTCTCTTCGCGTTCTTCTACATATTTTTTCTCGTCAAGCAGGCTTTTCTGGATCTTTTCCCCCGCAGACTCCCTCGCGCCAATTGCCATTTCCATATCCGCATCATTTCTGCGCTTTTCATCTGCTTTAAAATCCAGACGAATAGATATCCACACAAGAAATGTTACAGGCGCAACAGCGAGTAATGAGTATCTTCCAAATACAGCAGCTGTCATCCCAAAATAGATAAAAGTCCCCGCAGCCGCGAGAGACGCTGTTCCGGATCTTTTTTTAAGAAAATATTTTACAAGGTCTCCTTTAGTTAAAGTTTCAGCAGTTTTACCTATCTGCTTTGCCACGTCCCTGTAATAAAAATTTTCAAGCGGTGACCAGACATATTTTTCACGGTCATGAGCAAGCTCAATCCTTACCCTGCTGGAGTTTATTTCAACTTCATGCCCCATAAAATCGATTACTGCGCTTTTAGTGTAACTTATACTTTCACCTTTCTTATCTTTACAGATCTCGTTACTGTCTTTATATTTATAAAAACCATCATTATCAAGGTAAACATTATCATTGATCTGATTAAGAGTGACCGGCAGTTTCGCAAGAAACACCACGGGGTTTAAATTCTTGTTGGCGATATAACCTTTTACAACGCCCATCACAAATGCCGGTGTAAATATATGAAGAATATTTTTACCATAAACGGTTTTTATACGCGGATAATATGTTTTACCTTCTATTGTTAGCTGTTCAGGAACATCCAGGAATGAATATTCCTCCTCGGAAGGGGAATATTCAAACTCAATAAATCCGCGTTGCCTCTCCTCCAATGGCTTAGTATAATAATCAGAATTATCATAGGTTATCATTGTTGTGCTTTGTTTTGATGTCACACCTGCATTTCGAATTAGTGTTGTTACTGGTATTCTGCAGATCTCCCTGTACTGCTTTTTATTGACTTTTGATGTTGATGCAGCCATGGCAAGATTAATATACATATTTATCCGCTCTTCGTGAGGAGCCTTGCTGAAAATACGCGCCAGTCTGAAATATACTGCGGACTGCAATAAATAAGAACACATACCTGCAGGATTTGAAGTTACTTCAGAAAAATATTTTGTAGGGTTATATTTCCCGGGGATTTGAGAGTCTTTCTCCGTAAATCCGATTTCATAAAGCATTTTATTCAATTCAACTATATGTAATGTTCCTTTTAAAAAACCTATCGCAGCAAGTATATACTTATAGGAGGTCTGAGGTTTTACCAGTTCTTTATCCAATCCGTTTTTTCTGATTTTTTCATCCAGAATGCCTATGATACGTTCGTATTTCTGTTCGGCAGTTCTTATCATTGCTGATTTTTGGCGGGTTTTTATATAATCTGAAACTTGTCTGGAAACATCACCGGATTCGATATCTTTTTTATTCATCTCACTCCCCTCAGAACGTTTATTATTTAAGCTTAATTTATTTAAACGCATAACAACATAAAAAAGACACCTGAATGCAGTATTAATACTTTTATCATAAATAATTTTATGCTCAACATGAATATAATCAAAATTTCCTATAACGTCAATGTTTTGATCTGTTCCGGAAAATTATCCCGTTATTCATACCAAATCTCATTTTTTAAATTTTTTCACCCCGCTCTGGTATAAACATTTTATTCTTTCCATCTTAATATCTGTATCGGGAGATTATAGTAGTTTGAATTTTCTATTGTGGAGATATGTGCACCGGTTTTAATAGAGTGAATTATCAGGTCATCTTTATCGAGTAAACCTTTCTCACCCCGGTCCTCATAAAAGACCGCCACATGAGCTTTAAAAAAGAGAATATCGCCTCTCCTGATATTCTTTAATGTCACCCTCTCCCCTTTTTTATTATAATATATCCCTTCACTCTGATTATAAAATTCTCCACTGACATTATCAGTGTAATTATAGATCCTTCCAGGGTGAATATATGGAATTTTATAATTCTGCCGGCGTTTACCATATATAACAAATGAGATACAATCTGAACCAACACCTGCATCGGTCTGATGAATACCTTCAACTTTTTGTGGAATCCATATAAAGGGAGTATTGAACAGTTCAGTAAGATATCCTGTATACGAGTTATCATTTCTGATAACAACCTGTATTGCTGAATTTAAATATTCATGTAAGAAAAAACGCGAACTGATATTATTGCAGTTCTTTAACCCTGTAAGAAAAATATGTGTTCCGGTATATTTCTCTTTCAATAATTCACGGAGATTTATTTTTCCTCTTCCGATATTTTCAATAGTGTAATCAATTCTACTTTTCAGGTCTCTTGCATCAAATTTGAAGTTCGAATATTCGGCAAGTACCGGACGGGCAAAGTATATATCGTTACTGCTTTCAATTATGAATTCATCGCTGTTTCTGATATAATAACTGCCTCCCGCATTCTTCTCTATATTGCAATAATGCTCTGCTGATTCAGATTGAGAAGGCAGCAACAAAAGATTAATACTAAAAAGCAAACAGTTCCGTAATGCACGTGTCACTGAACACTGTCCCAGGGTATACTTCTTTTATAGTTAACCTGATTTTAGTTATTTCATATTTGCCTGCAAAATCTTCAGGAGTGACAAGCGGTTCTATTGTATATTTATCTATATCACTTAATTTATCGGGATAATTATTTTCACGAATATATCCCATATCGAAATCATATAGATTGACATTCTTACTGAATGAAATATTTCTGCTATTGTCATCTTTCATTGTTGCAGAAATATCACATTGTATTTTTTTTACTCTTGAATTTTTCCTGTATAATTCTCTGTTTTTCATGAAACCATTAGTTATAGCAATTGTTCCGACTGAAGTGCCCTTTCTAAATTCAACTTCAATCCACTCATCAATCCCGTTGTTATCAACACCTTCGCTCCATGTTGTGGTGTATTTTCCATCGATAAGATTTTCGGGTAAATAATCCCCTTTAAGACAGCTTGAGGCTGTAATTTTTAGAACCCTGGCAGGTGTGTTTTTTGAAGTTATCTCTTTTTCATTATACCACTGGTATCCTGATGCATTATAATCAATTTCCAGATCGTGTATTTTTAATAAATCAGCTTTCCCAATCAATGCATAATAACGATTTTCTCCCCCATTTAAACCTTCCATCCCATTTATCTTTACATTATAGACTAATGATGTGTCTATGGAAACTTCGAGTTTATCTACAATCCCCTCTCCCCAACCTGCCGCAGGTTTGAAATTATACCTGAAAACTCTTGCCCCATAAGAGATTTCTTCACTTTTACTCGTGCCTTCATCTTCGAAAGATGACTTTGCAGAGTAATTTATTTCAATAATATTTATCCCTTTTTGCAAGAGTAATTGCGAAAAATACCATTTCTCTTCATCATATTGGACAGGTTCATTGGATTCATTAAATTTAACGCTTTTCACTTTGTTTATCTTTTCATTTAGTTTAACATTTGAACCATTAATCTTCATCGAAAAATATCGGATTAAATTAGCAGAAGAATCTTCAAATGATCTAAAAATATCATATTCAAATTCATTTTTAAACGGAAAACCGTATGCTACTGTTTTGTTGTCCTCCCTGCAATTCAATTCATAAACAATATGAACACCGACATAATTACCAACAGGCATAATAAAAAGTTTTTCACTAATCAAATCAACATTCCCGGTTTTTTGAAGTTGAATATTACCAGAGGATGCCAGTGTCGAACTGTCAATTGTGCCGCCATTTGAATAAATCGGGGCTAAGTTAAAAAGTGACGATATAATCAGTAATAAAAAAACTCCGAAACATTTAAATTTACTCATTATAATCTCCATTTCTGCCTCATAGTCTCAGGGACTATCCCCCCTGACTCTCAGGGTCTGTTTTATTTGCCCAAATTACATCTATAGAGTTTTAATAAATTAACACACTCTGAATCCGCAGGCACTTTATCATCAGGATCAGAAAAAATCAAGCTCAATTCATCTGTTTCTATCTAACTAATTGTTTTTATTTGAAATATTACTATTATTATCATTTTAAGAAATTCATTTTTTATTCTCTTTATATTTTATTCTGTTCTTCGTGCATTTATCCTCTGTTGACATCCATTCATTCACCTCATGATCGGAAAAACATAGCATACCTGTCCCCACAGTCATTGTAATCCTGGTAAGAAAAATGTAATACCCGTTACAGCATACATTTTAAAAAGAATGTTTCAGGGGATTACGTGATAATTCGTCATGTTGTAATAAAAGCATTATAGTAAAAAGATGAGGATAAATTCAGCTGTTGTATTTAAAAAACGCGGGATTTTAAAACACATTATTTATCGGTTTGAGTGTCTTCTGCTCAATAAATTTTCCGATTTTTTTATCCTGTTCCATAATATGTTTTGTCAGCCAATTATATAGAAAATCGAGGAACTCGTCAGGATTCCCATTTCCTTCCATCATTTTATTTTTAAAATCAGCAGCAAGTCCTGTAAGGCGGTCATGTTCATTTTTATGCTGCGGAAAACGAACATATTCAATTTTCTCCATCAGCGCTTCTTCCTCTTTGAAATGATACCTGGTGTAATCTATAAGTGCATCTAGTGCACCTGAGAGAGAACTGCCGGCAGACCTGGCCTTAACGAGATCATATAAAGTATTAATAAGGCTGAAAAGCATTTTATGCTGCTCATCCACTATCTCAATATCAATTGAAAATTTGTCACTCCATGATAAAAAAGGCATTTTTTGACTCTCCATATAACATTATAAAGAATTGAACCCTAAGAATTATCCGATCATCAAAAAAACAATATTCATTCGTCAGCCGGAAAAGCCTCATCTCTGCGGCTTTATGATTTAAAGACAGGAAGCCTTGCCAGATACACAATATCTTCCTTGTCATAACCGGCTTCTTCAAGAAGAACCGCTGTTTTACATATCACCTTGCAGCCTACTCTCAGAAGAAGTTTTTCAAGCGAACTGATTGACCCCCCGGTGGAGACCACATCATCCACAATACAGACATTTCTTCCCTTAATATGTTCCACATCCGTGCCATCAAGAACCAGCAACTGCTCCCCGGCAGTAGTAATGGAAGTTACTTTTTCTATAATAGGATTATGCATATAAGACTTGAGTGATTTCCTTGCGACAATGTAATTAACCTGCACCAGTTTAGCGAGAGCGTGCGTTAGCGGAATCGCCTTCGCTTCGGGGCACACAAGAACATCAATATTGTATTTCGGAAACTCAGGGTGCTCATAAATCGCCTGTGCCGACTTTTCTATAAGCTCAGTATCTCCAAGCATAACAAAACTTGCAATGGTCAGGTTATCATTTATCTTTATCTTCGGAAGCCGGCGTTTTACACCGGCTATATTAAGATTGTAATAATTATCCTCATTCATTTATACCCTCTCACATACCGTAAAAGACAACCTTGACTATTATACCGGCAATCATACCGAAAAATGGATTGAACCTGGCGGTGATAAGAACAGTCGCTCCGATTATCATCCCCATGGGACCGAATCCGAAAGGTCCGTTGAAAGGGCCGGCCTCTGCGATAGCACCTGAAATATTACTCGAAAAGGTAACAAAAGCTCCAAGGACAAAGAGAAATCCTGCAATTGACGATCTGTGCACATACCTTCCGATTACCGGAAGAAGTTTCATAAATAGTATAACAGCCATGATCCCCATCATAAGAACCGATGCGAGAAGTGGGTGCGGAGCGGTGGCGGTTCCGGAAATTATCGACTCAACAGGTCCACCTCCGAGCATGGTCGATCCCATATCAGCAAGACATGAATAAATTGAAAGATGATCTATATTGGTGTTTACACCGGCAATACTACCGGTGATTTTCCCGAAAGAGATATTTGCGCCTATATTAAGACAGGCAATTGAAAAAGCTCCAAGAACTATATTCCTGTTCGTCCAGAACTTCCACTCTATATTTCCCAGATGAAATTTCTCCAGAGAAGCGTCTATGTGAGGTTCATCAACCTTGAGTTTAAGCTTATCTTTAAAAAAAGGAACATATCTGATGGCAATATAAACTGCTGTTGAAGCTATTACTGAAATTATTATTGTCAAAGCAAGGTCTTTCTTGATAAACCAGACTATCAGTGCACTGACAAGTGATATGGTTCCTGTTATATATTCATCCTTCAGAAGAGTAAATGAAACATTCGCAAGCATTATTCCGACTCCTGCCATCATCGAAAAAACAACTACCGGCCCTATGAATCTGACTATTGCTTCATTTAATCCGAGCAGTGATGGGATAAGGAGTAAAAAACCTCCCCAGAAAACCAGAGAAAGACGTTCCCTGATAGTCGAACCAAGGTTTCCGGCAAGAGTGATAGTCTCAGCCTGAAATGAAATTGTAGCAACTGAATTAAATGCGAGAGAACCTCCTATACCAATTAAAAACGCTACTGCGGTAGGGAAAGCTGCAAAGCCATAAGAGAGAGCCAGTAGCCCCTGTGGTATACCATTAATGACTACAGCAAGGGCAGTCAGTAAATCCTGTAAATACTGTTCCATTCGTAACACCTTCCTCTATGACAGAATTTGTGATATAACAAAACATAATATTATAAATTCTGTGTTTTTTTTTATTATTCAAATACACAGTTTATTTATCAAGATATTAATTCAATCGTAACGATGAAAATGATTTCTGATGTTCGGTTTTTACACTAAAAAAGACGCGGATGAAGCAGCTTATTTCTTAATAAAACGCGCTTGTGAATCATAGAATAAAAGTTATGAAAAAAAGGGGGAAACCTAAACTGCTAAAAATTTTTATAAAATAAAGACATGCTACACGAAAAATAATATAATCGGACAAATTCATTAATCACATCCCGCAGGTTAAAGATCCAGTCGATCAAAGCATTAATCTCATTTTACCTAGTATCTTTTTATTAAAGAGTGTCCCTTCTATAAGTCCACGATAAAGGAAGAGAGATCTCCCTGCGGCATTATCATTTTTATCATCTTCAATTTCATACCCTTCGGTAATAGTATGAATAACTCTCTGTATTGAAAAGCTTATAAGTCCCTTGCTCTTCTGCATAGATTCAATAAACTTATCCGTCTCTGAAAGCTTCTTTAAAATGAAAGACATTTTCCCGGGATCGCTTTTATCTCTCCCTGATTCTATCATTCCGGAAAGTTCGCCGGCATATGCTGATGCCTTTTCAAGAGCAGGTATCAGGCTTTCAATTTCATCAAGCATGTCATTAATTCTCTTTTTTAACCTGTTAATTCTGCCTGAATCGATCTCACTTCTGTAACTGTCATAAAGCTCATGAACTTTTCCCATGATATCCATTTCAGGATACTCGAATGTCAGCCTGTCATGCGGAATATTTTTCAATCCTTTGATAAACACACCGTTGTAGGTAGCATTGACAAGATCATTATCATATCTCTTTTCAAACCAGGTCTGAAAGATCATCATCTTCTGGTTAGTACGCACCCTATCGCCTCTTACACCCTTTAAAAAAACAGGGGGGAGAGATGCAATCTGCCTTCTGTTATACATCTGTGCATTGTTTAATTTATATGTTTTATCATGGATCTGTTCATCAAGATAGGATCCTTTAGCGTGAGCAAGACCTGACGTGAACGAAAGATCCTGACCAACCATCAAGACAGGTGATGCCCCGAGTCTTTTTGCAAAATCATATGCATTTGTGGAGACTGAACCTCCATGCGTCAGTTCACCTTTCTCCCCACAGATGTCATCTATCCATTTCATCATATCAAAGGCAATGCCTGTCAGAGCAATCCTCCCCTTAAAAAATCTTAATAATGATGGATGTACCGTCGGATCAGAAACAAGTATTGTATCTGATTCCTCAATTCCTTCATAATATCTGGCATTAATAAGCTGCGGATCTACCGAAAGGCAGAAATGAGGAGTAATACCGTTATCAACAAGGAGTTTGTACGATGTATCAACCGCGATTATCACCGCCCTGCTGATATTTTCTTTGATAAAATCCATACTGTAATTAAGAGAAGGACCAGCTGCAACAACAATAGCCGGAATACCGGTAAACTCATTAAAAAAAAGATTAACTCCGCATGATTTTGCTATAACACTGATGTTCCTGGAGGTATTTGAACCCCATGTTTTTTCAAACCTGGCGAGAGTCGCAATATTTACATCCTTTGTTGAAATATAAGATTTTATTACAGATACAATATTCTGATAATAATCAGGGTATATCTGTGCCGATCCCCGATGAGTAATGAATAAAACATTACGTGAAGACTTCCCTCTGAATATTTCTCCGAGAAGACTTTCAGCTGGATCAGCAAGTATATAAAAATTATCCTTTCGAATCAGACTTTCCAGATCACGAAACTCAAATGCCTTTTTCAGCAGTGCCTCATCTTTTTCTACTGCTATTACATTCACTTCTGGAGATATTTTTTCGAGAAGAAGTTCGCAATGATACCCAAAACCGAATCCAAGTATAATAACGAGATCCCTGTCAGAAACATCAATCTCTGAAACAAACCTTTCCGCCTCCCTCTGCGGGTCAACTCTGCTGTGAATTGAGAGTTTTCTGCCGTCGGGAAGATTCAATAACGGCACATAATTCCCGGTCTTTGACTCCAGCACATCAACATGATCTGCTGCTATATTCTTCAACCTGGCAGCTATCTCTCCGTTTCTTGCATTCAGAGCATTGATATTTTTATTGAAGATATCGTTCATTTTCTGATTATTTCTCTTCCATCTACTATTCTACTATTTTATACAATCATGAATAAATCACTCCTGCTTCTGTCATTGCGAGAAGCAATCACTGCACAGCTATATATTCAGATAATAATCATTTTATTAAAAATCAATATTCATTTCATGAACAGATTGTTTACTTATATTCGCAATAACTATGCTTTTAATTATTCAGTGAATTATTCTATTTCAATGCATAAACAGTATCACATTTTCACCTTTTGAAATACTGCTTCCAGGTGCGGGTTTCTGTCCATAAACTCTTCCTGAACCTTTTATATAATATTTAATACCATGCTTTTCTCCAAGGACTCTTAAAACTGCCGCCGCTTCAGCTATATTCATTCCCTTTAAATCTGGAACCGTCTGAAACTCAGACGCTGCCGATTCCTGCGATTTTTTAACTTTAAAAGCTGAAGTATCCTTACCGCCGATTCCGAAATAGGGCAACACCCTGTCAGTTATCCTCATAAAAACAGGCGCTGCGGAAGCTCCACCGGTAAAACGGTCATCCGGATCATCGATAACTACCAGCATTGTTATTTTCGGATTCTGATAAGGGGCAATTCCTACAAATGATGAAACATTTCTGTCCGAATACCCGCCGGCAGCACTGCTGAATTTCTGGGATGTTCCTGTTTTACCGGCGATCTGGTAGAAAACCGAGTCCGCTCTTTTCCCGGTTCCTTCCGTTACAACATTTCTCATCATCTTCATAAGAAATAAAGCTTCCTCCTCCTTTATTACCCGCCCCTTTGTGCGCGGATAAAATCCCTGTACAAGAGTACCGTCCGGTTTTTCAATTTTCTCTACCAGAGCAGGAGTTACATAAACACCGCGGTTTGCTATGGAATTAAATGCGGCAGCAAGCTGTATTGATGTTACGGAAAGTTCATGCCCTATCGACATGGAATATTTAGACAGGCCTGACCATTGTGCAACAGGCCTGAGTATACCTTCAGCTTCACCTGGCAATTCCAGCCCTGTCTGAACCCCAAAGCCGAATTTACGAAGAGTAGTATACAAATCCTTCTTTTCAAGGCCCTTAACAGACTGAATCATACCGGCGTTACACGATTGTGCAATTACCTTCTCAATACTAAGTTTGCCATGTTTATGCAGACAATTGATCCTCACATCATTTATATCAACAAATCCTTCACAAAAATACTCTTTCTTTAAAGCTTCCGGTTTATTTTCAATAAGAGAGGAAAGTGTAATAATTTTCATAGTCGATCCCGGTTCAAAAGAATCAACAATACTGAAATTTGAACGCAATGAACCATTATAACTGCTGAAATAATTCGGATCAAATGAAGGGTATTTGGCAATTGCAAGCACTCTCCCGGTATCCACCTCGAGAATTACAACTGCTCCCTGCTTAGCCCGGTGTTGCACAATGGCTTTGCCAAGTTCCTCCTCGGCAACATGCTGAACATAACGATCAATGGTGAGTGTAAGATTCTTTTTCTGATAAATCTCTCTTGAGATTTCGTCCTTTACCACTTCATCTCTGCCGGAAAGAATATTGTTAAACTTGTATTCAATTCCGTCGAGACCCATATTGTCAAGCCCGACAAAACCTACAACATTTGCCGCAAGACTGTTATAAGGGTAAACCCGTTTATATTCATTTGTAAAATGAACCCCTTTAATTCCAAGTGCTTTTATTCTGCCTGACACCTGTACGTCGCATCTCCTTATCAGCCATATGAATTTTTTTTGACCGATAAATTTAGAGTGAAGTTCAGATGCCGGAGTACCCACTATAGATGATAAAGCTGCTGCGGCTGAAGCAGGATCTTTCAATTCCTGAGGATTAATGTAAACAGAATCAAACATTACACTTAATGCAAGAAGATATCCTTCACGATCAAAGATATACCCCCTTCCGTCTTCTATTGGTTCTTTGCCAGGAAGGATAATTTTATCGGAAAAGTGAAGATTGAAAAGTTTCAAAACAAAAAAGAACAGGATTACCGATAAGATAAAACCGGTTATCATTATTCTTTTTTTAAAGACAGATTTATCCATTACAACCCAATTTTAAAATTTTCAGATTACTCACTCAAGAACCGGTTGATAAATTAATAATCACCGCGCAGGAAGCGCGGTGAACGTGAAGTATACCCGCAGTTTCAGGACAATTATTAAAATATAATCTGTTATAATAGCTTTTTCCCACAATTATCTTATTAATCCAAGCCTGTTAAACTTGCCGCTGAATATCTGTTCTGAATTCCAGTAAAGAATAAAAGCTCTTCCTTTAATTGCAGTTATATCAAGATAACCAAAGTAACGTCCGTCTGAAGAGTTAACCCTGTTGTCTCCAAGCACAACTACCTTGCCAGTTGGGACTATACCTTCAATATTATTGAACTTGTTTATATTAAAATGATCATAATCTGTCGGCTTACCAAGAGTATATGGTTCATTCTGCTTAACACCGTTTATGTATACAAAATTATCTTTAACATGAAATTCATCACCGGGAAGGGCAATACATCGTTTTATATAATCTTTGTGCTTTTCACTCTCTATGGGGGGTGTAAATATTACGATGTCTCCCCTTTGCAACCCTCTTACTGCAAACGCATTAAGATGAACAGGATTTGCCATTCCCATCATTTTCGGGATAATTGGTCCATAGGTGATTTTTTCTACAAACAAATGATCACCTATCTGCAGAGTTTCCTCCATCGAACCTGTTGGAATATAATAAGCCTGTATAACATATTGAATTATATGAACAGCAAGAACAAGGGCTACCGCAATTGCATCAATGAACTCCCAGATTTTTTTATACAACAGTGTCCTTTTGGGAGCCATATCCTGAAAAAGTTCCTGCATAAAATTTCTGTGCTCTTCGCTGAGAAGAATTCTTGGAAAAGATGTAACAACGAATTTTTCTCTTATTAAAAAATTACCCAGGGGATTTATCTCTAAGTATGTTATTTCATCTCCGGGGATTTTAAATGTTTTATCAGAAGTTGTTATCTCTATAAAATTGTTGGTCAGTTTAATTTTCCCGCCCCGATACTTTATATATTTTACAATATGATTTGTAAATCTTACAAAGTAAAAAACTGTGGCCATACTCCCGATAAAATAAATGTAAAAACAGGGTGTTTTTACAAAAGGAATGGCTACTGCAAGAAAAAGTGTAGAATAAGCAAAAAGAATAAGATAGAGAGTTCTTTGAATAAAAAACTTAACAGCATCTTTTCCTTTTATTATTTCAAATTCAACATCAAATTCTTTTGATTTGTCAAATCTTAAAAATTGAATCATTAAATTCTCCTTGGGATTATAAAAAAATGAATAATTACGATTTTATGGGGTAAAATGTGCAACAAAACATATTTCTATAACAAAATTTATTGCATATTTAACCACATACATATAAAATAGTACATAACAGGTGTCTACAACTTTTTATGAAAACAATTGATGATATACTAAAAAGAATCCAGCCTGAAAAGCAGAAAGAGCTGATTCAGACTTTTAACATTAAAACCTCATCTGAAGCAAAAATCAGAGAGGCTATGCTCAATTTTTATACCCTGTATAGGATAATTTCTTCATTTAACAGGGATGAAATCAATATATTCAAAGTCCTTTATTCCGGAAATGACGGAATAAGCTTTGGAGAACTTCAGAAAATACTCTCTATCGACATTGATGTAATAGAAAAATCTGTTCTCAACATAAGCTCATACATGCTTGCCTATGTTATAAAAAACAGACAGATGCTCAATAAAAAAATGGATAAAATTCACTGTATACAGGAGATTTCAGAAATCCTTACAATCTCCGAAAGTGTGGACGTTACAGATTATCTGAATAAAGCTGCTGAAACATTAATAGCAAAAAATGAATCAGCCCCTGAAGAAATAATAAAAGATGAAAAATCCCTTGAGATCATAAAAACCATAATAAAAAAAGGTTGCATAATTGAATCTGAAAACCTTTTGGAATTATATGATTCCAGGGAAAACGAGAAAAAAATCAACGAACTTATAGAAAAAAAATATCTGAATATTTTCAGTATAATCAATGATAAGCCTTATGTTTATATCGGTATAGATGAAAAAATCCTCCCGCAGGCTGCATCCTTTTATAAAAAGAAAAACCTGGCCGAAAATATAACTGTCTGCAACAATTTTAAAAACGTTACCAATATAATTAAAGCCTACGATGTTATCTCATCATCAGGACTCTTTTTAACAAAGCAGAGCAAATTCAGAAAAATTGATCTTAAAAAAATATCTGAAGCAATGCTTGAGATCTCTCTTGCAGATGGAACAATCCTTGAAGATGAGGAAAGAGCATTTATTGCAATGCAGATGCTTAACCTGCTTAAATGCCTTAGACTTGACAGAGATATCGGAATTATCAGTTTAAAAAACATATCTGAAAAAATTGAAGATCCACTGCTTATTACACGTGGAGTTCTTCTGAAAATTCAGGAAGGTATAAAACCTGGTGAAGAATTCAGGGGAGCAACTGTTATTCCTCACTCACAGGGGATAAAAAGTATTCTGACAATACTATCAGGTTTAAAAAGTGCCGATTATGACTATCTGAGGCTTATATTTATAACATTATGCACAGCCTCTCATTTCAAAAAACTTGAAAATGATTTTCAGAATTTTGTAAATGATGCTGAAGAACAGTTTGAGCAATCCCTGAATTTTCTTACAATCTGCGGTTTATGTGAAACCATTAATGGAAAAATATCATTATCGGAACCAGGTAAAAGAATAAGTGCAATACTCCAGAACAAGAAGCATAGTAAAGAAACAGAGATTAAAAAATGCATTTATATAAGTCCGGACTTTACATTGATGATTCCTCACAGAGATATAGATCCGGTATCCCTTTACACAATAATGGCCTTTACAGAAATTTTGAAGGAAGATGTCGTTATTGAAGCAGCTATAACCAAAAATTCGATAATAAACGCGAAAAAAAGGGGAATGAATATTGAAAAATTTATTCAGACACTTAAAAAATATGCAAAAAACGATATCCCTCAGAATCTTGAATTCCTGCTTGATGACTGGACTAAACAGACTATCAGTATAAATATTTCAAAACCGATTCTGCTTCATGCAAGCCATGGGAGCTTCATTGATGAAATTCTATACAGTTCCTCATCAAAAACGATAATGACCCGGATTTCAGAGAATTATGCAATACTTGATAAAGATTCTATTGATATTGTAGTTAAGTTTTCCAAAAAATTCGATGCAGTTATAACAATATTTGAAGAGAACGATTAATCTGTCGTTACCTTAATTTTTACGGGGAAATCCCAGTCCATAAATTCCTGAAGAGCTTTTATTGTTTTATCCTGAACAAAGTAGAGTTTTCCATTGAGTTTAACAAGCCCTCCCTTATAATAAGAATGTTTCATCTGATGATCTATCCATCCAACAAGTTCTACTTTCCTCCAGTTATCTACAGTTTTTAAAACAGGAAGCTTTCTGAGATAGAGTTCTTTTATAACTCCATTCTTAACAGAATCAACTAGTATTTTTTCCCACTCCATTATCATACTCTTATACAATTATTTTTTACTATTTATCACTAATTGAACACCCTGCTGTAAGTTTTCCAATTTTTTCTTCAAGAACTCTTTTCTCTTCTTTAAGCCTTTTAAGTTCCGAGTGGAGATCCATGGCTTCAACCCTGCTTAACTCTTCAACACTGTCCCTTGCATCCATAATCTTTTTTATTGCTAGCAGTTCCCTGGTTGAATACTCTATCAATGATTCCTGTGCTTCAATTATTCTGTTGGCATTAATCATCTCTTCTCTTCGAAGCTCTCCAAGCATCTCTTCCGCTTTAACCCTATCCTTTAAAATCATATATTCATAATTTCTGTTAAGAGCAATATTCCTGATTGAATCGTTGAGATTAAGATGTTCCTGCATCATTTTTTTTTCAAAATCGAGAATTTTAATAAAAATCTCCTTTTCAATTCCTTCATTAAACATATTTTTCCTTTTTACATCAAGCATACATTCAATCACATCGATACGCGATTCAGACTCGTCAGAAATAAGTTTCATTATCTGCCTGTATTTTTCAACAAGAATGGTTTTTTCAAGAAGAAGTAAAAAACTTCTTTCATCCACAGGTTTTACAATAAACTCAAGATTTAAGAGATTAACAGTATTAAAAAAAATACCTTCAACATCACTTCTGTCAGCGACAACCAGTTTTATAAAATTATCTATAGCTGTTATACGGGAAATATCCCTGATAAGTTCTGCAGGTTTTCTGGCCATCAGATAAAAAACATAGACGCTGCAACCAGTTTTATTTTCAGAGATATTATCAATTTCATTAAAATCGCAGACCATTACCGACAATCCCATCTGACCTGCCCTTGCTGCAAGAGCCTCACCTTCGCTGTTATCGGTAAAAAATAATATTTCAATTTTATTCATAATATTAAGCCCTTTCAGGTTTTTAATTCCGTTATATATTTCCTTTAATTACAACTCTTTTTTTAAACTGTAAAACAAAAACAGGTTTAAGAACAAATTCAAATCACTGAATTCAAAAAAACTTCCATTTAAACTGTCATAAATAGACACATTCAGAAACATGTAAAGTTTTAAAGATAAAAAAAACTTGCCATTATCAACCTCTGTAAGGATTTGTCCCAAAAATTAAATTATACCATATGAGAGAGTACTTTGAAATATATAAAATATGCTTTATCCATTTTATTAATCCTGATTCTGCTTTACAGTTACAGACAGCTTGTTTTTCCACCCGAGTTCCTGAATCTCGTCTCTGGAGCTGCATTTTCAGAGAAATGTTTTAATAAAATTCATGAGTTTACTCAAGAAGAGAATGTTTTTTATATTCCCGATATTGAGAATAAAGAATTTTTTGAATCCGTTGAAGATTTATCCATATGCCGTAATAATGCTGTGCGAAAATACATATATGTATACCTTACATCCGGGAGAGAATATCTGGTAAAATCTATCGGAAGATCCTTCATATACATCGATATAATAAACGGAATTATGAAAAAAAATCCCGACATCCCTTCAGAGATCGCACTGCTCCCCCTGCTTGAAAGCGGTTTTGACCCATATGCAATATCAAAAAGCAATGCTGCAGGTTTATGGCAATTTCTGCTTCCTACTTCAAGACAGCTTGGCCTTAAAAGTGATCATCTTGTTGAAGAGAGGCGCGATATCGAAAAATCCACTGAAGCTGCCATCAGACATCTGCGCTATCTGCATAAAATTTTTAAATCGTGGGACATTGCCCTTGCTGCCTACAATGGAGGAGATGGACAGATAAGAAGAGCCATGAAAAAAACAAACTCAAATAACATCTGGGAACTTATAAAATCGGGGAATCTCATAAAGGAAACATCTGAATATGTTCCAAGATACGCTGCACTTATAATAATTTATAATAACAGGAAACTGTTTGGAATAGAAAATGAAATTGTACTTCCGGAAAATGAAAAAACAGTGGCGATACGACTCGATTACCAGATAGATATAAACCAGCTCTCGGAAAAATGCCATATCAATATAAATGAGATAAAAAAATACAATCCGCAGCTTAATACATCTCTAACACCCTCTTTAAAAGATGGTTTTACTTTACGTTTAACTGACAATTCAGCCGGGAAGTTTTATCAGAACACCGGGAGTTTAATATCCGAAAGATAGAAAAATTATATCTTGACACAACCCACCTCGGGTTTAATTTTTTAAAAAATCAAAGGAGGATCCATTATGTTACCCTTCAATTTGCCAGGCGGTGGAGAATGGCTTGTTATCATCGGGATTATAGTCCTTCTCTTCGGAGGAAGTAAAGCCATGTCCTCCGTTAAAGATCTCGGGAAAGAGGTATATAAACTGAAAAAAGATGTTAATGATCTGAAAGACGAAGTAAAAACAGATATAATCAGGATTAACGATAAAGAATAGAGGAGCAATCTCTTGGACTATTATAAAATCAGAGGCGGTAAAAAGTTAAACGGCGATGTTAAAATATCCGGGGCAAAAAACGCTGCTCTCCCCATAATTGTAGCAAGCCTGCTTGCGGATGGTGAAACTGTTCTTAAAAATGTTCCGGATCTTATGGACATAAGGACAATAATCAAGGTCATTGAATACCTCGGCGCCGAAACTGAATTCGACAGCGAAAGAAATATTCTCAAAATAAAAGTTAACAATATAAAAAACGGTGAAATGCCATACGAGCTTGTAAAAACCATGCGGGCATCAGTGTATGTTATGGGACCGCTGCTTGCAAGGCTCGGTGAAGCTGATGTTTCACTTCCCGGCGGATGCGCCATAGGAGAAAGACCGGTTGATATACATCTTGCAGGTTTTGAAGCAATGGGTGTAAAAATCGACCTGGAACATGGAAATATTAAAGCGAGAGCGGGGAAAATGACTCCCGCTAATTTTACCATGCGCCAGATTTCCGTAGGAGCCACTGCAAATCTCATGATGGGTTCGGTACTCACTCCCGGAAAAACCATTCTTGAAAACTGCGCACTAGAGCCGGATATTGTAGATCTGGGGCATTTCCTGAATAAAATGGGGGCAAAAATAAACGGGCTCGGCACAGAAAGGATTACCATAGAAGGTGTTAAAAAACTGACACCTGTAACATATTCAATTATGCCGGATAGAATTGAGGCCGGCACGTTTCTTCTCGCCGGAGCAATTACAAAAGGGGATGTTAAACTGAACAATTGTATTCCGGAGCATGTCGGTTCCTTAATTGATCTGCTTAAAGAATCTGGATATAATATCGTATCAGCAGATGACTCAGTAAGGATTACCCCTGGTAAAAGTCAGAAAGGATTTATGGTAAAGACCCTACCCTACCCCGGATTTCCAACTGATTTGCAGGCACCCTTGATGTCACTTGCAACAACAATGCCCGGCATAAGTGTAATAATAGAAACCATTTTTGAAAACAGATATACTCATGTTGGAGAGCTGAGAAGACTCGGCGCGGATATAAGTATTGAAGGAAATGTCGCAATTATAAAAGGGGGGAGAAAACTGATGTCCGCTCCCATAATGATGTCAGATCTCCGTGCAGGAGCTTCTCTTGTAATCGCAGCCCTGGCAGCCAAGGGCGACACAGAAATAAGAAGAATTTATCATTCCGACAGAGGATATGAAAAATTAACAGAAAAGTTATCCACCCTTGGTGCCGATATTAAAAGGGTAAAAGGGGGAACTTTCTGATGTTGAGAGGTATATACACAGGCGCAAGCGGGATGCTTGCTCAGGATGCGAAAATGGATGCAATTGCCAACAATCTTGCAAATGTTGATAAAACTGCCTACAAGAAAGATGTAGCCATTTTTAAATCTTTTCCCGAGATGCTCATCCGCAGGATTAATGAGAGCGGAATGGGTGAAACGCCTGCCGGTTCCTATGATGCCATGCCTTATGTGGGAAAACTCGGTACCGGAGTTGAACTGAACGAAGTTTTTACCGATTTTGAGCAGGGATCGCTGCAGAGAACAGAGAACAACTTTGATCTTGCCCTTGATGGAAAAGGTTTTTTTACGGTAATGACAGAAAGAGGTGAAAGATATACAAGAGACGGTTCTTTCACAATAAACCAGGATGGAGTTCTAATGACTCACAACGGGAATCCTGTTATGGGTGAAAATGGAATTATACGGATTCAACAGAATAATTTCATGGTAAATGAAAGAGGGGAAATTATCGTTAATGGTGATCTCTCTGCAGATCCGAAAGATGTTGTAAGTATGAACAGCAACAACTGGTCAAATCCGGTTGTAATAGATAAACTTAAAATTGTAGATTTTGAAAACATCAGGGAGATCAAGAAGGAAGGCGACTCTATGTACAGGGAAACCGAATATTCAGGACCTCCGCTGCCTCCAGGTGATATGAAGGTTATACAGGGTTTCCTTGAGAAATCTAATGTTAACATTATACGAGAAATGGTAGACATGATTGAAGTTCAGAGAAGTTATGAAGCCAACCAGAAAACTGTAACTTCCCATGATCAAACTCTCGGCAAACTGATAAATGAAGTGGCAAGATAAATTAATATTTTCAACGGCAAACCTGTTACTATCGGTTTGCCGGTATTTAAAATCCGGCAAAATTCATTAAACTTAACTTCAAAATAATCAACGTAATTATTCAAAAACAGTTATTAAAGTTAAGCAATACATTGATTTACTATAATAACTTCAGCAGATCATGGTGTGTTTTATATGCAATATACTGATTCCCAGTAATCAATGATTGCGGTATATCAATCTTTACTGTACATACTCCGTCAAAGACACTTAATTTTATATCTGACTTTTTAATTACCATATTTATATACCCCTTTACAAGAGTAGAATTCAGATCAGTTGAATCACTTGTACCTTTATAAAATATTACATGCCTCAGAGCATACTTCTTTGATAAAAGCATCTTTTGTGCTATTATAATTCTTTTGTCAGTTACTCTGACAATACAATTGATAAAGATAACAGACCTGGGAGATCCCCCCTGCTCCACTCTGATTCCGCTTTCTTCGAACAATATTTTTTCACCTGTTAATGAGGGGAGTTTTTCAAGAGTGGAATTTCTGTAAAAAAATACCACAATAACAAGCAGAACGCTGAAAATTAAAATAATTATCAGATTTACTGACATCTCATTCTCCATTTCATTTACTCACAACTTTTAAACTGTCACTTAAAAACTTTATTCATCATATATTCTTTATACAATGCCTGCTATATTTATTGTAACTCTTTATAAATGGAAGAACCAGATATTGTCATTAAATATTAATATACTATAAAAGTACAAATAAAGTTAACAGATCTCTATTTAATTTGTAAAAAAACTGAATCCATTGAATAATCTTCAAAATTTAACATAATTTGATTTAAAAATATTGCTGCGCCTAAAAAAACAAGTTATCTATACTTATCTTTATCTATTTTAATTCTTGACTTTTTTACTCGTAAAAAAATACATACTTTGGACAAAATGTTCATTAAAAGAGGAGTATTAAATATGATATCTAATCTGTATGAATTCTATAAAACAACAGCTGATAAATATTCAGATAAAATAATCTTCAATAAAAAGCAGACATATTCTGAAGTTATGACACTTGCTGAACAGAGAGCAGCTTTTCTTCAGGCAGAGGGTTATAAAAAAGGGGATGTAATAGCTCTTCTTGCAGTCAGTAACGCCGAATGGGTAATTACTTATATGGCAGTAACCTCCATGGGAGGGGTTATACTCCCCCTTGATGTAAATCTTTCAAAGGAAAATTACCCCGGAATGCTGAAAAAACTTAAATCTAAAGCGGTTTTTATCTCTGAAGAATACAAAGGAGTTATTAAAGGATTAAAGAGTTATCCTGTTTCGCTTGATAAGAGTCTGGAGACAAAAAAGAAATTTAAAATCCCTAAAATTTCTGAAAATGATACTGCAACATATTTATACACTTCAGGGACTACCGGTATACCTAAAATTGTCGCCCTTACACATAAAAATATCTTCAGTACTGCTGAAAATGCCGCAGAAAGGGGTCGCATGTCTGAAAATGATGTAATGCTCTGTTTATTGCCATTATATCATGTTTATGCACTTGTCGCATGTTTTGTAGGACCTTATGCTCACGGAGGTTCATTCATATATTTAACCTCACTTAAAGGACCTGACATAATGAAGGCTTTAGCAGAAAATCCTGTTACTATTTTTCCCGCAGCACCAATTCTGTGGGAAATGATTATGGATGGAATACTCAACAGAGTTAAGGGTGAATCTGATTTTAAATACAATCTGTTTAAATTCTTCCTGAACTACGGAACCATTATGAGAAAAATGGGACTCTCCTTTCTTGTTGATAAAATTTTTGATCCCATTCACTCTTTATTCGGCAGGCATCACAGATTTTTTATCAGTGGAGGCGCGCCGTTAAAAGATAAATACAGAAAATATTACAGGAGTATGGGTTTTACTCTACTTGAAGGATACGGTCTTACAGAAACAACAGGTCCCATTACTCTCCCCGATCCGGAAAACAATCCTGTTGGCTCAGTGGGTTCCCCAATACCCTACAATGAATCTAAAATTAAGAATATAAACAGCGAAGGCATTGGTGAAGTATGGCTCAGGGGTGATTCGGTGATGCCCGGATATTACGACAACAAAAAAGCTAATGATGAAGTGTTCGATTCCGACGGTTTTTTCAACAGCGGAGACCTCGGAAGAATAGATAAAAAAGGGAACATTTTCCTTACAGGAAGAGTTAAAAATGTAATAGTCCTCTCATCCGGGAAAAATGTTTATCCGGAAGAACTTGAATCATTTTACAAACAGTCCGAATTTATAGAAGAGATTGCAGTTTTCGGACGTAATATTAATGGCGCTGAAAAAGTTTATGCCGTGATTGTTCCTGCCAATAAAACAGAAAAAAGTTACAGCATAGTAAAAAATGAACTCAACAGGTTAAATAAAGGACTTCCATCGTATAAAACTGTTAATAGCTTTGCTATATCTTTTGACAAGCTTCCAGTTAACTCCGCAAGAAAAATAGTTTATAGAGATATTATTAAACTTCTTGAAAAGGGTGTATTCATGGAGAATGATAATGATAAAGCCGTGCTTCAAACCGTCTTATCAGGACAAAGCCCATCTGAAATTGAAACTATTGATATTTTAAAAAAGAAACTTAAGACTGATAAGATTTATGCAAGAGAATCACTGGCTGATTACGGAGTAGATTCTCTCGGACTTGTTGACCTTATTGTTCATCTGGAAGAAAAACTCCAGATAGTAATAGACAGCGAAAAAATAAAGAAAATTCAGACCATGGATGAGATGGTAACATATATTTCATCTCTTGAGAAAGGGAATGGTGAAAATATTTATGACAGGCTTTTCAGAAGCAAAATCACAGAAAAGAAGTTACTCTTCTTCAATCCCATACTCTATTTCTGGATTTTTGTCATAAAGCTCATGTTCAGATATATCTGGAAAGTGAGAATTATCAATCAAGAAAAGCTGAATATTAACAACAGCATTATTCTCGCAAACCACACATCATACTTTGACATTCCAATGCTGGCTCATGCCTTTAAAGTCAGAGACATCAAGAACACTTACGCAATTGGCAAGGAAGAAGTTTCAGGTGTTAAATACGTATTCCCCGGCATGCCTGTTATATGGGTGGATTATGACAAAAATACAAATGAAGTATTCAAAAAAAGTTCTGACCTTCTCAGACAGAATAAATCTATAATGATATTCCCTGAAGGTAAAAGAACCGATGATGGTAAAATACAGGAATTTAAACTCGGAGCAGCTTATCTTGCAAAGAATACAAACCGTGAAATAATACCTGTAACAATAAATGGCGCATACGATATCTGGCCTCCATCTAAAATCTTCCCTGGTAAACTATTTAAAACAAAAGGGAATCTGGTTATACATGATAAAATAAATCCTTCAGATTACAAAAGCGTTGAAAGCCTTAATGATGCGCTTAAGAAAATAATTGAAAGCGGGCTTGATCCTGATATTAACAAACAGATGAAATAAAAAAAGGTTAGAGGAGGAAAATTCCTCCTCTAACCTTTTTAAGATAAATCCATAAGTGATTATATATAAGACTGAAGCAATATTACTACCTGGAATAATGAGCTTTTAACTCTTTCAGAATATCTGCAACTGCTTTATCGTTTTTTTCATAACTCCTTCTGTACCAGAATGAAAGCTGTTTAAAGCCGCTCCATTGTGTGATTTCACCTGCTGTATCTATTGTTTTAACTCCTGGTTTCTTCTGTTTTTTATTCATCTTTTTCATCATGCTGTCATATTCAGGATTGTTGCGGAATTCGATGAGAGTTTCGACTTCCTCTTTAAGTATTTCATCGTAAAACTTTTCCGGGAATAGTTTGAATAATTCATCCCTGTTTGCTTTCCATAGTTTTTCAATTCTCACACCAGACCTGTCAGACAATGTCGAAATATATTTACCCCTGTCTGATACATTCAGCCCGGATTCTTTAAGAGCCTCTTTTCCCCATTTCGAAAGTATATATGATGACGGATTATTTTTTTCTGTAGTAGCAGTATACTGGAAAAATCTCAGGGCATTTATATAACCATTCTCTGAAGTTGATTTGCTTATCAAAGTTTTAACTAATTCCACAGCCGCAATATCCTTATCCGCTGCGATTGAAACTGAAATAACTAATATCAGACTTAAAGCCAAAACCGTGACCTTCTTCATACAGATCCTCTTCACAACATATTACAAACTAAACTTCAGCTTTTACTGCCGATACCGCAACCTTTGAAGATATTCCAAGAGATATATTAATTTTGTCATTAACAGTAAATGGTTCGCAATAATCTTCGTCAATTTTTATTTCACATCTTTCCATGAAAACAATATAATACTTTCTTTTTCTCACGGCCTCATTTTTTATTTTGTCAACCCTCCCCGATACAACCTGAACACGGGCTGATTCTATATCAGAACCAAGCTGCCAGACTTTATTAAATGAAAACATTATAAACGGTATGGTAAATACCGCCACAACAGCTAAAAAAATACCTATATTCATCGCATTGGATTTTCCGGAAATATATGCAATTATAAGAAGAGCAATAATAATTGCATCCGCAAGAATAAATGCACTGCCTATGCGTTTATAATGTTTTATCTTGTTTTTAAATCTGTTCACAACCA
Source organism: Spirochaetota bacterium (assembly GCA_963664815.2). Taxonomy (GTDB): domain Bacteria; phylum Spirochaetota; class UBA4802; order UBA4802; family UBA5550; genus WRGT01. Next base: position 3,313,455 of record CAXXHB010000003.1, read on the forward strand.
TCTCTTTGTCTTTATCTTCAACAATTTCAATATATTTATTCATAACATCCTCACTTTACACAATAGTATCAATAATATTATCTACATATAAATCTATCTACATATAAAATATTAAAAAATATAACAACAACAAATAAGACTTTTAATATATTTATCTTATTAAATAGTAAGTTTATAAATATATTTTAAAGATTATATACAGATTATTCTATTTAACCGTATATAGATCAAGATTTTTTTCATGAAGTTTAAAATAAATAAACGAACAGAATTTTTTCTGAAAGACACCATCAATAACATTGTTTTACTAAAAAAATATGATTGAGTCAGGTTATTCTTAATATAATAATAAACATAATCTCAAAAATGATGAATATAATATGATGTGCAGAGCATGCATCAGGAACTGTCCGGTTGATGCCATCTCAACTGAAAATGGGAAGGATCATAAAAAATGTACCTCATTCCAGGACTTAACGGCAGAAAAGTTTAAACCGAGGTACGGATGCGGCAAGTGCCAGGTAGGTGTTCCATGTGAAAGCAGGATACCGGCCAGGAGGAGAGATTCTTCAGCTTAACAGGAATAATTGATCTGTAAAGAGTTAAAATATTTGCTATTTGCTTTTATTCCCTGTTGGCAGACAGTACAAGATTTATACCCAGCCCAATAAGTATTGTACCGGCGATTTTATCAATTATACCACCAATAAAAGGTTTATCATTGATAATTGACACCGCTTTATCCGCAAGGATCACTATAGTCCATTCAATAGGGATTGCCATAAATATAATTATACCCCCCAGAAGAAAGGTCTGCTGAGCGAAAGAACCATGCTCCGGCCTGATAAACTGAGGTATAAAGGCTATGAAAAATATAGCAACTTTTGGATTGAAAATATCAACCAGCACTCCCTGTCTGAACGCTTCAGCAAAACTGATTTCACCTTTAAACTGTTTTTCGGGAAGAGAATCTCCTCTTCCTGAAAAAAAAGATTTTATACCCAAATAACAAAGATATACTGCACCGGTATACTTTATCGCAGAAAACACAACTACTGATGCTGAGAGCACTGCCGACAAACCGAACGCTACAAGTGTTATATGGAATAGGGCTCCTGTACATACGCCCAGAGATGAAACAAAGCCTGTCCTTTTGCCATGAGCAAAAGTTCTGGAAAGAATATAAAGAATATCCGGGCCGGGTGAGACATTAATAATAAATGCCGCCGTTAAAAAAAGAATCCAGTAACTGTAATCAGTCATGATTAAGATATCCTCCGGTAATTACACAGCAATTATATGATAATATCGGAAATTGTAAAGGATTATTCACCCTGAGTTCTGCATAAAAGAAAGAAAAAATGTCCGTTTTTTACAATACAAATCTTTTTAAATGATGTATCATTGCATAATAAAAAACTTTCAGAGCCGATATGACATGATTGTGCAGTTTCACAAATTGCAAAGCAATCACCAGATATAAACAGTAAAATAATTTAAAAAATGAAATACCAAAAGGAGTACACCATATGACAAGATTTAATGAATATGATCAATATGACGGGACAGGTCTTGCCGGGCTGATCAGAGAGAGGAAAATCAGTGCAATGGAGGTCTGTGAAGAGGCTATCTGTCGGGCAGAAGAGATTAATCCGAAACTGAACGCCATTATAACACCAATGTACGACAACGCGCGTAATACGGTTAAATATTACGACACAGGCGCTCCGTTCAGCGGTGTTCCGTTTTTATTAAAGGACGTACATCACGCGCTTAAGGGTTATCCCATGAGTTCAGGTAGCAGACTGCTGAAAAACTATGTCCCCGATTATAATGCGGAAATAGTTACCCGTTTCATGAATTCCGGAGTTGTCATAATCGGGAAAACCAATACCCCTGAATTTAAACTTGCCTATGTTACTGAACCTGAAGCATTCGGTCCGACACGTAATCCCTGGAATACCGAGTATTCCAGCGGCGGGTCAAGCGGCGGCTCTGCTGCTGCTGTCGCTGCACGGATAGTCCCTATTGCATCAGCTACAGATGAGGGGGGCTCAATACGTGTACCATCATCCTACTGCGGTGTATTCGGATTTAAACCGGGGAGAGGACGCAATCCTGTGGGCCCGGACTTTAACGAAGAATGGGACGGAATGTCATACAGTCATATAATATCAAGATCGGTGCGCGACTCTGCTGCCATGCTTGATGCAGTATCAGGTATTGAAAACGGTTCTCCTTACGGCACAGTCAAACCGGAAAAACCATTTGCTGAAGAGGTAACCATTGATCCCGGCAGTCTTCGGATAGGTTATTATACAAGATATGCATATGGGATGAAACCGGATGCTGAATGCATCAATGCCGTTTCAGAAACCTGCAGGCTTCTTGAAAATCTTGGGCACAGAGTTGAAGAGATTTCTCCGGATTACAATGAGGATGAGTTAGCAATGTACTGGAGCATTATTATGATAGGTAACGAAACTGCCCTTGTTGACAAACTCGTTCAGACTTTTGGAAAGCCCGAAGTAAAAAACGGACTTGAGTTGTCAAATTACGCATTATATTGCGTCGGCCGGAAAATGAAGGCTCTGGACTTTGTTAAGGCTAAACGGAACTGGCGTAAAACCGGACTTGCCATGTCTTTGATGATGAACAGATATGATATAATACTTACACCTACACTGGGCAAACCACCGGTACTGGCGGGATCACTGCGCCCCGGTAAGTCCGATATCCGCTCACTGAAATTTCTTACTTCTGCGGCAGGAAGAATTCTTCTCAGCAGTAAAAAAGTTACCGCATCAATCATGGAGGAGCTTGTAAAAAATACCATAAAAACCCAGATGCCATTTACCATAATTGCAAATATAACCGGGCAACCGGCAATGTCTTTACCACTTTACTGGTCGACAAAGGATCTGCCTATAGGTGTTCAGTTTATCGGCCGATACGGTGATGAATCGGAACTTTTCCGGCTGGCAGGACAACTTGAAAGAGCAAAACCATGGATTGACAGAAAACCACCTGCCAGTTAATTATTTTTATTTGACAAATGTACTTTTACTCTGTATAAAAACCATGCTGTTACTCCGGAGGCGTTTAGAAAATCTTACATAAGCGAGTATGGAGTATCCCGGTGAATAGCTATTTTGAAAAGAACCTGATGAATAACCCGGCTACCAAATCCAACTGGCTCCCCAGCCTTGACGGAAGAAAGGACTACTGCGAAGTAAGACAGCTCCCTTATGCAATAAATCCATATCACGATGTGAACAACATACATGTAGCCTTCCCGAGTAACCAGTTAAAACATATGATTGCAGTCTACCATCAGGTACATCATAAAATTGACGGATCAGGACCTGTAATAATTTATCCCACTGGCAGCGTATCACTCGTATTCTGCAGTCACCCGCAAAAACATGGTTCCTACTTTATAGGCACATCCACTCAACCGCAACCTGCGGGTTATTCAATGCCGGGAATGGATTACTTTGTTGTAACATTCTGGCCGGGAAGGTCATACTCGTTCATCCCTGTTCCTGCCGCAGAACTTATCGACACATATATTCCGATGCAGGAAATTCTCGGAGAATACTCTAAAAGAATAACTGAGGAGATTATCCTGGCATCAACATTTGAGGAGAGGATTTATAAATGGGAAAACTTCATCATGAATTATACTCCACGGCTTATAGAAATACCACCGGAAATTTCACAACTTGTTGAATCGATATGGCGTTCCCGCCACGATTTGAACGAAAGACTTTTACTGCGTTACAACTGCTACTCGGATCGCCATGTCCGGAGGCTTTTTTACAAATATGTCGGCGTTTCACCTAAATTATTTGCAGATATCAGCCGTTACCAGAATATCCTCAGAGCGCTCGGCAGCAGCCGGCAGCAGAGTATCTTCAGGCTGGCGCTGGATCAGGGATTCTTCGACCAGTCCCACTTTATAAAAATATTTAAAAGATTTCAGGGTACAACACCTGGCCAGTTTATCAGCCAGTTTGTCCCTGATAAGAAATAATATTGCTTAAACGGTTTATCAGAATATACCGGAATGAATTTTTCCACTAATCCCGGCATATCACTGAAATTTACACTTTTTTTAAAATGCTTCTGTTCACCGATCAGTCAGACTGTAATCATTAATGCTGTGAGAATGATCTCCATATCTAGTTTTTAAGATTTATTAACCTTTTAATCTCCTCTTTAAGCACCACCTTGTTTACCTTCCCGGTAGCAAGCAGAGGGAGTTCAGGTTTAATAATAAACTTTTTTGGAACCTTGAAATTAGCAAGTTTATCCCGGCAGATATTTCTGACCTCATCCTCGGTAGCTGATTTACCCGGTTTAAGCATTATAAATGCCCACCCTACTTCCTGATAAAGCGGATCAGGTACCCCTATTACTGCCGAGAACATCACGGCCGGATGCGATTCTATGACCTCCTCAACCTCCCGCGGAAATACATTTTCTCCACCCGTTTTAAACATCTCCGATTTTCTGCCGGTCATAAACAGATTGCCGTTTTCATCCAGATACGCCAGATCATTGCTGTGAAACCACCCATCTGCATCAAAGGCTTTCTTCGTAGCTTCAGGCTGATTGAGATATTCCTTAAAAAGGAAAGGGCCTCTGAACACCATCTCTCCCACTGTTCCCGGTTCTGCATCATTGTTATTGTCATCTACAATACGCAGTTCCATCGGTGAAGGAACTTTGCCTATTGATCTGGCTATAAAATCAAGGGTGTCATCATCAGCAGTATATGTAATAAGGCCGCAAGCTTCCGTGCTGCCGTAAGCGTTATTTACAAGACACCCCGTTTCACCTTTAATTCTTTTTATTTCATTTATAAGCGGCGCAGGGGGAATTGCCCCGGAAATTACAAAATAGCGTATTGTTTTGTACCAGCTGAGATTTTTCCAGTGAGGAGTCTGCATCTGCATAAGATACATTACAGGTACCTGCCCGAGTATTGTTATTTTTTCAGCGGTGATAACCTCCAGAGACTGCACCGGATCAAACTTATCGAGAAATATCAGCGATGCTCCACCCATAATGCATGAACACCCTATCTCCACATCTGAAGCCACGTGGTTTATAGGAAAATGCACAAGCATTCTGTCTTTAGGTGTAATTCTTAACTTCTGGATCATTACACGGATGTTGGATATTATACTCTTATGTGTCTGTACAACCCCCTTTGGTTTTCCTGTAGATCCGGAGGTATACATAAGTAGCGCATTACATTCGTCACTGACATCGGCTGCTCTCTGTTCAAGAGCTTTATCCAGACCGCTTCGCGGAACAGAGATGAAATCATTGTAGTTTTCCGCACCCTGAAATGATTCTCCGATTACCAGTATTTTCTGAATAAACGGGAATTCTTTCCTTAGTGTAATCAGGTTTGCGGAAAGATCATTGCCGAGAAATTCCCTTAATGTTATTATCAGTTTCGGCTTACTGTCACCTATCTGGTATCTGAACTCATCCAGTGTAAACTTTGGATTAAGCCCCAGCCACATAGCTCCAATTTTACCCGCCGCCATGTAGGTTTCAACAAACTCATTCCGTCCCATGGCAATCATGGCTATGTTGTCACCTTTCTGTATGCCTATTTCAAGGAATGCCTTTGCGGCATTATTCATCCTCTCCCGGAATTCCTTCCATGAAAACCTTAAATCTTCATAGACAAGCGCCTCTTTATCCGGCTGTTCATCCGCCCATTTTTCCACAAAATGCCACATCTGTGAAAGATTCTTCCAGTTCATAAATCCCCCTTAAGTAAAAAATATTTTTTAATACCTTCAAGCAAGAGTTTCACAATATACGCACAGTACTTTGCTTAATCTGTAACGGCGTCCTCAATATCAATAACAACCTTATCCAGTATTCTGGAGTTAGACTGATTGCATACATTAACCGCCAGCGTGTTTCCCGAAAACTCCTCAGCGGAAATTACAACCGTATCACCCGGAAATAATGGCGATGCGAACCGGCACCGGAATTTTTTAATTGAATCGGGATTACCGATCATGCTGCCGACAGCATCAATGACCATCGCGACAGTGCAGAGCCCATGAAGGATGTTTCTTTTTAAACCGAATGATCTCGCCAGTTCAGGATCAATATGGAGAGGACTGAAGTCGCCGGATGCGGCTGCGTAATAAATCGGACGGTATTTATCTATTTCTATCTGTGTAATGCTTTCTTTTATTTTAAGTTGAATTGTCTCCATCATGGTTTCCTTATTAAAATTGTAAAAACGCCCCTGCATACCTGAGCATCTTCCTGATTCCAGGTACTCAGCTCCAGATCCATCTTTTCAAAAATATTCCTGTTTTCGATATTCAGTATTTTACCGAAAGTCGTAAGCCGGTCTCCGGCAAATATCGGGTGATGAAACTCAAACTCCTGCCCTCCGTGCAGCATTCTCGGGTAATCTATGCCAAGATCCTTATCCGTAAGGATATAATCAAAAATATCAGCCTGCGGTACAACTATGAAGCATGGAGGAGCCTGCAGCCTTTGTGGCAATCTGCTCATTTCACTTAACGGAACTGAATACAACGGTGAAGGATTTTTTGTCGCTTTTGCGTATTCAAGAATTTTACGCGCGTATACATCGTAGACCATCGGCGGATAGGTTTTGCCGGCAGCTGAAGGATTTAACGCCATCTGTACCTCCCGATATCCGGTTGCTGATTAAAACCGGAAAATCTGAATTATGTAATTAGTAAATTTTACATTGAGATACTAGAGGGTATTCCCGCGGATGTGAATCATCCTATCGGTTATATTCGTGTGGTCGATAAAGCTATTAATGATTTATAAATATAAAAAAGCCTGCTAACTTAGGTCGCCGTTCTGAAACCAGAGTATGGCTTTGGCTGTAAGTTCCGATGAGGATTCAACACCAATTTTTTCTTTTATACGTTCCCTGTATGTTCCGATTGTGTTTACATTAAGATTCAGTTTCTCTGCAATCATTTTCCTCTTGTAACCTTTCCCTATCAGGTTCAGTATTTCAAATTCCCTGTCTGTAAGAATATCGGGTATCAGGTCAGATTCTTTCTGATTCTTCGTGAAATATTTCTGCACTACAAGTTTATTGATCGAGTCACTTATATAAATTTTTCCATTCATGACCTGTCGTATAGCTTTTATTACATTATCAGTCATTTCATGTTTCATTATGTAACCACCTGCTCCGGCTTTCATCGCTTTTTCCGCATAAACTAATTCATCATGCATAGACAGTACCAGCACCGGTATTTTCATGTTCCTGTCGTTAAGATATTTCAGCAATTCCAGCCCGCTGACATCCCTCAATGTAATATCAGCTATTATCATATCGGGAGATCTGGATGTTACAAGTCTGGTGGCATGATAATAACTGTCAGCTTCACCGCAGACTGTCATATCATCCTCTCCATTTATCAGCTGAACAAGTCCTTTCCTGAAAACCGGGTGATCATCCAGAAGAAGTATCTTTTTTTTATCCATCATGATTTTCTTCACCTGAGCAGTCGACATGCACTCTCGGTATCCTCAGCGAGATGACTGTCCCGTTTTTTTTATTACTCATAACATCAAGCACGCCTCCTATTATTCTTGCCCTGTACTGCATAATACGGAGTCCGCTTCCGCTTCCTTTAAGATAATCCGCCGAAAATCCGCATCCATTGTCATATATATTCATGTAGACATTATTCATATCTGATTTCAGGTCGATTTTAATCGATGTTGCCTTACCATGCTTGACCGAGTTTGTAACAGACTCCTGCGCTATGTGATACATATGCATTGCTATGGTGGTATCATGAATATAAAATGGTTCCTCAAAAAATACTGCACATTTGATACGGAAAATCTTCCGCGTTGTTAAGGAGAGATCCCTGAGAGCTGAAACAAGTCCTTTTTTCTCAATTATTACCGGGTACAATCCTTTTGACAGACGCCTTGTTTTTTCCGTAGCCTGCCTGATAAGCAGGTTTATTTTATTCGCCAGCAGTGACTCATCTTTTAATTTACCCTTCAGACATTTTGCAAGATGTTTGCTCATTGCCTCAATGCCAATTAAATGCTGACCCAGGTCATCATGGAGATCCTGCCCTATTCTGATTCTTTCACGCTCGCTTATCTTTAAGATTTCACTCTCCATACGCATTTTCTCTGTTATATCATCAATAACTGCCAGCATACATCGTTCGCCCTGTAGTTCAATAATTTCGGCGCTCACAAGGCATTTTCTTATACCGGACACCTTCGTGTAATAGTTAACCGGATAGTTGCGAAGGTAACCATACATTGAAAGCATCATCGTCATACGCGCCCTCTCCTCAGGATCAGGGAAAAGGTTGATTTCATATGAATAACGTCCCAGAAGTTCTTTTGAATCATAGCCTATCTGCCTGCAGTAACTTTCATTGACTTCGATGTATCTTCCGGTGGTAAGAGTTGTTATTGAAATAGGGTTTGGACTTGCGTGGAAGGCTTTGGAAAATTTTTCTTCAGATATTCTCAGCGCTGATTCTGTAGTTTCCAGATTATTATGTGCAGAAAAAAAACCTGGATTTGATACAGTATTATCATCAATAGAACTTTGCGTTACTTTAGTGTTACTCGTAAAGAACTGTCTTAAAAAATTTCTCTGTATGATAGTTCCGGTCAAATTAAAGAATGCAAAAACATCAGGGAAGGATTTCACTGAAACCTCCTGTTTATGCTGAAGAATTCTTATTATCAGTCTGATTATTTCTTAGAATATTTACCAGTCATTTTAAAAGTCAAGTATTTTAAAGGTTGCCGTTTATTCACTTTGAACTGCCTGGATCGGATTACCTGCATGATGTTGCATTTTCACTGCTCTGCTCGTCAGAGATAGTGAAGGAGCAGTTGCAGTGAAAACTATATCAGCACTGAAAAGATAATTTAATACTTTATTTAAGCCCCTTCGCAGCTTCAATTCTCCTCTTGATTGAAGGATGGCTGTACAGAAAAAATTCCACAACAGGATGAGGCTCCTTATCCGCCAGATTAATCTCCGCGAGTTTTTCCATTGTACTTACAAAAGAATTAAGATCACCGGTGGTCCTGAGAGCATACTCATCGGCCTGAAATTCATATTTTCTGGAGATAAAATTTGTAAGGGGCATGAGGATCAGACCGGAGAGCGTAAGATAGAATACAAGCGCCGGAAGAGCGGCAAGGTCATACACATTCACAAATCCCATACTCCTTATTGTAATGGAATGAAGTATGCTGCATATATAGAAAGAAGCGAATATTACAACAGTGCTGAACATTATATTTTTTACAATGTGACGGTGTTTGTAATGACCCGCCTCATGGGCAAATACAGTTGCAATTTCATCTGAAGTAAACTTCTCAAGAAGAGTATCGCTCAAAATTATTCTCTTGCTTTTACCCAGTCCGGTAAAACCGGCATTGGCCTTCTTGGTATCCTTGCTCATATTAAAACTGTATATCCCGGTAATATTGATCTTCACATCAGAGAGTATTTTTTCAACCTTCTCTTTTATTTCCCCATCCTCAAGCTTTGTGAATTTATAAAAAAGCGGAAAGATTACCACAGGGGCTATCCTGGCAAAAAAAACAGAAATCAGAAAAATAAAACCTGCAAAATAAAGCCACCATTTATCCCCCATGCTGCGGATAAGAAAGTAGAACACAAGTGATACCGGTACTCCGATAACAATACTAAGCATGGAAGACTTGGTCTTTTCCCATAACCATTTAAGGAAAGTCTGGTTTGAAAGTCCGAATTTATGTTCTACTACAAAGCTCCCGTAAAATTCAAAAGGGAGGCCGATTACGGAAAATCCCAACCCGATTATCAGCATAAAAACAAGAAAATTGATATAAATATTCCCGGCAACAGCCGAGATACCTGCGATAAATACAGCTATACCGGAAAATGCAAGTAATGTAATCAGTAAAAGATCGAGCACCAGATCTATAATTGATAATCTCAGTTTGATTCTGTTATAAAGCTTTTCATTAGAAACCTGTTCCATTATATTATCCTTTAAGTTATATTTTGCTATAGACTTTGCCCCCCTATCCTCCCCGACAGACCAGACTAACTGTCTGGAGGAAAATCCAGGCTGTTTGACAGATCCGGAGGTGCAGGGGTAAAACTGTATTCCGGCTTATATTAAACTCATATATCAGAGCATTATTAAAATATACAGATTCAGCAAATCTATATCCCTCCCATTTTAGCTGCAACAAACTTTTTTATTCCTTAACAGCTTTGTTCCTGCAGTTTATCTGCCGTTCTGAGCTGTTTATGACAAATGATTATCCGGAATATCACTATGGAAGCATCTGCATCTCCGGCAAAAAAATCAGGATAAGACTTAATATATCAGAACTCACACCCTGCTCTCTTTCAGTTTTATACTCCATAAAAAATTATAAAGAACCTCAAGAGACTTGAATCCTCCGGAGAGTATTGCAGATATTTCACCGTTGAAAATTTCATCCCCGATATTACAGGTCCGCATAAGGTAAAGGTTTTTCTTCTGATACCACTCCTGAAGGCTTTCCGGCAGTGAATTTTCAATCTTTCTTTTATACACATCCCCCTCAACAGAAAAGATACCCTTCTTTCGAATAGCGGTTGAAATCTTCTGAAACTCATCCACTCTTCTGATAATCTCGCCCCGGAACAGGTCCATTGTACTTTTAGTCGCACTATAAAATCCCATCCCATATCTGTATGAATCGGGCATAAGCTCAAAGAAAAACGCCGGCGCCTCCATCCACTCCCTCTGAGGTCTTTTGTACGAAATCCAGACATTGCTTCTGTAAGGTGACTTGTCGCGGGAAAATCTTACGTCGCGGTTAACACGGGAAATAATTTTTTCCGGGCGGATTTCAAAACCGGGATCAATTACGCTCATAGTACCGGCAAGGGTATGACCAAGATCAATAAAAGGTGACTGGATTGCAGACTTATATCTCTCCCTGTTAGCCTCAAACCATGTTTTATTATTATTTAAAAGAAGATCATTCATAAAAGCGAATGTTTCATCAGTGAAACCGTTAAAACCGTTTTTCTTCATATAGATTCTCCATTAATTTTAAACAGAATACATTTTATCTGTAATATTACAGGCCATAAAGTTAATACAGATATTCGGCACTATTTAACTTATTGTACTGAAACATTTCAATATAAATTAGAGCAATACATTGCTAAAATTAAACTTTTCTGTAAATTTATTTTGAATATCATGCATTTATTATTATATTTTATATAAATATTAAAAATAGATAATCACTTTTTCTTATCCTTATACCCTTGCTAACTGGATAAAATTAATGGATAGGAAATGAAACACCTGCGGAAAGACATCATGGATAAAAATAAACTATTACTGCTTGTAGAGGATGAAGCTATAATAGCCCTGACTCAGAAAAAGCTGCTTGAGAGATACGGCTACAGGGTCATTACGGCGAGTTCCGGGGATAAGGCCATTGAGATTGCAAGACAGAATGATGATATAGACCTGATCCTTATGGATATTGATCTGGGAGCAGGAATTGACGGCCCCGAAACAGCAATTATTATTCTGAAGTACCGCGACATACCGGTTATATTTCTCTCAAGTCATACAGAACCCGAGATCGTTGAAAAAACCGAAAGAATAACATCATATGGCTATGTTGTTAAAAGCTCAACCATTACTGTTCTTGATGCCTCAATAAAAATGGCTTTTAAGCTGTTTGATGCAAACAGAAAAATTGTAATGAATGAAGTAATACAGAAAACCATGATATCGAATATCTCCGATATAACAGGTATTATTGATGCAAACGGTATTATGAAGTATATAAGCCCCAATATAACGAAATGGTTCGGATGGCTTCCGGAAGAACTTACCGGTGCCGATGGACTGTTAACTGTTCATCCGGAAGATGCTGATCATACCCGCAAAGAGTTCGTCAGCGTTCTTGAAAATGACATGTCATCCAGAACGCTTGAGTACAGGTACAGATGTAAAAACGGTGATTATAAATATATTGAACTGACCGCCAGCAATCTTGTCAATGACCCGCTGATAAACGGGATATTAATGAACTACCGGGATATCACTAACCGTAAAAAAACAGAGATTGAATTAAAACAGAAAGAAGAACAGTTAAGGACAGTCAGCGATAATATCCCTGAAGGATTTGTGTACCAGGTAGACTCAGGGATAAACGGTGAACAACGCCGGATTACATATTTAAGCGCCGGGATTGAAAAGCTGTTTGGCGTCAGGGCAGAGGATGTAATTAACGATTCGACGTTACTATACGGGAAGTTCATGGAAAATGACAGGCCTATGATTGCCGATTGTGAATCGGCTGCCATTAAAAATATGTCAATGTTCAGCATTGAAACAAGGTACCTTGGTTCTTCAGGCGAGATACGTCACCTTCTTATAAATTCCACCCCCAGCCTGCGGCCTGACAACCACCTTGTATGGAATGGTATTGTAATAGACGTTACCGGTCTTAAACAGACAGAGGCTCTGCTAAAAGAGAGCGAAGAGCGTTACAGGGAACTGTTCAATAATACAAAAAGCGGGGTAGCAATTTATACTGCAAAAGACAACGGAAATGATTTTATATTTAAGGATATAAATAAAACCGGTGAAAAACTTGATAATGATAAAAGACAGAATCTGGTCGGAAGAAGCGTCCTTGATGTTCGCACCGGCATTAAAGAATTCGGGCTCTTCGATGTCTTCAGGAGGGTATGGAAAACCGGTAAACCGGAACATTTTCCTGTAAACCTGTATAATGACAACAGGCTTACAGGATGGTATGAAAACTATGTATACAGGCTCCCTTCCGGAGAAATAGTTGCAATCTACGACAATTTAACAGAACAGAAACGTATTGAGGATGCCCTCCGGGAAAGCGAGGAACTATTCACTGCGTTTATGACTAACCTGCCGGCATGTGCTTTTATAAAAGATGAAAAAGGGAGAAATATATTCGTAAACGAATATCTCCGTGATATGATGGGCTTCCACAACTGGGTGAGTAAAACGAATGAAGAACTGCCGGATAAAGAAACTGCAGAACGGATATCCGGTGATGACTGTGATGCTGTGAAGCATGGCCCTATAAAAATTGAGGAAACCATGATAGATCGTCACGGTGTTTCACATATATTTGAAACAATAAAATTCCCCATATATATTGAAAACAAACCATCCATGCTGGGCGGTATCGCCATGGATATCACCGGATATAAAAATGCTGAAGAAAAAATCAGTGACCTTCTCAAAGAAAAAGAGCTTATTCTTAAAGAGGTTCACCACCGTATTAAGAATTTTATGAATACAATAAAAGGTCTTCTTTTTCTGCAGATTGAATCGTTTAAAGACCCGTCTGTCATAACCGCACTGCAGGATATTGAAAGCCGTGTTTTCAGCATGATGATTTTATACGATAAACTATACCGCTCTGAAAATTTCAGCAATATGTCTCTCTGTGAATATTTACCGGTGCTTGTTGATGAAATTACGGCGACATTTCCGATAAAAACATCAGTAAAAATCGAAAAAACTATTGATGACTTTAAACTGGATATAAAAATATTGCAGCCCATCGGTATTATAATAAACGAGTTGTTAACCAATGCCATGAAACATGCATTTAACGGCAGGGAAAGCGGATTGATTGCAATAACTGCCAAACACAGAGTTAATCATTGCACCATTGAGGTAATGGACAATGGATGTGGTCTAGATGAATCAATAAGTTTCGAAAACTCTCCAGGATTCGGTATGCAGCTTGTAATGATGCTTTCAAGACAGATTGGAGCTGCAATAAGAATTGAACGGGGAGAAGGGACAAAATTTATAATTGAATTCGATGAATAAAAATTGTTCCGGGTATATATTTAATAATAAATATAAAAACTGGTTGAACTAATATAGAGTATTATGTATAATCAGTTAAATAGATTTATTATTTAACTTTATTTACTTAAAAAATGTTCTTGAAAAAAAGCATTTATTGCATATGTTCTATAGGAATACATTGCTTCAATCTCCCGGTCGACTCAGATGACAGAAAGGTATAATAAAGAATGCGCATATGAAAAAGAAAAATATTGAAACAATTCATGAAAAAAACCGGATCATAAATAATATTTTTGATTCTATTGAATCCTGCAATAATTTTCTGATCCTGGGGCACAAGAATCCCGATGAAGACTGCATTTCCAGCATGGTCGCCTTCGCCCTTATACTTTCAAAATTCAACAAACCTGCACAGCTTTATCTGGGGGGATCTGTTCATGAACATTTTCAGTATCTCCTGAATATATGTAAATATAACTCCATAGAAATTTTCTATTCAGATGACTTTGATACTGATACTATCGATGCAATTGTTGTATGTGATACACCAAAGCCTGACATGATAGACGCAAGCCCGGCAATCAGGTCATTGTTTTCCCGGGAAAACATCCATATCATTGAAATCGATCACCATATAGGGGGTGACGGAGAGTATATCGGTTCAGAAGGTTACGGTTTGGTCACGGAAGCCTCTTCGGCATGCGAGCTGATAGGTTTTATCGGCCTGAAACTCTGCAACAGGAGAGACCTGCTTAAAGCATATAATATCTCCGATCCTTTTTCCCGCAACTTCGTCCTTGCCGTTCTGTCAGGAATTATAGGCGATACAAAAATGGGGAAATACCTTAAATCCAACCGTGAAAGAAAATATTACAGCATATTCAGTACAAAATATAACAACATACTGTTAAAGGAAACTACAAAAGACTCCAATTTTTCCGATAAAAACCAGGTATATGATGAGCTTGAACGTCTTTCAAAAAATGAGGAAAGATGCTACAACTATATAATAAGTAAAAAAATGTTTTCCGGCTCAATCGGTTATGTTGTTCTGGATCAGAACAGTATGGAATATCTTTTCAGGGAGTGCGGCAATGATACAGTAATTACAGTAACACGGACAATTGCCGACATACTCGCAGAAGAAAGCGGCAAGCTGAGTCTCATTGCCTATTATGATAATCCTGAAATATCAGACCTTATCCAGTTTCGCATCAGGCGTGGAAAAAATTTCAAGAATTATGACCTCAGGGATATACTTAAGATTTTTGCTATTAAAAATGGCGGAGGGCATGAAGGCGCGATCGGATTTCGTATAACAAAAGGGAATATCAGTAATATTGACAATTATGTATATAATCTTATTCAACGGATTGAAGAAGAAATTGCCGGGATAGATTTTTCAAAATAACCTACTCGCCGTTCTCAACCCTGAAATAAATTCTCTTCCACATATACTTGCCATCCTTATAGAAAGAAGTTATGTAAAAATCCTGATCCGTAGCCTTTTCAATAACGTTGAGACCAATCCGGTTTGAACCGTCAGCCAGCTTCAGGTTGCTGTCATGATCAAGAACAAGTTTTATATGACTATCTGAAATGAGATCATCCTTTTTCAGAACAGATTCATCAATTGAATCGTAATTGTCAGGATTTTCATAATCTATATCTGAAAGCTTGTCGAGGTATTTATAGTAATCAAAAAAATCACCAAACTCCTCTATTGAGGCAGAAAAAAAATCATTGCAGGGATATAATATTACATTGAAATAGCCGGCTGATTTCTTCTGCTCATTTACGTTGTGAACAATCTGTCTCAGCATTGAAAATTGCGTATTTATAATAAGTTCATTCATTATAAAACGTATAAATTTCTTCTTTGTCCAGGGAAACTCTTCTGTAATTCTCTGTATCTCCTTATCAAATACCTTAAAATGCCTCTCCCCCAGGCCAAGAACATAAATATAAGGTTCAAATATGGTTCCGTCAGGGTAATACTTGGCGTTGTTCCTCAACTTGTTCGGCTGACTATTTAGTCTTTGCCTGTATCTGTAAGGCACAAGTTCATTAAGGTCTTCAGAGTCAGTCTGATCGCTATATTGATCACTATCGTTATTTAACATATAAAAAAAACCGCCGGATATTCATATAAAACTGAAATAATTAATAAACCATTATCCCAGACCCTAATATTCCATCAACAATCTGTCAATGATTTTGCGGATACTTTATTTAACACTAAAGTTGATGTATAAAAGGATGAGCCTACCATAGTTGAGAGCGCATTTTATTAAAACCTGATCTGAATTTTTATAATGAAGTCATTTTCAGAGTTCGTGCAGCATGCAGCTGCAGCTGATATTCATAAAAATACTTCATGAATATAATAGTAATAATTGACTTTTTTGAAGAATTATACCAAATATAAATAAGTCTTTTTAGCAGCTTGCTTTTGTGATAATATCATTTTCAGTTATAAAAATATTACTGTATAGAAATATCAGTACATTTAAAAAATTTTATGATTAAAAATAATAATTTAAAAATAACTATAATTACTTTAGCCATAGATGAAGAGGTTATCTCATGGCTGAATGAAATATGTGACATTGTTTTATACAAACCCGGAATTGAATATAAAATTAAAAACAGACCTGCTGCATTGATTATTGGATCTGATGCCCGGGATGAACATATTAAAGTGGTAACCGGGATTTATTCCGAATTACCGGTTTTATACATCGGGAACCCTGAAAATTCACCTGCAGATATTAACGATATTATTTCACCCCCTTACAACGAAAAAAACCGCTCAGTTTTATACCAGAGATTAAAACTGCTCAATCAGTTATCAGCAGAAATTGTTTCTTTAAGACACAGGCTCCGCAACAGAGAATTATTCAATTCCATAATCGGGGAGAGCAGGCCCATGATGCAGTTTTTCTTCTCCATGGACAGGATTATCGATCTTAATGTAAATGTACTGATTATCGGCGAAAGCGGCACGGGAAAAGAGCTTATAGCCAGGGCAATTCATGAAGGGAGCAGCCACAAAGAAGGCCCTTTTGTAGCAGTGAACTGCGCAGGCATTACCCCGGATTTAGCTGACAGTCTCCTGTTCGGCCATGTCAAGGGTGCCTTTACAGGAGCAAATATTGAGCACTCAGGCTTCTTTGAACAGGCTGATAATGGTACAATTTTTCTTGATGAAATAGGGGAGCTGCATGTCGATGTACAGGCGAAGCTGCTGAGGGTAATAGAAGACGGCAAAGTAAGACGTGTCGGCGGCCGGTTCGAAAAGCTGATAAACTTCAGAATAATTTCAGCCACAAACCGTGACCTTGAGGAAGAAGTTACAATGAAAAAATTCAGAAATGACCTCTATTTCAGACTTGAACAATTTACTCTCAAGGTACCTCCGCTTAGAGAAAGAGAAGGTGACATTAGAATACTGGCCTCTCATTTCCTGAGGGAGATCTGCTCATTTTATGAACTGGAAGAGATGACATTTTCTGAAGATGCATTGAAAAACCTTGAATCACGCGAATGGCCGGGAAATGTCCGCGAACTCCGCTCCTGCGTTCAGAGACTTGCACTTCAGAACATGGACAGCATAATTGATAATATTGAAAATATTCAACTGATAAGCCGGGATAACCGGATATCCGGAAAAAGTAACGATTCTGAAATCATCCCTCTCGAAGTACTTGAAAGGAGGGAGATAGAAAAAGCATTCCATCATTTTAATGGCGAGATAGAGCGCGCTGCGCTTGCTCTGGGCACCAGCAGAGCAACATTATACAGAAAACTGAAACTTTATAAACTTATCTGAGTACAAATCTGTCTCAAAATGAGATTTATTTCAAACTGAATCTTATTTTGAGACAGGCACCTCCCTTAATTGTTAAATTATCCTTTAATTCTGCGCTTTTACCTTCATTTCAGCTGTTTTGAAACCTTTTTTAAATACAATAACTGGCATGGAACCTGCGTTATAAGTGTGTATAGCAGTAAAAAACTTAAAATTAAAATGGAGAGACAAAATGAAATCAAGAATATTATATTTAGCAGCAGGCGCAGTCATAATGTTGGTTATTCCTGTTTTTTCAGCAAGTCTGGATGATCTTCAGATCAGAAAACTTACAGAGGACAGGATTAAGCTTTTCCCGGTTCCTTCGGATAATATCAACTATATTTTTCTGCAATCCATTGAGAATGATACGGCAATAGCTATAGGTGATTTTTCCGGCCTGGAGAAAAAAATAATACTGATAATTGATAAGAACAGCGACAACATCATAGATTCAGTAATTGAATACTACCCCCTGACAGGTGATCTGAAAAAGAAAACTGATTCGCAATCAAAGTTTTTCACAAAAGATATTGCGAAACTGAAAAAAGATATTATTGAAGGATCTGTCTATAAAGGGAACTATACGGATAGTATGAAATCACTAAGGACACTGGAGAGCATATTAAACAGTCCTGATACAAATTCGTTATATGCGGAGGTGTATGGATTTAATATCAAGTTTTTTGAATCTGATGAAAGGCAGAAGAATTCGGCTCTGTTTTCATACGGGAAAAATGCAGGTGGATATTATCTTCAGTTTAAAACAGAGTATTACAGAAAAGACTTCAGCACTGTACAGAAACCTGTTTTTAAATATTCCGTATACTGCAGAGAATCGAACGATCCTGTTGTAAAGGAAACCGTTGAAAACCTTTTCAAAGTGAAACAGCCTGGCGTTAATACGGCAAAAGCAGGGAAATAGCCGGACATGAGAGTCTGTTATAATTTTTTAATTCAAGAGAAAATAGTTATAACAGGCTTTTCTATTTAAATCCAGTCATTTATTGATAAACCCAAACCTATACTGTTTTCAAGGTATGTATACTCCAGCATGCTTTGCCCGTACCCGTGAAAATATGTAAAATATAATCTTAACCTGTCAATGACAGGATAGCTCCATCCAAGCCTGACAGATGGACGTTTAAAATAACTTTCAATAAAATTATATGATTCCAGAGAAAACACATTTTCTTTTATTTTATAAGCTATAATAATATTACCATATCCGAGGTATTCAGCTATATCCGGATTAGTTCTTTCTTTTTTAGCATTTAGCTGGTACCAAAAATTCAGGGTAGTCATCCAGCTGCTGCCTGAAAAAATAAATCTGGTATAAACCCGGTTCCATGAACGTTCTGTCTGTCCACCCCGCCCATTGGACTGGTGTACAGCTCCTAATGATGAGTAAAAATTTGAGCTGAATTTACGCTCCAGAAATATTTCCGGCTGATAATTTGTTTCCCTGAAATAAGGGTCGTTAGTGTAATACTGCCAGAATGAAAGCTGTGTATATGCAATCTTCAGATTAGTTTCTGAATCAAAAATATCCATGAAAACCGGAATACTGAAACTTATCTGAAACTTAACTTCAGAGGAATTTAATGGTCTTTTACTGTTTTCAGGTATTAACTTATTCTGCGAATAATAATCACTGTACGGTTTGAATGTATAATGGAAAGGCATCAGGTAATTCGGGTAATATAAAGCAACCCCGAACAGGTTCTGATCCGTCTGCTGCTGAAATTGAGAACGGGTGTCATAAGCTGACTGATTCTCTTTTTTATCAGGTATATTCACATCCTCAGAATATATATCTGCTTTAAAAAATAAAGATATTGATAATACAAACATCAAACATAGGAACCACATCTCCGGTTCTTTTTTCAAAGTATTATTTCTCATCTATACCCTCAGAAATTTTTTAACATAAAAAACTCTATTCACTCCAAAACCTCTGGCAGAAGAGATATATAAAGAGATATATAATAGTTATTTTTTATCCTGAAAACTACGTTAAGGAATTATTACCGATTTTTTATCAATTAAAACTACATAAAAATATTTATAAAAATCAGCCGACATTCATAAGATATAAAAGAATTTTGCCATCAGCAAATATTTTTTTCAATAAGACACTGAAAGTCCTGCGGATATTAAGCTTTTATCAGAATACTGTGTTGAGGACCTTCCTGTAACAGTATTTTTTGTCTTTGAAGGGAAATTACTGTATGTATAATCAGCAAATAATTTATAGTAATCAAAAAATTTAAACCGAACTCCAGTATTAAACCCATACAAGGCATTCTGTTTATCATCAAGCCCAACATTGAATCCCAGTGAGACTTTAAATACTTTTAAAGGTTTATAATCAACACTGCCGCCGATTGTCGTGTCACCGGCATTTTTGCTCTTTTTTTTATTTATGTAAGTATAATTTTTCCTGTTTAAAGAGAGGCCCAGTTCAATTTCCCTGTTCAGTGAATAATCTGATCCAAAATTCAACCCGTAACTCCGGTTTTCTACAGAAGATTTTATTAAATATTTTTCTGTGTTATAATCTATTCCGCCGGTAAATGATAATGGATCCAGATCACAGGTAATATCTGCAGATGCATCGTTTGATTTATAAGAACTCCCTCCAAAGAGATAATTATATTCAACATCTATATCGAGATTATCTTCAGGATGAAGAGTCAGAATTAAACCCTGTGAATAAATTGAATTATTAGTCGTGTTATTTGAATTATCCTTAAGCTGATAATCCCGTATATAAGTATACTCAGGATCTGCTTCAATAAAACCAAAATCGAGGTTCAGATCCGTATTCAGTTTCTTATAAGTTGAACCTTCTGAACCGGAGGATCTGTCTATTTCAACACCGGCAGTAAATGTCCAGATTTTATCCTCTTCATCGATATTGCTGCCCTGAATGTCTCTATTGTTGCCATCTGCCGGTAGTGGAGTAAGAATAACTGCAATTAACAAAAAAAGATAAAATAATTTTATCATCATCCACCAGTATTCATACTGCTTTTTATTGATCTCCTGCTGATTCATTACAACATTCTCTTTCTCTTTATTACTTTTTCTTGATGATCTATTACTATAACTCTTTCTTTGCATTATCATAACAGGGTTTACCAATGATTGAACCTGCTTTTTGATATATCCTGAGTATAATTAATATCGCCGGGAAGCAGAGTCATTAACTTGAATTAAATATTTTATACTATTTCTAAATATATATGAATGCAGATTGTAATTCAATAAATTTATGGATGTCTCACTTCAAATCGATTTGGATTATTCAGGGATTAAAGCAGACATGAGAACAGGACTTCGAAGCATTAAGTGATTGCTTTTTTAATTATTATTTAGTAAAATAATAATATATGGGGCTGTAAGATTTTTATATTCACTGTTGTTTTTTATATTTTTAATATTATATATTTTCGCACCGGAGTAATTATATTTGAAAAAGTCAGTCATTATAGCAGCTGTTTGCCTTTTTATATCATTTATCTTTGCCGGTAATTTTGTTCACGCAAAACCTCCCTTACCGCCGTCTGACAGTACTGATATTGTTGATGTTCAGAAGAATGAGGCTGCCGGCACACAGGACAAATCGGTCGAGGCCTTTCCAGATGGAGAAACCCTTACCCTTTTGTTTATAGGCGATATCATGGGGCACATAAGTCAGATACGCTCAGCCATGCAACCCGACGGTGCAACGTACGATTACGCCTCATGTTTTGATTATATCAGGGATGATATCTCGGCTGCGGATCTGGCCATCGCCAATCTGGAAGTGACTCTGGCCGGCCCGCCATACACAGGTTATCCTGTATTCAGTTCACCTGATGCACTTGCCTCTGCATGCAAAGATGCAGGTATAGATGTGCTGGTTACTGCCAACAACCATTGTGTCGACAGAGGGAAAAAAGGTCTTGAGCGAACCATTGAAATCCTGGACAGCTTAGATATTCCCCATACCGGTACATTTTTATCCTCTGCCGACAAAAAAAATAAAACACCGCTCATTATCGAAAAGAACAACTTCAAAATTGCCCTGGTCAGCTACACATCTGAAACCAACGATATTCCTGTACCCAGATCATCTTTTGTTAACATCATCAAAGTCAAAAGGCTTAAGGCCGATATTGCCAGAGCTAAACAAGCAAAACCTGATGCTGTAATTCTGTTTTTTCATTGGGGCGTAGAAATGCAGAACAAACCTGACGCCGGTCAGACGGCATTAGCCGATTTATGCTTTAATGCCGGCGCAGACATCATTATCGGCTCTCACCCTCACGTAGTCCAGAAAAGCATCTGGGTAAACAAACACGGCAGCAGGCGGTTTGTGGCTTATTCGCTTGGAAACTTTATTTCAAATCAAACGACACCGAAAACTGACGGAGGCCAGATGATTCAACTTACACTGTCAAAAAAAAACGGGATTACAACGGTTTCGAAAGCGAACTATATGCTCACCTGGGTTTATAGCCCTGATGTTGACTTTAAAAAACAGTTTTATATTCTTCCGTGCAGAGATTTTGAAAACCGTCCGGAGTTTTTTATAGCCCGCGAGTATTATGACCGGATGAAAAATTTTATCAGCGAATCAAGAAAACTGCTGGATGAGCAGAATGAAAATGTTGAAGAGATAAAATAATCCGCTATTAATCAAACTTTATTTTCGGGAAAAGAGAGATCAGTTCCGGCCTGTATTCAAAATGCATTGTGTCATATCTGTCCCAGTGACCGCCCCAGATAAATCCCTCTTCACGAAAAATCTTCACTACCGGATCCGGCGGCGTCCAGAGACTGTTTTGAGGAATGAGCATCCAGTCCCTGTTTTTCTCCTGTTCCCATGACCAGTAGATTGTTTTTTTATGATACTTTTTAGGAAGTATATCAATAGCTATTCCGTAGGAGTGATTGCTCATGCGCTCGGCTCCTGCAATTGTTCGCCAGCTGAAAGCCTCTACGCTCCCTATGTTTTTTAAAAAACTTCGGACTTCGGAGTCAGTCTTTGCAAGCTGTTTTATCTTTGAATCTATTAATCTTATTTTCTCTGTGAGTTTATGATTTACGGTTATGTAATGTCCCGACAGTTTTACTTCATCAAGCTGTTTCTTTGCACTCTTTTTTGTTGTAATTGCAAACAGTTCCCTGTAAAACCCACCCTCTACACCCGGGACAATTTTTCTCTTTTTGACAGGGTGTTTTTTTACACGCAGCTTTTCAATCTTTTCTTCGGTATATGATTCAGGGGATCGTCCATTCATATTATACGGACTTATCGAATAAGTGATATATTTATCAGACTTCGTCAACTCCGATTCAGGAAGTATTTTACCACCCGCCCAGTAATAAATATGTCCGTTTGCAAATTTTACAATCCAGTCGCTCTCCCCCCTGTACACATCAGTTATCAGATCAGGGTATGCCTCTTTATATGCATTTAGTATAGTTTCAGGATAATCAAATATATCTTCAGCCTTTATGTGAGGCTCCACTTTTTTATCCGGAGTACTGTCTTCATTTTTAATTCCGGGATCGTTCTTGTCTGTATTTTCCGGAGTAATTCCCATTGGACTTTTGGATGCGTCACTCTTTTTATCCGTGGCACTCTTTTCAACTTCAGCCCCCGCAGTATCCTGATCTTTGATAACAGGTTTAACTTCAATCGAAGTTGTGAGTGCATCATTCTTTTCATCTGTGGGATTTTTTTTCTCTGCAACAGGAGTTTTTTCATCAGTAACTGCAATTTTATCTGTTTTTGTTTTGGCGCTGAGTCTGTCACGATTGTTTAAACCTGCGGTAATTATAATAATAAGAATAAAGGCCGCTATCCTGAGGATAAATATTTTATCTTTTCTATTACTCATAAATTGTTCTGTAAGTTCCCCTGAAAATTCAAATCTTCATTGCCATAAAGAAATATGAAACTGTAAATAATCACTCCGGCGATTCCGGCAGGACATCATCTGCACAATGAGTGTGTATCCCTATGGAATATCCGGTATCAACTTCTGCACTTCTTATCATCGTACTGTCTTTTGTCAGCAGATTTTTTAAAGAAAAAAATATTACTGATACTTATAATTCGAGATTAATTTCAAAAGGATCAATTATATTTTTAAATCCTGATTATTTTTTTAAATACCGGATTTCCCTATAATTAATATTCAGCATAATGGCTTATGGAGAATGTTGACCGATCAAAGCTTTTTAATACAATTTTGAACTTTTCATTCACAGTAAATGTTCGTCAAGCCTTCCCGCTCATCTTAATCACCCGCAAATTCCGGACATTGGAAAGACAAAGCTGAATTAGCAAATAAGGCCTCTGAATTTCTGACAATCATCATGTAAATATTTCTGCAGATTCACACTCTAACGCCTGCAGCAAATATTAACTCAATGTTAAATATTGTCCTGTGCGGGATTTTCTGTTTGCCTCATCATCATACGTATGTATGCATACCACCATGGGGTGATGTATGAAAAGAATTCATGTTTTCCAGCATGTACCATTTGAAACTCCGGGCTGTATCATCAACTGGGCCAATGATATGGGGTATCCTATCACATATACCCGCTTTTATAACAAAGAACCTCTCCCCGGGATGGATGATATAGACTGGCTTGTAGTTATGGGGGGGCCAATGTCTGTCCATGACACTTCAATCTACCAATGGATGGCAGATGAAAAAAAATTTATTGCATCTGCCATAGCTTCATCAAAAAGAGTTCTCGGAATCTGTCTCGGTTCACAACTTATAGCGGATGTTCTTGGCGGCAGGGTAACAAAAAATAACGGGAAGGAAATAGGATGGCACAGAATATTCAGGACCGATGAAGTTTCAGAAGGCAGTATTTTCGATAAAATACCTGACGGAATGCACGTTTTTCACTGGCATGGAGAAACCTTTGATATTCCCCCCGGTTCTGTTCATGGATTGACCTCTGACTGCTGCAGGAACCAGGCTTTCGTGTTTAAAGACAGAGTGGTAGGCCTTCAGTTTCACACTGAAATTACACCGCATCTTCTTCATAACATGATCGACAACTGCCGGGATGAACTTATCCCGTCTGAATTTGTTCAGAGTGAAGAGCAGATAATAAACGGCATGAATCACATAAGGGAAAACAACAACATCATGTATTCTATACTCGATGAACTGGATACAGTCGTGTAGAATAATATTTTACTCCACCTCTTCAGCAAAGAGCAGCTCCCGCTGACAGAAGATTTATAAACCTGCAATGATTATGACACTAATAAAAGAGATCGGAGACGTTTCAAAACTGGTGGAAGCAAACCGGTCAAGGGTTTCCAGTGGTGTATATATTTCACATGATATTGAAATAATGTCCGAGGAGATAATTGAACTGATAAAAAAGGGGAAGGAAAATATAGCTTCTGTATACGATTCAGCACATACTCAGAAACACACGATGTCTGAACTTTCTGATATGAGTCACCATATGACTGATTCATCATTTTATGTTATAAAAAATTAAGGAATAATTATTGAAATTATTTATATATTTTTACAGAAAGTACCCGATTTTAATTGCATTTAATCAACTGAATTTAAAATATGAAAATCAATAAAATTAAAGGATAATATTATGAGCCAGTATCTTATTTCAGTCATCCTCGGAATTGTAGAGGGGATTACTGAATTCTTACCTATATCATCAACAGGGCATCTTATAATTGTAAATAAATTTGTCGATTTCACAGGCGATTTCGCCGTAATGTTCGATGTTGTCATACAACTCGGAGCAATACTCTCTGTTGTAGTTGTATTCTGGGACAGGTTATTCCCTTTTAAAAAAGGGAGGACATCAGAAGAGGTAAAAGGTGTTTTCAGCATATGGTATAAAGTCTGCGTCGGGGTGTTGCCGGCGCTTGTAATCGGGGCTCTGTTCGGTTCAGTTATTAAAAAACACCTGTTTAATCCTGTAACTGTATCCATTGCGCTTGTAATCGGAGGAATCATACTAATCATTATCGAAAACAGAAAAAGGGAAAGTATTGTAAATTCAATTTCTGACCTGACATACAGGACAGCCTTTTTTATCGGTATGATACAGTGTCTCGGGATGATTCCGGGGACATCACGTTCAGCCGCAACAATCATCGGGGCAATGCTTCTTGGACTATCAAGAGTAGCCGCGGCGGAATTCTCATTTTTTCTTGCCATACCAACCATGGCAGCAGCATCAGTCTATTCAGTAATGAAACTCGGACGGATGCTCACTCCGCTGGAAATAGAGCTTTCCGCCATCGGTTTTTTTGTATCATTCATTGTGGCATGGCTGGTCATAAAGGTTTTTATAAAATATATATCACTTCATGACTTCAAACCATTCGGATATTACAGAATTATAATTGGAATACTCATTATTCTTCTTTACATTTAAAAGCTGACCTGCATGATCCATGCCGCTGACCATAAAGCAGACTGTTCACTATATATGCGCAGTCTGACATAAATTCTCTGCATCTCCCGAAGAATCAGCAGGATGGAATTTTCAGGAAGATGACTGACCACTGGCAAAGAATTTGGTTTCAAAAAGTGATTACGTGCGTCATATGACGCACGCGCTTGGACAGATTTATCTGCTTGTTATATTATTCAGTTTCAGCGATATATACTATCTATTTCACCTGCAAAATTCTTCCCAACAACCTTTCCTTTCAGTTTCTGCGTTGCCGTGAGTTCATCCCTGCTCTGAAGAAACTTTCTCCGGAGGATCACATATTTCTTTACCTGTTCAAAATCAGCGAGCTGTTTATTCGCTTTACCAATCACTTCATCAACAATTTGCTTTACTGCCGGATGATTTACAAGATCATCTCCAACTTCATAACATGAGTTCAATCCGTTAATAATGTCGTATTTTAATTCATTCTCATCGAACAAAATTCCCTTTGATTTAAATACAGGGATAAGCGCATCCCAGTAAGGAACAATAAGCGCTGAAATAAATTTTCTGCCATCTCCAATTACTATCGCCTGCTCTATTCTGAGATCACTGAGTATAAAGGATTCCACTTTTGCTGATGCCACATTTTTACCTGTATCCATTACGATGATACCTTTTTTCCTGTCAACGACACGTGCTATGCCGATGTTATTTATTTCGAGGATGTCTCCTGTTTTAAAAAAACCGTCAGGTGTAAAAGATGAAGCGGTAGATTCCGGGTCTTTATAGTATTCCCTGATTATCCCCGGCCCTTTGACAAGACATTCACCGTCTTCTGCTATTTTGAATTCCATTCCTGGATTCGGCACTGCATTCCAGCCTATGATTATATCATTCTGGTGCCCCACACATACGCCGCACTGAGTTTCAGTAAGACCATATCCGTTGGGAACATAGAAGCCCATCCCTGTCCATGGAATATGAAGTTCGGGAAGAAGTGCCCCTCCCCCGCAGGCAAACATCCTCATTCTTCCTCCAAGAGCTGCATGAACTTTGTCAAATATTGCTCCCTTCGCCTTCAGATACTCATCTCTCAGATCGCCTGTCAGTACATCCTCATGCTTTTTAGTCATATCAATTGTCCCGTCATGGCCCTTCCTGGCCTCAACTACTTTTGCAGCCACACTCATCCCCCACTCCCATGCCTGTTTTCCTTCGGGGGTTTCAGAAAATTTCATTCCTATCCCTTTCAATACACGATCAAGCATCCTTGGTACAACAACAGTAACTGTTGGTTTGAATGCCTGAAAATCCTCCATAACAAACTGAGGTCCCCTCCCGAAAGCGATGGCGGCCCCCCTGGGAATCATACAGTAATAACCGTACGTCCTTTCCATTACATGGGCAAATGGCATAATTGAGGCATATATATCGGTATTCATCCACATAAAATTTCCATTAAGCTGCCCCTGCTGCGATCTCCAGATACCACCAATCCAGTCGGCATGAGTATACCTGGCTGCCTTAAGTTTACCGGTCGTTCCGGATGTATAAATTGTATTAACAGGATCTCCTGTTTTTATTTCTAATATACGCTCTTTCAATTTTGCCGGGTTTTTTTCAGCATACTTTTGGCCAGTTATGCGGAAAGCATCAAGGTTCCATGTTTTAATACCATCCCCTTTATACTCCTTTTCAAAGCAGATGCATCCTTTCAGCGATGGGATTTCATTCCACAGCAGTTCAATCTTTCTCTGGAGATCAACATTACCGGTGAATACATAACTTACTTCCGAATGGTTCATAATGAATTTTATCTCATCATCACTTAGTGACGGGAAAACGGACACAGTGCATCCCCCGCAGATGGTAATGGCAATATCAGCCCATGCCCACTCAACCCTGGTCGGGGATATGATGCAGATATCAGTACTTTTTTTGATACCGAGGTTCATCAGGCCGTTAGCTATCTCTTCCGAAATAATACGCCATTCATCAAAAGAGGCATATTTCCACCCCTTTCCATCATAGTATATATTAGCTGTCTTATCTTTATATTCAGCCACGGTGTTATAAAACATCAATGCAAGATTGGCTGTATTATCACGCCATTCTTTAAGCTCTTTTTCATACTCATGCCACTGCGGCATCATCTGCCCTTCTTTATACATAAAATCTCTCCTTCAAAGTTTTATATTGCAGTCTGCACAGGCTTTATTTCATTTCACTTATCATTTTACGCAGAAGAACCTTGTCGATTTTACCAATAAAATTGTGAGGGACAGCCGGGATAAATTTGTACCCATCAGGTAAATCCGGAATCCACCACTTTTCGATCTTTCCATCTTCAGCATATCGCAGCAGGTGGTTTCTTATGTCCTCAGCTGTTGCAGATTGCCCCGGTTTCAGAGCTATGCACGCACATGGACGTTCATCCCATCTGGCGTCAGGAATTCCAACAACAGCACATTCAAGAACCGACGGGTGAATACTGACAGCGTCCTCAATAATCAGAGTGGATATCCACTCCCCGCCCGATTTTATCGCATCCTTGACACGATCGGTTACCATCAGGTAGCCCTCCTTATCCAGATAACCGACATCGCCTGTATTCAGCCATCCGTTCTCCCAGAGTTTTTCAGTATTCTCAGGATCAGCAAGGTATTCATGGGTACACCATGGAGTCCTCACCTGTATAGCTCCAACGGTTTTACCATCGGCAGGTACTTCCTTCATCGAATCATCAACAACCCTTCTCCTGCCGAAAACCCATGGGATACCACTCCTGATTATATAACCTATCTGGTCATCAAACGGCAGATCATTCTTGTCAACCCTCGGCTGACCAAGAGCCATTGCCGGGCATGTTTCTGTCATTCCGTAGCATGATATTGTTTTAATTCCAAGCTTCCACGCACGCTCGGCAAGCTGCCTTGTTTCCTTTGCGCCTCCAAGACCCACACGCCAGTTGCTCAGATCATATTTCTCGGCGTCTGGATGAAAAACCAGCATATGAAGAATAGTAGTTACGCAATGGCTTACATCAACTTTCTCTTCATGGATCCATCGAAGCAGCTTATCCGGTTCATACTTCCCCGGCAGTATATACCTGCACCCCATCATAAATGCGAAGTACGGCACACCCCATCCCTGTACATGGAACAGCGGTGTAAGCGGCATATATGTCTGACCGGCATGGAAATTCAGCGGAGGGAATATCCCCCACTGTATACAAACCGCTATTGCGTGCATTACTAGCTCCCGATGGGTAAATACGACACCTTTGGGATTTCCCGTTGTTCCCGAAGTATAGCAGAGAGCTGCCCTGCTGTTTTCAGAGATTTCAGGAAACTCATATATGTCGGACTGACCTGAAAGAAGTTCCTCGTATGCTACAGCATCAGGCAGGGTTACACCCGGGACTTTTCCGTCCGGACGATCTGTCATTATCACATATTTCTTAACAGTTGGAAGTTTATCTTTCATACCCTGAATTAATGGAAGAAAATCCTCGCTTACAAACAGCACTTTATCCTTCGCATTATTAATACAGTACTCAATCTGTTCCGGGGACATTCTGACATTGACCGTATGAAACATACAGCCGCTTAAAGGGATGGCCCAGTGTGCCTCAAGGTAGCGATATGTATCCCATTCCAGCATTCCCACAGCATCACCTTCTTTAATGCCAAAGGACTTAAGGGCATTGCACAATTTTTTCACCCGCCTGTAATGATCAGTATAGGTGTACTGAAATTCATCCCTGTATTTTATTATCTGGTCCGGAGCATAATTAATCCCATGCTCCAGAAACATCCTGAGAGTCAATTGATACTGATAACCATAGCTTTCCATAAACTTCCTCCGGATTAAAATTTTAAATTAACGCACATCAGTAAATCTGAGATTCTACTTTATTAAAAATATAAAATAAAACAGTAATAATCCTAAAAATATATTCTAATATAAAATAAACGACTATATCTCTCCGCCGCTTTCGGCGGCGGAGAGAACAGAGCATTTTATGTTATAAAAAAATTAAGCAATAATTATTGAAAATAAAACTTTAAATATCAAATTATTTATCGCAAGGACATACAGATATATTTTTCAATCCCATTTGCCGGCAGATTTAAGTTTTTCAACAACCGGTTCTGCTTCCTTAATCATTGCAGGAACGTCTATCTTCCCAACACGGTTTACATGAAAGCTTTTATCCTCCGGCCAGAATTCAACATGAAGAGGTCTTTTATATCCTGCAAGGCCTTTACAGTATTCCATAATCTCATCAGCTGACACCTTCATTCCAGGCCTTGTTTTCACATAGGCAAATACTCCATCAACATTTGTCCTGTGCGGTATCCCCACAACAAGAGCCTGGGCTACGCCGGGATGCTTTGTTATGAAATCACTGACCTCATCCGGAAACACAAGGTAGCCCTTAGGCTTTATAACAAACTTTCTTCTCCCGGCAAACTTGAGTCCCTTATACGCGCCGAAATCGTGAAAATACCCCATATCCCCCGTGTAAAGGATTCCTTCCTTTGAAATCATCTTTGAAGTTGCCTCCGGATCATTATAATAACCGGGAAATACGATAGGGCCGTGAACACAGATATCCCCCACCTCCCCCTGCGGTAATTCTTGCCCTGCCGTGCCGTCTTCATTCATAGGCATTCTTATTGTCACAGGGGCAAGTTCAGGGAATACCTGCCCTACCTGACCTGACATCTCTTCAATTGGTATGGCCTTTGGTGTTGCGGTGAAATATCCGGCGCACTCGGTCATTCCCAGTGCAGTACCGAATGATGGAGCCATCTTCTGCATATCCTTAAGAAAAGCAGTGTCAACAGCGCTCCCTCCGTAAAGCACATACAACAGACTGCTCAGATCGTAGTCTTTATATGCAGGCATCTGCCAGATCATATGGAACATTGTCGGCACTCCGCCCCACCATGTCGGCCTGTACTTCTGGACAGATTTAAGGATCATTTCAGGCTGGTAAACGTTTACAGATATAACAGTTCCGCCTGTAAACCAGACAGTCATAGGCCCCTGGCATGTCCCGGCAACATGACTTGTGGGCATTGAATTAAGATACCTGTTTGCCGTGCCCCACAGCCCCACCTCGCGTGAGAATACCGCGTTGTTTGTAATTGTATTTTCATTGCAGATCAGCGCAGGTTTAGGCAGCCCGGTTGTCCCTGTTGTGAAAATAATAATATGAGGGTCTCTTTTATCAAGAGTCCGGTATTCTCTCATGAGAGCGGAGGTAAGTGCAGTATTATCTGCAAGAGAGGCGAGCTTATCCTTCGTAAAGAGATCATCGAATTTTTTAACGCCGCTCCCGACAAGCTCTTCAGGAACGCCCGGTGTATGCTGAATTATATGATTAAGGGATCTCACTCCCCCCGCCACAGCCGAAGATACCTCTGTAAAATCCCGGAGTGGAGTTTTACCCATGCAGAAGAAAACCACTGGTGAAATCTTATTCATATCCCTTATCATTTCACCTGTCTGAAGTCTTATATCAAGCGGTGAGATTATTGCGCCAATGGTCGCACAGGCATATGTGAGCATAAAAAACTCAGGGCTTGAAAGCCATTGTACTGCTAAAACATCACCCTTTTTAATACCCATATCCATAAGCCGCAGAGCATAAAGTGTAATCATCTCATCAAACTCGCGGTAAGTGTAGCTTGCACCGCTGTCTGCGCTCATAAGTGCAATATTGTCCGGTGTAATATCAGCCCACTTCTTTACATAATCAGCCACAAGCGGCAGTTTCCATTTATCCTTCAATGATTCATCAAGCTTTATAGAAAACATTCAGTCCTCCTCATAATTTATTGTGAGGAGAGTATAGCATGCAGATCTTCCGTTGTCTTATAAATCTATATTTTTGAAAATCCGGTTTCTTATAAATCTATATTTTTATAACTGACCTGTCTCTTGACTATAACCTGGCGTGGAAAACAAATATCTGTTGATCTTTATTATACTCCCTGTTAGACTGTTTCTGAATTTAAGCAGAACCATGTCTGCGATGATCAATAAAAAGGAAGTCAGAATGGCAGTTATATGTCACTAATTCATCAGCATCTTATCTTTATTGGAGCATACTTTTCACTTATAATAGGCATAGGGCAGTTTATACAGAAAAACAAGCAGGGAGCCGGGTATATCTACGGCATCTCTTTTGTCAGTATGGGATTATGGATATTCCATATATGTTCATATTCAACCGGGCTTCTGGATAATACCTTCATGGTAAACCTGTTTCTTATTCCCTTCGGATTTATATCTGCACCGGCCATGGCGCTGCGATACCGCTGGCTTCTGAGCCAGTCCACACCGGACAGAAAGATTATGTTTATACTGCTTGTTCCTGCCATTGTCTCACTGATTATCATCTCTTTTCCCTTTTTAGATAACTCAATTATCCTTAAACCTGAATACTTCAGAAGCGTCCCCCTGTTTTCAGCGGGGTTTCCTGCACTTACCACATATTTCAAAATAATACAGGCACTCTATTTTCTTCCGAAACTCTATCTTGTAATATTCATGTTTTTTGTTCTTAAAAGTATGAAAGGGATCATGAAAGGCATACTGGAGGGGAGAAAGAGTGATTCTAAAAACATTGTATCAAGGGCCGCTTATATATTCGCCCTTAACATACTCCTTTCAACTGCAATTACGGGAGCCGGGGATCTTTTTTCCACGGAGCTTATTACATGGTCTGTACTATATGTAAACGGGACATTCATATCTGTTTTCCTTTTCGGGCAGAGAAACCCCGATTACAACAAGGTTATCAGAACTGATATTATAAAGCGGCACTATATTAAATCAAAGATCATGGATCTCGATATTGACAATGTAATGAATAATTTAAGGCAGATGATGGAGAACGAGAAGGCCTTTGCCTCCGAAGATATATCACTGAAATCAGTGGCGGAGGAACTTGATATTTCACCTCACCAGCTCTCTGAAATAATAAATAAAAACTTCAATAAAAATTTCAACACCTATTTAAATGATTTCCGAATAGAAGAAGCAAAAAAAATGCTTATTGACGAACCAGACCGCACTATCACTTCAATTGCAGTCGCAGTCGGTTTCAATACAAACACTGCATTCAGCTCTGTTTTCTCCAGGTCTGAAGGGATTAGCCCCAAACTCTACAGGCGGAATTTTAAAAAGTGCTGATACCTTTCTGACCTTCAGCCAGACGATTTAAAAAAGATGGTTTTGGACACCTTTGATAATTTCGTATAAGATCGAATATTTCCCGGGATTTTTAACTTAAAATTTACTCTAATGAATTACACTTTTTTAATTTTTCCGGGTAAAAGTATTGACTTAAAACATAACGATGCGTTATAATATAAAAATTAGTATATCCGATAAACAGAATTGAGTATGATGGAAACTCTTTGAAATTTTATCGCTGTTTACTAAAACAAAAAAAGAAAGGATGAAGCAGATGAAAAAAATTTTTAGAAACGCGGGATTTCTGGTTTTAGGATGCCTCTTTCTGGGGTATCTTCCAGTGTATTCCACTCCGGAGACCGACCTTGCAGAATTAACCAGATTAAGTAGTGAAGTCTGCCCGGCTTTGAAACAGGTGATTTCGGATGAGCTCAACACGGCAAAAAAGGTGGTAGAATGGCAGCAGGTGCCAACCAGCGGTAACGCCATTCCTCTTTATAATGCAGAGGGTAAGCTCATATCATTTCAGATTAATTATCAGAGTAATGAAACAAAACCGGTATGGGAGCGTATGGGGAATTTTGCCCATGAAATTATGCATGCTGTTGTTCTGGATTCATATAACCGCGATTTTATCAACTATACCAATGCAGCCGACAAGCCGCTTCCTGAGCCCGTGTTTAAAAAGTACAAGGGTCTTACATTCGTCATGACAAATCAGGCAGACCGCCAGTTTAAACAGGCAAACCGGAAAGCCGATGAAAAGATCGGTAAAAATGCCGAGGAACTTCTGAGTCTGGTTTCAAAATCCGGGCTTCCTGCCGACAAGCAGAAAATGCTGAACGATAAAATCAATTACATCAGGCAATGGCCGGCCAGGGAATATGAAACATGTCTGGTTCAGATGATGATCTGGTGTCATTACTGGAAGGCTGATACTAAAAGCAGTTTTTATCTCAAGCTCAATGATCTTCTCGAAAATGCCAATTATCGAAGGAAGACCCAGTCAAATTTTGTTGTAGTTTTGAAGTAGACCTCAAATGATACAGTTGACCCCGGCGTTGTAACCGGTCCGGTGATTTTCATAAACAGCATAAAAAATTACATGCTGTTTATGAAATAATCCGAATTTATTGAAAAATACTAAAGCCAGTCATTTAGGCTCAGCCCTATTCCGATGCTATCAGTTTTATGATTGTATTCGATAAGACTCTGTCCATAACCATGGAAATATTGCACATATAAACTATAATTGCTGAATAATTTATAACTCCAGGTTAAGCCTGAAGATTCCCTTTTAAAACAACTCTCTATAAAATTTTGTAATTGTAGAGATATAACATTGTTATTCAGCTTATATACAAGAATTATCTGGCCATATCCTGTATAATTATAAATATCTTTATTCAGACTTTCATCACTACGGAATACAGGCAACCATCCTGTGGTATGAATCATCCAGTTTTCACCGGAAAAGGTCATTCTTAAATATGCTCTGTTCCAGGCACGCTCGGTGTCTCCACCTTTGCCATTTGATTGATGTACAATCCCTAAAGAAGAACCGAATTCGGAGAAAAATTTGTGAAAAATAAATATTTCAGGTTCATAATCAACTTCACGGAAAAATGATGAATTCTGATAAAGCTGCCAATACCCAAGCTGTGTATAAGCAAATAGTAACCCACTATTCGTGTCAAATATTCTCTCCCAAAATGGCATAATTAGACTGAGTTGAAATTTGAAATCTGTATGAGAAAGTTTCTGATTATCTGGAGTATTATTCCTGTATACATCATCATAAGTATGTAAAGAATAATATGCAGGAATAAAATAATTTGGTTTGTAAAGCCCAATACCAAAAGGGTTTTTCATTGAATCTCTCATCTGATGATGCCTTTTTTCATGCGCATTTGTATATCTATCTTCTGAATCCTCTTTCAGAATTTCAGCATCGTCGGTTTCTGGAAATACCGGAGAGTTCATTATAACAGTGCAGAGTAAAAATAATAATGTTATTTTATTTTTCAAAATCATTACTCATTTATAACTAAATTTTTCTGATCTATTATGATAAATTGCTGTATCAGGATAATTCCATGATATTGCTCCATTCGGACATTTTTCAATGCAGTCACCACATGAATCACATAAACTGTAATTAAACATAATATATTCAGGATGACAGGGTACGACAAGGGAAATACAATATTTTATACATTTTGCACAGCAGATGTTTGAGATAATGGAAATCGTTTTTGTATGGCATATCTCAACGCAGGTATTACATTTCGAACATTTCAACTGGTCAGCAACTGGTACTTTTTTCATAAATCTACCCCGGATTATGAGCATTTAAACAAGCCTGTTTTAAAATGACTATTTACTGAGTCTGAATATTTTTAACTGTTACTACGGGTTTTCCATTCCCATTTCTTTCAAGAATACACTCCGCATCGATGATCCCTGCCAGCCGTTCATCTGATGCCCGGAGTGTATTAAAGTCTGTATTTTCAAGAAATTCCTTCAATAATTCAAGCTGTTCCGCTAAAACCGGAAGTATATCATTATCGGCAGAATCCAGAATTATCCGGGTAATCCGCCGGAACTCATCTTTCGCTGCACTCTGAATACAATGGCCGCCTGTTGTAAGCAGAACTGAAGTTTTCCCCATTTATATCGATGACCCTTTGCTATTCATGGCATCCATGTTCATGTTGTGTACATGAAATTCCTGAATCTATTAATGCTCCGCTCAGCCAGTTCTCCGCCACCATTCTTACTTCACCGGAACATCCCCTTAATACATCTATTCCATTGCTGCCAAGAACGTTAACAGCTCCTTCTCCCATATTCCCGGCAAGAATCATCCTGACACCCATTTGTGACAGTGTCTGGGCTATGTTTGATTTGCATCCGCACCCTGCCGGTGATAGAACAATCTCATCAGAAATTATCTGTTTATTTTCATTAACAGTAAAGACAGTAAATGCCTCACAGTGACCAAAATGGTCATCTACCTTACTTCCTGCTGTTGGTATCGCTATTTTCATACTTTATCTCCTTTTATTATTAATTCCACTATTTCGCTGAATTTCCCGACTGCTATCGCCTTACTATCCGGCATCATCGTTGAAAACGGATTTCCGCTGTCTCCGCTGTGGACTATATGAGTTTCAATTGGAATTTTTCCCAGGAATTTTACACCCATATCCTCAGCCATAGCCGCTCCACCTCCTGACTTGAATATATCTGTAGCCTCACCGCAATGGGGACATACAAAGGTACTCATATTCTCAATTACACCGATTACATTCATTTTAAGCTGATGACAGAATGTAACTGATTTTCTCACATCGGCAAGGGCCACATCCTGAGGTGTAGTGACAATAACTGCACCATCAGGGTTTTCAATCAGCTGACAGACAGACAGAGGCTCATCACCTGTCCCGGGAGGTGAATCGACTATAAGATAATCAAGATCACCCCAGACTACATCTGAAAGAAACTGCTTAATAATTCCGTATTTCAGAGGGCCTCGCCAGACAACGGCCTGATCTGCATCCTCCATCAAAAATCCCACAGACATAACTATAAGATTATCACTGTATTTCACCGGATAAATTGTTTTATCTCCCCCTCCGAGAGCCATTACACCTTCAAGCCCCAGGAGTTTAGGGACACTCGGCCCATGAATATCAACATCAAGAAGACCTACTTTCTGACCTTTTGCGGCAAGAGATACCGCAAGATTTACCGCAACTGTGCTTTTCCCCACACCCCCTTTCCCTGAAAGGACAACTATCTTATGTTTGATTTTATTCATATTGTTTTTTAAGATCTGATCGCTCTGATCCCCGCCGGGATCACTGCCGTGCGAGCAGGCTGATGGTTTACTGCCGTTTTTGTCATTCATACTCTGTTTTAAACTCCTTCTGTTAAAATTTCTTTCTCAATTTTATACCACATATCTTTAATAGCCTCCGATGCCGGACCGCTTGAATATCCGACTATACTCTTTCCTGAAATCTGGGCTTTGGTTACGTCATCATCGTATGGGATCTCTCCAAATAGATGGACA
Organism: Spirochaetota bacterium; assembly: GCA_963664815.2. Classification (GTDB taxonomy): domain Bacteria; phylum Spirochaetota; class UBA4802; order UBA4802; family UBA5550; genus WRGT01. The sequence goes on from CAXXHB010000003.1 coordinate 3,350,950, forward strand.
CCTTTCTCACGGCAGAACTCTGCAATTTCATCCGACTTTTCGTAGTTAATGTCATACCTGTTTATGCATACAGCAGACTTCACTTTAAAATGCTCAATCAGGGCATATACTCTCTTAAGATCATGAATACCCGAAACTGTTGGTTCTGTGACAATAAGCACAAATGAACAACCCGTTACGGTTGCTATTACCGGGCACCCTGTTCCGGGTGAACCATCGACAATTATAAGATCATATTTATTTTCCAGAGCAATCTCTCTGGCTCTCTTCCTGAGAATTGTAACAAGTTTTCCGGAATTACTCTCGGCAATACCGAGTCTCGCGTGAACCATGGGACCAAACCTTGTTTGAGATTCAAACCACCTGCCAGACTGGTGAGGTTTCATCTCAATAGCATCAACAGGGCAGAAAGCGGCACATACACCGCACCCTTCACATGAAAGCGTATCCACAACCAGAGATTTGCCAATAGCGTCAAAACGGCAAAGCACCGCGCACTTACCACATATAGTGCAGGCTTTGCGGTTTATAAAAGCCTTGCTCCCACCGGTAAACATCTCTTCCTTAATTACCTCTGGTTTAATAATAAGATGGAGATCCGCAGCATCAACATCACAGTCAGCCATAACTTTATTCTCGGCAAGTGAAGCAAACGAAGCTGCAACACTTGTTTTACCGGTCCCCCCCTTCCCGCTTAGAATTACCAGTTCCTTAATCATATTGTACCGCCATTAACCTCTCTGCTGATATGCTCTGCGATCTTTTCCAGTTCACTGCTGAAGTGCTCTTTAATATACGAAACAGAATCCCCCCGTGAATATCGTACTGCTATCTCCCTTGTATCTGGTATAGATGCAAACAGCAGTATAGATTCATTCTTGCAGAATTCACTTAACCGGTAATTTCCCTGCGAAGCCCTGTTTTCAACCACGCCGAAAGGTATCTGCATTGCACGGGCCATCTCAGCCGCAAGTTTAAGGTCATTCAATCCGAATGGTGTCGGTTCAGAAACAAGAACAAGAAAATCACAGTCTCTTGCAGATTCTATTACCGGACAGGATGTACCGGGTGGGGAATCCATAATGCGTATCTCCGCTTCAGGGTAATATTTTTTAACATCCTTGATCAGCGGCGGTGACATAGCCTCCCCGATATTAAGCCTCCCTCCGGCATATTTAACACCATTAATCTCACCCAGTTCAATAATACCTGTTGTCCTTTTAACTTCACTTATTGCTTTTTCCGGGCATACTAGAAAGCATCCTCCGCATGAGTGGCACATCTCCTTTAAAACAAGGGGCTTCCCTTTAATCAGCACTATGGCACTGTACCGGCATATTTCACCGCATTTCCCGCATCCTGTACAAAGCTCCTTATCGACAGAGGGTATTAGAACAGTTGTCTGCACCTCTTCACCTACGGGAGCCTGTAAAAAGAGATTAACATTAGGTTCCTCAACATCGCAGTCCAGCAGTGCAATAGAAATATTTTTATCCGCATAATATGAGGCAAGTGTCATGGAAATTGTTGTCTTCCCTGTTCCACCCTTACCGCTTGCAATCGCTATGTCCATCTATCAGCTCCCCTACTACCCCTATATCATACATCGCCTTGCAGACCATGCATCCCCTGTACGCAACGGAAACCTTTGATGAAGGGCTGTATAGCTCCTCAAGTTTTTTCAATGTTTCAGGACATAGATCCTTTTTATGCTCATCCACTGCTGTCAGTATCCCGCTTGTACGGATGCAGTTAAGCAGACCCGCATTATCCAGAAAATCAGGTATGGTCCCCTCTCTCATCTCTCCAATACCGCAGAGATCAAACCTTGCATCCTCTTTAAACGGCAGGCAGTAGTGCCATTTATCATCAATAAACGGGCTCATTCCGCAATGGGTGTGCAGCGATAATCTGTCAATAATCGCGGCGTTCGGCATTCTGTCGAATTCCTTCCCCGAAACTTTAAGTTTTTTCATTACATCCTTTTTGTAATACGGGTAAAATGATCCAAGCGCGTCTTTGTTGTTGCCAGACAGGGAGAGTGACGGGGACATATCTTTCATGTCAGAGGCGTCACCAAGCGGCGCAAGCGGCGTTACTCTCTGAAATACGCCGGGATATATTTTACTGAGTCTTTTGTCTGTATCATCATCAACTGAAAGCGTAACAAGTATCACAGGGAGTATCTTCATCCCCGGTTCCTGACTAAGGCGGATCAGATTATCCATTGCTATATATCCCGACTCACTTAAATTCTCCTGGTATTCAGCGATGCTGATCCCCACTATCATTTTCTTCTCTATCTGTGAGGACAGTCTTTTGAAAAAATCCCTGGCAAAATCCATGTTTTCAAACACCTTTCCATTGCTCGGCATAGAAATTGTTTTAATCAGGTTCATTTCGAAGAGTGATGCGAGTATATCGACAATGTCTTTACCCTGGCTTTTCCATATTGTAGGCTCACCCCCTGTGACAAACTGATATTCAAGGCTGTAAGATTCCGCGAGATTCCTTAGATCCACCAGGTATTTTTCGAAAACATCATACTCAACTTTCGCTACACTTGAATTGGCCGAACGGAGACAGGCCTTGCACTGTTTATTGCATCCATTTGTCATCTGAATTGCAGGGTAAAGATTATGTGGTATAATCACTCTCCCCGCCTGTGAGGCTTTCCATTTTTTCATCTGTATATAATTCTGAAAACCTGCCAACATTATTTTTTAATCCTCCTCTTTGTGTTCTATATGTTTACTAAATGCCATCAACCGCTCGACGCTATCGCGCGATCACCCTCGCCCGGGCAAAGCCGTGGAGAAAGCATTTCATTTGTTAAAAATCAAAAACCCTCCCTACTGAAGCGTTAACAAATTTATACCCGAACTCCGAAGCAAACCGGCAGGCTATCTTAAAGCCGGTGCAGTGTGAAACGGCAATTTTATCGACGTCATATCTTTTTACAGCATCAATGGCCTTCAAGACGTACTCTTCCGGTGCGCTGTCAAGATGAGTGCCGCCGATTACCGCATGAAATTTTTTAACTCCCGTACTCTCAGAAAACTGATCAAGTATCTCAACCATACCTGCATGAGCACATCCAAGAAGCACAACAGGTCCGGAAGCAGTTTCAAGAAGGAGCGACAGATCATCGATGAACAGATCATCATTCACTCCTGTCTCAGATCTTACTTTCAGCATTTTATCCCAGGGCTTCCAGCAAGATTCATGTTTAACACCGCTGAGAGATGTAATTGAATCGATAATTCTGCATTTGCCTTCTATTACTTCAAAAAATTCTGCACCGTTCTCTTCATAGACTTCTCTTGTCTGTTTCATCCCTATCGGGACAGTTGCACCCGATGGCAGAAGAGCTACTTTTTCATTAAATGCCGCACCGTTAAGATAAACAGGAAGAGTCCTGCCATGTTCTTTCAGAACCGGCAGTAATCCCCCGGTATGATCGTAGTGTCCGTGACTTAAAATCACCCTTCTTATTGCCGGAATATTTTTACCCAGAGTTTTAAGATTATGTACAACTCCCAGTCCCTGCCCCGTGTCAAAAAGAGTTATATCCTCACCATCCTCAATGAGAAAAGATAATCCATGTTCTGCTATCAGAGGGAATGGTACCTGTACGCTGTTTTCACATATAACCGTTACTTTTTTTATCATTGTCTTCCTCTTAAATTTAAACTCAAAATTTCGGCCGGGTACCCCATTCCATTTTCTGACATGAAATACCCGACCAGGAGTTTTATGGGATAGAAAGAAAGCTTGATAATTTTGTTACCAGTGCCCCTCAACATTTGCAGTTGATGTAAGTTCCAGTTCACCTTTACTGTATTTATCAAGGGCTGTACCGACAGTTCCATCCTTAAACAGGTAAATTTTTACACCGGCGGCATTGAGCGTTGCAAATGCCTTCGGGCCGACATTCCCTGTAATTACCGCATCCGCCCCCGCGTCAATTACAGTTTTTGCAGACTGAATACCCGCTCCCTGTGCCGCTTCGAGATTCTGTTTATTGTCAACATATACCGATTCATTTGAATCCATGTCATAGATCAGAAAACCTTTCGCCCGCCCGAATCTCTGGTCAACTATTGCCGCAAGGTCCTTTTTATCTGTTGATACTGCTATTTTCATATAGCCTCCTTTTTATCATTTTCTGAGGTTTCCTTACCGCATACTGCACCTGAAATGAGTTTTCTTTTTCTCATCATCCCACCGCAGCTCCCTTTTTCGGGAAGAACAGATTGCAGAGTATTGTTAAGGTACGATTTAATTACCTCGTCAACCGGGCCGCTGATCCATGGAATATGCTTTATACCTGTTTCGCTGATAATGTAGGATAGATACCTGCTCACCGCACCGCTGATAATTACAGCGACACCTATCTCTTTCAGTTTCTGAATCCTCATTCTATCAGAATCTGCATTCAGATTGATCACAATTCTCTGTGTGACCGCATTACCCTTAACCTCAAAGAGTACAAACCTCTCCGATACATCAAGCAGAGGGGATATACGTTCTTCAAATACCGGTATTGCAATAAGTTTACTTTTCATACAATACTAATAAGCACATTCCGTGCCATAAACAGGGATTACTTCCGGGATGATACGTTAATCATGTTTTGTATGAAAAATATGCACTGTTCTGTTATTCTACCGGTTTTTTAGATCAATCAGGAAGTTTGAAATATTGAAGAAGATAACGAGATGAGATAACCTGACAGCATATCATTGCATAGTGCAACATGTTGCGTGATTATTTAAATCCTTTAAAAAATAAATGATGAAATAACAAAACACTGGAATACCGGTGTACATGCTATCGCATATTATTTGAGAGAAAACAGGGGTTTAAGAATAAATATTTTCAACTGCTTTTCCGTATCATCCGTAAACACGCTTCCGGTTGAATATATCTCTGCGTTTCTGACAAAGGTGTTCAATCTCCCTTAAACAATTGCTCATCTCTGCGAAGTGTTCAGATATATGCATGTCTGTCTCCAGACAGGTATGTTTTAATAATTTTGGAGTGGAATTTCATTGCATTCTGCAATTGGAATAATAGTAAAAGATTGCATAATGCAATCTTTTACATGTCCAACGGGCGGCACAGCACGGTCTATTCTATATTAAGCTTTTTTATTTTTCTCCACAGAGTTGATGAATCTATACCAAGCTCTTCCGATGCCTTTGATTTACTTCCGCTGTTTTTTTCAAGTGCCCTGATAATATAAACTCTCTCCATTTCAGCAAGTGTGAGGTTTTCACTGAAAACTGTTTCAGAATGCCTCAGATGATTGGGGAGATTGTTTACCCCAATGTATGCCTCTCTGCACAGAACAAAAGTATGCTCAATAATATTCTCAAGCTCCCGGACATTCCCCGGATAGCTGTAATCCATAAGAATATTCATAACCTCATCGGTAACACCCTCAATATTTTTCCCTTTTATAATATTGAATTTTCTTATAAAATGATTAACAAGAAGCGGAATGTCCTCTCTCCTTGATGCAAGAGTAGGAAGGGTTATATTAATAACGTTAATCCGGTAATAAAGATCCTCTCTGAACCTTCCGTTTTTCACTTCAGTCATAAGATGCTTGTTAGTAGCTGATATTATTCTTACATCAGACTTCAGAGGCGTTGTCCCGCCTAAAGGCTCATACTCCCTCCCCTGAATAAATCTCAGGAGTTTAGCCTGAATTGCAGGAGATACCTCACCAATCTCATCGAGGAAAAGAGTACCCCCCTCTGCAAGTGAAACCTTCCCTGGTTTATCCTTTCTTGCATCTGTAAATGCTCCAGCTTTATATCCAAATAGCTCTGATTCAAGGAGATTGTCAGGTACTGCAGCACAATTTATTGTAACTACAGGTTTTTTACTCCGGTTACTCAGGTGATGAATTCCCCGTGCAACAAGCTCCTTTCCGGTACCGCTCGGCCCCTCTATAAGAACCGTACTGTCGCTGGTTGCTATATCCGGAAGTATCGTAAAAAGGTCTTTGAAATATTTACTTTTACTCACTATATCTTCTATGGTATAATTTGATTCGATCTCTTTGCGGAGAACTTCCATATCGGACATGTCTCTGAAAGTTTCCACTCCCCCTATGATATTTCCATCTTTATCCTTTAGCAGAGCTGTACTGACGGTAATAGGAATTTTATCGCCAAGGGAATTTACCACATAGACAGTTTTATTTATAATGTTTCTTCCTGTTGCAAGAGTCTCTTTCAATGCGCATGAGTGTTCACATATACTCGCGTGAAAAACCTCAAAGCAAAGTTTACCGGTGGCATCTCTTTCATCTATTTTCAGAATTTCAGCAGCTGCCCTGTTTATGGATGTTATTCTGAAATCCATATCGACAGTGAATACACCGTCAGCAATGCTGTTGAGAATAATATTTTTTTCTTCCTGTTCAATCATAGGTCATCATAAAATAATTATCATTAAAAATGCAATAAAAAACAGATATACGATATTATCGTAAAAATATAACGCCGGATGCATATTTATCATAATTTTATGTTTGCCGGATATAGATTTATTATGGATTTCAAAGAGTATTTCAAGCCAGAAAGGAATTCATTCCGGAAAAACAGCAGTGTTTTCATTGGGTCTGACCTATACAATATTCACTTTTATGTTTCTGATTTTTCAGATTTATTCAGCTCCAGGAAATCGATCTGACTTATAAAACATCCTTCAATCCCGGGGAAAGACCCCGTCTGACTGCCGTTGTCAACTACGCATTTTACGCCTTCAATTTCATACCGCAGTTTTTCCTGTTAAGCACAATACTTTTCTTCCTGCGGTCAGCGCTGTTGACACATCAAATCAGTCATATTACGATCTTGATAAATTTGATGAGGTTTAACGCTCTTTCCTTGAAAGAAGAGAAAATAAAAAATTTATTGACAGGTCTGTTTTTTATATCATTGAATTAATAAAATTATTTATAAGGGTGTTTTTTATGAAAAAAATTCTCATATTACTGATGCTGATAACGGTCTCATCTGCTGTTTTTGCCGACAGTAAAACGATACAATTTGTAAAAACCTCATCGCGGCTTCAAGGCGGTTTCTATACTATTATAGACCTGAAGCTGGAAGTGATTTGCGGTGACTATGGAGTTAATAGTATAAAGGTACTTGGATACAGGAACAATAAGTCCTGGTCATCCGGAAATGTTTATACCCCATGTAACGAAGGTGATTGTCAGGTATCTCCTGAAGAGGAAGAAAAAGCGGGAGGCGGCGGTACTGTAAGGGGTTATTCAATATACTGGGCCGGCCAGAAACTGTATTTTAAGTTGAACTGAGATCCGGATTTCATAACAGGCGAGAATTATATGTCCCGTGGTTTGTCAGCGGGACACAACAATAAGAATAAACTCCGGAGGTCTGCAGTAATAATCTCTGATGTTTAACGAAGTTTACTGTAAAGATAATAAAAAACTGATCCGGTTTTTATTGACGAAATCGGCCCGATTGAACTTGAAGGTAAAGGGCGTCAAGCTGCACAGTCTCCTTCCCCTTCTCAATATCGAATACAACAATCTTGCCGACTCCTGCAAGCTGTGCCAGACCCTTCTGCTTTAAGCCGCTTTTTTTTCTGTGAAACAGAACCATTTCACCTATTTCCATTGTTGTTATAAATTACTGCTATAGCAGTAAATATTAATCTCCGGTAACTCTTGCTGATATTTTTATTGAAAAATTCCGGAAAATATAGGGAGATATATCTGAAAGATTATAAAGACGCTTCTTGTACGGTCAGGGAAATCGGCTCATATATAATGAAATACAGCGAGAAAAGACCTCATAGTTATCCTGATGGTAAAACACCGGAAAAGATATATAATGAGAGTATTTTGGTTCAAAAAAGAAATTGTAAAAACACATAAAAAACCTAGATTGATTGAATTTCCGGTCTGATAACAGGATCCGCTTAATCTTTGGAATATTGTTGATAAACAAAAGGAGATATTCCGGTGAAAAATAATTTATTTATAAAAGTGATCATAATACAATCCGTAATATTGTGAATCGCATGATGAAAGGATCAGCATGATTTAGCAAAATTAAAATTATCACATCTCAGATATCACCCGGCTCCCTTTTATTTAAATGATGGAGCTGCCCTCTGTCGGGTGTGGAGGTTTTGATTTTCAGATAAACAATATTTACCAAAAAATCTAAGCCAATTGTCACTTTCGATAATTTCTTATTAATTCTATATTCAACAATAAAATTTTAAAGAATTTGTTGAAATATTTTTTCTTTAACCGTTTCAATCGAAAAATCTGTATAATAATGTCCATTTTTTGTTTTTTCCAGATATATAAATTTTGTATCACAATCTACCCGCATTATTTCTGTCCTTGATTCATGTTTAAACCTATGATTGATAATTGTTATTTTATCTTTACCCAAAACATCAGTATCTGAATCTATCATATTTCTTAGAGCATCTGCATAATTCTTGTCAATTTCCATCATTGAGAACTCCCTTTATATTTATAATATTGTTTCTATAAATGCCATTATATACCCGGATTCAGTTTTTTCAAGTACCTGAACCCGGGTATGTTTAAATATTATGATCTTGTTTTTTCATTAACTACAGTGCCGCATCTTGAGCATGTGTATGTATGACAGCTGTTGCAGGTTGTATAACCGCATTTTTTGCACCTGTAAACAAACTGTGTACTTGTGTTGAATTCTTTACCGCATGAATCACAATATGCTTTTGCCATAATATTCAGTTCTCCTTGTGTGTTAGTTGTTATTAAGTCTTAACGTGATCAGACAGCTTTACCTCCTTATGCAAGTAAAGAGCGCGGAAGTGAGGATTAATATCGGGATTTTAAATTTTTTTATCAGAAGTGAAAATTTTTTGAGAAAATTACAACGACTAGGTGTCGTGATTCTGAAAATGTTATATTATCTAATAGTGACTTTAAATTTAATTTACGAGGTGCTGATGAGCCAACAGTTTAAAACTCTAATGAATTATCAAAACGAAATGGAACATATTGTTGGAAAAGTATTTGAAGCAAGAATTAACCGGTTTTGCCAAAAGCGTATTAGAGAAATTTATGATTACTGTAATACAGTAAGGGAGACAGCTTCTCCGAAAAATATCATGATAATTGATCAAATTGAAGGTATGATCTTTGATGTGATGCTTTAACCTTATTCATACAGCACAAATCCGGCCCAGTAATAAGGGTCGGATTTTTTAGTAATAAACTCATCTTTAGTCCTTTTAACAGCTTCACGGTATGAACATTTATCTTTCTGGACTTTACTATACATGCTTACCATAAATTTCTTTGTGGCTTCATCATCAACTTCCCACAGGGTCACAAGTACACTGTTTGCCCCTGCAACCTGGAATCCCCGTGTTAATCCTGTAATCCCGTCCCCGCTTACAAATTTACCCATTCCTGTATTGCAGGCCGAAAGTACAACTATTTCAGCCTTAATATTGAGAACAGAAGCATCCTCAACTGTAAGATAACCGTCCTCTTCGCTGTCATTGATTAAGCCGGAAACTTCAGAGAACACAAGAGCAGAGTATAATGGATATTCCGGATTAAAGTACCCGTGACATGAAAAGTGTATAGATTTATAATCAAGCAGTCTACCTTCAGCAGAAAGCTGCTTTAACTTCTTCTCTGTAACATCATGACCTGTGTATATATCGACACCGGAATTATTGAATATTTCTTTACCTATCTGTATTACTTCATCACCGGTTCCTGAAATATTATTCCATTTAAAACCGCACTCACTGAAATATTCAGAAGGCTTATTGAAACACCTCTCAGCAATTCGTTTATTATCTTCCTGTGGTAATAAATGATTACGGTATCTCCCTTTTGTCTCACCCTTTTTATCATCTTTGTCAGAATAAATGCCTCCGCCAAATGCCAGAAATTTCTTATCAATTGTGTAGTTACGATCGCGGATCATCACTGATACGGAAATAGATGGTGTGAAAGTGATTAACTTTTTATTAAGATAATTACCATCTGCATCGCGAAGAGCATCAAAGGGTAGAAATGCCAGTGGACCGTCAGGAACGATTATCAGGTGGTTTTTATTTTTGATGTATTGCTGTACGGGATTGATTAATGTATTGTAAAGATCTATTGAAAGCTTCTTAACAGTAAGTTCACTATAATCATAGCATGTGGTAATATCACTTGGATTGCATTTAGTAATCTCTTTTCTGAAATCATCAATTTTATCAGAATATAGATACTCCTTATCCAGCTCTATAACTTCTGTATCTTCCGCAGAGATTATAAGTATATACGGATTAAGATACTCCCCTTTTTGAGGTGGAATAATATATTCAAGTATTATACCATCGGTACCACAGAGTTCTTTTGCCTGTTCAATAGTTGCGATATCCGGATTACGCAGCTGCCTGTACTTTTCATTCGACATGAGGGAATTATCGAGGGCGATGAAATCGGATTCAGCCTGTGCGAGTTGGGATGATAAATTAGAGAGTCTTTTTTCATGATAATTTCTTTCTTCATCAGTCATTTCAAATATTGGTAATGATATAATTTTTTGCCTGATGGTTGATAGATGCTCAATATTATCTCGAAGATTCTGAAATTGCATAATGATGTCATTACTTATACCACAAGCATGAGCTGCTGATTTTATTGATAATCTTTCAGAATAACCCATTGAGCGCATGCGTTCTGAAATATTAAAAAATGTTCGTAAATCCTCAATTTCCTTAAATACGGTTAAAGTGTAATAAAAAGAAATAATATTACGTGTTATAAATAGAATTCCACCGGAAACATCTGTTTTACGATTTTTTTCAATAACTTCAACAGCAGTTAGTATTATTGGCAAAGATTTATTGTAATACTTTTTATTAAGGTAGTTTGAACATATAATATTTGAAATATTGATTATATCTTGATAAGCTGATGTTTCTTTTATTATTGTAAAGGATTTGTTTAAATATTCTAATCCTTTGTCAGTTGCTTCTATATCAAGGTATAACAATCCAAGCTGTAAAATAACATTAGCTGTTTCGGGATGATTATTACCGAATACTTTTTTATGTTTTTCTAAAGATTTTAAATAATAGTTTTCAGCCGTTTCATAGTTTTTCAGATTATAATAAGCACTACCTAAATAGAAATCGCTTCTGGATGTTTCTGGATGATATGCTTCATCCATTATTGTATTTACCTGTGAGCATAATTCGATTGTTTTATTAAAATCCATTTTTTCACAATATGCAAGACCAAGATTATTATAGATTTTAGATTTTAAATACTTTTTAAAATCCAATTTGTTATTATCAATAATTTTGAGAGCTTCAGAATAAAATTCTATAGAATCAGTTATTTTCCCATTTTTATAAAAAGCAGCACCTAAGTTATTATAGCTTTTCACTAAAGGACTTAAATCTTTATCTGATCTTTTCTTTTTTATAGATAAGGCTTTATAAAAAAAATAAATTGACTGTTCTATGTTTCCTTCATCCTGATATATTGCACCTAATAAATCATAGATCCTATAATGAAGTATGCTATTTGAAATTTTTTTGCACTCAAGTTCTTTCAAAGCTTTCAGACAAAAATCAATAGAACGGGATAAATTTGCCTTATTATAATAAACCAATCCTATATAATAATAACACGGTGCTTTTTTACTAATTTCATCATCATGTAAGCAATCTTCACAATGTAAGATTACATCTTCCCATAGCGATAGCGCTAATGAAATTTGACCAGTTTTATCTGCTTGATCAGCTAAATCTAATTTTTCATCAACCATATCACCATTAAACTTTATAAAACTGGGTAAAGGAAAAACGGAATAATCATCATCGTCATAATATAGATATTTTGCTTTAACTTGATCTTTAGTTTCTTTAGTAAACTCAGCAATTGATTTGCTAAAAAATTTATTCAAAGCATCAGGTATAGGCATATTCGCTTTCTTAAAATGTTCATGTATAACTTTTTCAACAACCAATTTTATTGTCTCTCTTACTTCTCTATCACCGGATTCTTCAGCGGCTTGTATTATTTTTTTTAATTCATCTGAATCATTAATTTCATCAGATGAATTATGAGGATTATCGGGAGGATTATTCTGTGTCATTGAAGCGTATTAATCTTAAAGAAGTTAATTCAATGAAATAGCCCGGAAATATTCACCATCTGCAGAAAGAATATACTCCCCTTTATCCGGTACCTTGAATTCAATAGAACCATTGACCGGATTACCCGATTGAGCATAACCGTTGCCAGTTATAAAGAATTCTTTCAACTGGTCATCACATTGTATAATAATTTTAATCGATTCATCTTCATGTTTTATAATACAATTATATTCTTTATCCCCTGCGGCAAATTTAAATGGAATTTCTTTATAAGTTTTATCCTTGGCAACACCACCTTTTGTAGTTCCTGCCGCAACACCGATCAACCCTTCTGGTGATGATAAAAGATTTATTATTTTTAATGTATTAACCAGGTCTTCCTTAACCGATGCAAGAACACCCTGTACACCCTTTTCAGTGGATTCAATTATCTCTTTAATGGATGGTTTAGAAGCAACAAGCTCCTTCAGTCGAGCAAATGCGGCTTTACTCTTTCTGTTTTTTTCAGCTATCTCTGCAACCAGTGGAGCAAATCTCTCTGCTGCTTTCTTTGCAAATTCAGCACCCTCTTCACTTTCGAACCAGGGGATATCTTCGATCTTATGTTCTTTCAAGTATTTGTCGAGTTTTTCATAATCATCACTATACATTTCGGCAGCGGACTCACCAAAATATTTTACTATTACAAGATCAGCAGAAGTCAGTTTATTTTTATTAGTCATTGGTTTCTCCATAATTTATCTTACACAAGATCTTCTTTTTTAATACCTTTATTCTCAAGACAGGCTTTAACTAATTTTTTGCCTAAGCTGCGGCCGTCTTTTACAAGTTCTGTTTCAACATTTAATTGCTGGGCAATAATTGCCGGACGGACACCACGCATTATTTCTGCCATAATATATGAAAGATCTATATTGTTATCTTTTGGCAAACGCTCAATACAATCTATCAACGATTCTTTGAGTTCTGCTTCGGGATGGTTGCCGTTTGTTTTCTCCAAAGCATCATGTACTTCTTTTTCGTTTTCATCTTTTATTTCATCAGAATTATGCAAAGGTTCATTTTTATTAATATGTTTTCGTAACTCGCTTCTTAAAACAAGATATAAATAGTTTACAGCCTGGCCTTCATGTTCCCCTGTAAAATTGGTTCTAAGCATTTTGAGAAAAACTTCTATTGTACTGAAGATAACATCGTCAATGTCGTCCGGATTAAAATAAGTAATATCAAACTCTCTTAAAGATTTTATCAATTTTGCCTTTAATAAACCGTAAGATTTATTATAAAACTTTTCACCTGCTTTTCTATCAGGATTTTCACCGTTACGCAATTTTAAACAGTATTGAATAATCTCCATTGACTTATCCCCATATTTTAATTTCTCCATTAAAATAGATAATATTCAATAAAAGTCAAGGCTTTAACTTCCTCTCTCTTGTTATTTTGGAAAACAGAAAAGTAAATTTAAAAAATCTGATATTAATATCCTCTTCCAGCTCTCCTCAATTAAAGAAAAGGAGGATACCATGGAAAACTTAATCAGAAACTTCACTACGAAAAAAGTAGAACGTGCAGACATTATTCTCGCACAACTTGCCGAAATATACTCTGCAGTCGATTCATGCAATCTATCAAACGGTAAAATTATCTGCCGCAGGCTCGAAATAATAAAAAAATTATAATTTCGGTGATATTAATCCGGGGCAAAACGCTCTCTTCTAATAAAAGGAAAAGAAGAATAATATGAAAAAGTTAATCTATTCTTTTGAAGGTAACGATCTAAGACATTATGCCGGTGTGGCCAAACAATACGATTTTCTTGATGAAAGGTCAAGGCATTTTCTCTATAACATAGGTTCTCTTCTTTATCTCAAGGAGAATGGAGAATCAATTAATTTATCAAATAAACAGGAAAACTGGACAGATTCACTTCTTACTCAACTCACCTCGGAATTTTCAATAGTCGATAGCTGCTGTCTTTCAAAAAGCAAGGCTCACTGCAGCAGATGCGAAAAATTAAAAAATATTTCAGCGTTGTGATATTAATTCGCGATTAATTGCTCTCTTAAAAGTAAAGAGGAGGATGACATGATAAACAACTTCAACAGCATCAACCGTAAACCCCGGTTTGCTTTTGCTTTAGCAAAAAAATACAATCGCCTAAGCAATGGGGCAGGCTGCCTGCTTTATGACAGAGTAAAGTATCTTCATGAAGATCTGAAGAACCAGCCTCTCATCTTTAAAGAAATACATCTCAACGCGGCAGCAAAGCTTGACCTTATCAGTGAAAGCGAAGGGTTCCTTATCTTTTACAGTGCGATGTTTATGTATGAGGAAGATAAATATCATCCAGTGTTCAGGCCATTGCCTTTAAACGGGAGAAGATCCTTTATGCTCGACCCTGATTATTTCAATCAGAAATGACACCATAAAATTATAAGGAGGCAGGTATATGAAGCATAATTCAAAATCCGGTCTTTATTCAATACACGGTTTTGAAAGATCGATTGAGCGTGAGATAAGCGATAATGAGATACACTTTGTATTGAGGTATGGTGAAGTATATGAAACCAGATGCGGACGCCTGGCGTTCTGGTTTAACAAAGATTCTGCTGACAGGTGCCCGCTGCCATGGTCAGCTAAAAAGAATGCATTTTATGTTGCAGTGATACAGGCCTCAGACGGCGTTGTAGTTACTACAATGTTCACCCCTGTTAAAAAGCAGGAGTGGCAATCACCTTCAGATTTATACAGGATAGCATAATGCAGATAAATAATAAATCGATAAAAGCAGATAGCAATTCCATTGATGATGACGGCTACTCACCTTCGGAGAAGCTTGATCACATCGCAGGTGTTTTTCATGAGCAGATTGATGATATAGTCATGCAGTTAAATCAGAATATGATGGTTGATGAAGACCTTTTACCCTTCAACCTGCTCAGGAGGGTCATACTTATGACAATCAATGTTTATGGATTTGAAGATGTAAATATTGCAATAGATACGTTTCTCGAAGAGGCTCTCTCTTACGCAGAGCAGACAATACAATAACAGGAGTTAAAGCATGAGTAAAAAAGACGAAATTTACACAGGCGAAACAAAAAAAGGTAAACGCAATGGCTTCGGCAGGTGTGATTATGCCGACGGCTCATGGTATGCCGGAGAGTGGAAGAATGGTAAAAAACATGGTCAGGGTTGTGAGATAAACAAAAGCGGCATAAGCTATATGGGAAGATATACTGATGGCGAGTACGACAGCTTCGGCACGCTTTTCCCTGTTCCGGGGAATAAAGATCAGGTACTTACATCCGGTCAATTCAGTAAAGAAGCTTTTAATGGTATAGGCCTGGTCTTAAACGAGCATGGCGGGCCGTCATACGCAGGACAGCTTATAGAATCAGGAATGTCAGGAATCGGGTGCTGGTATCATCCGAACGGAACTGTCATAGCTGGTGAAAATAAAGACACAAAAAGCACTGCTGTTTCCCTCGAAATATATGCCGATGGTTCGCACAGCCTGCGTCATTATCTCAACGGCATATTGCATGGCGATGTAATTAACTGGTCCCCTGACGGCACAAGGACAGTCTGTAAGTTTGCCGAAGGTGAGCAACAGGGACCGTGCGAGATATTCAAGCACGACGGTACAATAATTGTCGCATTGTCAGACCATAAAGGTTTTCAGGGAGAGGTCATGTTTATTTACAGCGACGGTTACAACGTGAAAAAGAACTATAAAGACGACAGGCCCTTCGGTGATGTTATTGTTACCGGACCTGATGGCACTTCGGTTACAATCAGTCAGAAAGAGGCAAAAAGGAGGGGAATATGAACCTTATTCAGAAACTTATAAGAAAAAAGCCAGAAAAGTGGTACAACAGGGAGAATATACCTGCAATTGAAAATGCGCTGAACACTGCAATTGACAGGTATTACGATCTTGACTTCCATTTCAGAAATCCCCTGACGCCAATGAGTGAACACTTCCTGGGCTGCGGATACTACGATTTCTATGTTCTTGGAGCGACTTTCCCAAAAGAAGTGGATATATTTCTGGCCCGTATTTTTGAAAAGATAATTAAGAAGAATTACACGCCATGCAATGAAGAGATCATGAAATATCTGAAAGGTAAAATAGGTCAAACCGGTTTTACAAAAACGTTCTCTGATTACATTAACAAGATGATCGGGTTTAACTATAAGTGTTTCAGTTCAGATCAGGGTGAACTGACTGATTATATCGGTTCAGGTAATTTTTTTATAAAGAACAGCAGGGGAGATAAAATTGTAATCTCGATCATGAATAATCAAATCCCTGATAATCAGAACAGGGGTGGTGTGCTGAATATAAATCTTACAGCTAACAGCTCGGTAGAAGGTGCACGCGAGGCATGCTGCGAGTTTATAGATCTTGTAAACAGGGAGCTTGGTACAGAGATACAAGGGAGCCAATATGCCATGGGCGCAAGAGGCTATCCTGTTCGTGTCGGTTTCCAGTCCTGGGATGATATTAAAATACCCGAAGAACTGAAAAAAATGTTAAGATTCCATATTACAGATTTTATTTCTCATATCGACAGATTTAAAGATGCAGGAATAAGACCCTCAAGAGGGATTATAATTTCCGGATCTCCCGGAACCGGCAAAACAATGCTCGGCAGAGTGTTATGCTCAAATATCAATATACCCTTTTTCTATGCCGTTGCCGGAGATTTCCAGCAGACGTTCGGCGGCCCGAAGATTGAAGAGTTGTATAATACAGCTTCTATTTATGCTCCTTCAATTGTATTTATTGAAGATGCGGACATATTTCTTCAGAAACGGCTCTTCAATAATAACAGCGGTACACTGACAGATTTTTTAAATATTATCGACGGTTTAAAAGAAAATAAGGGTGTGATAACAATCCTCACATGCAACAATCCAGAACTTATCGATGAGGCAGTAAAAAACAGACCGAAACGTTTCGATGTAATCATCGAATTTCCCAACCCTGCACTTGAACAAAGAGTAGATATTCTCATGTCAAAACTTGAAAAACATATAGAAAGTACAGATGTTTTACATCTTGTGGATGCCGCTGTTAAGATGGAGGGGTTTTCCGGAGCCCATCTTGCAGAGTTTGCAGAGCGGCTTATCATGTCAAAGATATATGCGGATAAACCGTTTATAGATTGGGAGATCATATTCACAGAGCTTGAAAGTTTCGGATTCAGGAAACCTACAGCGCAACAGATCGGTATCAGGTAAAAAATAAAATGAGGATAATATTATGAATAAAAATAAAATGATATGCAGCAAATGCGGTGATAAATGCGGTACACATGCTTTCGCATACTTTTGTCCTGAATGCGGCAAACAGTTGTGCGGTTCATGCCATACAAATGCATTTTGTACCGACTGTTGGCCAGTCGGTGTAAAAATGATCAAAGTAAGCTAAAGGAGGATTGGATGAATTTTAAAACGAAAATGAAATCATGGAACAGCAATATCCTTCAGGCAGAGAAATTACCGGCTGTCGATAATGCCTTAAAGAAAGCCGTGGAACATAATTATGACTTATTTGAATATCTTTTTACAACTGATACAAGACTGTTCCAATACTATCTTGGATGCGCATCACATGAGATATATATACTCGATGTAGAGATTGAAAAAGGTACTGATATAATTTTTGCATCATTGATAGATGAAGTCATTAAAGAAAACTACAAATGCAATAACAATCTTGTAAAAGAGCACCTGGAGTCATGGATTGGTACAGAGGGATTCCAGAGATATGATTATGACAGGTACCTGAAGAATATAGGTTTCAATCATTCAAGCCTGTCGTCAGGTGATGGTGAGTTTATACATTACATTTCTGCCGGCAACTGTTTTCTTGAAGATTCTAATGGTACAAGATTTGGAATTCATATACCGAAGTTTCAAATGACATTCGGTATTATGGGTTGCGGTTTTAAAATGTCGATTCTTGCAGATGGAAATACTCCTGATGTCCGGGTTTTATGTTCGGAATTTATAAGCAGTTTATACGTCCATCTGAATAATATTATTAAAAAGAAATCCTATGCCCTTAATCCGAAATGTATTTCAGTTCCGATTGAATCTATTTCATGGGATAAACTTAAAATACCGGCAGAACTCAAGAGAGACATAGATTTTCATATTACCAGTTTCATCTCGCATATTAATGAATTCAAAAAAGCAGGCATCAGGGCATCGCGTGGCATAATCATAGTGGGCCCTCCGGGAAACGGTAAAACTATGCTTACAAAAATTCTGTGTACTAATATTGAAGTTGCATTCTTTTATGCCAAACCAAATGACTTCTCGAATAATTATGGTGAACCCGGCATTGAAGATCTCTACAGAACTGCTTCGAAGAATACACCTGCAATTGTTCTCATTGAAGATGCGGATATTTATCTGCAGAGCCGCACATTCAATTCCAATGGGGGGAAATTAAGCGAGTTCCTTAATATAATAGACGGTATCAACGATAACAACGGGATTATAACGATCCTCACATGCAACAATCCGGAACTCCTTGATGAAGCAGTCAGAAACAGGCCCAAGAGGTTCGATGTGATCATTGAGTTCCCGAATCCAGCGCTGGAACAGCGGAAAGAGATACTCTTTGATAAACTGAAGAAGCATCTTTCTACAGGTGACATATCCCTTATAGATGAAGCCGCTGAAAAGTTTGAGGGATTCTCCGGAGCACATATATGCGAGTTTGCGGAAAGACTTATCATGTCCAGGATCTACAGTGGCAAGAAGTGTATAGATCGTGATATATTCGACGAAGAAATCGAAAAATTCGGCTTTTCACCATCCGGAAAGAAAGGGAAAGCCGGTATCAGTTAATTAACAGCTTCACCCGCTGAGCCTGGCACATTAACAATCTGTAAAAAACCGGGAATAGATATAACTTTAAAAAATTATTTATAAGGAGAATAAAATGAAACACCTGATGAGCATAACAGCAGCAGTAATCTTATCACTCCCGCTTTACGCGGAAACGTTACACGGCATTTCTGTATATACACGTAATGGATGCAGCAGATGCGTGTACACGATAAATTATCTTAAAAATCATAATATCCCACATGTGGAATATCCGATTGAAGAAGAGAAAAATTACAACAGCCTGTGTGAAATAATAAGCAGATCGGGAAAACAAACTAATGGGATAATCAGTACACCTGTAATAATCAAAGATGGTGCTGTTTATTTTAACATAGAAAATCTTGAAACATTCCTTGAATCATTGAAGTAAAGAACAGAGTTCTTTAAAAATAAACCGGTTAAAAGGAAGTACAGGATGAATACCAAACGGATAATTATTGAACAGATCGAAGGTGAAAAAAGCAGCCCTGAAAAATCAAATTTTGATTCGTTCAGTGACGGATTTTCCCGGGGATTCTCACTGAAGAGTGCGGTATTTATGGCTCTTGTTATGATGATGATTGTTTTACTGCTGGTTATGATTTTGTGAAGACCGGCAGATAAGTATTTATTGCAGGGACTATGTTCACCATGAATTTAAAAACAGCTAAAAGGAGATTGCTATGAATAAAAATTACTACAGTCTTGAAGGAAAGTGCATAACAGAAAGGAAGGAACTGTTTGAATCGGATCCTAAGACATATATATACAGTGCTCTGCATGAAATCATTAACAGTTCGTTTGAACTTGTGGAGGCTCATGAGGATGAACTTGATGTTGCTTTTTATGAAGCTTTGCCTTTTGAGGTTCTCACACAGCTGTTGAACTATATGTCGGGGATATTTGACCTCAATGATATATTTGATCATATCGAGACCATGGAAAAGCTGCTGCGGGAACAGGTGCAGTTAAGAAAAATTCAGTAATACAGGTTAACCAGTAATGAGAACTAACAGACCGGATATAGCAAAAGCGGCAGGTATGATCACAGGAGCAATAATTTTTTTCTTTGTTGTGAAATTTATTGCCATCTTTTCCGGAATTCTGGTTCTGCTGATCCTTTTTCTGAAAAGAATCTAGGGATAAAAAATATTATTAGGGAAGTACAGAATGGATGATAAATTCAAAATTAAATACCATGATTCACTGAGAGAATATTATAACAATGATGAAAAGCGCCTGACACATGAAAAGGCTGATAAACGTGCAAGGATATCTAACAGCATGGGTTATTTTACGGGTAAGTTTATTTCAGGGTACATTATAGGTTATATTATAGGGATCATACTCGCTTTCTTGTTTATTTGGTACTGTATTGTAAATCCATTGATCATTCCAATTGTTAAAATAATCTTTGGAAGGTGATTATGTGCAGAACAATAAAGGAATTTCTGTCTTTTACGGTAAAACTTCTGGTTGTTGTTTTCATCTTTGCATGGCTTGAGGAAATACTTAACAGGCTGATCAACTTCATTGTGAGAATATGGAAAACGAGAGGGCATGATCCGCGTGAACTTAAAGCGGAAAATATGGAAAAGTATTATATGAAACATGGAGTCCAGTGCAGCAGCTGTCTGTATTGGATTCCTGAAGGACTTGATACATGCCCCGTATGCGGGAATAAGTAAATATTGAGAAGAGTATGGAAAAAGCAGAAAATGTACCTGGTGACAATTTAAAACCAGATGTGTAATTGAAGCCGGAATCGCCGGTTTTCCGGCATCCTGTTACTGATCAGCTGCCGAATAAAAAACCCCTGAAAATTTCAGGGGTTTTATGCAGGCCACGAAGGACTCGAACCTTCAACACTCGGTTTTGGAGACCGATGCTCTACCAATTGAACTAGTGACCTATTTCCTGACACAAAATATCAGCACATAAAAAACGTCAAGTATTTTAATACACCCTTCTCCCTGAATCAGCCATGTATATTTTATACGGCACCTCTGAAGCAGTGCCCCGGTTTTCTTAAAATCCCCCTGCCATCGGCCACCCCTTTTGATAAAAAATGGGACGCTGGCCAGACAAAACGGGGCAATTTACATCTATTTTAACTATAAGCAGCTTTGATATCCGGCGTCTCATTACATGGTTATAAAACTAATAATATAACCCGTTCCCTTCATCAAACTGAAATTTAAGATTATCCTCGTTGTCATTAACGTCATCCAGCCTGCAGGGATAATATCCGTCAAAACAGGCTGTACAGAATTTTTGAGACGGCGAATCAACGGCTTTTATCAGCGTATCTGTTGTCAGGTAGCTGATTGAATCAACCCTTAGGTATTTACGTATCTCTTCTATTGTATGAGTTGCGGCTATAAGTTCACTGTGCGTAGGAATATCTATTCCGTAATAACATGGAAATTTTGTAGGCGGCGCTGATATCCGCACATGAATTTCTTTTGCCCCGGCATTGCGGAACATCTTGATGATCTTCCTCATAGTAGTTCCGCGCATAATCGAATCGTCAACAACCACAACCCTTTTATCCTTGACTGCCGAGGCAACTACGTTAAATTTAAGCTTCGCCCCCAGATCCCGGATCTTCTGGGTGGGTTCAATGAACGTCCTCCCTATATAATGGCTCCTGATCATTGCAAGTTCAAAAGGCAATCCCGACTCCTTGGAAAAACCGAGCGCGGCGCAGTTTGACGAATCGGGAATAGGCACAACAATATCTGCTTCAACCGGCGACTGTTTTGCGAGCATCCTGCCGAGCTTTATTCTCATATCATAGACAGACTCGCCGAATATCCTGCTGTCGGGACGGGAAAAGTATATATATTCAAATATACACAATGATTCTTCCTGTTTTTCAAAAGGGAAGAAAGACCTGATGCCGCCGGAGGTTATCTCGATAAGTTCACCCGGTTTTACATCTCTCTCGTATTCTGCGCCTATTATATCGAAGGCGCATGTCTCCGAGGCAACGACCCATCCGCCGTCAATTTTCCCAAGGCTCAGCGGCCTGAACCCGTGAGGGTCTCTCACCGCGAAGATTCTCTCCCTGTTCATAACAAGCAGCGAATATGCCCCCCTGATCTGCCTGAGTGAATATATCAGCGCATCCATAATATCATCCTGCTCGGAACGCGCCATCAGGTGAACTATAACCTCTGAATCAATTGTTGTCTGGAAGATGTGCCCTTTCTTTTCAAGTTCATGCCTTATCTTTCCCGCATTGGTAAGGTTCCCGTTATGAGACAGGACGATAGGGCCCAGAACTGACGTTGCCCTGAAAGGCTGCGCATTTCTAAGGTATGATGACCCGGTCGTTGAATACCTGTTATGGCCGATTGCCATAGTACCCGCAAGGTTGTCTATATGTTCCTGGGTGAATACATCGTTAACCTCACCCATCCCTGCATATCTGTAAATATGTTCACCGTCAGAGGAAGCAATTCCGGCAGACTCCTGCCCTCTGTGCTGAAGGGAATAGAGTCCGAGATAGGTCAGGTTTGAAGCATGAGGATGTCCGTAAATTCCGAATATACCACACTCCTCTTTTGGTCTGTAGTTTTCATCACAGGAAACAGGCAAATCATTAAGATTCATACATTATCCGTTATTTAATCATTATTTAATCATTAGATAACCATTTTCCAACTGTTATCTAACTAATTCAATCATTATCGCTGTTTGCCAGTCATTATTTTGCCAGACATTCCCGGTTAAATACAATGTAAAGTATATATTTTCCGGCATTGGGGTAAAATAAATTTTGTTACATATTTGAAACAAATACTCTAGCCGGGGAGATCCCCCCTGAAATTGATATTTCTGAACATTCTCAAGGGATCGTCATAAAAACCTATTTCATCCTCTTTTACGGCACGGATATTATATCCATCGTAAAACCCGCTTATCCGGTAATCTTTAAGTCCAATGTTTTTTTTTATACCTTCAGCGCACTTTTTTGAATAGATTGCATGAAGTGGCTGGTACCTGCCGTTAACCTCAGGCACAACAATGTCATAACAGCCGGGGATTTCAATCATATACTTAATAAATTCCGTGTTCAGAAACGGCATGTCGCAGGGAAAGACAAATACCCTCTCAATATCCATAAACTCAACGGCTGTATATATTCCGCCGATAGGCCCAAGACCAGGAATAATATCAGGAATAATTTTCGCATCAAGGAAGGAGAATTTTTCTCCATTGGATGCAATTATATATATTTCGCTGAAAACCGGTTTTACAGCATCATAGGTATGTGCTATCATAGGTTTACCCTCAAGCAGGTGAAGAGATTTGTCACTGCCGAAGCGTCCGCTTTTCCCCCCAGCTATGATGCAGCACTTAATGTTTTCAACACTCATAATTACTCTATTCCGGAATTAGATTCTATATCCGATAAAAAAAAGCCTTTTAAACGGGAACAAAACCTTACCGTCTTTCTGTTCCGGGTAATGCTTCTTAATCTCAGCCAATACCTCATTTTCAAAATCCTTCCTCTCTTTTTCATCACCGATGCAGTCCAGGTATGGTTTCAATCCTGTGCTTCTGATCCATTCGAGAATAGACATGTGAGAATCCATCACATGGATATAGTCAGTTTCCCATATATCTACTGTCTTCATCCTCCCGGCAAGAAGGTCGTAATAATAACTGAAATTATTATAAGTAAATAAATCCGCACATCCATCCATTGCAGCCCGCCATCGCTCCCTCTGAGAAAGAGAATCTATCAATCTGCCGAGGACCATTTCACGAAATTCCGGGATCTGAACTGCAATAATCCCGTTATCCGCAAGCAGGGTGAAGAGCTTTTCAAATAATTTTTTATGATCCGGAATCCACTGGATTGCCGCGTTTGAAAAAATAATATCAAATTTTTCGTCCGGTTCAAAATTATAAATATCGGACAACACCCACTCCTGGCGGGGATAATCGGTTTTTGCCTTATCTATCATTGCCGGAGAGTTGTCTACACCGGTAAGTCCAGCCCCCGGCCAGCGGTTAAGCAATACCATGCTGCTGTTGCCCGGACCGCATCCGGCATCCAGAATGCGCGCGGGTTTAAAATCAATCCTGATTCTGTTTACCAGATCGTCAGACGGACGGGTTCTTTCATCCATGAATTTAAGGTAAAGATCCGGATTCCAGTCGCTCTGCTTATTCATCTTTATCACCCTTCACATCCGGATAGTGTATTCATGACGTTAAATATTCAAGGATTTTTCTATGCCGGTAAAGTTAATTTGAAATAGTTTATATCCTGAAAACAGCATTCACCGCCTTAATATATATACGTCAATATCAAAGCGTATATGCTGCAAAATTTAATGATTAAAGATTTATACTTGTAATAGTATTGGTACGGTTTATTTTTATGCATGAGGTGAGTTTCATGAAACAGCAGGTCATTTCTGTAACCGGACGATCCTGTTCCGGTAAAACAACATTGATTGAAAAGCTTATAGTTCACTATAAAAATCTTGGCAAAAAAGTTTCTGTCGTAAAGAGCATGAGGCATGAATTTGATACTGATCCGGCTGGCAAGGATACTTACAGGTACAGGGAGTCCGGAGCATTTGCATCGATTATTACCAATGGTAAAAAGTTTGCCCTCATTTCACAGATTGACAGAGAAGAAACGCCCCACGATCTCGCCGTAAAATATTTCACTGACTCAGATATAGTAATAATCGAAGGTTTTAAAGAAGGTGATATCGGAAAGATTGAGGTCATAGGTGACTCAACCGAATCACCTCTTTTTCCAGAGGATAAGAACATAAAGTTTCTTGTAACTGACAGGTCCTTTGATACAGAACTACCTGTTTATAAAAGGGATGATATAAACGGGATTGTCAAAGCAATAGAAAAGATTTTTGGAGAGTAATACACCCTCCATGACTCACTTTTTCCGGCATTTCTAAACCGGGAAGATCACTGCGAATAACCAGTTTCATACTTAAACCTGTTATATATAATTCCGGACACGATTTCAGGATTAATGGATTAACGGGATTTATTGCCAATACACTAACCGTACACGAGCTTACTCTGCATCGTGCATCAAGTGATTATATACAATTCCAGGGCAGATTTATGACAAAAGCCCGACTCTCTTTATATAAAAGTCAGTTTCGCCTACATTTCGCTTCAAATACGCCTCAAACACGCTACCTACAGCCTTAAACGTGCGTTTTTCTCTGCCGGTAACGGTATTGAAACGGTATTGAAACGGTTTTCAACAGGGTTTACATACTGCTTAAATCCCGCTTTAACAGATGCACATCTGTCTTTTACCGCATTAAAATTACTCTGTCCACCTGCTGATCTGCTGTTTTCTGAATAGTAACATGTATATTCTGCAGCTTCACCGGAGGCGGATACAACAACTGCATCCCCTGTTCCGCCGCCTCCCGATGGAATTACAGGCGAACCTGGAGCAATGCCGCGAAGGTATTCCGACATAAAAAGATTGTACCCTGATTTTTTCTTCCTCTTTGCCCTGCTTCTGTAGAGAGCCTTCTCCTCTTCCGGAAGAACCTGCCAGGCCTTTACGCTGCCGCCGAAATTACCTCTGCATTTCATCTGAGGCTC
The DNA here is from genome assembly GCA_963664815.2 of Spirochaetota bacterium. GTDB lineage: Bacteria > Spirochaetota > UBA4802 > UBA4802 > UBA5550 > WRGT01. The sequence goes on from CAXXHB010000003.1 coordinate 3,376,630, forward strand.
TGTCCTGGGATTAGCAGGAATTGTACGTGCTTTAATGTAGATTTTACCATAACGTCTGTAAAGCACAAGACCTTCCAGACCTCCATGCGCAGTTCTTAAATAGGGATGAAGCTTAACTTTTGCCATACATTTACTCTCCTTATTTATTATTATTTTTATCGTTATATCGAAGCTTATGTCTCTATATAACCAGTGCGGAAAAGCAAATGACATGGCGCAAGCAGAATTTTTAAAAATTTTATATATTAATAAGCCAGGTTTATCAAAGAAGATATTTTGCCTTGCCACCTCCGGGGGTGCGGGGGCTTAGGAATACAGGTTGCTGTAAGTATACTTATACAGACAGTTCGGCTTTGCCCCTTCCGGGCGCCCGAGCGCAGCGACAGAGTACCCCTGGGGTAGGTGCGGGGGCTTATGGTACAGGTAAATTTACCAGATGATGTACCCGACAGACCGAAGTGTGCAGGGGCTGTTAAGTCCAGTTTGATAAATGTATATCTGCCCGGTCACTCCACCTCTCCAGTTTCATTATCTGATTCCATATACTCCCTGATTTTTTTAAGCTCCATATTCTCAGGGTTTTCCGATGACAGCTTTCTGATAAAAGAAAATATCCGTTTTCTGTTAAATCTCTTTTCGCTGTATTCACTGTCAGCCTTTTTCGATTTAAGGTAATAGCTGTATGATTCGCCATACCTACCAAGATGGAACAGTGTTACAGACATATTCGACAAAGCCCTGGCATAGTTGCTGTCAAGTTTAAGGGATATCATCAGCTGTTCCTCAGCCTTTGCATATTCCCCCATTCTTATATATGCTGCCGCAAGATTGTTGTAGTAGTGTTTCCGGTCAGGATCAATTGAAATGGCCTGTTTAAAATATTCCGCCGCCCTGGCAGGACTGTTTCCGCGCAATTCATCCATCCCCTTCTGGTTATAGTATGACGAATCCTCAGCAGAAACAGGTAACGACATTACAAGGACAGCAGTAAGAAAGATTAAGAAGCGCATCAGTAATTTCATATAATCTGTTATTCATCACCTTTTTAATTTAACAAGAGACGGAAGATAGTCTTCCGGCGCATCATATCCAAGCATGTTAAGAAGCGTTGCTGCCACATTACCCAAACCGGGATCTTTGACCTCTTTGTCAAGCTCATACTCACCATTAAACTGCGGATCATATATAATAAAAGGAACAGGATTAAGCGTATGTGAGGTTTTATTCTTTAATTTCCCGGTTTGAGCATCCTTTTCAAATGCACCGGTCTTTGCATTTATTTCAAACATCTCGTCAAGATTGCCATGATCCGCGGTTATAATAGCCATGCCTCCGTTTTTTTCAACAACCTCCAGAAGCCTTTTCAATGACAGGTCAACAGTTTCAGCAGCTATTACAGCCGCTTCCAGGTCACCGGTATGGCCTACCATATCTCCATTGGGGTAATTCAACCTGATAAATTCAAAACCTCCGGTTTCAATTACTTCAATCACCTTGTCTGTAATCTCAGCAGCCTTCATCCAGGGCCTTTCATTAAACTCCACCCTGTCTGACGGCACTTCAAAGTAAGTCTCCATTTCCGGATTAAACTTTTCAGTCCTGTTGCCGTTCCAGAAATATGTTACATGCCCGAACTTCTGAGTCTCGGAAATGGCATACTGTTTAACGCCCGATCCGGCAAGATATTCACTCACTGTCCTGTCTATATGCGGAGGGAACACAAGAAATTTTTCCGGTATCCTGAGATCGCCGTCATACTGCATCATCCCGGCAAAAACTACATCGGGCCGTCTTTCCCTGTCGAAGAACCTGAAGTCCTTCTTTTCGAAAGCCTTGGTAATCTCTATTGCCCTGTCCCCGCGGAAATTAAAAAATATCACGGAATCACCGTCATCGATTGTACCGACAGGTCCATTGTCCCCGGTGATCGTGAATGACGGCAGGTACTGGTCTGTTATACCATGTTCCTCTTTCCGGAATGTTTCAATTGCTTCTGTTGCAGATTTAAAGGGCCTCGCCTTGCCGAGCACATGGGCATCCCAGCCTCTTTTTACTATCTCCCAGTCAGCCTCGTACCTGTCCATGGTGGTAACCATTCTACCCCCTCCGGATGCTACGCGGAAATTCAGTCCCTTCGACCGGAAGGTATCAAGAAAATCCTCAAGCTGTTTTACATAGACAAGGGCTGAAGTTTCGGGAACATCACGTCCGTCAAGCAGGATGTGCAGCATAAGATTTTTAACTCCATCCTCCCCGGCTTTTGCTATGACTTTAAAAAGCTGTTCCACATGTGAATGGACATTTCCATCTGAAAGAAGGCCGATAAAATGAAGTTTTTTCCCCTCATTCACAGGTTTAGACATAAGTTCTTTCCAGATTGGGGTAGTGAAAACTTCTCCGGAGGCAATAGCTCCCGTGACAAGTTTTGACCCCTGGTCAAATATTCTTCCCGCGCCCAGCGCATTATGGCCCACTTCGGAATTACCCATATCAGCGTCGCTTGGAAGCCCTACAGCCGTGCCGTGCGCCTTTAAAATTGTATAAGGGAAGGTTTTTATAAGCGTGCTGAGGTTAGGAGTCCTTGCAAGAAAAAAAGCATTCCCCTCGTTTTCCTTCCCGATTCCCACGCCATCCATAATTACCAGGACAAGAGGGCCTTTACGTTTAACTATATCATTTTTAACAAGCGTATTCATACTATTCTCCTTTTGAAGCTGAATATAACTGTGCATTTATTGATTTGCCCGCCAGGGGTGTGCCGCTGTCTGTATTAAGCCTGTCGAAATGAACCAATTGCACAAATCCTGCAGAAATGCCGGAGTTGTGCAATAGAGCTGACGGAAATATGAAGCGGAAATTATAACAGCTCAGCCGAGAAGAAAGTCATCAAGCCCCGCAAGCTCTATGACCCTGAGAATGCTCTCATTGTAATTTACAAGCTTCATATCACGCCCTGCAGCTTTCAGATTTCTTTTAAATCTTATGAATGCCGCCAGGGATGTTGAATCCAGCATACCAAGCTCATTCAAATCAAGTACCAGATCACGCCCATCGCTTTTAATAAAATCGTTAACCTTCTGTTCAAGTAAATTAATCTGCGAACTATCTCCTTTTTTCTTGATTATAATTAGCCTTTCATTGTCAGAATCTTTTATTTCAAACATAAATCCTCAATTTAGCTTTATATTAGCTTTATATTAACTTTCAATAATAATTCCTGAACTTTTTATTTATATAAAATTTTCTATTTTCCCCGCCGCCGAAAGCGGCAGTGAAAATTAATCGTTTATTTTATACAAAATATATGTTAAGAATTTTATGTTGATTAATTTTATATTCTGTCTGCTCAAATTTCCTGCCAACTTTCTTTAATTATCGACTTTCTGCAATCAGGATAACATTAACTCACTACAACATTCCATAGAGTTAACACTTTTATAATATCGCAAATCAAGTCAAATAAATATTTTTTTTCTTGACATTAAGCCTTAATAATTTAATTAACCAGTTAATTAAATTATTAAGGCTTAATTATGACTAAACAAACTAAAGACAGTGAAGAGACAAAAAGGAAAATAATCCATGCCGCCAAAAGTGAGTTTGCCGATAAGGGATTCAGCGGCGCAAGGATGAGCTCAATAGCGTCAATCGCAGGGGTAAATCAGGCTCTGCTTCACTATCATTTTGAAAGTAAAGAAAATCTCTACGTCAGTATCTTCCATTATTTCGCAGGTGACTCATCCACCAAATATGCCGAATTAATTAATGCTGAAATTGATTCATGGAATGTCACACTTGATGAGAAGCTTGCTGCAATTATATACCTGCTGATAGGGATCCATCTTGAAACTCATGATGATGATCTTAACAAGATCTTTGCGAGAGAAATTGCAGAGGGGAGCGGAATTTTACATGAATTCGTAAAAAAGTATATGCTCCCCCGTTTGTCCATAATAGAAGAAATAATACAGGAAGGTATAGTCAGGGGTTTTTTTGAAATATCCAATACAAAATTGTTTACACTTAATATACTCTGCTTTATTACTGATTTTATTCATGGTGAGGAGTTTCTGAAAGGAACTGAATGGCACGACAGGCTTTACCTTAACAGGAAAGAGACTCTTTATAATTATATGCTGGAGCAATCATTCAAAACTCTTCGCCCGGCAAACAAAGAACTTAAAATTCCGCAGCTTGATAATGAAAAGATGAGCAGGATGGATTTTTATGTTAAATTGATAAATGATTACATGTCACATATATAAGGGAAGGGGATAAAAATGAGAATTAAAAAAATTTTAGTGCTTATAACGGCAATTTCATTGCTGACATCTTCCATGGGATTCTCTCAGGAAAATGTCTCCAAAATCAGCAACAAGCCTATAGACATTGAACTTTCTGACGAAGCCGCAATAGTAATCGGCGGATTCCGCATTACTCTTGCCGAGGCGATAAAAAAAGCTATTGAGAATAACCATGACATTCTCTCCGGAAAATATGACGTTGCTATGAGCGACACCTACTACGAAAAATTTCAGTCAAAATACACAACATATTTCAGCGCAGGCGGCGGAGTATCATCAACTGACTATCCTGAGATGATGCAAAGCACCAGCACCCCGAAGAATAAAAAAGAGGTGGATCTTTCAGCCTCACTGACAAAATCTTTTTCTACAGGAACTACCGTCACAGGGGGGGTGACAAACACAAAGAGTAAATACACCGGGTTAAAGATATCCAGTACTTCAGACTACAGGATTGATGTAGATGCAAATAATCCTGTAGCTTTCGTATCACTGGAGCAGGAGCTTCTTAAAAATTCTTTCGGGTACAGCGACAGGAAGCAGGAACAGATTTTAAAAAACACGGCGCAGATGCAGAAAGATGAAATTATCTACGGCTTGTCTCTTGTAGTGGTGGGTGTAATTGTCGATTACTGGAATGTAATTGTTACCAAGACCCAGCTTGACAATTCAGCGCTGATGCTCCAGGAAACGCGAAAGGTAAGGCGAATCATAGCGGACAACGTAAATCTCGGACTTGCCGAACAGTTTGAACTGAACTACTGGAATTCACTCATTGCATCATCCGAAGCGGCAGTAACACAGTCTGAACAGCAGTACAGGGATGCCCTGAGAAAATTTCTTCAGACTGTTAATATGGCGGGGGAAATTACAATGCAGGAGAAGGCAATTCTGCAGAATAAAGTCCCTGAAATCAACAGTGAAGAAGCAATAAAGAAGGCTTATGCAAAAAGGGCTGATTACCTCAACGCGGTTAAAACCCTTGAAAATGCCAGGCTTCAGCTTGACATAGACGGCAACGGCGCTCTTCCTTCACTCAAGGGGAGCCTTACTGTTTCCTCAATGGATTATAATGATAAATCCGGCGAGTCGTATTCAAATACTGCAAAGGGAAAATACCCTTCATATGAAGCTCAGGTAAAACTCACATATCCCCTTGATGACAGCGGCCAGAAAGTAAGTGAAAGGAACTCAAGATGGAAAGTCGAACAGGCCAAATTTCAGCTTGAAAAATATGGAAGAATTGTAAAAGATGATGTCACTTCCAAGATCGAAAAGATCAATACAAACTACAAGCTTTACCAGAAGGCCAGGGAAGCGAGAATACAGGCAGAAATATACTACGGGAAAATGCTTATAAATCTCCGCAGGGGACGTTTAACTGCGGCTGTAGTCCGAAATTCCCTTGATGCGCTGGTTAACAGCAGGGAACAGGAACTTAAGGTTCTTGTATTGTTTAACGCATCACTTCTTGAATTTGAAGTGGCCAAAAATGAACTTTTCGATACTTATAAAATCGATGTGGACAAATATATACCCAAAAAGTAAAAAACTGCGTTAAAAAAGATCACCGGTGTTAAATTTCAGACTAAAACAGACAAAGATATCTCCCCACCGCTGAAGGCGGTGGGGAGAATAGAGTGCTTCTTAGTAACTGCATATGATGTGAAGGGTAAAGATCTTTTTCTTGCAGAGCTTATGGATAATCATAACAGGGAAGTGATTGGGAAAGCGGTGTCTGATAAAAAAGATACAGCTCTTGTGCTAAGCGTTCTAGAAGACGCAAATCGCAATTGAGATTTAAAAGGCTGCATTCATCATACCGATGCCGATGCACGTTATTCTCCAAAAGCTTGCATCGACCGGCTTGATGACATTGGAATGAAAATCTCGATGTGCGTTGGCAATGCCTATTAAATGTTCAGGTACATTGAGGTTTATAATAATTACAGACCCCATTTTTCTATCGTAAATATGACTCAAGTGGGATATAGAATGGCTCTTGAAGGTAACAAAAATAATAAAAATAACTTTACATTTTTAAGTTGAGATGGTAATAGAGGCTTTACTGATTAAGATTACTTTCTTTCAACAGTTTTCTTCTGGAATACCAAAGAAAGCAGTAAACATATCCTCCCCTGATTTATAATTCTTTTTTGCATATGGAACCTTTTACAAAATTCCTGGGTCTAAAACTTGTTGCTATTAGTGTTTGTTTTTAAAATCAACAAAATAGATACAGGAGAAAAATATGAAAAAGTTTATGCCGGTATTGATATGTTTTACTCTTATTATGATTTTATCCTCCCCAGAAGGCGGACTTTCCGCAAAGATTGTAGATTCCTCCGGTCATGCTCCAAACCTGTTTTTGACACCTCCAATTCCGCTTTGGCATGAAGAATATTCCGGTGGAAGTTCTATGCCACTTACTGCCGGATATGTGATGACAGACGGTGACGGCATATCTTTAAAGGGGGGAATGTTTTCTTTTGGTGGCGGAGGAGGAATTAGTAAATATATCGGCATGAATTTCGGATTCGGGATGCTGTTTGAAAAGGGTGATGCGGCTCCATACCTGTATGATGTAACTGTCTGGAGCATACCATTTCAGCTATGTCTCACGGCCCAATTGGTCAGAGTAAAATATTTATCATTGATGATGTTTGGAGGCGGTAACTTGGGTTTCGGTGGTGTCTCTGCGGAACGCGTGGTAATGAGCGGAAATACATATGGCGGCAGCGAAGATAAAACAGATAACAGTGATTTCAGTGATGGCAATGGATTTGGCGGTTACATAGGTGGTATACAGGGCAGCCTCAAGGTTGCTGGCGTGGCATTAACACCGTTTTTTATGATGCAGCATGAATACCCGATATCTGGTCAGAAGGGTAACAATATAGTAGGTGATTCAAATACAGAGGATAGTGATTCAACCCAAAATGTGAATATTGCAGTTTCTTCACTGGTTAATAAATATTATGGACTGCGCTTAACGATAATCCCTGCACAGCTTGCTTTAAATGCCATGGTTCAGTCTGTCCCGGCAAATGGTGAAGTACCTTCATATAAAACCACTTTCTTTTATATGACATATTATATCGGACAGTCCGAAAGCGATTATGTTCCTCCTGCGCCAAAAGAGAGATTGAATCCCGATGATTATCGTTCATTATAAATTACATAATAATAACAACAGGAGAGATTAAAGTGAAAAAAAGAATATTAACCATAATGATATTTTCAGCTGTCTGTTTATTCCTTACAGGGTGTGTTTCTTCTCCGGATAAGGCTCCTGATAAGAAAAAGATATGGCCCTCCATGCTGGAAGATGACAGTACTTTTTATATGCCGCCCGCAAACCTTTACTCCCGTGAGAAGGCGGATGCTGTAATAAAAAACATGCTGCCCCAGATAAAAACTCTTATAAACGGCGACCAGGTTGCCCAGGCTGATTCCGTGGTTGTGGATGGTGAATCTGTAAAGATAAGCTGGAAGTGGAACGAAACAGTTTCAGATACGACATACAGTACTGTGGAAGGCGGTGGCTACTCCTATGGGTATAACAGCGGATTGATATTTAATAAAAATACTGATAATGTCAGATCGGACACGTACAGAAAGGTGGAAAAGGGGGGTTTTACCATAATACAATTTGAGGATCTAGCAGCAATGTATTCGAAAAAGGCTTCTATCTGGTTTTCCATGAAGGGCGGTGATACTTATATGGTAATAATAGATAATGACTATAATCGCAAAAAATGGATGGATGCCGTTTACTCGGCGACAAGGTCGCGCAACTATGATACAAGGGTAAGCTGGGGCATGACATACCAGACAGTGGACCTTACGGATGATCAGAAAGCTGATTCGACAGTTGACAGTGGTGTTGTTATAACTTTCGTACAGAAAGGGAGCCCCGTCGATGCGGCATCACTTCAATATCTTGACATAATACAATCAGTAGATGGGAAGGAAGTGAATACAGTGAATGATTTTCAGAGATGCGTGAAGAACCTGAAAAGGGATAAAGTTTATTCTGTTGAAGCAGTGCGCTGGAAACGTAATGGAGAGAATGTAAAGAAGAGAAAAGTAAAAGTAAATATTGTACTCTGATATGGTTCTTGTAAAAAGAACTCCGTCGGTGTTTTACCATATCAGCAACTTTCAAGGGTGAGACCTTTTTTATAATCATATCGGACTGTATCGGAGGGTAATGTCAGATCTCTGTCGAGGCTGTAAATAAAGATTAATGGTAACTACTCCGCTATAAAAAAAGGGGGGAATAATTTTTTACTATTAATTTAAGGATCATTTACAGTATGTTTCATGAAATAAGAAGATGCTGAAAAAATATATGATCTCAGCAAAGATGCGGTTGTTGACTTAATTCTACAGTTAGTTGACAGGATTGAAAAACTTGAGAGCCAAATAGAAAAGCTTGAAAGTAAATTGGTAAAGAATAGCCGTAACAGCAGCAAGCCGCTATCAAGCGATGGATTGAATAAAAAAACAGGACAAAGAGCCAGAGAAAAAAATCAGGCAGGAAAACCGGAGGGCAAAGGGAACTTTCCGGCCGGAATAACTCATAAGATTCAATATGGCAATTATCTGCGCGCGATTGCGATATATTTTAGAAATTATGAGTTGATACCAGTTGAGCGATCTGCTGAAATGTTTGAAGATATATTTTCAATTCCATTGAGTGATGGAACTATAGTTAATGCGACAAAAAAATGTGCTCAATCATTAGCGGGATTCCAGCGGTGGATAAAAATAAACTAATTTGTTCAGAGATAGCATGTTTTGATGAAACTGGCGTAAACATTGAAAGGAAACTTCATTGGCTTCATAGTGCAGGAACTCCTTAGTTGACATCGTGTTTTGTTCATAAAAAGAGGGGGTCGGAAGCCTTTGTTTCTATGGGTATTATCCCGGAGTTTAATGGAATGGAAATAAATGATCGCAGTCATATTTCAAATATGACTGCGATCATTCACTATGTAATGCCCATCATTTGAGAGAATTAACCTTTGTATATGAACATCATTACCAGCTATGGGCAAAAAGTATGATTGGTTTTCTCTGTGAGGTCAAATGTAAAGTTGATGAGGTAGCCATATGGGAAAAACTAAAAGAACTGTCTTCGATGGAAAAATTCGAGAAAAGGTATAAACGCATTTTGAATGAAGGATTTAAGGAGAATCCACCTCCTGAACCGGAGAAGATAATAAGTCGTGGCAGAAAGAGGAAAGGAAAAGTATTGTGTTTATTGGAAAGATTGAGAGATTACCAAAAAGAAACATTACTTTTCAGATCATTTCGTGGTGCAGAACAATTTTGTCTTATAAGAAGTTTTATCTCCACTGTTAAAAAACAGGGCTTCAGTGTGATTGATGCTCTGGAAAGAATTCCGGAAGGAGAGCGGGCGTATCTTAATTTTTCCTTCCAAATAGCTGAGTAGTTACATTTTCTATTATAAAACAGTACTGGGATTATTATTGAAAATTAATACTTGTCATACTATCCACTGCTTTATATATTCATAGCATATTAAAAATTCAGACACTCTTCCAGGATTTATTTTATATGAAATTTATTAACTCTTTTTTACTCAGATATGACAGCAATGAATACCTGCTTTATACCCGCGCCAGGCTGCTCTTAATATTCCAGCTTATTCTTTTCATCGCAGTGGTTCTTCTCCAGTTCAGCATGCTCCTCGCAGGCTGGGAGGATTTCATTAAAACTCTTTTTATTACACCTTTCATTTTTTTCGGCATGATTATCGGTATGACCCTTTTAAAAAAAGGAAATTACAATGCGGCATCAAAGCTTGTAATATCTGTCAGTTCCCTGGCTGTCATCGGCGGATTGATTCGTGAACCTTTCATGAATCCCGAGTTTGCCCTTTCAAGCTATATATTCTTTATCTACCCCTGCCTTGCCCTGTGTGTCGTATTCAGCACAACAAGATTTCTGGCTGTAATTTGCGGGGCTTTCATTGCCACAGTTATTTCTATCTTCTTTATAATGAAGTCAATAGTTCCAGGCGTAAACATGAAACAGATTATAATTTTCGCCAATAATACAACATTTTCTGTTATAATATTCTTTATAATTGCGCGCCTTATCTCAAAAATATTCACCCGCAACTTTGAGATTGCCGAGCTCGAGGCTGAAAAAAATATAAGAAATTATAACTTCATAAAAAAAGTTCTGGGGGATAACTCCTCTGCAATCATCTCTTCCATGGAAAAGATGTCATCAAAAAGCGATCTCTTCTCCAGAAATACACAGAACCTGGCTTCATCAATCGAGGAAATTACAGCTAACATTGAACAGATATCTGCCGGAATAGACAATGTTTCCTCTACTGCCGAGGTACAGAAAGGTGATGTCTCCTCGATGAGGGAAAAACTATCAGAACTTTCAGGCGTTATTTTACAGATGGGTAATATTATAAATGATTCACTCACTGTCACAAAAGATATAACCGTCAAGGCGCGGGACGGAGAGAACTCCCTTAAAACAATGGAGAAGAATGTTGCTAAAATAAGGGAAAGTTCACAGGAGATGACTACAATTGTCGGAATTATTAATGACATTTCAGACCAGATAAACCTTCTGTCTCTTAACGCGGCCATTGAAGCGGCCAGGGCAGGAGATGCGGGGAGAGGTTTTGCCGTTGTTGCCGACGAGATTTCAAAACTGGCCGACAGGACGGCATCAAGTATTAAAGATATAAAAATGCTGATTAATACAAATGAGAATGAAACACAGAAGGGGATGGATGTTATAAAGGAAACGGTCGTAATAATCAGCGCCATTGTCAGCGGTGTAAATGCAATAAACAGCAGAATTTCAAACCTTGTCCAGTTCAGTGACAGGCAGAATGAAACAAATCTCTCTGTTACCGGGAGTGTCGGCAGCCTTGAAGAAAGATCAGGCCTCATTGCCTCTGCAGCCTTTGAACAGAAAAACGGAATCGATGAAATACTTCGGCATATATCTGAAATAAATGAAATCTCGATCTCAAATACAGCAGGTGCAGGAGAGCTCCATCTCGATTCCGAAGAACTGGTTTCCCGGATGAACGGTTTTCAGAATATTATAGATGAATATAAGGGATAAACTTTATTCATATTCAGACCTGAACCCGCTTTACCAGATGGAGTGGCTGACAGGGCAGGGATTTTATGCCTATGTTATATCAGGTTAAATTCAGTAATAACGGCTACATGAAGGGTACTGAAATTTGACTTTATTAAAAAATACAACTAATTTATATTCAATAAATAACATCCATTACGTCTTTATTGAGAGGCACTCATGTTTAAAAGAATAAACACCTTCATTATTATATCGGTCACCTTTATAATTTATACTTACCCTCAGGCAGCACATGCAGATACAGATCTCAGCGCCAATGCTGCTGAATACATCTGTACGAAGGCAAAGGAGGGAAAAAAAACACGGCTTGCAATTTATACATTCACAAACGACACTGGTGATACATCACCCGAATCAAAAGTTTACTCTACAAAGATTATGGCAATAATACTTGATAAAAAAGAGTTCAAAGTCATTGATCCTGAAAAAATACCTGAAGTTGTAAACGAACAGGAAAAAGGTTTAACCGGACTTATTGATCCGGAAACTGCCGCGGAAACGGGAAAACTGATCGGAGCTGATGCCCTGGTTTTCGGAGTTTCAGGCAAAGGCTCATTACAGGTTAGAATTATTGATGCCGCAACAGGTGAAGTACTCGGCGCAAAGCTTGAAGAAAACGGCGGTAAACCCACAATCAGCAATGAAGACTTCAAATCCCCTGAGGCAAAGAAAAAATTCATTGCCTTCGAGTTTGAGAGAGATCTTACCCAGTTATACCGCAAACGCCCGATGCTCTACCTGTATGTGACAGCTGATGAGAAGGAACTATCCGAACTGGAGGAAAATTTTCCGGAAGCGATTGAAAAACTAAAACTCCGTATCAATGAAAAAGATCCGAAAAAGAATGCAAAATTTGAAAGAAGGAAAAGGAATCTTTCAGGTTTCCGGAAGGAAAATCCGGGTTTTGACAAACGTATCCGCAATTCCCGTAAAAGCCTTTTTGATCAACTCAAAAAGGAAAAAAACGGAAGAAGTCTTAAATAAGTATAAAACATATACTCTCTTTTAAATTGGTTTATGTTTTTGTCTGTCTGTCATATATTCATTGACAGAATAGATCAATATTTATTACTCTATGTTCAGTCTGCACAAATAATCTTAAATCAAAGAGACCATTATGATGACACCAAACAGCCTTCCTCAGAATTTTAACCATGTTATTGAACTTGACCGCAAACTGCGCAAGGATATAACAGAATACTACTTTTCACTTATCAAGCTGAATGATCCTGCCAAGGCGATTGAACTGCTTGCCGGTCATGTGGCTATTATGGTAGAGATGATTAATGACCTGAAAAAAGGGAAATAGATTCCGGAAAGCACATACGAGTAAATGACTTCATTCTCTGCCGAACGGAATATAAATCGTGAATACAGCACCCTCACCCGGCGTCGAATTAACTGAAATTTTACCTCTATGCTGAACAATTATGGAATGGCAAATTGCCAGGCCAAGCCCCTGCCCCTTTTGTTTACCTGTCTGTTTTGTGCTGAAATATGGATCAAATATTTTATCTATTATTGATTCAGGAATACCGGATCCGTTGTCCTTTACTGAAATCGCCATGTATCTGCCCGGTTCAAGCTCAAACATGTTCCCGTCATCCAGTTTAATCTCAGATGTAACTATATCGATGACTCCTTCCTCGCGCATCGCTTCTTTTGCGTTCTCAACAAGATTAATTACAACCTGCCTTATCTGCCTTGCATCAATCATTACAGATGTATCCTGGCTTTCATTTGAATAATGTATTTCAATCCTTTCTCCCCATTTGCCTGATTCAATTGCTTCATTGACAACATCAGCAATATTCTCCCGCTGAAGTACCGGCGCACCACCCTGTGCAAATGTAATGAGGCGAGTTGTAAGCTCTGTTGCCGCAAAACATGATTTTTCAGCATGCTCAAGCCAGTACAGACACTTTTCATTATGTACCCCGGCATACCTCATCACAGACAGCGATCCGGATATTTCCATCAGAAGATTATTGAAATCATGAGCTATGCCTGAAGCAAGTATGCCTACCGACTCAAGCTTCTGTATTTTAAACATCTCATCCCTGAATATTTTCTGTTCAGTTATATCTTCATATGTGCCAAGCAGCCCGATAATTTCCCCGTCATTGCCTGTAAGAGGCACTTTCGATTTCCTAAATATTATTACCCTGCCTGTACTGTAATGCACCTCTTCTTCATAATTCAGTTTCGGATATCCCGAGTCGAGAACCTCACGATCTGTTTTATTATACATTTCTGCAAGATTACTATCAAACATCTCAACATCCTTTTTCCCTACAACCTGTTCCGGGAATTCAACACCTATTAGTTTTGCACATGCATTATTGCACCCGATATAAGTCAGATCCATGTCCTTCCAGAATACCCCGACCGGAATTGTATCCAGCACAATCTGAAGCATTTTTCTGGATCTTATAATATCACTCTCTATCTTTTTCAGCTGTGTAACATCCGTTGCAGTACCTATTATGCGGGTAGCTCTGCCTTCGGGAAGCCTTTCCACTGTCTTCCCACGGGAAAGAACCCATCTGTATGTACCATCATTTACAATAACGCGATGCAGGCACTCATAAACAGGAATTATCCCCTTCAGATGCGCAGTCATAACCTTGACAACATTCTGTATATCTTCCGGGTGGATATCCTTTATCCGCTCACCGAGATCGTCCAGTGTCTCCTCATTATTCAGCCACAGGGGATCATTCCATTTACGCGATGTGAAAATTTTATTGCTCTGAAGGTTCCAGTCCCATACAATCTGCCCTGATACATCAAGATAAAATTTCCATTTCGCCTCACTTTCAGCCAGCTCACCGGTTCTCTTAATGACATTTTTTTTAAGTCTCCTGCCGTTATAAATGAGGACGATTATCACATAGAACAGAGACAGGATAAACAGCCCGGCAGCAATTACCGGCCTTTTATACTCTTCAAAAAAAGAGGGGGGTCTGTTAATAACCAGACTACCCTCGGGAAGCACAGATAACGGTATGTTGAATCTTACAAGTTCATTATAGTCAAAACAATATATGTTGGGACTTTTGTTTACATTACGTATTTCCCTCAATGGTTTTCCCCGGAAATAGTTCATCACCAGAAGTGCAGCCTCTCTCCCCTGTTCACTATGACGGATGAGCTTGCCTCCGAAAACGCCATTTCCCATACCATGTTCCCACAAGTGGAATACCGGGACATGACTGTTATGATATATCTCAGAGAACTCATCGTGGAAAAGTCTCGTTGAGCCGGTACAGTCGGTATAAGCGGAAAGCAGCAGAATTGTATAATTATTCTCAAGTTCCCGTAACCTCAAATTCAGCTGGCTAAAGGTAAGATTCTGAATTGTGAGTATATCAGTGTCAAATGGAAAGTTTTTAACAACTGTGATAAAGTTTTTCAGATCAGCCAGTCCGGAGATTGTCCCGTCAGCAATAACAGCTATTTTTTTTCTTTCCGGAAATATATCCCTTATAAGCTGAAGAGTCTCTTTCATTGATACCTCTTCAACTATCCCTCTTATTTCTGTTCTTTGTTCAATCTTTTCAGCCATGGCAAGATCATTTACACCGCAAAAAAACAGAGGTATATTCTTAAAAAGAGCTGAACTTTGAGCAACTGCATACCGGAAGGCAGCATCATCTGCAACTATAACCGCATTATATTCCGTAAAATGTGCTAATTTATAAGTCAGCAGATTATGAAAATAACGGATATTTTCCCTTTCGGGAAACCGCTTCGTGTCCATAAATTCTATATCCAGAAGAACATCCTCTTTGTCAAAAACCGACTTTATCCCATCCACCTGCTGATTAAATGTGGGGAAAGAGGGATTATAAGAGCTTATATACAGGACATGCTTACCGCCATGTGAGGCGGAAAGCATATATGTTATAATCAGCACAAAAAAAATTATTAATACAAATACTCTTTTCACCACATAATCCATCTGGAATTATTTTATCGGTTTCCCCTTTTACCCTATAACTCTTAGAAATATACATATAAAACTGACTGCCATTGGAAATAAGGGAAAATAAATAATCGATTCTATTGTCTAATATAAGATTTACTGTTTTAAAATCCAATAAATATTCACTCTTTTTATCTCTGCCGCTGTTAAAAAAATTTCAGACTAAACGTAACACTTTATCTCCATTCCGGTGTTTAACTTTTATAACACAACGGAGGAAACATAATGAAAGCTAAAACAATTCTTGCGACAATTGCAGCGCTCTTTCTGGTCACAGGTGCAATGGCGGAAGATACAAAAACCGAAGCAAAGGCAGAAAAAAAAGACAATCCCCCTAAAACTCTTTTAGACTCAAAGAATGCATCTTTCTCCGGTTACGGGGGTGTCTATACAAAGTATGCGAAAATCGGAGATGCAAACAGTTGTCTTGTTGGCGGAAGAGGTGGTCTTATCATAAATGACACAGTTGTCCTGGGACTTGCCGGCATGGGTCTTACATATCCCACAGACAGGGAGAAGATTTCCGGGAGTGATTACAACGGTCTGTTTAATAAGATCGGATTCGGATACGGAGGTTTTCTCATGGAGTATTATCTGAATCCGAAAGATTTAATAGTATTTTCCGCAGGAACACTTATTGGCGCCGGAGGTCTTTCGTTTTACAAACATTCCGATGATGACAACTCAGGTAAGGACAACAACAGCGACACATTTTTTGTGCTTGAGCCTGAAGTAAATGTATTTGTCAACGTCACGCGTTTCTGCCGTATCGGTATAGGAGCCTCATACAGATATATTTCAGGTATAAATACTGGTGAATTCGATGACAAAGATTTCCGTGGACCTTCTGCTTCGATAATGGCACAATTCGGATGGTTCTGAGAATTACTGAAAATTTAATAATTGTATTTTACAGATGCATATTTCAGAATATTATTGTTAAATTAAAAATATTTTTACACTCCATTACCTGCCTGTAATGGAGTGTAAAATCAGGAATTTTTTATGAATATAAACGTGGAAGAGTTGTATAAAAAATATGGTCCGATGGTACTGCGGCGATGCAGGTTTCTGCTCAAGGATGAGGAGAAATCACTTGATGCCATGCAGGATGTTTTTGTAAACCTTATTTTAAACTCTGAAAAAATTGAGGATACTTATCCGTCTAGTCTTCTTTACAGGATAGCCACGAATATCTGCCTGAATATTATAAGAAGCGAAAAGAGACACCCGGTGACAACTGATGATGAATTATTTAACTATATTGCAGATTACAGGGATCCGTCAGAGGAGATTGCGGCGAATGACCTTCTTGATTTAATATTTAACGGTGAGAAACCGACTACAAGGGAAATTGCAATTATGCTTTATATTGACCGAATGACACTAGAACAGACAGCCTTTCAATCCGGGCTATCTGTTTCAGGTGTAAGAAAACGGATGAGAGTCCTTAAAGAAAAAGTTTCATTTTTGAAGGAGGAGATTTATGAAAATTAATCAGATACCGGAATTATACCTGGAACAATATCTCCTCGGGGAACTGCCGGAAAATCTCAGCAAAGAGCTTGATGAACTTATACTGAAGAATCCCCTGCTGAAAAAGCGGATCAGCGAACTGAAAAAATCCAATGAAGACATTCTGTCAGCCTATACGGTTGAATCAATGATGCCATTAATATCTGAAAAATCCGGACTCAGGCGTACAACACAATCAGATACCGGTAATGAATTCAAACGGCAGAGTGACGGGAATAAATCATCACACGGAATTGCAGCTGCTTTCACCGGATCAGTAAAAAAGATTGCTGACGTAATAAGTTTAATATCATCCAGGCGCTACGCCCTGTCAATAGCCTCCGCAGCAGCCCTGCTTATTATAATTGTTTTTATGACCCCCGGGATAAAGAATACATTCAACACCGGTGCAGTCATTGATAATGATGTAAGAATAAAAGGACTTGATTCAAAACTTCTTCTTTATCGCGTTAAGGGAAAAAATATTGAAGAACTGAAAAATTTTGATACTGCCTGCAAAGGGGATGTTATACAGCTGGGATATATCGCCACAGGGGATTACAGGTTTGGAATAATCATTTCTATTGACGGCCGCGGGGTTGTTACAAGACATCTCCCTGACGACATGAAAACCGGCGCTCAGCTTGTTAAAAACAAAAGAACACTCCTTAACAGATCCTATGAGCTTGACGATTCCCCTTCGTTTGAAAAATTCATCATGATACTTTCAACTGATCCGATAAATATATCCGAAGTGACAGAAAAAGCAAAAAAACTTGCAATAAACAGTACAAATGCAGTAAATGGACTTATTGAATCAGGAAAAAATTCCGTTGAATATTCAATTATAATAAAGAAAACGGAATAACGGAGATCAGGCAAAATGTCAAAGATAAACCGCATAGCATTCACACTGCTTTTTTTCGCAATAATGCCCTGCATGATAAAACCGGCTGAAGCAAAAAATATCCGCAGATTCGCCGTCATAGTCGGGGCAAATAACGGAGGACCTGACAGAGTCAGGTTACGTTATGCGGTTTCAGATGCGGATACCATGATGAACGTATTGAAAAGCATAGGGGGGGTTTCAGACAGCGACGGGCTGCTGCTGATTGATCCGGACAGACGTAATTTCATATCCGCCATGAGCAGGATAAAAAGTGAGATAAGCGAATTAAGACAGAAGAGCGAACGGATTGAATTTATATTTTATTATTCAGGGCACTCGGATGATGAGGCCATACTGCTTGGCAGGGAAAAGATTTATTACAAGGAACTGAAAGACGGGATAAGAGGAATTCCCGCCGATGTCCGCATTGCCATACTTGACTCCTGTTCATCAGGGGCTTTTACACGTATTAAAGGGGGAACATTCAAACCGCCCTTCATTCTTGACTCTTCATTCAACATGAAGGGTGACGCCTTTATGACATCGAGTTCGTCCAATGAAGCTTCACAGGAATCAGACATGATTAAGGGTTCCTTTTTCACCTATTATCTTGTAACTGGATTACGCGGCGCCGCTGATATGATACAGGATGGCCGTATAACATTAAATGAAGCTTACCAGTACGCATACAACGAAACACTCACAAGAACAGAAAAAACAATGGGAGGGGCGCAGCACCCCAACTATGATATACAGATGACAGGGACAGGGGATGTGGTCATAACAGACTTTAAACGCAATACATCCGCTGTTCTGCTTGAAAAGAATATTGTCGGAAAGGTTTTCATACGTAACAGCGACAATATACTTATTGCCGAACTTCAGAAATCCTACGGAAGAGAGATGGAAGTTGCGCTACCAGAAGGGAAGTACATCGTATTAAACCAGTCTGAAAACGGTCTCTTTGAAAGCAAAATTAATCTTGCAACAGGCGCCCAGTTCCTGCTTTCCCAGAATAATATGAATAAACAGGGATCCGAAGAAACCGTAACCCGCGGTAAAGCCAAACCTGAGGAAAAGCAGAAAAAGCAGGTTATACTCAACCCCGATAAAATTGAACATGGAGGCTACCTTGCTGTTGTGGATCAGCTTTCAAGAATCAACGGAAATTTTGCCAATCTGACCGGCGGAAAAATAACCTGGATTATAAATCACTCACTATCACTCGGAGCAGAAGGTTACGGTCTTACCTACCCCACTGATCGTGAAAAATTTACAGGAAAGACTTATGACGGGACGGATAAACGGATTAACTTCGGTTTTGGAGGGGGTGTCATAGAATACTTTTTCTGGCCGGATAGTATTATTACGCTCTCCCCCGGTATTATGGCGGGGGGAGGAGGTGTTGAATGGTATAATCCTGAAATAGAAACCGGGGATGAAAATAAATCTGCAACAGACTCTTTTTTTGTTTTAATGCCTGAATTAAACGTATATCTTAATGTTACAGAATATATAAGAATCGGTGCAGGTGTTTCATACAGATATGTTAAAGGAATTGACCAGGTTGAGTTTTCAGACAAAGATGTTAATGGATTCTCATTTTCATTGATAGTAGCGGCAGGATTCTTTTAATTCTGCCGGGATACCAAAGACTGCGATGCTGAATATTAACCGGTTAATTTATGGATAAGCTGGGATATCTTTCGTGTTATCCTTACGATATAACAACTCTTCGCGCTTACTGTTTTCTATTTTAAACTCTCTATCACATCAAGAAATGTATTTATCGGGTGAGCCCCGAGCAGTTCATACTTTTCATTGATGATGATTTTCGGAACACCTGTCACATTATACTTCTGTGCAAGGGGAACAAAATTGTTGGAATCTATCATATCCCCCTTTATTCTGCTGTTCTCCATAGCAAGCCTGTGTGCAGCCGAAACAGCTGCCGGACAATGCGGACAGCCGAGTCCAACAAAAACCTGAATATGCACGTCCTTGTCAATTTTCTTTATGCGGGAAAGAACATCAGGCGGAAGTTCTTCTTTTTTTCCTGACATTTCAAGTATTGACCCAAGAAAAGAGTTTATCTCGTAACCACCTGGAAGCCCGTAAAACTTTACGCCATGGTCAGCATCGTTTTTATCAAGTAAAACTATGGCGGGAATTCTCTCCACGCCATATTTTTCAGCCATTTCCTTATCAGTTACAAAATTTAACACCTTGACTGAGAGTTTATCGCTCAGCGACGCAATCTCCTCGGCAAAATACCGCGTCTCCCTGCACATGGGGCACTCAATCTCCTGAGTGAAATTTATTATTTTCACCTCATCGTTCATATTTTTAAGTATTTCCTTAAGCTGATTCTGAACTTTTATATCAAACAGTGCCATAGTCTCACCTCTTTAATCTGATTAATTTCTCTTTAAAATATATTCACATGCGGAAAGTGCAGCTTTCGCCCCTTCACCCCCTGCAATAATTATCTGCTTAAACGGTACAGATGTAACGTCACCTGCCGCAAAAATCCCCTCACGGTTAGTAGCACACCTGCTGTCCACGATGATCTCGCACGATGAGTTCATCTCCACTACCCCGCGGGCAAACCCGCTGTTAGGATCAAGACCTATTTCAACGAATAATCCGTCGGCAGAAATTTTAGATGTTTCACCTGATTCCACATTCTCTATTATCACTTCGCGAACCTTATCCTCGCCCGTAATTTCTATCACACGGCTTTTGTAAATCATACTGACATTTTGAAAGCCTTCCAGTTTATCAAGGAGAATTTTATCTGCAGTAAGCTCTTCAAGAAGCTGAACCACTACAACCTCTTCTGCCACAGAGGCAAGATCAATTGCAGACTCTACCCCTGAATTACCACCCCCCGCTACAACAACCTTTTTACCGGCAAATAACGGAGCATCACAGGTTGTACAGTAGGCAACTCCTCTCCCGGTTAGCCGCTGCTCTCCGGGGATTCCGAGCTTCTTCCATGTTTTCCCCGAAGCAATTATCAGCGTTTTTGACTGTATTACCCTGCCGTCATCAAGAGTGACTTTTTTTACTTCACTATCCTCAATCGATAAAACACCCTGCCCCTCTTCGTATCCTATGCTGAACTGTAAAACCTGTTCCCTGAACCTGTCAACAAGATCAACACCATTTATATACTTATACCCGAGATAGTTCTCAATTGATGATGTTTCAGCCACCTGCCCTCCGATACTCCTTATAATGATCGCTGTCTCTGCACCCTTCCTCATGCAGTAGACAGCTGCTGTCATCCCTGCCGGGCCTCCGCCAATAATCAGCACATCGTATATTTTCCCCGTGTCAATCGGTGCAAAATTCTTTTCACTGATAAAAGAAACTGTACTTAAATTAAAATCCATAATTAATCCGCCTTATTATTTTAATATTTAAGTAAAAGGTTAAATATAATATATAAAAGTTCGGGAGAATTTCAACAGGTGCCTGTGATTTTTTAAAAAAGATCACTCAGCGGTTTGTTTTTCAGTATTCAATCAGTTCGTAATCAGAACTGCCGAAACCTATCTCCTTCGCGTAATCAATCTGATAGCGGTATGGAATGTCGTGAGACATGTCAGAAAGCTTTCTGCCGGTAAACTTTTCAACCATATCAAGCGACGCTGAATCAACTGCAACAGGATCATGAGACACAAGAATCCCTATATCTCCGCAGATATTTTCATATACAGGCATACAGTCACAATCCTTTGATATCCGTGTAAGGATGTTAATATATATCCCCTTTCCTTTATTTGAGTTATAAACTCCGAGGGCATGTTCCACAATTTTTTTCTGCAGCTCTTCGTATGTTGCGCCCCAGTTATATTTCACAGCATCAAATCTGCAGACGGCCAGACATTCACCGCATCCTATACATTTCTCACCAGTGATAACAGCAGCATCATTACCCATTGTAATAGCCTGTGCGGGGCACCATATAATACACTGTCTGCATTTTGTGCACACCCCTGGTATTATTTCCGGTTTTGCCGTTGAGTGCTGAACCATCTTCCCTTTTCTGCTTGCACACCCCATCCCCATATTCTTTATAGCTGCCCCGAAACCCGCAATCATATGTCCTGTGAAATGGGACACACATACAAGCGCCTGTGACTTGACAATAAGAGAAGCGATCTTCACCGATTTATATAACTTCCCTTCAATCGCAACATCAGCTTCTTCATCTCCCAGAAGACCATCTGACATTATAATAGACATACCGGTGTTTTCAAAACCAAAACCCTGCCTGTTGGCATGTTCAATATGAATTACCGCGTTATCCCGGTTCCCCTTATAAAGGGTTGATGTTTCTGTCATAAAGGGGAGTGCTTTCTTTTCCCGGACAAGTTCACCGATACTTTTTAAAATAACCGGCCTTGGATATCCGGACTTATTGCTCTCGCCGAAATGGGTTTTTACTGCGACCATATCTTTCTCTTCGACAAAATTGAATAATCCCTCTTTTACAGCAAGAGCTTTAAGTTTATCTGCAAGCATTTCGTCCGATGCATTATTTTCCGATTTTATAAAGTATACCTTACTCATATGTAAACTCCCTGGTATTTTATTATTATTTTTACAGTCTTTGTTTAAAGCTGTTCCTGATATATCACTTACCTCAACATGAGGTAAATAAATTATATTGCAGCGCTACATTATTTCCCAGAAAAAATCGACCCACTGTTCTTTATCAACAAGAGATGCATAAATGACTTTTGCATCTTTAACCTTGGACACAAGACATATTGTATCAAAATCAACTTTCGGATACATTGAATGAATCTCTTTTATTGTATTTCCGCTGTCATAAATATCATCACACAAAAGGAACTTCCCCTCAATGAGATCAGGTTTAATCCCTATCTGAAATCTCCTCTGCTCCTTCCCTGCATACGATGATATTTCAATATATGAAATCGGGAGGTTCAGGTGAACGCTCATGAAATAAGACAGAAAAAACCCCCCTCTCAAAGGGCAGAGTATGGCTTTATACTCCTCCCTGTTGGATTTAATCCTATCAAGAAGAATGTAGCTCAGTTCCAGATATTTCTCGTAGGTTACATTATAATGGCTCATTTAATACATCCTGAAATTTAATTCCTCAACTTTGCAAAAAAAAGATTTTATTCTCACCGTTGTCATGTTCAGTACAGAAGTTTTACATTTTTGTTTAGACTAAAAAATATGTCCAGAAAATAATACATTCTTTATTATTAAGACTCCGCAATCTAATCATTAATACAACATATACACATATTTTAATCAATAAATATTTAACAAAAAACGTAACTTTTCATGATTAAACATCTCTTGACTTTTCAGATATATTTTTTGAATACTTAGATTATATGTAATAACTTATAATCAGCATTATTATTAAATGTAAGTAACTATGCTCTGATTAAATTTGTTTCACTATGTATAAATGTTTTTTAAAAGAGGAGATATTTATGAAAAGCCTATTCCCTGTAATTATTTTTTCATTGTTGATTGCCGCCTGCTCGACAATGCCCGCAGAGATTGATGACAAATACCTTGCAGGAAAAACTGATACTGAATCTAAAGCCATTAATGCAATGGAGCAGAAAATCATAGACAAGAACAAAGAAAAACAGGCCGTGGAAAATCTTTTTAAAGAACAGTCTAAACTCCCTGCTGTGACTGAAGAGGAGATAAAACTGCTGAAAAAAGAGAGCGGAGTATTAAAAGACCAGGTTTATCTATACGAGAAAAATAAAGATGCAGTAAACCTCGAACCCAAAAAAGCCCAGCTTGCAGAAAACGAAGCAACCCTTGAAAAAAAGAAAACCCTTCTGATATATCAGCAACAAGAAACAATACTGCTGGAAGATGAACTCAAGCTCAGAGATGCGGAACTGGCACAATATATTGCAGAACTGAACTTTGAAAAATCAAAGATTGCAGCTGTATACCGCGACAAAAACGAACCGCAAAAACCCGTGAAGGAACAGAATTTTTTCAGTAAACTGTTTAACAAAAAAGATCCGGATGACAGATATGGATATAAAAAACACAGCGAATTCCTTAACATGAAGAAAGAGGAAACAACAAAAGCCGAAACCGTTTATAAAGAAGCTCAGAAAAAAATTCTGGAGATAAAAAACGCCCCTGAAAAATCAAAATGAATCCGCAGTTACCAGTCTTTCCCGGAGCTGAGTGATACATCCGGATTCCCGAATATATAGGCAAGGAAAATCTCACAGATCCATGGATTCTGAAAACAATTTTAACCGGAGTAAAATATGCCGATAAATTACAGTAAGAAAATATTTTCATTAGTCTTTATAATAATTTTAATATCTGCAGCTGATGCTGCTGTTTTCTACACTCCCTCGGAATACAGGGCTGTATATAACGAAAAAATCGCCCTTCAGCTTGAACTGAAAATGTTAAACCATCAGTACCAGAATGAAAAAAACAAATATGAAAGCACAATCAACGGGCTTCAGTCAGAGATTGATCAGCTTAAGAGAGATCTCGAACAGATGAAGTCATCCTGTGCAGATCAGAAAAAAGATTTTGAAAAAAAAATTGAAGAGCTTCAGAATATGATAAATCTTCTGAAAGATAAAGGTTCGGAAACAGAAAAAAATCTCATTGAAGGGAACAGGGTTCTTCAGAAAAGATGTGAAGATGACATGGGGCAGGCTAAAGAAAAATGTGATGCCGAGAGAGAAAAGCTGCAGAAAGAAATTGCTGATCTCAAATCGGATTATGAGAAAAAAATACTGTCTCTCAAAGATGAAATAGCAAATCTGAATGAAGAACTTTCTGATTTGAAAAAACTTACGCAGAAACAGAAGGATGATCTCTCCAGGATGGGAAACCAGGCTTCCGAACTTGAAAAACAGCTCGATGAAGAGATAAAAAAGGGTGATATAAGATTAAAAAAATTTCATAACAGGCTTGTAATAAATATTGATGACAGGATAAGTTTCGATTCAGGCTATGCAAACCTGAAAAAAGAGGTTCTCCCTTCGCTGAAAAAAATCAGGGAAATTTTAGCCCAATACCCGGAGTACAATATTGTAGTTGAAGGGCATACTGATAATATCCCTATGAGATCAAAGAGGTTCAGGGATAACTGGGAACTCTCGACAGAAAGGGCGCTCGCTGTTCTCGATTACCTCCTGCAGGATACGACATTAAATCCGGTGAGATTTTCCGCAGCGGGTTACGGAGAATACAGACCACTGGTCTCAAATGAGACAAAGGAAAACAGGTCTCTCAACAGGAGAGTGGACATCGTAGTAATCCCGGCAACTCCCGGCCAGTGAGAATAAATTTCATTAACCGTTTATTTTAGATATAAATCCTGTAAAAAATACTTTACAAATGTATAGTTTAATGTAATTATTGATTATGAAACGTTCAGGAACTGCAAATTTACCGCTGCATTACGGCAATGTTCCCAGATGGCTTGCCGACAGGATGAAAGGAATGGGAAGTGCCGTTTCCCTGGCCATTATCTATCAGTACGGCAGAGATGAATTTCTCAGGCGTATTTCCGATCCTTTCTGGTTTCAGGCATTCGGGGCCGTTATGGGAATGGACTGGCACTCTTCAGGTATCACACCAAGTGTTATGGGAGCTTTAAGTAAAGGACTCAACCCGGTTTCACACGAAACAGGACTGTTCATTTTAGGCGGAAGAGGAAAACGGTCAAGAAACACCCCCGAAGAGATATCGGAAGTGTCAATGAAAACAGGACTCGATGGTGATAAACTTGTCCGCTGCTCAAAACTCTCAGCAAAAATTGACAACACATGTATCGATGACGGGTACCAGTTGTATATCCACAACTTTTTACTTACAAATGACGGGAAATGGGCAGTAGTACAGCAGGGGATGAATAAAAATGATATCACCGCACGAAGATACCACTGGCTTTCAGATGATGTTAAATCCTTCGTGGATGACCCTCACTCCGCCATTGTGGGACGGAACGAAGGGGAGATACTTAACCTCAGCGATTCGCGCAGCAGACAGGCAAGGGATTCAATTGTGGAATTTCTCTCCCTCCACCCGGACAGTCAGCAGAGTGAGATGAAATCACTCTTTTCGTCAGTTTATCAGTCACCAAGACACCTCGAAATGCCTGCCCGCCACCATGTTTCTTCTGCCGATGTAAACAGCAGAAGAATGGGAGCTGTTCTCGCCATGGCATATGAAAAACAGTTCACTGATTTTACAGATGCCCTTCTTTTAAACGGCGTGGGGCCGCGGACTATTCAGTCACTCGCTCTTGTTTCTGAAGTAATATACGGCGCCCCTGCAAGGTTTTCCGATCCTGCACGGTTCTCTTTTGCGCACGGGGGAAAGGATGGCCATCCTGCTCCTGTCCCGCTGAAGGTCTATGACCAGTCGATATCAGTACTTAAAAATGCCGTAAAAAAAGCAAAGATCGGCGAGAACGACAGACTCAATGCATTAAAAAAACTCGACGGCATTACCCGGTATATTGAAAATAATCTTGAACCGGATGCCGACATTGACAAACTGATAATTCATGAAAGAAAAATATCAAGATCACTCGGAGGAAGAACCGTTTTCGATAAAGGTAAAGATATACAGCTTGAACTTTTTTAGTTTTGAATCTTCCCCTTTGTAATCCGAAAATTCTGATAAAACATAATTTACCTGAGCTACAGCATTTTACGGAATAATCAGGCCTTGTCATTATTAAACTGTTATCTTACAAAATCTTCCGGATCAAGTGCCTGGCTCCCCTTTCTTATTTCAAAGTGAAGGTGAGGTCCGGTTGATTTACCGGTACTACCCACATTTCCGATAAGCTGACCCTTGCTGACCTTAATGCCGCCGGATACGAGAATTTTTGACAGATGTCCATAGTAAGTAGCCATATCATTACCATGTTTGATGACAATAAGATTCCCATAACCGTTTTTTTTAAATTCTGCATCTATAACTGATCCGCTCTCTGCAGCATACACAGGTGTACCCAGCGGTGCAGCTATATCTATCCCCTTATGAAAGGAGTTTCTTCTTTTTGAGACAGGGTCGATCCTTTTCCCGAACCTGCTGGAGATCCTGCCGGAAGCCGGCATAATCATATTCCAGTCAGTTCTCCCGGTATCGCTGTCAATCTTTGCAGGTATATCTTCAGATACAAACGCTCCGAATGCCCATCCCTCGTCTCCGTTTTCCTTTTTAACAAGCAGCCATGGTGCAGTCATGTTTTTTATCGTATCAGTTTTATCTGACTGAAAGATTATCTGAACTTTTTCCCTGAACTTCAGTTTACCTACAATTTCACTGTCAGATCTATCCTCTGAACGCATATTGAGAGATTCTGTATTTACATACCCGTAGATTTTAGGCGGGATAACGCCGGTATAATGAAAGTCTTCCGTGCTCTTTATTCCGGTTATTTCACTTTTTTCAACTGGAATTCCGAGTTTTACATTACCATCTGAAATTTTCCCGCTGCTATCTTCAAGAAAAGCACTCAACTCCTTTAATATGGCGTCACGGTTTTTTATATCAAGATTATGCTGATCTTCCACTTTTTTTCTATGACTCCCTGCAAGCTTATTTGCAGGCAAAACATCTGTAACCGCTGCAGCCAGAATTAAAAAGACAATAACCTCTATTTTTTTCATACTGATTCTCCGATTAATTGGTATTACTATTTTCGGCATTTCAATATTTTATTACAGGTATAATAAATTTCCCGGTATAAAAATCACATCTCTCTTCTGATGATTTTAATTTTTTGTTTGATTTTATTCCGGCTATAATTCAATGTTTCTGAATTCACAGGGAACAATTATGATGTCTGGAAGGTCTAAATTTAAATGTTTTATACTTCGTCAGAATCAGGGAAAATCCTGTTTTATTTAGTATATTCTGTTAAATATAAATAATTAAACTTTTGTAATAGGTAAAGGCAAGAAAAATGTTTAAAGCCATTAAAGAATTTCTGCTGTGGGGAAGAGAAAAATTTCCTGATACAT
This sequence comes from Spirochaetota bacterium, assembly GCA_963664815.2. Taxonomy (GTDB): domain Bacteria; phylum Spirochaetota; class UBA4802; order UBA4802; family UBA5550; genus WRGT01. Next base: position 3,404,530 of record CAXXHB010000003.1, read on the forward strand.
ATTCCGGTGAGTTACATTACCAGAGTAATCTTATCGTTGTCCCTGCGGCTTTTATCTGCCTTTTCGCGTGGCTTGGGTATGTTAAAACGGACGGTGCAATATACCCGGACAAGCCTCTCCTTATATATTCAAGATACGGCCTGACTCTCTTTTCTTTTATAATACTGGCCCTGCAGTTTGTTCCATACCTTAAACAGCGGAGCATGTTTCTGCTTGCCGCCCTCGGATTTTATCTTGAAATAAGCACCGGCGTACTGACGGGTGTTACCGGAGCAGATCCGGTTTATGTTGCCGGATACTTTTTTATTCTGATCCTGATAATTGTTGCCCCGATATATAAATCCATTCTCTGGATTATGTCAGCCCTGTCCGTTACTTCATTTGCCATCATCGGTTTAATCCATGGTATGGAGTTTACAACTCAGAGGCAGAAATACACCATGAATGATTTTACTCTGGTAGTTATTTTCAGCTGGAGTTTTATCTATGTCCTTGACAGAATGAGATATTCAAGCTGGAAAAAATCAAGCGAACTGAAGAAGAACAGGGAGAAGATTGAGATTGAAAAGAACAGGATAACCGAAATAATGGGTGAAGCTAAATCCCTGATTGAACATGTTACCGAAACTACCGATTATCTCAGCAAATTTACAGCCGAGATTGATTCTTCAATAGAAAAACAATTTCCAGTAATTGAAAAAACCATGGCATCATCGACAAGCGTAATTGAATCATTCGACCTGATCAGTTCCCATACTCTGGGTCAGGAGGATTTTAACCGTAACGGGAAGCTGCTCATTGTAAAACTGAAGGATGAGTTCAAAGAAACTCTCTCCTCAAGCGACGCTGTTCAGAAAGATGCTTCAGAAATCGGCGTCCTGGCAGAAAAATGTCAGAATAAGCTCGGCAATGCATCAACAACCATTACTACACTTAAAGATGAATCCTCTAAAATAGCTGAGATATCAAAGACAATAGACGAGATTGCAGATAAAACTGCTCTTCTGTCCCTTAATGCATCAATAGAATCGGCAAGAGCGGGAGAGCACGGACGCGGCTTTGCAGTTGTGGCAGATGAAATTTCGAAACTTGCTGACGGAAGTATGCGTTCAGCTAAAGAGATCAGTGATATAATAAAGATGTCTGTAACACGTATTATTGAAGCATCCGACCAGGTTTTTGAAACAGCGGATATACTTAAAGAAATAATTCTTATCATGAACAATAATACCGTTTTTATTAACGCCCTGAAAAACATGATCAAGGATCTCGGACAGAATCTCCAGAATCTTATGGAGTATTTTGATCTTTCTGTTAAGTACACCCAGATGATAGGAGAGCTGACAGAGAAGAACAGTGAGGAGATCAGCACCTACCAGACCATGATAAAAAACATAGAATCATTTTATTCAGGTCTGAACAAAATGAGTGAAAAATTAACAGACGTATCATCAAACGTCAATGCCGAAATTTTCAAACTCGAAGAGATCCTTAAAGGCTCTGAAGATTTAAGTTCTGTAAAAAATTAATCAGATACCTCCATTCAGTATTTTTCAGCCGAAATTAAAAAATCCCGTTTACATATCCAGACCTGGATCAATCCAGGTTTTTTTGTCTGATAGAAAATTTTTGGTTGAAAAAGCAATGCTATAAATAATTGATTTTACAGAATAATTTTTTTAAATGATTTTATCGGGGAAGCAATTATGAAAATTTTTAAATTCGGAGGAGCATCTGTCAAAGACGCCGATTCCGTGAAAAATGTGGCAAATGTCCTCAACCTTTACAATAATGATAAAATAGCAGTTGTTGTCTCTGCCATGGGAAAGATGACAAACGCGCTTGAAAGAGTTCTTCACGCATATTATTACGGTACGGGAAAAATAGATGAGGAATTCTGCAATATAAAGGAATACCATATGAGTATTGTTTATGTCCTTTTCCCGGATGAAAAAAATCAGATATTCTCCGAGCTGGAGAATATTTTTTCACTTCTGAGGACAAGACTATCTCTTCCGAATTCCGAAAACTTTGATTATGAATACGACCAGATTGTCTCTGTTGGCGAAATAATCTCCTCTAAAATTCTCAGTGCATACCTTAATACTACCGGAATTGCAAACAGATGGATTGATGCCAGATCCGTAATCAGAACAGATAACACCTACAGAGATGCCAGAATTGACTGGGAGAAAACAGTTGAACTCGTTAACGATTCAATGAATTTCCATAAAGAAAGAGTCTATGTTACGCAGGGATTTATAGGATCAACTGCAGAGAATATCACAACAACTCTTGGCCGAGAGGGATCTGATTTTTCCGCGGCAATTCTGGCATACAGCCTTGAAGCTGAAAAAGTTGCAATATGGAAGGATGTTCCGGGAGTCCTCAACGCCGATCCGAAATACTTTGACGATACGGTAAAACTCGATCAGCTTTCATACCATGACGCCATTGAACTCGCATATTACGGAGCCAGCGTAATTCATCCTAAAACCATCAAACCCCTTCAGAACAAAAGAATTCCTCTGTGGGTAAAATCCTTCCTCAATCCGAAAGAAAAGGGGACTGTAATTCAAAACGACAAAGACGGACTGCAGATACCATCATTCATCTTTAAAATGAACCAGGTGCTTATTACCATATCAGCCAGGGACTTTTCTTTTATAGCAGAACAGAATCTCGGAGATATCTTCCACGAGCTTTCGCGCCTCAGGGTTAGAATCAATGTTATGCAGAATACCGCCCTCAGCTTTTCAATATGCGTAGACTGGGATGACAGAAAAATACCTGAACTTATTAAATCACTGGAATCTGAATATATGATAAAATACAACAGGGGACTTGAACTTGTTACTATAAGGCATTATGACCAGGAGACTATCGGGCGTGTAACTGTAAACAAGGAGATTCTTCTCGAAGAAAAAACAAGAAACACAATTCAGATGGTTATGAGAGATTCAGATAAGGCACTGGAATAAGCCCCTTTCCTGTTCTCCACCGGGGAGAACAGGAAAGGATTTTGTATTTCATCAATCCGCAAAAATACCCGCATCAACCCCTGCTGTAAGTATTTCCTCATCAAGAAGAATACCGGAAATAGTTTCCACCTTAGGGAGTTCATATTTGAAAAAAAACTTCATTGTATGAACTTTTGAATTATAGAATGAGTTAAGTGCAGGATCATCGCATCCTCTGTTCTGTTTATCAGCACAAACCGCCTGCATGAGCCACTGCCAGCCTATCGAAAGAATCCCCGCCATTTCCAGGTAGAGTGTTGCATCAGCAAGAAAAACCTCCATATTGCCCAGAGCGGCTATCTGAAGAAGTTTTGCCGTTGTATTCTGAAAAACGGAAACCATATTATCAAGCTTCAGTGCATACTTTTTAAGAATTTCAGATTTTTCAGCTTCACCAATTGTTGTCTTTATCTCATTTATGAAAAGTTCAAATGCACGTCCCTTCTTCATAATGGTCTTTCTGCCGAGAAGATCCTGCCCCTGAATTGTCGATGTCCCTTCATGGATCGGGTGTATCCTGGAGTCGCGGAAAAAAAGTTCAACGTTAAAATCCTCACAGTAACCATAGCCTCCGAGGATCTGAATCCCGGAACTTGTAGAGAGAACTCCGTATTCCGACGCGTAACTTTTCACAATCGGAGTAAGGAACTCAAGCAGAAGGGTGTACTTCTCCACATCCTCCGGAGGGGACACTTGTTTAAGGTCGATATACATCCCCACCTGCAGAGCAAGCGACAGTGAACCCTCAGACACAGCCTTCTGGAATAGAAGCATTCGCTTTATATCAGGGTGATTTATTATTGCACACTGCGGGTCAAGCGGATTTTTACTGTTAAGCGGTCTTCCCTGGGGCCTCTCCCCGGCGTATTTCAGTGAATCATAATATGCCGCGGACGCTATTCCGGCCGCGCCCAGTCCCACATTAATCCTCTCCTCGTTCATCATCTCAAACATATATCCAAGACCCTTGTTCTCTTCGCCGACAAGCCATCCTCGGCAGTCACCATTTTCCCCCATTGAGAGCTGCGTGATCGGTGACCCCCTGTACCCCAGTTTATGTTCTATCCCGGCGCAGGTAACATCATTGAATACAAGACCCCCTTTACCGTCACCACGGTATTTAGGGACGACAAAAAGAGAAATCCCCTTAACCCCGGCCGGCGCACCTTCAACTTTTGCAAGCATAAGGTTTACAATATTATCCGCGCAGTCATGAGTACCGGCAGAGATAAATATCTTCTGCCCCTTTATGCTATAGTACCCCTCGCCTGTCGGAACCGCCTTTGTCTTTATATCGGAAAGCGAGCTTCCCGCTTCAGGCTCCGTGAGGGCCATAGTGCCCTGCCACTCGCCTGAGAACATCTTCGGTATGTAATACTTTTTCAGTTCGGGTGAACCGAATGAAATAATAAGGTTAGACGCACCGGAGTTGAGCTGTGAATATACCCCCATCGAGTAATTAGCAGCCCCGTAAATGTAATAGATCGCGGCCATTACAGAGTAAGGCAATTGCTGCCCCCCCTCTTCAAAGGAGAAATGCGCCGATATGAGACCTATTTCCCCGCATTTTTTCAAAACAGTCCGTACAAGAGGATGAACATGCACCTGGCCTTCTTTATATACAGGGGGATTCTTATCCATCTCTCTCAGGTATGGCCTGAAATAATCCACTGCCAGTTTTGTGGCTGTACCAAGAACCATATCGAGAGCTTCCTTGTTATATTCGTCAAAATATTCATGTTTCGATAAATTCTGAATTTCAAGCATTTCAAACAGCAGAAAATTCATTGTCTGCCGGCTGATAAATTTTTCCTCCATATTCTCCCCCTGGAATGTTTTAATTTGTATTCTATGGTATAATGTCTGCAGAAAAAATGCAAACTAAATTCTATTTGCCTTAAAATGATTTCAGCCTCTGTCTGATTATCACTATAAAATGACAATATTCAGTTCTTAACTTATTCAGCAGGTTGCTATAATCCATATAATCTGTTTAATAAAAGTACACAACACACGCATCTGCTGAAACGACAGAGACGGCTTAAATTTATCACTGACAACTAGTGGTATTTTTTTCTGTTATAAAAATGTCTGTTTGTTAAAAAAATGGAACTATTTAAAGATAATATGGGTTAAATTATAATTAAATAAGAAGACTGACTTATTCAAAACTCATCATTAAAATTCAGAAAAGCGGAAATGAAAATGATTATTATTAAAAAATATATACTCACATTACTTTTCATTATAATGTTTATATCAGACCTCTATTCAGTAACAAATTACGATTCTGAATCACAGTTATTAAGAGCATCCAGTGGAATCAATGAGGATGACATAAAGATAGTAAACGGCAAAACGGAACTGTCTCTATTCGATACATTCGCAAAGGCAGTATATAATACTGAACGCCTTAAAATAGTTGGCGAGTCTTACTTTCAGGCAAAGGCACGGAAAGATCAGGCTTTTGGAGCCTTTCTCCCGTATATATCTCTTCAGGGGATGTATGTACTTCCCACATCTTTAACAGGATCCTCCCCTGCCGGTTTCAGCGGCACAAATACAGGCATCAGCGTCTATGCACGCCAGAATATACTGACGGGACTGAATGAATGGGGTAATTATAAAGGAGCCGGAGAGGATATGAATCACAGCCGCACACAGATGATCAGCAATGCCAGCATTCTCCTTCTTGATGTAAGCAGCGCATTTTATAACACTCTTACATTTGATCATGCACTCAGTAATAGTGTTGAGATACTTAACCTTTATAACAGAATGAGGGAGGAGCAGAAAAGACGGGTAAACCTTGGCAGGAGCAGACCCAGCGATCTCCTCAGAATTGATACTCAGATTTTTCAGCTTGAAGCGCAGATAAAGGAAACAAAAAACCAGCTTGACAGCGCAAAACTCACACTTGCCACCCTGGCCGGGATAACCGGCAACTTTAAAATTGAAGACAGGCACAACCTGCCTGATCTGGCAGATATTATATCTCACGCTGATGAATATGCAGCAAAAAGAATAGATGTAAAAGCGGCTAAAGAGGATCTTGAACGCGCCGATACAAGACTTACTGCAGCAATGGGGGGATATCTTCCCAATATTTATGCACAGGGTGCTTACAGCCTTGCCAGCAGAAGTAAAAGCGGCAATGACTATTATGCGGGACTCGGAGTTGAACTCCCTATATTTTCAGGGGGGATTGTTAATGGAAAAATAAGAGAGGCTGAATCTGTTAAAAAACAGGCAGAACTGGCTTTATCAACCGTCCGGAGAACGGCTCTGCAGGATATTGTAAATGCTGCAAAGAGTTATGAATCATCAAGAAACGAAATTGATGCATTCAAAAAAGCACTCAATGCCGCTCAGCGCAACTATCAGTCCGTAACAGAAGATTACCGCAGGGACAGGGTTACAATACTTGATGTTCTCACATCCCTGACAACGCTGCAGTCTGCAAAAAATGACTATGAAAAAGCCGGGCTAAAATGCAGGTTCAACCGCATCTGGCTTGGTGTGGCCATCTCTGAATTCAATGGCGACAACATTCATCTTCTCAATAATATAAAAAATGGAGACTAACAGGCAATGACACTTTCTGACATATCAATCAAAAATCCTGTCTTTGCATGGATACTGATGGCCGGCCTCATTATATTCGGGCTCATAGGACTTATGAACATGGGTATAAGCCAGCTCCCTGACGTGGATTTTCCCGTAATAACGATCTCCATAAACTGGGCTGGCGCCTCTCCGGTAACAATGGAATCAGCCATTGCCGATGTTATTGAAGACTCGATTATGACTGTTGAGGGTATCAGAAATGTCAAATCAACATCTTATGAAGGTATTACCAATATAACTATAGAATTTGAGCTCAACAGGGATATAAATACAGCACTCCAGGAGGTTCAGACTAAAATACTGCAGGCTCAGAAGAATCTCCCGAACGATGTTGATACACCCGCAATATCAAAATCAAATCCCGAAGATCAGCCTATCATGTATACCGCCTTATACGGATCAGACGACAGACGCAAAATGATTCTCCTTGTAAGAGATCGCCTGAAAGATGTAATTTCAACAATAGATGGCGTCGGGGATGTCCGCCTTGGCGGATATGTGGATCCCAATATGAGGATTTGGCTTGACAGTAAAGCGATGTCCCGCAAAGAGATCACCGTGGAAGATGTGATCTCCACAGTCAACGGCCAGCATCTCCTTTCTCCATCAGGTTATATGGATAATGGACCGAAGGAATCCAACATACGGATTTACAGCGAGCTTACAAAGGCAAAAGATTTTGAGAACCTTCTTATAACAAGCAGGCGAGGTGAAGCGATCTGGACTCCGATAAAAATCGGAGATGTTGCAAAAGTAGAAGAGGGGCTTGCGGATATACGCCGGATTTCAAGATTCAATGAAAAACTTTCTGTTGGTATTGGTATAATCAAGCAGAGAGGCTCAAATGCCGTATCAGTGGCAAAAGCTGTGAAAGATAAATTTGTTAAACTTAAAAGCATGATTCCTCCGGATATGTCTCTCGGCATAATATGGGACAGTACTAAATTTATAGAAGATTCAACAAAAGAATTATACACAAATCTTATTCTTTCAGTCCTTTTGACATCATTGGTATGCTGGCTTTTTCTAGGGTCCTGGAGCTCTGCTTTAAATGTAATAATTGCAATACCGGTATCCCTGATCGGATCATTTATCTTCCTTCATTTTTTCGGCTTTACTTTGAATACTTTCACGTTACTTGGACTTTCACTCTCAATTGGTATTGTAGTCGATGATGCAATCATGGTACTGGAAAATATTGTACGCCACTATGAAACAGGCATAAGCAGAGTAAAAGCATCAATTGTCGGGGCAAGAGAGATAACCAGTGCAGCAATTGCAGCATCACTTGCCGTTCTTGCAATTTTTATTCCGGTAGTTTTTATGAAAGGGATTATCGGTAAGTTTTTTTTCCAGTTCGGAATTACAATGTCAGTGGCGGTGCTGATATCCCTCCTGGAGGCTCTTACCCTGGCCCCTATGCGCTGTTCACAAATGCTCACTACCGGGAAGGAGAATCGCCTGACAAAAGAAGTTAACCGGTTTATGAATCTTCTTACATTAAAATATAAAAACGGACTGTCATGGTGCCTGCAAAACCGTTTAAAAATTATATGCGGAGCTTTCCTGATATTTGCTTTGTCTTTATTACTGATAGGCAGTTTAAAGAAAGAGATGGTGCCTGCCCAGGATCAGAGCCGATTTATGGTTACAATTCAGCTCCCGCTTGGATCTTCAATAGAAAGTACAAATCAGGTTTTTAAAAAAGCTGAAGAGTATGCAAGAACGCGCCCTGAAATCGAAAGTTATCTGTCAAACGTCGGTGGTTTTCAGGGTGGAATGGTAAATCAGGGAACACTGATGATCACCATGAAAGATCCCGGTAAGCGTCCGATTGTATCACCATTCAAACATCGCCCCCGGCAGCAGGAATTTATGCCGTTTATCCGGAGTGAACTGCAGAAAATACAGGGCATAAGCAGGGTAACAGTAATGGATCTTTCACTTGCAGGTTTCTCAGCGCAGAGGGGGTATCCTGTCGAATTTTCTGTCCAGGGTCCTGACTGGGATAAACTTGCCGAATACAGCAGAATGATTATGGCAAAGATGAATGCATCAAGACTTGTAACAGATGTGGATACTGATTATCAGCCCGGGATGCCTGAGTTAAAAATAATACCTGATCGGGCCAAAGCCAGCGCCCGAGGAGTAACAATATCAAATATAGCCGATACACTGAGCGCCACAGTAAACAGTCTGAGAATCGGAAAATACACAGATGAGACAGGGAAAAGAGATGATATAAGGATAAGTCTTCTGGGTCAATACAGCAAGGATGAAAATGATATAAAGAATATAAAACTAAGGAATTCACAGGGTGAGATGGTTCCTATTTCACAGCTGGTCAGTTTTGAAACAAAACCGTCACTGCTCAGTATAATCCGCTATAACAGGGAGAGGGCCGTCTCCGTTTTCGCCAATATAGCACCCGGCAAATCGCAGTCGGACGTTCTTGCCATGGTTGGACAGAGCGCCGCATCGATACTCCCGGAGGGATATCATGTGGAGTTTACCGGGAGTTCGAAGACATTCAAGGAATCATTCAACAGTCTAATATTTGCACTGATCCTCGGGATAGTGGTTGCTTACATGGTCCTTGGTTCTCAGTTCAACAGTTTTCTTCATCCCCTTATTATTCTTCTGGCTCTTCCGTTCAGCGTTACAGGAGCTTTTATAGCGATGAAACTTACAGGGATGTCTCTTAATATCTACAGCATGATAGGACTGCTGCTGCTGATGGGGATTGTTAAGAAAAACTCAATTTTACTCGTAGATTTCACAAATCAGAGAAGGGTTATATCCGGTTTAAACGTCCATGAGGCCCTTATGGATGCCTGTCCGGTGAGACTCCGGCCAATATTGATGACCTCTGTTGCTACTATCGCAGCTGCGGTCCCCCCTGCTCTCTCACTTGGCGCCGGCTCTGAAACAACCAGACCTATGGCAGTTGTTGTAATAGGTGGAGTTATACTATCCACACTCCTGACGCTTTTTGTCGTTCCATGTGCCTACAGTCTCATGAGCCGTTTTGAAAGTGAAAACCATAAACGGGAACTTCATGAAGCCCTTGTATCACTGGGGGAATTCAGGGAATAGGCCGGAAATATGCTCATAATTCCGGTCTAAAAAAAATGGAACCTTTTAAACTTATTTCAGGTTAAGTCATTATATTGGAATTGAATTAAATTTTACGAGGATAATATATGAACCGTTTAGTTATGATAATTATTTCTGCAGTTGTTATTATTGCCGCATCTCTCTTTGCATGGCACAGGGGTAATGTACATTTAAAAGAAAACTCCGGAGATGTAATGTTTTCACGCTACTCTGATGATCATGAACTTGATTTCCTTAAAAAAGAGCTTGAGCTTGATGATACACAATACAGGAAAATAAGCGATCTTTATAAAAACAGTTCAGCGGTTGTCAAAGGACATAAAGACATTCTGGAAAACAAGAAGAGAGAAATGACCGATCTTATGAACAGCCCCACCTTTGATGAAAAGAAAATTAGAAAAACTCTTGAGGAAATATCATCTCAGAAGATTGAGCTGGAAGTTATACGTTTCAGACAGCGATATGAAACAGCAAAGATACTCACAGACGAACAGAAAATTAAATTCAGCACCCTGCTTAATGCAAAAGGGAAAAAATTCAGGGAGAAGCATTCGAAAGATATTAAAGCCGGAGACTGGAAATGAACGAAGCAGAACTTGCCGTCTTTATTGAAGAGACGAAAAGTATTGTTCTCTCATCAATACGGAGGTACCTGCCCCCATCTCTCCACCATTCAATTGATGATGTTGTACAGGAAACATATCTGAGGGTTTACCGGACTCTCCCGGGGATGAAATTCAGCGATGAGAGTGCAAGAAAAAACTGGCTGTATACGATTGCCAAAAATGAATCACTTCGCATTAAAAGCAAATCTTATAAAGAGGACGAAAAAACCGGAAAACTGATTAAATCAATTCCGGAGAGGAGTGTATTACCAGATTTTCTGGCTGAGGATATTGAATTTTTAAAAGAGGTTATATCGCTTCTGCCGGAAAAATACCGGGCAGTTTTTGAACTGGTTGCGCTCGGATTTTCCGAGAAAGAGGTTGCAATGAAACTTTCGATTAAAGCCGGTACTGTCAAATCAAGAATGCACAGGGGACGAGAATTAATTTACAGACATATAAACAGAGATGGAGGTATATGATATGAAAACGGACGATATTGAAATATTCAACTCCAGTATTGACAAAAGACTTTCGAACAAACAATGGAGCAGGGATATGGCAGCAGCGGTTATAAAGAAAAGCCGTTTGTCTGAAAACCCGATACTGGGAATCTTTTCATGGTTAATGCCTGCCATGGCAGCTGCCAGCATCGCTTATGCAATTATTTTCAGCAGTATACTCTCAGGCACAATAAGCAAAGAACAGATTCAGGAAGATGTGCCGTTTTCGTTTGTATCAGAATTCTATGGCACAGATGACAGCTCAGTTGAAGAATTTTTCTAAGTCATGAAAATAATAAATTCATACGTTTTTATATTTAACAGGATTTAAATAGAAAAACCGGTCATCTCACATACCCCCTGCAAAAAGTCTTTTTCACCCTTTTTACATTAAGTTGTTATGAGAAAAACCGGTTTATTTGCTGCACTATAAATTCTGGTTTTTATCGGTTTAAATCCGGGGTTGACGAGACTCGAACTCGCGGCACCCTGCGTGACAGGCAGGTACTCTAACCAACTGAGCTACAACCCCTTGCGGCCCGATTTACTCAAGCCGAGAATCAATAAACAATTGATGATACTTTATGTCAATAAAAAACTTTGTTTTCATTAAAAAAATTAAAACATCCCAACCATCTATTATACTTATTACGTTAATCTGAATTAAGTATATTACTTAACAGATTCTATAAAAGATTTTATAAACCCCGCAGTCTCTCCCGGTCTCTCCATCATGGGTACATGACCGCAGTCCTTCAGTATCCTGGTTGTATGATTTTTTATACCCTTTTCAAGGACTGAAACACTTGAAACGTCAAGCACCTGATCTTTATCACCCCAGATAATAAGCACCGGCATGGTAATAGATGAAAATCTATCTTCAAGCATTGCCGGGGATGATACCATATCATGAAAGATTTTATCATTAAACTTCCTGTTTTTTACAGCGGTATCCGCAAGCACTGCCAGAAAAGGATATGGAATGAACGGCTCCTTTGCAAAGATAAACTGCATCAATCTTTTATAATCATCCCTGCTGTTTACAAGAAGAGGATTAACTCCGTTATCAAGAGATTTAACTAGCGTACTTTTAACAGGAGCATTAACTCCTGAATTATTCAACAGAATCAGTCCCCTTACTTTTTCAGGATATCTGGACGCATATATCCCCGCTATATTTCCACCCATGGAATTTCCTGCAATAAAAAACCTTTTCAGCCCTATACTGCTGAAAAATTTATCGATACGGCTCACCTGTGAACCCACATCATATTTCACTGCATCAGATTTTGTTGACTCTCCAAACCCCGGGAGATCGGGAATAATAAAATGATATCCCGGCAGATGCTTCACCAACAACGGCCAGCTGTCCTTGTTCGCTCCAAAACCATGAATTAAAACCAAAGTCTCTTCACCGGTTCCACCTTCAAGGTAAACTATTTTCTGATCATCAAATTTTATCTCTTTCACTTTAAGGCCGGCACTGCTGCGCTGCATTTTCGCCGAAATATTAAAGATCTTCTCCGGAAATAGCGCAGTGACTGCAAACCCTGTTAAAACCAGTACTGCTAAAACAATAACTGTCCGTTTAAAAATTTTCATACAGATCTCCTTTTATATATTTTCATCAGAATATAAACGGCTCTCAAGAAAAACTCAGTTTATTCATTTACCAAAGTTTTTAAAAGAGCCGTCAATTATCTCAGGTTCAGGCCTGAGTATCGTCAGTCCAAACCGTTCAGAAAGGTAATTAAGAGCATCGACAATCTGAGCCGGCTGCATACCTGAAGCAAGAGCAAATGGTCCTGCAAATGCATTCATGCCGTACTTCACAGCGCTGTCTATATCCCCTACCGACCGGGCAATTCCCTCTTTGAATACCTTTACCGCCTCGTTAATCTGTATAGAGAGAAAATGTACCGGGTTAAGATCCCTGCATTCATGCGAAGAGTCTATTGCTGCTTTGCCGGATGACCAGTCGTATATCCCTTTCCCGGACTTCTGCCCCAATTCACCATTCCCAAGCTTGTCCCTGAGAAATTTACCTGGTCTGTACTCGGGAGAGAGGGTTTTTTCGTAATATTCAAGAGTATGCGTGAAAACATCGAGACCAACAAAATCCGCAGTTTCAAAAGGCGCCATCTTAATTCCCATTTTTTTCATTACACAATCTATTTCAGCCGGCTGAACTTTCCCTTCATCAAGAATTGCATTCAGGAACGCCTGGTTTGGTGCGCTTATTCTGTTAACAATAAATCCAGGCCTGTCCTTAAGTACCTTCACCGGAATTTTTCCGCATTTCACACTCAGTCCGCAGAGCATGTCAACAGTCCGTTCCGAGGTTTTATCACCGAAAATCACTTCAACAAGCTTCATGATGTTGACTGGGTTGAAAAAATGCAGACCGGCGAACCGTTCCGGATTTTTAACAACAGAAGCTATTTCCGAAATGCTCATTGTCGAAGTATTTGTTGCAAGAACAGCGTCCTGAGAAACAATCGCGGAAAGTTCTGTAAAAACCTTTTTCTTGAGATCCATAATTTCAGGGACAGCCTCAACAACAATCTGCGCCCCGTCTACCGCTTCACTCATATTGAGAGTCGTTTTAAGATTGTTCCCAAGGATAACGTTCATCTCATTTTGTGAAAGTTTACCTCTTTTGATCAGAAACTCAAGACTCTCCTTAACTTTATTCACGGCATGTTCAAGCGTTTCTCTGCTGATATCAGTCATGCAGACCGAGAAACCTGCGGCAGCATAAACCTGCGCAATACCGTGACCCATTGCACCGGAGCCTATAACCGTAATCTTTTTTACATCTTCGATGTCCATAACAGTCTCCTAATAATTGGAATCATTCATTTCGACTGTGATTTATTTCCATTTCCTCTCGGGTAAGATTTATTTTTTTATATGTTTTTCCTGCAGAATCAACAGCACGACCTCTGCCAATGTTTATACATTAAACCTGAAATTTATAATATCCCCATCCTCCACAATATACTCTTTACCCATTACATAAAACTTTCCGGCCTTTTTCAGTTCTTCTTCCGTACCGAATTTCATAAGTTCATCATATTTCATGACCTCGGCGCGGATAAATCCCCTCTGAATATCAGAGTGTATTGCACCTGCAGCCACGGGCGCAATTGATCCTTTTCCTATCTGCCACTGCCTTACCTCATCCTTGCCAACCGTGAAAAATGACATGAGACCGAGTGTCTTCATCGCAAGAGCAGAAAGCTTATTCAGGGCCGGTTCATTAATTCCCGCATCTGCCATAAACTCACTCTTCTCCTCTTCACTGTCAAGGGCGGATATTTCAGCTTCAAGCTTCGCTGAAACCTGCATAATATCCATCGACAGGGGAACCAGCTTATTTCTTATTTTTTCCATCAATGAAGTATCACCGATTTTATCGTCGCTTACATTTAGAACGATAAGCATCTCTTTGGCGGTAATAAAGGGGTAGCCTGATATAAGCTTCTCCTCCTCTTCCGTAAGTTTTAAAGTACGAAGATGAAGGTCATTTTCAAGATGAGTTTTCATTCTTCCGAGAAGTTCCTCCTCCTGGTCAAGCCTGGCTTCACCCTTTTTTTTACGGCTGATTTCAATCCTTTCATAGCGTTTTTCGATAAAAATAAGATCGTGCAGTATAAGTTCCGAGTTCACCATTTCTATATCCCGCACAGCATCAACCGAACCGCTTGCATGATAAACAGAATCATCCTCAAATGCGCGTACAACATGGCACAGTGCGTCCATCCTGGATATGTCGGTAAATATTTTTCCTTCACGTATTGAATCGCTCTCAATTTTCGGAAGAAGCTGAAGGTTTATCCTGGCTGGTACCTCTTTTTTAGGCTTATACATTTTCACCAGCTCATCAAATCTAACATCCCTGATATCTGCTACCCCTGTACTGTTTTTATCGCCGGCATCCGGGCCTGACGCTCCGGTTAACAGCTGGAAGAGTCTTTTTTTTCCCGTCTGGGGAAGCCCGATAATTCCAAGTTCCATATATGCTCCTGATTGTTTTATATTTCTCGATATTACGGCTGAAAAAACCTGTTGAATGATATAAATCAATTTTCGCTGATTATAATTTTTAGTCAATATTTAAAATCACATATTTTACAGACTTTCGCCCCCCTGTCTCAATACAACATTTCCGCCATCAGTATGATAAGCTGATTATACGGGTATAGATTACACTATTTTTACAAATCCGGTTTTTTTATTTGTTGACACTGATTTTCATAAACTTAAGAGATAATACACTAATAAATACTGCACACGGTGATTATATATGCTTACAAAAACGTTGCCATTCAATAAAAAACAGATAGAAGAGATTACTTTAAAGTACCCTACCCCTTTTCATATTTACGATGAAAAAGGTATAAGAGAAAACGCCAGAAAACTTCTAAATGCCTTTTCATGGGCTCCCGGATTTAAAGAATATTTTGCTGTTAAAGCCAATCCCAATCCCTACCTGGTAAAAATTCTAATGGAGGAGGGATTCGGTGCAGACTGCAGTTCCCTCCCGGAACTTGTTATAGCTGAAAAAGCCGGGATTCGGGGTGAAAATATAATGTTGACTTCAAATAACACACCGGCTGAAGAATTTATCTACGCAAAAAGACTCGGCGCAATTCTCAACCTCGACGATATAACACATATAGACTACGTGGAGAAACATGCCGGCCTTCCTGATATTATCTCTTTCAGATATAACCCCGGACCTCTTAAAGGGGGAAATGCCATCATCGGAATTCCTGAAGAGGCAAAATATGGACTCACCAGAGAACAGCTTTTCGAAGCATATAAATCTGTTAAAGAAAAGGGTGTAAAACGTTTCGGTCTGCATACGATGATTGCCTCCAATGAACTTCATGCCGATTACTTTGTTGATACAGCGGAGATACTCTTCGAGCTGATCGCGGATCTGAGCGTCACATTGAAGATAGATTTTGAGTTTGTAAATCTCGGGGGGGGATTCGGAATCCCATACAGGCCGGGCGATAAACCGCTCGATCTGGAGTATATTTCATCAAAAATACATGAAGTCTACGACGAAATCATAATTAAACGGGGACTTAACCCTTTGAAAATATGCATGGAGAGCGGAAGGATGATAACAGGTCCCTTCGGCTTTCTTGTCACAAAAGCCATTCACAAAAAGGAAATCTACAAGGATTATATAGGAGTTGATGCCTGTATGGCAGATTTAATGAGGCCGGCACTCTACGGGGCTTACCATCATATAACAATACTAGGAAAAGAGGATGAGAAACCTGTGAAGAAGTATGATATAACAGGATCACTATGTGAGAATAACGACAAATTTGCCATAGACAGGATGCTGCCGGAGATAAAAACAGGGGATATACTTGTAATACATGATACCGGGGCTCACGGTTACGCCATGGGGTTTAACTATAACGGCAAATTAAGATCAACGGAACTTCTTTTAAAAGAGGATGGTTCGGTGAAAAAAATCAGAAGAGCGGAAACTATCGATGATTACTTCGCAACAATAGATTTCAGCGGCCTTTAAGAAATATTCTGAGGGGATTATTTCCCCTCAATCTTCTTCTGCAGAATCTCCTTTATTATTGCGCCATCAGCTTTACCCTTAAGTTCTTTTGATGCCATACCCATAAGCCTGCCAAAATCTTTCGGGGATATTTCCCCCGCACTGCTTAATATTTTATCCAGCGCATGGCCTATCTCTTCAGCACTCATCTGCTGCGGCATAAACTCTTCAATAATTTTCAGTTCAATGGCTTCTTTATCAGCAAGATCCTGCCTTCCTGCTGCCTCATACTCCTTTATTGACTCTTTCCTTTTTTTCGCGGCACGTTTAACCACATCATCCATCTGTTCTTCGCTGATATCCCTGCCGGTTTTTGCCTTCTCATACATCATGTCCGACTTCAGCATCTTCAGGGTACCGGATTTGTCTTTGTCTCCCGACTTAAGCGATTCTTTCATACCCGCTTCAATTCTTTCCAAAAGATTCATATTATCCTCACACTGAGATTAAATGATGTTCACAATCCATGTATACCTTCTATCTTATTACGATTGCAGACGCAAGAAGATTTTCCGCATATTTTAAAACAGGTTTTAAATAAGGACTTATCCCTTCTTTTCTCCATTTGTTCTGCTCCACCTGAACAATTCCCCAGAATGCGCCCCAGACAAAATCTGTAGCATGATGAATGTCTGTATCCCTGAAAAAATTCTGCTCAACTGAAAGTGATACTATTGCATTACCCTCTTCAAAACACTTATTACCCCATTTTTTAATAATGGAATATGAGTTTTCATTTAATTTATATACAATCCCGTATTGGAGAAAAATAGTAAAAAGCCTGAATAGATCCGGGTCCAGCTCAAAACTTCCATAATATACATTAAAAACATCATCCATTATAATCCACCCGGTATCATACTTCTTTTCTTCCAGGCGTTTTCGTATATCCTCCAGTTTGAGGGCAAGAAATTGTATCATTGGTTCAACAAGCTGTACAAAGAGTTCATCTTTTGTTTTAAAATACTGGTAAATGGTCGGTTTTGTAAGCCCCGCTTCGGCAGCTATGTCATCCATTGTCGCGCCGACATAACCTTTTGAAAGCATAACCTTCTGCGCTGCGCTGAGAATCTCTTCTGTTCTTCTTATTTTCTCTCTTTTAAGTCTGTTTTCCACCGGAGGTTTATGGAGCATTAGTTCTCTCTTTTGAATATGATGTATTTCTGATAACATCTATTCATCTGATGTCAATTACTAATTGAATAATATTTACCCTCCGGTCTGCAACCGGAGGGCTGATCAGGTTAAATTTTATTTGTTTTTGTCCATATTTTATGCTCTTCTGCCGCCTTTATCAGTTCATCCCTGAAATCGGGGTGAGCAATGGATATAATTTTTTCAGCTCTCATCCACAATGGACAGAGTTTAAGATTAACTGCTCCGTATTCAGTTGCTATAAACTGCACTGACTGCCTCGGAATTGTTACAGCTGTACCAGGCTTAAAATATGGAACTATTCTTGATGAAACTTTTCCATCTTTTGAGGTGTGGGTAGATGGCATGCATATAAAGCTCTTACCACCTTTAGACCAGAAAGAACCATTAACAAAATCAAACATTCCGCCGTTTCCAGAAATCTGGTTAAATCCATCACTCTCGGCATTAACCTGCCCGAAAAGGTCACATTCTATTGCGGAATTGATAGATATAAAATCATCAATAGCCTTGATTGTATCAAAGTGATTACAATAACCCACATTATATGATGCAATTGCCGGATTATTATCCATCCAGTCATAAAGCTTTCTGCTGCCAAGCGCGAAGGTGTAGGCTGTTTTCCAGCGATCGATATCTTTCCTGGAGTTGTTCAGTCTTCCTGCAAGATACATTTCCATGTAAGCATCAACAAGCATCTCAGTGTGCCCGCCAAGGTTTTTAAGATCACTATGTGCGATCATATGACCAAGCGTATTCGGCATACCCCCTATACCAAGCTGAATACAGCATCCGTCATAAATATATTTAAATACATGCTCTGCGATTTTTTTCTCCACATCAGTTGCTTCAACATTCTGAAGTTCAAAAAGCGGTTCATTTGCACTTTCCACGATATAGTCTACATTTGATATGTGTATGCTTTCCCGGGCTCCACCAAGTGCTCTCGGCATATTGTTATTGACTTCAACAACAACCTTGTCCCACTTGCACCAGCTGTACATACAAGCGTTATTCATACCAAAATTGAAATAGCCGTTTTCATCCATTGGGGCAGTACGCACAAAGTGCACATTCGGGAGCCTGATACCGGTTTTGGTCGGATCATAATCATGAAGATCTCCAACAAGATGTTCGCACTCCCAGTCTGTTTCCACAAAATTAAGAGGGCAGTAAGCCATCCTGTCAGGGAACAGAAACTTCATCATGCGTGAAAGCGGGGAATAATGAAAATCGCCGTAATAAAAAGATTCACCCGTCGGGTCCTTTGTAAGAACTTCAGGGAGGGGCGGAATAGTCACTGCACCAAATATCCCGACATTTTTCAATTCACCGGCCCTTCTTCCAAGTGCCGCATCACAGGTTATCGGTTTACCATTAAAAAAAGCATATGTTACCCAATCATCATTTTTAACGCATTTAACAGCCTCATCTGCGCTGCAGAGTTTTTCCTTGTACTGCTGATAAACATCCCTGTGTGAACTGAAGTCCATTTTATAAGCCATATCTCTCCTCCTTCTATATATATTTATTAAAAACAAAAAATGCCTTAACCGAACAATTCAATAGAGTTTTTTTAGATATACTGTTATAAAAAAACTCAAAATGCTATCTAACACTCAAATCAATATAAGATTTTTAAGCAAAAAGCTTTTTTTGCATAAGTTTTAATACTCAAATCATTGCTTAATGTTATATTTATCTGCTTTATATATAGCCATAATACGATTTGTCAAATATTATTTAACTTAAGGTTAAATAATATTACCAAAAGTAAACAGTTCATAAGTACTGGTTGATCAACGACCGATTGTGAGAGATTATTTGTTAAGACGCGTCATTTTGCCGGTTACTATCCAGAATGAGGTAAAAGATCGAAAAGACCATGCCGGTAAAATACCGGCATGGCATAATGCGGGACCACGATAAAAACAGACTCAGAAAGCTTCCTCCACAACCATATCAATCCGTTTCCGTCTCATTGTTTTATGACGATCCGGGGAGGCCTCTTTTTCATCAGAATAACCGGCTAGAAGAATATTTACAGGTTCAAATGTATCCGGAATATTAAACTCATCCCTGATAATCTGAGGATCAAAGTAAGTCATCCATAAAGTACCAAGGCCGAGATCAGTTGCCGCAAGCATCATATGATCCGTCACAATACTGGCATCAATATCTGACATCAATTTCCCGTCAAAAGGCCTTTTAAATGACTTACCTTTCTCTGAACAGATTATAAAAGCATTCGGCGCACCACAATTCTTTGCCCCTTTCGCGAGTTTTTCCATTCCGCTCTTTGACCGTATAACAACAACCTTATAAGCCTGCAGATTTGCTCCCGTTGGAGCTACACGTCCGGCCTCAATAATTGTATCAATGATATCGGATTTAACCGGGATATCTTTGTATCTTCTTACAGAAAAACGTTTTTTCGCGAGGTTCAGAAAACCGCTTTCACAAAAATATTCTCCGGAAAAGGCTCCGCTTTTCACTGACACTTCCTGACTGCTGCATGCACTACATTCCGCATCATTACAATTGTGTGTCATATAAATCCCCCTTTGATATGTAATTATATTTATTACAGTTAAAACTGCATTAAATTCTTTAATAAAATCAAAATACATCACCAGAACAGCTTGTGAATCAATTTAAAAGTCTCAGAACATTTCCTCCAAGGACCATCTCCCTCAGCAGTTTATCCTTAACAATATATTCAACTGCCTCACGAGCAAGGCGGGGATTCCCGTAAGGCATGTCTGAACTGAACAGGATTCTTTCGGGGAACTCCTTTATTCCATATTTCAGCGGCATAACAGAAAATGAGGCGGATATATCAAAATATATATCAGGCTTGTTTTTTATATAATCAATAGTCTCAAGCCAGTATGACCCTCCGCCATGTCCGAGTATTGTTTTTACACCGGAATATTTCTCCGCATATCCAATAATAACGCGGATATCATCAACTGTCAGAGGATTAAAGGTATGTACCCATACAGGATATTTCCCGTCATAATCCGATGCTGATTTGAATATATTCTCTGCCTTATACGCTTCCCCCGCACCGAATGCAATTTCCCCGATTCCAGAAAGTTTATTTTTTACAATATGTGTTTCAATCCAGTCCGAAGTTAAATCATATGCTTTTCCAGTCGGAACTGATCCGAAACCGATAAACTTATCACTGTTTTTTTCTATTACTGATACCAGCTCACCCATTGAACTGATCCTCGCATCAAGAGGGTTTATCTCACCACTCAGAATTCTGTTGAGCATATTCATTTCCCTTTTAAACACCTCTTTATTCCCGGCTTTTTCCGGATGCACAAGAGTGGGGAAAAGAACAGCCCTCTCCACACCAGCCTCTTTGAGCAATTCAACCTGTTCCTCAACAGGAAACATAACATGTACATGAGAATCAATTATCTGCGCTGACAAGTCGCACCCCCATTTCAAAAGCCTTCTGACAATCGACCGGGAACTGCTGTTCACGTCTTATGGCCTTTTCAACAGGATCAAATCTTGTCGAAACGTACTTTGAGTAGTCATCAAACTGATAGGTGTCATTCACTATAAGTGTTTCAGCAGTACCCAGTATCATTGCCATTACCCTTTCAACAAACATCGCAGCATGGCCGTAACCCATCTCTCTCATCCATTCATCTTTAGACCCCATGGTATATATGAAACCGGTTGCGATCTTTTTTTTAAATAATGAAATTATATCCATGTCATATACAAGATACGGAAAGAGAAGCCTTTCCAGGAACGCTTTTGCCGAGGAGCTGAGGCTACCTATATAATTAGGCGATCCGAGAATGATTGCACCAGCTTCAGGCACTTTTTCAAGGATTGGTGTTAATTCATCATTGACCGCACACCTGCCGTAACTTTTACCACCTTTAAGCTTGCACGCGAAACAGCTTACACACCCTTTAAAGTTCAAATCATAAAGATGAATTAATTCTGTTTCCGCTCCCGCAGAAGCTGCTCCATCAAGCGCCCGTCCAAGCAGCGTCGCTGTATTGCGGTCTTTCCTGGGACTGCCGTTGAATGCCATTATCTTCACTTATTTTCTCCTTAAAATAAATTTTACTGTCACAACTCAATATTCATAATCCTTTTTTTTATTGTGTCCGCTTTATTATCAAAGCTCCATGAACTGCTGATCTTTATCGTATCAATAATGTCATATCCGCTGTTATTTAAGATGTAATGTATGTTTGATATCAGTAAAGGGAATTGCAGATCGTCTTCAGATCTGATATCGTCAGAAGCACATGTTACAACCAGTAAAGCCTTCTTCCCGACCATGTTCGGAACCGGCGGTTTGTCCAGGCAATACTCCAGCGTTGAAACATTTCTATCGAATATTACTTTCAGAGGTGCAGGCATATTGCTCCAGTATGAGGGTGTACCTATTACCAGGAGGTCCGAGTTTTTCAATTTATCACCCACCGAATGCCCATCATCCCCCGGAAGAATACATTTTTTATCAGGCCGGCACTTTAAACATCCTATACATGGTTTGACATCTAAATCATACGCATGGATCAATTCATACTCATAACTGTTCTTGATTCTATCAACAATCATGCTTAATGCTTTCGCAGTGGGACCGTTTTTATGCGGGCTCCCATTAACTATTAATGCTTTCATATTACCTCGTTATAATGACAATTTAAAAATCCGTACCTGACCGGATTATGCTTTATATTTTAGTACGTGATCTCAAACATTACTTTTTATTATATCAGTTATACTGCCGATATACATCCTGTGGTAATCATTGTTATATATTCCATTAATTGACGGATCAAGAAAGTGCGATGGATCAATATCCTGGTAATACAGCTTGCTGCATTCAAGCACAAGTTTAGCCTCAGCAAAATGGACCACCCCATTCTCTGATACAACCGGAGTTAATCCCGATTCTTTCACCTTGTCACAATCACGTCCCGATTTTGTCCCGCATAAATTCAGGGCTTTTCTGTACTTTTCATCAAAAAATGACAGCGAATATGATTTGTTCTTTTCCATAAATTCATATGTATAACGTTGCGGCCGGATAAAAATATAGGAAACCGGTTTGTTCCAGAGAACACCAAGTCCTCCCCATGATGCTGTCATTGTATTGAATGATTTTTCAGAACCTGCAGTGATAAGCATCCAGTCGCTGCCAATCAGCTTGAAAACATTTTCATCAATTCTGTTTAATTCCGTTTTTGCATAATTAATCATATATTGCTCCTTATTTGTAATTATATTTATTACAGTTAAAACTGCATTAAACCCTTAAATAATTTCGGCATAGCTGCAATACATACCGATAAATCCAGGCAATTATATTTCAAGGAAAATGTAATTTTCTTTATTACAGTTTGCCTGAAAAAAATTAAAGCATCGCCATGACACTCTTCAAAGTATATTTTCCGAGGTATTCCTGGAATTTATCATCTGCCCCGGAAAGTATCTCATCCAAGACATTCTCAATATTTGAACCAATTTTACATGAAACACAACAATCATGACATTTAGGCTTAAGAAGATCCTCCTGGTTCAGAAGGTAAATATCTTTTAACGAAACCTTTGATAAATCACATGAAATAGAGAACCCGCCCCGGCTCCCCTCCTTTGAATCTATATATCCCTCACTTTTCATTTTGGAAAGGACCTTTCTTATACGCACAGGATGAACCTTCATCAGTTCGGAAAGCCTGCCGCTTGTAAGGAGTTCACCTTCATTTACCGCAAGAAGAAGGAGCGTATGAACACTTAATGCGAAATCACTATTAATCATATAATGTAATATATTTTATTACAGTTTATATGTCAAGAGATATTTGATATTTTTAAAACTGTTCATCTTACCCGGTACAAGGTTAAAACATCTTTTATAATGGATTTCAATATTAATTTCTTACCATATATTTTAGTATAATACAAGCCGGAGAAACCGGCGCTTTCTGCATGCAGCACCCTTAATAGTAAATGGATATTATAATTTATCCATATTGACAACTTAACTTAACAATTACTATATTGAATTCAGTACCATAGAATTGAGGAATCTGCATGGAATGGAAATGGGACACCAAACTTGAAACCGGCATTGAAGAAATAGATGAGCAACATAAAGAGTTATTCAACAGAATTGATCAGCTTGAACTTGCGATATACAAAGGGATGGCTTCCTTTGAACTTGTAAAGTTACTGAAATACCTTGAATCATATATGACTGATCATTTTAAAATGGAGGAAAAACTGATGATTGACTGCATCTATCCCGATTTTGAATATCATGCCAGGCAACATGAAGAATTCAGAAAAACCTTTAACGAAATACTGGATAGTGTTAAAAACAGAGGTACTGATATATATCTCGCCATAGATATTGATAAACAGATGAGGAAATGGTGGGAAAAACATATTCTTAAAATGGACATGGCATATCTCCCTTATTTAAAAAGTAAAAAAGATTTCATTTGATAAAATATAAATCCTTATATATATAATAAATAAACAATAACCATAAATTATTCTTTTCTGTTTATCTCACTGACGAGTTCTTTTACCATCCTGTCAAGAACCAGTTCCCTGTATGAATCAAGAGATCTGTAACCAGGCATATATTCATCCTGTTCTGATTCAGCATAACGGTTTTTCACTGAAAAAACTTCAATACCGCTGGAAACAGCAGTCAATTTCACGATAATATTAAACCTGTAAACATTTACCCTTTTTACATCATCATTCCTGTCATTTTTGCCGCCTGATAAGATATAACCGGGCATAAAAGAACCATGCTGCCTTATATCTCTCTGAATCTCCTTATTCTCTATAATTTCACCTGTAAGAACCATATCAACGTCTAATAGCTTCCCTGTTTTTATTATATTTTCCTGCGTAATCCCGGAGGTATTGAATTCTTTTTTTTTCAGCAGTAGTTCTGTTTTCTCTTTATCAATTACTCTGAAATGCATATCAAGAAGTGCTGACCTGAACTTCTCTTCAGACGATGAATATATCTCATCTTTAAAAGTTTCAGATGATTTAAAAGGCAGAATAACAACACTATTTCCAGGTTTTACAAGATCTCTGTTCAATGATATATCAGTCGTTACACAACCGGCTGAAAAAACCAACATCATAAGTAATATATTTTTCATAATCTGTTCCTCCGGATAACCAGCTAATATTAGCTAATATTCTATTATACAAAATATCATATCTCATGTAATCAAAACAATGAAATTTGATAAAAATTAATAATACACATTACTATCTAATGACGTTATAAGACGTGAATTGTTAAATATAATTTATAATTACAAAATATACTTTTCTTATAGTTGTCACACTCGAATGATACTCCATATATACAACAAAGTCTGTTTTTTATTGATGTACATGTTGACATCCTGAATGCGTTTTATTATTAATTCCTGTATTAAATAGTATATTTTGAATCAGGGGACTTTGATGAATACACAGGAAGATTCAAACTCAGTACACAACCCATGGATAATTTTTTCAGTTGTTGCAATGTGTACATTTATGTCAACACTCGATTCCAGCATTGTGAATGTCGCATTGCCGGTAATAACAAAGGCGATGGGAACCCGGATAGACATTGCTCAATGGATTGTCACTGCTTATCTTTTAACAATTTCATGCCTCCTTCCGATTTTCGGCCGCGCAGGGGACATGTACGGGCAGAGAAGAATACTGACTGCCGGAATGCTTGTTTTTATTTTAAGCTCTGCGGCCTGCGGTCTTTCATCATCCATATTAATGCTTATCGTTTCACGGATTATACAGGCCATTGGTGCATCGATGATGATGTCCAATGCCCCTGCAATAATTGCCACAACATTTCCGGCAAATGAAAGAGGCCGTGCGCTGGGAGCTATAGGTGCCGTTGTTGCCATGGGATCTATCACAGGCCCCAGCCTTGGAGGTATACTGGCCGGAATTCTCGGATGGCAATCAATATTTTTTATAAATCTTCCTATTGGTATTGTTGCATTCACCATGGGCCGCTTATTGTTACCAAAAGGTTTCCATAAAGATGAAACATTTGATTTCACAGGTTCTCTGCTTTTTGCTGTTTCAATATGCAGTTTCCTTCTTGTATTGAGCCACGGAGGGAAATGGGGGTGGCGTTCAGTCCAGGTTTATACCGGAATCTCTACCGGTATAATTTCTCTTATCCTTTTCGTTTTTATTGAAGGAAAAGTTAAACACCCGATGCTTGACCTTACCCTCTTCAGGAACTGGCCCTTTTTAGCAGGCAACCTTTCAGGCCTTCTATCTTTTATGGCCATGTTCAGCAATGCTATCCTTCTCCCCTTTTTTCTGACAAACATTGACGGTTTATCCCCCTCCAGTGTCGGGCTGATAATAACGCCCTTCCCCCTTGTTATGGGGATCACGGCTCCGGTCAGCGGATATCTTTCAGAAAAAGTCAAACCTGTATTCCTGACAACAACAGGGCTTTGTATAACCACTGTTGGATTAACAATAATGAGCAGAATTGATGCCAATACCTCTGTTTTTCACATTGCCCTGATACAGGCTTTTATGGGTCTTGGCAGCGGTTTATTCCAGTCACCGAACAACAACAGCGTTATAAGCTCTGTGCCACGGGAGAAGATGGGTACGGCAGGGGGACTAAATGCACTCATGAGAAATATCGGCATGGTTACAGGTACAGCAATTGCTGTTTCAATTTTCGAAAACCAGAGAACTGGTTTTCTGCAGGGGATACCTAACCCAACAACAATTCAGAAAACTACGGCCTTTCTCCATGGTTACCATTCGGCAATTATGACCGGTGCATTTATTGCAGCTGCAGGTGTATTTATTTCGTTCAACAGAAAAGGTTATGCCAACTCATTTAAAAAGCAGCTTTAATATAACCGGTATATTAAGCAAAAAAGGGCTATCCTGCTCAATGCAGAATAGCCCTTCAGGGAACACCTTTATATCCTCATAAAAAGAATGGAATTCTATTAATAGTTACGCAATCATCTTGTTGCTTTTAACCCATATCTTCTGAGCTTCCGCCTGTTTTACAAGTTCATCCTTTACTGCAGGGTGAGCTATATTTATAAGCTCCTCCGCTCTCTGCCATGTTGATTTACCCTTCATCATTGCAATCCCATATTCCGTAACAATGTAGCTTGTTATACTTCTTGGTATTGTGGCTATCGCGCCAGGAGGCAATACCGGAGTAATTCTTGAAACAATCCTGCCATCAACCTCGTTGGCAGACTTAAGGCATATAAGGCCTTTACCACCATTGGAACGGTATGCTCCGAAAATAAAATCAAACTGCCCGCCTGTACCTGATATCTGTCTTACTCCGGAGGATTCGGAACAGACCTGCCCGTAAAGGTCAACCTCAACCGCATTATTAATGGCTATGACATTATCATTCTGGGCTATCCTGAATGGATCGTTAGTATAACTTACCGGATAGGTGGCGCATACAGGATTTTTATCAAGAAAATCATAAAGCTTCTTTGTACCCATCGCAAAAGTATAAACAATTTTTCCTTTATCGACATTCTTGTATTTACCTGTAATCCTTCCATTGTTATACATATCAACAAATGAATCTACAAGCATCTCTGTATGTACTCCAAGATCTTTCAGATCAGAATTGGCGATCATATCACCTACTATATTCGGCATTGCTCCGATCCCCAGCTGGAGACATGCCCTGTCCGGAATTTCATCCATGACAATCTGGGCTATTTTTCTGTCAACATCGGTTACCGGTGTATCAGGAAGCTGAATCAACGGCTTGTTGTCGCCATGTACAAGATAGTCTATCTGCGAAATGTGAATAGATTCTCTTGCACCTCCAAGGCACTGAGGAATGGCTGTGTTGACCTCAGCTATAACTACTTTTGAAGCATCAACCATCGACATGGAGATGGAATTGCTTGTCCCAAGATTAAAAAAACCCGCCTTGTCCATAGGTCCTACTTTAATCATCGCAACATCAGGCTTTACGTATCCCCTTTCAAAAAATGAAGGTCCCTCGTGATATGTCAGAGATATATAGTTGCATAGATCGTTATCATGCGATCTTCTGCTTGCACCGCTGAAATGCCAGTCATTAAATATGAAATGACTTCTGTCCGGATCCTTTTGTACAACCTGCGGTACATAGGGACAGCAGACAGCACGGACCTCAACATTATGAAGTTCATCCTTCCTTGCAGCCAGAGCCGCGTCAAGAACGTGTGAATTCATGACAAACTCACCATAATGCACCAAATCCCCGGATTTTACGACCTTCACCGCATCATCGGCGGCAACCAGTTTCTTCTGATATTCCATTTTCAAATCCATTACAGACCCCCTTAATATTCAGCAGCTATTTCCTGATATTCTTTCAAAGAAAGTATTCAGCTATATAAACGCCCGGTATTACTGGTATTATTATAGATTCATTTGGAATTTATGACAATCAGGTATATTAGTATTTATTCTATCAGGTGGATCAGTATTTATTTTATAGGTGTACTTCTGAATTCACTGATAGGGTTTTCTCCGATAGTTTCAGCATAATTCTGTTTTTCAGTGTTTCAGAAATTATATAATAAACGATTTCCATTTATCAGGTAAAGCTTTAAAATCTCAGACTGAACAAACTAAATTTATCCGAACAGAAAAAAAAGAGGCCGAAGCCTCTTTTTTTTGTTCCTTTCATATATAATGAGCTTTTTATTCTTCCAGTGCTCCGGTAAATATTGCGCTTCCAGCCTTGACTACCGATGTTTCACCGGAAAGAAGATAATCTGCATAACCGAAAAATTTCTGGAACTCAGCGCCAAGATAGAACTGACCGGATAAAACCCGACCTGTATAATATGCCGCTTCAGTATTTTCTGCAATCAGCTTTTCACGATCTGCACCTGTTTTAAAACCTGTCAGCTCCTTCATTTTTCTTGCAGCTATTGATATACCCCACAGGTGCATCCATGCATATGTCAGTTTTGTAAATGCCTGCTGCAGTGGTGTCGCATTTGCAAAAATACTCAGATATTGCCCCTTTGCCATATCGTTTTTCAGCAATAAAATTACTTCATCCATTTTAACGATAGCTTTCTCCATTGAGATAAGATATTTATCATCGATAACCCCTTTTGCAGTCATCATTGTTTCCAGAATTTTCTTTTTAAAAACACAGTAGTTTTTCTGATCTTTATTCATAAGGATTTTTCTCATTGTAAGATCCATGGACTGAATACCATTGGTACCCTCGTAGATTGCCAGAATCTTGGCGTCCCTGGCATACTGTTCCACAGGGTAATCACAGCAGAAACCGTATCCACCGTATGTCTGAATCGCATCTGCAGTTACCTCCCAGGCTGTATCAGTATTACCGGCTTTGTTGACAGGAATCAGAAGTTCTACAAGCGCTTTTGCATCTTCCTGCTGTTCTTCAGTTCCAAGATGAGACAGATCATGCAGATAAGCAAGATAATATGTGAGAGATCTCATCGCCTCCACCTTCGATTTCATTGATAGCAGCATCCTTTTCACATCAGGATGGTTGATAATAGGCACACCCTTCGCTTCAGGGTTGAGCATATGTGCCACATCGGCCCCCTGGATTCTGTTTCTTGCATATGTAACTGCATGCATATACGCGGCACTCGAAACAGACCCACCCTGGCTGCCGACATAGAGTCTCGCCTCGTTCATCATCTGAAACATAATTTTCATTCCCTGCCTCTCCTTCCCGAGAAGAAGCCCCCTGCATTTACCCTCGTCTCCGAAATTCATGGTACATGTTGCAGATGCCGTTATTCCCATCTTATGCTCAATACCGGAACATGTAACATCGTTAAACTCACCCATTGAACCGTCCTTGTTTACCCAGTACTTGGGTACCACAAATATTGAAACTCCCTTAGTACCTGCGGGATCACCTTCTATGCGCGCGAGAACCGGGTGTACCATATTCTTGTAATAATTATTATCTCCGGAAGATATAAATATTTTCTGTCCTACAATGTTGTAAGTCCCGTCAGAATTTTTTATTGCTTTGGTTTTAAGAGCTCCCACGTCAGATCCTGCATCCGGCTCTGTGAGGCACATGGTTCCGCCCCATTCACCCGAAAGCATTTTTTCTATCATAACATCTTTATCTTTACCCTCAGGCATAAAGTTAACATACATATTCATCGCGCCGACAGTGAGCATGGGATACATGGAAAATGCCACGCCCGCAGCTGTAAAGAAATCGGTACATGCATAGTACATGGGCATAGGCATCCCCATTCCGCCAATCGCCTGCTCATTTGCCAGACCGATAAAACCAGCCTCATAATATGCATCAAGACCGCTTCTGAACCCCTCGGGAATAGTAACCTCTTTTGTTGCCGGATTGTATTGTGCATGAGTTTTGTCTGATTCCTGATTAATAGGGTAAACCTTTTCAACAGCTATCTTCTCGGCCAGGCTGATAACCTCCTCGAAAGTGTCTCTGTCAAAATCGGAAAATTTAGAATACTTGTTTAATTCATCAACCTTAAGCATTTCAAATAAAATAAAACGTACATCTCTTGAATCGATAATTGGATTTAATGCCATATTTCCCCCCTAAAGTATTGGTTTTGCCAAGATATTGTGCCACGTAGCGTAGTTAAACTAATGAATTTAATCAATCTTTTTTTGTTTAATTAAGATAATTGTCATAAAAAAATATTAATACTACTAAATATTGAAATAAAATTGACACACAATTAGACTGACAAATTCAGTTAAATGTACATGTATTTACAAACTGATAATAATACTATAAGTAATGCGGGAAATTACGGCAATCGGGCAAAGCAGTATTTATATTATAGGGTTACATATGAAATATTTGATAGGGTTTCCCCCGATGAGTAACCGGTTTTCTATTTAAAAACAATACTTCAACAACGTGATTCCACACCAGTTAAAGCGTTATTCATCCTACCGGAAAATTTTTATTTTCTGCGGGTAATCTCCCACTGCGAAGCGTGCTGAATAAGTTCTGTAGCATTTTTCAGATTTAATTTCTCTTTAATATGTTCGCGATATGTATCAACCGTTTTAACGCTTAGACGCAGTTTCTCTGCTATCTGCCGGGTTTCATGACCACTCCCTATCAATTCAAATACCTGCAGTTCACGATCGGTAAGAGTTGAAATTCTTGAATCACAATACTCTTCAGTTTTACCTACAGCTTTTCTGAGAAGCTGGTTTCTAATTCTTTCACTTGCATATATCTCTCCGGCAATAACAGTCCTGATAGCTTTAACAATCACGTCTGATGCTTCCTGTTTCATTATATACCCGGTTGCTCCGGCGGCAAATGCCCTTTCAGCATAAAAGTTTTCATCAAAGACTGAAAGTACAAGTACCGGAACTTTCTGATCCGAACGTCGGATATACTTTATAAGATCTATTCCGCTCATATCGTTCAGAGATATATCGACAATAATTACATCAGCCGTTTCCTTTTTCAGGTATTCGAGGGCTTTATCTCCGCTGTCAGCTTCTTTGCATATAAACATATCCTCCAGCTGGGATATCATCATGCAAAGCCCCATTCTGACAATAGAATGATCTTCCACTATGAGCACTGAATGCTTTTTTGTTCTGCCAAAACCCGGCATTGTTTACCTCGGCTTTTCCTTTATTGTACTTTTAATCATTTCTGTAAAGAACAGAGAATTCTTGCCCCGGGTGAGTCCGGATTATTCTCAATCCTTATCTTTGCCCCGATCAACTTCGCTCTGAAATTCATAAGCTTAAGCCCAAGTCCTTCAGTATCACGGAAGTTTACCCCCTCAAAACCTTTTCCATTATCACTGACCTCAACCTCACTCTTCCCGTCCCTGTTCCTGAGGCTTATAACAATTCTGTCAGCTGCTCCATGTTTAACCGCGTTATGAACTGCTTCA
The DNA here is from genome assembly GCA_963664815.2 of Spirochaetota bacterium. Lineage (GTDB taxonomy): Bacteria > Spirochaetota > UBA4802 > UBA4802 > UBA5550 > WRGT01. The sequence goes on from CAXXHB010000003.1 coordinate 3,436,120, forward strand.
TTGACTATGTAATACAATTCAGTTGCCCTCATAACATCAACATCTGCCGGATCACAATCCTCTTCAAAAACACATGAAATATCATGAAGCTCGCTAATTGATGCTGCCAGGTTTTTAAATGCGCTTGGCAGACCCTCATAATCAATCTCTACAAGAAAAAGACCTTTAAGAAGTTTTTTCGTAAGGGTAAGGGATTCCCCTATGAGTTTGTAAATTTTCTTAATATCACTTATCTCAATAGATTTTCCCCTCTTTTTTTTCATCTCCAGGCTTCGGATTATAAGAGATATGCCTGTAAGATACTGGATCAGGTTATCATGAAGAAGCTCACCCACACGCTGCTGCTCACGTTTACTTATTTCGTTTATCTGTTTCAAAAGATAATTATATTCAGTCATATCAATAAGGGTAACGACATACTGGGAATTATACGGAACCAGCGCAGTAAGACAGAAAACATCCTTTACTTCACCCGTTTTATACTTAAGCTTGAACTCATTCTTATTAATCAGAGAAGCCTCATCTGCCCCAAGGTCCCTTGCATTTTTTCTTATTTCCCTGACATATTCCGGAGTAACAAAATCCTTCCATGTCATCTTCCCTTCAATCTGTTCTTTTGTGTAGCCTGAAAGAGTCACCATCCCATTATTTACAAGAGTCATCACGTCGTTCTCTACAATACCCATAGCGGAACCTGTACATTCAAAAACAGTTTTGTACATCTCCTCGGAAAGCCTTAATGCATCTTCAAGAATCATTTTCTCTGTTATATCAAAGAAAATAGAAATTATGCATGTTTCTCCATCCAGGGTTATCGGTTCGGCGGAATATATATAATTATGCAGATCACCGTTTTGATGTCTGAATACTATCTCGATGTTTCTTACCGACTTCCCTTCTTTTATAGGTGAAATATTTTTTTCCCTCGCTTCACGAGGTTCCCAGATATTTATATCAAATACAGTCTTTCCGACAATTTCACTGCGGTTATATCCTGTAGTTCTTATAAACTGATCGTTCACCTCCACGATTCTGCCGCTCTCAAGCGCGGTTACGCTGATACTGATAGGCGCCAGCTGAAACGAGCGTGAAAATTTCTCCTCGGAAATTCTGAGCGCAGATTCAAGCTTTTTTCTTTCAGTAATATCGAAAAAGTTTGATATTATACAGTCAATACCCTCTATAGAAATAGGTTCGGCAGAGTAGATATAGTTATGCAGATCACCGTTTTTATGCCTGAATACTATCTCCTTATTCTTAACAGCTCTCCCGTAAAGCAGTGGCGCGATTATTTCATCTCGCAACTGCGGAGGCGCCCATATTTTAACGTCATGCACAGTCTTCCCCACAACCTCAGATCGTTTGAACCCGGTATTATTTAAAAATTCATCGTTAACTTCTATTATTGTCCCTTCCGTCAGGGTTGTAATTGTAAGGCTTATCGGTGCGAGGTGAAAGGAACGGGAATACTTCTCTTCAGAAATACGTAAAGCATCATCAATATCTTTTTTACGTAAAATATATTCCTGCCCGGGTATTTCTTTTATAACACAACAGATAAAGGCATTTTCAGTATCCAGACTTAAACAAAATTTTGATATGATAGTTCTTGAAGTACCATTCAGTGATCTGATCCTGAGAATAAATTCAGATTCTTCAGCAACTTTTCCGGTTTGCAGAAAATTCACTATGAACTTGCGGATTTTATCAACAATATCACCATTTTCATCATCCAGATCCCGCAATCGGCTTATGGTTTTATTAAAAGATATTTCAACAGCATCATCCTGTATTATACCTGTTAACCTTTCCATGACAGGATTCCATAGTTTTATTATCCCCTCATTATCAACAAGGATAATACCATCACTTATATAATCTGATATTTCCTTTATAATACCAGATTTCAGTTGTCCGGATGAGTATATGCCGTCATTGCTCATTAATTTTAATATATACAATTTTAATTTTTTTTCAAGTGATATTTTATATCATTTCTTTCATTTGACAAACTCCATTCTGTTTAAAGTTCATCATGCAGCAATATTTCATTATATCAACGGGTAATAAAACAATCACGCATTCAGATTATATCCGCATATTTATAGAAATAATTACTCCCGCTATTCTTGAAGCTTTTTGACCATATCTGAAAACTTGCTGTAAAACTCTTTAAGCTGATCATCTTCCCGCAGCGCCCTGAGAGACGGTTCCTTACCGTCAATAATATCCTGAATATGCTGAGTAATAACGTAAATCGGTCCTGAAATTGTATGTGTAAGCCTTATTAAATAATAGAAGAGAACAATCCCCATGATAATCATAAAACCGGCGATAATGGAAATTACCACAAAGTTTGAATTAAGAAGCCCGGTTAATACGGCAATATGAGTTTCAATAATTTTTATGCTTTGATTATGATCGTCAGAAATTTTCTGTGATTCCAGCTGAATTTCTGAATTTGCCGTGATGTCTGAATATTTTATAAATGCCTTAACAATATTCTGTTCAGTATTAATTGCACCATTGAGATCTTTAATAGTTCCATTAATCTTTTTGTCAGTTGCAATATTATGTATTATCATCAGTATCAGGATGATGAAAAAAGCAATAAAGTAAAAACGTATTATAGAAAATGCTGTTTTAAGCTGAAGTTTTTTATCGATAAGTATTTTCCTTTTCATTAAATTTCTCCCTGTAAATTCAATTTCTCAATTAAATATGTAAAAAAATTATCAAGTCAAGCAAAAAGCCTTGTAAAATAACAATTGTTATGAAATTATTCTTTTTAAAACTTTTAACATCAAGTCTGAATTAAAATGAAAAAAATATTATATATAATAATTATTTCAACAATTCTGAAGCCGGCTTTTTTATCATCCGCTCCCAACCATGGGCCTTTGATAAAAGCTTTCTACGCCCCTTACGGTGCCGGCTCATATAATGTACCTTATGATAAAACATTAAACGGCGGATATGATAATGATCTTGCTGCAGATTCAGCTGATAATAAAGATAATCAGATGAAAACACTCCATGGATATTCTGTCTCATGCGGATATTTCCACGACTGGATTCAGGGAGATATAAGTTATTCGGCTGTAAGAACGGATAACCAGTATATAAAAGAAATTTCCTCAAAGGGGACTGAATATTATGCAGATGCATCCTTATGGAATCTGGATGCAAGGCTCGGTTATCGCTTTAACAATCCTGGAGATACTTCATATAAATGGTTATATCTCGGGATGAGAAGAACAAATTTTGATATTCCCTTTAATCATACTGAAATCAATGCAACCGGTTTACTGGCAGGATTTTATGGTTTCAGCAGTTTCGGTTTTGACTGGCCATTCGAACTTGTTCTTACTTACGACATTAATTTTGTTTTTTACCGCAGCAACTATAACCATTTAAAAACAGATATAAAGATGGATGCCAACAATAAAAAAGCCGTAGATTTAGGATTATCGGCAGGGATAGGCGTTCAGTACGAGCCATGGGACATTGCCATAATATTTAAAATTTACCCTTTTATCAGCGATAAATATTATGAAGAAGATTATCCCGGCAGCAATAGAAATACTACGGCAAACATGAGTGGTACATTAGTCGGAATAGAAATTGTTTTTACCATACCGGAATATAAGAATAATATTGTTGAATAATTAAAATGCATGGAAAACCGGGAGGAACTGCCAGTGAGACATACTTTTAACTTTATAATAATATTAGTCCTGATACTCACAGGATGTGCTTCAGCCTCTTATGAAGAGAACAATATACCCGATAGAATCGGCGGAGATTCCAAAACCATGTTACTCAACTATGAAAACAGGGTAAAAACATACGACAGTTCAAACACAGAATCTCACATGAAAATATACCTTGAGATTGAAAAACCATATATAATCAGCACCCCGGAATTAAAGAAGCCTGAAAAAATATATAGTATCGCAGCAGTAGAAGGAACAGCAATATTCCGAATTGATATAGGTGAAAAGGGAACTATTCTGGGTGTAAAACAGATAATGTCAGCAGGCCTTGGACTGGATGAACTTGCAGCGGATATACTCAAACAGATCAGTGTTGAACCATCATATATGGCAGGTAAACCCTGTAATTCAACTGCAGATATCAAAATTAAATTCCGGGCAGATAAAATTCAGTGAAAAGATTACTCCTTATATTCATAATTCTGCTGTCAGGCACCAGCCTGTATGCCTATTCTGTTTCAGGAAGGATATTTGACAGTTCAACAGGGTACGCCATAAGCGGCGTATCCGTTGCAGTTGAAGAATTGAAAGCAACTGCAGTTACATCATCAGACGGATCTTTTCTATTTGAAAATATCCCCGCAGGATTTTATATTATTCACACCGCACACCCACTTTACTGCAAAACCGCAACAAATATCCGCGTAAAAAGAAATTTTACGCTGGAAATTACTCTTAAAAAGGAAGTACACAGTTTAGATCCTGTCATCAGCTCCTATAATAAAAATGACTCAGGCCGTCCCGGCAATCAATCTATATCATCGGATGATATAAAATATATGCCCATGAGCGGTGCCGGTGATGCCCTGCATCTGCTGCAGACATTGCCCGGCGTAGGGAGCTCTTTTTCATTAGGTAGTGTCCCGATTATCAGAGGGATGAATCCGATATACGACAAGACATATATCGATGATATACCTGTCGATTACCCTTATCACTATATCACTCCCATTATTCCCCTGTTATCATCAATCAGCGGAACAATAATTGACAATGTGCAAATCATCAAAGGCCCATACCCTATGACTTATGATGACAGCATAGGGAGCATAATACAGGTAAAAACAAAAGAGGTTGAAAAGCCCGGAGTCCATGGGTCGATTATACTCGATCCTTTAATTCCGCTCTTCCCCACAATATACTGTGAAGCGGCACCCATTGCCGATTTCTCACTTATGTTCGCCGGAAGGAGAACATATCTGGACTGGGGGGCTGATGCTCTTGAGGTAGACACTGATAATGAATATTATTTCCAGGATTATTATCTTAAACTTAAATACAATCTTTCTTCAAAACACAGATTTTACTTCACAACTCTTGGCTCCGATGACTATCTATATATTAAAGATAATATTGACTCAAGGGCACAATATCACACGGAGTCGCTTAAATGGCAATACCTGATAAACAGAAAACTTTTTCTTGAAACGTCTTTTATGCGCAACCGGATTGATCATTATATAAAAGACACAAGTACAGATTCAGCGGGAACACCTCTCAGCATAACATACTCACCCCTTATGTACAGGTTAATGCAGACCCTGACATCCGATTTCTCTGTTTTCGACGTAAAGACCGGTTATGAATTTATTCTTCATAAAGACGGAGTTTCAGGAAACGTCGATATCTCCGATCTTGTAGACTATGATATCTCAAACATCAAGGGTGGAACAATAGCTGCATCCTTTCCAATTGAAGGTAAAACCATATCTGTTTTCAACGAAACCGGACTTGATCTTTATCCTGTCAAGCTTAATGCCGGCGCGAGATATAAACACTATGGGCCTCTGTCAACCGACTCCATTTCATACAGAGGGATTGCGTCATATTATGTTAAAAATCAGAATCTGAAAGTATATGGAGGAGGCGGTTCATATCATGCTCAGCCCGACATGTATTATTACCTTGGCAACGATACCCTGGCAATGAAAGAGAGCAAAGCTTACAACGGAGTAGCCGGCTTTGAGAAAAATATAACACGGGAAATTTCAGGCCAGATTGAAACATACTACGCAAAGTACCGGGATCTTTTTTCATCTGATTTTGGAAATGTTGCCAGCACACAACTGCAGAGACTTGCCCAGATCAATCCATATTCCAAGGATGTTAAAGGTTCTTCAATGGGTATCGAGTGTTTCATAAAAGGAAAAATCGGACCTGTTTACGGCTGGACCAGTTATTCACTTTCAAGAACACGGATGAGTGATGGTGAAGATGAGTATTACTCGGATTATGACCAGACACATATTTTCAGGATAGCAGCCCTGACGCATCAGGGGAGATGGACTCCATCTGTTATATGGCACTATGCAACTTCAATGCCATACACTCCTATTACAGGATCAACATCTGACGGATCAGGAGGGTACACTCCTGTTTACGGAGATTACAACTCCAAAAGATACTCCCCATATCACAGACTTGACGGCAAGCTGACCTATACCGGAGACGTTGTCCGTTTCTATATTGAAATATGGAATATCTATTACATAAAAGGTTATATCCATAATGATAATGAAGCTGATGAAGTTGTTAAAAACGAATCATACCTTTTCCCTGTCTTTGACAGCAATAAGCCGTACAGCAGCAGCAACCCGAAAAATCAGTCCGATATTCCGGGGGTATTTTTCTGGATGGGGTTAGAAATATGTTTCTGAGAATAACAGCTGCAATAATGCTGCTTCTTGTACCGTTTTATGCGGAGGCGGTTCTATATCCATCTGACCACTATCAGCAGAAAGACGCCGAAACCGATATTATAATACTGAAATCAGTTATTTCAAGAAACCCCGGTGATTTAAAAACACTGAAACGCCTCATTGATCTTACCTTTACACTTGAATATTTTGACCAGACTGAAAAATACTGCGGCCAGTATCTTTCCATCTCTGACAGCAGCGAAACCGCTTATCTGAAAATAATTGCAGCAGCTTCCCTTGGCAGGTTTAAAGAAGCCGCAGACCAGATCGAACCATTCATCAGTAAATATAAGGGAGAACTCAGTAAAAGAGACATCACACTCTTAAAATACAGGGAAAATATCTATAGAAAATCAACTATTACGTCAGGTTATCCATCTGGTGCAGCAAAAGCATCATGGGGCAACAACATAGTTATTAAAACCATGATACCGCGCGATCACATTATGATCGGATATGATTATAATGAGCACATACAGAAGATTTATAAAATAAGCGGAAATTCAGCTGAACAAATCAGCAACTACCCGGTTTACCTTTCAGGTCTGCCGGAAGATTCGATAAACTCCGCTGCATTATCGGATGACGGGAGAGAGGTTCTCGTCAGTTTAAATTCAGGCGATTCATCATCAATATATACAAGAAGTTACCTGGCAGATAAAAAAAGCTGGTCATCATGGGAGAAACCCCGAAAACTAAATCCGGGCAGATGGAATCATTATCCGAATTATGTTAACAGAAATACTGTTATATTCTCATCGTCTGACGGAACTGATTATGATATATACATTTCACAAAAAGATAATGATGGAGAATGGAGTGTTGCTCAAAAACTTGCCGGGATAAACACACCGCTTGACGAAATCTCTGTATCAGTCCACCCCGACGGGGAGACAATTTATTTCTCATCAAACGGTTATGCAGGGATGGGTGGATTTGATATATACGGAGCCCGTCTGAAACGCAATGGTAATTCATTCGAGGTTTCAGACATTACAAATGTTGTTTCAGTTAACACATTCCGCAATGAAAAATATCCTCTCTATGCTACCATTGCAGGAGATGCCGTTTATTATAATTTTACAGCCGGTAAAAATCATAACGTCTACGCATGTTTTAAAAATCCGGTTAAGCCAGTGCCGGTTTTTTATTATAACGCCGATATAACTGAAGATACTACCGGAAAGCCTGTCGGTAAAGCCACTGCCGAATATAAATCTTCAGACGTATACTTATCCGAAAGAAGGTCTGTAAACTCTGATGGTTTTACCGGCACAGCGCTTAGAAAAAATACCAGGTATTCGCTTACATTATCTGCAGAGGGATTTGAACCATTTACCAAAACAGTTTTATACACAGGGAAAGATGAGGCAGTCAATGAGAAGATAGTATTAAGAAAAAAGGTTATAAAATCTGCTGCAGAATTTACAACCCTTATTACTCCAATAAAATTAATCAACTGTGATGAATCATATTCAAAACCACTTCACGAAATACTCGAAAAAAATATCGGGCTTCAGGGTGACAGCACAGGCCGCAATAAAAACATTCTTTCCTATACAACCTGCGGTGATTCTGACTGCGCTTTATCTGATGGGAAAACAGTAAAAGCAGATTTTGTTGTTTTCGGAACTCTCTCAAGAGCAAAACAATCGGGAAAGAAAGCGCTTGGCAACACAGGGGAAGACCAGTATCTGGTTAAACGTGTGAAAGGAACAGTTTATACTCTTGAACTGAAACTTCTTGAAACAGCTACAGGTAAAGTAACAGCCTCTCACAGGAAGGTTACTGGTAATCCGGATACTTTAAAAAATATAGTTAATGACTTTATTATTAAAACAGAGAATGTTTATAAGAACTGAAACACGAGTTGCTGCTCTGCCGAATCCTTCACTTCATTGTTGAAATTGGACAGAGCAATTCCCAGAAGCCTGATCTTCCTGGTACCGGCCTCAGTATATCTGATGAGCCTTTGTACCTCTTCCATTATGACATCAGCCGAATCAACAGGGGCATCAACTGTTATACTTCTTGTAGAAAGCTGAAAATCAAAATATTTTATTTTCAGAGTTATTGTTCTGCCCCTCAGCTTTTTTCTTTTAAAAACCGACTCAAGTTCTTCAGCAATATCTCTTAAAACGGAATGTATAAGATCAATATCAAGGATATCCTCATTGAGGGTGATTTCTCTCCCGTAAGATTTTCTCTCACGATATGGAGATACAGGCCTGTTGTCTATCCCCCGCACTATATCGTAATAAAATCCTCCGGCTTTACCAAAGTGTTTAGTAAGCTTTTCAAGAGGTGTATTCTTCAGATCAAGTCCATTGTTTATCCCAAGCGCAATCATTCTCTTTTCACTGACCTTCCCCACTCCGAAAAACTTTCCGATCGGGAGAGTTTCAAGAAATCTCTCAGCTTCTCCGGGTTTAATCACCGCTATACCGTCAGGTTTATTAATTTCGGAGGCTGTCTTGGCCAGGAATTTATTATAAGAAACACCGGCGGAAGCTGTAAGACCGGTCTCTGAAAATATTTTGCGGCGAATCTCCTCTGCAATGATCGTTGCCGAAGCCATATTCTTTTTATTCTCAGTAACATCCAGAAATGCTTCGTCGAGAGAAAGAGGCTCAATAAGATCTGTATACTCAGCGCAGATATTCATAAACTGCCGCGAAGCCTTCTTGTATGCATCAAATCTGGGATAGACAAAAAAAGCATGCGGGCAAAGCTTTATAGCAGTTTTTGAGGGCATTGCTGACCTGACTCCATACCTCCTGGCCTCATAGGAACATGTTGACACTACACCCCTCCTGTCCGGATCTCCTCCGACAATGACAGGTTTACCACGCAAAGACGGATTGTCTCTCTGCTCAATGGCTGCAAAAAATGCATCCATATCTAGATGTATAATTTTACTGCATGACATATCAGTTTAAAAAATATTTTTTAAATCCCCGGACTACATCCGGTTTATATCCCATTGATTCATAAAATTTATGCGCATCTGTTCTTTTTGATCCTGAAACAAAAAGATTATAGTAGCAGTTCCTGCTTATACAGACACTCTCAATCTCAAGCATCAGCTTTTTTCCAATACCCTGCCTGCGGCAGTTTTCTGAAACAACTACATTTTCAATAACCATGAAAGGACGGCAGTCATCAACAAGATCCATACACACTATTCCCATGAGAGAACCGACAAGTTTTCCATTGAGCATGGCTCCCAGAATTATATAATCTTCATTCTTCTCCATAAGCAGAAAGTTTTCTTCCATCTTTTTTACAGACTGTTCATTGCCTGACAGCTCTTTAAACAACTCAGCAAGCTCAGATAAATTGTGTCGTGATATTTTGTCTATCTTCAGCATTTTCTAATTTTCAGTATTTAATATCTCGGCTTGTCTTTAATATCATTATAATATTGCTCAATGCCGATTTCACGCATCCTGTCCTGTATTGAAATCCATCGCTTTTTTAAATTTTCATCAAAACCGGTATTATCACATGGGAAAAAACCGCACTGAAAACAATAATCAACATTTTTATCAATAGAGCATCCCTTAACTTTACATCCTGTAAAAAGTTTACATCCGTCAAGCCTGCATCCCCTGCACTCAGCTTCCGTAAAAATGTTTAATAAAATTTTAAAATCCTTATACCCGGAAAATCCAGGTTCATGCAGCAGTTCTACAAACCTTCCGGCATACTGATCAAAATTTCCCAGTGCTTTTTTCAATTCAACGCTTGACTTCTTTATCGGCCCGTCTGCAAAAGCGAAACATTTTTCACATAAAAGACCACAAGGGCCAAGTTTAATTCTGATATCATCTTCATTCATAATTTATCAGCCGGTATAAACATAAATAATTTCATAAAATATATAATAATTGCAATCCTGCATCAAATATTGCAGAATATAGATCATATGTCAACAAATGTTTAGCTGTTTTATAAGTTTTTTTACTGCTGCTTATTTTTTGATTCAAGCACATCCCGCAGGATGTTTAATCCTGCATCTATCTCCTCAATGGTTATTACCAAAGGGGGCAGCAATCTCAGTGTCTGCACACCCGCTGTTGATATGCATAGACCGTTTTTCAGGCATTCCAGCTGTACATCTGCAGATTTTCCGGTAATATCAATGCCAATCATAAGTCCTCTTCCACGAACATCTTTCACTGACTGACACTTCCATCCGTTGACTGCAGAGCGTATATGATCGCCGCTGGCCGCCACACTTTCAAGGAAACCGGGTTTAGCAAGCTCATCAAGAACAACAAGACCGCCTGCGCATGCGAGAGGATTTCCTCCGAAGGTTGACTGATGATCTCCCGCGACAAGTATATCTGCAGCAGCACCTCGGGCCAGGCAGGCACCCATCGGCACTCCCCCTGCGATTCCTTTCGCGAGGGTTATAACATCCGGATTAATATCAAAATACTCACTTGCAAGAAATAGTCCGGTACGCCCTATTCCGGTCTGCACTTCATCGGCAATTACAATAGCACCTGCTCTCCTTGCAGCAGCACATGCCGTGCGAGCCCATTCACTGTTAATAAGGTTAACTCCCCCCTCTCCCTGAACGCATTCAATTAATAAGGCACAGGTAGTTTCATCAAAGGCACTTTCCAATGCTTTATAATCATCCGCGGGTATATGACGAAATCCTGTAGTGTATGGCGCAAAACATGGATTATGAAACTTATCCTGTCCTGTGGCAGACAGCGTTGTTATTGTTCTTCCATGAAATGATTTTTCCAGTGTAACAATAACATGCCGTGTTCCGGCCTTTTTCCCTGCAGAGGCGTCTGAAGCGGCCCCCATCTTTCTGGCAATTTTAAAGGCGCATTCATTAGCCTCAGCTCCCGAGTTCCCGAAGAAAACCTTATCCATGTTAGTCCTTGCAAGAAGAGCCTCAGAAAAAGCAAGGCCTGTATCTGAATTATAGTAATTTGAAATATGGATCTGTTTTACAGCCTGTTCTGCAATTGCCTTTACAAGAGATTGATGATTGTGCCCCAGAGAGTTAACCCCGATACCGCTTACAAAGTCGATATATTTTTTCCCGTTAACATCGGAGAGAATACTCCCGCTTCCCGAGACAAACACAACCGGCAGACTTCCGAGATTATTTATTATCTTTCCTGACATTTTATTCTCCTTAATCCCGGGATATCACCGGAAAATTCAAATTCACTTTACTTAAAAAACAATTATATCTACTTTGTAGTGTGCATGGCATTCAGTGTTTCATTCAGATTATTGTATCTGGCACTAAGCCTTTTCCTTTTTTCAAATGTTTCCGGTGAATATTTACAGGGAGATGGAAGAAGGGTGATAAGCCGTATCACCTGATCTTCTGATATTTTGTAAAGAGGGAGGCCATAGTAATAATATGATGCACTCTGTATCCCGTATACTCCCCGGCCCCATTCAGCGTAGTTGAAATATAACTCCAGTATCCTCTTTTTCGGCATAATGGCATCAATTGTAATGGCTGCAATTGTCTCAAGGTATTTTCTTATATACAGCTTGTCAGGAAAAAGAAAAAGAGTTCTGGTAAGCTGCTGTGTTATTGTACTGGCTCCGGAAATTTTTTTGCCATACCTGAAGTTCACCTGTATAGCGCTCACTATAGCCCCTGTATCAATTCCGTAGTGCCTGTAAAAATTCGGATCTTCCGTATATACGACCAATCTCTGATACTTTCCTGAAATAGATTTGATAGGTATTGTATGATGTTTTTTTGAACTATAACCATTGAATACAAACCTGTATGCCTGTAATGTTGTATATGGGGGATCAAAGAATATATAAAGAAATGCCATTAAAGCTATTATTAATATAAACACTATATGAAAAATTAATATATATCTGCCCCCCCTTCTCAAGAAGGATTTATAATCAAAACTCCTTAGTTTGCGGAACAGCCCCATAATTAACGGTTTTTGATACTTACTGATAATTTGTCAATAACAATAGCGTAATTTAACATAGCCCTTCAAATATGATAATCAATATGATAGTTATTCTTTAAAAAAGGACATACCCCATTTTATCTTCCTCAAGCGCTTTATCAATATCCAGAAGTTTCTGATATAAATCTTTAATCAGCGGAAGAGATGCATTGACAGCTTCTTTTGTAAGCGGTTCCGAGCAGTCTTTCAAACAGTTCAGATCATATTCCATCTCTTCCAGACGTTTTACAAGATCATTTATCAGTTCAAAATTTGTCATAAGCAATTACCAGTTATTATCAGTTTTTAATTTTAAAGATCAGCCTGTTTATTTGTAATATGTCCGGAAGTCAGGAGAGATAAAAAAAGAAGCAGGGTCAGAGTATTTTAAAAAAAGCTCTGACCCTTCTATATTACTTAATAAGTTCCCTGCCAAGATGAAAAGCTTTAAGATTCTGTTCAATGAACTTCTCTTTGACAAGTGATTTTATCACATCCTCCCAGTCATTTACCTCAAACTCAAGATACTTTGAAAGACATCCAACCATAACAATATTCAATGCCTTTTTTGTTCCGGCCTCCCTGAGAGCTTCAGCTGTATCAACCATCACAGTTGAAGAAAAATTATTCTTAAGCCATGACTCCAAATCCGCAGGATACTGCATGGCGCCGATCTCAACAGGTGCGGGATTTATCTGTTCCCTGTTAACAATAAGAACTGCGTCTTTATTAAGATATTCAAGTTTCCTCATAGACTCAAGCAGTTCCAGGCATATTATATAATCCGCCCCCCCTTTAGGAATTAGCGGAGAGAAGACCTCTTTGCCAAAACGGACATGGCAATCGACGCTCCCCCCTCTCTGGGCCATACCATGAACTTCAGACTCCTTAACATCATAGCCATTTTTTCTGGCTACATCCATAAGCACTTTACTCGCAAGAATTACTCCCTGCCCGCCTACGCCTGCAAATATAACATTTTTCATAATATCCTCACCTGGCCAGAATGCACTTGCGTCTGGCAATAATAACTGAAGGCTCCTTGGCCGCAATCTCTTCCACTATCACTTTTTCAAGCAGCTCGACATCCCTCGGGTCTACTACAACAACACGGTTTACTCCGCATGCCCTGACGACCATTTCCAGATTCAGTTCATATGTAGGTTCACCCATAAGGGTTAATCCTGTTGCAGGATTATCCTGATGTCCTGTCATCGCTGTAATTCTGTTATCAAGTATCATCACAGTACCTGTTCCCTTGTTATAGACAAGGTCGATTAACCCGGTAATACCTGAATGCATAAATGTCGAGTCTCCGATAACGGCAATGGAGTTTCTCGCCATCTCGTCACCTCTGGCTTTTTCAAAACCAAGGTGCATCCCGATACTTGCACCCATGCATCCCTGTGAATGCATTGCAGAGTATGGAGGGAGAACTCCAAGAGTATAACAGCCGATATCCCCATTTACCACATAATTATGTTTTTTCAGTATATTGAATACAAATGCATGCGGACATCCCTTGCAGAGTCCGGGAGGTCTTCCCGGAAGATCACCGGTGTATGGAGGGACTGCCTTAACGGCCTCTTTTTTATTAAGGGCAAGATCAACTATCTCCGGTGTCAGCTCACCGCAGATAGGGATTATATCCTTGCCAACAACTTTTATTCCCAGTGCTTTTACATAATCTTCGATGAAAGGATCCAGCTCTTCCACGACATAAAGTTCCTCAATCTGCGATGCAAACTCTTTAATAAGTTTATCCGGAAGAGGCCAGACCATTCCGATTTTAAGCACGGAATCATCCGGACATGTTTCTCTTACATACTGATAAGCTACGCCGTTTGAGATTATTCCGCGTTTCTTATTTCTCCACTCTATACGATTAAGACCTGAATCATTAGAGTAATCCTTGAGCTTTAAATGCTGCTGCTCAATGAATACATGCCGCGGCCTGGCATGAGCGGGAATCATTACATATTTTTTCGGATCACGATTGAAGTCTTTAAGCGGCACTTCTGTCCTCTCCCCGGTTTCAACAATCGCCTGCGAGTGTGCGATTCTTGTCGTTATTCTTACAAGTACAGGCCTGTCATATTTCTCAGATATTTCAAACGCAATCTTCGTGAATTCTCTTGCTTCAGCCGGTCCGGAAGGATCAAGCATCGGCAGTTTTGCAGCGCGGGCTATATGCCTGTTATCCTGCTCGTTCTGCGAACTCCATGCCCCCGGATCATCGGCATTTATAATAACCAGCCCGGCATTTACTCCGGTATATGAAAAAGTAAAAAGCGGATCGGCTGCCACATTAAGCCCGACATGTTTCATCGTAGCGAGCGATCTGGCGCCCGCAATAGACGCACCTGCAACTACCTCAAGAGCAACCTTTTCATTTGGCGACCACTGGGCTTTAATTTCCCCGTAGTCCCTGGCTATAGTTTCAAGAACCTCGGTACTAGGTGTTCCGGGGTAACCAGCCGCCACTCTGCAACCTGCCTCCCATGCGCCGCGGGCAATTGCTTCATTCCCCAACATTACTTTAGAAGTCATTTATTTTCTCCAATTATATCAATCTTTCTTACTATATTATATCCCTTATCTTTGAGAGCTGTTTTTGCAGATTCAACATCTTCAAACCTGAAGATCATTACAGCCTTACCGTCACGTTTTTCGGTAAACGCATACATATACTCTATGTTAAGATTCATCTGCGCAAAAACATCCAGAGCATTATACAGCGATCCGGGAGTGTCTTCAATCTCAAGAGCAAGAACATCGGTCACCGATGAAGTAATATTATTCTCTTTTAACACCCTGTATCCTTTATCTGGATCATTTACAATCATTCTGAGAATTCCAAAATCCAGTGTTTCAGCGATGGTCAGTGTGATAATATTTATATTCTCATCAGCCAAAACTTTGAGAACCTTCTGAAGATGCCCCGGTTTATTCGCCACAAAGGCTGAAAGCTGTGTTACATTCATGCAGTTTCTCCTTTAAATTTTTCTTTTATCAATAACCCTGACTGCCTTGCTTTCACTTCTTGGTATAGTCTGAGGCTCAACCAGAGTAATCTTCGCGGATATTCCAAGCGAACTTCTGAAACGATCGGCTATGTTTTTCGAGAGATTATTCATAACCTTGATTTCATCAGAAAAAATCTTTTCATTCACTTCAACCATAACCTCAATATCATCCAGAGAACCTTTCCTGTCGACGATTATCTGGTAGTGCGGTTCGGTCCCTTCAAATCCCATAAGTACAGACTCTATCTGGCTCGGGAAAACATTTACACCCCTTATAATCAGCATATCATCCGACCTGCCTGAAACCTTATCCATTTTAACAAGAGTCCGTCCGCATCTGCAGCTGTCATGGTACAGCCTTGTAATGTCACGGGATCTGTACCTTATTCCGGGGAAAGCCTCCTTGGTCAGCGATGTATAGACAATCTCACCCTTTTCACCCTCCGGCAGCACCTCTCCCGTTTCGGGATTTATTATTTCAACATAAAAATGATCCTCCCAGACATGCAGCCCTTTTTTCTCTGAACACTCCGCTGATACTCCGGGTCCAATAACCTCGCTGAGTCCATATATGTCAAAGGCGTTGATTTTAAGCCGGCGTTCAATTTCTTTTCTCATCTCCTCAGTCCATGGTTCTGCTCCGAAAACCCCGATTCTGAGTCTGGTTGATTCAATTTTAAAATCAGGCATATTCTTTTCGATAAAATCAGCTATATTAAGCGCATATGAAGGGGTTGAACAGAATACAGTTGTGCCGAAATCCTTCATCAGCATAAGCTGCCTCGGTGTATTACCACCCGACATCGGAACAGTAAGCGCTCCCAGTTTTTCAGAACCATAATGAAGTCCCAACCCCCCCGTAAAGAGTCCATATCCATAAGCAATCTGAATTATATCGTTTTCGCTGACACCGTAGGAAACCAGACTTCTTGCTACAACCTCGGCAAAGACATTAACATCATTCTTCGTGTATCCGACAACAGTGGCATTACCGGTAGTTCCGGAAGATGCATGAACGCGAACTACTTTACTCAGCGGAACCGCAAATAATCCATAGGGATAGTTGTCCCTCATGTCCTGTTTTGTGAGGAAAGGAACTCTTTTCATATCTTCAAGCGATTTAAACTGGTCCGGATGAAAACCGGCCGCTTCGAATTTCTTTTTATAAAAAGGAACATTATCATAGGCATGTCTCAACGACCACTTAAGCCTCTCAAGCTGAAGCTCCTTCATTTTATTAACCGGCATTGTTTCAATTTCTCTGTTAAACATCTCCCTACCCTCATCTTAAGAATACATTATTTTCACTATTTTTATTTTGTGTTAATTAATCAAATGTTATTTATTTTTTGTTCATCTATTTTTTACTTAAATTTTTGCCTTTATGCTCAAATAAACAATACACTCATAAGTATTATAAAATCTTTATAAACCTGTCCACTTCAGTATCAAAATTACATTATAACCCGGATTTTTATTGTCCGGTATGCCGGGCTTGAAACATCTCCGGCTTCACTATTCCTTTAATAGCTCTTTATACCATACACAACACAGTAAATTGTTCTGAAAGCAGCATATTAAAATATTGCAGTTTTTTTATAGACGTAAAAAAGGCGATATGTAATTTGTTGCATATGACAATTTCCTGACTTTTTCGGAAAGTGAATTCAAAATATATCTTACAAAAGGAGATAAAAAATGCCGCTATTTACAATAGACGCCGGTAAATGCAACAGGGATAAGCTCTGCGTACTGGAATGTCCCATGCAGATAATAAAGATGAAAAACGATACAGATGTTCCTGAACTCGCCGAGGGTGCAGAAAAGGCATGTATCAGCTGCGGACACTGCGTAGCAGTATGCCCCACAGGAGCATTCAGCCATTCAACGATGAAAGCAGAGGATTGTGAAGCAGTAAATCCCGGCTGGAATCCCGGTGAAACAATAATTAAAAACTATATGAAAGCAAGAAGATCCATAAGAAAATATAAGAAAACCGAGGTTGAAAAAGAGAAACTGACCTCTCTTCTGGAGATGGCTGCATATGCTCCATCAGGTCACAATTCACGTCCGGTAAACTGGACAGTAATTCAGGGCAGGGAAAAAGTAAAGGAGATAGCCCTGATCGTTATTGACTGGATGAAACAGATGAGAGCAGAAAATCCGGAGCAGGCTAAAATGTGGAGCCTTGACATGATAACTGATGCCTGGGATATGGGGATGGATATCGTCACAAGGGACGCCCCGGCACTCATTCTGGTTCACGGGAAAAAGTCGGATCCGAATTCATCAACGGCATGTATAGTTGCTCTGTCTCATCTTGAACTGGCTGCTCCGTCTCTTGGTCTTGGATGCTGCTGGGCCGGATATATAACCTGGTGCGCTTCAATGTATAAACCACTCGCAGATAAACTTGAACTCCCGAAGGGCCATGCGCTTTTCGGAACAGTCTTTACCGGATACCCTCTGTTTAAATACCACAGGATACCGAAAAGAGAATCTGTAGTATTCTGGAAATAATTTCTCCAACCTTCCCTGCTGCAGGGAAGGTTACTCCTCAGTCTGTTATCTTGCCCTCCTGCTTTTCATTATCCCAGAACGGTGATATTTTAAGCAGGGTATCTATTACACCCGGAAGTACTTTCAGAGTGTAATCAATCTCTTCCTCGGTTGTATACCGGCTCAAACTGAACCTTATCGATCCGTGTATTTTAGAAAAAGGGAGATTCATTCCGCGAAGTACATGGGATGGCTCCAGCGAACCGCTTGAGCATGCGGACCCTGTTGAGATATAAACTCCCTCCCTGTCAAGATAAAGAAGAATGGATTCCCCTTCAATAAACTCAAATGATATATTAAGAGTATTCGGTGTCCGCGGAGCTTTAAGGCCGTTCACCGTTGATGTTTTTACAGTTTTAAGAATATTTTCCTGCAGCTTATCCCTGAGCCTTGCCACAGAGGGCATATCCTTCAGATGTTCGAGCGCCATCTCGGCGGCTTTTCCCATCCCTACAATTCCCGGTATATTTTCTGTCCCCGGGCGTCTCCCCTTCTCCTGGTGCCCCCCGAAAATCATCGGTCTCATCCTTGAGCCTTTCTTCACATAAAGCGCTCCGATACCCTTCGGGCCGTGGAATTTATGTGCGGAGATTGAATAGAGGTCACAGTTGAGTTTCATCACATCCACCGGAATTTTTCCCGCCGCCTGCACCCCGTCTATATGGAAAATTACACCCTTCCCTTTCAGGAACGCCCCGATCTCCTCAACCGGCATAATAACGCCGGTTTCATTGTTCGCATGCATTATTGACACAATTGCGGTCTCTTCTGTCACGGAATTCTTTAAATACTGAAGATCCAGAATTCCGTCACGGTTTACCGGGACATAAGTTACTTTATATCCCTCCTTCTCAAGCTGTTTGCAGAGATTCAGCACAGCGGGGTGTTCCACGGTAGATGTTATTACATGTTTTTTATCACGATAATATGATGTTATCCCGCGTATTGCCAGATTGTCGCTTTCAGTGGCGCTCCCGGTAAAAGTAATCTCAAAATCATTCTCGGCGCCGAGAAGCTGTGCAACCTGATGCCGTGCATTCTCCATATCCTTTGCCACAAGTCCGCCAAAAGTATGCATGCTCGATGCATTGCCATAGCTGTTTTTATAAAAAGGGAGCATGGCTTCAAGAACTTCAGGCGCAACCATTGTTGTGGCGTTATTATCAAGATAGACATCTCTTCCCATATATTTCACCTACACATGTTTAATAACTATATTTTTTGACACTGTCTTGCGCAGTTCTTCCTGTACAAAATTTTCAAGAGTCATTGATGCGGTCATGCAGTGAGAACATGCCCCCATAAGGCGCACAGAGACCTCATCGCCATTGATATCAACAAGTTCAATATCTCCTCCATCACGCTTGAGTCCCGGCCTGATGACATTATTGATTGCGTCTTCGATTTTTTTTATCTTCTGAAGATTGGTCAGAGGCTCGCTGCAGCATCTGTCGGATTTTGTACTACACCTTCCCTTCTCCTCTTCTATTATATCCTCTATTTTAGGAATACATGTGCCGCAGACAGAGCCTGCACCCAGGAGTTCCATGATATCATCAACATTCATCAGCCCCTTTTCATGCACAGCTTCACGTATTTCAACATCGGTAATGTTCATGCAGTGACAAATTATCTCGCCGGATGGTTCATCCTCTACCGGAGGCTTTTCACCCCTGTAGTCAGCTATTGCATTGGTAAGAGCCTCGGATCCCATAACAGAACAGTGAATTTTCTGATCAGGGAGCCCTCCGAGATAATCGACTATATCCCTGTTTGTTATACTCTCAGCCTCTTCAATAGTTTTCCCTTTGATCATTTCGGTAAGCGCAGAAGAAGACGCTATAGCACTTCCGCATCCAAAAGTCTCAAAAGTCGCATCTGTAATTACTCCATCAGCAACCTTTATATAAAGTGTAAGAGCATCACCGCATACGACACTCCCGACATGGCCAACACCATCAGCATCCTCTATCTTTCCTACATTCTTAGGATTTGTATATAACTCTTTTACTTTTTCGGTATATTCCCACATATGCCTGCCTCTGATATAATATATCTGCCTCTCCAATACAACTGGCAGAAACAAAGATTAAGAATTTCCTCAAATACTCAAATGAATTAAATATTAGTCAAGGAATTTCTTTAATAGTTACATTATTTTATTTTATCAGGTATCATCCCGATAATTTACAAATCTGTGATTAATTAACATGCAGCACTTAAATTAATCGTAACCGGCATGAAACAACAAATTGCTTCTTTCACGACTTTCTGCTATAAATCAGCAGAGAGCAGACCTCATATCTGTTAAAGTTCTATTTCATAAATGCAAAATTAAGATTTCTCCCTTTATCACCATATCTGTGTGAAAAAAAATCTGAATAATTTATTCTGTTACAGATATGTGAATTAAAAATATTCTCCATCTTAAGTCCCGCTTTTTTCAACGAACCTTCGACAGCACCCCAGAGATCTACATATTTTTTTTCATTTTCAGTTATTGTATTATCAGGAAAATGACGGGCAACATCCTCATTTACCTCATAAGATACCGCACTTATCGAAGGAAGAATAAAAGCCTTTATATCACCGGGGGATGAGCCGTACAGGCAGCACATGTCACTTACACATCTGCCGGAAATATCAAGCATAGTCCCCTTCCACCCTGAATGTACAGCTCCGAGAATTTTTTTTTCCGTGTCATATAAAAACACGGGTACACAATCCGCAGTCCTGATAACGAGCATTATGCCTTTAAGAGATGTGATAAGACCATCCGCTTCTCCTACAGCGGGCAGGTCTGAAGAGGGTTCTTTAATAATATGAATGAGCATATCGCCATGAACCTGATTGAGCATTATAATATTACTCTTCCCGATTCCTGCAATACTTCCCAGTATCTCTTTTTCTTCCGATCTTACTTCATTATCAGGTTTATTATAGTCGATGTTATTACTGTTTCTTCCGGCAATACCTGAACAAAGATCAGCGATGCCGGAATCGATTTTAAAGTATCCCGCCTCATATGTGAGTTTTAAGTTCATAATTTCAAATGATAAGAAGATATTTTTTTAGCAAGAATTATTTATCTGCTGCAAAGATAAATTATTGAGGACCTGTACAGAAAGTCGGGCAATCAACAGATATTCAGTTTAAAATTACGGTGTGACTTTCTTTAATATTCTGCCGACAATAATTCTGCTCTCTTCAACCTGCAGCATATATGTAAGAAAAAAATAAATAATTCCGTAAACTGATAATATGATAACTGCGCTTATTATCGTGTGAACGCTCTCTGAAAAGAAGACATACTTGATTACAAAACCTGCAAGTGAGGCGATCAATGCACATGGCCATAGTTTCATCTGGTAAACGGAAGATAAACCCGTTTCACCGATTTTACGGTTGAGCCCGCGGCGCAGCAGATAAAACTCGCACCATCCTGCAATACCGGCAGAGGCAGTCAGACCGGCAGTCCCCCACCTGGCATTTATCCCTATAAGCCCAGGAACAATAAACGCACAGATATACCCCAGCAATGTAGTTAAAAAAACTCTTGCCAATGCAAATTTTAAAGGAGTCCTTGTATCTTTAAGAGAATAGAACGCCGAAGAGTAAAGGCGGCCGAGAGTTGTGGCAAGCAGCCCCACCGTTGAGCCTGCCAATATACCCCACACGTAAATTGTGGTATTACGATCGAACTCCCCTGTCTGAAAAATTGCCCCGACAATCACATCCCCGAGAATTAAAAAACCTGACACGGAGGGGATAATAAAGAATGCTATCTGTTTAAGCCCCCTGTTTAATCTCATTTTCAGATAATTTGAAATTTCAAGGTCACTTCCTCTTGCTTCACTCATCGCCGGGAGTTCAGAGACAGACACACTCATTCCGAAAAGGCTGACAGGAAGAAGATAAAGCGTCTGAGCGTAGGCCAGAGATGAAACAGCACCTGCAGGAAGTAACGAAGCGAGAAGGTTATCGATATAAGCGCTCACCTGCACCACTCCGCGGGAAATAACCACAGGGAAAAAATTTCTGACAACAGTTCTGACATTGTGATCAAATTTAAGAATTGCAGGTTTAAAATTATGAATCAGCCTTAATGCCGGAGGAAGCTGCACAAAAAACTGCAGAAAACTTCCCGCCACAAGTCCCCAAGCTGCAATCTCAGCCAGGTTATACTGTGTATTACTCCGTCCGAAAAACAACAGGGTGAAAATAATCGCGAAGTTCCATATAACCGGCGCAGTATATGATAAAAGAAATTTTCTGTGGCTGTTGAGGATCCCCAGGCACCATGCTGACATAACCAGTATTCCTATCCCCGGGAAAAATATCTGAACCAGTTTAATTGTCAGCTCTCTTTTTTCTCCGCTGAAGCCGGGAGCAATTAAATCGATAAGCACGGGTGTTGACAGTACACCAGCCAGAACAAGAAGAGATGTGCAGAGACAGAGAAGGGTTGCTACTGTGGATGCAAGCTCTGAAGCCTCTTTTTTTTTACCTTCCGAATTTAATCTGGCATACACCGGTATAAGAGAAGCGGAGAGAACGCCCTCTCCAAACAAATTCTGAAGAAAATTCGGAATCTTGAGCGCGGCTTTGAAAGCATCACCTGCATCGGAACTTCCGAAATAATGGGCAAAAGCCCTCTCCCTGATCAGTCCGGCAATACGACTTAAAAAAATCCCGAATGCGACTATATAAGCTCCGCTTCTTACCGGAGTTGATTTTTTCCCTGTCTCAGCTTCCGCCATTACATATCCATAACCGGATTTCTAAATATCATCTGTAGGATATTCTCTTCAGATTACTTCTGACCACTATTTTTGAGATGATAATTGAAATTTCATAAATAATCATCAGTGGAACACCAACCATCGCCTGTGACAGGGGATCCGGCTGGGGTGTAATAACTGCAGCAATAATCCATATTATCACAATCGCATATTTTCTTTTTCCGCTAAGCATCGCAGGTGTGACAATTCCCATTCTGGTAAGAACAAGTATAATTATCGGGACTTCAAAAAGCACACCCATTGAAAGACTGAAAAAAAGTATAAACCCGAGATAGTTGTCAGCACCTATTGTACTGAGCATATCATTACCCACAAAACTGAGCATAACCTTTATTGCCGCAGGGAGCAGTAAAAAAAAGACAAAGGCTATTCCGGAATAAAAAAGAATCACAGCCACTATGATTGTAATTCTTGAAAACATCCGGTTACTCTTATTTAAAGACGGAACAATAATACTCCATATCTGATATATGATAAACGGAGCGAGGATAAAAAGCGCCGCTGCTACAGAAACTTTAAACCTCAGCATAAATCCGCCCATGAGAGTAAAAATATTCAGCCTGTTTCCTGTTTCTATGAAAGGCTTGTTTATAAAATAAAGCAGGATATCCGAGTAATAAAAAGCGACAGGGGTTATGATTATTAATAGCGCAAGAGTAACCAGCAGCTTTGATCTGAACCTGTCAAGTAAGCCTATCATATCGAAAGAGCTTTTCTCATCATTGCCTTCAGATACAGGTTCAACTGATTCGGGAAGTTTTTCGGCTTCAAATTTTTTTATATCATTTTTCTTTGCTGGTGTTCCGGTTTTTTTTCCTTTTTTTTCCAATTTCAATTACCCGCCGCGGATCAGTTATTATATAGACTTGTCTTGTCTTAATTATTTATAAATTCGAATTGTTATTATCAATATGACAGATACTGTCAAGATAAAACTGTTTTTATTATTCAACCATATCTCTGTTCAGAAGAGTAATGAACAGCTTGGCAAGGCGTTTCATATGTGCAACTCCCTCCTCTCTTGTCCTGCCGGGATATTTACCATATGTGAATACAATTCCGTTTAAAACAGAAAAAATCAGGTGAGTTACAGGTCTTATATCCTTCAGATTTGTCTCCTTTGCCAGTATCTTATCAAAGATTGTGAAAAGTTCCCGTGATATATCCTTCAACTGTTCAATTGATTCCTGCGTCTTGAATTTTCCATCCATAACACAATGCTGAACAATACGCATATAATCATAATTATCTATCATCTCTTCCATGTATCTTTCGGCAACTTTATCGAGCGAATCATTCCCGGAATCAAGCATGTCTCTCATAATATCCACAGCCCGCTGAAAGCCGCGGAGAGAAACCTCAACATAAAGAGTCTCCTTGTCCGGAAAGTAAGTATAAATTGAACCGGGTGAGATCCCGACCTCTTTTGCGAGATCTCTCATATTAACATCATCAAAAGGCTTTGCTGAAAAAATTTTTTCCGCTACATCAAGAATAAGGTTTTTCCTCTGTTCTTTTTCATGTTCTTTGAGATCAGTGAACTTTTTTGATTCGATCATAACTATCCTTGCCGGAATTTATATATACGCTGATAAATAATACTCTTCTAAGTTAAAAGGCTTGAAACCGAAATATATGATACTCAGACCCTTATTTCTATTTTAAATTAACCTTTCTATGTAAAATATGGCAAGAGAAAATTTTTTATTAAATTTGATTTATCTATTTAAATATTATTTGACTATTTAAACTATATTTATTACATTAAACACTGTTCAGTTAATAACACAATGTTTAAAGAGGTAACAGGTGAAAATCCATACAATTAAGGGTTATATAAATAATCTCTTCCTTGCAGAGTATGATCACGGGATTCTCCTTCTTGATGGCGCTTCTCCCGCCGATTTCCCGGTTATTGAAAAATTCTGTACCGGAAACCTGAAACGACCTGTTTCTGATATTAAACTTGCCGTTGTCACACATATGCATCCCGATCACTCCGGAGCAGCGCCTCTTTTAAGAAAAAAATACGGAACAAAAATAGCAGCATATAAGAATATTGACGGCTGGTACCGCGGACCCTCCGGATGGCTTCAGCATATACTCGATTGTCTTATGGCTCAGCTTGTTGCAATCAGACAGCATACCAGGATTCATAAAATTTTCAGCAAAAGAATAACAAAACCAGACTATCTTCTAAACCATGGGGAACGGCTCCCCGGGTTTTCCGATTGGCATATCATATATACTCCGGGACATACAATTCACGATATTGCATTGTTTCACGGCAGGAACAAAATACTCTACTGCGGAGACAGTATTATTGAAGTTAAAGGGCGGTATTATCTTCCGCTGCCGGTTATATTTAAAAACAGGATGCGGCATTCATATAAAGAGATGGCTTCACTTGGAGCAACTACAATTCTTATACCTCACGGAAACGCCATCTACACGGATAACAGCCGGGAGATTTTCAGAAAGATGATATCCCTCCTGGATGAGCCACCGAATAAACTCAGACGCCGCATACACCGGTTATCGGTCTGGTCGCCCGATATCTGGAAGCCGACAATCCGGAAGCTTCTTTTCGGCTAGAGCAACTACAATAAAAGCTCATGCCTTTTTCTCTTCGTGAAACCGGAGACCTTCCTGTAGCCTGCACTTTTCAGTATCTCCACAGCCTGAGGATACCCGCTGCATACATCATCAGGGGAATGCGAATCGGAACCAAGCGTCACCGGAACATTTTCCTGGAACAGAATTTTTATAATCTCATCCGACGGATAAATCTCATGAACCGGTTTTCTTAAACCGGAGGTATTGATCTCTACAGTGATCCCCTTCGCAGATATTTTTTTTGCAATTTTCCTTACCACCGGCATCATATCAGCTTCAGCTCTGTGCCCGAATTTTTTTACAAGATCAAAATGCCCCACTATATCACAGAAGCCTGATTCGGCAAGTCTCTCAAGAATAGAATAGTATTCCCTGTAAATGTCATCTATATTCATTTCCTCAAACCGGGAGACTTCATCCGGGTTGTCAACCCCCCAGTCACCAAGATAGTGAACTGATCCTATAATATAATCAACATCAGAATTTGTAAGATACTCCCTCTCAAATGTGCTGAAAAACGGGAAATCTATTTCAAAACCGAGTTTAACATCAATCTTGTTTTTGTGCTTTTCTTTCATTCCGAGGATTGAGCTGATGTATCCGGGAACATCTTCGGGAGACATGGATATCCCCTCCCTGATATGCAGCGGTACAGGAGCATGATCGGAAAAACCGAACTCCTTCATGCCGTTTTCGATTGCCTTTGCAATATACTCATCCATCTCCCCCGAAGCGTGCCCGCAGAGGATTGTATGATTATGATAGTTAACCATCTAGATCAGTAACCATGCCTGTAGTAAAAAAGTGAAATGTCATTAAGAGAGCTGTACGTTTTGGAATCAACTTTATCAGCTTTTATAAAAAATCTTTCCATATCACAATTGCCGTCAGGCGTTATTACAGATAAAATATTCCACAAATATGGTATTTTACCACCCGGCTTGCCGCTTCGGTCAATGGAATCCTCTATAACCTTGGTATCCATGATATTCTCAAGACTGACAGATATAAACCTCTCATTATCATCCGCTGCCTCTGTTGCCCCGGATGGATGTGTCAGATAGAGTACAAGAACATGCTTTTTCTTAAGATAAATTGCAGCAAGTTCAATATTACCCGCTTCAAAATATCTCGGCCTTATTACTATTTTACCCAGTTTTGAAAAATCACCCTTATAAGGGTAAAAAGATAAAAGAAACCTGATCCTGTCGGGGGTAAGGAGAAGAGACTGATTTCCCGGATAACCTGTTCCGGGGTATATTATTTCAATTATTGAATCGTTATTCTTATACCTGTCACAAAGATATAAACTGCCGGTTTTACCGGAAATAAGGGTATCGATATCAGAAGCAATTTCATCATCAATGTCCGAGATAGTGTAATCAATGTTCTGCCCGTTCCCGGCGATGCAGTTATAATATTCCCTGATATCAAACATCCGGTTTTCCTTTCATTTCCATATTTTAAAAATGTTATTTACCTTAATTTATCATAAACAGTAAAGAGTCTATCATTTTTTTAAATAAGCAGGGATCGGATACCGGCATAATATAGTTATCTGCTGTAATATCCGATGCTCTGCATTTGTTCTGTCTGTCAGGCTTTTCCGGCCGAACCGAGAACATTAATATTTTTATGCATATAGAGTTCTTTCAGGGCATCCCTTGCCGGCCCCAGATACTTTCTCGGATCGAACTCTCCCGGATTCTCTTTTAAAACCTTTCTTATAGCGGCTGTCATTGCCAGCCTTCCGTCAGAATCTATATTTATTTTGCAGACTGCCGATTTTGCAGCCTCGCGAAGCTGGCTCTCCGGTATTCCTATTGCATCCTCCATCTTCCCGCCGCAGGCGTTGATCAGCTCCACCAGGTCATGGGGAACCGAGGATGATCCGTGCAGAACAATAGGGAAGCCCGGTATTTTTTTCTCTATTTCATGTAATATGTCCAATCGTATTTTCGGGTTTGTTCCCGGCTTGAACTTGTATGCGCCATGCGATGTCCCTATGGCAATTGCCAGTGAGTCGACACCGGTTTTGGAAACAAAATCCTCTACCTCTTCCGGCCGTGTAAAGACATGTTCAGCGGCATGAACATCATCCTCAACCCCTGCAAGAACCCCAAGCTCACCCTCAACGGTAACATCATTTTTATGAGCGTAAGCCACTACCTTTTTTGTAAGCCTGACATTCTCAGCATATGTAAGATGAGACCCGTCAATCATAACTGACGAGAACCCGGTGTCGATACAACTCTTGCACAGCTCATATGAATCACCATGATCAAGATGAAGAACAATCGGAATCTTTTTACCGAGATCCTTTGAGTACTGAACCGCACCCTCCGCCATGTATCTCAGCAGAGTCTGGTTGGCATATTTCCTCGCTCCTGCCGACACCTGGAGTATTACAGGGGAACTGGTCTCCACACATGCCATAATTATTGACTGAAGCTGCTCCATGTTGTTGAAATTATACGCAGGTATGGCATACCCCCCCTTTACAGCTTTCTTAAAAAGATTTCGTGTATTGACAAGACCTAATTCTTTATAACTGACCATAATATCACCTCGATGAATTTTATAATGACAAACAGATTTGCTCCAAAACTGCATTTAAATTTTGCCGGGAAGCCTTTCCTGGACAAAAATCTTAACAGGCAATGAGTCTCCGCCATGGCTTTTTAAGGGTTAAGCCGCTATACCCCATCTACAATTTTACTAATATAGTTACTCCGGCAATATGCCTATGTCAATGAGAATTTTTATACTATTGCATTACAGCCAACCGTACTTAAAATAATTATTCCTGACAGAAAAAGCAAAAATTTTTAATGTAAAATGCTCTGATCTTACCGCCGCCGAAAATAACGGCGGGATCTGTTCTTTTTTTAAATTAAAATATATGTTAAGGAATTGACGTTGAAATTAATATTATAAAAATCTTGTCAATTACGGATAATATAATAATCAGCAGCAACGGTTAATAAACAGGGATCTATTTATTTATGAAAAATACAGAACTTGGCGCCACAACAGCTCTATTTGCGGCAATGATAATATGGGCAACATCGTTTATAGCCCTGAAGGTTACATTCAGAACCTACAATCCGATGTTTGTAATATGGGGACGCCAGGTTCTGGCATCGCTGCTTTTTCTTCTTTTCATAAAAAAATTATGGAAGAAATGCACATATGAGAAAGGTGATTTCAGGCTTCTTCTGCTCATGGCTGTATTTGAGCCATGTTTCTACTTCACTTTTGAAGCAATGGCAATAACAAATACTACCGCATCCCAGGCGGGCATACTGACCTCAACACTTCCGATCCTTGTTGCTGTAGCCGCATTTTTCACTCTTAAAGAAAAAACAACCGGCCTTACATGGTTTGGATTTCTTGTTGCCGTTACCGGGGCAATAATTCTAAGTCTATGCAGCGAAGTATCCGAGAGTGCGCCAAATCCGGTTCTTGGGAACTTTCTTGAATTCTGCGCTATGATTTGCGCCACAGGCTATACTATTATACTTAAAAGGCTCAGCAGTCGATATAATCCATTCTTTCTCACGGCATTTCAGTGTTTTGCCGGATCCGTATTTTTCCTTCCGCTTGTTATTATTAATGGGAATGGTTTCCCGTCAGAATTTGTCTTACTCCCCTCCCTGGGGATAGTTTACCTTGGAGTCATTGTTACGATCGGAGCGTATGGTCTTTACAGCGCTGGTATCAGCAGGGTTAAGGCGAGTACCGCCGCGGCCTTTGTAAACCTTATACCGGTCTTTACCATGTTTTTCGGATGGATTCTACTCAATGAGAAAATGAACCTTATGCAGTACTTCGGGTGCGGATTGATTTTCACAGGAGTCTATTTCAGCCAGAAAAGAAACCATCAAATACCAATAGAGGAAGAAATACTGCCCGAAACAGCATCTGAATAACCTGAATATTTTTATTACAGTATAATTATTTTATAATATCAACCCGCATCACTGGATAATATGCATCGTTTTCTTTATCGTATGAAGCAACATATATTTTCTCATCGCCGGAAAGTTCGCTACGGAACCTGTCATCTATCCTGAATGAAATCCGGCCGTTAACTACGTTTTTATCGATAGTTCTGTAAACACCTGATGAGTTTATTATCAAAAGCACGGCTTTCGGATCAATAAAACCGGAAATATCATACTGCAGCACACTCTCATCAACCTCTTTTCCATCTTCTGTTTTTTTAACAATTTCTTTCCTGAAATCCGCCTTTAGTTTAAGCTTGAAAAGTCCTGTTTTTTCCACAATTGCAAATGAGCTGTAAAATCCGTTTAGGCCATTGCTAATCCCGCCGGTAACTCCCCCTCCGACAGAATTCAGCTTATCATTTGACATGTAGTTTTTATATGAGGAATCTTTCAGAATAACATTCATCATCGCCATCGCTATCTCTGTTTCACTCAATCTGTAGACGGAGGCATTGCCGAAATCGATAAATTCTCCGCCTGAATCTTTTTTCCTGACAAACGGCTTATCCCCGATACTGACAGAGTATGAAAAGGCCAGAAGCTCCGCATACCTGTCAATCTTTTCCCCGAAAGAGAGAACGCGCTGCTGAACATCATGCATATCTTTTTTGTTCGCCTGGTGAAACAGCTTCCCTGTTTCCGCCATGTAGTCAGAATGCCATTGCGCGGCTGAATTCAGTTTCCTGTTTATTACAAGAGCGGGCATACCCGCATTTATACGCTCAATGTTTATATATAAGATAATATGCTTCCTTATTTTTTCAGAATTATACTCAGGAACAGGCATCAGATCTCTTGTTGTGTTTGCCATTATACGGCAGACAGAAAAAGAGACAATGAGAATCAGGAGTATATATTTTTTCATCATTAAACCTTCCGTATTTAATTGAATAAATATGTATTTTTTTACTCAATGTCAACTGTTATAATATACAAAAAAATCCCGCTTTACAAAAACAGTTATTACTGTTTTATTTCAAAGTGAACCATGTATGTATATACAGATTCTCTGTTACATTATATTTTATATCAATAAAAATATGACAGAATTGTAATGACAAATATTTGCGATAAAAGATCTGATTTAATTGACGTTCGTATCGTTAAATTTCTGCAGGCGGAGGGTTATTATGACTGGAATATTCAGAATTCAGCTGCTGATATTGATTATATTTATTTTTACAGGTTGTTTCAGAAATCCGCACGGTGACGCATACACTGAATTCAGTTTGCTGATGGATAATCAATTCACCGCCTCCGGCTCCACCCTTGCCTTTGAAACATGCGGCTGGCCTGTCTCAAAAAAAATGAAATTAAAAAAACTTGAACTCTCATTTTTCCCGGACAGCGGCTTCAAAGACGGAAGGGGCTATGCGACAATCTCTGCAGAGGGTGATGGTTTCACCTGCGGCGGGAAACTCTTCTTTATCTATGGCTACAGCTACACAGGGGGCCATGGTTACAGCGGTGGAACTGATATAATGCTTAATATAATCGAGCGCGAGTCCGCTGTAGAAGAAAAAATAAGCAATCCTTCATCGCCGGTTATTATTGAAACAGGAAAAATTATTGAGGGTGAACTCTCTGAAACCGGTACACGCCTTCCTGACAATACACCTGCCGACTATTATGTCATTGACCTTAAAGGTGACAGGCCAGGAATTAAATTAGCAACATCAGAATGCAAAGCGATAAATATAAAAGGATACATTTATCAGGATAAAATGTTTATTTCCGGATTCAATGAATCAGGTGTCAAACTGAAATCCGGTAAAGCGGTAATATTAATCTCGGCCGGCGGAAAAACCGGGAGATATTCATTTAAAGTCGAAGAACTGACCGAAAAGGAGAAATCAAACCTGAGATGATTTAATAGTCTTATATTTTTAATCATTCCCGCTTTACAACATATTCGCGGGAATGATTAAAATATTAATTACATCCCGGGAATGACGACACATACTGTATCTTGAAATCGGGGAATGAGTCGACTATCTGGACCTTGTAGTCAGGGAACGAATCTACAATCTGCCACTTCCCTGGCCCATCTGCAAAAGAGTTCACTATCTGTACTTTTATATCAGGAAACGAACTCACCGCCTGAACCTTAACATCGGGGAAAGATGTCACATACTGAATTTTACCATACAACCCGCATTTGCCTGGATTTCCTGAAGCCTGCGCTTCTTTACAAGCCTTCAGCTCAATTGCAAACTTTTCCTGTTTGCTCATATTCTGCCTGCCTGAAGAGTTATTTACTGAGGTGATTCCGTAAGACATTAAAACAAAGAGTACAACACTGTAGGCTGCCATTTTTTTCATTTATGCCCTCCTGTATTTTAATAAATAAACATGTTTTCATTATAATTACTCTTTCCGGGAATTTCAACCCTGGCCCTTTTAAAATTACTGCAGATATGAATATAATTACATCAGAAAAGGACTGAATAGCCGCATTTCACCGATCTCCCCGGCTCATTAAAAGTATAACCGCTCTTTGATACCGACATATAATCATAGTATTCCCTGTTCAGTATATTTATGCATACAATGCTGATGCTGTTATTAAACCCTCCGGCGGCGAATTTCATATCAATACCCGCATCGATTTTATACCAGCTTTCTGACTTATTTATCCCCTCCGGAACCTTTGTCTGTGCCGCAGTCCATGTTCCGTCAATAAAACCTGAAACACCATACGGCGCATTAACCTTTAATCCGGTCACTGCCCGCAGCGGCGCTATTGACGGGAGGTCCTCATCGTTTTTTGTATCTCTCCCCCTGACAAATGAAAGATTATTATAAAGCTCCAGCCAATATGCAGCCCTGACTGAAATATCGTATTCTGCACCGGACAATCTGGCCCTGTCAATGTTCTGCAGTCTGTACTCGGTTGATGACAACTGCTTTTCAGCAATAAGGTTCCTCATCAGATTCAGCCAGGCTGATACATTCCCTTTAAACCATTTATTCTTATAATGAAGGGAATATTCAAAAAACCATGAACGTTCCGGTTCAAGATCCGGATCACCCCATTTTTCCACACCTCCGCCAAGCGCTATATATTTATACCTCTCTTCAAGTGAGGCAGCCCTGTAACCGCTCGCGGCCAGCAGCCCTGTTGAGAAATCCTTTAATATTTCATAGCTTGCGCCGGCATGTCCATTCCATGAATAATCACGTACATCCTGCTGCTCCCAGATAACAGCAGATGATGCCGGATATTCGGATTTATAGACTTTATCATTCCCTGTGAAGATCCCGTCAAATCTGCCGCCCGCATTCAGGGTCAAAGCGGAAAGTTTCATATCATCTTCAGCAAAAATTCCTGAAGACAAATAATATGCATCAGGAACCGGCGTATCATCAGTTACGAGCAGCCCGGTTGCCATATTTGTTTTTTTCCTGTCAGTGCTGATTGTCCTGAGCCATAAGTCTACGCCCGCTACAAGTCTGTTGTTTTCCAGTATCCAGGTATTAATCCACTGTCCACCCGCAGTTCTGTTGTCGGACTCCGGCTGGATTCTTATTACCTGAGAAAGAGTATTGGGATTATCAATACAGACTTCCCGTTTTAAATACATCCAGTAAAAATGAAGTTTTGATTCAATCCAGACAGGACTTTCCGGTATAATCTTATAGTCAATGGAGGCAAGCCCCCGTTTAATTTTTTTATATTCCGCGTCTGCAGCGGTTGAAGGGACAGAATCACGCGCTCCAGGTATCCCTATATCCCATCCCTCGTAATACTGCGACCGCAACTCTAATGTCTGCCCCGGAGCCGTCTTAAATCCCAGGTTAACAACACCCTCTGCATCATTAAATCCGCTGTCTGCAACTTTGTTGCCGCTGCCGTCAGTGTAGTTATCATGCGTCCGGTAACTTCCGCTTCCGAAGACATAAAAGTCCCTGCTGTTGAATGATGTAAATCCATAGGAGTTTAATCCGGTTGAGTTGCTTTCACAGGTCAGATTTATGCCGCTTTCGTAACCTGATTCATCAGAAAATTTACCTGTCCTGGTATAAATATTTACAACTCCCCCTGTAGATCCGGAGCCATATAAGGATGATATCGGGCCTTTAAGCACCTCTGTTCTGACTATGGAAGCAGGGTTAAGTGTCCCGAACTGAGCGCCAATATCTGTTGAAGTATTCATCCTGCTCCCGTCAATCAGCATTATCACCTTGTCACGTCCAGCGCCCCGTATGCTTATTTCCGACCCCCATGAAGAATCTGAAGATTTATATACACCGGTGATATCCTGCAGCGCATCGCTTATGCTCACAGGCGTTTTTTTCATAATTCCGTTTTCCGTCAAGACACCGACCCCCCCTGGAGTTGATGTCAGTGTTTTGCCGTATCCATCGGCGCTGATTATTATCTCATCTGCTACATACGGCTCAAATGAACCATTCTCAGCGGATAATGCATATGCAATTATTACCGAAAGGGCTGTTACAGTTAAAAGAATGACCGGTTTCAGTTTCACAGATTTCCTCCTGTTGATTGTCTATAAAGCTTATAAAATTATTATTTTATAAGCTGAAAAAATAAAATATCCGCTAAACACAAGCAGTATCCCGCCGCATACAATTGATATAACCAGTATATACCCTCTCCCCAGAACAGAACGGCCGATAAAACTCATGTACGAAATAAAGTAGAGCCAGATTAAATTAGTTATGAAATGCAAAGCGTAAAACAGTATACTCACCACAAAACCGAGTTCAATGCTGCGCAGAATAAGGACACTGCCTATTGTAGACCACCATAGAAGTAAAAATGGATTTGCCAGCGTCATCACTGCTCCTGCAATAAAGGATGAAGATGATACTCCAGCCGGTGAAGGGGAATCAGTTTTACGCGCACGGAATGTTTTCCATGCCATATAGAACAGAAAGATACCGCCGGCCAGGGCAAGTACAAAGCGGATGTGCGGCTCCCGGGCAAACCTTCCAAGTCCCATAAAGAGGAGAATAACCAGCGGAAGTTCAACAGCACCATGACCGAGCATAACGAATACTCCTGCATGGGGGGAGCGGGTCCCTCGTTCGATTGT
The DNA here is from genome assembly GCA_963664815.2 of Spirochaetota bacterium. Taxonomy (GTDB): domain Bacteria; phylum Spirochaetota; class UBA4802; order UBA4802; family UBA5550; genus WRGT01. The sequence goes on from CAXXHB010000003.1 coordinate 3,470,628, forward strand.
TATGGCCATTACCGGGCCCGGAGTTAGAAAACCGGGTATTGTAATTAAAACAGACTGAAGAAGAAAAGATGCAGCCGGCATAAATTCATTCATTTGATTATTTACTCCATAAATAATTTTATAAAACCCAATCAGCATAGTACCTATAAACACAAAACGCCTGTCCATGCAGGAGCGCAGAACAGGCGTTATACCTTATCGCACCCCTTATACTCAGCCTGAGCCTTGTTTTCAGGACACATTATAACTATAAAATAGTTTCTGATTTCAGTTCAGTATTAAAATAAACGTTATGCATTTAAATTACATTTACAACCAGTAAATTTGTCAATATAAATATCATTAATCGCATATAAATATTTATTTTGTAGCACTTAAGCCTCCCGGGATAGATCATTAAAAATATTTTCCACTTAGATACATGGACAAATTATATATAATTGACAGAAATAACATATAACATCAATAATTATACATAACAACAGAAAAGGAGCAATAGTCTATGTCTGATAAACGCTTGGGTGTAATCGGGATAGTCATTGAAAACCGTGCATCAGCAGGGCATGTAAACGAAATACTGAGCGAACATGCGGATTTCATAATAGGCCGCATGGGAGTTCCATACAGGGAAAAGGATGTCAGCGTAATATCACTGATTGTGGACGCGGACACTGATCAGGTAGGATCGCTGACCGGGAAACTTGGTTCTGTACCAGGTGTCATTGTAAAAAGTGCCATTACAAAACCAAGATAATGTATAATTCTCAGGTAATTACCGCAGCTTTAATAGCCTCAGATGCAGCATAATGAATTTTTTCACTTACAGGGAATGAAAGATCAATAGCACATGTGTCAATATCTGCCGGCACTATACCGATAAGATCTATCGCAACGTTACCGGATACAATATAACATTGAAATATTACTTCCCTTAACTCAGGTGACATGCGTAAAATATTCCAGAATCCGGCTTTAAGGTTTTCTGAAGGTATTCTATAGACAGTACCCGGAATATCATCAGTTTTCAGTGCATCCACAATCACAACCTTTCTTCTGCCATTTATAATCGGCAGCAGATCATAAATTGCAGACCCGACTTCTACAATATCCACATCAGGCGGTATGTTAATATTTGAACCAAGAATATAATTTATTACATGAACGCCTATTCCATCATCCTTTCTGGATATATTCCCGACTCCAAGTATCAGTATGCTTTTCATATTATAATATACACTCATACAGACTAATTTTCATATGCAGAATTTCAATCAATTCCCGTGTGAAATCATAAGCTCTGAGCATATTTTCCATTCCGCGGCAGGATATCCTTTCAGAAAACCCCCACTCACAGCCTCTTATTCCGATTATGTATGCCTGAACCTCTTTTTCAAAACAGGAACTGCACAGTGAAATTACGTATTCAGGAGAAATAAGCGGTAATGAAAAATTTATATCACCCAGAGGCCTAATAATATCAAACGTAAATGGTTCCTCTCCATAAAACGAAGCATCAATGAACAGAACAACTGAGGCATCCGCTGCCGCAATATCATATGCATCATCAACCGAAAGCTGAAATTTATCCTCGACAACGACTCCCGGAATCTCATCCGCCCGCAGCATTTCAATTATCTCCGGGCCCATTCCGTCATCCTGCCTGAACCTGTTGCCGTAGCCGATTATGTATATCTGATTTTTTTCATTATTCATTTTTAATTAAAAAAAATGGGATCACAGGCATATTGTAATATACCTGCGCCCCATGGTAATATATCTGTTTTTAACAACGGGCTTAATTAAAATCTGCTTAACAATGACAATGCATCATATTGCAGGAAGATTACTTTTCTGACAACAGAAAAGGGTGGTTCACAGGCACTACTACCCGTGCCTGTGAACCTGTAAAACAATTTATCTGCATTGAACAGACGAGCTAATTTAACGTCTGCTTCTCCTCGACGTATAGTGAGTATGAAGCAGTTCATGTGAATGATGACCAAGAGGTTCATGGAGAAACTCTTTGTAAATCATCTGTACTTCAGGGTTTTCATGCGACTTTCTCAAAGGAAGGCCGCTGTCAGCCGCATATATTGCAGCGGCGCGTTTTTTCCTGATCTCCGGCGAAGTGGGTATAGGCTGGCCCCCTCCGCCAATACACCCGCCCGGGCATGCCATTATTTCAATAAAGTGATATGGTGATTTTCCGGCATCTATCTCTTTCATAAGTTTGTCCGCGTTTGCAAGCCCATGCGCAATGGCAACTTTAAGTTCAGCCCCCTCAAGGAATTTCCATTCGGGTTTCACATTTTCAATCTTGACAGATGCAGTCTTTATTCCTTCCATACCGCGAACCGGTTCAATATCCAGATTTTTAAACGGTACTTCGCGGCCTGTTACTATTTCATACGCGGTACGGAGAGCTGCTTCCATTACCCCGCCGGTTGTTCCGAATATAACCGCAGCTCCTGTTGAATCGCCCATGATGCTGTCAAATTTCTGATCTTCGAGATTCTTAAAGTCAATACCTGACTGACGGATCATATGAGCGAGCTCTCTTGTGGTAAGAACATAATCAACATCCCTGAAACCGCTGCTGTTCATCTCCGGCCTTCCCGCTTCAAACTTCTTCGCAGTACAGGGCATGATGGAAACAGAAACCATTTTAGAGGGGTCAACCCCCCTTTTCTTTGCATAATAAGTCTTGGCAAGTGCACCGAACATCTGCTGCGGCGATTTGCATGTTGACAGGTTATCGAGAAGCGACGGGTACTGGTGTTCAATAAACTTGATCCATCCGGGTGAACATGAAGTCATCATTGGCAGGGCCACATTTTTCTTTTCTGCAAGAGCCTCTTTAAGCCGGACAAGAAGTTCTGTCCCCTCTTCCATTATAGTAAGGTCTGCGGTAAAATCAGTATCAAGAACAGAATCAAAACCGAGTTTCCTCAGAGCGGTCACCATCTTTCCCGTCACCACTCCGCCGGTTTCCATCCCCAGGGCTTCCCCAAGACCGACTCTCACGGCAGGAGCAGTCTGTACAACAACGTGAGCTTCAGGATCATCTATCGCATTCCATACATCCTGTATATAATTTCTCTCGGTAAGGGCCCCTGTGGGACATCGGTTTATGCACTGCCCGCAGTTTGTACAGACTACATAGTGCATCGGCTTATCCATAAAAGTTGAAACCTTGGTATGATTTCCTTTATTAGCACTCCATAAGGCTGAAACACCCTGAAGTTCTGTACATGTTCTGACGCACCTGAGGCATTTAATGCATTTGCTGTCATCCTTGACAATCGAAGGTGAAGAGATGTCCACCGGAGATCTGTCAGCTACATCAATAAAGGCATTACCATCTGCAAGATATTCCTGCGCGATGGACTGAAGCTCACAGTTCCCGCTCCTGTAACAGGATGTACATTCGCCGGCATGTTCGGAAAGAAGAAGTTCAATTATCGTTTTCCGCGCTTCACGAACTTTTTTTGTATTGGTATAAATCTCCATCCCCTCTGCAGCTGGAACAGCGCATGACGCCTGAAGCGCCCTGGCCCCTTTCTGCTCAACAACGCAGACCCGGCAGTTGCCTGCAACGCAGAGATCCTCATGATGGCAGAGCGTAGGAATCCTCACTCCGGCTTTTTTTGCGGCTTCAAGAATTGTAGCTCCTTTAGCCACTGTCACTTTTTTATCATTTATAGTTAAACTTATATTATCCATTGTCATATCTCCCCGGTCTCAGTAGCATATTTCTTCACGGAAATGTTCCGTAATAGAATTGAAAGGGCTTGCGAGCGACTGTCCAAGGCCGCATTTTGAGGCAACTGCCATTGTCGCAGCGAGTTTTCTCAGATCATTAATATATTCTACCGGCCTTTCCCCTGCCCTTATTGCCTCTATACCCTTTAAAAGCTGCTGGCATCCGACCCTGCATGGAGTACACTGCCCGCACGATTCCTCCTCAAAAAACTCAAGATAGTTTTTAAGAACATGAAACATCGACCTTTTACTGTTAAAAAGCATCATTGAACCTCCGGTCGGTACACCCTCAAATCCTATTATTGTTTTATCAAAGTTTTTCCTGGGAACACATGTTCCGGAGGCTCCGCCTACCTGAACAGCCTTTGTATCGCCATCTCCGAACAGGTCAACAAACTCCTGCATGTTCATCCCCATAGGGAGCTCATAAACTCCTTTTACTGCGCAGTCTCCTGAAACAGAGAAGACCTTTCCACCCATAGAATCCTTTGTGCCGATTGATTTGAAATTTTCCGCACCTTTATCAATAATTGCCGTAACATAGGCAAGCGTTTCCACGTTATTTACAACGGTTGGTTCATTCATGTAGCCGGCGCCTACCGGGAATGGAGGTTTATTCCTGGGCTCACCCCTGTTTCCCTCCATTGATTCTATAAGAGCTGTCTCCTCACCGCAGACATATGCTCCGCTCCCAGACCGTACATTAACAGTAAACTTAAATTTCTTATATGCAAACTGCGCATTCCATTTGTCGCAGCATTCCTGAAGTTTATCTTTAAAAAAATTATATTCTCCCCGGAGATATATATAACCTTCCTGAGATCCTACCGCATGTGCGCATATAGCCATTCCCGTTATTACCTTATCCGGTTCCTCTTCAAGTATTCTCCTGTCCTTGAATGTCCCCGGTTCACCCTCGTCGGCGTTGCATATAATATACTTAATTTTTCCGGTCGATGCGGCAGCGCCTTTCCATTTTAAGCCTGTAGGAAAACCTGCACCTCCACGACCTCTCAGACCCGATTTTGTAACTATATCAATTATTGTGTCAGGTTTCTCGGCAAAAGCTTTATCCAGGATGCTTATACAGTCAGCTCCTTTAAATATAAGATTTACCCTCTCCTGCATTTTATCCAGTTTTTCTTTTTTATCCGTATCAGCCATTTTATAATCTCCTTCTGTTTAAATAGTCCGACTGTTGCATAATATTCATCACAGATGCTTATGCCCAGCTGAACCGTATGAAAAATCACAGCAGACCTCTTTATTTAACCAGTCCCAGCAGCTCTTCGGGGCTTACAGGTTTTGACATTGCACCGTTGAAACCTATTTCGTGAATATCAAGAGTCCCGGCAGTTTCATCACCCACAGCGCTGAGCAGGTATATTTTCACATTTTTATCTTTTGCCCGGATTGCCCTGCACGCCTTAATTCCCGAATCAACACTTTCCATCATAAGATCGAGAAAAACAACATCAGGGGAGCTTACAGCAAATTTTTCCATGCACTCCTTCTCGCTTTTTGCAATTGTTATATAATGCCCTTCACTTTCGAGCATTGCCTGCATGGCTATCAATATATCAGAATCATCATCAACAATAAGGATCTTCCTTCTTGCCATATTTTCAGTCCTCCAACCTGTTTATTATTGTTTATCTTTATTTTTATAATTGTAGATTACCGCCACCGTGCTTTCCGGTGTCAGTTCTGTAAAAACGTCATCATTTACAAGCATGGCAGGACCTTTATGGCACCACCCCATACAGTTGGTTTCCAGTAATGTGAACATCCCGTCAGGGGTAGTTTCACCCGGTTTAATCTTCAGTTCCCCCTGAAGTGCACCAAGAATCTCTTTTTTTCCCGCCATATCACAGGATATTGTTCTGCATATCCTGATAACATATTTACCCCTGGGCTCAGTGTCAAGAAACGAGTAAAAAGTAGCAATGCCGTAAACCTCGGCAGGAGAGAGCCCGAAAATATCCGCCACACTTTCCATCATATCCTCTTTCAGCCATCTCTCCTTTGAAACAACATACTGAAGCACTGGAAGCAGGCTTTCACGCCTTACACCATGCTTTTCTATAGCCTCTGATAAAATACTGTTGCTCATAATAAGCACTCCTTGAATATTACTTTTATATTTATTGTGCTACATAAATTAAAAACCCAAAGAAAGTCAACAAAAATAACACTTAATAATAATAAATATTACTATATACATATTTTATTGACATTAATATTACATTAATTTTTAATATGCCTCAATTGACGTATTGACATACTAATGAGGAGGATTTAATAATGAATCATGAAAGTCGGAAATTATTGCAACTTGCCGGGGGAGCCGCGGTCGCCATTATAGGGGCACAGACTCTAACCTCATGCAAAAAGGAGGATAAGGTAGAGCATATCTACACGTCACTCTCCACCCCTGATATCTCGAAATACGATTCAACATATTTTGTAGAGGTAAACCAGAGCCTGTGCCAGGGATGCCATACATGTACAGAAAACTGCCCTACGGGCATAATCAACAGTAAAGAGCCGGGGGGTCCTCACAGGGTTTACAGGCATGAAGGCTGCGTCAACTGCGGACAGTGCCTTGTAAATTGCCCATACGGCGCAATTAAAGAAAATGTTTCATATATTGAAGAAGTTTTCAGGGCAATAGATGATCCTGAAAAGGTTGTAGTAGCGCTCCCGGCACCGGCCGTCAGGTACGCAATCGGGGAGCCTTTCGGGATGGATCACGGAACATATGCTGCGGGGAAGATGAATGCTGCTCTTAAAGAACTGGGGTTTGACATTTTATGGGATACAGAGTTTGCCGCTGACCTTACAATTATGGAAGAGGGGTCAGAGCTTATCGGAAGACTTACAGGAAAAATCAACAAGCCGGTTCCGCAGTTCACGTCATGCTGCCCGGGATGGATAAAATTTGTGGAATCCTTTCATCCTGAACTGATTCCGAATCTTTCATCATGCAAATCGCCGGTATGCATGATGGGGGCGCTTTCAAAAACCTATGGGGCAAAGAATAAAAACATTGATCCGAAAAAAATCTACACCGTATCAATAATGCCTTGCATTGCCAAAAAATTCGAAGGGATGCGTCCGGAAATGAAAGCCAGCGGCTTCAGGGATATTGACGCTACAATCAACACCCGTGAACTTGCATACATGATTAAAAGAAAGGATATAGATTTTCTGTCTCTGAAAGACCAGACGGCTGATCCGATTCTCGGCCAGTCAACCGGTGCGGCCACCATATTCGGAGTAAGCGGCGGTGTTATGGAGGCGGCTCTCCGTTTCGCATATGAAGCTGTTTCCGGGCAGAAACTCGCATCAGTGGATCTTACAGCTGTTCGCGGAAACGGCGGAGTCAGGGAAGCTTCAGTCAAAATTCCCGGAGGACCGGAAGTAAAGGTATGCGTTGTGTCGGGTCTTAAAAATGCGAAACCTGTAATCGACGATGTCATAAAAGGTAAATCGCCATACCATTTTATCGAAGTTATGACCTGCCCGGGTGGATGCGTGAACGGCGGGGGACAGCCTATTGATCCTTCTCAGACATTTACAGCGTAATTAATTATATTTAAGGAGAAAAATATGAACAGAAATATAACACGAAGATCCTTCCTGAGTATTTCGGCAAAAACATTTTTATTTTTTACCGCACTTACTCTCCCTGCAAAAAAAGTCTTTGCAGTACTTCTTGACTCAATAAGAAGATCAAGAACAGAGAGTGTATATGAACAGGACAGGAAAATGCCGCTGAGAAAATCACAGGATAATCCTATGGTTAAACAGATATACAAGGATTTTCTTGAAAATCCGAATTCCCATAAAGCTCATGAACTGCTCCATACGGAATATACAGACAGATCTGCCGGACTTAAAAAAGTTAAGAAGACTGGAGTTAATCTTACATATTAGCTAAAGAATAAATTATACCCCTCTTCCGGTTTTATGGATTTTCAACAGGAAGGGGGGATTTAATCTTAGTCAGTCTTTTATTTTTCACCAAAGGCGTTAACAAGAACTGAAAGATTTTTTTTCATGATTTTTATATAAGCTTCTTTATCATTATCACCCGTAACAGCTGGATCAAGTATATAAACTTTAGCCCCTGTTTCCCGGGCAACAGCATCTGCTGAACCTGATGGATACTGCGGTTCGGCAAAAAGAGTTTTAATTTTTGTTTTACGCACAAGATCTATTGTCCCGGCAAGTTCTTTTGCGGAGGGTTCACTCCCCGGCTCACGTTCAATAACTGCCGCGATATCGAATTTATACTCTTTCGCAAAATAAGGAAAGGCTTCATGGAAAGTTATAATTTTTCTACCCTTGTATTTTGAAAGACCTGCATCCATTTCCGTCTTTAGGTCGTTAAGCTCTTTTATATATTTCGCTGCATTCTTTTTATAGAGTTCAGCATTTTTTGTATCTGCTTCTGACAGGGCTTTTGAGCAATTTTCAACCATAATAATAGTATTGCTGACACTTACCCATACGTGTGGATTTGCCCCTTCACTATTTTTAATAAGCGGTATCCCTTTGGAAAGCTCTGCAGTTTTGAGGCCGGGATATTTAGCGGCAATTTTATCCAGAAAAGATTCCATCCCGGCACCATTGATCAGAAAAATACCGGCATTCTCAAGGTTCTTTATGTCTTTCGATGTGACACTGTAATCGTGAAGACATCCGGTGAACGGGGGAGTCATATTAACAACCTTTACCCCTTCAATACCATCAGCTACATTCATTGCGATAATATAAACGGGATAAAATGATGCCACAATTAAAAATTCACTCCCGGCATCAGCGCCTTTCTCTTTCTTGCATCCTGCAGTGATAACAAATAAAATCATTAACACAGAAATCAGTTTTACTGCTTTCATAATCAGTCTCCATTTTTATAGATTATCGGAAAACAATAATTTGAGAAGATTTTCTGTCAACTATTTAAATGCAAATTACTTGCATTTGCATTCTGGAATGTAGAAGCAGGTACAATGTACTTAAAACATCATTATGGATTAAAAAGATATTTACTGATTTACAGGATAGACATACGGACTCGATTCAGGAGGAATCTTTTTATATGATTCAACTACAAGTACTGGAGCTTTATCTTCCTTCCTGCTGCTTCCTGCGTTCTGCATCTCAATGTATCCACATAGTTCAAGCCACTCATCTTTTTTAAAACTTACTCCGGTCTTTTCCGCGTCAAATATCAGACCTGTTATACCCGCATCTGCCGCACAGCAATACATGACAAGCCGTGCAATAATATAACGGTCTTTTTTCAGTTTTTTTGATTTATAGACAAATCCTTTTACTTCTAATTTCATGTTCTGATACTTTTCAGAATTTTTGAATATATCCTCCATCGCTGAATAAAAGTTATCTTGTTCAATTTTAAAAACCTCACCTTTGGAAGAATTTTTATCCGATATAGCTCCAGGCAGAGATGTCCCATTATGATCAAGTTCGGAAATTTCACTGATTCTCTTTTTTCCGGTTTTCTCCGACAAGTCGGCCTGTAAATTAAACTCTCTCTCCTCCTGCAGATGTTCGTAGAAAAGATTACTGTCATGGGGAAGATTCATCAGTATAATAAGAATAATAAAAACCATATATTTGCCTAAACCTGAGGATTTTTCATTTACATCTCTGCCTGATGCCGGGACCATCGCGAAGGCGGCAAAGATAAGCAATATAATTAATGCCAGATATACAAATATATGGTAATCTGGGTTGATATAGTTGGTAAGCAACTTATAAGAGACTATCCGCTCTATTGTCATAAAGAGCAGAGAGATCAGAACAAATTCCCTGAAAACATATAAATAACGGAGCAGCTTCATATAGCCACCCCCATAAGCAGTTGTGCAATATGTGAATAAATAACTGTAAAAAAAACTATCATTATGATCAGAATAACGATGAACCGCGTCCTGAATATATTTTTAAGCATCACCGTTGTCTTTATATCGATCATGGCTCCCGAGATCATAAAGCAGAGCAGCGCACCGGTATTGAAGGCGCCGGAAAAAGAACGGGCGATAAAAGCATCGGTCTGAGAGCAGACAGAAAGAAGGTAGGCGTAGCCTGTCATGAAAATTTCTGAAACCGGGAATGTTTTACCCACAGCGGTGAAATATGCCCTGGGTATAACTGTCTGAAATGCTGATGTTACGAGTATCCCTGTAATAAAATATTTCCCTGTGTCGAAGAACTCTTCAATGCTGTGGAAAATAACTCTCTTGATTTTTACAATTAATGTTCTTGAATCGATGTCATCATGTGTATGAATATCTCCATGACATGAGCATCCGCAATGATGACCGGGGAGAAGAACTCCGCTGATCTCAGCGTCAATTAGCGTGAATTTATTTTCTTTATTTTTTTTAAGAATAAATTCATTTTCTATAAAAAAACTTATAATAAGGCCTATAATAAAAGAGACGATAACTCCCCCGGCCGTTCTGTAAAGCGCAATTTCCGGTTTATTGATAAATGCGAAATGTGTACTGCTGAAAACAACAATATTGACTATTGGGATTGAAAGCATCATTGTAATGGCATTTGAAACGGGAACGCCCTTTTTTATAAGACGCGCGGCAACGGGGACAATTCCGCATTCACACACGGGGAAAAGAATACCGGTGAAGGAGGAGACTGCAATACCGAGTACCCGGTTTTTGGGAACCAGTTTTTCAATAAAACTCTGAGGGACAAAGACCTCTATGAGGCTTGATAGAATTACACCCACGAGGAGAAAGAATATCCCCTCCAGGAATATGCTTGTTACATAGGTGGAAAATATTGATAGCATAAATGTTTTTACCTTAACATTGATCTGATAAACGGCCAGGCCATTAACAGTGAAAACAACAGGATGATAAGAAATGAAAACAGCTCAAGGATTGATGATATAATGTTTAAACTTTTTTCATTCTTTTTAAATTTTAAGAACAAACCAACTCTCCCGGCATAAGCAAGATACCCGGCAAGCGATATTACTATTCCCATGCCGGCTGACATCGCCATTACACCCGCGACGCCTTTGCACGGCATACCGGCGTAGAGAGATAAAAGCAGAAGCATTGTAGCCCCCGGGCATGGAACAAGACTGGAGACAATAATAAGAGGATATAATCTCTTTGGCTGAGGTTCGGCAGAAATGCCGCGTTTTTCAATAAGACCCTTAATTTTAAATATAATAAGGGCGAGAGAGAGGAGGGCAATCGCAATAAAGGTTATCCCTTCCATATATGCATATATATCCTCAGAGCCTGACAGTGAAACTACAGTTTTCTGTATCAGATAAAGAACGACAATGACAGCAATACTGCTCCCGGCATGAATACCGGCAGAAAGAAAACCGGCACAGCCCGGCTCATACCACCTGACCTTGTGGGAGATAAAGAGCGAAAAAACTATGGTTTTTCTGTGACCGGGACCTGCGGCATGAAAAAGGCCGTATAGAAATGATGCTGTTAAAAAAATCAGCAGCATATTCCCGGACTCACCTTTTTTTATACTTCGCAGAGCTGATGCAACTTTATCGCGATATTCAAACTGCATCTTTATAAAAGTATTTGATCCGCCTGAGTAGACAGGGGGAGAGGCAACCTTTGACTTGGCATCACCGCTGGAGAACGGATTTGCCGTAAGCCGAGAAGCCGGCAGAATACAGATAAGGAATAATAGGAAAACAGATGCAGCGATAAAATATCCCGTCCGGGGCATTTAATTACCTCTTAAAATAAATATGAATTTCATCGGGGTATGCCGTTTCAAGACCCGGCTTCCATTTTTTGTATAGAGTCATGTCATCCGCCGCACCGAGAGGGTTATAGTATACAGGATATTTTTTATTTGTAATAATTTCATATGCCGGGGAAACTCCGTTTTTCTGATTTATTATAACCGGCGTCTTCTCATAAGTAATTGAACAATAAAATGATCGGTCGAAGATCGCAATGTAAAAATCATCATCGTATTTTAATTTTGTAAAAGGGACAAAGAAGCTGTAATAAAGGACTCCATCTTTCTGCCATGCCTTGAATTCTTTAACGGTATCGGGATTGTTGCGGGCTGTTCCCTTTCTGAAAAATACAAAGTAACCGTAGTTTACAAGATCTTTAAACTGGTTGTTATAAAGGTTTTTCATTTCCTTTTCATCAAACTGGCCGTCGCGGTTTTTATCAAAATCGTGGATTGTTGATCCGCTGAAAAAATCATCAAATTCCCATTGTATACGGCATCCTTCACATTGAGTCCCGTTAAAGTCCAGGGTGACGCATGATTTCATCCTGACGTGCGGATGAGCAAAAGCCCCTGTCGCCGCGAGTAATATCAATAATAAAGCTGACAGAAGTATTTTACGCATGATTATCTCCTTTTTGAATTATCATTCAATATAATAACTGTAGTAGTATCAGTGAAAATGTGTTTTCTTTCAAATTTACTTAATTGAATTTTTTCATAAATGTCATTGGATTTATAGCCCGTCCGTTTTTTCTTATTTCGAAATGAAGATGTGATCCCGTTGAACGCCCGGTATTACCTGACAATGCAATAATCTCACCCGGTCTGACCTGTTTCCCTTTTTTCACAAGACATCTGCTTAAATGGCCGTAGAAGCTTCTGTAGCCGAATTCATGTTCAACTATGACAAGATTGCCGTAACCATCTTCGTACCCGGAAAAAACAACTTCACCGCCGCGGGCGGCATGAACTTTAGTACCGGAATGACATCCCAGGTCTATCCCTTTATGGAATTCCATTCTTTTATTATTTAACGGGTTTCTCCGGACTCCAAAACCTGATGTTGCTTTTCCAAACTCAATTGGTGAAAAAAACGCTGTTCCCATGAACAGAGACCGTTCGACAGCGGAAATTTTTCCGCAGGGAACAAAAATAAATTTTTTATCAAGAGTTTCAGTTTTATTGATTGCCTTAACGTATTTAATGTCAATTCTTCCAGCGGCAAGTACACTATACATAGTCTTCAAATTATCTCCGGGTACAATGATCCCCCTCATATTAGGGATATAAAGAACTGTTCCCGGCACTACCTGATATGGGGATGTCAGATTATTAACTGACATCAGTGTATCCATATCAAGAGAACACTTTGACATGACAACCCAGAAGTTCTCATTCTGCTTTACATGATATGTATAGAATTTCAGCTCAGGGAGATCACTCTCCAATTTTCTGCTTTTTACTGTATATACCGCCTGTTTAATATCTTCTCTTATAGATTTTAATCTGAAGTTATCCCTATAGACAAGATTCTCCAACTCTTCAAGCTGTTCACCGGCATATACTTTTACTGGAAGCGATACACAGGTCAGTATAGTTGATATGATCAGCATAAATCTTTGCTTCATTGTGTTAATCCTTAAATTTTTTAAATCCTCACAATCCTGAAAAGATATGTCATGCCATCTTTTGAATCAGGGCCGAGAAAAAAACGGCCCTTAATTTTTGCTTTTACGATATCACCATATAACCGTTCAACATCAATTTTAAGCGGATTATGACCCCTCGCTGTTTCAACATAAACCATATCATGCAAAGCGGGCGGATTGCAGAAAGCACAACCACCCATCATCGCCCTGGGGTTTACAAGCCAGAAAGAGTTGATCTCTCCATCCGGGGGAACATCATCTATAGGCATGATAGCTCCGCTCAATTCTACAGCCGCACCATTCAATGAAGATGCGATTTCATCCGGGAAAACGCCGAAATTTTCTCTTCTTCTGGCGAGTGTTTTCAGATAGCCATATGTCAGAGTTTTCGTGTTATTCCAGTCCGGTTCCACAATACTGTAAGACCCCGGCTTGCTGTCGATTTTCGTTACCATGACCAGAAACACCACAACCCAGAATAACGCCTTAACTATCTTTTTCTTCTGCATGTCAGCTTGCTGTCTCCTCAATAAGATTCATCCGGTAAACCCAGATCATACTAACCCAGGCAAGCACCTGACCGGATATTAAAGTAATGATAATCCCGTTTAACTCCATCCCTGTAATCATCATAGGATAGATGCTGATTCCAAGAAGACCGTGAATATACGGACCAACAAACCAGAGTGAGATATGTGAAATTATCACCCCGATAAATGCACCTGATGCGGTAAGTATCAGCGCTTCTGTCATAATAATGAATGAGATTTTTATTCTGCTGATTCCAAGTGAACGCATAAGGGCCAGTTCATGCCTCCGCTCATTAAGAGACATGATAATTGTTACAAAGATCATCATGGTTACTACGATCAGTGAAACCGTATTGAACAGTTCTATCAGAATTTCAGCCTTGTTAAGATAGCCGGACATTTTTCTTACAACTCGCCCGCTGTCCACTGCCTGAACAGCATCATTTGAGTATTCACGCTCAAGCTGGCCGGAAAAAGCGGGGTTACGTGTTTTTACAAGAACCGATGTCAGTTTACCATCAGTAATTTCGAGGTGGCCTTGTTTGTGTTTTTCATGATCATGCTTTTCATGTTCATAATGATCGCCTTCTTTATGAATTGCCCAGACCGTTTTGTAGCTGATATACACCGCCCCGTCCTCAGGCCCGCCGACCGGTGCAAGTATAGCTTTTACTAAATAAGTGACTTCTGCATGTTCATGTGCATCTTCATCACCCTCCATGCCGTGTGATCCCCTGAATTTATCGCCGACATGAAGACCGGTTCTTACCGCGGCTTCACTGCCGAGAACCGCATTCTCCGGAAGGGATAAATCGATTGTACCTTCAGCCGGTAGAACATGGAAGCTTTGAATATACTCTTCATTTGTTCCGATTATAGGGGTACCTTCTATACTATCAGCAACTGCAAGGGGGTATGCGTTTAGTGTTCTTTTATCCTTTACTATTTTTTCATAAACAGTAAATGATATAAGACCTGATGGCTTATCTATATGGAAAATAGAATTCATCACAATCTGGATACCGCTCGATTCTGCCGGGCCTATAACAAGAGGATACCGGATGGACCTCTCCGCTGCATTTTTCCTTAATGAAAAATTAATTGCGCTTACAACAGACAGAAAGATAAGTGATACAGCGATTGCAGCAATCGTAATTATTGTTGCTGCCCGCCTGCGGCTCATATATCTCCAGGCTATGGTTAATAAAAATAATTTTTTACGCATTTTTCTCACCTTCAATATAAATAGTCTGAGCCGCCGCAATATCTGAAAACAGCTGATCATGGCTCGCCAGCATGACTCCTGAGCCGTTCTCAGTAAGCCCCAGAAGAGCCTTTTTTACAACATCTGCGGAATCAATATCAAGGCTGGCTGTAGGTTCATCGGCCAGAATAAAAGGGGGTTCAAGAAGAAGAACTCTTGCGATAGCAACACGCTGCCGCTGACCGACGGATAGCTGATACGGGTATTTGCCGATGTGTCCTTTCAAACCCAATGATACCAGTATTTCGCGGGCTTTTCCTTCGTCATGTCCCTGAACCAGACCCGATCCAAGTAACGACGGAAGCATTACATTTTCCAGAACGGTCAGCTGACTGAGAAGATTGAACGTCTGAAATACATAGCCGATATTGTTTAATCTGAACCGGTCGCGTTTAACCTCGGAAAGAATACTGATGCACTGTTCACCGGCATAAACCGTGCCAC
This sequence comes from Spirochaetota bacterium, assembly GCA_963664815.2. Taxonomy (GTDB): domain Bacteria; phylum Spirochaetota; class UBA4802; order UBA4802; family UBA5550; genus WRGT01. The sequence continues at coordinate 3,486,059 of CAXXHB010000003.1, forward strand.
CTTCAGGAATGAGCAGTCCGGAGAGAATATTCATCAGAGTTGACTTGCCGCTTCCGCTGGGTCCCTTCAGCATTGTTATACTTCCCGGAACAACCTCACAGGATATACCGTCCAGAACCTTTTTCATCTCACCATTACTGTCTTTAAATGATTTTTTTATATCTTTACATACAAGTTTCATATAAACTCCAAATACAAATAGATTTATTATTACTGGATTTACACCGGACATTAATTTCGATAACTGCAGAATGCATGAATGTATAATAAAAAACTATAAGCATTAATTACTGCAATTAAAAATCCGGTGTATCTGTAAACAGGAGTAATACCGGTAAAATTTAATTAGCGGGAGGTGAGTGACAGCAGAGCGTAAAATTAAGGATAGATGCAGGGAAGTTGTTAAAATACAAATATACACAATCATTAGTAAATTGTAATACAGAAAAAAAGGCTTCTATTGAATCATAAATTATAGTAACGGAAGTATTCTGAAGCATACAGAGACTGCAGGTAGATGAATCAAAGCCGTCATGTCTGGAGTGATCATGATTATGCATATTCGCATTTATGAGGAGGATAGATATAAGGATACTGAGCAGAAAAGTAAATCCGGTTTTTGAACGAAAATATAATAATGATAGTGAAACCGGTTTATTCATTTTTTACCAGACTTTACCAGCTTAATAATACTTCTTTTAATCATCATTTCCTCAAAAGTCCAAACAAAAATCTTTTTTATCAGATCATTTGTTAATCGGTTTTGTTACAAATATTTGTAAAATAGAGAGAGCAAAGAAACCGCACATTAAAACAGGATTTTATTTTCATAACAGTATTTAAAAATTACAATTTATAATTATCTTAAAAATAATATCTGAATAAAATACCGGAAAGAAAAGCGGTGAATAAATTTTAAAGAATCAGATCCATCGGCATATCATGATATTAAAGAATATTAAAAATGCTTGATCTTTATTTTACAAAATGCATATAAAAATAAAATTCAGATTCAACGATTATATAACTCAAAGTCCATAGGGGAATTGAATTTAAAAGGAATAATATAATGATAAACGAAGAAAGATACTGGAATAACGATGCATCAAATTATGATAAACGCGCTCAAAAATCACATGAAGCATACCTGAAAATTATCAGTCTTATTAAAAAAGATATAACAAATGAAATGAATATTTTAGATATTGGAACAGGAACAGGTGAAATACCGCTCAGCATCAGTAATGATGTAAAAAGTATCCATGCAATTGATTTTTCATCGGAAATGATTCAGATTGCTGAAAATAAAGCTGAAAAAAGAAGAATTGAAAACATTACATTTCTTGTCCAGGACGGTAATACCTTAAATTATGAAGATAATTCATTTGATGTAATCACTATTATAAATCTATTACATATTGTATCAAAACCCGGGAAAATTATAAGTGAAGCAAAGAGATTAATTAAAAATGATGGTAAAATAATTATAGCGACATATCTGCACGATGAAAACATCAGAAGCAAAGTTATTTCATATTTCATGAAAATGAAAGGTCATCCGGTAGTTACAATGTATAATAGTAAAACAATTTGTGAATATATAGAAGGATCTCTTTTAAAAATAATTTATAGTGAAAATATCCCGAATATAATGCCCATATTATACATTACAGCTGTAAAGAAATAAGAATATAAGGAATCACCTGACACTGTGATGGACTTTATAAAATCAATATCAGATAAAGATTTAATGTCATCAATTGCTGTCTGAAAATTCAGACATTGATATTCTTCAGCAGACTTACTCTGATAAAAAAAATCCATGTATTGTTAAATCAATAAAAAATGCTCTCTGTCCGGAACATATATCCCTTTTTACTTTCATTTTAAATCAAAGCCTGTAAGCTACATTAATCTGAAGTTCAAGCTCCTGGCTTTTAATCAACGTTCCGAATTCCGGAAAGGGGGAGGCATCTTTTATTGTGGAAACTGCCGCTTCGTCGAGTATCTCATGCCCGGAGCTCTTTTTTATCTGTGAAGATTTAAGCCTCCCTTTGCGGTCGATTACAAAAGATACGATAATCTCACCCTCCAGTCCTCTTTTTCTTGCATTGGGGGGATATTCTTTTTTCCTTTCAATCAGCTGTTTTACGGCTTCATTATATGTAAGGACGCTCATCCGGGCAGAGCCCTCAGATGAACCGCTCTGTTCAAGTGAACCATCATCAGACACTGTATCATACACGGAACTCTCCCCCTTTTTCAGCATTTTATAATTACCAACGGTAAAATCATAAAATTCATCGGCGGAAACTTCGAATTCCTCCGTCAGCTCTGCCGGATAACTGACTGCTGTGGCCGGATTTGTGAATATTACAGCTGAGACACCGGCGGCAATAATGTGAAAAACAAAAGACAGCATCAGATAAATTTTGAACCGGTCTTTTCTGTTATCTGATAAATACCGCACCGCCGGCTGCGTCAGGTTCATCGTTTTTATCGTCTCCTTTACTGCCCGGTTCTACAATGAGCTTTTAATAATGTCGTGTATCCTGTCGGAACTGAGATCATCCATCGCATAGTATTTTCCTCCGAGAACCTCCGACAGCTCTGCAAGTCTGCCAAGCCTGATAAGGCCGCTTTCAGTATCTATTATAACCGAAAGAATCCCAAGTCCCCTGATTTCGGAGCACAACTCCTTCGCCTCATCAAATGGGTTCCCGTTTCCGATACTTACATTTCCCCTGCCGTCCGATATTATCACCATAACAGGCTTAATTTTACTGTTTTTCAGTTTCTCTTTTTTAATAACACCGATTCCTGCCGCAAGACCCGCTGAAAAGGGGGTTCTCCCCCCTGTCGGCAGTTGTTCAAGATTTTTCCCTGCTATCTCAATACTGCCGGTTGGCGGCAGCAGTACCAGCGCATCATTTCCTTTGAATGCCACCATTGAGACCCTGTCACGTTTCTGATAGGCGTCATTCAGAATTGAGAGTATAGCCCCTTTTGCGCCGGACATTCGCTTTGATGCCCCCATTGAACCTGACGAATCGACAACAAATACAATTAATGCGCCCGACTTTTTCTCCCTCACCTTCTCCCTGATATCGGAGTGATTGATCATCAGACTGTCACCATTTCGCCCTCTCGAAATCTGGTGAGGGGCTGCAGCTCTTATTGTTGCATCAACGGCTATATCCGTGACCTTGCCTGATGATATTCTGCTTGACCTGTATTTACCCCTTCTGTCGTCCGAGGCTGAATCGGTACTTTTACCTTTTGACGAAACAATCTTTCTCTCAAAAGGCTTCAATATTTTTTTTATGGTAACTGTATCATCAGCCGCAATTATCTCCTCTCGCGGAATGTTTTCTTCAGGTTTGTTTTCGCTGTTTACATCGCTTTCTGCACTGTTGTCCGGCTCGGGTTGATCATTTCGATTTTTTTTTTACTGTTTTCTATCGCATCTGAGAGTTTATTCCGGTCTATCCCCTGTTCTTCAAAGGGTTTTCTCCTCATCCGGTGATTCAGTACAAGTTCAGCCGCCTCCTGAACATCCTCCGGCGTTACTTCTGTTCTCCCATGGTACGCCGCTATTGTACATGACACTTTAAGGATGAATATATCCGCCCTGTGCCCGTCCACTGCCATGGTTATAGCCACATCAGCTATTATATCAAGTATACTGTCATTATACTTCACATCAGGTAGCAGCTTTTCAGCAGCTGTAATAGTTTCAGCAATCTTCCTTTCCTCTTCATCCCACTTATGTTCAAATTCATGGTGATCCTTTTCATAAGCCATATATCTCTGCATTACCTGCACTCTCTGCGCGGGGTCTGAAATCCCTTCAACTTCAATGCACATGCCGAACCTGTCTAAAAGCTGCGGGCGCAGTTCACCCTCTTCAGGATTCATTGTTCCCACAAGTATAAATCTTGCGGGATGGTGAAAGGATACCCCCTCCCTCTCTATGTAGTTTACACCCATTGCGGCGGCGTCAAGCATCACATCTACTATATGGTCATCGAGAAGGTTTATCTCATCAACGTAAAGTATCCCCCTGTTTACATCCGCCAGTATCCCGGGGTCAAAATGCTTTTCCCCCTTTTTAATGGCTTTTTCCATATCTATTGAACCGATTACCCTGTCTTCAGTAGCTCCAAGGGGAAGCTCGACAACCCGTACCTTCCTTTCTACAGCGGGAAGTTTCTCCCCCGCTTCATACCTTGCGAAGCATGAATGGCACATTTCATTTACTTTTTCTGCACTGCAGTTAAAGGGGCAGTCCTTTACAACATCAATAACCGGGAGGAGATTGGCAAGGGCTCTTGCCGCTGTCGATTTTGCGGTTCCTTTCTCCCCCCGGATCAGGACCCCCCCCAGGTTCGGATTAACGGCGTTAAGTATAAGAGCCTTCTTCATCTTTTCCTGGCCCACAATTGCGGTAAAAGGAAAAACTGATTTTCTGCATGTCATATATTTTATCTCCTTGTTAAAAATGCCCTCACCCGCGCATTGCTGACGCCATGCTCCCGGTCGAACGCTTATTCGGCCTCCTGCCTGCGTTCGGCACTAAAACATCCTGTTTGTCGTCTCCCGTTTTACGGCGGGCGAGGGTTTCTGAATCAGAAAATTTCGGTGAGGAGTGTATTATCTATTTTCTTACCTTCTCCATCATCTTACCCCATGAAGCCACATCATCCGGTGTCATAATATCAACGCTGCCCCCCTGAAAGTCTCCCTCAACGTCACCTATATTGTCCTCAATCCATCCCTCTATTGACAGATACTGCTGTTTGAGATTATTCAGCACCTCAGGATCGGCATTCCACAGGCCTCTTTCATTTGCCTCAAGAAGTCTTCTCCCCATCTCTTCAAGAGCCCAGGGATTGTTTTCTTCAAAAAACTTCCTGTTTTCATCATTCATTACAAATGTACGCGTTATATCATCAAAGACCGAATCATCCACCTCGCGGGTTGTAGCCTGCCATCCGTAAATTCTGCCCACCCTTTTGCTTATCTCCCCTGCGCCCTTGTAGCCGTGCTCCTTCATACCCTCTATCCATGCAGGATTAAGTATCTTTCCCCGTGCCACGCGCCGTATTTCATCAGAAAGGGTTCTGACGCTCACCCTCCCCGGTTCCCTTGTATCTCCGTAATAGTTCTGTATATCGTTTCCCGACACCACCTTCGACGCATTAATCAGGCCTCCATGAGCGCCGAAATAACAGCAGCATCCCGTGAGGTCATATTCATCTGTCATAGTCTTGTTGAATGTTGCGTCCACCGTTTTAAGGCTGCTTTTCAGAGTGTCATGCGCCTCAATGCCGAAGCTTCCTTTACCGTAAGCATACCCGTTCCAGTATATGAATACATCCGAAAGGTCGCTTTCTGTTTTCCATGCTGAAGCGTATACCGCAAGCTGTGTTCCCGCCTGGTAAGTGCCGGGCATACTCGCGAAGATTCTGTATGTACCGTTCCGGAACTTCTCTTCTTCCGTGAGGGATTTATCTGCCGCACTTACAGATTCAAGGCAGTGTTTTCTCACAAAATTCAGTTCAACAGATTCATCAAGTGCTGCTATACGCTGTACAGCCTCATCAAGAAGGTTAATCGCCGAGGGGAAGTTATCTCTTGTTATTCCGGAAACCCGTACGGTGAGGTCAATGCGGGGCCTGTCAAGCTCAGCGAGAGGTATAACCTCAAAGCCCGTGACTCTGCCGTTTTTCCCCCACACGGGCCGGGCCCCCATAAGGTAAAGCATCTGAGCCATCCCCTCTCCGTCAGCCCACATGATGTCATTGCACTGCCAGTAGAAGGCTATATTCTCCGGATATCTCCCTTCATCGGCAAGATACCTGTCCACTGTTTTATCCGCAAGCATCCGTCCGACCTCCCACGCGGCCTGCGTCGGTATGCGGTGCGGATCAAGGGCGTAAAAATTTCTTCCGGTAGGGAGTATATCAGGCCTTCCGCGTGTAATGAGTCCTGACGGTCCCGGTTCTATGTATCTGCCGTTGAAACCGTTAAGAAGAGAGCCGATCTCATCCGATGCCTCAATATCGCATTTTATTTTATTAATACTTTCCTGAACAGTCTGTGCATCAACCCTGTCTTTTTTTTCCATTTTAAAGTGCAGTGACAGTGTATGGGCAAGATCAATCCCATGCAGGATATACATCCTGCATAGCTGGAGCATTATTTCATCGCACTTTTCAAAAAGCAATTCCTCACTGTAATCGCCATTTATCTTCAGCAGCCGCAGTGTTATTCCGCGCAGACTATCCGGATCATCGCTGAATCTCACAATAGAATATATAAAATCCGCAAGTTTCTCCCCTTCAGGGATATTCCCGAAAATATGCATACCTTTAGGTATGGATGTATTTTTCAGAAGTGACAGTTTTTCGTGTATTTCATCGGTTTTTTTATCAATTCCTCCATGGGGAATATTTTCACCGTCAAGGAGATTCAGGCTGTTTACATTCTTCTCAATCATGTGCGCGATTGTATGAGCCTTACCCGGTTCTGTGTCTTTATAACGGCTGTACTCTTCAAGGAGCCTTTCAAGCTGTTCAAGGTCTCCATAAAGCTCTCCATGCATCATTACAGTCTGCATATGGTCAACAAGCACGGCATTGCTTCTCCTTTTCGCGATTATCCCTTCCGGGGGATTGTCCGCATTGTAGATATAAAGATGCGGAACCGTGTCTATGCATATATCAGGCATACATCCCGATGAAAGGCCGGTGCCTTTACCGGGGAGAAATTCAAGATTGCCGTGAGTTCCCACATGCACAATTACGTCTGCACCGTAAACCCCTGAAAGCCACTTATATGTGGCGATATACTGGTGCGGAGGGGGGACATCAGGATCATGGAGTATTTTGCACACCTGCCCGTCACAGCGCGCCCCCGCGCATCCGCGCTTCGGCTGTACGCATACAACGGCGTTTCCATAGTCCACCCCTGTGACAAGTATTCTGTCCTGATACAGCATCGCGGCAGGTATACCATCCTTCTCCTCACCCGGCGGATTGCCCCATGCATCGATGAGTCTCTCCTGAGTTAATACCGGAATTTCATTAAACCACTCCATGTATTCTTCCTTCTCAACCTGAGCAAGAACCCCCCCTTTCTTTACTATCTCATCAGAAGTAGTCCACCTGAACTCCGATATTGCCTTGCGCTCCATAATTGTTTCGATAAGCTCTTTACCATCTGCCGGAGGCGTCAGGGAGTACCCCGCCTCTTTCATGCTATGCATTACCCTGGCTATACTTTCGAGAGTGTCAAGATGAGCGCCCCCTCCTACAGTGGCTTCAACTGATGCACACGGATTATTGTTAAGGATAAATGCCACTTTTTTTTCACTGTTGGACTTTTTGCCGAGGGATATCCATCGTCCGATTCTTGCTGTCAGTTTCTCAATTCTGTCAGTAACAGCCTCGAAGGCCTCCTCATCGGGATTCCCCGCGCTTTTTGTCGCCCCGACTATAAGAGGCTCAATAACCCCTTCAAACTCAGGCATTGCAATGCTCCATGAAATCTGCGAACCAAGGCCCTGGGGATCATTAAGCCACTCCTCACGGCTTTTGTAATAGGAAATAACCGGATTAAAAAGAGGAATCCCCAGCCTCTTCATGAGTGATGCTCCGGTGACTGACTGTGAGGCTTCGATTCCCCCCCTGCCGCTCTCAAGAAAGAAGGAATTCAGTTTAACAATTCCGTCAACCGCAGCTACTCCCATTTTTGTCATGAAAAACTCAATTGCTTCGGCGCCGCTCATGTTTCCGAGATTTTTATCCTTAAGGGAATAGTAAAAAACAGGAATAACTCCAATTCCCCGTTTTTCAAACGACTCCACAAGCGCCCGCTCAACCTCAAGTTTTCCTGCCACCCAGTTTGTCCGTGAATACATAATTCCCACATAAAATGCAGGAACGAAATCAAGATATCTTTTATATGCATCAAGATAATTATCCGTATTATCAAAAGTCATTTCCATGGATGGATGGTATATCCCTTCCCATGAGACCTCTTCCGGAGGGCTGAAATCAACAGTACTGCCGAACATAACGCTCTGCAGATAATTCAGCATATTTATAAAATTCTCCCTGCCATTGAAGAGGATGTACCTGTACACATCGGCAACAATCTCCGGCCTTACAGTGGATAATGCCCAGAAGGAGGGATCACTCCCCACAACTATTACAGGAATTCTCCCTTTGAGATCTTTCAGTTCAATGTCAATATCATCCCAGAATGAATCATTAGCCCTGTAGAGCAGTATGATATCAGCGGACTGCAGTGCCGAACTCACTTTATTTATCGACTCCGGATATGTATTTAACTGTTTGTTTGAAAAAGCGTTGAGTTCAATTCCCAGTGAACATGCCGCGTCCTTCAGTACCGGGATATAGCTCGACCACATTACAGCAACGATTTTCATCTTCATTCTCCTGTTATTCACTGTAGTCTTTAATAAGTTTTGAGCCGCAGACCAGAAAAACAGCCGTGTATATAATAATAACCGATGTGGAGATCAATGCATCTGAATCAAAATTCTGTTTTCTGATGAGAATATTTGTATGAGTCAGGGGGAGCAGATAAATAAAATATTTCAGGAACCTGGACATATTCTCAACAGGGAAAAATGTACCGCTGAAAAAAGCCATGGGCATTATAAAAAAATTCGTATATGTTGAAGTGTCCTCGTGTGTTTTTGTTATCATTCCTATGACTACGCCTATGGCAGCGAAAAGAAACGAGTTTAAAATAAGGGCGATAGTAAATGTCAGTGTTATATGAAAATCCGCGGCGAAGATAATACCCACTATAATTATAAAAAGTGAAGCAAAAAGTCCCCTGACCATTCCTGCCATTATCTCCCCTGCAAGTATGGAGTATGATGTAATCGGCGCCTGTATAAATATCTGAAAGTTTTTAAAATAAAGCCTGTTAAGGTTCAGTGAACTTGCAACCCAGTTGTAGGAATTGTTCATTGAACTCATTGCCGCAAGCCCGGGAACAAGGAAACTCAGATAATCAGTACCCTTTATACTGACACTCCCTCTCAATCCGAAGCCGAAAGCAATAAGGTAGACAACCGGCATCATCATTGCTGAAAAGACATATCCCATTTTCATTATCTTTTTTCTGAAAATAAGCATCTGCCTTAAAAAAACAGGGTACCATCCGTAAATCATCATTCTATTCTCTCCCCCGTAAGTTTTATAAATACATCCTCAAGATTGGACTTCCTTATTGATACTCCGTTGTTTCTTTTACGGGCTGTTTTGTATGCATCCTCCCTTGTTGACTTTATCTCGGTCACAAGCTTCCCCTGATCGCCTGTGTATTCAACAACATACTCCCCGACAGATGAACGAAGACCGGCAGGTGAATCCAGAGCTATACGGCTCCCTTTTGAAAGTATTGCAACAGTATCACAAAGAGCTTCTGCCTCTTCAATATAGTGGGTTGTGAGTATAACTGTACGCCCTTCATACCTGGTCTTTCTGATTATATCCCACACCTCCCTTCTTATCTGAGGATCAAGACCGATGGAGGGTTCATCAAGAAAAAGAATTGATGGTTCAGGAAGGAGAGCCCTTGCAATAAGAAGCCTTCTCTGCATACCCCCTGAAAAGCCTGTGATTACATGATCCTTCCTGTCATAGAGGTCGACCATCCTGAGAGATCTTGCAACTTTACTTTTCAGATCCCTTACTTTATGAAGCATGCCGTAAATATACAGATTCTGATAAGCCGTAAGATCACGGTCAAGATTGTTTACCTGGGGGACTATTCCGACAAGTGGCTTGACGCTTTCCGGATTTTCAGCAACGTCAAAACCATTTATTATACATCTCCCCGAATCAGGTTTGGTAAGAGCGGTGAACATTTTTATGGTAGTGGTCTTCCCGGCGCCATTGGGACCAAGCAGCCCGAAAATCCCGCCATCACTTATTTTAAAAGAGAGATTTTTCACAGCCTCGACCCTGCCGTAAGATTTTGAAACATCAGCGGCTTCTAACATTTTTTACTCCCGGATGAACTACTTTGATCCCTTTCCAGTTAAACACCGAAACAGAATTTCCGTACATCTCTTTCAGATTTTTATTATTTAATACATCATGCGGCCTGCCGGATGAAAGTACAGTTCCGCAGTGAAGCATAACAACCTTGTCGGAATATATCATTGCCAGATTGGGATCATGCACTGTCATCAAAAGAGTGAGTTTTTTTGATTTAACTGTTTCATAAACCCTGTCCAGAACCATAACCTGGTTTTTAAGATCAAGGTGTGATGTCGGTTCATCAAGAACCATTACGGGAGCATCCTGAGCTATACCGCGGGCGATAAGTACAAGCTGCCTTTCTCCCCCGCTGATCTTCGTGTATGGTCTTTCTGCAAGGTGCCCTATGCCCATCATCTCTATTGCATCGGAGGTTTTCTCGCGATCCTCCCGTGAAGGGGATGAGAACACCCCGATATGCGGAGCCCTTCCCATGAGAACAGCATCAAAAACCGTATACGGAAACGGGGGTTCATGATCCTGCGGGACTACGGATATAATCCCGGCCCTTATCCTGTGAGGCATTTCTGTAATATCCTTTCCGCAGTATCCTATTGATCCTGACAGCGGTTTCCACAAGCCGGTTATGCAGTTGAAGAGGGTTGTTTTGCCTGAACCATTGGGACCCAGGATAACTGTAATTTCTCCTTTATGAGCTTTCAGTGAAACTCCGTGCAGTACATTTCCCGAATCAGTATTATGACTGTAATAAATATCCCTTATTTCCATCATTCACCCCAGGTTTCCGATCCGCTTCGTTTCATTAAATAGATAAAGAAGGGAGCGCCTATAATTGCAGTGATAATGCCGACAGGTATATCCAGTTCTGTCATGCTTCTGGCGATTGTATCGGATATGATCATAAATGTAGCTCCCCCCGCCATACTGAGCGGAACCAAACTCCTGTGATCAGGCCCCGAAAACATTCTTATAAGATGGGGTACCATCAGCCCGACCCATCCGATAATTCCGCTTACCGAGACTGCTATACTTACCATAAGTGTTGATGCCGCAATAAAGATTATCCTTTCAACGGCAACATTGAATCCCAGGTTCTTTGCCTCATTCTCCCCCATACTCATTACATTGAGCCGCCACCTCATGAGGTAAACCGGTATAAAACCGGCGATAATCCCTGAAGCGGCAATCTTCACCATCTTCCAGTCTGCAAGCGCGAAACTCCCCATAAGCCAGTACACAATGTTCTGCAGTTTATGCGGATCAACTGTAAACTTCACAATTGAAACAAGAGCGGAGAAGAATGCCGAAACAATGACACCCGAGAGTATAAGATGAAGCCTTGAAATCTCCCCCCGCGACCTTGCTGCTGCAAGGGCAATAAACACAGCGCTTACAGCGAAAACAAACGCCATCGGCTGTACCGGTATTCCGGGGAAGAAACCTATTGAAAGGGAGCAGCCCAGAGCAGCCCCTGCGGATATACCGAGGATAAAGGGATCAACAAGAGGATTTCTGAATATACCCTGCAGTGTCACGCCGGAAACAGAGAGAGCCCCCCCTGCCAGCGAGGCAAGTATTACCCGGGGGAGCCGTATATCAAAGAGTACAGATTTTTCCGGAATGTCGCTGAATTTCCCCGATACAAAAACCGCGTCGCAAATGCTGCGCAGAATAAATAAAGGTGAAATTCCATATGAGCCGATAAACAGCGCCGTTGATCCTGCTATCACAGGGGACAGGTATATTAAAACTCTCCCCGGACTAGTTTTCAATTTTCTTCACCATGCTGTATGGAATATTAAAAACCATTCTGTAAAAATTATCAGTTATATCATTAAAATTTATATCTTTATAATACAGGGGATATGTTTTCATTGCCATCCAGAGCGCAACCGGCGCTACCCTGGGGGACCATGTTGACCACTCAGGTGCTTTGTAGACTCTGCTGTCCTTAACTGCTTTAATGTGCTTCCACTGCGGATTATTTATTATATCCGTAACTCCATATGTTGCATTTCCCCAGATAAATATCACGTCAGGATTCCATCTGATGATCTTTTCAATGGAGACGTCTGAGTTTCGGCCCCCTATTTCAGCAGCGGAGTTAACAGCTCCGATCAGGGTAATGATGTCATGGGTAAGACCTGCAGTACCGGAAACCCCTGTGGGCCGCCCGCCGAGCCAGAGAACCTTCTGCTTTTCACTATTTTTTATTTTTCCGGATCTCTTTTTAATAATTGATAATATCTCATCCATCCTTGAAAGACAGTATTCCATTCTTTTCTCTTTCCCGAAGAGCCTGCCGTGAAGTTTTAATACATCATAAAGTTCTGACATTGAATCGGGATAAATGCTTATAACAGTAAGCCCTTTATCCTCCATAAACCTGACCTGCTCCTGCCTGAATGTCCATGAAACAACAAGATCCGGCCGTATTTTCATCATACTCTCCATGTTAATATCAATCCCGGAACCGACAGATGGAAGTCCTGAAAGACTACCCCCTGATGCTTTGATTAAGTCGTTGCTGTTAGTCCACTTGCCTGAGGCAGCTATCTGATCCCATATGCCGAGAGCGGGAATAAGCTCATAGGTTGTAAGAAGTACAGCCCTCTTTACCGGAATCTGAACGTTCACACTCTTGCCGGTTTTATCCCTGTATGTCAGAATTTCAGCAATTAAAGGGTTATACGGAAATACTGTTATGATCAGAAAGATTATTGAAAATAAAAAAATCTGATTGTATCGTCTCACGGTTATATTATTCCTTTTAGCTTTGCCCCCGCTTTTGCTTTATCGAGCTTACATTTAACCACATTCCCAGCTGGAGAACAAAACTTCATTTATTTAATGCTCCCCCTCGGTACAACGGCGTACTTTTGATAATTTAAAAAACCTGTTCCTTTACACCGTCACTCGGGGAGTGAACAATTACTCCCAGTTTTAATTATATCTTTATCTGTGCTTCGGCAAAGTAATTTCTTCCTTCACAGACATAGTACTGAAAGTATTCTCTGTCCAGGAGATTGTTCACACTGAAACTGAATTTAACCTTATCACCGGGCATCAGTGACAGCTTCAGATCAAGAAGCTTTACTGCATCATAAGATGTATATACACCCTCCACAGTATCGCTGTTGTCTGAATTAGCGTAAACATGGTCACAGTATCGCCAGTTGATGCATCCTTCAGCTTTTTTAAATATTGCCTTCAGTCCCGCATTGTACATCAGTTCAGGTACATTGGTAAACTGTTTGCCCACAGAAGCAGTGTCAGTATCATTCTTTGTTACCTCGGTATCTGTCTTTGTCATATTACCATAAAGCTCGATGTAGTCCATGATATAGAGTTTACCCTCAAGTTCAAACCCGTGAATTTTGCCTTCGCCGGCATTATTATAAATTTTATCCGCCACAGTTGCCGTATCGTTTGTTATCATATAATAAATCATATTTGTAACGGTACTTCCGAAATATGTCCCTGATATGATAAATGTTTTATCCATGAACCCTATATCCCCACCGATTTCCCATGACCTGCTTTTTTCAGGTTTCAGATCAGGATTCGGGTAATAATGGGTGGTTTTCGTCCCTGATACCGAATCCCAGTATTTATACAGCTGGTAGATATTCGGCGGATTATATCCTTCCCCATAAGAGGCTTTCAGCGATTCCAGTTTTACCTTAAAAAACTCTATGCCGGGTTTAAATACAATTGAAGCTTTCGGCGCGATATTCCAGTCGGTTGTAGTGGAGTAATTATTTTCAGTTGTATTGTACCTGCTCTCTCCGTCATAATTTTTCCAGTAATCATATCTTGCTCCGCCATAAAGAATAAGAACTTTTTTTATAATATCATATTCAAGCTGGGAATAGAGCGATGACATAAGCTGGCTCCCTTCCATTTCGCTGAAATGATCAGTTGAAGTATCAATTTCCGTGTCAAAATCCTTCCAGTTGTATAAATTCCACTGGTCACCCTCTGCATGATCGTGCCTCATACCTGCGCCAACTGTAAGTACACCTGAATCCGTAAAGTGAATATCGACCTGTACATCACCATATAAAGTTGATGCCGGATCTGTAGTATTGATGTATCCGGCACCTCCGGCGAAATCGGCACCTGTTGATGGAGTTGAGTACTTGCTTGAGGACTGATTACTGCCGAACTTTGCGCTGATATCAAGGAGACCCGCTTTGAGCGAATAATCAAGGACATTTATCCGGCTCTCTGTTTCTCCCCCTCCGCTTGTAAGAAATGTTTTCGGTGTTATAGCTTTATAATAGTTCGTTCCGCCGTCATTAAATGTAATATTGCCGGATGTTACAGAATAACCTGTTGTGGAGTTTTTGAGATAACTTTTTGGATCTTTGTAGCCATAGGCATAATTTGCCAGTTTGAATGAGTACCCAAGCTTTGAATTTTCTGTCATATCCCAGGAAACCTTTCCTGTTGCAACCTGCTGATCCCAGCAGTTTTTCCCTGAATCGCCGATTACATAGATCCTGTTTCCCTTTGTATCAGTACTGGCCTCCATCCCTGTTACAGAGACAGGGCTTGTAAGTGCAGTCGTACCGGGTGTTGTTGTAATAAGATTATTTCTTATACCGTCACTTGACATGAAATCATAAGTAAGAAGAACACTGACACTGTCATAATACCTGTCACCGTAACTGGCAGAACCTGAATATGTATTATTTGTACCGTAACCGGCCTTTACCGATGCCTCCTGCTTATCCGGAGCCTTCGTTATTATGTTTACAACCCCGCCCATTGCGTTTCTTCCGTAAAGGCTGGAGAATGGGCCCTTTACCACTTCTATACTTTCAGTAGATTCCATAGAATGAGAACCCCAGTTGGGAGATGATGAATAGCTGTCATTAAGAGGCATACCATTCCACATTATAAGGTTGCTGCCGCTCCCCTTGAATCCCCTTATTGCAACAGAGGTAGTGGTGTCACTTATCTTTGATCTTTTCAGGTAAACTCCCGGAACTGACTTAAGCGCCTCGTCAAGGTGTTTGCCGCTTGAAAGGGATATATCTTCTTTATCAATAACCGAAACTGAGGCTGGAGAATCCCCGATTTTATGGCCTGTTTTTGTGGGGGTTACTACAATTTTCCCGAGTTTTATGCTGCCTTTGTTTTTGTCTTCAGAATCATTTACAGCAGGCTTTTTATTCTCTTTGGATTCGCTGTCAGCTGCATCTGACTTGCCTGTATTCTCCGCTATATTCTGCCTGTCCGCCGGAACTGTTTTATCAGTTGTCCCGGCTAACAGTGAAACAGAGAGTGATGTTATGAACAATACCAGTATTATCTTTTTCATTTTGTTCCTCTTTACCTGTATTAATGTTACAAATTTATTATTTTTACTATTTGTCAAATATATTATTATATTATATATTACTATAAACATATTTTTTAATGAAAAACATACACTACTTTATCAAACATCAGTTTACTTCAAATTCTGAACATGATTACAGGATTTAAGTATTGGAAGGATTTTCTGCAGACAGGGGATATCGTACACGAAAGAACTTACATCGTGCATCAGCAGGTTTACATGTAATGCCCCGGCAGATTTATGACAAATTTCACAATCTGTTTACAGAGTATTCAATTTCGCTTCAATTACGCCTCAAACACGCTACATACAGCTATAAACGCGCGTTTTTCTCTGTCGGTAACGGTATTGAAACGGTATTGAAACGGTTTTTAACAGGGTCTACATACTGCTTAAGCCCCGTTTTAACAGATATACCTCTGTTTTTTACTGCATTAATATTATTCTGTCCATCGGCCGATCTGCTGTTTCCTGAATTGTAACAGGTATATGCTGTAATTTCACCGGAAGAAGATACAACCACTGCATCCCCTGTTCCGCCGCTTCCCGATGGAGTAACAGGTGAACCTGGAGCAATGCCGCGAAGGTATTCAGACATAAAGAGGTTGTAACCTGACTTTTTCTTTCTTTTTGCCCTTATTCTGTAAATAGATTTCTCCTCTTCCGGAAGAAACTGCCATGCCTTTACGCCGCCGCCAAAATTGCCCCTGCACTTCACCTGCGGTTCAGTTCGCGGATTGGAGGGGATTGTGCGTGCTTTAATGTAGATTTTACCGTAACGGCGGTATAGAACAAGACCATCCAGACCACCATGCGCAGTTCTTAAATAGGGGTGAAGCTTTACTTTAGCCATAGATTTACACTCCTTTTAATTATTTTCTATTATGTTATTGTATTGAAATTTATGTCTCATATAACCAGTGCGGAAAAGCAAATGACATGGGGCAAGCAGATTTTTTAATAAAGATAAATTATATTCCGGCACAAAAAAAGCCGATTAATTAATTGATTACAATTTAAAAAAAACAGGTATGTTCATGATGCTTCATCAAACTGAAGGCTTAAACCAAAAGATAAAACATTCTGTTTTTATTATAATTATTTTTTCATTATTATTTCAAATACAATTATTATCTCCACTTCATGCGGAATCAAAGTTAACATTGCTCTTAACATCAAACCTTCAGGGTCGTTTCTCACTGGATAAAGACAAACAGGATGATAATGACCCATTGCTGGTTCTTGGCCAATCCCTGATAAAAGAAAAAAACCATTTTGACTTCTACCTGGATCTTGGCAATGCTTTTTATCCGGGAACATTATCCAGATATAGTTACGGTTCAGTGATGATGGATTTTTTTAACTACTTTAATTGTGAAGCAACTCTTATTTCCTCCAGGGATATAAGCATAGGACTCTCCAATCTTGAATTTCTATCTAAAGGGAAAAAGACAAAAATGTTATCTGCGAATATCACTAAAGATTTACAACCGGTATTTACCCCTTACATTATAATTAAGCATTCAGGTAAAAAGATAGGAATAATAGGCATATCATCAGCTGATGGCCTTTTTGATATAGCGGACAAGCAGATACTTAACATTTCATTTCGTGAATACCGTGAGTCGATAAAAGGGAAAGCTTTAAAATTAAAGAAAGAAGGCTGTGATAATCTGATTCTTCTTTCAGGTCTATCTTATCGGAATAATATAGAATTGCTGCAGGAAATACCTGAAATAAATCTGATTATAAGCGGCGGAGATTCGACCGGAAGTCTTTTCTCCGTTCCGTCTTCAAGGATTGACCTTCAATGGGGTAGATCTATAGTCACTCTGCTGCAGTACGACGGTTATTATAAACTTGAACTAGATCTTGGAGAAAAAATTAATATAGCTTCCATGAATTTCATTAAATCATTAAAATATAAAACAACAGATCCTGCATACACTGAATTTTCCAAAAGGCTTTCTATATGGAAAAAAAAGTTTAAAGAGGAGGAAAATTATATTGTTGCAGAGAATATACCTGCTACAGCTGTGGTAGATGAAACAGTGGCAAATATGCTAAGACACAGATACAGGTGCGAGATAGGTATTCTTGAAAAATATTCTATACATCCGCAGGCCATTACCGGGACTCTCTATTATTCAAAAATTATGTCATTTGTAAATAATGATTACCCAATTTTTACATACAGATTAAGTGGTGCAGACCTGAATAAAATTATTGAGAAAAATGATGAACTGGTTATAACCGGTATAGATAACGGGAAAATACAGAATTATCCCCTGTCAGATGAACAGACATATAGCATATGTTCAACACAATTCGCCTATGACAAAATAAAAAAAATTCTTAGAAAACATATAGAATATAAAAACTCCTGGAAAACACTTCAGGATGAGATAGTTGAAGACCTTAAAACAGAAAAAAGCCTTACATCAGAAAATTTCGATTTTCTTGACGACAGATTCCGGGTTCTTGTCAGTATGTCCCTCTCCAACTTTTATGACAGGTCGATTGTAACCACCGGAGAAGACATAGGGACACCCCCGGGGAAACCTGAAGAAACTTACCGCAGCTGGGGGATGGAAGACACACTTGATATAACAATTTACAACAGATATCATCAGCTTATATTTACGCCATATGTATATTTTATAAAAAACAATGAAAAGTATGAACAGAATCTACTCCGGGGAACTCTTCTGTATACATATAATCCAAATAGCATTATCAGGCCTTATCATAAATCCCAGTTAGATACAAGTCTTGTTAAAGTCGTTAACGCTGAAAAAAGCGATTCAACAGATGAAGTCAAAGAAAGAACGATTCTTTTAAGAGAAACAGCTGGCGCTTCATTAAATACAGAAACAGCTACCGCCAGATTCGGAGCGGGTTTTGAGAAACAGATACAGAATCCGGAAAATACCAAGGTTTTTGGTATAGAGATATTATTAAAAATTAACTACCCGATTACTGAAGAGGTGACATATAGCTTAAATCTCGATTCATTTACATCTTTCAAAAATAACAGCAGCCGATCACATGGGCTCAAAAACCGTACCGAATTTACCAATGCACTTTCCTTCAAACTTAACAGCCTGCTGAGTGTATCGATGAAGAATAAATGGTTTATTCTCGATTCTAAAGAACTGGGTGAATCATACAAATATTCCCAGAACCTTATCTCAATTGATCTGAATACAGATTTTAAACTGTTTTAGATATAAATCCTGTTAAACAGTGATTTCTACATTGACATCAATATTTTATTTAACCGATTTTTCTTCTTGTATAAACAGATAAATATTATATTTATAGTTCAGATAAATCATGAAAAAAAAATCAATTAAATCATCAGGTAAGCTTCTAATAAAAAAAAGCATCAAACCGTATTTTGATACAGATATATCCAAATATATCTCTCATGTATTTATGTCAATTGTTATAGGACTTCTTGCCGGCGGCGGAGCGATTCTATTTCATCATATTTTATATATAACCAGAACATTTTTCAGACCTGACAATTTCAGGGAAAAGTTTGCTATACCTGTTTTTTTTATAATATTAATTCCTGTAGCCGGAGCGATTATAACATCTCTTCTTACATGGCTTTATCCTTCTGTTGCAAAAGAGAAAGGTGTTATCAGTGTAATCAAGGCGATAATAATAAAAAAGGGAATAATCCCGATCAAGGAAACGCTGTTCCATTTTATCGCACCGATAATCTCAATCGGTACAGGTGCCCCGCTTGGCCCAGAAGGGCCTTCAGCAAAAATAGGCAGCGGAATAGGCTCATATATGTCTCAGCTGTTCAGATACAAGAGCAATGATGTGATCATGTATACAGCCGCTGGCGGCGGTGCTGCGATAGCAGCTGTATTCAATGCACCAATTGCCGGTGTTTTTTTTGGTATCGAAGTTATACTGCTGAATGATCTTAAAAACAGGGCACTCAGTGCCCTGATAATAGCGGCAGTAATGGCGGACATACTTTCGCGTACCGTGTTGGGGAATCATAAAATCTTTATAATTCCGTCCTATACCATAGGAGATTTATATACCTATCCTTTTTATATTCTTCTTGGAATTCTCTGCGGTGTCATTTCAATTATTTATCTTAATTTTTCAGAATTATTCAAATTTATCTTTAACGAAAAATTAAAAATTTATAATCCTTTTCTAAGACTTCTACCCGTAGCGTTTATTTTCGGATTTTTTCTGATTTATCAATATGATCTTTTCGGAATTGGGTATATTGCAATCAACAAGGTCATTCAGGGGCAACTGCTTCCTGTACAGGTTCTGCAGCTTCTTATTTTAAAAATTATTTTCCTTGCCATGTTCCTTCAGGCAGGTGCGTTTGGCGGTTCATTTGCCCCTGCCTTAAGCATAGGTACTTTCCTCGGTTATCTTATGGCAATATCTTCCAATATGATCCTGGGAACAGCCCTTGACCCTACGGCCTTTGCCCTCGTCGGTATGGGTGGAGTTTTAGCCGGTATAAATTCAATTCCCCTGACTTCAATTCTGCTGGTATTTGAAGTTACCAATGATTATAATTTTATTCTTCCTCTGATGCTCGTGGCAATTATTTCACATCTTGCAATTTTGTACCACAGGAAGGGTAATGAATACACTCTGGCACTTCTTGATGAAAATATTGATGTAACAAAAAAGGGTGACCTTGATATATTCAGAAAAATGACAGTCAGTTCTATATTGCAGAAAGACATGGATGTTATTGATTATAATGCTCCTTTTAAAGAAGTTGTCAGCATAATAATCGATGCAAAATACGGTGATGTTTTTGTTGTTAACCATGACAGGCAGCTTGTCGGCGTTATTACCCTGAAGGATGTTCGTCAGACTCTCCTGGACAATGACCTCTGTGATCTGCTGATAGCAGGTGATCTTGCAATAGATATTCCACCGGTTAATGAAAATGATCCGGTTTCTTTTGCAATGCAGAAAATCAGTGAATATAATGTTGAAAATATTCCCGTCGTTAAATCGTCTGTGAACAGAGAATTCATCGGTATTATAAACAACAGAGACATTATAGAAACATATTACAAAACTCTCGATGATATCAGTATGTCCGAATTTCTTCTCTGATGATAATGTATTTATATTCTGGATAAAAAGCCGTTAAGCAATATTCAAATTTTTGAATATTAAAAAGTACAAATACTGTTTTGGGGAGATTTCATTTCAGTTGATAAATTTGCCGGTGTTGTTGAATATAAAGGTGTTAAAACAACAAAAATAAGGAACCCCTGCAGAGAGCAGCTTATATTTTCAAACACCGATTTTACCGAATCATGGGTCAGAAATTATTAAAATATGCAGGAACGAAAAGTGATATTTTCTTTCGGGGTAACTTATAAGACACCGGTACGCGAAATGAAACTGTTAACAGAATAAATACAAAAAAATATTGAAGATATCGAATCAGTAAGATTCAACAGGGTTCATTTTCATAAATTCGGTGATTCAAGCCTCGATTTCGAAGTAGTTTACTATGTGCTGTCCGGTGAATACAATGTCTATATGGATATTCAGCAGGAGATAAATATAAAACTAATGACGCTCCTGAAAAAAATGAAGGTTGAGTTCACCTACCCCACTCGAACCCTGTTTATGGAAAATGTAAAATAGCTCACTAAAACCTCTGCTCAACCCGGAGCTTTGCAGAGCAGAGATTCAAGCTGATCAAAACTTTCAGATGATGCCATGACATATATTTCATCATTCAGGTGCAGCTCAAACGTGTCATGATAAATATATTGCTCAATACCGTTTCTTACGACTATAAATATAGTCACGCCATCGGGAAGCGGATATTCTCCCGCTTTGTTATTAATAAATTCTCTGCATGAAATCTGAAATGACCTAAGCTGCTGTTTCTTAAGAGAAAACCTCTCTTTAAGTTTAGAAAGAAATCCATCCCACGACAAACTGCTGTCAACATTATTCCTGACACCGAAAGCGGGTTTTATATTTTCATTCTTTATAATTTCAGAGAGTTCTTCATTCGCTTTCTCATTAAGTACAGTGAAAAGATTTTTTATACCGAATGTGTCCTTTAAAAAGCGGCAGAATATTATATTTATTTCATTATTATCCGATGCCGCAAATGCTGACATAAAATCATCTACCTCGATACCGCTGTATGTTGCAGGATCAAGGGCATTTCCTTCACAGCACGAAAAACCTCTTTTCTCAGCCATCTGACAGTTTTTTTTGTTTGAATCCACAAAAAGCACATCCGTCCCATTGGAGCTCCATTTATCAGCAATCATAAGCGAAATATTATTCACTCCAAGAATTATCAGATTCCTGTCACCCTTTACAAGGATATTGAGTTTTCCAGCAATCCACTTTGCAGAGAGCCCCTGAAGAAGCACTGTTACAGAAATAAGCATAAAAACAAGTATCTCAATAGTTTCAGCTTTTTCAATTCCGGCAGCCTTAAGTTTGAATGCCGCAATTGATGCAACTGAAAGAGCAATAATTCCCCGGGGGCCAATCCAGGACATGAAAAACTTTTCCTTTAAATTAAACCCCTCTTTCCTTGTGCTTAAAAAAACAACCGGAAATCTTGCAATAATTATTATAAAAACTACAATAAGCCCATCAGTCAGATATTGCTCCAGATGTCTTACATCAAAATTAGCTGAAAGCAGAACAAAAAGAATGGATGTGACAATACGGGTAACCTGATCCTTAAAACTCTGAATTTTCTTTTTCTCCCTGTAATCCATTGTACTCAGGATCAAACCGATAATCACCACAGTAAGAAGGCCTGATTCCGGTATAACTTCATCAGAAACAATATATGCTAAAAACACAAATCCGAGGGTAAAAAAACTGTTGCTCTTTGAAGGTATAATATTTGTTTCGCATATTATATACTTTATGAAAAAACCCGATCCAATACCGATTACCGCTCCCGCAAACAGCGAGCCAACGAAACCTGCTATTGAAAGTATTATTTCATGACGGGAAAGCACGAACTCAAGTGTTACAATGGCAAATATCGCGCCGACAGCATCAATAAGTACGGCTTCTCCGTTAAGAAAATTTTTAACCCTGCTACCAAGTGCTATGTGGCGTATTACAGGTTTTACCACAGTAGGGCCTGTAACAACTATAAGAGTGGAGAATATGAGTGAGATCTCCCACGACAGCCCCAATATATACTTTGCTGAAATAAATCCCACAGATACCATAACAATTACAGATAGCACGATGTCTTTGAAGAGAACTGACCTGAGCAGTCTTATCTGCTTTATATCAAGAGACAACCCCCCTTCAAAAAGTATAATCGTTACAAAGACCGTAATCATAACAGTGAGGCCATTGCCCAGCATTCCGGGATTTACGAGTCCTGCAACACCCGGACCGGATAAAATTCCCATGGCAAAATAAAACAGGATTCCGGGTATTCTGAATTTTTCCGAGAGTACTATACCTGCTGACCCCAATATTATACTGAACATAATAGTTTTAATAACTGTACTTTCAACCATGTTGCCCGACCTGCCGGATTTGTATTAGTAATGTTTTATTATTAAATGACTTGAGTTAGGCGTTTTTTTAAAAGAAAAAAGATAATGGGGCAAAAACAGTATTAATTTTTTACCCCATTATGAATAGTATTTTAAAAACTCTAATGAATAAAAAAATAAACAACAGATTACAGAAGACAAGTATTTTACAGCGGCGAAAGAAATTTTTTCAAAACCGCAAATGAGGCATTTTACTAAGATGCTGAAAGGGATAATAGAATATGATGGTCGTCATACAATCTCAAGTATCAACTCCATTAAGGTTGACGCAAGAGATGTTAGTAATGATATAAAGTTTATAAGAGATACAGCTTGGACCTGTAAAGATCTTTTAAGAGTTAACAGGAATTTTTTAAAATGTATAGCGAAGAAAAAAGGGACAGGCTTTTTAATAATAGATGATACTGTGATAGAGAAGCCGGGAAAACCGAAGAAGATAGAAAGTCTCGGGTGGCATTATTCTCATTCAAAAGGCAGAACGGTATATGGTCACAGCTTGGTGACAAGTCATTATAGATCAGGGGATATATCTTTCCCATATGATTTCCGGTTTTATCTAAATGAGAAAGTGGCAACTGAAACCGGAGAAGTATTTAAAACAAAACCGGATATAGCATGTGAATTGATAGATAAGTTTGAACCTTTTACGGGAGATAAGATATACTGTTTAGTAGATAGCTGGTACACATCGGAGAAAGTCGTAAAAGCTGTAAAAGACCGGGAATTTGAACTTATAGGAGCGCTTAAGAGCAATAGAGTATTCCAGTTCAAAGAGCATGGTAAAAAACATAAGCTGTCAGCTTATGTGAAAAACTTAAGAAACTCATCCTTTGAGAAAGTAAAATTAAAGGATGAAGCCTTCAAAGTCAGACGGATAGAAGTCTGGCTGAAAGGTATCGGTAATGCAATTATACTGATATCAAAGAGAGTCAAGGACGGATCTAGAATGTTCATCCTTAGTACGGATATGAACTTGAATAATGAAGGCATCTTGAAATATTACAGCTTTCGCTGGGATATTGAAGTTGGATATCTTTATTGTAAAGATCGTCTTGGTATGAGTCAATACCAGATGAGGAAACTGAAGGCAATAGAAAAATACTGTGCTCTTGTATTTGCTGCGTATGCTTTACTTAAATCATTGAGAGTTTCTAATAATGAACAAAGTCTTGGTAAATCAAGGCAGTACTTCAAGATTATGAAGAAAAGGGAATATGTTGATCAGTTGATCATATTACATAAAAAGGGTGTTTCAAAAAGAGACATCTATAAAAAATTAAAACTCTCGGCGTAGATATGTCTAAAAAACGCCTAACTCAAGTAAATAATAAATCGAAAAAAATCAGAGGGGTGATCACAAGCAGGCAGATAGCAAGTGCTATTGCCGGAGAGATAGAACTTTTAGAGGAATGAAATATTTTATCCAAAAACATCTGTATTTAATATCTTACCATGTATCTTCTGCGGTGTTCATAAAAAGAGCTACACCGTTTAGAACCCCAAAGATCAAGTTTCTGGGACTTCCCCAAAAAACAATATGTGGATTCCTGATTTTTTATAAGAACTTTTTATACCAGAACAGGGTGGACTCTCCCCATGACTAGGAAATTATCCCACAACAAAATAGTTTAAATGTACACAAAATACAAAATAACCCGCATAAATAGAGACTTAATCAAGCTTATTCTCTGGCATGAAAAATGCATTATTAATAACATAAATAATTTCAGGAGATAAAATATGAAAAAGATAATCGTAGCATTATCAGGTGTGTTATTACTCATTTTTTTTACTGCTGGTTGCGGAAGCAATCAGATCAAAGCAGAAAATGAAAAACTCAAAACTGAGCTGGCAGACTCGCAAAAAGAACTGGCAAGATCAAAACAGAGGGAGATGGAGTTACAACTTGCTGTTAAAGCCGAACAGACAAAATGTGAGAATGATATTAAAGCTTTATCTAATGGATTTAACAGGGAAATTGATGACGGTCAGGTTAGTATTAACAAAGTAAAAAGCGGAATAGCTGTAAATATGGCGGATAAACTTTTTTTTGAAACAGGAAAAGCTGATATACAACCTTCAGGTAAAAAAGTTCTTAAACAATTTGCGGAAAACCTGAAACAGATGCAGGATAAAATTATACGGATTGACGGGCATACAGATAATGCAAAAATAAAAGAAAACTCAGAATTATATAAAATATATCCGACAAACTGGGAGCTAGCTGCAGCCAGAGCTATTAATGTTACAAGATATCTAACCGAAAAGTGCGGGATAGATCCTGTTATTGTATCCGCATCTACTTACTCTTATTATCAGCCGCAGGATACTAATAGCACAAAAAAGGGAAGAGCGAATAACAGAAGAATTGAAATTATTGTAATGAATAAACAGGTTGTTGACATTATTAAACACTGAGAAAGCAGATAAAATAAGCGGTGATATCGGAAGGTACCACCGCTGTATAATTGATATATAAAATTTATATTAAAAAAGTATTATATTATTTTATAAAAAAATTATTAATTAGGAAGATGAATGAATATTAAAAACAATAAGGATTTTAATATTGGTCGCGAAATATTGATTTTACTCTGGTTCATAACTAGATCAGCGGTAATAATTTTTTTTATTGTTATGATAGTAATGACAATTAAATTAATCATTGTCAGGATGATATTAAAACAGTGAAAAAATTTCCGGGTGAGTAGAATCGGCCGGACAATAAATTCATAAATACTTAAATTAAATAACGGATTGTGTGGCAAAGTAAATGAATATTAAACTTTTCAGAGACCTTAAAATTGGTTATAAATTACTGATATTATTTCAATTCATGATGATACCGGTTATAATCATGTTCATCGCATTTATGATAGTAATGAGCAAGCTTAATAATATAAAAAGCAATATACTGCTTGAAAATGTATCGAGTATCAGGGCCGGCTATAATCTTGAAAAATCTATACTCAGCCTTAAAGGGCTTAAGTCATACTATATACTTGATGGTGATAAAAAATGGCTTGCTGAGTTTCAGTCAAACATGGTCACATTCAATGACTGGTATAGAAAATCTTTACAGTCTGCATATACGTATGAAGAACAAAAAACACTATCCGCATTATCACAAAATTACTACAAATACCTCGATTATCATAACAAAATTATTTCATTAGTTGAAAGGGGTAACCGCAGAGCCGCAATCGACTGTCTTTTAAACAGTTCATCCGGTGTTTACTCAACAATACTGGAAGAAAGTGAGAATTTAATTTCAATTAATGAAAACAAAATTACAGAGGCTGAAGGACAATTTCTTAAGTACATAGAGTGGAGTAAATTTCTTTTTTATGTTATTATCATTTTATTCCTGATTTTTGGAGTGATACTGGTACTGACCACGACAAGAAGTATCAATGATAAATTTAAAATTATGATTGAATCGCTTACAGCCAATCATAAGAAGTTTGTAATTTCTGAAAAGAAAGCAGCTATCGGAGAGATCGCCGCAGGCATATCTCATGAACTTAATAATCCCATCGGTATTATAAGTGGATTTACAGATCTCCTAGCTAACAAACCTGAACTGACAGAGGACGACAGAGAAATTATTATTGATATTAATAAAGAAGCACAACGGTGTCAAAGCTTACTGAAACAACTCCTTGATTTTGCAAAAACTCCTGAACCTTGTTATGTTGAAACTAATATAAGCGAACTTATTGATGAGACTTTAAATCTTTTTAATAATCAGGACAAATACAAAAACATTTCTTTTAATTTCATACCATCTTATAATTTGACAAATATATATATTGAACCGTTTCAGATAAAACAGGTGTTACTTAACATGATTATTAACGCATGTGACGCTGTAGATTATAAAGGTTATATAAATGTAAAACTGGAAAGACTGGGGAATAGTGTCCGTATTTGTATTAAAGATAACGGGAAGGGTATAAGCAAAGAAAATATTGGTAAAATTTTTGCACCATTCTTTACAACAAAACTTGAAGGTGTCGGGCTGGGTCTGGCAATATGCAAAGATATAATTGAAAAACACAACGGTACTATAGATGTTGAAAGTGAACAGGGGAATGGAACTGAATTTTTAATTCTGTTACCCAGTGGGAGTGAACATGAATCTTAGTGATAGCAGACTTCTTATTCTTGATGATGAAGAAGGAATGTGCAAGCTCCTTAAAAGTATTTTAAGCAGTGAAGGATATGAAATAGTAATAAGTAAATCACCAATTAATGCACTTGAATTAATAAGTACCGGTCATTTTGATCTGGCAATTGTTGATATAAGAATGCCCGAAATGGACGGAATTGAATTTATTAAAAGAGCAATGCGAATAAAACCAAGGCTCGGTTTTGTCATGATATCCGCTTATGGAAGTATTGGAAACGCAGTGGATGCGATAAAATTAGGGGCTTTAGATTATATAAGCAAACCTTTTGATAAGGAAGAGATTAAAATATCTATCCAGAAAGCTCTCGAACATGTTTCACTTGTAAAAGAAAACATCCGGATGAAACGGGAACTCGAGCAGCTTCAGGATATAGGACAGGTAAGGTTTGCAAGCAGACAAATGAGTGAAATAATGGCATTCGCTAGAAAAATTGCGGAATCATCATTAAGTGTACTCATAACAGGGGAAAGCGGTACCGGTAAGGAAGTAATTTCGAGATATATACACGAATGCAGCAGCCGAAAAGATCAGCCATTTGTACCGGTTCAATGTACTCTGCTCCCGGTTAATCTCCTTGAGAGCGAATTATTCGGTTTTAAAAAAGGAGCGTTTACCGGTGCGAATGAAAGCCGAACCGGTCTTTTTGAACAGGCAAATAATGGGACTATCTTTCTAGATGAGATTGGAGATATCGCTCTTGATATCCAGGGTAAGCTTCTCCGATTTTTGCAGGATAGAGAGATACGACGTATCGGTGAATCAAAATCAGTTACACTAAACGTCAGGTTAATATCTGCCACTAATAAGAATCTTGAAAATCTTATTAAAGAAAAAGAATTCCGAGAAGATCTTTACTTTAGACTTAAAGTTTTCGTTATTCATATTCCTCCACTCCGTGAACGAAAAGAGGATATTCCCTATCTAGTGCAGCACTTCATCAATGAAATAAATAAAAATAGAGAGAAACCCCTTGAGATAGAAACTAAATGCATGAAGCAACTTATCACATATGACTGGCCGGGTAATATAAGAGAACTTAAAAACTCTATCGAAAGCGGAGCCGTGATCAGTGAAAACAATATAATTACATTAGATGATATAATAGGTATCAGGGAAAATATACAGTATGAGACAACTTCCGATCTGAAATTTAAAGATTTAAAAAGCAGCATAATAGAAAATTTTGAAAGATCCTATATAACTCAAATGATGAATACTCACAAGGGAGCAATTTCCAGTGCTTCGAGGGATTCCGGGATAGACAGAAAAACATTCTGGCAGCTTTTAAAAAAATATGGACTGGAGCCTGAAAATTTTAAGGAGTGATACTATGTTTGATTACCTCAAAATATATATGTTTTTCTGCATCTTAATCTTATCATGCTCCAGGGAGAATATTAAACCTATTTCAGTAGAGAAAAATTTTTCTGGTGCTTTATGGATCGAAAGACATAATATTTCAACACCGGAGAAGGTTGATGATATTGTTAACCTAGTCAGGGGGACAAATATAAAAAATTTATTCATTCAGGTTCGTGGCAGAGGAAATGCTTATTATAATTCTGAATATGAACCACTTGCAACCAGTATACCTGATGGTTTTGATCCCTTAAAGTATCTTATAGAAAAAACCAGAAAAATGGACTTTAAAATTCATGCATGGGTTAATATCTCTTATGTACTCGATGCCGATAAATATCCATTGGATGAAAAACATATACTGTACAAACATCCGGAGTGGATTTCATACGACTACTCCGGCAGACCTATGACAGAGTATTCTAAAAAAGAACTGGAAGATAATCTCCTTGAAGGATTTTTTCTTGATCCCGCCATTCCTGAAGTGAAAGATTATATTGCAAGTATTGTTAAAGACATTCTTTCAAAATATCCTGTTGATGGAATACATCTCGACTTTATTCGTTATCCCTATTCCGGTTACAGCTCTTACTCAAAAAAATACTTAAGTGATTTCGGGTATAATCCCATTGCCAGAGAAATTTTTAAAACAAAGTTTGGGTTAGATCCTATCAGTATTGACAGAGATAAAGATTCGCCTGAAAAGGAACTTTTTGATCAATTCAGAAGAGATCAGATTACAGAAATTGTAAAAAGAATCAGGGGCATAGTAAAATCAAAGAATGAAAATCTAATACTCTCTGCAGCAGTTATGCCAAGATATGACTGGGGTAAAAAAGTATATTTTCAGGATTGGCCTAAATGGCTTGATGAACACTATATAGATCTTGCTTGTGTCATGAGTTACAGTTCCAATAATACATGCTTTCAGGATTATATTAATTATGCAAACGATACCCATAATAATAATAGAATATTTATGGGAATAGGTGTAAAAAAAAATACAGGTATAAACAAAGCCCTGAGACAGATAGAAATTTCGTATAAAAACGGTATGAGAGGTTATGCAATTTTTAGTTTTACTCATGATAAAAAATTCATTGATGAGCTATGTGATTTAATTAAATATAACAGATCTGTTTATAAATATTAATCATGTTTATTAAATATTTTTATAATAATACTTATTTATTCCTGTTTCACATCATTGGAAATATTATAGAATAAAGTTCTTGATCACATTTTCTAAACTGTATAATATCAATGTATTATGTGGGCTAACACCCGCAACTCAACCCCTGCGAGGGATTTTGCGGGGCTTCCGCCCCGCACCCAGCTTTTGAAAAAAGTTTCAAAAAAAAGTCGAAACTTTTAGTGAATTGTTGTATAAAAATCATTTCAAGAGGTTAGTTTGAATAAAGAAAAAAGTAAAAGCAGCAAATTAATCATAGTATCGCACCGATTACCTGTCACAGTCACTTCAGGTAATGAAAAGATATCATTCACTCACAGTTCCGGTGGCCTTGCAACAGGACTGTCTTCCTACAGAACAAAAAGCAATTTTACATGGATAGGATTCAGCGGATTGATTACAGAAAAAGTGCCTGTAAATGAATCTTTGCACATATCAGATAAACTACTTAAAGATTACAGCTGTATCCCGGTAAACCTCACCGAAGAAGATATAAAGCTGTATTATAATGGTTTCAGCAACAATACTCTCTGGCCACTTTTTCACTACTTCCCCATTTATACCAGTTATTCCGAAGATACCTGGCTTGCATATAAAGAAGTTAACAGAAAATTCTGTTCAGAGGTACTTAAAAACGCGTCAGACGAAGACACAATATGGATACATGATTACCACCTGATGCTCCTTCCTGAGATGATCCGTGAAAAACTGCCCAAAGCCAAAATAGGTTTTTTCCTTCATATCCCCTTTCCTTCCTCTGAAGTTTTCCGGCTCCTTCCGTATAGAAAGGAGATACTTCAAGGGCTTCTTGGGGCAGATCTGGTGGGATTTCATACATATAATTATTACAGACATTTCCTAAGCAGTGTCCTCCGGATATGCGGGAATGAAAATACCTTCGGCGAAATCGACCTGAAAGAGAGAATGGTCAAAGCCGATGTATTTCCTATGGGTATTGATTACAGTAAATACTCAAGCCTGAACAGAGTAGGGATAAAAAAGGAGATACAGAAAATTCAGGCTAAAACCGGCGATATGAAGATTATCCTTTCGATAGATCGCCTTGATTACAGTAAGGGGGTACTTCAGAGACTGGAGGCATTTAAACTCTTTCTTGAAAAAAATCCTGAATATCACGAAAAGGTTGTGCTGATCCTTGTAGCAGTACCTACAAGATCAGAGATAAAACTTTATCGTAATCTTAAGAACGATGTAGACAGGCTTATTGCAAATATTAATGGGATGTTTTCAACAATATCGTGGACTCCTATCAGCTACATGTACAGGTCAATACCCATGAATATGCTGCTGGCATTCTACAATCAGGCTGATATTGCTCTTCTGACCCCACTACGTGACGGAATGAACCTCATTGCGAAGGAATATGCTGCGGCACAGAGTGTTAAAAACGGAATAATCATTTTAAGCGAGATGGCTGGTGTGGCTGAAGAGATGGGAGAAGCTATTATAGTAAATCCCAACGACAGGGTTGAAATGGCTGTTGCGATAAAACGGGCACTGGAGATGCCTGAAGATGAACGGGTAGAACGAATCACAAAGATTAAAAAACGAGTCAAAGATTATGATATTTTCAGGTGGGCTGATGATTTTCTCACAAAACTTGTTAATAGCGAGGGAGAAACCGGTAAATATGAGAAGCTGATTCTAACCAGAAAAATTCAGAATCAGATATTATATGCCTATAAAAAAGCAAAATCAAGAATGCTTCTTCTCGATTATGATGGTACATTGGTAAATTTTCAATCTAAACCGGAGGATGCCATACCGGACGAGGAACTATATTCCATACTGGACATCATGGCTGCTAAAAATGAAAATGAGATAGTAATTATAAGCGGTCGCGGAAAAGGATATCTTGAGAAGTATTTTAACAAAAATAAAAACATTACACTTGTCGCCGAACATGGGGCATGGCTCAGGCATCCCGGCGAGGAGTGGATACTTACAATCGATTCAGATACAAGATGGAAAACGCTGATTCGCCCGCTGCTTGAAAAATATGTAAAATACACTCCGGGTACGTTTATAGAGGAGAAAGATTTTTCTCTTGCCTGGCATTACAGGAATGCCGATCATGAATTTTCATCAATGAACTCAAAAGAACTTAAACTTCAGCTTCTCGGTTTTATATCAAATCTTAATATAGGTCTGATGGACGGCGACAGGGTAATTGAAATAAAAAGTCTTGAAAACAGCAAGGGAAGAATGGCTTCCAGGCTTGTGGCCGCTAAAGACTACGATTTTATTCTCGCAGCAGGGGATGACATGACTGATGAGACAATGTTTGAAAAACTTCCTGAAAATGCCTATTCCGTTAAAATAGGCCTGGGTAATACTTCGGCAAAATACAATCTTTATGATGTATATGAATTCAGAAATCTGTTAAAGAAATTCGGGGATGTTTAGTATGGATAAACAGTGGTATAAAAACGCGGTAATATATGAATTGAGCATAAAAGGTTTCAAAGACTCAACAATGGATGGAAAAGGGGATATTAAAGGGCTGATTTCAAAACTTGATTATCTTCAGGGTCTTGGAATAGACTGTATCTGGATTCTTCCCATATATCCATCCCCCGGATTTGATGACGGATATGATATCTCCGATTACTGTTCAATCGATCCCGATTACGGTACACTTGATGATTTCAGGGAACTGGTACTTGAATCCCATAAAAGGGATATCCGCATAATAGGAGAGCTTGTCCTGAATCATACATCTGATCAGCATCCATGGTTTGTAGAAGCCCGTAAGGGTGCTGAATCAAAATTCCATAATTACTACGTCTGGTCAGATACATATAAA
Source organism: Spirochaetota bacterium (assembly GCA_963664815.2). GTDB lineage: Bacteria > Spirochaetota > UBA4802 > UBA4802 > UBA5550 > WRGT01. The sequence continues at coordinate 3,518,603 of CAXXHB010000003.1, forward strand.
AAGTATCAGAATGTGAGAATAATCTTCAGCGATACGGAAAGATCAAACTGGACATGGTGCGAAGAATGCGGAAAATATTACTGGCACAGATTTTTCTCCTCTCAGCCCGATCTCAATTTTGACAATGAAGAAGTAAAGGATGAGATGAAAAGAATTTTCAGATTCTGGTTCGATCTGGGACTCGACGGTTTCAGGGTTGATGCTGTACCCTACCTCTTTGAGCGTGATGGCACAGACTGTGAAAATCTCCCCGAGACTCACCAGTTTATCAAAGACCTCAGAAAAATTATAGAAAATGAGTACCCCGACCGAATACTCCTTGCAGAAGCAAACCAATGGCCGGAAGACCTTGTTAAATATTTTGGAGTCGGAGATGAGTTTCACATGGCCTTCAATTTTCCACTTATGCCGAGAATATTTATGGCTTTCCGTAATGAAGACAGCGAACCGATTATCAGTATAATAAAACAGATACCCGAAATTCCGGGAAACTGCCAGTGGGCAATTTTTCTACGTAATCATGATGAACTTACCCTTGAAATGTGCACCGATGAAGAACGTGATGAGATGTACAGTGCCTACGCAGAAGATAAGCGAATGCAGCTTAACAGAGGTATAAGAAGAAGGTTAAATCCACTCCTTAAAAATGATCGGAAAAAGATTGAACTTGCATATGCCATGCTTTTCACTCTTCCAGGAACTCCGGTTATTTATTACGGTGATGAAATCGGAATGGGAGACAACATTTACCTCGGAGACAGAAACGGAGTAAGAACTCCGATGCAGTGGAATGAAAATAAAAATGCCGGATTTTCAGACTGTAAACCATCGATGCTGTATTCACCGGTAATTATCGATCCGGAATATAACTATAATGCGGTAAATGCCGAAGCTCAGTTGAACAATCAGGCCTCACTTCTAAACTTTATAAAACGGTTTATTTACAGAAGACAACAACACCCCGTTTTCGGAGAGGGCAGAATAAATTTTGTTGAAGTGAACAGCCGAAAAATACTCTCATTCGTAAGAGAGAACGAAGAGGAAAAAGCTCTCTGTATTTTTAATCTTTCATATAAAGCCGAGGCTGTCAAACTTGACCTCAGACTGTACTCAGGCCTCGTTCCGGTTGAACTCCTTGGTGAATCAGAATTCCCGGAAATACCGGAGGATGAGAGGTATATTATTACTCTCTCCCCATATGCATTTTTTATTTTTATGCTGAAATAAAAACGGCTGGGAACTATCAATCATGCTCCGGCTCTGACATACCTGCTTCAGTCTTTTTTATACCGTGCATGGCAATAAAAAGTAATTAACATTACAAATAATTATTTCAATATAATTTTTATCTGTATATATATAAAATCCGGACACAAAAATACAGATACTACTTTTATACAAAAGCAGATAAAGAAAAGGATCAGAGATAAATAAGTAAATCTATCTTCTATCTGGAAGAACAGCAGGTTATTAAAATTATTTAATTTAAAAGAAAGATATTCATTTTAAATAAATTATTACAATCGTCATAAGTATAACAACAATTATTGTTGCGACAACAAGTCTTTTATCTAAAATACTTTCTTCACTTTTTTTATCTTCCATTTTTTCTTTCCTTAAAATATTTTTTAATTAAGCGAAATTATTCTAATTTTTATCAGTTGAAGACCTTTACCGTTTTTTCTTGTAAAAGTTAAATTTACCATTGAGTTAATTTTATTTTTAAACTCATTACAGATCTCCGGTGTTGTATGAAATCTGACAAATCTGGAATTGCTCTTAATTACAACAAGTCGTTTTACTTTATCAGTTTTAATGAGTATACCGGATATACTCTCTATCTTTGTTATTTCATCCGGGTGAGAATAACTATATACCGGCATAAAAATCAGTAAAGCAACTATAACCGGAGGTATTTTGATATATTTCCTTATAGTTTATCCCTCACTTCACATTTTTTTTACAACTTCAATTGCAGCTGATGCTTTTAGATTATTATATTCAGCTTCAATAGTTATCTTTCCCGGAACCCGGGCTGTAAATACCACTTCATTACCTGTTTTATCATTCAGAGTTCCGGTATCAACTGCTCCTCCGGTGAGTTTCCAGTCAGTCGATAAAACAACTCTTTTTCCGGAAGCTTTAATCCCTTCAACTGCAAATTTAACGGTATAACCTGCGGTTATTTTTACATTATATGGTTTTATCTTTAGCTTAACAACAGAAATCGGTATGGGTTTAACAGCATTATCCTCCTTTATCTGGTTATCCTTTCCTGGTATGCAGCCTGCTGCGGAAAGAATAGCCGCAAAGATTAAAATTAAGAATTTTTTTTGCATTTCTTTATCCTTTATTAGCCAGATTTAAATAAATTTTAACGATAACATAATAAAGATTGAATTTTTCAGAGTAAATTCAGTAATTTATAAATCAGGTAATTAATCAATAAAAATGTTAATATATAATTAAAAAATAAGCTAAAATATTCACTGCAAATAAAATCTGAACTTGATTTTTTATACAAGCAATTAATAGGTGTTACATGAATATCGGTACATATCTAAAACAGTTACGCCTTGAAAAAGGATATACCCTTAATGATGTTGCGGTTAAGCTCAATTTATCCGCGAGCTTCCTGTCACAGCTTGAGAATATGAAGCTCTCCCCATCACTTGATTCACTTGAAAAACTGCTCAGCTTTTATGCAATAAACCTTTCCGATTTTTTCAAACAGGTTGAACAACGACGATATATTATAGTAAAAAAAGGGGATGAGACGGCATTAGATGTATCATCCGGTGTTGTGAAGCTTACACCTCTTGCATCTAAACTTCAGAATAATTCACTTGAAACAATTATTGTAGAGTTTATCCGCAGCGCTGTAATTGAAACGGCGGTACTCCCGACAAATATTAATGGAGAGAGAATGATATATGTTATGAAGGGAAAAATTTCAATAATTATCGATAATGAGAATAAACAGAAGCTTTTTACGGGGGATTCCATTAATTATAAATCATATATTCCATGCACAATCAGCACAGAAGATGATGATGCAGCTGAAATACTGATCTCAGGGATTCCGCCGCTCATACTTTAAATTTTATGTCTGTTGACAACCTCCAGAATTTCATCAAACATTTTTTCAGGTGAATTATATCTGATCTTTCCGTCATATTTTAACCCTATCTTCCCCTTTACTGCATATATGATACCTTCTGTTATCAGATTTAATCCTCTTCTGACATCGCGCATATCATCAGGAATCTCCGAAAACAGATCCTGTTTTGACAGATTTTTATAGATCTCATCGGTCAGCAGCTTTTCATTTTTAACTCTCAAATCAGAATCACTTAACTTCATAAACTCATTAATTCTCTGTTTGTAGCTGAAATCCCTTACCGGTTCTCTGTTGTTCATTTTTCTTTTATTTATAAATTTCAGAATAAACTGCATCGCAATTAATGCTATTACCACCGGTATTATTTTTTCAAACATATAACTCTCCAACATGTAAAGGTAAATCTCATTTTCATGATTATAATCATGAAAAAAAGCAAGAAGAATGTAATAATGATTGTCAAGTATCTTCAAATTCAGAACGTATATAATCAAAATTCTATGCTATATGATTTTTAAAAAAAGTTTGCAAAGAAGATACCAGATATGTTAAAATACATGTTAATTCGTTAACATATATTTTAGCATTGCGTAAACGATTAGATCTGATTTCCTCTTTTGGATACGGGAGGAATAGAACACTTTACATTATAAAAAAGGTTTCAGGAATTATTATTGAATTATATAGTGTATTAATATACTCTTACTAAATTAAGGAGGAAACCCGATGAAAGAGAAAAGAATCGGACCCGATACTGTTATGAATATAATAAGTGGTATTTCAGTTATATCCTGGATAATTCTCGGGATAATATTTATAGTACTCGCAATCGGTAATCCGACGTCTGCCGGTCTGTCCGCAAGCCGCCCGGGATTAAGGGGTGCAGGCCAATGGACAACAACTGTAATTTATGCTCTTCTTGTGTTTCTCATCGTATTAAGCATCTCAGGTATTCTTTTTAATATGCTGCGTCTTAAAAGAAAAAGTGATAAAATGAGATTAACGCCGATATTTTCAGGAATTTTATCTATCATTGGTCTGATAATTATCAGCCTTAAGTAAAATTCAGTTTTGAGTATATCTGTTAATATATATTCTTAACAGATATACTGTTATAAACTCCCTGAAATATATCTTGATAATATCGTCATCCCCGGATCGGACATATCGATGAATTTCAGCGTCACAAAATAAATATTACCCGTTCCGGCATATTTTTCCGACATCACTCTGGAGTTCACATTATAACTGAATTTGCTGATTTCAAAACTGATCGGGTATACCTTGTCATACTCCAGTGATGATGATATACGAATAATGCACTCATGTTCATTTACTTTTATAATTGTACAATTAATCAGTTCAGGCTCTGAAGCTTCAGTAACCGGCAAAATTGTTACAACTGCAGGGATGTTTAAATCAACAAATGGATGCCGGAATTCTCTCCCCCTGGAAAAATCTTCTGAAATACGAATCCTCAGTTTATTCTCATCGATCCCCATTGATGATGTTTTTACCAGATACTCCGCATCTCTGACTCTCAGAATATGAAGAGCGAGCGGCGATTCCTTCTTGAAATTACCCAGATTTTTATCAGACGTGAAGAGTTTTACTATAACAAAGTCACGCCCCTTACCGGAAACCTTCCCCAGATAAAATTCTCCATCCGCCGTACTGAAAAAGAGAATTTCCCCCTCCCCGATTTCGGACATCGATGTAAGCGGTTTTCGTCCCGACTCAGGGATATAGAGTCTCTCGTATATAATTGTCAGGTCACGAAATATCTCACCGATATTATCCTCTCCTTCAGTCTCCTTTTTCAGATATTCAATAAAATCTGTGAGGGTTGCTTCAAACAGTGCCGGATTTGAAACAAGTTCTTTTGAATTTGAAAGTTTAAGATAAATGGACATATTTTTCAGTATTTTAAACTGGAAGCTGTTAAGTCCCTTCATCTTCGCCTGGAAAAGAAAATGCTGATAATTATGAATCCGTGACTGTTCTTTATGCTCAAAATATTTATACAGAAAATAAATTATAATAACCAGAAATATAATTATCAGAACAGCTGCAATTCCGAAAGTCCCCGGAACAGGCCATTTTATGCCAAGAACAGGATTATATGTATCCATTACAACTCCTTGTATAATTTTACCAGCAATAGTAAATCATATATTTTTTAATGTTTTTTTACTCCTGCTTAATTTTATGCTGGATTAATTTCATTCATAATTAATATAATCAATTTCTGAATAATTCTCTACTGATATTTTACAGATAAATTTTTTTTATCAATGTATAACTAACAAAATAATAAAATTAATCATTTTTCAGGGTTTTAAAGATGAATATCGGATTTTTAATAGGTCTAGTACTTGGATTAATTCTGCTTGTATATGGTATACTTGTTGCAGGGGGCAGTCTCCTTATGTTCTGGGATTTGCCATCATGCATTATTACATTTGGTGGATCGTGGTGTGCAATGATGGTTTCTTATCCTTTTGCCACTTTGACACAAATGCCAAAACTCTTTCGAATAGCCCTCTTTCCTCCAAAATTAAAATTTACCGAACTGATCCTTCTTTTGATTTCCTTTTCAGAAAAATCGAGAAGAGAGGGGCTGCTTTCTCTCGAAGACGAGATAGAAAGTGTTGAAGACCAATTCCTTAAAAAAGCACTGCGGTGCGTTGTTGATGGCATGGACCCGGAAGTAATACGTACAATTCTTGAAATAGATATTGATTCAATGGCAGCACGTCATGATGCAAATAAAAAGATATTTGATGACTGGGCAGGTCTTGCTCCATCCTTTGGTATGATCGGAACGCTGATGGGGCTTGTAATGATGCTTGTAAACCTCAATGACAAGGCGATGGTTGGCCCATATCTTGCAGTTGCTATCATTACAACGTTTTATGGCGCTGTTTTTGCTTATCTTGTTCTTACACCTATCTCAACAAACCTTGACACACTTACCGGTGTTGAAATTCTATATGATTCCATAGCAATAATGGGGGTAATGGGAATACAGAGCGGTGATAATCCCACGGTTCTCAAGCAGAAGCTTATATCCTTCCTCCCTCCTGCAGAAAGAGCTGAGTATGAAAAGGAACTGTAGAAAATGGCAAAGAAAAGAAAAAAGAATGAGGTAAAAGGTCCGCCGGCCTGGATGGTTACAATGGGGGATATGAATAATCTCCTTATGTGCTTTTTCATCGTTATGATGGGTGATGTTACAGTGAACGCTGCTGATGATTTTAAAATGATAATAAACTCTTTCAGAGGGAATCTCGGTTTTATGGAGGGGGGAAGGTCATTATCCAAGGGATCACTTGCCGAAATGGGACAGACCATTATGAGCCTTCCATCCAATGAAAAGGGGAAATCACTGGGAAAGCAGCTGCGGAGAGTAATGGAGATGTTTAAACCTGAAATACAGTCAAAAGCTGTCCGTGTTACTGAGGATGAAAGAGGTTTGGTTATTACACTTGCGTCAGATTTCTTCTTTGATCAGGGCTCTGCAAAATTGAAACCGGAGATGAGACCGGTTCTTGAGAAGGTATCAAATATTATCCTCAATGTACCTAATTTCACAAGGATTGAAGGGCATACAGACAACAGCACGGTAAGAATAAAAGCAGGATATAAATCAAACTGGGAACTTTCATCGTCAAGAAGCCTTGCAGTACTTGAACATCTTGCCGATAAAGAATCGGTTAATCCCAGACAGCTTTCATCAGTTGCATTTGGCGAATATCGTCCAATCGATGACAACAACACTCCGGAGGGAAGAGCCTACAACCGCAGGGTTGATATTGTCATACTTAAGGAGAAATTTATAGAAGAATCCAAAGATCCGAGAATAAAGAGACCTCTCCCTGATGAAGAGTGGAGATAAACATTGTGAAACAATACCTTATTGCATTGATAATTCAGTCATTATCCTTGTAATATTATTTTTGCACTCTTTTTTATAATCGTTACTTATTCCTGAAGAGGGCAGTTTATCAAGATCAGATGAAAGTTCCTGATAAATCATAAGAGCTTTCTGTTTATTCCCCAGTTCATAGTTGAATCTTCCATTTGCAAATCTGGCGGGATAATAAGCTCTGTTGTTTGCCAGTATCTGATTTATGAGGGTTAATGCTTCATCCTTGCCTTTTTCCCTGTGGTAAAAAAGAAGTATTGAAAGGGCATATTTTGCATCAAGAAGGCCTGGATCTGTTTCAACAGCCTTGCGATAATTATATTCAGCTTTATTTATATCATCTGTGGAATTTTTCTCAATTCCCCTGTTCGCATATGCAAGGCCAAGAGAATAAAATGCGTTTGCTTTTTTATTACCATATTTTATCGAACTGTCAAAGGAGTCTATGGTCATGTCCCATAGACGTCTTTCCAGATAAAATGATCCGATAAGATTATACTGTTCAGCAAGACGGCCGATGGTAGTCGGATCTTTTAATTTTTCATTCTCCAGTTTTGTAATTTTATCTTTTACATCCTGGAAGTAACGATCATTTATACTTTTGTAATCTCTATGCAAATTGCATTGAATTACATCATATTTTGAATTAACAGCAAACAGAAATATTACTATAAGTAAAGTCATAGTGAGATATACTTTTTTCTTTAAACCCGGTATCTGATGCATGCATGACCGCCTGTATTCGGAAAATTATTTTATACTGAGAATAGCATTAATGGTAATATATGAACAGGTCAAGTTTTTTTGTCATCAGCTCTGCCTCAACAGTCTTAATTGTAAAAAATATTTTCTGGTACCGGAATATAACCGTCAGACAAAATAAATTATGTTCTATAAATAAAACACAGGAGTAAACAATTGAGTAAACAATTAATAAAAAGAATTTTAATCTCCCTGATCGCACTTTCAACAGTGTTGTTTTTATCTTCACAGATGTTTCCTGCCGGTGCCGAAACTTTGCAGCCTTTATCCAAAACAGGCGATATTACTCATAATCCCGGTCAGACAAAATCTGAATCAACGGCAGAACATAATACTGCACACAGCGCACCTCATATTAATGCCAGAAACTTAAGTCTTTTATGGAGTATCCCATTCATCGGAATACTCCTTTCAATAGCGCTGATGCCGCTTTTTACTCCGGGTTTCTGGCACCACCATTATGGCAAAGTATCGGCATTCTGGTGGCTGGTTTTCTTTACGGCATTCTCAGCCAGATTCGGCATAGGTACCGGATCTTTCTATCTGCTGGAAGTTTACCTTCTGGAGTTTATCCCGTTTATAACCCTTCTGCTTGCACTCTTTACTGTTGCAGGGGGTATTCAGCTGAAAGGGGATCTCGCGGGTACACCGGCAGTTAACACTTTAATGATATTTATTGGCGGAATCCTCGCAAGTGTTATGGGGACTACCGGCGCGGCAATGGTTATGATAAGGCCTGTTCTCAAAGCAAACATGTGGAGAAAAAACCGGGTGCACATAGTTGTTTTTGTTATCTTTATTGTCGCAAATGTCGGAGGCGGTCTCACTCCGCTTGGCGACCCTCCCCTGTTTCTCGGATTCCTCAAAGGTGTTGACTTCTTCTGGACCGTGAGACATATGCTTCCGCTGGTAAGCTTTACTGTTGCAATACTGCTTGTGATATTCTTTATAATGGATACTTATTACTACAATAAGGAAAAAAACAAGCCTTTAAAAAATGCCGGCACAGAGAAGTTAAAACTTGCGGGTATTCCGAATATGGTTTTAATTCCATTTATAATAGGCGCCGTTATAATATCCAGTATTGACATGGGAACCGCATTTACTATTCACTTTGTTCCAGTGCCTCTATCCTCAATAATCCAGGTTATGCTTCTTCTTGTCATCACTATAATTTCTCTTAAGGTTTCAGATCCTGAAACAAGAAAGGGAAACGACTTCAGCTGGGAACCTATAAGGGAAGTTGCAAAACTTTTCGCTACAATCTTCATGACAATGGTAACACCGATAGCGATGCTCAAAGCAGGCGCTGACGGGCCGATGGGCATGGTGGTAAAAGGTGTCGTTGACAGCAACGGCAATTTTATCAAGTCACACTTCTTCTGGGCAGCCGGCACTCTTTCGAGCTTTCTTGATAATGCCCCGACTTATCTTGTTTTTTTTAATACTGCCGGGGGGAATCCTGCAGATTTAATGGGAATTCATGCAGGTACGCTTCTTGCGATAAGTGCCGGTGCTGTTTTCATGGGAGCGAATACATATATAGGTAACGCACCTAATTTTATGACAAAATCAATCGCAGAAGAATCGGGTGTTTCCATGCCGAGCTTTTTCGGGTACATGTTTAAATATTCTATACCGATTCTCATTCCGGTATTTATACTTGTTACATATATATTTTTTTAAATAATATTCAATCAGAAGAAAATGCCCGTTATCAGATTTTTACCGGGCATAATTCTGCAACTGTTCTTGACAAAACAGTCTTAATATATTTAAACTGAATTTGATAACTAATCAGGAGAAACATAATGCTGCAATTTACTAATATCCTATATCCACTGGATCTTGACTCTAAAAATTTTAAAAATGTGTCATCAGCACTTGAATTTGCCGCAACGTATAAAGCAGTTGTACATTTTTTATTTGTAAATGATGAATCTGCCGGCTACCGGCATCCTGCAGATTTTCAGGATTCGGTTGCATTAAAAATCAGGCAGGAAATTCCATCCGAATTATTAGATAAATCCAGTATTATCTATGCAGTATCAAAAGGGGATCTCGACGAAGAAGTCACAGAATATTGCAAAAAAAATACTATTGATCTTATAATAACCAGTCATAAACATCACAGCAAAATTTATGCGTCTATGTTTGATACCCCTGATGAAAACATAATCGATTCAGTTAATATTCCGGTTCTGGTTTTGCCAAAAAATTGATTCGGCAGTACCTGCTATATGATTAAAGCACTGCTCCTGTTACCGGAAGCAGGTTTATTTAAAATTTCAATTTAAATGCTTTTATATTTATGTATTACAGAAGCTACTGCTGTTCAATTTTTTTTAGACGTGCTGTCTCCGGATCAGTCCAGGATATTGCTCTATTCGGGCATTTTTCAATGCAGTCACCGCATGAATCGCATAAACTGTAATTAAACGTTACATACTCCGGATGACAGGGTACAACATAGGAAATACAGTACTTTATACATTTCGCGCAGCAACTGTTGGAAATAACAGAAATCGCACTCTTAGGACAAATATTAACACAGGTATTGCATTTATTACATTTTAACTGGTCTGCTATTGGTACATGCTTCATTATATCGCTCCCGTAAAAACATCAAAATTTTAATAAACGCCAATATTCGTGGTTATTGTTGCAAAACGCATATATTTCTTCAGTAACATGGTGCCGCCCCCCTCGGAAATAACTGACTTAACCCGGCCTGAGTCAAGCACATAGGAACCGCTTAACTGAGTTATACGGGTACCGGAAAAGGCTTCGAAGCACATGGGGGTTGACGGGCCAAGCATCACCGCAGCACGGTTCCGCTTTAATGACTGCAGCAGACGGTCGCATGTTCCGTTTATAATACTTGTTGAGGTAATAATAGCAATATCACACTCTTCAAGAGATTTCATGCCGATCTCCGGCGCTATTACTCCCGGCCTGTCAGAATTAAGCTCAATTATTTCAAAACGGCATTCTGTTGCTTTAACCGCAGGTACAAGAGGTGCAAAATGACCGACCATAACAACATGATCTTCTTTTTGAATGTTCAGCAGTGTAACAGCATCACCTTCAGTGAAAAAACGTTCATTACGCGAATTAAGGGCATTGAAGAGTGCAAGACCAGCCGCTCTCTCAAGAACATTTTCACTTGCAAGCCATGTCAGAACATCACAGGCAGGCATGCCGGCAATTGAACCGGCATTTTTTATGTGTGTACAGGAACGGGCACCATCTTCAGCGGGTGTCCATGCAATACCAATTCGTCCGTCAGTAATTTCCACACAGCTGAAACCAAGACCAAATCTCAGTTCTTTAATCTTCTGACCGTCAGCCCAACCGGCAGCACAATCAATAAGTTTTTTCTGAATATCCATAAAATTCCTTCCTGTTTATTAAAAAATTTTATTTTTTTCAACATTTATAGATAAAAAATTTAAACGACTGCCGTTTTAATTGTCCATGACATTAATCCCGGATCATTTTAAATTTTCCCATGTCAACATATACCCGTAAACCTTCGCCGCTTTCCTTATTATAAAATGTTATTGTGTATCTTCCAAAATCCAGAATTTTCATCCATCCATTTCCGACTGTGCAGGATGTAAGAAGCTGCATGGCATCAGGCAGACACGCATTGGTTTTTCAGACTGCATCAAATAATTCACATTCGGGAAGATGCTTTGGTACAAGGTCAACAATATATCCATTATTTGAATTGTTGATTAATTTTTATTACAGGTTTTCCATCTTCATCTCTGCTTAAAGTACATACTGCATCAATTATCCCTGCATATCGTTCATCAGATGCACGAAGTCCATTAAAATCTGTATTTTCAAGAAACTCCGTAAGGAGTTCAAGCTGATCTGTTAAAATCTGCGGAACTGTATCATCAGTAAATTCCAGTATAATCATTGTAATACGTCTGAATTCAATTTTTGCAGCACTCTGGATACAGTGCCCGCCGGTTTTCAAGCTAACAGATACTTCTTTCATTTTATTCTAATGATCACAGGCATTTGCACCGGTTATAAGCTGCCCGTCCAGGTAACTCTGAAGAACCGCTTTCGGATCACCTGCAGGTGCACCAGTAATTACATCAACTCCCCGCTCTTTGAAAAGGGATACAGCACGGGCACCCATTCCACCTGCGATCACAAAGTTGACCCCTTTATCTGCTATCCATCCCGGCAGAACACCGGGCTCATGAGGCGGAGGCGTAACGGCTGTTGTTGCTGTTATGCTTTTTTTAGCTGTATCCACATCAAAGAGCAGAAACTGCTCACAGTGACCAAAATGCATACATAGTTTTCCTTCTGTTACAGGTATTGCGATTTTCATACATTATCTCCATTTATTATTAACTCTATTATTGAGGTGAAACTTTTCTGTGCCGGCGTTCTATTCGGTGCTGTAGAACTTATATGGGGTGAGCCGCTATCTCCGCTATGTACTATCTCTGGCTCAATCGGGATTGAACCGAGAAAAGGAACACCCATGTTCTCTGCCATAGACTCCCCCCCTCCTGATTTAAATATGTCTGTCACCGTATTACAGTGAGGACATACAAAACCGCTCATATTCTCTATCACGCCGATCACATTCATTTTAAGCTGATGACAGAATGTTATCGATTTTCTCACATCGGCAAGAGCTACATCCTGAGGAGTAGTTACGATAACAGCACCGTCCGGGTCAGGTATCAGCTGACATACAGATAGAGGCTCATCGCCTGTACCTGGAGGTGAATCGACTATAAGATAATCAAGATCCCCCCATACAACATCAGACAGGAACTGCTTGATAATCCCATATTTAAGAGGCCCTCTCCATACCACAGCTTCATCTGCATCTGCCATTAAAAAACCTATAGACATAACTATAAGATTATCGCTGTATTTTACAGGATAGATTGTCTTCTCACCTCCGCCCATTGCCATTACGCCGTCAAGGCCAAGCATCTTGGGTACACTCGGGCCATGAATATCAACATCAAGAAGCCCTACTTTCAGGCCCTTTGCGGCAAGAGATACAGCAAGGTTTACTGCTACTGTGCTTTTCCCCACACCACCTTTGCCTGAAAGTACAACTAACTTATGTTTGATTTTACCCATATTGTCTTTCAGAATCTGATCGCTCTGATCCCCGCCGGGATTACTGCCGTGCGAGCAGGCTGATGGTTTACTGCCGTTTTTGTCATTCATATTCTGTTTTAAACTCCTTCCGTTAAAATTTCTTTCTCAATTTTATACCACATATCTTTAATAGCCTCCGATGCCGGACCGCTTGAATATCCGACTATACTCTTTCCTGAAATCTGGGCTTTGGTTACGTCATCATCGTATGGGATCTCTCCAAATAGATGGACACCTTTCTCACGGCAGAACTCTGCAATTTCATCCGACTTTTCGTAGTTAATGTCATACCTGTTTATGCATACAGCAGACTTCACTTTAAAATGCTCAATCAGGGCATATACTCTCTTAAGATCATGAATACCCGAAACTGTTGGTTCTGTGACAATAAGCACAAATGAACAACCTGTTACGGTTGCTATTACCGGGCACCCTGTTCCAGGTGAACCATCGACAATTATAAGATCATATTTATTTTCCAGAGCAATTTCTTTTGCTCTCTTCCGTAGAATTGTAACAAGCTTTCCGGAATTACTCTCGGCAATACCGAGTCTCGCGTGAACCATGGGACCAAACCTTGTTTGAGATTCAAACCACCTGCCAGACTGGTGAGGTTTCATCTCAATAGCATCAACAGGGCAGAAAGCGGCACATACACCGCACCCTTCACATGAAAGCGTATCCACAACCAGAGATTTGCCAATAGCGTCAAAACGGCAAAGCACCGCGCACTTACCACATATAGTGCAGGCTTTGCGGTTTATAAAAGCCTTGCTCCCACCGGTAAACATCTCTTCCTTAATTACCTCTGGTTTAATAATAAGATGGAGATCCGCAGCATCAACATCACAGTCAGCCATAACTTTATTCCCGGCAAGTGAAGCAAACGAAGCTGCAACACTTGTTTTACCGGTTCCCCCCTTCCCGCTTAGAATTACCAGTTCCTTAATCATATTGTACCGCCATTAACCTCTCTGCTGATATGCTCTGCGATCTTTTCCAGTTCACTGCTGAAGTGCTCTTTAATATACGAAACAGAATCCCCCCGTGAATATCGTACTGCTATCTCCCTTGTATCTGGTATAGATGCAAACAGCAGTATAGATTCATTCTTGCAGAATTCACTTAACCGGTAATTTCCCTGCGAAGCCCTGTTTTCCACCACGCCGAAAGGTATCTGCATTGCACGGGCCATCTCAGCCGCAAGTTTAAGGTCATTCAATCCGAATGGTGTCGGTTCAGAAACAAGAACAAGAAAATCACAGTCTCTTGCAGATTCTATTACCGGACAGGATGTACCGGGTGGGGAATCCATAATGCGTATCTCCGCTTCAGGGTAATATTTTTTAACATCCTTGATCAGCGGCGGTGACATAGACTCCCCGATATTAAGCCTCCCTCCTGCATATTTAACACCATTAATCTCACCCAGTTCAATAATACCTGTTGTCCTTTTAACTTCACTTATTGCTTTTTCCGGGCATACTAGAAAGCATCCTCCGCATGAGTGGCACATCTCCTTTAAAACAAGGGGCTTCCCTTTAATCAGCACTATGGCACTGTACCGGCATATTTCACCGCATTTCCCGCATCCTGTACAAAGCTCCTTATCGACAGAGGGTATTAGAACAGTTGTCTGCACCTCTTCACCTACGGGAGCCTGTAAAAAGAGATTGACATTAGGTTCCTCAACATCGCAGTCCAGCAGTGCAATAGAAATATTTTTATCCGCATAATATGAGGCAAGTGACATGGAAATTGTGGTCTTCCCTGTTCCACCCTTACCGCTTGCAATCGCTATGTCCATCTATCAGCTCCCCTACTACCCCTATATCATACATCGCCTTGCAGACCATGCATCCCCTGTACGCAACGGAAACCTTTGATGAAGGGCTGTATAGCTCCTCAAGTTTTTTCAATGTTTCAGGACATAGATCCTTTTTATGCTCATCCACTGCTGTCAGTATCCCGCTTGTACGGATGCAGTTAAGCAGACCCGCATTATCCAGAAAATCAGGTATGGTCCCCTCTCTCATCTCTCCAATACCGCAGAGATCAAACCTTGCATCCTCTTTAAACGGCAGGCAGTAGTGCCATTTATCATCAATAAACGGGCTCATTCCGCAATGGGTGTGCCGCGATAATCTGTCAATAATCGCGGCGTTCGGCATTCTGTCGAATTCCCTCCCCGAAACTTTAAGTTTTTTCATTACATCCTTTTTGTAATACGGGTAAAATGATCCAAGCGCGTCTTTGTTGTTACCAGACAGGGAGAGTGACGGTGACATATCTTTCATGTCAGAGGCGTCACCAAGCGGTGCAAGCGGCGTTACTCTCTGAAATACGCCGGGATATATTTTACTGAGTCTTTTGTCTGTATCATCATCAACTGAAAGCGTAACAAGTATCACAGGGAGTATCTTCATCCCCGGTTCCTGACTAAGGCGGATCAGGTTATCCATTGCTATATATCCCGACTCACTTAAATTCTCCTGGTATTCAGCGATGCTGATCCCCACTATCATTTTCTTCTCTATCTGTGAGGACAGTCTTTTGAAAAAATCCCTGGCAAAATCCATGTTTTCAAACACCTTTCCATTGCTCGGCATAGAAATTGTTTTAATCAGGTTCATTTCGAAGAGTGATGCGAGTATATCGACAATGTCTTTACCCTGGCTTTTCCATATTGTAGGCTCACCCCCTGTGACAAACTGATATTCAAGGCTGTAAGATTCCGCGAGATTCCTTAGATCCACCAGGTATTTTTCAAAAACATCATACTCAACTTTCGCTACACTTGAATTGGCCGAACGGAGACAGGCCTTGCACTGTTTATTGCATCCATTTGTCATCTGAATTGCAGGGTAAAGATTATGTGGTATTATCACTCTCCCCGCCTGTGAGGCTTTCCATTTTTTCATCTGCATATAATTCTGAAAACCTGCCAACATTATTTTTTAATCCTCCTCTTTGTGTTCTATGTGTTTACTAAATGCCCTCATCCGCTCGACGCTATCGCGCGATCACCCTCTCCCTGCTTTTAGCCGGGAGAGGGTAAATGTTGCCAAACCCTCGCCCGGGCAAAGCCGTGGAGAGAGCATTTCATTTATTAAAAATCAAAAACCCTCCCTACTGAAGCGTTAACAAACTTATACCCGAACTCCGAAGCAAACCGGCAGGCTATCTTAAAGCCGGTGCAGTGTGAAACGGCAATTTTATCGACGTCATATCTTTTTACAGCATCAATGGCCTTTAAGACGTACTCTTCCGGTGCGCTGTCAAGATGGGTGCCGCCGATTACCGCATGAAATTTTTTAACTCCCGTACTCTCAGAAAACTGATCAAGTATCTCAACCATTCCCGCATGAGCACATCCAAGAAGCACAACAGGTCCGGAAGCAGTTTCAAGAAGGAGCGACAGATCATCGATGAACAGATCATCATTCACTCCTGTCTCAGATCTTACTTTCAGCATTTTATCCCAGGGCTTCCAGCAAGATTCATGTTTAACACCGCTGAGAGATGTAATTGAATCGATAATTCTGCATTTGCCTTCTATTACTTCAAAAAATTTTGCACCGTTCTCTTCATAGACTTCTCTTGTCTGTTTCATCCCTATCGGGACAGTTGCACCCGATGGCAGAAGAGCTACTTTTTCATTAAATGCCGCACCGTTAAGATAAACAGGAAGAGTCCCGCCATGTTCTTTCAGAACCGGCAGTAATCCCCCGGTATGATCGTAGTGTCCGTGACTTAAAATCACCCTTCTTATTGCCGGAATATTTTTACCCAGAGTTTTAAGATTATGTACAACTCCCAGTCCCTGCCCCGTGTCAAAAAGAGTTATATCCTCACCATCCTCAATGAGAAAAGATAATCCATGTTCTGCTATCAGAGGGAATGGGACCTGTACGCTGTTTTCACATATAACCGTTACTTTTTTTATCATTGTCTTCCTCTTAAATATAAACTCAAAATTTCGGCCGGGTACCCCATTCCATTTTCTGACATGAAATACCCGACCAGGAGTTTTATGGAATAGAAAGAAAGCTTGATAATTTTGTTACCAGTGCCCCTCAACATTTGCATTTGATGTAAGTTCCAGCTCACCTTTACTGTATTTATCAAGGGCTGTGCCGACAGTTCCATCCTTAAACAGGTAAATTTTTACACCGGCGGCGTTAAGTGTCGTGAATGCCTTCGGGCCGACATTTCCTGTGATGACGACATCCGCTCCTGCATCAATTACAGTTTTTGCAGACTGTATACCCGCTCCCTGTGCCGCTTCGAGATTCTGTTTATTGTCAACATATACCGATTCATTTGAATCCATGTCATAGATCATAAAACCTTTCGCCCGCCCGAATCTCTGGTCAACTATTGCCGCAAGGTCCTTTTTATCTGTTGATACAGCTATTTTCATATAGCCTCCTTTTTATCATTTTCTGAGGTTTCCTTACCGCATACTGCACCTGAAATGAGTTTTCTTTTTCTCATCATCCCACCGCAGCTCCCTTTTTCGGGAAGAACAGATTGCAGAGTATTGTTAAGGTACGATTTAATTACCTCGTCAACCGGGCCGCTGATCCATGGAATATGCTTTATACCTGTTTCGCTGATAATGTAGGATAGATACCTGCTCACCGCACCGCTGATAATTACAGCGACACCTATCTCTTTCAGTTTCTGAATCCTCATTCTATCAGAATCTGCATTCAGATTGATCACAATTCTCTGTGTGACCGCATTACCCTTAACCTCAAAGAGTACAAACCTCTCCGATACATCAAGCAGAGGGGATATACGTTCTTCAAATACCGGTATTGCAATAAGTTTACTTTTCATACAATACTAATAAGCACATTCCGTGCCATAAGTTGAATCTTCTATAAGTTATAAACTTTAACTCTTCTTTTATACAAATAAATAAACAATTTAAGAGATATGACATTTTTTAGAGATATTAGAGAGCAGGCGACAGGTATAAATATAACTTAATAATTTGTTATAGATTTTAAATCATCAATAGTCATTGCATAGTGCAATTAAAATCAGTTGTTTTCATTGCACTATGCAATTGTTCACGACTGATTTTCATTATTATAAACTCCTCATTCTTTGTTTAATAAATTAATCCGTGCTATTTTATCCCCAAGCCTGACATTTTTTCCTGTTTCCAGATTTTCAAATTGAATCGAGTCTTTCTGAAAAACCAGTATTACGGTTGATCCCATATGAAAGACTCCAAGCTCACTTCCCTTTTCAACGGCCGGTATATTTTTTTCAGGATATATAAATCCGCATTTTCTTTTAAACACCCCAGCGTGCAGATTATCATAGCTTAATTGTATATTCCCTACATTCATTGCCCCTATTTTGCATACCGCCATAAGGCCGCAATCAGTGACAAAGTAAGTTATCAATTTTTCGTTTCTGCAATATACTTTATTTATTCGATTAGCAACATACGGCCTGACGGAATATTTCCTTCCGGGATAATAGGAATAGCCTGCCACACGCCCCTTTACTGGAAAATGTATTCTGTGATAATCTGCCGGTGAAAGATATAACGTAATGTAATAACCATCGATAAAATATCTGTTCATGCTGTCATCAGGTATCAGTTCACTCAACAGGTAATAAAATCCTTTCGACTGGATCATCGTGCAGGCGGTTATTTTTCCAAATTGATCTATTCTCCCGTCAACAGGTGAAATTATGCTGTTTTTATTTTTATCAATTTTGTGTATCCCCGGTCTAATACTTCTTGTAAAAAAATCCTCAAAACTCCTGAATCCGCCCTGCGGAACAAGAATTTCACCGGTATCGACTTTATAACGTCTGCAATAATAATCAATTACAGAATCAAGGATCAGTCGTTGCACCTTCAGTCTGGAAAAATAGCCGGTTAATCGGGAAATCAGTTTAACCGGTATCATCATATAAATAAATCCGATAATATAATATGTTCTTTCCATTTTTTTAATATTTTATTCCCTGTTCAGCTTTCTAATTTTTTTTAGTTCTGACCTGAACTCATCCCTGATATATTTTTCTATTCTGTCTATAAAGAGTATTCCGTCAAGATGGTCAATCTCATGCTGAAGAACCCGGGCCATAAGGCCCGATGAGTCTAACCGGATATCTTTTCCATCTGGCGTTATCCCCTTTACGTAGACTTCAGCAGGTCTTATAACATCCGTAAAAATTTTCGGCACGGAAAGACAGCCCTCTTCATAAGGCTCGAATTTATTTGACAAACTGAGAATCTCCGGATTAAGAAGAACAATCCGGCCGCTTTCACCTTCCCCTGTATCTACCATAATAATTCTTTTCCCGACATCAACCTGCGGTGCCGCAAGTCCTAGGCCTCTCTCTTTAACCATAATATCAGACATCTCATTAATAAGCGCAATGATGCCGTCGTCAATATTTTCAACTCTTTCAGCAACCGAGGCAAGGGTTGTATTTCCATAATATACAAGACTGTGAGCCATACTAATCCCTATCTGTATCCGTAGTTATCAACAACAAAATCTATATCCTTATCGCCCCGTCCGGAAAGGTTCACCAGTATCGACCTCCTTGGGTTTTCTTTCGCGTATTTCATTGAGTACGCAACAGCGTGAGCGCTTTCAAGTGCAGGGATAATTCCCTCCACTTTTGAAAGGATATAGAATGCATCGAGGCATTCATCGTCAGACGCAGTAGTATATTCTACCCGATGGTTATCTTTCAGCATGCAGTGTTCCGGTCCAGATCCGGGATAGTCAAGTCCGCTTGCAATGGAATAAACAGGTGACGGCTCACCCTTGTCATCCTGTAAAAGATAGCTGCGGAAACCGTGCAGAACACCTGGTTTTCCGTACGAAAGACTCGCGGCGTGATCACCTATTTTAAGTGAACGTCCGGATGGTTCAACTCCTACAATTCGTACACCTTCATCATTGATGAAAGCCGAAAACAGTCCCATCGCATTTGAGCCGCCGCCTACACATGCAGTGATAGTATCAGGGAGTTCACCAGTCATTTCGAGGAATTGCTCGCGGGCTTCAACCCCGACAACGTGCTGAAAATCGCGAACCATCATCGGGAATGGATGAGGGCCTACAACTGAGCCGATACAGTACATGGCGGTTTCCGGATCTTTAAGATACGCGTCAAAAGCAGAATCAACTGCTTCTTTGAGTGTCTTAAGCCCGTGAGAGACAGGGACAAGCGTTGCGCCGAGCAGTTTCATGCGCACTACATTCGGATGCTCCTTGACAATATCAACTTCACCCATATGTATCTCACATTCAAGCCCGAAATAAGCCGCGGCTGTTGCCAGCGCTACACCGTGCTGTCCTGCTCCGGTTTCGGCTATTACCTTTTTCTTGCCCATATATTTTGCCAGAAGAGCTTCACCCATACAGTGATTAAGCTTATGCGCTCCTGTATGGTTAAGGTCCTCCCGCTTCATATAGATCCTTCCGCCTATCTTATTCGAAAGGTTCCTGCAGAAATATGTTGGAGTAGGCCTCCCCTGAAAATGCTTGCGGATATTTCTAAGTTCCGAAATAAAATCGTGTGACTTGCTTATAGAGTAATAGGCATCGGTTATTTTATCCATTTCAGCTTGAAGTTCCGGCGGTATGTATGAACCGCCGTATTCGCCAAAATAACCCTTTGAATCCGGTACTGTTTTCATGTAATCGCTCATAACAAAAACCCCTGTTTTTTTATTTTATAGTTTACTGTAATATCACGGCTTCCGCTTATTTCTTCATGCAACTTTAAAGTCCGGCTGAAGTATTATTGTTTACCATCCATACTCACCCGGCCGCCTTCAATGCGTATTACTTTCAGATTAACTATCGCATCCGCAATTTTCAGATGAGCCGATTCAATTATCCTGCCGAAGGTCTGCCTCGATATTCCCATACTGCATGCTGCCTCTTCCTGATACATTCCTTCAAGGTCGGCAAGCCTTATCGCCTCATATTCATCCATTGTTATAACAAGTTCTTTAAATCCATCTGATGAAACACCATCAGGTGTAAAATATCTTGATTCAGGAGAACCGCATATTTTTCTGCATTGCTTAGGTCTCAAAAGGATAAATTCTCCTTGCGTCTATGTTGAAAAGATCCTCTCATTTAATTCTGCTTCTTGTCTCTTTACGGCTTAATAACCGGCATCTTATTGTAATATGATTATTATACTTAAAATCATAAATAAGCTGTTTAATTCCACTAGACAGTTATTATTTATACAAGCTGCTTCGCACTTGAAAAGACCTCCTCCACAGACAATGCTGCAGCTGCATGACCAAGATGTTTTTTAGAATTCCATTTTTTCATATCATCAAAAATTTCACCGCTGGTTAACAACTGGATAGAACCCTTTACCTAGTATGATTTGCCCTCTTTTGTAATGAAAAGAATAACAGCTTTACTTCCCTCAAGAATATTTTTCCTGGTTTTATCAAAGTAGTTATCCGCTACAACCAGTGTACTTTCATCATATCTATTTACGCATGTTGCATAAATAGAATTCGGTTTTCCAGTTTTATCAACAGTTGTAAGAATAACCGGACCTGACTTCTCTTCCCATGCCTTAATTACTTCTTCTGGTAATACTGCCATAACATCTCCTTAAAAATATATATTTTGTTTCCATCAGCAATTAACATAACGCGGGCTTTTACGGGGCTGTCGCCCCGCACTCCGACTTATGAGTATTTATAAATTAACATCCCGTCATCTTATTTACAGCATAAATTGGAGACTAATTTTTCTAAAATGAATCAGCCTTGTTCCAGCCTTCCTGCGGCATTGAATGGAAACATGACGGTTTTGGATTTATCCATTTCCCTTCAGAAATAATCTCCCATTTAGTATAAAAGTCTATAGGTGAAGCTGTTTTGTCTATACGGTAACCCTCGGTGTGGAAACCTTTTATAATATCCGAAGCATTAAATATTTTATTCATTTTCTTCTCCACAGCTAAATTTATGAGCATATAACTTCACTATATAAAAATTCTTAATTAACGGTTTTTCCCTTTCCCTGAACCTGCCCATAGAGGTACACCGTTGTCGTTTCTTAACCGCACTGTGATATCACCCTTGATTATTGTCTTCGCGATAATAACATATTCACCATTCACCAGGACTTTTGAACCTGTTGCTGTTATGTTGTCACCCGCTGTAAGAGTTACTTTTTCTTTAATAAACCAGCCCGGACCGATATGTACACCAATAACGTCCATTTCTGTTTTAACTTTGATATGTATCCCCCATGTATTAACTGTTGAAATATCAGTCACTGTTCCACTTATGGTTTCAACAGTTGCCGGATCATAATTTCTCTTCCCGGCATTCTGCCTCATACTCCCCTGCTGCGCCTGCAAAGACACTGCCGCCATTAAAACTACCAGTATCAGAGAAATGTTCATTCTTCTTCTTTTATAATTCATGAAAAACCTCCGTTAATTTTTAAAATACTATCTTTCTTCTAAATAGAGATTAAAACATAATTGCTATATAAAAATGATAGCATATGTCAGTGACAGAAACTTGGATAAAGTTATGTGATATTAAAGAATTTCAACCTCTGCCGTCATGTTACCTGCCGTATTCGTTTTACTATTTCTCTCTCGGGAAAGGCCATGCGGCTACTCCCCCTTCCATAACCTTTACATTTATCCAGCCTCTCCCCTCAAGAACCCTTGCCGCTTCATATCCTCGAAGTGAAATTTTGCAGTAGCAGATAATTTCAGCATTTTTATCTTCGGGAAGTTCATTAAGCCTTGCACGTAATGCTCCAAGAGGCATAAGACGCTCTCCGATACCAAGACGCATCTGTTCAAACTCGTCAGGTCCGCGATTGTCCAGTATAAACGGTTTTTCTCCGGAATCGATCTTTTTCTTAACATCCGCGCATGAAATCCCTTTCATTCGCCCCTTAAGTTTATTCTGCATAATGTGAGCAGCTGCGATTGAGTGATCAATAGCAAGTGAAAATGGCGGTGCATAGGGAAGATCGGCATTCAGCATTTTATCAACTGTAAAACCCGCACTGATAGCCATTGCCCAGATTGCAAGCTGTTTGCTGACATCTCCAGGACCCACAACCTGAGCCCCGATGATTTTGCCGTTTGTTCTGTTCACAACCAGCTTGGTTACAAGAAGCAGCCCCTCCATAAATCCCGGTTTATCGGGACTGGCATTTATTACTGTTTCAATATCGTTAAAGCCCGCAGCCCTGGCAGACTTCTCTGACAACCCCGTTGAGCCTGCGGCAAAATCAAAAACTTTACAGACCCCTGTCTGGATGGTTCCTGGAAAAATTGCACTATTCCCTGTCGCGGCATTCTCTCCCGCAACACGCCCCTGAAGATTGGCAAGGTCACCATAGGGAGCATGAATTTTTTTACCTGATATAAGATTCAGAGATTCAACACAGTCGCCCGCTGCATAAATATCGGGATCTGAAGTCTGCATGTATTCATTCACAAAAATTCCGCCGGTTAAACCTATTTCAAGTCCTGCGTCTTTTGCAAGTTTAACATTAGGATTAACACCAACAGCGACAACTGCGAGTTCACAGGAGAGCTCTGTTCCGTTCTTGAGTTTAACGCCGGTAAGTTTACCGTTTTCACCAAGGAACTCTGCAACACCGTTCTCGGTAATTATATTAGTCCTCTTACTTCTGACATGATTTTCAA
This sequence comes from Spirochaetota bacterium, assembly GCA_963664815.2. Lineage (GTDB taxonomy): Bacteria > Spirochaetota > UBA4802 > UBA4802 > UBA5550 > WRGT01. The sequence goes on from CAXXHB010000003.1 coordinate 3,542,275, forward strand.
CAAGTTTAGCCATCTCCCAGTCAAGAAAAGTGAGTAACTGAGGAAGCATCTCTACAACAGTGATCTCAATTCCCGCGAGCTGGAGAGCCTCGCATGTCTCAATACCTATAAGTCCCCCGCCTATTACAACGGCTTTGCTGATTTTTTTATCATCACGTATTTTACGGAGATAATCAGCATCCTGCATCGACTGGAGTGTAGTGATACCGTCAAGATCTGCACCCGGTACAGGTATTTTTTTTGGCACAGAACCAACTGTTATTATAAGCTTATCATAAGGAAGTATTTCTTCAACTCCGGTTTTAAGATTTTTTACCGTAAGATTTTTTGATTTCCTGTCAATTTTAACGGCTTCAGTTTCTGTCTTTGCCACAATACCCTTGGCATTAAGAAAAAACTTCGGATCGCGTACAACACCGGCCGGTGTGCATAGCAGCATATTCCGGTCATCAAAAAAACCACCGACATAGTAGGGATAGCCGCACGATGCCATGGAAAGATCGGGTGATTTCTGAATTATCGTAATCTCCGCGTTTTCGTCAAGACGTCGTGCCTTTGCGGCCGACTTCGGACCTGCGGCCGAGCCGCCTATAACTATTATTTTTTTCTTTTCGTTCATTACTTACTCCTCTTAATATTTTATTATACTGAATTTTCTTAAATAAAATCTGCTACCGTTAAAAACCGTTTCTGAAATTTTATTTTCACGAATAAGCTTTATTATTACACCCCAGTCCGCACCTGCTTCTGATAGAAATACTTTCATGCTATCCTCTCTCATGGGATGTACCGAAGTAATACTCAGGATGTCCTCAACAACATCCCCTGTCCGCGAAAACTCATTCCCTTCATGTCCGGTAATGCACTCAGCCTTAAGTCCTTTTCCTCTGAATATCTGATAAGCCCTGTTAACGGACGATTCATCAGGTGGAAGAACAAAACTTTCCGCAGGTGGCCTTAACGGAATTGAAATATAACTTAATGCCGGATTTAAAATCTTTAAAAAATCTGCAATACCCGTTATCTCATATTCAGAAGTATTAAGGTCATCTACAAGCATTGTCTCTGTTGCGAGTATGCCTTTGAAACAATTTGAAAACTCAATCATGCTCTTCTTAATCTTTTGCAGGTCCAAAGATTTGTGTGGTCTGTTTATTTTTCTCCATATGTCATCTTCGACAGAATCGATTTTTAGAGATACCCAATCCGCCTCCATTAAATCATCACGGACACCCTGATCGGTAATTAGAGATGAATTAGTAATAACAGCAACATTTAACCCCGTGCGCTTGAGCAGCCTGATAGTTCTGCCGATATTAAAATCAAGTACCGGTTCTCCATCGGGAACAAAAGAGAGATAATCAATTCGACCTCCAGCTTTATATATAGCGGAAATTTTATTTTCAACCTGCTCAAGAACAGCATAAGGATCATAAAACACTTTCCGTGCTGTTCCAATTTTTTTATTCCTCCCCAGCTGACAATAAATGCATGAATAGCTGCAGTATTTCGGCGGGATATTATTTATACCGAGGCTTCGCCCGAGACGGCGGGAGGGTACCGGACCGAAAATTATACCTGATAAAATATTGTCACTCATCTGTATAAATTACCCTTATAAAAAAATCAGCGCCGATATTACTGTCGCTGTATCTAAGTACTGTACCGTTTTCCAGATTCCCCGGAAGTGTGACCTTGTACACTTCTCTCTTATCTCCTTTATCAACTCCGACATCAATTGTTATTCCGGCAAAAGCCTCGTTCCGGGTTACAGATATATTGTGAACAGGTATATTCATGCCGCCCCGGGCTCTACCCCGGCCGCCGCAGCCCCTACCTCTGCCGCAGCCCATTCCGCCGCCATGCATCCCTCCGCCTGATGCATACATATCGTTATAATTACTGTGACCTGTCCGATCATATATAAGCCGTTTTTGAGGATCTCCAAGCACTTCATATGCCCTGCTGATATTTTTAAAATTCTCCTCTGATTCAATATCCCCCTTATTTTTATCAGGATGAAAACGGTGAGCCAGCAGCCTGAAAGATTTTTTAATTTCATCAGCAGAGGCATCCCTTGAAACCTCAAGTAGAGTGTAATAATCTGACATTGTACTATGCATAAAGTTTAACCCCACAAATCTCCTTATCTGAACTTGCCGGCACATTAACCGATCGGATAACAGTATGTGTCCCCACGGGAAATCCGGTATGATCGGCAATTATCCGGCATTTTACCTTAAGGAGAAAGTATATATTCTTCTCCACGTCACAGAGAGTTTCGTAATTTCCCTGTCCTTTTGATATGACAAGATCCGACTCATTAAAACATTTCAAAAACTCTTCGCTGCACTCCTCGAGAATAGTCCCCGGAGCATCCGAACCGTTTTCTATAACAGTTACAATTTTATCAAGCCCCGCAGTCCGGGCATCTGCAATAGTAACCCTTTCCGGGCCCAGCAGACCAATCATAAGTCTGTCAAATACAATCTCCCCCGCATTATCAGCTATATATAATATTTTTTCAGAATTTGCTGCAGCCTGTAGAAATTCACTGACATCACCGGCAAGTACCTCTGAAAAAGAAATATCAATAAGTGTTCGGATTTCTGATCCAGTAATTCCCGCTGATGCTCCGCTATCAATTACATTACCTGCTATTGAAAGTTTTACAGCATCAAAAAGCGGATCTGGAGAATGCAGTATATCATCCTTAAACGAATCCGCTATAGAGAGAGCAAGTGTATTATACTCATCTTTAATTTTAATATAAGGGTCATCTATTCCGGTTATTTCACGCAGGTGTCTATGAAACCACTGCGCAATAAACGGCGGGGACTGACTGTAATCCGCATCAGCAATGATTTTCGGTATACAGCGCAATACTCTTTCATGAACATCGATGTCAGGTGAAGCAATACGCAAAGTTTCTATGGCCTGCCTTACAAGACAGGGAATACAGTCGAGACTTGTCTTCATATAAATACCTGTAAATATATTCTAATCAGAAATTACTTCTGCGCATTGCAGTATAGGTTGTCTGGAACTCATTCTCTATAATTTTAACATCAAAATTAAACTCTTTAAGATAAACCCCTACAATGCTGAAATCACCCGGCATCTGTACATGAGTTTTACCATCAAGTTTATGGATCTTTTCAACAGTTTCAAATCCCCTGCGGTTAAAATCTGAAATAACAATCTGGTTAATCGCTATTCTTACCATCTCCCTGATCACTTTAAAAGGGAACTCAAGATGGTGGAATGTAAACGAGGAGACAACTGCATCAAAGCTCCTGTCAGGAAAAGCGAGTTTACCGGCATCGGAAGTGATAAATTCAATTTTATCATAAAGACCGGAATAAGCAGTGTTGAGCATTGCAATGCGTTGTTCACTGCTGTCTATATCTACAGAGACAACTCTGTTAAAAAACCCGGCCAGCATTGCCGTCAGCTGTCCTTTGCCCGTTCCTACTTCAAGGATTGAGTCGTTATCTGCTGATAGCTGTCGAAAAACCACCCTCCGCGTCTCAGCCCGTTCCAGCCCGTATTTTTTATAAAGAGCATCTCTTTCCATAAAGTGATTATGAGCAGCAGTAATTTCTTCATTGGAAAATCCGTTTGTACCTGTTTTCATATTCATAACATTTCAACTTCCTGATTAAAATCTATTTTCTAACCATCATGGAACCGCACTTCGGGCAGGGAATTCCATTACATGGAACTCCGGCTGCATGAGGAATAACCGTACCGCACTGAAGACATAAACACTCGCCTTTTACTGATGTCCCGGATTTTCTTCCTCCGCCGCCACAATCTTTACCCGGCCATCCTGATCCGGCACCCATCCCCGGACCTGGACCTCTTCTGCTCCTTGAATCCATGCGATTATTTCCGGAAAATCCATCTCCGGCCCGGGACCCGGAAAGCTCAATTGAGATAGCCCCTTTTTTGCATTTATCAATACATATACCGCACGCGATACATAATGCAGCATCTACTGCAGCTTTTTTTGTCAGCTCATACAGTGTTATCGCACCAACCGGACAGTATTCGATACATCTCCCGCATCCGGTACATATTTCATTATTAATTACAGCCGCCATTTTATTTATTACCTCAACTTAGCTGATATTTCAGCTTTATCCAATAGAATTAACCTTTAAGCCAGTTTTTCCCCTCTCCTGATTGTGAAGCATCAAATGTACGTATTATATCATGAGCTCCAGATAACCTTGCACCTTGAACTATTGACATCTTTGTTATAGTAGAATTTCCGATTAAAGCGATTTTAACACATCCGTTTTCAATGGCTTTTTCCTGATTCTTTGCTTTTTCGGCATTTACATCCGCAGTGACAACTCGGCACTCACTCACATCTGAAAATATTTTCCACCCGGGCTTTGTAAGTTTTCTGGCATCATCCCAGTCTTTATGAAAGACAGGAACAACAGACATATCTTTCCAGAAGCCCTTCATTTTCCAGTACACAATATTTTCAGTTTCTTCGTAACTTAACTCATAGTATTCATTTTTAGCAATGTTCTTCATTTAAATCCTCTTACCTTTATATTTATAGATACTTTAATGTTTTCTGATGTTTATTTATAAAACAGGAATCAATAAAATGGAACCAGTTCTTAAAATACTGCACAAAGAACCAGCTCCATTATACGACCTTAAATATTCTGATATTAATCTTTTCTTTCCGGATTCTACCCCGCTTTCTTATCAGGGATTATCTCTTTTAGCCGAAGATTGAGTCTCAAGATCCTTGATTCTCTCATTTATCGCTGCCAACTCCTTCTGCATAAACTCCGACTGTTCTTTCATAATCATCAGTTCATGCTCCGCAGAGTATTCAGAACTTGCATAATCTGCCCCTGCATAATTTGCCATCCTGCAATTTCTCAATCCGCGTCCCCTGAAAATCATATCGGCTGCATAAGACTGATTCCTCCTGCCTCTGCCGCCGCCTCTTCCAAAACCGGAATATCCACAGCCCCGTACCGGATTAACATATCCCGGTGCGGAGTAGCCTGCGCAAAAACCTGTTCCCCGCCCTGTCATAGGCCCTGCTCCCATTGGTCCTCTTCCATTTCCTGCCGGCATATCATGCCTCCTTAAATTATAGTAATGAAAACCATTTTCATTATATCCGCAAAAAAAATTAACCATGCCCCGATTTACAATTACCACATATCCCGTAAAAACTAACCAGGTGATCATTTATCTGAAAATTATATTTCTTTGAAAGAAAATCCTGCGTTTTTCCCAGACAGTTAATCTCTTCATCTATAAAATCCTTATAATCAATAATCTTTTTGCATTTTACGCAGATAAGATGATGATGATGCCCCTTTCCGCCTGGATTGTTAAGCAGCTCAAACCTTGCGTGTCCGTCACCAAAATCAAATTTCTGAACTATCCTCATCTGCTCCAGAAGCTCAAGGGTACGATAAATTGTTGTTAATCCGATTTCCGGACTAAGAGAGTGAGCCAGAATATAAATATCAGACGCGCTCAGATGCTCCTTCGTTTCATTAAGAATATTCAGAACAACTTCCCTTGAAGCTGTTATTCGAATGCTGCTCTGGTTAAACCTGTCCTGCCACCATGGCCCTTTACCACGCAAATTCTGACCTCCAGCATAATCAATTTATTGAAAATGATTTTCATTATCAATAAATTATCCATAGGTGCTAATGTCAACTAAAAAATTTTAACCGTAAACATGCTTTCTCTTGAATATATCCATCCGCTTCTGGCAAAGCTGTTCAATTTCCCTCAGGCAATTGCTCATCTCTGCAAAGTGTTCAGATATATGCATGTCTGTCTCCAAACAGGTCATCGGCTCAATTATCGCATAGGCCTGAAGAATATATTTTTCCAGTGATAAATCCGTTTCTCGAAGTTCCTCTTCCTCAGATTGTGATATTTTATCAAAGTTATACTCACCTCCGATGAACCTGTGATCCATCTCCTTTTTCATCCTTTCAGTACGTGTCCTTACCTGAAGCACCCTGGACATAATTTTTTCCATACCCATCTCTTTTGCTTTTACAAGGCACTCTTCATTTTTCTTAACTATTTTTTCGAATAATGCAGACAGTCTGTTGCGGATAATCTCTTCCCCTTCACCAGCCGGGTATTCATTATAACCATTGAAATTATTATACAACATAGATTCGTTCATATAAACCTCCGGATATTTTTAAATATTTATCATTCAATCCTCGGATATTTGTATTAAAAATTTTTTTCACTCCATAATATAGTAATATGCACTTTCCATTCCACCAGTTTAAATAACTGAATACAGGTATCGTTAACTGGAGTTTAAATGGTATTTATGTCGATTTCAAATAATTTATCAATATTAATCTGTTTTACAGTGAGGTCAGATATGAGATATAATTTCAGACAGGTATGTTTTAATAATTTTGGAGTGGAATTTCATTGCATTCTGCAATTGGAATAATAGTAAAAAGATTGCATAATGCAATCTTTTACATGTCCAACAGACGGCACAGCACGGTCTATTCTATATTAAGCTTTTTTATTTTTCTCCACAGAGTTGATGAATCTATACCAAGCTCTTCTGAAGCCTTTGTTTTATTTCCGCTGTTTTTTTCGAGAGACTTGATAATATAAACTCTCTCCATTTCAGCAAGTGTGAGGTTTTCACTGAAAACTGTTTCAGAATGCCTCAGATGATTGGGGAGATTGTTTACCCCGATGTATGCCTCTCTGCACAGAACAAAAGTATGCTCAATAATATTCTCAAGCTCCCTGACATTCCCCGGATAGCTGTAATCCATAAGAATATTCATAACCTCATCGGTAACACCCTCAATATTTTTCTCTTTTATAATATTGAATTTTCTTATAAAATGATTAATAAGAAGCGGAATGTCCTCTCTCCTTGATGCAAGAGTAGGAAGGGTTATATTAATAACGTTAATCCGGTAATAAAGATCCTCTCTGAACCTTCCGTTTTTCACTTCAGTCATAAGATGCTTGTTAGTAGCCGATATTATTCTTACATCAGACTTCAGAGGCGTTGTCCCGCCTAAAGGCTCATACTCCCTTTCCTGAATAAATCTCAGGAGTTTAGCCTGAATTGCAGGAGATACCTCACCAATCTCATCAAGGAAAAGAGTACCCCCCTCTGCAAGTGAAACCTTCCCTAGTTTATCCTTTCTTGCATCTGTAAATGCTCCAGCTTTATATCCAAATAGCTCCGATTCAAGGAGATTGTCAGGTACTGCAGCACAATTTATTGTAACTACAGGTTTTTTACTCCGGTTACTCAGGTGATGAATTCCCCGTGCAACAAGCTCCTTTCCGGTACCGCTCGGCCCCTCTATAAGAACCGTACTGTCGCTGGTTGCTATATCCGGAAGTATCGTAAAAAGGTCTTTGAAATATTTACTTTTACTCACTATATCTTCTATGGTATAATTTGATTCGATCTCTTTGCGGAGAACTTCCATATCGGATATGTCTCTGAAAGTTTCCACTCCCCCTATGATATTTCCATCTTTATTCTTTAGCAGAGCTGTACTGACGGTAATAGGAATTTTATCGCCAAGGGAATTTACAACATAGACAGTTTTATTTATAATGTTTCTTCCTGTTGCAAGAGTCTCTTTCAATGCGCATGAGTGTTCACATATACTCGCGTGAAAAACCTCAAAGCAAAGTTTACCGGTGGCATCTCTTTCATCTATTTTCAGAATTTCAGCAGCTGCCCTGTTTATGGATGTTATTCTGAAATCCATATCGACAGTGAATACACCGTCAGCAATGCTGTTGAGAATAATATTTTTTTCTTCCTGTTCAATCATAGGTCATCATAAAATAATTATCATTAAAATGCAATAAGAAACAGATATACGATATTATCGGAAAAATATAACGCCGGAGAAGGGTTTATCAGTCAAAACTTCAATCCTTCCAGTTTACTTCAATCTGAATATCAGGAATTTCCCTTTTAACAATTAAAGCGAGTTTCCGGATCTCCTCTTTGCAGCAGTCGATATCTTTTGCCTTATCAATCCGGTCCATCAGCTCGTCGCTGAATTCTTTTATTGAAATAATCTTTTTCATCGGAAACCTCCATTTATTTTAAATAATCTGATATTAATATATTTAATATTTCCAATCAACCTATAATCTGTTAAACTTTAAATATACTTATATATTACCAACTTCATCGAAGACATATGCCCCGGTTACTACGACATCCCCTCCAGTTCTCTTCCGGCGGTAATTGCCGCGATTGTCCCATCGGATACAGATGTTGTTATCTGCCTGTAAGATTTGTTGATTACATCACCGGCGGCAAATATTCCCGGAATGTTCGTCCTCATATGCTGATCGGTAATTATATACCCCTGATCATCAGCTTCCAGTTTGCCGCTGAAAAGCCCTGTGTTAGGCCTCATTCCTGCGAAAATAAATACTCCATCCGCGCGGATTTCACGTCGCGAACTGTTTTTTAAATTTTCTATTTCAATCAGCATCGATCCGTCAGGCTCCCTTTTAAAAGATCTCGGTTCATGCTCAAATATAAAATCAATTTTATTATTTGAAATTGCTTTTTCCTGTGCCACTTTGTTCGCCTGAAGTTTATCAAGCTGATGAATTATTGTGACTCTGTCAGCATATTTCGTTATAAACAGTGATTCTTCGACAGCGGAGTTCCCTCCGCCTATTACAACAACATGTTTTCCTCCGTAATACTTGGCGTCGCAGGTGGCACAATAGGATATTCCCCTACCCTTATACTCCCTCTCCCCGTCTATCCCAAGCTCCCTGTATGTTGAACCTGTTGACAAAATAATCTTCTTCGCTCTGACAGTTTCATATCCATCTACAAGGATCTTTTTTTTAACAAGGTCAACATCCGATACATCAACTGCAGATCTGAAAACAACGCCGGCTTCTTTTGCCTGTTCATTCATAAAATGAGTAAGCATAAAGCCTTCAACAGGCTTGATAAACCCCGGGTAGTTTGACACCATATGCGTTGTTGAAACCTGCCCGCCGGGAAGAGATATATCTACAAGTATTGTGTCAAGCATTGCCTGTGCGGAATATATTCCCGCAGTTAATCCGGCAGGACCACCGCCAAGTATCAAGACATCACATTCTGTATCAACAGGCTTGATTTTACCTCTGAGTTCTGCTGATTTTTCCTTCGTGAGCATAGATTCAATGTTTGCGACCAGTTCACTTCTTTTAATCCCGCCGCTGAGCCTCACACCGGTCTCTTTGCCTTTATAAAAGAATAATACAGTAGGAGATGAGGTTACCCCCATTTTTTCAGCAAGTGCCCTGTTCTCCTGACGGAATATTTTCAGAAATTTAACGTCATCTCCATAAATCTCACTCAGTGGTTCAAACTTAGCAGCGAGGGCCTCACAGGGAGGACATTCGGTTGAATAAAAATCAAGAGCAACAGCGCCTCCCCCCAGAACCTCTTGTTCAAAATCCGCCGCGCTTATATATTTAATTTTATTATTCATTGATTTACTCCTTTATTGAAATATAACGATAATCCCATCTCAAGCAGGGACTTCACAGGCCTGCAGTCAGATGAGAGTATTTTACCCGTTTTATTCTTGGCCACAGCACCGCATCCTCCGCCGCACAAGAGCTGTGACTCACATTCCCTGCATTCAGGTATGCATGTCACATCACGCTGCTGCCACGTACTGATAATATCATCTCTTGAAGTCACCTCCGGGAAAAATGTTCCCAGTTCCTCTCCGGATTTGCCAACGGTAGCAGTGCATGAATATATCTTCCCTGTATAATCGAAAGCCCATTCGCTTTTACAGGCGGGGCATGAATCAAATAACGGATGTGGAAGCTCACCGTTGTCAAAAAGAAACTTTGAAACTGAAAACAGAGGCCTGTGAAACTCAAGTATATGAGGATGCTCATTTATAAGTTTATACAGCTTTTCATACAACTCCACCCGTTCAAAAAGTTTTTTATTACCTGCCATACAGTGATGCAGTTCATAATTTCTCCCTATCTGTGTTTTAAACAGCGGATTTTGTGTCCATCCCTTTGATATTGCAAAAGATGCAAAATCCGGGAGGTTATCAATATTCTCCCTGTCTATAACCATTCTGAGATTTATCGGAAACCCGTTTCTCAGAGATTCATCTATACCTGCAACTATACGGTCAAATGTCTCACCCCTGTTTTTCATATAGCGCCGTCCGTCATGGACTTCACGCGTACCATCAAGTGTAACCTGTATTTCTCTAATATTCCCCTCAGACAGAATATTCATGTAATCAACCAGGTTGTAACCGTTTGTAACAACAGCAAGATCCGTTTTTTTCATCGACGCTTTTTCTATAATCATCCGGAGATCATTACGGTTTTTATCGCCCGGAAGAAGCGGTTCGCCGCCGAATATTGTTATATACTTTTTCCTGCCGATGAATTCCCTTTCTATATAGGCAAAGAAAGCATCCACAGCATGTTCAGTCAATGGCGCCTTCTCAGGAGCATACCCATCCTGATAGCAGTATGAACAGGCGAAATTGCATTCATAACCAGGCACAAAAAATATCTGTATTTCTGAATTTTCTCTCTCCTCGATAAAATCAAGATATGCCAGTTTGTATCTCCGGTTCTCATCAGATTCATCTGAGAGATATCCCTTTGCAGCATACTCTTCCATGTCTGAATATTCACCCTTAATTACTTCGGCGGCTTTATCGGGAGTAAGAATATCAGCATTCCGGGACAGGGAATTAAGAATAAAATAATTCTCCGAATCTGCCAGTTTTCCAAATATATTATGTTTTGAAAATTTCATATTATTATCACCTATCCGTGTTCAGCTAAGATTCACGGGGTGCCGGGTTTTTAACCCGGTCCCCCGTGCCTGTCAATCGTGACATCCCGCCACTATTGTAGAAATCTTTGCACAACATTGTGCAACCCTGGAATCCGCCGATTCCTTTTTCCTTATCAGACTGTTCATAATTTGAACTCCTTATATATTCACCGGCCTTATTGCCGGGTGTATACCATTTTAAATATTTTTAAAACCTGTTATCGTCCAGCTTGCCACATCGATCATCCCCTTGGAGTATGGTACCGATTCTTCAATAATTCTGATATCGGCAAAACCCGCTTTTTCAAGTGATTCAAGATATTCACCGCGTGTAACCGATCCGGCCCAGCACTCCGCTACAGCCTGCGGATCATTCCTGTATTCATCCGGCACTGGCAGGATTGAATATATATCACTTACAATAAATCTTCCCCCGTTTTTAAGAATCCTGTATATACTGCTCCAGACTCTGTCCTTATCCTCCGCATGGTTTATTGTGCAGTTTGAAATAACAACATCTGCAATTGAATCACCAAGCTTTATATCTTCCAGTTCCGATCTTATAATAGCGGCATTCTTTATATCAAATTTTTTGATGAGCTCCTCAGCTTTTTCAATCATCCCATCGGATATATCCACCCCATAGGCGAAGCCGCTTTCCCCGGCCATATCCGCCAGTCTTACAACATCGTTTCCTCTGCCGCTGCCAAGATCAACACATACCTCGCCTGCTTTTACACCTGCATGATTTATTGCCCCGCCGCATGAAAGACAACATGAACTCTGTGACAGTGATGAATAACGCTGATTTATAGTTTTCAGCTGTATTTTCTTATATTCACTCATTTCATTTCTCCATTGCCTGTGTTAAATAGATCAGCCCGTTTTCTACAGTATTCAATTCATCATCACGCAGCTGCATTTTGATCTTTTTTTCGCATTCATTTTTAAGTTTTATAAACGCTTTATGTTTTTTTATTCCCTCTTCGCTGAGCGACAGGTGAACAAACCTTCTGTCATCACTGGTTTCTGAGCGTTCCAGCAGATTTTTTTCAATCATCTGATCTACTATCCTGCTCACCCTTGACGGAGAAAGCTTATTCCGTTCAGCCAGCTCATTGCCGTTTATCATCTCGCCGGGTTTTATAGAGAGAAGTATAAAGGATTCCGGCCTGGTTAAGTTTTCATTTTTAAGCGTATCCTCGTTGAGGCTGTAGCATATATCACTAAGGTGTAGAATCGTTTCAATTATGTTAATCTCCATAATATTTTCCTCTGTCAATAATTGTTATTAACAAATATAATCAGTGAGTACAAAAAGTCAAGCAATATGTTAAGTATTTTATAATTTTATTAAATAATCAATATTTCGCAACTTCCCCCCATAAATAATACAAATATTTCAATATAATCTTAATTTCTAATAAATCAGAATTTGGCATAGCTGTAATTTAAAGGGAAAGTAATAATGAGGCCATACAGATTCATTATAAATATTATTGCAGGGGCGGCACCTGGATTTGTTTATTACAAATTTACTTTCAGCTTTTCAATTTAACTCTCGAGTTTTTCTATCCTATTAACTAACTGTAGAATTAACTCAACAACCGCATCTTTACCGAGATCATAAATTATTTCAGCATCTTCTCGTTTCATGAAATATACTATATAATATGATTTTTAAATTAATAGAAAAAATATTTCCCCGGTTTTTTATAGCTGAGTAGTTAACATTTTTTTTCAAAAACCCTACGCCGAAAACGTATCAGTTACTAAAACCGGCAAGGAGGTTATTTAATAAAAACTTAAAAAGCCGGAACAGCTTATATTGAATTGATGCTATTTTTTACTCTTCCGGTTTTTTTTATCCTTATAATTCAGGTCTGTAAAAAGTATTTCTGCCTGCTCCATGGCTATCCGAAGAGCATCACACCCTTTATCAGTAATATTATAATATTTTCTGATTTTACCCCCGACATTACAATCTTCATGAAGGAGGTAACCCTTGTTTTCAAGGCCATGAAAAGTATTGTAAAGAGTGCCGTATGATAAATGATACCCTGCCTCTGTAAGGTGTTCATGAATTTCCTTTCCGTATACAGGTTCTTTTTTTGCGTATTGGAGAATATATATTTTAATAAATCCGAGAAGAAATTCATGTTTCATTACATCAGCCATAGGTGTCTCCATAAACTAACATTTTCAGTAACTGTTTAAAAAACATGAGTAATTAAGGTTTTCCCGCGCTTATGACGCGGAGATATATTCCACCACCGGTTTTTGAGTGAACACTTTTTTAAGATAAAAAAGCCAGCTCCCCTGCATCTGAAATGGCGGGGATAAGGCAAATGTGCCATAATTATTCAACAAAATCAAGTTCTTTCTTTATTTCACTACTGAGTCTGGTTTTTCCGCTGACGCAATTTTTTCAGGTCTGCTGTCAAATTTTCCGGATACGGCAAATGGAATATTATACTCCTGCGAAGCGTTCCATAAAATAAAACCGTTCACCCCTGCGTCATTAACAGCTTCAATCTGTTTTTCAATATATTTCTCATAACTGAGCCCCGATCTTTTTACCTTCATACGGAATGCCTGTATCCATGGGACGATGATACTGTTTTTTACGCGTTTTTTTGCATCAACTGAAGTCAGATGAACGGTATAATAAGGATCAGCCATCATTTTTCTGCTCCATGTATAATGTGAAGGATAAGCCATGGGGCATATTACGTTGACCACTTCATCGAGAACCTCCATCTTCTGCCCTATGGGATCATCAATATTAAGCGGGATTCGGCCGAAAACATCAACAGCTATCCGCACATTATATTTTTTAAGGCGGTCGCTGAATTTCGCTACAACTGATTTTATTATCTGGTATTTTTCTTTTATTGTGATATTCTTTAAGATTCCATGATCATTGAACCTTATATAATCGAGCTGGATCTCTTCGAAACCGGCCTGACACGCCTCCTCGGCAATAGACAGTCGTTCTTCAAGAAACTCAGCTGATACAGGATACTTTTTAAGACCATCCGGAAACATTACAACCCTTGCTATTGTGTGAAATCCGTTCTGGGTGCAATATTCCACATTTTTTTTCGGAGTAACAGCCCTGTTCATGGCAGAAGTCTGTACATCTATAACCACTGTATTAAGTCCCGAAGATTTAGCCCTGTTTATAAAACCGGACAGCTTTTCAAAGTTTCTCCCCGATTCACTGTTAAGATAAAATCCCTTATAAAACTCCGGATATTTAAACTCTTTTTTATCACTCTTTGCCTCAGTGAGTTCAACAGCATTTGTTGAACTCCTTATAAAAAACATTGCACCGGCAACAGCAAGAATTAAAACTGAACCTATTATGATTTTTTTATTCATTTGAATTTCCCTTATCTTCCCGGCCCGTTATTGACACGCCGTCAAATCCTTCATATACTGATATCAAAATTTGATATCAGTATATGAAGTCAAGAATTAATTGCTTTAAGTACCGATAAAAAACAGAATTCATCAGAACAGCGGGAGTAAAAAATATGATTCTTAAGATAAGAGGCTGGCATTATATAATTGAAACCGGAGATATTATTTAGAAAAGTGATGAATAACACATGGATAGAATAATTAAATATCAAACGGCAAAGATAAAACAGTTTATGTTATTAATTGAATTCAAGAACACTATTATAACATAAATATATAATGAATACAAACTCCTGGATATATCACACCTTTTTAAATAATAAACATGGGCACAAAAATTGTGTTATAATTCATGCACATCGAAATACTTCAAAATTTTTTATTTATAAAACTGTATTATATTTACGGTTTGAATTTTTTAATCAAATGAGTTTCAGCAGCGCCGGTACTTAATGTTTCTTGTTTATATAAAATATATGACTATAAATCATTACCGGTATTTATTTATAAATCTATTTGATCTGCTATTCAGCACAAACCAGCCTCTGTTGGTATGTGCTGAATCTTTTATACCTGCGGACAGTCTGATCATCAGATTGATATCTCCCTGCTGCACAACCTGTTCAGCAGATAGCTGTCGTGACTGATCACGATCAGACCGACATCATGCCTTTTACTAAAATCAATGACAATATCCCATATCTGTGCCTGTGTTACAGCATCAAGCATCCCTGATATTTCATCACAGATAAGATACCTTACCTGTGTATTTAAAATTCGCGCTACACAGATTCTCTGAAGTTCACCACCTGATAATTCATGCGGGTAACGTTCAAGCCATGATTCATTTATTGCGAGTTTATCAATAAACTCTTTATCCGGTCGCTGACCTTCAACCTCACAGATGGTTTTTTTAATCTTCCACCGGGGATTTACTGATAACTCAGGATGCTGATGTATAAGCTGAACAGGCAGGAAGCCTTTATCTGGCAGTTTTTTACCCTCACATAAAACCTCACCCTTTGCAGGTTTAATATAGCCCGAAAGTATTCTCGCAAGGGTAGTCTTGCCAAGACCGCTCTTACCTTGAAGGCCGACTGACTCGCCAGGGTTCAATGAAAAATTAACATTATCAAGAAGCCACTCTGAACCATGATATTTAAAACAAATATCATTACACTCCAACATTATGGCACCTTACAAATCCGTTGTCATATTCTGTTCTTCCTGGATGTTTTATCCTGCAAATATCGCTTTTCTGTGTACATCGCGGCTCAAATCTGCATCCGGTTATTTTACTGTTTCCATCAGGCTGTGAACCGGTTATACAAGTAAAGCTGTTCTGAGGAAGTGCTTCAACAAGGACTCTTGAATAGGGATGATTAAGCTTTACCGGTTTTTTAAAATTTGATGCCGGAGCAGACTCAATAGTGGTACCGGCATAAAATACTGAAATTTTATCCGCAAACTTAAGTGCCGCGTTAATGTCATGTGTAATAAGAATAACACCCTTCCCCGATTCGGCAAAATTCCGCAGAATTGACATCGAATCATCGATTGCGGAAGCATCAAGCCCTGTTGTAGGTTCATCGGCTATTATAAGACTTGCATCGGAGACCGTAGCAGTTGCAGTAAGAATACGCCTTGCCATACCCCCGGATACTTCGTGGGGATAAAGCTTCTGAACATCTTCTGAAAGTTTATAGTTCCTGAATGCTGAATCCCTGATTTCAAGTGATTTACCTTTATCCCCGGTACATAAATATGCAGAGCGAAAAACCTGTTTTCCTGTAGTGTTAAGTGGATTTAAAAAGCTTACAGATTGCGGAATAAGGACAATATCTTTACCCCTGAGTTTCTTTTTTCTCTCGTCGGTTAACGGCTGATTCTTGTATATTATGCTCCCCGAAGAGACAGCGTTGTTCGGAAGAATTCCCAGTATAGCATGCGCAAGAAGGCTTTTACCGGCACCGCTTGAGCCTATCACAGCAACGACCTCACCGCTTTTTACCGTCAGGTCAAGACGAGAAATTACATCAAGATGGGTTCTTCTGAATGACGATTTATTATACCTGTTGAATCCAAGCGAAAAATCTCTGATTTCAAGCATATTCTACTCCTGTGCTGTACGAGGATCAAGTATCCTGCGGAGGTTTGATCCGAAAAGATCAAAGAGAATTACAATAAAAACAAGGGCTACCCCAGGAAAGACCGCAAGCCACCAGCAACCGGTTGAGATGTTTCTCATAGATTCGGACAGGAGAATTCCGATAGAGGGATAATGCGGATCAAGGCCGAAACCCAAAAACGTAAGCCCGGCGGAATGTAGTATGGCATGGGGGAAAAGAAGTATTAATCCCACAATAAACTGATTTACCACATAACCTGCCATATGATTTTGTGCCACCCAGAACCTTGATCTTCCGAGTTTATAAGATATCTGAACATAATCTGAATTTTTAACCTGTATAATCTCCGCCCTTATAACCCTTGTCATCCTCGGCCAGTGAGAAAGTGCAACTGCAATTATAACACCCCTTACGCCGCCGCCCGCTGCAAAAGCAATGAGTATAAGGAGAACTACATGAGGCAGGGAGATGAACATATCAACCAGCGCCGTTACTGCGCCATCAGCGGCTTTTCCTGCCGTCGCGGACATAATGCCGAGAAAAAGCGCTATAAACGAACTTAAAACCGACGCAAAAACACCAATCTTAAGACTCACATAGAGACCAATAACAATCCGTGTCAGCATATCCCTTCCAATAATATCTGTTCCAAGCAAGTGTTCAGAAGAGGGAGGGAGGTTCCGGTTTAAAATATCAGTATTTAACCCGGATCTATCCATGGACAGACTGAGAGTGACAAGTATTAAAATAATCATGGCTGATGATGCCGCAACAATAATTCCGGACAATCTGACGCTTAGGGAAAAGCCCTGTTTATCTTTAGTCTCCATAAAGCATATTCCCTGTTCCAATCCTGGGGTCTATCTTTTCATAGATAAGATCAGCAATGGCATTACCGGTAAAAATAAAAATTGTGCTGAATATAACAATTCCAAGAAGAAGCGGAACATCACCCCGTATTCCCGCTTCAATGGATGCCCTGCCCAGTCCCGGATATGAAAATACCTGCTCGGCAAATACCGCACCGCCGAATATTTCACCGATTGAAGCAAACTGCAGGGTAATAGCCGGGATAAGGGCGTTTCTGAAGATATGGTGCCTTGCAATACCGTAATCTGTCTCCCCCTGTGCCCTCGCGAAAAGTACATAGTCTGTTTTCAGAATTTCCTTTACCTTATCCCTGGTATGCAGAGTAACGTTAGCCGTACTTATGACTGACAGTGACAATGCCGGAAGAATGATGTGATGCACCCTTTGCAAAAATGTGGCCTGATCTGGCATTACACCTGCCGGTATTGCCCCGGAGATCGGGGTAACGCCTAAATATACTGAAAAAACCATCAGGAGAATTATTCCAAGCCAGAATGTCGGAGTTGAAGCGATTGTGTATGAATATAGGACTATTATTCTGTCCGTGACAGAGCCGTTATACATCCCGGAAAGTATACCGAGAAAAAAACCTATTACCCCGGAGAGTACCCAGGCTATAAGCATAAGCCATATGGAAACCATAAACCGTCTACCTATGACATTTATAACCGGTTCATTGTAAACCATCGATACACCAAAGTCACCTTTTGCGAGCTGCGAAATCCAGTGAAAGAAACGGGTAAGCGGGGGCTGATCAAGCCCCCACTTTTTTGCTATAAGTTCTTTCTGTGCGGTACTTATTAAAAGCATATCAGCGCCGACGTAAGCATTCACCGGATTAATTGGTGAATGCTGAACAATTACAAAAGAGAAAACCGATACAAGGGAAAGCACTATAAAAAGTTTAACAATTTTTTTCCATATTTTTTCAGCCAATAGAAACTTTCCAGACTTCATCTGTTGATCCATTTCCACTCGTTGATGTTTGAAGTTAATGGCCATCCATGTCCATGCGGTTCCATGCGGGATTTGCCTATATCAAGCCTATCACTTACAAAATATGTATGAGTGAGATTAACAAGCCATACCCACGGCGCATCTCCCTTCATTGCAAAACCGGTTTTACCGTCCCACTGAGCAAGCTTCCAGTATTTAATTGAATCTTCAAATGAAGAGGCGTTCATTGCCATGTCAAAATACTTATCAACTTTTTCATTACTGTAATAACCGCAGTTATTATATTCAATGCCGGCCTGGCTGCTGTGAAAGAGGCCATACATCTCAAGAGGGTTATGGCTTCCCCAGCCGAAGAGTACAGCCACAGCGTGGTCCATTGTGTCTATCTCATCCCAGGTTTTGCCCTCAATGTTTATTTTAATGCCGATCTTTTTAGCCTGATCAGCCACCGCAACGGCAAGATTCTGCCTGATGCTGTCTGACGATTCGTAGACAAGCTTAAATTCAGCTTTCAGCCCTTTTCTTTCAAGAATGCCATCCTTGTCGCTGTCTCCCCATCCGTCGCTTCTGAGTACCTTTTTTGCCTCTTCAATTTTGCCCGATTCAATCCTCCCTGAAACTTCATCCCAGGGAAGTCCGTCGACTACCCCGTAAGCTGGTGTCCCGTAGCCTTCAAGGATACCTTTTACAAGAATATTCCGGTCTATACCTAAATTAAGGGCTTTTCTTATTGAAAGGACTGATGTTACATTGTTGCCGATTGGGTACCCCTTATCGGTTTTCTTTCCTGTATCAGGGACGCATGGGAGCATAATCCCCCTGTTGTCAACGCTCTTAACGGGATGAAGTGTCATACCGTTTACTTTCTGAATCGCAAGCGACTGTGGTACCGCGACTATGTCAGCCTTCCCGGACTTCGCGGCTGCAAACGCGGCGTCTTCGCTTAAAAATAAAAATACTACGCTTTTTATTGCAGGTTTCTTTCCATAATAATAAGGATTCTCCTCTATTATCATCTGCTCCCCCTCCTGCAGGCTTACCATTTTGTAAAGACCTGAACCTATGGGGTTTCTGCTGTACTTATCATTATAGAGATGTTCGGGGACAATACCAAGCGTTATGAGATGGTCAATGAACGTGATATCAGGTTTTTTCAGTCGTAATTCAAGATCGTAGTCGCCAATCTTTACAGCCTTCTCCATTGAAGTCATATCAACCCTGGCCCCGGATGACGCAGCTTTATTAAATGTAAAAACAACATCATTTGCTGTCAGAGGTTTTCCATCGGAAAACTTTGCGTCGCGTCTGATGCTTATTTTCCATACACGTTTATTATCCGAAAGAGAATAAACAGTGGCCAGATCCTTTACTATTTTCAGGTCGTTATCCCTTTTAAGTATCGTGCTGTGAAACAGTGAATTACCGTACCTTCCCCAGCCTGTAACAGGATCATATCCCTCCCTGTTATCTTCAGCGATAGCAATCACAAGCTGATCCTTTGATCTTTGCGAACAGCCTACTGCACATAAAAACATTAAAATACAGAGTAAACATACCTTTGCCTTAGACATTGAACTCCCCCCGTGTTATTATTGTGATACAAAAATCAGTGTGTTATTTTTTATTTTATAATATTATCATGTCAATATAAATATCATTATTGTATACATCATATGCGATTATAAAACATAATGGATATGACATGATACCCCGTTTAAATTTTTCGATTTATCCCCGGAAATGATAAAAGAACGCCGCTTTTAACTTACAATATTGAATTCATTTTTATGCATATTGATGGATTATACTTTGAGATTATGGCTTGATTACTCTCGGAGAGATTTTTAAAACAATATTTTCTGTCTATTTATGTTGTACCTCTCTTCATATCTATGAACAGGATAATTACGGTATAAGTAAAAACGGCTGAATCCGAAACAGTACCCGCATCCATATTCCTGTCAGCCCGAAAAATTCTGAAAATATAACAATCTGTCTGGTTAAAGTAAGAATTATTGATCTCCTCGGTTTACTGAAGACCTGAAAATATCCATAAGCGCAAATATATAAACTCGCGTAAGACACTATTAATAGAAAAATACGCATTTTTCGAAATGTTCAATACATTGCCATTTCAAACGACGTTGCTCAGTAGAAGTGTGAGAAATCTAAAATTTAATGTAAAAAACCGATTTCTCAGTCGCTATCGCTTCTTCGAAATGTACTGTGTTTCAGTACAAGCTTTTAGTTTATACTGAAACAATTTGGATCATAACCTCTATTATATTTAACGATAGCAAAAACCTGACGGATCAGTTTGTTTGCCACTGCAATAAGCGCGACTTTTTATCCTTACCTTTCTCCAGCATCCGTCTATATAATCTAATACAATCCGAATTATACTTGGATGCTGATAATGCTGCCAGACGATTCTTGTTTTGAATTTTTTGTTTGCTGTAAATCATCAATCGTATTCAAAAAAGCCTTTTTTTCTGCCGATTTTCTGAAATTTCTTTATACGGAAACGGTTTCTCTTAGAATCCACTTTATCGGTTTTAGCACGCATCATTTTCATATCGGCATAACGCTTCACAATCAATGGATTTACAATAGACACGATATATCCCTTCTTGTTTTAAAAAACTCAGCGAGTCGCTGGTGATACACTCCTGCTGCTTCCATCGTTAAAATATACTCCTCGATATTACCTTTCCGGCTTTTTCTGTATACCTGTTCAAAGCCCATCTTCGAATTTTCAACCTGGAAATGTTCAATCTTATTTCCATCAAAAAAAGTCACATCAACTGTTTTCTTCGATACATCAAATCCGATTGACATTTTCATAGAACCCCCCATATAGTGTTGTTACGCATGATTGAGGGTATGATCTCTTCTCTTGCATCGCATGATACAGGCTTTATGCCTAATGTACTGCTCAGAGTAGAGATGGAAGACGGTGGGATTAACATTTCGAACGGTCTTTTGACCTATAACAAAAATAATCTTTTCCCCAGTCTTTATACCCCTCTTTGCATTTCGGTTTTGAGGGACTTCTCCTGAAACCCAACATACGATGACATATTAATGCACTAAATCAATCATAAAGAGCTATCGTTTAAAAAACAAATCACAGTAAATTAAATACAGGAGTGTGGGGGGGGGATACTGCTGCATAATATTTTAATGCTGTTAATATACGGGAGAACATCCTGCATGCAGAGGATCCTCCTGTATATAACAAACATGGAACATAATAAATCAGGCTTTCTGTTCCTCTTTCACCTCGAAACCGGGAACTGTACCCCATATTGCCGGTTTTAACAGTAAGAATTAAAAAAGATCATTAACCATAACATTTTAACAATCCCTTCTTTCCAGAAAATTGTTAAAATGTTGATTCCTGTCAATGTTTATGGTCATGTTTCTCATTTTCATGAGCCGGATGAACATGTTCATGCTGTCCATGCTCTCCATCATGAGTATGACTATGCATATTTTCACTCACATCATGTGAATGAGGATGTTTGTGTTCATGTTCATGTTCATGTTCATGTTCATGTTCATGACCGTGTGCATGTTTTTCCCCGTTATGCTCGTGTTCATGTTCATGTTCGTGTTTATGCTTGTGATCATGAAGATGTTTATGTTCGTGGTCGCCCTTCATAACATTCCTCCTGCTTTTTTTTAAATTTATTACTGATATAATTACCGGCATCCGTATTAATCCGTATACTGCTTTAAATAAAGATACTTCTCAATTATAAAAAGTCAATATATAATACTGATATATTTTTAAAACATGTCAATACCAGACTAAAACTTTATCCTTCCATCAATGGGAAGAACAATTGTAAAAACCGCACCGCATCCGGGGGAGCTTGATACTTCAATTGTTCCATGATGCTGTTCAATAATACCATATATTACCGCCAGGCCAAGCCCGGTACCCTTGCCGGCCTCTTTTGTTGTGAAGAATGGATCAAATATTTTATTTATAATATCCTCATTTATTCCCATACCGGTATCTTCCACGGTAACTATGATATTACGTTCTTCATCATCAAGTTTTGTAGTTATGTTAAGATTACCCCCCGACGGCATTGCATGTGCGGCATTCTCTGCAAGATTATTGAAAACAGACCTCATCTGGCTTACATCAATCTCTGTCATCGGTACCCGGTCGGAAAGGTTTATGTTCATATGAATATTCTGAAATGTCATATGCTTTTCCAGAATAGAAACAGTCTCTCTTATCACATCGTTAATATTGGCAGCTATTTTTTCAACGGATGTATTTCTTGCAAAATCGAGGAGTCCCTTGACAATCTTCCGGCATCTCATCGCCTCATTAATTATGACATCAAGATCTTCTTCAAAATTACTCCCCTTCATATCCTCTTTCATGATACTTGAATAAGTGAGAACCCCGGTAAGCGGGTTATTGATTTCATGCGCTATCCCTGACGCCATTCGTCCCAGGGATGCAAGTTTCTCGGACTGAATCATAGCCCTTTTTGCTTTAAGAATCTCCTCATATGATACCGCAAGCTCCGATGCTGTTTTTTTCAGTTTCTCAATTGTAAAGGGGAGACACATCTCGTTTTCTGCAAGTCCCTTATGTATTGCAGTAGCATGCTCGATGCAGGTGTCATACCCGCAGGCGCCGCAGTTTAATTCATCCTTGAGAGAGTATTTCCCCATACGCATGAGTATTTCCCTGAGCTCCATACTGTTAGGGGATGGGACCCTGTGATCATCTTCACTGAATTTTGCGGAAAGATCGAGACCCGATAACTCATCAAACACCTGTTTGTATTTATCCTTATCAATCTCCCTGTGCCTTTTCTGTGCAAATGCGCTTACATAGCCCCGCTTTGTGTAAAGAGGCATATCATGCGACATCCCTGAACCGGAAATACATCCTTCACAGCAGTTGAGTTCAAGTAAAACAGTATTGTGCTTAACTGTTTCATATTCCTTTATTGCATGAATAAACTGTTTATGCCCGGCCGAAGTAACAATATCCATTGAAAGAAAGTTCTCATGAAGACCCGACGCCTGCAGCAGCCCGCCGCCTATCGGATAAAGTGTTCCCCGTCCTCCATGCGGCGGATCAAACTCGGAGCGTTCAACGCTGCCGTGCTCTATCCCCTTCAGATCAAACAGCTCCCTGAGTTCCCGAAACGTAAGAACCTCATCAATATCACGTTCTATATCCGGTCTTACAGCTTCATCTTTCTTTGCAATACAGGGTCCTATAAATACTGTTTTAAGATTATCACCGTAAATTTTATGGACAGCTCTTGCTGCGGCGACCATCGGTGAAACAATAGGCGCAAGATTCTTTACAAGGGACGGATGGTACTTTTCAATATAAAAAACAATGGCAGGGCATGTGGTGCCGATAAAACTTTTATCCCTGTTGTTTCTGTAAAGCTCCCTGTATTTTTCGGAAACAAGGTCTGCACCGAAAGCCACCTCAATTACATAATCAAACCCGAGCTTGCGGAGCATTCCTACAAAGATTTTATAACTGATATTAAAGAACTCGGCGGGAAAACTTGGTGCAACAAGTGCGACAGTCTTTTCCTTTCCCTCAAGAAAGGTCAAAACGTCATTTTTTGAATTCCGGACGATCTTTGCATTCTGAGAACAGACTTTTACACAGTTCCCGCAGCCTATGCATCTGTCCGCAATAACCTCAGCCTGCCCTCCCGATATACGTATAGCCTTTGCCGGGCATTCACGTACGCATGAGTAGCACATTTTGCACTGCTCTTTCAATGTTTTTACAAGGGGTATATCAGTTCTTCCGGTCATATAATTATTTGTCTTTTATCCTGTCTGTCCTGTGTTTTCCGCATTTTCTGTTTTATAAAAACATACTCTAATTATTCAGCCAATTTATTGTCAAACAAAAACACTGAAGTGTATGGGTCTTTATTGTATTGATTGTTACCGATTAAATCTCACCCGGTTAAAATTCAGCTCTATTATCATCACTTCAGATATGCCGAATCTGAATATTAAAAAAAAATTGACTCAATCATATTTAATCATATACTCGTAGAATAAACATATTACAGGATAACATTAATGAAAAATGAACTTCTCAACGATATAGTAAACAATTTCTTTACATGCAACAGGGATGAGATAGTACAGATAATAACCGAATTAATCAACACCCTTGCTGCGGAGGAAACAATATCCGCATCAGATCTCATGTCGAGAAATTATGATACGGCTCAGTCAAATCCTGAAATTCATTATATCCCGGGAAATCTTAAAGACGCGCGCGATGCGATATTCCCCTATTTCTGGGGTACTGACGGATGGTCTTCAAATCTTCACTTGGAAAATGTCAAAGGTCCGGCCAACTATGCGTCGCTGATAGGGTCAATAGCATGTCTCCTTAAAAATCCGAACCTCTGCGTTGATACATACAGCCAGCGTTCAAACGAGCTTGAACTGAAGGCGATAACAGCCCTTGCAAACCTTGTATTTTACCACACCGCCAACCCCTGGGGAATATTCACGATGGGGGGAACAATTTCCAATCTGTACGGAGGTAAAATAGGTATAGAAAAAATTCATCCCGGCGCCATGAAGCATGGTCTTAACGGGATTAAGATGGCCGGAATAGTATCTGAAGCGGCCCATTATTCAAACATGACTCTGGCCGGCTGGCTCGGACTCGGAACAGAAAATCTCCACTCTATCCCTACAGACAGCTCCTGCTCTATGGATCTTGATCTCCTCGGGGAAAAGATTGAGAACCTGTACAGTTCGAATATATCTATCCCTTTTGTGATAGCAACATTCGGAAGTACTGATGCATTCGGTATTGACGATATATCGGGAATAAGAAAAATCATAGATGAAAAGAGCGCCAGATACAATATGCCGGTACCGCAGCTGCATGTTGATGCGGCGGCCGGATGGTCGCTCTGCCTGCTTAATGAATATAACATTGAATCAAATGAATTCTGTCTAAGCCCCGAGGTTATCTCTGTCATTGAACGTTTAAGAAAATTATCCATGGGAATTCAGCATGCAGATTCAGTGACGCTGGATTTCCATAAAATGGGATGGGGGCACTACCCCTCAAGCGCTTTTATAGTAAATAACAGGGATGACCTGAAATATCTCTTCAGGACAATGGACCAGATCCCGTATTTTTCCGAGGCCGACTACAGGCATGACCCGGCACTATTCACTCTTGAAACGTCCCGGCCAGGAATAGGGCCATACTCTGTCATGGCCAGCCTTAACGGCATAGGACTGCAGGGATTTCAGACACTGGTCGCCCATTCCCTGGAGATGACATCTCTTCTCAGGGCAAGGCTTGCAGAGCTTGATTACTGTCGCGTACTGAATGACAGATGCCTTGGACCAAGCGTTGTATTCTGGGTACTGCCGAAAGGTAGAAATGCAGAGGAGATATATAACAGGCTTATTAATAATGAACTTACCGAAAAGGAATACTCCAGGTATTTTGCCGAGATTCACAGGTTGTTTGAAAAAAGAAAGAACTCTGCCAATCCGTCAATTGATGCAAACTTAAGCTTTACCACATCAATGGGATACAACCCGAAGGGGATTTCAATACCTGCATGGAAGGGTGTTTTCTTTAATCCGAAAACCGATGAAAATGTAGTAAGGCAGATTATCAGGAGCATCGAGGAACTGTAACAGTTTTATCCCTGAACATCTTTATCTTTGCAATATCTGACGGCCCCGTTCTGCAGCACCCCCCTATCAATCTGGCGCCTTTGCCATACCACTCCCCGGCAAGTCTGTAGAAATCATTTGCATCATGGTCATCCTCCCAGCATGAACAGCCGGTGTGAAAATGTTCTCCCGAGTTCGGATATACGATAAAATTTTTTTTAAACTCAGGTTCAAGAGAATCAAGTATTGGTGTAATAAACTCCGGCGATGAACAATTAATTCCTGCAGCTGCAAGATTTTTTCTCCCCCGGAGCAGCCTCATACACTCCCTGAAATCATCCCCCTGGCTTGTGCTTACAGAATCCCTGACAGTAAATGCTATCCAGTACTGAATGCCGTTATAATCATCCATAAGTTCAGCAACGGCAGCAGCCTCCTCCATCGAAGGGAATGTTTCGAAAGCTATAATCCCGGCCCCAGCCTCTGCAAGTATATCAACTCTTTCCCTGTGAAAATTTTTATAACCCTCAATATCAAGATGGTAATCCCCTCTGTACTCGGATCCGTCAGCAAGGTATGCACCGTAACATCCGGCAGATGCAGCCATGAAGGGATCAGGTCTGTTATTCATATCCGGGGACAATTCATGAAAAAGCTTTATTGTTTCATCGGCGATCTTTACCGACATGGCAATCAGTTCAACGGCCTCTTTTCCGGAGTATCCGGCCGAGATAAAACCGGGAACTGTAGCCTGGTATGATGAAGAGATAATACAGTCAGCACCGGCAATCAGATACGACATATGAACATCCCTGATTGCACCGGGAGCCTGTGCAATAATCTTTGCTGACCATAACCGGTCATTGAGGTTAAATCCTTTTTTTTCAAGCTCGGTAGCGAACCCACCGTCAATAATTATAAAAGGATAATCCTTTAATATTTTTTCAATTCTATTCATATATCCTTTTCCCGTTTCCAGTCTGTAATTTCTAATCCGAAGCTATACACCCCTCGGGACGAATTTAGGAAGATTTTAAACAACTCTTTTCCCGTATTTATTCTTCTGTAATCAATATATTATGACTAATCATATTATCAGATTTATTTAAT
Organism: Spirochaetota bacterium; assembly: GCA_963664815.2. Classification (GTDB taxonomy): domain Bacteria; phylum Spirochaetota; class UBA4802; order UBA4802; family UBA5550; genus WRGT01. The sequence goes on from CAXXHB010000003.1 coordinate 3,569,308, forward strand.
AAAAAAATATCTTAATTGAATAATTAATCACTGCTATGAAAAGAAAATTGCCCTGAAGTAAATTAATACTTCAGGACAGAGGAGAGTACAATGAAAAAGTTTAATACGTATTATGTACATGATAATGACTTTTGTTACAAACATTTTCAAATGCTTGAATATTTTTCAGTAATAAGATCTCTCCGCCTCATTCAGCTTCTATGAAAATAGAACATTTTCTATGAAAAAAAATTCAGGAATTACTATTGAATTAAATTTATGAATTGCATTACCGGAAGAAATGTATTAATATCTATATTCAGGTATCTGAACAGCTTGTTATATAAAAGACTGTGGGAAAAACTTATAAACATTATGAGGAAACAGAAATGGAAGATATAATTTTTATAAAAGAAGAAGGAACAAAGAACATGGGTGACATAAAAGTTTATGCCCTGTCAACATGTGCATTCTGTAAAAAAGCCCTGAAATTTCTGAGAGAAAATTCAATCTCTTTCAGTTATGTGTATATTGATGAATTCGATTTTGATAAAAAAAGCAGAATCAAGAATGGACTCAGAGAAAAATATAAAAAAGATATAGGCTTCCCGTTTCTTGTACTTGACGGTGAAAAAATAATTATAGGGTTTACTGAGGCTGATTATATTAAAACCTTTATCGAGGGTCAGCAGTAATGAAAACAAAATCATATGACGATGTGTCTCTTTTTATCTCAATGGTAGCAGGCAGGAATAACTGGAGGCAGAACAGGGATAAGGAACATATAGAAATCATCACCGAAGGACTGATGAAAAACTACAACAGGTACGGTTACTTTTCATGCCCGTGCCGTGATGCAGACGGAGTGCGCGATAAAGACAAAGACATTATCTGTCCATGCAGTTACTGCATTCCGGACCAGGAGGAATACGGCCATTGCTACTGCGGGCTCTATCTTACAGAAGAATTTTTTAATACTGGCAGTGACCCGAAATCAATTCCGGAGAGAAGGAGAGAACTGCCATAGGACAATCCTTCCCCATCTCATCATGGGGAAGGCGGCACACCGGCGCCTGATGGTGAGAATCTTCAATCCTGTTTATTACTTCTTGTCCATATTTTCATCTTCACGGCTTCTTTAATAAGATTATCCCTGAAGTCGGGATGGGCAATACCGATCATAGCCTCTGCTCTCTGCCATGTTGATTTCCCTTTCATCATTGCAATACCATATTCCGTGACTATATAATGTGAAATTGACCGTGGAACGGTTACAATTGAACCGGGCTGAAGCGTCGGGACAATCCTTGATTTAACAGTACCATCCTTCTCTTTATATGTTGATGTTACGGCAATTATCCCCTTTCCGCCGGTAGAGTTAAATGCACCGAAAATGAAATCAAGCTGCCCCCCCGTACCTGAAATCTGCCTGTAGCCTGATGATTCCGAACATACCTGGCTGAAGAGATCTACCTCAACCGCATTGTTAATTGCAGTAACTTTCGGATTAAGTGCGATTATCCTCGGGTCATTTACATAATTTACAGGGAACGATGCACATGTCGGATTTCTGTGCATGAAATCATAGAGCTTCTTTGTACCCATGGCAAAAGTATAAGTCATCTTGAAATGATCTATTTTTTTCTTTCTCCCGGTTACCCTCCCGGAATCGTAAAGATCAACGCATGAATCGACCAGCATCTCCGTATGCAGGCCAAGATCTTTCAGGTCGCTCCCTGAAATCAGCTGACCGATAAGGTTCGGCAATCCCCCGATGCCAAGCTGAAGCGTAGCTCCGTCTTCAATCTCTTTCATTATTATATCCGCAATAACTCTCTCAATATCAGTCGAAGATGCCGGTTTAACCTGCGCAAGCGGCGGATTTGATGTTTCAACAATATGATGAACATTCGAGATATGTATAGATTCAAAATTTCCCCCGAGGCAGTAAGGAACGTTCTCATTTACTTCCACAACAATCCGTTTTGCCTTGCTTAAACATGCACCGGTAATAGAGTTGGACATCCCGAAATTAAAATACCCGTTATCATCCATTGGCGCGGTTGTTACAAACACGACATCAGGGTTAAGGTACTTTCTTACAATCCTCGGAACCTGGTGATAAGTAATAGGAATGTAATTACACTGGTTATTATCATGAAGCTTTCTTGAAATACCTCCGAAGTGATAATCATTTACTATGGCATGCTTTCCTTCAGGATCTTTCACTATAACCTCAGGAGATTTTGTATAACATGTACTTCTTATTTCAACATTCTCAAGCTCATGAATCCTGTCAGCAAGAGCACTGTCAAGAAGCTGGGGAAAAAGAACAAATTCTCCATAAAAAACCTGATTTCCCGATCTGACCAGTTTTGCAGCATCCACGGCTGAAATAAGCCTGGATCTGTATTCATCAGTAAAACGACCCATTTAAACCACCTCTTACTTTATTTTCTGTATTTTTCAATCAGACAGTAATAATAATTACTGATAATAATCCCACATATAAAATTTGTCAGAAGTTTTATTAACATCAAATTGTAGTCAAGAATAATAACAAAATCTTTGATTTATATCCGATACTACCTGTAGAATTTGAATAAAACCTTGTAAAGAGGTGAGCTTAATTATCCTGGAATGAAATTTCGACAGAGACACCTTTATAACCGGAAAAAGCTATCTCCCCCCGCAGCTGTTTAACAAGCGCATCTATTAACTGAAAACCAAGATTCCCCTCCGCGGGATAACCCACTCCGGGGGGTAAACCTGATCCATTATCAGAAATTTTCATGATAAATCTGTTTTCCACTGCACCATCCGGGGAAAGGGAAATATTCACAAGGCCGCTGTTCCCTGGAATAAAGGCATGTTTAAATATATTAGAGAGTATCTCATTTACAAGCTGAGCAAGAGGAATAGCAATATTCAGACCGAAATGCAGATCAAGCGCATCTATTGCCACTATGATTTTTGTTTTATCAACACGGTATGATGTCATAAGCATCGGAACAAGGCTTCTTATATATGCATTGATATTGATTGATGTAAAATTATCACTGCTGTATAATTTTTCATGAACCAGAGCCATAGTTCGGACCCTGTTCTGGCACTCGTTAAGAATATCCCTAAGTTTATCATCACTCTGGCGGGAAGCCTGCAGGCTTATCAGGCTGATTATAACCTGCATATTGTTTTTTACCCTGTGATGAACTTCTTTCAGCAGGAGTTCCTTTTCATGAATAATATTCTTCAGATTGGACTCATAGGTAATCCTGTTCAGAGCTATCTCAATGCTCTCTACTATCCCCTGGCAGAATTCAATCAGTTCCTTATTAAAAAAATTTTCTCTTTTATCAAGAAGCATGCAATATCCTGCTACTTCATCCTCATTTTTAAGCGGGATTACGGCGCATGAAAGAAAATTTTCAACAACGGGGGAATCCTCAAAATTTTCCACTGATACCCTGCAGTATTCTGCAAGATTGTTTGTCCAGAAAAGTGAATCTCCTGCAAGTTTCCGGCAGAATGGTTCATCAAAGCCCATGATAACAGCATTTTTCACTTCAGGTGAATATGTTTCCGGAAAATAATTGTTTTTACCGGTTAAACTACTCAGAAGGCTCTTCGATCCGAACTTATAATACTGACCTCCGGTGTTAAGGTTTATAACAAGGGCATCCAGTCCGGTTTTACTTCTTATAAGTGTAAGAATATCGTTTATCAGATCCGAATCTGTCTTTTTGCGATTTATCAATTCAAGCACTTCAATTGAAATTCTCTGACGTTCAGAGGCCTTTTTCTGCATGTTATCATGTTTTTTCTGCTCACTTATGTCCCTGAAACTCAGAATCAGGTTATTTATTCCCGATTCAGTCTTCAGCGGGTAGAAGTTAATTAAATAATAGTTACCTTCACCTTTTTCACCCTGGAGATAAACTCCCATAAACACGCTCTCGCCGCAGAAGCTTCTCAGCGCATTTTCCTGAAACTCCTTCATTTTAATATCGTTATTAAGAAGCAGGTGTATATTACCGACATCCCGCCTGAAAATTCTTTTAAAAGAATCATTAGTGAGAATTATATCAAATGACTTATCAATAATTACTACTGCTTCCTGTATTGAATAAAGTATATCTCTGTATATTTTCAGCTGAATATCGCCTGACTGCATCCTCCTGAGATACGATACGGTTAATCCAACAGTAAAAAAAAAGACAGAACGTATAATGTCATGAAATATAAGAAAAGATTTTCCGGAGAAATAATCTGCAGCCAGCAGCAAAACCACAAGGGACATGATAACCGGAATGACACGATATTGCCACCAGAAGGCAACCAGTATTATGGGGATATAAAAGAAATGTGTAAAAAAATTATCATAACTGACTGTAAATCTGAAATAGTAAATCAGGAAACCTGAAAATAATAATATAACACATGTTATTAAATGTTTTAATTTAATCATATTACACGCCTATCAAGAAGCGTAACATGAAATAATCATAATGTCAATATAATTCCTTTATAATTCCTTTATATTTACTCTATATTCTTAATAATATTAAAACCAGACGGCAACATTTGTCTTACTTTCTATCAGTTCCATGGTTTCTTTGGGTATTCCCCTGAAAATAATTTTCTTGTTATCAAGCATTGCAAATCTCTGTGCAATGCAGATAGTTTTTATAAGACCGGGCTCAAATGTTTCAAGCCTTGTGAAATCAAAAACAAGCTGCCCGTCATTGCATCCGATACTCCTTACCCTTCTGAAAAATTCAAAACTGTTTTCAAATTCCACACTTTCAATAAAATCACAACTCATAAAATCCCCCCCCTCTTTTTTATGGATTATGCGCTAATGAAACTTTTTATAGTCTATAATTGTATTTGCCAGTTCCTCAAAATCATTCGATTTATCGAAAAAGTAATCAGCTCCATACTCTCTGCATTTATCTATATAGTAATTATCAAAATAATTACTCAGCATCGCAACAGGTATACACGGGCTGAGTTTCTTCATTTTTTTAAGAACATCAACTCCGCTTCTTTTATTCAGTTTAATATCAAGAATAACAAAATCGGGATTTAATCCGCCTATAAGACTCCAGTCTTCATCGCCTGTTATGCCGAGTACACTCACACCATCGTAAGATGAAAGCATCGAAAGAATCCGTCCGCGAATTAAAGAAGAATCATCAACAACAAGAACTCTCATATTTTTTCCTGTCAAAGCATGATGAATATTTAACACAGAAGGGAAAATAACACAATCAGACAAAAACTAATTATTACCGGGTTTTTTGCTATTTTAAAGGTAAGACAAACGCAGGGCTTAGATCTCTTTTTGTCCTACATTTTGTAGGACAAAATACTACAGGATAAAAAATGAGATATTGATATTTTTCAGTATTAAAATTACTCAGAATAAAAATTATTACATTTCCAGAAGATTGTTTTTTATGACATAATGCGTGAGTTCGGAATTATTCTTCAGATTCATCTTTTCCAGAATTCTCTGCCTGTATGTACTGATTGTTTTAACACTCAGGAAAAGTTCAGAACCTATTTCAGTCACTGTTTTACCGGATGCGATCATGCACATAACCTGAAATTCGCGGTCTGTCAGCTTTTCATGCGGCAGTTCCAGTCCGCCTCCGGCTATGCTGTCGGCAAGGGTTTCAGCAAGAGTAGGGCTGATATACTTTCCGCCGGAAACCACTCTTCTTACTGCAGTGATAAGATTTTCACCTGCTGTCTCTTTAGTGATGTATCCCGATGCGCCGGCCTTTATTGTACGGACAGCGTACTGGTCTTCGGCATGCATACTGAGTACAATTATCGGAAGATCTGGTTTAATAATCTTTATATGCTTTATCGCGTCTATACCGCTTATACCTGACATTTTAAGATCAAGGAGTACAACATCATAATCATTTTTTTTAACAAGCTCTATAAGGTTTTCACCGTTATTCGATTCCCCGGTAACCTCCATGTCATCATCATCGGATATTATCTGTTTTAAACCGGCCCTTACAATTTCATGATCATCTGCTATTACAATTCTTATCATTAACTTATTCTCTCCAATCTAAAGGGGAATCACCACATGCACGGATACACCATTTTCAGCCCCGGAAATATTAAGTGAGCCGTTAAAAGATTTAACCCTCTCCTTCATCCCGATTATTCCATATGACCCCTTGTTCACCAGATTTTCGCTGCTGAAACCGCGGCCATTATCCGTTATTACCATTTCAACATTGTCCGCACTTTTACCAAGAGAAATATCGACTTTCTCAGCATTTGAATGTTTGATAATATTTGTTAGAGACTCCTGGAAAATTCTGAAAAGGGCAACGGCTTTCTCTTCTGAAAGGCCGGGAATATCATCACAGTTTAAACTGCACATAATCCCTGTCCTTTTTCTGAACTCCTCGCTTTGCCACTCAATAGCAGCAGCCAGTCCCAGATCGTCAAGAATTCCCGGGCGGAGACTTGCGGAAAGCCTCCTGACTGTTACGATAACATCATTTATAAGCCCGTCCATTACTGCCGCTTTATCAAGGAGTTCCCGGTCTTCAGGATTAATTTTTTTTCTCATCCAGGACAGATCCAGTTTAAGCGCGGTAAGTGACTGACCGAGTACATCATGGATCTCTCTGGCAATATTGGTCCTTTCCTTTTCCCTCAGCGACTCGATGTGAGATGTAAGGTTACGCAGATCCTGCCTTGATTTTAAAATTTCTTCGAAATACAGTTTATACTGAGTGATGTCCCGTATAATACCCTGGAATCCACCCCCCTGTACGCCGCCGTATTCATATTTCTTCAGAGTGATCTGTACGTCCATTACTTTCCCCGACCTGGACTTCATCCTGCATTCAAAATCACTCACCGCTCCCTGCTCTGCCGCAAGATAGATAAATGCGTCGTACTCACTCTGGTCATAAAAAAATTCAGATGCACTATGCCCCAGAAGACAATCACTCTGGTATTCAAAAAGATCAATCATAGCCTGGTTGACATCGATAATAACCTCAGCTTCATCGGCAATAAATATCGGATCAAGAGACTGTTCAAAAAGGGTTCTGTACTTAATTTCACTTTTTTTCAGTTCTTTATCAATGCTGAACCTGTGAAGGGCAATTTCAATTGAGGTGTAAAGATCTCTCTCCTCTATAGGCTTAACTATATAGCCATAAGGACCGGTAAGATTCGCTCTCAACAGTGATTTATCATCGGAATGCGCAGTAAGATAGATAATCGGAACATCAAAATCCTGATGAATCACCTCGGCGGCTGAAATACCGTCCACATTTCCCGAAAGCATTATATCCATCAGAACAAGATCCGGTTTCTCCTGTTCAAAATGTTTAAAGCATTCCTCAGCCGTACCGGCAATACCGGTTACTCCATATCCAAGATTTTCCAGTGTCAGCTTGAGATCCATTGCTATAATCAGCTGATCTTCAACGATAAGAATCTTCTTTTTATCATTCTTAAATTTCATTAAAATCTTCCCGATCACTGATAAATATCTGCACAACAGCATCCCTTCAACTTAGGCAGAAACATGATATATTTCCACCCGGATGTCATCAGGTTTTTCATTAAAAGAAATTAAAGGCGTTTTTCTTTTCTTATTCTTATAAGCCGGATAAGGCAGGCTTATACAGGGAAAACTAAATACTCATAGTGTTATGAGTATATGCTTTTTAAATGCCTATTTTATTTTGACATATTATTGCTGTATTGTCAAGGTATTATTTTCAGAATTTTTTATCTTCGCAGCGCATTTCCAGATAAAGTCTGCCTGACCCGCTTTTTGGCCTGGTTATCATTGAGATAAAAAGAACGAAATCCATATAAATTACAGCGATTATGGAAAGATATGATTCCAGCAGATAAATCCTGTAGAAAGTACTGATGAGTGTATCAGCAAGTTTTAAAACTATACTATCTATAAATCTGTAATTTTTCGCGCACTCATAGTAAACCGTACCACATGTATTCAACGCTGTTTTATCTCCAAGGAAAGATCTCCAGAGGGCTCTTCCACCTTTACCGCTCTTAATATCCAGCTGAAGCTGCTTTGTTGCAGCCCACAGAAGGGCCTGCGACAGTTCCCTGTTCTTTTCATTCATGGAGGTATCTTTACAGATTGAGGAGAGATGATATTTATGGTAATCAATGGAACGCTGAAGTATCTTTCTCCATCGCCCAAGCCGCAGTTTTCGGTACGCCAGAAGCAGTATAATTAAAAGAGCATAAACTCCCCACTCCCTGATGTGAGGATTATTTACCAGATGACAGAGCGCCTCTTTCAGAAAATCGATCTTCACCTTTCTGCCTTCATTTTTAAAAGAACCTTCTGCAGCTCATCTATCGCTTTTCTTACATTTTCATCGGTACCGAACATCTTTACCTTGATAAAAGCATCCCGAAGCCTTGATTCAAGAACATCCAGCTTTGCTGCCTCACTCTTCAGTTCTTCCGGCGGTGCAAGATTAAATTTTTCCAGTTCAGGATACTTTCCGTTTATTCTTTTAATTTCAGGGATAAAGATATTCAGAGAAGAGGAGAATTTATTCACTGCTGCTGCAATAACAGGCGGATCCTCCGTTGATTCAATTTTAAGAATAAAGTCTTCGTAGAGTTTTATCAGTTCAGAGAGTATTTTCTTTGCATCACTGTATTTTATACCGCTGTTGAGAGTGTCAGAGTAGTAAACGTCCTCCCCATGTTTCAGTAAAATGGTTCCATTTTTACTGTTTACTGTACATCTGAGGAATTTCCCATCGGCATCATCAATTTTCAGATTAATCTGTTCGTTTCCCCTTACAACAAAAAGAAGAGCCCCTTTAGTCAGCAGGTATTTTTTCTCAGGGGAGTTTATCACAACAATTCCGTCTCTACCCGTTTCCCCGGTAAACTCAAGCTTCCCTATGACATACCCGTCAGAAGCATGTTCCGCTCCATAGGCAATCAGGGAGATGAGAATTGCCGGAAAAAGCAACACCTTTATCAGATTATTTATCTTCACGGGAACTCCATGTTAAATATCAGAGTATTTCCAGTCCGGCGTTTACCGCACTCAGGAGATCCTTATGGTATGGTTCCTAATCCCACCTTATCTCCCGAAAAAAATAAAGAAATAAAACAGATCTGTTAATTATAAACACTCCTTTCATCCGGTCAATTAAATATTTTCAGCAGCAGAAAGCTGAATAAATTATCAGTGTTCAACAGATGAAAGAAATCAGATATGATTAATCTCACTGAATATTACCTGATTCTTCTACCCTGTGTGTAGGCTTTCTCATACCATCCGAAGTTGACTCCGAATCTTATATCTTTATCATCACGGTCGTAGCCGTTAAAACCCCACTCCAGCCTTATACGTTCAAGCACCGGTACTATAAGGTGAATACCGAAAAAGACCGAACTGAGGCTTTTACCCTCCCTGAACCGGTCGCCGGGAAACCAGTAGAAAGCATAATCCGTTCCCGCAACACCCTGCAGACCGTAATATGCATTCAACCCGAAAAGAGACAACTGCCTGTTGGCAAAGAACTCATACCGGTACTCGAGAGTACCGAGAATTTCATGCTGGTCACATATTGATGGATCGGGGGAAAATGACCTCAGGCTGTTTATTCCCCCTATATGATAGAGTTCATATCCGGTAATTGTTCCCGGTCTGTAACGGCCGAGAATATTGGCATGAAAGATGTTACTGTTTCCGGCCGGGATATATCCCCTGAAATCGTATTTATATTCCATGAAATCGGCATCTCCGCCCAGCATTCCGCCATGAACGGATATATCCACTTCGTTATAGAAACCTCTATGCGGATTCATCAGCCTCTCCCTTGTGTCTACAGCAATACCGGCGCCGAGAGAAGGGATATAATCCCAGTTACCATCTCCGCGAAACATCAGTAATTCCCTGTCATTCCCGGCAAAATACGGAGAACTTTCATCATGCCTGACGAAAAGGAGCGATCCGTTTGTAAGAAGGCTCAGGTTATCGCTGCATCTCCATTTAAGGTTAAGGGTCGAGTAATAAGAATTCTCGTTAAAAAGTTTCAGTGCATTCCATGAATCCATGTATTCAATTTCAGACTCAACTGATACCGGTATTGAAAACACCTCGGGAATATAAAGATAATATAAAAACTCTTTCGCCCTTAACGGATCCGGCAATACGGTTTCTCTTGACAGGAATTCCTGATGGATGGCAAGGCCGAATGTATTTATTACTGTAAAGCCGGGCCCGATCATAAGCCCATCCTGGTCTGTCCGCTTCATGGCAGGGAAAAACAGAAAATATGGGAGCTCTTTGAAATTGTATTGAAGTATCTCCCCATCGGATTCCGCAGTAATATTATAGTTTATATCTGCAAATATATCGTAATTCATAAGAATTACTCTCTCTTCGTCCCATAACTGAAGACTGAAATCGCTCCCCTCCCTGTTCTTCAGTCTTGAACGGATAAAATCCTGGTCGGTATTGTTGAGGCCGGTGAATGTTATTTTTTTTATAAGCGGATATGACTCAATATACCCCGCGAAAAGAATGAGGAGCATAAAAACTATACATTTTTTTTTCTGAAAATTCATCAAACGGTTTTCACACCTCAGGCATTCCGGATTGCGAAACCGTCATCACCGAAGTATAACATTCTCCTTTTTTTAAAATGCAGCCGGGAAGTACCGTTTATATTTTAATAAAAATTTACGCAAACATAAAAGACTTTACCAGCCGGTTTTTTACATTGAGAATGGCACAAAGCGGATAAAGGGATTATTTCCGGTTTTTATTACTATACCGCCGATAAAGACCGGCGGTTTTTTAAAGGCAGTTACACTATTTCTGCGGGATTTCTAAAATATACCGTGTACCGTTGCTGCTTTCACATCTTATATTCCCCTCCAGTTGTTCAGTAAGCATGTTAACCAGCTGAATTCCGAATCCTTCAGATTTTTTTATATCAAAGTCTCCGGATAGTCCACATCCATCATCGCTGATTTCAGCAATTAGCCGTTTATCTTTAATATACGCTTTAAGCTCAATTACCCCTTTTTCCTTTTGTTGAAAAGCATATTTCATTATATTTGTAAGAAGTTCATTTATAAGAATTCCAAGAGGAAACAGTTTATCCGGTCCGAATGTAACATCAGCAATATCTTTTCTCAAGGTAACCTGTTTATTATTCGGGAAGAGTGCTATTATATCATCCGCCAGAACCGACAGATATTCTTTTATAGATAATTCCTTTATATTGGTTTTAAGATATAGTTTATCATACAAAACCATCATACTTTGCACCCGTGATTCGGCAACCTGCAATGCCATCACTGCAACAGGGTCCTGCACTGCGCTTTGCTGCAGCATTAAAAAATTCTGTATTGTATACATGTTGTTTTTGATTCTGTGATGTACCTCTCTTAAAATCAGCTCATTCTCCTTGAGCAACAAATTAACCTTCTCTTCAGCCAGTTTTCGTTCTGTAACATCATGGATTATTGAAAAAAGAATGGATTTTCCTTTTAATATAACCGGCGATACATATACTTCAACTGTCCGGATTTCACCATTTAAAAGTTTGTGAGGGAAGGTATAATAATTACGCTCTTCAGTTTTAGCACGTTTCATTTCTGTTTTTATTTCATCCAGTGGAAGCATATTTATGTCAGCAATTGACATATTACGCAGAACTTTTAAATCATATCCATAAAACTTTGAAGCCGCTTCGTTGGCATTTATTATTTTGCCTCTCTCCGGTTCTATCAGCATCATCACAGCCATATGCTGTTTAAATATCTGCCTGAATATTTCTTTATTTTCGTTTATAGTATCCTGCATTTTTTTCCATTCAGTAATATCCTCAATTATAACAAGTACACCTGTTAAATCATTGCCTGAATTTTTAACAGGTGTAAAATGTATTCTGACTGGTCTAGTATTTTCAGCTGTAACCGAATGATATGTGTCTTCGTAAAAACTGATTTCTCCTGCCAGCGCTTTTTTTATTGCCGTTACCAGTTTAACATCTGTCAATTCAAGTGTATTAAAACCTGTCATCATAGACTGTGAAGTCCCTAACATTTTCAGAAACATATCATTATATTCACGAAGTATTCCGCCAGCATCCAGCTGTGCTATACCATAAGGCGACTGCGTTATCAATGCATTATATCTTTCTTCATATTTATTAAGCAGGTTTCGCTGTGTATTAACTGTTTCATATGTTTTATAAAATCTGAAAGCTGTATCAACAGATAATTGAAGGAGATGAATTCCCGAGCTTTTTAGTACATACCCGTAGTGCGGAATATTCCGCACTTTATCAACATACTTCTTTTCATTATGTAATGTATAAAAAATGACAGGGATTTCGTAATCTTTCAATATATGGCGTGCAATATCAATTCCATTAAAGCCTTCACCAGATTCAATCTCCATAATAATAAGATCTATACTGTTATCAGAGATAATCTTAAGCGCTTCATCTCCGGATTGAACTGTTATAACTTCATAATCAATACTGCTGATTGCCTCAGCTGTATTCAACAGAGTCTCCGGGTCAGCATCTATTAAAAGAATTTTTTTATTCAAATTTAAATTATCCGGTTTTTCTTTTTAAATTTAAAATAATATATTAAGCTTTATTATTCGAATTTTTTTCTTTTCTCATTCGGCTATTCATTTATACGTTTTAATTTTTTTTAGTGCATTTATTTAAATTTTTAGTTGCTTTTTTAGAGTATTATTACACATAATTTAATTATATAAACGCAATTGATTATTTCAATGTGTCCAAAAAGCGGGTTTATTTTTGAAATTGTTAACATCAACCGGGAAAATTTAAGTACAAAGGTTAAGTGATCTGTTTATAATATTTTATAATATTATTGAGGGTAAATGTGATGGGATTTATTGACAGGATATCAAAAAATAACGCAAAAGAAAGAATGATTGGTGAAAAGTTAGAATCATATAATTTCTCTGATAAAGTAAAAGGTAAACCTCTTAATATTGTTTCAGCTAATTTCACAGTTTCACTTGAAAATAAGATTATGGCTTGTGCCGGTATACCTGAATATATACAACGGGCTAAACTCGTTGAAGAAAAGATAACAAAGATTAAAGCAGATCTGAAAATAAGGTATGATAAACTGGAAAAGAAATTGGGAAATAATCATGCCAGGTTTAACAAATCCTGGGAAAGTATATTAAAATCATATAATTTTCAGGAGGTCAATGAATTGATAGAAAAACACAATATGTTTTATCCTCTGGAAGCTAACCTGAGAATGGATTTTGACAGTAGTGAGTATTTATTAGGTTCAAATATCTGGGAAAAAACTCCCTTATTAAGCGCATCATTAATCCTGGAAGAATTACCTTTCTTATAGTTATATAAGAAATACGGATTTATACAACCAACCGCTGTCATCTGTTTTAATCCCTGTTTTTCTATACTATCTTTATCGATATTTAATGATATTTGCGGCACAGGAAACCTCTTATATAAAAGATATAAAACAGAATACTGACAAAGAAGATGAAAGGTTACTAAGACCAGCGTTAATTTGATGATCTTATCTTAAATCGTTTAATTTTGCGACCTACTCCTTTGTTATGCGATGTGTGTTTCTTCAATTTTTAACAACATTTTTTTATAAAAAAAATATAAGATTGGTAATAAAGAAAATATTAGCCAATGACCTGAAAACATTCGTAATTCTATTAAACTTAATTTATTATATGTTAATTCTGTAATTACTTTAATCTTTCCATGGTTATTTTGTATAAACGTTCCTTTTAAAATGCCAGGTGAACCATCTTGTAATAAACTAGAACATATCATAAAGTTTGAAGAAACATATATTATAAATATTAAAAAAATCATTAACATAATAAGACATTTATTAGGAAAGTATTTGAATAAATCAAATATTTCGACTTTATTTTCATTCTTGAGTTGGTGCTTATTAATATTAACTATCATGGTGACAAAACTTAAAAGTATGAAGACGTTCAAAATATAGGAACAACTTAAAATTAGAGAGTACTTTGCAAGTATATATGTTGAAAAATGAATTATCGAAGACAAAACAAAAATTATTATAGAATATAAGAAAAAAAATTTCATAATTATTTCTTTGCTCTTTTACTTTCAATTTATGATTCTAGAATACTTATAGCGATCTGGCAGGTCAGGGAGTTTGCACCCCCTTTTCCCCCTCAGAACCGTACGTGAAAGTTTTACCACAGGCACTTCCTCCGTTCGCCCTTTACACGGCTCAAGCCGTCTAAAGCTGATTATACAACCAGCCGCTGTTATATGTTTGTATTCCCGTTTTTCTATATCTGAAATAATCATAATCTTCTTTTAAAAATGGGCTCCTGTCAAGATATATCATCCTATGCCGTATAATTTTACTGTGACAGTGTCCCGCAGTAATAAGAATCTCCTCATCAGTACAGAAAGTTTAAGTACCTGTTACCTATGCGTTTTAAAAGTACCGGTTTTTATGCCATGAGGAATTTTTTTCATAGGGTGTCTGCTCCATAGTGCCCTAAAAAGAACAGTGCCGAGTTTTTAAAGGCTTCCGCTGAAACCATTCCCGGGTGTAAGAGACCGGCATTGAAAACTCTTCATTATCTGAATATCAGTAAATCAATTAAATATACCTGTATTCGGGAAATATGGTTTGACAAATAAACCGTTTGGTTTATTTTGACAATATGGATAAAGCAGAACGTACAAGAAATTATATAATTGAAGCAGCCGCTCACGTATTTAATAAAAAGGGATACAAGGGAACATCCTATTCGGATATAGTTGAAAGCAGCGGTATTTCCAAAGGCGCAATTTATGGGCACTTTGAGAACAAAGATGAACTCGCCCTGGCTGCCCTTGATCACAATCTTAAACTGGCTTCAAAAATTATTTTTTCAAATGTAAAGAGCAGAAACAACTCCTATGAAAAACTTATTGGATTTGCTCAATCATACAGCTTGTTCTATGAAATAATAAGCAATGCCGGCGGCTGCCCGGTCATTAATGCTGCTGTTGACTCTGATGATGGCCACAATGAGGTCAGGAAAAGGGTTACTAAATTTATTATAATGTGGCAGAATTCTGTAAAAAAAATTGTAAATGAAGGGATTCAAAATGGAGAGCTTAAACAATCCCCTGAAGTCACAGTTTTTTGTGATATATTCATTTCCCTGGTCGAAGGGGGAATAATGCTTTCAAAAGTAATGAATGACAGGAAATATATTGATGATGCATCAAATTTCCTGGTATCTCTGGTTGAAAAGTTTAAAGTATAATTTTTATGCGTATAAATAAACCGATCAGTTTATTTATACGCTATTTAATAAATATTAAAGAGGAGCAAAAGCATGAAAAACTTTCAATTTGTGAATCCGACAAAAATTATTTTCGGCAAAGGCGAAATAAGAAGGCTTTCAAAAGAAATCCCGGCAGGAAGCAAGGTGCTGGTGATCTTTGGCGGTGGAAGTATAAAAAAAACCGGGCTTTTTAATTCAATAATGGAAGAACTGAAAGACTTTAAAACAGGTGAGTTCGGCGGGATTGAACCCAATCCGACATATGAAACATTGATGAAGGCCGTGGAGCTGATTAAAAGCGAGGGATATAATTACCTCCTTGCAGCAGGAGGGGGCTCGGTAATTGACGGTACTAAATTTATCGCAGCAGCAGTAACATCAACACATGATGATCCATGGAAACTTGTTACTGATAACCGCGCGGTAAGTAAAGCTTTGCCTTTTGGCGTTGTGTTAACTCTCCCGGCAAGCGGTTCTGAAATGAACAGCGGCGCTGTTATAACAAGAAAATCAATCCAGACTAAACTTCCATTTTTCGGTCCTGCGGTCTTACCAAGGTTTTCAATACTCGATCCGGTTTACACCTACACTCTGCCTGAAAAACAGATTGCTAACGGAGTGGTTGATTCATTTATCCATATTATGGAGCAGTATCTGACATTTCCGTCTGAAGCAAAAGTTCAGGACCGTTTTTCCGAAGGACTGCTGCACACATTGATAGAAGAGGGGCCAAAGGCTTTGAAGGATAAAGAAAACTATGATATACGGGCAAATATTATGTGGTGTGCAACTATGGCATATAACGGCCTTATCGGATGTGGTGTTCCGCAGGACTGGTCAACGCATATGATAGGCCATGAAATTACAGTTCTATACGGTTTAGATCATGCAGAAACACTGGCGATTGTATTCCCGTCAATGCTTGAAGTTATGAAAGGAGAAAAGAAAGAAAAACTTTTACAGTATGGCGGGAGAATATGGAATTTGGATATCTCCCTGCCTGAAGAAGACAGAATAGCTCTTGCTATCAGTAAAACCAGGGATTTCTTCGAGAAGATGGGACTTAAGACACATTTCTCCGGCCATAAACTTGGGAATGAAGCGGTTGATATGATAATAGCAAACCTGAAATCTCACGGTATGGTTAAACTCGGTGAGAATGGAACCGTGATACCTGATGTGGCACGTAAAGTTTTAGAGTTGAGTTTATAAAAGTGATTACAGATTCAGGCTGATAAAATTACAGCTTAAGGAATTTATATCAATTTAAAATTTTTGCAGATTGGCGACGATGCAAAAGCAGCAACTATAACAATCAACAGGCCCGGTGGGGATACAGATTATAATTAAATAAAGTAAAATATTCCCGAAGACACACGATCTTCGGGATACATACAGGATTGTAAAAATAAAATCAGAGGATATTCAGCTGATATTATTTTAGACTACTCAAATTTTTTAATATGTTACTTTTTCAACAGACTCCTTTGTTATATGAAGAACACGTGCTTATACATATAAGTATTAGACTAACTTACCTTTTGAAAAATTTACTACACCAAAAGATGTTAAACATTTATACATCAAAAAATTGATAGATTGTTTTAAGCTGTAATTTCCATGATTTCTTGGGCCAATCATAATACTTTCAAAAATATCTGATAGCTCTCTTTGTTTTGGTAGATTATATGGAGAATCAGTTTCAAATATTATTTTATAAACTGTTTTGATTATATTCCCTTTCATAACCGGATGAATATTTTTGTTACCTGGACCTTCTGCAATTATTAAAATTCTCCATTCGGCTTCTTCTTGATGAAAATCGGCTTTAATCATTGAAGCGAAAATATATATCATTGAAATAAAATAATTTTTAAAGAAAACCTCATCATAGTCATTTGTTGTTTCAATAAATTTGTGGTATGCTTCTTCAAGAAAATTACTTACTAGCGATTTAAAATTCTTAATTTGAATTGAAGATTCTACATATTCGCCGTTAAAATAATTAATAGGAAATAAATAACAAAAATAAGTGGAATTACTTCTGGTTTTGATATTTTCAATTAATTTTTTTGTAATCATTTTAAATGATAAACCTCCTCCATTATCCCCATAGTTTATCCATTGTGAAAGGGAGTCTTCTTTTTGTGATAATGAAAAGATAAAAGTAGGTTTATCATAAAAAAAATATTCTTGAAATAACGGAGCTTCTTCATGAAGCTCTAGGACTTTAATAATTTCATCACAGTATTTGTTTTTTTCGTTAATCAATATATTTTTAATAACTTTAACACCAAAACTTACTTCTGTGGGATCATTCATATCCTTAATATTCGATAACCATAGCTCTCCATTATTGATAATATTAAAAACACTATTTTGAGACGAGTAATGATATAAGTAATCTGGAATTTTATCTATAAATTCAAAAGCTGTAAATAGTTCATTTGCTTTATTGATAAATTCCCCAATCATTTTGATTACTTTAAGTTCCATGTTTTTCTTCTTTTGATTTAAGTTTATATTACAAAAAGTCACACGCGTTTTTCATACAACGTTAAGAATAGTACCTTAATCCATCTTCTCCGATTGAGATACTCTTCAAGTTGGCCGGCTTTTTTACAACATCACTTCGACGCCGCTAATGTCGATGCAGCTCAATACAGGCAGTGCATCGCCTGTTATATGCCGACAGGGGGTCACTGAGCCAGCCGAAGTGCAAACGTCATGTTTGCTCGACAGAACCGCCTGAACAACAGCCCGACACAATATTAATGGATTTTAAATTACCGGATTTATAATTGCAAGAATAATTCGTATGTTGAAATTTGAATAAATAAACAATTGCATCTTTATAACAACCAATATATCTGCTTTTAAATTACTGTTAAACGATACTTTCCGGAATAAATTATCATTATTTCTCAGTTATCAGAATAAAAGTATCCCTTCATGGTCTTTTTATAGTTCCATAATCATAGTATTAATCTGCAGATAATAATCTACAACCGCCCTGGTTTGCCGGAGGTGAACGATACTTCACCGGTTCAGGAATCTCTTCCACTACAAGCCTTCCTGTTTTGCATGCAGGGCAGCATGAAAGATCTTTACCTGTGACGCGCAGATAGATTTCACTCCATGTCTGCGGTATACATTCATTCTTCTTTTGAATTTCTTAAAACTCACACATGCCTCAACAGCCTTCTTTTTGTTTCTGTGTGATTGAATTCCGAAGTACCAACAGGGCAAACAATCCTGCCCTTTGCCGGATGTTTCTTGGTCAGCCTCTGGCGGAGCAGAATGAGTTATTCAAAGAGCTTCCTGAGGATACAACATTTCTGTTGTGGAAATATTTCAGGAACTGTTTTGATACTTTAGAAAAGTACTTGCATTTTAAAATATTCCTGTTGTATTGTAATACATGCTATGAATTGAATATAAATAAGGTGATTATTATGAGGAATGTTTTATTCTCTATATTGTTCTTTTCATTTTTAATTATATTGCCAGGGTGTGGCAATTCTCCGGTAGAAGATGGTTACTGCAGAATTTTGTCAAATATGTCAGATACTGCCGATAAATTACTCATCAAAGCAAAAAATGAAACTAATCCATATATGATTGAACAGATAGGATTTGAATATGACAGATGGGCCGGCGTTTACGCTGGAAGTTTAAAAAGTGATTATGGCGAATCAGTAAAAATGAGGGAACTTGCCAAAAGTCAAAAGAAGGCTTTAGAGGCATATATAGTAAAGGAAGATGCTTTATCAAATTATCTTACTGAACGCTGGGCGAAACTTGCGAAAGAACATTCCGACAAAGCATGGGCGTACGATAAGGCAGCAAGATTAGTCAGGCAAAGTCGAACCAAGTTTACATTTTCATTGTAGCTGTTTTTACATCATCCGGGAATATCCATTCCCGGAATACAAATCCATTTCATAATACACCTTTTTATGCAACACAGGTTTATTAACCGTTTCATCCATTTTTACTTCAACAGATCCCGCCCCTTTATACATCCTCTGTGCAGGAATAAAAAATCCATTATCCCTATTGAAACCAGCGCACTCTTAAAACCTTTATCTTTCTGTATATTTACTGCAATCCTCATCTGATCAATCCCCAGACCAATCCCTTTATAAACAGCTATAATGCAATTATGCCCTATTTCAGCAACCGGATATTTCACGGGATTCCAGCTGCACATCCCAGCAATGTTTTCATTATACCCGGATAAGAATGAACAGTTATCCTCTGCTTCAGGATTGTCATAAAAAAAGGCATCACACTCTCTGAAATAACGATAATTATCATCACGGTATTGAAGATACTCTTTATGCAATGGCTCATATGCTTCAACAAGCAGCATTTCAATTGTCCCCTTCGGATATTCCAGTATGGATTTTACTATGAGCATAAATTCTTCTTTTATATATAAGTTTCATGTGGCAAGCTGCTGCGGATCGGGTGAACAGCCAGGTCGCTGTTAAGTTACAGCCCGTTTAATAAAACAACCCGTCATATTTTTTCAAAAAGAGAATATAACCGTTTTGCATATCTATATCAGGTAATGCCCGGCAACAGATATTAATGTTCCAAGTATAACTGACATTGCAGCCATTATCAGCGGTGCTTTTCTGTCACTCTCATCTCCTGATACAATTAATATAACCGGAAGCGCCAGGCAGAGTGAAATGAAACCACCCTTTAACCACCATGAAAGGAATGGCAGGTTTATATTCAGAATAACAATTGATACGAAAAAATAATGTATATATGCTGAAACTGTTGATCTTTTATCAAGCTCCTGAATGATCATCGGTAAAATATCAATTACACCGGCTATCAAACCAACACCCATTGTTATCTGCTTAATATCTTTATACCGCTGATAAAGACCAGCGGTCTTTTTTGGAAGCTACGTTAAGACTTCTATAAGTTATGTAATGTTGGACGGCTTAAAATTCAGAGCCGGCCACGGATGTGAGGCCCTTGAACATTTCACTATTTCTTCAAATCTATTGCTTTCCGAACAAACTCACCAGGCAATGATGTTCTCCTACAAATATCCTCAACCGTCATTCCTGATTGGAAGTATCGAATTGCTACAGATTCCATTGATTCCCCCACTTCGATAATGTGATAATCCAGGTCATAAAATCGCATTACCCTTTGTCCCCATGGCTGCTCTCTTACCTCATGAATAAATTCTACTCCTATTTCTTTCATTTCATCACATACCCTGCCGATTTCGTCTGTTTCAAAATATAATTCAAAGTTATTAGATCTCTTCAGGATATTGTTCGGCCCTATCCCTAGCAACTTTTCATAATGTTCTTCTAGATGAATAGAAAAACCTCCATCAAATTCTATGTTTTCGCCAAAATCGTATTTTACTTTTTGTCCCAACCTCTCATAAAAATCCCTTGATCTTTGTATATCTTTCACCACTATTAGAGGACAAACGTATTTCATTTTCTTACCCCACATTCTTTCTTTTAAAAGACCGGCGCCTATGGATGGGCGCACCACTCGTCCAATTTTATATAACTTTTTCTTATCCGCATTGTGCATAAGAAGCTATAAAACCATGAAAAGCGCTGTATTTCACGTAAGAATCATATGTCAAGAGGACTCTTAATGTTTTTCAATTTTCCCGCGCTTACATGTGTATAAATCATCATACATCCGGGACTTTGGTGTCCAGGTAGTTCCTGTATATATCGTATATCTATACCCTGTTCAGGCAGATGTGCAGCAAAGCTATGCCTTAAAGAATAAACTGTAACTGCTTTTTTATACCAGCTTTTATAACAGCCCGCTTAAAAAATATTCTGTACAGATCTCCCTTAGATGGGGCTATATGAATTTCATTTTTATTCATCACTGCAGCCGGCTATTAATACATATCAGAATTGTTTATATTTCAATGCTTTTTTTAGTATTCAAATAAATATCAGAGTTATTTCCAGATTGATATCTCCAGCACTCAGGAAACCTTGAGTGGGTTTTTTTAAGGGGCTTCGCCCCTTATGCCCTGTAAAAAAAAAGTTGCCCCTGCTTACAAAACCGGTAATCACGTTGTTGAGTTGGGGTTTCCGCGTAATGGAGGAATATGAAAAAATGTTACAAACACAAATCATGCCGAAAACTGCTGTACACTGCAGCGATTATATCCCATCTGTCGCCATGTATATGCCTTTTATCCGCCACGAATCCGCCATGTATCCGGCGAAGTAACATCAGAATTTTTTTTCTTTTCCCGGAAAATTTTTAAATTTTCCGGCATCTTAAACCACACCGCTCCCCGGGTTTTTTTAAGTAAAACCGGAAATGCTATAGTTACCCCTCGCCATTTGGAGAGGGGCCGGGGGTGAGGTCTGCATCGTGCATCAGCTTGTTCTGATTCAAATTCACTTCAGATTTATGACAAAATCCAAACTCTGTTTACAGAGTATTCAGTATCGCTTCAATTTCGCCTCAAACACGCTACTGACAGCTATAAACGCGCTTTTTTCTCTGTTTTAAACGGTATTGAAACGGTTTTTAACAGGGTCTACATACTGCCTGAGTCCTGTTTTAACAGTTTCACCTCTGTCTTTTACTGCATTAATATTACTCTGTCCATCTGCTGATCTGCTGTTTTCTGAATAATAACCGGCATATTCTGAAATTTCACCGGAGGCGGATACAACCACTGCATCCCCTGTACCGCCGCTTCCCGATGGGGTAACAGGTGAACCTGGTGCAATGCCGCGAAGGTATTCCGACATAAAAAGATTGTACCCTGACTTTCTCTTCCTCTTTGCCCTGTTTCTGTAAAGGGCTTTCTCCTCTTCCGGAAGAACCTGCCAGGCCTTTACGCCGCCGCCGAAATTACCCCGGCACTTCACCTGCGGTTCAGTTCGCGGATTGGAGGGTATTGTACGTGCCTTAATGTAGATTTTACCATAGCGCCTGTAAAGAACAAGACCATCCAGGCCACCATGCGCAGTTCTTAAATAGGGATGAAGCTTAACTTTTGCCATACATTTATCTCCTTTTTCATTATTACTTTTTTATTGTTATATTGAAACTTATGTCTCTTATAACCAGTGCGGAAAAACAAATGACATGGGGCAAGCAGATTTTTTAAAAATGTTACCAGATTGGATTACGGACATGTTGCTTTGCCACCTCCGGTGGGCTGAGCGGTTACGGCTGCTTAAGGTATACTATACAGACAGTGTATACTATACAGACAGTGTATACTCAAAGAGTAATGATTAAAACCAAATTTACAAAAGATGCTCTTCCTTGCCCCTTCCAGGGGTGCGGGGTCTTAGGAGTCCAGGTTGCTGAAGGTATACTATACAAACAGTTCTTCTTTGCCCCTTCTGGGCGCCCGAGCGTAGCGACAAAGTACCCCTGGGGTAGGTGCGGGGTCTTAGAAGTCCAGGTTGCTGAAGGTATACTATACAAACAGATGTATCAACAATTACCATCGTCTGCGATTCAATTCTCTATTTCCTGAGGCAGAAAAATCTTTAGAAAACTCAAGAGGCTTTTTCATTATACCTTCATTCAGAAATTGAATTTTCTTCAGAGAAAGCCATTCTTCTAATGCAGTAATAAGACTTTTGGTAATGTTTTTACCGCCTGCGTACTGTTTTACATCTTTAATTAAATCATCCGGAATAAGTGCTGTTACTTTCATAAGTAAAAACATATCGTATTTGTCAATAGTGAAATGTTGAAAATTCAGGGGACTGGAAAAAATTTAACACAATTTGCGCCCTATGTACTCATAATTTCCGGAAATTATCCGCTGATTGGAGAGATAATTATTTACAGGATTTTTTATTTTTACGGTAAAATCATCGGTTTATTTTTACATTACAAAGTCCGGGAGAAAACAGGATTCAAATTCTATGCCTGTGCCGGGTATTTTCAAATCAAGTCTGATACATAAGCGATTGAGAAAGGATGCATGTTATCCGCCATCTGTATTACACAGCTCTACAGATGTTTTACAGCAGCAGCTTTTTATAAACCTCTCCGGCATCACCTTCGCTGCATAGACCCGGCCGGTACTCCCGGTCAATTGCAAGAGGGTATGCAACAATACTGTGAATCTTCTTATTTCTGACCGTAACACCAATCATCACTGCGCTTCGCGTTTCGCTCTTCGCTGTCTGGTCGAACACGAAGTTCCCCATGCTGAAAAAAACATGCCCGCCGTTTATTTTTCTGTAGGGCTGAATCACGTGAGGGTGATGTCCCGCGATAATATCAGCCCCCGCTGAGATTATTTTTTTTGCCAGTTCAATCTCCCTTTCCGATGGTTCAGAAGCCATTTCCATCCCCCAGTGAACCGATACTATGACCACGTCACTCTTTCTCCGCAAATCTCTTACGGCATTTATAATCCCCTCGGTATTATTATAATTGATCACTTTATCCCTGGCATAATCCGACCTCCTCAGGCTGTTCAGGGTGTCGGTTAAGGAAATGAATCCCACACGGCAGCTGCCGGCAGAGATAATTACGCCTTTTCCGGAAAGAGACTTTCTGTCCGCCCCGGAATATGCAACACCCGATTTTTCAAGATACAATAAGGTTTTTGCAAGCCCGGCCACCCCCCGGTCAAGTATATGGTTATTGGCAACTGAAACAATATTGAGCCCTGCACGCCTGAGTGCTGCTGCAAACCGAGGGTCAGCCCTGAACGTAAGGCCGGTTTTAAGATTTTCCCCATCAACAAGCGGTGTTTCAAGATTAGTAAATGCAATGTCAGTTTTTTTAATTAAATATGAGATTTGCGAGAAGGGGTAATCGTAATCACTTTTCTCCCGGCAGAGATGTTCAACATTGCGAGACAGCATTGTATCACCTGTGAGGATTATGTTTATGTCATCACTTCCATCTTCCAAAGTATCATCAGATACTTTCACAGGCTCAGAATCTGCTTTATAAAGCAGCAGCGGAATTTCAACCTGACTATTAAGCTTATTGCAGGCACAGAATGTATTTAAAACCAGCAGCAATAAAGTAATTTCCAGCAACAAATAGTTTTTTAATCCCGGCATCATTTCAATCCTCAGCAATAATCTCTTACCATAAATTATATTTTAATATCCGGACAGCACTAAAGTCATATCAGCCATGCAAAAAATAGTTTTCATCAACCGTCATTCCTGTGAATACAGTAATCTGTTCACTATCAATAAACCTGTTCTGTACAAAACAGATTCCGGTTCTACGCTTTGCTTCGACCGGAATGACGATAATAAAACCTGAGTGCTATACATAACTATTATCAGTATTCACAGTTTTCCCATATAGATAAAAAAATAACTGGTTGCTTTTACATTCTTCTTTGAGACAACTGCCGAATTGGTGTTTAAAAGAATATCGGCTGTATAATTTTTTCCCCGGGAATAACTCATCAGCACTTCGAGCCCCCTGTTGCAGTCCATGTTGAGCAGAGGGAGAACCCCTTCATCCATATATGTTTTATATCTCTCTATTACATCAGCAGTATGCCTGTCAAAGGGTTCTATCTCCCTGCTGTACTTATTGTGAACAAAATCCGCGCTGAGCAATACAAACGTCGATTCATCAGAATTTTCGGAAAGGAACTCACCCAGCCTGTATGCGTCATTTTCAGAAAACCCGTGTTTAATTATAACAGGTACCACCTTTGACTGCGGGAAATACTCTTTAATAAAAGGAATCAGAGCCCCCATGGAATGCTCAAAGGTGAAGGCATCCTGATCATACTCCGCGAAGCCGTTCTTTACAAGTTCTCCTGCAATCTTACAGTCCGGTTCGATAAATCCGAATGGAGTTTTCCACCGCTGTGAGCTTGCTGCTACAACTGCTCTTCCGCGGGCATAATGATTAGGGCCTATAATAATAAAGGTTTTAATTCCATCATTTCCGCACACAATGGAGAGTTCTTTAAAAAAACCGGAGATATATTCGGCCATAAGCAGGTGATGGCTGCAGACTCCTGCTGCTATTTTATTTAAATGCGTTTTGAAAGGATATGATTTCTTTTCGGCATTCAGAAAAAATTCAATGTCATCACTCTTCAGGGTATACTGAAAGTCCGGATTATTGTCACTTCTGTATGCTGTAATCAGCAATATAGATACAACAATACCGGCCGCAAATAAAATACATCTGAGGCCGGTTTTCATAAACGCGGGAGATTTATTCACAGAAATAATCCTCAATACTGATTACTGTGAAAACGGTATCTTTTTTATCCAGTCGGGTTCAAGGTTTTTCAGCGATTTCCAGCCCCCTTCTTTGTATACCTTGTCTTTCCATTCATCATCTGTCATCCGTTTATCCTGCGGATTGCTGAATTCATAGTAGGAGTATATGTATCCCACGCAGACCCTTAGCCCATTGTTGTCGGAAACAACAACATATAACTGATGGGGAATGCCTACTCCGGCCTCAAGAACAGTGTGAAAGAAGTTATCGGTATGAACATCCGAGATCAGAGCCATCTGTTTGTCCTTCTGTTTCATGGCGCTGTAATCAGTATCCTCCGGAAGGATTAGAGCCCCGATATTTGTGTTGAATTCAGCAATAAACATAAAATCATCGTCTGAAATCTTATCATTTGCAACCTGTTTTTTAGCGATACTCCTCATCCTGTCGACAATCTTTTCAAATTCGACAAAACGCTTTTCATACTGGTCTGTCATCATATTCATTGCGCCGAGTTTTTTTCTTATCTGTGCAGATAGGTCATATATCGCAGTGAAGAATTTCACGTTAGGTTCCACATACCCGTGAGGAATATACGGCTGCCCGGGAAAATATCTTGTCTCACCCTCGCCGCCAGCTTCACCGTAGCTCTGTTTTGTATATAGAAGAGTATCATGCTTCAGCTCAGCCCATGAACCGTGTGTTGTAAGAAGAAGCCTGTGACGCCATTCGGGTGTTTTGAAAGCAAACGGCAATTTTTCATCCGCTTTGTCAAACAGTGTTATAAACGTATAAAGCCACCCGTAATAGGCATTCTGCTTCCATACATTGTCGCCGTATTTGCTGAACTCGTTTTTCAGCGTCATGTATTCACTCTGGTACTTAGGGATATTTTTCATATCACCCTGCAGCAGATCCTCCGCCTCTTTTGAACCCAGGATTGCCATTACGTCAAGAGCCTTGGGTGTGTTCCTCGGAGCCTCGTTTGTACCGACATTCTTTGAAGTCAGACGTGAAAAGATATATGCATCGGGCACAAATCTCTGTCCCATGAACCGGAAGCCGCGCTGCATTTCAAGGTTCTTACCGGAATCTTTGCTGCTTTTACTATCCAGCGGTACACTTGATATCTTAGGCCCCGGCAGTTTCTTGGTAGCATTTATAAAATCGTTCAACTTAGCCTTATCCGGGTAAGATCCCGGCATATCCGTGCTTCCGAAGACCTTTCTCATAACTGCCTGATACTGATACAGGTTAAGATCCTCGCTTTTACCTATGAGATAACCTGTAGGCTTATAAATAAGCTCCCACTTTTTCAGGTTTTCCGGTTTGCTTAAAAGCGAAGTAAGTATAACAGGTATCACAGGCTTATCCTCCGGGAAATACAGCCTTCCGTACCAGATCATCGCCTTGAAGTATTTTGTAAGATTTTCTGTAAGTGTATAATATCCGCGCGGCTTGTATTGCGTGAAGTCCTCCATCTCTCCGGTAATTGCAGACTTGCCGTTACCCTCCATTGCCTCTATCATATTAAGGTCATTTGCAACCAGGGAATTGATCTGGGCAACATCCCCTCTGGGAGTAACCCCCATAATCCTGGCAGGGACCAGGAGAAACGCGGCAGCCTTTTTAACCTCTTCCTTAAGCTGCGGATCGTAGGTATTATTATAAAGCTCAACAGCGTCATTAAGCATCGATTCCGTCATGGACCGCAGCGCCGGATAAAACTTCTTCTCCTCGACACTCTGCATCATCCTCATAAACATCAGATGGAATATATGAAGGGTATAATCGGCCGATATGAAGTACGGGGCTATGTTGTACACAGGACTGTCTCCCTCCATCCCTTCGTAGTATTCAGAAGGTTTCTGCAGCCTCGAGTACCTGAGATAGAGGTCAACCATATCATCATACCTTAATTCCGTTGCTCCCCATTCATCCCTTTTCGGGTAATAGAGCTGACTGAGTTCCACCGGCTTGATAAAGAATCCGGTATTCTTAAGAAAATTAAACTCATTCATGTTGAAGATATACTCTTCATAGGTATATCTCTCCTCTTTTTTTGTGTTCGTCAGATCGGCAACTGTTTTGTACTCCCTGCCTGTACATTCGAATTTAATCCTTGTAGGGATACCATCCTTAACTTCGACATCTGAGTAGCCGGCAGCAGCTTCATTTGATGCGTTTTTTTTGCAGCCGGAATTAATGACAAGAGATAAAGCAATAACAGATAAAATGCAGATAATTCCTGCGGGAATAAAGTATCTGTTTCTTCGGGACAATAAAGTTCCACGATACCAGATATGATCCTTCATACTACCTCCGGGTATGATAAATACTGAATTTATAGATTTGTATTTAATTTATATATTTCTGCGGAAGAATCAATGTTTTTTTCTGCAGAATTCAATGAATAAGATTCACGGTTTTAAAAATGAATTCGGGCATTTCATGTACCTGACAAAAGGGTATGCCATGCATGAAAACAAATCAGTCACATGATATATCGAAGTCTGTTAATGATCCATCTTAATTTATCAAAATCCTGCAGGAATATGAAAGGAGAATAGTGAAAAAAGTATTCATAAAGCGGTTCAGTCGAACAATAAATATGCAGAAGAAAATTATATTAAGGTGTGAATTTCTGTATACGATTGTTTCCTCCGTCGGTAATATAAATACCGCCAAATGGATCAATTGTAATATCGTAAGGGGAGCTGAACTGCCCGTCACCGGTACCGCTGCTCCCCCACTGGCATGAATATCTGCCGTCAGGAAGGAATTTCTGAACCCTGTTTGATGATGCATCGGCAACAAAAATATTCCCGCAGGAGTCAACAGCTATACCGCCTGGCTGACTGAACTGGCCGTTCGCCGTACCGCTGCTCCCCCACTGTGTAATATATGTCCCTGTTGATGAAAATTTCTGTATCCTTACATTGTTTGTATCCGCAACATATACATTTCCGGAGCTGTCAACGGCAATCTCAGTCGGCTGACTGAACAGTCCGTTACCGGTACCGCTGCTCCCCCACTGTGTAATATATGTCCCTGTTGATGAAAATTTCTGTACTCTGGAATTGCCCGGATCAACGACATAAATGTTGTCTGAAGAATCAACTGCAATTCCCGCGAGAGTGCTGAACTGTCCGTCTCCGGTACCCAGGCTTCCCCACTTTGTGATAAATGTTCCTGATGCAGAAAATTTTTCCACCCTTGGAGTTGAAGCATTTGAATCCGTTACATAAATATTTCCTGATGAGTCAATGCATATGCTTACCGGAATAGTAAAACTCCCGTCTGCAGTTCCGGAGCTTCCAAATGTTGATAAATATGTCCCATTCGATGAGAACTTCTGTATCCGGCAATTCCCCTTATCAACAACATATATATTCCCTGAAGAATCAGCAGCAACACCGTATGGAGTATAGAATTTACCGCTGGTATAACCGCTGCTCCCCCATTGAAGGTTATACCCGTAATAATCAGCAAAACAGTCACTCATCGCCATTGAATACATGTCATTTCTTTCGCAGGTTAGTGTCAGAAGTATCAGGAGCATAAATCCCCCGATAAATGGAATATGAAATAGAATGCGTCTCATCAGAACTCCCGGCCGGATATACATTATCATTATGAACCAGGAAATAAAATTTGCACTATATTGTAAAGCGATTTATACGAATAGTCACGCCATGTTCAGCAGTTAAAATCAGATAAAAAACGAAGAAACTACTTTTTTCTCAAAAAATGGATATTTCTGATATATATCAGAAACCCGGTACTCTGTCCAAGAATAAAGACAATATCTTTTTTCAAAATTGCATAGGTCAGGAGAAGAATACTCCCCGCCAGGCTTATATACCAGAAAACCTCCGGGATAACACTCTGCTTAGCACGCTCTGAATATATCCACTGAACAACAAATCTTAATCCGAAAATCAGCTGCCCCAGAAGTCCTATTGCAAGGATAACATTAGTGTTCACCCGAAGCCTCTTTTATTGAATACGGTATATTCCTTTTAATCATCCAGAATACCGCAAAGAGATCGGCAAGTCCCTCCATCCCTCTTTTCAGATTTGTATATTTAGAGACACCAAATTTCCTGGCCCGATGGTTTACTCTGACCTCCACGACAGTTGCCCCCTCAAGACGCATCAGTGTTGAAAGGAATCGGTGGGACCCACGGAAAAGCTTGACTTTTTTAAGGATTGAGGCTTTCATAACCTTCAATGAACATCCGGTGTCGTGAATACTGTCTCCTGTCACCAGAGAGCGGATTGAGTTCCCTATCAGGCTTGCAATGCGGCGTGAAGGACTGTCATTTCTCTTATACCGCCAGCCGACAACCATATCATATTGTTTATACAGCTCAAGCATGGATGGAATATCATGCGGATCATTCTGAAGATCTGCATCCATTGTAATGACAACATCCCCGGATACCTCCTGGAAACCTGCCGCAAATGCGGCCGATTGTCCCATATTATAAGCAAAAGAGAGATACTTCGCAGACAGATTACCGGCCGACAGGGAACGTATTATATTCAGACTTTTATCTGTGCTCCCGTCATCAACCATTATTACTTCATAGGGAGTTTTTATTTTACTCATTACATCAACCAATTCAGAAAAAAGTATTTCCAGGTTTTCCTCTTCATTATAAACCGGAATTACAAATGAAATTTTATCGATTGTATTCATAAAGCATTCCCCCCTGTTATTTATTATCTTTCTCCGCGGCAGGGAGTTTATAAACACGCAGAGCCTTGTCTATAACCCCGCCGTACTTTGACCTGCTTTCCCAGAGGAGTATACCCCTGGAAAATAGTTCCTGATAAAACGCACGCCTTGCAAGAAAAGCATCTCCCGCAGCTCCGGCAGCCGGGCTGCTGCCAGGATCAAAAAAACGGCCGTAACTGCTCTCGGCTACAACAATATGTGTATAACCTTTACCTGCGGCATTATCAAGGCTCACCAGATCCCCGGTAAAATTCATCCGTTCAAATGTAACCCCCTTCATCCCTGACAGGACGCTGCTTCTTTCTGCCAGTTCCTGTATATTGGTATAGCTGTCTCCCGCGACCTTGGCCGGCGGTTGTAATGTGGTTTCCATCCATCCGACAAGGGCTTTTCTTGAATCCACAGCCGGGCCAAACTGTGCCAATGAATTTTTCGCAAAGGGAAACAGGAACAGTGAGACAACCGCAATAAACAGAACATATAATACGGCATACAGTTTTTCTCCGGTTTTATCTTTTATCATTAAAAGAACCCGCGCAATTATAACTGCTGCAAACATATGACTCAGCATCTCCTGGGGAAGGAAATACTGTCCGCTTGCCACTTTTCCGCCCGAAATAAGAAACGTAAAAAGAAAAAAGAAAGCGACCATAAACTTTTCACCGCCACCCCTTACTCTGTATGTTATGACAAAGTGAATGAAGTAAGCAATTACAAGCAGCGGGATTATTAAACTGCTTTGCCCGAAAAATACTTTAACATATGTATAGAGTGGGAACGAGGTACGTGCGCCTCCATGCCCCTGAAGAGCCACAATACCCTTATCTGTCCCCGCAATTGTGCCGGCAACCTTCGGGAAAAAACGGTCGATAATTGTCTGAAAATATATTATCATCTGGATGTTGGTAATGATGAATACCGCCAGAAAAATCATCATAAAATATCCGGCTCTTTTCCAGTTGCCGATACGTTCACCGGCATCATTGACAAGGTCAATCTTCATCACGGCGAATAACCCCATGGGGAGAAAAATGAGCCCCACATATTTACCGGACGAGGCCAAAGCAGCAGCAGCGGCGGTAAAAACGAATGTTTTCATCCCCGGCTTCCGGAACATCAGTGCTGCGGCAAAAAGTGTTAAAGAGACACCAAACAGGAATGTCGGATCCTCCTTGAAGAAATGTGAGAGGTTAATCATCAACGGGCTGAATGACATTAAAACCCCTGATGCCACAGCCGCACACCATCCTGCAATAATCTGCGAACACCCCATCAGCAGGAGTACAGTGAGTGATGAATATACCGCCGAGACAAAACGCCCCACCTCCGCCTTCTCCTGCGGCGTATCCGCGCCGGCAACAGCAACAGCTGCACTTACACTGTTAAGCATAAGCAGAGGATGATTAAAATTATAGTTGTGTATTGTAATCTGTTCAACCTTTGAAGGTTCGGTAGCATGATAAAAATATGGAAAATCATTATTACAGGTATATAAAATCATTGTTAAAATAAATATCACAGCGTAAGAGGCTGCAACAATCGGTTTTTTTACATATATTTTCATGTTTAACTGACTCCCAGAATATTATACTGTTATGCTGCCGGTTATAACAGATACAGACTGCTGCCCGGTTTTCCTGATAATTCTCTATAGTTTATAACTGTGTGAAACATCAAAAGGCACATGATAGTATTCAAAAAATTTATGCGTCACATTGTAACCGGCGCTGTTTGACGGTTTTCCCCAGGTTTCAGCTATCAGCTGGGCGGAATTGATCGATATCCCTATACATATATCCCTTTCGTGGGGACTGGCATATTCATTTTTATCGTAATTTGAATAACCTCTGGTGTAATACCCGATATCAACCTGGAGAAGACGCAACGCAAGGGGGACATCAAACCCTAAATTCTGAAAACCGGCCAGTTTAAAGTTCACGTAGAATGTCCATCCGCTGTAATCGTCAACAAACTCCAGTGAATCCGTAAACATGCTGTTTGAACTGAAACGGTCAAGATATGCATCCGTCGGACTCCAGTTTCCGCTTATCCCTATAAAACCGCCCAGTACCGGGAACCGGTCCAGCATAGCCCCGACAAGAATCCCGCTGTAATCCATAACAAGGTCTTCGTAGGAAAAACCGTACTTTGATGAAAACCCGTCGCCGATTTCAATCAGGAACCCGCAGGTCAGTGAAGAGCCCAGAGAATAGATCCACTTGGTTGAACTGCCATCCTCAGTCCAGTCAAAGACCGAATACATTGACCTCTGCAGCATATAATGCGCAAAAAAATGTCCGGCCTTGTCCTGCCCGCCGTAGTCAGTATCCTTACCGAACCACCCCTCCTTTTCGGAATAAAAGGAGTGGTCACCCTCCCAGTTCCAGGCCTTTGCACCGAAAAACAATATAACCGGAACCTCGCCTATGAGAAGTCCGTTTCTGATATAGCGTTTTGAATTATCTTCAGATTTACTGTCATCTGTTGTTTTACTGTCATCGAGTGCGATATTATTTTTTACAGCATCATTTGTCATTAAACCATTTTGTTCGATGTTTTCACCATAACCATATGTCAGAAATACAAACAGCAAAATGGCTGATAAAATTATTGATCCCTTTCTAAAATAACAATTTTTCATTAAAACTACCTCATAGCCCAGACCGGAAAACACTACAGAGACAGGTTATTCCGGATAAACCACACCGGCTGAAATTATAATTAATTCCCGACTTTATTATAGAGAATTCTTTGATGATTCATAGGGTATATACAGAGCATATGCATCAATAGTTTTTCCTTAACTCTTAAGTTTTATTTCTTACAGGAAGGTCATGCTGTTAAAATCAGCAGATAAAAATCTACAGTCCGGGTTTTATACAAAATACAGATAACACAATAACCTGGAAGATTGTAATCTAAATAAAGTCTCTTAAAGAAACCTTAAAAGTTGATAAAAAATTATTGTCCCCGGTCATATTATAAATGATAAAAGAAATTAACTAAATGATGTAAGAGTCCGATTAATTAAGAATTTTAGTATTCAGCTTAAAACAGGTTTTAAAGTTATTCTACACAGGCAGATTTACCAAATGTTTACCTGTATAGAAAGAGTATCTGTAGTAAATATTTTATTCATTGTGAACATATTATTCTCACAATATCTTCATCATTAATAATGTGGATATTGTGAGAACCTTTTCCTGCGAATATTGTTGCTACAGATATTGGTATAATAAAAAAAACACAGCTTCAAATGGTGCCATCATGAATATTTATATAAACCAGACAATGAACACACGGGTAACAGATATCAGGCTTATACTTAAAGAGATAAAAGCCGGCCAGAAAAAGCCCGATGGTATTTTCGGATCATTTATGACACGCCCGGTGAGCCATATCGCTGCCTACATCTCCATGATTATGCGGTTCTCCCCTAACGCTGTTACCGTCTTTTCATTCATTATGTGTGCTGCGGCATGTATCATGCTTGTCTTTGACAGATCATACACATATGCATTAATAGCTGCAGCATTATGGTGGACAGGGGCAATTCTCGATGCCGCAGATGGAGATCTCGCGAGGTATCTCAATGCGGGAACCAAGTTCGGAGGGTGGCTTGACAGCTTACTCGACAGGTTCAAGGAATTTATCATCTTTTCGGTATTCGGTTATTTCGCATGGGTTGACTATTCAGATGTCAGTTACCTTTACCTTGGTGCACTCTCTGTTTTTTCCAATACTATGAGCGGGTATATTACAGATACAAAAAAACTTTTTATTGACGGAAAGCGTGAACCGGCATTAAAGATAAACGGAAAGTATATGTTCAGCATGGTGGACACACGCGATTTCTTTGTTATACTTTCACTTGTCTTAGTGGATATGCGTATTGCATTATGGGCATATGGAACTTTCTTTATAGCCCTGCTTGGCGGGCAGATTATACTTTTTATTAAAAAATACTGGAAAAGCTGAGAAAATTATATACGTTATAAATATATTTCTCCAGATGTATCCCTCAGAGGGTAGATTACAGCTATGCCGGTGATAAATGATAAATCAAGAGTCTTTCTTAATTCTGTTATAGTACTGGCAGCTGTTGTAATTGAGAACCTGATCTTCTTTATAATAAACATTATTATTGCCCGGTATCTTTCCATTGAACATTTCGGTGATTATTCCACTGCTCTGGGTTACGCCACCTTCTTTTCAACAATAACAAATATTGGAATAAACCAGACCATCATCAGGGCAACCAACCTTCATCCCGAATCGGAGAGAGAAAACTTTTCATCGGCATTTTTTATTAAATGCATACTTGGATTTGCCGTCTATGCGGTAATGGCTGTAAGCCTCTGCTTCACAAATTACAGCTATGATCTTGTTGTACTGACCCTTATCATGGGACTCTTCAGAATAGGGAATGAATTCCTCTCATCCTTCTACAGCTTCTTTGACGCTAAGGAGACCTTTGTTGTTTCGTCAGTTTTCCGCATCGTATTTTCAGCCATGTTTCTGATTCTGACACTTGCAGTAGTTTACTTTCACGGCGGTTTGTTCGATTTCGCTTACCTGAGACTTTGGCTTGTAGCCGTATTTATTTTAGTGATGATAGTTTCATACCGGAAACTGATCTCTGCGGATATCTCCATTAAAACGATGATCTCGTTTTTTAAAGAATCGATCCCTTTCGGCATATTCAACATCCTCGGTAATATTTACCAGAGAATAAATATAATAATACTGTCCCTGCTGCACGGAAGCCAGTTTTCCGGTTTTTTCACAAACGGCTTTATCTTTTTTACAACACTGTTTATTGTTCCGCAGAATATATCCAGAGTGCTGCTCCCCTACCTTTACAAAACGTCATTTGAAAACGATTCCCCGAAATTCAGATTTGCCTTTGATATATACAGCAAATACATGTCAATGGCGTCGTTTTACCTGACAACATGTGCGGTGTTATTCGCCGAACCGCTGATACATCTGATATTCGGGGGGAAATACCACAATTCCGTGATAGTCCTTCAGATAAGTGCGGCGGGGATACCCTTTATATTCACAATTGCCCCGACCCTTATTACTGCACTGGACCGTCAGACAGCGCTTACAGGTATTTACATTTACGGATTTATCCTGAACATTGTTTCAAACTTTATACTGATATACTTTTTCCGCACGGAGGGTGCCGCAGCAGCATCAGTTGCCACATACGGTTATATCTTTGCCGCTTCAAACTATTACCTGATAAAAAAAAGGATTATCAGTTCTTCCGGAGTTGTGAAAGATTTTATGCGGCAGTTGTTTATTTCAGGTCTCTGTTATGTAATTTATTTATATACAATGACGGGCTTTAACTGGCTGGTTTCACTGGCACTGATAACAGTTTTATATGGAGCTATAAACCTGTTCTTTGTTATTAATAAAAACGATATACGAATCATCAGAGAGATTCTGACATTTTCAAAAACATCATCCTCACCACAACCGGATAAACATATTTCTCAGTAAATAAAACGCAACTGAAACGAGAACAGATAATTGCAGCAGGTAAATTTATACTTATAGAAACAAAGGTGTGGACATTACTGTCCGCTCCTTTGTTCTTAATCAGATAATTAAATGCTGAAAGAATATATTGCGGAGAATGTTGCACCCCAGAAATTGTGTTTAATCGAATCATCTACTGCATAATCAGCTATCAGGTACTGGTATCTTCCGCCAAGACTCACAGTAACGGATGCAGCTTCAATATAATATGCCAGTTGAGCTGTTGTATTGACACCATAATCTTTACAATCCTCTGAAGTAGTACCTGTAGATTCCTTGGTCTCTTCAGTCGTCCAGAGATAGACCCCTCCGACATTGGCGATAAAGTACAGGCTGTCAGCCACAGGCAGCGTAAAACTGACACCGGCTCCTGTACCGATGCCGCTATGATCAACGGAAGTAGCGTTGTTTTCAAAAGAGTAACTAGTGTATTTTGCCCCCAAAAAAAGTTTCATGTAGCTCATAAGCCTGTAATTCAGGGCAAAGTCACCATCCATCCTTGTCATATCAAATTTAGTTATATCTTCATAACCGGCATAATCATATATCTGTTTAAAATCGTATACTCCGTAAAGAAAGGCGCCTGTAATGTTGATCTCATCCGTACACTTCACAGAAAAAACCGGCCCATAGAGCAATGTTGGATCAGCCTCAAATTTGACATTCTCTACATTAGAGCTCATATCCCACCATGAATACCATGTTGCCGCTCCCACGGATATGTCCAGAGCGGATACCGCAGAAGGGATTATTATAATGAATGCAAAAACTGTTAATACTGATAATAAAATCTTTTTCATAAATTCCGAACTTCCCCTTTTTTTAAAATTTTGACATATAAAGAGTTGATATAACTGCTTTATCGCTTATTTAATTACATTTTTCTGCTAATGCTTATTTCTATTGCATACCAAATCTGAACTAATAAAACACCATCTTACCTTTACAAACCGGCTGCATGTAAGAATTTTAATTTACATGAACTTTTTTCATCAACAACTATTTTACCAAAATAATTGTTGTAATTAAGTGACATGCAATAATTTATTCTATCAGTTAAATGATTTTTAAATTTCATTCATGATATATTAAAAATCAATCTATTTTGCATTTGAAGATATGAAATTTATAAATTAATTACTGTAATTGTTTATTATGCAGCATTACACGAAATGGTTATCACTATGTCATTCCGGTTGTAGAAAGAAGAAACATATGGAATACAGGGCAGATGTGCCATTGCTCAGTAGATATAACAGCCAGAGTATTAAAGTATTATCAATGATAATTATCCATAAAAAAAGGGGATATTAAATATCCCCTTTTTAAAAATAAACAAAAAATGATTAAATACCAAGTTTGCCTTTAAGTTTATCGGCTTTCTTTGCTCCTGCATCTTTTGCTGCTTTTGTTGCCGCATCTTTAGCTGCATCTTTTGCCGCATCTTTTGCTCCAGCTGCTGCTTTTGTTGCTGCATCTTTTGCTGCATCTTTTACATCTGCTGTTTTATCAGCAGCTGCTCCTGCAGTGTCAGCTTTTGGTTGTTCAATTACCGGGGCAGGTGCGTCCGCTTTTTTGCAGCCGGTAAATGTAAAACTGAATGCGCATGCCAATACCAGAGAAAACAATACGATTAGAATATTGCTCTTCATATTACTTGTAACTCCTTAAATAAATTTTTTTTTAAACTATTTTATTTATACATACTTTTTTAAATAAAATCAAAATATTATTTAAAAAAAACTCTAATCAGTCAATTTTTTTTTTAGTTTTGCGATAAATTATATTGATATAACGCTCTGATTTTATCCAATATTACCATTTCCGCAGAGAGATAAACACTATTTTACAGATAAACAAAATAAATTTTTCATAATTCTCACAAAATAATACTCAGAAAATTTATCCCGCTCAGGCATAAATCGTGTTCATTCTATGGAGAAGCTGCAGAAAGCAATATAAACAGTAAATCTTAAAACGCAGCAACGGCATAGAACATAAATTCATGATTACCTTTTTTTTCCGTTCCATCAGAGCTGTTTACTCTGCGTGCATCTATACCATAAGCATAATCAAAATATAGAGGAAGTACACCACCCGCTTTCAGACTCAGTTCAACTGAAACACTGCGGTAGATTGTGCGGGGATAATTATCCGCTCCCCTGACACCATTCTTCTCCGGCATATACAGAATGTTAAACCCGGGCTGGATTCGCGCTGCATAAAAAAACAGCGGTAATCCTGTCTGTATGCGTGTTATGATATATCTGTTGTGATAGAATTCTCCCCAGTAATAGCCCGGCATAACACCGTTATCGGAAATATAACTCCCGATCTGATCCGAATTGTTCCGGTCAGTGTTCCTGTGACAGGCTGCTGAAAGATCAAGCATCAGGTTTACATTATTTTCGAAGTTGTAATAACACCCGGCATTAAAATAATTCTTCAGCGTTCTGCTTATTGAAGAATCCTCCGCTTCATTTGTGTCATAAAATGTTCCATATCCGTGACGATAACTGTATTTCGAGATCCCCTGGAGAATAAATCCATTTTTTATTCTGTCCATATCCTTTTTTTCAACATTGCTGATTGTTATATCAAAAACCCCTGTATGCTCCATATGGTTTCCTGGAAGAACAATCTCTGTATCATCCTGCCGTGTAAATAAAAAGTCGCTCCTCTTTTTCCTCCAGTACCAGTAGTACCCGGGATAATAGCTTACACCCGCCTTAAAATATTTAACAGGCATATATTCATAGAATATTTCAACCCCGGCATTACTGCTGTTTAAGCAACGTCTGTCATCATTAACTCCGTTTGTGTATGAGTGATAGGCCCCATATACGAGGTAATTAAAAAACGGTTTTATACCGGTAAAATACTTTTCATTCTTCTCCCCGAAAATTAAATATGCACTTGTTGTCTTTACAGTGAAAAACAGGTAAAGATCGTTCTGCAGATCTTTATTTATGTAATAATAGGCAAAAACCGGTGACAGGGTATTTACATCAGCGTTACTCAAAGGTTTGTTTATTCCGAGAACAAATATATTCCTGTAGTCACTTTTATCCTCAGCACTAACCGATACTTTGCATAAAATGATACACAGCAGAAATGTAATTAGACATAAAAACCGTTTAATGAATAATACATAAAATCCGGGGTTTTCAGTTACAATCTTCATCTTCAGCACTCTCTAAACCATCACAGGTCAAGTATGCAATCTACCCTTTTAACTTATGGCAGATCAGAACGATATAGAATTTATGCAGGTACAAAAACTGATCGATATAAATGGTTGGCCCTCCCGTCAGGAAACAATATAATTACCTGATGAATGCGGAAACCGGCTGATTCACTTTTTCAGCCTTGTATAAAAACCATACATGCCGGGCATTTCACACATGAGAGTATCAGAATCAATTATTTTAAAAATCAAAATTCCGGTAACAGGATGTTTTATACAGACCAGCCTGCCTTTAACACTAAACTCCATGCATCCCTGTTTTATCCCCAGGAATGAATCGGTAAACCTTGCGTTACCATCTTTAAATTCAACTGATGCAACGCGGTTTTTTTCTTTCGGAATAAAAGTCCCCGACAGCTCGGCTTTTCCGCATGAAAAAAATATCATTGTTAATGTAAAGGGTACAACAGTGATAATTTTTTTTAATAATCTCATAAATAATTCTCCTGCATAAGGCTTTATTATTAATGAGAGGACTTTATGTCAAATATCTTTCTTCAGTAAAACTGCATGTCCCTTTATTTATTTTTAACCAGCCGTATACCGATAAATCCAAATTCAAAATGCGGGGGATAGGAATCGGATTTATCAATTCTCATATCCTCCGGATCAAGGCTGTAATGGCCATCACGCACTACCCGGTTCAACCCTTTGAATGACGGGTGCCATTCAAAGCACCACTCCCGCACATTCCCTACCATATCAAAAAGGCCATAGGCATTCGGTTTTTTACTCCCTACCGGATGAGTCCTTTCACCCGAATTATCCTTGTACCAGCAATAATCGCCACTAATTTTATCTCCCCAGAAATATTTTCCGCTGCTGCCGGAACGCGCAGCATACTCCCACTCGGCAGATGTTGGAAGCCTGAAACCGTCAGCATTATTATTTTCAGTAACTGTCCATCTTATTCCGTTATTTTTATTTTCAGGATCATTTTTCTTTTTATTTATATTGTAATAGGAATTAAAACCGCCTCTTGCGCTAAGTCTGTTGCAGAATTCAACGGCGTTAAACCAGCTCACCTGCTCAACCGGGAGCGACTCCCCTTTAAAGTAACTTGGATTATTCCCCATCACCGACTGATAAATAAACTGTGTTACTTCACACCTGCTTAT
This sequence comes from Spirochaetota bacterium, assembly GCA_963664815.2. GTDB lineage: Bacteria > Spirochaetota > UBA4802 > UBA4802 > UBA5550 > WRGT01. The sequence goes on from CAXXHB010000003.1 coordinate 3,609,534, forward strand.
CCAGAATTTATAAAGATTACCGGCAGGAACCAGTACCATATCTATCCCGGTAAAATTTGCAGCAGTTGCCATCACATCTCCTTTCCCGGGTGGAATTTTTTCCGTTTCTGAATTTTCCGCATGAAGGGAACATGGCATTATGCATAATGCCAATAATACAGACATTATTATGATACAGTTGAATGTTCTGTATTTATTAATTATTTTTCCATGTTGCATATTCATAAAACTCCATATTTTGCCAGCTTAATAATTAAACAACTATCTGTACAGGAATTGTTACTCTTTTAAATTCTTATATTTCTGCTCCCCGGGAATATATTTGTTTATATCAATATTGTATTTTTCGAAAAGCTGATTTTTTGAAACTTCAAATTCAATAAGCGATGCATTGTATGCAACAAGAAGCTGCAGTTCCATCTCCCTTGTTTTGACAACACCATCAAGAGCATCCCTGACTGACGAAGCGGCAAATCTTCCGCGTTTCATATTTGTAAGCATGCTTGTGTAATAAAGTTCCGCCTGTTTTCTTGCCTCTTTTGCCTCTCCATAAAGCTTGTAGCCTGCATTTACGTTTTCTATTTTTGTAATTACGTCATCCTTCACATATCTGCGGGTCATTTCAAGTTTCTGCTTAGACTGCTCCACTATCCATGCAGAGTTCCTTTCATCTGCTTTCTGGTTTGTATCGTTAAGAGGATATGTCATGCTTATTTTTGCTTCGTATGAAGGGTATTTCATGGACGATACATTTGAATACGCATCATTTTTTGAATCAATATTGTAATCCATAGAAGAAACTGAAACAGACCCCTTAAGCGAGGGTAGAGCGCTGTTCTCATTCATCTGGAGCGTTAGTCTGGCATTTTCAAGCGCTCTTACTGCATTGAGATAATCCACTCGCTTTTCAAACGCTGTTTTTATCGCGGCATCAGAGTTTATAACAGGAAGTTTGCCGGATAAAACGACCTTCTCCTGGAGCGTAATTGTCTTATCTTCGTTTATATCCCTGTAGAATTTTCTGAGGGCTTTCCGGTAATTCTGTTCCGCCTGAGTCACAGATGCGTTGGCCGACGCCACAAGAGAATTCCAGTAGTTCATTTCAAACTTTTCGCTTAACCCGATATTAACCTTTTCTGCTACTATTCTTCTTACTTTTTTTGTTTCCGCCAGCATCATCCTTGAATTATCCAGGTGGTTCTGCTCCACAACAACAGTCCAGTAATCGATCATTACCATAAATGCAATCATTGACATGCTGTATACATACGCGTCCTTTTTTGCCTCCGAAACATTTTTAAGCATTTTCTCCATTTTCCTGTCGTTGTAACCAAAGGCATTTTTAAGAAATTCCTGCTCAATTGAAGCAAAGACAACAGGATTTTCAGCATCAACCACGGAACCCTTTCCTGTATCAATTTTATAAGAGGTATGCCCCATACCGGCAGCAACAGTTGTTCCGCTTGAAAAAGCCTTGGCCAGAGATACCGATGCTTTGACAGAGTCAGATTTTTTAAAATAATTATCTGTATATAAATACAGGTTTTCAGGATATGATTCTGATGATACCCCCCCCTGAATATTAAAAATGGCGGAATACTTCGCATTGAACCTCATGCTGTCGGTATCAGCCATGGCCGCATCATATTTTGAGACATAGATATCGGGATTGATCTCTATGGCTCTTACAATAGCTTCCGATAATGTTATCTTTTTCCCGTCAAAAATCACAGCTGCTTCATCAGAGATTTCAACGCCTATGCGTTTCTCGGAGATTACTTCATCTCCCTTTTCAGCATTCTCCTGCGCGACAACCGAAGTTCCCGTTAATATAAGCATAAACGCCGCAAACAGCATAAAATTTTTCCGCATAATCAACTCCTTAAAAATTTTTGTTTATATTATTTCTTAAATCAATGAGTATTGAATCGAGTTCATTCTTTTTCTCCTGATCCAGAACCGGTATCTTTAATTTTTTTCCGGCCGGTCTCAGGGCCTTAAACACAAACTCAATCATAAAATTATAAAGTTTTTCATGTTTATCTTTATATATTGTTATATACAGTTCGGTATCCCTGAAGAACTCCTCACCCTGAGCGACATCTTTTATAAATGTTATAATATTCATTGTAAGCATGGCGGTGTTTGAAATTTCAAAAAGCCCATTCTCAACCCCATCCATGATTATATCATCAAATAAAAAGAGCTGCGGCGCCATGTATTCTCTCACCATCTCATATATAATTCCGTTCCCCTCTGCAAATCCAAACGCCACAATCCGCTGAAACTCATCATCCCGTATATAGATCTCCGAATTGACCATTACATAAATAACAGAGCAAAGTCTGATATCGGGCCCGGCATTCCATGAATTTATCAGATCCAGAATTCTCTTCTCATATATTCCGAAAACCGCATCCAGAAGCCTGCGGAATATTGTAATATAAATTTTCTCTTTGCTGGTGAAGTGATAATGAAGCAGCGCCTGGTTGACACCCGCTATTGAGGCGATAGAACTCATGCGCGCACCGCTGAAGCCCTTCGCTGCAAATTCCTTTTTTGCAGCATATAGAATCTTTCTTTTGGTATCTTCACTATCCAGTGAATGCTCTTTCATCCGCAACCTTCATTCCAAAATCCATTTTCAGCAAAATCCAACACAATAGACATCTTCATATCACCAGCTCCGTCCTGCTTAAGAATAAAAGCACAGATTGCAGGAACATCAGCCAGAAACTGCCCGAAAAAACTACGATTTTCCGGTACGTTTCTTCTTTGTCTCCCTGGCATGCCCGGGCGCCGGCTCCGGTTCTTCACAAGTATCTTCTTTAACAGTATTTTTTACCTTTGCATGATAAATAGTACCGCTCATCTCAAAACCGAACCCGGAAAGGAATCCTGAGACATATCCTTTCATATCTTCGGCTATATAATAGAAGCAGGGGATAAGAACCAGCGTAATAAACGTCGCGAAGATGAGCCCGTATCCGAAAGCGAGGGCAAGTGGAGCGACAAGATAATCTTTTCCGCCGAACCCGTACATTACAGGAAGAAGTTCCAGCACCATTGAACCGGCGGTGAGAATGATAGGCCTCAGCCTTACAACACCACCTTCTACAAGCGCATCTTTAAGACTCATACCTTCATCCCTGAAGTTATTTATAAACTGAACAAGCACAAGCGTGTTGCTTACAATAATTCCCGCAAGGCTGAAAAGCCCGAGAGTACTCATGAAAGACAAAGGCTGCCCATGAGTAAATAATGCGAATATAACGCCCACAAGAGCAAATGGTATCGCTATCATTATAACCAGCGGCATAACAAGCGACCTTGTGAATACAGTTAGAACAACAAAGATAAATATAAGCGCAGCCATGAACAGTGCGCCCAGTTCAGCCATAGATTTATTTGTATCCTCCTGCTCACCGCCATATTTTACAATATAACCGGGGTATCTTTTCCCTATATCTGCAAATTTCTTCTCCAGAATTTTAGTCACGTCAACCGGAGTTATTATTTTTGTATCTACATCGGCCTGTACCTGTACCAGCCTCTTGAAATTCAGCCTGTTAATCTGGGAGTAACCCTTGTCAATTTTTACATTGCTTACCGAATCAAGAGGGATTAGCCCTCCAGTCATGCCGGCAATTTTAACATCATGCAGCCCGGACATCTTTTTACGTGCGATTTCCTCAAACCTTACACGTACTCCGACCTCCTCTTCATTCTGGTTGACTTTTGTTGCAACATCGCCGGCAAAAGAGGCATTTATAGCCGAGGCAATATCATATGCAGATACTCCGGTTAGAGCGGCCATGCTTTCGTTAACAGTGTACTGGTATTCGGTTTTACCGCTTTCGAGGTCAACTGTTATATCACGCACACCCTTAACTGCCGGGAGATATGATGTATATTCAGTCACTATCTGTTTTATAACCTCAAAATCCTCACCCTGGATCTCAACGTTGACAGGTTTACCAACCGGCGGGCCATCAAAAACCGAATCAACTTTTATATTGAGATCCTTCGAAATAATCCCGCTTTCCTGCGCCTGCGCGATTCTGCCGCGAAGGTCGAGATTAATCGCATCTGCCTTTCTCTTCCTCTCTTTTTCCGGAACCAGATATATCTCAAAAGTACTTTTATATGTAGCTTTCCCCGGTTTCGGATCAATGATTTCAGTATACTCCTCTCCGGCATATAAGTGAAGGGCTTTAAACTCATTTTTCGGTATTGAATCCAGAATCAGCTTTTCGATTTTTTTCATCTCATCAAGGTTAGATTCAAGATTTGTTTCAAATGGAAGTTTGACACTTATCCGTATCTGCTCCTCCCCTCCGCCAGTTACAAATTTAAAACCAATCTTCGGTACCAGCAAAAGCGATATTATAAAAAGTACTATAAGTACCCCCACAGTGAGGTATCTGTGCTTAAGGGCAGCCGTTATAAATCCTTTGTACAGGTTCTGAATCTGACCGAACAGGCCTTCCTCAATATTATCATCTTCTTTCTGAACTTTTTTAAGGAAGCGGTCGATTTTATTTCCGAATATTCCCGAGAATATTTTCTGAGGCAGAGTCTCACCTCTTCTATCCCCGGTTTTTTTATGGGCTTCTCCGAGAAACATATTAAAATACATCGGGAGAACAAACATAGCTATAAACCATGAAGCAATAAGCGTTATAATTATTACTGTTGGTATTGCCTTTACAAACTTCCCGATCATACCAGACACAAGCAGCAGGGGCATGAAAGCCGCAACTATACATATAAGTGTCACAGTAACAGACAGAAACACCTCGGATACACCCTTCTCGACAGCATCCCTCCTCTTCAGTCCATGCTCCATGTATCTGTGACTGTTTTCAGCAATAACAATGCTGAAATCAACCATCATGCCAAGAACCATAATCATTCCGAAAAGGCTTACAATATTAATGGTTATTCCCTGGTATCTAAGAGCAATGAAAGTCACCATGAAGGTTACAGGTATACCAGCGAGGACAAGTCCTGACATTCGCCGGCCGAGAAGCATAAACATAAAAATCCCGAGAATAATAAATCCGAGAACCGCCTCGTGGACAACAGAGGATATTCTTGAACTGGTCATTTCACTCTGATCATTGAACATTGAGATATTGACATCTTCATACCCCGGCAAGGAATATGCCGCGACAGCTTTCTTAATACGTTCGGCAAGTTCAATTTCATCGGCGCTTCTCTTCTTCCATAGTTTGAATATTACAGCTTGCTTTCCGTTAAACCGATGATGAACATCTGCCTCTTCATAGGTATCTGTAACTTTGGCGATATCGCCTATTCTTAAAGAATAGCCTGTATCGTTACCCCTTATTACAGTATTCCTGACCTCATCAGTATTTTTGAACTGCCCTTTTGTACGCAGAACAAATTCCTTTTTACCGATCCTGAGAGCCCCCCCCGGGAAATCTATATTGCGCATTTTAAGCGCGTTAACAAGCGTATTCATCCCTATCCTGTACTTGTCAAGTGCATCGGGATCAACTTCAACGAGGTACTCCCTGTCGTAATAGCCGAGCTTCTCCACCTCGGCTATACCATCAATGTCATAGAAAAAATTCTCCGAGCTGTTTGCGAATTCACGGAGCCTTGAATACGGCACATTGCTGTCCTTACCGGTAAAAGCAACACTTACAAGTTCTGTATTGTCAAATGTTACCTCAGCCACAAGAGGTTTTTGAGCGTTAGCAGGGAGCCCTCCGACCTGCTCCACAGCGTCCTTGATATCCTGTACAATCTTCTTTTTGTCACTTGCCTTATCCTCGATAAAGACAACTATTAACGAAACGTTTTCAACATTATAAGCCCTTACCTTGTCGAGATTGCTTATACTGCGGAGCTTCTTTTCGATAGGTATGGATATAAGCTCCTCCGCATCGGATGGCGAGGCGCCCGGATATATGGTGGTTATAGTCACCATATCAAATTTAATATCCGGGATGGATTCCCTGTTTATTCCGGAAAATGAAAAAATTCCGGCCAGCACAATGATTACCACAACAAGATTGATCAGCAGCTTCTGATCAAGCAGATAACTAATTACCTTTTTCATAAATACCTCATGACGCCTTATTCTTTTTTATCTGTGTCTCTTCCTGAAAACTTACCATAATGCCATTCATAATCAGATCTATGACACTCCTCTTTCTCTCTTCCATAAATTGTGCTTCATCAATAACCTCTATTTCAAAAACCTCGGTAATGGAATGTGAAAGAAAATATATAATAACCATTCCCACCATGCTGATAACAAGTTGATCCGTATCTATATCACGAATGCGCTTTTCAGATTTCCCCTTTTCAATAAAACTCTTGAATATTATTGTTGTATTATTATCCCTCTCCAGTTCTTTTATATATTTCATAGTGACAGCAATCTCCTCAGCTCCGTTGCTCATGGCATCTATCATTATTTTTGTATAATTCATGTTCTCCAGAAAAAATGAAAGTTGTCTTGAAATGTAATTTGAAATTACCTCTTCATAGCTTTTCTCATTCTTAATATCTTCATATGTAGCAAAGGCAAGTGACTCTCGTGCCTTTGCCAGTACAAATTTCAGGACCTCCAGGTAGAGATCATCTTTATTATGAAAAATATAATAGATCATGGCCTTGTTTATATGTGCAAGAGCGGCAATCTCCTCCATATGAGCTCCATGCCTCCCCTTTCTTGCAAAAACCGGTATAGCCGCGTTTAAAATTCTCTCTCTGCTTGTCATAATATTGCTCCTGATTGACCAGTTAATTTAACGGTTCAGTTAAATACATTTATTTAATTAACCGGTTAATTAAATACTGACAAGATTTTTTTATTAACCGATGGGGTTTATTTTTATAATAATAAAAAAACTCAACGAGTGCAGAAAAATACCTTTATAAGAATTTTTTTGTTCTGCATTTTACCGGGAAATTCCCAAAAATTTAATTATATTGGTGGTATATTCCTTACAGGAGGCAACTTATGTCACCGTCAAAAGATAAAGAAAATCTTGAAAAAATGATAAAAGAGAGAAAACTTCATGAATACGATTCAGCAGATCGCGACAGGCTGATTCAAAAAAGACGCATGGAAGAATTCGGTCAACCGCTGCGTGAAGAAATTATAAAAGAGAAACGGATGCATGAAGATGACCTTTCCGACAGGGAAAGGCTTATAAAAATAAGGCTGCTTGAAGAGGATGAAAGCAAAATCCGTGACAGAATTATTGAAGAAAAACGGATGCATGAAATGGATGTCAGCGACAGAGACAGGCTTATAAAAATAAGGCTGCTTGAGGAGAACGAAAAAAAGATCCGTGACAGGATCATTGAAGAAAAGCATATGCATGAAATGGATATCAGCGACAGGGACAGACTTATCAGAATCAGAATACTCGAAGAGGATGAAAGAAAAGTCCGTGATGAGATCATTAAAGAAAAACGGATGCATGAACTCGACCCCAGCGACAGGGATATACTTATCAGGCTGAAACGGCTCGAAGAGAATGAAAAAAATATCCGGGATACAATAATTGAAGAAAAACGGATGCATGAACTCTATCCCAACGACAGGGATATACTCATTGAAATCAGGAAGCTTGAAGAGAATGAAAAAAATATCCGCGATGAGATAATCAAAGAAAAACGGATGCATGAACTCGACCCCAATGACAGGGATATACTTATCAGACTGAAACGGCTCGAAGAGGATGAAAAAAATATCCGTGACGCAATTATCAGGGAGAGAAGAGTGCGCGAATCGGATATCAGTGACAGGGACAGGCTTATTAAAACGCGACGCTCTGAGGAATAATCCCGGTTTCAACAAAACAGCATTTTCAGGCCGCGAACGGGGCCGCGGTCTGAATTAAAAGGGTTTTAACTATCACAATGCCGGGTAATCAGTATAACCTTTCGGTCCACGGGTATAGAAAGTGTTCTTGTCCCACTGAGCCAGTTCCGCTTTCTCCGCGAATCTCTCCGCAAGATCGGGATTTGATATAAAGAGTTTTCCATAGGCAACAAGATCGGCATCCCCTTCATCTATAACCCTGTTCCCGCTCTCCCGGTCGAAATTGCTGTTAATTATCAGCGTCCCCTTGTACATCGGCCTGTACCTTTTTGCAATATGAGTTTCAGCGCCGGGGACATTTGTCACATCAGTAAAGGGTTCGGAAAGATGGAGGTACGCAAGGCTGTAGTTGTTAAGCTTTTTCACAATGTAATCAAATGTCGGGAGAGTCTCCTCATCAACCGTAATGCCGAACGCTTCATGAAACGAGGGATTAAGCCTTGTTCCAATCCGGTTTTCCGGAATATATTTTTTCACTTCTTCTATTACTTCGAAGAGAATCCTTGCCCGGTTTTCTATCGATCCACCGTACTCATCAGTCCTTATGTTAGAACAACGACTGAAGAACTGGTGAAAGAGGTATCCGTTAGAAGAATGTATCTCAACACCGTCGAATCCTGCATTCACTGCATTTTTCGCGCCTCTCCCGAAATCCGCAATTGTCTCCTTAATCTCATCAGTTGTCATAGCCTTCGGAGCGACCGTTTCCTTGAATCCGGCCGGGGTAAATGCCTGTGATTTCGGATTTATCGCAGAGGCTGAAAGCGGCAGTTCGCCTTTATGAAAATCCGGATGTGACATTCTCCCCACATGCCATAACTGTATAAAAATCCTCCCCCCTCTGTCATGGACAGCTTTTGTAATCTTCTTCCATCCCTCAACCTGTTCCTCCGAATATATCCCCGGCGTGTTTACATAACCTACGGCACGCTTTGACACCTGGGCTCCTTCGGATATAATAAGACCCGCAGATGATCTCTGCCCGTAGTATTCTGCCATAAGATCTGTCGGAACATTCCCGGGATTATCCGATCTGCTGCGCGTCATCGGCGCCATGACCAGCCGGTTTTTCAGCAGAATACCGCTCATGTTATATTCTTTCAAAAGTGATTGTTCATTGGACATATAATACCTCTGCCTGAATTTATTTGTATATCATAAAAGCAATATACATCAATTCGATACCGGAGTAAAGAGAAAGTTACATTTATAACCATTTTCATTTTTTTGAAACTTTTAACATATAATTTACTCTTTCTTTAAATATAAACCTGAAAAAAGATATACAGGCTGCATGCAATTCAGAGTACTAACAGTGATAAATAATATTTTATCTACAGGAACATCCGTGATAAATCCCGGTTTATAGAACTTAAAAAACAGGTTAAACACATGTTATTAAACAAAAAAATATATATACTTATCACAGGAATTTTTATGACAACTACAATTCTCTATGCCCTTCAGGGTAACTCCCGTGAGGGTTTCGATGAAACAGCCTGGAAAATGGCTGCTTCGTCCCATGAAAGGTCTCTTTTCCATTCAGAACATGAAAGAGACGGAAGATATTTCAATCCCTGGATGCCTATGCCGGAAATGGGTATATCCAGAATGCTTAAGTGGCGATTTTCCGGGAAGCCGGTTTACTCGGATGAGGAAAAGAGCTTTCTTCCTGAAGTAAAAACGCTCACAGCGGATTATATAAACAACAGCGATAATTTTATTGTATGGCTGGGACACGCTTCAATGCTTATAAAGGCTTCCGGAAAAGTTTTCATGATTGATCCTGTCTTCGGTGAAATTCCGTTTGTTAAAAAACGAAGAGTACCTTCAGCGCTGAGTTATAAAGAGGCATCAAAAATCAGCGGAGAAGTGACGGTTCTCCTTACACATAATCACTATGATCATTTTGATGAAGACAGCATAGAAAGTCTGCCGCAGGGTACAAAGTTTATAGTACCTCACGGACTTGCATCTTCCGTAAAGAGTATAAGAGATGGTGAGGTGAGAGAAACAGACTGGTGGGATGAAATAAACTCCGGCAATATTAAGATTGTTTTTTTGCCTTCACAGCACTGGTCAAAACGCGGTTTCTTTGATACAAACAAATCGCTGTGGGGTTCCTATCTTATCGACACAGGGAAAAAGAAAATCTTTATCTGCGGCGACACCGGTTATTCAACTGTATATAAAGAGATAGCCATGAAATATCCGGGAATCGACTATGCGTTCATGTCAACCGGCGCATCACAACCCAGATGGTTTATGCACTACAGCCATCAGAATGAACCGGAGGCTCTGCGTGGTTTTAATGATATCGGCGCAAAATATTTTATCCCGATTCACTGGGGTTCCTTTGCGCTGGGAGATGAACCTGCCGGTTATCCGGCACTTCATTTAAAAAAACTGTTCCCTGAAGCTATAATTACCGATGAAGGTGGGATTATTAAACTGTAATATCTATTCGATGCAGCTGATCCTGTTTCTTCCGCTCTCTTTTGCCCTGTAGAGGGATTCATCCGCCTTCTGCTTAAAGGTTACAATATCCGTCGCCGTTTCAGGGTATGAACTTGCGCCGATACTTGTGGTTATCGCAATATCATGGCCTTTAAGATGCCTGGAAAAGTCGAAACTCTCCACACTTGCACGTATCTCCTCGGCATACTCAACCGACATATTTAAATCAGTGTCCGGAAGAAGTATTGAAAATTCGTCTCCGCCGTATCGTGCCAGAATTCCATGCTTGCTGATTATTCTCTTTATTATGCCTGCGAATTCAACTATAACTCCATTACCCGCATCCTGTCCTGCCAATTCATTGACCATTCTGAAGTTATCTATATCGAGCATAAGGAAGGTGAGAGGTTTGTTGTTGCTCTGCGATAAATAAAAAAAGTTTTCAAGCGCATCATCAAGAAAAGCCCGATTATACAAACCTGTAAGATCATCCGTTATAACCCTTCGGCTCGCTTTTTCACCCCACTCAACAACATCCGCAAGAAACCTGCTTGATCTTCTCAGCTGCATTATTGTATGACTTAAAAGTTTTGATATCAGTTTTATTGAATATTCAGGCATTGTTTCAATCATATCCCGGAAATCAGCCTCTTCAATTACAAGCAATTCACTTACACCTGAAGATGTATAAGAATCGACTGACGGTTTATTTCCGAAAATTGACAGCTCGCCGAAGACATCCCCCTTCTTATACTCCGCCTGCCTGCGTTCAATACTCCCCGGGAGTTTAAGTGCGCTGAGTATTTTACCGCTCTTTACTATATATAATTCCTTTTTTAACTCTCCCGGACTGATTACAGGCTCTTTGTCATTAAATATTTTCTGCTTAATGAATTTCTGCAGAACATCAAGCTCACCCTTCTCATATCCGGAAAACATCTCCAGTTCTTTTAATGTATTTACCATTATATCACCCGTTTATGCAATAATTTTATCCCCGCCCTGACCACGTGCAGCCATCATCTTTTCACGGGCAATATTTACAAGGTCTGCACTGCTTCCAGTATCATCCGGATACATGGCTATACCTATGCTTACCCTGATATTCACTCCATCAGAACCGGTTACAGCTTTCAAATCTATGTTGTATAAAGTTGAACGGAGGTCACCCGCTATCTTCAGGGCTGTTTCCCTGTCGGTATCGATAAGTATAGCCGCATATTCATCCCCTCTGACCCTGACCCCTATATCATTCTCACGAAGATCAGACTGAAGAAATATTGCCATAAGGTTAAGCACCTGATCCCCGGCTTCATGCCCGAAACGGTCATTTATCTCTTTGAAATTGTCAGGCTTAATCATTAAAAAAGCCGCATTTCTCCCTATCTCGGGAAGCAGATTAACAAAGTCCTCTTTCAGAAATATCTGGTTGTAAAGCCCTGTCATCTTATCGCATAACAGCTGTTTCCTCAGATCCTGGAGCCAGTGGGTTTTATCAAAAAGCATTTTATTTACATTCCATATCCTTTCAGACACAACTCCAAGCAGACTGTAAAGCAACCGGGCAAAAATTACCGGATGTTCGCTGAAGAGTTCAGCGGGGGTATACTTTATCGCCGGAAATTTAAGAAGCTGCGAGTCCTCCTCGGCAAAAGCTGCGGCGCTCCTCTCTGTCCTGCCGAGAAAATCAAATTCGCCGAAAGATTCATTAACGGCTATCTGGGCGATCCTGGCATCGTCTTTCTCAAGGCTGATTATTCCGACTCTGCCGCTCTCCACCACATAGAGTTCATCCGCTGAAGCCCCCTGTCTGAAGATTGGTTCTCCCCGTTTCACCCTGACAAACTCACTGTATCTGGCAATTATATCGAGTTCATATTCACGAAGATCGGAAAAAATATCAATTTTTCTGAGCAATTCAACTTTCTCTTCTTTAAGTGCCATATTATTTATTATCCGGTATATTTATCATAAGTTAAACCGACAGGTAAGAACTAATAATACTTACATGGGTTTGCATAAACTTATCGTTAACCGGCAAATTTAAAAATCAAGAAATTTATTACTCATTTAACGAATAAACAGGATCACTCCGTTTTCTTCCCGGAGAATGTTCAGGGGAATGAAAGATGAAACCCTTTATCCTCAGGAGGTATCACGCCACCGGAAAGATTGTATCACCTTTTTTACCTGTAAAATTAAAAAGTCATAAAAGACGCCCTTTTTTATTTTTTCCCGGTAAAAATCAATATATTAAACTATGCCACATACTGAGGAGGTTTTTATGAAAAGCCTGCGGTTAAAAGTTATTCTGCTGACCCTGGGAACAGGATTGGGCGTTCTTGTTATAATCATATCAATAAGTATTTTTTCAATTAACAGATACAGCACCCGGCTGCTTGAAATGAATAAAGGGGTTGTTTTCAGTGATTATGATAAAAATGTAAAAAACCAGATAGAAAATGGTATTTCTTTAATTGAAGCCGTGTATAAATACCAGAAGGCAAATAACATCTCGGAGGATCAGGGGAAAAATCTCGCCAAAACACTTGTAAGAGAGCTTAAATATGACAAATCAGGTTATTTCTGGATTGATGATTATGAAGGTGTAAATGTCTGTTTTCCTGGACATACCGGTGAAGAGGGTAAATCGAGGATAGACAATAAAGATGTCAATGGAACTTTTTTTATTAAGGAAATCATTGAAAACGGGAGAAAAAGTGAAGGGGGATTTACTGACTACTGGTTCCCCAAACCAGGGGAAACCCAGGCTAACAGGAAAAGAAGCTTCAGTAAATCTTTCGAACCATACAGATGGGTAATAGGTACAGGCAACTATGTTGACGATATAGAGAAGACTGTCGCTTTACTTGCAGATGAAAACAGGGAATATATTCAGAAACTGTTTATGATCGTACTTGCTGCTGCAGTGATTATGTCGGCAATTATTATCATCCTGTCAATAGTATTTGGAAACTCAATTGCAAAACCTATTATAGAATCGGCAAATGTTGCAAATAAACTCGCCGAAGGAGACCTTACCGGCAGAATCGATAAAAAATATTCGAACAGGAAGGATGAGGTTGGCACCCTTGTAAACAGCATAAATTCCGCCAACGAAAACCTGGAGAGAATGATTGCATCCATCATCACTGCTATGCAGAACCTCTATTACGCTACAGAGCAGATAAGCTCAGGCAACCTGAATCTGTCACAGCGGACAACAGAACAGGCATCATCCCTGGAGGAGATTGCCTCTACTATTGAAGAAACAACAGCAACAATTTCACAAAACACCGAGAATGCAAGGCATGCCAACAATACATCAATTGAGTCATACAAATTCGCTGAAAAGGGGGGCAAACTGGTAAGCGATGCCGTTTCCTCTATCAACGAAATAAGTGAATCGAGCAAGAAGATAGGTGAAATTATTTCTGTAATTAATGAAATCGCATTCCAGACAAACCTCCTGGCCCTTAACGCGGCTGTTGAAGCAGCCAGGGCAGGAGAACAGGGACGGGGCTTTGCCGTTGTAGCAGGTGAGGTAAGGAATCTGGCGCAGAGAGCCGGCACCGCTGCGAAACAGATAGGGGAACTTATCAGGGAATCTATTAACAGGATCGAGAAAGGAACAGATCAGGCAAATAACAGCGGCGAGGCCATAAAGGATATTATAAAATCTGTAAGAAATGTAACGCAGCTTATATCTGAAATCACTGCGGCTAGCGATGAACAGAAATCGGGAATAGACCAGATCAATATTGCAGTAACTGACCTAGACAACATGACACAGCAGAATGCTGCCCTTGTGGAAGAAACCGCATCGGCAAGCGAAGAGATGTCTTCGCAGGCACTTGACCTGATGAACAGCATAACAAAGACATTTAAAATAGACGCTGAATACGAAGCTCAAAGCAGAAAGATTATCAAAGCAGCCGATGAAGCATCACAAAAAGAGAAAAAATTTGCTGCCGAAAAAATCAGTAAAGCTTATAAAACAGTAAGACCTGACAAACAGGCAATTGGAAACAACACAGGTACCTCTCAGACTAAAAAGGTTGAAGGGAATTTTGATGACGATTACGATCTGTTTTAGTAACCGGCTGCAGTTTCGCCGTGAGATTCACGGATGGTCTTCTCCCGGGAATTGCTGCATAAACGTCCCAGCCGGCTGAATACGTTTTTGAATTTTATAAAACATCAAATTACCCGGAAGATAAAGCTGATAAACTATTTAACCATAGGGCATTTACTGCAGTCTGAACAGCTGCAGCTGCATCCGGAAGTATCAACCGGTTTCCGGATGAATCTTATTATCTTTATAACAAAATATACTATGGATAATATAACTGCTGTTCCTGTAATAATTAAATCTATCATATTTAAACTCCTAACCCGAAAAATTTACCTGTCTGATAAACTGCAAAGCACAAAGTCCATGAAACTGTGATTGAATAGAGAACATAAAATCCGAGCCATCTCCACCCAAGTTCCGCTTTAATAGTCGCCTGTGCTGCGAAACATGGTGCCAATATAAGAGTAAACAGCATAAGAACAAACGCTACTAACGGGTTAAAGTTCTTATCACTCTTAAGTGCATTACGGAGAGTCGCACCCTCGCTAGTTTCCTCACCCCCTGTTTTATAAAGTATTCCAAGAGTTGAAACAACCGATTCCTTGGCGGCAAAACCTGTTATTGTAGCAACGCCTATTTTCCAGTCAAATCCCAGTGGTATGATAGCCGGTTCTATAATTCTCCCGAGCCGTCCGGCAGTACTATAAGCAAGTTCATCCTCTTTCTTTAAATTATCAGCATATTCAGAGGCTTGTTCGTCAATGGTCTCCTTCTCTTCGTTTATATCCGCAGTATTATTATCAACCTCCGTAACTGTATTATTTGACCTGGCTTTATCTTCCAGAATAATTTTATAGTCATCTTCTATTTTCTGATATTTAGCAATATCCTGGGCAGGTTTTGGAAATGATATAATAACCCATATCAGAATCGAGGCCGGTAAAAGAATTGCTCCCGCCTTTTTTATATAGAGCATGGTTTTTTCTCTGATATGACTGAGAATTCCTTTGAAAGTCGGCAATCTGTAAGGGGGAAGCTCCATAACAAATGGAGTTGATTCACCCTTTAATATTGTTTTTCTGAATAAAAGAGAGGACATCAAAGCCAGAACAACACCTATCACATAGATCAGTAAAACCATGTTTCCGGCATTTGCAGTAAAAAATGTACCGGCAAGAAGAATGTGAACAGGAAGCTTTGCTCCGCAATTCATAAATGGGGTAACCAGAATTGTGATGATTCTGTCTCTTGGATTTTTAAGAGATCTTGACGCCATTATAGCCGGTACAGAGCATCCGAATCCCACCATTAAAGGTAAAAAGGATTGCCCGTGAAGACCGAAAATATGAAGAAATTTATCCATTATAAAAGCAGCTCTTGCCATATAGCCGGAATCTTCCAGAATAGAAATAAACATAAAAAGAATAACAATAAGAGGGACAAAAGAGAGTACCCCCCCAAGTCCGGGTATTATACCATCAATAACCAGTGATTTCAGCATCCCATCATGCAGTAATTTTGCAGAAAGAACTCCGAGCCATCCGAAAAGCGATTCCAGCCAGCTCTGCGGGTATGCCCCGATGATGAATGTCAGTTGAAAAATCCCCCAGAGCATAAAGAGAAAAACCGGAAGCCCAAGAAAACGGTTTAAAAGAATTGCATCAATTTTTTCTGTTTCGGTGATATCAGAACCTGCTTTTTTAACAGCTTCAGTAACAGCCCCGTGAATATAACCATACCTCTGTTCTGAAATTATAATTTCTGAATCATTTCCGAAATGTGTTTCAATTCTTTCTATACATTGAAGAGCTGTATCTTCCACCGCTGTTTTATGTGAATGCTTCTGAATTTTTTTATAAGCATTCTGATCTTTTTCCAGAAGCTTTATTGCAATCCACCTCGGAGGAAAAACATGGGAGAATTCTTTATCCTCTGAAAGAATTCCGGCTATTTTAGTGATCTCATCCTCAATTTCATAACCATATGATGGTATCCTTACCGATTTTTTTTTATTGTTAAACATATCAATAGCTGCATCAAGCAGATCATTTATCCCTTTTTCTTTTGCCCCGACTGTCTTTATCATAGGGATATCCAGAAGAATTGACAGCAGTTTATCGTCAATTTGAATCCCCATGTTTTCGGCCTGATCTGTTATATTCAGTGCACCAATTATCGGTATGTTCAACTCCTGGAATTGAAGCGATAAATACAGGTTTCTCTCGATGTTTGTAGAATCTATTACATCGATGATGATATCCGGATTTTCATCGATTATAAAATCTCTTGCGATCACCTCATCAATTGAATATGCTGTTAAACTATAGGTTCCGGGGAGATCATATATTAAAAATTCATAATCTTTATATATTTTTCTTCCCATCTTTTTTTCAACGGTAACACCTGCATAATTTCCCACCTTCTGGTTTGAACCGGTCATATAATTAAAAATAGTGGTTTTACCCGAATTTGGATTTCCGGCGAGACCGACTTTAATCTGTTTCATATATTTGTCCTGATCATATTTTTTAAATTAATTCCACAGAAACGCCTTTAGCTTCCGATTTGCGTATTGAGATATTATATCCCATAATCTTGACCTGTATCGGGTCACCAAGTAATGCCGACCGTATAACCTTCCCCTCAACATCTTTTGAAAAACCCATATCTGCAAGCCTCTTCCCCGTTTCACCCCGCAGATTTACCTTTTTTATTTTAAATTTATCTCCGTTGTTTAAATCAGCTATGACCATAAAATCCCTCTCTATAGTAATTATGATAATCATTATCATAATAATGTTAAAAAAATTTATCCCCTCCTGCATGCAGGGCATATCCCATAAAGGTTAAGACGATGATTAATTAACTCAAAGCCGTGGCTGGCTGATATCTTTTTCTGAATTTTTTCTATCTCCGGAGAAACTATCTCCACAAATATACCACATTTTGTACAGATCAGATGATCATGATGATTCTTATCATCATTTATTTCATAGCGGGTTACACCATCATCTACAACAATTTCTTTACATATCCCTATACTGCAGAAAAGCTTAAGAGCCCTGTATATAGTTGCAATACCCAGATTTGGAATATTCTCCCTGCATATATCATACAATTCCTCAGCTGTCAGATGCTTCCCGGAATTGTAAAATATTTTAAGTATATCTTCTCTCTGTATACTGGATTTAAGATTTTCGCTTTTAAGATATTCCCCCAGCCTTATTAATATTTCATTTAATGTTATATTCATATTGACCTTTATCGATATTGATAATAATTATCAATATCGATAAAGGTCAATATCTGTCAATTAAATTATTTAAAATATTTCATGTATCCATTGTCAGGTTATTATGAAAAGCAATACAGTCTGCAGCCGATTACTCGCCTTTATAAACAAATTTAACCGGACCTTTCCCGTCATATTCAAATTTAGCTTTAAGCTTTACCCTCTGTTCAAGAAGACATCTGAATTTTTTATCACGATGGTTGCGTATCTGTACCGTCATTATATCAGAACCCTGTTTAAGTGAAATGATCCTTGACTCTGCACTGCTGAACCAGTAGTCTTCGCGTATAGATGCAACATTCATAAATACAGTATCGTTTAATGATCCTATCTGCCGCTTGCTTAAGCCAAGAAATGATGGAATATGCGTATGACCGCAAAGCCAGAGTTCAACCTTCTCCTTTTTCAGAATTTCTGTGAACCTTTCCGAACCCTGGACATTCCTGTATGAAATAAGATTATAGATAAACCCGCTCCCTCCAAGATGCGAATGAGTCACGGTTATTATATTCTTATCGCGGTTTGTTTCAACAAGGTTTCTCCACCAGTTAAACGCTCCGTCCGAAATATCTGAACCGGAACTGTCCTTTTCATCGGAAAGAAGAATAATAATCAGATTCCCGTACTGTACCGCATAATGCAGCGGTTTCTTCGTTGCCTTGAGGTAAGCGTCGATATTCCTGGCATCATGGTTCCCGGCAATCTCATAAAGATCAGGTATTCCGGCTCTGCTGTATATGTTATAAAACCATATATAGGCATCTTCGGCCCGGTATTCATCCCCATACTGCGCTATGTCACCAACGCAGATTGACGCATCAATATTCTTCATGTGTGCTATATCATCAACAGCAATCTCAAAACAGAGCCGCTCCTTCTGATTACGGGGTTGAATATCTCCGAATGCCCAGAGAACAAGATCATCGGGATTAAAAACAGCTGTCGGAGGTTCTTCAGCATACAGTGTTAAAAGCGGGACGGTGCATAAAATGAAAAGAAAAAGGACTTTCCGCATTATTTTCACCTTTTTTTATTGAAATGAGTTAAATCGTTTATGACATTAAAAATGTTTTAAAAATCAGACAACTGTATTTTTAGCGATAAAGATCAATTTATTTTTTAACAGATTAATATATCTTATAATAATAATCATATTATAATTAATAAAAACATACTAAAAACATGGACAGTATTTAATCTGTAAACTTAATTTTTAACATAATAGGTTTTATACTATCTCTACGGACTTTTTTCAGGTTATTTTATAATTTCTTTCATCTTCATAATAAGTATACTATATCCTCATGTTTTAAATGACGCCACAACGGAACTGATCTCCGTTGAAAGATCTGAAACAGTCCGGGAATTTCCGGATACTTCCTCAGCTGAAGATGCCGTTGACTGTGCTATGGAGCTTATATCTGTTATCGCCTTGACAATTTCACTGAACGCAAATTTCTGTTCCTCTGACGCATTTTTAATCTGGCTGCTTAATATCTGGAGAGAATCTATCTGACTGCCTATTTCAGATTTTATTTTTATCTGTTCCTCAGTGTTCCTGAAAATTCCCTGCATCCTTTCAGAAATGCTGGCAATCTGGTGTGTAATGTTCCCGAGAATATTTATTGATTTGAGAACAGTATCCATCCCCTGTCCGATTTCATCTTTATTTATTTTTATAAGTGTGTCAATATCCTTTAGACTTGTTGAAGTCTGATCTGCAAGTTTTGATATCTCCTCGGCAACAACAGCAAAACCCTTCCCGGCATCACCTGCGCGTGCTGCTTCAATAGCAGCATTTAACGACAGAAGGTTGATTCTGTCCGATATATCATCTATAATCTCAACAATCCCCGTCATCTTCTGTGAACTGTCTGTAATCTTAACCATACTGTTATTCATCAGCTTAAGATGCTTATCTCCCGAGAGGGCTTCCTCGGATATTTTCCCTGAAAGACTTACAGAATCTTTCACAGTCGATTCAAGATTTACAATATTGTCTGAAAGCCTCGAAATCATCGATATAAGAAGGTTAAACTTTTCATGCTGCACAGCAGATATGTCAGATGTATTCTCTGTCGTTGCTGCAAGCTGTTCAACAGTAGAGGTCATCTCCTCTGATGATGCTGCCTGCCTCTGTGCATTATCCGAAAGAGTTACTGATGAATTATTCAGTTCTGTTGACGATACCGTAAGAGAATCAGCCGACTTTTTAATAAGGGAAACTATGCTTCTGATCTTTGATGTGAAAATATTAAAACTGGAGGCGAACGCCCCTATTTCATCATCCGCCTCTATATCTATTTTTCTGGTCAGATCACCCCCCCCCTCTGCTATCTCCTTCATCATAACGTTAATCCGCTTCATCGGAGACAGCTGTTTTCCGATAATTATATTCATGAAAAAAAACAGCACCCCGACAAGTACCAGGGACACAAACAGGGAGACAATACTGTTTCTTACTGCATCGGATAAAAATTCACCATCGGGGATCATTACGCCGTAGACCATGTTGTTTGCCGTCATAATTGAAAATACGTGATAATCTGAATCAGCAATCTCCGCTTTCCTGTAGGAACATGCATCAGGTTTTAAATCAGCAGAGGATGCAATACTGTTTAAAAGCGGTACCTGGCTGATATCCTTCATTACCATGCTGCCGTCAATGGTGTATGAGATAATTTTCTTTGAACCGAGATCAGCCAGAAACGTTTTTGAATTTGGTGTAATTCTTATATCATTCAGAAATTTTAATATTTCACTTAAAGACCAGTCTACAGTTGATATACCTATAATCCTTTTCTGAGCATCAAACATAAATGTATCAACGGTAATCATAAGGGAATTAGTCCCGCTTTCATCAACGTATGGAGCTGTCCAGTAAAACTCTTTCTCCCTCTTTTTAGTCCTGTCCCATCCATCAGGTAGAGCAAAGGTATACCAGCTCTGCCCCGGGTAATTATACTTTTCAGTATTAAGATCCCAGGTAAACACAACTTTACCGTTTTCAAAAAATGCATAAGGCCCATACAGTTTTACACCAGGATCAAGAGCATGAGGATCATACCAGATCCCCCCGCCGATAGCAGCTTTGAATCCGGCAAATGTAGAAATAAGATATTTCTTCATCGAAGCTTCATTGCCGGCTTTATTATTCCGGTAAGTCTCGTAATAATATGAGCCATATATGGCCAGATTCATCGCGCAGTTTTCCATAAGCCCCACAGATTTATTGATTCTCCCTACGTTTACCATGGTAACTTTTTCAATTTCACAGATCTTCGACTTCCTGTAATTCAGATATGCGATTATCTGCGAAATTGAAAAAACCACAATAAATAGAATTGAAAACAGCACAATAACTGACAGTATCTTATATCTTATACTCTTTACCATTAAAATACCCTCTTATTTCCTTCAATTTTCCCGGTATACCATGATTCAAACAAAAAAAATCGAGTGTATCATGTTTATAAAATATACTATATACATGTCTATGCGATTTTCAAAAAAAACATTACAGAAAATAATAATAACTTGAGTTAGGCATTTTTATGCAGGGATGTCGAAGGGTGTACGGAGGATATACGGAGGGTGTATTAAAGGTGTAAATATTTAAATGACATGTAAGAATATTTTTTTCATAATAAATTGTATTTTTATAAATAAAATCTGCCTAACTCAAGTAACAATAATAAAAAAAGGGCTGCCCACAGTGGCAGCCCTTTAACACTTAGCTGTAAATATATAAATGTAGCTGTAATTATGCTTACAGATTTTCTCCGCATGCAAAACTTGCATCATTAATACTCATAAGAGACATATCCTCTTTCTTTATCGCTTCAGCATATGATTTAGCTGTCGGAAGTACATTCTTTATGTAATACTCTGCACTGTAAACTTTCCCCTGATAGAAAGCAGCTTCTTTATCGTCGTTTGGAAGATTTCTGATGGCTTTTTTATCATTGGGATCAATTCCCTTCGATTTGTATATTGCCTGAAGTTTCTCCTCTGCAACACCTGCCATCCATAACTGCAGCCATGCAAGTGAAATACAGCCGACAAGATTGAGGAATGGATATGCATTGGTAATAGGTATCATAAACTTCCCTTCTTTACCGCAATTTGCAAAATACATTCCCATTGCCGCCATAAGGTCAACATACTCCTTGACATCCTTTGCCATATCTGACAGTCTCGCTTCCCCTTTATACTGTTCAATGGTTTTATTCATTTCACCGAGGTAATTCATGAAAACCATACCTTTCTTCGCACCGAGTTTTCTACCCACAAGATCAAGCGCCTGAATACCATTTGTTCCCTCATAGAGAGAAGCAATTTTCAAATCTCTCATAAACTGGTGCATCGGGTAATCGTTGCAGAAACCATAGCCGCCGAAGCACTGTATACCAAGCTCTGTTACCCTGAATCCCATATCTGTTCCATATGCTTTACATACAGGGATCAGGAAGTCCATAATACCGGACCATTTATCAACTTCTTCACCTGAACTGGCGTGTGCTTTATCAAGACAGAGTGAGCAGAGGTAAACCAGTGCCCTGAGTCCTTCTGTATGGGATTTCATCCACATAAGCATTCTTCTTACATCGGGGTGCTGAATAATCGGAACGCTTGGAGCATCGGGATTCATTGAATCCTTAAGATTTTTCCCCTGTATCCTTTCTTTGCAGTAAGCAAGAGCATGGAGATAGGAAACTGATGCCGTACTTGAACCCTGAAGCCCCATCCCGAGACGCGCTTCATTCATCATCTGGAACATGATAGCCATACCCTTTCTCTCTTCTCCGAGCAGTTCCCCTATACAGTCATTGTCGCTGCCAAAGCTCATTGAGCATGTGCCGTTCCCCTTAAGACCCATCTTATGTTCAATTCCAGTACATACTACATCGTTAAACTTCCCGAGGCTTCCATCTTCATTAACCCTGTATTTCGGAACAAGGAAAATGGAAATACCCTTTGTACCACCCGGATCCCCTTCAATCCTTGCAAGAACCGGGTGAACAACATTTTCAAAAAGATCATTTTCACCGGATGTAATGAATATCTTAGCGCCTGTGATTTTATAAGTTCCATCAGGTTGTTTTATTGCCTTTGTTTTTAAAGCTCCCACATCAGAACCTGCATCAGGCTCAGTAAGACACATTGAACCGCCCCACTTCTGGGCATACATCTTGTCCATATAAAGCCTTTTCTGTCTCTCTGTACCGAAAACCTCAATCAAATGGCCTGCACCTGTTGCCGCTTCGGGATAAAGCTGAAATCCCATATGAAATGAATAATACTCGTTTGCTGCCATACAAATTACATAAGGCATACCCTGCCCGCCTGCTTCCGGGCTTATACCCATTGTGAAAAGGCCGGCTTCAGTCATTATTTTGTGTACTTCCCGGTATTGAGGTGGTATTGTTACCTTCCCCTTGTCGAATTTCGCTCCGCCTTCACTGTCAACTTCCTGGTAACAACCGAGTACATGTTCTTCACAAATCTGTTTAGTGAGATCAAGAGTCATTTCAAACATATCCTGATCAAAATCGGCGAATTGTTCAGTCTTGAGAAGATCCTGAACTTTTAGAAGTTCAAAAAGTACAAACTTCTGGTCACGTGAATCAACTATACGATCCATAGAAAACCTCACTTTTTTAGTTTTAGAGTAACTCTTTTTGCAGTAAAACCGGGATTCTGAATTTTCTATGAGCTGTGCCGCTCTCTTTAGCTATAAATGCTCATTAAGCTGATCGAACAAACCTGCTTTACCTTAAAATATTGATTATCAGGATTCATGGTTTTTTATTTTTAATTTCAGTAATAATTTCCGAACACGTATTTAGTGTAAAAAATACTATCTCCCCACAGTTCAGTCATCTGAAACAGGGGGATTAAAGTATTTTTTCACTTATCAGAGTTAAGAAAATAAAACTGAGTTTTTTAGTATATGAACCCAGTATTCAATTAGTTTACTATATAAATATTCAGGTAGATAAATATCCAGCAATTTTTGTTTTTTTTTTAAAATTACAGTTCATAAATAAATACGGCGTTCAGAGAGCACTTGACTCATTTACAACTCCTGAAAAATATACGGAGACTATATTCGTAATCATTCTATCAACACTAAAGGAATTAATAATGAAGAAGCCATACTTCATTAAATAATATGCAGGTTCACATCCAATAATCCCACCATCTATAATCACACAATCCGCAATTTCCACACGGATTAAATTTCTGTTTCATGTATCAATTCACCAGGAAAGTTTATATCCTGTGCCGGATACCTGCTATTTGCCCCCGGAATACCATATTAACTGATTATTCCCAGTATATTATTTCTTCAATTACTCTCAGTAATTCATTTATATCATGCTGATAAACATTACCGATATTACCTATACGGAATGTGTCTCTCTCGGTTATCTTTCCCGGATAAATTACATAACCATTTTTCTTTAACTCTTCATAGAATTTCCGAAATGAATATTTATCGCTTTCCGGTGAAAGAAAACTTGTTATTATCGGTGAATGCAGTTTATCAGGCAGAAGTGTACTGAATCCCAGCTCTCTCATACCGGATACAAGAGTTTTCTGGTTCAATAAGTACCGGCTGTTTCTTTCATGTATACCACCCTCTTTGTCAAGTTCTAACAAAGCCTCATGAAATGCCCGTACCACATGTGTAGGTGATGTAAATCTCCATTTTCCATTATTCAGTTCCATTGTCTCCCACTGATCATATACATCCAGAGAATGAGACCTTGAGAAGCCCTTTGTCTGCCTGAGCTTTTCTTTGTCAGCTATAATAAAACCAAAACCAGGCACTCCCTGAAGGCATTTATTTGAGCTGCTTACAAGGTAATCAATTTTATAATCATTCATATCTAATTCTATGCCGCCGAAACTGCTCATGGCATCAACGATATAATTCTTATTATATTTCTCTGCAAGAGCACCGATCTCCTTAACCGGATTGATTATACCGGTTGTCGTTTCAACATGTACAACGGCTATATGGGTTATATCACAATCAATCTTCAGTGTTTCCTCAATTTCATTCAGGTCAGGAAGAGATGTTTCATCCGCCTGAATCAGAACACAATCAATCTTCAGCATTGATGCAATCCTGTGAATTCTCAGACCATATGCACCATTGGCAATCACAAGAAGTTTACCGTCATCAGGTATTACTGATCCCAATACGGCTTCTACTGAAAAAGTACCGCTCCCCTGCATCAGAATTGAAGTATATTTTCCTGCGGCGATTGAGGCCAGCTTCGTTAACCGGCTCCTTATATCCTGTACAATACTGTTATAATCATCATCCCAAGTACACCAGTCACGAAGCATTACCGATTTAACCCTCTTTGATGTTGAAAGAGGTCCCGGCGTTAAAAGCAGATACGGATTTTCCGGTATATTGTTTAACTTCATAAATCCTCCGTCAGTTAGAATTTTCATTTCAACGGGCCTGCCATTATCTGATTTATCTTTTCAATTACCTCATCCAGTTCACGAAGATCATCTATTACAAAGTGGGCCCCGAACGAAATAAATGTCCTGATGGCGGCTTCTCTCCTCAGATTAAACTGCTTTTCCCCGAAACTTCTCTCTTCCCGGAGAGATAGTCCCAGCTCACTGCTTCCGCGAATTACACCGATACTCCAGCATCCGGAGTTAATGCCCTCCTCAATATCACTTGCAGTATCACCAACTTTTACTATTGAATGCATTGGAAAAACATTTAGATTAATGGCATTTTGATAACACATCCAGGGTGATGGTCTGCCCGCGGGAAGATTATCCGGAGTGAGTACACAATCCGGCGAATAGCCGTTTCTTTTTACATCCGGAAGAATCATCTCCATTGTCTCTTTTGTATAACCTGTCGTGGATCCGATTTTAATACCCGCTCTACGTAAACTGTCAACTGCTTCCAGTGTATGAGGTTTTATATCCACGTGATTCATTACACTATCCATCAGGAAGCGATCAAACTCTTTATATATTGCATCAACATCGCTCTCTTCCGGTGAACTTCCATGAATGCTTATCCATAGTTTTCTCACTCTTCCTCCGGACAGTATCTTTCTTATATGTTCTTTCTTTGGAAGCCCCATAGGGGCCCTCACTTCCCCGATAGAAAGATCAATTCCGGACATTTTAAATGAAGTGATAAATGCTTCAACCGGGGCAAAACACCCGTAATCAATAGTTGTCCCGGCCCAGTCAAAGATAACAGCCTGTATTTTATGACCTGTTTTAATCGTCATGGAATTATCTATAATCATCCCAAACTCCATTTTTGTGTTTTGTCATTTACATATCTGCGGAATATCCCGAATAAAAGTATAAATAAAGTATTTGTAAACAGTATCAATATGGACAACGCTGCAGCTTCTATTGTATCACCCGCGTCGTCCATATTTACAATCGCTATTGATGCCAGTTTCAGTTCAGAACTGTAAATAAAAATCACAGCAGACACGGTAACCATTGAATTTACAAAAAAGTATGAGAATACTTCCATAATTGAGGGAATGGCTATTGGAGTTGTCACCTTCATCATTGTATAATAGAAAGGCACACCTAGTGATGCTGAAACCTTTTCAAATTCACTATCCATCTTTCTAAGTATGGAAGAGTAAGTAATAGTCGGAACCGAGAAGAAATGTACTATATTAGCAAGCACAAGTATAGCCGCGGTTCCATAAACAGCATTAAGCGGATTTCTGAATTCGATATCAGTAAATGGGACTGAAAACACATCAGCGTTAAACAGAAAAATATATGAAAGACCTATTACAATACCGGGAAGCGCCATTGGGATAAGCGACATCAGATAATTAAATTTTCTTAATATCCGAAGAACCTCTGTTTTCTCGGTAAAGTAAGAGTTTATATAAACTATCAACGTTCCTGATAACGCCGTTATCGAAGCAATTCTTAAAGAATTGTAATATGGTTTAAGGCCATCACCGGCTACGTTCTTTAGTGTATAATGAGAAAGTGTAAAGCTCAGGTCGTATGGCCAGTTTTTCATTACTGACGCGAATATCACCGATCCCAATATAAGTAAAATCATAACCGATATAGACATGCAGAATATAAAAAAAATCATATCCCTTACTGTTTTCTTTTTTATAACATATGGAGTTGAACGAGACGTAATCATTGCATGCGACTGTTTCTGGTTAAGTATGTCAATAACGAACGATATTACCGCAGGTACCATCAGTAAAATACCAACCAGTGCCCCCATATTGAAATTCTGCTGACCAATAACCTGTTTGTATATATCAGTTGCGAGTACATTGTAGTTGCCGCCTATAATCTTCGGCGCACCGAAATCGGTGAAGCATAAAGTAAATGAAACAAAAAATGAACTGATAAGTCCATACCTGATCCCCGGAATTGTAATCTCCGTAAACTTGTGAAATGAATTTCCGCCGAGAGAGGTCGATGCTTCGTATAACCTGTAATCAGTACTTGAAAGCGATGCGTACAGTATCATATATACCTGGGGAAAGGTATATATCAGTTCACATATAATTATACCCGCCGGCCCGTAAATTTTAAATGGAAGGTTAAATCCGCCATCCACCAATCCCATAAACCCCGTTGTGACAATCCCCTTGTTGCCGAATATATAGATAAGAGCAAGAGCATAGAGCATTGTAGGCGCAAAAAGAGGGAGCATCGCGGTGAGCCTGAAAAACTTTTTCCCTTTTATTGATGTTCTTGATAATCCGTAAGCATAAACAAACCCGAAGAACATGGAAATTAAAGTTGTAACTATTGAAATAAAAAACGTATTTGATAATGAAACCATCATATTCGGTGTTGAAAAATAATCGGAGAAATTCTGCAAGCCTACAAAAACATTATTCCTGTTAAAAAAAGCCTTGGCAAAAAGAATCGAGACCGGAAGCAGAACCGATATAATAAAAAACAGTGAGATAAGAAGTACAAATAATACTTTTACAGATTTCTCATATTTTCTGATCATTTACCGGTTCTCTTAATTCTGATACGTAATCACTTTGTTTTCAGGGAGCCGTACAGATAAAACAGAGTTTTTATTAAGGTTCATTCTTGCAAACAGAGACGTATTTACATCCATAGTCAACAAATCGCTGCATCCGTCCGGTAACTCTTCCGGTTTTAATGTAATTCTGTATGAACTTCCCATGAATTCACAGTTTTCCACAATCGTCTTTATCGATTCACAATCATCAGAATCACTTAACTCAATATGTTCAGGTCTTATAGCTTTAATCGAGCCACTCTCTCTTATAAAATTTATTTCACCAATAAAATCCGCAACAAAAAGACTGGATGGTGTATTGTAAATTTCTTCCGGTCTGCCAATCTGCACTATTTCTCCATCATACATTACAGCAATTCTGTCAGACATAGTAAGAGCCTCTTCCTGATCATGAGTCACCATGATTGTAGTAACCCCTATTTTCTCCTGGATATATTTCAGTTCTTTCCTGAGTCTCCCCCTGACCTTTGCATCAAGCGCTGACAATGGTTCATCAAGCAGAAGTAAACATGGATCAAGAACCAGTACCCTCGCAAGGGCTACCCTCTGCTGCTGACCGCCGGACATCTCGGCAGGATATTTATTTATGCTTTTTTCAAGATCCACCAGCTTAATTATATTCATTATTCTCTCTTTTTTTTCCATATTAGAGAGTTTTTTCATCCTTATTCCATACTCAATATTCTGATATGCCGTAAGATTCGGGAAAAGAGCATAAGACTGAAATACAATGCCGAAATTTCTATTTAAAGTGTCTATTGAAGTAATTTCATTTTTATCAAGGAAGATTCTTCCTGTGTCCGGATTTTCCAATCCGGCAATAACTCTGATAAGAGTGGATTTACCACATCCGCTTGGTCCAAGAAAGCTCAGGAACTCCCCTTTTTTAACTTCAAATGATATACCTTTAAGAACAGGGTGTTTCCCATATTGTTTAGAGATTTCTTCGATTTTTAAATATGATTTAACCATAGTTGTAACCTCTCTTATTCTGAGGGGATGTCCCCTCAGAATGTATTATTCTCATATTATCATTTTGGCGCTGATTTGCTTTCGTATCTTTTTGACCATTCCTGAAGAATTCGGTCTCTGTTCTTTGAAGTCCAGTAGAAGTCATTTTTTATAAGCTGCTTAAGCGGTTGTTTACTGTAGCCTTCCGGTACCGGATAATTATTTTTTACTGAAATTATAGCAAAGCTCTTAATGTATTCCTTCATTGCATCATCAGAGATTGCCCAGTCGAGAAAAAGTTTTGCTTCATTTTTAATTTTCTTTTTCTTAATCAGTGCATTTGACTCCATATCCCAGCCTGACCCCTCTTTAGGGAATACTGTTGTAACCGGTTCACCTTTCTGTTTCTGAATTATTCCCCTGTAGCCGAATGATATACCGATAAGGAATTCGCCCTGTCCCGCCATCTTTGCCGGTTTGGAACCGGAATGAACATACTGGGCTATATTTTCATTAAGCTTATCCATGTATTCCCATCCCTTGTTCTCCCCCATAAGCTGGAGTATTGCTGAGACAGTTAAATAACCGGTACCTGATGAAGCAGGGTGAGACATTACAATTTGTCCCCTGTATACGGGATTTAATAAATCCTTGTAAGTGGCCGGCACCGGGAGTTTTCTTTTCTTAAGTTCGACGGTGTTACATACAAAAGCAGTTTCCCATATATCAATGCCTACCCAGTGAGGAACTTTATTTTTTGTATCTTTGAAATTCTGGAGAACTCTTTCTATACCTGCAGGTGAGTATTCCTCCAGCATACCAAGATCATCCATTCCGATGAGATTGGTTACGGCCGTCCCCCATACAACGTCCGCCACAGGGTTATTTTTTTCAGAAATCAGTTTTGCCGCGATTACACCGGTGGAATCCCTTACGATATTAACTT
Source organism: Spirochaetota bacterium (assembly GCA_963664815.2). Lineage (GTDB taxonomy): Bacteria > Spirochaetota > UBA4802 > UBA4802 > UBA5550 > WRGT01. The sequence goes on from CAXXHB010000003.1 coordinate 3,639,185, forward strand.
TAATATCCGGATATTTCTTTTTAAAAGAATCCAGATACCTCATTATCTGATCATCTTCGAGAGCGGTATAGACCGTAATTTCGCTGGAAAAGCCTGGTGCTAAAAATGCAAAAAGAAGAAGAATCATAAAACCTATTTTTTTCATAAAACCTCCTTGAGATTAAATCACTAATTACTCATTTTATATCTGTTACATTAGTATACACTGGACTTAAATATTAGAAATATCGTGATACGCCCGATATTAGAGTAATTGCTTACAGGAATAGTTATTTTATTGTGTAAATTTTTTATAAAGGAAGTGTGTAAAAATTGTTTTATGTTGTTTTAGTCAGTTTTTTATTTTTAATATAACCGGATGGATGCAATAATTTACATTTTTTAAGAATTATAGTTTTATGCAGCTTCAAATAATAATTTGCCAAATCCGGAGTAAAATCAAACTTAAATAGAAATGTACTATCTTAAATTTAACGATACTTCAAAACAGATACGACAACCCCGGAAAAAAGAACTAAATTTGTAATACCGAAAATTTTCAAAACCGGGTCCGATGATATCACTGATGCGGGAAGCATCAATATGACAGAGCCCCATATTCCAAGTGCCCATACAAGCGAAATGTCGGAAGATGATTTTCTCTTCCATATCTTATATATTAGCGGAATATTAAAAAGAGGCATGATGATACTGGCGGCAATACCACCGAATTTTGCTGTTTCAGTAAAAACTTCGTTCATTTTAAACCTCTCTGAATTTATAATTCATCCCTGGCCGTTCTGATATAAAATCAATCTGCCGATACAGGCAGGATGGCAAAAGCATGTTTTCCTGAACCATTAATGTCTGGCGGGCTGTAGGGGGAATCAGAATCATTATCTGTAAACGCCTTCAGCGTCCATAATCAGCTTTTTCACATAGTTAAGGATATTTAAAACCGGGGTGAGACTGCTGAGTGGAGCCTCATCTACAATCAACTGATTGCGCCTGAAAACCGAAAGTAATACCTCCCCTTTATACGACTGTTTTCTGAAAGACCACACTGCATTAATAAACAGCTCGCGGGGAAATATCCCCTTTATATCTTTAAATCCCCATTCCCTTAATGAATCCCGTATAATTGTAGTACAGCTGTTGCTGAACTTGCCAAACTCAGCATAAAATTCCGGTTTTAACGGGTTTACAGGGGTGTCATAGATTTGCTTTAGTTTCCCGCGCAGAATTGATTCAAGAGAGAGTGTTTCCTTCCCTGTAATCCTCGCAACATGTATAGTTCTCATAAACTGGCGGCCGAACTTATCGAGATACGGCTTTTCAGGATTTGAAATATCAAAAAGACCATCGGGTGACGGACTGAATCGTCCAAGTGCCGGACGGTAGAAATACTCCTCCTCTGTCATGATCTCACATTCATTCAAAAGGTGGGAGAAATTAAAAATATATCCGTTAACATTTATTGCAAGGTGCCCCAGCATTGACATTGTATATTTCACCAGGCGTTCATTATAATAGAGTTCCACAAAGGATTCTCCGGTTCTTTCACTCACGGGCCAGAGCAGTACTATAGGTTTTCCCGTGAGATAATCTGTTTCAGGGAGAATTCTTCCGCATAGCATTTTACCCTGCCAGTGCATGAGGTATCCCTCCCAGATTGCGCAGCCGGAAAAATATTCTGTCCCGTCCAGCCCTTTCAGATATATTTTTGCCCCCTCCCTGGCGAGTATACCACTGACATCTTTGTTGTTCATAGAGTCTTCCATCCGGTTTGTTTATGCATTTTATTCACCGGTGTCAAGACATTAACTAATTGCAAAGAGGGGATCATCACCTGATTCAAAGCATCCGAATGTATCACTTTTTAAATTCAGAAAACCTGTATGGTTAAGGGGGCCAAAGACGCCATAACCGAGTGGATTTTTTTTAAATGTCCGGCTTAAAAAAACAAATTTGAGTTGATAAAATAATTGTCGGTGATAAAATTGCAAAATTGCGTTTATCGAACGGGCTGGTTCTGAAACTTTTCTTTGTTAATGTATCGACGACATAACACGTGCCGGGTCATCGGGTGATCTGCCAAGATGTTTCAGTGTAATATCATTCTGTCCGTGAACAGCAGAAAAAAATAAAAAAAATCGGAGGATTTTTTATGAGTAACGAGAATTTTGCAAATCCGGCACCTGTGGGGCTCCTGGGATTCGGTATGACTACCATCCTTCTTAACTTCCACAACGCGGGATTCTATCCGCTTGATGCGATGATCATGGGAATGGGTGTTTTCTTCGGCGGACTCGCACAGCTTATTGCAGGTACTATGGAGTTTAAAAAAGGCAACACCTTCGGTCAGGCGGCTTTTATGTCCTATGGAGCTTTCTGGCTGCTTCTTGTATTTCTCTGGCTCGTTCCCAAAACTGCTATGGGTGCTGCTTTTCCGGTATGTAATACTTCACTGGGAGTTTTCTTCACAGTTTGGGGTGTTTTCACATTCTTTATGTTCATTGGAACACTGAATGGCAACAAAGCTACACAGGTTATTTTCTTTTCACTTGCTGTTCTCTTCTTTCTCCTTGCTGCAAGAAGATTTCTGGACAGTGAAATAATAGAAAGAATAGCGGGTTTTGAAGGTATTTTCTGCGGTTTAAGCGCATTATACACAGCACTTGGTGAAATTCTCAACGAAAAAATGGGAAAAACAATTCTTCCTCTTGGTTAATCAGCATAATTGGTCTACTAATAAAAAAGCTGCCGCTAAAACGGCAGCTTTTTTATTAATGTGCAGGCTGTAAATGACCACATATTCATCTCCTTATAAAAAAAGTGTTGAAAATTACATTTAAAAAAAAATATTGAGAGGAGACTCCATGCAATTTGTTTTTTTGAGGAAAATATGAATAGAACATGCACTGCTGTTGCCATTATGGTGCTGACAGCCACTATACTTACTGCCGGGCAGGATAATGCTCCTGCTGTCAATCTCTCCGCAATAAAGTATAAAATTGTTTACGAGACATTTGAAAACAACAGCTTCGATCTCTGCATAATAAATGCCGACGGGACAGGGAAAAAGAAACTTACTAATACGCCGGGCATACATGAGATGTACGCTCATGTCTCCCCTGACGGAAAGAAAATCAGCTACCTCGAAGATTCGGGAGAAGGGAGAAACAGAAAACGCGATCTTTATTTGATGAACATTGACGGTTCAGGAAGAACTCTCATCTCGAAAGATGCAAGAGAGCAGTGCTGGTCTCCTGACGGAAAATTTATTGCATTTGTAAAACCGGAATCTGCGCGAAGATTCTCCATGGAGAGCTGGTCGACCAAAGGGCTCTTCTTTTATGAAATGGCAACCGGTCAGATCAGAGAACATGCGAATAAAAAGCTTGAACACCTTTACTCCCTATGCTGGTCGCCAGACGGGAAATACATCACAGCGACCGTTCTCGGAGGGATGGGGTTCAAACATACCGATATAGGGATTGAAGTTAACGGTTCACGATATTTCAAACTGAACATTGTCGGATGCAGGCCGGAGTTTTCACCTGACGGAAGTATGATCGGATGGGGAAAATCTGACTGCGAATTTTACATCGCAAAAATAAACATGAGCAGACCTGTTCCTGTAGCGGATAAGGATAAAATACCATTTCTATCTGTTTCGAAAGGGTACGAGGTTTATCACCTGGACTGGTCGCCGGATGGAAAATACATTGCTTTCTCTTTCGGCCCGGACGGTGATCAGCACGTAGGGGGTACGGCGAAGGGATGGAATATATGTATTGCGGAGATCGCTACCGGCAAATGGGCATATGTTACAACAGACGGCAACCAGAATAAGGAACCAGACTGGATTCCATGAGGAAAAATAAAATGAAAAAGTATATTACAATAATTACAATAGCTGCATTCATGGCCGTTTTACCATCCTGCGGCGGAAAAAAAGTCAGCACTGAAATTAAAGACATAAAAAGTAAATCCGGCATCGAAATGGTGTCCCTCCCCGGCGGTGAGTTTACCATGGGAGAAGGAGAGAGCTCACATAAAGTCAAGCTATCTCCTTTCTACATCGACAGATATGAAGTTACACAGGAGATGTTCAAAAAGCTTGAACTCCCCAACCCTTCCCATTTTAAAGGGGATAAATATCCGGTTGAGATGGTTGCATGGGTCAATGCCGCTGTTTACTGCAACGAAAGATCACTTGAGGAGGGTCTTACTCCATGTTATAACGAGGATACATGGGAATGCAGCTTCAATGCCAACGGCTACAGGCTGCCGACTGAAGCCGAGTGGGAGTATGCCGCCAGAGCGGGAAGCAGCGATAAATTCTATTTCGGAAACGAAAAGAAAAATTTAAAAAACTACGCTATTTACATTAAAAACTCATCCGGGAAAACCGCAGCAGTCGGTTCACGAAAACCAAATTCATGGGGTTTATATGACATGTACGGCAACGTAGCCGAATGGTGTAACGACATTTTTTCTGCCGATTACTACAAGGCCTCTTCTCTTTCAGACCCGAGCGGTCCTAAAAAAGGGAAAGAACGCGTTCTCCGTGGAGGTTCATGGAGCGACCAGGAAGAGGTTTTCGGCTCGGCATCAAGGGCTATGGATGGATCAATCAACGATGCATGCATTCTCCGTGACACTATCGGATTCAGATGTGTCAGAAGGGCGGATTGATCCCTGATGCTTTTTTATTCATGGACCTTTCTTCTCTTTTTTGCAGTTGTTTACTCCGTTTTTTCGGCAGTTAAAAAACCCCGGCAGAAAAGAGATGTAATACTCATTGCTTCGTTTATCTTTTACGGGTGGTGGAATCCGCTATACCTTCTGCTCATCTCATGGGTAATCCTGTTTGACTATATATCAGTTTTTTTAATGGAGAAAACAGGCAGAAAAAAATTATTTCTTTCACTGAGCATTCTCAACACCATTGTGATACTGAGTTTCTTCAAGTATTCCGGTTTTATTGTAAGCAACATAAACTCAATATTAAGCATATGTGGAGCGGATTACTCTATCCCTTCCGGAGGAGTCCTTTTCCCTGTGGGGATTTCATTCTTTCTGTTCCTGTCTCTGGGCAATACTATAGACTGCTACTTCGGACGGACTGAAAGAGAAAGGAGTTTAATCCAGTATGCATCTTTTGTATCATTCTTCCCTTCACTCCTTGCCGGCCCCATTGAACGGGGTCATCACCTTATCCCTCTTGTCAAATCATGGCCGGAAGTCAGAAGTGATGACATTGCCGAAGGAATATATCTCTTCATACAGGGAATGTTCAAAAAAATTGCCCTGGCCGATTACTTCCTGCTGTACTCGGATAAAATATTCGGAAATCCGGCACAGTTCACATCCGGCGATCTTCTTGCCGGTGCGCTTGCATTCACCTGGCAGATATATTTCGACTTCAGTGGATACACCGACATGGCACGAGGTGTTGCCCGGATGCTTGGGATAAACCTGATGGAAAATTTCAACCTGCCATATATGGCCGCAAGTACAGGTGATTTCTGGGGACGCTGGCATATAAGCCTTTCATCATGGTTCAGGGACTATCTCTATATCCCCCTTGGCGGGAACAGGAAAGGGAAACTTAAAGAGACCAGAAATACCTTTGCAACCATGCTCATGTCCGGATTATGGCATGGTGCATCCTGGAATTTTGTTCTGTGGGGATTTATGCACGCGGTCATTCATTCTACAGGAAAACAGATAGGAAAGATTAAAGCAACGGATAAAATCCCGGTATTTGTTCGCCGTGTTATTGTATTTGTAATTATTGTTTTCACATGGATATTTTTCCGTTCTGAAAATGCTGCAGATGCGTTTACATTCATTGGAAGAATATTCACAACTGAATTCACCGTTCCGCAGATGCCGCTTTTTATGGCAGGGCTGATTACAGTCTGTTATGCTTTCCAGTGGCTGAAGGAATACAGGATGATCGGGTTTACAGATAAACCCGCATACCGTTGCGCTGCGATAATATTCATGCTCGCATACATTCTGTTTTTTGTCACGAACAGTTCCGGTGAATTTATATATTTTCAATTTTAATAATGTGCGGTAAAACGGGAAACCTTAAAATGAAAAATCTTAAGTATATAACAATATCAATTATCACATTTCTGATACTGGCGGCAGTGATTCCCTTCTCCTTCCCTCTTACCGACAAAGCTTTATTTACAGTCAACTACCGCATACCTTACAGCATGGGAGAGGATTACTTTCTATACAACGCCTACTCGAAGCAGGCGGCATCGGAAAATTCCATCCCGGTTATCGGGGACTCTGTTATATGGGGGCATTACACTGACAGTGATAATACGCTCTCCGCAAACCTTAACTTACTCAATAAAGATATCAGGTTCAGGAACATGGGACTCGACGGCATTCATCCTGCTTCAATGACAGGACTGCTCAATCATTATTCACAGAAACTGAAAAACAGGAAAATTATTGTCGGAATAAATCTTCTCTGGATGAGTTCCCCCCGGCACGATCTCACCGGACCTGTTAACAGCGAAATAAACCATCGGGTTCTGCTGTCACAGCTGTATCCGGAGATCCCGTCATACAAACCTTCATTCGAAGAAAAGCTTACTGCTCTGATAACGCGTTCAATTCCGATATTCTCATGGATAGAACATATAAGATTGACCCGTTTTGCAGAAAAAAGCCTTTACCGCTGGACAATGGAAAACCCGGATAAGGGAATTATAAAGTATTTCTCCCATAAAGAGGATGGCTTCAAAGCGCCTGAAGGTATTTCACCAGATAAGATGCAGGAACAAAACATCGGATGGGTAACACCGGATAAATCCCTGCAGTGGAGATTTATGACCGAAACGCTGTTAACCCTGAAAAACAGCGGCAACAGTGTCGCGGCAGTAATCACACCCTTCAACACTTACATGATGACAGCAGAGAGCAGAAAACAGTATTTCTCGATATTATCAGAGATGGAGTGGCAGCTCAGGGAAAAGGGGATTACTCCGGTTATTCCCCTGATCCTGCAGAAGAAGTATTTTGCAGATTCAAGCCACCCTACAGCTGAGGGATATAAAATAATCGCTGAAGATATCATGAAAAACAGGGAGTTTATTGAGTTTATAACGGAATAGAGATTACTCCGGCAACACTACCCGCAGTCCGTTCATACCGATACGCTCAAACGGTTCAACGGGCCATCTGCTGTATGAAGTGAAATCCTTCGGGGAATCAAGCATTGTTCCTCCCCTTACAACACGGTAGACATACTCACCGTCAAAGCCTGATGGATCAGTTTTGTCTTCCCCGGAATAGTAGCTGCGGCTGTATCTGTCATAACACCACTCTGCGACATTTCCATTCATATCGTATAAACCGAATTTATTAGGTATCCTTGTTCCGACCTTTTTTACCTTGTGATACTTGACCCACCAGAATGTTCCGTTGTTGTATCTTCTCATTCCCGCATTGAACATATGCCATGAATACTTTCCTGAAAAGTCCCACGATGAATCCTTTCCCCAGTAAAAATCGGTTTTAGTTCCGGCACGGCAGCAGTACTCCCATTGAGCCTCTGTTGGCAGACGGAAACCATCAGCCTTTTCATCAACATTCACTTCCCACTTTATATTGTCGTTAGGGGAGACATTATCATCATCTTTACTCCCGGTATTAATTTTATAATACGGCTTAAGACCGGCGGCTTCGCTGAGTTTGTTACAAAACTGGACTGCATCGTACCAGCTGATATTATAAACCGGAAGAGAATCTCCCTCTCCATACTTGCTCTTTTCGCACGGATTGGCCCCGGTCAGTTCCAGATACTGCTTCTGCGTAATCTCATACTTCCCCATCCAGAAACCTTTACTGATGATCACACTGTGCTGAGGAGAGTAATCCCTCCCTTCACAATCTTTTCCCATAACATAAGTACCGGAGGGTATGTGCACCATCTGAATATCACCAGTTGTTTTTTCAGTATTGTCCTGCTTCGAATAAACAGTTGTTGCAAATACAATCAGAATCAGCAGCAGATATTTTTTTATCATAAATATATTAATCCCCGGAATAAAAAAGTTTACTTAGCGGCCTGGACTACGCTCTTTTCACCTGTATAATAATCTGTATATTTATCATCCTTGTCAGGCAGAACCTTATCTATAACTGCACTCCCGCTTTTCTTCCCAAGTATCTCCGGTGAATATTTTATTTCAAGGGGATTGATATTCACAGGTATGAGAGTATATGATTCAACACCAGCCCCGCTGAGTGATACCCGCACAAGCATGCTGGTCCTGTGGGCCGCCGAATGCCTCCCTGCAAAAACAAAATCCCCGAGGCTGTAGAAGATAATTCCGTTCCTGTATCTCTCCACAGGCCCGAGTCCATGCGATTGAGTCCCGAGAATACATGAAACTCCTGCATCTATAAGTTTATGCCCAAGTTCCACCTGCTCCCTTTCCGGAGGATTTACAGGATAATCATATCCGACCTCCTGCCCCCAGTGAATACTTACGACAACGGCGTCAACACTTTCTCTGACCTTCTTTACCGCAGAGCAGAGAAGCTCATCCGATCCCCCTGCTGCACCGGCCCTGCCGGGTCCTGCCCAGACACTTTTAGGAACGACATTATCGAAGGCGAAAACAGCAACCCGTGTTCCCCTGTGCCAGACATAAACAGGTTTCAAAGCTTCTTCAATATCCCGACCGATTCCCACCGGAGCAACTCTGATTTTCTCAAGACGCTTTGATGTATCAAACATACCCTCCTCACCTGCATCTTTGATATGATTATTGGCAAGAGATGCAACATCAAAACCGGCATATTTCAATATATCCTCACTACCACCAGGTGAACTGAAATAGAAAACTTCATCTTTATCGTTAAACGATTTAAGGTTATAATTGGTAATAGGCGCTTCAAGATTACAGAAACCTATACCCCTGATCTCTTTCGACACCTTTGAAAAAGGATAGGCCATTGCCTCCTTCCGTCCATACTTTTTTATTCTGTAATCGAGAATCTCTTTCATCGTTGCAAAATTTAAGGCGACATCTCCTACCGCAGTAATTACAGCCGGTTCTTTTTCAGGCCATATTTTTTTAATCGCCTTGCTGTCTTCATACCCATAATCAATTGTATTTCCTGAATTCTCCGTTACAGGTTCATCACCTTTTATTATATCACCTATATCATGCCTGACCATCTTCGGAGCACATGCAAGTATCACCATTAATGCGAAAAGAAACAAAGGTTTCCTGTTTGTTTTTATTCTGTTCATTATGCTCATCCCGGTTATCTTCATTATCTTTATTATCTTTATTGACATAAATGACATAAATACTTTTCTCAGTTCTGTAAATATATAAATTACTGCAAGAACTTTTATTCAGACACGACCACATAAAATCAAGAACAATTCACACTTCCTTTATCTATGATTTAATAAAACCTCCGGAACATTTCTTTTTTTTTAACTCAGTACTTAAAATATATTATATTATCATCAGAGTGACTATACATATCAGGTGTATTTCAGTCTTTCCCGGTCAGTTCTATTCAGTTATATTCAGCGGATTATAGACAATGCCGGCAGAAAAATATTCCTGATATCATTGGTTATTTATTAAATGCAACTGGTCCGGATAACAGCGAATATATAACCGGCAGAATTACAGGAATATTAAGCAAGGTGAAAAACATGAAATGTATCAGAATAATTATAATCGCGTTACTCTTATTCTGCACTGTTAATCCCGCCTTTACGGCAACCGCAGTTGAATTGATGAACGAAGGGAAAATGCTGCTTTACAAAGGTGATATCCGTCAGGGAATAAAAATTCTTGAAGAAGCCAACCGTATGGATAATAAAAATCTTTTTATTAAACTGATGCTTGCCAAAGGCTACAGCTGGAATAATGAGTGGGATAAAGCGAAATCCGTATATGGAGAAGTGGTAAGTTCATCCTCTACAGATGACCAGATTTACTGGGATGCAAAATTCGGAATTGCGCAGATAACATCCTGGGAAAAGAGATACAGTGAAGCGATAAATCTGTACAGAGAGATTCTCACATCAGATAAAAATATCTCAAAAGATTTGAGACTTGATATAAGCCTGGCTATCGGCGACATATATTCATGGGAGATGAAATATGATGCGGCTATTGAGCAATTTAATAATCTTCTCTCTGAAAATCCGGGTAATCTTCTTATACTTAACCGCCTGGCCAAAATTTATCTCTGGAAGGGAGAATACGAAAAATCCCGTGAATATACAAATAAGGTATTATCAATAAATAAAACAGACTCCGAATCAGCCGAAAGAATCAGGGTACTTGACCAGATTCAGACATTCACTGCAACCATCGGTTATGACTACACATGGTATGATTCCAAAAACAATAACGGCGACAATGTCCGGGTGCATAAATCGCTGCTTGGTTTTGAATGGCAATATTCAGTCCCGTTAAAAGTTTTTTCATATGTAACAGAAGCTACACAGAACTCCATTGAAAGCGCTGACACAGAAAAATCCGAATTCCGATGTCAACATCAGGGCAGGGGGAAGCTACAGAATAAATACACTTACATATATTTCCGCTGCAGCTGACTATGCTTCCAAAGCGACTATTTTCCCGGATCCTCTGCGTGGAATTCCGATGTCAACATCAGGGCAGGGGGAAGCTACAGAATAAATACACTTACATATATTTCCGCTGCAGCTGACTATGCTTCCAAAGCGACTATTTTCCCGGACTTCAGTTCGGAAATATCCATAAGCAGAAAACTGACCCAGAACATAGACATTGAAGGGCTTTATAAATATACTTATGACAAACTTGACAGCATCCAGACTGTAGATAAAAAACAATACCACCTTATATCCCCCGGCATAATCTTCTATTACAATCCGGAGATTTATAACAGGATTCAGTTCTATGTTGAATCCGATACAAAGGATCTCTTTTACTCGGTGCTGATGCAGCAGTACCTCTCCATAAATCCGGAGAATATTGTACAATTTTACATGTTTCTAAGCCAGGGGAGAACCTATCTCACTTTTTCAGATACAACTGTTCTGCAGAAGACAACAACCTACAGCGCTACTCTGATTTATACACATTTTTTCAACTCGTCCTGGGGAATCGAATTTGCGACAGGGCTGACGACCAGTGTTAACAGTTATTCCTGTTATCACGGGGGGATAAACATAATTTATAAATGGTAACTTTAATTTTTTATCTGATGAAGATTTCACTTTGCAGAATCACAGAGAGGGTATCAATTGGCTGAAAAAAACGGGAATATTGTAAGAATACTGAACGATCTGTTAAGACACTATTACTTATTATTTCCAGCCGAAGAAGTTCTGGAAGTATTCAGAGACAGCGGGATAATGCTGAACAGAGAAACAGGTTTTATAAAAGAATACAAACCCGATATTCCGGATTTATTTAATTATTTTTTTGAAAAAATATTTTCTGTGAAAGGATTCAGCTGGATTGCGCTGGTGGATAACGATTTACGTAAAATAACCACTGAACACAATATCAGATATCCCGATTTATATAATTCTTCGATATACAAACTTCAGCAGAAATGCGGCAGACTTGAAAATGAAAAAAACTCACTGCTTGACTATTTACGCAAAATGGAGACAGATTATAAAAACAGATCATTCAAAGATCCTCTCGGGCAGGTTTATAAAGAGGACATGTTTATAGAAAACCTTTCAACAGACATCTCTGCCTTCAGGGAACTGGGGATAGAGTTCGGTTTTTTCATACTTGAAATAGATAACCTGAATTCACTTAATATAAAATACGGGCGCGAGACAGGGGATGAACTTCTGGCCAATGCGGCATATCTGTTAAAGAATTTTAAAAAAACCAGTAAAAACTACGCACATCATCTCATATTCAGAATGAACGGACCGCGTTTTACCTATTACTGCACCGACATAACCAGGGAGGAGATTATAGCCATTGCCGAAGATGTACGCACCGGATTCAGGGAATCAAAGTTTTTTATAACAAATATAACAGTATCAATAGGTATTGCACACTCCAGCGAGTTTTCAGATTTTGAAAATGATCCGGCTGATCTGTCAGTAAATATAATAGAAGTTGCCAACAGCCGGTTAAGGCTGGCGAAACACAGAGGTACTGATTCAGTCTGCAGCGAATCGGAAACTGCAGCATGCTTTGACCGGGAAAAATATATTATGGTTATAGATCCTGACATCGGGACAAGATATATACTGGAAACACATCTTAAAGGATCCGGTTTCAATACCGCAAGCTGTGCAATGGGGGATGAGGCGCTGGAGAAAATAGACATAAACAAACCATCAGCTATTATCAGCGCTCTTAAGCTTCCGAAAATGGATGGTTTTTCCTTAAGAAAAAAAATGCTGGAGGATTCAGCTCTTAAGAGTATTCCGTTCATCCTGACATCAGCGGTTAAAGATGAAAAATCTGTAATCCGTGCACAATCTCTCGGAATTTATCACTACCTGAAGAAGCCATACTCAATTGTTGAACTGATCGGCATCGTAAAAAAACTTTCAGAAGATGAAGTATAGCATATGGGCAACAATACAATACTATTTTTAATTATCGGATTACTGACTGCTGCAGATATTGTATTTATAATTATACTGTTTTACTCAAAAACTCTTCATCAAAGAAAAAATAACATATACCTTAAAAATAAAAAACTGATAATTGATCTGATATCTTCACCGGAAAGTATTGCTGATCTTTCAGCAATGAAAATCAACCCCATGGATATCTTCCGTATCTACAGGGACATATCTGTTTCTGTTTCACTCCCGGACAGAGTATCAGCTGTATTTATTGATTATTTTGTCAATACAGGAGTTCTGAAGCATTTCTGTAAAAGGATTAAATCAGCAAGAAAAATCAGACGTTCAGAAGCAGCCCTTAACCTTGCGTTTTTGCCCTGCAAAAAAACTCACAGGGCCCTGGAAGAAGCTCTTGTTAATGAAAAATACTATCACATAAAAGTTTATATTGTCAATTCACTTATAGAAACAGAAGATGTATTATCAATTCCCTACATTCTGCAATCGATGATCGGATCACCCCGGTCATATAATGAAAAAATATACAGCATACTTGGTGAATTCGGAGAGAAGCTCCATAACTACCTGATTAATTTAAACCCGATCAACTCCCGTGAGCTGAAGATGGTTATTGTAACTTTTGCAAAACACTATTTCTCTCCCGTCCTGAAAAATCTTCTCCTCGAATTCCTGACATCCCACGATCAGGAAATAGCCGGTCTGGCAGCAGACGCCTGCCTTAAATTCTATCCCGAACTCATGTGTGAAGAATCGTTTTTAAAATCCGCGCAGCTATATATAAAAAAAACAGCAGCAGCGGCAGCCGGTTCTTTCCCATCTGTCAAAACAGTGAAAACTCTTATCGAAGCCATGCATGACAGCGAAATATACAATGAATGTGTTTCAGCTATATCCGGAATAATAACACAGAACAATGACCTGTTTAAATATACCATAACGCGCTTCATCGATGAAAAAAATCCGGCAGTAAAAACCGGGCTCGCTGAGATAATATCAATGCGTATAGAATATCTCCTAACTAAACTCAGGTATGACAATTCAGACAAGATGAAAAATCTGATTATCGATATATTTTCAAGCGGCAATATAACCAATACGATAGCTTTTTTGAATGAGAATAGTGATCAGAAGCTCGAAGAGAGAGTATGCGGTATACTTGAAGATCTTCTGAAACAAAGGAGTGATCTGGCACATGAATTCAGATTATACATGAAAGAAAGTATTTTAGCAAAACTCGGTCTTACCAGACTTGATCCGGCAAAAGGGGAACCACGCCGGGAGGTTGTACGGATCGGGCTGCTGAGAATATTTCTGGCAGCTGCACTTCTCTTTTTCCCGGCAGTATACGTTATTAACTATTACGGGACATTCAGCCGGACTGGTTTTAATGAATCAGTCAGAAGTTTTTTTTATCTGTTCAATTACATGTTTGCCTATTACGGGATCTCCCTGAATTCAATCTACCTGCTGCTTCTTGTCTTTTCCTTTACAGGTTCCAGGTCTCAGATGCAATACTGGAGTATGAAAAATGAAAAATTTCTGTTCAAACAGGGGGTACTTCCATCAATATCAATTATAGCACCGGCTTACAGGGAGGAGGCGACTATTATACAAAGTGTAAACTCACTCCTCAACCTTAATTATCCGGATTACGAGGTAATTGTAGTTAATGACGGATCGACTGACAATACGCTCCAGACACTCATAGATTACTTCGCCCTTGAGAGAATCAATAAACATATAGCCGAAAAACTGAAAACAGGCACCGTCCGCGGCCTGTACATGAATAAATACATCCCCGGCCTCCTTGTAGTAGATAAAGTTAACGGAGGAAAAGCTGATTCTCTCAACGCGGGAATTAACATGTCAACTAAAGATTATTTCTGCGGAATTGATGCAGATTCCCTGCTTGAAAGAGACTCACTTCTTAAAATGACTTCCCCTTTTCTTGATACAGATAAAAATATTATAGCCACAGGCGGTAATATCGTGCCGGTTAACGGTTGTACTGTTGATAAGGGGCACCTCTCACTGATAAAAATACCGGAAAATTTTCTTCCCAGACTCCAGACAATGGAATACATCCGATCTTTTATATCGGGTAGAGTTGGATGGGCCACTATCCGCTCCCTTCTGATAATTTCCGGGGCTTTCGGGCTGTTCCGCAAATCATCAGTTATAGCCAGCGGAGGATACCTTACAGGGAAAGAGAAATTCCGCAAGGACACAGTCGGTGAAGATATGGAGCTGGTTGTAAGGCTGATACGCCACTCAAAAAACCGGGGAGAGCAAGGTGTTGTTAATTATATCTTTAACGCCAACTGCTGGACTGAGGTTCCTGAGGAATACAGCATTCTGCACAAACAGCGTGACAGGTGGCAGAGGGGGCTGCTTGATATCATGACATTTCATATCAGAATGTTTTTAAATCCCAGATATGGGGAAGTTGGACTTATTGCTTTTCCCTATTTTATCATTTATGAAGTCATAGGCCCGTGGATTGAAGCACAGGGGCTTCTGATGTTTATCATAGCACTTGGACTTGGATTACTCAACTTACATGTAATTCTTATGCTTTTTATCGGAACCATCTTTATGGGTCTTGCAGTTTCAATTATCTCTTTTTATATTATGGAGAGGGGTAATCAGTATTTTTCCAATAAAGATATAGCAATTTTAATTCTTTACGCTTTCTGTGAAAATTTCGGAATCAGGCAGTTTTTCAGTCTGTTAAGGCTTGGAGGCTATATAAACGCACTAAGGAATAAACAGGGATGGGGTAAGATGGTACATAAAGGTTTTCAAAGAGAGACAGCTTAGCCTGGATTATTATATGAGTAATACCATCCAGACTTTTATCAGGCTTCAGGCGGATGACTTATTATTGTCAGATTGCATTGCAGCAGGTTACTTTTATTAAAAATTTTTTTACGTACTAACTATTAAATATTTACAGGGGTTAACTATGCATATCAGACAAGTGATTTTCGTGCTGATAATTATTATACTGCCGGTTTTACACATAAGCAGAGCATCAGGAGAGATAATGGATGCATCAATACACGAGGCCAGAGAAAAAGCTCTCATCTGGCTTAAAAACCAGAAAGTACCGAATTCAGTTATTCCTGACCCGCAGCCGGAAAGAAGAAACCTTGTAGCAAGCTACGAAATCAATCCCGATGCCCCGGCATATAAATATATATCCGGCCGTTCGATAATATATGACGATGCACTGGCCGTTATAGCCTTCACAATGAACAAGGATTTTAAAAGCGCATCCCGGATACTTCTTGCACTTAAACGCCTTCAGCGCAGGGATGGAGGGCTGTGGTTCGGTTACAACCTCAATAACGACTGGCCTTCCGAGAAAGATTACGAAGGTTCAACAGACCGCACCGGAGCAACCGCATGGGTCGGGTATTCCGCTGTATATTATCTGCAAACCCGCCTTGCCGGAGACCCCTCACTGCTTAAATCGGACCGTGAAGCTAAAACTATTCTCGAACTCGCGCAGTCACTCGGGGATTACATTCTTAAAATGCAGGTTCATAAAAGCTCCGACCTGCGTTATGGACTGGTCACAGGGGGGAAAAACTCGTATTCTCTCAAATTTGACAAAAACAATGTTACAGAAGTATTTAAGGAAACAGACATCGACTGGATTAGTTCCGAACATAACATCGACGCGTATTTCTTCCTGCGCGATCTTGGCAACATAACATCCGATGAAAAATATAAAAAATCTGCTTCTCTTATAAAAAAATCGATGTTACACGTCTGGAGCGAAAAGTACAGTCAATACTTCCGCGGAGTAAAGCCGGAGTTTATTGATGAAGTACTCGCACTTGACTGCGCCAGCTGGGGATCTGTGTTTTCTCTCAGCGCCGGAAAACCTGAGTATGCAGCCCGGTCACTTGAAACTATAGAAAAATTATATGCAGGCACATCATCACCACTCCAGGGAAAGGGAACTGTTTACGGTTATAAACCTTATACAAACAAGGAAATTTATGAAGACACCGGAAACGATATTACTAAATTCTATTTTCCTGACTTGAAGGGAAATACATGGGAGGCTATAAACGGGGTATGGGTGGAAGGTTCCATCGGTGTTGCATTTGCCTGTCTGAAGGCAGGCAACAGGTTAAAAGCGGCTGAAATACTCAAAAACATGCTCCCTCTTCAGGGTAAAAGCGGCGGGTTCATATATTTCACACGGGAAATACCCCATGAGTTTTCAACAGATATCAGCGTTGCAAGCACAGCATGGTTTATATTGACAGCATCAGCTCTTGAAGATCCGGCAATTGCGGACAGTTTCTGGAAGCTGTAAAATCAATGAAGATAATATTTTTCATATTTATAACCGGTTTTCTTATGACTCTGCTTTCATTTTCTGTTTATTCCGCGGGGAAAAATACCGTAAAAAACAGTCACCGTGCGATGATACTGGACCTCTCGGACAGGAACAAAACAGGGGACACGGAACTAGCCGCCCTGAAACATTTCTTTGATATTTTTGCCATACAGTTCACTGTCACTGACAATATAGCGACAGCATCCGCAGCCCCTGTAATTTTTACTGCCGGTGATCTCCGGAACACCACATTCTCTCCCGTTGAACTTCAGCAGATCTATACATATGTTGAAAACGGAGGGGTACTGGTATCACAGGTTGTAACAGGAAACAGGCTTTTCCCCCTGTTCGGGATAAGCAGCATGGATGAAAGCAGGAAAAGGTACAGAATCAGCTTCAGAAAACCTTCTGCAGATATTGCTCTTCGTTACCTTGACCGCCCGGAAGAGCAGACTGTTTCTCTGGGAAATAAAAAATTATACCGCGAAGTGATATGGACTCATTCGTTTACAGTTACCGACGCAAAAACGCTTGCAACAACCGAAGACAATAAAACAGTTTTTTCCGTTAACCAGTATGGCGAAGGGTTTGCCTACGCTCTGGGAGTTTCCCTGAGCGATGCAGTTCTGCTTCCTCACGTCGGTAACGATTATGAAGCACAGCGCGGCTGGATCAACACATTCGAACCCGGCTCTGACGTATTTATTCTTATTATGAAGTCGATTTACGAGCAGTATACAAACCCCTTTGTCTACCTCCATACCATACCATACGGTAAAAAAACAGCCCTTATTTTATCACATGATGTTGATGCGCAGTTATCATTTCCCAACATGATAAAATACGCCGAGCTGGAAAAACGTTTCGGTGTCAGCGGGACCTATTTCATAACGACAAAATATTTTAAAGACGAAATGGATATAGGATATTATGACAGTGAACGGATTGAATATATAAAAAAAGTAAAAGAACTGGGTGGAGATATCGGTTCTCACACGGTAACACATTCCATAATTTTTGAAAAATTCCCCGTGGGCAGCAGTAATACCACCCGGAGCAATTATAAGGTTATCACCGCCCCGACAGTTTTTGGCGAGGTTAAAGTCAGCAAGGAGCTGCTGGATCATGATATCATGTCACAAAACACGATCGCTTTCAGATCAGGGAACCTGCGATATCCGGAAGCTCTCATCGACATACTGGAAAAATCGGGCTACAGATATGATTCATCTCTCTCTGCAAACGATATCATGTGCAACTATGCGTTCAAGGCTTTCAGGTTCAGAAAAACAGGTTCGGAGGTATCCTCCGTAATTGAAATACCTGTAATATTTGATGATTCACAGGGATTGCTGACACCGGGTAATATGAATGAACTTGTTGCCAAGTGGATTGATATTATCAATGCAAACGGCGACAACGAGGCAATTTCAGTGCTTCTGATTCACCCTTCAGAAACAGGATATAAACTTAAAGCTGAAGAAACCCTTCTGTCGCAGACAAGCGGCGGAAAAATCTGGACAGGTAACCTTTCTCAATACGGCGATTTCTGGGCGGCAAGAAACAGATATGAGTATGACACTGAAATAAACGGAACAACCCTGACGATTAAACTGCTGAGCCGGAAAGTTGACAGCAGAATAAGCTTCTGCATTAAAAACATGGAGCATATCACCGAGATCCGTGTTACTGATTCCAGGAATAAAACTCTTAAATTCACGCGTACTCAGATAAAAGACAAAATACTGCTTCACCTTGATGCAGAATAAAGTCATAAAACCAGTCCGCTGACAGACTTCCCCGGAGTATTGAAAAAAGGATAATTGTACAATAAGAATTCCTTAACTTTTATAAGAAAAAATACTCTATTTTCTCCACCCCCGGGGCAGCAGACAAATAATATCGTTTATTTTACAACAAAATATATGTTAAAGAATTAACACTGATAAATTTTTAATTATTTACTGAAACTTTACATCCTAATAAAATATACCCTTCAGGCCGATAAATATTTCAGGAGAATACTCTTTATAAAACGATGAAAAAGACTGAAAAAAAAATTATTATTCCGGACCTGAAAGAATTTACCGATGACAGCGGTAAAAAGTGGGTACAGACATCAACTGAGGATTTATTCACAATAAAAGAACTCAACGAAATTATCACCTCAATTGAGAAAGAGAGGGCAAAGGATGAAGTTGTATTCGCACGAATCGATTTTCAGAAAGTTGACAAAGAATTCTACGATACAGCCATTGAACTGCAGCAGAGACTGAAAAAACAGGGAAAGCTTCTGCAGAACTACGTCGCTGAAACAAAAAAAGTCATAGATAGAAAAAACCTGAAGCTTAAAGAGCTTATTGAATATATAAAAAATCTGCACCAGTTTATAGCCCACATGAACGCCCGTCCGGAAGATATAGACAACATGAATATATCGATGGCGCTTGAATACCGCGGAGAAGGTACGGATAAAGTAGTCTCTGAATACGAGGAAGTTGAGGAAAAAGTAATGTCTGTCGGCGATGAAGAATAAATAGCTGAAAAATGTTTGACATAAAAATCCTCCAAAGAAGTTATTTTCAGATATAACCCATTTACTGACCCGGAGGATGCTGTGCCCCTTAAAATATACAACACGCTGACAAGAAAAGTCGAGGAGCTGATACCCGGCGGAATAAGGAAAAATACACCCGAAGAGTACCCCCCTGTAACAATCTATTCATGCGGTCCCACAGTCTACAGCTATGCGCATATAGGCAATTTCAGAACATTTATTTCCAACGATTTTCTCAGGCGTTACCTGAAGTTCAGGGGATTTCGGGTAAACCACGCAATGAACATCACAGATGTTGATGACAAGACCATAAAGGGATCACAACAGGAGGGTGTTACACTCGCGGAATATACCAAAAAATATACCGGGATATTCTACGAAGATTTGAAGACACTGAATATTGAACCAGTTGAGCACAATCCGAAAGCGACAGAATCTGTCGATGAGATGATAAATATACTGAAAAGGATTGATGAAAACGGAATCCTCTATGAAAAGGATGGATCACTCTACTTCAATATATCAAAGTTCCCGGATTATGGGAAACTCTCCCTTCTCGACAAAAGAGAGATAAAGTCGGGTGTGAGCTTTGACGCTGACGAATACGAGAAAGAGGACGTGCGTGATTTCGCCCTCTGGAAAGCACCTAAGGCGAACGAACCCTTCTGGGAAACACCATACGGACCCGGCAGGCCGGGATGGCACATTGAATGCTCAGCGATGATAAGAAAAATTTTTGGTACCACAATAGATATTCACACAGGGGGAGTTGACCTGGTTTTCCCTCACCATGAAAATGAAATAGCACAGAGCGAAGCAGCATACGGAGAGAAATTCGTCCGCCACTGGATTCATACGGAGCACCTCCTTGTTGACGGAGCCAAGATGTCCAAATCGGCGGGCAATTTTTACACGCTGAGGGATCTTCTCGCCAGAGGGTACTCTCCCCGTTCAATCAGATACCTCCTTATGTCAGCACACTATAAAAAGCAGCTGAACTTCACTCTGGAGGGAATAACACAGGCAGACCAGGCACTTGAAAGGATTGATAACTTTATATTACGGCTGAATGACAGAAAAAACACCTCCGGGGAAAACCCCGGGATTGAAAATATCTGTTCAGCATTAATTCATGAATTCATTGAAACAGTTGATAATGACCTGAACATTTCCGGCGGGCTTGGAGTATTCTTTGACTTTATCCATAAAATAAATACATTGATTTCAGAGGATAAAGTCTCAGGCAGAGATTCGGAGATCGTTTTTGAGACGTTAAAAAAAATCGACCATGTTTTCGGATTTATATTCGCAGTTTCTGATGAAACAGAAGATGCCGACAGGGAGAGAATTGATCTTCTTGTAAATGAAAGAATTGAGGCCAAGAAAAACAAACAGTTTGCCCGTGCCGACGAAATACGCGAGCTTCTTAAAAGCGAGGGTGTAATTCTTGAAGATACCAAAGACGGAACAAGATGGAAAAGAAAGAAATAATAACAGGGAGAAATCCCGTAATAGAATACCTTGACAGCATTGAAGACGGCAGCGGACTTGAACTCCATATTTCGTCATCAGCTCACGGCAAAATAATAGCGGACATACAGCAGCTCTGCAGAAGAAAAAAAGTAAAGATTATCACAGAGGACAAATCTTTTTTTAAAGAGGTAAGTCCGGCTTCAACACATCAGGGGGTGGCTCTGCATATAACCTCAAGAAGAAAAGAGATAAATCCTTTTGAACTTCTGAAGAGAATATCAGATGAAAAAGGATTTGTTATTCTTCTTGACCAGATAACTGATCCGCACAACCTCGGTTCAATAATACGTTCCGCAGAAGCTTTAGGCTGCGATGCCGTCATCCTCCCCAAAAACAATTCCGCAGAGGTAAACGAGACTGTAATCAAAACCTCCGCGGGAGCTACCGCACATATAGAGATTATCACAATAGTAAACGTTTCACAGATTCTCGACGAGATGAAAGAACTCGGTTTCTGGATTGTCGGGACAAGCGATCACGGGACACTGCCTGTTACAAAACTTGGCGAAGTGCATCCGGCATGCATCATCATCGGGAGTGAAGGGAAAGGGATGAGGCGGCTAACTGAAGAGAAGTGTGATTATATCGTATCTATTCCGCTTAAGGGTAAAGTCTCGTCACTTAATGCTTCGGTAGCTGCCGGGATTATCATGTATGAACTGACAAGAGTTTCATAAAGATCAGTCGGCCTGCAGCATAATCTCACCCCACATTTCGCGGTTTTCCATGCCAAGCCGCCAGAAACCGATAGAGTCAACAAAATCGCGGTAATAGAGAAACTTTTCCATGGTTGCATTGACATCATCGCAGAAAAGAATTTCCTTATCGCTTCCTTTATACATAATTTTAAATCCTGTGTCGGTAGAGTATTCCTTTACGGAATGTTTTGAAGCCAGAAGATCTGATATATGACTGGATTTTACTGAACGGCTTTTTACCACATGCCTTGTAATTATTACCGGCTTTGCTTTTTTACTCTTACTGTGCTTTTTGCTGTTCCTGGCGTTTTTCTTTTTATTGGGATAAATCTTTGTTACAATTTTCATATCCTTCCAGGATCTTCCGTAAAGAGGAATGCCCATTATCAGCTTGTCAGATGGTATTATACTTTTTGAATATACCATGATATCCCTGCACCATGAAAGCGAAGCAACCGGACCCGGTTTGCTTGTACTCCAGTGCTGATCATAGGCCATAATGAATACCTTGTCGACGACTTCCGATATCGATTTATAATCATAAGCATCTTCAACCTTTACTGTCTTCGGCGGAAGAGCAATGCTGAATATTTTGCCCGGCTCGAGGCCGGCCTTTATCATCTTTAAAAATTCAAGAAAAACAGCGGAATCCTTCTCTCCAATTGCTTCGAAATCTATCTGAACTCCATCAAATTTTTTTGAAACCTCAATAATATCTTTAACCATCTGATCTCTGAGTGCGTTTCCGGGATCAAGGATTTTATGCATAACTTTTGAATTAGGATAGTCAGTGATCACCATGTGAATTCTTCTTTTATTTCCGTTTATAAAGGGTAATTCCGGGGGGGTGACATTAATATTTATCTTCCCCTCAGAGTTTACACCGCAGCTGAAGTAGCAGACATCGGTAACCGGCTCGTCACCCCTGAAGACCTTTTCCTCACCCCTCATGAGGTATCCCCACACCTCCCTGAACTTTACAGGGAACAGAACTTCACTCTTCACGTTCTCACCTGTATCCAGGGATGCACTCTTCTTTTCAATACTTTTACTGCTGGTTTCTGTGGATGCGTATATCCGGCCTGTAATACAAAGAGTGAAAATGGTTATAACTATATAAATGGTCTTCTTCATGTCAGCCTTTTCCTTATTATTCCTTTCTTAATGCTAACCGTATAATATTATGACTTATATACAATTTCAGTATATAAAATTTTAATAAATCCCCGGTTATGGATTAATTCTGCTCTTAATTATCTTATCGGGTAATAAACAGCATTGTATTGCTTAAAAATTATTATCCGGCCGGCACAGATAAAAATTTTTTACGATTCTGTAAACGCCTGAAATTGATACTGAGTTTTAACAGTAAATTCAACACAGCTGTCATTGTTGTATAACTTTTGATATTCCAAGTGTAACAAGATCACATAATATTGTAAAAAGCATTACCGTAAAAAGATTTTTTATTCTGCTGTACTTGATCTCGGCTATTTTTGACAGCACGTATAATTGTACTATAAGATCCTCTTCACGATCTTTGTTAAGATACTGATTTTTAAAATCCTCAAAGGTCATCTTTGCAACATCATACCAGAAAATTGCAGAGCGCTCGCTTCCTATAAGATATTTTTCTTTCTTTACCTGCGGAAATACTATGCTGTAAAACTCGCTGAAGGTACCGAACAACCCGCCGATGCACACGAGGAGAAGTGACGATAGTAAAAAAAAGTTAAATGTACCCGGCTCTCCGATAACTATATACCTTACTACACGGGAAAAGCCTTGGTGGCAGAAACCTGTTACTGTGCAGACAACTGCTACGGAAATGTAAGCCTTCTGATCCGCACCTTTAATCTGGTCGGTAATGTAAAGAAGGTGATACCATGGTCGTATGTCATGATTCATAATTTTCTCTGTTTATAAGATTTAACTGTTATTTTATTTAGAACAGTTGCCGGCAGCAGTCAATTACAATCTTTACAAAACTTCAAAAACCTGCATTAAAACCCGCATGTTTAAAAAAATATCGTTAAAAAATCAGTAAAACACTATACATGGAAATGCCATGATTCAGATGGTTTGTCTGCGATAAAACTATGCAGGTAAAAAACCGCTTATCATTGTTGACATGAGCAGTAAAATAAGTTTTACTTAGTTATGTTCAGCCCGATTATCAAAATAAGATCTCCGGAAATCATGATTCCATAACAGGCGACGGATGAATTATACAGGGGGTATATATGGCAATTTATCTTTCACAACATGGGAAGTGTCACTCATCTGAAACTGATCCGGACAGAAAGCTTACTGACGACGGGAGAACTGAAAGCGGTATAACCGGAAAAATTCTCAGGGATAAAAACGTACATATAAGCAGGATAGTACATAGCGGTAAAACGAGGGCATATGAAACAGCTGCTGTTTTCTCCGGTTATCTGACACCTGAGAAGGGCATCATCGCTATGGATGGGATGGACCCCAATGACAGCGTTGAGACTTTTGCCGTAAATACATCCTTTGATGACACACTTTACGTAGGTCACCTGCCGTTTATGGAAAAACTGGCATCATATCTTGTAACCGGGGATTCCGGAACAGAAACAATAAAGTTTTACAACAGCGGAATTGTCTGCCTGGAGCGGGACAATATCAGTGGAAAGGTTTGCATCAGCTGGACAATAACACCCTGAATCAGGACGATAAAAATTAATCTTATGGAGGCAATCATGCTCAGATTTACCATGTCAATACTGTTTATAATATTCATAACAGCCGGGGAACTGGCTATTGAAGGTATTAATCCTGCAGCCTGTCTTGCTGTAACATCTTTTACTCTCGTTTTAATAATAACACTTACAGCAACTGCCGGGGTCTGGAAGCTTTCAGAAATTTCAGAGGCATTTCACGACGCATTCACTGAAAACCGGAGTTCAGCCGGCAGATCATTCAGAATCTTCAACTTCATGGAAAAGATGTTCTATGCCAGCGGTATAATCTGTACACTCCTTGGAATAATAACGGTGTTATCACAGATTAATGATATGGAAAAGATCGGGAAAGGCGCTGCATTCGGCATCACAGGAATTCTGTACGGTGTTTTCCTCGGAATAATTGCAAGGATGCTGAAAGAAAGGACAATACATGAATAAAAAACCGTAAAAAAGACAATACAAAATATTGTGATTTTCGGCAAACAGGATTTTTCCGGGAATACAGTCGGTTTTACTCAAAAAAAATTAACCGCATATATAAAATTTTTAAAGTAATTGACATCCGTTTATTTAATATAAATAAATAGCATGCTTCTATTCCGGCAGATTCACCAGATACAGAAAGTAAGAAATACAGCTGTTGTCTGGCTGTTACATTATATAAGACAGGCCGGGAGAGATAACCTTAAACATAACCACAGGAGAGTTTTATGTCTATAACTGCATTATTGCTGACACTCCTGCCTATTGTTATACTCCTCTGCATGCTTATTGTGTTCAGAAAAGCCGCAGACGTGAGCGGGATTGTAGGCTGGGCAGCAATTTCAATTGTCGCATTTTTCTTTTTCCAGACAAGCGCGGAAGTAATAGCGCGTTCAACAGTCGCAGGTCTTATCCGTTCATTCTCTGTTTCACTGATTGTGGCTACATCTCTTCTTCAGATGGCCTATATGGAGAAAACCGGCGCACTGAAGCGGATTATTATCTTTGTAAAAACCATCTCAAGCGAAAACCGCGCCGTACAGATAATGATGATCAACATCGGCTTCGGCACACTGATGGTTGCAGTGGGAGCTACACCGGTTTCATTACTCCCTCCCATACTTCTGGCCATGGGATATTCCACCTATGTTGCAATCGCGCTCCCGGCGATAGGGTATGATTCTCTCTGCACATATGCGCTTCTTGGCGCACCTATTGTTGTATTCGTAGACATTGCAAACAGTTTTCTCGGAAAAGGAAACGAAATTGCACTTCACCAGGCCGGTATGGTATTTTTCATGTTCCTGCCGGTAGTATCGACGCTTATAGGATTCTGCATGCTCTGGATCGTCGGAAGATGGGAGGCTATAAAGCAGGGATGGCTCCCGTGCCTTATAACAGGGGCTGTAATCGGTGTTGTGGCATTCTTTACCAATCATTATGACAACCTTGTTGTACTTACAGGTGTACTCTGCGGGATTGCCGTAATTATAACAATGGCGCTTTACCTAAAAGTAACAGGTAAAAAGATAATCGACAGAAGCGGGCTCACTCATGAGGAAATTGAATATGAAAAGACTTTTCCTCTCTGGAAAGCGCTCAGTCCGTGGCTTCTTCTTATCATTCTCATTCTTGCACTTAATATACCACAGGATATGTTTAACTATCTTTACCGGACTCTTAAACTCCCGGTCACGGGCCTCACTGCCGACGGCAAGCCTCTTGATACACGCGCGCTGTGGCAGGCATATACCTGGATCTTTGTCAGTATAATTATTTCAATGCCGCTTCTTAAACCCACCGGAACCCAGATAAAAGAGACACTTAAAACATGGTGGAAGAGAGCCCCAAGGCCTGTGTTTGCCGCTGCGATATTCTTTGCAATCGGCGAGATTATGAATATGTCCGGTTTCAGTATGGCAACAGGTCAGTTTGCAGTCCCCAGTATGGTAAAGGTTCTTGCTGATTATTCAGCCCAGTTTTTTCAGGGAGCATACGGCGTTATTGTCGCGTCTATAGGTCTCTTCGGCGGTTTTATAACAGGAAGCGAGGCTTCAACAATCGCTATGTTCGCCAAATATACTCTCACAACCGCCAAAAACCTCTCAATGCCGCTGATAGGTATGATTATAGTCACGGCAGGACTTGCATTCGGAGGTGGTCTGGCCAGCGTTATATCACCGGCAAAACTTCAGAATGCTGCAGCTTCAATTGATAAAATCGGCGAGGAGAACAAAGTAATAAGAATAGCATTTGTGTTCTCCATTATACTTACTGCAGTAACATCAATTTTTGTAGTAATACTTCTTAAATTTAACGGAATCTGACAGCTTAACCTGTAACCGGCCTCATTTATTAATAAATCGGGGCCGGTTACAGAATCGGTATGTCTTCAGGCAGATCTTTCATATTTAATGATTATAGTGTGCCGCACTTGTTTTAAATATGGCTTTCTTCAACTTATTTAAAAAATAATCTTATAAAGCTTAAAAACCTGCCGGACCTTAAACAGAGAAAAATACCCGACAATTAAAATTATCATCCATATATGATTGTCACGGTTCATCCCACTTAAAAAAATACTTGCCAATACCGGGCAATAATTATTGTTTTCATAATGAAATTATTAATATATAATAACAATTCAGAAATCAGCAGGTAAAAGATGGATTTATCTCTCATAAGAAATTTTTCAATTATTGCTCACATAGATCACGGGAAATCAACCCTGGCCGACAGACTCATCGAGAAATGCCGCCTTGTCAATGACCGGAACAGAAAAGATCAGATGCTTGACACCATGGATATTGAGCGTGAAAGAGGAATTACCATAAAATCAAACGCCATAACACTCAATTACATTGCTGAAAACGGCATTGATTATACATTTAATCTTATAGATACTCCCGGTCACGTTGATTTTACATACGAGGTATCCCGGGCGCTTTCCTCCTGCGACGGTGTAATTCTCATTGTTGATGCATCACAGGGAGTTGAAGCGCAGACAATAGCCAATTTCTACCTCGCTCTTGAAAACGATCTTGAGATACTCCCTGTAATAAATAAAATCGATATGCCAAGTGCTGATATTCCATCCACAAAAAACCAGATTGAAAAAATCCTCGGCCTTGATACGGAAGACGCTGTTCTCACTTCTGCAAAACAGGGTATCGGGATTGACGAGCTTCTTGAAAAAATAGTTGAATATATTCCCGCACCGAAAGGGAAAGAGGATTCCCCGCTTAAGGCGCTTATCTTCGATTCATTCTACGACCAGTACCTCGGTGCTGTTATAAAGGTGAGAATTTTTGACGGCAGGGTGAAGAAGGATGATGTAATTAAATTCTATGCCACAGGAAAGGAATTTACTGTAGTTGAAGTAGGAGTGTTCAGGCTTGATCTTGAGAAGAGAGAGAGCCTTGGGCCCGGAGAGGTGGGATATATCGTTGCCGGCATTAAAAGTGTCGGAGATACAAAGATTGGCGATACTGTAACACTGGCAAAAAATCCGGCGCCGGAAGCGCTTCAGGGATTTAAAGATGTCAAGTCCATGGTCTTTTCAGGGCTTTACCCGATGTTCGGCGATGAATATGAAGCGCTGCGCGAAGCCCTTTTCAAACTTCAGCTTAACGATGCCTCTCTCCTGTTTGAGCCGGATAATTCATATGCCCTCGGTTTCGGGTTCAGATGCGGATACCTTGGACTGCTTCACATGGAGATTGTCCAGGAAAGGCTGGAGAGAGAGTTTGATATCTCTCTTATCACAACAGCTCCAAGCGTTGAATATAAAATATACATGCAGAACGGAACAAAGATGACTATAGACAATCCTGTCAATATGCCCGACCCGGGATACATTGAACGCATTGAGGAACCATACGTTAAAGCGTCAATAGTAACGCCGAATGAATTTGTCGGAAACATAATGCAGCTTGTAACTGACAGCAGGGGAATCCATAAAAACATGGAGTACATTACAACCGACAGAATTCAGCTTACATATGAACTCCCCCTATCGGAAATTGTCTTTAACTTCTATGACAAATTGAAATCCATCTCGCGCGGATATGCCTCGTTTGATTATGACCCGATAGATTTCCGGCCATCCGACATGGTCAAGGTCGATATACTTGTCAATGGCGAGCCCGTTGATGCGCTCTCTTTTATTGTTCATAAGGATAAGGCAAGAACAAGGGGGAAGGACATTATTGAGAAGCTGAAGGATATAATCCCCAAGCATCAGTTTAAAATACCCCTCCAGGCTGCTATCGGGGCAAACATTATTGCAAGAGAGAATATCTCTGCCGTAAGAAAGGATGTTACTGCAAAATGCTACGGCGGCGATATTTCAAGAAAAAGAAAACTTCTTGATAAGCAGAAAGAGGGGAAGAAGAGAATGAAACTTGTGGGTTCCGTGGAAATTCCCCAGGAGGCTTTCCTTACGATACTTAAAATTGACTGAAAAAAATCCCTCACCGGCGGAATGCCGTTGAGGGTGAACCTCAATGCAAACATCGAATTGAATAATATATCTCTGATAAAAGTTAATCAACAAGCATTTCTTTGATGATTCAGTCCATCCTTCGCGGACTTTATGAACTGGTTTAAGAATTATTTTATCTCTTTTATCACTTATTACAAGTTCTATCTGATTCTCAATATTCATCTCTTTAAGGATCTGATTTGGAATTCTTATTCCTTTTGAATTTCCAATCTGAATTATTTTTGCTATCATAAAAAGACCTCATCTATGTAATTACAACTGAAATTTTAAATGAAAATCAGGTAATACTACCCGAACTTTTTATAATATTTTTATATCTCCGTAGCATAGCGCATAATGCATATACTTTTAAATATCTCTCATGCAATCACCCTGAATTTGAAACAACTCAGGCTGCCAAATATCACCTTACAGGAAGCAGAAAAATTAAACTGAATTGACAATTACTGATTTTTATATCAGAAGTAAATTAATTTTTCACAGGAGATGTTTATGGAAAAGAAAAAACTTGTTTTCGCAGTCATTACTCTGCTTTTTTCCATGTTTACAGGAAGCCTCAATTCCGGCGAGCTGAAACCCGGCAAAGTAAAGTGCTTCGGTAATATTGAAGCAGTTTTTATCAAAGGCGGAACATTTATTATGGGCAGCCCCGAAAATGAAAAAGAAAGAGATAATGATGAAAGACAGCATAAAGTTACATTATCATCTTTCTGGATTGGCAAATATGAAATTACACAGAAACAGTATACAGAGATCACAGGAACAAATCCTGCTTATATCAAGGGGGGCACACTTCCGGCAGAAGGTGTCAGCTGGTATGATGCAGTTGAATTCTGCAATATACTCAGTAAAAAAAACGGACTTAAACCCTACTACGCTATTAATAAAATAATAAAAGTTTCTGAGAATAGGAACGGCAACAACAATGCCGGATATATTGTAACTATAACCGGAGGTAACGGGTTTCGGCTGCCCTCAGAAGCTGAATGGGAATATGCCTGCCGCGCAGGTACTACAACGGCATTCAGTTATGGCAACAGCCTGGACTGTACTATGGCCAATTTCGATGGCGAGGAATCATACAACGCCGGTAAAGGGACATGCGGGCTAAAAGCAGTGCCTGTTGGCAGCTATAAACCAAATGCTTACGGGCTTTTTGACATGCATGGCAATATACAGGAGTGGTGCCTGGACTGGTATGGAGAATATGATACTGTTACGAATGATCCCAAAGGGGCCGGCAGTGGCGACTTCAAAGTGATTCGAAGCGGTGGCTTTGATCTTGCAGGTAAGCATCAGCGTTCTGCATCCCGGAGTTTTGCCGATCCACAAAACAGGTGGGACGGACACATAGGCTTTCGAATTGCCTATTCTGCCGAATGATTTCTCATTTTCTATATTTTCTTTCCAATATAAAACACATACCCGTAATATTCTTTATACTTATGATAAAGTTCAGCTCCATGCTTTTCGTATTTTACAAACTCTTCGGCAGATTTATTACCTTTGTATTTATCCAGAAATATTTTTTGCGCCGTCATTTCCGGAACAAAAAAAATTGTCAATCCAGCAGATTTCAGGCAATATGAATGATGCCATAACAACATAGCCCCCCTTTTTCAAAACCAATATTATATATTGCTCCCTCACACCAGATAAGGTCTAATTCATTTAATTGAAAATCGAGTTTATCCATTGAACCGATAACCCCTTTAACTCTGCTGTGAAGATTCAGTTTTTGTGCATTGTCATTCAGTTTGTCGATAAAACCTGGGAATAAATCAATGCCTGTAATATTTCCTGGAGTATGGGAATAAGTTCTGACTTTTACAAATAATAATTACGGCTTTCGTTGCTTATCTTTTGGTATATTTATAATTCCAGCTCCATCAACCAACCATTTATTATTCTGGAAAACAATTTTTACAGTTACTGAATATACTTCCCAATCAATTCCACCGAGCGTCACATAGCCGGATGCACTATCATATTTTAATATTTTAAATCCTTTATCCGGATAAGCCTGAGCGTCAAAAATTGGATCAAAATCCAATCCGACTTCCGGTTCTTCCTTATAAGCATCAGTCAAAATCTTTTTATAAGTTGATTTAAATCTATCAGTCAGCAAAGTGTTGTTTTCAATCCATTTATCAACATCAGCTTTTTCTGTACGCATATCGCAGAACTTTTTATAGCTATCCATAAATTTTAATGCAACATATGCATTTGCTGTCTTCATATTTTGAGATTTTTTATCAGCAGGTTGTGACATTATTTGTAAATCACAACAAAAAATCATTATTAAACTCAAATAAATAAACTGCTTCATTTCTCAATACTCCTTGGCAAATATTTATGTATGAAGGCTTTTTCAACATTGCCCACAATGATCCTGGCTAAACGACATCGAAACGGTTTTTACCACCATATGGCGAATCCCAAGTGAGGGACTCCGGCGCGGCGGGTAAGCCTTGAGTCTGTCGCAAAAATAAACATTAATTTACAAACACACAGGATGTGAATAATATCAATCATCTTTTTAAAAAAAGATATGAAGAAAACGGAATAGATCTGTATCTTCCTGAAGGAAAATATTTAAGGTGATAATATAAAATATTTCAGAAGATACCCGATCTTCGGGATACAGACAGGATTGTAAAAATAAAAACAGCATTATTCAGCTGATCTTATTTTATGCTGCTGAATTTTGATTTTAAAAAGTTACTTTTACGATATATTCCTTTGCTATACGAAGTTTAGCCTCTTTTTTATTTCCAGTTGAATTTTAGTTTCTTACGGCTTTTGGCACAATCACTCAGATACAAATTCATTAATTTTTGATATGGAATTCCTATTTCTCCAGCCAACGATTTGAAGTAATCAATAGTATCTTCATCTATTCTTATCGTAATCTGCTTTTTAAGTTTACCTGAATATGGATTCTTAATTGAATTTTCAAAATTATATTCTTTTCTCATTTTCAAAACTCCTGATATTGCTTTTTCTCATTCTTTGTTGCTTTTCTTGCAGATATGATTCTTATTGCCTCATTCTCTTCACGATAGCAATGGCAAACAACAAGAATATTCAACATTTCACTTAATCCGAGAATAAGAAATCTCTCCTCATCTTCAGAGTGATCCGGATCATGCATCAATCGTGCATTATCATCATAAAATACAGATTTAGCTTCCTCAAAAGATATTCCGTGTTTCTGAATATTGGTGTAATTTTTCTTATTATCCCATGTAAAGGAAATGCTTTTCATAATTATATTTTAATTATAAAATAATTATATGTCAAATCAAAATTACCTGCTTAATCTTTTTTAATTTTATTTCAGGTGTTGTTCCTAATGCAAAAGCAACTTTTCCGGGAAAAGAAAGAGATACATTTTTATAATTTCCTGATTCAAGGCGGGCAATTGCCGGTTGTGATGTCCCAACGTTTAAAGCCAATTCTTTCTGTGCAAGATGATTAGTTTTTCTCAGTTCTATATTTTCTTTCCAATATAAAACACATACCCGTAATATTCTTTATACTTATAATAAAGTTCAGCTCCATGCTTTTCGTATTTTACAAACTCTTCGGCAGATTTATTACCTTTGTATTTTTCCAGAAATATTTTTTGCGCCGTCATTTCCGGAACAAAAAAATTGTCAATCCAGCAGATTTCAGGCAATATGAACGATGCCATAACAACATAGCCTGCTTTCTGCATTTGAGCAATTTTATTTGGAATGGTGTCTATTTCAGGATATGCTTCATTCCAGAAATCAAATATTTCCTTTGGCCGATCTTCTGTAAACCATGATGCATCAGTAACAGCAACATAGCCCCCCTTTTTCAAAAACCTGTTCCAGTAGTTCATACCTTTTTCAAAACCAATATTATATATTGCTCCCTCACACCAGATAAGATCTAATTCATTTAATTGAAAATCGAGTTTATCCATTGAACCGATAACCCCTTTAACTCTGCTGTGAAGATTCAGTTTTTGTGCATTGTCATTCAGTTTGTCGATAAAACCGGGGAACAAATCAATGCCTGTAATATTTCCTGGAGTATTTTGAGCCAGAACTATGGTCTGACCTCCGGTACCGCAACCGAGATCAGCGATGTTTGATTTTTCGTGTATATTATCAATAAAGCTCAATGCTTTTATTGTCGCCTCACGGCTTCCCGGGCCCTGACGATCCATAGTGGAAAAAAATTCGCAAATTAATGAAATATCAAAATCGTGAATATTATGCTCTTTATCGCTCATTTTATGTTCCTCCGGGAACCTGATGATGCTATAGTTTATTTTATACAATATACTTTTACGGTGACATGGATGACGCTGTTAAAATTGTCTCCGTCATATAACATTGGCATTATCTATTTTTCACAAATTCAATCAATTCAATTGGTGCTCCATTATGCTCAACCATTGCGACTCTGACCCCATCTGAAGGTATATCCGGATTTGTTATTATTTTTAAATCACGGTTTTTTAATTCAAAATCCAGGTTTTCTACTTCAAATGCAATATGCGGAACCGTCTGAATTAATTTATCAATCGGACTATCTTTCTCAAATCTCATCCATTCAATTCCGAAGGGACTGCTGCTGAATCCTGAAACATAGAACTTAAACTGTGGTAAATATTTTTCACCGGACATTATCTTATCTGTCGGAATTCCCAGATGATGATATTTCCATCCCCACTTTTCTGTCACTTCAGGTAGTTCATAATCAAGTCTTATTTTTTGCATATTATTCCCCGTTTTGTACAACCAGACGACATCGGTAACAAACTACAATGCTTTCTGTACCCTTGTACCATCTGTTTTATAAATAATCAACACATCTTCCGGCTCTTAAACCCTGCATGGCTTACATATATATCGGCATGTCTTTTTATATCTTTTTTTACGCTTACTATACGCTGATTTTCCTGACTATTCTTTATTCATCATAATTTTAAATTGTCATTTTGATCAAATTCCCAATACGGGTTAAATGCCACTTCAAATATATGTCCGTCAAAATCTTTAAAATAACCGCTGTAACCACCCCAGAAAACCTTCTGTGCCGGCTTAATAATTTCAGCGCCATATTTTTCAACTTCGATCAATACTTCATCAACTTCTGCTTCAGATTTTGCATTGTATGATATTGTTATTCCGGAAAATTCAGATTTGACATTCTTTAACATCGCATCCTCGGCAAGTTTCTGACGCGGATATAAGGCCAGTGTTATGCCTCCCAAAGGGAATAATGCAAGATGATCCATGCTCAGTTTTGATTTTTTCCAGCCCAACCCTTTTTCATAAAAGTTCAATGACTTTTCAAAATTATCAACTCCCAACGTTATCAAATTCATTTTTTGCCGCATAAATATATCCCTCAATATATATTATTTTTAATCCCATCCGCGCATGAATGCGTGGTCATTCCTTAAATTGTCATACCATGACTCCGGCATACCAACGCTTTGCTTATGCGGCGTTTCGCGGCCTTTTACGGGATGCGGCGCAGCCCGAACGACCGGCAGTGAGTGAAGCACATAAGCTTTGCAGCTGTATCGTTGTTTGCGATTTTAAGAATATGACTGAATTATTTTTTCTGACCAGAATGTATCAAAAATATTGGCTGCGCCTCCATGTTCAACAATTTTATTATCAATGACTTTGTCAATGTTCACTCCAGTAAACAGTAATTTTTTTCCTGATGGTTTTATTCCCAGCCATTCACCAAGATGTGTTCCCTCAGTAATTATTTCTGAAATGACAAAATCTCTATCTATATGCTGCCGAACAATTTTAATCTTAAGATCAGGATAAGTTATCCTGACATCGATCAGATGCTGCTTCATACCTTCCAATCCTATTGGTATTATGGTTTCACCACTTCTTGCGGTGCAGTCAACTGATACATAATTTTCAACTTCATTTATGAGATTATTGGAAACAATATTCTCATAAAACTCCTTTATCATCTGTTTTTTGTCCATATATTACCTCCTTAAATTAGTTTGGCATTTGTTATTTATCTAAATGTTTACAACGACATTACCTTTTTCGAGCCCTCTTTCAATATATCGGTGAGCTTCAACCATTTGTTCCAATGGAAAACTCTGGTCTATTATTGTTTTTAACTTTCCTTCCTTAAAAAGCTTAATAATTTCTTTGAGAAAGGTTAAACGTTCAGAAACCGGCCTGAGCCCTGTTGCCGAAAACACAACTTTTTTACTATTGAATCTTGAAGTTAAAAAGGTTTGAAAAAGAATTGAAATCGTCGGGTAAGTCGTCAGGTAAAACCCTCTTTTACCAAGTGAGTTTTTGAACTTTAAAGCTGAAGGTTTGCCTGACGCATCTAATATGATATCATAAGTCAGACCATTTTTTGTAAAATCCTCTATGGTATTATCAATTACGTTATCAGCTCCCAGATTTTTCACCATTTCAAAACTGGATGAACTGCACACTCCCGTAACTTCCGCCCCAAACACTTTGGCTATTTGTACAGCAGCCAAACCTATATTACCGGAAGCTCCATAGATGAGAACTCTTTGCCCACTCTGAATATTTGCTATTGCTTTCAAAAGGTTCCATGCTGCCAATGCCCCGCATACAGGTGCCGCTTCATTGTCGGACAGTTCGGGAGGCTTTATTGACAATAAACCAGCTTCATGCATACACATATACTCGGCATAACAACCAAAACCTGAACCAGTGACGCCGAAAACCCTGTCACCTTTTTTAAACAGCGTTACACCTTTGCCAACTTCTTCAATTTCTCCACAAAATTCAGTACCAAATATCGGTTTTCTGGGTTTAGTTAAACCAATAAAAACTCTTGCAAAATAAGGTTTACCATTTCGTTGCATAATATCCTCTATGCCTGTAAAAACAGTATATACCCTTATTAACAGTTCGTTGTTTTTCGGGACAGGTTTTTCCACCTCTTTGAGTTGAAGAACTTCCGATGGCCCGTATTTTTCACAGACAATGGCTTTCATTTTTTCCTCATTTCAAATTTATTTTCATTGTAATTCAACATCATGCGGTTTTATTAAACGTAAGGTTGTAACCGACATTCGCAGCAGGCGGATGCGGCTAAGCCCAGGCAATGCAAGTACAATGAATTGAGCACTGAGCGGAGCGATTACAGGCATTTGTTCACAATAATGCTATCCACTCAACATGCATCATTTTTCTTTCCTGAGCGGCTGATTAATCATCCAGTGCGATGGATGATTCTGCGGCCAATTTCAGAAGCCGTTTAAATTCTGCCCGTTCGGCATCCGTCATTTGCTGAGTCATGCGCCGGGAACACTCATCCATTTGATTTTTCACAAACGGATATACATTCCAGGCTTTTTCGGTTGGGCGGATGTCATATGTTCGTTTGTCCTTTTCACTGGCAGTACGAACCATAAATCCCATTTCCTCCAGTTTTGTCACGGTCTTTGCAATTACACTTTTGTCAAGGCTGAGCCGCTTTGTTATACCATCCTGTGTCAGCACCTTAAAATCGCAAACGATCAAAATCACAACAGCCTGCGCGGCCGTAAGGGAATATTGTGCACAACCGTCGTTGAGCCAGAGGTGTGATTTCCTGTACAAAATAGAAATGGATTTAAATGTACTATCTATAGCGTTAAGCATACTTTGACCCTCTTTTATACGGAATTACTCCCGCTTGCCGGACAGGAAAAATTTCCTATGTGATTCGTTTCAGGCTACATTCCTATTTTTAAAGGGGGACTGCAGCCGATTGTTGAACGGAACCTGATTCAGTTAAAACAGTTCGATGTATTTAAAAAATTACCTGTTTTGCCTCTGCATGAATTCTGAGTTATTTATCATTGAGCAATTCGGTTTTAAGCTTTCACCTTAAGAATTACACAGGGCATTATCCCAACAGTTCCCTTTTCGACTCATTCTGCAACTAAATCTTCTGCGCGCAATTTCTTTTTAATATTCTTCACAGCAATATTAAACCAATCGATCAGAATTGAAAAAGTCCGGCATCAGGATGCATTCCAGGGAAAGCATCCGTTAACGCGTTTGTCACATGTTCTTCCTGCATTCAACCGTACACAATCCCGAGCCGTCTTTTAATGAACGCCTGATTCTTTTACGGTTCTCCTGATAGTGTAACCATTCAGAATTCAAGGAACGGATAGTTTCCTTAATCCCCGTGATTATTTATTATCTCAGGGCGATTCCAGCCTGCTGTTTTAAATATAGTTCAATATTATAAGATTATTTTAATTCATTATGGTGGCATTTGCAACTATTTATTGACACACAGTAATTCGTCCGCTATATGGATAAAAGTGGCACATGCCACCATATTTTATACTTTATGCATATAAAGGAGCACTTTACATGGAAAAAACAGAAAAAATATGGAACAGAGAATTTGTTCTTCTCTTTATCACAAATCTGCTGGTGCTGGCAGCATTTTATGCATCTATTCCAATTATCCCGGTTTACTGTCAGCAGATTGGAATCACCGGATCCAAAATAGGAATTGTACTGACGGCAATGTCCATTTCAACCATTCTGTTTCGTCCTGTTGCCGGATACTTACTGGATAATTTTAATCGATATCGTGTGTACTTGCTGTTTTTAGGCTTGTTTTGTTTTGCATTTCCAGGCTTTATCGCATTCCCTGTATTTGGTGCGTTAATCATAATACGCCTGTACATGGGGGCCGTGTATTCAGTATGCGGCTCTGCGACAATGACACTGGCCAGTGATGTTCTACCCCGTACTAAAATCACACAGGGCATCAGCCGGTTTGCCTTTACGATATCAATCGGTATGGCAGTTGGTCCTTATGTGGGCATTCAGGTACAGAACCACATGAGCAGCAAAGCATCTTTCCTTACGATTTTTGCAATTACGCTGGCAGCCTTGATTTGCGTATCCCGCTGCAAAATCAGTTATCCAAAGGTTGAGCGGAAGAATTTCGCGCTCAGGGATGCTGTATACAATCCTGCACTTCCGTTCATGTTCAATATGATGTTTCTTATGATCCCTTACGGCGCTGTAATCGCATATTCTTCCATGTTGGCACAGGAAAAGCAGTTAACATCTGTTATCCCATACTTCTATATCTGTCTTGTCGCCGGTATGCTGGCATCAAAATTCACAACACAAAAAATGATTGATGCCGGCAGGCACCGCATTCTGGTCTATGCCAGTTTAGCGGTTTTGACTGCAACAATGGCCAGCTATGCATTTCTGACAACCGGAATACATTTGCTTATTGCCGCATTACTTTTTGGATTTGGTTACGGTATTTTGCAGCCGCTGTTTCAAGCATTTGTTACGGGAACAACCTCCGCCCCAAAACGAGGGGTTGCAAATGCCACCTATTTGCTGTCTTATGATATTGGCATCGGAATCGGCGCCCTCCTGATGGGCTGCCTGCAGGAAACCACCGGGTTGTCGATCGGATTTGCTTTGACAGCCGTTGCATATGTAATCGGAGGGCTCATTTACGCAGCATATGTGGACCGTTATTATCTTAAGCTGAAAATCAATTCCGGGGTTCATATTGTTCGTTCTGATGCGTTGTCACAGCATATGCAGCATGAGGTATATGCATTGCAGGAAGACGCAACTGTGCATGATGCCCTTTTCTATTTTTCGGACAAGCATATCAGCGGAGCACCCATTGTTTCCGCAAACGACGCGGCTGTCGGATTTATCAGTGATGGTGATATTATGCGGTATTTGCGAGAGGATGAACATCCACCATTTGCAATTGACAGTTCGGCATCATTCATGGCTTTCCGGAACCCTGATGCTGAATTCGAACAAAAGCTGGATTCTGTAATGAATCTGAATGTGCTTGAAATTGGCACCAACAAGCCTATCACAATATCAGCAAACGCCTCCATTGAAGATGTCTGCAATTTGCTGAGTGAAGCAGGAGTCAAGAAGGTGCCGGTGGTTGACGGAGATAAAGTAGTCGGCATCATTACACGTTCGACCATAACACATTATTTGACAAGACGTCATCTTGAACATGCACAAAAAAGTATTTCCGATTAAAAAATAATGATATTCTCTATTTCATTTATTTTTTGTTTCAGGTTGTTATGATAAACTTGCAGTTTATTACCTGTTCATAAATTACGGATTTCATGGGATTGTATAAGTATTTCATTTATAATTATTATCAGATACTCTGATGATCGTCTGAACCCTGATTTACCTGATTACAGGATGGGCAGGATTCATCTGCCAGTTCCGGAGACTGTCGTCATGATAATCTTTTAATCCTTAAATCGCGGTTCAGACAGCAGCGGTATCCAGTTGAGTATAAAGTTCATATATTCAATAAAAATCATTTTTTCAGGAAGCCCTAAATGTAAATTTAATTGTCATTTATTATTGAAAGGAGTACTTTTTTTATATTTTTCCTATACTTTTCCGACTCAGCTTTGCTTATGAAAAAGTGTTTAAAATATCTGAAACCCTGGATAACGGATATAATAAGCTCAGCCTTTTCCTGGGGATCTTTTATTTTCACTTTACCTGAAGCATTAGCTTGTTCA
Organism: Spirochaetota bacterium; assembly: GCA_963664815.2. GTDB lineage: Bacteria > Spirochaetota > UBA4802 > UBA4802 > UBA5550 > WRGT01. Next base: position 3,678,701 of record CAXXHB010000003.1, read on the forward strand.
AGTTCACATCTTATGAGTTTAATGAATTCATTATACAACATTTCAAGGTGAGCAAAGACCTTTTTATCTCTAAAGCTCACGGATATTATAGAAATATCACCGGATATATCGGTGTTCTTATACCACGTCTCACTGATAAGGAGATCGCAGAGCTTGTCCAGGCGTTTTACAGTATCATTTGTCTCAATATCAAGTTCCGTAAACAATTTATTATATTTGTGACTAATATACTTAACAAGTTCAACAATCAAGTTGTCTTTTGTATCAAAGTAATGTATTAGCAAACTAGGGTTAACCTTCATCCGTTTGGCGACTTTAGCGATAGATGCACCCTCAACACCCTCTCTCAATATTATATAGTAATAATTTTTCAGTATATCCTGTTTACGTAGTTCTGCTTTCATAATTAATTTCTTTTGTTAATACCGGTATATTTTTTTACATATGCTTTGATAATTAATGAATGTAATATTAATATTTATTATATGTGTTCAGGACGATTTTGTCAGACATTATAAGATGTTTATAACGAATACGTTTTTACATTGACATTTCGGTTTAATACCGGTCAAGTATAAATTATAAGCAATCATTCTGATCTTCCCCTGATATAGTGGACATTAAGTTAAGCCGAAAATATAATAAATTTGGAGGCTTACAATGTCAGAGAGAAGTAAATACAGCCCGGAATTTAAGAAAGAGGCTGTAGAATTATTAAGAACCAGCGGAAAGACATCACTTGAAATAGCGAATGATCTTGGGATTAAAAGAGATAATCTATTGCGCTGGAATAGGGAAATTGAAACAGAGGAAAGGAATTCCGGGACAATAACAATAAATCCTCAGGATAGTGAAGAAATTAAACGACTCAAGAAGGAAATGTTGATTCTTAAGCAGGAGCGTGACATTCTAAAAAAGGCTCTGGGCATATTCTCGAAACCACAAGAATGAAATATGAATTCATCAAGGAACAGAGTACTGAATTTCCAGTATCGAGGATATGCCAGATTATGGATGTGAGTAAAAGCGGTTATTATGCCTGGCTGAAAGCTCCAAAGAGTATAAGAGGGCTTGAAAATGAAATACTATTGGAGAGGATAAAATCATCACATGAATCAAGCGGAGAGAGCTATGGCAGCCCCAGAATTCATCAGGATTTACTTGAAGAAGGTATTTTCTGCGGAATACATAGGGTTGAGAGGCTGATGAATGTGAATGGGATTCATGCAAAGACAAAGAAAAAATTTAAGGCAACCACTGATTCGGGTCATTCTTTGCCAGTGTCTGAGAATATACTAGACAGGAATTTTACTGTTGAAGAGAAAGATAAAGTATATGTGTCAGATATAACCTATATCTGGACATTAGAAGGCTGGCTGTATTTATGTATAGTAATGGATTTATTTTCCAGAATGATAGTCGGATGGTCAATGGCAAATCATATGAGAGCTGAACTTGTTGAAGATGCTTTTAACATGGCCTGTATGAGAAGAAATCCGGGCCCTGGCCTGATATTCCATTCTGATAGAGGTAAACAATATGCCAGCAAATCCTTCAGGGAATTACTTGAATCAAAGAAATGTATTCAGAGTATGAGCAGGAATGGCAATTGCTGGGATAATGCCTGTGCTGAATCTTTATTTCATTCGATGAAAACAGAAGAATTTTATTTTAATATTTACAAAACAAGGAATGAGGCTAAGAGAAGTATCTTTAGATATATTGAAATATTTTATAACCGTAAAAGAAGGCATTCACATCTGGGTTATAAAAGTCCGGAGATTTTTGAAAGATTAAATCTTAAAATAATGGCTTAACAAAGTGTCCATTTTTTCGGGGGAACATCATTCCTTTAGGATAAATATACAGAATTTATAATATTAATCTTCAAAGAGATCAGTTGCCATCATTCTTTTCAATCTATCCACAATTACAAACGATACAGCAATTCCCTGAATATCATGCAGTTTGGAATAAACCCGGTATTGTTTAAGCATTTGACACCCATTAATTCGAATAGAACGAATTATACGTCTTTTGCATCGACTAATGAATTATAAACTCTTTCCTTCTTAATAATTTTATAAATTTAGCTTCACCCGTTTCCATTTTTTAATTTCAGTCGTTCTGAGCGATTAAACGCCAAGATCTATCTCTCGCTGATTTCACTCCAACATCGCATAAAGAATCCCGATTACACCAACTTAATAATTAATTGAATGTTCATTGAATTTTTTTGTCATATATATATGTTTTTTAGTTGACAATAATTATTTTTAACTAAACATTCAATTAATTTTCATTGAATGTTTAGTTAATTTTTTTATTAAAATAATTATTTTAATACCAAGAATCATAATGGTTATATAAAACACATTTTTTATCTTAAATCCACAGTTGAACTACAGCTAAGTTTATTATTTTATCAAATATAATATATGAGGTGATGAGATGAATGGTACTACAGGAGTTATAACTAATGATCTTGAGAAGACAGTTGATAAGGTTATCGAGCATGTCGGAAAAGACATCACGTTAGGAATGACCATCGGATTGGGGAAACCAAACTTATTTGCAAATGCGATGTATAGGAGAGCGAAGAATGACCCATCAATAAGTCTTAAATTAATATCTTCGCTAACGCCTGAACGCCCATCAATGAAATCTGAACTTGAGAAAAGATTGGCCGGTCCCATTGTGGAGAGAATTTTCTCGGGCACACCGGAATTTGAATATATGATTGACCTGCGTGCAGGTAAACTTCCTCAAAATATTGAATTATATGAATTTTACAGCCAGGCGGGTACTTACCTTAATGTATCACATGCGCAGCAGAATCACGTGTGTTCGAATTTTACCAATATAGTCCGCGATTGTAATCTAAGAGGCATGAATGTTTTTGCTCAGGTAATTACAAGCAAGGAAGAAAACGGCATTAAAGAATATTCAATGGGTTCTAACGCAGATATCTGCATAGGCGGCATTGAATCTCTGGATCTGGCCAGGTCTCAGGGGTATAATGTAGCAAAGATTGCAGAAGTTAACGAAAATATGCCATTCATGTACGGTGATGCCGTCCGTAAAGCTGACGATTATGATTTCCTGCTGTGCGGCCCGCAATTCAATTATCCCCTTTTCGCACCACCGAAAGAGTCCGTTGATTCAACAGATTATATGATCGGTCTGAATGTAAGCACCCTTGTTAAAGATGGGGGAACACTTCAGGTTGGCATAGGAGCGCTTGGTGATTCTATTGTTGCCGCACTCGAAATGAGACATTTAAATAACGATATCTATAAAAACGTTATAAATGAAATGGGAGTTTCTCAAAGATATGGACATCTGATAAACAAATTTGGCGGTATAGATCCTTTTGAACTAGGGCTCTATGGAGAATCAGAAATGTTTGTCGATGCATTTATGCATCTATATCAAAAAAAGATCATTAAGCGCAAAGTTTTTGACAACGTCGCAATTATGAAATTAATAAATGAAGGGAAACTTTCTGCAGATACAATTCCGGAGAATATACTGGAACTTCTTCAAGAAAAAAAAGCCATCCATAAAAAGCTTAGATTAAAAGACTTTCTCATGCTGACTGAGTTCGGAATACTAAAGGACGGACTTAGATATAGTGATTATTCTATATACGATGGTAATACTAATTACTCAACAAATCTGAATGATAAAAACAATCTTGATCAAATTAAGAATATTCTAGGAACGAAACTGAAAAACGGGAAGTTGGTACTTGCGGCATTTTATCTTGGCCCAAAATCATTTTATGATGCACTGAATAACATGGATGAAGAAGAAAGATCCCAGTTTGCCATGTCTGGAGTTGAAAAAGTTAATCAGCTATATGGTGATGAAGAACTGAGAACCCTTCAAAGAAAAGATGGACGCTTTATTAACACGGGTATGATAGCTACTGTTTTAGGTTCCGTTGCTTCTGACCAGCTTGAAGATGGCAGAGTTATCAGCGGTATTGGTGGACAATATAACTTTGTAACAATGGCTCATGCACTGCCTGATGCAAAATCCATCTTAATGATAAAAAGCACTAAAGGTTTCGGCAAATCACTAAGATCAAACATTGTGTATAATTATGGGCATTGTTCAATTCCTAAACATTTAAGGGATATTATTGTAACCGAGTATGGGATTGCCGATCTAAGGGGTAAATCGGATAAAGAAACTATCATGGAGATGATAAATATTGCTGATTCAAGATTCCAGAAGCAACTCGTCGAACAGGCCAAGAAGATGGGCAAACTGCCCACTGATTATCAGATACCCAATCAATATCGAAATAATACACCGGAAAAAATTAACAACCTCGTTAAAAAATATCAGCCGCAGGGTTTATTTAATCCTTTCCCATTTGGCTCGGATTTATCACCTGTTGAGCTCATGTTAGGTAATTCCCTTAATAAACTGAAAAACGCCATGGCGGACAGCCCTTTAAAAATGCTGGGGAAATTGTTGATTGAGTTTTTCAGGTCAGATTCAGATAAAGCATTACCATTTCTTAAGAGAATGAAGCTTGATCATGTATCTGGATTAAAGTTAAAAAGTTTACAGAAAATGGTTATGCTTGCCCTGAGAAATAGCAAATATATATAGAAGATGATGAATTTCGGGAAAACAATGAGTATCTGGCGGATATAATTAAATATTCTCCAGATACCAGAAATAAGCAGCTAGCGAGTACAGAATATACGAGCTAATCTTTGTAATAATTATTATTTTTTTTCCAATACCACCACTTTGACTTATTAACATCATGTTCTGATTTCGATATTGTTGCATAATATACAGCACAACGAAAAACATATAAAAGACATCTATTCAGGACAGGGCCATAATATTTACTCGATAGATTTTCCGGGTTATGATTCTTTATTTCCTCAATGTTTCCAATACTAATGTTCCATAAATCGTTTACAATTGATTTACCAACGCCCGGAACTGTCGATAATTCTTTTATTGACTATTCTTTATTCACCATAATTTTAAATTGTCATTTTGATCAAATTCCCAATATGGGTTAAATGCTACTTCAAATATATGCCCGTCAAAATCTTTAAAATAACCGCTATAACCACCCTGTGCAACCCGACGACATCGGTAACACTCTACTGTGCCTTTGTACCATATGTTTTATAAATAATCAAGCCGGTTATTTTATCCAGTATGTCTATCAAGAAAATCATCAAACCGGATTTCCAGTTCACCCTTGTTTTTTTATGCCCACATTATAACCGGCAAAGGGATTGCCTGCGAATAACTTCTAACTCATGTTCAGCAAGATAAAGGAGTATAAACATTTCCAGAGATTCTATCACCGTGGGAACCGGAAAAGGTTAACACAATCCGGGCTCTTATCTGTATTGCTCATAATTTCCGTAATCTCGCCCGGCTGGAGTACGGATTATAATTGTATAAGTTAAAATATTCCGAAGATACACGATCTTCGGAATACAGACAGTGATGTAAAAATAAAATCAGAGGATATTCAGTCGATCTTATTTTAGACTACTCATTTTTTTTAATAAGTTACTTTTACGACAGACTCCTTTCTTGTACGCCGTTTTATAAAATAATGAGTTTTTTCTAAAGAATATAAAAATGCTGCATTATCACCTACAAACCCATACTCAATGATTGGCTAACATTTTGAGCAAGGAACAATAATTCTTTATTTTCACTAGCTGGAGTACTCCGTGTTCCTGCAGCAATCAGCAGATCGATTACATTGAATTCCAATTTCTGAAACATAGCTTTTGTATAATCGTAGTAGAGTTTAAAAAGAGTTTTGTCGGGATTTCCCTGGGTAAAAACGATAGCTAGCTTTTTGCCAGCATTTTCTTCTTTAAAATTTGGAGCGAATCGGGGATGAAATTCTGCATACAATCTATCTACGAAAATTTTTGTCTGTCCGCTCATCTGTCCCATATAGACAGGTGATCCTACAACCATAGCATCTGAGATTGAAATGGAGGAATACAGTTTCTGCATGTCATCATTGACAATACAGTGTTCATCTCCCTTTTGGCATGCATTGCAGCCTCTGCAAGGATTGATTGTTAAATCGCTGGAATGCCATATTTCTGTTTCGGCGCCATGTTTTTTTGCCTCTTCCAGTATTTTACTGATCAGCCAGGCTGTATTACCATTCTTGTGAGGACTACCGTTAAATCCTATAATCTTCATTATTTCTCCTTGGGTATAGTATAATTCACATACCTTCATAATTAAGTATTAGGAAATGTTCTGGTTTTTCGAGAAGAATAGGAAAGAATTTCTCTGCACACGTTTTTGAAGTGAAACGGTGGTATCTGCCATTGGTGGGTAACCACCAGATTTCCGACTTTTATAGTCTCCTATTTTTGAAGATGAACTTGTCAACATTTTTTTAGAAAACATACTTTATGTCTTCTAGATTTGTCAGGTATATAGCACGTATTTTTATCTAATATGACCGTTTCAATCAATCTGATTGGCAGTCGTTATACTATAAGTGTTTTACCTTTGAGGCATGGATGCCATAAAGGTCACAAATAATTCACATTATATTAAATCTAATTTTTTTAACATAAATAACGGTGCAAGCAATGAATAAAAAATATATACTAAACCCACAAATGTTTCTGGGAAATCATAAAAATTTATTCTTCTTAACCATGAAATCTTTTTTTTCTTTTCATTATTAAAACTCTGCATTGACAAATGAGTTTGTTGATAAAGAATAAAAGCTTTAATTTTTCCATAATTTGAATAAGATGAATTAATAATTACAGGGAGCCAACGTCTTCTATATAATTTTAAAATTGAAACTTTACTTCCAGGAACGGGTTTACAATGTCTTATCTCTGTAATTTTTTCCCATTCTATTTTTCTTTTGATTAACAAGCGCCATTGTATGCAGTACTTTGAAGTGATAGTTATCTTTTCATAAAAAATGACTCTGGCTAGAAAAAAATATAATATAACAGGATGTATCATAATTAAAATTGGTTTTATTTGAAATGAATAGTTTTCCCATCCAACATTTTTCGTGTATACTATAAGCATAATTATTACAATAGAAATATAGGTCGAAAAAAACGGCATAAGTCTTTTTCCTGTATAATTCCCAGTAATACCATAGCGTAGAATATTCTGTATGTCATCTTTGAAAGGTTCATCCGGATATTTATTTTCAACATTTCCCCAGATATCATATCCGGGAACTGGTCCATTCCATAAATTATATGGTAATTGAAAAATTTTATTCACTCTTTTTGATTTTTTAAAAAATAAGATTACAATTCCAATAGAAATAATCATTACAATTATTTTACTATATATCTCAAATGAACCGAAACCGATATATTCTTGAATCTGCTTATCGATCCTGTATTCAATACTTCCGCTATAAAATACCAGCTCAAGAAAATCATATATACAATAATAAGTAATAATTATTGCCATCAAGAATGGAATACATATTAAACAAATAGAAATCAATTTAAAACTAAAATTTTTTATTACCTGTTTCAGACCCCACCTCTGCAATTTTTTACATACTTAAAAATATTTCACATCATCATATTTTGCTTTTCTTCCGGCATGAATGCCGGATTTCTTAATTTTGCTTTGTCTGGCAGGTCCGGGAGCTCGCAACCCCCTTTCCCCCATAAGAACCTTACGTGAAAGTTTCTACAACGGGTACTTACTGCGTCCGCCTTCAAACGGCTCAATCCGTCTGAAGCTGATTATACTACCAGCCGCTGTTATCTGCTTTATTCCCATTTTTCTATAATAGAAATAATCAGAATCTTCTTTTAAAAATGGGTTCCTGTCAAGACTTATCATTCTGTGCCGTACAATTTTAATGTGTCCCGCAGTAATGAGAATCTCCTCATCAGAGCAGAAAGTTTAAGTACCGGTTTTTAAGCCATAAAGAATTTTTCATCGGGTGTCTGAATCTGCCCCATCTCCATAGAGCCTGAAAAAGAACAGTATCGAGTTTTTTAAAGGCTTCTTTTAAAACCATTCCACGGAGTTTTTGAAATTTTGCATAAAATCGCCATTCACAGTCTATCAGATAACTGTAGAAATAATTATTTTACGGGATTATTATTTTTTCCGGTAAGATCATCGGATTATTATTGAATGTTATTACAAAGACCGGGAGAAAATGGGATTCAATTCCTATATATACTGTTCGATCTTAATAGCCCCTTCAAGTATTACCGGATCTGAATCTGATTCAATTCCTATATATACTGTTCGATCCCAGTGGTTTCGTCCAACAGAGTCTTAACATAGTTGTTGTCTGAAGATTGAAATTATCTGTTCAATGTTTTTATACCGCTAATAAAGATTAGCGGTTTTTTTGAGGCAACTACGTTAAGACTTCTATAAGTTATGCGAAGGTCTGCCCCCGGTTTTCAATAGCTTAATTTCTGATTAATCTTTTTAAGATTATATCTTCGAAATTTCTTCTAGAGTCAATCATTGAAAGAATATATACTTTTTGTTCTTCTATTCTATAAACTATTCGCCATGGAGTTATAATCAGTTCTCGATAATTACTAATATTATGAAAATCAAGCTCAGGAACAGTTCTTCCTCGTTCAGGAAAATTTTCTAATTTGATTGTTTGCTTTTTGATTTTTTCAAATATTTCTGCGGCTGTATTCAGACTATCTAATGAAATATATTCAATTATTTCAATAAGATCATCTTGTGCAATTTTTGTCCAATATACTGTATATTTTTTTGATGTCATATTCTTATCTTTTTTTTAGAATTTTATCTTCGATTGCAGAAAAGAATGAATTCTGCTCTGTGAATTTTCCATTTTTTACATCGTTTTCTCCCATGGAAATTAGTTTTAAAATCCCTATCGCGTTTTGCATTGAATCATAACTTTCTGTATCCATTAATACAGCTTTTGCTTCCCCATTTTGAGTTATGATAATTGGACGATGAGTTTCGTTAACTTGATCAAGCATGTTTGCAGCATTTGCTTTTACGAAAGAAATGGGGCGTATATCTTGTTTGGTATTCATTTTTTTATCCTCTATGGTGTTTCTATTGATCTAAATATGGTACTAAATTAAGTTTTAAAGGTCAAGAATAATTTTCTAAAACGACGGGGGCAGACTTTCGCATAACGTTAAGAAGAGTATCTTAATCAATCTTCTCCGATTGAGATACTCTTCAAGTTGGCCGGCTTTTTTATAACATCACTTCGACGCCGCTCATTTCGACATACTCAATACAAGCAGTGCATCGCCTGTTATATGCCGGCAGGTGGTCACTGAGCCTGCCGTCTATGATGAAAATCAACACTTTTTAAAAATATTTATAAAAAATCATGCAGCTAATGCTGACTCATATTGTTTCAGCTTTGCAGCATGGTTTTTTTCATCAGTATAGTAATACATTTTATTCTCTTTCAGCATATTATAAATGATAACGATGATCTTGCGCATTACTGCAACACGAACCTTTCCGGCATTCTTACCTTTCCTTTTTTCAAAATAAAACTTATGAAGCCTGTCACTTGAATCAATGAAATGCTTTATACTCTCTGTCATTAAACTGGCAGTCAATGTCCTTGACTGTTTATTCACCTTACCGACATGTGCTGTGTTCCCTGATGCATCTATTCGGGGAGCCGTTCTTAAATACGAGCATAGTTTTTTAGCACTGGGAAATCTGTTAATATCTGCAATATCTGACATTATTGCAATAGCAAGAAAAGGGCTTATCCCGCGAATACTTGTCAGAATCCGTATCTCTCTGTAAAATATCTTCCCTTTCTTCAGAATTGCTTTCTTTATATTCTCTTTTTCATTTTCAAGAGAATTGAGCGTTGATAGCAGAATATTGATTTGAACTGAAAATACCTCACTGACAGGCAGACTCCTGATCCTGTCCTGTATGTGGTTGTATGAAAGATTTTCCTTTGAAAATCCGAAAATACCATTCTGACGGAAAAGTGACCTGATACGATTCTTTGTCATACATGCCTGTTTCTTGAGCATCTCATACGTTACAAACATGCTTCTCAACTCGCTAACTTCTTTTGACGGAATGTAGATTGTCGGAAATTCATCCGATGATTTATCATAGCATACATAATATTTCAATTTCTTTGCCAGTTTAATGGCATCAATCTTATCAGTCTTCTTCCTGGAATTCGATATTATTGAAAACTTGTAAGGATCTACAACATAGACCTCCTTTACATATTCTTTAACCTGTTCCACAAACCAGAATGTATTGGTTGATGCCTCAACGACTATATAATCCTCAATCATCAGTTTACTTAAAAATCTCTTAAATGCTTCTGTTTTTAAACTGACTGTTTCCATTGTCAGTTCGTCCGTTTTTTCCCCTAAAACTGCTGCTTTAAAACTATCTGTGTGAAGATCTATCCCATAAAACATTGACAATCAATCCCCCTTATGATATTTTTGATACTCAAGACCAACTTGACGGGTTAAATGAATGGTCCACTCGTCTATTCGGGTTTCAGGGAGAATATCCCGTTCCCATTCTTTTGGTCAGGAAGGAGGCTGGACTAAACGAAGCAACGGGCTTTTTGTAATGTCACTTACAGATATCCCAGGCAAGCTCTCAGCCTCCTTCTCTTCTTGAATATCTAAGAAGAGAATTTACCTCATTCCTGCAACCGTCAAGATTTTGTTGATTGTCATCATAAAAACGAAGTGCAAACGTCATGTTTGCTCGACAGAACCGCCTGAGCAACAGCCCGATATAATATTAATGGATTTTAAATTACCGGATTTATAATTGCAAGAATAATTCGTATGTAGAAATTTGAATAAATAAACAATTGCATCTTTATAACAACCAATATATCTGCTTTTAAAACACTGTTAAACGGCATTCCCAAGAATAAATTATCATTATTTCTCAGTTATCAGAATAAAAGTATCCCTTCATGGTCTTTTTATCGTTACCATAATCATAAGATATTAATATGCAGATAATAATCTACAACCGCTCTGGTTCGCCGGAGGTGAACGATACCTCACCGGTTCAGGAATCTCTTTTACAATAAGCCTTCCGGTTTTGCATGTAGGGCAGCATGAAAGATTTTTACCTGTGACGCGCAGATAGATTTCACTCCATGTCTGCGGTATACTTTCATTATTCTTTTGAATTTCGTAAAACTCGCGGCATGCCTCAACAGCCTTCTTTTTATTCCGGTGAGAGAGAATTCCGAAGTACCAACAGGGCAAACAGTCCTACCCTTTGCCTGATGTTTCCCGGTCAGCCCCTGGCGGAGCAGGATGAGCTGAGCAAAGAGCTTCCTGAGGATACAGCTTCCCTGTTCTGGAAATATTTCAGGATTGATATAACTCTCTGCAGGGAGTGCGAAAAGGGACACATTCATTATATCCATGGCCAGTCGACTTACGGTTAGCTGTTATAAAGAGTATAGCTGTACTTCACAGATTTAAAAAACTGTTTCATAGAGAGGATAAGTATGCCCGGAGCTTTTAAAATTTTGCATAAAATCGCCATTCACAGTCTATCAGATAACTGTAGAAATAATTATTTTACGAGTTTATTATTTTTTCCGGTAAAATCACCGGATTTTTACTGTATGTTATTTCAAAGATCGGGATAAAACGGTATTCAAATTCCTATATATACTGTTCGATCCCAGTGGTTTCGTCCAACAGAGTCTTAACATAGCTGCTGTCTGAAGATTGAAATTATCTGTTTAATGTTTTTATACCGCTAATAAAGATTAGCGGTTTTTTTAAGGCAACTACGTTAAGACTTCTATAAGTTATGCGTAGTGCCATTATCTATGAAAATGACAATAATCTCTATAAGTTAATATTTCACAGGGTTTGCCTTCTATTTCTCTACTTCTGCAAGGTGCCCCACATTCATGAGGTTGACGGTCAAGAAACCTATTATATAAAGATAATCTGTGTTTGACTTCTTCCTCTGTGAAAATTTCCTCAATTTGATCATCCTTTGATTTAAATGCTTTAACAATTAAAACCCCGGCTGTAGTCACTGATTGAATTAAATTATCATTTTCATTGTATATAGGTTCGCATTTATATTCATGCAATTTCGAATAATCTTTTGAATTAATCAATTCAATAATTTCTTTATCGATACCAATAAAATATTTATATTTACCAACATTGCTTGTAAGTTTTGAAAACAATTGATCAATGTCTTTACTTGAATCTTTAAATTTTATAATATTATCAACGATTAATCTTCTATCAAAGTATTCACCTAAATAAACTTTTCCATTTAGTTTATATTTCCCAAAAAATTTATTTGCTTCAATTTTAATTTTTTTCTTTTCACCATTTAATATAGGTTTAATTATTTTATTAAAATTTCTTGAATCGAGAATATAACTTAATGTTGAAGCGTAATTTTCTAATATTGTAATAGATGGATCACCCTCATCACTATTTATATCTTCAGGTGGATCGTCACAGATAAGACAATATGATTTTTTATTATCATTTTGATTTAAAAGATGAAAAATAGTACCATATCTTAAATGAATATTTTTTTTATTTTGCTTTTTACTTAAGATATCATTTCTCATTGTAGAATTATTTGAACCAACTGTTCCTTTTGTTTCAATTTCATATTTTTTAGAATTAATAGTAACGCTATAGTCTAGATATTTTCCATCAGTTATTGGGGCAATTTTTTTAATGCGATTTGGATTAATTTTTAATAATTCTATTGAATAGAGTAAACCTACCGCAACTCCGGAACCTTCCGAAATCAATTTTTTAACACGATCATCATTCGATAGGTTTATGAGTGAGTTATTTTCAAATTTAATAAAAGTTGAAAATAACGATTCAAATGCTGGCACTTGACTTTGAAGATAATCAAAATCAGATTCTTTAATGTGTTTTGGTACTTCCCACATCATCACAGCATAGCGGAATAAATCAATTTTATTTAGTTCAATAGTTGATATTGTTTTAAATATCTGAACTTGTTTTGCACTATCATCAATTTTTATTGGTATATTTATTTTATTCATTGGAACCTCGTTTTAATGGCAGTCTGGTAGGTCAGGGAGTTTGCACCCCCTTCCCCCCATAAGAACCGTACGTGAAAGTTTTACCACAGGCACTTCCTACGGTCGCCCTTCATACGACTCAAGCCGCCTAAAGCTGATTATACAACCAGCCGCTGTTATCTGTTTGTATTCCCATTTTTCTATAGTAGAAATAATCAGAATCTTCTTTTAAAAATGGGTTCCTGTCAAGACTTATCATTCTGTGCCGTACAATTTTAATGTGTCCTGCAGTAATAAGAATCTCCTCATCAGAGCAGAAAGTCCAATCCCTGTTTCCTATGCGTTTCCAGTACCGGTTTTTAAGCCATAAAGAATTTTTCATCGGGTGTCTGAATCTACCCCATCTCCATAGAGCCTGAAAAAGAACAGCATCGGGATTTTTAAAGGCTTCTTTTAAAACCATTACACGGAGCTTTTGAGACTTTGCATAAAATCGCCATTCACAGTCTATCAGATAACTGTAGAAATAATTATTTTACTGGATTATTATTTTTACCGGTAAAAATCACCGGATTATTACTGTATGCTATTTCAAAGATCGGGATAAAACGGTATTCAAATTCCTATATATACTGTTCGATCCCAGTGGTTTCGTCCAACAGAGTCTTAACATAGCTGTTGTCTGAAGATTGAAATTATCTGTTCAATGTTTTTATACCGCTAATAAAGATTAGCGGTTTTTTTGAGGCAACTACGTTAAGACTTCTATAAGTTATGCGAAGGTCTGCCCCCGGTTTTCAATAGCTTAATTTCTGATTAATCTTTTTAAGATTATATCTTCGAAATTTCTTCTAGAGTCAATCATTGAAAGAATATATACTTTTTGTTCTTCTATTCTATAAACTATTCGCCATGGAGTTATAATCAGTTCTCGATAATTACTAATATTATGAAAATCAAGCTCAGGAACAGTTCTTCCTCGTTCAGGAAAATTTTCTAATTTGATTGTTTGCTTTTTGATTTTTTCAAATATTTCTGCGGCTGTATTCAGACTATCTAATGAAATATATTCAATTATTTCAATAAGATCATCTTGTGCAATTTTTGTCCAATATACTGTATATTTTTTTGATGTCATATTCTTATCTTTTTTTTAGAATTTTATCTTCGATTGCAGAAAAGAATGAATTCTGCTCTGTGAATTTTCCATTTTTTACATCGTTTTCTCCCATGGAAATTAGTTTTAAAATCCCTATCGCGTTTTGCATTGAATCATAACTTTCTGTATCCATTAATACAGCTTTTGCTTCCCCATTTTGAGTTATGATAATTGGACGATGAGTTTCGTTAACTTGATCAAGCATGTTTGCAGCATTTGCTTTTACGAAAGAAATGGGGCGTATATCTTGTTTGGTATTCATTTTTTTATCCTCTATGGTGTTTCTATTGATCTAAATATGGTACTAAATTAAGTTTTAAAGGTCAAGAATAATTTTCTAAAACGACGGGGGCAGACTTTCGCATAACGTTAAGAAGAGTATCTTAATCAATCTTCTCCGATTGAGATACTCTTCAAGTTGGCCGGCTTTTTTATAACATCCTGTTATATGCCGGCAGGTGGTCACATAGGGGGTAGAGAGTGCTAAAGCTAACAGTCTTGAGCCGTATGCATACCTGCGATTTTTATTCTCTGAGTTTCCATTGGTGTCGACCAGAGAGGAAATGTTGAAGCTTCTGCCATGTTTTGTCACAAATGATATGATTTACGGACATAATACCGGGCTACCATTTTCAACCATCTTTTTCCAGTTGTATATCGTTTGATCCGATATCCCCATTTCCCTGGCTATTTCCGGAATGCTTCTATTTTCCGGTGGTAATACCTTCTTGAGCACTGATTCTTTAAACCTTTTACTGTATTTCATAATCATCTCCTGATTTATTTCAGGCGACAACTATCTTGGCACATAGGGTACACGGTGAATTTGACGCTTACAATTAATGCAGCATTTCGGCTAACGTTTTGCTTATGGAAATCGCGGCAGTTTTTTCGCCGCGATTTGGCGTAGCCCGAACGACCGCCAGGGAGTGAAGCGCATAAGCTTTGTTAGACGACGTATATATTAGAATGTATTATTGTGATTATTGATATTATTAATAGTATCTTTTATAAAATTCAATTTTCTTTTTTCAACAATAGATTTTGGTATATCTAGACCTTTATTAATATCCAATGATACTCGTGTAATAATATTATTAATATTAGTTGTTACTTTCATTTTAATTGATTTAATATTGTGTCGTTTGAAATCTAATATTTGTATTGCAACGAGTATTCCATTAGTTGATTCAATAAAACAAATATATTCAGTTTTGCGAACAACAGTTTTTTTAATATTATATTCGAATAATATTTCAAATATATCCTTATTTTCATCATAACCATACTTTTGAATCTTGGGAATGTTATCTAAAGATGGCAGTACATTATAATTACATCCATTTATTTTTTCATTAGAATAATTATTGAAATATGAATTATACAAATTATTAATTTCTTTATTCATATATTACCTCTTTCAAATAAAAACGATATTGAATTTATCATTTCTTCAATTTTTCTAGACTTTTTAACATCGAGCGACATATTAATTTCATTATCAATTACTACAACACCCCATGTCATAGATTTTGTAAATGATTTTAAAGGAAGACAAAAAAACCAAGATGATTTTGAATTTACCTTGCGAGCAATTTTTTTATTTAAAGACAATTCTTTTTCGCATTGATTGAAATAAATGTCTGGGTTTTCTGGATCATAATCGTTAATGCTTTTTTGGATAATGTTTTGTGTTGCAAAACACACTCCAGCACAACCTTCTCCATGTTTAAATTTTATTTTTGTATTTATAATTGGAATTCGCGTTTGATATCTGGCTATTTGTTTTAGATACGCTTTTGAACTGTTCATTTTGTAGGCTTTAAAAATTGTAACCCTTAAATGATGTTTATGCTCATCTTTTAAATCAACAGTCATTTTATCAAATATTAAGTGAGCCATATTTTTGAACATTGATTTGTCTTTTGTTAGTTTATTATAAACAATGTTTAAAACATGTACAATAATATAAATAATAAAAAGTACTAAAAATATTTTTACAGAATTTTTCGAAATCGTTTCATAAGATCCAGGTTTGAGGTAGTCATCAAAAATAAGTATTTTGCTTTCCGAAATGCAATTGTAAAAATAGCCAATAATTGCCACTATAATAATTTTTATAATTTCAAATACTATTTTCATAATACACTACCTTATTAAGTTTATATATGTCGTCTAACGTTAAGAAGAGTATCTTAATCAATCTTCTCCGATTGAGATACTCTTCAAGTTGGACAGAACCGCCTGAGCAACAGCCCGACACAATATTAATGGATTTTAAATTACCGGATTTATAATTGCAAGAATAATTCGTATGTAGAAATTTGAATAAATAAACAATTGCATCTTTATAACAACCAATATATCTGCTTTTAAATTATTGTTAAACGATACTTTCCGGAATAAATTATCATTATTTCTCAGTTATCAGAATGAAAGTATCCCTTCATGGTTTTTTATAGTTCCATAATCATAGTATTAATATATAGATAATAATCTACAACTGCTCTGGTTCGCCGGAGGTGAACGGTACCGTACCGGTTCAAGAATCTCTTTTACAATAAGCCTTCCGGTTTTGCATGCAGGGCAGCATGAAAGATTTTTACCTGTAATACGCAGATAGATTTCACTCCATGTCTGCGGTATACTTTCATTCTTCTTTTGAATTTCGTAAAACTCGCGACATGCCTCAACAGCCTTCTTTTTGTTTCTGTGTGATAGAATTCCAAAGTATCTGATGCGGACAAACCTTCTCGGTACAACATGCATTATGAAGCGGCGAATAAAAGACTCTGCCGGGAGTTCCATGAGCTTTTCCCTGTTCCCGTCAGCGTAATCCCTGTATCTGAATCTTATTATATCATCTTTAACAGAAACTATCCGGTGATTGCTGATGGCTATGCGATGAGTATACCTCGCAAGATATTCAATTACACTCTCTTTGCCCTGGAAGGATTCTTTGAGATATACAACCCACTCCGCGGCGAAGAGTGAATCAATCATTGTCTGAAAATTTATGGCATCAGTGACATGCGTACCTTTAAGATATAATTTTTCTGTTCTATAAAGTTCCTTCAATCCCTGCAGAAAGAGGCTTCTGAACCGCAGCTTCAGAACCTGCACAGGTACAAAATAGTTATTCGGAGCATGAATCCATCTCTGCTTTTTCTCCGAATAACCTCCGCCCGGAACCACACAATGAAGATGGGGATGTAAATTAATCTTCTGCCCCCATGTATGTAGGATGGAAAAGAATCCTATATCAGCGCCGAAGTATTTTTCATCACCGCTGACAGAGAGTAGTGTCATTCTGCATACATCAAACATAAGGTCGTAGATAACTCTTTTGTTTCTGATAACAACCGGGTTAAGCATATCTGGAAGTGTGAATACAACATGAAAGTAAGTGAACGGGAGAACTTCATTTTTTCTTTCCATAATCCACTTCTCTTTTTTCATCGACTGGCACTGTGGACAATGCCTGTTTCTGCATGAGTTGTAGAGAATCACTTTATGGCCGCAGATGCTGCATTCCTCAACTCTTCCGCCGAGGGCTTCTGTCCTGCAGATCTCAATTGAACGCATCACCTTTCTTTCATGCAAAGAGACTTCGGGATGTTTCAGAAGATAAGACTCATCGTAATTCCGGAATATTTCATTAACGGTTGGCTGATTCATTTTTAAATCTGTCTGCATAGACATCAAGAGGACTTCGGGCCACGGTCTTCTCTTCATTCAGATGCACATAAACCAGAGTCGTAGTCAGATGTCTGTGTCCCAGAAACTTCTGAAGTTGAAACACTCCGCTCCCTGTCTCTATCATATGTGTCGCAAAGGAGTGACGCAGTGTATGAATACCGCACTGTTTTGTTATACCGGCTCTCTTCTTCGCGCGATGATACGCATGCTGTACTGCCCTGATTGACATCTGTTCACCTGGGTATCTTCCGCAAAACAGCCAGTTGTCCGGCCTGTAGGTTTTCCAGTATTGCTCAAGCTGGATTAAACATATTTCTGAAAGCAGGGTATACCTGTCCCTGCCCCCTTTGGCATCCCGTACTTTAAGACGCATTGAATCCCGTGAGATATCGTCTACCTTCAGATTTACAAGTTCACCCACTCGGAGACCTGAGGAATACGTGAGCATCAGTATTGTTTTATGTTTCAGATTATCAGCGCTGTGAATAATCCGAAACACCTCTTCTACCGTAAATACTTCCGGAAGTTTTCTTTTCTTTTTCTGAATGGGAATGTTTTCAACTTCAACGTCTCTGCCGATTGTCTGGATAAAAAAATAGCATATTGCGCTTCTTGCCTGACGGAATGATGATTCTGATAGTTTCCGGTCTTTGATTAAGTAATACAGGTAGTCTTTTATGGTTTCTTTTGTGATCTCCTCCGGCGGTTCCTTGCAGTATTCAAGAAAACTGCTCAAGCTCCGGTAATAGGTGATCTGTGTCCTCAGGCTGTATCCGCGAAGGGCAAGGTCTCTTTTGTAGCTTTGTAAAATCTGTTCTGACATGAAGATTTCCTCCGTTAATTTTGGTTAACGGAAGTTTATCATGGATTGTAATAAAAGTGAAATCTTTCATATGGGATAGAAAGCCGCCGCCTTCAGGCGGTTTTGTTCAACGCCTTGCTTACACGACGTCGCGGCGTCTTTTTGCCGCGATGTGGCGAAGCCCAAGCGAGGTACTCCGAGCGCAGCGTTGTAAGCTTTGTTGTGCGCAGTTGATAATTCACATTCAAGTTAATGACCACCGAGTATTTCTTGTATTACCTTTTTTTTGAATGAATTTTATCTGTGAAAGGAAACTACTTAAACTAGATTTGTTTGAAAATGTTAATATGTCTGATAGTTCATCACTTGAAGCTATATTATATTTTTTTAAATATGTATATAGCGAAACATATTTACTTGAGTTTGGTGCGATTTTAGGCTTTTTTGAAATTTTAAAATAATCAAGAAATTCATTACTTACAGAAATAAAAATGTCATTCTTATCACCATGTATTACGAAATAATGCTTTAAAATACCTTCTTCTATTGAAGATTTTATGTCTTCCCATGGATTTAACGAAATTTTCATCATTTCTTTTTCCAGGTCTTTACATGAAATAGTACCTTTAAGTGAGACTTTATTTAATATGAATAATTCACTCAATTTAAACTTATCAATATTATTTGTTGTTATTACAAAGATTTGTGGGATACAATATTCAGTAACCATTGAGACTTCTATTGAATCATTATTTTCACAAAAAATCGGAAAACTTCGTCCATAGATCAATGATCCAATTCCCATTCTTAAAACACCCATTCCTGCTCTATCAACAAGATTAAAGAGCATTAAACATTTTGCTAATTCTTTATTTCTATGACGTGGATCATGAAATGCAATATTAGATTCATTTACACCACCATAAAAATTCCCTGGATTTGTTATTTTTATACCATTTGATGTGAAAATAATTGATATTAATCCATTGATTGAATAATCTCGATGAACAATAGCATTTAATAATGCTTCATGAAAAGCTTTTTCATCTAACGCAGGGCAATTATATTTATTGTCATTGAATTCTATTTGTAATATTTTATTATATTCGCTAAATTTATTTTTAATAATTTTTATTGAATTCCAAATATTATCGCTCCAAATATAGTTTTGAAGTAACTCACCTTGATTGGATTTATAACTAAAACGAAATTCATAATCACCTAGGTGTTGTTTTATTTGATCTTTATGGCCGAACATCAACACTGCTGTTTTTGTAACAACACCATTTTTCGTTGCATTAATTGCTTCCAAAAAGTCAATATTACTAATATCCGTATTAAGATTTCTTCTAAATATAAAATCTTTTTTTGCTTCAATTAATGTTTCCTGATTTAATTCTTCAATTTTTATATGATCAATCTCATCAGCACTCCAATCATATGTCTGAAGATTCTTTACAGCAGATTCTATTTCGTATGGCTCCATAGGTCTGCTGCTTTTACCATCTCTAATGTATACTTTACCACTTGTAGTTGTTACTAGTACGTGGTTTATTTTAGGAACATCAATAACCACATAACGGATAAGTTTATGAAAATGATAATAAATTTTAAAATCAATTTTCGGCTTTATTCTTCCTCTTAATCTTTCGGATGTAACGTCAAAATCAATTTCTTGAAATCCATTTAATTGCTTTTCTATTAAAGCTAAATCATTTTTATCGTTATCGATTACTCCAATGATTATTTTACCACCAAATTTATTAGCAAGAGCTACAAATTCGTTTGCTAATTCCTTGTCATTATTCAAGGCATTAATATCTTTATAATTTTTGAATTCAATAGTTTCCGATTCAACAGATTGACTTGGTTCTTTTTCAAGTTTTAAAAATATTTGATCAATTGTTTTTATACTCATAATATCCTCAATTATCAATTGCGCACAACTTGTACTATCCGAATAATCTTTCGCATAACACAGGAAAAATCCGGAAAAATGCGAAAGAAGTTACGTACAGTAACCCCTATATCTCCAGTGGACTCTTAATATTCCCGGATTTCCCCGTACATACATGTGTATAAATCATAATTGTATCAGGACTTTACCGTCCTGATAGTTCCTGTATTCTTCGTTACTCTGTTCAGGCAGTTGTGTAGTAAATTTATCCCTTGATGAGTTATCTTTAACCGTTTTCCATTCCGTCATTTACAACATTCCGTTGAAACCAGTCCGCACAAATATCCCCCGTTGCTACTCCCCTTCTCCTGATCTTTTAATAAACGGTTTCCATGATGATCCCTGCAGGATGGGGCTGTATGCATTTAATTTATTCACTCATTAAACAGCAGTTATTTCAATACTTTTTTTCAAATATTCAAATAAATATCCGGCTTGTTTCAAGATTGGCATTTGCAGCCCTCAGGAAACCTTGAGTGTGTTTTATTAAGGGGCTTCGCCCCTTATACCCTGTAAAAAAGTTGTCTCTTTTTTATAAAGAACGTTAATTACTTTGTTGAATTGGCTGCTTTGCAATAAAAACATATGATGTGTTATATGCACAAATTGTGCCGAAAACTGCTGTACACTGCAGTGATTATACCCAATCTGTCGCCATGTATATGCCGTTTATCCGCCACGAATCCGCCATCTATCCGGCGAAGTAACATCAGAATTTTTTTGCTTTTTCAGTAAATTTTTTAAATTCCCCGGTTTCTTAAACCACACCGCTCCCCGGGTGTTTCCAGTGAAACTGGAAATGTATCAAGGGGACCACTATAGGAAAACTGTTTTCTTAAAACTTATTAATATTATCAATATACCAGGATTAATTCATGGACAGCTCCTCCCGGTTTCTTAAACCACACCGCTCCCCGAGTGTTTCCAGTGAAACTGGAAATGTATTGAGGGGATCACTACAGGATTAAAAGTCCTGCAGGATTTCCTGCAGAGTGAACAGACATTGGTTCATGTGCTCTTTGTTGATCTCTTTGATGCTGTCCGTAATGTAATATTATCGATATGCCAGTGTCAGCTCCGGAACCACCTTTTCCGGTTTCTTAAACCACACCGTTCCCCGAGTGTTTCCAGTAAAACTGGAAATGTATCGAGGGGACCACTATAGGATTAAGATCTCTGCAGGATTTTCTGCAGACAAGTGTATCGTACACGAACATACTTAAATCGTGCATCATCTGGTTCAGATTCAAATTCACTGCAGATTTATGACAAAATCCCGACTCTGTTTACAGAGTATTCAGTTTCGCTTACATTTCGCTTCAATTACGCCTCAAACACGCTACTTACAGCTTTAAAAGCGCGTTTTTCTCTGTCGGTAACGGAGTTGAAACGGTATTGAAACGGTTTTTAACAGGGTCTGCATACTGCTTAAGTCCTGTTTTAACAGCTTCACCTCTGTCTTTTACTGCATTAATATTACTATGTCCATCTGCTGATCTGCTGTTTTCTGAACAGTAAAAGGTATATTCTGTAATATCACCAGAGGCAGATACACCCACTGCATCCCCTGTACCGCCGCTTCCCGATGGAGTAACAGGTGAACCTGGAGCAATGCCGCGAAGGTATTCCGACATAAAAAGATTATACCCTGACTTTTTCTTCCTCTTTGCCCTGTTTCTGTAGAGAGCTTTCTCCTCTTCCGGAAGAACCTGCCAGGCCTTTACGCCGCCGCCGAAATTACCCCTGCACTTCACCTGCGGTTCAGTACGCGGATTGGAGGGAATTGTGCGTGCTTTAATGTAGATTTTACCATAGCGTCTGTAAAACACAAGATCGCCCATACCTCCATGCGCAGTTCTTAAATAAGGATGAAGCTTTACTTTTGCCATAGATATACACTCCTTTATTGCTGTTATATTTTATCGTTATTTATATAGAAACTTATGTCTCCTATAACCAGTGCGGAAAAACAAATGACATGGGGCAAGCATATTTTTAAAAATTTTATATGTTAATAAAACAGGTTTATCAAATTTGCATACTGCTTTGCCACCTCCGGGGGTGCGGGGGCTGATAAGTCCAGGTTGCTGAAGGTATACTATACCTGCGAACAGCCCCCATAAACCTTCAAATCCCCCCTGCATTTAATTAAAACAAATTTTTTATTGAAAATAACATGGCACTTCTGATGCTATGGTTAAGAAATAAAAAGTTTAAATTTTTCAGCAAGAGAAAACCGCAATGATAAAAGTAATTAACCTGAACAAATCCTTCGGAAAACAGGTGATTTTTGATGATATCAGCTTTAATGTAAACCCCGGTGAAAAGATCGGCTTAACAGGCAGAAACGGGCATGGGAAAACCACGCTTTTAAAAATGATCATCGGTGAGGAACATGCCGATTCCGGGGAGATAGTAATACCTAAAAGCTATACCATAGGACATGTAACACAGCATATAAGCTTTAAAGAGAACAGTGTAATTGCCGAGGGCTGCCGGGGGCTGCCGGAGGACCATAAAGATGATAAATGGAAGGTTGAAAAGATACTTTCCGGCCTGGGGTTTTCTGCGGGGGATATGCTGCGCAATCCAGCAGAATTCTCAGGGGGTTATCAGGTTAGGCTCAACCTCACGAAGGTGCTGGTTTCGGAACCGGGAATGCTGCTTCTTGACGAGCCGACCAACTATCTCGACATCATCTCCATCAGGTGGCTTGAATCTTTCCTTAAGCAGTGGAGCGGCGAGCTTATTCTCATCACGCACGACAGGTCATTTATGGACAGCGTGACCACACACACAATAGGCATTCACAGGCAGAAGGTGCGAAAGATCGAGGGATCAACCGACAAGCTGTATGACCAGATTCTGAAAGAAGAGGAGATCTACGAAAAGACAAGGATCAATGACGAGAAGAAGAGGAAGGAGGTGGAGCTCTTTGTCTCCAGGTTCAGGGCCAAGGCGCGTCTGGCGGGGATGGTGCAGTCGAGGGTGAAAGCCCTTGAAAAGCAGCAGACTCTCGACAAGCTTGAAAAAATAAAGGACCTTGAGTTTTCATTCAACTACAAACCGTTCAATGCAAAAATGCTGATGTCCGCCGAAGAGTTATCCTTCTCATACAACAGCGAAACACCAATAGTAAAAAATTTCGACCTCAATGTCCGGAGCGATGACAGAATATGCGTTATCGGAAAAAACGGACGCGGGAAAACCACACTGCTCCGCCTTCTTTCCGGCAATCTTGCTCCTGACAGCGGAAAAGTAAGCATGCACACAAATACAAAGACCGGATACTTCGCCCAGACCAACGTAATCAATTTAAATAATAACCTTACGGTTGAAGAAGAGATAGGAAACTGCGGATGCGAAAAACAGGCTGCAAGGAATATCGCCGGCGCCATGATGTTTGAAGGGGACGACGCTCTTAAAAAAATCGGAGTACTCTCCGGCGGTGAGAAAAACAGGGTTCTTTTGGGGAAGATTCTTGCAACACCGGCAAACCTTATATTTCTCGACGAACCGACAAACCACCTTGACATGGAATCATGTGACGCCCTTCTTGCGGCAATAGATGCATTTCCCGGCGCCGTGATTATGGTAACGCACAACGAGATGTTTCTTCATTCCCTTGCAAACAGGTTTATTGTTTTTCAGAGCAGCGGTATTATTCATTACGAGGGGACATACAGCGGGTTCCTTGAAAAGATAGGCTGGGATGAAGAGAAGAGTGATGAACGCAGCGCTGCTGACGAGACAAAAAAAGAGACATCATTCAATAAAAAAGATATAAGAAAACTCCGTTCCGACATAATAACAAAACGTTCAAAAGAGATTAAGCCCCTGGAGGATAAAATCACAAAAACCGAGAATTCAATATCTGAAAAAGAGAAGCTTCTTGAAAATAAAAACCGTGAAATAATTGAAGCATCGGGTACCGGCAAAAGCCGTGAAATAGAAACACTCTCAAAGGAGATACATATGCTTCAGAAAGAGATAGATTCTCTCTTCGGAGAATATGAAAAGCTGAGTGTAACTCTTGATGAGAGAAAAGATTTCTTTGAGTCAGAACTTAAGAAGCTTGAGGATTAATTAAATGTTGACTTTAACAGCTATATGGATCTTCTGTTTGTGATTGATTTTTTCTGTTGAAATTCTGATAATACCGGTATTATAATATAACGAAAATATGCCATGAAAATAATCTATTCTAAAGATGACTGGAAAGAGATAATCAAAGCCATGGGGCTTGTCTTCGGAGATATAGGGACAAGCCCTATATACACCCTTTCGGTAATTATACTCTTTATCAAGCCTACTGAAGCAAACATTACAGGAATTCTTTCACTCATCATATGGACTCTTATTGTACTTGTCAGCGTTGAGTATGCATGGCTTGCCATGCGGCTTGAAGACCACGGCGAGGGTGGCACAATCATATTAAAAAAAATACTTGAAAAGAATATGAAGAAGGGGAGAAAAGCGGCTATAGTAACTATCCTCGCCTATGCAGGGGTCTCGCTTCTTATGGGTGACGGAGTTATTACACCTGCCATAAGTATACTTTCGGCAGTTGAAGGTCTCGCTCTCATCCCTGCTTTCAACAGCATACATCAGTCGCACATAATAATAATATCCATAATAATAACAATAGGCCTCTTCTTCTTTCAGCCGAGGGGAACAGACCAGGTATCTGCCATCTTCGGCCCTGTAATGCTTGTCTGGTTTATAACACTGGCAGCGAGCGGAGCTGTTTCGCTGTTTCACTATCCTGCAGTTTTAAAGGCTGTTAATCCGATCCACTTTATAATCTTTTTTAAAAATAACGGATTTGCCGGTTTCCTCATTCTGTCAGAGGTAATACTCTGTGCCACAGGGGCGGAAGCGCTCTACGCCGATATGGGACATCTTGGTAAAAAACCTATAATCAGCGCGTGGCGTATAATATTCTTCGCGCTTGTCCTTACGTATCTGGGGCAGGGTGCATTTATTTTAAGCCATGGCCCCGTAAAGAACGTGCTATTTTCAATGGTTCAGAGCGAATCAACATTATTATATATCCCTTTTCTCATAATAGCCATATTCGCAACAATTATAGCCTCCCAGGCTCTTATAAGCGGTGTTTTTTCAATCGTATACCAGGGTATAACAACCAGAATATTCCCGCGTGTAAAGGTTGATTTTACCTCCACAAAACTTAAATCACAGATTTATATCGGCGGAGTCAACTGGATTCTTATGGTTGCCGTTATTTTTATAATGCTCTTCTTCGAAAAATCTGAAAAGCTCGCTGCAGCTTACGGGCTCGCTGTAACAGGAACCATGTGTATAACCGCAATGATGATGATAATGATATATTACATAAGGAAGGAGAGACTGAGCTACATCGCCGCATCTCTAATCTTTCTTGTAAACCTCTCATTCCTCATCGCCAATTTCAGCAAGTTTTCACATGGAGGATACTGGTCTATAATTCTCGCTTCCATACCCTTTACAATCATCATCATCTGGCGGAGAGGACATAAAAGGATGTACAAGCAGCTTATGCCTACAGATCTCGAGACATTCCTGGTCAGTTATGAGCAGATATATAAAAAGGGCAACACCATCCCCGGAACCTGTCTCTTCTTCGTCGGGAACTATAATGTAATCTCCCCCTACATTACTCACTGTATAATAAGCGCGAACATAATTTATGAAACGAATATTTTCATCATAGTAAATATAACCGATGATCCTGTAGGCATTCAGACCCGTTTTATACACGATATAGGTACCGGGCTTCACGCCTTTGAAATACGTGCCGGCTACAAGGTTGAGATTGACATTACAAACGAGATCGCAAAAGCCGGGATACAACCGAAGGTAATTTTCTACGGCACAGAGGAGATCACTACAAAAAACATATTCTGGAAAATATATGCCCTTATAAAAAAGCTTACACCGCATTTTGTCCAGTTCTACAGGCTGCCGGTGACAAAACTGCATGGAATCATTACACGGGTAGAGATGTAAAACTTATATCTTCATTATCGCCTTTGTCATGAAATCCGTACTTTACGGACTGCATGGATAACTATAATGATCATGCCACAATCTTATACTTAATCCGACCCGTTAGACCGTATGATCCGCGTCTTTCCACGCCGTCATACATCCCGCCCGAGCCCCTGATAGGATTTATTCCAACCATTGCCCATCCTGCTGACCTCATAAACATCTTTATTCTGTCAGCTGAAATCATCTGGTCGAGAAGAGCGGCATCAATAAGTCCCTCCTTGTTATCCTGAAAAACTACACGCATATTCATATCATACCTCCTTTTCACCGTATGATATCAACAGGAATATCCTGTACTGTACGTAATATATGTAACTATAAACTGCGGAGGAATCTAATTTTTTTCCATTATAATTATAAAAAATACCCTTAACCTCCGTGTATAATTATAGACAAAACAGGGCTCGAATCTACATTCATGCATAAAAAAAATTATCTGCCGCCGGCAACGGCGGGTGGTTAAATATTTTTATTTAAAAAATATAAAAAATGATACTAAAAATACTATTTAACAGGGATGAAAGATGAAACAGCTTTTTGAAAAAACAGATATCAACGGTCTGGAAATGAAAAACAGATTTATACGCTCCGCCACGTGGGAAAGAATGGCTGACGATGAAGGGCACCTGACCGACAGGCTTATTAAAGTTTATGAAAATCTTGCAGATGGCGGCGCTGCCGCAATAATTACCGGATACGCATACGTTTTAAAGGATGAACAGCCGAACCCGAAGATGATGGGTATATATGACGATTCTTTTATTGAAGAGTATAAAAAACTGACTGATGCTGTTCATAAAAGAGGGAGCCGGATAATTCTCCAGATAGTTTACGGAGGTCCATTTTCATGGTTTAAAGCCTCAGAACGCGTCATATGGGGGCCATCGGCTGTCACCAATAAACTATCCGGCGTTACTCCGAAAGAGATGACCAAGGATGAAATAAAAATACTGGTTGAAGCCTTCGGAGACGCTGCACTCAGAGCGAAAAAAAGCGGTTTTGACGGCGTTGAGATTCATGGTGCGCACAGCTACCTGCTGAATATGTTTCTCACTCCGATGTTTAACACAAGGGGGGATGAATACGGCGGAAACAGGGATAACAGGGCAAGAATAATATACGAGGTATATGACAATGTACGGGCTAAAACAGGGAAAGACTACCCGGTGCTTATAAAGCTTAACTGTTCCGACTTCAGCGGTGATAAAGGATTTACATTTAATGAATGTAAAACTCTGTGCAGTAACCTTGGAACTATGGGAATTGATGCTATAGAGATAAGCGGAGGGACTGTTTTCAAAGCCCCTAAACCTGAAAAAGATCCCTCAAACTTCAGCGCTGAAGCCATTGGAAAAGAATCGTACTTTGCAGAGTATGCGAAGGAGATTGCAGAAACAGTTAACGTTCCGGTAATCCTTGTCGGAGGGAACAGATCATTCGAAAAAATGGAGAATCTGCTGTCCGATTCGGGTATTGAATACTTTTCACTATCAAGGCCGCTCTTAAGCGAACCGGATCTTATCAGCAGATGGATGACAGACAGAAGCGTTAAACCAAGATGCATCTCATGCGGGAAATGCTTTAACAATGACGGAAATCACTGTTCCCTTGATGATGAGAAGAAAGAGGCTATATAGGCAAAATTTATTGCGGTTTACATAATCCGGGAATTACGGATCCTGTAAACCGCATCTGTTTTATTGTTCAACCTGCTGTAAAACAGGCAGAACCGGAGAGAATATGATTCCAGATGAAAATCACTATGCAGGTGCAGTTATTAATGATTAATAAAGAAAATTCCCGCAGATTTTATAACACTCGGATTTTTTAAATACTTCGGGTATCTCCGAACCGCTCAGCAGCAGGTAAGGGATAACCTCATCTGCAAGATATGCCGGCAGCGTATTCAGTTTGACAAGCCTTTCCGTCTCATGTATGAGCGCGGTCAGTGTTGAATAATATTTACTCTCCTCAAAAACAAAATCTCCGGCACTGTTGTATATCTCCATATCCCTTGACAGGATTACATTTACCCCCCCATGCCTTACATAGACATGAATGGAATTTCCGTAACCGTCGGCATCAATTATCTCAAGTATCTGAACCCTGTTTTCCTCTATGTTCGCGTTCTTTATAATAAACTCCTTCTCGCGTGCAGCCATATCCATATTCATCTTTGCCATCAGTATCCTCACACCCTCAATCCCGGCATCATCGGAATTGAAAAGATTTCCGCACTTCTTCGGTTCTGCGGGATATATCCTCGACTCGGCAATTCCCCCGCCGGATCCGTAAAACCCGAAACGCTTGAGGTTGAGGCTGGCATAATGGCCGGTACTTTCAAGAAATCCGAAAAGCGACTCCTTCAGGAATGTTGTCGGGCAGGAAAGATGACTATGGGTAACACCTGTGTAATTGATAACAGAACGGAAGTCATTATAAAAAAGTGAGGGGAGCAGAAAGAGTTCTATCTCTGATATAGGTGAATACTTATCCGTCCCGAAATTATATGTTCCGGCGGGAATACCTTCCGGGGTGAAAATAATATCCCCTCCGGACCCGGTCAGCATACCGGACCCGGTTTCAAAGACAAACCTTTTAAGATCATTAAAAAGCGGCATCAGATCATAATTCTTTTCAATGAACTCAAATCCGTTTTTTACGGCAACCGGCTCCTTTTTAAAAAGAGCAAGTGAGAGCGCCATCCGTATATGCCGCCAGTTAAATGTATTTAATTCGATTATCATCATGATTATATACGGGTTTTCACTAATGATTTACAGCGGAATTACATGTATTTCTTCAGAACTTCCGGGATTTCAAAGTTCCCGTCTGCTGTCTGATAGTTTTCAATTATCGCGGCCATTGTTCTCCCCGCTGCGAGTCCTGAACCGTTCAGCGTATGCAGATAAGCCGGCTTTTCCCCCTTTTTCCTGTATCTTATCATTGCCCTTCTTGCCTGGTATTCGAGAAAATTTGAGCATGATGATATCTCCATGTACCTGTTAAGTCCCGGCATCCAGACCTCCAGGTCGTATGTCTTTGTCGATGATGCAGAGGTATCTCCTCCGCATAACAGGACGGTTCTGTAATGAAGATTAAGTCTTTTCAGAACCTCTTCAGCGTTAAGTGTCAGTTTTTCAAGTTCGTCAAAAGAGTTTTCAGGCTCAACAAACTTGACAAGCTCAACCTTCTGGAACTGGTGAACCCTCACAAGTCCCCTTGTGTCTCTCCCCGCGGCGCCTGCCTCGCGCCTGAAGCACGATGACTGCATGGTGAGATATATCGGCAGATTATCAGCTTCGAGAATCTCGTCCCTGTAAATATTGGTAAGGGTTACCTCCGCAGTGGGTATAAGTGAGAGACCATCCCTCTCCATTTTATAATATTCATCCTTGAATTTCGGATACTGCCCTGTCCCGGTCATGCTCTCGTCATTAACTATAAACGGCCCGAAAGTCTCCTCGTAACCATGTTCCTTTGTGTGAAGATCAAGCATAAAGTTTATGATTGCCCTTTCAAGTCTAGCAGCCAGTCCATGATATACATAGAACCTTGCACCGGCAAGTTTTACACCTCTCTCAAAATCAAGTATGCCGAGCTTTGTTCCTATTTCATAGTGGGGCTGCGGCTCAAAATTAAATTCCGGTTTTTTACCCCACTCTCTCACTACAACATTGTCCTTCTCGTCTTTCCCTTCAGGAACTGACGCATCAAGTATATTGGGAACTGAAAGATGAAGGTCCGCAAACATCCCGTTAAGCTCCTCAAGCCTGTCGGAAAAGGTTTTCAGTTCGTCGGAGATTGTCTGGACTTCTTTCATTGCATCTGCGGCATCTTTTCCCTGTGATTTAAGCTGCCCGATTGTTTTAGAGAGCCTGTTTCTCTTCTCTCTCAGGTCGTCAGATTTAAGTGAGAGTTCACGTCTCTCATCATCAATACTTTTAAGTTTATCAACATCAACTGCGCTTTGCATGTTTCTTTTAACAAGAAGCGTTCTGATCGAATTTATATCATCTCTTATTATTTTTGGATCTATCATAAATTTACCTCAAATTCCTGAAACTATGATTAATTGCGGAAACAGATAATTTTTTGTCAAGAGGTAAAAAGTATATGCACTTACTCATGTTATATTTGTCTTGACCATTTTTAACTATATATTTGATTTAATATCATAATAACGGGACGATGTTTCAATGCTTAAAGACAGCAAAGTAAAATATTACTCGATTCTTTTCATCTGTCTGATTGTATACCTTACAGCAGTAATTTCATATGTGGTATGGTCCAACCATGAACGCAAACAATTAATAATTGCAGAAATAGACAACAAACTCTCAACTGCCGCTAAAGGTATAAAATATATGCTTGCCCCCGATTTCCATGACAGGGCTTTAAATAAAAACAGTATTTCTTTTAATGAAGAAATGAAGAACCGGAAAGCAATTAATGGTTTTGTCAAAGAGACAGAATTCACATGGATTTATACCCTTGTCGAGTATGATGGAAAATTTTATTTTTCAGCCCCCACCGTTACTTCTCAGGAGGCGATTGACAGGAAATCATGGTATTTTTATCCCTACAAAGATATTCCGGATGAATTTGTTAAGGCTTTCAACGGCAGAAAGCCCTGTTTTGTAAATTATACAGACCAATGGGGTGCTTACAGATCTGTGGCGATCCCTCAGGTTTCTCCGGGGGGCCGTCTTTATCTTTCATGTGCAGATTTTGACATCAGTTATATCGATGTCATCCTTAAGGATAACCTGATAAAATCAGTTTTCAGCGCATTATACTTTATGCTTTTTTCTCTTCCGTTTATATTCGTATTCAGACGTTTTTTCAGATCATACACCATCACTCTTAAAAATATGAACGATGAACTTGTTTCCCACAGGGAAAATCTAGAATTACAGATTAACAAACGCACCTCAGAGTTAAAAATGGCCTATGACAGGCTGAGTGATGAACTCCTTGAAAAAGAAGCTATAGAAAAAAATCTTACTGAAGAGCGGAACAGACTTATTGAGGCTATAACTGAAGTTAAAACACTGAGCGGGCTTCTCCCCATATGTGCTTCATGTAAAAAAATCAGGGATGACAGCGGGTACTGGTACCAGATAGAAAAATATATACAGGAACATTCCGAAGCAACATTCAGTCATGGGATATGTCCCGATTGCGCCGGGAAGTTATACCCGGGATTAAGCAGTTAACAGATACAATGGAGTTTTAAATTACCGGATAAAAAAATATACCGGTGGAATCACCGGTATATTTTTCAACGTGACGGGAGGATGATTATTTAGCTGCTTCTTCTTTTTTAGCTTTTTTTGCTTTTTTAGTTTTTGCAGGTTTTTTTGCTGTATCTGATTTAGCAGCTTCTTTTTTTACTTCAGCAGCTTTAGGATCAGCAACTTTTGTATCAGCAGCAAAAACCATGGAACCGGAAACAAGCGCGATAGCTACGAATGCAACAACAACTTTAACGAGTCTTTTCATGAAAAAATCTCCTTTCTTTTTATAATTACCGGTTAAACCGGAATTTGCAGTTTTAACAAAACAGGAAGCGCTACACTTCTCTATTTATTCATTTTACCCTTTGGCACAGATTTATATTTAACTTCCATGCCCGCTGATTCATTCTTCTGTTCAGAAACTGTAATTGTAATTATCTGAAGAGTTTTATTATTACAAACTTTATATGCAATGTCAACTTCAAAATTAATCTTATCTTTAAACTTTTCACAAATATCTGACGAAGCGTGAAATTTTACAATCCTTGAATTCTCTTTAATATAAATTGATTTTTTCTTTACCTCAACTCTTACCAATATGCCGGTAATTGTTTTATTATTATCGTTTTCAATTTCTGATGAGAAAACCGGAGAGCCAGAAAAGATTGCAATATACAGAATCACAATAACCGAGTTTAAAAATCTGCTCAATCCGGCTCTCCTTCAGATTATATCATTTATCATTTTTCACAGAACATTAACCAATGTTCATGCTGCCATGTTACATATTATATACGCACATTACGTGCCAGATATTTCAGTCCAGGAATTAACGCAAAAAGGGTTATTTTAATTAGAAAAAGAGGTTTTAATGGACAAAATAAATTATTTGTCGTGGTAAATTATTTTTTATGTATGGTAAATAGACCATCTTTAATCAGTTCTTTTTATAGTTTTCAGGATCTATATTATACTTCTGCACCAGTTGCCAGAAGTTCTTCCTGTCAATTTCAGCTTCCCTGGCTGCTGCGGCAATGTTCCCGTTGTTCTTTTCAAGCATTCCTGAAAGATACTTCTTTTCAAACTCCTCCACTACCCGGGCTTTTGTATCCCTGAAATTCATATTTATTTCATCAAATGATTCATCCGGTTCCGTTATAAATGACGCTATATCCCCTCTCCTGATAATATTATTTTCGCAGAGGGCCGATGCACTCTCTATACAATTTTTCAGTTCCCGCACATTTCCGGGCCAGTCATATTTCATAAGAATGTTAACAGATTCATTTTCGATTTCAACCGGTTCATTTCTGTGAATATTGATTTCATCGAGAAAACTGTTTACAAGAAACGGTATATCCTCTTTCCTTTCGCGCAGAGGTGGAATGTGAATTGAAAGCACCTTAAGCCTGAAATAGAGGTCATCCCTGAACTCTTTCTTTTTAATCAGCTCCTCAAGATTTTTATTTGTTGCTGAAATCATCCTGACATTCAGAACCATTGATTTTGAATCCCCTATTCTGCGTATTTCCCGATCCTGAAGAAACCGGAGCAGCTTCCCCTGAATATCAATGCCGATATCACCAATCTCATCAAGAAAAATTACACCGTTATCAGCCTGTTCAAAAAGTCCGGCCCGGCTGTCACCGGCTCCGGTAAAAGATCCTTTTCTGAATCCGAAGAGTTCACTTTCAAGAAGATTCACAGGGAGCAGGCTGCACTGAACCGGCACAAAGGGTTTATCCTTTCTTTCACTGATGGAATGGATATACTTCGCTATGACCTCCTTCCCCGTGCCGCTTTCCCCCGTTATAAGCACGCTCAGCTGCGTGTCTGCAACCTTTCTGCAGAAAACGAGTATCTCCTGCATCCTCCTGCTTATAACATTCAGCGTGCTGCCCCTCTGGAGAAGTTCAATCTCTTTCTTTAAACGTATATTCTCATCAACAAGTTTAATATGATCGAGAACCTGCTTCACCGATATCCGTATTTCATCACCCTGAAACGGTTTAGTTATATAATCAAATGCCCCGAGCCTCATTGCATCAACCGCATTCTCTATACTGCCATAGGCTGTGATCATTATAAAATGAAGCTCCTGCCTTAATGATATTGCCTGTTTTAAAAACTCAATTCCATTCAACTCCGGCATGTTTATATCTACAACAGCAATATCAAATGTTTCTTTGCGGACTATTTCCAGCGCCTTCACTGATGATGTCATTGTGATGACTTCATATCCTTCAGGTGACAGAATGCTTTTCAGCAGTTTACACATACCCTCTTCATCATCAAGTACAAGTATTCTGACATTGTTATTTTCCATTTCTTTCCCTCGGTATGTTTATGACAAATTCAGCTCCATGCCCCGGTGCTTCGCCGATCTCAATTGAACCGTTATGTTTCTGTATAATATCCCGGCATATGGCAAGCCCAAGTCCCACCCCCCTGCTTTTTGTTGTATAAAACGGCGTGAAAATCTTTTCTCTCTCCTTCTCCCTGATTCCCGGACCGTCATCAGTAATTCTTACCTCCGCCAGTTCCGAGGTATAGGATAATACTATATTAACAGACCCTTTATATTCCATCGCTTCGCATGAATTGAGCATCATGTTTAAAAGAACCTGCTTAATCTGAACAGCATCAATTTCAATTTCCACCTCTTCCTGCGGTTTTTTAAACTCAAACCTTACATCCCTGTATTTATCCTGATTCATCAGCAGCTTTACAGTTTCACGTATTACGCTGCTGATATTATTCAGAATATAGCATGGAGCAGGCGTTCTCGCAAAATCAAGAAGCTCTCCCAGAAGTTTTTTACAACGCACAGCCTCTCCGTGTATATCACCGATATACTCCATGTCTGCATCACTCAGGGATTTTTTCTGCAGAAGCAGTTCTGCAAAACCGCAGATTATGCCTATCGGGTTATTCAGTTCATGGGATATCCCCGCAGCTATCTCTCCGACTGCAGCTCTCCTTTCCGATACTATCAGTTTCTGCTGGTTAGCCGTAAGAGTATCTATCATCATCTTGAATCTCTCCCTGAGGCTTTCCATCTCCACCTTATCGGTACTAACCGGCATAAGGTTATCACTTGCCATTTCGATCTCTTTTATCGGATCAACAATACTTTTTGTTATAATAATGACCAGCAGCACGCCAAGTATGATAAAGCATACTATTATTACATACGCGAGATACCTGCTGTTATTTATATATCTTTTGAGTTTACTCTCCGACTCGGCAATTACACTTCTGTTAACAGTAATCAGCTGCTCACACCCGTTATAAATTGCATTATAATGGTTCATTGATTTAATAAGAAGAAGCTTTATCGCCTGGTCCTTCCTTCCGCTGTCAGCAAGGTAAATTATCTCCTTGTGGGATTTCATATAACTTGAAAATTCAAGAGACATTATCGACAGAATATCTCTCTCCTCGTCGGTGTTTGCCACCTGGAATGCCTGGTTATACCAGAAGTTGAACTGCTCGACTTTTTCATCAAACTCCTTCAGCCACCTTCTGTCGCCATCAAGCATATAGTTAGCCTTCAGCTCTTTCAGATTAAGAAGTGAATTTTCAACATTATATCCGGCTGTTATGCTTGTTAGATTCTTTAAAAGTATTTCGCCATGCAGATCCTGCATCTTATGAGTTATTACCAGAAGTACAATAAAAATCATAATTGCAGGAATCATCATAAACTGAAATATTATTAAAATTTTGTACCAGATTTTAAGATTTCTTATACTATAGAGTTTCATAATCCTTTCCTGTAAGAACATCATCCCGGGAAGTAATAATTGTCAAGATTTTCATTTTAACGGCAAAACAACTTTTTTATAATCAATATCCCTGTAAAAAACCTGTTTTTTACCATATATATTTCCATCTTTACATCCTTACCCGGATGGAACCGGAGCAAGGGGGGAACATGAACAGGAAAAGAGCTGTTTCACAGATAATTACCGGAAGCATATTGACAAAAACCGGGATTGCAGCTTTATTTGATTCAGTATTAAATTACGACTGAAGATTTCATTTTAATCTGAATATCAGCCGGGGGGCTAATGAAAAGCGCATTTTTTAATATACCTGAATCAAAGAGAGAAATAATAATCAATGCCTGCATAGATGAATTTGCATCACACGGATATGAAAAAAGTTCAACAGACAGAATTATAAAAGCAGCGGGGATATCAAAAGGGGGGCTTTACGAATATATTACCGCGAAAGAGGAACTCTTCATATTCATAACTGAACATGCCTACAGGGAGCTTTACGGATTTATAAGAAACGGGCTTAAATGTGAGAATGACACTCTTCCGGATGATATTCTTGAAAGATTCAGACTGGTTTCCTCAATTGCGATAGATTTTTATATAAAACACCCCGAATATATACGCTTTATAGCAAATACCTACAGAATAAACGACCAGGTTCTTGAAGAGAAGGTTAAAAAGATCTTCATGAAGCAATTCCTTAATATCTTCGGAACTATCTGCGGTGAAACACTGCTCTACGACAGGGAGAAACTGATAGACCTTCTTATATGGCTCCTTGCCAAAACACGGGATGATTTCCTTCACGCACTGAAGAAGAATAAGAATATCAGGAGACTCAAGTCAGTATATATGGACAACTGGGATTTTTATCTTTCGATTCTTAAAACAGGAATTTACAGATAATATGCAGCTTCCGGACAGCCCATTCCCGATCTGCAGATACATCCCCGGATCACATGGAAAAATGTTTCCGGTCACCCAAGGGTCTGAGTTAACAGTATTTAAACACCGCTCTCCCGTCACCCCCTCTTCCCGATGTTTGGTAATTAAGCTTTTCCCGTACATTATTCACATTATTTATTTTCCCCGGATTTCAATTATAAAAAAAAGGGCTGCCATTAAGGGCAGCCCTGGTGGTTTATTTTATGACCTTACCTGAAGATTAAAAATCATTATAAATAAAAGAGAGGATTACAGCATCAAAGGTTTTCCTTTAGTTGCCATATGTTCAGCCATCTTCCGTGTGTTTTCAGTTTTCCAGAGGCCGACAAAAGCTTCTCTTTCAAGTCTGAGCATATACTCTTCAGATATTTCATTTCCCTGTTTCACATCTCCCCCCGACAGTACATATGCTGCCGTTCTTACTATATGAGCCATATGAGGTGTTATCTGGAATGCTGCCAGCATATCAGGAAGATTAGCATCAATTGCACCCATTGCATCTGACCCCATTACTTTAATCGGAGTTTTTGCCGGAGGAACATACCCGTCTTCAACCATCCTCAGAACTTCTTTTTTAGCCTCTCCTATAAGATAGTCCTTATTAAAAATGATTCTGTCCTGTGCCCTTATAAAACCTGATTTTTTCGCATCCATTGCCGATCCGCCAACTTTAGCCATTGCTATCTGCTGGAATGCCTGCAGGAATATCGCAAGCATATCTGTTGAGGGTGCAACAGGTGTTTCTATAAGTCTTCTCCACAAAGCTACACAGCCTCCACCTGCCGGTATCAGTCCTGCCCCAACTTCAACAAGTCCCATGTAAAGTTCACAATGTGCTATAATTTTATCCGTCCAGAGGCATATTTCACAGCCTCCGCCTAGTGTCATACCATAAGGAGCTGAAATCACCGGGTATGTGGAGTATTTGGTTTCCTGCATTCCCAGATGTACATTAGCGATAAAGCTGTCTATCTCTGAAAACTTTCCTGCTGATGCAAGACCCAGCATGTATTTCAAGTCTCCCCCAGCACTGAATGCACCCGGAATTCCGCCCGCCTGATTCCCTATAACAAGGCCGATACCGTTTTTATTGATATATTCACGGACTTTTGCGCCTGTATCAACTATTTCACCATTAACGGCATTCATCTTTGTATGATATTCAAAGCAGAATACACCATCTCCGATGTCTACAAGAGACGCGCTGTTATTTTTAATGACTTCTTTTGCCGAATCAGATTTTATATTATCGAGAAAAATCATCTGCGGGCTGTACTGGATATTCTTGTAGGTCATGGTTGTGAAATCCCAGTATTGTTTTCTGCCATTCTGTACCCTGTAGAACGAAGTACCCCCCTTTTCAAGCATGGTATTAATAGCAGCAGGTATTGCATAACCAGATTTTTCAATACCTGACAAAGAGTCCTTCAAGCCTATACAATCCCACATTTCAA
Organism: Spirochaetota bacterium; assembly: GCA_963664815.2. Lineage (GTDB taxonomy): Bacteria > Spirochaetota > UBA4802 > UBA4802 > UBA5550 > WRGT01. The sequence goes on from CAXXHB010000003.1 coordinate 3,716,844, forward strand.
ACGGTCCATACTCATACGCATAGCCCCACTTCATCGCATTGTCTATTTCTATGAGAGTATCGCATATTTCCGGAATCCTGTTTACGGAGTATACAAACTCACATGAGAGAAGTCTCATCGCGAATTCACTGTTGTTGAATATGTATTTTATCTTTTCAGGAATTGTCTTAAACACCTTTGTTGCTTCCACAACAGGATAAGATGCATTTGCATCATAATCAACATGCTGCAGTGTTTTGATATCTATTACTTTTTTGAATTTTTTTCCGTTTGCATCTTTGCCTGAAAAATAAAATCCCCCCAGCCCTTTTGCCTTGTTTCCGAACATCCCCTTAGCCATCATATCCTTGAAAAACTTCGGTGTTTTATACTTCTCTCTGAATTCGTCATTTACGAGAAGTTTGTAAGAGTTGTCCGCTATATGGTCTGTCGTATCGGCACCGACAAAGTCAGTAAGTCCGAATATTCCTGTTCCGGGAATACCCATCGGCTTTGAAAATATAGCATCAGCTTCAGGAATTGTTATAATCCCTTTTTCCAGCAATATCAGTGCTTCACATATAGAGATCATCCCTATCCTGTTCCCTATAAAATTCGGAGTGTCTTTCCCCCAGACAACGCCCTTACCAAGAGTCTGTTCGCCCCACTTTGAAACGAAATCACAGACTTCTTTTGTTGTTTCCGGACCTGCAATACACTCAAGAATTTTCATGTAACGTACGGGATTAAAGAAATGCAGTATAAGAAAATGCTCTTTAAAATCCCTGCTCCTTCCTTCAGCCATCTGTGAAATCGGAAGTCCTGAAGTGTTGGAAGCTATTATAGATCCTGGTTTTCTTATTTTTTCAAGTCTTCCGAAAAGATCCTGCTTTACTTTAAGATTTTCAACAACAACTTCAAAGATGATGTCACACTCCTTAAGCCTGTCAAAATCATCTGTGAGATTGCCTGTCTCAATAAGGGCAAGATCATGTTTTTTGTCCATGAGTGCTGCAGGTTTTGCTTTAACCTGTCCCTCCAGCCCCGCCGCAACAATTCTGTTTTTTGCAATGCGATCATTCTTCTCTTCATCTTTAAGGTCAAAAGGGGCAATATCCAGTAAAAGCGTCTTCACTCCCGCACTGGCACATAGTGCAGCTATGCCCCCTCCCATAATACCCGATCCGATTACAGCTGCTTTTTCAATCCGTCTAGTCATAAAACCTTTCTCCTCTGTTTTTGTTTATGGGCATAAACAATGTTTATTACCCTGAAATATTTAACACCCGGATCAAATTATAACTAATTCAATACACTACGGTTCCCTTCTTCACCTGCTCTCTACTTTATATTCTCAACAATAAATGCACACGCAGGACCGCCACTCGCACACATGCTTGCACATGCATACCGTCCGCCCCGGCGCTTAAGTTCATTAATCGCCGCCATAATAATCCTTACACCTGTCATGCCTACAGGGTGACCTATTGGAATGCCCGATCCTACAGCGTTAAGATTCTCAATTGAAATTCCCAGTTCTTTCTGGCATCCTATTGCCTGTGCAGCAAAGGCTTCATTAAGCTCCCAGTAATCTATATCTTTGACAGTTAGTCCTGCAAATTTCAGAGCCCTGTGTACTGCCGGGACAACCCCCATCCCCATGATCCTCGGTTCCACTGCACCTGATGCGGACGATACAACCTTTGCAACCGGTTTAATCCCCAGCATACCAGCCCTGTCTGCCGACATCAGTATCATGGCAGCCGCACCGTCATTTAATCCTGAAGCGTTGAAAGCCGTTACGGTTCCATCTTTTTTGAAGGCCGGCTTAAGACCGGCAGCCATTTCCATTGTTGCATTCGGATTCGGATGTTCATCAGTATCAAATATTTTCACACCCTTTTTTGTTTTAACTTCAACCGGTACAATTTCATCTTTCAATAAACCTTCAGCAATAGCTCTGCAGGCCCTTTTGTGGCTCAGCAGTGAATATTCATCCTGCTCTTCCCGTGTTATGCCGTACTTTTCTGCAATGTTTTCAGCAGTTATTCCCATATGATACCCTTCAAAAGCGCATACAAGTCCTCCTATCATCAGACTATCCTGAATTTTTTCACCATCGCCAAGACGATACCCCTTTCTGCCGTTCATCAACAGATAAGGGGCATTGGTCATACTCTCCTGTCCTACTGCAGCCGCTACTTCCACCCTGCCGAGCATAATTTCCTGTGCAAGTATGTCCGCCGCCCGCATCGATGATGGGCATTGCTGGTGAACTGTTGTCGAAATTGTCTCTACCGGGCAGCCGGATTTAAGCGTAACCCACCGGGCTGAGTTTCCCGGTGAACCTGCCTGATTACACTGACCTACAATTACCTCTTCAATAATATCAGGATTAATTCCTGCTTTCTGGATGGCCCCCTTAAGCGCGAATACACCAAGTTCGTGTCCCTTAAAGCTCTCCAGTGATCCATTAAAATCACCTACAGCTGTTCTTGCTGCACTTATAATTACTGCTTCTTTCATTGTTAAATCTCCTTAAACATTCATTATCTTTACTTAAAAAATATCCGGTTTTTTATAGTTCCAAAGCCAGCTTTATAGTTTTTTAAAACTCATCTTATAATGTCTGTATTACATTTTATAACAGTATCATGTTAATGAACGATAATTAACTTGATACGGAAAAAAATAACTCCATTTAATAATTCTACTGATAAGTGTTTAAAATCTCCGGTATTCATCAATATGTTTAACATATTGTTCCATCTCACTATTCAATACCGCCGAGTTTTTTCGCGTTTTTCTTTTTCTGTTCCATATTTACAAGCCGTGAAATCATAATACGCTGCGCCTGCGGCGAACCTGCACCATGCATCGATTCAGTAAGATAACCTACCGCTGCAGAACCCATGGTAATGTTTTCTATAAGCCTCATTATTCTCATCCGGTTAACAGTTGAAACATCTGCCCTTCCTTTAAAATATTTATGAACCCACTTTCCGGTTTCAGGGGAATTCAGATCATCTTCCGAGGGGAGCGTAACCATCAGCCCTCCTGCTATATCCTGTGCAAGCCGCGCGATTTCATAAGGAAACCTTGTTACATTCTGTTTGCAGACATTCGCAAGAAGAGTATCTACAAGATATGTACCTGAAGGCTGCTCAGTTCCCTCCTGAGCACACGCCAGGGAGCCACAAAAAAGTGTTTCATTCAGATGATTCATCTCAATAATCTTGTCTTTAACATGTGATGCCTTATCAGCACCGTTAAATTCCGCAGCTACCTGTGATGCACCAATCAGCACATCTCCTACTCCGACCTTGCAGGCATAACTCTGTCTGTGATAGGATGCAAAATTCTCAACCAGTTCTCCGGAAAAATCATATTCCCTCAGCATAAACACACGTTCCCATGGGACAAAAACATTATCAAACACTATCAAAGCCTCATGCCCTCCGAAAAAGGCATTACCTTTATCAATCTGACCATTTTCTGTTTTTCTCGTGTCACAGGACTGCCTCCCGTAAATATAAATGATACCCTCTGCATCGGAAGGTACGGCAAACGATACAGCATAATTCTTATCTTCCTCCTTCATCGAAACCGTGGGCATCACAATTATCTCGTGAGAATTAACCGCACCAGTCTGATGAGCCTTGGCGCCGCTGACTACTATACCATCTTCCCTCTCCTCAACAACGTGAAGATACATATCAGGATCAGGCTGCTCATGAGGAGACAGTCTCCTGTCACCTTTGGGATCTGTCATTGCTCCGTCACAGACAAGATCCTCATTCTGCACGTATTCAAGATATTTAAGAAACCTTTTATTATATTCCGACCCGTATTTCCGGTCAATATTAAATGTTGTGATTGAAAGGGCATTTAATGCATCCATTCCTACGCACCTCTGAAAACAGCATCCTGTCAGTGAACCAAGGAGGCGCTCCATCTTCGTTTTTTTAACAAGATCAGCCGGACTCCGGTGTATATTAGTAAACCTGTTTATTCTTTTCCCGGTAATATGCGATGCTGCTGTTAAAAGATCTTCATATTCAGGTTTCAACGCCAGATCATAAGTCAGCTTCACAGCATTCATTGACGGTCGTATTATCGGGTCATCTGCCGGATTTTCAATCTTCCTGCCGAACATGTAAACTTTCAACTTCAGTTTTCTCAGACTGTCTTCATATTCTTTACCTGTTTTCATTTACAATTCTCCTGTTAAATCAGACCTGATTGAAATTTAATTGCATTTAATTTCATTATTAGTTCACTTAGCTGAATAATCATACCATCCACGCCCTGATTTCTCACCAAAGTATCCATGAACATATCTTTCAACAACACCTGGTGACGGCATATCGGCTCTGTCTCCGCTGTTTTTAAAAGCTTCTGTTTTCATCAGATATTCAAGATCAATACCGGTAAGATCCATGAGGCGGAAAGGCCCCATCGGATGACCTGCTCCATATAAACATGCCTTGTCAATATCTTCAAATGAAGCTATCCCCTTTTCATACAGCCAGAGTGCCTCCTTTGCCAGGGCTCCGAGTACCCTGTTAAGAATAAATCCGTCAATCTCACTGTTAAGCATAACAGGGATCTTGCCGAGTTTTTCACAAAACCTGAAGGAAACTTCAACAGTTTCGGCATCACAATGAGGGGCTTTTACAACTTCGACCAGTTTCATAACAAGTGCTGGATTAAAGAAATGCAGGTTACACACTTTTCCCGGACGTCCGGTAGCATCGGCTATCCTGGAACTGACAATCCTCGAACTGTTTGTTGCAAGTATGGCGTGTTCCGGAGCAAGCCTGTCGAGATCAGCAAAAAGTTTTCTCTTAAGATCTAGATTTTCAATTGCCGCTTCAATTACATAATCCGTATCCATAACCGCTTCTTTAAGATCAGAAACAAAAACTATCCGCTTTCGTATAGCGATTGATTCCGCTTCCGCAAGCTTGCCTTTTTTCACTCTTTCTTTCAGGTAATTATCAGCAAACAATTCAGCTTTTTTCAGAGTATCTGCATTAACATCAGTACACACTGTATTGTAACCACTGATTGCGCATACCAGAGTCAGCTGATGACCCATATTGCCAGCACCTATTATTGAAATGTTTTTCACGTCATTAATGTCCATATAATATCTCCTTTTCTAATTGTTCTTTTTAACAAAACTATAACAGTTCACAACTAAATCAATTTATCCATTGGCCTTTATGCATTTATTCAATATAGATTGAGGCTGCACGATGCATTTCGGCAAACATGTTTTCAGCATGATGCTGCTGTTTGCAGGCTGATAAACTTTCAATCCGACCTCAGCTGTATGCAGTTTTTGAAACTATCTTTCCGGAGATAAAGAAAAGCGGCCTTTACCATATTCACGATAACATATTAAAACATTCCGTGAACCGGCCTAAGAATTCAATTCCCCCCGCATTCTATTCCCTTCATATTTTATAAAATTCTTTCCTGAATTTATCCCTGATAAATAAGTCTCATCCAGCACCTTCCGGTTTTTTGTTACTCTGCTGATTTTAAGATTTTCCGGTGGCGATATCTCATATACTTCAACACCTTCCGGCGGATTATTAATGAAATTAACAGCTTCCATATATCTCTCATGCCTTTTTCTCATCGCCTCAGCCATCACCGGATATCTTAAGAATAAAGCTTTATACATGAAAGAAAACCAGCTTTTTCTTTTTACATAATATTTGTGACGTGACCTGATGACTACAATGCGTTTTGCTCCCCGCCTATATGCTTCAATTACCGGTATAGAATCAGCGATCCCTCCGTCTGCTGCTTTTACCCCATTCACTTCAGTAATATTTCTGTACAGGAGCGGAAGTGAGCTTGATACCTTGAGACAGTATTCAAGATTTTCCCTGTCAGGAATAATGTATAGAGGATTTCCCGTTACCATTGATGTGGCAACTATGATGTACTCTTTTTTATCATTCACGGTAACGCGTAATATATTATCCAAGTCAAGCCTGCATTCCCGTATAGTTATACCCCATAACCAGTCCAGGTCCATATAGTGGCCTCCGGATAAGAACCTGGGCAAACTGATAAACCTCGATGTAGCTGAGTATTTTTTCACTATATAATAATTCCTGTCATTTTGGCCCGCAAGATGAGATGCGAGGTTACAGGCTCCTGCCGAAACTCCTATATAAATATCAAAGGGATCGAATTTCAATGTACCAAAGGAATTCAGTACTCCGGCAGAAAATACTCCCCGCATCCCGCCCCCTTCGACAACCAGCGCAGTTTTATTTTTTTTATTCATATGATCCGGACTTCCCAAGGCATTCTATTCCTTAACCGGGTTATTAATCAGGGGCGCCTGAGAATATTTCAGAGAAAGATTCTGTAACTGCAGTTTCACCGGAAAGTATCGCATCTGAAAGCGCAAAAAATTTCCTGAATTCCGTTCCTATAAAAAATCTCGCAGATAGTACCTTCCCATAATAAAAACCAGCCTCCCTGCTATCCTTTGCCATCTCTTTAATTTTTCCCTCTTGATTATCACCACAGATCTTTCTCAATTCTTCCCAGGCGATAGTCATTGCCCACAGATGAAGCCATGAATGAGTCAACAATCTGAATGCCTGTTGAATTACTGTCGCACAGGCAAGAATATCACTCATCCTTTTATCCGCTTTTTGTTTATTCAGGTAATCCACTACTTCATTAATCTTCACGATTCCTGAAGCAATAGAAGAAATATATTTTTCCTCCACTACACCGGATGCTGTTTTAATAGTCTCTTCTATGCGTTTTTTTAATACTTCGAAATTATACATATCTGGATTGAGAATAAGCTTTCTCATTGTCAGGTCGATTGATTGAATTGCATTTGTACCTTCATAGATAGCAAGTATCTTTGAATCCCTCGCGAGCTGTTCTACCGGATAATCTGAGCAGTATCCATATCCACCATAAACCTGTATTGCTTCCGCTGTTATAAGCCATGCAAGGTCGGTATTCCCGGCTTTGCATATTGGTATAAAAAACTCGAACAAAGCCTGCGCCTCTTTCTTTTCCTCGCCTTCCGCATTTGTATAAATATCAAAATTATGTGCAGCAAACATGGATGCCATTCTCATAGCCTCAACATTCGATTTCATCCAGAGCAGCATACGCCGTACATCGGGGTGATTTATTATTGCTGTCTGTTTTAAACTGTCGGTCTGATCAGTACCCTGTTTCCTGTTTCTTGCATATGTTACAGCATGCATATAGGCCGAACTTGCAACACCCAGTCCCTCCACAGAAACATCAATTCGCGCCTCGTTCATCATTTGAAACATAATCTTCATCCCTTCCCGCTCTTTACCAAGCAGGAAACCGGTGCAGTTATCATTATCCCCAAAACTTAAAGTACATGTAGCTGATCCCTTTATACCCATTTTATGTTCAATACCCGAGCACACTACATCATTCTGTTCGCCGATCGATCCATCCGGATTCACGTGGAATTTCGGCACAAGAAAAATTGAAATTCCCTTCGTCCCGGCAGGATCACCTTCAATTCTCGCAAGCACAGGATGCACCATGTTTGAATATAAATCGTTGTCTCCCGAAGAAATAAATATTTTCTGACCTATTATGCGATAAGTACCGTCCGGCTGTCTTACTGCTTTGGTTTTTAATGCTCCTACATCACTCCCCGCTTCAGGCTCTGTAAGACACATTGTTCCGCCCCATTCTCCTGATATCATTTTTCCGAGAAACATTTTTTTCAGCTCTTCAGAAGCCCAATGACTGACAAGACCTGTTGCTCCAGCACTTAGAGTTATGTGCATTGTATAAGCGAGACTCCCTGCAAATAGATACTCCAGAACACTTCTGTATATCACGTTTGGCATGCCCATTCCGCCCCATACCGGATCATGTTCCATTCCGGGAAATCCGGACTCATTTACTACCTGTCGTGCTTTGTGATAGGGCTGCGGTACCACAACCTTCTTTGTAACCGGGTCATACTTTGCACCTTCTTTATCACCTGCTGCATTTACAGGATATATGTCAGCAACAGCAACTTTCTCAGCCAATTCCAGAATGGATTCAAATGTATCTTTATCAAAACCAGAAAATTTTTCATACTTCACAAGCCCATCAACTTTTAGCATCTCAAACAATAAAAATCTCACATCACGTGAATCAACCAGCAAATTTAATGACATATACAGACCTCCGGAAATTATTTCTGAGAACAGCCGCTAAAAAGCGATATTCTGCATTTTATTTTTTTATTTTCATACTTTAAAATAACAGCAAACTTCTGTTAGTACATTATGCTTTCTCATACTATTCCCCTGTAAAAAACGGTTTTCTTTTCTCAATAAATGCGCTCATACCTTCAAACTGATCTTTCGTCGAAAAACAACTGGACCAGATTTCCTCTTCATATTTTATTCCGGCATGAAGTTCTCTGCCCAAACCAAAATTCACTGTCCGCTTGGCACCGGCAAGAGCAGTCCGTGAAAGTTTTATCAGTTTATCTGCAAGTACAAATGCCTCCTCAACAGGATCCCCTTCGGAAAGTATATTACATAATCCAAACTCAAGAGCTTTATTCGCATTAATAGGTTTTCCCAGAAAAATCATCTCTTTTGCCCTTCCGGCTCCAATTATCTTCGGCAATCGCTGAGTACCTCCAGCCCCCGGGAATATACCAAGTTTAATCTCAGGAAGGCCCATTGTAGCATCCGCTGAGCATATCCGTATATCACATGCAAGAGCCAACTCAAGCCCTCCACCAAGTGCATATCCTGAAATCGCGGCGATCACTGGTATTTCAAGATTTTCAATTGCATTATATGCTTTATTAAAAGTACTCTTTCTTGCTTTTTCCTGTTTCATTTCAATCATTGGTAAAATATCTGCGCCTGCTGCAAAATTCCCTTCAATGCCGGATATTATTAAAACACGTATATCTTTATCTTCATTCAGAGTACAGACTACTGTATATATTTCATTGATCATCTCAAAATTAAGAGAATTCATAACCTCAGGTCTGCTCAGTATTAAATGTGCAATACCCACTTCTTTAATTATTTTTATAAATTTTAATTCCATATATCCCTCTCTTTAAATCTCAATTATAAAACATTTATGAACGACCATTAATATTATAACATAAAAAATCTATTTTTTATTTACGATATTTATGTTCCACTCTTGCACCGAGTGCTTTAAGAGAGAAATCAAACATAAAAGTAATTATATCATCCACTGAATATTCCCCGTTTGGTGTATACCATATTCTTGAGCGTGCAATCATCGACGCAATACAGTAAACAGCAAGTCTCGCATTATTACATGAAAAAACACCTTCCCTGTTTCCACGTTCAAGAACAGTGATACATATTTTGTCATACTCATCCCGCTGTTTTATAATTTTTTTACGGTTTTTCAAAGTCAGGTTATTAAGCCCGGAATCAAAAAGTAATTTTGATTTTCTTTTTTCTCCGAGTGTCATACGAAGATGATTTTCTATTACCATCTTAAGTCCATCCCGAGGTTCAATTGTCTCATCATTTTCAAGTCCACGTATTGGAGCGAGTATATCCTCCATTTCCTGATAAAGAATTTCGAATAATATAGTTTCCTTGTTTTCAAAAAAATTATATATATTAGCTGGGCGGAATCCGCATTCATTTGCTATATCTTTCATGCTTGTTTCAGCATAACCCTTTTCCCAGAAAAGGCTGCTTGATTTAGATAAAATCAGTTTCTGCTGAATCTTGTTTTCTTTCTCTTCAGGCATATTTTTTATTACCGTAAATAAATGGAATATAGTTAATGATCGACCATTAACTATATTCCATTTTCATGTCAAGGATTTTTCGAAATAAAACTGTTTTTTAATCTTATAGGTTATCCTGCAGTCGAAATATTTTAAATTTAAAAATAAGTTATCTTCCCGTTTCTATAATTTAATATGATAATACCCTTTTATTATCATATTAAGTTACGAATTTACAAATAAAATTTTAATCTACTGCTTTGATTTGCCGCACAAATAAAAAAATCCACCCCTCTTTTGGATTTTCTGATAAAATATTTAATATTATCATGTTTTTCCAAAAATATAGGTTGACTTTTTGACCATATTATGAATGGTCATTCATTTATATAAATGAATGACCATTCATAATATGGTCAACTAAACCCAAAACCAATACATTTTTATCATTATAGTCCAATTGCATTCTCATTTCAAAATTTTACTTAATATAATTAAAATAGCATAAAGGAGGTTATTACATGAACTGGCAAGACATTTACAGAAGCCGTATAATGACGCCGGAACAGGCGGCAAAGCTCGTCAACACGGGCGATGCTATTTACACCCCATTGGGATTGGGTCAACCATCCATGCCCATTATGGATGCGATCGCAGACAGGAAGGACGAACTGAGCGATATAGAGTACTTCAGCGCCCTGACTCTGCGGCCATATAAAATCTATAAACCCGAATATCGCAAGACCTTTACGCTGATTTCCGGATTCATGGGCAGTCCTATATTACAGGCGATTGGCCGAAGTGAGTTTGCAAACTATTATCCTAACAATGCTTCTGATGGTTATGTACGTTTTAGGATGCACAGGCAGAGGCATAAATTCAGAAAAGTTATTTCAGTGCAACAGGTAACTCCTCCGGACGAACACGGCTACATCAACATAGGGCTTGATGGTTTTATGACTCAAATGAACTTTGAAGATGCCTATGAAACGGGTGGTCATTGTATTGCACAAATTAATCCGTATATGCCTCGGACGCATGGCGCAACAAACTTTCATGTATCTCTTTTTTCGGCTTTTATCGAGATTGCCGAACCATTGCTTCAGATGCCTACACCTGAGGCAACAGAAGTAGAGATCGCCATGGCCAAAAATGTTGTCGGCCTGCTCAGGGATAGAGACTGTATCCAGATCGGCATAGGCGCTGTACCCATGATGGTAAGTAAACTGCTTGCTGAGTCAGGCCTCAAGGATTTAGGAGTTCATACTGAAATGGTACCGGCTGGAGCAGGAATCCTTGTTGATAAAGGTGTAATCAGCGGTAAATATAAAAAGAATCATACAGGAAAAATTGTTACTGCTTTCACTGTTGGAGACAAAGCGACATACGACTTCTGTGCAAACAACCCCATGGTAGAATTCTACGGCACTTCCTACACAAATAGCATGTGGACAATCGCTTCTGAAGACAACGTGGTAGCCATTAATGGTTCGGTTGAAGTTGACCTACTGGGCCAGATTGTATCTGAAAGTATCGGTGATATTATGATTAGTGGTTCGGGTGGGCAGCTTGATTTCGCCATCGGAGCATTCTGGTCAAAGGGCGGTCGTGCAATCAACCTTGTTCCATCGACCACCTCAGACGGAAAAATCTCAAGAATTGTCCCATTCCTGAAGCCAGGGTCACGTATCACAGTTCCACGAAACTACGCAGGTTATATTGTTACTGAGTACGGTGTCGCTGATTTATATGGAAAATCTGAACCAGAACGGACTGAGGCTTTAATAAAAGTTGCACATCCAAAATTCCGAGAAGAACTTGAAAAGAGCGCCAGGGAAAGGAATCTTTTATCACCAAAAATCTTTTAGTCTGTAAATATATTCCGATTAATTAAATTATTATAAAAGGAGAGTAAAATATGTCAGAAAAAAAAGGTTTCAAGAAGGAAACAACTATCGCAGCGGTTATTGTTGCCGCATGGTTATGCGTAACCCTTACATTGATGGGAGTTTTCAAAATTCATCATGCATGGCCGGCCCTATTAACTCTATTGTTCTTTTTTGAGAAAAATGGAGACATCAAAAATCTCCCGAACATTTTTATAGGTTCGGCCGTCGGATTATTGTTGGCGGCTGGCGTACCTCATATTGTGGGTTTCATCGCGCCGATATCCGGGACAGCAGCTGCTACTCTTATAACAGTTTTTCTAATTGTTTTTCTACTTATAGCACTAGGCGATGTAGCCCATATGTTTTTCAATAATTATGGATTTGTTTACTTTACAATTGCATTGATATTTGCAGAAGCGCAATTAACTGTTCAGTGGCTTATAGTTCTTGTAGCAGGAGGAGCTTTTTTTACCGGAGGTGTTCTTGTCTTTGCCAAGATATTTGGTCTGGATGGAGAAACTAAAAAATAATTCTGTATAATAAGTATTATATAAATAATACTGATATTGGGGTACAGATAACCCCAATATCTTTTTCAGTTACTAATCTTTTTTAATACCTGCAAGTGTTTTCGCGAGATTCTTTTTGCTCTCTACATCATAAGTACTCATAATTGCTATATCTTCCATAATTGGAGAGCCCCCTCCGTGGACACCCGCAACCATCAATGCTGTACCTATATCTCCACATAATATATCACTGGCCAGATGATAAGCACGATAATGATTTTCTTCCGAGACACCAGCACGACGTTTCGTATACTTTCTTACAAAATCACCGACAGCCGGACTATTGTATTCTTTGGTTAATGGTAAGGTTGCAGGAAGCCCTCCAGCAACATCACAAAGAATATCATACTCATGATATATATTATGACCTGCATGTCTTCTACCAACATTGGCATAAACAATGTTTGGAACTTGTGTCCCGGATGCAGCTTTTGATGATTTTACGCTTGCCGCAATTCCAGCTGCAAATACCAGTTCAGCCACACCAATCAATTCAGCAAGCTTCTCTTTAGTATGACCGGTCTTCCCCACTCCATTATAATCAGCTAAAAGCGCTGTCATACCAGTCATAACATCCCCGATGCCTGGCTTGCACCCTGTATAGCTGTGTCTATGATAAAGAGCAAACATAAGTGCAAGCTCACCGCCTATATCCGTTTCACCATTAAGAAAAATTCTATCATTTGGAATAAAAACATTATCAAAAACAGTAAAACTCTCAATACTCCCGAGATTATTATAAGGTGCCTGAATATTGTCTCCATGACGTTTGACTGAAAAATCTTCCCGACCGATAAGGTAAACCCCTTCAGCATCAGCTGGAATTGCAAATGCGATGGCATAATCTTTCTCGTCTTTGGTAAGCGCCCTGGTCGGGAAAACAAGCAGTTCATCAGCATATGGTGCCATCGTATTATGGAGCTTGGCGCCTTTCACAACTACACCGTCTGGCCTTCTCTCGACTACATGAAGATACATATCAGGATCTTCCTGTTCATGAGGTCTTAGACTTCTATCTCCTTTGGCATCTGTCTGTGAAGCTGCACCGATCAGATCATTATCCTGGAAAAATTCCAGAAATTTCAGAAAACGTAAATGATAATTGGTGCCATATTTTATATCAGCGTTTTTTGTTGAAACAGAAAGACCATTCATGGAATCAGCTCCCATACAGCGGTAAACACAGCCACCTGTGATATTGCAGAGTTTTCTTGTCATTTCCTGTTTCAAAAGCAGATCATCTGCTGATTGATGTATGTGGTTAAAACGATTTATAGGTTTACCTGTAATGTGTGAAGTTGTTGTCATCCATTTACTATATTCCGGATCACTCGCTTTATCGAATGTCATTTGTATCGTTTTACTGGCATGGAGCACTTTGGGATGATCTCGCCCGATGCATTCCCCGTCTACATAGATATTCGGTCTCATTTTAGCAATTCTTGCAAGATACTCTTTTGATGTTATCATTTTTAATCCTCTCTTTTATATTGTAAGATCAATATATATTATTAATGAATGACCATTCACTTTATTATACACTATAGTCAACTATTATTTTTTAAATAATTTTCATCAGCATTTTACAACTATTTAAATTTGAAAATCCTGCCTTGTGAATTCCGGATTGGGATAGGTATAAATTCCTTTTTTAACTTTTCTGCCTAATTTACCCTGCTCCACATAATTTCTGATAAATTCAGCATTTTTAGCCCCTTGGGGGTCTTTTGCTTTTTTTGCTGTATTTGCTGTGGCTTTATAGATTGTATCAAGACCGATATTATCCATCATGCCGAACGGTCCCATATTCATATGCGTGACACCCATCCATGCCCTGTCAATATCCCACGGAACTGAGACTCCATTTGCTGCAAGTGATAATGCCGAATAAAAAAGTGCAGTAAGCATATTATTAAAAACATACCCATTACTCTCCACCTTAAGCACAATTGGTGACTGACCTAATCTTTCAGCAAAATTCTTCACTGCCTCAATTGACTCCATTGATGTGCCAGGATGAGGCATAACATCCACAACCTTTGTAAGAGTAATATCATGGAAATGAAATGCCAGAAATTTATCCGGTCTTCCTGTAGAAGCAGCCAGATCTGACGGAAGTAGCGTTGACGTGTTAGTAGTGAATATTGTTTGTGGAGAACAAAGAAGATTGAACTGACTGAATATTTTTCTTTTTAAATCCGGATCTTCAGGAACGTTCTCACTCAGAATATCCGCACCATCAGCAGCCTCCACAGGATCTGATGTATATGATATATGTTGATATGCCAAATCAGCCTCCGTCCGAGTTATCATTTTCCAGTTTACCATATTATTAAGCATTCTGAATATCTTACTCTTTGCACTCTCCAGAATTTCATTATTAATATCATAAATTTTCACCAGACATTCTTTAATTGCAGACTGTATTCCAATCTCCTGCCCCATAGTGCCTGCCCCGATAATGAGTACGTTTTTAATACTCTCCCCTTTCATCAAACCCTCCTTTTTGGTTAATAAATCTTCATTTAATTAGCTGCTATAAACGATCAATCTGATTATATATAATGAGACGATCATTTAAATTATAACATTAATGAATGACCATTAACTATTTTCTCCAGCAAAGTCAAGTTTATTTTATGAAAATTAACACAACAGCAAATATCGATTTAACCAGCATTTAAATTTGGCACCATACGAAAACTCTACAAAAACAGACATAACTTAAAAACGAAGGAATAAGAAGCAAAATATAAAACACAATTTATAAAGTACCCCCGGTTCTGCAATTATCACAGTTCCCGCATTCTGAAAGCCCCATTCCGAAATATCGGTATATAGTCTCCCTTCTGCAATCACT
The DNA here is from genome assembly GCA_963664815.2 of Spirochaetota bacterium. Lineage (GTDB taxonomy): Bacteria > Spirochaetota > UBA4802 > UBA4802 > UBA5550 > WRGT01. Next base: position 3,731,916 of record CAXXHB010000003.1, read on the forward strand.
GCTCTTTGCATAATTGACAATATCTATCAGTCTCTGCCTGTCCCTTTCCATTTTTGACCTTACGAATTGCTCGTCAAGCAGGTCATCAGGGACCTCTCCAATAAGCTTCAGATTTTTGGCTTCAATGGTTCCCTCTGTTACGCCATACATATCAAAGAGATTGAGCACAGTCTGCAGCCTGTGGTCATCTCTGTGTTTATGAACAACCTTCTCCTGAATATCCTCATATTCATATGAATTAACATGCTCACCAAGCGAATTGAGAAGAGAATAGACATTCCTGATGAATATAATATCGGGATTTTTCCACTGGAGAAAGCTTATCTGCACAGCAAGATCATCCTGCCCATAAAGCAGGATGCACCTTGTTTTTTTACCATCGCGCCCCCCCCTTCCTATTTCCTGGTAATATGATTCAATGGAATCCGGTATTTCCGCATGGATTATCATTCTTATGTCCGGCTTATCTATCCCCATCCCGAAGGCATTTGTTGCAAGCATCAACACACTCCCGGCCTCCATAAATTCCTTCTGTATTCTCTTTCTCTTTTCCGGAGCAAGTTTCCCGTGATAAATTATGTATTTTATCTTTCTCATATCAAGGAACTCCGCAAACCGCTCTATTCCCTTTATCAGATTAAAATATATAACAATAATACCAGGCTCTTCTTTTATCTGCTCGAGAATAATATTGTATTTTTCCTCATCGTCAATGACATCAAACACTTCAAGCGAAAGATTTGGTCTGCATATACCCTCATTAAATATTTTAATCTCACCCGCATCGATACCAGTCTTCTCTATAATATCCTTCTGCACATGAACAGTTGCTGTTGCAGTGAGAGCAATCGTAACAGGATTGCCGATAATCCTTCTGAATTCTCCTATTCTTGAGTAATCCGGGCGGAAATCGTTACCCCACTGGCTTACGCAATGAGCTTCATCAAGGGCGAGAAGTGAAATCTCTCTCTGTTTTATTGCATCAAGGAATCCCTTCTTCCTGAAACGTTCAGGTGAAACATAGAGTAACTTATAATTACCGTTTTTTATCCTGCTATAGCGCTTCTCTCTTTCGCTTTTGCCGAGGGATGAATTGACAAAGGAAGCATCAATTCCAAGCTTCTTCAGCTGGTCTACCTGGTCCTTCATCAGCGCAATAAGCGGTGAAATTACTATTGTGAGCCCGTCAAATATCAGGGCCGGAAGCTGGTAACAGAGCGATTTCCCCATTCCTGTGGGCATAAGCACCAGCGAATGTTCCCCATCAAGCGTACGGAGGATCACCTCCTTCTGTGACGGCCTGAATTCTTCAGCACCGAATGACTCACGGAGAACTCTGTATATTTTCTCTTCATCAGATATCATGTTATGCTCCATAGAATTTGCAATACTTCAGATAAAAGATATTCATGGAAGCAAAATACTTAAAAAACATAAAAAAAACATATATACTTGACTCAAATCAAGGATATCCACCCGGAAATTTGTTAATTTATTTTTATCAATAACAATGGAGGATCAGATTATGAGTATGTTCTGTTTTCAATGTCAGGAAACTGCAAAAAATCATGGGTGTGAAATAAAAGGGGTCTGCGGGAAAGAGGCAGCAACCGCAACACTTCAGGACCTTTTAATATTTAATCTGAAAGGTATAGCTTTTCTTTCGGAAATGAAAATGAAAAACGGGAAAGATATCACAGGCGCTTCAAAGTTTATTATTGATTCACTCTTTACTACAATAACAAATGCGAATTTTGACAATGAGCGTTTTATTGAGCTTATCGACGAATCAATTAAAATAAAAAAAGAACTCCTCTCTTCCGCCGGGAGCTCTCTTCCTGAAGCCGCAACATGGATCAACCAGGAAAACAGTGACCTGTCGATAAAAGGTTCAGGCGTGGGTGTTCTTTCAACTGAGAATGAAGATGTCAGATCTTTACGGGAATTGCTGATTTATGGCCTTAAAGGTGTAGCAGCATATACTCATCACGCTTTTGTTCTCGGATATGAAGATAAGGATGTGTATAATTTTATAGTTGAAGGTATGGCATCAACCCTCAAAGATCTGACAATTGATGAAATGGTTGCCGTTGTCCTTAAATGCGGAGATACTGCCGTAAAAGCAATGGCGCTGCTCGATAAAGCAAACACTGAGACATATGGCAATCCCGAACTTACAAAGGTTAATATAGGTGTCAGGGCAAATCCCGGCATTCTCATATCCGGTCACGATCTTAAAGATATGGAGGAGCTTCTGAAGCAGACAGAGAATACCGGAATTGACATTTATACTCACAGCGAAATGCTTCCGGCAAATTACTACCCTGCTTTTAAAAAGTACAGCCACTTTGCAGGCAACTATGGAAATGCATGGTGGAAACAGGGCGAAGAGTTCGATAAATTTAACGGTGCAATTTTAATGACAACAAACTGTATCATCCCCGTGAAGGATACATATAAAGACAGAATATATACAACAGGGATGGCGGGCTACCCCGGAATAAAGCATATTACCGACAGGAAAGCCGGTGGAGTAAAGGACTTTTCTGAAGTAATAAACAGAGCGAAAAAATGCCCACCCCCTGTTGAGATAGAAAAGGGTGAAATAACAGGGGGTTTTGCGCACAATCAGGTCTTTGCTCTTGCAGATAAAGTCGTCGAAGCGGTAAAGAGCGGTGCTATAAAAAGATTTGTTGTAATGGCAGGATGCGACGGAAGAATGAAATCAAGAGAATACTTTACAAATGTGGCAGAGGGGCTCCCGGAGGGAACAGTTATCCTCACCGCCGGATGCGCAAAATACAGGTATAACAAACTGAATTTAGGAGACATTAACGGAATACCAAGAGTACTTGATGCGGGTCAGTGCAACGACTCCTATTCACTTGCACTTATCGCGCTTAAACTAAAGGATATATTCGGGCTCAGCGATGTCAATGAACTTCCTTTATCATTTGATATTGCATGGTATGAACAGAAAGCAGTAGCTGTTTTGCTTGCTCTGCTTGCTCTCGGATTTAAGGGTATGAGACTGGGGCCCACTCTCCCGGCGTTCCTGTCGCCTAATGTTGCCAGGGTACTGATAGATAATTTCAATATAAAAGGGACAGGTGAGGTCTCTACAGACATTGATTCAATGATGGCAGGGAAATAATATAAGTATGGGTCGGAGCATTGGATGAAAATGTTCTGACCTTTTTCCATATGATTTTATTTGTTTATTCTTCACTCCTCTTCTGATTACTTTTCTCCACATACCATCCGGTGGAAACGACTGAGATAATTCTGTCGGCCATCTGATCGGCGAGACTGTTTATTGCCCTGAATTCGTTCATAACCGGGGGTGTTATTTCCGAGTACACAAAATCGGACTCAATTTTTTTATTTTTTATCTTTTCCTCTCCGGTCTGAGTGGATATAAGCCAGACATATGAACAAAGCCGTAATTTTGTAACTTCAACTTCACCCGAAGAATTATATTTCACCGCTTCAGAGGAATAATTCCCGAGATCTATTCTTAGCGTCATATCACTTTTTTCCGCTGAATCAACTACTGCAAGTTTTTCACCAAGATTAATTTTTCTTTTTAAAGATGAATTAAGAGCCTCCGTTAAGGTAATATTTATATTTTCATTCGTTATTTTGTCGATGTATATCCTGTTAACCGCTTCAGGAAGAAAACGGTTTCCTTTAAAAATCCTGGATATAACAGGAGCATCTTTTTCAGCAGTAGAACAGCTGCAAACGATAACTGATAAAATCAGAAGAATGTGTTTAAATAGTTCCGGTTTTCTGCACATAATTTATACGCCTCATATTAAAACGCATATTCATTAAATATCAATAACAATTCTGCAATGATATAATTTTTTTCCCGTCGATGACAGCTGTTAACGATTGGATCAGCTCATTTTCCGTCATTCCCGCGGAGGGGGAGATCCCATAGAATATGTATTATGAGACTCCGGCAGTACAGCCACAACGGCTGCCTGCATGCACGAAACAGGATGATTGTTTAATGCCTGCTTTCGTTATCACTACGTCCGGAATGCCGGTATATAAATCAGTCGAAGTAATATGGCTGCATAAAATATACCGCCAGATAAAGTTTATCCCCTTCAAATATGCATCTTAAAATCTGCCCTGATAATTCTCTTGCATCGGCATCAGGAGTATTAATTTTAAATGAAACGTTATCACCAATTTCAATAAATGATGGATGCGCCGGATTTTCAACTTTTAAATACGCACCATAATTGGAAATATTCTCAATTTTACAGAAAATTGAATTAACCCTGTGATTTATTATAACATCACCCGGGATAACAAATCTTTCATATTGTCTCTTCTCAATACACATAATCCACATCCTTTCAGAAAGGTTTTTGATCTTATCAGTAATAATTCCAGAATATATATTTCTATTATAGTTAATACATTACCGCTGATTAAGGCGGAGAGATTAAAATACTTTTACTTAAAAATAAGAAATAATATTGATTTTAAGCAATTATACTTCCGCTTGTTTCATTAAATATCATCATTTAAAGTGCTGATGTCAAGCAGGGGTTTCAATTTTATTTAAAAAAACAACCATGATATTTTTTCAATTTTACTGGAACTTCATCCGTTTGACCTGCAGGTCTGCATTAATTATTCTATGAACTTTTTTGTTAAAGAATTATTCATATCATACCGATAGATAGATTTAAGGATATATATGATTTCAACAGACATTCAAATTATCGGGAAATTGACCGCCGGTCGTGTACTCGTAGCAAAAAATCATGATGAAGATACTCACAACATCAATAAACAGAAAATTATTGAACAATTGAAAAAACGCGACAGCGATGTCAGGAATCACGAGATGGCACATGGAGCAAATCCCGAATTAATTACAATCGGCCCGACACAATTTGATTATACTATCGGACCTGACGGTAAGGCTTATGCAACCGGTGGGAAAGTTATACTTTCAACCGGAAGAGCAAAAACCGATGAGGAAGCCCTTGTAAAAGCCGAGGCATTAAAAAAAGCGTCCATGGCTCCCGGCGAACCTTCATCGCAGGACTTTCAGGCATGGAATGCCGCAGTCGCTATGGAATCTGAAACAATAAACCGTATATACTCCAAAAATAATAATAAAATAATTAATCCTCTTCTTAAGGGGATAAACTTTAATACCTACTCATAAATACAGGAACTAATATGAAAGCAGTAATCATTGGAGCTACAGGCCTTACAGGAAATGCTCTTCTTCTTAAACTATTGACAAAAGACCAGTTTCCAGACATCACCTGTTTCGTTCGAACAATACCTGACGACAGACAGAAAAGCACAAACTACATACAGACAGATTTTGACATGATCCACTACCAGAAATTTAAAGCCGACGTCGCATTCACCTGTCTCGGTACTACCATGAAAAATGCCGGATCAAGAGAAAAATTTTACAGAGTGGATTATTACTACAATCTTATGTTCGCGGAGGCATGCAAAGAACAGGGGGTTGAAAGATTTGTTCTGATGTCGGCACTCGGCGCCAACAGTAAATCATCAGTATTCTATAACCGGGTTAAAGGTGAACTTGAAGAAGCCATAATAAAACTTAATTTTAAAAGCCTTACCATTGTCAGACCTTCTCTTTTAGAAGGTCCAAGAATGGAGAACAGGAAGAGCGAAATTTTAGCAAAAAAAATGATGAAACTCTTAAATCCACTTCTCATCGGAAGATTTCGCAGATACCGTTCAGTAAACATCGATAATGTTGCAGGTATAATGGCAGAATCGGCATTATTAAACTATCCCGGCGTGAGAATCATTGAAAATGAGGAAATACTTTCCTGTAAATAACCTGGAAAATAAATTTCCTTTTCCCCCGGGCAGGTTCTCTCCCCCGTAAACGGGAGAAAGAACGAACCATCACAAAACCATTCTAAACACCCGTCCCGTTCATCGGCACCTTTTTCTGACCCGCTTTTTTCATATTCTCAAGTTTATTAATAGCATCAACAAAAGAGAAAATACCAGCCACCGAGATATCAATACTCATCCCGTTTCCAAAGACTTTAAGTATAGAACCGTTGTATTCCTCCTCTGCAGTAACAGATACCTCACAGAGAGCATCCGAACCACCTGTTATAGCAACAAGGTTAAAAGCCTTAATATACGCTTTTGTACCTGTTATCTTTTTAACGGCATTAACACCGGCATCTACACCACCATTACCATTGGCTACTTCAAAAACCTCTTCATTATTATTCTCGTTATCCTTAAGGTTTACAAGCGCCATAGGGGGGGAAAAGAGTCCCGTAGATATCTGTATGTTGGAGACAGTATATCTCCACTTCTGATCCATCTTGTGAAGGACTTCACCTATAATAGCCACAAGATCTTCTTCAAAAATTTCTTTTTTTCTGTCTGCTATACACTTAAATCTTGTGAAGAATGAATCAATTTCGTCAGGTTTCAGATCATAACCGAGCTCTTTTAACCTTGAAAGAACAGCATGCCTTCCCGAGTGTTTTCCCAGTACGAGTTTGGATTTGGTTATTCCTACATCTTCAGGCCTCATTATCTCGTAAGTCATTGCATGTTTCAATACTCCGTCCTGATGAATACCCGATTCATGCGCAAATGCGTTATCACCGACTATCGCCTTATTAGGCTGAACGGAAACACCAGTGATGTTAACAAGGAGTTTGCTCGAAGGGATGATAAGTTTTGTATTTATATCAGTATGAACATTAAGAATGTCACTTCTTGTCTTTATTGCCATTACCAGTTCTTCCATGGCGGTATTTCCCGCTCTCTCACCAATACCGTTTACTGTACACTCGACCTGTCTTGCGCCAGCCTGTATTGCTGAAATTGAATTCGCCACCGCAAGTCCGAGGTCGTTATGACAATGAACTGCGATTATTGCATTATTGATATTCTTTACATTGTCAAAAAGATATCTGATCAGACTGTAATACTCATTAGGAACCGTATAACCCACAGTGTCAGGGATATTTACCGTCTTTGCACCATTTTCAATCACTGCCTGAACCATCTCCGCAAGATACTTCCTGTCACTTCTTGTTGCATCCATTGCTGAAAATTCCACATTATCAGTAAATGTTTTTGCCAACCTGACTGCTTCAACAGCCTGTTTCAGCACTTCATCCCTCGTCTTCTTCAACTGGTACTCAATATGGATATCGGAACTTGAAATAAATGTATGAATCCTGGGGTTCACAGCTTTTTCAAGTGCCCTTGCGGCAGATTCAATGTCTTTCGCCCCGGCCCTTGCAAGTCCTGCCACCTGTACTTTTCTCACTTTTTCAGCAATAAGGCTCACCGCCTCAAAATCTCCATCTGAAATAACAGGAAAACCAGCCTCAATAATATCCACTCCGAGTCTCTCCAGCTGATCTGCAAAAATAAGTTTTTCTTCAATGTTCATGCTGAATCCCGGGGACTGTTCTCCATCTCTCAGCGTTGTATCAAAAATATAAATTTTATCTCCATCCATAATTAATCTCCTGATTTATCTTATTTCATAATAACTTAAAAGGCCCCCTGATGGGACAAAACCATAATCCCTTCCAAGTCAGGGGATACGACGGCTGTTGTAAAGCATTCATTCTTCTATTCTAAGCCTATACGGGAAACTCATTCCCTTCACCTCCGGACTTATCCATAAAATAAAAAAGGCCGTCACTTTTTTCGTGACGGCCTTCTAAGAATTCTTATTTAGCAGTAGACATCACGAAATCACGCCGGCTTTAAGCAGGCTAAGAAGGAGAAGACCGAGTAATAAACTTTTATGATTTAGTGATTTCATTTTTATCCTTATATTATCAATTAAATTCTCGGCCGGAAGTTGTCAATAAAAAATGGTGTATACTTATTTTTTTTAAATAAAAAATTTATTCCGGGAAATAAATTTTCAGAGCTTCCCGAATTTCCCTTCAAAGCCGGCTTTATAGATTTTTAAACCCAGTTTATTCTGCTGTTCGATTATCTCCTGAAGAATTTCAGGGGTCGTGAGAGGATTGATAGTTATCGCCCTGAGAATAACACAGTCCTGATAAAAATAAAGAGGACAATCAATCATAGTTCTGGATACAAAACTTTCATCCTCCTCCCTTATTGCTTTATGCAGTTCAGTGTTAAGTTCATTAAGTACAATATTAATATTCTCAATTTTACGGAGGTACTTAACCTTTACAAGATCATTTTTACGTTCACTGAGTTCTTCGTTTTCAATCTTAGCCATTAGCCTGTTCAGCTTTTCCTTAATTTTTTTAGGGATAAACCTGTAATTAAAAATAAAGAGTTCAGGCTGGTTCATTGCCTCAAAGTTGCAATGCATCTCCACAAGACCCCTTAAAACAGATGTAAGTTTAAAGGCATTATCAAAAATAAGTTTGAAGCCGTCACGACCGAAAATTTTAATTGTTGCCCATGGTTTCAGTGAAGCAAAGGGACGGGATCCCTCAAGCGAATGGCGTCCCAGATCCATCGAATCCGGCCTTATAATATAATTGGAATAATGCTGTATAGCTTTGAGCTCTGTTCCATTCCTGAAGAAGACCATCCCAAGTGAAGGGGGTGCATACAGAAGTTTATGCGCATCAACAGTAACAGAATCGGCGTTCTCAATTCCGGCAAAGAGATACCTGTATTCATCAGCAAGAAGAACCGAACCTCCCCATGCGGCATCTACATGAAAAAATATTTTATATTTTTTTGCTATTATCCCCATCTCATGGAGATTATCAATATTGCCGGTTTCAGTTGTACCGGCGATACCAACCATTGCTATAATTTTTGTTTTTGGTCCGCCACTCCTGTTTGTAGCTTCAATTTCTATAATTGTCTTTTCAAGCTTTATCAGATCTATTTTGTTTTTTGAATCCACCGGAATTTTTATTACATTCTGGTTCCCCAGACCAAGCGACCTTCCTACTTTTTCAATTGAATAGTGTCCTCTTCTTGATACGAGTATCACTGCTCTTTCATAACCATAATATTTGTATGCTTCAAACAATCCGGCTTCTCTTATACCGGGAAATTTTCCATCAGGCCCGAATGCCATATTCCGTGCAATCATCAAAGCTGTAAAATTGGCCATTGTCCCGTCCAGGGTAATATTCCCCAGTACAGTTTCCCTGTTCTGGATGTTGTCTTTATAAAATTTCGGAGAGCGGTTGAAAACTATACGATGCATCCATGAAAGAAATTGCTTTTCAAGAAAGGTTGATGCTTTAGCCGATTCTATCTTCACCTGGTTCTGGTTCAATGCCGCAATGATCATTTCAAGCAGTATAACAAAATAGGGAACTGCGCTGGTCATATGCCCTATATAATAAGGATTCGCAACTTTAACCGAATGAGATATCACATTATTTTTAACTTCATATAAAACGTTTTTTAAACGCTGCGGTGTTTCGGGAACATCAATTTTTGAAAATAATTTGGCCAGATCAGGGAGAAGAATTGAACTGTGGATTCCCCCTTTTTCTGTAAAAAAATTATGTATCATATCAAGAAGTTCATTGCCGAACTCATGAAATTTGTCTGCGGAATCAGGCATTATAAAAAGCTTTCTGATCTGTTCCATATCTAACGGGATGTCATCTCTTCTTTTATTGTATTGTTTTACGTTTGAGTACATATTATATAATGCCTTAAAATTTTTTGCCAGTTAATTAGTTAATTTTTATTTTACAAGATATTTTTATAAATTCAAACTTAAACAGGGGCAGGAATAATAAACTTATGTTTAAAAAATTACTAAATGGCAGATTTTATATATAATTCTGTATTTTCCAGAGACCTATATTGATAAAACCTGAATTTGTTTAACTATAGTAATCGCCTGCTTTTCAATAAAAAATCTGAACTGTACTGATATTTTATGTAATGTGCTCCTTTATGGACGCGTTTTTTTTAATAATTACAAATACTCAATAAAAATTAAAAAATATATTCTTACTCATAACATTATATTCGCAGTATAATCTTACTAATCATAATTTTTACATTGATTTTTAATATGTAATGCAAAATAACAACCCAAATAACATACAAAATGTAAGAATTTATGGCAAAAAACAGTATTTCTTTTTGACAAATCTCAATACTCTTTTAAATTATGACTACTTTTTTAATTTTTTAAAACCGGCTAAAATTGCAGAGCTGCAATAGCTCATATTAGTAATTCATTCGGTTAGATTTTCAGGTTATATTATAATTGATCCGGCTTTCGGCATATAACATACAACAACCATTCTGCCTTACAGAATTAGCACAGGCCAACTGTTGCGCCTGTTCTATAATATAGTGCAAAAAATATATTTTTACGGGGTAAAAGATGAACGGAAAGAAAGGTGTAATTTACAATGATGTAAAAAAGAGTGTAGATGATTTTCTGGAGTATATGGGCAACCAGGACATCTCATTTGCCATGCCACTCGCACTGGGTAAACCAAGTTTGTTTATAAATGAACTTTACAACAGAGCAAAAAAAGACCATACAATTAAATTAAACATTATGACGGCGTTATCACTGGAACGTCCAAAACCTAAAAGCGATATGGAAAGAAGATTTCTGGAGCCTCTTCTGGACAGAGTATTTGCAGGTGCTCCGGTTTATGATTATATGACTGACTACAGTTCCAAGAATCTGCCGAAAAATGTACAGATTTTTGAATTCTACGCTAAAGCCGGCGGGGTAATGAATATACCTGAGGCCCAGAGAAATCACCTCCATTCAAACTATGCACATGTTGTGCGTGATGCCATCAGTTTTGGCGCCAATGTTTTAGGACAGCTTCTTTCAAGCCGTGAGATAGACGGTAAAATGGTATACTCCATGGGATGCAACACGGATATCGCCGTTCAGGGCATGGCAGAACTGCTCAAATTAAGAGAAAAGGGACAGAAGATTGCGCTGATAGGAGAGGTCAACAACAATCTCCCATTCATGTATGGGGACGCTATACGCGATTCAGATTCATATGACATGCTTCTTGTCGGACCACAATTTAATTATTCACTTTTCGGACCTCCAAAGGATTCCGTAAACCTCAGAGACCACGCAATAGGCCTTCATGTAAGCCCGCTCGTAAAAGACGGCGGGACTCTTCAAATCGGGATTGGCGCCCTTGGTGACGCTATATCTTCAAGCCTTAACATGAGGCAGAATCAGAATGAAGAGTATAATAAAGTGCTTAAAGAAACGGGCATTCTTGATAAATACAAAGGGATTATAGATAAACTCGGCGGAACAGGAAAGTTTGATCAGGGGCTTTACGGATCTTCAGAGATGTTTGTCGATGCTTTTTTACAACTATACAAGAGCGGGGTACTAAAACGTAAAGTATATGACAACGTTGCAATTCAGAAGCTTATAAATGACGGAAAACTTGCAACAAATAAAATCCCATCCAACATCATAGAACTTATGATTGAAGAAGAGGGAATCTACCCCAGACTGCGACAAAAAGATTTCGATATGCTCACAAATTTCGGTATCCTGAAAAAAGGACTTACTTTCAAAGACGGATATATTTCAGACGGTAGCAAAAAAATTTCTGCCGACTTCTACGATGAAAAGAATTTATCAGAAATAAAAGAATTTCTGGGGACTGAGTTGAAAAAAGGTCAGGTTATACTGGGCGCGTTTTTTCTGGGGCCACGCGCATTTTACAATTCACTCAACGAAATGAGCGAAGAGGAGAGGATGCAGTTTGGAATGTCCGGTGCCGAAAAGGTTAATCAGCTCTATGGAGATGAAAAGCTCCGCTCACTGCAGAGAAAAGACGGCCGCTTTATAAACACCGGAATGATGGCTCACGTTCTCGGAGCAATTACGTCGGATCAGCTGGAAAGCGGGCGGATTGTCAGCGGAGTCGGCGGACAGTATAACTTTGTTTCCATGGCCCATGCACTTCCGGACGCGCGATGTATTATGATGATAAAAAGCACAAGGGGTTCCGGTAAAAATGTCAAATCAAATATTGTATACAACTACGGACATACTACAATTCCAAGGCATCTCCGTGATATAGTTGTTACCGAATATGGTATCGCCGACGTAAGGGGATTACAGGATGAGAAAATCATTGAGGAAATTCTGAAAATTACCGACTCCCGTTTTCAGGACGATCTTATCGCCAAAGCCAAACTCAACGGAAAACTCTCTGAGAGTTTTGTACTTGCCGAAGAGTACAGGCATAATACCCCTGAAAAACTTGAAGCTATGCTTAAACCATTTCAGGCAAAAGGATATTTTTCAGCATTCCCCTTCGGAACAGACTTTACCATGGAAGAGATGATCATAGGGGCCTCACTTAAAAGCCTTACGGCAAAAAGTAAAGGTGCAATTGTCAAAGGTATTCTCTCCGAGATGTTTAAATCAATACCGGCTAAAGCCGAACCTTTTCTGAAAAGGATGCAGCTTGATAAACCGGCAAATCGTAAAGAAAAAATCATGCGCAAAGTTCTTCTATCTGCAATGAGAGCAAACAAAATGATATAGCCTAAATACCCCGGTCCCTTAAAGGAACCGGGGTATTTATTTTTTTACTGCTTTTTACTCAAATTTGTCGCCGCTCTTTATAAATACATTTCATCTATAATATTAATGAATATTAATGTTTGCCACAGTCTCTCCGACTGCTTCTTCCAATGGAAGAATATTCAGATTAATATGTTTTTAAATTAACTTATATTATATAATTTTTATGTTCATTTATATTATTATTTGTCATATTTATAATTATAAATATTATATATTATACGATTTTTATCATTTTTTCTAATTTTATCACATATTTATATATTTATTTTTTGACATTTAATAAGATTCATGAAACTGTTGGTTCATATTATTTTTTTCAGTTCTAATAGTATAATCAAAATTAACTATAAATAATCCAGTCCAGGGCATTTAATATGTTTCAGAAACTCTATTGTTTTACTGAACAATTAGGTATCCTGCCTGTTTGAGATTGTTATAAAAAATAAACATACGGAGTCAATGATGAACGGAAAGAAAGGTGTAATTTACAATGATGTAAAGAAGAGTGTTGATTATTTTCTCGAGTATATGGGTAACGACATTTCATTTGCCATGCCGCTTGCCCTTGGCAAACCAAGTATATTTATAAACGAGCTTTACAGCAGGGCAAAAAAAGATCATACTATCAGACTGAACATTGTAACCGCGCTGGCTCTTGAACTTCCAAAGGGTAAAAGTGACATGGAAAAAAGATTTCTTGGCCCCCTTGTGGACAGAGTCTTTGAAGGAACCCCCGAATTCCTGTATATGAAAGACTTTCGTTCAGGTAATCTTCCCAAAAATGTAGAAATATATGAATTTTTTAATAAAGCCGGCGGGTATATGAATGCTCCTGAAGCCCAGAGAAACCATCTTCATTCGAACTATGCACATGTAGTTCGCGACGCTATGGATTTTGGAGTTAATGCTTTCGGACAGATGCTTTCATGCAGAGAAATAGATGGTAAAATGATGTATTCCATGGGATGCAACACCGATATAGCGATAGAAGCATTAAGAGAGCTGAACAAACTCAGAGATAAAGGGAAAAAAATTTTACTGCTTGGTGAAGTTAATCCCTATCTGCCGTTTATGTACGGCGATGCAGTGCATAAAGCAGAATCTTACGATATGCTGCTTGAGGGCCCGGAATTTAATTACCCGCTGTTTGGCCCCCCAAAAGACTCGGTAAATATAAGAGACCATGCTATTGGGCTCCATGTCAGTCCGCTTATTAAAGATGGCGGGACTCTCCAGGTTGGAATCGGTGCCCTCGGTGATGCAATCTCTTCAAGCCTCAAAATGAGACAGAATGAAAACGAGGAATACAATATTGTATTAAAAGAAACCGGAATTATGGACAAATACAGGGATTTAATTAATGAAATAGGGGGAACTGATAAATTTGACAGGGGGCTTTACGGATCATCAGAGATGTTTGTCGACGCCTTTATGCAACTCTATAAATGCGGTATACTTAAGCGCAAGGTATACGACAACATCACAATCCAGAAACTGATAAACGAAGGTAAACTCTCCGACGACAGGATCCCGGAAAACATTATTCAGCTTCTGATCGAAGAGGAGAGCATACAGCCGAAATTAAGGGAAAAAGATTTCAGAATGCTGACAGAGTTTGGGATACTGAAAGCGGGACTTACCTTTAAAGATGGCTGTATCTCCGATGGGACCATGAAAATTTCCGCAGACTTCTCCGGCGGTATAAACGTGAATGACCTGAAATCATTCATCGGGAAAGAATTAAAACAGGGTAAAGTTATAACCGGAGCATTTTTTCTGGGCCCACGCGCTTTTTATAACGCGCTCAACACTATGAGTGAAGAAGAGAGAATGCAGTTCGGCATGTCAGGTGTCGAGGTAGTTAACCAGCTTTACGGCGATGAAAAGCTGCGCAGCCTGCAGAGAAAAGACGGTCGTTTTGTAAACACAGGCATGATGGCACATGTTCTCGGCTCCATTACTTCTGACCAGCTTGAGGACGGGCGTATCGTAAGCGGTATCGGAGGACAGTATAATTTTGTATCAATGGCGCACGCTCTTCCTGACGGGCGGCTTATTATGATGATACGAAGCACAAGAGGCACGGGTGAAAATGTTAAATCGAACATAGTTTATAATTACGGCCATATAACAATTCCGCGGCATCTCAGAGACATTATAGTCACAGAATACGGTATAGCAAACATCAGAGGTCTGCAGGATTCAAAAATAATCGAGGAAATGCTCAAAATCACTGATTCCCGTTTTCAGGATGAATTAATAAGAAAAGCAAAGGCAGAGGGAAAACTCGCTCCTGATTTTGAGCTTGCCGACGAGTACAGGCATAACACGCCAGAAAAACTTGAAGCTATGCTGAAACCATTCCAGTCCAGGGGACTTTTCGCGACGTTCCCGTTCGGAACAGATTTTACGGCGGAAGAAGTTCTCATAGGAGCTTCATTAAAAAAACTTACGACAAAAAAGAAATCTGAAATACTTAAAAGTCTTGTTGCAGAGATGTTCAGGCCCGTTCCTCAGAAAGCAGAACCGTTCCTGAAAAGAATGAGTCTTGATAATCCTGTTAATCGTAAGGAAAAAATCATGAGGAAGGTTCTTCTTTCCGCAATGAGAACAAACGGAGCTATTTAATAAAAGCAAATCATACTTGCCGTGATTGATCTAAAACTGTTTTGCGGGATACAGGCCTGGCATTACCAGACTCCTGAATCCCACAAAACGGCAACAATCGAAAGACTATTCACACTCTGGTAAACCCGGATGGATATCTACAGCAATGGCAGCCTGCGAAAAAACACACCGTTTTTCTGCCACGGAAGACAACCGGGGAATGTTCCATGCTTAATCCTTCTTCCTCAGAAGAAATCCCTTCTTCTGTATATAATCATATCGTACGTTTGTTCCGGGCTGATAAACCATCGCCATTATGGAATCCTGCCCCTCTTTTATTGAAGAATACTCTGCAAAGTCGAGAGTTCTAATTACCGCTTCAAAAACTCTCAGAGCTCCGGAATGATCACAAAGCACAAATCTTTTGCCTAGATTTAATTTCATCAGATCGGCATATGAGTGAGCGATTCTCCAGTCCGCCTCAATAAGGGTTTCCCCTTCCGGGAAATGATAAAACCTGTTTTTAAAAAGCTCTTTTGCAGTTTTTTTCTTCTCATCATCGGTTCCGGACATTGAAACGCCATAAACTTCAAGCATCTTTTTATATACATCATTCTTCAGCTTGCTGGTGAGGGCGCCGTACTTCTGGGAATTTAATCCATAGAGCGGCGTAAAGGTTATATCCCTGAAGCCGGCCTCTTCAAGAAAACATTTTGCCGTCTCTTCAGTATTTTCACTCTCACTGCCGAATATCTGGACCGGGTTTGCAGCTGATGGCTTCCATAACGGATAACCTTCTTTCTCAAGCCTGTCAACCATTACCTTGAAATCCTTTCCTAGTTCTCTTGCAGTATCAATTCCCTTTTCCTTGAGCTTGTTCCCTATTGAGCCGCTGATGCGTTTGTTGTTCTTCCAGGTATCCCATACTCCGGAACCGACAAACTCCGGATTATCACCACCTGACTCATGTATTGATTTTCCATGGCGTATTGTTATCATCTGCGCCTGATTCAGAGGGACATATGCATCCGGATAGATTGGAATCCCCTTGCCGTTATCAAGCCAGACAATACCCTCTTTTAACATCAATCCGCTGCCATCATCAAGCGCACGGCCGGTTTTACGCATTTTTCCTCCGGGATTAATCTGCATGTCCTCAATAGCAAGTACAAGTTTGGTCCGGTAACGGGTATGCCTTGCTCCGAAAGCCGGTATATTTTTCGGAACAAGTATATCACTGATCCTTCCAAGTGAAAATTTCTGATGAAGAAGGCGTTTGAAACTGTCATTTTTAATAAGTCCATTCCATGCAAGATAGAAGAGATGAGGATCGGCATTGGGGACATTGCTTTGCAGAAACTCAAATTTACTCTTTATATAATCCTGAGGAGTAATATCATTCTCAAGTGCAAGGATGAAAAAATAGATGTTTTTACCAATGACATTGAGGTTATTTATAAAATTGATATTAACATCGTCCGGCGAAATAGAAATTCTGTCATTATATACTCCCTGCAGAAATTTAATATCATTTTTAATATTCTCCTCGCGGTAGGAGTTGTGAAACTCGGCATGTTCACGGCTGAGACCGGTTTCAGACATTGTTTCATTTCCCTGTATAACTGATCTATCTGACATATTAATTTCCCCCTTCCAGATTTTTATTTATAACATTTTATATTAATTACTAAATTCTTAAAATAAAAATAGCAATAAATTTGCGGCAGATCAATTTTTTAAATAAATTTAAATAATAATCAGAAAATTCAATTTTTTATAATAAAAAAATCACATAAATATTGCCTTTCTTCTTTTTTTTAATTAGCATTTATACAAATGCAGATAATAAATCTCTGCCATTACTCTACCTATAATAACTTCAGGAGGATTTAAAATTATGTCAAATGTCATTTCTCTATTAATTATCATTGCGATGTTTGCAGGGATGTGGAAAGTTTTTGAAAAAGCCGGGAAACCTGGATGGGCCGCAATAATTCCAATTTACAACATCATTATACTTCTTCAGGTAGCTGGCAAACCCATATGGTGGCTTGTTCTCCTACTTATACCATTAGTTAACCTTGTAATATTGATTATTGTCTCAATGGAACTTGCCGTATGTTTTGGCAAAGGTAAAGGATGGGGAATTCTGCTTCTCTTCCTGTTTGGTTTCATAGGCTATCCTCTCCTTGGATTTGGCGACGCTACATACAAGGTACCTGCAGCAGCATAATTTATAGTGCAGATTCGTATCGATTTTTTATCAAACTATACTAATAAAAAAGCTTTGCCCTTTCATGCAGGGCTTTTTTATTCTCATAATAAAATATTTATAAACTCCAATGTCGGATAAATAAATTAAGTTGACTTTTATTTTAAATATGATTAAGTAATTTAAATTATTTTTAATATACTATTAAAAAGGAGACCTAAATGATCAATCGTCCAGAGTTGAAGCAGTTGTCAAAAACCCAATTAAGCGGGAAATGGGGCAGTGGAGTGTTGCTTACTTTCATTTATTTCCTGGTGTTTGGTGCTGCTAATGCAATTGGTATTATACCAGTAGTCGGATTTTTTTTATCTTTTTGTATTACCGCCCCTGTTGGTATCGGTTTACTTATCGCCTATATTAACCTAATTAAAAGTGGCAATAAACTTGATCCGGGTGATCTATTTAAAGGATTCAATTTCTTCTGGAAATCACTTGGTGTAACGCTATGGTTATATCTTTGGATATTTCTATGGATGTTATTATTAATAATTCCGGGAATAATTAAAGCATTCGCCTACTCCCAGACTCTTTTCATTATTGCCAACAATCCTGATGTTAAAGCAACAGAGGCTCTTAAAATAAGCATGAAAATGACAAATGGTTATAAAATGGATATTTTCGTTCTGTTCTTAAGCTTTATCGGATGGATGTTGCTCTGCTGTCTAACCCTTGGAATAGGTTTATTATGGCTCACTCCTTATATGAATGCTACATATACTAACCTGTTCTTTAAACTGAAAGATGCCGCTATACAGAATGGCGTTTGCACAGAAAATGAATTTAATGGAATTTAATTGAATACTTAGTAATTTATTTTAATCTGTCATAACCGGGGAACAGTTTCTTCATTATGGCAGATTATTATGCCTCTTATAAAATTATGTAACTCTATTCCACCCTGTTCCGCCCGCCTCTTTTAGCTTTATACAGGTTTTTATCTGCCCGTTTAATTATATCCTCATCCCAGTCTTCTTTTTCTATTTCTGCAACTCCCATACTGACTGTTTTTATGCCAATATCTTTAAAATGATGTTTCTCGATTTTTTTTCTCAGTTTTTCTGCGAGTTTTCTTGCGCCATCCGCTGTAGTTTCAGGGCATACAATAAGAAATTCCTCACCGCCCCAGCGTCCCACTGTATCTACTTCACGTACATGCTCTTTCAACAGGGAAGCCAGTCCGGAAAGAACCATGTCACCTACATTATGGCCAAAAGTATCATTTATTGTTTTAAAATGATCAATATCCGCCAATATAACCGAGAGAGGATGCTTATATCGTCTTGACCTGAGTACTTCAATAGTGAGGATCTGTTCTATCTTTGACCTGTTATAAACGCTTGTAAGGCCATCAGTATTGGCAAGTCTGCGGAGTTCTTTAAGCATAAACTCCTTCTCTTCTGCATATTGCTGCACATCAAGAAACAGCCTTTTATTAATCATAAGAACCAGCGAGAATGTCAACATTATCCCGAGCATCTGACTCGACATCATTATTATAGGATCAACCATCCCCTCTGAGAAAAATTCATTGCCGGATGGATAATATATAAAAGCCAAAACTATTCTAAAAATATAAAGAATCAGCATTAGTGCACAGATTAATGTTGTACTATGATAAATAGCTGTATTATTTTTTTCAGTCGTAAATTTAAGAAGATAAACTGACTGAATCATAATAATTATTATTGATAGCGAAAGAAATACAGCTCTTACTCTGAATTGAGGATTTATGATGCCGAAATAATAATAAAAAAAGGAAAATATAACAAGATAAACAGTATTTATAAAATATTCAGCTTTTCTTCCGATAAACCTTTGAAGCCCTATTAGAAAAAGGATCAACCCGGATACAATTAAAACATTCGCCAGGACCATTGAGAAGAGATCAGGAATGTTTCCCCGGAGCATTATTAAAAATATCCCGATTGTCTGAAATATATAATCAATTAACCAATGAGAAGTCCCTTTAAATCTTTTTCTGTTCTGAAGCCATACATTAGCCATAACAATAGTAACAAGCACATTGCTTACAACATAGCTGAGCATAATGGTCTGCATTTCGAAAATGTGCATATTGAATCGCATCGTCCTGGAAGAAGTTAATTTCGCTCAATATAATTATTAATTACTGACGGTCAATTATTTATTATTTCAGAATAGATTTTCAATCAGGAACTCTTTTAAGGGTATATTTGATTTTTATTACAAACATGCTACAAAAACGTTCTTTTTAATGCCATAGCAGCATAAACTGATTATTTGTTAATCCGCATTACAGGTCTGGGCGTGACAGTATTTTAAAAATCCAGTGTATCAACACACCTCGGGAAAGGAATTACATCGCGTATATTCTGCATTCCTGTTACGAACTGAATCAATCTCTCAAAACCGAGTCCAAAACCGGAATGCGGAGCAGAACCATACTTCCTGAGTTCAAGATACCACCAATAATCCTTTTCATTCAGCCCCATTTCTCTGATTCTCCCCAGAAGCCTGTTATAATCGCTCTCCCTCTCGCTACCGCCGATAATCTCCCCAAGACGTGGTACAAGAACATCCATTGCACGTACAGTTGTACCATCCTCGTTGAGCTTCATGTAGAATGCTTTTATATCTTTCGGATAATCTGTAACTATTACAGGTTTTTTATAAATCTCCTGAGTGAGAAATTTTTCATGTTCACTCTGTAAATCTATTCCCCATCTGACAGGAAATTCAAAATTCTTTCCCGATTTTTTAAGTTCATCTATTGCATCTGTATATTTTATTCTTTCAAACCTGCTTTCTATTATATGTTCAAGATTTTCTATTATACCCTTCTCTATCATTGAGTTAAAAAAGTTCATATCCTCTCTGCAGTTATTGAGCACATAACGAAGTATATACTTAATAAAATCTTCAGCAGTATCCATGTTCCCGGTTATATCACAGAATGCCATTTCAGGTTCAACCATCCAGAACTCTGCAAGATGTCTTGATGTATTTGATTTTTCTGCCCTGAATGTCGGCCCGAAGGTATAGACATTTTTAAGCGCAAGGGCATATATCTCCGCCTCAAGTTGACCGCTTACAGTAAGTGATGCCTCTTTACCGAAAAAATCTTTTGCAAAATCTATCCTGCTGCCGGTTTTCGGAATATTGTTAAGGTCAAAATTTGTAACATGAAACATTTCACCTGCACCTTCACAGTCGCTCCCGGTAATCACAGGTGTATGCACATACACAAACCCGTTTTCATTGAAATATTTATGTATAGCAAAACTCATGGCATTTCTCACCCGCATAACAGAACCAAAAGTGTTTGTTCTGGGACGAAGATGGGCAATCTCCCTTAAAAATTCGAATGAATGCCTTTTTTTCTGCAGAGGGTACTCATCAGCCGGTGCATCACCAAGTATTTTTATTTCCACAGGAGAAACTTCCACACTCTGCTCCTTCCCCTGAGATGCAACAAGTTTGCCTTTTATCGATACACTTGCCCCGTTAACAAGTTTTGGATTGAGATCTTCAAAGCCGGGAAATGTCCGGTCAAGAACAACCTGTATACTATCCATGGTTGATCCGTCATTTACAGCGATGAAGGAAACATCTTTTGAATCCCTTTTTGTTCTTATCCATCCTTCGACAACAATCTCCTGCCCGCTACCCTCAAGTGCAAGAATATGTTTTATAGTTTTCTCTTTCATGACCTTTTCTCTGTTTTTTAAATTTTATATTGTCTTATACATATCCCATGACACCAGACACTCTGACGGTACAAGGTTCAGACAGAAAAATCTGCTTAAGTTTATAAAAACATCTTTTATTGCCTCATGTCAATAATTTTATCACCAAAAAAATCCTCATAACTCATGAGTTTAATTCCGTTTTTACGTGCATTGTCGAGCTTACTGCTTTTACCATTGACATCATCACAAATCAGTATTGCAAGATCCTTGGTGACAGATGGAGAATATTCATATCCGGACTCTTCAATAATTTTTATCAGGTCATTCCTTTTACCCGGTCCTTTCCTCGTCATACAGACTTTTCCCTGCGATTTCGTCTCTAATTCTTCAGAAAGTTCCACAACCCCGAGCAGTTCTGAAAGAAGCTTCATGTTTGATTCATCATTTTTCCATTCAATAATATTTTTTCCAATTACATAGGTATCGTCATGAAAATCCATAAACTGCCGTATTGAATGAATTCCCATTTTAACGAGAGATTTTCTCTGTACCAGAGGAATTCCAAGTCTGCCTATAAGCTCTGCGGGTGTCATCTTTTTCGAATTTCTTACTTCTTTAACAAAGTTACGGATTTTTTTCTCGGCAAATCCCTCAATGCCATCAAAATCTATTTCATTAAGATCATATATATCTTTAATTCCCTTTATCCTGCCAAGATCATAGAGTTTACGCACAGTTGCTTCAGCGACATTCTCAATGCTGCAGTTTTTTACCCAGTATATTATTCTCTGAATTATCTGTTCCCGACATTCAGTGTTTATACATTTCAGGTGAACCCCGGACTGCATGGTATTGCTCCCGCAGGAAGGGCACTCACGGGCAATGATTTCATCATTGAAACTTACCCTGTTTACAGAACTTTTATTGGAATAAACAAAAGGAATGACATCATTTGCCCTCTGAACAATTAAAGTATCACCTTTTTCAACTTTAAGCTTTTTTACATTTTCATAATTATTCAATGTCGCCCGACCAAGCCTTGCTCCCCCTATTATCACCGGTTCAAAAAGTGCAACAGGTATAAGGTTTCCCTGGCGGCTTACCTGCCATACCACATCTTTGAGAACCGTTTCGCGGAATTCGGCAGGAGGTTTCAATGCTATACTGTAATGATGATGATGATCCAGTATCCAGCGGCTGTCTATCTCATCAAACTGCCCCCTGTCATCAACCGAGATTATTAATCCGTCTGTTTCATATTCCCATTCACCTCTCAGTTTTTCCATATAACGATTGTAAAACAATTCAATTTCTTCTTCATTTTCGACACACGAGAACTCAATCGTATTAAATCCGTTTTCTCCAAGGAGTGTAATCCTGCCGCTTTCTGTATTAATAAAATCAATACCCGTCATCTGGTAAACGGCAAACCTTACATATTTTAAATCATCCCTGTTTTCCTTTCTATTTATCAGACCGACACAGTTATTTCTCAGAGGCCTTCCTCCTGTGTCAAACTCAGTATAGCGCGGGATGTAAAGTTCACCTCTCACTTCAATATCATCAGATGAAAATGTCAGCTTGCGCGGGATATCCTTAACATATTCCGCAATATGGCTTATATCCTGGCCATACAACCCGTCACCTCTTGTTGCCACATAGAAAAGCTTTCCGTTTCTGTATCTGCATGTTGCGGACAGGCCGTCAATTTTAGGTTCAATAATCAGTTTTTCACCCTTTAATAATCCAAGTCTTTTCAGCCATGCGGCAATATCACCTACCGATTTTGCCTTCCCCATTGAGAGCATTGGAATTTCATGTTTTATTTTATCAGCCGCGGAAGCTTCTGTTCCTATTGATGAAAAATACACATTAGCCGGATCTAAAGATCTCAGTTCCTCTTCCAGCTCATCAAACTCCGCATCTGTCATAAGAGGAGAATCGGAATTATAATAAGCATCTCTGGCTTCATTCAGAAGTTTTACAATTTCATCACTATTCATTCTGGTTCCCTTAATCTAAAATATTTACAAAACAATATTGCTCGCAGTAATTTTTTTTAACATTATAATAATAGTCTCCATACAACAATTTTAATGTAAAAATATTTACCTCTGCCATTAAATTGTCACAATGTATAGAATATTTTCTGCTTAAATCTGACCAGGAAATAAGCATTAGAACCGATATGGAATTACTATTTTGTCACACTCTTCCTTTTCAGAAAAATCATATAAAAAAGGGCTCTGTACAGAGCCCTTTTTTATTTCAGAATACGATTCTTGACGCTTACATCACGGATAACAACATCAGGCATCTTCTGCTCTATAGTTTTAAGGAACTCTGTTACTTTGGATTTATCTGTCAATGCAGGGTCACTATCCAGTCTGAACATTGACGAAGAGATATAATCATCCAGTTTATATGAAAGTGTCTCCATAAGAATATTCTGCCATTCAAGTGACCCTCTTTTTTCAAAATAATCGCAGAAATCAAGTTTATCCTTAAACTGCGGAAGTACTGTCTGCTCTATTTTCCACGATGGAAGAGATATATCAGCACCCGCTAGTATATTTCCCCTGCTTCTTTTAATCACCGATTTGACCGATCTGATAATGAAATCCCGGATTTTTTTTTCACTCTCAAGAAAAACGGCGAGTTCACCATTATGAGCAAACTTCGGGATCTTTATATTTTTATCTGTATAAACATCCTTCGGAATCCCCTGCGCCAGAACTCTTTCACCAGTATTATCTCCATTCATTATATCCATTATCACCAGAGAGTATTCTTTACGAAACTGCAGCTTCCCGTCCTCAGGATTCCTGGCAAGTATTCCAAGACCACTGACTACTTCACCAAGAAGATCTGGCTGGATGTTTTCAAATCCACCCTGCTGTATAATTTTTTTTTCCAGTTCCAGAATTACCCGTTTATAGTTTTCTCTTGCTTCCAGTTCTTTGAGTACTTTTTCAATCTTTTCTTCGTAAAAATAGGCTCCATCTTTCTCCTCTATTATTTTTAAAAGAATAAGTCCCGTCCAGAGCTTCTCGGGATTAAGATAATTTATTTTCCTGAAAGGATCGGGGAAATACTTTGCGTCAAAAGACGGGTTATTGAAAAGATGCAGCGGATGACTCCTCTCTGAAATAATAGTGTGATAGTCGCCAGCGCTCTCTTCAAGTGAATTTATTTTAAATAATGGAAAGCCAATCAGTAACCCGATGGAGATTATCTCGTAAGGTTTGCAGAGATTCAACACTTCAAATGTTTCAATGCTGATCTTCGGTTCAGAGGTCTCCCTCTTCCTGTACTGGTTCAATCTTGGAGGGAGATCATTCGGCAAACAATTGTCCGGTTCATCTTCATCCTCATTTGTATTCAACGGAAAATTTGTAACAGTACCGTAACACTCCACTGAGCTTAGTCCGGAAGTATCAAGGTAGATATAAGGTCTTGAAAAGCTGTCGAGCTTTTCGAGAATGAAGTTAATCGGGATTTTTCTCTCATCAAGTATCTGTTTTATAGAAATTGAATCTAAGCTGAAACCTTTGAACCTGGAGTGTATAAGTTTAAACAGCTTCTTTTTAATGTTAACTGTTTCAATCGTCAGAAGCGTGGTTTCGCTCAATTTAACACCACTATCTTCACCTGTGCCGGCATAAAGAGCCTCTTTAACTTCATCGATAGTTTTATCTTTCAGGCTGCCAAACCGCGTGTTTATAATCTCTTTCACTTCAGCTGCATCCAGATCAAGAATACCAGGCCCTTCGGTCGAGATGAGGAATGCTTCTATAAACTGCTCTGCGTCATCCTCTATGCAGAATTTCACAAAATCAACCTCATGACACAGTTCCTCAATTGATAAACAGGAATAAAAGTTTTTTTCTAAAAAGGCGTCTATTTCTTTTCTGTTTATCAGATAGAAAAAGAGTGGATTCTTTTCTTCAAGAAGTTTAAAGCGGATTGATTCGACTTCCTTCATAAGATTAATCTTCAATGCGGAAATTTTTTCTGAAAGTATATTAATTCCGTTGTTCCTGATACTGAAAATTACACCACGAAGTTCCCTTATAAAAGCTTCAGCCGAAGTAAGCATTGATTCATGCACAAGCTGCCCGAAATTAAAAGCAGCCATTTCAATTATCGCCCCGGCCAGCTTTATATCAGGGGAGTCAGAACTCTCCGCCTGTTCTATAAGCTTACTCATATCGTCTGCGGAGTACCTTGCAAGCGCCACTCTCTCTCTGTAATATCTCTTCTGGTATATATCAAGTTTCTCAAGAAGCAGGCTGGATACCATTGCAGCAAAAATAAAACCGCGTTCCGGATCAACTATGTATTTTTCCATTTCCGGGATCAGTATACCTTTTATCTTCTCAAGTTCAAGCCGGTAGCGCCTCTCCATCCTTGCCATCATCCCGAACTTCAGTTTCTCAATCTCTCTCTCTCCATAATCCCTTATTACATTCTCCATCAGCTTTACAACAGAATTTTTATCATCTTTCCCGGTTATGGCATCGAGTCTTTCACGGTATGACACCATTTCTGTGTTTATATCCGCTTTATAATCGGGATACATTCTTTCAAAGATCATCCTGCAATCAAATCTTAACGTTCTCACAAGCCCATGGTTTATATCTCCCATGGTTTCCAGCATAAGTCTCCCTTTAACCGGTTTAAAAAACGCATCGATCATTTTTACTGACATAAGACGATAGCCTATCTCTTTAAGTTCAGAGACCGGGTATATTACCCTTGAAAGACCAAATGAATTATAACATGCTTTTCTCTGAGACTTGCCGTTTTCCGGCAGAAAGACTGGTGCACGAGTTGAATCATTAACGGCTCTCTCTTCAATTGCACCTACGGCAATTGACGATATGAAAGCAGAGATAAACTGCCCCGCAAGATCCTGAACATGTTTTTTCCCCTGAAGCGAATTTCCCGCCATATTTTCAACATCAAGCAGATATAGCATGCCATCATCAAACAGCCTGTCTGCAACTTCCACATTTCTACCCGATGGATATGCCGCATTGAATGTGCCTCCACACATATAAAAGTCTATTTCTTTCAACGCCGCATAAGCATTTGCTCCGGTATTTTTGTTGCTGACCACCCTCCTGAAAGCGGAAGGCAGCATAAGTATCACGTAAATTTTCGGTTTGATCCAGTGGTCCTTAAATATATCCCTTACCATTGCGGCAATATCAAGAATCATACCACTCCCGGTACCTCCGACAATCGAAGCGGTTAAAAAGACCGATATCTGACCCTTTCTCCGGATATGTGCAACCCTGAATTTTAACTCCTTCCCTTCAAAATCGTCACTGTTTAACTCGAAATAATAACCATTCTCATCTTCAGGGAAAAAACTCATTTCTACTTTACCCTCAATTTGCGGGCAGAGAACGGAACTTGTGAACATGTCCGGTTCAATAAGTGTAATAAAATTCTCTGCCGGAATTTTATCCCGGAAATTATACCTGTTTACACCTCCCGCTATTTTAAAACTTATAGTCTCATCTTTTTCATCTCCACTCTCTGCTAAATCCATAAGCCGGAAGAGTCCGGGGTTTTCAGTCAGCTCATCAAGTCTGTCCCTTTCTCCGATCAAAGCCTTCCTGATATTATCCTCGCTGTAAAAAAATGCGAGACGCCCAAGCGCCCTGATCCGGTTTGTACCTTGCCCCTCATGTGTTGAAATATCGTATACATCCGGATCAGGAAGCCAGTTGAAACATGGATCATTCTCATGTTTATCCCTTATAAATTCCGCAGAGAGACCGGCAGGTACCGGAGAATAAAGGTACAACATCCTTTTCTCTTCCTGATAAAACCGGTCAGAAGGAAACCTGTAATTCCCAGTCATCCCTTCAATATTTGTTTCAATATCCGTTGTATCAATTCCGACCCATCTAATATACATTTGTGCTTCAGAAGGAATATTTTTTTCAATATATTTCCTGGCGGAAAGGACGCCTCCCATACCCGATCCGCCCACTCCTATTACAATAGATTTCCTGACCGTGGGTTTATCATCATTGATGATATTCTGAACCGATTTATGCAGATTATCATTTATCATATTACTTCCCTGCCATGCTGAAAGGAGCCATCATAGGATAGAGCCCGTCTTTGCCCGGTGATGAGATATCATAACCCGGATAAATTCTGTACAGCCTCAACAAGAAGTTATTCTCATACTTTGTAATCCCGGCATCTGTCTTTACTTCATACTCCTGATTAAAGATATGAAATTCGAAGTAACCGTTAACAAATTTCTCATTCTGATTAAGCCTTTCTCCCAGACGGATACGAACAGGTTGTTTCGGATCGATCGTCCGGAACGCAGGATCTCCCGCCGGATCAGCCTCTTTCATTATATAAATTCTTTCGCTGACACCCATTGGCCTGAACGCTTCAAGTCCGGGATAGCAGATAAGAGCTTCCCCCCCTCTGCGAAGGTCAATCATGTACTCCTCGTATATGCTGTCCGGCAGGTTGTTGAGGTCCTTCTCAGACCTGTTATTCAGTATTCGTATATGAACATTAAGGTGATCATTAATTATTTCCGTGGAATATGTTTTAATGTTGCCCTCTGTCTGACCTATTGTAATCAGCTTCCCGGTGACATCCCCTCTGGCAAGTGAATACCTGAAAATAAGTCCGGGGTCGGGCAGATTTTTCGAATCAACCACTCCCTTTGCAATGGTTTTTTTTATCTTCTTTTCAGATCTATCCTTAACCGAAGAATTGTTGCTCTCCGGATCATCTACACTCTTGTTCCCGGGTTTCCTCATTTTTTCAAGAAAGATTCTCTGCAAAACAACAGCCAGTGTCAGTATAAAAATTACCAGCACAGAGGCCGACAGCAGAATTCTGTAGAACTCAACTTCTTTCTGAAGTTCATAGATCCGGGGGTCGAGCTGCTGAAACAGGCCGAGTGAAAAAATAAATTTAAACATTCCTCC
Organism: Spirochaetota bacterium; assembly: GCA_963664815.2. Classification (GTDB taxonomy): domain Bacteria; phylum Spirochaetota; class UBA4802; order UBA4802; family UBA5550; genus WRGT01. The sequence continues at coordinate 3,760,017 of CAXXHB010000003.1, forward strand.
TCCAATTACAAACTATATATTTAATGAATGAATGTAACCATCCGTGGAGCCGAAATAAATTTTACCATCCGAGATAAGGGGCTTCCCGTATATATTGCCATCTGTCTTGAACCTGAACGATTCCTTCCCTGTAACAGCATCAATGGCATAAAGCGAGTTATCGGCCGAACCGAACCAGACTAGTCCGTTATCTAAAACAGGTTCCGTTCTTATCTTTCCACCCGCACTGAAGTGCCAAACACTCTTTCCTGAAGAATCGAGACAGTAGAAGGTTCCAGCATCTGATCCGAAATAAAGATATTCACTTCCGCGTGCCATGCCAGATACAATATTTCCTATAACAGAAGATTTTACTTCAAAATTCCACTTATATTCGCCATTTTTCCTGTCAACGGCATAAACAAAACCATCCGTGGTCGCAGCGGCAACATAACCTCCGGATTGTGAAACATACGGTTTCATCCTGCAGGCACCGCTTAACTCATACTCCCAGATTTTCTGAATTTTACTGCCGCTGTAGTCAAACCCGAACAACCGCCGATCCTCCGACCCTATAAATAACATTCCGGAATCAACTGAGGGTGTGGAAACCGTTCCGTTTATAGAGACTCCCCATACCGGATTGCCCGAACTTTTATCATTGGGGTTAAATATATCGAAAGCATAAATTCCGTCAAGCGCCGTTATAAGCAGATACTTCCCGGCCAAAACTGGTTCTGCAAGTATACCTTTCTTCATTTTTTTCTGCCAGAGAAGCCTGTTTCTGATCTCTCCGCCCTCTCCGCCTAATGTTCCGAGGCCGGTATCAACAGCAAAAACAACGCCTTCGCGAACAACACAGTAGAGTATACCATCGTGAAAAACTGGTGCCGAATAAATCGCCCCCTGAAGCGTAACTTTGCTCACTGCATGAAGTGCCGATTCACCATGTTCAAAGAAAAATATCTCACCCTTAATATTTGCAGCCGCATATATCTCACGATTAATTTTATTTGGAAGCCTTATACACCCCGAATGAAAGCCTCCCCCCGTTCTCAAAGATAAAGATTTCATGGCAATATCGGTATTTACAGATACTGGTAAATCATCCGGATTTCCATCCGAAAGAGTTCTGATTTTGTTATTTATAAGAGGTGCAAATGATTCATCTATCATAAGATTAGCGGCATCAAAGGCTTTCAGAGGTTTAAGGAAGGGATTATCGCTCATTTTTTCACCGGCCCTGAAATTGGTAACTCTATAGACTTATAACAGAACTTTCCCGCAACAGGGAACGTCCTTATCATAAATTTATAGAGTTACTGAACTATTGTTTATAATTTCAGAGTACCGCGGTTATAAATAAAGTCAAGAAATCTTTTTACTCTGTTTTAAAGGATCCAACTTCAACTGCAAGTTCATGAGACCTGCCATTTAGTTCGCTGGAAAGCCCGCTGATCTTTTCCGAGTTTTCAGATGTCAGCTGCGCATATTCATTTACCGAGTTTATTGCTTTTGTAAGTTCTTCGATGGTCATCTGCTGCTCAAGCGAGGAATCGTGAATATCCCTGGATATATTACTGAACCTCTCAATCTCTGATCCGATCTTTTTATTTTTATCCGATAGATTTTCAGTAAATTTGTATGCGTTGTCAATTACTCCCGCTGTCTGAGAAATGCTGTTCTTAATTATATCAAGTATTTTTGATGTTTCTATAATATTATCAAGCTCCCGGCTGATTTTAAGGGTCTGAACCGATAGATTTTTCTTTATATCTCCCGCAAGGCTTGAAGTCTGATCAGCCAGTTTATTCACTTCATCTGCAACAACAGCAAAACCTTTTCCATGTTCGCCCGCCCTGGCTGCTTCGATTGATGCGTTAAGCGCCAGAAGATTTATCTTATCAGCTATATCATTTATCATGTTGATCATATTATCAATATTCCCTACGAAAGAAGAAATATCTTTCATAGTCTCAACAGTTTTAAGCATTGATGTTCTCCCTTCATCTGTTTTGGCCATAGAAGCAGACACGCTCTCCATAATCTCACCAGTTCGGAGTTTAAGCTCCATGGTATCACTGGCAATATCGAGAAGAACATCTTTCATTACTCCAAAATCCTTCTGCTGCTCTTTAATCCGTTCAACATTAATATCAAAGGATGCCGACATCTCTTCATAGGCGCTTCCGGCTTCTTCAGTTATAGCCGAAAGACTTCTGGCCGTATCGGAAAGATTTTCAGATGTCTTATCAAGCCCCTGACCTGTCTGTTCAAGATTAAAAGCATTGCTTGCTAGAGTATTAACAATTCTTTTAAGACGCTCCTTTACCTTGTAAACAGACTTGTTTATTGTTGAAAGTTCATCCATTACAACTATCTTTGAGGAATATGCCGCGAGATTACCCCGCTCAACTTCTTTCAGGATCCTGTTTATACGAACTACTCTTATGATTAATGTCTTGGCGAATATGCCTGAAACATATACGGCAAGAAATATGCCTATAGCTGCTATAACACCCAGTCTCGTATATATCACGCTTTTATCAATATCCATTTTAGTGCTGAGCATCAGAAGATAAGCCAGAATTGAAAGGAAAGGAATAAACATGATTACAATAATCGACGAAAGCACTTTCTGGTAAATGCTTATACTGAAAAATCTGGGAACCTCACGCCATACAGGAAACACCCCCTGTTCAAAGACATTCTGAAGATAAATCTCGCTTAAAAGAAAAAACAACACCACAGAAAATGAACCACATATGACCATCAAAAGCCACATATTAATAGCCTGAACTGTACTGATTTCCGCAAAATACATAGTAAGTAAATTAACACAGGCCATTCCGAATAACCACCTGAAAAATGCTCCTATACTATGATAAAATGGAAGTTTTCGATACCTGATAAATGCGGCATTATATGTATCCTCATCGTATACCTCCCCCCGGATAAGAATTCTGAAATATTTAAGTATAGGCCTTAGCACAAGGTAATTGTTAAGCAATGTTGTCAGGCAGGAGAGAGTCGCCGTAAAAAGCGCTGACAAAATAAAAACATTTAACTGATCCGGATTAAATTCAAGATTCGAATAAACATAGAGAATCATAAGTGGAATGAGGAAAAAATAACTTATAGAGTCTGTTTTCAAAAAAAATAATACAAAAAAATGTTTTATATCTCTGGAGTATTTGTTATCTGCCATTTGATTTTTCCTCATGTTTTTCTCTTTAATACAAACAACAAGACAAATTTGATACATATATATCTGTGTGTTATATGTATTTTATAATATTATGTTTATATGCAATAAGGATTAAAACGTTTTATAAAATAATCAATTCAAATTTATATAAATAATCTTTTTTTATGAAAGTGCTTCGAAAGTGCTTCAAATGCGGTTTTATAACGCAGGAGATGCAGATTGTATTATATGATCGGGTTTTCAACATCCGGATTTTTCACTAAAAGACAGTCAAACAAAAGTAATACCGATTAACTATTCTTACAGATATTTTAACAGCTCAATCCTCTGCTGGTTTATCCAGCATAATCGGATCATACTCTCCACCATTTTCAGCGTCAGTTATCCGATATATATCCTTATCCACTTTCTTGAATTCTTTAGCAGCTGTATTGTAACTGTTCACCGTTGTGGCGATGTTCTTCCCAAGCCTGTCCATATACTCCTCATAATTATTGAGATGCTTGTTCAGATCCTTTATTCTGTTTAGAATTATTTTGATGTTCTCTTCAACCTTCTGCTGTTTCAATCCCTGCATCACAGTTTCAAGGTAAGCGTAAAAAGATGATGGTGATACAATAATCACATGCCTTCCAAAAGCATACTCTATAAGATCCTGAGTACTGACATTAACTGCTCCCACATTATAGATCAGGAGGTTATAGTAAACTCCCTCGGCCGGGATAAACATAAACGAAAAATCAGTAGTATTTTCTCCATGTTTTATATACTTGGAGGTTTCATCAATTCTGTTTTTAAGGTCAGCCTTAAACTCCTTCTCAATCTGCGCCCTTACTTCGTTGTTGGTCTCCTGCATCAATCGGTTGTATTTCTCCAGGGAAAATTTTGCATCCACCGGAATTATTTTATCCCTGTAAAAAATTGCCGCATCAACAATTGTTCCATCGCTGAACTTGTACTGCATTTTATATTGTGCAGGCTGAAGCACATTGCCAAGAAGCGTCTCAAGGAAATACTCACCGAGTATTCCACGCTGTTTCGGATTTTTCAGTATATTCTCCAGACTCTGCATCTGCTTTGAAAAGTCAAGAACCTGTTTATTGGTTTCATCAAGCTTTGTAAGACGTTCGGTTACATCTTTTATTATGGCAGCAGATTGACCAAACTGCTTCTGCATATTAACAGTAGTCTCCTGCTGGCTTCTGCTCATAAGCATTGATATTGAATCGAGTTTCTGCTGCATTTCGAGCCTGCTTTTATGCGTTGTGTCCGAAACTTCCTGCTTAAGTGAGTTTATTAGTGCAAGCAGAACCTCGTTGCCCACCGCTGCAGATTCCAGTTTTCTCAGTTTCTGATATGTCATTAAAACAAAAATGAGTACGGGGACCACAAAAAGCGCTATAATTAAAATAATTAATCCGACAAGCAGTGTACTATTCATAAAACCTCTTTCTTAATATTACTGTCACATAAATGCTGATGTATATTAATTCTCACGGTCGATTAAACTAAATCTATATTCTGAAATTAAAGAAGCAATTGCCTGAATATTATTTATAAAGTCAGAACTGCACTCCTGGCCCCAATATCAAGAGAATTTAAACGATATTTATTCAGTAAAACAGATACATATATGTTTACTATTTATTACCAATGATAATTTTTTACAATTAAAATATTTTTTAAATTGAGGGATCACTATGAAGAAACCAGTTCCGTACTTAAACCTGTTATATATATAATTCTGAACATGATTACAGAATTAAAGGATTGTCGGGATTTCCTGCGGATAGAGGTATCATACACCAGTGTACTTCACGCTGTGCATCAACAGGTTTATAATCAATATCACGGCAGATTTATGATAAAAGCCAGACTCTCTTTACAGAAAAGTCAATTTCACTTCAATTCCGCCTCAAACACGCTGCTGACAGTTAAAAACGCCCGTTTTTCTCTGCCGGTAACGGTATTGAAACGGTATTGAAACGGTTTTTAACAGGGTCTTCATACTACTGAAACACCGTTTTGGCAGAAGAGCTACTCTCCTTTACTGCATTTGTATCGTTCTTTCCATATTCTGTTTTGTTATTTTCAGAATATGAAAACTATTAGCACCGTATCATTCCGGCCATAGTGATACCGGATACGAGCATTATAAAAACATCCTGTTTCGTGCTTGCAGGCAGCCATCGTGGCTGCACTGCCGGAATTTCATAATACCTGTTCTATGGGATTCCCGCCTTAGCTGGAATGACGATAAGTGTACTGATTCAATTGTTAACTGATATAATTAATCTTCATCACTTATATTTGAAAAAATTGAATTTATTGATGATAAAAAGTCATCGTCATAGCGCGGATCTCTGCCCTCCATTAATATTGTCTGCCTCTTAATAAAAAGACTTGATAACTGTGCTGCTACAAGATCATCCATCTCCTTTATAAGCCGCATTATTTTTTTCGCATCTACATTCATATCAAGTCCTCTTCTGCCGGGATCAAAACCCAGCCCGAGAAGAACCAGCATAACAGCTATATGAGTCAGGTTTTCCTTTTCATGTTTTGCCTGCTCAACCTCCTTCATACTTTCAAAAAAAATTTTTTCTGAAAGCACAACTCTGCCTGTAAGGGTTTCAATCAGATCCATGGCAAAATCCGGATTGTTGGCAATAAGTATATCGAGGTTATCCTTTGAAGCTGCCGCAAGTATTGTATCCTCAGCACATATTGCCGATGCATTCCGTATTTTATTAGCACCAAGAGCAGCGAGCTCTCCAAAAAATTCACCTGCCAATGCGGTGTTTACAGTAATTATATTTTCACCATCAATATTTTTAAAGAATATAATACGCCCTTTTTTTATAAGATAAAACCGGTCACCTGTATCACCCTCCCTGAAAACGATAGTCCCTGCCGAAAAAAATTCTTCATCTTCGGTCATTACAAGAGGTTTGTAGAAAAATCCTTTTATCGCATCGAAACCGGGAAGCCTCAGCAGAAATATTGCACCTTTCCAGTAACGAAGAAAATAATATTTTATAAAATAGGCATAAAAACCGTAACTAATAGAATTGAACCTTATAATCGAACCGAAAGCTTCATGCCTTATCACATGATTCTCCCACATCACTCTTCCGGTCATTATTCCGGATTCAAGATTTCCAAGCCTGAATTTTAGAGAGATCTCTTTACCCAGTCCCAGGGGTTCCGTAGTCTGAAGAAAGCAGTTTCCGACAGAAATATCATTGGTGGCAAGATACTCCTCAACTGTACCGTTTCTTACAATTTCGACATCAGATACAATCGGCAGGCTCAACAGGCTCTTCACAAAAAACATCGGGTTTACCGCGCCTGATATTATAAGCACCAGGGAAATACACAGAGGGAAAAGAACAAATACTGCAACGGCTTCCTCTCTGGATAGTACAAGATTATGCGTTACAGAAAGTTCCCTGTAAATGCTCATACCTGTACCGGCCAGTATGATCATTATTATAACTGATGTAAATTTAATTATACCGGGATTCCAGTTAAAAAATGAAGCTGGATTTGATTTCAAAATTCCGGTATAACGTTTAACCCACCGGTCGTACCTCGGTTGTCTGTCCCTTAAACGCCATTCCTCAAAACTGATTCCCATTATTTTCAGTTTTTTTTCAGAAAAAAAAGACTGCGAACGGGCAAGTATTATTTCAAGAAAAACAACTGAAATAATAAGCACAGGCGCCGCAATATATGAATAACTATCCCCTTTCATCAATGCCGCATCAAACATTCCATGAAACAAAAGTGGAACAACAAGCCCCTTAATCCTGAACCAAATTTTTCTCGGATTAGACCATGAAAGCCTGGCAATCCCGATATAAAACCCGGCAATACCGCATGTAGTAATATGCAGTGGCACCGAAAAAATCATTCTCACATATATAACAGTCTTATTTAGTTCCAGCGCATAAAAAAAGTTTTCAATACAGGAGAACCCAAGTCCGAAAAACATTGCAGTTATTATACCTTCGGAGATAGAAAACTCCGGGAACCTACGAAGGAGTATATATACAGCAATTACTGCTCCCCCCTTCTCCGGAAGGCCGGCCATAACAAATCCCTTCATAACCGGATTTACAATAAACACATGATCTGCAACAATGCTTCCGGCAAGAAGCAGGAAAAGTGCATAACAGATCCCTGTCAGCAGTGATGTAATATACTTTGCCAGGGAAGCGCTTGAAAAAAAATATCTGTTGTAAATTAAACAGAATATTAGAACAGGAATAAACGATATCAATATTTTTTCAATTTCCATTATCAACCGGTGTTATTATATTTGAATATTATACAAAAATGGCCAGCTTATAAAAATAATTGCAGGCATCGTCTGCAATTCTGAATTTCCGGTCTGATAAACCCTTGCCGTCAATTATCCATTATAATTAAAATCGGCCTGTTTATTCATGCCGATAAAGATTTTTCAAAGAGCCTGTAAATTATTCTTTTCCTTACTGATTCAGCAACCTCTGCTCCACAATCTTTCGAAGAATTATACATTAATTATTTTTAAATCCATGCTGTAATTCATAAAAAAGGAGTGGCATACTGAAAATACGCTGTAATATGACACACTCGCTAAAAAATAAGCATACAGTGATACTTGAATTAATATATAAAGAATTCTTTATAGAACAAGCAGAGTGTTAAATAATTCTGTACTCATCTCAAAGTCAGAGTAATTATATAAAAATGAATTGCATGTATTCCCATGACATGATCTGTTATATGAATTTTATAAAATATAATCAGTTTTCCGGATAAAAATGTTCAATACTATTGCCATATGCGGCCCTACTGCAAGCGGTAAAACTTCACTCGCAGTCAAACTTGCCTTCAAATACAACGGGGAGATAATCTCCGGTGATTCACGCCAGGTTTTCCGCGGCATGGATATAGGGACAGGTAAAGATCTCAACGAGTATCATACTCCGCTTGGGAATGTGAAACACCACCTCATAGATATTGCCGATCCGATGGAGGATTATAACCTCTACCGGTACATCTCGGATTTTAAAAAATCATTCAATTCAATTACAGCAAACGGTAAGTTGCCGATACTTACCGGCGGATCAGGTCTTTACATTGAGGGGGCTCTTAAAAATTACATATTATCTTCTGCGCCGGAAGACCCGTCTCTGAGAGATTCTCTCAGAATGAAATCAAAAGACGAATTGCTGGATATGCTTAAATCGGAATCCTCTGAAATTCTGGAACAGACCGATATTTCAAGCACAAGAAGAATAATAAGAGGAATAGAAATCGCACGATTTACCAGTAATAATCCGGAATCAATGATACAAGATACAGGTAATAAAATAATCCCTCTGATCATCGGACTAAAACTGCCACGGGATGAACTTATAAAGCGGATTGATTCAAGACTCATCGAACGCCTTCAGAAAGGAATGATTGATGAAGTAAAAACCCTTCTTGAAAGTAGTGTAACATATGAAAGGCTTATACAGCTCGGTCTTGAATACAGGTACTGTGCCATGTATCTTAAAAATGAAATATCATTCACCGATATGGTTAATAAACTTAAAACTGAAATACATAAATTTTCGAAAAGGCAGATGACCTGGCTGCGCGGGATGGAAAGGAGAGGATTAATCATTCACTGGATAAACGGGAACAATGTTCACGAAGCTGAACAAATAATTAAAACTTCCGGAAAAGACCAGTTTTTTTAGAATAAAATACATTGCTGATCTACCTTATTATAAATTTCAACTATGCAGTTGTGTTTTTAAAAAATATATAAACTTATATTGACACAGCATGCCCTTATTCCGATAATCACGCCTGAATATATAGTTTCACACCAGTTGCCGATGGCGTGAAAGTGGATCCATTTTAAATTACGAAAAATTAAACTTAGAATCTGTAATGAAAATTAAAATTATATCTTTAGGTTGCAGGCTTAACCAGTCAGAAATTGAAAGTGTCTCAACTACACTTCAGAATTCCGGCCATGAAATCACACGCAGTGATAACGCTGATATATATATAATTAATTCCTGCGCCGTCACAATAAGGAGTGAAAGAAAAACCAGGCAGCTTATTTATCAGGCGTTGGCAAAAACAGGTTACAGCGGTAAAGAAAAAATAATAGTTACAGGATGCGCTCCGGAGGATATCATTGGCGATACACGGATAACATATCTTTCAAATGATCATAAATATATGATCCCGGAAATAGTTGAAAAAGCGGGAGCATCCGTATCTGTGATTCAGGCGTCACGTTTTAAATTTGATACACCATTAAAAAGCTCTACTAACAGGGTAAACCTTAAAATCCAGGACGGATGTGACAATTTCTGTTCATACTGCATAATACCTTTTACAAGAGGTATTCCAGTGAGCAAACCCTTAACATCCGTTATGAAAGAATTCAGGGAGCTCCTTGACAACGGCTTCAAAGAGATAATACTCACCGGTGTTAATATCGGGAAGTATTCTGACGGGAATGCCGATCTGGCAAAGCTTGCCGAAAGTATACTGGCACTGAATGGTGAATTCCGGCTGCACCTCACATCACTCGATCCGGACAATGCTCCTGAAAGGCTTCTATCTCTTTTCAGCGAAAACAGGATGGTTAAACACCTCCATCTTTCACTTCAAAGCGGAAGCGATGCAGTTCTCACAAGAATGAACAGGCCGTATAACAGGAAAACATATATTAAAGTTTCAGAATACCTTAAACATATTGACAATAATTTTAACTTTACGACGGATATTATTGTCGGATTCCCGGGCGAAACAGAAAGTGAATTCAACGAAACCCTCTCAATTGTTAAGGAAGTGGGATTTTCTCATATACACACATTCCGCTATTCACCACGCCCCGGAACAATGGCTGCTGAAATGGAAAACATTATACATGAAAGCATAAAAACAGAAAGGAGCCGTACGTTGATAGAACTGCTTAATAAACAGAAAGCAGATTATTATAAAAATTTTTCGGGGAAAAAGGGTATCTTCCTCAGTGAAAAGTTTTATAAAGGCGTTACAACAGGTTTTAATGAACATTATATCCCCGTGGAAATTCATGAAAAACTTGAAAAAAACTGTTTCTTTAAAATAGACACAGTTTATAATGAAGCATCAAATCTTCTCACAGGAACTCTGATTTAAACATAACGATACGTATACGATCTCTTAAAGTCAGACAACACATTCTCTGGAGGATTATATTAATGAAACTTACTCTGATTATTATCATTGCATTTATTGTTTGGTTCAGTTCTTTATGGGTAGCAGTTTTATCAATAATGTCAATTATTGGAGGCTGGAACAAACTCTATAGAATCTACCCGTTATCATTAAACGAGGTGACACATGATCTGGTAAAATATTCCATGTGCAGCCTGAAAATCGGGCTTATTAATTATAATGCCTGTGCCAAAATATCCTTTACCGGCAGAGGGTTTATCCTTGAGATGATGAAAATCTTTACTGTCATGCATAAACCTCTTTTCATTCCCTACGAAATGATATCCGATGCAAAAAGAGGTAAAATCTTTTTTTCAACTTACACAAGTTTTACTATTGAGAATAAAACAATTGTGATTTTCGGGAAAGCCGGCGACGAACTCCATACAAGAATATCAGGTTTAAACTGCTGATAAATAAAACCGATAAAGAAGAGTCCGGCACAATTATCGGATTAATTTCTAATCCGGCAGACCATGTATTATTTTACTACTGATAAAATCCTTCACTTCATCATAAGTATAACCTGCATCAATGAGTATTTTAACTGAATCGCTCCCGATATCAGGAAATTCCAGTTTTATTTCACAGGGAGTCTCCGACAGTTTAACAGGATTGCCTACAACGAAAAGGTCCTCCCCGCTTTCTCGGAAGTTCATAACTTTTATAAGCATCTCCCTGGCCAGAACCTGTTCATGTCTGGAAACTTCGTTAAGATCGAGCACTGGTGTAAAACAGATATCCGAGTCTGCGAAAAAATCAACCCATTCATCCCTCGACTTCCCCAGCATAACCGCGTTTATATCTTCAATCATTTCATCCTGCTTTGAAATATCATACTGAAAAGCTGTATAATTGTCACGACCAATTTTTTTACAGAATCCTTCCCAGAACTTTGACTCCAGCGCGCCGAGCCCCACATATTTTCCATCACGACATTTGTATGTATTATACATGGCAAACCCACCAGTAAGGAACTCCCTTCCTGCCAGAGGCTGGCTCTTGTTACCGCACCATTCACCAATAGTGAAGGAGAACAAGCTCAGGGCACCGTCCATCATGGCAACATCACAGGATTGCCCTCTTCCGCTTCTGCTTCTCTGAAAAAGTGCAAGCATTATGCCGATAACTGCGAAAAGACTCCCTCCGGCAACATCGGCTATCTGAATCGATGAAATAACCGGAGTTCCGTCTCTCCCCGCATTTAGTGCGGATAAACCCGCAGTATTAAGATAATTTATATCATGTCCAGCCCTGTTGATCCATGGACCGCTGAGGCCATAACCGGTTAGTGAGCAGTAAATAAGCCTTTCATTATCCCGCTTCAGAGAATTATATCCAAACCCCATTCTATCCATAACCCCCGGCCTGAACTGTTCAATGAGGATGTCAGTGCCTGATGCAAGTTTCTTTACAATTTCCCTACCTTTATCACTTTTCAGATCCACGGCTAAACTTTTCTTGTTTCTGTTGACTGCACAGAATCTTGTGCCTATACTTCCCAAAAAGGGGGGGGCGTAACGTCCCAGCTCACCACTTATCTCTTCAACTTTGATTACTTCAGCGCCAAAATCTGCCAGAATCTGTGTTGCGAAAGGACCTGGCAGGTATTTTGTGAGATCAAGCACTTTAATTCCATACAGTGGTTTATCCATTACCAACCCTCCCGTAAATAATAAATGTCAATAAATCTTCTCTATAATAAAACATCACAAATTTACAATAAGTATCCACAAAAAAACACTCCATTGCATTGTTTTTCACGTTCCCTGTAAAAAATTATGGTAAAATTCCAGAACAGATGGTTATGTATTCATAATCAATACAATACAATCATTATCTGAAAAATTCAATTGCTGCTCTGGCTCTTAAACATTTCCTGTCTAAAAAAATTAATACCTCACCCCGGTTGTTACTTTGTATAATTCTGCAAAAATGAATTGACATAAACAAACAGTATTTTACAATTTATATAAATACTTAAACTCTCTAATTCAAGGGATCAAATAATGTTATTTTCAGAATGCCAGATAGACACAGCTACTGAGATTTTAAAATCTATTGCACACCCCATCAGACTTAAAATTCTCTGTTTTCTTCTGGAAGGTGAAAAAAATGTCGGCGAAATAGAACAGAAATTCGGATCAACAATATCCAATATATCACAGCATTTAACAGTACTGAGAAAAGCCGATATAATCCTGCGAAGAAAAGATGCAAATTTTATGTACTACTCGCTTAAAGACATCAACATAGTAACACTCATGAACACTATTAAAAATCTCTTCTGCGAATAAATGTTTATTAACAAGTATTCTATTTTTTATTTACTCATTGTTATTCTATGTTCCTCAACTATCTACCCGCAGCCCGCAAAAAAACTGATTATTAAGGGTCTTAAAATATTCCCGGAAAGTGAGCTTTATTTACAGCTGCATCTGGAAAGGTTTGAAGAGGGTAAAATTAACGTTTCAGATGTAGTAACATCTATAGAAAAATTTTACAAGGACAGGAATTACACTCTTGTTAAAGTTTTTGCCACCGAACTACGGAATACGGGTGAATACACACTGTTTGTGGATGAAGGCCGACTTGGAAAAATTATTGTTCATAACCTGAACAGCTACTATTCACTTAAATTCAAACAGCAGGTAAAAATTCCGGGAAGAATCTATAACGAAGTAATACTTAAGCAAAACCTTGTAAAACTTAAACAAAAATTCCCAAAATCGCAGATAAGGATGGAGATTGAGAAACCTCCGGATTACGAAAGCAATATCATCCAGCTCGACAGAGAACTCAGAAGATTGAAACTGGGTGAAATCTTTGATACCGAGATTTTTGACAGGTATACACCATTGAACGATCTTCATTTCTTTGTCACAAACAGTAACGGGGGTGATCTTCCCGACAATAAAAACGAGGGATTCGGATTTGATATAGATTATAAATTCCCGTCGGTTTTTATCCCACAGGTATATTATCTTGATAAAAATCTTTTTTCAAAAAAAGATTACCTGGAATCTACACTTTCTATAGGGGTTGATCCAGGCCTGAAAAAGCTATTGAGCATCCATCCATCCCTGGATATCGCGTTTCCACCGGAAATAAGCTACGTAGAGTTAACAGGTGAATATAAAATAAGTCCTCTGCAGAATGATTTTATAGGTCCGCTTCTCAGAGGAAGGATATTTCACAGCAAAGCATCAAGAAGCGATCTGGGCATTTCCGGTTACACTTATTTAAACATGAGAGGCACTCTTGCTCCGGAGATAACATTATTAAAAAATCTCAATATCTATGCCGGTACAGGACTTGAACAGGTATTTATCTACGACACATCAACAGATTACAATGCCGAACAATATACCATCATAAGCAACAATAATTTCTGGAGACCATTCAACGAAGCCAGAATAAAATTTGATCCGGTACCAATTAGAATCGGCAACAGAATAGACAAATATCTCATTCTCACTTATACAGATTATTATTCCGGAAATAATTCCAATACTCTTGAAATAAAAGGTGTATATGACACTGAGTTTGAAAATCTCAGCATACTCTCCCTGAAATTATATGCGGCAATGCTGTTTCAGAATCCGCCATTTTACGATAATATTTCTGTAAATAACCAGTTTTTCAAAGGGTTTTCCGGAGATAGTTATTATTGCAATAAAAATTTGTCACTGTCAGGGGAATACAGAATTTCAATTTATCAGGATTACATGTATGCCGGGGCTTTTTTCGACTGTGTATTATTTGAACCGGAAGGATATATTCTGTCAGGCACAAAGCAGGGTATATACTATGGACCCACGGCAAGGCTTCTTATTTATGACCAGTTCGAATTAATTACCTATTTCGGTTTTGACAGATTATTCCCTGATAATAATACAGGGTTCAATCTTCAGATGAAGCTAAGAAAAAAATGGTAGCCAACTGCCGTTAATCTATACTTATTATCCTGCTTGTCATAAAACATCTTTCGCTGTCGCGAAGAAAACAGTGAGCAAGTATGTAATTATTCTTCCCGTATTTCAGAAATTCCTTTGGTAATATATGCCTTTTCGTGACAATGCCATCAGAGTCTTTATACCTGATTGTAACCTCCTCCCCTATGCATATATTTCTCCACACCTCTCTCCCTTGTGAGGATTCTGATACAATACCCGGATGTACAAGTTCACCATGAACTTTAACCAGATCGGAAAATGACGATTCACCAGTAACACCAAGGCCCTTAAGGCTTTCACAGAATACCACCATGCACGCTATCGCGTCATCAAGCGCCCTGTGGCTTACAAGATCAAGCCCCAGGTGAGAAGCCAGTGTGGGGAGTTTATGATTGGGAAGTTCAGTAAAATGTTTTTTCGCCAGCCTAACAGTATCAAGTGCAAGTAGTTCCGGCTTTTTTACACTGTTTGCACTGAAAGCGCGTTCAATAAAGGAAAGGTCAAAACGCGGATTCTGAATAACCAGTACTGTTCCGTCAATAAATGAAAAAAAATCATTCCAGACTTCATCAATTGCCGGAAATCCGGAGACCATTTCATTGGTAATACCATGAATCCGTATAACATTCTCAGGTATATTGATCCCGGGATTGACAAGCGTCTGATAGCATATATTTCCGCCATCAAGACGAAACCTGACAGCACCGATCTCTACAATTTTATCAAACGCAGGATTTACACCTGTAGTCTCAAGATCAACCGCACAGAAATCAACAGATGAGAGTTTAACGTTGTTCTTCACCATCAGAATTCACCAAGAATTTTAATCTCTGTTTCAAGGTTTATACCAGAATAATTATAAACAGTTTCCCTGATATGACTGATCAGGTTATAAATGTCCGAAGATACTGCATTACCGGTATTTATAATGAAGTTCGTATGTTTTTCAGATACCATCGCTCCGCCGATTCTATACCCTTTAAGTCCGCTGTCATTTATCAGTTTCCAGGAGGAGAATCCTTCAGGATTTTTAAAGACAGATCCCGCCGAAGGGTACTCCATGGGATGCTTCTTCCACCTGTCGCCGATTATATCATCCACGCATTTTCTTGTTTCATCTATATTCCCCGATTCGGGGAGAGAGAATAATCCGCCCATAATTACAGTATTTTCCGGGAGATGCATTTTCCTGTAACCGGAAATTCCATCAGTGGTATCAACTTCAAATACAGTACCGTTATAATCCACACCTCTGATTTTCTTCAATATTTCCACAAAAGAACCCATATACGTTCCGGCGTTCATAAATATACCGCCTCCTATCGAACCGGGTATTCCCGCCATAAATTCAACACCAGCATACCCGGCATTTACCGCCTCACAAACAAATTGTTCCTTGCTGAGAGCCGCTCCGGCGTATATATGCTCTCCTGATACTTTAAAACTGTTATCAAGCCCGGAAATTTTTAAGGTAACACCATGAAGCCCTTTATCACTGATTAAGAGATTTGATCCTCCACCAATAATATAAAGAGGTATGCCCTCCTGTTTAATAAGCGGCATAATTGATACAATTGCTTCTTCACTGAATGGTTTAATAATCAAATCAGCATTCCCGCCGGTTCTGAAAGTAGTACAGAGTGAAAGCGGAGAATTGAATTCCAATTTTCCGAGAGATGATAGTTCCTTAGCTGTTTTTTCAGTAATGATATTATTACGCATTTAATTTTTACTCTTAGTTTATCATTTTAGAGTGAAACCTGATGTCAATAAAATTCATGATAAAATAATTAAAAATTAAAGGAGAATAAAAAGAACCCCCTGTAAAAACAGGGGGAGATAAAGAGGAAGCAAAAATGTTACTCAAAATACAAACTCGACTTAAGGAAATGAAAGCCGCCGAAATTTCAATTTAATATATACATAATTATTTAATCCTGTCAAATACAATTTTTAATAAATCTTACAATAATTTAATTTTTTATCACTTTTTTTTATGTAATGTAAACTATAGGCGATATAAACTTATAATTTATAAGTAAAAATCAATATATATTCACTTTTTTAGTTACTACACAGTAAAATATGATAAATTATACATAAATGTCTTATTCTATTATTGGAGCAGTTAATTGATGACTCTGCTCTGAAAGCGGGGAATTCTTTTTTAGTAAAAAATATATCCGACATTTTTGATGCTAAATTGTTTACCCCCATCAGCTCTCTCAAAGCAGAGTACAAAGGTTTTCAGCCGGCAGTATAAATTCATCACTCCTTCCATTGATATAAATAAAACTGACAATACGCATATCAGAGAAAAATGGCTACAGATACTTTAACCATACCCTGTTAACACTATTAAACCAGTATGGAGCGTCGTTACATCTTCGCCACAGTTCCGTTAAAAAAGGCAGAAAATATATGTTTACGGCTTTAAATTACGCCCCTGTTTTGCATCCGCAGTGTTGCTTTAGTGAAATTATATACTGTCAGCAGATATTTAGAATGTATTGTAAATAGTTACTCAAAGTTGATTTGAACGCTAGTTATTTAAGATACTTAAGTTTAGGTTTAAATGGTACCTTTTTTAATATTCTTCTTTTATAACATCTGCAACACTACTCGTCTATAAATGATAAAGAGACTGCATAAAATAAACTTGATATTTTCCCTTTATAATTACCAATATTCATTGCATCATAAGGTCAGCATCAATTGATCGTATAAGGAGCTTAATGTTTATGAGCAAGATCATCAGCAATCTTCGTGAAGAACTGAAAAAAAATAGTGATCCTCAACTAATAAATTCAGGTAAAAGGTTTTTTAAGGAAGAAGTAAAGATGTACGGAATAAAAACCATTTCCGTAAGGAAAATCGGCAAGGAACATTTCAAATTAATTAAAGGTAAAACAAAATCAGAAATATTTAAACTATGTGAAGAGCTCTGGAAGTCAGGATATATGGAGGAATCATTTATTGCATGTAACTGGTCTCATAATATCTATAAAGACTATGAGCCGGATGATTTTAAAATATTCGGGATGTGGGTCAATACATATGTCAGTAACTGGGCTTCATGTGATACTCTCTGCAACCATACTGTCGGCGATTTTATAAAGATGTATCCTCAATATATAGAGGAATTAAAAAAATGGGCCCGCTCAGAAAACCGCTGGGTACGCCGCGCCGCTGCCGTATCTCTTATAATGCCTGCCAAAGAGGGTGATTTTCTGAATGATATTTTTGAAATAGCGGATATACTGTTGCATGACAAAGATGACCTTGTACGAAAAGGTTACGGATGGATGCTCAAAGCGGCCAGCCAGTCGCACCTGAATGAAGTATTCGAATATGTAATAAAAAACAAATCGGCAATGCCGCGTACATCTTTAAGATATGCCATAGAAAAGATGCCTGAAGAGTTTAAAGCAAAAGCAATGAAAAAATAGTAATTCCCTGGATGTCTCATGGCGAATATACTTTATTAAATAAGATCTTTGACGAAATAATTTGAAGAAATTTACCAGGATAAATCCTACATCACTTTTCAAACTTTAAATATGGAGTAAACATGAAAATTAAATACGTTCATACAAACCTCATTGCCGCTGACTGGAAAAAACTGGCAAAGTTTTATATAGATGTTTTCGGATGTAAAGTAAAACCTCCGGAGAGAGACCTTTACGGAGAATGGCTTGATAAACTTACATCGTTACCCGAAGTTCATATAAAAGGTATACATCTGATGCTCCCGGGTTACGACGATAATGGTCCGACACTGGAAATTTTTGAATTCAATAAAAACATAAATAATAAAAAAAATATCAACAATGAAGGTTACGGCCATATCGCATTTGCCGTTGACGATGTTGATGCCTGTTTTAAACTGGTAAAGAGCCATGGAGGAAGTTCAATTGGCGAAACCGTAAAATGTGAAGTTGAAGGGGTTGGTATGCTGCATGTTGTTTACGCAAAAGATCCGGAAGGGAATATTATAGAAATTCAGAAATGGGGGTAATATTCCGGCAGATATTCATGATAGTAATAAATTAAGAAACAACGGATGCTATAATACAGATCAGGATACCGACTCTGCAATTCCATCTGATGACAACGCATACACTGTTCCCATTCCCCAGTTTTAGTTTCACAGATATTTCCCTTCCTTATTCAATTATAATTGATTTCATAATTTATTAAAAAATATTTCCGGCAATTTATATAAAAAATAGTAAAAGAATAAATATCCCGTAATCAGTCAGAATTTAGTCTATGAACAAATATTATTCGGCATTAAACCCCTCGTGAATTAATCCCATCTGTCCGATAATTTTACCAGGAAGATAAAATATGAAAAAAATACTGACTGTAATAATAATATTTATCGCCGGCTCATTCTCAAATGCAGCTAAACTTGAATCATACAGAGGAAGTCCTCTCCTGTGTATGAAAGTTGAGGAAAACATTCTCCCATTCGGAGAATATTACATGATAAGATCATACAGAAATATTACTCAGCTTCTTATATCGATAAATACAAAAATTATACTATACACCGATCGTGACAACCAGACAGATAGTGAGATTTTTGTTTCATCATATTCGCGCATTGAAGAAGTTCACCTCAATGAGAGATCAATACCACAGAATGAATTCAATCTTGCCGTTGAAAAATTTATCAGGAATGGCGACAACAGCAACATCGCTACGATTCCTTTCCCCGGCGTTGAAAAATTCATAGCAAAAATAAAAGATGGCTTAAAACCCATAAAAGAAGACGGGGAATATTTTATCTACCTTAAGGAAAATGGCAGCCCGGAATCGCTTATGACCATCAATCTTTTATGGAAAAAACTTACATTACGCAATATGCTTAACGAAAATGGAATACCATCAACATTTTACAGCATATACATCGATGAATCTAACGACAGGAATATAAAGAAAATAATAAGAGAGTATTCCTCAATATTAAAAAATAGCCTGAAATCATCACAATCTCCCTTGACAAAAACCTGATAAATTTTAATAAATCTGCATGGACTCACCAAAAAAAACAGCGATACCACAGGAAAACGACTTTACGGATGTTTAAAGTCTGTATTGCCGGCAGCAATGAAATCGCCGCGTTTCTCTGGATAATTCTCTCAAGGAGAACATTCGCAACAATTGAAGTATGGCGTATCAATCTGATAAAAAAATTTATATTGCGGGAGGGATATAATGGAATTTAAATATTATATGCCTGTAAAAACTTTTTTCGGAAGGAACTGTATCTTAAAAAACCGCAGTGAGTTTTTAAGACTCGGGAAAAAAGCACTGATAGTTACAGGCAAATCATCCTCCGGAAGAAACGGGTCACTGGCTGATGTAATAAAGTCTCTCGACAGCATAAATATACCACATATACTATATAACAGTATTGAACCCAATCCCACAGTGGAAAGCGTGCGTAAAGCGGCGCTCTTTGCAAAAGAGACAGGCGCTGAATTCATAATCGGTATTGGCGGAGGTTCCCCTGTTGATGCAGCAAAAGTAATAGCAATATTAGCAGTGAATGACATTGACGATGACACTCTCTTCAGCGGTATTTTCCCCGAGAGGCCGCTCCCTATAGCAGCCGTACCCACAACCGCCGGTACCGGGAGTGAAGTTACCCCTTATTCGATACTGACATACAATAAAATTCAGACAAAAAAAAGTGTAGGATCAGACTCAATCTTTCCGGCAGTTTCTTTTCTTGATCATGGGTATACTTCAACCTTAACAATTGAAACTACGATTAACACCGCTATTGATGCATTATCTCATTCCATTGAAGGATACCTGTCTGTCCGTTCAACCGATATAATAAAGCCATACGCACTGGAGAGTATAAGTCTAATCGGGCAATGCCTCCAGGCTTTAAAAGAAAAAAGTGTAACAGATAAAGAGAGAGAAGAACTGTTATATGCATCAATGCTCGCCGGAATTGTTATAGCACATACAGGCACAACCGTAATTCATTCAATGGGTTATCCCATGACTTATCACAGGAATATAGACCACGGCCGGGCAAACGGCCTTCTTCTTTATAATTTTTTAAATTTCGCCGGACCGGTTACACACAAGGTTAGAGATATAATAAATGCCATGAACATGAAAAGCATAGATGAATTCGGTGAAATAATAGACAATCTTCTGGGAGAAAAAGAATTATTTTCAGATGAAGAAATTTCAATGTTTACAGACACAGCAATTACATCTAAAAATGTATCAAATACCAATCCACCGCCAGACAAAAAAGACATAAGAAAGATATTTGAAGATTCATTTAAACGGTGACCGGGTAATAAACATCCCCATGGACAGATACAGGGAAGATTACAACTACAGAGTATTAAATACTTCCCGACAATAGCCCTGAACCATTAACAATAAATTCGGGTTATATCCCTTCTCCTGTAAAAACACCGTTATCCCATATTCCCTGCTTAATAATTTTACCATCAGGCGCGTATTCAATCCCTTTGCCATGCATTTTATGATCTTTCCATCCACCCACATATCGTCCTCCGTCATTCCAGAAATAAGTACCTTCCCCGTCCTGAAGATTTTTTTTCCATTCCCCGATATACTTATCACCGGATTTCCATATATATGTTCCACTGCCATCCTTCATGTCGTTTTTATAATCCCCAGAATAAGTTTCTCCATTTGTGGCAAAGTATTCTCCATGTCCGTCCATAAGATCCTTTTTAAACTGGCCTACATATTTATCTCCGTTGCCCCAGATGAAGGTTGCTTTTCCCTCGCGGAATCCTTTCACAAAATCGCCGGTGTACTGGTTTCCGTTTGTCCATGTATATATCCCCTTACCCTCCATATATCCATTCTCCCAGTCGCCTGAATAACCTGATCCATTATAATACTTCAGCGAACCCTTTCCATGCCTCATTCCGTTCTTAAATTCACCACTGTACACGTTGCCATTTGTCCAGTAAAACTCACCTTTACCATGCATCCTGTTTCCTTTATAGTCTCCTATATAACGGTTGCCGTTGGGGTATAAAAATGTATTACTGCCGCGTTTAATCCCAGGAATAAGACTGTACACCGGCATTCCCCTGTACACTTTGCTTATCAGCATCCGTGTTCCACCTATCATACAGCATCTTGTTTCGTCCGCAGATGGCATAACAACTTCTATCGCTGCCATGAGACCCGCTATTTCCACAAAGAACTTATCCCCAATCTTCATATCACTGCCTTTTATAAAAACTTCTCCGGAAGATACATTCACTTTTGTCACCTTCCCCGTTTCAACTTTATCTTCATCAGTAAGCCCTGGTAGCGCGATTATATCAACAAAAAGATAATCAAAGAACTCCCCCTGTTCGATTGAACCATCTGCGTATCTGTACACTCCTTCACCCCACGGGACATTAAGTTTAAAATCTCCTGTATACAAATCACCGTTGTTGAAACTAAGAGAACCATAACCAACACGATTATCATTAACCCAGTCCCCTTCATATTTCTCTCCCCAATTTTTGTAATGCATGACCCCCCGGCCATTGCGTATATTATTTTTATTTTCACCCTCATAACAGTCGCCGTTTTTATAGACAAAAACACCCTTCCCATTGTCGCAGTCACCCTCAGCACATCCGCCTGTGTAGGTTGATACAGGCGACAGATACTTTTCACATCCCGATAATTCAGGTTTCATTTCTGCAGGCTTCACATCGGGAACTGTAGTTGGAGCGCTGCTGCACCCGGCCAGAACAATTAAAATTGAGACGATAATTACATTTTTTCTTATCATTTAAATACTCCCTTATAAATTCCTGTGATGAATAAATAGAGAAATCTATAATAAGTCAAAAAAACTGTACAGGATAATAACTTTTTCAGTTGCTGAGGTTTGCAAGGAAAAACAACAGGTATACAAAAACTGATTAAACAAAGCAGTTTGATTAACAGGCTTCTATTTCATCAGACATGTATAGCTTTACCAGCCTGAAGTTCTATATATTTATTGCCGAAAGATTCTTTAAATTTTTTTATTGTCCAGTCAGAGCTGTCATGTGGAGAGAGCGAAACTATCTGCGGATTTATTCTTTTAATTGAATTTAACGCCTGGTTTACATCACTCTCCCTCATCCCCCGCAATGGTCTTCTGTCAACTCCGACAATATTCTGCATATTTAAGGGCCCTATCATAACTCTTCCACCCTTTACCGGAAGATGAAGACCGCCTATAATACCATAAATAGGTTCATCGAAAATATCCGTGACTCTATTTATTATATTATCAATACCCTGGTGTCCACATCCTATTATCAGCACTATCCCCTTCCCTTTCACGTTGATTGCAAGACTCTGTTCAACGATATATCCAATAAGGAAAAGCGATCTGGGATATATACCGATTGAGGCTATTCCTTTATCAATTATTTCCGGATCATTGATAACTTTTACATAGGGACCGGGATTGTTTTCCGAAGGTGCAATATTCCCCGGAGAATATACCGGGATTCCGGCAAGTTCAACTTTTCCGGCCGAGAGACTGAACCGGCACTTCCTCTCTTCATATTTTCCCCCGACATGATCATTATGTATATGACTGATAAAAACTGCATCCAGATCTCCCGGCGATAATCCGGTTTGTTTAAGATTAATAAGCAACGGTGACGGGTGCTCTTTCTTTTTATTCAATCCAAGATCAAAAAGTATTCTGCGGTTCCCCGCTTCAACAATATACGCAACACCCGCCTCGGTTCTGTAACTGTCATCTATTGCATAATAATCAACCAGTGGTATAATAGTAAGTGAATCAACATGACCAATATCTGCGAGTTTTCGGATATTCAATACAGCAAGTTGTTTGGCGGCTTTAGCTGATCCTTTTTTCAACCTGACAATCATTATGAGTACAAACATGATGAAGAGGGAAAATATAGAAATTACAGCAGAAACAACAGCAAAAATGACATTATTCATTACCGGATCTCCAATAGAATATTTCAGTAAACTGCCGTTATTATCCTTATAAGTTAAAATGAAGTTTTACATTGAAGATAAGTGAAATCAATTTAGTCATGAAATAGAATATTAAAAAAATAAGTATCACCATAAGAGTGGTATTTGCTTTATAAAGAAATTTTTCTGAAAAAGATTTTTTATATCTGTGAAGAATGGTTGCCTCAAGAATAAGATATAAAGCAAGCCCAAAAGCTCCTGAAAATACAAAAAGAGCCTTTATCGCAGGAGTCATCACTGTAAATATATTCAAATCCGCAAAAAGCTTAAATCCGATAAACCACCAGATTATCATTCCAGGATTGGTGACTGCAATCGTAAATCCTGTAAGGAAGGAGAGCCTTTTCCCGTAATTAATACGTTTCTCCTTATGACGCATATAATCTCTCTCCTGGTAGGATTTATACATCAGGTATGAAAGAACTAATATACCCATGCAGTAAATAACAACCTGGAAATCTTTATGAAGGAGAAAATCTCCGAATCCGAATAGTGCAAGCAATCCATATAAAAGGTCCGACAAAGCAGAACCCATAGCAGTTGCAATGGCAGGTTTCTTGTGACCATTGATAGTTTTCTTTATAACTTCAAGCTGAACTGCGCCTACAGGAATAGATGTTAAAAAACCAAGAACTGTCCCGAATAATACAGTTGCAATCAGTTTAAAAATGTAAATACAATCCATTATATAACCCGAAAAATTTATATATACGGCCAGAGACAAAAGTCATAACCATTTCATCTGCCAACTGTAATACATCTCCCGGCAGATGAAATGCTGTTACAGATAAAAGATCCAACTTGAAATAAATATCAAATTATTAACCATATTACAACCATTAAATAAAAATGTATATTATTTTTCAGTATTAATTTCCAAACATATATTTCACTTTAAATAAGCATTTATTATACAGTAAAACTTGCCGGTAATATAAGATACCGGAATGTATAATTTTTTATCTCCCGGGTCTGTTAACTTATCTCTGTTCAACCGGTGCTACAAGCTCTTCAATTACCCCGAGAATTTCATCTTTAATCTCTTTGTATACATGGTCAACCACAGAAACCTCAAGAATCGGTATATCCTCAATATAGATTCTTCCGGTATTGGCATCAAGTGTTATATAATCGCCCTCATGAAGTTGAACCGAACCGAGGATTATCACATCATCAGGGCGATTCTCCCATAAAACATCAGTAACGCACGGTTTCCCCTCCCCTATTGCGACAAGGGCTGCATGGGAAGTTACTCCTCCCTCCTTGGATATATACCCGTAAAATCTGTTTTCTGCCATTATCACTTTAGGCGGCACATTGCTTTCTGTAATAAAAATCAGATTCCCGTCAAACTTTGAAATATTGTTCTGATCCTTTACAATTTTTCCTCTTACCGCACCCCCGTTTACCGGCTTCCCCTGTATAACTACCGGCGCATCATGAAGCAACCTGCTGTCCAGATAAGTTCCGATAATTTTTTTATTAAGCCCGAAAGCTGTTCTTTTTATAAGCTTGTACTTGGTATAGATATTCTCTTTATAAAATTCATAGCTGTTTATAATTTTAGCAATCGGTGATTGTTTCAGAATCCTCGACTGAACAATATATGTCATTCCCTCTCTTATTGCAAATTCAATATCGGTTGGATATCTCTGTATCCTTTCATCATAATGTTTGAATTTTTTAAAACTTTCAAAGTGTTCCGGGTGGAGCCTTATAAAGTCCTCAGTGTTCCCCGGAGTAATGGCACCATCTGCAATCACGTTGCCAAAAAAACCATCACTGAACTCTATCTGTTCCTCGTAAGCGCTCCCTATTTTGCCTGTATTAGGATTTCGTGTAAAGAAAACACCTGAACAGTCATCAACAGAGAGAACCGGTACGCATTCCTGAATAAGGCATCCGGTCTGGAACTGTTCCGGTATACCCAGGTGAACAATCTGTTTCTGTACAACATCACTTTCAAATGATCGGAACACAGCCTCAACCGAGTTATAAAGCTGTTCATGCGGATCATCTGGTATTCTGACATTTGAACTGTATTCCCTGATTAGATCGGACATTGCTTCTGCAACATCAATCATTATGAACATTCCTTCTTTAAAAACTGTCACATAACTGTCAAAACCGGTATCCCTTATCAATCTTTCAGTATCAAGCCCCATCACACTCTTCGCGTAACTCAGCATAAATGTAATATATGCCTGATACGCCCTTGCAGGTTCCTTCAGTTTCTTTGACCATTTGTCTGCAATAGATTTATTAATCCCGATATGGCTGATAGTGTCCAGAATCCCTGGCATGGAAACAACACTTCCCGACCTTGCCATGAGAAGAAGAAGATTGGATGGATCCCCCAGCTTTTTACCGGTTCTGCGCTGAAGGTTCTCTGCAATTCCGAAAATCTTCTTTCTAAGATCATCAAGCGAGAAGTCACCCCTCTTTATATAATGCCATGTAAGCGTGCTGAACCCGTAACCCTTGGGTACATCAAACTTCGGAAGTTGAGAGGACTGAATGATTCTGGAATTTCTTATCTGAGAAAACCCCTTACCACCCATGAATTCCGGGCTTTCCAGAGCCTCTCTCGACTCACTGCTGTCAATGCCGAAGGTATACACAAAATCATCAAGTTCAAGTTCATGTTTTGCCTTGATGGTATCAAGAACTTTCTGAAACGGTTCCGCGGCTTTTCTTGCCTCGTAGTTTTTCAGACTATTAATGAGATTGCCGAGCAAGTGAGTTGTTTTTTCCCTGATTATATTATTGAGAATTGCAGTAAGCGCAGGTGCGTTGTCCCTGTTTACAAGACATTCTGAATAGAGCTCCTTTATCAGCAGGAAGTTATTCTCCAGTTCAGAATTCATGGCCTCTACAATACTTGGTATATGAGCTATTCGGTCAGGCCTTTTGTCAAGCTGCTGAAGTAACCGTTCAATCAGGAAAGCAAACCTGCCAAGGATCTTTGTTCCGTGCCCCACAGACCTTGCGCAGAATGCAAGATCCACGAGAACATTCAGAGATTCAACATATACCTCGTCAGTTATAACACGGAATTTTATGTTTACAATATTTGAATAATATATAAATGCAATCTGTTCAAGAATTGAATCGGCAGTAATAAGTCTGAAAAGGATTTCACCCTTTTTATTTATTTTACTCTGTGCTATCTCCTCAATAAGTTTTTTGAGATTATACCTGAGTTTTCCCAGTGCGATATCTGTCCATTCCTGATTCCTGACGTTTTCACGTGTTTTACTTATTGAACCGATAGATTTCTCATATGATTTTAAAGCAGTAATTTCATCAGTAATTAATCCTGTAAGATTTGATTCTATAACATTCAGGAATTCATCCCTCGAGAGATTATTTTTGTTATCACCCCTGTCTGACCAGGCGGTTTTAAGTCTGTTTTTTAAAGTGAGAAGATCCCGGAACACTTCCGCTTCAAGAAGATCGTCCTTTTCCTCCCTGGTCACATTATAGACAGTGCTCCCCTCAATCATTGCAGATGTCTTGTCTGAATGAAGGAATTTCTCAAACTTTTCTATCTTGGTGATCACCTTTTCAGAAAGATGCTGATGTGTAAGCTTTCTTATATCCGCAGCAATCGAACCAAATGTCTGGTCGTACCTGTACTCTGCCTCAAAGTCGTGTGCTATATCACGCAGTTCTGTTATATCAATTCCATATATATTAAATTTCGGTATATGCCTTATCAGCTCATATATAAGAGAATAAAGTTCCTCAAAATTACTCCCATCATAGCATTCAAGAAACTCAATCACATGAATTTCAAGTTCTCCAAGAGACTCTGTTCTTGAGCCTTTGAGGCTCCCTCTGGTTTTAATTTCGTACCTGATAAAAAGAACTATATCAACAAGTTTCTCCTTAATGATCCTGTTCTCCTTTTCACGGCACAAACCATTCAGCAATCTGCTCACATCATCGACAAGTTTTATCTCACCATATTTCCCTGAAACAATATCCATATACTACCCCGCATAATAGCTTCCATGTATTGAAATCATATATTTATCAAGAGTCAATAAAAATTACCTGTGATACTGTATTATAACAGGGCTGTCTTTAAAATTATATAAAAAAAGTGAATGCGATAATTCCTGCGGTAAAAAAAATAAATGTTGAAAAATGTTTATATATTATAATATATATATTGTCTGCTGAATATGTTTAAGAAAGAGAATTATGGATAAGATTAAAATTATTGAATACATACTCAGTCCTTATGAAAACCTGGCCAGAAAAAATGAGATTGAGTATATTGAGTTTTTAAACGGTGGTGAAAACAATAAAAGCCTTTTTAAAAAAGCATATAATAATGATTTCCCGTATCTTGCTTATGAAGTTCTTAACAGCAATCCTGAATTCCAGAACCGTGGTCATGACTCTCCCGTACATCTTGAACTTACTTCAAAATATGAAACCAAGATATTCTGCCATATATATCCACTCAGGAGAGAAAGTAAAGTTGTTGATTTACTTCTCATTGAAACGAAGGGAGCTATAAGTGAAGAATGTGAAATCAGCATTAATTTTATTTCAGCCGTTATTGTAAATTTCTTCAATAATATATTCGTCCTGGATACGACGACAGAAAATGCAGACAAATATAAAAAGGAACTCAGCAATATAAGAGACATACAGGTCAAACTTTTTCCAAAATTTGACGACATCAAGGAACTTGATATAAGATCTGCTTATCTACCTGCAGAATTTATGTCCGGAACTTTTATTGATGGTATATTTCTTGATAAATCAACTTACCAGCTGACGGCATGTGATGTATCAGAATATGGGCAGGTTTCATCATTTATTGGATCTGCGATCAGAACAATAATACGTAATGACGCTCAGCAGAAAAAAGTTCCTTCAGTCATGATTAATTCCATAATGAGTAAAATCAAAAACATGATGTCCGGAACATCCGGAAGTAATAATATTTTTCTTACAATATATCAGTTAAATATTAAAACCGGCAAGGTTATAATATCGTCCTATGGAAATATAACCACACTCTTTTATACAAAGAAGAGGAATGGGCTGATTGACCTTGCATCTACAGAGACAGGAAAACTTTTTGCAAACAGAAATTTCATTAAGGATATGTCAATAAACCTGGAACCAGGTGATGCACTGCTTTATTATACACGAGGCGTTAAAAAAGCAAAAGCGGAAAACTCTGAAACAGAATACGGACTGGATAATTTAAAAAATGAAATGAAATCGAATATCGAATCGGGATCGCTTGAGATAGTTCATTCAATTATAGAATCAATATATCAATTTACTGATTATGCACAGATCGATGAAGATATAATTCTTATAGCCATAAAGAAAAATATTTAAAAAACAGCGGCTTTATTTCACCTGCTCATTCAAGGTTTTAAATCCTTCAAATACCGGCATATTTTTTAATAACTCTGTTTTTTATAAGTTCTATTCTTTAAAGCATTTATAACTGATTTAATACCGTGTTTTTTAGTTTCAGGAAATCAGGAATTATTCTATCATTACAACTTCGAGTATATCTCGACCATCCGCTCAACTGCGCCTTCCCAGGTAAACATTTTTTCAACTCTCTCAATTCCCGCGCGTGAAAATCTTTTCTGCAAACCATTGTTATTAAGAAGCATATCAATCGCATCAGCAAGCGCCAGATGATCGCGTGCAGGTACTACAACTCCTGCATCCCCAACAACTTCAGGGAGTGCTCCTCCATTGCTCGATATAACCGGAACACCGCAGGACATTGCCTCACCTGCCGGAAAACCGAATCCTTCATAGACAGAAGGAACAATTGCCAACGCCGATTGCGAATATAATCTGACTAGCTCATCAACAGATGCTGTTCCGGCAAAAAATATTTTATCCCTTATTCCAAGTATATCAATTACTCTGTTGGTTACTTTTCTGTGCGGAGCACCACCGTCAACAACAACAACCCTTACATCGGACTTCATCACCGCAACGGCTTTAAGAAGATAGATAAATCCTTTCTTTCCGTCCTCGATGTTACCCACGAAAATTATATCCCTTTTATTCTTCCTGACTTTTACAGGTTTAAAGATCTCTCTGTCAATCCCGTTATATACTACGCTCTGCATTTTTAGCGGAACGCCGAAATCGCGGTTGTTCATGATCTTTGAATCTTCAGATACTGTAATAATATGATCAAGACGCTTAGAGACAATTGTCTGCATCAGCGTAGGATAAAACATTACCGCACGGAATTTTCTGTAAAAAGACTCCGATCTCTCCAGAACTGTTCTAAGGTCAACTGAAAGAGGATGATGTATTGTGGCAACAACCGGGATGCCCAGGGATTTCATAAAAAGAAGCCCGTAATTCAGTGACTGGTTATCATGTATAATATCAAAGTTATACTTCGAATGAAGTTTTCTTAAAAGAAAAAAAGCCCTGTAACCGAACGAACTTATCTCAGGGAAAGCGCCAAATCTGCTGTTAAACCACTCATAAGCGTTAATCGGATGGAATATATCAAAAGGGGTTTCTCTGCTGATTATATTTAATCCCTTTTTAACATAATACTCATTATTCGTGATTACATGAGTGATAACGCCCTTCATAACATCAGGATAAGGAGGTCCCACAACAACATGAACTTCATGCCCCTGGCGCACCAGTTCTTCTGCCACGTATTTGAGGTATATTCCCTGCCCTCCGGAATAGGGATTACCCCTGTAGCATAAAAGACATATTTTCAAAATCAGTTACCGCCAGTCATATTGAGTCTTTTATACAGATCACCCATGGTGATAATCTTTTCAGGATCCAGTTTCTTCACAATTTTTGCAGGGTTACCTATCACTACAACATTCGGGGGAATATCTCTTCGAACTACTGATCCTGCTCCAACTATTGAATTCTCACCTATGTGCACCCCCTTGCATATAATTGCAGAATCACCGATCCACACTCCCTTTTCAAGTACAACAGCTGCATTTTTCCCGGGGGATGCTGTCCTGTCATTTATATCATGCCAGTCAGCATCCATGATATAGCAGTAGTTAGCAAGCATACAGTCATCACTGATGACTATTTCATTGGCACTGCTTATCCGGACACCGTTCATTATCAGCACATTATCACCGATTCGAATATGCCCCTCATGACCGCCATAACAGATTGAAGTAAAGTTCGTCTTATATCCGTTGGCTCCGACTATAGTTACGTTTTTCCCAAGATGTATATTGGGTCCGTAAACAATAACATTCCAGATGCCCCAGACCATCGGTCTTCCGGCGATTGACGCAAATTTCCTGCTGAATGAATACTTATAAATAAGCTCACTTTTTATCATAAACCATAATCTGGTAAAATATGATGCTTTATCATTTTCATTAAACATTTTTTTCTCTGCAAATTCATTTTACATTTTTTATAATAGACAAATGCATTGAAATATTCTTTTATTAAAATGTAAACAATTTTTACTGATGTCATACGATCATTATAATTAAGCTATTTTAATAAATTTTACCCATTCCATAAGATCAGCGAATTGTGTTCTAGGTAAACATAAAAAACATAATGGATGTAATATGAAACTCATTCTTTTAATAATTTTATTCTTTATAGCTGGCACAGGCATTTTTCAACCTGTGTCCACACAACCCGAATGCCTGATGATTGAAGATTTCCAGAAATATAACGGCAAACCATTCCCTGATTGGAGCTTCCGCGAGGATTACAGCGAAGCTTCAGCTATCTATTCAATCATAGAGGAGAACGGCAAAAAATTTTTACGGGGATCAACTGTTCATGCAAATTATCTGGTGCAACTTGCCAAGCAGGTCAACCAGCATGATGAAACAAACCCGAATAGCATCTGCTGGGATATACATTCATTTCCATGTATCAGCTGGGAATGGCGAGTGAACATCATTCCTGATGGCGGGAATGAGAATGACGAGAGAACCAACGATTCAGCAGCCTCAATTTATGTAGTTTTTCAGAAAAGGAAAGGCGCATTCGGCGGCTGGAAATATCAGCCGGCTAACTGGCTCAAATATGTCTGGAGTTCAACGCTGCCGGTCGGCACAGTAATTTCACGGAAATTTTCGAAATTCGGTATATCCCTCTATGATGGCAGGTATATTGTTGTCGCTTCAGGGAATAAAAACCTTGGTAAATGGATTACTTTCAGAAGGAATGTTTTGGCTGATTATGAAGCTTATTTCGGAGAAAAGCCAAGGTTTAACCCGATAGTCGTTGGAATCCTTACAGATTCAAACAGTACGGGGACCAAGGCAGAGTCTGATTATGACAACATTACCGCATCTGCTCTCTAGGGGATAACTATTTTCTCTCCTAAAAATTTCGGTTGTTCCATTATAATTTTGACGTCTATAAACGCCTTTAACCTTGCAAAAACCTCCCTTAGTCTTACTATTACATCTGAAGGTTCTTCATTGTCCTGCGCATTGAATCCTGTAACTTCAATACCATGCACCCTGCCGATATACACAGCCCTTTCATTGTGGAACCTCTGGGAAATAACCGTAACAGACTCCTGCCCGAATATTTCTCTTGCCCTGACTATAGAATCAAGCGTTCTGAAGCCTGCGTAATCGAGATAAATACTCTCCACAGCCACTCCTCTTTCCTTTAATCCGGACATCATGGCGCGAGGCTCATTATAGCTCAATTCACTATTATCTCCACTTGCTATAATATATTTAATCTTTCCGGCATGATAAAGCATTGCAGCTGCATCAAGCCTTCCGCTGAAATAGGGATTTATTCCGCCACTTACTTTATACTTGCTTGTCCCGAGGAGAAGACCGCATTTATTATCGGGAAGCTTGTTCCACTCGTCATAAACATATGGCATTGAAAACGAACTTATATACCTGTCTATCATCATAACAGAGATTATGAATAAAACGGACAGGGAAACTAAAATCACCAGTATTTTGTATCTTCTCTTCATGTTAAAGATCACCGACTTTACTTTTCAAAATTTTAATCTGGCTCATTATCTCCGTTTTCGACGTGCTCCCTGCCGAAAGTTTTCTCTCTGCAGCATCAGCCGGATCGAGTATCCGGATTATTTCATCATCAAATACCGGTGAAAATTTCTTCAGTTCATCAAGCGTAAGTTTGAAGAAATTTTTATTCTCTGTTTCACAGTACCTTACAATATTGCCGGATATTTCGTGACACTCCCGGAAGGGGAGACCTTTTTTAACAAGATAATCGGCAAGATCGGTAGCCGTGGAATAATTGCTGTAAACTCCCTGCCTCATACGCTCGCTGTTTACCGTAATTCCGCTGATCATCTCTGTCATCCCCTCAAGTGCAAGAGAAATTGTATCTATGGAATCGAATAAAGGTTCTTTATCCTCCTGCATATCCCTGTTGTATGTCATAGGAAGTCCCTTAAGTATTGTCAGAAGAGAAAAGAGATTGCCATACACTCTCCCAGTCTTCCCCCTTATTAATTCAGCTACATCCGGATTTCTTTTTTGCGGCATAATCGAAGAACCAGTTGTTACAGAATCGGAAAGCTTTATAAAATTAAACTCTGAGGTTGACCATAAAATGAGTTCCTCACAGAAACGGGAGAGGTGCATTCCAAGCACTGACGCGAAATACAGAAAGTCGAGTGCGAAGTCTCTGTCGCTGACCGCATCCATGGAGTTAAAATTTATCTCATTGAAGCCAAGCTCCTTTCTTAAAAACTCCCTGTCATTTTTATAGTTGACACCTGCGAGTGCACCGCTTCCGAGCGGCAGACTTTTACATGCTTCAACGGCATTTTCAAGTCTCCTCCTGTCGCGTACAAGCTGCCAGGCGTATACAAGCATATGATGGCTGAACCTGACAGGCTGGGCTACCTGCATATGAGTATAGCCCGGCATCAATACATCAATATGCTTCTCTGCAGTTTCAATCAGGAGTAAAATAAACCTGTTGATGAAAAACCGTATCTGCTCAGATTCGTCAATGATAAACATTCTTACATCAACTGCAACCTGGTCATTTCTCGAACGTCCGGTATGGAGTTTCTTCCCGGCTTCTCCAATTCTTTCAGTGAGAGCGGCCTCAATATTCATATGAATATCCTCGCGCGATGCAGAAAATTCAAAAATCCCACTTTCAATTTCAGACTTTATCTTCTCGAGCCCAGTGATAATATCATCAAGTTCTTTCTCACTGAGTATATTCATGCTGCGAAGCATCTTAGCGTGGGCAATTGAGCCTCTTATATCCTGTCTGTAAAGTCTTGAATCGAAATGTATAGATTTTGAAATTCTTTCAGTTATATCTGATGAACCACCGGAGAACCGACCTCCCCAGAGTTTTTTTTCCTTTTTTTCATCCATTGTTGTATCCTGTAAAAATAATATCCACTTCCTGTTATATAGCTGCTACTTCAATTTATACTAAATGGAATATAGAAAACTGTGTCAACAAAATTAAGGCGAACTTTAAATATCATTTCTATTGTTCACGTCCGGCCTTTGGCTTTTTTATTCGCTCCATTCGGTATTTCCATCAATGGATTAGGAACTACAACCTCTTCAAAACCAATTTACCACTGATTTATTCATATAGTTTACACCCTCCGGCAATAGTTATTCATCTAAGTTTTCCTGGTTATAAAATAACCATTCATATCATAATGCAGAAAGTTGCTTGATTTTGCATACAGATGATGATTTAATGTCTTGTGGATGCTGTATATCCGGATAGACTCCAATCGCAGCTTTCATAAATAACAGCAAAAGGATATCTAACTGAAATGAAAAAAAACATACATGTATTACTCCTGGTTACAGCTGCAACAATGATGATTATATCCTGCAGTTCCGGATCTGTAAACATTGATGATGCAAAACATGATGAGATAAATGCTGATGATTCCGTATATGATTATAACACATTACTGAAAGCTCAAACCAGGTTATTAAAAGATTTTTCATGGCCCCGGATGTACGAACTGGATCTGAATGATGACGGAACAGCGGAAAAATTTTTAGCTATTGAAGGTTATTCCCGCGGAATGGATTACGCACTTTTCAGTAAAAAAAATAAAAAATGGATAATGATTCCATGCAATGCACCTGTCCCTTCTGGTCATCTGGGAATTGAAAAATTAGAT
The DNA here is from genome assembly GCA_963664815.2 of Spirochaetota bacterium. Lineage (GTDB taxonomy): Bacteria > Spirochaetota > UBA4802 > UBA4802 > UBA5550 > WRGT01. The sequence continues at coordinate 3,794,596 of CAXXHB010000003.1, forward strand.
AATAAGAACCAGGGTTGGCATGATTTTGTTGCATATCAACCATCTGGTCGAGAAGGTATTCTTGAAAGCTATTATTCATGGAACGGGAAACAGTATATATTAAAAGAACAGAAAGAGGTTAATAACTGAACATTACCAAATTTATTATCAATTATTAATTCCTCTGATTATTCAGGGATTATTTTTTAAAAAGCTAATAAAAATCGTTTCTTACTTTATTCCGCCGACCAGAAGGAAAGTAAGAATAATAAGCACACCGGATGTTGTTGCGACTAATATTGAAGGGAAAAGTATCCATTTATTTTTAAATCTTATACCTGGGAATATTCCGATGCAACCCGCAAGGAAAATAATAATGAATAGACCAAGATTCATGTTTCCACCGCCTGTGATATTAATACTGATTGATTTTGATAATTTTAATAGTAATACCTTCAGAGGAAAAGCGTTAAATTTACAGTTTTAAATATTTCCTCAAAAATAAAGCAAAAAGACTATTGCCGGGATTAAGTGAAAAATGTAACCTGTAATTTAATCAAACCTTTTACATTAATGGAGTTTAAAACTATTCCGTGAAAAGTCTTTCAATAAGAGTATAAGCTAATATTTTGCTTAATATTAAAAATCGTTTCACCCGAATGTAAAAAATTACGGAAAAAACTATATAAGGAGTTTAGAATGAAACAATATAAATCTACCTTCATCTGTCTGCTTATTACTTCGCTTATCATCGGCGCAGTAACAGTTCTTCAAAGTAAACCGGTACAGATAAAATCCCTGCAACCGATACCCCTTGAAATAAAAGGTAAAATTATCTATATCCGTAAAAACATGTCAATTTCAGAGGTTAAGGCTGCTCTATCGGCATTAATATCGGATGAAGCATCAGTGGATTCAATTGAACGGCTTCAGTATGATATACAGCTTGTACCAGATGAGGGACCTGTCACAATAGCATTTGATTTTAACAAGAGGGGAATGCTCAGCGGAGTTGTAATTGATTCACAATTAAAAGAACAGAACCCTCCGGTAACTGCTCTTCTTATATGGCTGAATAAAAATGCCGGCAAACCAGTTGTCAGGAAAAAAGGATCAATTATCTGGAACTTCGAAGGGTGGAGAATTGAACACATTGATAGAGGTTCTGGAGAAGATTCTGTCTACAGAATTGATTTTACTGCCCTGAAATAAATTTATAAAAGAATTATCTGAATTCAAATTGAATTTATTAAAACATCAGGATCGTAACTGAAATAGCCGGCTGTCTCTGGTTACTTTATATCCATTATTATTAATGTCCATGGTTTTTTAATCGTTTGGAAGGCGTTAAATGATATTTCTTCAGTTTTCCCAAGGGGTAAAACCCCTTTGAAAAACAACGTATATGTTAATGTACAATTTTCTCAAGAAGAAGATCTATATACAGCTCCAGATTCTCCATGCTCTCAACTATTTCGTATTCAAGAATATCAGCAAGACTTATCATATCATTATTCTCCATAACATCAACAGTCTCATTCAGCAATATCTGCAGCTCACGGTTTTTTTCTTCAAGTGATTCGTCACCAAGAATAATGTCAGCAAGCGATATGTCAAAAACCGGAGATATCTGGTAGCATGTCCTGGTATAATTAAACATAAAATCTATAAAATTAAAAAGCTGCTCCATTCCCTGATTATCATTACCGGACTGGTACGATATAGCGGCTTTTTCAAGAACCGTTTTCTGTTCAGGAAGGCGTTCTTTGATTTCCTTAAGCGAATTGATGAGAACATCGGGAGAGTCGATGCTTTCAATTATAAGTCTCTTCATCTCATCACTAACAAGAAAGATGTGAAATATTTCCCTTAGATTAATAAACAATGAGTCTTCAATATCTATTTCACCGTCTTCTTTCATTTCTGCAATAAATTTCACAACCCTGTGCCTTAATTCATCAAGCATTTTAACATAATTGTCAATGGTTGAATCGCGGTATTTTGTCTTTTCCAGATCCATCCCCAAAAGGCCGGAAATAGTAGGGAAAACCTCCTGAAGCCACTCAACACCGGAGATAAGATCTTCAAGTTCTTCGGTATCCATGGGCTCGTCTTCCAGCTGTTGAAGAAAATCTATAACTCTGTCACAGTAGAAAATTCCCTCATTAACTGTTTCATAAACTACATCAGCTCTCGACTGCACCAGGCAATTTATTGAACCGATATTCTCAATAAGAGAGTCCGGCGCATCTTCAATATGATATTCTGTACCATCAATATCTATTCCTGAAAAAATCAGGTTTTTCTGATTAATCCATCCTGTAATTGAATTGATTACATCATTTATAGTCTTTTCATTCTCGAGAACTATCTCGACGGGATAATTGTTTATCCTGATTTCCATATATATTCCCTCCGGAGTTTGCTATTGTTTACCGCCGCTGTTACCGCCGCCCATCTGATTATTCATCCAGTTCTGCTGTGATTTGGAGCCTGAGATTGATTTCTCCATGGTCGCAAATTTCTTTCTCAGTTTTTCTTCAAATGTTTTCAGATGTGTTTCATGTTTCTTTATTTTTTCATCTGCCATCTTTATTGACACATCTTCATATTCAATTTTTGATGCAATAATATTTTTCCCGGATGATATGTATGGATCTATTGTCCTGACAAGAGTATAAGCCATTCCGTTATCAATTTTATTATCACCATCGTTATCCGAACCGAAAAAACTTTTAACTCCTTCCGGATTTTCAAGAATTACCTTGCGTAATTCATCCTCATCCATTACAAGTTTTCCCTCTTTGATAGTTTGCCAGTTCGAATTTACTTTCCCGGAAGAAACTCCCATCTGATTAAACATTTTGATCGGTTTTTCCTCTCTGCTGGGATATGCACCTCCAACTGAAGTTTTGATTGAATTCTCCAGCCTTACCATCATCATATCGCCGACAAGAATACCGCTTTCATCAAGCTTCTCCGACTGCCCTGGCTTGTCAACCTTAACTGTCTTTGTTAGACTTTTATTAAGATCAACATATGAATTATATACTTCAATGAAAGCTTTTATTTTAAGGATCGGCTTATCTATATCCTGTAATGTTTTTAATTCAATGGGATTTTCCGACTTCCTTTTAAGGTTCAAAGTCAGGCCTTTTATTACATCAGCAAGCGCGTCATTTTTATCCCTTTCAATTGCAAGCCCATCTACTTTCAGTTTGGCGTTAGATGCCTCTGCGACAACATTTTTTAACTCAAATTCCCCCTTGGTTTTAACCGGAGTAGATATAACAGGTTCTAAAAAAGAAGCCTCGCCATCATTACAGTAAAAAATCAGTTTTGAAATCTGTTTCCCGTCAAAATCTCTACCCACGGGTATTTCCTGCGTCTTCGCTGCATCCGCATCAATGGGGTAAATTTTTTCAATTCTTTTACCTTTATCAATACTTACAACGCCCAATCCCGTAACAGAATCGAATTTCTTCTCCTCTTTCCTGGTCAACGGCCTCATTCTTGAAACATTATACCCCTTAAGAATAATACCTTTAATATTAATCTCATCTTCAGGCCCGGTTTCAATCATGTAAGGAACATTCTCTTCAATTTCCTTTTTGTACCCGAACCCGAATCTCAGGGAACTGTCTTTATTAATATCAGTTTTTACCGGTATTTCAAACTCCTGCCATAGAAACCCGTTAATTTTTATACTCTTACCATCAGTTCCTACATTGAGGGATCCATTCTGCCCTTCGGGTTTTTTTTCACCTTCATAGCCGGAGAAAAATTTCCTGTCAAAAACTACAGGTGTATCATCCTTGCTTTTAATTTTTTCGCCAAGAATAAAACCCGCCTCTTTCAGCAGATCTTCACTCCCTCTGATTTTTATCTCACCTTTCTTACCGGGAATTTTAGATGTAAGCCCGATAATATAATTTTTATCCCCGGTATTCACATAATCTGAAGAAACAATAGTTGAAGCCTCTTCGCTGATAAATTCATTTAAAAGTTTAAGCTTACCACCTTTAAAATTTATACTTTTTTCTAAACCGTTTACATCTATAATAATCTTTCCCGAAGGGAGTTTCTTTTCCGAATCAGTTTTGTCTGTAGATATTTTATGATAAGATGCAAGCTGAATTACTTCAATTTTTTTTACACCAGGATCAGCCTGTTTTGATGCCGTGGCATCAACCACAGATGTATCGGATGAAATTGATTTTTTCTCATCATACGAAGCTCTGAATCCGTACAAATCACGGGCCTTGCTGTCGAGTTCCTTAAGAGCTGAACTTAGCTTGCCTAAAGCTTCTTTTTTCTGATTATTTACAAGCTTGTTTCTCTGAAGCTGCTTTATCGGCTGCGCTTCAACATCTACCAGCTTGCTTATGATGGAATCGGTATCCACTCCCGAAGCCATTCCGCCCATTGTTACCGGCATTTTCCCCCCTTAAGATCTTTAAAACTCCGGCTTAATTTAATTATTAATATAACATTCATGCCGGTTAAAAACCACAAAAAGGATCGAATTTGAAATCTGATTCTCTCCATTCATTATATCGGAGTTATTTGAGTTATTTATTAGAATAAAGTGACATTAAAAAAAGAAAGGTGAGCATAAGTTGCCGGGAGCACTAAAAATCAACGTAATTCAGAAAGGATAATACTTTCACGCCCCGTATTTTCAACGGGTTTTTAAAAAAAGAATAAAAATCCAGCCTAAATCTTATCTGGATTCATCAATAATAAATCCCATATTCTCCTTGAAATGCTCAAGAAGCCTGATGGAATATTTGCCAGGGATCTCACTTATTACTTCATTTGTATCCCTATCCATCACCTTGATTATCACCCTGTTTGTTTTATGATCAAGGGCAAATTGAACCTTTTCGTTAAAATTTCCACTTAATTTATTCAGTTCATCTACAACCTTTTTTACATCTTCCGGGTCTATACTTTTCCTTTCATTCGGAATAGATTCTGATTGTACCGATTGATAAACTTTGTTTCCGTGAAATCCATTTCCGGAACTTACTATCTTGCTGTTAAAATTTTCTACAAAATTTATAACATTCATAGTATACCTCCATGTTTAATAAAAACATTTTAAAATTATACATTCCTCCTGTTCAAAAAATTGTTCCCTCTCCGGTTTCCCGGACCGGAGAGGGAGTCATAATACCGCACTGCCGGTTCATTGACTAAAAGTTTCCTTATTCTAACAGTTTCATAATAAGCTTAGGCTTGAAATTCGCCTGAGCCAACATCGCAACACCAGTCTGAACAAGGATCTCATCCTTCGTAAAATTAACCATTTCTGCTGCCATATCTACATCACGTATTCTTGAATCAGCAGCCTCCATATTCTCATAATTAAGAGACAGCGCTTTTATTGTATTCTCCAGCCTGTTATAATATGCTCCAAGGTCTGCCCTTTGTCTATTAAGCTTCTCCAAAGCTCCGTCGACATGCCCTATCATGGAGTTCGCCTGCCCGACCGTAGAAATTGAACGCTTCTTACTGTTCTCTATTAAATTCAAGGCCTTTGCGCTCATGGTTCCTATGAAAACTCTGATCCTCTGATTACTGTTTGCCCCAACATGAAAAAACATGCTCGCGGTTTTACTTGTTTTTGCAAATGATCCCGTTAGCATCTTCAACCTGTTGAATTCAGCAGATGTTGAAATACGGTCAATCTCATCAATAAGCTGAGAGACTTCAACCTGGATCTGCATCCTGTCGCCGTTGGAATATATTCCATTGGCAGACTGAACCGCAAGAGACCGTACACGCTGCATAATATCGTTAAGCTGCTGGAAAGAACCTTCCGCGACCTGAATAAAAGAAATCCCGTTCTGGGCGTTCTTTTCCGCCTGTACAAGACCATGAATCTGAGTTCTCATCTTTTCAGATACGGCAAGTCCGGATGCATCATCCCCCGCCCTGTTTATCATCTCACCGGACGCCAGCTTTTCAATAGACTTATCAAGTCTTGCAGCTACATTCTGCATCTGCCTGTTGGCAAATATGGCACTCATGTTATGATTGATTCTCATGTTAACCCTCCCTTGGTTTTTTCAAAGCTGCCATTCTTTTATATATACAGCTAAAGTTTTTCAGACGCAACATCATGCTGCTGTCTGAGGCTGTTAAGCCCGAAGGTTTTCTCCTTTTAATGTTGCCGGATTGCCCATAATCCATGCAACCATAGACTGCCGAAAATTCTCCGGCAGTCTATGATGCCCTCCCGGCATCACAGACTGCCGGAAAACCGGCATGTTTGCATGGAATGAAACAATCCGGTTCCGCCAGGAAGGCACAAGAACCGGTTAATTTTCAAAGAACAAGTACTCAATTGTACTTCTTCAACTGTATAATGCATAACTAGACAGAACCAAGCAGCCTGAGAACAGATTGACTATTATTATTCGCATGTGCTAACATTGCGGTACCGCTTTGTACAAGTACCTGATCTTTGGTAAAGCTTACCATCTCTTCAGCCATATCAGCATCTCTTATACGGGACTCAGATGCCTGGATATTTTCATACGCAGTCATGAGTCCTTTAGCGGCAAAATCAAGCCTGTTAAAATAAGCGCCGAGGTCCGCCCTCTGCTTTGAAAGTCTCTGCAGTGCGTTATCGAGAACACCAATTGCACCGTTAGAACCTTCCGGCGATTCAAGCGACAAAGCAATTTTTCCTGTGCCATCCTTGAACTTAAAAGACGCAGCAGTCATAGTCCCAATGTACACTCTCTCCCTCTGGTTCTGATTGGCTCCCATATGAAACCACATGCTTCCCTTGGGGTTTACCTTTGAGAATTCCCCCATCAGGACTTTGAATCTGTTGAATTCAGCCTGAGAGGCAACTCTGTCTACTTCACCAACAAGGGCAGATACTTCCACCTGGATAAGCTGTCTGTCTTCATGGCTGTAAATACCATTAGCAGACTGGATAGCCAGAACTCTTACCCTCTGGATGATTGCTGATGTCTGATTGAGATATCCTTCAGCCGTCTGGACAAAAGACATACCGTCTTCTGTATTCCTTTCAGCCTGTCTGAGCCCATTGACCTGGGTCCTCATTTTTTCAGATACTGCAAGTCCTGACGCATCATCACCAGCTTTGTTGATTCTTTCTCCTGAAGAGAGTCTTTCCATACTCTTATCTACGTTCCAGTGAGAAAATTTTAATGATCTGTTCGCATTTACCGCGCTCATGTTGTGATTGATAATCATGTTACACTCCTTTGTTTCTGTTTGTTTCCGGCTTCCTTGCCGGACTGATTCCGAAGGCAGTCGGAAATCAGTCATTTAACTCCGGTTTTAAAGGCTATCTGACAACAACCGGGATTTTATCATGGACTTCAGAATACGTCCTGAAGCTCATAAAAGAGATCGAGCAGGCAGTATTTACGCTATTATACAGTTTTCAAAGAACAATAAGCCAGGGGAGACCTTCCCCTGTTCGTATTTTCGCTACCTCTGGCATCTAAATTAAGCCTGATTATATCCATTTATATATGTTTATAGATGTTTATATAGATATATATCTACTTTTTAATCGTTTATATCTATATGCCATTTTTTTTCATATTCTCATAATTTTTTTCAATATTAAAAGAACAAATCATAATGCAAAACAGAATGCCTCAACAGAATTAGATGAACGGATACATCACAATTAAAATCTTTCATCTTCAATATAAAGCATCAATGAAACCGATCCCAGATTAAAAAAACTTTGACTATCGAGTAAGGTATCTTCATAAGATATTACTTTTATGGAGACATATAAACTAACTCGATTTCGACTTAAAATAAAATATTGACAGTATAAAAAAAGTTATATGAATTGTTTGAAGTAAAATGGTGACATAATGGATGATAGAAAATATATAATACTGCTCGGTGATGGAATGGCCGATCTCCCGCTTGATGAGCTTGGCGGTAAAACAATTCTTGAATTTTGCAGAACTCCAAACATGGATTTTATGGCACGTAATGGTGTTACAGGTATGACAAAGACTGTTCCGAATGGCATGCCACCCGGCAGCGATACTGCCAATCTTTCAATTTTCGGATATGACCCTGCAAAGTGCTTTTCAGGCAGAGCCCCTCTTGAGGCAATAAATCTTGGTATCGAACTGGGGCCTAACGATACAGCCTTCCGCTGCAACATAGTTAATGCAGCAGACGGAGTGATGAACGACTTTACCTCAGGGCACATCGACACACGGCTTTCGGAGATTATTATAGAAGAGATAATAAATAATACTTCCTTTACAGGAATTGAGTTTTATCCCGGAGTATCATACAGAAACATTATGGTATGGAGAAACTACCCCTACAGTGAAATTACAGATACAACTCCACCTCATGATATCCAGACCGAAAAAACCGCCAATTACCTACCTGCAGGATACGGTTCTGATGTATTGTGTGAATTGATGTCTATTTCAAAATCGATCATCTCAGGTTCTGACGCTGTTAAAAAAGGCCTCAATAAATACCAGGGCTATCCTGAATCGATCTGGCTATGGGGTGGCGGCAGGAGACCATCCATGAACACATTGATGGAAAGATATGGATTGTATGGACATACTATTTCAGCAGTAGATCTTATTCACGGAATAGGAAAAGCAGCTGGACTCACACCGCTTCACGTTGACGGAGCAACCGGGTACATCGACACCAATTACAGAGGTAAAGCCGATACCCTGCTTAATTCACTTGGTGATTCAAATTTTATTTTTCTCCATGTTGAATCTCCAGATGAATCCGGACATGAGGGCAACATTGAGCATAAAATAAAATCCATTGAAGATTTTGATGCGCAGATTGTTGGTACAATTCTTGATGGGATGAAAAAGTACCCTGATTATACGATACTCGTTATGCCTGACCATCCGACACCGGTTAATATTAGAACTCATACTCCAGACCCGGTTCCGTTTTGCATATACAGCTATAGCGAAAAATTTCAAGACAGGTTTAAAAAAGAACGGAGAGCATTCAAAGCTGCATCCTTCTGTGAAAAGGACGCCACATCAACAGGTCTCTTTATTGACCATGCACATGATATACTTAAAATAATGATAAAAGGTTCCATATAAATTTTAGAAAAGAGGTACTAAAGAGTGTTTAAAAAATCTGCCATTATTTCAGCTATAGTAATTGCCATTGCTGTATTCTTCACAATCCTGTTTTTCATAACCAGAGATAAAACTGTCGAATCAGCCATCAGAGATTACGAGAATGGCAATTACGTTGATGCGATTATATCTCTCAACAGTTTTATAAAAACTGCAAATTATGAAGACGGGGAAAAAATCTACTTTTACAGATGTAAATCTCTCAACACACTGGCCGAAAAACTTGCAGAAGACTTTGATGATGAACTGAAAGATTCGGCACTTGAAAACAAGGAAAAGCCTGAATTTGAAAAATATAAGAACAAAATTGAGAAAAAGCTTTCACGTATCAACAGCAAAACAGGTGGTGATCTTGAATTTATACCTGCCGCAAAAAAAAGCAGGATAGCACCTAAAGGACTATTCTATAACGAATTCGCATCGAGATATCGTGGAAGCCAGTTTATTGAAGACCTCGATTTTTATGAAATTAAAAAATCAACGGCTTCTGACCAGGGTAGAGTTTTTGATCATATGAACAGGTTTTATAAGAAGTATCCCGGATCAAACTATACACCACAGATGATATCAATCATTTTTAACGCCATAAGGGACGGTGCTTCCGGCATGGAAGCAAACAGCGAGTTTTTGAAAAATATAATTTTCAATTACGCTGCCAAATACCCGACAAGCCAGGAGGTGTCCCGCCTGTATACATCGGCCGGAGACAGCGTTAACCTGCGAAATTCACCGGGAGTATCCGGAGCTCTTGCAGGTAAAACCGTGAAAGATGAACTTCTTGTCCAGATAGAAAAATCAATGGATATGATGCAGGTTGGTGAATCAAGAGATTACTGGTACAAGGTATCAACACTTCGCGGCGTTAAGGGATGGATTTTCGGAAAATTTCTGAGACCTCTTGACGTTCAAAGCATAACCATTTCGAATCAGATGGAAATATGGAATGTGGAGGATTATTTCGCAGCATGGTCTGATTCACATACACCTGAAAACTGGAACCATGTAAAAGATGCTGATTCTACCACTATCAGCTTTAAAAAAGTTGCATCGGGAAACATTGTAGTATTTAATTCAAAAGGTATTGCGACTGCCGGACTTTACAGCAGACTCAACACATCAAGAAACTTCAAATTACTGATAAGAGGAAGATTCATCTCCGGCGCACCGGTTTTTCTTGCTGTTTACTCCATGGAAAGAAGTGAACACTATTATATTAAACTTGAAAGTGAAAAAGTTGACGTAAACGGCCGCAGCATACCAATACACGGAACAGACTGGCATAATTACGAACTGGCCTCGGAAGACGGAAAATTTGCCACATTTTCAATCGACGGACAGATGGTTTCTGGACGAATACCAACAGTTACTGACAATACATTCAATGATCGCGGAATTTATATTCTCTATCAGTACGCAGGCGGTGTATCTTCATGCGAGGTTGAGTTTATTAAGATCAGATGATTCTTTATTATGAAGCAGTATTTTAATCATATAAATAATTATATTAACAAATATTTCCCGTTAGGGGTGCCACTATAAAGTCCTCGCTGAGATTATGCTCTGATGACCTGATCCGGTTAATACCGGCGGAGGGAAACGGTTACTATAATGCTGTTTTGAACGTCTGTATTACAGATATTCAAAACAGTTACACTATTAGGCCGCTAACCTCCACGCAGTTTTAATATTATTAAATAAATGGCGAAAGAATACCACAGAAAACAATTATCACACAGACCTTAGTGGAAAGCTTAACTGTACATTTTATCTATTGCTTCTGCATATTTATCAATCACTACTTTACGCTTAACCTTCAGCGTCGGAGTCATCTCTCCATCATTAACAGTGAGCCTCCTCGTGAGAATTGTATACTTCTTAATTGATTCATACTCCTCAAGTTCTTTATTAACTGCCTGAATATCAATATCAATCATCTTTTTAAGAATAGCCTTCTCTACAAAATCATTTCCGACGGCCATGCACATAGGGGCAGGGTCTGTTATTTTAAAAAGCTTGGATTTATCGTAATCAATTTTCTCTTTTTCAAAAAGTTCAATAAACGCATCGAAATTCGGTATTACAAGTGCTGAAATGAATTTCCTTTCACTTCCGACCGGTACAACGATATCAATCCATTTACTTAATGAGAATTTTCCTTCAATCTTATTAGATGCAACATTCTTGCCTGTATCAAGTACCATCAAGCCTTTCTTGCGGTCAACTATCCTGATATAACCGTCAGCGATCTCTTCCACTATATCTCCGGTTTTATAGTAACCATCGTCAGTAAATGCCTCTTTAGTAGCTTCCGGGTTATTCCAATACCCTGAAAAAATATTGTCTCCGCGAACCTGCCACTCTCCGTCTTCTGCTATTCTGCCTTCAACACCGATGCATGCACATCCTACCGAACCTGGAAGAACCTTAATATCCCAATTCAGGTTGATTGTATTCCACGTCTCCGTGGCGCCATAACCCTCAAATATCCGCACACCCATTGCCATGTATGTCCTGCATAGATCTGCCGGGAGGCTCCCCGCCGCCGAGAATGCAAACCTGTACCGCCCTCCAAGCAGATGCCTTACTTTTGAATAAACAAGTTTATCGAAAAGCTTATATTTGAATTTAAGCCAGAAGCCCAGGCCTTCAGTAAAATCAGCTCCTTCATGCATATCGATAAATCCCTTCGTATCGCTACGTTTGTTCACTACCTTTAGCCCTGTATTAATCGCTCCTTCAAAGATTCTTTTCTTTAATGCAGATTTTGATGTCTGTTCCCTCATTGCCATATAGATCCTTTCGTAAATTCGCGGCACAGACATAAAAATAGTAGGCTTAAATATCTGAAGATCCTCCACTATTGTTACCGGTGATGAATATGCAATAGTCGAAGCCGTCATCATTGCTATACCATGTCCACACTCTCTTTCATACGTATGAGCAAGCGGCAGGAAGGAAAGACATACTTCATTATCACCATAAAAAGGAACCTGCTTCATATCCCTGCAGCATGCAGTATTAAAACTGTGATGTGTATGTACAACACCTTTGGGCATTCCTGTTGTACCTGAAGTATACACGATTGTCATAAGATCAGTAATGACTACTGATCTCCATCGATGTTCAAATTCATTTCTGTCTTTTGTAAGGATATATATACCCGCCTTTCTCATCTCTGCAAAATTGGTTACATTATTCTCTGCGTCCGATGTTGTATCGTTCATCATTATAATTTTCTGCAAAGAAGGTGCTGTTTTTTTAACAGCAAGTATTTTTTTCATCATCATTTCATCCTGGACATAGATAACCTTTGCCCCGGAATCATTAAGTATAAAATTAATCTCGCTTTCCGACAGTGTCGGGTAGATGCAGACAGTTACACCACCGGCGCAGAGAATTGAATAATCAGCCCATACCCACTGAGGGGCTGTCTGGCTAATTATTGCGGCCCGATCACCCTTGTTAAAACCTATACTTATAAGCCCTGAAGAAAGCTCCTTCACTTTTCGCCAGACTTCTGAGTATGTATTCTCCGCTGTATCTGATTTTCCTGTTCGCCACCATTGAAACCTTCTGTCACCAAACATTACAGCGTTTCTATGTAGTATTTCGGGACATGTAATTTCCTGTATATACCATCTCTGGCTGACAGTTTTTTCTGACTTCATATAGACCTCCTCCATTCTTATATATACAATCACATCAAATCTTTATATTGACCTCTGCAAATTAAAAGTATATAGCTAATATTACAATCAGATGCCGCTATTTTCAAAAAAAAATTGTAAAAGCATTAACTACATACCCGTAGTTTATTTAATGTATTCAGTATCCAAGATGAAATTAAACTGCACGACGAATGGGAATTATCTCTTTTTTGCAACATCAACTTCCTGCACCTTTGCAAAGGGTTTTGGCCCGGAATAGACAATAACAACTATACAGACGATGCACAGCATTTGTTATTACATCAAGAGATTCTTCTTTCATAATATTCTCAAGATCTACCGGATAAAGATATTTTTTTATAAATTCTGAATGTTGTATTATAAGAAAACTCCAGAAGTAACACTTAAAATCTTATTACAATACCTGCTGAAACGACTCTGGTCGTTAAATCATAAATTTGGAGCAATTTCGAAAATAGGTTTACCTTCAAGAAGCATATGTTTTGCATGTGTCCTCCGCGCATGGAAAAACCGATTTTAATGATATTTCTGCATTTAAATAGATTACATCTTTTACAAAATATATATTCAATCCGGATTTTTTTGACTAACGCATTCAATTGTATTAATTTAAATCAGTTATTATTTCTGATTTCAAACATTCTCAGGATAAAAAGAGTTAACGGATTGTATTATGTATAAATCAGTTTTTTTAAAAATTAAAATCACTACACTGTTGATTCTTTACATTGCTCCCTTAAACATGATTATACTTATTTTTCCACTTGAGAATACAGATGATAAAAAACATTCATGGGTATCCGCAGGTATGACTTATACTGTAATATCTGATCTTGGAAAAATTGAAAACATAAATGAAAGATTTAAAAAAGATATGACAATAATTGCAAAAAAATAAAACAATGTATATGCTGCTTGGGAACTCTGTCCCTGATGTGATTTTAGCAGTATTATCAGTAAATCCCAGGAATGAAATCTATGAAAAAAACAATTAATCTTCTAATAGCCGATGACGATCGCTTTATCCGAAGATCACTGACCCGCATGCTGGGACGCATCGATCTTTTCAGAATTTATGAGGCTGAAGACCGTGACTCTGTTTTACGCACTATACACGATTTTAAAATCGACTGTGTACTGATGGACTTTTATATGTCAGATATCACAGGCCTTGAACTTATGCGTCTTTTTAAAGAAGAGAAAATCACCGCCCCGGTAATTATGCTGACCGGCCAGGGAGATGAACAGCTTGCTATAAATATCATGAAAGCTGGCGCCTCTGATTATATACCAAAAACCCGGCTTTCGGAACAGGATTTTTCCATGACACTTATGACAATGATATCCAATGCCATAAGCCACCATGAAGAGAATGAGGAGAAAGACAGGGCACAGATTGCACTTGAACTTTCGGAGGCCAGGTACAGAGGACTTATTGAAAATTCTCCGATTTTAATTGTACGTTTTTTTCCCGATGAATACATGATATCGTTTATCAATGATTTTTTCTGTGTATATTTCGGAGTTGAAAGATTTACTATCCTCGGTGAAAATATACTGCAACTTATCCCCGAGAGTAACCATGATTCATTTAAATATCATGTGCAGAAAATCACTGCGGAAAATACAGTCGCAAAATTTGAGCTTAAGACAATTTCTAATTCCACTGTGATGTGGCAGTTATGGACAGTACAGGGTATCTTCAATAACGACGGGGAAATAGCGGAATACCAGTGCATGGGTGAAGATATTTCCGACATGAAAAGAACAGAGAAGCAGCTTATGGAGCAAAAAAGATACCTCCAGTCAATCCTTGACTCGCAGGATAACATGATTATCGTGGCCGATAAGAATCTTATACATGAAGTTAATATAAGCTTTCTACAATTCTTCGGTTTTTATTCCCATGATGATATGGTGAAAAATTATGATCGTGTCATTTCTATGACAGTTGAAATGGAAGGTTACATGAAGCCTGAGGAGGCCAGAAACATGTGGCTTGAGAATGTAAATAACGATATGGAAAACGAGCAATACCGTCTAATAGCACTTCAGCAGGAAGGTTCGGACAGTATCCGTTATTTTTCCGTTAAGTTCAGGCCGCTTTCAATAGATTCAGACATATTCGTTGTTGAATTTTCAGATGTTACAGCCCTTGAAGAACGTTCAAAGGAATTTGAGAACAGAGCCAATTATGATGCACTTACAAAAATACATAACCGCCGTAGATTTCTTGAGCTCCTTGACCGCGGCATAAAAACATCACAGCATCTGAACCAACATCTAAGTCTGATATTTTTTGATATAGACCACTTTAAAAACATCAATGACACGTACGGTCATAATACGGGTGATGAAGTGCTGAAAGGACTGGCTTCGCTTGTATCCGCAACAATAAGGCGTACAGATGTCTTTGCTCGCTGGGGAGGGGAGGAATTCCTGATTCTTCTTGAATCCACCGATCTTGAAAACGCTGCCCGGACAGCAGAAAAAATCCGTAAGATTATTATGGAACATGAATTCCCTGACATAAAACACCTGACATGCAGCTTTGGTGTTACAACATATCAAACAGGAGAAAACAGCGAAACATTTATAAACAGAGCTGATTCAGCTTTATACCGCGCCAAGGAAAACGGCCGTAATCGTGTTATAGGAATAAAGAGAAAAAATAATGAAACATCTGAAAGGTGTAATTAAAAATTCAAGTCCAGACGATTGTAAACTGTCCAGCAGTTATAATTAAAAGTACAAGTTCTGTAAATTTGTTGACATGGCATTTAATTATAGTAACTATAAAGTAAAACTATTTTATAGTTACTATAATTAAACAGAGAACACTGATTTGATGAAAAAAATATATATGTACCTATTGCCTATTTTTCTTTTTTTTATTATACTTCAGTTCTCCGCCTCCGGAGAAGAGCAGCATCTGACTTTTACAGTAATCATAATCCCGGGGTATGATGTGCCCGATTATCTGAACAACAGCTCTTACATTAAAATAAGGAATCCTCTGAAAAATGAAGGGTATACTATTGATGATTATCATCCGGATATTAATAAAAATATAAGCTTCGATAATTGTATCAGTCGGAATTGTGTTCAGGAGATTAAAAAAATTTTTCCTGATAAAATCGTTATAGTGATTTCTATCACTGCAGCTGAAGTTAAGATAGGTCACAAGCAGTTAAGCAGGTATCTGATGGAAGATATAACTGAAATAAGATATACAATTTATGTGCTAACCACCGATCCTTTAAAAGATAAATATGAACTCACATTTAAAAAAACATTCCTTGATTCAACAAAGCTTCTTAATGAAGCGGGACAGATCGGATTAAAAATCGGCGAGCATTATTCCGGCAAAAGGATGAATTAAAATGAGTAAAAGACATATAATCATAAACAGGAATTTTCAGATTAATATTGCCGTTTCATTCACAATTATCACCGCCTTGACAATGTCTGTGATAATTGTAGTTATATCTTCAATACTGATTTCCAACAATATAAAACTCGATAAAATTACAAAGGACCAGCAGACTCTTTCAGAAACCGAAGGGGAGATATTCAAATCACTGATAGGTTTATCAAATTCAAAAAAAATCAATAACCTCCACCTATCAACCTCACTGCTCCTTGAGGATAACGAAAAGACCGCCATTCTTATAAGCCGGAATATTGAAGAAATAAGAAATATTACAGACAGAAACAGAATACTGATTATGATTCTGATTATCTCAGCAATAATCCAGTCAGCCATAGTGTTTTATTATATGCTGAAAAGATCACACAGAATCTCAGGGCCGATATTTCTTCTTAACCGGTACATTGATGAACTGAAAGCTGGCAATAGTCCGGAAATAAGATCTATTCGTTCTAATGATGATTTCCACGAACTTTTTGACAATTTCAGTGAGTTTGTTGAACAGATTAAAAAAACCGGGAAATAAATTTCATCAGTCAGTGAAAACCTGCATAACAAGCAATCACAAAATCATCTGCTCCGGCTTCAGACGATCACCATCCTACGCCGCACTGCTCATTATGGGAATAACAATTTCTGTCGGTCTTGTATATAGGTGATATTATGGAATTAATAATAAAGATTTATAGTTTTTCAGATTATAATTTTAACTATTTATAGTTAAGTTTACTTATAAGTAAGCTTAAACTGCAGGAGTATAAACATGATACCAAGAATAATTATTGTCGCAATAGCAATAGCGGCAGTATTGCTTTTTCTTTTTTTTAAAAAAGGAAACATCACACCAGACGATGAAATTCAAAAACTGATAGCAGATGGTGCACTCATTGTAGATGTACGTACCCCGGAAGAATTTAAAACGTCGAACTACAATGGGGCAATAAACATACCACTTGCCGACATAGAAAAAAATCTCCATATGTTCGGTATAAAAAACAGAAAAATTATTGTCTACTGCCGTTCAGGAAACAGAAGCGGAAAAGCAAAGAAGATTCTTGAATCTCATGGTTTTATAAACGTTATTAATGGTGGAGGTCTAAATGATATGCCAAAATAATTTTGCCGATTTAATTCGAGTCTCTGTATACAAAATTTATAACAATATAAGCTAAAGCTTGATTTTATCAGTTCAATACAATAAAAAGATATATTAAGGCATATAAATTTGATGGAAATAGATTCAGCCATAAAAAAGCTCCTATCATCGCGCCAAACAATAGCCCTTACCGGAGCCGGGATATCAACTTCAAGCGGTATCCCTGATTTCCGTGGGCCTAACGGTCTCTGGAGAAAATATGATCCGTCTTTGTATGCACATATAAACACATTCAGACTTGATCCAGCGAAGGTATGGGAACTGGCACTTCAACTAACAGAAATATCCCGTAGTGCAAAAGCTAACTGTGCACACCAGGCACTGGCAGAGATGGAACACCGTGGTCTGCTTAACGGCATAATTACGCAGAATATTGATACATTGCATAGACGCGCAGGAAGCAGAAATGTAATTGCATACCATGGCACCATGGAAAAGGCAGTTTGTACTCGATGTTACACAACAGCAGACGTTCAGATCGACACTGTTCCTGTATGTAATAACTGCGGCAGAATAATGAAACCGGAGTTTACTCTTTTTGGAGAACCGGTACCTGCAGCAGCTTATCTTGAAGCACGTAATCTTGCTTCATTCTCAGATGTTTTTATTATTGCAGGAACTTCTGCCATGGTACAGCCTGCAGCCGATCTTCCTTATATAGCAAAAAAGAACGGAGCATATATTATAGAAATGAATTTAGAAATGACAGGACTCACAAACTTTATTACTGACTTTTTTATTCAGGGATCTCTTGAAGAGACCCTGCCGCATCTGGTATCCCTGCTGAAGTAAACCCGGGAAATGACACAGTAACTGCATATAAAATAATCTCTGTATCCAATCTGCTGGAAGCTTAAAGTCAGGGATTTATTGAGTAATATCTCTTGCAAATAATTTTTTAATTACTCCTGTATACTTCTCCATTAATATCTGAGAATTTTTTTACCAGTCCTTTCTTCTGAAGATTTTTTAAAACCCGTAATACATCAAAAAGTCTAATGCCAAGCTGCCCGGAAATTTCCTTCGCTGCTAAACCATCTTCTCTGATTGTATCGATGACATTTTTTTCAAGATTACTGTAAAATTCTGTTATATCACTATTGCTTCGAGCTCTACCGACAAGCTTTACCGGAAGCGGATAAAAAAACATTTTCACCCTCTCCATGTTTAACTCATCCATCGGTTTAACCCATTCCTCGGCTCCAGGTCTATCGAGACTGTTAAGGTGAATTTCATCAGGATTTATTTTTATGCATGCATTTTTAAGCTTACTGAGTTCATCATCAGCATCATTTATGCCGGCTATTATAAATATCTCAACACACAGGAGACCTTTAAACTCTTTGCGAAGAGACACTATCGACTCTATAATTGCTTCCGGCTTTGTACCAGCTAACGGCCTCATTATTTTGTTGAACACATCTTCACTTACAGCGTCAAGCGATGGATAAATAATATCAGCCTTAAGTATTCTTCTTCTTATATCGTATCTATTAAGCAGGGAACTGTTTGTTATAACAGCAATTTGATATTGCGGGTAAACTGTCTTTATATAATTAATTATATCACCGAGCCTGCTGTTAAGAGTAGGCTCACCCGAACCAGAAAAAGTAACAACATCAATAGCGGGCCCTTTATCCAGCGTCTGATTTATTTCTGAAACTATTTCCTCAAAGGGGAAGTATTCTTTTACTTCATCTGTCAGATCAGTTGTACTTCCGCATTCACAGTAAATACAATTAAACGGACACGTTTTGTATGGTACGATGTCAATTCCAAGAGATATGCCAAGCCTTCGAGAATTAACAGGCCCGAAAACATATTTCATTTTTTCTTCCCGGGCTCCTTAATCTCAATTTCGAAATCCATTGATATAAGCCCTTCTCTCTTTTCACAGTTAATAAACATCTCACCTATACGATTAACACCTTTAGCAACATCCGGATTGCTTTGAGTTTTCATCTGCATAAGCATTTTCAGAAACGCATTCTTCTGCATATTCTTGATATTCAGAAGGAAAAATGTTTTATCATTAATTATCTTACCATATCTTCCTGTATTGGCAGCAACAGTGACGGTATCACTTTTCAGGGCGCTCTTCATAAGTCCCGTACTGTTTCCGGCATATATTCCTCTATGATCGCAACATATAAAAAACCTCATTCCGGTTTCATCTATAAACCAGAAACCTTTACTGCCGCCAATTTTCTCTTCACCGAACTTTTTATCTTTACTATATTTGGATTTAATTCCTTTCTTTAACTTCAGCCAGAACTCCTCGGTTTTTTTAGAATCACTCATGGGTATAAAAACAAGAATATCTCCTATCCCTCCTGCTGATGAATCAAGCGCCATTATATTCATTCCACCTGTGAAGTAAGGTATAAAGTCTTTCTCCACATCTATGCCTGTTTCCGCCTTGTACTGTTGTTTTATTGCATTATACTGCGCACACCATGCAACTTCCCCTTTGCATAAATTATCCAGATATTTAAGATTCATTGACATGAAAAGTGTTGTATCCGCTGCAGGAACGTATAACGACTTATCATGAACCCCGGTCTTAAGGAACGCCATTATCATATCAACATAGGGATTGTCACTGACCAGTTTAACTGCAGCGTTCATCTGGAACTTATTTCCTTCAAATCCCAATCCAGCCGATATATAATCAATTGAATCCATCAGCGAACCTTTTTCCTGCTCTCTCATACCACCCTGAGCAAGAATAAAGTCTTCAACAGAGTAAAGGCCGGTCTCGCTGTTTCCACCGGCAGACTGAAGATTCATCTGCATAATAAATCTCTTTGTAATGAAAGCATTCAGATCATACCTGTTTTTACTTTTTGCAAGATAGTCTCTATAATTATTATCAAGAATAAGGCTTCCGTTACGCGCTTCCTTTATATCAAGAACTCTTTTTATAATATCACTTGTAGAACCTATTACAAGATAACCGTTAATTGCTGCTATAAATAGATCATTTTTTAGCTGATACACTGTTACATTTTTATATAAAGCAGTAACAGGGGTGATGACCATCGCCGGGTTGTCAGAATTTGCCTTTTTTACTATTTCAATAAACTTGAGAGGGAATTCCTGCTCATTGATCACCGGGATAAAAAGAAGCTTAACATCATCCTTGCTGTTTTTATCAAGCATATTATCTTTATCAAAATTTGCATAAGATACAGGTCTAGATGTATCTATCCCTGTATTTCTTAAAGATTTTTCATCAAAGTAATCTATTCCGGTTTTATCCCTGAACTTGTTTCTTTCGGTTATAAATTCTCCTCTCTGCTTTTCATCCATGAGATTAAAAACCATATAGTTGACAGTTTTTATCAACCTTGTAATCTCTCTGGATTTAACAAACAGATTAACATCAGAAGGTGTCAATGATTCAATATCTCCTGCCATCTGCCCAAAAGTAACTGAACCTGCCAGGAAAAAAGCAATTACTGCAAAATATAATCTTTTCATCTATATCCCTCGTTTTAATTTCTGTTTAATTCAACAATTGCAGTTAACGAATAAGCTGGAACATTGTCATTTAAAAAGCCTTAATATATCACAATTCCCACCTGTTCAATTCATTGATTGAAAAAAATGAAAATAAACTTTCAAAATAAAAACAATTTCTGCACCGCATTTTATATTATGAAAAATATTTTACTGATTCATCGAAATTTTGAATTTTTTATAAACTACTAGTTAACTACCGTAATTTTATCACAAACCACTTTATACTATGTTTAATATAATTAAATTCACATTGATTTAAAGTAATTTTTCATCAAATATCAATAGCAAGTCAAATAAATAAAAAAAATAGTTGAATACAATATTACCCTGGAGCATTTTCGAATTAATAATTATGTTTGTTGTTTCTTAAATATAAACAGTTTTATACATGCGTTATAAAGTATAGTATAAGTGATACACTTTTAAAAAACTGCAATAAATGCAGGGAGGACTAATGAGTTCTATCGAAATAAAGAAAAGCTATGAAGAAATTAATGATAAAATAAAGAAAGGTATCGCAGTTGTTGTTACAGCGGAAGAGATGCCATCAATTGTCAAAAATGAAGGTGTAAAAAAAGCTTTTGAAAAAGTTGATGTAGTTACAACGGGAACTTTCGGAATAATGTGTTCATCAGGAGCCTTTCTGAATTTCGGCCACACAAAACCACGGATAAGAGCAACTAAAGTATTGCTTAACGATGTGGAAGCATATGGCGGAATTGCAGCAGTAGATTGCTATTTAGGGGCAACACAGGTTAAAGAAGATGATCCTCTTAACAGAATACATCCCGGTTCCTTCTCATACGGAGGTGGACATGTTATTGAAGATCTTATCGCCGGACGACATGTTAAGCTTAAAGCCTACAGTTATGGAACAGATTGTTATCCATTGAAAGAGTTTGAAAAAACCATTACTATAAATGATTTACGAAACGCCTTCCTCTATAATCCAAGGAACTCATACCAGAATTATAATACTGCAATAAACTGCTCAAAAAGAATTATATATACTTATATGGGTATTCTAAAACCCGATATGGGCAACATCACATATTCAAGCGCAGGGCAGCTTAGCCCTCTTTTAAATGACCCTTTTTACTGGACTATCGGTACAGGTACTAAAATTTTTCTCGGGGGGGCGATGGGGGCTGTAACATGGCAGGGAACCCAGCATTCACCTGATGGAACACGTGATGAAAATGGCATGGTTACCGAGGGATCTGGAACAATCGCAGTAACCGGAGATATGAAAATGATGAACACTGAATTTATAAGGGGGGCGTCTATTACAGGATATGGCTGCTCTCTAATGGTTGGAATAGGTATTCCAATCCCAATACTGAATGAAGATCTGGCGTATTTCACAGGTTTGACTGACATGGATATTAAAACCCCGATTATTGATTACGGCATAGATTATCCTAACGGAGAACCAAAGCCAATAAAACATGTAACCTTCGCAGAACTCAAATCAGGAAATGTAGAATTAAATGGTAAAACTATACCTTCATCACCACTATCCAGTTATCCCAAAGCTGTAAAAATTGCCAATACACTCAAACAATGGATTGAACAAGGGTTTACCTTGGGAATACCGCAAATACAGGTTCCCACGGTCCCTTTTAAAAAGGAGTAAATGAAGCATAACAGAAGATTTTACAGAAATTATGACAGCATAAATAGATTCACCTTCAATGTAAAACTGGACACATCTGATCTTTTTATCATGGCAAACAGTGACCTGCGTGATGAAGCGTTCAGGATTTTAAAAGCTGTAAGAGCTGAACTTGAAAATTACATTAAAATTCATGATGAGTTTATACACTCCCTTAATCCTTTTATCCCGTATGGAGATGAACCTGAAATTTGCATTTCCATGTGTATAGCTTCCTCATCAGCCGGAGTAGGCCCTATGGCGGCTGTCGCGGGGGCTATTGCTGAAAGAGTCGGGAAAGAGCTTCTGAATTACTCAGAAGAAGTTGTTGTTGAAAATGGTGGAGATATCTGGATGAAACTTGATAAACCCATTACAACAGGAATCTATGTTAACAATATATACTTCAATGACAATATTGGAATAAAGATATACCCTGAAAAAATGCCATGTTCTATATGTACTTCAACATCCAGGCTTGGTCATTCTATAAGCTTCGGGAAGGCGGACTCAGTTACAATAATCGCTGAATCCGGCGCACTCGCCGATGCAACAGCAACCGCTGTCTGTAACATGGTGCAGACAGAAAATGACATCAATAATGCGCTTGATTTCGGTCTTTCTATAGATGGCATTCGTGGATGCCTTATAGTTTTCAGAGATAAGCTTGCAGTTCAGGGTGATATTGAACTTGCTCCATTGAAATAACATTTTTTATATTAATGATAAATTTTCTTGCAATATAATTTTATAAAGCAAATATAGTAATTGGAAATGCCTGAATCAATATTACCAGATTTACAAAAAAATAATTGAATAAGGGAAACCTTGGGCTGAATCCAGACATGACATTGTGATTAAAAAACATTCTATTCTGAAAACCTGACAACATTATGTTAAATCCGGAATAATAAAAAAATAATCTCGTTTCATATAATTTATTACAGGTTCTGATAAATGGAGTCAACAAAAAATCACCCGATGTAGCTCATAAAGAGTATCAAAGCGGGATCGCAGGGTTACAAAACTTTTTTATAGCTCAATCGGGAATAAGTTGAGAGGAAAAAATGAAATCTATAAACGTACTTTTAATTTTTAGAAAAGAAATAATGTATAAACCCATAATATACAGAATCGCAAAAGATTTTGACGTTATATTCAATGTTCTCGAGGCAAAAATTTTTCCAAAACTCGAAGGGAGAATTATACTCGGACTGACAGGTAGCGATTCTCAAATCAATAATACACTCAACTACTTCCGAACTGAAGATGTGGAAGTTCAGATACTGGCTGATATGATCAGACGAGATGAAAAAAAATGTGTACATTGCGGCGCATGCACCGCTGTATGCAGAGTCGATGCGCTTTATATAAACAGGAATACAATGGAAGTGCTATTTAATCCTGAAAAATGCGTTGCCTGCGGATTATGCAGGTTGGCGTGTCCAGTTAATGCCATGTCGGGAACTGCAATAGACCGTGAAATCTGATAGAAATATTTTTATCACTGATCCGGAAATCCCGGATATCATTTTTGATTCTATCTCACAAATGCTGACAATCCTTGATGAAAATAATTTTATCATATGGCATAATAAAAAAACCTCAAATTTTTTCGGTAAACGCATTGTAGGTGATTCTTTTAAAAAGCTGTTTTCCATAAATCCGGAAGAGCTTAGCAACTCTAAACTAAAAGCTCTGTCAATAGTACCAAATAAGAAAAGTTCTAACCGGATACTTGAACACTATATAATAAGTCACTCAAAAAAAAATAATACCTCTATTAAAATTGTAATAACTGACGACATTACAGAAAAGATAGGAAACGACAAATTACTCGGCTTTCTTCTTGAATTTGAGAGCCTTCTTACAAGGCTCGCACTTGAATCGATCAATATTCCGGCAGAAGAAATAGATTCACATCTAAAAAAATTACTGCTTCTTACAGGGAAATTTGCCAATGTCGAGAGGTGTTTCATCGTCCTCTTCAATGCAAAAGGTGACAAATTATACGTTACCCACGATTGGTGCGCCCCTGGTTTTTCTCCCACAATAAAAACCATAATAAAAAGCAATGTGCCTCGAAGCTGGATAAAAAAGCAGAAAAACAATGTTATATTGATACATGATGTTAAAAAGTTTAAATACAATGACGAGGCAGGGTATGAGTCTATATTCAGTCACGGTGTTAAGTCATCAATGCTTATTCCTTTATTTAATAAAGATAAATGCTTTGGATACATTGGATTCAGTTCTACAAGAAAAATTGATGTGTTTTCACCCGAACTCAAGTCTATATTTAGAATAACAGCTGAACTAGCTGTTAATCTCTACGAAAGAAAGTCGGCATACACCCAGATAGCCATAGCTCAGAAAATTATATCAAAATCATCGGGAATGCTGGCATTTTTCGAAAAAAACGGTTTTATCAAAATGACAAATGAATCTTTCAGAAAATTTTATTCATTGACTGAAAATGAAACCAAAGATCTCCAGATAACATCTCTGTTTAAGAACCGACTTGGAACAAGAGAAAAAAAATTCCTTGACTATATCAATCGTGCAATTGCCGGGGAAGAGATCAATACTGAAATCTGGTATAAAAAAAATGAAAAGCTCAGGCTGCTTGAAATATCACTTCATCCAAATATCGATAATGACGGGAACGTCGGAAGTGTGATTATGAATTCCAATGACATAACAGAGCGGGTACAACTTGAGGCCAGAATTCTAGAAGTAATTCATAAGGAAAGGAAAAAAATCGGAATAAGCCTTCATGATGATCTTGGTCATGATCTACTGGCTGTGGCAATAAAATCAAGACTTATAGCCGATAAACTCAAATCGGTTTCAAGTGAAACATCTTTTGAAGTGAATGAAATTGAAAATGCCATAAAAAACGCCATGAATGAAGTAAGACGACTTTCACACGGACTTATCCCATATAAAAACCACGGACTTGAATTTCATGAAATGATTGATGCCGTAGCGCTTACAATTGAAAGAGACTATAAATTACACTGTGAATTTCACATTGACGAATCGATCAATATAAGTGATGAATCCATTATTAAAGAAATCTATTATATTATTGATGAAGCTGTTATGAACTCTATAAAACATTCAGGGTGCACAGGAATAAAAATCATTATGAGCCCAAAGAATAAAATGATTACACTGAGTATAATTGATAATGGCAGGGGTATTCCCGGAAATTATAATGCGGATTCCGGGGTAGGGATAGAAATAATGAAATACAGGGCTCGCGCCATCGGGGGTTTTCTCGAAGTCAAAAACCATCCGGGTGGAGGAGTAATAATTGAATGTATTTTTAATCCTGAGAAAATAACAGTCTAAGAGGAAAAAAATGGATAACCAACTGAAACAGACTGCAAGTATAATGATCGTTGACGATCATCCCATTGTCGCAAATGGCATACAGCAACTTATAGACAGAGAACCCGATATGAAGGTCATACAATCAGTTCAGGATGCCGAAAGCACAATCAAGTTCATTGAAAAAACACAACCTGACCTTGTAATAGTAGATATTTCTCTGAAAGGGTCGACTAATGGAATTGATCTTATCAAGGGATTAAAAAAAAGATATCCTAAAATAAAAGCTCTAGTCTTATCAATGCACGAAGAAAACTTATACGCCGAACGTGCAATCAAAGCCGGTGCAAAAGGCTATATCATGAAAAATGATCTGACAGATAATATTGTCAAGGCCATCCGTAGCATTCTTGACGGAAATCTTTATCTGAGTGAAACAATCACATCAAAACTCTTAAACCATATGGTTAATGAAGAAGAGGAAAAAGATGATGATACAGAATTAAAAAAACTAAGTGACAGAGAGTTTGAGGTTTTCCAGTTAATTTCAAAAGGAATTAAAACAAGCGATATAGCCAAGGAAATAAATATAAGTGTAAAAACCGTCGAAGCACATAAACTCAGGATACGAAATAAGCTTAATTTAAAAAACAGCAGTGAGTTAAATAAATATGCCATCGAATGGAATCATAAAAACTGATACTCATTTATAAATATTTGCAGTTTAACAAAATCATTCAGTTTTTATGTGATTAATGAGCTGCAATTCACTAATAAAATTCTCCAAAACGCCCAAAATTACAAAGCAAAATTCTTCTCTCTATTAAACCAATATTTTAAAAAAAATTTATTTTTTTAAAAAAAAATTCAACTTTGCTTGACGAAAAAAAGAGACATTATTACATTATTATTGTTAGCACTCATTAATATTGAGTGCTAACAATAATAATGTAAATTAAAGGAGGGAGTTTATGAAATTTGGAATTACCAGAAAAAATAACGATTCAACGCCTGAATTGAAATCATTCCGTAATGATGTAAACAGGCTCTTCGATGATTTTTTCAATATTCGTACAGCGGGGCTGTTCGATTCAGAATGGCTCCCGGCAATAGATGTTTATGATGATGAGAAGAACTTTTATATTAAAGCAGATGTAGCGGGGATTGAAGAAAAAAATCTCG
Source organism: Spirochaetota bacterium (assembly GCA_963664815.2). Lineage (GTDB taxonomy): Bacteria > Spirochaetota > UBA4802 > UBA4802 > UBA5550 > WRGT01. The sequence goes on from CAXXHB010000003.1 coordinate 3,821,699, forward strand.
ACGTTACTATTAATGGAAACGTTCTTACTTTATCGGGAAAAAAAGTTGAAGAAAAGAAAGAGTATGAAGGAAAAAACTTCATCTTTTCTGAAAGACGTGCAGGTTCTTTTTCAAGATCTGTTACACTTCCTGCTGGATTCAGGCAGAAAGATATTAAAGGTGAACTTAAAAATGGAGTTCTAACTATAACAATTGAAAAACTAAAACCTGTAAAAAGCGAAAAAATAAAAATTGATATTCACTAAAGGAGGATGCCATGTACAGCTACAATATTTTCAATGATATGATAAAATTAAGGACTCTTTTTGATGATTTTTTTGATCAAAAATCTGAATATGAATCATCAAAAGAGTTTCCCCCTGTTCAGTTTAAAGAGGGTAATGATACAATTAAAATTTATGCGCTTGTTCCGGGAATTTCTGCTGCAAACATCGATATTCAACTTGTTGATGACAGCATAATAATATCCGGAGAAAAAAGAGAAGATTATGAAAATCAGCGCTATATAAGAAAAGAGAGACCTTTTGGCGAATTTAAAAAAGCCATAAAGCTTCCTTACAGAGTTAGAAATGAAGATATCAAGGCTGATTTAGTTAACGGTATACTGACAATTACTCTTACTAAATCAGAAGATGCAAAGCCAAAAAAAATTGAGATTAATTAAGGAGGCCTATCATGATGGTTGAAATTAGCAACAGAAACAATACTGAAAGCAAAAAGGCATTTCATATACCTCTGGCAGATATTTATGAAAATGACGATATTTATTCATTAAAACTCGAAATGCCAGGTATTGGGAAAGAGAACTTGAATATAGTTATTGATAATGATGAATTAAAAATAACAGCAGAAACGTCAATAGAAGAAAATGATAAAGATTTAAAATATGCGGAATTCTATGCAAAAAACTATAGCAGAATTTTCAGAGTCGGAAATGATATCAACAGGGATAAAATCGAAGCCAGACTCGAAAATGGAATACTTACACTGATTCTGCATAAGAGTGAGGAAGTAAAACCAAAAAAAATTACTGTTAACCAGATAAATTAACTGATTATATTATCAGTTGAAAGATAAAAATGGGTAAAAGGGGCAAAATGGGGGTTTTGCCCCTTTTTTTTATTTTATTTTCTTTAAATGTCCAATTATTTTAGGAGGAACTTTAATCTTGAAAATCGAATCAAGCACAAGCCCACCATACAGTACAGATAAATAATACAGCTTAATTTCTTTCTTTTTCCCTATGGCAATAAGCAGTTCCTTATACTCTTTTTTTGATATATCAAAAACAAAGCTTATTGGAACAATAGAATCACGTACCTTGTATAATAGCATTATCCTTACAATATTTTTATCTATATTGATATCCCAGTCAGGCGTCTGCTCTTTTAACTCAAGAATGAAATCATCATGATCTATGTAAAACAGTTTAATTCTGCTTTTATATCTTAAAAAAAGGGAAACTCCGGGATTAGGTGAATTCTCATAAAAAAAATCGAAAACCCCCTCTCTGGGTAAAAGTTCATTTAATTTTACCTGTCTTAAAGCCTTAAAAACATCAATTATCTCGAAATTCGGGGTATACATTTCACCTGAACTCATAAAACCTCCTGCTTGATATTGTTATTAATAGATTTCATCAGGCATTTTTGTCAAGTTTAAGAAACCTGTTTTACTCACGTAAAGTATTTTTAGTTTTATTTAAAATACCCTCTGAGATAATCCTGCTGAGTTCCGGTATGGTTACCGGTTTCTGTACAATACCTGCAACTTCATATTCCTGCATATCTTCTGCCTTCAGTCTTTCAATATTACCAGTTGCAAGATAGATAATAACCGAAGGATCAATTTTTTTAAATTCTTTCAGAGCCTCAATCCCACCCATCACCGGCATAACTACATCCATTAAAACCACATCTACTTTTTTAAACTCTTCCCGAAAAATGTCCAGGGCGGATTTCCCATTATCAGCAGTTACAACCTCATACCCGAGATCGCAGAGGATCCTTTCAGTCAAATTTCTTAGAATAAATTCATCATCAACAACAAGAATTCTTCCTTGACCTCTGACAATACTTTCATCTTTTTCGGTATCCCACACAACATTTTCTATAACCGGGAAATAAATATCAAAAACAGACCCACTACCTTTAACGCTATAGACTTCAATGGCGCCACCAAGATCTTTAACATTCCCGTATACAACAGATAAGCCCAGACCGACACCATCCTGTGAGGTTTTTGTTGTAAAAAACGGTTCAAATATTTTTGATTTCAGTTCATCATCAAAACCGCAACCAGTGTCCTTAACACTTATTTTAATATATAATCCCGGTTTTAGCTCAAATCCTGATTTAAGACAATTATCTTCATCCATGATCATGTTTACTGATTGAATAATTATTTCTCCGCCAGCCGGCATCGCTTCTTTTGCATTTACTACAAGATTCTGAATTATACTCTGTATCTGCGATGGATCACCTGAAATTATTGATTTTTCTGCGTTCAGGAATTTCAAAATTTTTATATCAGGTCTATCCCCATGCTGCAGAATATCCACAGCAATAGAAATTGAACTGTGAACATCAACGCTTTCAGATACATGAACACCTTTTCGTGGGAAAAAAAGCAATTTCTGTGTAAGATCTGAGGCTTTTAATGCAGTATCTTTAATGAAAGAGATAAATTTCATCGTTTTCTCATCATTACCAAGCTTCATTTCCAGGACTTCTGATGCGTTGAGTATACCGGCGAGCATATTGTTAAAATCATGAACAAACCCCCCTGTAAGCTTCCCTATGATGTCCATTTTCTGAGATTGCCTCAGCTGCTCTTCTATCCTGATTTTTTCTGATATATCCCTGAATACTATTACTGCACCTACTTTTTTACCTGAGACATCCATAATCGAAGCGGCTGTCAGTGAAATTTTTCTTTTAATTCCTTTTCTATCAGAGAGAATTGCCGATTCTGAGATCTCCATTATTTCACCGGGATGTATTATCTGTGTATACAGATTCTCTTTTTTTATTTCATTCACAGGATCAAGAACAGTAAATACTTTTTCAAGAGAAAGCCCCCGAGCATCTTTCACTTTCCAGCCGGTAATAGTCTCTGCCGCTGGATTCATTCTCTTAATATTTCCTTTTTCATCGGTAGAAATAATTGCATCACCAATTGAATTGAGTGTAATACGCAAATTCTCTTCATTCTCACGAATAGCTGATTCCACCCTGACCTTGTTTTTAATTTCATTAACATATATCCACACCCTGAATAAGAAATAATAGAAAAGAATACTGATAATAATCAGAAGTGACAGTATCATCAATGATTTATTTTTAAAACCCTTGACTGATGACAGAATATACTCCTCCGGAGTGGCGACAACTATTGACCAATGTGTATTGACTATATTTATCGGGGCAAATGCAGCATGTTTAAGAAGATTTTCCAGATGATCATTTTTATTTACGTTATATCTGTAAACGGCTGTACCTTTTTCTCCGGAGATCATTCTTTCAGCCATATCCATTACATCCGGGAAAATACCTGATGTTTCATAAACAGGCTGACCTTTATGCCCCGGAACAGGGCAGTACAATTCAACCCCATCAGCGCTTAAAATCCATGCATATCCTGCGTCACCTATGCGGATATTTTCTATATACTTTTTTGAAATATAATCAAAATTAATAAGTACCCCCAAACTCCCTTTATAATCACCTTTATAAAATACCGGATAGTGATAAGATATAGTCCTGTACCCCTGTACAGCCGTGAAGAAATCACTTATCGATGGCTGATGAGTCTTAATAATATTTTTTATCTGCTTCTGATCTGAAATATCCTTTCCAATCAGTGAACTGTTTTCCGGGTCAAGCCAGAGTATACGCCCCTTCTCATCCACTCTGGTGACTGAATAAAGTAAACTTCTGTCTTTCTTCATAAGTGCAGATGCTAATCTCTTCCCGTTATTGTTCATCAATGCGATATCTTCAAACTTTGAAACAGAATCGAGATCATTTTCCAGGTTGTTGAAAAAACCTTCAATTCCCGAAACAGCCTGCTCGGCAAGAAGCATCTGCTGTTTATTGAATTCAATTATTGCCAGGTTTTTAACATCAATGTAGGAAAGATAGAAGAGTAATCCGGTTGCAGCAACTATAATGGTAAGCAGCATTATCCATCTGGCATGAACAGAATTTAATATTTTCATAAATGTTTTCCGGAGAATCCTTATAATAATTAAACACAATTAATTTAAAATCGCCATAAAAAACAGCAGCAGTTTATTCAATATTTAACTGATAAAAATGCTCTGTTATTTCCTCTGCCAGACGTTGTATTAATATGTATATTTTTAACGATTGAATTGTATTTCTAAAATAACAACTAAAAGATATCCCCCGCTGATGGCAGGGGATATCTTTTAGGATTATAACATAAGAATATGACCTTTAACATTCTGCAATATGCAGATCGCCGTTTTTTCCGTTATTTAAATAAATTCTGAACAAACGGCAGCATTGTTATATCGTTTATTATAACAAAAACACCAAGAATTATAAGAAATACTACACCAAAAGTCTGAATCTTAATCATGATTTTTTCACTTATCGGTTTACCTCTTAAAGTCTCAATTATATAAAACAGTAGATGACTCCCGTCTACTGCAGGGATTGGCAGCAGGTTCATAAACATGAGAATCACTGAAATTTTCGCCATTAGAAGTATAAAATCCGCTATCCCCCTGTAGTAAAGAACGTCTCCGGCAATCTTTGCTATTCTGATAGGCCCGGAAAGATTTTCTCTTACATCCATTTTGCCGCTGAAGAGCATTCCGAAACCTTTAATGTTCATCACCAGAAAATCCCATGGTTCAATCACAGACTGAATCAATCCGTCAACCGGACCGTATTTCACATGAACCATCTCAAACATGATTCCCATCTGCTCTATACCTATCATATAACGTTTTTTAATCTCTACCTGACCATTATACCTTGTCTTCCCTGCGTCTATAATTACATCGCGACCGTCAGCAGCAGCCTTTGTAATATCGTTAACAAATTCGGAATATTCCTGAATAGGTTTTCCATAAACCCGGACAAATCCTCCGGCTACAAGCTGCTTAAACTCCTCATTCCCGGCAAAACTATCCTGGGTTTTCTTTTTGGCTGATGATGTCACAATGAACACCTCAGTCATTGCAGGTTTTAATACAGCGGTTTTTTCCACCCCGTCGTTCAGGAACACAACGTTTATATCCTTCCCATTACCCTTCTGGATAGCATCGGATAATTCGGATGGTGTATGTACAATTTCGTTGTTCACCTTGATAATAGTATCCTTTCCGGATAAGCCACCCTGTTCCGCACTGCTCCCCTTTATTACACGAGCCAGCGTAATTCCCGTTGTATAAGGCATCACCCCCAGGGTGTACCTTCCCTCGCCGGAATCGGACGCAGGAGTGACATTAAATGTCTTTACCTCTTCGCCGCGCTGTACTTTAATTTCAAGCTCTCGCCCGTCAGAGAAAAAGACCTCACTCTGGATATCGGAAAAGGCCTTTATCTCTTTTCCGCTGATTGATACAATTCTGTCTCCGGTTCTGATCCCTGACTTGAACGCAGGCGAGGTATAAGTCCCGGAAGTCATTTCTGCAGGTATCAATATTCTGTTTGTTTCTTTCGCATAACCGGCAAGATTCATAATATAAAAAAGAATAATACCAAATAACAGGTTAAATATAGGTCCCATTGCCACAGTAACTATTCGTTTAAGCGGATGTGCTGAGAGAAATTCAAAACCCTGACCTGATCTCTCCTCTGATGGATCTTCCCCGTAAAACTGACAGTAACCTCCGAATGGTATTAACGTCACCTGGTAGGTTGTATCGCCATATTTTTTCTTCCAGAAACCTTTTCCGTATCCCATTGAAAAGATCTTTGCCTTTATTCCTACCATCTTTCCACCAAGTAAATGCCCCAGTTCATGAACAAAAATACACAATCCCAGGAGGACGACCGCTCCGAATATATATGTCAATGTCATCATAAATGTTTCTCCTTAATAAAACTTAATGCAATAGTTCTCGCTTCGGTATCAGATTCAAAAATATCCCCGATGTCAGGCATTCTGATTATATCAACAGAATCTATTGTTTTTTCCACAATTTTCACAATATCTGTAAACCTGATTTTTTTATCCAGAAAAGCATAAACGGCCACCTCATTTGCCGCATTAAGCACAGCAGGCATATTACCCCCTGCCCGCCCTGCATGATAGCAGAGTTCAAGAGACGGGAACCTGCTGCTGTCATATTTTCTGAAATTAAGACTTCCAACTTCTGCCAGGTCAAGGTACCCGAAAGAATTTTTTATTTTTTCCGGATATGTGAGAGCATTGATTATCGGGAACACCATATCGGCTCTCCCCATATGGGCGTATATTGCCCCGTCAACCGTCTCCACCATTGAATGAATTACACTTTCCGGATGAATTACCACCCCTATTCTGTCATAATTGAAATTAAACAGATAATGCGCTTCAATCACTTCAAGCCCCTTGTTCATAAGCGTTGCCGAATCTATAGTAATTTTACTCCCCATGCTCCATGTAGGATGCTTCAATGCAATTTCGGGAGTAACATCTTTGAGACTCTCCCCCGGATAATCCCGAAGACTACCGCCAGATGCAGTTAAAATTACTCTTTTAACCTCGTCTCTGTTTAAATTCGAAAGCAGAGAAAAAACAGCGCTATGCTCACTATCCACAGGAATAAGTTCAACGCCCTTCTCCGCAGCAAGACTCATAAAAATATTTCCTGCCATAACCAGCGTCTCTTTATTGGCAAGAGCAAGCCTTTCACATCCATCAAGCGCAGCTATCGAAGGACGTAATCCCGCAGCTCCAACAATTGAAGAAATTACAATATCGGATTTTCTGGAGGCGAGTTCGATAATTCCCTCCTCTCCGAAAAGAAATTCCACCCCTTCATTATCTTTTACAAGCTTTTTTACATAATCTTTTTCCGCAAGGGAACTGTCCCCAATCGCAACTACTGAAGGTTTAAATTCAGATATCTGTTCTGACAGAATTTCCATATTCCTGTTACAAGCAAGGCCATAAATTCTGAATTTATCAGGGAGTGTTTTTATAACGCGGAGGGACGACAACCCTATTGAACCGGTTGAGCCCAGAATAGATATATACTGCATTTTATCAGGGTATCCCTTTTAATACAAGGTAATAATAAAAGAAAGGCAGCGAGAACATTATTGCATCAAAAACATCCCACATACCGCCATGTCCGGGAATTATAGATCCTGAATCTTTATATCCGCCATCCCTTTTAACTGCCGATTCAACAAGATCACCGATATTTGCGAGTACACTGAAAATTATACCAAGAATTGTACATTCAATCATTGAAAAAAGTTCCCTTGAATAAAATGAAGCACATACCTGGTTGGCAAGAATAAATCCTACAATACTGAAAAGCAGGCCTGAGAAATACCCCTCCCACGACTTATTCGGTGAAGCCTCCATCCCGGCTTTATGCTTACCGAAAAGCACTCCGCCGAAGTACGCCCCTGTATCATTAAGCATTACCACAACGAGAAGAATCATTATATAATAAATTCCATCCTTTAAAGACTTGAGCAGAATCAGATGCGATATGGAAAGAACAAGATACATAACACCAAAAACCGTTACCGCAAGTGAGTAAGTCCCGCCCTTCAGCGGCCTGGTAAAAAGCTGCTCTGCAAGAATTACCGCTGCAAAAACCATAAAAAACGCGAGCATAATCCTTCCGTCAAATTCGCCGAAAAACCTTGAAAATCCCAGTGGTTTTCCAAAAGCATATAAATACATCAACAGATTAAGCATTAAGCCGAAAATAAGCCCTGTCCTTACGAAAGCCCTGCCATTTTCACCCCTGTCGGACATCATATAGTATTCATAAAGTGAAATTAACGAGATTAAAATCGAGGCAAAAAGGATAGGGGTAGATAAAAAATCATCAGTTATCAGCAAATAAGCCAGTACCGGCAGTGCCACTATTGCGCTTATTATTCTTACAAAAGTTTCTCTGTTTAATCCGCTCATATGCCGCCATATCTCCTTTCTCTTTTCTGGTATTCCGCTATAGCATGATAAAGGTCCTCAGGCTTGAATTCCGGCCAGAGAACATCGGTAAAAACAAGTTCAGCATATGCAAGCTGCCAGAGAAGAAAATTGCTTATCCTGTATTCACCGCTTGTCCTGATTACAAGATCAAGCTGAGGCATTCCTGAAGTATAAAGATATTTTTCCAGTTTTTTTTCGGTAATCTTTTCACCGGATCCGGCTCTGGTTACCCATTCATTTACAGCTTTTACAATCTCCTGCCTTCCCCCATAATTGACACAGAAATTTAAAATCAAACCCTTGTTGGATGATGTTTCTTCAACTGCTTTTTGTATTGTGTTTCTTGTGGATGGAGGAAGCTTCGACAGTGAACCGGAGTGTCTTATCCGGATTTTCTTTTCTTTAATAGAATCAAGCTTTGTGGAAAAAAAATATTCAAGAAGATCCCATAAACCCCTGATTTCGCCCACCGGTCTTACCTTTATATTTTCGACAGAAAGGGCGTAGAGAGAAACCGCCTTTATACCGAGTTCAATAGCGCAGTCCATTAAGGGTTCAATTACATCAGCCCCGGCTTTGTGACCTTCACTTCTGGGGATATTTCTCTTTTTAGCCCACCTGCCGTTGCCATCCATTATGATACCAACATGTAGGGGAATAGGTTCCGGCTGTAATAACTCTTTTTTATTTGTCATTCAGGTTTATTTTTTTCCACTTAGCTGGTTTATCTTCTGATATTTCTCTGGTTCTGAATAAAATTATTACAACTTCACAGCGATCCAGTACGCTGCACCCTGCATCTGTAGATAGTAAAATTCTTAATTCTCACCCGCCTGGTTGATGCAGGGGCTTTTACGTTCATTTTATAAACTCAATATCTCTTTTTCTTTATTATCAGTCAGCTTCTGAGTATCCTCAATAAACTTATCCGTAATTTTCTGTATTTTATCCTGTGTAGATTTTGAATCATCCTCTGAAATCTCTTTATCTTTCTCCAGTGATTTTATCATATCATTTCCATCACGCCGGATGTTCCTTATGGAGACTTTGCACTCTTCAGCCTTGTTCTTTGCAAGCTTCACATACTCCTTTCTTCTCTCCTCTGTGAGTTCAGGAATCTGAATCCGGATAAGGTTCCCGTCATTTGAGGGATTTACAGAAAGATCAGATTTTAAAATTGCCTTTTCAACCTCACCGAGGTTACTTTTATCCCATGGCTGAATAACAACAAGTCTTGGCTCAGGAACAGAAATAGTTGCCACCTGGTTCATCGGCATTTCAGATCCATACACATTGACTCTAAGCGCTTCAAACATGGCCGGATTTGCCCTTCCTGTACGAATTACGGAAAAATCCTTTTGAAGGCTTTTAATACTTTTATTCATTCTCTCTTCAACGTCGTGCAGAATGTCATTAATCATAAACATTTCTCCGCCTAGAAAATTTTAGTTCCAACTTTTTCTCCAAGAACAATCCTTTTAAGAGATCCCTTCTCAAATAAATTAAAAACCACTATAGGTAGATTATTATCCATACATAATGAAATGGCTGTTAAATCCATAACCCTCAATTGCCTTGTAATCATATCAATAAATGATATTTCAGTAATTTTCTCGGCATTTTTATCCTTTTCAGGATCGCCTGTATAAACACCGTCAACCCTGGTAGCCTTAAGAAGAACATCCGCGCCAAGCTCAACAGCCCTGAGGCTTGCAGCTGTATCCGTTGTAAAATAAGGATGTCCCGTTCCGCCAGCAGCAATTACAATTCTGCCTTTCTTCAGATGATCTTCAGCTTTCTGTATTGTATAGGGCTCTGCTACGTGTTTCATCTCAATCGCGGTAAGTACCCTTGTAGGCTGATTCATTTTTTCAAGTGTGTTTTCCACAGCCATGGAATTCATAACAGTGGCCAGCATCCCCATAAAATCTCCGGTTGACCTGTTGATCCCCAGAGAATCAGCCATGGCTCCTCTGAAAATATTCCCGGCTCCGATTACCATGGCAATTTCAACCCCGAGATCAGCAACTTCTTTTATTTCAGAAGCAATCTGCTGAATAATCTCAGGGCTGATACCTGTTTTATCAGGGCCGGCGAGAGCTTCACCGCTCAATTTAAGTAAAATTCTTTTATAATGCGGCGTATTCCCTGTTTCCATTTTCTGCTAGTTTCCTATCTGGAATCTTGCGAACTTTCCTACTGCAATATTCTCGCCAAAAATAGCTATTTTATTTTTGATCAGATCTTTGATTTTAACGCTGCCGTCTTTTATATATTCCTGTTCAAGAAGGCATACTTCAGAATAATACTTTGCAAGTTTTCCTTCAATAATTTTTTCTACAACATTTTCAGGTTTCCCGGAAGATTTCATCTGTTCTCTGTAAATATCTTTCTCTCTCTCCTGCAATTCGGCAGGGACATCTTCTATAGAAATAAAAAGTGGATTTGCAGCAGCAATCTGCATTGCAATCTCTTTGGCAAGGATTATAAAATCCTCGTTTCTTGCAACGAAATCAGTCGCACACTTCAGCTCAACAAGTACACCTATTTTGGAATTGCTGTGTATATAGGAAGCAACTATCCCTTCAGTTACCTCTCTACCCATCTTTTTATCTGCAGAAGCCAGACCTTTTTTTCGTAAAAAATCAACGGCTTTATCCATATCACCGTCTGTTTCCATAAGAGCTTTCTTACAATCAACCATACCCGCCTGTGTTTTTTCTCTGAGCTCTTTTATCATAGCACTTGTTACTTCAGCCACTTTACTCACTCCTGTTGTTTTTTTTCACTAACTGAATTTTAAAAAAAGCAGATTATTAAAGAACAATCTGCTTTTCCCTTTCTACCACTGATCCGCATCATCGGCGCGGCCGGCATCATCTTTTACGGCTTCAGCCGCGATTGCCGGTTCCGCCAATTCAGCAATTTCCTCTTTAACGATCGGATTACCATCCTCGTCTTCAAATGCAATTTCACTGGACTGTCCGCCTGACTGTCCTTCAATAATCGCTTTTGCCATTACTTCAAGGAAAAGAGCAATTGCTCTGATTGCATCATCATTACCTGGTATAGGATAGTCAATCTCGTCAGGATTACAGTTTGTATCAACCACTGCAAAAATCGGAATTCCGAGTTTTTTAGCTTCCTGTACGGCAATATCTTCTCTTTTCGGATCTATTATAAAAAGAGCATCCGGAAGACCCTGCATGTTTTTGATACCGCTGAGGACTTTATCTTTTTTTGCAAGCTCTCTCTGAAGCTCAAGAATTTCTTTTTTTGTTTCAGCATCCCAGGAATCTGAAGTCTGCATTTTTTCAAGTTCTTTCAATCTCTGAATTGAATTGCTTACAGTTTTAAAATTCGTTAAAAGTCCGCCAAGCCATCTTTCGGAAACATAATACATCCCGCATTTTTCCGCATATTCAACAATAGCACCCTGTGCCTGTTTTTTTGTTCCTACAAAAAGAATTTTACCATTATTAGCAGCTACATCTCTCATTGCCGCATAAGCAACTTTAATTCTCTGCATGGTCTTCTGTAAATCGATAATATGAATCCCGTTTCTGGCAGTAAATATGAATTGAGCCATTTTAGGATTCCATCTTCTTGTTTGGTGCCCGAAGTGTACACCAGATTCGAGTAATGCTTTCATTGATACAACAGCCAATTAGGTACCCCCTGATTTAATAATAAATTTTAACCTCTGACAGATCACAGACCGGAATAGTCGATCACAGAAGTTTCTGCGGAAGGTTTTCAGGTAAAGAGCACTCCTTAAACCCCATAAGTATTCAGTTTTTATAACTGTCCTTAGTAACCCGCTTATATTGCTGCCAGCCCTGCACAGCAAAGGTTGTAAAAATTTTGCCTGTTCAAATGGAAGAGGCAACCGGCCTTCAGACCGATTTAAATCCATATCCCGGTTATATACGCGGGATACTTTTAATAGCCGCAAGTGCGGCCTTAAACTTTGCGGAAAATAAGTATTCCGAGAATCAACCCGGCAATAGACGCAAAATTTAATTTTATACTGAACGTAATGATTTCAAGATTAAAACCTATGGGACCTGTAAGGCTGGTGGTAATTTCTTTCAAGGCAGGTATAAATTTAACAATTAAGTTTCCCAACGCCGATCCGAGTACAGCTCCAAGAAGAATAAATGCTATAAAATAACCTGTATTTGACCTTTCAAAAACCATATATAATCCTGATTAAGTACACTATTTTCCGCATGCCATAATTGTCAAGGTCTTTTTCAGAAAAGATTTCTGAACCTGTAGCACAACCACTCAATAAAGAACTCAAAAGCGCTTCTTTTTTCAAATGTTTCAGATATAATCTCTTTACTATTCTCTATATCATTCATAAAAACCTGTTCCATTTTCTCTCCAAAATTCTGGTCAAGAATTACAGCATTCATTTCCAGGTTTTTTCTGAAACTCCTTCTATCCAGATTTGAGGAACCGACGGTAGACCATATACCGTCAATTACAGCGGTCTTGGCATGTAGAACCGATTCGGAATATTCATAAATTCTGATCCCCTTTTTCATATACCTTTTATAAAGATACCTGCTTGCATATTTAACAAAAGGGATATCTGAAACGCCCGGCAGAAGAAGTCTTACATCAACTCCCCTTTCGGCAGCTTTTACAAGTGATCTGTATATTTTAGCATCAGGTATGAAATAGGCATTTGTTATATAAACAGTATTTCTTGAGTTCTGCATGGCTGATATGTAAGACTGATGAACCGGCCTGACTTTTTTTCTGGAGCTGGTGCAGAGTATCATAAGAAGAATCTGCCCTGTTTTCCTGATCTCGGGGAAGTAGAGCCTGCTGTTCATAACCGCCCCGCCGTTTCTGTACCAGTTCTCCATAAAGAAAAACTGGATGTCACTCACGGCGGGACCTTCAATCATTATATGAGTATCCCTCCAGTTACTTCCGCTGAATTTTTCACCGGCATACTCTCTCCCGATATTAATCCCCCCTATAAACGCCTTGCGCCCGTCTATCACAAGAATTTTACGGTGATCCCTGAAGCTTATCCCCCAGTATCTCCTCCATGGGACAAATGGATGGTATTCAATTATCTCAACCCCGCTGTTCCGCATCATATTGAACATCTGGGAGGAAGCCGCTATGGAGCCAACTGAATCATACACTACATTGACTTCAACACCCTGCGCCGCTTTTTCTGCGAGTTTTTCAGCGATCAGCCAGCCCAGCTGGTCGCTGCTGAAAATATATGTTTCAAGATTTATGCTCTTCTCCGCACCTTCAATTGCAGATATTATCCTGGTAAAGAAATCATCCCCCTCTGTGATCAGGGTTACACTGTTCCCGCCGGATATACCACCTATCCCGATTTTTTTCATCTCCCGCATATACCTTGGAAGAAAAAAACGATTACGTATTTTCCTGATGCTATGCTGGGTTGAAGCAATCTGTCCGGTGATTTTCTGCATTTAACTGATTAACTCCGGTTGCTTATTTTATTTATACTGTTTTGCCCAAGACTTTTAAGTTCAACACAATCTTCAATTATAAAACCCTCTTTCCCCCTGTAACCACGCATCGGCGTGATAATGCTTCTGGACAAAATACGATCCGGGCCTGCAGCTTTTTCAGCCAGAGCAAAGCCGGCAACATCAGTCCCCGGATTTTCGCTCCATTTGCACTCATAAAGCCTTAAACGGTCTCCTTCAGGAATAACAAAGTCTATTTCATGCCCATGATGATCTCTGAAATAATAGATCGATGGTTTCCGGCATCTGTTTGAATAATATCGTAAAAACTGCCCCAGAACATAACTCTCAAAAAAAGCCCCAATCAGCTGACTCTTTTCAATCTCTTCAGGCGAACGGAAACCGGCAAGATACGAGGCAAGCCCTGTATCGACAAAATAGAGTTTCGGGGTTTTTACAATTCTCTTTCCGAGGTTTTCATAAAATGGTTCAAGAATATACACAATACCGGATGCCTCAAGAACAGACAGCCAGCTCTTGACAGTATTGGGACTTATACCGAGATCCGAAGCAAAGGAATTCAGCGAAAGCATCTGACCCGACCTTACAGATGCAAGACGCAGAAACCGGTCAAAATCCCTTAGATTTTTTACCTGCAGAGCCTGACGAACATCCCGCTCCAGATATGTGGCAACAAAATCGCCATAGTATCTTTCCGGATCAAGATTACGGCTGTGAATTTCCGGATATCCTCCAGTAAAAATCCACTGAAGTATGGTTTTTTTATCCGCCTTTATATCATAATGCAATTCCAGCTCAGCCGCCGAAAGAGAATAGAGTTCAAAAATACCAGCCCGTCCCGCAAGACTCTCAGTTACTCCCGCCATCAGTGAAAATTTCTGTGAACCTGTTATCAAATACCGGAGATTCTCTTCTCTGTGAGCATCTATATCGGCTTTCAGATAGCGGAATACTGCAGGGGCATATTGAACCTCATCCAGGATAAGCGGGGGCTCATAGGTTTGCAGAAAGGTCTCTCCGGAAACCTCCGCCTCCTCTGCAATTCGGGGAATATCTAAAGATACATATTTTAATCCGGGGTAAAGATGCCTTACAAGACTGGTTTTACCGGTCTGCCTCCCCCCTGTAATAATTGATGCGGGGCGCTGATCTGCATATATCTTCAGATGATCTTCTATTTCTCTTTTAATCCACATCCGGGTAATTTGCAGTTGTACTGACGAAATTTCAACAATTATTTTGATGATTTGATATTAATGTATTTATTTCGGATTTTTTATACTTCTCAATTTCCGTAAAAAAAGGTGAAGATAAAAAAAGCTTACCTGTTACAATCTTTACATGACCTCTCCACGCATGAAATGAATTATTGAATGATTCATGAGTCATCAAACCATTTACCAGTAAAAACCGATTCTTCTTAATGCGTCTTCTTGCTTTTATCAGATTATCACTTTTAAGCCTTATTTTATCCGGTAAAACCCTGTATCCAAGAAAAGTAATACCGTTGCAGGTTTTACGTACATTAGCCTTAGTCCGATGAACATTAAGCCTGTACTGTTCAAGAAATACAGTTATATTCTCTATGCACAGGCTAAGAAAATTTTTGTCATTTCCAAAAATTACAAAATCGTCAACAAAACGAATATAATTTTTTATTTTTAGCTTTTCCATTATAAAATGATCAAGCGGAGAGAGATGTTAGCAAAGTACTGTGATGTAAGATTGCCGATTGGAAGTCCTTTTCTCCTTTGTACAGAAGTAAAAAAATCAACCCTGATAGAGTTCTTTTTCTTTTAAAAAGAATCTAAAAGAAAAGTGTCAGTATTCCAGTCTGCCCGCAACGCTGTACCCCGGTCAAAGCACGGAGCGGACAACGCGGAAACCGAAGAGGAGGCCACGATTACCCGCCCCTATACTGAGGCGATTAGCGGATCGCAGATCGCTACCAATATCGAACCAGGAGCCGCCGCGTAAAACGCGATACTTTCCACTTTCTCCACCTTCAGGATCTTTAGCAGGACTCTTGATATAATACCCCTCTTCATACCGGTCCCAGCACCACTCCCAGACATTCCCGTGCATATCGTATAATCCATAAGCATTCGGTTTAAAACTCCCCACATCTGTCGTTTTTTCCCTGTAAGCACGTTTATTCCCGTTATATGGATAATTACCGTTAAAATTTGCCATTGTACTGTCAAGGCTGTCACCGAAATGAAATACGGTAGTTGTGCCGCCACGGCAGGCATATTCCCATTCCGCCTCTGTTGGAAGACGAAAACCGTTTCCACCAAGAATGGTGACAGTGTATTTTAAATAATCACCGGAATTTTTATTATTCGGATCTTTTTGGCTTTTATCTATTTCTATTTTATAATAAGGTTTAAGTCCATTCTTTTCACTGAGTTTATTGCAATACTCAACTGCATCGTACCAGCTTACCCTCTCAACCGGAAGATTATCACCTTTGAAATAAGATGGATCTGTTCCGGTTATATCTATGTACTGCTTCTGAGTTACCTCATACTTCCCCATCCAGTAAGATGACACTGTAACTTTATGCTGCTTCTCGTCTTTTCCTTTGTCTTTTCCTCTGTCTTTTTCACTCTCAGGGGAACCCATTGTAAATGTTCCCCCTTCGATATAGACCATCTCTGTATTTCCGATCTTTTCTGCTTTGCCTTTTTTATTTTTATCCGGCGTAACAATCTTATTTTCACTTTCAGGAACAACAACCTGTCCACCCTCTCCATGTATGTCTCTTATAATAAGATCAGCATGGCTCTTCATTGAGTTGAAGCTGAAATCTTTAATTTCGGTATTTGAACTCCCCTTCAATGTTGAACTTCCCCCCTTAACCCTCTGTATAAGAGAGACTGAAACAATATAACCCTTCCCCTCTTTCTCAATATCACCATAGAGAATAAAGTCTGTCTGGGTTGTCTCCATTATCTGGGCAAGGCACTCCTCGCTGTTGCACCCGAAAAGCTGCTGCTTCGAGGTATTGTCCAGCAGCTGGTTAATCTGGTCATCTGACATCACATCATAACGCTGCATCTTTACAAGGCTCTCAACCAAAAGTCTGGTCATCCTTGCGGCATCATCTTTTTTAACGTTTTTAGCAGCGACAAGATTTTTTATAAAGATAGTTGGCATCCCGGCAGCTTTAACCTCCATCCCGGCGGCCGCAGCAAAAACTGCTATCGCAAGTATTATTTCAAGTCTCCTTTTCATTATATTCTCCATTTTTTATACCGGCAGGGTTCTGATCCCTTTAATATCATTTTAAACGTTTTTTTAATATCTCCATATTTTCAGCTTTGTAGCCGTCAAATCGAAGATTAATTATACCGTTTTTATCAATCATCAGAAAAACGGGGTATCCTTTTACTTTGAACCTTTTCATCATATCGCCGTAAGTGTCATAAATTACAGGCAGGGTAATATCCCTTCCTGATGATTTTTTTATCTTTTTAAAAAACTCAGCCGTTTCATTTTCACCTGTGGCGCTGTCTGCAACAAGATATATATCAAAGCTCTTATCCGCCATTGCCTGAAGTTCAGGTATTTCGTTCATGCATGGAAGGCAGTTGTGACTGAAAAAACTGAGGATAAGCGGTTTTTTCTTGCCGTCTTTCGCAGGATTGAAAACATCTCCGTTGGTTGCCTTCATAATCATTGCAGGGGATTTTTCACCTTCACCTGAAGAGAAAAGTCTGTTGCCTGAAATAAAAAGAAAAAACATAATCAGAAATATAACCCGATTTTTCATTTTTGCTGCCCTGAGTTTTATTTTCCTGTAAGATGCCTGCCTATACTGCACATAGTTTAGATTATTTTCAATAAGTTTTTATTCGTGGAATTTTTTAGCCCGGAGGATTCTGCTTTTAAAACTCAATTCTTTTAAAAAAATAAAAAACAACCCGCCCGCTGATCCCTCTATTTTTCTTTTCATGGGGGGATCAGCGGGCGGGTTTCTCAACGTCATTTATTATCAACAATATACTTCATCGGTTTAACCATTTCTGTCTTGAACATTTTTCTTACCTTCTCTCTCATATCAGGATTGTTGGTTAATGCGATCATCTTCTCGTTGATATCTATGGTTTTACTGTCATCCTGGGGAAATTCAAAAATACCGTTCTCTTCATAATATTTATAGTCAGCCTGAAAGACAAATTTCAGCCTTCCCCATATATCATCCCTGAAAATCCGCATTCCGCCTACGCCAAGAAAGGTTGCCGGAGAGACATATCCCGATTTTGAAAATTTAACCAGCCTTAAGGCGAAGCTGTCAATAAGCCTGTTAATATCCTCAGAGCTGTTTTCATCGGTAATTATATCCACCAGATTTGCTCCCTGCCATTCAAGATATGCCTGAAGAATCTCCCTGAGGTTTGCAATATCGCCCAAAGGACCGGAAATGAGAAAACCGGCCTGTTTCCCGGTAAGTGTAGGCGTGTGTGTATTGAAGAAAGATCTGTCAAACATCTGCTTCCATTTTGCAGAAAAATACCTGTCTTTAATCTCCCCGGCAAAAATTATAATATCAGCCCTCTTTATCTCTTCGTTATAGAAATCGATAAATCCGTCTTTACCGGTATAAACACATCTGTAATCAAGACCGCACTCACAGCAACCCAGGCATCCACCTTTAATGTCAACACCGGAGATGTTCAGGTATTTACCTTTACCGCCGAAAGAGTCCTGCATTCTTTTAATCATTTTCGCCATATTATCGCCGCTGTATTCCCTGTCAGAGAGGATGAGCACCCTTTTGTTGTCAGGGTCAGCTGTAATCACAGGCATATCAGGTGAATAATCCCGCATTCTGTAATCAGGTTTTTTAAAACTTCTTGAGGTTTTCAATTTTCTTTCCGCAGAATCAAAGACAGATTCAGCAAATGTAAGGAGCTTCTTCCTCTCATCCTCCTTCATCAGATCATACATATCCGGAGAGAAGCCACCCGCATAATTCATATTCAGGTCTTCACATATTCCCCTTAAATAATTCTGCGCGGAATGATCAAAAAAGTGAATTGAAGTGGTTAATACAGCGGCATATTTCCCTTCAAATGACTGTACTGCGTCTCTTTCCATAACAAGTTCAATAAACCTTTTATATTGTGAGGGAACAAGACAGACATAGAGGGGTGTCCCCCAGATAATCAGATCGGAGCTTTTTACATCATTTATTATTGAGTTAAAGAATTCATTATCATCTTCTATCTTATTTATCTTCTGTGCAATGTTAATAAAGTTAAACCTGTGTGCAGTGAATTTTTTTTCTATAAATTTAACATACTGCATTGTAACACTCAAATCACCTTTGGGACTCCCATTAAGAACCACAATATTCATATACACTCCCCCTTGTTTCAAATCTATGTGCAATATGTTGCATATACCATAAAATACCCTGTTGTCAACATCAATATTATCAGAAATTATAATCACATTTTTATTAAAATTAATCGATAAAAATCTCTAAATTGCAGAATAAAAATCAGTCCATGCCGATAATTGTATTGACATATCAGCGTTGAATATTACTTTATAATATATAATTTTATTTTTGTGATAAGGAGATCAAAATGGCAGGGTATTCAATAAATGATTTGAGAGTTGCTGCTCCACATGAAGAAGGTACTGTAAAACAGCTTATTGCTGAAGCCTGGGTAACAATGAAAAGGGTAAACTGGGATGATACAAAATTTGTTACAATAAATCCAAAGGTTGTTCTTTCATTTTCACAGGCAAAAAGTTTCCAGGTTTTCTGGGAAAGTGAAGGCTGGACAGTTCAGATAAAAAAAGCTGAAAGAAATTATTTTTTTGATATTTATAATCTGCAGTAATATACATTTATTATCTGTAATAGACCCGCATTCCTGCCTGCAGAATGCGGGGTATTATTCTTTTCCTTTGGTTTTTTTCCTCAGTGATAAAAAGTTTTAAAAAATACAATTAAAGCTGTAACAGTTATGCAGAATTTTGATAATGAGAACATGGACACAATTCCCGATATATCCTCAGAAACAGTAATGAATACATTGTTTTCAACACTCATTGACGTCTACAATTCAAAAATGCCCTTTAATAAACTCCTCGGAATAGAAGTTACCGAACTTAACCTTGAAAGAGCAGTAATATCTATTCACTCCAGGGAAGATTTATATGGTAATTACATCCATAAAATACTGCATGGCGGTGTTATATCATCAGTTATTGATCTATCCGGTGGAATAATTGCTCAGACACACGCCCTGAGCCATATGAATGGATTGAGCATAGGCCAGATGATGCACAAATTCAGCATGATGAGTACCCTGAACATGAGGGTTGATTATCTTCGCCCCGGTTCCGGAAACACATTTGAATGTATCTCAAAAGTAGTAAGAGCAGGAAATAAAGTCGCCGTCACCCAGATGGAGCTTCTCAACCAAGAAAATAAACAAATTGCAATAGGGACAGGCTCATACCTTATCGGATAAAATTCCCCTCTTACCTTTTTTTAATTAAATGAATTATTTTACTGAAAAACCCGTGCATATTAATTATTGTTGATCAATGTTAATTCCTTAAAGTATATTTTAGTCTAAAATAAACGATTATATCTCACGGCCGCCGAAGGGGGCCGGGAGAATAGAGTTTTTATTATAAAACGTTCAGGAATTATTACTGATTATTAATACATTTTTTAAACATTCAAGGGGGATAATATGAAACAGGAATTGAACCTGCCATTAATACAGAATGCCGACCTCAAGGATAAGATTGTACTTGTCCGTGTTGACCACAATGTTGTCAAAAACGGAGTTATTCATGATCCCTACAGAATTGATGCCACAATAGGTACTCTCTATCATATAAACGCAAGGGGGGGTAAAATAATTCTTATGACTCACGTAGGACGCCCCAGAGACAAAAAAACCGGTGAAATACATATAAGCGAAAAAACATCCGTCCGGCCTATAGTGGATTATCTGCAGCAGAAACTTCACATCAAACTCAAAATACCGGAATTTCTCAGGGATGAAAAAAACGGCTATATGGGAATTGAAACCTCCGTAAACCACATGATCCGGGAACTCAGAGAGAATAAAATTGACGGCATATATCTCCCGAATACCCGCTGGTTTTCCGGCGAAGAATCAAAGAATGAAAACGGCGACAGGTTTGCCAATCAGCTCGCGGGACTCGCCGATATATTCGTCAACGACGCTTTCGGTTCCTGGCAGCCGCACGCATCAACAGTTGCCGTCAGCAAATACCTCCCCTCTTACGCCGGATTTCTTCTTCAGAAGGAGATCGAAAATCTTGACAGAATATTTCATCCGCAGAAACCCTTCATTGCGGTTGTTGCAGGTGCAAAATTTGACACCAAGATCGACCCGCTTTATGCACTTATCCGCCAGGCGGATTATCTTGTTCTCGGAGGAGTTATCTATAACGCATACCTCTCTGCGAAATATGGTGTTAAAATAAAAGGTATCGATGAAGAGGATTTTCAGCTTGCAAAAAAATTCGTTGAATTCTCGCAGCAGTATCCCGGAAGAATTGTTGAACTGAGATATATCGTGGAATCTGACCTCCCAGATGCACGGGTAGATGGTAAATACAGAAAAATTGATGTAAAAACATTGAGCCCCGGGATGGAACTGAATTACATATATGACGTAGCGGCAGAGAGCTTTCTGGAGCCGGAAGCCGCGGATATATTTCACAAAGCAAAAACAGTGTTCATTAATGCCGTAATGGGTTATACTCCCTATTTTAACGAGGGTACAATTGCACTCGATCAGATGATTGATGAAACAAGGGAATCGGTAAAACTCTACGGCGGTGGAGATACCATGCAGGAACTGAAGCGTCTGCTGCCGGGGTTATATATTGCCGCTATAGATTCGCCTGAATATTATATCTTCACAGGCGGGGGGGCGGTTCTCAAGGCAATTGAGCAGGGATCGGTTACCGGCCTCGCTCCGGTTAAAGCGCTGATAGAGAAAAATTGCTAAATATTATAACGCTCCTTCCCAGTTTTATCATGGGGAAGGCCGGGATGGGGCGTAAACGTCAGTTGCTCCGCACCTTGTCAAGATATCCCGCAATCGTCAATTTATAATCAGCTGCTTTTTTCTTGTCACGAATAGTTATTCTGGAACTTCTGCCGGATCCCTCCTGACGAAGAATTCCCGCTTCAATAAATTTATCAATGGCATTATCATAGTTTATAATAGACAGAGCTTCCGAACACTGTATTTCACTCAGGTGGTACATTCTGGTTCCGCGTTTCCTTATCGTTATCATCAGTTCTTTTCTTGCCACCTGGCGTTCGGTATGGTCTATAAGTGTATTCAGAACAATAAGATATGATTCTATATAATCCTGTATCATGCCTGCAAAAAATCTCAGCTCCTCATGTCCGGTTTCATCAAATATCACATCTTTACCCTCAAGCTTTATGATATATTCCGAAGTAAAGTGAGAAAAAGTGTGTTCCATAACTTCCTCGGTATCATTCAGAAGATCGGGATAAATAAATTCTCTTGAAAGAATATCTCTTATTTTTTCGAATTCTGCAACTAGAGCTTTCTTCGATGCTTTTCCCTCAGATGAAGTCACAAGTATTGCAAGAGAGATCATGTTCACCGGAAGAGTCATATGGGTGATGCTGTTTTTATAAAAATTTATCCTCCCCCTCTGATCATGATCTATAATGTACAATTCCTCGCTCTGAACTTCCCGATCCTCATTCTTACCGGATGCTCCGCCGGAGATATCGACTCTGCTGATAATGCCGTCACTGGCATAGGATTCAAAAACAATATCCATTATATCGTCAATATTTGAATTTTCTTTAAGCGTATCAGCAAGTTTGTATTGTGTCTTCTTCAGATATGAGAGGATTGTCTCAATCCTTCGTTTAATCGATTCTCTTGTAAATCCGCGCGTAGTAGTGTTAAGCAGGGCTGCTGTAGTTATAGCAAATGGAGTAACACGAACAGTATCGTTTATTCTTTTTACAATATAGTACCCGAGTTCCTCCGTAAGAAGATCGATGTCCTTTATATTTTTTTCCTTTAAAAACTTTTCCCTGATTTCGGAGAGAGTAAATGTATCGTTGAAGCTCATATAAACCGAGCCGTATCTTCTCTGAATAAGCTTTCTGCTTTTAATGAAACCTGATGTTGATTCTTTTGACTTTTCCTTCCCCTTCAACTCTTTAAGGTATGAATTCTCTTCAAGAATCCTGTCATAGTCCACTGTCATAGGCGCAAAGACCAGATCTTTATTATATCCTTCATCAATAGCTTCAATAAGGTATTTCAACATCCCCATTTTAGGCTGAACAACTTTGCCGGTTCTTGATCTTCCACCTTCAATAAAGAATTCTATCGGATAACCCTCATTTATTATCGTCTTTACATACTGTTTTAATACAGAGGTGTACAGATTCAGACCTTTAAAGGTTCTTCTTATAAAAAAAGCACCGGATCTCCTGAATATTTTTCCCATAGGGAAAAATATAAGATTGGATCCCGCAAGTATATGCGGGGCTATGATTTTATTCTGATAAAACATACTCGAAATAACGATATAGTCCATATGGCTTTTATGGCTTGGAACAAGGATAACCGGCCCCTTTTCAAAAGATTCCCTGAATTTTTTCAGATCCTCAATCTCATAGTGAATCCCATCAAATATTTTTCTGAAAATATAATCATTGGCTGCTTTGAAAAATTTAATATAGACAATGGAAAAATCAGCTGCTATTTCCCTGAAATACTTATACGCCTGTTTTCTTAATTTTTTTTCAGATGTTCCTTTTTCATTTATCTCCTGCTGTATAACATCCAGAACATTTTTATGATAAAGAACTTTTTCCATCATCTCCTGCTGGGTCTTTATCTGGGGACCAAGTATGCTTCTCTTCTCGTAATTATATATCTCTATCAGACTGTTACGGATCAGCCGCGACAGATGTTTTGTATCATCTCCGCCATGAGATTCTATAACCTCTTTTAAATTCACCGGCTTTCCAACTCTGACAAAAGCCGGGGTTGCACTCTTCAGCATTATAAGCATACCGGAAATAAAACCCCTGTCTCGGGTAGCCTCGGAAAGCATTGAAGAACCTGTTTTTTCAACATTCATGTTCCAGAAAACAACCTGGGGGAAAATGAATATCGGTTCTTCACTCTTCTTCTGAACTTCCAGAAGATATTCAATTGTATCTGTTTTTATCTCGACGTATCTGCGGACAAAGAGTTTTCTCGAAAACATTGAAAACGAGAGGCTCCCGCCGTCAAGAGCTCTGGTAATATATTCATGGTTGGAAATAAATTTATAATCAGCCGATTTGAATATATTTTTAAGATAATTAAGGCATTCATTATATAATACTATTACTTTCTGATATGTATATGGCGTAAATCCAAGCCCAAGCGCCGGGACAGGAAGATTGTGCTTTTTTAAAAGATTAATCAGGATGTAAAGAGATGTATATGTAGTCTGCATAGAGGCATATACTATTTTCCCTTGCGTCATATGTTCATTTACTATTAAGATACTCTCTTTATCCAGATCAATACGGTTAAAAAAGAATTTAACGAGCAGACTGAATAATCTGTATTTATCCTTTCTTATCATTCCGCTTTCTATATATGGTGAGTATACTTCCTTATCAATACCCATGACAACCCCGCTGTTAGATTTCTTTCTCTGAGGCAATTGTTTCAAACAGATCGCCTATTCCTATCATATCAAACAACTTAATAATCTTTTTACTGTTCACAATAAGAATGCAGGTTATTCCCTTATTTATAAAATAATTTCTTATATTAATAAGTTCCCCAAGGCCAAAACTATTGAGATAAGAATTTTTTCTCAGATCAAAAACAATTCTGTCCACACCATCATTAATAAGCCCTAATATCTCCTCGCCAAATTGATTAATATCGGCACCATGGAGGCTTCCATCCTCGCGTGTAAAGCTGATTACAGGAACATTATTAACATATTCATATACGTAATACGCCATTTTTACCTCATCAATTAAGAATAAAAAACATTATTCAGGGTGCAAGTATTTTTTATTACTTTTATATCCTGAATTAATCCCGGAATACTATTATAGAACAAATGTATCCTGATAAAATATGCCGCTTCCGCCTCTTCGGCCATAAAAATTAAAATGATTTACTGTTATTTTAAAAGAGTAGAAATAAAATTATTGACTAAAACCTTCATAGATTTTCAAATTACTCTGCTTTTCATCACAAATATCGGGGTGTAGCGCAGCCAGGTAGCGCGCTTCGTTCGGGACGAAGAAGTCGGGAGTTCGAATCTCCCCACCCCGAAAAAACTGAAAATCCTTAAAATTTTAAAAAAATTTTTTATTAATTATGATATTATATCAGAGAAAATTTCCCACTGCAAAAAAACTTACATCCAGCATTATAGAAGTTGTTAAAAATCAATTATCAGAAATTGAAGGGAAAATCTGTATAAACCTTCTTGATCTCAAACTTATTCTTGATGAGGCGATAATCAATGCCATGGAGCATGGCAACAAATGGGATCCATCAAAAAAAATTTTAATAAAAATCTCATTAGAAGAAAAGGGGATACAGATAGAGATAGAAGATGAAGGCCAGGGGTTTGACTACTTTCA
Organism: Spirochaetota bacterium; assembly: GCA_963664815.2. Lineage (GTDB taxonomy): Bacteria > Spirochaetota > UBA4802 > UBA4802 > UBA5550 > WRGT01. The sequence goes on from CAXXHB010000003.1 coordinate 3,847,004, forward strand.
TAAATTCACTGAAAAAGAGATAAAACCGACACTTACAGAAAGAGGCCGGGGTCTTCTGCTTATTAAACAGATCTGCGATATTGAATGGATAAATTGCGGGAATACTATAAAAATAAACATCCCGGTTGAACTTTCCGCCTGATTTTTTCAATTATATTCATTTATATTCAATTATATAATTACACTTAACTTTCCGGCAATAATTATTACAGGGCGTTACCAAAAACTCTGTTTTTGGGAACGCAGGGAGCCTGCGGGGCTTCCAAAGGGGCTGCAGCCCCTTATACCCTGTGAAGATTGGGTTATTGGAACTACCCTATATTAAATCAATAATAATTCCTGAACTTTTTTTATAACAGAAAATGCTCTATTCTTACCGCCGCCAAAGGCGGCGGTAAGAATTAATAGTTTATTTTATACTAAAAAACATGTTAAGGGATTAATGTTGATATTAAATTCATACATTCTGTTGCTTTAAAGCAATTGATCGGTTACATATATTTATATATCGCTCTATTAAGTAAAAAGAAAGTTTTTGATGCTGCTTTCTCCATTTTTCAATTGATTTTTCCGATAATAATGAAAGATATAAATCTATCCGAGGTTTTAGCTTATATGAAAAAAACGGTTATACAAAGATCAGCATTGGCAATAGCAGCAACATTAACCTCTTTAAATCTTTACGCTGCTCCCGTTATAGATGACTCACTTATGAAAATTGTAAATACCGATGGTGATGAAACCTCATGCTCAATAACAGCCAACAGAAAATTTTTCATATTCGCGAGAAAACCAAAAGATAAAAATGACAGCGACCTGTTTTTTTCTGAATTTAAAGATGGAAAGTGGACTGAAGCCGTTGCAGCTACAGCCTTGAACAGTACATCGGACGAAATATCACCATACATATCTCCCGATGGCACATATGTATTATTTTCCTCAAACAGGGAGGGGAGTTTAAAGAGCGACCAGGCGGAAAAACCTTCATACGATATATATTACTCTCAAAAAAAGGGGGGGGAGTGGGAAAAGCCGGTACTGCTTTTCGGAGTTGTAAACACTACTAATGATGAAATCAATCCTTCCGTCTCAAAAAACGGCAAACTTCTTTACTTTACAAGATCTCTCTTTAATGACCCGCTGAAAACCACTGTTTATAAAGTAACAAAAAAGGACGATTTCTGGGGGGATCTGCAAATCTGCAATATTTCAAACAATCCTGATATCATCACGTATATGTTCAGGAAATCATCCAGCAAACCGGGATCATATATCACAGGTTTCAAAAGAAATGACACGGTAAACAGGGATATTTTTTATGTGAATAGTTCCGGTAATAAAATCAGCGAATTGGCCGGTAAAACAGGGCCTGTGAACACCTCAGGTGATGAAATCTCATTTTGTGAATTAAGTAAAAATTCCATAATTGTTTCATCAAATGCTGCCGGGAGTTACGATTTTTCCATAAAAAAGATAACAGCCCTGATTAAACAGGAACTGCCTGGCGCGATAATGGTAAAAGTCGACTCCGCTGATTATACAAATTCTGATGCAGTTAAACTCAATGTACTCTTTTTCTCATCATTAAAAAAAGACGCATGGCCTCTGAAATCTGAAATGCGGTCTCCCGACTCATCGGGGATGATAAGTATCACAACCGGCCCGGCCATTAAAAGAGTACTGGTTCTTCCCGGTGATACAGGGATGAAATCATTTGCGATTGAATTTCTTGCTAAAAACAGCCACATCACTACTGCAACTGTAAAAATTGAACAGGCAGAAAAGAAAGAATTTACTTCAAGACCGGTATATTTCAGTTTTAATTCAACCGGAATAGAAACTGTGGATATCCCCTATCTTCATGAAGTGATTGATTATTTAAGGGAGAACCCCAATATAAAACTATCCCTTACAGGGTATTCAGACGGAACAGGATCATATAAAACAAACCTGGATATAAGTCTGAAAAGAGCTGAAAAAATAAAAGAGTATATTGTAAACGCCGGAATCAGCAGGGACAGAATAGATGTTAAAGGTTTAGGTTATACCGAAGAAATGATTTCCGGCACATCACAGAATAATCGAAGAGTAGAATTCAGCATTATAAATTAAAAGGGGCAAAAGCCCCTTTATAATTAAGTTAACGAAATAATTCTCACTTTTTGATTTTAGCTATTTCAGCATCAACAACAGAGATAACCTGTCCGACAAGTGCGCTGCTTTCATCCTGGCTTTTAACCTTTTTAATGAATTTAACCTTGCCGTCTTTTCCTACAACAATGATGACACCCTGATCATTACAGTTTCCAAGACCCCAGGCTCCCTGCAGGATCCTGTTATAATCGAGCAGAATTCTCGACTTCGGAAATGCAGCCTGCTTTTTTGCAGCGGCGGAGGTAATAAAACGATCCGGTTTAAATGGAGCATCTTTGCAGTTTGCCACACCTATACCAAGATATACAGACTGATCATAATTCTTTGCTTTCAAAGCGTTAGATACAGGATCGGTAATATCCTTTACATCCACATCGTTATACTGAATTACAAGCACCTTCTGACCGAGAAATGGTATACCCTCATCTCCCCCCGAGGTATTTTTTATTGTGGCATTGGAGAGAACATCACCAGCCTGGACTGCGAACAAGCCAACAGTGCAAAACATAGCGGCAAAAACAAGAATCATTTTAAAATTTACTTTTTTCATTCAACCCCCCAGTTTTATTTTAACTATTTCCGGCTTGGATCAAAAATCTGCCGTTTAATAATAAAAACTGCATTTAAAACAGATTTGATTTCAAATATTATACTGCAACTATACTTTATAAATATAATTACAATACTCACTTTAATTTAAACCTGCATTTAAAATGCATTATAAAATTATTTATGATGAATATTATAAAATGTCAAGCTTTATAAACCGTATGGACGGATTAATTATACATCATTTTGGATTGACTTTTTCACGTAAATATTTGAGTATTTATAATCCGGGGTATACACTTATAACCCCGGTCAGAACATATTATTAATAGAAGGTAAACAATGGACTATAAAACAATTCAGACAGAAGTACTTGAACCGGGGATTATGCAGCTTGCACTTAACAGGCCGGACAACTATAACGCCGTCTCCTACCTTATGATGGAGGAGCTGGAACATTTCTGGAGAGAAAGGCTCTATGATCTTGGTACAGTAATAGTAATACTTAAGGGAAACGGCGAAAAAGGTTTCTGTGCAGGTCTTGATATGAAAGAATCCATGGAAAAGGCCCCAAAAATGGGCACAGATGAATTTTATGCATTCCAGGCGAGACTTGCCAGAATCAACATGCATATGAGAAGGGCTCCCCAGCCTATCATCGCCGAAGTTCACGGCGCGGCATCGGGACAGGGTTTCAGTTTTGTTCTTTCATCCGACATCAGGATTATAAGCAAAGACGCGAAGTTCAACGCGGCATATATCAATATAGGTCTTGGTGGTGCAGACATGGCATGCAGTTACCTTCTGCCTAGAATGATCGGCGCGGGAAGGGCTTACGAGTTTATGTACACCGGCAAGTTTATGACATCAGAAGAGGCCTGGAATCTCGGACTTGTAACACGAGTTGTTGAAAAGGAAAAGCTCCATGAAACAGCCATGGAATTCGCCAAAATTATGATGACCAAGAATCATATGGCTCTGCGTCTCACAAAAGAGGCTATTAATATGAATATTGATGCCGGAGGGATGGAACAGGCTCTGAATATTGAAGACAGAAATCAGACTCTTCTTGCAATGGGAGCGGCATTGAAAATGAATAAAACGAAGTAAGAATAAAACGAAGCAAAAAAAAGGGCTGCCCCTCCGGGACAGCCCTGCAGTCAGTAATAAATATATCTACTTGATCATTCCTGTCACTTTAGTATTAGTCGCCTGCGCTTCTTTAACAATTCTTTCAATTGTCTCCTTAACGGTAGGCATATCATGTATTAAACCGCAGCATTGTCCTATAAGTTCAACGCCTTTTTTATCCCAGTCACCCTGCTCTGTTGCTGCCTGTATTTTACCGAATGCAGTAGCCATATGAGCAAGCGTCATCATCTTATCCGGCTGTGCAAGCATGCCGAGCATAACTTTCATTAAAGGAAGATCCATTGATTTTGCGATAGAGGGCCCGACAAGAGCTGCTCTGAAAAGGTTCATCCCGTTTTTGATTGATTTTTCGGATGATTTTGATTTAAGAACACGGCACCATAATCCGTCAAAACGGTCTGAATAGAGTGTGTCCTCTATACCCGCATCGAGGTGCGCCTGCTTTGTTCTTTCATGGACAGGGCTTTCTTTTGTTGTAGCAAGCCTTGTACCCATAGCAACTGCATCAGCACCAAGCGCAAGCGCAGCAGCAAGTCCCTGGCCTGTGGCGAATCCGCCCGAAGCAACTATTGGAAGATCGAATTTTTCTCTTATCGCAGGAATTAAACAGAGATTCGCAACTTTCCCGCCGTGAGCTGCAGCTTCATAACCTGTAACCTGAAGGGCATCAACTCCCCCTTTTACTGCCGCATTAGCATGTTTTTCCCCGATTACTGTCTGAATTACTTTCCCGCCGTATTTATGAACCCTCTTTACTATATCATCCGGTTTTCCAAGAGATACGTTTATTACCGGAACCTGCATATCTATAAGGACTTCAAGGTTTTCTTTCGCGCCCGGCATAAGAAGAGTCGCTCCCGCGCCGAAAGGCTTCTTTGTAAGCTCCCTTATTTTTTTGATGGAGGCTTCGGTCTGTTTTGTTGAAAGAGGGCCCGTAGCAAGCCAACCGATACCACCGGCATTACAAACTGCGGCAACAAGTTCCGGCGTACTGATCCAGCTCATTCCAGGCAGTACTATTGGATACTTAATCCCGAAAAGTTCAGTTATTCTGGTTTTCATTAATATACTCCTTTTTTATTTTTATTCAAATTGGTTGTTTATAAACTCTACCGCTTCTTCACACCACTTAACGCGGGCTGTTTCATAGCTTATTCCGCTTCGAAGATTCAGATAGCGATATTTTCCCTTATCCGGCAGAGACTTTACATCAAAAAAATACTTTTTTTCATATTCCCGGTAAACCCTGAGTTTCTCTTCATGTATACTTTTAAGCTGTTCCACCTCTTCAAGCAGAACCTCTTTGGGAACAAGGAACCCGACAAACATCTTTACCAGAATATCTTCCTTTATTGGAGTAGGTTCAGAGGGCTGCACTATCCATTTAATCAGATAAGATTGCCCCGACTCGGTAACACAGTATATCTTCTTATCCGGCCGGTCCTTCTGTTTAATCAACTCCGACGTCACCAGTTTCTCATGTTCAAGCCTGGCAAGCTCCCTGTATATCTGCTGATGTGTGGTTTTCCAGTAAAAACCCACAGAACTGTTAAATTCTTTGGCAAGGTCATAACCGCTGCACGGCTTTCCTCTTCCCACCAGCGTTGCAAGTATGGAGTGTGACAGTGCCATAGATTATATTAATTCAGCGCCTGTTTTACAGACACTCTCCTGTTTCACAATTTTATAAAATAGTCAGGTATTCAACTTGTTGCATATCTATGAATATATCATGATAATGTCAAGAAATATTATAGTTTTTTTGAAAGGGCATTCAACAACTAACGCTGCAACAAAGGCTCAGTGCAGAAAGCACAATTAATGGATATTGTCACCCCTGAATCAGGGATTGTTCAGGATACGCAGAATATCATCGGAAACGACGTCTGACCGGCGCAGAAATATCTTTCTGGCTGCCGAAGAGGTTGGCCAGTTCCTTTCTTTTATGGAGTGCGATAATTTCTTTGAGCCCTGTTTCGATGGCTTCAGTCTTGGTTTTTGCTCCTGAGATTTTCATCGCCTCATTAAGAAGTTCATCATCTATATTAATGGTTGTTTTCATATGTATAAAATATACATCCTGATACATATTGTCAAGCATTCCTGATAAAGAGGAGTTAGAATTTTATAAAGGTATTTGCAGTTTCAGTAACCGGAACTGCACAGCCCCCGCACACCCGATGGGGCAAAGCAGTTTCATCATCCGATCCTGAAATTTTTTAAAAATTCTGCTTGATCCATGTCATTTGCTTTTCCGGACTGGTTATATGGAGACATAAATCTCTATATAACGATAAAAAATAATAATAAATAAGGAGCGTAAATCTATGGCAAAAGTAAAGCTTCATCCCTATTTAAGAACTGCGCATGGAGGCCTGGATGATCTTGTGCTTTACAGACGATATGGAAAGATCTACATTAAAAGGCGTACAATCCCCTCGAATCCCCGAACAGAACCGCAGGTGAAATGCAGGGGTAATTTCGGCGGCAGCGTTAAGGCATGGCAGGTGCTTCCGGAGGAGGAGAAGGCCATTTACAGAGCCAGGGCAAAGAGGAAGAAAAAGTCGGGGTATAGCCTCTTTATGTCTGAATACCTTCGCGGGATTGCACCCGGTTCACCTGTAACTCCATCAGGAAACGGCATAACAGGGGATGCTGCGGTTGTATCTGCTTCAGGTGAAGTTACAGAATATACCTGTTATTATTCCAAAAACAGCAGATCAGCAGATAGGGAGAAAAATATTAATGCAGAAAAAAACAGAGAGGCATCTGTTAAGACAGTACTTAAGCAGTATGAAGACCCTGTTAAAAACCGTTTCAATACCGTTTCAACACCGTTACTGACAGAGAAAAACGCGCGTTTATAGCTGTAAATAAGGTGTTTGAGGCGTAATTGAAACAAAATTGAAGCGAAACTGAATACTCTGTAAACAGATTGTGATATTTGTCATAAATCTTCCGTGGTATTGATCATAAATCTGTTGATGCACAGCGTGGAGTACGCTGGTGTACAATACCTCTATCCGCAGGAAATCCCGACAATCCTTTAATCCTGTAATCGTGTTCAGGATTATAAATATAACAGGATTAAGCACGGACTGCTTCCTCCATAGTGATCCCTACGATAAAAATTCCCCGTATAATTAAATTATTATACCTGATAATAGATTCTTGACATAAATCAGATTTTTTATATTAATTTGCTACTGTCTGATTTATAAAAGGAGTACTGACATTGAATAAACTGCTGATTGCTCCAAGAGGATTATATACTCCTGAACTGGAAAAGAAAATTCTGAAGTTTAAAAATTTCACAGCATTTGCATCCTGTACAAATGTATATGATACCGGCATAAAAGGATCAATGTTTCTGGAGGATCATCTCCTCCTTGTGGTTTTAGACGGCAGATATACCGTAAAACATAATGAACAAAGCTATACCGTAAATAAAAACGAAATGGTACTCCTGAGAAAGGCTATTCCAATAGAATATGAAAAATCGGGAGATTTCATGCTTTTTTTTCTGAATGATAATTTTTTAAAGGATTTTATTCAGGGCATAAAGGTTTATGAGAAACCTGAAGATGAGCTTGTTCCTGTTTCAGTAATCACAGCGGACAAAAGACTGCTGGGTTTTGTTGAATCTCTTAAACCCCTTATGAATGAAAAGAAATCAGTAGATGAAAATCTCATTAAGCTCAAGATGTTTGAGCTGCTTTATGATTTAGGCAATATAAACAGGAATCTTCTGCTGCAGCTGCTGCAGTTAAACCAGCAGACACGGCAGAATCTGGACTACGTGCTTGAAAATAACTATATGAATCCGGTATCACTGGAAGACCTTGCATACCTCTCCGGCAGAAGCCTCTCCGGTTTTAAAAGAGAATTCAGCAGTAAATACAATATGCCACCATCCCGTTGGATACGGGAAAGACGCCTTACCAGGGCAATGGAGCTTCTTACAACAACTGAAATAACCATTACAGATATCTGCTTTTCATTAGGATTTGAAAATGTTTCACATTTCTCAAGGTTATTTAAAGAACATTACGGGCATTCGCCCTCTTCTTACAGGAAAGATTAAATTTACAGTCTCACTTCAGTAAAATTCCTATGATATCAATAATCAATTTTTTGAACATTTTGAACATAAAGAACAGTATGATATTTTAGCGAGACTCCAATCTGGCCGGGTTTATTTTCGGTTGACATTTTATAACATTAAACTATATTAATTTAATATTACGCTTCAACCGTTTCAGATAACCGGCAATCATTAGTAAAGATTCATCTGAACTTTAATACAAACGTGAAAATAAAAAAAGAATAATATTATATGGAAACTAAAAGCAAAGTTCCGGCAGACCTTGCGCATGATATGATAAAAAACATCCGCATACTTGCATTGAACGGGAAAACACCTTTCAGAAAATATCTGTATGACCCTCTTTTTGAAGCGGGCTGGAGTAATGATGACAACAGACAGGATATTCATAAACTGATTGAACGCCTCAAAGAGGAATCCTCCAATCCATCACTTTTTGATACAATAGCTCCACGCTGCAAAAGAGTTATATGTTATTCCATGAAAGAAAAATTATCCGTACTGGGAAACAGTTCAATATTTTTCCTTGAGAAAATTCAGGCTAATGCGCGTGTCGCGGCAAGCCCGGAATCAGTCGAATTTGCAGGAATAATTGCTCCCCCGCTGAATGAATTTAACGGACTGAACAGCGAAAAAAATGAAAAGCTGTTTCTCGAGGCAGTTAACACAGCCGAAGTTGCCGAAATATTAACCGCATTAGAGCCTGTAAAACTCGGCAGCAGCCCTGAGAAAGTGAAGCTTGATGACGAAATAAAAAGGCTTTATGACAATATCCAGATTGCCAGCAGTTATCATAACATCCCCAAATGCCGCAGGCTTCTCTCCTCATACATAATCCATTACAGCGATAAAGAGGACTATTCCAGAAGCGATGTCGAAAAACTTATTGAAGCCCTTGCCAAACGGGAACCTGGATTTGAGAGTGATCTGAAAAACACAATTGCCATTGATCTTTATTACAGGATTACACAATCCGTTCATGGCGGAGACATTAAAACAACAATCCAGGGGATCAGAAAATACGGCTACATATTCGAAGGGGATTCAGCATCAAAACATTTTTATGACATTGACAGGCTTGAGCGGATACTCTATAAAATAATTTCTGAAAAAAACCTGTGGAAAGAACTGAAAAAAGATTACCGGGGGATATCATGAATGAAGCATTATTAAAAATCAGCGAGTCAGTCAGTGACGGTGTATGTATTATATCACCTTCAGGAGATATCGACGCTCATACAGCACCCCTGTTCAAAGAGGCAATTGAAAAAAATATCTCATCAGGCAATATACGAATTGTTTTCAACTTCTCATCACTGAATTATATATCCTCGGCAGGTATAGGATTGCTGAATGCTGCCCTGAACACACTCAAAGGGAAGGGGGGAAAAATGTCAATTGCCTGCGCCAGCCCGGCAATACTCGATACACTTGATGTCATGTATTTCACAAAAAAAGTCCCTGCCAGAATGGATTTACAATCGGCAGTTACGGAGGTCAAATCGGCCTGACTTTGAAAAAAAACACAATCACAATAAAGGCCAGCACATCCGAGCTGTGCAGCGTAAGGGATTCTGTAAAAGCTTTTATCGGTAACGGTCTGGATACGCGTGAAACCGGACAGGTGGTGCTCGCAATTGATGAGGCATTATCAAATATAATCATTCATGGATATAAGTGCGACGATTCAGGCACCGTAAAAATAGAGATGGAGTCTGACAGATCATCATTCAGGTTTGTTATTTCCGACTTTGCGCCGGCATTTAATCCGCTTGATATACCCCCTCCTGACATTGATGAATACTTCAATTCCGGGAGTTCCGGCGGGCTCGGTGTGGACATTTTTAAAAAATCAATGGAAGTATATTATGAAAAAAATGAAACTTGCGGAAACCGGCTCATCATGGTTAAACAGAGGGAAAAACAGCATAATTAACTTCAGCCCTGCCGGATTTATCCGGAAGAGGCCCTTACTACGCAGAATCATGCCCGGGATAAGGTTCAAGCTGTCATTTTTATTCGGTATTTTTGTATCTATTATACTCGCATCCGCAGCTGTTTTTAATTATCTGAACCAGAGCCATATCATTGAAGAGGGATTTCAAAACGAGATTGAAGCATCATTAAAATACATCAACTCAGTTGCCGTTTCAATGGACAGTGTGAGAACAAACCTTCTGCTCATTGAAGAGATGAAAATCAGGATTAAGGAAAAGCAGGAGGATCTGAAAAAATACAAGGCTTATGTATACAGAAAAAAAGATTCATGGGGTAATACCTTCAGAAAATTCGGGAAAAAACTGGGTATTGACGTGCGGTATGACTACTACCGGAAGGGGTATGATACATACTTCAGCATATACCTCCCGGAGAAACAGATAGCAGCTCTTGAAAAAAAGGTTATTGAACAGCTGAAACACAGGGATGGAAGCCCGATTACTCCTGCTGAACTGAAGATTATAGAAACCATGGGTCAGTCTGTAATTTACTACCAGCGCCGCATTGATGCAGTTGAAAAAGAGATTGAATCAATCAACGGGAATACATCTCCGCAGAATAATAATCCCGCAAACCAGCCGCCTGACATATCAAAAAAGAACCGTATTCTTGAAGCACGTTTAAAAAAAGAAAAAACGAATAAAGCTTATGCGGATAAAAGATTTACAAATAATCTGAAAATTTTCTATGAATATAATTTTAACAGTCTTGAAGGAACAGGGCTGGCGAACAGCAATATCCGTATTATAACATACGGTGCGGATGGAGAAATCAATTATGATACCGGCTCCTTAATAAGGGACGGATTCATAAAGTTCTCCCCCCTTATGAAACATGCTCAGTTTATCACAGACAACAGTAATTTTTTCACCTCATCCGACCAGGTCACATTGGCCGGCACAAGGGAATACAACTACAACATCAGCGGAAGAAATTATCATGTCAATTACCGCCCTGTATTTAAAAATCCGGCCACTTACGAACGCATTGTTGCAATCCGTAAGGACTTTGAGAAAAACAGTTCAAAATGGATCCCATTCCTGAAAGAGGACGCGCGAATTTCCGCTCTTATATCGGCGCAATGCACAAAAATCAGGGACAGACTTGCAATACTTAAACAGAACAAAAAAGTTCCCGGTTCTGACAGTGAATACAGGTCGCTCTATGATGATTACAAAAAACTGTTAAAGGAAAGATCCGGTTTTTTTGCAAAACTCGCCCCCTACTCTGATGAAATCATCAGGATGAGAGATTATTATAAAGAGCAGTTAAACATCCTGAACACGGATATTGCCTCAGCAAAGAAAAGGATCGATGAACTCAAAGCTGATAATACCGTTAATAACGATGATGACAGGAAAAATGAAATTGAAGCCCGGCAGGCTTTTATTGACGATAACAGCCGGCGCATCGCAAAACTAAGACAGGAGATGAAGAAATCGGAAGAGGATATCTGGCAATCTGAAAAGCTTACTTCCAGTGATGCAATGCGCTTCATCAGGGAAGCTGCACTGCTGGATTTTGCCATACTTAAACCGAACACCAATCCTCTTGCTTACAGGGACTACCTCCGTTCATCAAAGGCAAGAGTTACCGAATCAGGAAGGTTTGACACGCTTAGAAACTGGATAATGGATGCGAGCAGCGAAACCGGTCTCCCGGCTGATGTCCAGGGTATGAAAAACACCCCTCTCGCCGGTGACGGAATTCTTGCATACAGCAGAAGTGAAATTGAGGAATACATGTGGCGTCTGGACAGCACCCCGATAGCAGGAGAGATCGGTGTGCTGTCCGTTGATGCCGGAGGTGGTCTGCTGTCAGATCTGATGGAAAACAGCATTACCGGCTTTAATGCAGTGCTGATTGATAAAACCGACGGGATGAACAGAATAATCCGCAACAGAAATATTATGATATTCTATTCATCACTTATAGCCCTTTTCTCAATCATCCTCACATATTTCCTTGCCGGTTTCATGGTCAGCAGAATTAAAGGGATCATCGCACAGGCAGCCCTTGCCGGACATGGGGAGCTTAATGTTGTGTTTCCTGAAAAGGGGCTTGATGAAATAGAGACCCTGGGAGTATCACTCAACACAATGATGAAGGGACTCAGGGAAAAGGAGGAGCTGAAGGGTGAAATAGCCGCAGCTGGCGAAATACAGAAGATTCTTCTCCCGGAGACAATTCCATCCAACCTTGAAGGCTTTTATTCAATCGGCACATTCTACCGCTCCATGCAGGGCGTAGGCGGCGACTATTATGACCTGATTGAACTTGATGAGAACCGCATATTCTTCTGTATAGGGGATGTGTCCAGTCACGGAGTAGGCCCTGCCATAGTCATGTCGATGCTGCGTGCACACCTCCATGGTATAATACAGCGCGGAATACGGGAACTCGTGGAAATATTGTGCGAATTAAACCGGCAGATATTTTCAGAGACCCCTCCTCATATATTCGTTACACTGTTTGTAGGGATTATTGACAGGGCATCCAATGAAATCGAATACTGCTCAGCAGGGCATCCGCGGGCCATGGTCTACCGTTATAAAAAAGACGAGGTTGAAATACTGCCGGAGGGTGGTCTCCCCGTAGGTATGGATGATAATGACTTTTTTGCCGGGACTATAAGCGTAAACAGAATTAAACTCTCCCCCGGAGATCTTTTCTTCCAGTACACTGACGGGGCAAGCGAGGCTATGGATGGTTCAAAAAAACAGTTCGGTGAAGCAGGGATCAGCGGAGAACTTAAAAAATACGCCAGGAAAAAGCCCGAGGCTGTAATCAACCGGATTGCGGAGGCAATAGAAGCCTTTACTGGGAAAAAAATAATAAACACAACCGTCAGCGAACTTAACGACGACATAGCAATGATACTGTTTAAAAGAATCAAATAACATCTATTTGATTTCAGAGACAGCATCCCACTCCGCTTCATTGTGAAAGGATTCAGTGAACCGGTTCCGGAATTAATCGGATTGCCGGGAATGTTAATATATTGTAATATTATATTAACATTCTGTCCATTCACCGATATAAAAATATAAACTTACAATCTTCCATTCATTAAATCATTAAAAAATTCACTGGGCTGAATAGAAAACATTTTGAACTGAAAAGAAAAGCAAAATAATTATAAATGTAAAATTATCTTCAGCAATAAAAAGGAGAAAACAGCTATGAGTAAAAAAATTTCACGCCGTGATTTTCTTAAAAGCGGTGCAATGGCACTTGGCACTGCAGCTCTGGGTAATTATATTACTTTAGGCAAGGCAATCGCCTCACCTCAGGATAAGTCCAGGGTTTTTTTTACAAAAGACATTACCACTGAAGGTCTTATGAAAATATATTCCAAAATCAATCAGGGCATGACTGGTAAAACAGGCATTAAACTCCATACCGGCGAGCCACATGGGCCTAACCTGTTACCGCTGGAGCTTATCAAGACTCTGCAAGGGAATATTCCCGGAAGTAACATCGTAGAATGCAATGTTCTTTATCCGGGGCCGAGGCAAACTACAAAAGGACACAGGGAAACCCTGAAAATAAACGGATGGGATTTTTGCCCTGTAGATATAATGGATGAGGATGGTGACGCCATACTCCCAATACCGGGGATGCGGGAGTTCTTTAATAAATGGTTATCACCTGCATTAAAAGATCGCCCATATACCCCCGGGGTACATCTTACAGAGATCTCCGTAGGGAAAAATCTTTTAAACTACAATTCACTCCTCGTCTATACACATTTTAAAGGTCATACCAGCGGAGGTTTTGGCGGATCACTAAAAAATATCGGTATAGGATGCGCCTCCGGCCAGGTTGGCAAACGGCAAATTCATGGTGAGGGCTGGGAAAAAGGGAAGCTGTTTCTGGAGCGTATGGTCGAGTCCGGCAAGGCCACTGCCGATCATTTCGGTTCGCATATCACTTATATCAACGTGTTAAAAAACATCTCGGTGGATTGCGACTGTGCCGGAACTGCCGCCGCTAAACCCTCATCACCTGATATCGGAATAGTCGGTTCAACGGATATTCTGGCCGTAGACAAGGCATCAGTGGATTTACTTTTCGCTCTGCCGGAAGCTAAAAAGCATGATATGGTTGAAAGAATCGAATCCCGCAGCGGGTTGCATCAGCTTGAATATATGAAGACGCTTGGTATGGGCAATGAACAGTATGAACTGATTACACTGTAACAGAAGAAAGGCGTCCGGTGTTTTTCTCCGGTTGCCTTATAAAATATTTCATACACACATTTCGAGAGAAAAAATAAAAAAGTGGACTATATACACGTATCCGGTTAAGTTCAGAACAAGGATCGTTCAGATCCCATTTCGATTGGAACCAGACAGTTTTGTAACATTTCAGCCCTTGCATGGAGGAGGTAATAATGACATCGCTTCAGCCTGTTTTAAAGCAAAAACTTGAAACCCTGCAGAATAATTTAAGAAAAGCCGGCCGTGTCACTATCGCTTTTTCCGGCGGGGTGGATTCAACGTTTCTTTTAAAAGCCGCTATTGACACACCCGGCGTTGACTGCCTTGCCATCATCGCTGATGGCCCCATGATGCCGCGTTCAGAGTTCAGCGAAAGCCTTGCCCTGGCAGATTCATTAAAAGCCAGGCTGATTACCATACCTGTTAAAATTTTTGAACTTCCCGGGTTTTACGGAAATTCACCACAGCGTTGTTACTATTGTAAAAAATATATTTTTTCTGCAATCAGGGAGGCATCCATAAATAACGGTTATACTATATTGCTTGATGGAACAAACATCGATGATCTTCAAGATGACCGGCCCGGGTTAAAAGCGCTTGAAGAGCTCGCGGTAGGAAGCCCCCTGGCGGATGCCGGACTGACAAAGACGGAAATCAGACTTCTTTCTGCATATTACGGAATACCAACCGCGCATAAGCCCTCCATGGCATGTCTCGCAACCCGTATTCCCCATGGCACTGCCATTACTCCGGAGGCTTTAAAAACTGTTGAAGCCGGCGAGGAGATTCTCAAAACACTGAGTCTCAGCCAGTACAGGCTGCGTCTTAACGGGAATGATGCTAAAATCGAATGCGGCTCAGAAGATTTTCAAAAAATTATCGACAACCGGATTAATCTGGTCAAGTCTCTGAAAGGTTTTGGGATCACCAGTGTTGCCATCAATCTGAAGGCCTACGGCGAGTCTTAACCAGTCAACAAAACGGATGAACAGGTCAAAAGAACCTCAGGGAGAAATACATGAATAAAGATAAATTGACAGAACTCTTAACTAAAGTTAAAGAAAATCAAATAGACGTGCCCGATGCACTGCATGCCTTAAAAAATCTGACCTATGACAACCTTGGTTACGCGCGGGTTGATCATCACCGTGAGTTAAGAGTCGGTTATCCGGAGGTTATTTACAGCCCCGGTAAAACAGCTGAGCAGATTAAAGGCATTGTAAAGAATATGCTTGAAAAAGAGAATAATAACATACTGGCATCCCGGGCAGACCGCAGCGTCTACGAGGCTATTAAAAGCGTTGCAGACGAAGCCGTTTATTACGAAGAAGCCCGGTCTGTTGTTGTCAGGCGTGTGCCATATGGTACAACCGACAGCTATATTCTGGTAGTTACAGCCGGCACTTCAGATATACCTGTTGCCGAAGAGGCTGCCGTAACCGCTGAGGTTATGGGTAACCAGGTAAAGCGGCTCTTTGATGTGGGTGTGGCCGGAATTCACCGCCTCTTTGATAAAATTGAAATTATTGCAAAGGCAAAGGTTGTCATCGTCGTTGCCGGTATGGAGGGGGCGCTTGCTTCAGTCGTCGGCGGCCTGACGGATAAACCGGTAATAGCAGTGCCCACCAGTATCGGATACGGAGCAAATTTCGGCGGTATATCCGCTCTGCTGGGGATGCTGACTTCCTGCTCCAGCGGTATCGGAGTGGTTAACATCGACAATGGTTTTGGAGCTGCCTGTATGGCGTCAAAAATCAATAAACTGTAGAGGGAACTTCATGAAAGTATTACATTTTGACTGTTTTTCAGGCATCAGCGGAGACATGGTGATCGGCGCTTTTCTGGATCTGGGTGTCGAAACAGATTTTCTTGGCAGGGAGCTTGAGAAACTTAATGTCCCGGGATTTCGCATTGAAGCTGAAAAAACAAGCCGTCATGGAATCAGCGGAACACTGTTCCGCGTAATTACAGATGAAATTGCCCCTCATCATCACCATCATGATTCCGGGATCAACCATGGCCGCAGTCATGAAGATCATGAACATTACAAAGAGAATAA
Organism: Spirochaetota bacterium; assembly: GCA_963664815.2. Taxonomy (GTDB): domain Bacteria; phylum Spirochaetota; class UBA4802; order UBA4802; family UBA5550; genus WRGT01. The sequence continues at coordinate 3,863,244 of CAXXHB010000003.1, forward strand.
ATCCGGCCATGTTCACCGGAACCATGCCGATATCAAAGGGATTATCAGCGCATCATCACTGGATGAACCGGTAAAAAAAACATCCCTTGCCATTTTTGAGCGTGTTGCCCGGGCCGAATCGAGAGTTCACAACATCCCGGCTGATGATATTAACTTCCATGAAGTTGGCGCCCTGGATTCAATTGTTGATATTGTGGGTGCCGCAATATGCTATCATAAAATTGCGCCGGATATTACCTACGGCTCGGCAATTAACGTTGGTAAAGGCCTCGTTAAATGCGCACATGGAATTCTGCCGGTACCGGCACCGGCTACGGCGGAAATCCTCAATGAGTCAGGTTTTTCTGTTTATTCAAGGGAGATTGATGGTGAATCAGCCACGCCGACCGGAGTTGCCATTATTTCCGAACTGGGTACTTATTCCCATGAGCTGCCTGAATTTACTCCGGAAAAAACCGGTTACGGCTTCGGACAGCGTGATTTCGGGATGCTTAATGCTCTGCGTATTTTTATCGGTCATCGTCCGGGCAGCGATTCCTCAATTGTCGTCCTTGAGACCAATATAGATGATATGACCGGAGAAGCCCTTGGTTATACCCTGGAACGTCTTTTTGCCGCAGGTGCACTGGATGCCTTTTACACACCGATTTTCATGAAAAAAAACCGTCCGGCTTTTAAATTAACCGTACTTTCTGATGTCTCCTGCGTAAATGCCATTGAATTTTGTATTCTTAAAGAAACCTCTACAATCGGACTCCGGAAATTTCCTGTTTCCCGCACATGTATGGAACGACAGATCGAAACCCGCCATACTGAATTTGGCGATTTACGGGTTAAAATCTGCCGCTTTGGGGATATTCATAAAGAAACCCTGGAGTATGAAGATGTTAAACGTATTGCCGGCACTGAAGGATTATCCTTTGATGCAACAGTAGCAATGCTTCAGAAATTATTATAAAATATTTTTTTGAACTGAAAAGTCAACTTTCTGAACTGTAAAGTAAAGCATCATGTTGCCCGGTATTTTATCTTACTGTTATTTCGATTAAAGATTTATCAGAAACAATGTCATGCACTATTTTATTTTTCTGGCGTTATAGTTCAGATGATTTAAAAAAGAGAAAAAAGATAACGAGGTTGATATGAAAAAGAAATTTTTTGTTCTTTATCTGATTGCTGCATCACTTGCATTTACAGGGATCCAGGCCTCCTGCAAAGAGAATTCCGGAATACCAGACAGCAAGAAAGGAGAAAATAAAAAGATCCTTGTGACTTATTTTTCGCACACGGGTAATACGCGGGAAATTGCAAACCAGATTCACCAGAGCGTCGGCGGAGATATTTTTGAACTTCAGGCTGTAAAGAAATATCCTGATGATTACGAGGCTGTTAAAAAAGTCGCAAAACAGGAATTGAAATCCGGAGAGAAGCCTGCATTGAAAACAAAAATTAATAATATAAGATCATATGATATCATATTTATAGGCTACCCGATCTGGTGGGGAACGTTCCCGGCCCCGGTAAGAACATTTCTGTCAGAAAATAATTTATCGGGAAAAACCATTATTCCATTCAGCACTCATCTCGGCAGCGGTCTTGGCCTGAGTGTAAAGGACATCACAAAACTCTGCCCGGAATCCACTCTGCTGGAAGGTATTTCCATAAGGGGAGATGATATAAAAACCGCGGGTGACAGAATATCAGGGTGGCTGAAGAAGTTGAATATTACGAAATAATACAGGACAATGCCATTCCGAACGAATGTGAGGAATATCATACGGATTTGCCCCCTGAACCAACCGGCCACCGGCAGAGTATACTGCTTGTGCAGTGTAAATGCAAACCTGCCACCCACCGGCAAAAGGGGTTAATGAAACTCTCCGGCTTTCCAGGTTCCCCTGGAAACGCTGGGCACAATTAAATGGGGATAGGGGGGAACCGATGGCAGGTGATTTGGAATGACATTGTTTTAACTAAATCTTTAACTGCTGTAATAAGGAGAATATAATATGAAAAAACTGGGATTTGGATTTATGCGTCTGCCCGTAAAGGACCAGAATAATCAGGCGAGTGTTGATATGGAGTTACTAAACAGGATGGTTGATATCTTTCTGGAAAGAGGCTTTACCTACTTTGATACTGCCTATATGTACCATATGGGTAAGAGCGAAACAGCTATGAGAGAGGCCCTTGTAAAACGCCATAAAAGAGAGAGCTTTACCCTGGCGACAAAACTGCCAACAATGATGCTGAAAAGCAGGGAAGACCAGGAGAAAATTTTTAACGAACAGCTGGAAAAGTGCGGTGTGGATTACTTCGACTACTACCTGCTTCATAACCTTGGTACAGAAAATTATGAAATTGCCGAAAAATTTAAAAGTTTTGAATTTATTATAGAAAAGAAAAAAGCAGGCAGGATCAGGCAGATAGGTTTCTCATATCACGATAATGCCAACCTGCTGGATAAAATACTCACAGCTCATCCGGAGGTGGATTTTGTCCAGTTACAGATTAATTATCTTGATTGGGATAATGAGAGCATACAGTCCGGGAAATGCTATGATGTTGCACGTAAGCATAACAAGCCGGTAATTGTTATGGAACCGGTCAAGGGTGGCACCCTGGCGAAAGTACCGGAAATGGCTGAAAAATTATTTAAAGGCTGCCATCCTGACATGACAATACCATCATGGGCAATTCGCTATGCTGCCAGCCGTGATGGTGTTATGGTTGTACTGAGCGGGATGTCTGACCTTGAACAGCTTATGGATAATACCGGCTATATGCAGGAGTTTAAATCACTCACAAACGATGAATACGATGTAATAAAAAAAGCCGTTAAGATTATCAACGAATCTATTGCCATACCCTGTACAGCATGCCGTTACTGTGTGGAGGGCTGCCCGCAGAATATTGCCATCCCTGAATACTTCGCTTTATACAATACAGAGAAGCAATCGATAAAAAGCATGTTTTCAGTTCAGATGGTGTATTACATGAATTTAACAAAAAAGTTCGGAAAGGCATCAGATTGTATCGACTGCAGACAATGTGAAGAGCACTGCCCGCAGCATATTGAGATTACAAAATGGTTAAAGGATATTGCTGCTACTTTTGAAGTCGAATTTGCCTTACCGGCAATAGAACCGGAAAAATCATAAAAAATTTAAACTGAATAAGAATTAAGGATAATTAATCATGAGTATAATAAAAAAGAAATGCCTGGTTGCATATTATTCCCGCAGGGGACAAAACTACGTCAATGGAAGTATAAAAGATCTGAAGGTGGGGAATACAGAGGTAGTTGCAGGAATGATACAGAAAATAACCGGAAGTAAAATGTTTCATATAGAGTCAGTTAAGGCTTACCCTGAAGACTATACAGAAACTACAAACGTGGCAAAGGAAGAACTCCGATCCAATGCCAGGCCTGAACTTTCCGGTCATGTTGAAAATATGAATGAATACGATGTGATATTTTTAGGATACCCTAACTGGTGGGGGACTATGCCGATGCCTGTGTTTACATTTCTGGAGAATCATGATTTTTCCGGAAAAACCATTGTCCCCTTTTGTACTCATGAAGGGAGCGGACTGGGCCGCAGTGAACAGGATATTAAAAAATTATGCCCTAAGGCTGCAGTCCTGAATGGGTTTGCTATCCGCGGAGGGAGTGCAGGATCTGCAGATAAAATTGTTTCTGAGTGGATAGAGAAGCTGAGCTGAAAAATCAATTTTCCGGACTGCAAAGAACAGCAATTAATTACACTCTTCTTTATCTTTTCACTATTATTATTTAATTCTGATTTCAAAATGTTTCAGGAAATGGAGGATATAATGCAGAAACGGATATTGGGAAAAAACGGCCTTGAAGTTTCAGCTCTCGGTCTCGGCTGTATGGGAATGAGCCACGGTTACGGCCCTGCCGGCGATAAGAATGAAATGATCTCTCTGATGCATAAGGCGGTTGATCAGGGCATAACATTTTTTGATACAGCCGAGGTTTATGGACCATTCACAAATGAAGATCTGGTTGGTGAAGCACTTCAGCCCTATAAAGGGAGAGTTGTGATAGCCACGAAGTTCGGGATAAGTATGAATGAAAGTTTTCAGCAGGTAATAGACAGCCGGCCTGAAACCATCAGGAGAAGCCTTGAGGGTTCGCTCAGACGGCTCAGGGTTGAAACAATAGATTTGTATTACCAGCACCGTGTAGATCCAGGCATACCGATAGAAGACGTGGCGGGGACTGTCAGGGATCTCATACAGGAGGGAAAGATCAGGCACTTCGGAATGTCTGAGGCAGGCGTTAAAACGATCCGCAGGGCACACGCAGTCCAGCCTGTGACTGCAGTACAGAGCGAATACTCGCTTTGGTGGAGACGCCCTGAAGAGGAATTGCTGCCGGTTCTTGAGGAACTCGGAATCGGATTTGTACCCTTCAGCCCGCTGGGGAAAGGGTTTCTTACCGGGAAGATAGATGTAAATACAAAGTTTGACAGCAGCGATTTCCGCAATATAGTCCCACGCTTTACTGAGGAAAACCGTAAAGAGAACATGATTCTTGTTGATATACTGAACAGGTTTGCAGAGCAGAAGGGAGCGACACCTGCTCAGATTGCACTTGCATGGCTGCTTGCTCAGAAGCCCTGGATAGTACCAATACCGGGAACTACAAAACCTTCACGAATGGACGAGAACATCAGAGGAGCCGGGGTTAATCTCACTGCCGCTGACCTCGCTGAAATCAACAGTGCCTCATCAGAAATTGAAATCCAGGGTGAGCGTTATCCGGAAGCGCTGGAGAAAAGAACCGGCCTATGATACTTCAATAATGATGGAGAATAAATTATGAATGAATCAGAAAAATTAAGTGAAAGCGTAATATTTCCAAAAGGGGAAAAACTGCCTGAACAGTTCAGCAGAAATTTTACAGGTACCGCATATCTCAGTATGATTGTACCCCGTGATGATGAATTTAACTGCCCAATTGGCAATGTAACATTTGAACCTGGCTGCAGAAATAACTGGCACAGGCATCCGGGCGGGCAGATCCTGCTGGTAACAGGCGGGCGCGGTTATTACCAGCAGGAGGGAAAACCGGCACGTGAACTTCATCCGGGTGATGTGGTAAAGATCTCTTCAAATGTGAAGCACTGGCACGGCGCGGCGCATGACAGCTGGTTTGTTCATCTTTCCATTGAGACGAATGTAAAGGCAGGGTCACCGGAATGGCTTGAACCTGTAACAGACGAAGAATACAGGAAATTAAAATAACAAGGTAAATTAAATGAGTAAAAAAGTATTAGTATTATCAACCAGCCCAAGAAGAGGGGGCAACTCAGATCTCCTTTGTGACCGGTTTATATCCGGGTCGCAGGAGGCTGGACACCACGCAGAGAAGATATTTGTTAAAGATAAAGAGATAAAATACTGCACAGGCTGCGGCTTATGCATAAATGGGGAAAAAGCCTGCCCTCTTAAAGATGACATGCCAGAGATACTGGAGAAGATGATCGCTGCTGATGTTATCGTTATGGCTACACCTGTTTACTTCTATACCATGTGTGCACAGATGAAAACTCTGATAGACAGAACCTGTTCCCGTTATACTGAAATGATAAACAAGGAATTCTATTTTATTATCACCGCAGCTGACACAGACAGGGATGCAATGGAGAGGACAATTGAGGGAATCAGGGGATTCACAACGCTTCTTAAAGATTCAGTGGAGAAAGGGACTATCTACGGGACCGGCGCATGGAATATCGGAGATATCAAGGGTAAACCTGCAATGAAAGAAGCCTATGATGCAGGTTTTAAAATCTGATCCAGGAGGAACCATGAGGACTTTTCCCGATTGCTGTCATATATGGGATACCACGGAACACTATTTAATTTTAGTCCATTAATTTAAGAAATTATCTACCTGGAAGGTTATTATGAGAAGTATTACGGTATTAATAGGATCAGGGTCAATAGGGGTCGCAATTGCAAGGAGAGTGAGTGCCGGAAAACATATTCTGCTCGCTGATTTACGGCAGGAAAATGCGGACGCAGCAGCTGAAGTTCTGAGTAATGCGGGATTTGAGGTCAGCACTGCCGCCATGGATGTATCCTCACGCAAAGCGGTAGAGGATCTGGCCGAAAAGGCTGCCGGCCTTGGCGACGTGACCGGGGTTATTCACGCTGCCGGTGTATCGCCATCGCAGGCTCCGGTAGCTGCAATTCTGAAAGTTGATATCTATGGTACGGCCCTCGTACTTGAGGTATTCGGAAACGTAATTGCACGCGGCGGCTCCGGTGTAGTAATTGCATCCCAGTCCGGGCATAGACTGGGTGCTCTCACAGATGAGCAGAATAAGCTTTTAGCGACAACTCCCGCCGATCAGCTTTTAGCTCTTCCGATGCTCCAGCCGGACCAGGTGAAGGATACTTTGCACGCCTATCAACTCTCAAAACGCGGAAACGCTTTACGGGTGATGGCAGAAGCTGTCAGGTGGGGCAAGCGGGGCGCCAGGGTAAATACAATCAGTCCGGGCATTATTATCACACCTCTCGCGAAAGATGAACTGACAGGTCCCCGCGGAGAAGGTTACCGCCGTATGATTGAGAGCTGTCCTGTAGGGAGAGCTGGTACTTCTGACGAGGTTGCAAATGTTGCTGCGCTTCTTATGGGGCCTGATGGCGCATTTATCACAGGCAGTGACTTTTTAATGGATGGCGGTGTTACTTCTTCGTTCTTCTTCGGAGAGCTTGCCCCGAAATAAGCAGACAGTTTTGCCATGTCTTCCGGAGATCTTTAGCGCCATGCCATTAAATCTTTGCTGTTGTTCCCGGCACTGCCGGTATACCGAATGACAGCATGATTTCCACAATCCTTTTTATATTTTTTTCCCATTCACTCCTTTCCGGCGGATTAAAGTAATGCATAGGATATTCCCGGTCAAGCGATGTATACTTTTCAACACCCAGCTGCCGGTACGGCAGCAGCTGTAACTGCATCACACGGTTGCCAAGCTTTCCGGCTATAAACTGAGCCGTATCGTTTATATTTTTATCTCCGTCATTATGACCGGCCACCACCGGCATCCGGATGATGAGGGGCTTGTTCAGGTCGGCAATTTTCATTATATTTTCCAGTATAAGTTCATTCCCTGTTCCGGTATATTCCCTGTGTTTTACGGGATCCATATGTTTTAAATCAGTTATAATCAGATCAGCGAATGGAAGTACCCGGTTTAAAATTTCAGTCTTTACATTCAGCGAACTCTCGATACAGGTGTGAATACCATTATGTATGCACTCTTTCAATAATTCAATCGTGAATTGCCACTGAACCAAAGGCTCTCCGCCCGAGATGGTTACCCCCCCTCCGGATTTATTATAAAAATTCAGGTCTGATAATATAACCGCCATGATGTCGCCTATTGTCATCTTTTTACCCCAGACAATGAGTGCGCCGGATGGACAAACATCGGCACAGTTAAGACAGCCATCGCAGATATCCCGGTCAATTCCGGCTACATTATCACCCCGGATTATAAACGCACCATTCCCCGATTCAGGACACGCCTTAAGACAGTACCCGCATTTGCTTACACCGATACAGCGTGAGGAGTAGACTCCAATCTCGGGATACAATAACATGCTTTCAGGGTTGCTGCACCACCGGCACCGGAGCGGACATCCCTTCAGAAATATTTCTGTCCTTATTCCCGGTCCGTCATGAATTGTATACCGCTGTATGTTTAATACCAGCCCTTCCCTGTGAGCAATTTTTTCTTCAGAATTCATAAATAGTAATCAGCCATTCCTGTGCCAGCGCTCAGTTTTCACTAAAACTCCGCCTGAAAAATATCCAGCCGGAATCTTTTCCCTCAGCTTATCAGTCAAAAGAGAGCTCAGTCCTCCCGATTATATCATATTGCAGCGGTTTACTCAGTTCCACAAAGACAGCACTGTATCCCGCAACACGTACTACGAGATCCCGGTAGTTGTCAGGATGTTTCATAGCATCCTCAAGGGTCTCCCGGCTTATTACGTTGAACTGGCAGTGCATCCCCTTCCGGTCAAAATATGAGTCAATCAGCGAAATGAAATTATCCCTTCCGGCCTCTCCCGATACAGCGGAGGGTGAGAATTTCATGTTGAGAAGCGTCCCGTTCCCTGCCCGTATATGATCCAGTTTTGCAACCGAATTAACCATTGCAGTAGGACCGTTTACATCATGCGCCCTGACCTGTGTATGGACTGCGCCCACGCAGTCTGAAACCGGCTCAAGGGCTTTTCTTCCTTCAGGGGATGCCCACTGCACCAGACCGATAGCGATATTTGCTGAAACCGAATAGACTCCCGGCAGATATTTCCCGCCACGCGAATTGGGCCTGTTTTCCACATGTTTGCAGTATGTATCAGCTGCGAATTTTGCCAGACTGTCCGCATAATCATCATCGTTACCATAATGATGAATTTTATCGCTGTTTACCAGCGCATAGAGAGGCTCATAGCCTGCCCAGTTTTTTTCGCATGCGTCGAGAATATCTTTGCCGCTTACCTTCTTTTCCTCGAAAACAAGCTGTTTGATGGTTGACATTCCGTCCGCGACGGTCCCCACCCCCACAGCCTGCGGCCCTGTAAAGTTATAGACCGCTCCGCCTGCCGACACATCAATGCCACGTTCGATGCAATCGTCTATAAGCGCCGAGAGATATGGAAGCGGTTTCATCTCCTGATGAACCCTGTCCATAATTTCGATACCGGCAATCATCCGGTCAACCCAGTATTTCATCTGTTTATCGTATGAATCGAGAACCTGATCGAAGGTGGTAAAATCTGCCAGACTCCCTGTAGAAGGTCCTATTTTTTCACCGATGCCCCCGCAGACATCCCACCGGGAGCAGTGCTGACCGCACCCGATACAGCGTCCGTCATTTATTGCAAGTTCGAAAACCTTGGATATGCTGAAATAGGCAGCGTCATGCCAGCCGTATTCCTTCCCTCCGGCGTCGATCTCAACGCACCCCACTACATGATAATTACGGGAATCCTCCGGAGTCCTCCCGGAGCGAAGCGATGCAGGTATAGCAGCCTGATCGTTGAATATTTTAGGCTGACCTGTGCCGATAAATATTGTATTGGCAGTTTTAACCTTCAACTCCCGCGGCGTATTCTCGTGCCACCTGACTGCCAGCCAGGGAGTACCCCACCTGGTATGCGCAAGAGCATCCAGACACATATAGGTCAGGTCATTCGTCGCGTCCTTCCCCTCTTTGTCAACGCCCCCTATCGTCAGGGAATCGCCACCCATTCCCCTGCCTGAGTTGGCTATTACTGTCATCCTGTCACGGAGTTTAGTCCACCAGAGATCCTTCATATACAGTATTTCCAACAGTTCCTGTATAGATTCCCTGGTGGCAGCGCCTGACCTGATGTCAGCGTCGTAAAATGGATACATGTACTGATCAAACCGGCCGAAGGAAACAGAATGCCCGTTAGTTTCAGCCAGGAGTATACTTGTTGCCATGAACAACAGCTGAATCGCTTCCCAGAATGTCCTCGGCCTGTTTTCCGATACCCAGTCGCAATTATCAGCGATTTTCAGGAGAATCCCTTTCCATTCCGCATTCTTCTCTTTTTTTGACAAATTACGCGCAAGGGCAGCATATCGCCGCAGATAACCGCCGGCAGCATCAAGCACTATAAGTTCAGCCTGGTAAAAGTCGCGCTTGCTGCTGTATTTCGGATCGGATGGATCCAGCTCCTGCATCTTTTTCTGAACTGCTTTTTTCAGACCTCCATACCCCAATGAAAAGAGTTTTTCATAATTCAGCTGCAGATGCCCTATGCCGCCGAACATGTACAGATTAAGGAGATACACGTTGCGTTCCAGGTTGGTCCCCTTTTTCTCATCCCCGGTCATCAATGATGCAACCTTTTCATCTATACTCTGCCCTTTCCAGAAACTTTCAATACCAAAAAGCTTTTTCCTCGATTCTTTAGTGATAAAGTATTTGTCATGAAGCCTTTTTTCCCACGGGTGATTCTTCATTTCATCAGTTATCCATGAATACGAATGCTCCGGAAAAACAGGGCTGGCTTTCATCGGTGCAGCCGCCTCCCCGACAATAAGTTCGTCAGGAAGAATATGTATTGTGACATTGCTCAGCACATGCGCCAGTGCCCTGGCACACTTGATTATCTGGGGTGAGTCACTATATTTCTGATAAGCCTCGGTTACAAGGCATGCCCTTTCGTGGTCAACGGTGAATGGGCTGTCAAGGATGAATCTCCGGAACCGGTTCACGCGCGGAAAAGGGGAATGCGTGTCTCCCATGCAGTTGGCTCCCACTCCCCATTCCCTGTCGACTGGCTCTACCGGAAGGGGTGTTGTTGTGTTTATCGTCGATCTGTCCGTCACGTTCATGGTGTTCCTCCTGTTAGTTTTATCTGACATAAATCCTGTTTCAACGGAATTATACCGTCAGTGTTACATGATTTCAGCCTTCAGCCCTTCTGCGGCGACAGCTTGCTGAGCGCAGTTAAAAACCACATAAATTCCTTGTAGTTACCCTCTGACTGAAGCTTTTTTTCAGTCATGGCAGCTATAAGGGCCTCGTCATCTCCGGATGTCATTACACTGAAAGCGGTATTGCCGTCACACCATATTAAAGATGCATCAGCCTGATTAAGATCTTTTGAAGATGTCCTGACAGTGCCATCCTTTATAATAAAAGCTTTCCCCTGACCGCCTGCGGTCTTCATAACAATCCTGATGTTTTTCCCTTTAATAAACTTCCGGAAGAGATCATTCTTCTTCGATGCCTTTTGCAGTTTCTGACCCAATATTAAGAGTAATAATGTAAATTTCACAGGTTCCTCCATATATAAATATTTATTGACAATTAATTAGAACATGCTGATGATTAATTGTAACACTGTATCAATTATTAGTCAACAGGATTTTACCGGATACCGGGAAAAAATATATGTTAATTCTTTATTATATACATAGTGTAAAATAAATTATCATATCTCCCGGCCGCCTTCACCGGTGGGGAAAATAGAACATTTTCTATAAATAAAAAGTTCCGGAATTATTATTGATAAAAATGACATTACATTTATCAATAGCTGATCAGAGTAAAGGAAATATGGCAAATAAAGCACGATCACAGGAAGTTATTAATTTTCAGAAACAACAGATGAGCAAGGCGGCTCTGGAAATAATTGTTAATGACGGGTATGACAACCTCAGCATAAGAAAACTGTCAAAGAGTCTTCAGGTTTCAACCAGCACAATCTATAATTACTTTAAAAACCGTGATGAAATTTATATTTATGTACTGAATTACGGTTTCGAGATGCTCTTCGATGAATTTAAAAACGCCTGCGATTCTCATAAAAAGCCGGTTGATAAACTGAAAGCAATCTGCGACACTTTTCTTTCTTTTTCAACCCGCGAGAGGGATCTGACCTTTATAATGCTTATCCTTGATACTCCAAAGTATCATGATTATGTAGAGACTGATTATGAAGCTTACATGGGGATTGAATTGAGAAATGCCCTCAAATGCAGGGATATAATAATGAAGACGATCACCGAAATAGCTGATGCAAACCCTTTGTTCCCAAGGGAGGATATACCATATCATACGTTCAGCATCATTACCAGGATGATAGGGCTTGCGACAATTAAAAATAACAATTTAATTAAATATATTTCCAGTGATATGGATGGTGAGACTGAGAAGCTGCTTAAAGATATTATACATCCATTCGAGGTGATTCAATAACATTATTTTCAAAAAGAATACCTGCAGTTATTCCGTGCAGAACATGGGGAACCACCTGAGCCGGTATCGTTAAATCGTTATTGCCCAGACTTCAGAATTAACCCTCTGTGGTTTACAGCAGATCCCTTTTATAGAAAAGAGGTACACAATTAAAACTTTTGTTAATACAACCAGCTCATTTAATAATGCCCGCTATGTCACAGGGGAGAAGAAAGGTCACTATGAAAGCTATTTCCTGCGGGCTAATCATCCGTCAAAACCTCTGGCGTTCTGGATACGTTATACTGTTTTTGTACCAAAGGGGCTCCCTGATAAGGCAACTGGCGAAATATGGGCCACATGGTTCGACGGTGAGACAGCAGAGCATGTTTCGGTTAAGGAGGAGTTTTCAGGCGCTGACTTCAGCCTGTCATCAAATATTCTTGATGTCCGTATCGGCATTTCTACGCTTATCCATGGCAGACTTAATGGTTCATCCTCTCTCAATGGCCATACAATAACATGGAATCTATCATACAGAGGAGAAGAGAAACCTTTGTTCCTGTTTCCTCTTTCAATGTACGAAACAAAACTGCCGAAGGCAAAGAGTCTGGTGGGCCTGCCTTGCGCGGAATTTACAGGGAGCATAACAACTGACGGAACAGCGCACATTATTGATTCCTGGATCGGGAGTCAGAACCATAACTGGGGAAGCCGCCATACAGACGATTACGCATGGGGGCAGGTAGCCGGATTCGATAACGCCCCGGTAAGCTTTCTTGAACTTGCCACTGCACGTATAAAGATAGGACCTATCTGGACTCCCCGGATGACTCTCATCGTGCTCAGGCATGAGGGGAGAGAATACGCTCTGAACACAACCCGCTGCAGCCTCAGGGCCAATGGCCGTTTCGGCAGATTTTTCTGGAATTTTTCTTCAGGAAATGAACTGGCATATATCGAGGGTGAGATTGTATCGACTCCCCTGAATTTTGTAGGACTTACATACCACAATCCGCCAGGCGGCGACAAATTCTGCCTTAACTGCAAAATCGCATCGTGCAGAGTTTTGCTGACCATTCCTGGAGAAAATCCGGTTTTGCTTGTAACCGGGAACCGTGCAGCATTTGAGATACTCACCGATGATCCGGCACATGGCGTTAAGATGTACGTATAGTCAACAGAATCGGCTTCAGATGATTTATACAAAAAATTGCCGGCTATGTCATTGTCAGCAACAGCTTGCCGGACAGGATCCGTAAAGCAACAGTAGCAAAAGAAGAGAGATGGCCTCTATAAAAGGTATAACCGGTTACAAAATAAAAATTTTTATAAAAAACAGTTTCAATATTTGACATATAACAATCAATACTATGAATTGCCGCTAAGAGGTTGGTTTTATGATTAAATATATCCGTCTTATGATACCGGTACTGCTTATTGCGCTTACCGTTCCTGCACAACTTTCCGCTGTGGAGAAAAATCTGTACAACGAACAGCGTACATTCGCCCGCGCCATGGTGACAGAAATTGAACATGTAAAAGAGGATGAAAACAATCCATACGATGTAATGGTAAAAATTCATCTTAAAATTCTCGAGGGCCCCAAGAAAAATGAAAGCCATATTGTTGAATTCAAAGGTGATGATAATATGCCCAAAGGGATGTTCTACCAGGAGGGTGACACTGTCTTTGTCGGTATCTCCAAATTCATGAAATCAAACGATGTTGATTATATTTCCATATATGATGTGGAGAACACGAAAGGTTTAATAATACTTGGAATACTTCTCATCATCTCCATTATAGCAGTCGGAAGGCTTAGAGGAATACTCTCAATGGCGTCGCTAGTTGCAACTATATTTCTTCTTTTTTATCTCCTTGTACCTCTGACTCTTAAGGGTAAATCCCCAATACCAATGGCCGTAGCCATTACGCTTTTCGCAATAGTTATTACTATACCCATTATACTCGGTTTCCAGAAAAAAACCATTGCAGCTATTATCGGTGCCTCAAGCGGGGTACTGATAGCCACTATTCTTGCGCTGACCACAGGATGGGTTATAAGACTTACAGGAATAGTCACAAACGATATGATGACGGTATTTTATGCCTCAAGCATAGATATTGACCTGAAGGGACTTGCTCTTTCAGGGATAATAATCGCCTCCCTTGGCGCGATTATGGACGTATGCATATCCATAGCATCGGCAACCGAGGAAATATTCCGTGTCAACCCTGAAATCTCATTCGGTGAGGCATTCAAATCAATCCTGACTGTAAGCTCCGATATGCTGGGAGCTACGATGAACACGCTTCTCTTTGCATATGTAGGAACTTCGCTGCCGCTTGTTCTTATTATTGCTTTAAAACTGGAACCTGGTATTCCAATCACCATGGTTCTGAATTACAATCCCGTTCTGAGCGAACTGGTTCAATCAGCTATCGGCTGTATTGGAATGTTTCTAAGCATGCCGGCGACTGCCCTTATATGTATAAAGCTTCACATGAAAAGCCGGAGAAATACACAGACTGATTAATGGATTTGTTTTTTTTACTCGACTTTTTAAAAAAATTGATATTATTTTACCGTTATACGTACTATAAACAATAATACTATTGCAAATATATAACCTGATGTTTTCAAAATTGTGCATTCCATAATGCCGTATGGATATTATTCCGGAGGAACCTATGTTTTCAGCAGCATACACAGCGTTTATAATTGCCTCAGCAGTTTTAATAATATATTTAACCTACAGGTTTAACCTGAATCCGTTTTTTATTCTTATACCGGCTTCTTTTATTTTCGGCATGGTATGCGGAGTTACTCCGGCAAATACAATAACCGCAGTCAGAAACGGTTTCGGGGCAACAATTGCATATTACGGGATCCTTATCATTGCCGGAACAACTATTGCAGTTATCATGGAAAAGACAGGGGCAGTAATAACAATCGCAATTGGCATTGTAAGGATAACCGGCAAGAAAAATTCTCCTGCCGCTCTTACGGCGGCTGCAGGCATACTCGCTGTTTCATGTCCTTCAGAGTCGGGATTTATTCTTTCTGCCCCGATAGCGAAGTTTCTTGAAAAGGATGGCGGAAAACAGGCAGGAACCTTCACAATCGCCCTTGCAACAGGAATTTTTACTGTTCACTCTCTGCTCCCTCCGTCAGCAGGGCCAATTGCCGCTGCGGGAATACTCAACGCGGCCATATGGAAAATATTCCTTATTGGAATAGTATCCTCCGCAGCCGGAGTGGCGGCAGCATACTTCTGGTGCCGGGAATTTGTCTCTGCAGATGTCGATATTACAAGTCATCTCTCCGATAAAAAACATATTATGGGGAAGGACCTGCCGTCTCTTCAATCTTCAATACTTCCGCTGGCTGCGCCGCTTTTCCTTATTACAATAAGGTCTCTCACAACTCTTCAATCAAGACCATTCGGGAATGGTATATTCGCAGCTTTTTTTGAATTTTCCGGCGATCCCTCCGTTGCGATACTTGTCGGTCTCACACTGGCTCTTATTCTGCTGGACAGAAAGGATTTAGGTAAAACCTTCACCGACTGGGCTGCCGAGAGCATAGATCGATCCGCAAATCTGCTCATAATTGCCGGAGCAGGGGGCGCCTTTGGTGCAATACTTAAGATGACACAGCTTACAAAAATGATATCAGAAAACTTTGTATTCACAGGTATCGGACTGCTGCTCCCTTTTCTCATTGCTGCCGCAATAAAGACAGTTAACGGATCCTCATTTATTTCAATAATCACCGCCGCCTCTGTATCCGCCGCCCTGATCCCGTCCATGGGAATTGACCCTGCATTCGCTGCAGCTGCAGTTTCTGCAGGTTCCATGGTAGTCTCTCATGCCAATGATCCCTACTTCTGGATAGTTTCAAGATACAGCGGAGTAAGCACAAGGGATTCATATAAACACTTTACCACATCAACCCTGATAGCCGGAACTGCTTCATTTATTTCAATATGGATAATGTCGCTGTTTTTTTAGCAAAACAAATAAATGACGGAGAATTTAAATGAACATCAATAACGATAAATCACTGTATAGAACAGCCTTTAATTTAAGCCTTGTAACAATATTCTATAATATCATTGAAGGCCTGGTGTCTGCGTATTTCGGGTATACCGATGAGACTCTTGTCCTGTTCGGCTTCGGCATTGACAGTTTCATTGAGGTATTGTCAGGGATCGGCATTGCACATATGATAGTAAGGTTCAGAAAAAATGATTTCAACAAAGAAAACAGTTTCGAGAAAACTGCATTGAAAATAACAGGATCATCATTTTATCTTCTCTCAGCGGGTCTTGCTGTAACAGTAATCTACAACATATATACCCGGCATGCACCCGAAACTACTTTCTGGGGAATTGTAATCTCTCTGGCATCAATAGCCACAATGTACTTTCTTATGAAAGCCAAGTTAACTGTCGGGACAAAGCTTCAGTCACAGCCGATTATCTCCGATGCGGGATGCACCAGGGTCTGCCTTTATATGTCGTTTATCCTTCTTGCATCAAGTTTAATCTTTGAGTTTACAGGGATAAGTTTTATCGATTCTCTGGGAGCAGCCGGACTCGCGTTCTATTCGTTCAAGGAGGGGAGGGAATGCTTCGAAAAGGCTGAGGGTGAGGAGTGTTCATGCTCCTGCGGTGGAAAGTGCGGATGATAATTCGGGTTATTTCAAAAAAACATGAAAGACAGTAATAATTAATTTAATTCTCCCGGTCACAACCGGAGATGATTGTAAAAAAAAGTAAAAAAGACTCCTTCACTACACCCTGCCGATCAGATTGTATGCTCACTGTGTATTATACCTACAAGGTATATTTTATCCTTTTCTTTCTTAAAAACAAGGTGCAGCGCTCTCCAGTCTATGCCTTCATACTGAGGATCAATCATGGGAATCATGAATTCTGTAAATATACACCCTGGATATGCTTCATTAATATTATTTGCCGTGTTTCCTCTCTGGACAACTTCATTCACCGATACCTTCCCTTTTGTCAGAAAATCCGCATCATAGACAAACCTGCCGAAGTATTCCTTAATTGTCATTTTTATCGGTTCACCGCTCCCGTCATACTCACCCCAGATATATTTCTTCCCGGGCTGTTTAATGTTTATAAGCTGTTTTGCGGTAAATTTCTGATCCTTTCCGGTATCAATATATGAATATGGAGTAAATCTTACTCCAAGCTCCGGATGAACATAAGCTGCGAAAGCTTTATAGTTTCTGACTTTTATTGTTTTAAGAATGTCCTTTGAAAGATTTATGAGAACTGCATCCGGCACTTTCCCGGTATTATCCGATGCCTGAATACCGGTACTCACTGCAATTAAAACTATCATAACCATGTTGAGAAAATATTTCATAACTTTGAACCTCTATTTATTATCCCTGCTCTTTTCCCTTTTTCTCCATGTATCCAAAGTCACGTATTCATCATCTGTTATGTCAAGAATGGTAATCTTATAAGTAACGGGATCTACATGGAAAAAGTAGTATGTTTCAAACCTGTCGCTGCCGCTGTACCCCACCTGTACAGAGTAACCGCGCCTCTTTTCATCATTATCAATTATTGATGTGACCCCCTTCCTGTGGAGGGAAACTTCTTCTATATTTTTTTGCGCCTCTTTATACTCCGTGAGTTCAGATATCCTTTTGATTATCTCATCCTGTACTTCAGCAGAGATATTTTTCTTACCTCTCCATTCATCTTCCGCTCGGGGTTCCGCGCCCGGGAGGAATCCTTCACTCTTTCTGACGGAATTTCCCGCACATCCGGAAATCATAAAGAGAACAATTATGGATAGAAATACTGCTTTCTGCATAACATTTTACCTGCTCCTGACAAATTCGAGGTACTTTGTGTCACATCTTTTAAAACATACATACTGGTTCATTGAATTCCCGTAGTTCTGTATGAGAATTTTGTCTTCAGAATAAAGTCCCTCAATGGCTGTTTTATCACCGCTGCGAAGTGTACCGCTGAATACAAGGTAGGTCTGCTCATCATCTTTTACAATTGTCAGTTTACCGCTGCTCTTTACACCCGCGCCGTTTATAGTATAAATGAAACCGCTTTTATCTTTTTTAACAGTTATCATAATATCACACACCTTGGTGTCTGACGATCTGTATGTACCGGAGTAATCAGCTTCACTTACCTTTTTCTCTGATGCTGCGGATTTACTCTCTTTAATATTCTGCGCGGAACTGTTGCTCCCTGCGCATGAGATACATGTGAGCAGCAGTAAAATCATCACTCCGCCCGTCAATAATACATTTAAAGATTTATAATTATCCATTATACTCACCCGCCATTATTTAACCTTGATATAATCTATGAGTATATATCTGCTCTTACCCTTTTCTGTTACTTTCTGAAGAGTTGCTTGCATGACATTAGCAAGCTGCGGCACATCATCAGGAGAGAACTTCTTCCACTCCTTCTCCGTTCCATGAACATTCCCAGTCCACCCGGACCCTGCATAATATACGTTCACTGCCGCAGTATACATATTATTACCGATATCTGTAAGAGATACCAGTTGTGAAAAATAAAACACCTCACCGGATGCCTCAGAGATATAATACCAGCCGTCTTTATATATAATTCCATCGCTGTCAACAGACTGATGTTTTTTAATCTTCTTCCCGAAGAATCTGTTAACAGAATCATCGATGTACGAGACTTTTATCTTTAACTGGTACTCTTTGCCGCCCCTGACAAAAAGCTTTTCATTATTCCTGTAATTGTGAAGCACACTGAACTTTACAAGGTTTATATCTGTGATGTCGTCCTTTTTAAAAGGCTCAACAAATACCTCTGAAAAGTTGCTGAAAAAAGTGTTAAGTTCCTTTTTTTCTTTCGGGGTGAGTTTAACTCCTTTGGGTGCGGTCTGGGCAAAAGTTATACCCCCAATATAAAACAGTGCTATTAAAAGCACGATATTTTTTTTTATTTTCATAGTCTTTTCTCCATATTCTCTATTATAAATAACAATTATATTCTTATAGTGATAATTGAATAAGGCGTTGAACCTGTTCCAAAAGGACTCCCGGAAATTTCTGTTAAAGTTCCCGTTGCTGCATTAATTGAATAGGCAGAAACTTTTGCAGAGTTCCAGTTTGTGATATACAGAAATTTTCCACTTGGGTCCACGCTGGGTGATGTACTTCCATTATAACTGACAGATATTGAACTGACATAAGTTAATACACCTGTATCAGCATCAACCGTATATAATAATATATTTCCACCACTCCCACCGCTCACAGTAACATAAACAAATTTTCCACCGGGATGTATTGTTATTCCATTGAGAGAAGCATAACCCGGATAATAAGTGACAAGACTCCCGAGAGTCCCGGTAGCACCGTCAATGGCATAACAATAAATTCCCCCGGAAGTTACATCATAATGCACAGAATAGGAATATTTTCCGTTTGGGTGAATAACCATTGCTCGCGGATATGGATAATTCGAGCCGCTTGTCCCTGGTGATGCTGCATAAGTGGCTATACTTCCATATATACCATCTCCAATAGTGTAAGCCAGTATATTATAATCATAGCTTTCCAGAATATAAAGAAATTTATTACCAGGATTTATAGCTATTGAACAGGGACCTTTACCGGTACTTATTGTTGTTTTGAATGTCAGTGATCCATCAGAATTGATTGTATAAACATGGACAGTTTTATCCGCAGTTAACGAACTAGAGCCATTCGCAACATACAGATATTTACCATCGGGGTCTACTGTGACTGAAATTGAATTGCTGCCGGTTGAATAACTGTCGATTAATGTTAAAACACCTGTGATGCTGTTAATTGAATAAGCATAAACATAACCGGCTGGTGGATTCGTACTATCCTCGCATGCAACATAGAGATATTTACAGGTAGGATCTGATGTTACACTCATAGGATGAGTAACAGTAGAATAGGTATTGATTGACGTTAATGCACCGGTTGTACTGTCAATTGAATATGCTGAAACTGAATTAGAATTATAATTTGCCACATAGGCATAATATTTATACGATTTTTCCGCTTTTTCCCCTTTGGTCTCATTCATCATATCCTCAAATCCAGATTCACATGAAGAGAACACAAATGCCGCTATCAAAAATATAAACATTTTTTTAATTTTCATTTTTCACAACTCCTTCTTTTTTACAATCTCCCCTCTCCATCCGAAGAGACGACGTGCTGAACCTGTCGAAGCAGGCAGAGAGCGAGGTTTACAACTCAACCAGTATTCCGCAGCTTACAAATCCCTCATAGAAAGGTTTAACACCCGCTCTTTCATATATAATCCCGTAATCACCGCCAATTGAAAAAGTAAAATTATCACTGCTTACAGTTAACGCCAATCCGCCGTCTACAATTGGATCGATAATTGTTTTCTCTTTTTCAACATTGAGGCTTGTATATTTAACCTTAGAATACGATTCCCCTATCTTCGCGAAAGGAAATAACGAAAACCAGTCGCCCAGCCACAGGTGATACCCTGCGTATAACGTAACCGGTATAAAATTCAATGTATCAGTACTCTTTTCTTCTATGCCGGGGAGTGTTATATAACTGGAACTTATCCCTGCTTCAAAATTCTGAAACATGAAATTTCTGAGTCCAATATTCACAGTTCCGCCATAGCCGGGATCAAACATCTTTCCAAGATCACCGGAAAGAACAAACACCGCGGGCGCGGCAGAAATAACAAGCTGCAGTGGCATTAGAACACGCACCTTTGGAGATTCAGTGTCAAGATCATCAACTGCCGTTATCTCCAGCTTGTATACCGAAATGTTCCCGGGAACAGTGTATTCAGGTGTTTTAACTGTAGCTATCTTTCCCTTCTCTTTCTCATCCCTGTTGTATATGTTATAACCTTTAATCTTGCCATCCGGGTCATTAGAATCATTCCACCTGACTGTAAGTTTTTTATCTTTTGTTTCACGCACAATACCTTCAGGTTCCGTTGGTGCGATGTTCTTTGTCTTTATCTTCAGTTCGTTGCTTGGAGGAGACTCGTAGTCGTCGCTGTCAACGCTTGTAACAATAATAAAATAGCTGCTGTTACTTGAAAGTTTTTTAATAGTAACGGATTTACTCCCCGTACTTTCGATAAGTTCATACTTATCTTTATCATTTTTCTTTATGTAAATATTATATCTCTTAACTTTGTCATATGGAGGCTCCCATGTTAGTGACACCCTGTCTGTCTCCGTATCTCCGACAACCTGCAGACCCGAGGGATTTTTCTCTGCGATGAATAGTACCGCGCTTCTTTTAAGGGTAAACTCCTCCGGCTTATATAAATCGAGCCTGAAAGTGTAGCTCTCCCTGTCCTCATCAACCATGTATGCTACAACACCCTTCCCGTCTCGCTTCTGGATATAAATCTTTCCCATCTTAAGCTCGGTGTAGAGTATGCGAATTATCTCGCTACGTGGAATCGATTTAAGTTTTTTATCGGTCATACGGACGGTTACAGATGTTGCCCCGTCGGAGACTATGGTACCATTTATAATTGAACCATCCTTTAAAAACACAGCTTCCGCGCTGAGAGGCTTTTCTGAAACAGAAGCAAAAAACCATGACACAACCGCTATAGCAAGCAGTTTCCCGAACACTTTGAGATTCATAATAGTTTCCTCAAAAAAAATTATATATTTATACCGGTTTTCATATGAAGTTTTATATCTACACCTTTATAGTAGAAATAAACTTCAAAAATTACCAAATTATTCAGAATCGTTTTACAGAAAATAAATGTAAAGGTTTAATTTACCCCTGAATACTTTTTTTAAAGTCTATTAACAGCACTATTAAACAACAGGCCCCCGAATGTTGTCATCGGAGGATATTTAACCGTATCAGCAATCAAAAGGATTCATCTTTACCATGTACGATTATACTTAAATAGCAAAAAATAAATCGCCCAGATTTATAATACTGTGCATTTTTATTGCACGGCATTATAAAAAATACCTGTTTTGTTTTTCGACGGTTGTGGCTTCTGCGGCGGTTTTGGATCTCTTATATTCACCTTCAACCATCACTATGAGCCCCGGCTGACGATATAAAAATCAGTTTCTTCACCTGAAAAATGTATACTTCATCGATGTATCGTCTAAAATACGTCCAAATTTATAAACCTGGACATTTTTTTTAATCGCAATATTAATAAATAGACAGAATATGCTGTTCACATAAAAAATTGTAATTAAATACAATAGAAAGAATAGAGACTTATGCTTGGAAATATAATATTATACAGTGAATTTGCCTGCGGAGTAATACTGCTCTTATTTGTGGTACTACAACTTACATACAGAAACAGGGAGTTTATCAACTATAACCTTGCCGGCCTTTACTTCTGCCTTTCATATGTTATTCTTATATTCTGGTCTTTCAAATCAGGGGTAATCCTGCACCTTCCCTGGATGTTTTACACTGATATAAGTATGGCTTTTGCTATCGGCCCTTTTGTATATTTTTATATTAAAACGGTAATCGGTCTGAAAACAGACTCTCTCTTCAGGTACATGATTCATTTCATCCCGGCCTTTGTTTCGTTCATTGCCATAATAATATATAACATTACTGATAATTCACTCACTGACTATTACATAAAAAACAATATCGATTACCCGGTTTATCATCTGAGTCACTTCATTGGTATAATCGAATTAATATCAAGTTTCGTTATGATATCATACATAGTTCCAGCCACAGGAAAACTTTACATGCTGCTGCGAGACAGAAGCCACAAATCGCTGAAAGAACTTAAAATTGTCTTCCGCTACCTGTCGCTTGTTATTTTCTTCAGCGGAATGATGCTGCTTGCCGGTATAATAAGGAATAATGTACTCAATGACATAGCTGTATATTTTCTGACTCTCCTTGCCGTCTGGTACTTTATATTCTCTTTCCGCTACCCTGATTTTACTCAGAAAGCCATCAAAGAAGCAAGGACTGTAAGATATAAAAGTTCTATAATTAACGGTATAGATTCTGATACCGTACTCAGACGTCTTGATGAACTGATGGAGGATGAAAAGGTTTTCGCGGATGAGGATATTACCCTGCAGAAACTTAGCGGTGAACTGATGATTACGCCTCACCAGCTTTCAAATATACTTAACTCAAAGCGTAAAATAAACTTCCGGACGCTTATTAATTCTTACAGAGTTAAAGAAGCCATAAGCCTGATGAAACAGTTCCCCGATAAAAATATACTGGAGATAGCGCTGGATAGCGGTTTTAGCTCAAAGTCTTCTTTCAATTCTGTTTTCCTCAAAATAACAGGGATTGCCCCCAGAGATTACAGAAAGAATATCAGACTGTAGAAGCGCAGCACACTACGTTTCTACAGTCTCTCATCAAAGTTATTGTTCCTGTTTAACCTTCTGTATAACTGCTTTATCTTTTATTTTAAATTTCTGAATTGCTATATCAATAAGACCCTTCTGGAACTCGCCGGAGTTACCCCCATTGTCTTTATAGAATTTTGATATTACCCACCATAGTTTCTGCTCCCCTTCGTCCCCCATGAAATCAGGATATCCGGCATTGTTAAATCTGATTGCAACTGCCTTGCATACTTTCAGCTGTTCAGTCTGGTCCACTGATCCCCATGTAAAACCGTCATAATACCCGATTGAATTTTTAAGAGTTGGAGCTGATTCTTCTGTTGCGGATTCTTCAGCATTCCGGTTTACCTGTATTACAGCATAAAGGACTTTCTTTGTCTTGCCGCTTACGGCAAAAGCCGTTACACACTCCATACCGCTGGCCTTGCCTTTATATATATAAGCCGGACCGTCATCTGAATTTTCAACTTCATCCGCCTTTGGATAAGCGCTCAGAAGTCTGGCAAGAGGTGTACCATTGTTTATCCCCCTTGATGTTGTGAAACTATTTTTTAACGCAACCTTAACAAGAGTACCGTCATCATTAAACTCCGCTTCTCCATCTTCCCATGTGTAGGTATTATTATTTTCCCATGAGCCCCCTTTAAATTTCTTAGTGAAAGATTGCTTTGTTTCATTAGGAACATTTATTTCAACTTTACCGCTTTTAATCCTCAGGTCATTTACTCCGATTGAAGCCGCGCCGGCCGCCATAACCTCAGTATTTACCAATGAAAATGCAAACATTGAAGATGCGCCTAAAAACATCAGTTTTCGTAAAAATCCTTTCATTTCTGTCTCCTTTTATTGAATCTTTTTATTTCATCAGATAACTTGCATTTGAAAAAACTTCCATTTATCTGATTATTTCATTGCAGTTTATAGCATAGAATAACCACAGATTTACCATATTGATCCGGTAAATTAATCTGCATCATTATCACAGTATTCATAATTATTCATAACACACCTGTACACTCTAATCGTACAAGTTTATAAATCTGGACGCTTTTTTTATTTTTCAGAGCAGGAATTAAGTAGACAAAATCTATACATTATCAAATAAACGTTGAAATTCTATTTTCAGGAAGTGTGTTGGCCTGATGTTTGAAAGTATTGTTAAATATAGTGAATTCACCTGCGGGGTTATACTCTTAATCTTTGCTGTAATACAGATTATATATAAAAACAGGAAATTTATCAACTATAATCTTGCCGGGATTTATTTCTGTCTTTCATATGTTATTCTCACATTCTGGGCTTTCAAATCGTGGATGATTTATCATGTTCCATGGCTTATTTTCACAGATATGGCAGCGGCGTTTGCCATAGGGCCATTTGTTTATTTTTACATGAAAACCGTTCTGGGGATCAACACCAAATCTGTTATTAAATACACGTTCCACTTCATCCCGGCCGTAGTTGTATTTTGTACTATAATTGCCATTAATATAATTGATGGCCATATTGTACGCTATTATATGCAGTTTCCCGGTGAATACCCGGAATATAACCTTAATCAATCAGTCCGCATTATCGATTTTATATCCAATTTCTACATGCTGCTGTATTTAACATTTACTGTTAAAATCATTTATGATCTTCTGAAAAAGAGGAATCAAAAATCAATCAAAGAGCTTAAGATCATATTAAAGTATATGTTATTTGTTGTTATATTCAGCCTCATGATGCTTATGGCAAGCATCACAGGGAGCAACCTGCTTAATATAATTTCCATTTATCTTCTTACATTGGCTGGTATATGGTACTTTATATTCTCATTCCGCTACCCGGAGTTTACACAGAAAGCCATCAGGGAGGCAAAGTTTATACGCTATGAGAATACAATTCTGAATGGTATCGACGCAAATGTAGTTCTTGAACACCTTGATTACCTTATGAATGAGGAAAAAATATATGTAGATGACGAACTTACATTGCAGAAACTGAGTGCCCAGCTGATGATTACCTCTCACCAGCTGTCGAAAATACTCAATTCAAAGAGAAAGGTCAATTTCAGAACCCTGGTGAATTCATACCGCATTAAAGAAGCAATGAGCCAGATTGCCAGTTATCCGGATAAAACAATTCTTGAGATTGCCCTTGCCAGCGGGTTTAATTCAAAGTCATCATTCAACGGTGTTTTTCTGAAAAGTACGGGGGTTACTCCCAGCGATTACAGGAAAAGCCTGACAGCAGTCCGGTAGATATGGTAGATATGCAGACCAAAAACAAGGTTACGGGCCTGCATACCTGTGATATAAAAAACATTTATCTACTTAACAAAAATTGAATAAGCAACCGTGCCGCCGGCAAGTATAGTTGGCGATCCATTATGCCAGTAAACGGCCTTCGTTCCATTCGTACCTGCGATGTAAATATCACACGATTGCGGAACTGCTATTGAATAAGCATTAGTTCCCCCGAACAGAGATTCATCAGAAATACAGTCATTTGACCCGGCATCATAAACCCAGTATTTTGCACTACCGGTAGCATCTGTCCCGACTATATGTACCTTGCCATTCTGGATTAATACAGCATTTGCTGAAGATGCTGCTGATGCGGTTGCATTTAAAATAAACCTTGCCCCGTTTTTCCAGTAACATGGTTTTATACCTCCATCATCACAAATACCGGCTACGAAAATGTCACTGCCGTTTACTGCGATTGAATTTGCTGCCGTACCCGAGAGAGAGTTAAACACACCATTAAGCCAGTAACCTGCAGCTGCATTGTTGTTACCCGAGATATAGACATCCGAACCTGATACAATTACCGAGGATGTTCTTGTACTTGTGCTGTAATTCACTGCAAGCTGTGTTTCAGTTGGTATTGTTGCTGCAGATGTCGTTGTCTGCCAGTATAATGCAGTCTGGTAATAACCTGACCAGTTTCCTTTTCCTCCTGTAATATACACATCATTTCCGCTTACGAATATTGATGAAGTACTATAATGTGCACCGGTACCGCTGATACCGACCCATGGAAGATGGACTGCGACATTATTTTTATAGTAAACACTGTTCTGATAACCACCATCCCATTGTGTTCCTGCTATATAAACATCAGTGCCTGACACAAAAATTGAGTATGCACCGGGAATTCCCGATGTCCATCCTCCGAGATCAAGAGTATATCCTGCATTATTTATCCAGAACTGGTTTGTGCCTGTTCCGCATATATATGTTATAAAAGGCACCCACTTGGCAAACAGGGTAATATCAGATGTGCCCATTGTAATGCTCTGTCCGGCTGTATATGTTGTACCTGAATCTCTGGACCATCCTGCAAAGGAATAACCGGCTTTTACCATATTCCCTGAATTACTTTTTATTATTACAGAGGACCCTGCCTCATAATTATTACCATCTGCGGGCAGAGACCCGCTGTCTCTGCCAAAATCATCATATATCACTTTATAAGCAGCGTTTACAGTCCATACTGCGTACATAGTAATATTTGCCGTTCCCATAGGGAAAGCGGCTCCCGGCGCATAGGTAGTTGAATTATAACTCCACCCGCCGAATGTATACCCGGACTTCGACAGAACAGGTGATCCTATATTGTTCTTTACAGTCACAATATCCCCCGGCAGGTATGACTGCGCAGAGGGGGGTGTCCCGTCACCACCGTTTTTATCGTATGTAACAGTATAGGTAACGGCAGATGTTACTGTTGCTGTACATGCCGCGGAATACCCGCCATCCTGCGTTGTTACAGTTATAACAGCTGATCCTGCAGCAACAGCAGTTATCATCCCGCCGCTGTCAACCGATGCTACAAGACTGTTGCTGCTTTTCCATACCAGGTTCTGGTCGGTAGCATTTGACGGAGTAATAGTCGCAGTCAGTTGCCCCTGGTTCCCCGTCTGAACGGTAACTGTTGAAGGTGAGATACTCACCCCTGTTACCGCGACCGGTGAAGATTCAACCGTTACAGAGATGCCTGCCGTATAACTGCCGTCAACTGTTGTTGCAGTGACGGTGGCGCTGCCGGCCGATTTCCCTGTTACATTGCCGTAATTATCCACAGCCGCAACAGCTGAATTGCTGCTTGACCATGTAAGGTTCTGGTTAGTGGCATTTACCGGGGCAATCGTAGCGAACAGTGTTTCTGATTTCCCCGTTGCAATTACCGTTGATGTTTTATTCAGAGTTACACCGGTAACACTCACTGGGGTCAAAGTGACGGTAAAAAGGCAGGATGATGTAAAACCACCATCAGCTGTGGTAACCATTATCCTCGCCGTCCCCGTGCTGCTCCCGGTCGTAACAACACCGTTTCCGTCAACTGATGCTACAAGGCTGTTGCTGCTGGACCACACGAGAGTCTGGTTTGTTGCGGCAGATGGCAACACTACTGCTGACAACGTCTCCGAGTTCCCGGTAAGAAGACAGGATATCCCCTTGTTCAGTGAAACACCCGTCACTGCTACCGGTTTTTCAACAACGTTAACAGTGCATTGCGCTGCAAAATTTCCCTCTTCGGTTGTCACTGTTATAACCGCCTGTTTGGTCTCGCCATGCATTACGCCTGAAACTACAGAAACAAGACCGCTGCTGCTTACCTGTGCAACAGATGTATCACTGCTGGACCACGTTACATTTTTATTGGCGGTTTTTGACGGGGAGACAACAGCAGAAAGCTGTTCGCTCCCGCCGCTGACAATTGTAGTTGTCCTTTTAAGACCCACTCCGTCAACCGGGCCTGTAAAATAGTTCTGCGCACTGTAGAATGAATCACTGCATCCCGCGAAGAGTATTGCTGCCATGATCAGTAAATTATATATCTTTTTTTTCATATTATGCTCCATTCCTGCCCTGTTTTCACGTAACGACAGCAGATTACATCTAAAAAATTATACAGGCTCCTAATGAGCCGTTTACGAAGCTCATTCTGCCGCTTTTCTGAAATATTGCTGAATAATCAGCTCCACCGTAAATATCAACCTTTTCAGTCAGTTCAAACTGAAGATAAGCTCCGGCGGAAACCATGGGATTGAAACTGCTTTTATCAGTTGTACTCGTAATAAGCGGATCAGATGGATTCCTGACCAGATATTTAATTACGTTATAACTTCCCCCCGATTTAAGTACCGGTCTTAATGAGAACTTATAGAAAAGCAGCATAGTATACTCAATATCAAAAAGAACAGGCACCATCACCATGTTGTCTATCTCTCCGGTATAACTGAATATCCAGTATCCGGTTTCAATACCCAGACTGAAGCTCTTACCCGAAGCGCCGGCATCAATCAACCCGCCATAGCCATATGAAGCCATTTCACTCATAACACCCAGTGGGTAAATATACGATACAGCCCCCCTGATATATATTTTATACCCCGCGTCATATACAGCTTTCATCTCCTTCGACTCTGTAAAGATATCATTTACCGCCACTACCGAAAACCGGTGTCTACCCTCTGCCGGAAAATTCTTTATAATAAACTCACTGCCGGGAGATGTTCCCTTCTTTTTTCTCTCACCGTTTTCAGTTTCATATATTGCATATGATTTTACCCTGCTCAGCGGGTCACCCACATCTGTCCATGAAAATGCCAGCGTTACGCTCTTCCCGTCCGCAGATAGTTTTTCAGCAATATTAAAGTTACCCGGAGGCTCGGGGAGCGTATTGACTATAACCTTTTCGCTGGGGAGAGACTCCTCACCTGTATCGGCTATGGCTGTCGCGTAGATTTCATATGTCCAGCTTTTCTGAAGATTTTTCAGCGTAGTGGATAAATCTGATGTCTCTTCTGCGAGTTTAAACTTCTCATCTTTATTTTTTACATCACGTAAATATATCCTGTAAAACTTTGCAGGTTTAAATGGCGGACTCCATGTCACTTCGATAGAAACTGTCGAAGCATTCCCTTTGAGATCGGTGGGATTCGTACGGGCAATAAACATCACCTTCTTACGCGGAACAGTAAACTCTTCTGGGCTGATAAGATCTTTTCGGAAAAAATAATTATCCCTGTCCTCATCAACCTGATAGCCCTCTACTACCTCCCCGCTTGTCAACCGCGCAAAAACCTTTCCAAGGTAAACTTCAGTATATATTATTCTCAGGATATCCCCGCGAACAACACCTTCATATGCACCGTCTTCTTTCTTCACTGTTAGTGTTGCTATTTCATCTTTAACGATAGATCCTTTAATGATAGAACCATCTTTTTTAAAAATATACTCGGCGCTTCCTGCCACCGGAATACAGACAACAATCACTAACAGAATTACTACTTGTGAAAAAAAATACTTCATTAAAACTCCCTCTTTTGAAAATGAACATTTTATATTTTTCCATTTTGATTTTTTGCGATATAACCTTAAATTATACTAAACCGCATTATAAGGAGTTCTATTAACATTTTTAATTGATTCAGTCGTACAAATTTATAAATTTGGACTTTTTTTTAACCTGTTGCCTTATAAATATTATTTAATTTGAAAAAATATGGTTTTTTACTGAATGTTTAAACGTTATCCCGGGCTCAAAATGTCAGGAATTTACCATTTAAAATTGTTTTAAATGAAAATATATGTCTAAAAACAATTAATTGGAAATAAATTGCCGGTAATTCCGGAATCACTAATTTCTGCGGAGAGAAGTTTTCATATACATGCCGTAATCAAACAAGGATGACAATCGAACCATTCAATCAGGATATTCTCGCATTTAATGAGGATAATGGATATAGAGCGACCTGAATTAAGACCGTACAATAGTTTTACTTTCATATTTCGGGCCTCTGAACCCCAGGTCAACCATCACTCCATAAGTCAAAGCAAGACGGAGGTTACCGAAAAAAGCCTCGCTCCCTTTCATCCCGTCAAACATACTGTCAATACGGTCTTTCCATAAGTATTCCGTTTCCGACATAACATAATCTGTTGAGGAATTTTCATTAAATGCTTTTATTATTGATTGCCTGAAGTTCTTCATAAACTCAACATGATCATCAAAGACAATATTAATATCATCACCGGACAGTATCCCGAAATGGCAAAGACCCACAAGCTCAGGGCTCATAATTCTTAACTTTTCCATGCTCGACATGTAATCATCATATTTGAAATTAGGGGGCATTGATGTGGGGGTTGAGAGCATCCTGTCACCGGTATAAATTGTCCCCATCGCTTCACCTGCAAACATAAAGAGAGTCCTGTCACCAATCATTACGGAAGGAGAACAATGATCGGCGGTATGCCCGGGTGTAAAAACAAGTTTAACCCTCTCCCCGCCAGCAAATTCAACAGGAAGGAAACCATCCGGTTCCACTATATGGAACACCTCATCGGGGATATAATCCATTGTACCGATAAACTTCCCGAAAGTGGTTTTTGCTCCACGCAGGTGGCCTGCCGCATCCTGCAATAATCCCTTTGTTATGCTGTTAGTATATATTTTAAAATCGCTGTTTATATCCTTAAAACGGTTCCATAACTCGGCGCATCCGCCGCCATGATCAAAGTGGTAATGACTTAAAGTAATGCCAACAAGGGATTCAGGAGCAATACCGTGCCGTTTTAGTGATTTTAATACAACGTCAACATTATCAGAAGTTCCTATATCCATGAGGAGCGACTTTTCACCGTCACTATAGCAGAAAGCTCCTGTTATTGTTCCCATATCAAACTGCATAGTATCAACAAGGTAGGCGTTCCCCATCCTGCACTCTTTTCTTATATAGGCCATTATATAACTCCATGTAATGTTTTCCAATCACCCGGTCAATCTCTCCCTTCAAAGCAGCAGAGAGGGCTAAAAAGACATGCTCAAATACACTAACAGCAGTTTCCCGAAGAACTATTACAGTCGCAAGCCGGTTCGGTTCCTCTTATCATTCCGTTAATAACAGCTGCGGCACACCCTACTCCCGCCTTGACTGATATTGCCCCGAAGCTGCAGTTTTTTTCACACGCGCCGCATTCCATACACCTGTCTTTATTCATTATGGATACTTTTCTGTTTTCCATTTTAAACACGGGATGTGGGCAAACCTCCATGCACATCCCACAACCTGTACACTTTTCAGGAAAAACCTGTAAAGTTGTAATGTTCTTTAAATATATCATAAAAACCCCCAGTCGGAAACCTTGTAGAGTATAAGAAATATAAATGATATTAACGCTCCCGTTATATAAACCGGGAACGCAATTTTGATTTCCTTTTTTACGCCGGAAAGATTTGTATATGTCGAAGCCCCGGTGAACTGCAGCGCCATATATGATGAAAACACAGGAAAAAGAATCAGCGCCGAAATTATCATAAATATATTATAAGAATCTAATCCCCCGGTCAGGTATATAACAGAAACAAAGAAAACCATGCCTGCAATCCAGCCCTTAAGAGCAAAAGACCTGAAAGGAATAAACGGCAGAAATACAGGCGTAAAGAATGCTCCGGTAAATACCGAAATCAGTCCCGCAGCAAGAAAAAGATATCCTTTCATAATTGATTCTTTGAATATAATTCCTTCAGGAGTCAGGCCGAATATCAGGAGAATAACCAAAGCAAATAGCGGGAACTTGACAAGTATCTGACGCAGCTCTATCGGAGTAAGTATCAGTCTGTCAATAATGTCAAAGCGTACTCTCCGCATCTCCTCATCACAGGTATATCCGTTTGATATATACTTTTTCAAATCTGCTGCCCGTACCGGACCGTACATAACTTTAAATCCGCTTCTCTTTGTCACCTCATTTGGATTTACACCTGGAGCGCCAAGCTGAGGAACAATAATTTTCCTGTGTGAAATAATATCAGTTATTTTTGAAAGCATAATCCGCTTTACAAGTTCATCCGTACCAAAAGTCCCCTTACCTGCCGCGCACCATACATTTATACCTTTAGTATCAAGAACAAGTATCCAGGCATTAATTCCATTAAGTGACGACCTCAGCGCGTCAAAACTCATCTTGTAGTTTGCCGTTACAAAAACATCCGATTTTTCATCGGGACTTCCGGCTGCATAAAGGCCAGGTTTAACAGTATAATTCATCCTGAATGAGCTCACCCTCGATTTAAAAGTTTCCCATAAATCACGTGATGAAAGAACAGTAGATACAACAGGAACGCTTGTAACTTCAGTCGCGATGTGCCTGACTATATAAGGAGGAGTTGCCGCCCCGGTTCCCGTATTATTTAAAGAATCAGTACATCCGCATGAAGTTTTTCCCACAGACTTCACAGTTTTCAGTGGTGAAAGCAATTTATCAGTATCATTTACTCTTTGAAATTCCATATTATACCTTTCAGCAATTACAATTAAGATTTTCAGTTTTTATCAGGTACAGGAAATCATCAAACAATCCGGACATTTCTGCTATACCCTTAACATTCAGACAATAACATGTTTTAGGCCCGTCTATTTCACCTGAAATTAACCCTGCCGATTTCAACTCTTTCAGATGTTGAGAAACAGTCGACTGCGCCAGAGGAATCTCCAAGACAATTTCACCACATATACATGTATTTTTCTCTGAAAGTATTTTTAAAATCTCTATACGGGCAGGATGGGAGATAGCCTTTGCAAAATCTGCAAGTTTTAATGAGTCTTTACCGAATATTTCTTTTTTATTTATAGCCATATTCAATATATATCGTAAATATACGATAAAGTCAAGATATTTTCTCTTTTTTAATTATAATTCCTGAACTATTTTAGTAAAAGATTTCTGCGGATGACCTTTCTAAATGTTAAACCTGCTTGACAAACGGAATTTTACAGTTTTTCTTTTTTAATGTTTATCAATGGTAAAAAATTCAACATAGGAAAAGCTCTTTATGCTTAAAAGAATACTAATTGTTGCTGCTATTATTTTCAACTGTAATCTTTATGCTGATGAGAAGTATATTTCATGGATTGACAACCTGCGCATAAGAGAGAATCCGTCACAATCAGGCAAGATCATCAGCTCCCTTAAAAAAGGGGAGATCGTAACATCTGATACTGCTGTAGCTGAAGGGAATGTTGAAAAAATAGTATTAAACAAAACTGATTATTACGGAAACTGGAGAAAAATCAGGACAGCTGACAACAAAGAGGGATGGGTATTCTCAGCTGCACTGAAGAATTACTATTCAATAAATGGTTATTCAATTTATCTGGATGACAATAGTATTAAGTTCTTTAAAGACAATAAACAGGTTAGCAGAATACCTGTCGATAAATTAACAATTGATATCGATTGCGATGAAGCAGAAAAATATCTGTTTTTAAGACCTTATGAATATTTGGATGAAGGTGAGGATGGTATTTTCAATCAATATACACAGGTTATTATCGTTGATTCAGAAACTCTCAAGGTTGTCAAATCAATTGACGGCCGCTATGAGAATATCTCTTTATCTCCCGATAGTAGTGCTGCATTCATCCAGTCTGATACAATAGGTATAAGTTCACCTACTCTTACAAGGGACGGCATGATCTATTCCATTAAAAAGAATAAAGTATTATTTAAGGGTGATTACGGGGTCAACGGAAAATGGATAGATAATGATAAATTTGAAACTATAGTTAAAGCAGGCAAAAATGTTAAGGGTATGCCCGATCCCGGTGAAAACTACCTGTACACAGAAGTCATTTTACTGGATATAAAAAGTGAAAAAATTATTCATACTGGTAAATACGAAAAAGCTATAGATGATTAATGGCTCCGGCAGCAGGGCATTTAATCTATTCTGAAATCCGACCTGATAAAAAACTGAATATTTCGGACGGTATTGACATTATATTTTATATTACATGCAATGAAGTAAGTTTTTCTTTAAGATCATATGCTGATAAAAATTGAACTGCGTTAAAACCAATCTCCTCAGCTGCTTCAATATTTATTAAACTGTCATCAATAAAGATACATCTTTCCGGTTTAAGAGTATACCTTTCCAGTAAAATGCTGAAAAGTTTTTTATCGGGTTTTACCAGTTTTTCTTTCCCAGATACAACAATTCCGTCGAACATTTGTAAAAAACTGAACCGTTTTTGTGCAATGGGAAATGTCTCAGCAGACCAGTTAGTCAATCCGAAGATTTTATACTTTTCTTTCAGAAGATACAATATTTCAACTGTTCCGGTTATTTCACCTTTCAACATCTGTTCCCATCTGCTGTAAAAGAATTCAATCAATATACTATAATCAGGAAACTTATCTTTCAGGATGGTAATACCTTCAGCAAACGGTCTGCCTCTATCCTGCTTCAGATTCCATTCGGTATTACAGACATTATCAAGAAACCATTCCATCCTTTCGTCATTATTAAAAATAGTTCTGTAAAGGTACCGGGGATTCCAGTCGATAAGAACCCCGCCAAAATCAAAAACAACTGCATCTATTAGCATACACTATACCATTTTTAAGTCTCAATCTCTGAATTGACAATAATAATTGTCAATTTTTTAATCAGTAGCTATTATTCACTTTAAAAACTATTATGTCCATTTTTCATTTAATTAATTCATTGACACAATAATTATACGTTCTTCTTCATAAATATAAGGGAATAAAGATGCATATCAGAGATATCATAGATAATAATAAAATTTCGTTCAGCTTTGAATTCTTCCCGCCTCAGAATGAAAAATCATCGGAAACACTTTTCCAGACTATAAGTGAACTTGTAAATCTGAAGCCTGCTTATGTAAGCGTTACTTATGGAGCCGGAGGCTCCACACGTGATCTTACACACGACCTTGTCGTTAAAATACAGAACCAGACAAATCTTACGGTGGTTTCCCACCTCACCTGCGTAGGATCAACCGCTGATGAGATACATGCGATACTTTCCAGATACTGTGATAATAATATAGAAAATATAATGGCTCTGCGGGGTGATCCAACCATCGGGTCAGAGCGCTTTATCAGAACAGAAGGGGGCTTTCAATACTCATCTGAGCTTGTTGAATATGTTAAAAAAAATTTCCCCTCTATGGGAATAGGAGTAGCCGGTTACCCGGAGGGACATCCTGAAACTCCCAACAGGATTAAGGAGATGGATAATCTTAAAAGAAAGGTTGACGCCGGGGCTGATTATATCTGCACACAACTTTTTTTCGATAATCACGATTTCTACGATTTCTGCGAGAGATGTGAAATAGCTGGTATAAAAATACCAATTATAGCGGGAATAATGCCCGTTACATCCATCAAAAGCATGAACAGAATGGCGGAGCTTGCACTTGGGACAAAAATACCTGCAAAGCTTCAACGGGCGATTTCACGGGCCGAGGACGATTCTTACGTCGAAAAAGTCGGTATTCACTGGGCGACACAACAGGTTCATGAGCTTATTAATAATAACGTCAAAGGTGTCCATTTTTATACTCTTAATCAGAGCAGAGCTACAAGAAAAATTTATGAATCTCTTGGTATATCCAGTTCTGTCAGCTTAAACAGGTGAAATTCATATTAAATTCTTGACATTATACTAATATTTGTCCAGCGTATATAAAAATTGCATTCACTTAAGGAGTATCCGGCAGTAAAGTAAAACTACCGGGGTTTAATTTTCTGGATTTAATGTAAAGAAAGGTTTCAGCTGGAAATTCCGGCTACGATTAAACTTTTTTACATTAAATAAGAAGGAGAAAACCACTATTTTATATTTTTGCATCAGTAACCCAATAAACATAAACTTAAATTAGGAGTAGTAATTATGAGTTTTGTCGAAACCATGAGAGCGAAAGCTAAAAGTGCCGGGAAGAAGCTTGTCCTTGCAGAAGGAACAGAGCCGAGAACAGTTAAAGCCTCAAGAATAATTATGGACGAAAAGATTGCTTCAGAAGTTTTCCTTGTAGGGAACAAAGACGCGATAGCGAAAGTTGCAGGTGAGCAGGGTGTTAATTTAAGCGGAATATCACTTATCGATCCGGCAACAACAGAATTTAAATCAGAATACGCAAATGCATTCTTTGAAATGAGAAAGCATAAAGGTGTTACAGAAGAGGAAGCTGCAAAATCGATGCTCGATAACCTCAGATTTGGCGCCATGATGGTTAAAAAGAACAAGGTTGCTGCGATGGTTGCAGGAGCCGAGAATTCAACAGGGAAAGTTCTCCTTGCTGGATTCAACATTATCGGAACATCACCTGGAGTAAAATCTGCATCTTCCTGTTTCGTAATGGACATGCCTGACAAGAAATGGGGAAAGGACGGTCTTATGATTTTCGGGGACTGTGCAACAATTCCTGATCCAACAGCAGAACAGCTTGCAGAAATAGCAATACAGTCTGCAGAGTCATGCAGAAAATTTCTCAACACTGAACCAATCGTTGCTCTTCTTTCTTTCTCAACAAAAGGTTCAGCAAAACATGAAAACGTCGATAAAGTACTGAAAGCACTGGAACTTGTTAAACAGATGGCACCAACCCTGAAGATAGATGGAGAACTTCAGGCAGATGCAGCTCTTGTTGCAAGCGTAGGCCAGCAGAAAGCCCCAGGTTCAACAGTAGCAGGTTTCGCAAATACGCTTATATTCCCCGACCTTCAGTCCGGAAATATCGGCTATAAACTTGTACAGAGATTCGGAAATGCCGGAGCATATGGTCCATTCCTCCAGGGCTTCGCACAGCCAATCACTGACCTTTCAAGAGGATGTTCTGTAGACGAAATTGTTAACACAGCTGCTGTTACACTCGCTCAGGCATAATAAGCATTCAAAATACCCGGTTAACCGGTGATGTTTTTAAAAAAGCAGGAGTCTTAACCCTGCTTTTTTTATTTCAGTTTTTTTCACTCATTTTAAGTGAAATGAATGAAATATATTTTACGAACAACTTTCAACTTTATTAATTATCTTGAATCCGTCACTATAATTAAATATAAGATTCTCAATGCATACTCAGATTGATTCCATAAAGAACAATATAACATGCCGTATTATTAATTTACGGTGTGTCAAATTGGAAATTTTTTATTTACAACATGAAAGTTTCAAGCATAATGGTGCTTTATGCTCCGGAGAAAAAAATGAAATTTGAAGCATCAACAACGCTGCCTGAACAAATTGCAAAATATCTCGAAGACCGGATTATTCGCCGCGAGATAAAACCTGGCGAGCGACTTGTTGAAACGAAAATTGCCGATGAACTTGGAGTCAGCCAGAGTCCCATGCGAGAAGCGTTACGCATGCTTGAAAAAGTCCGACTGGTACGTCTTACTCCACGTCATGGTGCACGTGTTACAGAGATAACTGAAGATTTTATCATTTCCATTTATGATATTTTTCAGGTACTCGTTGGGCTGGCTACTCGCAAGACAGTTGAGCGACATACTGAGATAGATATAATTGATATACGAAATCTGCTTGTAAAGATTCGTTACTACTCTCAGTTAAATGATATTTTTAACTTTAATGAAATGTATTTTCAATGGGGCATTAGATGCCTCAAGGCTGCCTATGACCCTCTTCTTGAGGAACACCTTATTGATCTAGTTCCAAGCATCAGGCGGTTACAATATATTTCTCTTCTTAAACAGGAGCCACAGGATATTTTTGGTATTGTCGAAAAAATGCTCTACACAACTAACTGTATAGAAAAAGGCCTCATAAAAGAGGCGGAATTAAATAATTGCACAGAAGTGGAGCGAGAAAAGAATCTTGTTCTTCAGATCTTCAGACAATTCACCGAATAAGCTCTTTTTATCTTTTTTATCACTTCCACATAAATATATCAATTAATAATTTGACAGAGATTGTTTTGTTTGATTAATAATCGATTATATATAATATATTATGCTATAAATAAGAGGTAAATTATGAATCAATGCCAGAATTCTTTCCAACTTGAATACAAACAAAAACTCCGAGCCCCCTCTGATGCAGCAAAATTGATCAATTCCGGTGACGTTGTCGAATATGCCCAATTCAACGGCAAACCTATTGCATTCGATACTGCGCTGGCAAACCGCAGGGATGAGCTAAAAGATGTGGGAGTCTTTTGCAGTGTCTGTCTGCCTCCACTGCCTGAAACCTGCAAATACCCGGAAAGTTTTATATTTGTAGACTGGCACTGGAGCAAATTGACACGCGTCATTGACTCCATTTCTCCTATATACTATAACCCTATATCCTATCGATTTGCAACTGATTATATGAGGTATTATGATGCGCCTAATTACTGGCGTTCATTTTATTACAATGACCCCGAAAAAGGTGCAAAAACAAAGCGTGTTTTTGTAATACGTGTTGCTCCGATGGATTCACACGGTTATTTCAATATGGGACCGCAAAACTCGTTTCATTCATCCTCAACCGACGGTAGCGAACTGGTAATTGTTGAGATCAATCATAACATGCCTGTCTGCATGGGGGGAGCCGAAGAAGCATACCATATCTCACGCGTTGATGTTATTATAGAGGATGAGTCCAATCCTGATCTATTCGCACCTGAACCTGCAGAACCTACAGATATAGAAAAAAAAATTGCAGCGCATGTAATGAACTATGTCCATGACGGGTGCTGTCTCCAGTTGGGGATAGGGGGTATGCCTAACGCTATAGGCCGCATGATTGCGGACTCGGATTTGAAAGACCTTGGAGGGCATACCGAAATGCTTGTAGACACATACATGAACATGATATTATCAGGCAAGCTAAATAATGCACGTAAATCAGCTGACAGACACCGAACTCCCTTTACCTTTGCTGTAGGCAGCAAACGTCTGTACGATTTCATGAATTTGAATTCAGCTATTGCATCATATCCGGCCGATTATACGAACGATCCAAATACTATCCGCGGGATCGACAATTTTATCAGCATCAACAGCGCTCTCCAGATTGACCTTTTCTCCCAGGTTAATGCTGAGTGTATTGTTTCAAACGGCAGGACAAAACAGATTTCAGGTAACGGGGGAATGACAGATTTTGTCTACTCATCACAATTGTCAAAAGGTGGCAAAAGCCTGATTTGTCTTGAATCAACATTCACAGACAAAGATGGTAAATTACACTCATCAATAATGCCTACTCTTCAGGCAGGAACAATTGTAACTATTTCACGACAACTGGTTGACTATGTTATAACTGAATATGGTGCCGTGAAGCTTGGAGCAAATCCGACATGGCAAAGAGCGGAAAAACTTATAAGTATTGCCCATCCCGAATTTCAGGACGAACTTATTCTGTCTGCCGAAAAGATGGGTCTATGGCGTAGATCTAACAAAAAAATATAACCTAATATAGGGTCCATAATTATTTTAATATAATGCCTGTGGACCCTATATTAAAATCAATAATTCAATCCCGATTTTTATAAAATATAATATAAAATCAGGAAAGTACTACACCTTCTATCCAGCAGAATATCAGTTTAATGATATTGTTACATATTCTGGTTTGCCTTTCTACCTGCTGTAATAAAGATCCCTCTGATAAAAAACCAAATTTTTATGAGAACTATAGCATTTCACGACATGATTAGCACCATGCCAATCCGGCCGTAGTGATAACGAAGGTACGCATTATAAAAACATCCTGTTTCGTGCTTGCAGGCAGCCATAGTGATTACACAGCCGGAATGACATAATACTTGTTCTATGGGATTCCCGCCTTTGCGGGAATGACAATGAGTGTACAGATTTAATCTTTAACCGCTAAAATAATGGAGTATAGGGTATGCATTGTAATTCCGCAAAAAGTTAATTTCTTACACTTGCAATTTTCTTAAAACATAATATATTTATAAATTTATCATAATAAATGCATTTAACTTGAGATCATAAATATGAAGGCTTATTCAAATAGGGACAGATAACACAAAGTTTATCAGGATAAACCTGATTGAACATTTGATGCCATATAAGTTTTATTTAACAGCCACAGATTGTTATTAATTATTAATTTAAAATCTGAAATAATTTTTATTTTTTTAATTGAACTTAATCCGGTCGAAAATCTAATATAGGAAGTATGTGGAGAATCTATGC
Organism: Spirochaetota bacterium; assembly: GCA_963664815.2. Classification (GTDB taxonomy): domain Bacteria; phylum Spirochaetota; class UBA4802; order UBA4802; family UBA5550; genus WRGT01. The sequence goes on from CAXXHB010000003.1 coordinate 3,903,412, forward strand.
ATGGAAGAAAAAAAATGTGGTCAGGGACGGAATCGAACCGCCGACACGGGGATTTTCAGTCCCCTGCTCTACCGGCTGAGCTACCTGACCACTTGTCAAAAGACTATACATATCTATTCTGCATGGACAATATGTCAATAAAAAATCTTACAAAAAAAATATTTTATCTCATAATAATTTTTTCTTTAAAAACAGATATTTCAGCAAGAGAGGAATATAAATGGACTTATAACCTGGAAAAGGGACAGAAACAATTTGCAGCAAAAATGTACAACGATGCATACGACAGTATGAAAATGGCTCTTAAAAAAAACTCCGGATGTTACGAAGCAGCAAATGTTATAGCGCAGATATCGTTTATGAGACAGGATATGTATACTGCTGAGACATATTTTCTTATATCTCTCAAGATCAATGATTCGCAACCAGACGTTCATACCATGATGGGGAGAATCGACGAATACTTCCAGAGAGATGATTCCGCCGTGTCACATTATAAAAAAAGTATCTCCCTTGATCCCGAAAATCCTCGAGCTCTTATAAATCTTGCAAGAATTAATTACAAGAAAGGAAACACGGCCGAAGCGGAAAAATATTTCAAACTCTGCCATGATAATGGTATTTCAAAAAGCAACGGATTTTACATTAAAGCTGTTGAGATGAGAAAGAAAAACCCCTCCGCCGCCATAAATGAATTTAAAAAAGCAATAGAAATAAATCCCGCCCACATTGAGGCATATATCGGACTTGCAGATACATACAGGCAGAAAGGCTTCTATGATGATGCAGCGGCAATTATGGAAGAATTGAAGAACAACAAGCCTGACTATGTGCTTGCATATATATACCTCGGTAATATTTATTATAACAACAAGCCTGGCATGAAACGAAGAAAGTATTTTCTCACTTTATCCATACAGAATTATGAAAAGGCAATAGAACTTGATCCAGGCAATACAGACATATATTTCCAGCTTTCAGAAATCTACAGGCAGACAGGTAACCGGGATAAATCAGAGAAGCTTGAACTGAAAGGGCAGGAGTTACTTAAGAGTGAGAAGCAAATAACTCCTTAACTGTTTAATTACAGGTCAGATGTTTTCACACCAAATGATAAGTTTTAATATAAATTAAGAGACCATACTATCTGCAAGATCCATCCTTGAAAGCAAGAGTTTCCCCGGTTAATTTTCTTTCATCATTTTAATACTAAATAAAACAAAACGCCAGGACTTGCCAGTATTCACGCCGATAAATTAATGAACATCACCACCATTACGACATTATTCTATAATCACCAATTCTTCCATGTCAAGCCTGTACTGGTTCAACTTGATTATCCGTACACCTGAACTATGAATATCCGAAATGCCAGTTATCCCCGAAAGAAATTCGTCAATCCTTACAGATGATTCCTTTCCTGTGTAAAGTACAAGTCTGATAGACAGGTCTTCAACAACGTATGAGTTTAATATTTCATTCAGGGGATACTCCTGTTCTCCTTTTTTCCCTTTTTTAATAAACGATATCCGGCTTTTCAGAAAAGCTGAAGCTGAAGCTGATATGGTTTCATCTTTAAACACCGCTTTATATTCAACGGCATTTGTCAATGCCATTATTGTTATGCTTCTCTCCCGTTCCCGGACACTTTTCACTCTCAGGAATTCCGGTAGCCTGGAATCTATCTTTGCCGGGAGTTCCGCAATCTCATCAGCAGAGAGTGAACAGTAAAGCTCGACATCAACAATCTCTGAAAGAGTCTCCACACCCAGAGGCACAGGGTATCCGCAGGCAATTTTTTCCCGTTTGTTAAATCCCTGTGTAAAAGAAACCGGAACACCAGCCATCCGGAATCCCCTTTTAATAATTTCGTTGAAGTCTATGTGTCCGATATATTTTCCGTTTCCCGTTTTAGAAAATACAAACCGAAGTATCTGCACTGTAGGATATTTCAGTTCAAAACTACTGAGTACCAATTTATATTTTTCCGTATCCAGCTCTTCGGTGTATCTTTTCTCCGGCTGACGATACTTTTCTATGTCAAGCTCTCTACCGCGCATTGCATTCACAGCCTTTTCACCTGCAGTTTCAATCACTTGCCAGGGGTAGGACACCCCAAAGTCTCTCTCTTCAAAGTAATTCTCCCATGTCGGAATATTTTTTTCTATGCTCCCCATCCAGGCGTCAAACCTGAAGTATTCATGCCATGAATCGAGTCTTGCACCTTCACGGTATGCATCATAGATAGCGCTTCCCATCCTGGTGTCCCCTCTTGCAAGGAGTCCTTCAAGGAATGAAGATCGGACATCATGGTTCTTTATAGTAACCTGCCGTGGAGAGGCTGACTTGACCCTTCTTATAACTTCGTGAAAGTATTCCATGCTCATCTGTTTTTCGTGGTCAAATGGAGTATGAGGCTTAGGTACAAAGGGTGATATTGTCACATTTATATCCTTTTTCCCTCTCCCCTTTTTAACAATTTCTTTAAGAAGAACAATAATCTCTTCTGCTTCATCAACTTTATCGCAGCCTGGAAGTCCAATCATGAAATAGAGTTTTATCATCCTCCATCCGTGGTTGAACACGTAATCAACTATATCGAAAAGATCTTCTCTCCGTACTTTTTTATTTGATTTACTGCGCAATTCATCCGATGCCGACTCTACAGCAAATGTCAGAGAACTTTTTCTCAGGTTAGAAACTGTTTCAATGATGGGCAGAGTATTCCTGTCAACCTTCAGCGATGGTAGCGCAATTGACACTCCACGTTCTGTCAGCTCGGGAAGAACTTTGTTTAAAAGCTTAACTATATGCTTATAGTCGCTCACGGACAGAGCGGTGAGTGTAATTTCATCGTAACCGGTATTATCCAGCTGCATAAAAATATCATGCGCCGATTTCTCGCAGCTGAATGGCCTGTATGGGAGGCTATAGTAACCTGCGTGACAGAATTTGCAAAGGTTTGAACATCCGCGCGCCAGTTCAATCACCGCACGTTCCTGCGAAATCCTTATTGAAGGGACAAGAGGTTTAACGGGTGAAAAACATCCGGCGGCATCTACAGAAACTTTACTAACCCTTCTGAAACCTGATAAATCCGAGCTGATACCCGTATAACTGAAATTATAATCGGATGATATCAGAACTCCGTTAATTTTCTTCATCTCGTCAAGTATTGCACCTCTTGAGGTTATTCCATTTTTTTTGCAGATGATAAGAGTCTCCACTATTTCAGGAAATCCGTTCTCCCCGTCTCCTGTAAAAAAAATATCAACAAAATCGGCATATGGGAAAGGATTCGAAACGGCCTCACCACCGGCTATAACAAACGGATCGGAGTCTTTTCTATCTCTCCGAAGCATAGGTATTCTGCCCAGATCAAGCACCTGAAGCATATTCGTTGCAAGGAGTTCATGTGAAAGGTTAAAACCCACTGCGTCGAGATCACAAAGTGGAGTATACGTCTCCAGCGTATATAGCGGGATGTCTCTTCTGCGAAGTTCACCTTCAAAATCCGGCGCCACGGCAAATACTCTTTCACATGCGGCAATCTCAATCCTGTTTGCCGCGTCATATAATATCTTTATCCCGTTATTGGACATACCTACCTCGTACAGATCGGGATACGAAAGAGCAACGCGCACATACGCGTCAGACTTTACAGTCATATTAAGTTCATTGCCGAAATACCTTGCAGGCTTCTGAACAAGGTGGAGAAATCTACCCAGGTTCTCTTTTATATTTACGTTGTTCATTGTCAATTTCTGATAACTCCCTCTGCGAGATTGATAAAGTCATACAACGAGAGTTTTTCCCCTCTCATCTCAGGATTAATTCCACAGTTTTTAAGTATATTTTCAACTACATCTCTCTTTAGTTCAAGATGCGGCGAATCGGTTAAAGATTTAAGAAGAGTCTTCCTCCTCCCCCAGAATACTGATTTCACAACAAGATGAAAAATCTCTTCATTCCCGGGAGTGATAAAATATCTCTCTTTTCTCTGAAGTTGCAGAAAAGAAGACTTTACATCCGGTTTCGGATAGAATGATTCACCTGCAATATGAAAAAGTATTTTTGAATCAAAATAATATGAAAGAGTAACTGTGAGAGCGCCGTAATTTTCACTCCCCGGCTTTGCAGCAACTCTCTCCGCCATTTCCTTCTGCATCATGACAAAGATTCTCTCCGTTTTGAAGTTCTTTGCTATACGAAAAAGGATTTCTGACGCGCAATAATAGGGGAGATTTGAAACAATAACATCAAAGCTGTCACCTATATCGGCCTTTAAAAAATCATCATGAATAATCTTAACATTATTTTTTAAACCTGATTTCTCTCCAGCATTAAAAATATCCAAGAGATACCTTACAAAACCTGAATCAATCTCAACAGCAGTATAAAACCTGGCCCTTCTGGAAAGAGGTATTGAAATTGAACCAAGTCCCGGACCTATCTCGAGTATGCTCTTATCCTCAGGGGAACATAAATCAACTATCCTCCCGATAACATCGTCGTTTATCAGAAAATTCTGTCCGAATTTCCTGTTGGGAGCCAGTCCGTAGTCCCTGGTAATTTTTATTATATCACTCTTATTCATCAATTTTAACTATAGTCTATATCTTAATTTCACTTATTCACTTTTTTATCCCTTACATGTAAAGAAAGATTTATATAGAACAACATAAAACAGCCCTTATTATGTTTCCTGAAACAAAAAACCTTAAAATCTTACTTAATAAATAACGAAAATATTTTTAAAAAATGAAATAAAAAAAAACTTGTATTGAAATTATAATTATTTTCTTATACAATATTTTAAACATAGCAAATTACAAATCATGATTTAATAATGGTTATAAAAGGGATCCGGTACTCCTTTCTGATACTTAATTTTATCATGAAAAAAGGAAATGTTAATTCAGTTATATTACTAATATGCCTTTAGATTATTGAATACAATGATAGAGGAAATATGGAAAAAGAGACAAAAATATCAAGAAAAACTTATAAAATTACTTATAAAAATACAACTATTAAAAATAAGATAATTTATGGGACAGTTATTACTATCATTACAACAACATTGATTGGAACGATTCTTTCAATGAATGATATTAAAGATGTCGCTCGTGAGGGGCTTGTCCAGCACGTTAGGGCTGTAAAAGCAATGGGAGAGGCAGTTCTTCAGCAGACATCCCAGAACTGGGAAAGCAATATGTTTGATACTGCAGCCGTAAAAAAGAATATGAATAATAAAGACTACTCAATTATTCCCATTGTTTCAACTTTCAACGCAATCAAAAAAGCAGGTGAAAATACTATTTTCAAATTCAGAACACCTGTTGTTAATCCAAGAAACATCGCAAATAAGGCATCCGGGGAAGATCTTAAAATATTTGAAAAACTGAAAAATGAGAATCTCAAAGAATATTATTTCATAGATCACGAAACAGAACAGTTTCATTACTATCAGACATTAAGAATGAGTGACCACTGCATCAAATGTCATGGCGATCCGGCTCTTTCAGAAAAACTCTGGGGAAATAAAGAGGGACTGGATTTTACCGGAAGGAAAATGGAAGGATATAAAATAGGGGATTTTTACGGTGCTATGGTTCTTACATACAAGCTTGATGCACTTTCTCCAACGCTTGTAAGAGATCTGATTATAAATAACATTCTTTATTTTCTTATATACTGTGTCGGCATAGGAATAATTATTTTCATTATTAAAAAATCCCTGCGTCCGCTTGACGATATAGCAATGGCTCTTGAAGATATAAGTAAGGGCGAAGGAGATCTTACACGTAAAATTGATATTAATGCCCACAATGAAGTCGGACATGTCGCCGGGCTTTTCAACCAGCTTATGGAACAGCTTGCCGGCATGATAAAAACTATAATAAATGCATCCAACCATATCGCTCATTCTTCAATTGAAATGACAAACTCAAGCGGGTCACTTGCTAATGTGGCACAGGAACAGGCTGCCTCCATTGAGGAAACATCTTCAGCAATGGAGGAGATCAAGGCAACAATAGACTCTGTATTTGACACGACAAAAGCCCAGGCTTCCAGAGCCGGCGACAACAAAGTGCTTATGGAATACCTCTCGGAATCAATCAATAAGATCAATAAAACAGCACAGAGCGCAAGCCGCATGGCCGATGACACTTACAAATACGCCATTGACGGGGAACAGGTTCTCGGTCAGACCGTTGAAGGCATGAAAGAGATTAATGAGAGTTCAAGCCGCATAACCGATTTTGTCAGCATCATAAACGATATATCCGACCAGATAAACCTGCTGTCTCTGAATGCGAGTATTGAAGCGGCCAGGGCAGGCGATCATGGGAAAGGTTTTGCCGTTGTCGCGGAGGAGATCGCAAAACTTGCAGAGCAGACTGCAGGGAGTACGGGTGAAATTAAAAAGCTGATTCTTGAATCCAATAACAAGGTAGAGTCCGGGTCGCAGCTGGTGGCAAAAACTGCTGAATCGCTGAGGCTTATTATTTCCAACGTTAAAAATACAGCTGAACTGATGGAACAGATTGCAAAATCATCTGTTGAACTCGACGAAAGCAGCAAAAAAGCGGCAGGAAATGCCAAAGAAGTAAACAGGATGTCCGAGGAAATTTCAACCATGATGCAGGAACAGAGTATAAGCAGTAACGAAATAATCAAGGCAATAGACAGGATCAATGAAGTAACTCAGAGTGTCGCAAGCGGATCAGAAGAACTTGCCGCAAGTTCGGAAGAATTATCTTCTCAGTCTGAACTATTGAACGATCTTGTTAAAAAATTTAAAATAGAATAATTTACATTAGTAAGGGACGACTATAGCCGTCCCTTACTAATAATTTATTAATATCTTTATAACAATCCCTCAATCGAGCATATGGCCGTCAAGATGTAAAAGCTGAAAGCATTTCAGAATATGGTTATTATAGTTTTTTATTAAGAAGGAACGACCTCCAATTGAAAGTCTGGTCTTAAATCTTACTATTGCTGACAAAAACATTGAATCCACAGCATCAAGGTTTCTCATGTCAAAAACAAGATTCCTGTGATCGTTTCTGATAAAAACTTCAACATGTTCCTCCAGGAGCTTTATATGAGGGAAAATATCCAGTTCCTTAATCACATAGATTCTTTCATCTTCTGTTTCTATTGTTTCAAACATAATCTCAACTTTTAAATATTTATTCCTTAACTGACAGCGAGAATAGTAATATACTATCGTCACTGGCAGTTAAGGAATTTAAAGTCTGTTTTCTATATAGTTATCTAATTTCACATATAAAAAATGACCCTGAAAAAATTATACCAGTTTTGTAAGAAAAAGCAAGACATCTGCTGACATATCAGTGAAAGACCATAAAAAAAGAAAAAAATCCTCTTCTGACAATTATTATCTGTTATAAACAGTCGTAAAAATCAATTCTCAGCCTGTTTATATGTCCACAAGATTTAATTTAAATTTTTTCCCGTTTTCAACATAGTGTTTTGCCCCGGCCTGGATAATTTTTATTTCATTTTCAGTTATTTCTCTTACTATTTTCCCGGGTGATCCCATTACAACAGAGCCGTCGGGAATAATCATTCCTGATTTTACAAAGGAGTTTGCTCCGATCATACAGTTTTTACCTACTACAGCATCATCGAGAACTACAGAGTTTATACCGACAAGAGAATCATCCCCTATAATACACCCGTGAAGCATGACCAGATGCCCTACCGTAACACCTTTCCCTATAACAAGCCTGTTCCATGCCTCTGCATGAAGCACACACCCGTCCTGGACATTACTCTCATCACCAACAATAATTATACCGCTATCAGCCCTGATTACCGCGTTAAACCAGACGCTTGCAGAGTGACCAATCTCCACATCACCAATTACGTGCGCACTTTCCGCAATATAGTATTCATCGCTTTTAAAACGAACCCGTTTTTCTCCAAGATTATATATCATAAGGCCTCCATGAATTTATATTCTGTATATCTGATATTGAAAATGGCAGCAGCAATAAAGTGAATAAGCTAAGCAAATTCATTACTCTGAACTTTTCTGTAAAACGACTATTTTAAACATTAATTCGATAATTTAAAATCAGAACTATAAAAAAATCGATAAAAAAAGATACAGGTTAAAAAAAAATAAAATGGACATCATACAACGTTTAAAATTTAATTAAAATCGGTTAATTAAAGATGAAAAGATATGATATACTTCAGGAAATATTTAACAAAGCAGGAACTGACAAGTTCATAACGCTTTATGAACTTGAAACAGAAACAGGCCTATCCGGCTCTGATCTACGACCCTTGCTTGAAGATTTAAAAGAGGAAAGCCTTGTAATTGAGCATTCTGAAGGTTTCCAGATTTCTGAAAACGGATTACATTTCTGCAAAAGCCGTTGGGTCTAGAAGAATTATCAGAATCACCTGTCTTTATATACACCATGGGTCAAAGCCCAATGAATCAGGGAGGTTAATATGCCGGTAGAATGGCTGTCAGAAGAAAAATGTAAGAAAATGCTTGGGCATCAGGTTTATGGAAGAATTGCAACATCGGGAAAGGATAATATCCCCTATATTACACCGGTAAATTACACCTATGCAAACAATGCAATTTACATACATTGTGCCCTCAGAGGAAGAAAACTGGATAATATTGCGAACAATCCCTCTGTTTGTTTTGAGATAAGCGCACCGGGGAATCTTTACATTGCTGAAAAAGCCTGCGGTTTCAGCATGAGGTATTGGTCAATACTGGTAGAAGGAAAAGCAGAACTGGTGTCTTCCCCGGGAGAAAAGAGAGATGCAATGAATTTTATCATGAGTAAATACGGCAAAGGATTTGAATATACCGATCCGACTGATGACGACCTTGCCAGGGTTAATATATTGAAAATAAACATCGGAAGTATCAGCGGTAAAATGGGAATTGATCCGGAGGTATAGGACAGATTCCATCTTTATATAATTTTATTGTCTGAACACAAGTATAAGATGCACGGATTAAGAGATATTTTGCCTGCACTCGATGTTGTTAATCATTAAATCATATAATCGTGTTCGGACATTCACTCCTCAAATCTTCTAAAAAACATTTATTATGTAACAGTTAATTAATTCATCATACATATTTATATTCACCATAAAAGCGGTGGAGGTAAATATGAAGAACGAAAATGTTAATATAAATGATAACCCTATTCTTTCCGGAATTCCAGTGGAGTTTGAAAGTGACGAGCCGTGGAGAAAGGTAAGGTTTTCATGCTCTGGTGCCGGACGGATTGAAAAGAATTTCGATCTGAAACACCTGAAGTTCATGATAAAAGATAAAGATGATAATTCAGATTATGAAAACTGACTTAACAGATCTATTCAAGGGAGGAGTACAATCTCTCTCCTCTCCTGAATACTTCCAAACCTCTGTTGAACAGAGAGCTGAATATTTTCTTTTCGATAGCTTCATCAATTGTACCCGTAAAAAAGCACTTCCCATCGTCAATTACAAATATCCTGCTGAAAACTGGTGTGATTTCCTCAACATGGTGAGTAACATAAATTACTGAGTGGCCTCTTCCTTGCATTATATTTTCAAGCGACTTTAAAAAATCCTCCCTTGCGCATATGTCAAGGCCGGTAGCGGGCTCATCAAGTATCAGTATATCGGGGTCGTTTATCAGGGCACGCAGCATCAGAACCTTCTGTTTTTCACCGTCAGAGAGGTGTCCTATCACGTCATTTTCTCGTCCGGCAAGCCCGGTCTCTTCAAGCAAAGAATGGGCTTTCAGAATTTCCGCCTCAGTTGGTTTCCTGTACAATCCTATAGATGCGTAAAGACCGCTTAGAACTGTATCGATAATTCTTTCATTACGTTCAAACTTCTCTCGAAGTACGGAGCTTAAATAGCCTATACGTTTCCTGATTTCCCTTATGTCCGTGCCGGGCTGTCTGCAACCGAACCTTGTCACCTTCCCCTCTGTCTGGAAGAGGTAGCCTGTTATTATCTCCAGCAGTTTTGTCTTGCCGGATCCATTTCTTCCGAAAAGAATCCAGCTCTCACCTCTGCCGATATTCCAGTTTATATTTGAAAGTATTCTTCTTTCAGCGCCGTATATGTCGAGCGATACATCTTCAAGGTTTATCATGGCATTTTTCCCTAATGACACTGTAAATAAACAACGGCAGATAGTTCAAGTAAATAGTATAAAATATTGATCATTTATTTTCAATAGCCTGCTACATAAACTATTCAATGACAGCTGTGAAGATATTTACAGGGACATAATAAGATAATTTACATTGACTTTGTCTTTAGAGGATACTTTTTTCACTCAACATTTATACGGAAATTAAATCTCAATCTCCATAAGATCTGCTGCAGCAAAAGAGCAGGAGAAGATTTTCTGCACAACGTATTCGGATTCTTTTCTCTTTTCAGCAGTGAGGTATCTTGATGCATCAAAATGCGTAAGCGCAAGTCTTTTAGTTCCCGACTCCATAGCAATACGCGCCGCTGTTTCAGGATTAAGATGAGGCCAGTCATTATCCTCATGACCCGGAAGAAAAGAACATTCAGCAATAAGAAGATCCGAATTCCGTCCCAGTTCAACTGCGTTTTCACAGTAACCTGTATCAATGCATGAGGCCACAATACGGCCATCAAGATTTATTCTGTATCCCAGACATGGATCGGAATGTACCAGAGGGAGAAATTCCACTTTAAAAGGTATTCTGCTGATATCGAGCGGGAATTCCAGTACTTCTGCTTTGTATTTAAGTTCCCTGAATGGAACAGTAAAGGGCCTTCTGACCAGCTGATCTATTACGGCACGTGTCCCGGCCTGTCCTGCGATATAAAGCCCGCTGCTGCAATTTATCTTCGAAAGGCCATGAAGCCCGATAATATGATCCATGTGGAAATGGCTCAGGAACAGATAAACAGGTTTTGTGCCGTCGATATATTTATCGAGTCTGAAAAAACCGTTTCCGGCATCAAACACAATGTCATAGTCAGCAGACTGCAGAAGTGTACATAACGTGCTTCCGGTCTCAGAATCAAACCATCCGTTTGTACCCAGAAATACAGCTTTCATATAATTATCTCTTTTTTTTATTTTACTCCTGCAGTATCCAGATCCATCCGACAGGTTGGCAATTTCCATAGATTTAGCTATTTTTCCTGTGATTCAAAATCAATACTGTATAGTCTATCACCTATAAAATAAAAAAGCATCTCATAGTGAACAAAAAACTTATCGCAGTACTTCAGTATCCTGTAGGAGTTCTGCATGCCGAACCTTGTATCAATCTCAACCCCGTAAAGCGACCCGTCATCAAAACGCACAAGGAATGAATCATCACGCTTCGGGTAGAAATCCATGGCAGTAATTGTTTTATCCGGCGTGTACACCTGTTTCTTTGACATCGTATTTATGAAAAACGGAAGCTGTTCTTTTTTACCAGTCCATCTTACATACAGTTTATTCCCCTCATTAGACAGGAATACCTTGTCTTTAAGTCGCCTCATCGGCCCCAGTTTAAGCGCAGCAATCTCCCTGCTGTTCCATACCGGGAATATGCTCTTGGCTGGCTTCTTTGACTCCTTGTAAAGTTTAACTACATCTGTATATTCATCGTTGGATTCAGTTTTTGCACGCTTTTTACTCTTTTTGGCAGGATCAGTTTTTTTAGCCGGGAGATATTCAGGTATCTCCACAACTTTAAACTCCGAAGGGACAAGAAGCGGGAAACACACCTCAACAAGCTGTTCCTGTATCTTAACATATTTTACCCACTGGCGGAACCCGTCCTTTTCAACATTCACAGTATAAGTTCCGGGTTTAATATCCTGGACGAGAATATTACGATCTATCAAACCTGCCGACTTTTTTCTTTTACCATTTAAAAGCACCCAGACACCAGGTTCACTGTTTGAAACGTAAAGCCCGCCGGTTTTAACAATTTTAAAATCCTTTGATACGCGGTAACCGAATGAATAGGCTATTATTACAGGTATAACAACAACAAACACTCCGAAGAGTGCAAGTATATATCTGAACTGCTGCTTTGGTGTCATAATATCTCCGTAAAATCGTAATCGCCACACATTACTGGTGAGCCGGGATTGGTGTTAAGTGTCTAGGGAGTGACGCACCCGCACTTTTTTTATCTGCGCAGTATAAAGCGCTGCCCGACAAACAAAATATCATTCGACACGGTGTTTCGGCGTAACCCAGAACCCCATATACCTTCCAAACATAAGCCTGGTCTGAGCATCAAGCGCCGGGATAGCGCCGAAAATGGTAATTGTTACCGGCACAAGAAGCCACTGTATTATATGATAAAACTTTTTAGGTCTTTTCTTTGTTTCAGGAACACTCGGCATAAGGCTCACTGCCACCATTGATGAAAGTATAAGATTGCTCATGGTTATCATCATTATATCCCTTGTAATGTACGGAAGATTAAAACTGAGCATGGTGGTGTTAAATTCCCTCCCCCCCAGCATAATAGGCAGCCAGCCGAGAAGAAATATCATAAGTGGATTTGTTGCAAGAGACCAGTAGCCGTCAACATTTACTATAAAGATTTTGAATTTTTCCCGTTTTGGAATATTTTTATTCTTCGCGAAATTAAACATTATATACGCAAAATTCTCAACCCCATAGGCCCATCTTCTCTGCTGCTTGTAGATATTCTTCATTGTCTGCCAGAATGAATGAGCGAGATTGGCGTCCATCGAAACAGGGTAGGCCATCGGTGTTACGATATAGTTACCGTCAAACTTCATGTAGCAGTTCCAGAATATCCTTGAATCCTCGCTTACCATATTGCTCTGCCAGTAACCTACATTGAGAAGTGTACTGAAAGGCACCGAATGGGAACTGAATGTGGCCATACGCTTCTGCCGCTCCTGCTGAACCATCTGCCAGAAAGTCCCGGAAAATGCAACCACGCGAGATACTGCCGGAGCTTCAAAGATATTGTTGTTGAATACAGGTACCGGCTGAAACGATGTATTATAGGGGTTTTCGCTGGCAAGAAACATCCATGTAAGACAGGAGAAATACTGACTGTACACTATTGTGTCAATGTCGAATGCAGACACAAGAACATCCTTATAGGAGATCTTCTTTTTATCGAGTACAAGTTTCCTTGCCTCTTCGGCGGCATAGGCTATATTGGATCCTTTGCCGGCCATTTCACCGGCAATACCGTCTGGATGAACCGTAACGACAAAATACCCGAACTCCTTCCCGTATTTCTTCTTCATCCTCTCCGCAATTTCCAGAGGTTCATGCCCAGCCCTCGCCTCGGCTGCCAGTACGATTATAAACCGTTTACTGTTGTATTCACTTTCAAGGAGAGACTTCAGTGTCTTCTCAATTATCTTTTCATCCTCCCTGTAAAAAGGGAGCATAATCATATGATATATATGATCGTATTTAAAGTTCACAAGTCTCCCGGTCCAATCGGCGGCCATATGTTCCTTGATGCGCTTCCAGTTTTCCTTAAGGTGAATGGAGAGATATGCAGTTTTTAAAAGCCAGAAAACGTCAAAAGCTATAATAAAGATAGCAGTATAAAGAGGATAGAGATATGAGAAAACAACAGCCAGTATTATCGTTAGCCATGATAAAGCGCCGGGGAGAATTTCATAAAACCTGTAAAGGAGATAATCCCTGCCAGAAACTTCATCCCCTCTCCCAATCCTGTAGTTTTCATATATATATTCTTCTGGCACTTTAACTCTCCCTTCATTCAATTGTTTTCTATTCCTGAACTCTTTTTTCGGGGCGGTATTAAACACATTACACCATGACAGTTATAAATAAAATATTTGATAATGTTTTCTGTCAAGAATTTGTATTAAAAAATGTATTTTAAAGCCGCATAACAAAATTTACTTCAAGTTCCTTCTTGACAAAAAAATAATGTATATTCAAATATTGGGAATTCAAATAAAAAATTTTAAAAAAGATAAGGAGATTATATGAAACGTAATTTTGCTGTAGCCGCCGGTTCTATTCTAATCATGATTGCGGGTTTTATTTCTGTCAGCGCACTAAATGTTAACGATGTTGTATCAAATGTTAACATCAAGGATGCAAACGACAAACCTGCACAAATTCCATTTTTAGGCCAGAAGGTTCTTACTATTGTTTACTGTGATACAGATACTTCAGATATAAGCGATCCTATTTCAGATGCGCTTAAAGCAAAAAATTTCCCCGAAGCCAAACAGAAGGGTATCGGTGTTGCCAATCTTAAAAACTCTGCAGCGCCTAACTTCTTAATCAGAAAGATAATACAGAAGAAAATCGCGAAATATAATTCAACAATTCTTACAGATGACAGTCTTATTCTTCCGGCAGCGTGGGGCCTCGGAAATGTAGATGACAAATCTGTTGTTATGATTATTGGCGCTGATAAAAAAGTTAAATTCATTAAATATTTCACAAAAAACAACAAACCGACACAGGCAGACATCGACGCGTGTGTTAACCTTATGGCAAGCCTTACAAAATAATCTGATTCTAAGATAGAGTATATCCCTCTTCGCGCGGCACTGGTTAAAATGATAATCACTCCCCGCGAAGAGGATATCAAAACCCCTGGCGTTCCCGGTTTAAAATCACTTTACTTTACCACACTTTCAAATCTTATACTCACACTGTTATTATTCCCGGCGCTGCTTCACAATAGCGCATTATTCCATAAAAAATATTTTGACAAATATCGAGCCGGTTTAATCATTATTACTCTTTACGTGTTCATACGTAAAAAACCGGGCCGGAGTTTGTGCATCAGTAAAATGATTTACTATAAACCCTGCTCCGGTTGAATCAGCCGATCAAATAACAAAAAGGAAATGGCATGAAAGTAACAGGCGAAGTATACGCATATATATGGAAGGGAGTTTTTGACAACAACTGCAACAGTTTTTATTTTGGAGAACCGCTGAACATCCTCTTTGATCCCGGTCTTAAAAACTATACTGATTCCCTTCTCAAACAGATGGAGGCGGATGGTGTTGATATTGAAAAGATGGGGTTTGTCATAAACACTCACAGCCATCCCGATCATGTGGAGGGAACAATAAATTTTACAAAATACGATATTCCTGCCGGCATGCACAGGGAGGAAATTAAATACTACAGGGAGCATGGACCTGACTTCTACAACTGGATGGGGATGGAGTTTCAGGAGATAAAATTTGACATTGAACTCGAAGAGGGTTATCTTCAGATCGGTGATGTGGAACTTGAAGTTTACAAAACGCCCGGGCACTCCCCCGCCTCTGTATGTATATACTGGAGAGAAAAAAAGGTGCTTGTCTGCGGCGACCTTATTTTCAATAACAGTTTCGGAAGATTCGATTTCCCTGGTGGAAACGCCGAATTGCTTAAAGAGAGTATCCGGAAGATTTCACAGCTTGACATCGAGTATCTGCTCCCGGGGCATATGGATATAGTTGTCGGGAAGGAAAACGTTGAAAAAAATTTCAGGCAGGTGATGGAATACTTTCAGCATTTTTAACAAGCTTCAAAGGAAGGATACATCGCCTTCCGGGCAACATGCCCATACAAAAAGCATCAGTGTTTGCAGTTATGCCCCCTGCTTCCGCTTCTTTCTGGTTCATCCACATGTGCCGTTTGTTTGATAAACCGGCACATGCAGTGCATAAATTAAAAGCATCCCCCCCAGGAGAGGCTTATTGATGTCCTTTTAAAGGAATTTCCGCTATCGGTATCATCAACATACTCAACCCTTTTCCAGTCAAAACCGATAAAAGAATCTTTGTTATATCTATACATCAACTTGGCACCATACCCGAAATAATCCGAATCATACATCTGGATAAGATCAAACCCGTAATTCAGATTAGCTGCAATATAAAAATTTCCCAGTCTCAAGCCGGCACCGGCAGAAAAATTATATATAAATATATCATACCATCCGAATTCCAGGTTGTATGAAAAAATGCCCCATCCCCTGCCAACATAGCCAAGATCCAGACCTATTAACGTACTGAAATCCTCGGTATATTCTTCATCATTATAGTTAAATGTATTCTGATTTTTGTATTTCGATTCGTATTCTATTTTTCCAGCCGTTAAAGCAGCGTAACCGAATCCACCGGATGAATAATCCGGGGAAATGCATCCGCCCAGTTTTTTATTTAATGAAATGCCCTGAAGTTTAAATGAAGCTCTGCTTGTCTCTCCCTGTTTAACATTTACATACTGTGATGAATCTTCATAATCTGTTTTTTTTACAGTGACCAGCACCCTGTTTTTTTCAGGCGGAATGATTATATTGCCACAGGGGGTTTTTTCGCTCTGGTGAACACCGTCAATATATATGTCTGCTTCGGATGGATCTGAATCGACAAACAATTTCTGGTTATCCACATTAAAGAAAACATTCTTCGTTTCTTTATTCTTCAGGGTCACAGTCTGATATGAGATAATCTCATCCGAGAATACCCATACATAATAGTTGCCGGCAGGAAGCTTGTCTATTTTTCCGTCGGTTTTTGTGCCGGTCATCCCGTATGCGTAAATAATCAATGAAAAAGTTACCTGTTTCTCGTTAAATTCCGGGTTAAGGATGGCCTTTATAGTCAAATCTTTTATATAATCTTTATCAGCAATCGAGCCCCCCTGCTTTTTCACAAGCTCCCGGAGCAGATCATACCATTCCTCCTGATTAACCACGAAAATCATAGATTCTTTCGATGCCTTAACCGTTAAAGCTGATCCCCCTTTTTTCTTTGTAAAAAGACTGTCCTCTTTTGTTATCTCCTTCTCAATACCGGCTTTATACCTGAACACTTTCATACCGGATTCGACCCGGGGTAAAAAGGCTCTGTATTCCGGGTCAAGCTGGCATTTTGTAATTGTCATCATGGGAAACGTTGCCGACATGATGACTGCCTTATTACCTATAATGACGAAAAGTTTATCACCCATGCTGACATCTTTTGCCCTTATTATTATCTCTTTTTTTGATTTGTCAATATTATGAACAGTTCCTATCTCAGTCAGAGCCCACAGACCCGGCGTAAGAATAAAAAGAAAAAGAAAAATAATACATATGTATCGCAAGAATCTCACTATATTAACTCCGGTAAAATTTTATATTTTTTGCAGAGATCCCGTGTAAAACATTCACGACATCCTTTAACACTTCTTCTCTATGAGACACCACAGAACACAAACCTGCATTTATTAATATTTTAATGCATATCTTCCCAAAAATGAAAGATTCTTTAAATCAAATAATATTTATTTAAAACTTGTTCCAGGATTTATGAATTACAATAACTTTTTCAGTGGAACCGGAGTTTAGTAAAAAAAAGTATGGTCAATTGCTGATATGACAGAAATTGACTATGCCACAATCAGCACTGACATTGTTCTGATAAAAAAAGCATGGTTCATGTAATAATCCGTTGAAGAAAATGGCTATAGAGAATGATTGACAATTATAGTTTTTGTTTGTATCTGTTAAATCAATGAACAGAATAAAAAAATCATTCAGCAGATATTTGCATTTATACAAATTTTATGGTTATGGCAATCCTGAAACTTTTCAAGATTGTTATAAACTGTTTTGTTCTTCCCGATTTTCCCCGGATAACAATATAATTATTAATCATGAGGTTTGACATGAATTATAAAAAAGTTACTATATCCTCCGGCATTTTAATTATAATATGTTTTGCCTGTTATGAGTTGATGAATTCAAGGAACTTTCAGTTATTCGGCCGGATATACAGTATGAATAAAGTTAACGAAAAAGTCGCAGCACTGACCTTTGATGATGGACCTCTACCGGTCTATACGGATAAAATTCTTACAATACTTTCAAAAGAAAATGTTAAAGGTACATTTTACCTCACCGGCAATGAAATAAAATCCGACAGAAATGATGCATTAAAAATTGTGCTGGCGGGGCACGAGATTGGTAATCATTCATATTCCCATAAACGGATGATCTTCAGGTCGTGGAATTTTATTAAAACCGAAATTGAAGCCACTGACTCTCTCATAAAGAGTATAGGGTACAATAAAATTACAACCTTCAGACCACCCTACTGCAAAAAACTATTCCTTTTGCCATTATACATGGCAATGAATAATCGGATCACCATTACATGCAATATTGAACCTGATTCGGATTCAGCTCTTTCAAGTAATTCATTAAAAATGGTTGATTATGTAAGTGAGCACATCCAGCCGGGCTCAATTATTCTTTTTCATGTTATGAATAAAAGCAGAAGTGAATCATTAAATGCAGTTGAACCTGTTATCAGATCTTTAAAGTCAAAGGGGTATAGCTTTGTAACAGTCTCCCGGTTGATGGAATATAAGTCATATTAAACTCCGGGTCTTACATATACCGGATTCATATAACGGCCACTGTCTGCCTTACATGGATCATAAGATTTCTTGCTCCCAGCATGCTACGACTCTTTATACTATATAATACAGCCATCATTTCTTAAAATGAAAGCTTTAATTTGCAGGGTGTACAATTTATAACAGAATATTCAGCATCAGAAAGATATAATAAAAACAGAATTAAGATATTTTTCCGGAGTGGTATCTTCTGTAATCCATTGGAGTGCGACCGGTACTTTTTACAAATACCCTGTTGAAAGTCCTGGTTGAATTAAAACCCGCCATAAGTGCTATGCGTGTTATCTGATAGTCAGGATTTTGTGCCATAAGATTCATGGCTTCATTAATTTTATAATCATTAATATAGGTACTGAAGCTTTTATGCAGAAAGCTGTTCAGGATTTCCGAAAGCTGCTGCACATTAATGTTCAGCATGTCAGCTGCGTTTTTAATGGAAAAGTTTTCCTCTTTGTATAGTTCTTTTTCAGTCATAACTGCGTTGAGTTTAAGAATTACAGATTCAGCATCTATACCCTGTATTTTAGATAATTCATATTTTTTCTTTTTTTTGACATGCTTGAATATCGCGTAATAGCTTGGATCATACTGAGAAGCGAAAAAAACACCAAGTGTTACCGTATTTACCATTGCAATGGCTGCCCTGCTGAATGCAAAACTTATTATATCCCCGATGATAAGCATAACGGATGTCGAAAACATCAATATAGTAAAAATAAATGAAATCCTTGCCAGCACCATTCTATCAGTATTTTTTCTCTTCCAGAGGAAACTGGTCCTGATTATAAGGAGGAGCAGCCCTACGCAAGTATAAGCTTTGCACAAAAATTTATTATATGGACAATCATGTAATACAAAGGTAGTTTGAAAAATAAAGGGTCAATCAAAGGCCGTAGTTCAATATTAGCCTTTGTAAAATGCATCCTTTCTCCGACAACCGGACCTGCAAAAATAAACAGAGGCAGAGTGATAAGGCATATAATTACCGGTAATGGAAGACGCCTCTGATTAAAAATGGCGACTGTCTCCAGCTTGGAATAGGAGGAATCCCTAACGCAATCGGCAAAATGATTGCAAAGTCAGACCTGAAAGACCTGGGAGTCAACAGCGAGATGTTCTGTGATGCATTTTATGATATGTATATGGCCGGAAAAATCACCAATATGAAGAAAAAACGGGATATAGGCAAAAGTGTTTTTACTTTCAGTCTCTGTACAAGAGAGACTATGGATTTCCTTGATAAAAATCCGATGATGGCTTCAAACAACGGTGATTATGTTACTGAGTATTCCATGCTCGCAGCCGAGGATAATATGTTTGCGATAAATTCAACTCTTGAGATGGATCTTGTCGGGCAGTGCGTTTCAGAATCAATCGGCCCGGTTCAGTATTCCGGAGTCGGCGGCGCTCTCAGCTTCACATGGGGATGCTACCAGTCAAAAGGGGGAACTGCAGTACTTTGACTGCCGTCAACATACCGTGACAAGGAAGGAAAACTCCACTCCAAAATAAAAGGAACCCTTACTCCCGGATCAGTTGTAACAATACCCAGGTTTGTAGTAAGTACTGTTGCGACAGAATACGGAGCAGTTAACATCAAAGCTCTCAGTCTGTGGAACAGAACCGAGGCTATTATAAATATCGCACACCCGGATTTCAGGGAAGAGCTTGTGAAGGAAGCTCAAAAAATGAATATCTGGAGAAAATCCAGCAAAATCAGATAAAGAAAAGAGGTATGCAATGAGTATCCTGCTTAATCCTAAAAATTATAAAGACAGAAATTATCCTGATGAAAGATCAAAAGAGATAATGCTGAAAACCATTGAGTGGTTTGAAAAGAAAGGCCTGGCGAAACAGAAAGAGGATTAAAGAATTGGCAGGATTACCTGCTGACAGGGATATCGTACACAAACATACTTGTGTCGTGCATAAACTGGATTATATATAATAATACAGCAGATTTAAGACAAAATCCCTACTCTCTTCACAGAAAAGTCAGTTTCGTTTCAATACCGACTCAAACACGCTACTGACAGCTATAAACGCGCGTTTTTCTCTGCCGGTAACGATGTTGAAACGGTATTGAAACGGTTTTTAACATGGTCTTCATACTGCTTAAATCCCGTTTTAACAGATTTACTTTTATCTTTTGCTGCATTAATATTTCTCTGCCCATCTGCTGATCTGCTGTTTCCTGAATAGCCACAGGTATATTCTGTATCTTCGCCGGAAGCAGATACAACCACTGCATCCCCTGTTCCGCTGCTTCCCGATGGAGTTACAGGGGAACCAGGCGCAATTCCCCTGAGATATTCCGACATAAAGAGATTGTAACCTGACCTCTTTTTCCTCTTAGCCCTTATTCTGTAAACAGACTTCTCCTCTTCCGGAAGTACCTGCCATGCCTTTACACTGCCGCCGAAGTTACCCCTGCATTTAACCTGCGGTTCCGTGCGCGGGTTGGCCGGTATTGTGCGTCTCTTTATGTAGATTTTACCATAGCGTCTGTAAAGCACAAGATCATCCAGACCTCCATGTGCAGTTCTTAAATAGGGGTGAAGCTTAACTTTTGCCATAGATTTACGCTCCTTTCTGCTGTTATATTGAGATTTATGTCTCCTATAACCAGTCCGGAAAAGCAAATGACATGGGGCAAGCAGAATTTTAAAAAAAATGCATGAATTAAAAAACCAACTGTAATAAACTGACTTGTACCCACATTTCCAGCTGATGAACGAGTCTTTATTTATTACATGCCCTGGATGAATATTCCATTCCAGAGATGTTTAATATCTTGAAAAATCTGAAGGATTGGAACAAATTGTAAATAACAGGTGAACAGATGAAAAAAAAGACAGCTGTAATAATATCAGTTATACTTACCATAATTCTTATTATTGGAGTCTGCTCATATACATGCTATAATTATTTTATCAGTTCCACTAAAAACATGCAGATAGTAATGGAAAACCTTCATTCCGGCATTAAAACAGAACTGACGCATGAAGGGATTAATATTAATCCCAGGTTTTCAGAAAGCGGCGACTATGTATATTTTCTGAGCAGACCGTACGAGGGGAGTAAAATTCAAAAAAATCAATTATCCGTATATTCATTAAAAAATATGAAAATTGTGAAATCAGTTACACCGTATATTGATAATATAACACTTACTACTTCGATTCTGCCAGGGAATAAAATACTTTGCTATCGCGAAGATGAAGATCATGAAAATATCTGTATATATTCAACAGATGACGGTAAAATAACTCAATTGACTGACGACGTCAATAAAAAATCGGATGCACTTATTTCACCGGATGGTAAATGGATTTCATATATTGAAGAAGATATAAAAAGCTCGAGAAAAAATATATGTATAATAACATCCAAAGGGGATAAAAAAATATATATATCTCAAAGCAGCGGCATTTTTTCTGATGTGAAATATTATACGTGGACTAATGACTCAAAGAGTATCGGTTATATTGAGTTTTTAACCCTGATAGTAAAATCAGTAGATGGTTTAAAAACTGAAAAAGCTGATTTAACAGGACTGACAAATTTCAAATGCATTCTGCCTGAACCGCTGAATCCTGACAGTTATATAATAGTTGCAAGACAGGCCGGGACCGATTTATCATTTTCGATACTTATTGTTTCCGTAAAAGAAGACAATTTCAAACCATGGAAAGAAAAAAGATCATTCTGGGAGATATTTTATTCAATATCTCCTGATGGTTCAAGAATTGTATATTCGGATAAAAGATGATGAACTATTAAAACGATTCATAATATACCGGGTGTGCCGGAATTTATAATCATTGTTCCATCAATACCCTTTGCAATAGATTTGTAATAAGAAACAGATGGCGTAGATATGTCTAAAAAAAGTCTAACTCGAGTTATTTATATAAAATAAAAAACACAAAACTGAATAACACTTAACTTTTTATAATCTTCATAATAATAATTAATTGCAATTCAGAAAGTAAAATATTATAGTCAGCATATAACAGTCTATATAATTCAGTTAACCGGTATTTTCAAAAAATCCAGAGAATGTAGAAATAAACATGACATGGTTATCTTATCCAACTTTAATATTCATGAATGCTGTAACACTTGCATTAATGTCATTATCTCTTTTTATTCTTGCATGGCTTGAAAAGACAAATGGGATCAATAAAGCATATTTTATAATAGCACTCTCTTTTCTTTTTAATTCCATCAAACAGTTTTTTTCATTATCTGCTATTTTCTTTAATCTTAATGTCCTCAGAATATCTGCCGATGGATTTTATATTCTGTATGAATTACTTTTTCTGACAGGAATAATGATTTATTGCAGATACAGAAACAAAATACATCTCTTTACAGCTATTTCCATAATTACATTTATATGGGTAATTTATGCTTATACAAATGAATTGAAATTCCCCCAGTCAGGAATACCTCAGAGGGCAGCAGGTGCATTATTTGAGGGTCTTGCCGGTTTCTATTTCTACCTCAGATATAAAAAGACCGGTAATTCAATGATTCTTATGTTTATAATCGTAGTATGGATTAACGCGCTCAATACTTTGAGTTATCCATTTACTTTCAATACATGGTACAGACCGTTCGGATTTGCGGTTTTTACTGTCAGTTCAATATTAATGGGTATAGGATTTATTATAATTGCCTTATCTGAAGAAAAGATTGTAATAAAAGAATCCGAACAGAAAATAACATTACTTCTTGAAGAAAAAAAACTTCTTCTCAGGGAGGTTCATCACAGGATTAAAAATAATATGAATACCATCCGGGGACTTCTTACTCTTCAGCTGTCTGCAGTTGAAGATCCCAGGGTAATAGCATCCCTCAGTGATGCGGAGAGCCGTGTTCAGAGCATGATTCTGCTGTATGAAAAACTATACTCCGGTGAAAACTACAGGGAATTATCCATCAAAGACTATCTTGAATCCCTGATAGTTGAAGTTGTCGGAAGTTTTCACAACAGCAGTATTGTGAAGATTGAAACAGAGATTGATGATGTTATCTTAAATGTAAATATGCTCACCCCCATCGGCATAATAACAAACGAACTTATAACAAACATAATGAAATATGCTTTTACCGGGAAAGAGAGCGGAATAATAACCGTATCAGCTAAATTGGAACAGAAACATGAAATCATCATTATACAGGATAACGGTATGGGAATTTCTGAATCAATAAGCTTTGATAAATCCAGCGGTTTCGGCCTTGGTCTTGTCGGATTGTTAGCAGAACAGATCGGTGGCAATATAAGAATAGAACGGGGAAAAGGCACCAGGTTTATTATTGAATTTGATATATAATTTTCCAGCAGACTCCATCGTTGATTTCACACCGGAAAGGGTATCTGAATATTGTGTTCCAAAAAATTCTTGCTTTTAAAAAAACATTAGATCAAGATTACATCATATGGTCTGCAAATATGGAACAGAATCTGAATAAAATAGAAAACACATACAACACCGTGGCAAAGGAGTACGCTGAAACTTTCGCCGGCGAACATGAAAAGAAACCGATGGACATTGAAGTACTTTGCAGATTTATAAAAGCAGTCGGCAACAGAGAGCCCGTGTGGGATTTCGGATGCGGACCGGGACATACTGCCGCATATATGAAGAGACTCGGTATTGAAATATCGGGGCTGGATATCTCTGAAAAAACAGTTGAGCTGGCTAAAACAGCTCATCCGGGGGTACATTTCCGGAAGGGTAATATTCTCAACCTTGAATTTAAAAACAATTCTCTGGCCGGTGTTATCGCTTTCTACGCCATAGTACACTTCACGGAAGAACAGGTTATTACAGCATTCAGTGAAATATTCCGGGTATTACAACCGGGAGGAATTTTCCTTTGCACTTACCATATTGGAAATGAAATAATCAATGTGAATGAATTTCTTGGCAGGAAAACAGATATTGATTTCATGCTTTTTTCATCGAACTTTATTTTCAGTTCACTTGATAAAACCGGTTTTGAAAAGATTGAGACAACAGAGAGAGAACCCTATCCCGGTGTGGAATACCAAAGCCGGAGGGCATATGTATTTGCAGCCAAACCAGCCTGATAATGATATAAAAAAGATGTGCTCCAGATTTTATTCCGTATTGAATCAGTATAAGGGATCAGTTTTAAATCAAAATCAGATATAATGTATTGAAAATACATTATATAAAACGGGAGAGTCAAAGTGGAAACAGCGAGTCTGAACAATTGTTTCGGCTGCGGGAAGGATAATACTGCCGGGCTGCACCTTAAAAACAGTTACAAAGATAACAAATCACATATTGATTTCGAGGTAAAAAATGAATTTTGCGGTCACCCGGGGCTTCTGCATGGTGGAATAATCGGTATTCTCTTTGATGAAGTAATGTTTCATGCAATTGCGCAATCAGGTATTGAAGTTGTTACTCTTAATATGAATGTAAATTACAAAAATCCTGCATTTGAAGGTGATCATCTTTGCTGCGAGGGATGGATGGAAAAACGCGACGGAAGAAGAATAGACGTAGCAGCTGTAATTACCAGCAGCAGAACAGGAAAAATTATTGCGGAAGGGATGGGTAAATTTCTGGAGGTTGATCTGAAGGAATTTTTAACATCCGGAAAAATGTGACATGAAAAGCACAGACAAACAGCTGCTAAGCAGAGGTTTTGTTTCTGATGTAATGCTGAGTACTTTCAGCAGTTTTGATCAGACACAGTTACTTGATTTGCTGAACAGCCCGGAAGCATACGAAAGAACGGCATCAGTAAAACTGTTGAAAAATTATAAAAATGAAGAGCATCTGAAACTTTTTTGCCGTCTGCTTAAGACGGAAAATCAACTCTATACAAAACTGGCATTATCTGAAGCAATTGAAGAGTATGGCCATGCCGCACTCCCGTTTTTAATTCCGCTTCTTGGCAAAATAGGCTCCAACCAGCACAAAGTGGCCGCCCTTGTCGATCTTGGCAAGAACTCTTTTCCTCTTCCACGTGATATTGCAGGGCGTATTATAATCAGAATCGGCGCCCATGCCCTTCCATCCCTGGAAAATGTATTATCTGCCGGTGAAAGAAATCAGATCAGTGAAGCCATTGACGCAATAGGGCATATAGTTTTCAATTACAAATGCAGTTTTGATGTGAATATTTTAATAAAACTGATGAATGATTCTCCGGATGATGAACTTATAACATGGAAGATAATCCGCTGTTTCCAGTCATTCGGAGGTGACCCTGTTCTGGAGATATTAAAATATTTTATTGATAATTCCTCTAACAGAATATTTGTCGAGGAAGCGAAAAGAAGCCTTGACCGGATAATAAAAAAAACAGCGAAACAGTGAATAACATGAGTTTAAGTATTGATAAATCATTAAACTGCCATGAAAACATTAATCAACGGTTTTCATTATGGCTTAAGCAGGAAATACAATCAATGAAAACAGGTGACGCGGTTAATGTACCATGCGGCGAGTGTACTGCGTGCTGCACTTCATCTTATTTTATACATATAAAACCTCATGAAATGAATACAATTTCAAAGATCCCCAGAAAACTGATGTTCCCTGCCCCCGGAATGCCCGAAGGTAATTTATTACTCGGGTACGATAAGAACGGCAACTGCCCGATGTTCATTAATAACAGATGCTCGATATATGAATATCGTCCTCAAACCTGCCGGACATATGATTGCCGGATATTTGCGGCAACAGGACTACCGGTAGAGGATGACAGAGAATTAATATACCGGAAAACGAGACAATGGGAATTCGATCTTTCCGGAAAAGAAGACGCCATGACTTTTAAGGCGGTACGCACCGCTGCAGCGTTCTTCAAAGAGCACAGAGACTGCTTTCCTGCAGGATTTATTCCCGTCAGTACACCCCAACAGGCAATGCTTGCGGTACTGGTTTACGAAGTGTTTCTTAATCTTCCCTATAGAGAAGGAAAAGATGAGAACAATAATCTCACACGCGAAATCGCAGGTAAGATTATTGAAATATACGAAAAATTTGAAAGAGGGGAATAAAACTCATCCTCAATCCCCCGAATGCCGCGCCCCACAAATTCACTTCATGTTACCTGTTACGGCACAAACCTCTTCACAAGTGGTATCCGTCTTCCAACACCGAATGCCTTTGATGTTATTTTAAGCCCCGGTGCTGCCTGAAATCTTTTATATTCATTCATATTAACAAGACGAAGAACAAAGTCAACTGTTTCCCTGCTATATCCATGCTTTTCAATTTCATCAGCGGACATACGCTGTTCGACATAAAGTTCAATTATTCCGTCGAGGATATCGTATGGGGGGAGAGAATCCTGATCTTTCTGCCCTGGTCGCAGTTCAGCCGATGGTGCCTTCTCGATTATCTCACGCGGGATGATATCTCTCCCCGCTTTACGGTTTATATATTCAGACAGCTCATACACAATGGTTTTAGGGAGGTCAGCAATCACTGCCAGCCCGCCGCACATATCACCATACATGGTGCAGTAGCCTGTTGCACACTCGGACTTGTTCCCGGTAGTGAGAAGCATGGCGCCGGTTTTATTGCTTACAGACATAAGCAGTGTCCCACGGATTCTTGCCTGTATATTCTCCTCTGTCACATCTTCATCCATGCCGCGGAAAATCACATCAAGATCGTTTCTGTACTGGTCGTAAAGCCCTTTTATAGGAACAGTTTCAATTCTGATCCCAAGATTTTCCGCAAGCTTATAAGAATCATCAACACTCCCCGAAGACGAATATATTGAAGGCATGGTAATTCCGAATACATTTTCCGCACCAAGCGCATCACAGGCAATAACTGCAGTGAGGGCTGAATCTATTCCCCCGCTAAGTCCCAGTACAGCCCTCCGGAAACCTGTCTTGACTATATAATCCTTTACTCCAAGTGCAAGCCCCTTTCTTATATCCCCAATATCATCAATTTCAATCTTCAGCTTATTTCCGCTGTCCAGTTCAAGGAACAGCAGATCCTCCTCAAAGCCTTTTGCATGGGCATATATCTCGCCCTTTCTGTTTATACAAAAACTGTTACCGTCAAATATCAGTGAATCGTTACCGCCGGTCTGGTTGGCATATACTATTGATATGCCATTCTCAAGTGCAAGATGTGAAAGCATCTCCATCCTCACCTGTCTCTTTCCCTTTATATAAGGTGAAGCTGATATGTTTATTATCACATCTGCGCCTTTGCTGACAAGCTGCCTTACTGGGTCGACATTATACCTCCCCTTTTCCAGAAACCTGCTGTTGTCGGTATTGAGTGCTGTCCAAATATCCTCACAGATTGTAAGACCGATTTTTCTTCCCATAAATTCAAATACCGAAGATCCTGCTGCGGGTGAGAAATACCTGTACTCGTCAAAAACATCATATCCGGGAAGCAGTGTCTTATCCTGCCTGAATATTACTTCACCATTCTGTATAACGGCCGCTGAATTAAAAAGCATCGGGGGGTTGGCCTTATTGTAATCGACAAACCCCAGAATCACTGTACACTTAAGACTGCTGCAGAAACCTTTTATTAACTCAAGCGATTTCAGGTTGTCATCAACGAGTTTGCTGCTTTCAAGAAGGTCCATTGGAGGGTACCCGACTGTAGACATCTCCGGGAAAATTACAAGGTTGGCATTCTGCAATTCCGCCTCTTTTATAAAAGATAAAATTTTATTTTTATTTCCTTCGATATCTGCTACAACAGGATTAATCTGAGCTATTGCTATTTTCATGATTCTGTTTTTCACTCCTCACCCACAGGTAAAAAACTTTTTCCTATCAGACGGAAAAAGTTTTTTAATAATTTTTTCAATGTTAATTTTTAAATATCACAACAATTATTATAATCCGGCAATGCTCAATAAAATTTTAATGAATTCAGTTTAAATATATGTAAACTAATCGCGTTTTAAGTATTATAAATGGAAATCAGGGTTTAAAAAAAACAAGTTAATTTTATCCTGCCTTACAGATATAATTTAAATGGCGGATTTAAACATGAAAGAAAATTTATCTATAGAAGATATTATAAACAGAGAGCTTGTTACAACATACTACCAGCCACTGGTTTCAATAAAAAGAAAACAGGTTATAGGATTTGAAGCTTTAAGCAGGGGGGTAGACACAACTAAAGGAACAATTATACCTCCCGGAGTACTTATCGAAGGGGCGGAAAAAAACGGTTTCATCCTTGAACTTGACAGACTTTTCCGAAAAAGGGCCCTCGAAAATTTTAAAGATTACCATACCGGGAACAGACAGTCTTTACTATCTGTCAACCTGGACAGCTCTGCAATCCGTTCAGGGCTTGGATCAAAGCATTTTCTGAAAAGCGTTGAAAAATGCGGGATAGATCCATCATGCATAATAATTGAGATCCTGGAATCAGAAGTTGATGATATAAATATACTGGTTGATTTTGTAAATCATTATAAGTCAGAGGGTTTTATGATAGCCATGGATGATTTCGGCGCAGGATTTTCCAACTGGGATCGTATCATCAAACTCAAACCGGATATAATTAAACTCGACATTTCAATTGTAAGGGGTATAGATACCGATTTTATAAAACAGGAGGTTGCCCGCTCGCTTATAAAATTGTCCCACAATACCGGTTCGCTTGTTTTTGCAGAGGGGATTGAAACCGAAGAGGAAGCACTGAAAATGCTTGAACTTAACGCAGATATATTACAGGGTTTTTTTCTTGCGGAACCTCTGCCAATTGAACAAAGCAATAACAATCTGATTTCCGACAAGATTGATTCAGTTTCAAAATCATTCAGAAGAACAAGAGACCTTGCGATAAAACTCCAGGAAATAGAATTGGAAAAATACAGTACACTCACCGATAAAATACTGAAAAATCTTGAAACAAGCGATACGGATCTCCCTGAAATTATTCCGGTTGAGAATGAAACCGGAACGGATGAGATTGAATGTATATACATACTCAATGAATACGGCATACAGATAAGTGAAACAGTAGTAAGCAACAGGATTAAATGCTACCGCAAAAGCCGTATATTTCATCCTGATGATATCTACAGCGACCAGTCCAATAAAGATTACTATTTTAATCTTTTGAACGGTTCTGATAAATATATTTCCGAGCCGTACATATCAACTGCGACCGGGAATCTCTGCCTGACAATATCCAGAAAATATAAAAGCCCGGGAGGAAAAAGAATATTGTGTGTTGATATAAAGAAATGAGGTTTAATAATCAAAAACTTGACATTTTCATACTTATTATTAATTGTGGAAATTTGTAAAAAATCAGATTATACAGGCCAAGGAGAGGCGGATGATCCCTATTAAAAAACTTAAAGATCTGACAAAGACCGAACTCGATCTGCTTTTCAACAGGTTTGGTGAGGACTTCAGCTCTATCATGATAAATACAGTTGTTCCCATTGTTAACGATGTAAAAGAGAACGGCGAGAAGGTAGTTAAGAAATATACAGAGAAATTTGACGGCGTAAAACTGACAGATGTAATAGCCACAGGTAAAGAGATTGATGAAGGCCATAGAAATACTCCGAAAAATGTACTTAAAGCTTTTATGAAAACCAAAGCTAACGTCGAAGAGTTCCATAGACGGCAGCTTAAAGATAATTCAATATATACACGCGAAGACGGAATTACACTTGGTATAAATTATCAGGCTATTGAGAGTGCGGGAATTTATGTCCCGGGCGGAAAGGCTTCATATCCGTCATCTGTTATTATGGGCGTTATCCCTGCCCAGATTGCCGGAGCAAGGGATATAACGGTAATCACTCCGCCGGATAAAAGCGGTAAAGTCCCCGATATTATCTACGCGATATGTAAAGAATGCGGCGTGACCAGCATTATAAAATCCGGCGGCGCTCAGGGAATTGCTTTTGCCGCGTTTGGCTCTGAAAGGCATAAAAAATCCGATATCATTGTAGGGCCCGGGAACATCTTCGTCACCGCAGCAAAGACATACCTCTTCAGCATGGGTGTAATCCAGATAGATTCAATGGCCGGCCCCAGTGAAGTTCTTATTATATCGGATGAAAAGTCTGACCCGAAATGGGTCGCGTGGGATCTGCTTTCACAGGCAGAGCATGAAGAGAGGGCTCTTGCCGTACTCGTAACAACCTCCTTAAAACTCGCCGGGGAAGTAAAAGAGGAAATAATTAAAGATATAGAATCGGGCTGCGGCCGGCATGAAATAAAAAAGAAATCGATAAAGAACGGCATTATAATTGTAACTGATACACTTGATGAGGCTATAGACTTCAGCAATAAGTACGGCCCTGAGCATATGGAATTCATGGTGGATAATCCGCTTGAATATATCGGAAAAATTAAAAATGTAGGTTCACTCTTCCTGGGAAGATTTGCACCTGTCGCGGTTGGTGATTACTATTCCGGAACAAATCATATCCTTCCCACTGGTGGAGCGGCAAGGTTTTCTTCCGGAACATCCGTAGAAACATTTTTAAGAAGAACAACCTTTCAGCTTCTTAATGAAGCCGCATTGAAGAAAACCATGCAGCCGGTAAAGCTCATGTCAGAATATGAAGGTTTTGATGACAAGCATGGCGGCTCAATAGAGATCAGGTTTAAAAAGTAAATTCAGCGGAGATAATAAATGAGTAAAAAAGCCTGGGTAATCCTTGAAGATGGAACCGAATTTGAAGGCAGGATGTTCGGTTATGAAGATGAATCTATCGGAGAAGCTGTCTTTAATACTTCAATGAGCGGTTATCAGGAGGTGCTTACAGATCCGTCATATAGCGGGCAGATTGTGACCATGACATACCCGATGATCGGAAATTACGGAGTAAACAAAGACGACGTCGAGTCCGACAGAATACATGTCGCAGGTTTCATAGTGAAAGAGTACAGCAGAACATACTCAAACTTCAGAGCTACAGGTTCTCTCGGTGATTATCTGAAAGACGGAAAAATTCCTGCCATTGAGGGTGTCGACACCCGGAAGCTTACACGTCATATAAGGGACAAGGGCGCAATGAGAGCGGGAATTTTTTTTGACAGAAATGACGCCCGGGATAAATTGATGGCTCATCCTTCAATGGAGGGACTTGACCTGGCATCAATGGTTTCCTGCAGAACAAAATATAGTTTCGGCTACAGAAAAAACGGAAATCCGGAAATAGCCGTTTTTGATTTCGGTGTTAAATTTAATATATTAAGACTTCTAAACAGCTCAGGATTCAACATAACAGTTTATCCCGGAAATACTCCTTTGAATGAAGCAATAACAGACGGTGCAAAAGGTGTTTTTCTCTCAAACGGGCCTGGTGACCCGGCAGCTGTACTTTATGCGAAGACCCTTGTTGAAGACGTGATAAAAGAAAAAATTCCATGTTTCGGAATATGCCTGGGACACCAGATTATGGGTATAGGTTTAGGAGGGAAAACCTACAAACTGAAGTTTGGCCACCGCGGAGGAAACCAGCCTGTAAAAAACCTTGAAACAGGAAATGTTGAAATCACATCACAAAATCATGGATTTGCCGTAGATATAGATTCCCTGAGAGTAAACAGCGATGTAGAAGTTACCCATATAAACCTGAACGATAATACTGTCGAAGGAATTCAGCACAGAAAACTCCCTGTGTTTTCAGTACAGTATCACCCTGAAGCAAGTCCCGGACCTCATGATTCGCAGTATCTTTTCAGCAAATTCAGGAATATGATCAATTAGATACACTTCAAATGGTCATTACTCTTTATCCCATTGGCCGGCCTCATAAGCCAGCCTGTTTAATGCTGCTTTAAGCTTTTTATTCCGCTTCTCTACAGGGGGAAATTCCATTCCTGAATATTTGTTCATCGCTTCAATTGCCCTTTCGAGAGTGGTTTCTCTCTTTGCATCATTGAAAAAAGTCATAATAAGCGTCCTGCCGCTTATACTTACATTATATTCAATAAGCGCTTCAGTTGCATTAAAAAGAGCTTCTTTGAATTCTTCTTTCCCCAAAATATTATCCTCTCCGCTAATATTTAAAATTTATTCCATGTTATGTCTATAACAAAAATACGGGTAACTGCAAATTATACTCTTAAAATTTTTCACTCCGGATCATCCAGTAATAATAATACATAACCTCGTTAAAAAACCATTTTACCCTTTCGGATCATCATGGAATTCAACAATTCAAAAAACATTCTTATGATATATAAAATGTAACATTCTTGACAAAAAGCAATACTACTTCAAATGTCTAATACAGCAGTTAACGATTGATCCGGTAAAAACTTATCATACCTGAATATAATGTATTAAGTAAGCCCGGGCCCTGATGTTTCAAATCATTCGCTAAATGCCATAAAACAGATGTGCAGACAAAATTCAGCTTTTCTGCCTGTCTTAAAATTATCTTACCGGGTAAAAAAATGAAATCAGATATCCTCAACACAATAGGCAATACACCTCTCGTAAAAATAAACAGATTAAACCCGAACAAAGGTGTAACAATCCTTGCAAAACTGGAGGGATTCAACCCTACAGGGAGCATAAAAGACAGGATAGCCCTGAAAATGATAGAACAGGCTGAAAAGGAGGGCAAACTGAAAAAAGGGCAGACTATCATTGAGCCTACATCAGGCAATACCGGCATAGGGCTTGCAATGATAGGAGCTGTAAAGGGATACAATGTTGAAATTGTAATGTCAAAATCTGTTTCGATAGAACGCCGTAAAATGATTCAGGCCTTTGGAGCAACGATTATTCTTACGGATGAAAAATATGGCACTGATGGAGCTATAACCAGGGCCCGTGAACTAAAAGCGCAAAACCCTGATAAATATTTTATGCCGGACCAGTTTTCAAATGAATTCAATAAAATGGCCCACTATCGCACAACAGCAAATGAAATATGGAAACAGACAAAGGGTAAAATCGACTACTTTGTTTCATCACTTGGTACATCAGGGACTATTATGGGTATTGGCAAATACCTGAAAGAGAAAAATCCGAAGATTAAAATTGTTTCGGCTCACCCGGAAAAGGGCCACTATATACAGGGACTTAAAAACATGGAGGAAGCTATTGTCCCTGCGATCTATGATCCGTCAATGATTGACGAAACAATAATGATCGAAAGCAATAACGCCTTTGAAATGTCACGGCGTATAGTCAAAGAGGAGGGTATCTTCGTAGGGATGAGCAGCGGTGCCGCAATGATTGCCGCAATAGAGATAGCTAAATCAATTAAAAAAGGTACCATTGTTGTAATCTTCGCTGACCGGGGAGAAAAATATCTGAGCACAGATCTTTTCAAGGTCGATGGCGACTGACTTGGTGAAATCAATAAAACAGAAATTGACTTATAAAAAAACTTGATCCCTGCCTTTTTATAAGTAATTTATATCCATGTGAAACCGGCACAACAGGGGATTTTATATGGAACCCGCAAAATCATTATCTCCGGAATTAAGAGAAGTTTTCAATTCATTCAGAAAAAAATATGGAATAGTCTTTATTCCTGATATTATATTAACTCCATCATAAAGATGGCATAACAGTCATTCGGGGTGTGGATATGCAATATATCGAAGTCAATGATTTAAAAATGTGCTATAAAATTCAGGGAACAGGGTTCCCTCTGGTGATGATAACGGGATTTACTGCCAGCATGGATTGGTGGGATCCGGAAATGGTTGATTATCTATCCTCGAAATACCGCGTACTGATATTTGACAACCGTGGTGCCGGACGGACAGTAACGCCGGAGACGGGGGATTTCTCATGCGAAATGTTTGCCAGCGACACAGCCTCCCTGATGAATGAGCTTGGAATAGTTAAAGCTCACATATTCGGTTTTTCCATGGGTGGGGTAATTGCCCAGAAGCTGACTCTCCGGTACCCGGGAAAAACAGGCAAACTCATACTCGGAGGAACATTCTGTGGTGGAAAAGAGACCGTAATGCCTTCTCCTGAGGTTTTAAAGATATTGATGGACAGTAGCGGCGGCATTGAAGGAATTTTCAGCCGTACACAAAAACTCATGTTCACAGAGGAGTTTATCAAATCAAATCCGGGTTTTATCAAAGATTTCAGAAAGCGCTACATGTCAGCACCAATAAGCGCACGAAATACACGACGTCAGTTCATCGCAAGCATGAAAACAGATACATTTGAAGATCTTCCCGGGATCAAATCCCCTGTGCTGGTTGTTACAGGGGGGAAGGATATACTCATTCCTCCGCGTAATTCACATATCCTCGCCGGGAGGATTCCAGGTGCAAAATTAATTGAATATCCGGATGCAGGGCACAGTTTCATGAGCTCTGACAGCAAAAAGTTTATAAAGGACATGGTTGAGTTTCTGGGTTGACATATATGTCCTGAAATTCACAATTTCTTTTCATCCATGAAACCATCGGGAAATTGACTGATTATCTCAGCAATTCAAATTATAATTACAACTTGACATATAATTTCCTGATTTCGTTTAATAGAGTTTAAAAAAGAGTTTCATAGAAAAGAAATAATTCAAACTTCCGTGGAGTTCCGATGAATCTGATTAAAAGAATACAAGAATTTGATTATAATGAACATTATTATCTTTTCCTGATAATAGGGTTTTGTATATCACTCAGAGTTCTCACACCGCAGATTATTGGTGCAGGCGGCGGAGATGCAGTCGAATCATGGGGAATGGCCCGCTGTTTATATTTCAATGCGGATTACTTTATAATACACCGTACCGCAAGATTTGGAACAATAATTCCCATCTACCTTACACAGCTTCTTTTCGGCACACATCCTCTGGTTTACTATATAGCCCCTGCAATTGCATCGGTGATTCAGATAATCTTTTTTTTTAAAATAGCTGATATTCTCAGAGGCAGGATCTTCGCGTTTGTCAGCAGCCTGATATTTCTCAGCTTCCCCCAGATGATACGTGATGTGTCGCATCCAAGGGTCTCGGTTTTTTCATCCATGTTTTTTCTTATATCGTTATATTTCGCTTTAAAATTTTACATGGACTGCATGGACTGTACTGAAGAAAAAACAACTGATGGACCGGAATTAAAAGACCTTTTTATATCCGGGTTTAATGTTTTTCTTATGTACATGGCTAAAGAGGACAGCCTCTACTTTCTCCCGGCTCTTCTGCTGATAATTTTCATTAGCAGAAAAAAATTCTCTGACGTAGTTCTTTTCGGAATTCTGCCGTTTTCGCTTTTCCTCTCTGAAACACTTTTTTATTATCTGTTCACTGATTTCAAAATGGGACGATTATCTGTAGTTACTGCAAAGGAACATTTTGATACTATAACGCCGATCTGTCTATGGTACTCTCTATTTGACCGATTCAGGGGAGAAAATCTGAGACCATACTTCAGATATCCTCTCATATTTTCGTTTATCGGAGGAGTTTATATCTGCTTAAAGCATAGATATATTCTGAATAAACGTATTAATCCGGCAGTTTTCATTATAATTTCACTTTTCATATATGTTCTGCTTATGACATTTCTTGTTAAGAGCATTCATCCGCTTATTCCGCTCAATACTTTCAGAACCAGATATATGAATATAATTATCCCCCCGATGATTCTGATTATTATGTATACAATATTTGAATTGAATGCCGCCTGGAAAAAACCGGAATTTTTTATGAATCTGAGAAAAATATTCCCGTCATCCTTATCATCCTATAAGAAATTATTCTTACTCTTCTTTGTTATTATTTACACAATTATTACAGCTTACACTTTTTTTATCGTATACAAAAAGAGTTCTTATAAAGGCAGGGAGATAAGTTATGCTGAGCTCCATCCGTTCCATCTTGTTAATAATTATTACCGCATCATAAACAGACAATATAATTCCGGGAAACCATTTATTATACGCGAAGTAAAAGAGGAAGGTAAACGATTTGCTGATTTTGTAAAAACTATTGATGATTGGATTGATTCCGGAATGACTGTTGAACAAGCATGTAAAAAGTGCAGTATTACAGATAAACTATACCTGTCATATCAGGAAAAAGCTGAAGAGACCATAACTTATCCGGCGGAAGACTATCTGACACCAATCTTCCTGCATCCGGATAACAATATATCCGGGCTCGCTCATTTTGCGCTGATATTAAGAGGAAAAGTTTACAGATTCTACTATAACAGCCGCCTTACAGATATGAAAAAAATTATCCGGGAAATAAAAAGCGGAGAAACCGTGTATCCCGAAATTGTGGATTCTCCACTTGAAATAATCTTTACTGATGTTGCAGAATAAAACAGCTTAGTTGAAACAGTTATATTTAAATTTTACTTATTAATACACGGATTTATTTTAATTTGACAAACCTTTCCGGTTATTATAAAAGATTAAGCCGAGAATATAATTGATATTGATAAATTTAAAATTAAAAGAGAGCAATAATTTATATAAAAATGAACAACAGAATATTAAAAATTATAAGCTATTTCCTGGTTGCAGTATCCTTCATCTTTATAATTAAAGCTCTTGCCGGATTAAATATAAATCAGATCGGATTGATTTTAACTCCTTATCGTTTAATTCTTCTGTTTATAATGTCTTTTGTTTATTCCCTGAACACTATTTTTTTTGCATTTGCATGGAAAAGACTGTTGTTCGTTTTTTCAAAGCATAAAATATCTTCCAGGACAATAATAAATCTCTATTTAAAATCAAATATTGCAAAATATCTTCCAGGGAATGTATTTCACTTTGCCGGAAGACATATTCTTGTAAAAGAAAAAAAAGTCTCCCATTCTCATCTTCTGCTTGCAAACCTGTCAGAAATCATTCTTCTGATTCTATCATCAATCCTGATAATTGTCGCAGGATTGATACTCGGACTCATAACTATACCTGAAAAAGTTATTTCTTTGATATCATTGAAATATTTTATCATTGCTTTTATCATTTTAACAGTGATTACTCTGATTGTCTTATTATTTCTTATCAGGAAAAATCAATTCAGCCGGATTACGAGCATTATTAAAATAATCAATATTGTGAATCTAAAGGAAATAATTTTATCAATGCTTTTTTATTCAACGATGTTTATCATATCCGGCTTTATTCTTTTCTCTGTCTTTTACATGTTAAAACCGCAGAGTTTCTCATCCTATTTATTATATCAGATAATTTTTGTATTTACTCTGTCATGGGTAATCGGTTATATTGTTCCCGGCGCACCGGGTGGAGTAGGTATAAGAGAAGCCATATTGATAATAATGCTGTCTCCGACTTTCGGAAATCAGACTGCTGCTCTGGGTTCATTGATATTGCGCATCGTGACAATTTTCGGAGACGTTATCTCTTTTGTAATTTCAAATCATAAATTTTTCAATAATCCCAAAGCAAAGG
Organism: Spirochaetota bacterium; assembly: GCA_963664815.2. Lineage (GTDB taxonomy): Bacteria > Spirochaetota > UBA4802 > UBA4802 > UBA5550 > WRGT01. Next base: position 3,941,237 of record CAXXHB010000003.1, read on the forward strand.
TAAAAAATCCATGAGTGAAAACAATCTTACTGTAATTATTCCGGCCTATAACGAAAAAAATTCAATTATACCGACTATTGAACAGATACTTTTATTAATGAATAACTCTAAAATTAATTACGAATTGATTATTGTAAATGATGGGTCTACAGATGGGACAAAAGATCTTCTTGAAGATTATCAAAAAAAATCCAAAAATAAAAAAATATCTATATATCATCATAATCCGAATAAAGGATACGGCGCAAGCCTTAAAACCGGAATAAGGAAAGCAAAATTCGACAATATATGCATAACTGATGCAGATCAAACATATCCGAATGATCAAATACCTGTTATGTTCAGGATTTATACAGAAAAGGAACTTGATATGATAGTTGGTAAAAGAGACTTTAAAAAACTTCCAACCATCACTAAACCGGCCAAGTGGTTTATCAGTTCACTGGCAAATTTTCTTCTTAACTCTAAAATACCCGACTTAAATTCCGGTTTAAGAATTTTTAAAAAAAATATTTCGATGAAATATTTTCCAATCATATGCGACGGATTCAGTTTCACAACTACAATCACTCTGGCAATGATTTCCAATCATTACAGCGTGGAATACCACCCGATTGAATACTTCGAGAGAGAGGGTAAATCCAAAATAAAACCGGTAAGAGATACTCTTAACTTTATTCAGTTGATAATCAGAACAATTCTATATTTCAATCCTTTAAAAATATTTGTTCCCGCAAGTCTTCTGATTTTATTTGTTTCAACAGTCTTCTTTATTATGGGGAAAATGCATTTTTTCTTCAGGAAAATGCCCAGTGATTCGATAACAATTCTTGTCGTCTGCAGTATACAGATTCTGGCAACCGGCTTTCTTGCTGACCTCATAGATAAACGACTGGACATGTAAAACACTGGAGTAGCAACGAGATCAAGCCTTCTCCTCACCGGTCGGAGGCTTGATACATTTTTCCGGATAAAAAACCCTCTCTAATACCGATTTTTATTTTTTTTAGTTTTTTTATTGCCATATTTTAACATTCAATCAATCATTCAATCATTGATAAATATTTTACAATACTGACTCCATAATAATAGGTTTACTATGGAAGGAAATGCGGTATAATTTTAAATTCCGCTTTATTTGCAGTACAATCCGTTTATAATTATAAAATATGTAATTAATACATAATCAGTAATTCGTTAGAGAGGTATGGTCATGAATGACTTTCTGATTTTCGATGGCATATCTAAAAGTTTCGGTAATCATAAAGTTCTTGATAACATCTCACTAACTGTAAAAAAAGGGGAAATATTCTCCCTGCTCGGCCCAAGCGGCTGCGGCAAGACAACCCTTCTCAGAATATGTGCCGGATTTGAAGAACCCGATTCAGGAAGAATTATACTCAACGGTACAGACATAACAAAGCTTAGCCCCAATAAACGACAGGTGAATACTGTTTTCCAGAACTATGCGTTATTTCCGAACCTAAATGTTTTTGAAAACATCGCATTCGGTCTTCGCGTTGCAGGCATTAAGGAATCAGAACTAAAAAATGAGGTCTATAAATTCCTCGAGCTTATACAGCTCACCGATCATGCATCAAAGAAACCCGATAAACTAAGCGGCGGTCAGAAACAGCGGGTAGCCATCGCACGCGCGCTTATCAACAAACCGAATGTTCTGCTTCTTGACGAACCTCTTGCGGCACTTGACCTTAAATTGCGTCAGAGGATGCTTGTTGACCTTGATAATATACATGACGAAGTGGGAATTACATTCTTATATGTTACACATGACCAGAGCGAGGCAATGAGCCTAAGTGATAACATTGCTGTCATTAATGATGGGACAGTGGAACAGGTAGGTACTCCAACGGAGATATATGAAGCCCCCCGGACAAGTTTCGTTGCCGCATTTATCGGCGATACTAATTTCTTTGAGGGTGATATTATTGAAGTTGATGAACCCTACAGCAAACTCAGGATTGACGGCTTTACAGATGTGCTGGTTTATAATGACAAAAAAATAAAAAACGGTGATAAGGTATACTTAAGCATAAGGCCGGAGAAATTTACTCTTTCTCTTGAAAAACCGGTTCTATCCGAAAAATATAATCTTGCGAAAGGAAAAGTTGAAGAGATAATCTATCTTGGATATCATACAAAGTACTGGATAAGAGTAAACGAGTTTCTAGTAGAGACGAAGAGGCTGCATGACAGGTATATGCTTGATGAAAAGATGATTACCTGGGGAGATGAGATATGGTTATCATGGCATGCCGACTACTGTTATATGCTTGAACAGTATAACTATGAAGACGAAGCGCTCCTCACCCTCCCGGATGAGGAGATAATGGCCGAACTGGAAAACGAATCCTCAGAGGAAGAGTAAAAGAACCGGTAAAAAATATGCAGAAAAATATGCGAAGAAAAAATGAAATTTTACTTACCCTGCCTTCAATGGGGTGGCTGGTAATTTTTTTTGTTATCCCGACAATTCTTGTTATCGCCATGGCATTTCGCAACGCCGATCCCTATGGCGGAATCGGGGACCAGTGGACATTTGATACAATACGCGATCTGAGAAACCCTGACTACCCGTCAATTATCTGGCGCACATTATGGCTCAGCGTAGTGTCAACTGCAATCTGTATTATCACCGCAATCCCTGCAAGCTATTACATTTCACAGGTTCGTAAAAAAATCCAGGATATCATTCTTCTTCTGATAATAGTACCTTTCTGGATAAACTTTCTTATAAGAATATTCGCATGGAAGGTCTTCCTTCATCCTGAAGGTTTATTCAAACAGATCCTTACAACTCTTCATATAGTGAATCCCGATACCCTGCTGCTTTACAGGCCGGGAGCAGTACTCATTGTAATAGTTTATTCATATCTTCCTTTCGCCCTGCTTCCAATATACGCTGCCGCGGAGAAATTCGATTTTCACCTGATGGAAGCGGCTTACGACCTGGGGGCGAATCGATTTCAGGCTTTTACAAGAGTTTATCTCCCGGGGATCAGAATGGGACTTCTTACCGCAATCATAGTTGTATTCATACCGGCTCTCGGTTCATACGTGATACCGGATATTGTCGGCGGACCATCCTCCGAGATGATAGGAAATAAAATTGCACAAAGAACTTTCATCGACAGGAACCTTCCGCATGCCAGCGCCCTGTCAGCTCTCCTTACATTCGCGGTTATACTTCCTGCGGCAATTGCACTTACAAGAAAATTTTTTAAAGAAAAAAATTCTGCATCTCTGGGAATATAAGAATGAGAAAAAGCCGCTTTCCATTATACATCACAATTGCAATACTTGTATTTTTTTATCTTCCGATAATTATAGTATTTGGTCAGTCTTTTAACGCCTCAAGATTTGGAGGCACATGGAAGGGATTTACTTTTAACTGGTATTATAAATTATTTTCCGATAAGAACATCTGGCATGCACTTACAAATACTCTTATCATTGCAATGAGTTCAACTACTGTATCTGTAATAGCAGGAACACTGGCGGCATTTGCTCTTTATAAATATAAAACAAAGCTCCAGGTAAGTCACAATATCCTCATATATTTTCCGCTTGTAATTCCTGATATACTTATGGGCATAAGCCTTCTTTTATTTTTCGTTTCACTTAAGATCGGTCTGGGGCTTACGACAATATTTCTGGCTCATGTAACATTCAGCATGAGTTACGTCGCCATGGTTGTTCTTGGCCGGTTCCAGGATTTTGATTATTCAATAATGGAAGCCGCGCTTGATCTCGGTGCCACATGGTGGACAGCGTTAAGAAAAATAATGATACCGTACCTGATGCCGGGAATTGCAGCTGGCGGACTTCTTGCGTTTACTCTTTCGCTCGATGATTTTGTTATAACATTTTTTGTATCGGGGCCCGATTCAACCACACTCCCCCTTTACATATACAGCATGATGAGACATGGATCACCTTCCGTGATTAATGCTCTGTCGGTTTTAATGGTCGCATTCACATTTGTTGTCGTATTTATAAGTAAAAAACTTCTGGAGGCTGAAGAATGAGAAGAAAGGTTATCGCACTGTTTTCCCTGGTAATGATCACACTATCCCTGCTTACTTGCGGGAAAGGGAAAGAGACTCTCCATATTTACAACTGGGCAGATTATATGAATCCTGCAGTAATTTCTAAGTTTGAAAAGAAATATAACTGTACGGTTGTAATGAACTATTTTGACTCAAATGAGGCGCTATATGCAAAACTAAAAGCCGGTGCTTCAGGCTATGATATTCTCTTTCCATCCGGATACATGGCAAAACTAATGTATGAACAGAAGATGATCAAAGATATTGATCACTCTAAACTGAAAAACCTTAAAAATCTTGATATCCCTTTTATAAAGAAGGCACTGGATCCTGAGCTTAAATACAGCGTTCCATACATGATAACATATTGCGGTATAGCATATAACAAAAAGAAAGTAAAGAATTTCAAACCATCCTGGTCGATGTATGACAGGACGGATATTGCAGGACGAATGACCCTTCTCAATGACCTGCGGGAGGTTATAGGTGCTGCATTAAAGTTCAACGGTTATAATTACAACTCGGTAAATGACGCCGAGCTGGAAAAAGCAAAGGAAACTGTTATAAAGTGGAAAAAAAATATTGCAAAATTTGATGTAGATGAGGCCAAACGCGGCCTGTCATCAGGTGAATTTTTTCTTATACAGGTATATAATGGTGATGCGATTCAGCTGATCAATGAAAATGCAGATATTGCCTTCGCATTACCGGCAGAAGGAACATCAATCAGTCAGGATGATTTTGTTATACCGGAAAGCTCAAAGAATGTCGAACTTGCATATAAGTTTATAGATTTTCTCCTCGAACCTGAAAACGCAAAAGACAATATGGAATTTGTATATTACCTCTCTCCGAACCTTGAAGCACAGAAACTCATGAGTAAAAATTTTATGACTGACCCGGCAATCAATCCGCCTGCTGAAGTACTTAAAAAATGTAATTACCTCATGGATCTTGGAAAAGATAATATAAAGTACTCGGTATTGTGGGATAAGATCAAGTCTTCAAAGTAAGTTTTTTAATCATAAAGCTGCCGCAAAACAGGTTAAGATATTCTGCCGGCCTTACAGGCCGGCAGAATAAATCATTTAAAACGCTTCCTTATACAGCTTCATTACGTCGCCCGGATCGTTCACCGGACGTCCATTGAACATCGTTGCAGTATCTGCAAGAGCGTGGAATGCACATATGCCAAGACCCTCTTCCGGGACGCCAACATCACGAAGTTTCATCGGATGCCCGACCTTCTTCATTAATGTCTCAATTGCATCGGCAGCCGCAAGTGCAGCATCTCTCGATTTCATTCCGGCAGTGCTGACTCCAAGCGCCTGAGCCACCATAGCCAGTTTTTCAGTGGAATGATCAACATTATAACGCATTACCTTCGGAAGAATTATACCGCAGGCTTCCCCATGAGGTACATGATGCAGCGCTCCAACAGTATGGGCCATTCCATGTACAAGACCGACCTGTGCTATAGTAAACGCCCATCCCGCCATTGTTGCTGCCATCTGCATATTGAGACGCGCCTGTTCGTTTTTACCATTTTCAACAACAATCGGAAGGTTTTCATTTATGAGCCTTATAGCGTGCAGTGCCATTCCATCACAGATGTGATTTGCAAGTATGCTCATCATTGCCTCAACAGCATGAGTCATCGCATCCATTGCCGTTGCCACCGTCATACTCTTCGGAAGAGTCATGGTGAAACGGGGATCCAGAATAGCAGTATTGGGCATAATATATGGATCTGTAAGAAACAGTTTCCGCCCTGCCCCATGACTTGTTATAACAGCAGTGCTTGTCACTTCACTCCCTGTACCAGCAGTAGTCGGAATGCAGATATGAGGGATCTGCGGTTCCGCCAGCATCATAATTCTCAGATGATCGTTGGCCTTCCCGCCGTTTTTCAGCGTAACCGTGACAGTTTTTGCCGCGTCAATCACACTGCCGCCGCCAACGCTTACGATGCAGTCAGCTCCCAGCCTGCGAGCCTCTTCTGTCGCGCGGTCAACCGATTCGGTATCCGGATCGGCCGGTATTGAATCATAGACACCAACACATGCATCACCAAGAGTATCCTGGACAAGTTTTACCAGCCCCGCCTTTCTTACTCCTTCATCTGTAAGTATTATAACTTTGCTTCCGCCGAGTCTGCGCACTTCTTTGCATACGGCAGTAAGACAGCCATGCCCTGCTATTACATTTGTAGGAGTATAATATGCGAATCCGTCAATTGACTTTTTATCAGACAGGAGTGACATGCTGAAATTGGATTTGCTGTCAGAAAGATTAGGGATATGGATGCGCTTCATCTGAGTATACTCATGAAGTCCGGCAGCTCCAAGTTCACGACCTATGCCGGACTGTTTATATCCTCCGAAGGGGCAAAGATCAGAGAAAACATGATAGTTGTTGATCCACATTGTACCGGTGCGCACACCTTTAGCTATACGTTCCGCCCTTGCAATATTATTTGAAAAAACACCGCCGCCGAGACCATATATTGAATCGTTAGCTATTGCAACTGCCTCTTCGTCGCTGTCATATTTAATTACGCACACAACAGGTCCGAAGATCTCCTCCTGGGCAATCTTCATGCTGTTTTTCACATTTGTAAAGATTGTCGGTGCATAATAAAATCCGCCATCAAATCCTTTTACCTCAACTCTTTTACCACCGGTAAGAAGCTGTGCTCCCTCCTCTTTTCCGATTTTCACATAACCTTCAACAGTATTAAGCTGCTCCTTGCTTACAAGCGGTCCCATGTGAGATGTTGGATCAAGCTGATATCCGACGCGAAGTTTCTCAGTCCTGGCCTTCATTTTATCGATAAACTCATCATATATTTTGGATGAAACGAGCACTCTTGTCCCGGATTCGCAAACCTGCCCCTGGTGGAAGAACGTACCGAAAACAGCACCGTCAACCGCAAGCTCCATATCCGCATCATCACATATGATGTTTGCCGACTTCCCGCCAAGTTCAAGTGTAACTTTTTTTACAGTTCCGGATGCAAGCCTCATTATCTCACGTCCCACTTCTGAGCTTCCTGTAAGGGCAACCTTATCCACATCAGGATGTGTACAGAGAACATCACCAAGTTCTCCGCCAGGTCCAGGCAGCACATTTAGTACCCCTTTAGGTATACCGGCCGCTTTCGCAGCTTCACCAAGTATTATAGCTGAAAGGGGGGTTACGGAAGCGGGCTTCAATACGAAAGTGTTTCCCATTGTAAGAGCTGCAGTTACCTTCCACATGGCAATAAGCATCGGAAAATTCCAGGGTGTAATACCAACGCATACTCCTATAGGTTCGCGTCTGACATATTCACGCCCTGCAGCAAAAACGTTGCCAGAGTTATGAATCTCCTCTTCCCATGGGAAATTAGTCGCTGCATATTTGCTCCAGTTCCGGAGATATCCTATGATAACTAAAGGCCAAACCTTGGTAAGAGATATAATCTGCCCTGAATCCATAGATTCAGTCATAGCCAGCCTTGCACCCTGTTTTGCCACCTGGTCTGCAAAATCAAGCATTTTTGCCATTCTTGCATCAGGAGACAAGCCGCTCCAATCACCTTTTTCAAATGCCCTTTTTGCCGCAGCAATTGCCGCTTCAGCATCAGCTGTCCCTCCCCTTGCAACCGTAGCTATTGGATTACCCGTACCCGGGTCGTGTGATTCAAAAACCCTGCCGCTCTGGGCATCTACAAATTCTCCATCAATAAACAGTTTGTAATGATCCATAAAACCTCCCTTATTTTTTTCCACATAAATATGTACCTGAAGTACAACCGCCATATAATAAAAGAGATTAGAACGACTTGTCGCCCCGGTGTATAATTTCGAACTTTAAAACTGGTACCGGATTATAAAATGAAACTTTTAAATGAATATGAAAAACATACAGTTATGCCGGACGGTTTATTTTAACCTGGGTGATAAAAATTCCTTGCGGTAAACATGCGGGGCTTTGTTTGTAGACTGGTAAAATGCTCTATAAAAGGACGATTTTGAATTGAAGCCTACACCATATGATATTGAGAGAATAGACCTTTCAGGCTCGGAGATAAGCATCTGCTTGGCTTCCTCAATTCTATACTGATTAATATAACGGTTAAAATTGGAATTCATTTTTTCATTAAGATACTGGGAAAGCTGATGAGGAGTTATTCCAAGTTCATCGGAAAGCTGTTTCAGACTGAGCTCTTCATCTGTGAACAGCTTTTCATGCTCCATAAGAAACTTAAGTTTATTACTGACCTCATCCTCATCTATTCCATTGAGCCTTGAACGGGTATACCGGGTTATAACCTTCTGTCTTGTAATCAACTGGAGGAATTCCGGACGGCGCTGGCTTATCATGAATGCACCAATTATAACCACACACAGAGATACTGAATAAAATTTTAAAATTAAAAGTGATCCTAACATATAACCTGTAATGAAGAGAATGCACAGGCCAAATGAAGCAAAATTAAAAACGATACTTATCTCGGCAAGTTTCTGATTTCTTCCGCTTCTCCTCAGCTGGAGAAGGTCTCTTAACAGGAATGCATATATCAGAATAGATATCACTCCGGCTGAAACGAAAATCGACCTGATAAGTTCTGTACAGGTATGGCTGCTTACTGAAAAAACAGAGTGAAGTATTTCCGCTTTAACGACACGGGGAGAGAATGTATAAACTGCATCCGGGCATGAAATAAACATCGCAGGAATGAAATATCTTTTTTTTATGACAGGTTTTTTAATCTCAGGCTGACTCACCAGAAAATAGGCGTGGTAACCTAACGGAGATATCAGTGCCGTAAATGTCAGATGAAAACATATCAGCTCGGGATTATCAAAAGCATACCCGTTGAATAAAAATCCCATCTGAAACAATTGAAGTGCCATAAGGAAAAAAAGAGCAAAGAGATTGAAATTCTCAACGCGCCGCGTTCCGACAAAAAGCTGCCCGATTGAAATGATGACCGCAAAACTTCCTACAATATAGATGAAGGCAATCGATACCTGCTGAAACATGAATCCTATCCCCGGAGCTGTTATATGAAAACACTCTGATTTAGAACTTTTTGTTTCTCTTTACGGCAGATAAACCGAAGATGAATACATGATGCTCATTATCAGATTTACCGCCATTTTTACAGTTAGTTATAAAAAAATACAATCAAAAACCTGCTATTCCTTTATAATATCTCCTGTTACCCAGATAAGAAATCAAATGACTCTATCTTTGAAAGATTTTTCTGTGAGATCCGATAATCCAAATTTTATTGACAGGAAGATATTCCAATGAGGTATTTTTAATTCTAATCATCCTTTTATAATCAACGGTTTTATGAAAAACATTATATTCCTTTTTAACATTATTGTCTATTCGGTTCAGATAGCCTCCCTTATTCTGACTTTTTTTATCCTGTTAAAATTCCGGAATAAAACTTTTAAATATTACTTCTTTATTCTTCTTGTAACACTGCTTGATAATATCGCAAATTCATTAATGCAGTTTCTGAACCTGACAATAATACCCGGCAAACCGGTTCTAATAGCAATCAACTACTTCTGCTCATTCCTTCTGACAACATGGTTTTTCTTTTCCGCACTGCTTGTTCATAACATTACAGGGAAAAAGATATCACAGACCAGACTGGCTTTTATAGTTTTAATCTCTATATACCCCGTTTTCTATGTTTTATCTGATGTTCTCTTTTACGGTATTCTTGGATTTTCCCCGTCAACAGAATTCTTTTCCTTCTGCGTCATCAGCACGCTTCTGATTAAAGGTTACTATATATTCATTTTTCTCTACATGACAGTTATACTGTTTCTCTACAGGAAAAATATTTCCGATGATAGAATGGGAAGAATCGCATTTTCAGGAATGATATTCTCATTTCTTTTCATTCCGGCGTTCCTTGTAGACCTCTCTTGCAAACTTAACGGTTTTTATTTTTATTCGGTTCTTATCCTTGTCTGGAATTTAATGAATATATTATATCTCTGGAAAAATATCTTTTCATTACCGAACGGTTATTACGAAAAAACAGCTAAAGATTCAACAAAAGATCCCAAGACACCTCCCATCCCGGGAACCATGATAAAAAACAACATGCTGACTGTAAAAGATGAAGAAAGCTATATATTTTTAAAGTTTGAAGATATAATTACTGTGAAAGCATCAAACAAAAAAACTCAGATAAAAACAGCAAACCATCTCTATACAACTGATTGTACACTCGGAGAACTGGAGAGAAAAAGCAGCGGAAAGCTTCTCCGCGCCCACAGGAATACACTCGTAAACCCTGCAAAGGTAAAAAAAGTCGAAAAATATTTTTCAGGTACATTTGCCGTTATCATGGAAAATGATGAAATCGTCGAAATGAGCAGAAGAGTTTCATCTGAATTCAGAAAAAATTTTCTGAACCAGCATTGATTAAATTTTTAAATAGCATTTTATATTCCATAATCTTCATCACCGCCTGTCTCCGGCAAGCTGCCGTTTATCGCCAGAATAATACCATTCATCGGATTTCCGGAGACAACAGAAAAATAATATGTTATCTGTTAAAATAAATTATCATATTACGCTCTGAGGCAGGATGATAATAAATCTATTAATGGAGACAGAAGATGTATTCAGGTATTATTAAAAAAAGTTTACACATGTTACTGCCGGTTGCTTTAATCGCGATTTTAAGCGGAACATCATGCAGTACACTCAACATGGGGAAGTATAGCAGACTTGCAGACAAAATTAAAAGCAACGCAAGCAGCACAATTAGTGAGGATAGTTCATCTGATGAATCAGTTATTGACAACATGGCATCGTCAGGCGGGGTGAAAGACTTTGGAATGACTAGCAGCGCTCATTCAAAAAATGTCGGAAAGATTGTATTCTCAAAAAAATTTATTGAATTTAAAAACGAAAATGAAAGTTCTTTTACAGATAAATTTCTTTATAAGGGAATACAATACGACGAAGCATTCTTTATGGCCTACTTCCCCAGATCTTTTCATAACCAGGCAATAAAAGATGGAGTCAAACCTTCATCGGGAAAATCGACTATGATCTTTTCATTTACCATAAACGGCAAGAAGGTGGCAAAAACAGCTGAAATGAGCTTTAACGGAAAAAAATTCAAGGAGTGGACAGGTTTTTCAGCCGGACCAATAAATATAATAGGGAATGAGCCCTTTCAGAAACTCTTTATTGAAAACGTCAGCCCTCTCATGACAGAATATGAAAATAAGGTTAAATATGAAATAACTTTTAAAACTAAAATTTCCGGAGGAAAAATGTGGTCGCCGGCAAAACCTATGGCAGTAGGTGAATTCACCAGTATCATAGATAAAAACATGAAGGGGAGGCTGATGCCAAAACCCGGAGTGAAACTTTCCAGGGCACTGGAGGATAAAATTAAGAAAACTCTAGTCAACAACTATGGAGAAATTCTCAGAGTTGTAGCGCCTGAACCGGACTGGATAATTAAAAGAAACGAACTTACAGGAATCCCCATTAAAAGAGAGCGGAGAGTTGCGGCCGCAATTCACTTAAAAACAGGCGAATATAAGGTTTACTTTTATTATGTCAGCCAGCAATATAATGGCAGTAAATATTCAGACGCTGTATATTATGAAAGCGTAGCTAATGAGGAGTATGACATAGACAAAAACGATATCTACAAATAATTTACTCCCCGCCGGATTTAACTCCGTCATCCGGCGGGAATTTAATTTTATATATGCCTGTTATCTTTTTTTCTGATCAATCTCCCTGAGAGCCTTCCTGTCCATCTTTCCTATTGATGTTTTTGGAATATCATCAGTGAACTCTATAAATTCAGGGCATTTGTACGGGGCAAGCTGTTGTTTACAGAACTCCCTGATTTCGCTTTCAGTAAGCTTCTCATTATCATAAAGCACAACATAGGCTTTTACTGTCTCACCTGACTGCTCATGAGGCACCCCGATTGTACATGCCTCTTTGATTTTAGGATGTGAGTAGAGAACCTCGTCAACATCCCGTGGATAGACATTAAATCCGCTTCTGATTATCATATCCTTCTTTCTGTCAACGATAAAGACATATCCCTCATCATCCATATACCCGATGTCACCAGTGAACAGGTATCCGTTTTTATCAAAAACTTTTGCAGTCTCTGAGGGATTGTTCCAGTACTCCTTCATAACCTGAGGACCCTTTGCGAGTATCTCGCCGGCCTGACCAAGTGGCATCTCCTTTGTACTGTCATCAACATCGACAATTTTTATAAATGTATTCGGGATTGGCACACCTACACTTCCCACTTTCGGCCGGTTTACAGGATTAATTGTAACAATATTTGTTGTCTCCGAGCTGCCGTATCCCTCCATTACACCAGCCCCGGATATCTCTTTAAGTCTTTTAATTGATTCAACCGGCAGCGGTGCTGACCCGCAGAAAAAGCCCTTTATATTCTTAAGCTTCGATGATGCTATATCGGGATGAAGTATCATGGCATTAACAAGACGTGGAATTGTGCACCATACAGTCGGCTCATGCTTGTTGATATTCTGAAGAATGAGATTAACATCAGGCTGTGCAACCAGTACAATAGATCCCCCCCCGAGGAGAGTTGTGTTTACATTTGTGTTCCATCCATACACATGAAACAGGGGTATTACGCAGAGATTCTTCATATCCGCAATATCAAGTACTCCGCCGATCCATAATCCATTCTGCAGACACATGGAGAGTATATTCCTGTTCGACAGGCAGCACCCTTTTGAAACACCGGTTGTACCACCGGTATATTGAAGCATGGCAACATCGTCAGATTTTATTTCAACTGAAGGCTCCTCATCTCTTCCATCTTTTATCAGATTGTCAAAATCGTAACAATTATCGCCCCCTTTAACAGCTGGTGCGCCCTGCGGATTAACTATTACAACCTTTTTGAGACAGCAATCCGGATCCTTCTGAAGTGCAAAAGCCTTTTCAGCAAACATCGACAATACTATACATATCTCCGAAGTACAGTCATTTATCTGCTGTTTCAGCTCAGAAAATGTATACAGGGGATTCAACCCCACATTTATTGTTCCTGATTTATATCCCGCATGGATTGCTATGACATGCTGCGGAATATTTGGAAGCAGAAATACAATCCTGTCACCCTTTTCTGCTTTGAGTTTATCAGTAAAAGCATTTGCAAGTTTCCTTGAAAGTGTATTCACCATTCCATACGACAACTGTACGTCTCCAAAATAGAGATATGTTTTATCAGGCCGCTTTTTAACATTCCGTATAAACCAGTCTTTCACCGCATCATCGGGAACTGTTATCTCCTTCGGCATCTGCTCGTCATAATATTTAAGCCAGAAATTGCTTTCATAAACAGACATAATATCCTCCTACCTTTATCTATATACTCTTGCGGAAAGAATCATGACAGGGAAAACAAAGTTTTACATTTTAAAACCAGCAACCCTGCATTAATTATTACCGGTTAAAATTATAAGTCTTAGAAAAAAAATTTCATCCATATATATATATCATAAAGAAATATCTTGAAATTCATTGTTTTTTTGTTAAATTTTATTGTTGAAAATGATCTTACCTATACGCAACATACAGCAAATATAAATAAAAACTTCTGCCTTAAAGGATAGCAGATGGAAGACCTGTTAAATCTTATGCTATTTTATGGATTTTTCCTTGGAATAACACTCGCAATAGGGCATCTCTCTTTGAAAAAAGAGAAAAAAAGTGGCTACCTGTATACAGTGTCAATTTTTACAATGGGACTCTGCCTTTTAAATATGGCACTATATTCGACAAGGATGATAAGATACTACGAGTATTACTGCACGGCATTGCTCCCGGTTTCATACTTCGCAACTGCAAGCCAGTATGTCAGATACAAGATTCTCATTACACCGGGAGATCAACACACATCACATAATTGGAGCTATTATCTGCCGGCCATTATTGTTTTTTTTATAATACTTATTCCGGCGTTGAATTCCGACCTTGATTACAACCCTAATATGATACGGTTTTATCCTGTCCTTAACAGTGAATTTAAAGAGCTTCAACTTTACTACAAAATACTTTTACTGCTGTATCCGCTGCTTAGCATTCTTCATTTTATCCTGTTCTCACTGTCTCTCATAGACGCATCATTTATATGGAACAGAAAAAATTCACACCAGAATCTGATAGTCTTCAAGTCTTTGTATGTATGCGGACTGCTTATCTGTCTTTCATCCTGTTTTGCTTTCGCAGGTTGTCTCTACTCCCTCAATCTGGTAAAGGCTGGAATATTTATCGGAACTACCGGGATGCTTCTTACATATATCTTTGCAGTACGTTACCCGAAGTTCAGCATAAAACTGCACGAAGAAGTCCAGAGATACAGGTACATGAAGTCAAAGATCAAAGGGCTTGATGTCATAGAAATAATCGGTAAACTCGAACATGCAATGAAGATAGAAAGAGCATATGCAGTAGAGGGGATAACCATAAGAGATATGGCCACTGAACTTGGTGTAACAGTACATCAGCTATCAGAGATTCTTAACAACCATATGGGTAAAAATTTCAATTCATATATTAACAGCTACCGGATTGAAGAATCCAAAAAACTTCTCCTTGAAAAACCGGAAATGAGTATAATTGTCATTTCGGGGGACGTAGGATTCAGTTCTTCATCAATGTTCAGTACAATTTTTTCAAAAATTGAGGGTTTGTCACCAAGAGAATTCCGTAAAATTAAGAATATTTGTAAAAAATAAAGATTAATCTTTCTTTCAGTCAGTAATGTTATTTTAAAAAAAACTCTTAAAAAAAATATTTTTGCAACTTTTATTGGTTATATTGGTTATTAAGTTTGAATTAATTTTTATAGAACATTAAAAAACCTTGCGTTTCCGCAGATTAAAACATGATGATATTTAAGATATTCACTAATAATTAAAAACTATATTTTTATTTAAGATACTATGAGGATGATATGGACACAAGTTTATACAGACGGGATATTTATACTGCAACAAGAGATATTTGTGAAAAACACTCAGATAACACGCTTTTTTATTATTCAGGAGATAAAATTTCTTATAACGAAACTTTCAGCCTGGTAAATAAACGCTCCGCATTCCTGATAAAAAATGGATTTGCAAAAGATGATATAATCGGCATACTTTCCGGCAGTTCTCCGGAATGGTGTATTACTTTTCTTGCTATAACAGCAATTGGTGCAGTCGCCCTTCCCCTGGACACCAGTTTTCAAAGCGACCAGTATGAATCAATGGTGAAAAGCGCCGGGGCAAAAGCTGTTTTTGTTTCAGATGAATTTTCAGACAAGATTAGATCGATACCCTGCATGGAAATCAGCAAAAATGCCTGTATTGATGATGAAAAATTTTTTACTCCGATACAAATCCCATATAATAATATTGCTGCTCTGCTTTTCACATCAGGAACAACCGGATCTCCGAAGATTGTTCAGCTTTCTCACATGAATATTCTTCATATAGCATATGTCTGCACCGACCTTGAGGAATATACTGCTGAAGACGTCACTCTGGCGATTCTCCCGCTTTTTCACGTTTATGCCTTTGAATCGACATTTATGGCGCCGCTTGTCACAGGGAGTTCCATTGTTATGCAGAATTCCCTTAAAGGACCGGATATTATGAAATCGCTTGCTGATTTTCCTGTTACCATTTTTCCTGCGGCTCCACTTATGTGGGAACTTTTTTTCAACGCAATTGCAAACAGGGCAAAAGCTCAATCAATGCTTAAATACCGGATATTTATGTTCTTTGCCAACAATGCACGGGTTTTGCGGTTGTTCGGTCTCGGCTTTATTGTAAAAAAAATATTTACTCCGGTACACGATGTATTCGGTAAATCCCACCGCTTTTTTATAAGCGGCGGCGCCCCGATGAAAAGGGAATATTTCAATTATTACAAAAACATGGGATTTAATATTATGGAGGGATATGGACTGTCCGAAACAACAGGTCCGATAGCCATACCTTATTATAAAAGTGCAATAGCCGGATCTGTCGGTGCCCCAATAGCAGGAAATGAGGTCATAATAAAACATATCAATGAAGACCGTATAGGTGAAATATGCTTCAAGGGTGATGCTGTTATGCCGGGATATTTTAAAAATGATGAAGCTACAGGTTCCGCTTTTGATGAAAACGGCTATTTCCGGACAGGAGATCTCGGGCGGCTTGACCGCAAAGGGAATATCTATATAACAGGAAGAATGAAAAACGTCATTGTTCTTGACAGCGGCAAAAAGGTATACCCCGAAGAGCTGGAATTTTATTTCAGGGAATCTGAGATGATTGCCGAGATCGCGGTCTTTGAAAAAGTGACAAACAACAGAACCGGTGTTTTTGCAGTGATTGTACCTTCTGTTAAATCTCATGAAAGTTACAGTATCATACGTTCAGAGATTGAAATCCTGAATAAAAATCTGCCCGACTACAAAAAAATCAAACAGTTTGCAGTATCATTTGATGAACTTCCTAAGAATTCAACAAAAAAAATATTATACAGAGAAATTAACACCCTGCTTGACCAGGGTGTTTACCAGGTTAACGACACAGGAGCGCCCGTACTGCGTGATTTGTTCAGACCAGGAACTATTGAGGAAGAACATACTGCCAATCTGCTTAAAGAACTTCTGAAAACAGACTTGCTGTTTGCCAACCAGACACTTGCTGATTTTAACATAGACTCTCTCGGAACAGTTGACCTCATGGTACGCCTTGAACAGAGACTGGATATTGTAATCAATATAAAAGAATTTGTAAAAAAGCAGACTATCACCGACATAATAACCTACCTGATGTCTCTTGAGAAAACCGGTGGTGAACCTATTGAAGAAAGAATCCTGAGGGGAAAAATTGAAACAAAACCTCATCTATTCTTTAATCCGATGCATCATGTTGCCATAGGTATCCTCGGCGGGCTTTCAAGATTATTCTGGAAGATAAAAGTGTTTAATGATGAAAACCTTGTATTGAATAATAAAATTATTGTGGCAAATCACCAGTCTTACCTTGATATGGTCTGGATAAGCTATTTTATTCCATCCAGGTATCGTAAGAATGTTTATGCAACTGCCAAGAAAAAACTTTCCTTTCTACGTTTTGTATTCCCTATATTTCCTGTCATATTTGTTGATGATTCAAACAGTATCGAGGTGCTGAAAGCCAGCGCCGATTTTCTGAGACAGGGTAAGACGCTGATTATTTTCCCGGAAGGTACAAGATCCGAAGATGGGAAGATCCAGCAGTTTAAAAGCGGAGCCGCATACCTTGCTAAAAATCTCAATATAAAAGTAATACCTGTTTCTGTAAATGGCGCACATGGCATATGGCCCAAACAACAGAAATTCCCTACATTTCTGACATCACTGAAAGGAACAGTAACTGTCGGTAAAGAAATTGATCCTTCAGCATACGATTCAGTTGAATCTCTCAACACAGCACTTGAAGCTGCTGTTATCTCCGGTATGAGTTAAACCGGCATATGGTATAACACTGCCGGATTGCCAATATCAAACTTAATGAATACGCAATCCAGCGAAATCTTCGAAAGAGTTTAACGCGTTGGGAACTGCATTAAAAATTCTGTTAGTTATAAAACGGGGTGTGATATCCTCAGAACATCACACCCCGTTACTTAATATATAGAGGGACGCCATAAAGCCAGGTAAATCTATTCCGCCAACGCGCCTGTAAAAACAGCATCAGTCGCTTTAACTACCGCTCCTTCATTAAATCTGAGTGAAGCGAATCTTCCGAAAACTTTATGCAGTTCACTACCAAGGTAATATTGTCCTGAAAGGACTCTGCCTGTATAGAAAGCGGCCTCACCGTTTTCAGACAGTAACTTTTCTCTTTCAGCTCCTTTAATATCGCCAACCAGTTCTTTCATTTTTGGTATAGCGACAGTCATAGACCATATATGACACCAGGCAATAGCGACCATATACATAGCCTCCTGAAAAGGAGTTGCATGCATAAAGATATTCAGGAACTGGCCTTTTGCGAGTTGCCCTTTAAGCATCTCAACAACTTCATCAAGCTCCTTAAGTGCCTGTGTAAAGATATCAAGATATTTATCCTCCACAATACCTCTAGCTTTAACAACTGCACTTTCCATCTTGGTTTTTAACACTCTGTAGTTATACTGATCTTTGTTCATAAGAATTTTTCTCATCATAAGATCCATGGACTGAATACCGTTTGTCCCTTCATAAATTGCAAGAATTTTGGCATCACTCATATATCTTACTATCGGGTAATCCCGGCAATAGCCGTATCCGCCATACACCTGCATCGCCATTGATGTAATTTCAACACCTTTATCTGTACAACCTGCTTTGCATATAGGCACAAGAATATCAAGAAGAGCTTCCCCCTCTTTCTTTACCTCAGGATCAGAATCCAGCATAATATCTTTCTGCATATACAGGAAGCTTATAAGTATTCTCTGACCTTCAAGATGTGATTTCATCCACAGGAGCATTCTCTTGACATCGGGATGTTTGCTTATTGATACAAGCGGTGCATCAGGATTAAGCATCTGGGTAACATCAACACCCTGCAGCCTGTTTTTTGCATATGTTACAGCATGCATATATGCCGCTGAGGCGTTTCCCTGAGACTGGAGCGCAACACCATAACGCGCACCATTCATCATAAGAAACATAATCTTCATCCCCTGACGTTCTTTTCCCAGCAGGTAACCAATACAGTTTCCATTATCTCCGAAAGCAAGCTGCGACGTCCCCTGTCCATGAAGACCCATTTTATGTTCTATACCTGTGCATACAACATCGTTAAACTCCCCCTTCGTACCGTCTGGATTAACCCGGTATTTAGGAACAATGAAGATAGAAATCCCCTTTGTTCCCTTCGGATCTCCCTCTATTCTTGCAAGAACCGGATGTACCATATTGTCAAAATAGTCATTTTCACCCGATGAAATGAATATTTTCTGCCCTGTTATTTTATATGTTCCATCGGGTTGTTTTACCGCTTTTGTCTTCAGATTTCCCACATCAGATCCCGCCTCCGGTTCAGTAAGGCACATTGTTCCGCCCCATTCTCCTGACATAATCTTGTCACCATAGAGCCTCTTCTGCTCTTCTGTTCCGAACGTAAAATACAGCTCCATCGCCCCATGTGACAACCCTGGATACATATTAAGACTATAATTGGATGAAGTTACAAACTCACCAACACCAGCCATTATCGCGCTGGGCATCCCCATTCCGCCATTTTCAGGCTCATCACATATTCCCATAAATCCAGCTTCGTAATAAGCATCAAGTGCCGGCTTAAAACATGCCGGGATTTTTACCTCCTTTGTTATCGGATCCCATTTAGCTCCATTCTTATCACCCTCGTCTGCAGTTGGATAAAGAACATCAACCGCTATCTGTTCAGCAAGCTCAATAGAAGCTTCAAAAGTATCATGATCAAAATCTGCAAATTGTGGATAACGGGTAAGTTTATCAATTTCAAGCACTTCAAATAAAACAAATTTTACATCTCTTGTATCGAGTATAGGATTAAGCATATCAGCCTCCCTTTTTTAAAATATATTTGTTTTACGGCGGATAAGATTAACGATGTAATTACCGCTGATTGTGCAATTCTATCTTCCGGGGAAATCCTATCCGCCGTATGGTTGATGCAGGTTTTTCAGCCGACATCAGAAATTTGTTAACTGAACATTCATTCAATATAAATGTCAATATTTTTTTGAATTTCCTGCATAAAAATACAGCTGTCTCTGCAGGAGGACTTCCACTGCAAAAATCTGTTCATAAACCGGAAATAACTTGATTTTAAAAACTGTTTATTAAACATCTGTTTTACCGACTATAAAACATAATAATGGCAGAATAATTTTATGAAATTGATGGAAGAATACAGAAATAAGCTCAGAACTGCAGAACAGGTAGCATCAGAAATAATCTCCGGCGATACAGTAGACTATGTAGGAATGTCCGGTACTCCTGTCGAGCTGGACCGCGCAATTGCATCACGTGCCGGGGAATTAAACAATGTAACCGTAAGAGTTGGCTCATTCCCCGGAATAACAGAGCTTTACAGACAGGATCCCCGGGGAGAATCATTCCGCTTCCACAACCTTCACCTTGTAGCTGGTGACAGAAAACTGTATGAAGAGGGCTTCTGTGATTTTATCCCGAATATTTACAGTGAACGGCCGATTTTATTCGACAGGTACCTGGACACGGATTACCTGATGATAAGAACAGCACCAATGGACTCGCGCGGATTCTTCAACTATGGACTTTGCAATTCAGACACAGACGGAATTATGAACAGGGCAAAAAAGATTGCCGTAGAGATAAACGAAAACATTCCATACTGCTACGGAGGATATAACGAATCAGTGCATATATCACGTGTAGACAGAATAGTTGAAAGCGGTAATTCCCCCGCGTTCACAATCAATGAGGCAGATCCTTCAGATATCGATCAGAAGATAGCCGGCAATTTAATAAACGAAATAAGAGACGGCTCATGTATTCAGCTTGGCATAGGTGCACTTCCCAATGCAGTGGGTAAACTACTTGTAAGTTCAGATCTTAAAGACCTTGGAGTTCACACAGAAATGATGGCTGATGCATATGTTGACCTTTACGAATCGGGAAAGATAACCGGGAGAATGAAAAAAAACGAGCCGGGCAAAATGGTATATACATTCGCCCTCGGTACAAAGAGGTTATATGAGTTTCTTCACCACAACGCAGCATGCGCATCTTTTCCCGTAAGATATGTAAACAGTATAAAGGCTATCGCGGCAAATGACAGGATGATCTCAATCAATAACGCTCTTGAGGTTGATCTTTTCGGACAGGTATCATCCGAATCTCATGCCGGGAAACAGATTTCAGGCACAGGTGGGCAGTGGGATTACCATTACGGCTCCTTCTATTCAAACGGGGGGAAGAGTTTCATCTGCCTCCACTCTGCGTATACGGATAAAAAAGGCATACTCCGTTCACGGATTGTACCATCTTTCAGCGAAGGAACTGCTGTAACTATTCCGCGGTCACAGGTATTCAACATTGCCACTGAATATGGAATAGTTGATCTTAAGGGTAAAAGCGTTCGAGAAAGGGCCGAGGCACTTATAAGCATCGCTCACCCCGATTTCAGGGATTGGCTTGTAAAAGAGGGGGACAGAGTTGGCATCTGGAGGAAATGAGTGTCCGCTCATTTCATTTCCCGCAATGGGATTTAAATAAAACCTGCCCCGGGTTATGCCTTCAGATCAGTTGATATACACTGCGATGTCTGTTAATGCACAGTATATCAATTGTTTAATTGCCATCCGGAGGCTGTCAGACTATAATAGTGAATCATGATACAATGAGATCAGTTATATATACACAATAAAAAATGAGTTTACATTATACATCCAGTCTGTTATTTATATTAAGCAATGAAAACTAAACTTTTAAAAACAGTTTCTGCAGCTTTAATAATTATCCTCACACTTTGCATTAAACTCTCCGCATCAGGATTCATAGGGATTGGAAGCGGGGCAAATTTCTCCGGTTCAACTTCTGAAGAAGATAATAAATTCAGATCAGGCGCCGGGATTCCATTTATACTCGAATACCAGTATTCGCCTGAATACAGAGACTCATGGATGTTTAATTCATCATTCAGCTATATACCGGCAATTAATGACGATTCACCGGGAAATGTGATGGTATATACTGCCGGCATAATGTATATTAAGCCATTTACATATTACAGAAGCAACATCACTCAGAATACAATGCAGAATAACAGATGCATGGGGGTACTCCTCCTCCCGTTTACAGTGATGACAGATACTCTGAATAATTTATTCCAGTTTATAATCCCGCAGCACCCTGAGGGATTCGCAGATTTTGCTTTGATTAAAGAACAGGATGAACCTCTCAAACCGGGATTTTCTGCAGGAGCAGGTTTATCCGGAGGGGGAATTGACATCAGATTAAGATATACCCAGAACCTGAGGTACAGCGGCGGGCTCAGACGCGATATTTACACTGCCGGAATTGAGTTTACTTTTAATATCCCATTGCAGGAAAAATTTATGAAGATGGAAAACCTTATAGAATAATGATTGCATCTTTCACAACCCGGCATAAATTATACTCAGATAATAATTATTCAGGAGACTAAACTTTGTCGCAGAAATTTGATGAATTAATAAACAGGAAAAATACCGGTTCTGAGAAATGGGATCACTGTGATAAAATTTTCGGAGGAGAAAATCTTCTCCCTCTATGGGTTGCCGACATGGACTTCCGTGTGCCGCGGGAAGTTATCAACGCTCTTACAGAGAAATCCGAACATGGAATATTCGGCTACACATCATACATGGATTCCGCATACGAATCAGTTATAAACTGGTTTTCACGAAGGCACAGATGGAGCATAAATAAGGAGTGGATACTCTACTCACCCGGAGTTGTACCCGCACTTAATCTTATTGTACAGACATTTACCGATCCCAGCGACAGCGTAATCATTCAACGACCGGTATATCATCCATTCATGAAAATAGTGGAAAATAACGAAAGGCGTATTCTTAACAACCCACTCTGCAAAAACAGCGCCGGGAACTATGAAATGGATTTTCCCGGTCTGGAAATACAAGCATCAAAATCTTCGGCACGGATGATGATTCTCTGCTCACCTCATAATCCGGTCGGAAGGGTTTGGACGGAGAATGAACTTAAAGAGGTTATCAGGATATGCAGAGATAACAACATCATTCTTGTTTCAGATGACATACACTGCGATCTCGTCTTTGACAGTTATAAACATATTCCACTACAGACAATCGCCGGTGATTTCAGTAATAACATAATAACCTGCACAGCTCCGAGCAAAACATTCAACCTCGCAGGAGTGCAAATTTCTAACATTATTATCCCAGACGAAATTAAAAGAATAAAATTCCGGAGTGCGCTTCTGAAAGCAGGGATGTTTGAAACAAACAGCTTTGCCCCTGTCGCGATGGAAGCAGCTTATAATTACGGTAACGAGTGGCTTGATGACCTGATTAAATATATATACAAAAATTATCAGTTTCTGAAAGAATTTGTACACAATGAATTGCGAGCAGCAGAAGTCGCACAGCTGCAGGGAACATACCTTGCATGGGTAGATTTCAGAAGATACGGGCTGAGCGTTAAGGAGCTTGATGAACTCTTTATAAAAAAAGCCCATGTTGCCCCAAGTCCCGGATATTTATTCGGTCCCGAGGGAGCAGGGTTTATGAGATTCAACCTCGCCTGCCCCGGATCAATACTTGAAGAGGGCATGAAAAGGATTGCCGCAACATTCGGTAATCTGCATCTCTAGGGTTTAATTTCCACTTCCGGGGAGGTTGCAAACTTCCACTTGAAATGGTTGAATACCTGCGCCTGTGAAGATAAACACAATTGAAAAAACAATCAACCCGACTGAAAAAGTGTCGAATCAGGTTTTAACTGGCAGTTTATACACTCAACCCCCGCCGAAAAACGCAGACACAGACTTAATCTTTTCAGCAAAGACCATTGAGAAAGAGATGTCAGTCAGTTTATAAGCTCCCCTCCCGGACTCATAGCTATATTCAAGAAAAAGATTATATAAACCATTATCAGCAGAATCTTTCAGAGTTATCATGAATATATACAGATGACCGTCACGGATGTATTTAATTTTTTCCAGATCAAGGCCGTTTCTTTTACTGTCGTACAAAAACAATCCAAACTTGTCAATAAGCCTCTCCCCTGAACTTCCGTCCTTAATGATCCCATCCATGCATCTTCTTATATCAGACTCCCTTTCGGGATTATTGGATATGATCTTTTTCAGGAAAAGTGATTTATAAGCGGAAAGTTCACCCTCACTCACATCAGCGAAAAGAGGTAGCGATATAAACAGGATAAATAATGCCACAATGATATTTTTCACTATATATTCTCCGCATTCAACTTCTTAGACGATTAATCCGATTATTATTATATCGGCAATCCTACTTCCGAAAAGATGATTTTAATGAAAAAAAGAGATATAATCATATACATATCAATTATCATAATACTATTTTCACCCTTCGTCTACATTATATATGCATATAATTTAAGTTACAACATGTTCAGAAAATCTGAGAATATGCTGCAACCTCTTGCTACAAAAATATATGACAAAAATGGCGTGTTAATCTCGCACCTGTATGACGAGTACAGAATATATGTTAAGATTGAAGAAATTCCCGACACAGTCATTAAATCATTTCTTGCAGCTGAGGACAGCTCCTTTTATACTCATACCGGGTTTGACATAGCCGGTATAACACGGGCGCTATTTATTGATCTTATAAGTGGAGAATTTAAACAGGGCGGATCGACCATTACACAGCAGCTTGCAAAACAGCTCTTTGCTGGTAAAAAGAAAAGCGTTAAAAGAAAACTTGTTGAACTGTTTCTTGCCAGGGAGTTTGAAAAAAAATACTCTAAAAATGAAATACTTGAGATGTACCTCAATCAGATATATCTCGGGCATGGTGTATATGGTGTAAGCGCCGGGGCAGAATTTTATTTTCGCAAACCACTGAAGGATATTGATATAATTGAAGCGTCGCTGATAGCAGGTATACCCTCGGCGCCTGAAAGGTTCTCGCCGCTGAAAAACCCCCAGGCTGCACATGACAGATCTCTTGGCATAATATTCAATCTTATTTCCTCCGGGTATATAAATAAACAGCAAGCTGCAGATAAATTCAATACTTTCTGGGATAATTACAGTGAGCGAATCAAAACAGAGTTCCCGGAAGCAGGTATCAGGAAAGACAGCTCAGACGAAGCCCAATGGTTCACCGAATATATCAGGAGAGAATTAATAACAAAATACGGCGAGGATCTGGTCTACAGGGGTGGGCTCAAAGTATACACTACACTCGATCTCGGATATCAGAAATCAGCCGAACTGATTCTCGGGAAATCACTGGAGCAACAGAACATTTATTCACATTCAGTCAACAGCAGCAAAATTTCAAAAATAGATTTTGATCTTGCAGGGAAATCAGCTGATAAAGAAAAAATCAGACCTGAAATAAAAAAAGAATACATAAACCATTCTGTAAAATTCAGCAGGGAGTTTCTTGATACTCTTGCCGATGAGCTCCTTCTGATATCAATCCTTTCCGGTTCAGATCTTCCCGCCACGACGTTGACCCGGCATCTGGATTTATATGAAAATATTATCCGCCAGGCACAGGCAGAAGGTGCTCTTATAGCACTCGATCCTTCAAGCGGTGGAATACTCGCGCTGGTCGGCGGAAGCACTTTTAATCCTCTGAACCAGCTTAACAGGGCGATACAAAGCAGAAGACAACCCGGTTCCTCATTCAAAGCCTTCGTCTACGGAGCGGCTATTGAAAACAGATGCATCACCGCAGCAACTCCGTTTTATGACTCTCCTATCATCTACCGTGGAGATAAGAAGTCATGGACTCCTTCCAATTATGACAGGGATTACTCCGGCAGAGTTCTGGCCCGCAGGGCTTTATCTCTCTCCCTTAATATAGTCTCGGCCAAAATTTACGATTTTACCGGCGGTGATAAAATTGCAAAGTTCGCATCAAAAATGACTGATGTTGAATATAAAAGATTCCAGCTGGATCCGACCCTCTCTCTGGGAACCACTGAACTCACACCGCTTGAGATGGCAAAGGGTTTCGCCGTTTACGCCAACAGTGGTGTGTCAATACCGGTTAAATCAATAATAAAAATTGAAGACAGATACGGTAAAGAATTACCGGGATTCACTGAAAAAAAAGAGTCATCACGCGCAGTTTCCGAGCAGACAGCTTTTATAATGACCAGCATGATGAAGGATGTTGTCAACTCAGGTACGGCTTCATATGCCGTAAGAAAGGTTGCAGGATTTAAACTACCCTGTGCCGGGAAGACAGGAACCAATACTGAGTTCAGAGATGCCTGGTTTATCGGTTACACTCCCGATATAGTCACAGCAGTATGGGTTGGATGCGACTCGCCGGAATATTCTCTTGGAAGAGGACAGAGCGGTGCTTCAGTTTCGGCGCCTATATGGGGAATGTTCATGAATGAAGTCTATAAAAACCGGCAGGCGGATGTCAAATTTCCGGTGAAGCCGGCAGGAGTGTCGGAAAGAAGAATCTGTTCAATTTCTGGAAACCTTGCCGACAACGGGTGTCCGGCCAGATCTGAATATTTTATCCCCGGTACCGAGCCTGGCACAAAATGTGATGGCCTCCATGGGAAACTATCTAATATCAAAGAATTGATTAACAGGGAGAAAAAAACCATATCCGGCAGGAACATCCCTAAACTTTTCGAAGACCGGGCAGAGGCAGAAAAAACTGAAAAAAATAATAATAATTCAGAACAGAGCTTTTTCTTTGATGATTGATTATATTAGTTTACGATTGATCCCATTTTAAAATTTGACTTCGACTTCTCTTCGACAGCGTTAAACAATGCTCCATGAAAGAAGCCGTAGAGCGTAAAATTGATTCTTTTTATAAAATAAAAGCAGTTCCGTCAAAACAACGGTACAAAACAAAATCCAATGGTGGTGAATATGCAGGTTTTCTGTTCAAATTGCAACACTGCGCATGATGTAACTTACGAGCAGGCCAACAACAGCGATACATCCATTATCAGCTGCCACAAGTGTGATAAAAAAATCAAGTTCCAGTTCTGTCCACATTGCGGCGCATTTTATTCTATAACATTTTCAAACATTAAACATGGACGCTACAAATACAGTTGTAAAAAATGCAGAAAAGACTTTGCCATAGAGTTTACAGCGAAGGAACAGCTTTCTCTGAAAAAACAAAAACTAACCATTACTGAAAAACCGGTACCTTCCACTGCACCCGTTCCGGAAAAATCTATGCCATCCGTCAGTTCACCGGTTGATAATATAATTATAACTAAAACAGAGAATCCAGTTCCATTTATGAATAACAGTATAAACACATTTTCTGCCGGGGAACTTTTTAAATCCGCCTCTGAGGCTTTTACATTTAAAAAAATTATTATCTCCGCTGCCGGTGTAATATGTATGCTTATTATGATTCAGCTTTTCAGTTCAATAGAAAATTTATTCGTTAAGCCCGGGAAATCATGGCTTGCACCATTTACCGGATCTCTTATTAACCTCTTTCCGATGGCAATAATTTTCTCTTTCTACATGCTGTTTGCATCGATAAT
The DNA here is from genome assembly GCA_963664815.2 of Spirochaetota bacterium. Lineage (GTDB taxonomy): Bacteria > Spirochaetota > UBA4802 > UBA4802 > UBA5550 > WRGT01. The sequence continues at coordinate 3,968,615 of CAXXHB010000003.1, forward strand.
CTCAAAGATTACCCTTGACAGGATATTCCATTCGAAGGAATCGGGTACTGATGAGATAATAATGTTTACGCTGAAGAATGGACCTGGAATATTTGCAGGAAATATTATTCTCCTTCTTATAGTCAGTTCAATACTTATTCTTTTCGGGAAAATCCCATTCCTTGGTCCTCTGCTTTTCTCGCTGGCGTTTCTTCCGGTTTACCTTATCTCTGTAGCGATATTTTCCCTTTGCTTCATCGGTTTATGGTTTTACCCTCCGATTTCTGCACACAGGGAACAGGGAATCATTACCAGTCTTAAAAATCTGATGCTCTTTATAAAAAAGCACAATCTCAACATAATATTCATGATTCCGGTAATTCTTCTTGTCGCCGCCATAACGTTTTCATTAATATTTTTTATTCATCTCTCGGCGTTTTCACTTTCAATGGCAATGTCAAAGTGGCTTCTTAATCAAGACGCATCCATAATCTTTTCATCAATTCCGGCGCTTTTTATAAAATCTTCTGAGGCTACATTCGCAGGACTCAGTTCGGGCATATTCAAGGAGCTTAATTCATCGCTTCTGATGACTCATCATATAGGGGGGTTCATTCTCGGGATGATCCTTCTGACAATAACTGTGTTTCTTCTTTCTCTGGCACTTTCTATCACTGCTACGGTTTCCTCCCATATCTACATTGTAATGGAGAGAGGAATCTCTATCGATGACCGGAAAAAAGCAATTGTTCTTTTTATACTTATGATGCTGATGACAATGCTCATAATGTTCAGAAGACTGACGTGATTCCGTCATGTTAATCATTTCTCATTATGTTATGTTAAAAAGACAGAATCCACAACCAGTCAGAGAAACAGCCGACCTGCCGGTCACAATCGTGATTATACCGGCATTAGTCCTTTTGAAATTAAATAAACAATTAGGGTTTTGAGACTTTATGAACATTATTAAAGTAAATGGAACTTTTCACATTAAGAATGGGTCTAATTTTATAAATATCTGATAAAGGTTTTCTTTTATCAGATACTATCAAGTTTATTATGAAGGTGAATTTTATGAAGAGCAGGATAATTATTATAATTCTATCAATCATTATTGTACTTCAAATGGCCATTACTCTCTTCATTCTGAAGAAAGAACCTATGCAGGGTCCTCCCCCTCCACCCCCTTTCGGATTAATGGAAGCTGAGCACGGACCAGGTATGGGGATGGAGAAACACCATATGGAAGGAAACAGGTTCGGCCGTCCTTTTTGTGAACAGGATTTTATGAAAGATAAACTCTCCCTGAGTAACGAACAGGTTGAAAAAATTAACAATCTCAATAAAAAATTTGATGCTGAATTTTCAAATTACATTTCAAAGATAGAACCGGAGCGTAGAAAATTGAAAGAGATCCTTGACAGAGACAATGCTGATTTGAATGCAATCAAGGATCAGCTTAAAAAAATTGAGGACATTAATCTTGATATACATATATTAAGAATAAGACAGGGAAAAGAACTCGATGGAATTTTATCATCTGATCAGATGATAAAGCTACGGAATGAAAGAAATATGTTCTTTGAAAAGATGAAAAGAAATCACGGCGAAATGAGATGAATGAAAATGAATTCGCAGAAATTGTCAAAAGAACAAAGAAAACGGTTCTTTCGGCAATTGAAAAAAACATGGCTCCTCGGTTTTACCATGCAATAGATGATGTCGCCCAGGAAACCTACATCCGTGCCTACAATGGACTGATAAAAAACAGTTTCCGGGGTGACTCATCTATTGAAACATGGCTTTATAAAATTGCAAAAAATGAATCGCTCAGAATGAACCATAAACTCACGCGGGAAGAGGAAAAAGCAAGAAGAGCTTTAGAGGACAGCAGACTAAAACAGATACAGGAACCGGATCCAGGTGATTCGGAATACCTGCTTTCTCACCTTAAACTTCTTCCTGAAAAATACAGATCGGTGCTTACACTATCTTCGCTGGGATTCAATATAAATGATATTTCAAAAAAACTTGGAATTCAGCCCGGTACTGTCAAATCAAGGACATCAAGAGGGAAAAAGATTATTCATGAAAACATAAGGAGAGAAACACATGAAGAACAGTAAAGTGATAATTGTTAACAAAGATAAAAATGAAATAAAAATGAAAAAAGAGATCCGATCCAGACTGGAAAGCAACTCATGGGATTTTTCAATCGCTTATAAAGTCATGCAGACGCGAAACTCTGAAAAAGAGAAAAGAATAAACACCTGGACATTTGCATCTCTTGCAACTGCTGCAATGTCTTTCATGGTTTTCATGGCAGGGATTTATTTCTTTACAATTAAACCGGAAATATATACCAGTAGCGGTTCAATCTACAGTTATGCATATATTAACAATGACAGCAACCTGGACAATGATATAATTGCAGGCCGGCTTGAACTGACCATCAATGAAGTTTACCCTATGAGATAACTCCTGATACATTATGTTTTAAAACTACTTCTGTTATCTCACTGATATTTATAGTTTTTCTGCAGGCATACTCCTCCTGTTTCCCTTTATTCCACTGATTAACAGGTCTGTAATAGCCGGATACTCTCGAATAGATTTCTGAAGGTATTTTTACATTTTTAGACATAGATCTCCTCATGTTTATCTCAATTCATTAACTTTTTCTTGTTATGTATAGTCTAATAATTTTCAAATAATAGAAACAGCCTTTATGCCAGCTTAATATTATACCGGTGATGTAAACTAATCTATATTATCCGTAATCAGGCGGAATAAAACAGCAGATTCGATTGAATCCAGCTACCAGAACAACTCTATTATTTTTTAATAACAAGTTTTAAGGAATAAATCTTGATTTATTTAGATTTATATTATGTCTCATAAGGTATAATCTGTCAAGAATTAATAAAATATTTTTTAAACTGCCGGAAGATAAATATCAAAAACAGTGCCTGACTCCGGTTCGGAATGAACTTCAATAAAGCCACCATGGCGGATAATAATATTATAAACAACAGCAAGCCCAAGACCGCTTCCCTCCTTTTTGGTTGTAAAAAACGGATCAAATACCCTTTTCAGGTTTGTACGACTGATGCCTGGACCGTTATCAGCTACAGATAAATGCCATGCCCTGCTTTTAACCAGTGAATGTATTTTTGAATCCTCTGCATTATCAAGTAAAAGAGATATAACAGGTTTATCCACGTTACTTTTCATAATAGCTTCAGAGGCATTTACTATCAGGTTAAGTATCACCTGCTCGAGCTGTGACCTGTTGCCCGACATAGTACTTTCCGCCAAGACTGAGTGAAATGTTAGTTCAATATACTCAGGAACCGAGGGACGGGCAATGGCTACTACATCCCTGGTAATCTGTTCAAGATTTATTTTTTCAAAATTATCACCTTCATCCCTTGAAACGGACATCAGATTTTTTACCAGCAAAGCTGCCTTTCCGCCTGATTTTTTGATTACATCAAGGTGGAAGCTAATCTCATTAACATTGACATTGCTGTCTTTTATTATCATATCAAGATATGAGGCAGTACTGATAATACCTGAAATAATGTTATTGAAATCATGCGCCAGCCCTCCCGCCATAGTCCCCAACGCTTCGACTTTCGATGCACGGCTCAACCTCTCTTCATTTTTTTCAAGCTCTGTTATATCATCAATCCTTATAATAATGCCATTTATGTCTTTTTTACTAAAAGGGAAAATAAAAATATTTTTCACAAAACTTTCTTCTGCACCGCAACCTTCTTTAACAAATATTTCCTTCCGGAGTTCAATTGTGTTTCTGTTTTTACGTAGTTCATCACATTTAATTCTGTACTTGCTGAACTCCGGAATAAAATCCCAAAGTATACGGCCTACCGCTTCAGTGGACGAGTATCCGGTAAATTTCTCCGCTTCTTTATTCCAGTGAATAATTCTCTCATTATCATCAAGGGTTATTACAATTGAAGGCATGGATTCTATTATATCATTTATATAGAAAGTCAGCTCTCTCAGATCCTCATTTGTTACTTTAAGTTCATCCGATCGGCGTTTAACAGTTTCAGCAAGCTGATTGATATTTACAGCAATATCGCTGATTTCATCATCTCTATCGTCAACTATTACAGTATCATATTCTCCACTTTTTATCTGTTTCAGTCCGTTTATAATATTCAATATTCTGTTTACGAAAAGTGAATTCAGCCTTGCCGTCGAGATAAAAAAAGCAACAATAGTTATTGTTATAATAGAAAGAACCGAATAAATAATTATTCTGTTAGTATATTTATTTAATGAGCTGATATCATATATAAGCTCAAAATATATATTAGTCGTCCGGTTAAAAAAATACCGGTTCATTTTCATTTTCTTATATACAAAAATGTTGTTACCTGACTCTACAACGACATTATCATCCTGCATTATTTTATTAATCAGGTCGGGATGAATGCTTACTTTTTTCCCCTCATTGATCAGTGACCATCCGCTCCCCTTTGTAATTGAATAAATATCAATGGAATGAAGATATTCGTTATAGAAATTTTTAAACATATCTCCGAAAAGAAATTCATAGAGGGCAAAATTATATTTTTTATTCACAAAATCAAGAACATCAAAGGAGATCTCGTAGATTATACTGCTTCCCTTCGGACTGTAATACATATAGTGATATATTTTCCCCTCGCGGGTTGATACACTAATACCCTGTGATAAAACTTCTCCCTTCCCGTACATAGAATTAATATATTTAGTAAAAGAGTTGCTGATGGAAAGAAGGTTTAATCCTATATCTACAGACAGAGAGGAATTAAAAACTATGCCCGCTGAATCGATAAAATAAATATGCCCGACATTCAGATCTTTTGCTTTTTTTATCAGCTGACTTGACGATACATTTTTAACAGCATTAGATGATGGATAACTCCTTGCAAGATTGAGCAGTGCAGTCTGCCCCTCCTTATCCATATTTTTCTCAATTGAATTAAGAATACTCTGATAATGATCAAGCTGTTTTTCTATCCGGAAGAGCTTTTCCTCCCTGTTTTCCCGCAAAACAGTTTTTACAAAGCTATATGAGAATCTTCCTATGACCAAAGAGATAACAGTTGCAGTAATGAAAATTATTAATAGTATTAATAAAAAAAGTCTCTTTCTCATCAAAAATCCTGAAGGGCTTTTTTATCTCGCCCCTTTCTGTAAATAATTTAATTATTATGATTTTTATTGTGATTAATCAGCGAACGGTACAATAATTCATGTTCAGGGATTTTCAAATGTCAACTCTAATATACTTATTCATAAATAAATTAATACATATATGAAAAATATATGTAAAAATATTCATGCAATTAAATAAAAAATGTTGCTCTTTTACTGTCTGCTGTATTTTAGACGATTATTCAATTAAAATCGGGATGCTTCATATCTCATACGAATTTAATCTCACATCGGAAAACCGGCTTAAAAATATGATGACACAGAGGATAATTACCTTAAATCTGAAATTGTTGGCTGTCTGAAATAAGTACAGCCGCGCACACAAGTTTTATGTTATACTTTATTCCGTAATACCCGCTGTATTCCGTGACAAGCGATTCCATCTCTGTTCTCGCTTTCATTATTTTCTTTCTTGTTCTAGTAATCGCGCTTTTCATGTCTTTACCATACCATTTCATCTGACCTTCCTGGACATCCAGTTTCTCTTCAAGCTCCTTGATCTGCTTTCTGTATGATTCACGTACTTTTTCCATTTCAGGATCAATCTGTATTTCAAGATTTTCATTAAGATCAAAAAGCCGATCATCAATTTTTTTCATCAATCTTTCCACTGCTTTGCCATAATAGCTCCCGTATTGTGAAGATATATTATTAATGGTATTCCCATACCTCGATATGGGAATACCGAACTTAAAATCCTGTTCGGCAAAATTTTCTTCAATACTTTTAAGTTCTAACTCCTGAAGCACTCCGCCGGTTTCACTCAGTACCGGATAAAATTCATGCGAAACAGAAACTGATGAGAACTTAACAAGAAAATTAAAAATTATACCGGTAAAATTATTTTCATGGTTCATAAATACAACTCCGGTCTCTCCTCCGAAAGAGTCGCTGCAGCAGTATTCAATTATATTATCCACTATCTCGTTCCCGAATGCAAGAAATTCAAGTCCTTCATCCTCAAGCGCTTTTTCACTGTTGAATGTCCCGTAGCGGACAACCGGGTTCTGGCTGTCGTCATGTGTAACTTTATATAATCCCGTTTTGCCGTTTTTCGGTGAAATCATATTTGCCGCGTATGAATCCTCCTCCATAAAATGGTTTATAAACTTTTCAATACGCCTGTTAGTAAAGGTTCTGTCTTTTAATGTAACTTTGTAGTATTCATCATAGTTAAAATCCATCCTCCCCGCAACTGTCAATTCTGTCAGTTTCTCAAAACTCTGCCTAGCGTGTTCAATTCTGCCGCTGAGTTCTTCTTCAACATCTTTTTTCTTTTTCCTTCCGGTTGCGAGTTCCATGAAAAGAGTATTGAGATTTACCTCATCCTCTATCTGACCCAGCATTATGTCCGGAGTGCCTATAGATTCTTCGAATATTTTAAGTTTATCAGTGAGCACTTCTAGCACTCTTTCTGCAACTGTTCCGCGTGTTGAAAAGTTATAGATGTGAACATCATTCGGCTGACCAAATCTGTGTATCCTCCCTATTCTCTGCTCGATCTTCAGTGGTGACCATGGTAAGTCGTAATTAATAAGCACATCACAAAACTGCATGTTCCGACCTTCTCCCCCAGCCTCAGTTGCTATGATAACTTCAGATTCATCCCTGAACCTGATAATAGCCTCCTCTTTTTGATCTCTGTTCATGGATCCGTTAAAAATAACTACATTGAAATCTGAAAGGATTTCATTAATATAATCCTGGGTTGTCCTGAACTGTGTAAAAATAAGGAATTTCTTATGCCCTTTCCTTTTCAAATCTCTGATAAGCCTGATCAGCTTTTCTCCCTTTTTGTTGACTTCAATCTGCGAAGCCAGCTGTACAAGCCTTTGGAGCGTAGTTATCTCCATACTGATTTCTTCGATTGTTTTCCTTACGGTGAGATCTTCGATCTCCTGAATATCTTCATATTCGGAGAGATCGCTTTTATCAAAAATTCCATTATCGAAAACAACCATCAGCTGTTGATCGGCAATCGCTCTATCCATGAGTTCCTGCAGCCTTTTTGTCCTCCTGGTCAGGGCAACATGCAGCGCATGTGAAGAGGAATCGAGAAGTTTCTGAAAAACTGTCATTACAAATCCTACTGCGCGGTTTTCCGACTGCATTGCCCTGTTAAATTCCTCTGCTACATACCTTGTAGTTTCGTCATAAAGATTCCTTTCATCCGGGTATAAATCAAACCTTATGGTTCTTGCAAACCGTTTTGTAAATCCACCAACTTCATTTTTTGTTCTTCTGATTACGACCTGATCAAGTTTTCTTTTAAGCCCGGACAGATCCGCCCCGTCAAGACAGTATTCATTATAAAAAGACTGAAATGGACCCAGTGTATTTTTATCAATCAGCCCGATCAGAAAGAACAGTTCTTCGAGTTTACCCCTGAATGGAGTTGCGGAAAGAAGCAGCAATGATTTTGTTTTGGCGGATATTACCTCCGCCATGCTATAAGCTAAAGTAGAATTGTTTACGTCTCTTCTTAACCTGTGTGCTTCATCGAATATAACGAAGTCCCACAGGCATCTCGACAGGTTCTCTTCAAAATTTTTGTTTTTAATAAAATCAAGTGAACAGATTATTTTATTATGAACTTTCCAGGGATTCCCCCCCTCCCCGACAGATTTAGCGGCCTTCCTTAAAACATTTCTGTCCATGATAATAAATTTTTCATTAAACTTGCTTTCCATTTCATTCTGCCACTGAAACATAAGCGAAGCCGGACAGACTATTAATATTCTCGAATAACCCTGTTTATATATCATCTCTTTTATAACAAGCCCGGCCTCGATTGTTTTGCCAAGCCCAACTTCGTCGGCAATAAGAAATCTCTGCTTCAACGCATTCACTATGCGGTGTGTACTTTCCACCTGATGAGCAAGGATCCTTGTCCTTGAATTTGAGAGTGACAAAATTTTATTGTATGTGTGCGCAAGCTTTAACATGAAAGATTCCGATTTAAGTATAAACCTTTTACCATCTGATACCTGGAGATTCAGAAAACTTCCCATTATTTCCGATTCATTTTCTATTACGAAACATTCCTCTTTATCAGCAGAAGAAGTTACAGAAAAGAGATCAGGAAAATCAATGTCGGATTCTATATTCATATATAAACTGAAATCATATCACAATCAGGATTGGATAAATGCTTAAAAAAAATTTGTCATAATAGGATTTGTTCCTCTGAAGAATTAGAGGTGACATAATAATTCATGTCCGGTAATAGCACAATCATTTTTTTGGAATGAAAAAAGGAAGTCACTGAATATTTAAGGAATAAGAACAAGGAGATTCAACTCCCTGTTCTTTAACATTCTATTCTTCAACCTGAGTACTGAGAAAAACCTGTATTCCCATCAGGTTTATCTGATCAAGCAGCTCCTCAATCTTATCTATATGTGCATCCTCATCAAGAAGTATATGCTCCAGTATCTCCTTTGTGGCATTGTCTCCTACCTCAGCTGCAAGCTTAATTGCATCATTATAACCCTTAATAGCGCCCTCTTCAGCCGATCTGTCATTTGCAATCTGTTTAGCCACATCAGAACCTATGTGAATGTTGTTCAGAGAGCTTACAATCGGAGTCCCCTCAAGGAAAATAATTCTGCCTATCAGTTTCTCGGCATGCTTCATCTCGTCAATAGCCCTTTTTTCCAGGCTTTCATGAAGTTTCTGGAAGCCCCAGTTTGCACACATCTCTGAATGTACCATGTACTGGTTAATAGCAGTCAGTTCATCAGCAAGCAGAAAATTAAGCTTGTCAATAAGCTTATCGTTACCTTTCATCTTTATCTCCTTAGATTATTTATTTTATTATATATACTAATTTATACAAATGTTACAGCAATTACAACATTTATTTTAAAATAATAATGACAAATATATTATTTAAATTAAACTGCCTTTGTAATCCTGATACGAAAAAAGGAGTTATAAATGATAGACCTGAGAAGCGATACTGTAACAAAACCTGGAAAGGCAATGATTGAAGCCATGATGAGTGCAGAGGTTGGCGATGATGTTTACAAAGAAGACCCAACTGTAAATAAACTGGAATATCAGGCTGCATCAATGTTTGGAATGGAGGCTGCACTGTTCTGCGCATCCGGAACAATGACAAACCAGATAGCAATAAATGTTCACACCAGGCCGGGTGATGAGGTAATATGCGATCGTCTTGCTCACATATATCTGTTTGAGGGTGGCTCTGTAGCAAGACTCTCCGGCTCTTCGGTAAACCTTCTTTCCGGCGACCGGGGAAGATTTACCGCTGATGATGTTAAATGCGCAATAAATCCTGATGATATCCACAGAGCAAAGACATCTCTAATTGAAGTTGAAAACACGGTAAACAAGGGTGGCGGGGCCTGCTGGGATATAACTGAACTGACAAAAATATCCTCTCTATGCAGGGAAAACAATCTGTCATTTCATCTTGACGGTGCAAGAATCTTCAATGCACTCACCGAAACAGGCGAACGACCTGAAGATTACGGCAGAATTTTTGACACGATATCTATTTGCCTGTCAAAAGGTCTCGGAGCACCGGTCGGTTCACTTCTTCTCGGTAAAAAAGATTTTATAAAGAAGGCCTTGAGAGTCCGAAAAGCAATCGGCGGGGGGATGAGGCAGGCCGGATACCTTGCCGCTGCAGGAATATACGCTCTTGACAATAACATTCAACTTTTAAAGGAAGACCACAGACGTGCCAGAGAGATGGGGAAAATTCTTGAAAAGATGCCTTATATTGATGAAGTATACCCTGTGCAGACAAATATCCTGATTTTCAAACTGAATGAAAAAATAAAAGATACGGATTTTATATTAAAACTCAACGAAAAAAAAATAAAAGCAAGTACATTCGGACCTCAGACAATAAGATTTGTCACTCACCTGGATTTTACAGATGGCATGATGGATGAGGTTATCAGTTTTTTAACATCTTACTGATTCTTCATATATGAATCCCGTTATGAATCCCGTGTCAGTGGCAGATTTGCTATGTATATAAATATTCATAGCAAATCCTGATGTATCATTAAACCACCTCAACCTTCTAAATTTCATCTTCTTCAGGTTTTAATATAGTCGACTGGATTAATGAGTTAATGAATTATTACTGAAAAAGGATTGACAATTATAGACATTTATTGTACTAACCAGTCAGTATTTTAATCGGGAAAGAAATGAATACCAAAACAAAAAGCGAGCAAACCAGAGAGAAAGTTATTTTAGCCAGTCTTGAACTTATAAACCGGCAGGGATATACCGCAACATCCATGGACGATATCACCCGGGAGACTGGTGTAAAAAAGGGGAATCTCTACTTCCATTTTTCAAGCAAGGAGGAGCTTACTATCCAGCTCCTGACCTATGCCAGAGAGGATTTCCTTTCATATCTTAAATCTCATATCACTGATACCAGCCCTCTTGAAAATTTAAAGAATATAATCGAAGCAGACTACAGACTGCACAGAAAGAAACATTTTGTCGGAGGATGCATATTCGGCAATATAGCACTTGAGATGGCGGATACAAATACCAGATTATCAGCGTTTGTACAGGATGTCCTTGATGACTGGATCTCTCTCGTTCTTGATCTGCTTAACCAGGCAATAAAAGCCGGTGAATTGAAAATCAGATGCGACCCGGAATCAATGGCTCGCCATATTGTCGCTTCTCTCGAAGGGGGAGTGATGTTTTCACGTATGAGTAAAAACGGAAAAGAATTGAGAGACTGCATAAACGCAATATATTCCATACTTGGAATTAACACCTGAAATAATTTATTATAAATAAGTGAACTAAAAACGGGAGGAGAATTATGGCAGGAGATATTTATATAAAGCTTCGTGAAAGGATTGATACCTATTCAGTAGGTTTAAGTCCTGCGGACTCGGGGGATGAGATAAAAATTCTCATGCAGCTGTTCAGCGAAGATGAGGCGAAGATCTATCTTGGTATGACCAGGAGCCTTGAATCTGCAAAAACCATTGCTTCCAGGCTCAATATGGACGCAGACACTATTAAGATACATCTTGATGAAATGACAGAAAAAGGTCTGACATTTCCTAAAACCAGGGATGGTATCAGATACTATGCGGCTGCACCATTTATGCACGGATTTTTTGAGCACCAGGTTTTCAGAAAAAAGAAAGACCCTGCTATTGCCCCGCTTTTCGAGAAATATATAATGAACGGTTTCACTCCCAGGAAAGCATCCATGAGGTCTATTCCGGTTATGAGGGAGATTAAGGCAAATGATATTGTACTGCCTTTCGATGATGTCAGGGAGATAATCCAGTCGAAAGACAGAATAGGGCTTGTCGGCTGTGCATGTAATTTTCAGGCATCCCAGGTAGGGCTTGCATGTCCCAGACCGGCTGAAGTATGCCTTGCATTCGACTTTTATGCAGAATACCTGATAGAAGAAATGAAATTCGGAAGATGGATAACACGGGAAGAGGCCATGAAAGTCCTTGAGGACTCCGAGAAAGCCGGTCTTATTCACCAGACAGCGGGAAATCTTCAAAGTACCGAAGCTTTATGCAACTGCTGCCCTGACTGCTGTACGGCTATGCGAATGCTGAAAAACCATCCGAAACCGGGGAAAGTCAAATCGACAAATTACAGACTCGAGCAGAATTCATCTGAATGCACGCTATGTGCTGCATGTATCGATAGATGCCCCATGAAAGCTCTTACTCTTGATAATGATAAAATTATTCTGAACAGGGACCGCTGCATCGGATGCGGACTCTGCGCAACTACATGTGCATCAAAAGCCCTTACTCTTGTCAGGAAACCTGATTCTGAAATAAAGGTTCCATCTGAAAAATATGATTTCCTCCGTTCCACAAAAGTTCTGATGGAGGAACTTGAAATTGAGTCCAAACGCAATTAACTTCCTCATGTATGCGCAGCTGTTTACAAAGAAGAACAGCTGCGCATAACTTTTTTAATGCAGTCATCCAGGCGGATACTAAATATATTTTGAGGAATCAAACAATGAGCGAAATTACAGAAAAAACCGTTTTCAGGACATGCCCTCTGTGTGAGGCCACTTGCGGTCTTGCAATCACCATTTCAGGGAACAGGGTAACGGGTATCCGCGGCGACCGCGATGATGTTTTCAGCCATGGGTATATATGTCCGAAAGGAGCTGCACTGGGCCATTTGCATGATGATCCTGACCGTCTGCGCAAACCTTTAGTACGTCATGGCAGTACATGGAGTGAAGTTTCATGGGAAACAGCTTTCAAAGAAGTGGAAAAAGGATTATCAGACGTTACAAAACATTATGGTCATAATGCCCTGGCGGTGTATATGGGCAACCCATGTACACATACAATCGCAAGTATTGCAATCCCCCCTTTACTGAAATCTATAAAAAGTAAAAACACCTACTCATCATCTTCAGTGGATCAGCTACCGAAACAGATGATCTGCGGGCTGATGTATGGCAACCCGAATACCATACCGATACCTGACATCGACAGGACTTCTTATTTACTTGTAATTGGCGCAAACCCTCTGGCATCAAACGGCAGTTTGTGTACTGCTCCGGATTTTCCCGGTCGTCTCCGCGCGATCAGGGATAGAGGAGGGAAAATTGTCGTTATCGATCCTAAAAGAACTCCTACTGCGGCTATTGCCGATGAACACCACTTCATACGTCCTGGTACAGATGCCCTTCTTATCTTTGCAATGATAAAAACCCTGTTTGACCACAACCGTGTTGATACGGGTAATCTTTCCCGGTACATTAATGACCTGGACAGGATTAAAGAACTATCAATGCAATTTTCAACGGAAAAAGTGGCTCCTCTCTGCGGCATACCCGCGGAGGAGGTAAAGCGCGTGGCCATTGAATTTTCAGATGCAGATAAAGCCGTTGCTTACGGCCGTATGGGTGCTAGTACGGTAATTTTCGGAGGTCTCACAAACTGGCTGGTGGAAGTCCTTAACATTCTTACAGGAAATCTGGACAGGCCGGGGGGTGCAATGTTTACAACCCCGGCACATCTCCCTGAAAAAAAAATCCCCGGAGGCAGAGGGTTTAAGACCGGAAGATGGAAAAGCAGAATAAACGGATATCCGGAGGTTCTCGGCGAACTCCCGGCAGCCGCACTTGCAACCGAGATTGAAACATCAGGGGAGGATCAGATTCGTTCTTTGATCTGCATTACGGCCAATCCGGCCATATCCAACCCGAACAGTCATCGCCTTGACAAAGCACTTGGCACACTGGATTTCATGGTATCAGTTGATTTTTACCTCAACGAGACCAGCAGGCATGCCCATGTGATTCTTCCCCCGACAACACACCTTTCACAGGGGCATTACGATTTTACATTCAATCTCTTTTCGGTACGCAATATAGCTAAATATTCACCACCGGTTATACCCATTGAACCGGGAGAGATGAGTTTCTGGGAGATTATCACAAGAATGACAATGATAACATCCGGCATGGGTTCTTCGGCAGATCCGGCTTTACTTGAGGAAAATATAATCCGCCAGATGATAGAATCGGATAAAAATTCAGAGAAAGGCATTAATTCAACTAAAACAGCTGATGAAATAATTGCTGACCTTAAACCTCTTACCGGCGCCGAGCGGATTCTGGACTACCTTCTCAGAACCGGTTATTATGGATGCGGATTTAACGGAAACAGTGATGGTTTGTCTTTTCAGAAACTGCTTGAAAAACCGCACGGAATTGACCTCGGCCCTCTCATTCCAAGGCTTCCGGAGATTCTCAATACACCATCCGCAAAGATAGAGCTGGCTCCTTCAGTAATAATCGAAGACATACCCCGGCTTGTTTCTTCAATGAAAAATCCTCATTCAGATAATTTCCAGCTTATAGGGCGGAGAGATCTCCGGTCAAATAATTCATGGATGCACAACATCCCGGTGCTTGTCTCCGGCAAATCGCGCTGTACACTTCAGATTCATACTGACGATGCCGTAAAACTCGGTACTGTCACAGGAGACAATGTCATTATCAGAAACCATATCGGATCATTGACCGCCACAGTGGAGACAACAGCAGATATAATGCCGGGTGTAGTCTCCCTGCCTCACGGATGGGGACATGACATCCCCGGAATTAATATGCATGTGGCACAGACAAATCCCGGCATCAACAGTAATATACTTGCGGATGAAAACAGTTTCGACCTTTTGTCCGGCAACTCTGTTCTTAACGGAATTCCGGTGGAGATTCTCAAAACTGCTGAATGAGTTTGCCTTCAGAACTGGAAAATAATTAAAAAAGAATTAAGTGAATTCCCGGGATTCAGCCTTAATTCTTTTGCCAAGGAAAAATACTTTACATTACAAAATGGACTGGTTTATCTGAATAAACCAGTCCGATTAATGCAGATAATATATTATCTCAGACTGATAACTCCAAGTATCAGGGCGATAACGCCCATTGCTATGGAGATTATACTTATAACAGCGGTTGTTCTCATCATGGAATCCGGCGAATTATATAACGCCTTTATTTTTTTAAACGGATTAACTGTCTTCCTTATTTCAAGTTCAATATTTTCAAGATCATTGTCGGCAATCCCGAGTTTAACCCTGTAATATTTGCAAAGTACAACAGACAGGCGGTCATCTCCGATTAAAAGTTCAGTATTGCCGAATCTTTTTTCGGTAACAGAATTATAGAAAGTTTTATAGTAACTGTCAATAAACCTTAACCATACATATATGCTTCGTTTCTTTCTTTTTCCGCTTCTGAAAGTTATACGGACAAAATCATTAAACTTCAATTCAGGGAGAGGTGTTATATATACATCATGGTCCCTGTAAAGTTCAGATAGCTGCCTCTTGACATGAAAAGTTTTCTTTATTTTCAACATTTTACCTTTATCACTTACCCTGGCTTATTTATTTTTATAAATATTTTTCAAAATACTTGTTCTCTGCGATTCCCGCCTTCGCGGGAATGACAATGAATGTACTGATTCAATCGTTAACTGCTATAATGTAAATTTTAAAATTACTCCACATGAAGAAGAAGGCCCTTCAGGTACTCCCCTTCCGGATGGTATATACTGAATGGATGATCTTTCCCCTGCGAAAGCTGTGCAAATACTCTTACATTTCGTCCGGAATCTGCTGCAGCGGAAAATACAATCTTGCGGAAAAGATCAGATGTAACATGATGTGAGCATGAAAATGTAAAGATAAGCGAATCTTTCCTGATCTTTTTCATTGAGCTTAAATTTATATCTTTGTATCCACGTGCTCCCCGTTCAACTCCCTTTGACGATTTTACGAATGCAGGAGGATCAAGCACAATTAGGTCGTAATAGTTTTCCTCCATGTTCCTGAGGTATTCAAAACAATCTGCTTTTATTGATTTATGATTTTCATTACAGAAAGAGTTGATTTTAATATTACCGGTTGTCATGTCAACGGCATCCGACGAAATATCAACGCTGTGAATAAGTTCCGCACCCCCCGCCATGGCGTATATTGAAAAACCTCCAGTATAACAGAAAGCATTCAGAACTCTTCTCCCGGATGAAAGATGTCGCAACAAATCACGGTTCTCACGCTGATCGAGAAAAAAACCTGTCTTCTGGCCATGTTCAAAATCAATAATAAACCTGAGTCCGTTCTCCTTTACTTCAACTGTCGGTGCGCTCCCTCCGCGTATAAAACCGAACGGGATGTCAACCATTTCAACTTCGTTAGCTCCTGGATTTTTTACACATATATTTTCATAACCGAGATTTACTAGAGAATCAGCTATTATATCAAGTATAATCTCCACACCCTTAACAAATATCTGAAGCACGGTTACATCGCCATAGATATCTGCAACCAGTCCGGGGAAAAAATCACCCTCAGCGTTAATAAGCCGGTAGCAGTTTGTATCATCTTTTATAAACCTTTTTCTCAGCATCGCTGCTTTTTTTATCTTCTCATTAAAATAATCCCGACCGAAGTTTTCTGTTTTCATTTCGGAAAATTCAAACATGCGGCAGATAATCTGGCTGCCAGGTGAAAAAAAACCGTAACCAAGCACCCGGTTATTAAAAGAGATCACTTCAACAATCTCGCCATTTTCGTAATCAGGAATATACATCAGGGCCCCGGAGAAAATCCATGGATGCCTGTTGAGGAGAGATCTCTCCCTCCCATTTTTTATTTTAATCTGTCTGTACATCTGTTAAAGCCTTATTTTTTTAAAAAGCCATGGCGCGCCGGCAAAAACCCAGATACTTAATATCCAGGAATGGATAAATACCGATATTAGATAGAATGAAGAATCTTTACTGAATAAAAACTTTTCCGCTGAAAAAAGCAATAAGAGTAAAACTCCGCCTGCAATATATCTTAGTATGCCATTTCTCAGACCAGAAGACTTGCTGAAATTTATATATCTTCTTTCAATCATAATTCCGGCGCAGAAGCCCGAAAGCGCCCCCATTGACATCACCGATGTCTTCGAAGCCATTATAAATGATAATACTGCAGGAATAATTACCGACGCAGCGGCCATCATTAAAGCATTCATCCCCGGCAGAAAACTCTCAATTCTGTCAAATAACGGCCACATAACAATAAGAATAACAGCAGCGATAAGCCACCCTGCGAATATATCCGTCGGGAAATGCACGCCAAGATATATTCTGGAAAATGCAATAATCAATATGATAAAAACCGCCAGATACGAAAAGACCCTGTTTTTCAGCCATAACGAAACTGAACCCCAAACAACAAAAGACTGCTGTGCATGTCCGCTGGGAAGACCTGGCCCCCCTGTTTTGCCGATTTTTACTGTTTCATTAAGGCTGTAGGGGCGGGGATGATTAAACAGATCCTTCAGTATTGTATTAAACCAGCTTGAAATTATAAATAGGAAGAATATTCTTGCCGCATACTTTTTATCAAAGCACCAGTAGAGTACGGGCAGAAAAAGCAGATAAAAAACCATTGTTCCGAAAAACGAAATAATTGTAAAAAAAGAATCAAAGAACGGGGACCTGATTGTCTGAACAGATATTATTACATCTATCCCCCACTGCCACATATGTTCCATAGGTTTCTCCCGAACCGGATACTGTTATCCGGTAATGCAATTACAGTTTTTATGCAATTCTCTTAATTTACAATAAGAATTATTTCGCTGCAATAATATATCTGTCAGAAAAACAGGAATAAGCAGAATTACACTGTCTCTAGCAGAAGATATAATTACTGTATGGTCAAGCCTGAATTTTAAAATATAAATCATTAAAACAATTCAACGTTAATTCCTGAACTTTTTTAACAGCTAAAAAAGGCAGGCCCCCGAAAAGGAACCTGCCTTTATAAAAACCAGTAGGCTTCAGCCCCCTGGTAAAAGTTCAATCAGCTTAAATAATCTTATTCAGCAAGTGTGCCTGTAAAGATAGCATCAGTTGCTTTAACAACCGCGCCTTCATTAAACTTGATAGACTCAAATCTTCCGAAAACTTTAAGGAGTTCGCTTCCAAGGTAGTACTGTCCGGAGAGAACTTTACCTGTATAGAATGCAGCTTCAGCGTTATCAGCAAGTAATTTATCTCTTTCAGGTCCTTTAAGGTCGCCAACAAGTGCTTTCATCTTTGGCATAGCAACAGTCATACTCCATACATGACACCATGCAAGAGCAACCATGTACATTGCATCAAGAAGAGGAGTTGCATGCATAAATATATTAAGGAACTGCCCTTTTGCCATCATTCCTTTAAGGAATTCAATAACTTCATCAAGTTCTTTTATAGCCCTTGTAAGGATATCAAGATATTTGTCCTCAACAATACCCTTAGCCTTGGCAATTGTTCCTTCCATTCTTGATTTCAATACTGTGTAGTTATACTGATTCTTATTCATGAGAATTTTTCTCATCATAAGGTCCATCGCCTGGATTCCATTTGTTCCTTCATAGATAGCAAGGATCTTGGAGTCGCTCATGTATCTTGCAACAGGATAGTCTCTGCAGTATCCGTACCCGCCATATACCTGCATCGCCATTGAAGTTATTTCAACGCCTCTATCTGTACAGCCGGCTTTACAGATAGGTACAAGGATTTCAAGCATTGCATCAGCTTCTTTCTTAACAACCGGATCAGGATCAAGCGCAAGGTCTTTCTGCATAAAGAGGTAATCGATGAGTATTCTCTGTCCTTCAAGGTGTGATTTCATCCAGAGCAGCATTCTCTTAACATCGGGGTGCTTGCTGATTGATACAAGAGGAGCATCAGGATTCAACATCTGTGTTACATCAACACCCTGAAGCCTGTTCTTAGAGTATGTTACAGCGTGCATATATGCAGCCGAAGCATTTGACTGTCCCTGAAGAGCAACACCATAACGGGCATAGTTCATCATCATGAACATGATTTTCATACCCTGACGCTCTTCGCCAAGAAGTTCCCCTATACAGTTTCCGTTGTCTCCGAAAGAGAGCTGTGATGTGGCCTGTCCGTGGAGGCCCATTTTATGTTCAATACCTGTACAAGTTACATCATTAAATTCGCCTTTGGTTCCATCAGGATTAACTCGGAATTTGGGAACGATGAAAATTGATATACCCTTTGTCCCTTTGGGGTCACCTTCTATTCTCGCGAGAACTGGGTGAACCATATTGTCAAAATAATCATTTTCACCTGAGGAGATGAATATTTTCTGGCCTGTTATTTTGTATGTGCCATCAGGCTGTTTTACAGCTTTGGCTTTAAGGTTACCAACATCAGAACCAGCATCAGGTTCTGTAAGACACATCGTTCCGCCCCACTCCCCTGTCATAATTTTTTCAGCATATAGCTTCTTCTGTCGTTCTGTACCGAATGAAAAGTAAAGCTCCATAGCTCCATGAGATAGTCCTGCATACATATTAAGACTATAGTTAGCGGCAATAATAAACTCCGCTGCACCTGCCATCACAGCATTGGGCATCCCCATCCCGCCATGTTCAACACTGTCGCTTATCCCGTGAAAACCTGCTTCATAATAAGCATCGAGTGCGGGATGAAAGCATGCTGGAATTTTAACCCCTTTTGTGACCGGATCCCATTTTGCTCCATTCTTGTCGCCTTCGTCAGCAGTAGGATAAATAACGTCAACAGCAAGCTGCTCGGCAAGGTCAATTGTAGCATCAAAGGTATCTTTGTCAAAATCAGCATATTCCGGATACTTTGTAAGCTTTTCGATTTCGAACATCTCAAATAAAACAAATTTTACGTCCCTTGTATCAACCAACGGATTAAGCATATAAGCC
Source organism: Spirochaetota bacterium (assembly GCA_963664815.2). Taxonomy (GTDB): domain Bacteria; phylum Spirochaetota; class UBA4802; order UBA4802; family UBA5550; genus WRGT01. The sequence goes on from CAXXHB010000003.1 coordinate 3,988,107, forward strand.
TCCCTCAAAATTTATATCTATTTTCCAGGTGGACGGGATCTCCCTGGAACAGATACAATCACCTGATAACGCGGCAATCACACCGTTAATCCCATCCACCATAAAATTTAAACTGATAGTAATCTGGATTATTAAACTTTTTTCTATTTTTTATTTATAAATTTCGGCGAAAATAGATTCAATAATACACATACTACTAAAGAATTTTTAGAAATCATGCCCGAATATGTCAATAAATTTTGTTTTTTTTACTTAATTATACAGTAAAAAATGTCAAAGTATGACTTTATGTCATAAATTATACCTGAATGAGATTACACTGTCATCAATTGAAATAATGGGTTTTATCCTCCCGTTTTTCAGCACTTTTATCATTTTACTATTCTCAAAAAAAACCCTGGCACAGAGGTTTTTTATCCCCCTCTCTTTTGCAATACCGAGAAGGTATTCAAGAAGAAAACCCGATATCCCTCTCCCCTGGTACATTTCATTTACAATAAATGCCAGTTCATATACCTTTTCAGCCTCATAATATGAGTACCTGGCCTCGGCAATAATTTTCTGAATGCTCTCCGTTTCCAGAACGACAACAATGGAAAGTGTTTTATCATAATCAATATTTACATATCTCTGCATATTTCTATGTGGCATTGAACTTACACGGGAAAAATATCGCAGGTATTTTGCTTCATCGGAAAACTGGTAGAATAGATCGCGCATCATATCTTCATCTGAGGGCTTAATAGGCCTTATCTTTACATCCAGACTATCCCTGAAAACTTTTGCTGTTTCAAGGGATTCCGGATAGTTTACCGAATTTTCCCTGCTGAAAATCTGGTCCCTGTAGGCATACCCTATCTTTTTCGCCTTTTCCAGGAGATCCTCCCTGTGATCAGGATGGGCAATTCCTATCATTGCCAGCACTCTCTCCCTTATCGACCGTCCGAAGAGATTTGCAATACCGTACTCGGTTACAACATATCGTGCAATACCAAGAGTTCCACGCGCCATATCCTCTTCATTTTCATGAGTCACAACGATGTTGCTTTTTCCGTCTTTATCAACTGAATTAAGCACAATTATGGATTTCCCGTTTTTGGAAAAGGCAGCCCCTGCAAAAAAATTCAGTTTGCTCTCGTAACCGGAAAGGAGGTTGTCTCCCGAATAAAAAATAATAAGCTCACCTGTTACATCAATCCTCTTCACATTCAGGATGCTGATAAGATTACTGATTTTTCGTATGTTAAGCGGATTGGCGAGCTCAGTAATGGGATGAAATTCGAAGATATGGTTGTAGGAAATAAAATCATAAAGTTTTCTGCTGCCGTAGCAATAGCTTGTTGTAACCTGTCCCCCCTTTACCCTGTCTCTCTCTGCTGATATCGCGCCACATTCAAGAAGATCAATTACCCAGTCTGAAACCACATTGGTATATATCCCCAGATCCCTCTTGTTCTTAAGGTTATCAGCAATTGCATCATAAATTCTCCCCACATGCAGGACAACCGTTGATCCGTCATCAATCAGATTTGAGACATGAAATCCAATCTTCCCCATAGCCTGATCGTAGGTTTTTTTCTCTCTTTCCGGAATCGGGATGTCGCTTGTTATTATACAATTAACCTGGTCGGTGTGAATAAAAGTATCGCCGTATGTTACCGGCATTGCGTGATTAACTTCCGCCACAACAAGTTTTGCCTGTTTGATTACTATTTTTGCAATATCGGAAGATATTCCAAGACTCATAAATCCCTTGCTATCCGGCGGTGAAACTGTTACCACAGCCGCGTCAATTCTCTGTGATTTCCCTGAAAATATAACCGGAATATCCATCAGGTTGGAGGGGATAAAGTCAACCTCCCCGGAATGAATTCTTTTAATAATACTTTCACCTGTACTGAACGTTTTGAGTCTGTACCTTGTTTTGCTTTTTTCATCCGTATTAAGGAAATCGCCAAGCGTGTTAAGCTGAATAAGCTCCAGATCAAGAATATTAGGATTGACTGAAGCGGTCAATTCAGATACAAAAAGCCTCGGAATGGAAGCCGCGCTGCTTAAAAATATCTTGCTGCCGGGCCTGATCATCCCTATGACTTTTTTTACTGAAGTATATTTTTCCGCATCATTTACCATTTACGCCTGCCGCTATTTTCTCCTGGCCTCCTCTTCCTTTTTAAGCTCCTTCTTCAGAATCTTTCCTACAGTGCTTTCAGGGAGCGATGACCTGATTTCAATAAGCGAAGGCCACTTATATTTTGCAAGCTTTTCACGGCAATAGTTCATAACTTCTTCCGGATCTAAAGTCATTCCCTCATTGGGTACAACGAATATTTTTATCTGCTCCCCCCGTTTTTCATCGGGAAGACCAATCGCTGCGGCTTTCTGAATTCCGGGATGTTCATATAACACCTCCTCAATCTCTCTCGGGTATACATTATATCCGCCTGATATTATAAGATCCTTCTTCCTATCAACTATGAAGAAATATCCATCCTTATCCATATATGCAATATCACCCGAATAGAGCCAGCCGTTACGTATGGCCTGCGCGGTTTCCTCCGGTTTATTCAGGTAACCCCTGGTAACCTGCGGTCCTCTGAACAGCATCTCTCCCTCTTCCCCGGCCGGCATGGATTTCTCCCCCGTGGCCAGATCGACAATTTTAACATCAGTATCAGGATACGGAAGCCCTATACTCCCCGCCTTGTGGAGCCCCCCAAAGGGATTAAGGTGAGTCTGCGGCGAAGTCTCTGTCATTCCGAAACCTTCATTAATATCCGCACCGGTAAGCTCCTTGAACTTCTTCAACACTTCAACAGGCAGTGATGAACCGCCGGAGGAGAGCACCTTGTAGCAGCTCATATCGGTTTTTTTAAGGTCGGGATGCTGAAGCATTCCGACATACATGGTGGGTACCATTGAGCACACAGTAGGCCTGTATTTTCGTGTTGCAGCAAGAAGATCAGGCGGCTGGGGTTTGGGTATCATTACTGCAGTCCATCCCATTATTACCGGAAGATTCATCGCTGCACTCATTCCAAGAACATGAAATATCGGCGCTGCGGAAATAAGAACCTCGTCACCGGGTTTCAGATTGGGAAACCATGCAACGTACATCTGAACCATGCTGCAAAGGTTTCTGTGAGAGAGGATAGCTCCCTTAGACTGCCCTGTAGTACCGCCGGTATACTGATAGACCGCCACATCATCAAATGAAACTCCGACCTTCGGGACAGTGCCGGATTTTTTTATAGCCTCATTCCACGAAAAAACATTTTCAGCAACAGTAACATCTGCCGCCATCCCTTTCTTTTTTGCTACAAGTTTAAACAGCACCTTCTTTACGGCCGGAAGATAATCCCCTATTGAAGTATATACTATTTCTTTTATCTTTGTATCTTTTCTCAGCGCTATCATCCTGTTCGCAAGAAGATCAAGTGTAACCAGCATCTTCGCACCGGAGTCGTTAAACTGGTATGAAAGTTCCCGGTCAGTATAAAGCGGATTGTTCATCTGAGCAATGGCGCCCAGCTTCAAAACGGCATAGTACGCAGCCACTGTCTGTATCATATTAGGGAGCAATATGGCAACAACGTCTCCTTTTTTTATACCTTTTGATGAAAAAAAGAACGCCAGTCTGTCAACCATGTTAGCCAGTTCAACATATTTAATCCGGAATCCCTGGAATATCAGTGCATCCCGGTTTCCGTATCTTGAAACTGTCCTGTCGAGAACATCGTGCAGACATATCTCCTCATAGTCGATACTTGCAGGTATTCCTTCAGGATAGAATTTAAGCCATGGTTTTTCCGAATAAATGTCTTTCTCCTCCATATTTCCCCCTTTATTATTTAACACATGCGGTAAACAGCGGTTTAATTGTTCCGGAAACACTCTCCGGAGAAACATCAGACAGGGGAGAACAATCACCTGCCTCAGCATCTGTTATAAATTAAATTACTTTAAGACAGAACTTTTACGAAAGTCAAATTATTTATATATATTATTAATATAAATAAGATTATCTATGTAATATCATATTCAGTCTTTAATAATTATTACTATTTATTACCAATAATACGCTCATACATCATTTTTCTTAGATATAACCACATATTATTAGTGTAATTATCATTCCTCAATATACATTCAACACCTGCGTAAATAATAAATTTTTACTTGCACCGGTTATTACAGACAGCAATACTGCCGGCAATATCATGCCAGGTTTTTTTCGAATGGAATAATTTGCCGCACTGACATGTTATCCGGCAGCATAGTGCAGCATGATAAAAATTTAAGGGTCAGAAATCAGCGGTTAAGCCAAATGACAGATTATAAGAATGAGAATAAAATTACAGCAGGTCATCCCTTTGGACTGTTTAATATCGAACTGACAAACCGCTGCCCGATGAAATGCATCATGTGTCCGAGAACTCAGCATATGACACGTGATCAGGGATTTATGGACATGGGACTTTTTAAAAAAGTAATTGATGAACTTGCGGCGGTTAACCCGTCATTCCATAATAACCGTGTAGTATGGCTGCACCATTTCGGCGAGAGTCTTCTTCATCCGCAATTTGATGCCTTCATCCATTACGCCTCAGATAAAGGCATACGCACGGGACTTTCTGTAAACCCGATGATGCTTGAAGAGAAAACGACTGAACGGCTTATCTCCTCCGGCCTCCACATCCTCTACCTTTCGCTTGACGGTCATGATGACGAATCCTTTTTAAAAATCCGCGGATTAAAGAATATGTACGACTCCTCCCGTAAAAAGCTTTTAGAATTTCTTTCTTTCAAAAAGGAAAATCCGTGCGAAATGAAGATTATTCTTTCAATGATAGACTTCTCACTTAACAGCGAAAGCATAACTGCTGTTAAAAACGAATGGGAATCGCTCGACGGGATAGACTCCTTCCTGATGAAAAATTTCACCACATGGGATGGCGCAGTAAAGGATATATGTGACCTCGCCCCCGAAACATCCGCCGGTGATACACTCAATTACTCAGAAACGACCTGCATGTTCCCATGGGAAAACATGACAGTAACATGGGACGGTGATGTAGTGCCGTGCTGTTTTGATTACAATAAAAAACTTGTTCTTGGCAGCGTACTGGAGCATTCCCTGGCTTACATATGGAACGACATACCGATGCGTAAACTGCGGCAGGAATTTATCAGCAATAACATAACCAACCCGCTCTGCATAAACTGCGGGAAACTCCGTGAATACGGCAGATGAGGTCAGTTAGCGCAACAGGAAAGCAGCAATACAGCATTGAACCCAGAGTTTAATAGCCTTGAAATCCCCTGGCCTGTCGGCCATACCCCTTGATAAAGTTGGTTTTTAAAACATAAAAAATTTTTAAAAATTCTGCTTGCCCCATGTCATTTGCTTTTCCGGACTGGTTATATAGAGGCATAAGCCTTAATATAACAATAAAAAAATAATAAATAAAGAGCGTAAATCTATGGCAAAAGTAAAGCTTCATCCCTATTTAAGAACTGCCCATGGAGGCCTGGATGGTCTTGTGCTTTACAGGCGATATGGAAAGATCTACATTAAAAAACGCACAATACCCAGAAATCCCCGCACAGAGCCACAGGTTAAATGCAGGGGTAATTTCGGCAGCAGTGTTAAAGCGTGGCAGAACCTTCCGGAAGAGGAGAAGGCTATTTACAGAGTGAGGGCAAAGAGGAAGAAAAAAGCAGGGTACAACCTCTTTATGTCTGAATACCTTCGCGGAATTGCACCAGGTTCACCTGTATCTCCATCGGGAAGCAGTGTAACAGAAGATGCAGTGGTTGCATCAGCTCCCTCTGACATTACTTATTATACAATCTCATGTCCTGAAAACAACAAAACAGGATATAAAAAAGACGATACAAATACAGTAAAAGAGGGAGGCTTATCTGCCAAAACGGTGCTTCAGCAGTATGAAGACCCTGTTAAAAACCGTTTCAATACCGTTTCAACTCCGTTACTGACAGAAAAAAGCACGCATTTATAACTGTCGGTAAGGTGTTTGAGGCGTAATTGAAGCGAAATTGAATACTCTGTAAACAGATTGTGATATTTGTCATAAATCTGTCTAAGTATAACATCCGAACTACTTGATGCACGATGCAGGAATCTTCGTGGGCAGGAAGAGTATTGCACAGCCAGGAATCAGGATGAGTTTATGCATGATGATACTGTGCATAAATCTTTCGCAGGTTCGCAACGCGTTACGAAACCACAGAGGATTATGGTGTGCGACGTGCATAATGGAACAGATTGAATCCGATTCTGTAATCGTGTTCAGATATTTTCTTCATTTATCGGGAATAAATTCACACAGGGAATAAATACATCCATGCTTTTCGCAGGTAGGTTTATAGCTATAAAATCTGCGAATATAAATCACATAACATGTACGTTGATAAAACAGCCAGTATACTCAAAGATTTAATCCTCAGGAGCATCTCCTCCCCCCTTTTCCGTGCATAATCTGTTACATCATCATAGTAACTTCTGAACTCATCAACAAAAGCCTTTCCGAAGTCCGTCAGCTTAAATCCCTCTTTATTATTTTCTTTATAAATGAGTGGCTTTCCGATTACCTCTTCAGTCTTTTTTATTTTACCCCATGCGCCCCTGTAAGAGATACCCATTTTTTCAGAAGCAAGCTTCAGTGAACCGAGTTCATCGATGAGCATCAGAAGTTCATACCTGCCATGTCCAAAATATACAGCTTTGTCCTTTTCAAACCATAGATGTACTTTTACTACAGGCATATTATAAACTCCTTATTTACGTATTTTATTAACATAAACTATTTACGGCCATAAGATGCTGCAACGAGTATTCCCGCTAAAAATCCGCAGAGATGGCTTTCCCAGGACATGGATGAATTTACCGGCAGAACTCCAAAAATCATACCGCAATATAAAAAGAACACGACAAGAGAGATAATCAGCGATTTGATATCTCTTTTAAAAAGACCACGCGTAATGAGATATCCCAGAATCCCATAGATAACTCCACTGGCGCCGATATGGACAGAGTTGGATCTTCCGATAAGCCATGTACCTGCGCCACCGAGAATTATCAGAGTAACAATAATCCAGAATGTTCTTTCATGTTCAAGTGCAATTAAAAATAAACCAAGGATAAAAAGACTCACTGAATTCGCGGCAAGATGAGAAAAATCCTGATGAAGCAGTGGAGCAAGCAGAATACCGGGAAGACCGGAAACCTCTCGCGGTATAATTCCATACTGATTGATATTAACAAAATAACTCAGTATATGTATAATCCATAAGAAAGCAATAATGTAGAGCAGATTTTTAATCGGTTTTATAAATTTTTCCTTTTCCATGGTGATATAGAAGATATTATTTATACTGCAATGTCAATTAAATTATCATGATATTAAAGCAAGCCCTCACTGAAATGAGATCAGAGCTTGGCAAATGAAGACTATTCAAGACTTATACAGCTCTATTTCATGGCCACGAATTTCCGACACGAAGGACAGGCTAAAATTTTATTCATCACAAACTGATATTCATACTATGCCGGATTAAAAAAATGTAGAAAAATTTCCACAGAAGAATTATTATTGTAATATGATTTACAACTATGGAGGATTCCATGAAGGCATTTACCCGGTTTCTTTTTTCATTACTCCTTATAACAATTCTGCAGATTGCACTCCAGGCTGAAAATTATAAAATTGTAGTTCTCCCATTTGATAAACTTAACAAAGAAAAAAATGCTGAACTTGAAACTCTGACTGTAGGAATCAGTGAAACTCTTGCCGGCGCCCTGTCAACCGTTGATAATTTTGTTGTAATTGATTCAAACAGGGTAAAGAGACACCTCCTTGAAAGCGCCGAATTCAAGCAGGCTATCGGGGTTGAAACCGGAGACATTGAAAATCTGCGCGAACTGACAAAAGACAAACTTAATGCAGACTTTATAGTTTACGGATCATTCAACAAAATCGGCGGCAATATTCAGCTCTCCGCCAAATTCATGAATATCTCTTCCGGAGAGGTAATCAAGGGATCAAATGTACACGGGAAATATCCCGATGAAATATTCATCCTGCAGGAACGGCTGGCAAAGGATCTCACGGACAAGATTTCCGGAAAGTCATCATCACAGCAGAAAAACAGCATCGAGGAATACTCCAATTCTACAAACAACTTCACCGCTTACCAGTACTATATTAAGGGGAGAATGGAACAGATTCAGTACGATGTAAAGAACTATCCTCTCGCACTGGAATACTACAACAAGGCGCTCAAATATGATCCGAATTATGCACTGGCCTGGGCCGGCCTTGCAGAGGTAAACGCCCTCTGGGGTTTTCAGATACAATATGCAAAGGGTAATTCCGCCCCCTATCTTAAAACCGCGATAGAACAGGGGAAAAAAGCCGTTGAATTCGCTTCCAACCTTTACCAGACCCACAGGGCTCTAAGCATGGCATACCTGAACAATTCAGACTTCACCAGCGCACAGAATTCAATCGACCAGGCATACAGGCTTAATACCCAGGATGCGGAGATCATGCAGATAAAAGCACAGCTCAAAAATTACGCATATAAAGAAATGGGAACTGAAGGAACTGAATCAAACAGGTATATAATGGAATCTCTGGCATTGAATCCTGAACTGATAATAGCCAAATGGTCACTGGCCCATTCATATTCTACAATCAGTAAAAACGACCTCGCACTGAAAGAGTACATGGAAATCCTGGCTATAAATCCCAGACACGCACCGGCGCTTCATGGCATAGCCCTGATATACTACGCTATAAAGGATTATGAAAATGCCCAACACTACGCTTTGAAAACTGTTGAAGCTGATCCGATGACCGCACAGCATCATTACACCCTGGGTCTTTCATATTATCAGCTGAAAAAGTGGGATGTCGCCATTACATCTTTTGAAAAAGCGGTTAAACTAAATCCTGTATATGAAGACGCAATTTACAGTATTGCCAACTGTTACTGGTTTCAGAATAAATGGGACAGGGCTTATAAATATTACAATAAAGTGCTGGAGATCAATCCGGGAAACAGTGAAGCGGCAAAATTCAGAGACGACTCTTACAGTAAGATGAGGAAGTAAAAGCGCTACTTCAGCTCTCCATATTCCTTTTTAAGGGAGCTGAACTTTTCAGCATATATATCATATATCTCTGATGTCGTCAGGAATCTTTTTTTACCGTCAAATATCCTGAACTGACGATTTGTCTTTTTCTTTTTCATCAGCAGATATACGGCCTCAAGAATTCCTGCCGATTTGCAGGAGTATTCAACTATGCTTTTATATGTATAGCTACCATGACCATAACCGGAGAGACCCCTCTTTTCAATCTCTTCAGCGTCCGGCGGAAATTCACCGGTCGAAATCCTCACCTCTTTAAAAAAATCGAGAAGAAAATAAAACGTCGGCTTCATACCGTTCAGTATCTCTTCAGATACCTGAAAAAATGTCTCCAGCTTATCAAGCTCCTGTTCACTCCCTTTTAAAAACTGGTCACTTACCTGGTTTACATTACTGAGTTTATTTATAAAAGAAGTATCATCTGAAAAATATTTTTTCATAGTTTCAGCGTAGTAATTCATAAGAATAAAATGATTCTGATACGATTTATTCCTGTGTATAAAATTTTTCCACACACTGCCAAGCCACTTAAGTACATCCTGTGTAAGGAAAAGGTCGTTTTTAGTTTTTAGATTATAAATGATGTTCGAAAAGAAAAAAAGAATATAATTGCTCCTTGCGGCTTTAAAATAGTATTCACACTGACTGAGGCTGCCGGGATCATTCATAATACCATCAATACTCTTCAAAGCACCATCCAGTCTTTCAACAGGGCATGGTTCATATCTCAGGCATTTAAGCAGAATATCTCCAATTTCTTTTAAAGCCTGGTCAACCTTCAGATTTTCATCATGCATTGATTATTCCGCCCCTGATTCTATTGACAGTAAAAACCGTATTATAATTATACAGATTATAAATATTTTCCTAATTATTCAACCTTTTTATTTTTAAATTGCCGGTGAAGTATTCCGGAAATCTGATCCGGGTTAAATCCCGGTATAGTACTATTAATTGATAGTTTTAAAATAATAATCCATATTCCTTTCATTTTCCATTCTTTTATAAAAAACATGAATATTAATGTTGTCTATAAATTAACGTTTTTTAAAAAAAAGATTGCTTTTATTTTTTTAATATTTAGCATAAAAAATCGGACACATTTACCAGCATTATTAAACAATAACCTGATGTTTATAGAGTCTTACGAAACATCGCCACATCAAGGAGATCTTCGATGAAAAATTTACTCTTTATAATCCTTTCTTCAGCAATTATAGTTCTATCAGTCATCACCTACTCCAATGCAGGCCCTATTCTTATTCGTGATAACAGGATAACTGATCTTGCGTATACTCCCGCTCTCGGAAGAGGGTACACTCTTATAACCAACACATACCAGTCAATGTGTATGGACAATCTTAAAACTACTGAACCATCATATGATTTTCAATACACATTTGAATCTATTGAAAAGGAGAGTACAGACTCAAAAACCCTCGCATCCAAAACCAGTGCAAACGCCAAAGCCGGTTATATGAGCATTGAAGTCAGTGCCATGGTTGAAGCAAATGCTTCAATGACGACGGATGTAAATGAAACCAGCCATCATGTTAAAGTGGATCTGAATATGGATACCTATTACGCGTCAGTTGATGAGGCTAAAACTGAACTGAGTCAGGCTTCTAAAAATCTCCTGAAGAACAAGGACCTGCCAGGATTTTTTAATGCATGCGGCTCCAATTACATTCGTTCATTGGGAAGAAACGCGAAGTTTGTCTCAATATTCACATATACTACAAAGAGCACAACACGTGATGCCGCGTTTGAGGCCAGTCTGAAACTTGCGCTGTCAGGCGTTGTATCCGGAGTTACAGTAGGTGGCGGAGCTGAAAGCACTAATTCGGCAAAATTTAAATCCATGGCCAGCGAAAAAAAGCTGATTATAAACACCCGGGCATGGGGGCTTGGAAAAAATGAGGGGGCATCTCTTATCTCCTATGATCTTGACAGCTTCAAAGCGGCGGTTAAAGATGCTTTTATATCCATGCAGAATCCCATGACCGGCAGGATTACATCCATGGAAGTGGTGCCATGGGTGGAAAACACAGCTTTCCAGGATGCCATAGCCCTGGAAGAGACCGATGCAGCAACAACGTCCGGAGTACAGGAAAAAGAAAAGGAAAAAGTTCCAAATTACAGGAAAAAAGATACTTTGAACCAGAATGCCGAATTTCTTGGAGAGATTCAGAAATCGGACAGGAACAGAATCAGCAACTATTACACAGCAAAACTTTGTAAAGAATACATAAACGCAAACTACAAGAAAAATGATAAATTTGTTGATGGTTATGAAACCTTAAAACTTGTGAATAACAAAACCGGTAAAACACTGGATATGACTCTTGACAAGCTTGACAAACTTCTGGTAACTGATTATGTAGATGGTCTTCTTAAAGAAAGAGATGCCTTCATGTATGGAGACAAAGGCGCAGAGAAGTGTATTGACAAGATGTTCGGAGAGGACATGTTCAGAAAAAAATGGAGTGATTTTGCAGAATGTACCGGTATCAGGGCAAGTTTTATTAACGTTATAAGCAGCGATGTTATCGATTACTGTATGCCAACTATTTCCTCTGACCAGGGGAATAAGGATAAAAAATAGTGATCTGTGCAGAATGCGGTCTGTTCTTTTAATGAATTCTGGAAATATACAGAATATTTCCGCATCTTTTTTACCGTTTCTGAAGGTTTAAAAAGATGCGGGTAAAGTTATGCTTTACAACTATATTCATTATTTTTTCAACAGGGCTTTTTTCTGCCCCGAGAATAATTAATGATAACCGCGTTGAGTCTCTTAACGGATTTCCAACCCTTGGCCGCGGCTATTCAATAAACAGCAACCACCTGCAATCCATGTGTTTCAAGTCCGTCACAACAACAAAACCCACTTTTGATCTCAGCTATGACATTGAAGAGGTTACAGAGGACTATCTTACTAAACTCCTTGTGAGCGGCAGAGACCGTATCCAGAATACCAAACTCAACAAGTTTATTAAAAGTTATTATAATACAGAGGAGAAATCGGGAAACATAAAATACACCCTGAAAAATCTGATAGTAAGGGCTGAAGTCAATCAGTATTACTCATCAATAGATGAAACCCAGTCAGTTCTCAGCGACAGTGTAACTGAATTACTCAAAAAGAAACAGTATGTGACTTTCTTTAACAGTTGCGGCCATTTCTATGTCAGGTCAATCGGGACATTTTCCACATACTACGCCCTACTCCAGTACAGGCTGACAGGTGATGGGGATGATGAATTCCGCGGCAAGCTTGAAAAGGGTTTATTCAATTTCTATGAAGAGTCCCAGACCGCCGCTGCTGCAGCAAATAAAAAAGATGAAAAGAAAGAAAAACCGCAATCACAGGAATACGCCAATCTCAGTGAAGATGCACAGTTCAGAGGACTTAAAGTTTATGTCCAGGGAATAGGACTTTCAAAAGGGGATCCGGTAAATCTTATACCAGTAAACATCAAGCAGTTCAGAACCACAATTCAGGAAGCCGTTAAACTGATGCAGTCGCCGGATTCAGGTCTGGTAAATTCCATTGAAGTTGTTCCATGGATGGAAAATCCTGAGTTCGGAAAAATTCTCCTTTCAGATGACAGCAACGGTGGTGCTGAACAGTTTATCCGCCAGCAGAAAATTGAGGAAAACACCGGAGTAATAACAGAAATATACAGAAAAAGCAAAAGCCAGCTTGAATTGTATAATGTTTCTTCCATGTGCAGAAAGATAATTGTAGACGAATATGCCGATAAATCCAGCGGTTCTCTTTACAGAAGCCTTTACGGCCAGGGTATACAACTGGAGGAAAAAAAGAAGGAATTCACGCTGGTTGACGAATCGATAATCAGACAGCTCATTGATAAAAAAATCAGGAAATTTGACGGGAACAGAACTCTTTTTTATAACCTGTTTAATGAAAATGATAAAAACGGTTATATCACACTAAATGATTATATTAAATATTTTCACGGTAACCCACCGGAGAGATTCCTTGAAATCAACAGATATTACCTCTACGGTGAAAACAACGACGGTGCACTCGACTGTATCAATAAACTTCAGGATAAGCTTGATGAAGCCAGTTACCGGGAGATACCCAGCTGCCTGAGGGCATTGAAAGACGTTGAACTTAACAGCAGTTTTTTCAACCAGTACTGCCTGCCGAAACCGGTTAAGGTTGTATATGAAGATGAAAAAAAGGAAAGGGAGGAGAACAGGAATAAGCCCTCTCATATTGACACAATAAACACGACTGAAGAAAAGAAAGATATTAAAGATACCAGCTTACCTGATACAAAAAAAGAAACCAATGATAAAAAAAATACAATAGAATCATTCCAGGATATATCCAATCCCAAACAGGATGAAAAAATTAAAGCTGAGGAAAAAAAAGAGACTAAAGATACCAGCACGCCTGACACAAAAAAAGAAACCAATGATAAAAAGAATACAGTAGAATCTCTCCAGAATATATCCAATCCCAAACAGGATGAAAAAATTAAAGCTGAGGAAAAAAAAGAGACTAAAGATACCAGCACGCCTGACACAAAAAAAGAAACCAATGATAAAAAGAATACGATAGAATCTCTCCAGGATATAATTAAACCCAAATCAGAAGAAAATCCTGAAGATAAAAACAAAGATAAAGGCAAAAATCAAACCCTTGATGATTTCAAAAACAAATAAAGTTATGATTTTCCGGAAACCTTTTACTGCAATTTTTTTAATTCCAGTATTGCTCACTATAACATCTGCCTGCAGTTCAGTTCCAACTGTAAAAAAGATACAGCTTGCCAAACAATCTTTTGTTCCCGAAAGACTTTATGATATTTTTGATATATCTTCCGTAACAGGAACCGGCTTAAAAATTGAAAATCAGACCTACCAGCCAAAGAGATGCATAAAAAGTGCCGATACATCCGTTACAGGGGGTCAATTAACCTTCGAATTTATAGATCCCGCCTCAGATTCAACAGTAGATAATGAGCCTTACGGTAAATTTATAAAATCGGCAGTAAAAAGAGCTTCTTTATATAATTTATCAGGAATGAGCCCTTTCTCGGTTGTATGTCTTATCAGAGTTTCAGGGAAGATGAATTATTTAAAGGATAATTCAATCCAATTTACTGAAACAGCAGAAAATCTTTTAAACAAAAAAGATATAGAAGGATTTTACAGTCACTGCGGAACATTGTTTATAGACAGCACTACCTTCGAATCAGCTGCAGCTTTTGTTGTAACATACTATATGCCGCCGGTTGAGGTAGACAATTTTAAAAAAAAAATCAGATACGGAAAAGAGGTAAGCACTGCCGATATAACTAATTTTTCCGTTTTCAACGAAGCTGGTACCCGTTACCCGGTTTTTTTCTCAACCAGTGTTGACTCGGATAATATATTTATACCACTTGAATTTCCTGCAATCTCCAATAGCGGGAAGGCGTATGAGAATTTCATAAAAAAAACCATCATGTCATGTCTCTCTTCCTCCATCGGTAAGATTTCTTCATACCAGATTAAAAAGTGGAGCGAACTCCCCGATATAAATAAATATATGCCCCAGCTAACCGGAGCCAGATTCCCGGAAGATTCCCATGACAGGATTGAATCCCTGACAAGAGACATGCGGGATTTTGCAATTTTCAGATTAAACATGAACATTCAGCAGTCAAAAAATAACAATGAATTATTAAATGCACTGACAGGAAAGATCAGCTGGAAGAATTACTACAGATGCGGCTGGGGAATAAGCTATAATGGATACACCGGTCCCGATCAGGAGCGGGACTGCAGAGATCTTCTGCAGGGTTTAAAGATTTTCAGGGAAATCGAAAAAAATAATCCTTTAGTCAGCCGACTGGATGGAAACAGCATGATCAATATGGATCATTTCAAAACCATCAGGCTGGCAGATAAAACCATATTCTCCCCTGACAGTAAATATGAAGAATCAGAATACAGATTTAACGACAAAACGTTGTATATCGATATTCCGGATAAAACAGCACCAGGCCAGACAATGGATAACCTGGGTAAAATATACTCTTCCGATTGTATTAAAAAAGATTCATTGAAATTTTTCAGCAACCGTACAGGCAGCATAAGCTCAATCCGCAATGATTGCTATCCTGTGGAATTTAAAAAATGGGGAATATTTAAGAGAATATTTTTTTTCTGGAAAAAGACTCCCGCTCCACAGCCGCGATACAGAGGCAATCTGGAGATAACCGGTTTTTCAAAAGAACTATCAGATGAATTCACAATCACCGATGAAGCTGCAGATCTGGCCCGCAACGATATACTGAGTTTCTATAAAAAATACGGAACTCATTATGTCAGCCAGATAAAAAGCAGAAGGGGCATTGTATACTATTTTTCAACAGATTCTGAAAAAGATATAAGCGTTCATCCTTATGGAATTCCTATATCTTCCCAGGTAAAAACAGATCTTCAGATTCCTGCTGATGCAGGGGGCGGAGGCTGTTTCTCTTTTTTAGGAAAATTCATGAATTCCGATAACGAAGACCCGCTGCTTCACCCCTCAACAGTAGAGCAATTTTTCAGAACAAAAGAGGATTTTACAAAATTGCTCAGCGATGAATCGGAGTCGATACCTGTAGAGATTTACCTTAAACCATGGTCGCAATATCTTGTCGAAAGAGGGATCATCCGGACAGACCAGACAATTCCGGTTACCTTATTTGATGAACAAGCCGGAGGTGCTACAGAGGGTATAGTCTCAGTCATCGACAGTGATGGCGACAAATATGAGGGAATGCTGAGTAACGGTCTTAAAAACGGTGATGGGATACTCAAGACACGACGTGGATCTGAATATAGTGGAACCTGGATGGGAAATCTGATGCATGGCAAAGGTGTTTATAAACATAAAGATGGAAATATCTATTCCGGAGATTTCATGTTCGGATATCCTCATGGGGCAGGGGAAAATAAAGGTGTAAGCGGCAATATTTACAGAGGGGATGTTTTAAAAGGTGATCTGACCGGTAAAGGTGAAATGATCTATAAAGATGGCCGAAAATACATGGGTGACTTTATAAACGGTGAACCTGACGGTTATGGAATCATGGAGTTTCCTGACGGGAAGAGACTGGAGGGTAGCTTCAAAAAAGGTCTTTATCTGAAAAAACAGTAGTTTCCACAAGAATCAAGATGGATTTCATTGCTGAAACAAACTGACTGTTAAATTTGTTTCAGAAGATGGTGTGATAAAGCATGAATTTATATTAACTGAGGTTTTGAAAATATACAAGAATTTTTCTTTTTTTTTTAATAAAATACTTGTAGTAATCTTTTTTCTGTGTGAAAAAAGGATAATAATTAATAGAAGAGGGTACCTTATGAAAAAAGTCTGTTTTGCTGCATTATTAATTTTTATATCCAGTATATGTATATATGCAGGACCGACAGTAATCAAGGACAACAGGGTTACTGATACAGCAACAACACCGGTTCTTGGAAGAGGATATTCACTCGGCACAAACACCTATCAGTCCACATGCATGAAAGAGGTTGTTATAACTGAACCATCTTATGACATGGAATATACCTTTGAGTCCATTGAGGATTCAGGAACAACAACTTCGAAAAAAACCGATGAAAAATCATCTAATACTTCAGTGTCTGCAAAGGCAAGTGTAAAATTTGGTGCTCACCAAGGTAGTGCGGGACTCGACTATGCACTGGCTCAGGGGTCGAAGTCAGTAGTAGTCAATAATGAAACATGGTACAATCACAGGGTACTTGTAACAATAAATATTTATACATACTATGCGTCAATTGATGAAAGCAAAAGTACTTTAAGCGATTCAGCAAAGGAGCTTCTGGTAAATAAAGATCTCCCCGGTTTTTTTAACAGCTGTGGAGCTTATTATGTAAGGTCAATCGGAAGAAAATCAAGTTTTGTATCAATTTTCAATTATCAGACAAAAGACAGTAAAAAGGATTCAGCATTTGAAAGTAATCTGAAACAATCGATTCAGGCATTCGGCGCCTATTCTTACAGCGGTATAGCTAAAGTAAATGTAAGTGTTAATGTTAAATCAGATTCCGAAACTAAAAGAATGGAATCCTTCAGCAGCGAGGCTTCTGAAAAACGCCTTTCAATTGTAACTCACGCTTATGGATTAGGAAAGGATGAAAAGGCCTCTCTGATTGCTTATGATCTGGATACCTTCAAAGCTGCTATTAAAGATGCATTTATTTCGATGCAGAATCCTCTTACAGGAAAAGTAGCCAATATAGAAGTAGTTCCCTGGGTTGAAAACACTGAATTTCAGACAACAATTAAGCTGGAAGAAATTGAAGCTCCTGTTGAGGGAAGCACTACAGGACAGACTGAGAAAAAGCCATTATATGAGAAAAAACATTTATTGAATCAGAATGCGGAGTTTCTTATTGAGATTGAACGGGCTGATCGCAATCTTATTAATATGTATTACAAAGCTAAACTCTGCAAGGCAAATATATTGGCAAGCTGGGGAAAAGATGAATCTAATCTTAACAATGAATATGAGAATGTCAAACTTGTAAACAGCAGAACCGGGGCAAATGATAAAACTGTTAAACAGATTTTTGATACGCTCCAGGATAGTTATGTTGAAGGAATACTTGCAAAAGAAACCGCTTTTATGTACGGCAGCGGCGGCACTGGGGGATCAGGCGGTGGCTCATCGGGAAATACAGCTGGGGGGGCAAGTCTCTGTTTGAAAGAGTTGATGAAAACCGGTTTTGTTACCAAAAGCTACCGTGAAATTGATGCGTGTAAAACTGTTCTTTCACAGGCCGGAAATGTTGAACTTCAGGTTGTAACTGATTACTGTATGCCGGTTGAAGCTCCTGCTACTTCAGAATGAAGAAGATGAAGAGAGCTGAATCTATGAAATCAGTAACTGGTTTTATACAAAAAATTACTTTTTTCTTTATAATAATATCGGCTGTTAATGTTTCAGCCGGCCCTGTTGTCATAAGGGACAACAGGGTTACAGACATAGGTACCACCCCTGTTTTAGGAAGAGGGTATACTATGTCTACCAATACCTTCCAGTCGATTTGTCTTAAAGATGTTAAATTAACCGAACCATCTTATGACTTTACATATAGATTTGAAGAGATGCAGAGCGATTCAACTAAAGAAGGAACCGTTACTGACTCAAGACCGGAGATCTCTGATCCTATTATAAACGAAGGCTATAGAAAATATGTTGAAACTGTTTCTTCCAAAAAGGGACAGAGTGTTAAAAGAGAGGGAAAAACATATACAAAGCACAGGATGATAGCAATCATTGACCTCGACTCCTATTATGCTTCTATAGATGAAGCTTTGACAAGTCTGAGTGATTCTGCAAAGGAATTGTTAACAAACAATGATCTCCCCGGGTATTTTGACAGTTGCGGATCATACTATGTCAGGTCACTCAACAGGAGGGCAAAGCTTGTCTCAGTTTTTGAATATGAAAAACTTGGAACCGAGAAAGATGAAGAATTTGAAGGTATGATTGAAAGCCAGATAAAGAGCTTCGGACTTGTAAAAAAAACTGAAGGCAGCAGGTACGAACAGAAAGGTGAAACACAAACCGAGAGCTATAAGTTTAAGGAAAAATTCACTGAAAAAGCTTCAGAAATGAGGCTGACAATCACTACCGCAGGGTTTGGACTGGGTAAAGATAAAGAAGCCACACTTGTATCATACGATATAGAGTCTTTTAAAAAGGGGATTCAGGATGCTTTCAAAGCGATGCAGAACCCGCTTACAGGAAAAGTTATAAGTATTGAAGTAATACCATGGGTCGAGAATACTGAATTTCAGAACACGGTAAAACTAAATGAGACTATTAAAATTCCTGCAACTAAAAGTGAAAGCGGCTCAGTAACAGCTGAAAAAGTCCTTCAACCATACCAGATGAAGCATAACATAAGTGAAAATGCAGAATTTCTTGCTGAGATTAAAAAGAATGACAGAAATCTTCTTAATATATACTACAAGTCCAAAATGTGTAAATCCTATTTTGATACCAACTGGCGTATTAACGGCAAACTTAAAGATAAATATGCCAACCAGTATCTTTTAAATCACAGAACCGGCGAGAAAAAAGCCATATCCGAACTGGATACAAAACTTAATGACGCATATGTTGAATCTCTGTATGACAAAGAGCAGGAATTTATGTACACCGGCGAGAATTCAGCATCGAAATGTATTAATGCCATTATCACAGATGATATTAGGGCAATTCATTACAGAGATATCAAGGACTGTACAACTCTTGTAAAAAGAATGGGCAATATTGAAGGTGATCTTATTGACGATTACTGTATGCCTGTTATAACAAGTGCTCCGGAAAAAGAAAGTAAATAATATATTTTAAATACGGTCAGGCTTTAATAATTTAATCCTGACCGATTAAATTCAGAGCGAAGCAGGTATGATGCTGATTTTTAAGAAAAACCGAGTAAAGCAACTTATAATTCTATGTTTAATAATATTTGAGGCAGCGTCTCTTCAGGCAGGTCCGGTTGTTATCGAAGACAACAGAGTAGCAGATCTGGCTGCGACCCCGGTACTTGGTCGCGGTTATACTATTTCAACAAATACATATCAATCGACCTGCCTTTCCGATGTTAAAATTACAGAACCATCATATGATTTTACATATTTCTTCAAATCAATAGAAATGGAGGGTGAGGGTTCTCTGGATGATATACTGAACACCAGAACCATCACTGAAAAATTTAAAAATGAAATCATCAAAAGATTAACTAAAACCTCAACACCGGTAAATAATGGAATCGATAAGACATTTTATTATCATAATATCTTTGTTGAGATAAATCTTCATTCATATTATGCATCAGTCGATGAATCAGCGTCCAAGATGAGTGATTCGGCATCCCGGATCATAAGCAACGGGGATCTCCCCGGCTTTTTCAGCAGTTGCGGTTCATATTATGTGCGCTCTATCGGAAGAAGCGCCCGTTTTATTTCTATCTTCACTTATAAAACAGAAGAACAGAAGCCTGACTCTAAGTTTGAGAACAACCTGGAAACCCAGATCAAAGGTTTTGGAAAATCCCTTAAACAGAATCTTGCAACGCTTAAAAATGCTTATTCTGCGGCAGAATTTGCCCAGAGAGATTTCGCCGGCGAATGTTCAAAAAAAGAACTTACTATAACAAGCGCTGCATTCGGGCTGGGGAAAAATGAAAACGCTACTTTAATATCCTATGATATTGATACATTTAAAAAAGCAATCGCTGATGCCTTTATGGCGATGCAGAATCCCCTTACCGGTAAAGTTTCAACTATAGAAGTAGTGCCATGGGTGGAAAACACTGATTTTCAGTCACTGACAAAGCTCGATACATACACCGAGAGTGAAAACGGGAAAGAACTTTTGATGTATGAAAAAAAGCAGATACTCAGCAGTAACGCTGAGTTTCTCGCAGAGATTGAAAGATTTGACAGGAGTTTGATGAACCGTTATTATAAAGCATTACTCTGCAGAAAATCTATAGATACCAACTATAAAAATAATGGATCATTTAAAGAAGAATATACCGGCCGCCTTGTCCTCAATAACAGGGGAAAGGGGACCATAAAACTTGAAGAACTTGATACTCTTCTTGATATAGCTAAAATTGACAAACTTCTTGAGAAAGAAACCGCTTTCATGTATGGAGAAGGCAATAATGCCGGCGGTGCATCGCTCTGCATGAAAAAACTGATGGAAAATGGAATGTTCAGAACCAGGTTTAAGGATATACCCGAATGTAAATCAATAAACAGAAATATGGTTAATGAAGAGGAAGAAAAAATTGAAGACTACTGTCTGCCTGTTCTTTCAGACAGTAAAGAGAAATAAACGGGGTTGTTATGCTAAAGAGGATTACTTTATCTGTTTTTTTAATAACATTGATTATTCCGGCTTTTGTATATGCCGGGCCTACAATTATCAGAGACAACAGGATTCATGATCTTGCCATGACACCCGTATTGGGACGAGGCTATTCCATAGCGACTAACTCATTTCAGTCCAGCTGCATGAAAGATATAAAAATGACTGAACCTTCATATGACTTTGATTATACTTTTGATTCAATTGAATCTGATTCATCATCAACGCAAAACAACACTTTCGGACTTGGAGTCGATCTTGGACATCTTGCATTCCAGGGCAAACTGAATACAAAATATACCAGTGTTGAGGGTAATAAACTTTATTATCATCACATCCAGGTAGAAATTAATATGCATACATATTATGCTTCTGTAGATGAAAGCGCCTCTTCTCTAAGCGACGCTGCAAAAACTCTTCTGCTTAACAAGGATATCCCGGGATTCTTTCACAGTTGCGGTGCATATTATGTCCGTTCTTTAGGTCGTGATTCAAAATTTACATCTTTATTTACATACATGGATGAGAGTGAAACAAGAGATAAAAGCTTCGAACTGCAACTTGAGCTTGCCATCAAGGGTTTCGGCAGCGGTATTATGAAGAATATTGCCGGTGCTGGAGAAAATGCATCCCTCGAAACCCAGATAACAAATTCATTTTCTTCCATGTCAAGAAAAAAGAAACTTACAATTACAACAAAAGCCTGGGGCCTGGGTAAAAATAAAAATGCGACATTAATTGCATATGATCTCGATTCATACAAGGCTGCAATTAAAGATGCATTTGTTTCCATGCAGGATCCAATGACAGGGAGAGTGTCAACAATGGAAGTTGTCCCCTGGGTTGAAAATGCGGAATTTCAGAATCTCATACAGCTTGAAGAAGACACAAGCGCAGCAACAGGAAAAGAGGGTGGGAAAACTTTACTCTTTGAAAAAAAACATAATCTCAACCTTAATGCCGAGTTTTTGTCACAGATTGACAGAACAAACAGAAATATGATGGACATTTACTACAAAGCCATGATATGCAGGCAGGCGATAGATTCCAGATGGAAAAGAGATAACAAATTTCTCGCTGAAGTAAAGGGGGCGCTTGTACAGAGCAATAAAAATGAAACTACAATTACACTTGAAGACCTTTACAGTAATCTTTCGGATGAAAAAATAAACTCTCTTCTTGAAACCGAAAATGAGTTCCTGTACGGCAGTAATGGGCAAAACGGAGCCAAAGAATGTATGAATAAAATGATGGAAGTGGGTATCTATAAAAAGAGCTGGATGGATATTGATTCGTGCAAACAGCTGCAAAAAAAATTTGCTACAACAATCAATGAGATAATTGATGATTACTGTATGCCGAAATTATCAAAAACATCTAAATAGAAATTAAGAGGAATATATATGATAAAAAAAATATTAACAGGCTTTGGAATAATGTTTTTGTCAGTAACCCTTTCTTCCATTCCACGATATGATCCTTCAATACATAGTGAAATAACAAAAGATCAGTTAAAGGGGTTTGTTGAAGAATGTAAAGCCTTTTCTCAGATATACGGGAAAAAGGAGGCTCTGCTTGAAATCAAAAAAAAGAATGGTCTTTTCAACAGGGGAGAACTTTATATATATGCATACGATTTCA
Source organism: Spirochaetota bacterium (assembly GCA_963664815.2). Taxonomy (GTDB): domain Bacteria; phylum Spirochaetota; class UBA4802; order UBA4802; family UBA5550; genus WRGT01. The sequence goes on from CAXXHB010000003.1 coordinate 4,010,856, forward strand.
ACTGTGTGGTTTTATCTCATGGTTTAAACACCGGTCTTATTGGTTCTGATCTCTCAAACCTTAAAGATCCCACTGGAAAAAGAATAATAAGTGAAATGGTAAACATATTAAAGAAACAACCAAACGGATGGCTTAAATTTCACTGGTTTCATCCTGAAAGTGGAGAAGTAAAACCAAAACTGGGTTACTTCGAAAAAGTCGATAATACATGGTGGATTGGGTCCGGAATTTATGCTGATACAATCAATCAGCTTAATGATGTGAATTAAATGTGAATTAAAATAAATCCATGCATGTTATTGCCTGGATTTACTCTTTTCTTTTTCGAGACCGCTAATCAGTCTGCCAGTTATCAGCTTAACCAGATAAAAGCCAAATTCAGGATTCTGATAATATAATTGTTTAACACCATTCTCTGTTATTGAATAAACTTCCATATCGTCATCCATGCATACTGCAGTATCCGTTCTCTCCTTCTGTGGCGTAAAAATTCCCATTTCTCCAAGGAGACTCCCCTTTTCTATAAATAATCCGTTTTCCTCCAGTTCTATTCTCCCCTTGCATAAAAAATACATCTTTCCTGCAGGTTCTCCTTTTTTAAACAGTATATCACCTTTCTTGACATTTTCCATTTTCATATATGGGATCAGAGATTCCATGGAAAAATCTCCATCCGATGCATCTTTTACATTATTAATAAGCTTTTTCATCTGCAAAAGTCTTAATATGTTCAACGGAAACATAAAAAAATGAAGAATCATAACAGGATACAAACCTGCACCTATACCATATATAATGAAAGCAACATTACTCATTATTGCAAAAATTCTCAGAGGCATTATAGTCTTCATGTAAAAGCTTGCTGCCACAAGTGCAGATGCAATATAACCTGCAAGTTCTATCCATATGCTCATCTATATTTCTCCACCTATTTTAAGGATTTTGAATAATCTGTAACTGGTGCTTTTTTTTCGCGCTCACATTTTTTATTATTATCTTTGCTACAGTAATCAAAGATAATTATTTCTTTAGAAGTATCTTTATTCTTATCTTTATTCTGCTGAACAGATTGAACATTTGCAATTAGAAATTGTGTGCATATAGTTAATAATGCACCCGTGAATACTGCCAGTTTAAATGCGATAAAATTTTTGCCTTGCATAATATCATAATTGATGTATTATCAAACTGTATGTCAAGAAAATTTTAAAGAGGTGGAATAAGTGAAAAAACTTATCCTGGTTCTTTTAGTCATCATCTCAACTGTGGTTAATTCTTTTATCCCGGGAATATCACAGCAGACTTCATTGGACAGACTTTTATCAGGGGAAACAAATCTTCATGGGATTAATCTTTCTGATTTAAAAATAGCCGGAAGAGATTTCGAGAATCTCAACCTGACCGGAGCAATTTTTAAGAATACACTGATTGAAAATTGTAAATTTAAAAATTGCAATATAAACTTTGCTGATTTCAACAATGCCATTATCAGAAACTGCAGTTTTTCTTACTCTGAAATAAAAGCAGTTTCATTTATTAATACCTCAGTTTATGAATCAGACTTCGATTATTGCCTGATTCCTGAATCAAAATTTACAGATATCCGTATTACAGGATCTTCTTTCAAAAGTGCCGATTTGTCCCGATCTTATATCAGCGGGTCAGACATTTCCGAATCGTCATTTGAATTCGCAATAATGGACAAAATTTCAATAAAAAAAAGTTTTACGAAAAATTGTAATTTTTCAAATTGCCATATCGATTCAGGAGACATTATCAATACTGATCTCTCCGGATCAAAATTTAAAGACGCCTACCTGAAATCATGTATATTTAAAAATGTCAAAGCTCCACTTGTTGATTTTACCCGGGCATATATGCCCGGAATTCAGATTTCAGATTCTGATCTGTCAGGCGCACTGTTTTTACGATCATATATACCCGGTGCTGTTTTTTTAAGAAACAGTATGGCAGGATTCACAGCACGCGAATCATTTATGCTGTTCTGTGAGTTTAATGAATGCAATGTTATTAAATCATTTCTAACTGAAACAAAGATTAACGGATCTTCTTTTTATAAATCCGATTTTTCAAATTCTGATTTTTCAAATTCTGATTTTTCCGTGATTGATTATGGAAAAGATCATTTTCTGAGCTACGGGGAACTGGGAGTAAAAATGAATGATGATAAAATTGAAATAATAAAAAAAACCGGCATAAGGATTACATCAACATCTTTCAAAGACTGCAACTTCAGAAACGTTAAACTTAACAGAATTATCAAAACTCAACTTGTTAATGAAAATATAAAAAATTACGAAACGATTATCCTGATTGACTAAGACTACTTGCATGCGGGAGGATAAGCTTTATCTTCCTGTAATATAATTACAGTCTTATAATCCTCATTAATACTGAAAGTATATGGGCTTGCTTTAAGATGATCATTTTCTATGTAAATAGTCCTGCCCAGTCCCCTGTAAAAAAAATCAATTTTTGAATTATTGATTGAATAACTTCCGGGAGTAGAGAAATATCCGCCCCCCTCTTTTTCTTCCACCTCTATTAACATCTTGCCATTACCGGAAAATAAAATTGAAAAATTATAATCTCCATATTTACCGGTAAATTTTCTGCAGGTTATCTTTTCAACTGCAAATGACATATTAATAAAACAAAGAATACATATAATTGTTGTTGAAATTTTTGATATTTTCATAGGTTATAATCTCTCTGAACATTTGCTATTATTTTTTTATACAATTGTCAAGAAAAATATCAAACTTTCAATGGCGGATAAAATGAAATCATTTTTAATAAAAATAATTTTTGCTCTTATACTTTTTTCCTCTTATTCAGATCTTTTTTCGGAATCAGAAAAATGCAGCAAAATAACAGCAGATACTGTTAGTAAACATATTCCCGTAACAGACTTCCGAATCCTTACAATCAGGGAAGTACAGGGAGTATGCGAGATAATTATAAATGTAAATAACAGAATAATCCCGCTTTATGGAGATGGAAACTATCTGATCTCAGGCGATCTTTTTCTTAATAAAAAAAATATTACAAAGGAAAATATCTACGAGGAAAATAAAAAGATTTTTCTTGAAAATAAAAACACAATAAACGCTCTTACTGCATTTGAATACAAACCGGTAAATTGTAAATCTGGAAAAACACTATATATGTTTACCGAGCCTCTTTGCCCATATTGTCATAAAGCAGGGGGAGAGGTAAAAAAATTATCTGATAAATATGGATTTTCAGTTAAGGTATTGCTGGTTTCAATGAAAGGTGAAGAGGGGAAAAGAAAATGTGTTGAAGCTGCCTGCAGACATTTTATATTTAAAGATAATTTCAATCTCGAGGAATATAATAAATTAGAATGGAAAAAGGAGAAAACTGAAGAAGAATTTATCTGTGAAAAAGGCGTTGAACTGATAAAAAAAACAGATGAATTATCAAAAAAAATGAACATTGATGGAATACCGTTATTCTATACAGATAATGGAGATTCAGTAAGCGGTGCAGACATGGAAGCACTCGAAGCGCTAATTAAAAAGCTGAATTACTGACAATACGATTTTTATATATTTTTTTAAATTTAAAAAAACAGTAATCCATTATTTCTTTCCACCACTGTTTTTTATGATTTGCTCACCCATCTGTCTGAATAAATTATAGAAATCCTCAAATTCATCTTTATCCCGAAGATTTCTCATTTTCGGTTTTCCTCCGTTCAGGATTTCATTTCCATACATTGTCATTAAATATATAGGTCCTGCAATCCGGTGAGTATGTTTAATCATCCATATAAATATAATAAACAAACCAGACAGAGTTATAATTATTACTCCAACTATCAGGTATGTGTTTGTTGCAATTATTTTATTGTTTGATTTAATAATCTCTTCATTTGCAGAACTCGACACGTTGAGGTTTCTTGTACTTTCATTATAATCTTTAGTTAAATCAACAGCAATTCCGGAAAATGTTTTCTGATCAACACCTGTTGGTATCATTGAAAATTTCAGATAAATACTCTGCTGCAAATCCAGTATTTTTTTTATATTTTCAATATTGCTCATTATCTTTTTATTGTTCTCTGCTGTTTTTTTGTTGTTAACGGATATCATTATTCCAACAGCAAGAATTATAACAGAAATTAATATGGTTACTGTTCCTACCATTGTAATGGCCTTTCCATACTGAAATTTCTTATTAATAACATAACTCCTTCGCTTTTTCATCTGTATCTCCAACTTTTTTAATTAAAGAACATTCTAATCAGTAAAAAATCTATTACAAGTAAATTTATTATTTTGAGTAAATAAATCCGAGATTCATTGTAATATTAAATCAGTAGTAATACTTTTATAAATATCATTAAATGATTTATAACGCAATTTAATATTTGCAGCTTCTTTCGCTATTAAATCGCCCTCTTCCATTGTCAGTTCACTAAACTTCTTCGAATTAATTTTTAATCTGATCTGTTTAAGTTTATATAGAGAGGTATCATTATTTACTGTTATTTCAAGCTCCCTCAATTTTTCATTATCCTGTTCACAGTATATCTCCTTCTCAGAGAGAATTCTCATTATATCATAGCAATCGCCTTTTAATTTCTTAAGTACAACCCTCAATCTGCAGAACTTGTTTTCTCTTGAGTATTTAATCTTTTCTTCACCTGCGACAAGTTTTTTCATCTCTTTATTAAGTCTTCCTCTTGCATCTGCAAGAAATTCCATGTACCGTAAACGCTTCTCTTCGCCCGATATAGTCTTTGTTGTAGAACCAAGAATTATTAATTGTAAATAATTTACGTTTTTGCTCCCGGTTGATGTATCAATGATTTTCTTTATAGTGGCATCTTCATTGATTTTACTTTTTTTATAAAATTCTTCAACTAATTCTGTAATTCTATAAGAATTTTTCATAAAGTCATTAATAGATTTTACATAATCTTCCCTCAGTTTATGTTCAACAACCTGAATATCATAAACAATTTTATAAAATTCTTTTACATCTATTGCAATGGCTTCACAAGAATCTATATCTGTCCCTCTATAAAAATGATTTATAATTCCGTTGCGGGTTATCCTCAAATCTGCAGTCGTTGATTTTACATCACAATTGACTTCCCATTCATTCTGTAATTTTAATTCTTTATTATATCCCTTTAGTAAAGCAAAAAGTGCATTTCCCACCATTTTATTCACATGTGATTCATTAATAATCATCTTTATTTCTTTATCTTCCTGTGCGATTAACCCATTAAGTTCCAGTATTCCACCTTTGTGAAAAGTAAAATCTGTTGCAAACACTCTCATTTTACGACGCAGCTTAAAACCGATATTTTCCAGAATATTTACAGCCGTATCTTTCAGTTGCTGTACCTGTGAATCAGAAAGCTTCCCTCCATTTACAGTAAAGGTCAATTTAATACTATAGCCATTTCCTGTATCCAGAAAATCTCTAAGATTTTCCGGAAGATCATTTTGTTTTAATGCATTATATGTTTTAAGCTCAATTTTTTCTGAAAAAGATGGAATATGAGTCAGCAGTTTTGGTCTGAGTCTCTCTGCAAGAATTACTTTATCATATTCATAATTGAATTTTAATGCTTCTTTAATTTTAACAATCAAATAGAGATCATTATCTATAAACCCGATTGTGCAGAAGGCTTCATTAACCTCTCCTTCAATTATTTTTCTTCTGTAACTTTCAAGGAGATCCCTTAAATTATTTATTTTGTCATTATTTATTTTATATTTAAATAATAGTTCTTTTACTCCACTTCCGTCAGTCAAATCCCAGCGGGAAAGACATAACTGCGGTGTAGTATCATCTCCCCCATAAATAACATCACTCTTTTTCATCGTCTTTGAATAACCGGGTGATAAAAGAATAAATAAAAAAAAAGTACAAATAAAAGCAAAGTACTTCACTTAGGTACCCCTTTGCTGCAATATGAATTTAATATTTAAAAAAAAATTATATAGTTCTTTATAAATATTAAATTTTTATTATGTATTTCAACGAATATCAACTCTTTTTAAAATAATTTTAACAATCACAAAATTTTCATTTATTCTATGCATTATTTCCGGATCAATAAAAATTGAATCATTATATATAAATATCTCATTTAATCATATATGATTAATTTAACGCTTAAATAAAATAATTATTGATATATTCGCACAGTTTTTAAAAATTGTAAAACCTTTCTGCTGAAAATGTTTTAAAAACATATTTCAGCAGCAAATACCACAGGAAGGAGGAAAGAATGAAGAATTACGAACTTACTGTCATTGTAAGGAATCGTGACACGGAATCTCTCAAAGAAAAGGTAAAAGAGATTCTTCTGAAACACGGTGCAATAATAACAAAAGAAGATCACTGGGGAATTAAAAAATTAGCCTACGAAATTTCAAAAGAACGTGAAGGCTACTACATGTTTATGCTGGTAGATGTCGCTCCGGATGCTGTTGACAGAATACAGAAGGAATTCGGACTCAACGCTGACATACTCAGATATCTTTTTGTAAGACCAGAAGACAAGAAAACTGCGTAACCGGAGAAAAACTCATGGCAAGCGACCTTAACAGAGTAGTACTGATTGGCAGACTTACACGCGATCCGGAAATCCGCTATACACCAGCTGGTACCGCAGTAGCAAGTTTTTCACTGGCAAACAGCAGAACTTACGCTGTGACAGGTGAAAAGAAAGAACAGGTGTCTTATTTTGACTGCATCGCTTGGTCAAAGCTCGGGGAGATTATAACCGAATACTGTAAAAAAGGACACAGAATTGCCGTTGAAGGGAGATTACAGCAGTCACGCTGGGATGATCAGGACGGTAAAAAACGTTCAAAGGTCGAAGTCGTAATAGAAAACTTCCAGTTTTTGACAGGAAAGGGTCAGGGTGATGAATATCCTGCTGAAGCAAAAAGCAGAACTCCAGAACCGAATCATGATTTCGGTGGAAGCGCCGGAAGCGGCAATTTTGAAGAGAATCCCTTTTCAGACGACGACATACCTTTTTAATTAAACCTATGATTACAGGAGATAATAATGTCAGAAGAAATAAAAAATATTGATACAGAAACAGTTGCAGAAACAGTTGAACCTGTAACTGAAGCAGTTGCACCAGCTTATGGAAGGAGGCCTTATGCAAGTCAGGAAGAGGGTGGAGACAGACCGTATCAGAGAAATATGCGTTTTAAAAGAAAAGTATGCAGATTCTGCCACGATAAAAACGCACAGATAGATTATAAAGACGTGAAAATGGTGGAACAGTTTATAACTGACAGAGGTAAAATTCTGCCAAGACGTGTTACTGGAACCTGCGCCAAACACCAGAGAGGTGTCTCGCAGGCCATTAAAAGAGCAAGAATTATCGCTCTTGTTCCGTTCGTTGAAAAATAGTTTTGGGAGCTATTTTGTTCATTGCAGGAGTCATCCTCACCATCTGTTCGGCTTTTATTTTTTACAAATGGGGATGGATAAGTTTAATTTTATACGTGCCTGCAGCGTTAGTACCAGTTGTTCTGGGAGGTTACGAAGGGGGACTTTCTCTTTATACCTTACCACTTATAACAGGAACAGTTGGCGGATACTGTTTTAAAAAGTCTTCAGGGCTCGACTTTTTTATTACTTTTTCCGCGATTCTATTTGCGATAGTTTTTACAACTGATTTTTACATATTAAAAAATGTTAAAGGCTATGATTTAGTAGAAATCGGAAAATCTGAACTTGTCCAGATTCTGGAACAATCCCGGGGAGAGATGGAGAAGGTTTTTGATCAATATAAAACCCCGGAAGAAAACAGAAAAAAACTTAGAGAAGATTTTAATACTTCTCTGCAGATGATTCAGGACAGTAAATGGATTCAGCTTGCAAGAGATATGATTCCTTTTACATCCTTTATTTATTCAGTAATGGTAACAGGTTTCAGTTTTTTTCTGATGAAAAAAATATTCATGAAAACTCAGGGGAAGGATGTCAGATCCCTTGAATTTTTCAGGTTGAATGATTACACAATTTTTTTAATAATCGCCGGATGGGGCCTTTTCATGCTGCTTGATAAAACCAGTTATCCGGTAATTTCTGTTGCAGCATTGAATATTGCTTTGGCTGGTTCAGTGCTTTATATTATTCAGGCTCTGGGTATACTTAAGTTTTTTATCATCAGAAAAGGGATGCCGACAGTACTTATACCTCTTCTGATCTTTACTTTACTGATACTCGGGCCTTCTGTTATTATGTTTTCAATGATTATATTACTTGGAATAGGCACACTGGATCTCTGGGGAGATTTCAGGAAGCTTAATCCCAAAATAGAACGAAATATTAAGGAGTAAACAATGAAAGTTATACTTCAGAAAGACATACCAAGCCTTGGCGATGCCGGGGACATAAAAGAAGTAGCTGAGGGATTTGCGAGAAATTATCTCCTCCCGAAAAAACTGGTTATAGTTGCAAATGAATCTAGCAAAAAGGCTATTGATCACCAGAAAAAACTTATAAAAATCAAGAAAGAAAAAAGAAAGAAAACAAGCGAACAGCTTGCTTCCAGCATGTCAGATGTTGAGCTTACAATTCCAGCACAGGTTGGAGAAGAGGGAAAACTCTTCGGTTCAATTACCTCTATGGATATAGCAAAACAACTGAAAGAAAAAGGTTTTGAAATTGACAAAAGAAAAATTCTTCTTGATGCTCCTATCAAGCAGGAAGGCGAATTTAAGGTATCAATAAAATTAGAAGAAGGCCTTACTGCAACAGTAAAAGTTATTGTAGTTAAGGAGTAAATCATGACCACTGACAGGCTTCCCCCGCAGGATGTTGAAACAGAAACTGCTTGTATTGCTTCAGCCCTGCTTAACAGGGAAGCACTGCTCAGAGTTACTGAAATCCTCCAACCGGAGGATTTTTACCTTGAAAAACACCGTATAATTTTTGAAGCGATCTCAGAGCTTGAGAAAAAATCTCTCCCGATAGATCTCACAACCCTCAGACAGATACTAATTGATAAAAGCTGCCTTGAACGCATTGGAGGGAATTCCGCACTTGCAGAAATATATCAGTCTTCATCAACATCAGGAAATGCCGAAATATATGCAAAAAGAATAAAAGAGATGAGTCTTCGAAGAAAGCTCATTGATGTTGCAGAACTCTCTATAGAAAAATGTTTTAACAGGGGGCTGACAACTGAAGAGGTGATGGATGAAGTGGAACGGGATGTTTTCAGGGTAACAGAACAGCGCATTACATCTGACTATAAAAACATTGAAGTCATCATAAACAGTACAATGAATGACATCGACACCTGGTACAAAACAAAAAAAATGGTAACAGGTATTGCCAGCGGATTTACAGAGCTTGATGAGCAGCTTACCGGATTCCATGGAGCGGAACTTATAATCATTGCAGCAAGGCCTGGCATGGGTAAAACCGCTTTTGCCCTTAACATTCTGAACAATGTTGCTGTAAGACACAAGACTCCTGTACTCTTTTTTTCTCTTGAAATGCCGGCAAACCAGCTGGGGCTCAGGATGCTCTGCATTGAGTCAATGGTTGATTCACAGAGAGTACGAACCGGGCATATAGATCAGGAGGAACTGAAAAAAATATTCAACATGTCTGGCAAGTTAAGCAAAGCTCCCATATATATAGACGATTCTGCCTCTGCAACAATTATGGAAATCAGGGCGAAAGCCAGAAGACTGGCTCAGAAAGTACCACTTGGGATGGTAATTGTAGATTATCTTCAGCTTATTTCAAGCTATTCAAAAGTTGACCGCCATCTTCAAATTGCTGAAATATCAAGAATGCTTAAACAACTGGCGCGCGAACTCAACATCCCGGTAATTGCTCTTTCCCAGCTTTCCCGTGCAGTTGAATCAAGAACAAACCAGGAACCAACTCTCTCCGACCTGCGGGAATCGGGAGCAATTGAGCAAGATGCAGATGTAGTTATGTTCATCTACCGTGAGGACAAGGTAAAGAAAGAAAGCGAGAAAAAAGGGATAGCTACAATAATGGTTGCAAAACAGAGAAACGGTCCTATCGGCAATATTGATCTTCGTTTCTGGGGCAAATATACCAAATTCGGTAATCTTGATGTCCCCCATTCCTATGAGGAGGCTAGCCCCACTCATGAATCACATTGAGAGGAGTTCATTTTTCGAATCATTTTTCGAGTCTCTAGGTATTCATATTATTTTCTTTAAAGAGACTATCTTATGGACTTTCCGTCCTCCGTTTGACCGACAAAATATTCTCGCTCAGATGCTCGAGATCGGATATAAATCCCTTCCAGTAACAACCATAACGCTTTTTTTCACAGGGATGGTTATGGCTCTGCAGATTGGCAAAGCAATGGATGCCCTCATGTCAGGGTCCTCGGTATTTATCGGAACCGCTGTAACAATCTCTATGTTCAGGGAGCTTTGCCCGGTTTTAACTGCGCTTCTTCTTGCCGGCAGGGTTGGCTCCTCCATTGCCGCAGAGATTGGAACGATGAAGGTTACAGAACAGATAGATGCTCTTCGCACACTTTCTGCAGAACCGGTTCAGTACCTGTCTGTTCCGAGGTTTATAGCCTGTGTCGTTATGACTCCTTCCCTGACAGTTATTACTGATATAGTTGGAGTTCTTGGCGGCGCGGTAGTTGCTTTCTTATCATTGAATATTACTCCTGACAGCTATATATCAAATATAATTCAAAATATCAGTCTTGGCGATTTCATTTCCGGTATAACCAAGTCATTCTTCTTCGGGGCTGAGATCGCAATTATTTCATGCTGCAGCGGATTCAGCACCACCGGAGGCGCTGAAGGAGTTGGAAAATCCACAATTCAGGCAGTAGTCCGGTCTTCCATGGTTGTGCTTATTTCAGATTATTTTTTAACATATCTTATACAGATTATCGAATAAAGATAAATGCTATGATCATATGTAAAATATTTGCCCTTCTCGCCAAGGTGTAACGTATATCAGAGTATACAGTATTTTAAACAATTAGAATAAGGTTCATTAACAATGAGTGTAAATAAAATCAATATTGAATTTCAAAAAAATATCAAATCCCTGAACATTAACAGTGAAGTCCTTCGTGCTTTTCAATCTGTCGACCGATCTATTTTTTTTGATCCTTTTTTTAAAAATAATATCAGTGGTTTTAAACCGATTCCAGTCGGTTTCGGTGAGTACAGCGATGACATTGTTCTTCTCACCAAAATGTTAAATACGCTTTCACCGCAGAAGAAATGGCATTTACTTGAGATAGGCACCGGATCAGGTTACTCTACAGCACTTCTCTCAACTATGGTAAACAGAATAACAACTATTGAGTACCATGAAAAACTCGCTTCAGAGGCAAAAAACAGACTTATATCAAACGGGTTTTTTAATATAAAATTTCTTGCGGGAGACTGTTCGGAACTTGATGATACCGCGGGATCATTTGATGGAGTTATTGTGCATGCAGGGTGCATGCACAGCCCATACGCCGCTCTTAATCTTCTCAAAAAGAACGGAGTTGCAGTTTTCCCTATGGGTACATCTATGTTGCAACAGATTACATATTATAAAAATCTGACCCTCAAGCCTGAAGACAATCCTTTTAAAAGATATAAATTTTTTGATTCCTGTTCTGTAAATTCCATTAAAGGCATATACGGATTTACCAATGCTGAAGTTGATATTTTCATTCAGCCTGGGTAAAGCGATGATGGCAATATTTTTATAATTGGTTTGTAAAATACCGTCTTTGTTATTCATAAAAATGCAAAACTTCATCTTCAGGAGAGATAATTGATTTATCTTGCACCTATTCAGGGTATTACAGACAGAATATTCCGAAATGTATTCCCAAAGTATTTCAGTAATGTTGACCTTTCAATTGCCCCTTTTATTTCGACATCAAAGAGAAAAAATGTCGAGACTGTCATTTTACGGGAGCTCGATCCTGATATGAATACAGGAATTCCTGTCATTCCTCAAATATTAAGCAATGACCCCGCCAATTTTATTCCATTGGCAAATAAACTGTATAACATGGGATATGGGACAATTAATTGGAATCTGGGGTGTCCCTTCCCTGTAGTTGTGAATAAAGGCAAAGGCTCAGGCATGCTCTGCTATCCCGGCAGGATTGAGGAGTTTCTGGATAAGACCATACCAAAAATAAAGGCAAATTTATCAATTAAACTCAGACTCGGCCTCGTTTATTCCGACGAAATCCTTTCTCTCATCCCCATATTCAACCGTTATCCAATTAAAGAATTGATTATACATCCCCGGACTGGTAAGCAGATGTACGAAGGGTTTGTTGATATTGAGATATTCGCAAAATGCATAGAAATTTCCAGACATGAAATCGTTTATAATGGCGACTTAGATTCAACTGAAAAATATAAGTTAATATCAGAACGATTCACTTCAATTAACAAATGGATGATCGGCCGAGGATTACTCATGGATCCATTCCTTGCTGAAAAAATTGTTACAGGGGACAGCCGGTCTTTAACTGACAGGATTAAAATTATCAGGTCTTTTCACAATGAATTGTTTGAAGTATATTCAAAAACCATGCCCGGGTCTGTTCACATAACAGATAAGATGAAAAGTATCTGGTCTTATCTTGCAAATTTTTTTGAAAACAAAGAGGAGATAAAGAAAAATATTTATAGATCACAAAATGTAAATCAGTATCTCGATGCAGTAAATAATATTTTCTAATAATCCACCCGAAACAACCAGATCCTCCGTTATGGTAAACCCTTTTTAAAAAATCCACACTATTAATTGTTGACTATGGTAGTTTATTTATTGAAATTACTTATTAAAAGTTTTTTAAATAAGAATTCTCCACGCAGATGTAAGAAAATGATATTTGCTTATTTTTTTATTAAGTTATAAAAATTTATTTGAAACAGTGCAGTCTTTTGTATTTTAATGTTTTTATGAAATGATCAGAAAATACTTAATATTTGTCATTGAGGTGAATCAATGTATTTTTATAAAATATTTTTACAACTGCTATTGCAAATTCCGGGAAATTTATGATTATAGAACAGATACTTGTTACAGGGATGGCCGTTTTCTGCTATTTGGTAGTAGATGAATCTACAAAGGATGCGGTACTTATCGATCCTGCCGGAGATTATAATTCAATCTTCAAACAGGTGGAAAAACACAATGCCAGGATTAAATATGTAATAAATACTCATGGGCATTATGATCACACTTCAGGCAATTCTCACGTTACTTCAAAGACGGGTGCCATTCTGCTTATTCATCAGGAAGACCTCCGTCACCTTAGTGAAATCAGACGTGATGAATGTGCTCTGTTTTCTGATGAAAAAAACATTGCCGGAAAAAAGACTCTCCTTCTTAAAGACAATGACAAAATAATAATAGGGTATACTCAGCTATGGATAATTCATACTCCGGGACATTCAGCAGGAAGTATATCCATCTATTCAAACGGAAACATCTTTACCGGAGATACTCTTTTTACTGAAGGAGTAGGAAGAACCGATCTGCCGGACAGTTCACAAAGCAGTCTTGTAAATTCAATAAAAAATAAAATTCTCAGTCTGCCGGATGATACAAAAATATGGCCTGGTCATAATTACGGGAAAAAACCTGTATCAACAGTAGCTGAACAAAAAAAATATTTTGGATTAAAATAACTGGAGAAATATGAATTTAAAAAATATGCTGCCACTTTACCGGCTTAAGGAAATTACCAGAATATTACGAGCTGAAAATGGATGCCCATGGGACAGAGAACAGACTTTCAACTCCCTTAAACCATACCTTGTGGAAGAAACCTATGAAGTTTACGATGCAATCGAAAGTGGGGATCTGAATAATCTTAAAGAAGAACTTGGTGATCTTCTTTACCAGATTTATGCTCACTCTGAAATAGCTTCCGAGACATCATCCTTCACTATCGACGATGTTGCAGATGGCATTGCTGATAAGCTGATAAGGCGGCACCCTCATGTTTTCGGCAATGAAGACATCCAAAACGCGACTGGTGTAAAAGTCAGATGGGAGGAAATAAAAAAAACAGAAAAGAACGGAAGAAAGTCTCTTCTTGATGGTATTCCACGAAACCTTCCCGCGCTGTCAATGGCCCTCAGAATTCAGGATAAAGTTTCTCACGCAGGTTTTGACTGGGAAAAGATTGATGGAGCAATAGACAAGCTTGATGAAGAGATTAATGAGTTCAAGGAAGCTGTAACTCTTGAAAACAGCGACAAAATAACTGATGAAGCAGGAGACATACTATTCAGTCTTGTGAACGTTTTAAGATTCAAAAAAATTGATGCGGAAGATGCTCTCAGAAAAACAATCAACAAGTTCTCTGACAGGTTCCGGTATATAGAAGCTAAAGTCAATGAATCAGGTAAAAGTATAAATTCGATGTCGCTTGAGGAACTTGATGTTCTCTGGAAGGAATCTAAAAAGAATCTTAAATAATCTATTTAATTACTTTAAGGATTCTCCCCCAGCAGGGATGCAAATCAAGCCTGAGATGGTTCCCATTATTTAATTCAAAAGTTTCCCCATCGTTCAGAATATCGATAACATGCACCCCTGTCACTGGAATTTCAAATTCAATGTGAGATAGTTCCCCTGATGCGTTCACAGCAACAACAATCCATTCATCATTTATTATCCTGGCATATGCAAACTGTTCATGCAGGACTTTTAATTGCATATATCCGCCATGTTTCAGTATTTCTGAACTGTTTCTGATATACGAAAGCTTAGAAATAGTTACAGCGAGATCTTTATTGGGACTGCCATTAGAAGCTGTATTTAAATCAAGCTCAGGACGAATCTCCTCATCTTCACCATATTTCAAACCTTCAATTCCCCATTCGCTGCCGTAATATACTGATGGTATTCCGGGCATCGTAAATAGGAGTATATGCAACGGATAAAGATGAGCTGTATTTTTCAATGTACTGGCTATACGGCTCACATCATGATTGTCTGCAAAATTGTACAAATAGTTATCTGTACAGAAGCCTGAATTTTTACCAAATAAAGAATTAAGCGAATATGCTATTTCAAAATAGTTTTTATCATTATGGCTTGAATATAATCCCTTATAGCAGATATAGTTTGTTACAGAATTAAGAAGATGTATGTTTGCCCAACGGCTGTAATCGCCATGAATCACTTCTCCCATAATCCAGAAGTCAGGCTTTATTTTTTTACACAATGATGATAATTCACTCATAAAATCGAAGTCAAGGCAGTCGGCACAATCCAATCTTAACCCGTCAATATCAAATTTCCGAATCCAGTATTCTACAGCTTTAAATAAATATTCCTTTACGTCAGGATTCTGCAGATTAAGCTTAACAAGCCTGTAGTGCCCTTCCCATGTTTCATAATCAAACGGATCATTGAATTTACTTCTCTTATCAAAATTGATATTACAAAACCAGCTGATGTACTCCGACTCCTTAACGTTAAAAAGAAGTTCCCTGAATGCAAAAAACTCACGTCCTGCATGATTGAATACTCCGTCAACAACTACTTTTATACCATTTTCATGCAAAGTCTGAACTGTTTTAATAAATATCTCATTATCCCCCAGGCGTCTGTCGACCTTATTGTAATCTGCGATATCATAACCATGGGTTGCTGATTCAAAAACCGGCCCGAATAAAATAGCATTGGCCCCAAGATATTTTATATGATTAAGCCATTTATAAACTTTCTCCAGCCGGGGTATCGGCAACGAACTAAAATCATTAGTCCTGGCCGCACCACAGAATCCCAATGGGTAAATATGATAGAATATCGCTTCTCTATACCACTCATTCATATACTGATACTCCGCCTGAATTCCGATTTAGTTCATCAATGCATTGTAATAAACCTGGCAAAAACAGCATAACCTGAATGTAACCTTTCATTATAATTTCATTAGCTTTGTTCAACATGGCATTTTCCAAATCTTCCATAATTGATAAAAACAATTTTTCATCACAAATTATTGATCGATCAATTCCATGCTTAGATTCATTTTTTTCGTGAAACATATAATATAATTTATTTTCAACTAATTGCATTCCCTCGTTAAACTGTTGAATAAAAGATTGCATCCATGGCAACTCATTTTCTCCATTTAATGCAGGTTCTTTAAGACTTAGTGCTGTCAGGATATTACATAGTCTCTGATTATAATAAATCAGGTTATTCAAACTTTTAATATTTACCTGCTCCGGATCAGGTTCTTTTAAAAAACGTTCAAATGCTGCAGTTAAATTAATATACTCGCGGTATGCTTCCTGCCTTAATTGTTCAATCTCAGATACATTAAAGGATTTACCGGCAAAACTCATTAATACCACATTTCCGAAATGACGATTTGCAGATATGGCTTTGGTTAAATAGTCTGGAATGTTATATCGTTCCCACTTTGGTAAAAAGTGATAGATCGCAATCAAAGCCAGGATACCTCCGGTAAGATTGTACAAAATCCTTTCCAAAGCAACATCCCAGTTTCCTATATTATTGTAATCAATTAATAATATTATAACTGGAGTCCAGTAAAACGCATAGAGACAGTAACTTCGCAAACGGTTTGCAAAAGCAAGAAAAATGAGTATAATTATAAAAGTAAATAAAATCAATTTATTATGAATAAATCCTGCAGCTATTATTGCTACAATTCCCCCGGCTGCTGTTCCCCCAACCCTTTCAATCGCCCGCTGTTTTGTTGCATTGAAATCCGGTTTTAATATTATTGCTGCCGTTATCGGTATCCAGTAACCATATGGAATTTCACAATAAATTATTATGGCATATGAGATTGTCAGTGTTACGCAAATACGCAAAGAATGGCGGAATACAGGTGAACTGATAGTCAGATTATCAATCAGCAAAATTCTGGCATTCGAAAAAAAAGTGGGCCTTGTCACTTTCTTGCTGTTTTTTTCAGGTTGTTTATAAACCGGAGTATCAATTATCTTTACTATATCCTGAAGAATTTTCAGGTAATTTTCAATAATTTGTATTATAAAATATGCTTTTGAGAATATAATATTATCTTTGATTTCCAGCGTTTTTTCATGTAACATCATAATATCACTGGAAACTTCCTGTTCAACTTCTTTGAATTTCTTACTGTATTCTGTTCTAATGATCATATTGTCCTGTATTGAGCGTTCAATGATACTCTGCATCAAATCTGCTGCATCGATAAACGAACGAACAAACCTGCATATGAATGTTAATCCTCCATCTGTTGCAACAGATTTTATACTTTCAGATAATGCTACTCTGGTTTTGAATAACAAATCTGCTTTCTGCAACAACAGGTGAATATGTCTGACTGTCAGATTATAATTACCTTTCAAATCACGAATCATAAGATATGCTATATTACGTATACGTTGCATTTCAATCTGTTTCAGTATTATTGTTTTTTCAGTATCACTTTCGTCATCCATAGATCTCTCCAAGTGACTAATGGCAACTACCTTGAGCTCACGATAGTAATCAGCTGCCGCATTAAACAATGGCTGATATGGTCTGAATGGCCATCTACACAATTTCAATACACAAATCCATAAAGACCCGGTTAAAATCACTATACAGGCTAAATAAACTTGTTGTATTTCAACAGGTTTAGCTGTAAACAATATGAAACTTATAATGGAAATTGATCCGAACCTGATACCTCGCCCTCCGAAAATATTAAGCATACCGGCACTAAACGTCCATATCATTATTAAACAAATAACCACGACAGGCATATCTGCAACGAACGCTGTAATCCAGTTTTCAATAATAAGCATAATTGAAGCAAGTATCATTGAACGTAATCGCACATGATAAAGCCCCCCTGGATCAGCAAGTGAAGTAAACAATACACCTAAAAAACTGATTGAGAAAAGTTTGCTGTCCTTAAAGATAATAAATATAAATAACGGGAACATGGAGAGTCCGGCCATTTTCAGGCCATTTTTTAAATCTTTTCCAGTGAATAATGTAATGAATGATATTTTATTCTGAATCCAGACTATAGAGTTTTTAAACAATTGATTAATCCCTGTTTTTAAATTCACTTATATTCTGTAACCTTAATGCGTTGCACAGTTTCTCTTAAACCAGAACCACCACTAACCATTATAAACATTACATTCTATTATAAACTAAGCCTATGATTTTTTTCATTTATTAGATTAATTAGATTTTTAATTAAAAAAATATCAACTGCAAGTTTTGATATAATTCCAGTATTTAATAAGTAGTTCTTCAAATTGCGCTTGTTCATTTTCCGAGAAACATTCTGCAGGATTATATACCTGATCCGGCAGGTTTTTTAATGACTTTTTCAGCATAATTACCTTTTTCCTCCCGATAGATGTTAATGTTACTTTAACCTGTTTCCCGTTTTCAGAATCTTTTGACTTTTTTACCCAGTTTTTTTTCTCCATATTTTTTATTACAACACTCGCGGTAGGGCGATCACAAAAAATGAGTTCGGCAATTTCTGAAGGATAAAAGTATACTCTTTCCGCAAGATACTTAAGAATTCGTTCCTGCTGAAAGGTAATATCATAGGCACTTAATTCTTTTTGTACCTGACGGCGATAGGTGAGAAAAATGAAACCAATCATATTCATAATTTTAGGTTTTGATGACATTAATATTTTTCCATTAATTAGAACTCTAACTATAATTAAACTGTTATTTTATACAAATCAAGAAAAAAGCATCAGAATAATATTATAAAAAAATTATTTTAAATCTCTGTCACTTTCCCCGATAAATTCTTTTTTTGCTTTCAAGTGTTCCTTATAATTATTTGAAAAATGATGCTCACCATTACCTTTAACAACGAAGAAAAGATAATCTGTTTTAGCAGGATTTAATGCGGCACTTAACGACGAAAGCCCAGGGTTTGATATAGGTCCTAAAGGGAGTCCTCTATTTCGATATGTATTATAAGGGGAACTTATGTCAAGATCCTGAAAATATATTCTCTTTTTCGGAGAATCAAACAGGTATTGAATTGTAGCACATGATTCAAGAGGCATATCCCCTTTAAGCCTGTTGCTGAATACCGAAGCTATTAATGGTCTCTCCTCAACAACCTTTGCCTCTCTTTCAACAATACTCGCAAGTATTACAAGGCGCTGTCTTTTTACTGCATCTTCAGGGAATCCACCTAGTTCTGATACCTTTTCAAAAAAATGTTCAACCATAAGAGAAATAATTTTTTCATCAGAATAACCCAGTGGAACAGTATAAGTGTCCGGAAACAAATAACCCTCAGTTGAAATACCGGAAATCTTAAATCTGGATAAAATAGCCGGCGATGAAGCTATTTGTTTAAATCTTGCCTTTGATGTAAATAATCCCTTCTTCACCAGTTCCTCGGCAATCTGGCTGTTATTATAACCTTCAGGAACAGTAAATGTCACAGTTTTTGTCTTCCCACTTGTCAAAACATCAATTATCTGTGAAGGTTTCATCGAATCATCAAGAGTATAAATTCCACGCTTCATGTCCCTGCTTTTTCGCGAAAGAGCAAGCATTATTTTAAAACCGGTTCTGCTTGTTATGATTGCATCTTTATAAAGAGCGGATGTCACTGCAGTGGCACCCCATCCGCTTTTTACGACAAAATCAATTTTATTACTTCCACTTCCGGAAGATCTGTTTATAAACAAATACCCTGCTGCGGCTGACACCGCTGTCAGAATTATGATACAAAGAATAAGATGCCACCATTTAAATAAAAAAGCTTTCCCCGCAGTCATTAGCAAAACCTCAAGTATATTATATAATCCAGAAAGTTAACACTCCTAAAAAAGAAAAACATCCCCTATGCCCATAGAACGAAATGACATTATAATTATAAAGTCAATTTCTTTTTACTTATTGCCGGCAAATTGGAGTCAATTTTTTAGGAAGGCCCTACTTTTGCGAATTTCCGGATAAACATTCATCTGAGAAAAAGTTTAATATTTAAATTAATTGTTAATTGCAACTGCTTCAGATTTGATAATATTTATGGCGCTGAATACAGATGAATAATCACCATTGGGATTCCATGCCACCCATCCTCTGGCATTTGTTTCTTCAACTCCTTTTATCTGAAAAGCGACATATTTATCAAGTTTCACCCTGGCATACTGTATGTTATAAGGGAACGCCTGAATATATGGTTGAACTGACACCTTTGTTCCCTGAAGTCTTTCAATTCCCTTAAGCACTCCGTCCTTCACCGTTTCACCAGGCTCACTCATCTTCTTACGGTCTTTGTTAAAATGGCTCGGATATAGCATCGGGTAAATAACATCAGTATAAGCAGCAAATAGCTCAAGCTTCTGGCCGATTAAATCATCACGATTATACATAATGCGACCGAAAACATCCGCAGAAAGTTTTATTTTCCGCTCATCAGTTATCTTCCGGAAGTTTTTCAGCATCTCCTCGATAAACTCATATTTTTTTTTCAAAGGATAAGTTCTGCGGTCATCAACAAAACGTATATAGTCAAGTTGCACTTCGTCAAATCCTGATTCCGCAGCAGATGTGACAAGAGTAGTTAATGCTTTTAATTCCCCGGCAGAAACCGGCAGTTTACTTATTCCATCCTGAAAACATACAACACGTGCTGCAATATAAATGTTTTCACTCTTCAGGTATTCAATTACCTTTCTGTTGATCTTGAGGTTTTTACTGCCGTAAGAATGGGCGTCAAATACAAGCATATTAATACCTGAATTACCACTTCTGGCCATGAGAGATTTTATAAATCTCAGATTGCGGCTCTGATAATTCGGGATATAGAGTCCCCTCATATATACTTTTGACTTTCCCGCTTCAGGTTTTACATCCTTAGAAGAAACAGCCTGGCCCGTTGTAGTCTGACATTGCAGAGTGAGCGCGAATAATAATATAACAGATATTCTCTTTATAGTTAAAAATTTCATTCTATAACCTATCATACAATATTAAATTCCTTCTTACATTTCACAATTGTACTGTTAAATTTCAATTAACAAATACTAACTCAGGTTTTTCTTAAGCCATCCACTTAATTCACGCATCTCCTGTTCAACAAGTATCCCTCCGCCGTATCGGGAGTTATAAACTTTCTCTTTGAAATAGTTAAATTTATCCAATTCACCTGCGTTGAGTTTATCCTGATTTATCCTGTTTATCCCCTTGTCAGCAATGAAAAGAAACATTTCATGGTTTTGATCTCTCATCGCAGCCTGCATATTTTTCAGAATATCATCCTTTACATTCTCAGCAATTATAGTGGTCTCATCATTATTGTCAATTTTTAACTCAGAGCTGATCATCCTTATTTTTTTTCTTTCCCACATAACAAGTGCAACAATGGATATGATAAACCCGGCCGATATCAGTATTATTATTAAATAATTGATTTTACCACCGGATGAAACTTCTGTTGAAAACTGCACCTCTCCTTTATTATCAGAATTCTTTTCCTTTTTTATTTCAAAAGAAAAGGGCTCACTTTCGGCCTTTTCATATGTTTTCTTATATGGATTAAAATATTCAATATATATCCGCCCTGTATTTATTCTTCCTGTATCATTTTCAATTTGTGGAATAACTGTTATAAGAAAATTTTTCTCCCCTGTCAATCCATTACTATCGACAGAAAGAGTCTGTTCTTTTTCTTCAACTACAAATTTAATCCCATCTTCATTTTCAACAACCGGTTTAGACAGAGTAAGCAAATTTCCTCTACCGGACACTTTTACCGGAATCCTGATCTCCTCAAATAAACTGAACTTCCCTGCCGGTGGGTGACTTTCAATTTTAAACTCGCCGACATCTCCGTTGAATTTATCAGGTTTTCCTGATACTGGAATAGGGATTACTTTTATTTTTTTCCGAGGGAAAAGAATCCTTTTCCTTCCGCTCATTGAAAAAAATCCCTGTGACATCTCCTCTACAACGTCAACTGAACCACCTCCTATTTCATGAACGCCTGCTTCGACCGGAACCAGACAGAATGACCCCACATAAGTTTTATCTGATTCATTCTTTTTTTCATCAAGAACTTTCATCACGAATCCCTTGACATGAGGCTGATCGCTGAATCCCTCAATTTGCGGCGGTTCTCCACCATTATCATAAATAAAATATCTCATTATAAAAGGTTCACCGGAATAAACTGTCTCTGCTGACAGCGCTACATCACCACGAGTTATACCTCCACCATTGCCGGCTTTACCAGAGGATGGCTCCCTGACTATAAGAGTAACCTCACGTGAAACGACATTCTCTCCGTCTGCTTCAAGAATAAACGGAGGAATTTTATATTCCCCTTTTTTTTCACCATAAATTGAAAAACTGAGAACCGTTCCTGACCATGTTTTCCCGTTTATAAACTGGAAGCTCCGCGATGAGCCTGAAAATGAGATTTGCAGACCATTGACTGCAGGGAATTTAACCGGTTTAACTTTTCCAGATTTTCCTGTTATCTTTATTTTTAAAGACGCTGATTCTCCTGCAGCAATCTTTGAGGGAGTCAATTCTGTTTCAATTTCAACAGCAAATAATCTGTTGCATATAAAGACAAAGAGAAGAACAAAAAGTATTCTACCAGAATTTTTCAAGATATCTTTTCCCATCACCTTTACCCTTCTGCTTTCTTACAGGTTTATTCTTCATTGACTCAAGCAGATTCCTGGTCTGAATGTTTTTCATTTTATTTTCGTTGTTCATAGTTTCATTATCTTGTTTGTCTTTCATGCTTTTATCTTTACTATTTCCCTTTTCTCCATCAGCACGGCTGCCATCATTTTCATTCTGATCTTTTTTCTTCTGTTCTTTTAAAAGATACTCAAGGTTCTTTTTTGCCTTTTCGTAAGCTGGATCAATCTCAAGAGCTTTAATAAAATTATCTGCAGCTTCCTTATATTTTTTCTGTTTAAGATAGGAGTTGCCGATGTTAAACAGCGCCTTTTTCTGTATATCGGGATTCTCAGATGAAATTGAGTTTTTAAATTTGTCAACAGCTATATCATAGTTGCCGGACTGATAATGTGCATCACCCTTATTGAAATCAAGCATAGCCTTACTTTTTTCATCAGGTAGATATTTCTCAGCCATTTTATAATGTTCAAGAGCTTTATTTAGTTCTTTATTATTATAACTGTTGTTCCCTTTTTCAACCTCATCTTTGAAAGGATCAATCCATGCTGAAAAAACAAAAACTGCAAATATTATAATAAATATTTTTTTCATATTGCCTATTTATCCTTTATGCCAGTTTATGTTTTTTCTCTCAGGAATAACAAATTCAGCAGAAAGCAGAAGAATAAGTACTACCATAAAAATATAGGTTCTGTCTATTTTCTCCTTAACCATTCTTGAACCATAATCTTTGTTTTCTCTTCCTGCAATCAGATTTAATATCCTTCCGAGACCAGAAAAGTTATCCGTTATATCAATATAGAATCCGCCGGTTTTGTCAGCAAGCTGCCTGAGCAAATCTTCATTTTTCCCTGTTTTTATAAGAGAACCGCTGCTGTCCCTGTAGAAACTTTCAGCACCTTCACTTCCTTCGGCAGGGATAAAATCACCATTCTTACCTATTCCTGCCGCATAAACCGCAACCCCCATCTCTCTGAACTTTTCAACTTCAACCTCGACTCCACCTTCATGATCTTCTCCATCTGTTATTACAATAAGCATTCTTGATGTGAGCCTCTTTTTCTGATAGACCTTCCGAGCCTCCGCCAGCATTCTCCCTATATCTGTTCCCTGAACTCTTAACGAATCGGGACTCACTGAATCAAGAAACATCATGAAAGCACCAATGTCATTTGTAAGTGGACACTGAAGAAAAGAATCTCCGGCAAAAATTAAGAGTCCTATCCGGTCACCATCGAGAGACTGGGCAATCAGTCTTACGGCACTCTTTGCCTTTTCAAGCCGTGATGGATTAACATCCTTTGCCAGCATACTCATGCTGACGTCAAGAGCGATGAGAACATCTGTACCCTCGCTGGAAGTCTCTTTTACCCTGTCTCCCCATCCTGGCCCAAGCAGAACAATACATGAGACAATTACTGCAAGAAGAATTAACGCTTCTTTCACTAACATTCTTGAGTAAAGTCCTGAAATAATTTTTTTTGCAGCATCTCTGCTTCCCGCTGCTGATACAACCGCCATTCTCCTCCATATTGAATAAAAAATATGAAACGCGGTTACCGCACATCCGATAATAAAAATATATACTATGTAATTATAATTAGAAAATGCAATCATGGCAGCTTCCTGTAATAAAGTGATCGAAGCAGTACCTCAATAAAAAAAAGGGTAATTCCGGTAATCAATATCCATCCCGATCTGTCATCAAATTCATGGTAGACCTTCAGGTCACTTACAGACTTTTCAAGCTTGTCTATCTGATCCATCGTTGCACTGAATACTCCGGTTGAATCAGCCCTGAAATATACCCCGCCAGTTGTTTCTGCAGTCTTCCTGAGTGATTCCTCATTGAAATGATTAAACAAATACTGCTTGGGAAACATCGGTCCTGCCGGATTCGGATACGGTACCTTTCCATCCTGCCCTATTCCAACAGTATAAATCTTTATATTAAGATCAGCACATGTTTTTGCAGCTGTTTCAGGGTCAATCTCACCACGGTTATTCATTCCGTCTGTAATAAGAAGTATCATCTTACCCTTTGCCTTACTCTCCATCATTCTCGATGCTGACAGTGCAAGTGCATCACCTATTGCTGTTCCATCCTCGCTAACGCTGTCAAAATCCAGATCGGCTATAATCTCATTTATTATTTCATGATCGACTGTAAGTGGCGATTGAAGATACGCATCTCCTGCAAAAACTACAAGTCCAATACGATCATTTCTCCTTCTGCTGATGAAATCTGAAACAACCTTTTTAGCCACCTCAAGTCTATTTTCCGGTTGAAAATCCTCACCTCTCATAGACCCCGAAAGATCAAGTGCAACAATAATATCTATTCCCTGATTTTTAATGCTTGTATAAGATATTTTTTTCCCTGGAGCTGCAAGAGCAATAATGAGGAAGAAGAGTGAGATAAATCTTATATACCCTACATAGGGATATGATTTAGTTTTTAAATTCTCTCTCTTTTTAAGAACGTCCGTCGAGGAAACTGCTATAGCAGAATCCTTTCTTCCTGTTTCTTTGAAAATATAAAAATATAAATAGATGAAAAACGGGATCAGAAACAGTAGAAAAAAAGGGTATTTAAAGCCTAACTGTTCCATTATTCACCCTTTCATTTTCCAAAAGTATTCCCTGCTCAGAAATTCCGGATATTTTTTTTGCAACTGAAATTGTGGCATCCAGATTTTCCAGTAGCAGCTCAGCAGAAGGAGTAAATTCCGCGAATTTGGAAAAATCCCAAAGTCTCATATTGCTTATAATCTCCTCACCATAAATTGAATAGAGTTCTCCCGGCATATTCGTTTTTATACATGAAGCAATCTCAACTGTCGTCATCTCTGCAGCATCAAAATTCAGCATCATCGAAAGATAGCGCCTGAATATAATTGATATATCAAAAACATATTCGTTGATCTTCCCTTTTTTAATTAATTCTCTCAGCTTCAGTGATTCAACTTCATTAAGAAAAACTTCAATTGGAGGGAGAGAAAGTTCTTCAACTTTGACAGGTCTTTTTCTCTTTTTTAGATAGATAATAATCGCAGCTAGTACAGCCCCGATAAGTACGACTGCCACAATAATCCAAATAATCCTTGTATAATTTCCGGATAGTGACACAGGAGGCTCAATCTCTTCAAGAGCACCATCCCTGTTGACCTCTTCAATTGTAATCGTTGGTATCCTGTAACCGACAGCTATTCCGTCACTTCCGGCAACTTTAATTTCAGGAAGAATATAGTTCCCCGGTCTGTAATAACTGATTATTATTTTAACTGTAATCTGTTTACTCCCGTTTATGTCTGTCTCTTCACGGGATGCGTTATTTATAATATATAAAGGAACATATTCCCCCGATGATTTCTCTTTTTCACCGGAGACATTTTTATTGTTATTCTTTTTTTCTTTTTTATCATCCTCTTTTACAGGATAAACAATCTTCTTGTCAGGGAGGGTAATCTTCAAAGTATCGGGCTTAATACCATTAATATTAAGAGTATATATAAGAGGCTGGCCAACAGTCCCCTTCTCAGGAGTAACCAGGGCATTAAGTGAAGGACCAGAGGCATATAAATATTTTCCGGTAAAGCTTATCAGTAAAATATAAAGAACAGTAATTATAATTTTATTTCTTTTCATAACGGCGGAATATCAGCTGGCTTTTATTCTTTTGGAAAAAAACTTTAATACAGGAATTTCTATCAGCTCGTCTGTCTTTAACTTAATCGTATTAAACTCGCCTGTATCGGGAAAGTTAAGCTTCACAGGAATCGAGTCAGACAAAAATGTTTTCCCTGATTCAAGATCTAAATACTCTGTAAGTCCAAAAAACTTCATACCATACTCTACCGGATCATAAACCTGTACCGGAATAACATCATGTTTCTTTGACATAAGACGCAGCTTTGGCAGGTAGTCACCAGTTGTATCAACAAAATCTGAAATTACAAAAACAACACTGCGCTTCTTCATAACACGTTGCATAAAAACAGCTGCCGCTGAAATATTCGTTTTTCTGCTTTGTGGTCTGCATTTTATCACTTCGTCGAGTACTTTAAGAACATACTTTTTACCTTTACCAGGGCGTATAAATTTTTCAACCCTGTCTGAAAACAGTATCACCGAAACACGATCATTATTCATATTAGCAAGATAAAGCATCATAGCAAGAAATTCGAGTATTACTTCTTTCTTCTTCCTGTTAATACCGAAATCTGTAGAACCTGAAATATCTACCATAAACACCAGGGAAAGCTCTCTCTCTTCAATATACTCTTTTATGAAAAGATGATTCATCCTTGCAGAAACATTCCAATCTATGCGGCGCACATCATCACCGGGAGTATATTCCCTAACTGAATCAAAAGAAAGGCCATATCCACGGAATGCAGATCTATATTCTCCGGAAAACATTGTATTAATTTTTTTACCGGTTTCAATCCTTATCTTTTTAAGAAGGGCAACCTCTCGTGAGTCCAATCAGGGAACCTCCACCGAATCAAAAACAAGCTTCACAATATCATCGGCGTTTTTGCCGTCAGCTTCCGCCTCATATGAAAGAATTATTCTATGCCTCAGAACATCGGCGCCTATTTCCTTTATATCATCCGGGGTAACAAAACCGCGACCCCGAATAAAAGCCATGCATCTTGAAGCTTTCATGAGAGATATCGAAGCTCTGGGGCTTGCACCAAAATCAATATATTTTTTTACTTCTTTACGTGAAGGATTTCTGGTCTCTGAAACTACAGAGACTATATATTTTAAAAGTTTATCGTTGATATATATACTCTCGACAAGTTCATTCTTCGCTTTTATCTCAACCGGAGAAATAATTTTTCGTATCCGATCGGCGCTGATATCCTTGAATCTGCGAAGTATTTCTATCTCATCCTCCTGAGAAGGATATCCTACAAGCACTTTCATAAAGAATCTGTCCAGTTGCGCCTCAGGAAGAGGATATGTACCCTCCTGTTCTATAGGATTTTCTGTAGCAAGTACCATAAACGGTTCTGGAAGCTGAAACGTTGTACTGCCTATTGTTACCTGCTTCTCTTCCATTGCCTGAAGAAGAGCTGACTGTACCTTGGCAGGTGCCCTGTTAATTTCATCGGCAAGAAGAATGTTCGTAAACAAAGGTCCTTTTCTTGTAAAGAAATCAAGTTCCCTGGGATTGTAAATCTGTGTTCCGGTGAGATCAGCCGGAAGAAGATCTGGAGTAAACTGGATACGCATAAAATCCGTGTCAATGGCTCTTGCGAAAGCTCTTACTGCCAGTGTCTTTGCAAGACCGGGAAGCCCCTCAAGGAGTATGTGGCCACCAACCATAAAAGATATAATAATACGCTCAACAAGCTTCTCCTGCCCGATAATGGCAGATGATATTTCGTTTCTGATATCATTTACAAATGCATTCTCACTTTTTACCTGTTGTGTGAGCTTTTCAATTTCTGTAAAATCCATATATTGCTCCGGAGTAACCATAAATATTTATAATAATATTCTAATTTCTTTGTTGAAATTAAAATTTATAATCCCTTTTGTGATTCCTTTCATAAACCTCAGCATGCTTAATCTTAACTCATCTATAAATATTATTTTATTCCAAAAGGAATTTTTAAAATTATATATATTCATTTCACATATATCAATAAATAACAAATAAAAATCCCACTCACAAGTAACCGTTGGGAATAAATTCCTCTAAATAGTTCTCAGCTTAATGTTTTCTCTGATAAACTTATTTGTTTCATGTTACAAAGTTTTAAAAAAAATTACCTGCTAACAGGAAGAGACAGAAGACTTAATGGATCAACATACACCCCGCGAATATATAAAGAAACATGAAGATGTGGTCCAGTAGCAATACCTGTAGCTCCAACTCCACCTATAACTTCACCAGCTCTGACCTTCTCACCCTCCTTTACTTTTATTGAATTGAGATGCTGGTAATATGAAAAAACTTTGTTACCATGATCTATAATGATCATATTCCCTTCATAAAACATTGAATGCGACAACACAATAATTCCGTCAGCTATTGCAAAAACCGGTGCACCTATTCCGCCCTTAAGATCAACCCCTTTATGAAAATTTTTCTTACCCTCAATCGCAACTCTCTTTTTATTTTTTCTGTTATAATTTAGATAAATTCTCTTTCGCCAGAAATCACCAGTAATTTTATACATATCACGGGGATACGCAAGTACACTTTGCATACTATCTTCAGATACAGAATTAAATGCTTTTTTACGCAAAGTGGAGCACTCCGCTATGAAATTTCTGAATTTTGGACTAGAAGTATAATCTTTATTTGAAAACTTTCCTACATCAAGCATGCTTTTAGAAACAGGATATTTAACATCCTTGATCATAATCTCTGAAGATAAATTCTGATCCTTACCATTAATTCTGTAACGGATTAAAACTGGAGCGTTTCCCGGTTTCTCCTCCGGATCAATACCCCATAGTCCTCTGAATCCCCAGGAAGTACCGGTTAAAGGAACATTTTTGTCTTTATAAAAAAAAGCTAAATCTGAGACTAATGACCCTCCCTGCTTTTCGATTTCAACATAAACAGCGTTACCCTGTGCAAAATTTTTTGCATAAAGGATTACTCTGATATAATCATTGTTAAAATTTAAAATCTCCGGTTTTACCAATTTGAAATCTGACGGTTTTATAAGAGTTGAATATCTATTTTTACCGGAACACTTTAATTCAGAATAATTCTTAACAACCTCCATATTTTGTGATAAAGCAATAGTTCCCTCAGAATATAAATTCTTTCTATCAGTCGAACTACATTCAGTAATAAACATTAATAAAAATAAAACAACAAAAATAGCTATATATTTATTTCTCAAAAAAACACCCCATAAATTTATTGTTTCTTTTACATAAATGATTATTATATTGTTTACTATATTGTTCGTACACATATGAAGAATACATTTTTCTCTCTTTACTGTGTCTAAACAACGGGGAATATTAAATATTAAGCATTATAATTCATTGATAGAGACCCTGTCAGTAATGTAATATATATCTTTTAAACCTGTAGCCCATCGTGGAGGACATTTCACAATGGACTTTTGTATATATTTATTCATCTATATTACAACGCAAATAAATTTCATAAATACATAAAGAAA
Organism: Spirochaetota bacterium; assembly: GCA_963664815.2. Classification (GTDB taxonomy): domain Bacteria; phylum Spirochaetota; class UBA4802; order UBA4802; family UBA5550; genus WRGT01. Next base: position 4,040,720 of record CAXXHB010000003.1, read on the forward strand.
AAAATGAAAAGTATACAGTTATTCAGTGAATCAGAGGAAATAATAGTTACAGAAATAAATAAGCTGCTGTTACATTCAGGTGATATTGTAGATTCAATTGTAATTTCCGACACCCTGTTCTCACTTCAGAAGCTTGCAGAATCAATTTCCTATTATCCATCACTCCTCGACCGGCAGATTTTAGGAAAACACAACCGCACACTTGAAACGCTTGTGGAGAACCTGTGCTCTCATTCAGGTCTCAATCTTCTTCTTAATACTCCTACTAAGGCAATACTTGGGAGAGGGTTCACAATAGCAAAAATGAATTTTTTTATTCTTGTTTCATATATCTGCTCTGATTACTTTAACCTGTGCTCCGACGGGGATAATTTAAAAAAAATAATAGCCCTCAATGTTTTCTCTATAATGGCGGAAGAGGTTTTTATTTCAATTGTTTCTGACGACTCCCTTGATATTGGTTTACGGACAAAAGCCGGGTTTCTCCTGGTAACGGTTTGGGAACAGCGAATTTACATGGGGATAGAAAAACTCGAACCAATTCTTACCGATTTATGGATATCCAGGCAATCATTCTCTCCCGCATTCGGAACTATGCAGGGAATAGCAGAAATCACAGCGTTCTGTTCAGGTGGAAATTCTATTTTGCTTGATTTTCTTGAAGACAGCGATTTTAACATTGATACCCTTGATGCCATGAAAGAATATTTAATGGGGTTGTCATATGAAGAATTGATAAAAATTGAAGAATATATGCTGTCAAAATCAATACCTTCACTTCAATTTTCAGATGTGGAAAAGGTACTGGAGTTATCAAAGTCATATCCTATGTTTGATTATCATGACCCTCGCGAAATGTATCACTTTTATATGAGAAGAAAAAACAATGCTATATTCAGAAAAAAAAACGGAATGAAAGGACCCAAAAGAACTATTGAAGAATATCTGATCTGCTACATGCTTAAAAATAAAATAATAGAAAATAATAATGATTAAAAAGTATCTGCCATTTCAGTCCTTGCACCCTTTTACTGAGTTTATTCCAAAAGAAAAAGATCCTGCAGATAAACCTAAAAGGAGCAAAGAATGAATGACATGTTATATTTATAATTATTTCTGTTCGGCTTTTCCCTCTTCTCCCAATTCTTTATTTAGCTGTTCAAGGTTTTTTGTTGCCTCATCAAGCGCTTTTTTCATCTGTTCCTGATCTTCCATTGGAATGTTTTTCATCATTTGGTCAGGGATTGTACTTGCAGCTTTCATGCAGAGGAGACCACTTATAATCATAAGTACAGGAATTACAGCTAAAATAATAGATATAACCTTTGCAGGGCCTTCTTTACCGGCAAGAGCTTTAATAATAGCATTGTACAAGAGCCAGATTCCATACAGAGATACAGCCATACTCGCTATTCCTCCAAACCAGAGACTGAAACCGTTTAAAAATCCTAAAAAAGCACTTATAGGAGAAATGGCCATTAATGACGAAGTAACCCTTACATTAGCTTCATAATCAGTGTTTCCTCCGCATATTGCACTTATAACAAGAATAATTGCACCGCCAATGAAAAGGCCTATTATTGAACCGATAACAGACATTACGACGCCCATTACACCAACACCACCCCCAATCATTCCACCAAAAATTCCACCGACACCACCGAGAGAGAGTACTCCCCATAATAAATTTATAAGAGCCGCCAGAAAGCCATAAATAACTGCTTTAATCAGCGGTTCTGCTAATCCGCCACTTTTTGACATAACTGAAAAATATTCGGCCGGAGTTAATAAAGTTGCCTTTGTTTCATCCAGAAATTTTTTAAAATCGAATGCGACTTCAGCCATAAAGTCCTCCTCTTTAATTTATATATTTATTATACTGCATGATATTCACAATTCAAGCATTATTCTTTTTAAATTTCAAGTAATTTGCTATAACATAAAAATTATATATTTAATTTAAATTATTCATATTTTCTCCGCTAAACCGGCAAACACCAGTTTTTTCTTAATTTGGTTAATCGAAGATTGTATCTGATTCAAAGAACTTTTATCATATATTAATATAAATAAAAAATTATCCTGATTGACTAAAAATATCATGGATATTAGAAGAATACGAAATATCTATGAGACATAATTTATCGTGAACATCATAAACCTGATAACAACAAAAAATTCTCTCCTGAAAGTTCCTCTTCAAAATGAAGGTTTCATTATTAATGAATTTTCTCCTGCTGATGATGTTAAAGAAATTGAGGAAAAGATAGTCAAAGGGAAAAATAATTACACACTCTTTGAAATCATAGATTTTAAAAATTCCACACCTGATCTCTTTTTAAAAAGAATCCGGTTTCTCTATGATAAATCAAAACTAATCTGTTTATCCGAAACAATCTCCCCTGATTTAAGAAACTTTTTTATTAAATCAGGGATATCAGACTGTATTACAACATTCTCACCAGATCGTATAGCACTATATATAAAAAGCCTCAATACAAAAATTGAGGTCAAACCCGGCTTATTCATTATTCTTGATGATAATGAATTTCATAAAAATATGTTTAATTCAATTATTAAAAGATTCGGATATATAATTCGTTTTGTATCAACAATCGATGAACTTTTTCAAACAGTAAAAGAACCTGATAATGTAATGACATTAATAAATATTGGGGCTAAAAACCTTGATCTCAATGGACTTGTTAGACAATCATACATCAATCCAGATATTAAAAAAAATCCAGTCATAACATACAAGTGCATGGAGCAGGGTCTTTTTGTCCATGAAATTGTAAATGGCCTCAACAGGCTGACAAAAGTGATACTTTCCCCTGAAGAACTTTTCTGTATGCTTTTAGATATTCTTTTCAAAAAAGAGATAATATCATACACCAGTACCTATATCAACACATTGAAATATGAAAAAATTTTCTCTTTTGCCGAAAAACCTCTTCAGCAGATATATTATGAAAACCATGGAAAAATTATCGGACAGGACTCAATTTTTGAAAAAGATAGAATAGATTCGATGATATATACATCCGAAATGATAAAACGTACCCTTATCAGAGCTGAAGGGATCTTATGGCTTAAACAAAGTGAGTCTTCAAGGAACAGAATTACCTGCGGAGTGGGTGCCTGAAATTAATTTCTCCTTTTCTTAGTGAATCAATAGTTTGAATAGGAATCCTGAATTCATAATCATTTGGCTTGCCTTCCGGAAAACATGGTCTTTCTTTTCTATGGCACGAAAGGCATAGCCGCTCCCTGGTCTTCAGACTTGCTATTCCAAGAATAGGATACATTCCGTATTTTATTCCTCTTCTGTAACCATTTTCTCTGCTGCTGTAATCAACGTGATTGCTTGCTTTATAATATTCACTTCCAGGGCCATGACAGGCTTCACATCCTACCCCCTCTTTAACTACAGTATTAACCTTACCTTTTCCTGTAGCATGGCATTTCAGGCAAGCATAATCCTTTTCGGGTGATGTTACCTCTACTTTCTTTGCTATTTCAGCAGCTTTTTCACTTATCAGTATATTATATGCTTTTGCATGAGGAGATAATAACCAGATTTTATACTGATTACCAATTACATCATCTCCATGACACTCTTTACATCCTTTTGAACCGATAAATGTAAAAAATCCAATATCATTTTCACTTCCCAAAAGAGAAAACTGATTAAATGATTGTATAAGCAGTAAAAAAGTAAAAATCAAAACAACTTGCAAACGTAGCAATATATTACTCCCTTCATTCTTTTATAAATAAGAATTAAGAAATACAGTTATTCACATTAACTTTACTCTGCAAACATAGATAGATTTTTAAAACAAACACAGCTTCTTACCTCTTTACCTGCTAGGTTCTATCCATATATAATTTTGAATAAATTTTATGACTGTAAATCGATATAACATTTACAATATTTTGAAAACCTGTATATTTATACTCAAACAAATAATAAAAACGTCAAGAAAATTTGCTCTTGACATTGATTACAATTAGATTATTATAAATTTATTATGGAGAATTAACCATGGGAAAAATTGACAATGATGAATATCGAATAGGAATGTTTTTCGTTGAAAACGGCATTATTAATGATTCCCAGCTTAATGAAGCTCTTGAACTACAGAAAGATAACAAGGACAGGCTTCTTGGTGAGATCTTCGTAACACTCGGTTTTCTCTCTAAAGAAGACCTTATTATGGCTCTAGAAATGTACATGATGATGACCGATTCTGACGGCCCGGGAATAGATGAATGGCTCGATCAGGAGGAAATTGACATGATGTTGAAAAAGCTTGATAACTCAAAATCAAAAAGTTCTTGACAAATGGCCGCATATACAAAACAAATGTACCCATGCTAGAGTATGAAGATAACATATGTTTTGCCTGTGGTCAGGAAAATGAAGTCGGGCTTAAATTAAAGCTCAGATTCGATGATGACACAAAAACGGCCTATGGTGAGTTTACAGCTCATGAACTGCTAGAAGGAATCCCCAACATAATACATTCGGGAGTTATTGCGACAATTCTTGATGAAACTATGGTAACAGTTAATAAATACCTCGAAGTAATGGCTATAACAAGTGAGCTTACAATCAGGTATCTGCAACCGGCATTTGTCGGCGAAAATCTCCATATCAGAGGGTGGTTTGTAAAAAAAAGCAAAAGGGTCATTGAGAACAGAGCGGAAATTGAAAATGAAATGGGGAAAATTGTCGCCAGAGCAAAAGGAAAATATATAGAAGTTGACGAGATCCCTCAACCTGAGTAAATTCAGCTACTCATTGTTTCAACTTTTTTATAATAAATATTTTTGGTGTTTGCAAGCCGAAGTGGTGAAACTGGTAGACGCACCGGACTCAAAATCCGGCGGGGGTAACTCCATAAGGGTTCGATTCCCTTCTTCGGCAATTACCAAAGGCCTGATTTATTCAGGCCTTTGGTAAAATAACAACAACATCCCTGCAAAATGTGTTTTTTTATATCCTATTTATTTTTTTGTCCTGATAAAACACTATCAAAAAAACTTCACAGCATCAGAAGGATTAACGACATAAATACCTTGATTTTCTGAACCAACTTGTACTATTGCATAGTTCTCTGAATTAAACAAAATAAAAATTTTTATATGGCGAAAGCATAACCTATCGTGAGTATTATTCCCCCCGGAGCAATTATATCCTCAGTATTTTTTGAATCGGTTGTTAAGCTATTTCCGCTTGCAGTTGTGTATGTATATTTTGTCTTCTGCATAGCATAGGCGTAGCCCGCTTCTATGTACAGCCTGTTATTTCCATTAACCCTCCAGAAGTATAATAACGTTGCATTGATTGTGGTTACAGGTTTACAGGTAAAATTAACATCTTCTTTGATTTTATTGCCTGATTTATTTTCTGTTTCATAGCTGTATGTATATGATTTCAATCCAGTATTATATGCTGCACCAATGCTGAAGGCCAGTCCAAATGGATATTCCAGATAGTAACGTAGAGCACCGGAAAATCTGTACCCCCAAAGCCCGACACCTGCTCCAGCATTAATACCGAAATTGTCTATTAACCTGTAATCTACCCTTGCTCCTAAACCTGTATAACCGTTCCATCCCAGTTCAAATTCCCAGAACATATTACCGGTATATAGAGAGACCCCTGCAGCAGTCTGTCCTGCACTGTTTTTAAATTTCTCCGGTGTCTCGACAGTGCCGTTTTTATACACTATCTTCAGCACCATATCTCTGCCGTAAAACAACCGATTGCTCTTTTCATCAGTAAATTCAATGTACTTTTCTCTGATTATTATATTCCCCGCTTTGAATGTACTTCCATCTTTTAAGAAGATCATGTCTGTTTCAGCTTGATTTGCAAAGTTTTCAACAATTCCATTGTCATAGACTATTTTCGTTACATTTTCCGTTTCAACACGGTCGTAAGGAATTTCACCTAAAGGTTTATATTCAATATATAATTTACCGCTTTTAATTACTTTCGCAGGTATGCTTGATCCGTCTTTGAGAAAGATCCTGTCAAAGAAATCAATTTCCTTTCCATTTTTATATGTAATTTTCACCACAGAGCTCCGGTTAAGCTTTTGTGTGGAGTCATCCTCCCTCTTATATTCAATACTATCTGTGGTTACATTAATAATATTCCCGTTTATAATTTTACCATCAATCAGATGTATTTCATCAGCCCAAAGTGAGGTAGAATATACCAGCAGGAATAACAGAAAAAATTTTTTCATAAATTTTATATATCTCCATCAACACTTTTAATGTATATATTATGCAATAAGTTATACCAGTTTGTAAATAAAATTTTTATAAATGTAAATATGATATTTCTCCGAGAGTATATACTCTGTTTTTGGGAGTTTACAGATAATAATGAACATCTTAATAAATACTGCAATTGACTTAAACTATAGTTCACCACATTCTCATTGAATAAACTCAATAATAACTATTTGCTATAAAATTATCTACTGATAAATAAATATAATAAACGATTAACATACCACGTTACTCAAAATCCAGTAAAAATTATATGTTATTTACACTCCCTTATTCATTAATATAAAAAAGAGAGGCCCTCATTGTCCAGATGTGCCTCTCTTTTTATTCACTCAAAGCTGCAGTGCCGATATATGGCAGGATTTTTTTACTTAGGGTTTTAGGTGTGATTGAGCGGGAGCCCCACAGCTATAGTTTTTATTATTTTACCAGCGAATACAGAATCATTTTATCACTACTGACAATTTCGCCTCTGAATTCTTTAATAATTGTGGATAATATATCACTAGAGGTTTTTCCACTTTCCGTACTCTTTCTCCCTCTAACGAAGCCTTTACTTCTCTGTTCCTCTCTGTCAGTCTTAAATAAACATATACTTTCTTTTTTTGTAACATAACCATTCATTGTACTCTCACTATAATCTAAATTATATACGCCATTAATATAGCATATAAGATTGAAAATTGTGTATTAAGGACATCTGTTAGTTAAGGCTTATCATCCACAACTGCTACATTAACTATCAAACAAATGTATAGTATATATATGTATAGTAATTTCAAGCACTTTTTTTATTTTTTATAAAAAAAAATAAAATATTTGCTCTGGGCAGCAGCTCTTATAATTTTATCTATAAAACAAGCAAAGGATTATATTATGACAAACTCTTCACCGGATCATGAAAAAATTTTCGATGAGATCCTGAAAATGAATCCCGATGAAGCACAGGTTAAACCTGATGCAATAGGCGAACATCCAGGAACAAAAGTTCATGAATCTGAGGTAAATTTTAATTTACTACCTGAAGAGCTTGAGGAGTATCTTAACAGGTATGTAATTAGTCAGGAATCTTCAGTTGAAGTGATAGCTACAAAAGTTTGCACACATTTTAACAGAATGAAAGTTGAAATGACTATTCCTGAAGATCAGCGTATTGTTGGAAACATTAAAAGCAATATGCTTCTTATCGGTCCCACGGGTGTTGGTAAAACATATATTATCAAGCTCATCGCAAAAAGAATTGGCGTCCCGTTTGTTAAAGCTGATGCAACAAAATTCAGTGAAACAGGATATGTCGGAGGGGATGTTGAAGACCTTGTACGAGAACTGGTTTATGAGGCTGATGGTGATATTTCTAAGGCTGAATATGGTATTATTTATATTGATGAAATAGATAAAATCGCATCATCGGGTAATACAATTGGTCCGGATGTTTCACGAACAGGCGTCCAGAGAAACCTTCTTAAACTTATGGAGGAATCTGAGGTTGATCTTAAAACTCCACACGATCTTGCTTCACAGGTTGAAGCTGCCATGGAAGCTCAGAGAACAGGTAAAGTAACTCGGAAAAAAATCAGTACTAAAAATATTCTGTTCATAGTATCCGGAGCATTTTCCACACTGCCTGATATAATAAACAAAAGATTAAACAGGCAAAGCATAGGTTTTGATAAAATCAGAACTTCAACATCGGAAAAAAATGAAGTCTTTAAACAGCTCAAAACTGAGGATCTCATTGAATTCGGTTTTGAATCGGAATTTATAGGCCGCCTCCCTGTATCGGTTGTACTGAATGAACTTGATATTAACGGTCTTTACAAAATATTGAAAAACAGTCATAGTACGGTTGTATTCGGTAAAAAGATGGATTTTAAAGCATACGGTATTGATCTTGATTTCAGCGATGATGCCCTTATGGAACTTGCCACCAGGGCTTATATGGAGAAAACCGGAGCCAGAGGACTTCTTAGTGTTTTTGAAAAGCTTCTTATAAAATTCGAGAAAAAACTACCATCAACAGGTATAAAAAAACTGCATGTGGATCTCGATCTCGTTAATAATCCCAATAAAGCTTTGTCAGCACTGCTTCTTGAAGATGGAATAAATAAATTCCAGAAAGAATTTTTAATTGACCATGGAATTTATCTCTCTTTTGATGAAGAAGCTAAGATAAATATAGAAAATAAATCTGATAAATTAAATATGAAAGTAAGAGATCTTTGTAATGACCTTTTTAAAGATTTTTTCCATGGTATAAGGCTAATGAATCTTGAAAACTTTACCATTCCGGGAGAAGCTGTTGATAATCCAAAGGAATATCTCGATTTATACATTAAAAAAAATTATAAAAAGCCTGTCTGAAACAAGATCCACCTGATTAAATGAGATAAGGTCATATCATCTCTTTAATCAGGATAAAACTCTACTGAATATATGTGCTGTCTTTATAATTCTTCAGTTCATTTAAAAGAAAATCTCTTCGCTCTATCAGTTGTTTGCCAACGTATGTATCTTTGACTTTTTTTGGTTCTTCAAATGTATCAATCATCTCAAATGTAAGCCTTGTAGGTTCTTTCTTTTTCCGTAAATCTATTATTTCATCGGGAGCTGGAAGAATAATAGCATATAAAGAATATGGAGTTTGAATCAGAGCATGCCCGCGATTGAGATATGCTTCAGAAAAACCTCCATCAATATTTATAGCCCTGCCATTTGCACTTGCAATTTTCTGTCCCTTTGAAACATCAACAGGCGTATGTCCAAATACAATCCTTTCAACATTGAACTCATAAGTCAGTTTATTGATAAAATCAGGATTATTTATATTTTTCCCCCAGTAAAGAGTTTTCTCTTTATGTGTAGCTTTATCTTTATAAAAATAACGTTCAAAAGTTTTCATTGCATCCTTGCCAAACAAAGGAGATTTTGAACCACACCAGAGATAAAACATCATCGCAAGCTGGAAAGGTTCCTGATCTCTTCCTGCCAGATAATTCTCTCCTATATCTTTTATGACTATCTCTATATGATCAAGAAGCTCTCTCCCTTTTTTACCGTAAAGTTCCTCAAACTGTCCATTCTCGGTACTTGGAACAAGTGCATGTATATTCATTATATAATTATTAATGTGATAGAGTTTCCCTTCTTTGAAAAGGTATTCCATGAGTCTCTTTATCTGCCTGCTTTTAGTAAATTGGCTCACAAGATCATCTATTATCTCTTTCTCTTCATCCGTAAGCTTCAAAGGATCATCAAGTATCAGCGTGGGGAAATTGTTATCTGTAAGTCCTGAAGTCTGACCGTTTTTTAATAATTCTGCAAGTTTTTCAAGATTAAGCCGATTCTCCATATCAAGCTGCGGATACTTTTTAATAGTCTCCTCTTCCAGTTTGAACTGAATCATGGCAAGAGTTTTCTCCATCTTTTTTGATATATCAAGTTTAGCCTTAAAATTTCCACTTATCTTGCCTGGATAAAGTTTTTCAGCAAAAGCTTGCAGTCTAGATATGTCAATTCCAAGACGCTTCAGGAAGTCAAGAGTATCATACCGTACACTTATCCTCAGTGCTTCAGCTATTAAAGACCTGTTGCCTGCGGCCGCTCCCATCCATAGTATATCATGATTTCCCCATACAAATTTTACAAAAGGCTTCAATTCCTTTCGGGAGAGAATCCGCAGTATTTTATCAGGCTCATCACCCCTGTCGAAAACATCACCGAGAACTATAAGCTGGCCGAGGATTACCTGTTTAACAATTTTTGCAAGGGCAGTTATCATTTTATCAGCAACTATATCGTCCTCATAAACAATATTAGGCACAGGAAAATTCAGTATCAGATTTTCAAGAAGAGGTTTGAGATCTTTATTTATCCCTCCCCTTATCTGATCAAAATCATGAACGCCCTGCACCTTATACCTTATAATATTAACAAGAGCAGATATTACATCCTGTTTCTCCATTTTAAAATCTTCGGCTTCAAGATATTTCTCTTTTTTTATTATTCTGTCTATATGCTCAAGTTTTTCATTCGAAAACGTTTTTGGAAGGGCTTCATAAGCGGAACGCCAAACAAGACCGAAGCGTCCTTTAAGGATTGAAACAAAGCGTTCCCCTGCTCCGTGAGGATCGCTGATCCAGAGTGTGGTATCAATATTCATTTCCAGTCTGGATTCTATATCTGCCAGTTCACGTATAATTTCATGAAAAGATGTAATGCTCTGATCTTCTGACATAATTCCTCCGGAATTTGAATAAAAAACAAATGACTAAGCTTATTGTCCGATGCATCAGCAATATCAGTAAAAAAATAATTATATATACAGTAAATCTTTTTCAAATCACCTCTATTGTCAATTTATTTTAGCTTCATACTCTATATCTGATCGAAACTTCAATTATGAAGTTAAAATATTCCGATTTTGTTTAAAATTCTAACACTTTTATGTAAAATGTCGATAATTAAGTAAAATAATCCGGAGGTAAAAAATGAGCGTAAAAGAGATTGATAATCTTTTCAACCGAGGGCTTGAGTCGATGAGAAAAGGAAACTTTCAGGAAGCTGAAACTTTTTTCGTTAAAGCCAAAAACCTGACAATGGAATTGCAGAAAAAATAAAAAAAAGCCGGCTTCAAATGAGCCGGCTTTTCTTTATTCTCAATTACAAGTGATATTCACAATATTTAAGCCTTTACGAGGTTCTGATGAACAGCGTTTTTATAAATCCTGCAGGGAACATTTTTCAAGATTAGCAAGAATAAGCTCCCCCATTTCTTTTGTACTAACCTGTTTTTTACCCTGCGACATTATATCACCGGTTCTATAATCCTGTTCAAGAGCTTTTTCAATTGAAGTGAAAATCATTGTGTAAGCCTCATTTAATCCAAAACTGTACTTTAACATCATGGCAGCGGAGAGTATCTGAGCTATGGGATTAGCTATACCTTTCCCCGCTATATCAGGAGCGGATCCTCCCGCAGGTTCATAAAGACCGAATGTTCCATCAGAAAGCGATGCAGATGGAAGCATCCCTATGGAACCGGTAATCATTGATGCCTCATCAGAAAGGATGTCACCGAACATATTATCACATAACATAACATCAAACTGGCGCGGATCTTTTACAAGCTGCATCGATGCGTTATCTACATAAAGATGATTAAGAGAAACTTCCGGATAACCCTTTGCAATCTCCTCAACAATTTCTCTCCATAAAAGCGATGTGGAGAGCACATTGGCTTTATCTATAGATGTAACTTTTTTATTTCGCTTCATTGCGGTTTCGAAAGCAACTTTTGTTATTCTTTCTATCTCAGGTCGTGTATAGATCAAAGTATCATACCCTTTGGTATTATCCTTAAATTTTGGTTGCCCAAAATATATACCACCTGTTAATTCCCTGATTATCATTATATCAAAGCCCTCACCGATAATTTCAGATTTAAGAGGGGATGCTTCCTTCAGTTCCCTGAATATAATAGCAGGTCTCAGGTTTGCGTACAGATTAAAATGTTTTCTTAGCGGAAGAAGAGCACCCCTTTCCGGTTGTTTATCAGGAGGTAGCTTTTCCCATTTCGGCCCACCGACTGATCCAAAAAGCACAGCATCTGAATCTTCACAGGTCTTTACAGTATATTCAGGAAGAGGTTCACCATATTTATCAAGTGCCGCTCCCCCAACATCAGCATAAGAATATGAAAACCCGATACCAAATATTCCGGAAATCTTATCTAATACTTTTCTTGCTTCTTCAATTACTTCAGACCCTATACCATCACCCGGGAGTACAGCTATTTTTTTTACAGACATATTCAACTCCAGATTTATTTGTTAAACATATCTAAAACCAGAAATTAATTTATCCTGTCAAATCAAAATCAAAGTTATTTTATAAATCCCGGTTGATTTGTCCATTTTATCTGCAAATTACCAACAACCTGTAGCAAATCCACCCGCCAAAAATTTATGAAAAAATCACTGTCAAAATGTCAAAATTACTATAAGCTATATATTTTCCAAAATAATAAAAACTTTTCTTTTTTTTTATAAAATTTAAAAATATTTTCTTAAAAATACAGAATACAGATCCTTTACCATCATTGTTAGATTTTTTAAAATTGTTTATTGCCAAAAAAATCAGTATATAATAAAATAATCAGGATGTAATTTATTTTAGGAGAACTATATGAACTTGAAAAATTTCAGAAATATTAAATCTTTATCTGTTTTATTATCAATGCTTTTTTTAATAATTTCATCATCAGCATTAAATGCTCAGAAATCTTCTTCGGTTAAAGACGAAGTACAAAATATAAAGAATCAATCAAAGGAGAATATACAAAAAATCGGAAGAAGTGATAAAGAAATAAGAGAAACTATGAAAGCAATTCTCGCAGATCAGAAAAAGAAGAACTACAAATTTAAAGTTGAGCTTACAGAAATGATGAAATACAAAATTTCTGAGATTACAGGAACGAAACCACCTTCTGAAGATGAGCTGAAAAAACTTGAAGAAGAAAAAAGAAAAAAAGAGGAGATGGAACGCATCAACTCTGAAAAGAAAAAACAGGAAGAGTTAAAACGTCTTGAAGAGGAGAGAAAGAGACGTGAAGACGAAATAAACAAAGAATCTGACAGAAAAAAACAGGAAGAACTAAAGAGACAGGAAGAAGAGAGAAGAAAACAGGAAGATAAAAAACGTCTTGATGAAGCCAATAGCGCTGCGATGAAAGATCGTAATATTCCTACTAATCTTACACCATCCACCTCACTTTCTGCTTTTGCATGGAATGGAAATACAACATCTACCATAGTACAATACCAGGGTATTTGTGGAAGCTGCTGGGCTTTTACTTCAGCTGCGGTTTATGAAACAGATTACCTTTTAAAAAACAGCAAAACTCTTGATATATCGGAGCAGGCAATACTCGATTGCGCGGTTGACAAAAACGGCAATGATGCTGGAAGCTGCGATGGTGGATGGTATGGTGGAGTCTTCGACTATTTTATTGCAAAGGGCGCCCGAACTGAAAGCAATACTGAAAAAGACACCAAATATGTTGGAAAACAGGGATCGTGTTCATCTTCTTCAAAAACAAAATACACTATAACCAAATGGGGATACATAAAGAGAGATGCGGGAATTCCTACTGTCAAGGAGATGAAAGAAGCCATTGCAAAATATGGTGCAATTGCCGCGACAGTAAAAGTCACTCCCGCATTCCAGGCCTATAAAAGTGGTATTTTTGACGAGCATGCATCTGTTTCTGGACCAAACGATGTTAATCATGCAATTACAATCGTGGGATGGGATGATACAAAAAAGGCATATCTTGTTAAAAACTCATGGGGTCCACAATGGGGAGAAAAAGGATATATCTGGGTTGAATATGGAAGCAATAATATAGGTTATGGAGCAGCCTGGATTATTGTCACAAAAGAATAATATGGAGATGAAAATGTTAATAAGAAAAAACCCATTTATAGCATTCATATTCGCTTTTATTATATCGGGATGTTCAAGTTCACCTGAAGTTTTAGTAAAAACAGATTCCAGGGGGGAAACAATCTCTGCAGGAGTGGATAAAGAATTTATAATTAATCTGGAAGGACAACTAAGCACCGGTTGTGCATGGAAGGTTTCAAACATCCCTGCATCATTTAAAATCATTAAAGAAAACGTTAAAACTGAAGAGAACGATAAAGCCGGCGGTATTGACATTCAGCAGTTTATATACAAATCTGCAGAAAAAGGCGACTTTACACTTGTTTTCAATTATGCAAGACACTGGGAAAAGAAACCAAAGATAATAAAAACTACTACAATCACTATAAAAATAGAATAGAACGCCATAGTATTTTAAACTGTCTTTACGCTCCGGATTCACGGAGCGTAAGCTGTATTGCCTCTCTGGATTAATTGACCATGCTTTCCTTAACTTCATCGTACCTGTTAGAGGCATTCCAGAAGAGGTATCCGTTCGCTCCGGAATCATTCGCTCCCTTAACCTGTTCTTTTATATACATCGCATTGAATTTTGATACCCTCCATCCAAACGCCTGAAGCCATGGACGTACAATAACTTTTCCTCCTGAAAGCTCAATAACCTTTCTGCATCCTTCAAGAATAAAATGATAGGGATGATCTCCCGGATTTTTAATTCCATCAAAATTATCATTAAAGTGAGAAGGATAAAGCATTGGAGAAATAACGTCGCAATACAGAGCAAGCAATTCTATCTTCTGTCCCGTCATCTCAATATCAACATTTTTCCCCCATGCTACGACACCAAATATATCTATTGAAAGGAACGCTCCGGCTCTTCTCACTTCTTCATGGGCCCTTTTCAGAAAACGTGAAATGATCTCAATCCTCTCCATTTTCCCTTCACTGAAAGTAAATGCTGCATCAGCTTGATCACCAAGCGTTGGAAACCTGATGTAATCAAATTGAATTTCATCAACACCAGCTTCAGCGAGTTCAACAGCGAGCGCGATATTATAATCCTGAACTTTTTTATTACTTGGATCGCACCACTTTTCATGAGAGATGTGATTCCATTCATTCCCTGTACTTCTTGACTTTATCCTTGATGATGGATCTAAAGACCAAAGAAGCTGATCGTGAAAAACAGCAATTCTCGCAATGATATAAATTCCGTTTTCCCTGCATGCCCTGATAAGACATGGAAGGTTATCAATGGCACCCTGCCTTGTGAGATTATAATCCCTGGCTGTTTTTACTCTGCTCTTTGTATGGACTATTCCTGTAATATCCTTTACATCAAACACAATAGCATTAACTCCCATTGCTTTAAACACCGGCAGCCTCCGAAGAAATGATTCACCTCCTGTAGTATCTCCGGAAAAATAAAGTCCACGGGTAAAGACTACTCTATCTGACCTGTTATTTTTACTGTCACTTATAATTGGCGGAAGAGACTTTTCGATAAGTATTAACTCTCCCGAATTTATAATATTCTGATTAATTCGGTTTCTGGACATTATATCCTGCTTCATTGTATAAAGTTTATAATAATCAGTCAAATTAATAGCTGCCAATGTTAATTCACCAAGCCCCAGATTTTTATTACCTTTGTAAAAAAGCATATTGGCGAAATGGAACATACCTTCCGGCATATTCCTGTAAGTCTTTACATACTTTTTATAATTATTACCGCTAATGACAGTTATTGCACTTTCAGGAGACTCGTAAAGGTTGAATACTCTTATTGCAAATGATATCAGATAGTCTTTCAAATAGACAATACTGGTAAATGATGAAGCTATAATAAAAATTGCCGCTAAAAGAGATACCCCAGCCAGGGAAAAATATTTAAGTTTTTGTGACATATATATTCCTGAATTTTCACAGAAATTAATGAATTAATCTTCATATAATCTTTCTTTTCAAAACAGACAGACCAATTTCATTCTTTCCTGGAAAGTCTTAAAAACTGATATAAAAAATAAACTTATTTGTTTTAATAATTACTTGAAATATACCTTTTTTCCTGTTAAATATGGGTATTTATACAATTTCGACAAGTTCAATACAGGCATTTGTTACCTGAAGCTCCATCAAAAGGACATCTATGAATATTTTTTATCATAATAAATTGTTTTAATAAACACAATTTGCCTTCAGGTAATTATTGTTCAATTCAAGTAATTAATGTTATATACCAGCATTAATTCACACATTTAAAAATAAAATATTAAGGTAGTAAACAAAAAAATAATTGAACAATAATGACATTGATAAAATAAACTGATATCTATATTATATCCAGTCAGCTTTAAATATACTGGACACATATTAATGAATGAACATCAATAAAATACAAAACGTCGCAGATTATTTTTATAAATAATTACTGAAAGAAAATGATAAGACAACTAGTTATAAAAACAGGTACAAAGGCTCTCTCACTTCAAAGGGGGATGCATGATTTTATAGATTATACAAAATCAATTATTTTTTCATTCCGATCTCTCCGGTATTTAAGTTTCAGATCAATTTATAATATTATTATAAATCAGACAAAATTTACAGGTGTTGATGCGCTTGCAATAGTAATGATAATTGCCCTGCTTCTTGGAGGAACAGTCATAATTCAGGCGCTGACAAGTCTTCCAAAGTTCGGCGTTGAGGGATTTCTAGGCAATATCCTGGTTATTATAATTGCACGGGAACTTGGGCCTCTTGCTACAGCACTCATCGTAATTTCAAGATCCGGTTCGGCAATTGCGGCAGAAATTTCTGTCCAGAAATGGTCACGTGAGATACTCTCCATGGAATTAATGGGTATAGACACGAAACTCTATATTATCTTTCCGCGAATAATAGCTTCTATTCTTTCTATCGGATCACTAATTATAATTTTTGACATAGTTGCATTTATCGGCGGTTATATCATTTCACAAACCGTTGTTTATATTCCAATGGATGTTTTCGGACAGACATTGATTGATTCATTCACATTTAAAGATATAATCGCTGCACTAATTAAAAGTATAATATTTGGAATAACCATTCCTTTGATATGCTGTTATTATGGATTAAAACCATCATCAAAATTTGAAATTCCAATTTATGTTTCTAAAGCAGTAATACGTACACTTTTTATATCTATAATTGTTAATATAATTGTATCTGTGTTATTTTATTTATGACAGAGAGGATTACCATTTGGAAGATCTTATAATCGATGTGCAGAATGTAACTTATACCTCAAATGGAATAAAACTGCTCGATAATATTTCGTTTAAACTAAAGCGTGGAGATAACCTGCTGATATTCGGCCCCGAAGGTTCAGGGATAACCAGCCTTTTCGATTTAATAATACGAACAGATTCAACCTATGATGGTGATGTTATTTATCAAGGCAGGTCGCTCAAGACTCTCGACTACTTCGGTCAACTTATGCATAAAAAAGACATAGGTTATGTTCATGGGGATTATGGGCTTATAAGTAACATGACCGTTGAACAAAACATCTCTCTTCCACTGGAGTACCACTCGAAGATGACAGCGGCCGAGATAAAAAAACACGTGGGTAAAATAATTTATGACCTTAACCTTGATCACTGCAGAAAGTTCCGGCCTTTTGACTTAACACGATCTGAAATGTTAAAGACAACATTTGCCAGATCAATTGTAATGGATCCGGATCTGCTATATCTTGAATTTGCTTTTGAAGATCAATGCCCTCTTAACGTTAAGACAATGATGGATATTTTAATTGAAAGATCCAAACTTCCGGATAAATCACTTATTATTATTACATATTATCCATGGAATTTTGTTGATATTTCAGATGCATTTATTATGTTTTTTAATGGGAAATCAGTATTCAATGGATTGAAGGAGGACTTTTTAAATTCCTGCAATCCTTATCTTGTACAATATAAAAATAATTCTATTGAAGGCCCCATGGTAATCCTATGAAAAAAATATCTTTTAAAAATTTTTCTTTAAAAAATCCCAATGAATTACGCGTTGGAATATTTATCCTGGCTCCTGTATTAATACTCCTTTTATTCATTATTCTAAAATTGGGGTATTCACTTTCCACTTCTACTATAGATGTTTACCTGAAAATTGATAATATATCAGCTATAAAAAAAGGTACAGCCATTAAACTCAAAGGCTATGACATAGGGCGGGTTGTAGAACTTCAGCCTGTCTATAAACCTGGCCTCCATTTTCTTGCAACAATGAGAATAAAAAGGGATATTGTAATTCAGGAAGATTGCTCCGCGATAATTCTCAATCAGAATATTATAGGTGATACTGTTGTTGAGATGCGTAATCCTGAAAAAAAAGGATCACCGCTTCGCAGCGGTGATGTAATTGAAGGACTTGAATATGTAAACCTTGAAGCTGTACTTAGAGATGTACATAATCTCCTTTCTTCAGTCACAGAAACAGTAAACATAGTGAAAGGTATTTCATCCGATAACAAGCAAAACATAAGAGGTCTTCTTACAAATCTCGGCACCAGTGTTGCCGGAGTAAACAACATTCTTGCTGATTCACAAAAAGATATCCCTTCAATACTCCAGTCTATAAAGGAAACAACAAACACCGTTAAAGATATTTCTGCTGAGTTTAAAAAAGGTCCGGTTTCATTCCTTCTTACTGGTGATGATGATGATAAAAAGAAAGAAAAAGAAGCGAAAAAAAACAGCAAAGACAAAAAGAATGATTCTGAAAAAAAAGATGATTCTAATAAACCACAAACAGAAGAGAAAAAATAATTTTCTCTTCTGCTAAATCATTAATTTAAATCATTAAACAGCTTACCATTAGCAATGTAGTTTACACGATAACTTTCAGTCTAATCAATATAGACAATAGTTTTGTTAATCCATATTAATAGTCTTCTTTACTTTATAAGGAGGTATATTCCTTGACTCATGGTAAATCCTTATCATTATCTCAGCAAGAATTCCCATCTGAATAAAAAGCACCCCGATTATAATAAGCATAACTGTAAGCATAAAAAGCGGGTTTCTTGTCATATTCTGATAATTAAGAATTTTCATTATAATAACTGCACTTCCGGATATAACTGCAAACAGGAGTGAAACCAGCCCTGTACCTCCGAAAATATATATAGGTTTAGTTGAATATGACCCCATAAACTTTACAGTTATCAGATCAAGAATTACCTTAAATGTTCTCTTAATGCCATACTTAGATTGGCCAAATTGTCTCGCATGATGACCTACCGGAATTTCGGTGATGTTTGCCCCGATCCAAGATGCATGGACTGGAATAAATCTATGCATTTCCCCGTATAGGTTTACCTGCCTTAAAATTTCACCTCTATAAGCTTTAAGAGAACAGCCAAGATCATGGAGAGGAACTCCTGTGACTTTAGAAATAAGTCGGTTAGCTATTTTAGACGGCAGCTTTCTCGAAATCCATTTATCCTGTCGTTGATTTCTCCACCCGCTTACGACATCGTAACCTTCATCAATCTTCTCCAGCAGCCTTACTATATCCTCCGGCTCATTCTGAAGATCGGAATCCATAAAAACTATTACTTCACCTTTTGAATAATCTATTCCGGCAGCCATGGCCGCAGTCTGTCCGAAATTTCTTCTGAAAAGTATAATTTTTACATTTTTATCCTTTTTTGCTATTTCCTGAAGTAATTCCGCAGATTTGTCGATACTTCCGTCATTGACAAAAATTATTTCATAAGTCCTGCCTAATTTTTTTACTGCATCAAGAACAGCCTTATATTGTAATTGAAGGCTTTCTTCCTCATTGTAGACAGGGAGTACTACCGAAAGATATGGGGCTTTTTTCGCGGACGTTTTTCTTGAATCTTTTTTATTCCCAGATGCCATTGCAAAACTCCAATTGTTATTTTCAGTCACAAATTTACCTATTTTAAAAAAATTACAATGCAATATAGAATTCAATATAAAAAATACCATGAACCAGTTGAATTACATTATAAATTATTATTTATAATGTACTATTTTTTACAAATATTTTTATTGATAAATTAAATATTTAAATGTGTTTTATCTTTGTATAATAAGCACTGAAAATTATTATATCTTTTTTATTACAAGTTGCAATAGCCTGGCTTTATTATCAAGATTTTCTTAACTGATATTTGTGTTGTCTTTACTAAGAGGAAAAAATGAGATTTAGCTCAATAACAGATGCAATTGATAGAATTGCCCAAATTGATACTGTATATGAAAAAATTCTGGAAAAGCACTTAAAAAAAGAAAAAAAAATAATTGCTTCCCCCTGCTTTCTCATTCCGCCGGAAATAATGGCCGCATTTAATATTATATCGTTAAAAATACCGGAATTCTTCCTCAATAAAACAGGTTTTAGCAACATAGCCGCATCCCTTTATGACCATATAATCATTTCTGAAAAAGAATGTTCCTGTAATAGATATTTTAAATCAGATAATACTTCTTACATTTTCAAAACACCAACTGGTTTCGGAGAAGATGCAGCAGTTTCCCTGCATCATGAAATTTCACTTTTGCTCAATAAACTCTTCTATATAGAGCTTAAGTCAATAAATATTGAAAGACTTCAGCAAGAAACATTAAAATATGAGCAACTCAGAAGACTGGTAAGAAGTATTTCTTCCATGCGAAGTGAAAATGCTGATTTATTAAGCAATTCTGATCTCTCGCTTATTTTTGAGACTGCACTGATTTTACCTCCTGAAATCGCCGTTGAATATATCTCACCGGTATTTGATGAGATGAAGAAAGTTGATGATAAAAATGATAAAACCTTCATACATGGCATGTTATACGGAGGTAAAACAATACCTTCTGTGATTGCTGATGAAATTGAAAAAAAAGGTATACAGATTATTGAAGACGATTCATGCTCAGGAAGAAGGCTTTTTGATCTTTCTTTAAACCCGGATTCTGAATATATATTTTACGAACTGCTTGACGCCTACAGTTACCGGGCAATGCCTCCATGCCTCAGGCCCGAAGATGAAAGATATGAGCTACTATACAAGCTTCTAAGAAATTACAATATCGAAACTGTTATCTTTTTCATGGATGAATATTGTATTGATTCCAGAAACGATATTGACTTTCTGAGGATAAAGATGATGCGGGATGGAATTGATCCTGTTTTAGTTAACAAAGATAACTATATGGAAAAAATTTCTAATTATGTAAACATGATTCAGAAAAGTTGATGGA
This sequence comes from Spirochaetota bacterium, assembly GCA_963664815.2. GTDB lineage: Bacteria > Spirochaetota > UBA4802 > UBA4802 > UBA5550 > WRGT01. The sequence continues at coordinate 4,061,743 of CAXXHB010000003.1, forward strand.
GTCTGTCCTCTCCGGGAAATGACAGACTCTTATTATTTACTTATAATATCATAGTAATCGCACCCGACATTAATAGCCTCCCTGAGAAAAAGATCATTTTTTAGATCTATTCCTTCTTTCTCTCTGCCATTTTTAATTTTCTCTTCCATCTCTTTTTCCTGCTGGCGGTTTTTATCAGATTCCTCTTTAAGACTTATACTTTTATTTTTCAGTTTGGCCCTGTAATCAGCAATTTTTTTTCTGAGCTCCGCATATTCACCTTTATCTGTTCTACCAGCAGAGAGCTTTTTCAGACTATTTACTATGGATTCATTAACCACAGATTGATTATGATATTTATACTTTTGAAATTCCGCACTTTCAATTTTTTCCCACTTCAACGGGTACTTGGTTTCGCTCTCATTCATTTCCCATATTGCAGTAATATCAGGCACCAGAAGATCCGGAGCTATACCTGTCAGTTGATTGGATGTTCCGCCCGGTTGATAAAAAATGTGAGTAGTAATCTTTATTGCACCAAGATTATTCTGAAGAACATTATATGATTGAACGGTTCCTTTCCCATATGTATTTCCTGAACCTACAATAAGTCCCCTCTTATAATCTTTTATCGCTCCTGCAAGAATTTCAGATGCGCTTGCACTAAATGTATCAATCAGAACAATGAGCGGGCCTTCGTAGTATATTTTAGGGTCATTATCATAATATATTCTTGGCGGGGTATTTTTTCTGACAAGCTGAAGCACCGGTCCCTGCTCAATGAAAAGCCCGGCAATATCAACAGCCTCGGTTAACAGACCTCCTGGATTTCCACGAAGATCAAGAACCACAACATTAACTTTTTCTTTTGCAAGATTACCAAGTAATTCTTTAACATCACCTGATGAGCTTTTCCCGCTATCAGGATCTTCATAAAATGATGGAAGTTTTATATATCCAACCTTGTAAGGTTTGCCCCTTTTGTTGATCACCTCAATATGTGATTTGGCATCACTATCTTTAAGAGCAATCTCTTCCCGAATTATCGGTATTATAAGCCGTGATGTCTTGTCTGATTTTTCCATTTCCCTTATAATAGTAAGAGTAACTCCCGTTCCTTTCTCCCCACGAATAAGCTTAACTACATCACGAAGATCCATGTCAATTACATCAACTGGTTCCCCTTTACCCTGGGCCACTGCAACTATTTTATCATTCGGTTTCAATTTAAGAGATTCTGAGAGTTTATCAGCAGCTCCTCCGGCTATTATCGATTCCACTACAACAAATCCATCTTCAGACCTTAATCTTACCCCTATTCCTTCAAGTTTAAGCTCCATTGAAATCTTAAAATCCTGGTGTTCCTCTTCGGACAGGTAATTGGTATGAGGATCAAGCGCCGCTGTTATTGAGTTCATAAACATATTCAGAAGTTTGTCTTCATCAATCTCATCAATCCTCTTTTTCATTAATTTATATTTCTTTTCAAGTTTCTGCTTGCCTTCCTTAATACTTTTCCCAGATGAAACATAGTTCAGAAGCTGGAGCTTTACATTTTTTCTCCATCTCTCTTTCATTTCAGCTTTATTTTCAGCATACGGAATTTTTTCCCGGTCCAACATTATAGATTCATCTTTGGTAAAATCATAATCCTCTTTGATTAATTCATCAAACATCAGCATTGCTTCATTACTTCTTTCTCTGTAAACTTTAAATATTTCAAAAACAGCACGATAATCACTGGCAGCAATAAAATCATCAAAAAGGAGTTCATATTTTGAAAACATTTTCATATCTGACTGATAGAAATAGTATTTTCCGTAATCGAGACTCTCTATATAATTACTATATATTCTTTTTGAAAGGGTATCATCAATAGTATTATATTGTGCATGAATTGCCAGCACCTGATTAACCAGAAATTGCATATCATTCTGCTTAAGGCCTTCTGATTTTTTAAAACATGAAAAAATTATAATCAGCGTCAATAACGGAATAAACCTCTTTTTAAACATAACTACTCCTGAAATATCTGATCCCGTGTATAAAACCGGAAGTTTTTTTACAAAAATATCTATCTAGAAGAAAATAGTTTATGGATTTTTTCAAGGTATTTTTTAATGATGCGTTAGAATAGTTGATTTGTATTGTTACTTTTTTCATTAACATCAATTATTTGATTTCAAAGTTCAAAAAAATTGGAGGATTACATGATATACAGAAAGGGATTTGTGGAACTTGCAAAACTGCTCTCTGAAAAGAAAATTTCATCAAAAGAAATTGCCGAGTCTTATATAAAAAGAATTAAAGATATTGATAATGTAATAAACTCCTATATTACTTTTGATGAAGAAAGATTAATAAAAGAAGCAGAAATTTCAGATGCCAGAAGGTCTGCCGATAAAACCCTTTCTCCTTTTGACGGAATTCCTGTTGCAATAAAGGATAATATTAATACCAAATATATAAGAACAACCTGCGGTTCCAGAATACTGGAAAAATTTATCCCCCCTTTCAATGCCACAGCATACGAAAGACTCCTTGAAAAAGGAATCATTGCACTTGGGAAAACAAATCTTGATGAATTTGCTATGGGCTCTTCAACTGAAAACTCATTTTTCGGACCAACCAAAAATCCATACGACACATCAAGAGTTCCGGGAGGGAGTTCAGGTGGATCAGCTGCATCAGTAGCAGCATTCATGGCGCCAGCATCACTTGGATCGGATACAGGTGGTTCAATACGTCAACCAGCATCTTTTTGCGGAATAACAGGAATCAAGCCAACATACGGGAGAGTCTCCAGATATGGTCTTGTCGCATTTGCTTCATCGCTTGATCAGATAGGTACATTCGGACGAAATGTTTCAGACGCCGCAACACTCCTCCAGATTATCAGCGGATACGATAACATGGATTCAACATCAATAAACAAGGATGTTGATATAGATGCCGGTAAGCTAACAAGAAAAGTTGAAGGATTGAGAATTGGCATCCCTGCAGAGTATCTTCTTGGTATAGACAGCGAGATAAATGATTGCATTGAGCAGAAAATAAATGAGCTTGAAAAACTCGGCGCTGAGATTAAAAAAATAAATCTGAGATTTACTGAATATGCAATACCTGTATATTATCTCATTGCAACTGCCGAAGCTTCATCAAACCTTGCGAGGTATGATGGAGTAAAATACGGATACAGATCAAATAACATTAATGATCTCTCATCATTATACGTTAAATCAAGAAGTGAAGGCTTTGGCAAAGAGGTTAAGCGAAGAATAATTCTTGGCACTTTTTCATTAAGTTCAGGATATTACGACGCTTATTATCTGAAAGCACTTAAAGGGAGAAAACTGATCATCAATGATTTTAAAAATGCTTTCTCGCAGGTTGATGCGATAATTGCACCAATTACTACAACAACAGCATTTAAAATCGGCGAGATGATAAACGATCCTCTCAAGATGTATATGTCGGACATTTTATCCGTGTCAGCAAACCTTGCCGGTATTCCTGCTCTCTCAATACCGGTTGGACTTGACAGCAACGGACTCCCTATAGGAATTCAGATTATGGGAAATCATTTTCATGAGCAGAGAATTTTAAATATAGCAGCCGCATTAGAAGATACATGTGATGAAATTTCACCGTCAATTTAGTTTAATACTGCTTATTTTATTGCCATTTCCATCTTGCAGTTCTTATAATGAAATGGTAATCAGTAACAGAATTCATTTACCTGGTGAAATTTCAGAGTTTAATTTTAGTGATAAAAGTAAAATACAGGAATATAAATCCAGAACCGGAAAAGATAAAAGTTTACTGATAGAATCAAGAAAATATCTGGCAAAATGTAAAAGTTTAAATCCTGAATCTGAGATTGTGGATGCCGGAATCAGGGAAGTGCTGAAGGGAAATTATAATGAGGCGGAAATTCTTTTTAAAGAAGTTCAGGATAGTATTCCCGACGGATCAGTTGAGAATAACCTTGCAGTTATATTTGAGTTAACCAGAAGAAAAAAAGAAGCGATGATAATGTACTCAAAGGCTTTGTTCAAATCTCCCAATAATTCCGGTTTCAAATATAACTTAATATCATTTATCAATCTTAATTATTACAGTTTGGAAAACCAGTTTAATTTAAATACGGTAAAATAAATGCTTACAGACAATTTTTTAAGAAAACATAATTACCTCCGGATTTCGGTTACTGATAAATGCAATCTAAGATGCAGGTATTGCATGCCTCCTCAAGGTGTCAAATTCATGTCACATGATGAAATTTTAAGAAATGAAGAATTCATAAAGATTATAGATATATTCGTCACAATGGGTATAAATAAAATAAGATTTACGGGAGGAGAACCTCTGATAAGAAGAGGATTTTTTGATATTATCTCGGAAACTGTGAAAGTTCACCCCGAAACAGATCTCTGTGTTACGACAAATGGCACCTTACTGGGTGATCATATTTCTGACCTGAAAAGATACAATGTAAGAAAGCTTAATATAAGTCTTGATACAATGTCTCGTGAGAAATTCAGGGCATTAACAGGGATGGACTCTTTCAATACTGTTATAAACAATATAGAAAAATCGCTAAATGAGAAATTTTTTAATGTTAAAGTAAACGGAGTTTTGCTTAAAAGTACTCTTGGAGAAATTGATGATTTCCTCAACTATTTTGCTGATAAAAATGTTACGCTGAGATTTATTGAACGAATGCCCATAATTGAGCAGGATGTGTTTAACGAGTTTATTCCTTCAGATGAACTTATACGTATACTCAAAGACAAGGGAGAGCTAACTCGAAAAAATGGTGATGATACTGATGTCTCTCTGAGATACGATCTTAAATATAAAAATAAGATTATAAGAATAGGAATAATCCCCCCAGTTACTCACAGATTCTGCGCAACATGCAATAGAATCCGAATAACCGCCGACGGTAATCTTAAAACATGCCTTTACTCCGATAAACTCTACAACCTTAAAGACCTTATCAGAAGTAAAACAACCGAAAGTGAAATTATGCAATATATTGTTTCAACAATAAAGGAAAAAGGGGAAGGGCACACCATCAAATGTACAGCAGACAACTCAGGGTGCAGGTCTATTACTGCGATATTCAAGTCTATGTCAAGCATCGGCGGATAAATTATTTAAATGCTGCAAGCTTTCCCGTTCTGTCTATCCCAAGGCTTTTAAGAAAATGTACATTCTCAGCACGAATTCTGTTTCCAAAACTTTCCGGTTTAATCAGATTAATTTTATTTAAAATATCGCTTCTCACCTTCATAAACTGTGTTGTATAAAAAAAATAACCTTTAAGAGTTCTGTCATAAATAAATATTTTATGAATACTGTAATCTCCTGAGTTGAATATTTTCATACCAAATTTTGTTGAATTACCAATTGAAGTATTATTTACAATAAAATTATCCCCATTGTTAATAAACTCACTCCTGAAGTAAAGAGAGCCAAGTCTATTATCCTTAACAGCAAAATGTGAAATTATTTTCTCAGGAATATCTCTATCTTTGGTATTTATTACTACATTATCTTCCGGAGATTTTATTTTATACCCATCAAGAATCAATGTCGAGATTGTCCCTTGAGTTTGAGAATAGTAACTCATCCCTTTTAGCGCGGAAAAACCTGTTAATGTTCTGTATATTTTAAGTCTATTTGCTTTGCTCACTTCCATGTAAAAAAAACCTTTTTCAACAGCTACTATATCATAGTCAGAAGATGTCTCGGTAAAATAATAATTTTTAACAGGCAAAATATTCTCTACACCGGGAGTATAGACCTCACCTTTTCCATTCAATATAACTGATGTCAGGAACTCTCCGCTTAGAACAATCTTCATCTCTGCTGATGTAAAAAATAGTTTTGACGATATTTCAGAAGCAGGATAAAGTAATGAAGATATAAATATAAAAATTATTGTATTTAAAAAATTTTTTATACTTAACATGGCTTCATGGATATTATTTTATATTCCGCGGATGAAGCAGAAATCGGTAAATTTTTCCGTTTCATTTTTCAACAAATTCAGATATTCAGATGTGTAAGGTTTGAGCTGTTTTAGCCTGTCGTCAAGAAGAGTATTTATGTTTACAAACTGTTGTAAGTAATATTTTTTCACTCTCCCTGTTGATTCGCCTATTTTTATTATATCATTAACAGTTACAAATCCCGGGACACAGGTTGTTCTTATTTCATAATCAATTAATGATTTTTTAAGTATATCCAGTGTTGTAACAATTTCGTTAAAAGAAAAATCCCTTCCTGTCAATAAAGGATATTTCTCCGGAGAAGTCTTTACATCAACAGCAACATAGTCCACTAACCCTTTTTCAATACATTCCGAAATAACATGAGGAAGAAAACCGTTTGTATCAAGTTTGACATGAAGTCCCATAGAGTTAACTCTTTCCAAAAATGGAATTAGCCCACTGTCTATTGCCGGTTCTCCTCCTGTAACAGTTATTCCATCTATTAACCCTTTTCTTTTTTCTATAAAAGAAAAAATTTCCTCATCTTCAAATTTTTCCAGATCAGAGCTATTCATCGCAAGTTCAGGATTGTGGCAATAACCACACCTTAAATTGCAACCCCCGGTAAATATAACCGAACATATCTTCCCGGGGTAGTCTATCAGGGAAGTTTTAAACAGCCCTCTTATATTCATTTAGTGAGTATACTTTATCTGTCAGATTAGAATCAATAGAATATTCCCTTCTTTCAGAAAATTCCTCCTGTTTTCCTTTATTCCATTGGTTAACCGGCCTGAAATAACCGACGACTCTTGAATATACCTCTGTACAAACCACAATTTCTTTTTTCATCTTATGTCTCCTACAGGATTGAATATCATTTAATACTATATATTACTTATCGACCTCTATCCCGTATTTCAATAGCTCTTCCGGAGTATGATCGAAGGGACAGTATTTATGTTCCCCGGAAATATATCCATGTATTGGACAAATACTGAAAGTAGGGGTTAGAGTAAAATAGGGGAGTGCATAATTTTCTGATATTTTTCTTACAAGCGATTTGACCACCTCTATATCATCAATCTTTTCACCAAGAAAAAGATGAACAACCGTACCGCCTGTAAATTTAGTTTGAAGTGAATCCTGATGATCAAGAACTTCAAAGAGATCATCTGTATATGATACCGGGAGATGAACCGAATTTGTATAATATGGTTCATTTTTACCTGCGGTTTTTATTTCAGGATAGCGGGCTTTATCACTTCTGGCAAATCTATATGTTACACCTTCAGCTGGAGTTGCCTCAAGATTGTAAAAGTGACCCGTTTCCTCCTGGTACTTCATTATCTTATCTCTCATAAAATCAAGAACTTTAAGTGCAAAGGTTTTGCCCTCAATTGTTGAGATATCAGCATTGAGAAAATTAACACATGCCTCGTTCATTCCCACAAGTCCTATGGTAGAGAAATGGTTACCCCAGTATTTTTTATCCCTGTCCCATACTCCTGAAAGATAATATCTTGTATATGGATAAAGATCACTTGATGTAAAATTTTCAAGAGCCTTCCTTTTAATTTCGAGGGAGTTCTTTGCAAGTATCATCAAATTTTCTAGTCGTATAAAAAAGTCCTCTTCATTTTCAGCAAGAAATCCTACTCTTGGCAGATTAATTGTAACAACCCCGATGCTGCCGGTAAGAGGGTTTGCTCCAAACAGACCACCTCCTCTTTTACGCAACTCCCTGTTGTCAAGACGTAACCTGCAGCACATTGATCTCGCATCTTCCGGATCCATGTCGGAATTAACAAAGTTGGCAAAATATGGAATTCCGTATCGTGCAGTCATTTCCCATATCTTATTTAGATTCGGATTATCCCACTCAAAATCCTTGGATATGTTATATGTAGGAATCGGAAAAGTGAATATTCTGTTTTTTGCATCGCCTTCCGTCAGACACTCAGCAAAGGCGGAGTTGAATATATCCATCTCTTTAGTAAATTCACCATAGGTCCTGTCCATCAGCTCTCCGCCAATAATAACATACTCTGCAGCAACAGTTGATGGAGGTATCAGATCAAGAGTAACATTTGTAAATGGCGTCTGAAATCCAACCCTCGTTGGTATGTTCATGTTGAAAACAAATTCCTGGAGGGATTGTTTAACTTCATCATATTCAAGATTATCGTAGTAAATAAAAGGTGCAAGATATGTGTCAAAATTGGCAAAAGCCTGTGCTCCTGCTGACTCTCCCTGCAGTGTGTAAAAAAAGTTTACCACCTGGCCGAGTGCACTTCTGAAATGCTTTGCCGGTTTACTTTCTACTTTTCCCGGAACTCCTGAAAAACCTTTTATAAGCAGATCCTTCAAATCCCATCCAACACAATAAGCTGACAGAAGTCCGAGATCATGAAGATGAAAATCACCATTGATATGTGGTTCTCTGACTTCCGGTGGATATATTCTTTCAAGCCAGTATTTTGCTGTAAGCGAAGTCGATATATGATTATTGAGCCCCTGGAGAGAATAGCTCATGTTACTATTCTCATTTACCCTCCAATCAGACCTGTCGAGATAATTGTCAATAAGTTCAAGTCCTTCGTTTAGAAGATCTTTCCCGTCCCTGATCCTTCTATGCTGTTCTCTGTAAATAATATATGCCTTTGCAACCTTGGCGTGTCCTCTTTCAATGAGCATTTTCTCAACAAGATCCTGAACATTTTCTACTGTGGGGATTCTGCCGTCTTTATATACTATACTCAATATATCCTGAACAGAACATGCAACTTTTTCAGCTGTATCACGGCTTGTTCCACCCACAGCTTGTGCCGATTTAAAAATTGCATCTGTTATTTTATCGATATTAAAAGGAACAATACGACCGTCCCTCTTACGGATATATCCAAGATCTGTTTCATCTTTCATCAAAGTTGAACCTCGTAGTTACAAATAAAAAAAATAAAGAATACCATATTCAGCAATTTTCTACTGCAGAAAACAGGGAAATAAAGTTGTTTATATTTATTTACGTAGGTAATGCACGATTGAGCTCTCAATCCATTAATTAGATTTTGCAAAATTCTGCATTTAAGTCAATCAAAAATATTATGTCTCAAAAAAAATATTATAAAAAAATGTTAGGATGCCGATAGAAAAATTAGAGAAGTGTATCCCTTAATATTATACTATTTTGGAGCTAAGCATGAAAAGACATTCAATCCTGATAATATTCGTTTTAACAATTGCAACAGTATTTATAAGCAGCTCAGGAGCTATGTACAGTTCTTCAATAATTGAGAAAATAAAACCGATCTCAGATGAGATTCCCACAGGATATATGTTTGGCCAGGTTCCTGAATTTGCGCGTAGTTTACTGAAAAGCAATCCATGGACCCTTGATCAAACAGCAATTAAAAAGCTTACAAACAGAATATATCCCGGGGGTGAATATACAAAAGTATCAGATCTCCACATGACCATAATTACCAACAAAAAGAATCCTTATGGTGATGATATTGTATGTTACATATTTATTTTCAGAAATGAAAAATCAGCCCAGGAAGAATTGGTTAAACTGAATGAACATGTCAATTACAACAGTGACAGAGCAATTATTATTGAGAAAAAAAATCTTGCTGTTTACCTCCATGTTGACAGTGTAAAGGATTTCGAGTACATAAAAGCAATGTCCGAATCTATGAAAAAGAGACTTGAAACACTATAGAAAATCAGCTTAAATAACGTATTATACCTTTCGCGGCCTCTCTTCCATGATGTATAGCCCAGACTACCAATGATGCGCCGCGTACAGAATCACCTGCGGAGAAAACCCCATCAACTGAAGACATAAAATTTCCGTCTATCTCTATATTGCCATTTTTATCAAGTTTCAGACCAAAGTCTTTTACAAGCCCTTCATGTGCTACATGTAAAAAGCCCATAGATAAAAACACTAGATCTGTCTGAAGTTCGAATTCAGTTCCAGGTATTTCTTTCATCACTTCATTTCCATTATCATCCTTCTCCCGTGTAACTCTTACTGTTGAAATTTTTTTTACATCACCCCTCTCGCCGGAAAATCTAATTGTCTTTACCCCCCATAACCTCTCACATCCCTCCTCGTGAGAACTTGACGTTTTCTTTACTTTAGGCCATAGCGGCCATGGATCTCCGGATGTTCTATGATCTGGTGGTTCAGGAAGAATTTCTATCTGAGTTACACTGCTGGCTCCCTGCCTGATTGCATTCCCCACGCAATCAGAGCCGGTATCACCTCCTCCTATAACCACTACCTTTTTATTAATTGCTTTAATCACTTCATCTTCAGAGATTTGGTCTCCCCTTACACGCCTGTTCTGCTGTTCAAGGTATTCCATGGCAAAATGGATTCCGCCAAGAGTTCTGCCCCCTATCTCCATATCTCTGGGAGTTCTTGCACCTATAGCAATCATTACGGCATCAAATGATTTTAAGAGTTCTTTTACACTTATATCTCTTCCCGCCTTAACCCCGGTTTTAAATTGTATCCCTTCTTTCATTAATATATCTACTCTGCGATCTATTATCTTTTTGTCGAGCTTAAAGTCCGGAATTCCAAACCTCAAATATCCGCCAATGCTGTCCTCAGATTCAAGTACGGTTACCAGAAGTCCTTCCCTGTTCAGCATATCTGCACAAGCTAGACCTGCAGGGCCACTCCCCACTACCACAACTTTTTTCCCATTCCTTACAATAGGTGGTTCAGGTTTAACATATCCAAGCTCGAAAGCTTTCTCAATCACTGCGAGTTCATTCTGCCTTATTGTTACAGGTTCATCGTTTATCGAAAGGACACATGATGCTTCACACGGTGCGGGACAGACTCTGCCTGTAAACTCAGGAAAATTATTTGTTTCCCTCAGAATTTCATAAGCACCTTTCCAGTCTTTTCTGAAAATCATATCCTGCCACTCAGGCATGATGTTCCCCACCGGACATCCCCAGTGACAGAAAGGCACTCCACAATCCATACACCTGGACGCCTGCAGTTCTCTTTCACTTTCAGGGAGCAGGATTTCAACTTCTTTATAATCATTTACTCTTACTTCAACAGGTCTGTAGCCCGATTCCTTACGTCTTATATTTAGAAAACCTTTTGGATCTCCCATTAGTAAATCTCCTGTAGCTGTTCTTCTTCTCTTATTGCTTTCAGCTTTTCATCAATCAGTGCTGTTTTCATCTCATTAAGCGCACGCTTATATTCAAGAGGCAGTACCCTGACAAACTTTGGCAGATATTCATACCACCTATTGATAATATCTCTTGCCAATATACTCTCCGTATAATGTATATGCTTTTTCAACATATCAATTATAAGTTCCTGGTCATCGAAATCCCTGATCTGAGATAACTCCACCATCCCTTTATTACAAAAATACTCAAAATCTCCATCCATATCAAGAACATAGGCAATTCCGCCGCTCATACCTGCCGCAAAATTTCTTCCCACTTTCCCAAGAACCAGAATCCTCCCTCCGGTCATATACTCTGCACAATGATCTCCAGTACCCTCAACTACGGCATAAACACCACTGTTCCTTACACAAAATCTCTCTCCTGCAATTCCCCGTATATATGCCTCACCGGACGTCCCTCCGTAGAGAACTGTATTGCCTACAATTATATTCTCACTCGCGTTAAAGGATGATTTTTTAGGGGGTAATACAATTAACTTTCCGCCGGAAAGTCCTTTTCCGAAGTAATCATTTGCATCACCCTCCAGCCTGAAGGTTACACCCTTTGCCAGAAAAATTCCAAAGCTCTGGCCCGCACTTCCATGAAATGTACAATTTACAGAATCGTCCGCCAGCCCCGTTTCTCCACATTTTCTGGATATCTCATACGATAACATCGCTCCAACCGAACGGTCTGTATTGTGTATAGGCATCTCAATATATGCATTTACTTCTCTTCCTGCATCAAGTGACGGTTTTATTCTTTCCAATAGTCTCCTGTCGAGAACATGCTCAATTTTATGATGTTGATCTTTCACACAACGTGTTGCATATTTTAAAGATTCTTCCGGTCTGAAAAGAATCCCTGAAGAGTCTACATACTTCGCTTTCCAGTGATCTATATCTCTTCTTTTAAGCAGATCTGTTCTCCCTACAAGATCCTCAAATTTTTTTACTCCCAACCCAGCCATAATCTCCCTTGTTTCCTGGGCCATAAAACGAAAATAGTTTATAAGATATTCCGGTTTTCCATTAAATCTTTTTTTTAATTCGGGATCCTGAGTCGCAATACCCACAGGGCATGTATTAAGGTGACATTTTCTCATCATCACACATCCAAGAACTATTAGTGCACCTGTACCAAATCCAAACTCTTCAGCACCTAGAATTCCGGCAATTACAATATCACGACCTGTTTTAAGCTGCCCGTCTGTCTGAAGCCTGACCCTTCCCCTGAGATCATTTCTTACAAGAGTCTGATGTGTTTCCGCCAGCCCTATTTCCCAAGGGATCCCTGCGTGTTTGATCGAACTGATTGGGCTTGCTCCTGTTCCACCGTCATATCCGCTTATAAGTATGTTGTCCGCATGAGCTTTAGCTACACCCGATGCTACAGTTCCTACGCCGGATTCCGATACCAGTTTAACGCTTATCCGCGCCATTGGGTTTGCACTCTTCAGGTCAAATATCAATTGCGCAAGATCCTCAATTGAATATATGTCATGATGGGGTGGCGGAGAAATTAAAGTAACACCTGGAGTTGAATGCCTTGTTTTTGCAATGATCTGGTCAACCTTATGCCCAGGCAGCTGGCCACCCTCACCCGGCTTTGCCCCCTGTGAAATTTTTATCTGTATTTCGTCAGCATTGGCCAGATAATTGCTGGTTACACCAAATCTTCCGGATGCTACCTGTTTTATAGAACTTCTTGCTGAGGTCCCGTCCGGCATTTTTATAAACCGTTCAGGATCCTCTCCTCCTTCTCCGCAATTGCTCCTTCCGTGTATTGAGTTCATTGCTATAGCAATAGCTTCATGAGCATCTCTGCTTATTGAACCGAAAGACATAGCCCCTGTAGTCAACCTCTTCATTATTTCAACTTCCGTTTCAACATCATCAAGTGGGATTGCCCTTGAAGGATTAAAATCAAAAAGCCCCCTGATACAATGTGGTTTTCTGTTCTGTTCATCAACAATCGCAGTAAACTCTTTATATTTCTCATAATCATTGGTCCGTGTAGCCCACTGGATCATGAAGATCGTCTCCGGATTCCATGCATGTTTTTCCCCACCTTTCCTGTAACTATAAACTCCGTCAGATTCAGGAAATTTTATCTCTTCAACGTATGCCTTGTTATACCGCATTAAGCATTCAACGGCAATCATGTTGGCTCCAATACCCGATATCTTAGTCGGAGTACCGGTGAAATATTTATTTATGATATCTTCGGATAATCCCACTGCTTCAAATACCTGCGCACCACGATAACTTCTTATTGTAGATGTTCCCATTTTTGACAGAATCTTCAAAAGACCCTTATTCAATGATTTTATATAATTCCCTTCACTTTCATCATAGCCTCCGGGCATATTTATTCTTCTGCTCTTTACAAGTTCACTAATTGTTGCAAAAGCAACATACGGATTAACAGCATCAGCACCATAACCCAGGAGAAGAGCAAAATGCATAACCTCTCTAGCTTCACCTGTCTCTATAATTATTCCGGTTCTTGTCCTCTTTTTAACTCTGATCAGATGATGGTGAACAGCTGCGCATACGAGTAGCGAGGGAATGGCCATTTTATTCTTATCTGCTTTTCTGTCTGAAATTATTATTATATTAAATCCGGCATCAACAGACTTCTCCGCTTCAATACAAATCTCATCAATCCTGCTTTCAAGCAAACCATCTTTTTTTTCTGCAGGAAACACCGAGTTGATTATTACTGTTTTAAATGCGGGATTTTCTCCCAGATAAACTTTTGCTGTTTCTTTATTGGAAAATATCGGGGAAAAAGTCTTGATCAGCTTGCAATGTTCCGGAGTCTCCTCAAGAAGATTTTTTCTAGGACCAATATAGCCAGTTAGGCTCATAACAAGTTCTTCCCGTATTGAATCTATTGCGGGGTTTGTAACCTGAGCAAAAACCTGTTTAAAATAATTGAAAAGAGTCTGGGGTTTATCAGAGAAAACCGCAAGCGGAGTATCAGTACCCATAGAACCTACAGGTTCCTGGGCATTCACTGCCATCGGGATTATTATATCTTCGATATCCTCACGACTATATCCAAAGCTTACCCTCAGTTTATGGAGTTTCTCCTTTTCAATTTCAACTGAAACATCTTCCGGATCAGGTATATCATCAAGCACAATTCTGTTATTTTCAACCCACTCCCGGTATGGCTTGCTATGGGCTATCTTCTTTTTCACTTCACTATCAGGAATTATTCTTCCTTCTACAGTATCAACCAGAAGCATTTTGCCCGGCATAAGTCTCCCTTTTAATTTTATATCTTCTGGCAAAAAATTCTGTACCCCGACCTCTGATCCCATTACTATCATACCGTCTTTAGTTACAACATATCTTGAGGGCCTTAAACCATTTCTATCCAGCGTACCACCGATATACCTGCCATCACAAAACACCATCGAAGCCGGGCCATCCCAAGCCTCCATGAATGTGGAGTGATACTCATAGAAATATTTAAGGTAATCAGGAATAGGATTCTTGTCATTCCACGATTCAGGAATCATCATCATCAGGGCATGTGGTATCGATCTCCCGGCTGCGACAAGAAGTTCAACAACATTGTCAAATGATGCGGAATCGCTCTTACCCGGTTCAATAACCGGAAATATCTTTTCCAGGTCGTCACCTAAAATTTCAGATCTGAAGTCGGATTCCCGCGCCTGCATCCAGAACCTGTTCCCTTTTATTGTATTAATCTCCCCATTATGTGCCATTATCCTGAAAGGTTGAGCAAGATCCCATGATGGAAATGTATTTGTGCTGAACCTTGAATGAACAAGCGCCAAAGCACTCTCAATCCCGTCATTATATAAATCTTTATAATAACCCCCTACCTGACCAGGCATAAGCATCCCTTTATAAACAATTGTTTTTGTTGAAAGGGATGGTATATGAAAAAGATATTTTTCTCTTATCGATGATTCTCTCACCAGCCTCTCTGTTACTTTTCTTGCAATGAAAAGTTTAAGCTCAAGATTTATATTTTTCCCTGCCTCTCTACCGATGAATACCTGTTTAATTACAGGTTCCGATTTTCTGGCAATTTCTCCTATGACACTGCTGTCAACAGAAATATCTCTCCATAAAATGATGTTCAAACCTTCATCTGCCAGTGATTTTTCAAAAACTGCTTTGCATATCTTTCGGTCACTCTCATCTGCAGGAAAAAAAACAAGCCCTGTGCCATAATCTCCCGCACCTGGAAGCTCTTTAATCTCATTAGCATAAAAAGAATGGGGAATCTGAATCATGATACCCGAACCATCGCCAGTTTTGTTATCAGCACCCTCTGCACCGCGGTGTGTCATCCTTTCAAGAACCTCAAGCCCTCTTTTAATTATATCGTGAGATTTTTCACCATTTATATTCGCCACAAAACCTATACCACATGAATCATGTTCATTGGCAGGATCATAAAGGCCGCTTTTTTCAAATCTGTTATAATTCATTTCATGACTCCGAAAAATTTTTCTAAACATATAGATTTATTAATATAATTTAATATACCTGTTAATAATAAAAACGTGTCCTCTCAATCAATTAAAAAAGGTTAAATGGTGTTACATTTTTGTTAAAATCTGATATATACAACATTATATGATGTTTTATAAATATTTTCTTCTCTCAAATTACCTTTACTTCACCTGTATCAAATCATTATTAATACAATAATGTAAAAGCATGCTATTTCGATTTAATAACTGTATTTTAGTTTATCTAACATTTCCCATTATTAATAAAAAACAGATTTAACAGCCATAACTGATAACCTGTTATTTAATAAATTATCCACATGGAAGATTCTGAAATTTATAAATTTCGCCGGCATATCCCAGTTTTTTCGGTTTAACTTGTATAATATAACCACATTAAAGACAATCAGGTAAAAAATCTTCAAAGTTCACTATTCATCCATCAACCCAAGAGTCATAGATAGCATTTATTAATAATGCCTGTAATCTCCCCAGAATGATAGTCAATACAAGCCTAATAATTACACCACTTACCCCATGTACCACAATAAAAGGTTATTTAAATCAAAAAAAAATATTATTGATATAAATATATATCCGGATAAATAATAATCATAAATTGAATGAACTCTTACTCTCTCTGCCTTTTTTCTCTTTGCAGATATAAATTGAAAAATAATAAAGAGGTCTTCCCATGAATGATATACAGCCTTTAATAAAATCGTGCAACATTGAAAATGTTTCAATTGAATATCTGCATTACCCATCTGATGGACCAGACATGATTTTAATGCATGCCACCGGCTTTCTTCCATGGTTGTGGCATCCTATTGCAAGATCACTCATCGGTCTATATAATATTTTTATTCCTTATTTCTGTAGTCACAGATATGCCGAACCTGAAGATGGAGGTCTCGGATGGAATATACTTGCAGATGATCTGTATAAATTCTGCAGTAACCTGAAACTGAAATCCCCTTTTGCAGTCGGGCACTCAATGGGAGGAACTGTGATAACGCTTTGTGCCGGTTCACACAAAATTGCGCCATCCGGAATTATCCTTATAGAACCTATATTCCTTCCTGAAACAAGCTATAGCACAAAAATCACAGTGGAACAGCATCCTCTCGCTTCAAAATCAATAAATAGACGCAGTGAATGGGGCAGCCTCGAGGAGGCTTTGTCATATCTAAAAAAAAGAAAACTCTTCAGCAGATGGGATGAGGAAATACTTGATCTCTATCTGAAGTACGGAATGATAGTTAACAACAGCGGCGGACTGACCCTCGCATGTTCACCCAGAAGAGAGGCTTCTCTTTTTATGGGGGGAAACTCGATAAACCCCTGGCCTTTACTTGGTGAAATCAAATGCCCTTTGCTCGTTGTTGAAGGTGAAATCAGTGAAAATAAATTATTTATCGATCTCAAAAAAGCTGCATCTCTCTTTCCGGATGGAACTTATCTTGAAGTAAAAAACGCCGGGCATCTTATTCCAATGGAACAGCCTCACATCATTGCGCATCTTATAGGTGATTTCTTTTCTAAAATTAATAAACCATCTTAATTAAATTGACATCCGGACTATTAAACTTCTTATAAATTACTTTAGGGATTTTAAAAAACAGATTTAATCCAGCATCCCCGGAATATTTTATTATTTCAATATAATTAAGGGAGATTTAAATATGCCGTTAATTACAATGCTTAAACAAATGCTTCCCGGGCTTCTTCCGCTATTTATATTTATAATAGCTGATGAAATATGGGGAACTGAAACCGGTCTTTACATTGCAGTAGTATTCGGTCTTGGTGAACTTTTAGTCACAAGAATAAAAAATGGTGTATATGATAAATTTATAATATTTGACACAACTTTTTTAGTAATTCTTGGTCTGGTATCTATAATCCTTGAAAATGATATATTTTTCAAACTTAAACCTGCATTGATTGAAGCAATACTATGTGTTATTCTTGCAATATCCGCTTTTTCACCCGCTAATCTTCTTCTTGTCATGTCACAAAGATATATGAAAAATGTTGATATTATGTTAACCGACGCCGGTTTAAATGCCATGAAACATATGATTAAAATTATTCTTTTCATTCTTGTGCTACATACGGCTCTTACAGTTTATTCAGCATTCTATATGTCCAAGGAAGCATGGCTTTTTATAAGCGGGGGATTATTTTACATCATTTTCGCATCAATGTTTCTTGGTCAGATTCTTTACTACAAAATAAAATTGTGGATTAATAGCCTTCATAAATAATATATTAATAAAGGCTATTTCATAATATTTAATTCAAACAACATCTGTCTATGCTGGTCTTTCAGAACTGGTAAAAATAAACATCTTCTCGTAATTAGACTGAACAAATGGTTGAAAAATCAATATTCACTAATTATTCCAATGTTACTATTAAAGACAATTATGATTCATCTTCAGCAAGTGTTATGAGCCAGTCACTTTCGCTCAGAGTGAAGGTTTTATCTTTAGGAGGATTAACATATATACCAAAATTTTTTTCAATAACCAACTCTTCATTTTTCAACCGCACTCCGAAACATGTTTCATTTCTATTTAAAGCTGCTGCACATAGTTCGCCAAAGCTGATCTGGGGTGGAATTTCGGAAAGGAACATAGACACCAGTTTAATATAAACCTCACTACCCTCTTCCGAAAAAAGATCATCATAAATTGTCAGAACATCCGGTTCCTCTGACACCTGCGCGTAAATCTTTGACACAAACTGATTGGATATCAGAAAATCCTTTACTCCCGCCTCCTGTATTACTTCAATGTTTTCTGAATCTGCAACCTCGGTAATCAATTGAGTCCTAATCTCTTTTTTCATTGTTGTTTTAAAATAACTTCTGAATTCGAGAAGTTTTGCAATTGTATCGGAATCGCGAAGCTCAGAATTTCCTCCATCAGCTGAAAGAATAATAACATTGTCATACACTTCCGGCTTGAGTTTCGCAATTGTCGACGGATTATGAAGGTCTCCCACAAGCATCCTCATTCTTATGCTGTTGTGCGACTTTTGTGCTAAATTGAATTCCTGCTTCATCTCTTCAGATATCTCCGGAACAACAACATCTATTTTTGATCCATTTGCAAGATAATTGCTATATTCAGCGAGAATAGAGGAGGCCTTACGGCTCCATCCGACTAACAGCTGATTTTCAAGAGTTTTCGGATGAGGAACAGGAGCTTTACATTGAGGAATGGTGATTTCAAGCTTTTGCGCAAGAAATTTTATTGCTGAATCATCTTCTGCAATTATAATTGCTTCATCATCTCCTTTAAAAACACTGCCTGAAGGAGGGTTAAGCTCAATTGTTCCATCACTCTTTCTTATTCCAAGGACGCAACTGTCTGCAAAATGAAACATAATATCGCTATATCGCAGTCCAGCAAATCCTCTATCCGGTTTGTAAAAATAAAACTCGCATCCCTCAAATCCAACAAGATTATCATATACCTGAGCAAGCCCAGACACTCTCGAAGTCTGAACCATAAGTTTTGCCAGAATTGAATGTTCGTCTATCAGAGATACGTTTTTTGAAGATATATTTTTTGCAAGCTTACGCATGTTTTCGAGATGGATCTCTGCTATAACCGGCGGAATTTTATCTTCACCGGTACAGGATATCATTGCCAGAATAGTTTTAAGAACTCTCGCGTCGGCAAGAGATTTTTCCTCATGAGTATTATCAACAGCTGCATCACTAAGAATTATCACTGACTTAGCAGTGTTCACTCCTACTCTCTTAAGCATATTAATACTTGAAGTAGATCCGGATCTGGCTACTATTCTTGTATTTTTAAAATCAGAAATTCTGTCCCGAAAGTAATCATCCATTTCATCTTTTTCTTTCTCCGCAAGAACCACTACAACCGGTTTCTTTTCCGATTCATTTGCGATTATAAGCTCCCTTATTATTTCGAGGGCACGGTCTCCAAAACCAAGAATAAGGGTATGATTTTTCTCAACTACATTACTTTTCCCTTTTCGAAGTTCAGCAAGTTTTGCTTCAAACTGACTTGTAATAAAAGCGACTAAGCTTGAAAAAAGAATCAGACCGGAAAAAACTGTAATAATTCCCGTTATTTTATTTAAAACATTCCCGTTTGTATCTTCAGCAATAGCACCCGCATCTGATATCTGAAGGAAAACCTGCCAGAACTGATTAAGAACACCAGTGAGATTTTCCTGGGGTGTAATGATATTTACGATAAATCTCACAAAGGCCATAAGAATAAATGCACCAACGAATAAAAGTATAAGTGCAAAGAAAACTGAAACTCCCCCTTTCGACATAAAGTTATCAAAAGAATATTTTAGCCTTGCCTTTATACTGTAATCTATTGAGAACATAAATATACCTCTCTAATATTCAACTATCAGTTCTTGAGTATTTTAACACTATAGCTATAATAGTCGCCTATATCATTATTTAATGAATTAAAAACAGTAAAATTTATCTGATTGTTCAGATCACATCATAGTCTTTGTGTAAAATAATATCCAATAATCAGGATAAAGACTATTCTTTGTTGATTTATTCATTGAAATATTCTTATTATCATCGTCTAATTGCATATTAAGAAAATTTTTTTGAAATTAAAGGATTATAACTTTTGAAAGTAACAGAATACCTTGACAGAATGATTAACGACCTTGAGAAATCGAAAACACCGGCAGAATATATAATAATGGGTAAAAAATATTTTTACGAATGGATAATAGAACTAACCCGCTCCGGGGACATCACTTTTAATAAAAATAAAAAAAAATACAAATTCACTCACAGAGAAATAAAAATAGTCCTTTGCGAAAGCGAGATACTTGAAGTTGTTCCCAACTCCAAATATCTTCTGGATTGATTTTTACCAATTACCGCTATTCAGGTATTCAATCATACCCTTTGCAGCTTTTTTCCCAGCGCCCATTGCCTCAATTACTGTGGCCGCTCCGGTGACGATGTCGCCACCTGCAAAAACACCTTTTACTGAAGTTTTCATTGTTTCACTGTCAGCAATAATATTCCCCCATTTGTTGCATTTAAGATCTGGAGCTGTCTTCTGTAGAATAGGATTTGATCCATTCCCTATTGCGACTATCGCAGCATCAATTTTTATTATAAACTCGGAACCTTTAACTTCCACTGGTCTTTTTCTGCCTGATTCATCAGGTGTGCCAAGTTCCATTTTAACACACTCAACACCACATAGACGCCCTTGATCATTCCCTATGAGCCTCACCGGGTTTGAAAGCAGATCAAAAATTACACCCTCTTCCTCGGCATGATGAGCCTCCTCATGTCTTGCAGGCATTTCCTCTCTTGATCTTCTGTATATCAAATGAACATCTTTACATCCAAGACGTATAGCGGTTCTTGCAGAATCCATAGCTACGTTTCCAGCTCCAAAAACAGCCATGCTCTCTCCTCTTATAACAGGAGTGTCGTATTCGGGAAATTTATACGCCTTCATCAGGTTTACCCGGGTCAAATATTCATTAGCAGAATAGACTCCCTGCAGATCTTCGCCTGGTATATTTAAAAATGTCGGAAGACCCGCACCGGTTGCCACAAAAGAGACATCAAATCTTTTCATTATATCGCCAAGGCTTTCAGAAAGACCAACAACCCTGTTTGTAATAAATTCAACCCCCAAAGCAGCAAGCGCATCAATTTCATAACTTACGATTTTTTTAGGAAGACGGAACTCAGGTATTCCATACACCAGAACTCCTCCGGGTGTATGCAGCGCTTCAAATACTGTTACACTGTAGCCTGCACCGGCGAGTTCACCGGCAACAGTAAGACCGGCTGGTCCGGAACCTATAATTGCCACCTTTTTATTTTTTCTGGCACCTGCGGCAATTACCGGTAAATGTTCCTTTTCCCTTTCATAATCAGCGACAAAACCTTCGAGTTTTCCTATAGCAACCGGTTCAAATTTCTTACCAAGAATGCATTTTGCTTCACACTGCGACTCCTGAGGGCAGACCCTTCCACATACTGCTGGAAGTGAACTTGATTCCTTGATTACTTTTATTGCACCAATAAAATTTTTTTCTGATATCTCTTTTATAAACGCCGGAATATTTATATTAACCGGGCATCCCTCAACACATAATGGCTTCTTACATTGGAGGCATCTGCCTGCTTCAATCACTGCAGTCTCAGGAGTATATCCCAGAGGGACTTCACTAAAGTTTTTTATTCTATCTTCCGGTTTCTGTTCCGGCATTTTCTGTCTTGGTGTTTTAGCATCCATGTTGTACAACTCCATCCAGTTTACATTTATGTTTATAGTTGTCGTATGACTGAGTTTCCTCTTTGATATAAGTTTTCAATCTCAGGCTGAGATTGTCAAAATCCACCAGATGACCGTCAAACTCAGGCCCGTCAACGCACGTGAATTTCGTCTCATCACCAACAGTTACCCTGCATCCGCCGCACATACCAGTTCCGTCTATCATTACAGAATTGAGACTTACAAATGTTTTAATCCCTTTTTCTTTTGTTATACTGCTTACGGCCTTCATCATAGCCACAGGTCCAATTGCCACAACAAGATCAACCTTTTCTCTTGAAATTACATTGTTAAGAATGTCTGTAACAAACCCTTTTTTTCCAAGTGTTCCATCATCAGTACATACAATATTTTCATCACCTATTGCGCCAAGTTCTTTTTCAAGAATAAGAAGATTCTCAGACCTTGCTCCAAGAATATTCACTATTCTGTTTCCAGCTTCTTTCATCCCTCTGGATATAGGATAGAGCGGAGCTATACCGATCCCTCCTCCTATACACACCACTGTTCCGTATTTTTCCACTTCAGTCGGATGCCCAAGAGGCCCGACAATATCACTGAGACTTTCACCAGCTTTCATACCGGCAAGCTTTTTTGTTGTAGTTCCGACAATCTGGTAGTAAAGAGTAATAGTTCCATTGGCTCTGTCTGCATCTGCAATGGTAAGAGGCATTCTTTCCCCGCATTCATCTATGCGCAGAATAATAAACTGACCCGCTTTTCGATATTCAGCTACATAGGGAGCGTCTACCACCATTTTACCTAGCGTGGGTTGAATTATATCATTTGAATGAATATAATGCATAGTCTTATCCTCATACTTTGAATTTATATATTAGAAACAATCTCAATGAAGTATATTGTAAATTTCAAGAGATATTTCCAGTAGTAAATATCTGTATTTTATTATTTATTTTTAGAAGCTGGCCATAGATATAAACTACGTGAAATAAAAAGTCGACCCGTTTTATAATTCAGAACTCTTTTTTTTAAAATATTTACAGACGCACGGTTTTCAGGAAGGTCATGCATCTGTAAATAGGTCTTCCGGTTGCAAAATTCAACCGGAAGCTCAAACACTGCTATACAATACCGTAAGCAAGCATTGATTTTGCAACTTTAACAAAACCAGCAATGTTGGCACCCATTACATAGTTGCCTTTCTGACCGTATGCTTCTGAAGCATCAATACATGATTTATGAATATTCTTCATGATACCATGAAGTCTCTGATCCACTTCTTCTCTTGTCCAAGAAAGTCTGAGACTGTTCTGAGACATTTCAAGACCTGATGTTGCAACTCCACCTGCATTTGCAGCTTTTCCAGGTCCATAAAGAGTTTTGTTTTCTAGGAAAATTTCAACCGCTTCAGGAGTAGAAGGCATATTTGCACCTTCAGATACACATATGCACCCGTTGTTTACAAGCGCCTGCGCATGCCCTTCATTGATTTCATTCTGGGTTGCTGACGGATAAGCAATGTCAACTTTTATTCCCTGTTCTTTAATAACATCCCATACACTCTTTCCTGAATAATATGTTGCACCATATTTATCAGCGTACTCTTTAATTCTTCCTCTTCTTACATTTTTAAGTTCAAGGATGAATGCAAGTTTTTCAGCATCTATCCCTTTTTCATCGATGATTGTTCCATCAGAATCGCAGAGAGATATTACTTTTGCACCAAGTGCATTAGCTTTTTCAACTGTATACTGCGCAACATTACCCGCTCCACTTACTGCAACAATTTTGCCTTTATGGTCAAGATTCCTTGTAGCAAGCATCTCTGCAGCAAAGTATACTGCTCCATAACCTGTAGCTTCGGGCCTGATTAAACTTCCACCGTACTCAAGAGCTTTTCCCGTAAGAACACCATCATGCTCATTAACAATCTTTTTATAGTATCCATACATGTAGCCGATCTCTCTGCCGCCTACACCGATGTCTCCGGCAGGAACGTCTGTGAACTGCCCAATATGTCTGAAAAGTTCTCTCATGAACGCCTGTGTAAATCTCATAACTTCACCATCTGATTTCCCTTTAGGATCAAAATCAGAACCACCTTTTCCTCCCCCCATTGGAAGAGATGTGAGTGAGTTTTTAAGAATCTGTTCAAACCCGAGAAATTTAATAATACTTAAATTTACTGAAGGATGAAATCTCAAGCCCCCTTTGTATGGTCCGATGGCATTATTAAACTGAACACGAAAACCTCTGTTAATCTGAACTGTACCTCTGTCATCAACCCAGGGAACACGGAACTGAATTGCTCTGTCAGGCTCAACCAGCCTCTCATAAATACCGGCTTTAACAAATTCAGGGTGTTTTGCGACTGTAGGTTCCAGAGAATCAAGAACTTCCTGTACAGCCTGTAGGAACTCAATCTGATTAGGGTCCCTCTGTTTCACTTTTTCGTAAACTTCTTTCAAAACAGACATAGATAATCTCCTTGTTTTAAAACTAATGATAAATTTTATATAACAAATTGCATTAAGCAACTCGTTGTATTCATAATAAAAATTCTGCCGGATAAACAGAGATTGTATTTTGATTTCTTGTCTGGGGGCTAAGTTAAACAATGCTGGTATTTAAAAGCTGACATTAACTGTATATAATAAAATGTTTTTCAGTTTTTCTATAATCCCTATCAGACATATATTACAAAAATGTAACCATATAGCTTTTCTATTATGTTTTAGTTACAAAATTGTCTATTGATATTTATTCAAATATTACCTTTACGTTAAAAGTTTACAAAGGCGTAACATTTGAAAAGCATATCAGTTTCTGAATTCCGACATCAGTTATAAGATGAAGACCTTTTTCAGTGACATCATAGACTTTTATTGTTTCTGAATAACGTCCGGAATCAGGGATTATCTCTGGTAGTATATTTTCGGTATCTTTAAACATATTAATATTAAAAAAAACATTATCATTTTCGGGAAAAACGGCGATATAAAAAATCCCGGTTTCAACAAGATCATGAAAAAAATGAGAACCGAAAGAAAGCTCAGGCATGATGTTTTCATTCATTCTCGCCATTTCAACAAGTACTTTAACATTATTTATTTCAGAAAATCTCGATGGAACACCAAGCTCAGGAGTTGTTGTTCCCCACCTCCCGGGTCCTATAAGCATAACAGGAATATTATCACTCCCGGGGATCAGCCTGTTCAGCTTACCGATTATTCTCGCTACTTCATACTTTCCCGATTGCGGCAGGGCTGAATACATTTCAGGTTCCACATATACAATGCGTTTTATCTGCTGAACAATGCTTCCTCCAAGAAAGTTTCCCTCTGTCCTTATGAAAATGTTCTCGTCATTGATGCCCTCCGGGATAGATATTCCTTTCTCTATACCCTTCGCCTGATAAGGCCGGCATTGAAGAAGATTTATTCTATAGTTATTGTCAGAGGAAAAATTCACAGTAAACTCAATATCCACAGGATAATTATAGTTTTCTTTCAGTGTTTTCAGCATCTCCAGCATCTTTTGCGAAAAATCCGTCCCGGAAAAAAAATTATCAAAACATATTACCCAGTGAGTTGAATCCTTCAGATTCATCTCTATTATTAAATTTGCTGTTTCATAATCCGAAACGGCTGCCATTTCCATATCTATATCAGGAATCTCGCGAAGTAGTTTCACAAGTGAAATAGTTTCCAGAACATTTTTTTCTATATTAAGCACATCAACATTATGCTGGGAAAATCTTCTCAGGTCATCCATTCCTGCAAGCGGTCTTATCATTGGAGAATCTAGAGCCGCTATACGGGGATAATCTCCCTCAACCCTGTCTACAGATCTAGTTCCAAGACCAAAAACCATACGGAGCATTCCTGCTTCTGGATCCATATCGCTTTTCCACACATATGTATTATATGAAAGACCGACTCCTCCAATATAAGGGAAAAAATAATTTCCCCTGTGAGCTCCTGAAACCCTCTGTACAATAAGCGCCATCTGCTCATCATTCTTGTCAAGGCCTCGCTGAATGCGGTATGCCAGAGCATCATCATTCATTGTGCTTGCATAGACCTTTCTTATTGCGTTAATAAAATCATTAAATCTATCCTCCGGGTTTCCCTGGTTTACGCAGAAGTGACTTTCATATTTTCCGGCAAATGCATGACCATATGTATCTTCAAGCAGGCTGCTTGATCTTACTATAAAAGGTGACTGACCGAAATACTCTATAATCTGCTGAAGCTTTTCTTTTACTTCATCTGGGAAAGAACCACTAAGCATTTGTTCTCTCAATTCAGGAGCTGTTTTGAAATAACCATCGCTGCTTTTATGTTCGAGAAAAAGTTTCCACAAACCGTTCTGGACAATGTATGTATAAAAAACATCTGAACCGATATAGAATGAATCATGAGGTTCAAGAACTTTATCCCATCTGTTTTTACTGTCATTATCAAGTATTTTACGTGCAATTATCATACCTGCTGCTTTCCCCCCGATAAATCCGGACCCGATGAGACGTGAATTGATAACTGCAAAATCTTTGAGCTTCAGATTTTTAAAAGCAAGATTCAAAATTCTTTCATCCCGGCCGATTAGAAGCCTGCAGAGTCGATTTACCATCTTTCTTCTGTCCTCATCCGCCGGGTTCCCCGAAATCATATCATCAACTTCAATAAAAAGTTTATCCCAGAAATCAAGATTTCTTCTTGCCATCTCAGAAGTTAGCCTCTGCAGATAATTTATAAAATCCGCAACATCGGCACTATTAAGCATAGGATGAAAAGAGTAGCCCTCTTTTTTATGAGGAAAAAACATTGTTGGAGAATATCTGTTCCATACCTTGAGAGGATGTACAAAAACATTCCCTTCAAAACTATGTATATCTATAAGAAGTTGTGTGGTCTCCCTTATTCTTGCAACGGTTTTAAAATCATGATTATTTCGCAAAATGGCAAAGTAGGCAACAGTATTGAGTTCAAACAGGTAGGGACAGGTGATTTTAAAAAAATTTCCTATCATCAAATCCGTCGCCCATGCTGAAAGAAGATCAGACAAGGAATCAAAAACATAGAAAGCCTTTTCACCCGCTTCGGCTATAATTCTGTGAACCTCTATAGCAAATGATTCAAAACCATAAAACGCATTCAGCTTGCGGGTATTCACCCGGATATCATCAATCTCAAAAAGCGGCTTATGACTTGCAAATCTCATGTAGATTATTTTTCTTCCATCAGTATACGATTTTTCTACAAAAGGAATTACAAACTCACTGTAATCAGCGATAGAATCCACCTGCCAGACAACATTATCCCCGAGATTAAGATTATTAATAATTTTATCAAAACCAGTAAATCCGCTGCTTACCTGAGTTATCTGACCCATTGATTCGCCACCTCCAGCCATCAGTCATATCATTCATTACCATGACAAGATGCCATTCTCCCCTATGCTGTTGCCCGATAATTAAATTACTTCATTCTGAAACTTACTGTGTCCCTGACTTTCCGCGCTTTTTCCCTTGCCTCATTAATTGTGGAACCAAGAGCAAGGGCAACTCCCATTCTTCTATGACCACGAACTTCCGGCTTCCCGAATATTCTTATAGCAGTAAAATCTTCCGAAATTGCCGCATCAAGCTTTTCATATAGAATATCATCAGAATCGCCGTCAACAAGTATAGCAGCTGATGCGGAAGGCCCATATTGTTTGATAGCTGTTACCGGAAGACCAAGTATCGCCCTTACATGAAGCTCAAACTCCGACATATTCTGCGATATAATTGTAACCATACCCGTATCATGAGGACGTGGAGAGACTTCGCTAAAAAAAACTTCATCCCCTTTTATAAAAAGCTCAACCCCGAAGATACCGAAACCTCCGATGCCATCAGTTATTGTTTTTGCAATTCTTTTAGACTCCATTAACGCAGTTTCAGTCATAGGATGAGGTTGCCATGATTCTCTGTAATCACCATCAATCTGAAGGTGACCAACAGGATCAACAAACGATATACCCCCACTATGCCTTACCGTGAGGAGGGTTATCTCATAATCAAAGTTAATAAATTTTTCAATTATTACGCGTCCCGCTCCCGATCTGCTGCCTGACTGAGAATAATCCCAGGCCTTGTCAATGTCACTCTCTGATTTTATTATACTTTGCCCCTTTCCGGATGAACTCATTATGGGTTTTACTACACAAGGAATACCGGTTTCTTTAACTGCATCAAGGAAAGCACTCTTTTCATCAGCAAATTTATATGGTGATGTCTTTAGCCCCAGATCTTCCGCAGCAAATCTTCTTATTCCTTCACGGTTCATAGTCAGTTTTGTAGCACGGGCATTCGGGATAATATTATATCCCTCTTTTTCAAGTTCAATCAGGGTATCTGTTGCTATAGCTTCAATTTCAGGGACTATATAATGAGGTCTTACTTTTTCTATTATCTCTCTGAGTTTAACACCATCAAG
The DNA here is from genome assembly GCA_963664815.2 of Spirochaetota bacterium. Taxonomy (GTDB): domain Bacteria; phylum Spirochaetota; class UBA4802; order UBA4802; family UBA5550; genus WRGT01. Next base: position 4,090,211 of record CAXXHB010000003.1, read on the forward strand.
CATATTAAAAACATGAGATTCATGGGCAATCTGCATAGCCGGAGCATTCTCATACCTGTCGCATGCAATAACATAAACACCGAGCCTCATTGCTTCGATAACGACCTCTTTTCCAAGCTCTCCGGAACCGAGCATCAGAAGTCTTGTCTGTGATTTTCCCGTGGATGTACCTATTGACGTCATATAAACTCCTTTTAATATATACTGAAATTCGTAAATCAACTTTAAAAAAGAATTAGTTACAATATATTTTCAATAAAAATCAAAAATACTATCTGCCAATCACCCCTGTGAAATTTTTATTATATCTGTTTTATTCTTTAAAGCAAGATTCCGGTATATTTTTTTTGCAGCATTCCACTCCACTTTATGTTTTTCCTGAACATCACCTTTTTCTATAGCTGGCACCCCGGCATAAATCTTTCCAGGAGGAACGGTTTGGTTTCGTTTAATCAATGAATGCTCTGCAACTATAGACCATTCTCCAACTTTTGAATAATCCGTCACTGTTGAATTCATACCAATTACAGCATTATCTCCTATTGTTGTATTATGAATCATTACATTATGCCCTATTGTAACATCTTTCCCGATTCTTGTGCAATCTCCCGGTCTTGCGTGAATTGTAACATTTTCTTCAATAGCTGTCCCATCTTCAATAATTATTGTTCCGTAATCACCCCTGATTACAGCCCCCCATCCAATATAACAATTTTTACCTATTAGAACATTCCCAATTATGTCAGCAGAGGGAGCTACCCATGATGATGAATCTATTTCCGGCCTTTTACCATTTGATTCATAAAGTGACATTTTTCACCCCTTTTATGATGATTTTCAATATTATTTTATTTATAAACACATAATGAAAACTGACATCATATTACAAATTAATAATTAAGATAATAAGAATTATAAAGCTCAATGGTAAAATAAAAAATCATATAAATTCAAAAAAAAATGAAGTGACATATATGCTATAATTATTTAGGGTGAAACAGATTAGAAACCTGAAATAAATAATATGACTGAAAAAGCAAGATACAACTTAAAAGAAGCCCTCCTTCTTGAAAATTTCCACGACTCCGACGAGTTGATGATGCTCAGAGATAATCCTTTACAACTCATTGATAGAGGTTATGACTACATTGACAAATGTGAGTACAGTAAAGCCTTTAAGGTATTCGCAGCAGGAGCCAATGTTGATAAAAAAGACCCGGATATACTTAACGGTCTTGGGATATGTTTATGTGAAATGGGATTATTAATAGAGGCAAAACAGGTTCTTGAATATGCCATAAATATACATCCGGATGATCCTGTAATCTTCGCCAACATGGCTGGAGTATTGTGGGAGCAGACTGATTATGACAAGGCAATATATTATTATACCCGTTCCATAGAAATTGATCCAGAGATTGAAGAAACTTTTTTTAATCTTATAAACCTTTACATCGAATCCGGTTCACTTTTTATGGCTCTTATTACCTGCACAAAATTTATTGAATATTTCCCTGAAAGTGAGGAGGCAATAAATTTGCGTAATGATATAATTCTCAATCTGGGTATATCATTCATTTAATTTTATTTACTTCAGATATTTAATTAAAATAAATTTGGCAGACTACATCTATTTTATTCTATTCATATAATCTGTTGCTTTTTTACTCTCATATGATTCTATAAGCTTTATAAAGTCATCTTTACGATCAATCTTCCAGCTATTTTTCTCTTTCTCCATTTTAAGAGCCATTGGCTGTCCAATAGCATTTTCCGAACTATGTTTAGTAAAAACAATAACAAGATAACATGAATTTCCCTCTATCTTTTTTTCTGTAATTTTATATTCCGCTCCTTCAGGGATAAAACTCAATATGTCAACTGATGTCTCTCTTTTCATTCCTGTCAATTTCATATACTTTCTCATCAGACTCACCGTTTCTGTTGTATAAAAACCGAGTACGATTTCACTGTTGCCTCTGTCCCTTACAAATGATAATACTTCTTCCGGGGAACCGGCTTCTATTTTTTCCTTTCCACAACCAGTGAAAAGTAAAAAAAAACTAATAGTGAAACAGGAAATTATTTTTTTTTGATTTTGCATATTCAATGCATCTCTTCTTTCTGTTTTTTTTCTGTAAGATTATCAAATAATTTTAATGACTTATATTTCAGATGAAGCTCTGTAATTATTATCTCTTTCGCTGAAATATTCAAATCATCCCACATAAAAGCAGTATTAATCATTTCCGAAAAGATAAATATCTGCCCACTTTCGATATCAAGAGAAACAGCGTCGGCTAAAAGTGTTTTGTAACCTTTATCTGGATCATAATATGGCAATTCACAATAAATTTCACTTATTTTGTTATCAAAGGTTTTAAGTAATTCAAAAACAAACTCGGCCATAAGCATATTAACTTCAAAAGACTTGCTTTCAATTTTTATCAATTTATCATCAAATTTATCTTTATCCATTTTGATGAATTCCTGCAATCATGCGCCCTTTTTAAGAAATGGAAATTTCAGAATAGAAACAAGATGTTTTTTTTTCCGTTTACTGCTGGAATTATAGTTCATTGATAAAACCCCGTTCCTGTCAAGTGTGAAGATTAACTTTTTCAGAGTGTTTTCATCTAAGGAATCAAGCGCTCTGCCACAGATAAAATCCACACAGCCGGCCGCTCCCCATCTATACATATCTGCACAAACATTTCCATCTTCATTTAAAAAGATACAGGATATACTCATTTTAACACCGGAGTTAGATTTACCCGATTCACTGAAGTTAAAGTTTTCAATATTAACAGTCATGCCGATTTTGCAATTACAGGAATCCAAAATTCTTTCCTTAATGTTAAGTATCATTTCTTTTTTTGAGTTTATTTCTGCAGGCGACATAATTTTCTCCGGAAAACTGATATAGTTTATATCGGAATAATTATTAAAATGATTAAATATTATTTAAAAGATGCCACTAGGGGAATATTGCATATATTATATTAAGTTTATATGCCGCGAGAGGGACTCGAACCCTCACAGGCGTACGCCTACTAGACCCTGAACCTAGCGCGTCTACCAATTCCGCCATCGCGGCATAAGATAAAGTTCTTATAAATCCGAAGCCATATTTGTCAAACTATTTTCAGTCATATTTTTCAATACTGGTAATTTTAAAACTTTTCTCTTCATCGTCAATTTTAAAACTCACCTCGTCACCAGATTTTTTACCAAGCATCGCTTTAGCTATCGGAGATCTGTATGAAAGAATTCTCTTTTCAAAATCGGCATCCCATGGTCCAAGAATTGTATAATTAATACTATTACTGTTGTTAACGTCTGAGAGAATTACTCTGGTACCGATATTAACACTTTCAGTATTGATCTTTACCGGATCAAGTATGTCAGCTTTTTTCATCTCTTCGTCAAGCCTTGATATCGCGAGTTTCAGAACAGACTGTTTTTCCATTAGTGTATTATAATCAACGTTTTCTCTTATATCACCTGAAGCTTCAGAAACATTCGAAAGCTCTTTTGAAAGAGATACCATCTCGACATTTACCATATGCTCAAACTCTTCTTTCTTCCGGCTATATCCCTCTTTTGACACAATCAGCTTTTCGACATCGCTCTTCCACTCTTCTTCAACAAGATCGTGGGCATTCTGTATATTATCAAATCGAGATTTTACAACTTCCTCAAACTTAACAAGCTGTGATTCCTCTGCATATGGAAGGTTCTCAAAAATATCAAATATTTTACCTACAAGCTGGCGATCGTACTTGTTGATAATCTGTTTCAGCACCTCACAGTCATCTTCAAAAAGAATTTCTGTCATGGTATTTTTAAGCCTGTTCCCATCCACTTCAATTTTCTTCAATTCATTCATCAGCCTGAAATATGATAAAACAAAATTTTCCTGATGATAATCAAGCCAATCATAATTCCATGTTTCTGTAAAAATATTTTTTGCCACCCATATAAAAATATCCGGGTATTGTTTTGCATCTGGAACAATCCTGTCAATAAAATGATTTATTGTATAATATTGATGCGATCTCATTAGAATGTTGACAATATATTTATGAATTCTCACAGGTGTCTCGAAAAGAAGTTCGAACAGTATAGCAGGCCAGTCTTCCCTGTTTTCAACGATGAGATTAACAAAATCCTTTTTATAATCATATGAACTTATTTTTATAGAGAGAAGCGGAAGCTCTTCACTGCTTTTTATGAATGAGATGACTTTTTCTTTTGGCTGATCCAGTTTTATTTTTGAAGCGTCAGAATAATTTGCAAGATCCGACAGAATAAAATACGACAGTATCTGTCTTGTATTTGAATCACCTTTTACCTGTTCCATAAAGAAATCTATAAAGTAGGAAGCAACACCCTCTCCCTCCTTCTTGTCAATGTTATTGATAAACTCAATTGCTATATCAAGTTTTTCACTGAATGAATCAGTTTCAGTAAACTTTCCAAGCAATTCATCGGCAAATGTTACAGGTTTATCCCGCATGAATACAAGATTTTTCTTTTTATCTGAAACACCAAAAATTGGATCTTTTTTTATGAGAGTCCTTGTTTTACTCCACCACTTAACCCAATTTTTCTCTTCTACAAAATCAGGAATTAATTCATTTTTAATATCATCAACAAGAATTTCTCCGCCATATGATTTAATCAAAAGTTCAAAAAACTGCATAAAATCATTTTTAAACAATGCATCCAGTTTTTCCGGATCTTCATATTTCATCACATATATATGATCTTTTGTAATCGGCTTAAGGGAATTCAATGCCATCTGAATGGACATGTTATGACCTATTTTTTCCCTGAAATTTACAACAATTCCCTCTCCATCAATATTATCAATTATACCGAGACCCCAGGAATTATGAAATACATAATTCCCCTTATCAAAAACAATATTCTTCTCAAAATCAACTATTGCAAATTTTACCGGAGCTTTAAAGTTATTTAACTTTGAAAGTTTAAGAAACTGGCTAAACTGCGAATGACCCCCATACTTCGATTCGTAAAGCTTTACAAGTTCTCGTCTTGAATGAAGATCTTCAAATCGGTAGTTTAGAATTTTTTTAAGAAGCTCTATTGCCTGATCAGGATTTTCTTCGTCTCTATATTTATGAAGAAGAATTTTCAACAGATCCGCTGCAAGATCCTGTTGTTTAGCATCAACCAGCATTCTCTCAATCCTTTCAAAAAACTGAATATCGCTCCATGAAACAGTTACCAGTTTCTGCCAGAGAGGAGTAATCTCATCAAAATTTTTTGACTTTATAAAGCCTTCTATTGAGAGTTTCATATATTGGATACTTTTTTCCTGATCCTGATTGACAATTGCGAAAGCCAGTTTTTTCGCGACCTGTGCATCAAATCTGTCAATTTTCATAAGATTTTCCCACACAGGAATAGCTTCTTTATTTCTTCCAAGCCTCTCAAGACTTGTAGCCAAAGATCTCAGCGCAAAGCTGCTCTCTCCATATTCCAGAATTTTCTCCGCAATTATTTCCACGACTGCCCATTTATGATTATCTGTAAACTTTTCAATAAGCTTTTTCAGATATTTCTTTTCATCAATTTTTTCAAACTGATATCCAAGAAGCCCCGCTATATATGCTGCTGTAATTGATGCTGGCTGTTCTTCCAGTTGTTCCTTACATGCTTTTATCGCCTCATCAACAACACCGTCAGCCAATATAGAATTAAAGATATCATCAAGAATTTTGAATCTCGAAATTCCTACATCTTTAGAATCTATTCTGCCCCAGGTCTCCTCTTTGAATAGCGACAAGAGCTTTTCCATTATTTTTTCTTTAGACATTTTCCCATCCCGTAATAAGCAAATTTGACATATTATTAAAACAGAAAATACCCATCCTTTAACTTCGATGGGTATTTTCTGTTATTTTACTCCGGAAAACCGGAGATACTAAATTAAAAAATTTATTAGAAAGCCTGAGAGTTACTTCTGTGTCCCTGTATTAGTACTGGACCCCTCAAAAGATTTATGTAGATCCTGCCCGTCAAAATAAACTTCATAGGTATCTGTTAAAACTTTAATCTGGTCAAAAAACACGTACACATCCTCAGAATTCCTTGTGCTGGTTCCTGAATACTCACCAGCAACAGCTGTTACTTCTCTAAGAACTATACGTACAAGTTTAGAGACTCTTGTTACAGGATAAGTATCCGATGATTGAGGCATCTTTTCAGGAATTTCAAAAGTCATTGGCCTCCACCCTACAAAGTTAACAGACTGTTTTTCCAGAATATGTACATCACCTTTATAATCTTTCACCCAGAGCTCTATTGTATATGGAAAACCTCTTGCATGTACCCACATGGATATAGCCTTCGCTCTTCCAGGAAGCTGTATTCCTCTTTCCTGTACATCCTTCCGAATAGCCTGATCATATGTCTTTACAGGTGTACGATCTTTCCAGTCAAGCTCCATTGGAGGTTCCAGATGTACTGAATTATTGCCAGGATATCTGAATCTGAAATGCAAACCTAATGCTTTTTTCTTCTCTTTTCCAAGTCCGGTTGGAGAATATGCTTCCTCAACTTTCATATCATTAGGCCCGCTATCAACAGCTTTAATTGCAAGAGCCATTATTGGATTTTTTTTACTTTTAGTTTCTTCATCGCCTTTTGTATACTCTTTCGGATTTGATGTTACAAACCAGCCATCTTCCTCTGTTTTTGTAGAAATTTTAAGATTCTCAAAATCCTCAACAACAAGCGCCTTTGTTTCTCCTCCGCTGACATCAGCGGCTACATTTGTTACAATTTTTGAATCAGCATTTTTTACAGATAGATTAATTATGAAAGAAGCTGTCACGCAAAAAACAACTACAAACATTCTTTTCGTTTTAATATTCATTTATGACCTCCATTCTCCTCATCAACCATTACCAGTTATCCTTAATATTTTCATCACCAGTAAATTCAGAAAGATCCGTTACAACTCTGAACTGATCCAGATAGAAATAAAAAGGTCCCGGAGCTTCAAAATTATCGCTTTCTACAAAGAAAGAAACAAAATGGAGGTTTTTATCCATAACCGCGTAATTAGAGGATTGAGGCAACCAGCCCGGAATAATCACAGACATCTCCCTCCACCCCCAGAAGTCGAGCCTGCCAATTTTAAGCTTATGCAAATGACCCCTGTAATCACGAACTTTCACATAAAGAGTATGTCTGAACTTTCTGCCGAGAACCCATACTTTCAGTTCCTTTGCTTTACCTCTTATTATGTACTCATTTGGCGGGAAGATCTCGACCCTGTCATAACCCCTGTCGAGGAAATAACTTTTTACACCAAGAACAAATGCATTTTTATGAACGATACCAGTTTCTTCTTCTTTTGTTTCATCAGCAAATTCTTTACCAACTTCACTATTTTCATTAACCGGTTGACCATCCTTCATAGGTCTCGGTTTACCGGGATATTTTCTGATTTTTGTTTCACCCAGCGGACATGTTGAAACGGCTCTCCAATCTTCGCTATCTTCAAAATCATTAAGCCAGTCAACAACAAGACCATCCAACTTCTGTTTATTGCCCCCATCGCCTGTTGTTTCACTTTTAGTTGATGCTCCTTCCTGGGCGAGCAGGTGCGAACCCCCATTGCCGACTAAAAGAACAAATGTCCCCAGAAGAATCGACAATGCAGCCACTTTCAACTTCCTGTTCATCGTAAACTCCTTTAATCAATATCGATTAATTCACGCTAATATAATTGAATAATTATACCTGACTATTTCAATTGTCGGTATAAAAAAATGAAAAATTAAACAAATAATATTTAATCCTATAATAATACTCTACATTTAAATTTAAATATAACATTAATCTTTGTCAAGGAAAATAATCAGATGTAAAATTTGTATAAAAATATTCTGAAAAAAACCGTGTGATGTGACATAAAATGTTATGACTAACCTTATTCTTCTTCTCAGACTCTAAAGTTAGCAGTATCTCCTTTTTAAGTACAACTAAATAAAAAAAATATTGATAAAAAAATTAAATATTTCAGATTAAAACATAAAATATTAAAATAATCTCTATACAGGCTTAAGAAGCAGAGAGATTAAGAATAACTTTTACAAATACATTAAATACATATCCGGAGTTTTCTTTGAAAAAAAATAGCAATATCGATCACCCGGTTTTTTTTAAAATAGTAATGTTGATCACAGGACTGATAGCCGGTTTTATATGCGTTAAACTTTTATTTCTGCGTATGACTGTCAGCACAGATTCAATGAATCCTACCCTTAAAACCGGGGATAAAATAATAATCAGCAAGCTTTCAGATATAAAAAAAGGTGATATTATCGTTTTAAACAGCCCGGTCGAAGATGGAAGACTACTGATTTCAAGAGTCGTAGCTTCAGAATATGAATCTGTTGAAATACGCAATAAAGTAGTCTATGTTGATGATAAAAGCATGGAAATCATCTCTGATTCTACAAGAAATAGCGGAATTATCTATCCTATGAAATTCTGTTACAGAGATAATATGCCACCGGTAAAACTGGAAAGAAATGAATATTTTTTACTTGGTGATAATTTTGATAAAAGCTTTGACAGCAGGGCTTTCGGAAAAATTTCAAGTGCTTCAATTGTTGGCAAAGTAATCTACAAGAAATAGGTTCCTGAGACAGGGGCCGGTTTGCCCGGGGAGGCTAAATGGCAAGAGCGATTATAATGGCCGGCGGAGAGGGAACAAGACTCCGCCCTTTGACCTGTATAAGAGCAAAACCGATGGTGCCGGTTATTAATAAACCAACCATTGAACATTCGGTAAAACTTCTTAAATCATATGGCATCACAGACATTACTCTCAGCATTTATACTCTTCCTGAAAATTTCCAGAATTACTTCGGAGATGGCTCCGAACTTGGAGTCAAAATCTCCTATTCTGTTGAAGAAAAGCCTCTTGGTACGGCAGGAGGAGTGAAAAAAGCCCTTGGAGATACTGATGAGACCTCAATAATTTTAAGTGGTGACGGCATTATTGATTTTAACATTAGAGAAATACTTCAATTTCACAGGGAAAAGCAGTCATCTATCACAATCGTCCTGAACAGAACTGATAAACCAACCGATTATGGAGTTGTTATAACAGACAGCCAGGGTAGAATAGAAAAATTCCTGGAAAAACCATCATGGAGTGAAATCTACTCCGACACAGTCAACACCGGAATGTATGTTATAGAACCATCACTCATAAAAAAATTTATTCCAGATGAAGAAAGTTCCGACTTTTCACTCGATCTCTTTCCAGTACTCAAAAAGAAAAAGATACCGATGTACGGATTCATAACAGATGGCTATTGGTGTGACATAGGAACACTTGCAACTTATAACAATGTCCATAAAGATATACTGGACGGAAAAGTAAAAATTGATATTCCCGGGAAAAAAATTGCGCATGATATATGGGTTGGGCGGGATGTTGAGATTGATCCTGGCGCAAAAATAAAAGGGCCAATAATAATAGGTGATTTTGCACGAATAAAAAAAGGAGCTGAAATATCTGAATATTCTGTTATAGGGGACAACTGCCTTATAGAAGAAAATTCATCTGTTAAAAAAAGCATTATTTTCCATAACACGGTCATAGGGAGAAACTGCGAACTGCGAGGCGCCATTGTAGGAAAAAGATGTGTTCTCGGAGAAAGTGTTTCAATATATGAAGACGCCGTCGTTGCAGATGACTGTTCACTCGGCTCAGGTACAGTAATCCAGTCTGGAATACGTGTATGGCCTGATAAATCCATTGAACAGGGTACCAGGATTACAACAGACCTTATATGGGGTCAGACCGAAAAGAAAACCCTTTTCAGCTCCGATGGAATTACAGGTACATTTAATGTCAAGATTACTCCCGAATTTGCTTCCAAAATTGGTTCCGCAGTGGGCGCGTATCTTGGAAAAAATACAAAAGTTGTCATAAGCAGAGATGTCACAAAAGCATCTTGTCTTATCAAACATGCATTGACATCAGGCCTCTTATCCATGGGAGTTGATGTTTACGATATGGACATTGAGACTGTACCAATCAACAGGTACTGTACAAAGTTTTTAAATACCGATATGGGTATTTACATTCAGGTTACATATCTTACGGGATTACAGAATATCCAGATTCAGTTTTTCAACAGAAACGGTTTTCAGATCCCTGTATGCGAGGAAAAGAGAATCGAAAATATTTTTTTCAGAGGTGACTATCCCCGGAAAGATGTCTTTGAATCCGGAGAGGTCATCCACCCTTCACATCACATAGGTTCTTACATCAGCAATATGATAAATTACATCAACAGAGAAACAGTTAAAAAGGGGAACTGGAAAATTATTCTCGATTGTCTTAATGGCACAGCTTCCTATATCTTCCCGGAGCTGCTCGATTCAATGAACATTGAAACAACAGTGCTGCGCGGCCAGATAAAAGAAACACTCAACGAATACGACATTATGGCGGGAACCATTAAATCCATATACAATGTTGTTAACATGTCCAAGATGAACAGAGAGATCGGTGTAATCATAGGCCCTCACGGCACTAATATTACAATCATTGACGAGATGGGAAATGTTCTCACTACCGACGATATCACTGCGATCCTAAGCCTTTTTTATTTAAAATATTCCTATTCGAAAACAATCAGCCTTCCAGTTAATTCTTCAAATGTCATAAGCCGCCTTATTGAAGATAATGGTGGAACCGTTAAATGGACATCCACAAGGCTCAGAATTCCTGAAGATTCAATAGATATATTCTTCGGCGGAAAATCAAGGCATCCGTTACTTGAGCAGAAGATTGACCCGATGATTACATTCCTGAGAGTACTTGAATATCTCACCCTTGAACAGAAAGAACTTTATGAAGTGAGAGAATTCCTCCCCAGAACCAATCTTTTAAGCACAAGTATACAATGTACTGTTGAAGAAAAAGCTGCAATCATGGCAATGCTCTCAACAGAAACAGAAAAGAATAATGTCGAACTTATAGATGGCATAAAAATAATTCAGAACAATTCGTGGATACTTCTTCTCCCGGATTCATCACAGCCACTTATACACATCTATGCTGAGGGTGACTCGACAAAAGAGAGAGACAGACTCATAAACAGCTATTCCGAAAAGATAAAACAGTTCAGACTGGGGCATATTTAATGCAGGATAATAATTATTTCATTGTTCATACATAAATATCGCGAACAGTCTCCGGAGTAGGCGGCTTTCTCTTCAGTTGATGAAATGAATTTTAAAATAATTATTTACTGAAGCTATAATTCTGGCTATCATTTCTTGACTGAGCCAAAAGATAACACATGAAAATATTCCGCCAGTTTTTCATTAATACAAAACCTGAATTATACTACCGCTGCTTTTTTCAACCAGATGCAATCCGATTCTGGTGGTATTATTAATAAATCTCCTGTCATGGCTGACTATGATGACTGCCCCTTCAAATCCCGAAAGGGCATTTTCCAGACATTCAACAGAAGGCATATCCATATGGTTTGTAGGCTCATCCATCATTATCAGCGAAGGAGTTTTCATCAGTCCAAGTCCCAGAATTAGTTTCCGTATCTCTCCGGGGCTAGGAATTGGTGTCTGAAGAATTCTTTCAGGATCTGATCCCAACCTGTAAACAACGGAAAGAAGTTCGCCAAGATCCTTTCCTGATAGAGTTTCAATTTCAGATTGAATTTCCCTCCATTCATCTGTACTTATCTCCTGGCTTATGTATATAACCTTATTGTCAGGGATAGCTATCATTGACCTGATATACCTCATCAGCGTACTTTTACCGGTTCCGTTATTTCCGGTAATACTGATCCTGTCCGAAGGAAGTATTACAAACTCCGGAATCTTAATATACCGCTTTTCATTTATATATATTTTTCCGGCTGGAATCAGCGCAATTCTGTCTCTTCTCAACCGTTCCCCATTATATGTAAAACCATCGGTTTTCCTGATTTTTACATATTTTGAAACTGCTTCACTATTAAGGTTCTCTGCCCGTTTCTCTACCATTTTTATTTTTCGTGAAGCTTTTTTATCCTTTCCTGTTAATCGCGCAAGGTCTATTTTTCCTTTGGCATCATGATCATGTTTTTTTATATTTTTTTTAGACAGTGATCCGGTTCTTCCATGCTCTTTCCTCTTTAGAAGTCTGAGACTCTTTTCAACCCTCTCCATTCTTTCTAAAGCTGTTTCATATCCTCTCTCCGCGCTTCTCTCCTCCAGTTCCTCCTGAGCCCTTCCTGAAGTGTATCCTCCCGGCCTTAATATAATTTTTCCGGGACGTACAAAAAGCGTTGAGGAGCAAAGTCGGTCAATCAGATCGCGGTCGTGACTTATGACCATTCCTATACCTTTGAAAGTTTCGAGTGCGCTGATTATCTGTTCCCTTGCACATGAATCGAGGTGATTGGCAGGTTCATCCATAACAAGAATATCGGGTTCACGCTGAAGAGCTGCTCCTGCCTGAAACTTTTTCCGTTCACCATGACTGAGTGTATCCCATCTCTCAAGTCAGTCATTATCTATACCAAGCAGAGATCTCAGTTCCCCTGCCCTGTTATCGCTGTTGCAAATAAACTCGGCAGCCCTGCATGGTGGAAACTCAGTAATCTGATCGCAAAAAGCTGATGATGAATTATTTAATCCGGTGATTTTCCCTTTTCCTGGAAGAAGAAGCCCGCAGGCAAGCATGGCAATGGTGCTTTTTCCAGCACCATTAGGTCCGACAATACCTGTCCATCCACTTGTAAAATTAATAGACAGAGAGGAAATAATATTTTCCGATGAGGTACCATATGAAAATGAAACATCGATAAATCTCAAATTAACTGACGACATAGCTCTCTCCTGAATCTGCAATATGCCGGTATTATCACTTCTATTCCCGGTTGGCTCTATGAAGAAAGAGAGAAATCCATCAGGATCCAGCTCTTTCAGTTAATCTTCTGATTTCATGTATGTTTATTTCCTTTTTTAATAAGTAGTCAATTTCTCTAATTTAAATCCTGTTATTGTCAATATTTTTTCAAATAATTTCTCTGTTTCAATAACGCCACTATGTAAACACCTGCTATAATTCTTGACAAATAATACTTCGAAGCATAAATAAATCTTCATCTGAGAGGTGAAATGACATGGACTGTAAAAAAGAAAAAAATCTCACAGGATGCAACTGCACTTACACTCCCTGTTCAAGAAAAGGTTTATGCTGTGAATGTATAACATATCACAGGAGGGCAAGGGAACTCCCGGCATGTTTTTTCCCGGCGAAATCAGAAAGAAGCTACGACAGATCTTATGAACATTTTTTACAACTTGTGAAAAATGGAGAAGTTTAATAAAAAATTTAAAACGATAAAATATACAATTTCAATATAAATAAATACAGGTTCCGGATTACCGGATAAATATTATATACAGACTATCCCTGCTGAGACTCTGTTCCTCTCCTTAAATAATAATTTATTACAATCTTTGTAATTAACTCTGCCTTAATAAAAAATCATCTTGATTTAATCAGTCTTATTAATTATATTTCATCAGGATTAAATATCAATTATAAAGTCCGTTTAAAAAATTTTTGACAGATTAAATTTAATATAATAAGCTTGGTATAAAAAGTCAGGTAACATTTCGACTGTAAATAAATCATAATTTCAGATTCGATTCCTGCTAAAGATTAAAAAAAGATGCTCAGCAATACAGGGTTTAAATGTAAACTGGAGGAACAATGTTTCTAAGATTTTTAATATCTCTTATACTTGGCATAATCTCGGCTAAAATTTTTCATTTTTTATTTTTTTTTAAAAGTTATCTGTTATCATTCCTGATAGGAGTTCTTGTTTATTATCTCGTATATAAGATCCTGAAAGCAATTATCCCTGGTAAAGGCACCGATAAACCCTTAAGTGATCCATTTAAAGCAATTGCCGGGGAAAAAGCCGTAAAAGAGGGATTGGAGAAACTCAGAAACCTAAGAAATAAAACCCGTATGATCACCAGCAATGAAGTAGCGACAAAAGTTCAGGATATCTGTAAAACCGGCGCCGATATCTTTGACTATCTTGGTAAAAATCCCGGTGATATATCCAAAGCACGGCAGTTCATTAATTACTACCTCGATGCAACTGAAAAGATTGTAAACCAGTATGTAGAACTCTCCGCACGTAAAGATAAAACTCCGGAAATTGAAGATTCCTTAAAAAAAGTAGAATCCATACTCGATTCGATAAAAGATACCTATTCAAAACAACTGCAGAATCTCCTTGAAAATGATCTTCTTGACCTCAACACGGAGATCACAGTTCTTGAAAAAACAATGAAATATGAAGGATAATAATTAATAATACCGGAGGACACAATGGAAGGAGCAGTTCAGGAATTAAAAAAAGAACCCGCATTAAATGATCTTACAGGAGATCAGAAACAGAAGGTCGAACAGATCATGGCGCAAATAGATGTTAATGACTCTCAGGGAATAATTCAATATGGCGTTGGAGCCCAGAGTAACATATCCAGTTTTGCCGATAGTATACTCGACCAGGTAAAAGCTAAAGACGCTGGAGAGGTCGGAGCAGTATTGACAGATCTTATGCTCACAGTTAAAAAAATAGACGTTGAATCTCTTTCCAGCGAAAGCCTGATGTCAAAGATCCCGCTGCTTGGTAATCTCTTTGCCGGGGCAAAAAAATTTATTGCACAATACCAGTCTATTGAACATCATATTGAAGAGATAACAGACGAGATGACCAAGGCGAGAATGCAACTTCTGAAAGATATAACTCTCCTTGACTCACTTTATGAAAAAAACAAGGAATATCTCACCGAACTGGATATTTTTATACTCGCAGGGGAACTGAAACTTAAAGAGCTCCAGGATAAAACACTCCCTGAAGTAAAAGCAAAGGCCGAAGCATCAAAGGATACACTAGATGCACAAAAGGTTCAGGATCTTTCGCAAATGATAAACAGGTTTGAGAAAAAAGTTCACGATCTCAAACTAAGCAGGATGATCGCGATTCAGACACTCCCGCAGGTGAGACTCATTCAGAATAATGACCAGCTTCTGGTGGAAAAAATCCAGAGTTCAATACTTAACACAATTCCTCTGTGGAAAAATCAGGTTGTTATTGCAATAAGTCTCTTCAGACAGAAAAAAGCTCTCGAACTTCAGAAAGAAGTCTCCGCCACAACAAATGATCTCCTTACAAAAAATTCAGAGCTTCTGAAAACCAGCAGTATTGAAGTAGCGAAAGAATCTGAAAAAGGTATTGTTGAAATTGAGACTCTTAAAAAAGTCCATGATAACCTGATATCAACTATCGATGAAACGCTCAAAATTCAGGCGGAGGGTAAAACTAAACGTGCACAGGCGGAGGTTGAAATCCAGAAACTCGAAAACGACCTGAAAAATAAACTTTCTCAGGTGAAAGAATCAGGTTCACCGTTAAAATTATAGAAATACAACATTTACTATATCGAAATGAAAGTTCTTATTCCCCTCGCTGAAGGATTTGAAGAGATTGAAGCTGTAACAGTAATAGATCTGCTCAGGCGTGCTGATATTCATGCAGTCACCGCCGCGCTGAAGAAAAATCCCGTATCAGGCACTCACGATATACTTGTTACAGCTGATTGTCTGCTCAGCAAGGTTATTTCAGAGATTGTGAACTTTGACGCTATTGTATTACCGGGTGGAATGCCAGGAAGTGCAAATCTAAAAAACGACCCCCGTATTATTAATATAATAAAACAAATTAATAAGTCGGGGGGG
Organism: Spirochaetota bacterium; assembly: GCA_963664815.2. Classification (GTDB taxonomy): domain Bacteria; phylum Spirochaetota; class UBA4802; order UBA4802; family UBA5550; genus WRGT01. The sequence continues at coordinate 4,106,049 of CAXXHB010000003.1, forward strand.
CTTACCGCAGCCATTTGTGCAGCACCGATTGTACTTTCAGAAGCAAAAATATTAACAGGGAAAAAATTCACATGCTACCCTGGTTACGAAGATGAAATAACAGAAGGTATATTTACAGATGAAAGTGTTGCTTCTGACGGATCTATTATCACCTGTAAAGGAGCTGGTCTGGCTACTTTATTTGCTCTTGCTATTATAGAATTTATTAAGGATAAGGAAACTGCAAAAAGAATCAAAGAGCAGGTAATGTCCGCCTGATAAATTCTCCCAAAATAGTGCAAATTTGTACTTTCATTTTTAAATATAAACTTGACAGATTTTCCCCTTTATTGTATAAAAGAATAAAGTATTATTGAAAATATGAAATTTTTTACAGTGCAAATTTGTGAATACATTTTAGCGAATAATAAATATTTTCTCAAATTAATATAACAGATAATTAAAAAAATATGGGAATAAATCCATTTAAAGATTCCAATCTTGAAGATCTTCAGCAAAATATAAGTGATTTTCTGATAGATCATTTTGTCGATAAAAAGCATCGCATAAAAGCCCTCTGGAAACGTATCAATGACAAGGGGAATGAACGCATTACGGTTATGTTCATCCCTCATTCTGAAAAGAAAATCGTAAATTTTCATATATCAATTTATACTATCACAACAGTTGCATCGATTATTTTTATAACAGTAATAGTAACCTCTATTCTGATAATAAACCATTCATCCACAGTAAAAGAAGTTTCCATACTTAAACGGGATGGATCAGATTCCAAGGTACAGATACAAATATATAAAGAAGAGATAAACAAATTATACGATATATTCCAGAAGTTTAAACCTGAACTTACATATCTATATTCACTCACTCCTGACAGTAATATAGACTCACTTTGGGCAAAAGGGGGAGAGAATAATCCAAATCCCAACTCAGAACAAACTGACAATGATCCGAATGTGCCTTCAATAGAACTCCTTAATATACAGGAAGTTAAACATGAACTTGAAACCACAAAAGATGTCGTTGGAAAAATAAAAAGCTTCCTTAATTACAGGAAAAAGATTATTGAAAATACACCCTCAATCTGGCCGGTAGAGGGATATATTGTATCCAGGTATGGCTACAGGAACTCACCCTATTCGTTTGAAACTGAATTCCATTATGGAATAGATATAGAAACATTTCCCTGTTCAGAAATTAAGTCAACCGCACCGGGAAATATCAGTGAAATAAAATGGGATCCTGCACTTGGACTGACAGTATCAGTTCGTCATAAATATGGATTTATAACATCTTACAGTCATTGTCAGAGAGTTTCTGTCGAAGTAGGGCAGAAAGTCCTTAAGGGAGAAGTTATCGGTTATGCAGGTAAAACAGGTAAAACCACTGAATATATATGTTTCTACCAGATTAAAATCGGAACAGAATATGTTGACCCGATGCCATACCTTAACAGAATTTCGCGTTAAATAAAATTACTGAACCCATATATAAAGAAGACCGGAACTACCGGTCTTCTTTATATATTCTATATTTCATAATTTTTCTAAAAGTCATCTTCACTCCTGCTTGAAGTAAGAAGCTCATCAGGGATCTCGTCTATTTTATCTCCTACTTTTACAGCAAGCCTGTTAGAAACAAGTCCGGGAGTACATTTATATTTTTTCCTCCCTCCGATGGTAAGTGTCATGTCATCGCCAACTTTTGTATCGGGCAGCTTTAACACATCACCAGGCCTTAATCCCAGAACTTCCTGTACTGAAATCTTCGCACTACCTATCTGGGCAACTATTGGAAGAGAAACATTCTCCAGCCTGCTCTGAATAATTGTCAGATTTTCATCCGTTGCCCCTTTTCTGATACTTGAATACATATACTGAGCTGAAAGCTTCGATATAATTGGTTCAATGGAGATATAAGGAATACAGAGATTTGTCATCCCCTCTACTTCACCTACTTTCGTTTCAAGTGTTATTAATACAACCATGTCATTCGGAGGTACTATCTGCGCAAACTGGGGATTTGTTTCTATATTTCCCAGCCTGGGACGAAGATCAATTACATTAGACCATGCTTCACGAAGGTTTCCAAGGATCCTTACAATAATACCCTCCATAACAGAGAGCTCAATATCTGTAAGTTCCCGACTGATTTTTGTCGCCTCTCCAAGTCCTCCAAAAAGCTTATCTATAATTGTAAAAGTAATTGATGGGTCAATTTCAAGAACCGCCGATCCCTTTAGAGGATCCATGTTTATTACCGCCAATGTAGTCGGGTTAGGAATTGATCTGATAAACTCCTCATAGGTAAGCTGATCAACAGATGCAACGTGAACGCCAACAAGCGCACGGAGCTGTGCAGAGAGAGCCGTGGTTGTAAGACGGGCAAATGTCTCATGCATCATCTGAAGTGTACGAATATGATCCTTTGAGAATTTATCAGGTCTCCGGAAGTCATAAATCTTAACTTTTTTCTGTTCTTTAACCGCTGTATAATCTGTGGTATCCACCTCTCCAGTGGATATAGCAGTCAACAGGGCATCAATCTCATCCTGTGATAATATCTCTGTCATTTTCTTCCACCCTTTGTAATACTTGCTTCAATTCCGGATACAAGCCATAAATAATCATTTTCATTGCTTTTTTCAAGCCTGTAAACATATTTCACTCTTTCACTCTTTATCATGCCGTTTCTTGAAGCGTCAACGGTGACCTGTGATGTCAGTCCATTATTGTCAATTTCTTCATTTATAATTCTATAATCAACAAGATAATCATTCTTCCGGTTAACAAGAAACCGTATAAACTCATTTTCAATTAATTTTTTTTCATAATCATCCGCAAGATCATACTTTCTTGAATAATCAGGATAAGAATGTATAAATTTATCAATGTCGATATATTTAAGTGATCTTTCCCATTGGTTATCTCTTTCAGCGCTGAGAAGCAGGAGTATAACTTCAGAAGGTGTAAGAGTTACCCCTCCAGGTGTTTTTGCATGATATGGCATATATACTTTGTCGTTAATCACTTTAAACGACAACTCATTACTGCTTATTATTACTTTTTTTTCATCTTCTACATCACCAATAAATGGAAAGAAATGAAGTTTCAACCTGTAATTTTTTCCGGCTTCGAAATTGTATATTCTTTTGAGATTCTGTGTATGCATAAAAGTTTCGCCGGCTCCAAGCTTTACTTCGCGTTTTTTCATCCATGATACAGTCTCCAGTTTATCTTTCCCGGTGATTATGTATGGAACTATAAGCTCTGCATTCTTACCCTTCATATCAAATACTACCGGCTTGAATGTAGTATAATCAGCATCATCTCCCCTTGCCTTGTCAAACAGATCTGTTCTTTGAGGAGAATCATATATATAAAAAGCAATTTCATCGTTCGTTACGTTTTTCACCTGAATACTCAGCATGATATCTTCACTGTTATGAAACTTCTGCTTTTCAAGATAAAGGTAAACGCTGAAAGCATTAGTCTCCCTTCCTTCTGAAATATTCACAAGCATAAATAAAGCGCATAATATTGTTATAAAAATATGATAAATTCTTTTCATTAAGATTACAACCGGTTTTACAAAGATATTTCTTCTTTTAAATTATCGACATAATCAAAATTTTTTATTATAAAATTATTGGGATAGATGGATAAGTAAAGATTTCAATAGAGTATTTTCAATTTTCTTCATTTTATTTATTGGTCATATTTTCCGATGTTTGCGACTCAACATGTGACATTCTTCCTTTACCTGTCTCTATGAGAAATTTAGATACTGACTCAGTAATTAAATCAGACGAAAGATCAGTATCCAGCAATGATATAGAAAATATATCATTAAAACGTTCTGCATTTTCTTTGTATTCATCAATGAAAAAATTGATTTCGGGATTTTGTGTGGAAAGCAGGCTCATTACACTGTGAGGATTTCCTCCAATTCCATATTTTTTTTCAAATTCACCACCCTTGGTAAGGAGAATAAAATTACCCTTCAGATTTCTGCAATCCGCCCCCTTACTCAGAATAACGTATGCAATCAGGAATGTCTTGAATATTTTTAACATGTCAGAATCCGGAACTGCAATCAGTCCCGAGTCTATCTGGCTATCCATAATTATTGCACGTGGAAATCCATTCTCATTTATAAAACGCAGAAGTTCTTTTCTTATAAATGCCGTTTTACCCGATTTGGCAATCCCGGTACGCATCATCTGAATAGAAGTCAATGCCGGATAATCAGCCACTATATCCAATCCAAGGCCGTTTAAAGCTATTCTGATTGGTGAAGTTATTCTGGACTTCTCGGTTATAAGGATTATTTTATTAGAAATTTCTATGGACATTGGTGTAAATCCCCGGACAAGTTGATGTATATAATTATATTAACTTTTATAATTTTAAAGCTTGATGTCAATATAATTAAATCCCGAAATTATAATGTATTATCCGGACGAAATAAGTCAAAAAAAAGATGTATTTACTTCAACCATCTGTGTCTAATTTCCTGACAAATAAACGACAACCCTGATATAAAAGATTTTTGAACTACCCGCAGAGCGGGTGGTTTTCGTTTCACAAGAAAAGGCCCACCCGAAGGTGAGCCTTTAATAATATTATACTGTTAAACGTGTTTAAATTTATTTTTCCATTGAATTAAAAACATATTCTGCAATATCAAATGTTGTAAGATTTTCTATTTCAAGCTCTGTTGCACCATCTGAAAGCATTGTAAGACAGAATGGACATGCAGTACAGATTTTTGTAGCACCGCTTGATTGGGCGTCTTTTGTCCTGAACTGATTAATCCTTGTTCCAAGATGCTCTTCAATAAACATTCTCGCTCCGCCAGCTCCACAGCAGAAGCTTCTGTCATGGTTTCTGCTCATTTCAACATATTCAGTTCCTGGTATAGCCCTGATAACATCCCTTGGCTGTGAATATATTTCATTGTATCTGCCGAGAAAACATGAATCATGATATGTTATTTTTTCATTAAGAGCTTCTTTAAGTTTGATCTTTCCACTCTTAATTAATTCATCTATTACTTCTGTATGGTGGAAAACTTCAACATTATACTCAAGCGGGTTTCCATCAGAGCCCATCCCGACTTTAGCAAAAGAAGCATACTCTTTCTTAAGCATATTGTATCCATGAGGGCATGTTGTAATTATTTTCTTTATACCATAAGATTTAAAAGTTTCAAGATTCTGTGTTGCCAGTGAATGGAAAAGGTATTCATTTCCACCTCTCATTGCAGCATCACCACAGCATGCTTCTTCAGCTCCGAGTATACCTACTTTGAGACCGGCTTTTTTCATTACATTTAAGAGAGCTATAGCAACTTTCTGGCTTCTCTTATCATAAGACGCCGCACATCCTACAAAATATACATAGTCAACATCAGGATCTTCTGCAAGTGTTTTTACTCCAAGATCAGCCGGGAGCCATGCGCCCCTTTCACCAAACGCAAAACCATACGGATTAAAGTTTGTTTCCATGTTCATGAAAGTTGTCTGAAGCTCTGGAGCCATATCCCCTTCCATGAGAACTTTGTACCTTCTCATATCAATCATTTTTGGAACATGCTCAATGTTAACCGGACATGCCTGCATACATGCCGCGCAGTTTGTACATGACCAGAATTCATCAGGCTGGACGGAACCTGAACCTTCTGTACCATCACCAATAAGAGGCAGAGTTTCAAGAGATGCCTTATCCTCAGCAACCATAAGCTGCGGAATACGGATATCCATATTATCTTTAACATCATTAATCATTTTTTTCGGGGATAGAGGTTTTTCTGTCAAATGAGCCGGACAATTATCCTGGCATCTTCCGCATCTTGTACATGCATCTCCATCCATAAGCTGTTTCCAGGTATATTCTTCAACCTTGCTTACTCCAAAACTTTCAGCTACTTCAAAAACCGCAGGGTCAATTACAGGAACAGTAAATTTTGTTTTTGGAGATTCGTTGTTAAGATTTCCATAATAAATATTAAGAAATGAGATAAGAATGTGTCCAATCTTGTCTGTGGCAACAAGACCTATAAAACTGAAAGCTGCCAGCATATGCACCCACCAGTTAATATAGTGAGCAGTTCTGAGGCTGCTTTCACTCATAGCTGAGAAAGGCAGTGCAAAAATATAACCAAAAGGTGAAGCAAGTTTTTCAAACACCGGGAAATCTGTAATAGCAATTCTCATTGCTTCATTAACAAAACCTGAAATAATAATTAATGTTATCAGAACCAGTGCGAATGTATCGATCGCTTTTGTATCAAGTCGTGTAGGTTTAAGAACATATCTTCTGTAGATAGCCATAATAAGACCGATAAGGACAACAATCCCGAATAAATCACCAAATAAAGACCAGATGATATAGAAATCACCATGTATAAAATGGTAATGGAAAAAGAGCCCCGTAAAGTCTTCCTGTACAACAATAATCATTGTAACAACAAAAAGCACAATAAAACCGAAAAATATAGCAGCATGCATTATACCGGCATATTTTTCCCTTATAACTTTTGCCTGTAAAAAGGCATACTTAATAACGGCCAGAATTCTCTTTTCAGGGAAATCTGTCCTTAGTTCGCTTTTACCCTGTCTCCATATCTGCACTTTTTTAATGATTGTATAAAGCAGATAAAAAACCGCGGCAAACATAAAAATGTAAACCCCCCATCTCATAAATCCATGAGGGCCTCCGACATTAAAATAAAACTCGCGCGTAACATCGGAACTCGCCATACCAAAAGAAGCGGCAATACTCATCTGGGTCATCCTCCTAAAAATATCGGTTCTATAAAATTTTTTATAGTTGGTTGCAGACAGCTCTCAGAAACCAGTACCCGGCGACTCTGATTTTCTGATCAGTATATGTTAATATGTTTAATTTCAGGTATTATACTGTAAAAAAATTGTCAACAAAATTTCAGGGGGAGGGATATTATTGGGTCTCTGCCAAAGTCAATGTCTATAATATTAAAAAGCGGGTTATCCCGCTTTTTAATATTATATTACCGTCATTGTGAAATATTTTTTAAAAATTATATGCTATCCCTATATTTGCCTGCATCGCAGTATCATCTCTTGCAGCAATATCCAGGAACTTGTATCGGCCCTCAATTAATAAAGAAAGAGGTGTCCCGCCGATTTTGATATCAAGCCCGAGAAACAGGTCTACACCTGCATCTGAATCCTCATTTGCTGTATTATCATCTTCAAAGTTATAATAATTAAGAGACGGGCCGAATCCTATAAATGGTGCTATTGCACCCTTGTCGAGAAAGTGCCAGTACCAGTCAAAATGTATTCCCCAAACATCCACGTTTTTAGTTTTATTATCAGGATTTTCGAGTGTAAACATATCAACACCCGGCCTGAAGTCCAGGCTATCAATTAAAAATTTACCCATATCAAAATAAACACCGAATACCCAGTCATTATCATAATCACTCAGGTTATCCTTAGGCATTGTATACCCACCCTTAATCCCTATTGCTTTAGCGAAAACATCATTTGTTGAATAGCCTACAAAAAGGCAAAGTGTTATTAAAAGTAATAATAGCTTCTTCATTTAAGTCTCCTTTTAAAAAAGATTATTTTAAATATAGAGCTTTTAATTATGTGCTGAATCTTTTGTCAATTTCTTTTAAGTTATCTATTTTAAAAGAAAACATTTCAGCAATTAAAGTTGTTTATAAATTAATAAGCTACATTTTATCTTTTTAATATTTTTCATTAATATCTATCCGGATTAAGCATTTCTGTGAAATTTTGCTTGAGCCTGACAAAATATTTTTTATATATTGACTAACGAGCAAGAGGATATAATGAATAGTTTTATTAAACGCAAAAAAACCCGGGTGGTAAAAATAGGATCTCTAACCATAGGGGGTGAATCACCAGTAATTGTTCAATCAATGACAAATGTTCCGATAGATGATGTTGGCAGGAATATTGCCCAGATAGAGAATCTCAAAAATAATGGCGCAGAGATTGTCAGGCTCGCAATCCGCAGTGAAAAAAGCATAGAGCCTCTATCAAAAATAATTAAAGCCTCACCAATCCCTCTTGTTGCGGACATTCATTTTGATTACAAACTCGCAATTGCATCGATTGATGCCGGTATCTCTAAAATCAGAATTAATCCGGGAAATATAGGTGATGAATATAAAATTAAAGAGGTTGTAAGAGCCGCCTCTGTGAACAACATCCCGATACGAATAGGTGTAAACGGCGGATCAATTAATAGAAAAAAATATTCCCATGTAACGCCTGAAAGCCTGGTTGATTCGGCAATGGAAAATATAAGAATTCTTGAAGAGAATAATTTTAATAACATTGTTATATCAATTAAATGCACTGACATCTTTGATACTATCGAAGCAAACAGATTGATCTCGGAACTGAGGGATTATCCTATACATATCGGACTTACAGAGGCAGGCTATGGCCTTTCCTGTATTGTACAGAGCTCAATTGTCACAGGACACTTACTTATGTCAGGAATTGGCGACACAATAAGAGTTTCAATGACCGGGGATCCGGTAAATGAGGCTGTTACAGGGACAAAAATTCTTGAATCACTGAATCTCAAATATTCACCTGTACGGATAATCTCATGCCCTACATGCGGTAGAACAGCTGAAGATATAGATCTGCTTGCTATTGCCCAGGAAACAGAAAAAGAACTTACACATAAATTCAGCAAAACACTTAATGAAAGGAATGAAAAACTGACCATTGCAATAATGGGATGTGAAGTAAACGGACCTGGAGAAGCATCTGAAGCAGATTTTGGTCTTGCAGGGGGACAAAACGGTAAAATGCTTCTCTTTGCAAAAGGAGAAAGAATAAAAACAGTACCTGTAAAGGATGCCGTAAAAGAACTTATCGCTGCAATGTCAGATAAATTGTCTTTGTAGTTTAAAATATCAATACACTTTTACTTTATACCAGCATTGGCTGTCTTCTTCCTGCCAAGCATGGTAATGGTTTAAAAAAGAGAAAATGTTTTTCATATACTCTCTTTTGCCACACTGGTGAAATGAGAAACGAACGACATATAAAAAGGCGGAAATACTTACGAAATCATAAGATACTCTGCACTTACCAATACGATGGGGAGAATAATATTAATTTTTAGAATCCTTTTTTCAGAAATGTCTGTGGATTTATCGCCATTCCGTTTTTTCTAATCTCGAAATGAAGGTGAGGGCCTGTGGATCTGCCGGTATTCCCTGATAATGCAATAATTTCACCCGGTTTTACAATCTGACCGCTTTTTACCAGGCTCTTCCCCAGATGACCATAATAGCTTCTGTAACCAAATTCATGTTCTATTATGACCAGTTTGCCATAACCCTCTTCATACCCGGTAAAGACTACCTCCCCTTTTCTTGCGGCATGAACTGTTGTCCCTGTATGACATCCGAGATCTATCCCTTTGTGAAATTCCATTCTTCTGCTGTTAAAAGGATTTCTTCTTGTTCCGAACCCTGATGTCTTCTGACCAAACCTTATTGGTGAAAAAAAGGCAGTGCCGAGAAAAAGCGATTTTTCTATTTTAGAGATTTTTCCACAGGGTATAAATAAAAATTTCTTATCCAGATTTTCACTTTTATTAACAGCCTTTACATATTTTATATTAATTTTCTCACCGGTTATCACTGAATAGAGTGTTTTTAAACTCTCACCAGGTATAATTACACCTCTCATATTTGGAATGTAGATAATCGTACCCGGCTCTACCTGAAAAGGTGAAGTTAGATTATTCACCGACATCAGGGTATCCATGTCGAGTGAGCACTTTGACATCACAACCCAGAAGTTTTCATTTTCCTTCACACGATAGCTGTAAAATCTCAATTCAGGAAGATTTTTTTCCGGTCTTCCGCTTTTTACTGTATAAATAGTCTGTTTTATATCTTCTCTTATTGTTTTTAAAATCGAATTATTCTGATATATAAGATTATCCAGTTTCTCTACCTGACTGTCTGCATATCCTCTGATAGACAATAATACTCCAGACAATAACATTAATATCATAAACTTATGTTTCATTACGCAAAAACTCCTATGCTCTTAATTTCGGCTATATTTTAACTTTGCATTAACAAAAAATTATGTCTCATTATGTTTAATAAATCTTTTTTACATTTTATTTTTTTTATTGTAAAAACAGAGGTTTAAACATAATGCTTTTTTCTTAGCGATAAATATTAGTAAAAATCCGGTTTATAGATTTTTTTAAACTGGAAAATAAAATAAAAAATACTTATAATAATTAGTGTTGATATCCTACCTGTTTTTGTTTGAAGCAATCAGGTCTCCCCGCCACATCAGGCAGGAGCAGAACAAAAATACCGGTTAAAAGGTTTATGTTTAATTTTTAAAATATTTTAATGAACAGGCGGGTCTATGATTAAAAAAGAAATTCTTGGGCGCTGGACAGTTGAAAAATCCGAGGAGCTTTACGGGATAAAAAACTGGGGGGCCGGTTATTTTGATATATCATCCTCGGGAGAAGTAACAATCAATCCATTCGGTAAAAAATCTGATATCAGCATAAGCCTTATGGAGATAATCTCCGGTGTAAGACAACGCGGTTTTGAGATGCCGGTGCTTTTAAGATTTGAAAACCTGCTTGATGCGCAGATATCTCACCTGAATGAATCGTTTAAAAAAGCAATGAAAGAATCGAACTATCAGGGCGAATACCGTGGAGTTTATCCTATTAAAGTAAACCAGCAGCAGCAGGTTATCGAAGAAGTAGCAAAATATGGAGAGAGATACCATCATGGACTTGAAGTAGGAAGTAAAGCCGAGCTTATCGGGGCTCTTTCAATTATGCGGGATAAAGAGGCATGCCTTATCTGTAACGGATATAAAGACGAAGAATTTATTGATCTTGGTCTATACGCTGTCAAAATGGGATTCAAATGTTTCTTTGTAATTGAAATTCCCGGGGAACTTGAACTTATAATACAGCGTTCTGAAATTCTTCAGGTGAAACCTCTTATCGGGATGAGGATTAAGCTCTCTTCTAAAGCAGGGGGTCACTGGACCGAGTCGGGTGGAGACAGGAGCATTTTCGGCCTCAATACAACCCAGCTTATTGAAGCGGTTGATCAGCTTAAGAAGAGGAATATGCTTGATTGCCTGAAGCTACTCCATTACCATCTTGGTTCACAAATTCCAAACATAAGGGACATTCGTTCAGCTGTTGTTGAAGGAGCAAGAATCTACGCCGGACTTGTTAAAGAAGGTGCACAGATGGGTTATCTCGATCTTGGCGGCGGCCTTGCCGTTGACTACGATGGATCTAATACAAATTTTTCAAACAGCAGAAATTATTCCATAGATGAATACTGCGTAGACGTAATTGAAATTGTTCAGTCGACTATGGATGAAGAGAATACACCACATCCTACTATTATAACAGAATCTGGAAGAACAACAGTAGCCTACTACTCTGTCCTGGTTTTTAATGTACTTGATGTCGCCAAATTTGAAATTGTTAACATCCCTGAAACTCCTCCTGAAAACTCTCACGACCTTATAAAAAGTTTATACTACATTCTTAATACTATGAATCTTAAAAACATTCAGGAGTGCTACAACGATGCACTTTACTACAGGGATGAAGTACGGGAGCTTTTCAAACATGGAAAAATTTCTCTCAGGGAGCGTTCATTTGCTGAAACTGTCTTCTGGAATATCATAAGCGTCATCGTTCAGGAAAAGAAAAAAATGAAGCAGTCACCTGTTGATCTCAGTGAGATCGAATCGGCAATCGCTGACATCTATTACTGTAACTTTTCTGTTTTCCAGTCGGTCCCCGATCACTGGGCTATTAACCAGTTGTTTCCCATTATGCCGGTTCACAGGCTCACTGAAATGCCTTCGAGAAATGCAGTTATTGCGGATATAACCTGCGACTGTGACGGCAAAATTGACAGTTTTATAGATTTGCACGATGTAAAACATTTTCTGCCACTGCATGATCTGTCAGGAGAAAATGACTATTATCTTGGAATTTTTCTTGTGGGTGCCTACCAGGAGACGCTTGGTGACCTGCACAACCTTTTCGGCGATACAAATGTTGCGAGCTTAAGAATTTATCCGAGCGGCGAGTACGATTTTGTCCGTGAGATTGAAGGTGACACTGTTGCGGATGTACTTTCTTACGTTGAATTTAATACAAAACAGATGCTTCTTGATTTCCGGGAAATGGCTGAACAGGCTATTCGCGAAGGACGCATAACAGTCAATGAAAGACGCGAAATAATGAAGGCTTATGATAACGGCCTCAGAGGTTATACATATTTTGAAAAATGAGGAGGTCTCAGCATGGGTAAAGTTCTGATTATAGGTGCAGGTGGAGTCGGGCAGGTTGTGGCTCATAAATGCTCACAAATAGCTGCTGTTTTCAACGAAATATGCCTTGCAAGCAGAACCCTCTCTAAATGCGAACATATTGCTTCACAGATAAAACGACCTATACGTACAGAACGTGTTGATGCTGACAATGTCAGGGAAATGGTGAACCTCATCAGAGATTTTAAACCTGATGTAGTAATAAATGTCGCTCTCCCTTATCAGGACCTGACAATTATGGAGGCATGTCTTCAAACAAAAGTTCACTATGTTGATACTGCAAACTATGAGCCGCGCGATGAGGCCAGGTTCTGTTATAGATGGCAGTGGGAATACCAGGAACGATTTAAAGATGCCGGAATTATGGCACTTCTAGGTTCCGGTTTTGATCCGGGCGTTACAAATGTATTTACAGCGTATGCACTTAAACATCATTTCGACGAAATACATGAACTTGATATTATTGACGTTAACGGCGGAAATCACGGGCTTAAATTTGCCACTAACTTTAATCCTGAAATCAACATCCGTGAGATTACAGCTTTATGCAGACACTGGGAAGACGGAAAATTTGTTGAAACACCGCCAATGTCCGTAAATAAAACATTCGATTGTCCTGAAAATGTGGGAACATATAACATCTATCGTCTCTATCACGAAGAACTTGAATCGCTAGTTAAGCATATTCCGACAATTAAAAAAGCCCAGTTCTGGATGAGTTTTTCTGAAAATTATTTAAAACACCTTGAAGTTCTTCAAAATGTGGGAATGACCTCTATTGAACCGGTAAATTTTAATGGTATGAATATTATCCCTCTTGAGTTTTTGAAGGTACTTCTTCCGGATCCTGCATCCCTCGGTCCTCTGACGAAAGGAAAAACCTGTATCGGATGTGTATGCAGAGGATTAAAGGATGGGAAACCAAAAGAATATTACGTTTATAATATATGTGATCACGAGGAGTGTTACCGCGAGGTTAAATCTCAGGCAATTTCATATACTACAGGAGTGCCTGCAATGATTGGAGCGATGATGATTCTTAATGGTTTGTGGAAGGGGGAAGGTGTCTTCAACATGGAGCAGATGAATCCTGACCCGTTTATGGATGCGCTCAATGTCCATGGACTTCCATGGAAGGAGATTTTCCTGTAAAAGAATATTCCAGGTTTCAGATAAATGCAATTACTCCTATACTATAAAGGGCATATTCCATGACAGACTTCTCTGTTTTTCAAACTCCATGTTTTGCAGTAGATGAGGTTCTTCTGAAAAAGAACCTCGAAATACTGTCACGCATACAAAAACTGACCGGTGCGAAAATACTGCTTGCGCTGAAGGGTTTTGCCATGTTTTCTGCCGCTCCCCTTGTCAGTCAGCATCTCGCAGGAACATGCGCGAGTTCCCCCCATGAAGCAAAACTCGGCCGTGAAGAGTTTGGCGGCGAGGTTCACTCGTTCGCAGCCGCTTATAGTGACAGCGACTTTGATGAGCTTCTGGAATTCTCCGACCATATTGTACTCAACTCCATAAGCCAGTATGATCATTTTAAAAATAAAATTGAACGTACCCATAAACAGATAAAGTTCGGTCTGCGTATCAACCCCGAACACAGTGAGACTGAGATCGAGTTATACGATCCATGCTCACCTTTCTCGCGGCTTGGCATAACAAGGAAAAATTTTCCTGACATACTGCCGCAATATATAAGCGGACTTCATTTTCATAATTTATGTGAAAAAAATTCTGATTCTCTTGAACGAACTATCATTGCAGCAGAATCTAAATTCGGAGAATTTTTTCATCAGTGCCACTGGATCAACTTCGGAGGAGGACACCACATTACGAGAGAAGATTATGATACGGGACTTCTCTCTGACCTTATCATATATTTTAAGGATAAATACCATGTCAATATTTATCTTGAACCCGGGGAGGCTGTCGCACTTAACACAGGGTTTCTAGTCTCAACCGTTCTTGATGTAATTACAAATGTAAAAAATATAGCTATTCTCGATACATCTGCGGCTGCACATATGCCGGACGTTATCGAAATGCCGTACAGGCCTTCCATCATCGGCTCGGCTGAACCCGGAGTTCTTCCATACACATACAGACTCGGCGGTCTTTCATGCCTCGCCGGAGACATTATCGGCGATTTCTCATTCAGCAAACCTCTTGTCCCGGGGGACAGACTTGTGTTCACAGACATGGCCCACTACTCCATGGTAAAAACAAATACATTCAACGGATTAAAACTTCCGGATATCTATTATTTCAATTCTGACACCGGCATAATTCTTCACAGGAAAAGTTTCGGTTACAGTGATTTTAAAGGGAGACTTTCATGACAGGAAATATTTTTTTTCTCGAAAGCGAAGGGGGGCGCCCCGATAAGGATAAATCATTTTTTCATGTATTACCCGTTCCGTATGAGAAAACCGTATCGTACGGGAAAGGCACAGCCGGCGGACCTGCCGCAATAATTGCAGCTTCGCAGCAACTTGAAGCCTTTGATGGAATCTCTCTCCCTTCAGAAAATGGAATTTATACACACAAAGCGATTGACTGCAGCGGTGCCGATATTCATGTCTTACATGACATAGAAAAGAAGACCACATCTATACTGTCCATGGGAAAGATTCCAGTTATCCTTGGGGGTGAACATACTGTAAGTTATGGCCCCATTATTGCCGCGAAGAAACACTTTAACACAATCGGAGTAATACACTTCGACGCGCACGCTGACCTCAGAAACAAATTCGAAGAATCTGACTTTTCTCACGCCTGTGTTATGCGCAGAGTTCATGAAAAAGGAATTCCAATTGTGCAGATAGGGGTAAGAAGCTTTTCCCTGGAGGAGCAGAAATACAGAGATGAAAACAGCGACATTATCTGTTATAACGCTTCCTGCATATACAGAAAAAACAGTTTCACTATCGATTTCCCTGCGAATTTCCCTGACGACATCTACATTTCGGTTGATGTTGATGGACTGGATCCATCTGTTATTCCACATACCGGGACACCTGTCCCGGGAGGATTATACTGGTATGATTTTTTCAGATTTATAGAATCAATACCGGCTTCAAAAAGAATAATCGGCTTTGATGTTGTAGAACTTGCTCCTGCTGAAGGTTCAGTTGTTTCTGATTTTGCAGCGGCACAGCTTACTTATAATATTATGGGAATAATAAGCAGACGGATAAAATAGTTATTTTTCAGGGATTTTTTTCTTTATATATAATATTTTTTTCACTGTTGCTATAACATTTCCATTATCATCTACCACATCAATCACAAACTGAGGATTAATTGATTCCCCGCTTTCGGCCAGTTTTCTTATTTCATCATAACGTTCTTCTGTAATATGATACCGGGCATGAACTCTGCTCTTTCCCGGTTTTTTAAATATAATAGATGCCTCTTTATCCCAGACTATATACTCCCTGCCGAGATTTTCCATCAGCAGGAAGAAAAAAAACGGATCACACATTGCATAAAGAGATCCTCCGAAATGTGTTTTTACATAGTTTCTGTTCCAGAAAGTAAGCTTCATGCTTACATCCACAGTTTTAACATCTTTTGAAATTTTAACTTTTATACCTGCTCCGAGAAATGGAGGATAAAAGCTGAACATCTTAAAAAATATTTTTTTGAAAATCATCTACCACCTCTTTGTAATGAAAAATATTTTATAATTTCATTAAAAAACCATAAATTCATGACGTTTTAACTGAATTTAAAATTTTCAACCAATATTTTAAAGATGAAATACTTTAAATTAATCCTGAAATAAAAAGAGCCGCATTATTTTTCTGCAGCTCTTTTTATCCATTCTTTCAGTACTTGTTGAATTCGATGCTTGACTTTTTATTTCTGCTTTTTCTTAGCTGTTTTTTCCGCTTCTTCAGCTTTAAGTATTTTGCGCATGATCTTGCCGGTAGCACTTTTAGGAAGAACATCGCAGAATTCAACAACCTCCGGATGCTTATATGTTGAGAGTTCTTTTTTAGACCAGTCAATAATCTCCGCTTCAGTTACTTTCCCTTTGAAGTCAGGTTTAAGAACAATAAACGCCTTTACCTTTTCACCCTTGTAGTCATCGGGAATTCCTATTACGCAGCATTCAGAAATTGATGGGTGGTGATAGAGATACTCCTCCACCTCTGCCGGATATACGCTGAATCCGGACACTTTAATCATCTCCTTTGTCCTTCCACAAAGCCAGAGGAAACCGTCTTCATCCATCTTAACTATATCACCTGTCTTAAGCCACATAAAGTCGCTGTCAGGTTCTTTGAAGAAAGTCTTAGCCGTCTCTTCCGGGCTGTTCCAGTAACCTACAGCAACAGACGGGCCTCTCTGCCATAACTCGCCATCTTCTCCTATTGCCGCCTCTTTTGTTTCGTCAGTGAGATTTGTTATCCTGATATCAACAAGCGGACATGGGACTCCGATCGATCCAACCCTTGAATAACCGCTGGAGTTACAGATATTGTAAGCCATCGTTTCACTCATGCCGAAACCGTCCTGCAGTTCTGCGCCAAACAGTTCTTTGTACCTGTTAAACAGCGCCTGCGGCAAAGGCATTCCCCCTGTACCGAAAAACTTCATGGAAGAGAGATCATAATCGCTGAATTTCGGATGTTGGATAAATGCTATATTCATGGTAGTAATACCTGTCCATACAGTACATCGGTATTTTTCAATCGCTTTATAGAGCACCTCAAGTTCAAACCGGACCAGCAGCACTATAGTTGCACCACATAAAATCGGCGCATTCATTGAGTTGTTGGAACCATTGACATGAAAAAACGGAAGAACAGAAAGATGCACATCATCAGGCTTTGTAGGCCTCCCATATGCCGAATTTGTGGCATTGGCAAGTATATTGAAATGCGTAAGCATCGCGGCTTTCGGGTTACCAGTCGTCCCTGAGGTATACTGCAGCAGTGAGATATCTTTTTTCAAATCGAGTTTAGCAGGATCGGTCAGCGGTGTAGAACCTGCGATATCATTCCATGATATCGTATCAGGGAAAGTCATCCCTTTCAGATCCATTATAAAAGTGACTGGAAGCTCAGGCTCAGCAGGAAGATACTCTCCAAGTGAAGTTACAATAACTTTTTCAACAGATGGAACCTGGCTCCTTATATTCTGGAAAACAGGAAAGAGGTCATCCTCAACAATAACTACCTTTGGTTTACAATCATTCAGAACAAAACTAAGCTCACCACCTTTGTACAAAGGACTGCCTGTAATAACTATCGCACCCAGCAATATTCCGGCATAATATGCAGCTACAAACTGCGGACAGTTCTGAAGTGAAAGATAAAGCCGGTCACCTTTTTTAAGTCCATGTCTCTGCAATCCACCCGCAACACGCCACACCATATCATTCAATTCGCGGTAAGTAATAATTTTCCCGTAGAATATTATTGCAGGTTTATCCGGAATCCGCCATGAATGATGATAAAGGTGCCATGCCAGTGAATCATCCCCATAATAAAATCTGTCAGGCCACCAGTGCGGAATATTTTTTTCCCATATTTTTTTATCCATCGGTTTGATCATTTAATAAACCTCCTTCTCTATTTTTATTTTTGTCTTTTCTCCTGCTCCTCCTCTTTCAGGAACCTCCTGGCAACTTTGCCAGTTGGCCCCTTTGGCAGGCTTGTACGAAATTCAATAGTCCTCGGGTATTTATATGGAGCCATCTGGCCTTTAGCCCATTCAACCAACTCTTCCTCCTTTACCTTCTCCGCCCAGTCAGGTTTAAGAACCACAAAGGCTTTCACCTCTTCCCCTTTAACATCATGAGGTACCCCTATTATACAGCATTCCATGATAGCCGGATGTGCATACATGTACTCCTCCACCTCGGCAGGAAATACGCTGTATGCGGAGGACTTTATCAGTTCTTTTAACCGACCGCATATATAGATGTAACCGTCTTCATCCATTTTCACTATATCGCCGGTGCGTACCCATCCATCTCCCAGGAATGTGTCCTTTGACTCCTCCGGATTGTTCCAGTAACCGATACCTGAACTGGGAGTCTTCACCCATAACTCACCCTCTTCGCCAATTTTAACGTCTTTGCTTAAATCATTTATATCCGCAATACGGAGATCAACCTGCGGCACAGGCAGACCGATACTCCCAAGCCTTACTGCATCACTGGGGTTGAACACGGTAGTCGCAGTAGTTTCGCTCATACCATAACCCTCAAAAAGAATAATCCCCATGTCCTTGAACTTGTTAAATACTGCCTGCGGCAGCGGGGCTCCTCCCACTCCGAAATTAACAAGGCTGGAAATATTATACTGACTGAACTTAGGATGATTTGCTATAACAACTACAATAGGTGTGGCAACTATGCTTAATGTTCCTTTATATCTTTCGACAGCCTGCAGCCAACCCTCGGGATCAAAACGTGTAAGTATCAGCAGAGTGTTCCCTCCGAAAGCCCAGGCAAGCATATGATCGTTCATACTGGTTACATGAAACAGTGGAAGTACTGCAACAAGAACCGAATCGACCGTATTATACGGCTGTACATTGTTTATGAAACCCCCATTCAGGAGATTTTTATGAGTAAGCATCGCCCCTTTGGGTTTGCCGGTTGTCCCGGATGTGTACTGCAGCAGTGCCACATCATTTATATCAACATCAGCCATCTTTTTAACAGGGGCGCCGGATATGAAATCCTTCCATTCAATAAGCCCTGGAAATTTTACTCCTTTTGACTTCAAATCAGCCGGAAACGCAGGATACGGCTCTGAAGGAAGATATTCATCAAGCGATGTAACTATAACATTTTTTACTGCCGGAATTTTATCTTTAATCTCACCATATAGAGAAGCGACAGATTCTTCAATAATCATGGTTCCGGACCCGCTGTCATTCAGAGCATACGTTACTTCTCCGGCTTTGTAAGCAGGACTGATTGCCATGACAATAGCTCCAACCATGTGTGCAGCAAAGTATGAGATTACAAACTGCGGACAGTTCTGCATAATGAGACAAACCCTGTCACCTTTCTTAACCCCAAGTCTTTCAAGACCGCCAGCAGTTCTCATAATCTGGCCACGAAGTTCATCCCATGTAATAATTTTCCCATAATAAATGATAGCAGTGCGGCTTCTGTTTCGCAAAGAGTTATTATACAGTATATGGAAAAGAGGATCTTTCCCGTGTATATAGCCCTCTTTTATCCATGCGTCGGTCCAGCTCTTTTCCCATATTCTTTCCCATGCTTTTACTTCCATTTTGTTATCTCCTTAATGAATTTATAAATGCTTATAAACTGTTACTGATAATGACATCCACAGTGCAAAGGCACAGCGGAGATTAATTTTAACTGTCAATTTATGAGTAGATAAATGGATAAATACTTCTGCTGATGAAAATGCCGCTTACATTATATTGTCTTTAACCATCACCTCCGGGTTTATAAAAATTACTGAATGCTTTCTTCGTCTGAGTTAATATGAGATAAAGCGGAAAATGAATACACTTCCATCTCCGGATTCTATTAATACTATTGCAGGAAAACAAAAAGAGACATTAAATATATCTCTGCACGTTTCAAAGGTCATTTGTAAATTCCGGAAATATACTGTTCTATTCCGGAGATTTTTATCAAATTACATAAACAAATTACTGGAATGTGGAATATTCAAATTAATAAATAATTATAACCTCTTAAACGATAAAAAATTTAACAAGTCAAACTATTTTTTTCTAATTAAATTCGAAATGTTAATATTTTTTCTGGTGTTATTATGACTTGTCTACATGATATACAATTAATATTTAAAGTTATCATTTATTTTTTATATCATTTTTAAATGAAATACTATAGTTTTTTATATATGCCGCTCATTCTGCCACACTATCATGTTATTGTGCTACAACATTTATCAGCCACTGAATGTTGTAAATTTGCTTACTTTTAAATATTGATTTTCGTGCATTCGATGTCCGCATATAAGTTCTTGCTGATCCGGCAAAAACGTTCCTTACAGGGATTGAATTCTGCGACGTTCTTCTAAAAAATTCAACAGTAAAAATCATACATAAAGAATAACTGAAAATATTTTATGGCTATACATTCCGGAATCAGCGAAGAGGAAAAAAGACCATGCAACCGTATTCAACAGGTTAGACGGCCTTTAAAAAATTCTTGTCTTACAATAATGTATCTCGCCACAGTTGCCCGAATTCCTTAGGAACAAAAATGTATCTATCCCGGCAGTATCCCGGGCATAAACTGATGACCGGAATTTATCCATCCGGAACTGTTAAGATTGAATTGTTACAATTACATAAATATTTAACATCATCGTAACAACAGTATAACATCTGTTGTATTATTATTTCATCAACGTTCCGGAACCCCATCCTGTTGAGCCCGATTGTTACCGGAATATCAATATTTAACATTAATGAAATATCAAAGCCAGCATAACGGCTGAAATGAACTTGCCGATAAAGATTACTGATAATTAAATCACTCAAAGTATTTAATACAAAAAGGAATAACAAATGAAAAAATTTATTTTTTCCGGAATGATATTTGTTGCATACTCAAATCTTTTTGCAGCAGATGCAGCACCTGCACCGGCAATAAACACAGGAGACACGGCATGGGTGCTCATGGCAACTGCTCTTGTAATGTTTATGACAGCTCCTGCTCTTGCCCTTTTCTACGGAGGACTTGTAAAACGCAAAAATGTACTGAATATTCTCATGCAGTGTTTTATCACTCTTGCCCTGGTAAGTCTTATATGGGTCATCTATGGTTACAGCCTTGCTTTCAGCACCGGTGAGTTGATCCCCGGAATTATCGGCAACTTTCGCTGGGCATTTCTGAATGGAGTTGGCTTTACTCCACATCCATCATACGGAACGACAATACCACATCTTACATTTATGCTCTTTCAGGGAATGTTTGCAGTTATTACTCCCGCATTGATAATTGGAGCCTTCGCTGAAAGAATGAAATTTTCGACATATCTTCTGTTTACAGTATTATGGATTACCTTTGTTTATTGCCCTGTCGCACACTGGATGTGGTCCACAGGAGGATGGTTGAATAAACTGGGGGCTGTTGATTTTGCCGGGGGAATAGTGGTACATATAATTGCCGGCATTTCCGCGCTTGTAACCTCTATTGTTATAGGCAAACGCAAATATTTAAAGCCATCACCACCTCATAATCTTACATTCACCATGATCGGCGCAGCAATGTTGTGGTTCGGATGGTTTGGTTTTAACGCCGGAAGCGCTCTTGCAGCCAATGGTCTTGCAGCCAACGCGTTCGTAACAACTAATACTGCCGCTGCCGCTGCAACAATCGTGTGGCTTCTGCTTGACTGGATTCTGGTAAAGAAACCAACAATGCTCGGAAGCGCAACCGGTGCAATAGCCGGGCTTGCAGCCGTGACCCCCGCATCAGGATTTGTAGATATGAAAGGAGCCTTGATCATAGGTATAGTTTCAAGTATTATATGCTATTTTATGGTCGTTGTTGTTAAAAACAGACTCGGTTATGATGATGCCCTTGACGCATTTGGCGTTCATGGAATAGGTGGAATATGGGGTTCAATGGCTGTCGGTCTTTTTGCTACCCCCGCAGTTCAGGCAGGATATAAAGGTTTAATTTTTGGGGAAACCCATCTTCTAAGAGTACAATTCACCGCCGTAGCAGTTACTGCATTATATTCCATGCTGGCTACATATATTCTTTACAGATTACTGGACTTACTGATGGGCCTCCGGGTTGATGAGTGTGAAGAAGCTGTAGGGCTTGATATAACCGAGCACAATGAACGTGCTTATACAGTAATAGATTAGGAGTATATAAATGAAAATGATCATTGCCATAATTCAGCCACACCGTCTTGAGGAGGTAAAGGCTGAGCTTTACAGAGCAAAAGTAAATCTTATGACCGTAAGCGAGGTGCTGGGACATGGGCGCCAGATGGGAGTGGAAGAGGTATACCGGGGTACAAAGGAAAGCGGTAATCTGATCCGGAAAATCCGTCTTGAAATAGCTGTAAACGAAGATTTCGTTGAACCTACAATTAAAGCAATAGTAACCGGAGGTAAAACAGGTAAAGTTGGAGATGGAAAAATATTTGTATACGATCTTGACGAGTGTGTACGTATCCGAACAGAAGAGCGCGGGCAAAAGGCAATCGGCTGATATATGAATTAAAGTGTAGCCATCCTCAATCAGAAAATCCCGATCTTCTGATTCCAATATTATAATAAGCGGGCTGGATTAAACACCATCCCGCATTTTTTACTCTATATCACAAAAACAGATCAATTGATAATCTTACCGGATTATCACCCTTTTTTTATACCCAGAATCTCTTCCGCTCTCTGACGTACATATACACTGCTGTCGGTTAAAGCGGTTTCAATGCACTTCTTAGCCTTTACACCCCCTATTTTCTCAAGCGTATTCAATGTCTCAATCCGGACGTCATAAAACCTGTCTGATAAGAGTTTCTCCACAACATCAACCGAGGATGGATTCTTAAAAAGCGCTATCGACTTCAACGCCTGAATCCTTACACCCTTATACTTATCCCTGCATGCCCTGTGCAGCAGCGGTAGTCCTTCCCTGATTCTATCAACACCAATTGTGTGTGCTGTCTTTTCACGTACCGGTTCTTTCCCGTTCATATTCTTGACAAGCTGCATGAACGATGCTTCATGAAGTGCCTTTTTAACATAATCATCTTCAACCTTTTCAAGATACATTCTTGCTGCAGCATAAACCTCAGGGTGAATATCTGCAAGAAGGCCTACCATGTAATCAATACTTTCTGCTCCGCCTATATCGAATAGCGCCTCTGCTGCAAGAAGTCTCTCCTTATGGTGTTTCGCATGCAGCAGCTCGCCAAGATTCGGGACAAGATGACTGCTTTTTATTAATCCCGCCGATTTTATTGCCTGAAAACGCACCATCTCTTTTTTATCCATCAATCCGATCATTATAACCTGAATTACAGTATCGTTCTCAGAAGCACCCTTCCCGGCTATAACCCGGAGAAGATCAATTCGCTCCTGGGTCGATCCATTCCTGATAATTTCAAGAATTCCGTCAGATACTGACTTATCCCCCATTCCCGCGAACTTCAGCGTAGCTATGGTTTTTACCCACGGATCATGGTCATGAGACATTCCACGCAGTTTATTCAGCTTCTCAACAGGAAGATTCTGCTTTCCGGACAACGCTACAAAAGCGCCGTAACGGACGGACGATTTTTTACTATCAAGGCATTTCGACAGTTCATCTATATTGTTCTCTTTCTCCAACCTTTTTATATCCGGACCGAAAATTGTCATAAAAATCTCCTTAATGCTGAATTTACAGCCTTTAAAAATCCCGGCTATATAATACAAGATAATATAATTTGTATTATAATGGAGAAAAATATTTATTTAATGAATAAAAATTAGAATATAATAACAGTAATCATTTTTTAAAAATCTTTTGCATAAAATAAATCTCCGCCTCAGATATAGTAATAAAACGATTTTTACAGATATTAAATTAATCATTTAAAACTTGTTTTTTATTGAATATTACAATAAAATACTGTTAAATTATACATAAAACAGCTGGAGGTCATACCATGAAAAACGTTAGACGCGGTCCTGATTTCATGATGAAAATGATAAATCGCATTTCTGTTATTTCCTGGATTGTACTGGCAATTGTAATCAGTATTCTTATCTTTAATAATCCTGCTTTACGCGGAATGACTCTTGTTAAAATGCCCTCAAGGGAAATATCAACAGGATGGCTTGCTCTTATATATGCAATGTTTATATTTTTAATTATTATCAATATTGCCGGAATATTTTTTAATACCCAAAGGCTGAAAAGAAAAACCGACACAATACGGCTGACATTTTTCTTTTCAATCATCTTTGCGGTGTTAGGCCTGATAATTGGCATAAGATAACAAATGTTATATTTATTTTCTGATAGCAGGATTTAAACCGGGATCATCTCCATAAATTTTTTTATTCTGTACAAATACTGCTCACATGATAAATTTGCCCTGTTGTATAATAAAATATAAAGAGAATGAAATCATATAGCAGCCAAAGACAAAGTACAACCCGGATTCGATCAAACTTAAAATTAAGGAATTAAATCACATGAAAAAGACAATTGTTCCGGTACTCTGCCTGGCTATGCTTCTTTCTTTAACAATCACAGTAGCAGCAGAAACAAAAGGCTTTAAAAAATACCAGCTTATGCCGAAGGATGACGCTTCTTCAGATAAAGAATTCTCCCTTTTTATTAAAAATTTTAAAAAAGATGTAAAAAATAAAAATATTGAATCACTTAGAAAATCAATAACTAAAGATATTGTGTATACCTTTGATAATGGTGATGGCATTAAAGGTTTTATAAAATACTGGAAGCTTGACAGAAATCCTGAAAAGTCAGTATTCTGGGAAGAGATGGAAAAAGTTCTTTCGCTTGGATCATCATTTTATGACGAAAAAAAAACATCTCATGCATACCCCTATCTTTTTGTAACATTCCCTGAAGAATACGACTCCTTTGAATTTTCTGCTGTAACAGGTAAAAAAGTTAATGTAAGAAAAGACCCCTCTTCAGAATCACCAGTTGTGGAAACACTCGATTACGAAATTGTAAAACCGTTATATACAGACCAGGAACCCAGGAAAGAAAAAATTGACGGAATCAATGGGAAATGGATTCAGGTGATGACAAGCAGCGGCAAAGAGGGATATATCTTCAGTCAGTACCTCCATTCACCAATAGGCCACAGGGCAATATTTATTAAAGAGGATAAAAGCTGGAAACTAAGTGTATTTGTTTCAGGTGACTGACAATATAAAATTTTATTGCAATCAAAATATAATCCAGGACAGATTACCCGGCTTTGCCGGAAGTCGTATTAAACTTTTCCATGATCCCAACTAAAAAAACCTGAATTAAAGAACACAGTTTACAATCTCCGGATAAACAACTCCTGTCTGACAAGCAATACAACAGACTCATTTTAAAGATCTGAAGATTCACCAAAAAAATAAGGTTCAGCAAAATACACAGCAAGGTACCAGTTCCCATCCTCCAGGCTCAAACGCAATATCTGCCCGAACAATTTCTGTATTGCTAAATTCGGAACTGAGATGTCGAATGATACTTCACCACCTATTTCCAGTAATGGAGGAAGATGCGGGTTACTCACTTTTAAATATGCACCATAACTGGACAGATTTTCTATCTGACAGTTAACTGCCTCATTCCGCATATTTAATAATGCATTACCGAATATTTCAAATCGCTCTTCTCTTCTCTTTTCACTTTTCTTTTCAGCGTCCATAACCCTCCCGCTTTCAAACAGTTTATTTTCATGATCGGCTTTTAAAATTTGCATAAAAAAACTGACATCAGATACAGTATAGCTGAGTTAATGTAACAACCCTGAAATGTTTAAATTATTTTAATAATATTGAATGATCAGAAAAAATCAAAAAAAGATGATCTGTTTTGAGCAGAATAACATAACTACAGACTCTTTTCTGTAACTGTCAGACTATACTCCCCTGTTTTATCTCCCCTTCCAAGGTTTAAATACAGAAATAAACAGAGTAAAAATAAGCGTAATGTTCATACATAAACCGATTATAAACTGACTTCTATTAATCATTATATAATGGGAGTTATGTAAAACTGCTATTCCATCTCTCTTTGCCATATTTGCCATTTCTTCTATCCACGGCCCTGTAAAGATAGTTCCAGTAATAATTATTGCAACTGTCACTACCCATTTGAACAGAAGCCATCGATGTTTGAAGAAACCCCATTTCGTATAAACAGAATAGAGTAATCCAGTCAGCAAAGTGAAAATTGCTGCAGGGACGAGTATCTTCATATCAATAAAATCTGTAAGATAATTAAGCATATAAAGCTGATCCCCGCTATTAATTTCTGAAGCAATATGCGAAAAAGAGAGCATAACAATTCCACATGTGAGCCATATCGAAACAGAGAGAAGATGAAAGCCTTTTAACCACCTCTGTTGTTTTACAGTAAACTGTTTCATTTTTAAATATCCTTAATAAAACGAAATAAAAAATACACCGTCATATTCTGCCCGAATAATATCTATTCATAATATCAGATTTTCAAACAAAAAATATAAAAATTTAAAACTACATCAATATGTTTCAGTGATAATTCCTTAAATATATTAGTATAAAATGCTCTATCTCTCTCCGCCGCCCAAGGCGGCGGAGAGAGATAGAGCATTTTCTGTTATAAAAAAATTTTTAAGGAATTATTATAAAAAATGTTTTTTATGCAGAATTATATTACATTGGTAAATATGGCAGATGACATAATCCAAAAGGGGGAATGTATGAAAACGTACACAAATCATTTGCACAGCGCTTCTTCCATCCTCATTATTTTAATGTCCGGATTGATTATTCCAATGGTGTTTATGACAGGTTGCTATATGGATAAAAAAACTTCCCCATCCGCTGTTGACATGGTTGTAGTCTTTAAAATTGATGTCCCGATTGAAAAAGCTAGCAGCATTTTGTTTGAACAGGAGTATATTTATCACGAGGGCATGGACAACAGCAGGGATAAAAAGTATTCCGGAGAAACAGGACCAAAATATATAGTAAAAGTTCCGAAAGAGAAAATTACACTTTTTAATCTTGAGATGAAAAAATTTCCACAGATTTACGAAGTCTATCAGGCCGACTGGACAAAACGGAAAGACTGATTCTATTCCGAACAGCATCTCTTGCAAAGCTAAGGTAACAGTAAAAAATTACTTGTAATTCACATATAACCCATTATATATTACTACTGTATTTCATAGATTATCCATTTAGAAACCCTCTCCACGATGATTCTGGAGGTAACCATAAAAAACATCTTGCTCAATTAATATAATAAAAAATCTATAACTGTTTTTTCACGAATTTATTAAATACTCATTATTTACCAAAAAACCAAAGAGAAAATTAAAATGTTAAACCTGAATATTTATACAGATTTTTTCAGAAATAATACAATTCATAAATCTGCTATTCTATTTAAAAGAATTTTATCTTATATGAAAAAAATGAGAACGTCAGCCATTTTTTTCAGTCTAACTGACAGAGGTGGAGAGAGAAAAAATTCCGCTAAAGAAGATGCCGATTTGATAAATGGGTTTTTAAAAGGCAATGAGAGGGATTTTGATACTCTTGTAGTAAGGTACAGAGATATGGTTTTTAATCTATGTTTGAATATTATGGGTGACTATGACGAAGCTGTTGACTGCAGTCAGGAGGCTTTCATTAAAATGTATAAAAACCTTCACAGGTTTGAGTTCAGATCCTCCCTGTCGACATGGCTCTATACCATATCCGTTAATACATGCAGGAACGCCATTTCATCCTCATACAGGAAAAAGAGAATGTCTCTTGAAGGCTTTGAAAATACTCAAAGTACCGGAAATGAAAGTGCGCCTGAATTTATTTTTGAAAGAAGTGAGGGTGAAATTGAAGTCAGGAAGGCAATCACAAGGCTTCCCGAAGAGGAACGTATACTTATTGTAATGAGAGACCTCGAGGAGATGAGTTACGAAGAGATTACTGAAATAACCGGCGTTAAAGCCGGAACAGTGAAATCAAGAATTTCGCGCGGAAGGCACAGGCTCAGGGGCTTCCTGCAGGAGGTTATGTCATGAAATGCCGCGACGCCAAAGAAATGCTGCATTCATACTTCGACAATAAAACCGAACCTATGAATGATAAACTCCTCGCAGAACATATTAATTCATGTTCACAATGCAGAGAGGAATACCATTTCCTGATCAAATACCGGGATTTGCTTAAAACAGTGAAACCGGTTTCTCCGCCGGGAAATTTCCTGTCTGAACTTCACCGCAGGATTGAACTCGAAAAGAATAATAATCCTTTAAAAAAATTTATTACACATATAAAATCTTTTACTGACACATTTCATTTCCCTGTTGAAGCAGCAGGTGTACTTGCCATAGCCGCAGTTGTCTTTTTCCTCTACAAACCGTTTTTCACCGGGAAAACAGATGAGAGGGCTGCGGAATACAGAATTGAAACCCGCTCCGGAGAACTCGTATCAAAGAAAAATAAGAAGAACATCCCCGTAGAACCGCTAAGTTCTGTTAGCTTAAAAAAGATTCCGTCAGAAAAACAAGAATCCATACTACTTAACGAAAACATAAAAAAAAGCAAAAAAGATAAAGGCCCCCTCTATGATTCAGATGATAATCTTTCAGTCGCAAGAGAAAAATCATATGACACGACAAAGATTAATGAGATAAAAAAATCCCGGGAGCCGGAAAGTGAAAAAGAATTTATGAAAAGCAATGAGGAATCATTACCCTCAAAGAGCGTTGACAGCAAGAGTTTCGCCGGTAAAAGTTCTGCAGCTGCCAAAAAAGATTCAACACCGGTACAGGAGTCTGGTATCGACAGAATATTCAGGGAACACGAAGTTTTTGTTATGAAAAAAGATTTATCCCGCGCAGACAGATTCTACTACCATATCAGAGTATATTCTGATAAACATTCACCCCTTATTAAAAACCTTAAAGAGAGTTTTACAGTGGAGGAAAAAGTTTTAAAACAGGATAAGCTTTATTATGAAACTGAGCTGATTCTTAAAGAAAAAATAAAAAATGAGAACTTAAAATAAGGCGGCAGTGTCAAAGAAATAAAATTACAGGAGGATCTCTATGAAGCGTATATTATTAACATTCTGTATACTAATACCTTTAATATCAGCAATTCCTTCATATGCGGCTTGGGAAAAGGATGGCAAGGCTAAAATTCAGATAGCGCTGCTTCTTGACACAAGCAGCAGCATGGACGGATTGATTGACCAGGCAAGATCGCAGCTGTGGAAGGTAATTAATGAACTCGCCGTAGCACAGAAAGACGGGAAAGTTCCCTCGCTTGAAGTTTCTCTTTTTGAATACGGCAAAAGCAGCATCCCTTCGGGCGAAGGGTACCTGAGGATGGTGACATCGTTTACTCATGACCTTGACAGAATTTCATCAGAGCTCTACGCTCTTACTACCAATGGAGGTGATGAATACTGCGGCATGGTCATAGACTCGGCAACACGGAATCTTCAGTGGGACAGCAATGACAACAATCTTAAACTGATTTTTATCGCCGGCAATGAACCTTTTGACCAGGGAGAAATTAATTACAGGGAATCAATTCAAAGAGCAAAGAAAAAAGGAATTATTGTTAATACAATATTCTGCGGTGACAGAGAAACCGGTATAAGTTCGTGGTGGAAGGCAGGAGCAGATATTTCAGGAGGAAATTACATAAGCATCGACCAGAATATTCAGGTGAGGACCATTAACGCTCCCCAGGATGCAGAGCTGACCAGACTTGGTGCTGAACTTAACAATACTTATATTTCCTTCGGCAAGGCAGGAGGCGACAAGAAAAAAGAGCAGGAGAAGCAGGATTATAACGCCATGTCAAAATCTGCATCTATCGCTGCAGAAAGATCTATATCAAAAGCATCTGTTCATTACGATAATTCAGAATGGGATATAGTAGATGCAGCGTCAAAAGGAACAGTTGATCTTAAAAATATGAAAAAGGATCAGCTCCCCTCCGAAATGAAAAGCATGGATTCAAAGGAACGAGAGGTTTACGTTAAAAATATGGAAAGGAAACGTGAAACAATAAAAGCCAGAATAAATAAACTGAATGCAGAAAGAAAGGCTTATATAGAAAAAATGGAAAGGGAAAATAAAGAGGAAAGTACTTTAGACTCGGCAATTATAAAAACTGTACGGAAACAGGCAGAGGAAAAAAGTTTTAATTTTAAATAAAACTCCCAATCCGGTTCTTCCACGCCAACTTTCATTCGAACGCGGGATCCATACCCGCATTCGGTTATTAAAACACGATTATCCCTTATGATTAAATGGAGCAGAGTTTAATGTTTTAAATTCTTTAAGTGAATTTTTATTGCATAATTACACCAGATGTAATATTTTCCATTCATGAAAAAATACATTACATTTCCTTTATTCATGCTGATCCTTATCCTGTCCTGCACGGGAAAAGATAGAGCTAACGACCAGAAAGCCCGTCTGAGATATATAAATAAAAAGTACATGTTCACCCTCCAGTTTCCAGAAAGATGGGGCTATTATATGGATTTCGAAAAAAAAGAGATAATTGACCCGCAGATTGTTATCCCGATTGTTTTTTTTGCACTCCCCACAAAATCACGGGAGTGGCAACCGTTAAATGTGCCGGCAGGATATAGTGAACTTTTTTACGTAAGAATATTCACACACGATCAATGGAAATTATTTCAAGAAAAATATAAATCCGGTGAAGATTTTCCGCAAAACGACAGGCTTTTCACAACTGGTAAAAACTTTGTGTATATGATCAGATATCCTGTTTCAATACCGGTTGACCTCTACCACTACATGAAAGAGTCCGAATCTGTTACTGCAACTTTTAAGATTATTAAATAACTGAACTGTTAACTTATCCGCCATTTACTATAACTTCAGGCTATTATAAAATATTTTTTAAAAAAGAGTTGAATGGACATAATCATCTGTCATTATTGCCAGTGTTCTGATTAGACAGTTTGCAGTCAATACTATGGCAATTAATGAGATTGAGTTAATCTTATATTTTGATTTCGCATTACTTTGACATTACTCATCACAGACCGCTCAACAAGCGTTAAAAAAGTTTCCCTGCCTGTATAGCGCCTGTAGAAATCAGCGAAGCCGATTGATACAAGATTTTAATTCAGTCATGTAATGCTTTCAATAGTAATTGCTTAATTAATTTTTAAAAATAATTCATTTATAATTCAGGAGACATTATTATGATAAAAAAGATATTCTTTACGGGCATATTTTTGATTTTTACGATATCTCTTTACTCTCAGGCCCCGGGGACAAATAAAACCACCGTAACCGAAGATAAAAAAGCCACAACAGATGAAAAGAAGACTGTTACTGAAGAAAAGAAAAATACTCCTGCGGAAGTCAAAGCTTCATCTAATTCAGCAGCGCATGAATTTATCGGTAAACTTGGAACCGGTTATGCTTCAGATCCGGGGAAATTCGGACTTGATTTGAGCCTTAACTACATTTTCAACCTTGATCCTGTTTTTGTTTTCGGATTTGAGGGTGATCTTTTCTGGATAAAATGGAACAATGCACTCAGTGATGTTAATGCCGGGGGTTCAGCAAACGGTTCACTCAAGGCGGAAACAAACCTTTACACAATTCCGGTTTTTGCAAACGCCCAGATAAGATTTCCTTTTCTCAGGGATAAGATATATGTAATGCCTGCAATAACCGTCGGACTCGGCTACTGTTTTATGGTTCTCGATTATGACTCTGATACTAACAAAGGAACCGATTTATACAGTGGTTTTGCATGGCAGGTACTCGCTTCTTTTTCCAATAAAATATATAAGGATTCAGCCGTTGAATTCGTATTTGATCTGGGGTACAGAGGACTAAGTCCTGACAGAAATAATGTTGAAATAGACATGTCAGGATTCATTACAAGACTCGGCGTAAAAATGAATATGTAAGGGAATAGCGATGAAAAGAAAAGTTTTCCTTTTAATCTTAATTGTCTTTCTGTTATCCATCTTCTCATGTAAAGAAGAGAACAGAAAGATCAGGATAGGAATTCTTCCGGTCATCGATACCCTTCCTCTTGTTGTTGCCGATTCAGAGGGTCTCTTTAAGAAAGAGGGACTTGATGTTGAACTTATTATATTCAACAGTGCCCTTGAAAGAGACGCGGCTTTTACTGCAGGAAATCTTGACGGGGCATTTGGAGATCTTATAAATTTCCTTCTCATGATAAAAAATGGTATCGATACACAGCTCGTCTGCGAATCATACCATACCTCAGATAAGGGAATAATGTTCGGATTGATGGCATCTCCGGGATCACCAATAAAAAACATCAACGAAATTAATAAAGAACAGATTGCAATATCGCGCGGTTCAATAATTGATTTTTTTCTTGATCAGATTGCTCTTTCTAAAAATGTTTCTCCTGAAAGTCTTAACAAACTTGAAGTAAAAACCATCCCTGTAAGATATCAGATGCTGATTTCCGGCTCGATTAAACTCGCGCTGCTGCCTGAACCTCTTGTCAGTAAAGGGATAAAAGACGGCGCAAAGCTTGTTGCTGACGACAGGGGTCTTAATACTACGGCTACAGTAATAATGTTCAGAAATGATTTTCTGGAAAACAACCGCATGCTCATGAAAAAATTTATAAAGGCTTACAACGGCAGCGTCAGAAAAATAAACAGCTCCCCGGAAAAATTTAAAAATATTATGACAACCAAACTCCGGTTGCCGGCGGACATTAAAGATACTTTTAAAACCCCTGTTTTCCATGAAGCTGTTATTCCCGCAGAAAAAGACGTAATGCTGGTATACAGCTGGATGAAAAAAAACGGTATGATTTCAATACCCGTTGAGTATAAAAAACTTATCCGGCCGATTGACGAAAAGTGATCAGGCTAGAATCAGTCAACAAGAGATATTCCGGGACCACTATATTACAGGATATCTCATTCAATATTGAGAACGGAAAGTCTCTGTCAATAATAGGGCCTTCCGGCTGCGGCAAAACTACTCTTCTCTACATGATTGCGGGACTGATCCGGCCTTCAGGCGGAACTATTCTGTTAAATAACAGGGAGATAAAAGCTCCTGATTCAAAAACAGCATTTATACTGCAGGATTACGGTCTCCTGCCATGGAAGAGTGTAATCCAGAACGTGTCGTTGGGAATGAAAATAAAGAAATATCCGAAAGAGATAATTGCTGCTGTAACAGAAAAAATTCTTCACGATCTCGGAATATACGCTCACCGGGACAAGTACCCCGCAACTTTAAGCGGCGGAGAGAAGCAGAGAGTTGCCATTGCACGCGCGCTATCAACCGAGCCTGAAATTCTTCTTATGGATGAACCTTTCTCATCACTTGATACTCTTACGAGAGAAAAACTCCAGCAGGCAGTTTATGATATACACAGAAAGGGGAATCTTACACTGCTGACTGTAACCCATAGTATTGAAGAAGCAGTTTTCCTTGGAGATACTATACTTGTTATGGCCGGTGGACCGGGGAGAATAATTTCCACTATCAGTAATTCTTCACGCAGAAGAAAAGATTTCAGAAACTCAGTGGAATTTTACTCAACCTGCGGTTCAATAAGAGGTATAATCGGAGATTTATGATACAGAGGATCCCCTTTATTAATCTTTTTATGACTGTTTCAGCTATCTTTATTATATGGAAGATTGCTTCACTGGCAGCTTCTTCCCCCGTTCTGCCGTCTCCGGAAAATGTTTTTATAGCCTTTATCAATGAAGCGCGGATGCCGCTGTTCTGGAGTCATTTTGGAATAAGTGCATGGAGGGTATGTGCAAGTATTGCTATTTCATGGATTATTGCATTCCCATTGGGGGCGGTTCTAGGGTACAGCTCCGCTATGGATAAAATTTTTTCACCGGTTGTTTATCTTGCTTATCCTGTGCCGAAAATGGTTCTGCTGCCGATTGTTGTTTTGTTTTTTGGTTTAGGGGACATATCAAAGGTTATTCTTATTACGCTTATCCTCTTTTTTCAGATTCTTGTAGCTGTACGTGACGGAGTGCGCTCGGTCAACTCCAGATATTACGATTCGGTAGAATCAATGGGTGGGAGTATTTACGATATTTTCATGCACGTTGTGATTCCTGCCGCTCTCCCTTATAGTTTCACGGCAATAAGAATATCTGCGGGGACGGCGATCTCTGTATTATTCTTTGCTGAATCTTTCGCCACATCAAGCGGCCTGGGATATCTTATTATGGACGCATGGGCGCGGGCAGATTATATTATGATTTTTGTAGGCATAACAGGAATGAGCATCATGGGACTTATCCTGTTTATTATATTCTCTCTGCTTGAGAAAAAATTTTGTGCATGGAACTTTACAATGGAAAATGATAAATCACCGGCTGAGGGCATCCTCTCCAAAACTGTAACCTATTCAAAAATGATAAAACTATCGCATACACTTTTTGCTCTCCCCTTTGCCCTGTCGGGCCTGGTGCTTGCACTGCGGGAGCATAATGTTACACTCCCCATGGTATTCTGGATAATTATAGCAATGGTGGGGGCGCGTTCAGCAGCCATGGGATTTAACCGTATTGCTGATGCCGATATTGATGCAGAAAATCCGCGAACTGCAATACGTGAGATCCCGTCGGGAAATATTTCAAGAAAAGAAGCCCTCATCTTTACAATATTTTCTTCAGCCCTGCTGGTTTTTTCTGCGGCAATGCTTTCCGAAATCTGTCTGTGGCTTTCATTCCCGCTTCTCCTCTTTCTTTTTTTCTATTCTTACACAAAGCGCTTTACATGGCTTGCCCATATCTACCTCGGTTTCGCTATAGGGCTTGCGCCAGTGGCTGTATGGATTGCTATTGCCGGCATCCCTGAGTTACCGGTTATACTCCTTGCCCTTGTCCTGATGACACACATTGCCGGATTTGACATACTCTATTCATGCCAGGATATTGAGTTTGACAGGAAAAAAAATCTTTTTTCCATACCGGCGCGATTCGGCATAAAAAAGGCTTTTTTATTCTCCGCAGCACTTCATATACTGACAACTGCTCTGCTTTCTCTTCTCTACTTTACTGCAGGATTTGGAATTTACTACTTTATTTTTATAATTGTAATTGCCATACTATATATAATAGAACATAAAATCGTTAACCCCGATGATATTTCAAATATCAATATTGCATTTTTTCATATTAACAGTATTATATCTGTAGCTGTATTTGCTGCTGTACTAACAGGATATCTTACAGGCAGATGAAAGAAGGTTTATGAAAAAAACAATAATTACAGGTATAACAGGGGCTTCAGGAAGCATATATGCCCTCAACTTTCTCAGACATGCTTCAGCGCATGGAATCGATTTACGTATTATTGTATCATCTAACGGAGAAGCTGTGTTTAAACATGAAACCGGGATGAGTGTATCGGAAGCCATCATGGGACTTGACGTTTTCCCGAAGGAGACCGGTTCAATAAGACTTTACGATAACAATGACATGTTTGCGGATATAGCAAGCGGCACACATAAGACAGACGGCATGGTTATTGTACCATGTTCCATGAAAACACTTTCAGGTATTGCAAACGGCTATTCCTCATCCCTGCTGGAACGCGCAGCAGATGTAATGCTTAAAGAAAGGAGAGACCTTATCCTCACTTTAAGAGAGACTCCTCTCAGTCTTGTTCATTTGAGGAACATGGTTCACGCAGCAGAGGCCGGGGCCATAATACTCCCTGCAGCACCCGGGTTATATCACAAACCTGAAACAATTGATGACCTTGCAGATTTTATTACCGGGAAAATATTCGATCAGCTTGGAATAGAACACTCTCTGAATACTGTCTGGAGATAGCCTTTTATTTATAGTTTATATAAATAATAAGAAAATTAAAAACTGGAAATCAAACATGAAAAAAAACCACAGAAATCTCACCGGCTTTATAAATGAGCTTGAAAAAGAAAATGAATTAATCCGGTTTAACAAGCCGGTATCAAATATTCTTGAAATCACAGAAATCACAGACCGCATGTCAAAACTCCCCGGAGGAGGCAAGGCCTTACTATTTGAAAACGTTACCGGGTATGATTATCCCGTTCTTATAAACCAGTTCGGCAGCATCAAACGGATTAACATGGCTTTTGGAAGCGAGAGCCTCGACCTGCTGGCAGGAAGGCTTCAGAATATAATAAATACAAAGCCGCCAAAAACTTTTATTGAAAAAGTCAGGCTCATCCCTGAACTTATAAAATATTCACAGTTTCTTCCGCGCACAATTAAAGGGAAAGCCCCGTGCCAGGAGATTATACATACCGGGAATGATGTAGATCTCGGCAAGATGCCGGTTCTTTTCTGCTGGCCCGGTGACGGAGGCCCCTTCATCACACTCCCGGTTGTTTTCACAAAGGGATTTAGCGACGGTAAACACAACGCCGGAATGTACAGGATGCAGGTTTATGACAGAAACACAACAGGTATGCACTGGCATATACACAAGGACGGGGCACACCATTACCACGAATATCTCAGGGAGGGGAAAAGGATGGAGGTTGCTGTCGCTATAGGTACTGACCCGGCGGTAACATATTCTGCCACTGCTCCTCTGCCTCGCGGAGTTGATGAAATGCTTCTGGCAGGGTTTATAAGACAAAAACCGGTTGAAATGGTAAAATGCATCACTGTTGATATCGAAGTACCTGCTGAATCCGAGTTCATTATTGAGGGATATGTTGATCCCGGTGAATCCAGGATAGAAGGACCCTTCGGCGATCATACCGGGTATTATTCACTCAAAGGGGATTACCCCGTTTTCCATGTTACAGCCGTTACAAGCAGAAAAAACCCGGTGTACAGCGCAACAATTGTCGGCAAACCACCGATGGAGGACTGCTACTTGGCTCTCGCCACGGAAAGAATATTTCTACCCATGATAAAAACTGTTCTTCCGGAAATTATCGATTATATGCTGCCCTGGGAAGGTGTATTTCACAATATTGCGGTTGTTGCAATTGAAAAGGAATTTCCAGGCCACGCGGTGAAAGTTATGAACGGGCTGTGGGGTTCCGGTCAGATGAGTTTCGCTAAAATTCTGGTTATGATAGATGAGCCCTCTCTCCTCTCTGACAGAACCGGGCTTATGATGCATATACTAAACACTGTGGATTTGTCATCAGACATAATTCTTACAAAAGGGATACTC
This sequence comes from Spirochaetota bacterium, assembly GCA_963664815.2. Classification (GTDB taxonomy): domain Bacteria; phylum Spirochaetota; class UBA4802; order UBA4802; family UBA5550; genus WRGT01. Next base: position 4,143,348 of record CAXXHB010000003.1, read on the forward strand.
GATGTGCTTGACCACTCTGCAGACAAACCTCTTTACGGTTCAAAACTCGGGATAGATGTGACAAAGCGTATAAAAGGGGAGGATAAAAGATCCGACAACTATATACATGGAAAATCAGATTATAAAAAAATTGAAAGCCTCGCGTTGGCTCTCGACAGAAAAATTACAGCTTCAAGAACGTTATTTGATGAATGCAGAAACAGGATTGTTATGCTCTCAGTAAAAAAAGATAAAAAAGCAAACTCCCATTATTTTTTAAAAAAAATCCTCAACTCCTCTCTTGCTCATGAAGGATTAATTATAATATTCAATCATGATATAGATCTGAACAATGATTCTTTTACTCTCTGGAAAGTATTTAATAATGTCGATCCTGTCCGGGATATTACTCAGGAAAAGGGATGCATGATAATTGACGCTACTAAAAAAGGAATCAGTGACGGGCATACCAGGGAATGGCCGGATGATATTGAAATGACAAAAGAAGTAATTGAAAAAGTGGATTATATATTAAAAGATGAACCGGAATTTGAACATATTCCTTCGTAATTGTTTTTTATAACAGTTACATCTGGAAACCCTATTTGGCTGAATTCTCTTTGATCGAGTTTGCATATACGCAGGTAAAAATAATACTGTTATACTGACCGATCAATGAGCACTTAATATGCAATTTTCTGTTAAGCATACGCAATTTTTTGCATATGGCTACCGTTGTCTCCCTGTTAAATGTGGCACGAATTATACCTGAATTATATAAATCGATATCCTCATTATAAAAAAATTATTGACATGAAAGTCAGCAATGGGCATGAAAATAAGTAATTCCACTATGTAATTTCAGATGAAGTTGTGCAATCTCGATATTTGAGATTTTATAAACTTAATTTTTAGCAGAAATTCATAGAATGAAAAAAATTTCAGATAAAGAGGTATATAAAATGAGCTCATACAATTTCAAGGGAAAAATCGCCGTAGTAACCGGCGCTGCTTCAGGTATAGGCCGCGAGCTGGCTCTTCAGCTTTCAAAAGAGGGCTGTATAGTAGCAGCAGCTGATTATAATAAAAAAGATCTCGAAGAAACAGTAAAAATGGTAAAAGATGCCGGCGGGCAGGCCAGCGCACATGAAGTTGATATTTCCAATGCTGCAGTTGTAACTAAATTCGCAGCTGATGTTAAGAAAAAATATGGCAGTATTGATATCCTCATTAACAACGCAGGTGTAACACTTTTTGGAAAATTTGACGAACTTGCTCAAAAAGATATGGAATGGATTATGGATATCAATTACTGGGGTGCAATTTATATGACAAGGGCTTTTATGCCGGAAATTAAGAACAAACCGGAATCATACCTTGTAAACGTCGCAAGTATTTTCAGTGTGGTTGGTACAGGAAACCAGTCTGCCTACAGTGCGACAAAATTTGCCCTCAGAGGATTTACAGAAGCTCTTACTGATGAACTACAGAAATTTCCCATCACTGTTATGAGTGTTATCCCAGGCGGAATCAAAACCAATCTCGGTAAAAATGCACGTTTTGTTAAAAACGGTGTAGTATTGAAAGATACAGAAAAACTCGCAAAAAGAATGGAAAAAATCGGAAGAACAACTGGCGCAGAAGCTGCTGCCGCAATAATCAAAGGAATGAAGAAAAGAAAAGAGCGCATACTTATCGGTTCTGATGCATGGATAATCCAGACAATCCAGAGATTTGCTCCATCCAAATACAACAGGGTTCTTGGAAAAATATTCGGCTAATTTTTAGTATAAAATTTTTTAATCAGATATAATAAGCCCCGGTTGAATTCAACCGGGGCTTATTTGAGTCCTAACCCCCGGCAAACATTTCGTCTTATTATTTCATCCATGAATTATCTGTTTCAGTCTTATTTGTCAAAGTCAGGATCATAGCATTCATGAATCAGATGCAGTGATTGAAATATGTTCAAAACATCACACTGCTCTGAACATATAAGCTTCCCGTAGGTGTTTATTGCGCTCCGGATTGTTTCAGTATCTTAACTATTTCATCCTTGCCTTTGGTAGTTGCATATATAAGTGCGGTTTTACCCTTTTTGTCTTTCATATTAACATCAGCTCCTTTTTCAAGCAATGCTTTCACGAGATCAGTTCTTCCGAAATAGCAAGCAATCATCAGAGAGGTTTGACCTTCTCTGTCTTTCGCGTTAATATCTGCACCTTTTTCAATCAGATATTTCAGTGCTTCAGGTTTTCCGCTAATGATTAGATTGATCAGGGCGGTTTTACCCTTTTTGTCTTTCACGTTGACATCAGCACCTTTATCCATCAACATCTGCAAAACCTCTGTTTGCATCTTTACTATATCCTGGTCTACTCCGGGATAGATAATGTAATTTTCGAGTACGAATGCATGTATCAATGCAGTTTGACCGGCAAGGTCTTTCAGCTTGACATCTGCTCCCCTTTCCAGTAAAATTCTGACAACTGCGGTTTGCATCTTTCTGATTTCTGCATCAATTCCGCCCGGATTCACACTTATCATCAATGCAGTCTGGCCCTTTTTATCTTTTGTATTTATACCTGCACCTTTATCAAGTAATAGTTTTACAGTTTCGGTCATACCGGCGGCAGCCGCGTAAAACAGAGCGGTTTTCCCTTCATTGTCAATTGCGTTAATATCGATGCCTCTATCCAGCAGCAGATTTACTGCTTCAGACTGCCCTCTGGAAATTGCAGCCATAAGTGCGTTCTGCCCATCTTTGTCTTTTGCACTAATATCAGCCCCTTTATCAAGCAACATTTTCACTAAATTATAAGAAATACCTTCCCGATTATTCCGTTGCGCAGCATATAGCAATGGGGTTTTACCATATTTGTCTCTTACATTAACATCAACACCTCTATCAAGAAATACTTTAATTGCCTCAGGTTCTCCTCGTCTGGCACATATCACTGTCAATGGAGTTTGATCCAATGTATTTTGCACGTTAATATCGGCACCCTTTTCAAGCAGCATGTTGAGAATTTTAGCACCCGCCAGCCTGTCAGCAAGATAATTCCCCCCTGAAACACGCAATATTGCAGTCAGGCCATTATTATCTTTTGCGTTAACATCAGCACCTTTATCAAGTAGCCTCTTTACAGCATTAATATTGGTAAAACCGACCGCAATCATCAATGCAGTATTGCCAGCTTTGTCTTTTGCATTGACATCGGCGCCTTTATCAATTAATATTTTTATAAGTTCATCATCTCCGTAATTACTCATTGTAATCAATGCTGTCAGCCCATTTCCGTCTCTTGCATTTACATCTGCACCGTTATTCAGTGCTTTAATAATTCCTCCCCTGTTTTCGTTTTCGAACGCTTTTACTAAATCTTCAGTAGAGCCTGCGTATACAGGCATGAAAGGAATAAGACCAAACAGCAAAAGGCAATTAACTATTCTTTTCACAATATTCTCTCCTTCTAATATCCAGTTATCCCGAGAAATGTATAACTTAAAGTCGCTTTGCAAAACCTGGTATCGTCTTTAAACACGACTTCAGTTTTTTTCAGGCATAAATTATTTTCTCTTTAAAATAAAAAAAACAATGTTAAAAAAGTGCCTTACCAGAAACAATAGTTATAACAATATAGTTATTGTATATAAACTGCAAATTCAATAAAAAATATATTCCTGAGCATTGACTCTTTGAACTTTTACTATTTTAATAATCGTCGGCATAACCACATCTTAATTGATTTTCAATATAAAACAAATTACTTTTAAAATCAGATTAATATTACATCTATCCGGATTTGTTCATAATTTAAAATGATCGGCAGGAAACTGTAGACGGTTTACTGACCCTTTACTGACAGTATATTAACAGTAGTTTACTTATGTCTGAAAGGGTGAGCATACTGTTTGAATACTGTCAATAGACTCTCTGTCAAATAATAAGCGTTAAATAACAAACGGTACATGTAAAAACATGCACTGATTAAAAACTTGAAAAAAAATAAACATCAATGTTTATATAGAAAACATTTATCATTTCCAGTAAATAATGCAGCAGGAGTTTTCATAATGAAAAAACCGTTATTCACAACAGCTATTGTCATATTTTTTACATTTATAGTATTTAACAACTCCGGCGTCAAAGCAGCAGATAAAAATAACATCATCTGGATTGTAGAACCGCAATTTGAAAATGTAAATTCGTTTTCAGAAGATCTTATTGCCGTTAAAAAAAATGGCAAATGGGGTTTCATAAACAAAGAAGCTAAATTCGTAATTGATCCTCAGTTTGATAATTTTTCTAATTTTCAAGAAGGCGTAGCTGCTGTTCAAAAAAATGGCATGTATGGATTAATAAAAAACCCTATGGCCGTAAAAAAACAGGAGCAGTCTTTTATAAGTGCTGGTCTTTATATAGGTGATGTAAAATCAGTTTCATCAACAGAGATCATAGTAGGTGGCAAAGACATAGCTGAACATGTATATATGGGAGACAAACTCTGTCTTTACTCCGGTGATAAAATAATAATACTCCGTTCTACCTTTCCCATGCAGACAGTAACTAAATGTGAAGTGATTTCCGGTCATAGAAAAGATGTTAAGCCCGGCATAAAAGTTTATAAATACTCAGGTAAATAACAATGCCTGAACATTAACATAAAAGTATTTCATAAGTGACAATAGAAAATCCATTGGTTAATTTTTTTAATTAAGGTTCGTAGCGAGCATTTGAAAGCTTTTGATTTAATTGGAAAAAACATATCGACTGCCGGAATTGTATAAACCATTTTCAATGTTGGCAACAGAACTATGTTTTGGTACTATTATAAGTAATAACAGATCCTGAAATGAATTTATACTTGCTGAAGGCAGGGAAAAGATAAGAAAGCCCCGATAAAATCGGGGCTTAATGCGCGTCTGGAGGGATTCGAACCCCCGACAAACGGATTCGTAGTCCGCTACTCTATCCAGCTGAGCTACAGACGCATTTTATATATTCAGTTTAGAAGTATATTCAGAGATATATTTGCCGATATGAGGAAACTCGTTCTTTTCGTGACTGATGATCATCTTTGTCCCCAGATAAGCAATAGCAGCATAAATAATATATAGGATGTAAATAAATATAACAATCATAAATTTTAAAACATCAGCATGTACCGAAACAAAAAAAAGTAAAAAATAAAGAAAAGTGCACACTCCTGTAAAGAATACCGCCAGTACAAATCCCTGCTTTGCATGGTACATATAAAATTCGTCATCCTTTTTTTTAATCATAGGGATAAACCATCCGATAAACGGAAAATATGACAGCAACAGGGGATCAAAGGTTTTTATATGATCGTTGTATATTTTCAGGGAGATATCTTTAATTTTATTTATGATTTCTTTAATTTTTATGGAGTTCATATTCTTTTTTTACTTATCCGGAGAAGGGGGGATTCGAACCCCCGGTACCTAAACGATACAATTGCTTAGCAGGCAACCCCCTTCGGCCACTCGGGCACCTCTCCTGGTTCAGTATCTTTTTCTGGTTTTAAGGGAAAAAAATTCGGAGAGTGAGGGATTCGAACCCCCGGGGCTATTAACCCAACGGTTTTCAAGACCGCCTCCATAGACCACTCGAACAACTCTCCGGGAGCAAATCTATTTAAATTCAGTTTTGTGTCAAATAAAAAATTTAGTTTACGTTTTTTTATAAAGGTGGCACAAAACTCCACCATTATAACTAATCAAACTCAATTCTGCGCAGATTAGTTATAAATGTCAGAATAATAGTCCTTTAACCGCACGATTGTATCTATCAGAAAAGCTGATGAAAATTTGATATTAAAAAAAAGAAGCACGACAATAGCCGTGAGAGAGTCTATGAGTAATCACATAATCAGAATTAATCCAATCAGCATTGAACTATCTGTGTGCCTACACCTTTATCGGTGAAAATCTCAAGAAGAACGGCGTGTTCTACCCTTCCATCTATTATATGAGCTTTTTTTACGCCGTTTTTAACCGCCTCTACACAGCAGTTTACCTTAGGGATCATTCCACCCTTAATCTGTCCTGTTTTAATATAACCGGTTACATCATCTGATTTCATTGAAGAGACAAGTGCTCCATTAATCATTACGCCTTCAATATCTGTAAGAAGTATAAGTTTTTCAGCCTTTAATGCTTCAGCAATTTTACCTGCTGCTATATCTGCATTTATATTATATGTAACACCTGCGGTATCAGCGCCAATTGGTGCAATAACAGGTATAAATTTATCCTTTTCCAGTATTCGTATTATTTCCGGATTGACCTCCTCAACTGTACCGACTAAACCTATATCAATCTTTTCACCCTTTTCTTCGTGGAATAGTTTACCGGCTGTAATAAGCCCTGCGTCTTTGCCCGAAATACCCACAGCTTTACCCCCGGCTATATGGATATTATTCACAATTTCCTTATTAACCTTTCCCACGAGGACCATCTCTACAATCTCCATAGTGGCCTGATCGGTAACACGCAGGCCATCAACAAATTCACTCTTTATGCCAAGCTGCTCAAGAAGATTCCCTATCTGAGGGCCTCCACCATGAACGACAACAGGATTAATACCCACAAGTTTCAGAAGGGACATGTCCCTGGCAAAAGAAAGCCGTAGAGCATCATCAGTCATCGCATGCCCGCCGTATTTCACAACAACCGTTTTCCCGCTGAATTCTTTTATGTATGGAAGCGATTCAATCAGTGTATTAACTTTTTCAATGGACTTCATCATTTCATGCTCCGGTGAATAGTGTAAAAGATGTTTATAAAGATGCCAGAGTATACTTTACAGCACAAGTCATTTTTAATCTGTATTTATGTATAAGGTATTCTGACTTAATCTTATGAATCATTAAATCCTGTTCAAAATTATCTTTACATTTTATTAATCAAAATTTTATATTTTATTACTAATTACCACTTTTAATAAGTTTAATGATAAAGAATTATTTCAATATCATACATTATAATTGTTTCCGAACTGGCGTTTGTGACTCTCAAGAAATCTTGAGGAGGGCTTTTTTAGGGGCTCTGCCCCTTATACCTGGTAAAAAATCGGAAAAGGAAACCAGTTTATTATAAAAAAGTTAAAGAATAAATGATGAAATTTTATTATCTTAATATATAACCTGCACACAGGCAATCCGGAGGTATCATGGTAAAGTTTGACGGATACGATGACGTTATTGAACGTGTATACAGATTTAATCAGGATCATGTATTTCAGTATTGGGATAAGCTTCTCGACTCCGAGAAAACTGAACTGCTTGAAGACCTTTCAGTAATTAACTTCCAGCTGCTTAAACAGATATACTCCCACACTGAGGACGAAGAAAAAACTGAATTTTTACCTGCACCATTTATTCCTCTACCTGTAAATGAAACCGATAAAAAAATATTCAGAGAAGCGGAGGGGAGAGGAATCGCCCACATAAAAGATGGAAAAGTTGCCGCATTTCTTGTTGCCGGCGGACAGGGCTCCAGGCTTGGTTTTGACGGACCTAAAGGGAAATTTCCCATAGGACCCGTCTCAGGAAAAACACTTTTTCACTTTCACGCGGAGAAAATCAAAGCGTCCGAAAAAAAATATGGCACATCAATCCCGTTTCTTGTAATGACTTCACGGGATAATCACACTGATACAGAAATCTTTTTTAAAAAACAGAATTTCTTCGGACTTGACCCGGCAAACGTGCATCTTTTCCCGCAGAATATGATACCATCGCTTGACCTCGATGGAAAACTGATACTCTCTGAGACAAACAGAATATTCATGAATCCCGACGGCCATGGAGGAAGCCTCACTGCCCTCAGAACATCCGGCGCGTTGAGAAAGCTTCAGGAACTGAAAATCGAAACTCTATCATATTTCCAGGTTGACAACCCACTTGTCAAAATTGTTGACCCGGTGTTCATAGGCTTCCATGTATTGAACCAGGCCGATATTTCAAGCAAGGCACTGAAAAAACTTTATCCTGAGGAGAAAACCGGAATCTTTGTCCAGTTTTCAAACTCCACTCTGGGGATAGTCGAGTATTCTGACATGCCGGAGGAGAAATTAAATGCCAGAGATTCAAGAGGAGACATTCTATATTCAGCGGCAAATCCTGCCATACATCTATTCAGCATATCATTTATTTCAGAGCTTACCGACTCAGGGAGCATCTCGCTTCCATTCCATATCGCGAAGAAAAAGATTACAGCCATGGTAGACGGAAAACACAGCGACATATTCGGTTATAAATTTGAAAAATTTGTGTTTGACGCACTCCCTCTATCAGCAAAAAATGTAATTCTTGAAGTATTAAGAGAAGAAGAGTTTGCTCCAGTTAAAAATGCTTCCGGGCAGGATTCTGCGGAATCGGCGAAGGAACTGATGACAGCCCTCATCAGGAAGTGGCTGGCGACAAAAGGAATTACCATTCCAGACAGAGTTAAAGAGATAGAAATATCACCCCTGACTGCCCTTTCACCTGATGATCTCCCGGATAATATTGAAATACCAGACAGGGAAAAAGTTTTGATTACATAACATGAGTTTACTATTGAAAACATTTCTGTTTATTAAATGCACTTACTCACATTCAAAGCAGGTACGAATAAACCGGATGACCAATTCTGATTTATTAAAAAATACAATGCCTTCCCTGCATCTATAGAAGACTTTTCAGTTTATAAAAATAAGCTGGATATAGAAGATCAGGAAGCAAGAGGTTATATGTCATACGTTACAATTCTCGGTATTTCGGCAGGGCTGGCTATGGACGCTTTCGCTGTTTCAATATCCTATGGCTGTACACCTAAAAATGTTCCGCTGAAACATATACTTTTAATTTCACTGTCTTTCGGGGCTTTCCAGGCTTTTATGCCCGTTATAGGCTGGCAGGCGGGGAGATTTTTCACCGACATGATTAAAGACTATGACCACTGGCTTGCCTTCGCCCTGCTTGCGTATATTGGGACAAGAATGATACTTGAGGGAATAAAAAGCAGTGAAAGCAACGACTCCTGCACCGATATCAACGAGCAAAGCCTCGACATCAAAAAGCTCTTTATACTTTCAGTTGCGACCAGTATTGACGCCCTTGCTGTAGGGTTAAGTTTTTCGCTGCTTGGTTATGAAATTATAACACCCGCTGCAATAATCGGCATTACAACATTTGTTTTCAGCTACATCGGGGTGAAGATGGGATGCAGACTACAGAAAATTCTCGGGAAGAGGGTTGAGGTATTCGGCGGAGTTATTCTTATCCTTATCGGAGTAAAAATTATTCTGGAGCATATGTAGCGATCTATCTCTTTCTACATCTCATTCATATCTCCTTTTTGTATCTCCTTTTTTCTTACTTGCGTGTTCACAATTTGAACAAATCGTGACCGAAATTTTATAAAGGTTATTTTAATAATTCATTATCGATTTGATGGATAGCGGAATAATGGAAGTGTTCCGGTTAGACGATCTCTGAATGACATTTTACCTTTAAACGGAATCCTTTCCCCCAGCGGAATTTCATCCTTTCTTATGCTCAGATGGGCCGGGTAAAGAAATCTGAAGTTCATCTCCATCAGCCTGTGCGCCGATTCAACCTGTAACTTTCTGTCGTAAAACACCGGCATTACACCAACTGTGTTGTATCCGAACATTGAAAGACCGCATCCTGAAAATAGCGACATATTCCTTCTGTATAAAAATGAAGTATGACCGGGAGTATGACCGGGAGTATGTATAAATTCAATTTCCCAGTCATTCAGCGGACTCTCCTTCATTATTCCGGATAGTTTTACAATTTCGAAATTATCTCCGGATGGAAACATTCCCGGCTTGTGATAAACAGGGAAACCCAGAGCCGGATGTGATTTTAAAAACTGTCCCCTCTGCTTCATAAAAATCACTGCATCAGCTTCATGCATAAAAATTTTTACAGGACCTCCTCCGCTCTTCAGGACAAGTGAAATGAGCTCAGCCACACTTCCCGTATGATCCCCATGCCAGTGAGTCAGGGCTATCCCCTTTATATCAGCAGGATTCAATCCCTGTTTTTTAATAGAATCAAAAATAATCCTGCCACTACCCGGGCCGCAGGTATCAATAACAAGAATACCATGAATGTCATCGTGCTTTAAAATAAATGAACGGGTCGGCACTGCCGATACATGCTTAAGCCATGTACCCCGAACAGAATATATCCCTTCATCAAGTTTTATCGTTTTATATATATCCTTCATGGCATTCTCCTCCGGATACATTCATCGGACTGCAAATCAGCAGTCAAGAACGTTTTAAAAAATGGAAGTTCCATAAATTTACTCCATTTTTATATTAATAAAATTGTGGAAATATAATATCCGGTTATTAATGTCTGGTTAAAAATCGTGAGAGTTGCCATGAAAAGACAGAAAATTAAGATTCTCCCCGGAGATTATACTATGCTTAAACTTCCCTCAGGATCACATGTTCCGGAGTGGGTCGATAAAGACAGATTTTACAGCATAACAGATACAGGGGAGGAGATGTCAGTAATATGCGCAGGAGAGGGAACACCGGAGAAATACCCACATGAATGCAGTCTGAAAATATTTAAAATTGATTCCGAGCTTGCATTCAGCTTAACCGGCATAATCCATTCCGTCGTTGCTCCTCTTGCTGAAAAAAATATACCACTATTTACTGTTTCAACTTTCAGTACCGATTATTTCTTTATTAAAATGGAACATGCAAACAAAGCTGTTGAGGCTCTTGAGCCTTTTCATGACATTGATTATTACGGATGGTAACTCTTTCGATGCCCGCGTCTTCAAACAGGTTCAGAAGAATTTATTCCCGAATAGATGCATGGCTTGAGCGGGTATTTGGCGTAATACTGATATTTTTTGCCGTACGCGTCGATAAAGCAGCTCTTGAATAACATTTCTAAATTTTGTAACCAGTATACCTCCGTAAATATTTTTACATTCTGGCTGTTTGTTATCACATCACCACTTATTGAACAGAGTTTTATATTAAAATACGCTTTTATTCTTCCAAAAATCTCAACCGTACCAAAAAGGTCAAGTGTTTCGAAACAGTCAAACAAAACAGATTGGTTTCCTGCTTGATTTAACCTGATAAAATAAACAGATTGTATAAATAATGACATTTAAATTGTGTATATGTACCTTCCAGAATTAGTTAATGACTATCACAATAACAAAGTAATTATTTTTAATAATACAGATGGAACCTCCACGGTCTTTTAAAGGTCTAAAGATTCAGATTGTTTTAATCAGTTTTACTTTCTTAAGAACTGATCACTGATAATGCTTAAAATCAGGTAGCTGCATCTGAATAATATCCTTTAAACTGAGGAGATTTTATGAAAAAAAACATTAAACTTTTTATATTTTTAGCGACTTTTCTCCTTTTGTCTGCATGCAGCGGTTCATCTGGAGAATCAGATACTGCAGCTTCCTCTTCATCTTCATCTTCATCTTCATCTTCATCGTCCTCTATAGATTCTTCATCCTATGCAGTATCCGTAGCAAACACAGCCAATACATACAATACTGCTGATATTGTCAGCAATACAACCTTCAATTATACCATATATATCGATTTCACTGCTAACACAGTAAAACTTTCCACAGATTCCTCACAGACTTTATCTGCTACAGCCGTAACTGTTTTAACTGTAGACAGCACAACTGTTACTGTCAGCAAATCCACTACCGGAATTGTAACAATCGCTTCAACAGTTGCCTCTCCGGTTAAATATGTTCTATCAGGAACACTTACAGGAACGCTTAAGGTATCAAGCAGCAGCGATTCATATCAGTTATATCTTAACGGCCTGACAATAAATGGATCGACTATCGGGCCTGCTGTTGATTTAGAAACAACTCAGAAAGTATTTATTGTCACGGCAGATGGAACTTCCAACATTTTAAGCGACACATCCACCCGCAATACAATAACAAAAAAAGCTGCATTGTATGGAACAGGTACAATGATCTTCAGCGGTACAGGGAATCTTTCTGTTTCCGGTAATTATAAACATGGAATTTTCAGCAATGATTATATCCGCATCTGTGAAGGTACTATAAGTGTTTCTGTTACTGCAAAAGATGCAATACGTTCTGTAAATGGATTCATTTTTGATTATGGGACACTTACAATAACAGCAACAGGAACCACAGTTGATGACGAGAGTAAAGGAATTAAAGTTGAGGGTATAGACAGTGCCGCTGGTCAGGATAAAGGATATATTGTTATAAATGGAGGAAATATTACCATCACCTCAGTGAGCAAGGGAATAACAGCTTCATGGGATATAGATGAAGACACAACAACCTATGCCGATGGAAATCCCGACCCTTTTGTTATAATAAACAATGGTATTATAACAATTACTACGACCGGAACTGTTTATGAATATACATCTGGTAATACCACATACAGCTGCAGTCCTGAAGGCATTGAAGGGAAGTCAAACCTTACTATTAATAGCGGATATTTAACAATAAAAACCTCTGACGACTGTATTAACGCAGGAGATTCTGTTGCCATCAATGGAGGGTACATATACGCTGCCAGTTCTGATAATGATGCCATTGATTCCAACGGAACGTTAACCATATCCGGCGGCGTTATTGTAGCTATCGGCTCCGAAGTGCCTGAAGAGGCTTTTGACTGTGATACAAACACTTTCACTATTACCGGCGGTACCTTTGTGGGAATCGCCGGCGCGACCAGTACGCCTACTTCAAGTGTATGTACTCAGAACGCAGTAATCCTCGGAAACGGGACAAAAAATGTTACAATGGCGCTTGCAGCAACCGATGGGACAGTGGCTTTTGCATTCACAATACCGCAGAATTATTCAACGATGCTGCTTTCTTCTGCTGATATAAAAACCGGATCAAAATACACAATATATAAAGGGGGAACAGCATCCGGAACATCTGTTTTCAATGGGCTCTATCTCGGTACCAAGAGCTATTCCGGCGGAACGGCGGGGAGCAGTTTTACAGTATCATCAACATTGACAAAAATTACAACAAGTATATAAATCATAGTTTTAGGAAATAAAGCTTTAACGGCTTAAAATCAAATTTTCTATTCGATCCGGCCGGCAACTGGAAATGGCTGCCGTGCCGGAAAGAAAAAACTGATAAACCCGGCAAGATAATTATCCTCAATTTTTTACTCAGGTTCTATTTAATTCCACCATGCGTAGTCCTTATATACCATAAATGGAACCGGCGTGTCGGCCATGTCACCCATTCTCCAGCGAGGCCCAAGCTGTTCATTCTTATACATGTCATATATGTTTTTTGATAATTTTGCCTTTTCTATTATTGAGAGTTTCAGAAAATTTGCAATATTAATGACTTCACGCCTGTTTATCTCGTCATAAATTTTAATACTCTTAATTGTTTTCCCCATTTCAAATTCATACTTTTTCATTCCTGACCAGGGGACATCCTCTTTACCATATTCTATTGTGATGGTTTTTGAAGGTGTAACAGAGAGTTTTTGCAGATCGATATCACATTTCTGATATACTGTTTTCTGCATATTCTCTGTTGTCCCTTCATATGTATAAGTAGTTGCCTCAACTGCCGGAGGTACAGAGCCGATCTCTTTTTTTACTGCAACAGGTCTTTTTTTATCATCCCATGTGACTTTTGTTATGTTACCAACACCCATGTTTAGAAGTAGCGAATCAACATTCATATTGGTTTCTTTTATCTCCGTAAGTTTCCCCTCCTGATCATATGTATAGCTGAAATCTGTCTTTATATTAAACACCCCAAGTACCGGATACGATGTATATCCACGGGCTAAAACTAATACAGGATTTTCTTTATCATTGTATTGAACAATACGAACGTTTTTCAATACATACCCATCTTTCTCAATATCAAGCTGAACGTTTGCCTGATCAATTGTATTTTTTCCAGCCAGCAACTGTTCATATTTCTTCGCCATGGCTGTACCGGCAAAAATGTTAGTCTCTGCTTTTTTCTTTTCTTTCTTATCAACAGCCTCCCAGTACTCACCGCGGATTTTCAGTTTTCCTGAGTAGGTGTAAATAACTTTATAAGCCGGTTTACCATCTTTTACTGCTTCAATCATTTCGATATCCCCGGTACGGGTTGTTTTCAAAGCAGGTTTTGAACCAAACGGCATTGCACCAGTAAAAATAAAGGACAAAACAAAAATTAAAGTTAATAATTTAACCCTTCTCATATTAAAAACTCCTTATGTTTGAACATGATACCATAAATAATTAAAACGTGACAATAATCTGTCAATAAAGTTAATCCTGTTATATTAAACTGATGATCTTTTCTGAAATTAATCTTTGCTGATAGTATAAATTTTAATCCCTTCATAAGACTTGTTTACATTATATATTCTTAATCTGCTTTACAGGACACCGGCTGATCCATCATCTGATTCAATAAGAAATTTTTTATATTAAGTAAATCTTTCACGGTTACTGATAACGAATTATATCTTTCCATGTTCTGATAACAAACTGTAATACCTGTCTATTACTGACGTCAGCTGCTTTACACTCACAGGTTTTTGCAGATATTCATCAGCTCCGGAACTGAAAAAAGAAGATTTCTCTTCATTTGACGTATATGCTGAAATTATTGCTATCAGGCATTGTGTGCCTTTTTTTCTCTCCTCACTACGGATTCTTTTCAGCGTCTCAAGCCCATTCATGAAAGGCATCTGTGCGTCAAGGAATATAACATCATAAGCATTCATCTCCCATAATCTGAAAGCTTCAATTCCGTTATTAACATGCGTTACTTCATTTGATATTTTTTCAAGTATTGTTTTAATATAAATGGCACTTACCCGGTCATCCTCAGCAAAAAGAATTTTCAGCGGGCTTCTCCCCCTTCCTTCATGATGCGGGGCTTCAATTGAAATCAATTTTTCTCTATCTATGCAGCCTGGTTCATCACTGCTCTTTTCATAAAAAAGTGTGACCTTGAAAGATGAGCCTTTCCCCTCTTTTGAATCAACCGTAATTACACCGCCGGAAAGCTGCACCAGATCTTTGACAATTGCAAGGCCAAGCCCGGTACCTTTTGTATTTCGTAATCCGGAAGAATTTACCTGGTAAAAGTAATCAAAGATACGGTTAAGACTTTCTTCAGGAATGCCGGCACCTGTATCAGCTATTTCAATTGTCAGGGAGATATTGTCCTCGGACATATTTTCCAGTTTTGTCCACAGTCTTATGTTCCCTTTTTCTGTATATTTAACTGCATTTCCCAGGAGATTTGTCACAATATGTCTTAAGACCTTTGGATCACCCGTTACAATGCAGTCACTATTTGCCTGATCTTTGCTGTAAACAAAATCCAAACCCTTTTCCCCTGCACTGATTTTAAAAATTCTGACAAGCATATCAAGCACATCTATGGGACTGAAGGCCTCACTCTCTATTGAATATTTTCCTGCCTCAATCCTTGATATATCGAGAAGCTGATCTATTGTTTCAAGAAGGTACTCCGATGATGATTTTATCAGTCCGATATATTCCTTTTGTAAATCGCTGCTGCCTGATTTCCCCATGAGATGGGTTATTCCTATTATACCGGTTATCGGTGTCCGGATTTCATGAGTTATGTTAGCAAGAAATCTGCTTTTTGTTTTATTTGCATCTTCCGCCGCCTCGATAGCTTCATGAAGTTTTTGATTGTTTTTTATTTCATTTTTTTTATCACGATATATTATAACAAAAATGATAATAAGAAGTATTGTGATAACCGAAGAATTCATGATATTCCTGGCAAGATACTCCCGCATTCCATTATGTTCAAGTATTTCCGGTTCAGGTGTTGATAAACCAATTGTCCATGTATCATCTCCCACCTTTATAGATGACCAGGCAACCCATTCTCTCCCCTTTTCAGGAAGCCACAAATACCAGCCTGACCCATCCGTAGCATTGATAACCCCATCAACAAGTTCATCATAATGACTTGCGCCTGATTTTTTCTGAATCTTAAAAATCTCCTTTATTGATTTATTACGATAAATATCGGGAAAATCTCCGCTCTTATCATATATCACATATCTTCTATTATATATCCACGCATCGCCGCTCCTGAAAAGAAGTACAGGATCAACAAAATATTTAAAAACTTCATCCTCTACTTCACTTTTATCTCTTCCAAGTTTAAGCAGATTATAACTGAACCATTTATTTGCAGAACGGGCTATTCCACTTACAATATATTTTTCCAGTTCAACATGTGTGTTTATTACAAGATTTTTCCTGTCAATAAAACTGTTATACTGAAAAAAAATATTCAGAATAATAAGAATTAATATAATAAAACCCGCCCAGAAAACCTGTTTCATAAATAACTGTCTCCATATGTATAATATATTTTAACACATAAAATATGTAAATCTTTTACAGGTTAATTCGCTTTTAATTTTCATTTTAATGGTTACATTCTTAGAACATTACTTGATAATTAACTCTCCACAAATAATATTGTACCCCCTGATAATCATATAAAACAGTTAAACATGATTACGATCTTAAGCTGCATCTTCCTGTTGTAACAGCAATTGTTTTAATTATTTTATTGACTTTATCTTTAGCCGGACAGAATTAAACTTTAATAAAGTTTTTCTTGTTTTTTACAGTTTAGATTTTTTACCGTCTGATCTACAGGAATATCCATTCAGGAAAATAAAATATGCAGAAAAAATCAACATGCAGAATAATAAATCTCTATACAACAGGACTACTGTTAATAACTGCCCTCGCATCCGGGATAGATATCATTGTATGGAAAACGTTACTTGCATATCTTCATATCAGTTCTCCTTCATTGCCATATGCACTGATTCTGACAATATCCTATTACATGTTGTTAATTGCAATTCTTGTTATTGTTTTTCAGCTGCCATACATGCGGTGGCTGTTTTCAGCGGTTGCAGGAATACATATTGCTGTTTTCGTCTGCAATCATATGTATTTTTTTCAATATGCAGCTTTCATCAACCGGGAGGGGATTGAACTGTTATTTCAGAGTACCGGAGAAACTTTTACTTATATAAAAAACGGTATCAGTTTTTCACAATTCCTGATTTTCATGGTGATGCTTTCCACTTCCGTATTGTGGGTTATACTCCTCCGGATTCTGTTAACTGCCGCATGCCGTTACATTGATATCAACAACAGTTTTCGCTTAAATATCTTAAATACTGTTTTCCCGGTTATATTTGTTATTACAGCAATCATACTTTATGTAATTGCCGGACTTACCATGTCACAGGAAAAAATACAGCAACTGAGGTCAGGCGGCACAATGGCTTCCAATTTTTATCTGGTTCACAGGGGTTTACTCGAGGATGATACCTGTGGTTTTGCAACCGGTGACACCAAATTTCAAAAAACTTTCACCGATCCGGTTTCCATAGCAAAAAATAATTCCAATATCATATTGATAGTAATGGATTCAATCCGCGCTGATCATCTGCCAGATTACGGTTACAACCGTAATACCACACCTTTTATCAAATCCTTGTCTAATGAGCTGATAAAGGTTCAGTACTGTTATTCACAGGCCAACGGTACAACAAAGTCCTTCCCATCCCTGCTTCTCAGCAGATACCCCTCCATGAAGTCTTCATATACAGACTGGGGGCTTGCAGATGAAATAAGCAGCAAAGGTTACTCTATTGCCATATCGAGCTCTATGGACCTTAACTGGGCGGGAATTATTAAAATGTTCAACCACAGTTCAGTAAAAAAAATATTTCATGCCGGCATGATATCAGCCGAAAATCGCATCTGGGGGTTCAACCTGGCAAACAAGCTTAACTACGGTGTTGATGACGGATTTAATGTAAATGAAGTAAAAAGCTGGATAAATAAACTGCCGCAACCTTTTTTTCTTATCATCCACCTTCATACAGCTCATTATGCCTACATTGTCCCTCCGCAGTATGAAATTTTCAAACCGGTACCAAGACTCCCTTTCAGAGCCGCGCCACCATGGTCTCCAATGCTTAATGCATATGATAATGCCATCTTCAGAGTGGATGATGCGGTTAAAGATCTCTTTTCCATATTTAAAGATGGTCAGTTTCTTGACAACTCGGTCATTGCCTTGACCTCAGATCACGGAGAGGCTTTTGACGAACATCCCGGTTCATATTATCATCAGACAACCGTATATGAATCACAGGTTCGTGTCCCATTATTTTTTTACATTGGCCGTAATGCATCAAGGGCCAAACTTCTTATCAGGCAGGGTAACAACAGAGTCACAGGGCTTGTTGACGTTATTCCTACATTGTACAAAGCGTCCGGACTCGGGTTGCCAGAGGAATTCCAGGGAGTACCTGTTTGGGGGAAAAGCAATAAATCATTTGAAACCATGATATCTTTTCTTGTAAGGAAAGAGTTCGGGATACGAATGAATAACTGGAAGTATATCCGAAACCTGAATGATTCCAGTTCAAAACTCTTTGATATTAAAGCTGACCCTGGAGAAAAAAATGACATCGCCGGACAATACCCTGATGAAATTGAAGGATTCAACTCACTTTACAGATCAATAAGTGCTGCTGATTATAATCCTGGCAATTTCAATAAACTCGCAATGCTTAAAATTAAACATGAATAAATCTTTAACTCTACCCATAATACAATTATGATTAAAATTTATACTTGAATTTATATCGCTGTAATTAAACTACTATGTAGTTGACTTATATTGTGCCTTCTTTTATCGGTAGTACAAATTTGTGGGACACAAACCAATATTCAGAAATTTTCGTGATGTCCCTTATATAAGGAAATATAATGAGACAGGCAAGATCGCCACATATTCTCGGCACAGAAAATATCGGAAAACTGCTTTTTGAATACTCTCTGCCGGCAATAGTAGCAATGACGGCAACATCTTTATATAATATCATAGACAGAATCTTTATCGGGCAGGGAGTGGGTCCTCTTGCTATCTCCGGCCTTGCCCTTACTCTCCCGCTTATGAACCTCGGTGTAGCTCTTGGTGCCCTTGTCGGTGCCGGGGCGGCAACCCTTGTTTCCATAAGGCTTGGCGAGAGACGCAGTGACGAGGCTTCTCTCATCCTTGGAAACACGGTAATTCTTAACCTTATTATCAGCACACTCTACTCAATTTTGACACTCTTATTTCTTGATGAGATACTGTACATTTTCGGTGCAAGTGATGCGACTCTCCCTTACGCGAAAGAATTTATGCAGATAATACTTGCAGGAAACGTTTTTCTCCATTCTTACATGGGGCTCAACAATATAATGCGTTCATCAGGCTACCCGGGGAAAGCCATGATCATAACACTGATGACTGTCGGAATAAACATTATCCTCGCGCCGCTTTTTATCTTTATTTTCAAATGGGGAATACGCGGAGCCGCACTTGCTACAATGTTTGCACAGATCGCAGGGCTTATCGCTGTTGTTGTCCATTTCATTAAAAAAAGCAGCTTTCTGCGTTTTATGAAAGGGCATTTTAAGCTTAAACCTGAAATTATCCGCGGGATATTTACCATAGGGATGTCTCCATTTGTCATAAACCTCTGTGCCTGCCTTATTGTTATTATCATGAACCTGCAGCTTGTAAAGTACGGCGGGGATTATGCTGTTGGAGCTTACGGGATTATCAACTCGATACTGATGTGTATAGTGATGATTGTACTCGGACTCACGCAGGGTATGCAACCCATCGCCGGTTACAATTACGGCGCCAGGCAGTTTGACAGGGTGAAAGGCGTTTTCAGAAAATCCGTTATAGCCGGGACATGCATAACAACAACAGGTTTTTTGTTTACAGAAATATTCCCCCGGCAGATAGTTCTTGCGTTTACCAGCAGCAATGATCTTGTGAATATTGCCATCCCCGGAATGCGTATTGCTCTTATTATGTTTCCACTCGCGGGCTTTCAGATGGTAACTTCAAATTTTTTTCAGTCTATAGGAAGAGCGAAAATCTCTATATTCCTTACTTTATCGCGACAGGTAATATTTCTCATACCGGCATTATTAATACTTCCAGGCTTCCTGGGTCTTACAGGCATCTGGGCATCAATACCCTTTGCGGACTTTTTTTCATCTTTTACTACATTCTTAATACTTAAAAACCAGTGGCCCGATATAGCTCATAAAAATGAAAAATAATTGAATCAATATTTCAGAATAGTCTCAAACCGGCGACTTGATTAATAAAGCTGACAACAGGTTTTATCAGGCAGATGAATTGCGGGCGGAAATTATAAAATGCTGCTTATAACATCGATTGCCTTATTATTAATTGCTCTCATTCTCTTTGTTGCCGGTAAAACTCATTTTCCATTACCGGAATTTACCGGGTCTCTGGCCGACATTCTCTGAGCCGGCCACAGTCATTCTCCAGTTATCTGTAATTGCCATGATTCTGATGCTGGTTTTCATGCGGAGCAAAGTAAATTTCAGATACTCCCTTGAATGGCTTATGCGCCATTTATAAGCAACTAATTAAGATTTTTCAAACGCTGAACTTAATTGATTTATTAAATCTTAAAAAATGAAACTCTGCTGTTCAGTGTTTCGGCCATTTTTGACAGATCCCTTGCCGTTGAAGCCATCTCCTCAGCTCCGGAGGCGCTGGACTGAGTAATTTCACTGATTCTTGTTATCACGTTTACCACATCCTCCATGGCCATTTTCTGCTGCCCGGTTCTTGATCTTATCTCATCGGCCATGTCACGGAGTTTTTCTGCACCGGAATTTACCTCTTCGTTTGTCCTTACCTGCCCTGTCATTATCTCAGCGAGAGTTTTAATCATATCATTTATGGACCCTACTCCATTCACTATATCACCAATACGGTTATTTGCCATCCCGAGTTTCTCAATACCACCGGAAATTTCATTATAGTTTGCTTTTATTAATCTGTCAATGTCCTTGATGCTGCCCGCTGTCAGATCAGCAAGTTTGGATATCTCATCTGCAACTACGGCAAATCCTCTCCCTGCTTCTCCGGCCCTCGCAGATTCTATTGCAGCGTTAAGGGACAGAAGATTTATCTTGTCTGATATATCATTTATTATCGATACTATGCCGTCCATCTCCTTCGAGCTTGCCTGTATCTTTGTCATTGTTTCATTCATTTCATTTAAAGATTTAATGCCGTAATTGCTGTTCTCCGCTATCCTAAGGGTAATATCTCTGGATTCATTAATCTTTACCCCCAGATTTGCGACTTCAACTGTAAGTGTTTTAATTTTAGACTGAAGCGCCAGCAAATCAGACGCCTGGTTCGCTGCAAGTGAAGCAACATTGTCAACCTCTGCAGAAATTTCTTCTACACTTGCGGTCGCCTCCTGAGCTGAGGAAGCCTGGCTTTGACTGTTTCCGGAAAAACCTTCGGCTGAAACCGACATTTCTGCTGATGACGCGGAAAGGTTATCGGCTATTGATCTGACATCTTTTATTACACTCGCAATATTTCCTGTAAAACCGTTAAATGCTGCTGACAGCTCGTACAGTTCATCACGTGAATCAAAATTAATTCTTCTTGTGAGGTCACCCTCCCCTTCAGCAAGGTCCCTGAAAGCAGCAACAAGTCTTCCAACAGGTTTTGTTATAAACATTCCGGCGTAATGTCTTGCAGTAATCATGGAGAAAAAAACCAGCGCAGCAAATACAACCAGAGATATTAATAGTTTCTCTTTTATATCGTCCGAATAATATTTCTCCTCCTGAGCTATGGTTGCCTCAATATCATCAAGGTAATTTCCTGTTCCTGTTACCCACTGAAAAGGCTCAAAACTCATGGAATATCCCCTCTTTGGGAAAGGAACATTTCCCCCCGCCTTTGTGAAAAAGAAATCGGTGAAACCTCCACCGGGTTTACGGCCATTTTCAATAATTTCTTTTATCAGAAGCTTGCCTTTAATGTCCTTGGAATCGATTCGGAGCTTCCCTTCGATTTCAGGCTTATAGGCATGCATGACATTTACCCCTTCATATGTATCAATCCAGAAATATCCCTCCTTACCGTATCGTATATTTCTTACAAGTTCCTTTCCCTGATATTTTGCTTCTTCCAGGGATATCTTTCCAGCTTTGTGGAGCTTATATAAACCATCAAGCATACTTACAACATTTTGAACCTGATGTTTTATATCCTCGTCATAACTTGCCATTAATACGCGCCTGAATTCGGCAACGCTTTCATTTTTCAATCTGTATAGATGGTAGATATAAAATCCCTGATATAAAAAAAGTGATACGAGGCAGCTTGCAGCTGTAATCAGAATTATTTTCTTTTCAATCTTCATAGCATTTTCCTCTTTTCAGAAAATAAATCTTTTCTGTTATAGACCTTTGAACAGTTAATCATAAAGAATCTGATAAATGTTAAAGGTCAATATCTTTTATTATTACAGAATATTTATTTTGCATATAAATTTATAATTTTAAATTTCGCCCCAGATTTTTTATATCCTCCTGATAATATCAGATATGTAAGGCATAAGCTGCTTTTTCCTTGAGAGTACATCTTTAAGAAAATATATATGATCTGAGTACTTTGGGTACTCTATTTTTTTTATAAACTCCTCCCCCCCTTTAATAAAAAGATAGCTGCTCAGGATATGCAGATCTGTCACAAGAAGTGAGCAGAAAAGATAGCCCTTCTGTTCAGAAAGATCCTCCATGCAGGATAGTATAGACTCAGCTCTCTCCATAATCTCGTCAGGATCATTTACCTCAACCTGACTTACAGTGAAAGAGTACACTCCTTCACTGTATATCTTCATATCCATGTTGATGATCTCTTCAACAGGCTTTACACTTATCAGTGACGAAGATTCAACTATCTCCCTTCCGAATTCATCAATATCCAGATCAGTTATATTAGATAAAAGCTCGGCAGTATCCCTGTCAATGTCCGTTGTTGTAGATGACCTTAGAATAAGCGTATCAGACAGTATACCTCCAAGCAGAATTGATGCTATATCCTTTTTTACAGGAATCATACAATCTCTGTAAAGATTAGCGATTATTGTCGAAGTGGAACCCACAGGTTTGTTGATAAATGTAATAGGATAGTTTGTTGGTGGATTTCCAAGCCTGTGGTGATCTATAATTTCAAGAATTCGTATACTTTTAATTCCATCAATCCCCTGAGACAGTTCATTATGATCAACAAGAATAACTCCCACATTCGGTTCCTTCATTAAATCACTCTGGGAAATTACTCCGATAACCTTCATCTCCTCATCAACAACAGGGAGAGACCTGGAGACAGAGTCCTGAAATCTCTCCCTTATATTTCTGATATATTCATCAGCATCAACCGGCTTAAGTGTCATATCGCCTACGTGCTTCACCGGGATGGAATGAAGTGCCAGCCATGATGTGCTCGCGCTGTTAAATGGAGTAATAATCACAGCCACTCCGTGTCTGGTGGCAAGCTCCTTCATTTCCTTAGTTATCATTTTCCCAGCTGTTACAATCAGCACCCTGACACCTTTATCTATTACATATCTCTGAATATCCTGCCGGTCTCCCACTATGACAATTGAATTTTCCGCCGGCATAACATCAACAAACTCTCTCAGGGTTTCAATCTCCGAAGCTGCCACAACAATCTGCGCGCTGAAAATCTCACTTCTATTATTTTCCACAACCTGCTGAGCCCTCAGTGTCCTGACAAGATTAGCTTCAGATGTGAAAATTATGCTGTTCTTCTGTGGATCAATTTTTTTTAGTATATTCTCCGCGAATGTATTAAAATGAAGAGTTGACACATATTTATTCTCTTCATCTATAAGCGGAATCATCCTGAACTTGTTTGCTGTGAGTATCTGCATGGCGTCCCATAGTGGAGTATCAAGAGGAAGAGTGACAGGCTCTTCGCTCATATGATTTTTTACTTTCGGGATCAGATTGCTTAAAAATTCAGGCTGCGGAATTTTAAACCGATTCAGGATATACTCAGTCTGGAGATTCATTTTGCCTCCCCTGGCAGGAAATACATTGTCTTCACCAAGCGCCCGCTTTAATTCGGCATAAGCAATTGCCGATACAACCGAATCTGTATCCGGATTTTTATGCCCTATTACATAAATTCTTTTCATTTCCGTCTGTCTCCTGCCAGCTGGTTTACTACACCCTATATAATATAGTTAAAATATTTGTAAATACTATATAATGGCATGAAAGCTGATAAGCCCTTTTACAAATTTCACCATGTACTATAAAAATATATTTGCGAAATATAGACTTCCAGCTATATTGTAACTGTAAACATATGCTGATAATATAATTAATTTTCATAATGTAGATGTTTCAACAATGATATCTGCCTGCAAATCCCTGCTGGCAGAAATTTAATACAACTCTTATTGACAAAAAATGAATGTTTTTTATTATACTCAATGATTTTAAGATACAGGAATTAACATGAGACAAAAATACGAACTTAAACTTAAACCGATCGATACTGCAAACGCCGATAACCTTCGTATTTATGAGATGCTGAAAAAATCGTGCGATGGACTTAACAGCTACCTTGCTGATTTTTTTGAAACCATAGAAATATTGAGAGAAAAAAAAGATAAAACCTCATCTGAGCAGATGGAAACCGAATCAAGCATAGAATTTGTCCTGGCTAAAATAGATGAGGTCACATCTTCCATGAAAACAATTGCGGAGGATATGCCTTCGCTGATTGAACTGAAAGAATATGAATAGTTTTATTCAATATTAAAAGTTCCACCACTCCATTTAATTCTCAGAAGAATTTTACCACTCTCTTCATCGGCAATATTAATTCCCTTTCCATCTTCCGGAAGGACAAATTCATACCCGTCACTAACACCTGCAGCTTTTTCTATTTCTTCGGATGAAGGAAAAAGGCCATCTCCGTCATTTTTCATAATCCTGCCATCATTTACAAAAAAGAAATCCAGTCTTCTGCACATACATCCAGCACTGCATCTTACGTTTACTGCGAAAACCGAGATACCCATATATTCATCGGTAAAGAGTACTGTCTCTATCGGAATATTTCCATCCATTGTTGTTGCATGAATATATCCCTTTTTCAAATCCTTCTTTTTAATTCTTGATAACTTATCCTTCTGCTTCAGAATATTTTCTGTCTCACATTGAAAATACTCGTCAGGAAGCTGAAGATAGTAATCAAGTACTGTTTTCTCCATAGCTGCTGCTGTAACCGGAACAGTTTCAATGAATGAAAAATAACCTGTTACTATTAATGCTGACAAAATAAAACCAAGAAACTTTTTCATAAAATCCCCCTTTAATAATGAAGGTGCCCTCAGTCATATGTGGCAGAGATAAATATATTTTACAAATCAACTTTGCCCGTTCTTATAAAATTTCTGTCAAAGATGCTTCAATCGCCTTAATTGTTTTTTCTATATCATCTTCTGAATGTGATGATGACAGGAATCCGACTTCGTATCCTGATGGAGAAAGATAAACACCTTTTTTAAGCATTGCGGCATGGAACTCTCCGAAAAGTTTCATGTTGCACTCTCTAACATGGTCAACGGTTGTAAGGTTATTATTGCCGGTGAAATAGAGGCAGAAAATTGACTCAATACTCCGGAACTGTACCCTGTCGCTGAACCTGCCAATTACTGATGAAATTTTATCACAGAATATTTTTCCTTTAACAGAAAGTTCATTATAGAAATTTTTTTCGTTGAGTCTCTTCATTGTTGCAATACCTGCTGCCATCGCAAGCGGATTGCCCGAAAGAGTTCCCGCCTGATACACAGGACCCTCGGGAGCAATTTTTGCCATTATATCTTTTCTCCCGCCGTATGCACCCACAGGTAAACCGCCGCCGAGTATTTTCCCAAGCGTTGTGAGGTCAGGCTTAATATCGAAGTACTCCTGCGCTCCGCCACTCGCAAGCCTGAAACCGGTAATAACTTCGTCAAATATCAATACCACATCGTATTTATCACAGAGTGCCCTCACACCTTTAAGATATCCTTCATTGGGGAGGATAAGACCGTAATTGCACGGCACCGGTTCAAGTATAATGGCCGCAACATTTCCCTTCTCTCTCTCCAGTAAGGCTTCAAGGGCTTCCGGATTATTATACGGAATAACCATTGTATCCTTCGCGTTTCCCTTAGTCACCCCTGCCGAATCGGGGGTACCGAAAGTAGCAAGACCTGATCCAGCCGCAACAAGGAGAAAATCTGCATGACCATGATAACACCCGTCGAGTTTAATTATTTTATCCCTTCCGGTAAAACCCCGCGCAAGTCTTATCGCGCTCATTGTTGCTTCTGTTCCAGAACTGACGAAACGGACCTTCTCTATCGATGGAACCATCGATATAACCAGCTCCGCCAGCTCAATCTCAAACCTGTGAGGAGTCCCAAAACTTGTGCCATGTTTCGCAGTACTGCACACTGTGTCGACAATATCAGAGTCGGCATGACCCAGTATAAGTGGCCCCCATGACATGCAGTAGTCTATATATTCATTTCCATCTTCGTCCACAATATGGCTCCCCTTTCCCTCTTTCATGAAAAGAGGTGTACCGCCAACAGATTTAAAAGCCCTGACCGGAGAATCAACACCGCCGGGAAGAAGTTCCAACGCCTTTTTAAAAAGATTTTCTGAATTCTGTTTTTGCATTAAAATGTACCTCTTGAATTTAAAACCAATCGTTTTTCAGTATATCACGCGTATGATAGGAGATCACCATGTCAGACCCGGCCCTGAAAAATGAAGTCATTATTTCTGTAACCATTTTTCTCTCGTCAATAAATCCCTTCTCAGCCGCAGCCTTGACCATAGAATATTCACCACTAACATTGTAAGCGCATACCGGCAAAGATGATATCTGTTTTGCCCTGTAAATAATATCCATGTAGGAAAGTGCCGGTTTCACCATAACAATGTCGGCTCCCTCATCAATATCATACGCAATCTCCTTCTCTGCCTCCCGAGCATTTCTGAAATCCATCTGATAGCTTCTCCTGTCGCCGAACTGTGGAGCGCTCCCGGCTATATCGCGGAACGGGCCATAAAATGCCGAACAGAATTTCGCCGAATATGCCATTATCGCCGTATCATAGAAGCCCTGTTCTTCAAGAAGATCTCTTATTGCCGCTACCCTGCCATCCATCATGTCGGAAGGAGCAACAATATCAGCCCCTGCTTTGGCGTGGCTGAGAGCCGTACGCGCCAGTAGTTCAATCGTCGGATCATTCAGTACTCGCCCCCTCTCCACGATTCCGCAATGTCCATGATCAGTAAATTCACAGAGGCATACGTCAGTTATAACAAGAAGCCGGCCTTCGAATTCCTTCCTTATTTTACGAATTGCCTTCTGTACTATCCCGTTTTCAGAATAAGCTTCCGAACCAACGGCATCTTTATGGTCTGGAATTCCAAAAAGAAGAATGGATCTTACTCCCGATTTTATATCTGTATCAAGATCCCTCATAAGGTTATCAATACTGACTCTCTCAATCCCGGGCATTGAGTCAAATCCGTCACGAATACCTGTTCCCTCAGTAACAAAATACGGCATAATAAGCTTATTGCTGTCAGGGCGCGTTTCTGAAACGAGATCTCTTATAATGTCACCTGTTCTAAGACGTCTTGCTCTCTCTATCATTCTTCTGCTCCATTTTTCCATAATAATAGGATGTAATATGGAAAGTTATTTCATTTATTCTTTTTAAAACCTGCAGGTATATACTAAATTAAAGCTGATTTTATTACAAATATTTTTTAACAGGATGAGGGGTGAGATTTACAGGTAACTTATGCTTCTTCCGGCTGAGAAACAACCATAAAAATAGAATCTCCGTCGTTCAGTCTTGTCTTTTCAGTAAAATATTGTTCGGCTGATTCAGGTGCCACATAGCAGGCAGCCCCGATAAAAATATTTTCCTTTATATAATTATTTTTTCCTATAAGAGTGATACTTGAATTAAGTATATTCGGGAAATCATTATTTTTTATAAACTTCTCTTCGTTGCCGATTCTGCAATTTTTCCCCACATTATAACGTTTAGCATCGACTATAGTGGTCTCATCAACTATGGAGTTAATAATTCTTGCACCGGAACCAATCTTCACAAATGGCAGAATTATTGAGTCAATAACAACTGCACCCTCATCAATATCAACACAGGGGAATATAATGCTGTTTTCAACCTTCCCGTTGATATAACAATAGTCGGAGATAAATGAATTTTTTACCGAGCATTTTTCATCAAGCAAGGCAAAGCGGTTTGATTTAATGTTGCTCTTAATAATTTTTTCCCTGATCAGAGCATCAGAAATTTCTTTGTTCCAGACTATCTCTCTGTTAAGTGCATAATATTCAGTAACACTATTAATCGGCCAGTAATATGCATCAAGTGTTGTTGAATTGATTCCTGTATGAATTAAAGCATTTATCATCATTTCAAAAATATTTAGTGACCGGCTTTTTTCCCTGATGGCTTTTTTAATAAGGGAGATCAGTGTCTTTTTATCGCATATTAAAACCTTATATGCCATGGAAGCTTTATCATTAATTTTAAGCTTAACGAGCAATGCTTTTTTTCTTGATGCTTTGAATTTTTCAAACACTGCAGACAGGTTAATTATAGATGGATTATCACCATTATATAAAACGAAATATGAAGTTTCAGTGCCGATTAATACCTCCAGTATCGATTCTAGCCTGGAGGTATTAAAAGGGTAAACTGAAATTTTATGAGAATTACTACCGGCTGACTCAGTAGTATATTCGTCGAGATATTTCTGCAGCTCCTCTTCATCTGTGCTGAAAATTATCGTTTCTTTTGCATGAGAGGATACTGAATTCCGGATAGTAAAATCTACAACTCTGAATCTGCCACCTATAGGGAGCATATACCTCGATCTTGAATCTGTTAGAGACAGCAGATTATCGCTCTTTGGTGTTGGATAAGATAATATTGTAAATCCGCTCATCATTACTTCCGTGACAAAATATTTTCAGTCTTTATTCCTTAACTTTTGATAAAAAACATTTACTACTCCGAAAATTATTTCAACGGGGTAATACAATATTTTTAAAATTAAAATATGTTTTTAAGCTTTTTTTAATATACCGAAAAAATCAATTAAAAAAAATCAAATATAAATTTAAGGATATACCAACCACCTCTGTGCAATTAACCCATACATTTCACGACATATTGTACAGTTTATACCAGCAAATGAAGAACATATGGGAAAATATAAATCGAACCCAGTTTAAAAATTTAATACTTCCTGAAAGAAGAGGATTTTTTAAAAAACTCATGAAAAAGATTTTTTTCAAGCTGAAGAAGCCTGTTCTTTATCTGGTCGCTGTTTTCCTTGTTTATAATCTGATGTTCATAATAATCATAAAGCCAGAGGTATTTATTAATAATACGGGGGAGGATATTCGTGGCTTCAATATCATCGCTGTTCATCCTGCGAAAACTGTTTTCAAGATTGAAAACTTCCCGTTTAAGCGATTCAATCTGGTGCTTGTTCAGGTTTCTTCTTACATAAAAAATATCGGTTAGAAAACCGTACACTGGAATCCATTCCCTTACATCCCTGACATTTCTGCCGCTATCCCTTATGACTTCAATGATATCAATTATCGGTTTGGCCTCAATCAACATCAGATCAATCTGCGAGGGATCAATCTGGAACGCCTCCCTCATATACAAAAGACATTTGGGAATATCATCCAAGTGATAATAGGATTCACCGAGTATAAAAAGAAGTTTAGCGTTGCTCTGATACGAGGTCATCGCATATTCTAATGTTTCTATCGCAAACTTATATTCTTTCAACCTCAGAAAACATTCACCAAGATTTATCAGGAGGTCAAATTTATTATTGGTATCCTCATTATGTTGGAAAGCTAACTTGTAATGTTCGGCAGCCTTGAAGAATATATACTTCATCGCCGACCTGTACGCCGAGGAGGACTTCATTTCTTTATAAGAGGCATAATCCTCAAACGAATTCCATTCCTCCATAAGGAAATCAGCCGCCTTCTTCCCCTCGCTGGTTTTCTTTATCGCCTTTTCTCTGTTTGCCCAGAACTTGGCAGTTCTGTATGCCTCAATTATACCAGGGTAATCAGGATTTAAATTCATCAGTTGATCTGATTTTTGTATTGCTTCCCCGAATTTTCCTTCGGAGATTAACTGGTATATCTCGGCGCTTTCACGCATCAGTGGATCATCGGGGAATGTCATCTGTCCGTTATTATCCATGGCATTAGAGAGTAATCAGGTTTCCTTTAATATCCGGCGCGTCACCGGGAACTATTAATACAACCTGCCTTCCGTTGAAAAATTCAGGTAATAATTTTTTCATATTCTCCGCAAATTCATTATCAGAAGAAAAAGGATCAATTAAAAAAAACGGCGGGATGTAATCTCCTGAAAGCATTTCAGAGAATGCCGCTTTTATTGAAAAAGATATATATTTTTTTATTTCTTTATGTTCATTTTTTAAATTTCCATTCTCCAGTATAAGGATATTAATTGCGTTTTCAATATCATCCTTTATAAATGAATCACCTGTTAGCTTTAAAAATTTTTCATAAGTCAGACGGGAAAGCTTCATAAGTTTTTCTCTGCTCCACTCTTCAGTGGTTTCTTCAAAAACAGTATTCAGAAATTTAATATGCTCTATCCTTTCGCAGCACATGTCGATCTGCTTTAATGTCTCTTCGAGTTTCAGTTCCACGGAGGAGGAGCTGTTTTCCTGTTTATCAAATTCTTCAATTTCCGCTTCAAATTTTTCTATCAGGGATTTTTTTTCATTTATTTCAGCATTGTTCTCATCAAAGAGTTCATCAATGTCATGAACTGTCCTGCTTATAGAATTAAGCTCTGGGCGAGGATGTATAGAAAGATCAAGATTTTCAATCGCTACCCTGATACTGTTGTCAATACTTTCAATCTCGTCATTGATCTGGCCAAGCTTCTTTTCTTTTTCAATTAACGTAGTGGAGTTGGCTATTTTCTTTTTCAGATCCATCAGTTCATAAGTGATGTCCCTGTAATTTATAAAATCCTCAAAATACTGAAACAGGATTTCGTAAAGTTCACCTGTTTTATAATCATCAACCGAGAAACTGTTTTTTTTAAAAAGGTCAATAAGATCATTTTCCATTTTCTTTTTCTGCTCAAGAAGTTCGGCAGGCTGTATATTCCTGAATTTGAAATAATACAGTAAAGAGGTTAATCCAGCAATAGCAGCTGCCACTCCGGCAGTCATTCCAAGAGTATATGACGCAGTCGATGTAAACAACAGAAATAAAAAAGCCGTGAAGGAAAAAATTATCATAGAAACTATTATTTTTATAATCCAGCCTTTGTAATTCTTTTTTTTAAGATTGTATTTATCAAGTTTTTCATTAATATCCCTGAATGCATTAAAAGATTCCTGTATCTGTTCCAGATCCGGGATTTGATCGTTACCCTTCCCGGAAAAATGTGAGAATTTTTCTTTTAATACTTTTTCAACAGATGTTATTTTTTCTTTAATTTCCCTTAATTCAATTAAGTCTTTTTTCAGATTGTTGATTTTTGAAGACAACTTGTTTCTGTTATCGATTTGCATATTAATTTCATCAAGTGACATTTTATACTTATTAATGGATTCTTTTCTTTTTTCAAGTTTATGAACAATACGATCTGTTAAGTGAATCTCTTTTTGCAGTTTCACTTTTTTCATCTTTTTTAATTCCAGCAGCTGTTTCTCCCTATTAATATCCGTCAGCACTTTTTCCTGATTTTGCAGCAATATCTCTCTATTCTCAAAATAAGGAAACCCGATATTGTGGATTTCATTATTAATTAATAGAGTTTTCAGTCTTTTATTTAAAAAGACAGGATCTTCATCTTTATGAATCAGCACGGGATAATAATATGACGAGGTCATGAAATCAGCATAATTACAGATTTTCCGGCTTTTCAGTGAATCTGATATTTCATCTATTTTCAGATGATCAATGGATGTTTCTAAATCAGCATCTGTCGGAATGCCGCTCGCGGAATTCAATCTGTTTTTATTTACCGGCGTATCAGGTGAAAAGTTTATTTTGCATGAAATATTTTTTGTTATGTAATCAGTCTTATCATACTCCAGCTTGTAAATTCCAAGTTCGGGAATCTGTTTAAAAACATTAAAAAGTTCCATATCCTGTATTGATATGATATTTAGATCTTCACTGAATTCAATTTTCAGGCTTTCAATTTCGGAAGAAGAGATCTCAAGATTTAAAAGTCGCAAAGTACAACCTCCTCTTTCTTCCCGTTCGATTTTTTTTGAGACAGCACATCTGCAATTATTTCTCTTCTGATTTTCTCATCAGGCATAACGCTTATCCGTTCACTCAATATCCGAAAAAAAGAACCTTTCAATGAATCGTTCTTTATATTCTCTTCTATCATTACCTTCAGAGAAGAGGAAGATGTATCGATGATTTTCAATCCTCTGAGGTAACCAGCTAGTTCGGTTTTAAAATTATTCTCTATAATAAAATCCCGTTCACCTGTAAGAGTTATAAATACAATACTTTGATTGGGATAAGTTGATCTGATTTTTTCATTAAGGCTATTCTCATTAATAAGCGTACCACAATCAATCTCATCACTAAGTATTTTACCGGTATTTACAGCAATTCTTTTAAAATTATTAAGTGTATTTTCCTCCACTTCAAAAGATACAACAAACCTGTCACCACTTTCGTTAATTGAACATGGCTCCGGACTCCCCGGGTATGCTCCGAGAATCTTATTTGCTAACCTGAATAACTTAAAATTATGATTTTTACCCAGGGCGTAAAAATCAAGATTCATCTTTTTAATATCATCTTTTTTTATACAATTTCTGTCAGGTTTTCCTCCATTCTGCGGATTAAAATCCGTATAAAACAAACCTATATGAAAACCACTGCTATCTGCCCGTTCAATATTCCATTCTTTATTTGAACTGTTGCTCTGTAGACCGTAAATATAAATATCACCCAGGGAAGATTTAACATAATATTGACTTTTATCATCAGAGAATACAAACGTTGCGCCTATATCCTTTATCTCCGGGTTTACCCTGTTACTGGGTGTTAATTCTCCCAAACCGGGTGTATAAAATATCTCCTTGCCAGCTTCCTTTAAAGCAGAAAACTCTTCTTTCAGCTCCTTATAATATTTTCCTTCGATATTTTCATCTTGAATTAAATCCCCGGCAATAAGCAGGATATCATGTTTATGCGCAAGAGAAAATATTCTCTTTAATGTATTCAGTCTCTCATCTCCGGAAATCAATGAATTTAATCTTTCCATTCCTAAATGAATATCTGAGATAAGAAGTATTTTTATTTTTCCCATGTAAGATTTATGCTCTCAATAGTGTTTATAAAAATTTTTACATTTCTGTGTATAGTATAATTTATAATTTGTCGATAAAAAAAAACAATTACCTGATATAAAGATAATAAATTCAATCTGTTTCAAAAGCCAGCAGCAAACCTGTACATAAAATTTATTTTATAAACTATCTGTGTTATTTTATTGACAAATACAGTAAAAAAGCAAGGTTACTTAAAATTATAATACTTTTTATTAACCATTAGTATTTTCAGCAGCCCTAAAAAAGACAGTGTTTTCGCATCTGCCGGACACCCGTTACGACGTGTTCAATGCATCGCCGTAGCACTTATAAAGGGATTTATAAGCCTTGGTCCTGTAAAACTGATTTATTGATACTACCTAATAATAGATCAAATACAGAGGGTAATTATTCCAAAGTTCCTTATAGAATAGCGGAAATTAATGAATTGATTTTAAAATATTGTTAACTGATTAACAATATAATATTATATTTTAGTATGTGAGTATATATGAATAGTGATAAAGACAATAACAAGATTAATGAAGAGGTTGAATTTACATATTTTAAGCCTGTAAAGAGACTCGTTCTTATTTTTTTCATAGGTTTTTCTGTTTACCTTTTCATTTCCACCATGATGCTTATTTTTTTGACAAAGTCTTCTCCTGAGGTAAAAATACCGGATATTATCGGTAAAAGATTTGTTGATGTAAGCAACAGCTTAACAAGAAAAGGTCTCCGTACAGAGCTTAAATTTGTTGATGTTTATGATATAGAAGATGGAGTAATCCTCAATCAGTATCCCGAAAGCGGGAGAATAGCACTTGAGGATAGTAAAATAACACTTACCATAAGCAGAAGCAAATTCTTTATAGATGTTCCAAATCTCATCGGTTCACAACTCCCTATAGCCATTAACAAACTTAAAAATCTTCACTATCAGGATAAATCTGTATCAATAAGTACTGGAGTTATCTCTTATATTCCTTCTGATAAAACAGCATCAAATGTAATAATTGACCAGTCTCCAAAAGCGGGAACAAAAATCTCTCCCGAGGTTAAGATAAATTTTCTTGTTTCAAGCGGTCCTACTGGAGCTGATAAAAATATGCCGGATATTACAGGTCAGTCTATTGATCTATGTTATGACCTTCTCCTGTCAAAAGGTGTAGTGGTTAACCAGGATATTGTTAAAACAGACGATATAAATAAAAGCGGGCTTATAAACACTCAAAGCATTCCTGCAGGAACATTGCTCAAGGATAGCGATATTGTAACTATATCTGTTAATTATTATACACTTACTGAGCATCCTTACACTGCATACGAACTTATTGAGTATATAATTCCCTCTGATCAGGCACAAGGTCTTTATGAAGTTTATATTGAAGATAACCACTCAAAACGTATAAGATTCTCATCACCTTCTGGTCCCGGACAGAAGATAAGATTTCTCTTCCAGAGAATTGGCAACGCAAAGATTTATATTAACAGGGATAAAAAAAATATCAGGGTGTTGAGTATTAATGCCAACAGGTTCTAAAAATATAATAATATCACCCTCCATTATTGCGGGTGACCTTTCTACAATTGGAAAAGACGTAGCAGGTTTTGATCCATTAACAATAGACTTACTTCATATGGATGTTATGGATGGTAATTTTGTTCCAAATCTTACATTTGGCCCAGGTTTTATTAACGACTTAAAAAAACATACAGATATTCCTCTGGATATTCATCTTATGATTGAAAAACCGGAGAATTCCCTGGAGCGATATATTGAACTTTTACCTGAATATATTGTTATACATTACGAAAGCACAAGGTTCCCAGCAAGAAGTCTGAAGCTCATAAGTGAAAACGGGATTAAACCAGGCATAGCATTAAATCCTGCCACTCCGATTGAAGCTGTTTTTGATCTTATTGAATATTGCAATATGATACTTATTATGTCAGTCGATCCCGGTTTTTATGGCCAGTCCTTCATGAAAGGTTCCATTTCTAGAATTGAAAAACTGAAAGAATGTCTTGTTTCATCCGACTATACCAATATAAAAATACAGGTTGACGGGGGGATTAGTGAATTAAATATTAGAGATGTTGTCTCCGCCGGAGCGGATGTTATTGTTGCCGGAAGCTCACTCTTTAAAGGAGGAGATGTTAACGGGAATGCTGTAAAGTTAAAAAATGTAGCAGCCGGATAATTAATGTTGACAAAAAAATAAGGGTTAAAAATAATTTACACCCTAACTATATCAAAAGAGGTGGGTTAAGTGTCGGTTAAAATTCGATTACAGAGAGTAGGAACAAAGAAAAAACCATTCTATAGAGTGGCTGCTACAGATAGCAGAAAAAAGAGAGATGGTGATGTGATAGAGTACATAGGGAAATATCAGCCGATTATTACCGATAAACAATTTGTTGTTGACGAAGAAAAAGTATTAAAATGGCTCAATCTGGGCGCACAACCTACAGATACTATTAAAGAACTGCTGAAAAAAGAAGGGATCTGGCAAAAGTTTACAAGCACTAAATAAACTATCAGGAGACGCTAATGAATTACAGTGAGCTTGTAGGTTATATGGTAAAATCTCTTGTGGATCATCCCGATCAGGTTGAAATAAGAGAAATTGAAGGCGAAAAATCAACAATTCTTGAACTGAAAGTGATAAAAGAGGATATTGGAAAAGTTATAGGAAAGCATGGAAGAATTGCCCGAGCTATAAGAACAATTATAAATGCCTCTGCCACAAAATCCGGGAAAAGAGTTGTACTGGAAATTCTTGATTGATCCCTGAAAATAATTATCTGAGAATAGCTAAAATTAAAAGTGCCCATAGCCTTGACGGGAAACTTAAAATTTATGTCATATCCGATATTGCTGAAAGGTTTAAAGAAGGAAACTCTGTTTTTCTGAAAATTAAAGAAGAATACAGAAAATTTAAAATACTCAGTTTCAACCCCGTGAAGAAAAGAATTGCCCTAATTAAACTTGAGGGTATAAACGACAGGAATAGTGCGGAATTATTCAATGGTGTTGAAATTTATATTGATAAAACTACTGCCGAAAGTATCAGACCTGAACTTGATAATGATACTTTCTTTTATCAGGATATCATTGGTTGCAAAGTGACGTATAACGGCAGTGATTTTGGTACAGTTGCAGATATATTTGAAGGTGGTTCAGGCGACCTTCTTGTAATTGATGATAAAAAAGGGGAAACTGTTCTCATCCCGTTTGTTGAAGAGATGGTTAATACATCTAAAATTGCGGATAAGATTATTGAGATAACACCCGTCGAGGGATTGCTTGATTATTAGGATTTATACGCTTTTCCCGGATTTCTTCCATTCACCTTTTAAATCAGGGTTAATGGGAAAAGCTGTTGAGTCTGGAATAATAGAATTTAATATCATTGATATAAGGAATTATTCGAAAGACAAATTCAAAAGATGTGATGATTATCCTTATGGCGGCGGATCGGGGATGGTACTGATGCCATCTCCACTTTTTGAAGCAATTGAGGCAAATGAATCCGGGGAATCATGTATTTTATACACCTCCCCTTCAGGAACTACTCTTACACAGAATATTGTTAAGGAACTCGGAACCAGTG
The DNA here is from genome assembly GCA_963664815.2 of Spirochaetota bacterium. Lineage (GTDB taxonomy): Bacteria > Spirochaetota > UBA4802 > UBA4802 > UBA5550 > WRGT01. The sequence continues at coordinate 4,180,405 of CAXXHB010000003.1, forward strand.
CAGAGATTTCAATAATCTGCGGACATTATGAAGGGATTGACCAGAGAGTAATTGATAAGTTTGCCAATAAAGAAATTTCAATTGGAGATTATGTTTTATCCGGCGGTGAATTTGCCGCTTTAGTAATTACGGATGCTGTCGCAAGGTATATACCAGGATTTATGTCCAATAAAGATTCACTTCTTGAAGAAAGCTTTGAATCTGATCTTCTGGAATATTCTCATTATACCAGGCCCTCACAATTCAGAGGAATGAGAGTACCTGAAGTTTTAATTGAAGGTGATCATAAAAAAATTGCAGATTGGCGGCATCAGATGAGAGTGAAAAAGACTAAGGGCGTCAGGCCTGATCTTTATAAAAAATATCTTATGAGATTAATATTAGGGGAGTGACCGAAATGGATATAATGCAGGCAATAGAAAAGGATATAAAACCTGTTGAAAGAACCGTAGACTTTGAGATTGGTGATACAATCCGCGTTCATTACAAAATCATTGAAGGCAACAGAGAAAGAATTCAGGTTTATGAGGGTATTGTAATAGCAATTGATAATAAAGGAATCAGTAAAACTTTTACTGTTAGAAAAATATCATTTGATGTTGGAGTAGAAAGGATTTTTCCTGTATTCTCACCGAGAATAGCTAAAATCGAGATTGTAAGAAAAGGTAAGGTAAGAAGAGCTAAACTTTATTTCCTCCGAGACCTTAAGGGTAAAGCAGCCAAGATTAAAGAGAAGAGAAAATCTTCAAAAAAAGATAAAAAAGGCACTGTTCCCGCTACAAATGACACAGTTGTTAAATAGAATTATCTTTCTAAATTGCGGTTGTTTTTATAATGCCGCTCAGGTAATTAAAGGGGTTGACAGTTATGTCACCCCTTTCTGATTTTAAGTATATTTTACCTGATTTCTCAATAGAGAAAGATCTTTTTTCAAATGGATATAAAATAATTGCCGGAATTGATGAGGCTGGGAGAGGGGCTCTTGCAGGACCTCTTTCTCTCGGAATGGTTATTTATCCGGTTTCTATTTTTTCAGAAATACCGAAACCTATTTTTGAATCAATTGCTGATTCAAAAAAACTCACCGCAAAAAAAAGAGAAAGAGCCATCCTTGTAATTAAGGATTATTCACTTACTTCCTCATCAGCATTTATCTCTCATACCACAATTGACAGAACAAACATTAATATTGCAACAGAAACAGGCATAAATAAACTCCTTGCAAAATCAGAAATTAAACCTGATGTTATTATTATGGACGGTAGTTTTAAATTCAAATTAAATATCCCATTCATGTCAGTAATTAAAGGTGACAACAGATCTATATCAATTGCTTCAGCATCTATAATTGCAAAAGTATCAAGAGACCAGCTAATGAATAAAATTGACCGTAAATATCCAGGATATGGATTTTGCAGTCATAAAGGTTATGGTACAAAATATCACATGACTATGCTGGCAGAAAAAGGTTTTTCTCCAATTCACCGGCAAACATATGAACCTATAAAAAGTATAATTGAGAGTCAAAGATTACTATTCGATGAAAATAACAGGTAACCAGGGAAATTTGATAAATTTATCTTCCGCAAAGGAACCAGATGCTTTAATAAAAAATATGAATCCTGGCGATTCAATAACAGCTTCTGTAATTCGCAGTGAAGGAAATAAAGCGTTACTTGATATTGGAGGCAGGATAATTAAAGCTGATTTCACAAATGGAGTCCCGAAGGAAAACAGTTTAGTTCTTGTTCTCACTTCAAAAACTCATGAAAATATACAGTTTTCTCTTAAGGATAATGATAATTCAGAAAAAATATTCAGAATATTATCCCCCTTCTCCATATTAAATGATGATGCGGCTAAAAATATTTCATTACAGAATTTAGGCAGATTCATCAATAATTCCAAACCTGATATGATGGATATAAACCTGTTTCTATTGGGATTTAAAAAAGATGAGCAGAAAGGTAAAAGTAATACTTTACTTTTTAATCATCTGTTGCAGAAAGGAATTTCATTTCAGACATTAATAGATCTGAGTTATATTATTTATAGTAAATATAATCCTGTTCTCTTTATGTCATACCAATTCATGCTTGCCATGGCTGGTAAAAAAGCGCTGGATTCCTTTAAAAAAAGTTCTCTTATGCTTGAAAATACCTTAGACCATCTCTGTAAAATTCTCAAAGACGACACTTCCTATTTTTCTCTAATGTTTGATCTCTTGTTTGACGAAACTAAAACCAGAGAGATATATGGAGAGATGGTTTTCCCGGATGATGGGTATTTTTCCAGTATTGAATATATTTTAAACGGTAATTCGGTTTTTTTAAAATTTAATCTCTCGGCAACCGGCATTCTTGAAGTTCTTATTAAATCTGACTTTGAAACTGTATTAATTAATTTTTTAACTGTAAAAGAAGATCTCATTCCCTATCTGAAAGAGAATGAAGGAGTTTTAAAAAACATGCTTAAACAAAATAGTGTAAAAAAAAGTGTTATCGGCTATTTTGACTCTAAAAAAATAGTTGAAAAAATAGAAATATGGAGTCTCGACTTTAATACAAAAAGCGAATTTAATATAAAAGCTTAAATTAACATAGTGAATATTTATGAACAAGAGTGTAGCTCTGCAATATGATAAAGAAGCTCCCAGGATAATTGCCTCCGCAAGAGGTATACTGGCTGATAAAATGATAAAAATTGCGATGGAAAAAGAAATTACTATTTACAAGGATGAAAACCTTGTCGAAATATTATCGAAATTTGAAGCGGGTGAAGTGATTCCGGAAACTCTGTTTGGAGCTGTATCAGCTGTAATGGCATACTGTTATCGTGTTAATTCTGACTTCAGACAGAAATTAAATAGTTCAGGATTATTGAATGGCTGAAATGAAGAAAATATCAGTTGAAGAACTGAAACCGGGAATGGTTTTCAGTAAAACTGTCTATATAGATAGCGAAAATGTTCTGCTTGCACCTAGTGTTCCCCTGAAGGAAGAAGATATAAAAAAACTCATGAAATGGGGGGTAACAATTGTAGAAACGGCTGGTGATCTGATTCAGCCCGGTTCGGATATTGGAGCAAACGCATCTCTTAAAAGCGGACAGGTTCTTGAAAGATACGAGCAGCTCCTGACTATGAGAAAAAGGCTTATTGAAATTCACGGTAACGCCTGTTTCCTTATTGAACAGGTTTATACTGCTATAAGGAAGGATCACTCCATTGAGCTCCCGGCAGTACAGAAAACTGTAAATGATATTATTGGTCTGCTGAAAGAAAACAGCAATGTTTTTCTTTTTCTTAACGGTTTTGACGATGTTGAAAGAAACTATCTTGTTACACATTCCGTCAACGTTACCTTTTACAGCCTTATCATTGGCCAGGCAATGAATTATAACGAGAAACAGATGCTTGAACTTGGAACAGGTACAATCCTTATTGATGCCGGGATGACAAAGGTTCCAGTTTATATAGTGCATAAGCAGTCAAATCTTACTGACAGTGAATATCAGATGATAAAAGCTCACCCTGTTCATGGATATAAATCACTCCGAAGTTATCCTGATGTTAATGACAGAATAGCCAATATATCTCTTCAGCATCATGAACAGTTTGACGGAAAAGGTTATCCCAGAGGTTTAAAAGGAAAAGAGATTGATGAATACGCCCGAATTGCGTCTATAGCAGACAGTTACGAATCCCAGATATCAAACAGAAGCTACAGGGAAAAAGTCGGAGCATATCATGCGATGAAGAATCTCCTTGCAAGTGGTGTTAATAAGTTTGACCCTGAAATATTGAAAATATTTTTATCACGAATGTCCGTATATCCCATAGGTTCACTGGTTGAATTAAATGATCAGACTACCGGGCTTGTAATAGGCTCCATAACTGAAAAGCCTCTGAGACCGATCATCAGACTGGTTTTCAATTCCAAACATGAGAAGATTGCCGATACGCAGATTATAAACCTGCTTGAAGATACAACAAAGTATATAACTAAAGTCCTCAATGAAAAAGAAGCGGGGATAAACCTTTTTGATGTTCTCTGGGGTTACTAGTGCCTCAGGGTTACAGGAAGGTTTTAGGTGCCGGAGGTGAATCTGCCGCCTGTGGATTCCTTGAATCTCAAGGTTTTTTAATAATTGATAAAAATTTTTATGCCGGTCGAAGTGGTGAAATTGATCTGATTGCCACAAAGGATAAACTCCTTATTTTTGTTGAGGTTAAAGCAAGGAATTCTGATGTGTTTGGCGGCGGTATTTATTCTATAACTGAAAGCAAGAAAAAAAAACTCAGAACATCCGCGAAGTATTATCTTTTAAAAAATCCGGAATATAATTCGCCAGAATATAATATCCGGTTCGACCTTATTATTGTTAACAACAGTAAAATTGAGTGGATTGATGATATAATACGATAATTTAAAGAATCTTACTGCTATCAAGTATAATAGTTACCGGGCCTGAATTTACGATGGATATTTCCATATCTGCACCAAAAATTCCACATTTGAATGAACTGAAACTCTCCCTGAATTGTTTTATGAAAGTATCATAAAACAATTCAGCTTCAGCAGATGGCATAGATGTGGAAAAAGAGGGTCTTTTCCCCCTTCTTGTATCGCCATAAAGAGTAAACTGTGAAACTACAAGGATTTCAGCACCAGCATCAGAAACTGACAGATTCATCAATCTTTCACTATCCTCAAAAATTCGAAGTCCTATACTTTTACTGATAATATAGTCTGAATCAGCAATAGAATCATTTTTATGAAATCCCACGAAAATAAGCAAACCTCTTCCTATTGATGAAACAGTATCTCCATCAACCGATACTGAGGCTCTGCTGACTCTTTGTATTACCGCTCTCACGAATTAACTTAACTTTAGCTTGAGGATATTTTCCGGCTGTACTCCAACAAATCTTTCAACCTCATTACCATTTTCAAAAAGAATGAGTGTGGGAATTGAAACAATGCCATATTGTTGCGCAATAGAACTGTTTTCATCAGTATTAAGTTTTACTATTTTCGCTTTTATCTCCCCTGCCGAGGCCAGCTTTTCAAGAATGGGAGTCTGCATTCTACATGGACCACACCATGGCGCCCAGAAATCAACGAGTACCTTCCCTGATGCCTTTATAACCTCTTTATCAAAACTCTCTGTAGTTGCTTCTGGTAAACTTGCCATATAAACCTCCTGTAGTATTATTTCATTTTTAGTTGAAAATGATATTAAAGACAACCTTTTTTTAACCAGCATTTTAAATAGCAATAAATAATTAATAACATGTTATTTAAGTAATATTTAATATACTTAATTACTTGTCACCTAAAACTTCTTTTTGTTTCAAATTTTCTCGGATTCAATAAAAAAATCGAACCGATTGTGATTGTTTTTTAATTATAAAGTGCCGAGTTATTCATAATAACAATTCTTTTCCAAAGGATAACAGAAAAAATCAATCATAGAAAACAGGCAATTTATCTGTTCCTTATAATTGCATCAGCACACCTGATACCATCAACGGCAGAGCTTACAATTCCCCCTGCATAACCGGCACCCTCACCAGCCGGGTACAGCCCTTTTACAGATATAGACTGCAAACTATTATCTCTTGTGATTCTAACAGGTGAAGATGTCCTTGTCTCGGCTCCGATAAGAACTCCCTTGGATGAAATGAATCCCGGCATTTTTTTATTAAAAAAAACCAAAGCGATACGTATCTCTTCAGTAATCCATCCGGGAAGAAAATTTTCAAGCCGTGTTGGAGTTACTCCGTTTTTATATGATGTCTCTTTAATACTTTTATCAAGTTTATCCCGGAGAAAAGAGTTAATTGACTGAGCTGGTGCTTTAAATCCTCCTCCTCCTGATAAATAAGCGTTTCTCTCAATTTCACGCTGAAAGTATATTCCGGAAATAGGGTTATCTTCCAAATCATCTTTTTTTACTGTTACAACTATCGCTGAATTTGAATATTTTTGATTTCTTCCTGATAGACTCATACCGTTTACACAAAGTTCACCTTCCTGCGATGATGAGTTTATCACTGAACCGCCAGGACACATGCAGAAGGAGTATACTCCGCGTCCCGTGAAGTCATTGTTATAGGCAAGTGAATACTCAGCGGCTGGAAGACGTTTTATATGCGGGCTTTTTCCATACTGAATTTTATTTATTTCATCTTTTGTATGTTCTACTCTTACACCTACTGCAAATCCCTTTTTTTCCAGAGCAATCTCTTTCTGCTTAAGAAGTTCATATATATCACGAGATGAATGGCCGGATGCTAATATCACATTTTTTGCGAAAAATTCATTCCCGGAAGATGTAGTAACTCCGGTAATTTTTCCATCTTTTACAAACAGATCTTTTACTCTCTCCCTGAATTTTATTTCTGAACCTGAGGCGATTATAGATCTTCGTATATTTTTTATAATTTCCTGGAGTCGATCCGTACCTATATGAGGTTTTGATTCATAGGTAATGGCTGCTGGTGCACCGTTTTCGATAAGCTTTTTATAGAACCAGAGAATTTCTGGCCTGTTTATTCTTGTTGTCAGTTTACCATCTGAGTATGTTCCAGCACCACCCTCGCCAAAAAGTGTATTACTCTCTGAATTGAGTATTCCATCCTTTTCAAGGGCTTCAATATCCTTCATTCTTTCTTCAACAGGTTTCCCCCGTTCAAGAACAATCACATGGGCACCCGATTCAATCAATCGGAGTGCTGCGAAAAGCCCGGCAGGACCGGCCCCTACTATTATTATGTTTTCAGAAAAGTCCCGTTTAATTGTCTCGGCAACAACAGCCGGACTATATTCTTCAATATCATCATATCTTAAAAGTTCATAAGCAGAAGTTCTTTCAACTTCTACCAGTACTTTAAAGTTATAGTGAATATCATTTTTATTTCTTGCATCAAGCGATCTCTTAAGTATTATGAAAGAGTCTATCTCCAGATTATACTTTGAATTAATGAAGGGAATTATTTCATTTTCAGACTGTGTGGGATTAAGTCTGATGTTGCTTATTTGAAGATTCATTTTCAGGCTAGCGCATCAAAGAACGAGCCAGGCTTAATAAAAGATTTTCGGTCATCTGTTTTACCATAAGAATCATATTCCTTTTCAGAATTAAACATCATTCCTATTAATTTTTCTTTCTCAGCCATTGTTGGTTTATAATAAACAGGTTCTCCATCATGCGGGCCGGTATTCTTTACCTTCTGAACTTTCCCTTCATGATAGTTAGGCCAGATATAATTTTTCCCTGATACCGGTGAATTTGCACCTGTTCTGCTTAAATTAATTTCTGATATACCTGAAGAAATATTCATATATAAACAATCGGCAGGTCTGATGTAAATCTTTAACAATGTATAAAAAAATTAAATGCTTTCCAATAAGAATATATACCCAATACAAGACTTATTTTATTGACACATGCCAAGTATTAAAATATATTATTATTCAACAATTATTTTTAACGTAAATATTACATTTTATCACTGAAGAGAACTGTAAAAACTTATAGTATTTAAAAAGGAGCTCTTTTATGAAAATTAAATATTTCCTGCTCTGGATTTTATGCGGTTCAGCCAGTTTCATCCTTACTGCATGTTACGGTGGTCCTGTTCGAATTAAGCCTGAACAGCATTTTATTAAAATAAATAATGATACCATTAAAGGTCTTGACTATCAGGCATTTGAAAATAATAATAAATCTATTAAAGATTGTCTTTAACATCTTCTTTCAATATGATTGACTATTTCCTGCAAAAAATTCACAGGCTCTATAAATATCTTGAAACACGGGATCATGAACTTCGTTATCTCTTTCTTGAAATAACAAAACGCTGCAACCTTAGATGCCGGCATTGCGGATCGGACTGCTGTTCTTCGATATCCGCTAAAGAACTGACGACAGACAGTTGGCTTAAAATCATTGATTATGTAAAAGATACATTCGGTCAAAACGTTGCATTTATTATTACAGGCGGTGAACCTCTTATCCATCCGGAACTTGAGAGGATAGGGAAACATATAACTATGAACAACATGCGGTGGGGTATAGTTACAAACGGGATGTCTCTGACTGAAAAGAAGCTCGGCAATCTTATTGATATTGGTATTTACTCTGTTACTGTAAGCTACGACGGCAACAAAAAATCTCACAACTACCTCCGTGGTGTATATAACGCTCATGAGAGAGCGTCAGCCGCTGTAAGACTTATTGCCAAATCTTCAATAGAAATGAAGGATGTGGTAACATGTGTCTACCCACAGAATCTGGAAGAGCTTGATGAAATTGCAGATTTTTTTCTGCAGTACGGAATAACGGCATGGAGATTATTCCGTATTTTCCCGAATGGCCGTGCCGCTGACAATCCTGAACTTCTAATGGATCATGAACAGACATGGAGAATGCTTAACTGGATAAGCGAGAAAAAAGATTACTACAAAAACAAAGGACTTTATATTAACGCAAGTTGTGAAGGATGGATCCCGTTTAATATTGACAGAAAGGTTCGTGATATGCCGTTTTTCTGCAGGGCCGGAATCAATATCGCAGCGATTTTATCTGACGGGACAATTACAGGATGTACAAATAACCATACTGCATTCCATCAGGGATCAATTATTACAGAAAGCTTCTCTAATATATGGGAGAATAAATTTTCAGACTATCGCACAAGAGAATGGATTAAAGATACTGGCTGTGCCAGATGTAAGTATATTAAAAATTGCCAGGGTGGATCATTACATTTATGGAAAAGCAAAACCAGAAATCCGGAATTCTGTTATATGAATAACATTCGGTTTTGATGAAATCTTATCTTCCTGTTCCTTGGATTAGTTTCACAGTTTACCTGATTTTAAATTATTTCTTGACTATAGTAATCTGTTAAAAAAATACTGCAGACAAAATATCTTTAATTAACTACGGAGGGAAAATGGGATTATCCGTAACATATAAAATTCTGAAAGAACACCTTGTCGAAGGAACACTCTCCCCAGGAGAAGATATTGGAATAAGAATTGATCAGACTCTTACCCAGGATGCAACCGGGACAATGGCATATCTTCAGTTTGAAGCGATGAATATTCCCGTCGTTAAGACAGAGATATCAGTATCATATGTAGATCACAACACCCTCCAGATGGGTTTTGAAAATGCCGATGATCACAAGTACCTCCAGACAATGAATTCTAATTACGGGGTACACTATTCAAAGGCCGGAAATGGCATTTGCCACCAGGTACATCTTGAACGCTTCGGCAGACCTGGTGCCACACTTCTCGGTTCTGACAGCCATACTCCCACCGGTGGAGGAATTGGAATGATAGCGATAGGAGCTGGCGGAATTGATGTTGCAGTTGCTATGGGAGGAGGACCGTTCTATCTTTCATGTCCGAAGGTTATAAATGTAAGGTTAACAGGAAAATTGCGACCATGGGTATCAGCGAAGGATGTAATTTTAAAAGTGCTGGAAATCCTTACCACTAAAGGGAATGTTGGGTATGTAGTAGAGTATACCGGTCCGGGAATTGATACTCTTTCTGTTCCGGAACGTGCCACTATTGCAAACATGGGTGCAGAACTCGGGGTTACAACTTCACTCTTTCCTGGCGATAGTATCACAGAAGAATTTCTTGCAGCACAGGGTCGGGCTGATGCATTTCGTGAAATTCTTCCAGATGCAGATGCAGTGTACGAAAAAATTATTGATATAGATTTAGGCATTCTCGTACCAATGGTTGCTTGCCCACATTCTCCTGATAATATTAAAGAAATAAAAGATATAAAAGGAATGAAAGTTGACCAGGTGGCGATTGGAAGCTGCACCAATTCATCATACAAAGACCTGATGACTGTCGCTGAAATTCTCAATGGAAAAAAAATTCATCCCGATGTGAGTTTTATAGTTGCACCAGGATCAAAACAGGTTTTTGAGATGATCGCGGTTAACGGAGCCCTTGCTCAAATCATTTCATCCGGAGCCAGAATTATGGAGTCCGCCTGCGGATTCTGCATTGGTTCGGGACAGGCGCCGGTTACTAAAGGAATCTCCATCCGGACAAACAACAGAAATTTCGAAGGGAGATCCGGAACCGAAAACGGTCAAATATATCTTGTGAGCCCTGAGACAGCTGCATTATCTGCACTCGAAGGAAAACTTGTCAATCCGCTTGATTACAACCCCTCTCTCTATCCGAAGATTAAAATTCCCGAAAAATTTATAATAGATGATTCACTTATTATTCCTCCTTCTTCTGTGAAAACTGAAATTTTTAGAGGACCTAATATCGGCGAGCCTCCATATACTGACCCGCTGTTCGATGAAATAAACGGAGTAATTGGCATTAAAGTCGGCGATAAAATTACAACCGATCATATAATGCCAGCCGGGCAGAGGCTTAAATACAGATCAAATATTCCTGAATATTCAAAATATGTATTTGAAAATATTGATGCAGAGTTCTCTTCAAGGTCGCTGAAAAACAAAAGTAACGGAATTTATACTGCCATAACAGCCGGGGAGAGTTATGGTCAGGGTTCAAGCAGAGAACATGCGGCAATATGTCCCATGTATCTTGGAGTGAGAATTGTAATTGCAAAATCTTTCGAGAGAATACACTCCGGCAATCTGGTAAATTTTGGATTAATTCCACTCCTGTTTCAGAATCCGTGTGATTATGACAATATAAAACAGGGGGACAGTTTCAAAGTTTCCGGTGTTATGGAATCTGTCAGAAAAGGAAATAATCTGAAATTAGAAATTGCAGGATCAGTATATGAATTGAGACTACTTGCAACGGAAAGACAGAGAAAAATACTGCTTTCCGGAGGTCTGCTGAATTACACAAGAGAGAGCATGATAAAAAAATGAATTTATCGACTAACTCAGATATTGCTCTCTGTCAGCCTGATAATACCAAAGGCTGCAGTCTTTGCTGTGGCCTTTTTAATTTTATCGATATATCCCCCTGTTTTCTTTCTGGTTTTCTTGAAAAGGGTAAATCCAGGGAAAAAAATTTTTCTACTCACGATGAATATACAATTTCAGATTCTACCAGGGATAAATTCTCACACATATGCCCTTATCAGGGATTTTTGAAGACCGGCAAACCGGGATGTCTAGTACATCCATTGTCATCCGGTGCAGATGGAAGAGACAGGTCGCTCTTCGCAAGTAAAATATGTGATAAATTCTTCTGCCCGGCACATACAATTCTTACCTCCGAAGAGAAGTTTTTTCTAATTGAAAGCGTCTCAAACTGGCATCTATATTCCGCAGCAATTGCTGATCCTGAAAGCTATTCATTCATTTATAATTACGTAAAAAACAATTTCAATTTTTCAGAAAATAATAATTTATTCCGGTTTCTGGTGAATGAAGGCTTATCTGCTCATGTCAAGAATCTTGAAACCTACGAAGGAATTTTATTCTGTTACTCAATCCCCGAGTACAATATACACAAAAAAAATTTCTGTATCAGATACATAGATAAAAAAACTAACCTCGTAACATCACATATTAACAAATCAGCAGCATTATTTAAATAATTAAGAAGTTCTCTACCATACAAAAAAAGGTTTAAATAGGAATAAAAAAAAGGATACAGCCAAAATATCCCTTTTTTCACATTCATGTATAACATGCACATTCAAGCATTAATCGAAATTAAATGGCGGGTATTCATCTGTCAGTCCTGTAATAAACGCTGAGATTTTTGCCAGATACCTGAAATACTTTGTAAGATAAATGAATAATATATTCGGCCATCTTCTTGTAGCTATTACCGATATTATTCCTGCAAGATACACAAAAGGTACTGAAATTGTAATAAAAGACATTATTAACAGATGAGGAAGCATAATAAGCATTATTCCGATAATAGAAAGTCGCATTATTGCCAAATTCTTAGAATATTTTATAGGATAAGTAATATTCAACTGGAGGGGATGATCTATCGACTCCCTCCCTGCATAAACTGGACGGTCCTCAACAATTCCGGTAATACAGGTTTCTATGTAGAAAAAGTATCTCATTGTGTTTTCTATTATCATTGCAAAGTCTTCTATGAATCTACCTGTTGAGAGAATAACAATCTGATTAATAAACCCTAGAATAGACGAAAGCAACGTATAAACAAACATCACTACAAAGTGCGGTATCATACTTAAACTATACAAACCAAGCAATCTGAGGAGCGCACCGATTCTGGAATACTTAAGTGAAAGGTCAATGGAAAAAAGTGTATTCCCGTTTTCGGATAACGCTTTTTCCTGATCTGATTCCTCGTATTCAAACATGTCATAGTCAGGCCTTGAAATACCAGACTTTCCTGTATCTTGAAAAACTGAAAGTTCGTCTTCAAAATGATCCACAATCTCTGTTGCTGGACGATTTTCCTCCTGGCGTACAATTGTATCATACTCATCAAGATCAATTTCCGGTAACTCATCAAGAGTATCGGTCACACGTTCTGTTTCAACTTTACCAGATTGTGCTATTTTATCAAGAGTAAGATCAGGATCGATTTCATCAAGCATAAGCTTGATATCCTCATCTGAAGCTGTTTCAAGTGCTTCTTTATGTAACAATGCAACTTTACCAGATCCGGATGTAAGTTCATCAAATGTCAGCCCGGCATCATCAAGAGTCAACTTTTCATCTTCTTCAGATATTTCTTCCTTCTTAGCACTTTTTTCTTCAGCAATCTCAAGTTCAAGTGTATCAAGGTCTATTGTTATACTCTCATCTTCATCTGGTTCTTCCAGAATCGGTTTTACTTTCTTTTTTTGAACCGAAGCATGTTTTTCAATAACATCATCCTCAAAGATCAGTTCTCTGTTTTCAATCTCTTCCAGATCAATGTCTAGATCATCAAGATTAAGTTTTATATCTTCTTCGCTGAATTCATCTTCAGGAAAAATCTCTTTATTATTTATATTTTTATTGCTTTTCACAGTCCTGACAGGTTCTTCATATAGCTCAGATTTTGATGCAGGCTCATCAAGATCTATATCGAGATTATCAATATCAAGAGTTATATCATCCTCTAATTCCAGAGACTTATCTCTCTTCTTACCTGCTTTTACAGGTTCTTCAAATAATTCAACTTTTGATGCAGGCTCATCAAGGTCTATATCAAGGTTATCAATATCAAGAGTTATATCATCCTCTAATTCCAGAGACTTATCTCTCTGCTTACCTGCTTTTACAGGTTCTTCAAATAATTCAACTTTTGATGCAGGCTCATCAAGGTCTATATCAAGGTTATCAATATCAAGAGTTATATCATCCTCTAATTCCAGAGACTTATCTCTCTGCTTACCTGCTTTTACAGGCTCATCAAATAATTCAACTTTTGATGCAGGCTCATCAAGATCTATATCAAGGTTATCAATATCAAGAGTTATATCATCCTCTAATTCCAGAGACTTATCTTTCGACTTACCCGCCCTGACAGGTTCTTCAAATAATTCAACTTTTGATGCAGGCTCATCAAGGTCTATATCAAGGTTATCAATATCGAGAGTTATATCTTCTTCAAATCCCAGAGAATTATCTTTCGACTTACCCGCCCTGACAGGTTCTTCAAATAATTCAACTTTTGATGCAGGCTCATCAAGGTCTATATCAAGGTTATCAATATCGAGAGTTATATCTTCTTCAAATCCCAGAGACTTATCTTTCGACTTACCCGCCCTGACAGGTTCTTCAAATAATTCAACTTTTGATGCAGGCTCATCAAGATCTATATCAAGGTTATCAATATCGAGAGTTATATCTTCCTCAAATTCCAGAGGCTTATCTTTTGACTTACCCGCCCTGACAGGTTCTTCAAATAATTCAGAATTAAGACTCCCGGCTTCAAAATCAATCTCCTCAGCTACTAAATTATCAGCTTGATCTGATTTAGCAATTACAGGTTTCCCGGTTCCCTGCTTTCCACCATCAGCCCCTTCAAATTCAATATCCAGTGAATCAAGATCAACGGTGATTTCATCTTCAAAGGCTTTTTCACTCTGTCGTGAAATGGGTTCCTCTTCAAATTTAATACCCTCTTCCGCAAAAAGTGCATCTATATCATCCTGACTGGAGAGCTTTATTTCTCTGTCGTTTTTTGTTTTTTCAGCATTCTCCAGGCTATCCAGGTCTTCAAATCCAAATTCAGCATCTTCTGACAGTAAATTATTATCAGGCAGCTTCTCTTTCCCATTTTGTTTTTTTGGAGTCTCTTCAAAGTCATCAAGAAATATATCATCATCCTCAGTCTTTACTGTATCTTCTTTAAGTTCTATTCCAAACTCATCTGCTTCTCTTCCCGATGATTTTTTTTCATCAAATGTTCTAAAATCTTCTTCGGTATTAAATGAAATGGATTCATCGAGAGTATCCTCATCTTTTTTCTTTTTCGATGAAGCCACCTTCTCGGCTAAAATATCATCTCCTTCAAATTCCGGAAAGTCTTCAGATGGTTCAATTTCCAGATTCAGTTTTCTTTCTTTCTTTTCCTTTACTATATAATCATCTGAAAATTCAGCTGAATTTTCGTCTTCAAATAAATCGGATTTTTTCTCTACAGGCGATTCATTATAAAAAAGATCGTCATCGCTAGATTCAGGTGTTCCAGTCTGTTCACCAGCTTTTCTGTTTGATATAGTATCATCTGCAAAATCATTAAAGAATGGTTCTTCTGGCTTAAGCTTCTTCTCCTCCGATTTTTTAACGGGTGTTCTATTATCAATAATATTTTCTGAACTGCATTTTGGACAATTGAAAGCAAATTTTTTATTAGCTACCTTTTCATCATCAACGGCAAATGCAGACTCACAGTTATTACACCTGACAATCATTTCATTCTCCTGTTACGTTATCTGCCCGGAAAATATTTTTCATTTACGTTATGCTGAATAATTATCGGTGAAATTGGGAGAAATAATATCATAAACCATTTCATATCTCTACCATTAATCATCTCTGATTTCTGCATATATTTCAGATTTAAATAAAAACTCCAGATACCAACGGTGAAAACTGAAAGTATTATATTCATAACGGGATCGTCACTGAAAACCCTGCTGATTCTGGCAAGCCACCAGAAATAATATAATCCCATAGTTATAATTATAAGGAGGAAAAGTATCACCAGATTATTTTCAGGAATATATTCATGCATCATTTTTACCTTAATATTTAAAATAGCATTTATTTGAACAAATCTTTATAATTATTCTATATTATTAACGGTCTTTTTTACATTTTTTCTTAACACTTTTTATATAAACAATTATAAGGTATTATAAAAACTTTGTTTTTTATTAAAGTGAGACATCATTTCTACCGGTTTATTTAGACAAATTCAGTATATGTAGTACACCATTCTCTGGCGCCCCGGAATCTCTACGTCGCCTGTTTAAATATAATAATATTAGTTATCAGGTCTTTCCTTAATTTTAATATAAAGATTCTGAAGCTCTCTATTCCGCCAGATTGAAACTGTAACCGTATCTCCGATGGATGCCTCTTCCATTGTCTGAAAAAGATCTTTTATCTCAACAATATTCCTGTTGTTAATTTTGACAATCACATCGCCAACCCTGATTCCACCCGATTCAGCCGGACTTCCATCTATTACTTCACCAACAAACGCACCCTGGTTTTGTTCCATTCCAATCTGCTTTGCATCTTCATCCGATATAGGAATAATAGTAACACCCAGGTATCCTCTTTTTACCTTTTTATTTTTCTGGAGTTGAGTCAATATAGATTTAGCTGTATTCATTGGTATTGCAAATCCTATCCCCATGTAACCTCCACTCTTTGAGTAAATCATCCGGTTAATGCCTATAACCTCACCATAAATATTAATCAGCGGCCCGCCTGAATTTCCCGGATTGATGGAGGCATCGGTTTGTATATGTGACCCCCCCATAAAATCCACATCCCGCCTTCCTGTAGCACTTACTACACCTACTGTAAAGGTCTTATCTAGTCCGAATGGATTGCCTATTGCTATGGCCCAGTCTCCTACCTGTACTTTATCTGAATCACCAAAATATACAGGAATGAGTTTACTCTTAGGTTCTATTTTCAGCAGTGCAATATCAGTTTTTTCGTCAGAACCTATTATTTTTGCTTCAAAATTTTTCCCGTTTACATTAACAACTACCTTATCTACACCATAAATTACATGATAATTAGTGCATATATATCCATCTTCTGAGAGAATAAAACCAGTTCCAAGTCCTGTCCGTTTCTGAAGTTTCGATTTTCCGTCTTTTCCAAAAAATTCTCTCAATATAGGGTCATCAAAAAAAGGATTCCTGACTTTTACAATCTGTTCTGTTGTAATAAATACAACAGAATCTTTATACTGACTGAATATTTTCCGGAAAACAGTCTGTATCTCAAATGCCTTTGTAGATTCTGCTTCGGATTTTATGGGAGATTCCCCGGAGTTCCCGAAAAGGGTGTTCTGGCTATCCCTGCTGCATGAGAAATGATTTATACCAGCTGCTATAACTATTACCATTACAGGTATAATAATAAATGTTTTTTTCATACTGAACCTCATATTTATGCTAGTCTAAAGAATCTTTCTTTTTATATTTATTTTTAAGTCTTTCTTCTTTTTCTATCTCTTTCTGAAAAATATATTTATCATCATGCGATCCATCAGTTTTTATTGTGTCCATATCCACAAAAACAGGCTCTTTTTTCTCTTTGCAGCTGATTAAAAAAGTAATAATCAGGACGAACGAAATAATGACCATCGCACGTTTAATCATTTAAATTCCCCGTATTTTTAGAAAATTAATCAATACTAAAGATATTATAAAAAAATACAAATATATTTCTAATAATAAAATTGTAACTACTTAAAAACATATAGCAATAAATATTTCCTGCACACAAAACGTATTGGAAATATTTACATTAAGTTTTTAAACAGATATAAAAAATTTTCTTTGACTTCCACCTTTATCAAAGTATCAAGAAGTATCTGAATGAGAAAATAATGATAAAAAGTCCGAAATATAAAACTGTACCGGCAAAAGATGGTAATCCAATTATTGTTGTGGAGATGAATGGCAAAGAATTTCCTCTACACAGTAAAATAAATCCTCTCAAAGAAAATGATACAGCCGGTTATATATTGGACCCTGAGAGATTTGATTTACTATTGATTGTTGGATGCGGTCTTGGTTACAGTATTATGAAACTGAAAGAGTATGCAGATAAATTCAGACATATTATTATAATAGAAATTCTACCAAACATTGAAGATGAAATTACAAAAAACTCTCATACATTTTTTCTTTCAGATAAAAAGAATATATCCTTTTTATCGGGCAAGGATATCGGAGAGATCAATAAATCACTTTCCGATATTATTGATTTTGAAGAATTGAAAGGAATACAGTTAATTGAACATCCTCAATCTATAAGGATTTTTCCTGTTTATTATAATGATGTTAAATTACAAATTAAAAAAATAATCGATAAAAAAGCTAGCGATAAAGCAACAAAAAAGATTTTTGGCAGCCTTTTCCTCAGAAACGCCCTGAATAATTTAGCCTGTTTCAGTCATTGCCTCCCGGTAAATTCTCTTACAGGGAGGTTCAAGGGGGAAAAGGCTGTTATTGTTTCATCTGCTCCATCTATTGAGGATACCATAAAGAAACTGAAGACATATGAAAATAACCTGTACATTATAGCTGTTGATTCTGCTCTCCCGGTGCTGAAGTGTTATGGGATTAAACCCGATTTTGTAATATCAATAGATCCTCAGCCGAGAATTGGTGAACATTTTATAGGACATGAGCTTTATAATGCATACCATATATTCTCTATCGTATCCCCACCGGAACTGATTAAAAAATACGGAGGGTTCATCTCACTAAACAGTCATCCAGTATCACAAATTATCGAAAATATATATCCAGGCAGAAACGGATCAATAGATTCATCAACAGGATCTGTAGCAGGGGATGCTTTCATTTTCGCATTAATTGCTGGATTTGATTTCATCGCTATGGCTGGTTTTGATTTCTCCTTCTCAGACAATATTATCTACGCAAGAGGTACTGCCTACCAGACTAGGTACTCTCAATATTTTAATAACAGATTTAAGACCGCCGAAACTTTCAATGGAGAATATATTTTCAAATCAAGCGGATCTGTAACCGTTGAAGGAAAATATACAAGAAGATCTTTTATCAATTACAGAAACTCTCTCGATTCACTGATTAAAGAAAAGGGATTTAATAATCTATTTATTATTAATAAAAAAGGGCTTTCTTTAGACAACGCTCATCCGACAGATTTTGATTCATTCATGAAAAATTCTTCAATTAGAGAAAAGAATAAAATTGAGTTTCTTTGCGCGCTTGATATTAAAAAAAGCCCGGAATCACTGAATATAACAAAAGTTAAAGAGCGATTGTTAGATACAAGGGTTCTTGATGAGCTTCTGAAAGAATCACTGGGACGGAATGTAACAACAGAACAAAAAAGAAAGATTATTTCATTAATTGAAAGAATCGAATAAATACAGATTTCAAATATACAAGAAGCGTCATAAAAAATCCGGAAGAGCTCTCACACCTCCAAATGAGGTTAAATAAATACTTTCTCAAAGCTGAGAGCACATGTCGCTTGAAATCTAAAACTGCAGACGAGGGAATATTATGATACTTGCCGACATTGAAGTTAAAACATCCGAAATCGATGGTTGTGGAGTATTCCTTACCCGGAATGTATGTAAAGGTGAACTCCTCATCATTTATACTTACGGCATCAGTGAACTGATACACAAAGATCGACATGATAAGGCATGCAGCGATTTTATAAATTCACCGGAACCGGATATAGTAGATTCAAGTGTAAGATATATTTATAACTGGTTTATTTACGACTCATTTACAAGAAACAACAAATCATTCGGATGCAGCGAAAGTGACTTTGTAAACCATTCATTTAATCCTTCTATGATATATCACTGCGGACTCTGTTTCGCAGCAAGGGATCTGAAAGCAGGTGAGGAGCTGACTGTTGACTATCGTTTTTTTCTTTCCGAAGACGTTAATGGTTTCACTGATATGAAAAGTGGCAGGTATATCAAAGGTTTAAACGGGAAAAAAGCTTTTATTTCATCTCTAAAAAAACTGAATGAAATATTTAAAGATGACCCGCTGTACGGGGAAGAGGATTAACTGGTATTTAAATATAATAATATCAATCAGTTTCCAGACTTAACAACCCTACGTCCTAAAGGAAAAAGGAATTATCTTTTGTGACAGAAAATAATTTATTAAAAAGCAGATTGCGCTTTGAACCCTATTTGATACAGATGCTATCTGGAATGAGAGCAGCCACGAAGCAGGGTCTCATGTATAATAGAATATGAAAAAAGGAAATATTTATGAGAATCGGGATTACAGGAATTTTTGCTTCAGGCAAGGGAACAGTCTGCGAGATGTTCAGAGAGCTTGGTGCTGATGTAATTGATACTGATATAGTTGCAAGAGAGATTATGGAACCTGGACAGGAAGGATTAAAAAGTATTATTGAAGTTTTCGGATCAGAGTTCATTAATAGTGACGGGACGCTGAATAGAAGACGTTTTGCAAACTCCGTATTTGGAAATAATGAAAAAGTAAAGATTCTTAACGAAATTACTCACCCGGCTATACAAAAAATTGTTGTTGAAAGAAGTTCCGGAGAAGGGATATATATGATTAATACACCCCTCCTTTTTGAGTCGGAATTTGATAAAATCATGAAATATAATGTTGTAGTAACCGCCGGAGCTAATCAGGTGCTTTCTCGTGGTATTAAAAGAGATAAAATTTCTGAAGAAGAGATAAAAGAAAGACTTAAACATCAAATTCCGCTTAATGAAAAAGTTAAACTTGCCGATTATATTATAGATAATTCAGGTACTATTGATCAAACTAAAAGGCAGGTTGTTGATTTATGGAAAATTTTGATCCAAAACCAAACGCAGTAAAGGAAAAAAATCTATATATTGTTCATCTTGACACCCCCAGAATAATTATTCTTTCATCAGTCATCGTTGGAATTATAGCTGCGGCTTTTCTTCTTGGAATGAGTTTCATGAAAGATGATAAGCCAGCTTCCAAAGAGTTAAGTATAAGCGGAATGAATTTTAATGATAGTAAAACAACTGATATGCTTGGTTCTGAAATCCCTCCAATACCTACCGAAAATACTGAAGATGGAAACATTGAAGATAAATCAGCCATGGTTAATGCAAATAAAAATAATTTAGCGATTAAGGAAGAAAAAAAACAACCTCAGGCTAATGAACTGGCTGTTGCCAAAGATGAAATTAAGCATGATAAAAATGATGTTCTTACTAATGAGAATATTAAAGAAATAATTCCGCCGGCAGGAAAGATTAATTCCCCAAAAAAAACCGAGAAAATCGCAAAACATGAGAAAAAAACAGAGAAAGAAAATAGTAAGAAAATAGCAAACAGAGTTGATAAAAAGCGTGAAAATAAACATGAGCTTACAAACAGTAAAAGCAAGATTTATGAAGTATCTCATAATGTGAATGAAAAGAAAAATATTGATTCCTACTCTATTCAAGTTGCATCTTATGACACTCAGAATAAAGCTGAAAATGAAAAATCACTACTTAAATCGAAAAAATATGATGCATATGTCGACAAGAGTTCGGTTAACGGTAAAACTTATTTCAGGGTAAGAATCGGACCTCTCTCTTCATCAAAACAGGCTTACGACCTTCTCAATGAAGTTCAGAGAGAATCCCGTTACACGTCAAGTTATATGGTAAAAGAATAGAATTTTATTATTATGGACAGATATGAAAATTCCTTTTTTGCAACCAAAGGAAATCATGCAGGTCTATCATTAAACTACTGCCATTGTATGTATAGAAGAAAAGCGACATGTTTTTGTCGCTTTTCTTTATTTATTTTGACGATATAATAGCTTATAGTTTGTTATAAATTTAAAGATTTATCGCCGGAGGTTGTTATGTATTCAATATTCAGCGCAACAAAAGACCTGGTAATGAAAATCGATTCATTTATTGATCTTGTTATTGAAGCCGTTCTTCATTTTGAAGAGGGTCTAAATCTTTATCTTTCAGGAAAAGAAGATGAATTTAATGAAAGGCTTGATATAATTAAAATTCTTGAGGAGCGTGCTGACGATTTAAGACAGGATATTGAAGCCCAGTTATACGTTCAAACACTTATTCCTGAGTCCAGAGGGGATGTGCTAGGTATACTTGAAAGCATGGATGATATAATTGATTTTTCCAAATCGATTATGTTCGAGTTTTTCGTCGAAAAACCTGATATCCCGCCCTCACTTCACGAAAGGATTAAAAAGCTTGCAGAGACTGCCGTTGACTCAACACAGGCGCTTGTACAGTCCACAAGATCATATTTTTATGATGTAAACAGCGTAAAAGACCATCTCCACAAAGTTACATTTTTTGAAAACGAATCAGACCATCTATCAGAAAAAGCTAAAAGAGAAATTTTTCAGCTGAATATTGACCTGAGCAGGAAACTTCACCTTAAAAATTTTGTTGTTTCGATAGATTCTATTTCAGATATTGCGGAAAAGATATCAAACAGGCTCTCCATCGCGGCAATGAAAAGGACAGTTTGATGTCGATACTTATCTTTCTCTCCAGTGGTCTTTTTCTTGGATGGTCATTCGGCGCCAATAATGCGGGAAATGTCTTCGGAACTGCAGTGGGATCAAAAATGGTAAGTTTCAAAGTCGCAGCTATTGTAACAAGTATCTTCCTTATACTCGGTTCTTTTGTATCGGGAGCCGGGGCCACCCTTACACTTGGGAAACTTGGTTCAGTAAATGAAATCGGTGGTTCTTTTATAGTAGCCCTTGCTGCGGCAGTTGCTATATTCTGGATGACAAAACTTAACCTCCCGGTTTCCACTGCCCAGTCAATAGTTGGTTCAATAATTGGATGGAACTTTTTTTCAGGATCAATAACTGATTACGAATCATTAATGAAAATAGTTTCGAGCTGGGTTGTTGCACCATTAATATCAGGGGTATTCGCTGTTTTTATATACTTTTTGGTAAGACGCCTCCTCGGACGGATAAAAATACACATTCTCTTTCTTGATTTTTACAACCGAATAGGACTTATTATAGTCGGAGGTTTCGGGGCATACTCACTCGGTGCTAATAACATTGCAAATGTAATGGGCGTCTTCGTTCCTGTAGTTCCATTTAGACCTATGGAAACATATCTTGGTGCAATTTCAGGGAGTGAACAGCTTTTTATAATAGGCGGAATAGCCATGGCCGTGGGTGTCTGTACATTCTCTGCAAAAACCATGCAGACTGTTGGTAATAATATAATACCACTGACACCGATCACCGCCCTTGTAGTGGTTTTTTCATCATCAACCGTTCTCTTCCTTTTTTCTTCTCAGAATCTTGAACGACTGCTTGTAACCCATGGACTTCCAGCTATTCCACTTGTACCGATATCAAGCGCACAGGCTGTTGTCGGCGCTATCATCGGCATAGGTTTGTATAAGGGCGGAGGTAGTATAAATTATAAAATTCTGGGTAAAATAGCTTCCGGTTGGATTACTGCCCCGCTTCTTGCTTGTGTTATAAGCTTTGTTTCTCTTTTTGTTATTCAGAACGTATTTAACCAGCCGGTTTACAGGCCTGTAAGATATAATATGTCTGCAGGTGTTGAAAAAAAACTCATGGCAGAAGGGATAACCTTTCAGGGTATGGAACAATTTGTAAACAAAGAGTTTAAGAATGCTATAGAGTTTAAAAAAGCAATAATCGGTAAGGCCACCGATCTTGAAAACTCAGATATTAGCCGAATTGTTGAACTTTCGGAGCTTAAAACTATTACTGTCAACACAGATATTATTGAATATGAGATCAATCAGGGTTGGTTCACATCTGAACAGGCGGAATCTTTAAAAAAACTGAATGGCAAAAGTTTTGTGTACTCATGGGAGCTTCGTGAAGAGCTTGAAGCAGCTACACAGGACTGGAGGCTTAAAAAAGAGACTCCTGAAGGGAGGCATATAAATAAAAACATCAACTCAAGGCTTGATTATATCTATAAAAAATTCTGGATAAGTAAATAAATTGTTTTTAAAAGCCATAAAACATTTATAAAAAAGTTGGGGGAATCTGCTCTTTAAAAAATTTACTCTTTGATTTAAATTGAATAAGCCCTGATAAATCAGACTCTTCATGAAGTGAAGGGGAAAGCCGTTATTACCGAGATTAATAAGATAAACAAATACAACGCATGCCCTCTGAAGTGTAATGACAGGGAAGTCAGGATTTCAGATTATCCAGATCAATTTATATCCTCTCTTGAAAGCATTTCTTCAATTTCATCAGCTTTTGCCGCAACATAAATCAACGATTTCATAAATCTTCTCGGCTCACAGTTCTCTAACAATACAGTATTGTGCAACACAAGTGTATTATTATCAAGGGCCAGTGCACCATAATCAAATGTAAGATTCTGCTGCAGCGCATTTTTATACAAATCCCATGTATTTTCTTTCAATGAGGCTATAACAGAATGATAATGTATTACTCTGTCTCCTGATTCATCCTTTTTTAAATATACAAGAATATCCTGGGATCTTCCATTATCGAATTCAAGTGTAGTTGTATAATTTCCTTTTCTATCCTTATGAAATGGCATCTTGAATTCACTCGCAATTGCTGATATAAAACCGTCAAAAATTTCCATTTTTACCTCTGACAAAATTTAATAATATTATTCATCTGTATTAATTTATTAACTTTCATAAACAAAATAAACTATTATCTTATAATTACTTAAGGATGCTTAGAAATAATAATGTATTTTTTTATTCCGAAAAATACATTTAAAAAGTAATTTATTATTACAGTATACTAAATAAAAGTCAAGTTTGAAATTTATCTGTTGATTCAACTGGTATTTTTTATTGACATGCTTCTTAATGAAAGACATCTTAAATATAGCTCCTGATGAAAGGATAATTTTTATGATAGAAGGTATCTTTGTTGAAGGTTTGATATATGGAATAATGGTTCTCGGTGTTTTTATAACCTACAGAATTCTCGATTTCCCGGACCTCACTGTTGATGGATCATTTCCAATGGGAGCCGCGATAATGGCTTCGCTTATTGTGAATGGATATAATATATTTTTTGCGCTCCTTGCCGCTTTCGCAGGAGGTGTTTCTGCGGGAGTTGTTACTGCGACAATTCATAACAGACTCAAAGTTCCAAACCTCCTTGCAGGAATACTAACAATGACAATGCTCTGGTCCATTAATATACGGATATTGGGAAACAGAGCAAATCTTCCGCTGCTTCAGAATCATACAATAATTACAGACATTGTTGCTGAGACAGAGAGTTTTATTCCACGAGAATATTCAGTACTTATATTTTTTTTTCTCGTAGCTATAATAATAAAAATTTTACTCGATCTTTTCTTTAAAACAGATATGGGTTTGACTCTTGGTGCTCTTGGTAATAACCAGCAGATGGTCATTTCACAGGGAGTTAACATAAACATTATGAAAGCTATCGGTGTAGGTCTCTCTAACGGTCTTGTTGCCGTTTCTGGCGCCTTCGCAGCACAATATCAGGGTTTTGCGGATGTTGGCCTCGGTACAGGCATAGTTATAGTCGGGCTAGCATCAGTGATGATCGGTGAATTTATTGTTACTTCTAACAAAATATGGGTACTCACACTGAGAGTACTTGCTGGATCAATAGCCTATAAAGCCATCATGTACCTTGGGCGGTATTATGGTTACCACATCGGGCTTACACCTAATGACCTTAAGCTGATTGCAGGTCTTCTTATTATTTTATGCCTGATGATAGCACAGGGTAAAAATAAAAATGTTTTGAAAAGGTAAAAAAATGATCAGGCTTGAAGATATAAAAAAGGTTTTCCACGAAGGGACGGTTAATGAAAATACCGCCCTTAAAAATATCAATTTAACAGTAAATGAAGGAGATTTTATTACCATTATTGGGAGCAATGGAGCCGGAAAAACTACCCTGTTCAATACTATTTCAGGATCGGTTCCCCTTACTGCGGGTCAGATTTTTTTTAACAATGAAAACATAACAAAAATTCCAGAGTACAGGAGAGCAAAATTTATCGGTAGAATTTTCCAGGATCCGCTTCTCGGAACCGCATCGAATATGAGCCTTGAAGACAACATGATGATCTGTAACAGGAAAGGATTTAAAGGACTTAAAATCAGTTTAAACAGTAAAACAAAGGAAATATTCCGGAATGAACTTAAACTTCTCCAAATGGGACTTGAAGACAGGATGGAACACAACCTTCAGCTTTTTTCGGGCGGGCAGAGGCAGGCTCTTACTCTTCTTATGACAGTATTGTCAAATCCTGCCCTTATACTCCTTGACGAACATACAGCCGCGCTTGACCCGAAAAATGCAGCGATTGTCCTTGAACTGACAGACAGATTTATATCTGAAAGAAAACTTACCGCAATGATGATAACACATAATATGAGCCAGGCCATTAAATACGGCAACCGTACCCTGATGATGCACAAGGGAGAAATTATACTCGACATTTCCGGAGAAGAGAAAAAGGATATGACTGTCGAAGGACTTGTTCAGAAGTTCTATACGGTTAAAAATGAACTGTTGACAAACGATGAAGTACTTCTATCGCATGAGTAATTGAGAGTAAAAGTATCTGAAGATGAAACTGATAGAGCTATCCATCCATTTGTTTTAAAAGGTTATTATTAACTATAAACATTACATTTCTGCACTCTCATAAACCTTAATAAACCTGTCCACCAGTTCTCCGAAATGTTTAATTGCTCTCTCAATCGGGGCAGATGTGCTCATATCAACACCCGCATCAACAAGTGCATCAAGTGGATACTTGCTGCCTCCAAGTTTAAGAAAGCCTAGATATGCATCACGTGCGGATTTCCCTCCTGAAATAACTTTGTCAGCAAGAGCAATAGCGGCGGAGATACCAGTTGCATACTTATAAACATAAAATGCCGAGTAAAAGTGTGGTATCCTCAGACACTCAAGTGTCAACACATCATCTATGAAAAGTTTATCTCCAAAGTAGGTTTCAAGGAGTACCCTGTACTCGCGCATAATAACCTCAAGCGTCAGAGGATCATTCTGCTCGACAATTTTATGGGAACGCATTTCAAATTCGGCAAACATTGTCTGTCTGTACAGAGTCGCCCTGATGTTGTCAATCTCCCTGTTTAGGATATATCCCTGCATCTTTGCGTCATCTCTATAAAGATCAAGCAGGTACCTGCTCAGAAGAGTTTCGTTGAATGTTGAAGCAACCTCGGCTACAAATATGGTATAATCGCTGAGAATATACGGCTGCGCATGTTTTGAATAGTATGAATGCATTGAATGACCGGCTTCATGTATAAGCGTATAAAGGCTGTTAATATTTTTGTCTTCATAGTTTAGAAGGATATAAGGGGGAGAGTCATAGCATCCCGATGAATATGCTCCGCTTCTCTTGCCTTTATTCTCATAACGGTCAACCCATCCTCCAAGAAGACCTTCTCTCATAATCGTTGTATACTCCTCTCCAAGTGTGGCAAGAGATTTTACGCATATCTCCACCGCCTCATCATATGTCATACTGAAATTAACATCACCTACAAGCGGAACATATGTATCGTAGAAATGAAGTATGTCAAGATTGAGTGTTTCTCTCCTGAAATCGAGGTATTTAAACAGCGGTGCAGTATTGTTCCTCACTGTACCGACAAGATTATCATATACTTTCTCCGGCATATTGTCCGTGAAGAGTGAAGCCTCCCTGCTATTCTTAAACTTTCTCACTTTTGCGTAGAAGCTGTCTTTCTTGTTTGAGTGATCAAGTGTCGCGGCAACAGTATTTTTCACATTTATATAGGACTGGTAATACTGGAAAAAAGCCTGACTGCGTATATCTCTATCGGAATCCTGTAAAAATGTACTGAAATTTCCATGGCTTAATTCCACTTCATTTCCTTCACGGTCGGAAATAGTGCCAAAAGTCATATCTGCATTATCGAGCTGGCTGAATATCTGCGACGGAGCATGGGCGACTTCTCCCATCATGGCGATAACCTGCTCAATTTCTTTTGAAAGAGTATGAGGTTTAAATTTTAAAATCTTCTCCAGGTAAAACCTGTAATCTCTCATAGACGGATTGTCCATGTATGATAGCACGATCTTTTCGTCAATTTCCTGGATCTCGGGAGTCATAAAGCTTGAAAGCTCGGATATCCTGGTGTAAAGGTTTACCGACCGCTGGTACATCGCAAGCGTAAACTGGTTTGTTTTATCTTCATCGCTTCTAAGGTGTGCATAGGTATAGATTTTTTCAGTCTCCCGTGAGATGTTCATGTCATATTCAAGCGAGTTTCTGAAGGTTTCAAGCGACTCACCCATATGCCCTTTGAATTTCTCATAACCGCTGATTTTTCCTTCAAGCTCATTGTATAGTTTTTCCCATTCATCATCATTTTTTATCATTTGTGTGAGATCCCACTTATAATTATTGTTAATCTCGTTCCTTTCAGGTATATTTTTTAAAGCCATTTAATTCTCTCCTAACCATATTTAATACAGAATACGCTTGAATATATAAATGGTCAAGTCCCTTAATAATCTTCCGTTTAAAAATTTTATCTTGATATAGTTATTTTAGAAATCAGAACAATTATGTTCATCCTTGAATTGAAACATCAAACAAGAGTACTCTTTTTAAAATGCTTGATCTTTTACTGTCCTGAAACATTTTTGTCATTCACCGGATATTTTAAAAAACCCCGGATTTAAAAGCAGAAAAAGGTAAACAGCAGATGATAAAAGTTTCAGGACTTAATAAATCCTACGGCGGCCAGGTACTCTTTGAAGACTTTAACCTGAATATAAATCGCGGAGAAAGAATAGGCCTCGTTGGAAGAAATGGTCATGGAAAATCAACACTTTTCCAGATTATTCTTGGACACACCGAAATTAACTCAGGAAGCATCACTATCCCGAAGAATTACCGAATAGGGCATCTTGAACAGCATCTGCATTTTACGAAACCGACAGTTCTTGAAGAATGTTCACTAGGCCTTCCCGCAGGCGAAGAATATGAGACATGGAAAGTTGAAAAAATACTCTCAGGCCTTGGATTTTCAGAAAAGGATATGGGAAATGATCCATTACTGTTCTCCGGCGGATACCAGATACGTATGAACCTTGCAAAGCTTCTGGTATCAGACCCTGATATGTTGCTGCTTGATGAGCCCAACAATTATCTCGATATCGTGGCAATCAGATGGCTTGAGGATTTTCTTAAATCATGGGGCGGCGAATTTATTCTTATTACGCATGACAGAAGTTTTATGGACAGCGTTGCAACCCATATTGTCGCTATTCATCGAACTAAAGCTAAAAAAGTTGAAGGCGACACGGATAAACTTTACACCATGATAAATCAGGAAGAGGAGATTTATGAAAAAACCCGTCTGAACGAAGCAAAAAAAAGAAAGCAGGAGGAGATATTCATAGCAAAGTTCAAGGCAAAGGCAAGTTTCGCAAGCCGCACACAATCACGTGTAAAGAAGCTTGAAAAACAGGGAGAGATGAAAGCTCTAGAAATTATTGAAGATCTCGACTTATATTTCAACAGCGCACATTTCTCTGCAGGGCAGATGATATCAGTCGAAGATATATCCTTTTCATATAACGGAATAGAACCATTCCTGATAGAAAACTTTTCTCTTACTGTTGGCAAACGCGACAGAATCTGTATCATCGGGAAAAACGGTAAAGGAAAATCAACACTTATCAAACTGCTTGCCGGCGAACTGAACCCGCTGAGTGGTACTATTAAGAAACATTCATCTCTGCTTGAAGGATATTTCGGACAGACAAACAAGCTTGATCTTAACGATAACAGAGCCGTATTTGAGGAGATAAGAAGTGCGGATAAATCCTGCAATGAATTTAAAGCACGAAGCATTGCAGGGGGATTGATGTTTCCCGGAGATCATGCACTAAAAAAAATAAAAGTTTTATCCGGCGGAGAGAAGAGCCGTGTACTTCTTGGAAAAATTCTTGTCACGCCTTGTCACCTCCTCTTTCTTGATGAACCGACAAATCACCTTGATATGCAGTCCTGCGATTCACTTATAGAAGCCATTGATGATTTTGACGGATCAGTAATAATGGTAACACACAATGAAATGCATTTAAAAAGCGTTGCAACAAAACTCATTGTATTTGACAATAACACGATAAGCATATTTCACGGCACGTACGATGAGTTTCTCACTGATGTCGGCTGGTCCGACGAGGAGTTTTAAAAAGGAGCTTAATAGGTATAAACTGCAATTCGCTTATAAAGAGAGGTTAGTACATATGATCGCACGCGAATGGAGATGCTTCTGCCCTGCAGATAAAATTGAAACATTTATTCCCTACCTTCACATCACCGGGATTAAAGATGCTGAAAATACAACGGGTTATATCGGCGCAGAAATACTACAAAGAATATCTGGTAATTCTTTTGAAGTTGTTCTCATAACCTACTGGAACTCAATAGAATCAATCAGTAAATTTGCAGGGAGTGATATTGAAAAAGCTGTATTGTATCCTGATGATTGTAAATATGGAATTACCTCCGATCCGGTCGTAAAACATTACTCAGTAGTTGAAAAAAATTTTTTATAGTTACCCCATCTTCAACATGTATATCTCTGATATTGAGGTAATACAAATTTTTTACTTCTCCAATAAATAATAGTTTTAAAGCATCCCCTTGCATTACTTAAAAATTTTTAAGAGATTTCATTACATTTTTTTGAAAAAGAACAAATCAATATTAAATTCCCTCCATAGGAGAATACATCTATCAGGTAATAATACATTTTATGATGTTTTTTTAATGGCATATATTTTCTGTTAAGATGATTTTAATGGGAGTAACACTATGAGTTCAACAAGTAAGATAAAAACATTTGACGAAAGTAAACTTGAAAAATCAGCAATCTTTAAAGATATAATGCATACCAACAACCGGAGAATGCTGAAATCATTTATTACTATACTGATAATTGCCAATTTTGCAGTAACCGTTATCAAATTTACAGGGAAAGGATCGGCATACCTTACATACCAGACAATACTTATTCAGATACTGACAATTTCAATAATCCTGGTTTTCACTGAATTCATGATCAGGAAACGTACAGGTTCAATATTCTCAGGGTATCTGACTATCACGTCAATTGTAGTTTGTCTCGGGATCTTTCAATTTTCATTTCACGGAGCATCAGAACTATTTGCAGCCAATTATATTACTCTTGCTCTGTGTATATTCTACTTTAATCCATGGTTATGCATTTACAGTCTTCTCATGGTTCTTTTTTCTCAAACTGTGTTGTTTTTTTTGAGACCTCAGATTATCCCCGGTGGACCAGCCAGCAACATTATTGTAAGATATATTGTATACCTGATGGTTGGCCTTGGCGCAACTACGGGAGCATCGGCCGCGCGCCATCTTCTTAAATTAACAGTTTCGAAACATAACGAGTCTATGAATAATATTTTTTCATTGAAAGAGATGGCTCGATCAGTTATTAACTCTATAATGATCCTTAAAACACATGTTTCCCAGCAAGAGGAGATTTCTGACAGTATGAACTCCATATCTGAAAATCAGGCTTCTGCACTAAACCAGATCACTGATTCCCTTGAAACTCTGGCCTTAAATGCCGAAGCGGTTACTGAAACATCACGTTCACTCTATAATGAAATGAGTTTAACCGTAGACGAGATTAATGATCTGAAAGACGTTAATGATTCCCTACAGAGCGACTCGCTTCATGTCCAACAGACACTTGGAGAGCTCCTTATTCATTCAAAAGAATCGTTGTCTCATATAGACAGGACTCGTAACAGGTTTATTACTGTACTTGAAAAGAGCAGTGACATGTCTAATTTTATAAATCTTATAAACGATATAGCTGATAATGTTAACCTTCTTTCGCTGAATGCTTCTATTGAAGCCGCGCGTGCCGGTGATGCGGGACGCGGTTTCGCGGTAGTCGCTGAACAAATTTCAAAACTCGCCGATCAGACATCTGCAAACTCAAAAAAAATTGAGAAAATTATAAAAGAAAACTCCAGTATAATTAATGAGAGCCATGGCCTTATAGGTGAATCTGCTTTGTTAACAGAAAAACTTCATATTGCTGTTTCGGGAATAAAAGACCAGATTGATATCGCAGTAAACAAAATAGGGGATATTGATGTAACCATACGGACTATTCGTAATTTAAATGACCATGTCCACAATTTCAGCAAAACAATTGAAAAATCAACAACAGAACAGAAACAATCAACTGAAGAATCAAGCAAAACAACTTCAGAAATTGCGGGTCAGGCCGGAGAGATAGTAAACATCTCACGAAGAATAAATGAATCCACACGAATTCTCAATGAACTCGCAGAAGGATTAAGGGGCCTCGCAGGGGGGATCATAGCCTGAGAAGATTCTCAAGAGCCCCCATCAATTCCGGAAACTTGAACTTATACCCTTCATTCAGCAATTTCTCCGGAATCGCCCGCTGCCCAACCGTAAGATACAAACCAAATTCTCCAAGCAGGATTCTGAGCACAAATCGCGGCACAAATGGTATAAGAACAGGCCTTTTAACAGCCCACGCCATTACTTTAGTAAAATCCCTGTTAGTCACAATTCCCGGCGCAGTACAGTTATATGGACCTGACATTTTTTTATCTGAAATAGCTTTGAGAACAATTCCCGTAACATCATCGATATGTATCCAAGGAAACCACTGCTTTCCGTTTCCGAGAAAACCGCCGAGCATTAACTTATAATTCTTCACAAGCTCCGGAAATGCCCCACCACCTAAACCAAATACTGAACCGAAACGGAGAAGAACTATGCGGAGTTTTTTACTCTCCCCGTTCAGCGCCTCACTTTCCCAATCACCGCAAACCTCCGCAAGGAAATTTCTACCTCTTCCTGACTGTTCAGTAATTATTTCATCTCCCCCCTCTCCGTAAAAACCTACGGCTGAGGCATTTATCACTGTTTTTCCTTTTGAATTTCCGGTGTTGAAGGAATTTATAATATTCGCTGTTGACATTACTCTGCTGTCATATATCTTTTTTTTAACACTTTTATTCCATCTCTGAAAAAGATTTATTCCAACAAAATTTATGATGATATCATTTTCGGCAATTTTTTTCTGCCACTCCCCCGGGATCATCAAATCTGCACAGACGAATGCAATACCATTCTTCAAATCCGCCTCTCTCCTTGCAAAGAGTGTAACATCATGCCCTGCCTCTTTAAGGGATGAAATAACATGTCTCCCGAGAAAACCCAATCCTCCTGCAACAGCTATTTTCATATATTTCTCCAGTTTCTGCTTTATAAATTTTTTATTGAATCAATCTTCTTAATAAAAACCGTGATAAAAACTCATTTTCCTTAAAACATACCAGTGATTATTGAAATATAATAATTTTAGTCCAAAATAATCCATAGCAGATTGATACAAATCAGCAAACAAACAACCCTTTGTACATCTGAGGTTTAAAAAAAGTAACCAGGATTATGTTTTTGTAATATCAACAAATTATTTGTTTAAAAATATTGTTTTTCCAGACAAATAAATTATATTACTTGAATAATCAGCAATATTTTTTTATTGCAGTGTAATGTAAAAAATTGTTTGAAAATCCCTTAATCAATATTTATTGGTATATGATAAAGGTATAAGTAATTACAATAATACAATTAAGGTAGCCATTAGACCATAAATCAGCCAGGAAGCGATGTGTTGAGCCGTTCCATGCGGTTTTTTACTGTGACTATGACTTTTGTTCACATTCTTATTGGAATGGAATGTTTGTGGCCACTCTAAACTTTTTAAAATGTTAAGTGATGGATACTGAATAATAATTTATTTCATTGCTGAATTATTATTTTTCCAATTCATATATATAATATTAAACATTCATCGGAGGATTAAATGGCAACGCTTGGAGAACTAAATATAAATGAAACAACATCAAGCACCGTTGAACAATATGTTACCTTCCTGATTAATAACGAAACCTACGGGATTGAAGTATTGAGGGTCAAAGAAATTGTGGGGATGACGACAATTAGATCAGTTCCTAACAGCGAAAAATATCTCAAGGGAGTTATGAATCTCCGGGGTATTGTTGTTCCTGTTATTGATTTAAGGATGAAATTCAATATCCCTGAAAAAGAATATGATTCTTTCACAGTTATTCTGATAATTGAAATGAAGGATTTTTTAGTAGGAGTAATTGTTGATTCCGTTTCAGATGTTATAGCAGCTCCCGGCCAGTTACAGGAAGTTCCTAATTTTCATGTAAGTATAGACAGGGAGGTTATCAAAGGTGTATTCAATAAAGATGGTAATCTTATTATTATTCTTAACGCTGATATAATGCTTACTGTAAAAGACCTCGAAGTGCTTGCAGAAATAGAGCAGATATAACTCAGCCAATCATCACCACTATCAGTGCAGTCATCATTTATTCAATGGCTGCATGAAAAGTCTTTCCCTGCTTTTTTAATCGAAATAAAAAAAATAAAATTCCAATATAAAAAAAGCCAAATCATCTCATCCTTGTTATTTTGTTATAGATGAAGAGTCTATAAAAAGCAAGACCTCTTATAAAACCATGCAAAGGGAGATTTTTATGAATATTCATTCTTTCAAATTTAAACTGATGATCTATATCACTTCCATAGTTATTTTTGCAATAATAACTATCCAAGTAATAACTCTTGTGATGACATACAGCACAATAAATGATGAAATTAATGAGAAAATGCCTTTAAAAATTGACTCCATTATAAATGAAATGAATATCAAAATGAATATGCACTCTTCCCTTGTCCTTTCATTAGCATCTCTCGTCCAGGGTAACCGAAACTCAATTTCAAGAAATATTTACATTAATGCTCTTAGAGAAATTGTAAAAGACAATAGCGCTAGTTTTGGTTTCGGTGTATGGTTTGAACCTTATAAATATAGTCCTGCAATTAAATATTTCGGGCCTTATGCCTATCGGGAAAAAGATAAAATAATTGTTACATCGGATTATGAAACTGCAGCTTATGATTTCCATAATCAGGTATGGTATAAAGCCGGTGTAGGTAAAAAAGAAAACTCAATTACTTGGTCTGCACCGTTTTATGATGACGCAACAAAAGTTACAATGGTTTCGGCAGTATCTCCATTTTTTGATGAAGGAAATAATTTTATAGGTATAGCCAGCGGTGATTTCGATATCACGGAATTACAGAATATAGTGCAATTAATTAAAGATGAAAAAACTGATCTAAACGCTTTTCTTATAAACTCCGATGGCACATTCTTGACTTTTCTTGATAAAAGTTTTATTATGAAAAAAAAAATAACTGAACACCCTGATAAGAATTTTGCTTCACTTGGAAATGAAATTATAAAACTAAAAAACGGAAATTCAAAAATTAAAATTAATGGTGACCAAAGATGGATTTATTTCCGTGAAATGCAAGAAACAGGATGGATACTCTGTATAACAGTATCAGAAAACAAGCTTTATTCACCACTATACAAAATGATTGCAACCACTTTTTTTATAATCATAATATCAATAGCTCTCAGTCTTTTAATCAGTTTTTACATTTCAGGAAAAATTTCAAATCCAGTAAAAGCAATGAGTGAATTCTCAAATAAACTTGCCCAAGGAGATTTTACAGGAAGAGTAACGGTAAACCAGAAAGATGAAATAGGAGAGCTTGCCAGCTCACTTAACTCTTCCGCAGATAACCTTGAAAGCTTGATTTCTACAATAATTATTGCGGCGGAAAATTTAAGCCAGGCAGTTGACCAGATATCTAAGGGGAATATGAGTCTTTCCCAGAGAACGTCCGAACAGGCTTCCGCATTGGAGGAAATTGCTGCAACGATAGAAGAAAATACTGCTACAGTTGATCGCAACGCTGAAAACTCGAAAAGTGCACAGGCACTGACTAATGAAGGAGCAGAAAAATCTTCCATAGGGAGCGACCAGGCTGTTATAGCTATTAAATCTATAAACGAAATTAATAACTCCAGTAAAAAAATATCCGAGATAATTACAGTCATTAACGAAATTGCATTCCAGACAAATCTCCTTGCGCTGAATGCAGCTGTCGAAGCAGCCCGCGCCGGAGAACAGGGAAGAGGATTTGCAGTTGTTGCAGGAGAAGTCAGAAATCTAGCTCAGCGCTCAGGGAGTGCCGCAAAAGAAATTGAAATACTGATTAAAGAATCTGTAGAGAAAGTAGAGAAGGGAACGGAGGTTGTTGTTCAATCCGGCGAATTTCTGAAGGAGATTGCAACTTCTGCGAAAAAGACAGCAATGATTATATCTGAAATTGCCGCTGCTAGCGATGAACAACGGATGGGGATGGATCAGATAAACAAAGCCATAATTGAACTTGACTCTACAACCCAACAGAACTCGGCATTGGTTGAGGAAACTGCCTCGGCAAGTGAAGAAATGGCTAGCCAGACACAGGAGATGCTTGCTCTGATCAGCAGGTTTAAAGTCAGGAAAATGGAAGCTAAATCAAAAAGTGAAACAGTAAAAAAGAATAATGTTCAAATGAACAAGTCCTCAAAGAATGAGACAGTATCTCGAAAAAACAAATCCGCAGAAAAGAAACCAGAAACTGAACTTTCTAAAAAGCAGATTCAACCCTCTGGAATGGATGATTTGATGAGCGAAGACGGATTTGACAAATTTTAACTGTTACAGATTTATAAGTAAATCATTAAAGTACAGGTTATATATTTAAAACTCTCCGCGGATGAGTATAAACATTAAAATTCTCCCCCCTGAGATATCCGATAAGAGTGATATCTGACTGAAGCGCCACTTCTATTGCGGCGCTTGTGGGAGCTGAAACCCCGGCAACAATAACTGCTCCCGCCCTGAAACTTTTTCTAATCATCTCAAAACTTATACGTGAAGAAAGGATTATTAGAAATATTTTCCCTGACTTACCGGTTGCGATAGCACTCCCCATACACTTATCCAATGCGTTGTGCCTGCCAACATCTTCCGCAAAAGAGATAAGGGTCCCGTCTGAATCATAAAATGCAACTGCATGGACTCCTCCTGTTTTATCAAAAACCTTCTGCATTTTAAAAAACCCGTTTTGCAGATAAAAAAGTTTATTAATATCCAGTTCACCATCACCTTGAATACACGGCCGAATAAGATCATCGGAGTTCAGACTCCCTGATGATGCGAAAATCTTTTTAAACCCCGGAAATGTTTTCTCCTTTATTTTAAACAGAACTCTATTTTCAACAGTTTCATATTCTTCAATTTCAGTGATGGATTGGATTATTCCTTCGCTATATAAAATACCTGCAGCCAATTCATAATCCATTCCCGGCATTCTCATGCAAAAAAATTTTTTTTCGCCATTAATAAATATCTCAAGAGGTTCTTCTTTTACTATTGTATCGACAAGAGTTTTAGATTTACCATCTTTATATTTTACAATCTGGATTTCCAGCGTGTCCATTATTGCTTCTTCCCTTTATTCGCTGATAATGATTTTTCGTAATCCCTTCAATAAAAGATCATCATCTCTATATATAGTATAATGTGAGAAAAATTCTTTTAATTTTTCTTTAAGTAATGGTTTCTGATTAACTCCCATTTCTGTTGTCTCAATATAATCACTAAAGATAGCAAGTTGTTTTTTATCTATATTACATGACCCCTCTTTATAATAAAAATAAAGAATAAAAAATAAAGGTTCAAATATTGAAGCTGCTCTTTCAAGTTTTAGAATAACCGGATCGGGAATATTCATACACGCGGTAAAATAATCATACGAAATAAACTGATAAATTTTTGCCGGTATAGAAAAAATATCGCTGCCTGTCTTCACGCTGAAATCTATTGATATTTCAACATTACTGAATTCATCAAAAAATACAGCAGTCGGTGTTATTTTTACATTACTGGAATCTAACTTTAAGTGTGATTTAAGCCTTAAGGAATCGAGAACAGAAGGATCACTCTCTTTCAAAACAGGTACCAGTCGAGACCTGAACCTTATTTTATCTGTATTATACTGAGGGAAAGTTCTGTTGTCTCCTTTCCCCGCCATCCTCCCATCACTTCCGGAAAGTTTAAAATCGAATCGCAGGATATGAACAAAATCTATAAGTTTTCCCTGGACTGGTTTTATAAAATGCAGCGAGTGCTGTTCTGATAATGGCTTCCTTTTTTCAAGCAGAGTATGCCCCCGCATATATTCGGGGATTACTGTAATTAAATTCCTGACAATTTCAATGCCGGTCATATAATCAAGTTCACTTACCCGAATAGGTGGAACCGGTATTTCATCTTTAAGGTGGTAAAATTCCATAAGGGTTTCATCAAGAAAAATACCTTCTATCTGATTCCTGTCATTGTCGCCTATATGACTTACCAAAGAGTTAATGGTATTAACAGGTAATCCGTTCAAACTGTTTATCATCATATAAATACCCTAACATATTATTAATCGCCTGACAAGTGGTTGTAAATACTTTTTATTTTATGTAAACAAAAAATGAAAAAATATTATTATCCATTGACAAAATGGTTGAAGATATATATCTATATAATTGAATTAAATCCCGAAATAGAGATTATAGTATGAGTGAAACATTAATTAATGTAGGAGTCGCACAGGTAAAGATGTCAAAAGAACCCACGGTTCTGCGCACAATTCTTGGAAGCTGTGTTGGGATCTGCATATATGACAGAATAAAAAAAATCGGGGGACTTGCCCACGTACTGCTCCCCCTTAACACTGCAAATGGAGCCAATCCGGAAAAATACGCGGATACAGCTATACCTCTTCTAGTCCAGATGCTTATTAAAGAGGGCGCAAAAAAAGAATTCATGTCGGCTAAAATCTCAGGCGGTGCTTCGATGTTTAAATTTGAATCAAACGTTACTCTTGGTCAAATTGGCGACAGAAATATTGAAGAAACAAAAAAAATTCTTGAGAAACTTCAAATTCCGATTCTTGAGGAGGATACGGGTGGAAATGCCGGTCGCGTCATAGACTTTTATCTGATGGACGGCCATCTGAAGGTTAAGGCATCTGGTCAGGAAAAAATTTATTATAAGGTTTGATATATCCGGGGTATTTACATGCACGCACAGATAAAACAGAGAATTGAAAGCACAATCAATAATATAGCAGCTCTTCCGACTATGCCGGAAATCGCCACTAAAATTCTTAACATGGTAAACAATCCCGATGTAGATTTTAAGAATGTCGCGGAGGAAATATCAAAAGATCAGTCCATGACCACTAATATTCTAAAACTCTGCAATTCTGCTTATTTCAGCAGAGGAAAAGAGATCACATCGATAGACAGAGCAGTTGTTACCTTAGGGATTAAAGAAATTACAAGTATAGTTATGGTAATAGCAGCCAAACCTATACTAGATAAATTTGTAATCGGTTATGATCTTGGGAAAGGGGAACTATGGAAGCAGGGACTTATGGTTGCTAACCTTGCAAAAAAAATTGCAGTGCAGAAAAACAGGAAAGATATAGCCGATGTTGTTTTTACCGGAGGAATAATTCATAACGTTGGTAAAACAGTAATAGCAATTTATGTTCAAAATACATACAATGATATCATAAATGAAGTAAAAACAAAAAATATTACATTCAATGACGCGGAAAGAGAAATCATGGGATACAGCCATCAGGAGATTAGTGAAAAGATTCTCGAGAAATGGAAATTCCCTGCGGTACTTAAAGCCATTGTAAGATATTATTCAGAGCCAG
Organism: Spirochaetota bacterium; assembly: GCA_963664815.2. Lineage (GTDB taxonomy): Bacteria > Spirochaetota > UBA4802 > UBA4802 > UBA5550 > WRGT01. The sequence continues at coordinate 4,219,392 of CAXXHB010000003.1, forward strand.
AAAACGCACCCGAAGAATATAGAGCTGAAGTGTCAGCAGTTCATATTGCAAACACTATAAGTATTATGGCTGGAATCGGCATTGGAAGTGATGGGCTCTATCACCAACTCAGCAATGCCGCACTTGAGACTTTAAAAATTTCAAATACCGAGCTTGAAGAAATATTTTCAAAGATTCCAGAGATGAGCAAACAACTTCAGGATCTAGCTTAATCTTTTGGTTTCACATATTACGGCAGTACCAGTTCAAGAATAGTGGGGAATTTTAATTAATACCAGCATTGCAACAGTTAAAGCTGTTTAAATGAAGCGTATTTCCAATCATCGTGATTCGTCTCCGCTTAACAACAAGTTTAAATTTTATTACACGTATTTTTTTATTTCTCTCTGCATATCGCGTTTCATATCCCTGTCCTGAATTGTTCTTCGTTTATCATGAACATTTTTTCCTTTTGCTAGACCAAGTTCCATTTTAACCTTACCGTTTTTAATATACATTTTCAATGGAACCAGAGTATAACCACGTTCGTTTAGTTTACCTATAAGTTTCCTAATCTCATATTTATGAAGGAGAAGTTTTCTTTCGCGCAGAGGATCATGATTAAAAAAATTCCCCATTTCATAAAGAGAGACGTTCATTCCCACAAGGAATACCTCCCCCTTGTAAATTTTAGCGTAAGATTCCTGTATACTAACCTTTTTCTGCCTGATAGATTTAACTTCAGTTCCTTTTAACACAATTCCCGCTTCAAATGTATCAAGGATTTCATACTCAAACCTGGCCTTTTTATTTCTCAGTATTTCAATAATATTATCAGACATAAAAAGTCTCCATATAAAAATAACACTCTTCATTTAACTTCATTAGCAGGAATCAATACTATAGTAATAAAAAATGTGCATTAGTTACAAGTGTCAAATGCTTATTTTTAATAATCAAGATAAATCATTCTGAACGATCCCCTGCATCCGGTGTGGCAAGTATTGTTTTGCCACCTCCAGGTGAGGGGAAGAAATTGGAAATGCTGGATTGTATATTGTTTATATTGCCTTATTCAATATTTTATTCATTCTTGCCACAAAAGCATTGGGGCTTTTAAGTTCAATACCTTCTACAAGCATCGCCTGCTCAAGAAGAAGAAAACTTATATCCTCAATAAGGGCCTCATTATCTGTATTCTCAAGCTTTTTAATTATTTCATGGTCAGGATTTATTTCCAGCACCGGTTTAAATTCAGGAAGATTATCCTGTCCCATTGCCTTTAATAAATGCTGCATCTGAACAGTTGGATCATTTTCATCCGCAACTATGCAGGACGGAGAATCGCTTAATCTGGTGCTTGCTATTACATCTTTTACGTTATCGCCAAGTTTCTCTTTAATTTTTTTAACGAGAGGTTCAATTTTCTTTTCTCTCTCTTTATCATCTTCACTTTTAAGATCATCTGCAGCATCGCTTCTGTTTACAGATTTAAGTTCAAAATCCTTATATTTAGGAATTGTTGTGATTACGATTTCATCAATTTCATCAGAAAGAATTAAAACTTCAATATTCCTGTTTCTGTACATTTCAAGGAGCGGAGAATTCCTCAGAACTGCATCCTTCCCACCGGTTATATAGAAGATAGAGTTCTGATCAGGGGCCATTCGTTCCACATACTCCGAAAGTGTTGTAAACTCATCACCACGGGTGGACTTGTACATCACAAGTTCAACAAGCTTATCTTTATTTTCATAATCCTGATATAGACCTTCTTTTACCGGAATACCGAACTCTTTCCAGAACTTATTATATTTATCCCTGTTGCCGGTTTTAAGACTTTCAAGTTCAGATAATATTTTTTTTACTGATGAAGATCGTATTTTTGCCATTACCTTGTTCTGCTGAAGAATTTCACGACTGACATTGAGAGGGAGGTCTTCTGAATCTATAATCCCCCTGACAAAACGTAGATATGTAGGCATAAGGTCTTTATCATCATCCGTAATGAATACACGTTTAACATAAAGCTTTACACCCCCTTTATAATCTGCCCGAAAAAGGTCGAGAGGGGCTTTAGAGGGGATATAAAAAAGCGTAGAATAATCGAGAGTTCCCTCTGCCTGAGTATGCATGTAAAGCATTGGGTCTTCCACGTCATAAGAAATCTGCCTATAGAACTCGTGGTAATCCTCTTCTTTAAGCTCACTCTTGGAACGTTTCCAGATTGCTGCCGCAGAATTAACCTGTTCCACCTTATTTTCTTTTATCTCTTTCCTGCTGTCGTCTTCACCTTCATATTTTATATCCTCAAAATGTAGATAAATAGGGAACGGCACATGATTTGAATACTTTCTTATTATCCCCTGGATTGACCACCTGTTGGCATACTCCTCGCCTTCTGTATTGAGAAAAAGTTTTACCGTTGTTCCCTGTGTATCTCTATCTGCTTTTTCGATACTGTATTCTTCTTTTCCGTCACTGATCCATTTATACGCGCCAGTTTCTCCTGCTTTCCTTGATATAACTTCGACTCTATCAGCCACCATAAATCCGGAATAAAAACCTACACCAAACTGCCCTATGAGATTTGAATCCCTTTTTTCATCACCTGTCATGCTGTGAACAAAACTCCGGGTCCCGGAACGGGCTATTGTTCCAAGATTTTCATCAAGTTCCTGTTCATTCATTCCTATTCCGGTATCGGATAAAGTAAGTGTTTTTTCATTAGGATCAAAAGAGATATCTACCCTTGGTTCAAAATCTATCCCCTTATAATTCTCATCAGTAAGTGAAAGAAATTTCAGTTTATCCAGTGCATCTGATGAATTTGAAATAAGTTCCCGAAGAAATATCTCCTTGTGGGAATAAAGTGAATGAATAATCAAATGTAAAAGCCTGTTAACCTCTGTTTGAAACTGTTTTTTACTCATTGACTAAACTCCTTTTTATAAATTAATAAATAACCCGTCATACAAAAACGGGTAAATAGATTCTTTAATATTTCATTCCAGAAAATATACATCAAAAAAATCAAGAAAAAAATTCTAATTCACTATGTACTTTTTTATATTTTCATACAGAGAAAAAAAATAACCGGATAATCAGTCTTCCCCTGAGAAATAAATCATAACTGACACAGCAATATAAATCAAGGGTGAAATCAGGTTAAAGAAAAAACCGATGCTCAGAACATAGGGAGCATGTGAAATTGAGTGTGTCGCAAAAATAACAAGAACATATACAAAATACCAGAGATTGCAAATTATTCTGACACCCAGATTCACCGGTCCGGTAAAAAATGTTGTGGCAATCATTATCACTACAATCATTATAAGGTAAACACCAATTGGATTATTAATACCAAACCATGATTCAAAGATATAGTATTTTGCAATTGGAAGAGTAACCGCCAGAAAAGAAATCAAAGTATTGGATACAATAATTTTATTAAGCAGTGAAAGTCCCATAAACCAATCAACGACGGTTCTGATAATGTTAGCGCAAAATGAACCGATACTGTACAATAATTCTTTTAATGCTTCCATTTTTTACCTGCAATTATATTTAAAAAATCATTTACGGCTTCGGTAAATCCTGCTGGACCTGCTTTATTCATAATTTTCCCTGCTGCATAATTCATAAAGCTTCCATCCGTTTTCCTTACAACATATGCATAATCAACAGAATCAAGCATCGGAATGTCATTCAGACTGTCACCCACAGCAGCTGTCATAATCTCATCATTAAAATTATCAGTATAAAACTCAATTATTTTTTTTACCGCTTCACCCTTTCCCGAATCATAAGGAATAAGATGATTAAACCTTTCACCTTTTGTAATGCAAAGACTATGCTTTTTTAAGAGTCTATTCAGATAAAAAATTTCTGAATCAGTAAAGATATTTGTCTTATCTGTGAGAAAAGGGAGTGTAGTAATTCTTTTTTTTGAAAGTGCTGCACCTTGCAGATCAAGCCCTGTATACTCTGCTATTTCACTCTCAGGCAAAGAATTCATCCCCTTCAAACTTCTTCCAGATATTCGCTCCAGTTCAGGAAGAAATTTGATAAGCTCCTCAATTCCCGGACCTTTTAATGTCAGGTTAAAATTCCATTCATCATCCAATGGATATGCTATTCCAGCACCATTTTCAAAGACAAACGGATAACAGAGATTAAGTTCTTTCATCATAAGAATCATCTCATCAAATGTCTTGCTTGATACAGCAATCAGAGGGATGGACTTTTTTTTAAGAAGAGCTATTGCTTTCAGCGACAGATCGTACCTGTAATTGTTATGATCAATCAGTGTTCCATCAACATCTGTAAAAAAAATATATTTCACTTCGCTGTCTTCTCTTTTACAAGTAGAAATTCCACACGACGGTTTCTCCTCCTGTTTTCATCATTATTGTTTGGATAAAACGGGAGGCTCTCACCCATTCCGACATATTTGAGTCTCGCTGTGTCCGTTCCTTTATGCACAAGATAGTTTTTCACTGCTGATGCCCTTTTTTCTGACAATGCAAGATTGTACTCTTCATCTCCTGCATCATCAGTATGCCCCTCTATAATTACATTGTATAAACAATACTTTTCAAGTATATGATAAACCCTATCAAGAATCTTTGTCCCCCTTTTACCAATAATTGAACTTCCGAAGTCGAACTCAATATTGCTTACTCTCATTTTAAGTCCCCGTTCAGTGACTATAACAAGTATATCAACTTTAATTTTATCATTCGCCGTTTCTGAAACATTCCCAGCTGCATCGACAGCGCAGAACTGAACGTCATAATCAGACGCCGATTCAATTAGTTCCCCATTAATTCCTTTACCGTCCCATGTCAGATGATCCGGCACACTTCCCTTCCCACTGAATTTTTTAAACAGTATGCCGCTTTCATTATATATGTTTATTTCCCAACGGTCAAAACCAGTATTATCCGAGGCTTTCAGTTTCAGTATAAGATAATCATTTTCTCCATCACCATCCGGAGAAAAAAGATCTGGTTCATGGGATATAGTAATGTAAGGCGGAGTACTGTCAAAAATAAGCCTCTTTGGAAAAGATATCGGATTATTACCGCTAACATACCACGCTGAAAAACGAACCTTATATATGCCATCATCAAGTTTTTTCCCTTTTAAATCGAGACAGTCCCAGTCTACAAAGCCAGGAACTGTCCCTGTTCCTGAGAGACTCCTTATAATATTTTTATCATTACTGTCTTTTATTGTAATTTCCCATCTTTCAATTCCTTTAACAGAAGAAAGATCTGGAAAAAATCTTAATAACGGCTTCTCTGCCTTTTTATAAGAAAAATATTCATTCTCAAACCTTATATCCGCTGTTTCCATTTTTGTCGTTAGTATTATTTCACGTAATTCTGCAGATGCCCTGTTCCCCGCTTTATCAGTTGAGGATACAGAGTAAAAGTATAACCCGTCAGGCAATACTGTTCCCGATTGATCAAAGCCTGCCCATACAACTTTCTCGGGGACTGACTCTCCACTCCATTCGAATGAAGAAACAGTTACACCCTCTGCATTTTTTATTTCACCTTTCCAGATATCTTCCGGTGAAGATTTGATTTTCTGATGAATTACTAGTATATCTTTATTCTTATCACCGTTTGGAGAAAAAATCATAGAATCAGCTTTTATATTGACTATTGGAGGTGTATTGTCAATCACAAGCACTCCTGATTTAACCGGTGCTATGTTGTCCCTCGCATCCCATGCGTAAAAATAGTATTTATATTTTCCATCGGGAAGTTTATTCCCCGAATTATCGGTACCGTCCCACAAAATTTTTTCAGGAACCGTTATTGAGCTCTTTTTGCTGAAAAGCCTTTTAAAGAATACCGAAATGGTTATGCTGTCTTCAATTTCCCGGTCGCTCATCTTAAATTCTTTTACTATCATATCCTTTTCGTCTGAAATCTGAAGTTTCCATCCCCCTATCCGGCTCTGATCTCGGGCATCAATATCAAATATAAGATAGTCCTGAACTCCATCGTAATTTGGAGAGATGAAAGTATAATCCGGCTTTATAGTTAAAATCGGCGGTTCACGATCAATCGCTCCATATTCAACAGTAATCCCCGCAAAATGATTTATTCCCTGATCTTGTGAGTAAGCCATCGCATAATTGATTGATGTGCTGAATGTATCACCGGTATATTTATACCCGATACCACCTGTATAAGTCATATAATCATAACACTCCGGAATAACCGCCCCAGCCCTGAGAAAAAACGTTTTTAAAATTCCAGCTTCAAATCCTAACTTGACAGGATATTGTCTGCATTCTTTTATCACGGACAGATCATTATAAAATCCTAAACTAACGGTCCTGTTTCTGTAAAAATCAAAACTATATCCCGCAGAAACAGAATTAAGATCTGAATCCGCTCCAGAACTGTAGCCAGCATTAAATGTTATCCCAAACGCCGGGTTAATAAATCCAAAACCATTTATGGTAGATATTCCGTCAAACCTGTATATAATCCCCGGGTTTATCCCCGTGTAATAATTTTTTTCGTTAAATTCCGAGTACATCCCCTCAAAGGCAATCCCGAAAATAAGTTTCGCTGTAACCTCTTTTGCAATACCAAAAGAAAAACAATACCCCTTCTGTTCAGGATTACCATCCACACCGAAATATCCCGCTCCGAAACCCAGAACACCATACATCGTTGGTACAGCCAATACTGAATAGGGATAGAAAAAATCTCCACCAAGAGACCCGTAATTAAAACTCAAACTGAATCTTTCCAGAAGTGCCATGGAGGCAGGATTAAACGGAGAAAATTCACCAGAAACTGAGGATACACCAGTTCCGGCTCTTCCGGTATAATATGCACTACCTCCAGAAAGAAAAGAATTTCCTGCCGATGATGCATTTAATGCAGATATAAATGATACAATAAATACTGGGATTAGAAATATGAACTGTTTCTTTAATTTCATAAATAACACTTAAGTTTAAATTTAATGACAGATTACATCTATCTGGAATCGAATCAAGACTTTTTTACAACATGAGATTTTACTGCGTTTATGTTTTTGAAATTATATATAAAAAAAATACCAAATGCTTGAAAAAATCGGATATATAATAGTAATTATCCTCTATGAGAATAGTTGAGGCAAATGAAAAGAATATACAGATATCCGCAGACATTATAAAATGCGGAGGGCTTGTTGCTTTCCCCACGGAAACGGTTTATGGCTTAGGCGCCGATGCCCTGAATCCCGTTGCAACAGCAAGGATATTTGAGGCAAAAAATAGACCCTCCTTTGATCCACTTATTGTTCACATAGCTGAACTTTCAGATATCGAGAAAATTGCACGGCATATCGATCCTAAGGGATTCAGATTAATGGAAAAATTCTGGCCTGGACCGCTTACCATAGTACTTGGAAAAAAAGATATAGTCCCCGATATAGTTACCTCGGGATTGCCCACTGTTGCGCTGAGAATGCCCTTACATCCGGCGGCAAGATCGCTCATCCGTGCTGCTGGTACGCCAATTGCCGCCCCCAGCGCTAACAGATTCGGATGTCTCAGCCCCACCACGGCACAACATGTTTATAATCAGCTGGGTGAGTCTGTTGACATTATACTCGATGGAGGATCATGCAGTATCGGAATCGAATCCACAATAGTCAAGATTATGGATAACAGAGTATATCTCCTAAGACCCGGCGGAACCGCAGATGAAGAGATTGAAGACTATATTGGTGAAACACTTCTTGCTGACAGCCCGCATGACAAACCTGAGGCGCCGGGTCAGCTTCCATACCACTACTCTCCTGAAAAACAGGTTATACTTATAGACAAAATCATTACCTGCGATAAACGTAGCGGTTATCTTTTTTTCAGAAAACCGGGATTTAAATACCCTGAAGATCAATCAAGAGTTCTTTCAGAAAATGGAGACATGAGGGAAGCTGCTGCGAATCTTTTTTTACATCTTCACTGGCTCGACATGCTTGATATAGATAAAATATATGTTGAAAGAGTTGACGGAGCAGGTTTAGGCCTCGCTATAATGGACAGGCTGAAAAAAGCATCAATGAGATTCATCTGAAATATGTAAAAGGAAAAAACAATGAATTCCGGAAAAGATTTATTTATAGATACAAAAATTCATAGCTCAATCTTCACAGGATTTATAAACACATTCCGATCATTTTCATTGTTATGGAACGATAAAGATCTGCTGATTTATTTCATCGTTCCATTTTTTCTTAATATAGCAATACTCTCTATTATATTCTATTTCTCGTACACTTCACTTGTCCCATTAATTCAGTCATTTCTTTCCGGTGACCAGTGGTATATACAGTTTATCCGTTTTTTAGTCTCCCCTGTACTTTTTGCAATGATTCTTATATCTTCGGTTTTCATTTATTCAATTGCCGGAGTAATTATCACATCTCCCTTTCTCGATATTCTTTCCGGAAAAACTGAAAAATCTCTCGATATTGCAGACAGCGGAGGGGAATTTTATTTTAAAGATATCACATTTGACATTCTCCGTGTTATATTAAATACAATCCGCCTTCTCTTTCTTTTAATTATAATAAACTTCCTTCTACTGCTTATCAATATTATTCCAGGCGGGAGCTTTTTATATATTTTTTTAAATTTTTTTTCCGCTCTGTTTTTCTATGGTTTTCAGTTTTATGATTTCCCTCTTGAAAGAAGAAGATACAGTTTCAATGAAAAACTGATTATCACATGGAAATTCCGATGGTCAGTCTTAGGTAGTGGACTTTCCTTTTTCCTTATTTCATTCATACCTGTAATTGGTTTCCTGGGACTGAATCTCTGCACCATTGGAGCTGCATTAACATATAACGAAGATATTCACCCTGTATTAAGATAAATTCTAAAAACACTTCGGGATCTTCTTTCCGATAATATCAATAAAAGAAAGGAATCAACAAATCGAAGGTATAACTTAATAACACTGACTGTAAAAAATATTTCAGTTATAAATGGAGAAAACTTCCGTGAAAAGTAAATTCATAGTATTTGAAGGAATAGACGGCTCTGGCAAATCCACACAGTGTTCGCTTCTTTATAATTTCATACTATCTCAAAATATTCCAGCCAGGCTTCTTGCCGAACCGACAGCAGGAGAATACGGTAAGATGATCAGAAAAATGCTTCAAGGTGAAACTGCTATATCTGTAAAAGAGCAGATACAGTTATTCATGGATGACCGACAGCAGGATTGCGAACTAAACATTAACCCATGCATAGAGAAAGGCATAACCATCGTTATGGACAGATATTTTTATTCCAATGCCGCATACCAGGGCTCACAGAATTTTTCACCTGCAGAAATAATCAAAAAAAATATAAACAGAGGATTCCCGCTTCCTGACCGAGTTTATTATATCGATATTGAACCTGCTGAGGCATTGAAAAGAATCATGACAAGAAACGGTACAGGTAAAACTGATCTTTTCGAAAAAAAGACATTCCTTGATGTAGTAAGAGATAATTTTTTATCCTTTATTGACGAACGATTTTTCAAAATAGATGGGAACCTTAGCCCTGAAGTAATTTTCAGTATTATAAAAAACGACTATATTTCATTAATCAGTTAAAGCTAAAACAATCTGGAGAAATCGATGCTAAAAATGAAATTAACCTTTCTAATTATTTTATTTGCAACTTCTGTTACGCCATATTTATATTCTGCAGATAATCCTTTTCCTCTTCCCCCTTCTGCGTTTTCGGCAAGTTACTCCGTGGGTTCATTTTCTTCATTGCTGAATCCGGTATTTACAGATATTGATAATACCGGTACTCTGGCATTCCGATACTTATCATATAACAATACAGATGACGCTAATCTTTTTTCATCACTGAATTTATTCGGTTTTGATTTTTCATTTTGCAGGTATAACACAATTCCTGATGTAAACGGTAATAATTTACTTGAATCAGGTACAAATTTTTATAGTATAAACAGGGGGGTTTTCTTCGAAAATGTTTTCGGTTTCGGTGCAGGTTATTCATTTACCGCAGGGGGAGATGATTATTTCAGAGACTTCAGCGGATGGAATATAGGATTACTTTACAGACCTGTGCCATATTTCTCTTTTGGAATTGTATTCAGGAACATTCATGGACAGATAAATGAAGAAAAAATTAATAGAAACGATGTATACTCAGTATCATTAAGACCATGGGGAGAGAAACTAACACTCTCCGGCGATTACATAAAAAAAGAGAATAAAAGTTTCAAAAATTCTGAATTCTGTTATTCTGGAGAATTCAAATTAAAAGAAGGGATGACCCTTCTTTTAAAATATAATACCGCTGACAGTTTTACAGCCGGGTTGACTTTCCCCTTTTTCATTAGAGACAAAAACGGAATTGAAATAATTCCGGATGTATATGCATCCGGCAAATCTGAAACTTCAAATTTCTACAGTACTGGTATATCTTTAAGTTTAAAAAGAAATGATGAAGCTATGCCGGTAGCGATTAAACAGAATTTTATCAATTTGAAAATCAACGGGGACTATGCATCGGAACGTGATGAACCGTCATTCTTTCAGAAAAGAAAGCCAGTTTTTCAGGATCTTGTAAGGTGTATAGAGAAAGCGAGATACGACCAGACTATATCAGGCATTATAATAGAAATAAATAACACCGGTTTTGGCATGGCCCAGGTCCAGGAGGTAAGAGATCTGTTGAACAGATACCGTACAGGGGGGAAAAAGGTCTATGTAATACTTAACTATTCCGGTAACAAGGAATATTATCTTGCAACAGCCTCAGACAAAATTTTTTTTACGCCAAACAGTACTTTTGCAATAACAGGACTTACAGTTAAAACCTATTTTTTCAAAGGACTTTTTGATAAAACCGGGGTTAAATATGAATCGGTTAGCAAAGGTAAATACAAATCATTTAATGAAATGTTCACAAGAAAAGAGATGTCCATAGAAGCCAGAGAAAATATAACTGCAATAGTTTCTGAACTTAATGACCAGTATATAAATGGGATAATTGAAAGTAGAAAGCTCACTCGTGACGCCGTAGAAGAACTCTTTAAAAAAGGATTTTACACTCCCGCTGAAGCTAAAGATAAAGGATTTATAGATGAAGTAATGTATGCCAATGAGGCCAACTTTTTAATTGGTAAAAATATCCGCACAATCCCGCTTGAAGATTACATTGAAGAAAAGACCCGGATTACAACCTGGGGATCCATTCCAACCATAGCAGTTATAAATGTAAACGGTTCAATAATCTCCGGTGATGGTAGCAACTCTGCAATTACAAATACCACTGGAGACAACGACTATAAATATGCAATTGATACCGCATTCAGTGATCCGTCAGTCAAAGCAGTCGTTATAAGAATCAATTCAGGCGGAGGTTCAGCTGCCGCTTCTGATTTTATGTGGAACACTCTTTATTCCGCGAAAAAAGATAACCCGAAGCCTGTAGTTTTTTCTTTCGGTAACACTGCTGCTTCGGGAGGATACTATATAGCCTGTACAGGAGATATGATCTTTGCAGAAAAAGGAACCATTACAGGTTCTATAGGAGTTATCGCGGGGAAAGTAACAACTGAGGAACTATACTCAAAGCTCGGCATAAGTACAGAAACCATAAAAATGAGTGAATTTGCCGATATTTTTTCCGAATCAAGAAGCCTCACTCAAAAAGAGAAGAAACTTTTACAAAAAGGAATAAGCTTCATTTACGACAGATTTACCGGAAAAGTTATGGAAGGGAGAGGTATTTCGAAAGAAGAAATATCCAAAGTTGCAGAGGGGAGAATTCACACTGGTGCAGCTGCAAAGGAAAACAGGCTTGTTAATGAAACAGGGGGGATTATTGCAGCTATTGAATATGCAAGGATTAAAGCAGAAATGAACTCACAATACAAAATTGTAAATCTACCGGAAAACAGATCATTTATTGATGGCTTAATCGACGAAAAAATTTCAGCTTCATACTTTAAGCATATGAAATTCCTGCTCCAGAACATTGAACAATACAGGATGCTAGAGGAGAAAACCCTTTATCTACAGCCGTACACGATTGAAATTGAATAAACTAAATTTGTTGACAAATATTAAAAATTGAATTATTCATATAAAATATAAGGCAGGTTAATATGAAAGTTACTCTGGCAAATCATACAAAAACATTACTTAAACCCTTGGAGGAGATCGCTCCCGATTTTAATCTGGATATTACTGAGCTTCATAATCAACCACTAGTTGAAGTGCTGAACACAGACATGCCAGAGCTCGTAATAATAAACTGGATCGATGGAATGAATGATGAAATATGCTCTGGCATAAAAAAAATAAAGAATATGAAAAGCCGTCCATATATACTGCTTATAGGTACCAGAGATACAGCCGGCAACCTGTCTGAAGGAATAAAATCTGGCGCTGATGATTTTATCTCGATTCCTTTTACAAAAGATGAACTTAAACTGAAATTTCAGGTCATTAAAAAAAATAACGATCTCAAAAATAATCTGATGAAGACAAAGAAAAAACTACTCAGATTTGCAAAAGAGGATCCAGTAACATCAGTTCTGAACAGGAGAGCGCTTCTGGATGAAATGCTTAATGAAATGGGCCGCGCATCAAGAAACGGCGATTTTACATGTTCAATAATGATAAATCTCCACAATTATAATGAACTTCTTAATGAGACAGGTACCAAAGTTTTCGAAGCATTCCTCGGTGAATTTGCTTCACGACTTAAAAAATCAATAAGACCTTATGACAAAATTGGAAGATTTGAATTATCCCGTTTTATAATATTCCTCCCCCATGCTAAAAATAAAGACGCCGAAAAGGTTGCAGAGAGAATTATTAAGAATCTTCAGAGTAAAAAATTCAGGTATAAAAATAATTACATAGAACCATGTATTTCGATAGGAATATCGGAGCTCGATCCTGCTCATGTTGAAAAAACTGGCAAACCCGAAGACCATCAGATGAATGACCTGATACTTGAATCATTCATAAGAAGATCCGAATTTGCGACAAGCAGAGCGTGTGAAAAAGGCGACAATAAAATAGAAATTTATTCTTTTTGAATATTATTCAATTTCGTGAACAATGAAACCATCTCTCAGCTTTGGTTCAAACCATGTGGATTTTGGAGGCATAATCATCCCCGCATCCGAAACATTCATTAGCTGTTCTATCTCCGTAGGATACATTGAAAATGCCACAACAAAATTTCCCGAATCGACGACCTTTTCAAGCTCAGACGTTCCCCTTATCCCCCCTACAAAATCAATCCTTTTATCTTTTCGCGGATCATTTATTCCAAGAAAAGGGGAGAGGACTTTTTTCTGAATAATTGTCACATCCAGAGATTCAATAGGGTCCGAAGGAATATTGAACTTCGGCTTCAACGTATACCATTCTTTACTAATATACATTGAAAAGGTATTAACATTCACAGGTACCTTGAGATTGCTCTTTTCTACAGTAAATTCCCTGTCAAGTTTTTTCATAAACTCTTCTGACGTCATCCCATTTAAATCTTTGACCACTCTGTTATATGCCAGAATCTTCAACTGTGTATGAGGGAAAATTACGGCCAGGAACCCATTAAATTCCTCTTTTCCTGTATATTCCGGATTTTTTTCACGCCGCATTTTTGCGACTCTCACAGCAGAAGCTGCTCTGTGGTGACCATCCGCAATATAAAGTTCATCCTTTAAAAAAGATTCTTCGAGTTTGAAAATGAGTGATTTGTCATCTATCAGCCTTACAATGTGCCTTATGCCATCATCTGCAGTAATGTCATAAACTGGTTCCACTTTCATCGCCATTTCAACAAGTTTTCTTTTTTCATCGCTGTCTCTGTAAATTAAAAAAACAGGGCCCGTGTTTGCCTTTGTAGCATCTATATGCCTGGTTCTATCAAGTTCCTTCTCCTCTCTGGTCAACTCATGTTTTTTTATAATTTCATTGAGATAATCATCAACATCGGCGCATGCCACAATCCCGGTCTGCATCCTCCCTGCCATAACCTGTGAATAAAGGTAGAATATCGGACTCTTATCCTCAACCATATAACCTTTGGCTTTAAATAAATCATAAGTCTCTTTCGCTTTTCTGTAAACTTCCGGCGAATACGGATCGGTACCGGGAGCAAGATCCATCTCCGATCTGGTGACATGATAAAAATTGTATGGATTTTTACCAGCAATCTCAATAACCTCGGGAAGAGAGACAACGTCATAGGGAAGCTCCGCTATTTTGTCAGCAAGATCTTTAACCGGCCTGGTTCCTCTGAAAGCTCTGATTTTTGCCATTGTTTACTTAACCTCATCTATCATATGCAGAACAATATACCATAATATCTTGCAGCTGTAATTATATTTCCACCAGTTATGGCACGAAGGAAATAATTATTCTTAAACGGTTTTGAGCCGTTACTTTAGACCATAACTAATAAATAAAAATTATTTTCAAGAAGAAAACATTATTTATTATTTCATGGTTTTTCTAAATCTCCTTTGGCAAAATGTTAAACAAAATACTGTCAATAAAAACTTGACATACATAATAATTCCATTTTCCTGTAAAAAAATATTAAGGAATATCCATATGACTAGAGTATATAATTTTTCCGCCGGACCAGCCGTTCTCCCTGAGAGTGTTTTAAAAAAAGCCGCTGGAGAAATGCTTGAATACCGCAATTCAGGGATGTCAGTTATGGAGATGAGCCATAGATCATCTGTCTATGTGGATATAATTAATGAAGCCGAAGATCTTCTTACTAAACTGATGAATATACCTGAAGATTACCAGGTGCTTTTTCTCCAGGGTGGCGCATCCCTCCAGTTTACCATGATACCGATGAATATAATGACATCAAATAAAACCTTCGACATTATACATACCGGAGCATGGACAGAGAAAGCAATCAGGGAGGGGAGTAAGCTCGGAACGGTAAATATACTCGCATCTTCAGAAGACAGGACTTTTGCATATATACCATCTCTTGAA
Organism: Spirochaetota bacterium; assembly: GCA_963664815.2. Taxonomy (GTDB): domain Bacteria; phylum Spirochaetota; class UBA4802; order UBA4802; family UBA5550; genus WRGT01. The sequence goes on from CAXXHB010000003.1 coordinate 4,234,407, forward strand.
GGTCTTAAATATAATAGTGATGCAGATTATCTTCATATATGCTATAACAACACAATATACGGAACAAAATACAAAGCTCTTCCTGAACCGGGGCAAACTCCAATCGTTGCTGACATGTCGTCATGTATCCTTTCCGAAGAGTATGATGTAAGAAGGTATGGTGTCATCTTCGCCGGAGCACAAAAAAATATCGGACCTGCCGGAGTAACCATTGTAATCATTAAAAAAGATTTAATGAAAAGAGCTGATGAAAATCTCCCCTCAATGCTTAATTTTAATGTTCACTCTGAAAATAGATCACTATTCAACACTCCCCCTACATACGCAATATATATGTCAAAACTTGTTTTTGAGTGGCTGAGAGATCTTGGAGGAGTAAAGGAAATAGAAAAAATAAACAAGTACAAAGCATCTCTTATCTATGACTTAATAGACAATTCAAAAATTTTTAAAGGAAATGTCGACAGTTCCTTCAGGTCTTTGATGAACGTAACATTTTCTACAGGCTCAAAAGATCTCGACTCTCTCTTTGTAAAAGAAGCGGAAAAGAGTTCACTGACAAATCTTGCAGGTCATAAAACCGCCGGGGGTATGAGAGCAAGCATCTATAATGCAATGCCGATCGAAGGTGTAAAAAGCCTTGTTGATTTTATGAAAAAGTTTGAAGTTGAACATTCATAGAATTCTTTATAAATATTCTCTCTCTAAAATATAATCCGGTAAAAAAATCTGTAAACTCTTTATCAGTATGGAATAACCGGAAAGAATCTTCAAACACTTATTAACGTAGTTCAATTGAATTACCTAATGCCATACATCAGGTCTCCTTTACACTCCAACACATATCTTCCCAAATTCAGAAAAAGAATGAATTTTTCCCTTTATTTATACCTTTAAGTATTCTGCAAAAAAGCTGGGTTTTTTCTGACAGATGAAAGTACTTGCTACTCCAATCATTTTGAAGCGAATACCGTCATTATTAAAAATAAACTTTGAGTTTACATATGATAACATTAACCCCTATGAAAAGCCTGCCACCTAACATATATCCTCTTTCATCAATAATGATATCCTTAAATGCTCCCGATTTTAGTATTTGTTTTTTTTACAGATATGCCATTGCCCCACATGACAAAAGAATTATAATAAAATAAGAATTTAATTAGTCTTAAAATGCCCTAAAATTATTTTCTTTTATTAAAAAGTTAAATCCATATGCCGACAATCTTATCATAGAGCCGGATAGTACCGGGTCATCTCAAATCTCTTATCTTTTACGGGTTTACTATGCAAAATATTGATTTTTATGACGGAAGGCATCTTCGCGATCTTCCCCCTCAATTTGATAAATTTGACGCTGAATATTTTTCAAGAACTGCCGGAAGTGTAGAACGTGATAACGAAAAACACCGTAAAAAAGCCACTAGAATAATTACTATGATCGGTGCATTAATAATAATTTCATTCACTATAGGTCTTGTAATAGGGATAAAATTTGCCGGTGGTGCCGAGAGAAAGATTGTAGATGATCATACACTCAATGCAATGAACAACATTGGCGATAAAATGACTGAAATTGTGAAAGATGTAACAGGAAACGCAAAACCGGCAAATCAGTTATACCCAAAAGCAGACTATCCATTTGTTATACAACTTGGAAAGGAATACAGCGAAGCTGATCTCAAGCCGGTTGCACAGTTTCTCAGCAATAAAGGGCATACTGTTATAGTATCAAAAAATAACCAGAATTTTAAAATCTTCACCGGTCCTTACAAATCAGAGGCCGATGCAAGAAAATCTCTCTCTGAAATTTCACTTTACAAGCAATATGCTATTTCGACTAATGCACAGATAATCAAACGCATTTAACCGGATAGAAAACATGGCTTACCTTATCAGAACCGCCCTCCCGGGTGATATTGAATCGATTTACAGGCTTATTAGATTTTACTCTGATGAAGGAGTTATCCTTGAAAGAAGTACGGATGATATCAGAAAAAACATTAGCAATTTCATCGTCGCCGTTGATAATGATAAAATTATCGGTACAATAACACACTTTGCCTATGGTTCTAATCTAAAAGAGGTAAGATCTCTCGCGGTAGATAAAACCTTTCATGGAAAAGGGATCGGTAAGGCGCTGCTAGCAGAGCTTGTAAAACAGGTAAGACATGAAAACAAAAGCAGAATCTTCACTCTCACTTACAGACCGGATTTTTTTGAAAAAAGCGGCTTCACCCGCGTTCCGAAAGATGACTTTCCGGAAAAGATATGGAAAGACTGTGTCAACTGCAAAGACGAGGAGAACTGCGGTGAAACTGCACTGGTTTACAAAAACTGAAAGTCATCTATCTTACTAGAATCAACGCTTCCACAGGTTTTCTTATCTCTTGAAATACTCTGTCCTTTATGCTGTTGCTACATAGGGTACGTACTATATGGATAAATTTTCCGTTAATAAAAACCCCCTCAATACCTGAAAACGGAACACCGTCGTTGTAAGTATAAAGATATATAATTCTGTCTTCTTTTTGCAGAACTTCTTCCCTTTTAAAATTATCCTTACCAAATTCATTTCTCCAGGATTCCTCTGCTTCTTTTATATTTTTAATATTACCCTTTAAAATTCTTGTTTCAATTCCGACAATACAGTCATAACCTGAATCTTTTTCACCATCATTATTTTCACTGTTAACAATCTCAAAGTTTTCTTTATTGTCTTCATCCTTTTGACTCTTTTCATTTTCAATTTGATTATCAAGATTAAATCCGAATTTAAAACCATACCCTGCATCATTTAGTTTCCATAATGCCCTGATTACTTTCGGCTTTTGTTTCAGAATAATTTTATACCGTAATTTTTCATTTACGAGATTATAACTCCCATCATTAAAATTCAGAAGGATAGTACTTTCTCTGTCGAATCTTTCATACCTTGGACCATGTTTTTTTTGTAAATAATTTATCCATTTTGATGCTTCTTTGGCATTATTCCTAACCCTAAGATTATTCATTGGAAGAGTTTTAAGTGATTTAAGATAAAAAAGTCCTTCAGCATATTTTCCCGACTTAATTATCTCAATCCCTTTGTGAAGATAATAATCAGTTCCATTAATTGAGGCGGGAGTAAAATCAAAAAATTTTTCATCGGTTATTCTGATTTTCAAAGCCCTGTCATAATAATATACGTTACCCTCCCTGTCCCTGAAAAACTTCCAGTCTGCCATCTGGGCAAAAAGATATATTGATGAAAATAAAAGAAGAATAAAAAGAGAAAAAATTACAAAATATCTGCGTTTCATTAATTATTCACATATTATTACATCATTGAAAAAATTACTACAAGCGCAATTATCAGTGATATAAAAAGAACATATAATCCCCAATTAAAAAACTTATTGCTTGATGCATTTTCAGCTTCAAGTTCATTTTTTTGAGAAACTGCCGAGAGTTCTGTCTGTATCTTCATATTCTCTTCTTCAATTATTTTTGCATATATACCCTTTGCAACAAGAACATACAATATGAAACCCTTAGCGGTTTCATTAGGGATCTTTTCGACAATTCTACCTACTACAGGAAGGGGATTTCCTTCACTGTTTCTTGCTTTATAGGCATCTATAATCCGTTGTGATACAGAATCCTTGGCAGGAAGAACAACGTATATTCTTTCACCGGGAACAGTCTCTGTTATCAGCTTCCCTCTAACCGGCGAAAGCACACAGCATCCCTCAACAATAAACTGAGCTTTTGATTCAATCTCAGCCAGCTTTTTTTCGAATGCGCTGTCAGGCACAGGTTTTGTTTCTGAAACAGCAGATTCTGCTGACTCATCCTGCTGTTCACCTTCAGCCTCTGGAACCATCAAAGGAATATTCATTAAGACCAGTTCCAGCGAACTGGTCTTTTCTAGATCAAGTTGACACTTTACACTGGAAGAACTGAAACTCGCTTTTAACATATCCGGAATACATGATGACAGGTAATCAAGATTCTCTTTCTGAACATCGGGGAAAACATCGGTTTTGATAAATGATTCCAGCAGGTCTGAATTAAATTTTCCTGAATCAATAATATCACTCCCTTTTTCATATGCAAGCATGTTTTTATAATGAGATTTCCAATCATCAAAAATCCTTATCCTGGGGAAAATGCCGTTGTTGGACACTACCACGCTTTTTATAGCCGCAATGTATTCATATATAATATTAAAATAGGCCAGAAAAAAACCTGAAATATCCTGATCGGCAATAATAAACTTCCCCTTGATTATCGTAACATCAGTCATATTACCTGATGCCATCAGTTTAGCTTTTTCCATATCACCATTTGTAAATTTCAAAGCTATCTCAATTCGTTTAGCTTTTTCGCCTATATTAACCTGTTCATTAGCCATTTATTTTTTCCTGTTCTTCCGAAATACACTTTTCAAGAATTTCATATTTTTTTTGAGGAGAAAGATTTAACAGTTTTTTTACTCCACTTAAGATTCTATTCAAATGACGGGTTGAAGCTTTAATTAAATAAAATCCCTTATCATCAAGACTGTTTTCGACTTCAAGTTTATCTGACGAAAGATTGATTCCTGCTGAAACGCCAGCTGTTTTTATAAGATGCTCCGGCAAAATGTATTTTATAAACATTTTTCCTGTATCTATTTCAAGTCTCTTCATACTTCGGTATTCAGTCTTAATTTCCGAGGGAAGGTTTGCCCAGAATTTCGGATTGCCGGTCAATATAACGACAACTGCTGATTCAGCTTCATTAATAAAAACCCTTATGTAGGTGTTATAATGCTTATATGAAAGAAGAAGGCCGAAAAGGCTGTCGTCTCTCTGAATATGTTCATTACTGATTTTTCTGGCCATATAAACCTAAACCGGGGAAAACTTCCCGTTATTCTTTCTTATTACTCTTAAAGCGGAAAGTTCTTCAAGAAGATTTTTTAAAATACTGAAATCAATACCGGAAAATCTTGAAATATCATCAATATTTGCATTAATATTTATTCTCAGATAATCCAGAATATCACTCTCCTGCTCAACCAGAGGGCCTATAAAAAACCTGTTGTTTCTGCCCATTTCGTCTCTGACGACTGCTATTCTTTTCTCTTTATAAATAGAATATGAATTAAACACAGAGTCAATATTAATTTCTGACATGGTGGATATATTCCTCAGTTTCAGATAAAAATCTTTTCCCCTTGAATCAAGTATTAACTTAACTATGTATTCATCTACAAATGAGGAATCAATGACCTTAACACCATTAAAATCAAGTATAACTGTTTCTCCTATCCCAATTTCCAACAGTTTGTCCAGAGTAGCAGTATACATGATTCTCCCCACCGGCCTTGTAATCAGATCCGGAAGTTTGACTTTCAGCTCTTTTGCAATTTTCGATACATCGATTATCATTCTATTTCTCTCTATCCTGGATAACAAATTCTCTTTAATTAAAAACCAGATTAAACTACATTCCCGACATAATAGAACATGGCAAAAAAACATTCGCAGCCAATTTTAGATTAAAACAATTTCTATGCTGACAACGAAATAGATACCTGAGTCCCGTTAAACTGAATCAGCCCGTTCCTGTGAAAAATATATTTTGAACCTTTATCTTTTCTGTCATAAAAAGCCGATAGAGACGACTCGCCAGACCTTATAAAAATTACACCTTTAAGCTTCTCAACGATTGAATTTACCTGGCAGAGACCGTAACCGAATTCTCGTTTACTTGATATAGGCATAGTTAATGCCATTTCAATAAGCTCAGCTCCTCCTGCATACTCGAGGTCGTTTCTGCCATTAAAACTTTCCAGTATACCAATACCGGAATCTGAGATCACAAGCCTTGCAACATTTTCACTTCCGGTACGATACGTCTGCATGGCCATGTACCCCGAATCGAGGCTATGCTCAAAAATATTCTGACATAACTCCGATATCACTGTAACAAAATAATCTGTAACTGACTCATTCATCCAATATTTAAGAATTACAGATGCCCTCTTCCTAAAAAGGGCAATCACGGAGGATATTACATTGACACTCTGTCTTTCCTTGTTTGGAATCATGGTAATCTCAAGGAGTCTGCTGCTTGAAGCGTTTCTTTTAAACATCATGTTATCTTTAAGAACCTCCGGCATTGTAAAAATACCGCATTCAAAAAAATCCATCCTAGAAAGGTACTGCTGTATATGAATCGGTACATTAACCAGTTTCAGTTTATCACCGCTGCTTCTTAAATAATTCCGCCCCATAATAAGAAAAGATATCATTGAATACGGTTCCATGAAAGCCACACGGGATAAATCAATTGTAGTCTTGCCTGAAAAAATATCACCCTGCATGGAGAGAATATTTTCATAAATATAGGGATCACGGAATTTATCCGGTAATATTATACTATTTCCTGAAATACTCATAATTTATCCAATGACAATCTATCATTATATGCATCGGCTTACGAGAAATAAAATGTTATTAATATTTACCGGATAGAATTAAAAATGGCGGTGTCACATCTAGAAGTTGACAGAAAAAATTCAAAGCTTCGATTAAAATTGAACTGTTCAACTCCTCACCGGCTATCACTGATTTCCTCTCTTGCTTTTTTTTATCATGGAATTAGTGTAATAAAATTTTCAGTTTAATTTAAAACACTTTTGGAAGTTAAAAATCCATCTCCTTTTTAAAAAAGAGCGGAATTGATTGGACTAGTTTATAATAAAGCAGGCTGTTTATTAAATTCATTAACATTAATGTAACTTATGATTATGATTTAAAAAAAATGTTGATAGAGATGGCATTGAAGTAATATTTGACTATATTGAATGGAGTATAATACGAGGTGAATTTATGACAGAAAAGAAAGAGAAATCAAATCCTAATAAAAAGATAGAAGAAAAACTGTTCTATAAAAAAGAGAGCGCATGGACTGATTTTAAGGAATCAGAACATAAAAAAATATTTGATTTTGCCAACAATTTTAAAACTTTTCTTACTGAATCAAAAACAGAGAGATTATGCATAGAAAAAATAAAAAATATCCTTGAAAAAGCGGGATTTAAAAATGTTGAAAATATTAAATCAGTTAAAAAAGGTGATAAAGGATATAGAATCTATAAAGGAAAAACCCTGACTGCATTTGTTGCAGGAGAAAAACCCGATGAGTTCAGGCTGATTGGTTCACATGTGGACTCACCGCGTCTTGATTTAAAACCTTTCCCTCTTTATCAAAGCTCCGAACTTGCACTTTTGAAATCGCATTATTATGGTGGTATAAAAAAATTTCACTGGGTGAATACCCCTCTTGAACTACACGGTATTGCATTTACAAAATCGGGTAAAAGTATAGAGATAAACATAGGAGATAAGGATGAACAGCCAAAATTCATTATACCTGATCTTCTCCCGCACCTGGCAAAAGAACAGATGAAAAAAGAGGGATCAAAAATCATTGAAGGTGAAGAACTTAATATTATCTGCGGACATATTCCTTTAAAAGACAAGGATATTAAAGATAAAGTGAAATTTACCATACTAAAATATCTCAACGACACTTACGGATTAATTGAAGAAGACTTTGCCTTTGCTGAACTGGAATTTGTCCCGGCACAAAAAAGCATAGATATAGGTTTTGACAAGGGACTGCTGGGTGGGTATGGCCAGGATGACAGGGTTTGTGTCTACTCTTCACTAATGGCATTACTTGAAACAAAAGCTCCCGTACATACAGCTGTTGCCTATTTTGCAGACAAGGAGGAAACAGGTTCATACGGCGATACAGGTGCTGAAAGTTTTTCTCTTGTTAATTTTACATTTGAATATATCAAACTTGCAGGACTTAATATGCTCCCGTGGAAAATCCTCGAATGCTCAAAAGCAATTTCAGCCGATGTAACTACAGCAATGGATCCGACTTTTTCATCTGTTAATGACCCGCAGAATGTTTCTTATCTAGGAAAAGGAGTATCTATAGAAAAATATGGTGGCGGCGGCGGAAAATATAATACCAATGATGCACATGCCGAGTATATGCAGTACATCAGAAATCTCGCTGATAAAAACTTCATACCATGGCAGAGTGGTGAAATGGGAAAAATAGATATAGGGGGAGGGGGGACTATTGCAATGTTCATGTCAAGGTTTGGTATGGATTGTGTTGATGCCGGACCTTCAGTTCTGGGAATGCACTCGGTATGTGAAGTGACATCAAAGGCAGATATATACTCAGCTCATCTTCTCTATAAAGCGTTTTTCTCAGAGTAACAATATCAGATAAAAACCGGTTTATAAATATGTCCGTCAATAAACAACTTCCTTTCAGGATATCCCTTTTTGCTGTCATGACAGCAGCGTTTGTTTTCGGATACCTAGATCAATACCTTCATATGAATTTTGAACGACTTCATATTTTTCTCTTTAACCTTACAAGCGGGGGGTTTACTATTCTCTACTTTACAGAAAAAAAAGTGATTCCCTCCTTTAAAACAATTCTTTTTTTTATTATCAGTATCATATATGCATCTCTTGCTTTCCTGAAATTCTATATCCCTGCAGCAGCAGCAGCAGTTCTACTGGCACTTATTGTTGAATCGTTCAGAATAAAAAAATTTACATTTTTCCCTTCAATTTTTTTTAAGCGAGAGTTTCCATCATCGGAAAAGTTTCATCACGCCTCTCTTTTATGTCTCGTAATTGCCCTTCTTCTTTCATCATTTGTTATACTCAATGATACTTGTTTTCATCTCTTTCATTTTGAAAAATTGACTCTTGATGTTTTCTTTCTCGGATTTTCATTTCCGGTATCTCTTATTACAATGTCAATTATATTCGGAATCATCGAAGATAAAGAAAGAAAAAATATACTGACAACTGAGCATCTTCTATTCTGGTTTATTAACGCAGGAGTAATAATATTTTTTATTTTCATAATCATGAAATCATTTCATGGAGAAATCTTTATTTCATTTTTTCTTTTTATAACTGTTCTTTTTATTTTTGCCGTCTTCTTTAAATTCGGGAAGATGATGCAACAGAAATACTTTCTGGTTTCAGGGATTTATTTCCTCATGGCAACAGCTGTTACCGGTATACTTTATGTGATTATTAAACAAATGGCTTATGATGAACTCTTCGGAAAAATAATTTTAAGAATGCACGCATTTTACTCCCTCTACGGATGGAATCTGACCGGCATAATGGTGATTATTCGCTGGGATGACTTTCCTATAGCTCTTAAAACAAAAAAAGCTATTTTTTTTCACTGGGGTGTCATACTTTTACTTGCTCCATTTGCAAAATTTTATCCGGTACTGATACTGCCATCAATCGTAGCATATATTGCATTTATTGCTGTTTTCTTTTTTTCCGGAACGGAATCAGAAGTTCAATGACACAGAGGCTGTTAGCTCGGCATTACCATTAATATCATTATTCAGGCCAACAGAAAAATCAACATGTTCTGCAGATAAGACCTCCCTATTAAAAAAAGCATATGAAGGCTCAACAAAGTATGATGTAATTATTTCCACCCCTTTAAACAGGGCAAGCGACCCTAAAAGTACATTTCTTTCCCTCCTCTCTTCTGTATACACAGCATAACCGGCAAGAGACATCTCTCCGATATAAATCCCCCAGCCACTCCATCTGTAACCTTTATAAAACATTCCACCACCAGGCACAAAAACCGACAGCACTGCAGCTGATATATCATGATCGACAAACTGCGGCGGGAGCATATTCTTTTCTCTATAGTTATAGGTAAGCTGGCTGAAAAATGAAACAGCAAACGTAAGTGGCAACGTGCTCCATGTGTAATAATTTAATCTCTTCATCCGGTCTGATCTGTCGGAATCTTCCACCCATGGAAAAAAATTTACTTCAAAATCTGCAAGCAGGGGGACAAGACCCAAATGGACAGCAGCAAGGGATGAAGTAAGAACAATCCCCGCTGTATCGGCCTTTCCTTTATCAATTCCCATGTATTCAAGCGAAAGAAAAGAACCGTAACCCGGGAGACAGAAATTTGCCCCCTCGTTAATTATACATGTACCTTTAATTGACTCCTTTATCCGCCCGTTTCTTTTATCCAGGAAATCATCCGTACCGTAGACTCTGACAGTATTCTCTACAATCTCATAATTTATTTTTTTTATTATTTTTTCAAGATCAGGATAAATCTTAAACTCCAGAGTTTCCCCCTTTGTGAAAAATTTACCATATACAACCGATGTATATCTGGAAACATCTTTTATTACTATTTGTCCTGCGTCTGTATTATAGCAACCTTTTTCTAGACCATGCCACTGCCCAGAATCTATTAAAGCAGATCCATTATCAAAAATTTCGAGAACAGTACTCTTAAGAGTTACTCTATTCATAAGATTTGCAAATTCACGCGCTGCTTTAAGCGGTAGATTCTCAGGTAACCGTGATTTTATAATTTTCTCTGACTTCATGCTTTTGTATTTATCGTTTAAAGGAATAAGTTCCAGTTTTAAAACATAATCACCCTTTTCTTCCATGCATGTTATTACAGAAAAAATATCAGTTTTTAGATAAATTGCGGCATTCCTGTAAAGACTACTCCTGTCTGAACCTTCACTTTTTTCAACTGCGGCCTTCTTGTAGTTATACTCTACCGGAATAAGCCGACCTGCTGAAAAACATACTTCAATAAGAGCCGACTCGCTACCTTTAAGAATTTCATCACATACAGGATTCCCGGTGTATGAAGGAAAAACAACAAAATCACCTTTTACAGTTATTTCTCCATAGACACCTGAGCAGAATACGAAAAAAATCAGAACGAAACCCAGTTTTATTTTTTTATATTTCATCACCTGTTGTTTTTTCCCTTAATTGTTCATGAATTTTTTATATTGCTACAACTATTTCTTAATATTTTATTTATTATTAATCTGCTCCATCAACAATGATGGAGATGCTATATTCTTTTCATTTGCAAGACAGCTTACTATTATGAAATATTCATCCTTCCAGGCTTTTTTTAATTGAAAAAAATAATATATCTGATTGATTTAATGAAATTATATTTTTATTATGAAATTTAAATCTACCATAATACTGATTCTATTTTTTAATATACTGTCAGTAAAAACATTATATTCAGAGAATAATTATTCCGGTTTTTCGTTCACATTATCCACTGGTCCATCCTATATTACCGGTTTTTATAAAGATTTTTTAACAGGCGGTTCATCTACCGGATTCAATACATATTATAACTTTCCTTTTTTTATCAGCAACACTTATTTCAATAGCGGCTTATTCTATAATCACTACTTTATGGCATTGAGCAGTGATTCAATTTTAAGTCAGTATGATATTTTTGGCGGATTCGGAATTTTTTATTCTCTCTTGTCTTTTCTGGATATATAAACTGGTATTAACATCCATGGAATATACACCAGACTTGTTACTGATAATACCGGAAGAAAAGAACACTCCCTTAAACCGGCAATTTCATATAATATCGGAGCAATGATATACCTGGGGAAAGGACTCGGACTTTGTGTCCTTTCTGATTACAAGCAAATGAAATTTTCAAATGAAAACTTTTCCGTTATTGATGTTACCGCAGGCTTAACATATAACTATAACTCATACCTTCATGAACTGGAACTGATATCCAAATCTGAAAAAACATTAATAATGTTCAACCGTGGTCTTGCCGAGTTTAAAAAAAGAAAAATTTTAATGACGCTAAAACTATACTTAATGATCTTTACAGGATAGATAAAACCTATCATGGTCTTGATTATTACTTAAAAAAATTGATGAGATTGAACATAATAAAGCATCAACGGATATTTATATAAAACAGCAGAATTACCTGAAAGCAATACCGTATCTTGAAGAATGTTCCGCCTATATAAAAGAATGTGAGCTTCAATTACTCAGCCAGAGAAAATTATTAAAAGTAAACGTCACTATGTGGGAAACCGATGGCATCAGACTGTATGATGGAAAGGATTCTCCTGGTGGATCCTGAAAACCAGAATGCCAATATTTATCTGCCCAGTGCGATAAAACGCCATAAGGCTATAGAATCCATGCAGGGTAGATAAATATTGAAAATAAAATATAAACTTGTACTGATATTCATTCTCTTTACAATGATTATCCTTATTCCATTTATCAGCATCCTGATTAACAAACTTGAATCTGAAACACTGAATTATACAATTACTCAGAGTAAAACAAACAGTAAAATCTTTTCAAAATCAGTATTGAATATTCTTATGATGAACGGTGGAGACATATATTCATCCAGTGTTGATATCAAAGACATGACATCAATGCTTGAACCACTTATGGAAGAAGGGCTTGTTTACGCAGATGCAATTCTTCTTTCATCTGATCCTGAGAAAAACGGAATTATCCTCGCATCCCTTAAAGATGAGAGCCAACCCATATCATTACATTATCCCATGCAGAAAATTGGAACCGAAGAAATCGGAAAAATGATGGATGTAAAAAATAGTTACAGGGAGTTACCTCTGAACGAAAAATTTATTGAATTTATATCAACCGGTAACCTGCCGGGAAAGGAACCTTTCTGTATTGCAAGATTAATTATCAGCAAACCAAAAGCACTGAGACAAATAACCGCACTTAAATTATATCTTAACATTACAGTTATAATTCTTTTACTAATTGCCATAATCCTTGCATTTGTATTTGGAGAGTATATTGCAAGACCAATAATTGTTCTTACTGATGGGGTTAAGGAAATAGAATCTGGAAACTAAAGGTATAACGTCTGCATAAATCAGCAGGATGAAATCGGTAAGCTCGCTTCAACTTTCAATAAAATGACATTAATGATACATCTGAAGATTACAGAACTTGAACAGGCAAATGAAGACCTGACCAAATTGGATAAACTCAAAGATGAATTTCTAGCCAACACTTCACATGAACTTAAAACACAGGTTCATGGAATCCTCGGCCTAACCGAATCTCTTATGGATGGTACCTGTGGAGATCTAAGTATCAATGCCCGGCAATTTCTTTCAATGATACTACAGAGCAGTCGACGTCTTGCGAAACTTGTAAATGATATTATTGATTTTTCAGAACTTAAAAGCAGAAATATTAAACTTCTTAAGATGAGTATTGACCTCGGGTCAATGGCTGAGACAGTTATAGCAATGATCAAACCCGCTATCACTGATAAAAACATTGCTATAATAAATAATATTAAACCCGGAGAATATTATGTTTTTGCTGATGAAAAGAGGCTTCAACAAATACTCCTTAACCTCACGGAAAATGCCGTCAAGTTTACGGAAAGTGGAAGTATAAATATCTCTGCAGATACTCTTCCCTCTGGAGAGTGTATAATTGCAATTTCCGATACGGGAATGGGAATTCCGAAAGATAAACAAAAACTTATTTTTGAATCATTCGTTCAATCAGACGGTTCCACATCAAGAAAATATGGAGGAACAGGGCTGGGACTGTCAATAACAAAAAATCTTGTTGAGCTTCATGGTGGAACAATCAGTTTAAACTCGAAACAGGAGGAAGGTTCAACTTTTTATTTTACAACAAAACCGTCTGAAAACCTTCAACGGAAATAAACACCTATCCAACTGATCGCTTTGCCGCTTTTAACACCGGCTCTACTCATCTGATAACCGATCTGAATACCGATATAACATCAGGTGCCAGGGTAATGATAGTCGACGATGATTTAATTAATCTCCAGCTTCTTCTAAATCAGCTTACAAAAGAAGGTTATTCTGTCAGTTCATTCTCAGAAGGGAAAGAAGCACTTGCAAATATTGAATCAGGAGATTATTACGACATTATTCTTCTTGATGTCATGATGCCCGAAGTTTCCGGATACGAAGTCTGCAGTAAAATTCGTGAAAAATTTACCTCTTATGATCTCCCCATTATTATGCTCATTGCAAAAAATACTAAACAGGATATTATAACAGGTATAAAGCTCGGGGCAAATGATTACATTACCAAGCCTTTTGATAAGGAGGTACTTCTTGCAAGAGTTAAAAGGTAGATATCTCTAAAAAAGGCGGTTGAAGAACAAAACAAATTCATAGCAGTTAAACAGGAGCTTGAAATTGCGAGAAATATTCAGCTTGCAATACTCCCTCAAACACTACCAGACATATGTGGCCTTTCAATCAGTGCAAGGTATGAACCGATGATGTAAATTGGTGGCGATTTCTGCGACTTTATCCAACTGGATGACAAAAGAATAGGCATACTCATTGCCGATGTCGCAGGACATGGTATACCAGCTGCTCTTATAAGCTCTATGGTAAAAATAGCTTACTATATGTCTTATGATTCATTGACAAATCCGGCAAAACTTCTGGAAAAGATGAACACTTCACTCATTGACCATATTTATGGCCGTTTTATTACAGTATTTTATAGTTTTATCGATCTTCAGGAGATGAAAATGACATTCTCTAACGCTGCACATTGGCCTATGTATATTCACAATAAGGAAAACAACAATCTTCGTGAACTGACAGTCCGAGGTAAACCGATTGGTTTAAACCGTGATGAGAAATACAAAAATATCACAATAGATATAAAGAAAAATGAAAGGCTTGTATTCTTTACAGATAGAGTTGTTGAAGAGAGAGATATAAATAACACCCAAATAAACGAAGTAACTCTCGAAAGGATAATTAAGGAGAATTCGCAAATGGCTCCGGAACTTCTAATAGATACAATTTTTAATTCAATTTACAAATATTCAAAAAACTACAGAAAGTCTGGTCTTGAAGATGACGCAACAATGGTTGTGGTTGATATAATCTAATACTTCAACTCTACAAGAACAGGTTGATATTTGTCAGGGTCAATATAAATCAGAAATAAATTTCTTCCGGAACTGAATATTTCTTTTCCTGAATATGCCCACATAGTTGCACCTACTGTTTTTTTTACTTTATGAACTACCTCTTTTTTAGCAGAATGTAATTTTGAAAAATCTTTGAACCTGACCTGAACTATATCTCCTGTAAAAATCCTTGAATAAATTACAATATACTCTTTCATATATTCATTATAAGATAGTGAACATTCGCCGGACACATCGTCTGAAAACTCCCCTGCATTTTTTACATCATGAATCCAATCCCCGGAAGATGAAAGATAAGTATAGGCCGCCCTTTTTTCTATATCCTCCATCCTTACCCTTGAAAAATATAATGGAAATTCATTGGTATTTTTTTTAAAATGCCCGGCAAGATAAACATATCCATTTCTTTCCATAACCGCCGCGCCGAAAAAGGGCTCTCCTTTTTCAAAGAGTGGCCCAAGCCTCTGGAAGTCAATTCTGTCTCCCGGCTTCCACCCGCTCGGGATGTTCCAGCGTGCAAGCCCCGTGTAGAGAACATGAAAATCAAGAAAATCTGCGCGCTCAGGAACATACACATGGAGATAATATACATATACTTTATCCCCGGAACGAATTCCATCAAAAGCCCAGAATCTGTGGTTAAGAGGATTTTCGTTTTTGTTATTTTTTATGAACTGTGCGATTTTATTATTCTCTTTATAAAAAAAGAGTTTTATGTTTTTGTAATTTCTTTCAGTAATCTTCTCACTCCACGCTATTGAGTTTGAGATCATGCCATCGATAAACGCCTCATTTTTATCGGCCTCGAGGCGTCCCTTTTCACTTTTCCATCTCCCGGTGATTGTATCTGCAAATGTCCAGAGAGTGACCTCATCGCTGAATTTTATTGAACATACGCCGTCCTGTCCTATGACTGATTCAAGTCTAGAAGAGGCAAATATCCCATGCTCAATTGATTGAGGTTTATATACACATGATGTTATGTTTACTGGCATAAAAAAAATAATAAATAGGAGAGCTGAGATTGAACGGTTCATGCCTGATTATGGT
This sequence comes from Spirochaetota bacterium, assembly GCA_963664815.2. Lineage (GTDB taxonomy): Bacteria > Spirochaetota > UBA4802 > UBA4802 > UBA5550 > WRGT01. The sequence goes on from CAXXHB010000003.1 coordinate 4,250,334, forward strand.
ACTGCCACACATCGGACAGCTTTCTTCTTTGGTTTATCTGTTATATCATTACCAGCCCAGTTTTTTAAGTAAAAACTATCCCATTGCACGACGCCAGTATAAAAATTTACAGCCCAGATCAGATTAGTAAAACCGGTTAAAAGTGTGGAACTCCAATAGTGCTCATAACATAAATTTGAAACACAATATGAATCCCAAAAAGCTGAGTAATCATTTCCTAAGTCTGCTGTTGTCACAGCGCAGTGAAAGGCCAGTTCAATCACCTGATTATAATTGTTTGTAGATGTAGGATTATGATGAAAATAGACAATGCTCTGAAGCTCCCGTATTGTAGGCAATCTCCAGTCTGATCTCCCTTCATGAACGAGATTTTTACATACGGTTATCGCCTCGGCCCATGTGTAAAGTTTTTTTGTCCCTTTACAGTTAAAGTCATATATCGGTTTATCATCTGTCGACATGGGACATCTTGTCCAGTACAATCCTGTACTTTTATCAAGAACAACTCCTCTTGATAAAACGCTATAAATCTTTGTGCTAAAAACAAGTATTGCGGCGATCAGAACTAAACAAATAATTATCTTTTTCAAGCCGGATCTTTTATTCCTCCCCTAACACATCTTACATACTGTTTTTTCAAAAGAGAGATCCACGTTCAGCTTGCGTTTAAAATCAACACTTTTTGTACAATTGCCACCTGACTGGAAACAGTTTTTTTGTTTAAAATAAACTATCCAGCCATAATCAATAGTTTCAAAATAATCACTAATAAAAAGTTTAGATGTAAACGTCCAGTAACCTTCATCTATTGTGTATTCAGTCCCTGGGAAAACGTTTGTGTCAATCTGAGGATCATCTGTTAAAGTATTATCAAAATTGATAATACTCATCATTTCAGAAACTCTTGGTAAACTCCAATCATTATAGCCTGCATAGTGCTGCAAGGTATCATTATCGTCTGAATCGATTCCATTCATCGTTTTTTTACAGAACTCAACCGCATTTATCCATTCCATTTTAACATGAGTTTTAGTACACCCTGCCGTTGTATCCATGGCATATACTTCATCTCCGCTGTAAGGTGTATTATCAGGATCACTTGCCAGATAAACGGAACATCTTGTCCACATAAGCCCAGTAGTTTTATCATGCACTACATTGCCATCTCCGCCAGATACTACTCCGGGATTTGTATCAGGATTTATTATATAATTCCCGGCGGTATTTAAAGCAGGCAACCTGAAATATGTTGTTCTTAATAACGCATCATTATCAGAAATTACAACATCAAAAGGGGCTATAAAGTCCTCCTCATCCTGCATTGCATCCAGAAAGGAATCGCTGAAACAACCTGATAACATCAGCAGGAATGGTGTAAGCAACACTAAAGATATTATTATTCGTATAAATCTCATAAATTAAAAAACCAATTCAACAATAATCAGGTTCTTGTTGAATTGTCAATATTAATCAGGCTTAACAAATAACATGAATTTGCTGAATTACCCCATTTTTATAACCCTGCTCTTTGATTCCTGGAGTTCCAGAAAATATTATATTTTATTTCTATTTTTAAATATCTTAAATTAATCACTTTAAAAATTTGATTTTTTTATTTTTTTTTATAAATTCCCTTTAACTAATACTAGCTGTATATAATAAGTAATCAAGCCATTGCAGTGAAATTAATTCTGATGATTGCTGATTATTCCTGATCAACAATCTGAAAAAGAAAAATTAAAATAGCGAGAGATATTATGAAACCAGGATATTTCAGGCTGTTTGTTAATCTTCTGCTTATATCCTTTTTCTGTATTACTCTTCGGAATGTTCCTAATAATATAACACATGAAATTAAATTCCACTGCTCTGTTCTATACAAAGTAACTCTTGTAGCATTGTACATAATACTCTTTACCCTGCATACATGCAGAAAACACAATATTTTCAGTTTCCAGAAATATATCATTTTTCAACTTCGATGCATACTGATAAGACAGTCTCTCAGTATGTGCTTGGAATTTTCAGGGTAGAAAATGTATTCAAATATTTTTCATAAAATAGATACATTTGTCACCAACACTTCAGCGATCATTTACATCCGCAATGATGATTCTTTGCTTATTATAAGGCCCGATAAAATTCAACATCTCAACAAAACAAGTTTTGAAATGCTTTACTCACTATATAGGGAGAAAGCTGGTGCCGAAAAGACCGTTCAGATGGTTCATGAAAAATATGGAGTGAAAAAGGATATTATAATTAAAACTCTTTCTGAAATTGTAAAGTCATTAAGTGCCACCATGAAAGAGGAGTGTAAAGGCCTAGAGAAAATTCCGATACTGGATTCTAATCCTGACAATATTAAATTTCCAATACTGTCAGAAATTGCACTTACATACAAATGCCAGAATAAATGTGATTTTTGTTCTTCATTAAGCCCATACATCAGAAATGACTTTAATGAGATGACTACACAACAGGTAAAGTTCATTATTGACAGAATTTTCGATGAAGCCAGGGTACCAACTATATCTTTCATCGGCGGTGAACCTACAATGAGAATAGATCTCCCCGAGCTGATTGAACACGCAGTTAAAAAAGGTATAAGAACAAATCTTAATACCAATGGTATAAAATGTTCAGACAAAGAACTTGTTATGAAACTTTCCACAGCAGGATTACATTCTGCACAGGTTCGCCTTGAATCACATGACGAGATGATACATAACAGAATAACAGGAAACATGGAATCCTTCAAAAAAACTATAAAAGGGATACATTTACTAAAAAAAGCCGGTATACTTACCTGCACTAATACCACTATTAACCGCTGGAACAGGGACCATCTTATTCCTCTGGCAAAATTTATCAAAGATGAATTCAACTCTAAATATCTTTCATTAAGTATAATAATCACCTCTGAAAATTCGAGCGATCAAAATAATATACAAATCGAATATTCCTCAATCTTATCAATCCTTGAACCTGTTTTAAAATTCTGTGACAAATCAGGGATTAAGCTGATATGGAACTCACCCACTCCTTATTGTATATTCAATCCAATAGAACACAATCTAGGCTCAAAAGTATATGCGTGTGTTTCTGAACTGCTTTCAATAAATTCCAGAGGAGATTTAATCCCATGTTCTAATTACAATCGGGGAATAGGAAATCTTCTTAAAAATTCATTCGAGCACATATGGAACAGCAAGGAAGCACTTTACTTCAGGAGATGGAGGTATATTCCTCCCGTTTGTAAAAAATGCGGAATGAAAAATCTCTGTAAAGGAGCTTTCCCTCTCTACCGGGGAAATTTCGGATCATTTAAAGAAATTGAAAAAATTAATAAAAAAAGACCATTAATTGGCAACCTTTTATGGTCTATTGAAAACAGGCTTAACTATAAACAATTGATATGAATTAATTTTTTTTCAGTCAGCAATTTGTTTAAAATCCATACTTTGGAAATTAAATGTCTGCAAAATGATTTTTTAAAAATACTTGCAGAAAAAAAATCTTCTAATTATATTATGAAAAAAAACTGGATCATACTTTACTGTTTTTGGTGACAAGTTGTATAAAAAAATAAGGGAGCAATTGCAAAATGGCTTTTAAAATTATTATAGGTTCATCACTTATTATCATAGGGCTTTTATCTGAATTAATGGGCCTTCTTTTTATTATTGTCAGTTCAGGGCTGCCCTCACGCTTAATAGCTGCAGCTATTTTCTTTACTTCCGGTCTTCCAATACTCATTATCGGATTCAAGTTTTTCAAGGATGGGATGGTATTAAGACCTGAAATTATAAAGTCTGGTATATTAAAAACCGCAGCATCACACAACGGCGAGTTAACTAAAGAGATATTGACAGAGAGAACAGGTTGGAACAACCTGGTCACATATGAAATTGGTGATATGATAAAAAGAAGAATTGTCAAAATCGAAGAACGCAACGGTAAAACCTTTTATATATTCCCTGAATACCAGACTAAGTACATTCAGAATAAATGTCCCTTCTGCAACAATGACTACCCTGTAAAGAATGATCTGCAAAAATGCCCAACATGCGGTGGAGATTTAAAATTTCTTCAGGCTTGATCAACTCCCTTACGATGCATTTTAATCTTAACTGACATAAATATTTAAAGTCGGCAGTTAACTATTTCTGTTTCTATAATTGCTGTTGCACCTATCGATTCAAGTCTGTCCATTACCTGCACAACTTCAGATTTTTCAACCATTACCTTAACTGAACACCAGTCATCCTGATCCAACTTTGAAATTGTAGGCGAATTAAATCCGGGTGTAATCTTCTCAGCTTCTTTAATTTTACACTCTTTAATATTATATTCAAGCATGCTGTACCGATTTGCAACCAGTACACCTTCAATTCTTCTTCTTATTTTAACAATTCTGTCATCAAAGACATTTTCCTTTTTTGTTATAAGGGTTGTTTCATAAACCCCAATCTCTTTAAAAACTTTCAGGTTATGGTCACGAAGACTGTCTCCGGTTTCAACAATGTCAACAATCGCCTGTGCCAGATTAAGAGAGATCATTATTTCCACAGAGCCATTCATTTCTATACAGTTTACGTTTATATTTTTTTTATTGAAATAATCATGAGTCATAACAGGAAATGACGTTGCAATATTTTTCCCCTTTAAAAAATCTATTTGCTCGTTTTCTAATCCATCCCTTACTGCAACACATAAGCGGCATTGGCCATATCCCAAAGGAAGTATTGATGCAACATCGGTTTTTCTCTCTATTATAAGATCGCTTCCTGTGATCCCAAGATCAACAACACCTGATTCAACAAGCACCGGAATATCATCTGCTCTCACGAAAATAAATACTATGTCGTAATTAGTACAAGTGGCGTAAAGATTACGCCCGGTTGCCCTGAATTTAAAACCAGCTTTTTTTAAAAGTTCAAGTGTAGGATCTTTCAGGCGCCCTTTTGACGGAATTGCAAATTTTATTTTGTCTGTTTCATTTAGATTCATTGTTCACTCTCCCGGCTTTTTCCACAAGACCACTTGTGCCGAACCTTCGTTCAAATTCTTTTTTTATCTCATCAATTGTAATATCTTTATATGATGCCAATACAAATGTATGAAAAAGGAGGTCACATATTTCATATACAAGATGTTCTTTATCTGTCTCAAGTGCTGCTTCACAGACTTCCTCAGCCTCTTCCATAATCTTTCCGTTAATTTTCTCTGTTCCGCGATGCATTAATTTTGCAACATATGAAGTTTCAGTTGAAGCCATTTTTCGCTCATTAATTACATCAAATAAACTTTCAAAAATATCATTCTTCATATATTTCCTTTATCAATTTTCTTTTACTGACAATGAAGCAATTGCAATGCTTAATCATTTTTTTACAACTTCCATACATTGCTGAGATTAAAATCAATTCCATTTTCGTCAAGATATTATATTAAGTTACAATTACCTAACATGTATTTTAATGTTGAACAAAAAGATCTCACAACGTTCATTGGCAGCGTTATGATAAAATTATTCTTTTTTTATCCACCTCGAAACAATAACATCCGGGTCAATGTCAGCAATTGAATTGAATATATAATCCGGCTGGTACGGGTATTTGTTCATAATCTCCAGAGTAGTGACACCCGAAAGGACCAGACAGCATGTCATACCCGCCTCAAGTCCACCAACAATATCGGTATCCATTCTATCACCTATCATGAAAGAATTCATGGTATGTACCTTTAACCTCTTTCTGGCCCAGTACATCATTGCAGGATTCGGTTTTCCCAGAAAATACGCCTTAACTCCTGTTACTTTTTCAATTGGAGCTACAAGTGCACCACACGCCGGAACAGGTCCGCGTGGAGTCGGCCCTGTAATATCAGGATTGGTCGCAATAAACTTTGCTCCCTCTTCGATGAGGAATGTTGCTTCAATAATTTTCCCGTAATCATATTCCTCCGTCTCGCCCACTATTACATAATCAGGTCTCCTGTTAGTAAGAGTAACACCAACCGCTTCCAGTTCTTTTTTAAGACCCTTCCCACCAATAACATACGCGCTGAAACTTTTTCTCTGGTATCTTAAAAAACTCGCAGTTGCCATTGCCGATGTATAAAAATGTTCTACTCCTACATCAATTCCCATAACTGATAGATTCTCTCTCAGCTCCTCCGAAGTATAATACGAATTGTTTGTAATAAAAAGAAATTTATAATTACCGGCTTTAAGTTTCTCAACAAAACCCGCTGCACCGGGAATAAGATGGTTTCCTTTGTTTATTACACCATCCATATCAATAAAAAAAGCTTTCTGATTGCTTAAATCATCAGGAAGCACATTGCCATTAACCATCTTACACCTCCTATTTTGTATTGAGAAAACTTTCCGCCTCTTTCACCGCATCAATCACATCTTTAGCAGAATATATGTCCCGAAGGCAGAGAGGAGATACAAAGCCTTTACCGGGAGGGAATATAACCAGAAGCGGTATTGAATGGCTCCCAAGCTTTTTCATCAATGATTCTATCTGCGGTATTTTACGTGTTATATCAGCAACCATAAATTCAACATCATCTCTGGCGAATTCCTGCTGTACGACATTACTTTCAAGCGCAAACTTTTCCACCAGTTTACAGTTTGGACACCATTCAGCAGTAAATTCTACAACTGTTATTATTCCGTTATCCCTGTTTTTTAATACTCTTTCCGGGCTAAAACTTATGATTTCATGAGCAGCAGATTTTCCGGTAAAAAAATAATTGAAAGACAAGCTGTATCCCGTTATGGCTAGAAGAAGCAGGATAGCAAATGAGATACTCCTCTTCTGCCTCCCATTGTCAAGAGAACCAAACAGACCATACTGCCATAACCCGACAGACAGAATTAAGAGAAAAAGAACAAGCCCCATCCGGCTGCGATCATCAAGTATTGTAAAAAGATAGACAACAGTAAACATAAGAAGAAATCCCATCGCTGTTTCAAAGTGATTCATCCATGCTCCAGGTTTTGGTATTATCCTGATTAGAGAAGGCTTAAACGCGAGCAACATATACGGAAAAGCCATACCAATCCCAACTGATGTAAATATAATAAAAACTATTACCGGCGGCATTGTAAGCGTCCATGCAAGGGTGCCTCCAAGGAAAGGTCCACTGCACGGAGTAGCAAGAAGAGTGGCTATGGCTCCTTTAATAAAAGCATCTCCATAAATACCGTGTGACCTGGAAACTGCTTTTCCGGCAAAAGATGGAACATTAATAGTAAATACTCCAAAAAGAGATACTGCCATAACAAAAATAAAAGACGCCATAACTATAATAAAAATTCTGCTTTGAAATAAAGCTCCCCACTGGTAACCTGAAAAAGCTGCAAGAAAGGCAAGAGCCATAAAACTCGCAATAATACCTGCTGAAAAAAGAATACCCTGCAAAACAATAACATTTTTCTTTTCTCCGGCATTCAAGACAAATGACATAATTTTAAGACTCACAACAGGGAGAACACACGGCATAAAGTTAAGGATAAACCCGGCAATTAAGCCAAAGACTATTGCTTTGAAAAGACCGGTGATTTTACCTTCAGGATAACGTGGTGTATAATCTATTCCGTCATAAATACTGTCAACACCGTTTGATCCGGAATCTGAAACCAAGTCCTTACTTTTTTCAGAAGGTTTAATATTATTTTTAGCAAGAGCAAGAAATTCACTAAATTCATTTATTTTATTCAAGTCGATTACAGAAAGATTTCTTTTCACTTTTATAGGAATAAAAATGCTTTTTTCCACAGGAATACAGGCATCGGATGAGCACATAAGAATTGATAGATTTATTTTTATTGAATAATCACCTTCAGACAGATAATTCTTCACAGATAACTTCAGTGGAAACCTTACAAACTTTTTATAGATATTAACCGGATCTGGATCACTATTTGCCTGATATTTTTCCCCATCAGGATACCTTACCTCCCATAAGCTGATGAACTTGTTTTTCACGACAGAGATTTCTGTCGGTTTACCTATACCTTTCCCTTTTGGATTTGCATAGATATAATTTCCCTCAGGAATTTCCACAGCAATTACAAGTATGGCATCCATTCCCGGTGCAGTAATTATCGTGCCTGATGCGTTATAAACTATAATTTCTTTATTTAAACATTCAGATGAAGAAGTAGTTCTGCCAGTAAAGATCAATAAAATAAAAACCAGTACCGGTATTATTCTTTTTGTATAATTCATCTATTCCCTTTAATAAATATATGTCTCTCAATTAAATATATGAAATACATTGAGTCAATAAAAATTATTAATCTCAAATTTTCTTGACCATTTCCCGGTTATATTATTAAATTACCTATCTTGCCCAATGAGGTGTAGTATGAAATTCCACGAGATAGTAAAAAAAAATAGAAGCTACAGAAGATTTTATGAAGAAAAACAGATTCCCCAGTTAACTCTCCTGAAGCTTGTAGATATTGCGCGGCTTATCCCATCTGCACAGAACTTACAACCGCTGAAATACTATATTGCCGAATACGAAGAGCGCAACAAGGTATTTCCATATCTCAAATGGGCAGGCTACCTTACTGACTGGGATGGTCCGGTAGATGGCGAAAGGCCTTCGGCTTATATAATAATTCTCTCCGATAAAAAAATTTCCTCTAATGTGAGATGGGACCATGGCATAGCTGCTCAGACAATACTCCTGGGTGCTACATCAAAGGAATTGGGTGGTTGTATAATTGGATCAATAAATAAAGAAAGTCTGGCTTCTTTATTGAACATACCTGATGATTACATGATTGAACTTGTGGTGGCCCTGGGATATCCGAAAGAAAATGTAATACTTAAAGAAATAGAAAACGGTGATGATATTAAATACTACCGCGACGACGAAGGGAATCATTATGTTCCTAAACGCAAACTCGTTGATATAATTATTAACCGATGCCAATAATATGACTGATGAAGAATTTATGGGAAAGGCGCTCTCACTTGCTGAAGAGGCCTACAGACAGGACGAAATTCCAATAGGTGCCGTTATAGTCAAAGATGGTGGAATCATATCCACCGGATTTAATAAAAACAGGATAAAAAAAGATCCCACACTACATGCTGAGATTATAGCCATAAAAAATGCGGCTGAATATTTAAATAACGAACGACTTATTGACTGCGATCTCTATGTAACAAAGGAACCATGTGCCATGTGTTCAGGGGCAATTGTGCATTCAAGAATAAGGCGGGTTATTATAAGTGCCGAGGATTCAAGATACGGAGCATGCGGCACAGTATTTGACGTTTGCGGAAACATCAAAATGAATCATGTCCCGGAAATTAAATTTGGCGTCCTCCGGGAAGAATCATCATCCCTGTTGAAAAAATTCTTTTATGAAAAACGTATTAAAAAAGAACCCTGAAATTAATCTTCAGCTAAAAAATCTGCCGAAACTCCTTCCTTCAGTTTTAATAGTACCAATGGAATAGATTGTGTATTCCCCAGATCATTTTTCTTGTTAACCTTAGCCCTCACTTTAACGGATCTCGATGTAAATTTGGGATGATCAAATGTAAGTGTAAACTCAACATGATCGTCTTGACCCATCTTTTCTTCAACATATCTCGGCCAGAAATGGAAATATCCCCTAGTTGCTTTAGCAGCTATATACGGATTTTTCCACCCCAGATCCATCATCTCCGCAGGTTTATCCTGGAATAAAAGAGTTATTTTAAGGTCAGGGACAACAGAAAGAGTGGTATCCTCCAGAGCTTCCCCGATCATATGAGGAATAAGTCCAGATAGTTTTTCATTCTTCTCACCATTATCTTCAATCTCGGTTGATCTCCTTTTGGAAAAAAGACCTATTGCCTCGTAGGTTAAAAATAATATATCTGTATGATCTTGATATTTCAATCTAGAATCAATTCTGCTATGTATAATCCCCCTTTCACCTGTTACATATCTTGGAGGTACTCTGTTTAAAACATAGGCAATTATGTCATTTCGATGAAACTTAATACTTTTAAAATCCTCTTCCTTTTCCAGAACTTCATCAACAATATCTTTAACTATCATTTCAATAAGATTGAAAAATTCCATAACCCTATGCCCCCTGATTTCATATTCTTTATAATTTACGATATTAATACCTGCCATACTCATAGTTCTATTAATATCAAAGCTGATTATGTTTTTAAGCTATTATTTTTTTTTGAAACAGATATCCAGTACTTCAATTATATCACTTACGGGATGAAATGTCAGCCCTTTTTTTACATATCCCGGAATATCTTCAAGATCTTTGCGATTATCTACAGGAATAATTATATGCTTAATATTCACTCTTTTCGCAGCTATGACTTTCTCTTTAAGTCCCCCTATAGGAAGAACTTTTCCCGAAAGCGTAAGTTCCCCGGTCATTGCCAGATCATTTCCCGCCATCTTTCCTGTAATCATGGAATAAATTGATGATGCCATGGTAATCCCCGCTGATGGACCATCCTTTGGAGTTGCACCTGCCGGTACATGTACATGTATAAGGTAATTATCAAAAATATTCCGCGCATTTTCATCATTCTGTAACAGATGATTTATATAAGTATATGCAATATTCGCAGATTCGGTCATTACCTCTCCCAGCTGCCCGGTGAGTTTAAGACCAGCTCCGGTTTTTGATTTAACTGCTATTGATTCAATTGTTAGAGTAGCCCCTCCAAGAGAAGTCCATGCAAGTCCTGTTACAATTCCTGGTTTTGTTATTGTCAGTTTTTCCTCTTCCTGATAAACTTCAATTCCTAGATATTCTCTTATCTGAACATCTGTCAGAGAAGAATCGGGAATTGGTTGATTTCTGGCAATAAGTGTCGCCGTTTTCCTGCATATCTTTTCAATGTTACGCTCAAGATTTCGAACGCCTGCCTCTCTGGCCCATCCGCTTATTATATTCAGGTAACCTTCTTTCTCAATTCTTATGCTGTTCTTCTCCAGACCATGCATTTTAAGTTGTTTGGGAAGGAGATACTTCCGGGCAATCTCGTATTTTTCCATTGCAATATATCCTGAAAGTCTTATGACCTCCATCCTGTCAGCCAGCACCTGCGGTATGGTGTCTAGTGTATTTGCCGTAGTTATAAAAAGTACGTCAGAAAGATCGAATGGGAGATCAAGGTAGTAATCCCTGAACTCCACATTCTGCTCCGGATCAAGAACTTCAAGCAACGCAGATGCAGGGTCTCCCTGAAAGCTTTGTCCCATTTTATCTATCTCATCTAGCATGAACACAGGATTATTTGTTTTACTTATCTTAAGCCCTTGGATTACTTTGCCCGGCATAGCTCCGATGTATGTTTTTCTGTGTCCTTTAATCTCAGCTTCATCCCTCATACCGCCAAGCGAAATCCTGAAAAATTTTCTGTTAAGTGCAGAGGCGATTGACTTTCCGAGAGAGGTCTTCCCCACGCCAGGAGGTCCAACAAGACAGATAATCGATCCCCGTGCATCAGGTTTTATTTTCCTCAGAGCGATAAATTCAAGTATCCTTTTTTTTACATCCTCAAGACCATAATGGTCCCGATTAAGAATTCTCTCCGCCCTGTCAAGATCGATGGAATCAACCGTGGCCTTGTTCCATGGTAGCGAGAGCACTGTATCAATATAATTTTTTGCTACTGAATATTCCGATGATGAAGGATCCATGAAAGTAAACCTGTCAATTTCCTCAATTAATTTTTCATGGACTTCCCCTTTGAGTTTCATTTCATCCAGATGTTTTCTCATCTCTTTAACTTCTGCAGTCTTTTCATCCTCGTCAAGTCCGAGCTCTCCCTTGATGGCCTTCAACTGTTCACGAAGGAAAAACTCCTTTTGTTGTTTATCTATCTTCTCTCCAATCTGGTGCTGAATCTTTTTCTGAACGTCAACCACCTCCATCTCTTTATGAAGCAGATGAAGCACTTTCCCCAGTCGACTTCTGACATTGATTGTTTCAAGTACATCCTGGTATTCATGTTTCTCTATGTTTAAAAGAGAAGTGACAAAATCGGCAATTTTCCCCGGCTCTTCCACATTAAGCATTGTAAGTTTCATCTCTTCAGTGAACAACGGATTATTATCAGAAAGAAGTTTGAGTTTGGACAAAACTTCTCTTGTGTAAGCCTTGATCTCCATCTTGGCTTTTTTATCAACAATGTCATCAAGGTATTCAACCTCTGCCAGAAGATTTTTTTTCTTCTCTATCGCGTCTTTAATCCTGAATCTTTTTACACTGTTTATAAGGACATTGATTCCACCGTCTGGAAGATTGATTTTTTTTAATATTCTTGCCGCTGTGCCGAATGTATAAAGATCTTCAAAATTTATTTCACCTTTATCATCATCTTTAATAAGCACAAGCCCTATAGTTCTTGATTCATTCAGAACTCGGTCAATTATTTTTGTGAATCGTCCATGAGATATTATCAAAGGTGTAACAATTCCTGGAAAAATAGGCCTGTACCTTATAGGAATCAGGTAAAGCTGTTCAGGAAGGACATGATCAATAGATATGAGATCTCCTTCAAGCAGATCAGCATCTATCGTGAACTCATTACCGTCAGTCATTATGTCATCAATATCCATTAGCCATTCTCCAAAACATTCATAAAAAGCTACTAAATATTCAGGCAGGCATTAATCAAGGATTTTTTACCGCCTGAAAATAATAAAGATCCCGACGAATATACAAGCATTCATGATTAAATATAACAAAAAACTCGAATAATTAAAAAAAATCTCTTTTTTCCCAGTGCAGAAGCGTAGTAATATAGAAATTTGGAACTGGTAAATAATGCGTTTGATTCTACTTTTTTTTCTACTCCTTTTAATTTCCATACCGGTCCAGTCAGGTCCCATAATTAATGAAATTTCAGCAGGAGGGGACAGTGACTGGATTGAGATTACAGTTTCGGATGACACCGTATCATGCGACATATCTCAATATTTTATTACAATGTATTACGGAACAAACGAGAAAATAGCCATTTCCCCTGTTACCATCAGGAACCACGATCTTCCCGAAACACCATATGATGACAGGTTTGCAGTGGTTCATTTTACTCATGTTCCTGTTGAAGATGAAACAGATTTAACTGGAGATAGCAACGGTAATGGAATACTCGATCTTTACTGTGTCAACTACGGTCTCTGGAATACAGATTGTGTAATATCAATAGACAGCGATGATTCACCTTCAAATGGCGGAATACTTGACTTCGTCGCATTCAGTAACAGAGACGGCTCAATGAACGGTATAATAGAAGGATATATCCATTCAGCCATTAAATCAGGCCAATGGGCTATATGCCAAGACAGCAATCTGCAGAATTGCACAGTTGATATCGGTAAAAATGGACTTAATAGATTTTCAACAATATCGAGAAGAAACAGGGTTGATACAAACTCCTTTAGCGATTTTATTGTTACACCCTATGCCACTCCGGGAAGAGAAAATATAATATATACAGACAGGGGAGAGAGAGAACTATTCCGCGCAGAATCTAAAAAATCTGCCCATAACTACGGAAGCGGTAACATTCAGATTCCTCTTTTTCTCTATGAGTCTTGCTCCCTGAAACTTAGGATATTTAATTCAACCGGATCTATCGTATACTCCTCTGAACTGAAGGATAATTTATTTCCCGGGTACTATACATTCAGTATTCCTGAAAAAGACCTTCGCGGAAAAATTCTGACCGGTCTTTACCCATTAATTATTGAAGCCGCCGGAAAAAACTCTTTTTCTGAAACCGTTACCTGTTTTCTTGTGATAGTAAGGAAGAGATGATGAATTTATCGCTGTTAATATTAACGGGCATGTTTTGTCAATCTGCTTTCGAGTATAAAACCGGAGACCCCGAATCTCTTTTCCCTCATCATACTGCAATTCACGACTACACCACTCCTGTTGTAATGAGAACCTCTGCTCTTCTTCCCTTTGCTGACGGTTTTCTTTTCAACAGTTACGCAGGGAGACCATACTCGGGTGAAAATATTGCTTCCAGAGGTTCAACAATTCAATACGGTGCCGAAAAATACGGAATTCAGATTTCATGGAACATGTTTGGTGCAGATTTTTACATGGAAAACATTTGTTCTCTCTGTGCAGGTTATACTATCTTTTCCTTTTTACACGCAGGAATCTCCGAAAATCTATATACACTGAAAATAAATATGAGCGGACTTTCCGAAAATAGAAAATTCACTGACACCGACATATCGCTTCTCTTTACACCATTTCCATGGCTAAATGCAGCATTTACACAGACCGGAATAGCGACCCTGATTAAAAACAGGAATAGTGAAACGATCTATCCTGAAAGATCGACAGGGATTCTTATCAAACCGGGAAAAGGTTTCTCTCTGATATGGAACATTACCGATACTGCTGTTGAAAAAGTAAACTCCTTTGAGACAATCGTAAATCCCACATCTTTCTTCTCTATAAAAGGGGGATACTGCATGGAAAAATCCTCTTTTACCACAACATTTGGAATTCTCGTGAAAAAATTTTTTGTATCATACGGATTAAAATATCATCCATATCTCGGTTATTCACACTCTATTGGTATTTCTTATGCCATGAATCCGGAAATTGAAACACTGCACTACGGTACTCCATTATTTTCTCTATTTAAGAAAAAAATTAATATCCAGACAGCAACACCGGAGGATCTAGAAAAAATTGATGGATTGTCACCATTATCCATTGAGCGTATAATTTTATACCGTCATAAGATTGGACCTGTTACTAAAAAAGCACTGAAGCAGATAGGGCTTACAGGAAAAGAGATAAAAGCCCTAGAAAACAATGTTTACGGCCTTGAACGCTCATCTCGGAATAAAGAAGGTGGAGAATATGCCGGCAGGAAAAATAATAAATATAAAATCCCCCGCAACGAAAAAATAAAAACAAAATTCCGAGCAATGATACAGTCAGGTATCCCCGCATCAATTGCAATCAACTATAGTGAGCTTTCAGAGGCCGTGAAGATCTCAGAATTCCGTAAAACAGTCATGAACGATAAAACACTCAATGATGAACAGAAAAAAATTATAGAGAAATTATGTTCCAGATAAGTACTCCACATCAGTTTTCTCAAAAAATAATTACATGTCTTGCGGGGTTGATAGCTATATTTTATCCTAAACCAGCATTTAGTTATAATTATGAAGTCGGAATAAAAACAAGCCTCAACCGGGAGGTTCTGAATTACGAAAAAGATAATCCGGAACTTGTAATCAGAGGCGGATTGTTTCTGAATTTCTATGAATCGTTTATATTTAACTTTATCACTCTCCATGACATTG